>CAVOJH010000001.1:0-35187 GCA_963696135.1 uncultured Actinomycetota bacterium
CGTCGGTCTGTCAACTCGTCAATTCGCCGAAGCCGTCGCTGTACGCAATGTCATCCATGATCTTGCCGTTCGCAATGCGCAGCATGGCGAGCCCCGAGTAGGTGACGTGCTCACCGGGCGAGCCGGCAGCTCCGCTGTATCCCTCCCGCAGCACCGCATCAAACGTCCAGTGCAAGGCGACGCGGTCATCCTCAGCGATCATGTCACCGATGGTCAGGCGTGACTCGCTGAGCAGACCATTCACCTCCGCCAGAAACGCCTTGTGCTCCTCGATAGCGCTGGCCTCAGTGCCGTTGAGCTCGTCCACCACCCCATAGTTTCGAGCGTTCCACCGCTCGTTGAAGTAGCGCCGAACGAGTTCCTTGTTCGTCTCTTCCTGCGACACGATCCCTCCTTCGAAGTTGTCCGCCACGCCAGCTTCTGTGCAACGCCAGCCGTTGCCACGATGCCCGACGGACCCGCCCTGGTCATCGTGGCGCCCATCCATGATCTGGTCGGACGGGGGGCCGCCGCATCGGCACTTCCACCTAACTCAGGTCTCGTCCGGGTGGCCGCAGGCGCAGAGTCGTCGGGCATCGGCGACGCGACCAAGGGGTGTTCAGACCGAAGAGCCAGGACATGGGCCTGTACGAGCTGGTGTGCGATGTCTTGCCGTTGGGTCCGCTCCAGCCACCAAGAATCGCCACGATCGAGCCGACCCTGCCTTCAGGTAGCCGGCTCACGTTCCCATGCTGTTGACGCGGTCATCGCTGTCACCCCCAACGGGTGATCGGGACCAAAGACTCTCGCCAGTCCCGCCACCGGATCGGATCATGGGATCAGTCACTGCAGACAAGAGAGTTCCCGTGGACTGGTTGCTGATCGCCATCGTCGGCGTCATCGTCTTGGCGCTGTTGTTCGACTTCACCAACGGCTTCCACGATGCCGCGAACTCGGTGGCGACGGTCGTGGCCACCCGGGCGATGCCAGCTCGTTGGGCGCCGTGGTTCTCGGCGTTCTTCAACTTCGCCGCGTTCTTCGTCGTCGGAACCGCCGTCGCGAACACCGTGGCCAAGGTGGTCAAGCACGACGCCGAGGGGGTGGCGGTGGTCTTCGCCGCCCTGATCGCGGCGATCACCTGGAACTACGTCACCTGGTACATCGGCATGCCCTCGTCGTCGAGTCACGCGATCATCGGTGGGCTGGTGGGTGCCGGCCTCGCCGCCGGCGGACTGTCGGCGATCAACTGGGGTGTCGTTCGCACCGCGGTGATCGCCATCGTCGCGTCGCCCGCCCTGGCGTTCACCGTGGCGTTCCTGGCGATGACCGCGATCGGTCGCCTCCAGCGACGGTGGCAGGTGCATTCCGATGCGAGGGTGTTCAAGAGCCTGCAGCTCGTGTCGGCCGCCGCTGTCTCGTTCGGTCATGGAGCCAACGACGCCCAGAAGACGATGGGCATCATGGCCGCCTCGTTGTACGCCGGCGGCTACATCGCGTTGAAGCCCGACGGCAACCTGGAGATCGACTGGTGGATCCCGCTGCTCGCGTACTCCGCGATCGCGGGCGGAACGATCTGGGGCGGCTGGAAGATCATCGAGACGATGGGGTTGCGGATCACCACTCTGCGGGCGAGCTCGGGGCTGGCCGCCAACATCGGCGCGGTGACGGCCATCTTCGGTGCCACCGGCATGGGTGTCCCGATCTCGACCACTCACGCGGCCGCGTCGTCGGTCACCGGCTCCGGAGTCTCCTCGGGTCAGGGTGTCAATCTCAGGGTCGTCGGTGAGATGGTGCTGGCCTGGGTGGTCACGATCCCGTGCACGCTGGTCGTCGGCTGGGTGATGTTCCAGCTGACCGTGCTGCCGGGTCCGGCCGCCTTCGTGGCCGTGGGTTCGGTGCTCATCGTGCTGTTCGGCTGGATCGGCTGGGCGATGTCCAAGGCACTGAAAGCCGAGGACGTCGCCGCCGAGATCCCCAGCCTCGAGGAGCTCGCGGAACCCGTCGGCGCGGTGCCGCAGATCGAGGGCCACGCGCCCCTTGGGTGAGCGACCCGGCGTCTCGTCGTACGCCGACCGAGCCGATCAGGTCGAGCTGGGCCAGTCGGATCCCACCCGGGTCCACGCGGCATCGATCTGCGCCAGCACGTCTCCCGGCAGAGGCCCGCGCTCGACGATCTCGATGTTCCGCCGCAGGTGCTCGAGCCGCGCGGTGCCGGTGATCGCCGAGTGGACCCCGGGGGCGTATGCGCTGTAGCGCAGGGCCAGCTCGTCCCAGGCCAGTCCGGCGGGGTCGAGCGCCAGCTCACGCAACCGCTCCCAGTACAGCTCGGCGTAGTCGCCGACCGGGCGCTCGTCGAACCGCCAAGGGGCGTTGGCGAGTGGACGCTTGGCGATCACCCCGAGCTCGGGGCGCCGACCGACGACGTGGTGGAGATTCCACTGATCGGCCAGGTTGACGCTGGCCTCGATCGAGCGGAAGCGGCCCGAGTCCACGGCGTACGCCAGGTGCTCGTTGTCGCCGCTGTAGGCCGCGACGCCGATCTTGCCGGCCGTCACGGCCGTGTCGAGAGCGTCCTGCAGATCGCCGCGTTCCAGCTCGTCCACCGGGCATGAGTGGAGGTGGAAGATCTCGATCCGCTCGGACCGGGTCTCACGGAGGGCGCGGTCGATACCGGCGGTCACGGCTCTGGCCGTCCAGTCCTGCGCCCCGGGGACGTCGTAGCCGCCCTTGCTGGACAGCACGAACTCGTCCCGCCGGCCGGCGAGGTGTCGGCCGATCCGCTCCTCGCTCAACCCGTAACCGCGCGCCGTGTCGAGCAACGTCACGCCGGCATCGAGTGCGCCGTTGAGCAGGTGGGCAGCCTGGTCCTCGGTCACCGAGTCCTGGCCGACCTGGCCCGCACCCAGACCGAGAGCCGAGATGGTCAGGCCGGTGGTGCCGAACGGTCGTTGTTCCATTCCCCGAGTGTCACATCCGTGTCGGCATCGCTCAGCGCCGCGTGAGCGGAACCCTCCACGGTGTCGGAGGTCAGCTCGTCACCGACGCGTACGCCGTCGGCCGAGTCGGCGAGAACAGTGGCCGCCAGGCTGAGCCCGACGCTCGAGGTGGACGAGGGCTGCTCGGCTGCCTCATGGGCGAACTCGGCGGAGATCACCTCCAGCGCCGAGGCGATGTTGTCGGTCTTGAACTGGTCCAGCACCTCGTCGCGGCGCTTCAGCCAGTCCACCAGCCACTGCAGGGCCTCGTCCGCGCGACGCGAACCCAGTGCTTCGCGCAGCTCGCTCAGCGCTTCGAGTCGGGACACGGTGTCTCCCCACGGTCCGCTCGACGGCGGACACCCTGTTCGACCGGCTCGTCGGGAGACGGCCGCCCAGAGTGGGTGCGGCCGGCTAGAGGACTGAGTACCGGTGTGGCTGACCCTACTCCGCCCCGACGTCTGAGCCTGTGCTGAACGGCAACCAAGAATGTGGCGACAAGGCGCCCATCCCGTCAGGAAACGCATCACGGGAGCCCGGTCGAGTGTCCACTAGGAGAAGGAGAACGCGCGGCGGTCGCGGCAGCGACCGGCGCAGCTTGCAGAACGTACCGATCGGGGGAAGGCAATGAGCACCCACGTCCATCGCGCCGGCGCCCACAGGATCGTCGTGCAGGACGAGACCGGGCGCGAGGTGACCCTCGTCAGCCAGGACCACACCCTCGAGATCACCACGTCGGGGGCCGGTCCTCGGCTCACACCCCAGATGGCGCACGACCTGGCCGACGAGCTGCACCAGTGGGCCACCTGCCAGCAGACGGTGCGAAGCCAAGGGCATCGTCGGGCGGCGGCGGCGGCGGCCGACGGCGAGGCCACGACCGATCAGGCGCCGTCGACCGACTCCGTACCGCCTTCCGGGGGCTGAGGGCCTCGACCGCCGCTCCTTGACGGTCCTCAGCGGCAGGAGGATCGTGCAGGGCTGAGGGGGATGGGCGATGACTCTGTCTGTCGAGCACCGGTGACTTTGTCTGTCGAGCACCGTGAGGACGGGGCGGCGCTCGGCGACGAACGTCCGTACGCGACGGTGAATCCCGCGACCGGGGAACACCTGCAGGACTTTCCGTACCACCGGGGTGACGAGCTCGAGGCAATGATCGAAGCGGCCGAGTGCGCCTTCCGGAGCTGGCGGCGACGACCAGCCGCCGCGCGGGCCGAGGTGGTCGGTCGGGTGGCCGACCTGATGCTCGAGCGCTCGGATGAGCTGGCTCGCCTGCAGACGCTGGAGATGGGGAAGCCCATCGCCGACAGCCTGGGCGAGGTGGAGTGGGTCGCCGGCATCGTGCGGTACTACGCGGAGCACGGGCCCGGATTCCTCGAGCCGGAGGCGCTTCCCGCCGAGTACGGCGCGTCCACCGTGGTGAGCGAACCGCTGGGTGTCCTGCTGGCCATCGAACCGTGGAACTTCCCGCTGTACCAGGCTCTCCGCGTGGCCGGTCCGCAGCTCGTCGCCGGGAACGTGGTGCTGATGAAGCACTCGGAGATCTGTCCCCAGTCGGCGCTCGCGGTCGAGAGGCTGTGGCACGATGCCGGGGCCCCGGACGGGGTCTACACCAACGTGTTCCTCGCCGTCGCCGACGTCGAGCGCGTCATCGCTCATGACGCCGTCCGGGGTGTGACCTTCACGGGCAGCGACCGCACCGGTGCCGTGGTCGCCGAGCTCGCCGGCCGCCACCTCAAGAAGTGCGTCCTCGAGCTGGGTGGTAGCGACCCTTTCATCGTCCTCGACCTGGAGGCGTTGGGAGGGCTGACGGGCACCGTGACGGAGGCGACCGAAGCCCGGCTGGGTAACACCGGTCAGAGCTGCATAGCCGCAAAGCGCATCATCGTCCTCGCCGAGTTCTACGACGACGTGGTCGAGGGCCTGGCCGAGCAGTTCGCTGCCGTGCATCCGGGCGACCCGACAGATCCGGCGACCCGACTCGGTCCGCTGTCGTCGCGGCGGGCTGCCGACCGCCTGGCTGATCAGGTCGCGGACGCGGTGGCGAAGGGAGCTCGGATCGTCACCGGTAACGGGCGGGTCGACGGACCGGGGGCCTTCTTCGAGCCGACGCTGTTGACCGGCGTGACACCGCAGATGCGGGCGTACCGGGAAGAGCTCTTCGGCCCGGTGGCCGTCGTCTACCGCGTCGAGGACGACGACGAAGCGGTCGCGCTCGCCAACTCGTCGCCGTACGGGCTCGGCGGCCACGTCTACGGTAGCGACGGCGAGCGGGCCCGGTCGGTGGCCGATCGGCTCGAGACAGGCATGATTGCGGTCAACCGGGGGATGGGATCGAACGGCGACCTGCCTTTCGGTGGCGTGAAGCGCTCTGGGTACGGCAGGGAGCTGTCGCATCTGGGGATGCTCGAGTTCGTCAATCGAAGGCTCGTTCTGGTCTAGCGCTGGACCCGGCACCCTTCCCCGGATCACCTTCGACCGGGCAGCGTTCGGGCACCTCGCGCCCTCAGCCCGCACCGAAGCAGACGAACCCGGTGACCCCGGCGGCGGTCCCCGCATCAGCCAGGGCGCGGGCCGGACCGCGGCCGGCCACCAGTCCGTCGTAGAAGGCGCGCATCACCGCCGGCGCGAGCTCGTCGCCGACCCGGCAGACCGCGGCCACCACCGCGCCTGAGCCGGCGGCGGCGAACGCGGTCACCATCCCGAGGGACTCATCGCCCGGCGCGATCTCGGACTGTCCGACGTCGCAGGCCGACAGCACCACCAGCGCGGGCACCGACGGTAGTCGCTGGATGTCGTAGCCCATCAGCGTCCCGTCGGCGAGCTCGAGCCCGCTGAACAGGGCGTTGTCCCCGGCGTGGTGACCGTGGCTGGCGAGATGAGCCAAGCGGACGCGAGCGAGGCCACCGAGCACCCGATCCACAGTCGCTGCGGACCCGCTGAGCACCTCCGTCGTGGCCAGCCGACCGGCCACCTCGGCCACCTCCCGCTCTCCGTGGCCGATCCGCGGACCGGACACAGCCAGGGCCCGCCACGCGTCGGAGTCCTCGCTCGCTGGGACGTCCCGCGACCCGCTCGGCCCGCGCGAGGTGGACCTGAGCGACTCGACGAGCTCGGCAGTCCTCCCACGACCGGACAGCCAGCTGGTCGCCGACAACCCCACGGAGACCGGACGCCCGGCCAGGGGCGGCAGCGCGGCCCAGGGCACCGAGAACAGGGGACCGGTCGGTACGACTACGAGGTCCCGGTCACCCACCAGGCCGAGCATCGGTTCGATCAGCCGGGCCGACAAGGCAGCGCCGTCCCGCTCGGTGGAGGCAGTGATCGCGGCGGCCAGACCCGCTGGCAATCGTCGACCGGCGGCGACATCCAGATCGACGCGGAGCCGCCGGAGCGGCTCCCGGAGCTCGCTCGAGCGACCCAGCGTCACCACCTCGGCCCGACGGCCGGTGACCACGAGGGCAGCCATCCGTCCGGGCAGATCCAGGTAGGACACCAGGGCGGCGTCGCCGAGTGCGGCGCGGACCTCACCGATCCCGACAGCACGTCGGCGGCCCGTGGCACCGCCGACGGACCAGCTGTGCTCACGCACCCGTTGACGCAGCGCGTTGCGTCGACGCTGCAGGTCGGCGAGACCGCGAGTTCCGGGGGTGTCCTGGCGCTCCGCGATGCTCACGTCGAGACCGCGCAGCTCGGCCAGAGCCGCCGCGACCTCGGGCTCGGCCGGGGGACGGACCGGCGGCAGCAGCAGAGCCTGCGCCCGGGACAGCTCGCTCCAGTGCAGGATCGCCGCCGGGCGGCCGTCCTGGACGGCGGACTCGAGACCCAGCCGAGCGAGCGCCCGGCCGTGGACCGCGGCCCCGGACCGGAGGTCGACCGCGCCCATCCGACTGCGTTGCTGGTGCAGCTCGGCCAGCCCACGGGCCAGGGTCCGCCGGGCCTGTCCGGTCCGGCCAGCAGCGAGATCGGCCTCGGCCCGGGTCAGGGACCACAGCAGTCGCGTGTCCAGCCGGTCGCCGATCCGCGGCCGCGGTGGTACACCGGACACGGCTGCCCCGGCCCGGCGAGCGGATCGCCCGGCCAAGATCTCGGCCACCCGCGCCTCCTCCGCCAGCCCCACCGCACGGCAGTCGGTCGCCAGTGCCTGGAACCGCTCGGTCAGCGACCCGGACCGACCGACCAGCAGCGCCGCCCTGAGCTCCAGCAGCCGGGCCCGCGCAGCCCAACGGAGGTTGCCGCGGCGGCGCAGGATGACCAGGGCCCGCCGGGCGTGGGGACGGACGTCGGCCGGCCGCTCGGCGAGCAGAGCCACCTCGGCCAGAGCGAGATGCGCCTCGGCGAGATCCTGCTCGAGCCGCTGCCCGGCCAGCCGGCGGACGACCTGGCGCAGCTCGGCCTCGGCCTCGGTGAGCAGACCCGCGGCGACGAGCGCGCGCGCCCGGTCCAACGACAGCTGGGGCAGCATCCCGGGTGCGCGTTCGGTGTACTCGGCCGCGGCCACCCGGAAGGCCCCGAGGGCGCTCGGCAGATCGCCCGCCACGAAATCCAGCAGCCCCAGGTTGTGCCGTGCCTTCGCCGCCAGCAGAGGGAGATCGTGCGCGCCGGCGATGGTCAGGCAGCTGTCGAGGTCGGCCCGCGCCGCCTCCAAGTGCACCGCGGCGAGGTGCATCATCGACCGGTTGAGGCGGACCCGCGCGTACTGCAGGGGCTGGCTGTCCGGGTCAAGGGCGGCGAGCGCCCGGCCGTACGCGGCGGCGGCCTCGCCATCCCGACCACTGCGCCGGAGCAGGATGCCGCGCTGTCCCTGCAAGAGGCCGAGCTCGGACCGGGGGAGGTCGGGCTCGGCGTCGGCGAGCAACCGCAGACCGAGCTCGACGTCACCGCGTTCCGCCTCCGCGAAGGCGAGCGACACCCGGATCCGCCCGCGGAGGTTCCGCGCTGCGACCAGGTCACTCACCTCGGCCGTACCAGTGCCGTCGAGCCCGTCCAGCAGCTCGAGGGCGGCCCACAGCTCGCGGGCCCCGACCGTCGGCCGCATCTGGTCGTTGGCCTCCATGCCGCGGGCGTGCAGCCTGGACGCCCGGTGTACCCGCTCGGCCACACCGGGCGGCCGCTGCTCGGCCGCCCGCGATCGGCCGGTTCCGGCACCGCTCACAGGTCGAGGCTCACAGCTCGAACGTCGGCGTCACCACACCGGGCCCGTCGTCGGTCGCGACCACGACGATCTGGACGAGTCCGTGCCGCACCCCGGGGTAGCCGAATCGGCCCTGCTCGTCGGCGGCCGTCTCCAGGACGTCGCCATCGGCTCGGCGCAGGCTCACGGTGCGGGCGCCGGCCGGAGCGAGCCAGCCGTCCACCCGCGTTCCGCCGTCCCTGGTCGCCTCCGCCGTGACGAAGATCGTCAGGCTCGCCGCCTCGAAGGTCCAGGTCCGGTCCGGCCGGTCCCGACCCCGGGCGGCCACCGGTGCCGCTTCACTCAGCCGGGCCAGCTCGTCGCTCAGTCCGCGGGCGGCGACCGCGAAACGCATCCGCGCGGTGAAACCCTCCGGCGGGCCGTCGGCGCCGTCGAACAGCTCGCCGAGACGTCGCAGGACGGTCTCGTCCAGGGCGTCGAGGGGCTCTGAGGACCGGTCGCCGTTCGGCGACGCGTCGCGGTCGGGCAGGTCGTCGTCGCTCATCAGGACTCCCAACCGGGATCGGCCAGCAGCAGTGACCGCAGCTTGGCCAGACAACGACCACGGGTCGGGCCGATGCTGCCGTGCGGCATCCCCAGCGCCTCGCCGACGACGTCGTACGTGGGCCGTTCGACCATCGCGACGATCCGGAGCAGCTGGCGGCAGCGGTCGGGCAGCTGGGCGAACGCCCGCCACAGCACCCGGTCCCGCTCCTCGGTGAGCAGCGTCTCGTCGAGGTCCGGCACATCGGCGGCGGGCTCACCCAGGGCGTCGAGCTCGGTGGTCGTACCGCGTTTGCGGTTGAGGCGCCACGACTCCCGCTTGGTCGTGGTGATCAGCCACGCGGTGAGCGTGGACGGCGTACGGATGTCGGCCAACCGGGCCACGAGCTCGAGCCAGGTGTGCTGCACCACGTCGGCGACGTCCTCGGGTCGTACGCCCTGGCTGCGCGCCACGTGCCAGAGCAACGGGGTGCACTCGACAACGATGTCATCCAACCCGGAGGAGTCACCGGCCCGGGCGCGTTCCAGGGCTTCGGTCAGGCGAGCGATCCGGGTGGCGGTGCGGGAGTCAGGAGGGGGCATTCTTTCCCCTCAGCCGGATCTCTGGCTCGGCCACCGTCGCGGCCCACGCCGAGGCGGCGCGTGTGTGGGCTGCCTCGGGGCTGACGTCGGTCAGCTCGGGACCGGACGAGTCGTGGAGGAGGTGGCCGGCGATCCTGGCCGAGACCCAGGCGGCGGCGAAGGAGGTGCCGCCCCAACGAGCGAAGCCGCGAGCCAGGTGGTTCGGGTTCGGGTGGCGGCACCCTTCCTGCTCGAGCGATGGATCGGACCAGCTCACGCCGCGGACCGGGGGAACGGTGCTGATCAGGCCGGTGCCCGGAGCCAGCGCGGTGACCCAGTCTCCATCGTTGGAGTACGCGGCCAGTGTGCCGTCCGGGTCCAGCGCCCCCACGCTCAAGAGCGGCGTCGGTGTCGGCGTCGAGCCCACCAGCTCATCGGCGAACGCAGCCGGATACACCGGCTTCGTCGTGGAGCGGTTGCCCGCCGAGGCCACGACCCGCACACCCTCGGCGGCCAGACCGTCCAGCAGCTCGCGATGCTTCTCCGCTGGGAACTCCGTATCGTCTTTGCCGCGATACCAGCCGAACGACAGGTTGACGACGTCGACGAACAGCTCCGACTGCCCCGGTTCTCGCGCCTTTCGCACTCGGGCCAGCAACCATTCCAGCGTGTCCAGGACGACGCCGGTCTCTGCGTACCCATCGTCACCCATCACTGGGAGGGAGAGGACTCTCGACTCCGGCGCCAGCTGGCGCACGATGCCGGCGATGAAGGTGCCATGCCCGTACGCCCTCGCGGTCGGGTCCGAGGAACCGGGGGGTAGCTCCGGCGCTTTCCACTGCTCATCCGGGCCGGGGGTGAACCAGAACGGCTCCGGATCGGATTCGTCTCCGAGCCAGGGATGAGCGGAGATCACCGTGTCGACGACCGCGATCAGGGGCCGCCGGCCCGTCACCGAGTGCCCGGCCGGCGGCGGGCTCTCGTCGATCAGGCGGACACCGGTCCGACTCCTGCCGTGCGGTGATTTCGCCCGGGCCTCGAAACGGGCGCTGCTGGGTCCGGTGAGTTGCTCGGGTGGGTCGGCGAGGAAATACGCCGGCGCCTCATCCGTGGCGACATCGACCGGGGTCCAGCTCCGGGTTGTGGACTCTTCGTCGGGGTCGACATCGGGGTCTGCGGACATGGTTCCTCACTCTCGTCACAGGCGTGGTTGCCCATCGAGGAAAGTGCCGTGCCGCTACCCCGAGATACTTCCGCCGCACGACTTTCTCATCGTGGCAGAGAACGCCGGCTTGCGGCATCCGTACCAGCACGGTGATCGAGCGGGGAACGTATCCAGTCGGGTACGTGTCACCCCTTGTCTCTCATGGACCTCGATCTGCTGCCGTTCCTCGGCGTGACGGCGCTCGTGATGGCCGTCCCCGGACCGTCGGTCCTGTACGCGGTCAGCCAGCGGCTCGAACGCGGTCGGACGGCCGGTGTCGCGGCGGTGCTGGGCCTCGAAACCGGCCTGCTGGTCCACGTCCTCGCGGCCTGCATGGGTGTCTCCGCCCTGATCGCGGCCTCGCCGTCGATGCTCACCGCCCTCCGCTTCGCCGGTGCCGGCTATCTGGTGCTGCTCGGGCTGCGCCAGCTGGGCTTGCGCCTGCCCCGGCCCTCGCCGCCCCGGTCGACCCCGTACCCACCCGCCGTGCCACCCCCGCTCCCGCTGGCGTCGACCCCGCCCGCGGGCGACACGGTCGTGCTGGCGCCGATCGGGACCGGCCAGATCGTACGGCTGTGGCCCGTCTTTCGCGCCGGCCTGTTGGTGGATCTGCTCAACCCCAAGACGGTGATCTTCTTCCTCGCCCTGCTGCCGCAGTTCGTGCCGGCCGGTGCCGCCCTGACCACCTCGGCCGCAGCCGTGATGGTGATCTGCGTGGTGGGTCTCGGTCTGCTGTTCGACGGCGGGTACGCCGCGTTGGCCGGTGGGCTGCAGCGACGGCACGGGCTGACCGCCGTCGGCCGGTGGGGTCCGTCGCTGGCCGGTGTCTGCTTCCTCGCGCTGGCGGCCGTCACGTTCCTGGGCTGACGTCCGCGGAGCCTCATCGATCCCGCTGACGGCACTGACCACGGGGCAGCGGGTGGCCCGCCGGATCGCTCGGGTGCGCTAGACATGTCCTGTGAGCAAGCGCGTCCTCATCCTGTCCGCCGGGGTCGGATCCGGCCACAACATGGCCGGTGGCGTCATCGAGCGGTACCTCAAGGCGACTCCGGGCGTCTACGCCGAGATCGTCGATGTCCTCGAGCTCTCCAACGACGCCTACCAGTACCTGTACGGCAAGACGTACTTCAAGCTCGTCGACGCCGTGCCGTGGCTGGTGGGCTGGGGATACGAGGCCAACGACCCGCCCTTCAAGCTGAAGAAGCCGGTCGAGATGTTCGACCGGATCAACACGATGTCCACCGTGCGGCGGATCCGCAACTTCAACCCCGACGTGGTCGTCTGCACCCACTTCCTGCCCGCTCGGCTGGCTGCGCTGCTGCTCGCCCGCGAGGTGATCAACGCGCCGATCTTCGTGGTCACCACCGACTACGACTTCCAGGGTCTGTGGCTGAATCCGCCGTTCAGCCGGATCTTCGTCGCCCGCGAGGAGACGAAGGCGTACATGGAGGCCATCGGCGTACCGGCCGACCGCCTGACGACGTCCGGCATCCCGGTGCGACCGTTGTTCGGCGAGCCGGTCGACGCCGAGGCCGTTCGGAAGCGGTACGACCTGGACGCCGCCAAGCCGTTGTTGCTGGTCTCCGCCGGGGCCGCCGGGGGCAGCTACACGACCGCGGCGGTGAAGCAGACGCTGCGGATGACCAGCGACTTCCAGGCGGTGGTGATCTGTGGCAACAACGCCGAGCTGAAGACGGAGGTGGACAAGCTCGTCACGGGTCGCGAGGACCAGTACCGGGTCCTGGGCTACTCCAGCGACATGCCCGACCTGATGCGGATCGCATCCTTGTTCATCGGCAAACCGGGCGGGCTGTCATCGTCGGAGTGCATGGCGGCGGGACTGCCGATGGTGTTGATCAAGCCCATCCCGGGACAGGAAGAGCGCAACAGCGACTACCTGCTGGAGCAGGGTGCGGCGGTCAAGTGCAACTACGAGGGCACGATCGGCTACAAGATCGACGAGATCCTCAGCGAACCGGGTCGGCTGGAGCGGATGACGGCCAGCGCCCGCCGGATCGGTCACCCCGACGCCGCGGCGACGGTGGCGGCGGCGGTGTCGTCCGACGACGCGCCACCGGTGTGGATCACCCGGGCCGCCCGCGAGTCGATGGTCGCGGCGAGCGAGCAGGGGATGTCCGTGGTCGACCTGGCCTCCGATCAGCGGCTGAAGACGCTCTTTCACCAGAGCAGCGGCCGCTCGGCTGCGGTGATCACCAAGGAACAGCTCGACTCGCTGGGCCGGAAGGTCAGCACGGACACCTTGTCCCTCTCGGCCGACGACCTGGTCAACCAGCGCCGCTGGCGCCGCTCCGAGCCTGACCTGCTGCTCGAGCTGCGTCGGGCCATGGGGGACGCCACCGAGGTCACGTTTGATCTGAGGTGACCGCCTCCGGTCCCGCTGGATGGGGCAATTTCCATCCACGGGTGGGTCATAGGTGGCCGGTAGCTGCCGGGGAGGAGCAATTTCCATCCACGGATGGCATTCCGGCGTTCGTGCCAGCCGGGGAGGGGCAATTTCCATCCACGGACGACTTCTGGGCGGCCGGAACCGGCTGGACAGCGGCAATGTCCGTCCGCGGACGAGAATTGCCCGGCCCGGCCCGGCCCGCCCCGCGAGCTTGGAGGAAACGTCAGGTTCCGCCCACGAACCGAACTGGCTCAGGCGGGCGGCCAGTAGCCGGCGATCCGCAGCCCGGCCAGGATGCCGGCGATGCTCAGTCCGATGGCGATCACGCCCCAGACCAGGATCCAGTGGGTCCGCCAGTGCACGATCGTGCCGATCAGCGCGACCACGGCTCCGGCGCCGCACCCGGCGAACGGCAGCACGGCCACCCAGAAGAACTGCCGCAGGCAGGCGGCGTCCCCGGAGCAGCCGGTGACCATCATGCTGCTCGGCACGGCGAGCACCGAGCCGCCGACGAGACCGACGAGCAGCCCGACGCCCAGCATCGTGATGGTCGCGATCCGGGCCAGGACCAGCGTCGCCGGCGCCGGTGGCCACGCGGCTGCCATCGGGTAGGGCGGACCGTAGGAACCCGGCGGACGGTAGAAACCCCGCGGACCGTACGGGGGCGGCTGACCGTGTGGCGGCCACGAGGGTGCAGACATTGGTCGGCCCATGGTCCCACCCGTCCGGCTCGCGATCAGGAACTGCGCCGACCAAGGCCACGGAACGGTGCTGGCTCGTCTCCGTTGACGGGGATGAGCCAGCACTCTGCGGGAGCCCGATCGCTTGGGATACCCCTCAGGGGTATGTAGGGTAGGCACATGAGCACCCCGATGAAGATCGCGACGTACGCCCTGGCGTTGGTCGTGGTGTTCATCGCCGCCCTCGAGCTGGGCTTCCGGGTGCGTCCGTTGGCCGGCGCCTCGACGGGTGCGGCCCCCGCGGCCAGCAGCTCGCCCGCTGGTCACGGCGGAGCCGGCCATGACGCCGGACACGCGGAAGACAGCGAGACCGCGGGCCCCGATCAGGGGGAGCCGGAAGGTCTGGCCGCGACCGTCGACGGCTATCGGCTGACGCTGCTCACCCCACGGCCCCCCGCCGGACCCACCACCGAGATCCGGCTGCTGATCACCGGCCCGGACGAGCGACCCGTGACCTCGTACGAGCCGGCCCACGGCAAGCAGCTCCACCTGATCGTGGTGCGCCGCGACCTGGCGAGCTTCCAGCACCTGCACCCCGTCCTCGACCAGGCCACCGGGGTGTGGACCACCACGATGGACACGTCGGCGGCCGGGACCTACCGGGTGTTCGCCGATGTCGTCCCCGAGGGTCACGACGGGCTGACGCTCGGCACCGATCTGGCCGTGCCGGGCTCGTTCCGGCCCGAGCCGCCGGCGACGACCGAGAGCAGGACGGCCCGGGTCGGCGGGTACGAGGTCCGGCTCACCGGGGACGTGCGCGCCGGTCAGACCGGCACCCTCACCGCCACGGTGACCAGGGACGGCCGTCCCGTCACCGATCTCGATCCCTATCTGGAGGCGTACGGGCACCTGGTCGCGCTCCGGCAGTCGGATCTCGCCTACCTGCACGTGCATCCCGACGGTCACCCCGGAGACGGGGCCACGCCCGCCGGACCGACCATCGACTTCGCCATCGAGGTGCCGACCACCGGGGTGTACCGGCTGTTCCTGAACTTCCAGCACGATGGTGTGGTCCGGACTGCGCCGTTCGTGATCGCGGTGGACGGCTGACATGGCCGTTCCCGAGACCAGCCCCCGCCCGCTCCCCAACGACGCCACCGCCAGCGACGCGATGTCCAGCGTCGAGCTGGCCATCGGCGGCATGACCTGCGCCTCGTGCGCCGCCCGGATCGAGAAGAAGCTGAATCGCCTCGACGGCGTCACCGCCGCCGTCAACTACGCCACCGAGAAGGCGACCGTCTCCTTCCCCGAGACCGTACGGCCGGACGAGCTGATCGCCGTGGTGGAACAGACCGGCTACACCGCCTCGGTGCCGCGTCCCGCCGATGACCGCGCCGACGATCCGGCCGGTCCGTCGCCGGCCGAGGAACGCGACCGCGAGCTGGCCGCCCTGCGGCAGCGGCTGACCATCAGTGCCGTGCTGTCGGTGCCGGTGGTGCTGCTGGCGATGGTCCCGGCTCTTCAGTTCACGTACTGGCAGTGGCTCTCGCTCACGCTGGCCGCGCCGGTGGTCGTCTGGGGCGGCTGGCCGTTCCACCGGGCCGCCTGGACGAACCTGCGGCACGGCGCCGCCACCATGGACACCCTGGTGTCGCTGGGCACGCTGGCCGCCTTCGGCTGGTCACTGATCGCCCTGTTCTTCGGTACGGCCGGCCTGCCCGGCATGCGACACGGCTTCGAGCTGACCCTGGCTCGGGGTGACGGACTCGGCTCCATCTACCTGGAGGCCGCCGCCGGCGTCACCACGTTCATCCTGGCCGGCCGCTACATCGAGGCGCGCTCGAAGCGGCAGGCCGGTGCGGCGCTGCGGGCGCTGCTGGCGCTGGGCGCCAAGGACGTCGCGGTGCTGCGAGGCGGGGCCGAGGTTCGGATCGGGATCGACCAGCTCGTGGTCGGCGACGAGTTCGTCGTACGACCCGGCGAGGCGATCGCCACCGACGGGATCGTCGAGCAGGGCAGCTCGGCGGTGGACACCTCGATGCTGACCGGGGAGTCCGTGCCGGTCGAGGTCGGACCGGGCGACCGCGTGGTCGGGGCCTGCATGAACGTGGGCGGACGCCTCGTCGTCCGGGCCACCAAGGTCGGTTCCGACACCCAGCTCGCCCAGATGGCCCGCCTGGTGGAGGAAGCCCAGACCGGCAAGGCCCAGGCCCAGCGGTTGGCCGACCGGATCTCCGGGATCTTCGTCCCCGTCGTCATCGGACTCGCCGTCGCCACGCTGGGGTTCTGGCTCGGGC
This sequence comes from uncultured Actinomycetota bacterium, assembly GCA_963696135.1. Classification (GTDB taxonomy): domain Bacteria; phylum Actinomycetota; class Actinomycetes; order Propionibacteriales; family Propionibacteriaceae; genus Microlunatus. The sequence continues at coordinate 15,778 of CAVOJH010000001.1, forward strand.
TCGGAGCCGGTCCGAGCGCCGCCTTCACCGCCGCGATCGCGGTGCTGATCATCGCCTGCCCCTGCGCCCTCGGGCTGGCCACGCCGCTGGCGCTGATGGTCGGTACCGGTCGGGGCGCCCAGCTGGGGATCCTGATCAAGGGTCCGGAGGCGCTGGAGTCCACCCGGGCGGTCGACACCGTGGTGCTGGACAAGACCGGCACGGTGACCACCGGCGTGATGGCCGTGGCCGAGGTGCTGACCGCCGCGGGGGAGGACCGCGCTCGTGTCCTGGCCCTGGCCGCCGCCGTCGAGCACGCCTCGGAGCACCCGATCGGCCGGGCCATCGCCGCCGCGGTCGAGCCCGCCGACCTGCTCGCGGTGCGCGACTTCGTCAACCTCGAAGGCCGCGGGGTGCGGGGCGTGGTCGACGGCCGTACCGTGCTGGTCGGTCGTCCCTCCTTGCTGGCCGCCCAGGGCCTGACCCTGCCGGTCGACCTCGCCGAGGCGATCGACCGCGCGCAAGCGGAGGGTCGTACGGTCGTCGCCGTCGGTTGGGACGGGGTCGCCCGTGGGGCGGTGGCGGTGGCCGACGAGGTCAAGCCGACGTCGGCCGCGGCGATCCGCCGGTTCCGCGAACTCGGGTTGACGCCGCTGCTGCTGACCGGTGACCACGCGGTCGTCGCCCGGGCGGTGGCCCGCGAGGTCGGCATCGCGGCCGAGGACGTCCGGGCCGAGGTGCTGCCGGCCGACAAGGTCGCGGTGGTCCGGGCCCTGCAGGTGGAGGGCCGCAGCGTGGCCATGGTCGGGGACGGGGTCAATGACGCCGCCGCGCTGGCCCAGGCCGACCTCGGGATCGCCATGGGCAGCGGCACCGACGTCGCGATCGAGGCCAGCGACCTGACCCTGGTGCGGTCCGATCTGGTGGCCGCGGTCGACGCCGTACGCCTCGCGCGACGCACCCTGACCACGATCAGGGGCAACCTGTTCTGGGCCTTCGCCTACAACGTGGCCGCCCTGCCGCTCGCGGCCGCCGGGCTGCTCAACCCGATGCTGGCCGGCGCCGCGATGGCGTTCTCATCGGTGTTCGTGGTGACCAACAGCCTCCGACTCCGCCGCTTCCGCGCCTCCGCCTGACCGTCCGCCACCGGACCCGGACCCCCACGGATCTGCTCGGGCTTGTCGGTGTTGCTCGATCTATAGACCGAGCAGATCCGACAAACCCGAGCAGATCCTCGTGGGGGACAGTGCGGGACAGTGCACGGGCCGACTGTCAGGGGCGGGGGATCCGGACCGCCGTGTACGTGGTGGTGGGGGTCGGTGGCGTGGAGAACCGGGCGTTCGGCAGCCAGAGACTCTTGCCGTACGCCGCGATGGTGGTGGGCACGTCGAAGTCGGCATCGGTCAGCGTGGTCTGCAGGCGACCGGAGCTGCCCGAGCGGTCGAGCCGGAGGACCGCGACCTGGTTGAGCCGGTTCTGCACCGCGTACAGGGTCCGTCCCTCGACCAGCAGCCCGTCGCCGTTGGTCAGCAGGGTGCCGCCGAGATCGACCTTGGTTGCCATCCCGGTCCGCGGGTCGACCCGGAACAGGAACCCGGTGTTGGACTGGACGACCAGCAGCGAGCGCCCGTCGGGGCTGACCGCGATGCCGTTGGCGTTGATGACGCCCGCGGTCTGCGTCCACTCACCGGTCAGTGGCAGCCGCTGGATCGCCGAGGCCGGGGCCGGTCGACCGTGCTTGGCCAGCGGTACCCGGTAGAGCACGGCGCGGTTGGAGTCGGTGAACCAGGCGTCGCGGCGGGCCAGCACCACGTCGTTGACGAAGGACGGCCGATCCGTCGTCGGGGCCGGGTCCGCCAGCGCGTACGAGGCGAGCACCCGTCCGCTGCGGACGTCGACCACCCGAGCGGTGCCGGCCACCCCGCCCGAGACGTAGAGCAAACCGGAGCTGTCGGTCTTCAGCCCCACCGACGGTGTCCCCGGGCCCTGGCTGATCACTCGGCCCTTGCCGGTGCGCAGGTCGGCGGCGTAGATGTCGCCGTCGGCGCGAGAGCCGAAGTACGCGGTCCCCTTGTCCCGGCCGCGCTGGTCGATGGTGATGCCCTCGGGCTGGAACCCGTCGGGCAGCGAGATCACGTCGGGAGCCGGGTGGTCGCGGTGCCGGGCGTCGGCCGGGCCGGCGGTCGGCACCAGCAGACCGAGCGTCAGCACGGTCAGGGCCGCCCACCGCGTGACGCCGTGTCGGCGGGTGGTGGGGGATCCCGTGGTGGGGGACCCCATGGTGGGAGACGGGGGGAGGGTTCTCGTGCGGTCCGTCGACATCGACGACTCCTCACTGCCGGTGGGGTGCCGGCGATCGGGTCTTCCACCCTAGGTCGACCCGCACCCCACCACCGGATCACCGCGTCGCGTGCGACTCCATGTCCATCGATGACGGCTCGTTGATGATGCCGACCTTGGCCACCTTCACGGTGCGGTTCCCGGCGGTGCCGCCGATCACGACCTTGCGGTAGGAGACGTTGTTGCTGGTCTTCTTCTCGTACAAGACCTTGGCCGGATTCGCCTTGATCTGGATGTAGTACGTCCCGTTGCGCAGGCCCTGGAGATCGAAGGACTGCCCCGGCAGGTACTGCGCGTAGGTGTCGCCGGAGCCGGCGTCGAGGACCTCGCGCACCCCGAGGGAGGCTCGGTCGCCACAGGACGTGTGGAGATCGGTGTTGTCGGGCTTCCAGTTCGCCCCCTTCACCGAGTAGTCGATCGCATCGGTGTTGGCCAGGCAGAAGGCTTCCTTGGCGCTCCGAACGACGAACTTCTTCTTCGAGTCGACCAGCCGGTAGGACGCGAAGTCCTGGAAGTGCCAGTGCTCGTGCCCGCCCCGTGGATCCCACTCCATGCCGCCGACCTGGGCGTAGCCCTTCTGCTTGCCGGACTTGGTGAAGAAGTACTGGTACGCCTTCATCAGGTCGGGATCCTTCTTGGACCGGAATCCGTCGACCACCAATCGGCCGGGTCCGCCGTTCCACACCGTGGCACTGAAGGTGAGATAGCGACCCTGGTCGACACTGATGCCCCAGGCGGGTAGCGACCGGAGATCGGGCAGCGGCCCCGACGGCTTCGAGCGCTTCCCGCTGAGCTTCTTCGGCTGGCTGGCCGCCGCGGTGATGGAGCGCTGCTGAGCGGCCGTCCGCTGGGCCCGCATGCTGGTGAGGCAGCCCATCGGGTCGTCCTCGTCGCACTGCTGATCGGCCTTGACGGTCACCGTGACCGACACCGTGGACTTTCTCTTCGACAGCCCCAGCGCCTTCCGGTACGCCGGCGAGACCGTGGTGGTCGCCTGGTAGACCCCCAACGCCAGATCGGGGAACGCGTTGTCGGCGTACGGGTCGTTCAGCGGCACGGCGTAGCCGGCCTGGATGCCCCAGACGGCGCCGAGCGAGTACGGGTTGGCGTCACAGCCCGCCGCGTAGGGCGAGGTGGCCGGGGCACTCGGGCGTCGCCGGACCGGTTGGTAGGTGTTGGGACAGAACGTCGAGGTCGACCGGGCGACCACCCTGCCGGCCGCGTTCGTGTACGTGGTCGTGGAGAACTTCGACAGCCCGGTGAAGTCGGCCGGGGCGGGCAGCTTCTTGTCCTTGCCCTTGCGGACCCAGGTGGCCTTGATCCGCTTCGCGTACGACGACCGCTTCGCCTCCACCTTGAAGGCCTTCTTGCCGGCCACCGCGTAGACACCGAGGTCGCCGTAGATGTAGCCACTCTCGTCGTCGGCAACCCGGTAGACCGTGACGCTGGACCTCGACCGCTCGAGGGTGAGGCCGGACTTGGCCGCCGCCTCGGCCGGTGGGCCGCCCACCAGCCCCGGACCGGCCAGGGCCAGACCCAACAGCACCGCCATCGTCCCGCGGCGCACCCTTGCTCCCAGCGAACGGTTCATCCTGCTCCTGACGTCTGTGCGGGCCCGGTGACCTGTGACCCGGTGACCTGCGACCTGTGAAGATCGTGTGCACCATAGCGCCGCGCTACGACAGCGTGGGCGGGTTTTCGGGGGATTGTTTCCGACCGCGAACTCACGTTTCCGGTGAATCTCGCACCCGTACGAGCACCGGGGGCACCCTGACCGTCCCCGGAGTTACGGCCGCTGACAGGATCTGCACAGCAGCGGCGGGTTTCCTGGAAGCGTGCTGATGCCCACTCGCCGTGAACTCGCCTCGAGTGCGCCCACCTCGGCGGCCGTTGCCGGTTCCTATGATCTGGTCCTCGTGGGCGGGGTTCCGGGTGCGGGCAAGACCACGGCCATCGCCCGGGCGACCGACGATCTCGCCCACGTGGGCGCCGTCGATCCGGAGCACGTCAGCTGGTGGCTGCGGAGCCGGCTGCCCGCCGGGGTCCCGTACGGGGCGTACCGCTGGGTCGTGCACCTGGGCCACACGCTCCGCGTGCTGGGCCACCTGCTGAACGGCCCGGTCGCGGGCCGCCGGCTGGTCGTCCACGACCCCGGCACGCGGGCCGGTCGCCGCCGGTTGTTCCTCGGGCTGGCCCACCTGGCCGGCTGGCGCACGGTGCAGCTCTACGTCGACGTCGACCGACCCGTCGCCCAGGACGGGCAGCTCCGACGGGGTCGCGTCGTCCGATCGTTCGACGAGCACTGGCAGAGCTGGCTGCGGATCCGACCGGCGTTGACCGCGTCACCTGCTCAGCAGCTGCCGGCCGACAGGGAGGGCGAGCCCGTCGTCCTCACCGACCGCGCGGACGCCGCGGACGTGCTGCGCCGCCTCTGCCTCGCAGGCTGACGGATCCCTGCCTGGCCGTCGGCTCCGTGCCTCGCAACCCCTGACTCACTCGTCCCGCCGTCGCGCGGGACCCATGCTCGGCAGCCAGAACGCCAGCAGGGCGACGAACGCGACGCCGGCCAGAGCCATCACCTGCGGCAGCACCAGGCCCAGACCCTCGACCAGGCTCCCGGTCAGGGCGAGCAGCTGCGCGAACACCTGGATGACCAGATAGCGCCGCAGCGGCAGCTCCAGCACACGCAGCTCGATCCGAGCCAGCCACGTCGCCTGGCCGGCGATTGCCGCCAGCTGCATCATCAGCGGCAGCCCGGCCACCAGCAGGGGCGTTCGCCAGGGCGCGGCCGGATCGGTGTCGAAGACCATCAGCAGCCCCAGCACCATGAGCAGGACACCGGTGACCAGCGTGCCCGGGGCGAAGGCGATCCCGATCAACAACGCGCTCACCACCACCCAGCCGGGCGGCCCGGTGACCACGAGCGACGCGCAGAGCAGCCCGAGGCCCACCACTGTCAGTCGCAGCACGTAACCGGGCACGGCCGCACCCGTCCGGATCCGGACGCTGGGTCGGTGAGCGTTGCTGCGGTCCGGCAGGTAGGCCAGCACCCAGCTGCGGCCACGTACCCAGAGTCGCTCCAGTCGCGACCGGGACAGGGACACTCGCGACTCCGGAGGGGGCGGCGCGGCGGTCGAGGGTTCGGGGACGACACTCATCGCCGCCCCCGTACCTGACTCATCATCGCCAGCTCGAACCCCGGATCGGTGGTCGGATCCATCCAGGCCAGCGTCTCCACGCCGACGGAGGCCAGCTGCCGGATCCGGTCGGTGCGCTCCATGGCCACGATCCGGTACGCGATGTAGAGCCGCTCGGGGATGCCGGAGATGAGAAGTCTCGGCAGGGTGTCGATGGCCAGCACCCGGTGCCCGGCTCGACGCCAGGTGCGGGCCATCGCCGCCGCGTCGTCGTCGAGGAAGGTGGAGAAGACCAGGATCAGCGCACCAGAGGGTAGCCGCGGGATCCGCTTCCGCGGGGTCGGCTCCCCCTCGGGTTCGGCGAGGGCGAGCTGCTGGGTGAGCAGCTGGAGCTGGCGTCGGCCCCCGGCCGGCGGGGCGGGCCGGCGCAGCTTGCCGAGATCCTCCAGCCCGACCCGGTCACCGGCGGACACGTACTGGCGGGCCAGCGAGATCGCGGCGTGCCGAGCGATGTCCAACGAGGTCGACTCGTCCTCCCGGAGGCGGGCCGCGTCGCCCCAGGTGGCGACCCGCGGCCCGATCTGGTCGCGGGAGTCGATCACCAGCATCACCGTCGCGTCGGCGGTGGCGAAAGTCCGGCGGACGTACAGCCGGTTGATCGTCCGGTCCGCCCGCCCGCTGCGGTCGGCCCTGGCCGCGGCCCCGAACACCGCCGGCGCCGTGTTCAACCGAGCGGTCACCCGCCAGTCGATGCGGCGCAGTCGGTCACCGGGCGCGAACAGCGCGACGTCGTGGAGGTCACCGCCCGAGCCGGCCCGCCGGGACCCGTGCGGTCCGGTCAGACCCTGCAACCGGAACGGCAGGGGCAGCTCCTCCAGCGACCGCGCATTCGGCAGGATCGTCATGGTCAGCGGATGGTCGGTGGCCACGCCCGTGCTGATCAGGGCGTCGGCCCCGACAGCGCGATGAGCGAGTCCGAACAGCTCCCGTCGTCCGGTCCGCACCGTCCGCATCGACACCTCCAGCAAGCGCCGTTCGGCCACGACCAGGACGTCACCGGGCCGGTGGCCGGGTGCGCTCACGCGCAGGGCGAGCGCGGTCGGTCGCTCGGCCGGTGCGATCTCGAGCTGTGCGCTCACCGTCCCGGTCGACCCGGTCGGCTGGTCGTCGCCGATGAGCCGGACACCCGGCACCCTCGCCGGCCGCCGCGAGGTGCCCCAGGCGAGGCCGATCAGCAGGGGTGCCCCGATCGCGACCACATCGGGACGTCGGGCGACCACGCCGAGCACCAGCAGCACGACCCCGCCACCGAGCCAGCCGATGGCGGCGGGAGCGATCCGCCAGCTGCGTACCCGCCTGGCGGCGGCCGCTTCCGACAGCGGTCTCGGCTGGTCCTCGTACCCCAGCTCGGCCCCGAAACTCACGGTCGGCTCATCGGCGACCGACCGACGCCGGGCCCGGCACCTGGTCCAGCTGGGTGGCCACCACGTCAGCGGCCTGGAGTCCCGACGCCCACGTCTGCGGGTTGAGGGTGATCCGGTGCGCCAGCGCCGCGACCGCGATCTCCTTGACGTCCTCGGGCAGCACGTAGTCCCGGCCCGACAGGACGGCGAGTGCTCGGGCCACCAGCAGCAGCGCCAACGATCCGCGGGGTGAGGCGCCGACCTCGACGCCGGGGTGCCGCCGGGTGCTCGCGGCGACCGCCACGCAGTAGGTCACGATGTCGGGTGCGACCTCGACGGCCTCGACCCCAGCCTGCATCCGCAGCACCGTGTGCGGGTCGACGACGGCGTCGATCGTGGCCTCCTCGGTACGCCGGGTGAGACGTCGCGACAACACGTCGGCCTCCGCCAGCCGGCTCGGGTAGCCGATCGCCAACCGGACCATGAAGCGGTCGAGCTGGGCCTCCGGCAGGGGATAGGTGCCCTCGTACTCGACCGGGTTCGACGTCGCCATCACGTGGAACGGCCGGGGCAGCACGAAGGTGGTGCCCTCCACGGTCACCTGCCGCTCGGCCATCGCCTCGAGCAACGCCGACTGGGTCTTCGGCGCGGTCCGGTTGATCTCGTCGGCCAGCAGCAGCCCGGTGAAGACCGGACCGGGTCGGAAGGAGAAGACGGCGTCGGCCGGGTCGTAGATGTAGGAGCCGGTGATGTCGGCCGGCAGCAGGTCCGGGGTGCACTGCAGCCGCCGGAACTCCAGGCCGAGGGCGGAGGCGAGGCTCCTGGCGGCCAGGGTCTTGCCCAGTCCCGGTACGTCCTCGAACAGCACGTGCCCACCGGCCAGCAGGGCGGCCAGGGCGATCCGTAGCGGCTTGTCCATCTCCACCACGACGGTGCCGACGCGGGCGAGCACCAGCTGAGCGAGTCGCGCGACCTCAGGCACCGACAGCGGCGGCACCGGCTCGATCGGCTCTTCGCCCTCGACGGTCATGGCGGTGCTGGTCATCGACGATCTCCCCTCGATCCGGGCCCGGTGGGCCCGTGCGTCACACTTCCGAGCTTCTCGACCGCCGCGACGGCGGCCACGAAGTCGGTGTACAGCGGTCGTTCGTCCGGTTCACTGACCACCCGGTACGCCGGCTCGCCCAGAGCGGCCTGGCAGGCGAGGTAGTCGCGCGGATCGTCCAGATCGAGTCCACCCTCGCCCAGCCGGTACGCCGCGATCTCGTGCAACCGACGGACGGACTGACGTTGGACCCGGGACTCGTACCCCTGCATCGACCAGGACAGCCGCGCCACCTCCCGGCGGGCCCCGACGTCGGAACGGGAGTCGCCACCCTCGGGCCAGCCCTGGTGGTCGTTGACGGCGGGTGCTCGGCGCAGGGCGAGGAGCGCGACCAGGCCGGCGCCCAGGGCGAGGGCGTGGATGACGTCGAGCCCCATGATCCACAGCAGCAGGCCCGCGCCGAGCAGACCGGCCACGCAGATGCTCAGCATCCGCCCGGTCCGCCACCGTCGTCTCCCGGTGCGCCGCCGCCGGGTCATGTGGTGTGCCGCATCGCGGTGTCGAAGCCGCGCCAGGTCGCGGCCAGCTTGATCACCGCGGTCCGGGCGGTCCGGATGTCGTCGTCGCTGACGTCGTGATCGGAGAAGCGGGCGCGGTGGTAGAGCCGCAACAGCGTGTCCACCGACCCGGCGTCGGCCCTGGTGGACCGCAGCACCGCCCCGGTGAACTCGGTGGGGCTGTCGGAGGCACGCCGCGGGACACCCGAGGCCTGAGCCGCTTCCTCCAGCGCGAGCCAGCAGCGGAGCACCAGGTCCCGGGGCACGCCGCCGGTCTCGGCGAGAATGCGTTCGGCCTCGTCCGCGCCGCGCAGCAGAGCGGGCAGATCGGGGTCGGCCGCGATCACCCCGGCCGGGGTGGTCTCGGGCTTCTCCTCGACCAGCACCGCCCGGCGGGGACGCCGCTGCCAGAGCCAGCGGGCCAGGTAGACCAGTCCGACCAGCACCGCCAGTCCCAACAGGGCGGCCAGGATGCCGGCGATCCACTGCTGCACGGCACTGGCTTCCGTCAGCGGTGGCTGAGGGAGTGGGCTGAGGGCCGGCTGGTTGCCCAGCTGGGGCACGGGCTGGGCGTCGCCGAACCAGATCCGCGGTTCCAGGGCCCAGCCACCGGCCGTTCCGGCGGCGAAGACCGCGAGCACAGCCACCGACGCGACCGCCACCAGGGCGGGTGTCAGCCGCGGCGTACGCGACGTCGCTGGCTCTGTCTCCGGCCCGGCCGACATGCGCTCAGGATAGGCGAGCGCACACCCGGGAAGAGCGGGAACTCACAGCCCTCGTGCCGCGACCTGTCCGGCATCGGGCCCCTCGGTGTCAGGCCCGCGTACCGGTCAGGCTCGCGGTGGTCGGCCGGGACGAACGCTCAGGCCCGAGCCAGCGGTCGGGTCAGCGTCAGCGGATCGGCCAGGCACGCGTCCCGCGCGGACATCGCCGCCCCGCGGACGACCCGCGGTTCCACGGTCTCCAGGGAGACCACCAGGGTGGCCGAGAAGGCAGGATCAGACAGCCGTTCGCTGAGCCGTGCGTCCATCGCCTCGCGCAGGTACGGCGACAGCACGCCGACGTACCCGCCGATGATCGCCGCGTGCGGATTGAGGACGCCGAGCACGTCGTCGATCACTCCGCCGAGCGCGGAGCCGGCGGCCGCCAGGGTGGTCAGCACCTGCTCGTTCCCGGCCTCGGCCTCGGACCGCAGTCGGTCGATCGCTCCGGACGGATCGTCGCGTACGGCCTCGATCGCCGCCTCCATGCTCATCAGCCCGCTGTGGCTCAGCAGAGCCTCCGGGCCGAGCACGGTGGTCAGGCAACCCTTGCGGCCGCAGCCGCAGTCGGTGGTCTCGCCGCCGACGTTGCTGTGCGCGAGATCGCCGGCCACGCCGTGGGCGCCGCCGAAGATCTGGCCGTCGACGATGAGTCCGCTGCCGATGCCGCGGAGCCCGCCGATGTAGACCGCCACCGAGTTGGGTGGCAACCGCAGCTCGGTTCGCGTGGCGTACAGACCGGCCAGCTGGCAGTCGTTGGCGACCCCCACGTGGATCCCGGTCAGACCGGCTTCGGCGAGCACCTCGCGGACGCGTTCACGCAGTCCGAACTCGACCCAGGGCAGGTCAGCGGAGTGTTCGAGCTGACCGCGGTCGCGGACCACGACGCCGGACGTGGCGACCTCGACCGAGATCACCTCACGACCGGCGGGCACGTCGCGGAGCCGGCGGGTGAGCACCTCGCGCACCTGCTGGAAGGCTTCCTCGGGATCGGCGTCGGCCAGCTGGACGGGATCGGCGACCAGCCACAGCTCCTCACCACCCATCGAGGTGGCCGCGATCGCGACCTCGTCGTGGCTGATGTGCACGCCGAGCGCGCACCAGGGAGCGCCGTCGAGAGCAATCGGGCGGGTAGGCCGCCCGGCACCCGGACGACGCACCGGGTCCAGCTCTTTGACCAGTCGGCGGGACTTGAGGTCCCCGATCAGGTCGGTCAGTGTGGAGATCCCCAAGCCGCAACCACGAGCGATGTCGTGACGACTACAGGGTCCATGATCTCGGACGTAGCAAAGGACTTGGGTTAGGTTGCCGTGGCGCAGATCCCCCGATCCTCCGCTGCGTCGCGCTCCCTCAGGAGCCGGCGCATAAGGCATGTCCGAAATGCTAGTGGCTTTGCTGAAGCGGTTTTGTGAAACGGCCGGATCAATCTGATTATTTTAGCCTTCAACCGTGAGTGAGAGCGATGCCACGGTAGTTCTGGACAGTTCCTGTGTGACCCGAATCACATTACTGGTGAGTACGTCTGCGCGCCGAACCCATCGACAGTGGTGGTCGTGACCCCGTGAGGGTGTAAGACCGGCGCCGCCGGGGCCTGGTCCGGGCAGGCACAATGGGGTCCTCGCCGTGGGCGGGAGATCAGGGCATCAACGCGGTACGGAGGAGATCACCATCGGGCACTACGAGTACCTGGCGCTGATGGCCGCCTGCCTGCTGATCACCCTCCCGCTGGAGTTCGTGTTCGGGGCGCGGGTCTACCGCCGCTTCAAGCTGATGGCCCTCGCCCTGCTTCCGGTGGTGCTGATCTTCTCGGTGTGGGACATCGTCGGCATCGTCCGGGAGCACTGGGACTACAACCCCGCGTACGTGACCGGGGTCCAGCTGGTCTTCGCGATGCCGGTGGAGGAGCTGGTGTTCTTCATCGTCATACCGATCTGCGGGCTGCTCACGTACGAAGCCGTCGGCCAGGTCCTCGCGCGGGTGCGGAGTCGGCAACGACGACGGGAGACCGCCGATGCCTGAGTACACGGTGTTGACGGTGATCGCCGTGCTGGCGACGGTCGCCCTCGAGCTGTTCGTGTTCCGTACCGGCATCTTCACCACCGCGCAGTACTGGTTGACGATGGTGATCGTCTTCGGCTTCCAGGTGCTGGTGGACGGCTGGCTGACCAAGCTCTCGAACCCGATCGTGATCTACCACCCGGAGCAGATGCTCGGCATCCGCTTCCCCTGGGACATCCCGATCGAGGACTACGGTTTCGGGTTCGCGATGGTGACCCTGACCATCCTCGGGTGGCGCCGGCTGATCGACCGGGCCGCCGTGCGGGCCGACGCGGCAGCGGCCGGCAACGGGTTGGCTGACGGTGCCCAGGCCGAGGGTGCGTCGACCGGGGACGACACCCAGGTACGGTGATCCGACCATGATCTCTCTCGACGGTCGCGCTCCACGCTCTGCGGTCTCGGGCTCCGCGGTCTCGGGCTCCGCTGTGTCTCGCTCGTTCGTCACCATTCCGGACGACGAAAAGCGTGTCGTCCGGAATGGCTCCTGCACTCCCGAGAGGCTCCGCTCTTGACCGAAGTGACTGGTCGCGATCTCGGCATCGCCGATGTGCCCGCGGCGTTCGATCGAGCCGCCGCCACGTACGACGTGATGGTCAACCTCAATCCCGGCTACCACCGGCACCTGCAGTCGGCCGCCGATGCTCTGGTCGAGTCGCTGCCGGCCGGCCGCGATCTCACGGTGGTCGATCTGGGCTGCGGGTCCGGCGCCTCGACCGACGCGCTGGTCAACAGCATGGGACACCGCGGCCAGTCCTACACCGCCGTCGGCGTCGACGGTTCCGCCGGGATGCTCGCCGAAGCCCGGTCGAAGCCGTGGCCGACCTGGGTCTCGTTCGCCCAGGCTCGGGCCGAGGACCTCTCCTCGGTCACCGAGTCGTTGCCGGGGCTGCGGGGCGGTGGGTCCGGCTCGAACGGGTCGAGTGCTCCGCACGGGGTGGCCGGCGTGCTCGCGGCGTACCTGTTCCGCAACATCGGCGACCGCGACGCGGTGCTGCGCTCGGTCTGTGACCTGCTCGCACCCGGCGGTGTGCTGGTGGTGCAGGACTACTCGGTGGCCGGGTCCTCGTCGGCTCGGGTCATCTGGAACGCCGTGTCCTGGTCGGTCGTCATCCCGTTGTCGAAGATCATCAACCGGGACACGAGCATCTACCGCTACCTGTGGCGCAGCGTGCTGGACAACGACTCCACCGACGTCTTCGCCGCACGCATGCAGCGGGCCGGTTTCGTCGACGTGGAGCACCGCACGGTCGACGGCTGGCAACGCGACATCCTGCACACCTACCGCGGCCGCAAACCCGCGTGAGCATCTTGGCGTCGGCCTCGGCGCCGGAGTCGGCGTCGGGTCAAGCCCGGGCGGCTGAACTTTCCGTCATTCGACGGAGAGTTCGGCATCTTTGGTCCATGTATGCAGCGAAAGTCGTCGAGTGACGGAAAACTCAAGTCCGGGGCGGCGGCGCCCATGACCCGCACCCGGGAGTGGCGTCCGGGGCGGGATCGTCAGGCCGTACGCCATCCGGGTGCCCCCGGGTCTCGCCGGGCCCCTGACGGTTCCTCGGCCCTGGTCATCGGCGGCGGCATCGCCGGCCTGGCGGCTGCCACCGGGTTGGCCGAGCGTGGCGTCCGGGTGACGCTGATCGAGCGCGAGCCCCAGCTGGGCGGCCGGGTCCGGGCCTGGCCCCTCGACTCCGCCGACGGCTCACGGACCATGAGCCGGGGCTTCCACGCGTTCTTCCGGCAGTACTACAACCTCCGCTCACTGCTCCGGCGGTCGGATCCGGCCCTGGAGCGCCTGCGGGCGATCGACGACTACCCGCTGATCTCCGCCGACGGCATGGCCGACTCCTTCGCCCGGATCCCGCGGACCCCACCCTTCAGCTTCGCCTCCTTCGTGGCGCTCAGTCCCAGCTTCACCGCGGCGTCGCTGGCCAAGGTGGATGTCGCGGCGGCGCTGGAGCTGCTCTCCGTACGCTTCCCCGACACCTTCGCCGCCTACGACGGGGAGAGCGCCGAGGCGTTCCTGAACCGCCTGAGGTTCCCGCCCGCCGCCCGGCACCTCGCGCTGGAGGTGTTCGCCCGCAGCTTCTTCGCGCACCCGAGCGAGTTCTCGGCCGGCGAGCTGGTGGCGATGTTCCACACCTACTTCCTGGGGTCGGCCGAGGGCCTGCTCTTCGACGTCCCCACCGACGACTACGACGCAGCCCTGTGGGCCCCCCTCGGTCGCTACCTGCACGGGCTGGGCGTGGAGGTCAGGACGGGGGAGAGCGTCGAGCACCTGACCTGCCGGGCGGATGGCGTCGAGGCCCGGCTCGTGGACGGGTCGAGTGTGCGCGCCGACACCTGCGTGCTCGCCGCCGACCCCGCCACGACCCGCCACCTCGGATCAACGTGTGAGTTCGTGGCTCAGGACGAACCCTCAGGTCACACGTCGTGGCGCGAGCGGCTGGCCGCCAACCGGACAGCACCCCCGTTCGCCGTCTGGCGACTGTGGCTCGACCGCCCCGTGCGGACCGACCGGCCACCGTTCCTGGGCACCAGCGGGTTCGGTTCGCTCGACAACGTGAGCGTGCTGGAGCTGTTCGAGGACGGGGCGGCCGACTGGCACCGCCGGACCGGCGGATCGGTGGTCGAGCTGCACGCGTACGCGTTGCCGTACGAGCGCGAGGACGACGCCGGTCAGACCAGGACGAAGGAGCAGCTGCGGGCCGAGCTGACCCGGGTCTACCCGGAGACCGCGGCCGCGCCAGGTCGTCGAGGAGGAGTGGCTGGTCCGCGACGACTGCCCCCTGGTCGGCACCGGCCCCTGGCACCTGCGGCCCGGCGTCGTGACCCCCGACCCGCGGCTGGTGCTGGCCGGCGACGGCGTCCGCTGCGACTTCCCGGTCGCCCTGATGGAGCGAGCCGCGACCACCGGCTTCCAGGCGGCGAACGCCCTGCTGGGCACCTGGGACGTGGCCGGGCACGATCTGTGGACCGTGCCGATGGCCGGGCGTCGACCGGTCGGTCGGGCCGCCACCGCCCTCCTCCGCTGACTGCCGATCCTCGAGTCAACGTGCGCTGATCTTGAGCAGCTCTTGATCTTGCGCGGCTACTCTCGCGACAGATCGTGGGGGCGATCTGCGCCGTCGGGGGATGGTGCTCGAGCGCATCATCGGGGATTCATCATGAACAGCAGGACATCGGCCTTGCCTGCGCGCGCCCGGCTGGGTTGGCACTCGCGCTGCGCGAGTGCTCTGGGTCTTCTCGTCGGCATCGCCGGTGGAGCGTCAACCCGACGTCGGCCCAGGCCGGCATCAGCGCGGTAGCCGAACCGAGCCGCCGCGGGCGTGACGCGGACGCGCTGCCCACCGTCCAGGTCAACGGCGTCGTGTGAACGCAGTGGTCGTCGGGAACACCGTCTACGCGGCGGCCAGTTCAGCACGGCTCGACCGGCCGGGGCGGCCGCCCGGCAAGAGCACGGTCCGCCGTTCGAACCTGCTGGCCTTCGACATCCGGACCGGGAAGCGATCGCGTCGGTCTGCGGACGTCCACGTTCCGCAGCAACCGGTGTCCGACGAATTGCTCCTGGCGTCTTCCAGTCAACTGTCACCGAGCAGCCGGCCCTGAAGGACGTGGTCGTCTGCCCACCTGGCGACGATGCTCTGACGATCTGCTGGTCGACGGTCTGACGGCTCTGCAGCTGTACGGGGTCGAGCTCGGCATCCGAACGCCGCTCCGGTTCTGCTCACCGAACGGCCGGGACGTCCGTCGGCAGGGTGTACGCGTACGGCGGCTGTCGAGCACCCCGCCCGCGGAAGGCCGCGTACTGGGGCCGACGGCCGCATTCGCGGCGGCCGCGAGCGATCTCGACCTGGTCGAACTGGTCGGCGCGGGGGACTGGCTCGATTACGGCTGAAGACGACGACACCGGTCGCACTGCGGACGTACGCCGTCACGTTGACCGGCCGGCAATGTGCGACGGTCCGTCGAGCGGCGGAGCTGGTGCGCGAACGCGTCGACTCGCCACCGGAGTCGCGATTGCGGCTGTGTCTGGTCCTCGCCGGGCTGCCCGAGCCAGAGTGCAACATCGATCTCGGCGACGACAGCTTCTTCATCGCCACTCCCGATCTCGCGTACCTGGTCTACCGTCTCCTGGTCGAGTACGAGGGAGACCACCATCGGACCGATCGGGGCCAGTGGCAGAAGGACATCCGGCGGGAACGACAGCTGCGAAAGGCGGGCTTCGAGGTCGCAGCGCATCACGGCCGAGACGTTGCGGCGACCCCGTGAGCTCGTGGAAGACGTCCACGCCCTACTCGTCAAGGCCGGCTGCGACGGCCCGGGCCCGGTCTTCTCGCCCGACTGGATGGCACACTTCGCGCCGGGCTGATCGAGAGGGAACTCCGTGGGGGCTTCACCGCGCTCATGACCCCGGGAAGCTCTCACTCGATCGATCGGCCTGATCAGCCCGGGTACTCCCCGCGCATCCGCAGCTCGTAACGACGCTCCGCGTACGCCAGGTCGTCCACCCACAGCTTCTTGGCCGTCTTGATGATGCCCGGCCGCAGCACGGGAGTGAACCACTTGGCGACCCGGAAGCCGGGCCGGTCGGAGTAGGCGATGGTCGCCTCGGTGACCATGGTGATCGGTCGGCCGCGCTCGTCCAGCGCCGGTCGGGGTCGCGTGGGTCTCCACCACCGACGCCGTGCCCTCGCCGTCGATGATGCGCATCACGATCGTGCGGGTGTCCGGGCAGGTGAACTCGGCCCGCACCGGCACGCCCCAGGTCCGCGAGAGCCGGAAGGTCACATCCACCACCAGCCGTGACGGGTCCGAGGCCGAGTCGTCGACCACCAGGTGCGAGAACGCGTACGGGTGGAACCACGCCCCGTGCCAGGGATCGAGCCGGTTGGCGATCACGTCCTCGGGCTGACAGGTCCCCGGCTCCACCATCACCGCGCTGACCGAGCCCTCCAGCGGCGGGCGGGCCGACACCGCAGGCCGGTCGGTGAACGTCTCACCCTCGGTGGCCAACCGGACCCAGATCAGCAGACCGTCGTCCAGGGCCGCGTACGGGCTCCAGGTCCGGTCGCCCTTCGACGTCAGCGCCATACCGTGCCAGCGGCAGTACATGGTCCCGTCCAGCACCGGGCAGGCGTCCATCAGCGCACCGAGGTGCGGGCAGGCGCCGGGGCCGGCGATCAGGGTCCCGTCGGCGTCCCGCCAGAAGACCACCTCACGGCCGGCGATCGTCCGGGCCACGGACTCGGTCGCGCCGACGTCGGCGGACTGGCCGGCGACGAACCAACCGCCGGAGTTCTGGGCCTGGGACACCGCCAAGGCGGCGGCGATCCGACCCGGCTTGGCCTGTCGCCAGGACGCGGTCATCCGGTTCTCCCGCGGCTGCGGCACCCGTTGGATCGGGATCCGCGACCGGACGTGCTCGGGCAGCCGTCCCATCAGACCTGTCTCGTCCGGCAGGTCGTCCCGGAGACGCAACGACATGGCTGTCCTTTCTGGCGTGGTCGAGCAGTCGGTCAGTCGAACCGGGTCAGGCGGCGCTGCGGATCCGCGGTCCGGTCACCATGATCCGCCCAGCGGTCAGCGCCTTGCGCGCGGTGGGCACTCGGGCCCGACCGTTGAACACGTTGTAGTTGGCGCGCTCGATCCGGTCCAGGATCTGCGCGTAGAGCACCCGTGCCGCCCCTACGCAGCGCGCGGAGCGCGGCGGCAGCATGGCGATCCCGGTGTCGGCGAACGTGTAGAGCGACCGGTTCCGTTCGATCTCGTACGCCATCAGGGCCCGCCACTCCGGCGTCGAGTGCCGCCAGCGCAGGTCGACCCCGAACCGGCGCAGGTCCTCCTGCGGCAGGTAGACCCGACCGCGGTCGAGGTCCTCGTCGACGTCACGGAGGAAGTTGGTGAGCTGGAAGGCCAGACCGAGAGCGCGGGCCGGCGCCGTCGCGTCCCGGGTGCGCGGCTCGAGAACGGGCAGCATCATCTCGCCGATGACCGCCGCCGAGCCCTCCATGTAGCCGCAGAGGTCTTCCCACGACTCGTACGTGCTGGTGGTCAGATCCATCGCCATCGCCCCGAAGAACCGGTCGAAGCACTCCGGGTCGATGTCGCAGGCGCGTGCCGTGGTGGCCACCGCGGCGAGGACGGGGTCATCGCTGACGCCGTCGACCAGGGCGCCCCGGAACCGGTCCGCGAAGTCCCGCAGCCGCCGAGCCACCTCGCTGTCGTCCCCGACCGGCCCGACGCCCACCGCCGGCGGGTGGGTCGCCGAGCGGGCGCCGCCCCACCCCGTGCCGGGCACGAAGGTCTGTTCGCTGGCGCCCGCGGGGTCGGCAGGAAGATCGACGATGTCGTCGGCCAGCCGGCAGAGGGCGTACACGGCGTAGACGTGCTTGCGCTGACGCCGGGGCAGCAGCGCGGCCCCCCAGAAGTAGGTCGTGCCGAACTGGCGGGTCAGCCGCCCGCACTCCCGGTAACCGGCCCGCAGGACGCGCGGGTCGGTCTCCTGGGTCACACTCATCGAGCGAGCCTCCTGATCGACCTGCGGGATATCGTCCGGCCCGCGGTCCCGCCCCCCAGGTACTCGTCGACGCGATCCGCCGACAGCTTCCCGGAGATGAGCACCATGGGCACCCCGACCCCAGGGACAGTACCGGAGCCGGAGAACACCAGACCCGGCACGCGCCGCTCCACGTTGGCAGGTCGGAACGGACCCGTCTGGGCGAAGGTGTGCGCCAGCGCGAACGGGGTCCCGGCCGCCATGCCCTGCGCCTGCCAGTCGAGCGGGGTGACCAGCTCCTCGGTGACGATGTCGGTGGGGTAGCCCTCGGCGGCGAGGAAGCCGAGCAGTCGCTCCCGCATCGGACCGCGCTCGGCCACCCAGTCGATCTTCCCGTCGGCGAGGTTGGGGACCGGCTCGAGGACGAACAGCGTCGAGCAACCTTCCGGGGCCAGGCTGGGATCGTCCAGCGAGGGGATGGTGACCAGCCGCGAGGCGTCGCCCATCAGGGTGCCGCGCTTGAGCAGGTCGTCGAAGGCGCCGCCCCATTCCTGACCGAAGTGGATGTTGTGGTGCGAGACCTCCGGGTCCGGCAGACCACGAACCCCGACGTGCCAGACCACGGCCGATGGGGAGTAGCGCGGGCGGCGCAGCGACCGTGGCGGGCTCAGGTCGGGCAGCAGCTTCTCGTACGCGGTCGGCAGGTCGAGGGTGCAGACGACCGCGTCGGCCGCCAGCTGCTCGCCCGAATCGAGTCGTACGCCGGCGACCCCGGCGGTGTCCGTGCGCCGGAGCACCTCCGACACCGAGGCGCCGTAGCGGAACTGGGTGCCCGCCTTCTCCGCGGCCGTGGCCAGGGCGACCGGCATCGCGTGCATGCCCCCGTCGGGGAACCAGACGCCCTCGATGCTGTCCATGTAGGTGATCACCGCGTAGATGGCCAGGGCCTCGTCGGGTGCCAGGCCGGCGTACATGGCCTGGAAGCTGAACAGCCGGTGCAGCCGGTCGTCGGTGAACCGTCGCCGGATGGCGTTGCCGAGCCGTCCGAAGCCGCCGAGCCGGACCAGCTTCGCCGCCACGTCCGGACGGGACAGCAGGTCCAGGGGCGAGTCGAAGTTCCGGTCGATGAAGTGCGGCATCTCGGCCACGTACAGGTCTTGCAGCCAGTCCACGAAGCCGTCGAAGGCGGCCGCGTCCACCGAGCCGCAGGTGTCGGCGATCTCGTTCCGCATGGCCTCGCGGCCGTAGCGGACCCGGATCGTGGAGCCGTCGGCGAACTGAGCCCGGTAGGCCGGGTCCAGCCGTCGCATCGGCAGCAGCTCGTCCAGGTCCGCGTCGACCGCGCGCAGGGCGTCGGCGACCAGGTCCCGCATGGTCAGCACCGTCGGGCCGGTGTCGAAGGTGAAGCCGTCGCGGACCAGCTGCCCGTTCCGGCCGCCGGGGATGTCCTCCCGCTCGACCACGGTCACCTCGTACCCGCGTCCGGTCAGGTGGCAGGCGGCGGCCAGCCCGGCCAGTCCGGCTCCGATGACGACGACTCTCACTCGGGACTCACTTCGATCGGGGACGGTGGGCGAACGGTTCTTGGCTACCTCACCACAGGAGGCAAGGACCGCAGGTCTGGAGTTCGGGTTCGA
>CAVOJH010000002.1:0-14408 GCA_963696135.1 uncultured Actinomycetota bacterium
GCACCCGACTACCCGTAACGCACAGCGTCCCGATCACCACGTAGGTGAACGGGACGCGATACGGACTCGAGCGGCGGGTCGCGCCGCGGGCAGTCGAGACTGCGGAAAGGGCGGGTCAGCCCAGTGCGGCAGCCTGGGCGGCGATGGCCGACTTGCGGTTCGCCGCCTGGTTCTTGTGGATGACGCCCTTCGACGCGGCCTTGTCCAGCGCGCGGTTGGCGGCCTTGGCGTACTCCTGAGCCTTGTCGGCCTCGCCGGCCGCTGCGGCCTCGCGGAACCGACGAGTGTGCGTGCGCAGGGCGGACTTGACCGCCTTGTTGCGCTGACGCGCCTTCTCGTTGGTCTTGATCCGCTTGATCTGGGACTTGATATTCGCCACGGGGTAAGCCTCTGAAGATCTCTCGTGTGAGCTGAAGGGGTGCGCCCGCGAGCGGGCGCGACCGCCAACATTAGCAGCCGGGCGATGCCGCCCCAAATCCGCGGCGGTCCGATCTGAGAAATCGTTGAGAGAACCCTGAAACGCGATCGGAACGAATCCGACACCGGACGGAGACCGCGGTTGTCGAGGATGGCGGCGACTGCCGTCGCGCACCCTGCGCAGCGATCCCGAAGGAGTCTGCCATGACCGACGCCACCGCAGACGGTGCGCTCATCAAGAGCGTGATCACCGACGACCACGAGGCAGCTCACGAGCACCACGTCCTGGTCGGCAAGGAGGCCACCAAGGAGACCTTGGAGGACTACACCCTTCGGTTCGCGCCCCGGCACTACCGTCGCTGGACGCCCGGAGTGGTCGCCATCTCCGCGCTCGGCGGCATCGCCTACCTGGCGGATTTCGCCATCGGCGCCAACATCGGCATCGCCTACGGCACCACCAACGCACTGTGGGGAATCGCCATCTTCGCGGTGGTGGTCTTCCTGACGTCCTTCCCGCTGGCCTACTACGCCGCGCGTTACAACCTGGACCTGGACCTCATCACCCGGGGCAGCGGCTTCGGCTACTACGGCTCCGTCGTCACCAACGTCATCTTCGCGACGTTCACCTTCATCTTCTTCGCGCTCGAGGGCTCGATCATGGCCCAGGGTCTCTATCTCGGCCTCGGGGTGCCGCTCTGGCTCGGTTACGCGGCCTCGACGATCATCATCTTCCCGCTGGTCATCTACGGGATGAAGGTGCTCTCCAAGCTCCAGCTGTGGACCACCCCGCTGTGGCTGATCCTGATGGTGATCCCGTTCGTCTACCTGCTGGTCAGCCACCCGGAGACGGTCAACACCTTCTTCACCTACCAGGGTGAAGACGGCAACGGGGCAACCAACCTCGGTTCGATCATGCTGGCCGCCGGCGTGTGTCTCTCGCTGATCGCCCAGATCGCCGAGCAGATCGACTACCTGCGGTTCATGCCGCCGCGTACGCCGGAGAACACCCGTCGCTGGTGGACGGCCATGATCCTGGCCGGCCCGGGCTGGGTCATCTTCGGTGCGATCAAGCAGGTCATCGGCCTGTTCCTGGCGGTCTACATCATCGCCAACGTCGCCGATGGGGCCGCGATCGCGAACCAGCCGGTGCACCAGTTCCTGGAGATCTACCGCGACATCATGCCGGTCGGCGTGGCGCTCGCCCTCGCCGTCATCCTGGTGGTCATCAGCCAGGTCAAGATCAACGTCACCAACGCGTACTCCGGCTCGCTGGCCTGGACGAACTCCTTCACCCGAGTCACCAAGCGCTACCCCGGCCGGATCGTCTTCCTGGCCTTCAACCTGCTGATCGCCCTGATCCTGATGGAAGCGAACATGTTCGACTTCCTCAACACCATCCTCGGCTTCTACGCCAACTGCGGCATGGCCTGGATCGTGGTGGTCGCTTCGGACATCACCTTCAACAAGCTCATCTTCAAGCTCTCGCCCATCCGGCCGGAGTTCCGACGGGGGATGCTGTACGCGATCAACCCGGTCGGCTTCGGGTCGATGCTGATCTCGGCCGGTGTCTCCATCGCCGTGTTCTTCGGGCTGTTCGGCCCTGCCGTCCAGCCCTACTCGCCGCTGGTGGCGATCGGTCTGGCCTTGGTGCTGCCGCCCATCCTGGCGTTCGCCACGAAGGGCCGCTACTACCTGCGCCGGACCGACGACGGCATCGACCTGCCGATGTACGACGAGCACGGCAACCCGTCCGACGCCGTGCTCACCTGCCACGTCTGCCGGCAGGAGTTCGAGCGCCCCGACATGGTCGCCTGCGCCACCCACGACGACGTCGTCTGCTCGCTCTGCCTGAGCACCGACAAGCTCAAGGACCACGTGCTCCCGGCTCAGTGACGCACCGCTGACCGGCTTCTGTTCACCGGGCCACCTGAGCGAGGCCCGGTGAACAAAAGTTCGGATCGGTGAGGCTCGGGTGGAATGATGGGCCCTCGACCCGCTCAGGGTCGCTCGATCCGCCTGCCCCTGGAGACTTGCTCGTGACCTCGCCCACGCCCGGCCGCGGCCGTACCGCCGCACCCCAGCCCGGACGGACCGACCCGGCGATCATCCGCAACTTCTGCATCATCGCCCACATCGACCACGGCAAGTCCACGCTGGCTGACCGGATGCTCCAGCTGACCGGCGTGGTGGACGCCCGATCGATGCGGGCTCAGTACCTGGATCGGATGGACATCGAGCGCGAGCGCGGCATCACCATCAAGTCCCAGGCCGTCCGGATGCCCTGGAACGCCGGCGAGGACGACGAGACCGGCTACGTGCTGAACATGATCGACACCCCCGGTCACGTCGACTTCACGTACGAGGTGTCGCGCTCTTTGGCCGCCTGTGAGGGTGCGGTGCTGCTGGTCGACGCCGCGCAGGGGATCGAGGCGCAGACTCTGGCCAACCTCTACCTGGCCATCGACGCCGACCTGCACATCATCCCGGTGCTGAACAAGATCGACCTGCCGAGCGCCCAGCCGGAGAAGTACGCCGCCGAGCTGGCCGGGATCATCGGCTGCGACCCCAGCGACGTGCTCCGGGTGTCGGCCAAGACCGGCGAGGGGGTCGCCGAGCTGCTGGACGTCATCGTCGACCAGGTGCCGGCGCCGGTGGGCGACCCGGACGCGCCGGCCCGGGCCCTGATCTTCGACTCGGTCTACGACACCTACCGCGGCGTGGTCACCTACGTACGGGTGGTCGACGGCGAGCTGTCGCACCGCGAGCGGGTGCTGATGATGTCGACCAAGTCGGCGCACGAGGCCCTCGAGGTCGGCGTGATCTCGCCCGAGCCGGTGAAGGCACCGTCCCTGGGGGTCGGTGAGGTCGGCTACCTGATCACCGGGGTGAAGGACGTCCGTCAGTCGAGGGTGGGCGACACCGTCACGGCGCTGGCCCGTCCGGCGACGACGGATCTGGGTGGCTATCGGCATCCGAACCCGATGGTCTACGCGGGGCTCTACCCGATGGACGCCGACGACTACCCCGAGCTCCGCGAGGCGCTGGACAAGCTGCAGCTCAACGACGCCGCCCTGGTGTACGAGCCGGAGACGTCGGGAGCCTTGGGCTTCGGCTTTCGGATCGGCTTCCTCGGTCTGCTGCACATGGAGATCGTCCGTGAGCGGCTGGAGCGCGAGTTCAACCTGGATCTGATCTCCACCGCGCCCAGCGTGGTCTACCGCGTCGTGATGGAGAACGGGGCCGAGCTCACCGTGACGAACCCGTCGGAGTACCCGACCGACGGCAAGATCGCCGAGGTGCACGAACCCGTGGTCAAGGCGACGATCCTGACCCCGACCGACTACATCGGCACCATCCTGGAGCTGTGCCAGACCCGGCGCGGGGTGCAGCACGGGATGGAGTACCTCTCCGCAGACCGGGTGGAGATCCGCTACACGCTGCCGCTGGCCGAGATCGTCTTCGACTTCTTCGACGCGCTCAAGTCCCGGACCAAGGGCTACGCCAGCCTCGACTACGAGCCCGACGGCGAGCAGGTGGCCGACCTGGTCAAGGTCGACATCCTCCTGCAGGGGGAGCCGGTCGACGCCTTCTCCGCGGTCGTGCACAAGGACAAGGCGTACGCGTACGGGCTGCTGATGGCCGGGAAGCTGAAGGACCTGATCCCGCGGCAGCAGTTCGAGGTGCCGATCCAGGCGGCCATCGGTGCTCGGGTGATCGCCCGGGAGACCATCCGCGCCATCCGCAAGGACGTGCTGGCCAAGTGCTACGGCGGTGACATCACCCGCAAGCGGAAGCTGCTGGAGAAGCAGAAGGAGGGCAAGAAGCGAATGAAGATGGTCGGTCGGGTCGAGGTCCCGCAGGAGGCTTTCGTTGCTGCCCTGTCCACCACCGAGCCCGCCAAGGCGGACAAGAAGTAGAGCCTCAGGAGGGGTGACCGGAGTGGCCACCGCTCGGCGCCGGGATCGAGCGGGACGTGCGCGCCTCGGTGCCCGGCTCGACGACCAGGAACTGGCCCATCATTCCCGCGTCCTCGTGCCGCAGGATGTGGCAGTGGTACATGTACGGCAGCGACGGGTCGACGAACGACGAGAACTGCACGGCCAGCCGGACGCTGGACTTCTCCCGGACGTGCACCGTGTCCTTGCGACCGGTCTCCCAGGCGTGCGGCGGCCGGCCGCCGCGATCCAGGATCGTGAACGACACCCCGTGGATGTGGAAGTTGTGCGAGTAGACCTTGTTCTCCACCTCCCAGATCTCGACGGCGTTCGCGGGCACCACCTCATCGATGCGGGTCAGGTCCATGTTCCGACCGTTGATCGCGTCGTGGCCCTGGAGCGTGACGTGCCGCACCGTCGCCCCCGCCGGCGGGACCACCGGCGGCGCCCCGCCCAGCCGAGTCGGCACCTCCGGCGCGTCCTTCAGCGAAGGAGCCGCACGGAGCTCCAGCAGCGCGTACGTGCCGTCGTCGATCCGCTCGTCGCCGGACGCGGTGTCCATGATCACCCGCTCGCCGGGCGCACAGATGACCACGATCTCCGCCCGCTCGGCCGGCCCGAGGGTGACCCGGTCCAGCTCGACGGGGGCGGGCAGCAGACCGTCATCGCCGGCGATCAGCGTGAACCGGCGGCCGTCGGCGAAACCCACGTGGTAGAGCCGGGCGTTCGAGGCGTTCAGCAGCCGTAGGCGTACGCGGTGGGTGGTGACGTCGAGATAGGCGTTCATGGTGCCGTTGACGAGCATGTCCGGGCCCAGCTGCCCGAAGTTCGACTCGGTCTCCCACTGCATCTGCCCATCGGCGTCGATGCTGCGGTCCTGCAGGATGACCGGGATGTCATCGACCCCGTAGTCCTGGGGCAGTGCCGGCTGCCGGGAGTCGTCGTCGATGATGATCATGCCCGCCACCCCGCGGAACACGTGCTGGGCGGTGGATCCGTGCAGATGCGGGTGGTACCAGGACGTGGAGGCGGAGTTGACCACCTCCCAGGAGGGTTGCCAGCGACCGATGGCGGGGATCGGTTGGTGCGGCCCTCCGTCGGCCGCGGCGGGCAGCCGCATCCCGTGCCAGTGCAGGGTGGTGGCCTCGGGCAGGTTGTTCTGAACGTTCACCGTGACGTGGTCGCCCCGGCGCATTCGCAGCGTGGGTCCGAGGTAGCTCCCGTTCACGCCCCAGGTTGTTGTCGGGTGCCCGGCGAGGAAGGCAGTGCGTCCCTGTCGCAGCTCGAGGTCGTACGCGGCGCCTGGTCCGTACGGCCGGAGCTGCGGGTGGGATCCGCAGAGGGTTCTCGGCCGACCAGTCGCGGACCTGAGTGCCCCGTCTGTCCGCCGCATCACCGCCCCCGCAGCCGGCCAGGGCGACGAGCAGCCCACCGGCGCCGGTCAGGTCGGAGGAAGGAGCGTCTGATCCATGACTGCAATCATTACAAATCGTAACGATTACGGCAAGGTGGATGAATGACGCCATGGACCAGCGACCTCTCGGATTCCTCCTCGCCGCGGTGGGCCAGCAGACGATGAGCGCCTTCCGGGCCCGGCTCGAGCCGTTGGGCATCCACCCGCGGGCGTACGCGGTGCTGTGGGCGGTCAGCTGAGGACGTCGGATCCGTCGCAGCGAGACCTGAGTCGCGTCGCTCGGACTGCCGGCCAGTCGGATGGTCGGCCTGCTCGACGGGCTGCAGGACGACGGGCTGATCGAGCGGGTAGCCCGATCCCGCTGACCGGCGGACCCACCGGGTGCGCCTGACCGACCACGGCCGTCGCACTGTGGACCGCTTGGAAGCCGAGGCGTCGGCGCTCGAGGACACGATGATCGCCGCCCTGAGCGAAAACGACCGCGACAGTCTCCGGGAGCTGCTGACCCGAGTGTCCACCCGGCTCGCCCAGGAGGGAACGGCCCCGTCCCGGCTCTGGTGACGGTCAGGACACGTACTTGTGAGGGGTGAGGACAGCTCTCGTGAGCGTCAGGACAGGCGGTAGAACCGGAAGAAGCCGAAGTCCTCGATGGGCAGCACGGTGACCTCGGCGAAACCGGCCCGGCGGGCGTAGTCGGTGAGCACCGGCTGCCGCATCACCGTGCCGGTGCCCACGGACGGCGACGACGCGAGCCCGTCGGGCAGGCAGATGAACAGGCTGAACCCGTACATGCACTGATCGACCTCGGGGCCGGGGGCGGCGAACTCGTCGGCCACCGCCTCGTCCATGATCACGATCAACCCATCCGGCTGGACGGCCGATCGGATGGCCGCCAGCACCTCGACCGGGCGGGGCATGTCGTGCAGGCACTCGAAGGCGAAGGCGGCGTCGTACGGCTCGGACTGCGGCAGAGCCTCGCCTTCGGCCAGCATGAACTCGACACGATCGGTCAACCCCGCGACGCGAGCGGCGGTCTGTGCGACCTCGATCGAAGGTGCGTCGATGTCGACCCCGACCACGGTGGCGTCCGGGTAGGCGCGCGCCAGCGCCAGGGACGACCAGCCACCGCCGCAGCCGACGTCCAGGATCCGGGCACCCGGGCGACCGAGGACGGCGTGCAGCTCGGGCACTCCGGCCAGGGCCGGGGCCAGCGGCTGGGTGAACCAGGGCCGGTTGAGGGCCGCCTGCGACTCGCGGGCGTCGTCGCCGAACGCGTCCCAGGAGACCCCGCCGCCGTCGCGATAGGCGGTCAGCAGGTCGTCGATCCGCCGCCCGGCGGCCACGGCCATCCGCGTCAACGGACCCAGGTAGCTCAGGCTCTGCTCGTCCAGCAGCACCTCGGCCGGTCCCGGCGGGAGGGTGAACACCCGAGTGCGGTGGTCGGTGGCGTCGTCGGCGGTCAGGGTGCCGAGACTGGCCTGGAACTCGCAGAACTCCCGGCAGTAGCGCTCCTGGGTCCCGGTCCGCGCCGCGAGCTCCGTGCTGGTTGCCGGTCCACCCTCGGCCAGCGCGGCGAACCAGCCCAGGGTCAGACCGACGTAGGTGCTGAAGGTCTCGTACGTGCTCACGCTGGCGGCGAACAGCCGTTCCGCGTACGCTTCCGCGCTGGTCATCGGCGCACACTCTCCATCAGCGCACCCCTTCCATCAGACGGGAGATCGACTTGCGGGCCAGCAGCAGGGCGACACCCACCACGATCGAGGCGGTGCCGAGGAAGGAGAAGTACGGCACCTCGTTGGTGGGGTTGTAGAAGCCCGCGAGCGATCCGGCGCCGGCGGTGCCGACGGCGATGGACAGGAAGAACAGCGCGATCATCTGGGTGTGGAACGCCTTCGGTGCGAGCTTGGTCGACAGCGACTGACCCACCGGGGACAGGCACAGCTCGGCGATGGTGAAGAAGAACAGGATCAGCACGATCCACAGCAGCGGGGTGCTGTTGGGGCCGGCGTTGGCGTACGGCAGGAACAGCAGGAAGGCCACCCCCATCACGATGGTGCCGAGGGCGAACTTCACCGGGGTGGACGGTTGCCGCGGGCCCAGTCGAGTCCACATCGTCGCGAACACGCCGGCGAAGATGATGATGAAGATCGGGTTGATCGACTGCACCCAGCTCGGCGGCATCGCCCAGCCGCCGACGGTCAGGTCGAGGCGCTCCTCGGCGTAGACCGCGATCACGGTGAACTGCTGCTGGAACAGCGACCAGAAGATGGCCGAGGCCAGGAACATCGGGATGAAGGACTGCACCCGGTGACGTTCGACGGTGTCGATGTTGTGGCTGCTGAGCATGATCGCGAACAGGGCCACCGCGGCGGCGAACGTCACGCCGACGACGATGGTGGACAGCCGCGCCGCGGTGATCACACCGGTCAGGGACAGGATCGCGATCAGGGCGACCACCCCGAGGGCGATCGCCCCGTAGCGGATCCGTCCGGCCCGGTCGAGGGGGTTGGTCACCTCGTGCCCGGCGTCACCGAGGGTGCGGCGGCGCAGCAGCAGGTACTGCGTCAGACCGATCGCCATCCCGATCGCGGCCAGCCCGAACCCCCAGTGGAAGCCCTGCCAGCCCCAGATCAGGCCGGTCAGCAGCGGGCCCATCAGGGCGCCCAGGTTCACTCCCATGTAGTAGATGGAGAAGCCGCCGTCGCGTCGATCGTCGTCGAGCGCGTACATGTCGCCGAGCACCGAGCTGGTGGTCGCCTTCAGCGTTCCCGAGCCGATCGCGACGCAGACCAGGCCCACCCCGACGCCGGGCAGCCCGGGGACGACGGCCAGCGAGATGTGACCGAACATGATCAGCACGGCCGCGCCGGTCAGCGTGTGCTCGGCCCCGAACAGCCGGTCGGCGACCCAGGCCCCGAGGATGGCGCTGAGGTAGACCAGTCCGCCGTACGCCCCGACGATCGAGGTAGCCGTCGTCTGCGGCAGCCCCAGCCCGTCCTGGGCCAGCGAGAAGTAGAGGTAGTAGACGAGGATCGCCTGCATCCCGTAGAAGCTGAAGCGCTCCCACATCTCCACCCCGGCCAGGTTGGCCAGGCCCAGGGGGTGGCCGAAGAAGGTCCGTTGCGGTTGCTCGGTCGTCGTGGTGCTCATGCTGACCTCCTCGTGCGCTGCGGTCGGTCAGTCGATGCCCGACGACTCGACGCCTTGGACAAGGTATCGCTGCAGGAAGACGAAGATCAGCAGCACCGGCACGATCGCCACCGCGGCACCGATGAACAGCTGCGGGATGTCCACCCGCTGTGAGGTGAGGAACTGGCTGAGCGAGACCTGCACCGTGCGGTACATCTTGTCCTGGCCGATCAGCAGGGGCCACAGGAACGCGTTCCAGGAGCCGATGAAGGTGATGGTGCCGACGGCGGCGGCGATCCCGTACGCGTTCGGCATCACCACCCGCCAGAACGTCCGCCACAGTCCGGCGCCGTCCAGCGCGGCCGCCTCCTCCAGCTCCTTGGGGAAGGCCGCGAAGTGCTGCCTGAACAGGAAGGTGGCGAACGCCGAGAACAGCACCGGGATGATCAGACCGCGATAGCTGGAGATCCAGCCGAGGCTGGACACCATGACGAAGCTGGGGATGAAGGTGACCGCCGCCGGCACCATCAAGGTGAGCACGGTGAGCACCAGCACGGGTCGGCTCCACCGACTCGGGATCCGGGCCAGCCCGTACGCCGCCATCGCCGAGATGACCAGGGTGGCCACGGTCTGCACCGTGGCCACCACGAACGAGTTGAGCAGACTGCGGGCCAGCTGGACGTTGTCGTTGGCGAACAGCCGGCGCAGATTGTCCAGACTGGGATCGGCCGGCACCCACACCCAGCGGGACGCGGCCAGCTCCTGGGAGGTGGCGAACGCGTTGCGCAGCAGCACGTAGAAGGGCAGCAGGAAGAGCAACGCCAGGATGACCAGCACGACGTACCGGGTGGCGGCCACCCCGCGCCGTTCGCGGGTCATCGCTCATTCCTCCTCATCGCTCGTCCCCTGTCATCGTTCGTCCTTGGGGGTGAAACCGAACAACCGGATCTGGATCAGTCCGATGATCGCGACCACCGCGGTCAGGATGACCGTGCCGGCGCTGCCCAGCCCGAGGTCCTGCGAGCCTTGGCCGAGGGAGATCAGGTAGAGGTAGACCAGCGGCGGCCGCGCGAACGGTGGGTAGGTGCCGACCGAGATGAGGGTGTTGTAGAACTCGTCGAACGCCTGGAAGGCGCCGATCAGCAACAGCAGCAGCACGGCCACCGAGGTGCCCCGGAGCTGGGGGAGGGTGATCCAGCGGAGCACCTTCCACCCGGTCGCCCCGTCCACCGCCGCCGCATCATAGGTGTCCTGCGGGATCCGGTTGAGACCGGCGATGAACAAGATCATGTAGAAGCCGACCTGCAGCCACAGTCGCAGGCTGACCAGCACGACCCAGTAGAGGTAGTGCTCGCCCCCCAGCCAGTTCACCGGCGGGATACCGAACAGTCGCAGCACGTTGTTCACCAGCCCGAACCGGGCACCGTTGAAGATCGTCAGCCGCCAGATCATCGACGCGATCACGTACGAGCAGGCGGTGGGCAGGAAGAACGCCGACCTGAAGAAGGCTTTCGCGACCCGCACCTTGTTCACCATCAGGGCCAGCGCCAGCGAGAAGGCGAAGGTGAGCGGCACGATGAAGACGGCGAACACCACGAACGTGCCCATGCTGGTGAGGAACGCCCGGTCCTGCAGCAAGTAGGCGTAGTTGGCCAACCCCACGAAATCGGTGGGGGTGACCGTGTTGCGGGCATCGAAGAAGGACAGGTAGACGCTCCACAGCACCGGGATGTAGACGAAGATCAACAACCCGAGCACGAACGGTCCGACGAAGATCGCGTACCAGAACGAGCGATGGCCGACGGGTCTGGTCGGCGCGACAGTGGTGCTCACCGGGAATCGTGGCTCACTTGACTCGTGCGATCTCCTTCGTCGCTCACTTGACTCGTGCGATCTCCTTCGTCGCTCACTTGACTCGTGCGATCTCCTTCGTCGCTACGGCGGCCACCTTGCCGACCTCGGCCTTCGGATCCGCCTTCTTGGTCGCGACGTTGGTGACCGCGGCCACCATGGCCTGCGCGATCGCCGCGGTCCAGAGCTTGTCGGGGGCGTGGCCCAGCTTGTCGACGAACCCGGCGGCCTCGGCGCCGGGGCCGGAGGAGATCTTGTCGGCCTTGGGTACCAGCGCCGGCTTGGCCGGGATGTGGGTGCCGTAGGAGTTGGAGAAGTCGACCTGGAAGTCCTCCTGGTCGATCCACAGCCACTTCGCGAAGGCCTTGGCCGCCTCGGGGTCGGTGCCCTTCGCGGACACGGTGGCCCCGTACGACCCGAACGGCACCGCCTGCCGGCCCGCGGAGCCGATCCCGGGGAACGGCAGCACCCCGAAGTCGTCGCCCAGCTTGGCGGTGATGTCGGGCAGCATCCACAGCCCGCCCCACTGCATCGCGGTCTCGCCGTTGACGAACGGGTCGGCGGCGAACCAGTCCGCCGACGCGCTCTTCAGCAACCCGCCCGATCCGTACAGCTGGGCGAAGGCGGCGAGGGCGCCGTACCCGGCCTCGTTGTCGAAGCCGATCCCGGTCTGGTCGTCGTTGATCTGCTCCTGGCCGGCGGCCCAGATGAGCATCTGGTTGAGCACGCCGACGCCCCCGTCGTTGCCGGCGAAGAACCCGCCCATGTCGTCGGTGGCGACCTTGCTGGCGGCGTCGGTCAGCGCGACGAGGGTCGTCGGCGGCTGCACGCCGGCCTTGTCGAGCACGGACTTGCGGTAGTAGAGCATCTGCATGTCGGTGGTCTGGGGGATCGAGTAGATCTTGTCCTCCCAGGTCATCGCCGCCAGCACGGGCGCGGAGAACTGGGACTTGGCGTCGCCGATCAGCTCGGTGAGGTCGACCACCTGCCCGGCCTTGATCATGTCCAGGGTCGGGCCGTTGCCGTACTCGAAGACATCGGGCACCGTGTCGGTCAGCAGAGCCGACGAGACGAGCTTGTCGTAGTCGCCCGGGTTCCACTTCACGGTGACGGTCGCCGCCTCGTACGCGGCGGCGTAGCGCTTGACCGCATCCTCGACGCCGTCCTCGCCGTACTCGTGATACCACTGGCTCAGCTGGGGCTTGTCCCCGCCGCCCGAGGCCGAGGCCCCGGGGTCGGGTCGTCCGGTGTTGCTGCCGCAGGCGCTGAGCCCTGCGACGGAGGCTGCGGCCAGCCCGGCCAGGCCGAGGAACCGCCGACGTGGAATGTCCATGGCGGCAGGCTAGTTTGATCGTCTGACATCCGAAGGGGAGGGGTAGGGAATGCGAGCACTGCGGATCCACGCGTACGGAGGGCCCGAGCAGCTGAAGGTCGATGAGGTGCCCGACCCGCACGCCGGCCCCGGCGAGATCAGGATCCGGGTCTCGGCAGCCAGCATCAACCCGCTGGACGGCAAGATCCTGCGCGGTGTGATGGCCGGCGGTGCCGCGCTGGCCGAGCCCACCGGACTCGGTTTCGACGCCGCCGGGGTGGTGGACGAGGTCGGCGACGGTGTCTCCGGGGTGAGTGTGGGCGACGACGTGTTCGGGCTGGGCCGCCAGACCCAAGCCGAACGCGCGGTGCTGACCGCCTGGGCCGCGAAGCCGGCATCCCTGGACTGGGGTGTCGCCGGAGCGGCCGCGACGGCGGCCGAGACCTCGACCCGCGCCCTGGACCTGCTCGGCATCGGCTCGGGTTCGACTGTGCTGATCGACGGCGCCTCCGGCGGCGTCGGGGCGGCTGCCGTGCAGATCGCCGTGGCTCGTGGCGCGACAGTGGTGGCGACCGCCGGGGAGTCCAACCAGGACTACCTCCGCGAGATCCGCGCCATCCCGGTCCTGTACGGCGAGGGACTGGCGGAGCGGGTGGCCGGCACGGGCGTGGGCCCTCTGGACGGCGTCTTCGATGTCGCCGGTCAGACCCCGATCACCGATCTGACCGCCCTGGTGACCGACCCCGCCCAGGTGGTCTCGATCGCCAACTTCGGGGCCGCCGAGTCCGGCGCACGGGTGACCACCGGTGGTGAGGGCGACAAGGCCGCCGCGCTGGCCGAGGCCGCCAGGTTGCTGGAGAACAGCCAGCTGGTCCTCAAGGTGCAGACGTTCCCCCTGGACCGGGCGGCAGAGGGTTACCGGGCGATCCTGTCCGGGCACACCCGCGGCAAGATCGTGCTGCTGCCCTGAGGTCGGCGCGATGAGCACGAGTGTGGAGCCGGCGGCATGACCCCGACGGCAGAGATCGGCATCATCGGCGGGTCCGGCTTCTACAGCTTCCTCACCGATCCCGAGCTGGTCGCGATCGAGACCCCGTTCGGGGAGCCGAGCGCCCCGGTGGCGATCGGTCGGCTGGCCGGACGCCGCGTGGCCTTCCTGCCTCGACACGGGACGGCGCACCAGTTCCCACCGCACCGCGTCAACTACCGGGCCAATCTGTGGGCGCTGCGCTCCGTCGGTGTCCGTCAGGTGCTCGCCCCGTCGGCGGTCGGGTCCCTGAGACCCGAGCTGGGCCCGGGCACCGTGGTCGTCCCGGACCAGGTGGTGGACCGGACCTGGGGTCGGATGCACACCGTCTACGACGCCACCGGGTCGGTGGTGCACGTGTCCTTCGGTGACCCGTACTGTCCCCGGGGTCGCCGGACCGTCGTCGGCGCCCGAGACGACGTGGTCGACGGCGGCACCCTGGTGGTGGTCAACGGACCACGGTTCTCCAGTCGTGCGGAGTCCGTCTGGCACGCCGCCCAGGGGTGGTCGCTGGTCGGCATGACCGGTCAGCCGGAAGCGGCGATCGCTCGCGAGCTGGCGCTCTGCTTCACCTGCGTCACGTTGGTCACCGACCGGGATGCGGGTGTCGAGGGGGATGGTGGGGAGGCGGTCTCGCACGCCGAGGTGCTGGAGATGTTCGCGGCCAACATCGACCGGCTCAAGGACCTGCTGGCCACCGCGGTGGCTGGGTTGCCGGCCTACGAGTCCGACGCCGAGGCGACGTGTGGCTGTCGTCGGGTGCTCGATGGCCTGGACCTGCCGTTCGAGCTTCCGTGATGCGCCTACCCTGATTCTTCGTGCCCTCTGCTCTGCCTTCCGGCGACCCCGCGCCCATCGACGGGTCGCTGCCGGATTCGTCGGCTCGCGCAGTCGGCGAGCGACCGTTGGGCATCTACCTGCACGTGCCGTTCTGCCGGACCCGCTGCGGCTACTGCGACTTCAACACCTACACGCCGGCGGAGCTCCGCGTCTCTGCCGACCTCGCCGAGACCGGGGACGCGTACGTCGACGCGGCTCTGGCCGAGATCGCCCTGGCCGCTGCGGTGCTCGGCGCGAATGCGCCGGCGGTGTCGACCGTGTTCGTCGGCGGAGGGACCCCGACCCTGCTGGCCGCCGCCGAGCTGGTCCGAATGCTGCACCGGATCGAGAGCACCTTCGGACTGGCCGCGAACGCCGAGGTCACCACCGAGGCCAACCCGGAGTCGGTGTCGCCGGCTTCCCTGTCCGCGTTGCGGGAGGGCGGGTTCACCCGGATCTCCTTCGGCATGCAGTCGGCCGTACCGCACGTGCTCGCCACCCTGG
>CAVOJH010000003.1:0-576120 GCA_963696135.1 uncultured Actinomycetota bacterium
GCTTGTCGGGGGCGTGGCCCAGCTTGTCGACGAACCCGGCGGCCTCGGCGCCGGGGCCGGAGGAGATCTTGTCGGCCTTGGGTACCAGCGCCGGCTTGGCCGGGATGTGGGTGCCGTAGGAGTTGGAGAAGTCGACCTGGAAGTCCTCCTGGTCGATCCACAGCCACTTCGCGAAGGCCTTGGCCGCCTCGGGGTCGGTGCCCTTCGCGGACACGGTGGCCCCGTACGACCCGAACGGCACCGCCTGCCGGCCCGCGGAGCCGATCCCGGGGAACGGCAGCACCCCGAAGTCGTCGCCCAGCTTGGCGGTGATGTCGGGCAGCATCCACAGCCCGCCCCACTGCATCGCGGTCTCGCCGTTGACGAACGGGTCGGCGGCGAACCAGTCCGCCGACGCGCTCTTCAGCAACCCGCCCGATCCGTACAGCTGGGCGAAGGCGGCGAGGGCGCCGTACCCGGCCTCGTTGTCGAAGCCGATCCCGGTCTGGTCGTCGTTGATCTGCTCCTGGCCGGCGGCCCAGATGAGCATCTGGTTGAGCACGCCGACGCCCCCGTCGTTGCCGGCGAAGAACCCGCCCATGTCGTCGGTGGCGACCTTGCTGGCGGCGTCGGTCAGCGCGACGAGGGTCGTCGGCGGCTGCACGCCGGCCTTGTCGAGCACGGACTTGCGGTAGTAGAGCATCTGCATGTCGGTGGTCTGGGGGATCGAGTAGATCTTGTCCTCCCAGGTCATCGCCGCCAGCACGGGCGCGGAGAACTGGGACTTGGCGTCGCCGATCAGCTCGGTGAGGTCGACCACCTGCCCGGCCTTGATCATGTCCAGGGTCGGGCCGTTGCCGTACTCGAAGACATCGGGCACCGTGTCGGTCAGCAGAGCCGACGAGACGAGCTTGTCGTAGTCGCCCGGGTTCCACTTCACGGTGACGGTCGCCGCCTCGTACGCGGCGGCGTAGCGCTTGACCGCATCCTCGACGCCGTCCTCGCCGTACTCGTGATACCACTGGCTCAGCTGGGGCTTGTCCCCGCCGCCCGAGGCCGAGGCCCCGGGGTCGGGTCGTCCGGTGTTGCTGCCGCAGGCGCTGAGCCCTGCGACGGAGGCTGCGGCCAGCCCGGCCAGGCCGAGGAACCGCCGACGTGGAATGTCCATGGCGGCAGGCTAGTTTGATCGTCTGACATCCGAAGGGGAGGGGTAGGGAATGCGAGCACTGCGGATCCACGCGTACGGAGGGCCCGAGCAGCTGAAGGTCGATGAGGTGCCCGACCCGCACGCCGGCCCCGGCGAGATCAGGATCCGGGTCTCGGCAGCCAGCATCAACCCGCTGGACGGCAAGATCCTGCGCGGTGTGATGGCCGGCGGTGCCGCGCTGGCCGAGCCCACCGGACTCGGTTTCGACGCCGCCGGGGTGGTGGACGAGGTCGGCGACGGTGTCTCCGGGGTGAGTGTGGGCGACGACGTGTTCGGGCTGGGCCGCCAGACCCAAGCCGAACGCGCGGTGCTGACCGCCTGGGCCGCGAAGCCGGCATCCCTGGACTGGGGTGTCGCCGGAGCGGCCGCGACGGCGGCCGAGACCTCGACCCGCGCCCTGGACCTGCTCGGCATCGGCTCGGGTTCGACTGTGCTGATCGACGGCGCCTCCGGCGGCGTCGGGGCGGCTGCCGTGCAGATCGCCGTGGCTCGTGGCGCGACAGTGGTGGCGACCGCCGGGGAGTCCAACCAGGACTACCTCCGCGAGATCCGCGCCATCCCGGTCCTGTACGGCGAGGGACTGGCGGAGCGGGTGGCCGGCACGGGCGTGGGCCCTCTGGACGGCGTCTTCGATGTCGCCGGTCAGACCCCGATCACCGATCTGACCGCCCTGGTGACCGACCCCGCCCAGGTGGTCTCGATCGCCAACTTCGGCGCCGCCGAGTCCGGCGCACGGGTGACCACCGGTGGTGAGGGCGACAAGGCCGCCGCGCTGGCCGAGGCCGCCAGGTTGCTGGAGAACAGCCAGCTGGTCCTCAAGGTGCAGACGTTCCCCCTGGACCGGGCGGCAGAGGGTTACCGGGCGATCCTGTCCGGGCACACCCGCGGCAAGATCGTGCTGCTGCCCTGAGGTCGGCGCGATGAGCACGAGTGTGGAGCCGGCGGCATGACCCCGACGGCAGAGATCGGCATCATCGGCGGGTCCGGCTTCTACAGCTTCCTCACCGATCCCGAGCTGGTCGCGATCGAGACCCCGTTCGGGGAGCCGAGCGCCCCGGTGGCGATCGGTCGGCTGGCCGGACGCCGCGTGGCCTTCCTGCCTCGACACGGGACGGCGCACCAGTTCCCACCGCACCGCGTCAACTACCGGGCCAATCTGTGGGCGCTGCGCTCCGTCGGTGTCCGTCAGGTGCTCGCCCCGTCGGCGGTCGGGTCCCTGAGACCCGAGCTGGGCCCGGGCACCGTGGTCGTCCCGGACCAGGTGGTGGACCGGACCTGGGGTCGGATGCACACCGTCTACGACGCCACCGGGTCGGTGGTGCACGTGTCCTTCGGTGACCCGTACTGTCCCCGGGGTCGCCGGACCGTCGTCGGCGCCCGAGACGACGTGGTCGACGGCGGCACCCTGGTGGTCGTCAACGGACCACGGTTCTCCAGTCGTGCGGAGTCCGTCTGGCACGCCGCCCAGGGGTGGTCGCTGGTCGGCATGACCGGTCAGCCGGAAGCGGCGATCGCTCGCGAGCTGGCGCTCTGCTTCACCTGCATCACGTTGGTCACCGACCGGGATGCGGGTGTCGAGGGGGATGGTGGGGAGGCGGTCTCGCACGCCGAGGTGCTGGAGATGTTCGCGGCCAACATCGACCGGCTCAAGGACCTGCTGGCCACCGCGGTGGCTGGGTTGCCGGCCTACGAGTCCGACGCCGAGGCGACGTGTGGCTGTCGTCGGGTGCTCGATGGCCTGGACCTGCCGTTCGAGCTTCCGTGATGCGCCTACCCTGATTCTTCGTGCCCTCTGCTCTGCCTTCCGGCGACCCCGCGCCCATCGACGGGTCGCTGCCGGATTCGTCGGCTCGCGCAGTCGGCGAGCGACCGTTGGGCATCTACCTGCACGTGCCGTTCTGCCGGACCCGCTGCGGCTACTGCGACTTCAACACCTACACGCCGGCGGAGCTCCGCGTCTCTGCCGACCTCGCCGAGACCGGGGACGCGTACGTCGACGCGGCTCTGGCCGAGATCGCCCTGGCCGCTGCGGTGCTCGGCGCGAATGCGCCGGCGGTGTCGACCGTGTTCGTCGGCGGAGGGACCCCGACCCTGCTGGCCGCCGCCGAGCTGGTCCGAATGCTGCACCGGATCGAGAGCACCTTCGGACTGGCCGCGAACGCCGAGGTCACCACCGAGGCCAACCCGGAGTCGGTGTCGC
Organism: uncultured Actinomycetota bacterium; assembly: GCA_963696135.1. Classification (GTDB taxonomy): domain Bacteria; phylum Actinomycetota; class Actinomycetes; order Propionibacteriales; family Propionibacteriaceae; genus Microlunatus. The sequence goes on from CAVOJH010000003.1 coordinate 3,387, forward strand.
CGGCTTCCCTGTCCGCGTTGCGGGAGGGCGGGTTCACCCGGATCTCCTTCGGCATGCAGTCGGCCGTACCGCACGTGCTCGCCACCCTGGATCGGGTGCACTCGCCGGGTCGCCCTCTGACCGCGGTGGCCGAGGCCCGTGCGGCCGGTTTCGAGCAGGTCAGCTTGGACCTCATCTACGGCACACCGGGCGAGTCCCTGGCCGACTGGCGCACCAGTCTGGAGGTGGCGCTGAGCGCCCGCCCGGACCACGTCAGCGCGTACGCCCTCGTGGTCGAGGACGGGACGAAGATGGCGACCCGGGTCCGCCGCGGCGAGCTGCCGCTGCCGGACGACGACGACCTGGCCGACAAGTACCTGCTGGCCGAGGAGCTGCTGTCCAGCGCTGGCTATGAGGCGTACGAGGTGTCCAACTGGGCGGTCCGCCCCGACGCGGCGTGCCGCCACAACCTGGGTTACTGGCGCGGGGACGACTGGTGGGGGATCGGTCCCGGCGCCCACAGCCACGTCAGCGGCACGCGCTGGTGGAACGTCAAGCACCCGGCCGCGTACGCCGCCCGTCTGGCGTCAGGTCAGTCACCGGCGCAGGCGCGCGAGGTGCTCTCGGCGGCCGATCAGGCGTTGGAGCAGGTGCTGCTGGAGATCCGGTTGGCGGAGGGCATGCCGCTGGATCGGCTGTCGGTCCGCGGACGGGCCCGGGTGGACTCTCTGGCGGCCCAGTCCTTGGTGACGGTGACCGGTGACCGGTTGCGGTTGACCCTGAACGGTCGGTTGCTCGCCGATGCCGTGGTCCGCGAGCTGGTCGACTGACCTGCGACGCTGACCTCGTTCGAGCCACCGTTCCTTGCCACCGGTATGGTGCGCCGCAAGGCTGCTCACGTGGAGCCGATGACCGAACCGCTGACAGGCGACGCCTTCGGGGAGCTGCTGCTCGCCCAGCACGCCGACCTTCGGGAGCCGCAGTACGAGCTCGTCGAGCGCGACGACGGTTTTCTCGGTGTCACCGACGCTCGCGCCTACTTCCGGCCGAGTGACCAGCTGGATCCGCTCGAGGCCCAGGCCTGCCAGGAATCTGTCGCTCCTGGCCGGCCCCGATGTGGCCGGCGATCTCCTGGTCCGGCTGGCTGGGTGCGCGGCACCCGGTGCTGTTCTCCTGGGTCAGACGATCGACCCGTACACCAGCACCGACCCGGTCCACCTCGCCTACCACCAGCGGAACCGCGACCGGGGGCGTCGCGGTGGCCAGCTACGGATCCGCGTCCGGTTCCAGAATCTGGCCACCGAGTGGTTCGACTACTGGTTCCTCACGGTGGATGAGCTCGCGCAGGTGGTCGAGCCGACGCCATGGACTCTCACCGACGTCACCCGTTCTCGAACCGGCTACCTGACCAGATTGAGTCTTGACTGACTGACTGACTGCTGACTGAGCGGGGATAGAGGCCCCTTCGGGCCGGCGCTGGGACAGGCGAGGACCGCCGCAGGCATGGTCCTGTGGCGGTCGTCGCGGTTCGGATGATCGTGGTTGGTGATCTTGGTCAGTCGGGTGGCGAGACCTCGCCTGGTGGGTCACCGACCGGGGGTTGGTCGAAGTTCAGCGGGTCCTGGGGGTCCCAGTTGGTGATGGTGATGCGGGCGTTCAGGATTGGTCGTTGGTGTCGGTCGATCCACTTCGGGGGGATCCAGACCGGGAGGCCGTCGGTGTTGATCTTGCATTGCCAGCCGCGTTGGGCGAACTGGTGGTGGTGATAGGAGCACACGAGGGTCAGGTTCTGCAGGTTGGTGTTCCCGCCGTCGTACCAGGCGATCACATGATGCCGCTCACACCATTGGGGTGCCACATTGCAGCCGGGGAAGGAGCAGCCGGCGTCGCGGGCGATCAACGCGAGGGTCTGAGCGGGGCTGGCGATCCGACGGGTCCGCCACAGATCGAGGACCGCACCGCGCGCGTTCTTGAAGCAGATCGCGATGTCGGCTTGGTCAGCGAGTAGTCGTGCGGTCCGGGCCGAGACCGGTGAACCGTCGGTGTAGGTGCCGATGCCGTGCTCGCTGAGGAAGTCCTCCCAGGACATGGTGAGCAGCAAGGTGGTGGGGGTGCCGCCGGCGGCGGGGAGGTCATCGGTGCGCAGGACCGCATCCAGGATGGCCGCGAGGGCGTCGTGTTGGCGTTGGCCCTGGGTTCGCTCGTCCGCGACGACATGCTTGCTGGCCGGCGCATCCGCGTCGGTGTCGGTGTCGTCGGGACTGGTCTCGAACCTGGTGGTTTGGGGTTTGGTCAACGGTCCGAGGAGGGCGGCGAGTTTCTGTCCGACGTCGGGGGTGAGTCGGAAGTCTCCGGCCCAGGAGCCGTCTTTGCGGTGTGTGAGGTGGAAGAACCGGCGGAGGCGGTGTTCGGCTTCGTCGGCGGGCAGGATCCCGTCGGGGTCGATGGCTTCGATGAGTTTGGCGGCGACCCGGTCGAGGTCTTGGTAGCCGAGCTGGGTGGCTTGCTGTACGAGGAGGAGTTCGCCGGCTTCGACGGCGGCGGGGTCGCAGTGTTTGACCTTGCGGAGGGCGGTGTCGATCAGGGTGACTTGTTCGGGGGTGACCAGGCCGTCTCGTTGCGCGGCGGCGAGGTGGGGTCGGATGGGTGTCAGGGGTTCGCCGGTCATGCTGGTCCGGTCGGCGAGGTGTTCGGCGGCCCGGACTCGGCGGGACGCATTCCCGATCGAGAGGTGGAGAGACTGCATCAGCACCTTGGTCATGGTCCGCTCGGACAGCACAGCGGGCACGCCTTGTTCGGTGCCGTACTGGATGATCGCCCGGTCCACCACCGGCAGCTTGTTCCGGACCTTCTCGAGTGACTGCAGCGTGTCGACCAGTCCGAACGCTCCGAGATCACCGAGGGCCCCGTCGTCGACGAGCTTGATCAGGTGCTCGACGGCGACGTCGAGGGAGTCCACCGCGGCCTGCAGCGCGGGGGCTGCGGGCTGGTCGGTGGAGGTCTCGATCATGGGTCCAGAATAGTCGAACAGAGATTCGATAACAAGAATCAGAATGACGATTTCCCCACAACACAAGGAAGTCCAGCGCGTCGCGATGGTGCCCATCGCGGTACCGCTCGTCGAACAGCCCCGGGAAAGCCATGATCCGGCAGGGATAGGCGCAGGCGGGGCCGACTCGCTTGATGGTGATGTGGACAACCACGAGCCGGCGAATTACGACTGCCCCTTCTGTCACGAGGATCCGCGGCGATCCCAGCACCCGTTGGAGTTCAGGAGATGTGGTCCTGCGTGACGAAGTCGATCAGCTGCTCGACCGGGGTCAGCAGACCGCGCTCCAGATCCGACCAGCTCGTCACGGTGGCCAGGATCCGTTGCCAGGCCCGGGCGATGTCGGCCTGGTCGCGGTGCGGCCAACCGAGCGCGGCACAGGTGCCGTGCTTGATGTCGGTGCCGCGGGGCACGTGGGGCCAGGACTGCAGCCCCAGCTTGGCCGGCTTGACCGCCTGCCAGACGTCCACGAACGGATGGCCGGCGACCAGCACGTACGAGCGGTACGGACCCTTGGCCACACCGGCCGCGATCCGCGACTCCTTGCTGCCGGGCACCAGGTGATCGGCGAGCACGCCCAGTCGGCGACCCCGTTCGGGGCGGAACTCGGCCACGATGTCGGAGAGGTCGTCGATGCCGTCCATGAACTCCACGACAACCCCGACGTGCCGGAGGTCGTCGCCCCAGATCTTCTCGACCAGCTCGGCGTCGTGCCGACCCTCGACGTAGATCCGACTGGGCAGCGCGACCTTGGCCCGTTCCGCCGGACCGGCGACCGACCCGGAGGCGGTGCGGCTGGCGGTCGGACGCCCGCCACCAGGCGCTCGCGGAGGCACCTTCACCAGCACAGGCTTGCCTTCCAGCAGCAGCCCGTACCCGATCGGGAAGCTGCGACGCTTGTCGCCGCGACCCTCCAGCACCACCAGACCGTTCTCCCAGCGCGTCACCGCTCCGCAGAACCCGCTGGTCGCGTCCTCCAGCACCATCCCTCGCTCCAGGGCGATCTCGGGTACGACCTTTTTCGCCTGCTGCTGCCAGCCCTTGGCAAGGACGTCCTTGGCGTAGCGGTCGACCGGTGACGGGTTGGTGCGGTTCTGGGGAGGCACCGTCGCAGAGTAGGCGGGGTCCGTGACTGAATGGGGTAGGGCACGCGGGTCGATCTCGACGTGTCGGTGGCCACCCCCGGGTCGGCCGTCCGCCAGGCGTCGGGTTGCATGGACCCATGGCGATCCTGCCGATGTTCCCGTTGGGCACGGTGTTGTTCCCGCACATGCCGTTGCGGCTGAGGGTGTTCGAACAGCGCTACCTCATCATGCTCAGCACCCTGCTGCAGTCCGACAACGCCGAGTTCGGGGTGGTGCTGATCGAGCGAGGTCAGGAGGTGGGCGGAGGAGAACAGCGCTTCGGGATCGGCACGGTCGCCGAGATCACCACCCTCGGCACCCAGGACGGGTTCATCGGGCTGCTGGCCGAGGGGCGCACGCGGATCAGGATCGATGCGTGGCTGGACGACGACCCTCATCCCCGGGCAGAGGTGTCGCCGGTGCCCGACCTGGTCTGGGACGAGCAGTGGCGCGGTCTGCTGACCACGGCCGAACAGTCCGTACGTCGCAGTCTTGCGGTGTCCAGCGAGTTCTCCGAGCTGACCTGGCCCGCTGACATCGGTATCGAAGGCGACCCGGTGGCCGCCGCCTGGCAGCTCGCCGGGGTGGCGCCGATCGGACCGCTGGATCAGATCGGTCTGCTCGCCTCGACCACGGCCGACCACCTCCTGATCGGTTTGACCGACCTGTGTGACGGGATCTCGGCGGATCTGAGCGCTCCGTGGCCGGACGGGGCCTGAGCGCTCAGTCGTCGAGCCGGAGCCCCGAGACGGAGTCAGGAAGCAGGGCCGCCGGTGCTGCCCCGGACCACCAGCTCGATCGGGAGCAGCACCTGGCGAGGCTCCCGCTCGGCGTCGAGCAGCAGCTCGCCGACCAGCCGACCCTTCTCCAGGATCGGCTGCCGCACCGTGGTCAGGCCTGCCTGAGCGGCGGCGGCGATGTCGTCGAAACCGGATACGGAGACGTCGCGGGGAGCCTCCAGGCCACGGTCGCGCATCGCTTCCAGCACGCCGAGAGCCACCACGTCACTGAGCCCGACGATCGCGCTGGGTCGTTCCGGCCCGTCGAGCAGCGAACCGCCGGCCGCGATCCCGGAATCCGGCGTGTTGTGACCGCCGGACACGATGACCAGCTCGTCCAGCGCACCGGCGAGCCCCTGCAGTCGGGCGCGGCAGTCGGTGCAGGTGATGTCGTCGACCGACAGGCCGGTGGTGACCGTTCCGGCTGGGAAACCGGTGTCCGCTATCACCCCGACGCGGGTGTGGCCGAGATCGGCCAGGTGCCGTCCGAGGAGCGCGCCGGCCTCGACGTCGTCGATAGCCACCCAGGTGGAGTCCGGATCCGGATCGATGTCGGTGCCGACGATCCGGATCCCGCGCGCCTTGGCGAGCTGGGTCGCCGGGTGCAGGTTGCCGATGCACAGGATGGTCATGGCGTCGATGTTGGCCTGCCGGACGGCGGTCACGTCAGGTACGGCACCGACCCGCTGGGCCTCGTAGCCGATGGGCATCAGCACCAGCGACGTCTGTGACTGTTCCAGCACCTCGGTCACCGCCGTCAGGAAGCCGATCGCGTACGGGTCGGAGAACGCATACGACAACCGCTCGGTGAGCAACACGCCGACCGCCTCGGCCCGACCGCTGCGCAGCATCCGTGCGGCCGCGTCCGGCCCGGCGTAGCCCAGGTCCGCGGCCACGGCCAGGATCCGCTCCCGCAGCTCGGCGGACAGCTGGTCGGGCCGGTTGTAGGCGTTGGACACCGTGGACGGCGACACGCCGACCGCCTCGGCGATCGTCTTCACCGTCACTCTGCCCACGAGGGCCTCCCGTCGTCGCTGCAACGGTACAGACCCCGGATGCCCCGCCGTTCCGGCGCGACCGAGAAACCGCTTGCGAGCCGTTCGGTCGACCCGGCGAATCGAGTTACGGAAACGCTTGCGCAATCGCTTTCGTTCCCCTAGAGTCTCGTGTCACGAGGTCTTCGGGGCCACGGGTTTCAGTCCAGGTCACAGGCCGATCACAAGGTCTGGCAATTGCTGGCAAGAGGATTGACACCCCAACTGCGGTGCTCGTAATCTTCGCGAGAAACCGTTTTCCACCACAATGATGAGGGAGAGACAATGGGCGTGAACCGCAGGCAGTTCCTGCTGGGTGGCTTGGGACTGGCCGCCGCTGCGACGACGATGGGCTTGACGGGGTGTGCTCCGGGCTCGAGCGAGAGCGGTGGCGGTGGCGGCGATGCCGGCACGGCCGATCTGACCTTCGCCTGGTGGGGTAACGACGTCCGCAACAAGAACACCACGGCGGCGATCGACGCGTACTCGGCGGCGAACCCGGGTGTGAAGATCGCTCCGCAGCCGGGTGAGTGGGCGAGCTACTGGGACAAGCTGGCCACCCAGGTAGCGGGTAACACGGCTCCGGACATCATCCAGATGGACATGGCCTACATCGCTGAGTACGGCAACCGCGGAGCGCTGCTCGACCTCTCCGATGTGGACATCTCCAAGTTCGTCGACGGAACTGTCGACTCCGGCAAGATCAACGACACCATGAACGGCATCAACGCGGGCATCAACTGCCTGGTCGTGATGACCAACCCGAAGATCTTCGAGAAGGCCGGCATGGACGTGCCGGACGACAAGACCTGGACCTGGGACTCGCTGGTCGACACGGCAGCCGAGGTCTCCAAGAAGGCAAAGGTCGACTTCGGCTACGCCACGTTGGTCAGCGACAACCTGTTCCAGGGTTGGATCCGCCAGCAGGGTAAGCAGCTCTTCACCGAGAACAAGATGGGCTTCGAGACCGGCGACGTCCAGGCCTGGTTCGACTATCTCCTGAAGGCGCAGAAGGCCGGCGCGATCGGTTCGCCGTCGCAGATCAGCGAGGAGGCCGCCAAGTCGCTCGACCAGAGCGCGGTCGTCGTTGGGTCGGCGGCGATGCAGACCTACAACTCCAACCAGCTCGAGGCGGTCAACGCCGCGGCAGGCACCGAGCTCCAGCTGCTGCGCTACCCGACGATCGCCGGCGACGCCAACCAGCGCAATGCTTGGTACAAGGCGTCCATGCTCTGGTCTGCCTCGGCCAAGACGAAGAACCCGGAAGCGGCGATCGCGTTCATCAGCTGGTTGGTGAACACGCCTGACGCTGCCAACCTGTTGTTGGCCGAGCGGGGCATCCCGGCCAACGGTGAGATCCAGGCTGCGATCAAGCCCAAGCTCTCCAAGGACCAGCAGACGGTTCAGCAGTTCCTGACCGACATCAAGCCCGAGCTGGCCGAGACCCCGATCGCCCCGCCGCCCGGTGGCGGCAAGATCGGCGACACCATGCTGCGTTTCGCGACCGAGGTGCTGTTCGAACGGCAGAGCACCGCACAGGCCGCGCAGGGCTTCATGGACGAGATGAACTCCAACCTCCAGGGCTGATGATGAGCGCGCTCCCCACACTCGAGGGGCACCGCCGTCACCAGCGGCGCCCTGCCCCTGAGGGGGTCGGCTCGTGAGTGCGATCTCTGAGCTGTCCCACCTGAAGGTCAACAAGGCCAAGACGCCGGAGGAGAAGGCGCAGCGTCGCAAGGAGGCCGGCCGCGACAACAAGGTGGCCTACCTGTTCTTGATCCCGTGGTTCATCGGGCTGTTCGTGATCACGATCGGTCCGATGCTGGCCAGCTTGTACCTGTCGTTCACCCGCTACAGCCTGATTCAGCCACCGAAGTGGATCGGCATCGGCAACTACGTGCGGATGCTGAGCGACGACCGACTGCATCACTCGTTGAAGGTCACGTTCGTCTACGTGTTCGTCGGCGTGCCGCTGCAGCTGATCTTCGCGCTGGGCGTGGCGATGTTGCTGGACCGGGGGATGCGTGGGCTGGCGATCTACCGGTCGGTGTTCTACCTTCCCTCGATGCTGGGATCCTCGGTGGCGATCGCGCTGCTGTGGCGTCAGATGTTCGGCACCGATGGTCTGGTCAACCAGATCCTGCGAGTGTTCGGGATCGATGCGCACACTGGCTGGATCTCCAATCCCAGCTATGCGCTGTGGACGATCATCCTGCTGCACGTGTGGACGTTCGGCTCGCCGATGGTCATCTTCCTGGCCGGACTGCGGCAGATCCCGGGGATGTATTACGAGGCAGCCTCGGTGGACGGGGCGACGCGGTGGACGAAATTCACCAAGATCACCCTGCCGCTCCTGTCACCGATCATCTTCTTCAACCTGGTGCTGCAGCTGATCAACGCGTTCCAGTCCTTTACCCAGGCCTACGTGGTCTCGGCCGGTACCGGTGGACCAGCGGACTCGACGCTGTTCTACTCGCTGTACCTGTACATCAAGGGCTTCGGGCAGTTCCAGATGGGCTATGCCGCAGCGATGGCGTGGCTGCTGGTGGTCATCGTCGGTGCGCTGACCGCGGTCAATTTCTTCCTCTCGAAGTATTGGGTGTTCTACGATGACTGAGCTCCAAGAAGGTCTTGTCGCCCCCGCGGCGGTAGCGGATCCGGTGCGTCCGGTTCCGGTGAACAAGGTCAGCGGTTCCTCCCGGATCCGGTCGGTGCTGAAGCACGTGGTGATGATCGCTGTCAGCTTCGTGATGATCTACCCGCTGCTCTGGCTGCTGGTGTCCTCGTTCCGGCCGACAGACGTGATCTTCCGCACCCCGGGTCTGTGGTTGAACGGCCTGGTGATCGAGAACTACACGCAGGGCTGGTTCGCTCTCGGGCAGCCGTTCGGGCACTACATCGTCAACTCCATGATCGTGGTGGTCGGTGCGGTGGTCGGCAACCTGTTCGCCTGCTCACTGGCGGCGTACGCGTTCGCTCGGCTGAAGTTCCGGCTCAAGACGCTGTGGTTCTCGATCATGCTGGTCACGGTGATGCTGCCGATCCACGTGGTGCTGGTGCCGCAGTACATCTTGTTCAACAAGCTCGGCTGGGTGAACACGTTCATCCCGCTGATCCTGCCGAAGTTCCTGGCCGTCGACGCCTTCTTCATCTTCTTGATGGTCCAGTTCATCCGCGGCATCCCCCGCGAGCTGGACGAGGCGGCCCGGATCGACGGCTGCGGCCACTTCCGGATCTTCCTTCGGGTGCTGATGCCACTCATGGGTCCGGCCCTGGCCACCTGCGCGATCTTCACCTTCATCTGGACCTGGTCGGACTTCTTCACCCCGCTGATCTACCTGACGGATCCGAACTCCTACACCGTCCCGGTCGCCCTGAAGGGCTTCCTGGACGCCACCTCCGGCAGTAACTGGGGTGCGATGTTCGCCATGTCGATCGTCACCTTGATCCCGCTGTTCCTGGTGTTCCTGTTCGGCCAGCGGTTCCTGGTCAAGGGCATCGCGACCACCGGCGGCAAGTAACGGCCGAGGCCCTCACCGGCCGGCCCTGAACCAGGCGGCCCCTGACCTGCACCACGCCCGCAGGTCAGGGGCCGTTTGCCGTCCACGGCCGGTCCGCACGCTCGGTTGCCGTCGGGGCAGTGAGATCGGCAGTGTGGGCCGCCGGTCCCGTGCTGCCACGCCGGACGACGTGCGGACTCAGCACGAGGGTCTGCCCTGACGGTCGACCCAAGAGCAGGTCCCACATCCGTAGCCACGCCTGCTCACCCAGCTCGGCCACGGGCACCGCGGCCGTGGTGAGAGGCGGGGTGACGTACCGCGCGAACGGGATGTCATCGAAGCCCACCACCGACACCGCGTCCGGAACCGCGATACCGGCCTCGGTCAGGGCGCTGATCAAACCCATCGCGACCAGGTCGTTGAACGCGAGCACGCCGGTGACCCCCGAGTCGGCGATGGCTCCAGCCGCGTCGTACCCGTCGGCGAAGTTCACTCCACAGGCCCGGATCTGCACCGTGAGATCAGGTTGAGCAGTGCGGAAGGAGTCCAGCGCCGCAAGCCGCCGCGTGTTGGAGGCGCTCTGCGGCGCACCGGCCAAGAACATCAGCGAGCGGTGGCCGTCGGCGTACAGGAGATCCAGCAACCCGATCAGCCCAGACCGGTAGTCGGCGGTGACCACCGGGGTCCCGGTCCCATACGCCGGCTCGCGATTCACGACCACCAGGGGCTGAAGGGACTGGTGGAGCCGGTTCAGATCGGCTTCGGCCATTCGTGGCGCGACGAGCACCAGCCCGTCGCAGCGCCGGCGGGTCTGCTGCGCGAGCACCAGCTCGTCACGTACCGACTCGGCCGAGTCCGCCACCAGGACGTGGTAGCCGTTCCTCGATGCGGCGTGGCTGAGACCGCGCAGGACCCCGTGGAAGGTGGGGTTCCCCAGATCCGGAACCACGACGGCGACCGTGTTGGTGCGGCCGAGCACCAGGCTCCGCGCCAGTGGGCTGGGGGAGTAGTCGAGCTCCCGGGCGGCCGCTCGGACGCGGTCGGTCATCTCCTCGTCGACCGCGCGGGTGCCGTTCATCACGCGCGACACCGTCGCCGGCGAGACGCCCGCCAGGGCCGCCACGTCGGCGATGGTCGCCGGACGCCCGGCGCGAGAACCGCTCACGGGTTCATCGTGCCCGATCAGGCCAGCGGCAGTCGGCGCTGAGGGTCCGCGGCGCGCGCCTGGGAGAAGGCGGCCTCGAGACCTCCACGTACCGCGGCGAAGGGGAGAGCCCACGTCCCCCGCTCCTCGGCGTCGTCGACCGCGCACGGCCAGTCCCGCCAGTCGAGTGATCTCACCGGACACGGCGGCCACCCGCCCCCGCTGCTCGAAGATCGCCTCGCGGTCCAGCGGCCCTCCGTGGCCGGGCAGGATCACGGTCGTGTCGGTGGTCAGACCGATCAGACCGTCGAGGGTGGCGGGCCACTCGTGGGCGTACGAGTCCGATCCGTAGGTCGGTGGACCGCTGGACTCGACCAGATCCCCCGCGAACACCACGTCCGAGCCGGGGACGACCACGACGAGATCGCCGTCCGTGTGCCCGCGACCGAGGTGCACCGCCTCGACCCGTACGCCGCCGCCGAGATCGACGGCCGCGACCACGGCGACCTCGCGGTCCGCTCGCCGGAGCTCCCAGGGGTCGACCCCGAGTCGCGCTGCCTCGACGCGGGCCTCCGGCGAGTGCAGTCGATCGCCCACGGACTCGTGGGCGATCGAGGTGGTGGCCCCGAGGCCGGCGAGACCGAAGGAGTGGTCGTAGTGCCAGTGGGTGAGCACCACCGACACCAGGGGCACCGGCGTCACCGCGGCGATCTCGGTCAGCAGCCAACTGCCCTGCTGCGGTGTGGACCCGCAGTCGACCAGAACCGCCCCCTCGGGGCCGACGACCAGGCCGACCGTCACCTCGGCCGGACCGTCGTCGGCGGCGAAGGGGACCAGCGAGACGTACACGTGGTCGGCCACCGCGATGAACGGGCCGGGTCGCTGGGTCATGGGACTAGACTGGCACTCGCTTTGCCCGAGTGCCAAAGGCGCCCGTCGCGAGCGGCGGCGGGGCGGCCCACAGTGGACCAGCGAGACGACGAGCACAGGAGGGGACGTGGACGACCGCAAGCTGCAGGTGCTGCGCGCGATCGTCACCGACTACGTCTCCAGCCAGGAGCCGGTCGGTTCCAAGGCCCTCGTCGAGCGGCACAACCTGGGTGTGTCCCCGGCCACCGTCCGCAATGACATGGCGGCGCTGGAGGAGGAGGGCTACATCACCCAGCCGCACACCAGCGCCGGGCGGATTCCGACCGACAAGGGCTACCGGCTGTTCGTCGACCGGCTCGGGTCGGTGAAGCCACTCTCGCCCGCCGAGCAGCGCGCCATCCACACGTTCCTGTCGGGGGCGCTGGATCTCGACGACATCCTGCACCGGACCGTCCGGCTGCTCGCCCAGGTGACGCAGCAGGTCGCCATCGTGCAGTACCCGACCCTGAGCCACGCCGAGGTCCGGCACGTCGAGCTGGTCTCCCTCTCCAGCCAGCGGCTGCTGGTCATCCTGATCACCTCCACCGGCCGGATCGAGCAGCGGGTGGTCGAGATCGAGCACACCGACGACGAGCTGACCAGGGTGCGGTCACTGCTGAACGCCGCAGCGGTGGATCAGGTCTCCACCCAGGCCGCGGCGCGCCTCGGGCAGCTGCTGTCCGAGCTGCCGGCCGCGATCTCCCCGATCGGCCAGGGGTGCATCGCGACCCTGCTGGACATGCTCGGCAAGGACGCCTCCAGCCGGGTCGTGGTGGGCGGGATGCCCAACCTGACCCGGTTCGGGGATGAGTTCGAGACGACCGTTCGGCCGGTGCTGGAGGCGCTGGAGGAACAGGTCGTGTTGTTGAAGCTGATGGGCGAGGCGACGTCCACCGACATCGTCACGGTCCGCATCGGCCGCGAGAACCCGTACGCGGAGCTGCAGTCGACGTCGCTGGTCGCCAGCGGCTACGGCACGGCCGTGGACAGCTGGGCCACCCTCGGCATCGTCGGTCCGACCCGGATGGACTACCCCTCGACCATCGCATCCGTCCGGGCCGTCGCCCGGTACGTCGGTCGGTTCCTGGCCGAAGGTTGACGTTGACAGAACACTCACGATGACATCTCAGAGAACATGGACACGATGAGCACCAACTACTACGAGATCCTCGGGGTCCCCCGCGAAGCGAGCCCCGAGCAGATCAAGAAGGCCTACCGCCAGCTGGCGATGAAGCTGCACCCCGATGTCGCCACCGAGGCCGACGCCGGCGAGCGGTTCAAGAAGGTCGCCGAGGCGTACGAGGTGCTCGGCGACGCCAAGAAGCGCGACCTCTACGACCGTGGCGGCGACCCGCTCGGCGGCGGCATGGGTGGCGGTGGTTTCAACGGCGGCTTCGGCACGGCCGGCGGTGGCTTCGACTTCACCAACCTGGTCGACGCCATGTTCGGCCAGCAGACCGCTCGCGGTCCGAGGTCGCGCGTCCGCCGCGGTCAGGACGCGTTGGTCCGGCTGGAGCTGGAGCTGGCCGAGGCCGCGTTCGGCACCACCAAACCGCTGCGGGTGGACACCGCCATGCTCTGTCCCCGCTGCAGCGGCTCCGGTGCGCAGGAGGGCTCCAAGCCGGTCAAGTGCGCCACCTGCCACGGCCAGGGTGAGGTCACCCACGTGCAGCGGTCGTTCATCGGTGACATCCGGACGACCAGCCCGTGCCCGACCTGTCGCGGTTACGGCACGGTCATCCCGAATCCCTGCGTGGAGTGCTCCGGCGACGGACGCGTCCGGTCCAACCGCACCATCAACGTCAAGATCCCGGCCGGGGTCAGCTCCGGCAACCGCATCCACCTCGCCGCCCACGGCGAGGTCGGCCCCGGCGGCGGCCCGGCGGGTGACCTGTATGTGGAGCTCGACGTGAATCAGCACGAGGTGTTCCAGCGGGACGGGGACAACCTGGAGATGGTGCTCCGGATCCCGATGACGGCTGCCGCCCTCGGCACCGAGATCCGGGTGGAGACCCTCGAGGCCGATCTGGAGGACGCGGCGGAGGACGCCGTGTCGACCACGATCACCGTGCCGCCGGGCACCCAGTCCGGCACCCGGATCGCTCTGGACGGACGGGGCGTGCCTCGGCTGCGCTCCCACGGGCGCGGGCAGCTGGGCGTCACGCTGCTGGTTCAGACCCCGACCAAGCTCGACAAGGAGCAGCGGGAGCTGCTCCGCCAGCTGTCCGAGCTGCGCGAGGAGACGTCGGTCGAGGGTGCTGTGCAGAAGCACAATCAGGGCTTCTTCGGGCGGCTGCGGGACGCGTTCGCCGGCCAGTGAGCTCCGATCCGGTTTTCCACGCCACGCTGCCCGATCCGCTGCCACGACGGGGAGACACGTACCTGCTCGACGGTCCCGAGGGCCGGCACGCCGCCGTGGTGCGGCGGATCCGGCCGGGGGAGATCGTGGTGCTGGCCGACGGGGCCGGGCGCGCCGTCACCGGGCCGGTGGTCGCCACCGGTAAGCAGAGCGTGACCGTCGAGGTCGCCGAGCAGCTGGTCGAGCCGGCACCGACGGTCCGGTTCGTCGTCGTCCAAGCGCTGGCCAAGGGGGACCGCGGCGAGCTGGCGGTCGAGCTGCTCACCGAGGTCGGGGCCACCGAGATCCTGCCCTGGCAGGCGGCCCGATCCATCGTCCGCTGGTCCGGCGAGCGAGGCGTCAAGGGGCTGGCTCGCTGGCGTAGCACGGCGCGTGAGGCCGCCAAGCAGTCCCGCCGGCTGTGGGCGCCCACCGTGGCCGAGCCGATCGACACCGCCGGACTGGCCGCTCGGATCGCGGTCGCAGACCTCGCGTTGCTGCTGCACGAGGAGGCCACGACGCCGCTGGCCGACGTGGCCCTGCCCGAGGCCGGTGAGGTGCTGCTGGTGGTGGGCCCGGAAGGCGGGATCTCCGCCGACGAGCTGGTGGCTCTGACCGCCGCGGGTGGCCGGCCTACGTTGCTGACGCCGCACGTGCTGAGGACGTCGACGGCCGGGGTGGTCGCCTGTGCGGGGCTGATGCTGCGCGCTGCGACGGAATCGCGCACCTCAGGGGCGCGACACGCCGGTGACACGCCGTCGGCGACCCCGTGACTGGCGCGTTTCCGTCACTCGCGGCGGGAACCGGCTTCTCCTTCGAGGTCGGTGACCAGCTCGCTGGAGGACACGGTCGGACCGGGACGATCACCACCCCGCACGGCACCATCCAGACCCCGGCGTTCGTGGTGGTGGGCACCAAGGCGACGGTCAAGACGGTGCTGCCGGAGACGGTCGCCGAGCTGGGCGCCCAAGCGGTGCTCGCCAACGCCTACCACCTCTATCTGCAGCCGGGCGCTGACATCGTCGAGGCCGGCGGGGGACTGGGACGGTTCATGAACTGGCCGGGCCCGACCTACACCGACAGCGGTGGTTTCCAGGTGATGAGTCTGGGCGTGGGCTTCAAGAAGGTGCTGGCCATGGACGTCGCCGGCCTGGCCGACGACGCGGTGGTGGCCGAGGGCAAGAGCAGGCTCGCCCAGGTGGACGACGACGGGGTCACCTTCACCTCGCACCTGGACGGCAGCCCACACCGCTTCACCCCGGAGGTCTCGCTGCAGGTGCAGCACCAGCTGGGCGCTGACGTGATCTTCGCCTTCGACGAGCTGACCACGCTGATGAACACCCGTGGCTATCAGGAGCAGTCGGTGGAGCGCACCCACGCCTGGGCGATCCGCTGTCTGGCCGAGCACCGGCGGCTGACCGAGGCCCACCCGGAGCGGCCCTACCAGGCGCTGTTCGGGGTGGTCCAGGGCGCGCAGTACGAGGATCTGCGGCGACAGGCGGCCCGGGGTCTGGCGGCACTCGACGTCGACGGCCAGGCCTTCGACGGCTTCGGCATCGGCGGTGCCCTGGAGAAGCAGAATCTGGGCACCATCACCGGTTGGGTGAGCGACGAGCTGCCGGAGGACAAGCCGCGCCACATGCTCGGCATCTCCGAGCCCGACGACCTGTTCACCTGCGTGGAGAACGGAGCGGACACGTTCGACTGCGTGTCGCCGTCCCGGGTGGCCCGCAACGCGGCGGTCTACACCCGCGACGGTCGCTTCAACGTCAACACCGCATCCTCGCGTCGGAGCTTCGCCCCCATCGACGCCGAGTGTGACTGCTACACCTGTGCGCACTACACGCGGGCGTATCTGCACCACCTGTTCAAGGCGAAGGAGATGCTGGCCGCGACCCTGTGCACCATCCACAACGAGCGGTTCGTGATCTCGTTGGTGGATCGGATCAGGGCCAGCATCTCCGACGGCTCGTACGCCGACCTGAAGGCCGAGACGCTCCGGCGCTACTACCCGGCGCGTTGAGTAGGCCGGTCGGTCCCGGGAGGGTGATCACCGGAACCGACCGACGACTCGTGACCGTCGCCGGTGACAACGGTGTCAGTAGGCAATTTCTCATGATGCTCGAGAGTTTGTCAAGACATTGCTCGGACTCTGGCGGGGCGCCAGACTGAGTCGACCAGGAAGGAAACGCCGATGTCACAGAGCACCAGTCGAGCGAGACGGCACGCCACCATGCGAGACGTCGCCGCGCTCGCCGGCGTGGGACTGAAGACGGTCTCGCGCGTGGTCAACGACGAGCCGAACGTCTCCTCCGAGACGAAGGAACGGGTCGAGCGGGCCATCGACGCCCTCGGGTTCGAGCCGAACCACGGCGCCGGGTCGCTACGGCGCGTCGGTGGTCGCACGCAGACGATCGGGTTGATCCTGGACGCCGTCGACAACCCGTTCTCGGCGGCGATCAACCGGGCCGTCGAGATCGTCGCCGCCGCCCGCGGAACGGCAGTCTTCGCCGCGAGCTCCGACGACGACACCGACCGCGAGCGTGAGCTGGTCGCCGCGTTCAACCGGAGACGGGTCGACGGCCTGATCATCACCGCGTACGGGCCCGACCAGGGGTACCTGCAGAGCGTTCGCGAACGCGGCACGCCGCTGGTCTTCGTGGACCGGGTGCCCCGCGGCCTGCTGGCCGATGTCGCGCTGACCGACAACGTGGGCTGGGCCACGGTCGCCACCGAGCACCTGATCGATCACGGTCATCAGCGGATCGCCTTCCTGGGCGACGATGTGAGCATCCCGACCGCCCGGGACCGGCAACGCGGCTACGAGCAGGCCATGGCCGCCGCCGGCCTCGAGGTGCTCGACGGCTACAGCGTTGGTGATCTCACCTCAGCCGAGCTCGCGGCGGCCGAGGTCGAGCGGCTGATCGCGCGGTCCGATCCGCCGACGGCACTGATCACGGCGCAGAACCTGATCACGATCGGCGGGGTGCGGGCCCTGCACCGGCGGGGTCGCCAGTCCGAGATCGCCCTCGTCGGCTTCGACGACCTCGCCCTCGCCGAGCTGCTCACCCCCGGCATCACGGTGATCGCCCAGGACCCGGCCGGCATCGGGCGGGTGGCCGCGGAGCGCCTGTTCGCCCGGATGGACGACGATTCAGGACCGGCCGAGACCATCACCGTGCCGGCCCGCCTGATCAGTCGTGGCTCGGGGGAGCTGCGGCCGCCGGGGGCCGGCCAGGTCGGTCGAGGTAGCCGGGCTCCCGCTTCTTGACCTGCCGGATCACCAGGTAGGTGACCGGCAGCAGGACCACCTCGACGGACACCTTGTAGACGTACCCGGTGATCACGTAGTTGACCAGGGTGCCGCCGGTCAGGATGCCGCCGAAGGCGACCAGGCAGAACACCAGGGTGTCGGCGGCTTCGCCCACCAGCGTCGAGCCGATCAACCGGGCCCACAGCTTCCCCTCCTTGGTCCGCTGCTTGATCTTCACCAGCACGTACGCGTTCAGGAACTGTCCGGCCAGGTACCCGAGCAAGCTGGCCAGCACGATCCGCGGCACGAAGCCCAGCACCGCGGCCCAGGCGTCCTGGTTGTTCCAGCCGGGAGCCGGCGGGGTGACGCTGACCAGCCAGAAGGTGAGGGCGGCGATGCCGGCCAGCACGAAGCCGATCAGGATGGCTCGGCGCGCCTTGCGCAGGCCGTACACCTCCGCGAGCACGTCACCCAGCACGTACGTGAGCGGGAAGAGGAAGGCGCCGCCGTCGGTCACGATCATGCCCGGCCAGGCGGTCGGGGTGCTGAAGGCGATCGCCTTGGTGGCACCGACGTTGGAGATCAGCAGCAGTCCGACGAAGGCGGCCACGATCAGGTCGTAGTTGCCCTGCAGGTCGGCGGCGTACCGGGCGGTCGACCCGGGGGAGTCCGCGGTGGTGGAGGTCACGGGCGTCGATCCTAAGGGCGTCCGGTCCTGTCCGCGGGGTGCGTGGCAGGCTGGGCGGCATGACCGACACGTACGACGAGGACGCCGGCTCCGAGCAGCTCGACCAGGACCAGCTCCAGCCCGCCGACAACCTGGACGACCGCGGGGTGGACGACTTCCTGGACGAGGGCTACTCGCCCCCGGAGCGTCCGTCGCACCTGACGCGCTACGGCGACGATCGCGAGACCCTGGACGAGCGCCTGTCCGAGGAGGAGCCCGAGGTCTGGGAGAAGCCGGTGTCGGAGGACTTCGTCGACGACGGCGAGGTCGGCGACCAGCGCGCCGGTCGGCTGGTCGACCCCAACGAAGGGATCGGCGACGACGTCGACTCCGAGCTGGTGGGCGAGGACGTGGGCATCGACGGGGCCGGAGCCAGCGCCGAAGAGGCTGCCGTCCACATCATCCCGGACTGAGCGCACCGGTCATCGTGCCGCTCTACCCGGCGATCGAGCCGTACGCGAGTGGTCTGCTGCCGGCAGGTGACGGTCAGCAGCTCCACTGGGAGGAGTGTGGCAACCCCGCCGGCAAGCCCGTCGTGTTCCTGCACGGCGGACCAGGCGGTGGCTGCACGCCGGGGGTGCGGCGGCTGTTCGACCCGGAACGGTACCGGATCGTGCTCACCGACCAGCGCGGCTGCGGCCGCAGCACACCGCACGCCAGCGAGAGCGACGACCTGTCGGCCAACACCACCTGGCACCTGGTCGCCGATCTCGAGCGACTCCGCGAGGCTCGGGGGATCGACCGCTGGCAGGTGTTCGGGGGCTCCTGGGGAAGCGCCTTGGCACTTGCGTACGCGGAGACGCATCCGGAACGGGTCACCGAGCTGGTGCTGCGCGGGATCTTCACCCTGCGCCGCTCAGAGCTGGACTTCTACTACAACGGAGGCGCCGGGCAGCTCTTCCCGGACCGTTACGAGCAGTTCCTCGCGCCTCTGGGCGGCAGCGGTTTCCGCGGCGACACCATCGCCGCCTACCACGACCTGCTGTTCGATCCCGATCCCGCGATCCACGGCCCGGCCGCGGTCGCCTGGTCGACCTGGGAGGCGGCGACCATCACCCTGGAGCCGGACACCGAGCTGATCGCGGCCTTCGCCGAGCCGGCGTACGCTCTTGCCTTCGCACGGATCGAGAACCACTACTTCGTGCACGCCGGCTGGCTCGCCGAGGGGCAGCTGATCGCTGACGCGCACCGGCTGCGGGACATCCCGGGTTTCATCGTCCAGGGCCGGTACGACGTCGCCACCCCGGCGGTGACGGCCTGGGATCTGCACCGGGCCTGGCCGGCGGCCGACTTCCAGCTCGTCGGCGACGCGGGTCATGCCTACTCCGAGCCCGGCATCACGGCCGCCCTGGTCTCGGCGACGGACAGCTTCGCCGGTCCGAGATGAACCACGGCAACCGGGCTGCCTGGCAGCGGGCCGCCGAGAAGTACGTCCGCGAGCACGACGAGCTGTTGGCCGAGGCCGCGGCGGGCGGATCACTGACGGCGGGAGAGCTCGCGGTGCTGGAACCGCTGCTGCGAACCGCGCCGCGGGTGGTGCACCTGCTCAGCGGACACGGTCTCGACGACGTGGGCCTGGTGCGGGCCGGTGCCCGGCAGGTGGTGGGCGTCGACTTCAGCTCGGTGACCACCGGGGCAGCTGCACGGCGGTCGGCGCAGCTCGGCCTGTCCTGTGCGTACGTGATCGCCGAGGTCCCGCCCGTACCGCTGGCCGACGGGTGCGCCGAGCTGGTCTACACCGGCAAGGGCGCCCTGATCTGGCTGGCCGACCTCGGACTCTGGGCCAGCGAGATCGCCCGGATCCTGGTGCCCGGTGGCCACCTCTTCGTGCACGAGGCGCACCCGCTGGTGCCGCTGTGGACCTGGGACACCGACGAGCCCAGGGTCCGACGAGACCGGAGCTACTTCGCGCGCTCGCACGTCAACGACACCTTCCCGGCCCACGGCGCGGTGGAGCGGCAGTGGTCGATGGGCGAGATCCTCACCGCCCTCGCCGACGCCGGGCTCAGGCTGGTGTCGTTGACCGAGCACTCCGAGCCGTTCTGGCGCCCGGGTGGTCTCGAAGCCGCAGCCTGGGACGGTCGGCTGCCGAACACGTACACGTTGCTGGCCCGTCGGGGCTGAAACGTCTTGGGCCTGTCGGTGCCGGTCATTAGGATGGGCGGGTACGACGATCCCAGGCCCCCCGAGGTGGACTCCCTGACCAGCCAAGACAGACCGGCAACACCAGCTCCCCGCAGGAGCGGGCCCGCGCCCGTGCGGGCCGAGCAGCCTCTGGAGCGCCGGATCAGCGTCGCGTCCTCCATCGACATGGTGAACGTCCTCGGACCACGTGACGAGTTCCTGAGGATCCTGGAGCGGGAGCTCGAGGCCGACATCCACGTCCGCGGCAACGACGTGACGTTGACCGGCAGCTACGCCGCGGTCAGCCTGGCGGCCGACGTGATCAACGAGATGGTCACCGTGCTCCGCACCGGGCAGGGCCTCACCCCGGACGCCGTCGAGCGGATCTGCTCGATGATGGCCGCGGAGGAGGCCGCCCCGGCGGACGTCCTGACCCACAACATCCTGTCGTCGCGGGGCAAGACCATCCGCCCCAAGACCTTGAACCAGAAGCGGTACGTCGACGCGATCGACAAGCACACCGTGGTCTTCGGGATCGGCCCCGCCGGCACCGGCAAGACCTATCTGGCCGTGGCCAAGGCGGTGCAGGCGCTGCAGGCCAAGGAGGTCAACCGGATCGTCCTCACCCGACCTGCCGTCGAGGCGGGGGAGCGGCTCGGCTTCCTCCCCGGCACGCTGAACGAGAAGATCGACCCGTATCTGCGGCCCCTCTACGACGCCCTGCACGACATGCTCGATCCGGAGTCCATCCCCAAGCTGCTGACCGCTGGCACCATCGAGGTCGCGCCGCTGGCCTACATGCGTGGCCGTGCGCAACCGATCGACACCCCCGTACTGACTCCTGACGGCTTTCGGCCGATCGGCGACCTGGAAGTCGGCGACCTCGTCGTCGGTTCCGACGGCCGGCCGACCCCGGTCCTCGGTGTCTACCCCCAGGGCGTGAAGGAGGTCTACCGGGTCACGACGCAGGACGGAGCCTCGACTCTCGCCTGCGGCGAGCACCTCTGGTCGGTGAAGACCGCTGCAGATCGCCGGCGTGGCCAGGAAGGCCGCGTGCTGCAGACCAAGGACATGGTCGGAAACCTCCGCGCTGCTCACGCGCACCGCTACGAGCTGCCGATGGTCGGCGCGGTACAGATGCCGCAACAGAGCGTGCCTCTCGACCCATACGCTCTCGGACTGCTGTTGGGGGACGGCTGTCTCACGACCACCACCACCCCTTCATTCGCCACGACCGATCCCGAATTGGCCGAGGCTCTCGATGCCGCGATCCCTGAGATCACCTTGCTCCGCAAGTCGGAAGTCGACTACATCTTGCGGCGGACGAACGCCACACGTGGTGGTCTCCTGACCGCCAACCCGGTCACCGTCATCCTGCGAGACCTCGGTTTGGCCGGGACGCGCTCGCACACGAAGTTTGTTCCCGAGATCTATCTGCAGAACAGCGAAGCAGTGCGGCTGGCTGTCCTGCAGGGACTGCTCGACTGCGACGGTGGGCCCGTGCGCCAGTCTGACGGAACCTGCCGGGTGCAGTACACGACCTGCTCGGACAAGCTGCGAGACGACGTCATCTTCCTGGTCAGATCGATGGGCGGTGTCGCCTACAGCCGAACCCGACAGGCCGATGGACGCAAGCCAGGGCTGGCCAAGGGCCGACCCGTCCTGTACCGGCATGACGCGCACGTGATCGACATCCGCCTTCCGGACCGCGTTGCGCCGTTCCGGCTGAAGCGCAAGGCGGTCGTCTACGACAACCACGGCGGCGGCCGGCCGATGCGCTTCATCCACGCCATCGAGCCCGCAGGACGAGCAGAGTGCGTATGCATCTCGGTCGGTGCGGCAGACTCGCTGTACGTGACTGAGAACTTCCTCGTCACACACAACACGCTGAACGACGCCTTCATCATCCTCGACGAGGCCCAGAACACGTCGATGGAGCAGATGAAGATGTTCCTGACCCGGCTGGGGTTCGGCTCCAGGATCGTGGTGACCGGTGACATCACCCAGGTCGATCTGCCCGGGGGCACCCGGAGCGGGTTGCGGGTGGTGCAGGGCATCCTCGACGACGTGGCCGACATCGCCTTCTGCCACCTGACCAACCACGACGTGGTCCGGCACAAGCTGGTCGGCCGGATCGTGGCCGCGTACGACAGGTTCGAGGCCACCGACGCACCCGTGCCACCCAGGCACAGGTGAAGGCCGAACCGATGAGGACACCGTGACCGAGTCCATCTGTCGCGCTTCGCGCTCCGCGGTCACGGACTCCGCGAGGTCTCGCTCGTTCGTCGAGTTGGTTGCCGACGAAAAGCGTGTCGACGCCCAGCTCTCCTGCACTCCCGAGAGGCTCCGTCCGTGACCGTCGAGATCAACAACGAGTCCGGTCTGGAGGTCGACACCACCGGACTGCTCCGGCTCGCCGACTTCGCGCTGGAGAAGCTCAGGATCCATCCCCAGGCCGAGCTGTCCATCGTCTGCGTCGACGAGGACACGATGAGCGCCTACCACCAGAAGTACATGGGCGAGCCGGGTCCGACCGACGTGCTGTCCTTCCCGATGGACGAGCTGCGGCCGCCGGTCGACGACGAGGAGCCGCCGGAGGGCCTGCTGGGCGACATCGTCCTCTGCCCGGCCGTCACCGCCCGGCAGGCCGCCGAGCACGGTCGGACCCCGGAGGCGGAGGCGGAGTACCTGCTGGTCCACGGGTTGCTGCACCTGCTCGGCTACGACCACGGCACGGCGCAGGAGCAGGCCGACATGTTCGGGCTGAAGGACGATCTGCTGGCTGCCTGGGCCACCGAACGTGCCCAGCGCAGTGCCCGGGGGACGCGAGCCCGGTGAACCAGGCCGACTGGATCCAGCTGAGCATCGCGCTCCTGCTGGCGATGCTGGCCGGGCTCATGGCGGCCGCCGAAGCCGCCCTGTCGTCGTTGACCCGGGCGCGGGCCGAGCGGCTGGTCGAGGAGGGTCGTCCCGGTGCCCTGCGCGTCCGACGGATCGCCGAGGAGCCGCCGCGCTACCTGAACACCGCGCTGTTCATCCGTACGGTGTGCGAGATCTCGGTGATCGTGCTGGTGGCGCTGGTGGTGTTCGGCATCTTCGACGCCACCTGGGAGCGGGTGCTGATCACGGCCGGTCCCATGATCGTGATCTCGTACGTGCTCTGGGGCGTGGCCCCCCGCACCCTCGGCCAGCAGCATCACGACAAGGTCGCCTGTGCGGTCGCTGGCCCGCTGGTGATGCTGACCACGGTGCTGGGTCCGCTGCCGCGACTGCTGATCCTGATCGGCAACGCGCTGACCCCCGGCAAGGGCTTCGAGGAGGGACCCTTCGCGACGGAAGCCGAGCTGCGCGAGCTGGTAGACCTGGCCGAGCGCAGTGAGGTGATCGAGTCCGGTGAGCGCCAGATGATCCACTCCGTCTTCGATCTCGGTGACACGATCGTGCGCGAGGTGATGGTGCCGCGGACCGACATGGTCTACGTCGAGCACTACAAGACCCTGCGCCAGGCCGTCTCGCTGGCGCTGCGCTCCGGGTTCAGTCGCATCCCGGTGATCAAGGACGGGCTGGACGACGTGATCGGCGTGCTCTATCTGAAGGACGTGATCAAGCGCGTGTACGACGCCCCGGACTCCCAGACCACGGAGCGGGTCGAGTCGATGATGCGCAAGCCCTCCTGGTGCCCGGACTCCAAGCCGGTCGACCAGCTGCTGAAGGAGATGCAGGCGAAGCGGGTTCACCTGGTGGTGGTCGTCGACGAGTTCGGTGGCACCGCGGGCATGGTGACGATCGAGGACATCCTGGAGGAGATCGTCGGCGAGATCACCGACGAGTACGACGAGGAGAACTCCGACGTCTCCGAGCTCGCCGACGGGCGCTACCGGGTCTCGTCGCGGTTGTCGATCGACGACCTCGGTGACCTGTTCGGCCTCGACCTGGACGACGAGGACGTGGAGACCGTCGGCGGCCTGATGGCCAAGCTGCTGAACAAGGTGCCGATCGCCGGGTCCGTGGTCGCGTACGACGGGCTCGAGCTGGTCGCCGAACGCGCGACCGGTCGGCGCAACAAGATCGGCTCGGTGATCGTGTCGAGGATCGAGGCGGACACCGACGACCGTGGAGTCGACGCCGCCACCCAGCTGGCCTCGGGGCGGGAGGCGAGGGCATCATGACTGGAGTGACCGAGCCCACCGACCCCGAGGATGGCAAGATCATCACCCTCGCCCGCGCCGCCCGCGCCCGCACTCAGGCCGCCGAGGGGGCCGCGGTGCGTGACACCGACGGCCGGACGTACGCGGCGACGAGCGTGAGTCTGCCGACCCTGCAGCTGTCGGCGGTCCAGGTGGCGGTCGCCATGGCGGTGTCTTCCGGAGCCCCCGGACTGGAGGCGGTGGCCGTGATCGGTCCCGAGACGCTGGCCGAGACCGATCGGACCGCGATCGCCGATCTGGGCGGGTCGGCCGTCGTGGTCTGGCTGGCCGACGGATCCGGCGCCGTCACCGATCGGGTCGCGTTGTGACCGAGCAGATGAGCTCCAGCCCGCCCGCCGGTTTCCGTTCCGGCTTCGCCTGCTTCGTCGGTCGACCGAACGCGGGCAAGTCGACCTTGATCAACGCCCTGGTCGGCAGCAAGATCGCCATCGCCTCGTCCAAGCCTCAGACCACCAGGCACGCGATCCGGGGCATCGTGCACCGACCAGATGCTCAGCTCGTGCTGATCGACACCCCCGGGCTGCACAAGCCGCGGACGCTGCTCGGCGAGCGCCTGAACGACCTGGTTCGCGCCACCTGGACCGAGGTCGACGTGGTCGGCGTCTGCCTGCCCGCCAACGAGAAGATCGGCCCCGGTGACACCTACCTGGTGGGGGAGATCGCCGCGCTGCCCAAGCGCCCCGAGCTGATCGCGATCGCCACCAAGTCCGATCTGGTCAAGCCCGAGCGGATGGCTCAGCACCTGCTCGCCATCCAGGCTCTGGAGGAGACACTGGGAATCGCCTGGTCCAGCATCGTGCCGGTCTCGGCGGTCGCCGGCGACCAGCTGGGAGTGCTCGCCGACGAGATCGTGTCCCGGCTGCCCGAGGGTCCGATGCTCTACCCGGACGGAGAGATCACCGACGAGCCGGAGGAGACGCTGGTCGCCGAGCTGATCCGCGAGGCCGCGCTCGAGGGGGTTCGCGACGAGCTGCCCCACTCCATCACCGTCGAGGTGGAGGAGATGGGTCTGCGGGAGGGCCGGCCGGAGGACAAGCCGTTGCTCGACGTGTTCGCCTCGATGATCGTGGAGCGGGACTCGCAGAAGGGCATCATCATCGGCCACCGCGGCAGCCGCCTGCGAGAGATCGGCGCGGCCGCCCGGCAGCAGATCGAGGCGCTGTTGGGCACCCCGGTCTACCTGAATCTGAAGGTCAAGGTGCTCAAGGAGTGGCAGCGCGACACCAAGCACCTGAACCGGTTGGGCTTCTGAGCTTCTAGACCGCCCGCTCGAACATCGCGAACACCCGTGACAGCCGGTAGCCGATCGCCTCGTTGACGTCGATCATGTAGCGGTTGTCGGCGTGGTTCCAGGTGGTGATCTCGGTGAGCTGGGGCTCCGTCTGGGCCAACCAGCGCATCATCTCGATCTTCAGCAGCAGCCCGAGGCGGTGACCGCGATGATCACGATGGACGGCGGTGTCGCCCTGGCCGGCATGCTCCGGGCGCAGCGGATGGACCACGACGACGGTGTGGCCTCCGATCACCCCGGTCTCGCGATGGCGAGCCGCCAGTCGGTAGATCCGGTCGCCACGACCCTCTCGGGCGGACTCGATGTCGCGCAGCCGGGCGACGTCGAACACCTCGTCCTCGAAGGTGAGGTCACCCATCGGGGCGTCGTTGATGGCGGCGGTCACCTCGACCAGCTGCTCCAGCAGCTCGTCACTGTAAGGGGGCATCAACCGCTCGAGAGCGTAGTCCGAGGCCGCCGCGGTGGCGGTAGCGTGCAGCGCGTCAACCGCGACGCCGTCGACGTCCGCGAGGACCTGCTTCCGGCGGGCGTCGTGGCTGGCGTAGTGGAAGCCGTTCGCCTCCAGGAAGGTGCGACTGCCGAGATCGTCCTCGGCGGTGCCCAGCCAGATGGTCGTGCGACCGGCCTCTTCGGCCCGCCGGACGAGCTCGGCGACCAGCGCAGTGCCGTGGCCGCGGCGTCGGTGGTCCGGGTGGACGATCACGTTGCCCCAGACCAGATGCAGGTTGTCCCGGCGGGGCAGGTCCACCTCGAGCACGGCGACGGGTTCACCGTCGGGGGCGACGTAGAGGTAGCGGGTCTCGGGATCGAGGTCCCAACCGAACTCGAGCCAACGCGACGCCAGCTCGGGGAGGTTGGGATCCCCGTCGGGGTCGTCGACCCGCTGGGCGGCATTCAGCAGATCGACCGAGGCGGTCACCGTGGCGACGTCGTGGGGGTCGACCCGAACCAGGCGCATGGCGTCGGAGTCGAGGCGGGTTCCGGCAGCGAGAGCAGACATGTCTGCCAGGGTGACGCAGGTCACTTGGACCGTGCCACTAGTTTTCCGATGAGTCGAGGCAGATGAGGGAGAGACGATGGCACGAGTGGTGGTGATCGGGGCGACCGGTCACGTGGGTGGGTATCTGGTGCCGCGACTGGTCCGAGCGGGTCACGAGGTGGTCGCGGTGAGCCGAGGCGAGGCATCGCCGTACCGAGAGGATCTGGCCTGGCAACAGGTCGACCGACGCCGGCTCGACCGCGGCGCCTTGGAGGCCGACGAGCGCTTCGGAGCCGAGATCGCCGCGTTGGGCGGCGACGTCGTGATCGACCTGATCTGCTTCACCCTGGCGAGTGCGCGTCAGCTCGTGGAGGCCGTCGCGGACGAGATCGATCTCCTGGTGCACATCGGCACGGTCTGGACCCACGGGCACTCGGTGGCGGTGCCCACGGTGGAGGAGGCGGTGAAGAAGCCGTTCGGGGAGTACGGGATCGCGAAGGCCGAGGTCGAGGCGTACCTGCTGCGGCAGGCGCACCGGCACGGGCTGCCGGTCACCATCGTCCACCCGGGCCACATCGTCGGACCCGGCTGGGTGCCGCTCAACCCGGCCGGCCACTTCAACCCGGAGGTGTACGGCACCATCGCGCGCGGCGAGCTGCTGACGCTGCCGAACCTGGGGCTGGAGACCGTGCACCACGTGCACGCCGACGACGTCGCCGCGTTGGTGATGGCGACCGTCGCCCACCGGCAGCAGAGCATCGGCGAGAGCTTCCACGCCGTCTCCGAGCAGGCCCTGTCCCTGCACGGTTACGCCGAGGAGATGTACCGCTGGTTCGGCCGGGAGCCACGGCTGGACTTCCTCCCGTACGCGGAGTGGGCGGCGAGTCAGGCTCCGGACGAGGCGGCCGCGACCTGGGACCACATCGCGCACAGCCCGTGCTGTTCGATGGCCAAGGCCCGGCGGCTGCTGGACTTCAGCCCGCACCACAGCTCGCTGGAGGCGGTCCAGGAGTCCGTCACCTGGCTGATCGACAACGGACGGCTCACTCTCTGAGACCGTGGGACAAACCCGGTGGCACCCTTCGACAACGCTGGGTGGCTGCGTTATGGTGACGGCATGGCTGGCTTCGAGCGTCCCCGCCTGACGGGCGGACTGCTCCTCCTTCGCTGCCGCAGCAGGGCCCACTAGGGCCGGCGCCCTCGCTGCGGAGTTTGTCGTGCGTCCGGTCCGACAACCAGCACCAGCAGCGAGGAACCGATGACCAGCTCCACTCCCAGCACCACCTTCGGCACGCGGGTTCAGTCCGTGCCCACCCAGCAGCCGAGCCCGATGCCCTTCCAGCGCTACCGCGCGTACCAGAGTGTCGACCTGCCGGACCGCACCTGGCCCAGCAAGCGGATCGAGCGAGCCCCACGATGGCTGAGCACCGATCTGCGGGACGGCAACCAGGCCCTGATCGACCCGATGACCCCGGCCCGCAAGCACAAGATGTTCGACCTGCTGGTGGGCATGGGCTACAAGGAGATCGAGATCGGGTTCCCGTCGGCCAGCCAGACCGACTTCGACTTCGTCCGCCAGCTGATCGAGGGCGACAAGATCCCCGATGACGTCACGGTGTCGGTGCTGACCCAGGCCCGAGAGGATCTGATCGAGCGCACCGCGCAGTCCCTGGTGGGCGCCCGGAGCGCGACGATCCACATGTACAACGCGACCGCGCCCCTGTTCCGGCGAGTCGTGTTCCGGGTCGACAAGGCCGAGTGCATGGCGATCGCCACCCACGGCACCGAGCTGGTGATGAAGTACGCCGAGCAGCACCTGGGTGACGTCGAGTTCGGCTACCAGTACTCCCCGGAGATCTTCACCGGCACCGAGCCGGACTTCGCCGTGGAGATCTGCAACGCGGTGATGGACGTCTGGCAGCCCGGCGAGGGTCGCGAGATCATCCTGAACCTGCCCGCCACGGTGGAGATGTCCACCCCGAACACGTACGCGGACCTGATCGAGTGGTTCGGCCGCCAGGTGCGCAACCGTGATCATGTGGCCATCTCCCTGCACCCACACAACGATCGCGGTACGGCCGTCGGTGCCACCGAGCTGGCCGTGATGGCCGGCGCCGACCGGGTCGAGGGCTGCCTGTTCGGTCACGGTGAGCGGACCGGCAACGTCGACCTGGTGACCCTGGGCATGAACCTGTTCTCGCAAGGCATCGATCCGCAGATCGACTTCTCCGACATCGACGAGATCCGTCGCACGGTGGAGTACTGCACCAACCTGCCGGTCCACCCGCGCCACCCGTATGCGGGGGATCTGGTCTACACCGCCTTCTCCGGCTCCCACCAGGACGCCATCAAGAAGGGCCTGGAGGACCTGGACAAGCAGGCCGCCGAGCGGGGGATCCCCGTGGCCGAGATGGAGTGGGAGGCGCCCTACCTGCCGATCGACCCGCACGACGTGGGCCGGACCTACGAGGCCGTGATCCGGGTCAACTCGCAGTCCGGCAAGGGCGGCGTGGCGTACATCATGAAGACCGAGCACAACCTGGACCTTCCGCGCCGGCTGCAGATCGAGTTCTCCCGGGTGGTCCAGGCCTACACCGACGCCGACGGTGGCGAGGTCAGCACCGATGCCCTCTGGACAGTGTTCGAGCAGGCCTATCTGACGCCCGACTCGCCGCTGGCGCTGGTCGAGGTGTCCAGCGCGGGTGGCGCCGGACGGACGTACGAGGTCAGCGCGACAGTGGTCGACCGAGGGCGAACCCGCAAGATCACCGGCGAGGGCAACGGCCCCGTGTCGGCCTTCGTCGATGCGATCTCCTCCCTCGGCTACCGGGTCCGGGTGCACGACTACGCGGAGCACGCACTCTCCTCCGGCGGCGACGCGCTGGCGGCGGCGTACGTGGAGTGCGAGGTCGGTGACGGCGAGGACGCCCAGGTGCTGTGGGGGGTGGGCATGGACGCCAACATCGTCACCGCCTCCCTGAAGGCCGTGGCCTCGGCGGTCTGCCGCGCCGGCGCCTGACCACCCGCTCGCCCGATACACACGAAGTCGCTCGGGTTCGTGGTAGTCGCTCGATCTGCAGATCGAGCGACACCGTCGAACCCGAGCGACTCAGTGGTCCCGGCTGGTGAGTGGTCAGCGCTTCGGGTGATCCTCGAAGAACTGCCACATCAGCTGGGTGGCGCTGATCTCCTGCGTGGTCACACCGAGCGGGCTCAGATCGACCGCGGTGCCGGGCCAGGTGTGGCCGCCGCCGGTGACGCGGTAGTACTCCACGTCGGCGCCATCACGGCAGCGGAAGCAGCCGAACACCGTGACGTGCGCACTGACCTGCTCCGACGTCGGCCCCTGTGACGCCCTGGAAGCGGACCTGGAGGGTCTGGGTGCCGGCGGACAGTGACCGGTGGCAGCCGCGGTCCGGCTTGCCACGGTCACGCTGGTCCGCGTCGGCGGACAGCGCGCTGGTGGTGAGGACGAGCGCGAGCACCACGGCGACGACGCCGAGGGCACGCAGGGCGAGCACGCGCATACGAACTCCTTCGTTCGGGGGACAGAGTTTGCATCGTCACGACCGACCGATCGGTTCGTCAAGGGTGCACCGAAGCGTTGACACGAATCGTCGGCGGCGCCGGACGCGGCCGATTCCGTCGTCTACTGTCGCCGAGTGGTCAGATCCATCCGTCTCGCGCTCGTCGTCCTGATCCTGCTGGCGGGCCCACTGATGACGCTCCCGGCCGCGGCCGCCGGCGGATCCGGTTGGTTGCACACGGACGGGGCGACGATCAGGACCGAGGACGAGCGACCGTACGTGATCAAGGCGGTGGCCTGGTTCGGGATGGAGACACCCGGCTGCGCACCGCACGGTCTGTGGCAGATCGGACTGGACGAGGGCCTGGCCCAGATCGCCTCCTTCGGGTTCACGACGGTGCGCTTGCCCTTCTCCAACGCGTGCCTGCACGCGAGCGCCACGACCGGGATCGACGCCCGAAGCAACCCGGAGCTGGTTGGATCTCAGCCCGCTGCGACTGATGGATCGGGTGGTGGCTCGGGCCGAGGTCCACGGTCTGACGGTGATCCTGGACCGGCACCGGCCGGACTCGTCGGCACAGTCGCCCCTCTGGTACACCGCTCAGGTCCCCGAGTCACAGTGGATCGCCGACTGGCGGATGCTCGCCGCGCGCTATGCCGAGGACGACACGGTGATCGGCGCCGATCTCCACAACGAGCCGCACGGCGAGGCGTGCTGGGGTTGCGGCGACCGGCAGCGGGACTGGGCGGCGGCCGCCACCCGGGCCGGAAACGCCGTCCTGGAAGAGAATCCTCGCCTCCTGGTGATCATCGAAGGGGTGGAGCAGCAGGGCAGCGGGGCGGGCACCTGGTGGGGCGGGGGACTGGCCGACGTGCGACGGCACCCGGTCCGCCTGTCCGTGCCCGACCGCGTCGTCTACTCCCCGCACGACTACCCGTCGTCCCTCTACCCGCAGTCCTGGTTCAGCGACCCGGCCTATCCCGCCAACCTGCCCGCGCAGTGGGAGCGCACCTGGGGCTACCTGGCCACCGAGAACATCGCCCCGGTGCTGCTGGGAGAGTTCGGCACCCGGCTGGAGACCGCTTCCGACCGGCAGTGGTTGACCACGCTCGTGCAGTACCTCGATCAGAACACGATCAGCTTCGCGTACTGGTCGTTCAATCCGAACAGCGGTGACACCGGCGGACTGGTCGGTGACGACTGGAACACCCCGCAGCGGGCCAAGCTCGATCTCCTGAAGCCGCTGCTGGGCGCGGCCTCGACGTCCTCCACCTCGAGCAGCCCGATGCCGACTTCGGTGCCCAGTACGACTCCGACCCCCACGCCCAGTCTCGCGCCGACCGCGACGCCCACCCCGGCGCGGAGCCCGACCTCGTCCGCAGCGGGCGACCTCACCGGGCAGTGGCGCGTCGGCTCCGCCTGGCCCGGCGGGTACGTCGCCGAGGTGTCCCTGCGGTCCAGCTCGGGTCGTTCCGGTTGGTCGTTCAGCTACGCCGATCCCGCGGCGCGGTCGGTGGTCAACGCCTGGGGCATGACCTGCCAGGTCGCGGGTGGGCGAGTGACCTGCGCCGGGACCGACTGGGCCACCGACGTGCCGGCCGGCGGTCAGCGCGCGGTGGGACTGCAGGTGGCCACCTCCGCCGAGCCGCCGACCGATCCGCGGCTCGACTTGCGCTGAGCCTCAGCTGTCGAAGCCGTTCGCCTTCGTCTTCTCCGGTGCGTCCGGGTCGAACAGCCACTGCCGGAAGACCGAAGTCAGGTCCACGCTGGTCCGGGCCTGCGCCGAGACCATGAGGTCCTCCAGGCTGCGGGCGCCGCCGCCCTCGGCCCAGCTGCGGACCAGACCGTCGAACGCGCGGTCGCCCATCACGTTGTTCAGGGCCTGGAGGGCCATCGGTCCGCGGGTGTAGACGGTGTCGAACATCTTCGCCGGGCCGGGGTCGATCATCGTCACCCGCCAGAACTCGGCGTCGCCCTTGGTCCGCTCGTACGCGCTGTCCAGTCGGGCGTCGGCCTTGGTCCCACCGCGTCGTTCCACGACCTCCCAGTACGCCCAGGACGCGAACGCCTCGTTGGTGAAGATGTCGTTCCACTGCAGCAACGTCACGTGGTCGCCGAACCACATGTGGGCGAGCTCGTGCACCAGCAGCTCGTCGCTGTACTCGTTCATCAGGGCGGCGGCGACGTAGACCGGCCGGGTGGCCGTCTCCAGCCCGGCGAACCAGAGGTCCGTGGCCGGCACGAAGCCACCGATCTCGCTGTACGGGTACGGACCCGCGAACGCCTCGATCTCGCGGACCACGGCCGGCGTGCGTTCCATGGCCGCGAAGAGCTTCGCTCGTTCGTCGTCGGAGAACCGGGTGCTGGCGGCGTACACGTACGGGCGACCGTCGGCCTTGCCCTCACGCAGCTCGTAGTGACCGATGGCCAGGAACGACGCATAGGTGGGCAGCGACTCACTCATCACCCAGTGCCAGGTGTCGAAGTCGGCCTCCTGGGCGGTGTCCTTGCTGGCCAGTCGGCCGACGCTGATGGCCTGGTACTCCTTCGGCACCCGCACCGACACGTCGAGCTGTGCCGGGTCGGAGGGATGATCATTGGCGGGATACCACCAGGCAGACGACTCCGGTTCGCCGGCGACGGTCCACTCGTCGTCGCCGGATCGCCACGGCGGATCGTCCACCCCCTCACGTCGCAGCGTGCCCGGCCGGCCGGCGTACTCCACCGACACCGTGAAGCTCGCGCCGTCGGCGATCGGGGTGACCGGGGTGACCTTGAGGTCCTGGAAGCCCTCGAGGACGAAGGTGGCGTCGACGTCGTCGACTCGGACCCGCGAGGCGGGGAGGGCCAGGTCGAGGTAGAAGCTGCTGAGACTCTCGGTGGCCTGCGCCGCCACGACCGCACGGCCGGTCAGCGTCTCCTTGCCCGGATCGAAGTCGACGGCCACGGTGTACCGGGTGGCGTCGTAGCCGCTGCTGCCGTAGTCGGGGAAGTACGGGTCGCCGGCTCCGTTGGCCCCGCCCTGCGCCGCGGTCGGCGGCACCCCCCGTGTTCCGGTGGCCGGCTCGTCGCCGCGGTAGCGCAGCACGGCGATGGCGATCGGGACGGCGAGGGCGGCGACCAGGAGCACCGCGAGCAGGGCGGCGATGACGTAGGCGTAGCGCGGGGGTCGGTACGTGGCCGGCGGGGACCAGTGCGCGGGTGGCTGGAAGCTCATCGGCGGCGTCCGACTCAGCGCTCGACGTGGGCCAGCGAGCGCAGGCCGCGGTCCAGGTGCCAGACCAGGTACGCCGAGGTCAGCCCGCTGGCCTCCTTCGCCACACCCGCCGGAACCTCGCGGGTCGCCTCCCAGCGACCCTCCAGGAGCGCGCCCAGCAGCTCGAACGTCGCCGGTGCCGGGCGCGCCGAACCGGCCGGACGGCACCGCTCGCAGACTGCGCCGCCGGTCGCCGGGGAGAACGCCTGGTGCGGACCGACCACCCCACAGCGGGCGCAGTGGCTGAACGACGGCGCGTACCCGGCGATCGCCAGGGCTCGCAGGAAGTAGGAGTCCAAGATCATCGTCGGCGGGCGGGGTCCGTCACCGGTGCCGTTGCCCAGGGCCTTCAGCGCGCCGACGAGCAGCTGGTACTGCTGCAGGGCGGGCTCGCCGACCTCCGGCACCAGCCGATCGGCCGTCTCGAGCATGGCCTGCCCCGCGGTGTAGCCGGGGTAGTCGCTGGTCAGCGGCTCACCGAACGCGTGCAGCGACTCGACCTGGGTGACGACGTCCAGGGTGCGGCCTTCGGCGAACTGCAGGTCGACGTGGGAGAACGGCTCGAGCCGGGCGCCGAACTTCGAGGAGGTCCGCCGCACCCCCTTGGCCACCGCGCGGACCTTGCCGTGGCCGCGACTCAGCATCGTGATGATGCGGTCGGCTTCGCCCAGCTTGTGGGTGCGCAGCACGACGGCTTCGTCGCGGTAGGTCGGCACCTCGCTATTGTCGCTGACGTGCCCAAGGACACCCCCCGACGCGGCCGGACCGGTCCGCCCGCTACGCCCGTACCGCACCCGAGCGGGGCACGACCACCCAGCATCGAGGCCAAGAAGCTGCCGCGACACGTCGCCATCGTGATGGACGGCAACGGACGCTGGGCCAAAGCCCGCAACCTGCCCCGTACGGAAGGTCACCAGCGCGGCGAGGACTCGCTCTTCGACGTGATCGAGGGCGCCATCGAGGTCGGGGTGAAGTACCTGTCGGCGTACGCGTTCTCGACCGAGAACTGGAGTCGCTCGCCGGACGAGGTGCGCTGGCTGATGGGTTTCAACCGGGACGTGATCCGGCGCCGGCGTGACCAGATGGACGCGATGGGCGTCAAGGTCCGGTGGGCCGGGCGTCGACCGAAGCTGTGGCGCAGCGTCATCGCCGAGCTGGAGGAGGCCGAGCGGCGGACGATCGACAACGACGTGCTCACCCTGCAGTTCTGCGTCAACTACGGCGGCCGAGCCGAGATCCTGGACGCGACCCGGCAGATCGCCGAGCTGGCCGCGGCCGGTCGACTGGATCCGAGCAAGATCACCGAGCAGCGGTTCCGGCAGTTCCTGGACGAGCCCGACATCCCCGACGTCGACCTGTTCGTGCGGTCGTCCGGAGAGCAACGCACCTCGAACTTCCTGCTCTGGCAGTCCGCCTACGCCGAGCTGGTCTTCCTGGATCGGCTCTGGCCGGACTTCGACCGGCGCGACCTGTGGCACGCGATCGAGCTGTACGCCGACCGCGACCGCCGGTACGGGGGAGCCGTGCCGAACCCGGTCAGGTCGAATCCCGATGAGGGGGACAGCACGGGATAGTCGGCGCACTTCCGAGGCGTACTCGCCACGAAAGCGCACCTTGGCGCAGGCCCCGCCGCGTCGTCAGCAGCTCCCGCAGGTGCCGAAGATCTCCAGGTCGTGGCTGACCTCGCGGAAACCGTGCTCGGCGGCCACGGCGTTGGCCCAGCGTTCCACGGCCGGGCCCGAGACCTCGACGGTCCGGCCACAGCTGCGGCAGACCAGGTGGTGGTGGTGTCCGTCGGAGCAACGGCGGTAGGCGGTTTCGCCGTCCGAGGTCCGCAACGCGTCCAGCTCGCCGGCCTCGGACAGCGACTGCAGGGTTCGGTAGACCGTGGTCAGTCCGATGCTGTCGCCCCGCTTGCGCAGCTCGTCGTGGATCTGCTGCGCAGTACGGAACTCGTGCAGCTCGGCCAGCACCTCCTGCACAGCCGCCCGTTGGCGGGTTCGGCGCTGGGGTGACGCGGCGGTCGGCTGGCTGGTGGTCATGGTTCCTCGTGCCGGTCGGTCGGCGTCAGTGCTCGTCGTAGTGGTCACCGTGCGAGGCGTGGCGATGGCCCTCGTGCACGTAGTCGGTGTGGTCACCGTGGCGGATCTCGCGGTGCTCGCAGTCCGGGCCGTGCCGGTGCGGGTGCGATTCGGGCACCTCGGTGTGCAGGCTCAGGGTGTCGTCGTCGTCGACCAGCTCCGGTAGCACGGGGGCCACTCTACGTCGCCGTGCGACCAGGGCCGAGAAAGGCCAGCTGAGGGCGAACACCCCGATGGCCAGCACCACGATCAGGGCTCCGGGCGGGGTGTCCAGGTAGAACGAACCCACCGCGCCGCCGACCGTGACCGTGACCCCGACCGCGATCGCTGCGACCAGGGCGGCGTAGAAACCGCGGACCAGGTTCTGGGCCGCGGCCACCGGGACCACCATCAGCGCGCTGACCAGCAGCAGCCCGACCGTCCGCATCGCCAGGGTCACCGTCACCGCGGCGAGCACCACGATGAGGAT
Source organism: uncultured Actinomycetota bacterium (assembly GCA_963696135.1). GTDB lineage: Bacteria > Actinomycetota > Actinomycetes > Propionibacteriales > Propionibacteriaceae > Microlunatus. Next base: position 39,158 of record CAVOJH010000003.1, read on the forward strand.
GTTGTAGAGGCTGGTGCGCAGTCCCTGGGTGCGGGCGTACTCCTCGTCGGTGCTGACCGCGAAGAGCTGTGGGGCCAGCCCGAGGGTGGGTACCAGCACCAGCACGGCGAGCACCACGATCACCCACAGATCGGCGGTGGTCACGGTGGTCAGCGAGCCGAACAGGTACTGCGACAGCGCCGCCGCGCCCTGACCCGCGATGCCCGACATCAACACGCCGGCGGCCAGGCCGCCGTAGAACAGGATGGCCAGCCCGACGTCGCCGGTGGCCTTGCCCCGCTGGCGCAGGATCTCCACGGAGACCGCGCCGGCCACGCAGACCGCCACGGCCCAGGGCACCGGCGCCTGACCGGTCAGCAGCGCCAGACCGACTCCGGCGATCGCCACGTGACCGAGACCGTCGCCGAGCAGGCTGAGCCGACGCTGGACGATGTAGATGCCGATCGCCGGGGCGATGATGCCCGTCAGCAGGGCGGCCAGCAGGGCCCGCTGCATGAACGGGTAGCGCAGGATCTCGATCATCGGCGTCTCCGGTCGTGACCACTGGTCATCCGCGCTCGACCGTCCCACCGAGCAGACCGCCCGGCCGTTCCGGGCCGGTGAACTCGTGCCCGGTGTGGTCGTGCGCCACGTGCGCGTGGGCGTGGCCGATCTCCGCCAGGGTTCCCTGGGCGACGACCCGGCCCTCCCGCAGGATCACCCCACGGTCGAGGAGGGGAGTCAGCGGACCGATCTCGTGCAGCACCACGACCACAGCCAGGCCGGCGCTGACCCGCGCCGAGATCACATCGGCCAGCACCTGCTGGTGCTCCAGGTCGACTCCCGCAGTCGGCTCGTCGAGCACCAGCAGCTCCGGCTCACCGGCCAGCGCGCGCGCGATGAGGACCCGCTGCTGCTGGCCACCGGAGAGCTCGCGGACGTCGGACCGGGCGCGACCTCCCATGCCGACCAGGTCGAGGGCGTCGCGGACGGCGGTCTTGTCCCGGCTCGAGCGGGGGAGGAAGGGCCGCCGCAGGGAGAGTCGGCCCGACGAGACGATCTCGGCCACCGTGGCTCCGCTGGCGGCCGCGGTGGAGCGCTGCGGCACGTAGCCGACGCGGGACCAGCCGCGGAAGCGACTCAGCGGCTCCCCGAACAGCGACACCGTGCCCCGCTCGCTCGGCAGCAGGCCGAGCACGGCGCGGACCAGCGTCGACTTGCCCGATCCGTTGCCCCCGAGCAGGGCCACCGCCTCGCCGGACCGCACGGTCATCGAGATGCCCCGCAGCACCGGCAGGCCGCCGAGCAGGACCGACAGGTCCTCCACCTGCAGCACCGGCGCCGGGCTCGATGGGCCGGCCGACGACAGCGGGGTCACCGACATCCGTTGGCCTTCTCCAGGGCCGACAGGTTGCTCTGCATGACGGCAATGTAGTTGTCCCCGCGGGACTCCGCGGTGACCGCCTCGATCGGATCCAGCACGTCTGTCGTCAGCCCGAGATCGCCGGCGATGGACGTCGCGACGGCCGGCGAGACCAGGGTCTCGTAGAAGATCGTGGTGACCCCGTGGGCTTTGGCCTCCTCCTGCACGGCCGCGATCCGTGCCGGTGAAGGCTCGGCGTCCGGGGTCAGGCCACTGATGCCGATCTGGGTGAGCCCGTACTGTTCCGCCAGGTAGCCGAAGGCGGCGTGGCTGGTGATGAACTCGCGCCGGTCGCATTTCTTCAGACCCGCCGCGTACGAGCCGTCCAGCTTCTTGAGCTCAGCCTGCAGGGCGGACCCGTTCGCGCGGTAGTCGGCGGCGTGATCCGGGTCGATACCGGACAGCTGGGCGACGACGGCATCGGTGATCGTGACCATGTTCAGCGGGTTCAGCCAGACGTGCGGGTCGAGTCCGCCGTGATCGTGGCCCTCCTCGGCGTGCTCGTCCTCGCTGTGCTCTTCGGCGGGGGAGTCGTCCGCGTGATCGTGGGCGTGCTCCTCGGCCTCGGTCTGCAGCGGCACCACGCTGGTGGTGTCGAGCACGTGCTCGTTCCCGCTCTGCGCAACGGCCTCGTCCACCGCCGGCTGGAAGCCCTTGATGTAGACGACGGCATCGGCGTCGCTGACCGAGGCGACCTGGCGCGGGGTCAGCTCGACGTCGTGCGGCTCGGCACCGGGCTGGGTCAGGCTGGAGACGGCACCGTGGTCACCCGCGACGCGCTCGGCGACGAACTGCAGGGGGTAGAACGCCGTCACGACCTTCAGCTGACCAGGCTGGGCCGAGCTCGGCTCCCCGGCCGTGCCGCAGGCTGCCACAAGGAGAAGGGAGCAGCCGACAGCGACGGCGCCGAGCGCGCGCGGGATGTTCAACATGGGAACCATTTTCAGATAACTGGCAATGATTTTCAAATCGGCGTGCGCAGGGACCGGGGTATGCCGACCCGCTGACCGGATGTCGCTGGCGAGTCACGGACGGTTGACCGGTACGCCGATCCGCTGGCCGGATGGCGCCGGCGAGTCACGGACGGTTGACCGGTACGCCGATCCGCTGGCCGGATGGCGCCGGCGAGTCACGGACGGTTGACCGGTACGCCGATCCGCTGGCCGGATGGCGCCGGCGAGTCACGGACGGTGAACCCTGGCAGGATGGTGGGGTGGCCGATCAGAGCAGGAAGCCCCGACAGAGCGGAAAGGGCGCCAGCGGGAAGGGCGGCGGCGCCTCCCGCCCCGCGAGCACCAGCACGGGCACCCGGAAGGAGATCGAGGACGCGAGCCGGCCGACCCTGGTGAAGCTCAGCTCGCTGCCTCGGCTCGTGGTGCCGCTCGGCACGCTGGTGCTGGTGGTCATCGGCCTCTTCGCGCCACTGCCGATCGCGCTGCCCGCCCTGGCGCTGATCTTCGTCTTCTTCGCCTGGATCGCGTACCTGTCCTGGCCGGTGGTCCCCACCGGCGGCAAGGTGCTGCGTGGGGTCATGCTCGGTCTCGTCCTCGCCATGGCGGCGAGCCGCTTCTGACGATCTCGGCGTGAGCCCCGCGGGCTCCCGCCATCCCTGCCACACTCGGAGACGGCTGCACCGCCGCGATCGCGCGGCCGTGACTGTTCGGGGGGACAGATGCGAAAGACGCTGCTCGGTTGTCTGCTGCTGGTGCTCTGCACCGTCGTCGGCGCGTGCGGGTCAGACGCCCCCGCTTCGCCGCCGTCCTCCGGTGCGTCTACCTTCAGCGAGCCTGCATCCCCTGCACCGAGAAGCCCTCTCCCCACGCCACGGACGAAGGCTCAGGACACCGCCGATCTGAAGAAGGCACTGGTCACTCCGCGTGATCTCGGGGCGCCGTGGGTCCAGCCCAAGTCCGTGGCCACCTCCAGAGGCAAGAAGGGCGAGATCTGCCCGGGGCACGTGTCCGCCACCACGAAGCTGCCTGCTCGCCCTGCGGTCGCGGCGAACTTCACCGAGGGCAAGGGCACCGGCAAGAACATCGCCACCTTCGAGCTGTCGACGGCGACCGACGGGGAGAGCGCCGGCCTGCGCGGTGCCTACGTCGTGGACCAGAAAGCCTGCGCGAAGTACCGAGACGCCGACGGCCTCTACATCGTCCGGTCGCTCGAAGGACCGAGCTCCGTGACCGGCTCGGACGAGGTGCTGGGGGCCTGGGCCGAGCGCATCTACTACGACAAGGCGCACAGGAAGCTGGCGTACGCCAGGCACTACCTGGTGCTGCGCACCGGTGACGTCGTCACCTACGTCTCGTACGCCTTCCTCGCCGTCGACGAGGACGCGCGGGCTGAGGACTTCGCCCGCGCGTCGAAGCTCGCGGCGCGGCAGCTGACGAAGAATGCCACCGTCTTCCCCTGACCCGCCGCGGCTGACCCGCCGGGGCTCCGACGACCGACAGAATGCCCTCATGGAATCTGTGGTCTACGTGTACGGCGGTCTCGGCCTCTTCTCGTTCATCCTCCTGCTGCTGGTCTACCTGGACGTGCGAGCGTCACGGAAGCTGCAGACGGAGTACTTCGACGCGATCCTGACCCGGTTGACCGAGATCCGCGACCTCGACGCGGTCAAGACTAAGCAGCCGTGAACTCGGCCACCTCGGGCTGCACCAACCGGCTGAGCAGCCGGTCCAGCACCAGCGCGCGGTCGAACTGCATCGCGTGGTTGCGCGCCCGGTGGGCCAGCTCCTCGCGCGCCTGATCTGGCATCTGCAGGGCCTGATCCAGGGCTGCCGCGATCGCCGCCGGGTCGTCGACCGGCACGATCAGGGCGGTGTCGCCGACCGCTTCGCCGATCCCGCCGGTGTCGGTGGTGATCACCGGACCGCCGCCGGACAGCATCTTCTCCACCAGGGCGATGCCGAAGGTCTCGACGAACTCCGGGCGGGGCTTGCTGGGCAGCGCGAACGCCGCACAACCGGCCATCAGCGGTGACCGCTCGTCGTCGTCCACGTCGTCCAGGAAGACGATCCGGTCCGCCGCCGCCGAGGCGGCGGCGACCTCGCGCAGGACCCCGGCCTCGGGGCCGTTGCCGGCGATCACCAACCGCAGGTCGTCACACGCCCGGCTCGCCGCGAAGCCGGCGATCAGGTCGTCGACACCCTTGGCGTGGGCGAGCCGGGAGAGGAACAGCACGTACTCGCCGGTCCTCAACCCGCGCCGGGCGAGCGCCGCGTCCACCTCCGACGGGTCGGGGTCGAGGAACTCGGTGGTGTTGATCGCCGGGTACGAGATGGCCACCCGCTCGGTGCACTGGGCGGCGAAGTGGGTGCCGTGCCCGGCGTCGATGGCCTCGGCCGACTCGATGATCAGCCGTCGGGTGTAATCCGACACCGCCACCGGGATGTCAGAGCTCAGGTATGACGACAGCACGTGCGCGGCGGCGCCGAACCGGTTCTCCTCGACGCAGGAGCGGACGACGTTGGTCACGTCCGAGCCCACCGCCTCGGCGATGGTCACCACGTTCACCGGCAGACCGGTTGCCTCGGCCGCGCGCACCGCGTCGGTGATGGCGATGGTGTGCGGGCTCAGGTAGAGGGACATGGCCAGAGTCGGTACGCCGTCGGTGAACAGCTCGACCAGCCGGCCGGTCAACCCGGACAGGTAGCGTCCGTCGGGCACCTTGTAGTCGCCGACCGGTTCCGGTCGCTCGACGATGATGCCGTCGCTGTACGGCGCGATGCCGTCCAAGGGCTTGAGCGGGAGCCCCGACTCGATCAGCCGGGCGATCGGCCAGGTGACGATCCGGACCTCGGTGAAGCCACGGGTGAGCGCGGCCTCGGCCAGGTTGCGCGCTTCACCCGAGTGACCACAGATCACCGGATCGGCACGAACGACGATGACAAGACGTCGCAGGCTGGCGAACTCTGTCGTACGGGTGTTGCTGATCATGCGGTCACCTCCACGGGAAGGGGGGCACTGGACACGCCGGGAATGCTCGAACCGGGCTCGGTCACCGAAGGTGGCCGGTGATCGCGGCTCCAACCGCTCGGCTGCGGGCCGAGCGTGATCTCGAGCTGACCGCCACGATGGAGATCGCGAGCGGGCAGCCACGACTGCTCCAGCGGCCGGCCGTTGAACCGGACCGACTGGACGTACTGGGGAGGACCCTCGGGCTCGGGCTCGACGAAGCCCGGGGCGTCGATGGCCAGCTCGCGACCGTTGAGGTCCAGCCGGGCGTGGGCGAACGACGGGGCGTTGATCAGGTAGAGGCTCTGCCCGGCGACCGGGAACAGCCCGAGGCTGGCCCAGACGTACCAGGAGCTCAGACCGCCCGAGTCGTCGTTACCGGGCAGACCGCCGCGACCGAGGCCGAACTGGTTGTTCACCGCGGCGTGCACCACCTCGGCGGTGCGGTCCGGCCGACCGAGGTAGTGGTAGGCCCAGGGGACCTCCATGTCGGGCTCGTTGTTGAGACCCTCGAACCGGTTGAGGGCGTAGCCCGCGGCCAGCTCCTCGACCCCGGGCCGTTCACCGACCTGCTTCACCGGGTCGGCCCCGTAGCCGAAGAACTCGTCCAGCAGAGCCAGGAACCGCTCGTCCCCGCCGGCCAGCTCGATCCGCGCCTGCATGTCGTGCTGGATGCGGAACGAGTAGTTCCACCGACCGCCCTCGTAGTAGGTCGAGTCGATCAACAACCCGGTCTCGGGGTCGAAGGCGTTCACCCAGCGGGTGGCCAGCGCCTCGAACTGGTTCGCCAGCTGGACGTCGCCGAGGTGCCGGGCGACCAGGGCGGTGCAGTGGTAGCCGAAGGACAGGTCGAGGGTGTGGGTGACGGGGTGGGTGATGCCGCGGAGGAGGTACTCCTCGCCGTACGAACGGCGCAGGTCCGTGTCCATGTGGCACAACGCCCAGTCCCAGTCGATGCCGGGCGTGCCGAGCTGACACAGATCGGCCAGGAAGGTCTGAGCGAGCGCGCTGCCCTGCCGGGAGAACCGATCGGCGCCCTTGGCCATCCGGTAGCCGATCGGCAGGTTGCCCTCTTCCTCGCACACGTTGAGCAGGGCGTTGGCCAGCTCGACGGCCCGCTCGGGGAACAGGGCGGTGATCAACGGCAGCTGGGTGCGGTAGATGTCCCACATCGTGCAGAGGTCGAAGACGAAGGGACCGTCCATCGGCCAGAACGGACTCTCGTTCGCCGCGAAGCAAGGCTTGATCAACGAGTGGTAGAGCGCGGTGGAGAAGACCGTCCGCCGCTCGCTGGACGGGGTGTCCACCGTGACGGCGTCCAGGTGCCTGCGCCACTCCGCGGCGGTGTCGGCGCGGCGGGCGTCGAACCGGTACGCGCCGGTGCTGCAGTCGTTGCGGAGGTTCTCCTGCGCCTGCTCGACGCCGCGCAGCGAGAACCCGAACCGGAGCTCGACGACCTGACCGGCCCGGGTCGGTCCGCGCCACATCAGACCGAACGGGCGCAGCGTGGTCGGCCGGATCCGGTCGAAGTCCAGACGGGTGCCACCGGGGACGAGACGCCGGTCGTACCAGAGCAGCTGGCGGAAGTCCGGGCTGTCGCACTCCAGGCGCACGGCCAACGGCGCCCCCTCGACCACCACCTCGGCCTGGGCGACGCCGGGCTCCAGCGTCTCCAGGTGGGCCCGCAACGGGACCGTGGCGCCGTACGGGATGAGCAGGCCGCCCAGCGACAGGTCGATGACGATCCGAGCATCGTGGTGTTCCGGGAACGTGTAGCGGTGGACCGCGCTGCGCGGGCCGACGGTGACCTCGCAGCGGATGCCCGACGACAGCGTGGCCGCGTAGTAGCCGGGTTCGGCGACCTCGTCGGTCAGCTCCCAGCTGGTCCCGAGGGCGTCGAGCGGCTCCAGCATCGGGGTGACTCGGAAGTAGTTGTAGTACTTGCGGATCGCGCCGGTGCCGGACTGGTGGAAGTGGCTGAAGCCGGAGGCGATCTGCTCCTCGTACATCCGGGGCGGCACGCCCTCGGTGTTGAGCTCGTACAGGCCGTAGCCGGTGGGATAGGCGCCGGAGTAGGAGCAGGCCGACACCATGCCGAACGGGTAGGTCGCGCCCGGGTGGGTGTTGCCGACCTGCGGCTTGGGCCACCACCAGCTGGCGGCCAGGCCCTGAGGCGGTGGCAGCTCGGTCGCGCCGGTGCCGATGAAGGGATCCACGTACTCGAACATTCAGCCTCGCTCTCGGCTGGCGGGTGACGTTGGTGCCGGTCTGTTGCTTCGGGGCACCGTCACGGTGCTCGGGTGAAACGACCGTAGGGTCTGGCCGTTACACCCGTGTTTCACTGCCGTGAAGGCGCGATTGCGGTCTGCGCGGCGTCAGGCGGTTCCCTCCCGGGTGCGCCGTGCGAGCGGCGCCCGTACGCTGGCGCCCGTGATGGTGATCACCCGGTTCCGGGTCGTCGACCCGGCCGGGTTCGCCGAGCGCGTCGACGCGGCGCTGGCGGTGCTGCGCGCTCGGACGGGCTTCCTGACCGCCGACCTGGAGCGCAACCTCGACGAGCCCGATCTGTGGGTGCTGGTCACCCGCTGGGCGAACGTGGGCTCCTACCGGCGGGCACTGCAGGGGTATGAGGCCAAGGTGGTCGTGGTGCCGCTGCTGTCGGAGGCGCTCGACGAGCCGTCGGCGTACGAGGACCCGGCGCTGCAGTGAGGGAGATCTCGCGGGCGGATCGTGGACCGGACGGCTAGTCTGGACAGTCGCGCCCTCCCAGCCGGGGAGGTCGACGACACCATCGTGGGAGCGTAGTTCCGTGGCACCGACCAGCCGTCTCGACAACGTCATCAGCCTGTGCAAGCGCCGGGGGTTCGTGTTCCCCGCCGGCGAGATCTACGGTGGCACCCGGTCGGCCTGGGACTACGGCCCCTTGGGTGTGGAGCTCAAGGAGAACATCAAGCGGCAGTGGTGGAAGTCGGTCGTCCAGGGCCGAGACGACATCGTCGGGCTCGACTCCTCGGTCATCCTGCCCCGTCAGGTCTGGGTCGCCTCGGGCCACGTCGGCGTGTTCACCGACCCGCTCGTGGAGTGCCTGAGCTGCCACAAGCGGTTCCGCGCCGACCACCTGCAGGAGGGCTACGCCGAGAAGCACAACGTGGCCGACCCCGACACCGTCGAGCTCACGTCGGTCCCGTGCCCCCACTGCGGCACCCGTGGCCAGTGGACCGAGCCGCGTGACTTCAACATGATGCTGAAGACCTACCTGGGCCCGGTCGAGGACGAGTCCGGCCTTCACTACCTGCGGCCGGAGACCGCGCAGGGCATCTTCGTGAACTTCGCGAACGTCGTGCAGACCTCGCGCAAGAAGCCGCCGTTCGGCATCGGCCAGGTCGGCAAGTCCTTCCGCAACGAGATCACGCCGGGCAACTTCATCTTCCGCACCCGCGAGTTCGAGCAGATGGAGATGGAGTTCTTCGTCGTGCCCGGCACCGATGAGGAGTGGCACCAGTACTGGATCGACGAGCGCACGAGCTGGTACGTCGACCTCGGCGTGAGCCGCGACAACCTGCGGCACTTCGAGCACCCGGCGGAGAAGTTGTCGCACTACTCCAAGCGGACCGTGGACATCGAGTACCGGTTCGGGTTCGCCGGCAGCGAGTGGGGCGAGCTGGAGGGCATCGCCAACCGCACTGACTTCGACCTCAAGACCCACAGCACGCACTCCGGCACCGACCTGTCCTTCTTCGATCAGGCGAACAACGAGCGGTTCACCCCGTACGTGATCGAGCCCGCCGCCGGTCTGACCCGTTCGCTGATGACGTTCCTGGTCGAGGCGTACACCGAGGACGAGGCACCGAACACCAAGGGCGGGGTGGACAAGCGGGTGGTGCTCAAGCTCGATCCGCGACTGTCGCCGGTCAAGGTCGCCGTGCTGCCGCTGTCCCGCAACGAGGCGTTGTCGCCGAAGGCGCGGGATCTGGCCAAGGAGCTGCGGAAGAGCTGGAACGTCGACTTCGACGACGCCCAGGCGATCGGTCGCCGCTACCGTCGCCAGGACGAGATCGGGACGCCGTACTGCATCACGGTGGACTTCGACACGTTGGAGGACGACGCCGTGACGATCCGCGAGCGCGACACGATGTCGCAGGAGCGGGTCAGCCTGGACAAGGTGACCGAGTACCTGGCGACGCGTCTGGTGGGCTGCTGATTCCCGTGACCCAACCACCCTCTGCTCCAGCCCGCGCTGGGTCTCCGGTGGGGGATCGGCGGCTACCATCCGCCCTCGCAAGCTCGGGCTCCCGCCAGACCCGCCACGCCGCCTCACCCCCACCGGAGACCCAGCGCTCGGTGCCGACGGTTGCGTCTGCACGAGTTCAGCTGCGCGCAGGAATCGTCACCGACCGAGAAGGGCTGCATCGTGGTGCGGCTGGCTCGGAGGCGGCGGGTCCTGTCGGGTTGCAGCTGGGTGGGCTGAAGGTCGATACGCCGGTGATCTTGGCGCCGATGGCGGGGATCACGAATGCGGCGTACCGGCAGCTGTGTCGGGAGCAGGCGGAGGCCGGGGCGGTGCCGGTGGGGGCGCAGGCGGGGTTGTTCGTCTGCGAGATGATCACCAGTCGAGGGATCGTCGAACGGGACCGCAAGACCAGGGACATGCTGCAGTTCGATCCGGGTGAGCGGGTCCGGTCGGTGCAGCTGTACGGCGTCGATCCCGTGATCATGGGGCGGGCCACCGAGATCTTGATCAACGACTTCGCGGTCGACCACGTGGACCTGAACTTCGGCTGCCCGGTGCCGAAGGTGACGCGCAAGGGTGGGGGCGCGGCGCTGCCGTACAAGCGGCGGTGGCTGGAGCTGATCTTGACCGCGGTGGTCGGGGCGGCAACTCCGTACGGGGTGCCGGTGACCATGAAGACCCGGATCGGGATCGACCATGATCATCAGACGCACCTGGACGCCGGCCGGATCGCCGAGCAGTCCGGCTGCGCCGCGATCGCCCTGCACGGTCGGACCGCGCAGCAGGCGTACTCGGGCGAGGCGGACTGGGACGCGATCGCGGCCTTGAAGCAGCACGTGTCCATCCCGGTGCTCGGCAACGGGGACATCTGGGAAGCCGGTGATGCCCTCGAGATGGTGCGGCGGACCGGGGTGGACGGCGTGGTCATCGGTCGTGGGTGTCTCGGTCGGCCGTGGCTGTTCCGGGACCTGGTGGACGCGTTCGCCGGGGTGTCGACCCGGACCCTGCCCACTCTCGGGGAGGTGGCGAGCATGGTGCGCCGGCACGCGGAGCTGCTGGTGGGCTACAGCGACGAGGTGCACGGGCTGGCCGAGATGCGCAAGCACATGGCCTGGTACTTCAAGGGCTTTCCGGTCGGTGGTGACCTGCGGCGTTCGCTCGGCCTGATCTCCAGCTTCACCGATCTCGACTCGGCGCTGGGACAACTGGACCCGGACGTGCCGTTCCCGACTGCCGAGCTGGGATCCCCCCGCGGGCGACAGGGTTCGCCGCGTACGAAGGTGGCTCTGCCCGAGCACTGGCTGGACGATCCACTGGCGGTGGATCTCGAGCTGGCCGACGCCGAGCTCGGGATCTCCGGTGGCTGACCCGGCGTGACCGAGTCGACGGACGCGGGGGACATCTCGCCTCGAGCGCAGCAGTGGGCCACGACCATGCACGGTCACGCCGACGCCGGTCTGGTGCGGGCGCACGCGACGTCGCACGCGCTGACCGGCCCCGGACCGGTGGTAGCCCGTGAGCTGCGGGAGGAGTGGGAGGCCGTACGGCTGCGACCCGGCGCCACCCGCGCCCGAGGCGGCGGAAACCGTGCCAGGGAAGAGGAACCGGACGCCGAGCGGACCTGCTTCGAGCGGGACCGAGACCGGATCGTGCACTCGACCGCGTTCCGTCGGCTGGCCGGCAAGACCCAGGTGGTGGTCTATCCCAGTGATCATCAGCGGACCCGCTTGACGCATGCCCTGGAGGTGGCCCAGGTCGCCACCTCGATCGCTCGCGGGATCGGCGCCAACGTGGCGCTGGTCGATGCGATCGCCCTGGGTCACGACTGCGGCCACGGACCCGGTGGTCACGCCAGCGAGGACGCGTTCGACGCCTTCATCACCGAGGGCTACGACCACGGTCCCTGGGGCTCCGACGTGGTGCTTGCCCCGCTCAACCTGTGCACCGAGACCCTGGACGGCATCCGCAACCACTCCTGGTCCCGGCCCGCGCCCGCGACCGTCGAGGGCGAGATCGTCAGCTGGGCCGACCGGATCGCCTACTGCGCGCACGATCTGGAAGACGCCATCCACGCCGGCATCGTGACCGAGGCAGACATCCCCGCCGAGGTTGCCGAGGTCTGCGGCCGTACGCGTCGTCAGCAGCTCCGGGTCTTCGTCCGGGGCGTGATCGGGGCGGTCGACCGCTACGGCGAGGTCGGTCTGGAAGCGACGCAGGCCTCGGCGCTGGCAGCGCTGAGGGCGTTCAACTACGAGCGCATCTACGTCCGACCGGCCTCGTTGGCCCAGTCCCGGGCAGTGGTCGAGGTGCTCCGGGCCCTGGTCGAGTTCTACGTCGAGCGCCCAGCCGCGATGCCCTCGCCGTCCGCCTTCGAGGTGGCCCCCGGTGACCCGGTCCGGGCCGCGGTGGCGTACGTGGCCGGGATGACCGACCGGTACGCCTTCGACCGCGCCGTGGCTGAGCTCGGCTGGGATCCAGCGCGGCTGCCCCCGGCCAGCTGATCCGACAGGGAGTCCGGGCCCTCTCCGGGGTCCGTCAAGAGCTCGATAGGGGTGCTGGTCGATGAAGCGGGCGAGAGCGACCGCGAGGTCGCTGGATTGTGGAGCTGCAGGAAGTGCGTCGCTCGTGGCAACACGTACGCCTCGACATCTGCGACGTGGGCCATCACGAGCTCGTGAGCTTGACGAGATACCGCTGACACCCCGTCGCTGCGCTCACCGAGGACACTCATCACCGGCATCCTGAGCTCGGACAACATCCGCGGATCGAAGCCCCACTGGGCGACCGAGGGTGCTTCGACGGTGGACAGGGTGTCGGCGTCCTCGGCTGCACGCCTTCGGGCACCGGTGGGTAGGAGCCGGTCGACCAGGGACGGGTGGTCCGGTCCGCAGACCCCGGCGAGGAAGGTGTCGATGGCGGTCGACTTGTCGCCGGCGAGATAGGCCGCGAACGCCGGCTGGACGACGGTGGCGGCCAGCATCGCCGAGGCAGGGACTGGAAGCGAGGGCTCCAGCAGCGACAGCGTCGCCACGCACCGGGGCGACTGGCGGGCGAGTTCGAGGGCGATCACGCCACCCGAGGAGTGGCCGACCACGTGGGCCGGGCGGTGGCCCAGATGGTGCAGCAGTCCGCGGCACTGTCGTGCCTGGTCGCCGATCAGAGTCCCAGCTGTACAGCGGTGCGAAGAAGTCCGCCAGCCCGGCGGCGTGGATCAGGATGACGGGCACCCCGGCACCGGAGACGCGATGGGCGAGCCGCACGCCTTCGACGACGGCGGTCCTCGCGTCACTCCTGGTAGCTGCGGACTTCGCCGGAGAACGCGTTCGATTCTCGTGGCTCATCCGAGGCTCGGAGGGGGATCGCGGCCGCCAAGGCCAGGGTGGCCAGAAGACAGAGATAGAGCAGGCTCGCCCAGAGCCCGCGCGCGGTGTCGAGGGCGAACCCGGGCCCGCCGACGTCGTCGGCGACGACCACCCACAGGGTCACGCCGGCCAGGAAAAGTGCACCGCATGCCACCCTGGCCCAGACACTGCGGCCGGCCAGGCCGTACGCGCCGGCCATACCCAGGAGCGGTACGCCGACGGCTCCGCCCCCGATGCCGCCGACGAACATCGATGTCGGGTGCAGCAGCCCGGGCAGCAGCACAGCGGCGAACAGCAGCGGTGCAGCTGTCAGCGCCGGCCGGGGGAGGTCGGTCGAGCGAAGCCGCGCAGCGTAGCCCAGGAGCGCGCCGACGATCGCCCCCACGAGCAGGATCCAGACCACCGTGTTCACCCAGGTGACCTGCGACGCCGGCCCGACCACGGCGGCCATGAAGCTCCGCAGTCCGCTCGCCCAGGCCAGACCGCACAGACCCCCGATCCCGACGTAGGCCCAGCTGCCGAGGGGCGGTAGGTGGCGGTGAGGCAATGCGGACGCCAGGCAGAGCACCAGCATGAGCGACAGGCCGAACACGCCCACCCAGACGCCTCGGGGGGTGGCGAGCGGAGCGGCCAGGGTGGCCATGAAAGCGATCGCCGCCAGTCCGCTCATGGCGACGAGTCCGCACAGCACGGTCGGCATGGAGAGGCGCCGGTGGGTGAACGCATAGCCAGCGCTCAGGGCGGTGGCGACCACCATGAGGGAGCCGCCGCCGTAACCCTGACGCAGGAGGAGGAGAAGCATCGTGGGGTCCAGCAGCACCGCGGCCAGCAGCAGCGGAGCCCACACCAGGATCCGTCGCGGTGTGCGTCCTCGGGCCTGGGCATCGGCCGCGTGGCCGAGCAGTGCCCCCACCAAGGCCCCTGGGAACAGCAGGAAGACGAGGGTCAGCCAGGTGACGCTGGATTCCTTCCCCGCCAGCTGCGCCATCCACCCGCGCAGGGCTGCGCTCCAGGTCAGGCCGATCAGTGCCCCGATGAGCACGACCGACGAGGGCCGGCGTCGGGCAGCCGCTGGTGCGAGCGCCGTCGGCGGACGCTCGATGTCCGCACTCATGCCGGGTCGTCGGGCGGCTCGGCGAGCAGCGCCGCGCCGAACCCCAGGATGGTGGCGGCGTAGAGCGTGACCCCGACGGCCAGCAGAGAGGTGAACTGCAGCGGGACCAGGCACAGCATCGCCGCGCCGACGGACACGGGCGTGAAGCGGCGCCACGACGACCACACTCGAGCGCGGAGAACGGCGACACCGGCGACCGCGAACCCGAACGCCGTCAACAGGCTGCCCACCGCGAACAGCATCACGACAACACCGGCCGCCGGCTCGTCGCTGCGGGCATCGGGCATGAACGCGCTCGCCGCCTGGGCGGCCACGAACACCGCGCCACCGACGATCAGCACGCCCGAACCGAGCCGGCCCATGCGACTCCTGCCGGTCGCCCCGCACCGGGCGAAGGCAATGAGGCTGAGGACGAACCCCGCCTGGGCCAGCGCCCAGGCCAGCGACATGGCCACGGACATGGAGCCTTCGTAGGGAAAGTTAAGCCGGTCCGCCGGAACCGCCGAGATCTGCCGGAACGCGACGGTGACGACACCGGCCTGGAGCTGTACGCCGGCGAACAGGACGGCGGCGACGCCGGGGACGATCGATCCGAGCGAACGCGGTGCCGACGCAGTCGGCTCAGTTCCGGGCTGAGTGGTGGTGAGATCGGTGGTCATCGGGTTCCTTCCGTCGGGGCCACGCCCACGCTAGGAATCCGGCCGTTCCCTGCGCATCGGCGGCAGCACCACGTTCAGGTGCCGTGCTGACACTGATGCCCCCAACGAGAGCGAGGGGGATGATGATCGCGTGCGACTCCCCCGATCAGGGTTGGCGGCCCTGGCCTGTCTGGGGCTGACGGTGGCCGCCGAGATCGCGAGCCTCGTGCTGTCCTGGGGCTTCGCCGACCCGCTCGACACCGTGCTCTTCGCGCTCTACAACATCACCCTGACCGCCGTCGGCACTGTGATCGTCCTGCAGCTTCCGCGCCACCCTGTCGGATGGATCCTGTGTCTCGGTGGTGTGCAGGGTGCGGTGATGGCCGACCTCGCGCTGGGCTGGGCGACCCGGGGCGTCGAGGTGGGGTGGTCCGGCGCCCAGCTCGTGCTCTGGCTCGGACTCGTGAGCTGGTGTCCCGGGGCGCTGATGTGGGTGCTGGTCCTGCTCTACACCCCCACCGGAAGTCTGCCTGACCCCCGTTGGCGGATCGTCCTGTGGGTCGGCGTCATCGGCACCGGCCTCTACCTGCTCGCCTGGTGGGTCAGCCCGACATCGGTCGACGTGATCACCGGCGAACCTAACCGGTACGCCGTGCACTGGCTCCCGGGTCCGCAGGCGGTCCTGGCCAGCGGGACGTTGTTGTCGGTGGCCGCGCTCGGCGCCCTGATCTCGTTGGTGGCGCGTTTCCGCGCCGGCAACTCGGTCGTCCGTCAGCAGCTCAAGTGGGTCGCGCTCGCCGGTGTCTGCTTGGTCGTGCTGCTGCCCGTCGCCATCGTGTCGTGGGACTCGTCGCTCCCGGTCCGGGTCATCACCCCGGTCATCCTCGTGGGGTGCGCGCTGGCACTCGGGGCGTCCGTGCTGCGC
Source organism: uncultured Actinomycetota bacterium (assembly GCA_963696135.1). Lineage (GTDB taxonomy): Bacteria > Actinomycetota > Actinomycetes > Propionibacteriales > Propionibacteriaceae > Microlunatus. Next base: position 54,790 of record CAVOJH010000003.1, read on the forward strand.
TACCGGCTCTTCGACGTGGACCGCATCATCGGGCGCTCGCTCGCCTACGCGAGCGTGACCATCATCGCCGTCGGGGTCTACGCCAGCATCACCGTGCTGCTCGGCACCCTCGCCGGACGGTCATGGTCATCGCCGTGGGTGGTCGCCCTGTCGACGCTGGTGGCGGCTGCCGTCTTCCGACCGCTTCTGCGACGCGTCCGCGAGGTCGCGGATCGACGGTTCGACCGCGACGCACTCGGGGCCCGGATGCGACTCGACGCCTTTCTCGAAGGTCTGCGTTCGGGAACCGAGCAGCCCGACCGCCTCCAGCAGGTGTTGTCCGAGGCGCTGCGGGATCCCCGGCTACGGCTGCTGCTCTACCTGCCGGCCTATGGGGGTCTCGTCGATGTACGAGGACGGTCCGCCGACCTCGTCCCCGACCTGGGAGTGGTCCGGCTCGAGCGCCAGGGCACACCCGAGGCGGTCGTGCAGTTCACCGATGATGGAGAGCCGGACCGAGCCGCGCGGGTCCGCCAGCTCCTCGAGCACGCGCAGCTGGCCGTGCAGGTGGCCCGCTTGGGGGTGGAGCTGACCCGTCGACTCGACGAGCTCGACCAGTCGCGGGCGCGTATCGCCGAATCGGCCGACGAGGAACGCCGTCGCATCCAGCGGGACCTCCACGATGGCGCCCAGCAGCGTCTGGTGACGGTCGGGATCGCCCTGCGTCGGCTGGAGAGCAGACTGCGGGTCGCAGGACGAGCGCCGGACGCGGACCTCATCGACGGCGCGGTCGGCGACCTCGCCACCACGATCGACGAGCTCCGGAACCTGACGAGCGCGCTTCCGCCGCCGCAGCTCGACAGCGGAATCGGTCCGGCCCTGCGGGAGCTCGCGTCGCGTTCTCCGATCCCGGTGATCGTGGACGCCGGGACGGAGCGCGTCGGGCGGTCGGTGGAGACCGCCGCCTACTTCGTCGCGTGCGAAGGCCTGACCAACGTCATCAAGCACGCTGAAGCGTCGGTCGCGACGCTCCGCGCCGTGTGCCATCACGGATCGTTGTTCGTGTCGGTGGCCGACGACGGCGTGGGCGGCGCGACCGTGCGGCCGGGTTCCGGACTGGCCGGACTGGCCGACCGGGTGGCCGCAGTCGGGGGGAGTCTGCGGATCGATTCCGATCCTCACGGCACACGGCTGACCGCGGAGCTGCCATGCGCTTGATGCTGGTCGAGGACCAGGCGCTCCTGCGGGAGGGGCTGATCGGGGTGTTCAGGGATGCCGGGCACGACGTCGTCTGGTCGGCCGGAGGCTGCGACGGCCTCGAAGGGGCCTTGCTGGAGCTGCTCCCCGATGTGGTCGTCCTGGACGTCAGGCTTCCCCCGACGTTCACCGACGAGGGTGCCCGGGCCGCCGCCGACCTCAAGTCACTCCGCCCCGACATCGGGGTGTTGTTGCTCTCCCAGCACATCGAGACGGTGCACAGCGTGGGTCTGGTCGGGCTGGGCGGCTTCGGTTACCTGCTCAAGGACCGGGTGCTGGATGTCCCTGACTTCCTGGCCTCTGTCGCTCGCGTGGCCGACGGCGGGTCTGCCCTCGATCCGCAGGTGGTCGCTGCGCTGCTTCATCGAGCGGGGGGCGGCGGCGCCGTCACCGGGCTCTCCGAACGCGAGCACCTCGTCCTCGCCTCGATGGCTCAGGGACTGACCAACGCCGCCATCGCCAAGCGGCTCTGGCTCAGTGAGCGCACCGTCGAGGCTCACATCCGACGCGTGCTCGTCAAGCTCGGCATCGCCGAGACCGAAGACCACAACCGACGCGTCCTGGCGGTGCTTCTGCACCTCGGCGTACCGGTGGCGGGTCCGACCGAAACACCCGGCAGCGGTGCCTCGATCCATTGACGCCGTCTCGCGTGGTGCGACGGGCGCGCGGTAGAGAAACTACATCTAGGTAGTTACAACGGCGACATTTCCATATATGGTGGTTGTCGTAGTCGGTTCGGCCGGTCAGCCAGGGCGGTCGTCGTAAGAGGGAATCCGGTGGGAGACCGGAACTGCCCCGCAGCGGTGAACGAGAACGACCGCCGTCAACAGCACTGGGAGCGATCCTGGGAAGCGACGGTCAGTAGGCCCGGTGGACCTGTCACTGACAGGAGCCACCCTGCTCGTGAGTCCGAAGACCTGCCACTACCGCCCGTGGGCCGATTCCGCGGGCGTGCGTCCGTGGCCTCGTGGGAGGGCCGGCGACGAAGCGCGCGCGCCATCCGGGCCTGCTGACGCTTCCTCGACCCTCCCCGTCCTCCACGGTCACCTCCGCAGCCACGAACGAGGGTTCCATGACCGCACCGACCATCCCCACCCGCATCCGGGTCCGCAAGCGCTGGAGGAGAACCCGGAGATCGCCACCGACGAGTTCTCCGCCGAGATCCAGGGCATGATCATCGACGCGGTGGCGATGGAAGAGGAGTACAACCGCGACCTGCTGCCGAAGGGCATCCTCGGCCTGAACGCCGACTACATCAACACGTACGTGAAGTACCTGGCCGACCGCCGGCTGGAGGAGCTCGGCTTCGAGCCGGTCTACGGGGTGGCCAACCCGGCCAAGTGGATGGCCACGGCCAACGACACCCTCCAGCTGGTCAACTTCTTCGAGTCGATCAACACCTCTTACGAGGTGGACGCCCGCGCCCACTGACCCGCGCATGACCGCCAGGAACCCGCTGACGCACCGGAGGAGTGCGTCAGCGGGTTTCGGGGTAGCACGAGGGGAGCGGGAAGGTGCCGCAGGGTCAGTGCTTGGCGCCCACCAGCTCGGGTTCGCGGTCCTCGACCTCGCCGCCGTGGCCGTCGTCGACCATGGTCTCCTCGTTGAACGGGTCGCCGCCGCCCAGAACCAGGCTGACCTGATCGTGATCGACGCTGCGCGTCCAGGTGCCGATGACCAGCGTGGCCACGGCGTTGCCGGCGAAGTTGGTGACCGCACGGGCCTCCGACATGAAGCGGTCGATGCCGACGATGAGGCCGACACCGTCGGTCAGCTCGGGACGGTGCGAGGCCAGGCCGCCGGCCAGGGTGGCCAGACCGGCGCCGGTGACTCCGGCTGCGCCCTTCGACGCGATCATCATGAAGAGGAGCAGCGAGACCTGTTCGCCGACGCTCAGCGGATCGCCCATCGCGTTGGCGATGAACAGCGACGCCATGGTCAGGTAGATGGCGGTGCCGTCCAGGTTGAACGAGTAGCCGGTGGGGACGACCACACCGACGGTGGAGCGGGACACTCCGATGTGCTCCATCTTGGCGATCAACCGGGGCAGGGCCGACTCCGAGGAGGAGGTGGCCACGATCAGCAGGAACTCGCGGGCCAGGTACTTGAACAGGGAGAAGATGTTGATCCGGGCCACCAGCCAGAGCAGGGTGCCGAGGATCACGACCACGAACACGAAGCAGGCGGCGTAGAAGCCGACCATCAGCACCGCCAGGCTCTTCAAGGCAGCGACACCGGTCGCGCCCACCACGGCCGCGATGGCGCCGAAGGCGCCGATCGGGGCCAGCCACATGATCATCGCGAGGATCCGGAAGACGAGCTTCTGCAGGTGACCGACACCTTTCAGGATCGGCTCCCCGCTCTTGCCCATCGCCTGCAGGGCGAAGCCGACCAGCAGCGCCACCAGCAGCGTCTGCAGCACGACCTCGGTGGTCAGCGCAGAGAAGAGCGTGGTCGGGATGATGTGCAGCAGGAACTCCGCGGTGGTCAGCTTCTCCACCGACGCGGCGTCGGCCGCCTTGTCGGCCACCTCCGGGGTGATCAACAGACCGTCACCCGGGTGGATGATGTTGCCGACCACCAAGCCGATGGCCAGGGCCACGGTCGACATCGCGAGGAAGTACACCAGAGCGAGGCTGCCGACCTTGCCGACCTGCGAGGCCTTGCGGACCGATCCGATGCCCAGCACGATCGTGCAGAAGATCACCGGAGCGATCATCATCTTGATCAGGCTGACGAAGCCTGTGCCGACCGGCTTGAGCTGCTTGGCGAAGTCCGGGGCCACCAGACCGACGGTGATGCCGAGACCAACCGCGATCAGCACCGAGATGTAGAGCCAGTGGGTCCGGTCCTTCTTCTTGGTCGTGGTGACCGGAGCGTCCCCAGATGGTGGGGTGAGGGTCGCAGTCATGGATCTCTCCTCGAATCAGCGCTGATGAGCAAGTCCCCCGGGGAACCGGGATGCCGCCATCCTGCGGTCGAGGGTGTGACCCGCGCCTCGTTGCGTACGTTGAGTTCACCAGGCTCTGGTGGACAATGCGGCCATGGCACCCCTCGACCGGTTGAGGACGGGCAGCGTCGCCGCCCAGATCCTGCTGCTCCAGCTGGTGGTGGTCGCGGTCGTGGTGATCGGCGGACTGGGTCTCGCGGTGGTGGACGCCCGGCGTGACGCCGTGCACGCCGCCGGCGATGTGACCCTGGGGGTGGCCGAGGCGGTGGCGGCCTCACCGACTGTCCGGGCCGGCGTCCGGACTGGTGATCCGACGACTCGTCTGCAGCCGTACGCGGAGCAGGTTCGGGTCTCCACGGGCACGAGCTTCGTGGTGGTGATGAGCACCGACGGGATCCGCTGGACCCACCCCGATCCGGCCCAGATCGGAGGTCGGTATCTGGGCACCATCGAAGCCGCGCGCGGTGGCGCCACGTTGACCGAGGAGTACACCGGCACCCTCGGCAAGTCGGTCCGGTCGGTGGTCCCGGTGGTCGATGAGGGCCGGGTGGTCGGGCTGGTCTCGGTGGGTATCACCACCGCGAGCGTGCAACGGTCGATCTGGCCGAGTCTGCCGCCGATCCTGCTGGCCGGTGTCGGCGCTCTCCTGGTGGGCACCGCGGGCGCGATCGGGATCAGTCGCCGACTCCGTCGCCAGACCAGGGGGCTCGGCGAGACCCAGCTGGTCGCCATGCTGGAGTACTACGACGCCGTCCTGCACGCCGTCCGGGAGGGCATGCTGCTGCTGGACCCGAGCGGCAAGGTGCAGCTGGCCAACGACGAGGCCCGACGGCTGCTCACCCTCCCCGACGACCCGGTCGGCACCGAGCTCGGCGAGCTCGACCTGCCGACGTCGTTCGTCGAGCGCTCCGGCAGCGCGGTCGAGATCCGGGACGAGATCCAGCTGGTGCACGACAAGATCCTGGTGGTGAACAGGACGTCCGCGACCTGGGAGGGGAAGGTGGTCGGCTCGGTCATCACGCTGCGCGATCGTACGGATCTGCAGGCGGTCTCCGGCGAGCTGGACTCGGCGCGGAGTCTGGCCGACTCGTTGCGGGCCCAGAACCACGAGGCGGCCAACCGGCTGCAGACGGTGGTGTCGCTGATCGAGCTGGGCCGGTCCGAGGCTGCCGTGGAGTTCGCGACGTCGGAGCTCGCGCTGGCCCAGCGTCTGACCGACGAGGTGGTGGCCGCGGTCGACGACCCCGTGCTGGCAGCCATGTTGCTCGGCAAGACCGCCCAGGCGGCCGAACGGGGGATCGAGCTCTCCGTGGTCGAGGGGTCGACGGTCGCCGAGTACGGGTTCGATCCGCAGGATCTGGTCACCCTGGTCGGCAATCTCATCGACAACGCCATGGATGCGACCGGTGAGGTCGAGCGGGACCGGAGGGTGGAGGTGTTCTGCGATCTGGCGGGCGATCGGCTTCGGCTGCGGGTGGGGGACTCCGGCCCAGGTCTCGCGGCCGAGCAACGCAGCCAGGTCTTCACCCGCGGCTGGTCGACGAAGCCCGGGGCCGACGGGATCGGTCGGGGCATCGGGCTCGCGCTGGTGACCGAGGTGGTGCGGCGGCTCGGCGGACGGATAGAGATCGGTGCGTCGTGGTTGGGTGGAGCCGAGTTCTCGGTCGACATCCCGGCCGAGGCCCTGATCGAGAAGCGGACGACGCGGGCGTCGGGCCGCCGAGGGGAGCAGCCGTGACGACCTCGGCCGGCGCCGCAGCGACCTCGGGACTCACGGCCTTGGTGGTCGAGGACGAAGCCGTGGTCGCCGAGGCGAACGCCTTGTACCTCCAGCGGCTCGGTCTCGAAGTCGTGGGAGTCGCCCGCTCGGGCCGCGACGCCCTGCGGCTGCTGGCCGCCAACCCCGACATCGACCTCGTGGTGCTGGACATGAACCTGCCAGACAGTCACGGTCTCGACCTGCTCCGCCGGATCCGCGGTGCCGGGCACGGCGCCGATGTGATCGCGGTGACGGCGGCCCGAGATGTCGAGGTCGTCCGACAGGCGGTGGCTCAGGGGGTGGTGGCGTACGTCATCAAGCCCTTCACCTTCGGCTCGTTCCGCACCAAGATCGAGCAGTACCTCGCCTACCGGGTCCAGCTGGACAGCCGCCAGGCCGCCCTGGGTCAGTCCGACGTCGACGCGATGATCGCCACCCTGCGGCCGGCCTTGAGCTCCCAGGACCTGCCCAAGGGCCTTTCGGTCGAGATGCTCGGTCGGATCACGGCCGTGCTCCAGCGCCCGGATACGTGGAGCGCTGGCGAGGTCGCCGATGAGATCGGCATCTCCCGGGTGACGGCGCGGCGGTATCTGGAGTATCTGGCCGACGCCGCGCTGGCGGAGCGACGGACGTCGCACGAGGGTCGTGCCGGTCGACCGGAGGTGCGGTATCGGTGGCGCTGAGCCGCCTGCATCCGGACCGGGATCACGGCCGGAATGTCAGGAGGAGCGGCCAGCCGACGGGAGGGGTGGTGCCCTCGAACGACAGTCTTCCTATACTCCAGGCGTGTCCACCGACGCGACGACCTGGTTCGTGGCGACGAGCCGGGAAAGAAAGAGGCGCGTCACCATCGTGGATGTCGCGCGCAAGGCCGGTGTCAACAAGGGCACGGTGTCTCGCGCTCTGCGCGGGATGGACGGGGTCGGCGAGGAGACTCGTCAACGGATCCTGGCGGCCGCGACAGAGTTGGACTACTCGGCCTCCGAGCTCGGCACGGCGTTGGCCACCGGGACGACCCGCACCGTCGGCATCGTCCTGCCCAGCCTGCGGTCGTGGTATTTCAGCGAGGTCGCCTCCGGGGCCAGCGAGGTGCTCAGCGACGCAGGATTTCGGGTGGAGCTGATCAACCTCGACATCGACTCCGACTTTCTGCAGATCGGCTCCGAGCAGTTCGCCCGTCTGTTCCGCCAGCTCGGCGCGGGTCGCTCGCGCGATGCTCTCCTGTTCGCCGGCACCACCAGCGTCCCTGACCGAGGTGACGGAAAGGCGCTGGTTCCGGTGGCCGCGAACGGCGGGCCTCTGGTGACCGCGCCGGGGGTCTTCGTCGACCACCGCGAAGGCGGACGTTTGGTGGCCAAGCACCTCGTCGGCCTCGGACACACGTCGCTCGCGATGGTCGAGGGCCAGATGAGCGGGAAAATGGATGTGAGCATCTGGGAGCTGCGTGCCACGGGGTTCCTGCAGGGGTTGGCCGAGGCCGGTATCGACCCGACCGGGGTCCTCCGGCTGCGGCCCGGGGACTGTCACGCTGCCGACGGTGAGCGGGTCGGCGACCAGCTGTTGGCCTCGTCGCAACCCTTGCCTCGAGCGGTGTTCTGCCAGTCGGATGAGCTGGCCTTCGGGCTGATCGCCAGCCTGCGGCGGGCCGGCGTGCAGTGCCCGAGGGACATCTCGGTGGCCGGCTTCGACGATCACCCGATGGCCCGGCTGTGGGACCTGACCACGATTGATCAGCACGCTCACGCCCAGGGTGTACGCGCCGCCCAGGCCCTGCTCGACATCGTCGGTGTCGGTGGGTCGGGGGAGAGGCCGCAGCCGACGCCGACCGATCGGCTGCGGGTCGAGTTGATCATCCGCGACTCGACGGCGCGGGCCGACACGGTCGGTATAACGTTTCGGTAGCGTCCTTGCCCTACCAGTGGGTCTCGTGGTCTGCTGCGTGTGTTTGGATCAGGATCAGATTGTTCGACACCAACCGTTGACAACCGGTTGCGTCGCGGGCAGGATCGGTCGCGCTAAGGAACCTCTCAGGCCATCGGGAGCCCCAGAGGCGACATTCGAGGAGGAATGCATGACTGAAGTCAAGGACGCACTGGGACGCGCAGTCTCGCGCCGGAGCTTTATCGGTACGACCGCACTGGCTGGCCTGGGTGTCGCCGGTGCCGGGACGCTCCTCGCGGGCTGTGGCGCCGGCAGCGGCGGCGGTGCTGGTGGGGGCGGCGCAGACGCCGGTGCCAGTGGTGAAGGTGGCAACCTGGTCTGGGGCAACTGGGCCAACCCGGGTGAGGCGACCCGATTCCGCGAGGTCACGAAGGCCTACGAGGGCGAGTACAAGGCCAAGATCAGCTACCAGATCGTCACGGGTGACTACATGTCCAAGCTGCTGACGCAGCTGGCCGGTGGCAGCGCGCCGGATGCCTTCTACGTCAGCACCGAGGGCATGACGAAGCTGATCGAGTCGAAGAACATCGTCGACCTGGCCGAGTTCGCCGCCAAACCGGAGTCGCCGGTCAAGGTCGACGACTTCTACCCCGGTCTGCTCCCCTGGTGCAAGCCGGCATCCGGTGAGGGCATCTACGGCCTCCCGGTGGACTGCAACCCGCTCGTCTTCTGGTTCAACGAGACCATGCTCTCCGACGCCGGGGTGAAGAGCCCGGTGGATCAGCACGAGGCCGGAACCTGGAACCGCGACGCGCTGCAAGAGCTGCTGACCAAGATCAAGGCAACCGGCAAGCGTGGCCTGGCGATCGCCGGCGAGTGGGCGTACTGGTTGTCCTGGATGACCACCTTCGGCGGCAAGACCTTCGACGAGAACAACAAGGCGATCTTCGACGTCGACCCGAAGTCGATGGAGACCCTCAACTGGATCTTCGCCGGCATGAAGGACGAGACGATCACCTACGGCGGCTCGCTGCCCAAGGGTCAGGGCCTCGACGCACTGTTCTTCGCCAGCCAGCTGGCCACCTGCCAGATGGGTCGTTGGATCCTGCCCAACCTGAAGAAGCTGAAGATCGCCTACGACATCGCGCCGTACCCGTCCGAGGACGGCAAGACGATCGCACCGGTCAACGTCCCGGTGGCGGCCATGGGCGTGAACGCCAAGGCCAAGGATCCCGAGACCGCGCTGTGGTGGACCACCCGGTTCGTGAGCGTCGATGCTGTGAACGGTCAGAAGGCGCGTCTCTCCGGCGGCGGCAACGCGGTTCCCTCGATCCCGGGCGCCGAGGACGTCGTGACCGAGGGCGACCTGCCGAAGCACGCCCAGTACTTCAACGAGGTGGCCAAGGTGGGCTACGCCATTCCGCCGGGCATCTCCCAGAAGTCGGCGGTCGCGGCCAACATCAACTCCGAGATCGACAAGGTGATCAAGTCCGGGGCGAGCGCGCAGGAGTTCGCCACCAAGATCTGCGCCTTCATCAACAAGGGATAGGTCATGGCCACCACGACTGCAGGCGCCACCGCACAGGGGGCCGCGAGGGCTCAGAGGGAGTTCACGCGGGTCACCCCGGCGATGAAGAAGAAGCAACGCCAGGACCTCGGTTGGGCGCTGTTCTTCCTGTCTCCACAGCTGGTCGGGCTGCTGGCCTTCATGCTGGGTCCGCTGGTGTTCGCCTTCATCCTGGGGTTCTCCAACTGGGACGGGTTCGGCACCCGCACGTTCGTCGGGTTCGACAACTTCATCGCCGTGCTCCAGGATCCTCAGCTGAGGCAGTCCTGGCTCAACACGGCGTGGTTCACCGCAATCCAGCTACCGGGTCTGATGATCAGTGGGTTCTTGTTCGCGTTCCTGTTGCAGAAGGCCGGCAAGGTCAAGTCGGTCTACCGGGTGTTCTTCTTCGCCCCGCAGGTGACGTCGAGCATCGCTGTCGCAGCCATCTGGCTGTGGTTGCTCAACCCGGAGATCAGCCCGCTCAACACGTTCCTGGCCCGGATCGGGCTGCCGACACCGGACTGGTTGCAGGACCCCCGGACGGCCATCCCGGCCATCGCGCTGGTGTCGGTCTGGCAGGCTCTCGGCTACATGATCGTGATGTACATGGCCGGGCTCGAGAGCGTGCCGAAGGCGTTGATGGAGGCTGCCGACATCGACGGAGCGAGCGAGTGGCAGAAGATGCGCAAGATCACCATCCCGCTGCTGTCGCCGACGATCCTGTTCCTGTCGATCACCTCGATCATCGGCTCGTTCCAGGTCTTCGACTACATCTTCTTCTTCTACGACACCACGGCCCCGGCGAACGCCCGGACGATCGTCTACGAGATCGTCAACATCGCCTTCCGTGAGTTCAGGTTCGGGTTCGCCTCCGCGATCGCGATCTACCTGTTCATCGTCCTGTTGATCATCACGGGCCTCCAGCTGCTCGCGCAGAAGAGATGGGTGCACTACACAGAATGAGTACTACTCGAGCCGAGCTCGGCATCAAGGCGGTCGAAGAGACCGAAACCAAAGAGTACAAAAAGGACTCGGGTGGCGGAGGTTCGTCCTTCAAGCCCGCCAGGATCCCCATCCACATCATTCTCATCGTCTTCTCCATCCTCATGTTCATCCCGTTCCTGTGGATGGTGTTCTCCGCCTTCAAACCGTTGGACGAGATCTTCTTGCGTCCGCCGGTCCTGCTGCCCAACAACTGGACGCTGGACGGGTTCCGCACGGCGTGGGAGGGTGCGCCGTTCGGCACGGCCTACTTCAACAGCTTCTACATCGCGGCCCTGGTCACGATCTTCACGCTGTTGACCTGCTCGATGGCGGCGTACGCCTTCGCTCGGATCAGGTTCCCGGGGAACAACGCGCTGTTCGCAGTGTTCCTGGCCACGATGATGGTGCCGATGCAGCTGACCATCATCCCGCTGTACCTCATCCTCGGATGGCTGCAGTGGATCGACACCCACCTGGCGATCATCGTGCCGGCGTCGTTGTTCAACGCGTTCGGTGTGTTCTTGATGCGCCAGTACGTCAGGGGCATCCCGGTCGAGCTGGAGGAAGCAGCGGCGATCGACGGGGCCGGCCGGCTCCGTACGTTCACCACGATCATCCTGCCGCTGCTGAAGACGCCGATGACTGCGCTGGGGATCTTCGTGTTCCTCGGTCAGTGGAACAACTTCTTCCAGCCGTTGATCTTCCTGAACACCGAGGACCTGTTCACCATCCCGTTGGTGGTGAACTACTTCAAGGGTGCGTACTCCTCGGACTGGACCAGCCTGATGGCGGCCACGACGATGGCGGCGCTCCCGATGCTGATCGTCTTCATCGTCGCTCAGAAGCAGATCGTCGAGGGCATCGCCCTGTCGGGTTCGAAGACGTAGCCGACAGGTCCCTCAGCAGACCGACATTCAGCACCGGTGGCGCTCCTGCCACCGGTGCTGAATGCCATTCTGAGCCCGTCCGTGGCAGCATGAGGGCGTCACCGTAGCCAGGAGGATCGTTGTCCAGCCCCACCCCGGCACGCGCTCACGCCGACCGCTTCCGGTTGCCCGTCGAACCGCCGCTCGGTCACCTGGTGATCGCCTCGTTGGCGGCCATCGCCGGCGCCTGCCAGCTCTTCGCCTGGGCCCTGGCCCGCATGCCGACCTTCTTCCTGGTCTTCGGCCTCCTTCTCATGGGCGTCTCCTTCGGTTTCGCGCTGGCTGCCGTCGTGCGCCACTACCGGTTGCGGTGGGTGGCCTACGTCGACGCTGACTCGTTCACGGTCGTCAACGGCAGCCGCCGCACGGTTCTGCCGTGGGACCAGGTCGCGGAGGTCGGGTACGACAACTCCCGGCTGGCGGTCCGCGGGACCACCGGCCACCAGAGCTGCACCTTGCGGGTCGACCGGACCCGTCAGGCCCACGAGTCCGCCCAGGACCTGGTCCGGGTCATGGAGGCGCGTCTTGTGGCGCGTTCGTGAATCCGATCGCCCGAGGCCACCGGCCGGCCCGTCTTCCAGATCGTCATCATCTTCCCAGCCGGTAGCTGCCGGCGGCCCCGAAAGGAACTCCCGTGCCCGTCAACACCTTCGTCCTGCTGCGAACCGAGGGAGTCACGGCCGTCGTCGACCTGACCGACGGACGACTGCCCTCGATCCCGTACTGGGGCGCCGACCTCGGTGAGCTGTCGGAGTCCGAGGTCGCAGCGATCGCACGGTCGAGTGAGTTCCCGACGGCCGCCAACATCATCGACGACCCGGTCAAGCTCGCGGTGCTCCCCGAGCACTGGACCGGCTGGCTGGGCCGCCCCGGCCTGAGCGGCTCACGCTCCGGCCGGGACTGGTCGCCGAAGTTCTCCACCACCGCCCTTCGAGTCGGTGGCGACGACCGGTCATCGGACGCCCCCGGGCTGATCGCCACGGACGGGCCGACCGAGATCGAGGTCGACGCGGTCGACGAGGTCGCCGGACTGACCGTGACAGTCAGCCTCGGTCTGACCGCCGGGGGACTGCTGCGGGCCCGGGCGGCCGTCACCAACACCGGTGCCGACGGCTACGAGCTGCACGGTCTGACTCCCGCCTTCCCGGTGCCGCCGGCGGCCCGCGAGGTGCTGGACATGTGCGGTCGCTGGGGCAAGGAGCGGATCGCCCAGCGCAGTCCGTTGCAGGTGGGCATCCATCTCCGCGAGAACCGCAAAGGCCGTACGGGCGCCGACGCGGCGACCGTGCTGCACGTCGGCACCCCCGGGTTCTCCTTCCACCAGGGCGAGGTCTGGGCCGTCCACACCGGCTGGAGCGGCAACCACGTGCACTACGCCGAGCAGCTGTCCACGGGTGAGCAGGTGATCGGTGGTGGCGAGCTGCTGCTGCCCGGAGAGGTCGTCCTGGACGGGGGGGAGACCTACACCTCGCCCTGGCTGTACGGGTCGTACGGTGCGGGCCTGGATCAGGTCGCCCGACGCTTTCACCGCTTCCTGCGGGCGCGGACCATCCATCCCTCCACCACCCGGCCGGTCACCATCAACGTCTGGGAGGCCGTCTACTTCGACCACGACCTCGATCGCCTGGTCGATCTGGCCGAGCGGGCGGCGGCGCTCGGGGTCGAGCGCTACGTGCTGGACGACGGCTGGTTCGGATCGCGGCGCAACGACAAGTCGGGTCTCGGCGACTGGACCGTGTCACCGGAGGTCTGGCCGAACGGTCTGCATCCCCTCGTCGACAAGGTGACGGAGCTCGGCATGCAGTTCGGTCTCTGGTTCGAGCCAGAGATGATCAACACCGACTCCGACGCGGCCCGCGCCCATCCGGAGTGGGTGATGGCCACCGGCGACCGGCTGCCGGTCGAGTCGCGATTCCAGCAGGTGATCAATCTCGGCCTGCCGGACTGCTACGCCTTCATCCGGGACGCGATCTTCGCGATCCTGCGCGAGTACGACATCGCCTACATCAAGTGGGACCACAACCGTGACCTGATCGACGCCGGCAACCAGCCTGAGGGCCGACCCGGCGTGCACCAGCAGACGCTGGCCTTCTACCGGCTCATCGACGAGATCAAGGCCGCCTTCCCGGGACTGGAGATCGAGTCGTGCTCCTCCGGCGGGGCCAGGGTAGATCTGGGCGTGCTGGAGCGGACCGAGCGGGTCTGGGTGTCGGACTGCATCGACCCGCTGGAGCGTCAGGAGATGCACCGCTGGACGACCCAGCTGATCCCGCCGGAGCTGATGGGCGCCCACATCGCCTCGGGTGAGTCGCACACCACCGGTCGGCAGCACGACCTCGACTTCCGGGCCGCCACGGCGATCTTCGGGCACCTGGGCATCGAGTGGGACCTCTCCAAGGCCTCCGACACCGAGCTGGCCGACCTCGGCGTCTGGATCGGTTTCTTCAAGGAGAACCGCGACCTGCTGCTCGGCGGCGATCTGGTCCGGATCGACTTCCCCGACGACAGCCTGAACGCCCATGGGGTGGTGTCGCCCGACCAGAGCACAGCGATCTACTCGCTGGTCTCGGTGGCCCGATCGCCCTTGGTCTCGACGGGGCGGGTGCCGTTGCCCGGCCTCGACCCCGACCGCCGCTACCGGGTCGTGCCGGTGCAGGAGCTGCTGCCCAGGTCCGGGCGGGTGCCGCGCTGGTGGGGACTGCGGACACCCTCGTGGGAAGAGGTGCACGCCCTGCCACCAGGGACCAGACCGACCCTGCAGCCCGATGGCGAGCTCGGAGTCGAGCTCAGCGGCGCCACGCTCGCCCGCGCAGGTCTGATGCCGGCATCGATCAACCCGGATCACGCGGTCCTCTACCTCGTCACCGCCGTCGACTGAGGTCGGGGGCGGAGGTTGGGGTGAGCGGGGCAGGATGTAGCCGTGACGAATGACCCCGCGCCCGGCTCTCACGAGCGCTCGGCCCGCCCCGTGCTGCTGACCGTCGACGACGACCCGTCGGTCTCCCGTGCCGTCGCCCGCGACCTGCGGCGGCGGTACGGGAACGACTACCGGATCCTGCGCGCCGACTCCGGTCCGGCGGCACTGGAGGCGATCCGGGAGGTCGTCCTCCGAGGCGAGCAGGTGGCCGTGATCCTCGCCGACTACCGGATGCCGCAGATGAGCGGCATCGAGTTCCTCGAGCAGGCCATGGACCTGGTTCCCCATGCCCGACGGGCGCTGCTCACGGCGTACGCCGACACCGACGCCGCGATCGCCGCGATCAACGTCGTCGACGTCGACCACTACCTGCTCAAGCCGTGGGAGCCGCCGGAGGAGAAGCTCTACCCGGTGATCGACGAGCTGCTGGCCGCCTGGCAGCGAGACGGTCACGCGACCGAGCGCAAGATCAAGATCCTCGGCCACCCCTGGTCCGCCCCGTCCTACGAGGTCCGCGACTTCCTGGCCCGCAACCTGGTGTCCTACCGGTGGTACAACGTCGCCGAACCCGACGGGCAACGGCTGATGGCCGCGGCCGGCGCCACCCCCGACGACATCCCGGTCGTGATCACCAGCGACGGCGACCCGTTGATCCGCCCGGGCCTGGCCGAGCTCGCCAACGCGGTCGGTCTGTCGACCGCTCCGACCGAGGAGTTCTACGACCTCGTCATCGTCGGCGGCGGGCCGGCGGGTCTCGGCGCCGCGGTGTACGGCGCCTCGGAAGGCCTCAAGACGGTGATCATCGAGCGGGCCGCCGCCGGCGGTCAGGCTGGGCAGAGCTCACGGATCGAGAACTACCTGGGCTTCCCCGACGGGGTGTCCGGTGACCAGCTCACCGAGCGGGCCCGCCGGCAGGCGCTCCGGTTGGGGGCTGAGCTGATCACCGCCCGCAACGCAGTGGGACTCGAGGTGCAGGGGCCGGCGCGCCGGCTGGTCTTCGACGACGGCTCGAGTGTGCTGACCAAGTCTGTCCTGCTCGCCACGGGTGTCTCGTACCGGGAGCTGGTCGCCGACGGGTTGGCCGAGCTGGTCGGCCGCGGCGTCTACTACGGCTCGGCCTCGACCCAGGCGACGGCCTGCGCCGGTGACCACGTGATCATCGTCGGCGGCGCCAACTCGGCGGGTCAGGCCGCCGTGTTCTTCTCTCGGCACGCCGCTCGGGTGACGCTGGCGGTGCGTGGGGAGTCGCTGGAGCGGTCGATGTCCAGCTACCTGATCGAGCAGATCGCGGCCATCGACACCATCGACGTCCGCACCCGGACCCGGGTGGACCGCTGCACGGGCTCCGACCACCTGGAGTGCGTCACGCTGGTCGATCTCGACGACGGCTCGACCCAGCAGGTCGACGCCGGCCACCTGTTCGTCTTCATCGGTGCCGCGCCGTTGACGGGGTGGCTGCCGGCGGAGCTGAGCACCGACGACGCCGGGTTCGTCCGGACCGGACCGGACCTGGTCGTCGAGGGCCAGCGACCGCTCGGCTGGGAGCTCGACCGCGACCCGTACCTGCTGGAGTCGAGCATTCCTGGAGTGTTCGTCGCCGGCGACGTACGGTCGCAGTCGGTGAAGCGCGTGGCGTCGGCCGTAGGCGAGGGTGCGCTCGCGGTGACCCTCGTGCATCGGTACTTGGCCGAGTGAGCACCATGGAGACAGGGAGAAGGGACGGTCACCATGACCGACACTGTTGAGGACGTGCCCCGGCTGAGCGCCGACGAGCTGCGCGAGCTGTTCCTGTTCGAGTCCCTCGACGCCGATCAGCTGGACTGGCTGAGCGCCACCGGACGAGTCGAGGAGCGGGTGCGCGGCGACTTCGTCTACCGCGAGGGCGAGCGGGCCACCTGCTTCTTCGTCCTTCTCGCCGGGACGATCTCCATGCACCGGCGGGTCGAGAACACCGACGTCGAGATCAGCCGGACCAGTCAGCTGGGCGCCTACTCCGGAGCGACGCAGGCCTTCATGGCCGGCGAGGACGCGACCTACCTGAACAGCCTGGTGGCGATCACCGACAGCCGGTTCTGGGTGATCGAGGCCGGCGAGATCGGGGAGCGGATCCGTGCCTGGTTCCCGATGGCCATGCACCTGCTCGAGGGGCTGACCATCGGGATGCGGTCCAGCCAGGCCGCCGTCGGGCAGCGCGAGCGGCTGCTGTCGCTGGGTCGCCTGTCGGCCGGTCTGACGCATGAGCTGAACAACCCGGCCGCCGCGGCGGTCCGGGCCACGGCATCGCTGCGGGAGCGGGTCTCTCGGATGCGGGGCAAGCTCGCCCACCTGGCCTCCGGCAAGGTCGACGCCGGCGCCCTGCAGATCCTGGTGGAGGTGCAGGAGGCGGCGGTCGAGCGGATGGCCAAGGTCCAGGAGATGTCGACCATGGAGGTCAGCGACCTGGAGGACACCATCGCGGACTGGCTCGACGACCACCGGGTGACGAACAGCTGGGACCTCGCCCCGGCCCTGGTCGCGGCCGGGGTCGATCCGGACTGGTTGGACGACGTCGCGACCAAGGTGCCCGACGAGCTCATCTCCGACGGGCTGCACTGGGTCGCGTACGCCCTGGAGACCGAGCAGCTGATGAACGAGATCGAGGACTCGACCCAGCGGATCTCGACGTTGGTGGGAGCGGCGAAGCAGTACTCCCAGGTGGATCGAGCCGGCCTGCAGGACGTGGTGGTCAAGGAGGGTCTGATCAGCACCCTGATCATGCTCGGGCACAAGCTCAAGACCGGCTCCATCACCGTCGAGAAGGACCTCGCCCCCGATCTCCCCACGGTCCCGGGCCACCCCGCCGAGCTGAACCAGGTGTGGACCAACCTGATCGACAACGCCCTGCAGGCGATGCCGGACGGCGGCACCCTGCGGATCCGCGCGGCGCACGAGGACGACTGCGTGCTGGTCGAGATCGGCGACTCCGGCAGCGGCATCCCGCCCGAGCTGCGGGACAAGATCTTCGAGCCCTTCTTCACCACCAAACCGGTGGGTGAGGGCACCGGTCTGGGCCTGGACATCTGCTATCGCGTGATCACCCAGCGGCACGGTGGTGACCTGCGGGTGGTGTCCGTGCCGGGGGACACCCGCTTCCAGGTGCGGTTGCCCCTGTCGCGGGCGGGCGAGCGCTGAGCGTCTCCGTGCGGTCGGGGTGAGGTAGGAGGGGATCCGTGAGCGACGAGCAAGCCGACGTCGATCCGCGGGACGGTCGCGACGAGACCACGAACGAACGGATGGACCGCAACTGGAACGACCTGCTGCAGGAGCTCCGGGTGACGCAGACCGGCACCCAGATCTTGAGCGGTTTCCTGCTCACCCTGGTGTTCCAGCCTCGGTTCGCGTCACTGGACGGTGTGCAGAAGGGGCTGTACGTCGGGCTGGTGCTGCTGAGCGCGACGACCATCGTGCTCGGGCTGGCGCCGGTCAACCTGCATCGGGCGCTGTTCCACCAGCTGCTGAAGCCGTCCATCGTCCGCTTCGGTCACGTCGCCCTGCGCCTCCAGATCGCCGGGGTCGCGCTCATCGTGGTGGGTACCGTCCTGTTGATCCTCGACGTCGGTCTGGGCCGACGAGCCGGGCTGATCGGCGCGGCGGGCGTGCTCCTGCTGGTTCTCGCCGCGGCGGCCGTCCCGCTGTTCCTCCGTCATCCCCGGGGTGGCCGCCACGAGCCGGGCGGCTCACGGCAGCCGTGATCCGGGCGCGAGGCTGACGGCTCCGGTCGCGTCCGGCGCGGGCATACACTCACCCCGTGCCGGGACGGATCAACGACGAGGACATCGCCACGGTCCGGGAGCGAGCCCGGATCGACGAGGTCGTCGGGTCTCACGTCGCGCTCCGCAACGCGGGCAGCGGGACGATGAAGGGGTTGTGTCCCTTCCACGACGAGAAGACGCCGAGCTTCCAGGTCAACCCCTCCCGCGGCTTCTACTACTGCTTCGGCTGCGGCGAGGGCGGCGACGTCATCTCCTTCGTGCAGAAGATCGACAACCTCTCCTTCACCGAGACCGTCGAGCGTCTCGCGGACCGGGTCGGGATCCAGCTCCGCTACACCGACGGGGGAGCATCACAGCCTGAGCGGGGGCAGCGGCTGCGCCTGATGGAGGCACACCAGGCGGCGGCGGAGTTCTACGCCGAGCAGCTGTCGGGGACCGAGGCCGGCATCGGTCGCCAGTTCCTCAGCGAGCGGGGCTTCGACCGGGCGACCGCGGAGCACTTCGGAGTCGGGTACGCCCCACAGGACGGTCGCGCGCTGCGCCGGCACCTGAACGGGCGCGGCTTCCGCGACGCCGAGCTGGTGACCGGCGGACTGATCAGAGAAGCCGGCTGGGACTACTTCCAGGGTCGCCTGCTCTGGCCCATCCGGGACTCGGGACGACAGGTGCTCGGTTTCGGAGCGCGCCGGCTCCGCGAGGACGACCGGATGCCGGCGAAGTACCTGAACACCCCGGAGACCCCGCTCTACAAGAAGTCCCACGTGCTCTACGGTCTGGACCTGGCGCGTCAGCAGATCGGCAAGAAGTCCCAGGCCGTGGTCGTGGAGGGCTACACCGACGTGATGGCCGCCCACGTGGCCGGCGTCGACACGGCGGTCGCTTCCTGCGGAACGGCGTTCGGCGACGATCACGCGCGGTTGCTGCGTCGGTTGATGGGCAACCACGACGCCTTCCGCGGCGAGGTCATCTTCACCTTCGACGGGGATGCGGCCGGTCAGGCCGCCGCTCTCAAGGTGTTCGGCGGTGACGCCAACTTCATCGCCCAGACCTACGTGGCCGTGGAGCCGTCCGGGCTGGATCCCTGCGACCTGCGCCTGCAGCACGGCGACGCGGCCGTCCGTGAGCTGGTGGCGCGGCGGGTGCCGCTGTACCGGTTCGTGATGGCCAACATCTTGACCCAACACGACCTCGACCGGGCCGACGGGCGGTTGTCCGCGCTGCGCGAGGCGGCGCCGCTGGTCAGCAGCATCCGGGACAGCGGGTTGATCGGTGGCTACGTCCGTGAGCTCGCCGGGATGCTGGGGATGGACGTCGAGGAGGTCCGTCGGGAGGTGATGCGGTCAGCGGCCCGGCACGAGCGCTCCGAACAGCGCGCCGACAGCCAACGCCAGGAGAGCAACCGGCCCGACACCAGAGCCAGCGGCGACAACCGTCCGGACAGCCGCGACCCCTCCGAGCACCACGACCCGCCGACGGCCGCTCAGCAGACGGCCGCCGATCGACGGTGGCTGCCCGACCCGGACGACCGGCTGCTGGTCACCGAGCGCGAGACGATGAAGCTCCTGCTGCAGGCGCCGTCGATGTTCGAGCCGGACTGGCTCGGTCTCGCGACCGATGACTTCACCCACCGTGCCTATGCCGCCGTCTTCCGGTCGATGCGGGCGACGCGCTCCGATCATCGCGATGAACCCGCGTCCGGGGCGGTCTGGGTGCACCACGTCGCCACCGCCGTGCCCCACCCGCTGCTTGCCTCACTGGTGGCCGCCCTGGCCGTCGAGCCGTTGTCGCTGCACGGCCCGGCCACGGAGCACTACGTCCACGCCAACGCGGCCAAGCTGCGGCTGCTGACGGTGATGCGGCAGGTGAGTGAGCTGAAGTCCAAGCTCCAGCGCACCAACCCGGTGGAGAACCCGACCACGTACAACCAGATGTTCTCCGAGCTCGTGGTCCTCGAGGCTCGGCGCAGTGAGCTCCACGCCGAGAGCCTGCGCGGCGCGGTCTAGACACCACCGGCCAGCCGTGACCGCGGCCGTTCGGGATGGACGGCCGTTTTGTGCACTGATCTGTGGATAACCCCGACCGGTGGGTTGCCGGCCGAAGCGCATGCCGCTGACAGTGGGGCATGGACACCACCGCACCCCTGGCCGGACCCCTGTTGACCGCCGCGGAGGAGGTGGACCTGGCGCTGGACATCGAGGCCGGGCTGCTCGCCGCTGACGCTCTGGCCCGGAACCTGAGACCCCACCAGGCGACCGTCGACGAGCTGCGCCAGCTGGTCGCGGCCGGTGAGCGGGCACGCCGCCGCTACGTCGAGTCGAATCTGCGACTGGTCTCGATGGTGGCCCGTCAGGCCGGCGTACGCGCCGGGCTGACCGAGGCCGACCTGTTCCAGGAAGGGTGTCTGGGGCTGATGATCGCGGTCGACCGCTACGACTGTCGCCGCGGCTGTCGCTTCGCCACCTACGCCCTGCTCTGGATCAGGGCGTTCACCGGTGCCGCGAGTGCCCGCCAGCTGGGCACACTGAACCTGCCCACCAGCCGAGCCAGTCAGCTCCGGCACGCCCGGGGTATCGAGGCGGTCCTGGCCCAGGAGCTCGGTCGCCAGCCCACCGCGGGTGAGGTGGGTGAGGCCCTGGGTCGGTCGGCGGACTGGACCAGCCGGTTGCTGACCCACGAGCACCCGCAGGGGCTGGAGGAGGTCGGTGACATCGCTGCCGCTGACACCGAGCTGGACGAGGTGCTGGGCGGAGTCGGCGCGCCGGTGGACCTGATGGCGTTGCTGGAGGGCTTCGAGCGGCGGGTGCTGGAGCTGCGACTCGGGTTCGTCGGCGACCCGCTGTCCTACGCCGAGGTCTCGCGCCTGCTGGGGGTGACGTCCAACCGGGTGCGGCGGGCCGAGCGGCGAGCGCTGGACCGGTTGCGCGAGGTGTGTCCCCACGGAGAGCGGGAAAGGCTGGCGGGTTGAACGACCCGAAAAGGCTCCCCCGGTTGGACTCGAACCAACGACATCCTGATTAACAGTCAAGCGCTCTGCCAACTGAGCTACAGGGGATCGCGTGCTGACGCGGCTACGTACTTTAGCAGCCGGATCAGCGTTCGTCGTACTCGCGACGCAGTTCCGCCAGGGCCGAGTCGGCGAGCTCACGGACCCCGGGTGTTCGCCATGTGACTCCCCGCGTGAGAGAGGCGTGCCAGCCGATCTCCGTCGGACCGTGCGCCAGGTCGCGGCGTCCGCTGACGATCACCCCGCGGTCACCGGAGCCCCCCAGCGCCACGAAGCGCTCGAACACGATGCTGGCATCGACCCGCTCCTTGAACACCTCGGGAACCCTGGCCGGGTCGGGCAGAGCCACCGCACCCCGGGCGCCGCCGTACGTCTGCCAGCGCAGCTGCTCGGTCTCGGCGTTCCAGCCGCCCCGTTCGATCTCGTGCCAGCCGAGGTGTCGCCAGTCGTCGTCGCGGAGGACCGAGACGACCGCCGGGCTGAGCAGGACCAGACCGTCGTCGACCACCGGTGCCCAGGCCAGGATGCGGGCCGGACGGCCGGACACAGCGGTCAGGGTGGTCCGCCAGGTGGCGTGGGCCCGAGGCGGCACGCCCCGTGATCTGCTCCACCACCGAAGTACGGGTCGGGACACGTCGGCTCCCGTCAGTAGTCGCTGCCCGGACCCAGCTTGCTCAGGTCGTCCAGGAACTGACCCGCCCAGTGGTCGATGTCGTGATCGAACACGTGCCGCCGCATGATCCGCATCCGCCGCGCCTTGTTCCGGGCGGAGTCCTCGGCGGCGGCCACCATGGTGGACTTCAGTCCGTCGATGTCGTGCGGGTTGACCAGGTAGGCCTGGCGCAGCTCCTTCGCGGCCCCGGTGAACTCGCTCAGCACCAGCGCACCGTTGTCGCCGTCCCGGCAGGCCACGTACTCCTTGGCCACCAGGTTCATCCCGTCGCGCAGCGGGGTGACGACCATGACGTCGGCCGCCCGGTACATGGCAGCCATCTCCTCCCGCGGGTAGGAGTTGTGCAGGTAGATGATCGGCGGCCGCCCGAGTCGGCCGGTGTCGCCGTTGATCCGGCCGACCAGCCGGTCGATGTCGTCGCGGAGTATCCGGTACTGCTCGACCCGCTCCCGCGACGGCGTGGCGACCTGCAGGAACACCGCGTCATCGGGGTCGACCGTGCCGTCGGCCACCAGCTCACCGAACGCCCGGATCCGCTCCGGCAGGCCCTTGGTGTAGTCGAGTCGATCGACGCCCAGGAAGATCGTCTTCGGGTCACCGAGATCGGCTCGGATCTCCCGGGCCCGCTCGGCCGTCGAGTCGGCCATGGCCAGGTCGTGCATGCTCTGGGAGTCGATGGCGATCGGGTACGCCCGCGCGACCACGGTCCGCCCGTCGGGGGTGCGGATCCGGTCCCGCCGGGTCTCGTACGAGAACCGCTGTCGCACCAGCCGGACGAAGTTCTGGGCACCGCCGGGCAGCTGGAAGCCGACCAGGTCGGCACCGAGCAGACCCTGCAGGATCTGGCTGCGCCAGGGCAGCTGCTGGAACAGCTCGGTGGGCGGGAACGGGATGTGCAGGAAGAAGCCGATCCGCAGGTCGGGTCGGAGCTGCCGCAGCAGCTGCGGCACCAGCTGGAGCTGGTAGTCCTGGATCCACACCTGACCGCCCTCGTCGGCGACCCGGGCCGCCGCTTCGGCGAAGCGTTCGTTGACGGTCACGTAGCGGTCCCACCACTCGCGGTGGTAGGCCGGGGGAGCGACCACGTCGTGGTAGAGCGGCCACAACGTGCCGTTCGAGAAACCCTCGTAGTAGAGCTCCACGTCCTCGGCCGACAGGTGAACCGGCTCGAGCTGCAGGTCGTTGTGGGTGAAGGGCTGGATGTCGTCGTCCGGCGAGCCCGGCCAGCCGACCCAGGCGCCGCGGTGAGTTCGCATCACCGGCTCGAAGGCGGTCACCAGACCGCCGGGGGACGTGCGCCACTCCACCGATCCGTCGGGGTTCTCGAACCGGTCGACCGGCAACCGGTTGGCCACCACGACGAAGGACGCCTTCTTGGACGTGCGTCGTCTCACCGTGCTCATCGTGGATTCACCCCGAACCGCTCTGTTCTCGTGTCACGCATCCCTCTGACCTTAGCCCGATTCACCGGACGACATCTTTCCGGACCAGAAGAAACCTCGGCTTGGGTAGATCGGCAGCCATCTGGAAGGCTTCGCGGCATGAGCTCAACCGGACCGGTCTCGGACGCTGGCATCGACGCGATGCGAGCGGTGATGGACCGACCCGAGCAGACGATGCTCGCGCTCGATTTCGACGGCACGCTGGCCCCGATCATCGACGACCCCGAGAACGCCCATGCCGATCCGGCCGCCGTGGCGGCGCTGTCCCGACTGGGGTCGATGCTCGGAGCGGTGGTCGTCATCACCGGCCGGCCGGCGCGCACGGCCGTGCGCCTCGGCGGGTTCCGCGAGGCCGCCGGTCTGCGGTCGATGACGGTACTCGGTCAGTACGGGGTGGAGCGCTGGGACGCCGACGGCGACCGGTTCGACCTGCCACCGACCCCGGACGGGATCACCCACGTGCAGCAGGAGCTGCCCGGGCTGCTCACCGGCCTCGGGCTCGACGGCGTGCGGATCGAGGACAAGGGGCGGGCGATCGGGGTGCACACCCGCGAGCTGGCCGATCCGGGTGCTGCGTTCGACCAGCTGGGTGAGCCGCTGCGGGAGCTGGCCGGTCGGTACGACCTGAAGCTGGAGCCGGGCAAGAACGTCTGGGAGATCCGGGCTCAGGGCATCGACAAGGGTGACGCCTTGCGGGCCATCGTGACCGAGACCGGCGTCCGCACCATCATCTTCGCCGGCGACGACCTCGGCGACCTCCCGGCGTTCCGGGCGGTCGAGCGGTTCCGCGACGAGGGCATCCCGGGGCTTCTGGTCTGCTCCGCCTCGCACGAGGAGGACGCCCTCGCCGACCTCGCCGATCTGGTCGTGGACGGGCCGAGCGGGGTGGCCGAGTGGCTGGATCGGCTGGCCGACAGCCTGGCCGCTCGCTGACGCGGGCGACAGGTTCGACGTCAGTCGCCCAAGACGGCGAGGGCGTCGATCTCGACGAGCATCTCCTCTTCGGGCAGCCCGACGAACACCGTTGTCCGAGCGGGCAGCACCTTGCACCGGTCAGCCAGGAAGTCGCCGTAGGCCGCGTTCATGGGCGCGAAGTGGTCGCGGGTGGTCAGGTACACCCGGAGCATGACCACGTCCTCGAACGACGCACCGCCCGCGGCCAGCACGGCCTCGACGTTCGCCAGGGTCCGGGTGGTCTGCGCGGCGACGTCGCCGCTGTGCAGGTAGATCCCGGTCGCGGGGTCGGCCGGACCCTGGCCGGACACCTGCAGGATCGGCCCTCGTCGTACCCCCTGGGAGAACACCGGTGCCGGGGCCGGGGCGGCTGTGGTGCTGACGGCGATCTTCGGGGTGCTGGTCACAGGATCTCCTCGGGTCGAGCCGGTCGGTGCCGGCTGCTGGTGTCGCTTGGCTGACTGAACGGCGCGGTGTGGGTACGTCGGGACGACGTCGTGTGCGTAGTCTGCCGCTCGGAGGTGTGCATGCCCGAACCCGATCCCGCGACCATCGACACCGCGACTCTGGCGGCGTCAGCCGCCGAGCCGCTGACCTGGGCCGACAAGGGCATACCGCCGGAGCTCTGGGGGCGGACACCGGCGGAGCTACCGGGTCTGAAGGTGCCGTTGAGTCGGTTCCCGACTCCGCTGCTGACCCTGTCGTCACCGGCGTTGCGGCACAACGTGGCGACCATGGCGAGCTGGTGCGCCGAGCGAGGTCTGGATCTGGCGCCGCACGGCAAGACCACCATGTCGCCCCGGCTCTGGGCCGACCAGCTGTCCGCCGGAGCGTGGGCGATCACCCTGGCCAACGTGGCGCAGCTGGCGGTCGCGCGGGCGTACGGGGTCTCTCGGGTGCTGATCGCCAACGCGATCATCTCGCCCCTGACGCTGCGCTGGATCGCCGACGAGCTGGCCGCCGACGAGCGGGCGCAGGTGATCACCTGGGCCGACGACCTGCGCACGGTGTCCCTGATGGAGGACGCGCTGGCGGCCCACGCGCCGTCGATGGCCGGTGCCTACCAGCCGGTCGACGTGCTGGTCGAGGTCGGCGGCCGCGGTGGCCGTACCGGCGCACGTGACATCACCGCGGCCATCGAGATCGCCCTGGCCGTCGCCGAGGCGCCGCACCTGCGGCTGGCCGGGGTCGGTGGCTACGAGGCGGCCATCGCCGCGGGCAGCGACGCAGCGAGTCTGGCCGCCGTGCGGGCTTTCCTGGTGTCACTGCACGAGGTGCACCAGCGGATCGTCGCCGAGGGGTGGTATCCGCCCGGCCTGGTGCCGGTCGTCACCGCCGGCGGCAGCGCGTACTTCGATGACGTCGCCGAGGTGCTCGGACCGCTGCTGGCCGAGGGCACCCGGGTCGTGCTGCGGTCGGGTGCCTATCTCACGCACGACGACGGTCACTACCGGCACCTCAGCCCGCTGGGTGAGCACCCGAGAACCTCGGGGTCCGGGCTGGTCAGCGCCCTGCACGGCTGGGTCAGGGTCAGCAGCCAACCCGAGCCAGGGCTCGCCCTGGTCGACGGTGGCAAGCGGGATCTCCCGTACGACCTGGGGCTGCCCGAGGTGCAGCTGCGCCGACCCCGCGACTGGGAGTCGGCGCCGGAGCCGCTCAGCGGTCTCACGGTCACCGCCCTCAATGATCAACACGGCTTCGTCCGCTGGGATCCGCAGCTGCCGGCGCCGATCATGATCGGCGACGAGCTGCGCCTCGGGGTCTCCCATCCCTGCACGGCCTTCGACAAGTGGACAGTGATCCCGGTGATCGACGACCCGGACGCCGCCGACCCGATGGTGGTCGACGTGGTCCGGACGTACTTCTGAGTCCGGGCCTGCGGAGACTGCCGTGCCCACCGATCTGCTGATCACCGACGCTCTCGTCGTCGACGGCACCGGGGCTCCGGGACGCGCCGCCGACGTGGCGATCACCGGCGACCGGATCGTCGCGATCACCCAGGTCGGTGGGGGAGGCCCGGCCCGGCGGACGATCAGGGCCGACGGACGCGTGCTGTCACCGGGCTTCATCGACCTGCACGCCCACTCGGACGTGCAGATCCTGGTCGACCATGATCATCTCGCCAAGGTGAGCCAGGGCGTCACCTGCGAGGTGCTCGGCCAGGACGGACTCTCCTACGCCCCAGCGGACGAGGTCATGGCGCCGTCCCTGAGAACCCAGCTGGCCGGCTGGAACGGCGATCCGGAGCTCAGCCTCGGCTGGCCCAGCGTGGCCGACTACCTGGATGCCCTGGACTCCGGGATCGCCTGCCACGCGGCATACCTGGTGCCCCAGGGAACCGTGCGGATGCTGGTGGTGGGTCACGACGACCGGCCCGCGACGGACGCCGAACGCACGCGGATGGCCGAGGTGGTCCGGCAGGGTCTGGTCGACGGCGCCGTCGGCCTGAGCAGCGGCCTGACCTACCCGCCCGGCATGTACGCCGACACCGACGAGCTCGTGGCCCTGTGCGCAGTGGTGGCCGAGCACGGGGGGTTCTACGCACCGCACCACCGCTCCTACGGTGCCGGCGCGCTGGCGGCGTACGCCGAGATGATCATGATCGCCCGTCGGGCAGGGTGCGCGCTCCACCTGACCCACGCCACCCTCAACTTCGGTGTGAACGCCGGCCGGGCACCGGAGCTGGTGACCATGATCGACGAGGCGCTGGCCGACGGGCTCGACATCACCCTGGACACCTATCCGTACCTCCCCGGTTCCACGTCGCTGGTGGCGCTGCTGCCGCGCTGGGCGACCGCGGGCGGTCCGGAGCTGATCATGGAACGACTCGCCGACCCACTCGATCGGGGGCGGATCGCGTACGCGTTGGAGGTCGAAGGCAGCGAGGGCTGCCACGGCTGTCCGGTGGACTGGAGCACCATCGAGATCAGCGGGGTGGGCGATGCGGCGCTGTCCGCGGCGGTCGGACGCTCGATCGCCCAGCTGGCCACGAACTCCGGATCGGCGCCGATCGAGGTGTACGCGGACCTGCTGCTCCGGGATCGGTTGGCGACCACGATCCTGCAGCACGTCGGCAACGAGGAGAACGTCCGGGCGATCATGCAGCATCGGGTGCACACCGGCGGATCCGACGCGATCCTGGTGGGCGAGAAGCCTCACCCGCGGGCCTGGGGGACGTTCCCGCGCTACCTGGGTCACTACGTCCGCGACCTCGGCGTGCTCGGTCTGGAGGACTGCATCCACCACCTGACCGGGCGGGCGGCCGCCCGCCTGGACCTTGTCGACCGGGGACTGGTGCGGGTCGACCACCACGCCGATCTGGTGCTGTTCGACCCTGATCTGGTGCGGGACACGGCGACCTTCGCCCACCCCCGCCAACAGCCCGAGGGCATCGACTGGGTGCTGGTGAACGGTGAGCCGGTGATCGAGGAGGGTGCTCGGACACCCGCCCTCCCCGGTCGGGCGTTGCGGCGCACGGCAACCGGCACGCGCGCCCAGGACCGCTACGATCGGGGGTCGCAGCACCGGGGGCGGTAGCTCAGCAGGTCAGAGCAGGGGACTCATAATCCCTGGGTCGCGGGTTCGAGCCCCGCCCGCCCCACAGCCCGCCCGGCGTGCGGAGGACCGCTGCGCCGTGGCTGGACGGTCGGTGACGGTCCAGCCGCCGGCGATCGTCGTCCACGTCACGAGGCCGGCGCCGACGAGTCCGGAGCGGTGGGCACCGGACCCGTCGGCGCGGATCGGGTGACGGTCAGGACCTGGTGGTGTCCTTGACGGTGGTGGCGGACTCGCGGACCTGGCCTTGGACGTCGTCTCGGGCGGAGACACTCTCGTCTTTGACGTTGGATACGGCGTCGGTGGCAGCCCCCTTGACCGAGGCTGCTGCTTGTTGGGCGGGCTCGCGGAGCCGGTCGGCGACGTCGCCGGCGGCTTCGCTGACTTTCTCCTTCAACGGGGCGGCTTTCTCCTGCAGTCGGCCGGCGACCTCTTGTTCCTTCTCCGAGCTGGGGATGGCGGAGGAGATGAGGTAGCCGATGCCGAAGGCGATCAGCCCGGCCGCAAGCGGGTTCCCGCGGGTCTTGCGCTGCACCTGCGCGGGCGCGTCGGAGACGGTGTCCAACGCACCGGAGGCCCGGTCCTGCGCGGAGCCGAGGACACCGGAAGTCCGGCCTTTGACCGTGTCGGCGCGGTCGCCGAGGGTGCCGGAGTCGTACGGGTCGTCGGGGGCGCCCATCAGGTGCTCCCGGACCCCGCGGGCGGCGCCCTTGACCTTGTCGGCTTGGCGGTGGGCGATGTTCTTCGGGTTCGCCGTGTCGGTCAGGGTGTCGACGTTGTCGCTCAGCTCGGCGCGGGTTCGGGCGATCTCGGCCCGCAGCACCTCGGGATCGTTCTGGCTCATCGGTTCTCCTCTTCATGGCCCTTCAGGGCGGGCGGGACTTTGCTCAGGGTTTCGGTGGTGGTCGGCAGGCCACGGATCCGTTTCAGCTCGGCCTTGCCGGCCAGGAACAAGATCAGCGCGATGATCGCCCAGACCGCGGCGACGACCAGGGCCGACCACTCGTTGCCGATGTATTGGCCCAGACCCCACCAGGCGCTGACTGAGAGGAACACCAGCAGCAGCAGTCCGGCCACGCCGGCGCCACCGAGCAGGCCGATGCCTTTGCCGGCCTGGGTGCCGGACTGGCGCAGCTCGGCCTTGGCCAGCGCGACCTCCTGCCGCAGCAGGGTGGAGATGTTGGCGGTGATGTCGGCGAGCACCAAGCCGATGCTGCGGCCGTCGTCGGCCTGCAACGGCGAGCGAGGCGCGGTGTAGCCCTCACGAGCCGCCTCCGCGACCGAATCCGCACGATCAGGACGACCGTGTTCTGGGTAAACGGCCGAGCTCATCTGCTCAGACCACCACTCGA
The DNA here is from genome assembly GCA_963696135.1 of uncultured Actinomycetota bacterium. GTDB lineage: Bacteria > Actinomycetota > Actinomycetes > Propionibacteriales > Propionibacteriaceae > Microlunatus. The sequence continues at coordinate 83,724 of CAVOJH010000003.1, forward strand.
GTCAGGGACCGTGCCGATGTAGCCGGGTCCGGCCGGCGGACGGTCGGCGGTGTACGGGTCGCCGGCGTACGGGTCGGCGGGGGTGGTGGTCTCGACCGAGCCGCCGTAGACGCCGGTCGACGCCGGAGCCGGCTCCACCACCGGCGCGGTCACGGGCGCGGTGACGTAGCTGCTGCGCAGCTGGCCGGCGTTGCCGGAACCCTCGTTGTCCTTGGTGTCCAGGTTGGTCCGAGTCGCGACCGTGCTCCGCGTGAGGCGTCCGGCGACGATCCCGGCCAGACCACACAGTGCCAGGAAGGAGACGGGGTGCCGGCGGCCGTAGGAGCGGACCGACTCCAGCACGTCGGCCGGCTCACGGTCCTGCAGCCAGTGCGCGACCTCGCCACCCTTGCGGGAGGCCTGTTGCGCCAGATCGGTCAACGGGCCGGACTCCGCGCTGGCCGAGGCCATCCCGTCGAGCTCCTTGGCCAGACCGTGCAGGGCATCCGCGATCCGGTTCTGCTGCGTGCCGGCCTGCGAACCCACCTCCGTACGGACGGTGTCCAGCAACGACGCCGCCTGCTGCTTGGCCTCGTCCACCACGTTCTGGGCCTCGTCCTTCGCGGTATGCGCCACCTGCTTCCCCGAACCGATCGCCGTATCGGCCACCTGCCTGGCCTGGTCACGGGCGGCCCCGGCAGGTCCGACCGTCTCGCCGTACCGGGGATCAGCACCCGGCAACGTACTGGCTTCGGCCGGGCCCCCCGGACCGCTGGAACGACGCGGGCCGTTCGGCTCTGCTTCGAAGTTCTCTGCACTCATCGAATGTCTCCGTTTCTGGCGCGAGCTCGAGCTCGCGGCGACTGGTCTGTTCCGATCAGGGACCGGTGGGCGGCCTGAGCCGCCCACCGCTCCGAGATCGCGTGCGGCGTACGAGCCGCTCGGCTAGTGGCGGGTGCCGCGATCGTCGTCGACCTCGACGCGCTCCTTGCGCACCTCTTCGCTGACGGTCTCCCGATCGGTGGTGGTCTCGGTGCCCAGGCGGATGCGCTCCACCGGTACGGTCTCGGTCTCGACCACCGGGCGCTCCTCGTGCAGCACGACCTCGTGCTCCTCCTCCGAGATGGACGGTCCAGAGGTCGCGTCGGCGACCTCGGCGGCACCGATGGGCTCGCGCTCGATCCGGACTTCCTCACGCTGCACCGGCACGGTCTGGGTGACGTTCTCGGTGACGACGTACTTGCGCAGTCGCGCCCGGCCCGCCTCCCGGCGCTCGGTGCCGACGCGGAGCTGCTCCTCCGACACCGTCATCGCGTCGTCGGTGGTCGGACCCGAGGTGTCACGGCCGACCGTGGTGTCGCGTGCCGCATCGTCGCCACCGCCGACGCCCGAGGTGTGTCGATCCTGGCGACCGACGGCGGCGCTGCGACGGTCGTTGTCGCTGCGGCCGTAGTAGGCGTACAGCTCGCGCTCCTGATCGGGTGCCAGGTGGCCGTCCTCACGGAGGTTCGGCGCGTCCTTGACGAAGGACTTGTCGTAGGGAACGACGACGCGCTCACCCGAGACGGTCGCGTCGGCGAGCGGGACGAAGCTCTCGCTCGTGCCGAACAGACCGGTTCGCACCGTCACCCACTCCGGCGCGCCTGTCTCGTCGTCGACGTACACCTGACGGGCGGCACCGATCTTGGTGCCGTCGGAGCCGTAGACGTCGCGGTCGACGATCGTGTCGATGTTGTTCTGGTCCAGCATGGTGGCCTCGATTCTGCGGAGATTCCGCGTTGGTTCGGGGGTTTGGTTCTCGTACGTTGACTGATCGGTCGGAGTCGACCTCGGGCCGGTGTGAGATTGGGTTTACGGCGTAAACGTGACCTCGAATCTAGTGACGGCAGGGTGGTGGCGATACACCCCCAGGGGTGGGATGACGTCCGATGGACCGCCCTCGGGCCGCCTTCCGTGGAAGAAGACCCACGAAGGGCTCCACCATGACGCGAACCTTTGACAACAGATCGTGGACGGGTCCGACGCCGTGCTCGGACGAGCAACCGTCACCACCTAGGTGGCGCGTCATGCCACGGCCCCAACGAGTCCGTCCCAGCCATCCCGAGTGAGACGTCTGTGCGCCCGCCCGCGGATCGGGACAACAACTCGGGCCGTGGGGCAGGCTGACCCTCAGCGCGTGAGGGATGACACGCCGTCCAGCTCTCGCCGGGCCGCGACAAGGTCGGCCCGCATCTCAGCAGCTGTCTGGTACCGGTCGGCCCTGTCTTTCTCCAGGGCCTGCTCGAGGACGCTGTCGATGGCGGACGGTAGGCCGGGTTCGAGGGTGCTCGGCCTCTGTGGGCGTCGGGTGACCTGCTGGTAGCTGACGCTGATGGCCGACTCACCGGTGAACGGGGGCCGGCCCACGACCAGCTCGTAGAGCAGACAGCCGACGGCGTAGAGGTCGCTGCGTTGGTCCACGGGCAGGCCCCGGGCCTGCTCGGGAGCCATGTAGTGCACCGTGCCGGTCACCGTCGACGATTCCGCCTCCGACTCGACGGTCTCCGAAACCGAGCAGGCGGTGCCGAAGTCTGCGACCTTGACCCGCCCGTCCGAGGTGAACAGCACGTTGCCGGGCTTGATGTCGCGATGCACGATCCCGGCGGAGTGACTGGCGCTCAGGGCGGCCAGGATGTCCGCCGCGATCTCCAGGGATCTCCCCACTGTGGGCCTGTTGCGGCGCTGGGCGTCGCGCAGCGAGCCCCCCTCCATCAGCTCCATCACGATGATCGGCACCCATGTGGCACCTGCGGAGGACGGCACCTGGTCGGTTGCGAGAACGGCGACGACGCCGGGGTGATTCACCTGGGCGGCAGAGCTCGCTTCCCGCCGGAACCGGGCTCGTTGGACCGGATCACCCGCGAGATGCTCGTGGAGACGTTTCACGGCGACCTGTCGACCCGAGCGGGTGTCGACCCCCGCGAAGACCTCGGCTGTCCCGCCGCGCCCCAGCAGCCGGCTCGTCCGGTAACGATCTCCCGAAAGGGCGGGCCTTCCCATCGTGGTCCGTCCGCGGAGGACGGGACCTGCTGCGGAATGGTGCGTCGCCTCGTACAGGGTCATGATCTCCTCGTTCGGTGTGTCCACACAGCGCTTCGACCTGGTCACGGGTGACCATCGGCGCCGCACCGCTGGGGTGTAGGCGAGTGGGACACCATCACAGAAGAAGACTCGTCGGGCCCACCGGCATGACGCGGACACCACCGGCGCGTGCGCCGACGCCCCCGAGCCGTCCGCCGGTACGGTGTCAGCCATGGAGCCGCCTCCGCCGAGTGCGTTGAGCGTGGCGGGCTGGTCCGCCACCGTCGGCGCGAACCAGTCCAAGATCATCGACCTGTTGGTGTCCGCCGCCGTCAACGTGGCGGCGGTCACCGGGGTCGTGCTGCTCTTCGCGGTCGACTCCCTGGCTCTGCGGTTGGTCGGCGGTCTGCTGCTCGGTCTCGCCACGGTGGTCGTCGCCTGGCTGCTGCGTCGGGAGACCGCTCGGCTGAGCCCGCTGCTGACCGCGTACGCCGGTTCGCGGCTGGTGCTGCTGGTCGGCGTCGCCGCGGCCTACCTGGCGCGCCGCCCCGACCAGGTGGTGTGGCTCTGGGTCGCGACGGGGTTGGCTCTGCTGGCGGTGCTGACCGAGCCGACGATCAAGGTGCTGCTGAGCAAGACCGAGCAGGTGGCGGTGAACCTGCCCGGAGTACGGCCGGTTCCGGCGCCGCCGTTCCCGCCGGATCGGATCCCGGTCGGCTCGCTGGTCGTGGTCGTCGTGGGTGGCGTGCTCGCGGCGACGGCAGCCCCGGCCTGGCTCTATCTCTTCGTCGTGCTGCTGGGTTTCGCGGCGGTCCTGACCATGATCGGGTCCGCCCTGCGGGCCAACATGATCAGCAAGACCTCGTTGACCGCGCTGCCCAAAGCGCTGGCGAGGTTCAAGCCGGCCTTCGCCGTCTACTACGGCGGCGAGCACGGTGCCCGTTATCAGCTGGGGATGTGGCTGCCCTACCTCGAGCGCCTCGACCAGCCGTTCGTGGTGATCACCCGCGAGGCCGCCACGGTGCCGACGATCACGGCGCTCACCCGCGCGCCGGTCGTGGTGCCGCGGACCAACAGCGCCCTGGGCAACCTGGACACGCTGGTGGTGAAGTCGATGAAGGCGGCCTTCTACGTCCAGGGCAGTCGGGCCAATCTCAGCTTCCAGCGCCACCGACGACTGACGCACGTGTGGCTCAACCACGGCGACTCCGACAAGGCCGCGAACTTCAGCGCCCGGCACGCCACCTACGACAAGGTGCTGGTCTCCGGCCAGCAGGGGGTGGAGCGCTACGCCGCCCACGGAGTCACGATCCCGCCCGATCGCCTGCTGATCGTCGGACGCCCGCAGATCGAGAAGATCGAGATCCGTGACGAGCCGCTCCCCAGCGGTGCGCCGCGCACCGTGCTGTACGCACCCACCTGGCGCGGCGGACGCCCCGCCACCGACTACTCGTCGTTGCCGATCGGGGAACGGATCGTCGCTGCGCTGCTCGAGCGCGGTACGACAGTCATCTTCCGGCCGCATCCGTTGAGCTACGCCGACCCAGTGGATGTCGGTCTGATCCGGCGGATCCAACAGCGGCTGGACGCCGATCGACGGGCCAACCGCAGAGCGCACGTATGGGGGGACCAGGCCGAGAAGGGCTGGGACGTCGCCGACTGCCTCAACGCCTCCGACGGGCTCATCACCGACGTGTCGTCGGTGGCCTCGGACAACCTGGCGTCCGGCAAGCCGTTCGCGATGGTGGCGATGCGATCCTCGGGCGAGGCGTTCCTGGCGGAGTTCCCGATGGCCCGGGTGGCGTACGTGATCGAGAAGGACCTGTCCACCCTCGACACCGCCCTGGACGGGTTGCACGGCCCGGATCGGCTGTCCTCGGAGCGCCGGGCCTATCGTCGGCACTGTCTCGGGGACCAGCTCGGGGTGCACGCCGCGGATGAGTTCCTGCGCGTTGCCGGAGACATCGTGACCGGCCGGAAGACCCGAGCGGGAGCGTCGGCCCGCACCACGCTCACGCCCGGCGACGAGCTCACCGAGGTCCTCGGATCCCGGCCCGAGCTGGACGAGCTGCTCGCGGCTGAAGCGGTTGAGGCACCCGAGCGTGACAGTCGTCCGAGGAACATCGCCTGACGCCACGCCTCAGTGCAGCCCGGCCCGCCACAGGTGCAGCGACTCGGCGACCAGGGTGGTCTCCGCCCAGGTCATCTCCGGCACTTCGGTCCGACCCTCGGTCAGGGCCAGCGAGACGGCGTCGGCCTCGGCCGCCATCGGATCGACGACCGGCACGGTGATCTGGCGCGCTGCACCTGTGGTGTGCACGACGGCCTCGACACCGCTTGCGATCCGGCTGCCCCAGATGCTCGGCAGGTCGAGGGATCCGGCGGAGCCTCGGATCACCACACGGGACACCTGGTCGGCGACCAGAGAGGTGTGCACCGTCGCCAGCAGGCCGCCGACCTCGATCGCCGCAGTGGTCCACTCGTCGACGCCGGTGGCCCCGATCAGTCCGGTGACCGACCGGAGCGACGGGCGGGTGCCGGTGGTGACCAGCCCGGCCCAGGTGGCGACCCCGACCGCGAGCGAGACCGGATAGCCGCCGACGTCGAGGATCGCGCCGCCGGCGAGCTCGGGTTCGAACAACCTGCCGGTCCGCGTGGTCGCCGCCCCTCCGTAGGACGCATCGACGTGCAGCGGTCGACCGATCGCGCCAGTGCTGATCAGCTGACGCACCCGGGCGGCGAGCGGTCCGAAGCGGTACTTGTACGCCTCGAGAAACGGCAGACCCGTCCGCTGCGCCGCGGCCAGCACCGCTGCGGTGTCGGACGGAGTCGGGGTGACGGGCTTCTCACAGAGCACGGCCTTGCCGGCCTCGAGTGCGGCGATCGCCAGCTCGGCGTGGGTGGTGTGCACGGTGCCCACGTACACGGCGTCCACGTCGTCGCGTTGCAGGATCTCGGTGTAGGTGCCGCTCACAGTGGCTCCGTGCTCGTCGCCGAAAGCCCGTGCCCGGTCCCGGTCCCGACTGCCGACAGCGTGCAGCACCCCGGACGTCGAGCGGTGCAGAGCGTGCGCGAAGAAGCCGCTGATCACCCCGGGCCCGAGCACCGCCCAGCGCCTACGCCTGCTGGACGTCCCCCCGGTCACCGTGGTCAAGGCCACCTCCGTAACGGGTGCGCATCGGTGCGTGCGTGCTCCCGACGATCGAGGACTCCGACTCTATGCTCCGGCTGTGACAACGCCGCCGGAGCGTGGGGCCGCGTCCGTCGAGCGCGAGTGCTTCCGCGCCGCGGGTGTGGTGGCTCTCGGCGGCGCGGCGGCCACCGTCCTGCTCTGGGCCGGCACGTTTCCCGGCTGGCCGCTGGCCGCCGGGGTGATGGTGTCGGGGCTGGTGTTCGGAGGTCTGCTCGTCATGTTCGGCGACGAGCCGGTGCCGGCGGCCCGCCGACTGCGACCCATCGGCCTGGTCGTGGCGCTGGTGGTCGCGGTCGGCGGTGCGATCGCGGTCGAGCAGTCCGGCCACGCCGCCGTGCAGGCTCGATTCGGGTCCAGCGTGTCCGACTTCGAGGCGGTGGTCGCCGAGGCGGGATCGCCCACGCACCACGTCGACGGCAGGGAGGTCTTCCCGGGCTCCTGCCCGAGCAAGATCGGCACCTACCCGATCGAGAAGTGCCAGCTCATCGACCGCGGCTACCTGTTCCTCCAGCAGCGCGCCGCGCTGGGCGACGATGCCGGCTTCGCCTATCTGCCCGCCGGGCTGCCCGGCAACGACCCCACGGCGAGCGGGGAACTCAGACCCGACCAGTTCTCCCATCTCGGCGGCCCCTGGTACAGCTGGTCCTGCGGCTGCTGACGGATGGACCTCTGGCCGGCGCGTACGGTGACGCCATGACCGAGAGCCCGACGCCGTCCGATGCCACCGCTCCCGACCAGGACAGCGTGGACGAACGTGCCCACCTGCTGCCCGAGGAGCTGGCGGCCGGCAGTGCCGACCCACAGAAACAGGCCGAGGCGATCCTGCAGGAGTCGGCGGAGCGCACCGAGCAGCCGGAGGACACCGAAGCGGCGTCGTCCCAAGTGCCCTGAGGACTCCGCAGAGGGTGCGCGGCACCGTTGCCATGGCGCACGGTGCCGCACACGCTCTGCTACGAGCTACCGCAGACCGGGCCTCGTCGGGGCGATCGGGATCCGCACCTGCTGGCGGGCTCGGGCCTGGCTCGACTCCTCGTCGTCGACCAGGTCCTCGACGAAGGGCTGGTAGTCACCCACGCAGCGCTTGCCCTTGGCCGGCACCCTCTTGGTCAGCAGGTAGGTGTCCACCGCGTCGGTGACGCAGTCCGACGACCCGTACGCGGTGTGGCCCCAGGAGCTGGACGAGAGCAGCCGGCTGTTGGGCATCCGCTTCGAGGTCGAGACGGCACCCGCGTAGTTGGTGGCCGGATCCCAGGTGTTGCCCACGATCAGCACCGGTGAGCTGGTCCGCTTGGTGAACGGACCGCGGTACGCGTCCTCGTCCTTGACCTTCCACGTCGGGCTCGCGCAGCCGGCCTGGTTCCACAGCCACAGGCGTCCGAAGTAGGGCGCCTTCTTGTCGGCCTCCTTGGCGAGCGCGGGGAACTTGGCGACGTTGCGACTGTTCCGGGAATCCGTGCAGACGACGGAGTCGAACGCGTCCAGGCTGTTGTCGTACGGGAACCCGAAGGCACGACCGGGGATCCCGCGCTGCTTCTGGCGTTCCTTGGTCGACTTCTCGAGCTTGATCAGCGACGAGACCGTCGTCGTGCGCTGTGCCGCGCTCATGCCCGCCGAGGTCGTCGGATCGATCAGCGCGTAGAGGTAGGACGCGTAGTCGGCCACGTAGTCCGGGCCGCCGTAGCCGTCGTACAGCATCGACAGCGTGGTGGCGACGAAGCTGTCGTAGGTGGCGGCCAGATAGCGCTCGCCGCTCTTCGGATCGATCTCGTACAGGGGTCCCTTGCGGAGCCGTTGGGCGATCTTCTCGTAGTTGGCAACCGGGTTGCCGGCCGAGAACGAGCACTTGGCGGGGCCGGCCTTGTCGCAGCGGACCAGGGTCTCGCGCAGCGCCTTGCTCGCGCCTGCCGCCGAACCGAGTCGCGTGCCCATCGGGGTGCTGGCCGTCTTCTTGGTGCCGGCCCAGGCCACGGGGTCGAGGACGCCGTCGATGGCCAGCGCCCGCACCCGATCCGGGTACAGGTTGGCGTACACCTCGCCGAGGTAGCTGCCGTAGGAGAAGCCGAAGTAGGTCAGCTTCTTGTCGCCCACCGCTCGGCGGAGGAGGTCCATGTCTCGCGCGACCTCAGCGGTCGACATCGACCCGCTGAGCGGCCTGCCCGTGGTCGAACAGGCCTTGCCGTGCTTGCCGTAGGCCTTGATGAAGGCCTTTTCCTGCCGGGCGCCGTAGGGGAAGGCGGCGGAGTAGATGGTGTCCAGGACCGGGTCGTTCTTCCGCGCCGACGGGAAGCACTTCACGTTCTGGCTGAAGGCGATGCCGCGCGGGTCGAACCCGACGACATCGAAGCGGTCGGTCACCGCCGAGCTGAAGATGTAAGGCGAGTAGTACGCGATCTCGGTGCCGGAGCCACCGGGACCTCCCGGGTTCACGAACAACGTGCCGATCTTCCTCTTCTGGTTCTTGGCCGGCACCTTGAGCACGGCGAGCTCGACCTGCTTGCCCTTGGGCTTGTCGTAGTCCAGTGGGACCTTCACGGTGGCGCACCGGGCGTACCCGTAGCACTTGTACCAGCCGAGCTTCGGGGTCTTCACCGCCTTGCTGCGACGCTTCTCCACCTTCGAGGTCGAGCTGGGGCCTGCCGCCTCGGCCGACGGGGCAGGGGAGACGGAAAGCAGTCCGGCTGTCAGAGCCACGGCCGAAGCCATGGCGAGCAGCCGTCGGGGAATAGGTCGCATGGACGCTCCTGATGATCGGCGGCCGACTTCGGTGCCGGTCGCGCTGGGTGAAATCCAGGGATCCTGAGCGAGACCGGTGAACGAAAATACGGGCTGTCGGCGGTTTCTTTCTGGCTCGAAGGAGCGTGTGTGAGTCCATTTCCGCCACGGCGCTCGCCGACTCCGGCACCGGCCGCTAGCGTGAGCGGATGCGTGGCAGCCCTGAGACGATTCCCGCCGAGTTCGTGACCCTGGACGAGCGGTTCGCCGGCACCGGCGGGGACCGCCGGATGGTCCGCGCGTTCGGCCAGGGCCGCTGGCTGGAGGGCCCGGCCTACCATCCGGCGGGCCGGTTCGTGCTGTTCAGCGACATCCCGAACGATCGGGTGCTGCGCTACGACGAGGTCACCGCGCAGGTCACCGAGTTCGCGACCGGGGTCGGGTTCACCAACGGGCGGACGACCGACGCGCAGTCCCGCTTCGTCGTCTGCGAGCACGGCCACCGACGGGTCACCCGGACCGAGCACGACGGCTCGATCACGGTGCTGGCCGACTCCTACGCCGGTCACCGGCTGAACAGCCCGAACGACGTGGTGGTCGCGGCCGACGGCGCCGTCTGGTTCACCGACCCGAGCTACGGGATCATGACCGACTACGAGGGCCACGCCGCCACCGAGGAGATCGGCAGCCGCAACGTCTACCGGCTTGCTCCTGACGGTGAGCTGACGGTGGTGGCCGACGACTTCAGCCAGCCCAACGGACTCGCGTTCAGCGCCGACTTCGCGCGGCTCTACGTGGTCGACAGCGAGGAGCACCACGTCCGCGTCTTCGCCGTCGACGGGGCCGCGCTGAGCGGTGGCGAGGTGTTCGCCGCGAACCCGGCCGGCTACGACGGCATCCGGTTCGACACCCGCGGTCGGCTCTGGGGGGCGGCGCAGGACGGTCTGCACTGCTACGAGCCGGACGGCACGCTCAGCGGCAAGCTGCTGGTGCCCGAGACCGTCGCGAACTTCTGCTTCGGGGGACGTCAGCACAACCACCTGTACCTGACGGCGACGACCTCGCTCTACACCCTGCGGGTCAACTTCACCGGCGTCCGCTACTTCTGAGCCGGGTCAGGCCACCCGATCCGGGGGGCCGAACGCCACTGGCACCCCGGGTGAGTAGCGCACACTCTGCGGTGGCCCGATCGGCGACGGCAGTCCGCCCGCGACGATCAGCTCGTCGTCCAGGGCCAGCAGGTCGGCACTCCACACCGGCCACGACGGGTGCTCGTTGGGCAGGTGCACGCTGCGTCGACCGATGGTGGTGTGCAGGCCCCACCGGGCGGTCAGGAAGTGGTCCAGGGCCGTGGGGTGCGCGACCGGTTGACCGATCCGGATCCGCATCGTGCTGGTGGCGCCGCGGGGGTCCGGCCAGCGCCGGCGGCAACGGTACGTGATCTCGTCGCCGCTGCGGTCGAAGCTCATCCGCGACCACGCGTACGGCAGCCGCAGTGTCGCCCGGGCCGTCAGCACCGCGGTCAGCCGGGTCGCGTCGAGAGAGCGGAACACGACACCACGCCGGCCGAGTCCGTCGACGCTGTAGAGGCGGACGTTGGTCTCCAAGAAGGTGCCGACCCAGGGCAGACCCGGGCCCCGCAACAGGCCCAGATCGACCATCCGGAAGCCGATCAACCCGACGTACGTCGCTCCGTCGAGGGTGTCGGGTCGAGTGCCGCGGGGCAGCAGGGGAGCCACGAGCTCGGGGTCCGCCGCCCAGTGCAGGAAGCACAGATCCGACCAGGTCTGGGTCGACAGCGTCCGTTGCAGGGGCCGCGGGGTCAGGGGGGTGACCGGCTCGACCGCCGATCCCCGGGTGGACGTCACGACGCCGATCCTAGGCCGAAGCACCGCTGCCACCGGCCCACGGCGTCGACCCGGCAGCCGATCGGCGAGAATGGCTGTGAACGTTCATCCGCCACCCTCACTCACCGAGGAGATCCAGCCGTCGTGACCGACGTACACACCGACACCATTCCTGGGTTCGATCCCACCCGCCCCCGTCGCGCGATCGTCGTCCGTGGCGGCTGGGACGGTCACCAGCCGATCGAGGCCACCGACCTGTTCGTCCCGTTCCTGGAGCAGAACGGCTACCGGGTCGACGTGTTCGACTCACCCGCCCCGTACGCCGATCCCGAGCTGATGGCCGCGACCGACCTGATCGTGCAGTGCATGACGATGAGCACCATCGAGAAGGGCCAGTTCGAGGGGCTGCGGGCGGCGATCGAGGCCGGCACGGGTTTCGCCGGATGGCACGGCGGGATCGCCGACTCCTATCGCAACACCTCCGACTACCTGCACCTGGTCGGAGGTCAGTTCGCCTGCCACCCCGGAAAGCACCCCGACGAGCGGGTCGGCGAGCAGTCCGACAACTACGTGCCGTACCGGATCGAGATGCTGCCCGCCGCCGCCGACCACCCGGTCACGGCCGGGATCGGCGACTTCGACCTGGTGACCGAGCAGTACTGGGTGCTGAGCGACGACTACATCGACGTGCTGGCCACCACCACCCAGTCCGTACGGGAGTGGGATCCGTGGCAGCGTCCCGTCACGTCACCCGCGGTCTGGACCCGTCAGTGGGGGGCGGGTCGGATCTTCATCTGCACCCCGGGGCACCGGGTGGAGGTGCTCGAGGTGCCGCAGGTCAACACCCTGGTCAAGCGGGGACTGCTGTGGGCGAGCCGATGAGCGCGACCCCGCTGGCGGTGGCCCTGGTGGGCTGCGGCAACATCTCCGCGCAGTACCTGGCGAGTCTGCCGCGGCTGCCGAACCTGCGCCTGGTCAGTGTCACCGACCCGGTCGCCGCGGCGGCCGAGCGGGTGGCGCTCGAGCACGGGGTGCCGGCCCGCGCCCTGGACGACGTGCTGGCCGACGACACGATCGACGTGCTGCTGAACCTGACGCCGCCGCAGGTCCACGCACCGCTCACCATCCAGGCGCTGGGGGCCGGCAAGCACGTCTACCTCGAGAAGCCGTTCGCGGTCACCGCGGAGGAGGCGTCGGCCATGCTGGCCGCCGCCGAGGCAGCTGGTCGGCGGATCGGTAGCGCACCGGACACCGTGCTGGGCACCGGGATCCAGACCGCCCGGCGGCTGATCGACGACGGGGAGATCGGGCAGCCGATCGCCGCGACCGCGTTCATGATGTCGCCGGGTCACGAGTCCTGGCACCCCAACCCTGGCTTCTACTACCTGCGCGGCGGTGGCCCGCTGCTGGACATGGGGGTCTACTACCTGACCGCCCTGGTCACGTTGCTCGGTCCCGTCGCCGAGGTGTCGGCGATGAGCTCGCGGCTGCGGACCGAGCGGCGAGTGCCCGAGAACGGGCCGCGGGCGGGGGAGATCCTGCCGGTGGAGGTCGACACCTACGTGGCGGCCACGCTGCGGCACGACAGCGGGGTGATCAGCACCCTGATCGTCAGCTTCGACACCATCGCCAGTCAGCTGCCGCGGATCGAGGTGTACGGCTCGGCGGCGAGCCTGGACGTGCCCGATCCCAACCAGTTCACCAACCCGGTGGGCATCTCCCGGGCCCGGACCGACCCGTTCACGTACGTCTCGGATCTGGGCGGCTATCTCGACGCCGGCCGTGGCTACGGGCTGTCCGACCTGGCGCGAGCGATCGGCGAGGGCACACCGCACCGGCAGAGTGCCGAGCTCGGATTCCACGTGCACGAGGTGATGGAGCGGATCGCCGAGGCTTCGGCTTCGGGGGTCTCCGTACCGGTGGTCAGCCGGTGCGAACGACCGGCGGCGGTACCGCAGGGGGCGAAGCCGGAGCTCAGCTGAGCCTGCTCCGTCCGGGTCCAGATGCTGGCCGGATCTGGCTCCTGGGCGTCATGCGGTGGGCGGCGACGCTGTACTGCGGGCCGGATGTGGCTCCGGGGCGTGAAGTGACCGCCAGCCGCGCCGCGCAGGTGACCGGATCCGACTCCCAGGTGTGAACCCGCGCGGCGGCAAGGCCGTTGGCCGTCGGCCGTGACGAATCGGTCCGTCGTGGGGTCCTACCTGGTGGCACCTCGTCATCATCGGCCGGCCGGCCGCGCTACGCGTGAAGTCGGTGAGATCTGCCCCGGGCATCCTGGAGACGACCTGGTCCTTCGCCAGTCCGGATGGACGGGCCACGTTCGAGCTGATCACTGTCGACGGCGAGCTCAGGTGCCGTGGGCGCCGGGTCGGTGATCACGAGGTCTTCACGACCCCGTAGCGGCACGGTGTCTCGATGGGTCACTGTTCGATCGAGCTGGACGCCAGTGGTTGCGCCGCGGCCAGTCGGCGCCCCACCAAGGCAGCAGCCAGCAGCAGCGCCACACCGAGGATGGCCGTGATCGAGGCGAGCAGGTGCTGTCCCGCCGTCCACGTCAGCTCCAGGTCACCACCGTTGGGCAGCCGCCGGAAGGGCGAGACGATCACCCAGCCGACGAACCCCCAACCGAGAACGATCAACCAGGTCGGGATGACCGGCGGCCGGCGCGCGACCAGCTCGACCAGACTGAACGCCAGCGGCACGACCCAGACGAAGTGGTGCAGCCAGGAGACCGGCGACGCCAGCAGGCTGGCCACACCGCAGAGCACGACTGCGAACCGGACCTCGCCGGCGCGGTGCCAGACGGCGGCCGCCCACACCCCGAGGGCCACCACCGCTGCACTGGCCAGCAGGCCCAGCGCGATGCCGGCGGGGGCGAGCGTGAACACACGGACGAAGTCGGCGTACACCGACTGGTTCGTGTAGTAGATGAGGCTGTGCCCGAGGCCCGTGTCGCCATGGGCGAGCCGGGTCCAGAAGTCCAGCGACTCCCGGGGCAGCACGATCGCGGCCAGCATGGTGAGCACTCCGGCGGTGATCGTCGCGGTCAGGGCCGCGCGCCAGCGACGCACCGCGAGCAGGTAGAGCACGAAGATCATCGGGGTCAGCTTCAGCACCGCGGCCACCCCGGTCAGCACCCCCTCGGGCAGCAGCCGGCGGCGCCGGAGCACCCGCGGACCGGGGGCGAGATCCAGGGCCACCAGAGCCACCAGGACGATGCCGAGCTGACCGAACGCGAGGGTCTGGCTGACCGGCACGACCGCGAACACCACGGCCGTCGACCACAGGCTCAGCCGCCACCCGGTCTGTCCCCACCGGTGCAGGAGGGCGACGATCATCAGAGCCCCGGCGATGGTCCAGCTGATCTGGACCAGCGCGGCGGGCAGCACCGCCAGCGGGACCGCCAGGAGGGCGGCGAACGGAGGGTAGAGGAACGGCAGCGGGCCAGGCAGCTGGTAGAAGTTCCCGCCGTCGAGGAGCACCCGGCCGGCCAGTCGGTAGACGTCGAGGTCGACCATCACGGGCCGCCACGGGAGGGCCGTGCCGCCGGGGAAGCTGGTGGCCCCGACCCAGAGCGCCATCAGCACCGGCAGCAGGCAGATCGCCACACCGCGCCCGATCCGGGCCATCGCCTCGCCCATCGAGCTCAGCCGAGGAGTCGCCGGATGGTCTGCCCGACCCCCGACTCGGAGTTGGGCGGCACCGTCGCGAAGCCCTGCGCCAGCAGTGCCGGATGGGCGTTGGCGACCACGTACGGCTGCCCGACCCAGGTGAGCATCGACAGGTCGTTGGGCATGTCGCCGAACGCGGCCACGTCGGCCGCGTCGATGCCCATCCGGGCACAGACCCGGGCCAGCATCGCTCCCTTGTCCACCCCGCGGGCGCTGATCTCCACCAGGCCGTAGCCGCGAGCGCTGGAGTGCGTCACCGACAGCCGGTCGCCGAGGACACGCTCGACCCGGGACAGCAGCTCGTCGGACTCCAGCGCGGGGGACTGGACCAGCACCTTGACCAGGTCCTCGTGCACGATGGTCTCCACCGGGCCGCTGAAGATGTCCGGATCGCTGCCGTCGGCGGGTTCCCAGGTGGTGTAGTGCGGTTCGTGTCCGAACCGGGTGCCCGACTCGAAGGCGAATCGGACGTCGTCGACGACGGTACGGATGCGAGCCACCGCGTCCAGGGCGGCGGCGGAGTCGATGGTGATCCGGTCGACGAGCTCGTCGGCCGCGGCGTCGTACAGAGCTGCGCCGTTGCTGGCGATCACCGTCGGGTGCGCCCCCGGCAGACCCCGGATGACCTCCAGCCACCGGATCGGTCGGCCGGTGGCGAAGACCACGGTGACGCCTGCCTCCTGCGCGGCCAGCACCGCCGACGAGTTCTCCGCGCTGACCGACGAGTCCGGGGACAGGAACGTGCCGTCCAGGTCGGTCGCGATCAGCTTGGGTGTTCGCACGCGCCAGATCCTCGCACGGCCGTGACCACGAGTGCCGTGACCACTACAGCCTCGACGTCGGTGTGTTGCCGCCCGGCGACCCGGACTCGTCGGGGCTGGGCTCACCGCCGCCGGACTCGGTGCCACTGGGTGAGGGGGAGGCCGACCCGGAGCTCGACCCCGACGCCGACGGGGACCCGGACTGGCTGCCCGAAGGCGATCCCGAGGGGCTGCCGGACTCCGACCCGGACTGGCTGGCCGACGGCGAACCCGACTGTGGCGGCGGCGACCCGGATTGCGACTGCGGGGGCGGGCTGCCCGACCCGCCGGTGGGGGTGGGTGGCGTCTGCGGGGGCTGGTTGCGGAAGATCAGGATCGCGATCAGCACGGCCAGGGCGGCCAGCAGCAGCATCAGCAGCCAGGAGACCAGGATCGTCTTCCAGCCGGCCCGGTCGTAGCGGCCGGGCCAGGGCAGCGGCCAGAGCCGGACCAGACCCGGTTTCACCCGCTCCTGCCAGTAGTGCTGGTAGTCCGGTCCGCTCGGGGCACCCTGCGGCGCGAGCGTCGCCAGCTGGACGTCGTCGAGCACCCGGGCGGCCTCCTCGGCCGCGGCGGGGGTGCCGTCGTACGCGAGGGCGACCCACGGGGCGAGCAGAGCACCGTCGGCCGGCACCGGGTCGCCCTCGTCGGCGACGTACTTGCGGCCCATCCGGCCGAAGTCCTGACCGTGTCCGCCGCGAGCCAGCACGGTGTCGATGTGCATGTCGTTGACCACACCCGCCAGCCGGTCGCGGGCGGCGGCGTCGGCAGCGGCGCCCTCGGACAGCACGATCACCATCGCGGTGCGACCGTCGGCGTCGTGGGCGGTGTAGGCCACCCCGGACTCAGCGGCACCGATCCGGGCGTCGAGCCAGAAGTCGCCGACCCGGGGCGGATCGTCCGGGAGCAGCGGACTGACCGGCACCCAGTCAGGATCGGCTGGTGGCGTGGACATCGCTCCTCGTCGGCTGGTCGGCAGGGGTGGGACCGGGAGTCAGGGGCCCGCCCGATGGGCGAGGTCCTCCCCGGTTGCCCGCCGAGTCTATGCGGGACCGGTCGCACCGACCGGTGCGCCGACCCGCCGTGGGCTCGGAGCCGACCCCTGCCGTGGGCTCGGAGCCGACCCCTGCCGTGGGCTTGGAGCCGACCCCACCGTGGGCTTGGATGGGTCTGCGAGAATGGGCCACCGTCCCGCACCCGGCCACACCAGGAGTCTGAGAGTGAGCAGTCCGTCGCACGGTCCAGGAGCTTCGCCGGCTCCCCCCGCAGCGCCGACCCAGCCCGCACCCCAGAACACGAACCAGCAGGCGTCGCGCCTGCTGGGCGAGGCGATCAGCCAGGTCCAGCGGGTCATCGTCGGCCAGGAGCACATGGTCGAGCAGCTGATGGTGGGTCTGCTCGCCAAGGGTCACATCCTGCTCGAAGGTGTCCCCGGGGTGGCCAAGACGCTGGCCGTCCGCTCGTTCGCCACGGTGGTGGGTGGCGACTTCGCCCGCATCCAGTTCACCCCGGACCTGGTGCCGTCCGACATCGTCGGTACCCGGATCTACAAGGCGAGCCAGGAGGGCTTCGACGTCGAGCTGGGTCCGGTTTTCGTGAACTTCGTCCTCGCCGACGAGGTCAACCGGGCGCCCGCCAAGGTGCAGGCCGCGATGCTGGAGCTGATGGCGGAGAAGCAGGTCTCGATCGGCGGCCGGACCTACCCGATGCCCGAGCCGTTCATCGTCATCGCGACCCAGAACCCGATCGAGTCCGAGGGCGTCTACCCGCTGCCGGAAGCGCAGCGGGACCGGTTCCTGCTCAAGGTCGACGTGCCGTACCCGCGGGGCAACGAGGAGTTCGAGATCCTCCGCCGGATGAGCGTCCAGCCGCCGACGTCGCGGCCGGTGCTGGATCCCCAGAAGATCCTGCAGCTGCAGAAACAGGCCTCGGAGGTGTTCGTCCACAACCTGGTGGCGGAGTACATCGTCCGCCTGGTGCTCGCCACCCGGACCCCGGCCGAGTTCAACCTGCCGGATCTCACGTCGGTCATCCAGCTCGGCTGCAGCCCCCGCGCCACCCTCGGTCTGGTCGCCGCGGCCCGGGCGCTGGCCCTGATCCACGGCCGTGACTACGTGCTGCCGACCGACGTCCAGTCGGTGGCCAAGGACGTGATGTCACACCGCATCGTGCTCGGCTTCGACGCGATCGCCGACAACATCCAGCCCGCCCAGGTGATCGACCGGATCATCGCCATGGTGCCGCCGCCCACCCCGGTGTGGAACGGCCAATCCCAGCAGTCGGGGCAGTCCCAGCAGCCCGGTGGACAGCGTGCCCCGCAGCGGCAGGCGGCGCAGCCGGACTTCAGCTGAGTCCCATGTCGTCCTCTGCCCCTGGCTTTCCGCCCCCGTCCGGCGTTCCTGCCTACCCACCCCCCGGCGGATCGCCGGCGTTCCCGCCTCCCGGTGGCGCTCCGGCATTCCCACCACCCTCCGGGGCACCCGCGATGGCCGCACCGGACCCGGCCGCGTACGGAGCGCTGTCGTCCGTCCTCGGTGAGCCGACCCAGCCGACGATCCCCCTGAACAAGCTGGCCCCGGAGGCGGCGCTGCGTCGCCTGGAGCTGACCATCGTGCGTCGGCTGGAGGGCTTCCTGCACGGCGACCATCTGGGCCTGCTGCCCGGTCCGGGCTCCGAGACCAACGAGGCGCGGGTCTACCAACCCGGTCAGGACGACGTCCGCCGGATCGACTGGTCAGTCACCGCGCGGACCAACGTCGCCCACGTCCGCGACACCATCTCCGACCGCGAGCTGGAGGTGTGGGCGCTGCTCGACGTCACCCCGTCGATGAACTGGGGCACCGAGGGCGTCACCAAGCGTGATCTCGGGATCGCGGCGATCGCCACCATCGGGTTTCTCGGCCAGCGCGTCGGCGACCGGTTCGGCGGCTACATCATGCGACCCGACCGGATCCGCCGACTGCCGGCGGTGGCGGGTCGCTCGGCCCTGTACGGGGTGCTCCGCAGGATGCTCACCGAGCCGTTCGTGCCCGACCATGCGACCGGTTCGATGTCGTTGGCGGCCGCGGTGGAGCAGCTGTCCCGGACGCAGCGACGGCGCGGTCTGCGGGTGGTGGTGTCGGACTTCCTCACCCCGGGGGACCACGAGCTCGACCCGAACGTCGAGCCGGAGTGGGAACGCTCGATGCGCCGCCTGGCCGTCCGCAACCAGGTGCTGGCCATCGAGGTCGTCGACAAGCGCGAGATCGAGTTCCCCGACGTCGGCGACATGCTGATCCGCGACCCCGAGACCGACTTCGAACGGTACGTGAACACCGCCGACGAGGGCGCTCGCTCGCGGATGGATGCCGCCTCGGCCGCTCAGCGGGAACGAATCCGGATCTCCCTTCGTCGTGCTGGTGTGGGGCACATCCAGCTCCGCACCGACCGTGACTGGGTGCAGGACATCGCCCGGTTCGTGCTGGCCTACCGCCGCGTCGCCAGCATGTTGCACGCGCCGCCTCAGGGAGTGACGAAGTGATCCCGCAGCTGAGCTTCCTGTCTCCGGACCGGTTGCTGATCCTGCTCGTCATCCCGCTGCTGGTCGGCGCCTACATCTTCGCGACCCGGCGGAAGAACCGTCGCGGCATGCGCTTCACCAACACCTCGATGCTGGACGTCGTCGTGCCGAAGCAGTCGCAGTGGCGCCGACACCTCGCGGTCGCCCTCTCACTGCTCAGCCTGGTCACGCTGACCGCCGCGTTCGCCCAGCCCAGCACCCAGATCGACGTACCGCGAGAGCGCGCCACGGTGGTGATCGTGATCGACGCGTCGCAGTCGATGCAGGCCACGGACGTGGCGCCGAACCGACTGGCCGCGGCGAAGGCGGCGGCGATCGAGTTCGTCCAGAAGATCCCGGACAAGTACAACGTGTCCGTGGTCTCGATGGCCGGGAACTCCTCCATCCTGGTGCCGCCGACGCTGGCCCACAACACCGTCGAGAACGCCATCAACAGCATCCAGCTCCAGGACGGTACGGCGATCGGTGAGGGCATCTACACGGCACTGCGCGCCCTGCAGCAGGCACCGAAGGACCCGAACAAGCCCGACTCGGTCGCCCCGGGGGCCATCGTCATGCTCACCGACGGTTCCAACACCGCCGGCCGCGCCCCGATGCAGGCCGCGGCCGAAGCCCGCACGGCCAAGGTGCCGATCTACACGATCGCGTACGGGACCGAGAACGGCTACGTCGATCTGGATGGCAAGCGCGAACCGGTGCCGGTCGACCACGAGCTGATGAAACAGATCGCCGCGGCGACCGACGGTCGGTACTTCTCCGCCGCCTCCATCGACGAGCTGAAGGCGGTCTACGACAACATCAACTCCGAGGTCGGCTACGAGAAGGCCGAGCGTGAGGTGACCTCGCGGTTCGCCGGTTACGGACTCGCTTTCGCCGTGCTGGCCGCCCTCGGCGCGATCTCCCTGGGGGCGAAGTGGCCGTGATGAGTGCACTGCTGGTGCAACCGATGCCGATGCTGCAGTTCCTTGCGCCGAACCGCCTCTGGCTGCTGCTGCTCATCCCGGCGTTGGTCGGCGGCTACCTGCTGCTGTCGCGCCGGCGGGCGAGCAAGCGACGGTCGATGGGTCGGACCATGTTCGACCTGGTCATCCCCAAGGACCGGGTCTGGGTGCGTCACGTCGCCGTCGGTTTGTCGATCCTCAGTCTGCTGACCCTGACCCTGGCGTTCGCCAAGCCCAAGGACCAGGTGCTGGAGGATCGCCAGCGGGCGACCATCGTGGTGACCATCGACGTGTCGTTGTCGATGGAGGCCACCGACGTCGAGCCGACCCGACTGGAAGCGGCGAAGACCGCGGCGTCCGCGTTCGTCACCTCGCTGCCGCCCAAGTTCAACGTCTCCCTGGTCTCGTTCGCGGGCACCGCGACGACGCTGGTCCCACCGACCCTTGATCGCGGTGCGGTGACGGCTGCCATCGACGCGTTGCAGCCGCAACCGTCGACAGCGATCGGTGAGGGCATCTACACCTCGCTGGCCGCGCTCAGCCAGGTGCCGCCGGATCCGAACGACCCGGACGCGGACGTACCGGCCCGCATCGTGCTGCTGAGCGACGGCAAGACCCAGGTCGGCCGGGCCTCCGACCAGGCGGCCCGGGCCGCCCGGGACCAGAACGTGCCGATCTACACCATCGCCTACGGCACCGAGGACGGCTACATCGAGGTCGGCGGACGCCGCGAGCCCGTCCCGGTCGACCGGGTGGAGCTGCAGCGGGTCGCGAAGATCTCCGGCGGTGAGGCGTACACGGCCGTGAGCGCCGGGCAGCTGAAGGACGTCTACAAGGACATCGGCAACTCGGTCGGCAAGGAGAAGGTCGACAAGGAGGTCACCGCCCGGTACGCCGGCTTCGGGCTCGCGTTCGCCATCCTGGCCGCGCTCGGGATGATGTCGCTGGGTGCGCGCTGGCCCTGACCCGTTGGGTCGGAGGGGTCTGCGGGGCGGCTCACTAGGCTGGGCCGGTGGGTATCGCCGAGAACTTCGCTGAGGTACGTCGACGGGTCGACGCGGCGTGCGCGGAAGCCGATCGCGACCCGTCGCAGGTCCGGTTGCTACCGGTCAGCAAGACGAAGCCGCCGGAGGTGATCCGCGAGGCGTACGACGCCGGGGCTCGGCTGTTCGGTGAGAACAAGGTGCAGGAGGCCGTCGCCAAGGCGGAGGTGTTCGCCGACGTCGCCGACCTGCGCTGGGCGGTGATCGGGCACCTGCAGACCAACAAGGCCAAGCAGGTCGCCGCGGTGGCCGCGGAGTTCCACGCCCTGGACTCGCTCCGGCTGGCCGAGGCGCTGGATCGCCGGCTGCACGACCTGGATCGCACCCTCGACGTGTTCGTCCAGGTGAACTCCTCGGGGGAGGAGTCCAAGTTCGGTCTGGCCCCGGAGACGGTGCCGGAGTTCGCGCGCGAGCTGGGCCGGTTCGGCACCCTGCGGGTCCGGGGGCTGATGACCCTCGCCGTGTTCTCCGAGGACACCGAGCTGGTCGCCGCCTGCTTCGGCCGGATGCGCGACCTGCAGTCCCGGTTGCAGGACACAGACGACCGGCCCGAGCGCTGGCAGGAGCTGTCGATGGGGATGTCGGGCGACTACGAGCTGGCCATCGCGTACGGAGCGACCACGGTCCGCGTCGGCCAAGCGATCTTCGGCGACCGGCTGGATCCGAACGACTACTGGCCGGTGTCCGGGCGCTGACCTTTGGGCGCTCTGAATCGCGTCCGGGCGGCCCGCGGTGGTTGAGTCCGCGGTGAGAGTCCTGGGGTGATCTCGGGGCAACCATCCGCCCTCGCAGGCTCGGGCTCCCGCCAGACCCGTCCACGCCCCTCGACGCACCCCAGGACTCTCACCGCTCTGTCTCGCACGTCCGTTCTCTGCGCCACCAGTGGGGTAGCGCGAGTCGGGTCAGCGGTCGGAGCTGGCCGGTGGTCGATCGGGGTTGGCCGGCGTCTCAGCAGACTGGAACGACCGGCTGACCGTTCTCGACTCGGGGGTCGCATTCGGTCCTCGGCCAGGCGGGCCGGCCCGCCGTATGTGACTCGCGGGTGGGAAACGGTCCTCGGCGAGGTGGACCTGGCCGCCGTACGTGACTCGGCGGCGGCATCCTGCCGCGCCGGCAGGTCAGGCGACGCAGAGGCAGAACGGGTGGCCTGCCGGGTCGAGGAACACCCGGAAGGTCGTTCCGGGCTGGTGGGGGTGCTTCACGGCGCCGAGGTCGAGAACGGCAGCTTCGGCCACGTCCAGGTCGTCGACGGTCACGTCCACGTGCATCTGCTGCGGTGAGTCGTGCGAGGGCCACTCCGGTGGCACGTGGCCGTCCACCCGCTGGAACCCGATCGAGTCGCCGTACTCGGCACGGATCTCGGCCCAGTCGTCATCGGCCTGGACCGGCCAATCGAGGATGGCGCCGTAGAACGTGGCGAGCGCCGTCGGGTTGGGGCAGTCGATGACGACCTGGGGAAAACGCGCGATAGCCATGTGCCGGACTCTAGGGTTCCCTCCTGACAGTGTCCGTCGGGATCCCGGGTCATCGACCCGTCGGTGCGGTGTCCAGGTTGTCGATCTCGATCGGGGGGAGCGGGTCGGCCGGGGTGAAGCCGAACACGCGACCGAGGAAGAAGAGCTGGGCCTCGAGGGCCGCCCTGATCGAGTCCGCGCGCCGGAAGCCGTGGCCCTCGCCGGCGAAGATGATCATGGCGACCGGCAGCCCCTTGGCGCGGACCGCGGCGGCCATCGTCTCGGCCTGGTTCGGGGGGACGACGGCGTCGTCGGAGCCCTGCAGCAGCAGCAGCGGGACGGACAACCGGTCGACGTGGTGGATGGGGGAGCGCTCGTGATAGGTCTCGACGGCTTCCGGGTACGGGCCGATCAGGCCGTCCAGGTACCTGGCCTCGAACTTGTGGGTGTCGCGGGCCAACGCCTCCAGGTCGGCGACGCCGTAGAAGCTGATGCCGGCGGTGAAGGTGTCGGTGGTGGTCAGGGCCTGCAGGGTGGTGTAGCCGCCGGCGCTCCCGCCGCGCACGATCAGCCGACGCGGATCCGCCAGTCCCTGGTCGGCGAGTGCCGCGGCTCCGCCCGCGCAGTCAGCGACGTCCACGATGCCCCAGGTGCCTCGGAGAGCGTCCCGGTAGGGCCGACCGTAGCCCGTCGAACCGCGGTAGTTGACGTCGAGGATGGCGAAGCCGCGCGAGGTCCAGTACTGCAGCGACACCGCGAAGCCGGTGTCGGAGAACGAGGTGGGGCCACCGTGGGAGATGGTGATCAGCGGCGGCAGCTCGCCCTCCGGCGCGGTGTGGCCCGGGTTGGTCGGCGGGTAGTACCAGCCGTGCACCTCACCGGGGACGTCGTCGAGGGTGCTCGGCCAGCTCACCGCGCGCGGGACCGAGACCCAGTCCGGCGACAGGGTCCGCTCACCGGCGTGCCGGAGGTCGGTCCAGGTCTCGGTGGTCAGGTCCACCAGCGCGAGCCTCGCGGGCCGGTCCGGGTCCTCGATCAGGGCTGCGGCCAGACCGTCGGCGGCCGTCAGGGGCCCGTACAGTCCCGACGGCAGGATCGGCCGGAGGGTCTGCGAGGACCGATCCAGCAGCTCGATCGAGCTGACACCCGCACCGACCCGGCTGACCAGCAGCCGGCTCGAGTCCAGCACCACGTACGGGTGCTCGCCGAACACCCACTGCGGCGTGGCGAACTCGGCGGCGTCGGGCCACAGGGGAGAAGTGACACCGTCGCGCTCGGCGTAGAGGTTCCACCAGTCGGTGCGGTCCGACACGAAGATCAGCTCACCGCCCGGCGCCCAGCGCGGGTGCACCGCCGACTCGTGGGCGCCGCCGGCGACATCGACCACGTCGACGAGTGCGCCGTCGACCAGACGACCGCGCCGGATCAGGGTGGCGTCCCACGGCATGGCCGGGTGGTTCCACTCGGTCCAGGCCAGCACACCGGTGTCGGACAGCTCGGGGTCGGAGTAGAAGTCGGCGCCGGCGCAGAGCACGGTGCCGACACCCTCACCCCCCAGCTCCAGACCGACGATGGTGGTGACCGGCTCGCCGACGCCTGAGTGGTCCTCGCGGACCGCGAGCACGAGATCGCGGTCGGGGTGCACACGCAGGTCGGCGTACCGGTGATCGCTCGCGGGTGTGAGGGGCGTGGTGCGGCCGTCTCGTACGCGGTAGAGGCGATTGTCGGCGAAGTCGGAGAAGACCACGACCCCGTCGCGGACCGCATACGCCCCGCCGCCGTACTCGTGCACGCGGCTGCGGACGTTGAACGGGGCCGAGGTCACCGCCTCTGTCGCGCCGTCGACCGGCCGTCGCAGGAGATCGACCCGCCCGCCCTGGTCGGGTCGCGACTCGAGCCAGTAGAGCGTGTCGCCGTCGAGCCGCGGTGCGGCCAGGCTCGCGGTGCCGGTGGTGACGAGCTCGGTGGTGACGGGCGACGGCCAGGTTCCGTACGGGGCGGTGGTCATCCGCCCCACTCTAGAAGACCGCGACTGGGCCACGAATCGGCGTCGGATCGGCCGCCTCTCGGCACCGGAAACGCACGGACGGGTCACAGGGAAGTGCCGGATCCGGCACAGTCCGCCCCTGCAGGATCGCTCTCAGCCGAACAGCCACCCTGAAAGGTGAACCCCCCGTGAACCAGCCTCAGCCCGACCCCACTCCGCGCGGACCCGCGTATCAGGGCCGTCTCCTGCCGCGCCCGGACGAAGAGGTGGTTGATCAGGGACTCGACTTCGATGTCCGTACGCTGCTGTCCCGGCGCCGGATGCTGAAGGCGTTCGGGCTCGGTGCGGGGATGTTCGCCCTCGCCGCCTGCGGAGTCGATGCGAGCTCGAGTTCCGACGCGTCGGCGACCGGCGCCACCGGGGTGACCGAGATCCCCGACGAGACCGCCGGTCCCTACCCCGGCGACGGGTCCAACGGGCCGGACGTGCTGGAGGAGTCCGGCATCGTCCGCAGTGACATCCGTTCCTCGTTCGGCACCTCGACCACCACGGCCGAGGGCGTGCCGCTGGAGTTCGAGCTGACCATCCTGGACCTGGCCAAGGACAACGCGCCGTTCGTCGGGGTCGCCGTCTACGTCTGGCACTGCGATCGCGCCGGCAAGTACTCGATGTACTCCCAGGACGTGGAGGACGAGAACTACCTGCGCGGGGTCCAGGTCACCGACGCCGACGGCAAGGTGCGTTTCACCAGCATCGTCCCGGCCTGCTACTCCGGCCGCTGGCCGCACATCCACTTCGAGGTCTACCCGGACGAGGCGTCGATCACGGACTCCGCCAACGCCATCGCCACCTCCCAGCTGGCCTTCCCGAAGGACGTCGTCGACCTGGTCTACGCCACGGAGGGCTACGAGGACTCGGTGGCCAACCTGGCCCAGGTGTCGCTGGAGTCCGACAACGTGTTCGGCGACGACGGCGCCGCACACCAGCTCGCCACGGTCACCGGAGACGTGAGCAAGGGCTTCGTCGCCACCCTGACCGCTCCGGTCGACACGACCACCGAGCCGACGGGCGGCGGTGCGCCCGGTGGCGGTGGCCAGGGCGCTCCGGGCGGGAACCCGCCGAGCGGGGAGCGGCCGTCCGGCGCCCCGGGTGGCGGTGCACCGAGTGGCGCACCGAGCGCCTCGAGCACGACGGGCTGACCGCCAGACGCCGGGGCTTGGTTCTGCTGTGACTGATGAGGCAGAATGGACCCTGATCCGCCGTGACGGCGTCGTGAGGATGTTGGGGAAGACAGCCCTCACACCGCGTCACTGGAGGATCGATGAGCACAACTCGTGGAGTGCTGTACATCCACGCCGCACCGTCGGCACTGTGCCCACACATCGAGTGGGCGGTCGGCGGTGCGTTCGGCACGCCCGTACGCCTGGACTGGACACCCCAGCCGGCCGAGCGGGCCGCGTACCGGACGGAGTATGCCTGGACGGGCCCGGCGGGCACCGCCGCACGGCTGACCAGCGCGCTCAAGGGCTGGCAGCGGATCAGGTTCGAGGCCACCGAAGAGGCCAGTGACGGCGTCGAGGCACACCGCTACTCCTACACGCCAGCGCTCGGCGTGCTGCACACCCAGATCGGCCTGCACGGGGACGTGGTGGTGCCGGAGGAGCGGATCAAGCACGCCATGGTGATGGCCGCCCTGGGCCAGCAGGATCTGGTGGAGGCCCTGGATGAGCTCCTCGGTCGCCCCTGGGATGCCGAGCTCGAGCCCTTCCGGTACGCCGGCGAGGGCGCTCCGGTCCGCTGGCTCCACAAGGTCGTCTGATCACCAGGACCCGTCAGCAGGATCGGGCTGGGGCCGGGTCGGGCAGGGCTCAGCTGGCGGTGGCGTACCGGTTCGTGAAGGCGATGGCCACGTTGTGGCCCCCGAACCCGAACGAGTTGTTGACGCCCGCCAGGTCGCCGGCCGGCAGCTCCCGTACGGTGCTGGCGATGTCGATGCCGAGGCCGGGTTCCGGGTCCTCGAGGTTGATCGTCGGCGGCACGGTCCGGTGGTACAGGGCCAGCAGCGTGGCCAGGGACTCCAGCGCCCCGGCGCCACCGAGCAGGTGCCCGGTCATCGACTTCGTCCCGGTGACGATCGCGCTGGTGTCGTCACCGAGCGCCATCCGGATGGACAGGGCCTCCGTCACGTCGCCCTGGGGGGTCGAGGTCGCGTGTGCGTTGACGTGGGAGATGTCCCCGGCCGACAGATCGGCCTCTCGGAGCGCGCGGACCATCGCCCGCGCCTGCGACTTGCCGCTCGGATCGGGCTGCACCATGTCGTGGGCGTCGGAGGTGATGCCGGCCCCGGCCAGCTCCCCGTAGATCCGGGCGCCGCGGGCCTGGGCGTACTCGAGGGACTCGATCACCATCACGGCCGCGCCCTCCCCGAGCACGAAGCCGTCGCGGCCCTTGTCCCACGGCCGGGAGGCCTTCTCGGGGTCGTCGTTGCGCCGGCTCATGGCCTGCATGGCGGCGAAGCAGGCGATCGGCAGTGGGTGGATGACGCCCTCGGTGCCACCGACCACGACGACGTCGGCGCGACCCAGTCGGATCATGTCGATGCCGTACGCGATCGCCTCGTTGCTGCTGGCACAGGCGGACACCGGGGCATGGGCGCCGGCTTGCGCCCCGAGGCGGAGGCTGACGTTGCCGGCGGTGGCATTCGCCATCAGCATCGGGATGGCCAGCGGGGAGACACGGCGCGGGCCCTTGGCCAGCTGCACGTCCCAGTTGCCGATCAGCGTCTGCAGCCCGCCGATGCCGGTGGCGATCACGACGCCGAGCCGCTCCCGGTCGACCGGGTTCTCCTCCTTCAGCCCGTAGCCGGCATCACGCCAAGCCTCCAGGGCCGCGACCACGCCCAGCTGGGCCGAACGATCGAGGCGGCGGGCCTCCACCCGTTCCAGGACGGTGGTGGGGTCGACGGCCGCCGACGCCGCGATCTGCACCGACAGGTCGGCGGCCCAGTCGGCCTGGATCCTGCTGACGCCGGAGCGGCCGGCGAGCAGCCCCTCCCAGGTGCTGGCCACGTCTCCACCGAGTGGGGTGGTGGCACCCAGTCCGGTGACGACGATGGGGGTCGGGCTCATGGATGGACCTTCCGGTGGTCAGGGGTCGGGCTGCCGGGAGTGCTGGGTCTCGCCGACGCTGTCGGGCGGCGGGTGAGGCGGGTGAGGGTGAGGGCCACGCGAGGCGACGACCGCGTCAGCGGCCGGCGTCGGCGTGGCCCTCCGCGCTCAGGAAGCGGCGCGTTCGATGTACGCGACCGCGTCCCCGACGGTCTTGAGGTTCTTCGCCTCTTCGTCGGGGATGCTCACGCTGAACTTCTCCTCAGCGGCGTAGATGATCTCGACCATCGACAGCGAGTCGACGTCGAGGTCGTCGGTGAACGACTTGTCCAGCTGGACGTCGTCGGTCGGCACACCGGCGACCTCGTTGACGATGTCGGCCAGGTCGGCGCGGACCTCTTCGGTGGTGGGCATCGGGCTCAGGGCTCCTTGGGGTTGAACGGTGGACGGACCGGGAGTGGTCAGCCCAGGGATCTTGGGTTGGGAACGATCATGGCAGCACGATCACCTGACCGGCATACACCAGGCCTGCACCGAAGCCGATGACCAGGCAGGTCTGGCCGCTGCGAGCCTCGCCGGAGGTGAGCAGCGTATCGATCGCGAGCGGGATGGAGGCGGCCGACGTGTTGCCGTGCCACTCGATGTCGCGGCCGACGACGACGGACTCGGGCAGCTTGAGGGCCCGCAGCATGGCGTCGGTGATCCGCATGTTGGCCTGGTGGGGGACGAACACCTCGATCTCCTCCGGGCCGACACCGGCACGGTCGAGAACCTCGGCCGCAGCCTTGGCCATGGTGAACGCCGCCCACTTGAACACCGGGTTGCCGTCCATCGTCATCACCGGCCACCGCGGGGGCTCGGCCGCCATCGCCTGGTCCCACGGCTCGGACTGGGTGATCAGACCGGACTGATCGCCGTCGGAGCCCCAGACCACAGGACCGATGGCCGGCAGGTCACTCGGGCCGACGACCGCGGCGCCGGCCCCGTCGGCGAAGATGAACGCGCTCGATCGGTCCTCGTGACTGGTGATGTCGGACAACCGCTCGACTCCGATCACCAGCGCGTACGTGGACGCACCCGTGCGGACCAGCGAGTCCGCCAGCGTCAGGCCGTAGCAGAATCCGGCGCAGGCGGCGGAGACGTCGAAGGCGGCGCCGTGGGTGCCCAGCTCGGCGGCGATCGTCGCCGCCGCGGACGGGGTCTGGTAGAGGTGCGAGACGGTGGCCACGATCACCGTGTCGATCTGGGCCGGATCCAGGCCGGCGCGCTCGATCGCCATCCGGGCGGCCGACACCGACATCAGCTGCACGGTCTCGTCGGCGGACGCCCAGCGTCGTTCGCGGATGCCGGAGCGGGTCCGGATCCACTCGTCGGAGGAGTCGATCAGGGTGCAGATCTCGTCGTTGTCGACCACCCGACGCGGGCGGTAGCTGCCGATGCCCATCACCCGCGCGTACGGGCCGCCGGTCGAGGTCCGCAGGGCGGTGCGTTCGGCCGGCACGGTCACCGGCCGGCCTCGGGTTCGCCGGTGCTCGCGCCCACGTGCCGCCGGACGAAGTCGAGCGCCTCGGGCAGCTGGTCGGGGGTGTTGAGGGCGAACAGCTCGACGCCCTTCAGGTTGCGCTTGGCGATCCCGGTCAGGGTGCCGGCCGGTGGCAGCTCCAGCAGCCCGGTGACCCCGAGATCGGCCATCGCCTGCAGACACAGGTCCCAGCGGACCGGTGAGGCGACCTGGCCGACGAGGCGCCGCAGCACGTCGGCACCGTCGAGGACGACCTGCCCGTCGGCGTTGGAGAGCAGCCGGGTGCTCGGGTCGTGCGGGCTGAACGAGTCGGCCAGCTCGGCCAGCCGGTCGGCCGCCGGGGCCATGTGCACGGTGTGGAAGGCGCCGGCGACGCTGAGCGGGATCAGGCGCGCCCGGGGCGGCGGGTTCTCCGCCAGGCCCGCGAGCTGCTCCATCGTCCCGGCGGCGACGATCTGGCCGCTGCCGTTGTTGTTGGCCGGGGTCAGACCCTGGGCCTCGATCGCCGCCAGCACCTCGTCCGGCTTGCCGCCGATCACGGCGGTCATCGACGTGGGGGTGATCGCCGCGGCCGCCGCCATCGCGCGACCCCGCTCCCGGACGAACACCATCGACTCGTCGTCGGTCAGCGCACCGACGAGGGCCGCCGCGGTGATCTCGCCGACAGAGTGACCGGCCACGACCCCGATGCCGTCCACCCCGAAGCCGTCGGCCTCGGCCGCCGCCTCAAGGAGCTGCCGAGCAGCCAGCAGACCGGCCGCCACGAGCAGCGGTTGGGCCACGGCGGTGTCGCGGATGGTGTCGGCGTCGGCCTCGGTGCCGTAGTGGCGCAGATCGAGCTCGGTGACCGACGAGAGCCGATCGAGTCGGTCGGAGAATGTCTGCTCGGTCAGCCAGGGAGCCAGGAACCCGGGAGTCTGTGCGCCCTGACCGGGCGCGACGATGGCCAGCACGTCTTGACTATTTCGTGACCTTCGGGGGTACGTCGCGCAGGGACACGACGAATCTCGGCCTACCTGGTTGTAGGAATCTGACAAAAGAGCCGCGATGTGACGCGATCGTGTGATGTGGCGGGGTGACCGGGACCTCGGTCGGCGGTCACTGCCGAGCGACTAGTCATCCGTACGCCCGCGACGGCCGAGCAGGCGGCCCAGCGTCAGGGCCAGCCGGAGGGCGTACGCGTCACGCGGGTCGGTCGGGCTGTAGCCGCTGATCTCGTGCACCCGGCGCAGCCGGTAGCGGACGGTGTTGGCGTGCACGAAGAGGGCGCGGGCCGTCCCCTCCACCGACAGACCTTGGTCGAGGAACACCACCAGGGTCTCCAGCAGCCCTCCGCCGGCGTCCTGCAGCGGGTCGTAGAGCTCGCGGGCCAGGGACCGACGCGCGTGCCCGTCCCCGTTCAAGGCGCGCTCGGGCAGCAGGTCGTGGGCACTGACCGGGCGGGGAGCCTCCGGCCAGCCGACCACCGCGCGGTAACCGCTCAGGGCCTCCCGGGTGCTGGCGCCGGTGTCCATCAGGTGATCAACCGGTGGTCCGACCACGACCGGCCCGGCGGCGAACGAGCTGACGAACCGGCCCACCACCGCGAGGGTCCAGTCCGGGTCCTTGAGCGGCGACCCACCGAGCACCACGATCAGCCGGTCGCCCTGCACCGCCCCCAGCATGTCCAGACCCGAGATGGCGGCCTGGTGGCGGATCGCCTCGAGCTCCGCGGCAGCGTCGACGATGGGGGCGGCCGTGTCCGGCGCCCCACCCACCACCACGACCACGCCGTGAGTGGAGGTCCACCCCAGCGTCGAGGCCCGGGACAACACCGAGTCGTCGGTCTCGCCCCGCAGCACCGCGTCCACCACCGAGGCCTCGAGGCGGGCGTCCCAGGTGCCGCGCAGCTCGGCCGCCTGCGCGTAGATCTCCGCCGCCGCGAAGGCCACCTCCCGGCTGTAGGCCACGATCGCGGTGAGCAGCACGGGTCGATCGGCCCGCGGCATCACCTCCTCGATCTGGGTCTCCACCACGTCGATGGTGGTGCGGACCAGCTCGACTGTCTGGTGCAGGCTGATCCGCCGGGCCAGCTCCCGCGGTGCGGAGCCGAACACGTCCGAGGTGGCTGGTCCGTCGGAGTCGGGATCGGCGAACCAGGTGACGAAGCCGTCGATGCCGGCGCGGGCGACCAGGGTGATCCAGGAGCGGTGCTCGGCGTCCAGCTCGCGGAACCAGACGTGGCGGGTCTCCATCTCCGTGACGGCCGCGGTGGTCATGGCCGCGGTCTGCGCCGAGAGGCGTCTCGCGATGGCCGTCCGGGTCTTGAGCGAGGACGGGCGGGACCTGCTGAGCCCCTTCGCCGCCGCCATAGGCTGAGCCTAGTGTGACGCAGCGGACGCCGGTCGGGCCGGACGGCGTGCTCGGCGCCGACCCAGGAGAGGAGCGCGGTGAGCGTACTGGAGGCCAAACCGCAGGAGTACGTCTGCGGCTCGTCCCTGCCGACCGGGCCCGAGGAGCTGCTGGTCACGGCGCGGAAGGTCTGGCTGGGCAAGACGACCTTGGTAGCCCGGGCGCTGCCGGACCGGGCCATCCGGATGATCGGCGCCTGGTGCTTCCTGGACCACTACGGCCCAGAGGACGTCAGTGATGCGCCGGGCATGCAGGTGCCCGCCCATCCCCACACCGGCTTGCAGACGGTCAGCTGGCTGGTCGAGGGCGAGGTCGAGCACCGAGACAGCCTCGGCACGCAGGCGATGGTCACCCCCGGCACTCTGAACATCATGACCGCCGGCCACGGCATCGTGCACTCCGAGATCTCGCCGGTCGACAAGCCGCCCACGCTGCACGGTCTGCAGCTGTGGGTCGCGCTGCCCGACGACGTCCGGGAGAGTGCTCCGCGGTTCGACCGGTACACCGATCTGCCGATCATCGAGCGGCCCGGGGTCCGTGGTCAGGTCCTGATCGGCGAGATCGACGGCGTCCGGTCTCCCGCGATCAGCTTCTCCCCGCTGGTGGGGGCCGATCTGACCCTGGAGCCGGGGGCGGCGGTGGACCTGGTCACCGATCCTGCGCACGAGCACGGTGTGTTCGTGGTCTCGGGCGAGGTGACGACCGGTGGGGTCGTCGCGGCGACCACCGACCAGCTGATCTATCTCGGTACGGGTCGGGGCGCGGTGACTGTGGCGGCGGGCGACGCCGGGGCGAGAGTGCTGCTGCTGGGCGGAGAGCCGTTCGCCGAGGAGATCGTGATGTGGTGGAACTTCATCGGCCGGACGCACGAGGAGGTCGCCGCGTTCCGCGCGCAGTGGGAGCACCGCGACGGCGCAGCCGGGACCGAGCGCTTCCCGCCGGTGATCACGCGGGCCGAGCGGGTGATGGAGGCTCCGGTCATGCCGACCGTGCCGCTCAAACCGCGGCCCCGACGACCACCCGAACGCCAGCCCCCGCCGAGTGAGGGTGGCCGGTGAACGCGGTCGACGCCCTGCGCGAGATCGGCTTCCTGCTGGAGCGTGGACGCTCCGAGACGCACCGGGTCAAGGCCTACCGGCGGGCAGCCGACATCGTGGCCGCGCTCGATCCGGAGGAGCGGGCCCGGCACGCCGAGGCCGACGACTGGAAGAAGCTCGGTGGCATCGGACCGAAGACCGCGCTGGTGATCAGCCAGGCGAGCGCCGGACGGGTGCCGGACTACCTGCAGCAGCTGCGCGAGGAGAAGATGCCTCTCGTCACCGGCGGCGACCGGCTGCGGGCGGCGATCAAGGGTGACCTGCACGTGCACTCCACCTGGTCCGACGGCGGCAGTCCGCTGGAGGAGATGATGATCACCGCGCAGTCGCTCGGCCACGAGTACTCTGCGATCACCGATCACTCACCGCGACTCACCGTGGCCCGGGGACTGACCGCCGAGCGGCTCCGGCAGCAGCTCCAGATCACCCGGGACCTCGACGCGGCGATGGCCCCTTTCCGTGTCCTGCAAGGGATCGAGGTCGACATCCTGGACGACGGCGGTCTTGATCAAGACGACGACCTGCTGGCCGAGCTGGACGTGGTGGTGGCCAGCGTGCACTCCAAGCTGCGCTCGGACTCCGAGACCATGACCCACCGGATGGTCGGCGCCATCGCCAACCGTCGGACCAACGTCCTGGGTCACTGCACCGGCCGGTTGATCGAGGGGGAGCGGGGCACCCGGCCCGAGTCCAGCTTCGACGCCGAGGTCGTCTTCGAGGCTTGCCGTGCCTTCGACGTCGCCGTGGAGATCAACTCCCGGCCCGAGCGGCGGGACCCGCCGAGCCGGCTGCTCGAGCTCGCGATCGAGACCGGCTGCCTGTTCTCCATCGACACCGACGCCCACGCCCCCGGACAGCTCGAGTTCATCGCGTACGGGTGCGAGCGGGCCGAGGCGCTCGGGCTCGATCCGGACCGGGTGATCAACACCTGGCCGGTCGATCGCCTGCTGTCCTGGTGCACCAAGGGCTGACACCACCGGTGGACCAGGTCCGGGCCGCGTGGTGGGACCAGCGCTCGGTCCGACTACCCTCGCCCCTGTGGATGATGCGGACGTAGCGGCGAGCCTGGTCACGGAGGCCGGCACCCTGGCCGCGCGGATGTTGGCGGAGGGACTCGACACGCACTACAAGACGTCGGTGTCGGACGTGGTCTCCGCGGCCGATCACGCGGCCGAGGACCTCGTCGTCGAGCGACTGTCCGCTCTCCGTCCCGACGACGGGCTGGTGGGCGAAGAGGGCGCGGCCCGCCCGGGCGAGCGCACCTGGTTCATCGACCCCGTCGACGGCACCTACAACTTCTTGTCCGGTCTGCCCTACTGGTGCTCCGCCGTCGGGCTGACCGACGTCGACGGCGCGCTGCTCGGAGCCGTCTACTACCCGGCCCGCGACGAGCTGTGGGTCGGCGGCCGGGACCGGCCGACGACGTTGAACGGGGTCCCGGTCTCCCCGCTGGCCGACCAGCCGCTGGACCGGGTGTCCGTGGCCACCTATCTCCATCCCCGCAGTGCCCGCGACGAGCCGCAGGTCGCGACCTGGCGCGCGGCCGTGGGGGCGGCGGCCACCGTACGCATGCTCGGCTCCGCCTCGGTCGACCTCGCCGGGGTCGCCACCGGACGGGTTGGGGTGTTCCTGCAGGCGAACCTGCACCCCTGGGACTGGTTCCCGGGTGCGGCCCTGGTGCTTGGCGCCGGCGGCGTCGCCGAGGTGGTCGAGATCGACGGCAACCGTTGGCAGGTCGCCGGCAACCGCCGGTCCGTCGCGGACACCATCGCGGCCCTCCAGCAGGCCGGATGAGACTCCGGGGTTCCGCCGGGCAGCGGCCCATGGCAGGCTTTCGTCTCACATGGACCGGGGACGCCGGGCTGCGATGCGGCGGTCCCATGAGCAGGATGCTGGAGGCTGGACAGTGAGCGCGACGGCAGGACCCTCCGAGCCGCGGACTGCGGCGGGGGAGAAGTTCGGTCTGACCAAGGGTCAGGTCGTGCAAGAGCTCGGCTGGGACGAGGACGTCGACGACGAGCTGCGGGTCGGCGTCGAGGACGCGATCGACGGTGAGCTGATCGAAGAGGCGATGGATGCCGTCGACGTGGTGCTGCTGTGGTGGCGCGACGACGACGGCGATCTGGTCGACGGTCTGGTGGACGGGGTCGTGGATCTGAGCGCCGGCGGGGTGCTCTGGTTGCTGACGCCGAAGGTCGGGCGCAGCGGGTACGTCGACAACTCCGACATCTCGGAGGCAGCCGTGACCGCCGGGTTGGCCCTGACCACCTCGGCGAACGCCTCCCCCGACTGGGCGGCGCACAAGCTGGTCCGACCGCGCGGCACCCGGCGGTGAGTGAGCCCGCACGGGGCCTCGAGATCGGTGCGCTGGCACCCGACTTCAGCAGCCGCAACCAGTACGGGCAGGCGGTGTCGCTGAGCGATCTGCGCGGTGCCCCGACCGTCCTGATCTTCTACCCGTGGGCTTTCAGCTCGATCTGCACCGGCGAACTGCGCAGCCTGCGTGAGCGCTGGCAGCGCTTCGACGCGCTGGGTGCCAAGGTGGTGGCGATCTCCTGCGACGCGATGTTCACCCTGCGCGCGTACGCCGATGCCGAGGGTCTGACCTTCGACCTGCTCACCGACCACTGGCCGCACGGCGGGATCGCCCAGGTGTACGGGGTGTTCGACGAGGTGGCCGGTTGTGCCCTACGTGGCTCGTTCCTGCTGGACGCCGACGGTGTGGTGCGCTGGAGCGTGGTGAACGGGATCGGCGAGGCGCGCGATCTCGAAGAGCACCTGTCCGCCCTGAGCGCCTGACCGGGGCCGGCCGCAGCATCGACCGGACTTGGAGCCGACAGATGCCGCCCACTAGATTGGTGCGCTGTTCGCGACCCCGGTCGTCGGACGCGGGAGCATAGCTCAGTTGGTTAGAGCACCTGCCTTACAAGCAGGGGGTCGGGGGTTCGAGCCCCTCTGCTCCCACCCTGGTCAGAGCGCACTTCGGGCGTCTGGCAGACGAGCGCTGCCAACCCTAAGATGCTGGACGTGACCGAGCCCGAGATCGCGTTCGTCCGCCTCACCGAGGTGGAGATCGGCGCCGTCACGGCCCTGCTCAACGAGCCGCGCAACGCCCGCCACCTGCCTCTCGCCGGTGGTGAGGCCTTTACCGCCGAGACGGCCGCTGACTGGGTCGCCGCCAAGGACGGTCAGTGGGACGAGCACGGCTACGGCCCCTGGGCCGTCCTGATCGATGGTGAGTTCGCCGGCTGGGGCGGCTTCCAGCAGGAGGCCGACGGCGCCGACTTCGCGTTGGTGCTGCGGCCGCAGTTCTGGGGGCACGGGGACGGGATCGCGCGCCGCGCCCTCGATCTGGGCTTCCGCGAGCTCGGACTCGAGGAGGTGCTGATCGCGCTCCCGTACAGCCGCCATCCCGATCGGGTCGTCGCCCGGTACGGCTTCGTACCCGACGGTGATGTCACGTACGGCGGTGTGCGCTTTCGTCAGTACCGGCTCACCCGGTCCACGTGGTCACCAGGATCACACTCCTGACGATGTCGGATCGTTCGACCAACCCATAGCATGAGCAAACCGCGTCTCAGATAA
The DNA here is from genome assembly GCA_963696135.1 of uncultured Actinomycetota bacterium. Lineage (GTDB taxonomy): Bacteria > Actinomycetota > Actinomycetes > Propionibacteriales > Propionibacteriaceae > Microlunatus. The sequence goes on from CAVOJH010000003.1 coordinate 119,672, forward strand.
CACGGGCGAACAGCCGCGATCCGGCGAGTACCCGCATGCTTGGAACGTCGCAACGTGGCGCCGTTCACCTCCGTCTCCGGGCCTCCTGCTCCAGGTGTCCCGGCCTGCGCTGGAGCCGCCACGTGAATGACCTCCGGATCGGCCTGTACGACCCCGCCCGCGAGTCGAGTGCCTGCGGTGTCGGCTTCATCACCCGCAAGGACGGCCGCCAGGACCACGACGTGATCGTCCGGGGCGAGCACGCCCTGTGCGCCATCCCGCACCGCGGAGGCATGTCGTCCGAAGGCGTCGGCGACGGCGCCGGGGTGAGCGTCGACCTCTCGGTCCGCTTCTTCAGTGCTCTCACCGGCTGGCCGCTGGAACCCGGCACGTTCGGCGTCGCCAACCTGTTCATGCCGACCGATCCCGCGTACGAACCTCAGGCGCGGGGGATCGTCCGCGCGGCCCTGGAACGACAGGGCCTGGAGGTCCTGCTCGAACGACTGGTGCCGGTCGACCCGACCGCCCTGCGCCCGGCCGCCGTGGGCTACCAGCTGCCGATCGTGCAGTGGGTCTTCGTCGCCCCAGCCGACCGCACCCGAGCCGACGTCGACCGGGCCGCCAACGCCGCGCTGCTGGAGATCGAGCAGAGCGGCTACGAGCGCCCCGAGCTCGCCGGGCTCTACCCGCTCTCGCTGAGCGCGCGGACGCAGGTGCTCAAGGGCCGGCTCAACGCGGGCGAAGTCGTCCGCTACTTCACCGACCTGGTCGACCCGCGCCACGAGGTCCGCACCCTCTACTTCCACACCCGGTTCTCGACCAACACCGAGCCGCACCCGACCATGGCGCAGCCGTTCCGGATGATGGCGCACAACGGCGAGCTGAACACCGACCGGAAGAACCGGCTGGCCGACGACGCCGGCGCTCGAGCCCGGCTGCGCCGGATCGTCCGTCCGCCCGGTCAGTCCGACAGCAGCCGCCTGGACCAGACGCTGCAGAGCCGTGTTTTCGACGACGGTCTCGACATCGTCGAGGCCGTCGTCTCGCTGATGCCACCGGCCTGGGAGAACGACCAGAGTCTGCCCGCCCCGATCCGCGCCATGCTGGAGTTCTTCTCCCTGTACGAGGAGAAGAACGACGGTCCGGCCGCGCTCATCTTCAGTGACGGCGACGTGGTCGGGGCCCGGCTGGACCGGCTCGGCCTGCGGCCGCTGCGGACCGTGGAGACCGACGACTACCTGATCGTCGCCTCCGAGGCCGGGCAGGTGCCGCTGCCCGCCGACACGGTGGTGCACCGTGGCCGGATCGAGGCCGGCGGGATGCTCTACCTCGACCATCGCACCGGCCAGATCCTGCGGACCCGGGAGGCGCTGGCGGCGCTCGCGGCCCGGCGCGACTACGGGTCCCTGCTGGACGAGGCCCGCGTCGCGTTGGATGCCCTTCCCGCCCCGGCCATCGCCCGCGGCACCAGCACCCTGGGTTACGACGGCGACCTGAGTCTGCACGGTCGCTTCGTGGCGTACTCGCACAACCAGGAGAGCTTCCGGTTCATGATGGACCCGATGCTGGCCGACGGTTCCGAGCGGATCTCGGCCATGGGCTACGGCAACGCCATCAACGCCCTGTCCGACCAGGAGGGCGGTCTGGCGAAGTACTTCTCCCAGCGCTTCGCCCAGGTCACGAACCCGCCGCTGGACTCGATCCGCGAGGCCGACGGGATGAGCATGCGGGTCGCCCTGGGCGCGAAGCCGGACGGCAGCGGTGCCGGGTCGGGCCAGGACGGCACCCGGCAGATCGTGATCGACTCACCGATCCTCGACCACCTGGAGATGGTCAAGCTGCGGGAGCAGCAGGTGACCCCGCTGCAGCGGTTCGACCTGCTCTACACGCCCGTGCCGGACGCCCCCGACGAGAACGCCGCGGCCATGGTCGCGGCGATGGATCTCCTCTGCGACCAGATCGAGATCTTCGCCCGGGAGCAGGGCGGCATCGCCGTGCTGACGGACCGTTCCATCTCCACCACCCGGGCCCCGCTGCCGCTGCTGCTGGGTCTGGCCGCGGTCAACCAGCGGCTGATCGCCACCGGGCTGCGGCTCCGGGTCTCGCTGATCGCCGAGAGCGGTCAGCTCCCGTCCTCGCACCACATCGCCTGTGCCCTCGGCTTCGGTGCGGCTGCGGTCTACTGCCTGACCGCGCGGCTGCGGGCCGAGGAGAAGTACCCGAGTCCGCCCGCGCCGGCGGGGGAGAAGACCGACACCGACCGCGCCCTCGACCGGTTCCGCAAGGCGGCGTTGAAGTCGCTGGCCAAGACGATGGGCCGGGTCGGGCTGTGCACCGTGGAGAGCTACATCGGCGGTGAGTTCTTCGAGCCCAACTACCTCGACACCCGCGACCCGGTGCTGGCCCGCTGCTTCCCGCACTTGGCCGCGCCCGTCGGCGGGGTCGGGTTCACCCGGATCGCCCAGGCCTCGACCGACTGGCACACCCGGGCCTGTGCGGTGGGGGCGGAGAACCAGGTGCCACTGCTCGGCCTGTTCAAGGAGCGTTCCGACGGCGCCGGGCACTCGTACGGGCTGACGGCCGTGCGGGGCTTCGCCGACATGACCGAGGAACGTCCGTCGTTCGCACCGGCCACCTCGGCTGACCACGAGGAGGAGTCGTCCGAGCTCCGGCTGCTCACCCTCGGTCAGCTCGACGACGCATACGGGCTGAATGACGCCGCTTACCGCAACGCCGGGTACGAGGCCCTGACGGATGACCAGATCGACGAGTTCGCGATCACCCCGGGCTACCGCGACTTCGTGGCCACCACCCAGGCCGAGCGTTCCCGGCGGCCGTCCGCGCTGCGGGACGTGCTGGCCCTGCCGGCCGACGTGACGATGCTGACCACGGCCGACGAGTTCGCCCGCGAGCTGGGCCGGTTCTCGGTCGAGGGCAACTCCAGCGTCCGGGTCCGTGGCCTCGCGGTCGAGCCCGTCAGTGTGGACGGCCTGTCCGTCGAGGCCCTGGAGCCCGGCGGTTTCCGGCTGCGGCTGGTCGACGCGCCGCACGTCGAGCACACCGCGTACGCCGCTTTGGCGGACTACCTGACCACCGACTACGGCAACGAGGTGGACGTCGTCGAGCTCGGTCCGGACGGGCTGGTGGTCGGTGCGCGCGGCTCGGCGCTCCGCTTCCTCGCTCTGCTGCAGCACTCGCCGGCCAGCGTGCCGTTGGTCGAGGTGCAGCCGGCCCACGAGATCACCGCCTCGCTCGCCTCCGGGGCGATGAGCCACGGCGCTCTGGTCGCCACCGCGCACGAGGCCGTCGCCCACGGCACCAACATGGTCGGCGCGATGTCCAACTGCGGCGAGGGCGGCGAGCACTACACCCGGGCCGGGACGATCCGCGGCTCCCGGATCAAGCAGTTCGCGTCCGGACGGTTCGGCATCTGGGCCGGCTACCTGGCCGACCCGATGCTGCAGGAGCTGGAGATCAAGATCGGTCAGGGCGCCAAGCCCGGCGAGGGCGGTCAGCTGCCGGCGCCGAAGGTGACGGTCGACATCGCCGCCGCCCGCGGCGGCACACCCGGTATCGAGCTCATCTCACCGCCGCCGCACCACGACACCTACTCGATCGAGGACCTCGCCCAGCTCATCCACGACTGCAAGGCCGCCCGGGTCCGGGTGATCGTCAAGCTGGTCTCCTCCGAAGGCATCGGCACCATCGCGGTCGGTGTGGCCAAGGCCGGCGCCGACGTGATCAACGTGGCCGGCAACACCGGCGGCACCGGAGCCGCGGCGGTGACCAGCCTCAAGTACGCCGGTCGCTCGGCCGAGATCGGCGTGGCCGAGGTGCATCAGGCGCTCAGCGTCAACGGGATCCGGGACAAGGTGGTGTTGCGCTGCTCAGGTGCGCACCAGACCGGTGGCGACGTGGTCGTCTCCGCCCTGCTCGGCGGCGACAGCTTCGAGTTCGGCACCACCGCCCTGATGATGCTCAAGTGCGTGATGGCCAAGAACTGCAACATCAAGTGCCCGGCCGGGCTGACCACCAACCCGGAGGTGTTCGACGGTGACCCGCGGGCACTCGCCCAGTACCTGCTGAACATCGCCCACGACGTCCGGGAGATCCTGGCCAAGCTGGGTCTGCGCTCCCTGGCTGAGGCGCGCGGCCGGACCGATCTGCTCCAGCTGCTGGACCACCCGGCCAGCGTCGGCGAGCTCGACGTGCGGGCGATGCTCACCAGAGTGCCGGTGCGGACCGTCGACGACCCGGTCTACCTGGAGGCCGACTTCGCTCTCGACGACGCCTTGTTGGAGCAGGTCACGGCGAGTCTGTTCGAGGCGGGGGAGTCGTCGGTGGAGATCGACGGGATCGGGCTGCGCAACCACCACAAGTCCGTCGGCGGACAGCTGTCGGTCGACCTCGAACGGCTGCTGAACCACACGCCGGCGGCGTCGGAGCAGCTGGACCGGGCGCCCGCGGTGCTCACCGACGACCGGGGCCGGAGGTTCCTGGCCGAGGGCTCGGTCCGGGTGACCAGCACCGGGACGGCCGGCCAGTCGTACGGGGCGTTCTGCAACGACGGCCTCGAGCTGGTCCACACCGGCACCGCCAACGACGGGGTCGCCAAGTCCCAGAGCGGCGGCCGGATCATCGTGCGGACACCGGGGGGCGGCAGCACCGAACCCGGCGGCAACGTGCTGATCGGCAACTTCGCCCTGTTCGGGGCGACCGGCGGTCGGACCTTCGTGCAGGGCGAGGCGGGAGACCGCTTCGCCGTCCGCAACTCAGGGGCCACCGCGGTGGTCGAGGGGGTCGGCGACTTCTGCTGCGAGTACATGACCAACGGAGCCGTCCTCAACCTCGGCACCTTCGGCAAGGGCCTCGGCAACGGCATGAGCGGCGGGTTCGTCTACCAGTACGACCCGACCGGCGAGCTGGCCGATCGGGCCAGCGACTCCTTGCTGGTGCAGCCCCTGGTCGGGGTGGACGTGCCCGGGGTACCGACCTTCCACGAGGAGGCCGTGCTGCTGATGCTGCAGTGGCACCTCGAGTCCACCGGCTCCGCCCTGGCGGCTCGGCTGCTCCAGGACTGGGAGCAGACCCGGATTCAGATCGCGGTGGGGACCCCGACGGCGCTGCTGCTCTACCAGGACAGCGACCAGATCCTGGCCGCCAAGCCGCGCAAGGAGCTGCTGGACGAGCTGGCCACCTCGGTGGCGACGGATCGGCTGCGGCAGTTCAAGCTGTCGCTACGGGACGGGCACGCGATCGCCGGCGGCCGTACCCCGGTCTTCGGCGAGCCCACCTCGCCCGACGCGTTCGCGGTGCTGTCGTCGTACACGGTGCTGGCCATCGCCCAGGAGATCGCGCTCGAACGGGTGCCGGGGACGACCGGACCGGGCGACCCGCGGATCACCGCGGCGGCCCGAAAGCTGGTGCTCACCGAGGACTTCTTCGTACGGCAGAAGCTGCTGCGCTACGTCCGGGGCAAGCTCGAGCGGTTCGACGACGCCGAGCTCGCCGCCCAGATCGCCATGAAGCGGCTGGGCGACTACCAGCGGTCGCTTCAGCTGCGCAACGTCCGGGGGATGGACGCCCCGGGCACGTACGGCTGGATCCTGCACCAGCAGCAGAAGAACGCGAGCTGGCTGGACCGGTCGCAGTTCGACGAGCTGTTGGTCACCGCTGCGCTGGACGACCTGGCTCAGCTGGCGCACGTGGCGCTGACCGAGGAGGTGCCGGCATGAGCACTCTGCTGTCGATCCCGACCGACGCACCGTTCACCCTCGATCAGCGGGCCTGGCTCGGTGGCTTCCTGGCCGGGATGGCCGCCGCCCGTCGGCACGACGACGAGACGGCCACGGTGCCGACCCTCACCGTCGACATCGCGTACGGCACCCAGACCGGCAACAGCGAGGAGCTGGCCCAGCGGCTGGCTGGTGCCGTCCGGGGCCGCGGGCTCGGGGCGACCGTGGGTTCCCTCGACGACCTGGACGTGATGAAGCTGCCGGCGACCTCGTACCTGCTGGTGGTGACGTCCACCTACGGCGAGGGCGAGATGCCCGACAACGCGGAGCTGTTCTGGGAGGCCCTGGCCGCCGACGCCGCGCCGCGGCTGGAGGACACCCGGTACGCCGTGCTGTCGCTGGGGGACAGCGGCTACGAGGGCTTCTGTCAGGCCGGTCGGCTGATCGACACCCGGCTGGAGCAGCTGGGGGCGGTGCGGGTGGTGCCCCGGGTCGACTGCGACGTGGACTTCGAGGACCCGGCCACGGCCTGGCTGGACGACGTGGTCGAGCACCTGGCGGCCGAGGCTCCCGGCGCGGCCGGGGCGGCTCTGCCGACGGCGCCGGTCCCCGCGCCGACAGCGCCCCGTCCGGCCCGACAGCGCTGGACCCGCCGCGAGCCCTACCGGTCGCGGCTGGTCGTCAACCGGGTGCTCTCGGGCGCTCGCAGCGCGAAGGAGATCCGGCACTACGAGTTCGACCTCGGCGACAGCGGTATCGACTACGCGGCCGGTGACGCCCTCGGCGTGGTGCCGGTCAACGACACGGCTCTGGTCGACGCGCTGCTGGACCGGCTCGGTCTGGACACCGCGGCCGCCGTAGACGGCGGGACCCTGGGCGAGCGGCTGACCACCGGCTGGGAGATCCGTACACCGTCGCGTGACCTGCTGACCGCGATCGCGGAACGGGATCCCGACGGGGATCTGGCCGCGGTGATGGCGCGCGGCGAACGGGACACCCTCGACCACTGGCTCTGGGGCAAGGACGTGCTGGACCTGCTGCTGGCCAGTCCGGGCACCACGTTCACGGCCGAGGAGCTGTCCGAGGTGCTGCGACCGCTGCAGCCCCGGGCGTACTCGATCTCGTCGAGTCCGCGGCACAGTCCCGGTCGGGTCCATCTCACCGTCGCCTCGGTCCGGCACGGTGCCGACCGAATTCGTGGCGGGGTCTGTTCCACCTTCCTGGCCGACCGGCTCGGCGACGGCGAGGTGGGCATCTACCTGCAGCCGAACGCCGCCTTCCGGGTGCCCGCCGACGACGACCGACCGATGATCATGGTCGGGCCGGGCACCGGGGTGGCGCCGTTCCGCGCCTTCCTGCACGAGCGGGCGGCCCGGGGAGCGACCGGCCGCAACTGGCTGTTCTTCGGCGACCAGCACCGAGCCGACGACTTCATCTACGCCGACGAGCTGGGTGAGCTGTCCCAGGGCGGCGTCCTGCACCGGCTCGATCTGGCTTTCTCCCGCGACCAGGCCGAGAAGGTCTACGTGCAGACTCGGATGCTCGAGCAGGCCCGAGACCTGTACGCGTGGTTGGAGGACGGCGCCCACTTCTACGTCTGCGGCGATGCCACCCGGATGGCCAAGGACGTCGACGCGGCCCTGCGGCTGATCATCGAGCAGCAACGCGGGCGGGGACCCGAGGACGCGGTCGAGTACGTGGCGGAGCTGAAGAAGGCGAAGCGCTACGTCAGGGACGTGTACTGACGGTGTGTCAGGGACGTGTACTGACGGTACGTCAGGGACGTGTACTGACGGTGTGTCAGGGACGTCTGGCGACGGGCGATCCGCCGATGACCGCGTCGGCCACCCGACGGCCTGAGACCAGGGCTCCCTGGATCGAGGCGGTGTCGCGGTGGTCACCCGCCATGAACACCCCACTGGCCAACCGGGCCGGCTGGCGGAGAGTCAGCGGCGGGGGTTGGTGCGGCAGGGCCTCGGCGATCACCTGGCAGCTGACGAGCTCCCAGTCGGACGGGTCGACCCCATAGACCAGTCCGGCCTGCCGACGGACCACTGCCTCGGCGTCGGCCGACCCGTCGGCCGTCACCGTCGAGCTCGCGATCAGGACGCGACCGGGCGGGGCGTACCCGGGAGCCACGTTGGTCACCACCGCCGAGTTGACCAGCGGGCCGCGGCGGGCGCCGTCGAGGTGCAGCAGCTTCGCCGTGCTGGGTGGCTGGGGAGCCGTGTGCCAGAACGTGGTCAGGGGTTTCGTCGCCGGCGCCGGGATACCGGTCAGCTCGGCGGCCGCCCTCGGTGAGGCGGCCACCACGACGGCGTCGGCGCGGATCTCCTCGTCGGCGGTGCGGACGAGGGTCGGGCCGACCTCGAAGACCTGCTGGTCGAGTCGGATCGTCCCGGCCGGGAGACGCGCGGCCAGCAGCTCGGGGAGCCGGGAGATCCCCGTCGACGGCACGGCGGGCGAGCCGAGCAGGAAGGAGCGCATCAGCAGCCGGACGAACGTGGCCGACGTGGTGCCGTCCCAGTCGGCGAGCACGCCCGCGAGGAACGGGTCGAGCACCGCCGTCCGCAGCTCGCCGGAGATCCCGGCCCGGTCCAGGCCCTCGGCCAGGGTGACGTCGGAGGTCGCGAGCAGCCGTCGGACCGGAAGCAGGCAGGACAGGGCCCAGCGGAGGAACGCGGCCCGCTCGCGGAGGGACCCGACCGGGCTGCGCAGCGTGGCGGGCAGCAGCCGGGGGAGTCGACGCGGATCGGCCAGGACCGATCGGCCGATGTCGGTGGCGACGACGACGCCGGCGCCGAACGCCCGGAGGTCGAGCTGATCGACGTCCACCACCCGAGCCAGGGCCGGGTAGGCCGGGTTGATGAGCTGGAAGCCGCGGTCACAACGGAACCCGTCGATGTCGTCGGTCCGCACCCGCCCGCCGACCGCGTCGGACGCCTCCAGCACGACGACCTCGAGACCGGCGGCGGTCAACCTCTGGGCACAGGCCAGACCGGCCAGTCCGGCCCCCACGACGACGATCGGTGACATCCGTGCAGCCTAGGCCGGACCCGACCGCCGAGCCGCCGTCGGCCCCCCGAGGCCCGACGCCGACAGAATCCGCGACGACGTGGGCGGGTTTCGGTCTGGACGGGGCTTTCTGGGCTACGTTTGGGTCACGATTCGACGGCGAGGATCCCCGCGGGGGAGGAACACGATGAACAAGAACCTTCTGACCGGGCTGGGTGCGCTGACCGGGCTCGTCAGCATGGCCGGCATGATCCGCCTGATCGAGGGAGCTGGTCTCGCCTCGACGTTCTCCTGGGTCTTCCTGCTGCTCGCGATGGTGCCCTGGGTCGTGTACGCCGCCTGGCGGGCCCGACACGGCAATCTCGGTCGGTCCGGGGCGGCCGCGGTGCTCGTGATCGACGCCGTCGGTCTGATCGGTGTCTTCGTGTTCACGATCGGACCGGTGCTCGCGCTGGCCGCCTCGCTGGCCGCTTTCGTCGTCATCTGGGTGCACGACTGGCCACCGCGGCGCGAGCGGGGCGAGGACGTCTTCGTGCGGATCGAGGACCTGTCCGGGGAGCCGGAGCGCGTCTCCTGATCGGCCGCCGCACCCCGCAGGCCGGCGGTGAGCTCGAGCTCCGCGGTCTCTCCAAGGCGTACGGGGGTCGTCCCGTGCTCCGGGACATCGACCTGACCGTCCGACCGGGCGAAGTGCTCGGCATCTCCGGTCCCTCCGGCTCCGGCAAGACCACTCTGCTGCATCTGATCGCCGGGCTCGAGGATCCCGATCAGGGCTCCGTCCGGCTCAGTGGTGTCACGCTCACCGACGAGGACGTGCTGATCGTGCAGGATCGCCGGAACCTGATGCTGGCAGGACAGGACGCGGTCCTCGACCGCGAGAACAACGTGGCCGCCAACATCGCCACCGCCCTGCCATCGGACAAGAAGCGACGCCGCGTGGGCGCCCACCGGGTCGGGATGGTGCTGGACCTGCTCGAGCTGGACACCGCACTGGCCGACAGCCGACCGGCCCAGCTGTCCGCCGGGGAGCGTCAGCGGGTCGCCCTGGCGCGCGCCATCGTGGGTTTCGGCCTCGGTGGTCCGGAGGCCGCTGTGCTGCTCGACGAGCCGCTGTCGGCGGTGGAGATCGGCACCCGGATCCGGCTGCTGCAGGCAGTGCTCGCCGACGTCGGCCGACAGCCGATCCCGGTCGTCCTGGTCAGCCACGATGCCGACGAGATCGCCGCCGTGGCCGGCCACGGGGTGGCCCTGGTCGAAGGCCGACTCCTCCCTGCTTGACCCCCGCCCGTGGTCGGACGACGTACGCCTGGGTGGCCGGGAGCGCCCGACCGTGCGCCACCATGGGAACGTGCAGGTCGACTTCGAGGCGGACGTCGCCCCCTATCGTCGCGAGCTGCTCGGGCACTGTTACCGGATGCTCGGATCGCCGCACGACGCCGAGGACATCGTGCAGGAGACGATGCTCCGGGCCTGGCGCTTCCGGGATCGGTACGACACCGAACGCGGCTCGCTCCGCACCTGGCTGCACCGGATCGCGACGAACGCCTGCCTCGACGCGTTGACGGCGCGGCGGTCCCGCCCACTCCCGTCGGGCCAGGGGGACCGTTTCGACGACCCCGACGCACCGTTCGTCGAAGGTCGAGAGACCCCCTGGCTGGTGCCGATCCCCGTTGACCCCGCCACGCAGGCGGAGGAACGGGGCCGGTACCGCGTCGCCCTCGTGGCGGCTCTCCAGCTGCTGCCGCCCCGTCAGCGGGCGGTGCTGTTGCTGCGCGAGGTGCTGCAGCTGCCGGCCGTCGAGGTGGCGGAGACCCTGGACACCTCGGTCGCCGCCGTCAACAGCGCGCTGCAGCGGGCCCGGAGTGCTCTGGCGCACGCCCGTCTCGACCCCGGGACACCGGCGCAGGAACCCGCCGGACAACGCGCGGTGGTGGATCGCTACCTGAAGGCGTTCGAGCACGCGGACGTGGCCGGCATCGTCGCGATGCTTGCCGCCGACGTCATCTTGGAGATGCCGCCGATGTGGAACTGGTACGCCGGCCCGTCGGCGTACGCGGGGTTCATGGAGCGGGTCTACCGGACCCGCGGCACCAACTGGAGCTCTGTCCCGCTCTGGGCGAACGGCGAGGCGGGGTTCGCCGCCTACCTGGATGGTCAGGCCCACAGCATCCAGGTGCTGACGGTCGACGGCGGACGGGTGGTCCGGACCAGCGTGTTCGCCGATCTGTCCGTCTTCGAGGTCTTCGACCTGCCCCGGGATCGACGGCTCGCCGGCGACCGATGAGTTCGGGCGACTCCGCCGGTATCTCCTGGTGACCGGCACCGAGTCGGTTAGCGGCAGCAGGCCGTCACCAGCAGCGGAGGTAGAGCATGGGCAGGATCATCGTCATCGAGTACGTGACGTTGGACGGAGTCGTCGAAGACCCCGACGGGCGATCGGGCACCGCATTCGGGGGGTGGGCCTTCCGGTTCGGAGGCGGGAGCATCAGCGGCGACAAGTTCCGGCTGGGAGCCATCTTGGACACCGGCGCCCTGCTCTTCGGCCGAGGGACCTGGGAGCACTTCTCCCGGTTGTGGCCGGCGCGGACGGACCCGGTGTCGACCGCGATGAACACCATGCCGAAGTACGTCCGCACCCGGGGGAACCCGGATCTCGCGGTGTGGACCAACTCGCACCGGCTCCCGGTGCCGGGCGACCTCGCGGCGAGCGTGACGAAGCTGGCGAGCCGTCACGACCTGGTCGTCATCGGCAGCATCGGGCTCGTCCGGGACCTGGCCGAAGCCGGGCTGGTCGACGAGTACCGGCTGCTGACCGTGCCGACGTTCGTCGGCCAAGGCGCCGGGCTGTTCACCGACACCATCGAGCTGGGCCTGGTGGCGGTGGAAGCAGACGGTCCGATGCTGCTGCAGACCTTGCGGCCGACCTCGGTGGCTACTCCAGGCTGAAGGCCAGGGCGGCCGCTCCGAGCAGCCCCGCGGTCTCCAGAGTCGCGGGCCGCACCTCGAGACCGGCGACGTAGTCCAGCACCGCGAAGTCCCGGAGGTGGCGGCGCAACGGTTCGAAGATCACCTCACCCGCCTTGGAGACCCCGCCGCCGAGGACGACCACCGCCACGTCGAGCTCGGTCGCGGTGGTGGCGATCCCGGCGGCCAGGGCACGCATCCCGTGGTCGATCACCCGCAGCGCGATCTCGTCTCCGGCGCGGGCGTCGGCGGTGAGCGCGCGGGCGTCGTCGCCGCCGGTCCAGCCCTGCTCCTTGGCGGCGGCCACCAGGGCCGGGCCGCGGGCATACATCTCGGTGCAGCCGTGCCCGCCGCAGACGCACCGCGGGCCCCAGGCGTTGACGCTGATGTGCCCCAGGTGCACCGAGTTGCCGGTGACCCCGGTGAAGAGCTTGTTGTCGATCACCGCACCGCCGCCGACGCCGGTGGACAGCACCAAACCGATCATCGAGGCGACGTCGCGGGCGGCACCCAGCCAGTGCTCGCCGAGGGCGAAGCAGTGCCCGTCGCCGGCCAGCCCGACAACGACGGCGTCCGGCCCGTACGTCTCGGCCAGCACCGCACGCACCCGGGCCGAGATCGGAAAGCCCCGCCACGCACCGATGTTGACCGGGGAGATGGTGCCCGCGGGACCATCGATGGGCCCGGCGGAGGAGATGCCGACCCGGATCCGGTCGCCGGTCGGCTCGAGCTCGGCGATCAGACCACGGACCGCCGACTCGACCCCGGCGAACACCACCTCGGGGTCGGTGGAGACGGCGGTGGGCCGCAGCTGGTCGGTCAGGATCGTGCCCTCGGCGTCGACCACGGCCGCGGCGATCTTGGTGCCACCGATGTCGATAGCCAGCACGGTGTCGCTCATGCGCGAAACCTTAGCGGCGCGCCCGGCTGGCGGCGTTCAGTAGAGTGGTCGATTGTGGCTGGTTCGGATTTTCCTGCAGAGCTCTCGGCTCTCGACAAGGCGTTGACCTCGATCGAGGCGGTCGTCGACCCTGCGACCAAGAAGATCGAGATCGCGGCGCTCTCGGAGGAGGTCGCCGCCCCCGATCTGTGGGACGACGTCGACAACGCCCAGCGGGTCACCTCCAAGCTGTCCGCCCTGCAGTCCGAGGTCGACAAGCTGGCCGAGCTCCGCTCCCGGCTGGATGACCTGACCATCCTGATCGAGCTGGCCCAGGACGAGGCCGACGCCCCGTCGCTGGCCGAGGCCGAGACCGAGCTGACGTCCTTGCACAAGGCGGTGGAGTCCCTCGAGGTGCGCACCCTGCTGGCCGGTGAGTACGACCCGCGCAACGCCCTGGTCACCATCCGGTCCGAGGCCGGCGGCATCGACGCGGCCGACTTCGCGGCCATGCTGTTGCGGATGTACCTGCGCTGGGCGGAGCGGCACGGCTACCCGACCGAGGTGTACGACACCTCCTACGCCGAGGAGGCGGGGATCAAGTCGGCCACCTTCCAGGTCCGGGCGCCGTACGCGTACGGGACGCTCTCCGTCGAGCAGGGCACCCACCGGCTGGTGCGGATCTCCCCGTTCGACAACCAGGGGCGACGCCAGACCTCCTTCGCCGGGGTCGAGGTGCTGCCGGTGACCGAGGAGACCGATCACATCGACGTGCCCGAGGCCGATATCCGGATCGACGTGTTCCGCTCGTCGGGTCCGGGCGGCCAGAGCGTGAACACCACCGACTCGGCGGTCCGGATCACCCACCTGCCGACCGGCATCGTGGTGTCCTGCCAGAACGAGAAGTCCCAGCTGCAGAACAAGGCGGCGGCACTGCGGGTGCTCCAGTCCCGGCTGCTGGAGAAGGCGCGGCGGGATCGCGAGGCGGAGATGAACCTGCTGAAGGGCGACGGCGGCAACAGCTGGGGATCGCAGATGCGCTCGTACGTGCTGCATCCGTACCAGATGGTCAAGGACCTGCGCACCGACTTCGAGGTGTCCTCGCCCGATGCCGTGTTCGACGGCGAGCTGGACGGTTTCATCGAGTCCGGCATCCGCTGGCGGCGGACCAGCGAGATCGCCGGCTCCTGACACGGAGCGGGCACGCCCGCCGTCAAGACCGGGAAATCACAGTTCGGTCACCTACACTCGACGCTGGCCTGTCTCCGGGTACCACGCCCGGCTCCTGTCGTCTACCCCCGGCCGAGGCGTGACGTGATTCGTTTCGACAACGTGAGCAAGACCTACGACGGACAGCGGCGAGCTGCCCTCTCCGGGGTGTCGGTCGACATCGAGAAGGGGGAGTTCGTCTTCCTCGTCGGCCCGTCCGGTTCCGGCAAGTCCACCTTCCTCCGTCTGATCCTGCGCGAGCAGCGCTCCAGCAAGGGCAAGGTGTTCGTCGCCGGCCGGGAGCTGAACAAGCTGCACAGCTGGAAGATCCCCGCCATGCGCCGCGAGATCGGCACGGTGTTCCAGGACTTCCGGCTGCTGCCGAACAAGACGGTCGCTGAGAACGTGGCCTTCGCACTGCAGGTCATCGGTAAGCCGTCCTCGACCATCAAGCGGGTGGTGCCGGAGGTGCTCGACCTGGTCGGGCTCGACGGCAAGGGCGGTCGGCTGCCCGACGAGCTGAGCGGTGGCGAGCAGCAACGGGTGGCGATCGCCCGCGCGTTCGTCAACCGACCCAAGATCCTGATCGCGGACGAGCCGACCGGCAACCTTGACCCGGCGACCAGCGTCGGCATCATGAAGCTGCTCGACCGGATCAACCGCTCCGAGACCACGGTGTTGATGGCCACGCACGACTCGACCATCGTCGACCAGATGCGCAAGCGCGTCATCGAGCTCGACGACGGCGAAGTGGTGCGGGACCAGAGCCGCGGCGTGTACGGCTACCAGTGACCCGGTCGGTTCCTTCCCCGCCCCACCCGGCCCGATCCGTCGCCTGAGACCGAGGACCCAGCATGCGTTTCCGTCACATCTTCTCCGAGACGTTCGCCGGCCTCCGGCAGAACCTGACCATGACCCTGGCCGTGGTCATGACCATGTGGGTGTCGTTGTCGCTCTTCGGCGCGGGTCTGCTGGCCAACCAGCAGGTCGATCTGTTCAAGGGCAACTGGTACGACAAGATCGAGATCTCGGTGTTCCTGTGCACCCCGGACGTGAGCGGCGAGCAGTGCGAGCCCGGCCAGGGGGTCACCGAGGCCCAGAAGGACACCATCCGCCAGACCCTGGAGGCGAACCCGGAGGTGGCCCCCGGCGGGGTCTACTTCGAGACCAAGCAGGAGGCCTGGGAGGCGTTCCAGAAGGCGTACGCGAACAGCCCCATCCAGGACTCGCTGACCGTCGAGCAGATGCAGGAGTCGTTCCGGGTCAAGCTGAAGAACCCCGAGCAGTACGAAGGCGTGGTCAGCTCCGTGGTCGGGTTGAAGGGTGTCCAGGCCATTCAGGACCTGAAGAAGTACCTCGACCCGCTGTTCTCCTGGCTGCGACTGCTGCAGTGGGGCACCATCGGCGCCTCCGTGCTGCTGCTTCTGGCGGCCGCCCTGCAGATCGGCAACACCATCAGGCTGGCCGCGTTCGCCCGCCGTCGAGAGATCGGCATCATGCGCCTGGTCGGAGCGAGCAATCTCTATATCACATTGCCGTTCTTATTTGAAGCAGTCATTGCCGCGCTTATCGGCATTCTGTTCGCATCCGTCACACTCGTCACAGGCGTTTACTTCATCATCATGCAGAAAGCTCAAGTCTCTATTCGGACTTTACCGTGGATTGGGTGGCAACAGACGGGTTGGGCCCTGTTAGGGGTTGCCGTCGTGGGGCTCGCGCTGTCTATCATCCCGACGCTGATAACGACTCGGAAGTACCTCAGGGTGTAATAAGGAAAATCTCAACCTCAATTGCACCTTGAGAGTCTCGAACCCTTTGGTTCGGGGTCTTCGATGCGATTGGGGATTGGGCTGTGGCACCGGCATTCAGGCACGTACGGCTGGTGGTCGCCGTGGGTATCTGCTCCGCGGTGACTGCCGCCTTCATGGTTCCGTTGGCCAAGGCCGACGACCTGAGCGACCAACGCGACCAGGTGAAGGCCCAGCAGGCCGCCAAGAAGCAGGAGCTGAACGAGTCCTCCCGGGCGCTGAACTCGGCCGCGGACGCCGTCGATGCGGCCGAGTCGGAGCTGGCCGCCGCTCAGGCCGCGCTGGCCCAGACCCGGATCGAGCTCGCCACGGCGCGACGCGTCGACTCCGCGATGGCCACCAAGCTCCGGGCGGCGGAGGCGGCCCTGGCCAAGGCCAAGGCTGCGGTCAAGGCCAACCAGAAGAAGCTGGACGCCGAAAAGGCTCTCGCCGGCCAGATGGTGCGGGACCAGTACCAGCAGCAGACGAACCTGCTGCCGGTGGCGCTGCTGATGACCGACACGGGCACGGCCGACCTGCAGACCCGCATCCAGTGGTCCACCACCATGTTCGACACGACCGCGGCCACCATCGACCGGACCGAGGTCCTGCAGGCGAAGCTCGCCGCGGCCAAGGCCAAGCAGGCGGCGATCGAGAAGGAGATCGCGGCGGACCGCAAGAAGGCGGCCGCGAACCTGGTCGCGAAGCGGCAGCTGGAGTCGCAGGCGACGCAGCAGCAGGCCAGCGTCGCCTCACTGCTGTCACAGCGGCAGTCGGCGGCCTCGCAGGCGGCCAGCGAGGTCGCTCAGGACAAGCAGGAGTACACCAAGCTGACCCAGGAACGGGCGAACGTCGAGCAGCGGATCGCCGCCCGGATCGCCAAGGCCCGGGCCGAGGCGGCGCGCAAGGCCGCGGCCGAGCGAGCGGCTCGGATCGCCGCCGCCAAGGCGGCCGCCGCGGAGCGGGCCCAGCGCAAGGCCGAGGCCAAGCGTGAGCGGGCCAAGCAGCGGGCCGCCGAGAAGCAGGCGGACGCCGCCGCTGCCGCGGAGAGCAACGCGAGCTCCAACGACGACTCCAACGACTCCGGCAGCTCGAGCAGCAAGGCGACGAAGAAGTCCAAGAGCAGCGACTCGGGCTCCGGCTCGTCCAGCTCCCGCAGCTCCGGGAAGAGCGCCAGCCACGGGTTCTCCTACCCGGTGAGCGCGCCGATCACGTCCCCCTACGGGATGCGGTTCCACCCGATCCTGAAGTACTGGAAGCTGCACGACGGCACCGACTTCGGCGCCGGCTGCGGCACGGCGATCCGGGCTCCGTACAGCGGCAAGGTCGTGGAGAAGTACTACAACGCCGGCTACGGCAACCGGCTGATCGTCGACCACGGGGTCGTGGACGGCGAGTTCGTCACCACCGCGTACAACCACGCGATCCGCTACACGGTCGGGGTCGGCGACCACGTCAGCAAGGGCGAGGTGATCGGCTACGTCGGCACCACCGGGTACTCGACCGGCTGCCACCTGCACCTGATGGTCTACCTGGACGGCAGGCTCCGGAACCCGATGACCTGGTTCTGACCGCCTTCTGCACCGCTCTCCACACGTGGCGTCGGTTTTACTCCAGAAGGTCGGGCCCCAGGTGCTGGCAGGATGGAGGCATGGCGAAGGAGACGGGACGCAAGATCGTCGCGCAGAACCGCAAGGCTCGGCACGACTATCACATCGGGGACACCTACGAGGCGGGGCTGGCGCTCAGCGGCACCGAGGTGAAGTCCCTGCGGGAGGGACGGGCCACGCTGGCGGACGCGTTCGCCACCGTCGACGACGGAGAGGTCTGGCTCCGCGCCGCGCACATCCCCGAGTACAGCCACGGCACCTGGACCAACCACACCGCACGGCGCACCCGCAAGCTGCTGCTGCACCGCCGGGAGATCGACAAGATCGCCCGCGAGCTGGAGACGAAGGGCTCGACCCTGGTCCCGCTCGCCATCTACTTCACCGACGGGTACGCCAAGGTCGAGATCGCCATCGCCACCGGCAAGCGCGAGTACGACAAGCGCCAGTCCATCGCGCAGCGCGAAGCGGACCGGGAGGCGCAGCGGGCCCTGGCGACCCGGACCCGGCGGGGGCGCTGATGATGCGGGCGCCCACTCTCGTCCGGCCGGTCCGCGGGATCCTGCTGGCCCTGGCCGGGCTGCTGCTGGCCGTCGGGTTCTCGCTGGCCACCACCACGACCGCGTCGGCGGCCGGGGATCAGATCGACAAGTTCTCGATCGAGTACGAGATGGGTACCGACGGGGTGCTGCAGGCGAAGGAGACGATCGTCTGGCGGTTCGGCTCGGACTCCGGCCGGCACGGCATCGACCGCTACT
This sequence comes from uncultured Actinomycetota bacterium, assembly GCA_963696135.1. Classification (GTDB taxonomy): domain Bacteria; phylum Actinomycetota; class Actinomycetes; order Propionibacteriales; family Propionibacteriaceae; genus Microlunatus. The sequence goes on from CAVOJH010000003.1 coordinate 137,606, forward strand.
TCGTCACCCGCGAGCCGTACGACGACCAGCAGGACGCGGTCTACACCGTCGACGTCGAGTCGGTCACCAGTCCGGACTCCGGGGTGGCCACCCAGTACAGCGAGAACACCTACGAGACCGACGGCGGCCGCGGCGAGCAGCTGCGGATCCGGATCGGTGACCCCGACGAGACCATCAGCTCACCGACGGCGACGTACGTGATCACGTACTCCGTCACAGGCGCGATGCGCACCTTCAGCGGCTACGACGAGTTCTACTGGGACGCCACCGGGTCGGACTGGAAGGCGCCGATGACCGACGTCTCGGTCAAGGCCACCGTGCCCGGCGGGGCGCAGGAGCTGAGCTGCTTCGCCGGGCCCGTGCAGAGCAAGCAGGAGTGCACGTCGGACAAGATCGTCGACGGGGTGGGCGAGTTCACCCAGGCCAGCCTGCCCGCCGGCCAAGGCCTGACCATCGGCGTCAAGGTCAAGCCCGGGCTGATCGCGGACAACGCGCCTCACCTCGAGCCCGACGGCAGCAAGCTCAGTGCGGGCGAGAAGGCAGGACTGGTCGCCCTCGCCGGGGTGGGGGCGGCGTCCCTGGTCGGCTCGCCGATCGTCGGCACGCTCTGGTGGCGCAAGAACGGGCGCGACCAGCGGTACGCCGGGTTGGCGCCCGGCACCGTCCCGCTGCCGGGTCAGCAGGCGCCGGTGGTGCCGAGTGATCCCGATCTGCCCATCCCCGTCGCGTTCACCCCGCCGCGGATCCCGGTGGCCGAGGCCGGGCTGCTGATCGACGGACAGGTGGACACCCGAGAGACTGCGGCGACCATCATCGACCTGGCCGTCAAGGGTGCGCTGACCGTGCAGAGCGAGGGCAAGAAGGACTTCCAGGTGACCCTGGTCGACCCGAACCGGGCCACGGCTCCGCACGAGATGGTGCTGCTGACCGAGCTGTTCGGCGGCCAACCCCCCGGCGCGGTCGAGGACCTGTCGAAGCAGGGCAGCCTCACGGCAGCCCATCAGGCGATGCAGAAGTCCGTTCGGAACCAGGTGGCCAGCCGGGGCTGGTTCCGCAAGGTGCCGTCGGCGGCCGCCACCAGCGGTTTCGGTTTCGGCCTCGTCGTGTTCGCGGTCTTCCTCGGCTTCGTCCTCGGTGCGGTCTTCCTGCTGGTCCTGGTGCCGTTGCTGCCGATCCTCGTCACGTTCGCGATCGTCCGGTTCAAGCTGCGCCGTGGTCAGCGAACCGCCGACGGCCGGGCGGTCTGCGACCAGGTGGAGGGATTCAAGACCTATCTGGCGACCGCCGAGGCGGATCAGATCCGGTTCGAGGAGGGGGAGGACATCTTCTCCAAGTACCTGCCCTGGGCGATCGCGTTCGATCTGGCCGACCGGTGGGCGAAGATCTGCGGCGACCTGGTGGCCATGGGACGGCTGCCCAACGCGACGCCCTACTGGTACGTGGGCAGCTACAACATGGCCGCCTTCAACACCGGCTTCCTGACCAGCAGCCTGGCCACTGCCGCCGCCCCCGCCCCCTCATCCGGTGCGAGCGGCACCGGTTTCGGCGGGGGCAGCTCGTTCGGCGGTGGAGGGTTCTCCGGGGGCGGCGGCGGTGGTGGCGGCGGCGGTTCCTGGTAGGTCGGGTGGGTTGGGTCGACCTACTTCACGGCGACCAGGTCGACCACGAAGATCAGCGTCTCGCCCGGCTTGATCACGCCACCGGCGCCACGGTCGCCGTAGCCGAGGTGCGGCGGGATGACCAGCTGACGACGACCGCCGACCTTCATGCCGGCGACGCCCTGGTCCCAGCCCTGGATGACGCGACCGGCACCCAGCGGGAAGTCGAGCGGTGCGCCGCGGTTGTAGGAGGCGTCGAACTCCTCGCCGGTGCTGTGGGCCACCCCGACGTAGTGCACCTGCACCTGGTCGCCCGCTGTGGCTTCGTCGCCCTCGCCCTCGATCAGGTCGATGATCACGAGCTCCGTCGGCGTCTCGCCCTCGTAGAAGTCAACTTCTGGTTTCTCAGTCATGGGCGAACAACTTACCGGTGGCCGGCTGAAGGGCACGACGTCATCGCGATCTGGTCAGCTCAGCGAGCTGAGGTCATCGGGCACGTCGACGGCGAAGCGGCGCAGCACGTCCAGCTCGATGACCTCCAGCACCCGCTCGTTCGTGGCGGTCAGCACGATCGGGGCGGCCGCCCCAGCCTCGTGGGCCTGCAGCCACCGTTCCAGCAGCACGCACCAGCGCTCACCGGCGTGCAGACCCGGGAAACCGTACGCCTCGATCGGGGTGCTCAGGTCGTTGCCGACCGAGCGCTGGTGGGCCAGGAACTCGTGGGTGACGACGACGCAGACGAGGTGGCGGGCCTGCGCCGGGCCGCAGGTGCAGTGGCCGTCCCGGTAGAAGCCCGTGATCGGATCCAGTCCGCACGGTTCGAGCTCACCGCCCAGCACGTTGCGTTCGTTCGGCACGTCTCCAGTCTGCGGCAACACCACAGCGGCGACAGTCGCGCCCCCACGGTCATCGTCATCGCTCGTCCCCAGCCCGGAGTCGCGACCCGGACCGCGGGGGCACGTCCCAGTCGTCGTCGGAGGTGCGAAGCACCTGGACGGCGGCCACCACCATCACGATCGCGGTGAGTCCCCAGCCCAGCAGGTCCAGGGGATGGTTGCCGGTCATGGCGGCCACCAGGTGCAGCGGCTGCGAGATCCCCATCAGCACGGCCCAGACCCAGTGCACCGAGCCCGATCGCCAGAGGGCGAAGCCGAGCAGCACCGTGCCGAGGATGTGCCCGACCACGAAGATCGTGATCGGGACCAGGCCTGCAGGATGATCCATCACCGCCACCATCAGCGGCGCCAGCTCAGCCGGTTCGACCCCGGCCGCGGGGGCGACCAGGGGCAGCAGGTCGACCATGGCACCGCAGCTCAGGCCCAGGTAGCCGGCGATCAGCAACGGTGCGGCCACGGCCGTCAGCCGGGGCGCGCCCGGGCGGGTCAGCCGGGCCACCGCGTACGCGCCGGGGACCAGGGTGAACACGGCGATCAGGCCGAGGACCATCACGGCCTGCTGTGTGTCGGGGGCAGCCTGGACCTTGGCGATCATGACGGCGGCGGAGTCGTTCGTGTCGTACGGCAGGATGAAGCGCAGCACGGCGACGGCGGCGGGGCCGATCGGCATCAGGATCGCGGCGGTCCAGCGGGCCAGGGTCCGGGTGTCGGTGAGCCGTACGGCGGCGGCGCTCGGCCGCTCGGTCATGGTGGTCATCTCGGGACCTCAGCCCTGGACCGGTACGGGGCGGCGTGCGGGCGACAGCATCATGGCCACCGCGATCACGGTCAAGGTGACTCCTGCGGCCGCCCAGATGACGAACGGTGCCGGCGGCCCGGCGAAGAAGGCGGGCAGCGCGGTGACGGCCGACAGGATCCGCGTTCCGGCCACGATCCGGATCGCGCCACGGCTCCGGCGCAGCCAGGCGATCACCACGAAGACGAGGGTGGTCGCGCCGAGGATGCCGGCCAGCACGATCACGCCGAGCGGCGGTCCGACCTGCGACGGGTCGACCGGCACCAGCAGGGCGCCGAACAGGTCGGTCAACGCCAGCAGGGCGGCCAGCACCAGGCCGACCTTCACCCGGGTCGAGAGCGGGGCCGGCGGTCCGGCGGGAGCTGTGGTGGTCATGGGCGATCTCCTTGTGGTGAGGGCTCCGGCCGAGCAGGTGACTCGGTGCCGAGCGGATGACTCAAGGCTGCCGCCGCCATCGTCCCGCAACCTCGGTGTGCGACCACCCGTCGACCGGGAAGTCCTCCCGAGCGAACCGGGGGCTGGCCCCTACCCGGCCGGGTGGCGACGCGCCAGGATGAGCAGATGAGCGAACCGGCCAGCCCTCCTGTCATCCGGGTGGTGCTGGCCGACGACCACCCGGTCGTCCGCCAGGGGCTGGGTGCCTTGATCAACTCGCTGGACGGGTTCGAGGTGGTGGGCCAGGCGGCCGACGGCGAGGCCGCGGTCCGCGAGACCCAGCTCACCCGGCCTGACGTGGTGATCATGGACATCTCGATGCCAGGGCTGAGCGGAATCGAGGCGACCCAGCGGGTCCGGGCGGCGGTGCCGTCGACGGCGGTGCTGGTGCTGACCATGCACGACGACGACGACACGGTGTTCGCCGCCATGCAGGCGGGCGCCAGCGGCTACCTGCTCAAGGGTGCCGAGCAGCAGGAGATCGCCGACGCCCTCCGGGCGGTCGTGGCCGGCCAGGCGATCTTCGGACCCGGGGTGGCCCAGCGCGTCCTGGGTTACTTCTCCGCGGCGCCGCGGAGCGCACCCGCCTTCCCCGAGCTGACCGACCGCGAACGGGAGATCCTCGACCAGATCGCCCGCGGGGCCTCCAACGGCCAGATCGCCGCTCGTCTCGTGCTCGCTCCGAAGACGGTGAGCAACCACATCTCCTCGATCTTCGCCAAGCTGGCGGTGGCGGGCCGGTCGGAGGCGATCGTCAAGGCCCGCGAGGGCGGACTCGGTCGCTGATGGTTGTCGCGGTACGAGGACTGGCGGTCGTCGCCGCTGTGCTCGGCGTGCTCGGCTTCGCCGTCGGTAGCGAGCCCGGCATCGGCCCGGACCTCAGCTTCGGCGCGCTCGTCTGGGGACTGGGCTGGCTGACGGTCGGTTGGGTCCTCATCGCCGTACGGTCGACCAGGGTGGTGGCCCTGCTCGCCGTCGCCACCGGGGTGCTGCTCTGTGCGAGCAGCGTCTCCCGGGCCGGCTGGGTGCCGTTCGAGGTGGCCTGGGCCCTCGGGTCGGTCGCCCTGGTCGGCGTCCTGCCCGTGCTGTGGATCTGGTACCCGAATCGGCCGCCTCGACTCGTGACCACCGTCTGCGTGCCGGTCCCGGTCGGCTTCGCCGCGGCGGTGCTGCTCTGGCCGCAGCAGCGGGATCTCGTCCTCTCGGTAGCCGGTCTGGTGGTGTCGCTGGCGGTGGTCGCGGCCGTCTGGTGGCGGCTGGAGCGGGGAGCCGTCGAGCAGCGGGAGACCGTGCTCTGGAACGCGTACGGGGTCGGCGGTGCGGCCCTGCTCGCGGTGGTCTTGAGCTTCGTCGGCTCCGGCTGGTTCCCCGTGGTGCTCCTGCTGCTCGGCACCTGCGCTGTCGCGGTGATCGGCGTCATCTCACCGGCGACGGTCGACATCCGGCACGTGATCGTCACCTCCGTGATCTACACGGTCACCGTGATGGTCATCCTCGCCGTCTTCTCCGGCACCGCGGCCGTGATCCAGCTGAGTACGGGTTCGGCGCCGTCGGTGAGCAGCCTGGCCCTGATCGCGGCGGGCGCCGCCGCCCTGTTCCCGCCCATCCGGCGACTGCTCGGCACCGCGCTCGACCGGATGCTCTTCGGCGACCGCCAGGACACGATCACGGCGGCCTCCCGGTTCGGCGAGGAGCTGTCCGCCGCGGGCGAGCCGCTGGCCGCTCTCCAGGCCCTGCGGGAGGTCCTCTGGCTGCCGTACGTGGCGTTGGAGACGGACAGCGTGACGTCGACCGGCGAGCTGCCTGTCGAAGGGATCGTCCGCATCCCCCTGGTGGTCGGTGCGGATCGGCTCGGCACTCTGGTGATCGGTCTGCGGGCCGGTGAGCGCCGGCTCTCCCGTCAGGATCGCGACGCGCTCCGCATCGTGACCCCGGCTCTCGCCCACGCCATCCAGGCCCGGGCCCTGGCCGAGGAGCTGCAGCGCTCCCGCCACCAGGTGGTCTCCGCGGTCGAGGACGAGCGCCGGCGGCTCCGTCACGACCTGCACGACGGGTTGGGTCCCACCTTGACCGGCATCGCCTACGCGGCCGACGCGGCCCGGAACCAGCTGGCCGGCGACGTCGAGGAGACCGATCGGCTGCTCGCCACGATCAGGACCGAGACCGGCCAGGCGATCGGGGAGGTGCGCCGACTGGTCGACGGACTGCGCCCGTCGGCCCTGGACCAGCTCGGACTCGTCGGCGCGCTGCGGCAGCACAGCACCCATCTGCACACCGCCGAAGGCCGCCGCTTGGACGTGACGCTGAGCGTGCCCGAACCGATGCCGGCGATGTCCGCGGCCGGCGAGGTCGCTGCGTACCTGATCATCAGCGAGGCCCTCACCAACGTCGCCCGGCACGCCGGGTGCGACGCCGCCGAGGTGACCATCTCGGTGGACCGACCGATGATCGTGATCATGGTCAGGGATCACGGCAGCGCCCGCGCCTGGACACCCGGCATCGGGCTGGGGTCGATGCGAGAACGTGCCGAGCAGCTGGGGGGCACCTTCGAGACCGGCTCCGGCAGCGACGGCGGCCGGATCCGGGTCACCCTGCCGATCGGGTGATTCGCGGAGCGAACCCTCGGGGTCGGACTGGGGGAGAGCCCGATGGAACAAGCGCCCGTACGCGGGGAGCATGGTCACCATGAGCGCCACCTTCGAGCATCCCAGCCTGCACCTCCCCGTCACCGAGGAACAACGCGACCGAGCCGAGCACTGGCTCCAGGAGGCGTACGCCGACGGGCGCGTGACCTCCGAGGAGTTCGACCGCCGCATCGGGCAGGTGCTCGGTGCCGGCACCCGCAAGGAGCTGAACGAAGCGTTCTACGGCCTCGTGCAGGTTCCCACCAGCTCGCGGGCGATGGGGGTGCACCCCGCGTACCAGCCGCTCGTCGGCCAGCAGACCAAGCAGCAGGCCGGTCGCGGTGTCGCCGGTGTCGCGCACTTCTCGGCGCTGCTCACCTCGGTCTTCGGCCCGTTGCTGATCTTCGCCCTCAGCCCGCAGGGCAGCTACCCGCGCAAGGAGGCCGCGAAGGCGTTCAACTTCCAGCTCGTCGCGCTGGTCGGCTGGATCGGCCTGCTGATCCTGCAGGGGGTCACCGGGCTGGGCATCTTCAACTTCCTGGTCGGTCTGGCCACCATCGGCTGGGTGGTCCTCAGCGTGGTCGGTGGCGCCAAGGCGCTGCAGGGTGACGACTGGACGAACCCGGTCAAGAAGGTCGTCAAGGTCGAGGCGCTGACCGAGAAGTAGGCCGTTCGGAGCCACCGAACGACACGACGCGGGCACCCGGGAGACCTCACCGGGTGCCCGTGTCGTCGTCACCGGGTAGAGTGGTCCTGCACAACTCAACAGGGGGTGATCGGTTTCGACTTGGGTCGGTAGACCCAGGCGAAGCGGGCCGAGAATCCAAGGTCAACTCGTTAATGTCCCTTGGAAACCAATAAGTGCCAAGACTGAACGCACTGACTTCGCTCTCGCTGCCTGATCAGTGATCGAAGGGTCAGCCCGGGCGTGCCTTCGTCCCGGAATCTGGCCTCATCAAGAAGGCTCACCTGTTAGGAGTGGTCCCAGGACCTAACGGGAACATCAACTGAGACTGGGCCTGTCTGCAACGTGCTGGCGCGAGTGCAGGGGCCGAGAAAACGACTTTCACCAGCTGCGCCCGGAGAAGTCCTGGATCGTCGCTCGAGGACGCGGGTTCGATTCCCGCCACCTCCACCCCTGACCCACGAGGGTCGGCTCCAACCGGAGCCGACCCTCGTGGTGTTTCCACCCTCGACACGCGGTTCAATGGCAGCGACGACTGTGTCTCAGGAAGGAACGTGCTCACGTGTCCGCTCAACCCAACATCTTGATCCTCTGGGGGGACGACATCGGCGTCTCCAACCTGAGCTGCTACAGCGACGGGATCATGGGCTACCGGACCCCCCACATCGACCGCATCGCCGCGGAAGGCGCCCGGTTCACCGACTACTACGGCGAGCAGAGCTGCACCGCTGGACGCGCCGCCTTCATCACCGGCCAGAACCCGTACCGGACCGGGTTGACCAAGGTGGGCATGCCTGGGGCCGACATCGGGCTGCGCGCTGAGGACCCGACCATCGCCACGGCGCTCAAGGCGCTGGGCTATGCGACCGGGCAGTTCGGCAAGAACCACTTCGGGGACCGGGACGAGTTCCTGCCCACCGCCCACGGCTTCGACGAGTTCTTCGGCAACCTCTACCACCTGAACGCGGAGGAGGAGCCGGAGCTCGACGACTACCCGACCGAGGAGGATCTGCCCGGTTTCCGGGAGAAGTTCGGTCCGCGAGGGGTCATCCACTCCTGGGCGAACGAGGACGGCACGCAGCGGATCGAGGACACCGGCCCGTTGACCAAGGAGCGGATGAAGACGATCGACGACGAGGTCGTGCCGGAGGCGTTGCGATTCATCGGCGACGCCAAGGCCGCGGACAAGCCGTTCTTCGTCTGGCTGAACACGACCCACATGCACTTCCGTACCCACCTCAAGGACGGCAGTCGCGGCAAGGCCGGCCGGTGGCAGTCGGAGTACCACGACACGATGGTCGATCACGACGAGCTGATCGGTCAGGTGCTGGACTTCGTCGACGACCAGGGTCTGGCCGACAACACGATCGTCATCTACTCCACCGACAACGGTCCCCACATGAACACCTGGCCCGATGCGGGGATGACACCGTTCCGGAACGAGAAGAACTCGAACTGGGAAGGCGCCTACCGGGTGCCGGCGTTGATCCGGTGGCCCGGGAGGATCGAGCCGGGTCGGGTGCTGAACGGCATCGTCAGCCACGCCGACTGGTTCGTCACGCTGCTCGCCGCGGCCGGTGCCCCCGACATCGCCGACCGACTGAAGTCCGGGGCAGAGCTCAGTGGCACCAGCTACCGGGTGCACCTGGACGGTTTCGACCAGATCGACTATCTGACCGGGGAGTCGGACAAGAGCCCGCGGCAGCACTTCTTCTACGTCTCCGACGACGGTGACCTGACCGCGATGCGGTACGACAACTGGAAGGTCGTCTTCCTCGAGCAGCGGGCGGCGGGCACCCTGCAGGTGTGGGCCGAGCCGTACACCGAGCTGCGGGTGCCGAAGATCTTCAACCTGCGCACCGATCCGTACGAGCGGGCCGACATCACCTCCAACACCTACTTCGACTGGCTGCTGGACCACGCCTGGGTGCTGGTGCCGGCGCAGGCGTACGTCGCGCGGATGCTGACGACGCTGGCGGAGTTCCCGCCGCGGCAGGAGCCGGCGAGCTTCACCGTGGCCAAGGTGCTGGAGAAGCTGACGGCTGGGGTGGCCAGCAATTGAGAGATCCGCGGTGCCGGTGATGGAGGTCGAGCGCTCGGCGGTCAGGTTGACCGGCGGCACGTTCACGATGGGCTCGGACGTGCACTATCCGGAGGAGGCGCCGACCCATCGGGTCCGGGTCGACGCCTTCGCCATCAGTTCGTACGCGGTGACCAACCGCGAGTTCGCCGCCTTCGTGGCCGACACGGGCTATCTGACCGTCGCCGAGCGGCCGCTGGACCCAACCGTCTACCCGGGCGCCCCGACGGAGCACCTGGTGCCCGGGTCGATGGTCTTCGTGCCGACCCGGGGACCGGTGGATCTGCGTCACCTCAGCCAGTGGTGGCGCTGGAAGCCCGGTGCGTCGTGGCAGCATCCGCTCGGCCCCCGGTCCACGCTGGCCAAGCTCGCCGATCATCCGGTCGTGCACGTCGCCCATGAGGACGCGGCCGCGTACGCGCGCTGGGCGGGTGGGGCCTTACCGACCGAGGCGCAGTGGGAGTACGCCGCCCGCGGCGGTCTGGACGGGCAGCCGTTCACCTGGGGCGACGAGGCCCGGCCGGGTGGGCAGATCATGGCCAACACGTGGGACGGTCCCGACTTCCCGTGGCGATCGACCGGGGAGTCGGGCTGGCTCCGGACCGCTCCGGTCGGCAGCTTCCCGGCCAACGCGTACGGGTTGTTCGACATGGCCGGCAACGTGTGGGAGTGGACGCAGGACTGGTGGACCGCTCAGCATCCTGCCGACGCCGCCACCTCCTGCTGCGCGCCGCAGAACCCGCGGGGCGGGGATGAGCGAGGGAGTCTGGACCCCACTCAGCCGCAGTTCGCCATCCCGCGCAAGGTGGTCAAGGGCGGCTCGCACCTGTGCGCGGACAGCTACTGCCAGCGCTACCGGCCGGCGGCCCGCCGGCCCCAGCAGATCGACACCGGGATGAGCCACGTCGGCTTCCGCTGCGTCTGGAACGACACGAAACCGGCTGGCGCCGGAGAGGTGGTCCGATGACCGAGATCCTGCCGTCCTGGCGACCCGGGTCGACACGTGATGCCTTGCTGGCGTTCCTGGAGCGGGCCGCGACCGTGCCGGTGGAGGACCGGGTGGCGTACCTCGACAACGACGGCACGTTGTGGTGCGAGCGCCCCACCTACGTGCAGTTCGACTTCTTCGTCGACGTGCTCCGGCAGCGGGTGGCCGCCGACCCGGGAGTGGGCGAGCGGGCCGAGTTCGCCGCCCTGCTGGGCGGTGACCCGGCCGCGATCGAGGCGCTCGGGCTGCCCCGGATCGCGGCCGCCCTCGCGGGCCTGTTCGAGGGTCAGACCCCGCAGGAGTTCGCCGCTGTGGCCCAGGAGTTCATGGCTCGAGCCCAGCACCGGACTCTCGGCCGGCCGCTGCGCACGCTGACCTACCGGCCGATGCTGGAGCTGATCGAGGAGCTGCGACGCCACGACTTCACCGTCGGCATCGTGACCGGCGGTGGGGCAGAGTTCCTGCGCGCCGTCAGCCAGGACCTGTACGCGGTGCCGCCCGAGCTCGTGGTCGGGATCGCAGATCGGCTACCGATTGACCGTCGATGCCGCGGGAGCGCCCGAGCTGCGGCGCACCGCCGCCCTGGTCGGCGAGGCCAACGAGGGGGCGGCGAAGGTCTCCCACATCCAGTCCGAGCTCGGCCGGCGGCCCCTGCTGGCGGCCGGGAACTCCGGGGGCGACCGGGAGATGCTGGAGTGGGCGGTTGCGGCTCCGGGTGGCCTGGCGCTGTTGGTCGACCACGACGACGCCGACCGGGAGTTCGCGTACCGCAGCATGGGCGTCACCGTCGACGAGGCGGAGCCGATCACGGCCGTGGCCGAGCGACAGGGGTGGACGGTGGCGAGCATGGCGCAGGACTGGTCGGTGGTGTTCGGGGCCGATGACTGACGGCGCGCCCGGTGAGGCTCTGGGGCGGCTCCGTCGGTGGGAGGACGCCGGCGGGACGTGGCGGGTGACTGCTCGCCGAGCCGAGACCGTGACGGTCGCCCTGTGCCGCTGCGACGGCGGCGAGGAAGTCGACCGCTTCACGAGCTCAGAGCCTCTGGTGCTCGGACACGTCGGCAACCGGGAGACCAGCGAGGATCCTGTGACCGGCTTGGCAGACTGAAGGCGTGACCTTCCTGCCGCCGCTCACCCAGCCGGTCCGCACCATCGGTGGGCGGGTGTTCGACTTCGCCCACGAGATCGTGGTGATGGGCATCGTCAACCGCACGCCGGACTCGTTCTACGACCAGGGCCGCACGTACGCGCTGGACCGGGCGGTCGAGGCCGGGCGGCGGGCCACCGCCGATGGGGCCGGCTGGATCGACGTCGGCGGGGTGCCGTTCTCCCCCGATGTGCCCAAGGTGTCGCCGGAGGAGGAGCTGGACCGGGTGGTGCCGCTGGTGGCGGGGCTCGCGGCCGAGGGAGTGGTGGTGTCGGTCGACACCGTGCGACCGGTGGTGGCCCGGGCGGCGATCGCGGCCGGAGCTGGCGTGATCAACGACACCAGCGGGCTACGGGATCCCGAGCTCGCCGACGTGGTGGCCGGCTCGGGGGCGACGTTGGTGATCACCCACAGCGCCGCGGCTCCTGGCGTGCACCTGCGTCGGCCCACGTACGACGACGTGGTGACCGAGATCCGCACCTTCCTGGCCGACCGGGTCGAGCTGGCGGTGGCTCGAGGCGTGCCCCCGGAGCGGATCGTGATCGACCCCGGACACGACCTGAACAAGAACACCCGGCACTCGCTGGAGGTCACCCGACGCTTTGCCGAGCTGGCCGACCTGGGTCTACCGGTGCTGGCAGCCGTGTCCAACAAGGACTTCATCGGCGAGGCGGTCGGGCTGGAGCGGGGCGAGCGGTTGGAGGCGTCGCTGGCCGCCGCCACGGTCTGCGCCATGAACGGCGCGCGGATCCTGCGGATGCACCAGGTGCGGGAGTCGGTCCGCGCCGCCCAGATGGTCGAGGCCATCCTGGGCCTGCGCGAACCGGCGTACTTGCGCCACAACATGAGCTGACGGCAGATCTGCTCGGGTTCGTCGGATCTGCTCGATCTACAGATCGCGCAGATCCGACAAACCCGAGCAGATCCAGGTGGACGGAACGTGGGGGTCAGTCGATGCCGCGACTGATCTGACGGCCGTGCGGGGTGGTGAAGTCGACCTGGGTCCCGCGCACGAAGGTCTTGCGCACCACGCCGGACAGCGTCTTGCCGTGGTACGGCGTCAGCGGGTTCTTGTGGTGCAGCTTGGTCTGGTCGACCACGTACGCGTCGTCGGCGGCGAAGATCGCGAGGTCGGCGTCGTAGCCCAGCGCCAACCGGCCCTTGGAGCGGAGCCGGACCCGATCGGCCGGCTTGCTGGCCATCCACTCGACCACCTGCTCCAGGCTGATGTCGCGGCGGCGGGCCTCGGTCCACACCAGCGACAGGCCGAGCTGCACCGAGGCGATGCCGCCCCAGGCCACCCCGAAGTCACCGTTCGCCAGGTCCTTCAGCTCCAACGTGGACGGGGAGTGGTCGGAGGCGATGTAGTCGATGGTGCCGTCCAGGAGACCCTGCCAGAGCTGCTCGCGGTTGCCGATCTCCCGGATCGGTGGGCAGCACTTGTACGCCGTCCCACCGTTGGGGATCTCCTCGGCCATCAGGGTGAGGTAGTGCGGGCAGGTCTCCACGGTGATGTCGAGACCGTCGGCCTTGGCCGTGGCCAGCATCGGCAATGCGTCCGAGGACGACAGGTGCAGGATGTGGGTGCGGGCGCCGGTCCAGCGGGTCCGCTCGATCACCTCGGCGATGGCCAGGTTCTCCGCACCCCGTGGGCGGGAGGCGAGGAACTTGTCGTACACGTCGCCCTCGGGGTTCGGGGCCCGGTCGATGGAGCGAGAGTCCTCGGCGTGCACGATCATCAGCGCGTCGTAGGACGCGAGCACCTGCAGGTACTCCTCCAGCTCGTCGGGTTCCAGGTGCGGGAACTCGTCCACCCCGGAGTGCAGCAGGAAGCACTTGAACCCGAAGGCGCCGGCGTCGTGCAGCTCTCGGAGATCATCGAGGTTGCCCGGCACCGCCCCTCCCCAGAAACCGAGATCGATGTACGCCTGGCCCTCGGCGACCAGGCGCTTGAGCTCCAGGGCAGGACCGTTGACGGTGGACGGGATCGAGTTGAGCGGCATGTCGATCACCGTGGTGACCCCGCCGGCCGCGGCCGCCTTGGTGGCGGTGGCGAAGCCCTCCCAGTCGGTGCGACCGGGCTCGTTGATGTGCACGTGGGTGTCGACCAGACCCGGGATCAGCGTCTCGTCGTCGGCGAGGGTGATCACCTCGGTGCCCTGCAGCCCGTGACCGTACGGTTCGATGGCGACGATCTTGCCGTCCCGGATGCCGATCTCCCGGTCGGTGATGCCGGCCGTGGTGAGGATCCGTCGGCCCCGGATGACCAGGTCGTACGGCGCCACCCGCTCGACGTGCGCGCCGGCGGAGGCGGCCTCGGAAGCAGGCTTGGTCTGCCGCAGCTCGGCGATCTGGGCGCGAACCCGATCCGGACGGTTGACGTCGGCGATCTTGGACGGGTCGGTACTTGCTGAGGGGGACACGGGTGCTCCTCGGTCAGGGTCGGGTGGATTCGGTCAGGTAGCTGGCGATCTCGGCGCCCAGGCGGCGCACCAGGGGACCGGCTTCGGCCATGCAGCGGCTCACGTCGGACTCGATGTCGGTCAGCGCCCAGACCCGGTCGAAACCGGCGCCACGGCGCTCCCCGTCGTCGAGGGTGGTGCGTCCACAGACGGCGAGCACGGTCGGTACGCCAAGCGTGCGCGCCCGGCTGGCCACCCCCAGCGGAGTCTTGCCGCCGAGGCTCTGGCCGTCCAGGCTGCCCTCTCCGGTGATCACCACATCCGCCCCGGTGAGCAGTGCGTCGAGGTCGACCAGGTCCATCACCACGTCGATGCCTGGCCGCCGGGTGGCGCCGAGGAACAGGGCGGCGTAACCGACACCGCCGGCCGCACCGGCCCCCGGTTGGCCGGAGATCTCGCGGGCGTTCTCCCCGGCGGCGGCGGCCAGGGCCTCGACCAGGGTGCTCAGGTTGTCGTCCAGCACGACGACGTCGGCGGGCGAGGCGCCCTTCTGCGGTCCGAAGATCGCGGCCGCCCCCTGGTCGCCGAGCAGCGGGTTGGTGACGTCGGCCGCCAGCACCAGCTCGGTGTCGGCGAGCCGGGGATCCAGTCCGTCGACATCCACGGTCACCAGACCGGTCAGCCCACCCCCGCCGTCGGGCACCGGGTGTCCCTCGGCGTCCAGCAGCCGTACGCCCAACGCGGCAAGCACTCCTGCGCCGCCGTCGGTGTTGGCGCTGCCGCCGACGCCGAGGACGATCCGGCGGCAGCCGGAGTCCAGAGCGGCCAGGATCAGCTCGCCGGTGCCGCGACTGGTGGCACCAAGGGCGTCCCGGCCGACGACGCCGTGGTCGTCGGCCGGCAGCACACCCAGTCCGGAGGCTGCGGCCATCTCGATCACCGCCGTGGCGGTCTCGTCATCGATCGCGATCACGGCCGACACCGGAGCGCCGAGCGGTCCGCTGACCTCGACGGTCAGCGGACGGTAGCCGGCGCCGAGGGCGGCGTCGACAGTGCCCTCACCGCCGTCTGCCATCGGCACCCGGTGCACCTCCGCGGTCAGTCCGCCCTCGGCGAGACCCGCCGCGACCTCGGCCGCGACCTCGGCCGCCTCGAGCGAGCCCTTGAACTTGTCGGGAGCGATGACCAGGCGCATGGGGGCTAGTCCACCACTGGGGTGGCGGGGACCAACACCGGCTCCGGTGAGTCCATCACCGAGATGGCGGTCGGGGCGTCCTCGCCGGAGATCGCCAGCGGCTCGAACTCGTTCACCGCGTCCAGTCCGGCGGCCCCCATCGAGATGTTGGTGATCTTCTCCAAGATCACCTCCACCACCACCGGCACCCGCTCGGTGCGGGCCAGCTCCTGCGCGGTCTGCAGGGCCGCCTGCAGGTCGTCGGGCTGGTGGACCCGGATCGCCTTGCAGCCCAGGCCCTCCACCACCTTCACGTGGTCGACGCCGTAGCCCTCCAGCTCGGGGGAGTTGATGTTGTCGAAGCCCAGCGACACGTGGTACGTCATGTCGAAACCGCGCTGCGCCTGCCGGATCAGCCCCAGGTAGGAGTTGTTCACCAGCACGTGCACGTAGGGGATCCGGTGCTGGGCACCCACGGCCAGCTCCTCGATCAGGAACTGGAAGTCGTAGTCACCCGACAAGGCCACCACGTTGGCGTCCGGGCGGGCGACGGCCACCCCCAGGGCGGCCGGCATGGTCCAGCCCAACGGTCCGGCCTGACCGCAGTTGATCCAGTGCCGGTCCTTGTAGACGTGCAGCAGCTGGGCCCCGGCGATCTGGGACAGCCCGATGGTGGACACGTACACGGTGTCCCGATCGAAGGCCCGGTTCATCTCCTCGTACACCCGCTGCGGCTTGATCGGCACCTCGGAGAAGTGCGTCTTGCGCTGCAGGGTGGATTTGCGCAGCGCACAGTCCTTGGCCCACACGTCGTAGTCGGGCAGCCGCAGATCGGCCCGGCGGCTCTTCGCCTCCACCAGCAGGGCGTCCAGGGCGGCGCCGGCATCGGAGGCGACACCGTAGTCAGGGGCGAACACCCGTCCGATCTGGGTCGGCTCGATGTCGATGTGCACGAACGTGCGGCCCTTGGTGTAGACGTCCAGCGCGCCGGTGTGCCGGTTGGCCCAGCGGTTGCCGATACCCAGCACGAAGTCCGACTCCAGCATGGTCGCGTTGCCGTAGCGGTGCGAGGTCTGGAGGCCCACCATGCCGGCGTGCAGCGGATGATCATCGGGGATGATGCCCCAGCCCATCAGGGTCGGGATCACGGGCACCCTCAGCAGCTCGGCCAGCTCCACCAGGCGCTCGGCCGCATCGGCGTTGATGACACCGCCGCCGGCCACGATGACCGGGCGCTCGGCCGCGGCCAGCAGGTCGATGATCTTGCTCGCCTGGGCCGGGGTGAGCGCCGGGCGCTGCACCGGCAGCGGCTCGTAGGTGTCGATGTCGAACTCGATCTCGGTCTGCTGCACGTCGATCGGCAAGTCCAGCAGCACCGGACCCGGACGACCCTCCCGCATCAGCCAGAACGCCTTCTGGAAGGCACCGGGGACCTGGGCGGCCTCCAACACCGTCACGGCCCACTTGGACACCGGTCCGGCGATCGCGGCGATGTCGACAGCCTGAAAATCCTCCTTGTGCAGCTTGGCCACCGGCGCCTGGCCGGTGATGCACAAGATCGGGATGGAGTCGGCGGCGGCGGAGTAGAGACCGGTGATCATGTCGGTGCCGGCCGGGCCGGAGGTGCCGATGCAGATGCCGATGTTGCCGGCCTTGGCCCGGGTGTAGCCCTCGGCCATGTGCGAGGCCGCCTCGACGTGGCGGGCCAGCACGTGCTTGACGCCCCCGGTCTTGCTCTCGAGGGCGTGCCGGCGCATCGCTGCGTAGAAGGGGTTGATCGCCGCACCGGGCAGACCGAACGCCTGGGTGGCGCCCTCCTTCTCCAAGATCAACACCGCCGCGTCGGCGGCCTTCATGCGAGTCATGTCAGTTCTCCTTGCTCACCGTTGAGAGGTCGTGGGTTCAGAATCATTTCGTGGACGTGCGGCCGGACAGCTGTTCGACCAGCAGCAACAGGGCCGAGTGGTCGAGGTCGCCGTGCCCGAGCTGACGCAGCGACTGCATCAGCTGGGCCGTGTGCGCGCCGAGGGGGATGGCCACACCGGCTTCGCGCGCCGCCGCCAGGATGATGCCCATGTCCTTGTGGTGCAGGTCCACCCGGAAGCCTGGCTTGAACTCGCGGGCGACCATCGAGGTCGCCTTGCGGTCCAGGATCCGGTTGCCGGCCAGGCCACCGGCGAGCACCTCGATGGCGGCGGCGGTGTCGACGCCGTACGCCTCCAGGAAGACCAGCGCCTCGGCGACCAGCTCGATGGTGCCGGCCACGATCAGCTGGTTGGCGGCCTTGACGGTCTGACCGGAGCCTGACGGGCCGACGTGGACAACGGTCTTGCCGACCGACTCGAGCACCGGGCGTACGGACTCGACGACATCGGCGTCGCCACCGACCATGATCGACAGGGTGGCCTCGATCGCACCCGCCTCGCCGCCGGAGACCGGGGCATCGACGGCCTTGATGCCCTTCTCGGCGGCCTGCTCGGCCAGCTTGACGGACACGTCGGGTCGGATCGAGGAGCAGTCGACCCACACGGCGCCGGACTTGGCGTGGGCGAAGATCCCGTCCTCACCGGCAGCCACGGCCTCCACATCGGGGGAGTCCGGGACGATCGTGATGATCACGTCCGCGTCGGCCACCGCCTCGGCGATGCTGTCGGCGCCGGTGCCGCCGGCCTCCACGAGGGTGTCCACCTTCGCGCGGCTGCGGTTGTAGCCGGTCACGGCGTAACCGGCCTCGACCAGGTTGGCGGCCATCGGGCCGCCCATGATGCCGAGGCCGATGAAGGCGATGCTGGGCTTGGTGTCAGTCATGATCAAGTCCTTCGTGAGAATCAGGGTGTGCGGAGGTCGGTGGTCAGGTGCGCTGAGCGCGGGGGAGCCAGCCGAACGGATCGGCTGAGGAGTCCTTGTACTCCAGGCCGACGTAGCCGTCGTAGCCGCCCGCGCTGGCCGCGTCGAGCCACTCGGCCAGCGGGAGCTCGCCCGTGCCGGGCTGACCCCGACCCGGGTCGTCGGCGATCTGGATGTGGCCGAAGTCGGCCGCCTGGTTCGCGATCACCGCGGCGACGTCGTCGCCGTTGACGGCCAGGTGGTAGAAGTCGGCCAGCAGCTTGAGGTTGCTTGCACCGACCCGGTCGATGACGGTCTGGACGTCGTCGGCGGTCTTCAGCGGGTACGCCGGCGAGCCGGACACCGGCTCCAGCAGCACGGTGCCACCGATGCCCGCGACCTTGTCGGCGGCCAGACGCAGGTGCGCCGCACCCAGCTCGTCGGCCGCCTCGGCGGACACGCCGTCGGCGCGGAGTCCGTACAGGGCGTTGAAGGCCCGGCAGCCCAACCGGTCGCCGATCCCGACGACCACGTCCACGTTGTCGGCGAACTCGGACTCGCGGCCGACCCAGCTGACGAGACCACGGTCACCGGCCGGCATGTCGCCGGCGAAGAAGTTGAGACCGGACAGCTGGATGCCCGCGTCCCGGACGGCACCGACGAAGGCGTCGACCTCGCTGTCGGTCGGCACGGCCACGGCAAACGGCCACCAGAACTCCGCCGCACCGAACCCGGCCGCCGCGACGGCAGCGGGCCGTTGCAGGATCGGTAGGTCGGTCAGCAAGATGGAGGCGTTCACGGTGTAGTTCGACATCGTCGGCTAGATCCTTGTCTGTTCCGCTTCGTGGAAGCAACTATCTGTTATGCGGAAACTCTAGGCAGAGATCGTCGTGTCGTCAAGACCGGCACGGCGAGAAATCTCGTACGACGGATGCACTCTTCTGTATGGTGGAACCCACTGAGCTTGAGAGAGGGGCTGCCATGGCCCAGCCGTCCACCGAACCACGTTCGGGAACCGTCCAGTCCGTCGAGCGCGTCTTCGAGCTCCTCGAGATCATCGCCGACGCCGGCGGTGAGGCGTCGTTGAGTGATCTCGCGGCCACCTCGGAACTACCGATGCCCACCATCCACCGGTTGCTGCGGACCTGTGTGCTGCTCGGCTACGCACGCCAGCTCCCGTCCCGCCGGTACGCCCTCGGCGCCCGCCTGATCCCCCTGGGAGAGCGGGCCGGCCGACAGCTCGGCCGCGTCGCCCAGCCCAAGCTGGTGGAGCTGGTCCGTCAGCTCGGCGAGACCGCCAACATGGCGCTGATGGACGGGGACCAGATCGTCTACGTCGCCCAGCAGCCGTCCCCGCACGCGATGCGGATGTTCACCGAGGTGGGCCGGCGAGCCAACCTGCACGACACCGGGGTGGGCAAGGCGATCCTGGCCACCCTGTCCGACGACGAGGTGCGCCGGATCGTCGCGCGGACCGGGATGGCCACCCCCACCCCGAAGAGCCACGGCACGATCGAGTCCCTGCTCGCCGATCTGGCCGACATCCGCCGACGCGGCTACTCGATCGACGACGAGGAGCAGGAGCTCGGTGTCCGCTGCTACGCCGTCTCCATCCCGAAGGCGCCCGCGCCGATGGCGGTCTCGGTGTCCGGCCCGCTCAGCCGGGTCGACGAGGCCTTCGGCGATCGGGCCGTGCCGGTGCTGCGGGGGATTGCCGATCGGGTCGGCGCCGAGCTCATCAACTGACCGTCGGGATGACCGAACCGGCAACGGCGGAGCCCTGTGTCAGGATTCCGAGCCGGACGGCCTCGTGGGCGGCAGCAGTACGTGTCGTGACTCCCAGCTTCGGGAACACCGATCTCAGGTGTGCCTCCACGGTTCGAGGACTGACGACGAGCCGCTCGGCGATGGTGGCGTTGCTCAGACCCTGCACGACCAGTCTGAGCACCTCGACCTCGCGCTCGCTGAGACCAGCGGGGAGATGGTCGAGCGTCGCCCCGAGCCGTGTGATCCCTGAGGCTGCGAGGTCCTCGATGCTCGTAGGCGACAAACGCTCGGCTGCGTTCAGCGCCTGTCGCCAGTCTTCGGAGCCCAGATGGCTCTGCGTGTGAGCCACGGCAGCGGAGTAGCTGGTCTCGCTGAAGCTCCCCCGGGTCACCTCGAAGCGGCGGCGCCATGCCAGCCCGGCTGCCAACAGGTCGGCGGCCAAGTCGAGCTCGGCCCGTTGCGCCGCGATGGCGCCCAACCCTTCCAGCACGTCGGCACCGTGCGCGCTGATTCCGGCACCACGCTGGATCTCCAGCGCGAGGCTGTACTCGGCGACCGCCTCTTGCCAACGGCCGGTGAGTCGCCGCACATCGGCCAGCATGAGGTGACCGCGGTACCGGTGGAACACGTCGTCGATCTCGTCGGCCAGCGACATCGACAGCCGTATCTGACGATCGGCTTCATTCCAGGATCCGGCCGCCACTGCGATCTGGCCCAGATCGCTCAGGCACCACAGTTCGCCTGATCGATGCTTCAAGGAGCGAAACAGGGCGAGGCTGTAGCGATAGTGCCGGCTGGCACTGACGAGGTCTCCGTCGATGATGAGTTGCCAGCCCATCGCCGCGCGGGCCCAGGCGACACCCGTCGGATGACCAACCTCGCGATACCACCGGAGCGCTTCTTCGAAGCATGGCCAGGCACGAGCAGAGTCGACGGACGTCCAGCAGTACCCGACACTGATGAGCGCGCGTGCCCGAGCGAGAATCGACGCGTCGCCACTCGGCTGCCAGGGAAGCGCCAAGGCCCGTTCCAGCCGATCCCACTTGGCGTTCTGAGACGGCCAGGAGAAGGCCCAGAAAATATAGAGCGCACCGACCAGCAGCAGCGCCCTGGTGCTGTCACCCCGGTCGAGGGCCCAGAGCATGGCCGCGTCGAGATTGGCCCGCTCTTCCCAGAGCGGACCCCGCCGGTCTGTTGCAACGCTGCCGCCGCTCCATTGCTTTCGCGACTCCTTGGTCAGCGCCAGGAAGTAGTCGAAATGCCTCCGGTGCAGAGAGTCACGGCGGTGAGGATCTGCTCCCGCGGACTGGTCGGCGGCGAACGACCGAACGAGCTCGTGGAGGTGATAGCGCGATCGCCCGCTCCGATCGGTCGTGGCTTGGACCAACGCGTGATCAAGGAGCGTGTGCAGCATCGCAGGAGTCGCCCCGGTGACGGCCTCGGCGGCGTCTGGAGTGAATCCGCCCTGAAACGTCGCCAGTCCGGCGAGCACTTCGCGCTGGTCCTCACCCAGCGAGCGCCAAGTGGTGGACAGCACGGCCTTGAGGCTGCGATGCCGTACGGCCAGACTCGGATCGGTCGAGCGCAGGACGTCGAGGCTGGCTGTCAGCTCGTGCAGCAGGTCCCTCGGCGACAGCACGCGGATCCGGCTGGCCGCGAGCTCGAGCGCCAGCGGTAGGCCCTCCAGCCGGGCACATATCTCGGTGATCGGATGGCGGTTGGCGTCCGTGAGTGCGTAGACCGGGGCAATCACCGCTGCCCTGTCGATGAACAGCTCGAGCGCCGCACCGCCGACGTCGAGCGCCGGGATCGGATATACCTGCTCGGTAGCGATGTGCAGGGGAACGCGGCTGGTGAGCAGGACCTGCACGTCGGGTGCTGCGGTGAGCAGGCCGGCGATCACCTCGACGCAGCCGTCGACGATCTGCTCGCAGTTGTCCAGCACCAGAAGGCTCGGCGGAGCCGCCAGCGCATCGCTCAGATCGGCCACGGAATGAGGCCCGCTGGGACCTCGGATCCCGAGCTCGTCGGCAATGGCCTGCGAGACCAGGCTGTCCTCATGCACCGTGGCGAGCGAGGTCCAGACCACTCGCTCCGCTCCCGATCCGTGCTCGACCTCCGTGAGATGTCGCGCCGCTTCGACGGCCAGCCGGGTCTTGCCGGACCCCCCGACGCCGCAGATGCTGACCAGTCGATGGTCGGCGAGCAGGCCGAGCAGGTCGGCGATCTCGCGTTCGCGCCCGACGAAGCTCGACTCGTACCTGGGCAGCTGGCCCGGCGGACCGTGCATGTCCGGACGCTACTCCGCAAGCCGCTATCCGTCAGGTGCGGCTCAGTCGGCCGGCTTGGTGTGCCGCTGCCGTACGAGTCGTCACGCCGAGCTTGCCGAAGATCGACCGCAGGTGGGCGTGCACGGTGCGCGGGCTGACGACGAGCCGCAGAGCGATCTCGCCGTTGCTCAGGCCGTCGGCGACGAGGTCGAGCACCTCCAGCTCCCGATAGGTCAGGCCCGCTGGTCGCTCGTCAAGGCCCGAGACGAGGTCGGCGCCGGCTCGGCGAAGTGCCGTCAGCATGTCCTCAGGCATCAGCCCACGGCCCGCTCGGTAGGCCGCCGCGAATGCGTCCGGACCGAGCTGACGTCGGGCGCGGGCGACATCGCGGTCGTGGACCGGCTGGTTCGCGGGGATGCGATGAAGGCCGTGCAGCTCGCGCCAGGAGTCTCCGGCGCCGAGCAACGTCGCGGCCGTCGTGGCGCTGCGCAGGGCTGCGGCAACCCCGGCCACACCGTCCAGCAGCCCCCCTCCCAGGGCCACGTCGCGAGTCTGCTCCTGGAGTGTGAGGGCGCGAGCGAAGTGGACGAGGGCTTGCTCCCACTCGGCCCGCTGGCGTCGCGCGTCGCCCAAGAGGAGGTGACAGCGAGCCTGGCCGGACGCGATGCCGAGCCGCTCGAACCTCGTCGACGCCTCCGCGAGCCGGGCCAGTGCGCGGTCGAGGTCTCCGTCGACGAAGGCGCCCTCGGCCAGACCGTAGGTGGACCACGCGATGCCGGGCTCGTCGCCGATGCTTCGGCAGATCGTCAGGCTGCGCTCCTGGTACGAGACACTTCCCGGTGCGGTGGACAACAGCTGCACCGTTCCGAGGCCCCGCAGACTCGAGGCTGCGCAGCGGGCGTCTCCGACGTGCTCATCGAGGGTGAGAGCCTCACCCAACCACTCCCGGGCCGTGGTGATCTCGAACCCGTCAGCAGCGCAACGGCCGGCGACGCGGAGCGCCCTCGCCCGGGCCCTCGTCATGCTCTCCGATGAGGCATCCCAGGGGAGACCCAGCGTCCGGGCCAGGACGCGGATCGTGCGTGGCGAGGGCGAGTAGCAGGTCGGTTCGGAGAACAGCTGGGTGGCCAGAGGCAGCGCGCGTTCGACCTGGTGAGTGTCGATTGCCCAGTCCAGCGCTGACTCCAGATTCGCGGCGTCGGTGTCCAAGACGTCTCGCAGCCCCTGCCCGGCCCCGAGCTCCAACGACGCTCGAGCCGTTTCGACGAGACTCAGGAAGTAGTCGACATGGCGCGCGCGGATCATGGCGTCGCGCGTTTCGCTCGAGCTCTCGAGACGCATCAACGCGTGATCTCTCACCAGGGGATGGACCTCGTACCTGGTCCCACCGGTCGGGTCGGGCAGCCGTTGGATCAGTGCTCTGTCGGCCAGCGACGCCAGGGAGGGCAGGCCGACGCCGGCCACCGACTCGGCGGCGACGTGGGTGAATCCGCCGGTGAAGACGCCCAGGGCCAAGTACACCCGTCGTTCGTCGGCGCCCAACCACTGCCAGCTGAGGTCGAGCAGGGCCCGGGTGCTCAGCGAGCAATCACCCACTGCTGTGTCGTCGGAGGCCAGGGCCCTGATGGCGGCATCGAGCTCGGCGAGGACCGTCCCGGGAGCGCGCACTCTGCACCAGCCGGCGGCGATCTCGATGGCGAGCGGCAACCCGTCGAGCCGCTCGCAGAGGTGCCGGAGGATCTCGACCTCCGACGGAGGCACGTGGCGGTTCGCCGCCCGTGCCGACCCTCGCTCGACGAGCAACGCCACCGCAGCCCCATCACCGGTGTCGCCGTCCCTGGAGGTGAGGGCCGCGAGGTCGACGACTCGCTCGGACTCCAGCCCCAGCGAGAGGCGGCTCGTCACGAGCATCGAAAGCTCCGGGCCATCGACCAGCAGCGCGTCCAGGATGTCCGCGCAGCCGCGGGTGAGCTGATCGCCGTGGTCGAGGACGAGCAGCCCACGCCGACTCGACACCGCTCGTCCCAGCGCGTCCGCGGGGGCGTCCACCGGCAGTCCGAGGGCCCGTGCGATCGTGCGCAGCAGGTCCTCCGGGTCGGCGACGGCCCCGGCGGGTACCCAGCAGACGCTGTCCGGGAACGAGCCTGATGCGCTGCGACTCAGCCGCCGCGTC
The DNA here is from genome assembly GCA_963696135.1 of uncultured Actinomycetota bacterium. Taxonomy (GTDB): domain Bacteria; phylum Actinomycetota; class Actinomycetes; order Propionibacteriales; family Propionibacteriaceae; genus Microlunatus. The sequence continues at coordinate 161,467 of CAVOJH010000003.1, forward strand.
CCTTCCGCCGCCAGCCGCGACTTGCCCACTCCGCCCGGGCCGCGGACCGTGACGAGGCGCTGTGACCTCAGCAGCGCATCCAGCTCGGCGAGCTCTCCCGTGCGACCGAGAAACCGGGTCAGGTAGGTGGGCACCCGGTCGCCCCACAGTTCCTGATCGGCTCTCACCGGCGACCTCCGCACCTGTCGAGAGAAGGTGACGCACCCTCATCGCGAAACGCTGATGAGTCCTTTCGCCTCAGTGTGGTGGATCGGTCACCCCGCCGTCACGGCCTGGCCTGGTAGACGATGTTGAACGGGGTCTCGGTGGCGCGGCGGAAGCCGTGGAAGCCTGCCGCCACCGCGACGTCGTGAATCGCCTGCTCACCGGCTTGTGCTCCGAGCGCCGCTCCGGTCTCCTGCGACAGAGAGTTGGGCACGCAGATCATCGTCGAGGAGTTGTAGAAGAGCCGTCCGATCGGGTTGAAGTTGTCCGCCACTGCTGCGTTCGCGTACGGCTCCACGATCATCCAGGAGCCGTCAGGAGCGATCGTCTCGTGAACGTGCTTCGCGACCCCCGTCGGATCGCCCATGTCGTGCAAGCAGTCGAAGAACGCCACCAGATCGTAGTCACCAGCGGGATAGTCGGCGGCCCCGGCGACTTCGAACGAGCAGTTGGCGGTCAACCCGGCCTCGGCCGCTTGCCGGGTGGCCCGCGCGATGGATGGCTCGTGGTAGTCGAAGCCGGTGAACCGCGATCTGGGGAAGGCCTGGGCCATCAAGATCGTCGAGGCGCCGTGACCACAGCCCACGTCGGCTACCCGAGCCCCGGCGGTCAGCTTCTCGACCACGCCGTCGAGCGCCGGTAGCCAGGAGGACACCAGGTTGACGGTGTAGCCGGGCCGAAAGAAGCGTTCGACGCCCTCGAAGAGGTCGGGATGCTGTTCGTGCCAACCGAATCCTTCGCCGGTGGTGAAAGCCTCGGTGATCGCAGGCACGGCGCGTACGGTCGCCGCCACCGTCAGAAAGGCTCCGGGGATGTAGGCCGGGCTGTCCGGTTGAGCCAACGTGTAGGACTGCTCGGGCGTCAACGAGTACTCGTCGGTCTTCGGGTCGTAGCTCACGTAGCCGCCGGCCGCCTGGCCCCGAAGCCACTCGCGGACGTACCGCTCGTGGGTGCCGGTGGCGGTGGCCAGCTCGGCCGACGTACACGGCCCGACCTCGTCCAGGGTGCGGTAGAGCCCAAGTCGGTCGCCGATGATGACTGTCGGCACCTGGGACGCGGCCCCTAGCTCCTGGACGAAGCGGTTCATGAACTCGTCCAGTACGTCCTGGTCGATCACTCGCTCGTTGGTGATGGTCATCGTCCTGCCTCTCGGGTGATCTACGCTCCAGCCGTGCGAGCCGGTGGTGGCCCTGTCCAAGAGTGGGTGTGGCGACCGCGTCGGCACATCGGCAGATCCACCTAATCGCCAGCCCGTTCACTTGCCGGACCAGCAACCGAGGGTGAGAGGACGACGGCTGCTGGGCGACGATGGTGACGTGACCGATGACCTCGCGGTGAGTCCTCCCGCACACGATCAACCAGCAGCTGACGGCTATGTCGGAGACCCCACCGTGCGGGCGGAATGGGATGCGCGCTACTCCGAGGGTGGCGAGCGGCTGTGGAGCGGCCGGCCCAACGGTGCGCTGGTGGTCGAAGTGGCCGATCTGCCCTCGGGACGGGTGCTCGACGTCGGGTGCGGTGAGGGTGCGGACGCCGTCTGGCTCGCTGGCTGCGGTTGGACCGTGACCGCCCTCGAGGTGTCGGGAGTCGCGCTGGAGCGCGCAGCCGGACACGCCCGAGACGCCGGAGTCACCGTGGAGTGGGTGCACGCCGGGCTGGCCGAAGCAGCGTTGCCGCCGAGATCCTTCGACCTCGTCTCTGCGCAGTATCCGGCGCTGCTGCGTACGCCGGACGCGGCCGCTGAGCGCGCCCTGTTGGCGGCCGTCGCCCCCGGTGGCGTGCTGCTGCTCGTCCACCACGCCGGGATGGACACCCAGCCGGTGCACGACGGCGGCTTCGACCCGGCCGACTACGTCTGGCCCACGATGATCGCCGCGTTGCTGGACGACGACTGGCAGGTGGAGGTCGACGAGCAGCGACCCCGCATCGTTCCCGAGGGTGGGGCCGGTGCGCACCACGTCGACGACGTGGTGCTCCGCGCGCGGCGGCTGCGCTGACGCGACGATCTCTCCGGGTGCACTGAGGCGACCATCAGTCCGGGTGCGCCGAGGCGACAATCAGTCCGGGTGCGCCGAGGCGACAATCAGTCCGGGTGCGCCGAGGCGACAATCAGTCCGGGTGCGCCGTGGCGACAATGGAGTCCGGATCGAACGGGCTGGAGGTCGGGATGAGTGAGCCGACACCTTTCGAGGTGCACGAGTCGGGGGCGTTGCTCCACGGCACCAAGGCGGACCTGGCGGTGGGCGACCTGCTGGTGCCTGGTCGCCGGTCGAACTACGGCGGCGGTCGCACCGCCAACCACGTGTACGTGTCGGCCACCCTGGATGCCGCCACCTGGGGTGCCGAGCTGGCGGTGGGGGCGGGTCGGGGCCGCATCTACCTCGTCGAACCGCTGGGCACCCTCGAGGACGATCCCAACGTGACCGACAAGAGGTTCCCCGGTAACCCCACGAAGTCGTACCGCACCAAGGATCCGGTGAAGGTCGTCGGCGAGCTCGAGGACTGGGTCGGACACTCACCCGCCCAGATCCAGGCCATGCTCGATGGGCTCGCCGCCCTGGAGCGGCGAGGACAGGCGGTCATCGACGACTGAGGTTCTGATCCTGACGAGAGATCGGCACCCGTTTCAGGTCCCGTGCTGAGTGATGTCGATTGACCAGGACGGTGTCGTATCCAGGCGGTGACGTCGTCGATCGCGAAGAGCTTGGTCGAGTCCACCGCGAGAAACGGCCCGACGCCAGCCGGGTTCAGGTGGTCGGCGGCTTCTCGGATGCGTGCCAGGGTTTGGCCGTCGGATGGGCCATGAGCGAAGGATCGCAGCCGGCCGCAATGACGCTCGACCGCGACCTGGCCCCCTCGGGTGGCGCCGGTGAGTCACGTCCGGTCCGCTGGTACGCGGGGCGGTGTACCGAATGGCGCCGGCGAGTCACATCCGGTCAACCGGCTCGCCGGCGCCTCCGCAACATCCGGATCATCAGCTGGTGATCGGCCAGCCGGTCATCTTCTTCGGCCGGGCCGGGGCGTACGTCCGCACCTTCGAGGTCGACAGTCCGAGACGCACCAGGGACTCCGCCACGGTCACGGCTGCGGCGACACCATCGACCACGGGTACGCCGGTGCGTTCGCGGACCTTCGCCTCGAGCTCGGCCATGCCGCCGCAGCCGAGGCAGATCACCTCGGCGTGGTCGTCACGGACCGCGGCCTCGGCTTCGGCCACGATCGCGTTCACGGCCCGCTCGGGATCCGACTCGAGCTCGAGCACGGCCATACCGCTGGACCGTACGGAGGCACAACGCCGATCCAGACCGGCCAGCAGCAGCCGGTCCTCGATCAGGGGCACGGCTCGGTCCAGGGTGGTGACGACGCTGTAGCGGTGCCCGAGGTACATCGCGGTGGACGCGGCCGCCTCGGTGATGTCGACGACTGGGACGTCCAGCAGCTCCTGCAGCCCCTCGCGACCGTGTTCGCCGTAGCCGGCCTGGATCACGGCGTCGTACGGCTGGTCGTAGGAGAGCACGCGGTCCATCACCGCGACCGCGGCGAGGTAGCTCTCCAGGTTCCCTTCCACCGACTCGGCCCCGAAGTGCGGGGTGAGGGCGACGATCTCGGTGCCCGGCGCGGCGACCCGGGAAGCCTGCTCGCCGATGCCGGCGGTCATGGACTCGGTGGTGTTGACGTTGACGACGAGGATGCGCATCTGGGTGCCTTTCGTGCTGACTGGCTGGGTCATGGTCAGTGGTTGCTCTCGATCGCGATGGGCTCGCCGGACACGTCCTCGTAGCTGCGGCTGCGATCGGCCAGTACGAAGTAGATCACCGCGCCCAGACCGGCCGCGATGAACCAGGAGAAGGCCGAGAACGCCTTCAGGGACGGAGCGAAGGCGAACACCAACGAGATCGTGGCGGACGGGATGAGGGCGCCGAGGGCCCGCAGGTTGATGCCGCGGCTGTAGAAGTAGGTGCCTCCCGGATCCGTGGTGTAGAGCTCCGGCACGTTGATCCGCTGCTTGCGCAGCAGCCAGTAGTCGGCCATCACGATCCCGAACAGGGGTCCCAGGAAAGCACCGAGGCCACCAAGGAAGTAGACGATCACCACGGGGGAGTTGTAGAGGTTCCAGGGCAGGATGATGAAGCCGAGGATGGCGCTGACGATGGCGGCCCGCCGGAAGTTCAGGTGCCGGGGCAACAAGGCGGCGAGGGCGAAGGAGGGAGCCACGAAGTTGGCCATCAGGTTGACCGCGATGGTCAAGATCAACAGCGCGATGCAGGCGAGCACCAGCATCGGCGTGCTGCCGATCGACTCGACCACGTCGGTGGGGCTGGCGATCACCTTGCCGTCGATCGCGAGCCGGCCACCGGCCAGGACCACCACGATGACGCCGAAGAACAGGGTGTTGATCGGGATCCCGAACAGGTTGCCCCAGACGATCGACTTCTTCGTCTTGGCACTGCGGGTGAAGTCGCAGAAGTTGAGCACGAACGTGCCGTAGATCGCGACCCAGAGGGCACCACCACCGAGGATCTCGCGCCACATCTCACCACCGGCGACCGCGTTAGGCGGCTGCCAGACGATCTGGCCGCCGGAGACGTAGAGCACGTACGCCGCCAGGATCACGAAGGTGACCAGGATGACCGGCCCGGCGAACGCCTCGTACTTGCGGATCATCTCCATGCCGTAGCAGGCGATGACCACCTGGATCAGCCAGAGCACCGTGAAGCTGGCCCAGCCGAGCACCGTCAAGCCGAGGAACGTGGTCTCGGCCAGCGGCTGGGTGGACGGGAACAGGGCGATCACCAAGACGTTGCCGACCAGGGAGGCGAGGTAGGTCTGGATGCCGAACCAGACGATCGCCACCCCGCCCCGGATCAGGGCCGGGATCTGCGCGCCGCGGATGCCGAAGCTGATCCGGCTCATCACCGGGAACGGGACCCCGGTCTTGTAGCCCATGAAGCCGGACAGGCACAGGAGCACGAACAAGAAGGCGGAGCCGACGCCGAGGGCGAGCAGGATCTGCCAGGTGCCGAGACCCAGCGCGAACAGCCCCATCGCGAACGAGTAGTTTCCGAGGCTGTGCACGTCGTTGGCCCAGAGCGCGAAGAAGTTGTACGCGCTCCACTTGCGGCCCTCACGCTTGGTCGGGGCGAGGTCGTGGTTGTAGAGACTCGGGTCGACCCCGCGAGGCAGCGCCTCGTCGAGGGTGCCACGGTGGTGCTCGGGGGTGGGTGTGGTGTTGGCGTCTGAGAGGTGGCTGGACATCCCGCTCCGTTTCCGCATTGCGACAGTGCAATTCCGTTGGAAACGATCCTGCCTCGCCGGAGACGCTGGAGTCAAGGTTGCACTTCCACGAAGTAGAAGTTAGAATCCACCAAACGGAATAACTTGAGGAGTTCCAGAATGGCCAGCAGCCCCAGTCCCGGTTACTCGATCACCCTCCGCGTCGCCGTCAGCTCCAGTGCCGGCTCGACCACGGACCTGGCATCGGCGGTCGCCGACACCGGTGCCGCGGTGACAGCGCTCGACATCGTCGAGTCCAGTCACGACGCGATCGTCGTCGACGTCACCTGCAACACCGTCGACGAGGAGCACGCGGAGAAGATCTCCGAGGTGATCAACTCCCGACCGGGAATGACGGTACGCAAGGTCAGTGACCGCACCTTCCTGCTGCACCTCGGCGGGAAGCTGTCCGTGGAGCCCAAGGTCCCGCTGAAGAATCGCGACGACCTCTCCCGCGCCTACACCCCAGGTGTCGCCCGGGTCTGTCTGGCCATCGCCGCAAACCCCGAGGATGCCCGGCGGCTCACCATCAAGCGCAACACCGTGGCCGTGGTCACCGACGGGACCGCTGTGCTCGGCCTGGGTGACATCGGCCCTGCCGCCGCCCTGCCCGTGATGGAGGGCAAGGCCGCCCTGTTCAAGCAGTTCGCCGGCGTCGATGCCTGGCCGGTCTGCCTGGACACCAAGGACACCGAGGAGATCATCAGCATCGTCAAGGCGCTGGCCCCGGTCTACGGCGGTGTCAACCTGGAGGACATCTCCGCCCCTCGCTGCTTCGAGATCGAGCGCCGGCTGCGCGACGAGCTCGACATCCCGGTCTTCCACGACGACCAGCACGGCACCGCCATCGTCGTGCTCGCCGCGCTGATCAACGCGCTGCGGGTGGTGGACAAGAAGATGGGCGAGGTCAAGATCGTCGTCTCCGGTGTCGGCGCCGCAGGAAGTGCCATCATCCAGCTGCTGCAGGCTCAGGGCGCTGAGCACATCGTCGGTGTGGCCCGCTCCGGCGCGATCCACCGCGGTCAGACCTACACCGACGAGCACCGTACGTGGATCGCCGAGAACACCAACGAAGAAGGTTTTTCCGGCACCCTGCACGAGGCACTCGTCGGGGCCGACGTGTTCATCGGTGTCTCCGGTCCGAACCTGTTCGGGGCCGACCAGGTCGCCACCATGGCCTCCGGTGCGATCGTGCTGGCCCTGGCCAACCCCGACCCGGAGATCCTGCCCAGCGAGGCCGCCAAGCACGCCGCGGTGGTCGCCACCGGACGGAGCGACTTCCCGAACCAGATCAACAACGTGCTCGCCTTCCCGGGGCTCTTCCGCGGGCTGCTCGACGCGGCCGCCTCGGACATCACCACACCGATGCTGGTGGCCGCCGCCGAGGCGATTGCCAACTGCGTGTCGGAGAGCGAGCTGAACCCCAGCTACATCGTGCCGAGCGTCTTCGACGCTCGGGTCGCACCTGCGGTCGCCGAGGCGGTCGTCCAGCAGGCCCACTCCTGACCGCACCACGACCACGAGAGACACGCCATGAGCATCGAGATCACTGACCGCCATCCCATCGACCGGGCCGAGGAGATCCTCACCGATGAGGCCCTCGCCTTCCTGGAGAAGCTGCACCAGAACTTCGCCGGGCGCCGCGACGAGCTGCTCGCGGCTCGACAGGGCAAGCGAGAGGCCGCGTCGGCGGCGAAGGCGCTGGACTTCCTGCCCGAGACCGCGGACATCCGGACCGGTGACTGGCAGGTCGCCCCGGCTCCGCCGGCCCTGCAGGACCGTCGGGTCGAGATGACGGGGCCGGCCAGCCCGGCCAAGATGGCGATCAACGCGCTCAACTCCGGGGCCAAGGTGTGGCTCGCCGATCTGGAGGACGCCAGCTCCCCGACCTGGGGAAACGTCGTCGATGCGATCCTCAACCTGCGCGACGCGGCTCGAGGGACCCTCTCCTTCAGCCAGGCTGACGGCAAGCAGTACGCGCTCCGGACCGACGCCCCGCTGGCGGTGGTGGTGGCCCGGCCACGTGGTTGGCACCTGCCCGAGGCGCACGTGATCGTCGACGGCTCCGTGGGGGTCGGCGCCCTGGTCGACTTCGGTCTGCACTTCTTCCACCTCGCCCAGCAGCTCATCGACAACGGCCACGGTCCGTACTACTACCTGCCCAAGATGGAGAGCCACCTCGAGGCGCGGCTCTGGAACGACGTGTTCACCTTCGCCGAAGCGGAGCTGGGGATCCCTCACGGGACCGTCCGCGCCACCGTGCTGATCGAGACCATCCCGGCCGCGTTCGAGATGGAGGAGATCCTCTACGAGCTGCGAGATCACGCGTCGGGTCTGAACGCCGGTCGCTGGGACTACCTGTTCAGCATCATCAAGTACTTCCGCGACGCCGGCCCCGAGTTCGTGCTGGTCGACCGGGCCGACATCACCATGACGGCGCCGTTCATGCGGGCGTACACCGAGCTGCTGGTGAAGACCTGCCACAAGCGCGGTGCCTTCGCCATGGGCGGCATGGCCGCGTTCATCCCCAGCCGCAAGGACGCCGAGATCAACAAGGTGGCCTTCGCCAAGGTGAACGCCGACAAGACCCGTGAGGCCGGCGACGGCTTCGACGGCTCCTGGGTCGCGCACCCCGACCTGGTGCCGGTCTGCCGAGAGGTGTTCGACGGAGTCCTCGGTGACAAGCCCAACCAGATCGACCGGCAGCGACCCGAGGTCGAGGTCACCCCGGCCGAGCTGCTGGACGTCTCCTCGGCCACCGGCGGCAACAGCGAAGCCGGTCTCCGGGGCAACCTCGAGGTCGCGGTCGCGTACACGGCGGTCTGGCTGTCGGGCAACGGAGCGGTCGGCATCCACAACCTGATGGAGGATGCGGCCACCGCCGAGATCTCCCGGTCCCAGGTCTGGCAGCAGATCAAGAACGGGGTGGTGCTGAGCGACACCGGCGACACCGTGACCAAGGAGCTGGTCGCCCGGATCCTCGACGAGGAGGTCGCCAAGCTGCGCGAGCAGGTGCCAGCCGAGCAGTTCGAGAAGTACTACGTCCCGGCGAGCGCGTTGATCTCCGACCTGGTGCTCTCCGACGACTTCACCGACTTCTTGACCCTGCCCGCGTACGAGCTGGTCAAGTGAGCGTGCTGACCGGGTCCGGCGGACCGCGCCTGAACGAGCGTGTGCTGGCCGACCTCGACGCCCGACTCGCCGACACCGACGCCTTCCTCGACCGGGCCTACCCGGGCGAGGACGGTCGCCGGCAGCCCGTGCACACCGTGTACGTGCCGGCCGACCGCTACACCGTCGACCTGCCGCAGCGGTGGGGGACCGAGGCCGCCGCTCTCGTGGCCGCGCACGGTGGCTGGGCCGCGCTCTGCCGATCGGTCGGAGTGCCGGACCACCTGGTCGAGGCGGTGGCCGCGCGGGCCGAGGCCAAGCTGGCCGCGGAACCGATCGAGGACCTCAGGTTGGACTTCGAGGACGGCTACGGTCCGCGGGCCGACGAGATCGAGGACGCCGACGCCGTGTCGGTCGCGGGACGACTGGCCGACGCCCTGGCCGCGGGTGCTGCCCCTGCCTTCGTCGGTCTGCGGTTCAAGTGCTTCGAGGCGCCGACCCGGCGTCGTGGTCTGCGGACCCTGGATCTCTTCCTGAGCACGCTCCTGGAGCGCTCCGGTGGCTTACCCGAGGGTCTCGTGATCACCTTTCCGAAGGTCAGCACGGTCAGCCAGGTGGAGGCCATGGTGGCCGCCTGCGAGGCGTACGAGACCGCCGCCGGTCTGCCGGCCGGGCGACTCGGCTTCGAGATCCAGGTGGAGACTCCACCACTGATCCTCGGCGCCGACGGCACGGCCCCGGTCGCTGCCGCCATCCACGCCGGAGCCGGGCGGGTCACCTCGCTGCACTACGGCACGTACGACTACAGCGCCTCCCTGCAGGTGTCCGCGGAGTACCAGTCGATGGAGCACCCGGTCGCCGACTACGCCAAGGACGTCATGCAGGCGGCCGTGGCCGGCACCGGGGTGCACCTGTCCGACGGATCGACCAACATCCTCCCGGTCGGCTCCGACGAGCAGATCCAGGCGGCCTGGCGACTGCACCACCGGCTCGTCCGGCGGTCGCTGGAGCGGGCCATCTACCAGGGCTGGGATCTGCACCCGGCCCAGCTGCCGACCCGCTTCATCGCCAACATCACCTTCTACCGTGAGGGTTTCGACCGCGCCGCCACCCGGTTGCACGCCTATCTGACCAAGTCCGGCGGCGGCATCCTGGACGAGCCGGCGACCGCTCGCGCGCTGGCCCGCTACCTCTACCGCGGCTTCGTCTGCGGGGCGGTCACCGAAGCCGAGCTGACCAGCGCAGTCGGCCTCGACGCGGCCCGGCTGGAGCTGCTCGCGCGACCGAAGTCCGACACCGAGAACGTGGTGGTCGCCGCTCGATCCTGATCCGCTTCTCCGGGCCCACCGAGCCCGCTGCCCCACCCACACGTCATAAGGGAGTGACCCCGTGTCCAGCACCACACCGATCCGACCGAGCGACGGCCCTACCGAGGCCCCTGCTCTCGAGCAGCAGATTCCCAACCACAGTGGCTACTACGCGCCGCACGGGGGCCACCCGCCGCAGACCGACCTGCTCACCGACCGCGCCATGTTCACCGAGGCGTACGCGGTCCTGCCGCGCGGGGTGATGCGCGACATCGTCACCAGCAACCTGCCGTTCTGGACCGAGACCAGGCTCTGGGTGATCGCCCGTCCGCTGTCGGGCTTCGCCGAGACGTTCTCCCAGTACATCGTTGAGGTCTCCTCCGGTGGCGGCAGCGACCGGCCCGAGCTCGATCCGGGCGCCGAGGGCGTGCTGTTCGTGGTCGAGGGTCACATGAACCTGACCATCGAGGGGGAGCAGCACCAGCTGGACCCGGGTGGCTACGCGTTCCTGCCACCGGGCTGTGACTTCACCGTGCACAACGAGTCCCCGCTGCCGCTGCGCTTCCACTGGATCCGCAAGGCGTACCAGGCCGTGGACGGCCTCGAGGCTCCGGCCGCGTTCGTCACCAACGAGCGCGACGTGGTGCCGGGTGCGATGCCGGGCACCGACGGTCGCTGGGTGACCACGCGCTTCACCGACCCGGCCGACATGCGGCACGACATGCACGTCAACATCGTCACCTTCGAGCCCGGCGCGGTGATCCCGTTCGCGGAGACCCACGTGATGGAGCACGGTCTCTACGTGCTGGAGGGCAAGGCCGTCTACCGGCTGAACCAGGACTGGGTCGAGGTGCAGGAGGGCGACTTCATGTGGCTGCGCGCCTTCTGCCCGCAGGCCTGCTACGCCGGCGGTCCGGGCCGTTTCCGCTACCTGCTCTACAAGGACGTCAACCGGCACGCGGTGCTGTCCCGCCAGTTCGTTTGATCCTTCAGAGGCGGGCTGCTGCCGCGGCCACGAAGGCGTCCAGACCTGGCTCGACCTGGTCGGCTCCGAAGGACACCACATTGGTCAGATCCCAGTACGGGTGGTAGTCGCGGGTGCCACTGAGGTCCTGCCAGATGGTCAGGAACTCGTCGGCCCAGTCCTGACCGTGCCGGATCGCCAGGTTGGCGCGGCAGTGACTGATGTCCTCCTCGGGCGGCCCGGCGCAGGCCGACACCCAGTCGACCACCCCGGTGATCCGCTCGTCGGTCCAGAGCAGGTTGCCGGGGTGGAAGTCCCGGTGCAGGAAGACTCGCCTGGTCACCGGTGCGGGGCCGTCCCACAGCTCGTACGCCGTCAGCCACGCGTCAGGGTGTCGACTCCAGGCCGGGGGAGTGCGGGCGCTCGGCGGCGGGTACGGGGACCACTCACTCAGCTCCGTCGACAGCTGGGCCGCATGGATGCGCATGACGAGCTCGGCGATCGAGCGCAACCACCCGGTCCGGTCGCGCGGGTGCCAGACCGGTTGACCCGGCAGCGCCGTCATCAACGTCACCGGCACCCCGATGTCCCGACCGTACGGGTCGCTGGCCAGCAAGCGGGGTGCGGGTACGCCGATCGCACCGTCGCCCACGAGCCGGAGGGCCAGCGCCTCGTTGCCGGGGATCTCGGCCTCCTCGACCACCCAGTCCAAGACGTAGCGCCGCAGCACCAGCCGGTCGAGCGGGGCCGGTCCGGCCGTGGTCAGCAGGTGCACCGCGGACGAGGTGCCGCCGAGCAGCGCGCGCTCGCTGAGGACCGGCCACCCGACGGTCGACGCCACCCAGTCGGCGGCGTCCGCGGGCAGCGGCGACGTGAGCACCTGCCGGAGATCGGGGTCGAGCTCGTACCCGTAGATCGCCCGCTCGTCGTCGCTGGTCACCGCGTCATTCTCCGCTAGAGCCAGGAAACGCGCCTGTCATGAAGAAACTGGAACTCTTCCAGTTGACAAGCCCTCGTAGGCGGCGCAAACTACACATATCGGAAGTTCGATTCCGCTTCATGGAACTGAACTCCACGACCGAGAGGGACGACATGAGCTACGTCACCGCCCACGTCCTCGACGCCACGGCCGGCATCCCGGCCCCCGGTGTCTCCATCACCCTGCTGACCGGTGAGGGTGACGTGGTCGCGAGCGCGACCACCAACGACGACGGTCGGGTCCCGGAGCTGGGACCCGACCTGCTCGACGCCGGCGATTACCGGATCGAGTTCGGCACCGGGGCCTACTTCGCCTCTCGCGGCCAGGCCACCTTCTATCCCCGGGTCGTCATCGACTTCACCGTCGTCGCCGGCCAGGCGCACTACCACGTGCCCCTGCTGCTCAGTCCCTTCGCGTACTCGACCTACCGCGGGTCCTGACCCGCACCCCACGACACCCGGGTCTCGACCCGCACTCGCGACCCCCAGCCCAACAGACAAGGAAGTCATGATCATGAGCGACGTCGTGCTCACCCACAACCAGTACGGCAAGGCGGAGAACCGGGTCGTCCGGATCACCCGCGACAACCCCCGGCACGAGATCGAGGACCTGAACGTCACCTCGCAGCTGCGCGGCGACTTCGCGGCCGCCCACCTGGAGGGCGACAACAGCCACGTGGTGGCGACCGACACCCAGAAGAACACGATCTTCGCCTTCGCGAAGGACGGGGTCGGCTCGCCCGAGGCCTTCCTGTTGCGGCTCGCCGAGCACTTCACCGGCGGCTTCGACTGGGTCACGGGAGGTCGCTGGGCCGCCGAGCAGTACACCTGGTCGCGGATCAACGACCATGATCACTCGTTCTACCGGACCAACGCCGAGACCCGCACCGCCGTCGTCGTCCGGGACGGCGACACCGACACGGTGATCGCCGGCTTCCACGGGCTGACCGTGCTCAAGACCACCGAGTCCGGCTTCGAGGGCTACCCCAAGGACCGGTACACGACGCTCAAGGAGACGAACGACCGGATCCTCGCGACCGACATCGCGACCCGGTGGCGCTACAACACCGCCGACGTCGACTACAACGCGGCCTACGCCGACATCAAGGCGATCATCCTGGACACCTTCACCCAGGGCTACTCCGCGGCGCTGCAGCAGACGCTCTACCAGATGGCGGAGGCGGTCCTGGCGGCCCATCCCGAGGTCGACGAGATCAAGTTCTCCTGCCCCAACAAGCACCACTTCGTGGTCGACCTCTCGCCCTTCGGGCTGGAGAACCCCAACGAGGTGTTCTACGCCGCCGACCGCCCGTACGGTCTGATCGAGGCGACCGTCCAACGTGCCGACGCCGGCACCGCGGACGCTGCCTGGGTCGGCATCGCCGGATTCTGCTGAGGGGTCGGATCATGAGCGCAGCGGGTACGCAGGTCGCGACCAAGCGGCCGGAGGACGAGTTCCTGGGGATCGGCAAGAGCCTGGGCTTCGGCGCCCAGCACGTCCTCACCATGTACGGCGGGATCATCGCCCCGCCGCTGATCGTCGGCGCAGCGGCCGGGGTCCCGGCGCCGCAGCTGGGTCTGCTGGTCGCCTGCTGCCTGTTCATCGGCGGTCTGGCGACCATCCTCCAGTCGGTGGGGATCCCGTGGTTCGGGTCACAGCTGCCGCTGGTGCAGGGCACCTCGTTCGCCAGTGTCGCCACGCTGGTGGCGATCGCGACCCAGGGTGGCGGCATGGCCGCGGTGTTCGGGTCGGTGATGGGGTCGGCCCTGATCGGCCTGTTGATCACTCCGTTCTTCGCCCGCATCATCCGGTTCTTCCCCCCGGTGGTGACCGGCGTGGTGATCACCACCATCGGGTTGTCGCTGATGCCGGTCGCGGCCAACTGGGCCATGGGTGGCATCGCCAAGCTCGAGTCGTACGGGTCGGTGGCGAACATCGCCCTGGCCGGATTCACCCTGCTCGTCGTGCTGGTCCTCAGCCGGGCCAACGTGCCGGCGATCTCGCGCCTGTCCATCCTGCTGGCGATCGTGATCGGCACCGTGGGCGCCACGGTGGTGGGCATGGCCAACTGGAGCAACGTCGGCAACGGGCCCATCGTCGCCTTCCCCACCCCGTTCGCCTTCGGGGCTCCGATCTTCACTGTGGCGGGCATCCTGTCCATGACGATCGTGGTGCTGGTGATCTTGACGGAGACCACGGCCGACATCCTGGCCGTCGGTGAGATCGTCGGCACCGACGTCGACCGGAAGCGGATCGGCAACGGTCTGCGGGCCGACATGGGTGCCTCACTGATCTCCCCGGTGTTCAACGGGTTCACCCAGAGCGCGTTCGCCCAGAACGTCGGCCTGGTGGCCATCACCGGGGTCAAGAGCCGGTTCGTGGTCACCGCCGGTGGCGCGATCCTGGTCGTCCTCGGGCTGTTGCCGGTGCTCGGCCGGGTCGTTGCCGCCGTGCCGACCCCGGTCCTCGGCGGCGCCGGCATCGTGCTGTTCGGCACGGTGGCAGCTTCCGGTATCCGGACGCTGGCCAAGGTCGACTACAAGGGCAACATGAACCTGATCATCGTGGCCGCCTCGATCGGCGTCGGGCTCATCCCGATCGCCGCGCCCACGTTCTACGACGAGTTCCCGAAGTGGTTCAGCACCATCTTCCACTCCGGCATCAGCTCGGCCGCCATCATGGCCGTCTTGTTGAACCTGTTCTTCAACCACCTGACGTTCGCCCGGCAGAAGCCCGGCTCCTCGGTCTTCGTGGCCGCCGACCGCTTCATCGACCTGGGTGACGTGAAGGCGTACGGGAACCTGCAGGAGGGTGACCGGATCGTCGACGGCCGCATCGTGGACGCCGACGGCAAGCCGGTCCAGGTGCGCGACAGCAGCGGTGAGGTGGTCGACGTCAAGGTCTGCCAGACCGACGACGGACACTGACCAGCGTGTCGCTCCCGAGCGCGCGCCGCTAGGCTCGCTCTAGGTCGCGACCGGGTCGCGGGCACCCACAGGCGCCCGCGCTCTGCGAAGGACTGCCCGTCACCCCGGGCCCACGAGAGGAAGGGAACGCACCACCGATGAGCGTGGACAACAGCAAGGACGTCGATCCGGAGGAGACCGCCGAGTGGCTCGAGTCCTTCGAGGGACTGGTCAAGACCCACGGGGAGGACCGGGCGCGCCAGATCCTGGACGTCTTGAGCGAACGGGCCGGCGCGTCGGTCAGCACGGCCAACTCGCCGTTGGTCACCGACTACATCAACACCATCCCCGTCTCCGACGAGCCACAGTTCGCCGGCAACGAGGAGATCGAGCGCCGTTACCGCAGTCTGATCCGTTGGAACGCCGCGGTGCTGGTGCACCGGGCCCAGCGGTCCGACATCGGTGTCGGCGGGCACATCTCCACCTACGCCGGCGCGGCCACGCTGTACGAGGTCGGTCTGAACCACTTCTTCCGGGGTCCCGACCACCGGGGCGGTGGCGACCAGGTGTTCTTCCAGGGCCACGCCTCGCCGGGCATGTACGCGCGCGCCTACCTCGAGGGTCGGCTGTCCGAGGAGGACCTCAACGGGTTCCGGCAGGAGAAGTCGAAGGCGCCGCACGGGCTGTCGTCGTACCCCCACCCGCGGTTGATGCCGGAATTCTGGCAGTTCCCCACGGTGTCGATGGGTATCGGCCCGATGAACGCGATCTACCAGGCCCAGTTCAACCGCTACCTCCGCAATCGGGGCATCAAGGACACGTCCGACCAGCACGTGTGGGCGTTCCTCGGCGACGGCGAGATGGACGAGCCCGAGTCGCGCGGACTGCTGCAGCTGGCGGCCAACGACGGCCTGGACAACCTGACGTTCGTGATCAACTGCAACCTGCAGCGACTCGACGGTCCGGTGCGTGGCAACGGCAAGATCGTGCAGGAGCTGGAGGCCTTCTTCCGGGGTGCCGGCTGGGACGTGATCAAGGTCCTGTGGGGTCGGGAGTGGGATCCGCTCTTCGCCAACGACAGCACCGGCGATCTCGTGCGGATCATGAACGAGACCCCCGACGGTGACTTCCAGACCTACAAGGGCGAGTCCGGCGGCTACATCCGGGACAACTTCTTCTCCAAGAGCACCGCGACCAAGCTGATGGTCAAGGACATGTCCGACGACGAGATCTGGAACATGAAGCGCGGCGGTCACGACTACGCCAAGGTGTACGCCGCCTACCACGCGGCCACCGTGCGCAACGGTCGTCCGACGGTGGTGCTGGCGCAGACGGTGAAGGGGTACGGGCTCGGCCACAACTTCGAGGCCCGCAACGCCACGCACCAGATGAAGAAGCTCAAGCTCGAGGACCTGAAGACGTTCCGCGATCTGATGCACATCCCGATCACGGACGCCCAGATCGAGTCGGACGCCTACGACGTGCCCTACTACCACCCGGGTGCGGACTCCGAGGAGATCCAGTACATGCTGGAGCGCCGCCGCAAGCTGGGCGGCTGGGTGCCCGAGCGGCGCAACAGCCCGAAGCAGGTGGCCCTGCCCGACACCAAGCTGTACGCGGTGGCGAAGAAGGGCTCCGGCAAGCAGATGGCTGCCACCACCATGGCGTTCGTCCGGCTGCTCCGCGACCTGATGCGGGACAAGGGCTTCGGCGAGCGGGTGGTGCCGATCATCCCCGACGAGGCCCGGACCTTCGGCATGGACTCGTTCTTCCCGTCGGCCATGATCTACAACCCGAAGGGGCAGAACTACACCGCGGTCGACCGTGAGCTCTTCCTGGCCTACAAGGAATCCACCCACGGCCAGCTGCTGCACACCGGCATCAACGAGGCGGGCTCGATGGCCGCCTTCACCGCCGCGGGGACGAGCTACGCCACCCACGGCGAGCCGATGATCCCGGTCTACGTCTTCTACTCCATGTTCGGCTTCCAGCGCACCGGTGACGCGATGTGGGCCGCCATGGACCAGATGACCCGCGGCTTCATCATCGGCGCCACCGCCGGTCGGACCACACTCACCGGTGAGGGACTGCAGCACGCTGACGGTCACTCGCCGCTGCTGGCGTCGACCAACCCGGCGATGAAGATCTACGACCCGGCGTACGGGTACGAGATCGCGCACATCCTGGAGGCCGGTCTCGAGCAGATGTACGGGGCGGACTCCACCGACCGCAACTGGATGTACTACCTGACGGTGTACAACGAGCCGATCTCCCAGCCGGCCGAGCCGGACGGGGTCGACGTCGAGGGCATCCTCAAGGGCATCCACAAGATCAGCAGCGGCGGTGACTCCGGTCCCAAGGTGCAGCTGCTCGGTTCCGGTGTGTCGTTGCCGTGGGTGCAGGAAGCGGCCATGATCCTGGGCTCGGAGTGGGGGGTCAGTGCCGACGTCTGGTCGGTCACCTCCTGGGTCGAGCTGCGTCGCGACGGCCTGGCCGCGGAGCGACACAACTTCCTGCATCCCGACGAGCAGCCGCAGGTGCCGTACGTGACCCGCAAGCTCGCCGACGCCGCCGGACCGGTCGTCGCCTCCACGGACTACATGTCGGCGGTGCCGGACCAGATCCGCCAGTTCGTGCCGAACCGGTTCGCCACCCTGGGTGCCGACGATCACGGCTTCTCCGACACTCGGGCCGCGGCTCGGCGCTACTTCCACATCGACGTCCAGTCGATCGTGGTACGCGCCCTGCAGGAGCTCGCGGCGGCCGGCGAGGTCTCCTCCAGCGCCCCCAAGGAGGCGGCGGAGAAGTATCGGCTGCTCGACGTGAACGCCGGCACCACCGGCAACGCGGGCGGCGACTCGTAACGACGCTCACGGCCCGGCAGCTGGCAGCGCACCTCGGTAGCGCTCCGCCAGCTGCCGGACGTGGTCGACCAGCTCCGGCGGTCGGTCGACGTGGAAGTCCAGACCGAGCATGCCGATCCAGACGGCCACGATCTCCAGGCTGTCGCCGCCGGTGACCAGCACGCAGTGATCGTCGTCGACGGTCTCGACCACCCCGACGGTGGCGTTGATCCGTCGGAGCACCTCCGTGGCGGGGGCGTCGACCAGGATCCGGGCGTGTACCGCCCAGCCGGTGGAGGCGACATCCCGGAGCACGAACGACGCGTAGTCCCCACCAGGGAGGGGATCCGCGGTGAAGCGGCTGGCCCCGGGCACCCGGAGCCGCAGCCAGTCCACCCGGAACGCCTGCCAGGCGCCGGCCGGTCGTCGCCTCGCCACCAGATACCAGCGCTGCTGCCAGCTGACGAGCCGATAGGGATCGGCCTCCACCGGGTCGTCGTCGCGGTACCAGAACCGTACGCCTGCGCACTGGCGGACGGCGAGGGCGAGTTCGGCCAGCAGCTCGGGATCGACCACTGGGTCGGCCACGTTCGTGCCGGTGTTGGCCGGACCGACATCGGTGCTCTCCCGCAACGACTGCGCCCTCGTCCGCAGCCGGGCGGGGAGGACACGCTCCAGCTTCGCGATCGCGGTCTGGGTGGGCTCGGCCAAGGCCTCGCTCGCGCCCGCGGCGGTGAGCCCGACGGCCACCGCCACCGCCTCGCTGTCGGAGAGCAGCAGCGGCGGCAACCGCCCGGAGTCGCCCAGGCGGTAGCCGCCCGCCCGGCCGAGGTCGGCGCGCACGGGGTAATCCAGGGCTCGCAGTCGCTCGATGTCGTTGCGGATGGTCCGCTCGGTCACCTCGAGCCGCGCGGCCAGCTCGGGTCCGCTCCAGCTGGGTCTCGACTGCAGCAGACCGAGCAGGGCCAGCAGGCGGGCGGAGGTGGTCACTGCGGCTCCTCGGAAGCATCTGGCGAACTCCGCGGTGGATATATCCACCGCGGAGTCGGATTCGGGTGCCAATCAGGAAAGAAACGTACCTGATTCGTTCGTAGCGTAGCTGCATGACCACTTCACCGAAGGCATCCGAGACCGCGATCACGCCGTTCCGGGTCGACATCCCGCAGGCCGATCTCGACGACCTGATGGACCGCTGGCCCGCACCCGCTACGCCGATCAGCTGCCCACCGACGGCTGGGCCCAGGGCACCCCCGTCTCATACCTGCAGACCATGGTCGAGACCTGGCGGACGAGCTTCGACTGGCGCACCCAGGAAACTCGGATGAACGCGTACCCGGGTTTCCGGACCGAGATCGACGGCCAGACCATCCACTTCCTGCACATCCGTTCCCGGCACGCCGGGGCGACCCCGCTGCTGCTGGTGCACACCTACCCAGGGTCGTTCGTCGACTTCCTCGACGTGATCGACCCGCTCGTCGACCCTGAGGCGCACGGCGGCTCGGCCGCCGACGCCTTCCACCTGGTCATCCCGAGCCTGCCCGGGATGGGCTTCAGCACCCCGCTGTCCGACGGGGACTGGACGATGGGGCGCTCCGCCCGCGCCTTCGACACGCTGATGCGCCGGCTGGGCTACGACGCGTACGGTGCGCACGGCTCCGATGGTGGGGCGATGGTGTCCCGTGAGCTGGCCATGCTCGCGCCCGACGGCTTCCTCGGGGCGCACGTGCTGCAGCTGTTCTCGTTCCCGTCCGGAGACCCAGCCGAGTTCGAGCGGATGAGCGGGGCGGACTACGCGGCGTTGGAGTTCGCGGGATGGTTCCAGTCGGTCAACGGCTACGCCGATCTCAACGCGAAGCGACCGCTGACCATCGCGGCCGCACTGAGTGACTCGCCGGTCGGGATGCTGGCCTACCACGAGCTGTTCGAGAACTTCGGCAACCAGACGTCGCTCCTGACTCCCGAGCAGGTGCTCGCCCAGGTCAGCCTGCAGTGGCTCACCAACACCGCGGCCGGGGCCACCCGGATGCACTACACGGAGAAGGACGTCGAGGCGCGGGTCAACCACGGTGCGATCGGGGTCGCGGTGTTCGCCGACGACTTCCGGTCGATGCGCCCGTTCGCGGAGCGCGACAACACCGCCATCGTGTCCTGGACCGAGCACCCGCGGGGCGGGCACTTCGCGGCCATGGAGGTGCCCGAGGAGCTCGTCGTCGTGGTCCGGGACTTCTTCCACGGGCGGCGCTCCGCGTGAGGACCTGACCGTCGGCGGCGGTGTCTAGGGTGACCTCATGGCGACGGCGGGGGCGACGGGCGAGCAGACCCGACTGGTCCGCGGTCTGCGTTGGGTCAGTCTGGGCCGCTCCGAGCGGGCCGCCTGGGGGCGGTGCCAGGGGAGCGCGGCGACACCGTACGAGACCGTGGTGGCCGCCGACCGACCGAGCACCACGTCCTGCAGCTGCCCGAGCCGGAACCGGCCCTGCAAGCACGCCGTGGGGCTCGCCGACCTCGCCGCCGACGGTCAGATCGCCCTCACCGACGAACCCGACTGGGTCGCCGGCATCGTCGGTCGTCGTCCCTTCACCCAGGTCACACCGGGCGACGCCACCTCGACCGGCCCCCGCGAGGGTCTCGTCGACCCGGAGGCAGCGGTCCGGCGGGCGGAAGCCCGGCGGGACAAGGTCGCCGCCGGTCTGGCGGAGCTCCAGCTGTGGTTGGGCGATCAGGTCCGGACGGGGTTGGCCGGTCTGCCCCGCGCCGGCTACGGGCACTTCGATGCCATCGCGGCCCGGATGGTCGACGCCCAGGCGCCGGGGGTGGCGGCCACGCTGCGAGCGCTGCCGGCCGACCTCGTCACGGCCGACTGGCCGGGGCGGGCCCTGCACGCCCTCGGCGGGCTGCACCTGCTGGCGCGCGCCCACCAGCAGCTCGACGACCTGCCCGAGGAGCTGGCGGCGACGGTGCGCTCCCGGGTCGGGTACCCGGTCAGCAAGGAGACCGTGCGGAGCCGGCCGGCCGTGTCGGATCGGTGGTGGGCGATCGCGGGCATCGACACGGTGGAGTACCAGCTCACCACGCGACGCGTCTGGTTGCGCGGACTCGACACGGGACGCTGGGCGATGTGGCTGACCGTCGCGCCGCCGGGCCGCGACCTGGACCTCACCATCCGGCCGGGCCGCACGTACGCCTGCGCGGCGCAGTTCTATCCCGGCTCCGGGCAGTACCGGGCCCTGATCGAGCCTCCCTTGCCGGATCCGGACCTGCCACCGATCTCCGACCTGACCCCGGACGCGGTGGCGCTGACCCGATCGTGGGGAGGCGACGACCTGACCGCGATCGGCACCCAGCTCGCCGAGCTCCTGGCCGCGGACCCGTGGGCGACCCGGCTGCCGGTCGTGCTCGCCGGGGTGCCCGTGCCGCCGCCCCCGGCGGGCGGACCATGGCAGCTGCGGGACGCCGGTGGGCGCGCCGTGCCGCTGGTCGAGGACGAGGGAGATCCGTGGCCGCTGGTCGCCCAGTCCGGCGGTGAGCCCCTGCAGGTGATGGGCGAGTACGACGGCCGTCGCCTGCTGCCCCTGGCCGTGCTGCCCGACGCGCGAGGCCGCCGCTACAGCACCGTGATGTCGGGGTGAGCCGATGACGACCCCGGCCCAGTGGGCCGAGCTGGTGACCACCGCCTTGCTGGGCACCGACCGCCGACCGTTGGACGCCGCCGACCCGCCCGACCAGGTGCTGCAGCAAGCCGCCCGGCATCGCGTCCTGGACCGGTTGACCGGCGCTGCGGATGTCGGGGCCCTGGCACCGGGCGACCCACCCGAGGCGGCCCCGAACCAGGACGGACTGCCCGCTCCCGACCCGGCCGACCTGCTGCTCGACCAGCTGCTCCGGACACCCGACCCGGCCCTGATCTCCTGCTGGCTGGGGGTCTGCGGCGAAGGGGGCTTCGTGGCGTCAGCGCTTCACTGGACCGCACTGGCCCGTCTCGCCGCGCGGTCCACCCACTACGACCGCAGCGCTCTGGGCGCCGCTCTCGGGCCTCGGGGGCGCTGGTTCCTCCGGCAGAACCCCGAGTGGCGACGGCTCGCCGCCGACGCCGAGCCCTCGGTGCCGGAACCGGTCGGGCCGCCGGACCCGCCCCACCCTCCTCCGGCCCCGACCCTGACCGCGGAAGATGTGGTTTCCGAACCCGAACGACTGCTGGACCACCCGCAGCCGTGGGGTCCGGAGCTCGTCTCGGCGGCGTACGCCGTGCTCGGCGGTGAGGGTCAGGTGCCGCCGGCCCGCTCCTACGCCACCCGGCTGGGCGTCGCGCTGCCGACCGAGCTCTACCCGAGCATCGCGCGGGCGGGGGAGTACTACGTGCTCGCACCCGACGCCTCCCCGGCCCGGCGCCGGACGATCCGGGACCGCTTCGTGGCCCTGGAGTTCGCGGCGTACGCTCGCGCCGCCATCCAGCACGCGTTCACCGACAGCGGCATCGGTTTCACCAGGGCGGAGATCCCCCATGTCTGACGTCACTCTCACCACCTCGGACGCCATCCCGGACCCGACTCTGGGCGCGCCCGATCGCCTCCGACCGCACGCCGAGGAGGCGTACGCCGACGAGCTGGCGGCCCTGGCCGCGGTCGATGACCGTCCTCGCCCGCCCCGCTGGCGGCTCTCGCCCTGGGCGGTGGTGACCTACCTGATGGGCGGCACGCTGAGCGACGGCACCGAGATCATCCCGAAGTACATCGGGTCGCGTCGGTTGATGGAGGTCGCTGTGGCCACCTTGGCCACCGACCGTGCGCTGTTGCTGCTCGGTGTGCCGGGCACCGCCAAGTCCTGGGTGTCGGAGCACCTGGCCGCCGCCGTCTCCGGTCGCTCGACCCTGCTCATCCAGGGCACGTCGGGGACCCCGGAGGAGGCGATCAGGTACGGCTGGAACTACGCCAAGCTGCTCGCCGAGGGCCCCACGCCCGGGGCTCTGGTGCCGTCGCCGGTGATGACGGCGATGGAGACCGGTGGTCTGGCCCGGATCGAGGAGCTGACCCGGATCCCGAGCGACGTCCAGGACGCGCTGATCACCGTGCTGTCGGAGAAGACCCTCCCCGTGCCGGAGCTCGGTCGCGAGGTCCAGGCGGTCAAGGGCTTCAACGTGATCGCCACCGCCAACGATCGCGATCGCGGCGTGAACGAGCTGTCGTCAGCGCTGCGGCGCCGCTTCAACACCGTGGTGCTGCCGTTGCCGGCCGACATCGAGGACGAGATCCGCATCGTGAGCAGTCGGGTCGCCGAGCTCGCCGGGACCTTGGAGCTGCCCGAGGTGCCCACCGCCGAGGACGAGATCCGGCGGGTGGTGACCGTGTTCCGGGAGCTCCGTTCGGGGGTGACGGCCGATGGCCGGACCGCCGTCAAGTCACCGTCGGCGACCCTGTCGGCCGCCGAGGCCATCTCGGTGATCACCAGCGGCCTGGCGCTGGCCACGCACTTCGGCAACGGGACCCTGGAGGCCGCCGACGTGGCGGCCGGTCTGGTCGGCGCGGTGGTGAAGGACCCGGTCAGCGACTCGGTGGCCTGGATCGAGTACCTGGAGGTCGTCGCCCGCAACCGGCCCGGTTGGGCCGAGTTCTACAGCGCCTGCCGAGAGGTGTCCTGAGCGTCGATGACTGCGTCCGTCCGTAGCGCCGAGGTGGAGGTCGCCGTGCTCGGCATCCGTCACCACGGCCCCGGCTCGGCCCGGTCGCTGCTGGCCGCACTGCGCGAGTTCGGTCCCGACCAGGTGCTGATCGAGGGCCCTGCCGATGCGGACCCGCTGGTCGGTTGGGCGGCATCGCCGGTCATGCAACCACCGGTGGCGATCCTGGCGTACGCGCCGCTGGAGCCCCGGAGAGCGGCGTTCTGGCCGTTCGCGACCTTCTCCCCGGAGTGGCAGGCCCTGACCTGGTCGCTGGCCCACGACGTACCGGTCGGGTTCTGCGACCTGCCGGCGGCTCACACGCTGGCGCCCGACGCCGCCGAGCCGCCCAGTCCCGACCTGCTGAGTCCCGACCTGCTGAGTCCCGACCTGCTGAGTCCCGATCTGCTCGATGCCGATGGTGGCGAGGGCGAGGTCGCGAGGGGTGAGCAGCCCCGGCGGGTGGTCCGGCGTGATCCGCTCGGGGCGCTGGCCGCGGCGGCCGGGTACGACGACGCCGAGCGCTGGTGGGACGACGTCGTGGAGTCCCGGCTCGACTCCTCCTCGCCGTTCCCGGCGTTGGTGGACGCGATGGCCGAGCTGCGGATCGCCCTGCCGGAGACGGACCCGGTCGAGGCGCTGTCCGAAGCTCGGCGTGAGGCGTACATGCGGAAGACGATCCGGGCGGTGGTCAAGCAGGGGCGACGCCGGGTCGCGGTGGTCTGCGGTGCCTGGCACGCTCCGGTCCTGACCTGGCCGCTGCCGCCGGCGTCGGCCGATGCGGCCACCCTCCGGGGACTGCCCAAGACCAAGATCACCACCACCTGGGTGCCGTGGACGCATCAGCGGCTGTCCGCGACCAGCGGGTACGGCGCCGGGATCGCCTCGCCCGGGTGGTACCACCACCTCTGGAGTGCTCCGGACCAGCCGGTGGTCCGCTGGCTGACCTCGGTCGCCGGAGCCTTGCGGACGCGGGACCTGCCCGTGTCGAGCGCGGCCGTGATCGAGGCGGTGCGGCTGGCGGAGACGCTGGCCGGTCTGCGGAACCGCCCATTGGCCGGTCTGGCCGAGGTCAACGACGCCACCCTGGCCGTGCTCTGCGACGGTGACCAGACCGCGCTGCGGTTCGTCACCGAGGAGCTCGTGGTGGGTCAGGCCACGGGTCACGTCGACCCCGGGGTGCCGACGGTGCCGCTGGAGGCCGACCTGATCGCGACCTGTCGCCGCCTCCGGCTGAAGCGGGAAGCGGGCGTGAAGCTGCACGACCTGGACCTGCGCAAGCCTCTGGATCAGCAGCGATCCGTGCTCTTCCACCGACTCCGGGTGCTGGACCTGGGCTGGGCCCGACCGGCCGAGAGCGAGATCGCGGGCCGGGGCACCTTCCGGGAGACCTGGCAGTCGTCCTGGCGGCCCGAGCTCGCGCTGACGGTGATCGAGGCCGCGGTCTGGGGGACCACCGTGCTCACCGCGGCCACCGCCAAGCTGGCCGAGACCACCGAGAGCGGCAGTCTGGTCGAGCTCACCGCGGCGGTCGAGCGGGCGCTGCTCGCCGAGCTGCCCGAAGGGCTGGACCGGCTGCTGGCCACCCTGGCCCAGCGGGCCGCCTTGGACGCCGACGTCGTGCACCTGATGGAGGCGCTGCCGGCGCTGGCCCGCGCCCACCGGTACGGAGACGTCCGGGGGACAGACACCTCCGCTCTGGCGACCGTCGCGGACACCCTGGTGGTGCGGATCTGTGCCGGACTGACTCCGGCGGTCACCAGTCTGGACGCCGAGGCCGCGCGGGAGATGCGGCAGCGGATGGATCGGGTCCACCACGCGATCGGGCTGCTGAGCGCCGCCAGCGACGCCGAGGACGGCGTCGACCCAAGCGATCGGCGCGAGGACTGGTTCACCACCCTGACCGGACTGCTCGGCCGCACCGACGTGCCGACCGAGGTCGCCGGCCGGGTGGTCCGGGTGCTGTTCGATGCGGGCCGGATCGTCGACGGTCCCCAACGGGTGCACCGCGCGCTGTCGTACGGTGCCTCCGCCGGGGACAAGGCCGCCTGGGTGGACGGCTTCTTCGCCGACGGCGCGCTGCTGCTGATCCACGACGTCGAGCTGCGCGGACTGGTCGATGCCTGGGTCGCCGGACTCACCGACACCGAGTTCACCGACGTCCTGCCCCTGGTCCGGCGCACCTTCAGCACCTTCAGCCCGCCCGAGCGGCGACTGATCGGCGAGCGCCTGGCCGCCGCCCGCAGTGGCCGGCCGAGCACCCCGGAGCCACCGTCGTACGACCTCGCGCTGGCCGCGCCGGCCCTCGCGGTGGTCGACCGGATCCTGGGGGTTGGCCGGTGAGTGACGACGATCAGAGCGACGAGACCGGCGACGAGCGGTTGACCCGCTGGCGGCTGCTGCTCGGCGAACCGGCGGCCGCGGGGCTCGGGGTCGAGCTGGGCGAGGACGAGGCGGCGATGGACGAGACGCTGGCCGCGTTGTACGAGGAGCAGCCGCGGCGCCGGCCGGGACCGGGGACGGACGACCGGACCGCCGGGTTGGGGGCGTCGGCTCCCCAGGTCGCCCGGTGGCTGGGCGACATCCGAACCTACTTCCCGACCAGCGTCGTGCAGGTGATGCAGCGGGACGCCATCGATCGGCTCAACCTGACCGCGCTGCTGCTCGAGCCCGAGCTGCTGAGCACGGTGCAACCCGACGTCCACCTGGTCGCCACCCTGGTCGGGCTGAACTCGGTGATGCCCGAGACGACCCGGGAGACGGCCCGGACGGTGGTCGCCCAGGTGGTGGCCGAGATCGAGCAGCGGATCCGGGAGCGAACCCGTTCCGCGGTCGGCGGGGCCGTCAACCGGGCGGCCCGCACCCGGCGGCCGCGGACCGCCGACATCGACTGGCTGGCCACCATCGGTCGCAACCTCGACCACTACCTGCCCGAGTACAAGACGGTGGTGCCGGAGAGGCTGGTCGGGCACGCCCGTAGCAGCAAGGCGCTGGCCTGCGACGTGGTCATCGCGATCGACCAGTCCTCTTCGATGGCGGAGTCGGTGGTCTACGCGTCGGTCTTCGGTGCCGTGCTCGGGTCGCTGCGCACGCTGCGGACCTCCCTGGTCGCGTTCGACACCGCGGTGGTGGATCTGACCGAGCTGCTGGAGGACCCGGTCGAGGTGCTGTTCGGTTGCCAGCTGGGTGGTGGCACCGACATCAACCGGGCGGTCGCTTACTGCGCCGAGCTGATCAGCCGGCCCACCGAGACGGTGTTCCTGCTGATCACCGACCTGTACGAGGGCGGTGACGGGGACGAGCTGATCCGCCGGTTGGCGGCCCTGCACCGGGCCGGCGTCCGGGTGGTGGTGCTGCTGGCCCTGTCGGACGCCGGGGCGCCCGCGTACGACCACGACCGGGCGGCGCTGCTGGCCGAGCTGGGGATCCCGGCGTTCGCCTGCACCCCGGACGCCTTCCCGGATCTGCTGGGAGTCGTGATCGGACGCGGCGACCCGGTCCGGTGGCTGGCCGAGCGAGCGGCGACCTGAACGAGACGGTGGGGGCAGGCATGCGCCACCATGGTGGGTATGTCGACCCGCATCGCCTTCCTCCGTGCGGTGAACGTCGGCAAGCGCAGAGTGCACAATGCCCGGCTCGTGGAGGTGTTCGACCAGCTCGGCCTTCGGGATGCGTGGACCTACATCAACAGCGGGAACGTGGTGTTCTCGACCAGCGGTTCACGGGCCGCTCTCGAGAAGGCGATCGGGGCCGCCATCGAGCGCGACGTCGGGTTCGAGGTGACCACCTTCGTCCGTTCGGCACGTGAGCTGCGCGACGTCGTCGATCGACGACCCTTCGTGGTGTCGCCGGGCGACACCTACTTCGTGACCTTTCTCGCGGACTCGCCGACACCGTCGCAGCGGAAGGATCTCGAGGCGCTGTCCAACGACGTCGACACCTTGGTGGTGGACGGTCGTGACGTGCACTGGCTGATGCACGGGAAGTCGACCGATTCGACGCTCGTGAAGCGACAGTGGGAGCAGATCCTGGGGAAGAACTCGAGCACGAGCCGCAACACGACCATGCTCACGAAGCTGGTCGACAAGATCGAGGCTCAGGTCCAGTAGAGGAGTCGGGCAGCCGAGCAGCACCCTGCGCTTCGCGGCTTTCCGCATCCGATCAGCCCGTCGGCAGGAACAACTGGTGCGGCACTCTCGCCTGTGCCCCCGCACTACAGAGAGAACCGACGTGACACACGACATCTGGGACCGGATCCGGTACGCCCGGGACGCCGCGCTGGACGCAGAGAAGACCGAGCGCCAGCGTCTGGCCGACGCCGACAACGCCGATCTGCAGCAGGCCGCGTCGGTCCGGCTGGCCACCCGTCAAGCCGTCCGCGAGGCCCTCGACGACATCCTCGACGAGACCTCCGACCCCGATCGGTCGGCAGCCTGATCAACCGGCACGACGTGGTCATCGTGGGCGCCGGCCAGGCCGGGGTCTCGCTGGCCGCACGACTGCGCCGGGACGGCTTCTCCGACATCGCGCTGATCGACTCGCGGCAGACGCACCGCTACCGGCCGCTGCTGTCGTACGTCGGCGGCGGTCAAGCCGTCCTCTCCGATCTCGAGCGACCGCAGGCCGAGGTGATCCCGTCGGGCGTCACCTGGTACCGCGACGAGGTCGCCCGGGTCGACCCCGGTGCCCGCCGGGTCGAGACCGCGGACGGCCGTCGGATCAGTGCCGACGACCTGGTGCTGTGCCCCGGGGTGACCCCGGACTGGGACGACGTGCCGGGCAGCCAGCAGGCGGTGCACTCCGCCCACGGCTCCTCCAACTACGTCGACGAGCGGGCGCCGTACACCTGGCGGCTGATCGAGGGCCTCCGCTCCGGTGACGCCGTCTTCGTGGTGGCCGCCGGCCCGGTGCCGTGCGCGGGTGCGGCCCTGAAGCCGTTGTTCCTCGCGGCCGACCACTGGCGCCGCACCGGCGTGCTCGAGAACATGACGGTCACGCTGATCGTCCCCTGGCCGACGATCTTCGGCATCCCGACGGTGGACGCCGAGCTGGTAGAGATCGCTCGCCGCTTCGGCATCACCGTGCTCACCGGCACCCGGGTCGGCCGGATCGACCACGACGAACGGGTCCTCGAGCTCGACCAGGGCGGTCGTGCGACCCGGCTGCCGTACGACCTCCTGCATCTCGCTCCGCGCCACAGGGCACCGGACTGGCTGGCCGTGGACGGTCTGGAACGTCCGGCTGCCGAGCCCGGAGCCACCGGCGTGCCCGTCGACGACAGCGCGCCCGACGCCCACGTCGCCGGCATGATCGACGTGGACCCCGCCACCCTGGCTCACCGTCGGTACCCGAACGTCTGGGGTCTCGGTGACGCCGCGGATGTCGCCGCCTCCCGGTCGGGCGGAGCGCTGCGCAAGCAGGTGGCGGTGGTGGCCGACAACATCGCGCGTCGTCGGGCTGGCCGACCGCTGGAGACCTACGACGGTTACTCCACCGCACCCATCACGGTGGGTCAGGATCGACTGGTGCTGGCCGAGTTCGACCGGGCCGGCGCCCTCACGCCCAGCGTGCCGCTGATCGACCTGGTCAAGCCCCGACGGCTCACCTGGGCGTACGACCGTTATCTGCAACCCCAGCTCTACTGGCACAGCATCTTGAAGGGCCGCGTCTGACGTCGGGGCCACACAACCCTGCTGTGATGCACACCGCACGACCCGGGTCGTGACCGCAATGTCCACATCGAGACGCCGACGGCGGCGTCGTGCAAGACTCCGGAACTATGAGCGCAGCGCCGTCGGTTTCGTATTCGATCACTGTTCGTCTGGAGGTCCCGGCCGGAGGGGCGGCGGTCAGCCACCTCACGGCGGCGGTCGAGCAGGCCGGAGGTGCGGTGACCGCACTCGACGTCACGGCCTCGGGCCACGACCGGCTGCGGATCGACGTCACCTGCGCGGCACGGGACACCGACCATGCCGACGAGCTGGTCGAGGCGATGCGAGCCGTCCCAGGAGTGACCATCGGTCGGGTCAGCGACCGGACGTTCCTGATGCACCTCGGCGGCAAGATCGAGATGAACGCGAAGCTGCCGATCCGCAACCGTGACGACCTGTCGATGATCTACACCCCCGGCGTCGCTCGGGTCTGTCTGGCGATCGCCAAGAACAAGGACGACGCCCGCCGGTTGACGATCAAGCGGAACACGGTCGCGGTGGTCAGTGACGGGTCGGCGGTGCTGGGTCTGGGCAACATCGGTCCGGAGGCGGCGATGCCGGTGATGGAGGGCAAGGCAGCGCTGTTCAAGCGATTCGGTGGCATCGACGCGTGGCCGTTGTGTCTGGACACCCAGGACACCGACGAGATCGTCGCGGTGGTCAAAGCGATCGCGCCCGGCTTCGCCGGCATCAACCTGGAGGACATCTCCGCGCCGCGGTGCTTCGAGATCGAGGCCCGGCTGCGAGAGCAGCTGGACATCCCGGTGTTCCACGACGATCAGCACGGCACGGCGATCGTGGTGCTGGCCGCCCTGTACAACGCGTTGCGGGTGGTGGAGAAGGACATCACGAAGATCCGTGTCGTGTTGTCGGGTGCGGGGGCGGCCGGGACGGCGATCTTGAAGCTGTTGCTGGCGGCCGGGGTGGGCCATGTGGTGGTGGCCGACATCGACGGGATCGTGTCCCAGACACGGCCGGGGATCTCGGGTCAGCTGAAGTGGTTGGCGGAGAACACCAACCCGGACAACCTGGAGTGCTCGCTGAAGGAGGCGCTGGCCGGGGCGGACGTGTTCATCGGGGTGTCGGCGCCGCGGGTGATCGACGCGGCTGCGGTGGCGACGATGGCGGATCGGTCGATCGTGTTCGCGTTGGCGAACCCGGAGCCGGAGATCGACCCGGCGGAGGCCACCCTGCACGCGGAGGTGGTGGCTACCGGCCGGTCGGATTTCCCGAACCAGATCAACAACGTGCTGGCGTTCCCGGGGGTGTTCCGTGGGCTGCTGGATGCCCGGTCGACCGACATCACCCCGGCGATGCTGATCGCTGCCGCCCGGGCGTTGGCGTCGGTGGTCGGCGACGACGAGCTGAACGCCACCTACATCACCCCGAGCGTGTTCCACGCCGACGTGCACCGCCGGGTCGCGCAGGCCGTGCGAGTCGCGGCCGGCGGCCCGGCCGAGCTGCCCACCGACACCGAGGTCGTCGTCTGAGCCGACCCGAACCCGGCCGCTGGTCGCTCCACTGGGGACCGCGGTTGCTCGTGCTGGCGACGGTGGCGGCCCTGGTCGCCCAGCAGATCGGGCTCTACGGACCCTCCGGTCCGGTCGAGACCTCGTGGTTCCCGAGTGCCGACAAGGTCCAGCACGCCATAGGCTTCGCTCTGCCTATGTTCCTGGTGCTGCTGACGTCACAGATCTACGCCGCGCGAGCCGGTCGTACGCTGCGATCGCTCGGGGTCGCGGCGATCGCTGGCGTGTTCGCGGTCAACGCCGTGGTCAGCGAGCTCGTCCAAGCCCGACCCGGCTCCGGCCGCGACGGGGACGTGGCCGACGCCATCGCCGACCTGGTCGGGATCGGCCTGGGCTGGGTCGGCTTCCGGCTGCTGACGGGCAGGCGGGTCAGCGGGTGAGCGGCGCGAACCCGGAGCCGGGCGATCTGCTGGTGGCCAGCGCCCTGCTGACCGACGGTGTCTTCGACCAGACCGTCGTGCTGGTGCTCGACAGCGACGAGGACGGCGCGCTGGGCGTGATCTTGAACGAGATCTCGCAGACGACGCTGGAGTCGGTGCTGCCGGACTGGGTGCCGGCGGTCACCGAACCCAAGCTGCTCTTCCACGGCGGTCCGGTGTCACCCAACGGGGCGATCTGCCTGGCCAGTCTGCCGGCGAAGGGGGAGGAGCCGCCCGGGTGGCGCCCCCTGTTCGACCGGGTCGGCCTGCTGCACCTGGACACCCCCATCGAGATCGTCGCGGGGGCGTACGCCGATCTCCGCATCTTCGCCGGCTACGCGGGGTGGTCGCCGGGACAGCTCGCCGGCGAGGTGGCCCAGGAGATGTGGTACGTCGTCAAGGCCGAGTACGACGACGTGTTCGGTCGACGTCCGACGGGGTTGTGGCGCCGGGTGCTGCGCCGGCAGAAGAGCGAGCTCGCCTTCCTGGCGACCTGGGTCGAGGACCCGGAGTGGAACTGAGCACTCGACGTCAGGGGAACGAGACCACGGTCAGCTCCTCGCACAGGGTCCACAGCCGGGTGGCGTCGTCGGTGCTGCGCAGCGGCCGCCACAGCGTCTGGGGACCTGGAGGGCCGCCGACGTTGCCCGGCCACTGGGGCCCGTAGAAGCCGCCGTCGCTCGCCGCCGGCGAGGTGGCAGCCATCAGGGCCGGGAGCTTCGCGGTCTCCACCGTGCCCACGATCAGGCCACGCGCCGATAGCCAGCGGATCGTCCGCACCTCGGTGGTGTCCTCGATGCGGCCCACCTCCGGCCGCGCCGCCAGCAGACTGGTCGGCGCCACCCCGGGATGAGAGATGGTGCTGGTGATGCCCCAGCCGCCTGCCCGGCTGCGACGGCTGAGCTCGAGCCCGAACAGCCCGCACGCCAGCTTCGACTGCTGGTAGGACCGCATCCCGTTGTAGGCACGCTCGCCGTTGAGGTCGTCCCAGTGGATGGTGCCGCGACGCGCGGCGATGCTCGTCTGCGTCGTCACCCGGGCCTCTCCGGCCCGCAGCAGCGGCAGCAGGTGGCCGGTGAGGGCGAAGTGGGCCAGGTGGTTCGTACCGAGCTGCAGCTCGAAACCGTCGACGGTGGTCTGCCGCTCGGGTGGGTTCATCACACCGGCGTTGTTGACGAGGATCCGGATCGGCGTCCCGTCCTGGCGGAGCCTCTCGCCGAGGGCGGCTACCGACGCCAGCGAGGACAGGTCGAGGTCTGCCAGCACGAGCGTCGCCTTGGGGTGCCGGGCACGGATCTTCGCCAGGGCCGCTTCCCCCTTGCCTCGGTTGCGGACGGGCAGGACGACCTCGGCCCCGGCTCCCGCGAGTGCTGTGGCGATGCCGAGTCCGATGCCGTCACTCGCACCCGTGACCACGGCTCGCTGACCGGTGAGGTCGGGGACCGTGAGGTCGTACTGCTTGCCTGGCATGTGCACTCCTGCGGCTCGGGTCCTGGGCACTCGTCCGGCGCCCCACACCGAGAGTCCCCGACCACGGCGGAGTTATCCACGGCCTGTCGATCCCTGGTTGGGCGCTCCGGTGCGGGCGAGGATGGGACCGTGATCGATCGAGACGGTCTGGCCGACTTCCTCCGCCGGCGCCGGGAGGCGCTGCAGCCCGAGGACGTCGGCCTGCCCCGCGGACAGCGTCGACGGACCAGCGGACTCCGACGCGAGGAGGTCGCCGCCCTGTGTCACATGTCGACCGACTACTACTCCCGCCTCGAGCAGGAGCGCGGCCCGCAGCCGTCGGAGCAGATGATCGCCTCCATCGCCCAGGGCCTGCACCTGTCCCGCGACGAGCGGGACCATCTCTTCCGCCTCGCCGGACACCAACCACCGGCGTCGACTGCCGCCGGCGACCACATCAGCCCGGGGACGATGCGGATCTTCGATCGGCTCACCGACACCCCCGCGGAGGTCGTCACCGAGCTGGGGGAGACGCTGCGGCAGACCCCCCTCGGGATGGCGTTGGTCGGTGACCTGAGCCGGCACACCGGACCCTCCCGGAGCATCGGCTACCGCTGGTTCACCGACCCGTCGGCTCGCGACCTCTACCCGGCCGAGGACCAGGAGTTCTACTCGAGGATGTACGTGGCGGGACTGCGCGGTGTGCTCACCCGACGCGGACCCGCCTCCCGGGCCGCCCAGCTGGTGAAGCTGCTCGACGCGAACTCGGAGTTCCGGGCTCTCTGGCAGCAGCATGAGGTCGGCATCCGACCGAAGGAGATCAAGCGCTATCAGCATCCCGTCGTGGGGCTGCTGGAGCTGTCCTGCCAGGTGCTGCTGGATCCGGAGCAGTCGCACTCGCTGCTCGTCAACACCGCGACGCCGGGCAGTGAGAGCCACGAGAAGCTGCAGCTGCTGTCGGTCGTCGGCGCACCGACGGGCTGACCGCGTACGGGCCGGGTCAGCCGCGACAGAAGGCCTCGATGGCCGGCAGACCGGGCTGCCAGCCGTCGGAGGTGTCGACGTCGAGCGTGGGCACGTCGAGGTGAAGACGATCGAACGGCTCGGCGCGGGTCAGGTGCTGGGCGTCGGCGTGTGCCGCTCGGGTGCTCTGGGACAGCAGACGCTGTCGCTGGCGCTCGCGGGCGATCTCCTCGGACACAGCACACCGAACGATCCTGAGCGTGGCCAGGTCGTCCAGCGGCGACAGGCCCTGCACCCAGAGGCGGTGCTGGAAGGCGGCCTCGGCCACGAGAGTGACCTCGGCGCGGAGCAACAGGGTCAGTGTCTCGAAGAACAGTCCGTACGTGCGCAGGGTGAGCGGGTCGCTCGTCGACGCCACGAACCCGGGGTGGGAGAAGACCATCCCCTCCTTGATCTCGTCCCTGCTCACGGCCGGGCACCCGATCGCCGCCGCCAGCTGGTGCGCCAAGGTCGTCTTCCCGGAGCCTGCCGGCCCGGTCACCAGGATCAGTGTCGGTCGTCCCACGCGACGAACCTACGGCCTCCTCGGACCGGACACCTCACCCACCCGGCGGTCTCGACGGAGGCGGATCACGTGGTCGAACCGCTCCCCGTGACTGCCCTCCGTCGCGGGCATCGTGAAGGCGACGGCCTCGGCCCGCTCGACGGTCCAACCGGTCAGGTCGAGCGCCCCGAGGACGTCGGCGGTCGTCGGCAGCTCGGTGGGCGCACCCTGGTGCGAGTCCGGAAAGCGTTCGTGCCCGAGCACCAGGAGCGTGCCGCCCGGGCATACGGCCCCGGCCGCCGCCTGTAGCACGCGGTCGCGGTCGAGCGCGACAGGGGACTGCAGGTAGCTGGCCACCACGAGGTCCCAGGCTCCGGCGGGGAAGTCGGCTTCCAGATCGCGCCGGCTCCAGGTGATCCGGTCCGTCACGCCCGCGTCTCGCGCGGCCTCGGCCCCGACCGCCAGCGCGGCGGCGGAGATGTCGACAGCGGTCACCGTCCAGCCCAGCCCCGCGAACCAGACGGCATCGCCGCCGGAGCCGCTGCCCAGGTCAAGTACGGAGCCGGGGTCGAGGGGGCGGACAGCCAGCTCGTCGACCAACAGGGCGTTCGGTCGCCCACTCCACGGACGGCGACCGGGGGCGTAGAACTCTTCCCAGAAGACCGCCGGATCGGTGGACTCGGGGTGGTCGGGGCGGGTGTGCTGGTGGGTTTGGGGGGTCTGGTGGCCGTGGGTCTGGTGGTCGTGGGTCTGGTGGTCGGGCATGGATCTCCTCGATGCGGATGTCGGCTTCCATCATGGGCCGAATTGGCCGAATCGGCATCATCCTTTGCTGAAATGGCAAACCGCCGCTGGCCGGGGTGTGAGCGGAAGCCGTCCGTGGTCGGAGAACGTGCGCCCGGGGTTGCGGGAACGGGCGGAAGCCGTCCGTGGTCGGAAAACGTACGCGTGGGGCCGCCGGGAACGGGCGGAAGCCGTCCGTGGTCGGAAAACGTACGCGTGGGGCCGCCGGG
Organism: uncultured Actinomycetota bacterium; assembly: GCA_963696135.1. Classification (GTDB taxonomy): domain Bacteria; phylum Actinomycetota; class Actinomycetes; order Propionibacteriales; family Propionibacteriaceae; genus Microlunatus. The sequence continues at coordinate 196,336 of CAVOJH010000003.1, forward strand.
AACGCGCGGATGCCGTCCGTGGTCGGAAAACGTGCGCCAGTCCGGGGTCTCAGGGCGAGCGTGGAAGCCGTCCGCGGTCGGGAAACGCGCGGCTGGCCGATATCAAGCCGTGACCTGGTGTGCCCGCATAAGATGGTGATGTCGATCGTGCCGGGCCAGGCGGTCCGGGGGATCGATCCTGACGAAGGGAATGCGCGTGTCGGAGGCCACGGTGTCGGCTGACCAGACCACTGCCCACGAGTCCGGCCGGGGCCACGAAGGGCGGACCGACAAGGGTCGCGTGCTGGTGGTCGACGACGACGCTGCTCTGGCGGAGATGTTGTCCCTGGTGTTGCGCAACGAAGGTTTCGACCCGATCTGGTGCGCCCACGGGGACAAGGCCCTGGACACCTACCGCGACTCCCGTCCCGACCTGGTGCTGCTGGACCTGATGCTGCCCGGCAAGGACGGGGTGGCGATCTGCCGGGAGATCCGGGCGGAGTCACTGGTTCCGATCGTGATGCTGACGGCGAAGTCGGACACCATCGACGTGGTGGCGGGGTTGGAGGCGGGCGCCGACGACTACGTGGCCAAGCCGTTCAAGGCCAAGGAGCTGATCGCCCGGATCAAGACCAGGCTGCGTCGGTCGCCCGAAGAGGTCGATCAGGAGATGCTGCGGATCGGCGATCTGATGATCAACGTCGACGGACACACCGTCAAGCGCAATGGTGCCCCCATCCAGCTCACACCACTGGAGTTCGACCTGCTGCTGGCCCTGGCCAGGCGACCCTGGCAGGTGTTCAGCCGCGAGGTGCTGCTGGAGCAGGTGTGGGGCTACCGGCACGCCGCCGACACCCGGTTGGTCAACGTGCACGTGCAGCGGTTGCGGTCGAAGATCGAGCGCGACCCCGAGCACCCGGAGATCGTGGTGACGGTGCGCGGCATCGGCTACAAGGCGGGCGAGCCGACGTGATCGCCGCCGAGTCGCGCTCGGCCGAGCAGTGTCGAACCTCCCCTCACTGAGCGCCGAGCCGCGCCGCTGGTGGCGTCTGCCGGTCGAGTGGTGGTGGCAGTCGCTGCCCCTGCGGGTGATCCTCTCGGTCTTCGGCGCCTCCGTCCTGGTCCTGGTGCTCGGCGGCTTCCTGCTGATGCGGCAGGCCAGCATCGGGGTGATGGAGGCGAAGCGGGACTCGGTCAGCATCGAGGCCCGGCAGGCGCTCGACGCGGCTCAGCAGCAGCTGAACTCCGCCGACCTGACCGGTGATCCCAACCCGGACAAGAAGCTCACCGAGCTGGCTCTCCGCTTCGCCAACCGCTCCGGTGGCAGCGATCAGTACGACGTGATCATCATCTCCGGCGGCCAGACGATCACTGCCGGTGACGTCTCGCCCGCCAGCATCCCCGACACCCTGCGGTCCCAGGTCGCGACCAGCGACGATCTGCTGATGACGCCGACCGAGGTCATCTACCGCGACGACACCCCGGCCGTGCCCGGCATCGCAGTCGGCTCCGGGCTCACCCTGCCGGGCACCGGCCGGTACGAGATCTACTTCATCTTCCCGCTCACCCAGCAGATGAACATCCTGGCCGTGCTGCAGACCGCCGTGGTCAGCACCGGGGCGATCCTGGTCGTGCTCCTGACCTTCATCGCCGCCCTCGTGGCCCGCCAGGTCGTGGTCCCGATCCGGGCGGCCCGGCGCGCCGCCGAGAGCCTCGCCTCGGGCAACCTGGACGACCGGATGAAGGTCCGCGGCCGTGACGACCTGGCCCGGCTCGCCACCTCCATGAACTACATGGCCTCCGAGCTTCAGAAGCAGATCGGCCAGCTCGAGGAGCTGTCCCGGGTCCAGCAGCGCTTCGTCTCCGATGTCTCGCACGAGCTTCGGACGCCGCTGACCACGGTGCGGATGGCGGCCGAGGTGCTGTACGAGACGCGGGAGGACTTCGACCCGATCGCCGCCCGCTCGGCCGAGCTGCTGCAGACCGAGCTCGACCGTTTCGAGGCGCTGCTCACCGACCTGCTGGAGATCTCGCGGTTCGATGCTGGAGCGGCCGTGCTGGCGGTGAACGAGGTCGACCTGCGCGATGTCGTCGACCGGGTGGTGGTCGCGTCGGAACAGCTGGCCAGGACGAGCGGGTCCGAGATCCGGGTGCACGCGCCCCGGCCGGGGATCGCCGAGGTCGACTCACGCCGGATCGAGCGGGTGGTGCGCAATCTGCTGGTCAACGCCATCGAGCACGGTGAGGGTCGACCGATCGACATCTTGGTGGAGTCCGACGAGCACGCGGTGGCGGTGGCCGTCCGTGATCACGGGGTCGGGTTCGAGGCCGGCCAGGCCAAGCAGGTGTTCCACCGGTTCTGGCGGGCCGATCCCGCCCGGGCCCGGACCGTCGGCGGTACCGGTCTGGGTCTGGCCATCTCGATGGAGGACGCCAACCTGCACAAGGGGTGGCTGACAGCCTGGGGACGGCCGGGAATGGGTGCCCAGTTCCGACTGACGGTCCCGCGGGTCGCCGGCGGGGTGATCGAGTCCTCACCGCTGCCGCTGGTGCCCCGTGACCTGGTGCTCCCGGGTCTGCCCATCGAGGCGGGCACGGTGGTCACCCCGCCGCTGGAGCCGGTCGTCGTGCCGGGCGAGATCTTGCCGGGCGCACCCGCCTCATCGCCGTCCGATTCTGCCGGGGCCGCCCGATGAGGCGTACGCCGCTCCTGCTCGCCGTCGTGTTCCTGCTGCTCGGTCTGGTCACCGGCTGCGTCAGCGTGCCGACCTCCGGGCCGGTGGAGAAGGTCGAAGGACAGCCGCCGGAGTGCCAGAACTGCATCAACGTCGACGTCGCTCCGCCCTCGCCCGGCGACGAGCCGAAGCAGATCGTCCAGGGTTTCCTGCGCGCGACATCGAACTTCCAGCCGAACTACGCGGTCGCCAGGCAGTTCCTGACCACCGGCGCCGCCGAGAAGTGGGCGCCCGAGTCCGGGGTCTCGATCTACTCCGGATCGCTTCAGGCCGCCGGCACCACCGTGATCCTCGACGGTCGACTCGTCGGGTCGCTCGGCCCCGACCGGACCTACACGGCTCAGGACAAGCCGTGGCGGGTGAACTTCGGCATGGTCAAGGAAAACGGCGAGTGGCGGATCAGCACGCCGCCGGCCGGCCTGATGGTCGCCGAGTTCGCGTTCAGCTCGTTCTACCAGTCCTACAACCTCTATTTCGTCGGCAACGGCAGCGCGCTGGTGCCGAACCCGATCTACCTGCCGAACCTGCGTAACCAGGCGAGCACCGCGTCGGTGCTCATGCGAGCTCTGCTGAACGGGCCGTCGGACTGGCTCGCCCCGGCGGTCACCAGTGCCATCCCGGAGGGCACGGCCCTCAGCGTCGACGCGGTCACGATCAACGACGGTGTCGCGGAGGTCGCGCTCAGCGACAACGTGCTCAACCTGAACGACGGCCAGCGGACGCTGATGGCCGCCCAGGTGCTCTACACGCTCCAGCCCACCGGGATCCAGGGCGTCACGTTCACCGTGAACCAGCAGCCGTACGCCATCCCGGGCGCCGACCAGGGCACCTACGAGGTGACCCTCGACTCGCGGTTCGCGGCCTTCGACCCGATTCCCCCGGGCATCGTGGACTCCCTCTACACCGCGCGCGCCAACAAGGTGTCCGTGATGCCGTCGCTGAGCGACCCCAGTCAGACGGTCCCGGTTCCCGGCCCGCTGGGCGCGGGTCGCTGGCCGGTCGACCAGCTCGCCGTGTCGGCCACCGGCTCCGACGTCGCGGCGGTCACCGGGGGCGGCACGGTGCTGCGCCGGGCCGAGGTCGCGGACGGCGCGGTGCGTACGGTGCTCTCCGGCGCGACGGGCCTGCTCCGGCCCGAGTTCACCCGGTTCGCCGAGCTCTGGGCAGTCGGTGATCAGGACGGCCGGCAGCGGCTCTGGGTGGAGCGCAACGGGCGGGTCGCCGAGATCGAGTCCACCATCCTCCATCGCGGGAAGATCAAGGCCTTCGCGATCAGTCCCGACGGTGTGCGGATGGCGTTGATCCGCCAGGTCGACGGACGGACGGAGCTGGGGCTCGCCCGCATCGTGCGTGGCGAACGGATCCGGCTCGACGGCTGGCTGCCTCTGGACGTCACCCGATCCACCACCCCCGATCTCAGCCTGCTGCGTGATCTGGCCTGGTTCGACGCCAGCTCCCTCGCCGTGCTGGGCGGAGCCTCCGCTGACGCCCCGTTGACCGTCTACCGGGTGAGTCAGGACGCCTCCTCGATCACGGCCGTGGGGGAACCGATCGCCTGGGAGGCCGTCTCGCTGTCCGTGCTGCTGAAGAGTCAGACCGTCGTCGTGCTGGACAGCTCGGGCCAGACCTGGCGGGACGGCAGCACGCAGTGGCTGACGTTGCTGGACGATGTCAGCGCGGTCGCCGGTCCAGGCTAGGCACCTGCCGAACGTCGGGTGAGGGGGTGCCAGACTTGCCCGGTGGGTGATCGGGCCGTGGGGGAGCCGGTGTGGGGTTGGTGGTCGGCGACGGCCGACCTGCTCCTCGGCGCCGGATGCCCTGGCTGCGGTTCCCCCTGGTGGGGTGCCTGTGCGGACTGCCGAGCACACCTGCGGGCCCAACCGACGCGGCTGACCGCGCCGACCCCGGCCCCGGCGGGGTTCCCGCTGACGGCGACCGCCGGGCCGTACGACGACGTTCACCGCGGGTTGCTCGGTGCCCACAAGGAGGACCAGGCGCTGATGCTGACGTCGTTGCTCGGCGATCGCCTGGCCGCGTCGGTGAGCGAGCTGTTGACGTTTCGCGGGGTACCGGTCGATGAGCCGGTGATCCTGGTTCCGGTGCCGTCGGCGGCCGCGGCCGTCCGGGACCGAGGATTCGACGCGACGGGCGCGCTGGCCAGACGGGCCGTCCGGCGGCTCTCGGCGGATCGACTCGTGCGGACCGTGAAGCTGCTGGCGCAGCACCGTGGGCTGGCTGACCAGTCCGGTCTGGACGCCGCCGAGCGGGCCGCGAACCTGCGCGGAGGGCTCCGTCTGCGGCGCGGCTGGGGGACGACGGGGGTGCGCCCGGACGGCCCGGCACTGGTGGTCGTGGACGACCTGGTGACCACCGGAGCGAGCCTCACCGAGGCCGCCCACTGCCTCGCCGAAGGCGGGTTCGAGGTGCTCGGCGCGGCCACTGTCTCAGCCACTGTGCGCAGACTGTCCAGCTACTGAGAACTGCCCAAGATCGCCGGGGCGGCATGGTCAACCACGCGGGCGGGGACTAGCGTCACGGGTGAGGGCCGAGGTGAACGGCCCGGTCGCTACTACTGCTGGAGGCTGACATGGATGTTGTCGTCAAGAGCCGGCACTGCACGGTGTCGGACACGTTCCGCGACTATGTCGAGGACAAGATCACCCGACTGGAGAAGCTCGATGACCGAGTGATCCGGGTGGAGGTCGAGGTCTCGGCGGAGCGGAACAGGCGGCAACACGATCAAGCCAGCCGAGTGGAGATCACGCTCCGGACCAAGGGTCCGGTGGTTCGTGCCGAGGCCGCGGCGGAGGACAAGAGCGCGGCCTTCGACCTGGCGCTGGACAAGCTGATGGCCCAGCTCCGCAAGGCTGCTGACCGCAAGCGGGTGCACCGCGGGTCGCGCCGGCCGATGTCGCTGCACGAAGCCGCCGCCGAGCTGCCCGAGGTGGCCGAGGAGATCGTGGTCACCAACGGCACCGTGGTGCACAACGTGGCCGGCATGGAAGTGCACGGCGAGGGACCGCTGCTGGTCCGCGAGAAGGTGCACGCGGCGACCCCGATGACGCTGGACCAGGCCCTGCACGAGATGGAGCTGGTCGGACACGACTTCTTTCTGTTCATGGATATGGAGCACGGTGAGGCGCCCGCGGTCGTCTACCGCCGCAAGGCGTACGACTACGGCGTGATCCGGTTGGAAAACGCCGCCGTCCCCGTCTGATCCGTAGCCGTACGGCGGTCAGCGTCGGTGGCGGATCGAGCCACCACCGACGCTGAGAGCCCGGTTGATCAGGGAGCGACGGCGAACCCGAACCGGTCGCCGGTCCCAGATCCCTTCAGGTAGGTGACCGAGCCGCCGCCGATCGGTAGCCCGACGAGCACGGCGCCGGTCGAGGCATCTTCCCCGGGGATGCCGATCAGCGGTCTGGTCGCACCGGTGGCGGGCGACCCGGCCAGGGCCGCGCCCATCCGGTCGCCGCTCTCGGCCGTGCCAGGCACACCCGAGCTGCTCTGGGTCCAGCCCTTGCCGTTGCCGATGGTCTGCACCATGCCCGCGTCGCGGACCTTGCCGACGTCTTCACCGGGAGCGCCCACGAGGTGAATGACCGAGGATCCGTACCGGACGCTCGACACGGAGGCTCCGAGCTGGTCGCCGGCTTCGACCGAACCGGCCATGCCGGCCGAGTTCTGGTCGAAGGTCCGCACCGTGCCCTCGGTCTTGCGGCCGGTGAGCGATATCCGGGCGACCGTGACGGAACCGGCGTCCTTCGTGCTACCGACGTCCTCGCCCGGAGTGCCCACCAGGAGCGTGGGTGCGCCGCTGACTCGCGCCGGAACCAGGTGCACCGAGGTCCCGAACCGGTCTCCCGCCTCCGCCGTCCCCGGGACTCCCGCACTGGCCTGGGACAGCACCAGGGGTAGCGGGCGGTCGGGACCGCCGTTCACGTCGTCCACCAGGACGGCGCCGGCACCTGCTTTGTCCTGGGTCGGGAAGCCCGGCATGCCCATCGCCACCTTCCCTCCGCCGATCGAGAGGGACGAGCCGAGAGCGGCCGCCGGCGTCGGTTCATCGGTCAGCGGTTCACCGAGCCGAGTGAACTCGACGTCATGAACGCCGGGATCCTCGTCCGCGTCGACCCAGAACGACGTGACCTGACCGGTGTCCCGGCCGATGCCGAGGTCCATGCCCGGTGCTCCCACGAAGAGACGCGCTGGTCGCGGGTCGATCTGGTCGGCAGGCCGCTGCTCGGCGGCCAGGGCAGCGCCGAACCGGGCCCCGGACTGCGAACCGTCCTCGAACTCCGTGCCCGGAGCTTCGATGGTGGCGCGGGGCACGAACCGCTTCGCCGTGGCACTCCAGGTGTAGAGGTACACCACGCCACTCCGCTGCATGCCGGTGCGCAGGCTCTCGTCGGGGCTGCCGACCACCAGCTGGCTGCAGAGCGCGTCGTCACCCTCGTCGGTGTACGAGCTCAGCGACGTGACCGCGGTGCCGAACCCCGGCGCGCCGTCGATCCTGCTGGTGAACGGCTCGCCCTCGTTGCTGAGCCGCACCTCCACCGCGCCGTCGCGCCCGGACCCGCCGGGGATCCCGACGGCGACGTCCGGCGTGCCGTCCCGGTCGAAGTCGGAGCTGCTGGTGAGGCACTCGGGCTCGGCCGAGGCCGGCGGGGCGTACCCCAGCAGGCTGATGGCGGCCAGGCTGGCGGCGGCCGCAAACGTCAAGGCACGCATTCTTCTTCGCATGATCACTCCCTCGGTGGAGCCGGATGGTGGTGCTTCTACGCCTCCAGGAGGACGGAGGTTGCATCTCCGAGACCTGCCGGACGATGTGCGGCACGAATTTGGCCGCCCGAGCCGCCCGATCCGGTCGCTCGCTCCAGGAGATCGAGCTCTGGCCGTACGAGGTGCTCGGTGACAGGGTCTGGGCACTCACCGGTTCGCTGAGTGCCTGCGACACCGCCTATGTGGCCCTGGCTGAGCGCCTCGAGGTGCCTTGGTGACCGGTGATGCGCGATTGGCTCGGGGTCCGGCTATCGCCGGGTGGTGGTTGTCTGACGTCGCGTTGTCAGACGGTGTCGCTAGGTTCGCTGACGTGCCCGTTTCCACCACCGAACGTCGCCCACGGGAGCGGCTGACCCTCGCTCAGGCCCGTCGGGTCGCTCTCGCCGCTCAGGGTTTCGGGCGGCCGCACCCGGCCCGGCCCACCATGCGCGACGTGCAGGCCACCGTCGATCGACTGGCCCAGTTTCAGATCGACTCGATCAACATCGTCGCCCGCGCCCACTACCTGCCCTTGTTCTCCCGCCTGGGGCCGTACGACCCGGAGCTGCTGCACCGAGCGGCCCAGAGCGCGCCCCGCCGACTCTTCGAGTACTGGGGACACGAGGCCAGCCTGATCGACGTGACTCTGCAGCCGGCTCTGCGCTGGCGGATGGCCGCTGCGGCCGAGGAGGCTTGGGGCCGGATGCAGCGGATCCGGGCCGAGCACCCGCAGCTGGTCGACGACGTCCGAGAGGAGCTGGCCGAGCACGGACCGCTGACGTCCCGGGAGATCGAGCACGAAGAGGAGCGCCGACACGATCACTGGGGCTGGAACTGGTCCTCGGTCAAGACCTGTCTGGAGTGGCTCTTCTGGACCGGCGAGATCACCGCCGCCGGTCGCAACCGGCAGTTCGAGCGCCGGTACGACCTGACGGAACGGGTGATCCCGGCTTCGGTGCTGGCGCAACCCACCCCGACCCGGGACGAGGCCGACGTCATCCTGGTCCGCCGGGCCGCGCAGGCCCTCGGGGTCGGCACCGCCCGGTGCCTGTCCGACTACTTCCGGATCTCCATCGCCCGCGCAAGAGCGGCGATCGAGGTGCTGGTCGAGTCGGGGGAGCTGCTGCCGGTGGCGGTCACCGGTTGGGCCGAGGCTGGGGTCTACCTGTGGCACACCGCACGCTTGCCGCGCCGGATCGAGACCCGGGCACTGCTCAGCCCGTTCGACTCGTTGGTCTTCGAGCGCCGTCGCCTGGAGCAGCTGTTCGGCTTCCACTACCGGATCGAGATCTACGTCCCGCAGGCCAAGCGGGTGCACGGCTACTACGTCTACCCGTTCCTGCTGGACTCCGAGATCGTCGCCCGGGTCGACCTGAAGGCCGACCGGGCCCGGGGGGTGCTGCGGGTCAACTCCGCCTGGCAGGAGCCGGGCATCGACCCCGAGGCCACCTGCTCGGCCCTGCTCGCCGAGCTGGTCACGATGGCCGGCTGGCTCGGTCTGCCGGACGTCGAGGTCGTGCCGCACGGTGATCTCGGCCCCAGACTCGCGCTGGCCGCCGCGGGACGGCCTACCATGGGGGTCGCGTCCGGTGCCCCGTCGTGGTGAGTCCTCACGAGAGCACCGGTCCGACTAGACCGGGCGCTCCCGGTGCCGATCGACTGAGGGACCAGTTCACGTGGCTTTGATGGACAGGCTGTCGCGCTTCGGGGAAGGCAGGATCCTCAAGCAGCTCAAGCAGATCGCCAACCAGGTCAACTCGATCGAAGAGGACTTCGTCGCGATGAGCGACGACGAGCTCATCGGTCAGACCGCCGACTTCAAGCAGCGGTACGAGAACGGCGAGAGCCTGGACTCGTTGCTGCCCGAGTCCTTCGCCACGGTCCGAGAGGCCAGTCGCCGGGTGCTGGGTAAGCGGCACTTCGACGTCCAGCTGATGGGCGGGGCCGCGCTGCACCAGGGCAACATCGCCGAGATGAAGACCGGCGAGGGCAAGACGCTGGTGGCCACCCTGCCGTCGTACCTGAACGCGATCACCGGCAAGGGCGTCCACGTCATCACGGTGAACGACTACCTGGCCAAGTTCCAGTCCGAGCAGATGGGCCGGATACACCACTTCCTGGGTCTCGAGGTCGGGGCGATCCTGTCCCAGATGGATCCCGCCGCCCGGCGACGCGCGTACAACGCCGACGTCACGTACGGCACCAACAACGAGTTCGGCTTCGACTACCTCCGCGACAACATGGCGCTCACCCTGGACGACTGCGTCCAGCGCGGCCATCACTTCGCGATCGTGGACGAGGTCGACTCGATCCTGGTCGACGAGGCCCGGACCCCGTTGATCATCTCCGGTCCGGCCGAGGACTCCCACGAGTGGTATCCGACGTTCGCCAAGCTGGTCGATCGGCTCGAGCGCGATCGCCACTACGAAGTCGACGAGAAGAAGAAGACGGTCTCCATCCTCGAGGCCGGCATCGACGTGGTCGAGGACCGACTGGGGATCGACAACCTGTACGAGTCGGCCAACACCCCGCTCATCTCGTACCTGAACAACGCCATCAAGGCCAAGGAGCTGTTCAAGCTCGACAAGGACTACGTCAACCTGGACGGCGAGATCCTGATCGTCGACGAGCACACCGGTCGGACGCTCGTCGGTCGGCGGTACAACGAGGGCCTGCACCAGGCCATCGAGGCCAAGGAGCGGGTGCAGATCCGCGAGGAGTACCAGACGCTGGCCACCATCACCCTGCAGAACTACTTCCGGATGTACGACAAGCTCTCCGGCATGACCGGCACGGCCCTGACCGAGGCGTCGGAGTTCCAGAAGATCTACGGCCTGGGCGTGATCCCGATCCCGACCAACAAGGACATGATCCGGGTCGACCAGCGGGACCTGATCTACCGCACGGAGGAAGCCAAGTTCGCCGCCATCGTCACCGACGTGGCGGAGCGCCACGAGAACGGCCAGCCGGTGCTGATCGGCACGGCCTCGGTGGCCAAGTCGGAGATCCTGTCCGGCATGCTCAAGAAGGCCGGTGTCAAGCACGAGGTGCTGAACGCCAAGCAGCACGATCGGGAGGCGGCGATCGTCGCCCTGGCCGGCCGCAAGGCCGCGGTCACCGTGTCCACCAACATGGCGGGTCGAGGCACCGACATCATCCTGGGCGGCAACCCTGAGTTCCTGGCCGACAAGGTGCTGCGCGACCAGGGCATCGACCCGGTGGACCACTCCGAGGAGTACGAGAAGCAGTACCCGGAGATCCTCACCGCGATCGAGGAGGAGACCGCCAGCGAGCACATCGAGGTCGTCGAGGCCGGCGGGCTCTACGTGGTCGGGTCCGAGCGGCACGAGTCGCGACGGATCGACAACCAGCTGCGTGGCCGCTCCGGCCGTCAGGGCGACCCGGGGGAGAGCCGGTTCTTCCTCTCGCTCGGTGACGACCTGATGCGACTGTTCAAGTCCGACATCGTGGAGTGGGTGCTGCAGGCCCTGAAGGTGCCCGACGACCAGCCGATCGAGAACAAGCGCGTCTCGTCCTCGATCGCCAGCGCGCAGGGTCAGGTCGAAGCGCAGAACTTCGAGATCCGGAAGAACATCCTCAAGTACGACGACGTGATGAACCGGCAGCGGCACGCCATCTACGGCGACCGTCGCAAGGTGCTGGAGGGCGCCGACGTCGAGCAGCAGCTGCGCACCACGGTCGACACGGTCGTCCGGCAGTACGTCCGGGTCGCGACGGAGGGCTTCGCTGAGGACTGGGATCTCGAACAGCTCTGGACCCAGATGAAGACCCTCTACCCGGTCACGTTGTCGATGTCGGACTTCGCCGAGCGTGACGACCTGGAGCGGAGTGAGCTGGAGGACGCGTTCGTCGCCGATGCCGAGGCCGCGTACGACAGGCGCGAGGAAGAGCTCGGCCCCGACGTCATGCGTGAGCTGGAGCGGCGGGTCCTGCTGACCGTGCTGGACCGCAAGTGGCGCGAGCACCTGTACGAGATGGACTACCTCCGCGAGGGCATCGGACTGCGGGCCATGGCGCAGCGCGACCCGCTGGTGGAGTACCAGCGCGAGGGCGGCCACATGTTCAACCAGATGATGGAGGCCTTCATGGAGGAGGTGGTCGGCTTCGTCTTCCACCTCGACGTGCAGGTGCAGCAGGCCGGCCCCCAGGTGGGCGTGGTCACCGACGGTGCCGGCCGACCGACCAGGATCACCTCCGCTCCGCTGGTGGAGAGCGGCCCCGATCCGGACGGCCCCGGGGTCGAGGTGCACACCGTCGGCGAGCCGGATCTCGACGACCTGGTCGAGCCGGTGGCGGAGACGCCGTTCACCCGTCCGAAGATCTCCGCCAAGGGTCTCGACGGTCGTACCAACGGGAAGCGCGCGGTGTCGTACTCGGCTCCGGGGGAGGACGGATCGGTGGCCACCACGACCGCGAAGTCCACCAGCGAGTACGAGGGAGTCGGGCGCAACGCCCCGTGCCCCTGCGGGTCCGGCAAGAAGTTCAAGATGTGTCACGGCCGGTCGGGAGTCAGCTGAGTCCGGGCACCGAGCAGGACACGGACCCATGGCGGGATTCGTCTGGAAGCGCGTGCACACGATCGCCGCCGCCGGCACGGCGCTGGTGCTGGCCGGAGTGGGTACTGCGGTGGCGATCGGCGCGCACGACGACGCCGGGATGATGGCACCCCCGGCAGCGCCACCGAGTGCGTCGACGACACCGGCCGTGACACCGGCACGCAAGCCTCCGCCGTCGCCGCAACCCGATCCCGTCGATCCGTTGACCGGGCGGAAGCCGTCGGACAACCCGGTGGTGGCGGTGAAGGTGGAGAACATCGCCGCCGCGCGCCCTCAGGTCGGGCTCAACTCCGCCGACATCGTGTTCGTCGAAGAGGTGGAGGGATCGCTGACCCGACTGGTGGCGGTCTACCACACCAGCTTCCCGAAGCGCGTCGGTCCGGTGCGGAGCGCTCGCAACACCGACGTGGAGCTGCTGCCGCTGTTCGGCAAGCCCGGTCTGGTCTACTCGGGAGCCAACCGCAAGGTGCAGCGCAACATCGACAGGTCGCCGATCGTGCCCCTGCAGCGATCGGACCGGGACAGCTCCCGCGTCGCGCCCCACAACGTGTTCGTGAACCTCGACGCGGTCGCCGGCAAGGCGAAGAAGGTCGGTGAGGCCCGATCCATCGGCTGGACCTTCGCCGCCGACGACCCGCACTGGGACAAGGCGACCAAGGACAGCTCGGTGTCGGCCAGGGTCGGCGGTGACACGTTCTCCTTCGACGACCGGAGCGGTCGGTACGTGGTCCGCTGGAACGGCAAGACCTATGCCGACGGCAGCTCGGGCAAGGTGGCCGCGACCGACAACGTGGTGGTCATGTCGGTGAAGAGCTCGCCCGACGGCAACGCCGACGTGAACGGCGCACGCTCGGTGAGGTCCGAGACGGTCGGCAGGGGCAAGGTCGTCGTCTACCGGGACGGTCGCAGGATCAGTGGCACCTGGCGTCGCGCGGGGGAGGCCAAGCCGTTGCGCTTCCTGGGCGCCGACGGTCGAGACATCCCGCTCGAGGTCGGTAGGACCTGGGTGCTGCTGCGCGGGTAGCCAGCCGGTGGCGCCGCCGTCACTCTCGCAGCTCGAGCGCGGTGCAGCGCCAGCGGTCCCCGACCCGTCGCAGCTGGAACGCCCAGGCGTGGGAGCGGCGACCCCGTCGCAGGTGCGCGGCGACCTCCAGCACCCTCGGATGGCTGAACTGGGTCCGCAGCGAGACGATCCGGCCGGGGGGCTGGCCACCCGGTACGGGCGTACGCAGGCGGGCCCGCCGCCGCACGCGGACGCGCCGACTCACCTCCGCCAGGACCCACTCGTCCAACCAGTGACCGAGTGGCTCCAGCGGGCGGCGGCCATCGAGGGCCTCGACCAGCAGCTGGGCGAACCACGGTGCCCAGGTGCGCGCCTGCGCCTCCAGCTCCCGCCCGATGATCGGCTCGAGGACCGGGTCGATCCCGACGGGCTCGGTGTCCACGGTCACCCGTGCCCGCGACGGTGCCGGTGGTCCGATCTCCTCCGGCTGCTCGACGAACTGCAGGGGCGGCTGATCGGGCGAGGGCGGGTCCGGCAGTACCGGGCCCGCTGACCAGGACAGGGCCGGCGGACGGGCGTCGACGGCCGGTCGCAGAGCCAGGGGTGGTGCGGACATCGTGGTCTCCTTCGAGCGGGGGTGCCAGGGTGCAGCAGGCGGGCTCGGAAGGAAAGAACTGGTTGTGGATAACTCGGCGACCTGTGGGTGATCAGTTCAGGGCCGAGCGCTACGGGTCTACACCATCAGGTTCGACTGGATGCTGTACTGCGCGGCCCGGTAGACGTGACGGCCGAACTCGACGAACTGACCGGTGTCGTCGTAGGTGATCCGATCGACGGTGAGACAGGCGGCCGGTGACTCCTCGTCGAGCAGATCCGCCTCGTCGTCGGTCATCAGCCGGGCGGAGATGCGCTGGTGGGCGATCTTGAGGTTCACGCCCTGCGACTGCAGGGTCGCGTACAGACTGCGGTGCTCCAGCGCCTCCCGGGTGAGCTCGAAGCGGGCCGGTAGGTGGTTGGTCAGGATCGCCAGGGGAACGTCGTCGGCGAGGCGCAGTCGCCGGACCCGGGTGAACTGCTGCTCGGTGATGTCGGTGGAGTCCAGGGCCTCGGCGACGTCGGTGTCCAGGGGTCCGACGGAGAAGCCGAGCAGCTGGGTGCTGGGCACCTTGCCGGCCTGCACCAGATCGGCGTTCAGACTGGTCAGGCGTTCGTCCCGGCTGAACTGGGACCGCACCACCTGCGTGCCGACACCCCGCTTGCGCACCAGCAGCCCCTTGTTGACCAGCTCCTGTATCGCCTGCCGCGCGGTGGGCCGGGACAGGCCGAGTCGGGTGGTCAGCGACAGCTCGTTCTCGAGCCGGTCGCCGGGGGAGAGCACCCCGTCGTTGATGGCCTGCTCGATCGACTGGGCGAGCTGGTAGTACAGCGGTACGGGAGAGTTCCGCTCGAGCGTGATGTCGAGCTCTCGGGCCACATTAGGCTCGCTCATGCTCGCCATCGTATGTCCGAATCGGACGATAATACTAATGTATGGACAATTTTCGCCAGTCGATGGTCACGGGGAGAACAGCAGCACCAGCCCGGCGCAGGTGTAAGCGACCATCACCACCAGCATCGGCCACTGCCCGGCCAGCGCGGAGCGGGAGTCGAGCAGGCTGACGGCCTTCTCGTGAGCTGCCACGATGGCGAGCAGGTGACCGCCGACGATGGCTCCGAGCTGCAGCAGGGCGACGCCGGTCGGGTGGCCGAAGATCGCGGTGCTCACGGTGAGATCGCCGGTGCCGAACACGTTCCAGCCCAGACCGAGCGGATCGGACAGGTTCACCACCACCCGCTGCCCCTCGACGATCAACAGGGTGGCGTAGTGGGCGATCGCGTAACCGACGACGATCGGCACCATTGAGCCCGACATCGCGCGGACGGCCTCGGACGGCTGGAGTCGCCGGCCGTCGCGACCCGGGAACCGGGTCAGCCAGACGGAGGCCGCCGCGAACGACACCAACACGATGCCGATCATGGTCAGCAACCCGCCGGTCTCCCACACAACCGGTGAGGTGTCGGAGCTCTGCACCGTCTGGATCCACCAGCTCAGGTTGGCGAAGCTGTCGAACGCGGTGCTGCCCAGGAGCACGGCGACGACACCGACCGAACCCACTGGTAGGTCGGCCGCGTTCAAGCCGGCCAGGGGATTCACCAGTCGCAGGCTGCCGTCGACGGACCGACGCCAGGGCGACAGCCGCGCGACCGTGGTCGCGTAGACCTCGAACGGATCGGCGGCCCCGATCCAGCGGCGGCCACCCAGGACCGCACCGATGATCATGATCACCAGCCAGGCCAAGGCCCAGACCCGGATCACGTTCAGGGTCGTCCGGTCGGGTTGGACGAGCTCCAGCCAGGCGAAGCCGAACAGGGACAGGGCTGCGGGCCAGACCCCGAGCCGGGCCGGCAGCTCGATCAGACCATGATCAGGATCGGTCCGGGCGAGCCGGCAGAGCCCGCGATGGAGGGTGCGCAGCGGGTTGAGCACTCGCCAGACCGGCCCCATGATCAACGACAACGGCACGAGACCGACCCACAGCCAGACGAACACGAAGCCGAACACGGGGTTGGTGAGCTGATCCGGCCCGAACGCCACGGCGAGACCGACCCAGCCGAACAGGGCCAGCACGAGCAGTCGGGCGATCGTACGGACAGCCCGGTTCTCCACCAGGGCTTGGATCCGGGGGACCGGGGTGCCGGGATCGGACGTGAATCGAGGCTTTCGCCAGGCGAGCAGCAGAACCGCGAAGGAGATCGCCAGAGCGGCGGCAGCGCCGATCAGGACGAAGCCGAACGGCAGCGGCAGATCGTGCCGGGAGGCGATGCCGTGCAGGGGGATCAGCGGGACGATCCCCGGCATCGTCGTCACCGGACGTTCAAGATCACGATGATCTTCTCGAGGTGGTGAGATTCCACCTCGAAGCTGCCGGCCGAGGCGACGGTGAAGCGGCCGGTGGCCGGTTCGCCGGCTTTGACCTCGAGCTCGTACCCGGCCGCGTCGTCGGTGTGGGCGTGGATCTCGTCGTCGGCGTCACTCGTCACGTTCAGCTGAACCTCCTGGCCGACGGCGACGTCCACCTTCTCGCCGTTCGGGGTGACCTTGCCGTCGGCGATGGTGATGTCGACGACGACCCGATCAGCCGCGCGGGCGGACGGCGTCGGATCCGGCGCACCCGCACTCGCGACCGGTGACGAAGCGGTAGACGGAGCCGGACTCGGACCGGGCTCGGCCGGGCCTCCACAGGCCACCAGCCCCAGGCAGACGACGAGGGCGGCAGCCGCACCACCGAGTCGGCGGCGGGGCGGGGTGAGGGAACGGGCGGCTGAGGTCACGGTGGTCCTTTGTCGGAGGCGCTTCGCCGCCAGTCTTCCAGTCGCGGCCGAACCTGCAGGCTGCTGAGTTGGTGATGTGTCCCACCTCGGTAGGGTTGCGATCACGGGACTGGCCCGCGATGGAGGGGAATGCGATGCCGCAGCGACTGACGCCGCTGGAGGTGTCCCTGCTCGTCTTGGACACCGCCCACGCCCCGGCGCACGTCGCGACGGTGGACATCTTCGACTCCCAGCCCGACGGCTTGGACTACGAGCGGTTGATCGCGCTGATCCGAGAGCGGATCGCGTACGTCCCGCGCTATCGGCAGCGCGTCCGCGACGTCCCGGCCCGGCTCGCCGCACCGGTCTGGGTGGACGACGAGAGCTTCGACCTGACGTTCCACGTCCGGCGCTCCGCACTGCCACGACCAGGCACGATGGAGCAGCTGCGGGAGTTCGTCGGGCGCGTGGTGGCCCGCCGGCTCGACCGGTCGCGGCCGCTGTGGGAGATGTACGTGGTCGAGGGTCTGGAGGGTGACCGGTTCGCCGTCGTGGCCAAGACCCACCTCACGCTGGTGGACGGCGTGGACAACGTCGACATCGGCCAGGTGCTGCTCGACGCCCGGCCGGAACCGGAGCTGGCGACGCCGGAGTCCTGGCGGCCGGTGCCCGAGCCCGGCGCGGCCGAGCTGGTCGCCGGCGCACTGTGGGAGAGCGCGAACGACCCGTTGCTGGCCTGGCAGAACATCCAGGGTGCCGCCACCAGTGCGCTCGGGGTCGCCGTGGCCGTCGGCGAGGCCGTCGGTGGGGTGGGTTCCACCGTGGTCGAGCTGGTCGAGGACGCCCTGCTCGGTAGTCGACCCCGATCGAAGTCCCCGCTCGCCGGTGTCGTCTCCGAACAACGCCGGGTCGCCCTGGTGTCCGTACCGCTGGCCGAGCTCAAGGCCGTCCGGGACGAGCACGACCACACGATCAACGACGTCATCCTGGCGGCGGTCGCCGGCGCGCTGCGGTCCTGGTTGCTGACCCGGGGCGAGTCGGTGCCCAACGGGCGTGAGCTGACCGCGTTGGTGCCGATGAGTGTCACCGAGGACGACGGCGAGCCGACCTCTCTGGGCAGTCAGGTGGCACCGCACCTGCAGCCCTTGCCGATCGGGGAGCAGAACGCCCTGATGCGGCTGCACCAGGTCGCGTACTCGACCCAGGCGCACAAGGACACCGGCCGGGCGGTCGACGCCCGCACGCTGTCCGACATCGCCGGTTTCGCGCCGACCACGCTGCACGCGCTGGGCGTACGGGTGTCCAACGACGTGCTCCGACGACAGCATGACGTGCTGGTGACGAACGTGCCGGGACCGCAGATGACCCTGTACGCGGCGGGCGAGCGGCTGGTCGCGAGCTATCCGGTGCTGCCACTGGGGGCGGGACACCTGCTGGCGATCGGGGTGACGTCGTACGACGGGCACGTGTTCTTCGGCCTGACCGCCGACCGCGACGCGGTGGGCGACCTCGACGTGCTCGCCCAGTGCCTGGACGACGCGATGGAGGAGCTGCTCGACACGACCGTCCGAGCGCGTGCCCTGCGGCAGCCGACCCGGAAGGCCTCGGCCGCGGCCAAGAAGGCGGCGGCTTCCAAGGCGGCCTCGAAGGCCGCAGCGCGACAGGAAGCCCGGCGGGGTACGGGTCAGCGGCGAGCGGCGATGCGCAACCTGGCGAACCGGGCGGTCGAGCTCGGCAACGTCACCCGGGTGCCCGGTGCCAAGCGGACCACAGCGCCGCCGGTGACCTCGACCGCGCGGAAGCTGCCGACGAAAGAAGCAGCGAAGCCGGAGCCCGCCGCACAGAGGACGACCGCGACCAAGAAGACGCCGGCTGCGACGAAGGCGCCGGCTGCGACGAAGGCGCCGGCTGCCAAGGGCACGACCGCGGTCAAGAAGGCGCCGGCTGCCAAGCGGACGACCGCTGCCGAGAAGGCGCCGGCTGTCAAGAAGACGACCGCGGTCAAGAAGGCGCCGGCTGTCAAGAAGACGACCGCTGCCGAGAAGGCGCCGGCTGCCAAGCAGACGACCGCTGCCGAGAAGACGCCGGCTGCCAAGAAGACGACCGCGGTCAAGAAGGCGCCGGCGAAGCAGACGGCGGCGACTCCGACCACCTCCGCCGACGACGCATGACCGTCTTCGTGCCGCTCACCTCCACGGACGTCCGGCAGCTGGCGGCCTCGGGTTCGGCCCACGATCTGGTCGGGTACGCCGCCGGTCCGGCTCTGCGGCGGTGGCTGGGGGAGGCCCGGCTGGACGACGAGGAAGCGGACTACGTGGCTCTCAACCACGCAGGGATCGCCGCGCTCACCCTCGACGACAGCACGCCGACGCGGATCGTGCTGGCCGTCGACCACGACCTGTCGGGCGACGACGAGCTCGGTGTCGTGACGGTGGCCCGGCTGGAGTGGGCGGAGGTGCGATCGCTGTTCGCCGACGAGACCGCGGCCGGCGCTGCGGTGGTCGCCGCCCGGTCGGCGGTGCGCGGTCTCGATCTGTCTGCGGCTCTCGCGGACCCGGCGGTCGAGGAGCTGCAGGAGTCGTACGACCTGCTTTGGTACGCCCCCGACGAGCTGGACGCTGTCGCACCTTTGACCTGACCCGTACCGGATGCCACCGGGAAGTCGCGGACGGTGCCGCCAGGCGCCGGAGCCTGCGCCGGATGGCGCCGGGAAGTCGCGGACGGTGGCGGTCCGCACCGGAGCCAGCACCGGATGCCGCCGGGAAGTCAAAGACGGTGGCGGTCCGCGCCGGTGCGCCGTCCACATGGCGCCCGAGGCCAGAAATGGTGCGAAGCGAGAGAGCAGAGCCACCACTGTCGGTGGTATCGGGCAGACTCTTCCCATGCCACGGTCCATCTGGAAAGGCGCCATCTCCTTCGGCTTGGTCACCATCCCGATCAAGCTGTATTCCGCCACGGAGGAGAAGGACATCAGCTTCCGGCAGGTGCACCCCGAGGACGGGGGCCGGATCAAGTACAAGCGGGTCTGCGAGAAGTGCAACAAGGAGATCCCGTTCGCGGAGATCGCCAAGGGCTACGAGCTGCCCGACGGGCGGATGGTCATCCTCACGTCGGAGGACTTCGACGATCTGCCACTGAGCACCACCAAGGCCGTCGAGGTCGTGCAGTTCGTGGCCGAGGAGGAGGTCGACCCGACGTACTTCGCGAAGACCTACTTCCTGCAGGCGGACGGGCCAGGCATCAAGCCGTACGTACTGCTCCGCGACGCCCTGACCAAGTCGGCCAAGTCGGCCCTGGTGAAGGTGGCGTTGCGGTCACGGGAGGCGTTGGCCCTGATCCGCCCCAAGGACGACGTGCTGCTGATGCACACCATGCTGTGGCCCGACGAGCTCCGCGACGGAGGTTTCGCCGCCCCGCCGGCCGACGTCACGGTCTCCGACGCCGAGGTCACCATGGCGCAGTCGTTCATCGACGCGCTGTCGGGTGACTTCGAGCCGCAGGAGTATCGCGACTCCTATCGGGAGGCGTTGGAGACGTTGGTCCAGAGCAAGGCGGACGGCGTCCCCCTCGAGGCCGAGCCGGAGGTGCAGGAGCAGGCCGAGGTCGTCGACCTGGTCGCAGCCCTGCGGGCGTCGGTCGAGGCGGCGAAGAAGCGTCGGGAGGCGGCCGCGGAGTCCAAAGCCGTCTGAGAAACCTGGCGGCCGGCGCGGGTCGCCCGTCAGGTCGGCATTTCGGGCTCGGCCGCCAGGCCGGTGTCGCGGATCAGATAGACCCACGGGAAGGCACGGCACCCGATCTGCCACCCCTCGCGCTCGTTGCGAGCCAACGACCCGGGCCAGATGACTCGTTTGTGCTCCCACTGGGTGTCGGTGCGGACCATCCGATGGCACAGCATGCCCGCCTCGACGGTGTGCCAGCCGAGCCGACCGGCCAGCTCCAGCTCGGGCAGCTCGTCGAACGCGGTCACCGGACCCAGCCAACGTTCCTGGTCGCCGCTCGACCCGCGATCCCCGGCGCCGCTGCCGAAGCGCTGCTGAGCGGCCTGGCGACTCATCCCGAGCTCGGTGCCGATGGCCGCCCAGCTGCACCCGGCCGCCCGGGCGGCGCCCACGGACTGACGGAGCAGGTCCCGGACGACGTCTTCGGCCTCGACGACGCGGGACACGACGGCCAGCGGGTCGGCATCCTGCTCACCCGACGCCAGGATGGCTGCGCCCAGACCCTCGGCGAGATCGTCGCGGAACGACGTCACCGCCGACTGTCCCGACTCGGCAGCCAACCGGTGTCGGAGTCCTCCTCGCCGGCAGGCCGGTGGTCAGGCGCGGGCTCGCCGTCCGTCTCGGCAAGGTCGGCGGGTCGCTTGTGCCGTTGGCGGAGCAGGGGCGAGAGGACTGCCACCCCGATCAGGGCCAGCATGATGCCGGCCCCACTCAGCAGGCCCTGGACGAAACCGTCGAAGGACCGCGACACCGTGATGGCCGCGATGGCGACGACGATCAGGGAGATGCCGGAGGTCATCGAGGTGCTCGGGCGGGGACGCCACATCGGCTTGCGAGACATATGTCAACCGTAGGTTGACATCAGGTTGATGTCAACCGCAGATTGACAACAGGTGCGGTCGGCGGTGATCACGGACGCGCAACAGGGCTGTCACAAACAGCCGTCAGACTGTCACCCATGACGCAGCAGAGTGCCGCCCCGCAGGCCGACGTCGCCCCGGTCGAGCCGACCGCCGACGAGCTGGTGGAAGCGGAGCGACGAGTGCCGGATGTCGCTCAGTACGCCGGCGGGGTGTCGTCGGACAGTCAGCACGCCGCACTCCGGGCCTCGGTGCGGCAGCTGGGTCAGCTGCTCGGTGAGGCGCTGACCCGGCACGAAGGACCCGAGCTGCTGGCGCAGGTGGAGCGAATCCGACGGCTCTCGCGCGAGCACCGGGACGACGAGCTGCACGCCGAGCTCGAGAGCGTCGACGACGCCACCGCCGTCCGTCTGGCCAGGGCGTTCACGGCGTACTTCCAGCTCGTGAACATCACCGAGCAGCTGCACCGCTGGCGGGAGATCGCCGCCGGCGAGGAGGGCCCGCTGGCCGCCACCGCCCGACGGATGGGAGAGGCGCTGGACAAGGGCACCATCGACCGGGATCTGATCACCGACGTGCTGGGACGCCTGGAGTACCGGCCCGTCTTCACCGCCCACCCCACCGAGGCGAGCCGCCGCTCCGTGCTGGAGCTGCTCCGCAAGATCGCCGACGTGGTGTCCTCCCTGGAGGACCCGCAGCGTTCACCGGGACAGACTCCGCAGCTGGAGCGCCGGCTCGCCGAGCTGGTGGACCTGCTCTGGCAGACCGACGAGCTGCGGATCGTGCGACCAGAGCCGAAGGACGAGGCCCGGACCGCGACCTACTACCTGCAGTCGCTTGCCTCGCAGGTCGTCCCCGATCTGCTGGAAGAGCTCGACCGGGTGCTCGGCACCATCGACGTCGAGCTGCCCCCGACCGCTCGTCCGCTCCGGTTCGGCAGCTGGGCCGGGGGCGACCGCGACGGCAACCCGAACGTCACCCCGGCGGTCACCCTCGACGTCCTCGCGCTGCAGCACGACTTCGGCCTGCGGACGCTGATCGCGGGCATCGAGGACCTGCTGGACGAGATGAGCGCCTCGACCCGGGTCGTCGCCGTCACCCAGGACCTGCTGGACAGCCTGGCGAGGGACGCCGAGGCGCTGCCCATCACCTCCGCGGCCACCGCCCGGTTCAACGCCGAGGAGCCCTACCGGCTCAAGCTGACCTACGCCCGGGTCCGGCTGCAGCGCACCCGGGACCGGCTGGCCGACGGCACCCCGCACGAGCCCGGTCGCGACTACCTCGTGCTCGACGAGCTGCTGGCCGATCTCGCCTTGGTCCGGGACTCGATGATCGCGGGCGGTGATCGGCTGACCGCGGACGGTGCCATCCTGCGCCTGATCCGAACCGCCACCGCGATGGGGCTCGGGCTGGCCACGCTGGACGTGCGCGAGCACAGTGGCAAGCACCACGCCGCCCTGGCGGCGCTCTACGACCGGCTGGGAGATCTCCCCACTCCGTACGGCGAGCTGGACCGTCCGGCGCGGATCGCCCTGTTGTCCACCGAGATGGCCTCGCGTCGCCCGCTGCTCGGCTCGAACCGGTTCGACCTGCCCGCTCCCGCAGCGGCCTCGCTGGAGCTGCTCGGTTCCATCCGCGCGGCCCTCGACGCGTACGGGCCCGACGTCATCGAGACCTACATCGTCTCGATGACCCACGACGTCGACGACGTGTACGCGGTCGTGGTGCTGGCCCGAGAGGCAGGTCTGGTCGATCTGGGCAGCGACACCGTCCCGGCGTCCTCGCGGATCGGCTTCGCGCCGCTGTTCGAGACGGTGGCCGAGCTCGAGGCGGCTGGCCCGCTGCTGGAGGCGATGCTGTCCGATCCGGCGTACCGGCGGGTGGTGGCCGCCCGCGGCGACGTGCAGGAGATCATGCTCGGCTACTCCGACTCCTCCAAGGACGCCGGCATCGCCGCGTCCCAGTGGCAGGTGCATCGCGCCCAGCGCGGCCTGCGAGACATCGCCGGCCGGCACGGCGTGGTGCTGCGGCTCTTCCACGGCCGCGGTGGCTCGGTCGGTCGCGGTGGCGGCCCGACCGGTCAGGCGGTGATGGCGCAGCCCAACGGCAGTCTCGACGGTCCGATCAAGATCACCGAGCAGGGCGAGGTGATCTCGGGCAAGTACACGTTGCCCGGGCTGGGCCGCTGGAACCTGGAGGTCGGGCTGGCCGCGACCCTGGAAGCGTCCGTGCTGCACCGCCGCTCGCTGCTGCCGGCCGAGGTGCTGGCCGACTGGAACACGACGATGGACGTGGTCGCGGGGGAGGGTCAGGTGGCGTACCGCCGGCTGGTCCGCGATCCCGCCCTGGTGCCGTTCTTCGTGGCCGCCACCCCGGTCACCGAGCTCGGCAAGATGAACATCGGCTCCCGGCCCGCCA
Organism: uncultured Actinomycetota bacterium; assembly: GCA_963696135.1. Classification (GTDB taxonomy): domain Bacteria; phylum Actinomycetota; class Actinomycetes; order Propionibacteriales; family Propionibacteriaceae; genus Microlunatus. Next base: position 219,739 of record CAVOJH010000003.1, read on the forward strand.
AGCGACCCGGTGGGGAGGGCGGCCTGGACGACCTGCGGGCGATCCCGTGGGTGTTCGGCTGGACGCAGTCGCGGATCATCCTGCCGGGCTGGTTCGGGGTGGGCAGTGGTCTGGCCGCTGCCCGCGAGGCCGGTCGCGGCGAGGTCCTGAAGCAGATGTACGGTTCCTGGCCGTTCTTCCAGACCTTCCTGTCCAACGTGCAGATGGCGTTGGCCAAGACCGATCTGGCCATCGCGGCGCGCTACGTCCGCACGCTGGTGCCGGAGGACTCCGCCGGGCTGTTCGCGATCATCGAGGCCGAGCACGAGCGCACCGTGGCCGAGGTGCTCACCGTCACCGGGCAGCAGCAGCTGCTGGAGTCCTCGCCCGTGCTCCGGCGCAGCCTGGAGCTGCGGGACTCCTACCTCGCCCCCCTGCACGCGTTGCAGACCTCCCTGCTGGCGCGGGCTCGCACCCTGCCCGAGGACGGGCCGCAGGACTCCGACCTGCAGCGCGCGCTGCTGCTGACCATCAACGGCATCGCCGCCGGCCTACGCAACACCGGATAGAACTGCGCTGCGCAACACCGGGTAGGCGAGGCCGCGCGCCGGCTCCTCAGCCAACCGCTCGACTCCGCGGGGGATATATCCACCGCGGAGTCGGGGCGGGCGCGGGATCCCGGTCCCGGGCGCGGATGGCGACTCACTAACCTCAGATCATGGACGCCATCACCTCCGTGCCCGCCCCGGTGAACGAGCCGGTCAAGACGTACGCGCCGGGCAGTCCCGAACGAACGAGCATCGAGAGCCGGCTGACGGAGATGGCGGCCGCGGAGCCGGTCGAGCTGACCGCCGTGATCGGTGGCGAGCACCGGCACGCCGGCGGCGACGCGTTCGACGTGACGATGCCGTCCGATCACGCCCACGTGCTCGGGCGCGCGCACCACAGCACCGCCGCCGATGCCGAGGCGGCGATCGCCGCGGCAACGCAGGCTGCTCCCGGCTGGGCGGCCATGGACTTCGACGACCGGGCGGCGATCTTCCTGCGGGCGGCCGATCTGCTGGCCGGTCCGTGGCGCGACACGCTCAACGGGGCCACCATGCTCGGCCAGGGCAAGACGGTGCAGCAGGCCGAGATCGACGCTGCCTGCGAGCTGATCGACTTCCTGCGCTTCAACGTCGCCTTCGCCCGGCAGATCCTGGCCGATCAGCCGATCTCCTCTCCGGGGGTCTGGAACCGCACCGACTACCGACCACTGGACGGTTTCGTCTACGCGATCACGCCGTTCAACTTCACTGCGATCGGCGGCAACCTGGCCACGGCGCCGGCGCTGATGGGCAACACGGTGATCTGGAAGCCGAGCCCCACGCAACAGCTGGCGGCGCACTACACGTACGCGATCCTGGAGGCGGCCGGACTACCACCCGGGGTGATCAACCTGCTGCCCGGCGACGGGATCGCGGTGTCCGACGTGGCGCTGCGCCACCCCGACTTCGCGGGGCTGCACTTCACCGGGTCGACGGCCACCTTCCAGCACCTGTGGCGGAGCATCGGCGAGCACCTCACCGACTACCGCTCCTACCCGCGGATCGTCGGGGAGACCGGGGGCAAGGACTTCATCCTGGCCCACCCCAGCGCCGACCCCGATGTGCTGCGCACCGCGATGATCCGCGGTTCGTTCGAGTACTCCGGGCAGAAGTGCTCGGCCTCCTCGCGGGCGTACGTGCCGCGCTCGCTCTGGAACACGATCAAGGCCGACCTGATCGAGCAGACCGAGGCCCTGCCGATCGGCGACGTCCGGGACTTCAGCAACTTCACCTCGGCGGTGATCGACGGGCGGGCGTTCGCCAAGCACCGCGACGCCCTGGAGCGGGCCCGCTCCGGCAGCAGCACCGAGATCGTGGCCGGCGGCACCGTGGATGACAGCGTCGGCTGGTTCGTCCGGCCGTCGGTGATCGTCAGCGACGACCCCCGCAACGAGATCTTCACCACCGAGTACTTCGGTCCGATCCTCGGCGTGTACGTCTACGAGGACGCCGACTTCGAGACCGTGATGACCGAGATCGACACCGCGGCCCCGTACGGGCTGACCGGTGCGGTGCTCGGTGACGACCGGGCCGCGCTGGCCCGGGCCCAGGAGCGGCTGCGGTTCACCGCCGGCAACTTCTACCTCAACGACAAGCCGACCGGCGCGGTGGTCGGGCAACAGCCGTTCGGTGGTGCCCGAGCTTCCGGTACCAACGACAAGGCCGGCTCGATGTGGAACCTGATCCGTTGGGCGAGCCCTCGGTCGATCAAGGAGACCCTGGTGCCGCCGACGACCCACGGCTACCCGCACATGGGCTGATCGGGCCGCCCCCATCCAGGTGGGCGGCGCTTTCGCAATTTCCAGCCACGGACGGGAACTGCGGTGTCAGCGGGCGTGGCTGGTTAGCAATTTCCATCCATGGGCGTTGATTGTCGGTTGGTCGGCGGCGGGCCTGCCTGACTTCGCGTCCGTGGATGGAAATTACCGGCCGACCGTCGCACTGCCGCACCGCCGCACCGCCGCACTGCCGCACCGCCCGAGTCTGCGTCCCGCGGACGGATTGCCCACTGAACGCTCGCGGGTCGTCGACCCGCACGGTTCAGGACTTCGCCAGCCGGTTGTCGCCGATCTTCTGCTGGACGCGGAAGCCGGCCACGATCGTCGGCGCGATCGACTGCTCGAGCTTCTTCCCCAGGAACGGGATGGCGACCTTGAGGTCACCGATCAGCTCGGCCACGGTTCCGGGACCGCCGGCGGAGAGCTCCACCGTGCCCCTCATGGTGACGGGCTGGCCGGGGATGGTCATGGACGTGCGCCCGGTCCGGGTGCCGCTCGCGTCGGCGGGTCCCCAGGCGGTCTCCTCGAGCACGGTGACTGTCTGCCCGACGAACTTCTGCGCCATGTCGGGGGCCGGCAGCTTCCGCGTGGTGCGGGTGGTCGTGCCGGTCACGTCCGCCTCGTACGAGAGGGCGTGCGAGGCCTGGCACACCTCCTCCAGGTAGGCGCGATCCGTCATCATCGCGAAGACCTGTTCCACGTCGGCTGCGAACTCGACACGAGTCTTGATGTCCATGGCCGCCATCATGGCACGCACGGGCAGCGGGAGGCTTATGGTCGAATGTGGACGGGCACAGTGACGTGCCGGACGAGAATCGAAGGAGCTGCTCGCGGTGACGACATTCGAGACCGAGCTCGAACGCGACAAAGCCGACAAGATCAAGGAAGTGGCCGCCCGTGGCGCGGCGAAGGCCGCGGACCTGGGCTACGACGGCGAGGCGATCCGCGGCTTCCTCCGGCACTACTTCCGCCACGTCGATGCCCTCGACGTGGACGAGCGCAGCGTGGAGGAGCTGCTCGGGTTGGTGACCAGCCACTACGACCTGGCCATGAACCGCCCGTCCGCTCGCGCCACCATCGCGATCCGCACCCCCGGGCAGTCCGACGACGGGTGGACGAGCGGTGCGACCGTGGTCCAGATCGTCACCGACGACCGGCCGTTCCTGGTCGACTCCGTGACGATGGAGGTGCTCCGTCAAGGCTGGAGCATCCGCGAGGTGTTCCACCCCCAGTTCCTCGTCGACCGCGACCTCGGCGGCACCCTGCACGACATCCTGCGCCCCGACCAGGTCGACAGCGGCGGCGTTCGCCGCGGCTCCGACGAGCGGCCGGTGCACGCGGTGGCCGAGTCCTGGATGCACCTGGAGATCCTCCCGCCGAGCGGCCAGGGTCACCCCGACCAGCTGACTGCCGCGCTCGAGCAGGGACTGCGCGAGGTCCTCCGGCTGGTCGAGGAGGCGGTCGAGGACTGGGCCAGGATGCAGCACCGGGCCCAGGAGACCGTCGCGATGCTCAGGGACGAGGCGCTGCCCGCCGACCGTCGCACGGAGGCCGACACCGCCGCCGAGCTGCTGGACTGGCTCGCCCGGAACCACTTCACGTTCCTGGGCTACCGCGAGTACCGCTACCAGCCCGCCGACGCCGCAGGCGACACCCCCGCGCGGTACGTCAGCGTGCCGGCCACCGGGCTCGGCATCCTGCGGGCCGACGTCGACCTGCCCGGCTCGTTCCATGCGCTGCCGGTGCTGGAGCGCCCGCAGCTGATGGTGATCACCAAGGACAACCACAAGTCCCGGGTGCATCGGCCGGCCTACCTCGACTACCTCGGTATCCGCCTGCTCGACGCGGACGGCACCGTCGTCGGCGAGCGGCGGTTCCTCGGGCTGTTCGCCTCGACCGCCTACTCAGAGGCGGTCGGTCGCATCCCGCTGCTGCGCCAGAAGGCGCAGGAGGTGCTGCGCCGGTCCCGCTACGACGAGTCCAGCCACGGCGGCAAAGCGATCATGGACGTGCTCGACACCTACCCGCGCGACGAGCTGTTCCAGGCCCCGATCGACGAGCTGGCACCCGCGGTGGAGAAGGTGGCGCACCTCAAGGAGCGTCGCCAGGTCCGGCTGTTCGTTCGGCGCGACGCGTACGGGCGGTACCTGTCCTGCCTGGTCTACCTGCCGCGGGACCGCTACACCACCGCCGTCCGCAACAAGATGCAGGACATCCTGCTCGACCGGGTCGGCGGTTCGACGATCGACTTCACCGCGCGGGTGACCGAGTCGGTGCTGGCCCGGCTGCACTTCGTCGTCGCCATGCCGGAGGGGGCGACGGTCGGTGAGGTCGACGTCCGCGCGCTGGAGCGCGAGCTGACCCTGGCCACCCGCTCCTGGAACGACGGGTTCGCGGAGCTGCTGTCGGGGGCGGAGAACCCCGATGTGCTGGCCACCATGATGGGGTCGTTGCCGGAGGGCTACAAGGAGGACTACCAGCCCCACCAGGGGATCCTGGATCTGCAGGCGCTGATGAACCTGTCCGGTCCGGACGACATGGCGATGGCCATGTACCGCCCCGACCGGACCGACGACGACGCCGATCTGCGGTTCAAGATCTTCCGCTGGTCGGAGACGCTGTCGCTGTCCAAGATCCTGCCGCACCTGTCGCTGCTCGGGGTCGACGTCGTCGATGAGCGGCCGTACGAGCTCACCGTCGCCGACGACAAGCGCGCCTTCGTCTACGACTTCGGGGTCGTCGTGCCCGGCGGTCGCGAGGCCGTGGAGAAGCGCTGGGACACGGCGGCCCGCAGCCAGTTCATGGACGCGTTCGCGGCGTCGTACGGCGGTCGCAGCGAGCCCGACCGGTTCAACTCCCTGGTGATGGGGGCCGATCTCGGCTGGCGTCAGGTCGGCATCCTGCGGGCCATCGGTCGCTACCTGCGGCAGACCGGGTCGACCTACTCCCAGACCTACGTCGCTCAGGCCCTGAACGCCAACGTGGAGATCGCGCGCCTGCTGGTCGCTCTGTTCGAGACCAAGTTCGACCCCGAGCTGACGCTGAGCAAGACCGATCGCGCCGACGAGGTCGAGGACCTGCGAGACAAGATCAAGCTGGCGCTGGACTCGGTGGCCAGCCTGGACCACGACAAGATCATCCGCTCCTACCTGGCGATCCTCGACGCCGTCATCCGCACCAGCTTCTACCAGACCGGACGAGACACCATCGCCTTGAAGCTGCTGCCCCGGAAGATCCCCGATCTCCCGCAGCCGCGGCCGGCGTACGAGATCTTCGTCTACTCGCCGCGGGTCGAGGGTGTGCACCTGCGGTTCGGCTCGGTCGCCCGTGGCGGGCTGCGCTGGTCGGACCGGGCGGAAGACTTCCGCACCGAGATCCTGGGTCTGGTCAAGGCGCAGATGGTCAAGAACACCGTGATCGTCCCGGTCGGCGCCAAGGGTGGCTTCTACTGCAAGCAGCTGCCCGATCCGGCGGTCGACCGGGAGGCCTGGCTGGCCGAGGGCAAAGCCTGCTACCAGCTCTTCATCGCCAGCCTGCTGGAGCTGACCGACAACATCGTCGACGGGGAGGTGGTGCCGCCCGAGCACGTGGTGCGCTACGACGGCGACGACCCCTACCTGGTGGTGGCGGCCGACAAGGGCACCGCGACGTTCTCCGACATCGCCAACGGCATCTCCATCGACCACGGTTTCTGGTTGGGCGACGCGTTCGCCTCCGGCGGCTCGGTGGGCTACGACCACAAGGCGATGGGCATCACGGCCCGCGGCGCCTGGGAGTCGGTCCGGCGACACTTCCGGGAGATGGGGATCGACACCCAGTCCACGGACTTCACCTGCGTCGGTATCGGCGACATGAGCGGTGACGTGTTCGGCAACGGGATGCTGCTCAGCCAGCACATCAAGCTGGTGGCCGCCTTCGACCACCGGCACCTGATCATCGACCCGGATCCCGATCCGGCGGCCAGCTGGGCGGAGCGGAAGCGGTTGTTCGAGCTGCCGCGCTCGAGCTGGGCCGACTACGACACGAGTCTGCTGTCCGCCGGCGGTGGGGTGTTCCCGCGGACGCTGAAGTCGATCACCATCACGCCGGAGATGCGCAGCGCCCTCGGCCTCTCTGCCGGGGTGGCCGAGCTGTCCCCGGCTGAGCTGATCAGTGCGTGTCTGCGGGCACCGGTCGGTCTGCTCTGGAACGGCGGCATCGGCACCTACGTGAAGGCGACCGCCGAGAGTCACGCCCAGGTCGGGGACAAGGCCAACGACGGGCTCCGGGTGAACGGCGCGGAGGTGCGGGCCGACTGCGTCGGCGAGGGCGGCAACCTCGGTCTGACCCAGCTCGGGCGGATCGAGTACGCGATGAAGGGTGGCGAGTCCGGTCACGGCGGACGGATCAACACCGACTTCATCGACAACTCCGCCGGTGTCGACACGTCCGACCACGAGGTCAACATCAAGATCCTGCTGGCCGGCGAGGTGGCGGCCGGTCGCCTGAGCGGACCCGATCGCGACGACCTGCTGGCCTCGATGACCGACGAGGTCGCCCGCCTGGTGCTCAAGCACAACTACGACCAGAACCTCGCGCTGGCCAGTGCCGTCTTCCAGGCCCCGTCGATGGCGGGGGTGCACGAGGACTGGATGGAACGCCTCGAGGACCGCGGGATCCTCGATCGAGAGATCGAGTTCCTGCCGACCGGTGAGGAGCTGGCGGCGCGGCGACGCAACCACCAGGGCCTGTCCTCACCGGAGCTGTCGACCCTGATGTCGTACACCAAGATCATGTTGGCCCGCGAGGTGCTCAGCTCGGACCTGCCCGACGACCCCGATCTGGCGGACCGGTTGGTGCGCTACTTCCCGACCCCGCTGCGGTCGCGCTACGCCGACCAGATCCGCGAGCACCGGCTGAGTCGGGAGATCATCACCACGGTGCTGGTCAACGACTTCGTGAACAAGGCCGGCATCACCTCCTACCACCGGTTGTCGTCGGAGACCGGTGCCTCGGTGGCCGACCTGATCCGGGCCAACGTCGCCGCCCGCCTGATCTTCGGGGCGGCCGACTCCGAGGCCGCGATCGTCACCCTTGACCACCGGATCCCGGCAGCCGTGCAGACCGACCAGCGGCTGGAGGTCCGGACGCTGGTCGAGCGGGCCACTCGCTGGCTCGTCAACAACCGCCGGCGCCCGATCGACATCAGTGCGACCGTCGACTTCTACGCCAAGCCGGTGGCCGATCTGCTCGGGGTGCTGCCCGACCTGCTGTCCGGCCGGGACGCCGAGGCGTACGCCAAGGCGCTCAAGGGCTACTCCGACAAGGGTGTGCCGGCCGAGCTGGCCAGCCGGATCGCGGTGCAGCCGTACCTGTTCCCGGCGCTGACCATCGTGCAGACCGCGGCCCAGGGCGGCTTCGACGTCGAGGACGTGGCCAGCGTGCACTTTTCGCTCGGGCAACGACTGGGCCTGGACCGGCTGCTCCGCCGGATCATCGAGCTGCCGCGCAGCGACCGCTGGGAGATCATGGCTCGTGCCGCCCTGCGCGACGACCTGCACGCGGTGCAGGGTGACCTCGCGGCGGTGGCGATGGACAGCGGCACCACCGGGTCCACCAAGCAGCGGATCTCGGCCTGGGAGAAGGCCACCCCGGGTGTCTCGGAGTCGATCAAGACCCTTCGTTCGATCTGCGACGGCAAGCCGGACCTGGCCAAGGCCTCGGTCGGGTTGCGCGTCGCGCGGGGCCTGTTGCCGCGACTGAGCTGATCGCTCCGGCGTGGTAGGTGTGGGGCATGAGAGTTGATCTTCACACCCACTCGCTGATCTCCGACGGCACCGACACCCCGGCAGAGCTGGTGGCCAACGCCGCCGCGGCCGGCCTGGCCGTGGTGGCGCTGACCGACCACGACACGTTCGACGGGCTACCGGAGGCGATGGGCGCGGGGGAGCGGATCGGTATCGAGGTGGTGCCCGGACTCGAGCTGTCCTGCTCGCGGGAGCACCAGAGCGTGCACCTGCTGGCGTACGGGGCCGACCCCGCGGACCCGGCGCTGGCCGAGGAGATGTCGTTGGTCCGGGACGGGCGGACGGGTCGGCTGCGACCGGTGCTGATCAAGCTGGCCGAGCTGGGGGTGCCGGTGTCGGAGGAGGAGGTGCTGGCCTTCGTCGGATCCAGCCCGTCCGTGGGTCGCCCGCACATCGCCGACGCGCTGGTGGCCGCCGGTCACGTCAAGGACCGCAAAGAGGCCTTCGACCGGTTCCTGGCCGACGGCGGCCCGGCGCACGTCTCTCGGTACGCGATCGACATCGGGCGCGGCGTCGACCTGGTCCACGGCGCGGGTGGGGTGGCCGTGATCGCCCATCCCTGGGGCCGCGGGCGGGAACAGCTGCTGCCGCCGTCGGTCCTGACCGAGCTGGTCGTCGAGCACGGACTGGACGGCATCGAGGTGGATCACCAAGATCACGACGCCGCCGCCCGGGCCGGGCTGCGGCAGCTCGCCGACCGGCTCGGGGTGCTGGCGACCGGATCGAGCGACTACCACGGCAGCGGCAAGGTGGACCACGATCTCGGCGTGAACACGACCGACCCGGACACGTACGCCAGGTTGCGTGCCCTGATGGAGCAGCGCGCCCCTGATCCGAGCGTCGAGGCCACGGGTCGCACCGGAGGCTGATCGCGCGCTCGTTGTGGGCCCTGGGCAGAATGTCGGGGTGAGTACGCACAAGGCCTGGGTCGTCGCGGTCGCCAACCAGAAGGGTGGCGTGGCCAAGACGACGTCGGTCGGCTCGCTCGGGACGGCGTTCGCCGAGCAGGGGCTGTCCGTGCTGTTGGTCGACTTGGACCCGCAGGCGTGCCTGACCTTCTCCCTGGGCATCGACCCGGAGTCGGTCGAGGGTTCGGTGCACCAGGTGCTGCTCGGTGAGGTCAAGGCGGCGGACGTCGTGGTGGAGACCGAGGACGGGGTGGACCTGCTGCCTTCCACCATCGAGCTCGCCACCGCCGAGCAGCTGTTGTTGATGAGGACGGGGCGTGAGCAGCTGCTCAAGACCGCCCTCGCCCCCCTGCTGAAGCGCTACGACGTGATCCTGCTGGACTGCCCGCCGTCGTTGGGGGTGCTCACCACCGTGGCGTTGACGGCTGCGCACGGCGTCTTGATCCCGCTGCAGTGCGAGACCTTGAGCCATCGCGGTGTCGGCCAGCTGCTGGACACCATCCACGACGTCAAGCGGATGACGAACCGGCGCCTCAAGGTGATCGGTGTGCTGCCGACGCTGTTCGACGCCCGGACCAGCCACGGACGGCTGGTGCTGGAGCGGATCGGCGCGGATTACGGCGTGACGGTGTGGGAGCCGCCGATCCCGAAGTCGGTGCGTTTCGCCGAGGCACCGGCCGCGGGTCGGTCGATCCTGGCCACCGCTCGCACCAGCAAGGGGGCCGAGGCCTACCGTGAGGTGGCGGGTTCGCTGCTTTCCGCACGGCCGTAGGAAGCCTCGTTTACAGTGTTGGAGTGATAGGGCGCAGAGTCGGATTCGGGACTGTCGGGCTGTCGGTGCTGTTGGCGGGGGCGTTCCTGAGCACTCCCAGTCAGGCGGCCGACAGCACGGAGATCTTCGTCGTGCAGGGGCTGCCGAACCGCACGGTGGACGTGGAGATCGACGGCAAGTCGGTGGCCGATGGGGTGGCGGCGACCAAGGTGACCGGCCCCTTCGACGTCAAGGCGGGGTCGCACACCGTGAAGGTCAGCCAGGACGGCGAGACCGTGGTGGAGAAGACCGTGAAGGTGAAGCCGGATCGCAGCACCGACGTGGTGGTGCACCTCCCCGGACCGGGCAAGACCGACCCGACCCTGACGGCGTACGAGAACGACCTCTCCGCGATGCCCAGCGACAAGGCGAACCTGACGGTCGCGCACACCGCGACCGTGCCGCCGGCCGACGTGACCGTCAACGGCAAGGTGCTCTTCTCCGACATCGCCAACGGGGAGGCCCTCAGCCTGGTGGTGCCGGTGGGCACCTACTCGACGGCGATCGTGCCGCACGACGAGGACTCCCCGGTCTACCTCGGACCGCTGAAGCTGACGGTCAAGGGTGGGGCGCTGAATCGCGTGTACGCGGTGGGCGACCCCGAGAAGAAGACCATGAACGTCGTGCTGCACGTCATCGACGTGCCGAAGTCCGGCTCCAAGAAGCCGAAGAAGGTCGACACGGGCACCGGTGGACAAGCAGCCGAGCTCGCCTCGGGCCGGGAGCCCGTGCTGTGGGTCGATCTGACGCGCTGATCCGCCCCGGCGTGCTCCGGACCTCCCTGATCCGGCCCTCCGATCCGGCCCTCACTGATCCGGCTGGGCCTGCTCACCGGCGCCGCGGCATTGCTGACTGGATGCGCTGTCTCGGCCGAACCTGTGGCTGGTGCGGCACCCGCTCGGGCACCGACCGCGGCCTCCTCGGCCGGGTCGCCCAGCGCAGGCGCCGAACGGCCGACCCCGGAAGCCGCCGGCGAGGGAACCCGGGCGCCGTCGCAGGTGAAGAGGTTCGTGCCGGTCGAGCTCATCCTGCCAGGCCGGGAGAAGGCGAAGGTCGTACCGGTGTCCACCGTCGACGGCGTGCTCCAGGTGCCCGAGCACGTCGACCACCTGGGCTGGTGGGACGGGAGCTCCTGGTTGGGTGACCCGTTCGGCTCCACCGTGATCGCCGGCCACGTGGACTCCGCCACCGAGGGCCTCGGCTTCTTCGCCCAGCTGCTGGAGATCCGACGCGACGACCGGGTGCAGATCCTCGGCGCCTCGGGTCAGCGGCAGACCTTCAAGGTGACCTCGGTGCGCACTGTGGCGCAGAACGCCCTGGCCGACGACAGCAAGGCGCTCGCCCAGACCGGAGATCACCGGCTGGTCCTGGTCACCTGCACGGGCTCCTACCGGCCCGGCCGCGGCTACGACTCGAATCTCGTGGTCACGGCCGAGCGGGTCGATCAGCGCTGACCTTCGCACAGCGGACCGCGCGCAGCTGTGCCATGCCTCTGTAGGGTGGCCGCCTCGCCTGCAGCCGGGCGGGACAACAGCATCCAGTTCGGCCCTCGGGCCCAGGCCACGAGGGTGGACGTGACGGTGGACGGGTCGGTTTCCGAGGGTGTCGTGCGGCCTCTCCGTGCACTGTGGCGGCATCACCGCAAGTTCCGGCCACGGGTCATCGCTGCGACGGCAGCCACGACGGTGAACACGGCCGCTGATGTCGCCCCCGAGCTGCTGCTCGGTGTTGCGGTCGACATCGTCGTCCGCGGCAGCGACTCGTTCGCTTCCAGCTTGTTCGGCATCGAGAGCCGCTTCGGCCAGCTGGTGGCGGTGGCGATCCTGAACGTGATCGTCTGGGTGATCGAGTCGGTCTCGGACTACGTGGCCGCCAGGCTCTGGCGGGGACTGTCGCAGTCGGTGGAGCACGACCTGCGGGTGGAGACGTACGCCAACGTGCAGCAGCTCGATGTGTCTTGGCACGAAGGGTCGGCGCCCGGTCGCGTGCTGAGCGTGATCAGCGAGGACATCAACCAGCTCGAGCGGTTCCTCGACGTCGGCGCCCGGGTCATCCTGCACACGTTCTGGACGGTGATCTTCGTCGGCGCGGTGTTCGCCGCCACCTCCTGGCAGCTGACCCTGCTGGCCTTCCTGCCCGTGCCGATCATCGTGTGGGGTTCCATCCGGTTCCAGCGGGTGCTGGAGCCGCTGTACAAGGGGGTGCGCGAAGCCGCCGGCGAGGTGAGCGCGACGGTGTCGACCAACCTGGGCGGTCTCACCACGATCAAGGCGTTCACGGCCGAGCACCGTGAGGTCGAACGTGTCAGCCAGGTCAGCGACGCCTACCGCGAGGCCAATCGACGCGCGATCCGAAGCTCCGCAGCATTCGTCCCGTTGATCAGGATGGCCATCCTCGCCGGCTTCACCTCGACCCTGCTGCTCGGCGGCTGGTTCGTGCTGGAGGGACGGTTGGAGATCGGCCTCTACACCGTGCTCGTCTTCATGACCCAGAGGTTGCTGTGGCCGCTGACCGATCTGGGGGAGACTCTGGACCTCTACCAGCGGGCGATGGCGTCGACGCGTCGGATCTTCGCGCTGATGGGGGAGCGCGGGCTGCAGCAGCCGGGCTCGGCCGACCTTCCGGCACCGGTGCGGGGCCGGCTCGAGCTCCGCGACATCCGGTTCGGGTATGCCGACGGACCCGACGTCCTCCGCGGACTCAACCTTGTGGTCCCGGCAGGCGAGACACACGCCATCGTCGGGGCGACCGGAGCCGGCAAGTCGAGTGTGCTGCGGTTGGTGCTGCGCTTCTCCGACCCGCGAGAGGGCTCGGTCCTGCTGGACGGCGTCGACGTCCGCGAGCTGACCTGGGACTCGCTGCGCGGGGTGATCGGCTACGTCAGCCAGGACGTGTTCCTCTTCCACGGCACGATCCGGGACAACATCGCCTACGGACGCCCCGAGGCGACGGAGGCCGAGGTGCGCGACGCCGCACGCTTGGCCGAAGCCGCCCGTTTCATCGAGGCCACTGCCGACGGTTACGACACGGTGGTCGGTGAGCGTGGTCTCACGCTCTCCGGCGGCCAACGGCAGCGGATCGCGCTGGCGCGGGCGATCCTGCGCGACCCCGCCGTCCTCGTGCTCGACGAGGCCACGTCCGCCGTCGACAACGAGACCGAGGCGGCCATCCAACGGTCACTGGCCCACGTCACCTCCGATCGGACCGCGCTGATCGTCGCGCATCGGCTGTCCACCGTGCGCGAGGCGGATCGGATCTGGGTGCTGGCCGAGGGACGGGTCGTCGAGGCGGGGACTCATGACGAGCTGGTCGAGGCAGGAGGCCTCTACAGCGGCCTGTGGGCGGTGCAGACGGGGATGGCGCAAGCCGGGGACCGAGCGGCGAACTGACAACCTCCCGTGCCGCCGTCCCCGGACCCGGGACCGTGGTCGGAGAACGTACGCCGGTGGCGGTTTGGGGTGGGGCGTAAGCGGTCCGTGGTCGGAATACGTACGCCGGGCAGGGTTGGGGTGGGGCGGAAGCCGACCGTGGTCGGGAAACGCACGCGGGTGTCTGCAGGCAGCTGAACGACAGTGACGTACGCCTGCTGGGACAGCAGACGTACGCCTCGTCTGTCCTTCGGCCGAGGATCAGGCGGAAGCGGCGGTGTCCTCGGAGCCCCGCGTGCCGGCCTCGTCTCGGGAGCCCGACTCTGCCTGCTCGCCTGAGGCGGAGCCAGATCCGGAGCCTCCGCGGCGGCGGCGACGGCGACGCTTCGGGGCGTCACCCTCGGTCACCGGGGTCGCGGACGGCTGGTCGTCGTCGACGACGGATGTCGGCTGGGTGGTGACAGCCTCGGTCGGGGTCGAGGCCCCGTCACCCGTCTCGGTGCCGGCCTCGACCGGTACGCCGTTACGCAGCCGGCGGCGGCTGCGGTCCCGCTTCGGGCGCTCCTTGCGACGCTGCTCGCGCTCCGCGTCCTCGGTGGCCTCGTCCTTGCTCGAGCGGCGGTCGTCACGACCCGAGCGGTCGTCGCGACCGGACCGTGTGGACGGCTCCCGCGGCGGCAGCGGCACCAGGCGTCCGGTGACGGTGCGATCGATGCCCTGGTCGTGGAACAGGTGCTCTGACGTCGAGTACGTCTCCTGCGGCTCCGGGAACGGCAGTCCGAGGGTGTTGTTGATCACCTTCCACCGGGTCATGTCGGCCCAGTCGACGAAGGTGATCGCCACGCCCGAGGCGCCGGCCCGGCCGGTGCGGCCGATGCGGTGCACATAGGTCTTGTCGTCGTCGGTGCACTCGTAGTTGATCACGTGCGTGACCCCGTCGACGTCGATGCCGCGGGCGGCGACGTCGGTGGCGACCAGCACGTCGACACCACCGGAGCGGAACCGCTTGAGCGCCTTCTCCCGGAGGACCTGGCTCAGGTCGCCGTGGATGGCGGAGGCCGAGAAGCCCCGCTCGGCCAGGTCGTCGGCCAGCCGTTGTGCGGCCCGCTTGGTCCGGCAGAAGATCATCACCCGGTTGCGGTTCTCGGCCTGCAGGATGCGGGCGACGATCTCCGGCTTGTCCAGGTCGTGCACCTGGTAGACGAACTGCGCGGTCGCCGGCACAGTCATCGCGTCGCCGACGGACTCGGCCCGGATGTTCACCGGATGGCGCAGGTGGCGACGCGCCAGCGCCACGATCGCGGACGGCATGGTCGCGGAGAACAACATCGTCTGCCGCAGCTCGGGCGTCTTGGCCAGGATGCGCTCGACGTCGGGAAGGAAGCCGAGGTCCAGCATCTCGTCGGCCTCGTCGAGCACGAGCACCTTGATGTGGCTCAGGTCCAAGGAGCCGCGGTTGGCCAGGTCGAGCAGCCGCCCCGGGGTGCCGACGACGACCTCGACCCCGCTGGCCAACGTGTCCAGCTGCGTGTCGTAGCCGACGCCGCCGTAGACGGTGAGAACCCGGGCCTGGCGGATCCTGGCGGCGACGGTGAGGTCCTTGCTCACCTGCAGCGCCAGCTCGCGGGTCGGGGCGACGATCAGGGCCTGCGGGGCGCCGGGCTTGGCCTGCAGCTCGAAGTCACTGTCGCTGCGGACGATGATCCGCTGCAGGGCGGTGATACCGAAGGCGAGGGTCTTGCCGGTGCCGGTGCGCGCCTGGCCGATCATGTCGGTGCCGGTCAGCGCAATCGGGATGGACATCTGCTGGATCGGGAACGGGTGGACGATGTTCACCTCGGCAAGGGCGTCCACGATGTCGGGCAGCACTCCGATGCTGGCGAAGGTCGCCAGCTCGGCGGGAGTCGTCTCGACCGGGGCTGCGGTGGTGGTCTCGGTAGTCAGGATCTCGTACTTTCGTGTGCGACAGAGTCGGGGCACACAGCGGTGCGCCACCTGTGAGTCTATCGCGCCGTGCCCACTAGGCTGCCCGCATGACTTCCGGGAGGCCCTCATCATGACCTCAGAGGAGGGGTCCATGACCTCAGACCGTGGGCTCGCGAGCGTGGACGACGGGTACCGAGCCGGCGCCGTCGATCTGCTGGGCATCCTGGCGTACGGCGCGTTGACCGCCTTCGAGCGACTCGCCGAGGACGCCCAGATCGCCCCGACGCTCGCCGACAAGGTGCAGCTGGCGACCGTCGCCGCTCGTCAGATCGACCACTTCAACTCGGTCTCGTCCCAGCTCGCCTCGATGGACACCGAGGTGATGGTGGCGATGCAGCCGTTCCACACGCCGTTCGACGCATTCCACTCCTACACCAAGCCGAAGGACTGGTACGAGGGACTGGTCAAGGCCTATGTCGGGGACGGGTTCGCCGCGGACTTCTACCGGGAGATCGCCGCCTTCGTCGATGCCGACACCCGCAACCTGGTGCACCAGGTGCTGGCCGCCGAGGACTTGCACGCCTTCATCGTCGCCCAGGTCCGGCAGGGCACCCAGCACGACGCCAAGCTGGCGGGCCGGCTCTCGTTGTGGGGCCGACGACTGGTCGGCGAGGCTCTCAGCCAGGCGCAACGGGTCGCGGCGGATCGGGACGCGCTGACCAGTCTGCTGACCGGCACCGTCGACCGGCCGGGCATGGACCTCGCGGCGATCAGCCGGATGTTCTCCCGCCTGGTGGCCAACCACACCAAGCGGATGGCCGAGCTCGGTCTCCAGGCCTGAGGCCGTCGGGAGCCGACGTCGTCGCGGATTAGCCCGAGCCGAAGCCCACGCGGCGGGCGGTCTCCTCGCCGATGTCGACGTAGCCGATGCTGGCCGCGGGGACCAGCACCTTGCGACCGTGGGCATCGGAGAGCACCAGCACGCTGTCCTTGTCGAGGGCGGTCGCGACCGCCTTCTCGACCTCAGCGGCGGTCTGGTTGGACTCCACCACGATCTCGCGGCTGACCTGCTTGACGCCGACCTTGATATCCACGGAACTCCCTCGTCGAAATGTCGCTGTTGCGGCCTCTACCGTGCCACACGGCGCCTAAGCCAGACTGGCGATCTCGTCCTCGGTGGCCTCGCGGATGACCAGTCGGGTCCAGGCCCCCAGGTAGATCCGGTCGTCCGGGTCGAGCTCCCGCTTCACCCCGACCGGGATCGGGTCCTCGGGCAGGGTCGAGCTGGCCTGGCCGATGAAGGTGCCGTTCGCCGACTCCAGGTCCTCCACGAACCAGCGGCTGCCGTCGGTGGTGAGCTGCGACTGTCGGCGGCTCACACCGGAGTCGTTGCCGCAGTCGATGTCGGGCGCGATGTTGCGGCTGCGTGAGGTGCGCCCGACCAGCACGGACGCGTTCCGCAGCGGGATCGTGGTCGGCAGCCCGGGGGAGGGCAACGGGTCCGGACTGTCCTGCGCGTCGTACCAGGCCGGATCGATCCACAGCTCGGCCACCCAGCTGAAGGTCGCCGCGGACGTCGGTCCGGTCGGGGTCACCGACGGCGATTCCGGTGCGGTCGCGGCGTTCGACACCTCGGCGGAGGGCTGGGGAGCCGACACCTCGGCGGAGGGCTGGGGAGCCGACACCTCGGCGGCGGGCTGCGGCGGCGCCAGCGGTCGCGGCATGCTGCCGGTGGTGAAGTCGTAGCCGCAGCTCTCGCAGAACAACGCCTCCGCCACGTTGGCGGTGCCGCAGTGGGGGCAGGGCTGCCCGGTGGAGGCCGGTGCGGCGCCGGGTGCCGACGCTGCCTGAACGCCGGCTGCCGCGCCCGAACCCGCAGCCGCCGGTAGGACGGCCGTGGCGTCGATCGGCATCCCGCAGACGTCGCAGTAGTCGTCAGCGGTGGAGTCGTGTCCGGCCGGGCAGACCGACGTCATACGCGTCCTCCTCAGATACGGGGTGAGCCGGGCCTCGGGCTCTAGTTGCGGACTCGGGTGGTCTTGGTCGAAGCGGTGTCGAGGGCCATCTCGTCGGCCTTGTCGACGCTGCGCTTCAGCCGCACCGTACCGGTTTCGATGTCGTCGATGTCCACCACCTTGCGCAACCGGGTGGTGGCCTCCACGTTCCCCGTCTGCGCTGCCAACTGTACGGCCCGACCGAGCTTGGTCGTCGCGCCGGCATCATCGCCGGCCGCCTTGGCGGCCAGACCGTCCTGGATGGCCTCGGCGAGCTCGGTCTGACCCGTGTAGTGCGCGACCTCCGGGTTGATCCGGGTGGTGAGCCCCTCGTCGTCGGACCACTTCGCCTTGACCAGGCTCTGGGCCACCACCTCGCCGGCGACGGCGAGCTGGACCCGCGCCGCCAGCTGCTCCTGGCCGATCCCCTTGGCGGAGAGGCGGACGCTGACGTGGTAGTCGCGGGACTCGTCCGACCACGCACCGGTCGGGTAGCCACCGGTCAGCGGGTTCACCTCGACCCGGCGGTTGGTCAGGTCGGCGACCGTGGGGGAGACCTGGCGGACGAACTGCACCTGCGCACCCTGCGGCGCCCAGACCCGGAGCTGCGCGTCGGCCACCCCACGGCTCATCGCGTTGCGCATCAGGTCCTCGAACACCTCGGCCATCTGCTCGGGCTGCGGGATGATGTCGACCGTGCCGAGCAGGGCCTGCGCGATCCGACGCACCTCGGCGACCTGCCAGTCGACTCCCACCCCGCGGCAGTCGCACTGGAACTTGCCCGTGACGGCGGCGATCGAGCTCGTCAGCTGCTCGGGTGACTCGTTGTGGTTCTCGCCGTCGGTGAGCAGGATCGCGTGCCGCTGGGCGAGCATCGGGACGGAGTCGAACAACCGGCCGGCCAGCAGCAGCCAGGTGCCCATCGCCGTGCCACCGTCGGACCGGAAGCTGCGGACGGCCTGCTGCGCCTCGTAGCGGGTCTGCGGGTTCATCTGCACCATGCCCGCGCCGCTCCGCGCCGACGGATAGGCGAGGTACGCCAGATGGGTGCCGGCCACGACCGCGAACCAGGTCCCGTCCAGGATCTGGTCGATGGCCGCCGACGCCGCGATCTTGGCCGACTCGATCTTCGTCCGGCCCATCGAGCCGGACGTGTCCACGATGATGATCTCGCCGGCCGCCTGACCGCCCGCGCCGCGGCCGGCCTCGCCGGCGCCGCTGCAGGTCACGGTGACGATGGCGTTCACATCGGTGCCACCGTCGGGCAGGAACTCGTTCTGGTAGACGGTGGCGGTGAACTGGGCCATGGTCGAACTCCTCCTCGCCGAGGCCGCGCGGCCCCGCTGACGACGTTGGTCGTCACAGTATCCCGACTGCGGTCTGCCCCACGGCGACCTCGGGCCAGCGGCGGGCCCCCGCGTACGCTGCGCGGGTGGACGAGCCCACCGATGACGACAGTCCTTACATCGAGACCCACGATCTGTCGTTGGTGACGCGGGAAGGCCCCGTCTACTCAGGCGTCGAGCTGGCCTTCCGTCGCGCCCGCCTGTCGGCCGTCGTGGGTCGGTCCGGCAGCGGTCGGTCCGCGCTGCTGCTGACGCTGGCCGGCCGGATGCGGGGCTGGACGGGACGTTGCCGAGTGGCCGGCTACGACGCCGCGACCCAGACGGCGTCCTTGCGGGACCGCACCTCGTTGGCCCGGATCTCCGATCTCGTCGACCTCGAGCCCCGGCTCACGGTGGCGGAGTCCATCACCGAGCGGGCGCTGATCGACGCGATGCCGCTGCAGCGGGCCGGCGATCGGTTCGACGCCTCCTGCGCCGCGCTCGGCGACATCGGGTTCGCCCGCAAGACCCTCGTCGGCGAGCTCTCGTCCCTGGACCAGACCCTGCTGGCCGTCGCCCTGGCCACCCTGCGGCCGGCCGAGCTGGTCTTCCTGGATCAGGCCGAACGTGGTCTCGACGGTGATCAGCTCGAGCAGCTGATGACGGGTCTGGTGGGGCTGGTCGCGTCGGGCACCTGCGTGGTGGTTTCGGTGCTGGACGCGGCCGACCTCCCGGACGGCACCGACCGCTGCACCCTGAGCCGTGGCGGGACAGCCACCGCGCCCGCCGAGTCCGCCACCATCCCGGGCTGAGCAGAGAGAACCCTGATGCCGATTCCTGTCCCCGCGTCCCGGCTGGCCCGGTTCGAGCTGCGGCGGTTCCGCGGCACGATGCCGAAGCTGGCGCTGATCTTCGTGCTGATCGTGCCGGCGCTCTACGGCGCCATCTACCTGAGCGCCAACTGGGACCCGTACGGTCGGCTCGGGAACCTCCCGGTCGCGGTCGTGAACGCCGACCGACCCGTCACCTTCGAGCAGAAGACCATCACGGCGGGCGCGGACTTCGTCGCCGAGCTGAAGCAGGGTGCGGCGTTCCAGTACCACGACGTCGACGAGACCGAGGCCCAGCGTGGTCTCCGGGCCGGTGACTACTACCTGGTGATCAGCGTGCCCGCCGACTTCTCCGCCAACTTGGTCAGCGGAGCGGGGGACGACCCCCGTCGGGCCGAGGTGAAGCTCTATCGCGACGACGCGAACGGCTTCGTCGTCGGCAGCATCACCAACAGCGCGCAGAACTCGATCGCCCGAGCGGTCGACGAGGCCGCCGAGGTGGCGTACTTCAACGCCGTCTTCGCCAACCTGAACAAGATCCGAGACGGGATGGTGAGTGCCCAGCAGGGGGCGGCTGAGCTGGCCAAGGGATTGACCACTGCCCATCGGGGTGCGACCGCGTTGCACACCGGCACGGGCCAGGCCGTCACCGGGGCCGACCAGCTGGCCACCGGGGCCAAGTCACTGGCCACCGGGTTGACGACCGCGAAGTCCGGCTCGGCGGATCTGGCCACGGGCTTGAAGACGTTGAAGACGGGAACCGCGAAGCTCAGCAACGGAGCCGATCAGGTCGCGGCGGGCACCCAGAAGCTCGACGACGAGGTGGTTCCGGTGCTGGACGACGTGATCGCGGTGCTGCCCAAGGCGCAATCGGACGCCAAGGCGTTGAACAGCACGCTCAACCGGATCGGCAAGGCTGTCGGCTCCGGCAGCTCGACGGTCGGCAGCGACATCGAGACGGCGCAGGACGCGCTCGACGCGGCGATCAAGGCCAATCCGGACCTCGCCGCCGACGCCTCGATCAAGCGGTTGTCCTCGGCGCTGGACACCGCCGGCAAGCGGGCGGAATCGGTCGCCGACGACGTCGACACCGGTCTCGACCGGGTGAACGCGCTGGACCGACGGCTGCAGAGCAACCAGCTGCCGCCCAAGGTCACGACCGCGCGGGACAACCTGGTCAAGCTGAACTCCGGCGCCCAGGAGGTGGCGAAGGGCGCGGCCTCCGTGCAGTCGGGCACCGCCTCGGCCTCCACCGGAGCCGACGAACTGGCCACCGGGATCGCCACTGCGAGCACCGGGGCCGAAAAACTGAGCACAGGGGCGACGTCGCTGGCCGCCGGGGTCGGGCGCCTCGACACCGGGGCGGCCGAGCTGGAGACCGGACTGGCGAAGCTGCAGACGGGCGCGACCGAGCTGGAGACCGGTCTGGCGAACGGGGTGAAGCGGATCCCGGCGCTCAGCGGGGATCAGCAGGACGACGCCGTCCAGGTGCTGGCCTCACCCGCGGACGTCAGCATGCAGGTGCTCAACCCGGCCATCTACTACGGCCGCGGTCTGGCTCCGCTGTTCTTCGCCATCGCCTTGTGGGTGTTCGGCATCTCGGTGTTCCTGGTGGTCCGGCCGATCACCGGGCGAGCCCTGGCCGGTCGCGCCTCGCCGGTCCGACTGGCTCTCACCGGCTGGCTGCCGATCGGTGGCATCGCCGTCCTCGGGGGCCTGTTGATGGCCGGGATCGTCTGGGTGCTGCTCGGTCTCGATCCGGTGCACCCGTTCCTGTTCCTGGCGTTGCTGGTGCTCGCGGCTTGCTGCTTCTCGGCGATCGCCCACCTGCTCCGGACGGCTCTGGGCACGGCGGGGTCGTCCCTGCTGCTGGTGCTGCTGATCCTGCAGCTCTCCTCGACGGGAGGCACCTACCCGACCCCGCTGCTGCCGGAGTTCTTCGCCGCGATCGGCCCGGCCATGCCGATGACGTACCTGATCGACGGCTTCCGGATCGTCATCTCCGGCGGGGAGATGTCCCGCCTGGCGCGCGACGTCACCGTGCTCGTGGTCATCCTGCTGGTCACTCACGCGTTGTCGGTGCTGGTGGTCCGGCGCCGACAGGGCTTCACGATGAAGGACCTGCACCCACCCCTGGTGTCTCCGTAGGCACTCGTGTCTCCGGGTGGTCGTGAGATTCAGGCTCGAGTGAAGGTGAGCGACGGCTGGCCGTCGGCGTCGTTGACCACCAGCGTGTCCCCGTCGACCTGGTACGAGGTCGCGGCCTCCAGCCGACGCAGGTAGGTCGACTCCGCCGCCATCGCGTCCTCGGGCCCGGCCATCTTGGTCGAGATCGGCGCATCGACGGCGAACGAGCCGTCGGTGCTGGACGTGACCGAGGCGCTGTACTGGTTGATTCCGGAGTTTCCCGCCACCCGGCCCTCGGAGAACTCCGCCGTGATGGTCGCGGAGATCGGGATCGGATCGGGCTCGGCCCAGCTGGTCAGGTTCCAGCGGGTGCCGTCCAACGGGGGCTCCTCGCCGGCGGCGCTGCCGCTGCAGCCGGCACCCAGTGCGAGCAGGGAGATCAGCACCACGGTGAGACCCAGGACGCGCCTCGTACGCTTCGTCACGCTCGCATGATGGCAGCCGCGTCGGCCGCTCCCGGGACACGACGCGCGCCCGAGACCCTTGTGTGACGCGTCCCCGCGCGCGACAGTGGGTGCGAGGTGATGGAGCCGATGGCGGTCACGGTCGACCTGGTCATCATCGCGATCCTGTTCGTGATCGCGGTGATGCTGACTCGCGACCGGTCCCGGGCCTGGCTGCTGTCCCAGGTGAGCGAGCTCGCCGGACGCTACGGTCGGCCGGAGCACACCCCGGAGTGGGAGCTCGAGCACGCCGAGCTGTGGCTGATGGCCCGCCGCAAGCAATTGACCGAGGACCTGCACCGAATCGAGCAGCTCCTGCTCCACGACGCCCGGATGTCGGGCACCCGTCAGCTCGGCAACCGGCTGGCCCGGGAGCAGCTGCTCGCGTCGCTGGCGAGGATCCCGGACGTGCTGCCGGGCCGCGACCGCTACACCGCGTACGAGCCGCTGTCGTACGAGACAGCCGCGCCGTCGCCAGCCCTGGCGCATCGGGCAGCGAGCGTGGAGGTGCTGGACGTCAGCGGTTGGGGTCGCTGACCGTCGGGGACCGGGTCAACTCGACCCGCCCGCTTCCGAGGTGAGACTGCCGGCGAGGCTCCGTGGTCCCCTGCTGCGGTAGCCGTCCGTGGTCGGATTGCGCGCGGGTCTTGGGGGTGGGGCGATTGCCGTCCGTGGTCGGAATATGCGCGGCGTGCGGGTGTGGGGGCCGGGCGATTGCCGTCCGTGGTCGGAAAGTTCGCGGCGTCTTGGAGTGGAGGCGGGCCGGAAGCCGTCCGTGGTCGGAATATGCGCGCACGGCAGACTGCGCGGGTGGACACCTTCGCGGAGATCGCCGACGAGCGTCGAGGGCTTGCCGATCTGCTGGCCGGCCTCACCACCGAGCAGCGGGCGGCGCAGAGTCTGTGCAGCGAGTGGAGTGTCCTGGACGTGATCGCCCACCTGGTGGTGCCCCTTCAGGTCAGCATTCCCAGGTTCGCGCTCACCATGCTGGTGTGTGGGGGGAACTTCGACCGCGCGAACACCCGGCTCGCTCGGCAGCAGGCGCGGCGGCCGTACGACGATCTCATCGACACCCTCCGGCGGCGAGCCGAATCGCGGTTCACCCCACCCGGTGCGGGTCCGGAGGCACCGATGACCGACCTCCTCGTCCACGGTCGGGACATCTGCTGGCCGCTGGGGCTCACCCACCGAGTCCCCGCCGAGCGCTGGCGGACGTCACTGACCTACCTAGCCGGCACGTCCCCGCGCAGCTTCGTCGGGCCGGGGTCGCTGGAGGGGCTGGAGCTGCGCGCCACTGACGTCGACTGGTCGTACGGCCGCGGCGCGATCGTGAGTGGTGACGCCGACGCCCTGCTGCTCGCCATGACCGGCCGCCCGGCCGGCCTCGACCACCTCCAGGGCGAGGGCGTCGAGACGCTGCGCGGCCGGATGGCCTAGGGAGGAGGTTCAGGGGCGGCGCGCCAGCGCCACCGAGATGTTGTCCTTGCCGCCCTGGTCGCAGGCCCAGCGCACCATCGCCTCGGCCAGGGACAACGGATCGGTGCCGGCCGTGGCGCTGAGCTGGGCCATCAGGGCCTGCAGCTCGGCGGCCTCGGAGGCGTAGTTCCACAGGCCGTCGGAGCAGACCAGCAGCCAACCCGACCCGTTCAGCAGCACCGAGCCGGTGGTCGGCCGGAAGTCCTGGGAGTCGCGTCCCAACCACTTCAGGATCGCGTGCGCCTGCGGGCCCACCTCGGCCTCTTCCTTGGGCACTCCGGCGGCGATCCGCAGCTGGGCGACCGAGTCGTCGAGGGTGAGCTGGACGGGATCGCCGGACCCCGGATCGGTGATCCAGTAGGCCCGGCTGTCGCCGATGTTGCCGAAGACGCACAGGTCGTCCTCGAGCACGACGGCCACGAACGTGCAGGACGACGGGTTCGCCGTGTCGGCGGACGTGCTGGCGATGACGGCGGCGTTGGCCCGTTCGGCCGAGGTCACCAGAGCGGCCTCGATCGCCGCGGCCCGGCTCTCCGGTACGCCGAGGCCGGCGGGCCGACTCGACACGAGCACGTCCCGGGCGGCCTTGGCCGCAGCCATGCTGCCCACGTCGGACTCGTCGGCGGTCGACACCCCGTCGCAGACCACCAGCACCGCGCGCTTGCCCGGCTCGGCGGAGGCGGCCACGGCGGTGGCGTCCTCGTTGCGATAGTGACGGATGCCCCGGTCACAGCACGCGGCCACCCAGGAGGCGGGTCGCTCGACGTAGTGGTCGCGCTCGCTGGGGGCCTTGGTGCCGCAGGTCTCGCAGTAGCCGTCGGGTCCGACCACGCCTCCGCAGCTGGCACACGGTCGCGGCAGCACCAGGGTCGGCTCGGCGGTGGCCGGCTCCGACTGGACCACCGAGGCGGTGAGCTCGACCGGCAGCTCGGCGACGACCTGCTCGGCCGCGGCCTCGGTCGGAGTCAGCGGGGCGCCGCAGGTCTCGCAGAAGCGCGCCGTCGGTTCCACCGGGGAACCGCAGCTGGGACAGCGACCGGCTTCGGCGTTGATCGCCTGGTCCGGGCCTGGTTCAGCACTCACGCCTGCTCGCTCTCACACATCTGGTCGGTCGTGCCGGGCAACGTCGCGTCGAGGTCCATGAGGTACGTGTCCATCACGTCAGGGTCCAGCGGCGGACCTCGTTGGCCTTGTCCACCAGGGCATAGCGTTCCTGATCGTCGTCGGCGCTCGACGCGAGGGTTCGATAGGTCGCCTCCAGACCATCCCGCAGGTCGGGATCGTCGGCCGGGATACCACCGATCATCAGCCGTCGGTTCGGGCCCTTGGCCTGCACGGTGGCCAGGGCTCGCTCCATGATCTTCGCGCTCAGCTCGGACTTCTCCACCGGATCCATCCGGACCCGCGCGATGCTGTCCATCGCCTGCGCCAGCATCGGCAGCCCGTCGGCCGCCGCGTACAACAGCTCCGCCTTCTGCCGCTGCGACTCGGGGAAGTTCCGCGACGTCGACGGGACCAGGTCGAGTGCCTGGACCGCCCCGGCCACGTCCTTGCGTCCCGAGCGGACCCGGGCCAGCCCGAAGGCGGCCGGGGCGACGTAGTTCGCGTCGGTCGAGGCGCAGATCCGGTAGAGCCGTTCCGAGAGGTCTGGCTCGCCACCGAGCTCACAGGCCAGCGCCAGCGCCAGCTTGGGGGCCAGCTCGCCGGGCACCTGACCGTACACGGCGTTGAAGGCCGACTGGGCCGCCTTGACGTCCTTGCGCTGCAGCGCGAGCAGCCCGCTCATCCAGACTGCCCGCCACTCCCATGGGTCGAGGGTGAGCATCTGGTTGACGACCTCGTGCACGGTCTTGTCCCAGCCCGCTTGCAGCGCGGCCCGGGCCCGGGCCAGCTGGATCTCGGGCGTGATGGCGGGCGCCCGCTTGAGCTCGGCGAGGCGTTCCTTGGGGTCGTCGGCGGTGATGTTGGACAACCAGGAGAACTGGCCGTCGGTGGTGTCCACCCGCAGGGCCGGCAGCTGATCCCAGGCGAGCGCGTCACTGACCACCGCCGGGGCCTCGAACAGGACCGAGGCCGCCGAGGTCAGGGCCGTACCCGCCTGCTTCTCGGCCACCACCTCCCGCAGCACGCCCAGCAGCTGGACCCGCAGCTCGTCCACCGAGGCGAACCGGTCGGCGGGATCCGGGGCGCACATCTTGGCCACCAGGCGGTAGAGAGAGTCGTGGGCGATGAAGACGGGCACGTCCTCGACCGGTGGCAGCCGGTCGATGTACGTGGTCTGGTAGCCCCGGAACTCCGCCATCAGGACCATCAGCGTGCGGCCGATCGTGTAGATGTCGGAGGCGACGCTGGTGCCGACCTGGGGCACCTCCGGCGCCTGGTAGCCGACCGTGCCGTAGATGGCGGACTCGTCGTCGTCCAGCCGGCGCACGCCGCCGAGGTCGATCAGCTTGACGGCGTCGCCGATCTGGATCAGGTTGTCGGGCTTGAAGTCGCAGTAGACCAGGCCGAGGTCGTGCAGGTACTGGAAGGCGGGCAGCACCTCGAGGATGTACGCGAGCGACTGGTCCACCGGCAACGGGTTGTAGCTGCCTCCCGCCTCCCGCATCCGGTCCTTCAGGATGTCCTTGAGCGAGACCCCGCCCACGTACTCCATCACGATGTAGCCGGCGCCGTCGTGGGTGACGAAGTTGTAGATCTCCACGATCAGCGGGTGCTCGACCTGCGCCAGGAACTGCTTCTCGATGATCGCCACCGCGAGGGCGTCGGCGTCGCCGGTGTTCAGCAGACCCTTCAGCACCACCCAGCGGTCGGAGACGTTCTTGTCCTTGGCCAGGTAGATCCAACCCAGACCGCCGTGGGCGAGGCAGCCCGCCACCTCGTACTGGTTCGCCACCAGGTCACCGGGCTGCAGCTTCGGGGTGAAGGAGAACTGGCTGCCGCACTTGGGACAGAAGCCCTCGGCACGTCCGGGCTGACCGTCGCGACCGCGACCGACCGGCGACCCGCAGCTCGGGCAGACGCGTTTGTTCTCCGGCACCACCGGGTTGACCATGATGGCCTTGGCCGCGTCGATCGACGGGGCTGGTGGTACCCGGGTCAAGCCGGCACCGAGCCGGGCCGAGCGCAGCCGCTGGGAGCCGGAGCTCACCCGCTTGGTGGCCGTGGTGCCACCACCCCCGGCCCGCTGGGAGCCGATCGCAGCCGAGCCGAGTCGACTGGAGCCTCGGGTCATGGTGGACACGACGCCGGTCTGGTCGTCGCCCGACGACCCAGCCGGTCCGGCGGTAGCCGCGGGGGCGGGGCTGGTATCCCCCGGGGTGCCGCACACATCGCAGTAGCCGTCCACGACGGTGCCGGTGCAGCCGGGTTGGCGGCAGCCGCCGGCTCGCTGGCCGACCGCCGCCGAGACCGCGCCTCCACCTGCCGCGGGGGTCGCGGCGGCGGTGAGGAGAGCGGAGGTGCCGGACGTCGCTCCCGGTGACCCGCAGACGTCGCAGTAGCCGTCGACGATCGAACCGGTGCAGCCGGGCTGCGTGCACTTCATCGGGTACCCCTTCGGCGCTGACGGCTCATGACGCGGCCGAACGGCTCGTCACGGTCTGCAGATAGGTCTGGTAGAGGCTGACCAGCTGACTCGCCAGGGCCATCTTGGTCGGCCGCTCGGCCAGGGCGGCGGTGGCCAACCCGTACGCGTTCGCGACCGCCGCCTGGTCGGCGACACCGGTCGCGGTGGCCTTCAGATGATAGGCGTCGAGCCGTGCCAGCAGGTCGGCGTGCTGCTGGAGGGCGGCGGAGTAGGCGTCGTCCGCCAGGGTCAGTGCCCGGTCCACCAGTGAGAGGCGGTGCCGGTACGCGGCCAGCGCGTCGAGCGTGTTCGGCACGGGACCCAAAGCGTCCACATCCGGGACGGCGTACCGGGGGGCCGGGTCCACCGTCGCCACGCAGGTCGTCGCCAACGTCCGCAGCCGGTCCTCGCGGGCCTCCAGGCTGTCCCGCAGCCGGCGGATCTGCTCGACCTCGGCCCGCGCCTGACGACGCTGCGCGGCCCCGACGATCAGGTCCCGCTCGAACCGGGCCGCGTCGATCTCCAACGGCGGCAGCAGACCACCCACGTCGCCGCCCCGACCGGCCTTCTCGGCGACGTCCCGCAGCCGCCGGGCCAGCTTGGACTGGGTCTCGGCGGCCTGCTGCTGGCGGGCACCGGGTGCTTCCAGACCGATCTGGTCGCGGATCCGCTCCAGCTGGGCGCGCAGGTCGGCGATCCGGTCGGTGGTCTCCAGCGCCGACACGTCCAGACCGAGCCGGACCCGGAGCTGGCCGACCAGGGCATCGGACAGCCGGCAGGCCTCGGGCAGCGAGACGGCCAGCCCGCTGGTGTCGTACGCGGCGTCGAGGCGGCCCCAGATGAGGCTGGACAGCTTCTCCCGCTCGGTGACCCCGACCCGACCGGAGTCCCAGACCCGCTGGAGCTGCTCGTAGCGGTCGGCCACGGCCTTCCACAGCGCCAGGGACAAGGCGATGTCCGCGGTCGCGGACGCTCCGGTGGGGGAGGAGAGGGCGGCCCGATCCAGCTCGCCCAGCTCCGCCCGGCGGGCGTCACGCCACCGCCCGAGCTGATCCAGGTAGCCGAGCAGGGCGGTCGGGTCGGCCGCCACCCCCATCCGTCCCGGGGCGGCCGGGGCCTGCGCCGAGCCTGCGGTCATGTGGCCCTGCCGAAGGCGTTCACGACGACGCGCTCGACGTGGTCATGTCGCCCTGCCGTACACGGCCTTGGGCGGCGCGGGGGCCGGACCGAGCGCCTCGGCGAGCCAGCGGTCGTAGATCTGCTTCCACTCACCGTCGCTGCGCATCTCGGCCAGCACCCCGTTGGCGAACCGGATCAGATCGACGTCCTTGCTGTTGAACGCGAGCCCGTACGGCTCGGCGGTGAACGCCTTCTGATCCGGCACGACCGCGTAGGGGTCCTGGGCGGCGAGGCCGGCCAGCACGGTGTCGTCCCCGGTGATGGCGTCGACCTCGCCGTTCTGGAAGAGCGCGAGGCAGCCGGTGTGGTTGTCGGCGCCGACGGCGATCGCCTTGGGCTGCAGCTTCATCAGGTTGGTCATGCTCGACGTGCCCTTGGGGGCGCAGACCCGTTGGCCGGCCAGGTCGGCGAGCGTGGTGGCCTTGGCGCCGCGCCGGACCAGGATCTTCTGACCGGCCGAGTAGTACTCGGAGGAGAAGCCGACCTGGGTCCAGCGGTCGCAGGTGATCGTCATGTTGCGGGCGACCATGTCGACGGACCCGTTCTCCAGCGACGGGATCCGCTGGGCCGCTGTGATCACGCGCAGCTCGTACGCGTTCTCGTTGCCCACGATGGCTTTGGCCATCGCCTTGACCATGTCGATGTCGAAGCCCTCGATCTTGCCGGTGAACGGGTTCCGGGAACCGAGCAGGTAGGTGTCGGCGGACACCCCCGCGATGATCCGGCCGCGCTTCTGGATCCGTTTGACGGCCGCCCCCTCGGTGTCGCTGGGATCGTAGGAAGCCAGCGCGTTGTCGCACTGGGCCGGAGCCGTGGTCGGGGCGGTGGTGGGCGCCGTGGTCGGAGCCGGGGACTCATCGGCGGGAAGCGGCGTGGGGGCGTAGGCCGCCAGACCGCAGCCGGTGAGGACCGCTAGCAGCAGCGCGACCAGCGCTGGCCCGAGCAGCCGTCTCGGCAGGACGCGGCGTCTCATCGGTACTCCTTCAGGCGCTGGGCGAGACCTCGGCGACCGAGCACCGCCATCGCGATGCCGGCGATGAGGCTGAGGATCGCCCCGATGATCATCCACGGGACGGTCGCGGCCAGTCCTCCGGTGGTCTCGGCGCTGGCGCTGTCCACCACCCGGGCGACGTTGGTGTCGAACGTGGTGAAGGTGGTGTTGGACGTGGTGGTCGCCAGCGCCACCGCCTTGTCCCACTGGCCGCCGTCGTCGAGGGTGCGGATCTGGGTGTGCACGTCGACGTACGGCTGCCAGACCACCTCGAAGTCCCGACCGAACCGGGAGATGCGGTCCTCGACGATCGCTGCCGACGTCTGCCAGGCCTCTTCGAAGGAGCCGCCGCTGCCGCGAGCGATCAGGGTCAGGCTCTCGTTGGACTTGGCGTTGTTGCCCTCGATCCGCGCTGTCGCGGCATCGCGGACGTCGGTGAACGAGCCGTCCCGGATGTTGCCGATCGTCACCGACGCCCAGCCGAGGGCGACCAGCCCGACGATCAGCGTCGCCGCGCCGATGATCGAGGCGATCACCAGGCCGACGTTGAAGCGCCGTTTGAAGCGGCGCGCGAGCCGGACCTGCACCCAGACCAGCACACCGAGAACGGCCAGGCCGGCGAGGGCGAACAGGATCGCGATCCGGGCGTTCATCTGGCTCGCCGCCCGATCGGCGTTGGCGCTCACCAGGTTGTCCAGCAGGGGCATCGCGTCGGCCCGGAGCCCACCACTCGCGTTGCGGAGGTACTGGGCGCCGACCGGGAAGCCCTGCCGGTTGTTGGCCCGGGCCAGCTCGATGTTCTCGGTGTAGTCGATCAGCTGGACGTTCAGCGCGGAGAGGGCGGCCCGGTCGCCGGGCTCCGCGTCGGCGGCCTCGGCGATCAGCTGGGAGGACTCGGTGATCGCGTCGTCGTACGCCTGGCGCTGGTCGGGCTTCTCCAGACCTCCGACCAGGAACGCGTTGGTGGCGTTGGCGTCCGCCCGCAGCAGGTTGGTCTGGATCTGCTGGACCCGGATCAGCTGGGCGGTCGAGGACTCGGCGCGCTGCAGAGCGGAGGTCAGCAGCAGGAAGGTCGCCAGGCCCGCGACCCCGAAGACGAGACCGGCCACGATCACCAGCGTGGTCAGCCGGCGCAGCTCCCGCGGCGTGTCCCGGGGCTTCGGTGTCGCTGTCGCCTGGACCGGCAGCGGCGACGATGTCGCCGCTGCGGCGTTCTGGGCGGTGGGGGAGGTGACGGGGGCCGGTGCCGTCGCGGCGGACCCGGTGGGTTGCGTCACGGCGTCTCCTCGGTGTCGTCGGGATGGCTGTCTTCGGGATGGCTGTCGTCGGGATCGGGCGGGCTCGCCTCGCTGGGTTTGCCAGCCTCGCCGGTCTCGCCGGTCTCGCCGGAGTCTCCTGCCCCGGACAGATCGGCGGGTGAGTCGATCGGCTCGTCGTCGAGATCCTCCGGCAGCAGCTCCCGGAGCTGCGCGATCGTCGGCTCGGTCACCTCCCGCAGACGCCAGGCATGCCGACCGATGGCGCCCTCCAGCAGGTTCCGGGCGTAGCGGCCGTTGCCGAACGACGGTCCGCGCGGCGTGGCCGCCAGCAGCGTCCCGAACCGAGTCCGGGTAGCGTCCGGCACGTCGTAGTCGGCGCCCTCGGCCAGCCGCTGGAAGATGCCCAGCAGCTCGTGGTCGGTGTAGTCGGCGAACTCGATGGTGGTGCGGAACCGGCTGGCCAACCCGGGGTTCTGCGCGATGAAGACGACCATCGGGTCGGGATAGCCGGCCACGATCAGCACCAGGTCGTCCCGCCGGTCCTCCATCTCCTTGACCAGGGTGTCCACGGCCTCGGTGCCGTACTGGTCGCCGGCCAGGCTGTAGGCCTCGTCGATGAACAGGACCCCACCCACCGCGCTGGCCACCACCTCGGCGGTCTTGATGGCGGTCTGGCCCAGGTAGCCGGCGACCAGCTCGGAACGGTCGACCTCGACCAGCTGTCCCTTGCTGAGCAACCCGAGGGCCCGGTAGATGCCGCCGACCAGCCGGGCCACCGTGGTCTTGCCGGTGCCCGGGTTGCCGACGAAGACGAGGTGCCGGGTGATGGTGGCCGAGCGCAGCCCCGCCTTGGTCCGCAGGCCCTCGACCCGTAGCACGGCGACCTGGCGGTGGATCTCGGCTTTGACGTCGGCGAGCCCGATCAGCGCGTCGAGCTCGGCCAGCAGCTCCTCCAGGGACTTCTCCGGCTCGGGTTCCGGCTCCGGCACGGTCTCGGTCGCGACGGCGGGCGCGGTGGCCGTCGGTGCTGGCGCGTCGGCGTCGACGGCGGGGGATCCTGGCGTCGCGGGCCCTGGGGCCGCCGGTCCGGACGCCGGGGACCCGGCCGTGCCGACCCCACCGACCCGATCAACACCGCCGACGCCACCGATGCCCGGGAACTTCCCGGGTGCATCGGGATCGAGATGACCGAGGTCGAACCAGTCCTGGGCCCGGGCGTCTGCCACCTCGATGCCCGGACTGGACTCGCGGCTGCGCACGACCTTGTCGAAGGCGTCGCTGAGGGCCTGCAGCGCGTCGTTGCCCCAGCGGCGCAGGTCGGGATCGGCGGGTCGCTCATCACTCATGGGAGGTCCAGACTGCTACGCGGGGTGTCCGACTCCTGGCTCATCGTGGGCGGGGCTGTCGGCGTGTTGCCGGGATGCCCGAACTTCTCCTGCAGGAACCGACCGTGGGCGACGAGCGCGGCGGCATCCACCCGGACGACCGCGTCGAAGATCTTGTCCATGGTGGAGGCCAGCAGGTCGAGCTGGTCGATGAGCACCATCAACGACGTCTTGCCGGCCTCGATCGGCCGAGAGTCGGCCCAGTCGCGGGGCAGTCGGAGGTAGCCGCTGATCGCCTCGGGCAGGTAGTCGGTGGCGGTGGCCATCACCGAGTACGCCTCCGGGCTGCCGAGACCGAGGTTGCGCAGTCGGGGCATGGTCTGCCGAACCGTGGAGGTGATCCGTTTGACCCGGGACTGCACCGGGGCCGGCACCACCCCGCCGGTCACCATCGCCTCGGCCCGATCCAGCGCGGTCACGATGTCCTGCTCGGTGGGCGCGGCCGGGCTCGGCGTCACGGTCACCGGTGCCGGCTCGAGCCGGCCGGTCATCTTGGCGACCCAGTCCTTGAAGCCCATGGTCAGCTCAGATCAGTTCGTGTCGACGATCGCGGGTCGGCAGGTCGCGGGCGAGCAGCAGCTCACCGCAGACCGCTGGGGCTGCCGCCCTCGATGTCCAAGGCACCGGAGGCCAGCCGCTGGTCGGCGTTGGAGACCCGGTCGAGATACTCGCGGGACTTGTCCACCTCGGTCTCCAGCGTGGTGATGGTGGTCGCCATCGAGTCGAGCGCCTGCAGCTTGAAGGCGTCGATGGAATCCATCGTGGCGTAGATGTTGGCGAAGGCGGCCTGCAGCTGGGGCAGTCCGATGGTCGCCGAAGCGGCCTGCTGCTGGATGGCCGCGGAGTTGTCCTTCATCATCTCCGAGGTGCGCTGGATCAGGTCCGAGGTGGTGGTGTTGAGCGCGGTGATCTGATCCAGCACGAGCTTCTGGTTGCCCAGGGCCTGGGCCACGATCACCGCGGTCCGCAGCGCCGACACGGTGGTCGTCGCCGCCCGGTCGACGCCCTTGATCAGCTCGATGTTGTTCTTGATGATGATGTCGATCGCCAGATAGCTCTGGATGGAGACGGCGAGCTGGGTGAGCAGATCCTGGTGCTTCTGCCGGACGTAGAACAAGACGTCCTGCTGCAGCGCCTTGGCCCGGTCCGGGTCGGACATCTCCAGCGCGGTGATCTGCTCGGTGAGCCGGGAGTCGAGACGCTCGGCGACGTACACGTACTGGTTCAGCCGACCCATGGTCGCCCACAGGTTCTGCTTCTCCATGTTGAGGGCCGCGTTGTCCTTGGCCAGCTCGTCCTGACCGTTGCGGAGGCTGTGCAGGATGCCGTTCAGGTGGGACTGGGCGTCCTGGTACTTCCGGAAGTAGTCGACCACCTTGTCGCCGAACGGCAGGAAGCCGAGCAGCTTGCGGGTGCCGGTGGCCTGGCTGGGGTCGAGCTCCTCGACCGTGCGACGCAGCTCCAGCAGCGTCGTACCGACCTTGGAACCCTCGGCGATGCCACCCTCCTTCAGTGCCTTGACCGGGGTGTTCAGCAGCCGGTTGGAGGTCTCGGCGGCCTTCCGGACGTCGGCGTCGCCCATGCTGCGGACGTTGGCGGCCTGCGCGGCGAACTCCGGGGAACGGGTCTGCGCCTTGGTCAACGCATCCAGGAACCCGTCGACCCGGGCGTCCAGGGCGGGGACCTGAGACGCGTCGACCTGCGGCGCGATCGACGGCGCCTGGGTGGCGGCGATCCGCTGGGGCGGCGCCGGTGCGGTCAGGGTCAGGGTGGCGACCTGATCCGGGGGCGTCAGGGGCGATGGTGCGGCGGCGCCGGCGAACTCGGTCATGTCCCAACCTTCTCTCTCGTGTGGCTCGGCCAATCTACTCGGATCGGGGTCGGTGATGGCACCGTGCGGCCCATGGATCCGATACGACCAGTGGCCTCTACGTCGCGCTGTGGGCCTTTCTGATCTACGGCTTCTACGGCGTCATCGTCGAGATGACCTTCTGCTACGCGAAGCAGTACAAGGGCGTCATCGAGTCGCGGTGCGGTCTGCTGTACCTGCCGCTCGTGATGGAGAAGCTGTTCGGCTCGGTGTTCTGGGACTACAGCGAGAAGCCGCTCAACCTGCAGGGCCGGATCTGCCTGCCGTACTCGATCTACCGGGGGTTCCCGGGGCTGCTGCTGATCTACGTCCTGGACCCGGCGACCTTGCGTCTGGTGCAGGCGTGGCCGTTGCCCGCGGCGGCGTACGTGCTCGCGGTCCCGACCGGCTCGTGCCGGACGTGGTGATGATCAACACCTTCCCGCGGATGAAGCACATCGTGGAGCACATGGAGCTGACCGGGGAGCACCGCTTGCTGATCGTGGCCGATCTGCACCTCGGCACACCCTCGGACACCGGTACCTGCGGCACCGGGCGGCCCTCGCCCGCGCCGAGGCCAGGCATCGCCGGCCGACGCCGGCCGCCGCGTCGGTCAGGAAACAGCCGTGTGACGTCCGGACCCCGCTACTGACACTTGGGGAATTCTTAGGACAGACTGCAGCCTGACGTGCGAATCCGCGCGTCCCGTGATCGGAGGCCCATGAGCGTCGAACCGTTGTCTCCCACCAAGGCGGGCGGGCTCTTCCGCCGCAAGCCGATCGGGGACCGTCACGGTCCGCAGCTGAACCGGACCATGGGCACGTTCCAGCTGATGATGTTCGGCGTCGGCGCCACCGTGGGCACAGGCATCTTCTTCGTGCTCTCCTCGGCGGTGCCCGAGGCAGGACCCGCGGTGATCGTGTCCTTCCTGCTGGCCGGTCTGGCGGCGGGCCTGGCCGCGATCTGCTACGCGGAGATGGCGTCGGCGGTGCCGGTCTCGGGCTCCACCTACTCCTACGCGTACGCCACGCTCGGCGAGATCATCGCGATGGGTGTCGCCGCCTGCCTGCTGCTGGAGTACGGCGTCTCCACCGCCGCGGTGGCGGTCGGCTGGAGCGGCTACGTCAACGAGGCGCTGGTCAACATCACCGGCATCGAGCTGCCGCAGGCGATCCTGGCCGCGCCGTTCGGGACGCCGGGTCAGGAGACCGGGATCATCAACTTGCCGGCCGTGATCCTCACCGGGTTGTGCATGCTGCTGCTGATCCGGGGGGCGAGCGAGTCCGCCAAGGTCAACGCGATCATGGTGGTGATCAAGCTGACCGTGCTGGTGATGTTCTCGATCATCGCCTTCACCGCGTTCAACGCGGATCACTTCGCCGACTTCGCGCCGATGGGGACGGCGGGCGTGGCCACCGCGGCCGGCACGATCTTCTTCTCCTTCATCGGCCTGGACGCGGTCTCCACCGCAGGTGATGAGGTGAAGGACCCGCAGAAGACGATGCCGCGGGCCTTGATCGGTGCGCTGTTCATCGTGATCGCGATCTACCTGCTGGTGGCGATCTCGGCGATCGGCGCCCAGCCGTGGACCGACTTCGAGGGTCAGTCCGAGGCGGGCCTGTCGAAGATCCTGGAGATCATCACCGGCAACACGGTGTGGGCGACCATCCTGGCCCTCGGCGCCGTCATCTCGATCTTCTCCGTCACGTTGGTCACCATGTACGGGCAGACCCGCATCCTGTTCGCCATGGGCCGGGACGGGATGCTGCCGAGGACCTTCGCCAAGGTCAGCTCGCGGACCCAGACCCCGGTGAACAACACGATCATCGTCGCGATCGTGGTGTCCCTGCTGGCCGCGTTCGTGCCCCTGGACTACCTGATCGACGTGGTGTCCATCGGCACCCTGACCGCGTTCATCGTGGTCTCGCTGGGCGTCATCATCCTGCGCTACCGCCAGCCCGACCTGCCGCGCGGCTTCAAGGTGCCGTTCTTCCCGGTCACACCCATCCTGTCGATCATCGCCTGCGGCTACATCCTGGCGAACCTGCACTGGTACACCTGGCTGGTCTTCGCGCTCTGGGTCGGCGTGTTCATCGTCTTCTACCTCCTGTACGGCAGGAAGCACTCGGTGCTGGGTCGGATGCTGGCCGGCGAGGACGTCGACGCCGAGGACGCGGTGGTGGGTCACTGATGACTGTGTCCGATGGTCGCGCTCCGCTCACCGCGGTCATGAGCTCCGCGGCTTCTCGCTCGTTCGTCGCGTTCTGGGACGACGAAAAGCGTGTCGCCCCAGAACCCTCCTGCACTCCCGAGAGGCTCCGCTCATGACCGTTCTGGTCGGCTACGTGCCGCACAAGGGCGGGCGCGGCTCGCTGGATCTGGGGCTGCAGCTCGCGCACGCGCTGGGGACCTCGCTCGGCGTGGTCACGGTGGTGCCGCGGCAGTGGTCGACGCCGTCGCTGGCCCGGGTGGACGCCGAGTACGCCGAGTTCGCCCAACAGCTCGGCACCCAGGCGGAGGCCAAGGCCCGGGAGTACCTGGTCGATCCCAGCGTCGACGTACCGATCGACTACCACGCCGTCACCGGCCGCTCGGTCACCTCCGCGCTGCTCCAGGCCGCCGACGAGTGCCAGGCGTCGGTGCTGGTACTCGGCTCCAGCACCGACGGCGCGGTGGGTCGCATCGTCGTCGGCTCCACCACTGACAAGCTGCTGCACTCCTCGCCGATCCCGCTGGCCCTCAGCCCACGGGGCTACCGGTCCACCGCCGCCGACGGCTTCAGCCGAGTGACCTGTGCGTTCTCCGACGGCGAGGAGTCGGAGAAGGTGGTGGCGCACGCGGTGTCCTTCGCCCGCAGTCTCGGTACACCCGCTCGGGTGGCCAGCTTCGGTGTGCGGGGCGCCACCATGTATCCCCCCGAGGTCGGGCTGTCCGCCGAGGACTCGGTGCTGGACTCCTGGCGGGAGCAGGCGTCGCACGCCCAGAGCCGGCTGCGCCTCGACGAGGTCATCGACGACGCCACCGAGACAGTGATCGCCACCGGAGCGGGCTGGGGGGAGTCGATGTCCAGCGTCGACTGGAAGCCCAACGAGCTGCTGGTGCTGGGCTCCTCGACGCTGGGTCCGATCGCCCGGGTCTTCCTCGGCTCCCGCGCGACCAAGTTGATCCGGCACGCACCGGTGCCGGTGCTGGTCGTTCCGCGAGGCTACGAGCGCGCCGCGGGCTAGGTGAAGATCAGAGTGGCGGTGAAGATGCCCCAGTCGATCATCAGGTGGGCGCCGAAGGAGACGAGGATGTTCTTGGTCCGCAGGTAGGCCAGGGTCAGCACCAAGCGGGCCAGGCCGATCACCAGGAAGCACTGCAAGAAGTTCCAGTCGTACGTGGGCAGGTGCGCGGCCCCGAACCAGACGGCGGTCAGCAGCCAGGCGATGATCAACGACGTCTTGCGGGACAGCTTGAACCGCTGGTACGCCACGGCCGCGATCGCCAGGAACGGGATGATGCTGAACAGCTCCTCGCCGAACAGCTGGATGAAGGTGCCGAGGTAGAAGAAGATCAGCTCACTCGCCGAGGTCACGCCGTCGGTGGCTCGGTTCGCCGTCACATGACCGGGATCAGCGCTCTTGATGACGAGGGCGACAACGCTGCTGAGCACCATGTAGATCGCCCAGAAGGCGAGCATGGTCAGCACGTCCATGCCCTTGAGCGGACGGAAGATCGCCTTCCAGGCACCGCCGGTCAGCGCGATGAAGGCAACCGCGGGGAAGGCGACGAACAGGATGCGGGTGCCGAGCAGCGCGAGGTTGCCGCTGGCCGGGATCATCGTCAGCGCGAGGAAGCCGGCCACCGCGGCCAGCACGATGACCAACCACCTCCAACCGGCGACGTGGACCGGTCGGTCGTCGTAGAACGGCACGTCGGCGCCGTCGTCGCGCTCGATGAGCTTGCCGAACCGGGCCTGGCGACCCGAGGGGC
This sequence comes from uncultured Actinomycetota bacterium, assembly GCA_963696135.1. Classification (GTDB taxonomy): domain Bacteria; phylum Actinomycetota; class Actinomycetes; order Propionibacteriales; family Propionibacteriaceae; genus Microlunatus. The sequence goes on from CAVOJH010000003.1 coordinate 257,343, forward strand.
CGGTGCGTGGTGAGGTCACCCCACCGTCCGCACGCGGACGGACAGACAGGTCACGCAGCCTTCGAGCTTCTCGAACTCGGTGATCGGCACGGTGACGACCTCGAGCCCGCGGGCCGCGTACAGCTCGGCCGTGCGCGGGGCGTCGGCGGACATCAGCACGGCCCTTCGGCCGTCGGCAGAGGCGCCGAGGTCGACCACTGCGGTGCCGTGCTCCTCCGGCACCGCCAGGAAGCTGGGGTAGGCGCCGGTGTCGTCGACCAGTGGGGGAAAGCCGACGACGGTCCCGTCGGGCAGAGCGGTCACCCCGGACTTCAGGTGCAGCACCTTGGTCACCGGGACGGCGACAACTCGCCAGCCGCGCGGCTCGAGCAGCGAGGTGAGCTGGGCGACACCGGCTTCGTCGGTGCGGCACGTCAGCCCCACGTAGACGGTCCGGCCGATCTTGAGCACGTCGCCGCCGTCCAGGTGCCCGGGCTCCTCGATCCGGGCGACCTCCAGCCGGTGGGTGGCCGGAAGCGCGGCCAGCGCCGCCTCTGTGGTGACCACCTCGCCGCGGCGTGACGCCGCCCCGGGCGACGTCAGCACCGCAAGGTCGCCGAACACCACCACGGTGTCCTCGACGAAGACCCCGTCCGGGTGGTCGTCGGCGGGTGCGATCTCCTGCACCGTCCAGCCGTGGGCCACGAACGCGCCGACGTACCCCTGCCACTGCTGGAGTGCCAGGTCCGCATCGACCGGGGCGCGGTCGAGGTGGGTCAGCTCACCGTCGGCCAGGGCCGGCGAGGGGCGTCGGACCAGCAGGTGACCAGACATCAGGACGTCTCCTCGTGATGCTGGTGCTCGGTCTTGGGAAAGCCACCGATGCCGCGCCAGACCAGGTTGCTGACCAGGTGCTTGGCCTCGTCCACGGCGATCCGCTGGGTGCCCCCGGAGACCCAGTAGCGGGCGCTCACCTGGGCGATCCCGACCAGGGAGATGGCCAGCAGCTTGGACTGCTCGTACGGCAGCCCGGTGTCGTCGCCGATCACCACCGCGATGGCGTCGGCGATGTCGTTGTTGACCTTCCACAGCCGCTGCTGCACCTGACCGTCACCGGTGAGGTCGGACTCGAAGACGAACCGGAACTGGCCGCTGGCCGAGGACACGAACTCGTAGAAAGCGCCCATGGTGGCGACCACCCGATCCGCGTTCTCCTCGGTCGAGTCGAGGGCCTCCTCGACCACCTCCACCAGGCGGTCGCAGCTGGCGTCGAGCAGCGCGAGGTAGAGGTCGAGCTTGGAGCCGAAGTGCTGGTAGAGGACCGGCTTCGACACCCCGGCGGCCTCGGCGATGTCGTCCATCGCGGCCGCGTGGTAGCCGTTGCTGGTGAACACGTGGTTGGCGGCGTCGAGCAGCTGCGCGCGTCGTTGGTCGCGCGGCATCCGGGTCGGACTCTTCTTGGCGGCGACGGCCTCGATGCTCACCAGCGCAGCCTAACCGGCCCGACGCCTGCTACCCGGCATCGTCGCTGACCAGCGGCAGTTCCGGACGATCCGGGTGGAGCAGGTCGGCGGCCAGGTCGCCGTGCTCGGCCACCCGCTCCAGCACGTCCTCGGGGGAGAACCTGAGATCGTCCGGGCCGCTGGCGGCGGCCACCTCCTCCCAGGTCAGCGGCGTCGCCACGCTCGGTCGCTCGCGGCCGCGCAGCGAGTAGGGCGCGATGGTGTTGCGGGCCGCGAGGTTCTGGTTGTAGTCGACGTAGATCCGCCCCGCCCGTTCGGCGATCGACATCGATGCGACGAAGAAGTCCGGCAGCCGTCGGTGCAGGGTGGCGTTGAGCTGCTTCACGTACGCCCAGATCTGTCGGCTCGGGGTCGGCGCGACCGCGGCGTAGACCTGGATCCCTTTGCTGCCTGAGGTCTGGGCCACCGGAACCAGACCGTCGGAGGCGAGTCGCTCGGCCGCGATCATGGCCGCCCGGGCGACCTCGACGATGGTGGTGCCCGCACCCGGGTCCAGGTCGACGACCACCCGGTCGGCCAGCGGCTCTCCGCGCTCCAACGCTCCGGCCTGCGCCGTTCGGGGGTCCAGCACCCCGATCCGCCACTGGGGGACGTGCAGCTCCAGGGCGGCGAGGTTGGCCAGCCAGACCACTGTGGCCGGCTCGTCGGCGACCACGTACGCCACCGGCCCGTCGCTGGTGAGGATCCGCGCGGTCCGTACCCAGCTCGGCGTACCGGCGGGGGCGTTCTTCTCGTAGAAGCTGGGCCCGGCCACCCCGTCGGGGAACCGCACCCGGGTGAGCGCCCGATCGGCGATGTAGGGCAGCAGCACGTCGGCGATCTGGGAGTAGTAGCTGATCACCTCCGCCTTCGTGTAGCCGGTGGCGGGGTACATCACCTTGTCCAGGTTGACGATCGACAGCTCCCGTCCGGCGACCCGGGTGCGCACGGCGTCGGGGGCGGGGACCATGACGCCATTCAACTCCCTGCCCCGTTGGCCTGCCCCCGTTGGCGCTCGGTGTGCGTTGGAGCCGGCTTTGGCAGCGTGATCCGCATGACCCTCACGTCGCCCCTCCTGCTCGGGATCGTCGCCGTGCTCGCGGTGATCGTGCCCATCGCCCTGGTTGTGGGTTGGGGCCGCCGTCCGCGGGATCCCGGTCCGACTGCTGCGGCTGGTCGGCATCGCGCTGTGCCAGCTGCTGGCCGTCGGTGCCCTCGGCCTGTACGCCAGCAACCAGTACGGCTTCTCCAACGACTGGGGCGACCTGGTGGGGGATTCCGATGCGGCCTCCGGCGCGGTCGACCCCACGAACCTGGTCCCCGCCGACCAGGTTCGTGGGGTCGGGTGATGACGACCTCGGTCAAGGTTCCCGACGCGAAGGGCCCGGGGCGGCCCGACTTCCGGTGCTGGTCTGACGTGCCCGGTGGGGTCCGCGATGGGTTTCAGCACCGGAGGCTTCTGCGCTACGGAACGAGAACTCGCCGATCTGGTTGATCAAGCAACCGCCGCAGCGGCAGACCGACCTGCTCGCCCCGAACCGCAGCAGTCAACCTCATGGGTCACCATCGATCGGGTTCTCCATGAGGTCAGGGTCACCGATCTGAGTGATCGTCAGTCTCGGTAACGTGCCAGGCATGCCCATCAAGCTCGAGAACGTCGGCATCGCCGTCCGCGACCTGGACGCCGCGATCGCCTTCTTCACCGACCTCGGTCTGACTGTCCTCGGCCGTGACACGGTCAGCGGGGAGTGGGCCGACACGGCTGTCGGTCTCGATGGCAACCACGCCCACATCGCCATGCTCCAGACACCGGACGGGCTCGGTCGCCTCGAGCTCTTCGAATACATCCACCCGGACGCGATCGAGACGAGTCCCACCCTGCCCAACGAGATCGGCATGCACCGCGTCGCCTTCTCCGTCGATGACATCGACGGGTCCCTGGCGATCGCCGCGCGGCACGGCTGTCACCCGCTGCGCGGCGTGGCGACGTACGGAGACGTCTACAAGCTCAGCTACGTCCGCGGTCCGAGCGGGATCATCGTGATGCTGGCCCAGGACCTGACCAGCTGATCAGCCAGCAGCTGCGTGACGTCCGTCAGACGGCGTGGGGTCGCCACGGCTCGTGCGTGTGCGCCAGCCAGACCAGGTCGGGCTCGAGGGAGCGTACGAGCAGCTGTCCCTCGGTCTGCGGTTCGTCGAGCTCGCCGAACCACACGGCCACGTCGCCGCCGATGACCGCCGTGTGCCCGCCGCTCTCGACCACGACGACCTGGGTGCCGCGGGTGTGGCCGGGGGCTGGGACGAGCCGAACTCCCGGCAGCAGCTCGAGCTCGCCGTCGACGGGGACGTAGCGCAGATCGGGTGCGTCGACCCACTCGCGGATCGTGTAGTCCTCCTCGTGCCGAGCGTCCTCGAGCTCCTGCCGTTGCACGTAGATCGGCCTGCCCGGGAAGAGGACGTTGCCGCCGCAGTGGTCGAAGTGCAGATGGGTGTTGACCACGATGTCGATGCCGTCGAGGTCGAGCTCCTGAGTGCTCAGGGGCCGCAGGCGGGGATCCATGTCGGCCACGAGTGGGTGCAGCTCGGTCAGGCCCGTGTCGACCAGCACGCGCGCCGCGGGATGGTCGATGACGTGCACGTAGACCGGCATCCGCCCGTCCTCGACCAGCAGGTCGGCGACGAAGACCTGGGTGATGGTGATGGCAGCAGGGTCGTTCATCCTGGGTCCCTTGCGCTGGCTGGGTGGCGATGGATCAGTTGCGTCAGTTCTACCCCGATCGGGCTCCGAGGGGCGCGACACGCCGCGCCGACGCCTGGTCGGGGTGAGTTCTCCGCACTCTAGGTGAACGCCGTAGACGCCCAGACCCTCCGCGTCGACCGCGGCCACGAAGCCGCCGAGCGCCGCCTCGACCGCTGTGGTCGGCATCGTCACCGCTCCTCCCGGACCCTCTGATTCGCTGGCAGCACGTGGCTGATCAGCGGTTGGGTCGCACCAGCGGGAACAGGATCGTGTCGCGGATGCTGAGACCGGTCAGGTTCATCACCAGGCGGTCGATGCCCATGCCCATGCCGCCGGTCGGCGGCATCCCGTACTCGAGAGCGGTCAGGAAGTCCTCGTCGACCTGCATGGCCTCCGGATCGCCGGCCGCGGCCAGCAGGGACTGGGCGACCAGTCGCTCCCGCTGGTCCATCGGGTCGACCAGCTCCGAGTAGGCGGTGCCCTGCTCGGCCGCGAAGATCACCAGGTCCCACTTCTCGGCCAACCGGGGATCGTGGCGGTGCTGCCGGGTCAGCGGCGCGTTCTCCTTGGGGAAGTCGGTGTAGAAGACCGGGGTCGTGGTCGTCGACTCGCACAGCTCGCCGTAGACCTCCTCGAGCACGAAGCCCCACCGGCTGTCGGCGTCGAGATCCAGCCCGATGGCCGCCGCGTGGCGCAGCAGCACCTCGCGGGGGGTGTCCGCGGTGATCTCCTCGCCGAGCTTCTCCGAGACGGCCTGGCAGATCGTCTTGACCGGCCAGTCGCCGGACAGGTCGTACTCGACGATCTTGCCGTCGGGACCCTCCGCCCGGCGGGCCACCGGTTCGCCGTACACGGCGACCGCGGCCTCCTGGATGATCTGTTGGGTGAGGATCCGCATCGTGTCGTAGTCGCCGTACGTCTCGTACAGCTCCAGCGACGTGAACTCCGGGTTGTGCTTGAAGTCAGCCCCCTCGTTGCGGAACTGCTTGCCCATCTCGAACACCTTCTCCATGCCGCCGACGATCAGCCGCTTCAGGTGCAGCTCGGTGGCGATGCGGAGGTAGAGGTCGAGGTCGTACGCGTTGATGTGGGTCTCGAACGGGCGGGCGTTGGCGCCGCCGTGGATGAGCTGGAGGATCGGCGTCTCGACCTCGGTGAAGCCGCGGCGGGCCAGCGAGTCGCGGACGCTGCGCACCACCGTGGCGCGGGCGTAGGCGATGTCGCGGGCCTCCGGCCGGATGATCAGGTCCACGTAGCGGGCGCGGATCCGGGCCTCGGGATCGGTCAGTCCCTTGTGCTTGTCCGGCAGCGGCCGCAGGGACTTGCTGGTCAGCTGCAGCGACGTCGCCTGCACCGACAGCTCACCCTTGTGGGTGGCCATCACCTCACCGGTGACGCCGATGTGGTCGCCGAGGTCGATGTCGTGCTGCCAGAGATCGAACAGCTCGTCACCGACGCCGTCGCGGGAGATCAGCACCTGCAGGTCGCCGGAACCGTCCCGCAGGGTGGCGAAGCCGATCCGGCCGAGCTTGCGCTTCAGCAGCACCCGACCGGTGATCGAGACCGTCTCGCCCGTGCGAGCGTCCGGGGCCACCTGACCGGCTTCCGCGCGCACCTGGGCCAGGGTGTGGGTGCGGGGGTAACCGACCGGGTACGGCTCGATGCCGCGGGCCTTCAACCGGTTGACCTTGTCGCGTCGCACCCGCACCTGCTCCGGCAGCTTCTCCGCCGACAGCGCCTCGGCCAGCAGATCGGGCTCCGGCGGCATCAGCGCGCGCACCTCGGCGGCGTACTCCTCCGTCCCCGTCTCCAGGGCGGCGGGAGCGCCGGACTCTTTGCGGTTCAGCAGCGAGCTCAGGCTGGGTCGGGTCAGGAAGCCCTCGGCGCTGCCGGCGGCGGTGCCGACCCGCGGCAGGTCGGAGGCGTACTCGAAGCACATGAAGCGCGGCTGCCAGCTCGGCAGGTACTTGGCGTTGGACCGGTAGAGCGACTCGAGCTGCCAGTTGCGGCTGGCCAGCAGCAGGGCCTGCCGCCACGCCTTGGCGATCGGTCCGGCGCCGATCTCGGCGCCCCGCTCGAACGCCTCGCGGAAGACGGCGAAGTTCATCGACGCCCGAGCCACCCCGAACTGCGCGGAGCGCTCGGCCAGCGAGGCGACCATCAGCTCGACCAGGCCGTTGTCGGCGGTCGGGTCGCGCCGCATCAGATCCAACGACAAGCCGTTGCGGCCCCAGGGTGAGAAGCTCAGGAACCCGCGCACCTTGCCATCGGCGTCGTGGGCCTGCACCAGCACGCACTCGCCGTCGAGAGGGTCCGCCAGCCGGCCCAGGGCCATCGAGAACCCGCGCTCATCGCCGCCGTCGCCACGCCAGGAGGCGGCGTCGGAGCTCAGGGTGTCGAAGTCCGCTCGGCTGAGGTCGCTGTGCCGGAGCACGCGGGTGGTGTAGCCGCGGCGCTGGAGCCGGGTCACCGACTGACGGATGGGCCGCATGCCCGGCCCGTTCAGGGAGAACTCCCGGAGGTTCACGATCGCCTCGTCGCCGATCTCCCAGGCCGTCATACCCGACGCGCTGTAGGCCGCCGCGCCCTCCTCCCCGGCGCCCATCACCGCCACCGACAGCCCGGTGTCTCGGGCCGACTGCCGCCAGGACTCGATCGCGTCGGGCCAGTGCTGCGGATCGCCGATCGGGTTGCCGCTGGCCAGACTGACCGAGCCGATCGGGCGGTACGACACCCCGGCCCGGGCCGTGGCGGGGTCGCCGGTGTCCCAGATCACCGACTTGTCGCGACGGGTGGCGAAGTAGCCGAGCGAGTCGAGGTCGCCGTAGTCGCGCAGCAGGGTGCGGACCCGGGCGTCGTCGGCCGAGGTGAGGAAGTGCGTGGCCTTGGGGGGACGGAACAACAGGTACGCCGCCCCGAGGATGACGATCGCCCCGAGCACACCGACGACCAACCGGACCCAGAGCGGGGAGTGGATCGCGTCGGGACCGGGGAAGCGTCCGAGCTCGCCGACCATCGAGTCGTAGACGTGGTAGCCGGCGCTGCCGAAGTTCCTGGTGTCCCCGAACCGCAGGGTGAGCAGGGTGCCGAGGATCCAGACCAGCGCACCTCCGCCGGCGAAGACGAGGATCGCCAGTCCGAGGTTGCCCGGCACCCGGCGGGCGACGAACTGGTTCTTGACCCGGAACAGCAGCACGGTCACGGCCGTCATGAGCACCAGCCCGATGATCAGCTGGACGGTCTGGGCGACCGTGGCCTGGCCGCTGATCAGGAACACCAGGCGGCCCAGCTGGGGGAGGATCAGCCACCAGATGAGCAGCAGCCACCAGGCCGCGCGCAGCCGGCGACGAAGCCCGACGGCCATCACCAGCAACAGGGCGGCGTACACGAAACCGGGCACCAGCGGCAGGGTCAGCAGCGAGACGAAGTCCCACTCGCGGGCGAAGTAACGGCGCCAGGGCGGCACGAAGGTGATCACCAGCACGAAGGCGCTGGCCAGCAGCATGGCCGAGGCGAACCGGTCGGGCCAGCGGTCGTCGAGCAGGAACGTCACCCGTGGCCGCCGCTCGCCCCCCAAGCTCGTCGGTTCGGGCGCCAGCCCTGGAACGGCGTCGCCGCGGAGGGGGGCGAGGTCGGTCATCGGATGCCTCTCGTACGCGATGGCCAGGAGTGCAGTGAGCCTAGTGGTCACGACCCGAGTGATCGATCGGCACCGGTCCGGATGTCGGAATAGGTGTCCACCTCGTCGCGTTGCTGTCCAAGATCGCATTTGGACGCTCCGGCCGGAGCCCCGGGCACCGAGTCCCGGAACCGGGGGAGCGCCGACGACGAACATGGAGGAAGTTGTGGCCTTACCGCCGCTGGTCGAACCCGCCGAGGCGCTGACCCCGGAAGAGGTTCGGCGCTACAGCCGTCACCTGATCATCCCCGACGTGGGCATGATCGGGCAGCGACGGCTCAAGAACGCCCGCGTGCTGGTGATCGGTGCCGGCGGACTGGGCAGCCCCGCGCTGCTCTATCTCGCCGCCGCCGGGGTAGGCACGCTCGGCATCGTCGAGTTCGACACGGTCGACGAGTCCAACCTGCAGCGCCAGATCATCCACGGCCAGTCCGACATCGGACGGTCGAAGGCGGTGTCGGCCAAGGAGTCCGTGGCCGAGGTCAACCCGCTGGTGAACGTGGTCGTGCACGACGTCCGGCTGGACAACGACAACGTGATGGAGATCTTCGCCCAGTACGACCTGATCGTGGACGGGACCGACAACTTCGCAACCCGCTACCTGGTCAACGACGCGGCGGTGCTGTCGCACAAGCCGTACGTGTGGGGCTCGATCTTCCGCTTCGAGGGACAGGTCAGCGTGTTCTGGGCCGACCAGGGACCGCAGTATCGCGACCTCTACCCCGAGCCGCCGCCACCGGGGATGGTGCCGTCCTGCGCCGAGGGTGGCGTGCTGGGCGTGCTCTGCGCCTCGATCGGTTCGATCATGGTCACCGAGGCGATCAAGCTGATCACCGGCATCGGCGACCCGCTGATCGGTCGGCTGATGGTGTACGACGCGCTGGACATGAGCTACAAGACCTTGAACCTGCGCAAGGATCCCGCGGGTGAGCCGATCACCGAGCTGATCGACTACGAGGCCTTCTGCGGGGCGATCACCGACGAGGCGGCCGCGGCCGTGGCCGGTCACACGATCGCCGTGACCCAGCTGGAGGAGTGGTTGCAGGCCCGGGAGGCCGGTGAGCGCGACTTCGTGCTGATCGACGTCCGCGAGTCCGTCGAACGGGACATCAACGAGATCCCGGGCTCGGTGCTCATCCCCAAGGGCGACTTCCTGAACGGGAGCGCGCTGCCGGAGCTGCCGCAGGACAAGCAGGTGGTGCTCTACTGCAAGGCGGGCACCCGGTCCGCGGAGTGCCTGGCCATCGTGCACGGTGCCGGTCTGGCCGACGCGGTGCACGTCGGTGGCGGGGTCAGCGCCTGGGTCAGCCAGATCGACCCGTCGCAGCCCGCCTACTGATGGTCGTGCTCGCTAGGACGACGACCCGCTAGCCGGTGCGCTGACCGAGATGACCGTGGCGCGTCTGCCCGCACTTGCGGGCAGGCGGCGCCGTGGCATCCAGCCGGGACCGCCCATCCACCCGCACCGGGGTTCCCCAGCTGGTCGTCTGCCCGCACTTGCTCGACAAGGCAGCGCGGACGGGCCGGCGAAGGCTCGTCTTCCCGCACATGCGGGTCAACGACACTCTGAGCGACCGACCGCAGCAGCGTCTTCCCGCACATGCCGCGCAACGACGTCCTACTCGACCGGCCGCACTGCCGTGTACCCGCGTGTGCCCTTCGACGATCCGCTGCCTGACGCCCCCGGTGCCATCTGAGCGCACCTGCCGCATGTACAGTCGCCGGCCACTGCAGCTCCGTTCTCTCTCGGACCCCCTGGGCCCGGCGACTTCGTGGTCAGCACGCCAGCGCTCGCACTCCTGACAAAGGCCGCTCGCACTCCTGACAAAGGCAAAGCCCCCGTACGCGTATCCGTACGGGGGCTTTGTCGTGGCACTTCCGAGATCAGATGGCGTGCACCTGGTCGGCTTGGGGGCCCTTCGGTCCCTGGGTGGTCTGGAACTCCACTCGCTGGCCCTCGTCGAGGGTCCGGAAACCCGTCGTCTCGATTGCGCTGTAGTGGACGAACACATCCGGACCGCCGCCGTCCACGGCGATGAATCCGTAGCCCTTTTCGGCATTGAACCACTTGACGGTTCCCTGCGCCATGAAACTCTCCTAGACATCAAGCGCGGAAGCCGCACCTCACGGCTCCGAGTTGCTGCTCGGACGCCCACTCGGTCGAACGCCCACGCAAGTATCTGGGGGCGTAGCACTGACCACGGCACAGATCTGCAACAGCAGAACCAACCCAATCACACAACGATGGCGGGAAGGAACCCACCAAATTGGTTCGTTGTGAAGATCAATCGTGAGAGCGCTCTCAGGGGAGGTCGTGCCTAGGCTGGCCGTATGAGTGCACCTGCTGAATCGGTCTGGGACTACCCGAGGCCGCCGGCGGTCAGGGCGTGTCTGGCGCCCATCAAGATCGTTTTCGGTGGGGTGGTCGTCTGCCGGACGACGTCGAGCTGGCAGGTGCTCGAGACGTCGCACCCGCCGACCTACTACCTGCCGCGGTCGGGGTTCGCACCCGGGGCTCTCCGCGAGGCCGCCGGCAGCTCGTTCTGTGAGTGGAAGGGCGCGGCTCGCTACGTGGACGTCGTCGGTGGCGACCAGGTGGCCGAGCGGGTGGGCTGGTACTACCCGTCGCCGACGCCCGGCTTCGCGATGCTGCTCGACCACGTGGCCGTCTACGCCGGGCCGATGGACCAGGTGCTGGTCGACGGCGAGCGAGTGACCCCGCAGCCGGGCGGGTTCTACGGCGGCTGGATCACCAGTGCCGTGACCGGTCCGTTCAAGGGTGTGCCGGGCAGCCTCGGCTGGTGAGGACATGGACGAGGCGTACGTCGAGGCCGTGCTCAGCGCGGTCGAGCAGATCCCGGTCGGTCGGGTGGCCAGCTACGGCGACCTGGCCGAGCTGATCGGACGCGGCGGACCGCGGCTGATCGGCCGGGTGATGTCGACCCAGGGCGCGGGGGTGCCCTGGTGGCGCGTGGTCCGCGCGGACGGTCGTCCGGCCCGGGGGCTGGAGGAGACGGCGCTGGCGCACCTGCGGGACGAGGGAGCGGTGCTGCGCGGGGATCGGGTGGACATGCGCCGGTCCCGCTGGCCGGCTTCACTATCTTGAGGCCGTGCCCCTCATCGATCCCGTACTGCCGCCTGGTCTGAGAGTGCAGCGGGCGGAGGAGCGGTTCGTGACCGAGACCGCCGGCATCACCACCCGACACGCCTTCTCCTTCGGCGCCCACTACGACCCCGACAACATCGGCTTCGGGAGTCTGCTGGCGCACAACGACGAGCGGCTGACGAGTGGTCGGGGCTTCGACGACCACCCGCACCGTGACACCGAGATCGTCACCTGGGTGCTGTCCGGCTCGCTGCTGCACGAGGACTCGACCGGGCACTCCGGGATCGTCCACCGGGGGTTGGTGCAGCGGCTGAGCGCGGGGTCCGGGGTGGTGCACGCGGAGCGGAACGACGCCTACCGGGTCGAACCGGACCGGCCGCGGCTGCCGGTCCGGTTCGTGCAGAGCTGGGTGCGCCCCGATGTCGCCGGCGTCGCGCCGTCGTACGCCCAACGCGAGGTGGAGCCGCACGCACTGGCGGCGGACTGGGTTCCGGTGGCATCCGGGTCCGCGGCCGAGGCCGCGATCACCCTCGGGTCCGCGGCGAGCACCCTGTGGGTGACCACGGTCCGTGCCGGCCAGTGGCGCGAGCTGCCCGAGGCGGCGTACGCGCACCTGTTCGTGGCGGTCGGTGAGGTCGAGGTCGATGAGGTCGGTGTGCTGACCGAGGGAGATGCGTTGCGGGTGACCGGTCGGGCGGCCCTGCGGATCACCGGGCGGCGGCTCAGCGAGCTGCTGGTCTGGGGGATGGGATGACGTCGGAGATCGAGGCGAGCGAGAACAGCCTGCCGCTGCTCATCCGGGTGTCCGGCCGGGACCGGCCGCGGCTGACCCGGGACCTGCTGGGGCTGGTCGCCGCCGCGGGGGCCGAGCTGGAGGACATGGAGCAGCTCGTGGTGCGTGAGCGGCTGACCCTGGACATGCTGGTTCGCCTCGACGGTGCCTCCGACGCGTTGCTGCGGGACATCCTGTTCTGGGGCTTCCGGCACGACATGCAGATCGACTTCGAGCGGGTGGAGGCCCACTCGCAGCGGGCCTCCCTGCGTCGGCACGCGGTGACGGTGCTCGGTCAGCCGCTCACGCCGACCGCCCTGGCGGCGGTGTCCGACGCCATCGCCGACACGGGCGGCAACATCGACCGGATCGTCCGGCTGGCGACCCGACCGGTGACCGCGTACGACCTCGTCGTGATCGCCGGCGACGCCGACGCGATGCGTACCGCCCTGGTCGGGGTTGCGCAGCAGCACGGCATCGACGTCGCCGTCCAGGTCAACGGACTCGAACGGCGGGCCAAGCGGCTGGTGGTGATGGACGTCGACTCGACCCTGATCGCCGACGAGGTGATCGAGCTGCTGGCCGACGAGGCCGGCTGCCGGGCCGAGGTGGAGGCGGTGACCGCCGCCGCGATGGCCGGTGAGCTCGACTTCGAGACCTCGCTGCGGGAGCGGGTACGCCGACTGGCCGGGTTGGAGGTGGCCGCGATCGACCGGGCGGCGGCGCGGATCCGGTTGACTCCGGGAGCACGGACCTTCGTCTCGACCCTGCAGCGGATGGGCTTCTCCGTCGCGGTTGTGTCGGGTGGATTCACCGTCTTCACCGACCGGCTCAAGGCCGAGCTGGGGCTGGACCACGCGCACGCCAACACCCTCGAGATCATCGACGGGCGGCTGACCGGCGAGGTGGTCGGACCGATCGTCGACCGGGCCCGCAAGGCCGAGCTGCTGGCCGAGATCGCTGCTGCGGAAGGGATCTCACCGTCGCAGACAGTGGCGGTGGGGGATGGTGCGAACGATCTCGACATGCTCGCCGCGTCCGGGCTGGGGATCGCGTTCAATGCCAAGCCGGCCGTTCGGGCCCGCGCCCACACGACCGTCTCGGTGCCGCAGCTCGACGTGATCTTGTTCATGCTCGGTGTGCGGGGCGCCGAGGTCGATCACGTGGACTGACCGGCTCCTGCGCTGGCGGGCAGGCTCGGTGGGTCGGCTGAGTCGTCGTCTGCCCGCACATGCTGGGGCCTGGTGGGCGTGGGCCGCCTTGGGCTGTCGTTTGCCCGCACATGCTGTCAGAGAGTCGAGCTCGGACGTACGGGTGGGGATGTTTGCCCGCAGGTGCTTCCGGACGTGAAGCTCCCGGCCGAGCAGATCGCCATGCGCCGCGGCAAGGCACACCACCAGCACCGACTTGTCCACAGGTTTGAGCCGATGTCGTCCGGCCACACGAAGGGCTGTGGATGAGCGCGGCGCGATTCGGCGAACATCCTTAGGTCTAGAACATGTCCCCGACCGTGACGCCCAAGTCCACCATCGATCCGCGGCAGCCGTTCTGCCGAGCCGACGCCCGCCGCGCCGGCATCCCGCTCGCGCGCCTGTTGGGCCCCGAGTTCCACCGCGTCTTCTACGACCGGTACGTGAGCTCGACGGTGGTCGTGACCAACCAGGTGCGAGCCCGGACGGCAGTTGATCTCAGCCCGAGCGGATCGTTCGTCAGTCATCACAGTGCGGCCCAGATCTGGGGTGGCGTCGTACCGGTGACGGCGCAGACGCACGTGAGTGTGACCGATCGCGCAGACCGCTCCATCCGCCGGGGTATCAACGCTCATCTCGCGAGTGCGCAGCATGCCACCACCACGCTCGGCGGCATCCCGATCAGCACCCCGGAACAGACCTTCGTGGATCTCGCCTGCGGCATCGACCTGGTCGACCTGGTGATCCTCGGCGACAGCCTGCTGCAGGCGGGAGCAACCACCCTCGAGAAGCTGTGGTCGTACGTCGAGCAGTGGCATGGTCGCGGTGCCCGGCCGGCGCGGATGGCCCTGCGGTACGTCCGGGCCGGGGCGGAGTCACCGATGGAGACCCGGCTCCGGCTGCTCGTCGTTCTGGCCGGGCTGCCCGAGCCGGCGGTGAACTACCGGCTCCTGACCGAGAACGGTCGCTGCCGCTACCGATTCGACCTCTGCTGGGAGGCGGCGAAGCTGATCCTCGAGTACGACGGACGTCAGCACGCCGAGAACTCGGCGCAGTGGCACCACGATCTGGCACGGCGGGCCTGGCTCGACAAGCACGGTTGGCTGATCCTGGTGGTGACGGCGCCGGGTGTCTTCGCCACTCCGGGTCTGACTCTCGACGAGGTGCGCGACGCACTCCGTGCGCGAGGCGTTCCTGTGCGGAGCCGCTACCGGACCGGTTGGCAGGCGCACTTTCCGGGCCGCTCGTGACTGTCCCGTACGGGCCGTCTGTCGGCAGGTGCGGGGAGACGGCGCAACGACGTGCCGAGCCGGCGGCTCGTTGTGTGGCATGTGCGGGAAGACGTGCCTCCAGCGGCGATGGCACCTCGCGTTGTGCGGCATGTGCGGGAAGACGTGCGCGCAGCGCCCGGGCCGCGGTGTTTTCTGCACCATGTGCGGGCAGACGTCGAGCGGGGGTCGGGCGCCGTGTTCAGGCGGTCCCGTGTTCAGGCGGTCCCGTGTTCAGGCCGCCAAGGTCTTCTGCACCCAGGCGTAGCCCTGCGCCAGGCCGTCGAACACGTCACCCTCGTAGTGGTCGAACTCGAGGACCGCGTACGGGATCGAGAGGTCGTCCGCGGTGAGCACGGCGGCGAGCGGGACGTCGCCCTGGCCGGCGGGCTGCTGGTCGCTCGGCAGCTCGCGCGCGCTGATGCCGGGGCGCATGGGGCCGTCCTTGACGTGCACGGCCACCACGCGGTCGCCGAGGCGGCGGAGCAGCTCGACCGGGTCCTGACCACCGGCGGTGGCCCAGTAGAGGTCGATCTCCAGCTGCACCGACTCATCGAGCAGGTCGGCGAACACCTCGAGCACCGGGCGGTCGTCGATCGTGGTGGTGAACTCGTGGTCGTGGTTGTGGTAGCCGACCTTGAGCCCGAACTCGGCCGCCTGCTTCGCGCGGGCGTTCAGCCGGTCGGCGTTGCGCTGCACGTCCTCCAGGGTGGCCCACCGGTCGGGAGCGACGAACGGGTCGATCACGGTCTTGACGCCCAGCAGGTTGGCGGCGGCGAAGGTCTCCTCCGCCGGCGGCACGGTCAGCAGGCCGTCGGGCGTGGCCACGCCCTCGTCCTCGATCAGGATGGCGTGTGCTGTCGGGGCGCTCAGACCGTACCTGTCGAACGACGCCTTCAGCTCGTCGGCGCGGCGGACGAAGTCGAAGGCCTCGACCGTACGCAGGCCGATGTCGGCGATCTTGCCGAGCGAGCCGTCGAGATCGGCATCGAGCGCGGCGTGGATCGAGTAGAGCTGGACGGAGATCTCGGGAGCGGACATGCCCGGATGCTAGCACGAAACCCGACAGTGGTGTCTGTTTCCGTCTGGGGTTCCACGGACCGCCCCCCATCCCCCGCGCGGACCACGGTTCGGATTGAATGTCGCCCATGTCGACGCCGGGGGGCCCTCGCCAGGGCAGCGCCGAGCCCGGTCCTTGGGCGCCCTTCCCGGTCCAGGACTGGTCGACCATGCCGACCGCCTCCTCGGACCCGTACGACTACGTCGACCCATCGTGGGGACCACCGCCGTCGGTCGGTCGGGCCGGGTCGATACCGGACCCGCGACCACGCTGGCTGCCGCTGCTGGCGGTTCTGCTGGTCACCGTCCTGGTCGCGGGCGGGCTGTTCGCCGCCGAGCACGTCGGTGCGGCCACGAGCAGCCCCGAGGCCCTGCGGTACGTGCCGGTGGATGGTCGGGCGACCTACCAGCAGCGGACGACCACCGTGGGCGGGGAGACCGTCAGCAGCACCTTGGTTCAGGAATCGGCCATCCAGACCGGTCTGCAGGTGCTCGGCGGCCTGGACTGGTCCCTCGGCGTCAAGGTCTCCGGGGTGGTCGGAAGCGAGCACGTCGAGCGGATGCGCTTCTGGCGGACGACCAGTTCCGAGATCGGCAATCTCGGGAGCAGCCAACAGAACGTCCGGGTGTACCGGATCGACGGGCCGGTCGAGCTGATCGCCGAGTCCGATCAAGGTGGCGCCGACGTCTACTCCCCGGCCCTGGTGGAGCTGCCGGCCGAGGTGGCGCCCGGCGACACCTGGTCCGGTGCGGGGAAGGTCGGCAGCCGCGGCTACCGCAGCGACTTCCGCGCCGCGGCCGCCGAGCCGGGCTGTCTGCGGGTCACCGGGACCGTGGCGGAGACCACGGCCACGGGCCGACCGGGCACCACCCGGGAGGTGCGGAAGACCTGGTGCGAACGCCGCGCCGTGGTGCTGGAGGAGATCGTCCGGGGCGAGGTCTCGGTCCGGGTGGACACCGTGTCGAGACCGGCGGCCGACCCCACGCTGCGGACGGTCGGCGAACCGTGGTCGTGGAGCGACCCGGCGCGCTGGCGGCGACGCGACTTCGACCTGATGTCGGCCGACGCGAGTCTGGGTTCGGGCCCGATGGCCGGCACGCCCGCTCAGGTGCCGCCGGTGCTGACGGCGTCGGGTCTCATCATCCGCACGACCAGCGGCGACGACCTGGTGGCCACCACGCCCAAGACCGTCGACCGGTGGACGTCGCTGTGGCGGATGCATCCCGGCGGGACCATCGTGTCGGTGGCGACCTTCGGAGACGTGGTGCTGGCGACCACCAGCCGGCGCGAGCTGGTGGCCTATTCCGACGCGGGCATCCGGTTGTGGTCTCAGCCCCTGCAGGACGTCGCCTTCTGGGCACCGGTCCGCGTCGACGATCGGCGGGTCGCGGTAGCCGATGCCGCGGGCAGCGTCCGGGTGCTGGAGCTGCTGTCCGGCGACGTGGCCTGGCAGCAGGAGGTGAACACGCAGGTCAGCGGCCCGCTGGTGGCCGACGGACGGGTGGTGGTCGCCTTCGACGCCGGCGGCCGGGCCTCGGCGTACGCCGCCGACACGGGGGCGCGGCGCTGGGCGGTGGACCTGTCCAGCACCCGCGGCGTGATCCTCGGCGACACGCTGGTGGTCCGCCAGGACGCCACCCTCGAGGCCCTCGACCTGGCGACCGGTCGGCACCGCTGGCTGCTCTCCCAGACCGGGACGCTGGACGCGCTGACGACCTTCGGGGACTCGGTGGTCGCCGCCACCCAGCTCGGCACCTCGGTCATCGACGAGCACGGGACGATCCGGCGCGAGCTGCCGGCGTACGAGTGGGTCAGTGTGGTCGGCGACACGATGGTGGGCTGGGGTCGCACCGAGGCCGAGTTCCGCGATCGGGACGGCGCCGTGCTGGCCACCGTCGACACCCCGGATCTGACCTTGAAGAACGCGGGCGTGCAGCCGCTCCCGTACCGGCAGGGGGTGTTCGTGTTCGGTGGCGACTGGACCTTCAGCAGCTGGAGCGACGAACCGTGACCGCCCGCCGACCGGGGGCGGCGGTGCGGTCGGTGCTCGACCAGGCGGTCCTCGCGAAGGTGCGTGACGGTCGCCTGCGCGACGACAGCTGGCCGTACGGGCTGCGCGCCGTGGTGGTTGTCGGCGTCGCCCTGTGCGCGGTGGCCACCCTGCTCGCGCTGTTCGCCGCACCGATCCGTGGCTGGTCCGACCTGTCGGTGCCCAACTCGTTGACCAGCAGCGTGCCCGACGCCCTGATCTGGCTGCTCGTCTTCTTGCTCGCCTTCTGTCTGGCGTTGCTGACCACCGCGGCGATCCACGGTCCGTGGTGGCTGTCGGTGCTTGGTCTGCTGTCGGTCGGGTTGCTGCTCGGCGCCTGGTCGATAGCGACCAGCACGACCCGCGGCGTGGTCCTGGCGGCGGGGCTTCCGCTGCTGGTCATGGCCGCGATGATCGTGCTGCTGGTCACCCGCCGTCGCCGTGGTCTGGCGTGGTGGGAGTTTCCGCTGGTGCTGGGACTGATCGGCCTCGTGCTGACCCTGTGCCTGCACGCGTTCGCCGCCTCCGACCGTCTGCTCGGCTTCCGCTTCGCCCCGATCTTCGTCGACCAGACGCTCAGCCTGCTCACCTTCCTGGTGCTGCCGGCCGCCTTCGCGGCGGGTGCCGCGGTCGCCGAGATCGCGGTCGGACTGACGCTGGTGGCGACCCGGACGGCCCAACGGCGGACGGCGGGGCGGTGGCCGTACGTGGTGCTGGCGGCGGTCGTGATGCTCCGGGTGGTGCAGGAGGGGCGGCGGTTGAGCGCGTTCGATCCGGTCAACAGCGGCTGGATCGCTGTGCTGCCCGCAGTCGGACTGGTCGCGGCCTTCGCCGGACTGGGCTGGCTGATCTCCCGGTTCGCGCCGGTCGGTGTGGTGCCGGTGGCAAGTCTGCCCGACGATCTCGGCCGGATCGCAGTGCCGGTCGGGGCGGCCGTGATCGCGATGATGCTGCCGGTCTACGTGTTCTTGTTCGGGTTCCAGATCGTCGTCGGCCTGAGCCCACGTGCCGCGCCGGGTGGGTTCGATCCCAGTCCGCTGGTCGATCGGCTGGTCGATGGCTTCCGGGTGGCCCTCGGCGTGCTGCTGGTCGGGCTGGCCCTCTGGCAGGCGCGTCGGGGCCGCGCCGGTCTGGCCCTGGTGCTCGGCGGGGCGGGACTGATGCTGGCGGCCCTCGGAGTCCGGCTGCTGACCGGCTACCGGTGGGCGCTCTGGCTCGATCCCGACGCGTTCGTCTCGGTGGTGACGGTCGTCGTCGTGGTGATCGGGCTGTGGCTCCTCGCCCGGCGGGGGCTGTCCCGGGACCGGGCGGTCGGTTTGGCCGCCGTGCTCGCCCTCGCCGTGCTGCTGTCGGTCCGGTCGGTGATCGTCGACCCGTTCGGTGTGCTGCTCGGGTACGGCGGGGTCGCCTTCGTCCTGTTCGGTGTGATCTGGGACTTCCTGACCGGTTCGGGCTGGGCGAACACCGACGGGCGGCGGATCCGACAGCCCGTCCGAGTCCTGTTGGCCCTGGGCTACCCGCTGCTGACGGTGACGATCGTGGCCGCCGACGCCCTGATCCGCCGGCCCCGGACCTTCTCCGACGTGAACGCGTTCGCCGAGCTCGGCGAGCTGGTCCTCGGCACGTCCCTGCTGGCCGCCGCCGTAGTGGTCGTGCTGTCGGCGGTCCGCAGCAACCGGGAAGTCGCCTGACGGACGAGCCGTCCCTCGACGGTTGTGGGCTGTGCGTTTTCCGACCGCGGTCGGCTTTCGTTCGTCCCTGAGGGCCGGCGGCGTACGTTTTCCGACCGCGGTCGGATGAGCTACGGCCGTACGCCCTGTCGGGTGCGTTGGCCGCCCGTGGTCGGAAAGTGCGACCCACGACGTGACCAACGAAGCGCCCCGAGTGAGCGTCAGCGAACGAGCTCCCTCGCGAGCGGCCACGAACCGAGCGCCCGGATCTGTCTGGACGAGGAGAGAGCAAACAACGCCTCACCGTTCGCGATCGACGAAGGAAGACAGATCCAACCGGCGCGCACTGAGTAGCGAGTGAGGAACACACTGTCGGTGGCGCGTGATGGAATCTCTGAGCAGCACCGATAGGCCGGTGCACACCCGAGACGCCAGACCACAGATGCAACCGAAGGCTTCATGTACACCCTCGTCCGACCCCAGCGGGAGCCGCTGGCCGCGCCCGAGCTCGACCCGTTCCAGCGGGCCGTCGTCGATCATCCCGGCGGCCCGCTGCTGGTGCTGGCCGGTCCGGGGACGGGCAAGACCACGACGCTGGTGGAGTCGGTGGTCGATCGGATCGTGCACCGCGGCGTCACCCCGGACCGGGTGCTGGTGCTGACCTTCTCCCGCAAGGCGGCGGCCGATCTGCGGATGCGGATCGCGGCCCGCCAGGGGCGCTCGGTGGTGACACCGATGGTGCTCACCTTCCACGCTTTCTGCTACGCGCTGGTCCGCCGGTTCGCCGACTCCGACCCGCTCGCCCCGCCGCTGCGACTGCTCACCGCACCCGAACAGGAGTTCAGGATCCGCGAGACGCTGGCCGGCAGCCGGGAGACCCGACGCGTGACCTGGCCCGACAGTCTGGACCGCGCCTTCGGCACCCGCGCCTTCGCCTCCGAAGTGCGCTCGGTGGTGGCCAAGGCCCGGCAGCTCGGGATGGACCCCGAGGACATCATCGCCGCCGGTACGGAGGCGGGTCGCCCCGAGTGGGTCGCGGTGGGGGAGTTCTTCGAGGAGTATCTCGACGTGCTCGACGCGGAGCAGGTCGTCGACTACGCCGAGCTCGTGCACCGCAGCCGGATCCTGCTGGCCGATCCCGAGATCGCTCAGCGCCTCCGGGGCGAGATCGACGAGGTGTTCGTCGACGAGTACCAGGACACCGATCCGGCCCAGGTCCGGTTGCTCCAGGTTGTCGCCGGTGAGGGCCGCAACCTGGTCGTGGTCGGGGATCCGGACCAGTCGGTGTACGCGTTCCGCGGCGCCGAGGTGCGGGGCATCCTCGAGTTCGCCGATCGGTTCCGGACGGCAGCGGGAGCACCGGCGCCGGTGCTGGCGCTGGGCGAGACCCGCCGGTTCGGCCAGGCCCTGCTCGCGGCCAGCCGTCGGATCGCGTCCCGACTCGCTCTCCCGGGATCGCTGCCGCCCCAGATCCGGGACACCTTCCGCTCCCCGCACTCGGCGCCGGGCCTGCCGTACGGCCGGGTGGAGGCCTACACCTACGACTCCGCCGGCGCGGAGGCCGATCAGATCGCCGAGCTGTTGCGGGCAGCCCACCTGCGTGACGGGGTGGCCTGGGACGCGATGGCGGTGCTGGTCCGGTCCGGCCGGGCCATGATCCCGGCGCTCAGCCGAGCACTGAGTGCGGCCGGTGTGCCGGTCGAGGTCGCCGGTGACGAGATCCCGTTGGCCATCGACCCGGCGGTCAGCCCCCTGCTGCTCGGTCTGCAGGTCGCGGCCCGGGGCCGCAGCATCGACCCCGACGACGCCCAGGTGCTGCTGACGTCCCCCCTGGGTGGGTTGGACGCGATGGCTGTCCGGCGGCTCGGCCGTGGTCTGCGGCGGGCAGAGCGGGCCGAGCTGGCCGGGACGGCGCTGCCCCGGCCTTCGGGCCAGCTGATCGCGGCCGCGTTGCGGCACCCGGAGCTGATCGCCGACGTGATCGCGGACGAGGATCGCCCGGAGCTGCGGGGCGCGGCGGCGCTGGCCGCGCTGCTGCTGCGGTGCGAGCGCAGCATCGCTGACGGCGGTACGGCGGAGGAGGCCCTGTGGGTGCTGTGGTCGGGCACCCGCTGGCCAGAGCGACTGCGCGAGCAGGCGGCCGTCGGTGGTGAGTCGGGCCGTCGGGCCAATCGTGACCTGGACGCGATCTGTGCCCTCTTCGACATCGCCCACCGGTCGGAAGAGGTCTCGGGGCTGCGCGGCGTGACCGGGTTCCTGGCCGAGGTGGAAGGTCAGCAGATCCCGGCGGACACGCTGGGCGAGGCCGATCTCCGCGGCTCGGCGGTCCGGCTGCTGACGGCCCACCGGGCCAAGGGACTGGAGTGGGACCTGGTGGTGGTGGCCGGTGTCCAGGAGGGTGCGTGGCCGGACATCCGGCGGCGCGGCTCACTGCTGGAGCCGGACCGGCTGGGTCCGCACGGGCTGACCGAGATCGAGCCGACCGCGTCCCGGATCGCCGAGGAGCGGCGGTTGTTCTACGTCGCCTGCACCCGTGCCCGCCGTCGGCTGGTGGTGACCGCGGTTGCCGGGACGGAGGGGGAGGGCGACCAGCCGTCCCGGTTCCTGACCGAGCTGGGTGCCCGGGTGGTGCCCGTCGCCGGGCGGCCGCGACGGCCGCTGACCCTGGCCGCGTTGGTCGCCGAGCTGCGCCGAACCTGCGCTGACCCCGAGTCGCCCCCCGCCCTGCGGGAGGAGGCGGCAAGTCGGCTGGCCCGGCTGGCGAACACCGCCGACGAGCACGGACGACCGCTGGTGCCGATGGCCGACCCGGTCCGCTGGTGGGGGATGCGTGAGCTCTCGGACGCGGCGGTGGCCGTCAGCGCGCCGGACGAGCCGATCGCGTTGTCGGGCAGTCAGCTCGCCGGCCTGCTGGGGTGTCCGCGGCAGTGGTTCCTGTCCCGCAAGGGTCAGGCCGACCCCGCTCGGAACACGGCCGCGACGTTCGGCTCGGTGATCCACGTGCTCGCCGACCACGGGGCGCGGTCCGGAGTGCCGGCGGCCGAGCTGGCCTCCCACCTGGAGCAGGTCTGGGATCAGCTGAGCTTCGACGCCAACTGGCTGTCGTCGGTCGAGCGCGCCGAGGCCGAGGCGGCGCTGGATCGGTTCGCCACCTGGCAGGCAGCCCGACCGGAGATGGAGCTGCTGGGCACCGAGGTCCGGTTCCGGGTGCTGGTCGACCTGGGGTCGGACCGGGTGCAGCTGACCGGCAGCGCCGATCGGGTGGAGCGGGACCCGCAGGGCCGGATCCGAATCGTCGACTTCAAGACCTCCCGGGCCGCGCCCCAGTCGGCCGACGTCGCCGTCCAGGACCAGATGGGGGTTTATCAGCTCGCGGTGCTGGCCGGCGCCTTCGACGAGCTGGCCGGTCCGGGGGCCCGACCGGCGGGGGCGGAGCTCGTCTACCTGCGGCTGCCCGACTCCCCGTCGGGTGGCGGTGGGCTGCTGCCCAGGTCGTTCCACCAGGCCTCCCTGGACGACGTGCCGTACCCGACCGACGATCCCGACGACGGACCCGACCACAGCGACCTGCCGTCCGATCTGGATCTGCAGCCGAGCTGGGTGCACCGGCGGCTCGCGGTGGCGGCGCACCTGGTCCGACGAGAGCGGTTCGTCGCCCGGATCGGTCCCGGCTGCCGCTACTGCCCGTTCGCGGCCAGCTGCCCGGCTCAGCCCGCGGGACGGCAGGTCGTGCGATGAGGGTGATCGACCTCCCGGTCAAGGACCGGTCGGGTGCCGTCTTCAGCGCCCCGGAGCAGCTGTCCGAGGCTCTCGCCATCCCGTTCTCCGACCAGCAGCTGGCGGCGATCACGGCACCGTTGGAGCCCGGGGTCATCATCGCCGGCGCCGGCTCGGGCAAGACCACGGTGATGGCCGCCCGGGTCGTCTGGCTGGTCGGTACCGGGGAGGTCCGGCCCGAGGAGGTGCTCGGTCTGACCTTCACCCGCAAGGCCGCGGCGGAGCTGTCCCTGCGGGTGCGCTCGGCTCTCGAGCGGGCCGGGGTGGTGCCGGCCGACGGGGTCGACGCCGGCGGCGAGCAGCTGATCATGACGTACGACGCCTTCGCCGCGCGCCTGGTCGCCGAGCACGGGCTGCGACTCGGCTACGAGACCGACCCGACCATGATCACCGGCGCCACCCGCTACCGGCTGGCCTCCCGGGTGGTCCGCGACGCCGCGGGTCCGTTCGAGCACATCTCGCGACTGCGCCCGGCATCGGTGACCGAGCGGGTGCTGCGGCTCGACGCCGATCTGCAGCAGCACCTGGTTTCGGTGCCCGAGCTGGATCCGCATGCCCACGCCCACCTGCTGGAGCTGGCGGCCGCACCCCTCAACCGCAACGGCAACGTGTACGCCGACCTCAAGAAGGCCGCCGCCGCCGCCCACGAGCGACTGGAGCTGGCCAGCCTGGTGGTCGCCTACCAGCGGCTCAAGCAGCGGCTCGGCGTGGTCGAGTTCGCCGACCAGATGGCCATCGCCGCCCGGCTGGCGCAGGAGGTGCCGGCGGTCTGCGAGCTGGTCCGGTCGGCGTACCGGGTGGTGTTGCTCGACGAGTACCAGGACACCTCCGCCGCCCAGGCGCAGATGCTGCGCGGACTGTTCTCCGGCGGCACCCCGAGCGAGGGGATGGGTCACCCGGTGACCGCGGTCGGGGACCCGTTCCAGGCCATCTACGGCTGGCGGGGCGCGGCGGCCAGCAACATCACCTCCTTCGCCGAGCAGTTCCGGACCGTACGGGGCCGACCGGCCGCCCGGTTCGCCCTGACGGTCAACCGGCGCAGCGGGCAGACCATCCTGGACGTGGCCAACGTGCTCAGCCGCCCGCTCCGGGACGAGGCGATGCCTGCAGTCTCGGGCCCCTCGCAGGGCGGGGCGGGGCCGGACGGGATGGGCTTCCTGGTCGCACCGACCGAGACACCTCCCGGGGTCGTCCGGGCGGCGACCTTCACGACCTGGCCCGAGGAGGTCCGCTGGATCGCCGATCAGGTGGTGGGTGCCCGCACCGACGGCAGCGCGCCGCACTGGGCCGACATCGCGGTGCTGACCCGGCGCAACGCCGACATCGGGCCGCTCTACGCCGAGCTGACCTCCCGGGACGTGCCGGTGGAGATCGTCGGTCTGGGCGGACTGCTGTCGCTGCCGGAGGTGATGGACGTGACCGCCACCCTGCGGGTGCTGGAGGACGTCACCGCCAACCCCGATCTGGTCCGGTTGCTGACCGGCCCGCGCTGGCGGATCGGGGCGCGCGACCTGGCCCTGCTCGGCCGGCGGGCCCGGGAGCTGGCGCAGGTGGACGGACGGATCGTCGCCGAGGGGGACGCCGACGACGTGCTGCGGGATCTGGAGGGCGCCGTCGCCGACGTCGATCCGACCGAGATGATCAGCCTGCTCGATGCGGTCGAGAGCCCTGGCGATCTGCCGTACTCGTCGGCGGCGCTGGCACGGTTCGGTCAGCTGGCCGCCGAGCTGGGCTTCTTGCGACGGCACACCGGTGAGCCCGTGCTCGACCTGTGCCGGCGGGTGGTCGCCACGCTCGGGTTGGAGGTCGAGCTGATGGCCACCCCCGAGCTGGACCGGACCAACCGGCGCGATCAGCTCGGTGCCTTCTTCGACGCGGTGGCCGGGTACGTCGACGTGGACGGCGACGCCTCCCTGGCCGGGTTGCTGGCCTACCTGCAGGCCGAGCTGGACACCGGGTCCGGCCTCGAGCAGGCCGTGCCGTCGGACCGGGAGGCGGTGAAGCTGCTCACCGTGCACCGGGCGAAGGGACTGGAGTGGGAGGTCGTCTTCCTGCCAGCGCTGATGAAGGGGGTGTTCCCCAGCGACCGGGTGACCGACAACTGGCTGACCAACCCGGGGGTGCT
Organism: uncultured Actinomycetota bacterium; assembly: GCA_963696135.1. Classification (GTDB taxonomy): domain Bacteria; phylum Actinomycetota; class Actinomycetes; order Propionibacteriales; family Propionibacteriaceae; genus Microlunatus. The sequence goes on from CAVOJH010000003.1 coordinate 282,240, forward strand.
GCCGGCCGACCTGCGCGGGGACGCGGGCTCGATCCCTCAGCTGAGGGAGACCAGCAACACGGCCGTCCAGACCTACAAGGAGGCGCTCAAGGACCAGCAGCTGAGGGCCGAGGACCGGCTGGCCTACGTCGCCGCCACCCGGGCCCGGCGGGTGCTGATCGGCACCGGCCACACCTGGCGCGCCGACCAGGTCCGACCTCGGGTCCGTTCCAGCTACCTGGACGCGATCCTGGCCGAGGCCGAGCGTCAGGGTGAGGTGCGGGCCGAAGCGGCACCGCCGGCCGCGTCCAACCCGCTGGTCACCGCCGGTGCGCCGGTGCCGTGGCCCGCACCGTACGACCCGGAGGCCTGGCGGCACCGCAGCGAGGCCGCGGCTGCCGTCGACGCGGCGCGGCGCCGACAGGCCGAGACCGGCAGCTACGAGCCGCCCGGTGCAGGCGCCGAGCTGCTCCTCGACGGTCTGGAGACGACCGCGCGCTGGGACGCCGACCTGGAGCGGCTGCTCGCCGAGCTGACGGCGGCGCGCTCCGAGCGCACGGTGGTGCACCTGCCGGACACGCTCTCGGCGACGTCCCTGCTGCGGCTCCAGCGCGACCCGCAGGGGCTGGCGGCCGAGGTCGCCCGACCGATGCCGGCGCCACCGTCCCGGTCGGCGCGGTTCGGCACCCGGTTCCACCAGTGGGTCGAGCGCTACTTCGGACCGGCGATGGAGACCGGGCAGCTCGGTCAGCAGCAGCTGCTGGATCCCGACGACCTGCCGGACTCCGCCGACGTCGAGACCACCGACGAGGCGGGTCTGCGCGAGCTCTGCGCCGCCTTCCTCGCGGGCGCGTACGGCAGTCGGGTGCCGTACGCCGTCGAGGCACCCGTCACCATGCTGGTCGAGGGCACCCTGGTCCGCGGTCGGATCGACGCCGTCTACGACCTGCGATCGCGCCGTGACGGTCCGGGCTCCGCCGGCGACGCGGGACCGTACGACTTCCAGGTGGTCGACTGGAAGACCGGCGGGCTGGAGGGGACCGACCCGCTGCAGCTCGCCATCTACCGTCAGGCCTGGGCCGAGGTGCACCGGATCCCGCCGGAACGGGTGGACGCGGTGTTCTACCTGGTGGCGAGCGACTCCGTGGTCCGACCCGACGGACTTCCCGGTCGGGCCGAGATCGCTGCGCTGCTCGCCGGGACCGAGCCGGACGAGCCGACCGTCGACCTGGTTTAGGGTGGGACGGTGCTCAACTGGGCCATGGCCAGCGATCTCGATCGGGTCGACCACCACCGCCGCTCGGCGGACTGGGTGTCGAACCTGTGGCGAGCCGACGACGCAAAGCTGCTGAAGCTGGACGAGGAGTCCCGCTTCACCACCAACGTGGGAGGCAGCAAGCTGCGGATGACCAAACCGTTCGTGGAGTACGACAGCCAGCGGCACCGACTGCTCGGGTTGCTCAACGGCACGCCGATCTTCGCGGTCGAGGCGCTGACCGAGGGCGAGGTGCACGACTTCCGTGAGGTCGCCTTCCAGCTGAGCGACAACGAGCGCGACATCGCCGCCACGGCGGCTGCGGTCACCAACTGGCATCGAGCCGAGCGCTACTGCGGCCGATGCGGTGGAGCGACCCACGTCATCAACGGCGGCTACGCCCGGCACTGTGACGCCTGCGACGAAGACCACTTCCCGCGGACCGACCCGGCCGTCATCGTCGGTGTCCTGGACGCGACCGACCGGCTGCTGCTGGGTGGGCAGTCGACCTGGGGGAACCGGGTCTCGGTGCTGGCCGGATTCGTCGAGGTCGGTGAGTCCCTGGAGCAGACCATCCACCGCGAGATCGGTGAGGAGGCCGACATCGCGGTCGGCGAGACGCGCTACTTCGGCAGCCAGCCCTGGCCGTTCCCGCGCTCGCTGATGGTCGGCTACTTCGCCCGTGCCGCCTCGACGGCGATCTGCGTGGACGCCGACGAGCTCGAGCACGCCGCCTGGATGTCGCGTGAGGACGTGCGCTCGGCGGTTGCCGCCGGCGAGATCGGCCTCCCGGGTGGCAGCTCGATCGCCTCTCGGATGATCGCGGCCTGGTTGGACGAGGAGCCGGATCTGATCTGAGCCCGTCCGGGGCGTGGTCCCGGCGCGTTTTACAGACCCGAAACCTGGCACGCGATGCCGCGAAACGCGCTCCTCGTAGCGTCCGCTGAGAACGATTCAGTCAACTCTCAGCGAGGGGATCCATGAGCACAGTCGAGGCCGCGGTGCCGGCCAAGCACCCCGTCGATCAGATCCCACCCTTGGCCCGGCTGGCGCCGCTGGGCCTGCAGCACGTCCTGGCCATGTACGCCGGTGCGGTCGCCGTACCGCTGATCGTCGGTGGAGCGCTGGTGCAGTCCGGCAAGCTCGCCCCCAGCGATCTTCCCTACCTGATCAGCGCCGACCTGTTCGTGGCCGGCATCGCCACCTTGATCCAGTCCCTCGGCTTCTGGCGCTTCGGTGTCCGACTGCCGTTGATGCAGGGTTGTACCTTCGCGGCCGTCACGCCGATGATCGCCATCGGCAACCAGTACGGCATCACCGCCATCTACGGATCGGTGATCGCGTCGGGCGTGTTCATGATGCTGCTGGCCCCGGTGTTCGCCAAGCTGCTCAGGTTCTTCCCACCGCTGGTGACCGGCACCGTGATCTTGATCATCGGTCTGTCCTTGATGCCGGTCGCCGCGGGTTGGGCCGGTGGCGGAGTGGCCTCCGACGACTTCGGCGCCCCGATCAACCTGGCCTTCGCGGCCGCCACGTTGATCATCATCTTGTTGATCGAACGGTTCGCGCCGCCCGCTTTCGCCCGGCTGTCCATCCTGCTGGGGCTGGTGATCGGCACATTGGTCGCGGTCCCGTTCGGACTGACCGACTTCAGCCACGTGGCGGATCAGGCCTGGTTCGGGGTCAGCACCCCGTTCCACTTCGGGGTCCCGACGTTCCAGATCAGCGCCATCGTGTCGATGTGCATCGTGGCGCTGGTGATCATGACCGAGACCACGGGCGACATGCTGGCCGTCGGGGAGATCGTCGACAAGCACGTCAGCCCGCGTCAGCTGGCCGACGGCCTGCGGGCCGATGGTCTGTCCACGATGCTCGGCGGTGTGTTCAACACGTTCCCGTACACCGCCTTCGCCCAGAACGTCGGCCTGGTGTCGTTGACCGGAGTCAAGTCGCGCTACGTCGCCACCTTCGCCGGTGGGGTGCTGATCATCCTCGGTCTGCTGCCCAAGCTGGGCGCCGTCGTGGAGGGGATCCCGGTGGCCGTGCTCGGTGGCGCCGGCATCGCCCTGTTCGGCATGGTCGCGGCCAGCGGCGTCCGGACGCTGGGCAAGGTGCACCTGACCAACAGCAACATCCTGGTGATCGCGGTCGCCGTCGGTGTCGGGCTGCTGCCGACAGTGAGCCCCGATCTCTACGCCGAGTTCCCGGTCTGGTTCCAGATCATCTTCGACTCCGGCATCTCCGCCGGCGCGATGACCGCCATCGTGCTCAACCTGCTGCTCAACAGCGACGCGGCCAACAAGCGGGTCAAGGGCGAGGGCGACCACTCCTCGTACGACGCGGTCCGCTCCGCCGCCGCCGACACCGAGGTCCGGTAGCCCCGGCCCCTCTCAGCCCAACCGCCCGCGCAGTCCGCTGGCCCGGTTCGCCGGGCGGCGGACTGCGCGGCGTACGGCTTCCTCGGAGCCGAACACCTGCACCCGTCGGCTGGCCCGGGTCACCGCCGTGTACAGCAGCTCACGGGTGAGCAACGGCGACTCCGGCGGCGGGAGCACGAACGAGACGACGTCGAACTGGCTGCCCTGGGCCCGGTGCACGGTCATGGCGTGGGTGGTCTGCACTGCGTCCAGCCGGACGGGGGAGATGAGCATCGGGGAGTCACCCCGTCCGAAGGCGGCCCGCACCCCACCCCCGGCGGCGACCACCACCCCGGTGTCGCCGTTGAACAGGTTCAGGTCGTAGTCGTTGACGGTGACCAACAACGGTCGCCCGAGGTACCACTCGCCGTCCTCCCCGTAGCCGGGCACCGCCTCGGCAAGCCAGCGCTCGGCCTCGGTGCTCCAGCGCGACACCCCGAACGGCCCGTGCCGATGGGCACACAGCAGACGATGCCGATCCAGGGCCGTGAGAGCGGCGACCACGTCGCCGGCGGCCGCAGCCGTCCGCAGAGCCGCGCCGGCGTCGGCGACCGCGGTGGCCAGCGGCTCGATGCCGGCGGGCCGGGCCGACGACAGATCGGTCTCCACGAACACCACGTCCTCGGCGCCCCGGCGCAGCACCTCGATCGCCGCATCCGGATCCTCGGCCCGGACGGCCCGGGCGAGATCCTCGATCGCACCGCCGTACCGCCAGGTCCGCTGCAGCCGGACGACCGGGGAGGAGGTGCCGGTGGCCGTCGTCGCCAGGGCACCGGTGATGTCAGCGAGGACCGCCCCGGCCTCCACCGAGGAGAGCTGATCCGGGTCCCCGACCAGCACGAGCCGCGCGTCGGGTCGAACAGCCTCCAGCAGCCGGGCCATCAACGTCAGCGAGACCATGGACATCTCGTCGACCACCACGACGTCGTACGGCAGCCGATTGTCCGCGTGGTGGCGGAACCGACCACGGCTGCTGGGCAGCCAGCCGAGCAGCCGGTGCAGGGTGACCGCGGAGAGATCGGCGACCCGCGCCACGTCCTCGGGACCGAGCCGGTTGCGGGCGTCGGCCAAAGCCTCCGACAACCGGGCCGCGGCCTTCCCGGTCGGTGCGGCCAGCGCGATCCGGGGTGCTCGCCCGGGTTGGTCGCCGAGCATGGCGAGCACCTTGGCGACCGTTGTCGTCTTGCCGGTGCCCGGCCCGCCCGCCAGCACGGTGACCCACTGCCGGGCACAGACCTCGGCCGCCCGCCGTTGCAGGTCCTCCTCGTCCGCGGCCAGTCCCTCACCGGTGAACAGGCGGTCGAGCGCGGCGGTCAGCCGCGCGTCGTCCACGGCGGGCGGGGGCGCGGAGCGCCGGTCGACGAGCTGCCGACGGACGGCCTCCTCCTGCCGCCAGTAACGCTCCAGGTAGAGGTTCCCGGCCACCAGTCGCAGCGGTCGTCCGTCGGGGGCGTCCGGGCCGTCGGCCAGTGCGCGGCTGGCCCGGCAGCGCGCGAGCCAGGTGGCGGGCTCGGGCCAGGGCAGGTCGGCCACCTCCAGGCCCTCCTCGGACGCCTCGAACACGTCACCTGCCACGGTGGTCAGGTCGACGCAGACCGAGCCGAGGCGCAGTGCGCGGACGGCCAGGGCCAGCGCCAAGGCGACGGCCTCGTCGGTCTCACCGGTGATCCGGGCGACCGTGGCCGCCGTGTGGACGTCGGCCAGATCGAGCACCCCGGCCGCGTTGAAGGTGGCCAGCAGCCCGGTCGCACGCGTGGCCAGCGGCGCGTCGGTCGTCCCACGGGTGTCGACGGCGGTCATCTCGGTCCTCGATCCAGCAGATCGGACAGCTCGGTGATCAGCGCGGCCGGTGGTCGCCAGCTGAACACCCCGTGCGGCACGCCCGCCACCCGGGGCGTCTCCGGTCCGGCCATCCCGCGCAGGAACAGGTAGAGCGCACCGCCGAGGTGCCGCTCCGGGTCGTAGTCGGACAGCCGCCAGCGCAGCATCCGGTGCAGGGCGACCTCGTACAGCAGGGCCTGCAGCGGGTAGTGCGCCGCCTGCATGGCCGCGGCCAGTGCGGCCGGTGCGTAGTCGGCCACGCTCAGCTCGCCGGGCTCACCGCGGCCGAGCCAGTTGGTCTTGTAGTCCACCACCAGATAGCGCCGCTCCGCCGGCGGGCCGACCCGCAGCACCGCGTCGATGCTGCCGGTGAGATACCCCTTGAGGGACTCCTCAGCCAGCGGCGGGTGACCGAGCAGATCGCCGTACCCGACCAGCGGATCGTCGGCCGTCAGGTGGCGGGCCAGCACCGGAGCGAGGTCACCGAGCCGTACGTCGGCCACGGGACGGTCACCGCCGGCCAGGGGCAGCTCGAAGACGAGCTCGCAGAGCCGGTCGGCCGGACTCAGCTCGGCCAGGGACCGGTCGTCGGCCAGCGGTCCCAGGGGCGTCGCGAGGCTCGGCAGCAGCGCGTCGGCCAGGGTCTCGGCTGTCAGATCGCCGTGGGGCAGTCGCGCCAACGCGTCGGTGGTCGCGGCGAGAGTGGCTGCGGCCAGGTCGTCCGCCGTCGGGTCGAGCACCTCCAGCACGGCGTGCACAGCGGTCCCGAAGTCGACCCCGCTCGGCAGGTCCCGCATCGGTGACAGCAGCTCGGCAGCAGCGCTCCGTGCACCGGCAGCGGCGCCTTGGTCAGCGGGGGCGGCGGGCAGGGCGACGCTCTCGTCGTCCTCCTTGACCGGCTCGGGCTCGCTGCCGACCCCGGCCGCCGGAGCCGCCCCGTGGGCGACGGCGGTCAGCGACGAGTACGACGTCCGCCGCCAAGCGGTGTCGAGGACCCGCTCGAACCGCCGGGCCGCGAGGTCGACGGGCGTCCCCGCACGGGCCCGACGCCGGGTGGCTGGCCGAGGTTGCACCACCTCCACACTCAGCACCCGACCGGGGTCGCCGACGACGGTCTGGGCGCTGCGGACGCCGGCGACGGTCTGCGCGCTGCGCGGCAAGGGCTCCTGAGCCGGACCCAGCGTCGACGGGTAGCTCGGGTCGGGGTCGCCGACCCGAGCCGGGCGGGCCCAGAAGCGGTGCAGTGCCGAGGTCGTCGTGGTCCGCGCGTCGGCCCACCAGGTCACCACCTGACACCGGGCCCGGGTCATCCCGACGTAGTTCAGTCGCAGGTTCTCCCCGGCCTCCTCGGCGAGGGCCCGGCGGAAGCGCTCGGGACGCCCCGCGGCCTGTCGCCCACCGACGTCGAGCACCTCGGTGCCGTCCTCGTGCAGCCGCAGCACGGCGTCGCGCTCGTCGGTCGGCACGAAGCAGTCCCACGCCTCCGGCAAGAAGACGACGGGGAACTCGAGGCCCTTGCTGCGGTGCAGGGTCAGCACCTGGACGGCGGCGGCGTCGGTGGCCAGCCGGCGGAGCCCCTCGGTCACGTCGTCGGTGACGGCGACCTCGATCGCCTCGGCCAGCCACTCGCGCAGCCCGGCCACCCCCAGCTGCCTACCGGTCATCTGGGCGTGCAGGCGTTGGGCGATGTGCCGGAGGTCGGTGAGCAGTCGCTCGCCGTCGGGTCGGGCCAGCACCCGTTCGCTCAGGGCGGTGTCGGTCCCCATGGTCTCCAGCAGGGCGGCGACGCCGCGGAAGGCGAGGGTCCGGCTCCAGCGACGGAAGTCGTAGGACAGGTCGGCCAGGGCGGTCTCGTCCGCCTGCACGAGGCGGGGGAAGGTCCAGCCGACGAGGCTGGTCAGAGCGGCCTCGCGAACCAACGCCTGCCGGGGCTGCTCCAGCGCCTGCAGCACGCGCAGCCAGTCCTGCGCGGCGAGGGAGGAGAACACCGAGTCCGAGCCGTGCAGGACGGCGGGGATCCCCGCAGCGGCCAGGGCGTCGCGGATCTGCTCGCCGGCCACGTTGCGGCGCACCAGCACCGCGATGTCGGACGCCTGCACCGGTCGTGGACCGTCGTCGTCCAGCGTCAGCGTTGGACCCGAACCGGGCTCGGCGGGATGCAGCAGACCGGCGATCTCGGCCACCAGGTCCTTGGTGATGCGTCGACGTAACCGGTTCACGTACTCCTGCTCGCCGTTCTCCTTGGGTGGCAGCACCCGTACCCGGACGGGAGCCCCCGCCCCGGTGAGCCGCCGCGTGGGGTGGGCACTGCCCACCGGGCGGACCACGATGGCGGGATCACCGAGACTGGCATCGCCCATGATCAGGTCGAGGCCGTCCAGCAACGCCCGGTCGCTGCGGTAACAGGTGCCGAGGGTGGCGATGGTGGTGGACTCGCGGGCGACCTGCAGGTAGCTGTTCACGTCGGCACCGCGGAAGGCGTAGATCGCCTGTTTCGGGTCCCCGATCACGACCAGGGTGCTGTGCTGGTGGAACGCCCGGCGCAGGATGTCCCACTGGATGGGGTCGGTGTCCTGGAACTCGTCGACCAGCACCACCGGGAAGCGGTCCCGCAGCCGCTGCGCCGCCAGCTCGCCGTGCCGCGGGTCGGCCAGAGCGGCCTGCAGCCGGGTGAGCATGTCGTCGTAGGTGAGATACCGGGCACGCTCCTTGCGCCGCTGCACCTCGTCGACCACCTCGCGGGCGAAGCCGACCCGCTCGTCGGCCCGGGCACCGGCCCCGAGGTCGGGCACCAGCGCGATCGGACCGGCCCGGACGACGTCCTCGGCGAGTCTCAGCGCGTCCTCGAACTTCAGCAGCGGTTGCTCCGACGTCGCGTACCGGCGCAGGTAGACGTCCCGGGCCACCTCCGCGGTCAGCTCGGCCAGGTGCTCGACGAACACCGCGTCCGGCTCGGGGTCACCGAGCACCCCGAGGTCGTCGAGCATCCGCAGACAGAACTCGTGCGTGGTCGCGATGGTCGCCGCATCGAAATCGGCCAGCGCCCGGGAGATCCGCTCGTGCCGCCGGGTCAGCTCGCTCGGCGCGACCCCCAGCAGCAGGTCGGCCACGTCGTCCCGCTCCGGCACCGCGAAGCCCGGAGGTGTGTGGCCGAGGGCTTCGGCCAGCTGGGCCTCCAACCGCACCAGGCGATCCCGCACCCGGACTCGCAGCTCGTCGGTGGCCATCCGCCCGAAGGTGACGATCATCAGCTGGTGCAGCTCGGCGTGGCCCTCGGCGACGTAGCGGGCGGCCAGGGCGGCGATCGTGTACGTCTTGCCCGTGCCGGCGCTCGCTTCGAGCACGGTGGTGCCGGTCGGCAGCGGACCGTGCACGTCGAACGGCGTCGGCGCCGGGGCGGACGGCCCGGTGTCGCTCAGAGATCCGGTGTCGCTCAGAGATCCAGGGTCGATCGGAGATCCAGTGTCGATCGGAGCTCCAGGGTCGATCGGGGCCACGACGGCGAACGAGGGCGCCATCGTGCCGTCCACGTCACTGGCGCTCTCGCCGGTCCAGTCGCGGCTCATCGGAGCTGCTCCACTGTGAGCAGGGGCTGGAAGACGCGGCGGGCCAGCGTGCCGAACCGGCTGGGCTCGGCCAGGGTGCCGCGTTCCTCCTCGGGACGCGAGGCGATCGCGGCCAGGTCGGCCAGGGTGACGCCGACCCCGAAGAACCGCTCGTACGCCGCATCCCGGTCCCAGCCCCAGTCCTTCTCCGCCGACGACTCGCCGGGGGTGACCCGCAGGTCGCGGAACCGGAGCCGGGCGTACTCCAGCGACGTCCGCGGTGCGAACGGCAACGGTTCGCGCAGCCCCGTGTCGTACAGGTCGAGCTGGTCGTGCAACACCAAGGCCGCCCAACCCGGGTCGACGGGACCCAGCACCGACGTGCCACGGCGACCGATGGTGACGGCCTGCCACTCGAGACCCGGATACGCCGCGGTCAGCGCCAGGAGCCGGATGAACGCGGTGAGGCGGTGCTTCGCCGCCAGGCTGGAGTAGCTGACGGAGAGCACCGTGCGGCCGTAGAGCGGACCGACGGTCCCGGTGAGCAGCCGGTCGCCGATCTCGAGCGCGAGGTCGCGACTGTCCGGCTCGCCGTCCATCCACGGCCGGGCCCGCTCGGCCACCTCGGTCGCCTGACGCTGGACCTGGTCCAACGAGCGGGCGCCCAGCGCCCGGGGCGGCAGGGTGCCCCGGCGCCACTCGGCTCCGGCGAGCCGATCCGGATCGGCGCCCTGCAACAGCTCGGTCACCATCCGGTCGCCGACACCCCAGCCCTCGAGGCCGTCCAGGGTGACCGGGAGCTCATCGGTGATCGGGTCCCGCTCTTCCCAGGTCGGCAGGCCGCCGCGGTCCCGGAGCAGGGCCTTGACCGGGTGCTGGAAGAAGCGGACCAGGTCGGAGATCGCCACCGGACCCCGGCCGGCCGGCGCGGGCAACGGATCCCGGGGGTAGATCGCGGTCCCCTCGGTGCGCTCTCCCGCGGCCGCTCGAGCACCGCGCAGGGCCGCCCCGTCGAAGCTGAACGGGGGGTGGCCGCCGACGGCGAAGTTCCCGGCGTCGAACGGCTGGAGCGGGTGGCGGCGCAGGACCGCGGCCCGCGGCAGGCTGCCGTCGGCGGTCCGCACCGTCTGATCGACCGCATCGAGCAGCTCGCCGATCGGCACCGCGGGCGGGCGCTGCGCGCCGGTCCGCGGGTCGGCTCCGCTGTAGAGGACCAGCAGGTGCTCGGTGGCGCTCATGATCGCGTCGAGCAGCAGCTGCCGGTCCTCGCTGCGGCGGTCCCGGTCGCCGACCCACGGGTCGCCGGCCAGCACGTCGTCGCCGTCGGACCGGGTGCGGCGGGGAAAAGCCAGGTCGTCCATCCCCAGCAGGCAGACCACGCGGTGCGGGACCGAACGCATCGGGTACATGGTGCAGACGGTCAGCGTGCCGGTGCGGAAGTTGGCCCGGCCGGCCCGACCGCCCAGACCGTCGGCCAGGAGCGCCTGCAGCTCGGCCCGGGTCAGCACGGCCTGCGCGGCGGCCTCGCTGTCGGCCAGCGCGGAGAGCACCCGGAAGGCCTGCCCGGTCTGCCAGCCGTCCGCGGTGCTGGTGGCGGTCAGCGCCTCGATCGTCTCCTTGGCCAGCTCCACCCAGCGAGGCATCGAGTGATCGGCGGCGAACGCGGTCAACGCGGTGCCCAGCCGATCGATGAACTCGGCCAGCCGGCCGACCAGCTCCACGTCGGAGGAGTCGACCTCGTCCAGCGGCAGCGCCGTGCCGATGAAGTGGTTGCCCTCCTCGTCCATCGTCACCCCGAGCAGCAGCCGGTCCAGGCCCGCCGCCCAGGTGTTCTGACCGAGATGATCCAACCCGTACGGCTTCCGCGCCGCCATGTCCAGGCCCCAACGCACCCCGCTCGCCGCGACGAGCTGGGCCAGACGATCGAGGTCGTCGGAGGTGAACGAGAAGCGGCGGGCGACCGGCGGCTGGGCGCACAGGTCGAGGACCGCGGACGCCTCCAGGCGCGAGCCGGCGAGATCGAGCACGCTGCCGAGGACCCCCAGCAGCGGGTTCAGCCGGCGCAGCGCGCGGTCGGCCAACCGCACCCGGATCCGGTGGCCGGGGTGCTCGGTCTCGGTGCCGTCGTCGGCCAGCCCGAACGCGGCCGAGATCAGCGGCGCGAACCTCTCGATGTCGGGGCACAGCACCACCACGTCTCGTGGCTCCAGCGTCGAGTCGTCGGCCAGCAGACCCACCAGCAGCTCGCGCAGCACCTCGACCTGGCGGTCCTGACCGTGCGCGGCGTGCACCTGCAGGCTCCGGTCGGTGGCGTCCAGCAGCGGACGGTCGCTCGTGGGACGTGGCTCGGTGTTGGCGGCCAGGTCGTGCTGCAGCTGAGACAACAGGGACGTGGGAGGAGTGGGGTGGTGGTCGGGATGGTGCTGGTCGCTCGGCCGGGCGCCGGCGAGCACCAGCTGCAGCTCGCGTGAATCGCGACCGAGGTAGCCGAGCAGGCGATGATCGACGGCCTCCAGGCTGGAGTCGTCGCGTCGCCGACCCGGCGGCCGGGTCGGCCGGGCGGCCAGCGCGTCCCACAGGACGGGGGAGGGATGGGTCAGCCACAGGTGCACGTCGCGCTGCGCACCGAGCGCGGTCAGCACCCGGTGCTGGGTGCGGTCCAGACCGGTCAGGCCGAACACCGACAGCCGCTCCGGCAGATCGAGCACCTGGACGCCGGTCGCGAGTCGGTCCAGCGCCGCCGGCAGCCTCTCGGCCGGCGACGGCACCCCGAGGTCGGACCGCAGCCGTCGCCAGAGCTCCGCCTGCCAGGCTCGATCGGCGGCCAGCCTGTTGCCCGCGGAGTCGACGTCCTCGCCGACCCGCCACCGCTCGAGCAGCTCCGGCCGCTCGGACCCGTACCGCGCGAACAAGTCGGCCGCGCGACGGGCGGTCAACCAGCGGCGACCGCCGCGGGACTGCTCCGCCGACCGACCACGCAGGTGACTCCAGAGCAGCTCCGCCCAGGCATCGTCACGGGCCGCATCCAGGATGGCCAGGATCGGCCACACCGCCCGCGCCGGGTGCCACGGGTCCGTGTCGGGATCGATGTCGGTGACCGGAGCCAGGACGCCGGCCACCAGCCGGCGTACCGAGGGGAAGTCGACTCCGGCGCAGATCCCGAGCCGATCCGACACCTGCTGAGCGAGCCATCGCTCCACCCCGCGGGTGGGCACCCCGACGACCTCGGTCGCGAACGGGTCCGGCAGCGGATCGGCCAGCAGGTCGGCCAAACCGGCCACCAACCGATCGGACCGCTCGGCGCGGTGCAGGTGGAGACTCATGGTGGCCAGAGCCTAGACACCACCTCGGACACTGCCGTCTGGACATTGCTCGCGAGCCGCACGTGCCGGTCGGCGACCGGGGAGTACGTTGACGACGACACATCGACAGAGTGTCAGCCTGCACCGAAGGGGGAAGAGTGTTTCAGATCATCGGGACCATCATCTTCGGAGCCGTGATCGGCATCATCGCCCGTCTCGTCATGAAGGGGCAGCAACCGTACGGAATGATCATCACGATCATCCTCGGGGTCCTCGGCGCCCTGATCGGCTACTGGGTGTGGGGGCTGATCGGCAACGGCAACACCTTCGGCATCGACTGGATCCGCTGGGTGATCAGCGTGGTCGCGGCGGTGGCCCTGTCGTTCGGGTACATGGCGATCACCGGCCGCGGCAGCTCCGACTAGCAGCTCCGGAGATTCGCTCGCGCACCTGCGTCGCAGGTCTACGCCCTGAGCGAACTCGGCTTCCCGCCCCCCGGCAGACGACCTACGGTCGCTGCATGGGAGACGTGGTGGCGTTCCGGCCGCGGCCTGGGAGCTCGTCGACCGGCCTCGCGCGTCCGGCCGAGCCGAGGTCAGGACACCGCGAGCCGCTGTGGCGGGAGCTCGTCGGGCAGGTGCTCCGGTCGAGACGCACCGACCGTGGGGAGACCCAGCGAGACGTCGCCGACCGCGCCGGCATCTCGGTGCAGTACCTGTCCGAGATCGAACGGGGCCGCAAGGAACCGTCCTCGGAGATGCTGGCCGCGGTCGGCGGAGCGCTGGACCTGCCCCTGATCGACCTGACCCGGGCGGTGGGTCGCCGGCTGACCGCGACGGCGGGACGACCGACCGGACCGGTCGCCCTCGCCGCCTGATCGCTACCAGCACCTGACCGACATCCGACCCGAGGCGCAGCACCTCGTACGACTCAGGCCGCCAGCTCCTTGCGACTGGTGATCACCGCATCCACGATCCCGTAGCCGACGGCGTCCTCGGCCGTGAAGATCTTGTCCCGGTCGGTGTCGGCCCGCAGCCGTTCGGTCGACTGACCGGTGTGACGGGACAGCACCTCCTCCATCTGCGCGCGGATCCGCATGATCTCCCGGGCGTGCAGGACCAGGTCCGGCAACGTGCCCCGTCCCTCCGCCGACGGTTGGTGCAGCAGCACGCGCCCGTGCGGCAGGATCGCCCGGCGTCCAGGTGAGCCCGCCGACAACAGCACCGCGGCCGCCGATGCCGCCTGGCCCACGCAGGTGGTGGCCACGGGGGCGTGGATGAACTGCATGGTGTCGTAGATGGCCAGCATCGCGGTCATCGAACCACCGGGAGAGTTGACGTACAGGTTGATCTCCCGATCCGCGTCCTCGGACTCCAGATGCAGCAGCTGGGCCACGATCACGTTGGCCACCCCGTCGTCCAGCTCGGTGCCCAGGTACACGATCCGGTCCGACAGCAACCGGCTGTAGATGTCGAGCGCTCGCTCCCCGGTCGGTCGCTTCTCGACCACGTTCGGGATCGTGTAGCCGCTCATCGTGCCGCCCCCGCCCGGCCGCTCGCGCTGCCCAGCACGGTGGCGAGCCCGACGGTCTGTCGGCCGCCCGGTCGGATGTCGTCCAGCGTGGTCACCACGTGGTCGACCAGCCCGTACGCCCGAGCCTCGGACGCGGTGAACCAACGGTCGCGCAGCGAATCGCGCTCGATCCGCTCCAGCGGCTGGCCCGTGTGCTCGGCGATCAGCCCGAGCACGACGTCTCGGGTGTGTTCGAGGTTCTCGGCCTGGATCTCGATGTCGACCGCAGTGCCGCCGATCCCGGCCGAGCCCTGGTGCATGAGGACCCGGGCGTGCGGCAGCGCGTACCGCTTCCCGGGGGTGCCGGCTGACAACAGGAACTGACCCATGCTGGCCGCCAGTCCCATGGCCAGCGTGCTGACCTCGTTGGGGATCAGCCGCATCGTGTCCATGATCGCCAGCCCGGCCGAGACCGAGCCGCCGGGGGAGTTGATGTAGAGGCTGATGTCGGACCGCGGGTCCTCGGCGGACAGCAGGAGCAGCTGCGCGCAGATGCGGTTGGCGATCGCGTCATCCACCTCCTGCCCGAGGACGACGATGCGTTGGTGGAGGAGGCGGCTGAGGAGCTGTTCGTCGAACAGCCCGCCGGGAGGAGTTGATTCGCTCATGATCACCACCGTGCCCGCCAGGGTGCCGTCACAGAAGAGGGTGCTGCTGGGGGCGGATCTGCTGACAGCTGATGATCGGCGACGACACGGCGGTGGACTGCTGGTTGAGATCTGCATCACACCCCTCGAGGACGTGCGACCCTACGAACCGGGTGTTCGACGAGGAGCGCTCGAGGTGGTGGGAGAGATCGTGACACTGGCAATCGGATGGATCCTGACGGGTCTGGTCATCGTCGTCGCCGGGCTGCTGGCCGGCCGCAGTCCGTCGGGCGCTGACCGTCGGCCTCGGGGCCACCGCGTTCGCGATGGCGGGGCTCGGCGCGGTGGGGAATGCGGTGCTGGTGGGCACCGGAACGGACTTCACGGCCTTTGCGGCCGCGTCGTACAGCGCTGCGGTCCGCGACACGCTCGGAGTGCCCGGGTCCCCGCAGGTCTCGATCTTCGTCGCCCTGCTGATCGCGTACCAGGCCTCAGCGGGTCTGCTGATCCTGTTCGGCGGTCGTTGGGTGGAGGTCGGTCTGGCCGCCACCATCGCCCTGCAGGCCGGTCTACTGGCCTTCGGCTGGTGGTACTTCCTGGTCAGCCCGTTCGTCATCCTGGGTCTCGCCCTGCTCTGGCGGGCCTGGCGCCGGCAGCAGAGCCGACCGCTCTACGTACCGGACATCCTCGAGGCGCGCGAGCACGATCGGCGGTGATGAGCCGACCGCGTCGGCAGTGATCTAGGAGGCGTCGACTGCGGGGACGATCCGGAGGTCACGATCGGCACTGCCGTCGAGTGCCACCAGGGCCTCTTGGTAGGCGGGGCTGTGGTAGGCCGCCACGGCCGCCTCCACGCTCGGGAACCGGACCAGTGCGCTCCGCGTCTTGAGACCTTCCTCGAAGACGGCCGCCGGTACGCCCCGCGCCAGGAACTCGCCGCCGGCCGCGAGGATGGCCGGGCCGGAGAGGGCGACATAGGCGGCCAGCTTGTCGGCGTCGCGAATGGCGGTGAAGGTGTTGATCCAGTACGCGGTCACGGTGTCTCCTCTGCGGAAAGGCCACGAGCGTAACGCGTGGCCGAGCGGCCCTCGGCTCGGTTCAGGCGACGAGTTCCGGATCGGGGCGAGGCACGGCCGCGAAGTTGCCCGGTCGGAACCAGGCCGGGATGAGCCGCCGGATCCGCTCCGGTCCGGTGATGGTCACGGACTCGGCCCGGAGAGCGTCGATCCAGGTCCTGTCGCCGCGCCAGATCTCCACCAGACTGCGCAACGACCCGGTGACCGTGGCGGACACCTCGTGCCCCGGGTCGGCGTCGCAGACGTCGACCTCCTCGGGAGTCAGCACGATCCACCACTGCCCCTGCCGCGCAGCGACGTCGGTGACGTCGAACTGCACCACCGTCGTGCCGGATGGCACGAGAGCCCGATCCACGTTGCGGTGCAGGTCCCACATGAGCAGCTTCGGGTCGAGATCGACGTCGCCGAGCACCCCGGTCCAGCGCATCCCCCAGGCCCCGAGCAGCTCGATCGCCGGGCGCAGCTCCTCACCCGAACGGGTCGGTGAGTAGACCACCTCGCGGCCGTCCCGGCGGCGCTCGACCACCCCGCTGGCGACCAGCTGGTTGAGGCGCTTCGACAGCAGGGTCGGTGACATCCGGGGCAGCCCCCGACGAAGATCGTTGAAGTGCCGGCTGCCGGCCAGCAGCTCTCTGATCACCAGCAGCGTCCAGCGCTCGTCGAGCAGCTCCATCGCCTTCGCGACCGGGCAGAACTGGTGGTACGGAGATCCCATGGAGACGACCGTACGACCCGGGTGCCCGGACAAGCCAGGTACAGATCTCGTACTAGTTGGCGCCACCCGAGCGCCCCTACCGTCGTGGGATCGGCGCAACCGCTGCGCCGAGCTCGAGGGGAGAACCATGACTCAGACCATGATCGACGACGCGTCACTCAAGGCCCGCCACCGGGCGATGTGGGCACTGGGTGACTACCCGGCGGTGGCCACGGAGGTGATCGCCGAGCTCGGGCCCACGCTGGTCGAGGCGATCGCCGTCACGTCCGGCGAGCGCCTGCTCGACGTGGCCGCCGGATCCGGCAACGTCGCCCTGCCGGCCGCCCGGGCCGGCGCCCGCGTCACCGCGTCCGACCTGACCCCGGAGCTGCTGGAGACGGGCCGGGCACAGTCCGCGGCCGAGGGTCTGGAGATCGCCTGGGAGACCGGCGATGCGGAGGCCCTGCCGTACGCCGACCACAGATTCGACGTGACGACCTCCTGCGTCGGTGTGATGTTCGCACCTCATCATCAGGCCGCGGCCGACGAGCTCGTCCGGGTCACCCGATCCGGCGGCCGGATCGGGCTGATCTCCTGGACACCGGCGGGTTTCATCGGTCAGATGTTCGCGACCATGAAGCCGTACGCGCCACCGCCACCGCCCGGAGCCTCGCCGGCGCCGCTGTGGGGCGACGAGAGCCATGTGCGGGCGCTGCTCGGGGACCGGGTGGTCGACGTACGGAGCACCACGCAGGTGCTCCGCATCACGGCGTTTCCCACTGCAGAAGCGTTCCGGGACTATTTCAAGATCAACTACGGTCCGACGATCGCGGTCTTCCGCTCCTTGGCCAACCAGCCCGACCGGCAGGCCGCACTCGATCACGACCTGGCCGAGCTCGGTCGCCGCTTCAGCACGTCCCAGGACGGCGGGATGATCATGGACTGGGAGTACCTGCTGGTCACGGCGGTGGTGGCCTGACCCGTTGCGGCAGTCAGACCCCGAGCAACCGACCACAGTCGGCGACGTCCCGGGCGAGCCAGTCCGCCCCGGCGGCCACGAGCTCGCCCTCGACGCCGTAGCCCCACAGGGCTCCGATCGCCGCGACGTCGACGGTGTGCGCACCGTCGATGTCATGACTCCGGTCGCCGACCATGATCGTCGTCGCCGGGTCGGCGGCCAGCTCGGTCAGCACGGCGGCGATGGTGTGGGCCTTGGTCAGGTGGGTCTCGTCGGTGCCGCCGACGACGGCGAAGAAGGGGTCGAGACCGTGCGCGGCGAGGATGGCCCGCGCCGTCGTCGTCCGCTTGGCGCTCGCCGTGGCCAGGGTCAAACCGGTATCCGCGAGCCGGCCGAGCAGCTGCTCGACGCCGGCGTACGGTGCCGCTTGCTGCAGGCCCTCCGCCAGATAGAAGTCGTGGTACGCCTGCGCCGCCTCGTCGAGACGGTCGGCTCTGACGCCGGCGAGGGTGAGGAAGTCCCGCAGCGGCGGACCGAGGTGCACGCGTAGCTCTGACTCCGACGGCACCGAGACGCCCCCGGCCCGCAGAGCGCGCTGGAACCCCGCGAGGATCCCGGCGGCCGAGTCCAGCAGCGTCCCGTCGATGTCGAACACGACTGTCGCGACACCGGTCGGCGCGGCGCGCATCAGGCGGCCAGCGTCGCCAGCCGCTCCTGCACCTGCTTGGCACTGGGGTTGGTCAGGGCCGAGCCGTCGGCGAAGACCAGGGTCGGCACCGTCTGGTTGCCGTTGTTGAACGAGGCGACCAGGTCGGCGGCGTCCGGCTGCCGCTCGATGTCCACCTCGTCGTACTCCACCCCGGCACGCCCGAGCTGCGACTTGAGTCGGAAGCAGTAGCCACACCACGTGGTCGTGTACATCGTCACCTGTGCCATACGGGGTCAAACCGTCCGGAGCGGCGCCGGATTCCCGTCCGGTCACCGACGTGACGAGGACCACAGATGCCCGCGTCGCCGCCTGTTTCCCGGCCGTCATCCGGTTGTCACACGCCGATGCCACCCTCAGGTATGACCGAGCTCGTGGACCTGATGGTGCCGACCTTGGGCGAGCCCCGGTACGACTCCCCGCTGGCCGACTTCATCGCCGACCGGCAGACCAACGAGCACTACGTGTCCGAGGACGACCGCGTCATCCTGCACGACACCGTGCAGCAGCTCAGCGGTCTCGGGCTGCCTCCGGAGCAGGTGCCCAGCTTCGAGCCGGGCGGCCCACGCCGCCGACTGTTCTTCGCCCCCGGTGCGACGAAGGTGGGCATCGTCACCTGTGGAGGTCTCTGCCCGGGTCTCAACGACGTCATCCGGGGTCTGGTGATGGAGTTCGCCGAGCACTACGGGATCTCGGAGGTGACCGGCTTCCGGTCCGGGTACGCCGGGCTGGTCGAGGGGGGACCCGAGCCGATCCGGCTGACACCGGAGGTCGTGCACGGGATCAACCGCCAGGGCGGGACGATGCTCGGCACCTCCCGCGGCGCCCAGGACCCCGACGCCATGGTGGATCGGCTGGTCACCCTCGGCATCGACCTGCTGTTCGTGATCGGCGGGGACGGCTCCATGCGTGGCGCGGCCAAGATCTCCGACGCCGTCCTCCGCCGGGGCGAGACGATCGGCGTGATCGGCATCCCGAAGACGATCGACAACGACATCCCCTTCATCGGCCAGAGCTTCGGCTTCGTCACCTCCTTCACGGAGGCGGCGAAGTCGATCAACGCGGCGATGGTCGAAGCCCACTCGGCGGTCGGCGGGGTCGGGCTGGTCAAGCTGATGGGTCGGCACGCCGGCTTCATCGCCAGCTATGCGGCGCTGGCCAACCACGTCGCCGATTTCGTGCTGATCCCCGAGGTGCCGTTCCGACTCGAGGGTCCCGGTGGCTTCCTGGCCTGTCTGGAGCAGCGGGTCAAGGACCGGGGCAGCGCGGTCGTGGTGGTGGCCGAGGGCGCGGGTCAGGAGATCCTGGAGGCGGTGGAGGCCACCGACGCCTCCGGCAACGTGCGGTTGGCCGACATCGGCACCCACCTGCGCGACGCGGTCCTCCGGCACTTCGCGACGGCCGGGGTCCCGCTGACCTGCAAGTACATCGATCCCAGCTACATGATCAGGTCGGTGCCGGCCTGCCCGCACGACGCCGTCTACTGCGTCCGGCTCGCGCAGGCCGCCGCCCACGCCGGGATGGCCGGTCGGACGGCGATGGTGGTGGGGCGTCGCCACAACCGCTTCATCCACGTGCCGATCGCGTTGCTGACCTCCGAGCGCAACCAGGTGGATCCGCACGGCGACCTGTGGCTCAGTGTGCTGGAGTCGACCGCCCAGCCGGTCTCGATGATGTGAGAGCGGGGCCGACCACTCGCGCACTAGGCTCGTCGACGTCGCCCATCCGACGACCGTGATGACCCACGAGGAGCCGCGATGAAGTTCGCCGTCCACCTGGCCGACCTGTCCTACCCGGGCGGACCGAACGCCCTGTTGCCCACCCTCACCTCGCTGGCGAAGGTCGCCGACCAGGGCGGCATCTCCCGGATCACCATGATGGACCACTACTTTCAGATGGAGCCCTTCGGTGGTCCGGCCCAGCCGATGCTCGAGGGCTACACCTCGCTCGGCTACCTGGCCGGCCAGACCTCGACGACCGAGCTGGGTCTGCTCGTCTCCGGGGTCACCTACCGCCACCCGGGACTGCTCGCCAAGATCATCACGACGCTGGACGTGCTCAGCGGGGGTCGGGCCGTGCTGGGTCTGGGCGCCGCCTGGTACGACCGCGAGCACCGGGGTCTCGGGGTGCCGTTTCCGTCGACGGCGGAGCGGTTCGAGCGACTCGAGGAGACGTTGCAGATCGTCCAGCAGATGTGGAGCAACAACAACGGTCCGTACGAGGGTCGGCACTACCAGCTGGCCGAGACGATCTGCGTGCCGGCGCCGGTGCGCCGGCCGCCGATCATGATCGGTGGGCAGGGCGAGCGGAAGACGCTGCGGCTGGTCGCCCGCTACGGGGACGCGTGCAACCTGTTCCCGGCCGACCTGGCGACCGTCCGGCACAAGCTGGAGGTGCTCGACGCCCACTGCGACGCGGAGGGACGCGATCCGGCCGACGTGGCCCGCACGATCATCGCCGGCACCGACGGGGTCGCCGACCCGGACGGGTTCCGGCGGGAGCTGGAGACGTACGCCGGTCTCGGTTTCAGCATGGTCTGGGTCGGTCCGCCGCCCGGGGCGGTGGATCCGGTCGGGTGGCTCACCGAGCTGACGGAGAGCCGGCTGCCCGAGCTGGCTGAGCTCTAGTGTCCGCCATGAACAGGGTTGGCCGGTGAACAGGGGTTGGCCGGTGAACAGGGGCGCTTGGCGAGTCCGGCGGGCCGTGGCCGACGACTGGCGGGCCTCCCGCGCGATCCGGTTGGAGGCCCTGACCGAGGCGCCGCTGGCCTTCGCCTCGACCCTGGACCGGGAGAGCGCGTTCGCCGACGACGTGTGGCAGCAGCGGATCACCACCTCGATGCAGTTCCTGGCCGAGACCGACGATGGCGCGGTGGTCGGCACCGCCACCGGGTTCGCCGATCCTGACACCACCGGCACGGTGCTGCTGGTGGCGATGTTCGTGACTCCGCCGGCCCGCGGGCAGGGGATCGGGGAGCGGCTGGTGAGGGCGGTGGTCGACCAGGCCCGGATGGATGGCGCCGACCGAGTGCTGCTGCACGTGGTGGAGACCAACCCGGGTGCCGAACGGCTGTACGGCCGCTGTGGCTTCGTCCGCACCGGTGCCACGTTGCGGCTGCCGCACAGCCCCGACCTGCTCGAGCACGAGATGGTGCTGTCGTTGGCCGCCACTGTGGGTGCTGGAACCTAGGGTGGTCCCATGTCCGCCGCCGTGATTCCGCCGCTCGGCCAGCCGTGGGTCGGCGGCGACCCGGAGCTGCTGCTGGCCGCCCTCGACCCGGAGCAGCGGGAGGTGGCCACCGCCCTGCACGGGCCGGTGGCGGTGATCGCGGGTGCCGGCACCGGCAAGACCCGGGCGATCACCCACCGGATCGCGTACGGGGTGGCCGTCGGCGCCTACCAACCGACCGCGGTGCTGGCGGTCACGTTCACCACCCGGGCGGCTGGCGAGATGCGGGGCCGACTGCAGCAGCTCGGAGCTCGCGGGGTGCAGGCTCGCACCTTCCACTCCGCCGCCCTGCGTCAGGCGCAGTACTTCTGGCCCAAGGCGTACGGCGGCGTGTTCCCATCGGTGCTGGACAACCGGATGTCGCTGGTCGCGGAGTCCGCCAGTCGACTCCGGGTGCGGGTCGACACCGCCCGGTTGCGGGATCTGCTGGGTGAGATCTCGTGGTCCAAGGTCAGCAACACCACTCCGGAGGACTATCCGCGGGTGGCCGCACCGCTCGGGCGCACCGTGTCCGGCATCGATCCGGAGACGGTGGCACGCATCTTCACCGGCTACGAGGAGCTGAAGCGGCAGCGCGGTCGGATCGACTTCGAGGACATCCTGCTCTGCACCGCGGCCCTGCTGGCCGAGCACGATGAGATCCGGGTCCAGGTGCAGCGCACCTACCGGCACCTCGTGGTGGATGAGTACCAGGACGTGTCGCCTTTGCAGCATCGGTTGCTCGAGCTGTGGCGAGGCGATCGGGCCGAGCTCTGCGTGGTCGGCGACCCGGCGCAGACCATCCACTCCTTCGCCGGTGCTCAGGCGGACTTCCTCACCGGGTTCGGGCGGCGACACCCGACCGCCACCGTGGTCCGGCTGGTGCGGGACTACCGCTCGACCCCTCAGGTGGTGGCCGCCGCCAACGCCGTGATGCGCGCCGGGCAGGGCCAGCCGGGCAGCAGCCGTACGGCCATCGACGCGGTGACGCTGCAGGCGCAGCGGCCCGCCGGACCGGAGCCCGTCCTGCGGGAGGCGCCCGATGAGGCGGCCGAGGCGGCGGCCGTCGCGGACTGGCTGTCCGGGCTCGCCGCCAAGGAGGTGGACTACCGGGAGATGGCGGTCCTCTTCCGGATCAACGCCCAGTCCCCGGTCGTCGAGCAGGCTCTGGCCGAGCGCGGCATCCCGTACCTGGTGCGGGGCGGCGAGCGGTTCTACGAGCGGGCCGAGGTGCGCCAGGCGCTGCATGCCCTCCGCACCCAGGCGCGGGCGATGACCGAGCTGTCCGGGGGCGACGGCCGCGAAGCCGTCGCCGAGGTCCAGGCGGTGCTCGGGGCCCTCGGCTGGACCCCGAAGCCACCCGAGGGTGCTGGGGCGGTCCGCGAGCGCTGGGAGTCGCTGGCGGCGCTGGTCGCGGTGGCCGAGGACCTGGCGGAAACGTCCGACACCGCTCTGGACCTGCCCGGTGTCGTGGCCGAGCTCGAACGCCGAGCCGAGGCGCAGCACGTGCCGTCCGCCCAGGGGGTCACCGTGTCGACCCTGCACTCGGCCAAGGGCCTGGAGTGGGACGCGGTCGCTCTGTTCGGCATCCAGGAGGGTTCGCTGCCGTTCGTGCTGGCGACCCGGCCCGAGGAGGTGGCCGAGGAACGCCGACTGCTCTACGTCGGGCTGACCCGTGCCCGCGAGCACCTGCACGTGTCCTGGTCCCGCAGCCGCGGTGGTGGTCAAGCCACCCGGAAGCCGTCCCGGTTCCTTGATCCGTTGCTGCCCGCGGCCTTGCGCGGTGGCGCTGCTGCCGCGGGGCAACGGTCACGGAAGAAGGGCACCGTGTTGTCGGCCCACTGTCGCAGCTGCGGTCACGCGTTGAACGACGCGGCCGAGCGCAAGATCGGCCGGCACAGCGACTGCCCGGCGACGTACGACGAGCGCACGCTCGCTCTGCTCAAGGAGTGGCGCAAGCAGCAGGCCACGGACGAGAAGGTGCCGGCCTTCTGCGTCTTCACCGATGCGACGTTGGTCGCGATCGCCGAGTCGCGACCCACCGACCAGCAGTCCTTGATCAAGATCCCGGGACTCGGCCAGTCGAAGCTGACCAAGTACGGCGAGCAGGTGCTGGCGATCCTGGCCGCGCCACCCGCCACGACCACCTGATCGCGCCGATCCGGACCGCGGCAAGAAACTTGCCGCGAGATGTCCGTAAAAGCGATTGCGGTCCCTCTTGGTTGTCACATAACCTGAACCGGTGCCGTTGGTCCTCAACGCGCACCAAGCAGATTCCCAGGCCGGAGAGGTGGTGATGATCATGGAGATTCTCGAGTGCACCGCGGGTGCGGTCGGCGCGTCGACCATGCGCGTCGCCGTCGTCGCGCGTCCTGTCATGCAGGAGCACCGGACCCATCTGCTGCCCACCGTCCGCACCCACTCCCTGGCCGGAGTGGGCCTCTATGAGGTTCAGGGTTCGAACAAGGGCTGGGCCGGTCAGATGACCGACGCCAAGGACGCCATCAACGGCACCGACCCCAACTCCTTTCCGACCCGTCCGGGACCACCACCTGACTGTCCATCGGTGACATAACACCGACGACGACCCTCAGGCCGTGACTCCCAGACATCCGGGAATCACGGCCTTCGTGTTTCCCGGCCATCACGAGCAGACAAGTTGGCCGAATCATGAACGAAACAGCACGAGACCTGATGGGTGCATCGTCACTCCTGGGGACGGGTCCCTCGGAGCTGGATGTGCGGAAGCTTCCGTGTCGGCTGGGCGATCCGGATCTGTGGTTCGCCGAGTCACCGGGCGACGTCGAGGCGGCGAAGGCTCTCTGCCGGGACTGCCCGCTGCAGCAGGCCTGCCTGAGCGGCGCTCTGGAGCGGCGCGAGCCGTGGGGTGTCTGGGGCGGCGAGCTGTTCATCGGCGGTGTCGTGGTGGCGCGCAAGCGTCCGCGCGGACGTCCTCGCAAGCACCCGCTGCCGGAACCGGTGGCAGCGTGATCGTCCCGGAGCGGGCGACATGAGTGAGGGAGCCGGTCCCGGTGAGCCTGATGGTCCAGGCATGCCGGGCCGGGTCTTTCACGCCGTCCGACTGTGGCTCGGTCGGGCGCTCTGGTGAACACGCTGGAATCTCCGAGTGGTCAGACCCCCTGGTCGCCCGAGCGGCCACAGGATCTGACCACTCGGAGACTCAGCGGGTGTAGCCGGGCAGGAACTCCTCGAGCACCCGGCCGAAGGCGGCTTTGACGCCGAGCTGAGACAGCACGGCGAGTCCGCCGAGCCAGACCCGGTGGATCAGCAGATAGCTCGGCGGCAGGTTCAGACGCAGCCCGACGCCACCGGAGCCCTGCACGTCGCGGACCCGGATGAACTGCTCGCGCATCCACTCCCGGGAGAACTGGAACTCCTCCTCCGCGGCCGGTTCGACGAACGGCGCCAGATACTCCATCAGGTCGTGGGCGTCGACGTCGTCGCCGACGAAACCCTCCACCTTGAGCTGGGCGTGCACCTGCTCGGCGTCGCCGCGTTCGGCGACGCGCAGGATCCGACCCATCGCCGAGGGGAGCCCGTCGGGCATCCGGGCGACCAGACCGAAGTCGACCACGCCCAACCGCCCGTCGGCCAGCACCTTGAAGTTGCCTGGATGCGGATCGGCGTGCAGCAGACCGACGGTCTGCGGACCGGCGAAGAGGAACCGGACGTACTTCAGCCCGATCGCGTTCCG
Organism: uncultured Actinomycetota bacterium; assembly: GCA_963696135.1. Classification (GTDB taxonomy): domain Bacteria; phylum Actinomycetota; class Actinomycetes; order Propionibacteriales; family Propionibacteriaceae; genus Microlunatus. The sequence goes on from CAVOJH010000003.1 coordinate 307,074, forward strand.
CTGCTCGACCGAGTCATCCCGCACCGTGGACAGGGGACGTCCCTCGATCCACTCGCTGACCATCACCCGCGACGTCGAGGCGAGCACCGCCGGCACCACGAACTCCGGGTGACCCGCGAACCCTTCAGCGGCCTGCTGCTGGTGGCTCGCCTCCAGGGTGTAGTCCAGCTCTTCGCCGATCCGGGCGGTCATCTCCTCGACCAGGGGCTTGACGTCCATCCCGCCGGCGAGCGGGGCGATCACCTTCGACAACCGTCCGATCTGCCGCAGATCGGACCGCAGCGCCTCATCGGCACCCGGATACTGCACCTTCACCGCCACGGATCGACCATCGCGCCAGACCCCACGATGCACCTGACCGATGGAGGCCGCAGCCGCCGGCCGCGGGTCGAGCTCGACCAGATCCTTCTTCCAGCGGGCGCCGAGCTCGCGAGCGAGCACCGCGTGCACCCGGGACGTCGGCATCGGGGGAGCGGAGTCCTGCAGGCGGGTGAGGTGCTCGCGGTACGGCTTGGCCATGTCCTCCGGCAGCACCGCCTCGAACAGACTCAGGGTCTGGCCGAACTTCATCGCGCCGCCCTTGAGCTCGCCCAGCACCTTGAACAGCTGCTGCGCGGCCCGTTCCTGGAGCTCGGCGTTGACCCGCTCCGCCGAGGAACCGCCGATCCGCTTGCCGAACCCGAGGGTGGCCCGGCCGGCGAAGCCGAGCGGCAGGGACGCGAGCCGGGCCCCGCGACGCAGGCTTGACCGCGCCAGCGGGTCGTCGGTGTCGCTCATCTGGTAGGGCACTCCTGAGGTCTGCTGTGGCGTTGCGGTGGCGTCCGGGCCGATCGGTCACCATTCTGCGCGCGGGGACCAACAACACCCGCAGGCCGGATCGACCGACCAGACGCGCCGCTGCCAGGACCACGCAGCAGGCCCGAGCTCAAGGGTCGCCGATGCGGACTCCACCGTACGCCCGGCCAGGTGGGACAGGACCTGCGTGGTCACGAGGGCGGCCGCCCAGTCGGCGGCCAGGGGGTCCCAGTCGCCCGGGGTGCGGCAGAGCTGGGCCAGCATCCGCGGCCAGGCCGGATCGGCTCGCGTACGGGCCAGATCGGTGCATCCCAGGCAGCCGGTCCGGCCCGGGAGGACGAGAGGGCCCACCACGGCACCCCGGGCCCGCGGTCGTACGAGCAGGTGCGGGTGACCGGCCTGGGTCAGTCCCGTGCTGATGGCCCGGTCGATCTCGAGGCTGGTGGCCAGCACGATGGTCAGATCCACCGGGTCGATCGACGGGGTGGACCAGTGGTCGGCCGGCTGCACCCGGTCCCGTCCGTGGGTCCAGCCCGACCACGGTGACGTGCGGGCGTGCTCGACCACGAGAAGGCGACCGACTCCTGCCCGGAGGAGCTGCTCGCCGATCCGGGTACCAGCCGGTCCCAGACCGACGAGCCGGAGGGCGAGCGCCTCCGGCCCCGCGATCGACGGCCGCTGCAGCAGTCCGGTGGCGGTGAGCGTGGCGACGAGAGCCTCCGCCCGTTCGACAGGGACACCGAGTCGGACCGCGAGGTCGCGGAGCTCCCCGAGCCGGTAGCGACCGTCCATCAGCTCCAGCAAGGCGTGCAGAGAGCCGTCCGGATCGGCGATGACCACAGCGTCGGTGGCATCGAACCCGAGCTGGAGGTCGTGGTCATCGCGGCGCAGCAGGGTCAGATGGGGCTGGAGCCGGAGACGGTCGCCGGGGTCCAGCGCCGCAGTGTCGAGGGTCTGCACGGCAACCAGTGTGTGACCGCGACGTCCGCCATGGAGCACTATCCACAGGACGATCCGTGCTGGCACAACCGCGCCGGGGAGCGGCTGGGATGACCCAGCAGCTCCCCGGCGCGTTCAGATCAGGTCCTGGACACCCGGCGGAGGATGCGTACGGGGCAGGAGGTCAGACGATCTGGGCCGTGCGTCAGCGTTCCTGACGCCCTGGGCTCGTCAGGCCTTGCCGAGGATGCGGTTCAGGTTCGTGCCGCAGACGGGACACTTGGCCTTGGCCATCCGGGTGCCCTTGTCGTTGACATGGACGTCACCGCTTGCCTCGCGCTTCTCCTTGCACTTCACGCAGTAGAACTCGCCGCTGTAGGTCTCCGCCATGATGTCTCCTTGCTCGTCGGCCGGGCTTCGATGGTCGCGACGACCGGTTGGTCGTCTGCTCAGCCCTCGGTCGCCGGTTACTTTACGACAGGTGGTGGCGTACGGGACTGGAGCACGCCGCCGGAAGGACGAAACCTCCAGGAACATCGGTGCCGCTTGCCTTCCCCTGCGAGCGGTCCGACCATCTGGAGGTTTCGTGGAGTCGACCGTAACCGTCCGCTCCGGTCGGCGTCAATCGCGGGAACCGTCGGGTGCGCGCAGCGTCATCCACCGCCTGTGGACAACGGTGTGGACAGCGTGTGAGCAAGCCCGTCCTCGGTGTGGACCGCTGCCGTCCACGCCGTGTTGGCCCGCTCGTCACCGTGTGGAAACCTCGTACCGGAGGCTGTGAGCAGACAGCCGAAGTCCGGGAGCGGGGGAGCGCGGGTGAGCGAGCAAGGAGCGGGACCGGCCGGGCCGCGACCGTTGGTCGAGGTCCGGCGCAGCAGCCGTCGCAAGCGGACGGTGACGGCTTATCGGGAACGGGACACCATCGTGGTGCTCCTGCCGAGCAGGATGTCGGCGCAGGAGGAGCGGGAGTGGGTGGACCAGATGGTCCGCCGGGTCCTCGCCCGCGAGGCACGGGCGGCCGGACCGCGCGGTGACACCGAGCTGGCCGCTCGGGCCGCGGCGCTGATCGCGGAGTACCTGGACGAGGTGTCGTCTCCGTCGTCGGTCAGCTGGGTCGGCAACCAGCAGCACCGGTGGGGGTCGTGCACTCCGAGCACGGGCGCCATCAGGCTGTCCGACCGCCTGCGACGACTGCCCGGTTGGGTGGTCGACTACGTCCTGGTGCACGAGCTCGCGCACCTGGTCGAGCCGACGCACTCGGCCCGGTTCTGGTCGCTGGTGGCTCGCTACCCGCAGGCCGAGCGTGCGCGTGGCTATCTGGAGGGCTACCAGGCAGCCGGCGGCTCGACGGGACCGGACGACCGGACGGCGGACGACCAGCCGGCGGACGACGGAGTCGACTGAGCCCGCAGCTCGACCGGGCCAGGCGACGCAGCCGTGGGCTAGATCCGGTGCTGTCGCCGCAGTGCCGCCGGGAGGTAGACCGCCCCCGGCGCATCGCTCGAGCGGGCGGCGATGTCCCGCGGGTTGGAAATGGCACACCGTTTCAGAGACAGGCAGCCGCAGCCGATGCAGGAGTCCAGACCGTCCCGCAGTCGCTCCAGGGCCGCGATCTGCTCGTCGAGCCGGGATCGCCAGTGCCGCGTGATCCGCTGCCAGTCGGCCCGGGTCGGGGTGCGGCCGTGGGGGAGTCGGGCGAGCTCGGCGCGGATCTCCTCCAGGCTGAGGCCAACGTTGGCGGCGGCCCGGATGAAGGCGAGGCGACGCAGCACGTTCCTCTCGTAGCGGCGCTGGCCGCCGCCGCTGCGGGTGGCCTCGATCAGCCCCTGGCTCTCGTAGTAGCGCAAGGCCGACGCGGCGAACCCGCTGCGCTCGACCACCTGACTGATCGCCAGCTCGTCGTGACCGTCCATCGTGCTCGCCCCTTGACTTCAAGTTCACTTGAACTTCAACAATGGCATCAGAACATCCGAAGAGCAAGGAGAACAAGGAGTCGACATGTCTGTTGCACTGATCACCGGCGGCTCGGCCGGTCTCGGACTGGCACTGGTCCAGGCCCTCACCGAGCAGGGTTGGACGGTCGTCACGGACGGCCGGGACGCCGACCGGTTGGCCGAGATCGGCAGCTCGGGAGTGGTCCGCGTGGCCGGCGACATCGCCGACCCGACCCACCGGGCGGTCCTGGTCGCCGAGGTCGAACGACTCGGCCGACTGGATCTGCTGGTGCACAACGCCAGCACGCTGGGACCACTGCCGCTGCGGCCACTGCGGGAGCTGACCGGGGACGAGCTCGTCGCGACCTGGCGGGTGAACGCCGTCGCGCCGCACCAGCTGACCCGCGCGCTGCTGCCTCGACTACGGGCCTCGAACGGCGTGCTGATCTCGCTGTCGTCCGATGCCGCGGTCGAGCACTATCCGACCTGGGGGGCGTACGGCGCCGGCAAGGCCGCCCTGGACCACCTCACCGCGACCTGGGCAGCCGAGGAGGATCTGCTCGCGTACGCCATCGACCCCGGCGACCTGCGCACCGCCCTGCACCAGGCGGCCTTCCCGGGCGAGGACATCTCCGACCGGCCGCTGCCGGCCACCGTCGTGCCGGCCTTCCTGGAGATCCTCCGGCGACGTCCCGCCGCGGGTCGCTACCGGGCTGCCGACTTCCTACCGGCGGGGGTGTGAGATGACCATCCTGACCGAGTCACCGACCACCGTCTTCCACCCTCCCGCCGGTGGTTTCGCGCCGGCACCGGCCGAGGCCCGCGGCACTCCCCGGGATGCGGTCCGGATGCTCGTGGCCGAGCCGGGCGGCATCAGCCACGCCGCGTTCCGCGACCTGCCGCAGTACCTGCGCACCGGCGACGTGGTGGTGGTGAACAACTCGGCCACCGTCGCCGGGGAGATCGACGCCCTCGGCCCCCGCGGGCCGGTCGTCCTGCACATCGCCGCACCGCTCGACGACGGCACGTGGATCCTGGAGGTGCGCACCGCACCCGATGCCTCCCGAGCGGTGCTGGACGCCGCGGCGGGTGACCGGTTCGCGGCGGGCGGTCTCGGGGTGAGTCTGCTCGAGCCGTACCCGCGGCCCGGCTCCTCCCCGACCGGTCGCGGCAACCGCCTCTGGCGGGCGCGCGTGCTCGGCGACCTCCAGGCGCACCTGAGCGGCAGCGGTCGCCCGATCGCGTACGGGTATCTCGACCGGCGCTATCCCCTGACGGCGTACCAGTCGGTGTTCTCGACCGTGCCCGGCAGCGCGGAGATGCCCTCGGCCGGTCGACCGTTCACCCGGGCCCTGGTCACCGAGCTCGTCTCCCGAGGGGTCGCTGTCACTCCGATCACGCTGCACACCGGGCTGTCCTCGCAGGAGGCCGGGGAGGCGCCGCAGTCTGAGCGGTTCGAGGTGAGCGACGCCACCGCGCGGCTGGTCAACGCCGCCCGAGCGGGTGGAGGCCGGGTGGTCGCGGTGGGCACCACCGTCACCCGCGCCCTCGAGTCGGCCGTGGTCGACGACCGGCTGGTGGCCCGACACGGGTGGACGGACCGAGTGGTCACACCGGCCGACCCGCCGCGGGTGGTCACCGGATTGATCACGGGCTGGCACGACCCGCAGGCGTCACACCTGCTGCTGGTCGAAGCGGTGGCCGGGGCACCCCTGACTCAGCGGGCCTACGACGCCGCCGTGGCCGGTGGCTACCTGTGGCACGAGTTCGGCGACAGTGCCCTGCTCCTGCCCTGAGGCCCTGCTCCTGCCCTGAGGCCCTGCTGCTGCCGTGACGCCCGCCGGGTCCACCCGTCCGCTTGGTAGAAAGGAGCCCTTGACGGGCGGAGGGTGATGGTCGGCTTCGATCGCGGTCGGACACTGGCCCAGCGGTTCCGGGCCCACGCGGGTGCGCAGACCCACCTGTACGGCTACGTGCTCCGCGCGATGGCCGACGACCTGGAGGCGCACGGGCCGACCGCGCTGGTGGTCCGCGGCTACGAGGATGCTCCGGCCGGCGCGGTGATCCAGCTGCGCCTGCTGGCCGGGATCTTCCGGCTGGTGCTGACCGACCGGGCACCCGAGCTGCGGCCCTACTACGCCTGCCTCGGAGGTGCCGAGTCTCCGGTGACGGCGTGGCCGGTGATGCGTCGGGTGATCGCCGACCATCCCGATGAGCTGCACGAGGCGCTGGCGATCGCCCCGCAGACCAACGAGGTCGGTCGCTCGGTGGCGTTGCTGGTCGGGTTGTTCGACCTCGTGTCGGCCACCGGCTGCCGCCGGGTACGGCTGCTCGAGCTGGGCGCCAGTGCAGGCCTGAACCTGCTGCTCGACCGGTTCCGCGTGATCGGCGACGGCTGGTCCTGGGGCCCGGAGGCATCGCCGGTCCAGCTGCTCGAGGCGGTGCAGGGGCCGGTCGTGCCCACCGAGCTGGAGATCGTCGACGCCCGCGGCTGCGACCTGGATCCGGTGGATGCCACGACGGACCAGGGTCGACTCCGCCTGACGTCGTTCGTCTGGCCCTTCGACGTGCACCGGCACGACCGGCTGGCCGGCGCGCTGCGGCTGGCCGCTGCGCAGCCGCCCGTGGTGGATCGGGCGTCGGCCGCGGCGTGGCTGACCGCACAGCTCACGGCTCGGCGGGCGGACCCGAGCACGCTGACGGTGATCTGGCACTCGGTCACCCAGCTCTACTGGCCGACCTCCGAGATCGCGGACGTACGGGCGGCCCTGTCCGGCTACGGACGCGACCATCGCGTGGGGGAGGTCGGGATGGAGTACCCGCCGTCGGGGCGTCCGGAGGAGAAGCCGGAGGTGCACACCGCCCTCTGGTGGGGTGACGGTCGCCCGCCCCGGCAGCGGCTGGCCGGCACCGCGCACGACCACGGGATCCCGGTGCGGGTGCGTGGGTCAGCCGCGAGAGGGTGACCACTCCTCGGCCAGCAGCCCGTAGACGAGCAGGTCGCTCCAGCCGCCCTTGAACCACTCGTTGCGGACGAAATGGGCCTCACGTCGCATCCCGAGCCGTTCGCACAGGGCAGCCGAGCGCTCGTTCCGCGCATCGAGGCGCGCCTCCACCCGGTGCAGGCCGAGCTCACCGAAGGCCAGGTCGAGGATCGCGCCGGCCGCCTCGGTCGCGAAGCCCCGGCCCCCGTGGCCCGGGTCGAAGACCCAGCCGATCTCGCCGCCCCGGTCGTTCTCACTGCGGAGGAAGAGGATCACGTCACCGGCGAGCTCGCCGGTGTCGCGACGCCACACGCCCAGCGTCAGGGCCTGGTCCTCGGCGGTCAGATCCGACCGCGACAGGACCGGGCCCGAGAGGCGTTCGAGCAGGGTGGCCCGATCCTGGGGCTCGAAGGGCAGGTAGCGGCAGACGTCCGCCCGGCTGCGGTAGGCGAGCATCGCCTCGACGTCGTCGACCACGAACGGCCGCAGCTCGAGCCGATCGGTGCGGACCGGGTACGCAGGGCGCAGCAGCATGACCGGGATGTCCGGTCAGCGGCCGGGTTCGGCCTCGTCGTCGCCGCTGTCGCCGCTGTCGCCGGTCTCCTCGGTCGGCCCGGTCTCGGCCGAGTCCAGCAACGCGGCCAGCGCGGCATCGAAGTCGTCGTCACTGGTGGTCGCCGTGTCCTCCCGGGCCACGAAGCCCAGCGGGTCGTCGAGGTCGGCCGACGTCGGCAGCAGGTCGGGATGGCTCCAGACCGCATCCCGGCCAGCGGCCCCCCGGGCGTCGCGGACCGCGGCCCACAGGTTGGCGGCGTCCCGCATCCGCCGAGGCCGGAGCTCCAGGCCGACCAACGTGGCGAAGGTCGCCTCGGCCGGTCCGCCGGTCGCCCGAGTGCGGCGTACGGTCTCCGCCAGCGCCCCGGCTGCCGGCATCCACGGCGCGGTCGCCTGGCTGACGACGTCGTCCACCCAGCCCTCGACCAGGGCGAGCATCGTCTCCAGACGCTCCAGAGTGGCCAGCTGTTCCGGGGTCTTCTGCGGCTCGAACAGGCCTCCCTCGAGCTGGGAGGAGAGCTCGGCGAGGTTCTCCGGGTCGACCCGGCCGACCGCCTCCTCCAGCGCGGAGGTGTCGATCGTGATGCCGCGGGCGTACTCCTCGACCAGGGTGAGCATCTGCTCACGCAGCCAGCCGGCAGCTGCGAACAGGCGCTGCCGCGCGCACTCCCGGAGCGCCAGGTAGAGCGTGACGTCGGTCGAGGACTGGTCGAGACCCTCACCGAACTTGGCGATGTTGGTAGGCAGCAGGGCCACGTGACCGGGCTCGTTGAGCGGCAGTCCGATGTCAGTCACCCCCACCACCTCGGTGGCCAGCTGTCCCAGGCCCTGGCCCAGCTGCAGCCCGAACATGCTCGCCCCGGAGGTGCGCAGCATCGGTCGCAGCATCTGCTCCATCCCGGCCAGGCCGGGGATGGCCTCGGTCTGCTCGCCGTCGCCGAACTTGAGGGCACCCTCCATGGCGTCGGCGATGTGCGTGGCCACCGGCTCCACCAGTCGTTTCCAGACCGGCATCGTGTTCTCGATCCACTCCGCCCGGCTCCAGGCCGATACGACCGTGCTGACTCGGGGGAAGTCCGTCGCGGCATCCAGCCAGACCTCTGCGATGGACGCGGCCTCGCTGATCTCGTGCTGCTGACCGAAGCCGGGGCTGGGATCGGCACCCAGGGAGGCGACGGTCTTCCGCGCGGTGTCCTTGGTCACCTCCCAGTTCACGCCGGAGTCGCTGGCAGTGGTCGGCTGACCGAACAGCGAGCCACCACCACCCAGGGTGGAGAAGGCGTTCTGCAGCTGGGACATCAGCTGGTTCATGTCGCCGCCGCCGAACTGGTTCATGAAGGCCTCGAACGGGTTGCCCGGCTGCCCGCCCGCACCGGCACCGGTGCCGAAGCCGCCGGAGCCCTGCCCGCCGGAGCCCGAGCCGCTGGAGCCCGAGCCGCTGGAGCCCGAGCCGCTGGAGCCCTTGCCGCCGCCACCGAGCTGGTAGCCGTCGGATCCCGAACCGGGAGTGGGGTCGTCGCCGGGTTCCGGCTCGCCGGGGGACCGTTCGTCGGCCATGGTGCTCCTGTCGCAGGCTGCAGCGGTGATGTACATCCCACCGTACGCGGGTGGTCGGTGTCGACCAGGCCTGTCAGCCCACCGCGAACAGACCGAGCGCGAACGGACCCCACACCGATCAGGCTCAGCACATAGAGTTTCGACCATGTCATCGCGTGTCCGGCTGGCGGAGATCAGCGACCGTCCACTGAGCGTGGACCGGCTGCTCGACCTGGTCAGCGACCGCGGCACCGGCGGGATCGCGATCTTCGTCGGCGTGGTGCGCGAGCGGGATGCCGGCGAGGAGGTCACCTCGCTCGACTACACCCAGCACCCGTCGGCCGGCACCGCCCTGCTGGCGAGTGCGGAGAAGGTCGCGGCGAGCCACGACGTCCGCGCCGTGGCGGTGGCGCACCGGATCGGGCACCTCGAGGTCGGCGACCTGGCGGTCGTGGTCGCCACCGGCGCCGTGCACCGGGGACCGGCGCTGGAGGCCTGCCGAGCGCTGATCGACGACCTCAAGCAGACGGTGCCGATCTGGAAGGAACAGCACCTGACCTCCGGTGGTGTGACCTGGGTGGGCCTGCCGTGAGGCACTGGGATGACCCTGCCGTGAGGCACTGGGATGACCCTGCCGTGAGGCACTGGGATGACCCTGCCGTGAGGCACTTCGATGACGCTGCCGTGAGGCCCCCGTCGTGACCCGGCAGACCTGGACCGCGTTGGTGTCGGCGCTGCTGTTCGTGGCGCTGGCGGTGCCGCTGGCGATCCTGCCGGTGCCGTTCGTGGCCTGGAGTCCGGGTGGGACGGCCGACGTGCTCGGCGACGTCGACGGTCGGCCGCTGATCTCGGTCCAGGGCGTGCCGACGTTTCCGACGGGTGCGGGGCAGCTCGACCTGACGGTCGTGTCCGGCACCAGCGCCGACTCCCGGCTCACCCTGCCGGAGGCGCTGGCGGCGTACTGGTTGCCCGGTCGCGACACCCTGCCGCGGGATGCGGTGTTCCCTCCCGGGCAGAGCGCCGACGACGTGACCAAAGCCGAAGCCCAGATGATGGAGACCTCCCAGGACGACGCTGTGGTGGCTGCCCTGCGAGCGGCCGGCGAACCCGTCCAGCAGATGCCCGCGGTCTCCTCGGTGACGGTGGGCGGGCCGGCGTACGGCAAGCTCCTGCCGGGTGACCTGATCGAGTCGGTGGACGGCGTGCACACCCCGAGCGCGGACGCGGTCGGTGACCAGATCCGCGGTCACCGACCCAACGAGCCGGTCGACTTCGTGGTGCTGCGGGATCGGGTGAAGACCAACGTGAAGGTGATCGCCGCGGAGTCCGCGACGGACCCCGGGGTCGCGGTCGTCGGCATCACGATCGGTCAGGGCTACGCCTACCTGCCCCGCATCACCTTCGACCTCGGCCAGAAGATCGGTGGACCCAGCGCCGGCCTCGTCTTCGCCCTCGGCATCTACGACAAGATCACGGCTGGCGAGCTGCTCGCCGGTCGCAACGTGGCCGGCACGGGCACCATCACCCCCAGCGGTGACGTGGGGTCGATCGGCGGCGTCCGGCAGAAGCTGGCGTCGGCCGAGCGGGCGGGAGCGACCGTGTTCTTCGTGCCGAGCGGCAACTGCGCCGACCTGACCGGCGTGCGCACCGATCTGACGGTGGTGAAGGTGTCGACCCTTGGCGAGGCCATCAGCCAGCTCGGCGTGCTCAGCGTGCCGGGTGGTCAAGAGCGGGTGAACCGGTGCGACGGTTGACCCCTGCACGGCCCACCGATCAGGAACCTGTGAGCCCTCCGGGGAGTTGGGAACGGGGAGGGCTTCCGTCCGCCACATACGCTGACTGCACCGAACGCGACCACACCACGGCTGGTCACAGCTAAACAGGAGTGAAACCGAGTGAGTACGACACGGATCAGCGGACGGCGCAGCGCGATCCTGCCGACCTTGATCATCGCCGCCGTCCTGGTGGTCGCCTTTGCCATCTTCACCAGCTTCTGGACCGATCGGCTGTGGTACCGGTCGATGGACTTCGGCACCGTGTTCTCCACGATGCTGCTGACCCGGATCGGGTTGTTCGTGGGCTTCGGGCTGATCATGGCCGCGCTGGTCGGTGGCAATGCCGTGCTGGCCTACCGGCTGCGCAGCACGACCCGGCTCGGTCCCCCCACCAGCCCGCTGCTGGAGCGCTACCGCGAGCTGCTGGACGCCCGCCTGGTCTGGGTCGTGGTCGCTGTCGCGGTGCTGGTCGGGCTGTTCGCCGGCGGCGCCGCCGCCGGGCAGGTGGACACCTTCCTCGCCTGGCGGCACTCCACCGACTTCGGTGTCACCGACCCGAAGTTCGGATTGGACATCAGCTTCTTCGTCTTCGCCTACCCGTGGTGGCGGTTCGTCGCCTCGTTCCTGTTCACCGCTCTGGTCTTCGCCACGATCATCGCCGCCGTCGTGCACTACATCACCGGTGGTCTGCGGTTCAGCGGACCTGCCCGGGGCGGTAGCGGGGCAGCCCAGTCGCACCTGTCCGTACTGGTCGGTCTGGCCGTGCTGGTCAAGGGCGTCAGCTACTGGTTCGACCAGTACGGCCTGGAGATCGCCAACACCACCCTCGGCGGGGACTCGTTCACGGGTATCAACTACACCGCCGACAACGCCACCGTGAACGCGAAGCTCATCCTGTCGGTGATCGCCGGCATCTGCGCGCTGCTCTTCTTCGCCAACGCGGTGCTGCGCCGGTGGGTGATCCCGGTCATCGGTCTGACCCTGCTGATCCTGTCCTCGATCGTTCTCGGCATCGTCTACCCGGGTGCGGTGCAGTACTTCAGCGTCCGGCCCGACGAGCCGGACAAGGAGCGCGACTACATCAGCCGCAACATCGCTGCCACCCGCGCCGCGTACGGGGTCGACAAGGTCGAGATCGCCGACTACTCCGCCAAGACGACCGCGACCGCCGGCCAGCTGCGCTCCGACGCCGAGGCGATCCCCGGCATCCGTTTGATCGACCCGGCCGTGGTCAGCCCGGCCTACGAGCAGCTCCAGCAGGTCCGCGGTTACTACAAGTTCGCCCCGACCCTCGACGTGGATCGCTACACCATCGACGGCGCCGAGACCGACGCCGTGGTCGCGGTGCGCGAGATGGACGTCAAGGGCATCGAGGGCCAGAACTGGAACAACCTGCGCACCGTCTACACCCACGGGTACGGCCTGGTCGCCGCGTACGGCAACAAGCGACAGGTCGGTGGCGAGCCCCAGTGGATCGTCCGCGACATCCCGCCGGTCGGCGCGATCGACGAGCACGAACCGCGGATCTACTTCGGTGAGATCCAGACCGACTACTCGATCGTCGGCGCGCCGGAGGGCAGCCCGCCGATCGAGCTGGACACCCCGGGTGGTGGCGACAGCGGCAACCCGACCACCTACACGTACCAGGGCAAGGGCGGGGTGCCGATCGGCAGCTTCTGGCACCGGTTGCTCTACGCCGCCAAGTTCGCCGACGTCAACATCCTGCTGTCGGACCGGGTGAACAGCGACTCCAAGATCATCTACGACCGGACGCCGCGGGAGCGGGTGCAGAAGGCTGCGCCGTGGCTGAAGGCGGACGGCGACCCGTATCCCGCGGTGGTGGACGGCCGGATCGTGTGGATCGTGGATGGCTACACCACGTCGAACTCCTACCCGTACAGTCAGCGGGTCGGGTTGAACGCGGTCACCTCGGACTCCCAGACAACCGTGCAGGGCACCAATGTGGTGGCGCAGCCCGACACCAACATCAACTACATCCGGAACTCGGTGAAGGCGGTGGTGGACGCCTACGACGGCACCGTGAAGCTGTATGCCTGGGACGACACGGACCCGGTGCTGCAGACCTGGGAGAAGGCCTTCCCCGGCACCGTGCTGCCCAAGAGCGAGATCTCTGCCGACCTCAAGCAGCACCTGCGCTACCCGCAGGACATGTTCAAGGTGCAGCGCAGCATCCTGGGTCGCTACCACATGACCGACCCGTACAACTGGTACCTGCAGTCGGGCCTGTGGGAGGTGCCGAACGACCCGGTCGGTGGCGCCGGCAGCAACGCCAAGGAGACCCCGTACTACCTGTCGATCAAGTGGCCCAAGTCTCAGGACCCGATCTTCTCGCTGACCAGCGTGTACGTCCCGAAGGGCCGGTCGAACCTCGCCGCGTACATGGCCGTGAACGCCGACGCCTCCAGCCCCGACTACGGGCAGCTGCGGATCCTGCGCATGTCCGACACCACCCAGATCGACGGGCCGGGCCAGACCGCGAACGCGATGGTGACCAACGAGGTCGTCGCCGAGCGGTTGCGCCCCTTCCAGCAGGGCACTGCGCAGGCTCAGTACGGCAACCTGCTCACGTTGCCCGTCGGTGGCGGTCTGCTCTACGTGCAGCCGGTCTACACCCAGCGGCAGGGCAGTTCCGGGGCATACCCGGCGCTGCGCTTCGTGATGGCTCGCTTCGGTCAGCAGGTCGGCATCGGCGACACCCTGCAGCAGGCGCTGGACCAGGTGTTCGCCGGCGACTCCGGCGCGGAGACCGGGGAGACCAACCCGAGCGCCACGCCGTCGCCGAAGCCGTCGGGCTCGCCGTCGCCGTCGGGCTCCTCCAGCAACCCGGAGGCCCAGCAGGCGCTGAACGCCGCGACGGCGGCCTTCGAGGCCGCCCAGCAGGCACTCGACGACGGCGACTTGGGGAAGTACCAGGAGCAGATCAACAAGGCACAGGCGGCTACCCAGGCCGCCGCCAAGGCGATGGGTAGGTAGTCCCGGTGGAGAGAACCAGGGGGCTCAGCCCTCGGTGACGACCAGGTCGTCGTAACCGAGGGCCCGCAGCGGCTCGGCCAGCTGGTCGGCGGCACCGACCACCACCAGACTGGCGGTCCCGGCGACGACCACGCTGGTGTACGCGGCCGTGGCCGAGTCTGGGGTCACCTCGCGCAGCGCGGCGAGGCTGGTGTCGAGATAGTCCGACGGCAGCCCGCCCAGCACCTGGCTGGCGGCCTGGTCGGCCACGCCGTCGGCGGTCGCGAACCGCAGCGGTGACGTGCCCACGTAGTAGGCGACCGCGTCGGCCACCTCGGCCGACTCGAACGGTCGTGTCGTCACATCGAGCAGCTCACGCGCCTCGCGCACGGCATCGACCAGCACCTCCGTACGGAACGAGCCCTGGACGGCGTACGTACCGCCCGAGCGGTGCGGGGAGAAGCCGAGACGCACCCCGTAGGTGTAGCCCCGCTCCTCCCGCAGCACCTTGTTGAGCCGGGAGAGGAACGCGCCGCCCATCGCGTAACCGGCGATCGTCAGGTCCGCCCAGCGTGGGTCGGTGCGGTCCACGCCGTACGCCCCGAGCCGCAGGTCGGCCTGCACGGCACCCGGGCGGTCGATCAGCAGCGCGGTCCGACCGCCCGGTCCGGACGTCGTGTGCGGTGCGCGTTGCTGGGACTCGTTGCGCCACCGGCCGAACGTCCGCTCCGCGAGGGCGACCACATCGATCCCGGTCAGGTCACCGGCGATGACCAGCGAGGTTCCGTCCGGTCCGTAGCGGTCGGCGTGGTACGCGGCCACGTCTGCCGCGGTGACGGCACCGACCGTCTCGGGCTCGCCACCGTTCATCCGGGCCGCGCGGCTGTCGACCGCGAAGACCGCCCGGCGGAACTCGGTGCTGGCCCGGGAGGCCGAGTTGGCCCGACCCTGCTCGATCTCGGCCAGCCGGAGCTGCACGTGCCGGGTCACGTCGTCGGCGGCGAGGGCTGGCTCGATCACGGCCTCGGCGAACAGCTCTAAAGCCCGGTCGAGGCGGCGGACGGGCACGTCCAGCACGGCCTGCAGCCCGGACAGCCCGATCTCCACCCCGAAGCCGGCTCCCTCGGTCTCCAGCAGCTCGGCGAACTCCTCACCGGCGTGACTGCGGGTTCCCTCATCGAGGCAGCGGGTGGTGATCGTGGCGACCCCTTCGCGCTCGCGCGGCTCCGCGCTCAGCGGCACCTCCAGCACCAGGTGGGCGGCGACGATCTGCTGACCCGGCCGGTGGTAGCTGTGCAGCTCGATGCCGTTGCTCAGCCGTGCGCGCTCGACCGGCGGGAAGCTCCAGGGTCCTGGTGGGGCGATGGTGGGCCGGGTCGTCACGGTCATGGGCGGAGCCTCTCGGGAGTGCAGGAGCGATTCTGGGCGACACGCCCAAATGACCGACATAGAACCGTGTCGCACGGAATCGCGACGAACGAGTGAGACACCGCGCAGCCCAGGACCGCGGAGCGCGGAGCGCGACCGGCGCGACCGGTGTGACCGGTGGTCCCGGTCACGAGGTCTCCTTGCGGTAGATCAGGGTCGAGCGGTGGGCCGGTGCGAGGCTCGACTGCAGGGCGACGGCCACCGCCGCCGTGTCGACGGCGTCGATCTGGTCGAGCCGGGAGTTCACCAGCTCGGGGTCGTCGTGGAGGGTGGCGAACTCACCGAACGCGTCCGCCCGGGAGTCGATCCGGGCGAGCTCGTGCAGCCAGTGCCGCTCGAACTGGGCCTTGGCCCGCCGCAGCTCGGTCTGGGTGATCCCGTCGGCGACGATGCGCTCCACCTCCTCCAGCACGACGTCGTGGACCTGCTCGACGGACACACCGTCGCGGGCTCGGGCGTACGCGTAGCCCATCGACGTGCCGCCGATCAGCCCCATGGTGCTCGCCGACGCGGCCTCGGCCAGCTCGTCGCGGCGGACCAGGCGGCGGTAGAGCCGGGACGTCTGACCGTGCCCGAGCACCGTCATGCCCAGGTCGACGGCGTCGAAGGCGGGGCTGCCCACCGCCGGCAGCCGCCAGGTGAGGTAGGCGGCGTCGGCGGGGACGTCGGCGACCGTCTCCTGCCGCGGCAGGCCGCTGAGCGGCGGCAACGGCTCGGACGACGGTGTCGCGCGCTCCGGACCGGTCGCCAGCGACCCGAAGTAGGTCTCGGCCTTGGCGAAGGCGGTCTCGGGTGGGCAGTCACCCACGATCGACAGCACCGCGTTGTCGGGCGCGTAGTGAGTGGTGAAGAACGCCGCCACATCCTCGACGGTGGCCGCGTTCAGGTCCTCCA
The DNA here is from genome assembly GCA_963696135.1 of uncultured Actinomycetota bacterium. Lineage (GTDB taxonomy): Bacteria > Actinomycetota > Actinomycetes > Propionibacteriales > Propionibacteriaceae > Microlunatus. The sequence continues at coordinate 322,887 of CAVOJH010000003.1, forward strand.
TCGAGCCGATCACGGTGTGCCCGTACGGGTGGTCGGCCGGGAAGGTGAGCTCGATCAGCCGGCGCATCGCATCGCCGTACGGCACGTTGTCGTAGCGCTGGCGCTTCTCCTCCTTGACCACCTCACGCTGGTTGTCCAGGTTGGCCTGCGTCAGGGCGTCCAGCAGACTGCCGAGCCGATCCGCCTCCAGCCACAAGGCCAGGTCCAGACCGCCGCTGGGCAGGGTCTCGAAGTAGTTGGTCCGATCGAACCAGGTGGTCGCGTTGACCGAGGCACCGGCCGCTTGCAGCAACCCGATGTGCTGGCCGGACTCGACACCGGCCGAACCCTGGAACATCACGTGCTCGAACAGGTGCGCGAACCCGGTCCGGCCGGGTTGCTCGTGCCGGGACCCCACGTCGTACCAGAGGTTGACGGCCACGGACGGGGCCGCGTGGTCGGGGCTGGCGATCACGCGCAGCCCGTTGTCGAGCCGGTGCTGGTGGATCGGGTACGGGGCGACTGGCATGCTCCCCACGGTAGCGTCGAGGTCATGGTGATCGCCGACGAACTCCTGTTGCTGGCCATCGACGACAGGACGGGCAAGAACCTGGCTTCCGGCTCGACCCTGGACGCCGCCCTGGCGGCGTCCCTGCTGGCGGAGCTGGCGCTGAGCGAGCGGATCTCCATCTCGCCTGCCGAGGCGGGCTGGCGGGAGAAGGGCAAGATCACCGTGATCAACACGGCCCCGACCGACGACCCGGATCTGGACTCGGTGCTGGCCAAGGTCGCGGCCAAGGACGGTCAGAAGGTCAAGAACCTGATCAGCCCGATGACCTTGAAGCCCATCTCGTCCGGACTGAGGGACCGCCGGCTCGCCGCGCTGATGCAGCGCGGCGTGCTGACCGAGGAGCGGAGCGCCGTGTGGGGGATCCGCCACCACCCGACACTGGACCCGGTTCCTCGGCTGGAGATCAGGAACCGGGTGCGCTCGGCGGTGGTCGACGGACTGACCCCGACCGAGCGAACGGTCGCCCTGGTCGCGCTGTTGGAGGCGACCGGCATCTTGGCGAAGGTGTTCCCGACCGAGGACAAGAAGGCGCTGAAGGCGCGAGCCAAGCAGCTGAGCGAGGGCGACTGGGCGGCCAAGGCGGTCAAGGACGCGATCGCCGAGATGACGGCCGTGATGGTCGCCGTCTCCGCCGGCGCGGGCAGCGGTGGGGACGGCGGAGGAGGCTAGGGCACCAGCCCCGCGGCCCGAGCGGGTTCCGCGTACGCCGCCGCCAGGCTCGCGATCGTCTCGTGGGCATTCAGACCGCTGGGGTTCGGCACCGCCCACAGTCGGGCCTCGCCGAGCCGCTCCGGCTGCTCACCGAGCTGGGCCCGACGCCGTCCGAACGCGGTCCGGTACGCCGTGACGCCCGCGATCGCCACGACCACCGGACGGTGGGCGGCGACGAACGCCTCCAACCGCGTCTGCCCGGCCCGCAGCTCGTCCGCGGTCAGCTCGTCGGCCCGGGCTGTGGCCCGGTTCACCAGGTTGGTGTTGCCGATACCACGCGCGACCAGGTACGCCCGGTCGTCGTCGGTCATCCCCTCACTCCGGCTGATGTCGCGATCGACGATCCCGGCCAGCCGCAGCGCCGGGTAGAACCGGTTGCCGGGGTGGGCGAAGTGGGTCTGGGTGGCGGCGGTCCACAGGCCGGGGTTGATGCCCACGAACAGGAGCCGGAGGCCGGGGCCGACCAGGTCGGGAACGGACGTGTCCTGGAAGGCGCGGAGCTCGGCCCTGGTGAAACCCACAGCACCACCTAAGCACGCGCCTCCGGAGAGAGCGCTCAGTCGAGGACGATGTCGGGCACCGTCAACAAGCCCGACGACAGGCCCTCGCGCACCCGATCGAGGGCCTGCATCCGGAACCGTCGACCGTGCCAGCGCTCCGCGTCGCCCACCCAGCCCTCGACCGTGTCGTCGGCGGCCAACGCGTTGGCGGTGGTGTTGGAGATCTCGAGGCGCAGGGTCGCCGTGGCTCCTCCGTGCAGCCGATCGGTCAGGTCGCACGTGTACGGGGGTGCCCAGAGGGTGGCCGACACCTCACCGTCGACGAGCACTCGGACCACCTCACCGACCGGTGGGACCAGCTGAACACGGTACGAGTGGCCCTCGATGCCCCGCTCCAGCCCGGCTCCGCCGTCGTCGGCCGGGCGGCCCTCGCCGAGGTCGAGCCGGATCGTTCCGGCGTGCGGCGGGATGCTGATCGTGGTGACGTAGGCCAGGGTGCCGGAGAAGTCCGGCCCGATCCGGGGGTCGTCCTCCCAGCGGTGGGGGAGCACCACCGCGCCCAGATCGGTGCCGCCGGTGCCATCTGGCCGGATCAGGCGCCAGTCGGCGCCCAGGGCCTGACGCTGCGCGTCGCGCGCCGACGGCGGCGCCGCGTCCACCGCGGACGGTTCACCATCGTGGCCCACCAGGACCATTGCCTGGTACGGCGCCAGGGCGACCTCGATCCCAGACGGTCCGGGATCGGCCGTGACGCTGACCACGGTCGCGTCCGCCGGGTCCCAGACCTCGACCCGGCTGTGGGCGGCTCGGGGGACCACGCGTTGAGTCCGCTGGTGCGGGCCGGTGTTCACCACCAGGTGCACGTCGAGATCGTCGATCCGACGGTGCACAGTGCCGACGTCGGCCCGGCTGGGGTGCAGGGTCAGATCGGGCGCGAGGTGCCGACCGACCACGGTCGCCGCGTCGTCGTCGGCGTCGACAGTGAGCACCCGACCTCCCGCGGCCTCCACGCGATCCAGCCAGGCTCGGGTGGCGGCGGGGACGGTGACCGGACCCGGCAGCAGCACCACGAGGTCGGCGGACGGCTCGACCCGGGCGGCCAGCCCGTCGTCCAGCAGGGCGAGGTCGTAGCCGGCGGTGCGCAGCGAGGCGATCAGACGCGGATCGATCATCCCGGCGAGGGTCCGCCACAGATCCAACGAGGTGGACGTGCCCAGCCGCGCGTATGCGTCCGTGGTCGGCAGGTAGAGCAGCACGTCGCGGACCGGTTCGCCCAGGCGCAGCAGACCGGACAGCCGCTGCAGGTAGGCCATCAGGTCCGCGGCCGCGGGCCACCAGGCGTTGCGGTCGTCCAGCGCGGCCGAAGCGTAGAAGAACCAGCCGAGGCCGGCGTCGGGACCGTCCGGCCGAGGCGAGCACGGCCAGCCGTGACCGATCAGCTGGTTGATGCCCAGCAAGAAGTGCTCGTGCGCCTCCCCCTTCAGGTCCAGCGGGGTAGCCCGGAACGAGGGGGCGTGCACCCAGGTCCAGGTCTCCGAGGACACGATCGGTACGCCGAGGTGGTGCGCGGCCGAGCTCGCCCACTTGGTCGGCGGCATCCGGGTCCAGCCCCACTGCTCGCCCTCGATGCCGTCCACCCGGGCGTAGCTCGCCAGGGTGGCCGGCGGCTCCCCGTAGCTCTGCACCCGCAGCGGGACGCCGTGCCCGTGAGCCCACGCGGCCAGCGGGACCAGGAAGTTGTCCTCGTACAGCTCCGAGAGCGTGCGGTGGTAGTCGGCCCGGAAGTCGGCCGAGTCCGGGCCGTCGTCGACCAGCCGCCACAGCTCGGGTTCCAGTCGGTAGCCGCGGCGACCGACGAACTCCTCGGGAAGGGTCGGCGTCCAGTCGGCGTGGTAGACCTCCAGGCTGTCGCAGAACACCGAGCCCAGGCGGTGCGCGCCCACGGCGGCGATCAGCCGATCGCCCAAGGCGTTCAGGTGCTGACGGACGGCGCCCGCGTCGTAGTGGTCGTGCACCGGACCCTCCGCGCCGGCGGCGGCCCGTTTCACGTTCTGCCCGGTGAGCCCGGCCGTGGCGGTCAGCACCACCCGGGTGCCGGCACCGGCGGGGACCTGGACCGTTCCGTCGGCGCTCACGGGCAGGGACACGAACGCTTCTGGGGGTTCCTGCAGCGATCCGGCGCCCAGGTAGACCCCGATCAGCTCGTCGCCGGGCCAGGCCTGCCGACTGCCCGCGATCGGCAGGGCGGCCGGCCCGATCTCCCGGCGCTCCCAACGCAACCGGCGGGCAGCGTGCTCGGGGTCGATGTGCGGCCCGCCGAACGACCAGCCACTACCGAGGGTGACGTCGAACCGCAGGCCCAGACGTTCGGCGACGTCGGCCGCGTAGGCGAGGTCGGCGAGGAACTCGTCCGAACCCAGCCGGGTCGGGTGCTCGACCAGCGGGTACACGTAGGAGACCTCGACCCCACCGATCCCGGCCGCGGCCATCGCCGAGAGGTCTCGCTCGATGTCCGTCCGAGCCACCTCCGGGCCGAACCACCACCAGCGCATCATGGGCCGCGCCTCCGGCGGTGGGTGCATGAACGTGCGACGGAGCTCGGTCAGCGACGACAGCTCGGCGACGACGACAGCTCGGACGGGGGCGGTGCGGGGAGCATGATCCTCAGCGGGTTGGTGTCCGTGGAAGTGAGCCTTCTCCCGTACTCTAGCCGTCGCTCATGAATCGTTTCAAGACCTTACGGGAGACGCGATCACCCTCGGGACCCGACCGCCTGGAGACCGACCGCGAAGAGGACAGCCAGGACGGTGGCCGAGCCGAGCGCGACGGCACCGCCGACCAGTGGAGTGGCCACCGCGACCACACAGCAGAACAGGGCGAAACCGTTCAGGCCGGGTACGACACCGCGCAGCAGGGCGACCAACCCCGTGACGCCGGACTGCGCCGTGGTGAAGGCGCAGACGACACTCAAGGCGATCGGGAACGGGGTCAGCACGCCGGTCCAGACGGGTCCCAGTCGGGCGGCCAGACTGGTCAGCAGCACGACCAGCAGAGCGGTGGCGACGGCGCGTGCGGGAAGATCCCAGGCGGGAGGGGCCGGCGGCAGGTGGGTGGTGGTGGTGCTCGGCCGCCGCCGCAGCAGGAGGCCGGCGCCGGCCAGGGCCAGGACAGCCAGTCCCAGGGCGGCGATCGGCGGCACGCGAACCGCCGTGAGCAGCACGTCGACGGCGATGACGACGCCGCAGCTCGCGAGCAGCGAGACGAGCCAGCCGTGGCGGCGGGCGACGGTCGCGAAGACGACGGCGTACGCGGCGAGCGGGACGACCCCGAGGGTGGCGGCGGTTGCGGCGCCGGTGAGATAGGCAGGCCCCTGCTCGACGTAGATGATCAGCAGGATCGGACCGGCGACCACCGGGAGGACGATCAGGATGCCGGCGAGCCGTGGACCCCAACGGCGACCGGCCAGGGTCGAGGCGACGACGAGGGCGGGGGCCAGCAGCAGCTTCACCAGGAGTGCCGCGGTCACCTCAGATCGGATCGCCCTGTGAGCACCGCGCGGGCCTCGCGGACCGCGGCCAAGCGGGCGCCGAGGTGTGGCGCGTCGGGGCCGAGCTCGGCGAACCGCACCTCAGTCGGGACGATCGTCGTGGCGGCGACGGCCGCCGGCAGCCGGTCGACGAGCTCAGGATGATCGCCCCAAGGTCCGCCGACGAGGACGGCCTCGGGATCCAGCAGGACCGCTAGGGAGCCGATGGCGGCGGCGAGGGCCCCGACGATCCGGTCCCGGTTGCGGCGATCCGCGGCCGTCCCGCCGCCCAGGGCGGTGCGGACGAGGTCGAGATCCAGGGCCAGGCTGTCGGTTCGGCGCAGTCCGAGCTCGACGAACGCCTCGATCAGACGCACCGACCGTCCCTTGGCACCGACGGTCAGCAGGTGGGCGATCTCGCCGGCCAGACCGCGTCCACCGTGGGCGATCCGACCGCCCGTGACCACCGCGCCACCCAGGCCGGCCCCGAGGAAGACGTAGACGAAGTCGTCAAGGCCCTGGGCGATGCCTATCTCACGCTCGGCCAGGGCCGCCCAGTCGACGTCGTTGTCGACGATCGGGTCGAGCCCGAGCACGGGCTGGAGCAGCGGGACGGGGTCCAGGGCGTCGACCAGGAAGGGGGAGTCCGGCAGCTGCACCAACTGCCCGGTCGCCCGGTCGACGGGTCCGGCCACACTGAGTGTGGCAGCCAGCACGGGGCCGGGAGCCGTCGTCACGACCCGCTCGGTCGCGTCCCGGAGCACCGGATCGAGCTGGGCCCGGGTGGTCGGGACCGGGACTGGCGTGTGACGGCGATCGATCAGGCCGCCCCGGAGATCGAGGGCCTCCACCAGCACGCCGTCCGGCCCGGCGGAGGCCGCCACCGCGACTCCGACGTCGGCTCGCAGTCGGTAGAAGGTGCCGGCCGGGCCACGACGCCCGAGCTGCTGGCCGGACTCCGCCACCACCCCAGCCTCGGCGAGCCGCCGGATCGACTCCGAGATGGTCGGCTTGGAGATGTGGGTGCGCGCTGCGAGCTCGGCCCGGGTCAGCTCCGGGGTGGCCAGCAGCTGCTCGATGACGTGGCGATCCGTGAGCTCGCGAACGACGCTGAGCGAGGGACGGCGTGGCTCGTCGGGGGGCTGCGACACGGTGGTGGTGCTCCTGGCTGTCGGGGAGTCGGCAGGAAGTTGTAAGGAACCCTTGCACTTTAGCGGTCCGCTGTCGTACAGTTCTCGCAGGCCAATAGTTAGGGCTGATTACTACTCATCAGGAGGACGAGGATGACCACCACCACCGCCACACCCGCCACCAGCACCGTCTCCGCCGTGACCGGACTGCCGCACTGGGAATCGATCCCGGCCGACATCCCGTCGGCGACCGCCGAGATCAAGGCCGCCATCCGGGCGCGGATCGAGGCCTCGGGTCGCACGGTGGCCGACGTCATCGCCGAGATCGAGTCGTTCCTGGAGAGCGAGATCGCCGACATCGTGGCGACCCGGGCGCGTGGTGAGGAGGTGTGGCCGGTGATCGCCTACGCCGACATCGCCGCCGGCACCGTCTCCGCCGAGCAGCTGGCCCTGCTGAAGCGCCGCGGGTGCGCCGTCGTCCGTGGTCACTTCGACCGGTCCGAGGCCGAGAAGTGGGACCGCGACGCCGTGGACTACGTCGACAGCAACGCGTTCTTCGAGGCGTACACCGGCCCGGCCGACGACTTCTTCGGCAGCCTCGGCAGTGAGATGAGCAAGCCCGAGATCTACCCGATCTACTGGTCGAGCGCCCAGATGGAGGCCCGCCAGCACCCGCGGATGGCCCGGGTCCAGGCCTTCTTGAACTCCCAGTGGGTCGCCGAGACCGACGGTCACCAGTGGTTCGATCCCGAGGTCGACACCCTCTACCCCGACCGGATCCGCCGCCGCCCGCCTGGCGCGACCTCCGGTGGCCTGGGCACGCACCTGGACCCGGGCACCCTGGATCTGTGGATGACCGAGGGCTATCAGCAGCACTTCCGGCACCTGTTCTCCGGTGACGTCGCCGCTTACGACCCGTGGGACGCGTCCTACCGGACCGAGGCGTCGCAGTACCCGGGCTCCACCATGTGCTCCGCCTTCCGCACCTTCCAGGGCTGGACCGCGCTCTCGGAGATGCGCAACGACCAGGGCGTGCTGCACACCGTGCCGATCCCCAAGGCGATGGCGTACCTGATGCTGCGCCCCCTGCTGGACGACGTCGCCGACGACGAGATGTGTGGGGTGCAGCCGAACCGCACCTTCCCGGTGAACGAGCGCTACCACGCGATCCTGCTCGAGGCCGTCTCCTCGATCCCGGACGTGGCTCCGGGCGACTCGGTCTGGTGGCACTGCGACATGATCCACTCCGTCGCGTCGGTCACCGATCAGCAGGGCTGGGGCAACGTGATGTACATCCCGGCCGCCCCGCTGTGCGCCAAGAACGAGGCGTACCAGACGAAGGTGCGCGAGGCCTTCCTGGCCGGCAACAGCCCGTACGACTTCCCGGAGGAGAACTACGAGGCGTCCTGGACCAACCGGTTCGGGGTCGACGACCTCAACGACATCGGCCGCCGGGGCCTGGGGATGGACGCCTGAGGTCGGGTCTCGACCACCTGGCGACGGAACCCTGCCACTCACGGGCGACACGCCGGCGCGACACGCCGGACGCGGGCGCGTGAGGGGCAGATTTCCGTCAGCCCCGCCGGGACTGCCGCGTCGCGTCGAGGATCGAGGTGAGGCACGTGCGCCGGAGCGCCCTGCGAGCGCGTCACCTACGGTGTGGACATGGCTGAACCCACGCACGGCACCACCCCGAAGCCCTCCCCGCCGAAGCCCCGCGACCCGAGGCTGCAGAAGGACCGCACCGAGGAACCGTCTGAGGGTCAGGTCTCCGAGGGGCCGTCGGGCTTCGGCGGCACCGAGACCTCGGGCGGGGGAGCGGACGCGGTCCCGGACACTCCGGACGTCAATCCCGGCACCGCCGGGCCGATCCGGGAGTCCGCGTCCGACGGGTCCTGAGGGCCGCAGCGTGCGGGTGTCACTCGTCAGTACGCTGCCTGCATGGGGACCGAGTTCGAGCACAAGCTGGTAGTCGTCGGGGACGAGTGGCGGGCCGCCGTCACGCTCACCAGCGCCCTCAGCCAGGCCTACCTGTCAACCAAGCCGGGGATGACCATCCGGGTCCGGGTGGTCGATGACTCCCGTGCCTATCTGACGATCAAGGGCAAGCAGGTCGGGATCGGCCGGCCGGAGTACGAGTACGAGATCCCCGTCGACGACGCCCGGGCGCTGCTGGCCATGATCCCCGACGGCTTCCCGATCACCAAGACCCGTTACGAGCTGGGAGATCCGTGGGCCGGCTGGATCGTCGACGAGTTCGCCGACGCCAACGCGGGGCTGATCGTCGCCGAGCTCGAGGTCCCGGCCGAGGACACCCCCTGGGAGGTACCGGTCTGGGCGGGGGAGAACGTCACCAGCGACTTCCGCTACACCAACTCCGAGCTGTTCAGCCGGCCGTACTCCCAGTGGGGCTCGGGCTAGAGCCGGTGCCGCCGGCTGCGTCAGCTGCCGTTGCGTTTCTGAGGGTGGCACCGACGAACGGGTTCTTGGCTGGTTGGGCGGCCGGGCTGATCGTTCTCGGCTTGGCGGCGTCATCCGGCCTCCGGTGGACCGGCTGGGCCGACCGTTCATGATTCGGCGGTGGGATCAGGGTGGCTGCCGCGAGCTCCCGCGCGTCACCAGCAGCCGCATCCCGCCGCGGAGCCACGGACGGTCACAACACGCCGGGGCCGAATCCACCGGAACCAACCCGGAAGCCGGAAACGGCCACCACGCCCGGAAGCAGAAAACCGCCCCCGACTGGCTTGTGGCCGAGTCGGAGGCGGTTTCCCTTTGGTAGCGGGGACAGGATTTGAACCTGTGACCTCTGGGTTATGAGCCCAGCGAGCTACCGAGCTGCTCCACCCCGCGTCGCTTGCTCTAAGTTACGCGAAGATGACGCAGGCCCCAAATCCTGCGGTGAGACGTGCATCACGTACGCCTTCGAGGCGACCACGGGGCGGCAGCCCCGAGCGCCGGCTGGTCGGGCCGAGACGAGAATGCCTCTGTGGAGCAACCCCAGCCGGACCATCGGGTCCTGACGTCGCTTGCCAGGTTCTGGCGCGGTCGCGACATCGGCATCGTCTACGGCGTGATCGTGATCGTGGTCAGCCTGTGGATCGGTCTGCACTCCGATGCGACCGTACGCAAGCTGGTCGAGAGCGTGAGCACCAACCTCGACAACATGCGGGCCAACCCCGTCGCGGTGCTGGTGGCCAGCGCGTTCGTGGTGTCGCCGCTGACCCAGCTGCTGCTGGTGCCCGTGGTGGTCTTCGTCTTCGGGTTGGTGCAGCGCTGGCTCGGGCGCACGGCGCTCGTCGCCGTCTGGGTGTTCGGGCACGTCGGCGCCACCTTGTTCGTGATGGCCATGGAGATCAACGCGCTCTACCGGCACATCGCTCACTTCTCCATCGTGGTCAAGCCCGACGTCGGGGTCAGCTACGGGATGGCGGCCGCGATCGCCCTGCTCTGCGCGCGGGTACCCCAGAAGTGGCGACTGCCGTACGCGCTGGGCTGCCTGGGGGTCACCATCGGGATGTTCGCGATCTGGCCCGGCTTCACCTCCTTGGGCCACCTCACCGCGATCGTCATCGGTCTGGGCATGGCGGCGGCGGTGCACGGCGGCGAGGTGGCCGCCACGGGCACCGGTACATCGGTGGTGTCGGAGGAGACGCGTAGCCTCAGCGCATGACGGCTGGTACGGCTCTGCAGACCCCCGCGGGCGCCTCCGATGACGAGGTCGTCGCCGACGGGGTGCTGCGTCGCATAGCGCGCCAGCTGGCGCCGTACAAGAAGCAGATGCTCCTCGTCGGTCTCGTCGTCCTGGTCGCCGCCGCGCTGACCTCGATCGCCCCGTTCCTGACCCGGGCGATCTTCGACGACGCCCTGTTTCCCGTCGACGGGGGACCGGTGAATCTGGCCCTGCTGTGGTGGCTGGTCGCCGGGCTGATCGCCATCCCGATCGTGACCGCTCTGCTCGGCATCGGGCAGAACTACCTGACCAGCCGGATCGGCAACGCGGCCATGGCCGACCTGCGCAGCGACCTGTTCGCCCACCTGCAGCGGATGGAGCTGGCGTTCTTCACCGGCACCAAGACCGGCACCATCCAGTCCCGGCTGGCCAACGACGTCAGCGGGGTCCGGACGGTTCTCACCGACACCGCGACCACGATCCTGCAGAACTCGGTCACCGTGATCGCGGCGTTCGTGGCCATGGTGGTGCTGTCCTGGCAGCTGACGATCCTGACCTTGATCTTGATGCCGGTGTTCCTGATCGTGCAGGTCCGGGTCGGTCGGCGCCGGCAGCGCATCGCCCGCCGAACCCAGGAATCGCTGTCGGAGATGACGGCCATCACCGAGGAGTCCCTGTCGGTGTCGGGCATCCTGCTGGCCAAGGTGTTCGGCCGGGGTCATGCCGAGACCGAGCGCTATCGCGAGGAGAACCGCAACCAGACCCGGCTGCAGATCGAGGCGGCCATGACGGGAAGGACGTTCTTCGCCCTGGTGCAGACCTTCTTCGCGGTCACCCCCGCCTTGATCTACCTGGTGGCCGGCTACCTGATGACCGGGCGGATCGGTGGGGGTGAGGTGCTGACCGCGGGCACGCTGGTGGCGTTCACCACCCTGCAGGCGCGGTTGCAGATGCCGCTGATGCAGCTGATGCGCGTCACTCTCGACGTGCAGACCTCCTTGGCCCTGTTCCGACGGATCTTCGAGTACTTCGACCTGGTGCCGGCCATCGTCGAACGGCCCGACGCGAGCCCGCTGGAGCGCACTGCGCACGGGGGCCGGGTGGAGTTCGACGACGTGTACTTCCGCTATCCCGAGCCGCGCGAGCTGAGCGGCGGCCGGGTCGGCCCGCGGTTCGGTACCGCCGCTCCGGGGGAGCCGGACGTCGACGAGGATGACGCCACCGACGAGCCGCTGATCCCCCCGCGGGAGTGGACGCTGTCCGGCATCAGCCTGAGTATCGAGCCCGGACAGCTGGCCGCGATCGTCGGACCGTCCGGATCGGGCAAGACCACCATGACCTACCTGGTGCCGCGCTTCTACGACGTCGATCGGGGGGCCATCCGGATCGACGGGAACGACGTCCGCGACGTCACCTTCGACTCGCTGGCCCAGTCCGTGGGCATGGTCACCCAGGAGCCGTACCTGTTCCACGGCACGCTGTTCGACAACATCGCGTACGCGAAGGCCGGCGCGACCAGGGCCGAGGTCGAGCAGGCGGCGCGCGACGCCAACATCCACGACCGGATCATGAGCTTCGAGCAGGGGTACGACACGGTGGCCGGTGAGCGCGGCTACCGGCTGTCCGGCGGCGAGAAGCAGCGACTCGCCATCGCTCGGGTGCTGCTGATGAACCCCCGGGTGCTGATCCTCGACGAGGCCACCTCGGCCTTGGACACCGAGACCGAGCGGCTCGTCCAGCAGGCACTGGAGCGCGCCACCCAGGGGCGCACCACGATCGCCATCGCCCACCGGCTCTCCACCATCCGCAACGCCGACGTGATCTTCGGTCTGGAGGACGGCGAGCTCGTCGAGCGGGGCACCCACGCCGAGCTGCTGGCTCGGGGCGGCCTCTACGCCCGGCTCTACAACGAGCAGTTCGACGGCGGCCGGGTCGAGGGGCACTTCGCCGACGGCGTCGTGTACGCCGATGGTGAGGTGTGGTGCGACAAGCGGGCCGGTCGGCGCGCCGACATCGGGGTGTAGGCCGACCTCTGACCGACCGCTGCCGCGGTGCGCCTCACGCCGGACCGCGGCGGCGCAGTCCGAGCAGGGTCGACAGCGCGCGCCCGACCAGGACGCCGAGGGCGATGCCGATCATGGTGACCGCGGTGGTCAGCAGGGTCGCGGTGCCGGTGTCGTCGCCGGACAACAGGGTGGCCACGCCCATCAGCCCGAGGGCCCCGGGGACCAGGATCCAGAACGCCGGGGTGAAGCTCACGATCGCCGGCGGTCCGCTGCGTTGCCGGGCGACCAGATCGGCGACCGGGGTCATGGCCAGGGCTCCGACGAACGCCGACAGCATCCCGCCGACGAACAGCCCACCGAGCACCTGGGCCCCGTACGCGACGTAGAGCACGATCAGGATCCAGCCCATCGAGCGGGGTCGGGCGCAGCGGTTCACCACGATGCCGATGCCGAAGGCGGCGACCGCCAGCCACGGACCGAGGCTGCCGAACGCGGGCTTGGTGGCGGTGAGCTCCAACGCCGGGATGCCGACGAGCAGGGCGGGCCCGACGATGCCCAGCGCCAGCAGCATCAGCTGGGTCGCCCCGGCCGCGAGTCGGCCCGCTCCCGAGATCATCTGACCGCTGGCCAGCTCGATCACGCCCGTGGTCAGCAGGGCCCCGGGCAGCAGCGTGACCAGCGGGGCGATCAGGGACGGGACGATGTCGGTGCTCCAGCCGAACCTGGCGAGCAGGAAGACGGCGAGCGAGATGCCCGCGGCAGCGGTGATTGTGACCAGGGCCTGATAGCGCAGCGGCACCCGTAGACCGAACAGCTGCAGGGCCCCGGTGAACACGCCCAGCGCCCCCGCGATCAGCATGCCGCGGCCGGAACTGCCCAGCAGGACGGCGAGTCCCATGGTGGCCAGCACGCTACCGAGCAGCTGGACCAGCGGCGGGAAGGGAGGCGGTGCGTCCCGGATCGCCCTGATCTCCCGAACAGCGGTGCGCGGGTCCAAGCCCAGGCGGCAGCGGTCGACGACGTCGTCGAGCGCCTCGATCTGGTGCAGCCGCAGCTGGACGGCTCCGGTCGCCACAGCGCTGGTCTGCAGCCCGGCCCCACTCGGGGACGAGACCACGAGCGCGGTGGGCATGGCGATGACCTGGACGTCGCGCATTCCGTGCGCCGAAGCGATGGTGTACAGGTCGGACTGGACGTCGCTGACGTCGAAGCCGGCCTCGATCAGCGCATCGCCGGCGATGGACATCAGCCACAGCACATCCGCCTCGGAGGCGGGGCGGAGCGTGACTGTCTCGTCCGGGCTGGGCGGCGATCCCGAGACAGTGGTCAGCTCGCGCAGCAGCAGCCCGACCAGGATCAAGACGACGAAGGCGATGATCGCCGAGGTCAGCGGGACGGTGGCACTCATGCTGGCCGGCGGTGTCGAGGGGATCGTCACCACCGGCGTCGCCGTCGCGGACGGCCGTGGCTTGGGGGAGGCCGTCGGCGACGGCGTGGGTCGTGTCGTCGTCGGCGCCGACGAGGTCTCGGGCGGGGTGGGGCTGGCCTCGCCCGACGAGGTCGCACGGGTCGGCTCGGGGGACGGCGGATCTGTCGGCAGGACGCTCGGGCTGTCCGGTGTGGTCGGATCGGAGGTCGGCGACCCCGGCGAGGTGGTGCCGGACGCCGCCGGCGAGGCAGCCGGACTCGTAGGACTCGGCGTGTCGGCCGCCGCCCCGGTGGCACCGACGAGCGCACCCGCGGACATCAGGGCGATCAGGGCGATGGTCTCGATCAGTCGTCGAAGCACCACGATCCGCCTTCAGTCCATGTCCGGTACGAGCTCACGGGCGTCGGCGTAATCCAGCCCGGTCAGCTCCATCAGGTCGACCAGCATCGAGCGGGCCTGAGCGAGGATCACCACGGCGGAGATGCTGTCGGCGACCGGCAGGTGCGAGGACTCGCGGGCGGCGGCGACCAGCTGCTTGCGCGCCGCCACCGGCAGCTTGCCTTCGTGCAGCTCGCTGGCCATCCGCTCGGCGAGTCCCGCGTTGCTCTCCAGCAACCGCAGGTACGCCTCCGGCACCTGCTCTTTCCGCCAGACCGCGATCACACTGCGGCGGGCCAGCACCCGCAGGTTGCGGCTGGCCCGGTCCAGTGGCTCGATCAGCTCCGCGTACGCGAGAGCCGCCCCGAGCTGGCGGCGGCGGAACGGGCTGTGGCGCACCACCGCGAGCCCCTCGTCGGCGGCATCCTGCAGGGTCTTGAGCTGGGTCTCGCCGGCCCGGGCCCGCTCCAGCACCCGGTCTGCGGCCGTCGCGTCGGACGCCCGCAGCGCGGTGGCCGCCGCGCGCAGCGTCGCGGCCATCTCCTGCAGCAGCTGGGCCGCCAGGATGCCCGGCTTGCGCAGCGGAGCGCTCGGGGCGACGGTGGCGACCACGAGCGCGAGGACACAGCCCACCACCGCGTCCAGCCAGCGACCGAAACCCTGCCCCGGATCGGGCAGCAGGGTGGTCACGATCACCGCCTGCACCGCGGCCTGGATCGTCATCAGCTGACCGGCACCGACGAGACTGGCCAGCGACATGGCGAGCGCGACCACGATCATGATCTGCCACACGCCGGTGCCGAACACGTGCACGAAGACGTCGCCGACGAAGACCCCCAGCGCCACCCCGATGGCCACCTCCACACCGCGGCGCAGCCGGTTCCCGTACGTGACGTTGAGCACCAGGATCGCCGCGACCGGGGCGAAGAAGGGGGTCGGGTGGCGCAGCAGCACCCCGGCCAGCCACCAGGCCAGCCCGGCGGTGACGGCGCACTGGGCGATCAGGAATCCGCGACTCCGCCAGCGGGTCAACCGGCGCTGCGCCGAGCGGTAGCCCAGCCGCGTGGTCCGCTCGCTCAGGTCGAAAGCGCGGAGCCGAACCCGGTCCAGCGCCGAGCGATCGTCTGACACCGAGTCATGATCGCAGTAAGGACTCGCCATCTCCGCGCTGGGCTTGGCAGACTGTTCCCTCGTGACTTCACCACTAACAGTCCATCGCGCGGCACCGATCCGCGTCACCGTCTGGGGCGAGAACTTCCACGAGAACAGCGAGCGAGACCGCGACATGATGGCGCGCCTGTATCCCGAGGGGATGCACGGGGCCATCGCCGCCGGTCTGCGTGAGCTGTTGGGCGATCACGTCGAAGTGCGCACCGCGACCCAGGACCAGCCCGAGCACGGTCTCTCCGCCGAGGTGCTCGACAACACCGACGTCCTCACCTGGTGGGGACATGCCACCCACGGCTCGGTCGACGACGCCGTGGTCGACCGCGTCTACTCCCGCGTCCTCGGGGGCATGGGGCTGCTGCCGCTGCACTCGGCGCACTTCTCCAAGATCTTCATCAAGCTGATGGGCACCTCGTGCTCGCTGGCCTGGCGCAACTCGGCCGACACCGAGCTGGTCTGGACGGTCGCGCCCGGGCACCCGATCACCGAGGGCGTGCCGTCGCCGATCGTCATCGACGAGCAGGAGATGTACGGCGAGTACTTCGACATCCCGCAACCCGACGAGCAGATCTTCCTGTCCACCTTCACCGGCGGCGAGGTGTTCCGTTCCGGCTGCACCTGGCGGCGCGGCAAGGGGCGGGTCTTCTACTTCTCCCCCGGGGACCAGGAGTACCCGGTGTACCACCACCCCGCCATCAAGCGGGTGCTGGCCAACGCCGTGCTCTGGGCAGCTCCGCAGCCCAGCATCGACTTCGCCACCCCGGCCGTGGTGAACGAGCCGGCTCCCCGCTTCGAGGGCCAGCTCGTCGCCGAAGAGGCCTCGGCATGAGTGAGTCGATTCGCGCCGGCGTCGTCGGTCTCGGGTGGGCCGGCCGGCAACACATGGAGGCGTACGCCTCGCAGCACGGGGTCGAGCTGGTCGCGCTGGCCGGCATGGAGGCCGACCAGCTGGCCCTGCTCGGTGACCAGTACGGGATCGCCGCCGAGAACCGGTTCGCCGACTGGAAGGACCTGGTCGCGGCCGGCTGCGTGGACGTCCTGAGCATCGCCACCCCGACCACGTTGCACGGGCCGATCGCGGTGGCCGCGCTGGACGCCGGCATCCACGTGCTGTCGGAGAAGCCGATGGCCGAGAACGCCGAGGTCGGTCAGGCGATGGTCGACGCCGCCCGCCGCAGCTCCCGGGTCCTGGAGGTGTCCTTCAACCACCGCCGTCGCGGTGATGTGCAGGCCCTGAAGAAGATCATCGACGCGGGCGTGCTCGGCGACATCTACTACGCCAAGGCCGGCTGGCTGCGGCGCGAGGGCATCCCCGGCATGGGCAGCTGGTTCACCCGGCAGGCGAAGTCCGGGGGTGGCCCGCTGATGGACATCGGTGTGCACATGCTCGACATGGCCCTGCACCTGCTGGGTGAGCCGCAGGTGACCGCGGCGACGGCGGCCACGTACGCGGAGTTCGGGCCACGCGGGCGCGGCGCGTCGGCGTACGGGATGGGTCGCAAGACCGACGTGACCGCCGCCGACTTCGATGTCGAGGACCTGGCCACCGCGTTCCTGCGGTTGGACGGTGGCGGCACCCTGCTGCTGGAGTCCAGCTGGGCCCAGTGGATCCCCTACGACCAGTGCTACGTGACGGTGTACGGCTCCGAGGGTGGGGCCAGCATCGAGTGGGGCGGCGAACCCGGCGAGCACTACCGCAAGCTCGGCATCTGGACCGAGAAGGACGGCGTCCCGGCCCAGCTCACCCCGGTGGTGCCGCCGGACGGCCAGCACCTGGAGACGGTGATCGACTTCCTCGCCGCCGTCCGGAAGGAAGCCGCCGCCGAGCACGACGGATCCGAGGCACTCGTACGGGCTGCGGTCGTCGATGCCTGCTACGCCTCGGCCGCGCAGCGCGCGGAGGTCACCCTCGGGTAGTGAGGTGAACCTGTGACTGAGAGTTCGCCTCAATATTCACTCCAGTCACAGAATTTTCTTCGTTAACACTGGCGTGTTCGGCTTGACGTCCTGCACTCTGGGGCCTTCGTGACCCCTGACGAATGGATGGCCATGTCTTCCCCGAGGCAACACGCCCCCCAGCTCGCGGTCCCCGGCATCCGGGGGTGGGCGCGTCGCCTGATGGTGGCGGGACTCACCCTCGGGCTGGTCGGAGCGGCGTCGCTGGCGTCACCGACGACGGCCGCGGCCGACCCGTCGACGTCGCCGCGCTCGGGCAGCTTCTACGTCACAGGTGCCGGCTTCGGACACGGTTGGGGGATGAGCCAGTACGGCGCCTACGGGGCTGCCCGGAAGGGTCTGACCTGGAAGCAGATCCTGGCGTTCTACTACCCGAAAACCGTCCGGCAGGCGTTGCCCGGCACCGGCACCATCCGGGTCTGGGTGACTGCCGACTCCGACGGCACGCTGGGCTTCAAGCCGGCGGCCGGGGCCAAGATCAGCGACGGTTCGAAGAGCTACCGCCTGCCGACGGGATCGGCGTACGCGACCTGGCGGATCAGCCGCTCCGGCGCCGGCTACAAGCTGTCCCACAAGTCCTCCGGCGGCAGCTGGAAGACCCGCAGCACCGGCCTCGGCACGGGAACGTGGAAGGTGACCAGCAGCTCCGGCAGCCTCCGGTTGGTGCTGCCCAGCGGGTCGACGCGCGGCTACCGAGGGGCCCTGTCCCTGATCAAACGGGGCAGCAGCGGACGGACCGTGAACACCGTCTCGATGGAGAACTACGTCCGCGCCGTGGTGCCGTCGGAGATGCCGACCTCGTGGCACCCGAATGCCGTCCGCGCGCAGGCCGTGGCCGCCCGGACCTACGGAGCGTTCCTCCGGGCCCGGTCGGCCAGCTCCGGCTACGACATCTGCGACACCACCAGCTGCCAGGTCTACCGGGGCTCGGACAACGAGACCGCCGACGGCGATGCGGCGGTCGCCGCCACCGCGCACGTGATCATGGCCTTTGGCGGGAAGCCCGCCTACACCCAGTTCACGTCGTCGAACGGCGGTCAGATCACCACCGGCGACTACAGCTACCAGATCGCGCAGAAGGACCCGTACGACGGCTTGATCAAGTCCCAGACCTGGAGCAAGACCATCTCCGCGTCCCGGCTGGGCAGTGCGTTCGGGGTGGGCAAGGCGAAGCGCGTCCAGGTCACCAAGCGCGACGGGTACGGCAAGTGGGGTGGCCGGGTCACCACCATCAAGATCACCGGGACGAAGCGGTCGGTCACGGTCAGCGGCACCACCTTCAAGGGCAAGTTCGGCATGCGCGGGAACTACTTCACCGTGAACGGCACGTCGTCGGCGGGCAAGCCGCAGCCCGCGACCCCGCCGCCGACCCCGCAGCCCGTGGTGGTGACCAAGCCGGGCACCAAGTACGCGGCCTTCCCGCGGTCGTACCGGTCGACCAGCAAGGTGGACCTGCTGGTGATCACCGGTGACGGCAGCCTGCGCCGCTACCCGATCAGCACGAAGGCCCTCGGCGCCGGGCAGACGATCGACTCCGGTTACGGCTCCTTCACCCACGTGATCAACGCCGGGGACTGGAACGGCGACGGGTACGCCGATGTCATCGGGCGATCCTCGCGGCAGCGGCTGCTCCTCTACCGCGGCACCAGCACGGGGACCTTCGGCACCGGGGTCGACCTCGGCGTGGTCTCCAAGCACCAGTACCTCACCGGCGTCGGCGACCTCAACTCCGACCGCTTCCCCGATCTGATGGTGATCGGTGCCGGCGGTGTCGCCTCGCTGCTGTACGGCAACGGCGCGACCGGGGTGAAGTCGACCGCCAAGGTCGCGGGCAGCTGGTCGAACGTCGACTGGCTGCGCGGGGCCGGGGACTTCAACGCCGACGGGCGACTCGACGTGATCACCCGGACCGACGACCGGCTCTACGTGCACCTGCGGACCAAGTCCGGGTTCGCGCCCCGGAAGCTGATCGGGTCTGGCTTCGGCAGCTACTCCTCCATCACCGCTGTCGGCGACGTGGACGGCGACAAGCGGAGTGACCTGGTGGCCCGGTCCAAGACCGGGAAGCTGAAGCTGTTCCGCAGCACCGGGACGAAGCTGGTGGGCTCGACCACGTACGCCGGCTCCTTCTCCGGCACCCGGTTCGCGATCTGACCATGATCAGCGGCTTCGCCATCGGACACCACACCGCCGACACCGACGGCTGGCTGACCGGCACCACCGTGGTGCTCACCGAGCGCGGCACCGTCGGCGGGGTGGACGTCCGCGGTGGGGCGCCGGGAACGCGGGAGACCGACCTGCTCGACCCGCGGGCGCTGGTGGAGCAGGTGGACGCGGTGGTGCTCTGCGGCGGCAGCGCGTACGGGTTGGCCGCGGCCGACGGGGTGATGACCGCCCTGGCGAGCGACGGGCGCGGACTGCCGGTGGGTCGGGAGCCAGGCGAGGTCGTGCCCATCGTGCCGGCGGCGGTGATCTTCGACCTGGGCCGGGGCGGTGTCTTCGCGCACCGGCCGACGGCGGACTTCGGCGCCCGGGCCTACCGAGCCGCGAAGGCCACGATCGGCCGCAGGACGAGCGACCCGGACCAGGGCTGCGTCGGAGCGGGGACGGGTGCCGTGGCCGGCGGACTGAAGGGCGGCTTCGGCTACGCCGAGGCAACCTTGTCCCGCGGCGACGACGACGTCGTGGGCCGGGTCGGTGTGGCGATCGTGGTGAACGCCGCCGGATCGCCGGTCGATCCGGAGTCGGGCACCCTGTGGTCGGACCAGCACCGTCGATTGGATCGTCCCGACAGCGTCGGCCGGGTGGCACTCTCGGCCGAACGGGGCCGGGCGGGGCGACCGTTCAACACCACGATCGGGGTGGTGCTCACCGACCTGACCCTGACCAAGGCGCAGGCGGGCAAGGTCGCCGCCGTCGCCCACGACGGACTCGCCCGCTCGGTCCGACCCGCCCACGGGATGACCGACGGCGACACCTTCTTCGCGCTGGCCTCGGGGCACCAGCCGGCCCCGGCGGAACCGATGGCCGCTGTCGGGTTGCTCAACCGGCTGCTGGAGGTGACCGCTGACACCGTGGTGGACGCTTGCTTCGCGGCGCTGACGGCGGCCCGGACCCGGGGTCGGCTGCGGGCCTACCGCGAGCTCGCCGGACTTCGTTGACCTGAGGAGCAGGTCTGCGTCGAAGTCACCCCGTCCGCGTCGGATCAGGCGCGACACGCCGGGCGGCGGCCCAGTCGGGGTGAGCCTGACGCTACTGCGCCGCCGTCGCCTCGCCTGAGACGGGAATGCCCCGTTCGTGTCGGTGTTCCCTAGACTTGACGGCTGGCGCCCGACCGTGATCTGCCGACGAGCGCCGCACCTGCACCACCGACGAGGGAACCATGAGAGCGCTGCTGCTGGAGAACATCCACCCCGAGGCCGAACGGCTGCTCGGCGAGCGGGGGATCGAGGTCCGCACCGTCAAGGGCGCTCTCGACATCGACGAGCTCGTCGCCGCGCTGGACGGGGTCCAGCTGCTCGGCATCCGCTCCAAGACCACGGTCACCGAGGAGGTGCTCGAACGGGCTCCCGGGCTCCTGGCCGTGGGCGCCTTCTGCATCGGCACCAACCAGATCGACCTGGCCGCGGCCTCGGAGCGCGGTCTCGCGGTGTTCAACGCGCCGTACTCCAACACCCGCAGCGTCGTCGAGCTCGCCATCGCCGAGATCATCTCGATGGCCCGGCACCTGACCGACAAGAACGCGAAGATGCACGACGGCGAGTGGGACAAGTCGGCCAAGGGCGCGCACGAGGTCCGCGGCCGTACCTTGGGCATCGTCGGCTACGGCAACATCGGCAGCCAGCTGTCGGTGGTGGCCGAGGCGCTGGGCATGCGGGTGCTGTTCTACGACGTCGCCGACAAGCTGGCCCTGGGCAACGCCCGTCGCTGCCACACCCTGGACGAGCTGCTGGTCGAGGCCGAGACCATCTCGCTGCACGTCGACGGGCGGCCGGGCAACGCCGGTCTGTTCGGACGGGAGCAGTTCGCCAAGATGCGTCCCCGCAGCCTGTTCCTGAACCTGTGTCGCGGTGTCGTGGTCGACCACGAGGCCCTGCGCGACCACCTGCTCAGCGGACACATCGCGGGCGCGGCCGTGGACGTGTTCCCCGAGGAGCCGAAGACGGTCGGCGACCCGTTCACCTCGTGCCTGCAGGGAATCCCCAACGTGATCCTCACCCCGCACATCGGCGGCTCGACCCAGGAGGCGCAGGAGGACATCGGCCGGTTCGTGGCCGGCAAGCTCCGCGACTACGTGGCGGCCGGCAACACCTCGATGTCGGTCAACCTGCCGCCGGTGGCGACCGACCGAGGTGATCGGACCCGGATCCTGCACGTGCACCAGAACGTGCCGGGAGTGCTGGCCACGGTCAACGGGGTGCTGGCCGACAGCCGGGTGAACATCGAGGGCCAGACGCTGTCGACCCGCGGCGAGCTGGGCTACGTGATCACCGACGTCGCCGGTGCGCTGCCCGAGGAGGCCGTGGCCAAGCTCCGCGACCTGCCCGAGACCGTACGGCTGCGGGTCATCGCCGGCTGAGGCCGGCGGCGGGGATCACTGCCGGTTGAGGAGCTCCTCGGCGGCGAGCAGCAGCGGCGGTACCCAGGGTGAGCAGTTGTCGACCCTGAGCAGCTCGGCGACCGTCCACCAGCCGACGGCGGTGAGCTCGTGCGGATCGGCCAGCCGCGGCACGGGACCGGCCGGCAGCTCGCCGGCGTACGTGACCGTCAGCACCAGCTGGTCCGCCGCCCCCCGATAGAGCTCGCTGGACAGGTAGTGCAGCGGCACATCGGTCAGGTCGAGTCCCGTCTCCTCCAGCGCTTCCCGCCGCGCGGTCGCCTCGAAGATGTCCGGGCCCACCACGGGCTCGACGTGCCCGCCCACCAGTCCGATCAGGCCCGGCGCGTACGCCACGCCCGGAGCGCGGACGGTCAGCAGCCACCGATCCGACCGGCGCAGCAGCACGCAGACGTTCGCCTCGTACCGCGCGCGCCCGGACACTCCGTACGCCTGGGGCCCGGGCTCAGCGCCGCCGCAGCCAGCGGACGAGGAGCACCAGTACCGCGACTCCGCCGACCGCGCCGCCCACCCAGGGCAGCCAGGTGCGGGCGACGTCCGGCAGCACCTGCAGGTGCGGGGCCGACTCCGAGGTCGTCGGGGGCCGGTAGGCGTACTCGGGCCGCAGCGGTCCTCGCGCCGCCGGCGCGGTCGCGTCGCCTGCCACCTGATCGGGGGTCTCCTCGGGCAGGTCCTCCGACGCCGTCAACCCGGCCGCCAGCTTCGCGCCGATGCAGCCGACGAACTGGTCGGCGAGCCGGTCACTGACCGAGGAGATGGCTCCGGAGCCGAGCTGCGCCGGGCGGCCGGTCAGGTCGAGGTCGGTGGCGACCTCCACCCAGGTGCGGTCCGAGCCCTTCGCGCTGAAGGTCGCCGTGACCGTCGCTGCCCCGGCCGCGGCTCCGCGCCGGTCCCGGGCGTTCGCCTTGACCACCAGACGTCGCTCCGCGAGGTCGGCCCGGACCACCCGGGCGGTGCCCTCGAACACCAGCGGGAACGGCCCGAACTTGATCTTGACCGCACCGTGGTAGACCTCGCCGTCACGGCCCCAGACCGAGGCACCCGGGAAGCAGGGCGCCAGCAGGTCGAGACGGCCGAAGACGTCGAAGACCTGATCGACGGGCGCGGCGATCTCGAAGGTGTGGGTCAGCTGCATGGCGTCATTCTGCCCTGGCGACTCCCGACCCGTGCTCGGGGCCAGGACCGCCCGAATGAGCCCGTCAGGACTCGTCGGCGGTGAGCGCGAGCTGCTCCAGGACGACGTCGTGCAACCGGCCGTTGGTGGCCACGGCGTTCGCCCCGCGCGGGCCGGGGATCCCGTCCAGGTCGGTGAACCGGCCCCCCGCCTCAGTGACCACGATCGAGCAGGCAGCCATGTCGTGCAGGGCCAGCTCGGGCTCGCAGGCGATGTCCACGCCACCTTCCGCCAGCAGCATGTAGGACCAGAAGTCGCCGTACGCGCGACTCCGCCAGCAGCCCCGCATCAGGTCGACGAACTGCTGACCGCGACCCGACTCGACCCAACCCGGGATCGAGGAGTAGCTCAGCGACGCGTCCTCGATCGCGGCGACGTCGGACACCCGGCACGGGGTGGCGGACATCAGCGACTTCCCGGCGTACGCCCCACCGCCCAGACTGGCCCACCAGCGCCGGCCCAGGGCCGGCGCGGAGACGACACCGACCGCCACCTCGTCGTTGATCATCAGCGCGATCAGGGTGGCCCACACCGGCACCCCGCGGACGAAGTTCTTGGTCCCGTCGATCGGGTCGATCACCCAACGCCGCGGACCCCAACCGGTGTCCTCCATCTCCTCGCCGTGCACGGCGTCCCGTGGCCGGGCGCGGCCGAGCGTGCGACGGAGGGCCTCCTCGACGGCGGTGTCGGCGTCCGAGACCGGGGTCAGGTCGGGTTTGGCGACCACGTGCAGATCGAGGGCCTTGAACCGGTTCGTGGTGATCGAGTCGGCGTCGTCGGCCAGCAGGTGCGCCAGCCGCAGGTCGTCGGTCAGGTTGCGGAACGCCGGATCGGTCAACGAGGACGCAGGACTGGGAGTTCCGGACATGCCCCGTACGCTACTGGCCAGACCCGAGCATCCGGCGGAACGACTCCAGCCGCACCGGTGACAGTTCGCCGCGCCGAACCGCGTCGTCGAGGGCGCACTCGGGCTCGGTGGCGGTGTGGGTGCAGCCCCGGGGGCAGTCGGCCACGATCGCCGCGAGGTCGTCGAACGCCGCCACGATCCGCGCCGGGGTCACGTGGCTCAGCCCGAACGAACGCACCCCGGGGGTGTCGATCACCCACCCGGGATCCCCGGTGACGGCCGGGTCCGCGGGCAGCCTCAGCGCGATCGCCGACGACGAGGTGTGCCGGCCCCGGCCGGTCACCTCGTTCACCGAGCCGATGGCCCGCAGGGCACCGGGGATCAGCGCGTTGACCAGGGTCGACTTGCCGACGCCGGAGTGCCCGACGAACACGCTCCGACGTCCGGCCAGGGTCCGGCGCAGCTCGGTCAGGTCGGCGCCCGGGCGGGTGACCTCGATGGCGACGTCCAGTGGTCCGTACTGGTCGAGCAGGACGTCGGGGGAGGCCAGGTCGGCCTTGGTCAGGCAGAGCAGCGGGGCCAACCCGGCGTCGAACCCGGCCACCAGGATGCGGTCGATCATCCCGGTCCGCGGCGGGGGATCGGCGAGGGCGGTGACGATCACCAGCTGGTCGGCGTTGGCCACGATCGGTCGCTCGTACGGGTCGTCGTCGTCTGCCGTACGGCGTAGCACGGTTCGACGCTCTTCGACCGCCACGATCCGGGCCAGCGTGCCATCGTCCCCGCTGGTGTCCCCGACGACCCGGACCTCGTCGCCGACGATGACGCCCGTACGCCCGAGCTGGCGCGCCTTGGTGGCCACCACCTCCCGGTCGTCCACCACCAGCCGGTAGCGACCACGGTCGACCGTGATCACCACGCCGATCGCGGCCGCCGAGTAGTCGGGGTGGTCCTTGGTCCGGGGCCGGGTCCGACGTCGCGGTCGCTCGAACTCGGCGTGCTCGTCGGTGTACAGCCCGCGGGATGTCACGGGGTGGTCAGGCCGACCGTGGTCACGGTGCTTGTCGAGATCGCGGTGCCTGTCGAGATCGCGGTGCCTGTCGAGATCGCGGTGCCTGTCGAGATCGCGGTGCCCGTCGAGAAAGCGGTGCCCGTCGAGATCACAGGGGCTCGGAGTCGGGGTCCGCGGCGATCTCGGCCGCGGACTCGCGCGCCGAGTCGGCCAGCATCGCCGTCCAGAGCGGGACGAACTCGGGCAGCGTCTTGTCGGTGCAGGCCACGTCGTCGACGACCACGTCCTCCACCACCAGCCCCAGCAGCGCGCCGGCCTGGGCCATCCGGTGATCCGCGTAGCTGTGCCAGACGGCGCCGCCCATCAGCCGGGGGTGGATGACCAGGCCGTCGTGGGTGACCTTCACCTTCGCACCCAGGTTCTCCAGCTCCGCCGCGATGGCGGCGAGCCGGTCCGTCTCGTGCCCGCGGATGTGGGCCACCCCGTGGATGTGGCTGGTGTCGGCCGCCAGCGCCGCGATCGCGGCCACCACCGGCGTCAGCTCACTGGCGTCGCGCAGGTCGATCTCGATGCTGTCGATCTCGTCGGTGCCCGTCACCGTGAGGGAGCCGTCGTCCTCGTAGGTGATGTCGGCACCGAACTGCTGCAGGACCTGCGGCACCAGCACCCCGGGCTGGCTGCTTTCCGCCGGCCAGTGCGGGACCGTGACCGACCCGCCGGTGATCGCGGCGGCGGCCAGGAACGGCGCGGCGTTGGACAGGTCGGGTTCGACCGCCACGTCCAGGGCGGCGATCGCGCCAGGTCGCACCACCCAGCGATCGGTGCCACTGTCGTCGATCTCCACACCCCGGGCGCGGAGCATCGCCACGGTCATCGCGATGTGGGGGCGCGAAGGCAGGTCGCCGCCGGCGTGACGCAGGTCCAGTCCGCCGGCCAGGCGCGCCCCGATCAGCAGCAGACCGGACACGTACTGGCTCGAGGTGCTGGCGTCGACGGTCACCTGCCCACCGGCCAGGTCACTGCGTCCGGTCACGGTGAACGGCAGTCGGTCACCGGTGACCTGCACCCCGAGGGCGGTCAGCCCGTCCAGCAGCGCGCCCATCGGCCGCGCGTACGCCTGCTCGTCGCCGTCGAAGGTGATCGGGCCGTCAGCCAGCGCGGCGAGTGGAGGCAGGAACCGCATCACGGTGCCGGCCAGCCCACAGTCCACGGTGCCGCCACCGACGAACGTGGTCGGTGGCGTGATCCGCCAGATCGCGCCGGTGTCGTCGATGTCCACCCCGAGCGCGCGCAGGCCATCGCGCATCAGGCGGGTGTCCCGGGCTTCCAGCCCGTTGGTGATCGTCGACGGGCCCGAGGCAAGCGCAGCAAGCACGAGGGCCCGGTTGGTCTCCGACTTCGATCCCGGGACCCGGACGGTGGCCCGGATCGGGACCGGGGCGGTCGGCGCGGGCCACGGGCCGGGGAGGGAGGTCACGGCGTCAGCCGCAGACGCGGAAGGTGGGGTGGTCGACACAGCGGGGGAGTCTACGCGAGGGCGACCGACCCGGGTCGAACCGAACCGGCCCGGGACCTACCCGGGCCGACCCGGGGCACTGGATCAGTTCTCGCCCAGCTGGATGTTCTCGGTGAACTTCTGCGCCGACTTCTTGGCCGCCTCCAGCTGCTTCCCGGCCTCCTTCTTGGCCGCCTCCAGCTGCTTGCCGGCGTCCCGGCTCGTCGTCTTGGCGGACTTGCCGGCGTCCTTCTGAGCCTGCTTGGCGGCCTTCGCCGCCGCCTGCTTCGCGTCAGCGGCCCGCCGGGTCGCCGTCTTCTTGGCCGCCTCCAGCTGCTTCTTGATCTTCTTGCGGTTCTTGCCGGTCGTGCCGACCACGGCGCCCACCAGCAGGGCGCCCTCGGCCAGGGCCGCGTCGGTCAGCTCCCGCGTCTCCTTGGCGACCTGGCGCCCCGCCTTCTTGGTGTCGGCGGCGATGGCATTCGTGTTCTTGGCCAGGGCCCGTCCGCCCTTGTGCGCGCGATAGCCGAGGCTCGGCCGGCCTTCGGTGTCGCGGGAGGCGATCAGCACGCCACCCAGCAGGCTCACGTTCTTGAGGAAGTGGTCGCGGTCGGCGGCGCGTTCTGCCGGGTCTTTGCGGCTCCAGAACGGGTACTTGCCGATCGTGGTCGGCACCAGCGAGAGCGCGAGCAGGGCGGCACCCAGCCGGCGACCTTTGCCGGTGGCGAGGGCGATGCCGCCGACCAGCTCGAGTGCGCCGTTGATCCGTACCCACGTCTTGGCGTCGGTCGGCAGCAGGCCGGCGACCTGCTCCGGGGCGAACCGCTGCACCGTGGGGACGACACCGTCGACCAGGGGTTCGGCGGCGGGGACCAGGGACTCGGGATCACGCACGGCCTTCAGCCCGCTGACCACGAAGTACGACGCCAGCATGGTGCGGGCGGTGGAGCGCAACAACGTCATGGACCATTCCTACCGTGTTGGGGGTGCCAGACCAACAGGGGGGAGTGTCCGAGTCTGCCGGTAACGTCGCTTGCATGTGTGGTCGTTATGCCTCGAGTTCTCGACCGGAGACGTTGCAGCAGGAGTTCGACATCGACGAGATCCTCGGCGAGCTCCCCGGGCCGGACTTCAACGTGGCTCCCACCGTGGCGGTGCCGGCGGTGCTGGAGCGGCGTTCGAAGAGCGACGACTCCGTGGTCCGGCGGCTGAGCCCGTTGGTCTGGGGACTGGTGCCGTCCTGGGCGAAGGACGTCAAGGGCGGCGCCCGGATGATCAACGCCCGGGTCGAGACGGTGGCGGAGAAGCCCGCCTTCCGACGTGCGTTCGCCGCCCGCCGGTGCCTGCTGCCGGCCGACGGGTTCTACGAGTGGTACGCCCCGGAGGCGACCGAGCAGATCCTGGGTCGCTCACCGGCCGGCAAGGGCAAGAAGCAACCGTTCTTCATCCACCGCGCCGACGGCAGCCTGTTGGTGATGGCCGGCATCTACGAGATCTGGCGCGATCCCGCCAAGGACCGCGACGACGACTCGGCGTGGCTGCGGACCTGCTCGGTGATCACCACCGAGGCGACCGACGCCGTCGGGCACATCCACGACCGGATGCCGATGGTGATCCCCCGCAGCGCGTGGGACGCCTGGCTGGACCCGGCGCTGACCGACCCGCAGGTGGCTCTCGAGCTGCTGCAGGTGACCGAAGCGGGGGCGCTGGAGGCGTACGCGGTGTCGACCGCCGTCAACAAGGTGAGCAACAACGACGTCTCGTTGCTGGAGCCGCTGCCCGCCGAGGACGATGCGCCCGGCGCCGAGGGGCCAGTTCAGGACACCCTGCTGTGAGCTCGGCGACTCCGGCGCACGGGACAACCACCTTCGAGGTCGAGACCCCGGAGGGTCCGGGGCGCTGGCACCTCGATCTCGCCGCCGATCCCGTCGCGGCCCTGGTGCTGGGCCACGGCGCCGGTGGCGGGGTGACCGCGATGGACCTCTCACTGCTGGCCCGGGAGCTGCCGGCTCGAGGGATCACGGTGGCCCGCTTCGAGCAGCCCTGGCGGTTGGCCGGGCGCAAGGTCGCGGTGCCCCCGCCTCGACTGGACGAGGGCTGGCTGCCCGCGGTCGCCGTGCTGGCGGGGCACGTCACGATCGCCGGGCTGCCGATGCTGGCCGGCGGGCGCAGTGCCGGTGCTCGGGTCGCCTGCCGGACCGCGGACCGGCTGGGGGTGGCGGGGGTGCTCTGCCTCGCGTTCCCGCTGCACCTGCCCGGCCGCCCCGATAGGTCCCGGTTGCCGGAGCTGCTGACCCCGAGCGTGCCCCGGCTGGTGCTCCAGGGGACCCGCGACACGTTCGGCACCGCGGCCGAGCTGACAGCGGACCTGGCCGCGGCGGACGGTGCTGACCAGGTCGTCGTGGTGCCGTTGCCGGGTGCCGACCACGGCTTCAAGACCCCGGCGCGGGCGGAGTTCCGCCCGGCGGACCTCCGGGACCTGCTGGTCGCGAGTGCGGTGGAGCTGGTGGCGGCGGTGACCCCGGCGGGAGGGCGGGAATAGCGGGGCCGTCCGGGCGTTGTCATCACCATGACCGCAGCCGTGTGTGAGCGCCCCGAGATGCGCCACCGCACCGACGCGTCGACGCCGGTACGCTCGTACGTGATGACCCTCCCGACCAGCAAGAGCCCCGCCACCGCCAGCGAGTTCGCCGACGGGGTCTCCACCGGCATCGTCGACGACGTGCCCACGGAGACTGCCGAAGAGCGACACGCCCGTTTCGAGTCCGAGGCTCTCGCCTACATCGACCAGCTGTACGCGGCGGCCCTGCGGATGACCCGCAACCCGGCCGACGCGGAGGACGTCGTGCAGGAGACCTACGCGAAGGCGTACGCGTCCTTCCACCAGTTCACGCCCGGCACCAACCTGAAGGCGTGGCTCTACCGGATCCTGACGAACACCTACATCAACTCCTACCGCAAGAAGCAGCGCCAGCCTCAGATCGCCGACGGCGAGAACATCGAGGACTGGCAGCTGGCGCGGGCGGAGTCGCACACCTCGTCCGGCTTGAAGTCGGCCGAGACGGTCGCTCTGGAGCACCTTCCTGATTCGGACGTGAAGGAGGCGCTGCAGCAGCTGGCGCCGGACTTCCGGCTCGCGGTGTTCCTGGCCGATGTCGAGGGCTTCTCCTACAAGGAGATCGCCGAGATCATGGGCACCCCGATCGGGACCGTGATGTCTCGGCTGAACCGGGGGCGCAACCAGCTGAGAAACCTCTTGGCCTCGTACGCCAAGGACCGTGGGTTGGCGCAGAACGAGGGAGGCCGGCGGTGAGCGAACCGACGAACGACGAGTGCTGGCACACCCTGAATCGGGTGTACGAGTTCTTGGACCACGAGCTGGATGACGCCAGTGGTGATCAGATCCGCGAGCACCTCGCGGCCTGCGAGCCCTGCCTCGAGCAGTTCGACGTCGAGCAGGCGGTCAAGACGCTGGTCTCGCGTTGTTGTGGCGGCGACGTCGCACCCGATCATCTGCGCGCCAAGGTGATGATGCAGATCACCGTGGCCCGGCACCAGCTGGGCTGAAGGCGGTCAGCGGCTCGGCTCAGCGCCGAGCCACCGACCGGCCAACCGGTTCAGGCGTTGGGACGCTTGCCGTGGTTGGCGCCCTTCTTGCGACGTGCACGACGCTTTCGACCCGTCTTTCCCATGATTCTCTCCTTTGATGCCGGGGGCACAGCCTTCTATCTTGCCACGTCGGACCGGCCGGATCGGACGATCCTCGACGCGGGCTGAGCCCGGCAGGAGCGTCGCCGCGGCCGACTAGGGTGCTCTGCATGCCATCGATGTCGGAGATCATCACCGATCACACGACCCTTTCCGAGAACGACCACCGCCGGTTGAAGCAGGTCCTCTCGGAGTGGCAGCTGCTCGCCGACCTCGCCTTCTCCGACCTCGTCCTGTGGGTGCCCGACCACGACGAGAACGTGTTCTGGGCGGTGGCTCAGATCCGACCGACCACCGGGCCGACCGCGCTGCTCGAGGACGTGGTCGGGGACCTGATCGCCTACTCGCCCGAGCACCTCGTGGCGGAGGCCTTCATCAGCGGTGAGATCACCCAGACCAGCGCCAACAAGCTGAGCGCCGGCATCCCGGTCGACGTCCACGCGATCCCCGTACGGTTCAGCGACCGGGTGATCGGGGTGGTGGAGCAGCACACCAACCAGCTCGGCGTGCGCAGCCCGAGCATCCTGGAGAACTCCTACCTCGACAGCGCGGCCGACCTGGCCCTGATGGTGGCGGCGGGTGAGTTCCCGATCGCCACCGACCTGTCCGACCAGACGATCAACCCTCGCGTCGGCGACGGCTTCATCCGGCTCGATCCCGACGGCAACGTCGAGTACGCCAGCCCGAACGCCCTGAGCGCGTACCGCCGCATCGGTCTGATCGGGGACCTGGTGGACGAGAACCTGGCCTCCTTGACCCGGGACCTGATGCCGCACACCGACGGCCCGATCGACCACTCGGTGGACTCGCTGCTGGAGGGCCGGGTCGCTCGGCGAGCCGAGGCCGTGGCCGGCGACGCGCACCTGCTGCTCCGCTCGGTGCCGCTGACCCGGGGACGGGAACGTCACGGAGCCATCGTGCTCTGCCGGGACGTCTCCGATCTCCGCAGCAAGGAGCGCGAGCTGATCACCAAGGACGCGACGATCCGCGAGATCCACCACCGGGTGAAGAACAACCTCCAGACCGTGGCGGCGCTGCTGCGGATGCAGGCGCGCCGGATCGCGGCGCCGGAGGCCAAGATGGCGCTGAATGACGCCATGTCTCGGGTGGCTGCGATCGCCATCGTCCACGAGACCCTGTCCCAGGCGTTCGACGAGGTCGTCGACTTCGACAAGGTCGCCGACGGGCTGCTGCGGATGGTGGTCGACGTGGCCGCGACGCGGGACGGCGTCCGGGCGGTCCGGATCGGCAGCTTCGGCGAGGTGTCGGCCGATCTGGCCACGAACCTGTCGATGGTGATCACCGAACTGTGCCAGAACGCCGTCGAGCACGGACTGATCTCGGCGGACGGCCTGGCCACCCGGGGTGAGGTGCAGATCGTGCCCGGCGTCCGGGACGGCCGACTCCGGGTCGAGATCAGCGACGACGGGGCCGGGCTGCCGGACGACTTCGACTGGCGCGCGTCTCCGAGCCTCGGGTTGTCCATCGTGAACACCCTGGTCTCGGACATGGGCGGCGAGTTCCGGCTGGGCCAGAACCCGCAGGGTCGAGGCACTCAGGCTGTCATCGAGGTCCCGTTGAAGAAGAAGAAGCGCTGACCGACAGCGCTCAGGCGGTCCGAATACGCGCGCGTGCCGCGCTCAGGCGGTCCGAATACGCGCGCGTGCCGCGCTCAGGCGGTCCGAATACGCGCGCGTGCCGCGCGACGCTTGAGGGCGCGGCGCTCGTCCTCGCTCAGTCCGCCCCACACGCCGTGGTCCTGGCCGGCCTCGAGGGCCCATTGCAAACACGCGTCCCGGACGTCGCAGCGACGACAGACCTGCTTCGCCTCCTCGATCTGGAGCAGAGCGGGTCCGGTGTTCCCGATAGGGAAAAACAGCTCCGGATCCTCGTCCAGACAGGCAGCCTTGTGGCGCCAATCCATGTCCCACTCACTCCTTCATCGCGGTGCGGGCCCGCTGGGAGGACCCGCATACTGCAGCACGTCTCGAGTCGTCTACACTGACCGAACTCGGTTCATGGCCCAGACTTTCAGGCAAACCGCGTCGACACAAGGGTCGACAGGGTCGGTTGGCTCACATTTCACCTGAGGCGACGCTGCCTGCTTGTGGCCGTACGCTGACATCGTGTCTCGCCCCACCAAATCGTCTTACAACCCCGCATTGGTCCTAGCCACGGGGCTGTTGGTCGTGATAGGGATGACGGCCGCCGGATACGGCGTGCTGGAGCTGCTGGCCACCAACGCCTCGCGTGCAGTCGTCGGGAGCGGCGCCGCGATCATATTGCTGGCCTATGCGGTGCTGCTGTTCGCGGTCGCCCGCGGTGTGCTGCGGGGTCGGCGCTGGAGCAGGGCACCGGCGATCGCCACCCAGCTGATCCAGCTGCCGGTGGCCTGGAGCTTCCGGGGTGGCGAGACCACCTGGGTCGCCTACCTCCTCGGCGCGGCGTCACTGACGGTCATCGTCTGCCTGCTGCTCCCGTCCTCGACCCGGATCTTCACCGCCGAGCCTGAGCCGGCTGACTGACCACCGGGTCGAGATCAGGCCTCCAGCTCCTCCAGCAACCGGGCCGTCTCCTCCTCGCGGGCCGCCTCTGCTTCGTGCTCGTGCTTGACCCGCGTGAGGAACAGCTTGGTGCGCTCGTGCTGCGGATGCAGCAGAACCTGCTCGGGCCGTCCTTCTTCGACCACCACTCCCGCGTCCATGAAGACCACCCGGTCGGCCGCCTCCCGGGCGAACCCCATCTCGTGGGTGACCACGATCATCGTGGTGCCCTCGCCGGCCAGCTCCTTCATCACCTTCAGCACCTCACCCACCAGCTCCGGGTCCAGGGCCGACGTGGGTTCGTCGAACAGCATCAGCTCCGGTTTCATCGCCAGCGCTCTGGCGATGGCCACCCGCTGCTGCTGACCTCCGGACAGCTGCGCGGGGTAGTACGAGGCCCGGTCGGACAGACCGACCTTCTCCAGCAGCGCCATCGCCTCGGCCCGGGCCTGGGCCTTGGCGATCCGCTTGACCTTGATCGGGGCCTCGCTGATGTTCTCGATGGCGGTCATGTGCGGGAACAGGTTGAACCGCTGGAAGACCATGCCGACCCGAGAGCGCTGCCGGGCGATGTCGTTCTCCGACCGGACATGCAGTCTGCCCTTGCGCTCCTCGAACCCGATCAGCTCACCGCCGACCCAGATCCGGCCGCCGGTGAGGGTCTCCATCTGGTTGATCAGACGCAGGAACGTGGTCTTGCCGGAGCCACTGGGCCCGAGCAGACAGACCACCTCGCCCTTGTCGACGGTGAGATCGACGCCTTTGAGGACCTCGTTCTCGCCGAAGTGCTTGATCACGTTGACGGCTTCGACCAGGTGCGCCGAGTCGACCGCCGGAATCTGGCTCACTTCGAGGCCCCGATCTGCAGCCCGGTGGCCGCCTTCTCCTTGGTGGACTTCACCGTGGTGCCGAAGCCGCGCCCGAAGCGCTTCTCCAGGTAGGCCTGCCCGATCATCAAGATGCTGGTCGCGATCAGGTAGTACAGGGTCGCCGCGACGAACACCGGGAACAGCTGGAACGTCCGGGCGCCGATCTGCGACAGCTGGAAGAACATCTCGGTCGACAGCGGCAGGGCGATCAACAGCGACGTGTCCTTCAGCATGGCGATGGTCTCGTTACCGGTCGGCGGCACGATGACTCGCATCGCCTGGGGCAGCACGACCCGCCGCATGGCGAGGCCACGGCTCATGCCCACCGCCCGCGCAGCCTCGAGCTGGCCCTTGTCCACGCTGTTGATGCCGGCCCGGGCGATCTCGGCCATGTAGGCGGCCTCGGAGGCCGCCAGGCCGATGATGGCGCCGACGAGTCCGGAGAACAGGGTGTTCGCGTCCACGCTGTAGAAGCGCCAGTCGCCCGAGAGCCCGAGCCACTCGATGAACTTCCAGTCGAAGGGCACGCCGAACGACAGGCCGCCCTGGTTGAGCGGGAACAAGATCCCGAGCACGCCCATGATGGTGAGCAGCACCAGCCGGGGGATGGCCCGGAAGAACCAGGTGTAGAGCCACGACACCCCCCGCAGGACGGGGTTGGTGGAGAGCCGCATGATCGCCAGGATCACGCCGCCGATCACCCCGAAGAACATCGCCAGCACGGTGCACAGCAGGGTGCCCTTGATGAAGCCCTCGATGACGATGCTCTGGTTCATCGCCTCGAAGACGAAGGGCCAGTTGAAGGCCGGGTTGAACAGCACCATGTGCAGGAACATCAGTCCCAGCACGGCGAGCACCGCGATGGCGACATAGCGCCCGGGGTGGCGGACGGGCACCGCGTCGATGATGCCCGGCCGCTCCTCCCGCTCCGAGGTGGGAGAGGTCACGGCTTGACTTCGAACGTGTCGACAGCGCCGGCGCTCGTGCCCCAGGTCTTCAGCACCTCCGCGTAGCTGCCGTCGGCCTTCATGGCCGTGAGGGCGTCGGCGACGGCCTGGGCCAGCTCCGGCTGGTCCTTGGCCACGACGACTCCGTACGGCGCTGCGTCGTACACGTCACCGAGAAGCTCGAGCTTGCCACCCGACTTCGTCACCGCGTACGCGGTCACGGGGGAGTCGGCCAGCATGGCATCGGCCTTGCCGGTGGCCACCGCGGCGGTGGCGGTGTCCTGGCCGGCGTACTGCTGGATCTTGATCGGGTTGGAGCCGCACTTCTTCTGGCGTACGGGGAGGTCGTCGAGGTCCTGCACGGTGGCCTTCTGGACGGCGACGGTCTTGCCGCACGGGTTGTCGGGGTCGATGCCCTGCGGGTTGCCGGCCGCGGTCGCCCACTGGGTGCCGGCGGAGAAGTAGCTGACCATCTGCACCTGCTGCAGCCGCTCGTCGTTGATGGTGAACGAGGAGACGGAGATGTCGTACTTGGCGCTGGTCACGCCGGGGATGAGGCTCGCGAACGGGGCGTTCTCCCACTCGGCCTCGACGCCGAGCTTCTTGGCCACAGCGGTGAACAGGTCGACCTCGCTGCCCACGATCTTGTCGCCCTCGGTGAACTGGTTCGGGGCGTAGCTGGCGTCCGTACCGATCTTGATCTTGCCGGCGCTGCGGATCTTCTCGGGCAGCTTCGCGTTGAGATCGGCATCGGCGCTGACCGAGGTCGTCGGCGCGGGGGAGGCGTCCCCGCCGCTCAACGAGCTGGAGCCGCAGGCCGCCGAGAGCAGCAGCGTGGCCACGGATGTGGTGACGAGGGCGAACTTTGTGGTGATGCGCATGAAGAGGTGACCTCCAGGTGTCGGTGACGAGAGAAGTTCCCGCACGGGCGGGGACGCACGAGATTCTCGGGCATCTTGCCACGTCGGACGCACATTTCTGCACCGGATGACGCACTGGAACCGGATCGAAACAGCGTTGTCGTCACTCGCTACTCACTGCGCGCTGAGGGTTCGGTCTTCCTTCCTCGCTCGCAGACGGGAGAGCGTGTCTGCTCGCTCGTCTGTCCAGACCGAACCGGCGCTCCGTTCGTGGCCGCTCGCGACGGGAGCGCTGGCGTCGGGGCTCCGCTTCGGGAGCGCTCGCGGCGGGTACGGGCTCAGCGCAGGCGGCGGGCTCCGGCCGAGGGGAGACCGACGAAGTGCGCGGGAGGGCCGTAGCCCGCGGCGGCGAACGCCTCGGAGATGGCCAGGGCCACCTCGTCGGAGCGGCCCTGGTCGACCAGGGCGATGATGCAGCCGCCGAACCCACCACCGGTCATCCGGGCGCCGTGCGCCCCGGCCTGCGTGGCGACCTGTACGGCGAGGTCGACAGTGGGCACGGTGATCTCGAAGTCGTCCCGCATCGAGGCGTGCGAGGCGTCGAGCAACGGCGCCAGGCCGAGGTAGTCCTGGGCGTGCAGGCGATCGGCCGCATCGAGCACCCGCTGGTTCTCGGTCACGACGTGTCGCACCCGCTTGCGCATCACCTCGTCGTCCAGGCGGTCCAGGGCGGCGGCGAGGTCGGTGACGTCCCGCAACGCCGGCACCCCCAGGATCGCCGCCGCCGCCTCACAGGTCTCGCGGCGCGCGGCGTACTCGCTGTCGACCAGTGCATGCGGGGTCCGGGTGTCGAGCACCAACAGCTCCAGGCCGGCGGCCGCCAGATCGAGCGGCACCTGTTCGACGTCGAAGCTGCGGCAGTCGAAGAAGAGGGCGTTGCCGGCTTCGCACAGGGTGGACGCCGCCTGGTCCATCTGCCCGGTCGGGGCGCCGACGAAGGCGTTCTCGGCCCGCCGGGCGAGCTTGGCCCGCTCCATCGGTTCGATCACCAGCTCATCCAGGTCCGCGAGCACGGCCAGCGTGGCGCACTCCAGGGCAGCCGACGACGACAGTCCGGCACCGATCGGGACGTCGGAGGAGAGCACGAGATCGGCCCCGCTGACGTGGTGTCCCACCTCGTCCAGCGCCCAGACGACCCCGGCCAGGTACGCCTGCCAACCCGACATGCCGGGCACCAGATCCGCGCGGCCGAACGTCTGGGCCTGGCCTCCGTTGAGGGACAGCACCCGCCAGGTGTCGTCGTCCCGGGGCCCGGCGGCCACGGTCACCCGCTGGCGCAGCGCGAACGGCATCACGTAACCGTCGTTGTAGTCGGTGTGCTCGCCGATCAGGTTGACTCGGCCCGGGGCCGCCCACACCCCGGCAGGCTCCCGGCCGACCAGGTCGGTGTAGGCCTGCGTGACGGCGTCGACGTCGGTGAGCGCGGCAGTGTGCGAGTCCATGGGCCGCACTGTAGCGAGTGTCGTCGGTGGGATCGCGACACTAGGGTGGCGGAATGCTCGCCGCGTACGCCGTCGCCGCCGACGCACAGAACCCGCTGTCCGCGCTCCGGGTGGGGCAGATCGACCCGCCGTCGGTGCCCGCGGACTGGGTCGAGGTACGGGTCCGCGCGGCCGCTCTCAACCACCACGACGTGTGGTCGCTGCGCGGGGTGGGTCTGCCGGCAGACCGGCTGCCGATGGTCCTGGGCTGCGACGCCGCCGGTGTCACGGCTGAGGGCCGGGAGGTGGTTGTCCACGCGGTCATCAACGACCCGTCGTATCAGGGTGCGGACGAGACCTACGACCCCCGCCGGTCGCTGCTGTCGGAGCGCTACCCGGGGACGCTCGCCGACACCGTCCGGGTGCCGGCCGGCAACCTGCTCGACAAACCCGCCGGGTTGACGTTCGCCGAGGCGGCCTGCCTGCCGACCGCGTGGCTGACCGCGTACCGGGCCCTGTTCACGGCCGGGGCGCTGCGACCCGGCGACACGGTTCTCATCCAGGGAGCCGGTGGGGGAGTCGCGACCGCTGCGGTGGCGATCGGGCGGGCCGGTGGCCTGCGGGTCTGGGTGACGTCCCGCGATCCGGCGCGGGCCGAGCGCGCCGTCGATCTGGGTGCCCATCGCGGCTTCGCCGCAGGCGAGCGGCTGCCCGAGCGGGTGGACGCCGTGCTCGACAGCGTCGGCGCGGCGACCTGGTCGCACTCGATCAACGCGCTCCGCTCGGGTGGCCGGCTGGTCACGGTCGGTACCACCTCCGGGGCCGAACCACGGTCGGCCGAGCTGACCAAGATCTTCTTCAAGCCGCTGCAGGTGATCGGCAGCACCATGGGCACCCGTGCCGAGCTGGCCGCCGTGCTGCGGTTGGTGGAGCACACCGGGCTCCACCCGCTGATCGATCGGGTGCTCCCGTTGGCCGAGGCCGCCGAGGGGCTCCGGTTGCTCGTGGACGGCGAGGCTTTCGGGAAGGTCGTCCTGGAGCCCTGAGCCTCAGGCCGATCACGAGGTGCGTGACGGGTGCACTCTGCGACCGTGGTCGGAGAACGCACGCCCACCGCCCGCCGACGTCCGCGGAAGCCGACCGTGGTCGGAAAACACACAGCCGGCGGGGTAGGGCCCCTCAGTCCTCAGGGTCGTCCAGCCGGGCCAGCCAGGTGGCCAGCTGCTCGACGGGGCCCTCGAACTCCGGATGGAGATCGACGAATGCACGGAGCTGGTCGGCGAGCCACGCCAGGGTGACCTCGTCGTCACCCCGGCGTGTCTCGAGCTCCTCGATCCCTCGATCGGTGAAGTACATCCCGGCCGTTCTACCCGGACCTCAGCGGAACGCCGAGTCGAGCAGCTCGCGCTGCTGCGCCTCGTGCACCTTGGCCGAACCAACCGACGGGGCCGACGAAGCGGGCCGGGTGTGCGGGGTGATCGTCCACTGCTGACTCGGCTCGGCCTCGCGGAGCGCGTCGATCAGGTTCAGGGCCATGAACGGCCAAGCCCCTTGGTTGGCCGGCTCGTCCTGCACCCAGAGCAGGTCCGAGCTCAGGTTCGGGTATCTGCGGAGCTCGGCCCCGATCTCCTCGCTCGCGAGTGGGTAGAGACGCTCGACCGGGATGATCGCGGTGTCCCAACGGTCCAGCTGGGCCCGCTTCGTGGTCAGGTCCCAACGCACCTTGCCCGAGCAGAGGATCACCCGGCGGACGGCGTCGGCGTCGGTGATGAGCGGGTCGGACAGCACCGGACGCCACCGGTCCTCGGTGAAGTCCTCGGGCTGGGAGACGGCCAGCTTGTTCCGCAGCATCGACTTCGGCGTCATGATCACCAACGGGCGGTGCCGCTCCCCGATGGCGTGCTGCCGGAGCAGGTGGAAGTGACTGGCCGGCGTCGACGGCTGGGCGACGGCGATGGAGTCCTCGGCCGCCAGCTGCAGGAACCGCTCGATCCGCGCCGAGCTGTGGTCTGGTCCCTGCCCCTCGTAGCCGTGCGGCAGCAGCAGGGTGACCCCGGACTTCTGGGTCCACTTGGCCTGACCGGAGGAGATGAACTCGTCGATGATCGTCTGCGCACCGTTGGCGAAGTCACCGAACTGGGCCTCCCACAGCACCAGGGCATCGGGTCGGGCCACGGAGTAGCCGTACTCGAAGCCCATCGCCGCGTACTCGCTGAGCAGCGAGTCGAAGATGTGGAACTTGCCCTGGTCGTCGTCGAGGTGCTTCAGCGGCACGTACGACTCGCCGGTCTTGCGGTCCACCACGGAGGCGAAGCGCTGGACGAAGGTGCCGCGCCGGCTGTCCTGACCGGTCAGCCGGACCGTCCGGCCCTCCATCAGCAACGAGCCGAGCGCCAGGATCTCGGCGGTGCCCCAGTCGATCCCGCCCTGGGTGATCGCGGCCGAGCGACGCTGCAGCTGCGGCATCACCTTGGGGTGCACGCTGAAGCCGTCCGGGAAGGACAGATGCGCATCCGCGATCTTCTTCAGCGTCTCCATCGTGACGGCGGTGCCGTGCGGCGCCGCCTCCTTGCTCGGGTACGCCGGCACCAGCTGGTGCGGGTTCTTGGCGTTTGCCTGGCCGGCGTCGCGTACCTCGCGGAAGACGCTCTCCAGCCGCTGCTGGTAGCGCGTCATGACGGTCTCGGCGTCCTCGATCGTGATGTCACCGCGACCGATCAGCGCCTCCGTGTAGAGCTTCCGGGTCGACCGCTTCTTCTCGATCAGGTCGTACATCAAGGGCTGCGTGAAGCTCGGGTCGTCGCCCTCGTTGTGGCCGCGGCGGCGGTAGCAGATGATGTCGACGACGACGTCCTTGTTGAACTCCTGCCGGAAGGCGAAGGCCAGCCGCGCCACCCGGATGCAGGCCTCGGGATCGTCGCCGTTCACGTGGAAGATGGGCGCCTGGATCATCCGGGCGACATCCGTGCAGTACATCGACGACCGGGACTCGGTCGGCGAGGTGGTGAACCCCACCTGGTTGTTCACGATGATGTGGATGGTGCCGCCGGTCCGGTAGCCGCGCAGCTGGGACAGGTTCAGCGTCTCCGCCACCACACCCTGGCCGGCGAACGCGGCGTCGCCGTGCATCAGCACCGGCATCACCGGGAACTCGCTACCCCGGTCGAGGATGTCCTGCTTGGCCCGGGCGATGCCCTCCAGCACCGGGTTGACTGCCTCGAGGTGACTGGGGTTGGCGGCCACGGAGGTCTTGATCGTCG
Organism: uncultured Actinomycetota bacterium; assembly: GCA_963696135.1. GTDB lineage: Bacteria > Actinomycetota > Actinomycetes > Propionibacteriales > Propionibacteriaceae > Microlunatus. The sequence continues at coordinate 362,724 of CAVOJH010000003.1, forward strand.
CGCCGCTGAGGGCGGTGAACTTGCCCTCGGCACCCAGGTGGTACTTGACGTCGCCAGAGCCCTGGACGGTCCGCGGGTCGATGTTGCCCTCGAACTCGCGGAAGATCTGGGCGTAGCTCTTGCCCACGATGTTGGCCAGCACGTTCAGCCGGCCGCGGTGGGGCATGCCGATGCAGACCTCTTCGAGGCCGTTGTTGGCAGCCTGCTCACACACCTCGTCGAGGAGCGCGATGGTCGCCTCCCCGCCCTCCAGCGAGAAGCGCTTCTGACCGACGAACTTGGTCTGCAGGAACGTCTCGAAGATCTCGGCCTCGTTGAGCTTGTCCAGGATCCGCAGGTGCTCCTCGCGGGGCAGCGACTCGTGCGGACGCTCCACCCGGTCCTGGATCCACTTGCGCTGGGCGGGCTCCTGGATGTGCATGTACTCGATGCCGATGGTCCGGCAGTACGAGTCGCGCAGGATGCCGAGGATCTTGCGCATCTTCATCAGACCCTGGCCGCCGGCGAAGGCGCCGGTGGCGAACTCCCGGTCCAGGTCCCACAGGGTCAGGCTGTGGGTCTGCACGTCGAGGTCGTGGTGGCTGCGCTGGCGGTACTCCAGCGGGTCGGTGTCGGCCATCAGGTGCCCGCGCACCCGGTAGGCGTTGATCATCTCGAAGATGCGGGCCTGCTTGGAGACCTGGTCCTCGTGGTCGGCGCTGACGTCCTGGGCCCAGCGGATCGGCTCGTACGGGATGCGCAGCGCGGAGAAGACGTCGTCGTAGAAGCCGTCCTCGCCGAGCAGCAGTGCGTGCAGCCGGGCCAGGTACTGACCAGAGCCGGCGCCCTGGATGACCCGGTGGTCGTACGTCGAGGTCAGGGTCATCACCTTGGCCACGCTCATCAACGAGAGCTTGTCCGGGTCGGACCCCTGGAACTCCGGCGGGTAGTCCATCGAGCCGACACCGATGATGGCGCCCTGCCCGTTCATCAACCGGGGCACCGAGTGGTTCGTGCCGATGGTCCCCGGGTTCGTCAACGTGATGGTGGTGCCCTGGAAGTCCTCGACGGTCAGTGAGTTGGACCGCGCCTTCTTGACGACCTCCTCGTACGCCGCCCAGAACTGCGCGAAGTCGAGGTTCTCGCAGCTCTTGATGCTCGGCACGAGGAGCTGCCGGGTGCCGTCCGGCTTGGGCATGTCGATGGCCAGGCCCAGGTTGATGTGTCGCGGCACCACCATGGTCGGCTTGCCGTCGATCACGTCGTAGCCGTTGTTCATGGCCGGGTGCGTCTTCAGTGCCTGCACCATCGCGAAACCGATCAGGTGCGTGTACGACACCTTGCCGCCGCGTGCCCGGCGCAGGTGGTTGTTGATCACCACGCGCTGGTCGATCAACAGCTTCACCGGCAGGGAGCGCACGCTGGTGGCGGTCGGCACCGTCAGCGAGGAGTCCATGTTCTTCGCGGTGCGGGCCGGGGCGCCCCGGAGCACCGTTCTGACCGGCTCCTCCAGATCGACGGTGGGACGGTTCGCCGGGTTCGGCGGGTCGGCCGGTACGCCGCCCCGGTTGCCGGGGGCCGACGGCCGAGCGTTCTTGTTCGCCGTCGGTCGCTCCACGGTCGCGGGTCGCTTGGCCGCCGAAGCCGCGGGGGCACCTGCGGCGGGCTGTGCCGGGGTGCTCGGGGCGGGGGCCGGTGGGGCCGTCTTCTTCGCCGGAGCAGCGGTGGCGGACGCCGGCTTGCTCGGCGGGGTGCTGGCCGCCGGCGAGGCGGCGGGGGTGGCGGGCTCGGGGGTGTGCCCGCTCGCACCGTTCCCGGTCGAGCCGTTGGAGCCGCCACCGAGCTGGTGGGTCTTGAAGTACTCCGCCCAGCTCGGGTCGACCGAGCCGGGATCGGAGACGTACTGCTCGTACATCTCCTCCAGCAGCCAGTCGTTGGCGCCGAACTCTTCGGCAAGAGCGTCTGTGGCGGTCTGGGTCGAGCTGGATGGGTCGGGCACGGGGGCCACAATCGCCTTCTTCCGTCGCGGTCTGGTGGGCGAGGGCCGAGCCCGCCCGCGTCGTTTGTCTAGGGTACCGAAATTCTCATACCACCGTGCCGCTGGTCCGGCTCAACGAACGGGCGAGTCGGGTGTGCACGGCACCGTCGGGACGATCGAGTGTCCCGGCCGCGAGCCAGAGTGCGCCGACCAGCCCGCTCTCGGCGGTCAGCGCCGGATGGAGCAGTCGCTCGTCGAGGCGCGCCCGCAGCGACTCACCGACCGGGCCCGGACGGGTGGCCACCGAGCCCGCCAGCACCACCGGGAGGACCGGATCGAGATCCAGATCGAGCAGGGTGTCGAGCAGGTGCTGCGCGGCGCGGGAGGCGATCGCTGCCGCCACCGGGTCCTCGGCGTGGCGCGTCACCAGCTCGGCGAAGGTCGACAGCCAGACCGGGGGGTTCGCGTAGCAGAGCTGGACGATCGCGACCGGGTCGCGGGTCCCGGCCAGCCCGATGACGGCCTCCGTCAGCGGACCGGCCGGCGCCGTCGGCTTCTGCAATGTCGTCAGGGTCGCCCGGATGGCTTCGCGTCCGAGCCAGAAGCCCGATCCCTCATCACCGAGGAGCCAGCCCCAGCCGTCGCGGCGCTCCCGGAGCTCGCCGTCGACGATGCGCCCGGCCACCGCACCGGTGCCGGCCACCAGGACGTAGCCCTCGGGTGACGGCGTCGCCGAGGAGAAAGCCACGGCGAGATCGGAGACGAGACGGGGTCGGACCCGCACGCCCGTGGGTCGTACGGCGGTCAGGAACGACTCGTCGGCCCGGGCTCCACCGGCCAGACCGATCACCGCCGCAGCGACCCGGTCGGCGGCATCGGTTCCGGCCCGCGCGAGACACTGCTCGGCGACTGCGCGGATCCGCTGTGCCGAGACCTCCAGGCCGACGCTGTTGGGGTTCCCGGCCGGTCCGGCGGCGACCCCCAGCACCTCGCCGGCGACGGTGGACACCGCCACCCGCGTGGCCGTACCGCCGATGTCTGCCCCGAGAAGCAGTGTCGGGGCTGCAGATTCGGTCACACTGCTCCTCGTCCCGGGCTGGTCTGGCGTCCGCCAGATCACCGTAATGTTGCAGTTTTGTGCAATTTTCGGGTCAGATACTGCACAACCGCAAAACATGTGCTTAGGTGTTTCTCACTTGCGAGCCATGCTCGCACCGTCATCTCCCGGCTCGGAGCACTCTCCGGTCTGGGCCCACTCCCACGGGAGTACCACATCCCAAGTGCGTCTCGGCGCACCGGTGACGAAAGGCACACATCTCGATGACGATCGACAGAACGCCCCTCCAGCGGCGACAGTTCCTGAAGTTCGCGCTGGCGGCCGCAGCGATCACGCCGCTGGCCGGATCGCTCGCTTCCTGCGCGGCGAGCGGTGGCGACGACGCACCCGCCACCCAGGAGACCGGTGCGGTGTCCGCGGACAACCCCTTCGGCGTACCTGCCAACAGCGCCGTCGACGCGGTGATCTTCAACGGTGGCTACGGCATCGACTACGTCGAGTTCGCGGCCAAGCAGATGCAGACCCTGCACGAGGGCGTGACCGTCAAGGTGTCGCCGTCCACCCAGATCGCCCAGGAGCTGCAGCCGCGGTTCGTCGCGGGCGACCCGCCCGACCTGATCGACAACTCCGGCGCCGGAAACATCGGCATGGCCACCATCATGGCCCAGCTGGAGGACCTGACCTCGGTGATCGACGCGCCGAACGTCGAGGGCACCAAGATCCGCGACACGCTCTTCGGTGGCGTGCTGGAACCGGGCACCTTCGACGGCAAGCTGGCGGCGATCAACTACGCCCTCACCGTGTACGCGCTCTGGTACTCGGCCTCCTTGTTCGAGGAGAACGGCTGGACCCCGCCGAAGACGTGGGACGAGGCGTACGAGCTGGGAGTCAAGGCCAAGGAGAAGGACAAGTTCCTGTTCGTCTGGGGCAAGGAGGCGGCGACCTACTACCAGACGCTGGCCATCTGCTCGGCCATCAAGCAGGGTGGCGACGAGGTCCGTCTGTCGCTGGAGAACCTCAAGCCCGACAGCTGGTCGCAGCCGGCCGTGCAGGACGTCTTCAACGGCATGAAGAAGATCATCGACGCCAAGATGTTCAAGCCGGGTGGCTCGGGCACCCAGTTCACCGCGGCCCAGTCGCAGTGGAGCAACGACCAGGACGCGCTGCTGTACCCGTCGGGTTCCTGGATCGAGAACGAGATGAAGGACCAGACCAAGGAGGGCTTCAAGATGACCGGAGCCCCCGAGCCCACGGTCGACGCCTCGAGCAAGCTGCCGTACACGGCCCTGCACAGCGCGGCCGGTGAGCCGTTCGTCATCCCGAGCCAGGGCAAGAACGTCGCCGGTGGCAAGGAGCTGCTCCGGGTCATGCTCTCGAAGGAGGCGGCGACGAACTTCGCCAAGACCAAGCTCGCGCCGACCGTGGTCAAGGACACCGTGCCGGCCGACGGTTTCGGCTCCACGGCGCTGGTGTCGCAGACGACGATGCTCGGCGACGCCGGGACCGACATCTTCTCCTGGCAGTTCGTGGACTACTACGGCATGAACAAGGATCAGCTCGTGCTGTGGAACACGTTCCTCGACGGCAAGTCCTCGGTCGCCGATCTGACCAAGGGCCTGCAGGGCATCACCGACAAGGTGGCGAACGACAGTTCGGTGACGAAGATCGAGATCAAGTGACCGCTACGGTCACCCAGCCGCTGCCGGGTGGGGACACCGTCCCCGCCCGGCGCCGGCGCGCCGGCCGCTGGACCTTCGACAAGATCAGCTTCATGGTGGTCTTCCTCGGACTGCCGCTGGCCATCTACATCGTCCTCGTCGTGTCGCCGTTCGCGCAGGCGGTCTACTACTCGATGACGGACTGGACCGGCTTCAGCCCGCAGCAGAACTTCGTCGGGCTGGCGAACTTCCGGCGGATCTTCACCGACGACATCTTCTTGAAGTCCCTGCGCAACAACATCGTGCTGGCCATCGTGCTGCCCGTGGTCACGCTGGCGCTGAGCTTCGCGCTCGCCTCGCTGTTGACTGTGGGCGGCACCATGAAGGGGCAGACCCGAGGGCTGAAGGGCTCCGGGTTCTACCGCACCGTCTCGTTCTTCCCGTACGTCATCCCGGCCATCGTGATCGCCATCATGTGGAACCAGATCTACGACCCGAGCAACGGTCTGCTGAACGGCATCCTGACCGCCTTGGGGTTCGACATGTTCGAGTCCTTCCCCTGGCTCGGTGACGAGCGCACCGCCATGCCCGCCACCATCTTCGTGATCGTCTGGAGCATGGTCGGCTTCTACATGGTTCTGTTCGTGGCCGCCATCAAGGACGTTCCCGCCGAGATCTTCGAGGCGGCGCGGATCGACGGCGCCAGTCGCTTCCGGATCGCCACCGCCATCACCCTGCCGCTGATCCGGGACAACGTGCAGACTGCCTGGATCTATCTGGGCATCCTGGCGCTGGACGCCTTCGTCTACATGGCGGGGCTGAACCCCGGTGGCGGACCCAACAACTCCACCCTGGTGATGGCGCAGCAGCTGTTCACCACCGCGTTCACCAAGGGTCAGTTCGGCCTGGCCTGCGCCATGGGCGTCGTGCTGGCCGCCGTGACCCTGCTGTTCGCGGCTCTCGTCTTCCTCGTCAGCCGACTGCTCAGCGGAAAGGATGACACCCGCTGATGAGCACCACGACCCAGCACCCCACGCAGACGACCGAGCCGGTGCTCGAACGCCAGAGCACCACGTCACCGGGGGAGAAGACCTTCCTCGGTGTCTCCCACGGGATCTTGGTCTTGTGGTCGGTGATCGTCATCGGGCCGATGCTGTGGACCTTGATGACCTCCTTCAAGACCACCCGGGAGATCTTCTCGTCGCCGTTCTCGTTCCCGTCGTCGCTGAACCTGCAGAACTACGTCAACGCCTGGACCACCGCCGGCATCGGCAAGTACTTCCTCAACACGGTGCTGGTGGTCGGTTCGGCGCTGGTGATCGTGATGATCCTCGGCTCGATGTGCGCGTACGTGCTCGCTCGGTTCGAGTTCCCCGGCAGCAAGGCCATCTACTACCTGATGCTGGCCGGGCTCACGTTCCCGATCTTCCTGGCCATCGTGCCGCTCTTCTTCACCCTGCGGAACCTCGGGCTGCTCAACACCCTGCCCGGACTGTCCCTGACCTACGTCGCGTTCGCGCTGCCGTTCACCGTGTTCTTCCTGTTCGCCTTCTTCAAGACCCTGCCGTACGAGATCTCCGAGGCGGCCGCGCTGGACGGGGCGGGGGAGTGGGCCACCTTCTTCATGGTCATGCTGCCGATGGCCCGCAACGGGTTCGCCTCGGTGGCGATCTTCAACTTCCTGGGTCTGTGGAACCAGTTCCTCATCCCGGTGGCCATCAACACCAACGTGGACAACTACGTGCTCAGCCAGGGGATGGCGGCGTTCGCCTCGCAGGCCGGCTACGCGGTGGACTTCGGTGCGCTGTTCGCCGCCGTGGTGATCACGGTGACCCCGGTGCTGATCGTCTACATCATCTTCCAGCGTCAGCTGCAGGGCTCGGTGTCGCAGGGGACGATGAAGTAGCCCGCCAGGACACCAGCAGGCAGGCCACGGTGAAGACCAGCAGGCACACGTTGCGCACCGCGGTCACCAGGGTGGCGACCACCAGACCCGCGCTGTTGGTGAAGCCGAGGTAGCCGTCGTACAGCAGCGGGTAGACCAGCTGGGTCAGCCCCGCCAGCACGAGCCCGGCCACGCCGATCCGGACGATCCAGCCCCGCAGCTGCGGCGTGGCGATGTCCCGGAGCAGCAGCAGGGCGGCGATCGGACCGCCGATCCACAGCAGGTACTGCGGGCTCAGGGTCTTGTTGGTGATGATCACCACGGTGACGGTGGCCAGCACCACCAGGGCGACCGCGACCGGGGTGACCCCACCGGGCATCCGGTACGCGCGCACCCACAGCACCACGATGGTCACCAGTCCGAGCACGGTGGCCACGTTGCTGACGGTCTGCCACAGCCCCACCCCGGCGCCGAAGATCTCGTACGCCTGGTAGCGGGAGATCTCGACCACCCACTGCTCGGGACGGACCATCCGCAGCAGCATCAACGGTGTGGCCCAGATCGACTCGATCTGCAGGCCGCGCCCGGACTGCCAGGTGAGCGGGGAGAACAACCGGGTCAGGCCGCCGGTGATCAGACTGATCAGGGCGAGACCGAACCCGACCACGACGAAGCCGATCGCGGTCGGCTTGCGGCGCTCCTTGTCGGCCAGCAGGACCGGGATCAACAGGGCGGGCCACAGCTTGATCGCCGCTCCCAGGCCGGTGAGGGCACCGGCGACCCAGGGTCGGGTGCGGGCCGCCAGCAGCGCCCCGCCGGCCAGGACAGCGGGGATCATGTCGAAGCGCACGTAGCTCAGCGGCCCGACCAGGAAGACGAACAGCAGCCAGAAGTCGACGGCGGCGTCGTGGCGTCGCCCGCCGGACCGCCAGACCGCGTACGTGAACACAGCATCGAGGGCGAGCATGAACACCATGAAGGACACCAGGTAGGCCACGCCGTTGCCGAGGCCGAGACCGTACGGGAGCGTGAGGATCCAGACCACGGGGGTCGGGTACTCCATCAAGGTCCCCGGCAGGCCCACCTCGAACAGACCGACGATCTTGCGGTGGTAGTAGTAGACGTCGCCCACGATGAACGACTCGAAGGCGGCGAGGATGCCCAGCATCAACAGCCGGGTGACGAGCCAGGCCAGGATGACGGTCTTCCCGCCGCGGCGGGCGTCCCACCAGCCGATCAGACCGGATCGGGCGGCAGGCGGGGGTGCGGAGAGCGGGCTGGACACCCCGGCAGATTAGCGGTCGACCGGCGGCTGGGTGCTCTCAGCGCGGTGAGTCGTCTCACTGCGGAAAAGTCGCCTCGACTGAAGCGCGGGCCGGCGTGTCGGGCTCTCTACAGCCCGGACGGGGTGAGGAAAACGCAGCAGCCGCCCGGTTGCTGCAACCCCGGGTCTGCCGCTCGGGTACGCCCGTCCAGCTGGCTTCCACGCGGAGGTTGTCCTGTTGAGGACATGGCACGAAGTGGACACTGATCTTGCTGTTGTCGGGGATGCCTGGGCCCTAAGATCATGCGTGTCGGAACGAAGATTCCCCCGAACTTCGATCCGACACCGCAGGCCACCCGGGCAACTCCCCTTTGTGCCCGAGCCGTGGCCGACGGCGCTATGGACCTGACGCCATCAGTGCCGCGACGGACGTCCGTACCCGGGAGGGGAATCCCCCGATCCCCTCCCGGCGGACCACCTCGCATCTCCATCCCTGAGCCTGAGACATGGCACGAGCGTCGCTGGTTGTCCGTCGGATGAGGCCAGGGCGACGCCGTCGAGATTCCACACGGGTTACGAGCATCCCGGGTATTCGGGCTGACTCGGCAGGTCAGGGGCGTTCGCCAGCCGCCGCTGCGAGAACCCGTTCCTGGATCAACGCTGCTGCTCTTGGGTCGCCGCGCGCAAGGCCCCGTAGATGTGCTTGGTGCCAGCAGAGATGTTGTACCGACTGCTGGTGATGCTGAACACCGCGACCGAATGGCAGGTGTCTACCCCGCCCTGCGCGCATCCTCCGGTGGCGCTGACCGAGCCTGGACGGCAGATCAGATGCTTTCGGTGGATGCGGATCGCCGGCGCCGCGAACCTCGGGGTCGTGTTGATCGGACGATACAGAGACTTCGTCGTCGGCGCCGCTACTGGCGGTCGGGGTGAAGCATGCTTCAGGCCCGCTGACATGGCCGCCTACGCCAGTCGAGATGCCGTCGTACCCCTGAGCGTTCAGGCCTGATATCAAGATCATCAGGCTCTGACCAGGTGTCTTACTGGCGCCCCCGGCAGGATTCGAACCTGCGCTCCCGCCTCCGGAGGGCGGTGCTCTATCCCCTGAGCTACGGGGGCCTGGCGCTTTGGGCCGAGAAGGACTGTATCAGTGGACGACAGGCCGCACCGAACCGTGGACGCATCCGGATGGCGGCGGGGTCGGATGTCGCCGGCGGGTCACGTCCGGTGGTCGGGTCGGCGGGGACCGCGTACGGATGTCGCCGGGGAGTCACGTCCGGCTGGCGTAGCGCGCGGGACTGTGTCGTGATGTCGCCCGGGAGTCACGTCCGGTCAGCCCCGCCCCCGCACAGCCCACCCCCGCACAGCCCACCCCCGCACAGCCCACCCCGACCCGCTCCGCCCGCCTCCAGGTCCAGGTGGTGGCCTCATCCGTCCGGGCGTCACACGCTCTGAGAGGGTGAGCCGGTGACCCACATGCATGTCGCGGGCTCGATCCACGCCGACGTCCTGAGCCGGGCGCCGGGCTGGTTGGGGGTGCCCGGCGACGTCAACGACCTGCTGCCCACGCTCTGGAGCCGCAACGTCAGCAAGGACGCCGAGGGCGTGCTCACCGTCGCGGGACTGACGGTCACCGAGATCGCGGAGCAGGTCGGCACGCCGGTCTACGTACTCGACGAGGACGACCTGCGCATCCGGGCCCGGGACTTCGCCACGGCCTTCGCCGGCTGGGACGTCTACTACGCCGGCAAGTCCTTCCTGTGCACCGCGGTCGCCCGCTGGGTCGCCGAGGAGGGGCTCGGCGTCGACGTCTGCACCGGGGGCGAGCTGACCGTGGCCCTGCGGGCCGGGGTCGATCCGCGCACGATCGGTCTGCACGGCAACAACAAGAGCGACGCGGAGCTCGAGCTGGCCCTGGACGCCGGCGTCGGCCGGATCATCGCGGACTCCTTCGACGAGATCGAGCGCATCGGTCGGCTGGTGGCTGCTCGCGGACTCGGTGAGCGGCCGCGGATCATGGTGCGGGTCACCACCGGGGTCGAGGCGCACACCCACGAGTACATCGCCACCGCCCACGAGGACCAGAAGTTCGGCTTCTCCATCGCCTCGGGTCAGGCGCTGGACGCGCTGCGCGCGGTGCACGCCGCGCCGGCGCTGGAGCTGGCCGGCATCCACTCCCACATCGGCTCGCAGATCTTCGATGCCGAGGGCTTCGCCGTCGCCGCCCGCCGGACCCTCCGGCTGCACGCCGCGTTCGCCGCGGAGACCGGGATCGAGCCGCCGGAGATGGACCTGGGAGGCGGGTTCGGCATCGCGTACACGAGCACCGACACCCCGGCGACCCCGACCGACCTGGCCACGGCCATGCGACGGATCGTGGAGACCGAGTGCGCCGGGTACGGCGTGGCGGTCCCGCACCTGTCGATCGAACCCGGTCGGGCGATCAGCGGTCCGAGCGCCTTCGCGCTCTACACCGTCGGCACCGTCAAACAGGTTCATCTCGACGGCGACGCCATCCGGACGTATGTGGCCGTGGACGGGGGGATGAGCGACAACATCCGCACGGCCCTGTACGCCGCTGAGTACTCCGCCACGCTGGCCTCCCGGCGTTCCGCGGCCGGACCGGCCATCTCCCGGGTGGTGGGCAAGCACTGCGAGGGTGGCGACATCCTGGTCCGGGACGAGTTCCTGCCCGCCGACGTCGCTCCCGGTGACCTGCTCGCCGTGCCGGCCAGCGGGGCCTACAGCCGTTCGATGGCCAGCAACTACAACCACGTGCCGCGGCCGCCGGTGATCTCGGTCCGGGACGGTCAGGTATCCACCCTGCTGCGGCGCGAGACCCTCGACGACCTCCTGCGGCTGGACGTCGGGTAGCGCGAGTTACCACCGGCACGGTGCCATGGGGAAGAATGAACTGCCGATCGCCCCGCCGTCGGGTGCGGTCGACGGAGGACCGACGGCATTCCGAGGGACCGGTACGGCGATGAGCAGAGCGACGTGAGGCAGAAGTGACGATGACCACCGAGGCGGTGTCGCGACCGCAGACCGACGCGCGTCCGACCCCACCGCTACGGGTCGCCCTGCTCGGCTGCGGCACCGTCGGCTCCGAGGTGGCCCGCCTGATCATCGACTCCGCGGCCGATCTGCACGCCCGGATCGGCCGACCACTGGAGCTGGTCGGGATCGCGGTCCGCCGATTGAACCGCCCCCGCGCCGGCATCGACGCGCAGCTGTTCACCACCGACGCCGAGGCTCTGGTCGCCCGTCCCGACGTCGACCTGGTGATCGAGGTGATCGGCGGCATCGAGCCGGCCCGTTCGCTGATCCTGTCGGCCCTGCGCCACGGGGCGTCGGTGGTGACGGCCAACAAGGCACTGCTGGCCGAGGACGGCGCCACCCTGTTCACCGCGGCGGAGAAGGCGGGGGTCGACCTCTACTTCGAGGCGGCGGTCGCAGGGGCCATCCCGATCGTCCGGCCGCTGCGCGAGTCCCTGGTCGGGGACGAGATCACGTCCGTGATCGGCATCGTCAACGGCACCACCAACTTCATCCTGGACAAGATGGACTCCGAGGGCGCTGGGTTCGCCGAGACCCTCGCCGACGCTCAGGCGCTCGGCTATGCGGAAGCCGACCCGACCGCCGACGTCGAGGGCTTCGACGCCGCGGCCAAGGCGGCGATCCTGGCCAGCCTGGCGTTCCACAGCCGAGTCACCGCCGCTGACGTCTACCGCGAGGGGATCGCCGACGTCACCACGTCCGACATCGCCTCGGCGAAGGAGATCGGCTCGGTGGTGAAGCTGCTGGCGATCTGCGAGCTGGCGGACCAGGCCGACGCCTCGGGACAGCGCAGCGTCTCGGTCCGGGTGCACCCGGCGATGATCCCGCGCAGTCACCCGCTGGCCTCGGTCGGCGGGGCCTACAACGCGGTGTTCGTCGAGTCGCGGTCGGCCGGTCGGCTGATGTTCTACGGGCCGGGTGCTGGCGGTTCGCCGACGGCCAGCGCGGTGCTCGGCGACCTGGTCACCGTGGCCCGGAACCGGGTCCGCGGCGCGGCCGGGCCGGGGGAGTCCAGCTACGCGGCGCGGCCGGTCAGCCCGATCGACGACGTGATCACCCGCTATCACATCTCGCTCGAGGTCGCCGACGTCACCGGCGTGCTCGCCAGCATCGCGACCTGCTTCGCCGAACACGGCGTCTCGATCCAGACCGTACGCCAGCACGGTCGCGGCTCCGATGCGCAGCTGGTGATCGTCACCCACCGGGCCCGGGACGCCGCCCTGTCGGGCACCGTACGGGCGCTGCGAACCCTGCCGGCGGTCCGCGAGGTGGCCAGCGTGATGCGAGTAGAGGGAGAAACATGAGCACGACCCTGACGACCCGACGCGGCGTCATCGACCGGTATCGCTCCTGGTTGCCGGTCACCGAGGCCACGCCCGTGATCACCCTGGGCGAGGGCAGCACCCCGCTGGTCCCCGCGCAGGTGCTGTCGGAGGAGCTCGGCTGCGAGGTCTGGCTGAAAGTCGAAGGCGCGAACCCCACCGGATCCTTCAAGGACCGTGGCATGACCGTCGCCGTCAGCGTCTCCGCGGGCGAGGGCGCTGAGGCTGTCGTCTGCGCCTCCACCGGCAACACCTCGGCGTCGGCGGCGGCGTACGCCTCCCGCGGCGGGCTGAAGCCGATCGTGCTGCTGCCGGCCGGCCGGATCGCGGCGGGCAAGCTCGCCCAGGCGATCGTGCACGGCGCGCAGGTGGTCCAGGTCGAAGGCAACTTCGACGACTGTCTGCGGCTGGCCCGCTCGTTGGCGGAGAGCTACCCCGTGGCCCTGGTCAACTCGGTCAACCCGGTCCGGATCGAAGGGCAGAAGACCGCGGCCTTCGAGATCGTCGACGACCTCGGCGACGCCCCGGACCTGCACGTTCTCCCGGTCGGGAACGGCGGCAACATCTCGGCGTACTGGCGTGGCTACGTCCAGTACGCAGAGGCGGGCATCGCCGGTCACCGGCCCCGGATGTGGGCCTTCCAGGCCGCCGGCGCCGCCCCGCTGGTGCTGGGCCACCCGGTGTCGAACCCGGAGACGGTGGCGACCGCGATCAGGATCGGCGACCCCGCCTCGACCACCCTCGCGGTGGCCGCCAAGGAGGAGTCGGGCGGTCGCTTCGGTGCGGTCACCGATGAAGAGATCCTCGCTGCACAAGGGTTTCTGGCTGCTCGGGAGGGTGTCTTCGTGGAGCCGGCCTCCGCGGCCGGGGTCGCCGGACTGCGAGGTCTGGCCCAGCGCGGAGAGGTTGATCGTGGGCAGCGGATCGTGATCACGGTGACCGGTCATGGCCTGAAGGACATCGACACCGCGCTGTCGGGCAGGACCGTGCAGGCCGAGGTGGTGGCGGCCGAGCTGACCAAGGTCGCCCAGGCCTGCGGCCTTGCTGGATGAGCGGTCTGCGGTCGGGCCGGATGAGTCTGCCGACGGGGCGTGAGGTCGTCGTCGAGGTACCCGCGACGAGTGCCAACCTCGGCCCGGGCTTCGACTGCTTCGGCCTGGCTCTGGACTGGTGCGAACGGGTAACCCTGCGGACCGAGGCCAGCGGATTCCACATCGCGGTGAGCGGCGAGGGTGCCGATCAGGTGCCGCGCGACGAGACGCACCTGATCGTGCGATCGGTGCTGCTCGGACTTGCCGATCTGGGCGAGTCGGTCACTGGTCTCGGACTCGAGTGTCACAACACGATCCCGCACGGTCGCGGGTTGGGATCGTCGGCGGCCGCCATCGTCGCGGGCCTGCTGGCGGCCCGAGCACTCGCCGGCCGCGATCCCGACCCGGCCTGGACGCTTCGTCACGCGTCCGCCATCGAGGGCCATCCCGACAACGTCGCGGCGGCGATCTACGGCGGCTTCGTGCTGGCCTACGACGGCCGCGGTGGGGTCGCCGTCGTCGAGGGTCGGGTGGCCCCTGACCTGGCTGTTGCGGCCTTCACCCCGCCGCAGTCCGTGGCCACCAAAGCAGCTCGGGCTCTGCTGCCGAACCGGGTCCCCCACGTCGACGCTGCCGCCAACGCTGCTCGGGCCGCCCTGCTGGTGGAGGCGATCGCCGGCCGGACCGATCTGCTCTGGGAGTCGACGCGTGACTGGTTGCACCAGGAGTACCGCAAGCCGGCCATGCCCAGGTCCGCCGAGCTGATGACCCAGCTGCGGGGCGCGGGGCTGGCGGCGGTGATCAGCGGCGCCGGGCCGACCGTGCTGGTCCTGGGGGAGGCCGCCACGTTGGCGGATGCCGAGGCGCGAGGCTGGGTGCCGGCGGCTCAGGGGTTCGCCATCCGGCGTGGTGGCGTGGGCTCCGGCGCTCGCGTGCTGACCCCCGCGTGATCACCCCGGCCGGCTGCCATCTGTCGAGGCGGACTCGTCGTGTCGTACGGTCGGAATAGACCACTGGAGAACGTGGTTCCACACTGTGAGGCAGACACCTGTCGCGCTGTGTCCATTTCCTTGGTGATGGTGCTAGCCTTTCGAACAGCCGAACGGTGAACCGCGTCGGATTTTCCTCCGACGAGCCGTGTACCGTTCCGGCCAACAGCGCTGACAGGTCCGGCGCGACGGACACGACTCATCCCCGTCAACACCCAGAGCCCACCGAATCATGCGGTGGTGGTGGGTGGACCTACGAAGACAACGAGCCGTACGCGAGCGAACAGACCGCCGCGACTCGATGGTGAATCTGGACGGGCACGCGGTGCCCGCTCCGAAAGGACATTCGTGACAGAAATCGCCGAAGCGCAGACCGCCCCGACCGCTGAGTCGGGTGACCGTCGTCGGCGCAAGGGCACCGGCCTCGACGCCATGGTGCTGCCGGAGCTGAAGCAGCTCGCCGGGTCGTTGGGCGTCAAGGCCGGCGGCCTGCGCAAGGGTCAGCTGATCGACGCCATCCGCTCCGCCCAGTCCGGGAGTGGGAACGGTTCCGGCGGTGGCAACGGGTCCGGCGGTGGCAACGGGGCTCCGCAGGAGCACCGGGCCACCCGCGAGAGCCAGCCGACGCTCGAGACCCCGAGGCCCGAGACCTCGGCGTCGAGCTCTTCGCAGACCGAGGCGCCAACTCTGCGCAGTGACGGCGGTCAGCGGACCGAACCCGAGGAGCGCCAGCAGGAGCGGCCCCAGGAGCGCGAGCGCGTCGAACGGGAGCCCCGCGCCGAGCGTGAGAACCGCTCCGACCAGGAGCCCCGATCCGACCAGCCGGAAGCTCGCGAGCAGCGCGAGCAGAGTGGCGAGCAGCCGCCCCGGCAGGAGCGCACAGGTGGCGAGCCGAGCGGCGGGTCGGACCAGCAGAGCCGGCGGGACAACGACCGGAGCGGTCGTGACAACGACGGCCGTGGCGGTGACCGCAACGGCGGCGGCAGCGGACGCGACCAGCAGAACCGGCAGGGCAATCGCGACAACCGGGGTAACGACAACCGGTCCAACGACAACAACCGCGGCAACGACAACAACCGGGGTAACGACAACCGGGGTAACGACAACCGGGGCAACGACAACCGGGGCAACGACAACCGGTCCAGCGACAACCGGTCCAACGACCGCAACGACCTGGATGAGGACGGCGGCAGCCGGCGCGGCCGGCGGCGCCGCAGCCGCGATCGGCAGAACCGCCGGGGCGGTCGGACCACCGGTGGCGGCGGCATGGACCGCTACGAGTCCGAGCCCGTGGTCTCCGACGACGACGTCCTGACGCCGATCAACGGCATCCTCGACGTGTTGGACAACTACGCCTTCGTGCGTACCTCCGGCTACCTCCCCGGCTCCGACGACGCGTACGTGTCGCTGTCCATGGTGAAGAAGTTCGGGCTGCGCAAGGGCGACGTGATGACCGGCGCCATCCGGAGCTCCGGGGACAGTGATCGCAAGGAGAAGTTCAACCCGCTGGTCCGGGTCGACACGATCAACGGCGCGGACCCCGAGCAAGCCCGCAACCGCCCGGAGTTCGCCAAGCTGACCCCGCTCTACCCGCAGGAGCGGCTGAAGCTGGAGACGGCCCCGAACCAGCTGATGGGCCGGATCATCGACCTGCTGGCTCCGGTCGGCAAGGGTCAGCGCGGACTGATCGTCTCCCCGCCCAAGGCCGGTAAGACGATGGCCATGCAGACGATCGCCAACGCGATCGCGGCCAACAACCCCGAGGTGCACCTGATGGTGGTGCTGGTCGACGAGCGTCCCGAGGAGGTCACCGACTTCCAGCGCACCGTGCACGGCGAGGTCATCGCCTCGACGTTCGACCGCCCGGCTTCCGACCACACCACGGTCGCCGAGCTCGCGATCGAGCGGGCCAAGCGGCTGGTGGAGCTCGGGCACGACGTGGTGGTGCTGCTGGACGGCATCACCCGCCTCAGCCGGGCCTACAACATCGCGGCCCCGGCCAGCGGCCGGATCCTGTCCGGCGGTGTGGACTCCGCGGCGCTGTACCCACCGAAGAAGTTCTTCGGTGCCGCCCGCAACATCGAGCACGGTGGCTCGCTGACCATCTTGGCGACGGCCTTGATCGAGACCGGTTCGAAGATGGACGAGGTGATCTTCGAGGAGTTCAAGGGCACCGGCAACATGGAGCTGCGACTGCGGCGCGAGTTCGCCGACAAGCGGATCTTCCCGGCCATCGACGTCGACGCCTCCAGCACCCGTCGCGAGGAGCTGCTGATGAGCCGCGAGGAGCTCAACATCATCTGGAAGCTGCGCCGCGTGCTCTCCGGTGGAGAGAACCTGCAGGGCCTGGAGATGCTGCTGGACCGGTTGCGCAAGACCGGCAGCAACGCCGAGTTCCTGGGGGCCATCACCAAGTCGATCCCGAACCGGGGCGAGTAGCGAGCGCAGGCGTACCCGCGGGACTAAATCCGACCCGGACCAGGTTGGAGAGTTTGGTGCCGCGGGTTGTGCTGCGGCAGACTGATCCGTTGGTGCCGGTTCACGCCCGTCGATCCCGACATGGCGACCCGGTGCCGGAACAAGGAGAACACCCATGAAGCCCGACATCCACCCGACGTACGTGGAGACCCAGGTGACCTGCACCTGTGGCAACACCTTCACGACGCGCAGCACGAACTCCGACGGTGTCATCCGCGCCGACGTGTGCTCGGCCTGCCACCCGTTCTACACCGGCAAGCAGAAGATCCTCGACACCGGTGGCCGCGTCGCACGCTTCGAGAAGCGGTACGCCCAGAAGGCCGCTGCGAAGAAGTGACCATCACCTGCGCTCCCGGATCAGCCGATCCGGGAGCGTACGTGTGTCTGGACCATGCTCCGAGGCGGAGCGCCGGTCGATGAGATAGAGGAGTAGCGCATGTTCGAGTCGGCGCAGTCGCTGCGCACCGAGTTCGCCGAGCTCGAGACCGCGCTCTCCGACCCCTCCGTGCACACCGACCTGGCTCGCGCCCGCAAGGTCGGCCGGCGCTACGCCGAGCTGACTCCCATCGTGAAGGCCCTGACCGAGTACGACCGGCTGACCGATGACCTGTCGGCCGCCCGCGAGCTCGCGGGAGAGGACGCGTCCTTCGCGGAGGAGGCCGAGGTCCTGGAGGCGCAGCTGGTGCCGGTGGTCGAGAGGCTGACCAGGCTGCTGGCCCCGCGGGACCCCAACGACTCATCCGACGCACTGTTGGAGATCAAGTCAGGCGAGGGCGGCGAAGAATCCGCCCTGTTCGCCGGCGACCTGCTCAACATGTACACCCGGTACGCGGCGATCCGCGGCTGGAAGGTCGAGGTGCTCGACGCACAGGAGACCGATCTGGGGGGCTACAAGTCGGTGACGATCGGGGTCAAAGCGGCCTCGGTGGGTGAGCCGGACCAGATGCCGTACGGGGTCCTGAAGTTCGAGGGCGGTGTCCATCGCGTGCAGCGCGTTCCGGTGACGGAGTCCCAGGGCCGGGTGCACACCTCCGCCGCGGGCGTGCTCGTCATGCACGAGGTGGAGGAGTCCGAGGTCGCCATCGACGAGGGCGACCTGCGGATCGACGTCTACCGCTCCTCGGGCCCGGGCGGGCAGGGTGTCAACACCACCGACTCCGCGGTCCGGATCACCCACCTGCCGAGCGGCATCGTGGTGTCCTGCCAGAACGAGCGATCTCAGCTGCAGAACCGCGAACAGGCGATGCGGATGCTGCGGTCGCGGCTGACCGCGGCGGCCGAGGAGACCGCTGCCCAGGAGGCCTCGGCGGCGCGCCGGTCGCAGGTGCGTACGGTCGACCGCTCGGAGCGGATCCGCACCTACAACTACCCGGAGAACCGGATCGCCGACCACCGGATCGGCTTCAAGGCGTACAACCTCGACGCCGTGCTGAACGGCGACCTGCAGGCTGTGGTGGAGGCCCTGCAGGAAGCCGACACGGCTGAGCGGCTGGCGGCCGGGTCGTGACCGTCGGCGCCATCCTCTCCGAGGCGACCGACCGACTGACCGCTGCCGGGGTGCCCAGTCCGGCCCACGACGCGCGGGAGCTGCTGGCCCACGTTCTCGATCGTCGGCCCCCGATGCTCGGGCGGACCGATCCGGTCAGCCAGGACCAGGCCGAGCTCTTCGCGGCCCTGCTCGCCCGCCGCAGCGCCCGGGTGCCGCTGCAGCACCTCACCGGTGAAGCGCCGTTCCGGTACCTGACCCTGGCGGTCGGGCCCGGCGCCTTCGTCCCGCGACCGGAGACCGAGGTGATGACCGGCTGGGCGATCGACCAGCTGCGCGAGCGGCCCGTGGACGCGCCGCCGGCGGTCGTGGTGGACCTGTGCACGGGCTCCGGCGCGATCGCGAAGGCCGTGGCCACGGAAGTGCCGGGCACCCGGGTGACCGCGGTCGAGCTCTCGCCCGAGGCCCACGTCTGGGCCGAGAAGAACCTGGCCGACACCGACGTCACCGTGCTGCTCGGCGACATGGCCGACGCCCTGCCCGAGCTCGACGGCACTGTCGACCTGGTGATCTGCAACCCGCCGTACGTGCCGCTGGACGCGTACGACTCGGTGGTGGCCGAGGCCCGCGATCACGATCCGACCATCGCCCTCTTCTCCGGCGACGACGGTCTGGACGCCATCCGGGTGCTGACGGTGACCGCGGCCCGGCTGCTGCGTCCGGGAGGACTGCTCACCTTCGAGCACGCCGAGCTGCAGGTGGAGGCAGCGCCAGCGGTGGTGGTCGCCTCCGGGGGGTACCGGATGGTGCGCGACCACCAGGATCTGACCGGCCGGTCACGGTTCGTCACGGCAGTTCGCACCGCCTCTCCTCTGGCAGGATGGGTCGAGTGAGCGCCCTGCCTGATCCGGAGAGTGAGCCGGCCGTCGATGCCCCGGCCGAGGAAGCCGAGCCCATCGAACCGGCCGCCGACATCGATCTCGGGTACCGGCGCTGGGACTGCACCAGCGACGACCCGGAGCTGCTCGCCCGAGCCGAGGACGACGCCCGCGCCGCGATCGAGGCGGGGGAGTGCATCGTGCTCCCCACCGACACCGTGTACGGGATCGGCGCCGACGCCTTCAACGGTGACGCCGTGCAGGGTCTGCTGGACGCCAAGGTCCGTGGCCGCGACATGCCCCCGCCGGTGTTGATCGGCGAGCCGTCGCTGATCCGAGCCCTGGCCACCGACATCCCGGATGCCGCGCGTGACCTGGTGAGCAAACACTGGCCGGGTCCACTGACCATCATCTTGAAACGCCAGCCCAGTCTGAAGATGGATCTCGGCGACGCCGAGGGCACGGTGGCGCTGCGGGTGCCGGACCACGAGCTCGCCCGGGAGATCCTCCGGGCCACCGGTCCGATGGCGGTGAGCAGCGCCAACATCAGCGGCCTGCCGGCCGCGCTGACCTGCGACGAGGCGATCGACCAGCTCGGAGCCAGCGTGTCGGTCTACCTGGACGGCGGCCGACTCGGGGAGAACGGCCAGCCGCCGTCGACCATCGTCGACTTCACTCAGGCCGACCACGGGCAGGTGCTGCGGCGGGGTGCGCTGAGCGTGGACGTGCTGCGCGAGACGCTGCCCGACGTCGAGGACCTGGTGGACGACGAGGACCAGGTGGATGGGACCGACCAGCCGGACGACGTGGTCGACGGAACTGACGAGCCGGACGACGTGGTCGACGCCGAGATCGTCGAGGAACCGGGTACGGAGGACGAGGAGTCCGCCGCCGACATCCGCTCGCAGATCGAGAACTCCGACACCGAGCCGGAGACCGAGGAGCCGAACGCCGACTCCGAGCCGGAGCCGAGCGCCGCCGTCTGGCACGAGCCGACCACCGACGAGCTGCGGATCACCCATCCCGATCACGACATCGACCAGCCCGACCTGTTCGGCTCCGAGCAGCCGCCCGGCGACACCCCGGACCCCACGGGATCAAGGGTCTAGCGCGTGCGGGAGTACCTGCTGGTGCTGCTGGTCGCCGCCGCGGTGACCTTCCTGGCCAGCGGAGTCTGTCGCCGCATCGCGCTGCGGACCGGGGCGTTGGCTCAGGTCCGCGACCGCGATGTGCACACCGTGGCCATGCCCTACTTCGGTGGCGTGGCCATGTTCTTCGGGGTGCTGGCCGCGATCGTGCTGGCCTGGCAGCTGCCCTTCCTCGGTCGCCAGGTGCTGGTCCAGCAGGACTCGCTGGCGGTGCTGATCGCGGCCGCGGTCATCTGCGCGGTCGGGGTCCTCGACGACCTGTACGACCTGTCCGCCCTGACCAAGTTCGCCGGTCAGGTGCTGGCTGCCGGGATCGTGGTGGCCCTCGGGGTCCGGATGCTGTGGATCCCGCTGCCGGGTCAGCTCGTGTCGCTGGACTTCGGAGCCTCGGTGGCGATCACCGTGTTCTTCATCGTGCTCTGCTCGAACGCGGTCAACTTCGTCGACGGGCTGGACGGCCTGGCCACCGGGGTGGTCGGCATCGGAGCCTGCGCGTTCTTCGCGTACTCCTACGTGCTGGTCGTCAGTCAGGACCTGACCCGGGCGACCACCTCGAGCCTGATCACGGTCGCCATCGCCGGCGCCTGTCTGGGCTTCCTGCCGCACAACTTCTTCCCGGCCCGGATGTTCATGGGCGACTCGGGCGCGATGCTGCTCGGGCTGCTGCTCGCGGCCTCCACGATCAGCCTGACCGGGCAGCTGGACCCGTCGCAGCTCACCGACGGTCAGGGCGGGCTGATGCCGCTGGTGCTTCCCCTGGTGCTGCCACTGGCGATTCTGGCGCTGCCGTTCCTGGACCTGACGATGGCCTTCATCCGGCGGACCTACGCCGGTCGCTGGTGGTTCCTACCGGACAAGCAGCACCTGCACCACCGGTTGCTCGAGCGGGGCCACAGCCAGCGGCGCGCCGTGCTGCTGATGTACGTCTGGTCGGCTCTCGTCTCGTTCGGGGTCATCGTGCTGGGTATCGTCCAGACCGATCGACAGTGGCAGGTGGTGGCCGTGGTGCTGCTGATCGCGGTCGTGCTGCTGCTCGCCACCCTGGGTCGGCCAGTCCGGGGCCAGCGCCGCTCCCGCACCACGGTCGGCTGACACCGGCCGTTCGTGGTAGTTTTCACGAACACTTTCGCCCTACGCCCTGCGGTACGCCTCGCGTTCGCTGTGCCCCTGAAGACGAGGACGACGCATCGATGACGACCCCCCAGAGGCTGGCCACGACGGCCGCCGCGGAGCGGTCCAGCAGTGTGTCGGCGACGCGCGGAGAGGCCAGCGTGACCGGTCCGAGCATCCACGTGATCCGAGCCCGGAAGCTGCTGTTCGGTGGTCTGGTGGGCGGGCTCGCCGCTGCCGTCTTCTCGCTCGTGCTCTTCACGGTCCTGGACGGGACGCGCGGACTGGCCTCGGCCGCGCTCGCCGCTGCGATGGTGCTGTTCTTCTACGGGGTCGGCCAGCTGGTGATGGTGGCCTTCGCCGACGCGGGGGCCCGCACCCTGCTGGCGGTCTCGATGGCCAGCTACACCGCGCGGGTGGTGGTGCTCGGACTCGTGCTCCTCGTCTACAACAGGCACTCCGAGGCCTTTCCGGCGCTGTGGCCGATGGCCATCTTCATCACCACGATCCTCGTCGTGACGGGCTGGATCGCTGTCGAGATCTGGGTGTTCAACCGGCTGCGGATCGGCGTCTACGACACCGAGTACGTCTCGCCGACCGTCGACGAGGACCAGCCGTGAGCGGCTCGGCAGAGCGGCGCGTCCAACGGCCGAGGCCGTCGCAGCGGGCTGCTAGCGTGTCCATCGCCATCAAGCAGAGTCGCCGGGCGGAGCAGGAAGGGGGTCAGGTGCACAGCCACGCAGTGGGGATGAACACAGGCCTCCGGGTGCTGTCCTACCTGATCGCCGGTGTCGCGCTGTACGGCGGCCTCGGCTGGCTGGCCGACCGCCTGTTGGGCACCGCGTTCTGGCTGCCGCTGGGCATCGTGCTCGGTGCGGCCTTCGCGGTCTACACCATCATCCGGCGGTTCGGACGGGTCGAGGACCCGGCACCACTGAACCTGCCCAAGACAACCACTGGAGAGGGAGCGCGTTGAGCCTGCTGACCATGGGGCTGCTGCCGCTGGAGACCGGCGGCGAGGGCTACCACGCCCCGAGTCCGGACGACTTCAACCTGCCCCCGCTGTTCCCGGACGTGCCGTGGCTGGCGTGGCTGGACAAGTACATGCTGCAGGCGTTGGTCGCCACGATCTTGATCATCATCTTCTGGCTGGTGGTGGCCCGCAAGCGGCAGATGGTGCCCAGCAAGGGCCAGTTCATCGGCGAGACGGCGTACTTCTTCGTCCGCAACTCGATCGCCCGGGACAACCTTGGCCACGACTTCCGCAAGTTCCTGCCCTGGCTGATCGCGCTCTTCTCGTTCATCCTGATCAACAACCTGTGGGGCATCTTCCCGTTCACGTTGATGCCGACGACCGCCCACGCCGGCTGGGCCTACGGTCTTGCGATCATGGTCTGGGTCGTCTACAACGCGGTCGGCATCGCCAAGCACGGCTTCGGTGGCTACCTCAAGCTGGCCACCCTGCCGGCGGGCGTGCCCGTCTTCATGTGGTGGCTGATCATCCCGCTGGAGTTCTTCTCCAACATCATCGTCCGGCCGATCACCCTGGCGCTGCGACTCTTCGCCAACATGTTCGCCGGCCACCTGCTGGTGCTGGTCTTCGTGCTCGGCGGTGAGTACCTCCTGCTGGAGAGCGAGGGCATCGTCAACAACATCGCCGGCGGCGTCTCGCTGGTCTTCAGCATGGCGATCTTCGGCCTGGAGATCTTCGTCCAGTGTCTGCAGGCCTTCATCTTCACCGTGCTGACAGCGGTCTACCTGGCCTCCTCCCTGGCCGAGGAACACTGACCACCCGACCTCAAGTTCGTCCACCCAAGATTCGGCTGAACCTCAGCGGAACCCGAAAGGAAGATTGTTCATGACTCCACTGGAGCTCACCGGCTCGCTCGGCATCGTCGGCTACGGCCTGGCTGCCATCGGCCCGGGTATCGGCGTGGGCTTGATCTTCGCCTCCGTCATCCAGGGCACGGCGCGTCAGCCCGAGGCCCGCGGCGCGATGATGGGCACCGCCTGGATCGGCTTCGCCGTGACCGAGGCCCTGGCGATCATCGGTATCGCGCTGGCCTTCGTCTTCGGCGGCCTGGGCTGATCTGACTGCCATGACGTCGCTTCTCATTCCGTACGCGACCAACCCACTTCTCCCCGACCCGGTGGAGATCGTGATGGCGATCGTGTTCGTCATCCTTCTCACCGTGGTCATCGCGAAGTTCGTGGTCCCCCAGTTCGAGGCCACCTACGCCGAGCGGACGGCTGCGATCCAGGGCGGCATGGAGAAGGCCGAGAAGGCTCAGGCGGAGGCCGAGGCGGCGCTGAAGACGTATCAGGCGCAGCTGGCCGAGGCCCGTTCCGAGGCGGCCAAGATCCGCGAGGAGGCCAAGACGCAGGGGACCCAGATCATCGCCGAGCTGCGGGAGCAGGCCCAGGCCGAGGCGTCCCGGATCCGGCTGGCCGCGGAGGCCCAGCTGGAGGCCGAGCGCACTCAGGTCCTGACCCAGCTGCGCAGTGAGATCGGTGGCCTGGCCACCACCCTCGCCGGCCGGATCGTCGGGGAGTCGCTGACCGACGACGAGCGGGCTCGCCGCACCGTCGACCGGTTCCTGGCCGACCTGGAGTCCGACTCCACCAGCACCCCGGCGGGGACCTGATGGTCGCCGAGCTGGAGGACCGGCTGGGTGTTCTCGACGGTCTGCTGGACGAGATCGAGCCGACCGACGAGCTGGCTCACGATCTCTTCTCCGTCGTGGACGCCCTCGACGGTTCGGCCACGTTGCGGCGCGTGCTCACCGACCCGGGGACACCGGAGGACGCCCGCGCGGCGTTCGCCAAGGGGGTGCTCGGCGGCAAGGTCTCCGACGCCGCCGTCACTCTGGTCGAGACCGCCGTTCGGCGACGCTGGTCCGGCGGTCGCACGTTCACCGCCGCCCTGGAGCGGCAGGCCGTGCGGGCTCAGCTGGTGCTCGCCGACCGGGCGGGTCACCTGGACGAGACCGAGGACGAGCTGTTCCGGTTCGCCCGGCTGGTCGAGTCCGACTCCTCGCTGCGCAACGCCCTGTCCGAGCGCTCGATCGACCGCTCGTTCCGGGAGAACCTGGTGGGAGAGCTGCTGGAGGGTCGGGCCAGCCTGGCGACGATCGTGCTGGCCAAGCGGGCGGTCGCCGCGCGCGAGAGGTCGTACGGTCACACCCTCGAGGGCTACATCAACCTCGCCGCGGCGCAGAGGAACCGGGTGATCGCCACCGTCCGGGTCGCGCGCCCGCTGACCGAGGAGCAGCTGCAGCGCCTCCGGGCCGGTCTGTCGCGACAGGTCGGACGCGAGATCGCGGTGCAGGTCATCGTCCAGCCTGACCTGCTGGGCGGAGTCCGGGTCGAGCTCGGCACCGAGGTCATCGAGGGGACGGTGTCCGGCCGCCTGGCCGAGGCCCACAAGCTCTTCTCCTGACCGACACGCAGGAACCAGCACAGCCCGCGGAACCGGAAAGCCCGCGGAACCGAGGCAGCACAGCACCACCCCAGACGGACACCACGCACCACTGAGTATCGAAGATCGGATGAGGAAACGATGGCAGAGCTGACGATTCGACCGGAGGAGATCCGGGAGGCCCTGGACCGGTTCGTCCAGAACTACCAGCCGGAGACCTCGACCCGCGAGGAGGTCGGCCACGTCGTCACCTCCGGCGACGGCATCGCCCGGGTCGAGGGACTGCCCTCGGCCATGGCCAACGAGCTGCTGGAGTTCGAGAACGGCGTGCTGGGCATCGCCTTGAACCTGGACGTGCGCGAGATCGGCGTCGTGGTGCTGGGTGACTCCGAGGGCATCGAGGAGGGCCAGGCGGTGCGCGGCACCGGAGACATCCTCTCCGTGCCCGTCGGCGACGGCTACCTCGGCCGCACCGTGAACGCCATGGGCGAACCGATCGACGGTCTCGGTGAGATCACCGACATCGACGAGCAGCGTCCGCTGGAGCTGCAGGCCGCCGGCGTGATGGATCGCCAGGAGGTGCGGCAGCCCCTGCAGACCGGCATCAAGGCCATCGACGCCATGATCCCGATCGGCCGCGGTCAGCGGCAGCTGATCATCGGCGACCGCAAGACCGGCAAGACGGCCATCGCGATCGACACGATCATGAACCAGAAGGCGGCCTGGGAGACCGGCGACCCGGAGCAGCAGGTGCGCTGCATCTACGTCGCGATCGGTCAGAAGGGCTCGACCATCGCCTCGATCCGCAGCCAGCTGGAGGAGGCGGGCGCGCTGGCGTACACCACCATCGTGCACTCGCCGGCCTCGGACGCGGCGGGCTACAAGTACATCGCGCCGTACGCGGGCTCGGCCATCGGCCAGCACTGGATGTACCAGGGCAAGCACGTCCTGATCGTCTTCGACGACCTGACCAAGCAGGCCGAGGCCTACCGCGCCATGTCGTTGATGCTGCGTCGCCCGCCGGGTCGTGAGGCCTACCCGGGTGACGTCTTCTACCTGCACAGCCGCCTGCTGGAGCGCTGCGCGAAGCTCTCGAACGAGCTGGGCGCCGGGTCGATGACCGGTCTGCCGATCATCGAGACCAAGGCCAACGACGTCTCGGCCTACATCCCGACGAACGTGATCTCGATCACCGACGGGCAGATCTTCCTGCAGTCCGACCTGTTCAACGCCAACCAGCGCCCGGCCATCGACGTCGGTGTGTCGGTGTCCCGGGTCGGCGGTGCGGCGCAGATCAAGGCCATGAAGAGCGTCGCCGGTTCGCTGAAGCTGGAGCTGGCGCAGTACCGCGACATGCAGGCCTTCGCCATGTTCGCCTCCGACCTCGACGCCACCACCCGCCGGCAGCTGGACCGCGGTAGCCGGCTGACCGAGCTGCTGCGCCAGCCGCAGTACTCGCCGTACCCGGTGGAGGAGCAGGTCGTGTCGGTGTGGGCGGGTCTGCAGGGGCTGATCGACGAGGTGCCCGTCAACGACGTGCTCCGCTTCGAGCGCGAGATGCTCGACTACATCCGTCACCACAGCGACTCGCTGGCCAACATCAAGGAGTCGAAGGTCTTCGACGACGACACCGCCGAGGCCCTCCGCAGCCAGATCTCCGAGTTCAAGAAGGAGTTCCAGACCTCCGAGGGGCACCTGCTCGTCGGTCGCGAGGAGCACGAGCCCCTGGAGGAAGAGGACGTCACCCAGGAGCAGATCGTCAAGCAGAAGCGCTGACCGGGTGCCCGTGAGTCAAGGGTCAGTGATGCTGCGAGCCGAGAGGAAGAAAACATGCCAGCGAGCCTGAGGGAGCTGCGTCAGCGCCGCGCCGCGGTCACCACCACCAAGAAGGTGACCCGGGCGATGGAGCTGATCGCGTCCTCCCGGATCGTCAAGGCCCAGCAGCGCGCGCAGCAGGCGACGCCGTACGCCCGAGAGCTCACCCGGGCCGTGTCGGCGGTGGCCACCGACGCGCCGGAGATCGACCATCCGCTCACCACCCAGGTCGAGGACCCGCAGGCGGCGGCGGTGCTGGTGATCACCTCCGACCGGGGTCTGGCCGGTGCCTACTCCTCGAACGTGCTCAAGCAGGCCTCCCAGCTGCGGGAGCTGCTCGATCGCAACGGCCTCCGCGTCCAGCGGTTCCTCACCGGTCGCAAGGCGATCGGCTTCGCGAAGTTCCGCAACTTCGAGATCCACCGGCAGTGGGAGGGGTTCTCGGACTCCCCGACGTACGCCGAGGCCCGCGACATCGCCGACGCGCTGATCGAGTCGTTCCTGAAGTCGACCGACGAGGGTGGGGTCGACGAGATCCACATCGTCTACACCCGCTTCATCTCCATGCTGACCCAGACGCCGACGGTGATCCGGCTGCTGCCGCTGGAGGTGGTGCAGAGTGAGGAGAAGACCGACCGGTCCGAGCTGCACCCGCTCTACGACTTCGAACCCGATGCCGAGACGGTGCTCGACGAGCTGCTGCCGTTGTACGTGGCCAGCCGGGTGTATTCCTGTCTGCTGCAGTCGGCCGCCTCGGAGCTGGCCAGCCGGCAGCGGGCGATGAAATCCGCGACCGACAACGCGCAGCAGCTGATCGAGCGGTTGACCCGGGAGGCCAACCAGGCCCGGCAGGCCGAGATCACCCAGGAGATCAGCGAGATCGTGGGCGGCGCCGCGGCGCTGTCCGAAGCCTCCGCCGGTTCCGACTAGCTCCACCGACCATCACCAGCACCAGTAGCGACACGAGGTAACGAGGGACTATGACCGCAGTAGCAGAAGAGACCACCACCGACGCTCCGGCCGGCGGGATCGGCCGCGTCTCCCGGGTGATCGGCCCGGTCGTCGACGTCGAGTTCCCGGCCGACCAGATGCCCGACATCTACAACGCCCTGCTGGTCGACACCACCGTCAACGGGGTGACCCGGACGATGACGATGGAGGTGGCGCTGCAGATCGGCGACAACCTCATCCGGGCGATCGCACTGAAGCCGACCGACGGCATGCGGCGGGGCGCCGAAGTGCGGGACACCGGGACGGCCATCTCGGTGCCGGTGGGCGACATCACCAAGGGCCACGTCTGGAGCGTGACCGGCGACGTGCTGGACGTCGACCCGAGCACCATCGAGATCACCGAGCGCTGGCCGATCCACCGGGATCCGCCGAAGTTCGACCAGCTCGAGCCGAAGACGGAGATGCTCGAGACCGGCATCAAGGTGCTCGACCTGCTGACTCCGTACGTGACCGGCGGCAAGATCGGTCTGTTCGGTGGTGCGGGTGTCGGCAAGACCGTGCTGATCCAGGAGATGATCTACCGGATCGCCCACAACTTCGGTGGCACCTCGGTGTTCGCCGGCGTGGGGGAGCGGACCCGTGAGGGCAACGACCTGATCAACGAGATGGAAGAGGCCGGCGTCTTCAAGGACACCGCGCTGGTCTTCGGTCAGATGGACGAGCCGCCCGGCACCCGGCTGCGGGTGGCGCTGTCGGCGCTGACGATGGCGGAGTACTTCCGCGATGTGCAGAACCAGGACGTGCTGCTGTTCATCGACAACATCTTCCGGTTCACCCAGGCGGGTTCTGAGGTCTCCACCCTGCTGGGTCGGATGCCGTCGGCGGTGGGTTACCAGCCCAACCTGGCCGACGAGATGGGCCAGCTCCAGGAGCGGATCACCTCGACCAGAGGCCACTCCATCACCTCGATGCAGGCGATCTACGTGCCCGCCGACGACTACACCGACCCGGCCCCGGCGACCACGTTCGCGCACCTGGACGCCACCACGGAGCTGTCCCGGGAGATCGCCTCCCGCGGTCTGTACCCGGCCGTCGACCCGCTGTCGTCGACGTCGCGGATCCTGGATGCGCAGTACATCGGTCAGACGCACTACGACGTGGCCATCGAGGTGAAGCAGATCCTGCAGCGGAACAAGGAGCTGCAGGACATCATCGCCATCCTCGGTGTCGACGAGCTGTCCGAAGAGGACAAGATCATCGTCAACCGGGCCCGGCGGATCCAGCAGTTCCTGTCCCAGAACACCTACATGGCCGAGAAGTTCACCAACATCCCGGGCTCGTCGGTGCCGCTGGCCGAGACCATCGAGTCGTTCCAGATGATCGTCTCGGGCAAGGTGGACCACATCGCCGAGCAGGCGTTCTTCAACGTGGGCAGCATGGAGGACGTGGAGAAGCGTTGGTCCGAGCTGCAGAAGAGCAACTGACCATGTCGGTGAGGTTGTCGAAGGGCGGATGTAGCCGTGGCTGATCCGATGCAGGTCGAGGTCGTCTCGGCGACGCGAGTGGTCTGGTCGGGCAAGGCGATCAACATCATCGCGAAGACCGTGGAGGGCGACATCGGCATCCTGCCCGGCCACGAGCCGGTGCTGTCCATCCTGGTCCCCGGCGCGGTGGAGGTGTTCGCCGAGGACAACAGCCGTGAGGTCATCGCCGTCGACGGCGGGTTCATCTCGGTGGCCCACGGCCGGGTGTCGATCCTGAGCGAGTACGCGATGCTGGCCGAGGAGATCAGTCTGGGCGACGCCGAGAAGGAGCTGGCCGCCGCGCAGGCGCGACTCGACGCCGGCGAGGACGACGAGGACACGCGTCAGCACTTCGCGCTCGCCAGCTCGCAGGTCCGGGCCGCCGAGAAGCTGCAGTAGTCGACGACTGCAACTCCACGGCAACTGACCGGGGCTAAGGTCGTACGCGATGCATGGGTGGCTGGCGGTCGTACTGGTGTTGCTGCTCGTGGCCCTGCTCGCGGCCGCGGCGCTCGTCGCGCTGCCCCTGCGTCGTCGGTGGCTGGCCCGCGAGGGCGGGCTGTTCGAGTGCAGCGTCCGGCTGAAGACGGCGACCCCGGGTGCCGGTTGGGTGCTCGGGATGGCGCGCTACAACGCCGAGATGCTGGAGTGGTTCCGGTTCTTCTCCTACTCCTCCCGCCCGCGGACGTCCTTCCTGCGCGCTGACGTCCGGGTGCTGAACGACCGCGACCCGGATGCCGTCGAGGCGGTGGCGCTCTACGCCGGCCAACGGGTGGTCGAGCTGGTCGAAGCGGTTCCTGGTGATCCGGACGGACGACGCTGGGAGCTGGCGATGGCGGCCGACTCCCTGACCGGCTTCCTCAGCTGGCTGGAGGCCGCACCGCCGCGACCGCCCGGCGGCTGATCGCCCGGCGCTGATGCGTCACTGGGGCCGGGCAGCGACGATCGAGTCCAGCTGGGAGCGCAGGGACTGCATCAGCTGGTCGGCGGGCAGTGTCGTGTACGTGGCCGAGCCGGTCTCCCAGCGGGACTGCCAGCTGATCGTGTTCAGGTACGGCATCAGCTCGATGGCCATCAGACCGTCCTTACCGGCAAGGGTGTAGCCGAGCTCACCGTCGCCCCCGGAGCCCGTCTCGGTGCGGCCGACGGTGGCCTGCCAGGCCTGGATGCTGCTCGACGCCTGGGTACGCCGGATCATCATCTGGTCGTCGACGCAGGTGTCGAGAGCGCCGCTGATCCGCTCGAGCTCGGCCTCGGCCTGCTCGGCGTCGGCGAAGCGGAGGGTGAACAACGAGATGGTGCTGTTACGACCCAGCCAGTAGGTGCCGACCCCGTCGAGAGCAGCGTCCGGGAAGCGGTTCGCCGCCGTCGCCTGGACCAGCGGGAGACAGCTGTCGGGACTGACGGTCAGCGGGGTCTGCGTCACCGTCTCCCGGGTCATCACCGAAGCGTCGTTGGTGCCGTCCGCGCGCACCATGCCCGCGTAGGTGTTCTGGAGCTCGGCCAGACTGAGCGGCTCGACCGGCCGCGGCCAGAATCGCCACAGAGCTCCACCGGCCAGAACCAGCACGCCGAGGGTCAGGGCGACCATCGGGACCCACCGCGGCAGCTCGCGGCGCTGGCGCGGACCGAGCACCAGCTCCTCCGGTGGGGGCGGCGGCTCTTCCTCCCGCACCGGTGTGGTCACACTGCCCACGCTAACCGCGATACTGACCTTGTGCAGCAGATGGGGCGTCATCAGTTACGCGGAGTGAATCTCGGCGGGTGGTTCGTGGTCGAGCCTTGGATGACACCGGCCCTCTTCGCCGGCACCAGCGCGGTCGATGAGCACACCCTGATGGAGACTCTCGACGGGCCCGAGCTGATCCGTCGCCATCGCGAGACCTTCATCACCGAGGCGGACTTCGCCTGGATCGCCGAGCACGGCCTGAGCCTGGTCCGGCTGCCGGTCGGCCACTGGACGCTGCAGGCCGAGCCCCCGTACGAAGCGGCCGTCGAGCTGCTGGACGCGGCGATGGACTGGGCGCACACGTACGGGCTGAAGGTGCTGTTGGACATGCACGGCGTGATCGGCTCGCAGAACGGTCGCGATCACAGCGGCCGGGTCGGGCCCCGTGAGTTCTACCGGATCTCCCGGCACCGCGAGGACAGCCTTGAGGCGCTCGCCCAGCTGGCCACCCGCTACGCCGCGCATCCGGCGCTATGGGGCATCGAGCTCGTCAACGAACCCACCGACCCGCGGATCTGGCGGCTGTGGGAGTTCCACCACCGGGCGTACCGGATGCTGACCGACGTGCTGGTGCCCGGCACCCGGGTCGTGTTCTCCGACGGCTACCTGCCCTGGTTCCTGTCCGGAACCCTGCGCGGTCAGCCGGACTTCCCGGTGGTCCTCGACTGCCACTTCTACCAGGCGTTCTATCCCTGGGACACCAGGAAGTCCTACGAGCAGCACCTGGACAAGGCCCGCAAGCGGGCCAAGCTGATCGCCTGGTTGCAGCGCAAGCAGCCGGTGCTGGTGGGGGAGTGGAGCGCGGCCATGGACCCGGCCGCCCTGGTCGGACGCACCGAGTCACCTGCCGAGCTCGCCCGCGGCTACGTCGACGCTCAGCTCGAGGGCTACGCGGACGCCATCGGCTGGTGCTACTGGTCGTACAAGACGAACACCCGCGACGACTGGAACTTCCGCCACCAGGTCGAGTCCGGCGTCATAAGGCTCTGACGCGGTCCGTCACCCGACCATCTTTTGTGCCGCCAGCATGAAAAGCGGATCGTTTCGGCACAAAGTCCGGGCGGGTTGGGCGGGCGGAGTCATCAGACGAAGTCGTGGTACGCGGGCAGGTCCAGCACGCCGTTGCCGGACAGACCCAGCACGATGGTCTCGTCGGTCGTGGCCGCGCGAGCCCGGGCGATGGCTCCGGCCACCGCGTGGGTGGACTCCGGCGCCGGGATCAGGCCCTCGGCCCGGGCGAACTCCACCCCGGCCTTGAAGGCGTCGGCCTGGTCCACCGCGATCGCCGACATCAGACCGAGGTTCACCGCGTGCGACACCATCGGCGCCATGCCGTGGTACCGCAGACCCCCGGCGTGGATGGGCGGGGGCACGAAGTCGTTGCCCAGGGTGTGCATCTTCAGCAGCGGCGTGAGCCCGGCCACGTCGCCGAAGTCGTAGCGGTACTCGCCCTGGGTCAGTGACGGGCAGGCCGACGGCTCACAGGCCACGACCTGGGTGCCCGTACCGTCGCGCAGATTGCGGCCGAGGAACGGAAAGCTCAGACCGGCCAGGTTGGAGCCCCCGCCAGCGCAGCCGAAGATGACGTCGGCGGTCTCTCCGATCTCGTCCAGCTGGGCCAGGGCCTCCACCCCGATCACCGTCTGGTGCAGCAGCACGTGGTTGAGCACGCTGCCCAGCGCGTAGTGCGCGTCCGGATCGCCCACGGCGGCCTCGACCGCCTCGGAGATGGCCATCCCGAGTGACCCGGTCGTCTCCGGGTCGGCGGCCAGCATGGCCCGCCCGGCCTCGGTCAGATCGGACGGCGACGGGTGGCAGATCCCCCCGTACACCTCCATCTGCATCCGCCGGTACGGCTTGCTGTCGTACGACGCGCGGACCTGCCAGACCTCGCACTGCAGCCCGAGCAGCGCGCAGGCCATCGACAGCGACGCGCCCCACTGACCGGCACCGGTCTCGGTGGTCAGCTTGGTGATGCCCTCGGCCGCGTTGTAGTACGCCTGGGCCACCGCCGTGTTCGGCTTGTGCGAGCCGGCCGGGCTGACGCCCTCGTACTTGTAGAAGATCTTGGCCGGCGTGGCCAGTGCCTTCTCCAGCCGGTGCGCCCGGATCAGCGGCGACGGACGCCAGAGGCGGTAGATCTCCCGGACTTGCTCGGGGATCTCGACCCACCGCTCGGTGCTGACCTCCTGCATGATCAGCGCCAGCGGGAACAGCGGCGCCAGGTCCTGCGGGCCGAGCGGCTCGCGGGTCCCCGGGTGCAGGGCCGGCGGCGTGGGTTCGGGCAGGTCGGCGGCCAGGTTGTACCAGTGGGTCGGGACCTGCGACGGGATCACCACGGGGTCGGCCTGGGACGTGCTCACGAGGACTACTCCTTGCTCGCGAAGGCAGCGTCGAAGGCGGCCTCGGGGATGGTGATGGCGTTCAGCCCACGGATGACGCCGAGGGCCTCGGGAGCACCGAGCAGACGATCCATGCCGGCGTCCTCCCACTCGATGGAGATGGGCCCGGCGTACCCGATGAAGTTGAGCATCCGGAAGATGTCCTCCCACTTCGTGTCGCCGTGCCCGGTGGAGATGAAGTCCCAGCCGCGCCGGGGATCGGCCCAGGGCAGGTGCGAGGACAAGATGCCGTTGCGACCGTTGCCCATCCGCAGCTTCGTGTCCTTGCAGTCCACGTGGTAGATCCGGTCCCGGAACTCCCACAGGAACCCGACGTAGTCCAGGCCCTGCCACACCATGTGCGACGGGTCGAAGTTGAGACCGAAACCCGGACGGTGGCCGATCGCCTCCAGGGCGGTCTTGGTGCTCCAGTAGTCGTACGCGATCTCGCTCGGGTGCACCTCGTGGGCGTAGCGGACGCCGACGGCGTCGAAGACGTCGATGATCGGGTTCCAGCGGTCCGCGAAGTCGGCGTAGCCGGCCCGGATCACGTCGTCACCGACCGGCGGGAACATGGCCAGGTAGTGCCAGATCGAGGACCCGGTGAAGCCGATCACGGTGTCGATGCCGAACGCGGCCGCCGCCCGGGCGGTGGTCTTCATCTCCTCGGCCGCCCGTTGCCGGACACCCTCGGGATCGCCGTCGCCCCAGACCCGCGGTTTGACCATGTTCCGATGGCGGTCGTCGATGATCGCGTCGCAGACCGCCTGGCTGTCCAGGTGCGTGGAGATGGCCCAGCAGCCCAGCCCGTACGAGTCCAGGACGTCCTTCTTGGCCCGCACGTACGCGTCGTCCTCGGCAGCCCTGGCGACGTCGAAGTGGTCGCCCCAGCAGGCGATCTCCAAGCCGTCGTAGCCCCACTCCGAGGCCAGCCGGCAGACCTCCTCGAACGGCAGGTCGGCCCACTGACCGGAGAACAGGGTCACCGGGCGGGTCTGAGCGTGGGTGGGCTGAACGGCGTCGGTCATACCTCTCCTTGTGCCTCTCTTGGTGGGGGACTGTCGGGGCGGTCGCGGCTCCCGCCCGGCACCCACAGCACGTCCCCGTCGACCGACGGATCCGTGGCGTTGGCGGCCCGGGACAGGATGAAGAGCAGGTCGGAGAGCCGGTTCAGGTAGGTGATGGCCAGCGGGTTCAGCCCGCCGGGGGCGTCGGTGCCGTAGCGCTCGACGGCCGTCCACGCCGTCCGCTCGGCCCTCCGGACGATCGTGCGAGCCACGTGCAGGTGCGCCGACGCCGGCGTCCCACCCGGCAGCACGAAGGAGCGCAGCGGGGGGAGCGGATCACCGAAGGAGTCGCATGCCGCCTCGAGACGATCGACGTACTCGCTGGTGATCCGCAGCGGCTCGTGCGCGTACGAGGTCTGCAGCGGGTTG
The DNA here is from genome assembly GCA_963696135.1 of uncultured Actinomycetota bacterium. Taxonomy (GTDB): domain Bacteria; phylum Actinomycetota; class Actinomycetes; order Propionibacteriales; family Propionibacteriaceae; genus Microlunatus. Next base: position 397,297 of record CAVOJH010000003.1, read on the forward strand.
CCCAGATCGGCGCCGAGATCGAACAGCTCGTTCTGCACGCGACCGAGCAGCGTGACCATCGGTTCGGCGAGCTCGGTCGTGGCCAGCAGCACCCCGAGCTGGGAGTTGGCCTCGTCGACGTCGCCGTACGCGGCCACCCGCGGATCCGTCTTGTCGGTCAGGGACATGTCGACCAGCCGGGTCTGGCCACCGTCCCCGGTCCTGGTGTAGATGCGGGTGAGATGAACCACGCCCACACCCTAGCGACACGGAACCAGGCCAGCAGACCAGGCTCGAGGCCACCGGTGCGCAACTGGCCGTTCCGGCGCGTGCAGCGGGGCGCTACGGTCCGGCGCATGGTGAACGGTGCGGCGTCGCGGGTCGGCTTCCTCGGGCTGGGGGTGATGGGGCAGCCGATGGCCCTCCGTCTCGCCCGGGCCGGGGTCGACCTGGTGGTCTGGAACCGGACGGCGGCCCGCTGTCGGCCGCTGACGGAGGCCGGCGCAGACGTGGCCACCAGCGCGGCCGGGGTGTTCTCGTCGACCGGCACGGTCATCGTGATGCTCTCCGACGAGGCGGCGATCGACACGGTGCTGGAGCGCGGCGGACCCTCCTTCGCCGGGTTGGTCCGGGATCGGGTGCTGGTCGTGATGGGTACCCATGCGCCCGGCTACTCGCGTGCCCTGGAAGCCGACGTCCTCGCCGCGGCTGGCGGCTACGTGGAGGCTCCGGTGTCGGGCTCCCGCCAGCCGGCGGAGACGGGTGATCTGGTCGCGATGCTCGCCGGAGCCGATGGCGCGGCCGTGGAGCGGACCCGGGCGCTGATCGCGCCGCTGGTCCGGCACGCGGTGGTGTGTGGAACCGTGCCGTCGGCGCTGACCACCAAGCTGGCGGTCAACTCCTACATGATCACCATGCTGACCGGGCTCGCCGAGGCCGTCCACCTGGCCGACCGTCACGGCGTGGATCGCCGCGTGCTGGCCGAGGTGCTGCTCGGTGGGACGCTCGCCTCCCCGCTGCTCGCCACCAAGCTCGCCAAGCTGGTGACCGGGGACCACGAGGCCCAGGCCGCCATCACCGACGTCGCCAAGAACACCGCACTCATCACGGCGGCGGCAGCGGCCACCGGCGCCGCCGCACCCCTGGCCGAGGTCTGCGACGGGCTGTTCGGCGAGGCCGTGGACCTCGGCTGCGGTGGTGCCGACCTGATCGCCGTCATCGCAGCCCTGGAGGCCCGGGCCGGCAACCTGTGAGCTCGTACGCCCTCGGCGTGGCCTCCCGACCCAGCCGGTCCGGTGGGGCAGGGTGTCGGTGTGGGCGTACGACTGGGGCTCCTGGCGACGATCGTGCTGGCGCTGACCCTCGGCGCCTGCGGCACCATCCCGCAGAACGACCCCCTGCGGCCGGCGGCGGCGAGCGGGGAGTCCGCGGCCTCCACCCCGACGAGCCCGTCGACACCCATCGCGCCCGGCGCGTCCCCGACGGCGGGGGCCGAGTCGTGTGAGTACGAGCCCACCGGCGATGCCGCCCGGTCCACCCGACCTCCGAGCCCGACCGGGGTGGCGACCAGCGGGGCCATCGGCTACGACCTCGAGATGACCGAGGGGACGGTGCGCATCACCCTGGACCCGGTGCGCGCGCCGTGCACCGTGCACTCCTTCGTCTCCCTCGCCGAGCAAGGGTTCTTCGACGAGACCAGGTGCCATCGGCTGGTCGACTCAGGCATCTTCTTGTTCCAGTGCGGCGATCCCACCGGTACGGGACGCGGCGGCCCGGGCTACACCTTCGCCGACGAGCTGGACGGCACCGAGTCCTACACCAAGGGCGTGATAGCGATGGCGAACGACGGCTCGCAGTTCTTCCTCGTCTACCGGGACTCGAGCGCGTTGGACAAGACCCCCGACTACACGATCTTCGGCGAGATCGACCCCTCCGGGATCGGCATCCTCGAACGGATGGCCGCGGAGGGCCAGGACGGCACCAACGCCGACGGCGGCGGGCGTCCGAACAACCCCTCCGAGATCGTCAAGGTCACTGCCGCCGGCGGCTGACCCTCCTCGGGTCCACCGTCAACGGTCAGCGCCTGGGCGGCCGGCGGCGGTTCTTCGGCTTGGTGGTGGCGAACTTCGCCACGATGATCAGCAGCCCGATGGCCATCAGCGCAGCGATGATCGAACCCGCGAAACCGTTGCCCCGACTGGGTCGGACCGGCTGGAGGGGCACGAGGGCGAGGACCTCGGTGAGCCCGGCGGCGATGGTCGTGAGCAGGTCAGTCACGGTCTTCCCTTCCGCACCGTCGCCGACGCTGGATGCAGGCGGTCCTGGCCGGTGACGCGCACCTCAGTCGAGGCCGAGGAAGCGGCGCAGCACCCCGACGAAGACCTCGGGTTGCTCGCTGTGCACCCAGTGTCCGGCGTTCTTGATCGTGAACGCAGTGGTCCGCGGGAACAGGCGACGCATGGCCGACCCGTACTCGGGGGTGATGTAGTCGGAGTTCGCCCCGGCGACCCAGAGCACCGGCCCCTGGTACGGCGGTGTGCGCAGGTCCGGCCAGGCACCGAGGTCGTCGAGCTTCGCGCCCAGCAACGACAGGTTCATCTGCCACCGCCAGCCGCTGTCGCTGGTCGGGTCGCGCCGGAGGTTCTGCAGCAGGAACGACCGCACCACTTCGTCGGGCACGTACGGCTGCAGCTGCGTGTCCGCCTCGGCACGGGTCTGCAGCCGACCGAGGTCGATCGATTGCATCCCGGTCACGTAGTCGGCGAAACCGGTGAGCCGGTCGTAGCGAACCGGCGCGATGTCGACCACCGCCAAGCGCTCGACCAACCCTGGCTGCAGGAGGGCCATGGCCATCGCGACCTTGCCGCCCATCGAGTGCCCCACCACGTTCAGCGGGTCGTCGTCGGCGTCGGCCAGGACATCGGCGATGGCCACGGCCATCTCGCCGTACGTGACCGTCTCCGTCCACCCGGACTGACCGTGGTTCGGCAGGTCCATCATGATGACCCGTGCCTGCTCGGCGAGGATCTTGGCGATCGAGGTCCAGTTCTTGCCCTGGCCGAACAGACCGTGCAGCAGCAGGATCCGCGGCCCGGTGTCGCCCTGCTCGGTGTAGTGCAGGTCATCGCGATCGACGACGACGCGCGGCTTCATCGGCGCTCGCTCATCGGCGTCGGTTCCAGCAGCCGGTGTGCCAGTGTCGCCGCTCGGCCACCGGGGAGTCCACGGTCCAGGAGCTGGGCTCCGCCGGCCAGACCACCACGTGGGGGGTCGCCGGTGGAATGGACTGCGAGCAGCCGGGGCAGCGGTACTCCTTGGTGGCGGCGGCTCCCGCGACGCTGCGGACCACCCAGCGACCGTCGCCGCGGTCTTCGGCGCGGGCGTGCCCGGAGCTCAGCGGCCGGGGCGCACGCAGGTGCTTGCTGGGACGTCGAGCCACCCCCGAAGTCTGACAGAACCGGGAAACGGCACTCGCCGATGGCCGGTAGGTTGACCGGGTGCGTTTGCTGATCGCCCGGTGCCAGGTCGACTACGCGGGTCGACTGACCGCCCATCTGCCGATGGCCACTCGATTGATCCTGGTCAAGGCCGACGGCTCGGTGTCCATCCACGCGGACGACCGCGCGTACAAGCCGCTGAACTGGATGAGCCCGCCCTGCACGGTGACGGTTCGCCCCGCCGACCCGACGGTGAGGCCGACCGACCCCGGCGCGCACGGTCTGGCCGGCGAGCCGCTGACCGAGGTCTGGGAGGTCAAGGGGCGCGACGGCGACACCCTGCTCATCTCGCTGGCCGAGGTGCTGCACGACTCCAGTCACGACCTCGGCATCGATCCCGGCCTGCAGAAGGACGGGGTCGAGGCCCACCTCCAGGTCCTGCTGGCAGCTCACCCCGAGACGCTCGGGACTGGTTGGACGCTGGTCCGGCGGGAGTACCCGACTGCGATCGGCCCCGTCGACCTGCTCTGCCGCGACGCCGCCGGCGGCTACGTCGCGGTGGAGATCAAGCGTCGGGGGGACATCGACGGGGTGGAGCAGCTGACCCGTTACCTGGAGCTGCTGAACCGAGACCCGCTGCTCGGGTCCGTCCGCGGGATGTTCGCCGCTCAGCAGATCAAGCCCCAGGCCAAGGTGCTGGCCGGTGATCGCGGGATCGCCTGCCTGACCGTCGACTACGACGTGCTGCGGGGCACCGACGACCCGACCGAGCGCCTGTTCTGAGCCAGCGCCTGTGCTGGGTCAGCGCGCGGTGAACCTGCTGGCGTACCCGGCACCGCGCGCAGCGATCTGGATCCGTCTTTCCGTGGCGGAGGCGAGGCGTGGCGCGGTCGGCGGCAGCAGCGTCGACAGGTCGGCGGCCCGGACCCGGCGCACAGTGACCCCCGGTTGGTCGTCGGCGCCCGGCTCCTGGTCCAAGAGCTGCCAGCGCAGCATCAGGATGCCCTCCCGAAGACCACCCGGATCGATCCAGTTGACGACGCCCGGATCGACGTTGGCCACGACCGCCGTGATGCGACCATCCGCGTCGAGCACCGCCTGATGGTTGTTGAGGCTGTTCTGGTGACGCCGAATCCGCCGTCACGCCCCAGACGTTGGGGGCGGCCACCGCGGCGTAGCCGGCGCCGCCAGAATGCCGCGTGGCACCGTCCGCTGGATGCCGCCGCGGAGTCACGTTCGGCTGCGCAGCGTGTGGCACCGTCCGCCGGATCACGCCGCGGAGTCACGTTCGGCTGCGCAGCGTGCGGCACCGACGGCCGGATCACGCCGCGGAGCCACATCGCGCGACCGGATCAACGCCATCACTCGAGGGTGCGCGGCGCAACGGTGAGTTGACGGAGGCTCAGCGTGAAGCGGCGGCGAAGCCCGTCGTGGTCTCCCCGGGTGCCGCCGACTCTTCGGTCGCAACCGGCTGGTTGACGCGGGTCTCGTCGACGTCGCTGAGCTCCAGCTGCGGGACCTCGGGCAGACTCTGGGCCGTCTCGGCCGCGAGGGCGCTGAGCGAGGTGAGCTGGCTGAGCATCGCCTGCTTGCGACGATCCAGCAGCTCCTGCTCGCGACGCATCTGGCGCCGCCGCCACGCGAACTCCTGACGAGCCCGCTCGTCGATGGTGTCGGCCTGGGCCTGGGCGCGGCCGATGATCGCGTCGGCTTCGTCGATGGCGGCTCGCTTGACCCGCTCCGCCTCGGTGAGAGCGTCGGTACGCAGTCGAGCCGCGACGTCGGTCTGTTCGGCCAGATGCGTCGCGGCCTGGGTCTGGAGCTGGCTGGACTCACTCAGCAACGCCTCGATCCGGGCCTGGGCCTCGTCCTGGACGTTCCTCAGGTCGGTCAGCGCCTGGTCCCGTTCGACCGCGGTGTGCTCGCGCAGGATCGATGCGTCCCGTTCGGCCGCGCCCACGACCTGACGGGCCTCGACCCGCGCGGTCTCCAGCCGGGCGGCGCTGAGTCGCTCGTTCTCGACCAGGAGCGCTTCGGCCTCGACCCGGGCGCTGGCGAGCAGCTGCTCGGACTCGAACCGGGCGTGCTCGTAGATCGCGTGTGCGTCAGCGTCGGCCTGTCGACGGAGGGCGTCGATGTCGCTCAGCTGACGATCGCGGTTCGCGGCCAGCTCGTTCTCCGCGCGCTCCCGCTGCTGCCGGGTCTCGTTGTCGGTCAGCTCGAGCAGCCGGTCGGCGTCTCGCTGAGCCTGCGCGGTCAGGTCGCCGGCCTGTTCCTCGGCCACCCGCAGGATCTCCTGCGCCCGGCCACCGAGGTTGTTGAAGTCGGGATGAGCCAGATCCTGGGCGCCGGTGAGGTCGTGGCGCAGCTGGCCGTTCTCGTTGATCAGCCGCTGGACCTGACCCTCGAGGTCGCCCAACCGTGACTGGATGGAGCGGACGAAGCCGTCCACGGCATCGCGGTCGTAGCCGCGACGATTGATCGGGAAGTCGCTGGAGGGGAGGGGTGAGCCTGAGTACGCCACGGCCGGGTTTCCTTGTCTGTCTTGCTGGACGTCGTGCTGGTGGTGGACTGTCGTGCGACTGCGCTAGCGCGTGCTGGTGTCGTTCGCGGCGGCCATCTGCTCGGGAGAGATGACCACGGTGGCGTCGGGATCGGTGTCAGGGTCGGTCTCGGACGTGGTGTCAGGGCCGGTCGACGTCTCGGACTTCTCCGTCGACTCCTGGACATCCTCGGATCCGGATTCCTCGACCGGATTCTCGGATGCCGCGGCGTCGTCCGACTCGGGAGTCTCAGCTGGATCATCGGCGCCGTCCGCTCCATCGGCGCCGTCCGCTCCATCGGCGCCGTCCGCTCCATCAGCGCCGTCCGCTCCATCAGTGGTGTCAGCGTCCGGCGCCGGCTCCGCCTTCTGCTGGGTCTCAGGCAGTGCCGGGGCGAGCCCGGGCGGCAGCACGACGGTGCGGTCGCCCAGCTCGCCGTCGAAGTCGTCCAGGTCGTACGGCTCGGGGAACGAGGTCGCGGTCTCCTGGGCGAGGGCGGACAGGCTCGCCAGCTGGGCGAGCACTGCCTGCTTACGCTGGCTGAGCAGGTCGGTCTCGCGTCGCAGCTGCTCCTTGCGCCAGGAGAACTCCTGCTGGGTGCGCTCGCTGATGGCGGCGGCCTGCTTCTTGGCCGAATCCACGCGGTCCTCGGCCTCCTTGATGGAGCTCAGCTTCAGCTGGTCGGCGTCCCGCAGGGCCTCCTCCCGGATCCGGGTGGCCTCGAGGATGTCGGCCTCCAGCCGGGCGGCCGACTCCTCGTGATAGGCGGTGGCCTCGGTCAACATCGCCGAGGTCTGTTGCGATGCATCCTCCTGGGCCCGCCGGAGCTCGGTCAGCGCCGCCTCGCGCTCGACCGCGATCTGCTGCCGGGTGTCGGCGATCTCGCGTTCGACCGTACGGCGCAGCTCCTCGGTGTCCAGGTAGGTCTGCTGGCGGACTGACTGCACATCGTGCTCGGCCTCGCGACGCAGCGACTCGGCCTGTCGCCGACCGGCCTCCAACAGGGCCACCGACTCCGCCTTGGCCCGGTCGAGATGGGTGGCCCCGTCGGCCTCGAGCCGGGCCCGGACCTTGTCGATCTCGGCCAGCCCCCCGGTCTTGAGCTCGTTGCCCTCGCGGGCGGCCTGGTCGCGGGTCGAGTCCGCCTCGCGGCGAGCCTCCTCGCGCAGGTGCTCGGCGTCGTGGGTGGCTCGGTCCATGACCTCGCGCGCCTGCTCCTCGGCGAGACGCAGGATCTCCGAGGCCCGACCACCCAGGTTGGTGTAGTCGGCGTCGTTGTTGTGACGGCTCTCCTCCAGCTGGCGCTCGAGCTCGCTCGCCTGCTTCTGGGCGTTGGCCGCCTGCTGCCGGACCTGGACCATCGTGGCCTCCAGCGACCGGACGTAGTCGTCCACCGCTGCCCGGTCGTAGCCGCGTAGGGCCGACGGGAAGTTACCCGCGGCACTGGCGGCATCATCGAAGAGTCCGAGTCCGGTGTTGTCCGATGACGTCATGAGTGTCCTGCCTCCATACGCTCGACGGCCGAAGCCGCTTGAACCAGCTCGATCAGCACACCACCGGTGTCCTTGGGGTGGACGAAGTTGATCCGGGACCCCCCGGTGCCAGTTCTGGCTGCATCATAAAGCAGCCGCAAACCCTTTCCCCGAAGGACACTCGCGGCGTGGTCGATGTCTTCCACCCGAAACGCCAGCTGCTGCAGGCCGGGTCCCGAGCGCTCGAGGAAACGCGCCAACGTGCTGTGCTCACTCAACGGGGCCAGCAGCTGGAGCTGAGCGCCGGTCACCCCGTCGGGTGGGGCGAGCATGGCCTCGGCGACTCCTTGCTCCAGGTTGTCCTCTCGGTGCAGGAGCTCGAGGCCCAGCACCGAGGTGTGGAACGCGATGGCCGCGTCGAGATCCGGAACGGCGACCCCCACGTGGTCGATGGCGAGCAGACCAGGCACCTCCCGTACCGCGGCTGCCGTCATGCTGCCAGCCTCCCACGTGCACCGGTGCCAGACTGTCCGCAGCACCGAACGAGGCGAAGGAGACGTGCGATGGCGGCGGGATCGGTGATCGTGGGGGGAGCTCGGACCCCGTTCGGCAAGCTGCTGGGCGGCCTCGCGTCGGTGCCGGCGACCGAGCTCGGGGGGTACGCGATCGCGGCCGCCCTCGCCCGGGCCGGGATCGGTGGCGACCAGGTGGACGCGGTGATCCTCGGCCAGGTACTGCAGGCGGGTTGCGGTCAGCTGCCGGCTCGTCAGGCTGCGGTCCGGGGCGGGATCGGTATGTCGGTCCCCTCGGTCACCATCAACAAAGTGTGCCTGTCCGGGCTCGCGGCGGTCGCGCAGGCCGACCAGCTGATCCGCGCGGGCGAGGCCGACATCGTGGTCGCCGGGGGGATGGAGTCGATGACCCGCGCGCCGCACCTGCTGCCCGGCTCACGGTCCGGCTTCACCTACGGCGACGTGACCCTGCGCGATCACCTGGCGTACGACGGACTCTGGGACGTCTTCACCGACCAGGCGATGGGGTCCCTGACGGAGACGTGCAACACCGGTACGGAGGTCGTCACGCGAGCGGAGTCCGACGCGTTCGCGGCTCGCTCGCACCAGCGCTCGATGTCCTCCGCCGAGCTGCTGGCCGCCGAGATCACCCCGGTCGAGGTGCCGCAGCGGCGCGGCGACCCGATCGCGGTCCGCGTGGACGAAGGCGTGCGCTCCGGGGTGACCGCCGACGGTCTGGCCGGGCTGCGGCCCGCGTTCGGTCGCGACGGGATCATCACCGCAGCCTCATCCAGCCCGATCTCCGATGGCGCCGCGGCGCTGGTGGTGGCCTCGGCGGACGCGGCCGCGCGGCTGGGTCTGCCGGTGCTCGCCCGGATCGGCGCGTACGGACAGGTGGCCGGCCCGGACTCCTCCCTTCAGCTGCAGCCGGCTCGAGCCATCGAGGCCGCGGCCAGGAAGCAGGGCGTCACCATCGCCGAGCTCGACCTGATCGAGATCAACGAGGCCTTCGCGGCGGTCGGCATCGCCAGTGCTCGCGCCCTCGGCTTGACGGCGGACGACGTGGAGGAGCGGGTCAACGTGCACGGCGGGGCGATCGCCCTCGGCCACCCGATCGGCGCCTCGGGTGCGCGGCTGGTCCTCCACCTCGCGTACGAGCTGCAGCGACGGGGGAGTGGCACGGCTGTCGCCTCCCTGTGTGGTGGTGGCGGCCAGGGCGACGCCCTGATCCTCACCGGTGCCTGATGGCCGCGGTCGACCTCACCGAGCTGGTGGACCAGGCCCGAGCCGGCCGGTCGCGGGCGATCGGCCGGCTGGTCAGTCTGGTGGAGTCCGATCGCGGCCTCCCGGCGCTGATGGCCCTGCTCGCCCCCGACACCGGGCGGGCCCGGGTGATCGGGCTGACCGGGCCACCGGGCGTGGGAAAGTCCACCACGGTCGCCGGCCTGGTGACCGCGCTGCGGGCTCGGGACGAGCGGGTGGCGGTGCTGGCCGTCGACCCCAGCTCACCGTTCTCCGGTGGCGCGCTGCTGGGCGACAGGGTGCGGATGCAGCAGCATGCCCTCGATCCCGGGGTGTTCATCCGGTCGATGGCCACCCGGGGTCACCTCGGCGGCCTGGCGGTGGCCGCGCCGCAGACCATCCGGGTGCTCGACGCCGCGGGTTTCGACACGGTGCTGGTGGAGACGGTCGGGGTGGGTCAGTCCGAGGTCGACGTGGCAGGTCAGGTGGATGCGACCCTGGTGCTGTTGGCACCCGGCATGGGCGACGGCATCCAGGCCGCCAAGGCCGGGGTGCTGGAGATCGGTGACCTGTTCGTGGTCAACAAGGCCGACCGGGACGGGGCCCACGCGGTGGTCCGTGAGCTGCGGAACATGGTGGCGCTCGCCCAGCGGTCGCCGGAGGACTGGAAGCCGCCCGTGCTGACCACGAGCGCGGTGGACGGAACGGGGATCGCCGAGCTGTTGGCCGAGCTCGACCGGTTCGGCGAGCACGCCGCCGGCTCTGGCCTGTTGGGCCGACGACGTCGGGACCGGGCTCGACGAGAGATCGAGTCGCTGGTGCTGGCCAGGGTGCGCGCGACGCTGCCGAGTCACGGTCGCGGCGGCCTGGACGAGCTCGCGACGGAGGTGGCCGCCGGCCGGTTGGACGCGTACACGGCCAGCGATCGGGTGCTCGGACAGCCCTGAGGCGGCATCTCTGAGTCTCAACTACAGCCTGAGGCTGGTTGGGCGTGGCGGCGCTGCGCATCCATGAGAGCCGGCTGAGCGTGGGATAGAAAGTACTCACACCGCGCACGACCTCGCCGTTGTCGTGCCGCCCGGGCGAGTCGTGGGAGGAACGCACAGATGAAGTGGATCAAGCGCATGCTGCTGGTCCTGGTCGTCGGATTCGTGCTGTTCTACCTGGTGAATCAGCCCCAGGGCGCGGCCGATGCCGTCCGCGGGGCCGCCGCCGCCGTGGGCACCGCCATCAACTCCCTGATCACGTTCTTCAACGCACTCGCCGGCTGAGCCCGTGTCCGGACCGCTGACCTGGCTCGATCCTGGTGTGGAGCGGTATCTGCTGGTCGAGGACGGCGAGCTGATGCGTGACCAGGTCACCCGCCACTGGGCCGCCAGCGTCTGGCCGGGGATCCGGTTCGGCGTCGGGTTGTGGGTCCTGGCCGGCGCCTTCGTGTTCACGTCCTGGTTCTTCTGGGTCGTCCTGGTGCTGTCCCTGGCGGTCGTCGTGAACGCCGGCTGGGCGCTCGCGGGTCAGTTCCGGGATCGTTTCGTGGTCACCAACCAGAAGGTCTACCGGGTGCACGGCAATCTCAACCAGCTGCGCGCGAGCATGCCGTTGACCAGGATCCTGGACATCACGGTGGACCGGCCGGTGCTCGGACGCGTCCTCGGCTACGGTCACTTCGTGTTCGAGTCCGCCGCGCAGGATCAGGGTCTGCGGGAGATCAAGTGGGTGTCCGAGATCGACGACCGTGAGCGGCTGATCCAGCGCGTCATCCACGAGGCCGGTCTCGGCACCGGGCCCACCACGATCGCCGGGACGGAGGACGACGGGACGTGACGAGTGAACGCCAGCCGCTCCCGTTCGATCCGATCCAGGAGGCGGCTCGGCTGTGGGACCAGCGCTGGGACGAGACTCCCCGGATGCGTGCCGTCACCTCGTTGATGCGGGTTCACCAGCTCGTGCTGACCGAGCTCGACGAGCTGCTCCGCCCTCTCGGGCTGACTTTCGCCCGCTACGAGGTGCTGGTGCTGCTGTCGTTCTCGCGTCGCGGTGCGCTGCCGCTGGGCAAGATCGGTGAGCGGCTGCAGGTGCACGCGACCTCAGTGACCCCGCTGGTCAAGCGACTGGAGAGCGCCGGGCTGATCCAGCGCACCCCCCACCCCGAGGACGGACGGGCGGTTCTCGCCTCGATCACCCCGCGAGGTCAGCAGGTGCTGCAGCAGGCGACAGAGGCGATCGTGAGCGCCCGGTTCGCGCTGTCGGCGATGTCGGACGACCAGTGCGACGAGCTGACCAGCTTGTTGACGCCGCCGCGGTCCGCCGCGGGCGACTTCTGAGCCACCCCCGGTGCGGGTGCTGGCCGTCGCGGACGCCGACTCCTACCTGAAGTGGAGCGCCGCGACCCTCGATCGGCTGCCGGCCGACTGGCAGCGGGCGCAGGTGCTGCTCGACTCGCCGATCGCTCCGTCACCGGACCAGACACGTGCCGCGACCGGCAGCTCGATCACCCGGCTCGGTCTCGGTGCTCTGGCTCGTCTGGTGCGCCGCGACCCGCCCGACGTGCTGCTACTGGCCTGCACCGGCCCGACCGTTGCCGTGCTGGCCGGTCTGCGGGTGGCTCGCGGTCGCCATCGGCCAGTCCTGGTGACCGGGCTCCCGGGGATCAGCATCCCGGCGTCGGCCAGGGCGTTGGCGCACCGCCGCGACTGTGACCTGCTGGTGGTGCACAGCCGTCGCGAGCGGGATGAGTTCGTCCGGCTGGCGGCCACCACGGCGCGCGACCTGTCCGTCGCGCTCACCGGTCTGCCCTTCCTGACTCGTGATTTGGCGCGTCGGCACGCTGCTCCCGAGGGGGGCGATGTGGTGTTCGCCGCCCAGGCCAAGGTGCCGCCGGGGCGGTCCGATCGGGAGGCGATCCTGCTGGCGCTGGCCGAGGTCCGCCCGTCGGGTTCCGCGGTGGTCAAGGTCCGGGCGAGGTCGGGCGAGCAGCAGACGCACCACGAGGAGCTCCCGTACGCCGGGCTGTGGGAGGCCCTGAGCTCCACCGGGCGGGTCAACCCGGCCGGCGTACGGTTCGTGGCCGGGTCCATGCGGACCGCCCTGGTCGAGGCTCGCAGCCTGGTCACGGTCTCCTCGACCGCAGCCCTGGAGGCGATCGACACCGGTGTGCCGGTGGTGGTTCTGAACGACTTCGGGGTCGACGACTCCCTGATCAACTCGGTGTTCGCCGGCTCCGGCTGCCTGGGTGACCTGAACGACGTGCGCGCCGGTCGAGCCTTCAGTCCCGATCCGAGGTGGCTGCTCGACAACTACTTCCACCCCGTCGGCGAGGACGACCTGGTCGAGAAGGTGACCGACCTGGTGCGGCGACGCGACGGTGGTCAGCTCTCACCGCGGGGGCGACGTCGCCGACCGTCACGGCGCCGCTCGCGCGAGACTGCTCGACTGCTGCTGCCTTCTTGGGTGCTCCGGCCCCTTCGTCGGATCCGGGCGTGGGGGAGGTTCACCCCTCGGCCCGGGAGGACCGCGCGGTGAGGACCAGGTCACAGACCTCACGGACGGCGCCTCGTCCGCCGGGATGGGTGAGCACCAGGCGGGCGGCACTCAGCACCTCGGGGTGGGCGTCGGCGACGGCGATCGGCCAGCCCACCGCCGCCATCACCGGCAGGTCGTTGATGTCGTTGCCCACGTACGCGACCTGACCGGCCTCGAGCCCCCGGCGGTCCAGCCACGCCGTCAGGGCACACACCTTGTCGTCGACGCCCTGCAGGACGTCGACCTTGAGCTTGGCCCCTCGCGCCCCGACGACCGGGTTGCGCTCCTTGGACACGATGACGAAGGGCACACCGGCCTCGCGCAGCAGTGAGACCCCCAGCCCGTCCCCGCGGGACACCCGTACGGACTCGACCGCATGCTGGTCGACGAGCACACGGTCGTCGGTGTGCACCCCGTCGAAGTCCGTGGCCACCGCGGCCACATCAAGCAGGGCGGGACGCGGATCGAGCGACGGAGCCAGGGCGGAGGCGACCGCCAGGTCGGCTTCGGTGTCGACCTCCAGGGCCGTCAGCTCCGGCACCTCGACCACCGCGGTCCGGTCGAAGAAACGATGACCGACTGCGGCGAACCGGTCGGCTCGGAAGGCGTAGAAGCCCCCGGTCTCGCGGTACTCCGGATCCCGGTCCTGGCGGCGCCGACGCTGAGTAGCGTCGTGGTTGACCCCCACCACCCGGTCACCGTCGGGGCGCCACAGGAACGTGTGGTTGGCGACAGCGGCGAACACCGAGTCCGCCGCGCCGCCGAGCACCAGGTCAACGGCAGCGTCGAGGTCGGCCGCGGCGACAAAGGGGCTGGTGCACTGCAGGAAGACCAGCACGTCGACCGCTCGGTCATCGGCGTCCAGGACCCCGAGTGCGTGCAGAAGGGCCGATTCGGAGGTGGCGGTGTCGCCGGACAGCTCGGCGGGCCGGTCGATCACCCCGCCCCCGGCCGCCCGAGCCTCGGCCGCGATCCGGGGATCGTCGGTGGACACGTACACCTCGGCGATCGACTCCGCACTGCGGGCGGTGTGGACGGCACGGGCGACCAGCGAGACCCCGCCGACTCGGCGCAGGTTCTTGCCCGGCACACCCTTGGAGCCTCCGCGGGCCGGGATGACGGCGACCACCCGCGGGCTCACCGCAGCATGAGGTAGCACGCGCGGACCGTACGGGTGGGTGATGACGCGGCGGTGAACAGCAGGTGACCCGCACGTCGGGTGTGCGGTCGTTCAGGTCTGTGCCGAGATCCAGTCGTCGATGAGTGACTGGGTCCCGTCGGGGTAGAACGGGATGTCGGTCTGGACATCGACCGGCCGCCACTCGACCAGGATGGGCCCGCCGTCGTCGAACCAGCCTCCCTCCTCCGGCACCACCCCGTCGGCGACGGTGGCGACGTAGACGAACACCACCTCGTGCCCGGGGATCCCGTCGAAGGTGTAGACGTTCTCGATGACACCGAGCAGCGTCACCTCGGCGAGATCGGTGCCGAGCTCCTCGGCGATCTCCCGGACGACCGCGTCCGCCGCGCGTTCCCCGAACTCGACGTGCCCGCCCAACAACCGGTGGAACGTGGCAGGTTGCTTCGTCTCGTCGTGCCCCACCCACACGAGATGCCGGGATCGCGACGCGTCCAGCAGGACGGCGAACGCTTTCACCCTGATCGTTCGGTCCACGATGCTCCTCAGGTCTGTTCTAGGTCTGGTCGGCCGTGCAGGCCGCACGCACGTCGTCGACGATGAGCTCGGCGGCACGCAGGGCGTTGGCGAGCTCGTCTGGACGGGTCCCCACCGCGGCCAGGACCTGCTGACACCGCGCGGCGAAGTCGGGCGGCGCGACGCCGAGACGGCCAGTGGCGGCAACGGCGCCCTTCTCGTTGATCAGCCACTGTCCCGCCCGGCCGTGCAGCGCGTGCGCGCACAGCAGCAGGGCGTGGACGATCACCCCGGCCACGTACACCGTGTCGCCGCGGGCGGTCGCCTTCTGCGCCGCCCCGAGCTCGAAGGCCGACTCCCACAAGCCCGCCACCAGGGTCGTGGTCAAGGCCGAGGGGTAGACCTCGGCCGCACGCTTCAAGGCCGTCACCTCACCGGTACGGTCCGTGAGCACGACACCGAGGGCGACCTCACCGACGTACGCGAAGTCCGGCACGCCGAGCTGGTGCCCCGGCTGCCGGTGGAACGCGAACCGTCCGGCCAGAGCGTCAGCCCAGGCTTGCTGCACCCTGTCGACGTCGCGGTAGATCCAGTCGACCCGGACGCCGTTGACGTCCAACCAGCCGCCCCCGTCGACCCACGGGCCCCACCCACCAGGCTCGGTGACCTCGGCTGCCGGGCCGGCGACCTCACGAGCCAAGCGACCGAGACCGGCGACATCCAGGGAGGGGCGATAGTAGAGGCCGAGATCGTAGTCAGAGCCGGGCAGGTGGTCGCCACGGGCACGACTGCCACCGAGCAGCACCGCCTCGACGCCCTCGATCGCGACCAGACGTGTCGCCATCGTCGTGAGGTCAAACGGCTCGACGTTCATCGCACGATCGTCGCAGGCCTGCTGCGCGAACCACGTCGGAAGGGCTCAGGACCCGGCGAACCGGCCTGCACGATCCCGCGGACCTTCACCGCCGCGTCGTCACCATCGCCACCGACTACCCGACGGTGCTGAACCAGGTCGGCGCGTAGCTCTCGACCGGTTCCCTGGGGAAGGCGTACGCGATCATCACCGACCCGGACGGCTACCGGTGGGGCATCAAGGCCCCGTCGACCTGAGCCGGTGACCGCGAGCGAGCTCTCGCGCGACCGCCCTCGGGGAGGGCCGTGGGTGGTTGACATGGTGCGGCGTCGCCGACGAAGATCAGCATGGCGCCGGGACCGACGCCGAGCCTTCGAGGACCTGCCTCAGCCGGGACTTCGTACTGGCGAAGGGGATTCTGCCCTCGAGGTCCCTTTCTGTAGAGGCCTGATTCGAGTGTCGCGTTGCTGGGGAGCTGCGGCATGTCGAGGAGGCTTGTCATGACCAGTCAGGGCAGTTTCAAGCGCGCGGTTCGTCAGCGAGCCCGTGCCACCGGCCAGCGCTACACCGAGGCGCGCGCGGTGATGGAGCAAGCGGGCACCTCGCCGTTCGCCGGCACCCGTCCCTTCGACGTTGCCGGACTCACGGATCACCTCAAGTCGCAGTACGGCATCGGCGTCACGTCGGTCGTACCGATCGACGACGATCCAGCAACTCGTCCCCGTGGCTCCTGGCCCGGCCACTATCCGTGGACGCTGATCGTCAAGCGTGATGACGCTCCGCCATGGGTCGCCCGCGTCTTCTCCTCGCCGTCGGACGGGGTCGCTCGGGTCGAGGAGGATGCAGACATCCTTCGGTTCCTCGCCACACAAGGGTTTCCGGCGGAGCGGGTCGCACAGGACGATGCCGTGTCGGAGGTCGATGGCGCCGCCGTGCTGGTGACCGAGTTCATCCGCGGAGGACGACCGACCGATGCTGTTGGCCGCATTCTGTCACCGGCGGTGACGCAGGAGCTGGCGAGCCTGCTGGGCCGACTGCACGCTCTTCCGGCTACCAGCGGCGCGTCGGCGCGGGACGGCGGATCGGAGGAGCACGACGGCGGCTTCTTCGTCGGACGGCCCGGGCGGGATCTCGCGGCGGCGATGAGCTTCCTGTTGAGCGTCGAAGACGCCGTCGGTCCGCAGGGTCGAGACGGGTTCGACTACCTCCGTGATCACGTGGAGCAGGCCGACGACGCGGAAGGACTGCCCGAGGCCTTCACCCACAGCAACTACCACGCGTGGGCGGCCGTCGGGGCGCCCGGCGATCTCGCCATCGTCGGTTGGGCCGGTTCGGGGCGCGGACCGCGGCTGCCCGCCGTCGCCTGGCTACTCAGGACGGCAGCCGAAGCCGGGCCGGACCACGTCGAAGCCGTCATCCGCGGCTACCGTGAACACGTCCAGCTGACCGGCGAGGAACTCGACAGACTCCCAGGGGTGCTCGAGATGCGACCGCTGTGGCTCGCCTGTCTGGACTACCGCGAGTCGGTGCGCCGAGGAAGCGTTCCGACCATCGATCGGGACGGGTCGGGCTACGGCATGTTCCGCCCGAAGGTCACCGACCGGCTCGCCGCGCAAGTCGTTGCGTCGTTGTCCGGGTGAGCCAGCGGTGAAGCCTCGACTCACCTTCCACCGGGTGTGCGCGGGTGAGGACGTCGCCGTCCCCACCCGCGTACCTGGGTCACTCTCAGATCCGGGCCCGGATCAGCTGGGGGCGTCGCCGAAGTCGTCGATCGTGAGACGCTCACCGCCGCGGCGGGCCGACTCCAGCGCGTACACACCGGGCAGCGTGTAGCGCGCGGCCTGCCACGCGTTGACCGGCGGCAGGGTGCCGGTGTTCACCGCGGTGACGAAGTCATCGGCCAGGAAGTGGTGGGCGCCCTCGTGCCCGTTCGGGGCACCGGCGAACTCGGTCGGGAGCCGGCTGGCGTCGTGCACGGGCGCCAGGCCGGACAGGAACGCGTCCCGCAGGGTCGGGGAGATGTCGGTCAGCTCGGCCAGCTCCTCCTCGGAGGCCTTGCGGGGCTCGACCTCCTCCGACACGTCGGTGACGCCGGTCTTGTCCTGCCGGTACGCGGTGGTGGTCATCTCCTCGAAGCTGGCCTCCGTGCCGAACCAGCGGAACCGTGACTCCCGGATGTGGGAGGGGAACCCGACCCGACGGAACTCGTTGACGCGGAAGCTCCCACCGCCGGCCACCTCGAACAGACCGCTCATGTTGGAGAAGTCGTTGTCGAACTGGGAGATCTCGCGATCGAAGACACCGTCGCCGCGGTCGTCGACCACACCGATCGCGGACACGCTGGTGGCGTGAGTGCCCCAGGCGCCGAGGATGCCGCCGATGGAGTGGGTGGGGTACAGCATCGGGGGGTAGGAGGCGGTGGCCTTCCAGTTCTCTCCGCCGGAGTACTTGTAGGCGTCGTAGAAGCCGAGGTCCATGTCGTGCAGGTAGTCGCCCTCGGCGTAGAAGAGCCGGCCGAACTCGTTCTTGGCGATCATGTCGCGGGCGTAGACGACCGCCGGGTTGTAGTGGCTGGTCTCGCCCATCATGTAGGTCAGGCCAGTCTCCCGGACGGCCTCGATGATGGCCCCGATCTCCTCGGCGCTGATCGCCATCGGCACGGCGGAGTAGACGTGCTTGCCGGCCCGCAGGGCCTGCACCACGAGCGGGCCGTGACTCCAGCGCTGGGTGAAGATCGCCACCGCGTCGATCTCGGGACTCGCCAGCACCTCGTCGAAGGAGGCGAAGGTTCCCGCCAGGTCGTGGCGGGCGACGAGGTCGTCGGCCCGCTCCGCGATCACGTCCGTGGCGTACACCTTCGTGACCCCGGGGTGCAGGTGGAACAGGTGGGCGAACGAGCCGGCGAACTGACCGGCACCGATCATGGCGACCGAGAAGGGCATGGCAGTGACTTCCTAAGGGTGGCGGTGATGAGCTCGACGTGCCTGGCGACGAACTCCGGTGAGTCCTCAACGCTACCCGCGTAGAATCCACCGGTCAAGCCTCAGACGCCATGTGGAGAAGCATTCTCGAATCACTTCGCGGCGTGTACGGTTTCTCGGGTAGCGCAGGGCTGAGAGGGGCTGTCGGTGACAGAGGATGACCCGGTCGTACGACGCGCCGGCGCCACCCGCACGGACGTGGCTCGGCTTGCGGGGGTGAGCACCGCCGTGGTCAGCTACGTCGTCAACGGCGGGCCGCGTCCGGTGTCGGAGGCGACGGCAGCCCGCGTCCGGGACGCCATCGAACGGTTGGGCTACCGCCCGAACACCACCGCGCGGGCGCTGGCGGTCGGCAGTACCAAGACGATCGGTCTGGTCGTCCCCGACAGCACCAACCCCTTCTTCGCCGAGTACGCCTGGCAGATCCAGCGAGCGGCCACCGACCTCGGCTATGCGGTGCTGATCACCAACACCGGCTTCGACCCGGTCGTGGAGGAGCGCGGTGTGCTCGACCTGTGCGATCGCCAGATCGACGGGCTGCTGCTCGCCGGGGCCTCGGGGCTGCGGCGGTTCGGCGAGTTCTGGCGAGGTGGGCGGCAGCTGCCGGTCGTGGTCCTCGACGCCCAGTCGCCGCTGCACGGTCACACCACCGTGGGCGCCGACGCCGCCGCCGGGACCAGAAGGGTGGTGGACCACTTGATCGCCGTCCACCACCACACGTCGGTGGCCATGATCATGGGCGACTCTGCCGATCCGGCGATCGACGGCCGGGAACGCGGCTGGACCGAGGCGCACGCTCGAGCCGGCCGTCGGCCAGGGGTGGTGGTGCGCACTCCGTTCAGTCGCCAGGGTGGCTACGAGGCAGGCCTGCGCCTGCTCACGAGCACGGATCGCCCGAGTGCCGTCTTCGTCAGCGCCGACGTCCAGGCCATCGGCCTCCTCCACGCTGCCCGCGAGCTGGGAGTCTCCCTGCCGGACGAGCTCGCCGTGGGGAGCTTCGATGACAGCGAGGAGTCTCGCTTCTGCTGGCCGCCGCTGACCACCGCGCAACAGCCCACGCCCGCGATGGCCGAGGCGGCGGTGACAGCCGTGCTCCGCGGCAGGTCCGTGTCCGAGCACCTGGTGTTCGACATGCCGCTGGTGGTCCGCCGGTCGTGCGGCTGCCCGACCGGGTGATGGCTTGGCCGGTCCGATCGCCCCGGACCCTCGCGACATGACGGTCGGTCTGGCACGGTGCTGACATGACGAGTGGTGACAGCGAGCACGTCGGAAGCTGGCAGTTCCAGGAGGCGGCGCCGGACTGGCGGGTCGTCAGTCTGTCGGGTGTCGGAGCCTGGTTCGGCGCGCCGAGCCACCGCGCCGGCGCCGAGCTGGTGCGACGCATCCTCGACCTGGCCGGTGACGCCGGGGCGGAAGGAAAGACGCCGAGCGTCGACCTGCGCGCCATGGGTATCCAGGTGTGGATCCCGTACCAAAGTGGCTGGACGAGTGCCGATCTCGCGCTGGCGCAGGGCATCTCGGTGGCGGCCCGCGAGCTGGACCTCGTGGCCGACCCCTCGGTCCCACGGGAGCTGGAGTGGGGGATCGACACCCTCGACAAGGCGACGCTCGCCGCGTTCTGGCAGCCGTTGCTGGGCTACCGAGACACCGAGGAGGACGACCTCCTCGACCCCCTGACCCGCGATCCCCGCGTGTGGTTCTACGAGGCCGAGCCGCGGTCGCTGCGGAACCGGATCCACGTCGATGTGTCCGTCCCGCGGGAGCAGGCGGTGGAACGGGCGACTCGGCTGGTGCCGGATGCGGATCCGGCCACGGTGTTCGCCGACGGCTGGTCGTTGTTGGTCGATCCCGAAGGCAACGAAGTCGATCTCGTCCCGGGAGACGCCCCGGAGTGGCCGGGGACCGATGACTGGCGGCTGGTGTTCGGTGGGCAGGTGTTCTACCCGACCGCTGACTTCGCGGAGTCGGCGACGTTGGTGAGTCGGGTGGCCGCAGCGGCGGATCGCGCCGGGATGGAGCTGCTGATCGACATCCGCGTCGACGGGGTCATGATCGACACCGGCAAGGACCGGTGGGAGGACGAGCGGTTTCCCGATCTCGCCCGCCGGGTCCAGGCCGAAGCTCGTGAACTCGGGCTGACGGCCGACCCGTCCCGTACGCGGTTCTTCCAGGTCTGCATCGACGCCGTGGATGTGCCACGGGTACGGGAGTTCTGGCGGGTGGTGCTCGGCTACGAGAACGACCCGCGCTCAGGCGTGACCGACATCGTCGACCCGCGGCAGCTGAACCACCCGGTGATCTTCCAGCCGATGGATCCGGCTGACAGCGACCGGCGCCGGCAGCGCAACCGGATCCACCTGGATCTCTACGTCCCCCATGATCAATACGAGGCACGACGGCAGGCGGCGCTCGCTGCCGGCGGTCGTCTCACGCGTGGTGACGACGGAACCATCGCCGATCCCGAAGGCAACGAGGTCGACATCGCTGTCGGCATCGCGGGTCAACCCGCTGCGCAGACCTAATGGCTACGGACGCGGCGCTCCGTGATGAGATCCAGATCGCGAGTCGTGAACCTGTGGTGCTCCCACTCCTCGTTGAGGACGGTGCGCAGGCACTGCCGCACCGTCCGGCCCCGGGCGTAGGGCGGCCAGACATCGTCGTCGGGGACGGGCGCGACCGCGGCCAGCTGCTCCGGCGTGACGAACGCGAGCCAGGACTCCAGCTCGACGGTCTGCGCTCGGCGCACTGTCACGACCTCGTCGAGGGTCGGCCCGAGAGAGAGATCGAGACCGTGCGCCTGCCGGTAGGGCTCGACCGCGGGCCCGAGGCCGATCGGGGTGAACAGTGCGGTCGAGCCGAGGCAGCAGCGCCGGAACCAGGAGTCGTGCACGAAGACAAGGTGGCGCAGGGTCTGGACCGCCGACCACTCGTCGTTCACGCTGTCGTGCTCGACCCCGGGTGTCTGACGCATCCGCGCGATGGTGGCCGCCCAGTCGGCAGCGAGCTGCCGCGAGGCCTCGCGGAGATCAGCGGGTTCCTCGGAACGGATCAGCAGGCGTACGGGGTGTCGCCGGTCGAGCTCCGCCTCGACGTAGCCCGACACCTCGACGCCGTTGACGACGAGGCGAGCGACGAGTCCGTCGATCTCGACGTCCTGCATGACGACGCCCACGAACCGTGCGCCGTCGAGCTCGCACTCCCGGAACTCCGCACCGCTGAGATCTTCTTCCACGAACCGTCGCATGTCACCGACGGTAGCGGTTGGAAGAACTACTAGGACATCCTAGTATCTGGGTGGAGGTTTCGATGACGCACAATCCAGATTCCCGCGCCCCGGGCGGTCGGGCCCGCTGGCAGGCCGCGTACGACGCGGCCGAGGCCGCGGGACGGATCCGTGACGATGACTTCACCACCCTGTCGGGGGTCGAGGTCGACCCGGTCTACGGTCCGGTCGAGGACGCCGAAAAGAGCGACCCTCGGATGGAGCGGATCGGCTGGCCGGGCGAGTTCCCGTACACCCGCGGGCTCTATCCCACGGGCTACCGCGGCCGGGAGTGGACGATCCGCCAGTTCGCCGGCTTCGGCAGCGCGGCGCAGACCAACGAGCGCTACCGGATGATCCTGGCCGCCGGTGGCGGTGGGCTGAGTGTGGCCTTCGACATGCCGACGCTGATGGGTCGCGACTCCGACGACGCCCTCAGTCTCGGCGAGGTCGGACACTGCGGGGTGGCGATCGACTCGGCGGCCGACATGGAGGCGCTGTTCGCCGACATCGACCTGGCGGCGGTCACGACGTCGATGACGATCTCGGGGCCGGCGGTGCCCATCTTCTGCATGTACCTGGTGGCGGCCGAGCGGCAGGGCGTGGCGATCGCAGACCTGAACGGCACCCTGCAGACCGACATCTACAAGGAGTACATCGCCCAGAAGGAGTGGCTGTTCGGCCCCGAGCCGCACCTGCGCCTGATCGGCGACCTGATGGAGTTCTGCCTGGCCGAGGTGCCGGCGTACAAACCGCTCAGCGTCTCCGGCTACCACATCCGCGAGGCCGGGTCGACGGCCGCACAGGAGCTGGCCTTCACCCTGGCCGACGGCTTCGGCTACGTCGAGCTCGGTCTCTCCCGTGGGCTCGCGGTGGACGACTTCGCCCCGGGCCTCAGCTTCTTCTTCGACGCGCACATCGACTTCTTCGAGGAGATCGCCAAGTTCCGGGCGGCCCGTCGGATCTGGGCGCGCTGGTTGCGGGATCGGTTCGGGGCCACGACGGCCAAGGCCCAGTGGCTGCGCTTCCACACCCAGACCGCCGGGGTGTCGTTGACGGCCCAGCAGCCGTACAACAACGTGGTGCGGACCGCGGTCGAGGCGATGGCCGCCGTGCTCGGCGGCACCAACTCGCTGCACACCAACGCGCTGGACGAGACGCTGGCCCTGCCGACGGAGTCGTCGGCGGAGATCGCGCTGCGCACCCAGCAGGTGCTGGCGGTCGAGACCGGGGTGACCAACGTCGCCGACCCGCTCGGGGGATCGTGGTACGTCGAGGCGCTGACCGATGAGCTCGAGGCCGCGGCTGAACGCATCTTCACCCAGATCATCGACCTCGGCGGAGGAGAGGACGTCAGCCACCGGATCGGGCCGGTGACTTCGGGTCTGCTTCGAGGGATCGAGGACGGCTGGTTCACCTCGCTGATCGCTGACTCCGCCTTCACGTACCAGACGGCTCTGGAGAAGGGGGACAAGCAGGTCGTGGGGGTGAACACCCACACCAGCACGGTCTCCGGTGAGCTGGAGATCCTGCGGGTGAGTCATGAGGTCGAGCTCGAGCAGCGCGCGGTCCTGGCGGCCCGGCGTGCGGCCCGGGACGACGTCGTCGTCCGTCGTACGCTGGCCGACCTGCGGACCGCTGCCCAATCACCCACGGGCAACCTGGTGCCACCCATGCTGGCCGCGGCGCGTGCCGAGGCCACCCTGGGCGAGATCTGCGACGTGCTCCGGGACGAGTGGGGCACCTACACCGAGACCGCCCGGTTTTAGTTCGCGTCGCTCGTCGAACTAGCTCGCGCGGGGCTCCGCCAGCGGCCAGCCGTGCGCCGAGAGTCGCTCGCGCACCCGGCTCACGTCCGCCTCCCGGGGTAGCTCGTCGGTCACCCGAGTGATCATGGTGCCGATGTCGATGTTGTCCACCGGCAGCTCGCCGGAGGCGATCAGCTCCTGAGCCACCGCGCGGACCTCGTCGTTGCTGAGCCGACGGGCCAGCACCGCGATCAGGGGGATGTAGTCCGTCTCGGGCACCCCCTCGGGGTACCCGGCGCGCAACCAGCTCACGATGGAGCCGAGAAATCCGGGTAAAGGCATTCGTCAGATTCTAGTGCTCGGGCTCAGCTGAAGAGCTGCTTGCCGAAGATGATCACGACGATGCCGAACAGCACGGCCAGGATGCACACGCCGAAGCAGACGATGGCGCCCGCCTTGCCGGCCGAGCCGGCCACGGTCCCGTCGGAGCTCACGTTCGTCGCACCGGCGGGGGCGGTAACCCGGCCGCGCTCGAGCGAACGCATCCCGATGGAGAACAGCGCAGGGATCCCGACGCCGAGCAACATCCCGACGGCGAGCACCTGCCAGAGCGCGCTGAGGGCCTTGGTCAGAATCTCCATCGATCAGTTCCTCTCGATCGGGCTACCGGCCGGGACGGGCTCGGGGGACGCGTGCTCGTGGACCGCCAGGCCGCCCTCCCACTCGGAGTTGACGTTGTCGGGGTTGATCGGGGTGCGGCGAGAGCGGACGTACATCCCCGCGGCAGCGGCGACCAGGATGGCGAAGACCACCGCGACACCGAGCGCGCCGCCGATGGCGTTGGCCAGGAACCAGCAGGCTGCGCCCACCAGGCCGGCGGCGGGAAGGGTCAGCACCCAGGCGATGACCATCCGGCCGGCGACACCCCAACGGACCTCGGCACCGCGCTTGCCCACCCCGGAGCCGAGGATCGAACCCGTGGCCACCTGGGTCGTGGACAGAGCCATGCCGAGGTGGCTGGAGGACAGGATGATCACGGCGGAGGCCGTCTCGGCCGCCATGCCCTGCGGTGAGTGGATCTCGGTCAGACCCTTGCCGAGCGTCCGGATCACGCGCCAGCCACCGATCCAGGTGCCGGCGGCGATCGCCACAGCGCAGCTCACCTTCACCCAGAAGGGGATCGAGTCGGTGCTGGTCCAGCTGCCGTACGCGATCAGGGACAAGGTGATGACACCCATGGTCTTCTGCGCGTCGTTGGTGCCGTGGGCCAGGGAGACCAACGAGGCTGAGCCGATCTGACCCCATCGGAACCCGGAGTCGCGTCGGCTCTCGGGGATCTTGGTCACCAGCTTGTAGATGACCCAGGTGCCGACCCCGGCCACCAGACCCGCGACCAGGGGGGCGAAGAGGGAGGGCAGCAGGATCGAGCTGATCACGCCGTCCCACTTGACCCCGCCGATACCCATGGCGGCGATGGCCGAGCCGATCAGTCCGCCGAACAGGGCGTGCGAGGACGAGGACGGCAGACCCAGCAGCCAGGTGGTGAGGTTCCACAGGATGCCGCCGACCAGGCCGGCGAACACGATGGTGAGGATGGGGACGCCCATCAGCCCTTCGACCGGTGCGCCGCTGCTGTCCTGGATGGAGAGGATCTTGTTGCTGACGGTCAGGGCCACCTCGATGGAGAGGAAGGCGCCGACCAGGTTCAGGATGGCGGAGAGGATCACGGCCGCCTTCGGCTTCAGGGCACCGGTCGCGATGGACGTGGCCATCGCGTTGGCGGTGTCGTGGAAGCCGTTGGTGAAGTCGAACGCCAGGGCGGTCACGACGACGACGATCAAGATGAACAACGCTTCGGTCACGGCCTAAGCGTGCGGCTCGGAAACCGCCCGAAGCCAACCGGAGAAGGCCTCCGGAGGATTGATTCACCCACTGTTCATGTTGGTCACCCGGAGCCGTCATCTACGGTGTAAACCCAGCCAGAGCCGACCTCAGGCGAGGGCGGCCGAAACCACCTCGCGGGCCGCTTCCTGGACCTGAGCAAGGTGCTCCGGACCGCGGAAGGACTCGGCGTAGATCTTGTAGACGTCCTCGGTGCCCGACGGGCGGGCGGCGAACCAGGCGGACTCGGTGGTCACCTTCAGCCCGCCGATGGCGGCGCCATTGCCGGGGGCGGTGGTCAGCTTGGCGGTGATGGGCTCGCCGGCCAGATCGGTCGCCGTCACCGCGGACGGGTCGAGCTTGGCCAGCTTGGCCTTCTGCTCGCGGTCTGCCGGAGCGTCCACCCGGGCGTACGCGGGGGCGCCGTGCTTGGCCGTGAGCTCGGCGTACAGCTCGCTCGGGGACTTCCCGGTGACGGCCTTGATCTCGCTGGCCAGCAGGGCCAGCAGGATGCCGTCCTTGTCGGTGGTCCAGGTCGTGCCGGCCAAGGTGAGGAACGACGCACCCGCCGACTCCTCGCCGCCGAAGCCGATGTCGCCGGTCCGCAGTCCGGGCACGAACCACTTGAAGCCGACCGGCACCTCGACCAGCGTGCGGCCGAGGTCCTCGGCGACACGGTTGATCATCGAGGAGGAGACCAGCGTCTTGCCGATGCCGGCGTTCGGGTTCCAGCCGTCGCGGTGGGCGTAGAGGTACTGGATGGCGACCGCGAGGTAGGCGTTCGGGTTCAGCAGCCCGAAGTCCGGGGTGACGATGCCGTGCCGGTCGGAGTCGGCGTCGTTGCCGGTGGAGATGTCGTAGGCGTCCTTGTTCTTGATGAGGCTGGCCATCGCGTTCGGCGAGGAGCAGTCCATCCGGATCTTGCCGTCGGTGTCGAGCGTCATGAAGGCCCACTGCGGATCCACGGTGGGGTTGATGACCGTCAGGTCGATGCCGAGGTGCTCGGCGATGTAGGCCCAGTACTGGACGCTGGCGCCGCCGAGCGGGTCGGCGCCGATGTGCACGCCGGCGTCCCGGATGGCGTGCAGGTCCAGCGCGTTGACCAGGTCCTCGCAGTACGCCCCCAGGTAGTCGAACCGGGTGATCTCCGAGCCGGAGCGCTCGTACGGGGTCCTGGTCACCCCGGACATGTCAGCGAGCAGGTCGTTCGCTCGCGCCGCGATCCAGGAGGTGGCGTCGGAATCGGCCGGCCCGCCGTGCGGGGGGTTGTACTTGAAGCCGCCGTCGCGCGGCGGGTTGTGGGACGGGGTGACCACGATGCCGTCGGCCTCCGGCGCTCCGCCGGCCTTGGTCGCGTTGTGCACGACGATGGCGCGAGACACCGCCGGGGTCGGGGTGTAGTCACTCTCGGACTCGGTCAGCACGGTGACCCCGTTGGCCACGAGCACCTCGATGGCCGTCTTCCAGGCGGGCAGCGACAGCGCGTGGGTGTCCTTGCCGATGTAGAGGGGACCGGTGATGCCCTGGCCCGCGCGGTACTCCACGATGGCCTGCGTCGTCGCGGCGATGTGGTTCTCGTTGAACGCGGTGTCCAGGCTGGAGCCTCGATGACCGGAGGTGCCGAACACGACCTGCTGGTCGGGGTTGGACGGATCCGGCACGAGGTCGTAGTAGGCGCCCAGCACGGCGTCGACGTCGATCAGGTCTTCGGGGAGGGCCGTTTGGCCGGCGCGGGGATGAGCCATGGGGGTCATTCTGCCCATGTGGCGTTCGCCGGTGACACCGGCCTTGTCGGCTTTGACAGGATGGAGGGCATGAGCACGTCCAGCTTCAGCCGTCACGGCGCCGTCGACCTCTCCCAACTCGCCCAGAAGGCCAAGCAGCCACCCGCACCGGCGGGTGCTGGTGGTCGTCCCGGCGGCGGACCCGGCGGAGGGTCGTACGTGGTCCAGCTGACCGAGGAGACCTTCGAGGCCGTCGCCATCCGGGCCTCGATGCAGCACCCGGTGATCGTGGAGTTCTACTCACCCCGGGTGGCGACCGGTCAGCAGCTGTCCGACGACCTCGCCGCGGTCGCCGCCGAGAACGGTGGCAAGTTCCTGCTCGGCCGGCTGAACGTCGACGCGGCCCCCGGCATCGTGCAGGCCCTGCAGCTGCAGGCCGTACCGACCGTGATCGCCCTGATCGGTGGCCAGCTCGCACCGCTGTTCCAGGGCGTCGTGCCCCGGGACCAGGTGGTGGCCGCCGTCGACTCGGTCCTCAAGGCCGCTCTCAGCAACGGCATCGTCGGCCGGGCCGAACCGGTCGGCGCCCCCCCGGCCGGTGCCGACGACGAGGGTGAGGAAGCCGGGCCCGACCCGCGCTTCGCCGAGGCCGACGCCGCGCTCGAGCGAGGCGACTTCGCCGCGGCCGAGGCCGAGTTCGAGAAGCTGCTGCAGGCGAACCCGGCCGACGCCGAGGCCAAGGCCGGCAAGGCCCAGGCCGGGCTGCTGGCGCGGGCTTCGGCGCTCGATCCGCAGGCGGTGCTGATCGCCGCCGCCGCCGCGGACGCCACGGTGGCCGATCAGCTGGCCGCCGCCGACCTCGAGCTGGCCACCGGCCGGGTCGACGAGGCCTTCGACCGGCTGATCGGACAGATCAAGGTCCGCACCGGCTCCGAGCGAGATGAGGTCCGGGTCCGGCTCCTCACCCTGTTCGACACGGTGGGGAACGCCGATCCGCGGGTGCTGAAGGCGCGTCGTGCGCTGATGACCGCCCTCTTCTGACGATGGACCTGTTCTGAGCAGAGCCTCAGGCGGTCAGGGCCAGGTCGACGTCGAGCAGGTCGAGGACCAGTGACGTGGTGGCCGACGGCTCGCCGGTGATCGCCGAGACCACCCAGTCCGGCGTGGAGGACGGCATGGTCAGAGCGGTCAGTCCGGCCGCCTGCGGTTTGGCCCCCACGTGCTGGGGGACGATGGCTGCGCCGAGGCCACGGTGGACGAGGTCGAGCAGCGTGTGCACGTCGTTGACGGTGCAGCGGACGTGGCGGGTGACACCGTTGGCGAGGCACATCGTGTCGTTCAACGAACGGATCGCCCAGGACTCGTGGAAGTCGACGAAGTCCACATCGGACAGCTCGGTCCAGTCGAGTGCGCTCGCCCGGGCCAGGGGATGATCGGGGGCCGCGAGCAGGATCATCGGTCGACGTCCGAACTCCACCCTCCGGACGGCGCCGAGATGCTCATCGGTGGCGATGAACGCCACATCCAGCCGCCCGTCCCGGACCAGGCGGACCAGCTCGTGCGAGCCCGCCTGGGTGAAGTCGAGGTCCACCAGCGGATAACGCCGGTGCACCCGATCGAGCAGGGACACCACGTCGACGATCCCGAGACACTGTTCCGAACCGACCCGGAGACTGCCGGACAGCTCGCGGGTGGCCCGCACCACGGCGTCGCGCGCCGCCGCTGCCTGGGCGAGCATGGTGCGGGCGTGGGGGAGCAGGGCGAGTCCCGCCGCCGTGGGTTCGACGCGACGCGTCGTCCGGTCGAACAGCGAGGTGCCGAGCTCGTCCTCGAGCGCGCGGATGGCTGCCGACAGCCCCGACTGGGAGACCCCGCAGACGGAGGCGGCGCGGGTGAACTGCTGCTCCTCGGCGAGCGTCACGAGGTACTGCATCTGACGGAAATCCATCTACTCAAGTTCCTTCTGAAAGCCATCGAACTCAGTTGTTGGATTTCTAGTGTGCTCCATGCCTACCGTAGGGAGAAATCACTGGCTCCACGAAGGGATCTCTGTGCAGCAACGTCAGCTCGGCCCGTTCTCGGTCTCCGCCATCGGTCTCGGCGGCATGCCGATGTCGATCGAAGGTCGGCCCGATACCGAACGGTCCATCGCCACGATCCACGCGGCCCTCGACTCCGGGGTGACGCTGATCGACACCGCGGACGCCTACCACCGCGACGCCCACGACGTGGGTCACAACGAGGAGCTGATCGCCGACGCGCTGCGGTCGTACGGTTCCGACACCTCTCACGTGCTGGTCGCCACCAAGGGTGGCCACCTCCGTCCCGGCGACGGGTCGTGGACCCTCGACGGAAGCCCCGAGCACCTCCGGGCCGCAGCCAAGGCGTCGGCGCAGCGCCTCGGCGTGGACGCGATCGGGCTCTACCAGTTCCACCGGCCCGACCCCAAGGTCCCGTACGCCGACTCCGTGGGCGCCCTCCGCGACCTGCTGGACGAGGGCGTGATCCAGCTGGCTGGGATCTCCAACGCGACCATCGAGCAGATCGACCTGGCCAACGAGATCCTCGGCGGCCGGCTCGTCTCCGTCCAGAACCAGTTCTCGCCGACGTTCTCATCCAGTCGGGCCGAGCTCGACCACTGTGCGGACCTGGGTATCGCGTTCCTGCCCTGGTCACCGTTGGGCGGCATCGGGCGGACCGCGTCGGTCGGGGAGAGCCATCCGGTCTTCCAGCGGATCGCCGAGCAGCGTGGAGTCAGCCTGCAGCAGGTCATCCTGGCCTGGGAGCTGTCCCTCGCGCCGGTCGTGATCCCCATCCCGGGCGCTTCGCGTCCGGCCAGCATCTCCGACTCCGCCCGTGCGGCGGACCTCGACCTCAGCGACGGCGACCTCGCGTCGCTGACCGACCCGGTCACCTCGACCGCCACCGACCAGGAGCACTCATGAGAACCGTCCCCCTCGGCACCACCGACACCCAGGTGCCCAACGTCGTCCTCGGCCTGATGCGGATCGCCGAGCTCGATGACGACACCGTCCGGACCCTGGTGGCGACGGCGCGTGACGCCGGGATCGACTTCTTCGACCACGCCGACGTGTACGGCGGAGACCTGCACGGCTGCGAGCGTCGCTTCGCGGAGGCGATGCAGCTGACCGCGGCCGATCGTGAGCAGATCACGCTGCAGACGAAGGCCGGCATCGTGCCCGACGGTCCGTACTTCGACTTCTCCTACGAGCACCTGATCAGCTCGGTCGAGGGCTCGCTGCGCGCGCTGCAGACCGACTACATCGACATCTTGTTGCTGCACCGCCCGGACGCCCTGGTGGAGCCGGACGAGGTGGCCCGGGCCTTCGACGAGCTCGAGGCGGCCGGCAAGGTCCGCGCCTTCGGGGTGTCGAACCAGACTCCGCGGCAGATCGACCTGCTGAAGAAGTCGGTGACCCAGCCGCTGGTGGCCAACCAGCTGCAGCTCTCGATCACGCACTCCCCGATCGTCGCCCAGGGAGTCGCCGCCAACATGCTCGGTCTGGACCAGTCGGTCACGCTGGACGGTGGCGGCATCGTCGACTACTGCCGCTTGCACGACATCACCATCCAGGCGTGGTCTCCGTTCCAGGCAGGCTTCTTCAACGGGGTCTTCCTCGGCTCGTCGGACTACCCCGAGCTGAATGCGGTCATCGAGCGGCTGGCGACGCAGTACGACGTCGAGCCGATTTCGATCGCCACCGCCTGGATCACGCGCCATCCGGCTCAGATGCAGGTGGTGCTCGGCACCACGACACCGGAGCGGGTGTCAGCCGCCGCACAGGGCTCGGACCTCGCGCTGACCCGGGCGGAGTGGTACGAGCTCTTCCGAGCCGCCGGGCACCGCGTCCCGTGACCTGACGGCCTGTCTGGCGCCCGGTCCGGTGGACCGGGCGTCACGCCGCAGTGCGCGGCGCGTACATGATCAAGGCCACCCCGACCAGGCAGACGAGGGCACCCGCCACGTCCCACCGGTCCGGGCGGAAGCCGTCGACGGCCAGGGCCGCGAGCACGAAGAGGCCGATCGAGCGCAGGGTGTCCATGCGCCGGGAGCGTAGTGCCGGCTGCTGGCCGACCCTAGGTGACCGGGCGATTCCGGTAGCGGCCCACCAGCTCGCGGGCGGCCACCTGCATCCTCACCGGTGGCAGACCTCGGCTGATCTGGCGGAGGTCGTCGACCACCATCTCACCGATCTGCTGGAACGCCTGCGGGATGCCGCCGGCCCGGTGACCGGAGAACACCAGGCCCTCCAGCCGACGATAGGGGTCGTCTGCCGGCACCGGTTCCAGCGGCCACACGTCGACGCCGGCCAGGATCCGGCCCGACGCCAGCTCGGCCCGGAGGGCGTCGTAGTCGACCACCGCGGCCCGGCTGACCAGGATCAGACGTGCCCCGTCCGGCAGCAGGGACAGCTCGGCGGCACCCAGCAGGTGCTCGCTGTCCGCGGTCACGGTGGCCAGCACGAAGACGAACTGGCTCCGCCGCAGCACGTCGTCCAGCGTCGCCGGCACCAGACCCCACTCGAGCAGGGCACGGTCGGGCAGCCACGGGTCATACACCCGGAGGTCGACGGCGAACGCCTCCAGCAGTGGTCGCACGGCGCGGCCCAGATTGCCGTACCCGATCAGGCCGACCCGCGCGCCACGCAGCAAGATGGCGTCGGCGTTGCCGTCCAGCACGTAGCGCTCGGTGCCGGACCGGAACGCG
The DNA here is from genome assembly GCA_963696135.1 of uncultured Actinomycetota bacterium. GTDB lineage: Bacteria > Actinomycetota > Actinomycetes > Propionibacteriales > Propionibacteriaceae > Microlunatus. Next base: position 428,836 of record CAVOJH010000003.1, read on the forward strand.
CGATCCTCTCGGCTGATCCCGCGGGCCACATCCAGGGCGAGACCCAGCGCGTACTCGGCGACCGCCTGGGCGTACGCGGGACCACACCCCAGCACCTGGATGCCCCGCTCGAAGGCACCGTCGTAGTCCACGTTGGGGAAGAAGTTGCCCTCCACGTTGCAGATCGCCCGCAGGGCCGTGGCACGGGCTAGCCGCTCGGCCGGCAGATCGGGTTGGCCGATGATCGCGAACGCCTCCGGCAGCACCTCGTCGAACGAGCCGGGATCCTGATCGGCGGACAGGTCCACGACGCGGAAGGTGCTCTCGAGGTCCTCCCGCGCAGCCGGGGTGAAGATCCGCTCGGGGTGCTGCGGTGCCGGTTGCAAGATCACCAGCGGGCGGTCGTCCGACGTCACCGGTGTCCGTCCTGCCCGACCCGGCGACCGTCCTGCAGGTACGCCGTCTCACCGCCCGACTGTCCCACCGCCACGCTCAGCCGGCGGTGGGACAGCGGCGTCACCACGGCGGCGGCCTGCTCCAGGGTGAGCAAGGACACCGAGACGATCTCGTTCTCCTGCAGGGAGAACGAGGCCAGGTCGTCCTGCGACACCAGCCCACCGTCGAAGATCAGCTCCAGGGCGTCCTCCCAGCCCAGGTAGGGCGGCAGCCAGTCCGCCACCAGCAGTCGGCCCACAGCCAGGTCGAGGCCGAGCTCCTCGCGGACCTCCCGGATGGCTCCGTCGCGGGGCGGCTCACCCGGCTCCACGATGCCACCCGGCAGCTCCCAGTCGCTCTTGAAGGCGGTGTCGCACAACAGGATGCGGCCCTCGGCGTCGCGCATCAGCACGTGCGCGATCAGGCGTTTTCGCGGCAGCACCGTGTTCATCACCCCGGAGAAGCCGTCCGGACCACCCACCACGTCAGACGCCAGCCGGGCGAACAGCATCAGGTCGTCGTACGACCCGTCGTCCTGCGGGAGGACCGATCGGCGCGTCCCCTCCAGCCGGAAACCGGACCGCAGCACGGCGCGGCGAGCCCAGCGATCGCCGGCGGGTACGGCGACCTCGACCCGCCGCAGACCGGATCGCAACGCCTCCTCGGTCAGCTCCGTGACGGCGCCCTGGAGCTGGTCGGGATCCAGCCCGGGTTGCCAGCTGAGATCGGCGATCCCGTGATCGCCGATCGTCAGCCTGACCGGGTCGTTCACGACTCCGGTGGGGGAGTCGCCTTCTTCGCGGCCGCCTTCTTGGTCGCGGCCTTCTTCGCCGGCGCCTTCTTTCCGGCCGCCTTCTTGACCGCCGCGGCTGCCTTCTCCACGGTCTCCTCGACGGCAGCAGCCGCCTTCTCCACCGTCTCCTCGACCGCCGCAGCCGCCTTCTTCGCGGGCGTCTTCTTCGCCGGGGCCTTCTTGGCCGCCGCCTTCTTGGCCGGGGCCTTCTTGGCGGGTGCTTTCTTCGCCGGCGGTGCCGACTCCGCGTCGTCCTCCGGCACCCCGACGACCTGGACCACTCGTTTGGTCGGTCGTGGTGACGCCTGCTTCGCCGCCGCCAACGTCCCGGCCGTCTCCTTCTCCGGGTCGTCCGACTCCACAGTCGGCGCAGCCTGATGCAGCAGCCACACGGCTCCGAGCGGCGGGATGGTCACACTGGCCGAGGCGTCGAAACCGTTGGAGGGAACGGGGTGCGCGATCACCTCACCGAGGTTGCCGATGCTCCCGGTGCCGTCGTAGACGTCGGCGTCGGTGTTCATGATCTCCTGCCAGGCGCCCTCCGCCGGCAGTCCGACCCGGTAGTCCTGACGCGACTCCGAGGAGAAGTTCGTGATGCACGCGATCATCTGCCCCTCGCCGTCGAAACGGACCCAGGAGAACACGTTGCCGCCACCGTCATCGGCGTTGATCCAGCGGAAGCCCGCCGGATCGTTGTCCAGCTTGTACAACGCGGGGTGCGACGTGTACGTCGCGTTCAGGTCCTTGACCAGCCGCTGGACACCGCGGTGACCCCAGTGGGCGCTCTCGTCCCAGTCGATGCTGCGGGACTCGGAGAACTCCCGACGCTGGCCGAACTCGGTGCCCATGAACAGCAGCTTCTTGCCCGGATGAGCCCACATGAAGGCGTAGAACGCCCGCAGGGTGCCGAACTTGCGCCATTCGTCCTGGGGCACCCGCTCGAACATCGAGCCCTTGCCGTGCACGACCTCGTCGTGGCTGATCGGCAGCACGAAGTTCTCCGAGTACGCGTACGCCATGGCGAACGTCATCTCGTGGTGGTGGTACTGCCGGTAGATCGGCTCGCGGCCCAGGTAGCGCAGCGAGTCGTTCATCCAGCCCATGTTCCACTTGAAGCCGAAGCCGAGACCGCCGTGGTCGATCGAGCGGGTCACCCCGGGCCAGGACGTCGACTCCTCGGCGATCATCATGATCCCCGGCTTGCGGCGGTAGTTGTGCTCGTTGACCCGCTGCAGCAGCTCGACGGCCTCGAGGTTCTCGTTGCCGCCGTAGATGTTCGGCACCCACTGTCCCGCTTCGCGGGAGTAGTCCAGGTAGAGCATCGAGGCCACCGCGTCGATCCGCAGCCCGTCGATGTGGAACTCCTCCAACCAGTAGAAGGCGTTGGAGATCAGGAACGCCTTCACCTCGTTGCGGCCGAAGTTGAAGATGTAGGAGCCCCAGTCGGGGTGCCAGCCCAGCCGCGGGTCCTCGTGCTCGAACAGCGCGGTGCCGTCGAAGCGCTGGAGGGCCCACGGATCGGTGGCGAAGTGGCCGGGCACCCAGTCCACGATCACCCCGACGCCGGCCTTGTGGAGCTCGTCCACGAGATAGCGGAACTCGTCCGGGGAGCCGAACCGGGAGATCGGGGCGAAGTAGCCGGTGACGTGATAGCCCCAGGAGCCGTCGTACGGGTGCTCGGCGACCGGCATCAGCTCGACGTGGGTGAAGCCCTGCCAGGTCACGTACTCGACGAGCTGGCGGGCCAGCTCGACGTAGGTCAGGCCCTTGCGCCAGGACCCGAGATGCAGCTCGTAGACGCTGACGGGCTCCTCGAACTGCTTCTTCTGCCCGCGGTACCACAGCCACTCGTCGTCGGTCCAGGCGTACTGGGACTCGTAGACGATGGAGGCGTTGTGGGGCGGGGCCTCACAGAACTGGGCGAACGGGTCGGCCTTCAGCCGCCAGACCCCGTCGGCGCCGAGCACCTCGAACTTGTAGAGAGTGCCGGTGCCCACCCCCTCGACGAACAGCGACCAGACACCGGAACCCGGCACCAGGTGCATCGCGGACGAGTCGCCGTTCCAGTAGTTGAAGTCCCCGACCAGCCGGACGGCCTGGGCATTGGGTGCCCACACCGCGAAGCGTGTGCCGGCGATCTGACCCCGCTCGCTGTCGGTGACGGTGATCTCGTGGGCGCCGAGTCGCCGCCAGGCCTCGGTGTCGTGACCTTCGTGGAAACCGGTCAGGTCCCATCCGGTCAGCTCACCGCCGGGGTCGAATGCCATCGGGTTCTCCTTCATTGCTCTGGGACTCAGCAAGGGTGCGGATCGCGCCCAGGGGGATCGCGGTCCAGTCGGGACGGTTGCGGACCTCGTACACGAGCTCGTAGACCGCCTTGTCCGCCACGTAGGCCTGCAGGGTCGCCAGCTGCGACTCGGTCAGGGGTCCGTCAGCGTACGCGGTCAGGAACGACTCGCTGGCACTGGCGAGCCAGCGCGCCGCGCCCGGTCCGGGCACAGTGGCGGCGGCGTAGTCGAACGAGCGCAGCATCCCCGCCACGTCTCGCCACGGCGAGTCCGGAGCGAGGCGCTCGGCCATCGTCTTGGCCGGCTCACCCTCGAAGTCGATGATCTTCCAGCCTTGCGGTGTCTTCAGGGTCTGACCCAGGTGGAAGTCACCGTGCACCCGCTGGGTGGCGAGCCGGTCCTCGCCGAGCTTGGCGAAGGCGGACTGCAGCCCGGGGGTCACCTCGTCCAGGGCCGGCGCGACCAGGGCGGCCGCGGTCAGCCGGCCGTTCATGATCGACTCGGTGACCGCTCCCTCGACGTCGGCGGTCGGGAAGGCGTCGCGCAGCGCCGCGTGGATCTCGGCGAGAGCCCGGCCGAGCCGGGCGGCGTCCTCGGCGAAGTCGCCGCCGGCGCGCAGCGAGTCCAGCGCGAGACCCCAGCCGTCCTCGGCCTGAGCGAGCTTCTCCACCGCCATGGCGAGGTCGGCCTCGACCGGCGTGCCGTCCTGCCGCCAGCGGGCCCTGATCCAGCCGTAGAGTCGGGCGACGTCATCCACCCCGCCCCGGGCCAGCGCGTCGTGCACCTCGATGTCGAGGTTGGGTCCCAGCTCGATCCGGCGGAAGAACTTGATCATGGCCACCTCGCCGAACATCACCGAGGTGTTGGACTGCTGCCCGGTGAACGGGACCGGCGTCGCGCTCGGGTCGAGTCCGTCGACAGCGGTCCGCCGGAAGGACACCTCCGCCTCGTGATCGCGGGCATCGGCTCCGGCCAGCAGCAGAGACCAGATCAGCGCGCAGGCCGCCGGGTCCTGCGCGCCGTCGTAGGCGATCACCGCACCCAGGTCGTCCAACGTCCGTCGGCCGATCTCGGCGTGCTGCAGGCCCGGCACCGGGGCGTGGTGGTAGGCGACGATCAGCTGGTAGAGCTCGTACGGCCACGGCGTGGCGTCGTCGTCGGGCTCGGGATCCTCGGCCGGGGGATAGTCCACCCGGACGATCTCCACCCGGACGGCGGGCCACTGCGACACGTCGGTGAGCCACGGCAACGCGGTGACCGAGCCGATCTCGGCTCGGCGGCCCTTGCCGGCGAACCAACGGGCCGCGGTGACGTGCCTCAGCAGCTGGTCGGTGCTGTCCTCCGCCATCAGCCGCTGGTCCGCTGTCGATGCGGCGAGTCGCCCTGGCGCACCACCGTGAGGACGTGGGCGGGATCGTCGAACGTGAGCCGGACGAAGGCTCGCTGACCCCAGCGCCAGGACTGACCGGTGATCTCGTCGTGCACGAGGAAGACGTCGCCGGCGGTCAAGCCGAGGGCCTCCATGTCGAGCACGATCTCCGACTCCGCGATCGAGGTCGGGTCGAGGTTGCAGATGGTGATCACCACGTCCTCGCCGGACTTCTTGGAGTAGACGATCACGTTGCTGTTAGGTGCGTGGTGGAAGGTGAGGTCCCGCAGCTGCTGCAGGGCCGGGTGCTCGCGTCGGATCTGGTTGAGACGACCCAGCAGCAGGTTCAGGTTCTCTCCGCTCGCCTCCGCGGCTGCCCAGTCGCGTGGCCGGTACTCGAACTTCTCGGAGTGCAGGTACTCCTCGCGACCGCGGGCCAGCACCTCGTTCTCGAACAGCTCGAAGCCGGCGTACACGCCCCAGGTGGGCGACAACGTGGCGGCGAGCACGGCCCTGATCGTGAAGGCCGTCTTCCCGCCCCACTGCAGGAAGCTGGGCAGGATGTCGGGGGTGTTGACGAAGAAGTTCGGCCGGAAGAACGCATCGCTCTCGGTGCTGAGCTCGGTCAGGTACTCCTCGAGCTCCCACTTCTCGTTCCGCCAGGTGAAGTAGGTGTAGCCCTGGTGGAAGCCGACCTTGCCGAGAGCGTGCATCATCGCCGGCTTGGTGAACGCCTCGGCCAGGAAGAGCACGTCGGGATCGGTCTTGCGCACCTCGGCGAACAACCAGGCCCAGAACGCCACCGGCTTGGTGTGGGGGTTGTCCACCCGGAAGATCCGCACCCCGTGGGACATCCACAGCCGGACGACCTCGAGCCAGGCCGCCCGGATGCCGTCGCGGTCGGTGTCGAAGTTGAAGTTGTAGATGTCCTGGTACTTCTTCGGCGGGTTCTCCGCGTACGCGATCGAGCCGTCGGCCCGGTGGGCGAACCACTCGGGGTGCTCCTTCACCCACGGGTGATCCGGGGAGGCGTTGAGCGCGAGGTCGATGGCGATCTCGACCCCCAGCTCCTTCGCCCGGGCGACGAACCGGTCGAAGGCGTCGAAGTCACCGAGGTCGGGGTGGATGGCGTCGTGCCCACCCTCGACGTTGCCGATCGCCCAGGGCGAACCGGGATCACCCGGGCCGGCCTGCAACGTGTTGTTCGCCCCCTTGCGGAAGCTGGTGCCGATCGGGTGGATCGGGGGCAGGTAGACGACGTCGAACCCCATCGCCGCCGCGGCCGCGAGCCGGCCGTGGGAGCTGTCGAACGTGCCCGAGACCCAGTCGCCCTGGTCGTTCTTGTGCGCGCCCTCGGAGCGGGGGAAGAACTCGTACCAGGAGGAGAACAGCGCGCGCTTCCGGTCGACGAACACCGGGTAGTCGGGGGTGGGGGAGACGAGGTCGCGAGGACCGAAGCGGATCATGGCCTGCCGGACTTCCGGTGCCAGCGCGATGCGCAGGCGGTCCTCCACCTGCTGGGGGGCGGCCAGCCCGTCGGCCGCGCCGCTGAGGATCGACGCCGTGTCATGGTCGCCGGCCTGCCGGGCGCGCTGGGCGGCGCCGTGGAACAGGGCGGTCCCCTCGGTGATCATCAGACTGACGTCGATGCCGGCTGGGATCTTGATCTCCGCGTTGTGCACCCAGGTCTCCCACGGGTCGCTCCAGCCCTCGACCCGGAACGTCCACGCCCCCTCGCTGCCCAGTGACACGTACGCGTGCCACCAGTCGAAGCCGAGCGGGGTGGTCGGCTCCATCCGGACCTCGGTCTCGACACCGGCCGGGTTGGTCACGATCACCGAGGCGTTCACGGCGTCGTGGCCCTCGCGGAACACGGTGGCCCGGATCTCGAACTCCTCGCCGACCGAGGCCTTCGCCGCGTAAGCGCCGCCCTCGATCACCGGCGACACCTTGGTCACCGGGATCCGGCCGATCCTCGTGCCCAGTCCGGCGGTGGCAGTCCCCTCGGAGGCGGTGGACACCGTGGCTGCGGGCTCGTCGATGGTCGCTGCGGGCGTCGTGGAAGTGGTCTCGGTCACATCTACGTCGGTCACGTGGCAAACCTATCGGCACCGACTCGGCAGCGGCAGAGGTGGGGGAGACTGGGCTCGGCCGAGCGGTGCTCGACCCGAGTACGCCGAGGAGCCACCGTGGAGCGCACCCTGACCCAGGCCGGAGACGCCTCCCCGGAAGAGGTCTGGCGGCGCTACGCCGACCTCGGCGAGTGGTCGCGCTGGGCACCCTTCATCCAGGCGGTGGACAGTGCCGGTCGCGAGCTCGTTCCCGGTCTGACCGGCACAGTCATCGCGGTCGGCGGGCTCCGGGTCGGCTTCGAGGTGCTGGCCGTGGACGCAACCGCCCGGACCTGGCGCTGGTGCGCCCGACTGGGGACGGTGTCGCTGGTCCTGGACCACGAAGTCGCGGTGCGACCGGCTGGGGGCGCCATCGCCGTCCTCGCGATCTCCGGAGCGGCCCCGGTCGTGCTGAGCTACCTGCTGCCGGCCCAGCTCGCCCTGAGGTCGCTGGTCCGGGTCTGAGGGAACAGCCGGTCAGTCGACCTGCAGCACCACGACCGAACGCCCGGGAATCCAGAGCCGGCTGCCGGCCGGCACCTTGTCCTCCGACAGCTCGCCGGGTCGCCCGGTGTGAGCCACCACGGTGTACGTGGTCGCCCAGTCTCCGTCGGGCAGCGTGACCTGCACGGGGTCGGGACCCCCGTGCAGCCAGATCAGGAACGCGTCGTCGAGCGCCCGATCGGCGTGGTCGTCGGCCAGGTAGACCCCGAGGGTCCGCCGGTGCGGGTCGTGCCAGTCGTGGTGCGTCATCTCGGACTCCTCGCCGCCGAACCAGGCGAGGTTCTTGCGCCCGGTCGGCTCGCCGGAGCTGTCCAGCACGGGCTCGCCGTGGCGGAATCTGGTCCGGCGCAGCACCGGGTGCTCGGCGCGCAGCCGCAGCAACCGCCGGGTGAGGTCGTGCAGGTCCGACCAGTCGGCCTCCGGATCCCAGTGCATCCACGACAACGGCGAGTCCTGGCAGTACGCGTTGTTGTTGCCGTGCTGGGTCCGGCCGCGCTCGTCGCCGGCGGTGATCATCGGTACGCCCGCGGCCAAGACCATGGTCGCCAGCATGTTGCCCGCCTGGCGGCGACGCAGCGCCATGATCACCGGGTCGTCGGTCTCCCCTTCGACCCCGCAGTTCCAGGACCGGTTGTCCTCCGTGCCGTCACGGTTGGACTCGCCGTTCGCCCCGTTGTGCTTGACGTTGTAGGTCACCACGTCCCGCAGGGTGAACCCGTCGTGAGCGGTGACGAAGTTGACGCTCGCTGTCGCGTGCCGGCCGTGGTGGTCGAACACGTCCGGGGAGCCGGTGAGCCGTTGCCCCATCTCGGCGACGCCGGAGGTGTTGCCCCGCCAGAAGTCCCTGACGTAGTTGCGGAACTTGTCGTTCCACTCGCTCCAGTGCCGGCCGAAGGAGCCCACCTGGTAGCCGTACGGTCCGAGGTCCCAGGGCTCGGCGATGATCTTGGCCCGGCTGAGCACCGGGTCGGTGCGCATCAGCTGCTGGAACGGGTGGTGCAGATCCACCTGGTGGTGCTCGTCCCGGATCAAGGTGGTGACCAGGTCGAAGCGGAAGCCGTCCACCCCCATCTCACTCACCCAGTAGCGCAGCGAGTCGGCGACCAGCTGCAGCACCCCCGGTTGCGCGGTGTCGACCGAGTTGCCGCAGCCGGTGACGTCGTAGTCGGTGCGCAGGTCGTCGGTGAGGCGGTAGTAGCCGGAGTGGTCAAGGCCGCGGAACGACAGCGTGGGGCCTTCGTGGCCGCCCTCGCCGGTGTGGTTGTAGACCACGTCCAGGATCACCTCGAGGCCCGCCTCGTGGAAGGCCGACACCATGTCCTTGAACTCGGTGACCTGCTGACCGAGGGTGCCGACCGAGCCGTACGCCGCGTGCGGGGCGAAGAAGCCCAGGGTGTTGTAGCCCCAGTAGTTGGACAGCCCCCGGCGGATCAGGAACGGCTCGGAGACGAAGTGGTGCACCGGCAGCAGCTGGACCGAGGTGACCCCGAGCTCCTTGAGGTGCTCGATCACCGTGGGGTACGCGAGGCCGGCGTAGCTGCCCCGCAGGTGCTCGGGCACGGCCGGGTGCAGACGGGTGAACCCCTTGACGTGCAGCTCGTACAGGACGGTCTCGGCCATCGACACCGGAACGGCCAGCGGAGTCGGCGGCGGGGTCTCGGCGACCACCACGCCCAGCGGCACGGCGTGGAAGGAGTCGCGCGGGTCCGGCTCGTAGTCGGAGGCCTCGGTGTGGTCGAGGATGGGGCCGCGGTAGTCGACCCCGCCGGTGATCGCACGGGCGTACGGGTCGAGCAACAGCTTGGCCGGGTTGAACCGGGCACCCGAGTGCGGCGCCCAGCCGCCGTGCACCCGGTAGCCGTACCGCTGTCCGGCGACGACACCGCGGACGTGTCCGGTCCAGACGCCGTCGTGGCCACGGCTCAGGTCGATGTTGCGTTGGCTCTTGTCCTCGCCGATCAGCACCAGCTCCACGCGTGTCGCGCGGGGGGACCACAGTCCGAAGTGGGCGCCGTCGCCACGCAGTCGGGCGCCGAGACGGGACGAGTCCGCCGGGGGTGGCAGGATCGCCGGAGTGGGGCTCATATCGCTCGCTCGTTGCTCGTGCTGGGTTGCCGGCGCAGCCGGGTGTGATCGGGCTGGGCGACGCTGCCCTCCCGGCGGACCGGGGCCTACATTGTGCCCTGCACCACAGGGGCGCGTAGACAGATCGTAAGTTACTGGCGGGTAATATGACGACGGCGAGACACAGAGAGGTGAGGGCATGAAGATCCTGGTGCTGGTGAAACACGTCCCGGACGCGACCGGTGAGCGAGGCTTCGCCGCGGACCACACGGTGGACCGCGAGGCGACCGACGGGCTGTTGTCGGAGCTGGACGAGTACGCCGTCGAACAGGCCCTGCGGGTGGCCGACGACGGCGACGAGGTGGAGGTCGTGGTCCTCACGGTCGGACCGGACGATGCCGCGGACGCCATCAAGCGAGCACTGCAGATGGGTGCCTCGGCCGGTATCCACGTCCTCGACGACGCGATCGCCGGATCTGACGCGCTGGCCACCAGCGAGATCCTGGCGGCCGCGATCCGCAAGGCCGAGCCCGACCTGGTGCTGTGCGGGATGGCGTCCACCGACGGCGCCATGGGCGTCGTGCCGGTGATGGTGGCCGAGCGGCTCGGCTGGCCGGCCGCCACGCTGGGAGCGACGCTGGAGGTCGGCGACGGTGTGGTGACGATCCGACGCGACACCGACACCGCCAGCCTGACCGTCGAAGCGAACCTGCCCGCGGTGGTCAGTGTGACCGACCAGTCCGGCGAGGCGCGGTATCCGTCGATGAAGGGCATCCTGTCCGCGAAGAAGAAGCCGGTCGAGACCTGGGAGCTGTCCGACCTCGGCATCGAAGCCGGCTCGGTGGGCCTGGATGCCGCCTGGAGCACTGTGGCCGACACCACTCCGCGCCCGCCCAAAGAGGCCGGCAAGGTGGTGCCCGACGCCGACGGCGCCGGATCGGCGGCCCTGGTCGAGTTCCTCACCGCCGGCAAGTTCATCTGATCCACCGCACGCGAGAGGTAGTCGAACATGTCTGATGTCGTCGTCGTCGCCGAGCTGACCGACGGAGGTGTGGCCAAGCCCACCCTCGAGCTGCTGACCCTGGCGCGCCGGGTCGGTTCCCCGGTCGTCGTCGTGTTCGGTGACGGTTCCGCGGTCGCTGCGACCCTGGGCGAGTACGGGGCCACCGCCGTGCTCTCGGTCGTCGACCCGGCCATCGAGGAGTACCTGGTCGCCCCGAAGGCCGAAGCCCTCGCCCAGATCGTCGCCGAGCGCTCACCGGCGGCCGTGTTGATCACCTCCTCGGCCGAGGGCAAGGAGATCGCCGGTCGACTCGCGGTCAAGCTCGGCGCCGGACTCATCACCGACGCCACCGACATCGCGACCGACGGATCCACGACCCAGTCGGTGTTCGCCGGCAACTGGACCGTTCGCGCATCGGTCGGTCACGGCGTCCCGGTCGTCACCGTGAAGCCGAACGCCGTGGCCCCGGAGACGGCGCCGACGGAGGCGTCGGTGTCGGAGGCGGCGGTGACGATCTCCGAGACGGCGAAGGGTGCCCGGATCGTGAAGTCCGAACCGAAGTCGGCCAGTGGCCGCCCCGAGCTCACCGAGGCCGCGATCGTGGTCTCCGGCGGTCGTGGCACCGGCGGTGACTTCGGCGCCGTCGAGGCGCTGGCCGATGCCCTCGGTGCCGCGGTCGGTGCCTCGCGGGCGGCCGTGGACTCGGGCTGGTACCCGCACGCCTACCAGGTGGGGCAGACCGGCAAGACCGTGTCACCGCAGCTCTATCTGGCCGCCGGTATCTCGGGCGCCATCCAGCACCGGGCCGGGATGCAGACCTCCAAGGCGATCGTCGCGGTCAACAAGGACCCGGAGGCGCCGATCTTCGCGCTGGCCGACCTCGGCGTGGTCGGGGATCTGCAGACCGTGCTGCCCGCGGTGACCGAGCAGGTCAAGGCCCGCAAGGGCTGACCGTGAACCGGACGTACCTCGATCACGCGGCGACCACCCCGATGGTGGCCGCCGCGATCGAGGCGATGGCCGCCCAGTGGCGGCTCGCCGGGAACCCGTCGTCGCTGCACGCCTCCGGACGGGCGGCCCGGCGGGTGCTGGAGGAGTCCCGCGAACAGGTGGCGGACCTGTTGGGCGCCCAGCCCGTCGAGGTGATCTTCACGTCCGGCGGCACCGAGGCCGACAACCTGGCGATCAAGGGTTCGTACGGTGCCCGGGCACGCTCGGAGGGTCGGTCGCGGGTCGTGGCGAGTGCCATCGAGCACCACGCCGTGCTGGACCCTGCCCGCTGGTTGGCGTCCTCGGGCGGCGCAGACCTGACGGAGATCGGGGTCGACTCGACCGGACGCGTCCGGCTCGACGAGCTGAGCGCAGCGGTCGACGACCGAACGGCGGTGGTCTCGGTCCTGTGGGCCAACAACGAGATCGGCACGATCCAGCCGGTGGCCGAGGTGGCCGAGGTCGCCCGCCGGGTCGGCGCCTGGTCCCACAGCGACGCCGTGCAGGCGGCGGGTCACCTGCCGGTCGACTTCACGGCCAGCGGACTGGATCTGATGACGGTGACCGCTCACAAGCTCGGTGGCCCGGTCGGGGTCGGAGCCCTGATCGCGCGGCGTGAGATCGGGCTGGAGTCCATGCTGCACGGGGGCGGTCAGGAGCGTGACGTACGGTCCGGGACGCTGGACGTGGCCGGAGCGGCGGGGTTTGCGGCCGCGCTGCAGGTGGCGGTCGAGTCGCAGTCGCTCGAGCGGGAGCGTCTGGAGTCGCTGCGCGCGGGTCTGGTGGCCGCGGTGCTGACGGCCGTGCCGGACGCTGTCGTACACGGTCCGTCGGACCCGGATGATCGCCTTCCGGGCGTGTTGAACGTCGAGCTGCCCGGCTGCTCCGCCGACGCTTTGCTGCTGCTTCTGGACGCCGCCGGCATCGACTGTTCCACCGGCTCAGCCTGCGCCGCCGGGGTGGCCGAGCCGAGTCACGTGTTGCTGGCCCTCGGCCGTACGGAGCGGCAGGCTGGTTCGGCACTCCGCTTCTCGCTCGGTCACACCTCGACCCGGGCCGACGTCGACGCCCTGGCCGCGGCGCTCCCCGAGGTGCTCGTCCGGGCGCGTGCGTTCGGTGGCGTCACCGGCTGACCACCGGCCGTGCTGCTGGCACGTTCTGCTGTCAATTTCCATCCACGGACGGGATTCGGGCTGGCGTGGGTGAACCTGGCTGGGTAATTTCCATCCGCGGGCGGGAGTTGAGCGGCGTTGGTGACGTGGCGGGGCAGAACCGCCGACCGAGGCTCCGACCCGCCCTGAACAACACCTCACTGGGTTCGAGCAACACCCTCCGGGAACGGACAACATCGTGCCTGTGGATAGGCCGTGAGCGGATGCCGGTTGGTCCCAGGCTGGCCGGCATGACCCTCGACACGACCACACCGTTCACCCGTCGAGCCGCCCTGGGTGCCGGCATCGGAGATCGCCAGCTGCAGGGACCACGCTTCCGCCGGGTCTTCCACGGCGTGTACCTGCGAGCCGACATCAAGCTCACCCTTCGGCACCAGGCGCGTGCTGCCTTGCTGATCGCCCCCGCCGGCTCGTACGTCAGCCATCACAGTGCCGTACGACTCTGGGGTGGATGGGCGCCGCTGTCCGCTGAGACCCACATCAGCTCTCCCGGCGACATCGCTCGCACGCAGCGCCGCGGCATCCGAGCTCACCGGGCCGACCCGGTGGTGACGCCGCAGAAGAGATCCGGCATACCGGTCTCGCCACCGATCCGCTCCTTTCTGGAGCTCGCATCGCTGGGCATCACGTTGGTCGATCTCGTGGCTGTGGGTGACTCGCTCGTGAAGGCGGGCCGAGCAACGCCACAGGAGCTTCTCGATGCGGCTGCGACCTGGGGCGGAGCGGGTTGCCGACGCGCTCGTCGTGCGGCCGGTTTCGTGCGGACGGGCGTCGACTCGGTCATGGAGACCAGGCTCAGGATGTTGATGGTGCTGGCCCGCCTGCCCGAACCTCAGGTCAACAAGATCCTGCGCGCCGCTGACGGGTCCTGGGTCTTCCGCATCGATCTCTGCTATTCCGCTCTCCTGCTCGCGATCGAGTACGAGGGACGACAGCACGCCGAGAACAGCACGCAGTGGAACTCCGACATCCGCCGACGTACGAGGCTCGAAGCGCAGGGCTGGCGCCTGATTCTGGTGACTGCGGAAGGCATCTTCGAGCATCCTGAGCAGACCGTTCGAGACATCAAGGACGCGTTGCGGGATCGAGGCGTCTCGGTGACGAGGCGAGCACCGTCGGTGGAGTGGAATCGCGAGTTCGTGAATGCGCGCAAGGCGGCCTGAGCTCGATGGCCCCATGCGGCAATCGGCGTCCGTGGATGGAAATTGCCCGCCCCCGGCGACCGACCCACCAGCAATCCGCATCCGCGGATGGAAATTGCGCTTCCCACAAGCCGGTGGGCTTCCTACAAGCCGGCGCGTACCCACCCGCATGACGTGGGAGACTGGGCGGTCGTACGAGGGGATGCGGAAGCGCGACGAGGGAGGGACGAGCTCATGCGGGTACTGGCCGCCATGTCCGGAGGGGTCGACTCCGCGGTGGCCGCGGCCCGGGCAGTCGAGGCCGGTCACGACGTGACCGGAGTGCACCTGGCTCTGTCGAAGAACCCGCAGTCCTACCGGACGGGGGCCCGCGGGTGCTGCTCGAAGGAGGACGCCCACGACGCTCGGCGAGCGGCCGATGTGCTCGGCATCCCCTTCTACGTCTGGGATCTGAGCGATGAGTTCGCCGCGGACGTGGTCGACGACTTCGTCGCCGAGTACGCAGCCGGTCGCACCCCGAACCCGTGCCTGCGCTGCAACGAGAAGATCAAGTTCGCGGCGGTTCTGCAGCGCGGGATCGCGCTGGGCTTCGACGCCGTCTGCACCGGCCACTACGCCCGACTCACCCCCGGACCCGAGGGCATCGAGATGCACCGGGCCGCCGACTCCGACAAGGACCAGTCCTACGTGCTCGGCGTGCTGACCCCGGATCAGCTGGCGCACTCGCTGTTCCCGTTGGGCGACTCCCTCAAGAGCGAGGTGCGGGCCGAGGCCGAGAATCGCGGACTCGCGGTGGCGGACAAGCCCGACAGCCACGACATCTGCTTCATCGCCGACGGTGACACCGCCGGTTTCCTGGACCGACACCTCGGCTCGCGGCCCGGCACCATCACCGACCAGATGGGTGCCATTGTCGGACAGCACGACGGCACGCACCACTACACGATCGGCCAACGCAAGGGTCTGCGGATCGGGACCCCGGCGGCGGACGGCCAGCCCCGCTACGTGCTGGACATCTCACCGGTGACGAACACCGTCACCGTCGGACCGCGCGAGGCGCTGCTGGTCCGCGAGATCGCCGGCATCCGGCCGACCTGGACCAACCGTCCGGTCACCGGGCCATGGCGGGGTCAGGTCCAGGTGCGGGCCCACGGGGAGCCGGTGACCGCCGAGATCGCCTACGTCGGCGACCGGGTCGTGGCGCGGCTGGACGAGCCGATCGCCGGGGTCGCCGCCGGACAGGCGCTGGTCAGCTACCGGGGTTCGCAGGTGGTGGGCAGCGCCACCATCAGCGAGACCGCCTCATGATCACCAGAGCGCCTCTCACGCTCACGAGCGAAGGTGTGGTCTCGACCGGGATCGGCTCGTGGCCCGGGACGGAGATGGCCGACGCGCTCAAGATCACCTTCGCCGAGTGCCCCGATCTTCCCTACCTGCCCGAGCTTCCGGACCGCGGACCGTGGGCAGGGCTGATCGGCCGAGGCACGGCGCTGCTCAGCGGTCTCGGCATCGACCTGCAGTCTGCCGGGTGGCGGCTGACCGACACCTCATCTCGTGATCATCGTCGCGCGCTCGCCACCCTGCGATCCGACCTGGATCAGCTGGAGGAGATCGCCCAGGGCTACGAGGGTCCGGTCAAGATCGCCGTCGCGGGCCCCTGGACGCTCGCGGCTTCGCTGGAGCATCCCCGCGGCGACAAGGTGCTGCCCGACACCGGTGCGCGGCGGGAGGTGGTTCAGTCGCTGGAGCAGGGGATCGTCGACCTGGTCGCCGAGCTGACCCGACGGCTGCCGGCGATCACCACGATCGTCCAGCTGGACGAGCCTTCGCTGCCGGCCGTGCTGGGCGGCGGGATCGCCACCGCCAGCGGGCTGGGCCGGCACCGTCCGGTCGACATCCCCGAGGTCAGCACGGCCTACACCCGGCTGGTCGAGCGCCTCGGTGACGCCCCGGTGGTCGTGCACTGCTGCGCCCCGGGTACGCCGATCGAGCTGCTGGCGAACGCCGGGGTCACCGGCCTCGCCCTGGATCTCGCCCTGCTCGGCACGCCGGACTGGGACGCCCTCGGCGTCGCCCTGGAGCAGGGACACTGGCTGCTGGCGGGCGCCCTGCCCACGACCGACCCCGGGGCCGCCCCCAGCACCGCCGACCAGGTGGCGTCGGCCGTGCTGGGGCCGATCCGTCGCCTCGAGCTGCCGCCGGAGATCTCCACCCACACGGTGGTCACGCCGGCCTGCGGCCTTGCCGGCTTCTCCCGTACGGCAGCGATCACGGCGCTGCGCACGATCCGGACCGCCGCCGACATCGTCGGCGAAGGTCTCTACGACTGAGGGTCCCCGCGCCGCACCATGGCGGCGATCTCGTCGGCGAACTCGATCTCGGAGTCGTCCTGCGGCGCGTAGCCGATCACCTGTCGGGCGTTGGCGATCGACCAGAAGGTCCGAGCGTTGTCGCTGACGCCGTAGAAGATCTGGAACGGTACGCCGTCGGGATCGGCGATCGAGTCCGCCTCGATGGAACGGACGTAGAGCTGCTGCAGATCGCGTTCGCTGATCCACCCGGTGATGTCGCGGAGGTAGTCGGCCAGCGGTCGGTCGGCGAAGCCCGCGGCCCGGATCGGCCGCGGCGCGACGATGCGGATCTGCACCACCTCCACCGGCCGGCTGACCTCGCCCGTGGCGAACAGGAACCCGAGAGTCTCGTACGCGGTCTTGGCCCAGCCGTAGAAGCTGTCCGGTCGCGGGTAGTCCTCCGGATCGACCCGATCGCGACGTCCCTCGTGCCACGACCGCTCGTACCACTTCGCTGCCTGGTTGGTGCTGGTGCAGACGACGCGCCGGACGCCGGACTGCGCCGCCACCTCGTAGACGCGGGCGGTCATGTCCAGGTTGACCCGCTCGGCCGCGTAGCTGGGGGTGCCGGCCGGAGGCCTCATCCCGCAGTGCACCACGGTGTCCACGTGCTCGCACAGCTCGATGAACCGATCGGCCGGATCGTCGAGCAGGTCCAGCAGCTCGACGCCTTCGACCTCGTGACCGGCGCGCTTGTGGGTCCGGGACACGTCGATCAGCGTGAGGTCGTACCGCTCGCGGAAAGCGGGCAGCAGCTGCCCCGCGATGTAGCCGGCCGCACCGGTGACCAGGACTCGTCGTCGCTCGTTCGCCATGGCCCCAGTCTGCCTGCCGCCTCGGAAGCCGTCGCTCGGTAGGTTGGACCGCATGCTGGTTGCCTTCTCTGTCGCACCCTCCGGCGGTGACCCGTCGGTCGGGGATGCCGTCGCCGAAGCCGTACGGGTGGTCCGCGAATCCGGGCTTCCCAACGAGACCACCTCGATGTTCACCACCATCGAGGGCGAGTGGGACGAGGTGATGGATGTGGTCAAGCGGGCCACCGAGGCTGTCGCGGCGAAGGCACCCCGGGTGTCCTTGGTGCTGAAGGCCGATCTCCGGCCCGGTCACACCGACATGCTGCACGCCAAGGTCCGCCGGATCGAGGACGCCCTGGGCGATGCCGAGTGAGCGACCACCCTCGCCTGGACCTGGCCGTCGAGCAGGCGCGACTGGCCCGTGAGGCCGGCAACCACCCGTTCGGCGCCGTGCTGGCCGACGCCGACGGCACGGTGGTGCTGAAGGCCCAGAACACGGTGGTCACCGACTCCGACGTCACCGGTCACGCGGAGTCCAACCTGGTCCGACTGGCCAGTCAGACCCTCGGTCGGGACCTCCGCGGGTACGCCCTGTACACCAGCACCGAGCCGTGCGCGATGTGCGCCGGCGCGATCTACTGGGCCGGGATCTCGAAGGTGGTGTTCGCCCTCGCTGAGTCCGAGCTCGCCGCGATGACCGGCGACGACCCGGAGAACCCGACGCTGGCCCTGCCGTGCCGGCAGGTGTTCGCGGCCGGCCAGCGACCTACCGAGGTGCTCGGACCGTTCGACCTGGCCGAGGCCCGCGCGGTGCACGAGGGCTTCTGGGAACACTGAGCGGAATCACCCGTTCGAGCGGAGCTTCCGGGCCTGGACGCGCTGCGCCTCCTGCGCCACCCGAAGGAACCGGGTGCGATCCAGCGCCGCCCCTTCCCGCCGGACCGCGTCGGGGGTGAGCCGGAGGATCCGATCCAGGCGGACCTCACTCGGTCGGCCCCGGCTGTCCCAGGGACCCGATCCGATGTCCATCCAGTAACGGCCACGCCGCGCCTCGTCCGCGGCGTCACGGTCGTGGTCCTTGCTGGTGAGGGTCAGCCCGAGCAGCGTGCCGCCGTCGCGGGCGACGATCAGCACCGGGCGGTCCTTGCCCCGCCCGTCGTTCTCGTCGTACGGCACCCAGGCCCACACGATCTCGCCCGGATCGGGCCGACCGTCGCGCCGCGGTGCGTAGTCGAAGCGGATCTGGCCCGGATCCGCGGCCGGCGGGCGGCGAGAGGGCAGCAGACGTCGAAGACGGGACCACAGCGGCACCACGTCATTGTCGCCGACGATCGCCTGTCGGTGGGTCGCACTAGTGTTCCGGACGTGACGGACGCCCCTCAGACGAACGCCCCGGAGACGAGCGGGGAGCAGACCGAACCCGACGCCGAGTCCCGGCAGCGGCACGCCGAGCTGACCGAGCGACTGGACGAGGCCCGTTGGCGCTATCACGTGCTCGACGCCCCGACGATCTCCGACGGCGAGTTCGACGCGGCCATGCGGGAGCTGAACGCGATCGAGGACGCCTTCCCGGCCTTGCGCACCCCCGACTCGCCGACCCAGAAGGTGGGTGGTCCGCCGGCCACCACGTTCGCGGCGGTCGAGCACCCGATGCGGCTGCTCAGCCTCGACAACGTCTTCAACCGCGAGGAGCTGGACCGGTGGGCCCAGCGGGCAGTCCGCGAGCTCGGCGAGGAGCAGATCGCCCGCTCCGGCTACCTGTGCGAGCTGAAGGTGGACGGGCTGGCGATCGACCTGCTGTACGAGAACGGACGCCTCACCCGGGCGGCCACCCGCGGCGACGGACGGTT
Source organism: uncultured Actinomycetota bacterium (assembly GCA_963696135.1). Taxonomy (GTDB): domain Bacteria; phylum Actinomycetota; class Actinomycetes; order Propionibacteriales; family Propionibacteriaceae; genus Microlunatus. The sequence goes on from CAVOJH010000003.1 coordinate 447,681, forward strand.
CGGCGAGGACGTCACCGCCAACGTGGCCACCATCGCCGTGATCCCGCGCCGGCTCACGGCGACCGAGGAGCACCCGCTGCCCAGCACCCTGGAGGTGCGCGGCGAGGTGTTCTTCGCGGTCGAGGAGTTCGCGAAGCTGAACGAGTCGCTGGTCGCCGACGACAAGGCACCGTTCGCCAACCCGCGCAACGCGGCGGCCGGCTCGCTGCGGCAGAAGGATCCCAAGATCACCGCGTCCCGCCACCTCGGTTTCGTCAGCCACGGCCTCGGGGTCGTCGAGGGCGTGCGGCTGGACCGCCTGTCCACGGCGTACGACGCGTTGCAGGCGTGGGGTCTGCCGGTCAGCCCGCAGCGCGCGGTCTGCCCGGACCTGGATGCGGTGTGGGCGTTCATCGAGCACTACGGCGAGCACCGCCATTCGGTCGTGCACGAGATCGATGGCGTGGTGATCAAGCTCGACGAGCGGTCCGTGCAGGACCAGCTGGGCTCGACGTCGCGGGCGCCGCGGTGGGCGATCGCCTTCAAGTACCCGCCCGAAGAGGTGACCACGAAGCTCCTGGACATCCGGGTCAACGTCGGCCGGACCGGACGGGTCACGCCGTACGGAGTGATGGAGCCGGTGCTCGTCTCCGGCTCCACCGTCGGCATGGCGACGTTGCACAACGCCAGCGAGGTCAAGCGGAAGGGCGTCTTGATCGGCGACACCGTCGTGCTGCGCAAGGCCGGTGACGTGATTCCCGAGATCGTGGGACCGGTCGTCGAGCTGCGGTCCGGCGACGAGCGGGAGTTCGAGATGCCGACCCACTGCCCGGACTGCCAGACAGAGCTGAAGCCGGAGAAGGAGGGCGACGCCGATCTGCGCTGTCCGAACAGCCGGTCCTGCCCGGCCCAGCTGCGCGAGCGGCTGTTCCACCTGGCCAGTCGTCAGGGACTCGACATCGAGGTGCTCGGCTACCAGGCGGCGCAGGCGCTGCTCGACGCCGGTCTGATGGTCGACGAAGGTGACCTGTTCGACCTGACCGAGGAGAAGCTGCTCGGCACCGAGCTGTTCACCACCAAGGCAGGCGTGCTCAGCGCCAATGGCGCCAAGCTGCTGGCCAACCTGGATGAGGCCAAGACACGCCCGCTGGACAAGTTCCTGGTCGCGCTGTCCATCCGCCACATCGGCAAGGGGGTGGCTCCGGACGTGGCCCGCGCCTTCGGTTCCCTCGACGCCCTGGCGTCCGCCACGCCGGAGCAGCTGGCCGAGGTGGAGGGCATCGGACCCACCCTGGTCACCGCGATCACCGACTGGTTCGCCGTCGACTGGCACCGCGACATCGTCCGCAAGTGGCAGGCCGCCGGGGCGGTGATGCGCGACGAGCAACCCGAGCAGCTGGATCAGTCGTTGGCCGGACTGGCTGTCGTGGTCACCGGCGCGCTGGACGGCTTCACGCGCGACTCCGCCGCCGAGGCGATCACGTCGCGAGGCGGCAAGGTGGCGGGCTCGGTCTCCAAGAAGACCGCCTTCGTGGTGGTGGGGGAGTCGCCCGGCTCGAAGTACGACAAGGCGGTGACGCTGAAGGTGCCGATCCTGCGCGGCGCCGCCGCGTTCCGCGTGCTGCTGGACGACGGTCCGGAGGCCGCGACGGAGATCGCGAGCATCGGGGAAGCCTGACGGCGACTACGCTGGCCCGGTGCCGAAGGTCTTCTCCAACCTCAACCTGAATGCGGGTACGCCGCCGCGGGTCCAGCCCAACCTGGGCGAGTGGGGCCCCGGGATGGTGCCGACCACGAAGTCGAAGCGGCGGATGCGGATCTGGGTCAGTCTGGCCCTGTTCGTCGCGTTGCTCGCCTGCTTCCTGCTGAGCTGGTACGTCTACTACGCGATGACCGGCAACATCGGCTTCGGCATCGGCGACCAGGGCTGAGCGCTGGCTCACCACCACGGCAGCACAGCGACCCCGTACGCGACGAGCAGGAACCTGGCGATGCGCCCGACCAGCACGACCGGAGCGAAGTAGCGCAGCTTCATCGTCGTCGCCCCGGCGAGCAGGGCGACCGCGTACAGGGGCGGGATGCCCACCACCGCTGCCAGCAGGGTGATCGGCAGACCCCAGCGCTTCGTCCCGACCAGGTGCAGCAGGAGCTGCACCGCGTCGTGCCACGCCTGTCGAAACCGGCCCCGTGGCTCGGCACGAACCTTGGCCCGGTGCTCTCGGACGAAGCGGAACTGTCGACCGCGGCGGACACCGAGGAACAGCAGGCACTTGCCGATGGTCTGCCCGATCGCGACGCCGACGGCCACCGGCACGACGCCGGCGACGGCGGACACCTGGGAGACGAGCACGTACACCTCGGCGTTGACCACCGGGATGATCGCCGACACCACCCCGAATGCGACGGACGTGAGCCAGGCGAACAGCAAACCCCAGGTCACTACTTGATCAGGGCAGCGAGATGGTGCAGTCGAGCGATCTCGGAATCGAGGAAGGCCGGACCGCCGAGGCGGCCGATGGCGATCACCCGGTCACGTGTCAGGGGCACCACGACGACGGTGGAATCCGCCCAGCCGGGCAGCCAGCCGGAATCCAGCTCGATCCGGTGGGTGGTGTCGAACGGTGCCAGCGGCCCAGCGTTCGAGCTGTCGAAATCGGGAGCCAGGGTGGTCGCAGCCAGGCTGGTCACCTGGTCGCCGGTGACCTCGAGCAACACCGACCAGTGCGACCGGAACACCACCGGACTGAGCGACACCAGCGTCTCCGCCGCACTGGCCGGATCGGCGGTCATCCGCTCCAACGCCTCGAGGTCGGACTGCAGACCCCCACCCTCCGGGTAGCGCGAGATCCACTCGACGCGGACCCCCTCCAGCCGATGACACGCGGTGATGATGGTCTCCGGCAGCCGACCCGGGGGCAGATCGACGATGAAGTCGTCCACGACGACACCGTCACCCTTCTCGACGATCTCGACCGCGTTGATGTCACCCCCGACGCTGCCCATGGCGCTCGCGACCGCGCCCAGCGAGCCGGGGCGATCGGGCAGTGCGACACGCATCAGGTACACGGCCCCATCCTCTCCTATCGTGCGTTACCCCGGTGTTTCGGTCCGGCTGCCAGGCCGTGACAGGGTGGTGCCCGTGCCCCGCTTCCTGCCCTTCGCCGCTCTCCGGTACGCCGATCACGAGCACCTCGCGACCCTGGTCGCCCCGCCCTACGACGTCCTCTCCGACGCCGATCTGGACCACTACCTCGCCCTCGACGAGCACAACATCACCCACGTCGACGTGCCCCGCGGCGGCGACGACCGCTATCGGGAAGCAGCCGCGACGCTGGACGGCTGGCGAGCCGAGGGCGTCCTGGTCGCCGACGAGCGGCCGAGCTTCACCCTGTATCGGCTGAGCTTCACCGACGAGACGGGCACGGCGCGCGAGATCGTGGGTGTGCTGGGCGGGCTCGAGGTGGTGGACCACGGAGCCGGCGGAGTGCTGCCGCACGAGCGCACCACCCCCAAGGCGTCGACCGATCGGTTGGATCTGACCCGTGCGACCCGGGCCAACCTGTCGCCGGTCTGGGGACTGTCGCTGGCTTCCGGGCTGGCCGGGCTGCTGGCCGAACCGGGTGAGCCGCTCGGTGAGGTGGTGGAGGAAGGGGTCACACACCGGGTGGAGCGGGTCACCGATCCCGACCGGATCGCCGCCATCAGCGCGGCGATCGCCGCCGACGACGTGCTGATCGCCGACGGGCACCACCGCTACGGCATCAGCCGGACCTACCGCGACGAGATCCGTGCCGCCACCGGTCGTACTGACACCGCCGCGGAGGAGACGCTGGCCTTCGTCAGCGAGCTGGTCGCCGACCAGCTGAGCGTCGCCGCGATCCATCGGCTGTACGACCGGATGTACGCCGAGTTCAGCCACACCTTCGCCCTGACCGACATGGAGCGGCCGACTCCGCAGACGCTGACCGCGATGCAGGAGGAGGGATTCCTGGTGCTCTACACGCGCGACCGGACCTCCCGCCTCGACCCGATCCCCGGCGCCTTCCACGACATCCGGTCCCTGGACGGGGCCTGGTTGGAGCACACTCTCGGTGAGGTGCCGGTGAGCTACCAGCACGGACTGGCCGAGACGGTGGCCGCGGTCGACGACGGTCGCGCCGAGGCCGCGGTGCTGATCCGGCCGGTCAGCGTGGCCGAGATCGAGCGGACCGCCCGGGAGGGCCTGCTGATGCCCCCCAAGTCGACCTTCTTCACCCCCAAGCTGAAGACCGGGCTCGTCCTGCGGCCGCTGGCCTAGGATGGCTGACCGACTCGTCCGCGAGTCCCGAACGACGACCTGAAGAGAGAACTGACCCGTGGCATTGAGTCCTGACGACGTGGCCGCCCTGGCCCGGCTGGCTCGGATCGAGATGACCGAAGCCGAGCTGGTGCACCTGGCGCCGCAGCTGGACGTGATCCTGGAGTCGGTGGCCAGCGTCTCCGACGTCGCTGCCGACGACATCCCGCCGACCTCGCACGCGCTGCCGCTGACCAACGTGTTCCGGGAGGACGTGGTCCGACCGTCGCTGCCGGTGGCCGATGTGCTCGCCGGCGCGCCGGCCGCCGAGCAGGACCGGTTCCGGGTCCCGCGCATCCTCGGGGAGGCCTGATGACCGACGTCACCCACAGCACCGCCGCCGACCTGGCGGCGGCCATCGCTGCCGGCGAGACGACCTCGGTCGCCGTCACGGCCGCGCACCTGGACCGGATCGCCGCGGTCGACGGTGAGATCAACGCGTTCCTGCACGTCGACGGCGAGCGGGCCCTGGCCCAGGCCGCCGTCATCGACCACCGCATCGCCGGCGGCGAGAAGCTCGGCCCGCTGGCCGGGGTGCCGCTCGCGCTCAAGGACATCGTCGCGTACCGCGGCGCGCCCACGACCTGCGGTTCGAAGATCCTCGAGGGCTGGATCCCGCCGTACGACGCGACCGTCACCCGGCGGCTGCTGGACGCCGATCTGGTGATCCTGGGCAAGACCAACCTGGACGAGTTCGCGATGGGCTCCTCGACCGAGAACTCCGCGTACGGACCCACCCGCAACCCGTGGGACACCACCCGGATCCCGGGCGGCTCCGGTGGCGGCAGTGCCGCGGCGTTGGCCGCCTTCGAGGCGCCGCTGGCCATCGGCACCGACACCGGTGGCTCGATCCGGCAGCCCGCCTCGGTCACCGGCACGGTGGGCGTGAAGCCGACGTACGGCGGCACCTCCCGCTACGGCGTGGTCGCCATGGCTTCCTCGCTCGACCAGCCCGGCCCGTGTGCTCGTACGGTGCTGGACGCCGCCCTGCTGCACGAGGTGATCGCCGGCCACGACCCGCTGGACTCCACCTCGATCGACGCCCCGGTGCCCCCGGTGGTCGAGGCGGCGCGCTCCGGTGATGTGTCCGGCCTCAAGATCGGTGTGGTCAAGGAGCTGAGCGGCGAGGGCTACGCGCCCGGGGTCGAGCAGCGCTTCCGTGAGGCCGTCGAGCTGCTGGCCTCCCTCGGTGCCGAGATCGTCGAGGTGTCCTGCCCCCACTTCGTCTACGCGTTGGGTGCCTACTACCTGATCATGCCCGCGGAGGTGTCCTCCAACCTGGCCAAGTTCGACGCCATGCGGTTCGGACTGCGGGTCGGTGACGACGGCAACCACAGCGCCGAGCAGGTGATGGCGCTGACCCGGGAGGCCGGGTTCGGCGCCGAGGTCAAGCGCCGGATCATCATCGGCACCTACGCGCTGTCCAGCGGTTACTACGACGCCTACTACGGCTCGGCCCAGAAGGTGCGGACGCTGATCAGCCGCGACTTCACGGCGGCCTTCGACGCCGTCGACGTGCTGGTCTCGCCGTCCACCCCGGTGACCGCGTTCCCGATCGGGGAGAAGGTCGACGACCCGCTGGCCATGTACATGAACGACCTGTGCACCATCCCGTCCAACCTGGCCGGTAACGCCTCGGCGTCCTTCCCGGTGGGACTGGCACCCGAGGACGGGCTGCCGGTGGGTCTGCAGGTGATGGCGCCGCCGCTGGCCGACGACCGGCTCTATCGGGTGGGCGCCGCCCTGGAGCGCGCCCTCACCGCCCGCTGGGGCGGCCCGCTGCTGGCGCAGATCCCGAACCTGGAGGTGCGCGGATGAGCGAGACCGTGGTCGACTACGCCGACGCCGTGGACCGGTACGACCCGGTGCTGGGGCTCGAGGTGCACGTGGAGCTGAACACCGCGTCGAAGATGTTCTGCGGCTGCTCGACGGTCTTCGGGGCCGAGCCGAACACCCAGACCTGTCCGGTCTGCCTGGGCCTGCCGGGCTCCTTGCCGGTGGTGAACGCCAAGGCCATCGAGTCCGCGATCCGGATCGGGCTGGCGCTCAACTGCTCGATCGCGGAGTGGTGCCGGTTCGCGCGCAAGAACTACTTCTACCCGGACATGCCGAAGAACTACCAGATCTCCCAGTACGACGAGCCGATCGCGTACGACGGCTGGTGCGAGGTCGAGATCCCCGGTGACGACGGATCGGTGGAGACGTACCGGGTCGAGATCGAGCGCGCCCACATGGAGGAGGACACCGGCAAGTCGCTGCACGTCGGCGGGGCGACCGGGCGGATCCACGGGGCCGACCACTCGCTGCTGGACTACAACCGGTCCGGCGTGCCGCTGATCGAGATCGTCACCAAGCCGATCGAGGGTGCCGGCGACAAGGCGCCGCAGGTGGCGCGGGCGTACGTCGGCATGCTGCGGGAGCTGCTGCGCTCCCTCGGGGTCTCCGACGTGCGGATGGAGCAGGGATCGCTGCGTTGTGACGCGAACGTGTCGCTCCGACCGGCCCCGGAGGCGGAGTTCGGGACGCGGACCGAGACCAAGAACGTCAACTCCCTCCGCAGCGTGGAGCGGGCCATCCGCTACGAGATCACCCGGCAGGCGGCGGTCCTGGACGGCGGGGGCGACATCGTCCTGGAGACGCGGCACTGGCACGAGGACACCGGGGTGACCACGTCGGGGCGCCTCAAGGAGTCCGCGGAGGACTACCGCTACTTTCCCGAGCCGGACCTGGTGCCGGTCGCGCCGAGCCGGGAGTGGGTGGAGGAGCTACGGGCTACGCTGCCGGAGCCGCCGGCGGCCCGTCTCAAGCGGATCAGTGCGGACTGGGGCTTCACCGAGCTGGAGATGCGCGACGTGGTCAACGCGGGTGCGGTCGACCTGATCGAGCAGACGGTCGCGGCCGGCGCGTCGGCTCAGAGTGCCCGCAAGTGGTGGCTGACCGAGATCACCCGGCACGCGAACGACGCCGGTCAGGAGCTGGCCGAAGCACCGATCACGGCCACTCAGGTGGCCGAGGTGCAGGCGCTGATCGAGGCCGGCACGATCAACGACAAGCTGGCCCGCCAGGTGATCGAGGGTGTGCTGGCGGGGGAGGGTTCACCGGCCGAGGTCGTCGAGTCCCGTGATCTCGCGGTCGTCTCCGACGACGGCGCGCTCGGCGCGGCCGTGGACGCGGCGATCGCCGCGAACCCCGACGTGGCCGAGAAGATCCGGGCCGGCAAGGTGCAGGCCGCCGGGGCTCTGATCGGTGCGGTGATGAAGCAGATGCGGGGTCAGGCCGACGCAGCCAAGGTGCGCGAGCTGATCTTGTCCAAGCTGTCCTGAGCCGGCTCAGGCGAGCGGGCGCGTGGGGTAGGGCGTGGTCGGCGGGGTCACGGTGACCGCGTCGGCCGTGACCTCCACCTCAGTCAGCCACATGGTGCGGCCCGGGAACGAGGAGCCGACGGCATCCGGGGGCCACGCGTGGTAGACCATCCACCGCCGGTCGCCGACCGCGAAGATCGCGCAGTGCCCCGGTCCCGCGGCTACCTCGTTGCTGACCAGGACCGGGTCGGGCAGCTTGACGAACGGTCCCGTCGGGCTGGCTGCCCTGGCCGCCCCGACCGCGTACGCTGCCGAGTCGTACGCGTTGGCCGAGTAGAACAGCCAGTACGTCCCGCTCGCCTCCACCACGAAAGGCGCCTCGACCAGTGACCCCTCCCAGGGTTGGTCCTGCTTGATCAACTTCGTCGGGTCGCCGACCAGGGTGGTGCCGGAGGGATCCAGTTGCTGCACCGAGATCCAGGTGTCCACGCCGATCCGGTTACCGTCGTTCTTCCAGTACAGGTAGCGCTTTCCGTCGGGTGCGGTGAACGGGTGCGCGTCGATCGACCCGCCGTCGTCGGTCTCGCAGACGAGCGGCTGATCGGAGGAGTCTACGTACGGACCGCCCGGGGAGTCGGCGATCGCCAGTCCGATGCACTGGATGTCGCCTCGGTCCGCCGGTGCCGGGGTGGTGTAGTACATCAGCCACCGGCCGTCGTCGGTGCGGGCCACCTCGGGCGCCCAGACGTCGCCGCCGGCCGTCCAGGCCGGTAGCTCCGGCAGCGCGTCCGGAGCCTGCTCCCAGGTGACGAGATCGGTGCTGCGCAGGGTCTGGATGTTGGCTCCCTCGCCGTTCGTGGCGAAGGCCCACCAGCCTCCCTCGTCGTCGGCGATGATCATGGGGTCGGGCACGTTGGCATCGACGACCGGGTTGGTGAAGGCCTCGGATCCTCCGGTCGGGGTCGGTTCCGGCGTGCCGGCTGCGGCAGCGCACGCGGCGCCGGTCGCACCGGTCAGGATCATGGCCGCGATCAGCTGACGGCGCGTGGTGGTGATCATGTCGAGCTCCCTTGATCGTGCCGGCGAAGAGATATTCGGCGCACGGACACGCCTTCGCTGGTAGCGTCCGCGACATGCGCGCAACCGTCAAGGACGTTGCCCGCCTGGCCCAGGTCTCGCCCAAGACCGTCTCGAACGTCGTCAACGGGACCACCCCGGTGAGTGATGCCATGCGGATCAGGGTCGAGGCGGCCATGCTCGAGCTGGAATACGTCCCGAACCTGTCCGCTCGAGCACTGCGCAACGGTCGAAGTGGTCTGATCGCGCTGGCGCTACCGGATCTGAGTACACCGTACTCGGCCGAGATGGCCCACCACTTCGTGGTGGCGGCCGGTGCCCGGGGCCTCGGGGTCCAGATGGAGGAGACGGCGATCAGCGGCGAACGCGAGCTGCAGCTGATCTCCAAGGCTCGAGCCCACCTGATCGACGGATTGATCCTCAACCCGGTGCTGTTGCCCAGTGTGTCGGTGCAGGCCGGCGCGCGACTGCCACCCACGGTGTTCATCGGCGAGGTCGACCAGCGCGTCGGTGATCACGTCTGGGTCGACAACGTAGCGGCGACCCAGGAGCTCACGCTGCACCTCGTGGGCCTCGGGCACCGACGTATCGCCATCATGGGGTCGATGCGGTCGGAGACGTCGCGGCTTCGGATGAAGGGTTACCGGGCCGCTCTTCGGATCGCCCGGATCGCCCGCGATCGTCGGCTCGAGATCGCCAATCCCGACTGGTTTCCGGCGGGTGGAGCGCAGGCCATGACCAGCTACCTGATCGAACACCCGCTGCCCGACGCGATCGTCTGCATGACCGACTCGATCGCCATCGGGGCGATCAGCGCCCTGTGGTCGCTGGGCCACCGGGTGCCGGAAGACGTCTCGGTGGTCGGCTACGACAACATCGCCGACGGGGCGTTCGCCGTGCCACCGCTGACCACCATCGACTTCGACAAGCCCACCTACGCGACCACGGTGCTGGATCTGCTGGAGGCGCGCATCGCCGATCCCGAGCGTCCGGTGGAGCGGGTGACGATGCCCCACCGCCTGGTGGTGAGGCAGAGCAGTGCCCCGCCCCGCACGGCGGCGGTTCGCTGAAGGAATCACGCGGCGGGGCGACGGTGCGTCGTGACACATTTGTTGTCGTTGGTGATTGCATCGTTGTAGGGCCGTGAGTTAGGGTCCGGCTTACAACGATGCAAATACAACGATGTAGAGAGGCTCGTCGTCGATGCCCCGTGCTCGTCTGGTCCTGGATGCCGCCTTCGCGCTGGCTCCCGTGCCTCATCGGCTGTTCGGATCGTTCGTCGAGCACATGGGTCGCTGCGTCTACACCGGCATCTACGAGCCCGGCCACGCGCGCGCCGACAGCGGCGGCTTCCGCGAGGACGTCGCCGAGCTGACCCGGGAGATCGGGCCGACGGTGGTCCGCTACCCGGGCGGGAACTTCGTCTCCGGTTACCGCTGGGAGGACGGCATCGGTCCACTCGACCAGCGTCCTTCGCGGCTCGACCTCGCCTGGAGATCATCGGAGCCCAACACGGTCGGGATCCACGAGTTCGACGCGTGGGCGAGAGCCGTCGACTCCGAGGTGATGATGGCAGTCAACCTCGGCACCCGTGGCCTCCAGGAGGCCTGCGACCTGCTGGAGTACACCAACCACCCGGGCGGCTCGTACTGGTCGGACCGCCGGATCGCCAACGGTGCCGTGGATCCCTTCGGCTACAAGCTCTGGTGCCTGGGAAACGAGATGGACGGACCATGGCAGATCGGTCACAAGTCCGCCTACGAGTACGGGCGGCTTGCCGCCGAGACCGGCCGAGCGATGCGGCTGATCGACCCGGACATCGAGCTCGTCGCGTGCGGTTCCTCGAATGCGCAGATGCCGACGTTCGGTGCGTGGGAGGACGAGGTCCTGACCCACTGCTACGACGAGGTGGACTACGTGTCGTTGCACGTCTACTACGCCGAGTCCGACGGTGACACCGCGAGCTACCTCGCCTCGGCGGTGGACATGGACCACTTCATCGAGTCGGTGATCGCGACCGCCGACGCGGTCAAGGCGCGGGGCCGGCACGCCACGTCGATCAACCTCTCCTTCGACGAGTGGAACGTCACCCGCCCGCGCGAGCGCGGAGGTGATGACCTGGCGGAGCAGACACCCTGGACCTTCCACCCGCGACTCGGTGAGAGCGAGTACGGGGTCGCCGATGCGGTGGTGGTGGGAACCATGTTGAACTCGCTCCTCCGCCACGGCGACCGGGTGACCGTGGGCTGTCAGGCTCAGCTGGTCAACGTGCTCGGACTGATCCGGAGCGAGGAGGGCGGCGACGCCTGGAAGCAGAGCATCGCCTACCCCTTCGAGCAGATGCGCCGCCTCGCCCGCGGACAGATCCTGCAGGTCGTTGCCACGAGCGACCAGCACGACACGGCTCGCTTCGGCGGCGTACCCGTGGTCGACGCCTCGGCAACCTTCGATCCCGACGACGGGACCGCAGCGATCTTCGTGGCCAACCGCAGCCAGACCGAGACTGCGCAGCTCGACGTCGACTGCCGTGGACTGCCCGTCGGCCGTGTGGTCGCGGCGACCGTCCTGCGCGCGCCCGACGGCGCCGCGCCAGATCTCACCAACCACGACCGACACGACGCCATCGTGCCGGGCCCCCTCAGCGGCGCCGAGTTCGACCAGCAGATCCTGCGCGCCGACCTGCCACCCCTCAGCTGGACCGTCTTCGAGCTGGCCCGCACCGAGGCCTGACTCACCGCCCCACCCTCATCCCCATCCCAAGGAGAAGCATGACAACGTCGTTCTCGATCTCCCGACGCTCGCTGCTGGGCGGCGCCCTCGGCGCAGCCGCAGTCGCCGGGCTCTCGGCCTGTTCACCCGGTTCCGCCGGTGCCCCCGGTCAGGAGGCTTCCGTCTCCGGCGGCGGTGGGGCGGAAGGCTATGACGGCCCCGCCGTCGAGCTGGCCTTCTGGAACGGCCTCACCGGTGGTGACGGCCCGATCATGCGCAAGATGATCAACCAGTTCAACGCCGAGCACGCCAACATCAAGGTCAGCATGACCGCGATCGCCTGGGCCGAGTACTTCCAGAAGCTGCCGGCCGCGGTCAGCAACGGCAAGGCGCCCGAGATCGGTCTGATGCACAACGACGACTTGGCCACGAATGCGGCTCGGCAGGTGATCTCGCCGCTGGACGACGTGGCGACGGCCCTGAAGCTGTCCGAGGCCGACTTCGTGCCGATCGCCTGGAACGGCGGTCTCTATCAGGAGAAGCGGTACGGCATCCCGCTCGACGTTCACCCGGCCGGACTCTTCTACAACAAGACCGTGCTGGAGAAGGTCGGCGCCGACCCGGAGAAGCCGCCGACCACCGGCGACGAGCTGATGGCCATCTTGGAGCAGTGCAAGTCCAAGGGCATCCAGGGTATGTGGACCTCGGCCCTGAGCGTCAACGGCCTCTCGTCGCAGACGACCGTGTACCAGTTCGGCGGGAAGATGGTCAGCGACGACGGCCTCACCGCCGAGTACGGGGAGGAGCCGGCTCAGAAGGCCATCTCCTGGTGGAAGGGTCTGATCGACAACGGCCACAGCCCCAAGAACGCGGCCGGCGACGGCGACTTCGTGTCCTTCACCAACGACAAGGCCGCCTTCATGATCAACGGTCCGTGGAACACCACCCCCCTGACTGCGATCAAGAAGCTCAAGTGGGGCGCCGCACCGGTGCCCAACATCGGCGGTGAGCAGGTCACCTGGGCCGGGTCGCACCAGTTCGTGCTGCCTCGCCAGCAGAATCCCGACGCGAACAAGGCGATCGCCTCTCGGGTGTTCATCAACTGGATCTCCCAGCAGTCCCTCACCTGGGCCACCGCCGGCATGGTCCCGGCCCGCAACGAGGTCCGCGAGGATCCCGAGTTCGCCAAGATGGGACCGGTGACCGAGTTCGCCAAGGAGATCGACTACATCCGTTTCGTGCCGCCGATCCCGGGCGTCAACGACGTGATGCCGGAGTGGGTCACCGCCACCAGCGAGGTGATGCTGGGTAAGAAGCCGGTCGACGAGGCGCTGCCGGCGGCAGCTGAGAAGGCCAACAAGATCCTGGCCGCCAACCAGAAGAAGTACGGATGACCAGCAGCACCTTCACCGGTGCGGAGGCGGTGGAGGCCGCGGTGACGGCCTCCCCGCCCCGCAGGGGCGGTCTGCGGCACAATCACCCGGTCACCCCGTACCTGATGCTGCTGCCGTACGTGCTGCTGCTCTGCGCGTTCGTCCTGGGACCGGCCGTCTTCGGCATCTGGGTGAGTCTGCACGACTGGGACTTCCTGCTGCCGAACAAGCCGTTCATCGGACTGCAGAACTACGCCGACCTGTTCGACCCGGACTCGATCACCTTCGAGCCGTTCTGGAACGGGATGCGGGCGACAGCCATCTTCGTGGTGGCCAGCGTGCCGTTCCTGGTGCTGATCCCGCTGGGTATCGCCCTGCTGCTCAACCGCACCTTCCCCGGCAGGTCGATGTTCCGCGCGATCATCTTCGCCCCGTTCGTGCTGGGCATCGCGGTGATCGGGGTGCTGTTCCGCTACCTGCTGGACAGCCAGTTCGGGCTGATCAACTACCTGCTGGGTCTGGTGGGCATCGACCCGGTCGGCTGGACCCAGACCCAACCGGCGGCCTGGGTAGCGCTGGTGGGGATGACCGTGTGGTGGACCCTCGGCTTCAACACCGTGATCTACCTGGCCGGGCTGCAGGGCATCCCGCGGGACCACTACGAGGCGGCGTCGCTGGACGGGGCCGGCTCCTGGCAGAAGTTCCTGTACGTGACCATCCCCGGCCTGCGCAACATCCTGGTCTTCATCCTGACCACCACGGTGCTGGCCAGCGCCAACATGTTCGGCCAGTCCTACCTGGTGACCAACGGCGGCCCCGGGGACAGCACCCGGACCGCCATCATGGTGATGACCCAGGAAGGCCTGCGGTCGTTCAAGATGGGCTCGGCCACGGCCATGAGCTACATCCTGGCCGTCTTCCTGATCATCATCTCCGCCATCAACTTCCTGGCGCTGCGGGAGAGGGACAAGAAGTGACCACGACCGAGCCGACCAACTCCGAGCTGGCGCGCACCGCCGACGCTTCGCCTGCCGTCCGGCGACGCCGGGCCTACCGGCAGGACCGCAACGGGCCGTTCTTCTGGATCGGCATCATCGCCCTGTCGCTGATCTTCGTCATCCCGCTGCTCTGGATGTTCCTGACGTCCTTCCGGACCGTCGAGGACTCCCGGCGGATCCCGATGACCCTGATCCCGGACGAGTTCACCCTGCGGGCCTACCGGTTGCTGTTCGCCGACGAGCAGAACCCGGTGTTCCTGTGGGCCGCGAACTCGTTCATCGCGGCGGCAGCCCACGCCATCCTGGTGGTGGTGGTCGCCTCGATGGCCGCCTACGCCCTGGCCCGGATGCAGTTCCGCGGCAAGAACGTGCTGTTCGTGATCATCATCGCGACGCTGTTCGTGCCGGGCTTCATCTTCTTGATGCCCAACTACCTGATCATGGACCAGCTGGGCTGGTTGGACACCCTGATCGCTCTCATCGTGCCCGGCGCCGCGGGCGCCTTCGGGGTGTTCTTCCTGCGGCAGTTCTTCCTGGCCATCCCCAAGGAGCTGGAGGAGAGCGCGCTGATCGACGGGGCGAACACCTGGCAGATCTTCGTCCGGGTCGTGCTGCCGAACGCGAAGCCGGCGCTGGTCACCCTGGGGGTGCTGTCCTTCCTGGGCAACTGGAACGACTTCATCTGGCCGGTCTTCGTGCTGTTCTCTCCCGAGCGCCTGACCCTGCCCGCGGGTCTGGCGACCCTGCAGGCGGCCTACAACATCGACTACCCCGTGGTCATGGCCGGTGCGACCGTCGCCGCCCTGCCGGTTCTCATCCTGTTCATCTTCGTCCAGCGCTACGTGATCGAAGGCGTAGCCACCAGTGGCCTGAAAGGCTGACCCTCACGCATGATTCCCAAGCCGGAGCACCCGCGTCCGCAGTTCTTCCGACCCGACTGGGTCAACCTCAACGGCCGCTGGCAGTTCGAGGTCGACACCGCCGACAGCGGACTCGAACGCGGTCTGCGCACCCGTGACCTCACGGACGAGATCCTGGTCCCGTTCGCCCCCGAGAGCGAGACGTCGGGGATCGGCAACACCGACTTCCTCGAGGCGGTCTGGTATCGGCGGACCGTCCAGGTGCCGGCCGACTGGTCCGGTCGTCGGGTGATCCTGCACTTCGGCGCGGTGGACCATGACGCCACGGTGTGGGTCAACGACGTCGAGGTGGTTCGGCACCGGGGCGGGTACACCTCCTTCGAGACCGACATCACCACCGCGCTGGCCGGCCAGGGCGACGCCACGATCGTGCTCCGGGCCCGGGACACCCGGCAGGGTCCGCAGGCTCGCGGAAAGCAGGCGCGCGAGTACGCCAACCACGACTGCGTCTACACCCGGACCACCGGCATCTGGCAGACCGTCTGGCTGGAGGCGGTGCCGGAGGTGCACCTGCAGCGAGGGGTTGTGACGCCGAACGTGGGCGCCTCGTCGTTCACCGTCGAGCTGCCGGCGAGCCAGAACCGCCCGGGCTGGACGGCGACGGCGACGCTGTCCGATGCGGCCGGTCCGGTCGCCTCGGCCACCACCCGCGTTGACCTCGACCGTGTGCCCACCGTGACCTTGACGATCCCGGACGACCGCGTACGACTCTGGTCGACCGACGACCCGCACCTCTACGACCTGACCCTGCAGCTGCACGACGCGTCCGGGACCACGGTCGACGAGGTGCAGAGCTACACCGGGCTGCGGTCGGTGGCCGTCGACGGCCAGGCGATCACGATCAACGGACAGCGAGTGTTTCAGCGGCTCGTGCTGGATCAGGGCTACTGGGCCGACTCGTTGATGACGGCACCGGACGACGACGCCCTGCGGCGAGACATCGAGCTGTCCCTGGCGGCCGGCTTCAACGGGGCGCGGCTGCACCAGAAGGTGTTCGAGGAGCGGTTCTTCTACCACGCCGACCGGCTGGGCTATCTGGTCTGGGGTGAGTTCGGGGACTGGGGCGCCAGCATCGGTGGCCATGACACCGACCACCAGCAGCCGACCGCCAGCTTCGTCACCCAGTGGCTGGAGGCGCTGCGGCGCGATCTCAACCACACCAGCATCATCGGTTGGTGCCCGTTGAACGAGACGCACCAGGGCATCCACGACCGGATCACCCAGCTGGACGACGTCACCCAGGCGATGTTCTGGGCCACCAAGCTGGCCGACCCCTCGCGACCAGTGCTGGACGCCAGCGGCTACTCCCACCGGGTCGCCGAGACCGATGTCTGGGACAGCCACGACTACGAGCAGGATCCAGAGAAGTTCGCCTCCAACCACGCCGGTCTGGCTGACGGGCGGCCCTACGGAAACCGTCACCTCGACAGGGACATCTCGTTGCCGTACGCGGGTCAGCCCTACTTCGTGTCCGAGTTCGGCGGCATCTGGTGGAACCCGGACGCGCTCGACGCAGACGGCCGGGTGCGGACGGAATCGTGGGGTTACGGCGACCGGGTGCGCGACGAAGAGGGCTTCTACGCCCGTTTCGAGGGCCTGACGGGGGTGCTGCTGGACGATCCCAGGATGTTCGGCTACTGCTACACCCAGCTCACCGACGTCTTCCAGGAGGAGAACGGGATCTATCGGTTCGACCGTGCCGACAAGCTCGACGTCGAACGCATCCGCAAGGCGCAGCAGCGCCCGGCTGCCTACGAGCTGTGAGCTAGATCCATGAAGGCGCTGATCCCGCTGCTGACGGTCCTGCTGCTCGTCACCATGTCGGCTCCGGCCGATGCGCAACGGCCGGCGGGCACCGTACGGAATCCGGTCAGTGCCTCCTTCGCCGACACGTTCGCCGATCCGGCGGTCATCCAGGGCAAGGACGGTTGGTGGTACGCCTACTCGACCGCCGACCCGTTGCGGGCTGGTGAGGCACCGGGGATCATGCACATCGCCCGGACCCGCGACTGGCGGACCTGGGACTACCTCGGCACCGTGTTCGATGACACCAACCGTCCCTCCTGGGCCACCGCCACCTCGGGTCTGTGGGCGCCCGATGTGCGCTACGTCGCCGGGCGTTACGTGCTCTACTTCACCGTCACCGACACCACGCTCAATCCGGGCGACGACTCGGCCATCGGGGTCGCCACGGCACCCACGCCGGTCGGGCCGTGGGCGTCGTCCGACAAGCCGGTGGTGGCCCCGCGGCCCGGCAACGGCGGATTCCTGTGGACGTTCGACCCGGCAGGCTTCACCGACGTCCAGGGTCGCTCCTATCTCTACTACGGGTCCTACAACGGCGGGCTGTGGGTGACCCAGCTGACTGCCGACGGTCTGACTCCCGTCGGGTCGGCTACCCAGGTGGCCATCGACAACCGTTACGAGGGCAGCTACGTGGTCCGCCACGACGGTTGGTACTACCTGATGGGTTCGGCGGCGAACTGCTGCGCCGGACCCACCACCGGCTACTCGGTGTTCGCCGGACGGTCCCGCTCGCCGCTCGGTCCGTTCGTCGACGCCGACGGCATCTCGCTGCTGGCGTCGGCGGTCGGTGGAACCACGGTGCTGACCCAGAACGGGAACGCCTGGATCGGGGCCGGCCACCACGCCATCGCCACCGACACCACTGGTCAGACGTTCATCGTCTACCACGCCATCGACCGCTCGGACCCGTGGTTGAGCGAGCCCTTCGGCATCAACCGCCGACCGATGCTGCTGGATCGGCTGGACTGGATCGACGGCTGGCCCCGGACACGCTCTGGTGCCGGTCCGAGCGCGGGCCGACAGACGGTTCCGGTGACGGGCTCCGGTCTCGGGATCACCGCTGAGGATCCAGCTGCGCAAGGGATCTGGGGACTCGGGCAGGGACCGGCTGACGCCCAGGCCGGGGCCACCGCTCGACTACGAGGGGTGGCGACAACGAAGCGGTCGGCGCCCGCGGACCGGGTCCGCTTCCGGGCCGACCTGCGCGGTGATCGGGCCACCACGGTGCTGCTCGGGCGGGGTGCTCAACAGCTCAGGGTCACCTTCGAACCGGTGAATCAGCGGCTGACCGTACGGGCGGGCCGTGGTGAGTCGGTCAAGGCCCCGGTGACGTTCTCGAGGGGTTGGCGGAGCCTGACGATCACCGCCGACGGCCCCGAGGTCACCGCCCAGGTGAGCTCTTCGGATCTCGCCGATCCCGCGGCCGAGGT
Organism: uncultured Actinomycetota bacterium; assembly: GCA_963696135.1. Taxonomy (GTDB): domain Bacteria; phylum Actinomycetota; class Actinomycetes; order Propionibacteriales; family Propionibacteriaceae; genus Microlunatus. The sequence continues at coordinate 465,611 of CAVOJH010000003.1, forward strand.
GACCACGACGGCCCGGGGGTTCGCTGTCTCCGCGGCCCCGGTGCAGCTGGTCGGCACCGACACCCTGCTGGACAACCTCTCGATCCGTCGTCTGGCCCACCCGCACACCACGCCGGCACCGGTACCACAGACGGGTCGACTGTTGGGCGGCGACGAGTTCGGCGGCTCCGGACTGACCGGCTGGGACGTCGTGCGGCCCACCGACGACGTCGCGGTCGCCGACGGCGCCCTGAGCTGGCGTCTCACCTCCACCGACCTGACCGGCGGCAGCAACAACGCGACAGTGCTGCTGCGCACGCCGCCGGCCGGGGACTGGATCGCGGAGACGAAGCTGCACCTGGACCTGGGCACCGACACCGTGCGCAACTACCAGCAAGCCGGTCTGATCGCGTACCGCAGCGACGACGACTTCGCCCGGCTCGGTTCGGTGGCCATCTGGAACACCCGGCAGACCGAGTTCGGCCGCGAGCTCGTGGCTACATCGAATGGCCGGACTTCGTACGGTGGTGCGGTCATCGGCACCCCAGCGCCGACGGTCTGGCTTCGCCTGGCCCACACCACGAACCGGGCCGGGGAGCACCTGTTCCGCGCCGGCACCAGCCGGGACGGCCGGAGCTGGACGTGGGGGGCGACCTGGACGTTCGCGCCCGGCACGACTCCCAGGATCGGGTTGGTGGCGCACGGCGGCGCCGAACCGGCCACCACTGCGACCTTCGACTACCTGCGGCTCTATCGTCTCGGGTCATGACCTTCACGACGTCGACGTTGCCGTCCCAGACCGACGGCCTCACCCTCACCACGTACGCCTGGGAGGGGGTACGTGAGCCGAAGGCGGTGGTCCAGCTCTCGCACGGACTGGCCGAGCACGCCGGTCGCTACGACCGCCTGGCCACGGCACTGAACGGCGCCGGCTACCTGGTCTACGCCCATGATCATCCCGGGCACGGGGCGACGGGCGAGGCCGCCGGTTCGCTCGGGTCGTTCGGGGCGGCGGGGTGGACCGGGCTGGTGGCGGACCTGGCCACCCTGGGCCGGTGGATCGCCGAGGAACGGCCCGGTCTGCCGCGGTTCCTCATCGGTCACTCGATGGGGTCGTTCGCCCTGCAGCAGGTGATCGTCGACCACTCCGAGCTGTGGGCCGGCGTGGTGCTGTCCGGGACCACCGCTCAGGATCTGCTGCTGCAGGGGATGGCCGCCGCCGGGGGCGAGGCCAGCGGCGACCTGAGTGCGTTCAACGCCGGCTTCGAGTACCGAACCGGCTACGAGTGGCTGAGCCGCGACGAAGCCGAGGTGGACCTTTACGTCGCCGACCCGTGGTGCGGTTTCGAAGCCTCGCCCGACGTGATGCCGCAGATGTTCAGCTCGGCTCAGCGGTTGGCCGACGGTGCCGTGCTGGCGGGGATCCGCTCGGACCTGCCGATCCTGGTCGTCTCGGGCGACGCGGATCCGCTGGCCGGGGGTGGTGCCCTCGTCGAGGTGGTGGGTCAGCGCTATCGCGATGCCGGCGTCACCGACGTGACCGTACGGCTGTTCCCCGAGGCGAGGCACGAGATCTTCAACGAGACCAACCGTGACGAGATCACCGCGCTCGTGATCAACTGGTTGGATGCCCACACGTCCTGAGCTCATCGGCGACCTGGGAATGGTCGCCAGCACCCACTGGATCGCCTCCGCCGTCGGGATGGGGGTGCTGGAACGTGGCGGGAACGCCGCCGACGCCGCGGTGGCCGCAGGGTTCGCGCTGCAGGTGGTCGAGCCGCACCTGAACGGTCCGGGCGGTGACCTGCCGATCCTGCTGTGGGACCCGGCCGAGGCCAGGGCGCGGGTGGTCTGCGGTCAGGGCGTGTCGCCGGCGAGTGCCTCGGTGGAGGCCGTGCGGTCCAGCGGAGTCGAGGTGATGCCCGGCACCGGGCTGCTGGCCGCCGTCGTGCCCGGTGCCTTCGGTGGCTGGCTGACGTTGTTGGCGGGCTGGGGCACCTGGTCTCTGGCCGACGTGCTCGAACCCGCCATCGCGCTGGCGCACGGGGGTCACCCGCTGCTGCCGACGGCGGCGGCGACGATCAACGGCTCGGCGGAACGGTTCCGACGGGACTGGCCGACCTCGGCCGAGCTGTGGCTGGTCACGGGGCGGGACCGCGTAGCCGGAGAACGGGTGCGCAATCCCACGCTGGCGCGGACGTACGAGCGGATCATCGCGTCGGCCGAAGCCGCCGGCACGGACCGCGAGGTCCAGATCGAGGCCGCTCGTCGCGCCTGGTACGAGGGCTTCGTGGCCGAGGAGATCGACCGCTTCTCCGCGCATCACGGCGGGTTGCTGAACGGTCAGGACCTGGCGGACTGGGTAGCCACGGTCGAAGATCCCGCGCTCGGGCGCTACGGCGACGTGACCGTCGCCAAGACCGGACCCTGGGGCCAGGGGCCGGTGATGCTGCAACAGCTCGCGCTGCTGGAGGCCGCCGGGCTGGCCGAGCACGAACCGGGGAGCACGAGCTGGATCCACCTGATCACCGAGGCGGCCAAGCTGGCCTTTGCGGATCGTGACGCCTGGTACGGCGACCCGGCGGTGGCCGACGTGCCGCTGTCCGCGCTGCTGTCGGCCGCGTACGCGAGCGAGCGCGCCGCCTTGATCGGCGACGACGCCTCCTGGGATCTCCGTCCGGGATCACCGGACGGTCGTCGACCCACCCTGCCGCCGTACTGGACCGAGGGTGCGGGGACCGGCCCGGGGGAGGCCGGCGGTGGCGAGCCGACGCTGAACCCGCCCCGGGGTGACACCTGCCACCTCGATGTCGTCGACAGCAACGGCATGATGATCTCCGCGACGCCGAGTGGCGGCTGGCTCCAGTCGTCCCCGACCATCCCGGAGCTCGGCTTCTGCCTCGGCACCCGGGGCCAGATGTTCGCCCTGGCCGAGGGTCTGCCCAACACACTGCGCCCAGGGGTGCGGCCGCGTACGACACTGTCACCGTCGCTCGCACTGCGGGACGGTGAGCCGTGGCTGGCGTTCGGTACTCCGGGTGGCGACAGCCAGGACCAGTGGACCCTGCACGTGCTTCTCAACCTGCTACACACCGGCGACAACCTGCAGCAGGCCATCGACCGGCCGTCGTTCGACACCGCGGCCATGATCGACTCGTTCCATCCGCACGGGTACCGCCCGGCCCTCCTTCGCTTGGAAGCTCGGCACCCGTTCACCGTCCGCTCCGAGCTCGAGGACCGCGGGCACCGGCTCGAGGTGACCGCCGACTGGTCGCTGGGGCGCGTGAGTGCCGTGGCTCGGGACGGCGGCTGGCTGAAGGCCGCCGCGAACGCTCGCGGCGATCAGGGCTACGCCGTCGGACGGTAGTGGGAGACTGCTGCGGTGGATGATGGCACCGACTTCAGTGGGGTCACGCTGCGAGACTGCCTGCTCCGGGGTACCGGCTTCGCCAACGCGTGGGTGGAGGACGTATCGATCACCGGCATGGTTTCCGGACTGGTCGTGAACGGCGTCGACGTCACGGCGTACGTCGAAGCCGAGCTGGATCGGCAGTATCCGGAGCGGAGGCAGGCGCGGGAGGCCGCCACCGCCGACGAGCTGCGCGCCGCCTGGGCTCGGATCTCGGAGCTGTGGTCGGAGACCGTGGCCCGGGCCGAGCGGCTGCCCGAGGCCGCCCGATTCGAGCGGGTCGACGGGGAGTGGTCGATCGCGGAGACCCTGCGGCATCTGGTGTTCGCCACCGACGCCTGGGCAGGCCGCACGATCCTCGATCGGGAGTCACCGTTCCATCCGCTCGGTCTGAGCCACACCGAGTACCCGCGGGACTCCGCGGCCGCGATCGGGCTCGACGCCGCCGCGAGTCCGACCTGGGCCGAGGTGCGGAAGGTCCGACGCGATCGGCAGACGGACGTCGACAGCATCGTCGCCCGACTCGCGGACACCGATCTCGAGCTGGCGTGCCGACGATCGCCGGCGCCCGGCTATCCCGAGGAGCACCCGACGGTGGGGCAGTGTCTGCACGTGGTGCTCGGGGAGGAGTGCGAGCATCGGCGGTATGCCGAACGCGATCTCGCCGTGCTGGAGTCCCGGTTGACAGAAGGAGGTGTACGCGATGCGTGACGAGCTCGAGTTCTTTCCCGTCGAGCAGCTGCCCTGGGAGGTCGACGGTCCGATCGAGCAGCGGGTGCTCAGCCGCGGTGAGGACGGGGTGACGCTGACCCGACAGACGCGCTGGCCCGCCGGTCACGACACGAGCGAGGGCGGAGTCATCCGACACCAGTTCCACGAGGAGGTCTTCGTGCTCGAGGGTGATCTGACCGACCTCACCCTGGGACGGACGTTCGGCCCGGGGGACTACGCCTCTCGCCGCCCGGGGATGCCCCACGGTCCCTACCGGACCGCATCGGGCTGTCTGATGCTGGAGATCCGCACGACCGACGCGTGGTGATCGTCGTCCACCTCGGCCCCCGCCCGACTTGCCCTGGGGCGAGTGGTCATCGGTCAGGATTCGAGAAGCACCCTCGCCTGGGCTCTGCCTAGTCTGGAGCCATCGAACATCGTCGTGACCGTCGTGCTGGCCACCCAGGACCAGCCGGCGGAGTGGGTGTACCCGTCACCCCTGCTCCCCCTGGGCCGAGGCGAGCTCGATGGTGGGGTGCCCGGTGGTGGTCTGGCCGGGGTGGCCGGTGTCGGGGAGGGGTCCGAGGTGTTGGGTGCCGTGGTTGGTGGACAGGAACCAGTGGCCGTGCGGTGAGCGCCACAAGAACACACCCGGGTGGGGGCAGGTGACGGTCCACAGGCCGTGGGTTTTCGCGTTGTGTTCGCCGCGGGTGAGGGGTCCGAGGTTGGTGGGTCCGGTCTGGCCGGGGGTGCCGTCCCACCGGTACGGGTTCGTGTGGTCCAGATCCATGGATGGGCTGGTGGCCCCGGAGTAGGGGAACACGGAGGCGATCTGGCGGTGTCGGACGACGTCGCGGATCTGTTGGGGGATCTCGTAGGCGTCCACGGCGGGGACCCGGCCCAGGTCGAGGACTGGTCGGACGGTGATGCGGCAGTGGTGGGTGGTCAGGAACTCGCGGAGCTGGGCGGCGAGGATCGGTCCGAGGCCGGTGTGGTCGGTGCGGACGACCCCGGTGCCGGTGGCCAGGGTCTGGTCGGTCAAGAACACGTTGAGCACGACCCGGGGGCGGGCAGCGCGGAGTCCCTGCTCGGTGAGCAGGTCAGCGAGTCCGGGCAGGTCGAGACGCAGTCCTGACCTGTCGGGAGCTTCGTTGTTGTCGGGTGGGTCGGGGTCGTCGGGTTCTCGGTGCCAGACGGGGGCGGGTGGTTCCGGTGCGGGGCGGGGTCTTTGGCGTTGCTGCCAGTAGTCGGGGATGTTCGGGTGATCGACCGGTGTCGGGTCGTCGGGTTCGTCGTAGTCCTCAGCAGTCCAGGCCGGCGGGTCGGCATGGGCGTCTGGTGGTGGCTCGGGAACGGATGACTCTGACCGAGACGAAGGTTCCTCGGGGACATCCTCGTCGTCCGGTTCCGGGAGAGGAGCGTCTGCGGCGGGTGCGATGTCCGGCTTCTGGGCGGGGGTCGGGCTCGGCGGCTTGGCAGCGGTCTGGGTGCCGTCGTTTCTGTGGCGGAGCAGCATCGCCAAGATCATGGCCGGTTGGGCGAGGAGCCCGAACGCGGTCGCCCGGCGTTCGTCGGCGGACTCGACGTTGCCTTCCAGTGCGAGAATGTCGGCGAGGCGGTCGACCAACGCGTAGACCATGACCAGGTCACCGGCGTCGGCGCGGACGATCATGGTGTTGATGCCGTCCTCGGAGCGGCACAGCTGCACGAACCGGGCCGATTTCGCCTGAGCTCGTTTCTTCTCCGCCAAGGCTGGATCGGCCTGCATGATCGCCGCCGCCAGTTTGGTCAGGATCCGTGACCACGGCAGCCCGGCCACCACGGCGGCCATCTCCGCATCCACCAGGGCGGCTGCCTCTTTCGACAGTTCGCGGCAGGCGGCGACGATCTTGCGGGCCTGCCAGACCGGCAACCACAGGGCTTGCACGGCCGCCCACAGTTTCGGGAAGCGGTGTTCCAGGTCGGCGACGTCGATCATGAACGCGCGGGCGGTCGGTTCCGACTGATGGCGGAGGGCGGCGTACTCCCGGACCGCGAACTCGTCGACCATGGGGGTGCCGTCGGAACCGGACCGGCGGCCGGCACCGCCGGCGATGCCTGTCGCGAAGGGGTCGGTCGGGTCGACCGCATGCAGGCCCAACCAGGCTTGCAGGTCGAGGACGGTGCCGAGCTCTTCGGCTCGGATTCGGGTGTCGCGGGCCACGATCCGGTCGGCCAGGGCACGGCCCGGGGTCCGGCCCCCACCATCGGACCCCGAACCGCCGGTCTGACCCCTTTCGAACATGTAGCCGATTCTAAACCCGACCACTGACATCGACCGACCGACGGACGCCATTGGCTGTCGACAATTGTTCCGTCCGGCTCGGTCGGCCGCACGCTGAACCGCCACGGGTCAACGGCGCCACGAGGTGGTGCAGATGGCACTCCACTCACAGGTCTGTGGCGCGCCGTACGGCGTGAGCTCGGCGCTCGCGGCTCCGCCAACCTGTCAGGTCGGTGGACCTCGATGAAGTCGGCATAGCCGGCCGGCAGCGGGATGGATCTCATCGCCATCCAGTGAGCCCGACTCGCTCCGCGAGGCTGACGGCAGCGCTAGTACCCCAGCCGGACGTCGTCAGGGTCGTATCGGGACTGAAGCCCTTCGAGGTACATCGGCAGCAAGTCCTCGTTCAGGCCGCCGAGGGCCAGGTGTGCCAGGTCGAAGCCGACCGGGGAGACACCGAGTGTGGCCCAGTCGATCGCCACCACGCCGCCATCGTCGACGCGAAGGTTGCCGAGACTGAAGTCTCCGTGGGTGATCCCTTGGGGAAGCGTGTCCAGGCGAGCCATGAGCGCCTGGCGCTCGTTCCAGATGGTGGCCAGGCCTGGTGCGATGTCCACCGCCGACCAGTCCAGGTCACTGACGGCCAGGCGTTGCGCGAGCTGATCGTGCACGTGCCACGGCTGGCGTCCGCTGTGGTCGCGGTGGTGCCAACGACCAAGTTCGAGTGCGGCTTCCTCCGCCGCTGGCCTGCTCTCGCCGGAGTACTCGAGGTACAGGGTGTCGTCAGCGACGCCGAGCAAGCGAGGCGCTCGGAGGCCCGGACCGTCGGGCAGAGTCCCGGACTGGTAGGCGGTGAGCTCGCGTTGCCAGTGTGCCCAGTGATTCTGTGCTCGAGAGCTCTCGGCGTGCGGACCTTCGTGCAGCGGTTTCAACGTCTTGCGGATCAGGTCCAGCTGCCCGCCACCACGCAGGCCTGCGCTGATGAGCTCGACTCGGCCGGAGGCCGCCCCGCTGCCGTTGTCGAACGTCTTCGCGGCCACACGGATGACGTCGGGGACGTCGACGCTGCGGCTCGCCAGACAGGACTCGGGATGTCCGCAGTCCGCATGATCGATGACCTCCTCTCTGATCGGGAGCTGCCGCGCTCCGCGACATCGACCAGAGCACCGCCTACTGGAGGGTCTCGGTCAGGAACTCCAGCATCGTCGTGATCAACCGGATCCGTGAGTCGGTCCGTCGGTACTCGTGTCCCTCGCCGTCCAGCTGCAGGTAGTCGACCTCTCGACCGAGATCACGAAGCGCGGTCACGATCTGGTGCGCCTCGCCGATGGGCACGTTGGTGTCGAGCTCGCCGTGCACCACGAGCAGTGGCGCCTGAATGTTCTCGGCCCGGTGCAGCGGGGAGATCGCCGCGAGCAAGGCCGCGTCGGCGACCGGGTCGCCGTACTTGCTGACCGCCGCGGCCGCGATCCACGGTTCGGTGTCGCGGTAGAAGGTGTGCAGATCGGACATCCCGCAGATGTCAACCCCAGCGGCGAAGTAGCCAGGGTAGAAGGCCAGGCAGGCCAGCGTCAGATAGCCACCGTACGACCGGCCGGTGACCGCGATCGCGCGCGGGTCGGCGATCCCGAGCCGGACGAGCTCATCGGCACTGGTGATCACGTCCTCGAAGGCGTCCCGCCGACCGTGCACGTCGTCGGCGTGGACGAAGGCCCGTCCGAACCCGGACGAACCACGGATGTTGGGCGCCAGCACCGCGATGCCGGCAGCTGCCATCGCCTGGTGCTGCGGGGAGAAGACCGGCCGTTCCTGGGCCTCCGGTCCGCCGTGCAGCGACAGCATCGCGGGGCCGGGTTCGCTGCGACCGGGCACCCGGTAGAGCCACGCGGAGAGCTCGAGACCGTCGTGGGCCCGGTAGCGGATCAGCTCCGGTTCGACGAGGGTGTGGGCGGCCGTGAAGGGTACGGCGCCGACCCTGGTCCACTGCAGCGTGCGGGTGCTCAGGCACCACAGCTCCCGCGGCCGGTGCGGTCCCTCGACGCTCAAGATCACCCGCCGACCGTCCCGGCTGAGGAGGCCCCCTGACACCACGGCTCCGGGCATCCCGGGCAGCGGCCGGCCGACGCCGGTGACCGTGTCGAACAGCTCGAGCTCGCTGCGGCCGGCGACGTTCCAGACCAGCAGCAGCTGGCGCCCGGCGTCGTCGGCGTCCAAGCCCTCCAGCTCCGCGTCGTCGCGGGCCGCCAGCACCCCGGACACGCCCCGCCAGCCTTCAGCGCCGAGCGGAACCGCGACCAGCTGCCGCCGCGGCAGTCCGGCATCCGTGCACACGTACGCGACCAGCGGGGTGCCGTCACCCGGTGGCGCCGGTCGGATGATCGCGACCTCCGTCGAGCCCGTGGCCGGAAAGGGGAGCAGCGGATGATCAAGGTCTGCGACCCGGTCCACCACCACGCAGAACTGCTTGCCCCGTTGGCCGTCCTTCAAGATCACCAGCTGCTCGTCGACCGACAGGTCCAGCACACCCAGCAGATCACCGGTGGCCAGCGGGTGCAGCTCGCCGGTCGTGGGATCGGCCAGGAAACAGTGTGATCGACCGTCACCCTCGAAGTCGGGGATGATCACCGTGACCCGGTGACCGCTGCGGGTCCAGGGACCCAGCTCGGCGTGCTGATCAACGGATCCGGCGATCCGCCGGGGATCCCGACCGTCGGGACGGACCACCCAGACCTGGGTCCGTACGCCGCCGTCGGTGGCCACCGCGCAGGCCAGCCAGGCTCCGTCGGCGGACCAGCTGACCGACACGACCGGATCCGCACTCATCCTGATCATGGTCGGCCGGTCGACGCTGCCGTCCATCCGCAGATCGGAGACGAACACCTGCGGGCTGCCGTTGCGATCACTGAGGAACGCGAGCTGTTCGGCGTGCGGGCTCAGCGTAGGACCCCAGCTTCCCCACGCCTGCACCAGCTCCGCACCGAGGTCCGCGGCCGCCGAGCGTCGTCCCGTACCCGACACGACGGAGCTAGACGCCATGGTGCTGCAGCCACATCTCCAGCAGCGCGAGCTGCCACAGGGCGTTCGACCCCAGGGTCGTCCGCGTCGTGTTCGGGTCGGCGAGCAGCCGGTCGACCAGGGCCGGGTTGAAGAGCCCGCGATCCTGCGCCGCCGAGTCGGTCAGGGCAGAGCGCACCCGCTCGAGATAGGGACCCTCGAGCTGGCGGATGGCCGGCACCGGGAAGTAGCCCTTGGTCCGGTCGATCACCTCATCCGGCACGACCCCGCGCGCGGCCCGCTTCAGCACGCCCTTGCCGCCGTCGGAGAGCTTGAGCCCGGGCGGGATCTTCCCGGCGAGCTCGACCAGCTCGTGGTCGAGGAACGGCACCCGGGCCTCGAGCCCAGCCGCCATCGTCATGTTGTCGACCCGCTTGACCGGGTCGTCCACCAGCATGATCGTGGTGTCGTTGCGCAGCGCGGCGTCGACCGACGTCTCCGCCCCGACCCGGCCGAACCGATCGGTGATGAAGGCGGTCGGCTCGTCGACCGACGCCATCCACTCCGGGTTCAAGACCTCGCCCAACGCGGCCCACCGACGGTCGAAGAAGACCGACGAGTACGCCTCCACGGCATCCGTCCGGGGCACCGAGGCCAACGGGGGATACCAGTCGTACCCGCCCAGCACCTCGTCGGCGCCCTGCCCGGACTGCACGACCTTGACGTGGCGGGACACCTCCTGGCTGAGCAGGTAGAACGCCACGCAGTCGTGGCTGACCATCGGCTCGCTCATGGCGCCGATGGCAGCGTCGATGCCGGGCAGCAGGCGATCCGAGGGGATGGGAATCCGATGGTGGTCGGTCTCGAACCTCTCGGCGACCAGGGTGGAGTACTCGAACTCGTCGCCGGACTCCCCGCCCGCGGACTCGAAGCCGATGCTGAACGTCTTCAGATCGTGTTGGCCGGCCTCGGCCAGCAGGGCGACGACCAAGCTGGAGTCGATGCCGCCCGACAGCAGCACCCCGACCGGGACGTCGGCCACCATCCGGCGGTCGACCGCGGTGCGCAGGGAGGACAACAACGCCTCCTCCCAGTCCTTGTCGGTCCAGTCGGTCTTGTCGGGATCGCGGGCGAAGTCCGGCTCCCAGTAGAGCCAGTCGCTGCCAACGCTGCCGTCGGCCTCGATCACCCGTACGGTCGCGGGCGGCAGCTTGGTGACCCCGGCCAGGATCGTCCGCGGTGCGGGCACGACCGAGTGGAACGTCATGTAGTAGGACAGGGCGGTCATGTCGACCGAGGTGTCGACGCCACCGGCGGCCAGCAGCGCCGGCAGGCTGGAGGCGAACCGGAGCCGGTCCCGGGTGTGATCGAGATAGAGCGGCTTGATGCCCAGCCGGTCACGCCCCAGGACGAGTTTTCCGCTCACGTGCTCGTAGATCGCGAACGCGAACATGCCGAGGAAGTGCTCGACACAGGACAGACCCCAGTGGGCGTACGCCTTGCCGATCACCTCGGTGTCGGAGGTCGAGAAGAACCGGAAACCGGCGCCCTCCAGCTCGGCGCGCAGCTGCTGGTAGTTGTAGATGCAGCCGTTGAAGACCACGCTCAGACCCAGCGGCGAGTCCACCATGGGCTGGGAGCCGGCGACGCTGAGATCGATGATCGACAGCCGACGATGGCCCAGGGCGACCGGGCCCCTGGCCCAGATGCCCGAACCGTCGGGGCCTCGGGCCTCCTGGCAGTCGTTCATCCGCTCGCAGGCGGCCACGTCGGCCGTCCGTCCGTCGAACCTGATCTCTCCGGCGAGTCCGCACACGGTGCTTCCCCTTCAGTCGCTGATGATCCAGGTGTCCTTCGCGCCGCCGCCCCGGGACGAGTTGACGACCAGGCTGCCCTCGGGGGCGACGCGAGTGAGTCCCAACGGGGCGAGCTCGCAGTCATCTGGCGCAGTGCCGCGAAGGTACACGAAAGCACGCAGATCCACGTGCCGGGGCTGCAGCACACCGTTGTCGAAGGTGGGGTGGGACGAGAGCGCCACCACCTCCTGGGCGACCCAACCCGCCGGATCGGCGGCGATCTCGGCCCGTCGGTTCGCCACCGCCGACGCCGAGGCGTCCGGTCCGATCAGCACTCCCTGACCACCATGGCCGTCGACCGGCTTGGTGACCAGCTCGCCGACCCGCTCCAACACGATCCGCCGCTCGGTCTCGTCGCTGGTGCGGTAGGTCGGCACCGACTCCAGCAGCGGCCGCTCCTGCAGGTAGTAGGCGATCAGCTCCGGCACGTAGCAGTACATGGCTTTGTCGTCGGCCACGCCGTTGCCCGGCGCGTTGGCCAGCAGCACGTCACCTGCCGCGGCCACCTCGAACACCTCGGCGCCGATCTCCCGACCCTCCGCGTCCACGACGTCCACCAGCTCGTCGTCCAACCGCAGGTAGAGCGCGCCGATCACCTTGCCGGTGCCCCGGTGCCGGACCCGACCGTCGGACACCTCCAGATCGTCCGCGGTGACCAGCAGCAGACCACCCCGTTCGGCCAGCAGCTGGTGCTCGAACCAGGCGGAGGCGTTCGGACCCGACGAGAACAACGCCGGAGCGCTGCCGGGTGCGGCGTGGGCGAGCATGGTCGCGCGGATCCGCGGCAAGGCGTCGGCCGGCGCCAGCAGCCCCGCGGGTCGGGGGAGGTCCGGGAGCACCGAGTCCATCAGGTCACGGATCGCGATCGCGTACGCGGCCCCGCTCGGGTTGCGGACGTTGTCCTCGAGCACCCGCCAACCCCCGAACTCGTTGCGGACCAGGTCGAAGCCCATGATCGGCGCCCGGACGACACCGGCCGGAAGTCGGGTCGCCTCGGGCCGCCAGCCCAGCGCACCGACCACGCGATCGGTGGGCAGCACCCCGTCGGCCAGAACCCGCTGGTCGCCGTACACGTCGGCCAGGAACGACTCGATCGCCCGGGCCCGCTGGATCAGCCCGACCCGCAGACTCTCCCACTCGTGCGGACTCAGGGCCCTGGGCACCAGATCGACCGAGAACCGTCGCTTCTCCTGCTCGACCCCGAAGGTGACGCCGTGCTCCTCGGTCCACGCGTCGCGGCGTTCTTCGGCCTGTCGCCAGCCGTGGGGTCCCATGGTGCGGAAGTGGTCGATGATGTCGTGGTAGACGGGCCGAGGCCGATGGCCCAGCCCGACCGCCTCGTCGCCGGCCCGAGGGCGGTACGTGCGCAGCTCCGGCACCTCGGCCGGCAGGCCCTCCGGCGGACCCTGGGTCTCGTTGACCACGAGCTCGACGACGTCGTCCAGCTCGCCGCGCTCGGCCAGAGCGGCGCGCTGCCGGTCGGCGGAGTTGCCGCGGGCCAGCGCGGTGGCCACCAGCTGCTCGACCTCGTCGTAGTCGTTCAGCTCCTCGAGGAACGGTCGCAGCCGCCCCAGCAGATCTCGGACCGCCTGAGGGGCCGGGACGGGACGGGGGTGGCGGCTGTCGTCGAGCAGCTCACCGGTCAACCCGCCCCGGGCCGCCCGCCAGATCGCGGCGCGGTGGATGGGGGCGGGAAACGGCACGAACGGCTTGGCCTCGGCGATCTCGTGCTCCGCCGCCCGGACCAGGCCGCGGAACAGACCGGCGATCAGGATCGCGTCGTCGACGATCGGGCACGCGTCGCACACCCGCAGCTCCAGCGTGGGCGCGTGGGCCGAGGGACGGACATCGAAGTACGCCATCTTGCGGTCGGCGATGACGCCGCTGTTGATCAGGTCGTCGAGCAGCTCCTCGTACTCCTGGGCCGACTCGATCCGACCGGTCGCGCCGGCACTGGGCCAGCGCTGCCAGATGATCGTCCGGATGCTCGAGTAGCCCGTGTCCTGTCCGTTCCAGAACGGCGAGCTGGCCGACAGGGCCAGCAGGATCGGAAGATGCCGGGCCACCCGTTGCATGATCTGGACGGCCAGATCGCGGTTGGACACGCCCACGTGGATCTGCAACCCGCAGATGAGCTGCTCGTCGACGAGCAACCGGTACTGCTCCTGCATCCGGCCGTAGCGTCCGGTGGCGGTCAGCTCGAAGTCCGCGAACACCGAGCGCGGTGCCGTGCCCGCGGAGGCGATACCCAGGCCCTCGGCGGCGGCGACCTCGGCCAGCCCGCGACGCAGCCGCACCAGCTCAGTCCGCAGCTCGCCCAGACCGGACACGACGTCGGTGTTGGTCTCGACCGTGGTGCGTTGGATCTCGGCCGAGTAGTTGTCGCCCGGCAACCGGGACAGCACCTGGGGAGCGCGAGCCGACAGGCTCCAGCTCTCGAGATCGATCAGGTGCAGCTCTTCCTCGGCACCCAGCGTCAGCTCTGCACTCATCGCTGACAATCTAAGCCCGAGTCTGTTACACGCTCGACACGGCGCAGGGTGCCGTACGATCCCGAGCGTGAAGAGAGCCTTCTCCGCGACCGGACTCGCCCTGATCGCCGTCTTCGTCGGCATCATCGCCGCGCTGGGGCTGGTCCCGGCCATCGCCATCCCCGGGATCGCCGTCCCGATCACGTTGCAGACACTCGGGGTGATGCTCGCCGGCGCCGTCCTGGGTCGCTGGCGCGGCACCGCGGCGGTGCTGGTCTTCCTCCTACTGGTGGCGATCGGGCTACCGCTGCTCGCCGGTGGACGGGGCGGGCTGGGAGTCTTCTTCGGCCCGAGCGCGGGCTTCCTGATCGGCTTCCCGGTCGCCGCCTTCGTGATCGGCTGGCTGACCGAGCGCTTCAACACGGCGCGGTCGCTGCCGAAAGGGATCGCCGTGAACATCATCGGCGGCATCGTCGTGCTGTACGCGTTCGGGATCACCGGGATGGCGATCGTGCTGCAGCTGAGCCTGCTGCAGGCCGCCACCGCCGCGCTGGTGTTCCTCCCCGCTGACCTGGTCAAGGCCGTGCTGGCCGCGCTGGTCGCCCGCGGCGTGCACCAGGCCATGCCGGGTCTGCTGCCGCAGACCTCGCGACCCGACCGGGAGCCGGTCGGGGTGTGATCACGCCCGCGGTGCTCCGGGCGGCGTACGGGACCGGGGACACCATCCGGCTGGCCACGTCCGGCACCTCGGGCCGACCGCGGTGGGTGCTGCGGACCGCCGCCTCCTGGGTCGACAGCTTCCCGGTCGTGGCCGACCTGTGTGCGCTCGGGCCCCGCAGCCGGGCCTGGGTGCCGGGCCCGGTGACGGCGAGCATGAACACGTACGCGGTCTGCCTGGTCGATCACGTCGGAGCGTCCCTCGTCGACGGTCCCGGTGACGCCACCCACGTGTTCTGCACCCCGGCCGCGCTGACCGCCCTGCTGGACCATGACTGCGACCCGCTGGTGGTCGTGGTGGCGGGGGACCGGCTGGCGCCCGCGTTGGCCGACCGGGCCGAGGCGGCCGGGCACACGGTGCACCACTACTACGGTGCCGCGCAGCTGTCCTTCGTGGCCTGGGGGCGCGACGCCGAGTCGCTGCGGCCCTTCCCCGCCGTCGACATCGAGGTCCGTGACGGCGAGCTGTGGGTGACCTCACCGTGGCTGTGCCTGCGCGAGGAAGGAGCTGCCGCGGTGCTGCGCGCGGAATTCCGGGATGGTCGGTCGTGGATGACGGTCGGCGACCGCGGATCCGTCTCGGCCGAGGGCCGGCTTGTCGTCGCCGGCCGCGCCGATGCCGTCACCACCGGTGGCGCGACGGTCGTGCTGGCCGATGTCGAGGCGGCGCTGCGACCGTACGCGCGGGGTGAGGTGGTGGTGGTCGCTCGGTCGCATCCGCGGCTCGGCGCGGTGCTGGTCGCGGTCTGCACGGATCCGGCCGACGCCGACGCGCTCCCGTCGATCGCCCGGCGCACCCTGCCCGCGAGCCACCGGCCGCGCCGCTGGTCGGTGCAGGAGGCGCTCCCGGTCACCGCGGCGGGGAAGGTGGACCGGGACAGGATCGCGGTTCCATGACGGTCACGATCGTCGCGGCGCGGCGGACGCCCATCGGCACCGCCGGGCACGGGCTGGCGGCTCGTCTCGGCCGCAGACCTGGCCGCCGCGGTGCTCCCGCCCGTGGTCGCCGACGCCGGACTCACTGCCGACGACGTCGCCGAGGTGGTGCTCGGCAACTGCACCGGACCTGGGGGTGACCTGGCCCGCTACGCCGCACTCCAGGCCGGTCTCGGCATCGGCGTACCGGGACTGACCGTCGATCGACAGTGCGGCAGCGGTTTGGCGGCGCTGGTCGTCGGGGCGGCCCTGGTCGAGCCGGGTCGCGTGGTGATCGCGGGTGGGGTGGAGTCGGCGTCCACCTCGACCCGACCCGAGCGTGCTTCGTTCGCCCCGCCCGGGCTAGGGGATCCGGAGATGGGGGAGGCCGCCGACCTGGTGGCGGCACGAGCTGGGATCGGTCGGGAACGGCAGGACGCATTCGCGCTGCGCTCGCACGAGCGGGCCGTGGCAGCGGCCGAGCGGGGAGCGTTCGCCGCCGAGCTCGTACCGGTCGCCGGACTGACCGCCGACGAGCGACCGCGGGCCGGGATGACCCGGGAGCGGCTCGCCCGGATGCGACCGATCTTCTCCAGCCAGGGAACCGCGACGGCCGGCAGCTCGTGCGGGATCAACGACGGGGCGGCGGCGGTGGTGCTGATGCACGAGTCGGACCGGCTCCAGCGGGGCCTGCCGGGGCTACGGATCCTGGCCTCGGCCACGGTCGGGGTGTCCCCGCAGACCCCCGGTCTCGGCATCGTGCCGGCGACCCGCGCCGCCCTCGACCACGCGAGGGTGAGCCTCGACGACGTCGCGGTGATCGAGTTCAACGAGGCGTTCGCGGGACAGGTGCTGGCCTGCTGTGACGCGCTCGCCCTGGATCCGGAGCGGGTCTGCGTCGAGGGTGGTGCGATCGCGCTCGGTCACCCGTGGGGTGCCTCGGGGGCGGTGCTCGCGGTGCGGCTGTTCGGTCAGCTGGTGCGGACCGGACGGGTCGGCGAGCTCGGGCTCGCGGCCATCGCGGTGGGCGGCGGCCAGGGCGTGGCGATGGTGGTGGAGTCGTGCCGCTGATCGCCGTCGACGGTGTCAGTCACACGTACGCCGCCCAGCGCCGCCCGGTCCTGCACGACGTCACGGTCCAGCTCAGCGAGCACCGGATCGGGGTGATCGGGGCCAACGGGTCCGGCAAGTCCACCTTCGCGCGGCTGCTGAACGGGTTGATCGTGCCGGGTTCCGGGACCGTCACCGTCGACGGGCACGACACCCGGCGGCACGGCAAGCAGGTCCGCCGGCTGGTCGGCTTCTGCTTCACCGATCCCGACGCCCAGATCGTGATGCCGACCGTGGCGGAAGACGTCGCGTTCAGTCTCCGCCGTCCTGATCTGCGGGGGCGGGCGCTGGAGGGTCGGGTCTCCGACGTGCTCAGCCGCTTCGGTCTGGACGGCCACGCCGACCATCCGGCGCACCTGTTGTCCGGCGGGCAGAAGCAGCTGCTGGCCCTGGCCTCCGTCCTGGTCACCGAGCCGGCGCTGATCGTGCTGGACGAGCCCACCACGTTGCTCGACCTGCGCAACGCCGCCCTGATCGCTGAGCTCGTGAACGGACTGGACGAGCAGGTCGTGCTGCTCACCCATCATCTCGAGCTGCTGGACGGCTTCGACCGGGTGCTGGTCTTCGACGAGGGACGGCTGGTGGCCGACGCGGCCCCGGACGCGGCCGTCGACCACTACCGGGCGCTGATGCGGCCCGGGCGATGAGTCTGCTGGGGCTGTACGTCCCGGGCGGCTCGATCGTGCACCGGGCGCCGGCGGCGGCGAAGCTGCTGGGCCTGATCGGGCTGGCGGTGCTCAGTCAGCTGCTGGGTCAGTGGTGGCAGCGCTGTCTGCTCCTGGTCGTGGTGGTGCTGCTCTATCCGTTGGCCCGGATCGGTCTCGGTTTCGCCCTGCGCCAACTCCGGTCTCTGTGGTGGGTGCTGGGAGCGATCTTCGTGGCTCAGCTGCTGTTGGCGGACTGGCGGCTGGCGGTGTCGGTCACGGTGACGCTCCTGCTGCTGGTGCTGGCCGCCGGTCTGGTCACGCTGACCACCACGACCACCGCCCTGAGCGATGTGGTGGTGCGCGTGCTCGGCCCGTTCCGACGGTTCGGGGTCGCACCCGAGCGGCTGGGGCTGCTGATGGCCCTGTCCATCCGTGCCGTCCCCGTCGTGCTCGGGCTGGCCGAGCAGATTCGGGACGCCCAGCGCGCCCGCGGACTGCCTCTGCGTCCGCGCACGTTCGCCGTACCGCTGCTGGTCCGTGCGCTGCGCCACGCTCAGCAGCTCGGTGACGCCCTGATCGCCAGGGGTCTGGACGACTGAGATCTGGACGACCCGTCAGATCAGCGCCGGGTGCTCGGGACCACCACCCCGGCGGAACCGCCGCCGCGACGGTCCGGCTCGGCCGCCGCGAGCACGTAGCCGCCCGGCCGGAACTCCAGGGCCGCCACCGCCCCGATCTCCGCCGCGGAGGTGAAGGCGTCGCCGCTGGGCACCAGGCTGTAGCCGCGCGCGGTGAGGGCGTCGCCGTACCGGTCGATGAAGGCCGGCTCGGCGGTCACGTCCTTGTTGTTGCGGTGTGAGGCGCGGGGCGCGGCCACGGCCTCGGGCAGGGTCATGCCGAGGTCGACCCGGTTCACCAGGGTCTGCAGCACGGTGGTGATGATCGTCGATCCACCGGGCGAGCCGACCGCGTACACGGGCCGGCCCTGTCCGTCGAGCACGATCGTCGGCGACATCGAGGACCGGGGCCGCTTGCCGCCCTGGATCCGGTTCGGGTCGGTGGCGTCGTACGCCGCAGAGAAGTCGGTCAGCTCGTTGTTGAGCAGGAACCCGCGACCCGGCACCACGATGCCGGAGCCGCCGGTCTGCTCGATCGTCAACGTGTACGAGACCACGTTGCCCCACCGGTCCGAGGTCACCAGGTGAGTGGTCGACATCCCCTGCTCGGTGGCCGGCGCGCGACCCGCGGTGGCGCAGCCGCGGGCGGTCAGATCACCCTTCGCGGTCGGGGTGACCAGGGCTCGCTGCCGCGGGATCTGGCAGGCGCGACTGTCGGCGAACCGCTGGGAGAGCAGGGTCGGTGTCGGGACGTCGACGAAAGCGGGATCGCCGACGTACGCGGCGCGGTCGGCGAAGGCCAGGGCCGAGGCGTCCAGGTAGTAGTGCAACGCCCGCGGGGTGGACATCCGCCCGAGGTCGACGGTGTCGAGGATGTTCAGGGCCTCACCCACGGTGGTGCCGCCCGACGACGAGGGCGCCATCCCGTACACGTTCAGGTTCCGGTAGCGGACCGCCGTCGGTGCCTGCTCGACGACCTTGTACGCCTTCAGATCCGAAGTCGTCAGATACCCGGGCCACACGGGCAGCGTGGTGCTGGCGGTCTTGGGCGGCTGCTGCACGGTCTGGACGATCTCGTCGGCGATCGGCCCGCGGTACATCACCTGCGCGCCGCCCTGGGCGATCGCCTGGTAGGTCTCGGCGAGCTCGGGGTTGCGGAAGATCGAGCCGACGGCCGGTGCGTCGCCGCCCGGCAGGTAGAGCTTCGCGGTCGGGGTGATCGCCGCGAAACGGTCCTTGTTCTGCAGGGTCTGGCTGTTGAACGTCGCGTCCACCACGAACCCGCGCTCGGCGATCGTGATCGCCGGCTGCAGATCGGACGCGAGCGACTTCCGCCCCCACCGCTGCACGGCGCGCTCCCAGGTGGCAGGGGTGCCCGGCGCACCGACCGACTTGCCGCTGGTCACCAGCTGCGCGAACGGATAGGGCTGCCCGGTGCTCGGGTCGGTGAACGCGGTCCCGGGCATGCTCTCGGGCGCGGTCTCCCGGCCGTCGATCGTGTGCACCCGGCGCGTCTTCGCGTCGTAGTAGACGAAGTAGCCGCCGCCACCGATGCCGGCGGAGTAGGGCTCGGTCACCCCGAGCGCGGCCGCCGTGGCCACCGCCGCGTCGACGGCGTTGCCGCCGTCCCGCAGCACCCGCAGACCCGCGGCGGTCGCCTCGGGATCCACACTGGCCACCGCGCCGCCCCACCCGTACGCCGTCGGGTTCTTCTTGGTGACCCGATGGTCGCCGTCCGGGCTGGCGTCGGCAGCGGGCTGCGACAGCCCCACCAGCAACGTGCCGGCGAGGGTGAGTGCGAGCAGGCTTGCGCATGCCCGTAGAGACCGTCGAGCCATGGGGGAGCTCCTCGGGTGGGGGAGGTCCCTTCCTACCTCAACGATCGCGGCAGGTCTAGATGGACAGGTCGGCGCTGTGCAGCAGATCCAGCGCTTCCTGCTCACCGACCAGCTGCACATCGGCTGCGGCGCCGCGCCCGTTGGCGAACAGCATCAGCTCGCTGGGCCGGCCGACCACCGTGACGATGGTGGAGCCCGACACGGCACGGATGGCGTCCGGCTCGTACTGGTCGGCGGTGCCGGCCCGCTCGAGCACCACGCCGACCTGAGCGCGGCGGAACAGGGCGCGGCCGAGCAGCTTGAGCCGCCGCCACATCCAGTCCTCGGTCTCGGTGTCCAGCACCCGCGGGGGCTCCGGTGTGTCGCCTGCCCGGCGGACGTCCTCGTGGTGGACGAAGAACTCGGTCGTGTTCGCCGGCTCGTCCACACCCGGGAGGGCGAACACCGAAAAGCGGCCGGGTCCGTTGCGGATCCTCATCACCAGCTCGCCGAACTCCCAGCGCTGCTTCACCTCGGCCATCCGTCGGTCGAGCAGCCCGGACAGCGGCTTGGCGACCATGCCCGACACCCCGATCGGGTCGGTCTCGCGGATCCACAGGTGGGCGGCCAGGTCGTGGGTCAGCCAGCCCTCACACAGGGTGGGAGCGCCCGGCCCCCGAGCATCGAAGAGGTCGCACAGAGCGGCACGCTCCGACTTGGCAAAGGTCACGAGGAGCCATGCTAGACGTCTCGGCGCATTCGGAGCCCATTGACGTGTTGGGGGGACCGCCCGGTTCCTTCGTCGTCGGCTTACGATCATGCGATGCCGACGCCTGAGAACCGCCAGACATCGCAGGGTGCGGGCGGCGCGCGGGCGGCCACGGTCGGTGCGCGCGTCGCATGACCGCCGAATTCCGATCAACCCTCCGACGCTCGGTGGTCGCCGTCGGTGTGTCTCTGGTGCTCTTGGTGGGTCTGGTTCCTCCACACGACGCCCCGGCTGCCGTACCGACCCTCGCCTTGGGCGATACCGCCTTGCCGGAAAGTCGTACCGTCCAGCCCCTCGCCCGAGGCGTCACCCTGACCCGCATCGTGCGAGGCACGGTGCCCGCCGCAACGGCTCAGATCGGGACCACCAGGCGAGGTCCGTGGCGGGTGACCGTGCTCACCATCGACCCGAGGCTCGCCCGCGGTCACCTGGCCGCGACGTACGGCCAGGACCTCGGCGGTCGAGAAGCCGTGCGCTGGTCGCGTCAGCCGAGCGTGTGGCGGTGCGAACGCTTGTCTTCAGCTTCACCACGACCCGCGCGTTTCCCGGCGACCGGTGGCTCGGCCTCGTCCGGCGTCGTGCTGAGCGAGCTGACGCGGCTCCGCACGAGGTCGATGTGCTGATCGACAGGCGTACGAACACGATGCCGGATCGACCCTGACCTGGAAGGGCAGGGTGAAGAACCGGAAGACCGGCGCGACCCTGAAGCTGGAGTACCTCGACCACCGCCGAGGAGCCCGCGAAGATGCTCGAGCGTAGGACCCCACCAGGGCTCGAGGTCCGGGGACGTGGTGCGCTTCCGACCTGAGCTCGGCCGTACGCCGAGTGGTCCGGGGTCGAGGTCGTCCTCGATCGGTCGGGCTGTGTGCTCAGGTCCACCAGGAAGCGCGGCTCCGTCCTGCGACGGGCGAGTCCTCGGTGCAGGCCACCGGCAAACAGACGACGTCGCTGCTGAAGATCACGAACGCGGCTGTCTGAGCACGTCGATCCGCTCACGGTCCACACCGGAAGGGGCGATGATACGCCTCTGTCGGAGTCACCGGCCGCTACCGCTCACCAGGGGTGGTCGGATCACCGCCCGTCGTCGGACCGGTGAGACTCCAGCGCGCATCCTTGCCCTCGTGGCCGCACCACGTCCGGCGTCATCGAACATGGCGAACTGACGGGACCGACCGACCGGTGAACTCGCGCGACGATCTCGAGCGCGGGTCGGACGGGGAGCGGAGGATCGGATCTCGGTGGACTGGCTTCGGCGCTCGGGACAGCCATACCCGCGACGACCAGGCCGGCCGCTGCCGTCAAGAACCCTCGTCGGGACAACGCGCCGGTGGACGGATCGTGCTGCGGATCACGTCGGGGATCGTAGGCACCGTCTCACGGGCTTGGCCAGCATCGCGCCGAACAAGACTCGACGGGTAATTCAGAGTCGGGGCTCCCGGCTCCGATCGGGAACAATGTCCCCCGTGACCGATCTCCACCTCGCCTTCCAGGGGACCGCCCTCGACCCCGAGGTGGCCGCCCTGCTGAAGCGCGACAGCGCCGGTCTGGTGGCCGCCGTGGTCCAGCAGTGGGACACCCACGAGGTGCTGATGGTCGGCTGGATGGACGACGAGGCCCTGCACCGTACGCTCACCACCGGTCGGGCCACCTACTTCTCCCGCAGCCGCGGCGAGTACTGGGTGAAGGGCGAGACCAGCGGGCACCGGCAGTGGGTCAAGGAGGTCCGCTTGGACTGCGACGGCGACACGCTGCTCGTCGCCGTGGACCAGGAGGGCGCGGCCTGCCACACCGGCGACCGCACGTGCTTCGACGCCCGGGTGCTGCCCGCCGTCGTCGGAGCGGCCCGATGACCCCCAGATCCGCGAGCGCGTCCGCGACCGGTGTGATCGAGCCGACCCTGGAGGAGTTCCGCGCCCTCGCCCCCGATCGGCGCGTCATCTCCGTCCGCCGACGGCTGCTGCTGGACACCGAGACCGCGACCGGTCTCTATCGCAAGCTGGCCGGGAACCGGCCGGGCACGTTCCTGCTCGAGTCGGCGGAGCAGGGGGTGTGGTCGCGTTACTCCTTCATCGGCGTGAACGCGGTCGCCACCTTGTCCGAGAGCGACGGGGAGGCGACCTGGACGGGACGGATACCGGCCGGCATGCCGAGCGGTGGGAACCCGCTCGATGCGGTCGCCGAGACCCTGCGCCGGTTGCACACCCCCCGCGATCCCGCACTGCCACCGCTCAGCTCGGGCCTGGTCGGCTATCTCGGGTACGACATCGTCCGTCGGATCGAGCGGCTGCCGGACAGCAACCCTGACGACCTGCAGATCCCCGAGCTGGTGCTGCTGGTGGTCGGGGACCTCGTGGTGCTCGATCACCACGACAACCAGGTCTGGCTGATCGCCAACGCCATCAACTTCGACGACAGCGACGCCCGGGTCGATGAGGCGTACGCGGACGCGGTGGCACGGGTCGAGGCGCTCACCCGGGCGCTCGCCCAGCCCACCCCATCGGCCCCGGTCGCGGTCGCCGAGATCGCCGAGCTGCCGGTCCGCCGCCAGCGTGCCGCCGAGGAGTACCAGGCGGCGGTGTCCGCGGCGGTGGAGGAGATCAAGGCCGGTGAGGCCTTCCAGATCGTGGTCAGCCAGCGGTTCGAGGTGGACACCACCGCCGACGCGCTGGACGTCTACCGGATGCTGAGGCTGACCAACCCGAGCCCGTACATGTACCTGCTGCGGCTCGACGGCTTCGACATCGTCGGCTCCTCGCCCGAGGCGCTGGTGACGGTGCAGGAGGACGTGGTGGTCACCCACCCGATCGCCGGCTCCAAGCCCCGGGGCGCCACACCGGCCGAGGACGCCGCCCTGGAGGCGGAGCTGCTGGCCGATCCGAAGGAGCGGGCCGAGCACGTGATGCTGGTCGACCTCGGCCGCAACGACCTGGGCCGGGTCTGCCGACCGGGCACGGTCGAGGTGGTCGAGTTCATGGACGTCCGGCGCTACAGCCACATCATGCACCTGGAGTCGACGGTCACCGGTCGGCTCAACCCGGACCGTACGGCGCTGGATGCCGTGCTGGCGGCGTTCCCGGCCGGCACCCTGTCGGGGGCACCCAAGGTGCGGGCGATGGAGATCATCGATCGCCTGGAGGTGTCCCGGCGCGGACTGTACGGCGGCATCGTCGGCTACCTGGATCTCGCCGGTGACGCGGATGCGGCGATCGCCATCCGGACGGCGCTGCTGCGCGACGGGACCGCGTACGTGCAGGCCGGCGGCGGCATCGTCGCGGACTCTCACCCGCCCACCGAGGACCAGGAGTCCCAGAACAAGGCGGCAGCGGTCGTCCGGGCCATCACCATCGCGCAGGCCTTCCGGCCCCTCCCGTGAGCCGGCTCATCGGCCGCGGCCCCACCCTGGTCGTCCTGCTGCTCGGCGCCGGGGTCGGTTTCGTGGCCGCCGCCCAGCCCTGGTGGCGGGCGAGCGGAGCCGGCGCGGCGGTGACCTTCAACGGGTCCGACGCCACCGGGGGACTGAGTCAGGCACTCGCCGCGGTCACCCTGGCTGGGGTGTTGCTGGTGCTCGTGCTCCGACGTCGTGGTCGGCGGGTCCTGGCGGTGGCCCTGGCGGCCACCGGTCTCGGGATGATCGCCACCGGCGCCCTGCAGACCGCCCCCGACGCCGAGGCCGTGCGCAACCGGGTCCGGCAGGTCAGCCTCACCGACCAGTTCGCGCTCAGCACCAGCGCGTGGCCGTGGGTGTACGCCTTCGCCGGGCTGCTCGTGGTCAGCGGGGCGCTGCTCCTGTGGTTCGGGGCGGCGCGCTGGACTGAGCGCAGTGACCGGTTCGCCCGGTCGATCGCGACGACGGCCGGTCCGGCGGACCTGAACGACGATCCGAACCGGGTCTGGAAGGATCTCGACGCGGGCCTGGACCCGACCGGTGACCCCGATCTGCACGACCCCGATGTGCACGACGGAGTCGAACGCGTCACAATGGAGCGGATCCACGATCCCCGGCAGGAATGAGGACCCGATGGCCGACACAGCGCCGAAGTTCTACGAGGTCAGTGACTACAGGCCCGCGCCCGGCGACAAGCACGTGCACCACGGGCGCACCGTGGCGGCCTGGGTCGGCAGCCTGATCGCCCTGATCGGATTCGTCGTCGGGGGCCTCGGTCTGGTGTTCGGCAGCTGGACGGTGTTCTGGATCGGCGGCGCGCTGTTGATCGTCGCGCTGATCGCCACGGTGGTGCTGCAGAAGATGGGAATGGGCGCCGTCTAGGCGGCTCGTGCTGTGGGTGCACTCGACGACATCATCGCTGGGGTCCGGGAGGACCTCGCCCTCCGACAGGCCACGACCGGCCTCGAACGACTGAAGGAACGGGTCAAGATCATCGACCCCGCGCTCGACCCGATGCCGCTGTTCCGCGGGCCGGGAGTGGCGGTCATCGCCGAGGTCAAGCGCTCGAGCCCGAGCAAGGGTGCGCTGGCCACGATCAGCGACCCGGCGGCGCTCGCCGCCCAGTACGAGGCCGGCGGGGCCGCCGCCATCTCGGTGCTCACCGAGGAGCGCCGGTTCGGCGGCACCCTCGACGACCTGGTTCGGGTGCGGCTCGCCGTCTCGGTGCCGGTGCTGCGCAAGGACTTCATCGTCACCTCCTACCAGCTGTTCGAGGCCCGTGCGGCCGGCGCCGATCTCGCGCTGCTGATCGTGGCGGCGCTGACCGACCAGGAGCTGACCTCGCTGATCGAGCGAGCCCGGTCCATCGGTCTGACCCCACTGGTGGAGGCGCACACCGCGGACGAGGTCCGCCGGGCCGTCGACGCTGGGGCCAAGGTGATCGGCATCAACGCGCGCAGTCTGCAGACCCTCGAGGTCGACCCACTCACCTTCGCCCGGCTGGCTCCGCTGATCCCGGACGGGATCGTCCGGATCGCCGAGTCCGGGGTTCGGGGACCGCACGACGTGATCGAGCTCGCTCGCAACGGCGCCGACGTGGTGCTGGTGGGGGAGGCGCTGGTCACCGGTCGCGACCCCCGAGCCGGTGTCGCCGACCTGGTCGCTGCCGGGGCGCACCCCGCCCTGCACAAGTCCTGATCCCAGACTTCGGGCTCGACCCGTCGCGGATCGCGTACGTTTGCCTGTGCGCCTGCAACGCACGGCGGCGTACGGCAACGATAGGAATTTGACCCGTGGTCACCCAGATCCTTCCCGACGCGACCGGTCACTTCGACCAGTTCGGCGGCAAGTTCGTCCCGGAGGCGCTGTACGCCGCGCTCCAGCAGCTGGAGGAGGAGTTCCGGTCCGCCCAGGCCGATCCTGCCTTCGCCACCGAGCTGAATGCGCTGCTGGCCGACTACACCGGTCGGCCGAGCCCGGTCACCGAGGTGCCGCGGTTCGCCGCCCACGGGGTCGGTGAGTCTGGGGTGGCCCCGACGATCGTGCTGAAGCGCGAGGACCTGAACCACACCGGCTCGCACAAGATCAACAACGTGCTCGGGCAGGCGCTGCTGACCAAGCGGATGGGCAAGACCCGCGTGATCGCGGAGACCGGGGCCGGTCAGCACGGCGTGGCCACCGCCACCGCCGCCGCCCTGTTCGGACTCGAGTGCACCGTCTACA
Source organism: uncultured Actinomycetota bacterium (assembly GCA_963696135.1). Classification (GTDB taxonomy): domain Bacteria; phylum Actinomycetota; class Actinomycetes; order Propionibacteriales; family Propionibacteriaceae; genus Microlunatus. Next base: position 491,494 of record CAVOJH010000003.1, read on the forward strand.
TGGGTCGGGTCGACACCGAGCGGCAAGCCCTCAACGTCGCCCGGATGCGGCTGCTGGGTGCCGATGTGATCGCCGTCGAGTCGGGGTCGCAGACCCTCAAGGACGCGATGAACGACGCGATGCGCGACTGGGTGTCGTCGGTGGACCACACCCACTACCTGATCGGCACGGTCGCCGGGCCGCACCCGTTCCCGATGCTGGTCCGCGAGTTCCAGCGGATCATCAGCACCGAGGCCCGAGCCCAGCTGCTCGACCGCTACGGGCGGCTCCCCGACGCCGTGGCGGCCTGCGTCGGCGGTGGCTCGAACGCCCTCGGCATCTTCGCCGACTTCATCCCCGATGCCGAGGTCGCCTTGTACGGGTTCGAGGCCGGCGGCGACGGGGTGGAGACGGGCAAGCACGCCGCCACCATCTCGGCCGGCTCGGTCGGGGTGCTGCACGGCATGCGGACGTACGTGCTGCAGGACGAGGACGGCCAGACCCGGGAGTCGCACTCCATCTCGGCCGGACTGGACTACCCGGGTGTCGGTCCCGAGCACTCCTGGCTCGCGGCGACCGGCCGCGCTCACTACGAGGCCGTCACCGACGCCGAGGCGATGGAGGCGCTGGCCCTGCTGACCCGGACCGAGGGCATCCTGCCGGCCATCGAGTCGGCCCACGCCCTCGCCGGTGCACTCCAGCTCGGGCGGCGACTGCCCCTGCGGGCCGACGGCACGCCACCGTTGATCCTGGTCAACCTGTCCGGGCGGGGGGACAAGGACGTCGACACCGCGGTGAAGTGGTTCGACATCGACACCTCCGGCACCGCCAGCACCGCGGGCCAGACGTCGTGAGCACGGCCACCAGTCCCGCCTCGACGAGCTTCGATCCGGGCCGCTCGGGGCGGCTCTTCACCGACGTCCGGGCCTCCGGTCGCGGTGCTCTGGTCGGCTTCCTGCACGTCGGCTACCCCGATGTGGCCACCTCCCTGAAGGCCGTGCAGGCTCTCTGTGGCGTGGACGGCGACGAGCGGCGACCCGGGGTCGACCTGGTCGAGGTCGGGATGCCCTACAGCGATCCGATGATGGACGGGGTCACCATCCAGCGGGCCGGCACCAAGGCGCTGGCCCGGGGCGTCCGCACTCGGGACGCGTTCGCCGCCGTCGAGGCGGTTGCGCAGACCGGCACCCAGGCCGTGGTGATGACGTACTGGAACCTGATCGAGAAGTACGGCCCGGACGCCTTCGCCCGGGACCTGGCCGCCGCCGGCGGGTCCGGCGCGATCACGCCCGACCTGACCCCCGACGAGGCCGACGCCTGGATGGCCGCCTCGGACGCCCACCAGCTCGACCGCATCTTCCTGGTGTCCCCGTCGTCCACCGACGAGCGGATCGCGCGCACGGTCGCGGCCTGTCGCGGCTGGGTCTACGCGACCGCTGTGATGGGTGTGACCGGTGCCCGGTCGCAGACGTCGTCGGCCGCCCCGGCGCTGGTCGAGCGGATCCGGCGGGCGGATCCGTCCGCCCTGGTCGGGGTGGGTCTCGGCGTCTCCAACGGCGCCCAGGCCCGCGAGGTGACCGGGTACGCCGATGCCGTCATCGTCGGCTCGGCTCTGGTGGCCACGCTGCTGGCCGCCGAGGACGCCGGAACGCCCGACGACCTGAGCGGGTTGCGGACGGTGGTCGACGACCTCGCGTCCGGGGTCCGTACCGATGATCGCGCCTAGGGCCCAGACCCGCCGGTTCGACGACCTGGCCCCGTGGATCTCCACGCTGGCCCGACTGATCGTGGGCGGCGTGCTGCTCGTCGCCGGAGCGTTGAAGGTGATCGACCCCCAGTCCTCGGTGGCGGCCGTCCGGGCGTACGAGCTGGTGCCGGCCTGGCTGGAGCGACCGATCGGCTGGGGACTGCCCTTCCTGGAGGTCGGTCTCGGACTGCTGCTGGTGGCCGGGCTGTTCACCCGGACCGCGGCGGCGGTCTCGGGACTGCTGTTCGTCGCCTTCCTGATCGCGGTCGTCTCCGCCGCCGTCCGGGGTCTGAGCATCGACTGCGGCTGCTTCGGCGGCGGTGGGGTGGTGGCGCCGGGCCAGACCGCGTACGCGGGGGAGATCGTCCGCGACCTCGCCCTGCTGGCGCTGTGCGGCTGGTTGGTGTGGCAGCCGCGCAGCCGGTTCGCCCTGGACCATCCGGATCTGACCGGTGCCGGTGACAGTTCGCTCGCGCGGCAGGTCCAGCGGTGAGCCAGTCGCAGCGAGACCGGCAGAGTGCTCACCAGCGGGCCATCGCCGAGCAGCAGGCGGCGCACCGTCGTCGGGAGCGGCGCCTGCTCGCGGGCGGGGTGATCGCGGTGGTGCTCGTGCTGATCGCGGCCGGGATCGGCTTCCAGGCGTGGCGGACGCACCGGGCGCCCTCCGCCGGGACGGTCAGCCCGGGTCCGTCGGTGCCGGTGACCATCACCGACGGCCAGCCCATCTCCTGGGGCTCGGCCGGCGCACCGGTGACGGTGGATCTCTACGAGGACTTCCACTGCCCGCACTGCGGGGAGTTCGAGGAGGAGTACGGCCAGCTCCTTACCGACGCGCAGTCGGCCGGGACGATCCGGCTGCGGATCTTCCCGATGTCGTTCATCGACGCCGGCTCTGCAGCCGCCGCCAACGGGTTCGCCTGTGCGGCCGAGTCGGGTTTCGGCGCCGCCTTCTACACCGGCCTGTTCGCCAACCAGAACCTTGACTGGAGTGACTCACAGCTGAACCAGCTGGCCGAGCGAGCCAGCGGCTCCGTACCGGCGGAGTTCTCGACCTGCGTGTCCGATCGGCGCCACGCCACGTGGGCCGACTCGATCGACACCGCCGCCGCGGCCGCCGGGGTGACCGCTACCCCGACCATGTTCATCGACGGCCAAGCCGCCGACATCACCGCCCTGACCCCTGACAGCCTCACCACGAAGATCGAGGAGGCGGCCCAGCCATGAGCAGCCTGAACGTCTTGACCCCCCTCTTCATCCCGAGCCCGGCCAGCGGGGTGTGGGAGGTGTTCGGCTTCCCGCTGCGCGCGTACGCGCTGTGCATCATCGCCGGCATCGTCGTCGGCATGATCATCGCCGGTCGTCGCTGGCGGGCCCGTGGCGGCAGCCAGGACACCCTCGAGCTGGTGATCGCGGTGTCCATCCCCTGCGGCATCGTCGGCGCCCGGCTCTATCACGTGATCACCGACTACCAGCTCTACTTCGGGCCCGGTCGGGACCCGATCGACGCGCTGAAGATCTGGAACGGCGGACTCGGCATCTGGGGTGCGGTCGCCGCGGGGGTGGCCGGGGCGTACCTGGTCGCCCGACGCAAGCAGGTCCGCTTCCCGGCCCTGCTGGACGCCGTCGCCCCGGGTCTGGTCGTCGCCCAGGCCATCGGCCGGCTCGGCAACTGGTTCAACCAGGAGCTGTTCGGTCGCCCGACGACGCTGCCCTGGGGACTGGAGATCGACGAGCGGTACCGGCCGAACGGCTATGAGGAGTTCGCCACCTTCCACCCCACCTTCTTGTACGAGCTGGTCTGGAACCTCGGGGTCGCCGGGGTGCTGGTCTGGGCCGACCGCAAGTGGAAGCTGGGGCACGGCAAGGTGTTCGCGCTCTACGTGGTGCTCTACACCGCCGGCCGGTTCTGGATCGAGGCCCTGCGGATCGACAGCGTGAACGAGATCGGCGGGTTCCGGCTGAACAACTACACGTCCCTGATCGTCTTCCTGGTCGCGCTGGTCTGGCTGATCTGGTTGATCAGGAACCGTCCGGGTCGTGAGCTGGTGGTCGAGGGACCGGAGCCGACCGACACCGTGCCCGACTCCGCGGGAGATATCTCACCCGCGGAGTCCGACAACGCCGAGGTCGCCGATCCCGCGGAGGTCGCCGATCCCGCGGAGGTCGCCGATCCCGCGGAGGTCGACGAGGTCGTGGAGAGCCGACCCGAGAAGTCGCCGTGACGCTGTCCGGCCGGACCGCGCTGGTCACCGGTGGTAATGCCGGACTGGGACTGGAGATGTGTCGCGGCCTGGCCCGGGCGGGGGCCCGGGTGCTGGTCAACGGCCGCGATCCGGAGCGCACCGCAGTGGCCGTCGACGGCCTGCTGGCCGAAGGCCTGACCGCGGAGCAGGCCGTCTTCGACGTGGCCGACGCGTCGGACGAGCTGCTGGTCGGGTACGGACGGATCGACGTCCTGGTCAACAACGTCGGCCAGCGGGACCGGCGCGGCGCCCTCGAGCTGCCGGTCGACGACTTCCGCCGACTGGTCGAGGTCGATCTGACCGCCGCGTATGCCTTGAGCAGGCTGGTCGCCGCGCGGATGGTGACCGACCGGGTCCGCGACGGGGCCATCGTGAACGTCAGCTCGGTGGTCGGCGGCATCCTCGGCCACCGGGGCGACGTCGCGTACGCCGCCGCCAAGGCCGGGCTGGAGGGACTCACCCGGGCCATGGCCGCCGATCTGGGGGAGCACGGCATCCGGGTCAACGCCGTCGCCCCGGGCACTTTCGTCACCGAGGTCAACGCACCCTTGTTCGCCACCGACGAGTGGCAGCGATGGGTGGACGAGCGGACCCTGCTCGGTCGCTTCGGGGAGCCCGCCGAGATCGCCGGAGCCGTCACCTTCCTGGCCGGGCCGAACTCGTCCTACGTCACCGGTCAGGTGCTGGTGGTCGACGGGGGCCTGACCAGCCGCTTCTGAACCTCGCCCGTACGTTCGAAGCCGAGCTCGTTCCACCGGTTAGTAGGTGGTCAAAGCATCCGGTCCTGGGCAGTAGGCTGAGCGGCGGAACACACCCGGTTCCGACGAAGGAAGCGGCACGGTCCAAGGACGGAGAAACCGTCCCTCGCGTAGCCGTGCGTTATCTTGTGCCATCGCCAGCGGGCCAGTGACGTCCCGGAGCTTGGCGCGCCGATGCCGATCTGCCACCGCCCCCCGTGGCGGAGACCTGGACTCCCACAGACCACGGACTCCTCCACTGGCTTCGACGACGGGAGTCTTGAATGACTGTCGCTCCTGGCACCAGCCAGCTTCCCCAGACCCAGCCTCTCGACCCACGGCTCGCCGCCGCCGAGCACGGACTCTACGACCCGGCGAACGAGCACGACGCCTGCGGTGTGGCGTTCGTCGCGACCCTCAGCGGGGTGCCGAGCCACACGATCGTCGCCCAGGGCCTGGAGGCTCTCCGGAACCTCGACCACCGCGGAGCCACCGGCGCCGACCCACGCACCGGGGACGGGGCCGGGATCTTGATCCAGGTCCCGGACGCGTTCCTGCGGGCCGAAGCCGGCTTCGCGTTGCCGGAGGCCGGCGCGTACGCGGTCGGCAACGCCTTCCTGCCGCGCGCCGAGGACGCCGCCGCCACCGCGCGGCAGCGGATCGAGGCGATCGCCGCCGAGGAGTCACTCGAGGTGCTCGGCTGGCGCGTGGTCCCCACCGACGACAGCTCGCTGAGCGACCTCACCCGCTCCAACAAGCCGCGGTTCGAGCAGCTGTTCGTGGCCTCCGGTGACCGCGCGGTCAGCGGGATCGCGTTGGACCGCCTGACCTACGCGCTGCGCCGTCGGGCCCAGCACGAGGTCGGGGTCTACTTCGCCTCCCTGTCGGCCCGCACCCTGGTCTACAAGGGCATGCTCACCACCGAGCAGCTCGACCAGGTGTTCGGTGAGCTGCTGGACGAGCGGATGGCCAGTGCGCTGGCCGTCGTGCACTCACGGTTCTCCACCAACACGTTCCCGGCCTGGGAGCTCGCGCACCCGTTCCGGATGATCGCCCACAACGGCGAGATCAACACCGCCAAGGGCAACCGCAACTGGATGCGGGCCCGGGAGGCGCTGCTGGCCAGCAAGGCACTCCCCGGCGACCTGGACCGGCTCTTTCCGATCTGCACCCCGGACGCCTCCGACTCCGCCTCCTTCGACGAGGTGGTGGAGCTGCTGCACCTCGGCGGCCGCTCACTGCCGCACGCGATGCTGATGATGATCCCGGAGGCCTGGGAGAACAACGACCTGATGGACCGGAAACGGAAGGACTTCTACGCCTTCCACTCCTGCCTGATGGAGCCGTGGGACGGGCCCGCCGGGGTCGTGTTCACCGACGGGACCCAGATCGGCGCCGTGCTGGACCGCAACGGTCTGCGGCCCGGCCGCTACTGGGTCACCGACGACGGCCTCGTCGTGCTCGCCTCCGAGGCCGGGGTGCTGGACATCCCCGCTGAGAAGGTGGTCGAGAAGGGCCGCCTGCAGCCGGGCCGGATGTTCCTCGCCGACCTGGCCGAGCACCGGCTCATCTCCAACGACGAGATCAAGGACCAGCTCGCCAGCGAGGCGCCGTACGGCGAGTGGCTGAGCGCGGGTCGGATCCTGATCACGGACCTGCCCGAGCGGGAGCACGTCGTGCACACCCACGCGTCGGTCACCCGGCGCCAGCAGGTGTTCGGCTACACCGAGGAGGAGCTGCGGCTCATCCTGGCGCCGATGGCCACGGCCGGTGCCGAGCCGATCGGCTCGATGGGCACCGACACCCCGATCGCCGCCCTGAGCGCCAAGCCGCGGCTGCTCTTCGACTACTTCTCCCAGCTGTTCGCCCAGGTGACCAACCCGCCGTTGGACGCGATCCGGGAAGAGCTCGTCACCTCTCTCTACAACACCATCGGGCCGGAGCAGAACCTGCTCGCGCCCGGCCCGGCGTCCTGTCGACGCCTGGTGCTGCCCTTCCCGGTGCTGGACAACGACGCGCTGGCCAAGATCGTCAAGATCAACCGGCTCGGTGACCTGCCCGGCTACGCGACCTACGTGGCCCGCGGGCTGTACGAGGTCGGTGGCGGCGCCGAGGCGCTGGAGGCCAAGCTCGACCAGATCTGCGCCGAGGTGTCGGAGGCGATCGAGGGCGGCGCCCGGATCATCGTCTTGTCGGACCGGCACTCCAACGCCGAGCTGGCCCCGATCCCGTCGCTGCTGCTCACCGCGGCCGTCCACCACCACCTGGTCCGGCAGAAGAGCCGCACCCAGGTCGGGCTGGTGGTCGAGGCGGGCGACGTGCGGGAGGTGCACCACGTCGCGCTGCTGATCGGCTACGGAGCGGCGGGCGTCAACCCGTACCTGGCCATCGAGTCGGTCGAGGACCTGGCCCGCAACGGGGTCTACACCTCCGTCGAGCCGGAGAAGGCCGTCACCAACGTGGTCAAGGCGCTGGGCAAGGGCGTGCTGAAGGTGATGTCCAAGATGGGCATCTCCACCGTCGCCTCCTACACCGGCGCCCAGATCTTCGAGGCGCTCGGGCTGTCCAAGCCGCTGGTCGACCGCTACTTCACCGGCACCACCTCCAAGCTCGGCGGGATGGGTCTGGAGGAGCTGGCGGAGGAGATCAAGCTCCGGCACCTGCGGGCGTACCCGTCCGACGGCATCCCGCTGGCCCACCGGTTGCTGCCGGTCGGCGGCGAGTACCAGTGGCGGCGCGAGGGTGAGCCGCACCTGTTCGATCCCGAGACCGTGTTCCGGCTGCAGCACTCGACCCGGTCCGGCCGCTACGACATCTTCAAGCAGTACACCCAGCACATCGACAGCCAGTCGGAGCGCCTGATGACGCTGCGCGGGCTGCTGAAGTTCGCCTCCGACCGCGACCCGGTGCCGATCGAGGAGGTCGAGTCGGTCAGCGAGATCGTCAAGCGGTTCTCCACCGGCGCGATGTCGTACGGCTCGATCAGCCTGGAAGCGCACCAGACGCTGGCCATCGCCATGAACCGGTTGGGTGGCAAGTCCAACACCGGTGAGGGCGGCGAGGACGCCGACCGGCTCTACGACCCCGAGCGGCGCAGCGCGATCAAGCAGGTGGCCTCCGGTCGGTTCGGGGTGACGAGTGACTACCTGACCAACGCCGACGACATCCAGATCAAGATGGCCCAGGGCGCCAAGCCGGGTGAGGGCGGTCAGCTGCCCGGTCAGAAGGTCTACCCGTGGGTGGCCAAGACCCGGCACTCGACGCCCGGCGTCGGACTGATCTCCCCGCCGCCGCACCACGACATCTACTCCATCGAGGATCTCAAGCAGCTGATCCACGACCTGAAGTGCGCCAACCCGTCCGCCCGCGTGCACGTCAAGCTGGTGGCCGAGGTCGGCGTCGGTACGGTCGCCGCCGGGGTCTCCAAGGCCAAGGCCGACGTGGTGCTGATCTCTGGCCACGACGGTGGCACCGGTGCGGCGCCGCTCACCTCGCTCAAGCACGCCGGCGGACCCTGGGAGCTCGGTCTGGCCGAGACGCAGCAGACCCTGCTGCTGAACGGTCTTCGGGACCGGATCGTGGTGCAGGTCGACGGTCAGCTGAAGACCGGTCGCGACGTCGTGATCGGTGCCCTGCTGGGCGCGGAGGAGTACGGCTTCGCCACCGCTCCGCTGGTGGTCAGCGGCTGCATCATGATGCGGGTCTGCCACCTCGACACCTGCCCGGTCGGCGTCGCCACCCAGAACCAGGAGCTGCGGGCCAAGTTCTCCGGCAAGCCCGAGTTCGTGGTCAACTTCTTCGAGTTCATCGCCGAGGAGGTCCGGGAGTACCTGGCCCAGCTCGGCTTCCGTTCGCTGGCCGAGGCGATCGGTCACGCCGAGGTGCTGAACACCGTGGCGGCCGAGAAGCACTGGAAGGCTCACGGTCTCGACCTGGCCCCGGTGCTCTACACCCCCGAGCTGGCCGAGGGCGAGTCCCGGTTCAACACCAAGAAGCAGGACCACGGCCTCGAGGTCGCGCTGGACCAGGAGCTGATCGCCATCTGCCAGCCGGCCCTCACCGCCGGCGAACCGGTGCGGGCGTCGCTGACGGTGCGGAACGTGAACCGTACGGTCGGCACGATCCTCGGTCACGAGGTGACGAAGGCGACCCGCGGCAAGGGACTCCCCGACGGCACCATCGACATCACCATGATCGGCTCGGCGGGGCAGAGCTTCGGCGCCTTCCTGCCCGCCGGGATCACCCTGCGGTTGGAGGGTGACAGCAACGACTACCTGGCCAAGGGACTGTCGGGAGGTCGAATCGTGGTCCGCCCGGACCGTGCGGCCGGTTTCGTGGCCGAGGACAACATCATCGCCGGGAACGTGATCGGCTACGGCGCGACCTCGGGTGAGATCTTCCTGCGTGGCCAGGTCGGTGAACGGTTCTGCGTCCGCAACTCCGGGGCGACCGCGGTCGTCGAGGGCCTGGGCGACCATGGCTGCGAGTACATGACCGGGGGAGTCGCCCTCGTGCTCGGACCGACCGGGCGCAACATCGCGGCCGGCATGTCGGGCGGCGTGGCGTACTTCCTCGATCTCGACCGGGGCCGGCTGAACACCGACCTGGTCGATGCCCACTCCCCGAGCCAAGCGGACCTGGACACCATCCGCCACCTCGTCACCCGGCACGCCGAGGAGACCGAGTCGCCGGTCGCCCGACGACTGCTGGAGGACTGGGAGGCAGCCGCCGCCCGGTTCACCAAGGTGCTGCCGCGGGACTACGCCCGAGTGCTCGAGGCCAAGGCACTGGCCGAGACCGAGGGTCTCGACGAGGCCACCACCACCACGCGCATGATGGAGGCCGCCAATGGCTGACACGATCCGAAAGGGGTGGCAGCATGGCTGACCCCAAGGGCTTCATGAAGACCCCCCGCCTGGTCGCCGACCGGCGACCGGTGGACGAGCGGGTCCACGACTGGAAAGAGGTCTACCCGGGTACGCCCGGGCGGGCACTGCTGCCGATCATCTCCGAGCAGGCCGGTCGCTGCATGGACTGCGGCATCCCGTTCTGTCACACCGGCTGCCCGCTCGGCAACCTCATCCCCGAGTGGAACGACCTGGTCTGGCGCAGTGACTGGGACGAGGCGCTGGAGCGGCTGCACGCGACCAACAACTTCCCGGAGTTCACCGGTCGGTTGTGTCCGGCACCGTGCGAGACCGCCTGCGTGGTCGGCATCAACCGGGACGCGGTGACCATCAAGAACGTCGAGGTCGCCATCATCGACAAGGCCTGGGACGAGCGTCGGGTGAAGCCGCAGCCCCCGGAGTGGCACACCGGCAAGACCGTCGCCGTCGTCGGGTCCGGACCGGCCGGTCTGGCCGCCGCCCAGCAGCTGACCCGGGCCGGTCACACGGTGGCCGTGTTCGAGCGGGCCGAGGAGCCGGGCGGTCTGCTCCGGTTCGGCATCCCCGAGTTCAAGATGGAGAAGGCCGTCCTGGACCGCCGGATCCGGCAGATGAAGGACGAGGGCACCAACTTCCGCTGCGGTGTCGAGGTCGGCAAGTCGGTCACCGGCCCCCAGCTCAAGCAGCGGTACGACGCCGTGGTGCTGGCTACCGGCTCCACCATCCCGCGGGACCTGCCGGTGCCCGGGCGCGAGCTCGGCGGCATCCTGCAGGCGATGGAGTTCCTGCCCCAGGCCAACCGGGTGGCTCGTGGCGTACCGGTGGAGAACCAGGTCACCGCCGAAGGCAAGAACGTGGTCATCATCGGTGGCGGCGACACGGGTGCGGACTGCCTCGGCACGTCGATCCGGCAGGGTGCGAAGTCGGTCACCCAGCTGGAGATCCTGCCGACTCCGCCCGAGGAACGGCCCGCCCACCAGCCGTGGCCGACCTACCCGATGACCTACCGGGTCTCCTCGGCCCACGAAGAGGCCGGCGAGCGGGTCTACTCGGTCTCGACCAGCGAGTTCGTGGGCGACGAGCACGGCCAGGTGGCCAAGCTCCGCCTCTCCGAGGTGGTCTTCGAGAACGGCAAGCTGGTCGCCATCGAGGGCACCGAGCAGGAGCTGGATGCTGAGCTGGTGCTGCTGGCCATGGGCTTCGTCGGACCGGAGCGGGACACCGTCGTCGGTCAGCTCGGGGTCGAGCTCGACCCGCGGGGCAACATCGTCCGTGACGACAACTACGCGAGCACGGTCGATGGTGTCTACGTCTGCGGTGACGCCGGTCGGGGGCAGTCGCTGATCGTCTGGGCGATCGCCGAGGGACGGGCGTGTGCGGCCGGAGTGGACGAGTACCTGTCCGGCTCCACCAAGCTGCCCCGCCCGATCCCGCCGACCGCCCGCCCGATGATGGTCTAGGTCTCAGCTCGCATTCGGTTGCGTACCGGAGTCCGGCAGATCGTGGTCGGACTCGTCGGCGGTGCCGGCCAGCTCGGCTCCGTCGAGCGTGCCGTCGGGATCGTCCTCGATCGTGAGGCTGCCGTACTCCTCGGTCGAGAGCATCTCGCCCTGAGCGTCGGGTGCGTCGTCGGGTGCGTGATCGGGCGTCGGCGATTCGGACACGTGTCCTCCTGGGTCGGTGCTGGATGTTCCTCGCCCGCCGCCGAGGTGCTTGTTCACGCTACCGCGGTCGGCCGCCCGCCGGCCTGCGGGTGTCGCTCTACCGGCCCTCGGCGATCGCGACGCAGATGCGCTCGACCAGGTCGTAGGGGAGCTCCTGGTTGTGCCGGAACGTCACCGAGTCCTTGCCGGATCGGTACGGCGCGACCGCGGACTCGAGCGGCTCGGCCAGCACGGGCACGGGGTAGAGGGCGACGTGGTTCTTCCAGCCGGCGTAGTGGAGCCCGTATCTCTTGCCCACCATGACTGCCGGCATGCCGTAGCGGATCGTCTCCACGCCACCGTCGAATCGCTGAGTGATGATCTCTCGAAGCCTCCTCAGCCGCTCGGCCACCTCGGGCGGAAACCCGGAGATGTAGGCGTCGACGGAGTCCGGCGTAGAGGTGCTCTGCTCCTGACCGCGCTCGCGCGACCGTGCCGCCGTCAGCCTCGCCACGGCGCTCGGTCCGACCCCGTGGAGCTTCAGCAGGAGGTCGAGGTCGTCGGGCAGGTCAGCGAGCGCCGTGTAGCCGGCGTCGACCAGGGCGCCGGTGGCGGGTCGCCCGATCTTCACGTCGTCGAACACCGCACCGCGGTCCTGAACAGTGGCCATGACGTGTCGACCCGTCGTAACGACGGAAGTCATCGGCTCCTCGTCACTCTCACGTTGACCCTGAGACTCATGTGACTCAAGTGACAAATATGTACTCCTGGGGCTGACGTGATGGTTGAGGTTTGCTTACGCTGAGCGCGCCCCGTCTTCCCCTGGCCCTGGAGTGCTCATGTCGTCGTCGACACCCTCACGCTCGACCTCTGCCCGACGTTCAGGTCTGCGTGCCGTCGTGGCCGGCGGGGCCCTCGCCCTGGTCGGCGGTCTGGTCGCCCCGACCCTCGCCCTCGCCAGCCCGGTCGCGGATCCGAAGGATCCGAACTCCGCGGCCGAGAAGGCCGGCGTGCAGCGTGGCAACGCGACCATGGGCTGGCGGGACGGAGTCGAGCGGGCGACCGTCGACCAGGCGACATCGGGTCGAGTCGGCGCGCTCGCCAAGGTCACCAGGGCAGGGAAGCTGGTGCCGATGAACGGGGTGCTGGGGATCGACGTCTCCAGCTACCAGGGCGTCGTCGACTGGGTCAGCTTCACCAAGGTCAAACGGAGCTTCGTCTACGTCAAGGCGACCGAGGGGAGCAGCTATCGCAACCCCTACTTCGGCTCGCAGTACCGCGGTGCGAAGTCCGCCGGCATGTTCGCCGGCGCCTACCACTTCGCCAACCCGAGCGGGAAGAGCGGGAAGAAGCAGGCCACCTACTTCGTCAAGTACGGCGGCGGCTGGACCAAGGACGGGAAGACCCTGCCCGGTGTGCTCGACATCGAGTACAACCCGTACGGCGGCAACATGTGCTACGGGCTGTCCAAGAAGAAGATGGTCGCCTGGATCAAGGACTTCCTGGTCACCTACAAGAAGCTGACGACCCGTGACGCCGTCATCTACACGACCACCGACTGGTGGAGCAAGTGCACCGGGAACACCACGAAGTTCAGCACGACCAACCCTCTGTGGGCAGCGCGCTGGACGCCGACCACGGGGGCGGGCAAGCTGCCCGGCGGCTGGCCGTACTACACGTTCTGGCAGTACTCCTCGAAGCTGATCGACCAGAACCGCTTCTCCAACAGCCTGGCTCGGCTCAAGGTGCTGGCCACGAACGCGAAGTAGCCCGCCGGGACGGCGGACCTGTGGCACAGTCGCTCTGGTGAGCACAGCCCTGGAGAATCTGCTCGTCCGCCACCTCGAGGCAGGCACCATCCCCGGTGCGGTGGCCGTGCTCGCCCCGCCGGCCGGTGATCCGGAGGTGGTGGCCGTCGGCACCACCTCGCTGGACGGGCCGGCGATGCGAACCGACGCGATCATGCGGATCACGTCGATGGCCAAGGCGGTCAGCGCCGTGGCAGCTCTGCGCCTGGTGGAGGCCGGCAGACTCTCGCTGGACGACAGCCTGGCGGAGTGGCTGCCCGAGCTGGCCGACCCCCGGGTGCTGACCTCACCCGAAGCCGAGCTCGACGACACCGTTCCCGCCGACCGGGCGATCACCCTGCGCCACCTGCTGACCTGCACCTCGGGCTACGGGATGATCCTGACCGACTCGCCCCTGCAGCGCGCCATGGCCGCCGACGGGACCGAGGCCGGGGCGGATCCGGTCGCTCTCGGGGCGGACGAGTGGCTGGGTCGCCTGGGCGCGTTGCCGCTGGCCTTCCAGCCGGGGGAGGGCTGGCGCTACCACCACTCCTTCGGCATCCTCGGGGTGCTGATCTCCCGGGTGACCGGCAAGCCGGCCGGTACGCACCTGGCCGAGGACCTGTTCGGTCCGCTGGGGATGACGGACACCGCGTACTCGGTGCCGACCGAGAAGCTCGATCGGTTGCCGGCGGCCTACCGGTTCCAGGATGAGAGCCTGGTGCAGACGGAACCGGCCGCCGGTGGCTTCTATGCCGCCCCGGCACCGTATGACCTCAGTCATGCCGAGCCGGTGTCGACCGCGGCGGACTTCCTCCGTTTCCTGCGGTTGCTCACCGGCAGTGGGGTGGTCGACGGTGTCCGGCTGCTGTCGGTCGAGCATCTGGGCGCCATGACCACCGATCAGGTGCCCAGCGCGGCCAAGACCTCGGACAGCTTCTTCCCCGGGTTCTGGGAGAGCACCGGCTGGGGCTTCGGAGTCGGGATCCAGCTCGCCGGGCCGTACGCGGGACGGTACGGGTGGTCCGGCGGTCTGGGCACCAACTTCTTCGTGGACCCGGACGGCACGGTCGGCATCCTGCTCACCCAGGTCGAGATGGGTGAGCGGATGGGGCCGCTGGTGGACCAGTTCCAGCAGGTCGGCTAAGGCGCCTGCAGCGCGACCGGCGGGCGGGCGGCGACCGTCGGGCGTGGCTCGCCGAGCTCGGCGTACTCGTCGTCGGTGAACAACCGAGAGCGGATCAGGAACCGGAAACCGGTCGGACCCTCCAGCGAGAAGCCGGCACCGCGGCCGGGCACGATGTCGATGGTCAGGTGCGTGTGCCGCCAGTAGGCGAACTGCGAGGCGCTCATCCACACCTCGACCAGGTCGTCGTCCGCCGGCTCGCCCTCGGCGTCCGGGGCGCGGACGTCGATGGTGCCCAGGAAGGCGTCCGCGTCACTGGTCAGGAAGTCACCCTTGGGGTAGCACATCGGGGACGACCCGTCGCAGCAACCGCCGGACTGGTGGAACATCACCGGGCCGTGCTCGGCCCGGAGGCGGCGGATCATGTCCGCCGCCTCCGCCGAGACGTCGACGCGCCTGACGTTCACGTCGCCGTCCGACTCGTCGCTGCTGACGCAGCGAGAGGCTTCATCAGAAGAACCCGAGGGCGTCGGGGGAGTACGACACCAAGAGGTTCTTCGTCTGCTGGTAGTGATCGAGCATCATCGCGTGGTTCTCCCGGCCGATGCCGGAGCCCTTGTAGCCACCGAACGCCGCGTGCGCGGGGTAGGCGTGGTAGCAGTTGGTCCACACCCGACCGGCCTGGATGTCACGCCCGGCCCGGTACGCGGTGTTGACGTCGCGCGACCACACGCCGGCGCCCAGCCCGTACAGGGTGTCGTTGGCGATCTCGATCGCGTCGTCGTACTCGTCGAAGCCGGTGACGGCGACGACCGGTCCGAAGATCTCCTCCTGGAAGATGCGCATCTTGTTGTGACCCTGGAAGATCGTGGGCGCCACGTAGTAGCCACCGGACAGGTCGCCACCGAGATCGACACGCTCGCCGCCGGTGATGATCCGGGCTCCCTCTTCGGCCCCGATCTGGATGTAGGAGAGGATCTTCTCCAGCTGGTCGTTGCTGGCCTGCGCCCCCATCATCGTGTCGGTGTCCAGCGGGTTGCCCTGGGTGATGTTCTTCACCCGCTCGGTCGCGGCGGGTAGGAACGCGTCGATGATCGAGTTCTGGATCAGAGCCCGGCTCGGACAGGTGCAGACCTCGCCCTGGTTGAGGGCGAACATCGCGAAACCCTCCAGAGCCTTGTCGTAGAAGGCGTCCTCGGACTGGGTGACGTCACCGAAGAAGATGTTCGGGCTCTTGCCGCCCAGCTCCAGGGTGACCGGGATCAGGTTCTGGCTGGCGTACTGCATGATCAGCCGGCCGGTGGTGGTCTCGCCGGTGAACGCGATCTTGCGGATCCGGCTGGAAGAGGCGAGCGGCTTGCCGGCCTCGACCCCGAAACCGTTGACCACGTTGAGCACACCGGGCGGCAGCAGGTCGGCGATCAGCTCCATCAACAGCATGATCGAGGCCGGGGTCTGCTCGGCGGGCTTCAGCACCACGGCGTTGCCGGCGGCCAGGGCCGGAGCCAGCTTCCAGGTGGCCATCAAGATCGGGAAGTTCCACGGGATGATCTGCCCGACCACGCCGAGCGGCTCGTGGAAGTGGTACGCGACGGTGTCGTCGTCGATCTGGGAGATCGAACCCTCTTGGGCGCGCAGGACTCCGGCGAAGTAGCGGAAGTGGTCGACGGCCAGCGGCAGGTCGGCGGCCAGAGTCTCGCGGACGGCCTTGCCGTTGTCCCAGGTCTCGCCGACGGCGAGCATCTCCAGGTTCGCCTCGATCCGGTCGGCGATCTTGTTGAGGATGTTGGCCCGCTCGTTGGCCGCGGTCTTGCCCCAGGCCGGGGCGGCAGCGTGAGCGGCATCCAGGGCGGCTTCGATGTCCTCAGCCGTACCCCGCGCGACCTCGCAGAAGGTCTTGCCGGTCACCGGCGACGGGTTCTCGAAGTACTGGCCCTTGACCGGTGGCACCCACTCGCCGCCGATCCAGTGGTCGTAGCGGGATCTGTAGGTGACGACGGAGCCTTCGGTGCCCGGTGCTGCGTACACAGTCATGTGGTGACGTCCTTGTCTGACCGAGCAGGCTCGGCCGTTTCCCCGCGCGGCCGACCTCCGACCACGTCACCTCGCACGGTAGGTCGGACGACGTTGCAGCGTGGTTGCAGGAATCGTGACGCACGCCACACTTACTGAGACCGCCCTGAGGCGGGCCGAAGAACTCGGTCAGCGCTGAGGCGGGCCGAAGAATCCGGTCAGCGGAGGTCGAGGTCCAGTCCGACGAGGTGCTCGGTGACCTCGGGCAGCCGCGACGACGATGGTGGGAGCACGGCGAGCACCCGCGACCAGATGTCGAAGTCGTCGCGTCCGTACGGGGTGTCGGCGAAGGCCAGCAGCGCATCGGGATCGCTGCCGGCCAGCAGCCGCCCGCGGAGCCGGCGGTGCAGGTCGTCCCGGATCTGCTCGACCCCCGGAGCGCACGACGCCGGGAGCACGGGGCCCCGGTATCTCGCCACCGCCGACCGCAGCCGCCCCTGGCGGAGATCCGCCCGCAGGTCGTCGACGTCGGAGGTCAGCCGGGGTAGCCGGTACGGGCGTGACTGCAGGGGGACCGGGCCGAGCTGGGATCGCAGCCTCGACAGCTCGGCGCGGATGGTGACCGTGGCTTGGTCGTCATCGCTGAGGGCGACGGCCAGCTCCGCGCTGGACAGCCCGTCGGGTGACTCGGCAAGCAGCAACACGATCTCGCTGTGCCGCAGGCTCAGCTCCGTCGTGGTGCCGGGATGGGAGAAGCGGGCCGAACGTCGCCCGAGAACCTCGAGTCGGGGGGCTTCGGAGGCGGGTTCGTGCCGGTCACCCGCGAGACCGTACGGGGCCACGAGGCGGCTGAGGCGCAGCTCGGCCTCGACCGCGGCGACAGTGGCTCGGACCAGGGCGAGCGTCTGCGGTCCCGCCACCTCGGGGCCGCCGCTGAGATCCAGCACACCCAAGATGGCCCCGGTGTCGGGCTCTCGGATCGGCGCCGCAGAGCAGCTCCAGGCCGTCACCGGACGCAACAGGTGCTCCGGACCGAAGATCTGCACGGGCCGCCCCAGGGCCAGCGCCGTCCCCGGCGCGTTCGTACCGGCCGATTCCTCACTCCAGTCGGCACCGGGCCGGAAGTGCATGTTCTCGGCCTTGGCCCGCAGCACCGGGTCACCTTCGACCCACAGCAGCTGACCGGCGGCGTCGCTCACCGCGACCAGCAGCCCTGCTTCGGCCGCCTCGTCCACGAGCAACCGGCGGATGACGGGCATGCCGATGGCCAGCGGGTGGGCGATCCTGGCGTCCGCCAGGCGGTCGTCGTCGAGCGGGAGGCGGGCCATCGAGCGCTCCGGATCGAGACCGCTGCGCAGGCTGCGTCGCCACGACTCGGAGACCACCGTACGCAGGGTGGGATCGACGGCTCCGGACGACACGAACGAGTCGTGCAGGCGGCCGAGATGTCGGCTCAGCTGTCGCGGATCGGCCCCGGGCGGCATCGCCAGGGAGTCGGGAGGACCCATGCGCCCACCCTAGTCGCGCCGGTTGGCCCGCGTGGCGACGTGCGTTTTCGACCACGGTCGGCTTGCGCGGCCCCGGAGGCTTGGTGGGTGTGCGTTTTCCGGCCGGGGTCGGCTTGCGCACTGAGCAGCGGTTCTCTCGGTCAGGCCCGCACGGCGTTCAGCCGGTAACCGCGTTTGACGATGGTGGTGACCAGTCCCGGCACCCCGAGAGCCTGCCGGAGACGGCTCATGGCGACCTCCAGGGCGTGATCGTCGGCGCCGTCGGGCAGACACCGTTGGAGGTCGGCTCGCCGGACCACGCTGTCGGTGCGCGCCAGGGCCTTGAACAGGGCCAGCGAGTTCGGGCCGAGCTTGACCGGCAGACCGTTCACGGCGACGGCGCGGCCGCGCAGCTCGAGCTCGGTGCTGCCGCTCCGCAGGCGCAGCACCCGGTGCTGGACGAGCTCCTCGGTGACCAGCCGGATCAACGCACCGAGTCGGTAGCGATCTGGCACCAGCACAAGCGCGCCGGCATCGCGCAGGGGTCCGGCCGTCACGGGACCGACCGCCGCCGCGAGCACGTCGTGCCTCAGCGCGTCCACGAAGTCGCCGATCCGGCCCAGATCACGGGCCACGGCCAGGGTCGCCTCGGCCCCGGGGGCGCTGGTGAAGGTCAGTGCGTCCAGCTGCCGGGCGCAGGTCGCCTCGATCAGCTTGGGCAGCTTGTCCTGGGCCGTGGGCTGCACCCACCGGTACGGGGTCACCGTCCAGACGGCCGCACTGAGATCGCGCAGCCGGGCCAGCTGCACCTCGTCGGTGTAACCGTGCAGCTGGATCGCGACCCGGCGACCGGTCAGACCGGACGTCTCGACCGCATCGACCAGTGAGGCGGTCGTCTCGCTGGCGCTGACCTGCACCTCTTCCAACCCGGCGGCCCGTACGGCGCCCACGGCCTTCGGGCCACGGGCCAGGATCCGGGCGGCCTCCAGCACCTCCGACAGCTGGGCGCCGAGCCCGGTGGCGTCGGCGACCTCGAACCAGCGGCGCATGCCGTAGCCGGTGGTCACCAGCACCACCTCGGGGCGGGCCTCGATCAGGGCGCGGGTCTCCTCCACCAGGGCGGTGTCCTGGTCGTTCGGGGCGATCTTCAGCGCGGGGGCGTGCAGCACGTCGGCGCCGCGGCGTTCCAGAGCGGAGATGAGGTCTTCCGAGCGACGGTCCGAGGTGACGCCGATCCGGAACCCGGCAAGCTGTTCGACGAGTCGGCCCTGACGGTCCGAGGGGGCCTTCGACCGGCTCACCGGCCCGGATCGGGCAGCAGGGAGAAGCGTGACGTCAGGGGATCGGCGCCGACCTGGTCGGCCGCGAACGCCGCCACCTCTCCGATCACCACCACGGCAGGGGACGTTACACCGATCCGACCGACCAGAGCGGGCAGGTCGCCCAGGCGTCCCGGTGTGGTGCGTTGGGAGTCGGAGAACCCGCGCTCCACCACGGCGGCCGGGGTGTCGCCCGACAGCCCGGCGGCCACCAGCCCGGTCACGGTCTGGGTCAGGCTCGCCATCCCCATCAAGATCACCAGGGTGCCGCCGAGCCCGGCCAGCGCCTCCAGCTCGGCCTTCGACGGGGGCAGGTGTCCGGACAGCACCGTGAAGGCGCGACTTGCACCGCGATGCGTCACCGGGATCCCGGCCGCAGCCGGCACGGCGACCGCACTGGTCACTCCCGGCACCACTCGGACGTCCACACCGGCCGCTCGGCAGGCCAGGATCTCCTCGCCACCCCGCCCGAACACGAAGGGGTCTCCGCCCTTCAGCCGGACCACGGTCTGGCCTTGCCGGGCCCGCTCGATGATCAGCTCCTGGATCCGCGCCTGACTGGTGGGATGGTGGTAGGGAAGCTTGCCGACATCGATCAGCTCGGCACCCGGAGCGAGTCGGGCGAGGTCTTCGGTCGGCGCCAGCCGGTCGTAGAAGACCACGTCGGCATCCAGCAGGGCCTCACAGGCCTCGAGAGTGAGCAGTCGGGTGGTGCCCGGCCCGCCACCGACCAGCACGACGCGACCCTGTGGTTCGGCCGGGCCGGGCGACTGGTGGGTGTGCACGATCTTGAGCTGACCGCTGAGCAGCCGGACCCGATCACTCAGCTCGCTCGGCGGGCCCGCCGTGACGACGAGCCAGGCCGGGGCCAGGAGACGCAACAGGGCCGGAGTGTCACTGGTCTCGGGCTGGGGAAGCCGGAACACTCCGGCCAGGGACTCCTCCGACGTGGCCTGGCCGGCGCCGACGAGGCGGACCCGGGCACCGGCCCGGGCGAAGCGTCGAGCCGCCGCGGTCGCAGCGCCCCGTTCGCCGAAGATCACGACCCGTCGATCGCGGATGTCCAGATCGAGCAACATGGTGGTTCTCCGTGCGCCGGGGGACTCGTGCTACGAGAGTAGATCCAAGATCATTTCCGATGGGTCCCGATCGTGTTACCGGATGTTTCAGTGCCACCTCGCAGGGAGAGCGCGGCCCGAGAGTCCGTCGTAACGCCCGTGAAACAAGGACTCTCTATCCGTCTCTCCATCGACCACCGGGCCGTGTGAGGGAACGATAACCCGCCGTTACACGAGGCAGCCAGCGATGTAACACCGGATCCTCACGATAGGCACATGCCTTCCGTCGACACCCGGACGCACTGTCCGTACTGCTCCCTGCAGTGCGGCATCGTGCTGACCGCGGGTGGCCGACCGGCGACCCTGCGTCCGCAGGACGACTTTCCCACCAACCGAGGCGGACTGTGCAGCAAGGGTTGGAACGCCGCGACCCTTCTTGATCATCCGCAGCGTCTGCTGCAGCCACTGGTCCGGACCGTGCCGGGAGACCGCAGCAGCCCGTTGCGGCCGACCGACTGGGACACCGCTCTGGATCTGATCACCGAAGGGATCGTCGCCACCCAGGAGAAGTACGGTCGGGACGGGGTCGGCTGCTTCGGCGGCGGCGGACTGACGAACGAGCAGGCGTACGCCTTCGGCAAGTTCGCCCGGGTCGCGCTGCGCACGGCCATGATCGACTACAACGGCCGGTTCTGCATGAGCTCCGCGGCCACCGCCGGCAACCGTGCCTTCGGTATCGACCGCGGTCTGCCGTTCCCGCTGGCCGATCTGGCCGAGACGCAGGCGATCTTGCTCGTCGGCTCCAACCCGGCCGCGACCATGCCGCCGGCCATGCAGTACTTCGACGCCGGTCGGGCTGCCGGGGCCACCCACATCGTGGTCGACCCACGACGCACCGCCACCGCCGACGGGTCGAGTCTGCACCTGCAGCCCGTGCCCGGCACCGATCTCGCCCTGGCCAACGGTCTGCTGCATCTGGTGATCAAGGAGGGCCTGGTCGACGCCGACTACATCGCCGAGCGGACCCGGGGCTTCGCGGCGGTGAAGGCGGGGGTGGCGTCGTACTGGCCGGATCGGGTCGAACGCATCACCGGGGTCCCGGTCGACGCCCTGCTGGCCACCGTGCGCGCGCTGGCCGCGGCCGACTCGGCGATGATCTTGACCGCGCGCGGGGCCGAACAGCACAGCTCGGGCACCGACACGGCGCAGGCTTTCGTCAACCTCGCCCTCGCCCTCGGTCTGCCGGGCAAGCCGTTCTCCGGCTACGGCACGATCACCGGTCAGGGCAACGGCCAGGGCGGCCGCGAGCACGGGCAG
This sequence comes from uncultured Actinomycetota bacterium, assembly GCA_963696135.1. Classification (GTDB taxonomy): domain Bacteria; phylum Actinomycetota; class Actinomycetes; order Propionibacteriales; family Propionibacteriaceae; genus Microlunatus. The sequence goes on from CAVOJH010000003.1 coordinate 512,836, forward strand.
AAGGCCGACCAGCTTCCCGGCTACCGCAAGCTCGCCGACCCGGCGCATCGGGCGTACGTGGCCGGGGTGTGGGGGATCGACCCCGCGGAGCTGCCGAAACCAGGGCTGTCGGCGTACGAGATGCTCGATCGGATGGGCACCGAGGGTGGGGTGCGGACCCTGCTGCTGATGGCCTCCAACATCGCTGTTTCGGCCCCGGACGTGAACCGGGTCCGGGACCGTCTCGCCGCTCTGGATCTGCTGGTCGTCTCCGACATCTTCCTGTCCGAGACCGCCGAGCTCGCCGACATCGTCCTCCCCACCGCCCAGTGGGCGGAGGAGGAGGGCACCATGACCAACCTGGAGGGTCGCGTCATCCGGCGCCGCCGGGCGCTGCCGCCGCCCAACGGCATCCTCGACGACCTGCAGACGATGAAGGCCCTGGCCGATCGACTGGGACGCGGTTCCTACTTCTCCGCCGACCCGGTCGAGGTGTTCGACGAGCTCCGGCGTGCGTCGGCCGGCGGCATCGCCGACTACGCCGGGATCACCTACGAGCGGATCGACGCCGAGGACGGCGTGTTCTGGCCCTGCCCCAGCGAAGTTCACCCGGGCACGCCGCGGCTCTTCACCGATGGTTTCCCGACCGCCGACGGCCGCGCGTCCTTCCTCCGGGTGGACTATGCCGCCCCGGCGGAGACACCCGACGCCAGCTTCCCGTACGTGCTGACCACGGGCCGGTTGATGGCGCAGTACCAGTCGGGCACCCAGACCCGGCGGGTGCCGAGCCCGGCTCAGTCCAGCGTCCAGCCGGAGGCACAGCTGCATCCCGATCTGGCCCGGGCGCTGGGCGTGGAGAACGCCGACATCGTCGAGCTCTCGTCCCGCCGCGGGGCGGCCACGTTCCGGGCCAAGGTCAGCGACGACATCCGAGCCGACACCGTCTTCGTGCCGTTCCACTGGGGCGGCGTCTCGGCGGCCAACGCCCTCACCAACCCCGTGCTGGACCGGCACTCCCGGATGCCCGCGTTCAAGGCGTGCGCGGTGAACCTGGTCCGTCTCGGCAACCCCGACGACGACCACCTGCTCACCCGACCCCCAAAGCATCACGAGCACGCAGCGCACACCAGACCCACGCTCAACCAGCTGCTCCACCCGATGCGCCGGAAGGACATTCCCATGATCGCTCGCAATCACTTTCTCCAAGGGATCTACAGCTTCGAGGGGGCCGGCCTGGACAAGCCGGCACCGCTCAGCGCCGAGCTGTCCCACGTCGTTCCCGACGGAGTGATCAGCCAGGCCCTGTACTTCCGCGGTGGCAACTCCACCGACGAGCTGATCACCATCGTGCTGATGCGGGACGGCGTCCCGATGCGCTACTTCCCGATCGGCGCCAAGTCCGACGTGCACGTCCCGCTGCGGGTGGTGGAGGACATCGAGGGCGGCTCGGTGATCGAGCTGGCCCTGGTCGCGCCGATCGGGCTCAGCGGCACCGTGGTGATCGACCTCGGCCTCGTGGAGCACTGATGAGTGTGCTCGAGCGCGACCGGCTGGGGGCGGATCCCTGGTCGGAGAAGAGCCGGCTGGTCGTGATCGGCAACGGCATGGCCGGTGCCCGCACGATCGAGGAGATCCTCTCCCGGGGCGGCGCGGACCTGTTCTCGATCACGATGTTCGGCGACGAGCCGTACGGGAACTACAACCGCATCATGTTGAGCCACGTGCTGTCCGGTGAGGACAGCGAGTCCGACATCTTCTTGAACACGATGGACTGGTACGTCGAGAACGACATCACCCTGCACGCCGGTGTGCGGATCCAGCGGATCGACCGGTTCGCCAAGGTGGTGTTCGGCGACGACGGCTCGACCACCCCGTACGACCAGCTGATCATCGCCACGGGCAGTCGGGCGTTCATGCCCCCGATGGACGGGATGTACAGCGCCGAGGGCGCCCTGCTCCCCGGCATCTTCGCGTTCCGCACCCTGGACGACACGCGGGCGATGGTGGAGTACGCCCAGCACACCGACCACCACCGGGCGGTCGTGATCGGCGGCGGTCTGCTCGGTCTGGAGGCCGCTCGCGGGCTGCAGACGCACGGCATCGGCGTGGACGTGGTGCACTCCGGCAAGCACCTGATGAACGCCCAGCTCGGACGGGCCGGCGGCGAGATCCTGCGTCGCAGCATGGCCGAGCTCGGCATAGGCGTGTTCACCGGCAACCGGACCACCGAGGTGTGGGGTCCGGACCGGGTGCGTGGGGTCAAGCTCCGCGACCTGACCGAGATCGACTGCGACATGATCGTGTACGCGGCCGGCATCCGCCCGAACACCGACGTGGCCACCACCTCCGGCTTCACCGTGGAACGCGCGATCGTGGTGGACGACCAGATGCGTACGGTCGAGGACCCGGACGTGTACGCGGTGGGGGAGTGCGTGCAGCACCGAGGCGAGGTCTACGGGCTGGTCGCTCCCCTCTGGGAGCAGGCCGTGGTGCTGGCCGACCTGATCACCGGCGCGAACCCGCACGCCCTCTACCTCGGCTCCCGGACTGCCACCAAGCTCAAGGTGGCCGGGGTCGAGGTCGCCTCGATGGGGGTCTCCGAGCCCGAGCGGGAGACCGACGAGCACATCGTGTTCTCCGAACCCAGCAAGGGCGTCTACAAGTCCGTGGTGGTGCGCGACGGCAAGGTGATCGGCGCGACCCTGCTCGGCGACAGCAAGAAGGTCGCGTTCCTGCAGCAGGCCTTCGACCGGGGGCTGCCGCTGCCGGAGGCGCGGGCCGAGCTGCTGTTCGATCTGGGCGGTCCGTCGGAGGAGGTCGGTGTCGCGGAGATGGCCGACGACGCGCAGGTCTGCAACTGCAACGGTGTCTGCAAGAAGACGATCGTGGACACCGTCAAGGCCGGCTGCAAGACCATCACCGGCGTGATGGACGCGACCCGGGCCGGCAAGGGCTGCGGCTCCTGCAAGGGTCTGGTCGCCCAGCTGGTGGAGTTCGCGGCCGGCGGGGCGGTGGAGGAGGACCCCTCGGTCCACTACTACGTGCCGGGCATCCCGATGGACAAGCCGAAGCTGATGACCGAGATCCGTGATCGCGGTCTGCGCTCGGTCGCCGAGGTGTTCGCGGCGCTGGCCCCCGACGGGGCCGAGGACGCGAAGTCCAAGATGGGGTTGGCGTCGTTGCTGAAGATGCTCTGGGGCAGCGAGGCCCCCGACGACCGTGAGGGCCGGTTCATCAACGACCGGGTGCACGCCAACATCCAGAAGGACGGCACCTTCTCCGTCGTCCCCCAGATGCGGGGCGGGGTCACCACTCCCGAGCAGCTGCGCCGGATCGCCGACGTGGCCGAGAAGTACAACGTGCCGATGGTCAAGCTGACCGGCGGTCAGCGGATCGACCTGCTGGGCATCAAGAAGGAGGACCTGCCGAAGGTCTGGGCCGATCTGGACATGCCGTCGGGCTACGCGTACGGCAAGTCGATGCGCACCGTGAAGACCTGCGTCGGGCAGGAGTTCTGCCGCTTCGGCACCGGCGACTCCACCAAGCTCGGGATCGAGCTGGAGACCCGGCTCCAGGGCATGGAGAGCCCGGCCAAGATGAAGCTGGCTGTGTCGGGCTGTCCGCGCAACTGCGCGGAGTCACTGGTCAAGGACGTCGGCATCGTGGCCATCGAGGGTGGTCGCTGGGAGATCTACATCGGTGGCGCCGCCGGGGCCCACATCCGCAAAGGTGACCTGCTCTGCACCGTCGACGACGCCGAGACCGCCAAGCTCATCACCGGTCGCTTCCTGCAGTACTACCGGGAGAACGCCAAGTGGCTGGAGCGTACGTACGCGTTCGTCCCCCGGGTCGGTGTCGACCACGTTCGCTCCGTCGTGGTCGACGACAGCGAGGGGATCGCCGAGCGCCTGGACGCCGAGGTGCAGAAGCATGCCGACACCTATCGCGACCCGTGGCTGGACGGCAAAGAGCCGGCCAGTCCCGGCCAGTTCCGCACCTCACTGCCGCTGGAGGTGCTGCCCCACGTGCCCAAGGACCGGGCAGTGACGCTGCTCGGGGGTCCCTGGTGAGCACCGACACGCGGCCGGCGACCGGCACCCGACACGAGCTGGGACCGGTCAGCCAGGTCCCCGCCGGTGAGGGCCGCGCGTTCGTGATCGCGGGCGAGCAGGTCGCCGTCTTCCGGCTCCGGAACGGCACCCTCCGGGCCGTGTCGGCGGTGTGCCCCCACATGGGCGGCCCCATCGCCGACGGCCAGATCGACGGCCGGATGGTCCTGTGTCCGCTGCACATGAACGCGTTCGACCTCACCACCGGCTGCTCCAGCACGGGCGCCGAACCGCTGAGCACCTACGAGGTCCTGGTCGATGGTGACCAGATCATCGTCGTCCGCTGACCCCCTCCGCGTGCTGACCCACGCCGTTCAGACCCCGAACAGGATCGATCATGAGCTCACCTGACATCGACACCACCCCCGCGACCGGCAGCACCGCCCTCAGCCCGGCCGCCCGCCGCAAGCTCGGTGGGAGGTGGATCGACGACTGGCGCCCCGAGGACCCGGAGTTCTGGGCTGCGAAGGGCAAAGCCATCGCCCACCGCAACCTGGTCTTCTCCGTCACCAGCGAGCACATCGGCTTCTCCGTCTGGAGCCTCTGGTCGGTGCTGGTGCTGTTCCTCGGACCGAGCTACGGCTTCGACCCGGCGCAGAAGTTCCTGCTCACCGCCCTGCCGACGTTGGTCGGTGGTGTGCTGCGGCTGCCGTACACGTTCGCGGTCGGTGTCTTCGGCGGTCGCAACTGGACCATCGTCTCCGCCCTGCTGCTGCTGGTGCCGACGACCCTGATCGCGATCTTCCTGCAGCCCGGCGTCTCGTTCACCACGCTGCTGGTGGTGGCCATGTTCGCGGGCGTCGGCGGTGGCAACTTCGCCTCCTCGATGACCAACATCAACGCCTACTACCCGGTCCGGCTGAAAGGCTGGGCCCTGGGCGTCAACGCCGGCGGCGGCAACCTCGGGGTGCCGGTGGTGCAGCTCATCGGCCTGATCGTGCTGGCCACGCTGGGCACCCAGTACCCGCGGGTGATGGTGGCGATCTACATCCCGCTGATCATCCTGGCCGCCATCGGTGCGGCCATGAACATGGACAACCTGACCCAGAACAGCAACGCCAAGGGCGCCATCCGCGAGGTGATGCGGCACCGCGAGACCTGGATCATCTCGCTGCTCTACATCGGCACCTTCGGGTCGTTCATCGGCTTCAGCTTCGCCTTCGGGCAGGTCCTGCTGGTGCAGTTCCCGGAGCAGTTCCCGAATCCGGCGAAGGCAGCCGCGCTGACCTTCCTCGGCCCACTGCTCGGCTCGCTGATCCGACCGGTCGGCGGCGCGCTGGCCGACCGCTACAAGGGGTCCCTGGTCACCTTCTGGAACTTCGTGGCCATGGCGGTCGGTGCGGGCATCGTGTTGATGGCCTCCCAGATCCGCTCGCTGCCGATCTACATCATCGGCTTCACCCTGCTCTTCCTGTTCAGCGGTCTGGGCAACGGGTCGACGTACAAGATGATCCCGGCGATCTTCCACGCCAAGGCGCTCACCGAGGTCGGGAACGGTGTCGACTCGGCGGCCGCCATGACCAAGGCCACCCGGCGCTCCGGTGCGCTGATAGGTCTCGCCGGGGCGATCGGGGCTCTCGGCGGTGTCCTGGTGAACCTGAGCTTCCGCCAGTCCTTCCTCTCCTTCAAGACCGGGGACGGCGCCTACATCGCCTTCATCGCCTTCTACGCGGTCTGCTTCGTCGTCACCTGGGCGGTCTTCATCCGGCAGCGGCACGGCAAGCTCGTCGGTGTCTGAGGTGGTGATCGATCGGTAACACGACGGAAACCCTCGTCGTCGCTTCGCGGCGTATGGTCATCTCAGTCAACTCTCAGAGTCATTCCCACCGCTCAGGAGCCACAGATGAGTGACGACGTCGCCAGCAGGACCGCCGATCCTGGCGGACACTCCGACTTCGAAGACACACCCGGTCACCCGGCCGGCGACGGTCTGATCAAGGACTTCTACGACGACCGGCTGGCCAACTCGGACCTGGCCCCGCTGAAGAAGCAGACCTGGTCGTCGTACAACATCTTCGCGTTCTGGATGTCCGACGTGCACAGCGTCGGTGGGTACGTGACCGCCGGGGCCCTGTTCTCCCTCGGCATCGCCAGCTGGCAGGTGCTGGTCTCCCTGGTCGTCGGCATCTGCATCGTGATGGTGTTCTGCAACCTCGTGGCCAAACCGAGCCAGGTCACCGGGGTGCCCTTCCCGGTGATCAACCGCGCCATCTTCGGGGTGAAGGGCGCCAACATCCCGGCCATCATCCGGGGCTGCATCGCCATCGCCTGGTACGGCGTGCAGACCTACCTGGCCGCCACCTCGCTGATGATCATCTTCTTGAAGTTCATCCCGTCGAGCGTGGCCCTGACCACCTCCGAGTTCCTGGGTCTGTCACCGCTGGGCTACATCTGCTACGCGATCCTGTGGATCGCCCAGGCCGCGGTCTTCTGGCGCGGTATGGAAGCGATCCGCAAGTTCATCGACTTCGCCGGTCCCGCGGTCTACGTGGTGATGATCGTCCTGTGCGTCTACCTGGTGGCCCGGGCCGGCGGCCTCGGCCAGATCAGCCTCAACCTGAGCACGGTGCAGCGCAGCTTCGGTGAGTCGATCCCGATCATGATCGCCGCCATCGCGATCGTGGTGTCCTACTTCTCCGGGCCGATGCTGAACTTCGGCGACTTCTCCCGCTACGCGAAGAGCTTCAAGTCCGTCCGCAAGGGCAACTGGCTGGGCCTGCCGGTGAACTTCCTGTTCTTCTCCATCCTGACGGTGGTCACCGCCTCGGCGACCGTGCCCGTCTTCGGCGAGCTGATCACGGACCCGATCGAGACCGTCCAGCGGATCGACAGCGGCTTCGCGATCCTCCTCGGCGGTCTCACCTTCGTGATCGCCACCATCGGCATCAACATCGTGGCCAACTTCATCTCACCGGCCTTCGACTTCTCCAACGTCAACCCGAAGAAGATCAGCTGGCGGATGGGCGGCATGATCGCGGCGGTCGGCTCGGTCGTCCTCACCCCGTGGAACTGGTACAACTCCTCCGAGGGCATCCTCTACACCCTGGGCATCCTCGGCGGTCTGATCGGCCCGCTGTTCGGTGTGCTGATCGCGGGCTACTACCTGGTCAGCAAGCAGAAGGTCTGGGTGGACGACATGTTCGTGATGACCACGACCGGTCGCTACTGGTTCCGCAACGGCTACAACCCCAACGCGGTGGCCGCCACCATCATCGGAGGGTTGCCGGCGATCGCGATGGTGCTCACGGCGGGGGTGGTGTTCGGTGACTCCGAGAACATGCTGCTGTCGCACGGCGGCGACTTCAGCTGGTTCCTCGGCTGCGGACTCGGCTTCCTGTCCTTCTGGCTGCTGGAGAAGTACAACCCGAAGATCACCGGTCTGGACGTCGAGCCCGAGCTGGCCACGGACGGTACCCCGCTCTAGTCAGCGACTCGTGTCCTGATCAGGACCGGATCAGGCAACGAAAGCCGAGGTGCCCGGTGGAGGTGTCCTCGGTCTGGCCCTGTCGAGCTGACGGTCGGTAGCGCAAGCAGTAGTTGGGGGCACACAGATGCGAGCCGCCCTTGACCACCCGGCGCGGGTACGGCTCGGCGGTCGGCGACGTCGGGCCGGCCGGGGCACAGCAGCTGGGGGCGTGGCTGGTCGTCCACGGGTCGACCGTCCACTCCCAGACGTTGCCGGTGACATCCACCAGCCCGTAGCCGTTGGGTGGGAACGAGCCGATCGGTGAGGTGCCGGCGAAGCCGTCGTCCAGCAGGTTCTGCCACGGGAACTCGCCCTGCCAGGTGTTGGCCTGTCGCTTGTGGTGGATGAGCTCCTCGTCGCCCCAGGCGAACCGGGCGCCGTCCAACCCACCCCGGGCGGCGTACTCCCACTCCGTCTCGGTCGGCAGCTCCTTGCCGGCCCAGGCGGCGTACGCCTGGGCGTCGTACAGGGACACGTGGGTGACCGGATGGCGGTCGCGGCCGTTGACGGTGCTGTCGGGTCCCTCCGGATGACGCCAGTCGGCCCCGGGGGTCCAGGCCCACCACTGGGTGTAGTCGTCGAGCCGGACGGGGCCGGTCGTCGGTCGGAAGACCAGCGAGCCGGGGACGAGCTGGGCCGGGTCGGCGTCGGGAAAGTCCTCGGCACTCGGCGCGGTCTCGGCGGTGGTCCGGTGGCCGGTCGCCTTCACGAACCGACGGAACTCCGTCACCGTGACGGGGTGCTCGTCCAGCCAGAACCCCCCGACCTGCTCGCGGTGGACCGGCTGCTCCTCGGGATAGAACTCGGTCGAGCCCATCGCGAACTCCCCGCCGGGTATCCAGCACATGTTCTTCGGCGGCACCCGGGTGATTCTAGGTCGGTCAGGATTCGAGAAGCGGGACCCTCCGCGCGCCCTCTAGCGTGGGCACCGTGGAACCCGCCACGAACCCGAGGAGGACTGACCGTGAGTGACACGAAGACCGGATTCACCAGCGCCGAGCGCGCCGCGATGAAGCAGCGCGCGGAGGAGCTCAAGGCGACCAAGGGCGTCAAGGGCGCCGCCAAGCGGGCCAAGGAGTACGAGGCATGCCTGGCCGCCATCGAGGGCCTCGCCGGGGCGGACCGGCAGATCGCCGAGCGACTTCACGTGATCGTGGCCGAGGAGGCGCCCGAGCTGCTGCCGAAGACCTGGTACGGCTTCCCGTCCTACGCCCGGGACGACAAGGTCGTGGTCTTCTACCAACCGGCGTCCAAGTTCGACACCCGCTACGGGACGGTCGGCTTCAACCAGGACGCGGCCCTGGACGACGGGGACCTGTGGGCGACGTCGTTCGCTGTGCTGTCGGTCACCGACGAGGTCGAGAAGACCCTGCGGGCGCTGGTCGGCAAGGCCGCCGGCTAAGCCGATCGCGACCGGGCCACCTCCAGTGCCAGCAGGCCGGCGGCGGCCACCAGACACAGCCCCGCCGGTACGGCGAAGACACCGGGGACTCCGAACCAGCTGACCCCAAGGGCGCCGGCGATGCCACCGATCGCGGCGGCGAACCGGATCGCCGAGAAGTAGAGCGAGGACGCCAGACCGATGCCGCTGGGATACAGGTCCTGCGCGACGGTGATGCCGATGCCGCCGAGGGTCGCCCACATGGCCGCGTTGAACAGGGTGGCCACGATCAGCACCAGCTCGCTGCCGGCGATCATGAAACCGATGTTCGCCACCACGCCGAGCAGCACGTTGACGATCACCAGCCGATGGGCGCCGAACCGGTCGGCCAGCACGCCCATGATCGGGATGAAGATCAGCATCCCCACCGACTGGGCCGAGATGACCACGCCGCGCAGCCAGTCCGGGGTGCCGAGCTGCAGCTCCATGTAGATGGGCAGGTACGCGAACTTGATCGTGTCGCCGCACATGGCGAGCACGCTCAGACCGAGGAAGGTCAGCAGCGGCACCAGACTCGGCTTCGAGGATGACGTCTGGCCAGCCGCGCCCGTCGGCGGATGATCGAGGTCCGGTACGGCACGCTCGACCCGCTGCCCGATCATCGGCACCGCCTGCAGCAGGGTGCAGACTCCCGCCGCGATGAGCGTGACGCGGAGCCCGGCCATGCCACCGACCACGCTGCCGACGATCGGCCCGGTCATGAAGCCCAGGCTGAACCCGAGTCGCACCGTTGACATCACCCGGTTGTCGGCCCCCGTCGGGGCGTGGGTGAGCTGGTCCCGTACGGCGGCGAAGATCAGCGAGCTGGTCGCGCCGGCGAAGCCCAGGACGGTGAGGTTGATGGCGAACGCCATCCACACCTGAGTGGTGAACGCCATCAGCACCCACCCGAGGAGACCGACCACTGCACCGACCCGGAACAGGAGGAGCCGGTCGGTCAGCCGATCCGACCAGGTCCCGACGAGGAAGCCGAGCACTGGGGCGGCGAGGTTGGTGAGGAAGAACAGGCCGGCCACGGGCAGCGACGCGTGCAGGTCCTGGACCAGGAACAGCGACAGCTGGGGCATGGCGATCGAGATCCCGAGCCCGGCGAAGTAGAGACTCAGCGTGGCCCGGCGATACAGGGGTGAGCCCAGCACCAGGCGGACCGTCGAGCTCGGTCTCGTCGTCACGGCTTGCTCGGGCACGTGTCTCACCGTAGTCGGTAGGGTGACCTGCGACTCAATCGATTCAGAAGCCGGAAGGCTGACCACTCGACGTGAACCCCGACGTCCCCGACAACTCAGCCGTCCCGAACACCTCAGCCGGCACCATCATCTGGCGCAGCCGGTTCCTCCGGTCAGCGTGCGCGGCGCTGTTCATCTCCGGCATCGGGGTCTCGGCCACGACACCGCAGATGACCCTGTTCCTGGTCAACGACCTCGAGGCGTCGGTGCCGGTGGCCGGTCTCTACTACCTGGTCAACCTGGCGGCGCCGCTCGCCGGCTACTGGCTGGGTTCGCTGTCGGATCGCCAGCCCGATCGCCTGCGGCTGTACCGGATCTGTGCGCTGGTCGGGGGTCTGGGCTGGCTGGCCATGGGGCTGGCGACCGCCGTCTGGATGCCGTTCGTGATCGGCGCGCTCGCGCTCAGCGTCGCGGGCGGCTCGATGGGGCTGCTGTTCGCCGCGGTGCGCGACGAGCTCAGCCGCACGGGGAGCCCGGCGGCGGCCCGGGTGATCTCGGCGGTCCGGATGGCGTTCACGGCGGGCTGGATCCTGGGACCGGTGGTCGGCAGCTGGTTCGGCGCCGTGTACGGACTCCGGCCGCTGCTGCTGGCCACCGCGGTGCTGACCGTCGCCCAGATCCTGCCGCTCGGGTTCCAGCGGGTGCCTCGCTACGTGTCGCCGACCCGGACGCTGCCGCTCGACGCGGCGTCTCGCGACGCGGCCGGCCAGGTGTCGACGCGGGCGACCGGTGAGTCCAAGGTGCCGCTGTTCGTGTTCGTCGGCTGCTGCGTGCTGGTGATGCACAGCGACACGATCAAATTCGCCTACCTGCCGCTGTACATGGCGAACCAGCTCGGCATCTCCGACACCCTCCGCGGGGCGGTGATCGCGATCCAGCCGCTCGCCGAGCTCGCCCTGATGCCGCTGTTCGCCCTGCTGGCCGACCGGATCACCCCGATTCGAGTGGTCACCCTCGGCGCGGTGTTCGGGGTCGCGGCCAACGTGGCGTACGCGACCAGCGAGCACGTGCTCGGTCTGTTCGTCGGCCAGCTGCTGATGTCGTGTCTGTGGGCCGCGATCGCCGGCCTGGGGGTCACCGTGGCGCAGCAGCTCTACCCGTCCGGGGTCGGCCTCGCCTCGTCGGTGTTCATGAGCTCGATCATGCTCGGCGGCGGGCTGGGGGGTGCGATCGGCGGACTCGGTACGGCCCTGCTGGGGGTGCCCCACGTGTTCTACATCTCGGCCGTGCTCGGGGTGTTCGGCGCCGTCGGGATGGTGGTCGTCCGCCGCCGCTACCAGGGGGAGGGGGAGTAGTCCTTGAGGAAACGTCCGTACAGGTCCTCGCCCGCTTCGCCGCGGACGATCGGGTCGTAGACGCGAGCCGCGCCGTCGACCAGGTCGAGGGGGGCGTGCCAGCCTTCGGCGGCGATGCGCAGCTTCTCGTGGTGGGGGCGCTCGTCGGTGATCCAGCCGGTGTCGACGGCCGTCATCAAGATCTTGTCGGTCTCGAACATCTCCTGAGCGCTGGTCCGGGTCAGCATGTTGAGCGCAGCCTTGGCCATGTTGGTGTGGGGATGACCCGGCCCCTTGTAGCGACGGGAGAACTGGCCCTCCATCGCCGACACGTTCACCACGTACGCGCGTTCGGTGCGTCCCCGCTCAGCCTGGCGGCGGACGGCGGCCCGCATCGCCGGGCGCAGCCGCGAGATGAGCAGGAACGGGGCGATGGAGTTGCAGAACTGCACCTCCAGCAGCTCCAGCGGATCGACCTCGGAGACCACCTGGGTCCAGGAGTTGTTCGCCTGGGTGTCGGGCAGCAACCCGCCGGCGTCGACCGCGGTGCCGGCCAGGTGCGCCGCCAGAGAGGCGCTGCCGGACTTCAGCGCCAAGGCGGTCAGTGACGCGGCGTTGTGCGCAGCCAAGGCGAGCTCGGTGGGCTCGCCGTCGTGGTGGGCGACCGGGTGTGCGGTGAGCGCACCGGCGATGGCCGCCGGGTGGGCCTCGGAGATCCGGTCGAAGGTCACCATCTCGGGCAGCATCGCCAGGTCGGGGAGTGGGGCGGACTCCATCTCGAGGAGCTGCGCGTAGGCGCCGGGCGAGCGGCGCACGGTCTGGCAGGCGTTGTTGATCAGGATGTCCAGCGGTCCGTCGGCGGCCACGTCGTCGGTCAGTGCCAGCACCTGGGTCGGGTCGCGCAGGTCGATGCCGACGATCTTGAGGCGGTGCATCCAGTCCGGGCTGTCCGGCATGGTCGAGAACCGGCGGACGGCGTCGTGCGGGAACCGGGTCGTGAGGGTCAGGTGCGCGCCGTCGCGGAGCAGCCGCAGAGCGATGTACATCCCGATCTTGGCCCGACCACCGGTGAGCAGCGCCCGTCGTCCGGTGAGGTCGGTCCGCTGGTCGCGCTTGGCGTGGGAGGAGGCGGCGCACGAGGGGCAGAGGTAGTGGTAGAACGCGTCGACCAGGCTGTAGTCGTTCTTGCAGATGTAGCAGCCCCGCGGGGTGATCAGCTCCCCGGCGAAGGCGCCTTTCGCGGTCGAGACCAGCGCGATGCCTCGGGTCTCGTCGTCGATCCGCATAGGGGAGCCGGTGGCGGTGGCCTCCATGACGGCGCGGTCGGCGGCGACCTCCGCCGCGCGCTGGCGGGCCCGTCGCCTGACCTTGACCGTCTTGTACATCGCCGAGGTGGCCCGCTGGATCGTGATGATGTCGGGATGGTCGGCCGGCAGCTCGTGCAGACGGTCGAGCACGCGCAGGGTCGTGGCCAGATCGTCGGGGTCGATGCCCGGCTCGGCGTGCTCACTCACCCGCCGAGGGTAGAGCCCGGCGCGGCGGGGGACCAACCTCAGCGAGCCGGCAGGAACGCGGCGAAGCGGTGCACGAACGGTCGCCAGGTCGCCACCAGCGCGGCATCGGCGGTCGCCACCTCGGCCAACCAGGTCTCGGCTTGCTCCGGGGTCAGCTGCCCGGAGCCCACGTCGGCGGCCGCCCACGGCCGGACGAGCCCGAGGTCGACCTCGGGATGGAACTGCACCCCCCAGGCCGCGTCGCCCAGGCGCAGTGCCTGCACTCCGGCCGGTGTCCGGGCCAGATCGACGGCACCAGGCGGCAGGTCGACCACGAGGTCGTTGTTCCAGTGCGTCGCGACCGCTCCCGCCGGTACGGGGGCGAACAGTGCGTCCTCGGCGGCTGCCGGCAGCAGCCCGACCGGCAGGGTCCCGCCCTGCTGACCGGCCGCCGAGCGGGCCACCCGGCCGCCGGTGGCCACCGCGAGCAGCTGATGCCCCAGGCAGATCGCCAGCGTGGGCAACCCCTGCGTCACCGCCGCGGCCAGCAGGGCCCGGGTGGCCGGCAGCCACGGCGCGACGTCGTCGTCGTATGCACCCATCTCCCCACCCAGCACCACCAGGGCGGCGTACCCGTCCAGGTCCGTCGGTTGGCTCTCCCCGGCGTACGGTCGGACGATCTCGAGCGCGCAGCCGCTCTCGCTGAGCCAGTCGCCGACCCGGCCGGGCGGGCACACGACGGTGTGCTGGATGACGAGCACCTGATGAGTGGGCACGGGTCGGTCGCTCCTTTCGAGGGCCGGGCGAGTCTGGCGAGAAGTGTCGGCCCGGGCGACTAATCTTGGCCCTTGCTGGTGGCGGGTTACTCGGCCGCTGAGGTCGAGAGGGCGGAGGTTTGCAGGGAATGTCGGACAGCTTCGTCCATCTCCACGTCCACTCCGAGTACTCGATGCTGGACGGTGCCGCCCGGGTCGGCGACCTCTTCGCCGGCTGCGAGCAGATGGAGATGCCGGCGATCGCCGTCACCGACCACGGCAACCTGTTCGGGGCGTACGAGTTCTACAAGGCCTCCAAGAAGTCGTCGGTCAAGCCGATCGTCGGTCTCGAGGCCTATGTCACGCCGAAGACCCACCGCAGTGAGCGCAAGCGGGTCCGCTGGGGAGACAAGAACGGCGCCCAGAGCGGCGACGACGTCTCCGGTGGTGGCGCCTTCACCCACATGACGCTGTGGGCCGAGTCGACCGCGGGGATGCACAACCTGTTCCGGATGGGGTCGCTCGCCTCGCTCGAGGGCTACTTCTACAAGCCGCGGATGGACCGCGAGCTGCTGAACACCTACCACTCGGGACTGCTGGCGACCACCGGCTGCCCGTCGGGGGAGGTGCAGACCTATCTGCGACTCGGCATGTACGACCAGGCGGTGGCCAGCGCCGCGGAGTTCCGCGACATCTTCGGCGACGGCAACTACTACGTCGAGCTGATGGACCACGGACTGTCCATCGAGAACCGGGTCCGGGCCGACCTGCTGAAGATCGCGCGTGACCTGAAGCTGCCGCTGGTGGCCACCAACGACCTGCACTACGCCGCCCGCGAGGACGCCGCCGCCCACGAGGTGCTGCTGTGCGTGCAGTCGGGCTCGACGATGGCCGACACCAACCGGTTCAAGTTCGACGGGGACGGCTACTACCTGAAGTCGCCGGCCGAGATGCGGGCCCTGTTCGCCGAGCTGCCCGAGGCCTGCGACAACACCCTGGCCATCGCGGAGCGTTGTGACATCTCCTTCACCGAGGGGGCCGGCACCTTCATGCCGCGCTACCCCTGCCCGCCGGGGGAGAACGAGGAGTCCTGGTTCGTCCGCGAGGTGGAGACCGGGCTGCGGCGGCGGTTCCCGCTCGGGATCCCCGACAACGTGCGCCAGCAGGCGAAGTTCGAGACCGAGGTCATCCTCTCGATGGGCTTCGCCGGCTACTTCCTGGTGGTCGCCGACTTCATCAACTGGGCCAAGGAGAACGGCATCCGGGTCGGTCCGGGCCGTGGCTCGGGCGCGGGGTCGATGGCGGCGTACGCGATGCGGATCACCGACCTCGACCCGCTCGAGCACGGGCTCATCTTCGAGCGGTTCCTCAACCCCGACCGGGTCTCGATGCCCGACTTCGACATCGACTTCGACGAGCGTCGCCGCGGCGAGGTGATCCGCTACGTCACCGAGAAGTACGGCGAGGACCGGGTCAGCCAGATCGTCACGTACGGCACGATCAAGGCCAAGCAGGCCGTCAAGGACGCCTCCCGGGTGCTGGGCTACCCGTTCGCGGTGGGCGAGCGCATCACCAAGGCCATGCCGCCGCCGGTGATGGGCAAGGACGTGCCGCTGAACGGGCTGTTCGATCCCACCCACAAGCGCTACTCCGAGGGCGGTGAGTTCCGGGCTCTGGTCGACGGTGACGCCGAGGTCGCCAAGGTGGTCGAGACCGCGCGCGGCCTGGAGGGTCTGAAGCGCCAGTGGGGCGTGCACGCGGCGGGCGTCATCATGTCGTCCGACCCGCTGATCGACATCATCCCGATCATGCGTCGTGAGCAGGACGGCGCGATCATCACCCAGCTCGACTACCCGACGTGCGAGGCGCTCGGGCTGATCAAGATGGACTTCCTCGGGCTGCGGAACCTGACGGTGCTCGACGACGCGGTGGCCAACATCCGGCTCAACCGGGGCTTCGAGATGGTGCTGGAGGACCTGGAGCTGACCGACGCGGCGACGTACGCCCTGCTGGGTCGCGGCGACACGCTCGGGGTGTTCCAGCTCGACGGTGGTCCGATGCGCTCGCTGCTGAAGCTGATGCGGCCGGACCACTTCGAGGACATCTCGGCCGTGCTGGCGCTCTACCGCCCCGGCCCGATGGGCGCGGACAGCCACACGAACTACGCCCTGCGCAAGAACCAGCGGCAGGACATCACCCCGATCCACCCCGAGCTGGAGGAGCCGCTCGCGGAGATCCTGGGCACCACCTACGGCCTGATCGTCTACCAGGAGCAGGTGATGGCCATCGCGCAGAAGGTGGCCGGCTACAGCCTGGGCCAAGCCGATCTGCTGCGCCGCGCGATGGGCAAGAAGAAGAAGGAGATCCTCGACGCCGAGTTCATCCCGTTCTCCAACGGGATGAAGGAGAACGGCTACTCCCCGCCCGCGATCAAGGCGCTCTGGGACATCCTGGTGCCGTTCTCCGACTACGCCTTCAACAAGGCGCACACGGCGGCGTACGGGATGGTGTCCTACTGGACGGCCTACCTCAAGGCCAACTACCCGTCGGAGTTCATGGCCGCGCTGCTGACTTCGGTCGCCGACGACAAGGACAAGATGGCGATCTACCTCGGCGAGTGCCGCCGGATGGGGATCCAGGTGCTGCCGCCGGACGTCAACGAGTCCGCCGCCAACTTCACCCCGGTCGGCACCGACATCCGTTTCGGTCTGACCGCCGTGCGCAACGTGGGGTCGAACGTGGTCGACGGTGTCGTAGCCGCACGCACCGAGCACGGCAAGGCGAGCGACTTCTACGGTTTCCTCGATGCCGTGCCGCTGGTGGTCTGCAACAAGCGAGTGATCGAGTCGCTGATCAAGGCGGGAGCGTTCGACTCGATGGGCCACAGCCGGCGGGCGTTGATGAGCGTGTTCGAGAGCGCCGTCGACGGGGTGCTCGACCTGAAGCGCAACTCCGCCCACGGACAAGACGACCTGTTCGGCGCCGGTGGACTCGGTGACGACGGCGGGCTGGACGCCATGCCGCTGGGCACAGTGCCCGAGATCGCCGACTGGGACAAGCGCACCAAGCTCGCCTTCGAGCGCGACATGCTCGGTCTGTACGTCAGCGACCACCCCCTTCAGGGGCTGGAGCACGTGCTGATCGCCGAGCGTGACATCGGCATCGGCGAGCTGATCGGCGACGACGGTCCGCGCGAAGGCCAGGTCACCATCGCCGGCATGATCACCTCCATCACCCGCAAGACCACCAAGCGCGGGGACATCTGGGCGATCATCGCGGTCGAGGACCTGGAGGCCTCGATCGAGGTGCTGCTGTTCCCCAAGGCGTACGAGCTGGTCTCCACCGTGCTGGCCACCGACACCGTGGTGCGGGTCAAGGGCCGGGTGAAGTCCGACGACGACTCGGTCTCGCTGAACGCGCAGGAGCTGACCCTGCCGGACGTGACCGAGGCGCCGTCGGGGCCGGTGGTCATCTCGTTGCCCGCGGTGCGGTGCACGCCGCCGGTGGTGCAGCAGCTGTCGCAGGTGCTGAAGGCGCACCCCGGGACGACCGAGGTGCGCCTCAAGCTGGTCAAGCAGGACAAGACGATCTTGATGCGGCTCGACAACCAGCTGCGGGTGACACCGTCGCCGCCGCTGATGGCCGACCTCAAGGCGCTGCTGGGACCGTCCTGTCTGGCCCCGTCGGGTCGGCTCGAGAGCGCCAGTGCCTGACGCCTCGACCGAGGAGATCCGCACCACCCGCTACACCGGTCGGGTGATCGGCTTCCTCGCCCTGTCGAGCGGGCTCGGAGCAGGGGCCGGGGTGCTGTGGTGGCTGGTCGTGTCGCTGCCGGCGTACCGGCTGGACTCGCAGGGACGGGCCTCGGTCACCGAACGCGACCTGACCCGGTTCTTCTCCGGTGACGCGTGGTTCTGCCTGCTGGGGCTCGTGGTCGGGGTCGGTCTGGGCGTCTTGGGTTACCGACTGCTGCGCGACCTCGGCTGGCCCCTGGTGCTGGTGGTCGTGATCGGCGGGGCGGTGGCCGGCCTGCTCTGCTGGGCGGTGGGCTATCAGCTCGGCCCGGGGGAGTTCACCCCGCGACTGGCGCACGCCGACCCGGGCGGCTCGGTGCCGATCGCCTTGACCATCAGGGCGAAGGCGGCGCTGCTGTTCTGGCCCTTGTGCGCGGTCACCCCGGTGCTACTGGCCTCCTCGCTGGGCAAGGACGGCGAGGACCCGACGCCGCTGCTCCCGCGCCGGGGCGGTCAGGGCGGCACGGCCTAGACCTGGTCACGAACCGACAACGTTCGTGCGAACTGGGTACGAAGTCGGTCGCCACCCCGCAGTCTCGTCGGGTGTCTTCTCGCTCTCGCCGCATCGCGGCCTCAGTCGTCTCCGTCCTGGCCCTCTCGCTGCCCGTCGCCGCCGTGGGCTCTATCTCCGCCGATGCGGCCAGCTCCACGTACAAGAACTGCACGGCGCTGCAGAAGAAGTACCCGCACGGGGTGGGCAAGAGCGGGGCCAAGGACAAGGTGAGTGGCAGCTCGAAGCCGGTGACGACCTTCACGAAGAGCACCAAGATCTACCAGGCGGCGATCAAGCAGAACAAGGGCCTGGACCGGGACAAGGACGGCGTGGCCTGCGAGAAGCGTTGACTGCTTTCACGGTCAATGTGCGACGGCGACCGAACGGGCCTGGGTGACGGTGCGCAGGTCCGTAGCCGCCAGCTCGACCTGCAGCCCGCGGCGGCCCGCCGAGACGAAGACGGTCTCGAAGTCGTCCGCCGAGGCGTCGACGACCGTGGGGAGCGGGGTGCGTTGGCCGATGGGTGAGATCCCACCGACCACGTAGCCGGTGCTGCGGGCCGCATGCATCGGGTCGGCCATCGTCGCCTTCTTCGCGTCGAACGCCGCGGCCAGGGCCTTCAGGTCCAGCTGCTGGGCGACCGGAATGACGGCCACGACGAGCTTCCCGGCGACGTCGGCCACCAGCGTCTTGAAGATCCGGGTCTCCTCGATTCCCAAGGCGTGCGCCGCCTCCTCGCCGAAGTTGGTGTTGTCGTCGTGGTGCTCGTACGGGTGCAGTGTGAAGGTGATGCCGGCCTCGACCAGGGCCGTCGTCGCTGGAGTCGCGCCGTGCGCGTGCTGCTTGCTCTTCTTGGCCACGGAGCCATTGTGGCGGGTCACTGCCACCGGTCTCCGAGGTCCGTACCGCTTCGCGAGTCCAACTCAGTAGCGGCTCAGCTCCTCCGCGCTCAGCAGGTCCAGGCCGAGGCTCTGCATGGTGCGGGCCGCTTCGGACCGGAAGTCTCGGCCGAGGACGACGGAGGCGATCTGCACCACGGAGTCCATCACCGGGGTCGCCACCCCGAGCGAGCGGGCGAGGTCGGTGAAGAACACCATCGAGTAGCCGACGTCCTCGGTCAGGTAGCGGTTGTCCAGGGAGTCCTGCGCCTTGATGCCGAGGAAGCCGGGAGCCGTGCTGTAGCCGGTGGTGTAGTTGTCCTCGGTCATGTAGCCCTGCAGGACCCCGACCGCCGGCTCGGACAGGATGGAGACTCCCAGCGCCTCCGCGATGGCGAACCGCTCGCCGTCCACGGCCTCCATCAGCCGGCCCGTCGAGGTCGTCACGCCCTCTTCGTAGAAGGCGAAGTCGCCGCCGGTGCGGTCGATCAGGGCCGCGTTCAACAAGGTCACGGCCGGGTGGATGACCGGGTTGCCGTTCTGCAGCGCCGTCTGGAAGACCGTGGCCGCCGCGGTGCTGTGCGGCCACACCCGCCGCAGGACCTCCAGCAGTCGCGGGGTGGCCGAGCGCGGCGCGGCCGCGGCGAACAGGCCCTGGTCGAAGTGGTGGAAGACGCGGATCTCCGCCGGGCCGGTGGCGCGGACGGCGAACGGCAGCGTGCTCGTCTCCCCGACCACGATCTCCTCGTCGTAGAGGTCCAGGCCGGCGGCCCGCTTGAACGCCAGACTGCCCACGCACGATCCCGGGCACACCACCACTGTCGTCCCCGGTCGCAGATGGGGGCCGGCGTCGGCGCCCAGCGACTCGGTGGCGTAGGCGGGACCGACCGCCAGGACCACCTCGGCTCCGTCCAGCACCTCGGCCATGTCGGTCGTGGCCACAGGGATCGGCGCGAAGCCTTCGAGCACGCCGGTGCTGGTGATCCCACCGCGCTCGCGAACGGCACCGATCTGCTCGGCGTAGTCGGAGTGGGAGTAGAGCGCCACCTCGTACCCCTGGCGAGACCACTCGAAGGCGGTGGCCAGTCCACCGTTGCCTGCTCCGAGCACTGCGATCTTCGTGGCGACCATGGGCTGACTGTACGAGCCCGCGACCGCCGGTACGATCGCGGTTCGAGAACGGGGGACCGGGTGGCGGGAGATGCTGGCGTGGCCCGACTGGTCGCAGGCGGCAGCAGGCGCTATCCGGCGGCCCGTCCGGAGCACACTGATCTCGGCTGGCTGATCCGGCTCGAGGGTGCCGGCGAGGACGTCCTCCCCGCCGGGGTGAACGAGGCCGGCCACCGCCGGCCGTTGGGGCTGACGACCACGGTCGAGGACGCCTACCGCGACCTGGACGACGTGAGCCGGATCGAGGACGACGAGGATGCCGCCGAAGCGCTCGCGGCCCATGCGCGCCGGCACCCGGTCGCTCGTTTGCTGTGCCATCACGGCCTGCCGATGTGGCACGGCGGCCCCGATCCCTGTCGCATGCTGATGAGCCCCGACGGCACCGCGTGCCTCGCTGTCGCGCAGGTGCGGATCATGATGGACGGACTCCGGGGCGTCGAGGATCTTGCTCGGCACATCGTCACCTGCAGTCAGCCCGCCCGGCCCGCCCAGGTCGCGGCTGCCCTGCGGTGGCCGATCCTTCCCGGCTATCTGACCAAGCCTGCCCGAGCCGAGACCCAGCGCGACGGTGAGCTGTTCCTCGACCGTTGCCGACTGCTCGTGACCTCGAGCTTGCAGATCCTGCAAGAGACCTCCCGGCTGCGTCACGACATCGCCTGGGTCACGCCTCGGCAGCTGGAGCTCGTGGCGCAGACCCACACCGATCTCGGTCTGTACGTCTACGCCTTCGCTCTCCGGCTGCTGAGCTGCGGGTCAGACCAGCAGGCGGAGCAGCGCGGTGACGGCCACCGCCACGACGAACACCACCAGCACCCCGGCCCGTAGCAGCAGGGCGATCACGGCCGTCCCGAAGCCGGCCAGCACGGCCCAGTCGAAGGACCAGCGGCCGTCGCCGTCCCCGTCGGCGAGCCCGACCACGACGAGCGCCGTCAGCATGGCCACCGGGAGGAAACCGGCGATCCGCTGGACGGTCGGGTGGGCGAGCACCGACTCCGGTAGCGACACACCGGCCAGCTTGAGCAGGTACGACCCCACCGACGCGATCACCAGCGCCACCAGGAGAGCGGTCACGATCCGCCTCGGGCACGCGTACGGACGACCAACCCGGCGGCGACGGCCACCGCGGCGGCGGCGATCACCGGGACGCCGGTGGGTGCGACCGGGATCAGCAGGAAGGCCACCAGGCCACCCAGCACCGCGACGGCCTTGGCCGAGGGACTGCGCAGCTGAGACCAGAGCAGCGCCAGGAAGACCGCCGGGGCCGCGGCGTCCAGACCGAACCGAGCCGGGTCGATGGCCGTACCGAGCAGCGCGCCGACCAGGCTGCCGGTCTGCCACAGGGTGAAGAGGATGAGTCCGGTCGACCAGAACGCGTACCGCTTGGCCCGTGGTTCGGCCTGGCCGACCGCCATGGCCGTGGTCTCGTCGATGACGAAGTGAGCCGTGACCAGACGGCGCCAGCCCCGCGGGGCCAGGATCTCCGAGATGGGTACGCCGTAGAACGCGTTCCGCACCCCGAGCAGCAACGCCGCCGGGATCGCCGCCCAGGGCGACCCTGCCGCCGCGACGCCGACGAAGGCGAACTGCGAGGCGCCGGAGAACATCACCAGGCTCAGGATCATCGTCTGGCCGACGGTCAGGCCGGCGCTCACCGAGACGGCGCCGAAGGTGGCACCGAACACACCTGCGTAGACCCCCAGACCGATCGCCGCCCGGAGCACCTGCGGGTACGCCTTCGCCAGGCTCTGCTCAGTCATCGCAGGATCACCACCAGCTGCACCAGCAGGGGAGCGATCACCAGAGCGGGCAGCAGGTTGCCGACCGGCACGGACTTGATCTTGAGCAGCCGGAGTCCGACGCCGACCAGCAGCAGACCACCGGTCGCGGTGATGGCCGCCAGATGAGCCGGGGGCAGGAAGTCGCCGATCAGCACCCCGACCAGCGTCAGCGAGCCCTGGATGACCCCGACCGCCAGGGCCGAGGCCATCACCCCGACCCCCAGCGACGCGGCGAAGGCGATCGCTGCGAACCCGTCCAGCGTCGCCTTGAGCAGCAGCTGCTGGGCGCCGAGACCGAGTCCGTCGGACAACGAGCCGAGGATGGTCAGCGGTCCCACGCAGAACACCAACGACGACGAGACGAACGCCTCCACGAACCGGGTCTGCGAGCCGCGGGCCTTGAACCGGTACTGCAGCCAGACTCCGAGGTCCTCCAGCCGCCGCTCGATGTCGGCCAACGAGCCGATGATGCCGCCGATCAGCAGCGAGCCGAGCACGATCAGCACGGGTGCGCTGCCACCGACCGCGTCCGAGAGCACCGACGACGTCACCTCGACCGCCGACAGCCCGCCGATCAGCAGGGTGACCAGCCCGAGCGCATCGGTGACCGTGTCCCGCGTGCGTTGGGGCAGCCGGTGCCCGAGCAGCAGCCCGATGGCGGAGCCGATGATGACGGTGGCGACGTTGACGACGGTGCCGAAGCCGGGAAACACGGTCGGCCCTCCTCAGCGAGCGCGGCTGCGCGGGACGGGGGTGTCATGGGCGTCGAGCACGGACGCACGTTACCTGTTGCGACCTGAACCCGGCCGAGATCTTGGTCGCTGGTTATCGGGACGCCTCGGGCAGCCACCTCCGTAGACTCGCAGGGTGCTGAGAGTGATCGACCTTCGCGACCGGCTCGCCGCCGGCGAGCAGCTGGACTACGCGGCCATCGTGCCGCGGGCCGAGTTCGACGTGGAAGCCGCCGTGGAGGTGGTGCGTCCCATCTGCGACGACGTCGCCGTCCGCGGGGTGAGCGCCCTGCGGCACTGGTCGGACCGGTTCGACCAGGTCGTGCCCGACGAGTTCCGGGTCCCGGCCGCCGAGCTCGCCACCGCGGTCGACCAGCTCGATCCCGAGGTCCGGGCCGCCTTCGAGGTGGCCATCGACCGTCGCCGTCGGGTCAGTGCCGCCGAGCTCGGCGAGTCCGCCACGACGGTCGAGCTGGCCCCGGGTGCAGTGGTCACGCAGCGGATGATCCCGGTCGGACGGGTCGGCCTGTACGTGCCCGGCGGTCTCGCCGCCCTCGCCTCCAGCGTGATCATGAACGTGGTGCCGGCCCAGGTGGCCGGGGTCGCTTCCATCGCTGTCGCCTCGCCGCCGCAGGTGGACTTCGACGGGCTGCCACACCCCAACATCCTGGCGCTGTGTCACCTGCTGGGTGTGGAGGAGGTGTACGCGGTCGGCGGGGCCCAGGCGATCGCCATGTTCGCGTACGGGGTCGAGGATCTGTGCCCGAAGGTGGACCTGGTCACCGGTCCCGGCAACATCTACGTGGTGGCGGCCAAGCGCCTGCTCAAGGGCAAGGTCAACATCGACTCCGAGGCGGGCCCGACCGAGATCGCCATCCTGGCCGACGCCGCGGCCCAGCCGGTGCACGTCGCCGCCGACCTGATCTCCCAGGCTGAGCACGACCCGGTGGCCGCTGCCGTCCTGGTCACCGACTCCACCGAGCTGGCGGACGCGGTCCAGACCGAGCTGGCCGCCCAGGTGCCAGAAGCCAAGCACGCCGAGAGGATCACCGAGGCCCTGTCCGGGCACCAGTCCGCCGTGGTCCTGGTCGACGACGTGGCTCAGGGGATCGATGTCGTCAACGCGTACGCGGCCGAGCACCTGGAGCTGCACACCGTCGACGCCGAGGCGGTCTCGACCAAGATCACCAACGCCGGCGCGATCTTCGTCGGCACCTGGTCACCGGTGTCGCTGGGGGACTACTGCGCCGGCAGCACCCACGTGCTCCCGACGGCTGGTTGCGCCTGCCACTCCTCGGGGCTCAACGTGAAGAGCTTCCTCAAGGCGGTGCACGTGATCAGCTACGACCAGGTCGCGCTGCGCGAGGTGGCCCGGCACGTCGAGGTGTTCGCGGAGTCGGAGGACCTGCCGTCCCACGGCGCCGCCGTGACCCGCAGGTTCCCGGGTCGAGGGTGACCGGTCTGCCGGTCCGGCCCGAGCTGGTCGGCGAGGTCCCGTACGGAGCCCCGCAGCTGGACGTGCCGTACTGCCTCAACGTCAACGAGAACCCGTACCCGCCCAGCGACCGGGTGGCGGCCGAGATCGCGGCCGCGGTGGCGACCGCGGCCAAGACCATGAACCGCTATCCCGAGCGCGACGCCGTCGCGCTGCGAGCCGACCTCGCGACCTACCTCGGGCACGGGCTGACGGCCGACCAGGTGTGGGCGGCCAACGGCAGCAACGAGGTGATGCTGCACGTGCTGATGGCGTTCGGCGGTCCGGACCGGTCGGTGCTGTCGTTCGCGCCGACGTACTCGATGTACCCGGAGTACGCCCGCGACACCCACACCACCTGGACGACCTTCCCGCGCCGGGACGACTTCACCATCGACCCGGTGGCGGCCGTGGCGGCGATCGAAGATCAGCAACCGGACGTGATCTTCATCGCCAGCCCCAACAACCCCACCGGTACGGCGGTCTCGCTGGACACGCTGCGGGCGATCGCCGATGCCGCCACCGGTGTCGTGGTGGTCGACGAGGCGTACTTCGAGTTCGCCCGGACCGGCACTCCCAGCGCGCTCGAGCTGCTGGCTGATCACCCGCGGCTGGCTGTCACCCGCACCATGTCCAAGGCGTTCGCCTTCGCCGGCGGCCGCCTCGGCTATCTCGCCGCATCGGCGGACTTCGTGGATGCGTTGCGGGTGGTCCGACTGCCGTATCACCTGTCCGCGATCACCCAGGCGGTCGCCCGGGTGGCCCTGGCCAACGCCGACGAGCTGCTGGCCGCGGTGGACACCCTGCGCGCCAACCGGGACGACCTCGCCGCCTGGCTCGGCGACCGCGGTCTGGCCGTCGCCGACTCCGACGCCAACTTCGTGTTGTTCGGCCGGTTCGCCGACCGACGGGCCGTCTGGCAGGCTCTGCTGGACAAGGGTGTGCTGATCCGGGTCGTCGGTCCGGAGGGCTGGCTGCGCGTGTCCGCCGGCACCGACGAGGAGATGGCGGCGTTCAAGGCCGCTCTCGAAACAGTCTTGGACACCGAGGAAGGACGACTGCAGTGAGCTCTGTGCGGAGCCGTACGGCCACGATCGAGCGATCGACGTCGGAGTCGAGCGTCACGGTCAGCCTGGACCTGGACGGGACCGGCTCGTCCACCATCAGCACCGGCGTCGGCTTCTACGACCACATGCTGACCGCGCTGGCCCGGCACGGCCTGCTCGATCTGACCGTCGAGAGTGTCGGCGACGTGCACATCGACGCTCACCACGTCGTCGAGGACACCGCGATCGTGCTGGGACAGGCGATCCGGGAGGCCCTGGGCGACAAGCGGGGCATCCGCCGGTTCGCCGACGCCCTCGTCCCGCTCGACGAGGCGCTCGCCCAGGCCGTGGTCGACGTGTCCGGACGGCCGTACTGCGTGCACACCGGCGAGCCGCCCGGTCAGGAGTACGCCCTCATCGGCGGCGGCACGTCTCCCACAGGGCTGGGGGGTGTGCCCTACACCGGCTCGCTGACTCGGCACGTGTTCGAGACCCTCGCGTTCCACGCTCACCTGTGCCTGCACGTCACCGTGATCGCCGGGCGCGACCCGCACCACATCGTCGAGGCCCAGTTCAAGGCCGTGGCCCGGGCACTGCGCGACGCGGTCGCTCTCGATCCCCGGGTGGACGGTGTGCCGAGCACCAAGGGAGCCCTCTAGGTGCCGCCCACCCCGGAGACATCGGCCCCTGACATCGTCGTGCTCGACTACGGGTCCGGCAACATCCGCTCCGCCGAACGGGCAGTCGCCCGGACCGGCGCTCGGGTGACGGTCACCGCGGATCGGACGCGGGCCATCGCCGCCGATGGTCTGGTCGTCCCGGGGGTGGGCGCGTTCGCCGCCTGCATGGAGGGCCTGCTGGCCGTCGACGGCGCCGCGGTGATCGCGGAGCGGGTGGCCGCCGGCAGCCCGGTGCTGGCCATCTGCGTCGGTCACCAGGTCCTGTTCGGCAACGGCATCGAGCACTCGGTGGAAGCCGCCGGCTGTGGGATCTGGCCAGGGACGGTCGAGCGACTGCACGCCGAGCGGCTGCCCCACATGGGCTGGAACACCGTGGCGTCGGCCGCGGGCAGCAACCTGTTCGCCGGCATCGAGAACGAGCGCTTCTACTTCGTCCACTCCTACGGCGTACGAGAGCTGGCCGAGGTCGACGGGCGGCTGGTCACCTGGGCCGAGCACGGCGGCGACCGGTTCGTCGCGGCCGTGGAGCAGGGGCCGCTGTGGTCGACCCAGTTCCATCCGGAGAAGTCCGGGGCCGCCGGCGGGCGGCTGATCGCCAACTGGGTCGCGACCCTGCGGAGCGATCGGTCATGACCCGACGTACGGCGATCTTCGATCTGGGTGGCGTGGTGCTGTCCTGGGATCCCGTCCGGGCCTTCAGCGCGGAGGTGGACACCGTGGCGGCGCAGCGGCTGATGAACGACGTCGACTTCGCCACCTGGAACCGCCGCAACGACGCCGGTCGGCGGTTCGCCGACGGGGAGGCCGAGGTCGCCGACACCTGGCCGCAGTACGCCGAGACCATCACCGCGTACCGGCGCCACTTCGATCGCACCTTGACCGGCACCGTGCCGGGCACCTCGGCGGTCGTCGCCGAGCTGGCCCAGGCCGGCGTACGGCTCCTCGGGCTGACCAACTGGTCGGATGAGACGTTTCCGGTCGCGCAACGACGCTTCGGCATCCTCCGTCGGCTCGAGGCGATCGTGGTGTCGGGTCGGGAGCGGTTGGCCAAGCCCGATCCTCGCCTGTACCGACTGCTGCTCGATCGCTACCAGGTCGACGCCACCTCGGCCGTCTTCGTCGACGACAACGCGGCCAACTGCGCGGCGGCCCGGGATCTCGGGTTGACGGCGATCCAGTTCGTCGACGCCGACGACCTCCGGGCCCGGCTGGTCGACACCGGCATGCTCGGGCAGCGCCGCGACGTCGCCGAGTCGACCCTGCACATCGCCGAGCGCGTGCTCTGGGAGGAGGCTCGCACCACCGGCAGCTACCCGTGGTCGAGCCACGGGTCCAGCTACGACGCGGAGGGCTTCGTGCACCTCGCCTACCGGCGGCAGGTGCCCGGCGTGATCGACCGCTACTTCAGCCGGTTCGAGCCGGAGGAGCTGGTGCTGCTGGAGCTGGATCCGGATCGTGCCCGGCCGATCATCGAGGAGGGCTCGACCGAGTCGTTCCCGCACCTGTTCGCACCGCTGACCGCCGAGATGGTCGTGCGTGAACTCGACGTTCACGAACCGTTCAACCCCTCCGCCTAGCCTCGCCCGGGTGCCTCGCCCCCCTCACCGACGATCACAGGCCGTCCCCCGACCACAGGCTGCCTCTCGACCACAGGCCCTGTTGATCGCCGCCTTCGACTCCCAGCTCAAGTGGGTCGCGGGGATCCGGGACGTGCTCGTCACACGCGGGTTCGACTGCCGGGTGGTGGTGCCCGAGGTCCGCTCGGCGCTGTCGCCTGGCCAGATCGTCGCCGCCGGGTTCGCGGCGGTCGAGTCGGTCAGCTGGGGCGAGCTGCTCGAGCGGGCGGTGGCCAGCGACGTCGTGATCTGCGGACTGTCGGGTCCGTTCACGCTGCGCTTCACCGTCGACCTGGCGGCGAGCGTGGTCGCCGGTGAGCCGGGGCCGGTGGTGGTGACCGGTTGGGTGGGCGTGATCATCGAGAAGATCACCGCGGGCTACCTCGACCGGGTCGGCTCCGACATCGTCGCGGTGAACTGCGTCGACGACCTCGAGCACTTCGTCACCGTCGCGCAGCAGCTGGCCCTGAGCTCGGACAACCTGCTGCTGTCGGGGCTGCCCATCCTCGGCTCCACGGCGGCCCCGCAGCGCTCCGATCCCGTGCGCTGCGTCCTGTTCGCCGACCAACCGACCGTTCCGGGGCCGGCTCCCGAACGGCTCTACCTGTATCGCCGGCTGATCGACTACGCGTACGCCCATCCCGAGCGTGAGGTGCTGCTCAAGCCGCGGCACCGGCCGGGGGAAGACACCTTCCACACGATGAAGCACCATCCCGAGGACCTGCTCAGCGGGACCGAGAGTCCGGCCAACTTCCGGATCGACTACACCCCGATCAGCGAGATCCTGCCCCGGGTCGACCTGCTGCTGACCATGTCCTCGACGGCGTGCCTGGAGGCCGTCGGCAGCGGCTGCCGGGTCGGTCTGGTTCTCGATCTGGGGGTGCACGAGCGCTACGGGAACCACGTCTTCCTGGCGAGTGGTCTGCTGCGGACGTTCGACCAGCTGATCGCCGACGACCTCGGTCCCCCGGAGCGCTCCTGGCTGGGCAGCTACTTCTTCGACCGTCCCGGCACGGCCACCGAGCAGATCGTCGATCGGGTGGAGAAGCTGATCGCCACGGGTGAGCGGCCATCCCACCGGATCCGGGAGTCGGCCTACTTCACCAGCACGGCGGCCTATCTGCGCACCACGGCGATGCCGGGCACCTCCGGTCGGCGGGGGAGGAGCTCGCTCGTCCGCGATCTCATGCCGCCGGTGCTGATGCGGCAGGCTCGGAGCCTGAGGCGACGAGTCGGAGCGCGCTGACTGTCACAGCTGGCACGGCACCGGTGTCCCATGGGCATGACGACCTCCTTCGACGCATCCAAACCCCTCCTCACCCTGACCCCGGGCCCGGGAACCGAGGTGGCCGCTCGCCGGCGGCTCGCTCGGGTGCCGATCGACCAGCCGACGGGACTGACCGGTCGGCTCGTCGGCTGGCTCTCGCGCAAGCTGTACGGCCAGGCCCCAGACAACGGGTTCGCCATGGCCCACAACCGCAAGGTGCTGCTGGCCACGCTGTTCCATGAGCGGCGGGTCGCCAAGTTCGACCGGTTGGACCCCGGACTGAAGGCGCTCGCCACCATGGCGGTGGCGGCCGAGATCGGCTGCACCTGGTGCATCGACTTCGGCTACTTCCTCGCTGACGCGGAGGGTCTGGACCTGGCCAAGCTGGCCAGTGTGACCACCTGGAAGGACGCCGAGAACCTCACCAGGCTGGAGAAGCAGGTGATCGCGTACGCGATGGCATCGACCGCGACCCCGGTCGAGGTGACCGACGAGATGGTCACCCCGCTGCGGGACGCGCTCGGTGACGACGGGCTGGTGGAGCTCACCATGATGGTGGCCATCGAGAACGAGCGATCGCGTTTCAACGCCGCGCTCGGGCTGGTGTCCCAGGGCTTCTCGGCGGCCTGTCAGCTACCGTCGAACCATGGCTGAGCCGACCCACGAGGGGGTGTTCGAACGGCACCGTTCGCTGCTGTTCACCGTCGCGTACGAGCTGCTGTCCTCGGTCGCCGACGCCGAGGACGTGGTCCAGGAGACCTACCTGCGTTGGTCCCAGCGCGATACCGACGTCGAGGTCACCAACCCCCGGGCGTACCTGTGCCAGATCGCCACCCGGTTGTCCCTGAACCGGCTCCGGACGCTCTCCCGGCGGCGCGAGGACTACGTCGGGCCCTGGCTGCCCGAGCCGCTGCTCACCGTGCCGGACGTGGCCGACGACGTGGTGCTGGCGGAGTCGGTGTCGTTGGCCCTGATGGTGGTGCTGGAGTCCCTGGGTCCCAAGGAGCGCGCGGTGTTCCTGCTGCGCGAGGTGTTCGGCTACGAGCACGCCGAGATCGCCGAGGCGCTGGGGATGACCGCCGTCGCCGTGCGGCAGACGGCGCACCGGGCGAAGCAGCACGTGGAGTCGAGGCGGCCGCGGTTCGAGACCGATGATCAGCTGGCCGGCGAGGTGCGCGAGCGGTTCACCTCGGCGGTGGTCGGTGGCGACCTCCAGGGGCTGATGGATCTGATGGCGCCGAACGTGGTCGTCCTCTCCGACGGCGGCGGCAAGGTGCGCGCTGCGCGCAGGCCGGTCGAGGGCGCCGACGCGGCGGCCCGGTTGCTGATCGGCATCGCCCACAAAGCGGCACCCGGTCTGCGGCTCGAGGACGCCATGATCAACGGCGTACCGGGGTGGCGGGCATGGGACGGCGAGCAGCTCGCGGCGGCCCTGCAGCTGGTGATCGTCGAGGACCGGATCGCCCAGGTGCTGATCATGATGAACCCGGACAAGCTCAGTGGGCTGGGGGAACCGCGGGTGATCACTCGGTGATCCGACTCGGCAGGGCAGGATGGGGCGGTGCCTGAAGGTGACTCTGTGTACGTGCTCGCGCGTCGACTCGACGTGCTCAACGGGCGCACGTTGAGTCGGGCCGAGCTCCGGGTGCCGCAGCACGCCACCGAGGATCTCTCCGGCCGCACCGTGCTCGCCCAGGTCACCCACGGCAAGCACCTGCTGACGCGTCTCGACGGCGAGCTGACGCTGCACACGCACCTGCGGATGGACGGTTCGTGGACGGTGGTCCGTCCGGGGCGCAGTCTGCCGCGGCAGCTGATGCCTGACGTCCGGGTGCTGCTCGCCACCCAGGACGGGCCCACCGCGTACGGACTGTCACTGCCGGTGGTGGACCTGCTCCGTACCGCCGACGAGGACACCGTGATCGGCCATCTGGGACCGGATCCGCTGCGGGACGACTGGGACCTCGACGAAGCCGTTCGCCGAATTGGCACCGACCCCGCTCGGCCGATCGCCGCCGCCCTGCTGGACCAGCGCAACCTGGCCGGGTTGGGCAACCTGTGGGTCAACGAGCTGTGCTTCCTGCGCGGCGTCAGTCCGTGGACTCCCGTCGCCGAGGTGGATGTGCCCGCCGCGGTGCGACTGGCGGTCCGCGCCCTCCGCCACTCCGCCCTGACCCCTGGCGCGTTCCAGGTCACCACCGGGGACAACCGCCGAGGCCGCAACCACTGGGTCAGCGGCAGGTTCGCCCAGCCGTGTCGTCGGTGCGGCACCACGATCGAGATGGTCGCCGAGGTCCCGAACGACCCCGACCGGCGGCGCACCTGGTGGTGCCCGCGCTGCCAGCCCGGGCCCGGGCCCGGACAGCGCTGATCGCGCTCGCAGTCGGGCTCACTGCACTACGGTCTCGGCATGGTGACCCACGGCACCCAACACCTCGGACCCCTCTCCGACACCGTCCAGCTCGACACCGCTCACTGCTGATCAAGCCACGCGAGCACCCGCTCGGCCGACTCCGGTGCCGACAGGGCGGTGGTGTCCAGCCGCAGGTGCGGATGCTCGCGGAGGAACGCGTCCGCCGGGGTCGGGTGGGTGCCGGTAGGATCGGAGTTGAGCCGGTACCGCTCCAGCTCGCGCACGTTGCCGTCGGACCACGCCACGTCCCGTTTGGTCGGTTTGGCCGCGATCCGGTCCTCGCCGCGGTTGCGCTCCAGTCTGGTGGGCAGACCGGCGGACAGCTCGACCACCAGGACCAGACCGCCCGTCACCTCGTACGGCGCCACGAGCTCCCGCACCTCGCGGTCATCGCCCGGATCCTCCAGCTGCCAGACGAAGGTGAAGATCAGATCGACCCGGTGACTCGCTGCTTCCTCGATCACCCGGCGGCGGAACTCGCTGTTCAAGATCATGAACGGGGCCGATCCGTGATCGAAGACCTCGACCAGCGGCTCGATCGTGTGGTGGTTGTGAAAGAGCCGGAAGGTGCTGTGTCGTGCGATCTCGCGTCCCACCGTCATCTTGCCGACGGCCGGAGGTCCGATGATCAGCAACAGCCTCATGCGCCCCAGCCTGTCAGGATCGCGACCTCGTCGCACACCCGTTTCCGCGGTGCCGAGGTATCAGTCGGGAGACGTGTCCCTCCTGGTGTGACGTCATCGTGAACCAACAGACTCGGGGGAGTCACATCGTGCAGATCGCCATCCGTACCGCCGCCGTCGTCCTGGCCGCCGCGCTCAGCGTCGCCGGCGCCACGTCCGTCGCCGAGGCCGACACGAAGTCCATCAAGGACCCGAAGCCGAACATCACCAAGGTGACGGTGAAGCACGGCAGCAAGAACATCAAGATCACCACGCGCACCGGCGCGATCCGGCCCGGCACCTACCTCACCGTCTACCTGGACACCGACCCGTCGAATCCGGGACCGGAGTACCGCAACGACCTCGTGCCCGCCAGTGAGCTGTCACCGCTGATGCGGATCGAGAAGTTCGGTGACGAGGGGCACGCGGTGCCGTGTGACGGCCTTCGTGGCCGAGGCGACGTGTACGGACCCACGACGGTGTCGGCCACGATCCCACGGAGCTGCGTCGGCGATCCCGACAAGGTCCGGGTGTCGGTCCGGGGCTACTTCGACGTGTCGGGTCCGAATGTCGTGGACTGGGCGCCCGGCTTCAAGAAGCTCGGCGGGTGGGTGCGCCGCTGAGCAGTCGCCGGGCTCGGCTCGGCCAGGTGCGCGACGGTAGCGCACCCGGCAGTCCGAGCAGCGTCAACCGCCGCCGTTTGAAGAACAGCCCCAGCAGCTCCGGTTCCCGAGCCAGCAGCTCGAGGTACGCCGCCGCCTCCGGCGCTCCCTCGGGATGCAGGGACGGCTGCATGCAGAACGCGACGGTGTCGACCAGGCGCTGCAGGTCCCGGCTCTCCGGGGTGGGTCCGGCCAACGCCGGCGGGTGGAAGTCGGTGCGATGGAACAGGGCCTCGGCCAGCACCAGCGGTACCCGGTTGCTGTTCTCGTACGGCGCGAGCCGGGGCAGCAGCGCCGACGTGCCGACCGCCACCGCCTCCACGCCCTGCAGGTAGCGCGCGGTCGCCAGCCCGGTGGAGAAGCAGCTGATCACCCACTGCGGCCGGCGGCGACGCATGGTCAGCTCGGCCACTTCCGGCTGCGTGTCGACCACCAGCTCGACGCCGGCCCGGTGGGTGGCCTCGGCCAGGGCGAGGGTCTGGGTCCCCGCGGCGGCGGGGTGCGGTTTGAACACGCAGACCTCGGCCCCGCGGTTCGCCGCCTCCTGGACCAGTGCCGCGTTCAGCTCGGACTCCTCGGCGGCGGTCATCAGCCCGAGGCTGCTCAGGTACTGACCGAGCACCAGTGCCGTCGGACGGCCGACGTCCCTGACCTCGTCGGGCGACGAGCTGTCGCGCAGGACGTCGTCGAGCACCGAGCCGAGGGCGGGGAGCGGGACCGTACGCCGGAGGCCGCCGTGCTCGCTGAGCATCTTGGGCGTCAACCCCGGCACCAGGTCGAGGTGCACGAGTCCGGTCAGCCGCTGCGACAGGCGCAGCGGCAGGGTGCGGCGGGTGGGGGAGTAGGTCATCAACCCGTCGGAGTGGGTCCACAGCTCGGCGTCGGCGAAGATGCCGGCCAGCGAGTACCCGGGATTCACCTGGATGAAGTCGAGCACGACCTGCAGCGGGCCGGTGCCGAGCCGCCAGTGACTGCGGAGGAGCTTCTCCCAGACGGGGTACTCCTCCGTCCGTGGCGCGAACTGGACCGGACGTCGGGGGTAGAGCAGCGCGGCCAGGTCGACGACCCGGTCGAACCGGGACCGCACCACCGCGAAGCCTTCCTGCTCCGCCAAGGGGACTGTCAGCTCCGGGGCCCGCGAGCCGTCGGCGAGGACGAGGATCCGCTCGTCGGCGTCCGGTAGCGCGTTCGCGTCGACCGCGGCCACCAGGGACAGGCACTGGAAGAACGTCGAGGCGACGACGATCTGCTTCATGCCGCTCCTCGCCGCCGGCGGCGCAGGATCGCTGTCCGCCCGAGGACGTACGGGGCGAGGAGTGCCTGGCGGTCCGGTTTGCCCGACGCGTACGCAGCCGCCAGCACCTCGGGTGGGATCAGGGAGAGGACCTGCCGGGCCCGAGTCGCGAGGACCGACCGGTCCTCTGCGGCCATCTGATGCTGACGGCCGACGTGCCTCGCCAGCACGGCGAGGAACATCCGGGTCGCTTTCGGCCACCAGCGCGGTGCCTCGGGGTCGTGACCCACCAGCTCGAAGACCAGCTCGAAGGCGGGCAGGAAGTCCAGCTGCCGGCGGTCGTGGATCTGGGTCAGGGAGGTGGGGGTGCCCCGTCGGTAGAGGATGCCGGGCGGGCCGACGACGGCGTACGTGTCCGCCTGCAGGTGGAGCCGCCAGCACCAGGCGCGGTCCTCGGCGGTGAACAGACCGTCGGGGAACCGCAGCAGGTGGGCGATCCGCCGATCGAAGATCCCGGCCCAGGCGTAGCAGTAGTCGACCATCGTCGACGTCGTCATCGGAAGGATCGAGTCCCGCGGATCCAGCACCCGATCGCGGCGCGCCTCCGGAGCGCGCACCACCGACCGGCGGCCGTCGGTGGTCTGCACGTGGTCGGTGCGGACGAAGTCGACGTCCAGTCGGGAGATCACCTCGACCATCCGGTCCAGATGATCGCGGGCCAGCCAGTCGTCGCCGTCGAGGTAGGCCAGGTAGCGACCCGCGGCTCGGTCGAGTCCCTGGTTGCGCGCGGTCGCCAGCCCGACCGGCGAGGAGTTGCGCAGCACCTGCAGACCCGGCAGCCGGGACTCGAAGCTCCGGGCGATGTCACCCGTGGCGTCACGGGAGCCGTCGTCGACCACGATCACCTCCAGCGCCGCCGGGTCGCCCAGCTGCCCGACCAGGCTGGTCAGGCAGTCGGCGAGGTGCGCCTCCTGGTCCTTGGCCGGCACGATCACCGACACCAGCGGTCTCACGCGCCGAGCCCGGCCAGCGTCCGCTGCAGCTTGCGGTAGGCGCGCTCCGGCAGCGAGCGCCGGTCCACCGACCGCTGGATCCGACCGAGCCGGCCGTCCTGGGCCTGCAATCGACTCGTGAGGCGTCGGTTCTCGGTCCGCAAGGAGCGCAGCTCGCTGCTGATCTCGGTCAGCTGCGGCAGCAACGAGTCCACCGGATCGGGTGGCAGCGGCAGCGCCGTGCCGGTCATCCGCGGGTTGGTCACCGCACCCTGCGTGGTGCCCCGCAGGTGCACAGCCAGGGGATGATCGCTGTCCTTGAACCGCGGCACGGTGACCTCGGTTCCCTTGTACGACACGCAGTACACACTCCAGTGCTCGCGCCAGCCGCCGAGGTGGTCCAGCGGTACGGAGTCGTTGCCGGACGGCCAGAAACCCGGCTGGTCGTCGCGGCGCTGGCTCAGGTCGTACCCCTTCTCCAGGCAGGTCAGATCGGCGAACAGGAACTCCAGGCACTCCGCCGAGTAACGCCAGTAGTCGATCGGGCAGGGGTGGTTGCGCCAGGAGAACAGCGTGTGCGTGATGGCGATCCCGCCCGGGCGCAGGATGCGGGCGATCTCCTGCGCGGCCAGCCAGGGACGGTCGATGTGCTCGAACACGTCGGAGGAGAAGACCACGTCGAACGAGGCGTCCGGGATGACGTCGGCACAGCCGGTGATGTCGGCGATGATCGTGTTCGGGATGTCGGAGGCGACCAGATTGAGGTCGTGGTAGCGGAATCGTGGCTCTTCGAACAGCCCGATCGCACAGTTCGACAGCTTGTGGCCGCCGATCTCCAGGACGTCGCCGTGCAGGTCGAGGGTGTCGATGTAGTGCCGCGTCAGGGCACGGGTCGTGGTGCGCACGCGCCGACAGTAGGCAGCCCGATGCGGTCCTCGGTGATCATGGAGCGGATGTCGGATGAACGCCGGATGTCTCGTCGGACAACCGATTCCGTGCGGTGGTCGAGCCCGTCGCCTGCTGTTCGCCCGCCGTTCAGACGTCGACTCCCGTCCCGCAAGATGATCTTCCTACCGTCTCGATCATGAGCACGCACCCCACCCTCTCGACTCCCTCCCGGACCATCGGTGACTCGATCGTCGGAGCGGGTCGTCCGGTCTACATCACCGGTGAGATCGGCATCAACCACAACGGCGAGCTGAGCAACGCGTTCGCGCTGATCGACCAGGCTGCGGCCGCCGGCTGCGACGCCGTCAAGTTCCAGAAGCGCACTCCCGAGATCTGCACCCCGCGCGACCAGTGGGAGATCGAGCGGGACACGCCCTGGGGTCGGATGACCTACATCGACTACCGGCACCGGGTCGAGTTCGGGGTCGAGGAGTACGCCGCGATCGACGACTACGCCCGGCAGCGCGGCATCGCCTGGTTCGCCTCGCCCTGGGACGTCGAGTCGGTCGACTTCCTCGAGCAGTTCGACGTCCCGGCCCACAAGGTCGCCTCGGCCTCGCTGACCGACGACGAGCTGCTCCGGCGGCTCCGAGCCACCGGTCGCACCATCATCTTGTCCACCGGGATGTCCACCCCGCGGCAGATCCGGCACGCCGTAGAGGTGCTGGGCAGCGACACCATCGTCCTCTGCCACGCCACCAGCACCTACCCGGCCAAACCGTCGGAGCTGAACCTGCGGATGATCCACACCCTGCAGGCCGAGTTCCCGAACGTGCCGATCGGCTACTCCGGTCACGAGGTCGGCCTGCAGACCACCCTGGCGGCGGTCGCCCTGGGCGCCACCTTCGTCGAGCGGCACATCACCCTCGACCGGGCCATGTGGGGCTCCGACCAGGCGGCGTCGGTCGAGCCCCCCGGTCTGCAGCGCCTGGTCCGCGACATCCGCACCATCAGCGAGTCCCTCGGCGACGGGGTGAAGAAGATCTACGACGGCGAGCTGGCCGCCATGAAGAAGCTCCGCCGGGTGCAGGGTCCCACCGAAGGCACGCTGGTGGGCACCGAGCTGGTCGGGGCCTCCTCCTGACCATGAGAACCATCGCGCTGGTCGAGAGCCCGGCCCAGCTGTTGAACGTGGTCGAGTGGGCGCACCACGCGGGTGCGGAGCCGGACGTGTTGATCCTGGCTCCGAAGAACGAGACCAGCCGGTGGCAGCTGCGCTGCATGGCCCGCCTCGCCCGCGAAGCCGGACTCGCCGTCAGCTGGCACGAGGCGCGGCTCGGCGGCGCCGCCATCGCTCGTACGGTGAGGTCTCTGGCCGGAGATCTCGCCGGTGTCGAACGACTGGTGCTCGGAGACCCGTTCTCGGGCGTGATGCAGGTCGTCGCGAGCGTCTACCGGACATCGGAGGTGGTGATCGTCGACGACGGCACGGCCACCCTGGAGTTCGCCCGGCAGTGGGCTACCGGCGAGCACCTGCGTCGCTGGCACCAGGTGGCGACCGAGGAGCACCGCCGCCAGATCACCACGTTCGCCCGGGACCAGATCTCTGACTCGCTCCGGCGGCGCTGGCGGCCTGGATCGGGCTGCCGCCTGACCGTCTTCAGCTGTCTGCCGGTCGAGGTCCCGCACGCTCGGGTGCTGCGGAACAGCTACGCCTGGCTGCGGTCCCAGCATCCCCGGCCGCGGGTCAAGTCTGCGGCCGATCTGGTCGGCACCTCCCTGGTGGAGACCGGCGTGATCACCGAGGACGAGTACCTGGCCGCGGTGACCTCGCTCGCCGCCCAGCACGGCGTCGACCGCTACTTCGCCCACCGCAAGGAGGCTCGCGAGAAGCTCGCCCGGATCTCCGACCTCGGCCTGCGGATCGAGATGCCGGAGCTGCCGCTGGAGGTGGCCATCCGGGAGGGCGCGGTGGGCCGGCTGGTGATCAGCTTCCCCTCCACGGTCGTGCACACGCTGCCGGTCGTGCTGGCCGACACCGCCGCCGAGCTGCTGGTCTGTGAGATCGAGCCGAGCTGGTTCACCCCCGGAGCGGGGGTCAACTCTGCGCGGTTCCTCGGCACCGTCACCCGGTCGGCCCGGCAACAGCACGGCCTGGCCAGCACCGCCTGCTGAGCCTGGCCTGTCGCTCACGAGGCGATAGGGTCACGGCGTGAACGCGCGGTGGGGTGACCGGTTGCAGCTGCTGCCGGCAGTCGATGTGTCCGGTGGTCAGGCGGTCCAGCTGGTGCAGGGCGTGGCGGGCTCGGAGAAGGTGTTCGGTGACCCGCGGGCCGCGGCCCAGCGCTGGCAGGACGCCGGGGCCGAGTGGATCCACCTGGTCGATCTCGACGCCGCGTTCGGTCGTGGCGACAACGCCGAGATCATCGCCGAGGTCGCCTCGCAGATGCGGTTGCAGGTCGAGCTGTCCGGCGGCATCCGGGACGACGACAGCCTGGAGCGCGCCCTGTCCACCGGGTGCACACGGGTCAACATCGGCACCGCCGCGCTCGAGCGGCCCGAGTGGTGCGCCGAGGTGATCGAGACCTACGGCGACAAGATCGCCATCGGCCTGGACGTGCGCGGTCATCGGCTGGCCGCCCGCGGCTGGACCCGGGAGGGCGGCGACCTGTACGAGACCCTCGACCGGCTGAACGCGGTGGGCTGCGCCCGCTACGTGGTCACCGACGTCGCCTCCGACGGCATGCTGTCGGGACCCAACACCGACCTGCTGCGGGAGGTGTGCTCGCGCACGGATGCCCCCGTCGTGGCCAGCGGTGGGATATCGTCCCTCACCGACATCGCCGATCTCGCGGCGCTGGTCGAGGTAGGCGTGGAGGGCGCCATCATCGGCACCGCGCTGTACGTCGGCAACTTCACCCTGACCGAGGCCCTCGAGCTCACCCGGGTCTCGAGCAAGGAGGACCAGGTCTCTAGCAAGGAGGCCCAGGTCTCTAGCAAGGAGGTACGTCCCGCATGAGCACGGTCACGCCCGCCGACACGTTCCGTCGCAGCGTGGTCGCCGACCGTTCGGACCGGCCGTTGCTGGATGGCCGACTGCGTGACCTGCTGGCCGGCAAGAAGATCCTGATGACCGGCGTCACCGGCTTCATCGGCGAGCAGCTGCTCTGGAAGATCCTCACCGAGCTGCCCGAGACCACGCCGGCGGTGCTGGTCCGCCGGAAGCGCTCCGCCGGGGCCCGGGACCGGATGATCACCGTGGTCAAGAAGGAGATCTTCCGCGGTGTCCGGGAGGCCGCCGGGGGACCCGAGGCGCTGCTGGACAGCCGCATCGACGTGATCGAGGGCGATCTGCCGAACGTGCCGGTGCTGCCGAGTGACATCGACATCGTGGTGCACTGCGCGGGGGATGTGTCGTTCGATCCGCCCATCGACCAGGCCTTCACCACCAACGTGCTCGGCACCAAGGCGTTGATGGACCGGATGATCGAGGCCTGCTCCGACGACGACGGCAACCTGCTCAAGGTCCCGCACTACGTGCACATCTCCACCGCGTACACCGCCGGGCGGCGTCGGGGTGCGATCCCCGAGGCGTCGCACGTGCACACCATCGACTACGAGGCCGAGACCCGGGCCGGACTGGCGATGCGAGACCTGATCGAGGCCGAGTCGCGCACCTCTGAACGGCTGACGGCGCTGCGCAAGGAGGCCGAGCGGGAACATCGCCAGGCCGGCTACCTGACGACAGCGGCGGACACCGAGCGGCGCCGACTGGAGTGGGTGCAGTCCGAGCTGGTCAAGGCCGGTACCGAGCGTGCCCGCTCGCTCGGCTGGACCGACGTCTACACCTTCACCAAGGCGCTGGGTGAGCGGGTGGTGGCCGACGTCGGCACCGGCGTCGAGGTGTCCGTGGTTCGCCCGGCCATCGTCGAGTCGTCCTGGCTGCACCCGTACCCGGGGTGGATCGAGGGCTTCAAGATGGCGGAGCCGCTGATCCTGGCGTACGGCCGCGGCGAGCTGCCGGAGTTCCCGGCGTCGCCGGACTCGGTGGTGGACATCGTGCCGTGCGATCACGTCGTGAACGCGATCCTCGCGGTCTGCGCCACCAAGCCGACCATCGGTCAGCCGGAGTTCTACCACGTCAGCTCCGGTGCTCGGAACCCGTTGACCTTCAACGACCTGTACGGCCAGATCCGCGAGTACTTCCTGGAGCACCCGTTCGAGGGTGGACCGCGGGGTGCGGCCCGGCTTCCGCAGTGGCAGTTCCCCGGGGCGGCCTCGGTGGAGCGGCTGCTGGCCACCTCGGAACGGGCGCACACGATCGCCAACCGGCTGCTGGACGCCGCGCCGCGATCGGCGCGGACCCGCAAGTTCGCCAACGACCTGGATCGCACCCGCGGGCGACTCAGCTTCCTGCGCCGCTACCTGTCGCTCTACAACGAGTACGCCCAGTCCGAGCTGCACTTCGTCGACGACAACACCCTCGCGCTGACCCAGTCACTGCATCCCGACGACCAGCCGATCTTCGCCTTCGACACGGCGGTCTACGAGTGGAGCACCTACATCCAGGACGTGCACTGCCCCTCGGTCACGGCGCCGGTGCGGCGGATGGACGCGTTGCGGCGTCGACGTGGCAACCGGCCCACCACCATGAAGGACCTGAGCCGCGACACCGCCGGCTCGAGCGCGGTGGCCGTCTTCGACCTGGACGGCACGATCATGTCCACCAACGTGATCGAGCAGTACCTGTGGTCCCGGCTGCCGGAGATGTCGACTCCCCGCCAGGTGGCCGAGCTCGGCCAGGTGCTGCAGAAGCTGCCGTCCTACCTGCGAGCAGAGCGGCGGGACCGGAGTGCGTTCCTGCGGGCGGTCTACCGCCGGTACGCCGGCGCCGATCTCGCGGCCCTGGAGCACTTCGTCGACACCGAGCTCGCCCCGACCATCCTGAGCCGGCTCTCGCCCGACGCGGGCCGCCGGATCCGCGAGCACCGGGCCGCCGGGCACCCCACGGTCCTGATCACCGGTGTGGTCCGGCCGCTGACCAGACCGCTGCAGCCGCTGTTCGACGTGATCATGGCGGCCGATCTGGCCACCGACGCCGAGGGGCGCTGCACCGGCTTCCTCACCGGGCCGCCGCTGGTCGGGGAGTCCCGGGCCGCGTGGCTCAACCACTACGCCGCGCTGCACGACATCGACCTGACCAGGAGCTTCGCCTACGCGGACTCCCACTCGGACCTGCCCATGCTGTCGGCTGTCGGCAACGCCGTCGCCGTCAGTCCCGACGTAGCCCTGATGCGGGCGGCCAACGCCAACCAGTGGACGAGCGTGGAGTGGAAGATCGCCCCGATGACCCCCCGCTGGGCGTTGCCCAGATGAGAACCTCACCGACAGGAGCACGCTAGATGGTCCGCCCCGGATTCGTCCTCGACGTCGACGACCGGACCCCACCGGTCCTGGTCGCCTCCGGCGACACCTTCCGGCTGGAGCGGCTCCCGGTCGGCGCCCGAGTCGTCTACCCGGCCGACTCGCTGCCGTCCGTGCACACCGGCGATGCCATCGCCGCCGCCCTCGACCACCCCACCGGGTCCGATCCGCTGAGCGCGCGACTTCGGCCTGGCATGCGCCTGACCATCACCTTCGACGACAACACCGTGCCGGTCCCCGGCATGTCGGCGCCGGATCTGCGGGCGTCGATCATCGAGGCCGTGCTGACCCGGGCTGCGGCGGCAGGAGTCGACGATGTCGCCCTGATCGCCGCCATCGGGCTGAACCGTCGGCAGACGCCCGCCGAGCTGCGCACCCTGGTCGGTGAGCGCGTGTTCCGCTCGTTCCACGCCGACGGACTGCTGAGCAACCACGATGCCGAGGACCCCGAGGAGCTCGCCGAGGTAGGAGCGGTCGGCGAGCTGACGGTCGCGGTGAACCGGCGGGTGGTCGAGTCCGACCTGGTCGTGCACGTGCACCTGGTGACCACGCCCACGGGCGGCGGCGCCACCGCGGTGCTCAACGGGCTGGGGGCCGCCTCCACACTGGCCGGACTGGGCGCCCACGGTGCCGATCCGGCGGTCGCGGCCGAGGCGGCCGAGCTGCTCGCCACCCGGCTGCCGTTGTTCTCCGTCGAGGCCGTGCTGGACGCCGACGTCTTCCCGGAGCCGCTGAGTTTCTTGGCCAAGCGAGAGTGGGAGTGGAGCGTCAAGGACCAGGCGCGCTGGTTCGGCCTGCGCCGCGGCACCGCCGCGGTCACCTCCGCCACCCTGCGGCGCCGGCTCCTCGGTCGGCTGACGGCACCCTGGCACCCCGTCGGTATCTTCGGCGGCGAGCCGGTTGCGGCCGGTGTGGCGGGCGCCGAGCTGGCCCTGACTCAGCAGCGGGTCGAGGTCGCCGGCCAGGCCGATGTCGGCATCGTCGGTGTCCCCGGTCGGACACCTTTCAGCGTCGACTGCCCGACCAATCCCGTGCTGGCCGCGTGGACCGGATTGGCCGCCGGCTTCGGCGCCCACACCGGCACGCCGCTCGTCCGCGAGGGTGGCTCGCTGATCGTCTTCCACCCCCTCGGCAGCGAGTTCTCGCCGCTGTTCCACCCCTCGTACGTGGACTTCTTCGCCGAGGTGCTGAGCGCCACCACCGACCCGGCGCAGATCAGTGCCGACTTCGAGAAGAAGTTCGCCACCGACCCCTGGTACGCGCACCTCTACCGCACCAGCCACGCCTTCCACGGGTTGCATCCGGTGCACCGCTGGTACGAGATCGCACGCGCCATCCGCGGTGTGGGTGACGTGGTCTGGGTCGGGGCGGACCGGGCGAACACCGAGCGCCTCGGATTCCGGGCCGCGTCCACGCTGGCCGATGCGCTGGAGATCGTGTCGTCCTCGGTCGGCCGCTCGCCGCAGATCACCTACCTGCACACGCCGCCCCAGGTCGTGGTGGACGTCGCGTGAGCGGAGTTGACGATGAGTAGGCAGCTGGCGCCCTGGGCCGCCGACAGCGGCAAGCGACGCCCGCCCGGTCGACTGGCCGATGCGGTGGGGGATCTGCGGCTGCTGGCGACCGGTTGGCACTGGGACCTGGCCGTCGAGGTGGTCAAGGC
Source organism: uncultured Actinomycetota bacterium (assembly GCA_963696135.1). GTDB lineage: Bacteria > Actinomycetota > Actinomycetes > Propionibacteriales > Propionibacteriaceae > Microlunatus. The sequence continues at coordinate 555,444 of CAVOJH010000003.1, forward strand.
CGCCGCGAGCACCGCGGTCGGCACTGTCAAGGGGGACCAGGACGCGCCGCCGATCCCCACCGCCTGGGCGCGGACCCCGTTCCTGGTGGCCGTGCGCGACCTGGCTCAGACCGGTGTGCTGCGACCGGTGCTCAAGGCCGAGGTGAACCTGGAGAGTCATGGCACCGAGGGGCTGTCCCGCCGATCCGGCCCGAGCCTGCTGGTCGCCAACCACGCCTCGCACCTCGACATCGGCGCCGTGCTGTCGACGCTGCCCCCGTCCTGGCGCGATCGCACGGCGGTCGCGCTGACCTCGGACGCGTTCTTCCACAGCTGGTGGAAGGCGGGCGCCGCGGCGCTGGCGTTCAACACGTTCCAGCTCCCGCAGTCCGAGCCGAGCGCCGACGGCGACACCCGCTTCGAGGTCGGCCCGCTGGCGAAGGTGCTGGCCTCGGGTTGGAACGTCCTCGTCTTCCCCGAGGGCAGCCGGACCCGCGACGGTGTCGTGCAGCCGTTCCACGCCGACGTCGCCGCGGTCGCCACCCGGCTGTCCGTGCCGGTCGTGCCGGTTGGTGTCCGGGGCACGTTCACCGCCATGCCGCAGGGCACCCGTTGGCCGCGCCAGGGACGGCCCCGGGTGGCGGTCCGCTATGGTGCAGCCCTCGAAGCGCAACCGGCCGAGTCGGCCGAGGTCTTCACGACGCGGATCCACCGCGCCGTCGCCGACCTGATCGACGAGGACGCCACGACCTGGTGGCAGGTCCGTCGCGCGTCGGGACACGAGGTCGGCGACGCCCCTGGGGCGCGCTGGCGTCGGATCTGGCAGCAGAGTGAGGAACCGACGGCGGGCGGTCGACCTCGACGATCGCGGATCTGGCGCTCCTGACGGAGTGACGGATCCGGCGATCCTGAGCTCGAAGGGCTGAAGGGCGTGGCACACCTGCCGAGGGACCAGCACGGACTGGTCTGGGATCCGATCACCCGGGACGACATCGGCGACCTCAGCCGGCTGCTGACGGCGATCGAGCACCTCGACCAGCCGAGTGAGCGGCACAGCATCGACGAGCTCTACGAGCAGCTGGACGAGGCCGACGTCGATCTCGACCGTGACACCATCGTCGGTCGCGACACCGGCGGGACCCTGATCGCGTACGGCTGGAACCACCCGATGCTGTCCGACGTCGACCCGCGCCGTGTGCACGTGACCGGTGGGGTCCACCCGGGCTGGCGGCGTCAGGGCATCGGCCACGCCCTGCTCGAGTGGCTGCTGGCCAGGGCCGCGGTGTGGCACGACCAGACGTCTCGACCCGGGTACGGGCCGCTGAAGGTGATCTGCGCGGTCGACACCAAGCTGACCGACGTCCGCGCGCTGTACGAGCAGGCCGGGCTCGAGGCGGTGCGCTGGTTCGCCGACATGACGCTCACCTTCGATGGGTCACCGCCCGACTTCCCACCGCCGCCGGGGATCCGGCTGGTGCCGCTGAGCCGGAAGCTGTTCGAGGCCGTCCGCCAGGTGCACAACGAGGCGTTCGCCGACCACTGGGGATCCCAGCCGATCGACGCGACCCGTTGGGCCGAGCAGCTCGGGCGCTCGGCGTCGCGGGTCAGCTGGTCGTGGGTGGCGCTGGAGGAGAACACCTCCGAGGTGGTGGGCTACGCCACGAACTCCGTCTACCAGCAGGACTGGGCCGCTCAAGGGTTCTCGGAGGGGTGGACCGACCGACTCGGGGTCCGTCCGGCTCGGCGCGGCCGTGGCATCGCCAAGGCGCTGCTCGGGGCGTCCATGCGCTCCTTCGCCGAGGCGGGTCTGGACGCCGCCGGACTGGGGGTGGACACCGACAGCCCGACCGGCGCCTTCCGGCTGTACGAGTCGATGGGCTACCGGGCCGCCGACACCACGGTGATGTACGCCAACCGCATCGGCGGAGAGTTGGACTAGGCTGCTTCACCATGTCGGGACATTCCAAGTGGGCGACCACCAAGCACCAGAAGGCCGTGGTCGACGCACGGCGGGCCAAGTCGTTCGCCAAGCTGATCAAGAACATCGAGGTCGCGGCCCGGATCGGCGGGGGAGACGTCGCCGGGAACCCGACCCTGTACGACGCCATCCAGAAGGCGAAGAAGACCTCCGTCCCCAAGGACAACATCGACCGCGCGGTCAAGCGTGGTTCGGGTGCCGAGGCCGGCGGTGCGGACTACGAGACCCTCTTCTACGAGGCGTACGGTCCGGCCGGCATCGCGATGCTGATCGAGTGTCTGACGGACAACCGGAACCGGTCGGCTTCTGACGTCCGCGTCGCCGTCGGCCGCAACGGCGGCACCATGGCCGACGTCGGCTCGACCTCACGGATGTTCAACCGCAAGGGCGTCGTCGTGGTGCCCAAGGCGCAGGAGGGCGGGAAGTCCCTGAGCGAGGACGACCTGCTCGAGGCGACGCTGGACGCCGACCCCGAGGAGGTCAACGACCTCGGCGAGAGCTTCGAGATCATCTGCGACCCGAGCGACACCGTCCGGGTCCGGCAGGCCGTGCAGGAGGCGGGGCTGGACTACGACTCCGCCGAGATCTCGTTCGTACCGGAGTTCACCCAGGAGATCGACGCCCCGACCGCCGAGAAGCTGTTCAAGATCATCGAGGCGCTCGAGGACTCCGACGACGTGCAGAACGTCTACAGCAACTTCGACGCCTCCGACGAGGTGCTGGCCAGCGTCGGCTGATCCGTCCCGACTCCGCGGTGGACATATCCCCAGCGGAGTCGGTTCTGGGGTGTGTCGGTCGAGCCCCGCGGTCGGCCGCTCGCGTAGCGTACGAACGTCCGTTCGTTTCGTTTCTGGGGGTCGGTGCATGCGCGTGCTCGGTATCGACCCCGGTCTGACCCGCTGCGGTCTCGGAGTGGTCGACGGGGTGCCCGGTCGCCCGCCCACTCTGGTCGCCGTCGGCGTCGTCCGCACGCCGGCCGACCTCGACACCGCCCGCCGGCTGGTCCGGATCGAGGCGGAGATCGAGGCCTGGATCACCGCTCACCGGCCGGACGCCGTGGCCGTCGAGCGGGTCTTCGCCCAGCACAACGTGCAGACGGTGATGGGCACCGCCCAGGCCGCGGGCGTGGCGATGCTGGTGGCGGCTCGTCGTGGGTACCCGGTGGCCTTGCACACCCCGAGCGAGGTGAAGGCGGCGATCACCGGCTCCGGTCGGGCCGGCAAGGACCAGGTGGGCAGCATGGTCGCCCGGATCCTGCGGCTGGAGTCGGTGCCCAAGCCCGCCGACGCCGCGGATGCGCTGGCCCTGGCCATCTGCCACGTGTGGCGGGGTGGCACGCAGAATCGTCTGCAGGAAGCCATCGAGCGCCAGAAACAGGAGGCCAGAAGTCGATGATCGCCCAGCTCACCGGCACGGTGATCCAGCTCGGTCCCACCTCGGCCGTCGTCGAGGTCGGCGGGTTCGGCGTGCTCGTCCTGTGCGGTCCCAACACGACCGCCCTGCTGCGGGTGGGGGAGACAGCGACCCTGTCCACCTCGTTGGTGGTGAGGGAGGACTCGCTGACCCTGTACGCGTTCGCCACCGTCGACGAACGCGAGCTGTTCGAGCTGTTGCAGACCGCGACCGGGGTCGGACCGAAGCTGGCTCAGGCCGCCCTGGCGGTGCTCACCCCCGACCAGCTGCGCTCCGCGATCGCGACCGAGAACCTGGTGCAGCTGTGCAAGGTTCCCGGGGTGGGGCGCAAGGGCGCCCAGCGCCTGGTGATCGAGCTGAAGGACAAGATCAACGTGACCCGGCTGGTGAGCGAGCCGGCGGCCGACGAGCCGGGTGGGTCGACGGCGACCAGCGCGGCCGGCTGGCGCGACCAGGTCAGTCAGGGCCTGCAGGGACTCGGTTGGTCCACCCGGGACGCCGAGGCGGCCTGCGACGAGGTCGAGTCACTGGCCGGGGATCCCGGTGTCGGGGTGCCGCAGCTGATGCGTGCCGCCCTGCAGACCCTGGCCCGCCGATGAGGGGAGCCTGCCGATGAGGGATCCGGGGAGTCTGACCGCCGAGGAGCTGGAGGCGCTGGTCCGTCCCGACGTGCAGGCCGAGGAACGGGCGGCCGAGTCGGCGCTGCGACCCCAGGACCTCGCCGCGTTCCGTGGCCAGCCCCGGGTCAGTGAGCAGCTGGGTCTGTTGCTCACGGCCGCCCGTCAGCGGGGATCGGTGCCCGACCACGTGCTCCTGTCCGGTCCCCCCGGACTGGGCAAGACCACCCTGGCGATGATCATCGCCGCGGAGATGTCGGCCCCGCTGCGGATCTCCAGCGGTCCGGCCATCCAGCACGCCGGGGATCTGGCCGCGATCCTGTCCGGGCTGAGCGAGGGCGAGGTGTTCTTCCTCGACGAGATCCACCGGATGTCGCGACCGGCCGAGGAGATGCTCTACCTGGCGATGGAGGACTTCCGGGTCGACGTCGTCGTCGGCAAGGGCCCGGGTGCGACCGCGATCCCGCTGGAGATCCCGCAGTTCACCCTGGTCGGCGCGACCACGCGGGCCGGGCTGCTGCCCGGACCGCTGCGCGACCGGTTCGGCTTCACCGCCCAGCTGGAGTTCTACGACGCCGCGGACCTGGAGCACATCGTGCGCCGATCGGCCGGGGTGCTCGGGGCCGACCTCTCCGACGACGGGGCGGCCGAGATCGCACGGCGATCCCGGGGCACGCCCCGGATCGCCAACCGACTGCTGCGGCGGGTCCGCGACTTCGCCCAGGTGCGCGCCGACGGGAAGATCACCCTCGACCTCGCCCACCGGGCGCTGGACCTGTTCGAGGTGGACGCGATCGGACTGGATCGGCTGGACCGGGCCGTGCTGACGGCGCTGTGCAGCCGCTTCGGCGGCGGACCGGTGGGGCTGTCCACTCTGGCCATCTCGGTCGGCGAGGAGACCGAGACCGTCGAAGAGGTCGCCGAACCCTTCCTGGTCCGCGAGGGCTTCATGATGCGCACCCCTCGCGGTCGGGTCGCCACCCGAGCCGCCTGGTCGCACCTCGGGCTGACCCCGCCCGCCGCCACCACCGCGGTCGACGCGCCGGGGATTTTCTAGCCGACCAGACCGAGCAACAGCTTGACGGCGATGCCGGTCATCACCACGGCGACTCCGATGTCGAAGATCCGCCAGGCGCTCGGCTTCGCGAAGACCGGGGCGAGAGCTCGCGCGCCGAAACCGAGACCGGCGAACCAGCCGATGCTGGCGATCGCGGCGCCGAGGGCGAACAGCCACGGGGTGGCGTACGTGGCCGAGACCGAGCCGAGCAGCACCACGGTGTCCAGGTACACGTGCGGGTTGAGCCAGGTGAGGGCGAGCGCCGCGAACACGACCGAGCCGATCCGGGTCCGCTCGCTGCCGCCAGGGCGGGCGACGCTCAGTGCGGCGGGCCGGATCGCCCGCCGGACGGCCTGGGCGGCGTAGACCAGCAACACCCCGGCCCCGATCACGGTGACCACCGCCAGTGCCGTGGTGTGCCGGGCGATGAACGCCCCCACACCGGCAGCGCCGACGGTGATCAGCAGCGCGTCACTGACCGCGCAGACAGCGACCACCACGCCGACGTGCTCACGGCGGATGCCCTGCCGCAGCACGTACGCGTTCTGGGCGCCGATGGCGACGATGAGTCCGAGACCGAAACCGAGGCCGGCGAGCACGGTGATCATGTCGTCAACGCTAAAAGCGGGCGTCCCTGAAGTCCAACGAATGTTTCTCAGGGCTGATTAGCAGTGCTTAAGATGGCGTCATGGACTGGGACCTCGCTCAGCTACGGGCGTACGCGGCCACCATCGACCACGGGAGCCTGGACGGGGCCGCCGCAGCCCTGCACGTGACCCCGTCGGCGGTCAGCCAGCGGCTCAAGGCGCTCGAACGGACCGTCGGGGTCGTGCTGCTGCAGCGCAGCCGACCGGTCAGACCGACGGAGCCGGGGGAGGAGGTGCTGCGACTCGCCCGGCAGCTGGAGACGCTCACCAGGGACACGGAGCTCAGTCTGGGGACCGGAGACCTCCGACCGGTCGTACGGCTGGCGGTGAACGCCGACTCGCTGTCGACCTGGGTGCTGCCCGCCCTGGCACCGCTGTCCGCCGAGCTGTCGCTCGAGCTCCTTCGCGAGGGTGAGGACCACACCGCCGACCTGCTCCGCGACGGCTCGGCGATGGCCGCGATCACCACCGAGCGGACTCCGGTCCAGGGCTGCACGGTCGAACGGCTGGGCGCCATGCGCTACCAGCCGATGGCCGCACCTGCCTTCGCCGCGCGCTGGTTCCCCGACGGCCTCACGACCGCGGCGTTGAGCGTCGCCCCGCTCGTCGTGTTCGACGCGAAGGACCGGATGCAGCACCGTGTGCTGGGGCGGCACGGGGTCTCGACCGATCCCCCGATCCACCTGGTGCCGGCGTCGACCCAGTACGTGGAGGCCGTGCGGCTGGGGTTCGGCTGGGGCATGGTGCCGGACCTGCAACGAGCCGGCTGGACGACTGAGGACGGCGTGGTGCTCTCCACGAGGGACGGGGAGACGGGGGATGCCGAGGAGGTGGCCCTGTTCTGGCAGCAGTGGGCGCTGCGCACGCCGAGCCTGGAGCAGGTCGCCGCGGCGATCCGGGCCGCGTCGGCCGAGAACTTGAGCGGGATTGGGTAGAGTACGGCGGTCGGACAGCAGTGCCGACCCCGTCGGCGCGCCGTGCCGCGGGTGCGCAGAGCCCCGAATTGTTGGAGACATGGGAAACTCACCGCTCAGCACGATCCTGTTGATCGCCTTGATGGTGGTCGCCTTCTACTTCCTGCTGCTACGTCCGCAGAAGAAGCGGCAGCAGGCGCAGCAGAAGACCATGAACGAGATCGTGCCCGGCACCCGGGTGCTGCTCGGTAGCGGCATCTTCGGCACCATCATCTCGGCGGGTGAGAAGCAGGCCGTGCTCGAGACCTCGCCCGGCGTGCACGTCACCGTCCTCAAGCAGGCCATCGCCCGGGTGATCCGGCCCGGCGACGAATTCAGTGAGCCGACCGAGACCGAGGACGAGATCGACGACGAGATCGTCGACCAGGACGCTGTCGAGCCGCTGCACCACGATGACGCCTACCGGCCGAGCACGTCCGAGTACGGCACCACCGAGTACGGCACCACCTCCGAGTACGACCGCCCCGTCGCCGACAACCCGACCTTCGGGAACGAGCCCAAGAACAAGGACTGACGCCTGGTGGCGAATCGAGGCGGCCATCCCGGCCGCACCCTGATCATTTTCGGCATCATCGTGGCCGGCCTGTACGGCCTGATGGCGATCTCGAACAACTGGACGCCCAAGCTGGGTCTGGACCTGCAGGGTGGCACCACCATCACCCTGACGGCCCAGAACACCGACGGCACCGGCCAGATCGATCCCAACAGCCTCGAGCTGGCCCGGACGATCATCCAGTCCCGCGTCGACAGCCTCGGCGTCGGCGAGACCGAGGTGACGACCTCCGGCGACCGCCAGATCATCGTCAGCGTGCCCAACGTCCAGCAGGACGAGCTCGTCCGCCTCGTCGGGCAGACCGCCGTGCTGCGGTTCCGCGCGGTGTACGCCGCCGAGGCGGTCACTCCGCCACCGACCGCCTCGCCGACCCCGGAACCGTCCGGGACGGGGTCGCCAGCGCCCACCACCGAGCCGTCCGCCGGGGCACCCAGTTCCAGTCCTCCCAGCGCCAGTCCGAGTGGCGACCGCCGACCGGCCCCGCAGCTGCCGACCGCCCCCCCGCCGCCGACCACGCCCAAGCCCACGGCGCCCGGGCAGGGCACCCCGCCGGACCAGGCCATCGACTGGCAGCCGACGGAGGCCGACCAGGCGGCCTTCGCCGCGTTCACCTGTGATCAGAAGGACGCCTACCCAGACGTCTCCGACCAACCCCTGGTCGCCTGCAACCAGGAAGGGACCGAGAAGTACCTGCTGGGCCCCACGCTGATCGAGGGGACCCAGCTGACGACCGCCTCCGCCGGAGTGCCGCAGAACCAGGTCCAGTGGGTGGTGAACCTCGAGTTCAACAGCGCCGGCGGCGCGACCTTCGAGAGCGTCACCGGCACTCTGGCCTCCCGGCAGCCGCCGGAGAACCAGTTCGCCATCGTGCTGGACTCCGAGGTGATCTCGGCGCCGTCGGTGAGCTCGTCGATCCCCGGCGGTCGGGCCGAGATCTCCGGCAACTTCAACCAGCAGTCCGCCACTCAGCTGGCCAACGTGCTGAAGTACGGCGCCCTGCCCCTCTCCTTCGAGGTGTCGGAGGTGTCGAACGTCTCCGCCACCCTCGGCGCCGAGCAGCTGCGAGCCGGCATCATCGCCGGCATCGTCGGCCTGATCCTGGTGGTCGGGTTCTGCTTCCTGTACTACCGCGGTCTGGGCATCGTCGTGGTCTCCTCGCTGGCGGTCGCCGGCCTGATCACGTACGCGACGGTGGTGTTGCTCGGTGACTCGGTCGGGTTCGCCCTCAACCTGCCCGGCATCGCGGGCATGATCGTGGCCATCGGTGTCACCGCGGACAGCTTCGTCATCTACTTCGAGCGGATCCGCGACGAGGTGCGGGACGGTCGGAGTCTGCGGACCGCCATCGAGACCGGCTGGGTCAGGGCGCGGCAGACCATCCTGATCGCCGACGCGGTCTCGATGCTGTCGGCCCTCATCTTGTTCATCCTGGCCATCGGCTCGGTCAAGGGCTTCGCGTTCACCCTCGGTCTGACCACGATCATCGACGTGGCCGTGGTGTTCTTCTTCACCAAGCCTCTGATGACCCTGCTGGGGCGGACCAAGTTCTTCGGTCAGGGCCACAAGTGGTCGGGGCTGGAGCCCGATCACCTCGGGGTGGCTGCCCTGCCCGGGACGAGGAGCCGTCGCCCGGTGGCCTCGTCCTCCACCGCTCGCACGTCCTCCACCGCCCGAACTGCCACCGAGAGCAAGGGGATCTAGATGCCCAACCTCCGTGATCTCGGTCACAAGCTGTACACCGGCGAGGTCTCCTACGACTTCGTCGGCCGCCGACGTCGCTGGTACCTCATCTCGGCCATCCTGATCGCGGTCTCCCTGCTGTCCATCGGGATCCGCGGGTTCCAGTGGGGCATCGAGTTCGAGGGCGGCGCCGACTTCCAGGTCCAGACCGCTGTCACCGACACCACCGTGACCGACATGCAGGAAGCGGTGACGAACTCCGGCGTCCCCGATCTGGACGGCGCGACAGTCACCACGGTCGGCAACGACCAGGTCCGGGTGCAGACTCGCACGCTGGATCCGGTCACCGAGGTGCCGAAGGTGCGGTCGGCGATCGCCGACGAGGCCGGGGTGCCGAGCAACGAGGTGGCGTACAGCCTGATCGGTGCGTCGTGGGGTGGTCAGATCACCGACCGTGCGCTGATCGCCCTCGGGGTGTTCCTGCTGCTCGTCACCTTGGTCATCTGGGCGTACTTCCGGAACTGGAAGATGTCGGTCGCCGCGCTCGTGGCGCTGCTGCACGACCTGGTGCTGACCGTGGGCATCTACGCCCTGGTCGGCTTCACGGTCACCCCGGCCACGGTGATCGGTGTGCTCACCATCCTGGGCTACTCCCTGTACGACACGGTGGTCGTCTTCGACAAGGTGCGGGAGAACGTCCGCGACCTCACCTCGTCGGCCCGCCAGACCTACTCCGAGGCCGCCAACCTGGCCGTCAACCAGGTGCTGGTCCGCTCGATCAACACCACCATCATCGGCGTGCTGCCGGTGGCGGCGCTGCTGTTCGCCGGGGCGTTCATCCTGGGCGAGGGGCCGCTGAAGGACCTGGCCCTGGCCCTGTTCGTCGGCATGATCTCCGGCGCCTACTCCTCGATCTTCATCGCCACCCCGCTGCTCGCCCAGCTCAAGGAGCGGGAGCCGGAGATGCAGAAGCTCACCAAGCGGGTGCTGGCCCGACGGGCCAAGTCCGAGGCCAAGGTCGGCGCCACGGTGGCCGCTGGTTCTGTGACAGCTGGTTCGGTGGACGTGGCCGCGTACGACCCACCGGCGGCGTCGGCCGACGACGACGCGGCCGAGCCGGGGGACCCGACCGCCCCGCCGCGGCCACGGATCACGGTCTCGTCCACCCAGCCGACCATGGTGAACCGGCCGACCAAGCCGACCAGCGAGGGCGCCTCCGGCCGCCCGCAACCGCAGAACAAACCCCGCAGCCAGCGGAAGAAGTAGGACGGTCGGCGTGAACACTCTCGAGCTCGCGAGGTTGATCCGGGAGGTGCCCGACTACCCCCAGACCGGTGTGGTGTTCCGTGACATCACGCCGCTGCTCGCCTCACCGGACGGCTTCGCGGCATCCATCGACGCCCTCGTCGGCCTCAGCCCCACCGACATCGACGTCGTGGTCGGCATCGAGGCTCGCGGCTTCCTGTTCGGGGCGCCGGTGGCGCTCGCCCTGGGCGCCGGCTTCGTCCCCATCCGCAAACCTGCCAAGCTCCCGCGTGGGGTGGTGACGGTCACCTACGACCTCGAGTACGGCACCGAGACCCTGGCCCTGCACGAAGACGCCTTCGGGCCGGGGACTCGGGTGCTGGTGGTCGACGACGTGCTGGCGACCGGGGGCACGGTGGTGGCCGCCGCGGAGCTGATCTCGCGCCTGGGCGGGGACCTGGTCGGCGTCAGCCTGCTGAGTGAGCTCACCTACCTCGGCGGACGTGAACGGCTGGACGCGGCCGGCATCGGACCGGTCGCCTCCGTCGTGACCTTCGACGCGACATGAGCATGCTGCGCGGGTCGAGCAGCGGCCCCCGTGGCCGGAGCCGGCAGTCGTGGTCGCACCAGACACTGGTCAGCCTGCCGGCCCGCTCCTCGACCCCGGCCGGCGAGCTCTCCCGTCGGGGCATGCTGGCGCTGGCCCTGCTGGTGTTCATCGTCGCCCTGGTCTACTTCGACCGCGACGCGTACACCGACAACTACGACGGGTCGGTCTCCCTGATCGACGCGATCTACTACGCCACTGTCACCATCACCACCACCGGGTACGGCGACATCACCCCGATCACCCCGACCGCGCGCATCCTGAACGCGATCCTGGTCACCCCGATGCGGATCCTGTTCCTCGTCCTGTTGGTCGGCACCACGCTCGAGGTGCTGGCCAACGAGGGACGCCGGATGATGCGTGACAACCGCTGGAGGAAGCACATGCGCAACCACGTCGTGGTCGTCGGTTACGGCACCAAGGGCCGCAGCGCGGTCGAGACGATGCAGAACAACGGTTCCAATCCGGCGCAGATCGTGGTGATCGATCCCAAGCCGTCGGCGATCGTCGACGCGAACCTGCGGGGGTACGCCGCCATCGAGGGCGACGCGACCCGGCGCGACGTGCTCCGGCGGGCCGAGATCATCAAGGCGCGCGAGGTGATCATCACCCTCGACCGGGACGACTCGGCGATCCTGGTGACGCTGACGGTGCGCCAGCTCAATCCCAGTGCCCACGTCGTGGTGGCCGTCCGCGAGGACGACAACGCGTCCCTGCTGCGGCAGTCCGGAGCCAACGCCGTCGTCACCTCCTCCGAGGCCGTCGGTCGGCTGCTCGGCTTGTCGGCGGTGAGTCCGAACCTCGGCACGGTGATCGAGGACCTGCTGTCGAACAAGGACGGGCTCGAGGTCGGCGAGCGCCAGGTGCGCAGCAACGAGGTCGGCCAGGCCCCCGACGACGTCAAGGGCGAGGCGGTGATCGCCGTCGTCCGCAACAAGACCCTGCGTCGGTTCTACGACCCGACTGTCGCCAAGCTGGAGACGGGTGACCAGGTCGTCGTCGTCCGGCACGCCGAGGCAGAGACCGCCGAGGGCGAGCCGCCGACCCAGCCGATCCGCCGTCGGCCGAGCCGCCGCGACGACTGGTGAGGCCCCTGTGAGCAGGCCCTAGACTGGCGATCTCGGCGGAGGGAGGTGGCAGTGGGTGACGACTGATCCTGGCACGGTGACGCGACCGTCGTCCGAGACGGCGGACGAGACTGCCGCGCGCCCGACCCCCGACACCGAAGCGCCCAGTCCGACGCAGGAAGCGCTGAGCCCCGGGTCGCCGGCCGGCGCCGCGCCGCCGCCCACCCCGGTGGTCCGGGATGCGGAAGGTCCGGCCAGCCTCCCGGTGCGACTGAGCACAGGGCCGGAGCAGCCGCGGGTGCGGATGCGGCAGCGGATCGCCCGGTTCGGGGTCGCCAAGACCCAGGCGCCCGTGCTGGACCCGTTGTTCAAGGTCATCCGCGCCAGTCATCCCAAGGCCGACCTGTCCTTGATCGAGCGGGCCTACCGGACCGCCGAGCGCTACCACCGGGGTCAGACCCGGCGCAGCGGGGACGCCTACATCACGCACCCGCTGGCGGTGACCACGATCCTGGCCGAGCTCGGCCTGACCGAGCCGACTCTGTGCGCCGCCCTGCTGCACGACACCGTCGAGGACACCTCGTACACGTTGTCCGCGCTGACCCGCGACTTCGGCGAGGAGGTCGCCCTCCTGGTCGACGGCTGTACGAAGCTCGACAAGGTCAAGTACGGCGAGTCGGCCAAGTCGGAGACCATCCGCAAGATGGTGGTCGCGATGTCGCGGGACATCCGAGTGCTGGTGATCAAGCTGGCCGACCGGCTGCACAACATGCGCACGCTGCACTACCTCCGGCCCGACAAGCAGCACCGGATCGCGTCCGAGACGCTGGACATCTTCGCCCCACTGGCCCACCGCCTGGGCATGAACGCGATCAAGTGGGAGCTCGAGGACCTGTCGTTCGCGGCCATGCAGCCGAAGGTCTACGACGAGATCGTCCGGATGGTCGCCGAGGCCGCTCCCCGTCGGGACGAGTTCCTGTCCCAGGTGATCGAGCAGGTGACCGCCGATCTTCGGGCGGCCAAGATCCGTGCCTCCGTCACCGGACGGCCGAAGCACTACTACTCGATCTACCAGAAGATGGTCGTCCGCGGCCGCGACTTCGCCGACATCTTCGACCTGGTCGGCCTGCGCATCCTGGTCGACACCACCCGGGACTGCTACGCGGCACTCGGGGTGATGCACGTCCGCTGGAACCCGCTCCCGGGCCGGTTCAAGGACTACATCGCCATGCCGAAGTTCAACATGTACCAGTCCCTGCACACCACGGTGCTCGGGCCGCAGGGCAGCCCGGTGGAGCTGCAGATCCGCACCGACGAGATGCACAAGCGGGCCGAGTTCGGTGTCGCGGCGCACTGGAAGTACAAGGAGGGCGGCAAGGGCATCGCGTCCACCGCCAACGGTGACGGCACGGACCTCACCTGGGTGCGGCAGCTGCTCGACTGGCAGCGGGAGACCGCGGACCCGGGGGAGTTCCTCGACTCGTTGCGGTTCGAGATCAACTCCACCGAGGTCTACGCCTTCACCCCCAAGGGTGACGTGCACGCGCTGCCCCAGGGCGCGACGCCGATCGACTTCGCGTACGCCATCCACACCGAGGTCGGTCACCGGACCGTCGGCGCCCGGGTGAACGGGCGCCTGGTGCCGCTGGAGTCCGAGCTGTCCAACGGCGACGTGGTCGAGATCCTGACCACCAAGGCGGAGAACGCCGGACCGAACCGCGACTGGCTCGAGTTCGTGAAGAGCCCGCGAGCGCGCAACAAGATCCGCCACCACTTCACCAAGGGCCGCCGCGAGGAGTCGATCGAGGCCGGCAAGGAGGCGATCGCCCGCCAGATGCGCAAGGCCGGGCTGCCCCTGCAGCGGCTGCTCACCCTCGAGCACCTGACCGCGGTCGCCAACTACGTCAAGCTCCCGGACGTGTCGGCCCTGTACGCCGCCGTGGGCGAGGGCACCGTCGGTGCGCAGGCCGTGATCAACCGGCTGATCAGCGTGGAGGGCGGCGAGGACGCCACCGCCGACGAGATCAACGAGGACCAGGTCGTCACCGGTCGTCGGCGGCGCAAGTCGTCGGCGTCGGACTCCGGTATCGAGGTGGCCGGGGACACCGACCTGTTGGTCAAGCTCGCCAAGTGCTGCACGCCGGTGCCGGGCGACCCGATCCTCGGCTTCGTCACCCGGGGCGCCGGAGTGTCGGTGCACCGCGACGACTGCGTCAACGCCAGCCACCTGCAGACCGAGCACCCCGAGCGGATCATCGGCGTCTCCTGGGCACCCACCGCGCACAGCTCGTTCCTGGTGGCGATCCAGGTCGAGGCGCTGGACCGCAACCGGCTGCTGTCCGACATCACCCGGGCGCTGTCCGACCAGCACGTCAACATCTTGTCGGCCGGGCTGAGCACGTCGAAGGACCGGATCTGCAAGGCCAGGTTCACCTTCGAGACGGCCGACCCGACCCATCTGGACCACGTGCTGCGGGCAGTCCGGCAGGTGGCCGGCGTGTTCGACGTCTACCGCGTCCGGCAGTAGGGCTGTAACACTGCGACGCTTCCGCGCCGCGACGAACTCTCCTTTACGAGAGTTCTTGGGACATAGGCGACGCTGCCGTGAGCAGGGCGCTCAGCCGCTGAAGTCGTCGGCCGCCTTGCGCGCCTGAGCCAGCCACTCCCGGTAGGTCGCCGCCGACGCCGACGCGTCCCGGGCGGCCTTGGCATCGCCCCGGGCCTCGGCCTTGGCCGCCTTCTCCTCCAGGGTCGCGATCTGCGCCTCGAGCTTGCTCGCGGTCTCCTCGGCCCGGGCCCGGGCCTCCGGGTTCGTCCGCTTCCACTGGTCGTCCTCGTAGCCCTTGATGGCGGACTCGACGGCGCGGAGCCGGCTGTCCAGGGGGCGGATCATCTCGCGCGGCACCTTGCCGATGTCGGCCCAGCGCTCCAGCACCGAGCGGTACGCGGCGCGGGCCTCGGCCAGATCGCGGACGGGGAGGATGGCCTCGGCCTCCTCGACCAGGGCCTGCTTGGCGACGCCGTTGCTCTTGAACTCGCTGTCCTGCTCGGACAAGGCGGCGGACTTGGCGCCGAAGAAGACGTCCTGGGCGCCGCGGAAACGCTTCCACAGCTCGTCGTCGACTCCCCGCGGGGCGGAGCCGGCCGCCTTCCAGCGGGTCATCAGGTCGCGGTACGCGCTGGTCGTCGGTCCCCAGTCCGTCGAGCTCTGCAGCGCCTCGGCCTCGGTGACCAGCTTCTCCTTGGCCTTGCGGGCCGTCTCCCGCTGCTCGGACTCCTTCGCGAACTGCGACTTCCGACGGCGCGTGTACGTGGTGCGGGCGCTGGAGAACCGGTGCCACAGCTCGTCGTCGGTCGCCCGGTCGAGCCGGGGCAGTGCCTTCCACTCGTCCAGCAGCTCGCGGAACCGGTTGACCCCACCCCGCCAGTCGTTGCCGGCCGCCAGCTTCTCGGCCTCCACGACGTACTGCTCCTTGGCCTGCTTGGCCACGGCGCTGGCCTTGGCCTTCTCGGCCCGGCGGGCGGCGCGCTGATCGGCCACCTTGGGCACCAGCGCCTCCAACCGGGTGGCCAGGCCATCCAGGTCGCCGACGGCGTGCGCGTCCGTCACCGCTGTCCGGACGGTTCTGATCGACGACACCGCGTCGTCGGGGGAGAGGGCCCCGGAGGCGATCCGGGTCTCCAGCAAGGAGACCTCCAGATCGAGGGCGTCGTACCGTCGGGTGAAGAAGGACAACGCCTCCTCGGGCGGCACGTCGGGCACCTGCCCGACGGCTCGCTCGCCGGACTGGGTGCGGACGTAGACCGTCCCGTCCTCCTCGACCCGGCCGAAGGAGGCAGGCCCCGCGCCGTCGCTCATAGGGCCCTATCCTGCCTGATTCGCTCGCCCGGGTCATATCAGGTTCTCAGCCTGCGTCGGCTGGTCGTTAGTCTCGCCTCTGTGTTCATCGCCTCTTTCCCCGCCGGTCCGTGGCAGACGAACTGCTACGTGGTGGCGACCGAGCCCGGTGCCGAGTGCCTGATCCTGGATCCGGGACTCGATGCGGCGGACGGCGTGCGCGACCTGGTGGCGGAGCACCGGCTGAAGCCGGTGGCGGTGGTCCTCACCCACGGGCACCTCGACCACATGTTCTCGGTCGCCCCCCTGTGCGGTGGTTACGACGCCACCTGCTGGATCCATCCCGACGATCGGCACCTGCTGGCCGACCCGCTGCGCGCGATGGGGCCGGAAACCGGTCAGCTGCTCGCCCAGCTGACCGGCGGGACGACCACGTTCGCCGAACCAGACGACGTCCGCGAGCTGACCGACGGAGCCGTGCTCGAGATCGCCGGCATCACCCTGGACGCCCTGCATGCGCCCGGACACACCGAGGGATCGGTGATGTATCGCGCCGACTATCCCGCCGCCGCACCCGGAGGCAGTGAGATCGACCAGGTGGTCTTCTCCGGGGACGTGCTCTTCGCAGGATCGATCGGCCGCACCGACCTCCCCGGTGGTGACCACGCGGCGATGCTGCGGAGTCTGCGGACCAAGGTGCTGCCGCTGCCCGATTCCGCCGCCGTGCTGCCGGGCCACGGTCCGCAGACCACGATGGCCCGCGAGCGGGCGACCAACCCGTACCTGCGACCCGATCAGCTGTGAACGGCGTCTTCGCTAGGAGCGCCGCTCCAGAGGTTCTGGGCCCAGTCGGTGGGTCCGAGCGTGAGGGTGCCTTGGTTGGTGGTGATGGCGATCCAGCCTTCGGGTGATCGCCACAGGTAGGTGCCCGGTTCGGGTTGTCGGGCCTTCCAACGGCCGACGGTCTTGGCGCGGTGCTCGCTGCGGGTCAGCGGACCGAGGTTGCCCAGACCGGTCTGCCCCGGCGGCCCGTCGGAGTGCCAGGGTCGGGTGTGGTCCAGGTCCATCCGGCCGGTGGCCGGTGAGTTCGGGAACACCGAGCGGGGATGCCGAATCGTCATCGCCCGCCGTAACCGCAGCGGGATCTCGTAGGCATCCGCGGACGCCGTCTCGGCGGGATCGATCACCGGCCGCACGGTGATGTTCGCGTCGGTCTGGACGAGATAGCGGCGCAGCTGCTCCACCGTGATCGGACCGTACGGGGAGCGCACCACACCGTGACCGGCCCGCAGGGTCTGATCGGTGAGGTGGACGTGGAGGATCGCGGTCGGACGACACGCCTCAAGTTCGGTGACACTGAGGGCCCGCCACCGCGGCCGCACGTAGGAGACCGGCCAGTCCCCGCGACATTCACCGTGGCATTCCGCGCGGCGCTGGTTCTCGGCTGCGGCCACCACCTCGTCAGCCGCCTCTGACGCTGGCTCTGCCCCGTGCTGGTCGCGCTCGCGGGCGTGCCAGGCGAGGTCGGCGTCGTCGACCGGCGACTCATCCGCCCAGTTCGGGTCCTCGTCGGCGGTCTGACTGTCCCAGCAGTCAACGTCGTCGAAGCCGGGCTGACGATGGTTGCCGTGCCTGGAGGTCTCCCACCCCGCCGGCGACAGATCCTCCGCCCACGGATTCGTCGGATCACCCTGGTGGGCAGCCACCTGCTCCCACGGGTCCCGGTGCGGATCCGGATCACCGTGATGCCGGGCCAGCAGATCGATCAACCGGGCCGGACTCGCGATCACCCCGATCGCCTTCGACATCCGCACCGGCAACGGATCCTCATCACCCTCATCGGCCAACGCCTCGGCAACCTGCCCGTACAAGGCCAACATCATCGCCACATCACCGGCCTCACCGCGAGCGATCAACGTCCGCAGACCGTGCTCCGACGGCGTCGCCTTCACTTCCCGCTTCGCCGCCGCCAACCGCTCACGTTCTTGATAGGCACCCTCGTCGACCTGCAGGATGATCGCCTCCAACGCCCGCAACACACTCGCCCACGGCAGCTGCTCCACCCACCGCGTGATCTGATCATCGACCAGGCCGGCAGTGACCGGGTTCAGCTCCGCGGTCGCCTGCGCGATCGCCCGGGCCTTCCAGTGATGCACCTCCCCGGCCACCACCCGCGCCCACAGCTGCGGGAGCCGGTGTCGCAGGTTCAACGCGTCCCCGATCCAGCCCCGCACGCCTTGGATCGAGGTCTGGAATGGCAGCACCAACCCCGCCGCCGCGGTCTCCGCCACCAGCGGGCAGCCGACCGGACCGATCGCGACCAGCTGCTCCACCAGCAGACCACCGTCGGGATGATCAACAGCGGAGTGCGCATCGGCCCACGCCGCGGCCAGCACCAGCTTGCGACAGCCCGCGATCTTGTGATCCTCCTGCACGGCCGCGGACAGGCCGGCCAACGCACGCCGATCCCCCAGCGCCGCCTCCAGCCCATCGTCGAACATGTGATCGATTATACAACACCACTGTCGTGCTGGGAAGATCCCGATGGGCCGTTTCCCTTACGTGGTGAGGATCTAGACGTCTGGCTCACCCCCATGCGTTCATGGCTTCACATCGCTGGACGCGTCGATCCACGGTGACTGCCCAGACGCGTCGGTGTGCGGGGCACGTAGTAGCCGACCGTCGTGCGGGACGCGACGCGGACCAGCCCACCTGCGTGTCGCGTCTGCTCAGGTCAGGTGCTTGGTGGCCTCGCGGCGGGAGAGCGCCGACATCCGGTCCTGGTGCTCGTCGACGAAGCCACGAACCCAGTCGGGATCGACGCGGGCGTACTGGCGGAGAGCCCAGCCGATGGCCTTGCGGAGGAAGAACTCGCGATCGTCCAGGTTGGGCAGGATGCAGTCGACCAGCAGCTGACGGTCCGTCGTCTCGCCGGCGCCGATCTGGTGGATGATCGCGGACCGGCGCCGCCACAGGTTCTGATCGATCGACCAGGCACGCATGGTGTCGTCCAGTGCCGGTCGGCTCGAGCGCTGGATCGGTCCGATCAGGTGGATGGCGATCAGGTCGACGTGATCCCACCAGGCGCCGGACACGACCAGGTGCTCGTACAGGTCGAGGCAGCCCGGGTCCTGATAGCCCCAGTAGCGGCGATCACCGGCGAGTGCTTCGGCGGCGTATCGCTCCTCCCGGTACGAAGCCTCGTCCCACAGGGTCCGCACCGTCGCCTCCCACTGCGCCCGGTCGGGGAGGAGGTGCGCGGCGATCAGGGGTCGGACGACGGATCGTTGCAGCGGCGCCTTGAGACCGCGGTACGGCATCGCCGACTTCATGTAGCGCTGCTGCTGAGCGGCCGTCTCCGGGTCGGCGTGGGCGGCCAACCCCTCGCGGATGGCCGTGACCAGGGCTCGTCCCTCGTCGCCGAGCTGGATCGTCACCTGACCATGATCACCGAATATCGAGGTGCGGGTCGCTCTGGCCCCTCTAAGATCGGGCCCCGTGAGCCGCCCCCGTCCGCTGTCCGGATTTCCCGAGTACACCCCTGACCAACGCATCGTCGAGCAGTACGTGCTGGATCGGCTGCGGGAGACCTTCGAGCTGCACGGGTTCGCCTCGATCGAGACCCGGGCCGTCGAGCCGATCGACCGGCTGGCCAAGCAGGGGGAGATCGACAAGGAGGTGTACGTCGTCCAGCGGCTGCACGCCGCCGAGGACGCCAAGGCTGAGCTCGGTCTGCACTTCGACCTGACCGTGCCGTTCGCCCGCTACGTGCTGGAGAACGCGCACCAGCTGTCCTTTCCCTTCCGGCGCTACCAGATCCAGAAGGTGTGGCGCGGCGAGAGGCCGCAGGAGGGCCGCTACCGCGAGTTCACCCAGGCCGACATCGACATCGTCGACGCCGGCACGCTGGCCGCGCACCACGACATCGAGCTGCCCCTGGTCACCCTGCAGGCGCTGGAGCGGCTGCACACCGATCTCGGGCTCCCGCCGGTGCTGATGCGGGTGAACAACCGGCGACTTGCCCAGGGCTTCTACGCCGGGCTCGGCATCACCGACCCCGCGGCTGTGCTCCGGCAGGTGGACAAGCTGGACAAGATCGGGCCGGACAAGGTCGCCGAGCTGCTCGTCGGACTGGGGTTGTCGACCAGCCAGGCCGGCGCCTGCGTCGACCTGGCCGGCATCTCGGCCGCCGACGGCTCGTTCGTCGACCGGGTCCGTGCCCTGGGCGTCAGTGATCCCGAGCTCGACGCCGGCCTCGAGCTGCTGACCGCGGTGGTGGAGACCGCCGCCCGGCACGTGCCCGGACGGCTGGTCGCCGATCTGAAGATCGCCCGCGGCCTGGACTACTACACCGGCACCGTCTACGAGACCGAGCTGGTCGGCTTCCAGAGCTGGGGCTCGGTGTCCTCCGGTGGCCGGTACGACTCACTGGCCAGTGACGGCAAGACGACCTACCCCGGGGTCGGCCTGTCCATCGGTGTGACCCGGTTGCTGGCTCCGCTGTTCGCCCGCGGCCTGCTGACCGCCTCACGGCCGGTGCCCACGGTGGTGCTGGTGGCCGTCGACGACGAGGAGACCCGGGACTCCGCGGTGGCGGTGGCCGAGCGCCTGCGAGCCCGGGGGATCGCCACCGAGGTGGCGCCCAAGGCCGACAAGTTCGGCAAGCAGATCCGCTACGCCGACCGCCGCAGGATCCCGTACGTGTGGTTCGGGGCACCCCCGCACAGCGAGGTGAAGGACATCCGCTCCGGCGAGCAGCTGCCGGCCGACCCGGACCGGTGGGAACCCGACGCCACCGACCTGCGGCCGAGCGTCAGTGGTCCCGCCTAGGTTGTCGCCATGAAGCCCGTCGAGACACCTGCTCTCGACCGGGACAGCGTGCTGGCGCGACGGATCGCCACTCAGCGTCTCGACGGGACGCCGTTGCCCTCGGCTCCGGCCGTGGTCGACCTGCTCACCTGCGTGCAGGCCCAGGAGTGGGCGTACGCGTTCTGGTCGCTGGGGATGCGGTCGGCGGGATCG
>CAVOJH010000004.1:0-680187 GCA_963696135.1 uncultured Actinomycetota bacterium
TGGCCCGCTGTCGCAGCTGCTCCTCGGTCAGCCCGTACGCGGCGAAGCGCAGACCGTCGCGCTGCTGGATCAGGTAGAGCAGGATCCCGTCGGTCTCGTTGTCGAACGGTGGTGGGTTGCCGGGCATGAGTCGCTCCTCGTGGTCGCGGTGGCGGTGTCAACTCTGGCGCACGGCACTGACAGAGCGCAGCCCCCGGACCTCAAGCGCGGGGGACGTACTCCGGACCGAGGTGCGCGGCCACGAAAGCGGCGATCTCGTCCGGCGACGGGCCGGCCGCCAGCGCCTCCTGCGCTCGGAGGGCCAGCTCGTTCGGCACGTCGAACTCGAGCGCGATCCCGTCGGGATCCCGGAAGTTCAGGTGCGACCCCATCTCCATGTCCCGGATGGGCGTGTAGCTGACGCCGAGCTCGTCGAACCGGCGTTCCCAGTCCTCCAGCTCGGCCCGGGAGGAAGCGGCGAAGCCGAGGTGGTCCAGACCCGTGCTCAGCTCGGTGAACCGCTCGCCCGCCGCGCCCTCGTGCCGCATCAGCCCGAGGGTGAAGCCACTGGCGGGGTGCATGCAGATCCGGCCGTAGCCCACGTCCAGGACCGGCACGAAGTCGAGCACCCAGGTGTAGAAGCGCTGGCTGACGTCCAGGTCGGTGACCGTGAGCGCCACGTGGGACACACCGGCGAAGGCGACCATGGTTGCGCTACCCCGCCCGCCGGTCGAGTCCCCGGGCCGGCCAGGCCGGGCGCCCCGTCCCTAGGATCGTGATCGATGTCCTCATCGAGACCTCCCGTAGGTGATGTGCCGTCGGTCGACCCTCCCAGCCGGCACCGGTCGTTCGCATGGGGAGAATCCCCTGTTCGGACGGGCAAGGCTCCCGGGCTGCCGGGAGTGCTGGCCGGGCGCGGGCCCGAGCTCGGCCGGCTGGATGCCCTGCTCGAGGCCACCCGTGCGGGTTGCACGACGTCGGTCGTCTTCGAGGGCGAGCCGGGCCTCGGCAAGACGAGCCTGCTGCACGCGGCCGCCCGACGGGCCGGCGACTGCCGCTGCCTGTGGGCCCGAGGCGTCGAGTCCGAGTCGGTGCTCGCTCACGCAGGTCTGCTGCAGGCCCTCGGTCCGCTTCGCGCCGTGCTCGCCGAGATCCCCACCGTCCAGGCCGCTGCCCTGTCCGTCGCGCTCGGCTGGACGCCACCGGAGGCTCCGGCCGATCGGTTCCTGGTCGCCGCAGCCGTGCTGTCGCTGCTGGCCGCCGAAGCCGCCCGGGGTCCGGTGGTCCTCCTCATCGACGATCTGCAGTGGCTCGACCGCGAGTCGGCCGCCGCACTGGCGTTCGCGGCCCGCCGGCTCCGGCACGACCCCGTCTGCTTCGTCTGGGCGGGGCGATCGGGCCAGGTCCCGGCAGAGCTCGTACAGGGCCTGCCGGTCGTGGCGCTTCCGGGCCTGAACCATCAGGACGCGCGCGCCCTCCTCCGCGGGAGGGTGTCGGACCGGGTGGCCGATCGGCTGTCGGACGACACGGGCGGCAACCCGCTGGCGATGCTCGAGATCACGCAGCGACTCACGGAGGCGCAGCGGGTCGGTGCGGCACCGCTGCCGGAGGCTCCGGCCGTCGGTGACCGCCTGCTGCGCCTGTACGGGGAGCACCTGAACGGGCTGTCGGCCCCGGCCCGCCGGGCCGTGCTGCTGACCGCGCTCGATCGATCGGGGAACGAGGCGACGGTGGCCGCGGCCCTGGAACTCGAGCAGATCGCGGTCGCGGCCGCGCTGGACCAGGCCACCGACCTCGGCATCCTGGTGCACGCGGGCGGCGGGATCGAGTTCCGCCATCCGCTGATCCGGACCGCGGTGCTGAGCCGGGCCACGGCCGCCGACCGGCGGTCGGCCCACCGCACCCTGAGCCTGGTGCTGGCGGCGGACCCGGAGTCGATCGCCGGCACCTGGCACCGGGCCGAAGCCGTGGTCGGTCCCGACCGGTCACTGGCGCTCGACCTGGTACGCACCGCGGGCCACACCCGCAGCCGCCAGGGGTATGCAGGCGCGTCCGTCGCGATGGAGCGGGCGGCCGGGCTCACCGACGATCCAGTACGGCAGGGGGACTGGCTGGCGACCGCCGCCGCCGACGCGTTCACCGCCGGCGACGCGGGCCGGGCCCGGTTGCTGGCCGCGCGGGTGCTGAACGCGCCCGGTGCGGACCGGGCCGCAGGTCTCGCGCAGCTCACCCTGGGCATGCTGGAGGAGTACGCAGGCTCGGTTCCGGCGGCCGTCGAGCTGCTCACGTCGGCGGTCGGGCGACTCGACGGTGAACAGCGTACGGAGGCCCTGGCCGAGCTGGCGCTGGCCCGCTTCCGCCTCAACGACGTCGCCGGGGTGGCCGACTGCGCGACGGCGATCGTCGCGGCCGCCGACCAGCTCGATCCCCGGCAACGGATGCTCGCGGACTTCACCAGCGGGTTCGCCGCCACCCTCACCGGCGACCCGGCCACCGGCGGCGCGCTGCTGAGCGACGTCATCGAGCAGATCGCCGGACCCCCACTGCGCGACGACCCGCGCTCCCTCCTCTATCTGGCCCTCGCCGGCGGTTTCCTCGGCGACCCGGGACTGGTGATGTCGCTCGGTACCCACCAGCTGAACCGGGCCAGGGCCCGCGGTGCCCTGGGGATCCTGGTCCCGGCGTTGAGCCTGTCGGCCACCGCCCGCGCCTGGCTCGGCGACCACGCCGGGGCGTTCGCGGACGCCGGCGAGGCGGTCGAGCTGGGCGAGCAACTGGGGTACGCCGCCGACGTCGCCGTGGCCCAGGAGATGCTGGCCTGGCAGTCCGCGGCCCGTGGTCGGCACGACGAGGCCCGGGCCGCTCTCCAGCGGGCGACCGTCCTCACCGATCGCGCCGGCACCACCTCCGTCGCCTCTCACCAGGCGATCACGGCCGCCTTCTGCGCCCTCTGTCGCGCGGATCCGGCCTCCGCCGCGACCATCCTCGAGGCGCGGCTCGCCGCCGACCACGGCGTCGGCTCCATGGGCGAACCGCTCGGCGTCGCCCCCGACCTCGTCGAGGCCTACCTCGCCCTGGGTCGGCGCGAGGAGGCGATCGCGCTGGCCGACCGGTTCAGCGCCGTGACCCCGGCGGCCGCAGCGCCGTGGCTGCGCGCGCTGGCTGCCCGCTGCCGCGGACTGACGGCCCCCGACCAGAGACGAGCCGACCTGGCCTTCCAGGCCGCCTTCGCCGCCCACGCCGAGGCGCCCGACCACTTCGAAGCCGCCCGCACACGCCTCCTCTACGGCATCCAGCTGCGGCGGGCCGGGCAGCGCGTCCGGGCGCGCGTCCAGCTGGACACTGCCCTCGACGCCTTCACCGGCATGGACCTGACCGGCTGGGTGCAGCGGGCCGCGGCGGAGCGCTCAGCCACCGGAGCCACGGCGCGCAGCCGACGCGCGCAGACGGAGGAGGCCCTCACCGCCCAGGAGACTCGGGTAGCGCTGCGCGCCGCCCAGGGCAGGTCCACCAAGGACATCGCGGCGGCTCTGTTCCTCAGTCCGAAGACCGTGGAGCACCACCTGACCAGCGTGTACCGGAAGCGGGGGGTGCGGTCGCGCGCGGAGCTCGCGGCATCGTTCCGTCCGCCGGTGCCGCCGGCCGAGGGTGATCTGGGCTAGACGACCGCCGCCCGTACGCACAACACGTCGGGGAGGTGGCGGGCGATCTCGGACCAGGAGTCGCCGTCGTCAGTACTGCCCCACACCGAGCCGTCCCGGGCGCCGACGTAGAGGCCGGTCTGCTCGGCGTCGTCGGCCGACATCGCGTCACGCATGACCGCGGCGTAGAACTTGTCGGGCAGGCCTCTGCTGGACGCCGTCCAGGTCCGTCCGGCGTCGGTGGAGCGCCAGACTCGCGCCTCGCCGTCCGGCGGGATCCGGGCCCCGTCGGCGATCAGGGGGAACACGAAGACGGTCTCCGGGTCGTGCGGGTGGACCACGATCGGGAAACCGAAGTCGGCCGGCAGCCCGTCGGCGATCGAGGTCCAGGTGGATCCGCCATCGTCGGTCCGGTAGACGCCGTGATGATTCTGCGCGTACATCAGCTCGGGTCGGTCGGGGTGGCTCGCCACCTTGTGCACGCACTGACCGAACTCGGGCCACGGGTCGGGGAAGAAGTAGGCCTTGATGCCGGTGTTGTACGGGTTCCAGGACTCGCCGCCGTCCTCGGTCCGGTAGACGCCGCCGGTGGACATCGCCACCGTGACCCGGTCACGGTCGGTCGGGTCCGGCACGATCGTGTGGATGGCCTGCCCGCCGAATCCGGCGCCCCAGTCGGGTCGGTGCGGGTGATCCCACAGGGAGCGGACCAGCTCGAACGACTCACCCCGATCCGTCGAGCGGAACAGCGCGGACGGCTGGGTGCCCGCCCAGACCACGTCGGGGTCGGCGGGGCTGGGCTGGATCTGCCACACCCGCTCCACGCTCGCGCCCAGGTCGGTCGGGAAGCGGACCGCCGCCCCCTGGGTCTCGGTCCAGGTGCGTCCGAGGTCGTCCGACCGGTAGACCCCGGGTCCCCAGTGCTCGCTGTGTCCGCTGACGAACACCCGCGGGCTGGCTCCTCGGGTGTCGATGCTGGTGGCGTAGATGCCCTCCATCAGGAACTCCGGCTTGCCGAACTCCCACCGCTCACGCCGCTCGTCGCTGCGTCCGATCCACAGGCCCTTCTTCGTCCCGACCAGCAGCACTGCCTCCGCCATCACGACCTCCGGGTTCGTCGTTCCGTCAGGACCATCCTCGAAAGGCTCGCCCCGTCCGTCAACACCTGCTGCCCATCTCGTCCGGCTCCCCCCGTTCACCCACTGTTCGCCCACCGGGTCGATACTGAGTCCCGTGATCATCCGGGAGAACTTTCGTGAGTACCTCGACCTCCTGCTCCGGGACGGCTTCACCGTCAGCCACGACGACCACGGTTCCGACCCGGACCTGATCGATCCCGGCGGCGACCCGGTCGAGACCTGGCGCGAGGACTACCCGTACGACGAGCGGATGGATCGCGACGTCTACGAGGGCGAGAAGTACGCGCTGCAGATCGAGCTGCTGAAGCTCCAGTACTGGCTGCAGGACACCGGCGGCAAGATCGTGGTGCTGTTCGAGGGACGCGACGCCGCCGGGAAGGGCGGCACGATCAAGCGGTTCATGGAGCACTTGAATCCCCGTGCGGCCCGCACCGTGGCCCTGACCAAGCCGACCGAGACCGAGCGCGGCCAGTGGTACTTCCACCGCTACATCAGCCACCTGCCCACCGCCGGTGAGATCGTGCTCTTCGACCGGTCCTGGTACAACCGGGCCGGAGTCGAGCGGGTGATGGGCTTCTGCACGGACAAGCAGTACGAGCAGTTCCTCAACCACGCACCGCTGTTCGAGTCGATGCTGGTGGAGAGCGGCTTCTCCTTGACCAAGCTGTGGTTCTCGGTGACCCAGTCCGAGCAGCGGACCCGGTTCGCGATCCGCCAGATCGATCCCGTACGCCGTTGGAAGCTGTCCCCGATGGACCTGGAGTCCCTCGACAAGTGGGACGCCTACAGCGAGGCCAAGGAGGCCATGGTTCTGCGGACCGACACCGACGAGGCGCCGTGGACCTCGATCAAGAGCAACGACAAGAAGCGGGCCCGGATCAACGCGATGCGGTTCTTCCTCAACCAGTACGAGTACGCGGACAAGGACACCTCGGTCGTCTACCCGCCCGATCCGCTGATCGTCCAGCGCAGCATCCACTCCATCGTGGACTGAGCGCGAGCGTTGACTGTCTCCGAGCAGCCGGTCGATCTGCGCCTCATCGGACTCCGTCGCTACCCGGTGAAGTCCTGCCGTGGTGAGGATCTGGATGTCGCCGAAGTCGAGCCATGGGGCCTGATCGGTGACCGACGCTGGATGCTGGTGGACCCGGACGGTGAGGTGGTGACGGCGCGCGAGGCCAACCGGCTGGTGCTGGTCATGCCTGAGATCACCGACCGCGGTCTGCACCTGACCTCGCCGGGGTCACCCGATCTGGTCGTCGACCGGCCGGAGACCGCGCCCCTGGTGGACGTGAAGATCTGGGACGACCGGCTCCAGGCCCGGGTGGCCGACGAGAGCGCCGCAGACTGGTTCTCCCAGGTCATCGGTCGTCCGTTGCGTCTGGTGTATCTCGACGACCCGCGGCGTCGTCCGGTGAACCCGGCCTACGGCGCGACTGACGACACCGTGTCGCTGGCCGACGCCTACCCACTGCTGCTGGCTACCGAGGAGTCCCTGGCCCAGCTCAACACCTGGATCGCCGACGGGCCTCGAGCGGACGACGGACCCGTGCCGATGCTCAGGTTCCGCCCGAACCTGGTGGTTCGCGGAGCACCGGCGTTCGCGGAGGACACGTGGCGGCGGATCCGGGTCGGCGAGGTCGCGTTCCGGGTGGTGAAGCTGTGCGACCGGTGTGTCCTGACCACCATCGACCCGATGACGGCGCTGCGGACCAAGGAGCCGCTGGTCAGTCTGGCCCGGCACCGGCGGTGGGACGGCAAGACCTGGTTCGCGGTGAACCTGGTGCCGGAGGCGCCGTCTCGATCAGGGGTGCCGGAGGCGCCGTCTCGATCAGGGGTGCC
This sequence comes from uncultured Actinomycetota bacterium, assembly GCA_963696135.1. GTDB lineage: Bacteria > Actinomycetota > Actinomycetes > Propionibacteriales > Propionibacteriaceae > Microlunatus. Next base: position 6,602 of record CAVOJH010000004.1, read on the forward strand.
GGAGGCGCCGTCTCGATCAGGGGTGCCGGAGGCGCCGTACGGGAACGTTCGGGTGGGCGACCCCGTCGAGGTGCTCGAGTCCCGCTGACCGCTCTCCCAGGTCAGACGAGAGTCGGCAGGTGCCGCTGGGCCCACGCGTACGAGATCTCGTGCGACTCCCGCTTGGTCGCGGTACTGGGCTCGTCCACCTCGATCATCACGTCACCGTCGTAGTCGTCCGGCAGCGCGGCCAGGATGGCTGCGACGTCGAGCACCCCGAGCCCGGGCTCGGCCCACAGCCGCTTCGAGTCGACCTGCTCGCGGTAGGTGGCCTCTCCTGCCCGGCCGTCGAGGAAGTCTCCGAAGACGTCCTTCAGGTGCAGGGCACCGATCCGGTCGGCGTACCGGGTGAGGAACGCGACGGGGTCGACACCGGCCCAGCGCAGGTGTCCGGTGTCGGGTCCGATGCCGATCAGGTCGGAGCCGAGGTCGTCCAGCAGGGCGGTGATCTCCCGCTCCGTCTCGAAGACCCCACCGACGTGGGAGTGGTGCAGGGGGCGCAGTCCCTCGGCTTGCAGCACCTGGCAGATCACCCCGCAGTTCTCGATCGCCAGGTTCAGCCGGCTCCGGCTGAAGTCGGCGCCCACGGCGGGACGCTCCATCCGGGCCGCCACGGCGACCGAGGACACCATGGTCCGGTCCATCCCCAGCGCGACCTGGACGCCCGCGAACCGCTTGGCCCGCTCCGTCTCCGCGGCGATGTCGATCGTCTCGTCGAACGCTGAGCTGAACAGACTGACCGAGGGTGCGAGCCGGTAGCTGTCCAACCAGTCCAGGTACGCCGCCGCGGTCATGCCCTGGGGCACGTCGGCCTTGACGGCGGTGAACCCGATCGCCGACAGCTCGGCGAACGCCGCGTCGAGCACCTCCTGGGTCCGTCCCGCCCTGGCCCAGTACTGGATCGGGTTGACCGCCAGCCGACTCACGTCAGGCGCCCGTTCATGTCAGATCCACGGGGCGACCGGTCCGCGCGGACTCGTAGACGCCGGTGATGATCGCGATCGCCTGCCGGTTGGTCTGCAGGTCCACCCGGAGCTCCTCGTCGCCGTCCAACGCCGCCAGGAAGTTCTCGTACTGGCGACGGTGCGCGACCGGGCCGAGCCGGCCCGGGTCCGCGCCGGCACTGAGGCTCGCCCCCGAAGCCTCGGGGAACTCCTCGACCTGGTTGATGGTGTCGTCGTCCGACTTGCCGTACGCCCGTTCGGTGGCAGTCGTGGTGGTCGGCGTCCGGTGGATGAAGCTCAGCATGTCGCTGTCGATGATCACCGATCCCTTGTCCCCGTGCACCTGCAGCCGGGCGCTCAGGCCCGGATAGGCGGCGGTGGTTGCGTGCAGCACACCGAGCGCACCGCTGGCGAAACGCACCACCCCGACCGCGACGTCTTCGACCTCGATCCGCTCGTGGGCCAAGGTGCCGGTGTAGGCGAACACCTCGACCGGGCGGCCCATCGTGGCCACCAGCAGGTCGATGGTGTGGACGCCCTGGTTCATCAGCGCGCCACCCCCGTCGAGCTCCCAGGTGCCACGCCAGTCGCCCGAGTCGTAGTACGTCTGGCCGCGCCACCAGTCGATCGAGGCGATGCCACTGGTCAGCCGGCCGAGCTCGCCGGCGGCGATGGCGTCGACGGTGACCTCGGTGGCGGGGTCGAAGCGGTGCTGCGAGATGACCGTGACCAGTCGACCCGAGGCCTGCTGGGCGGCGATGATCTCGTCGGTGCGCCCTACGGTGATCTCCGCCGGCTTCTCGATGATCACGTCCTTGCCCGCCTGCAGCGCCTCGATGGCGAGCTGGCCGTGGGTGCCAGTCGGGGTGCAGACCACCACGATGTCCACCTCGGTCCCGGCCAACGCCTCGGCCAGACTCGCGTACGGCTTTCCGCCGTGATCGTCGACGATCTGCTGCGCCCGCTCGGCGTGCGGGTCCACCACCGCGACCAGCTCGAGGCGGTCGACCAGCTGGGTGAGGACTTGTCCGTGGTGGCGGCCGATGACACCGGCGCCGACCAGCGCCACGCGGCGGCGCTCGGACGACTGAGAGTCACTCATGCGTACGCGATCCCTTCGCTGCGGAGGATGTCGGTGAAGGCCTTGTGCGCCCCGATCCACAGGTCGGCGCCGGAGAACCCACCGAGGGAGTTCTGCGTGCCGAGATGCGGCTCGAGGGAGAAGAAGCCGTCGAAGCCGTCGTCGCGCAGGGCACGGACGGTCTCGGGCACCTCACCGTCTCCCGCCCCTGCTACGACCACCGACGAGTCGGCGAAGAGGGCATCCTTGATCTGGATGTAGACGGTGTGCGGTCGCAGCTCGGCGTAGCCTTCGCTGAACGGCTTCACCCCGCACTGGACGTAGTTGGCCGGATCCCAAGCCAGCTTCAGATTCGGGGAGTCGACGGCCTCGACGATGTCCAGGCAGCGGCGCGGGATGTCGCCGAAGATCTCCTTCTCGTTCTCGTGCACGGCGATCACCCCGGCCTGCTCGGCCACGTCAGCAATCGCCCGCATCCGGGTGATCACCTCATCGCGGTGATCGTCCGGGTCGTCGCCCTCGGGGATGAAGAAGGAGAAGAGCCGCAGGTAGGGGGCCTGCAGCAGCCGGGCGACGTCGGCGGCGTGCCGCATCCGCTCCAGGTGCGGACCGAAGTCGTCGGTGATCTTGATCTTGCCGATCGGCGACCCGATGCTGGAGACCTGCAGACCGTGCTCGGTCAGCAGCCGCTGGACCTCGGCCAGCTGGTCGGGGTCGAGGTCGAGGATGTTCGTCCCCCAGGCGCTCCTGATCTCGATGTACTTCAGGCCGAGACGGGTCACGACCTCGCACTGGGTGGCGAAGTCCTGGTCGATCTCGTCGGAGAATCCGGAGAGGGTCCACATGGTCGGTCAACGGTCCTTTGCTGCTGGGGGGTTTCCCCGCTATTCAGTCATCCGGGGCCGTCGCAGCGGTAGAGGTTGCCGCAAGTTGTCGACCCTGAACGCGCCTCAGGCCGCCCAGCGCCCGCGGGGACAGCGCTTGGTCGCCAAGGACGCCCGGAACTCCACGTAGCACCCGCAGTCCAGGCAGGTGTGGGTGGCCAGCCGCGGGCAGGTGGCACAGACCCGGAGGCGAGCATCGCGCAGCACCTCGTCGGCCAGATCCGCCTCGTAGCGCAGCTGGTCGACGACGTCGGCGTGGACGCGCTCGGACGTCAGCGACTCAGCCGGCACGCAGGCGCGGCAAGGACGCCGAGGTGCCACCGCGCCCATGATCAGCTCAGCGTCCCGCGGACCGTCACGAAGGCGTGGGGTGGGATCGTCACTCGTACGAGGTCCCCTTCGGCCAGCAGGTCCAAAGGCTGGGGGGTCACCGCGTCGGGGCGCTCGGTGTCGTTGCAGGTGTCGACACGATCGGCGGTCAGCACCAGACCGGTCAGATCACCGAGTCGGCCGCCGCGCAGGTCCATGGTCAGCTCCACGGGCTCGCTGAGCTCGAGGTTCGAGGCCGACACCAGCACGGCACCGTCCTTGCTGCTGGCAGACACCGACACCGTCGGCACCGTCTCGTCGGCCACCTGGCGCACGAGGTCAGGGGCCAGCAGGTGCGCGTCCAATCGGGCGGCGTCCTGGTGCCCGGCGTTCATCGCGAACACGTGGTAGGTCGGGGTCAACACCAGGGCGCCGGAGTCCGGGTCGGTCAGGATCATCGCCTGCAGCACGTTGACCGTCTGCGCGATGTTGGCCATCACCAGGCGCTCGGCGGCGGCGTGGAAGACGTCGAAGTGCACCGAGGCCACCAGGGCGTCCCGCAGAGTGTTCTGCTGGTACAGGAATCCCGGGTTGGTGCCCGGTTCCACGTCCCACCAGGTGCCCCACTCGTCCAGCACCAGCCCGACCAGCCGGGCCGGGTCGTAGGTGTCCATCACGCTCATGTGCGCGGCCAGGATCGACTCGATCCGGCGCGAAGCCGCCATGGTGCGCCAGTAGTCGTCGTCGTCGAAGCGGGTGGCCGATCCCTTGTCCGTCCAGGGGCCGGCCGTCGTGTAGTAATGCAGCGAGACGCCCTGGAACACCCCCGGTCGCGGCAGCGGCGTGCCGAACGGGGTGAGCGCCTCCATCAGCGCCCGGGTCCAGGCCACGTCGTCGTCGTGGGCGCCGGCGGCGATCCGGTAGACCTCGTTGCCCCCGTGGTTGCGGACGTACGTGGAGTACTGCCGGGCCAGATCGGCGTACGCCTCCGCGCGAAGGTTCCCGCCGCAGCCCCACGGCTCGTTGCCGATGCCGAAGAAGGGCACTCGCCACGGCTCGTCCCGGCCGTTGGAGCGGCGCAGTGAGGCCATCGGCGAGTCGTCGGCCCGGGTCAGGTACTCGATCCACTCCCCCATCTCCCTGACGGTGCCGGAGCCGACGTTGCCGTTCACGTACGGCTCGGCCCCCAGCAGCTCGCACAGGGCCAGGAACTCGTGGCTGCCGAAGGAGTTGTCCTCGACCACGTCGCCCCAGTGGCTGTTGACCATCCGGGGCCGCTGGTCGCGCGGGCCGATCCCGTCGCGCCAGTGGTAGTCGTCGGCGAAGCAGCCGCCGGGCCAGCGCAGGTTGGGGATCTCCAGGGCCCGCAGCGCCTCCACCACATCCAGTCGGATGCCCCCCTCGTTCGGGAGCTCGGAGTCCTCGCCGACCCAGAAGCCGCCGTAGATGCACCGACCCAGGTGCTCGGCGAAGTGACCGTACAGATGCCGGCTGATGGTGGGTCCGGGCAGGTCGAGGTTGATGATGGCGCGCGCCGTGGACATTGCTACATCGTTGTACCCAGAGATGTGAACGTCAACATCGTGTCCAGATCACAGGTGTGGGAATCAGTCCCGGTACGGCGACCGGCGGACCGCCCGATGCACGTACAGCACACCGGTCCGTCCGTCGTCCAAGGGGTACGGACCCGACCTCGGCTTGCAGGCGCACTCGCCGAACTCGTCCTCGGCGTGCAGGCGCTCCCGGACCGGAGTGAGGTGCGCGACCATCCCGTTGCGGTAGCTGGAGATCTGGAACCAGCCCGCCGTCAGCGACTCGGCACGACGCCGCGACAGCGGCATGATCGCCCCCAACAGACACAGCAGCAGGACGAACGCGGTCAGCATGGTCAGTGCGACCGGAGGCGCGGAAGGGGCATGCACCACGGTAAGAAGGGCGATGGCTCGGCACCAAACCGGTGGTGCGTGTTCTTGGACACAGTGTTGGTCGTCACTCGCTGCTCGCGACGGGTGTCGTCGTCACTCGCTGATCCGCTGCGCTCCACCGACCACGGATCCGAACCCGACCGTGGTCGGAAAACGTGCAGTACCGACCGTGGTCGGAAACCGTACGCGCAGGGGCGCTGTGTCTAGGCTGGCCCCCGTGACGGGCTCCGATGACGGCGACCCGGACGTCCGGCCGGTGACGATCTACGACGTGGCGGAGGCGGCCGGTGTGGCGGCGTCGACGGTGTCCCGCGCGCTCTCCAAGCCGGGGCGGGTGAGCTTCCGCACCGCCGAGCACGTCCGGACGGTGGCTGCGCGGCTCGGCTACCGCACCGAGGAGACCGAACGCGACGCGCGGACGGACACCTCGCTCATCGCGATGCTCGTCGCTGACATCACCAACCCGGTCTTCTACGGCATGATCCGTGGCGCCGAACGAGCCGCCCGGCACGCCGGCAGCACGATGGTGCTCGCTGAGAGCCAGGAGTCGGCGGCGGCCGAGCACGAGGCCCTCGAACGCATCGTGCCCGCCGTCGACGCTGTCGTGCTCACCTCGTCCCGGATGTCCGACGCGGCGATCCGCACGCTGGCCAAGTCCACCAGGGTGGTCGTGCTCAACCGACTGGTCGACCAGGTGCCCTCGGTGGCGACCGACACCATCGGTGCGGTGCGGATCGCCGCCGAGCACCTGCTCGACCGGGGTCACTCCACCCTCACCTACCTGGCCGGACCCACGGCTTCCTGGTCCGACGGCATGCGCTGGCGCGGAGTGCTCGAAGCGGGTCAGCAGCTGGCGCTCAAGGTGCGCCGGATCGGCCCGTTCCGACCCACCATCGCCGGCGGCCGCGAGGCGGCGGCCGAGTGGTTGCAGGCACCGACGACGGCGGTGATCGCCTACAACGACCTGCTGGCCATCGGCTTCCAGCAGGGCGTGGCCGAGGCCGGCCGGCAGATTCCGGACGACGTCAGCGTGATCGGATTCGACAACATCCGCGACGGTGAGCTGATCGTCCCCGGTCTGACCACCATCGCCTCGCCGCTGGCCAGCCTCGGCTCGGCGGCGGTGCAGCACCTGCTGCGGCCACGCCATGCCGAGCCCGCCGACCACGCCCCCCTGCTGCTCCCGAGCCGGTTGGTCGTCCGTGGCTCGACCGGCCCGGCCCGCTGAGCCCCTCCACCGGAGCCCCACCGTGCGGCCAATCCGGCAACTCCCGGCAACCACTGGGCGGCCGGCCGGCCACTCCGTCACGATGAGTTCGTGACCACCGCGACGCTCGCCCTGCACCCCGATCGACTGTTCCCGCCCGACCCCGGTGTCCGGCGACTGGCAGCCGATCTGTACGAGCGGGTGCAGGGCCTGCCGATCATCTCCCCGCACGGCCACGTGCCGGCGGAGTGGTTGGCCGACGACATCGCGTTCGCCGATCCGACGTCGCTGTTGATCACGCCCGACCACTACGTGACGCGCCTGCTGCACGCCCACGGCATCGATCTCGCTGAACTGGGTGTCGGGCGGGAGTCCTTCGACACCGAGGACTCCCGGCGGGCTTTCCGGATCTTGTGTGAGCACTGGAGCGCCTACCGAGGCACCCCCGTCCGGTTCTGGCTCGACGCCCAGCTCGCCGACATCTTCGGCGTGACCGTCCGCCCCAGCGCGGCCACCGCCGACGCCATCTACGACCAGATCGCCGACCGGCTGGGCCGACCGGAGTTTCGGGCCCGCGCCCTGTTCGACCGCTTCGGCATCGAGGTGCTCGCCACCACAGACGACCCCTGCGACGACCTCGCCGCGCACCGTCGGTTGGCGGACGACCCGAGCTGGAGCGCCCGGGTGGTCCCCACCTTCCGTCCCGACCGCTATCTCGAGCCGCTGTTCCCGAGCTGGAACGCCGACGTGGACCGGCTGGCCGAGGCGTCCGGGATCGAGACCGGCGACTACGACGGCTGGCTCGCGGCGATGGCGGCGCGGCGGGCTCACTTCATCGACCACGGCGCGGTGTCGGCCGATCACAGTCACGCCGACACCCGGACCGACCCGCTCGAGGCGGCGGAGGCCGGCCACCTCTACGGCCTGGCTCGCAAGGGCGAGATCACCGCGCCCGAGGCGGTCGCCCTCCGGCGCCACCTGTTGTTCCAGATGGGTCTGATGTCGGCGGAGGACGGGCTGGTGATGACCCTGCACCCGGCCATCCGGCGCAACCACCACACCGCGAGCGCGCAGGCGTACGGGGCCGACATCGGCGCGGACATCCCCGCCCAGGTGGAGTTCACCAACGCCCTGCAGCCGCTGCTGGACGCGGTCGGCACCCACCCGGGCTTCCAGCTGGTGCTGTTCACCGTCGACGAGACGGTGTTCTCCCGCGAGATCGCGCCGCTGGCGGGCTTCTACCCGAGCGTCTACGCCGGAGCGCCGTGGTGGTTCCTCGACGCTCCCGAGGCGATCCAGCGCTACCGTGCGGCGGTCACCGAGACGGCGGGGTTCGCCAAGACCTCCGGCTTCATCGACGACACCCGGGCCTTCTGCTCCATCCCCGCCCGGCACGACATGTCCCGCCGACTCGACGCCTCGTTCGTCGCTCGGTTGGTCGCCGATCACCGACTCGACGAGGACGAGGCGTACGAGGTCGTGCACGATCTGGTGGACACCAACCCACGACGGGCGTTCAAGCTGTGAGCACCTCGGCCGTGACGACGACCCCTGCCCTGCCCCGACTGTCTCGGGCACTGCCGGGCACCCCGCCCGCCGCACCCGTGCGCATCGTCCATCTCGGACTCGGCAACTTCCACCGGGCCCATCAGGCCTGGTACACCGCCCACGCCGGCGACGGCGCCGACTGGGGCATCGCGGCCTTCACGGGGCGGCGACCCGATGCGGCGGATGCGCTCGCACCTCAGGACGGCCTGTCCACTCTGATCACCCGGGCCTCCGACGGTGACACGTTCGAGCTGGTCGGGTCCCTGACCGCGGTCCACGCGGCCGGCGAGCACGACGCGTACCTCGACTACCTACGCCGCCCCGAGGTCGCCGTGGTGACCATCACCGTCACCGAGCAGGGGTACCTCGCCGACCCCTCCCGCCAGCTGCGCCGCACCGATGAGGTGGCGGCCGACATCGCCATCCTGCAGGAGGATCCGACGGCTGCGGTGGGCACGCTGCCGGGACGGCTGGTCGCCGGGCTGGCCGCTCGACGCACGGCCGGTGCGGGACCGATCACGGTCTTGTCCTGCGACAACCTGCCCGAGAACGGCGAGGTGGCCGCCTCTGTCGTCACCCAGCTCGCCCAGTCCGTCGACCCTGCGCTGGCCGAGTGGATCGCCGAGCACGTGGACTTCGCCTCGTCGATGGTCGATCGGATCACCCCGACGACGACGGACGCCGACCGCGAGCTGGTGGCCGCCGAGCTCGGCTACGTGGACGCGTCACCGGTGGCCACCGAGCCCTTCCACGAGTGGGTCATGACCGGCCGCTTTCCCGCCGGCCGCCCCCGGTGGGAGGACGCCGGCGCCCGCGTCGTCGACGACGTCACCCCGTTCGAGCAGCGCAAGCTCTGGCTGCTCAACGGCTCCCACTCGCTGCTCGCCTACGCCGGCAGCATCCGCGGCCACGCCTCCATCGACGAGGCCATCGCCGATCCCGCGTGCCGCCGGTGGGTCGAGGCCCTGTGGGACGAGGCGGCGCCGCACCTCCCGTTACCCGCCGACGACGTCGCGGCGTACCGGGACGCTCTCCTGAACCGGTACGCCAACCCGCGCATTCGTCATCGGCTGGCCCAGATCGTGGCCGACGGCTCCACCAAGATCATCGTCCGGACCGTGCCGGTGATCCGCGCCGAGCGGGCGTCGGGGCGGGTGCCACTCGGCTGCGCCACCGTGGTGGCCGCCTGGATCCTGCACCTGCGCGGACTGGGTGCCCCGCTGAGCGATCCCGGCGCCGACCCGTACCTGGCGGTGGTCGGCACCGACGACGAGACCGCGGTCCGCTCGGTGCTGGATCTGCTCGCTCCGGCCGGTGAGGTTGCCGCCGGCCTCGGAAGCGACGACGATCTGGTGGCAGCGGTCGTCACCCAGCTGTCCGCGGTGGTCGCGGACCAGTGGTGATCGGCGACGGCGGAGGGGTGAGCCCGAGATGAGCGACGAGGCGTACGGAACCGAACCGGGCGACCCGACCCGAGCCAGGCTGCTCGGCGCCGTCGGCGCCCGGCTGAGCGCGGCGCAGGTTTCCGCGTTCGTCGAGCAGAGCCTCGCCGGCGCGGATCTGGACGACAAGCGGATCTGTCTCGTGGTCCCCGACCGGACCCGCACCTGTCCGCTGCCGTTGATCTTGAGCGCGGTCCACCGGGCGCTGACCGGGCGGGCCAAGGAGGTGACGGTGCTGATCGCCCTCGGCACCCATCAGGCCATGTCGGACGAGTCCCTGGGTGAGCACCTGGGCTACCGGGTCGGCGAGCTTGACGAGACCTACCCGGGGTGGGAGGTCGTCAACCACGAGTCCTGGCTACCGGAGACCTTCACCTCGCTCGGCACCCTCTCCCGGGCGCGGATGAGCGAGCTGACCGGCGGGCTGATGACCGACTTGGAGGTCGACGTCCGGATCAACCGCCGGGTCGCCGACGCCGACGTGGCCATCGTGATCGGACCGGTGTTCCCGCACGAGGTGGTCGGCTTCTCCGGCGGCAACAAGTACTTCTTCCCCGGGGTCTCCGGACCCGAGCTGATCGACGTGTCCCACTGGGTCGGCGCCCTGATCACCAGCGCCGAGATGATCGGCACCCGCGGAGTCACGCCGGTCCGCGCCCTGGTCAACGAGGCCGCCTCGCTGATCCCGGCGGAGCGGCTGGCGCTCTGCCTGGTGGTCGAGTCCGGAGCCGACACCCTGCACGCGGCGGCCTTCGGCACCCCGGAGGACGCCTGGGCGGCCTGTGCGGCGATCTCCGCCGAGACCCACGTCAGCTACCTCGACCGGTCCTACCGTCGGGTGCTGTCGATCATGCCCACCAAGTACGAGGACATCTGGACCGCTGCCAAGGGCTTCTACAAGCTGGAACCGATCGTGGCCGATGGCGGCGAGGTGATCATCTACGCGCCGCACATCACCCAGATCTCGGTGATGCACCCACAGATCAGCGAGATCGGCTACCACAACCGCGACTACTTCCTCGGGCAGTGGGACCGGTTCGTGGATCGCCCCTGGGGTGACCTCGCGCACTCCACCCACCTGCGCGGCCAGGGCAGCTGGGACGCCGAGCACGGCGAGCGCAATCGGGTGGCGGTGACGCTGGCGACCGGCATCCCGCGGGAGGCCGTCGAGGCCGTCAACCTGGGCTACCTGGATCCGGCCGAGGTCGACATCGCCGCGTACCAGGCCGATCCCGACACCTTCGTCGAACCGCATGCGGGCGAGGTCCTCTACCGGCTGCGGAACGGTCTCGCGTGAGTGACATCGCGTCGTTGATCACCGCATACCCCGCCCCCGGTGACGGAAGCCGGGCCGCCGTGCTGGTGCTGCCCGGCGGCGGGTACCAGATCCTGGCCGATCACGAGGGCCACGACTACGCCGAGTGGCTCCGCGGCTTGGGGCTGCACGCGTTCGTGCTCCGCTATCCGGTGGCTCCGGCACGCCATCCCGAACCCGTGACGGTGGCGACGGACGCGCTGGCGTACGTGCGCTCCGGTGATCATGGTCTGGCGGTCGATCCCACCAGGGTCGGCGTGATCGGGTCGTCGGCCGGTGGTCACCTGGCCGGCTGTCTGAGCGTCGGAGTGGTGGAACCGAACGCACCCCGGCCGGACTTCGCGATCCTGTGCTACCCGGTGATCTCCCTCCTCAGTGCGCCGCACCAGATATCGGCGACGAACCTGCTCGGCCCGGAGCCGACCGCGCAGGCCGTGGCCGATCTGTCACTGGAACGCCGGGTCGACGCACGGACACCGGCCACCTTCCTCTGGTCGACCGCGGACGACGAAGCCGTACCCGTGAGCAACAGCCTCCTGTACGCGACGGCGCTGACCGAGCAGGGCGTGTCCACCGAGCTGCACGTGCTGCCGCACGGCCGGCACGGCCTGGGTCTGGCTCGAGACGTCCCCGAGGTGGCCATCTGGTGCAGGCTGTGCGAGGAGTGGCTGCGTCGCGGCGGCTGGGCCGAACCACCCCAGGGCATGCCTGCGTGACCTCACGATCGCGGCTCAACCGGCCGCTGGCCCTGCTCGTCGCGGGCACCTTCTTCATGGAGATCCTGGACGGGACCATCCTGTCCACGGCGGCTCCGTCGATCGCCGCGGACCTCGGTGTCGCACCTGTCGACATCAACACCGCGATCACCGGCTACCTGATCGCGTTGGCGGCGGGGATCCCGGTCAGTGGCTGGCTCACCGAGCGGTTCGGTGGCCGGCGGATCCTGGCGGTGGCCATCGCGGTCTTCACCCTCGCCTCGATCGCCTGCGCCGCCAGCTCGAGCCTGCCCGTGTTGGTGGCGATGCGGATCGTGCAGGGCTTCGGCGGTGCGCTGATGGTGCCGGTCGGACGCCTGGTGGTGCTGCGGGAGACCACCAAGGCGGACATGCTCGACGCGATCGCCTACCTCACCTGGCCTGCTCTGCTCGCCCCGGTCATCGCCCCGACACTGGGCGGCTGGATCGTCACCGTAGCGAGCTGGCACTGGATCTTCTTGATCAACGTGCCGCTCGGGGTGCTGGCCTTCGTGATCACCCTGCGCGTGGTGCCGGCCACTCGGGCGGTGGACCCGCCACCCCTGGACTGGCTGGGTTTCGCCCTGTGCGGCAGCAGCCTGGCCTCGTTCATGATCTTCATCGAGCTGCTCCAGCCCCAGGGCGGTCTGGATCGCGTGGCCGTGCTGGTCAGCGGGCTGACCGGTGCCGCCCTGATCGCCGTCACGGGCTGGTGGTTGCGCCGGGCCCGGCACCCGATCCTGCGGTTCGATGCACTGAAGGTGCACACCTTCGCGGTCAGCAACCTCGGCGGCGGGCTCTACCGGCTCGTGATCAGCGCGGTGCCGTTCCTGGTGCCGCTGCTGCTGCAGGTCGGCCTAGGCTTCTCCCCTGTCCTGTCCGGGACGATGCTGCTGCTGCTGTTCCTGGGCAACGTGGCGATCAAACCGGCCACCAGCCCGCTGATCCGGCGGTTCGGCTTCCGCTGGGTGTTGATCGGCAGCGTCGCCGCCGGCGCGGCGGTGATCGCCGTGCTGGGACTGGTGCAGGCCAGCACGTCCCTGGTCGTCCTCGGTGGGCTGCTGCTGCTCAGCGGCGTGTTCCGCTCGATCGGCTTCAGTGCCTACAACTCACTGCAGTTCGCCGACATCTCGGGCACCAGCATGACCGGCGCCAACACCTTGTCCGCGACGCTCCAGCAGCTCGCCGGTGGACTCGGGGTGGCGGTCGGCGCCCTGTTCCTGCGCACCGGCGAGCACCTGGTCCCGGATGCCTCGGGGACCGCCGCGTACGCATACGCGTTCGGCGGGCTGGCCCTGATCATGATCATCCCGCTGGTCCAGGCGTGGCGGCTGGACCCCACGTCGGGGTCGGAGCTGGCCGTCCGCCGCTGATCTCGGATCGGTGCAGGGCGAACGTCGAGCGGGGGGCGGCGGGGGCTGCGGGCCGGACGTGACGGCGGAGTCATGGACGGCGTGTGGTCAGGCGGGCCTGGTTCCGGAAGCCGCCGCGGAGCCAGGAACGGCGCTTGATTGAGCGGTAGGGACCCCTGCCGCGCACTCCCGACCAGCCGCCGTTCCTGGCTCCGCGGCCGCATCCGGTGGCTCTCCCCGCCCAGCCACACACCATCCGTGGCTCCGCGGTGGCGTCCGGTCGCCAGCCCCGCGCGATCCGCCACCGTTCCCGGCTCCGCGGTCGCATCCGGCAGCCGCTCCGCCTGGGTTTTCAGGACCAACAGTCTCGGACCGCTGCCACCTGAGCCGAGACATCCAGGCCATCCACGTCGACCACACGGTCGTACAGCTCGGCGTCGGTCGGCTGCTCACGGTGCAGCTGCTCGAACTCGTCATCGGTCAGGTGGACGGGTCGAAGTGTGGCCCGTCGGCGGGCCTCACCCACCGAGATCCGCAGCTGCACGATCAGCACGGACGGCAGCAGCGCCCGGTAGAGCTCCGCCGTTCGCAACGTGAGCACATCGGTGATCACCACCTCGATCCCCGAGCTCACGAAGCGCCGAGCCAGATCGCAGGTGTTCTCGACTCCGAGGCGCTGCTGGAGGCGCCCGGCCGCGCCATCCCAGGGTGCGGCGTGCCCGGCCACCACGAGCTGACGGATGTCGTCGACGTCGATCATCGCGGCGAGCGGCAGCGAGTCGGCGAGAACGCGAGCGGTGGTGCTCTTGCCCGCGGCGGGCGGACCGGTGAGCAGGAGGGGTCTCACGGTCACACTCTGGCACTGCCCTTGCCCGACCCCTCCCGGTGATCCACAGTGGCGGTATGTCCTCGCGGCGGGAGCAGCTGTCACGCTTGCGCCGGGTGGCGGAGCGAGCCGTCGACCGGTATCCCCTACCCGACGGGCGTCTCACCTTCGTGACCCACGGCGAGAACACCACCTACCGGCACGACAGCACCGCCGGGCGGCACCTCGTCCGGGTGCACCGACCGCAGCGGCACGGCCGCGGAGTCGACTCCGCCGCCGCCGTACGGTCGGAGATCGCCTGGCTCCGGGCCATCCGGGCCGAGTCCGAGCTGGCCGTGCCGCGCGCGCTGTCGGCCCATGCCGGGTCCACCACCGTCGAGGTGTCCGCGGCCGGTGAGACCCGGGTCTGCTCGGTGCTGCGCTGGATGGACGGACGCATCCACGAGTCCTCCCCTCGCCCGGTGCATCTCCGCCGGTTGGGCGCCGCCATGGCGCGGCTGCACGACCAGGCCGATGCGTGGACGCCCCCGGCCGACTTCGTCCGCATCCACTGGGACCACGAGACGTTCTTCGGGGACGTCATGGTCTACGGGAACACGCCGGCCGGCGAGTGCTGGGCCCTGCTGCCGCCGGAGGTCCGGGCCCGTTTCCGGGCGGTCGGCGATCGACTGGCCGACGTGATGCCGCGGGTCGGCGGCGTCGGGCTGATCCACGCCGATCTGCACCTCGGCAACGCGCTCTTCCAGGGAGTCGAGGTCAAGCTGATCGACTTCGACGACTGCGGCACCGGCCCCCGTCTGTACGAGCTCGCGGTAGCCCTCTGGGAGCTGCGCGACCGGCCGGATCAGGCGGTGTTCCGCGACGCTCTGCTGGCCGGCTACCGCACGCACCGAGAGATCGACGTGACCCACCTGGACGACTTCATCGCCCTGCGTCAGGTCGCCTTCGATCTCTGGTTCACCGGCACCGCCCAGGTCAACCCCGCCTTCGCCACCAAGCTCGACGGCGTCCACCAGTGGTCGCTGTCCATGCTGGACCTGGTCGAGGGACTCTGATCGTCGTTCGAACCGGGGAGCGTTCAGCGACTGAGCGCGTACACCTGCTCGATGATCTCCAGCGCCTTGATGCCCTCCGCCGGATCGATCCAGAACGGTTTCCCGGCCGCCGCCTGCGCGTGGAAGTCCGCGATCAGCAGCTCGTGGGACACACCCCAGTAGGAGCGTCCGCCGGACTCGGCCCGTCGTTCGGGCACCACGTCGACCCGGCCGTCGGCCCAGCTGATCGTCAGATCTCCACGGATGGACAGCTGGGCCTTCTCGGTGGCGATGTCGATGCCGACCGGGAAGTCGACGGCCGCCGTGTTGGTGGCGAAGCAGACCGAGCGGACACCACCGGGATGGTCGAGGATCAGCTGCGCGGAGTCCTCGACGTCGATCACGTCGCCGAGCAGGTAGGTGCCCGCACGGCCGCCGACCGCCGTCACGTCACCGAGGAACCACTGCAGCAGGTCGATGGTGTGGATCGCCTGGTTGATCAGGGTGCCGCCGCCGCTGTGGGCCCGCTGGCCGCGCCACGGCTTGGCCCCGTAATAGGCCGGACTGCGGTGCCAGGCCACGGTCGCGAAGGCTCCCCGGACCGCGCCCAGCTCGCCCGAGGCCAGCAGCTCGCGGACGGCGAGCGAGGTCGCGTTGTACCGGTTCTGGAAGCAGATGCCGACGGTGGCGTCCGGGTGGTCCGCCGTCCAGCGCACCAACCTCTCGGCCTCGGCGACCGTCGCGGCCACCGGCTTCTCCGACAGCACAGCGACTCCGAGCTCGAGGCAGACGATCGCCGGGTCGACGTGCTGATCGTGCGGCGTGCTGATCTGGACCACGTCCGGCTGGACGGCCTCGATCATCGCCTGCGGATCGGTGAAGCCGGGGACGCCGTAGCGCGCCCCGACGGCACGGGCGACCTCGGGGTCGAGGTCGCAGACCGCGACGAGCTCGCTGCCCTCGATCCGACCGATGGCCTCCAGATGCACCACGGAAACGTCTCCGCACCCGATCACGGCAGCCCTGACCACCCGACACCTCCGTCGCTCTCGGCCGGCGCGTACGTCACCGGCTCCTGGGCGATGCTCGCAGCCGCCACCCCACCCGACAACGGCGTTGCCAGAGGTTGTCACGCCCGAGCGACGCCCCCGAATCCGCCGGTTAGGGTGGCTGACGTGACCGATCTCGCCGCACAAGAGGGAACACTGACCGAGGCGACCAGGAGCGTGGCAGCCGACCTGGCCGGGATCCGACGACTCGGGGTCGCCTTCTCCGGGGGCGTCGACTCCTCCGTCCTGCTGGCCCTCGCTGCCCGGGTGCTCGGCCACGACCAGGTGGTCGCCGTGCTCGGCGTCTCCCCCAGCCTGGCCGCCGCCGAGCGGCGGGGAGCCCACGAGGTGGCCCGGCAGATCGGCGTCGAGGTCGTCGAGGTCGAGACCGCCGAGGGTGACCGGGCGGCCTACCGCGCCAACGGTCCGGATCGCTGTTTCCACTGCAAGGACGAGCTCTTCGCCACCATCGACGCAGGTGTCGCGCGGACGTTGGGGCTGGACGCGATCGCCTACGGGGAGAACGCCGACGACGTCCGTCGCATCGACCGGCCCGGGGCCAGGGCGGCCACCGAGCACGATGTCCGCCGTCCCCTGGCAACAGCCGGACTGACCAAGGCCGACGTGCGCGCGATCGCACGCGAGCTCGGTCTCGACGTCGCCGACAAGCCGGCGTCGCCGTGCCTGGCCTCGCGGATCCCGCACTTCGACGAGGTCACCCCGGAGAAGCTGGGCCAGATCGACCGAGCCGAGGAGGCCCTGCGCGACCTCGGGCTCGGTGATCTTCGGGTCCGCCATCACGGCGACATCGCCCGGCTCGAGCTGACCGTCGATGATCTTGCCCGGATCGCCGTGGATCCCTTGCGTACGGACGTTCTGCGGGCTGTCCGGGGGGCCGGGTTCCGGTA
Source organism: uncultured Actinomycetota bacterium (assembly GCA_963696135.1). Classification (GTDB taxonomy): domain Bacteria; phylum Actinomycetota; class Actinomycetes; order Propionibacteriales; family Propionibacteriaceae; genus Microlunatus. The sequence continues at coordinate 23,199 of CAVOJH010000004.1, forward strand.
CGTGACCCTGGACCTGGCCGGGATGCAGTCCGGCGCCTTCACGTTGCCGCTGGTCGCGGTCCACCATGGCTGACCGTCCGGACGCCATCGGACTCGACCAGATCGCCCAGCTCGATCTCGATCGGCAGCAGCGGCGTGGCTACCCGGAGGCGGTGTTCTGCGAGGGCAAGACCGCCGACCAGGTGTCCCGGATCGCCACCGCCCTGGCCGACCAGTCGCAGGTCTCACTGTTCACCCGGGTCCGCGAGGAGCACGTCCGAGCCATCCACGCCGTTCTCCCGGACGCCGCGTACGACGCCGCGGCCCGGCTGGTCGTCTGGCCACCCACACCCCCCGAGCCGACCGGTGGGACGGTGCTGGTGCTGGCCGCCGGCACCTCTGATCTCCCGGTCGCCCAGGAGGCACTCCTCACCGCTCGCCATCTCGGCCGCCACGCCGAGCTCGTCGTCGACGTGGGCGTGGCCGGTCTCCACCGGATCCTGGCGCAGGTGCCCCGCCTGCGCGCGGCCAAGGCGATCGTGGTGGCCGCCGGCATGGACGGTGCGCTGCCCAGCGTGGTCGCCGGTCTGGTGGCGGCACCCGTGGTCGCCGTGCCCACCTCAGTGGGTTACGGGGCGGCGTTCGAGGGGTTGGCTGCCCTGCTCACCATGCTCAACGCCTGTGCCCCAGGTGTCGCCGTGGTCAACATCGACAACGGATACGGCGCCGGCCACCTGGCCGCCCAGATCGCCGCCCCGTGAACGGTCGGCACGCCTGGATCGACGCCTCGGCCGGGATCGCCGGGGACATGCTGCTCGGCGCCCTGGTCGATGCCGGCGCGGACCTGGCGGTCGTGCAGGCCGCGGTGGACGCGGTGGTCCCCGACTCCGTACGCCTCGCTGCCGACCAGGTCATCCGGGCCGGACAACGCGCCACCAAGATCACGGTCGAGGTGATCACCGAGGACCTGCCGCACCGCCGCTGGGCGACCATCCGCGACAGCCTGATCGCCGCGTCCCTCGCGGAGCCGGTACGGGATCGCGCGTTGGCCACCTTCGCCCGGCTGGCCGTCGCCGAAGCCGACGCGCACGGCATCTCGACCGACGACGTGCACTTCCACGAGGTCGGGGCTCTGGACTCGATCGCCGACGTGGTCGGAGTGGCCGCCGCCCTCGACGACCTCGGCGTGACCACCCTGAGCGCGGGCTCGGTCGCTGTGGGTTCTGGTCGGACCCGCGCCGCCCACGGCGATCTTCCGGTGCCGGTGCCGGCGGTCGTCCGGTTGTCGACCGGATGGCGGGTGCACGCGGGCGGCACCGGGGAGCTGACCACGCCGACAGGGATGGCCCTGGTGGCCGCGCTGGCCGCGCGCTGCGAGGACCTGCCGTCGATGGTCGTGACCGCCTCGGGAGCCGGGGCTGGCACCAAGGACGTCCCCGGGCGCCCCAACATCACCCGGGTGCTGCTGGGAGACATGTCGTCGATGTCCGGATCGGTGCCCGGGTCCGAGGCCCTGATGATCATGGAGGCCAACGTGGACGATCTGGACCCGCGGCTGTGGCCCGGCGTCCTCGACCGGCTGCTGCGGAGCGGGGCCAACGACGCCTGGCTCGTACCGGTCGTGATGAAGAAGGGCCGACCCGCTCACGTGTTGACCGCGCTCTGCCGGCCGGAGCTCATCCCTGCTCTCCAGCTCGTGATCATGGAACACACCAGCACCCTCGGCATCCGCCAGCACCCGGTGACCAGGACCGCCCTGTCGCGGGGTTGGGCCTCGGTCGAGGTCGAGGGCCACCTCGTCCGGATCAAGATCGGTCACGACGTCACCGGGATCCGGCAGGTCAACCCCGAGTTCGACGACGTGGTCCGAGCGGCCGCCGACACCGGGCTGTCGGAGCGGGAGGTGCTCGATCAGGCCCGGTCCCTGGCCCGGGACGAAGGGCTCGTGGTCGGCGGGATCGTACCCCCTGCCGTGCTCGCCGGCTGACCGCTCGCGCTGCTGCGCGTGCGGCGATGACAGTGTTGCTACCGTGGCGTCTTCGGGACCCACCTCGGGGACGACAAAGGCGCGTCGACATGAACAACTCCACCCACCCGCTCGCGCGGGATCCCAGCGCCGTCCGGCTGCTGGAGCACAACCTGCTGGAGATCGAGGAGTCGCTCGGCGCCGACTCGTTCACCCTGGACGCCGACGAGGTGACCTTCCGTCGCCGGGCCCTCGGCAACCGGCCCGCCGCCACCTGGCGTGGACGGATCGGCGACTGGCTCGTCCGGGACGGGGACGCGCACTGGCGGATCGCCAGCGACCACCCCACCACCCTGGATCAACCGGTGCGGGAACGAACCTGAGGCGTACCCAGTTGACCCGACTGGTCATCATGGACCAGTCGGCGGCCGTCACCGTCGGCTGTGACGAGGAGGCTGGACGTGGACACCGTCGTGGTGGGGATCATCGCCGTGTTGATCGGGGCACTGCTGTGCTTCCGCGGTTACGTGACGATGCGCTTGATCATCAGCTTGTTCGGGGCGTTCGTCGGGTTCCTGCTCGGCGCCGGACTGGTCGCCGGGGTGACGGACAGCAGCTTCGGCCAGCTGGCCCTGAGCTGGCTCGTCGGCATCATCGGCGCCGTGCTCTTCGGCGTGCTCGCCTACTTCTCCTACCAGGTGGCGGTGGTGATCGGCATGGCCGCGATCGGCTTCACCATCGGGACCACCGTGATGGCCGCGGCCGGCGTCGGCTCCCCGGCGGCCACGATCGCCGCCGGTCTGGTGGCCGGTGCGCTGCTGGCCGTGATCGCCATGGCGACTGATCTGCCGGCCGTCATCCTCGTCGTGTTGACCGCGCTGGCCGGAGCCAGCGTCACCGTGGCCGGGGTGATGGTGATCGCGGGAACCATCGGGATCAACCGGCTCACCGCCGAAGGTGTCGCGGCGGAGATGAGCCGCGGCTGGTGGTGGTACGTCCTGTACGGCGGTCTGGCCCTGCTGGGGATCATCGCCCAACTGCGCGCCCGTGGGTCCCGGACGATGCGCCAGCAGTGGGGGTCCTCGGTGCCCGCCGGATCCACCGCCCGCTGAGCCGGCGGCGCAGCACTCAGTACCAGAGCCAGCCGCGGGTCAGGATCAGGTTCGCCAGGATGAGGACGCCCAGCAGCGTGTACCCGGCGACGGGGTGCCGAGGCAGCCGGGGCGGCTCGGTGGCCTCGACCTGCCCGCTGCGGAACATCATCGACATGGGGGCGTAGACGCCGACCGCGAGGGCACCGGCCATCACCGCCACCACGTCGCCCGCACTCACCAACGCCGGGCTGATGACCACGTACAGGCCCATCAGCAGCACCAGCACGACGGTGCCGTAGAGCCACGGCCAGACCGAGATGGCCCGGCGGTCGGTGATCGATGAGCTGAGCTCGATGACCGGGTCGGCGAACAGCCGGGCGGTCAGGAACAGGCCGCCGATGCCGAACGCGGTCGCGGCGAAGAAGGCCCAGCTCGGCAGTCCCCACAGGGTGAAGGCACGGGCGGTGTCACCGGCCGGGATCATCCCGGTGATCAGGAAGTAGCCGAAACCCTCCTGCAGGCTGGCGAACACGGTCCACAGCCACACCAACCGCCAGTACGGCCGAGCTCGGAACGGTCGGACGATACGGTCGATCCCGTACAGCAGAAGACCGCTGATGATGCTGAAGAGGGGCCCGGTGATCGCAGTCAGGGCCGCATCGGCGGCACCCGGCTCCGGCACGGACGAGACCGCGAACGGCAGCTGGACGACCCCGTACCCCAGCACAGCGCCGGCCACCGCGTGACTCGTCTCGTGCAGCATGATCATGATCGTGGCGCCGGTCACGAACGCCACGATCCCGTGGCGGATCAGGGTTCTCCGGTCGGCGATCCCGGTCGCATTCATGGCATCAGTGTTGCAGACCGTGAGCCCAAATGAATCACGTTGCGCTCGGTGGAGTCTCCGTATCGTCCAGCACCCGAGCCACGTACGCCTCGGCAGCCGCACCCAGACCGTCCCGTACGCCGACCAGCGCTTCGACCAAGCGAGGGACTGGCCAGTCGTCCGGCAGCAGCTCGATCGGCAGCTGCGGGATCCCCACGAAGAAGTGGTACGCCGGCAGCGCCAGCTCGACGTAGCGCTGCAGCGCCAAGGCGCTCGCGGTGGCTCCCGACCCGGCCTCGCGCGCAGCGACCAGCCGGGCGATCAACTTCTCGGTGTTCGCTGCCACCTCGGGCAGCCGCCACGCCTCCGCAGCCGCGCGCCGTGCGTCGTCGGGGGTCAACCGGAGCGTGAGGGGATAGATCGTGGCCACGTCCGGCAGCTCGGTCACGACGTCGGCCACGGCCGACCAGCCGTCGTGGGCCGCCACCATCAGCCCCGGTCGCAGCGGTGCGTAGCCGGCCAGCCGGGCCGCGTTCCGCAACCGGTCACGGTGGGACCGCAGGTCCTCGGGCACCCCGAACAGCAGTCCGTGGAACTCGCCGGTCCAGGTCGTGCCCGCCGGCCACGGGGCCACCCGGTCCGGGTTGCCGACCGCCCGGGCCCGGAGGAACGCCTCGCCGACCAGTCCCGCGAGCTCGTAGTCGGTGGTACGCCCGCGACGGTGTCCCGTCAGCGCGCCGTCGCTGCGCAGCCGGGCCAGCGCGCTGCGGGCGGCGCTCTCGGTCGCCCCGACATCGATCAGCAGCCGGACCAGCACGGTCCCCGGCAGTCGCGATCGCATCGCGACGCCGAACAGGAACGGCACGACAGACACCAGTCGCGGACCGTGATCATCTTCGGGCACGGCGCGAATCTAGTGCCGCCATCGCGGGCGCACACCGCGATGGGGTGGACGCCGACGTGTCCGGGCGCGACAGAGGGGTCCTTCGTGGCCCCCTTCGGACACGAAGAACCCCTCTGTCGTCAGGACTTACCGGGCGTAGCTCTCCGACAGGCGACGGCCATCAGCCTGGGAGAACACGTGCACGTGCTCCGGGTCGATCTTGAGCCGGATCGTGGATCCACGCTCCGGTGGGTTGCGCGACGAGATGCGAGCGGTGATCTGCTGGGCGGTGAGCTTGTCCTCATCCGCCAGGCCGGCCACGGTCCCGTACACAAAGGCGTCGGCGCCGAGCTCTTCGACCACGGCGACGTCGATGCCGATGCCGTCGCTACCCTCACCGAGCGAGAAGTTCTCGGGCCGGATGCCGAGCACGAGGCGCTTCTCGTTCGCCGCCTTGCCGAGGACCTCGCGGGGCACGCCCACGACGTAGTCGCCGATGTGGATGCCGTCTTCGGCGACGTCACCCTCCATCAGGTTCATTGCCGGGGAGCCGATGAAGCCCGCCACGAACAGGTTCTTCGGGCTGTCATACAGGTTGAGCGGGGTGTCGCACTGCTGCAGCACACCGTCCTTCATCACCGCGACCCGGTCGCCCATGGTCATGGCCTCGACCTGGTCGTGGGTCACGTACACCGTGGTGACCCCGAGCCGGGTCTGCAACGCCGCGATCTGGGTACGGGTCGAGACCCGCAGCTTCGCGTCCAGGTTCGACAACGGCTCGTCCATCAAGAACACCTGCGGGGACCGCACGATCGCCCGGCCCATCGCGACCCGCTGCCGCTGACCACCCGAGAGGGCCTTCGGCTTGCGGTTCAAGAAGTCCTCCAGGCCCAGCAGGTGCGCCGCTTCCTGCACCCGCTGCTGCCGCTCCGACTTCGGCACACCGGCCATCTTCAACGCGAAGCCCATGTTGTCGCCCACGGTCATGTGCGGGTACAGGGCGTAGTTCTGGAACACCATCGCGATGTCGCGGTCCTTCGGCGGCAGGTCGGTGACATCACGGTCACCGATGAAGATGCTGCCGGCGTTGATCTCCTCCAGGCCTGCGAGCATCCGCAGCGAGGTGGACTTCCCGCAACCCGAGGGTCCGACGAGGACCATGAACTCGCCGTCGCCGATGTCGAGGTTGAGCTTGTCGACGGAGGGATGATCCGCTCCGGGGTAGACGCGAGTAGCGTCCTTGAAACTGACTGTGGCCACGCCACACTTCCTTTCCACGGGCAGGTACGTGCCCGACGATCCCTAGTGGAGGGGGCAGGGGCACTCTCCCACGTCAGGAGGGTGTCCACAAGGACTCGTCAGGCGGGCACTGAATTCGCGCCTATGCTGGGGGTGAGAGACGGGTAGGTGTCAGCGTGGCTGACGAATGTATTCATGGCATGACGCAGGCGTGGTGTGACGTCTGCCGAGCCCCCCAACTAGTCGACACCGAGCCTGATCCGCACGGCGGACGTTCTGCACAGCTCCTCTTCGATGACCTGTGCGCACTGCTCGACATACCGCGCTACTTCCCTGGCCCAGGTAGTACGCCGTCCCGGGTGTTCGCCGCAGCGGCGGCTCGGGCCGACGTCGGCGAGGGCTCGATGCCCGAGGTCGGCGAGGCGATCGCCACCAAGGCCGGCCTGGTCTGGGGACCCGGCTGCGACAACCGCCAGAGCCGTGAGCAGGGCAACGTGGTGAGTCGCGAGGGTGTCGGCGTCATGGTCCAGGCGTTCAGGATCCTGGGAAAGAGCACCGCACCGGTCTGACCAGAGCCGAAGTCGAGGTGTCGAGAACGGCACCTGGCGGAACTCCTGCCTCTCACGGGGTGATCAGGCGGGCCAGGTCGGTCAGGGTGTCGGGGATGAGCCGGTAGTACGCCCAGCGGCCGCGCTGCTCACGGGACAGGATCCCCGCCTCGACCAGGATCTTCAGGTGGTGCGACACGGTCGGCTGGGACAGTCCGACCGGCTCGGTCAGGTCGCACACGCACGCCTCCTGGTCCTCGTGCGCGGCGACCAGCGACACCAGCCGTAGCCGGGTCGGGTCGGCCAGTGCCTTCAACGTCGTGGCCACGGTCTCCGCGTCCGCAGGCGTCATCACCCGGCCGACCACCGGTGAGCAGCACTCGGCCAGCACCGGCAGCACGGTCGAGGCGGGCGGGGCGGTCACGGTCATGCGGACCAGCGTACGTGACCCATTGACATCCGTCGATGCGTTGGTCCTAGACTGTTCCGCATCGACGAACGTCTATGGGTTGCGGAGGGGTGAGCGAGGATGACGGAGATCGCGGAGGAGCTGCGGGAGTCGGTACGGCGGCGCTACGCCGAGGCCGCCACCACGGTGACCGCCGGCGGCGCAGGCTGCTGCGGTGACGAGGCGGCGACCACGCTGGAGCTGGACGACTCCTTCGGATCGGCGCTCTACACCCAGCTCGACCGCGGCGACCTTCCGGTGGCGGCCGTAGCGGCCAGTCTGGGCTGTGGCAACCCGACCGCGGTGGCCGACCTGCGCGAGGGCGAACGGGTCCTCGATCTGGGCTCCGGCGGCGGGATCGACGTGCTTCTCTCGGCTCGTCGGGTCGGCCCGACCGGCTTCGCGTACGGCGTCGACATGACCACCGAGATGCTCGACCTGGCCCGCGCCAACGCGGACCGGGCCGGTGCGCCGAACGTGGAGTTCCTGCAGGGCACCATCGAGGACATCCCGTTGCCTGATGCTGCCGTCGACGTGGTGATCTCCAACTGCGTGATCAACCTGTCCACCGACAAACCGGCCGTGCTCGGCGAGATGTTCCGGGTTCTGGTTCCGGGTGGGCGCATCGGGATCAGTGACGTCGTCGCCGAAGACCACCTCACCGCCGACGAGCGGGCAGAACGGGGTGAGTACGTCGGCTGCATCGCCGGTGCCCTGTCCCGGCGCGAGTATCTCGACGGACTGGCGGCGGTCGGTTTTCTCGAGGCGACGGTCGAGTTCACCCACCCGGTGGCCGACCAGATGCACGGCGCGATCGTCCGCGCCACGAAGCCCGCCGACGGCAGCCCCGAGACGGCGACCGGCACCGCCACTGCTGCGGGCAGCTGCTGCTCGCAGGGTGAGGCGTCGACGTGCTGCGAGGCGGAGGCGAAGGCCGACTGCTGCCACACCAGCGCCACCACGACCGCCCTGCCGACCAGCTGCGGCTGCCGCGGATGAGCGACATCACCACCACCGCCGCGACACTCGACACCGGTCCGGTCCTGCGCAAGCTGTCGGTGCTGGACCGGTGGCTGCCGGCCTGGATCCTGCTCGCGATGGTCGTCGGGCTGGCACTCGGTCGGATCGTGCCGGGCCTGGCCCAGTCACTGGACGCGGTGAAGGTCGGGTCGGTGTCGGTGCCCATCGCGATCGGTCTCCTCGTGATGATGTATCCGGTCCTGGCGAAGGTCCGCTACACCGACACCGGACACGTGCTGACCGACAAGCGCCTCATGATCACCTCCCTGGTCCTCAACTGGGTCGTTGCGCCGGCCCTGATGTTCGTGCTGGCCTGGGTGTTCCTCCCCGACCTGCCGGAGTATCGGACCGGGTTGATCATCGTCGGCCTGGCCCGCTGCATCGCCATGGTGCTGATCTGGAACGACCTGGCCTGCGGCGACCGCGAAGCCGCCGCCGTCCTGGTCGCGATCAACTCTGTCTTCCAGGTTCTCGCGTTCGGCGCCCTCGGCTGGTTCTACCTGCAGACGCTGCCCGCCTGGCTGGGGCTCCCGACCACGTCCGCAGAGTTCTCCGTGATCACCATCATGCTCAGCGTGCTGGTGTTCCTCGGCATCCCCCTGCTGGCCGGGTTCCTCACCCGCACCATCGGGGAGAAGCGGAAAGGCCGGGACTGGTACGAGAACACGTTCCTGCCGAAGCTCGGCCCGTTCGCCCTCTACGGGTTGCTGTTCACCATCGTGATCTTGTTCGCCCTGCAAGGCCACACGATCGCCGACCGGCCACTGGACGTGGTCCGGATCGCGGTGCCGCTGCTCATCTACTTCGCCGTAACGTTCACCACCGGCATGGTCGCCGGCCGCCTCCTCGGTCTCGGCTACCCCCGCACCGCCACGCTCGCGTTCACCGCTGCCGGGAACAACTTCGAGCTCGCGATCGCCGTCGCCATCGCCACCTTCGGTGTCACCTCCGGGCAGGCCCTCGCCGGTGTCGTCGGTCCCCTGATCGAGGTGCCGGTCCTCGTCGGACTGGTCTACGTCGCGCTCTGGGCCCGGCGGTTCTTCCCGCCCGGTCGCCCGCCCAGGCGATCTCAACATCTGACCTCAGGAGATCCACGATCATGACCAGCAGCAAGCCCTCGGTGCTCTTCGTCTGCGTCCACAACGCCGGCCGCTCCCAGATGGCCGCCGGCTACCTCACTCATCTCGCCGGCGACCACATCGACGTCCGCTCCGCCGGTTCCGCCCCCGCCGAGCAGATCAACCCGGTAGCCGTCGCCGCCATGGCCGAAGAAGGCATCGACATCACCGGCGAGCAGCCGAAGATCCTCACCACCGACGCCGTGCAAGCCTCCGATGTGGTCATCACCATGGGCTGCGGAGACACCTGTCCCTACTACCCGGGCAAGCGTTACGAGGACTGGGTCCTTGACGACCCGGCCGGGCAGGGCATCGACGCCGTACGACCGATCCGCGACGAGATCCGGCGACGCATCGAGAAGCTCATCACCGAGCTCTGATCTCGTCAGGTTCGTTGTTTGACAGGGAATCCTCAGTTCCGGACCTTGTTATCGAATCTCTGTTCGACTATTCTGGACTCATGATCGAGACCTCCACCGACCAGCCCGCAGCCCCCGCGCTGCAGGCCGCGGTGGACTCCCTCGACGTCGCCGTGGAGCACCTGATCAAGCTCGTCGACGACGGGGCCCTCGGTGATCTCGGAGCGTTCGGACTGGTCGACACGCTGCAGTCACTCGAGAAGGTCCGGAACAAGCTGCCGGTGGTGGACCGGGCGATCATCCAGTACGGCACCGAACAAGGCGTGCCCGCTGTGCTGTCGGAAAGGACCATGACCAGGGTCCTCACTAACGGGATCAGAATCTCCATCGGTGAAGCCTCACGCCGAGTCCGGGCCGCCGAACACCTCGCCGACCGGACCAGCATGACCGGCGAACCCCTGACACCCATCCGACCCCACCTCGCCGCCGCGCAACGAGACGGCCTGGTCACCCCCGAACAAGTCACCCTGATCGACACCGCCCTCCGCAAGGTCAAACACTGCGACCCCGCCGCCGTCGAAGCCGGCGAACTCCTCCTCGTACAGCAAGCCACCCAGCTCGGCTACCAAGACCTCGACCGAGTCGCCGCCAAACTCATCGAAGCCATCGACCCCGACGGGATCCTGCCCGCCGACGAAGCCGAACACCGCCTCCGCCGGTTCTTCCACCTCACACACCGCAAAGACGGCTCCTGGGCCGGAGACTTCCGACTCACCCCCGACGTCGGACAGAAACTCGCCGCCCTCCTCGGACCGTTGACCAAACCACAGACCACCAGGTTCGAGACCAGTCCCGACGACACCGACACCGACGCGGACGCGCCGGCCAGCAAGCATGTCGTCGCGGACGAGCGAACCCAGGGCCAACGCCAACACGACGCCCTCGCGGCCATCCTGGATGCGGTCCTGCGCACCGATGACCTCCCCGCCGCCGGCGGCACCCCCACCACCTTGCTGCTCACCATGTCCTGGGACGACTTCCTCAGCGAGCACGGCATCGGCACCTACACCGACGGCACCCCCGTCTCCGCCCGGACCGCACGACTGCCTCGCCGACCAAGCCGACATCGCGATCTGCTTCAAGAACGCGCGCGGTGCGGTCCTCGATCTGTGGCGGACCCGTCGGATCGCCAGCCCCGCTCAAACCCTCGCGCTGATCGCCCGCGACGCCGGCTGCTCCTTCCCCGGCTGCAATGTGGCACCCCAATGGTGTGAGCGGCATCATGTGATCGCCTGGTACGACGGCGGGAACACCAACCTGCAGAACCTGACCCTCGTGTGCTGCTATCACCATCACCAGTTCGCCCAACGCGGCTGGCAATGCAAGATCAACACCGACGGCCTCCCGGTCTGGATCCCCCCGAAGTGGATCGACCCACACCAACGACCAATCCTGAACGCCCGCATCACCATCACCAACTGGGACCCCCAGGACCCGCTGAACTTCGACCAACCCCTGATCGGTGACCCACCAGGCGAGGTCTCGCCACCCGACTGACCAAGATCACCAACCACGATCATCCGAACCGCGACGACCGCCACAGGACCATGCCTGCGGCGGTCCTCGGCTCGCCTGGGCCCCGGTGAGCCCCGTCCGAGCAGCCGGATCAGTCCTCGACCAGCCAGGGCATGAACGGCACCAGCGGCGTGACGTCGGCGTAGAGCTTCTCGGTGTGCATGGCGTCGCCGTCGGGGAAGACGGTCAGCACCTCGACGGCCGTCCACTCTCCGCGTGGTAGAAGCCCTCGCCGATGTGCGTGTTCGGACCCATCGAGTCGAAGAACGTCTGCAGGAACTTCCGGACGTTGTCGGCACCTCGGACGATCTTCCCCGCGGTGACGAGGTCGTACGAGGGCACTCCGGTGAAGGTCGCCAGCAATGCGTCGACGTCCCTGTCGCTCTCGCCGAGGAGGTGGGCTGTGAGGGTCTTCTCGCGGGAGGCGATGATCTCGGGCGTCAGCATGGGGCGTCCCTTCGATGTCTGTACGCAGGGCGACGTCAGGCGTCGTTCGACGTGAACTTGGCGCGAGCTGGGTACGGCAGCAATAGACGTAGGTCCTGCCGGGTGGTTCGAGCCCGGCGAGCGGGGCAGATCGTGGGACAGGCGCCAACGGGCCAGGCCGGATCGGGTCAAGCCGATGGCGGTGTGGGCCGGTATCGGAGGGCGACCGCCCCTGAACGGAACTCATGCCGGTCGGTGAGCTCGAGCTGGACGCGCGCGCGCAGACCGGCGAGCAACGTCGGCCCGTGCCCGGCGATGACCGGCTGCACGAGGAACTCGTACTCGTCGATCAGTCCCAGATCTGCCAACGCCAGGGGCAGTGTCACGCCACCCACCCACAGGCCCTCGCCCGATTCTTGCTTGAGCCGCTGAACCGCTGCCCCCAGGTCGGATCGCACCAGCTCGGCATTCCAATCGACCCCGGTCAGTGTGTTCGACACGACGTACTTCTTCGCCCGGTCGATGGCCTCGGCGAACGGGGTCTGCCACTCATCCATCCAGTCGGGCCACGTGCCCGTGGCGGGCTTCCGCCACGCCGACTCCATCATCTCGTAGGTCACCCGACCGAAGAGCAGGGCATCTGCCCGCTCCATCTCAGCGGTCCAGTGACGCATGGACTCCTCGTCCGGGGGGAGCCCTGCTTCGTGATGGCAGCAGCCATCGAGCGTGACGTTGATCGAGTATCGAAGTGGTCTCATCTCGTTGCTCTCCCTTGAGGCGCACGGGTTCACCTGACCGTACTCAGACCGCCGTCAGCGCCATTTCTCATCGCCGTCCGACGACGACGCCGGGAGCTCGCGGTGCAGGCCACTCATCCACATGCTTGACGAGGTGTTGCGTGGTTGGAGCGGACGACGGGAATCGAACCCGCATTCTCAGCTTGGGAAGCTGATGTTCTGCCATTGAACTACGTCCGCGTGGCACCCTCCGGGAAGCTCCCATGGACTGCGCGCGGAGCAGTCTAGCCGAACTTCCGCCACGGTTGCCCACTCCGAGACGCGGCCGGTTCCGCTGCCGGGATGGTGCTCGTGGACAGCGACCGGCTCATCTCACTCGCCGAAGACATCGACGCTGCCTGTCGGCTGACCGGGGAATTCACCGTACGGTCGGGGCAGGGTACTTGTCGGAGTACTTCGACAAGTACCTGTTCGAGTCCCGACCGGAGCTGCTGCGCCTGGTGACGGAGGCGATGATGCCGCTGCACCTGCCGGCTGGCGGAAGGTGCTGACGTCGGCGATCGTACGGTCGTGCTGATCGAGGACGTGATCACCACCGGCGGTGCGGTGCGCGCGGCCAGTGCCGCGCTCTGGGAACGGGGGAGCCGAGGTGCACACGGTCGTCTGCGCCATCGATCGGAGCCCGGTGGGGTCCCGGCCGCTCGACGACATCGCCATCGATGTACGGCCGGTGCTCACCCGCGCCGATCTCGACCGAGCCCGCTGATCCATCGCGCCGTAGATTCCGCCATGCGGTACCAACTCCACGCTCAGTGGAATCAGGGTCTTGACCGACCGGCGTTCCCGTGGTGTGCTTCTCCCACTCCGCGGATCCTGCGGAGCACCTGGATCAGCAGACAGGTCAACCACTGAGCTGGCACCCAATGTCGTGGGGAGCCGCTCCGTAGGCCCACCCACCCGAGGTAGACGGAGTTGGTGGCATGGACCGCATCTGGTTCAAGAACCCCCTGGCCGTGTTCACGGCGACCGGAGACGACGCGTCCGGAGGCGTGGTCGTCGAGGGAGCCCGGATCGTCGAGATCGTGCGCGACGGCGGCACCCCCACCAAGGGCCACGATCAGGTGTTCGATGCCAGCCGGCACGTCGTGCTGCCCGGCCTGATCAACACCCACCACCACTTCTACCAGACCCTCACCCGGGCCTGGGCGCCCGTGGTGAACACCCCGCTGTTCCCGTGGCTGACCAACCTCTATCCGGTCTGGGCTCGGCTGACCCCCCGCGATCTCGAGCTGGCCACCACCGTGGCGCTGGCCGAGCTGCTGCTGTCCGGGTGCACCACGGCAGCCGATCACCACTACTTGTTCCCGGCCGGGATGGAGTCGGCGATCGACGTGCAGGTCGAGGTGGCTCGACGCCTCGGGGTGCGGGTGCTGCTGACCCGCGGCTCGATGACGCTGGGTGAGCGTGACGGCGGGCTACCGCCCCAGAGCACTGTGCAGGACCCGGAGGTGATCCTGGCCGACTCCGAGCGCCTCATCACGACTCACCACGAGCGCGGTCCCGGGGCGATGGTCCAGATCGGGCTGGCACCGTGCTCCCCCTTCTCGGTCACCCGCGAGATCATGCGCGACACCGCCGCCCTGGCCGAGCAGCACGACGTACGGCTGCACACCCACCTCGCCGAGACCATCGACGAGGAGGACTTCTGCCGGGAGATGTTCGGTCTGCGTACGGTCGACTACCTGGACAGCGTCGGCTGGCTGTCGTCGCGCACCTGGCTGGGGCACGGCATCCACTTCGACGACGCTGAGATCGCCCGCCTCGGTGCCGCCGGAACCGGTGTTGCGCACTGCCCGAGCTCCAACATGCGGCTGGCGTCCGGCATCGCCCGCACGGTCGAGCTGGAGGCCGCCGGTGTACCGGTGGGGATCGGGGTGGACGGCTCCGCCTCCAACGACGCCAGCAACATGATCTTGGAAGCCCGGCAGGCTCTTTACCTGCAACGGCTGAAGTACGGTGCCGAGCAGGTCACCCCCGAGCGTGCCTTGGGCTGGGCGACGGCAGGTTCCGCTCGGGTGCTCGGCCGCGACGACGTCGGCACGATCGCGGTCGGGCAGCAGGCCGACCTCGCCCTCTTCACCCTGGACGATCTGCGCTTCTCCGGCAGCCACGATCCGCTGTCCGCGCTGCTGCTCTGCGGTGCGGACCGCGCCGACCGCGTGATGGTCGCCGGGCAGTGGCGGGTGATCGACGGGGCGGTCGTCGGCCTCGACCTGCCCGAGCTGATCAGCGCCCACCGGTCCGCCGCCGCGCGGCTCGTCGGCTCCACTCCCTGAACCACTTCACTCGACCATCCACCTCGACGGCCCTCGCCGAGTGCCGCCCGGACAACAAGGACGTTGCCATGACCGAACCGATCACCCCCACATCCGCGACCATCAAAGGAAGTAGCCGGCCGGAGGACGAGCGTCTGCCCCTCGGCAGCACCGTCGCGTACGGCCTCCAACACGTGCTCACCATGTACGGCGGCATCATCGCCCCGCCGCTGATCATCGGCCCGGCTGCCGGGCTGTCACCGGCCGAGATCGGCGCCCTGATCACCGCGTGCCTGTTCATGGGTGGTCTCGCCACCCTGCTGCAGACTCTCGGGGTCAAGTGGTTCGGCTCCCAGCTGCCCCTGGTGCAGGGGGTCTCGTTCGCCGGCGTGGCCACGATGGTGGCGATCGTCGACGGTGGCGGCGGTCTCCCCGCCGTGTTCGGCGCCGTCATCGTGGCCTCGCTGATCGGGTTGGCCATCGCGCCCGTGTTCGCGACGATCATCCGGTTCTTCCCGCCGGTGGTCACCGGCGTGGTGATCACCACCATCGGACTGACTCTGCTGCCGGTGGCGGCGATGTGGGCGATGGGCGGCAACCCGACCGCCGAGACGTTCGGGTCCGCCCAGAACATCGGACTGGCCGGCCTCACGTTCGTGATCGTGCTGGTGCTCTCCAAGCTCGGCAACGCGATGATCTCGCGGCTGTCGATCCTGCTGGCCATCGTGCTCGGCACCCTCGTCGCCGCCGTGCTGGGCATGGCCGACTTCTCGGCCGTGGGTGAGGGTCCGGTGATCGCCTTCCCGACACCGTTCGCGTTCGGCGCCCCGACGTTCCACGTCGCGGCCATCGTCTCGATGCTGATCGTGATCTTGGTGACGTTGACCGAGACCACCGCCGACATCCTGGCCGTCGGCGAGATCGTCGGCACCAAGGTCGACCGCAAGCGCATCGCCGCCGGGCTGCGGGCCGACATGGCCTCCAGCGCCGTCTCGCCAGTGTTCGGCTCGTTCACCCAGAGTGCCTTCGCCCAGAACGTCGGCCTGGTGGCGATCACCAAGATCAAGAGCAGGTACGTGGTCGCGGCCGGCGGCGGGATCCTGGTCGTGCTGGGCCTGCTTCCCATCCTCGGTCGGGTCGTCGCCGCGGTCCCGTCCCCCGTGCTGGGCGGCGCCGGCATCGTGCTGTTCGGCTCCGTCGCGGCCAGCGGCATCCGTACGCTGTCGAAGGTCCGCTACGACGACACGATGAACCTGGTGATCGTGGCGTCCTCCCTCGGGATCGGCATGCTGCCCGTGGTCGCTCCGGAGATCTACGAGGACTTCCCGTCGTGGTTCCGCACCATCTTCGACTCCGGCATCAGCTCGGCGGCGCTGGTGGCGATCCTGCTGAACATCCTGTTCAACCACCTCACCGTCGGCAACTCTTCTCGGGCCTCGGTGCTCGCCGCCTCGCCGGCCCGGATGGTCCGGGAGGACGAGCTCGCCGCCCTGATCGACGGCGACTCCTTCGTCGGTGGCCGCCTGATCGACGCCGAGGGCAACGAGGTGCCGGTCACCGGGCGCCAGGGCGACTCGCCGCACTAGCATCGAGGCATGCCCATCGCCCTCGGTCAGGTGGTCGTCGACTGCGTCGACGCCGAGAAGCTCGCCACGTTCTGGTCCCGGCTGCTGGGCCAGCCCCTCGCCGAGGGGGCCAGCCAGTTCTGGGCGATGATCCCCGCGCCCGCGGACAAGAGCCTGCCACCGCTGATGTTCCTCCAGGTGGAGAACCCGACCTCCGGCAAGAACAAGTGGCATCTGGACCTGTTCGCCGACGATCCGGCGGCGGAGATCGAGCGGGCGATCGGTCTCGGAGCGAGCCGCCACGGTGACTACGACGAGTACGACACGGTCTGGACCACCCTGGCCGACCCGGAAGGGAACCTGTTCGACGTGGCCGCACCCCACTGACGGCCTTTTACCGTCACCGACGGTCCAGGCATCAGGGTCCACCCCCGATTCCTCCCGTGATCGCCCCTGACCAGCCCATTCGGCGCTCGAACTGAACGGCCTGCCGGACGTACGGTGGATCTCATGGCTGACAGCTTCACCGAGCCCACCGGCGTGGGCCCGATCGCGGGCGGCAACCTGCGTGCCTCCGACACCGACCGGGACAAGGTCGCGACGGTGCTCAGCACCGCGTACGCCGAAGGGCGGATCACCCGCGAGGAGCACGACGAGCGGCTCGACCAGGTGATGCGGGCCAGGACGTTCGACGACCTGGTGCCCATCACCACCGACCTCGTCCCGCTCCCGGTCAGCCCCCCGACTGCTCCCGCCCCCGCGGCGGCGGCACCGGCCACGACTTTCTCCGTCGACACCTCGCGAGACTCCGGCGGCGATCAGCTGATCGCCATCTTCGGCGGCGCCACCCGCAAGGGACGGTGGCGCGTACCGAAGCAGTCCACCGCCGTCGCGCTGTTCGGCGGGGTGGAGATCGACCTGACCGAGGCCGTCTTCGAATCCACCGAGATCGAGATCACCGGCTTCTGGTGCTTCGGTGGCATGGAGATCAAGGCCCCGGCCGGGATCGAGGTCCGCGACCGCACGGCGGGGATCTTCGGCGGCACCGACATCAAGGGACTCGGCGACCCGATCCCCGGCGCACCGGTGATCACCATCAAGGGCGCCACGTTGTTCGGCGGTGTATCAGTGACGGGTCCGGTGCCATCGAAGAAGAAGCGCAACAAGCACCAGCACCACTGAGCCGCCAGTGCTCGACCCAGGCATCCAGAGAGGCAACGATGACGCCCGGCAGCTACCGCGCCTCCGACGCCGACCGCGACCAGGTCGCCGAGGTCTTGAACTCCGCGTACGCGGAGGGCCGGCTGACGCTCGACGAGCACCAGGAGAGAAGTCAGGCCGCACTGGTGGCGAAGACCTTCGACGACCTGACCACGCTGACGACCGACCTGGTGCCACTGCAGGCCCTGCCGGTGCACACGAACCCGACGGGCCACCAGCTGGTGGTGAGCGACGGCGCCAGCTCGGAGGCGGACACGATGTCCACGGTGATGTCGAGCGTGAAGCGCGAGGGCGCCTGGCGGGTGCGGGCGCACAGCGTGGCCAACAACGTGATGGGCGACATCAAGCTCGATCTGACCCAGGCCACCTTCGACGCCCCGGTCGTGGAGGTGACCGGCACCCAGCTGATGGGCAGCATGCTGCTGCGGGTGCCTTCGGGAGTGACGATCGTCAACCAGGTCACCAACGTGATGGGCGACACGACCATCAAGGACATCGGCGAGCCCGATCCGACCATGCCGACCATCGTGTTGAAGGGCACCAACATCATGGGCGACATCAAGGTGCGTGGCCCCAAGAAGCCGTCGCGTTGGCGCCAGGCCCTAACCTGACTGCCTGATGGATGATCTCTTCGCACCGCCCGCGTACGACTGGCAACGCCTGGCCCCCGGCTTCTTGAAGCTGAGGCGGCTCGGCGACGCCATCTTCTGGCTGATCCTGTACTCGATCCCGGCGGTCCTCGTGCTGATCTTCACCGACCTGTGGTGGCTGTCGGCGCTCCTCTGGGTCGCGGCCGTGGTGACCATCGGGTTGCGGTTCCACTTCCTCCGCCGGTCGTGTGCGTCCTGGGGGTATGTCGAGCGTGAGGACGACCTCTACATCAGCCACGGTGTCTGGTGGCGGTCGCTGACGGCAGTTCCCTACGGCCGGATGCAGCTGGTGGAGGTCGAGTCCGGACCGCTCGAGCGACTGTTCAACCTCGCGTCGGTGACGTTGAAGACCGCGAGCCCCGGCACCGACGCCCGGATCCCCGGTCTGGACCCGACCGAGGCGGCACGGTTGCGCGATCAGCTCACCCAGCTGGGCGAGTCCCACGCCTCCGGGCTATGAGCGAAACGAACCCGTCGGAGGCACCCGTCCAGCCCGCTCCGACACCGGAAGCCGCGGCCCGTCCCGTCAAGCAGACCGAGCGACCGCATCCGCTGACCCCCCTGATCCGCGGCTGGGTGGTGCTGCTGGCCATCGTGGTGGGGTTCGGGCGCGAGTTCATCCCGGACGGCTCCGGTGAGGAACCGGGCATCATCGGTCTGGGCCTGCGCTGGATCCTGCTCGGCATCGTCGGCATCGTGGTGCTGGCGGCGGCGGCCGGCTTCGCGTCCTGGTACTTCACCCGCTACGTGATCGACGACGAAGAGCTCCGGATCGAGACCGGGGCGGTCTTCAAGAACTCCAAGCGGGTGCCCTTCGAGCGGGTGCAGTCGGTCGACATCATCCAGCAGTTCGCGGCCCGGATCTTCGGACTGGCCGAGCTGCGGATCGAGGTCGGCGCCGGCGACTCCACCATCAAGCTGCGCTACCTCACCCGTCAGCAGGCGTCGTCGCTGCGCGACTACCTGCTCAGCCGCGCGCACGGCGATCGGGTGCGGATCGGCCAGCCCCACGTCGGGCCGGCGAG
Source organism: uncultured Actinomycetota bacterium (assembly GCA_963696135.1). GTDB lineage: Bacteria > Actinomycetota > Actinomycetes > Propionibacteriales > Propionibacteriaceae > Microlunatus. Next base: position 42,193 of record CAVOJH010000004.1, read on the forward strand.
CGTGCTGACCGACCTGTCCGCCGCGGACCAGGCGCTGGTCACCGTGCCCCCACAGCGCATCGTCGTGGGCTTCCTGCTGTCGAGCGAGTTCCTGTTCTCGGCCGCGCTCCTGGTCGTCGCCCTGATCGTCACGGCCGGGTTCGAGGTGGTGGCCTTCGCCCTGGCCGGGCTGATCCCGCTGGCCATCGGGCTGGCGTCGATGATCAGTCGGCGGGTCTTCCAGATGTTCAACTTCACCCTGGCGCAGTCGGCTCGCGGGGTCAGGGTCACGCGTGGTCTGTTCAATCTCACCAGCCAGTCGATCCCGGTCAACCGGATCCAGGGCGTCCGGGTGATCCAGCCCATCCTGTGGCGTCGACTCGGCTGGTACCGGATCGACGTCAACGTGCTCGGCTACGGCAGCAGCGAGGGCAGCGACAACGACACCTCCGCCACCAGCGTGCTGGTCCCGGTCGCAGACAGTCGCGACGTCGAGACCACTCTGGGCCGGATCTTGCCCGGCCTCGACCTGTCCGGGGTCGAGCTGCACGCGTCCCCCCAGCGGGCGAAGTGGCTGCGGCCGTACGACTTCTGGACCCTGCGCTACGGGACCGACGACCGAGTCGCGGTCACCGAGCACGGCTGGCTCACCCACGTCCGCAACATCGTCCCGCACGCGAAGACGCAGTCCGTCCGGCTCAGCCAGGGTCCGCTGCAGCGGCGGCTCGGACTGGCTGACGTCTACCTCGACATCACCCGCGGGCCCGTGACCCCCATCGCGCACCAGCTGGACGCGACCGCAGCTCGCGAGCTGTCACTGTCCCAGCTCGACCGGGCTCGTCTCGCCCGGGCCGCCGACCGGGCGCGGCCGCCGGTCGAGCTGACCGACCCGACCGCCGATCAGCAGGGCCGACAACGCGTCCTCGAGCGGTTCGGGCTCGGCGACCGCGACCTCATCGGCAGCGGAGGAGAATCCGAGGTGTACGCCGTCGGCACCGACCGGGTGCTGCGGGTCTACCGGTCCGGCCACGAGGCCCCGGCGGCGATGATCGCCCAGCTCGCTCCCCTCTACGCCGGCTGGAGCGCGCAGCGGATCGGCCTCCAGCTCCCGCTGATCCTGGACAGCGGCGAGATCGGCGGCCGGTGGTTCAGCGTCGATCGTCGGATGTCCGGCGGCAGTCTCTCCGGCTGGCTGGCCGGTGCCGAGGTCGACGCCAGGCGGCAGGCCCTGCTGGGCTACCTCGACGCAGCCGGCCGGGTCCAGCAGCTGCCGTCCCCCGTGGCCGGTCACGCCCGGTTGCTCGGCGAGGGCGCGCCCCGTCAGTTCGAGACCCTGGCTGCGCTGCTCACCGATCAGCTGCTGCGGATCCTGCCGCAGAGTCAGACCCGGTTGGAGCAGGACGTGCCTGGGGTCCACCGGATCTGGGACGAGCTGCAGGAGTGGCTTGCCGCCCGCCGGGGCGCACCGCGGCTGGTGCACGGCGACTTCTGTCCGCCCAACACCTACGTCGCACTGCTGCCCGACGGCCGACCGGTGATCACCGGGGTCGGTGACTTCAGCCCGCACACGCTGAACGCCGATCCGATGATGGACATCACGGGTGCCGTGATGTTCCTCGAGCTGGAGCAGTACGCCGGGGCCGCTGACGACGCCAGCTGGTTGGCCGGGCAGGCGTACCAGCGGTTCGGTCCGGACCTGCAGCAGGCGCTCGCCATGTACCGGCGCTACTACGGGTTCTACTTCTCCAACGCCCACGCGTTCGACCCGGTCCTGTACGGCTGGTGCCTGCGGCAGCTGAACGGCTGAGCCACATCGCCTGTCTCGTCTGTGGACATGTGACTGATTAGTCACCTATTCTCGTGCCATGCCTGAGCCCGACGTGTTCAAGGCGCTCGCCGATGACACCCGGCGCGCGATCCTGGACAGCCTGTTCGTCGAGGACGGGCAGACGCTCGGTCAGCTGTGCGCGCAGTTCGCGGGGATGACCAGGTTCGGGGTGATGAAGCACCTCGCCGTGCTGGAAGCCGCTGACCTGGTCGTCCCGCTGCGCCGGGGCCGGGAGAAGCGGCACTTCCTCAACCCGGTGCCGATCGAGCAGATCGCGAACCGGTGGATCAGCCGGTACGCCGCCCGCTTCACCTCCGCGCTGGTCTCCCTCGACGAGCAGGTCCGCGCCGACCAGTCCGAACCCGCCACCGAGCACCAGAGGTTCCGCTCATGACGATCACCGCTCACGTTCAGCAGGTCTACATCGCCGCCACTCCCGAGCAGGTCTGGCGGGCGATCACCGATTCGGAGTGGACCAAGCGCTACTTCTTCGGCACGGTGTTCCTCCGACCGCCCGAGGCCGGCCAGCCCTACCGGACGATCACCCCGGACGGCGCCGACGCCACCGAGGGCACTGTCGAGGAGCTGCAGCCACCGGCCGACGGGCGACCCGGCCGGTTCGTGCTGACCTGGCGCACCCTGTACGACGCCGCACTCGCCGCCGAGCCCCCCAGCCGGGTCGAGTGGACGGTCGAGGCGGCCGGCGACGGCCTCACCCGAGTCCGGCTCGTGCACGGCGACCTCGCCGCCAGCCCGCTCACCTGGGCCAGCGTGCGCACGGGGTGGCCGTGGGTGCTGGACGGGCTCAAGACGGTGATCGAGACCGGGCAGAGCCTGCCGCCCCGCGCGGCCGATACCGACGCACCCGTGGACTCGGCGCCCACGGTGGACGGTGACTGGCATCGGACCCAAGCAGTGTCGGCCCATCAGCAGACCTGGGCGCTCCTCGACCGCGCGACCAGGACCCGGGACGATGATGCCGACCTGGTCGCCTGCGCCTTCGCCTCGGCATACCACTGGGCCCGGGCGACCGGTCGGACGGAGGCCAACGCGGCCCGCGGCGACTACCTGATCGCGAAGGCCCTGCTCGCCGTCGGCAGACCGGAAGCGGCCCTCGACTGGGCCGACCGGTGCCTGCTGACCTGTCGAGAGCACGGCCTGGTCGACTTCGACCTCGCGTACGCGCTCGAGATCCGGGCCAGGTCACTGCGCGCACTCGATCGTGCCGACGAGGCGGCCGCCGACTGGGCGGCAGCGCTCGCCGTACCGATCGCCGATCCCGAGGACGCGGAGTGGTTCGACCGCGACGTCAGGGACGGTCTCGCGCCCACCGTTGCAGTCGGTCCAGCGTCGCGTTGATCGACTTGGCGTTGCTCCGCTTGGCTCCGATCAGGGTGAGGAACAGCGGTGCTCGCGATCCGGTGGTGTCGAACTGCTCGGTCACCCGGGTGTGCTGCTCGTCGACCGGATCCAGCAGATAGCGCCACACGTGGCCGCCGAAGTGCCGCCAGGCGATCCTGGTCGGCTCGTCGAACTCCACCACCTCGTTCAAGATCTTGTACGGCAACCCGATCCGCATCTGCATCCCGAACCTGGCGCCGGCCGACAGCCGATCGGGCGTCCGGTCCTGCACCCCGCGGACGCTGCCGGAGCCGTCGATCTCGCTGTGCCGGCGCGGTGTGGCGAGCAGATCGAAGATCTCGGCGGCGGGGGCGGCAACAGTACGGGTGGCCGAGACGATGTCGGAGCTCATGGGCCCAGTGTGGCCGGAGCCTCCGCACGGTCCGGCTGGGAGGGGTGTCGGACCCGAAACCCCCGTGGATAGGCTGCCCGCCATGACTGACTCCTCCGGCGCTGGAGCACCCGGCCGTTCCGTTCTCGGTATCGACATCGGCGGCAGCGGCATCAAGGGTGCCCCCGTCGATCTGACCACGGGACTGTTCGCCAAGGAGCGGCTGCGGATCGACACGCCGGCGAAGTCGACTCCGCAAGCCGTGGCGAAGGTCGTCGCCGAGATCGTTCAGCACTTCTCCGAGGACATCGGCGACGGTCCCATCGGCGTCACCATCCCCGCCGTCGTGACCCATGGCCAGACCCGCTCGGCGGCCAACATCGACCACTCCTGGATCGACGCCCCGGCCGAGAAGATCTTCGAAGACGTCCTCCAGCGCGACATCTACCTGATGAACGACGCAGATGCCGCCGGTGTGGCCGAGGTGCACTACGGCGCGGCCAAGGACCACCCCGGACTGGTACTCGTCACGACGCTGGGCACGGGCATCGGCAGCGCGCTGATCTACCGGGGCGTGCTGGTGCCCAATTCCGAGCTCGGACACATCGAGGTCGACGGTCACGATGCCGAGTCGCGGGCCTCGTCGGGGGTCAAGGAGAAGAACGGCTGGTCCTACAGCGACTGGGTGCCTCGGCTCCAGCGCTACTACGAGACCGTCGAGGCGCTGTTCTGGCCGGACCTGATCGTGGTCGGAGGCGGGGTCAGCAAGAAGTCGGAGAAGTTCCTGCCGAAGCTGGAGCTGAAGACCGAGATCGTGCCGGCCAAGCTGCTGAACACGGCCGGCATCGTCGGCGCCGCCTGGCTGGCCGCGGACCGCAAGGCCCACCCCGACGTGGTCAGGTGAGTCACATGCGGTCGGGGGCCTCGATGCCGAGCATGTCCAGGCCGCCGGCCAGCACCTTCTTGGTCAGGGTGCACAGCGCGAGCCGGGAGGCTCGCACCTCGCCGTCGGACTTCAGCACCGGGCACTGCTCGTAGAACACCGACAGGGCGCCGGCCACCTCGTAGAGGTAGCCGCACAGCCGGTGCGGCTGCAGGGTGTCGGCGACCTCGGTGACCACGTCGCCGAAGCGGGTGAGCAGCAGCGCCAGGGTCTGCTCGGCCGGCTCGTCCAGCACGGCGATCTTCTCCCCCACCACCAGGCCCTCGGCCTCGGCCCGGCGCAGCACCTGGGACAGCCGGGCGTGGGCGTACTGCAGATAGGGCCCGGTGTTGCCGGTGGTCTGCACCATCCGGTCGACGTCGAAGACGTAGTCCTTGTTCAGTCCGTTGGACAGATCGGCGTACTTGATCGCCGCCAGCGCGATCGGCGGCGCTGCGTGCTGCTCCGCCATGTCCAGCAGGTCGGCCAGCAGCATGGCCTTGCCCTCACGCGTCTTGTACGGCTTCCCGTCCGGACCGAGCACCATGCCGTACCCGACGTGCTGCGCGATCACGTCGTCGGGCAGCCAGCCGGCCAACCGGCAGACCGCGAACACCTGGGCGAAGTGGTCGCCCTGCCGGGCGTCGGTCACGTAGATGATCCGGTCGGCGTGCAGGTCGCGGACCCGGTGCCGGACGGCGGCGAGGTCGGTGATCGAGTAGCCGTACCCGCCGTCGGTCTTGCGCACGATCATCGGGGCGTTGAAGCCCTCGACGAAGACGACCAGCGCACCCTGGTCGATGACCGCGGCACCGCTGGCCTCGAGCTCAGCGGCCACCGAGGCCAGGTCGTCGTTGTAGATCGACTCGCCCGCCAGGTGCTCGTCGGTCAGCTTGACGTTCAACCGGTCGTACGCGGCGTTGAACCCGGTCAACGAGATGGCGATCAGGTCGCGCCAGATGGCCCGGGTCTGCTCGTCACCGGACTGCAGGGCGACCACCCGTTGCCGGGCGCGGCCGGCGAACTCGCTGTCCTCACGGAACCGGAACGAGCCCCGCTTGTACAGGCCCTCGGCCTCCGGCAGGGTCAACGCGGAGGCGTCGATGCCGTCTTCCAGCACCTGCTCGACCAGCATGCCGAACTGGGTGCCCCAGTCGCCGATGTGGTTCTGCGGCAGCACCTGGTGACCGACGGCGGTCAGCACCCGGTTGAAGCAGTCGCCGATGATCGTGGTCCGGAGGTGCCCCACGTGCATCTGCTTGGCCACGTTCGGAGCCGAGTAGTCGATCACGACGGTCTTGGGAGTGTCGGTCGTCTGGACCCCGACAGCCGGCTCGGCCAGCTGGTCGGTGACGGCACGTGCCAGCACGTCGGACCGCAGCCGGAAGTTGATGAAGCCCGGGCCGGCGATCTCCAGCGGCTCGCACAGATCGGACACGTCCAGGGCCTCGACGATCCCCTGCGCCACCTGACGCGGCGGGCGGCCTTGCGCCTTGGCCAACCGGAGCGCCACGTTGCTCTGGAAGTGACCGAACTGGGGCTTGGTCGCAGGGCGGAGCTCGGGATCGATCCCGGCGACGGACTGCACCCGGGCGTTCAACTCGTACGGCAAGGACGACACGAGGACCAAGTATCCCCGATCTCGGCGGTCCTGCGCTCGCCCCGGTTCCCTAGGATGCGCTCCATGCCGCAGCCGACCCAGCCGCTCCTGCACGATCTCGTCACGGTGTGCGCCGCACCTACCCAGGTCCTGTCTGGCCGCGACGGTGCGATCGTGGCCGAGCTGGCAGGTCGCACCACGGCCCACGGCCTGTTCCACGCCGACCTGCGGGTCCTCAGCGGCTGGTCGTTGCAGATCGGTGGCGAGTCGCCGGCGCACCTGGCCACCGACCTCGGCGGTGCGGGTGAGGCGTGTTTCACCTACCTCGCCGATGCCGTCCCCGGTGGCGACGTCGACCGGATGCTCCGGCTGGACCTGACCCGTACGGTCACGCCGGGGATGCTGGCCGAGGCGTTGGTGCTCACCTCCGAGCTCGCCACCTCGGTGACCACCGAAGTCCGGATCGAGCTGGCCAGCGACCTCACGCCGATGGAGTCGATCAAGGTCGGCCGGCACGCCGAGCCGGTCCGCTTCACCGACGACCCGAGCGCGGAGACGGTCACCTTCGGCAGCGCGGAGGTGACCGCGCGACTGCACGCACCGGGCGCCGAGATCACGCGCAGCGAGGACGAGACCCGGTTGGTGCTGACGTGGTTGGTGACGGTCCCCGCCGGCGGTGTGATGGAGCTCGACTGGCTGGCCGGAGTCAGCGACACCGGAGCCGTCGTGGTCCCGGCTCGCGGGCCGGGTCTCGCGGCCGACTCCATCACCGATCGGCTGGCCGGTGGTCGATCCGGGGCGGACCCACGCCTGGGACCCTGGCTGAGGCAGTCGCTGCATGACCTCAACGGCCTGCGGATGGCGACCAGCGAGGCACCGGACGACGCGTTCTTCGCCGCCGGGTCGCCGTGGTACTTCACCCTGTTCGGCCGGGACAGCCTGTGGACCTCCCGGCTGCTGCTGCCCGTCGACGTCCGCCAGGCCGGCGGGACGCTGCGGGCCCTGGGTCGGCTGGCCGGCACCGAGGTCGACGTGGCCACCGCCCAGGAGCCGGGCAAGATCATGCACGAGCTGCGGCGCGGGACGTACGCCTTCAACGAGACGTCCCTGCCACCGCTGTACTACGGGACCGTCGACGCCACCCCGTTGTGGATCTGCCTGCTGCACGACGCGTGGCGGGCCGGTCTCGCCGAGGCCGAGGTCACCGCCCTGCTGCCGTTGCTGGAGGGGGCCCTGCACTGGCTGGTGACGTACGGGGATGCCGACGGGGACGGTTTCCTCGAGTACATCGACCACAGCGGGCACGGTCTCGCCAACCAGGGCTGGAAGGACTCAGGCGACTCCGTACGGTTCGCCGACGGGCGGATCGCCGCGGGTCCGGTCGCGCTCTGCGAGGTGCAGGGTTACGCGTACGAGGCCGCGATCGGTGGGGCGGCGCTGCTGGAGGCGTTCGGTCTCGACGGCGCCGAGCGCTACCGCGACTGGGCCGCCGCGCTGGCCGAGAAGTTCCGGGCCGCGTTCTGGTGCGGTGAGGCCGACGAACGGTTCCCGGCGCTGGCGCTGGACGGCGACAAGCAGCGGGTCGACTCCGTCACGAGCAACATCGGGCACCTGCTGGGCACCGGTCTGCTCAACGCGGAGGAGGAGCGTCTGGTGGCTCGCCGGGTCGTCGCTGCCGACCTCGACTGCGGTCTCGGTCTGCGCACCATGTCGGATCGCGACGGCGGCTACAGCCCGCTCAGCTACCACTGCGGCACGGTCTGGCCGCACGACACGGCGATCGTGATCGCCGGTCTGGTCCGCACCGGGCACGCCGATCTCGCGGCCGGACTCGCCGAGGGTCTGCTCCGGGCATCGCTGGCCTTCGACCGTCGACTGCCCGAGCTGTGGTCCGGCGAGGGGCGGGCCGTGCCCTACCCGGCGGCCTGCCGCCCGCAGGCCTGGTCAGCCGCCGCAGCCGTCGTGGTCGCCTCGTGGGCGACCGATCGTCAGCCGATCGATGCACCGAGCCGACGGTGAACAGTCGGTGACGCAACCGAATCGATACGGCGACTCGTCCGCGTCGGACCTCGACGCGGCCTGGGGGATACACATAATGGCGAGGTAATTGCTCCTTGCCGAAAGAGTTCGCCGTGCTCCTCCGCCACGTTGGCGCCGCGTCGTGATCATTCGTCGTGCCGTCCTCCTGCTCGTCCTGGTCCTGTTCGGCTCCATCACGATCGGGGTGGTCGTGGGGCTCGACTCCTCGGCCCGGAGCACGATCGTCGGCCAGCTGATCGGATCTCCGTCGGCGGTGCCGACGCCCGCGGAGGAGAGCACCTCGAGCCCGGCCAAGAAGGCGGCCACGCCCAAGCCGCGCGCCACGGCGGCAACCCCGAAGGCCACGCCGACACCGACGGCCCCGGCCACGCCGAAGGTCACGCCCACCCCGAAGGTCGCCGCCCCGACGAAGCCCACAGCTGCGGCCAAGCCCACCGTGAAACCGACGGTGCCGGCGAAGCCGAAGACCAAGCCGACCCCGAGCAAGCCGAAGTCGACCAGCGGATCCAGGCCGACGGTGCCGGCCAAGAAGTCCTCGAGTGACAAGTACCTGAAGGGGCCGTTGCGGAAGGGCCCCGGCGGCACGGTCTACCTGACCTTCGACGACGGCCCCGGCCCCTACACCGGCTCGATCCTCAGCATCCTCGACCGCACCGGGTCGACGGCCACGTTCTTCCACCTCGGTGTCAACGAGGGCGGTTTCCCGCACGCCGACGCCAAGATCCGGGCTCAGGGCAGCAAGGTGGCCAGTCACTCCTACGACCACCCGGACCTGACGACGCGCACACCCGCCCAGCTGAAGCGGCAGATCAAGCACGGCCCGAAGGCCAAGTGCTTCCGCCCTCCGTACGGAGCCACCAACGCCGCCGTCCGCAAGGCCATCGCCAAGGCAGGCCTGCGACAGGTGATGTGGGACGTGGACACGCTGGACTGGACGAAGCCCGGAGTCTCCACCCTGGCCAAGACCGGACGACTGAAGAGCATCGGCAACGGCACCGTGGTGTTGATGCACGACGGCGGCGGTGACCGGTCCCAGACGGTCGCGGCTCTACCCAGGGTGATCGCCGACCTGCACGCCCGCGGCTACCAGGTCCGCGCCCTGCCGTACTGCTGACTTCTTCTCGGTCGCCGTGGCCGACAGAGACAGAACGAGCAGATCATCCAGGCGACCCGCCCGGACGAGACGTTTCGTTGAGCGCCCGTGCCCCAGCCGGGTTCAGGTCGGGGATCTGCCGTCCCTCGTCGTACGCGGCCAGGTAGGCGATCCAGTTGCCGATGCCAGCATGCAGCAGCATCAGGTCGGTCGCCGAAGCCGCCTCACCGCTCCGGCTGGCAGCGCGGGCACCAGTAGCTGCGCCGTTCCTGGCCGAGCGGACCGAACTCCTCCGTACGGATGGAGGTGCCGCAGCGCCGACAGGGTTGACCGGGGCGTTCGAACACGTACGCGCGGCGGCCCTGGCGCAGGTCTCCGGTGGTGGACTGCTCGGGCCGGACCTTGTTGGCGTTCAGCAGCAGGTGGGCACGCTGCACGACCCGGGCCAGGGTCGTCACCTGCGACACCGGAGTGCGGGGATGCAGGCCCTGCAGGAACAGCAGCTCGGCCCGGTAGAAGGTGCCCAGTCCGGCCAGGTTGCGTTGGTCGAGCAGGGCCTCGCCGATCGAGCTGTCCGGGTGCGCTCGGATCCGGCGCAAGGCTTCGTCGGAGTCCCAGTCCGGCCCGAGCAGGTCCGGTCCGAGGTGACCGACCACGTCGTCCTCCTCCGCCGTCGGGAGCAGCTCGACCACCGGCAGCCGATACCCCACCGCATCCGTGTCCGCCGTGCTCAGGACGGCTCGGATCTCGTGGTCGGGACCCCCGTTCCAGCGACGGCCGCTCGGGTAGGTCCGCCAGGCCCCCTCCATCCGGAAATGGGTGTGCAGCGTCCAGCCGTTGTCGAACCGGAAGAGCTGGTGCTTCCCGCGCGGGGTCACGTCGAGCACCGTGACCCCGGTCAGATCCGTGACGGCCAGCTGCGGCACCCGGAACTCGGCCCTGCTGAGCTGCTCGCCGGCCAGCAGTCCGTGCAGGCGACGGCACGCCCGCCAGACGGTGTCACCCTCCGGCACGCAGGTCCTCAGCCTCGGGGTGCCCGCCGAGGGCCCGCAGCATCACCGTCACCCAGGTGCGCCAGGGTCGCCACGCTTCGGCCAGCTGCTCGAGCTCGGCCGCGTCCACGGCTCGACCGTACGCCGCCTCCAGGTGCTTCAGCACCTGAGGTTCGGTGGCCAGCACATCGGTCAGACCGCACGCCCGGACCGTGATCAGCGTGCTGTAGAACGGGCCGATGCCGGGCAGTCGCTGCAGCTCGGTCTTCGCGGCGTCCACCCCGAGCGCGGTCAGCCGATCGACCGCGAGGTCGCCGCGCTGAGCGGCCTCGGCGACGGCGTGCAGTCGCGGGATCCGGTCCGCCGGCAGCCCCGGCAGCTGGTCGACCGCCAGCAGCCGCGACGGTGTCGGCACCACCGGAACGGGCTGACCGGCCACGGTGAGCACCGTCCCGAACGTCTCCGCGAGCCGCTGGCGGAGCGCGATGCCCTGACGGCGCGGGCGGCGGGCGCTGAGGATCGACCAGACGGCCGCCTCGTACGGGGAGTAGAAGTTCGCCGGACGGAAGCCGGGCGCTCGGGCGAAGATCGGCGCCAGCATCGGATCGGCCCGGCAGAGGTCCGCGTACGCCTGCCCGTCCTGGTCGGCCGAGACGACCCGCGCCGCCTGCCGGACGACCACCGCGGCGTCGGCCGCCGGACCGACCGCCTGCTCGATCTCGACGGAGAGCTCGTCACCCTCCTGCCGAACGGCGACTCCGAGGTGGCTCTCGTAGTCCCCGTCGACGCAGAAGCCCAACCTCATCACCCCGTCGAAGGAGTCCTCGTCGCGGTGCCCGAAGCCCATCAGGGCCACCTCGCGCAGGTCGTACGGCCCGCGCAGCGGCACTCTGGTTGTCGGTGTCTCCATGGTCCGAGACCCTGTCAGGGACCGCCGACACTCCCAGTCCGGATCAGCGGCCGTGCGTCACGGCGATCACCGCCGACACGCTGGACAGGGCGGCCGCCATCGTGGTCCGGGTGACCGCCTCGCCGGCCGCCGCCGCACCCCAGTCACCCCGTTCCAGCTCCTGTCCACGAGTGAGCACCCGCCCGGACCAGGGGAAGTCCTGGTACAGCGCCGGCAGGCTCCCGCTCGCCGAGAGCAGCGCCGCGAGAGCCGCCGTCCGGGGCGTGGGAGCCGCAGCCTCGGTCAGCACCGGGCGCACGGCGTCCAAGAGCTCACCGCGCCGCGAGGTGCCACCGGCGGACAGGCGGGTGGAGGGCAGGATGCCGAGCAGACGACCGCGCTCACGTCCGATGTGCCCGGCCAGGACGAGACGATCGAGCAGCGGATCACGCAGCGTCGGTCCGATCTCGGCGAGCAGCACCTGCGTCGTACGAGGCTTGCGGGTGAGCCGATCCCACGGCTCCCGCAGCAACGGATCGGGGGATGGAGCGGCGGCGACCGCCCGCACCCGCCGGCCGGCCAGCGTCGTGTCCTCGTCGACCTCGATGTGACCTCCGGCGGCGAGGTCGGCGAGCACGGCCCCGGCCAGTGTGTAGAAGAGCGTGCCTTCTCCGGCGATGGTGCCCGATCGAGGATCGAACAGCAGCAGGAGCAGGTCCTCGGCGATGAGCGGTGTCGCGCTCACGCCGCCACCGGAGCCTAGGCTCGAGGAGTGCCTTCCCCCTTCACGATCGGCGCCGGCGTGCTCGGCGCGGGCGCCCTCGGCGTCACCGCGGCACTCGGAACCTCGCTCGGGATCGTCCGCGGCGCGGCGGCGGGGCACCTGTATTCCCTCGACCAGGTGCCCGACGCGCCGATGGCGCTGGTCCTCGGCGCTCAGGTGTATCCGAGCGGCACCCCGTCCCGGTTCCTGCGGGCCCGGCTCGACCTGGCTCTGCTGCTGCTGCAGCGCGGCACGGTTGACCGGCTGCTGCTCTCCGGTGACGCGCAGGCTCCCGAGTACGACGAGCCGGCGGCCATGCGAGCGCATCTGCTCGCCGCCGGAGCCGACGATGACCGACTGGTCCTCGATCCGTGGGGACTGGACACGTACGACTCCTGCGTCCGGGCCCGCGAGGTCTACGGGGTGGATCGGGTCGTGGTCGTCACCCAGACCTACCACCTGCCCCGGGCGGTGGGCACGGCGCGCCTGATCGGCCTGGACGCGGTCGGCGTCGGTGACCGCACCGTCCGGCTGCGCGAAGAGGGCGACGGGCTGAACGAGCCCTGGGCCCGCGGCTGGGTCCGCGATCAGGTCGCCTGCGTGAAGACGGTGTGGGACGTCGGCACCCGACGCCGGCCGGCCGGGATCAGCGGCTGAGGTCGAGCAGCCGCCGCAGCAGCCGCACCGGGTGATCGATCGCCGGATCCGGTCCCGGCGACGGCCAGACCAGGATCTGGCGCAGCTGGAACGCCAGCTCGACCACGGTCAGCCGCTGGACGAGGTCGGGGTGCTCGAGTCCGGGAAGTCCGGCGCGCAGCGTGTCCAGGAGGCGCTGATGGGGCTCACTGAACTCGTCCCCGGCCAGGGCGTTGTCCCGGACCGACACCAGGTCGAGCCAGCCCGGACCCCAGCGCACCCACTCCAGGTCGAGCAGCCCGGTGACCCGCTCCCCGTCCCACCAGATGTTGTCCAGGTGCAGGTCCCCGTGGGTCACCGCGTCGGCCGGGTCATCCAGCCGCGGCAGCAGGTCGGCGTGGTCGATCAGCCAGGACCAGGCGTCGGCGATCACGGACCGGTGCTCGGGGGCCTGGTTGCCGGCCGGGGCGACCAGCTGGCGTACCCGATCGAGCGGCAACGGCACGATGGTCGTGCCGATGATGGTCTGCGGATCCGTGCTCGGCGACGGCGGACCGAGGCGCGCCGCCACGTTCGCCGGAGGACGCCAGGCGTGCAGGGTGCGCAACGGCCCCGTGACGTCGCACAGGGCCCGGTCGCGCTGTTGCGGACCCAGGTCCGGCCAGGCCTTCAACAGGGTCGTGCCGGACAGCCGTCGGCTGGTCATCCACGTGATCGGCTCGCCCTCGACGGTCAGGGAGCCGGACGCGAGCACCTCCGGATAGCCGACGGCCGCCGGGAGGGCACGGCCCACCGCGGCCTCGCGCAGCAGCCGCTTCCGGTCACCGATCCAGCACACCCGGAGGACCAGCTCACCGGCCGAGGCTGACCGCACGTACCAGGCGTCGTTCGAGTAGGAGGTGACCAGCTCCGGCTCCCCCACCGAGTCCACAGCACCCGCCCGGACCAGGGCCTCGAACCGGGCGTACGGAGCATCCACGCCGTCACCCTAACGACCGCACGATCTCTGCTTGCGATATATCGGTACGTTGTGTAATCTTGTAATCACACATACAGAGAAAGGAGTGCACGTCATGAAGACGAACGCATTCACTTCAGATCGACCCGAGGTCGGACCTCGGGGACGCCGCCACTTCCGTGGGGGCGACGAGTTCGGTGGACACCCGCGTGGACGCGGGATGGGCCCCGACGATGCCGGCGAGGACAGCGGTCCTCGCGGCGGAGGCCGCCGTGGTGGTCCGCGCGGAGAAGGCCGGCCCGAACGGCGCGGCGAGCGCGGTGAGGGACGGGGCCGCGGACGCGGCGGCCGTCATGGTTTCGGGCGACCGGGCGGTTGGCAGAACGCCGATCTGCCGGCGGCCGACGATGCCCAGTCCTGGTTCGAGGGACGGCTACCGGAGGGCTGGTTCTCCGAGGTCGACGTGAGCGCCGACCGCGAGGAGATCGTGGTCTTCGGCACGCTGACCGGCGAGGCAGCCGACGCCGCTCAGGCGGAGGGACGGATCAGCCGGTTCCGCGAGGAGACCCGCGAGACCCGGATCCAGATCGCCGAAGAGGCGCAGACCCGGTACGGCCGGAAGGTCTCCTGGGGCGCCCGCTCCGGCGAGGTCGGCGAGCTGTTCACCCACCTGTCGGTGCCGGTGATGACCCGCCTGCGCCAGCCCGAGCGTCAGGTGCTCGACACCCTGGTCGACGCCGGCGTGGCCCGCTCCCGCTCCGAGGCCCTCGCCTGGGCCGTCACCCTGGTCGGCGAGCACACCGAGACCTGGCTGTCCGGGCTCCGCGACGCCATGTCCGAGGTGGACAAGCTCAGGTCCCAAGGCCCGGAACTCGGTTAGACGTCACTCGCTGCTCCGCTCGTCGGAGTTGGGGTTCAGCCCCGCTGCTCACGGTAGTAGCGGATCAGGCCCTGGGTGGACGGGTCCTGCTCGCTCAGCGCGGCCTCGTCGCCGCCGACGGCCGGGGTCACCTTCAACGCCAGCTGCTTGCCCAGCTCGACGCCCCACTGGTCGAAGCTGTCGATGCCCCAGACGATCCCCTGCGTGAAGGTGATGTGCTCGTAGAGCGCGATCAGCTGCCCGACCACCGACGGGGTCAGCGCCGGAGCCATGATCGAGGTGGTCGGCCGGTTCCCGGAGAACACCCGGGCCGGCACGATCTCCTCGGCGGTTCCCTCGGCGCGGACCTCGTCGGCGGTCTTGCCGAAGGCCAGCGCGGCGGTCTGGGCGAAGAAGTTGGCCAGGAACAGCTCGTGCACGTCCGTGCCGCCATCGGTCAGCGGGTACGCCGGCTGGGCCACGGCGATGAAGTCGGCCGGGATCAGCTGGGTGCCCTGGTGGATCAGCTGGTAGAAGGCGTGCTGTCCGTTGGTGCCGGGTTCCCCCCAGAACACCTCACCGGTGTCGGTGGTCACCGGTGACCCGTCCCAGCGCACGCTCTTGCCGTTGGACTCCATGGTCAGCTGCTGCAGGTAGGCGGGGAAGCGGTGCAGCAGCTGCGCGTACGGGAGCACGGCGTGCGTGGCGGCACCGAAGAAGTTGCGGTACCAGACGTTCAGCAAACCCATCAGGGCCGGGACGTTCTGCCCGAACGGGGTCTCCGCGAAGTGCCGGTCGATGGTGTGGAAGCCGGCCAGGAAGTCGGCGAAGTTGTCCGATCCCAGGGCGACCACCAGGGACGTACCGATGGCGGAGTCGACCGAGTAGCGCCCGCCCACCCAGTCCCAGAAGCCGAACGCGTTGGCCGGGTCGATGCCGAAGTCGGCGACCTTGTCCAACGCGGTGGAGACGGCCACGAAGTGCTTGGCGATGGCCTCCGACTCGTCGCTCTCGGCGTCGCCGATGGCTCCCGACCGCTTGAGCGCGTGCAGCAGCCAGGCTCGGGCCAGCCGGGCGTTGGTCAGCGTCTCCAAGGTGGTGAACGTCTTGGAGGCCACGATGAACAACGTGGTCTCGGGATCGAGGTCGGCGGTCTTCAGCGCGACGTCGGTGGGGTCGATGTTGGAGACGAAGCGCGCGGTCAGACCCTCCTTCACGTAGGGCTGCAGGGCCTCGTAGACCATCACCGGTCCGAGGTCGGAACCGCCGATGCCGATGTTGACCACGGTGGCGATCGGCTTGCCGGTGACTCCCTTCCACTCGCCGTTGCGCACCCGGTCGGCGAAGCCGTAGACCTTCTCCAGCACGTGGTGCACCTCGGGCACCACGTTCGTGCCGTCGACCACGACCTCGGCACCGTCGGGATCGCGGAGTGCCGTGTGCAGCACGGCCCGGCCCTCGGTGACGTTGATCTTCTCGCCGGCGAACATGGCGTCCCGGCGCTCGGCCAGGCCCACCTGCTCGGCCAGCTCGACCAGGGCGGTCAGCACCGCGTCGTCGATCAGGTTCTTGGACAGGTCGACGTGCAGGTCACCGGCGGTCAGGGTGAAGGCCTGGGCCCGAGCCGGGTCGGCGGCGAACCAGCCGCGGAGATCGGGCTCCAGTCCCGCCTTCAAGCCGGTCAGCGTGCGCCAAGCGGCGGTGGTCGTGGCGTCGACGGGTGCGCTCATGCGGTCGACACTAGCGAGGCGCCGTACGCGGACGCCTCTAGGGTGCAGACCATGGACGCACGGTTGCAGCGGGCCCAGCCCGAGGCCGGAACGCCGTACGCCGGCGGGGAGTCGGAGTTCCGTACCGACCTGGAGCGGATCCGGTTCGCCCAGTCGTTCTCCCGGCTGGCCGAGGTGACCCAGGTGATCCCGGCCGGCGCCACCGGCGGGGTGGTCCACAACCGCCTCACCCACTCGATCAAGGTGACCGCGGTGGCCCGGGCGGTCGCGGTTCGGCTGCTGCGGATCTCCGACCCGGAGCTGCTGCGGGAGCTCGGCGGCCTCGACCACGTCGTCGTCCAGGCCGCGGCGAACGCGCACGACCTCGGACACCCGCCCTTCGGTCACCTGGGTGAGCGGGTCCTCGACCAGCTGCTGCGGGACCGGTTCGGGCTGTCCGACGGGTTCGAGGGGAACGCCCAGACCTTCCGGATCCTCACCGAGCTCGAGGTGCACGGCCCGGGCGACGAGGGGCTGAACCTGACCGCCGCCAGCCGAGCGGGCGTGCTGAAGTACCCGTGGGGCCGGTTCGTGGTGCCCGATCCGCACCCGTCGGGGTGGTCCGAGCCGCCCCGGGGCGCCGGCTTCGGACTGACCGGTCCGGGCTCGGGCAAGTTCTCCGCCTACACGCTGGATCTGGACGAGATGCTCGCCGCCCTGTCGGCGTTCCCCGACCTGCCACCGGGGCGCCAGACGCTGGAGTGCTCGATCATGGACCTGGCCGACGACATCGCCTACTCGCTGCACGACGTCGAGGACTTCCACCGCTCCGGAGTGCTGCAGTTCTCCCCCGTGTCCGGTGAGTTCCGGTCCTGGGTGGCCGAGCGCCGGGCCCTGGCCGCGATGAGTGACTCGGAGCTGGTGCTGATGGGTCGCTGGCCCGGAGCGGGACTGGAGCAGCTGCGTCGGCGGCTGATCGACAAGGACGACTGGATGTTCGACGAGGAGACCTTCGCCGACGCCGTGACGATCATCGGCGACGAGTTCGTCGACGGGGTGCTGGCCGCCCCGTACGACGGGTCGATGATGGCCGACCGAGCCATCTCCGGCTTCGTCTCCCGCTGGATCGACCACTTCATCACCTCGGTGGTGCTGCAGCGCGATCCGCCGGTCCGGTCGGCGTACGTGACCCTGTCTCCCGACTCGTGGCACGAGGTGTCGGTGCTCAAGTTCGTGCATCAGTACTTCATCCTCGACCGCCCCGACCTGGCCATGTTCCAGCGCGGTCAGACCCGCACCATCGAGGCCCTGGTGATCGGGTTCGACGACTGGCTGTCCGACCGGCTGGATGCTCCGAAGGCGCCCCGTCGGCTGATCGACCTGGTCCGGATCGCGACCGAGGGGTACGAGCGGGTCACGGTGGATCACCCCGACTGGTTCGCGGGCGCGACCTCCGCGGCGGAGCTGGCCCGGATGGGCCGTGGCCGCGGCATCGCGGACTTCGTCAGCAGTCTCACCGACCAGCAGGCCGTCGCGTTCGCCGACCGGCTCGGGGGTGCTCGGGAGCTGCTCTGGACCACCGGCGTGTGAGCGAGCCCGACAGGACCTAGGTCTACAGACGCCGAGGCGCGCAGGCGCGAGCATGGAACCGAAGGAGGGACCATCTGATGTCAGCAGCACTCCGAGGCGCGACCGTCGCCACCGTTCTCGGTCTGGGCCTCGCGCTCGGAGCATGCGGCGGCGCCGACCCTCCCGCGGCCGGGACACCCGGTTCCGCTGCCCCGACCCTCGCCGCCTCCGCCGCATCCTCCCCGTCCCCGATCGACCAGCGCCCGCTGGTCTCGCCGTCGATGCCCGCCCAAGGACTCGTGAAGACGTCGTCCTTCGCCGTGGGGGACATGGTCGCGGGCACCGTCACCCGGGTCCAGCCGCTGCTGGTCCTGCTCACCGCCAACGGGCGAAGCGGCGTCATCCGCGGCGGGGCGTACGAGAAGGTGCAGGTCGGCGACCGGATCATCGTTCAGATCACCAAGCCCGACGGTCGTTTCGAAGCCACCCTGGTGCACGTCTCCACCCGCTCGTAGCTACTGACGCAGAGGTTGGGGCAGGAACGAGCCGACACCCGTACGCGTTGAGCCGGTGTGCGTGAGGTCCTGAGCCAGATCTGGGAACGGGCGACGACGACCCAGCCGGCCCCGGAGCCGGCGGTCGTGGTGGCCGTCGCCCTGGTCGCGCTCGCGCTCGTGCTGCTGCCGCGGGCCTGGTCGCTGACCCGACACGTCGTGACCATCAGCCACGAGGGCGGCCACGCGCTGGTCGCCGTGCTCACCGGGCGGCGGCTGATGGGGATCCGCCTGCACGCCGACACGTCCGGGGTCACGCTCTCCAGCGGCAAGCCGACCGGCCCGGGCATGGTCGCCATGCTGGCTGCGGGCTACCTGGCACCCGCGGTCGCCGGTCTGGGCGCCGCCCTGCTGCTGGCCTCCGGCCACAGCCTCGCGCTGCTCTGGCTGGCCGTGGGGTGGCTGTCGCTGATGCTCCTGCAGATCAGGAACGCGTACGGGTTGCTGGTTCTGGTGGTCTGCGGGGTCGGGGCAGGCCTGGCCAGCTGGTACTTGGCCGGCACCACGCTGTCGCTGCTCGCCTACCTGCTGACCTGGTTGCTGCTGCTGGCCGCACCGAAACCGGTGCTGGAGCTGATGAGGCAGAGACGGAGGGGCCAGGCCCGCAGCTCCGACGTGGACCAGCTCACCCGGCTGACCCGGGTGCCCGCCGTGCTCTGGGAGACGTCCTTCCTGCTGGCCAACCTCGCCGGGCTGGTGGTCGGCGTGTTCGTGCTGCTGCCGTCAGTGGCGGCGGTCGCTTGGTCTGCTTGACTGACAGCACGGCACCGCTGGACCTCAGCGCCGGTGGACAGGAAGTGAGTGTGGCATGTTCGACGTCGATGACATCCGCGATTGGCGGGGTCTCCCCGTGGTCGACAAGGACGGCGGCAAGATCGGCAAGCTGGAGGCCGTCTACTTCGACACCGCCACCGAGGAACCGACCTTCGCCACCGTCAAGGTGGGCCTACCGGGCGGTGGCCGGTTGGTCTTCGTCCCGCTCGACGGGGCCCGGGTGTCCCCGCAGAGCGTCCGGGTGATGACCGACAAGAAGACGGCCAAGGACGCCCCGTCGATCGGCACGGACGGCGAGCTCGAGGCTGCCGGCGAACCCGCGATCTACGCTCACTACGGACTCGACTACGTCCTCGGAGCGAACGGCGAGCGTCGCCTCGGCCGACGGTGAGCGCGGTGCTGGCGGGTCTCGACCAGCTGACCGCCCGTGCCCGGGAGCTGATCCGGCCCGGCGGGCGGACGCTGCTCGGCGTCACCGGGAGCCCCGGCGCCGGCAAGACCACACTGGCGGTGGCCATGGTCACGCGGGTGAACGCCGAGTCCGGTGCCGGCACCGCCGTGCACCTGCCGATGGACGGCTTCCACCTGGCCAACGCGACTCTCGACGACCTCGGTCGGCGCGGCCGCAAGGGATCGCTGGACACCTTCGACGGTTGGGGATTCGTGGGACTGCTGCGGCGGCTCCGGGACGAGACCGACCACCCGGTGTACGCGCCGAGCTTCCATCGAGTGGTCGACGAGCCGGTCGCCGGCGAGATCGCGGTTCCCGCCGGTACGGCGCTGGTGGTGGTGGAGGGCAACTACCTGCTGGTCGACCGCGAGCCGTGGGATCAGGTCAAGCCGCTGCTCGACGAGTCGTGGTTCTGCGTGACGGCCGTGGAGGAACGACTGCTGCGGCTGGTGAGCCGCCACACCGAGCACGGACGAACGCCGGCAGCGGCGACCGCATGGGCGACCGAGGTCGACGAGGCCAACGCACGCCTGATCGAGTCGACCCGGGACCGGGCTGACGTCCTCGTGTCGGGGACTGCCGCCCTGGCCTGAAGGCCCGCAGAGGGTGTCAGTGACCGACGGCGATGAGCTGCATCGCGACGAGGTCGTGTCCGTGTTGGGTGAGCTGGGGGTGATCCGGATCGGCTCCGGCGCCGACGACGTGCTCGTCCGTGCGTGCCGAGTTGTAGACGTTGACGCACTGGGCGTCGTGCGCGGCAGCGACCTCGCAGGCGATCCGGGCGATGTCGTTCTCGCGGGGGGATCCGGAGGTCGGTGGTGGGGTGATGATGCGAAGCTCCACCGGGCGGTGATCGCGGATGGTGGCGGTGGCGGCGATCCAGTCGGTCAGGCTCTGCCGGAACTGCGCGATGGGTTTTGGACAGGTCGTTCGCCACCTCCTCGGGCACTGTGCTGCGGGGTGTGCCACGTCCCCGCTGCCGACGGCTAGCAGGATCACGTCGGCCCTCGCCACCGCGGACCGGAGATGCGACGTTGATCGGAGGCCATAGACGAGAGCCGGCATGGACGCGGGCTCTTCGTGGGCGGAGACGGTCTCGTCCTCGATGCGGATGCGGCGGCGACCGTCGTCGGACTTGGCGGCGGCAAGTTGGTCGACGTAGCTGAAGCACGCTGCGCATCCCTCCCTGCCGCCCGAGGTGTCACCGAGCACCAGGATGTGCAGCGGGATGAGTGGCGATGCGAAGACGCCGAGCTCGGGGTGGTCCTGCGCGCCGAGCACGGCCAGGGCGGTGATGCTGAGGAGGACGGTCATGAGCGCTGTCGACGCTCGCTGCCACTGGTGTGTCGTCACCGCCGGCCCATGACCGATCGTCAGCGTGTCGATCGACGTCTCGTCGTCGGGTCCGCCGATGTCGGGCCCAATATCGGGCAACCGCGGATGATGTGCTTCTGGCTGGTTCACGGGGACCTCACTACGTGACTCGTCCGTCGGGGTGAAGGTGATGGGACCACCGATCGGCGTGGTGAAGGGGTGGTGTGTGCAGCGCTGACGTGGGCTGGCGTCTGTGCACACCTGGCACGGCGTCAGCAAGATCAACAGCGCTGGGGCAACTTGCGGCGACCGCCCCGGGATGTCCTGGCGGTGTGGCCACCTTGACCATGACGGATCTGCCGAGCCGAGGCCTTGCAGCCGGCTTCCGTCGTGAAGAACTCCAGGCTAGAACCTCCCAAGAACTCTTGGCAAGAAAGTTACCAAGGTTTCTTGGGATTCGCGCTACGGTTGAGTGTGCCAACGAGCGAGGACCACGCCTACCGTCCGGCAAAGATCGACGTCGAGGGCAAGGCTGGCATCAACCGGAACCCTGACGCGTCGAGCATGCGGGGGGTCGCGCATCCACTGCGGCTGCGGATGCTCGAGATCCTGCGGCTGGAGGGACCCGCCACAGCCACCACGTTGGCCAAGCGGCTCGGGGTGCACACCGGGAGCACGAGCTGGCACCTGCAGAAGCTCGCCGAGCACGGATACATCGAAGAGGTGGCGGACAAGGGCACCCAGCGTGAGCGGTGGTGGCGAGCGCTCGGAGTACAGGTGCAGTACGCCGAGGCAATGGAGGCCGGTGAGGAGCAGGCGGCAGCCACGACAGAGTTCCTGTCCTTGACGCTGCGCATGGAGGGCGACCGCGCCCGAGCCTTCCTGCGTCAAGACTGGGACTTCGACTGGAGAGATGCCGCCTTCTTCAACGCTTTCGACGATCTGTTCCTGGACCCCGAGACCGTGGTGAAGATGCAGGCGGAGCTCTGCCAAGTGGCAAGCCGTTACGCAGACACGCCGTGCACCACCCCGGAGGCACGGCGAGTCCTGTTCACGATGCAAGGGTTCCCCTACCGACCCGACGACTCACCCCAGAACGCCCCCGACGCAGCAGTGGGAACGGACGGCGCCGGAGCTGACGGGCCCCGAAACCCGTCCGGAGACGACAAGAGCCCCCGTCGTCGTTGACGGGAGCTCGAAGGTGCGTGATGCGCCGGCTGAGTGGGCCGGTTCTGCTCAGAAGCGCGTGCTGATGCCGGACCGCTGGGCAGCCAGGATCAGCTCGTCCCGCATCGATGTGGTCGGAGCATCGGCGATGGCCCGCTCGAGGGCCCGACGGTTGCGACGGACCTTGCTGCGCGAGCGGAGCGAGGACACGAACGACATGTGAATCATTCCTTTGGTGGTGTGGTGAACTACTTCTTG
Organism: uncultured Actinomycetota bacterium; assembly: GCA_963696135.1. Taxonomy (GTDB): domain Bacteria; phylum Actinomycetota; class Actinomycetes; order Propionibacteriales; family Propionibacteriaceae; genus Microlunatus. The sequence continues at coordinate 64,280 of CAVOJH010000004.1, forward strand.
TTCGAAACCTTCGGTTTCGAATCAATAATAGTAACGGGGCCTCCTCAGGATCTATTCCAGGCGACGAGATCTCCGCCACAGGCGTGCGTGTGGGCAGGATCGAGATGGCGGAGGACGATCCGTGAGGCCGGATGCCACCCGGAAGTCACGTACGGACGACCGGTACGCGGGACCGCACACCAGAATCCCACCCAGAAGTCACGTACGGGTGACCGGGTTCAGGCGGCCTGTCCGTAGCGGCGATCCGTCAGCGTGACGCCGGCCCGCTCGAGATCCGCCTCGACCCGGAGTCGCTCGATGTCGCGATCCAGCCCCGAGAGCTCGGTGTCCAGCTCGTGCTCGATGTCGAGCATCGCGCAGAGCTGCATCAGAACTCGGTCGTAGGCGAGGCGGTTGCCGAGCTGGTGCGCGGCGGAGCGGTGCTCGTCGGTGGTCACCGCGAGCCGGAGCCGCCGCAGGTCGGTGACGAGTCGCTCCAGCGGAGCACCCTGCTGACGACGCAGGGCACGGAGGTTGTGACGACGTTCGGCGCCGTCACCCAGCCAGCCCTTGAACGCCTGGAGCTGCTCGTCCCAGCGCCCGGCCAGAGCGTCGTAAGCGACCACGAAGCCGATGGGGACGAGCACGATGATCGACACGGCGACCATGCCGAGGACCACCTGGTACGCATCCGCCATACCAGCACACTAGGTGGGCGTCAAAGGCTTCACAAGGGCGAGTCGCTCCGGCGAGCAGCGCCCCGGGCCTGGCGCGTCGATCAGTAGACTGAGACGTGCACGTGGTCGTAGTGGTTGGCGGTCGATGAGCCGCGGTCGGACATCCCCCGCCAGCCGTCACCGGAACGCTGGACGGTCCAGATCTTCTGTGAGTAGATGACCTCGCTGACCCCGAGCTTCGAGGCGTTGGCCCGCAGCCAGTTGGCCAGCCGCCAGCCGGCGGCCGAGTCGGAGATCATGTTGTCGACGGCCTGACCACTGCCGTGGAAGTCGTTGCCGCCCCGACGACCGCCGAAGGAGGTCACCTCCGGGAAGGCGGCGCAGATGGCGCGGTAGACCTTGACTCCGTTGGACACCAGCCCCGACTCGATGCCGCTGCTCTTGCTGCAGGGGGCGTTCGAGATGCCGGCCGCATCCTCGGCGGAAGGCTTCTTCTTGCTCAAGTAGTCGTCGGTCACCCAACGGGCCTTGCCGTCCACGACGACCTGCCGGTAGCCCTTGCGGACGGTCTCGGTGACCTTGAGCTTCTTCGCCGAGTCGATGATGTCGACGGACTTGGCGTCCTTGCTGGGCGTCTTCCGCAGCTTCACGGCGGACGTCGTGTAGCGCGACCCGATCACACTGTCCTTCAGCTCGGCGGCCTCACGCGCGGCCGCCTTCTTCTTCGCGGCCTTCGCCTCCGCGGCCGCCTTCTTCTTCGCGGCCTTCGTCTCGGCGGCCGCGTCCTCGGCGGCCTGCTGCTGGGCCGACGCCACCATCACGGCCTTCTCGTCGGCCAGGGTCAACGACGGACGGGTCTCGCTCCGGGTACCGCGATCGGCCTTGGTCGCGCGGGCGGCCTCGGCCGCCGACGATGACGGGGTCACCACCGAGGGCACCGCCGACGCGGACGAATCGATCGGCACGGCCTGCAGCGAACCGGTGCTGCTGGGCCAGGCGGTGACGGCGACCGTGGTGATCAGCGCGCCGGCGGCGACGGCCGGGCCGGCCACCCGAGCCACGCGAACGGCGATCGGCGCCGGCATCGCCCGACGGGGTCGTACGCGCACGGTGAATCCTCCGAGATCAATTCGTTACCAAAGACGAGCAAGGGAAACACAGGTCACCGGGAGGACTCAAATCGAGAGATGTACGTCACAGCGCTAGGTTGGGAGCCCTTCGAGGTCTCGCATTCATATCCCCGGGAGCAGTAATGAGTGAGTACGACGCCATCGTCATCGGGGCAGGCCAGGCCGGGCCGGGGGTGGCCGCAGCTCTCGCCGGCGACGGCCAGCGCACCCTGGTGGTGGAGATGGAGCAGGTAGGTGGTACCTGCCTGAACCACGGCTGCCGGCCGACCAAGGCTCTGCGCGCCAGTGCCGTCATCGCCCACCAGGCCCGGCGAGCGGCCCCGTACGGGGTCCGGACCGGCGAGGTGACCGTCGACTTCCCGGTCGCGATCCAGCGCGTGCACACCCTGATCGACGGGATGCGAGCCGGATTGCGCGACTGGCTCGTCGGCGTCGAGGGGCTGGACCTGGTCACCGGCACGGCGACCCTGGTCGGCGATCCCGAGGGCCGGGCGCATCGAGTCACCGTCGGCGCTGAGACCCACCAGACCGGCAAGGTCTACCTCGATGTCGGCGGGCGGGCCGCCGTGCCCCCGATCGAGGGGCTGGACACCGTCGAGCACCTGACCGAGGTCGAGCTGTTGCAGCTGACAGAGCTGCCGCGCCACCTGATCGTGGTCGGCGGAGGTTACATCGGGTTGGAGTTCGGCCAGATGTTCCGCCGGTTCGGTGCGGACGTGACGATCCTGGCCGGCGGCGGCATCGCCTCCCGCGAGGACCCCGATGTCGTGGACGCCCTGACCGAGATCCTGACCGGCGAGGGCGTGTCCATCCGGAACACCCGGCCGCAGCGGGTCGCACCCGCCGATGACGGCATCCGGGTCGAGCTGGCGGACGGCAGCGAGCCAGTGGTCGGCTCCCACCTCCTCCTGTCCACCGGTCGGCACTCCAACCTCGACCTGCTGGGTCCCGACCACGGCCTGGAGACCGACGAGCGTGGTTTCGTGACCATCGGGCCGCGGTTCGAGACGTCGTTGCCGGGCATCTGGGCCCTCGGCGACGTCAACGGTCACGGCGCGTTCACCCACACCGCGTACCAGGACAGTCAGATCCTGCTCAGCCCACCGCGTACGGTCACCGACCGGGTGACCACGTACGCCATGTTCACCGACCCGCCCCTCGGCCGGGTCGGCATGGGCCTGGCCGAGGCGAAGGCATCGGGCCGTCGTGTGCTCAAGGCCGAGGTGCCCATGTCGTCGGTCAGCCGCGCCCAGCTGGAGGGTGAGACGGCCGGGTTGATGCGGGTGCTGGTCGACGGCGACACCGAGGAGATCCTCGGAGCGACCATCCTCGGCCTGCAGGCCGACGACGTGGTGCAGATCGTCGGCCTGGCCATCCAGGCGGGCATCGGCTACCCGACGCTGCGCGACGTGCTGCCGATCCACCCGACGGTCGCGGAGTTCCTGCCGTCGATCCTGGGGTCCCTGAGTCCTCTGGAGTGATGACTCCTCTGGATCGACCGAGCGGGGCTGGACTGACCCGGCGGGCAGGGCGCCCGAGAGACTAACCTCGGCGGGTGCAGCGGTTGGAGGAGACGACGGGGCCACATCTCGGTGACGGGATGGGCGCGTATCTCCGACTGCTGCGCCATGGTCCCGCCGGCCGGCCGTTCATCGCGGCCTTCATCGCTCGGCTGCCGATCTCCATGGCGCCGCTCGGCATCCTGCTGCTGATCGAGCACGATCGGGGCGCCTACGCGATCGCCGGCCTGGTCACCGGCGCCTACGCCCTGGGGTCCGCTGCGGGTACGCCGTTGTGGGGCCGGCTGATGGACCGCTTCGGGCAGGTTCCGGTGCTGCTCCCCACCTCGCTCGGCAGCGCCACGCTGTTGGCGGCGCTGGCGGCGTCCACGGTCGCCGGGGCACCGACTGCCGTCCTGCTGGCCTGTTCGGCGGCCGCCGGGTTGACCTATCCGCCGATCAGTCCGGCGATCCGCTCGGCCTACCGGATCATCCTCCCCGATCCGGCCGCTCGCCGGGTCGCCTTCGCCCTGGATGCGACCTCCGTGGAGCTCCTCTTCGTCGGCGGCCCTCTGCTGTTGTCGGTGCTGCTGGCTCTCACCCCGCCGGTGGCGCCGCTGCTGGTCACCGCCGGGTTCATGGCGGGGGGTGGGGTCGCCTACTGCCGCACCGACGCCGCCCGGCGGTGGCGGCCGGGCTCCGCGGAGCTCGGCCCGCCGGACCGTCGGCACGCCGGTCGCCGCTCCGCACTGACCGCCCCCGGGGTGGCTGCCGTGCTGGCCGTGATGCTGACGCTGAGCATCGGCTTCGGGCAGCTGGACACGTCGATGGCCGCGACAGCGGGCGAGCGGCTCGGCGGCACCGATCGGGTGGGTCTCCTGTTCGCCGCCATCGCCGGTGGCAGCACTCTCGGTGGGCTCGCTTTCGGCACCCGCCGCTGGCCCTTCGACGAGGGGCGGGCGGTGGCGGTCCTGCTCGCCCTCTTCGCCGCCTTCCTGGCCGCCATGGCGACCCTGGTCTGGTTTCCGGCCTCGCCGCTGTGGCTGATGTTTCCGCTGCTCTTCCTCACCGGCTGCACCATCGCCCCGACGCTGATCATGCAGCAGTCGCTGCTGGACCAGCTCGCCCCGGCCCACCGGTTGAACGAGGCTCAGGCGTTCCTGTCAGCGGCCACTACCACCGGAGGGGCGGCCGGCACCGCGATCGCGGGGTTCGTCATCGACGGCTGGGGCCTGAGCGCCGCCTTTGCCGGCGCCGCTGCCGGTGCCGCGCTGGCGGCCGGGATCGCCCTGGCCAGCCAGTCCCACTGGCGGGCAGCGGTCTGACGCTCACCGAGCCGGCGCGCGCGGGCTCCGCTGATAGCTCGACACGTACGGGTCGTCCCGCACCCAGAACCGCCAGGGCACGTCAGCGGCCACGCTGACCCCCACCCGGGGTCCGGTGACCCAGTGCCCGACCGGGTAGGCGTCCAGCACCAGCTGGACAGGCCCCTGGCCGAACACGTCCGCACCACCGTCGGCCAGGGTGAGAGCGAGCGCCTGCGCCAGCCGGCCGGGTCCGCGGGCCAGGTCGCGGTCCCGGATGCGTGGACCGCGCCGCGACCGCGCCAGCTCCAGCCCCGCGACCACCTCGCCGGCGCGGAGCAGCACCCCGGACGCGGTCCCGTTCGGCCCGCAGACGATGTTCGCGGCATGGTGCATGCCGTAGGAGAAGTAGACGTAGAGATGACCCGGTGGTCCGAACATGACGGCTGTTCGCGCGGTCCGTCCCCGGAAGGCGTGCGAGGCGGGGTCCCGCTCCCCCGCGTACGCCTCCACCTCCGTGATCCGGATCGTCACCCCGGCGTGCGTCAGCGTCGCACCGAGGAGCGTCGGGGCGACGTGCTCGACCACTCCGGCCAGTCGCGTACGGGGGTCGGTCAGGGCCGCAGCACCTGCACCAGGCCAGCCGAACCGTCCACCCGGACCCGGTCGCCGTCGCGGATCACCGTGGTCGCGGTGCCGCAGCCGACCACGGCGGGGATGCCGAGCTCGCGCGCCACGATCGCCGCGTGGGACAGCGGCGCCCCGATGTTGGTGACCACTGCGGCGGCCCGCGGGAACAGCGGCGTCCAGCCCACGTTGGTGACGTTGGTGACCAGCACCTCACCGGGCCGCAACCGGTCGCCGTCGGAGGGGGTCAGGATCACCCGGGCGATCCCCTCGACCACACCGGCAGAGCCGGCGAACCCGGTCACCGTCGCGGTGCTGTCATCGGCACCGGACCCCGCGACCTGGGTGCTCGAGGTCGAGGAGCGAGGATCGACGCGGTCGTCGGGGTCCCCCGCCCACGCGGCCGGGTCGAAACGGCCGCGGATCAGTCCCGGCAGGGGCGGCAGCGCGGCGTAGCCGGCGTGCACCCGCCGGCGGCGGGCGATCTCATCGGCATCGAGCACGTCACCGGCCAGCGCCTCCAGGATCTCGCCGAGGTCGAGGAAGAAGATGTCGTCGCCCAGCCCGGTCAGCTCGCCGGCCCGGAGAACGAAGGCCCGCAGCACCCAGAAGTAGCGGATCACCTCGCTGCGGGCGAGCTCGCGGTTCCGAGCGATCCGCCCCCACTGCCGGACCTGACGTCGCAGCAACCAGGCCTGCAGCGGGAACCGGTGGTCGAGCCTGATCCAGGCGAGCTCCCTGACCTGCGCCTGCTTCTGTTGCTTCACCGTCAGCTCCGCGGCGATCGCCGGGCTCCGCTGCGCCCGCTGGCTCGCCAGCCAGACCGGGTCCTCACCCGACCGGGGGCGCGAGATCTCGAACTCGTGCGGTCCGCGGTGGCCGTACCGCTGGTTGAAGGTGTCCTCGTCGATGGTGCCGGCGTCGAGCTGGTCGAGTCCCTTGAGCAGGTCCAGGCTGGCCAGCTGCTGGGCGCCGCCACCCAGGTCGGCGGTGACCGCGTTGGCTCCGGCCGGTCCGACCATCTCCTGCAGTCGCTTGCGGGTGGTGACGAACGACGCGCCGCTGCTGCGGGTGGCCGCGGACAGCATCTTGCTGACCCGGTGGAACTCCGGTTCCAGGGTCGAGGTCCACAGCGTCGCGAGCTCCTGGGGATCGTCGACCTCCGCGACCTCCCGGCGTCGTCGGAGGCAGAGAGCCGGGTGGGCCGCCAGATAGCCGTCGAGCTTGCGGACGTCCCGATGTGCCTCAGACAGGACGTGCAGAGCGACCGGGACGACCGATCGCATCACCTTCGCCCAGCTCGCCGGCACCGGTGGGATCTCCACGTCGTCGGGCAGGTGACCGAAGACCTCCTCGGTCAGGGCTCGGAAGTTGCGCTCGTTGACCCCGACGATCCCGCTCAGGGTCTTCATCACGCTGACGTTCAGGTAGATGTGCCCGCCGATCCGGCCGTACCCGACGTAGGGCGGGATGGAGGCCGTGGCCATCGCGTCGTTGAGGAAGACCTGAACCATCGACCAGGTGGCCGGCGTCATCACGTCGGGGATCGCCTCGCCGACGTTGGTGTTGGTCCACAGGAAGTCACCGCGGTAGGTGTCGTTCCACGGATCGGCCCGGCGTCCGGTGGTCACCGGCCGCGCCTGCAGGATGAACAGCTCGGCGTCGGTCCGGCACCACTCGATGTCCATCGGCTGCTGGAAGAGGGCCTCGATCCGGCGCCCGAGCCGGGCCAGTCGCAGAGCCTGCGCCTTGGGCAGGCTGGGCCGGTGCCGCAGCCTCTCCGGCACCGGGGCCAGGGCCGTGCCGCCGGTCGCGCGCACGGTCATCACGGTCTTGGCCCCCGTGCGCTGCTTGACCACCCGGCCGGAGCGGCGATCGATCACCACCGTGTCGGGAGTGACGTCGCCGCCCACGACCGCCTCCCCCAGTCCCCAGGCCGAGTTGATCGTGATGGCGCTGTCCAGGCCGGTGACAGGGTCGACGGTGAACATCACCCCGGACGCCTGCGCGTTGACCATCCGCTGCACGATGACCGCGACCGCGACGTCTGCGGCCCCGAAGCCCTGCCTGGCCCGGTAGACCAGCGCCCTCGCCGACCAGGCCGACGCCCAGCAGCGCCGGACCGCGTCCACGAGGGAAGCGGTGTCACCGATGTCCAGGAAGCTCTCCTGCTGCCCGGCGAACGAGCCGGTCGGGAGATCTTCCGCAGTTGCCGAGGATCGGACCGCGACCCGGCCGTAGCCGATCGCCGCATACCCCTCGCGGAGCTGGTTGACCACGCTGGAGGGCAGGTCGCCGGCCTCGAAACCGGTGGTGATGATGCCCGACACCCGCTCCGCGGCGGCGATGTCGCGATGGTCCAGGCGACGCGTCAGCTGGGTGATCACCGGACCCAGACCGTTGGCGGCCACGAAGGCGGCGTACGCGTCGGTGGTCAGGCAGAATCCGTCCGGCACGTTGAAGCCGGCCTCGGTGAGTCGGACCAGGGATGCGCCCTTGCCGCCGAGCACGTCCACGTCGCCACCCGGCTGACTGAGCGGGTGGACGAAGCTGGTGTGCACGGTCACGGTCACGGTCGGACTCCTCTCCTCCAGGCCAATGGCTTCACCCTAGGGCCGCGCGCTGGGCCTGCTGATCCGGCTCCGCCTCAGGACACGCTGATCCGGCTCCGCCTCAGGACACGCTGATCCGGCTCCGCCTCAGGACACGCTGATCCGGCTCCGCCTCAGGACACGATCCGCCTCAGGACCCGGCGAGCAGCGAGATGACGATGGCCAGCACGAAGAGCGCGGTCAGCGTCAGCAGGACGATCAGGCTCACCATCACGCAGCCCGAGGTGCGCGGCCGGCTCAGGACGACGGTGGCCCCGGTGGTCAGGTTGACGACGGACTCGAGCTGGATCACCCCGGTCGGTGGCAGCGGCGCCGGAGCCTGGATCAGGTCACCTTCGGCGACCATGCCCTGCAGCCGACGACCGCGCATCTCCACCTGCAGGGTCGGCAGCGTGCTGCCGTCCGGTCCGCGGCGGTGCAGCCGGTAGGACAGGATCACCTGCGGCACGCTGTTCTCGCCGCCGCCCTCGTTGCGGACGTTGACCGCGTACGCGATCCCCAGGTGGGGGTCGCTGGCGGTCGCCAGCTCGGCGGCGGACGGCTCACGGCCGGGGTATTCGGGGAGCTGGGGTCCACTCATGCCGACATTCTCGCTGCTGTCGGGCTCACGGCACGGCGGGCCGGACCGCGGGCGCCACTCCGATCACCCGCCGCCCGGCGATCCGGTTCACCACGGACGAGAGCGCGTAGTAGTAGCCGTACGAGATGACGAAGGTGTGCAGCAGGCCTCGCCGGAACCGTCGAGCCGAGGTGATGACCTCGTTGTCCGCGTCCCAGAGCACCGGTCCCCATGCCACCAGCCGGCGCAGCAGATCGACCTCGTCGCCGCCCTGGGTGAGGCGGGTGTCGTAGCCGGGGAATCCCTCGCGCCGGAACGCCACGTTGGTCGCCGTGAGGTGCGAGGGACGGCCGCGGACGCGGGCCGTCGCGGCCACCAGCGCGAAGCCGATCAGCGGGAACACCCTGCCCCACCAGGGAGGATCCGCGTAGCGGCAGGAACCGCCGATCGCCACCGCATCCGGCCGCGATCGCAGGCCGGCGTCGATCCGCCGCAGCCAGTCCCGCGGATGGGTGGTGTCCGCGTCGGTGGAGACCACGAACTCGCCACGAGCGGCGTCGACCCCGGCCTGCCGGGCGTCACAGACCCCCCGGCGTGGTTCGACCACCACCCGGGCGCCGTACGACCGGGCGATCGCCGGCGTGTCGTCGTCGCTGCCGTTGTCCACCACGATGATCTCGAAATGATCATCCCCGACATCCTGTCGGCGCAGTGAGTCCAGCGCAGCGGGCAGACTGACGGCCTCGTTGTAGGCCGGCACGACCACCGAGAACCTCATCGCTCCACCAGCTCGCGGTCGGCTGCCGGTCGGGCGGTGGACAGTGGCCTCCGGGGCACGGCCAGCAACACCGTTCCACCGGCCAGCGCCACGATCGCCAGAGTGGCGAACACCGGCCCGAAGGCGGACCCGGCCGACCCACCGTCGCTCAACCTGGTGGTGATCATGCCGCCGGCACAAGCCGAACCGAGCAGCACACCGATCTCCCGGGTGAAGCCGTTCATGGCCGTCGCCGCGCCGACCCGACTGGTGTCCACCGCGTTCTGCACCATGATCACCAGGACCTCCCAGGCACAGCCGATGCCCAGACCGAGCAGGGCGAGGCAGACACCGACCGTCGCCGCCTCCGGCTCGGGACCCAGCAGCGCCAGTAGCCCGAGTGCAGCCGCGGCGATCACGGCACCGACGACCGGGAACGGGCGGTGCACGCCGGTGCGCCCAACCACCTGCGCGGAGATCAGCGTGCCGATCGCGAGCCCGCCCGCCAACGTGAGCATCCAGAACCCCGAGGTCACCGGGCTGATCTCGAGACCCAGCTGGAGATAGGTCGGCAGATAGCCCACGCCGCCGAACAGCGCGGCGCCGAGCACCAGTCCGGCCACGGCGACCAGGGTGAACGTCCTCCTCCGGAACAGCCCGAGCGGTAGCAGATCCCCTGCCCGGCACCGGCGGATCACCGCACCGGCCGGTCGCCGCGGCAGCAACCACGAACCCGCCACCAGGGCGAGTCCGCCGACCGGCAAGTTGATCCAGAAGGTCCAGCGCCAGCCTGGACCCTCGGCCAGCCAACCGCCGAGCAGGGGTCCACCGATGGCCGCGACCCCGAACACCGCGCCGATCAGGCTCATCACCGGCGCCCGGTCCCGGACCGGCAGCACGTCGGCGACGGCCGCCTGGACGAGCACCAGCATCCCGCCCGCGCCGAGACCCTGGATCACCCGGGCCAGGATCAGCACCGACATGCCGGAGGCCAGCGCGCCGACCACTGAGCCGACCATGATCAGCCCGAGCGCGGTCAGGATCACCGGACGGCGACCCCACCGGTCACCGAGCGCACCGTAGAGCGGTAGCACTCCGGTGGCCGCCAGCAGGTACGCGGTGTTGACCCACATCAGGTCGCCGACACCGTCCAGCTCGTCGACCATGGTCGGCAGCGCTGCCGCCACCATCGACTGATCGAGCTCGGCGAGCAGCAGACCGGCCATCAGGGACACCAGCAGCGGGGCGAGCCGGCGATCAGGCAACAGCCGCCTGGTGCCGGCACGACGCTCATCCATAGGCCTGGACCCCGAGCAGTCGATCGACGGTAGTGAAGCCGTAACCGCGGCGCCGGAGTCGGTCGATGATCGGCCCGACCGACGCAGCACTGCGGCCCCGGAAGCCGCCCCGCGACTCGCGTCCGTCGTGCACGATGATCATGGCGCCGGGAGCCGCGGCCCGGACGGCGCCGGCCACGAAGGTCTCGACCGACGGCTGGAACACCTCCAGCGGGTGCACGAACGTGCCGGAGACGACCTGCGAACCGGTGCGGGCGATGCCCCGGAGCACCCACGGCCAGTGGCAGAGCCACGGGGGGCGGTAGAGATGGGGGGACACCCCGGCGATCTCCGCCAGTGCCAGCCGACCGAGCGTCACCTCGGCCCGCTGATCGGCGTCGCGCAGATAGCTGCTGAGCTCGTGGGTGAGGCTGTGGTTGCCGAGCACGTGGCCCTCATCGACCACCCGCCGGGTCACGTGCGGGTGACGCTGGGCACAGCGCCCGACCTGGAAGAAGGTTCCCGGCACTCCACGGTCGGCCAGGGTGTCCAGGATCTGCGAGGTCCACGGTTCGTTGGGACCGTCGTCGAAGGTCAGCGCGACCTGCCGCTCGGCGGTCGAGCCTGCGTACGGGAAGTCGCCGAACACCTGCGACCGGGAGCCGAAGCCGAGCCGGCCTGCCGTCACGACAGCTGCAGCCACGGCGAGGGTGCCGGCAGCCGCCGTGGTTCGGCCGGAAGAGCGCATACCCGTTGGTTCAGCCGCTCGTGGCGCGGCGGATGCGCGCGACCGCTTCGGTCAGCACCTGCGGGGCGGTGGCGAAGTTGAGCCGAACGTGACCCGCGCCACCCGGCCCGAAGGTAGGGCCGCTGTTCACGGCCACCTGGCCGCGGGCCAGGAACACCTCGGCCGGGTCGTCACGGAGCCCGAGGCCGCGGCAGTCCAACCACGCCAGATAGGTCGCCTCCGGGGGCTGCCAGCGGATCTCCGGCAGCTCGGTGGCCAGCAACGAAGCGAGCCGCGCCCGGTTCGCGGTCAATCCGGCGAGGTGGGCGTTGAGCCAGTCGCGGCCGTCGGTCAGCGCGACCGCGTGGGCCAGCACACCGATCGAGCTGGCGCTGTGGTCCAGGGTCGCGGGCAGTCCGGCCGTGATCTCGTCGACGACCGCGGACCCGGGCACGATCAGGGCCGCCTTGAGGCCGGGCAGGTTGAAGGCCTTCGAGGCCGAGTGCACGGCGTACGCCCGTTCGGCGCCGGCCACCGTCAGGTAGGGCGTGAACGTCGCCTCCGGATGGATCAGCGGCGCGTGGATCTCGTCGACGACGACCCGCACGCCGTGCTCCCCGGTGAGCGCGGCGAGCCGCTCGAGCTCGGATCGGCTGTGGACCACCCCGGTGGGGTTGTGGGGGTTGCACAGCGCCAGGGTCGGGGTCCCGCCCTCCGCGCGGATCGCGGTGAAGGCGTTCGCCAGAGCGTCGAGATCGAGCCGCCCGTCCTCGGCCAGCCGGACGTGTCGTACCGCGCAGCCGGTGATCTCCGGGAGATCCAGGAAGGGCGGGTAGACCGGTGTCGTCAGCACCAGCACCCCGTCGTGCGGGGTGACCAGCCGCACCACGTGCGCCATTCCCGTCATCACGTCGGCGGTGTGCCGGACGGTGTCGGGGTCCAGCGACCAGTCCCAGGCGTCGAGTGCGAAGGAGGCCAGGGCCTGGGGGTAGGCGCGACCCCAGGGGTAGCCGACCTCACCCCGCCGGACGGCGGTGATGATCGCGTCGCGGACCGGCTCGGCCAGATCCGTATCCATCTCGGCGACCCAGAGCGGCAGCACGTCCGGCGGGTACGCCTGCCACTTCAGGCTCTGGCGTCCGACCAGGTCGGCCAGGGTGAACCGCTCGAACGGGTTCTTCATGCGGATCAGTCTGCGACACTGGCGCACGTGCCTCCTGACCCCTGTCGCTGTGCCGTGATCTTCAACCCCGTCAAAGTCAGTCCCGAGTTCCGCGAATCGGCGGCCGCCAGCCTGGATGCTGCGGGCTGGACCGACGTGCTCTGGCTCGAGACCAGCGAAGACGATCCCGGACAGGGACGCACCGCCGAAGCGCTGGAGGCGGCCGTCGACAGGGTCATCGTCGCCGGTGGTGACGGCACGGTCCGCGCGGTGGCAGAGGCGCTGTCGGAGTCCGGGACCCCGCTCGGCATCGTGCCGGCCGGGACGGCCAACCTGCTCGACTACAACCTCGGCCTCCCCCGCACCGAGGAGCCGGCCATCGAGGTGGCCGCCACCGGCACGCCCAAGGACATCGACCTGGTCAAGATCACCGTGGACGGCGGCAGGACCCAGCACTTCGCCGTGATGGCCGGCGCCGGCCTGGACGCGATGATCATGGACGAGGTGAGCAGCGACCTGAAGAAGAAGATCGGCACCGCGGCCTACTTCCTCGCCGCCGGCAAGGCACTGGGGCGGTTGCCGATGTCGGTGCGGGTCAAGGTCGACGACCACCCGATCAAGCACCACAAGGCGATGATGGTGTTGATCGGCAACGTCGGCGGCATCCCGCCCAACATCGATCTGATCCCCGGCGCGGTGTACGACGACGGACTGCTCGACGTGATGGTGGCCTCCCCGCGTCGGCTCCGGGACTGGCTCAAGATCATCGGCCGGATGATCATCCGGCGGCAGCGCAAGGACGATGCTCTCGAGCTGCACCGGGGCAAGCGGGTCGAGGTCGTTCTCAAGAAGCCGGAAACCTACCAGCTGGACGGCGACGTGGAGGGTGAGTTCACCCGGCTGACCGCCGAGGTCGTCCCCGGAGCCCTGCGGGTCGTCCTCGCGTCGAGCTAGGTCGTCGGCTAGATCGTCGGGCTAGGTGCGCATCACCGCCACCCGCTCGATCAGGTCCTCCAACGCGGCCTCGAACTCGACCTCGAAGCCGCCGTCCTTCAGCTCGTTGGCCATCTCCGAGATGATCGGGTAGGACGACAGGTCGTCGGTCTCGATGAAGGCGAGGTTCACCTTCTCGGTGATGGTCAGGTCCTCCAGCGTCCCCGCCTCGAGCAGCAGGGACCCGAGCAGGAACGTCGCGAACGAGCGGTACACCGCGACGCTGACGCGCGGGGAGAACCCGTACTCGCGCAGTCCCTGCAGGAACGACTCGACCCACCGCAGACTCCGTAGCGGGGGTCGCAGCCAGGGCGCGGACGGTGGCCGAGTGGCCACCAGCGGGAAGATCCGCGGGTGGGTGACGGCGAGAGTGCGGACGGCGTGAGCCTGCATCTGCAGGTACTCCTGCCAGCTGGTGGAGAGGCCGCCGGCGTGGGTGGACTCGTACAGCTCGTCCATCACCACCTCCACGACGCCGTCCAACAGCTGCTCGCGCCCGGGCACGTAGCGGTAGAGCGCCATCGCCTCGACCCCGAGATGGGCGCCCAGCCGACGCATGGTGAGCTTGCCCAGCCCGTTGACGTCGATGAAGTCGACGGCGGCGCGCAGGATGCGCATCTGATCCAGTGGTCGTCGTGGAACACCGGGTGGCCCGACCTCGACCGACACTCCGGACTCGTCCGCCCTGGCAGGACCCTCGGTCTCGTCCATTCCTCTTCCCTTGCGCTCGGCTGATGTCGCGCCCCCGGGTGCGCTTCGACTGCAAGAAGGCACCAACGATCGGTGTGAGGACCCCGGCCCGCCGCTCGGGTATTTACAATGTAAACCGCAATGACTACACTGGGAAGTCCATGGTCCGCATTTCTTCTTCTACGCATCGTAGTGAGAACGGACGGACTGGAGGAGAGGTTCTCGACATGAGTGGATTCGACAAGGCCAAGGGCAAGGCGGAAGAGCTCAAGGGCGACGCCAAGGAGAAAGTCGGCGACGCGACCGACAACCAGAGCCTCCAGGCCGAGGGTGTGGGGGATCAGGCCTCCGGCAAGGCCAAGCAGGCTGCCGCCGACATCAAGCAGGCCGGCGAGGACATCACCCGCTAGCTCGACCCCAGAACCGAGTGACGCTGAGCGTCACTCCCCTATCGTGGCCCACCTGTTCCCGCCGGTCAGGTGGGCCGCACCACGTCTGGGTGTCGAGCAGCGGGGCCCCGCTCGATAGGCTGAGCCGAGCGGCGGGTGGACGGCATCGGCGGCGACGACCTGGTGGAGGAAACGCACGATGGCGAAGACCGTGATCACGTTCGGCACTTTCGACGTGTTGCACGTGGGCCATGTCCGGGTTCTCAACCGGGCGGCCGAGTTCGGGGACCGCCTCGTGGTCGGAGTCTCCTCGGACGCGCTCAACTTCTCCAAGAAGGGCCGGAACCCGGTCTTCTCCCAGGACGAGCGGGTCGAGCTGGTCTCCAACATGAAGGTCGTCGACGAGGTCTTCGTGGAGGAGAGTCTCGACCTCAAGCGGGACTACATCACCGCGCACGGCGCGGACGTCCTGGTCATGGGCGACGACTGGACGGGCAAGTTCGACTGGGTGTCCGACGTCTGTGAGGTCATCTACCTGCCGCGCACCCCGTCAGTGTCGACGACGGCCATCATCGAGCACATCGTCACCACCCGGCCGGTCGCGGGAGCCTGATCTGACTGTCCTGCTGGACCTGACCCCGCTGCGGGCCAGACCCGCTTTCCGACGCCTCTGGGCGGGTCTCAGCCTGTCCAACCTCGGCACCCAGCTCAGCGTCGTCGCGGTCGGGCTGCAGATCTACGACATCACCAGGTCCACCTTCTCGGTCGGGCTGCTGGGCATCTTCGCGCTCGTTCCGCTGGTCTTGCTCGGTCTGTACGGCGGGGCCCTGGTCGACGCGTACGACCGCCGGCGGGTTGCCCTGTTCTCGGCCCTCGGCTTGTGGGTGGTGGTGCTCGGTCTGGTCACCCAGGCGCTGCTGGGACTGGAGTCGGTCGAGCTGCTGTACGGCCTGGTCGCCCTGCAGTCAGCCGGTTTCGCGATCAACAACCCCGCCCGGACCGCGATCATCCCCCGGCTGGTGGAGCCCCGGCTGCTCCCGGCGGCCAACGTGCTGCAGACCGTCGCCTGGAACATCGCCCTCACTGTCGGCCCGCTGATCGCGGCCTTCCTGGTCGCCGGACCCGGCTTCGCGGCGGCGTACGCGGTGGACGCCGTCTTGTTCACCGCCGCGCTCTGGGCGCTGTGGCGGCTGCCGGATCTGCCGCCGATCGTCGGGCCCGACGACAAGCGGCTGCGGCTGGGTCTGTCCGCGGTGGTCGACGGCTTCCGCTACCTCGCCACCCGACCGAACGTCAGGATGACGTTCGTGGTGGACCTGATCGCCATGATCGTGGCCATGCCCCGGGTGCTGTTCCCGGCCGTCGGCGTGCTGTTCCTCGGCGGCGGGGCGTTCACCACCGGTGTGCTCAGCGCGGCGTTCGCGGCCGGTGCGGTGCTGGCCGGGCTCTTCTCCGGTGGTCTGGTCCGGGTGGTGCACCAGGGGCGGGTGATCGTCGCCGCGATCGCGGTCTTCGGGCTCGCGGTGGCGGGCTTCGGTGTGGTGCTGCTCACCACGGGTGCCGGTCAGCCTCCGGCCGTGCTCTGGCTCCCGCTCGTCCTGGCCGGGCTGTTCCTGGCCCTCGCCGGCGGATCGGACTCCGTCAGCTCCGTGTTCCGCCAGACCATCCTGCAGTCGGCGACCCCCGACGACATGCGCGGACGGCTACAGGGCATCTTCATCGTCGTCGTGGCCGGCGGACCGCGACTCGGCGACCTGGTCCTCGGCACCGCGGCGACCTGGACGGCGGAGAGCTGGGCGGCCCTCGGCGGTGGGCTGCTCTGCGTCGTGCTCGTCCTCGCGGTCGCCGCCACCCAGCCCGGGTTCTGGGCCTACGACGCCCGAGACCCTCGACCGTGACGGAATCACCCGCGAGGCGGATGCGTTAAGTTCGTCGTTGGCATTCCCGGCCCGCAACCGCTGCGGGCCCCGACGGAGGGCGTACACCGCACCGATGACCGAGACCCCGGCACCGTACCGGGAGACGATCCCCCAGCGCCGGATCCGGATCCCCGACCTCCAGCAGGCCAAGGACCGCGGCGAGCGCTGGGCGATGTTGACCAGCTACGACACCTACACCGCCGCCCTGTTCGAGCGGTCGGGCGTCTGGGCGTTGCTGGTCGGCGACTCCGCTGCGAACACGGTCTACGGCTACGACTCCACCCTGCCGATCACCGTCGACGAGCTGATCCCGCTGGCCCGGGCCGTGGTGCGCAGCACCCGACGGTCCCTGGTGATCGCCGATCTGCCGTTCGGCTCGTACGAGGAGGGCCCCAACCAGGCACTGGCGACCGCCACCCGGTTCATGAAGGAGGCCGGTAGCCACGCGGTCAAGCTGGAGGGCGGGGTGCGGGTGGTCGACCAGATCCGCAAGCTCGTGTCCGCCGGCATCCCGGTGATGGGTCACATCGGCTTCACCCCGCAGAGCGAGCACGCCCTCGGCGGCTACCGGGTCCAGGGTCGCGGGGACGCCGCCGACGAGGTGCTGGCCGATGCCCATGCCGTGGCCGAGGCCGGTGCCTTCGCGATCGTGCTGGAGATGGTGCCGGTCGAGGTGGCCAAGCGGGTCACCGCCGAGGTCAGCGTGCCAACGGTCGGGATCGGTGCGGGCTCCGACTGCGACGCGCAGGTGCTGGTCTGGCAGGACATGCTCGGGTTGCGGACCGGCAAGCTGCCGCGTTTCGTCCGCCAGTACGCCGACCTCGATGCGGTGATGAGCGAGGCGGTCGGCCGTTACGTCGACGACGTACGCACCGGCGCCTTCCCGGCGGAGGAGCACACCTTCCGGGGGGGCTGGTCATGAGGGTCGCGACCAGCGTCGCCGAGCTCGAGCTGCGCCGAGCCGAGCTGACGAGCGGGATCACCCCGCCCAACGTCGCCTTCGTGCCGACCATGGGAGCGCTGCACGAGGGGCACCTGTCGCTCGTCAAGCTCGCTCGCGGGGTGGCCGACGTGGTGATCATGAGCATCTTCGTGAACCCCCTGCAGTTCGGCCCGAACGAGGACTACGCGCGGTATCCCCGCACTCTCGACGTCGATCTGGCCAAGGCTGAGGCGGCCGGCGTCGACATCGTGTTCACGCCCAGCGTCGCCGAGATCTACCCGGCCGGCCGGCAGATCAGCGTCAACGCCGGCGGTATCGGCTCCGGGCTGGAGGGCGCCGCCCGACCCGGGCACTTCGACGGGGTGCTGACCGTCGTCCTCAAGCTGCTCAACATCGTGCGGCCCGACATCGCGGTCTTCGGGCGCAAGGACGCCCAGCAGCTCGCCTGCATCCGGCGGATGGTGCTCGACCTCAACCTGGACACCGACATCGTCGGGGCACCGATCGTGCGGGAACCCGACGGTCTGGCGATGTCGAGTCGCAACCGGTTCCTCAGCCCGGCCGAGCGCACCTCGGCGCTGAACCTGCATGCGGCGCTCCGGGCCGCCGAGCTGGAGTCGACTCCCGAGGACGCGCTGGCAGCCGCCGAGCGGGTGCTGGCCAAACCGGTGAGCACCGGCGAGCTCGAGCTCGACTACGTGATCATCGCCAACGCCGCGACGATGGCCGCCGTACCGGCCGATTTCCGGGGACCTGCGTTGGCCATGGTGGCCGCGACGGTCGGGACCACGCGCTTGATCGACAACATCGAGCTCACCTTCCCCGAGTCCGCCTCGGACGCGGACTGACCGTGGATCTGGAGTCGGCGGTCGACGAGCTGTACGCCGGCTCGCCCGACGACTTCATCGAGCGCCGCAAGACCCTGGTTTCGCAGGCACGAGCCGCCAAGGACCGCGCGCTGGCCACCGCCGTCGGTGCCCTGCGACGACCGACCCGGTCGGCCTGGCTGGTCAACCTGTACGCCCGCGAGGCCCCGGATGAGCTCGGTGGACTGCTCGACCTCGGCGAGGCTCTGCAGAACGCCCAGCGGCAGCTGTCCGGGCCGGATCTGCGCCGCCTGTCGGCCGATCGTGGCAAGGCGCTGGCCGCGGCCACCCGCCGGGCCGTCGAGCTCGGCCACGAGCACGGCTACGACGCCCCCGAGGCCGCCCGGGTCGAGGTGTCCCAGACCCTGCAGGCGGCGCTGGCGGACCCGGAGGTGGCCGCGCAGGTTCGCGCAGGGACCGTGACCCAGGCGCAGGCGTACGGCGGCTTCGGTCCCTTCGCGCTCGCCGGGCCGACCGACAGCCAGACGCCGGAACCGGAGCGGGAGCCAGAGACAGAGCCAGCGCCGGAGACCTCCGAGGACGATGGAGCCGCTGCACGACGGGCCGAGGCCGAGACCGAGCTGCAGACGGCCGAGGCGGCGCTGGGTGCGGCCTCCGAAGAGGCCGAGGCCACCACCGCCCGGGCGGACGAGCTGGCGGATCGGGTCGAAGCCCTGCGGGCCGAGATCGCCGACGCGGAGCAGGAAGAGACCGAGGCGCGCCGACAGGCCCGCGCGGCCCGGAAGGCGGTGGCCGAGCTGGAGGACGCCGTCCGCTCGGCGCGGGAGGCGTACGAGGCGCTCTGAACGAACCGGATCAGAGCTCTGCCAGGTAGCTCTTCACCTTGTCAGTCAGCTCTTCCAGAGTCGTGCTCCGACCCGCCAGAGAGCGCATCACACCGACCGGGAGTCGCTCCTCTTCCTGGGTGATCCAACAGTCAGCGCCCTGCTTCGCGTAGCCGGCGGGGACGGTGAAGTGAGGGATGTCGGAACGAGGCACGTCACCGAGCACGAAGTCGAACAACGGAGCCTGGGCCACACGCCGACCCAGACCGGCACCCGCCGGATCGACCCCGCGCCACGAGAGCACAGTGGAGATGATCGAGGTGTGGTCGAGCACGGCATCGCTCCTGGGCGACCGGAACACCGTCCCCGCCGGTACCAGCGGAGAGATGAGCAGGGTCGGGACACGTACCCCATGGCGATCGAAAGCGAAGCCGTCCGGGCCGCGATGATCGTCGGGGGCAATCGCACGCCACTGCGGATCGACGTGATCGTAGGTACCGCCGTGCTCGTCGAACGTGATCACCAGCAGAGTCCTGCGCCAGGCATCGGCGTCGGCCACCAAGGACTCGTAGACGGCATTGACGAAGGCCTCGCCCGGCCCCACCCAGACGGGCGGGTGGTAGTCGTTGCCCTGGCAGCCGAACCGCTTTCCGAAGACGTCACCGCAGTAGAAGCCGGACCCATCGGGCTTGCCCAGGCCATACCCCCACTTCGGTTCGAGGTAGGTGAACGCCGGCAGTGCCCCCCTCCGCGCCTTGTCGTAGAAGACCGATATCGGCTCGATCTCTCCCGACGCCAGCGCGTCCGTACAGCCGGGAAAGGTGTACTGGGTGTAGCACTGCTTCTCGTGCCAGATGTCGTGGTAGTAGATCCCCCATGACGTATCCGACGGCAAGGCGTTCCAGATGGTTTTCGTCTGGTACTGCTCGACCGCGTCCCAGGTGTTGTTGACCCGCCCGAGCGAGGTCCCACAGAGGGAGAAGGCGCGGTTGGGGTTGGTCTGCGTCGGAACCGAGGAGTGCCAGGCATCGCTCACACCGTAGGCCCCGGCCAGCCCGTTGAGGACAGGGAGCTGCGCGGGGGTGTAGGCCTCCATGATCTGGTCGAGCATCGGCCAGGTCTCCCACGCCGCGTCGTAGTCGTAGGCGAACCCGGCCATCCCAGCGGCGGTACCTTTCGGAGGATTCGCCTTGGTGGGATCGGCCGGAGACCCGAACAGCTGCTGGTTGACGTGCTCGTACTCCTCACCCGGATCGATGCCGGGAACCCGCAGCGGCTGCGCCGCGACCCCGGCCACGCCGGTCTCCCCGATGGTGCCCCTGGTCACGCGAATCGTCCGGCCGCCGTAGTCGTTGCTGAAGCCACCGGCCTGCAGACCTCGGTACGGCGGCGCGTTGTCCGCGCCGACGATGTGCGGCGGATTCGCATTGGGGTAAAGCCATCCCAGAACGCTATCCAGAGACCGATTTTCCAGCATCAAGACCACGACATGGTCGATGGTATTTCGCACGAATTCTCCGATCGGGCCAAGACGCTGCACCGTGCCTCGCCTGCAGGCGGTTGCTTTTAGTGGAATGCGACCGTCACGGGGGTGTATCCGCTACCGCCGTTGGCGTAGACATAGGCGTTGTCACTGGACCAGATGGACAGCGAGGCATTCGTGTACAGCGAGGTCAAGACACCGTCCTTGTACGTCCAGCCGCGGGCCCCGTACCAGTTGTAGAACCCGACGTAGTTGTAGCCATCGCTCACCGACAGGTACCTGCTGGTGGCGGAGGCCTTTCGGTAGTACAGAACACTGGAGTAGACGTAGGCCTCGAGCGCCAAAGCCGAGTCCCGACCGGCCACGACACACCACTCGCCGTCGGTCTCGCCGAGCCAACCGATCGATGCACCGTTGACGAACAGCTCGGCCTTCTGGCTCGGTCCACCGGATACGGCTGCTGATTCCGTTGACTGCTCGAGGTGCTCGGCGAAGCTTCCAGTGGGGCTTTCGGGCGCGACAGTAGACACGTGTTCCTCCATCAGGTGGGAGCGGTCGGCGGCGCGCGAGAATCGCAGAGCTTCGGTTGTTCCGCCGGTAAACCGCAACTGGTATGTGCATTGATCGTGCACCTAGTCGACGGTGGCCGTCAATAGATCCGCCGCAGAAACAATGCCCAGGCAAACGAATTGCGGATTTACAACGTCAACAATCCGTGTCGTCGAGGTTGATATTGGTCTGACGTTCATCTGAGTTCTTGCTGAGAAGACTTCGTCGGTCCTCTCCGAGCCCCGAAGCACCGAGGGTCGTCCTCCACCCGACCCCACCTGTACGTTGTAAAGGTGCGCCTCCCCGATCTCGGCCGATAGCGGCGATCGTGCGTACCGTCGGAGTCGAGGAAGAGCTGCTGCTGGTGGACCCGGAGACCGGGGCACCCGTGGCGGTCGCCGGCTCGGTGCTGGCCGGCGCCGACGGGCTGGAAGCCGAGCTGCAGCAGCAGCAGATCGAGATCGGCACCGCGCCCTGTGAGTCGCTCGCCGAGCTCGCCGAGCAGCTGAGGCACTGGCGATCCGAAGCTGCCGCCGCCGCCGAGCGGGCCGGCGCCCTGATCGTCGCCACCGGCACCTCGCCCGTTCCCGTGGTGCCCGAGCTGACGGTCAAGCCCCGCTACCAGGCGATGGTGAACACGTTCGGGTTGACCACCGCCGAGCAGCTGACCTGTGGCTGTCACGTCCACGTCGGCGTGGACTCGGCCGAGGAGGGCGTGGCCGTCCTCGATCGGATCCGGGTCTGGCTGCCGGTGATCCTGGCGCTGACGGCGAACTCTCCGTACTGGCAGGGGGTGGACAGCGGCTACGCGAGCTTCCGGTCCCAGGCCTGGACCCGACTTCCCACCGCCGGGCCCACCGACGCGTTCGGCTCGGCGGACCGCTACCACGCGGAGGTCGATCGGCTGGTGCGCACCGAGGTCGTGCTGGACCTCGGCATGATCTACTTCGACGCCCGGCTGTCGCACCATCTGCCGACGGTGGAGATCCGGATCGCCGACGTGTGCCTGCACCGCGACGACGCCCTGCTGGTGGCCGCTCTCGTCCGCGCCCTGGTGGAGACGGCCGCCCGCGACTGGCGGGCCGGTGTGGCGGCCCCGGTGGTCGACACCTCCGTGCTGCGGTTGGCGACCTGGCGGGCCGGCAGGTCCGGGCTCGACGGCGACCTGCTGGATCCGATGCAGGGGACCCCGCTGCCGGCCCGGCAGGTGCTGGCGTACCTGGTCGAGCACGTCGGTGAGGCGCTCGCCGACACCGACGACGGCGCCACGGTCGCCGACCTGCTCGAGACGGTGCTCGACCGCGGCACCGGTGCGGTGCATCAGCGACGCTGGCTGCAGGAGAACCACCATCTGGGAGCGATGGTGCTCTGCATGGCCGAGCTCACCACAAGCTGATCACGAGGAGAACCATGACCCGAGTACTGGTGACCGGCGCGTCCGGCTTCGTCGGCTCCCACCTGGCCCGTGCCCTGTCCGAGGAGGGGCACGAGGTGCTGGCGATGACCCGGCATCCCGACGACTACGAGGGCGCCGGGGAGCCGGTGTACGCCGACGTGGCCGAGCCGGACTCGCTGCGCGAGGTGATGCGCGGGGTGCAGGCGGCTTACTACCTGGTGCACGCGCTGGACTCCGACGACTTCGTCCAGCGGGATGCGGACGCGGCGCGGGCCTTCAGCGCGGCCGCCGCGGAGGCCGGGCTCGAGCGGATCATCTACCTCGGCGGTCTGGGCAGCGAGGAGGACGAGCTCTCCGACCACTTGAAGTCCCGGCGCGAGGTCGAGCAGCTGCTGGCGGCCGACGGGGTGCCGGTGACCGTGCTGCGGGCCGCGATCGTGATCGGTGACGGCGGCATCTCGTGGGAGATGACCCGGCAGCTGGTCAAGCACCTGCCGGCCATGGTCGGGCCTCGCTGGGTGATGACCAAGACCCAGCCGATCGCCCTGGACGACATCGTCCGCTACCTGGTGGGTGTGCTGGAGCCCACCGAGGCCCTCGGTCAGATCTTCGAGGTGGGCGGACCGGACGTGCTCACGTACGCGGAGATGATGCAGCTGGTTGCTCGCAACCACTTCGGCCGACCGCTGCCCATCCTGATCGTCCCGTTGCTGACACCTCGGTTGTCCTCGCACTGGCTGTCGTTCGTGACCGACGTCGACACCGCGACCGCCCG
Source organism: uncultured Actinomycetota bacterium (assembly GCA_963696135.1). Classification (GTDB taxonomy): domain Bacteria; phylum Actinomycetota; class Actinomycetes; order Propionibacteriales; family Propionibacteriaceae; genus Microlunatus. The sequence goes on from CAVOJH010000004.1 coordinate 87,378, forward strand.
CAACCTGGTCGACTCGATGAGCAACGAGGTGGTGGTCACCGACCACTCGATCCGCGACGTGGTGCCGGGTCAGCCGATCAGCTACGACGAGGCGGTCGGCCGGGCCCTGGCGGCCCGCAAGGCGCGGCTGGATCGCGAAGCCGCGCAGGCGCAGGGGGCACAGACGGCCCGCGAGGCTCGCGCGTGACCGACACCCCACCGCCCGTCGAGTCCAGCCCGCAGTCGTGGGCGCGCCCACGGTGGGCCAGGCACGCCGCCAAGGTGGTCCGACCGGTGTTCGTGGATCGGGTCGACCGCGATCACCGTCAGTCCGACGCTGAGTTCAAGCGACGCCGGATCGTCGTCGTGGCCACTCTCGTGGTGGGAGCGACCCTGCTCGGGCTGTCCTTCTCGACCGAACCTGGTGAGCCCGCGTTCTATCCCCTGACCATCGGGCTCGCCGCCACGTGGGCACTGGGCAGCCTGATCTCCGGTCCGCTGCACCTCGGCCACATCGAGTTCCGCGGCGTGCTGCGCCGACCGATCCTCTCGCCGATCGCGGTCGGTCTGCTGCTGGCCGCGGTGTTCGTGGTCGGGGCGCTGGTCTTCCGCGAGGTGCCGTTCCTCACCGGTCTGACCGAGGACGTGATCGGCTACGCCCGCTACGGGATCCTGCCCGTCGTGGTGATCATCACGATCATGAACGGGGTCGCCGAGGAGCTTTTCTTCCGTGGTGCTCTGTTCGCCGGGATCGGCGTGCGCCATCCGGTGACCATCTCGACCATCCTGTACACCCTGGCGACCCTGGGGTCCGGGAACCCGGTGCTCGTCTTCGCTGCCGCCCTGCTCGGCACGGTGGTCGGTTTGGAGCGACGAGCCAGCGGCGGGGTGCTGGGTCCAATTCTGACCCACGTCACCTGGTCGACGGCAATGCTTTTCCTGCTGCCGTTGATCTTCCCGGGCTGAGGTCCGACGCGGTACCTTGACTTCGTTCGACCCTCGAGACTTCTCGTGTCTCGACTGACGTGTGGTGATTCGGCCCGGCGAAGCTCGTAAGCCCGTTCCCAGGTCCCCGATAGACCTAGCCCCGGCCGAGCTACCCGGCACCGGGTCGGATCACCTCACGCAGACTTCTTCGCTGCAGTCTTCTTCGTGGCGGCCTTCTTCGTGGCGGCCTTCTTCGTGGTGGCCGCCTTCTTCGAGGCGGCTTTCTTGGCGGCGGACTTCTTGGCGGGTGCGGTCTTCTTGGCCGCGGAGCCACCACTCCGCTTCGAGCGGTTCGCTTCGACACTGCGGCGCAGCGCGTCCATCAGGTCGACCACCTGACCACCCTCGGGTTCGCCGGCGTCCTCCTCGCCGAACGTCGCGGCGGTGTCCAACGCGTCACCCTGTTCCAGCTTCGCCGCGATCAGCTCGCGCAGCTGCGCCTGGTAGTCGTCGGAGAACTTCTCCGGCGTGAAGTCCGCGCTCATGTTCTCCACCAGCGAGGACGCCATCTCGGCTTCCTTCGCCGACACCCGGACATCCTCGTCCAGACTCGGGAAGTCGGCCTCTCGGACCTCGTCGTCCCAGAGCAGCGACTGCAGCATCAACACCTTGTCGCGGACCCGGAGAGCACCCAACCGGGTCTTCTGCCGCAGGGAGAACTGCACGATCGCCGTCTGCTCCGTATCGGCCAGCGCCCGGCGCAGCAGCGCGTACGCCTTCACCGCGGTCTTGTCCGGTTCGAGGAAGTAGCTGCGGTCGAACATGATCGGGTCGACCTGCGCCGACGGGACGAACTCGACCACCTCGATCTCCCGGCTCCGCTCCTCCGGCAGTGACTTCAGGTCATCCTCGGTCAGCACGACCGTGGTGTTGCCGTCGTCGTACGCCTTGTCGATGTGGGCGTAGTCGACCACCTTTCCGCAGACCTCACACCGCCGCTGGTAACGGATCCTGCCGCCGTCGGCGTCGTGGACCTGATGCAGGCTGAGATCGTGGTCCTCGGTCGCGCTGTAGAGCCTGACCGGTACGTTGACCAGCCCGAAGCTGATCGCGCCTTTCCAGATCGAACGCATGACTACACCGTAAACGAGCTCGCTCGGTACGTGAATCTACGCATTGCGGCACGTCGCTGCTGTGGCTGAGGATTTAGTTCGCCCCTCGACCTGGAGTTGCCATGTCCCGCTCGGTCGCCCGAACATCCCCCTCGACCCACCGCCGTGCGCGACGACTGCTCGCCACGTTCCTGGCGGTCGTCACCGGTCCGGTGCTGGCCACCGCGCTGGTCGTACCGGCTCAGGCCGATCCCCCCGACGAGCCGCCGGCCGGCGCCGGTCGGTCGGTCGTCCTGCCCCGGCTGGTGGCCCGGGCGACCATGCAGGCAGCGCCCGGCTTGTCCGCCGCGGTGGCGAACGGCGACGGCACCTTCTGGGCGATGCCCGACGACGCCGGCAGCCAGGTGAGCCCGAGTGACGTCGAGCTGCGGATCAACCTGATCCGACCGCGGTGGGAGCGTGCCGGCGCCGGTACCGGTGCCGTGCAGATCCTGCGTCACCTCACCCTGGCCGACCCGTACGAGCAGATCCCGTTCCCGATCGTTCGGGCAGACACCCACGCGCGGCGACTCACCGCGGCCGACGTCGACCCGAAGTCGCTCCAGCGGATGCCGGACGGCACTTTCTGGGTCGGTGAGGAGCACGGCCCGTACCTCCTGCACGTCGACGCCCGCGGCCGCGTGCTCGATCCGCCCGTGCCGTTCTCCGAGGCCACGCGGGCCGGCGGCGGTTTCGAGGGCATGGCGATGTCGCGCAAGGGACGCTTCCTCTACCCGATCCTGGAGAAGGCTGTAGTCGGCGAGGAAGACGGCCGGCGGCGGGTCATCTCCCAGTTCGACACCCGACGGGGCCGCTACACCGGACGCACCTGGGACTACCGGGTCGACACCGACGCCAACCTGGTGGCCGACGCCCAGCTGGTGGGTCGTCGGACGCTGCTCGTCCTCGAACGCGATGACGAGGGCGGTGAGGCCGCGGTCAGCAAGCGCGTGTACCGGATCGACCTCGACCGGACCGACCGTTCCGGCATGCTCGCGAAGACCCTGGTCGTCGATCTGCTCAAGCTCGACAACCCGGGACGTCTCGGCGAGGGTGCCGGCTGGGGAACCGGGGACCCGTTCAGCTTCGGTCTGCGGTCGGTCGAGACGCTGGTGTCGCTGCCGAACGGCAACCTCCTGGTGGCCAGCGACTACGACCTCCCCGACCACTCAGCACGGCGGCCGGGAATCCCGGACGATCCGGAGATGATCATCATCGACCCCGACGCCACCGTGACGGCGGCCGAGGCCGAGGGAACGGTGATCGCCCACCGCGGCGCCAGTGGCTACCGCCCCGAGCACACGCTGGCGTCGTACGCGCTGGCCATCCGGCAGTGCGCGGACGTCATCGAGCCCGACGTCGTGCTGACCAAGGACGACGTGCCGGTCGCGCGCCACGAGAACGAGATCGGCGGCACCACCGACGTGGCCACGCACCCCGAGTTCGCCAACCGCCGGGTCAGGAAGATCATCGACGGAGAGTCGATCCGTGGCTGGTTCACCGAGGACTTCACCCTCGCCGAGCTGCGGACCCTGCGCACCAAGGAGCGCATCCCCGACCTGCGGCCGGCGAACACCGCCTTCAACGGGAAGTACCCGATCCCCACGCTCGCCGAGGTGCTCGATCTCGCCCGGCACTCACGGACCTGCAGCGGGCAGCGGGTCGGGGTCACGCCGGAGACCAAGCACCCGACCTACTTCGCCAGCATCGGGAAACCGATGGAGACACCGCTGCTGGATGCGCTGACCGCGGCCGACCTCAACCGCCGACGCTCCCCCGTGGTCATCCAGAGCTTCGAGGTCGACAACCTGCAGCGGCTGAACCAGCTGACCCCGGTCGGGCTCTCCCAGCTCGTCAACTGCAGCGGTGCGCCCTACGACTTCGAGGCCGCGGGGGACCCCCGGACGTACGCCTCCATGGCCAGTGCCGCCGGACTCGCCGAGATCTCCCAGTACGCCGATGCGGTGGGCTTCTGCAAGAACCTGATGATCCCGCGCACCAGCCAGGGCTACCTCCGACAACCCACCACCGCGATCTCCGACGCCCATGGCGTCGGGCTGACAGTGATCGGCTGGACCTTCCGCCAGGAGAACAGCTTCCTGCCGGCAGACTTCAGAATCGGTACGGACCCGGCCGCGCACGGCGATCTGCAGGGCGAGATCCGTACGTTCCTGGCGGCCGGGATGGACGGTTACTTCACCGACAACCCCGACATCGGTTCCGAGCTCGAGCTGGACCTGACCTGAGCTCGAAGGGATCTGGTGGCGCCAACTTGACCGAGGGCGGACTGTCGGAACCAAACGGTCGGTCTGAATGGACTGTCGGAATGTCTTGTCTCGGGACATAGGTGACTGTTCTGCATCAGGACTTGGGTGACAGTTGGTGTGTCAGGACTTAGGTGACTTTTCGGCGTTTCCGGGGCGTGATCCGGGGGGTCTGCCGTTGCCGACGTAGGTGACCCCGGGTGCAGCTCGGGTGTGCTCGATGAGGATCACGCCGTCGAAGTCGGCGACGGTGATGTTGTCGCCGTCAACGATGACCGGGACCTGCTTGAGGCCACACCGTCCGCCGACCGGGTAGGTGACGTTGGCCTGGGAGAAGCTGCCGGCGGCGCTCAGCTTCTTGATGGTGGTGCCGGCGGGTGGGTCCGTCCGGCTGCGCAGGCTGGAAGTGTTTGGCGGCCGCCTTGATGTGGAAGGGCTTCTCGGGTTCGGAGCGAGGCGACTCGGCCTTCTCGGTGGCCTCCCAGGCCGTGCGGGGTATGCAGAACCGTCGTATGTCCTGCGACATCACAAACGGACTGTCGGTACCCGAAGCTAGAATCGGTCACATGTTCGAAAGGGGTCAGGCGGGCGGTTCGGGGTCCGGTGGTGGGGGCCGGACCCCGGGCCGTGCCCTGGCCGACCGGATCGTGGCCCGCGACACCCGGATGAGGGCCGAAGAGCTCGGCACCGTGCTGGACCTGCAAGCTTGGCTGGCGCTGCACTCGGTCGACCCGACCGACCCCTTCGCGACAGGCATCGCCGGCGGTGCCGGCCGCCGGTCCGGTTCCGACGGCACCCCCATGGTCGACGAGTTCGCGGTCCGGGAGTACGCCGCCCTCCGCCATCAGTCGGAACCGACCGCCCGCGCGTTCATGATCGACGTCGCCGACCTGGAACACCGCTTCCCGAAACTGTGGGCGGCCGTGCAGGCGTTGTGGTTGCCGGTCTGGCAGGCCCGCAAGATCGTCGCCGCCTGCCGCGAACTGTCGAAAGAGGCAGCCGCCCTGGTGGATGCGGAGATGGCCGCCGTGGTGGCCGGGCTGCCGTGGTCACGGATCCTGACCAAACTGGCGGCGGCGATCATGCAGGCCGATCCAGCCTTGGCGGAGAAGAAACGAGTTCAGGCGAAATCGGCCCGGTTCGTGCAGCTGTGCCGCTCCGAGGACGGCATCAACACCATGATCGTCCGCGCCGACGCCGGTGACCTGGTCATGGTCTACGCGTTGGTCGACCGCCTCGCCGACATTCTCGCCCTGGAAGGCAACGTCGAGTCCGCCGACCAACGCCGGGCGACCGCGTTCGGGCTCCTCGCTCAACCAGCCATGATCTTGGCGATGCTGCTCCGCCACAGAAACGACGGCACCCAGCCCACCGACCGGACAGTCCCTCACGCGGTATCCAGCGACGAGTCGGATCCGGTCGGTCCGAACCAGGACCCCAACCATCCAAACGAGCAAGCCGACGATGGTAAGACCAACCAGACAAGCCCTGCGACCGTGGACGACCTGGCCGAGCCCGCCGGTCGCGAGCAGCCACCACCCGACCCGCATGCCGACCCGCCGGCCTGGACGGCTGAGGACTACGACGAACCCGACGACCCGACACCGGTCGATCACCCGAACATCCCCGACTACTGGCAGCAACGCCAAAGACCCCGCCCCGCACCGGAACCACCCGCCCCCGTCTGGCACCGAGAACCCGACGACCCCGACCCACCCGACAACAACGAAGCTCCCGACAGGTCAGGACTGCGTCTCGACCTGCCCGGACTCGCCGACCTGCTCACCGAGCAGGGACTCGCGCTGCCCGCCCCCGGGTCGTGCTCAACGTGTTCTTGACCGACCAGACCCTGGCCACCGGCACCGGGGTCGTCCGCACCGACCACACCGGCCTCGGACCGATCCTCGCCGCCCAGCTCCGCGAGTTCCTGACCACCCACCACTGCCGCATCACCGTCCGACCAGTCCTCGACCTGGGCCGGGTCCCCGCCGTGGACGCCTACGAGATCCCCCAACAGATCCGCGACGTCGTCCGACACCGCCAGATCGCCTCCGTGTTCCCCTACTCCGGGGCCACCAGCCCATCCATGGATCTGGACCATACGAACCCGTACCGGTGGGACGGCACCCCCGGCCAGACCGGACCCACCAACCTCGGACCCCTCACCCGCGGCGAACACAACGCCAAAACCCACGGCCTGTGGACCGTCACCAGCCCCCACCCGGGTGTGTTCTTGTGGCGCTCACCGCACGGCCACTGGTTCCTGTCCACCAACCACGGCACCCAACACCTCGGACCCCTCCCCGACACCGGCCACCCCGCCCAGACCACCACCGGGCACCCCACCATCGAGCTCGCCACGGCGCATCAGTAGCGTCCACCGAGTGCGTCGAAAGGAATCTCTCCAGCGGCCTGGGCGTGTTGATCATGATCGATGATCATGAACGCATTCGACTGATCCGGCAGGCGGTTCGGGTGCTACCGATCAGCCCGGCGGGTGAGGTGCTGATGCTGCAGTGCATCAAGCCCGGTGCGCCGGACACCCCCTTCTGGGTCACCATCGGCGGTGGCCTCGAGTCGGGAGAGGACGAGCGGGAGGCGGCCGTCCGCGAGCTCTGGGAGGAGACCGGGATCGGCGTGAGCCCGGACGACCTCCGGGGTCCGCTGGCCTCCGAGTCCGTGGAGTTCGCCTGGGCGCTGTTCGACATCGAGCAGCACCAGACCTACTACCTCGTCCACGTCGAGGACACGGTCGTGACCTTCGCCCACTTGGAGGAGGTCGAGATCGAGACCACTGTCGGATATCGGTGGTGGAGTCTCGATGCCCTTCGCGCCACCACCGAGCACGTGCTCGACAACCAGCGGCAGATCATCGAGCAGTCGCTCGCCGACCTGATCTAGGGTCTGCACATGGCCTCCCCGGGCAGCGAGCAGAGCGTGACCGTCGACGGCCACGTGATCAAGCTGACCAACCTGGACAAGATCCTCTATCCCGTCACCGGCACCACGAAGGCGGACGTGATCGGCTACTACGCCGAGATCGCCGCGGTCATGCTGCCCCAGGTGATCGACCGACCGGCGACCCGCAAGCGCTGGCCGGATGGGGTGGGTGATGGCAGCCACGAGCCGACGGTCTTCTTCAACAAGGATCTGGCCAAGGGCACCCCCGACTGGGTCACCCGGTTCAAGATCGCGCACCGTGATCACGACAACTTCTATCCGGCGGTCAACGACCTCGCGACCCTGACCTGGCTGGGTCAGCTCGCCGCTCTGGAGATCCACGTACCGCAGTGGCGGTTCGGGGCGAACGGCCAACCGCGGAACCCCGATCGTCTCGTCCTCGATCTCGATCCCGGAGAGGGCGTGAGTCTGGCGGAGTGCGCGGAGGTCGCCCGCTGGGCGCAGGAGATCCTGACCGACGTCGGTCACGCCCCCGTGCCGGTGACCAGCGGCAGCAAGGGCATCCACCTGTACGCACCGTTGGACGGCAGCCTCAACTCCGACCAGGCCACCGAGGTCGCCCGGGAGCTCGCCCGAGCCCTGGAAGCCGATCATCCCGACACCGTCACGGCCACCATGAAGCGGTCCCTGCGCGCCGGCAAGGTGTTCCTCGACTGGAGTCAGAACAACGGGTCCAAGACCACCGTGTCGCCGTACTCGCTGCGGGGGAGGCTCCGACCCACCGTCGCGGCGCCCCGCACCTGGGACGAGCTGGCGGATCCGGATCTCGCTCAGCTCGAGTACGCCGAGGTGCTGGAGCGGATCGCGGCCGGCTCCGACCCGCTCGCGGGTATGGCCGGGCCGGCACCCGCGGTCGTGGACCGGCTGACCACGTACCGAAGCATGCGCGACCCGGCGAAGACGCCGGAGCCGGTGCCGTCCACCCCACCCAGTGGGGGCCCCTCGAATCCATCGAACACGGGCGACACGTTCGTCATCCAGGAGCACCACGCCCGTCGACTGCACTACGACTTCCGCCTGGAGCACGATGGCGTCCTGGTCAGCTGGGCCGTACCGAAAGGTCCACCGACCGACACCGGCGACAACCGCCTCGCGGTCCAGACCGAGGACCATCCCCTGGAGTACGCCACCTTCGCCGGCTCCATCCCGCGGGGCGAGTACGGCGGCGGCTCGGTCGCGATCTGGGACTCCGGCACCTACGAGCTGCACAAGTGGCGCGACGGCAAGGAGGTGATCGTCACCCTGCACGGCCAGGCGAACGGTGGTCTCGGCGGCCAGGTGCGCTCGTACGCGCTCATCCACACCGGGGGCGGCAGCAGCCAGCCGGAGCGGAACTGGCTGATGCACCTGATGACCGAGAAGCCGACGTACGGTCCCGGCGGCCCCCGCGTTCTCGACGCTGCCCCGGGCGCCACGCACAACGACCTCCCCTTCCCACCCGAGGTGCAGCCGATGCTCGCCACCCCGTCCACCCCGGCCGAGGTCGAGGCGCGTCAGGACGAGTACGCGTACGAGATGAAGTGGGACGGCGTCCGCTCCGTCGTCTACCTGGCCGGCGGCTGGGCCAAGCTGGTCAGTCGCCGCGGCCGAGACGACACCCACACCTACCCGGACGTGGTCGAGGCGTTGACCGGCGTCGAGGTCGAGACCGCGGTGCTGGACGGCGAGATCGTGGTGACCGACGAGACCGGCCGTCCCCGCTTCGGGCTGCTGCAGAACCGGATCAACCTGACCCGAGCGGCCGACATCCAGCGCGCAGCCGCCACCTGGCCGGCCCAGCTGATGGTGTTCGACATCCTCGAGCTGAACGGCCGCTCGCTGGTGCGGGAGCCGTACGAGCGACGCCGCGAGATCCTCGGCACCACCATCCCCGGCGTCATCGGCGGCCGGGTGCACGTGCCGCCCGTCTTCAACGGCGATCTCCAGGCCGCCCTCGACACCAGCAAGGCGCTCGACCTCGAGGGGATCGTCGCCAAACGACTCGGCTCTGTCTACCAGCCGGGCCGACGTGGGCGGACCTGGTTGAAGATCAAGCTGCACCACAGCCAGGAGGTGGTGATCGCCGGCTGGCGGCCCGGGCAGGGCCGCCGCGACGGCAGCATCGGGTCGCTGCTGCTGGGGGTGCCCACCGAGAGTGGACTGCGCTACGTCGGCCGGGTCGGCTCCGGACTCAACGACCGGCAGCTCTCCGAGCTGGAGCGGCTGCTCACACCATTGGCCCGCCGGGACAACCCCCTCATCGAGGTGCCCCGGGAGGATGCCCGCGACGCGCACTGGGTCGAGCCGGAGCTGGTCGGCGAGGTCATCTACAGCGAGCTGACCGGTCCCGGTCGGTTGCGGCACCCGGTGTGGAAGGGACTGCGTCCCGACAAGACGCCCCTCGAGGTCGTCTGGGAAGGGGTCGTCTGGGAAGGGGTCAGCGGGGAGAGCTGACCGACCCCAACGTGAGCCCGCGGTGGGCCGCCAGGCGCTCCGCCTGCTCGCCGATCGCCTTCTTGGTCACCGCCTCGGGCTGCCACAGCTCGACCTCGAGATCCAGCTTCGGGCCCTTGGCCCGGGGCCGCCAGCACCCGACGATCTCGCCGTCGGCCAGCAGAGGGCCGGGACGCCCGAGGGCGGGCCAGAGCAGCTTGCGGTGCGCGGCCTCCGGCACCAGCAGATCGCGGTCCTTGCCCTGGACCAGCAGATCGTAGGGTCCGAGCAGGCGGATGACCGGCTCGGCCTCCAGCACATCGCCCAGGAGCCACTTCTTCGCCCCCGCCACCCGCACCTCGATCGCGTCGTCGGGCCAGTGCTGCTTGACCACGGCCGCCGTGGTGTCCAGGAAACCCGCGACCTCGCTCGGTGTCGCCGGACCGAGCAGCCGCAGGCACCCGCGGATGACCTGGAGGTGCTCCGGGGCGGCCGCCGGGTCGGCGGCGACCCCGGCCGGGCGACGCGGCCAGCCCGGGATGCGCCGGAGCACCGGCGGGGAGGTGGCCGGTTCGAGCTCCAGACCACCGAACACGGCGGCGATCCGGAAGAGCGACTCCGACACGTGGGTGGCTCGGCAGGGTCGGCACTCGATGCCGTACGCGTCGGGCAGGTCCTCGGTCAGCGCCGTGGACAGGTCGCCCTTCACCATCGAAGCGGTGACGAGGCGCCGCATGGCCTTCGCCACCTCCGCGATCGCCTCGCGCGGCTCGACGCCCGAGGCGGCCACGGGCTTGGCGGCTCCGATCATGCGTCGACCCGCGTCGGCGTCGTCGAACGGGGAGACCGCGGTCATCACGTCGACCAGCTCGGCTCGCCGGTAGTAGTGCGGCGACACCCGCAGAGTCCACAGCAGGGCCAGATCGTCGGTCGTGGCCAGGTCGGCCGCCGACGCGACGGACACGCCCCGGTTGGCCAGGGCCCAGCTCGCTCCGTCGCGCCCGGAGTCCTGGACCCCGAGATCCAGGATCGCCGCGTCCGTCACCGGGCGCCCCGAGGCGGCCGCGCGATCCAGCTGCTGGGCGGCGATCCGATGACCGATGACCTGCTCCCGCGTGAGGTCCATCTCCCTATCGTGGACCACGGCTCTGACAACACCCGCCCACCATCAGAGGTAGCCTCACCCCTCGTGAGTTCCCGCCAACCAGGAGCAGGTCGATGATCGGATCAGGGTCGGGTCGCCCGCCGTTCCCGGTCACCCTCGACAACTGGCAGTCGGCGGGGCAGCTCAACTGGACCTTCCAGCACATGGCGGAGATCTTCCCCACCATTCCGATCTCCCGTGGTTCCTCGCCGGCGCCGAGTCTGCCGCGGATCGCGTACGACCCCGACGGCCTCTCGGTACGCACCCACGACGGAGAGACCTCCACGGTCCACACTGTGATGGCCGGCACCGACACCGACGGCTGGCTGGTCCTCCGCGATCACCCGAGCTGGGGCGCCCAGGTGCTGGTCGAGCGCTACCCGGGCGGGATGGATCCGGCCACGCTGCACCTGCTGATGTCGGTCAGCAAGTCGGTCGTCGGGATCACCGTCGGGGCCCTGGTCGGCCAAGGCGTGATCGACACCGAGGCGCCGGTCACTCACTACATCCCGGCGCTGCGCGACTCGGGTTACGCCGGCGCGACCGTACGGAACCTGCTGGACATGCGCTCCGGCATCCACTTCTCCGAGGACTACCTCAACCCGATGGCCGAGGTGCGGGTCCTCGAGCAGGCGTTCGGCTGGGCACCGAAGCTGCTCCCGGACGTCCCGGGCACCCTGCGCGACTTCTTGGTCAGCCTGCGCCAGGACGGGCCGCACGGCGGTCCGTTCGACTACCGCAGCTGCGAGACCGATGTGCTCGGCTGGGTCATCGAAGCCGCCACCGGTCGTCGCTTCGCCGACGTCGCCGCCGAGCTGGTCTGGTCCCGGATCGGGGCCGAGTTCGACGCCAACATCGGCGTCGACTCCGAGGGCAGCGGGATGTTCGACGGCGGCATGTCCGCGACCCTGGGTGACCTGGCGCGCTTCGGCCTGATGATCTTGCGTAACGGCACTTCGCTGACCGGTGATCAGGTGGTGCCTCCCTGGTGGGTCGACGACAGCTTCGCCGGCGGCCCCGACTCGCTCCGCGCCTTCGCCGACTCACCCGGCGACAACCGGATGCCCGGCGGCTTGTATCGCAACCAGTTCTGGATTCCCGATGCCCAGCGGCCCGTGCTGCTCTGCCTGGGTATCCACGGCCAGATGATCTACGTCAACCGCGGCGCGGGGGTGGTCGCAGCGAAGGTGTCGAGCTGGCCGACGCCGCAGAACGCCTGGAAGCTGTTTTCTACGGTGGCCGCCTTCGACGCGATCAGCGCCGATCTCGCCGGCGCATAGCCGGGCTCACATCCTGGCAGGGTGGCCGGGTGAGCCTGACAGGCATGATCATTCCTCCGACCCGCCATTGACCGACAACCACCGCGTTGACACGATGAGCCCTACTCTCGTCCGTTGAGGAGGCGCTCGAACATGTCCGCACACCCGCTCGATCCGCTCTCCGAGGACGAGTTCCGCACCACTGCGGCCATCCTGCGTCGAGACAAGGGCGTGTCGGACGCCTGGCGGTTCGCCTCGACCGAGCTGGCCGAGCCGGCGAAGGCGGCGGTCAAGGCGTGGTCGAGCGGTGACCCGGTGCCGCGACGGTCGCTGTCGGTGGTCTGGGAGAAGGCGACCAACAACACGTACGAGGCAGTGGTCGATCTGCTGGCCGACCAGGTCGTGTCCTGGACCCACGTGCCAGGTGTCTGCCCGAACTTCACCGTGGACGAGTACCACGACATCGACCATGCCCTGCACGAGCACGCCGAGGTGCTCGCGGCGCTGGCCGCCCGCGGGATCACCGACCCGTCCCTGGTCCTGTTCGACGTGTGGACCTACGGCAAGCAGGTGATGCCCGAGCAGTGGCGTGATCGCCGACTCGGCTGGTGCGACATCTGGGTGCGAGCGACCCCCACCGGCAACCCCTACGCGCACCCCGTGTCCGGTCTCAAGATCATCGTCGACATGAACTCCCTCGAGGTGCTCGACATCGAGGACCACCACGACTTCGGCTTCCCCGAGGTGTCCGGCGAGTACGACCCAGACCTCACCGGGATCGCCCCCCGCACCGACCTCAAACCCCTGGAGATCACCCAGCCAGAGGGTGTGTCGTTCAGTCTCGACGGCAACGAGCTGCGCTGGCAGAACTGGACGATGCGCCTCGGCTTCAACTTCCGCGAGGGACCGGTCATCTACCAGGTGGCGTTCGACGACCCGCAGCACGTCGGCGGCACCAAGCGCGACGTCGCCTACCGGATGTCGTTCGCGGAGATGGTGGTGCCGTACCGGGACCCGGGCTTCGATCACTACCGGCGGACCGCCTACGACATCGGCGAGTGGGGTCTGGGCTACATGACCACCTCGCTCGAGCTCGGCTGCGACTGCCTGGGCGAGATCGTCTACGTCGATGCGGTCGTGCCGGACTCCCACGGTGAGCCCCAGGTCATCCCGCAGGCGATCTGCCTGCACGAGGAGGACAACGCCGTCCTGTGGAAGCACGTCGACGCCGAGACCGGCGCCGAGGTCCGGCGGATGCGTCGGATGGTGGTCTCGGTGCACGCGACCGTGGCCAACTACGAGTACCTGATCTACTGGCGCTTCTACACCGACGGCAACATCGAGTGCGAGGTCCGCGCGACCGGCCTGATGGTCACGACGCCGCTGGAGTCCGACCAGGACACCTCGCCGTACGGGACGATGGTCGACACCCGGACCTACGCCCCGTTCCACCAGCACTTCCTGGTCGCCAAGCTCGATCTCGACATCGACGGCGAGGACAACACCGTGGTGGAGGTCGACTCGGTCGCCCCGCCGATCTCTCCGGAGAACCCGTACGGGCTGGCGCTCACCACCCAGGCGACCACGATCGCCTCGGAGAGCGAGGCCGCCCGGGACTTCAAGTGGGAGACCCAGCGGGCCTGGAAGGTGATGAACGCCACCAAGAAGAACCGGCACGGCACGAACACCGCCTACAAGCTCGTGCCGGGGGCCGCGATCCCGTCGCTGCTGGATCCCGCCTCCGCGGTGATCCAGCGGGCGCCGGTGGTCGGGCACACGCTGTGGGTGACAGCGCACGACGACCAAGAGCGTTGGCCCGCCGGGGACTACCCGACCCAGTCCGATGGCGGCGCCGACAGCGGTCCGGAGCCGCACCAGCAGGGCATCGCGCGGTGGATCGCCGAGGACGCGCCGCTGGTGGCCACCGACGTCGTGCTCTGGTACGTCTTCGGCATCCACCACATCACCCGGGTCGAGGACTGGCCGATGATGCCGGTCGACACCATCTCGTTCTGGCTCAAGCCGTTCGGGTTCTTCGACGCCAACCCGTCGCTGGACGCTCCGGCGACCAGCAAGGCGGGCGGCGCCCATTGCCACCCGGATCACCACACGTCATGATCATCGACAGAGGTCTGCCCGACATCGGCGATCCCAGACATGTCATGGAATACCACGGGTACGAGGGCTAGTCAGGACTCTCGGACACCCTCGGCGGAAGGGGTTGGGAATGGCAGAAAAGGGTCTGAAGAGCGATGCCGTCGGACTGTTCGGCGGCACGCTGCTGGGTATCTCCTCGGTGGCGCCGGCGTACGTGCTGACCGCGACGGTCGGCATCTTGGCGATGGCGGTCGGCGCCCAGACGCCGGTGGTGATCATCGCCGGCTTCCTGCCGATGTTCTTCGCGGCCTACGCCTACCGCGAGTTCAACACGATCATGCCGGACAGCGGCACGTCGTTCACCTGGACGAGCAAGGCGTTCGGTCCGTACGTGGGCTGGCTCGGCGGCTGGACCGCGGTGATCGCGACGATCATCGTGCTGTCCAACCTGGCCGGCGTGGCGGTGCAGTTCCTCTACCAGTTCATCGGTGCGGTGATCAGCTCGGACACCGTCAGCGCGTTGTGGGAGAACAAGCCGATCAACGTGATCACCTGCCTGGCGTTCCTGGCGATCGCCACCTGGGTCGCGTACCGCGGTATCGACGCCACCGAGAAGGTGCAGATCATCCTGGTCTCGTTCCAGATGATCGTGCTGCTCGTCTTCGCGATCATGGCCATCGCCAAGCACGAGACGGCCGGGGTCGGTACCGACTTCAGCTGGGCCTGGTTCTCCCCTGCCGGCCTGACGCTGTCGGCGTTCATCGTCGGGCTGTCCGGGTCGATCTTCGGCTTCTGGGGCTGGGACACCGCCCTGACGGTGAACGAGGAGTCCAAGGACTCCGACCACGGTCCGGGCCTGGCCGCGCTGCTCTGCGTGATCTCCATCCTGATCACGTACCTGCTCGTCACCATCGCCATGCAGATGTTCGCCGGCATGGGCGATTCCGGCCTCGGACTGAAGAACGAGGAGGTGTCTGACAACGTCTTCGGCAATCTCGCCGAGCCGGTCATGGGCTACCCGTTGAGTCTGGCTCTCTACCTGGCCGTGCTGGCCTCGTCGGCGGCCAGTCTGATCACCACCTTCCTGCCCACCACCAGGACGCTGCTGGCGATGGCGGTCTACGGGGCGATGCCGAAGCGGTTCGCCCACATCCACTCGAAGTTCAAGTCGCCGAGCACGGCGACCATCGCGGCCGGGATCGCCGCCGCGGTCTTCTACGCCGTGATGACCATCCTGAGTGAGAGCGTGCTGACCGACACGATCTTGTCGCTGGGCATCATGATCTGCTTCTACTACGGGCTGGTCGCGTTCGGCTGCGTCTGGTTCTTCCGCCGCGTGCTGTTCGACAACGCCTTCAACACGGTCTTCAAGTTCGTCTTCCCGTTGCTGGGTGGGCTCGGTCTGTTCTTCGTCCTGATCATCACCTTGAGGGACAGTGCCAGCCCGGACTACGGCAGCGGCGCCAGTGTGTTCGGGATCGGCTTGGTGCTGGTCCTCGGCCTCGGCCTCATCCTGATCGGCATCGCGTTCATGCTGTGGCAGCGAGCCAAGGAGCCGGCGTTCTTCCGCGGCGAGACCTTGCGGCACGAGGCGGCCCACAACATGAAGCAGCACGAGCACCTGGAGTTCTGATTCATGACCCGATACGGCGCGCAGTTCGGTCCCGACATCACCTTCCTGGGGGTGCGACGCTGCGACCTCGACGAGCCCGAGACGTACGCCGACGCCGACGTGGTGATCCTGGGGGCGCCGTTCGACGGTGGCGCCTCCTACCGGTCCGGCACCCGCTTCGGACCGCAGGCGATCCGGATGACCGACTACCTTCCGCACGACGGCTCGCGCCCTTCGCTGGCCCTGCGCACCGACGGGCTGACCGATCTGAACGTCTACGACGCGGGCGACGTGGAGATGTACTCCGGCGACATCGAGGTCGCCCTCCCTGCCCTGGAAGCTGCGGTGCAGAAGGTGGTCGCGGCCGGAGCCATCCCGATCTCCCTCGGGGGTGATCATTCGATCGCCTACCCCGACGCCAAGGGCTGTGCCAACGTGCTCGGCCAGGGTCGGGTGTCGATGATCCACTTCGACGCCCACGCCGACACCGGCGACATCGAGTTCGGTTCCCTGTGGGGTCACGGCCAGCCGATGCGGCGGTTGATCGAGTCCGGTGCGCTGCGCGGTGACCGGTTCCTGCAGATCGGGCTCCGCGGCTACTGGCCCCCGCCGGAGACGCTGGACTGGATGGCGGCGCAGAACATGCGCTCCTACGAGATGACCGAGATCGTGCACCGCGGGCTCACGGAGTGCCTGACCGAGGCGTTCTCCATCGCTACCGACGAGTGCGAGGGCGTCTTCTTGTCCGTGGACATCGACGTCGTCGACCCCGGCTCCGCCCCGGGGACCGGCACCCCAGAACCCGGCGGGCTGTCCGCCCGCCAGCTGCTCGATGCCGTCCGTCGCATCTGCCTGGAGCTGCCGGTGGTGGGCATGGACGTGGTCGAGGTCTCGCCTCCGTACGACCACGCCGACATCACCGCCGCCCTGGCCAACCGGGTCGTGCTGGAGGCGCTGTCGGCGATCGCCCGGAAACGCCGCGACGAGCGGGACGGGACCCGTTGGGATCCGGCTCTGCCGCTGCTCAGTGAGCGGAACGCGCCCATCCCGGTGGGCGAGGTCCACGGCCACCACCACGCCACACACCTCTCTCACCACCCCGAGCAGGAAGAGAAATCATGACCAGCGATCCCGAGATCGAGGTCCCGACGACCGAGGTGCCGCTCAGCAACGACGCGGCGTACGGGCCCGGCGACAGTCCGCAGCGTCGGCCGCTGCGGAACATGTCCGAGGTGCGGCACTACTTCCGCACCAACGAGGTGCCGATCTACTTCGTGGGCGCCACTCCGTTCAACCTGCTCGGGCTGGACCGCTGGGTCCGCAACTTCACCTACATCGCCTACTACGACGGTTGGGACGGCGCGCACCCGCGGGTGTTCACCCCGAAGCGCAAGCCCTACATCGAGTTCGAGTCCGGCGAGGAGATCAACAACTGGCTGCTCTCCAACGCCGAGGTGCTGGCCTTCATCGCCAGCCGCCGGCCGCCGGGTGTGCGGCCCAAGATCGTGATGGTGTTCTTCGACGCCGAGACCGAGCGGATCTGCGCCGAGCTCGGTTACGACCTCATCCTCCCGTCGGCGGAGCTGCGTGAGCACCTGGACTCGAAGCTGGTCACGACCCGGCTCGGCAACGACGTCGGCGCGCCCAGCGTGCCCAACATCCTCACCACCGTGGAGGACTACGACGACCTGGTCCGCCAGTCGACCGAGGCGGGCTTGGGCTCCGACCTGGTGGTGCAGTCGGCGTACGGCGACTCCGGCAAGACCACCTTCTTCATCGACGACGAGGCCGGCTGGAAGAAGAACGCCAAGGACATCGTCGGCCAAGAGGTCAAGGTGATGAAGCGGATCAACAACCGCCCCATCGCCGTCGAGGCGGTGCTGACCCGTAACGGCACGATCGTCGGGCCCTTCATGACCGAGCTCACCGGGCACCCGGAGCTGACCCCGTACCGGGGTGGCTGGTGCGGCAACGAGATGTTCCCCGACGTCCTCGACGACGACCTCCGCCGGCGCGCCGCCGACCTCGTCCGCCGGCTGGGCGACCGGCTCGGTCAGGAGGGCTACCGCGGGTTCTTCGAGGTCGACGTGCTGGTCGACGTGGATGACAACGAGTGCTACCTGGGCGAGCTCAACCCCCGGATCAGCGGTGCCTCGGCCATCACCAACGTGACCGCCGGCGCGTACGCGGACGTGCCGCTCTTCGCCTTCCACCTGCTGGAGTTCTCCGACGTCGAGTTCGATCTCGACATCGACGAGATCAACGAGCGCTGGCGTGAGCTGGCGGCGGTCGATCTCTGGAGCCACATGATCGTCAAGGAGACGTCACCGGTGGTCGAGCTGCTGACCGAGTCGGCTCCGACCGGTCAGTACACCGTCGACCGGTCGGGTTCGCTGGTGTTCAAGCGGGCCGCCCTCGACTGGCACCAGCTGCAGAACGAGAACGAGGCGTTCTTCCTCCGCATCTACGGTGCCGGCGACTACCGGTGGAAGGGCGCCGACCTCGGCGTGATCGTGACCAAGGGCCGGATGCAGCACGCTATCGGCGACGGTCCGTTCTCGCTGACCATCCGGGCCAAGCACCTGATCACGGCGATCCGCGACCAGTACGAAGGGATCCCGCTGCGCGACGTCAAGCCGCCGGCGCTGACGTCGAACAGCACGATCAAGTAGTCAGGCGGCGGTCTCGCCTTCCGGCGTCAGCTCCTCGGCAGCAGATCGTCGGCGAGGTCCTCGGCCAGGGAGTTCGCGGCCACCAGGGTCGCGTTCGCGGTGGCCAGCAGCTCGCGGGCGTACGGCAGGAACTGATGGCCGGTCACGGTCAGCACCGTCCGACCGCCCTGCAGCTCGAGCAACGGCAGAGCCAGCCGCCGCTCCAGCCGCCGCAGCTGCCGGGCCAGCGACGGCTGGGTGAGGTGCAGCGCGTTCGCGGCCGCGTTGACCGACCCGGCGTCGGCCACCGCGACGAAATAGCGGAAGGTGCGAAGCTCGACGGTCGACTCGGGGCCGATCACGTGGCCGGGATCAGCGTGTACTTGGTCTCCAGGTACTCCGCGATCCCCTCCTGCGCACCTTCGCGGCCCAAGCCGGAGGCCTTCACGCCACCGAACGGGGCGGCGGCGTTGGAGACCAGGCCGGTGTTGAGCCCCATCATCCCCGTCTCCAGCTCGTCGATCAGCCGGTGGGCGCGAGCCAGGTCGCTGGTGTAGGCGTAGGAGACCAGGCCGTACTCGGTGTCGTTGGCCGCGGCCACCGCCTCGGCGTCGGTCTCGAAGGTGGTGACCCCGAGCACCGGGCCGAAGATCTCCTCCTTCAGCAGCCGCGAGCCCGGCTGCACGTCCCGCAGCACGGTCGGCGAGTAGAAGAAGCCGCGACCCTCGATCCGCTCACCACCGGTGGTGAGGCTGGCGCCATGATCAAGAGCGTCAGCCACCATGGCGTCGGTGCTGTCGACGGCCTTCGCATCGATCAGCGGACCGATGGCGACGCCGTCGGTCAGCCCGGAGCCGACCGTCATCTTCTCCACCCGGGCGGTCACCCGGGCGGTGAACTCCTCGGCCAACGAGGCGTGCACGATGAACCTGTTGGCCGCGGTGCAGGCCTGACCGATGTTGCGGAACTTGGCGATCATGGCGCCGTCGACGGCCGCGTCCAGATCGGCGTCGTCGAAGATCAGGAACGGCGCGTTGCCGCCCAGCTCCATCGAGGTCCGGAGGACGTTCTGGGCCGCCTGGGCCAGCAGCGTGCGACCCACCTGGGTCGAGCCGGTGAAAGACAGCTTGCGCAGCCGCGGATCGGCCAGCAGCGGCTCGGTGATCTCGGCCGGGCGGGAGGACGCGATCACGTTGACGACCCCGGCCGGCACCCCGACCTCGGTCAGCAGCTGCGCGAACAGCAGCGTGGTCAGCGGGGTGTTGGCGGCCGGCTTGATGATCACCGGGCAACCCGCGGCCAGGGCCGGAGCGATCTTGCGCGTGGCCATCGCCAGCGGGAAGTTCCAGGGCGTGATCAGGTACGCCGGACCGACCGGGCGCTGGGACACGATCATCCGACCCGTGCCCTCGGGGTTGATCCCGTACCGGCCTCCGATCCGGACCGCCTCCTCGCTGAACCAGCGCAGGAACTCCGAACCGTAGGTGACCTCGCCGTACGCCTCGGCCAGCGGTTTGCCCATCTCCAAGGTCATCAACCGAGCGAACTCGTCCTTACGACGGGTCACCTCGTCGAAGACCTTGCGGAGGATCTCCGCCCGCTGCCGGGGCGGGGTCGCCGCCCAGCCCGGGCCGGCGGTCGAGGCCGCATCCAGCGCCGCCTTCGCGTCGGCCGGCGCGGCGTCGGCGATGCTGGTCAGCTCCTCACCGGTCGCCGGGTCGATCACGGCGACGGTCTTGCCGTCGGCCGCGCTGACCCACTCACCGTTGATCAACAAGCCGGTGGGCAGGCCCTGCGGCAGTCTGGTGTCGCTCATCGCGCGTGTCCTCAGTTCTTCGCGAGGCCGGCGAGCAGCACGTCGAGGCCCTCGATCAGCAGGTGGTCGGGGATGGACAGCGGCGGCAGCAGCCGGATCACGTTGCCGTACGTACCGCAGGTCAGGATGATCACGCCCTCGGCGTGGGCGGCCTTGGCCACCGCGCCGGTCAGCTGCGCGTCGGGTTCGCCCGTGGTCGGGTCGACCAGCTCGATGGCGATCATGGCGCCCCGGCCGCGGACCTCACCGATCCGGGGATCGGACGCCTTGGCCGCCGTCAGCCGCTCGACGGCGATCGCCTCGATCTGCTGCGCCCGTTCGATCAGACCGCTGTGCTCGAACGCGTCGAGGGCAGCGATAGCCGCCGCGCAGGCGACGGGGTTGCCGCCGTAGGTGCCGCCCAGTCCGCCGACGTGGGTGGCGTCCATGATCTCGGCGCGACCGGTGACCGCCGCGAGCGGCAGACCGCCGGCGATGCCCTTCGCGAGAGTGATCAGATCCGGCACCACACCGTCGTGCTCGCAGGCGAACATCGCGCCGGTCCGGGCGAAGCCGGTCTGGATCTCATCGGCGATGAAGACGACACCGTTGGCCGTGCACCACGAGCTGAGCTCGGCCAGGAACCCTGGCGCCGGCACGATGAAGCCGCCCTCGCCCTGGATCGGCTCGATGATGATCGCGGCCAGGTTGTCGGCGCCGACCTGCTTCTCGATCTGCAGCAACGCGGCCTTCGCGGCATCCGGGCCGGACAGCCCGTCGCGGTACGGGTACGACATCGGCGCGCGGTAGACCTCTCCGGCGAACGGACCGAAACCGCTCTTGTAGGGCATGGACTTCGCGGTCAGGCTCATGGTCAGGTTGGTACGACCGTGGTAGGCGTGGTCGAACGCCACCACCGCCTGCTTCTTGGTCGCGACCCGGGCGATCTTGATCGCGTTCTCGACGGCCTCGGCACCGGAGTTGAACAGCGCGGTGCGCTTGTCATGATCACCGGGGGTCAGCCGGTTCAGCCGCTCGGCAACCTCGACGTACGCCTCGTAGCCGGTGATCATGAAGCAGGTGTGGGTGAAGCGGGAGGCCTGGTCGGCCACCGCGGCGGCCACGGCGGGATCTGCGTTGCCGATCGTCGTCACCGCGATGCCGGAGCCGAGGTCGATCAACGAGTTGCCGTCGACGTCGACCACCACGCCACCGCCGGCAGCAGCCGCGTACACGGGCATGGTCACACCGACGCCGGTCGCGACGGCGGCGGACTTGCGCGCCTGGAGCTCAGCGGTTCGCGGGCCCGGCAGGGAGGTCACCAGCCGGCGCTCCTGGGGCAGGGTGGGTCCACCGGTGAGGATCTCGGGTACGACAGTCATGAGAGGTCTCCTTCGGGTTCGTCGCTCGATGCCGAAGGTATGCCCGCCAGGCATTGCCAGATCGGTCGCCTAGGTGCCAGATTGGCACGATCGGGCGGCTAGGCTGCCGATCATGGCCACCCCTCTCGCCACCCTGCTGGCCGATCGGCGACTCGGGTTGCGGCTGCTCGCCGGCAGCGAGGGCACCGAGGTGGGGTGGGCGCACAGCTCGGATCTGCTCGATCCGACGCCCTTCCTCGAGGTCGACAACCTGCTGCTCACCACCGGCACCCAGTTCGCTGCCGACGCGCCGGCGGGCGCGTACGACGACTACGTGGGGCGACTCGTCACGGTCGGGGTGGCTGCTCTCGGCTTCGGCACCGAGGTGGTCCGGGTCACGCCCGAACCGCTGGTGGCCGCCTGCGTGGCACAGGACCTGCCGCTGCTGGAGGTGCCGTACCGGACTCCGTTCCTGGCCCTGGCCCGCCGGATCGCCGACGCTCGTGCCGAGCAGGACCACGCCCGCGACCTGTGGGCCCTGGACGCCCAGCGGGCCCTGTCGCTGGCCGCCCTCTCCGCCGAGCGGATCGCCGGCGTGCTGGAGGAGCTGAGTCGACGGCTTGGCGCCGTCGTGCTGCTGCTCGATGCCCGCGGTGAGCTGTTGTCCGAGCACGGCCGACCCCACCTGGTCGATGCCGAGACCGCGGCCGTGCAGGCCGAGGCGCGGCGGCTGCTGCACCGCCGGCTGCGGTCCGGATCGTCCCTCGACCTGCCGAGCCGGCCCGGTGTTCCCGAGCGCTTGGTCACCATGCAGACTCTCGGTCGCCGAGACGAGCTCCGTGGCGTGCTCGCGGTGGCACCGCCCGAGCGACCCGACGCCTCGGCCACCGCGGTGATCACCAGTGCGGTCGCGCTGGCCGAGTTCGCCGTCGAGGACGCCGCCCGTCGCGAGGAGTCCACGCTGGCGCTGAACGCCCAGCTCTTCCAGCTCGCGCTGGTCGGCCACGTCGACGCCGCCCGGGACGTGCTGGTGGCGGCCGGTCGCCAGCTGCCCGAGGCGCCCCTGCGGCTGCTGCTGACCCGGCTCCCGGGTGACAGCGAGGCAGGCGAGCTGGAGCACGCTCTTACCGTCCGGATGGCCCGGTCCCGGCAGTGGGTGCTGGCCACCCGCTGGCAGGGCCGCTTCGCCGCCGTGGTGGGGTCCGGGGCGGCCCGGGACGCCGGGGAGGTCATCTCGGCGCGCCAGACCCCGGTCGTCATGTCGCGACCGGTCGGCTGGCCGGACCTCGTCGCCGCACTGCACGAGACCCGAGATGCGCTGGACGCGGCAGCGGCCGACGCCGGAGTGATCGAGCTGGAGACGAGTGCGATCCTCGGGCTGCTGTCGCGGGAGGAGATCGAGAGCCTGGCGCGGGAGCGCCTGACTCCCCTGCTGACGGCACCCGACGGGGCCGATCTGCGCCGGGTGCTGGAGACGTGGTTGCGGCACAACGCGGCCTGGGACCCGGCCGCCCGTGAGCTGGGGATGCACCGGCACACTCTCAAGACCCAGGTACGGCGGGCCGGCAGCCTGGTCCGGCTGGACCTGGACACGTTCGAGGCCAAGGCCGAGCTGTGGGCGATGCTGACGGCGGCGGGAGGCGACGCGTGAAGTCGGCCGAGTGGCTCGCAGAGCGCTTCGGGCTCGGTGGTCCGGCCGGCCTGGAGGGGCCGGTGGATCGCGGTTTCCAGGGCCAGGTGTGGCGACTGAGCTGCGGAGGCCAGGCGTACGCGGTCAAGGAGGCGCTGACCCCGCTCGATCACGAGCAGGTCGTGGCGGCGTACGCGCTGCAGCAGCGGGCCGAGGCGGCCGGTGTCGCCGCCCCACGGCAGCTGCTGACCGTGGCCGGGGATCCGGCCGTCTACGTCGACGGCGAGACGCTGCGGGTCTTCGACTGGCTGGAGCTCGCTCCGCCCGACCGCGACCTGGACGCAATCAGGATCGGTCGGTTGCTTGCCCGGCTGCACAGCGCCGGTGGTCCGACCACGGCTGAGGTCGATCCCTGGTTCGTCGCGCCGATCGGTCGTGACCACTGGGCCGAGCTGGTGGCCGAGCTACTGCTCGCGGGGGCCCCGTTCGCCACCGAGCTCGGCGCTCTCGTCGACGAGCTGGTGGTCAGCGAGTCGATCATGGAGGAGCCGCGGGATCTGATCATGTGCCACCGCGATCTCTGGGCCGACAACCTGCGAGCCGACGCCGACGGTACGCCGGTGGTGATCGACTGGGACAACTGCGGACCCGCCCCGGCGGCTGGAGAGCTGGCCATGGTGCTGGTCGAGTTCGGCAGCACACCGGATCGGGCCCACGATCTCTACGCCGCGTACGTGGACGCGGGCGGCCCGGCCAGGATCACCGGTCCGAGCGACTTCACCATGCCGATCGCCGTGCTGCACCACATCGTCGAGATCGGAGCCCGCCAGTGGCTCGCCGCCTCGGGAGATCTCGCCCGCCGCCGGGCCGCCGGCCGGGTCACCGAGTTCACCGACGACCCGTTGCTGCTGGCCGACATCGTGCGCCTGCTCGACGCGATCGTGGACTAGACCACGCAGAACTCCCTGGACGACGCAGAACTCCCTAGACGACGCAGACTCCCTAGACGACGCAGAACTCGTTGCCCTCGGGGTCGGTCATGATCACGTGGTCGAGGTTGCCGTCCTCCTCGACCTCCAGCTGAGCCCTCGCCCCGGCGGCGGTGAGCCGCTCGACGGCCTTGTCGATCCTGGACCGGCGCTTCTTCGGTGACTGGTGGCGACCGCCGCCCACCTTCAGGTCCAGGTGCACGCGGTTCTTCACGGTCTTGGTCTCCGGCACCTTCAGGAACGACAGGGACGGGCCCTGACCGGCGGGGTCTTCCAGGTAGGCCGCGTCGTTCCACTCCTTCTTGGGCACTCCCGTGTGCTTCAGCCAGGCGTTCCAGGTCTCGAAACCGTCCGGCGGGTCCGCCTGGACGTAACCGAGGGCATCGGCCCAGAACGCCGCGAGTTTGGCAGGGTCCTCGGCGTCGATCGTCAACCCCCACGAGGTGTGCATGCGGACAACCCTGCCATGACGGCTCAGGGCTCGGCGACCTGCATGGCGTCCAGCAGCATCCGCAGCGCGGGATTGCCGGCGTCGCGCAACCAGAGCAGGTGCAGCTCGACCGGAGCGGCCGGCAGGCCAGCGATCTCCCGGTAGGTCAGCCCGTCGATCCCGAGTCCAGTGGCGGAGGCCGGCACGAAGGCGATTCCCCGCCCGGCGGCCACCAGCCAGAGCATCGTCAGCACCTGGCTCACCGAGTGCACGACGAACTGGTCGTCGACGGGGATCAGCCGGACCACCAGGTCGTAGAAGTAGCGCGCTCGGGTCGGCGCGTGCATGATCAGCGGCTCGTTGGCCAGGTCCGCGGCGGCGATCGGGCCAGCCGCGCTCGCGAGTCGGTGCTGCGACGGCACGGCCAGCAGGAGCGCCTCCCGGTGCAGCAGCCGAGACGCGAACGTCGACGTGTCGAACGGCGGCCGGGCCAGACCGAGATCCAGGTCGCCGGTGAGGAGCCCGTCGATCTGCTCCCTGGTCACCATCTCGTACAGATCGAGATCGATCTCGGGGTACGCCGCCCCGACCCGGTTGAGCAACGACGGCAGGACCCCGAACGCCGCGGTGGCGGTGAAGCCGATCCGGACCGTGCCGGCCGACCCGGCGTGGATCCGTCGGACGTGGTCGAGGGCACCGTCGGCCAGACCCAGCAGTCGCCGGGCCTCGATCAGGAAGGCCGCGCCAGCGGTGGTCAGCTCCACGTTCCGGTTGTCCCGGTCCAGCAGCTGCACCCCCACGGACCGCTCCAGCTTCTGGATCTGTCGACTCAAGGGAGGCTGGGTCATGCGCAGACGCTCCGCGGCCCGCCCGAAGTGCAGCTCTTCGGCCACGGCGACGAACCCGCGGAGCTGATCGAGGGTGAACATGATGCCCCGACGGTATCAATGCACCGAAGGTATCAATCGATCCACAACAAGTGTTGGACGTGAATCATGCTCTCTCCGTAATCTGCTGGTAGCCGCCGAACACCTCAGGAGACCCGAGCACCGTGACCGCCTTCAGCCCCACCGACGTCGCCCAGCAGCTCGGCTCCGGCCTGCTCTCCTTCCCGGTCACGCACTTCGCCGCGGATCACTCGTTCGACGAGACGGCGTACCGGGAGAACATCGGCTGGCTGTCGGGCTACGACGCCTCCGGCCTGTTCGCCGCCGGTGGCACCGGGGAGTTCTTCTCCCTCACCCTGGCCGAGGTCGAGCAGGTGGTGTCCGCCGCGGTGAAGGAGACCCCGGCCGAGCTGCCGGTCATCGCTCCGGCCGGGTACGGAACCACCATGGCCGTCGAGCTGGCGCAGTCCGCCGAGCGCTCCGGCGCGGACGGCATCCTGCTGCTGCCGCACTACCTGTCCGAGGCCGGCCAGCGGGGTCTGGAGGACCACGTCCGGGCGGTCTGCCGCTCGACCGAGCTCGGCGTGATCATCTACAACCGTGCGAACGCCCGGTACGACGCCGACACCGTGGAGCGCCTCGCCGCCGACTGCCCGAACCTGATCGGCTTCAAGGACGGTGTCGGTGACATCGAGCAGATGACCCGGATCTACTCCCGGCTGGGCGATCGACTGCTCTACGTCGGCGGTCTGCCCACGGCCGAGCTGTACGCACTGCCGTACCTGAAGCTGGGGCTGACCACCTACTCCTCGGCCATCTTCAACTTCCTCCCGCAGTGGGCGCTGGACTTCTACGCCGCCGTCCGTGGCGGCGACGACGCCCACGTGTTCGCCGCCCTGAACGACTTCGTCATCCCCTACTGCGATCTGCGCAACCGGACCGCCGGGTACGCGGTGAGCATCGTCAAGGCCGGCATGTCGGTGATCGGCCGCCCGGCCGGACCCGTTCGCTCGCCGCTGACCGATCTGACCGAGGCCGAAGTGGCCGAGCTCGCCGCCCTCGTCGCCAAGGCCTCCTGATCATGCTGACCGGCAGCTCGTTGATCGGGTCGGCCGACGTCCGGCCTGCCGGCGCGGGCTTCCACGCCGTGGACCCCGCGACCGGAGCCGAGCTGGAGCCCGCCTACGGCGAGGCCGGCCCAGCCGAGGTGGCTCAGGCGGCCGCCCTGGCCGCGTCGGCGTTTCCCGGCTACCGGCGGACGACCGCCGAGCAACGGGCCGCCTTCCTGGACACCATCGCGGCCAACATCGAGGCCCTCGGCGGGGTTCTCACCGACCGGGTCACGGCCGAGACCGGGTTGCCCGCCGGCCGGGTCATCGGCGAGACCGCCCGTACGGTCGGACAGCTCCGGTTGTTCGCCACGGTCGTCCGCGACGGCGGCTGGCGCGGGGTCCGCGTGGACACGCCGCTGCCCGACCGCAGTCCGCTCCCCCGTTCGGATCTGCGCCAGCGGTCCGTACCGGTGGGACCGGTGGCGGTGTTCGGGGCCAGCAACTTCCCGCTCGCCTTCTCGGTGGCCGGTGGCGACACCGCCTCCGCGTTGGCCGCCGGCTGCCCGGTGATCGTCAAGGGTCACCCGGCTCATCCGGGGACGTCCGAGCTCATCGGGCGCGCCATCCGGGAGGCCGTGGTCGAGCACGGTCTTCCGGAAGGCACTTTCTCCTTGCTGCACGGCACCACCCACGAGCTGGGCACGGCCCTGGTCGGTGACCCGCGCATCCAGGCGGTCGGCTTCACCGGTTCACGCGGCGGCGGACTGGCCCTGGTCGCCGCGGCGCAGCGGCGGCCCGAGCCCATCCCCGTCTACGCCGAGATGTCCTCGGTCAACCCGGTGTTCCTGCTGCCCGGCGTCCTCGGCACCCGGGCGGCGGCGACCGCGGCCGCGTACGTCACCTCGGTGACCGGCTCGGCGGGGCAGCTGTGCACCCAACCCGGTCTGGTCTTCGCCCTGGACGGCCCGGACACCGACACGTTCGTCGAGGCCGCTGCCGAGGCGATCACCGGCGTGACCGCTACGCCCATGCTGACGGCCGGCATCGCCGGTGCGCTCGACCGGGGAGCCGACGCGATGGCGACGACCGCCGGAGTCACCACCGCCGGGCGTGGGGTGGTCGAGGAGGCGTTGGCCTTCCCCGGGCTTCCTCGGCTCTTCGTCACCGACGGCGACACGTTCCTCGAATCCCCCGGGCTGGCCGGTGAGGTGTTCGGACCCACGTCCCTGGTCGTCCGGGTCCGCGACCTCGATCAGCTCCGACAGATCGTGGCCGGGCTGGAGGGCCAGCTGACCGCCACCGTGCACCTGACCGAGGCCGATCACGCCCTGGCCGCCGAGCTGATCGACGAGCTCGAGCTGAAAGCCGGACGCCTCGTCGTCAACGGCTGGCCGACCGGAGTCGAGGTCGGGTACGCCATGGTGCACGGCGGACCGTTCCCGGCCACCTCCGCTCCGGCCAGCACCTCGGTCGGAGCGCGGGCGATCGAGCGGTTCCTCCGCCCGGTCGTCTACCAAGACGTCCCCGAGGCCTTGCTGCCCCCGGAGCTCCGCAGCTCCGAGGACGTACCTGCCCTCGTCGACGGCGTCCGCCGGTCCTGATCTGCCCCCCGCCCGCGAACGTCTCGAGAGGAACCACCCACCCATGACCGCCACCACGACCGCCCCTGCCAGTGCACTGTCGGCGAAGAACGCGACGCTGCTGGCCGCCTCGCCAGGGGTCTCCACTGTGGACCGGATCGCTCACCTGGAGCTCTCCTCGATCACGCTGCCCCTGGCCACCCCGATCAGCGACGCCAAGGTGCTGACCGGTCGGCAGAAGCCGATGACCGAGGTCGCCTTCCTGTTCGTCGAGGTCACCACCGAGAACGGGCACACCGGGATCGGCTTCTCCTACTCCAAGCGGGCCGGCGGTCCGGGACAGTTCGCGCACGCCAAGGAGATCGCCGACGTCTTGATCGGCGAGGACCCCAGCGACATCGGCAAGCTGTGGGTGAAGCTGTGCTGGGCGGGTGCCTCGGTCGGTCGGAGCGGACTGGCCACCCAGGCCATCGCCGCCTTCGACGTGGCGCTGTGGGATCTCAAGGCGAAGCGGGCGTCGCTGCCGCTGAGCAAGCTGCTCGGCAGCTACCGCGACTCGGTCCGGACGTACAACACCTCCGGCGGCTTCCTGCACACCCCGATCGAGCAGGTCCTGGAGAACTCGGCGGCCGCCCTGGAGAGCGGCATCGGCGGCATCAAGCTGAAGGTCGGGCAGCCGGACTGGCGTACGGATGTGGCGCGGGTGACCGCGGTGCGGGAGTACCTGGACGACGACGTGCCGCTGATGGTGGACGCCAACCAGCAGTGGGACCGGGCATCGGCGATGCGGATGGGCCGGATCTTCGAGGAGTTCGGCCTGGTCTGGATCGAGGAACCCCTGGACGCGTACGACGCCGAGGGTCACGCCCAGCTGGCGCGCTCGCTGGACACCTCGATCGCCACCGGCGAGATGTTGG
This sequence comes from uncultured Actinomycetota bacterium, assembly GCA_963696135.1. Classification (GTDB taxonomy): domain Bacteria; phylum Actinomycetota; class Actinomycetes; order Propionibacteriales; family Propionibacteriaceae; genus Microlunatus. Next base: position 116,476 of record CAVOJH010000004.1, read on the forward strand.
CCAGCCTGGCCGAGCACGCACGGCTGATCGAGGTGGGGGCGGCCGACATCGTGCAGCCCGACGCTCCGCGGATCGGTGGCATCACCCAGTTCCTCAAGCTCGCCGCCCTGGCCGAGTCCAAGCAGCTGGAGATCGCCCCGCACTTCGCGATGGAGATCCACTGCCACCTGGCGGCCGCGTACCCGATCGAGCCCTGGGTCGAGCACTTCGACTGGCTGGATCCGTTGTTCAACGAGCATCTGGAGACCCGTGACGGTCGGATGTGGGTGTCCGACCGCCCGGGCCTCGGCTTCACCCTCAGCGAGCAGGCCGCGGCCTGGACCGTGGCCACCGCGGAGTTCGGTCGGCGTCCTTGATCCGGTCATGACCGTTCCGCGTGTGGTGAGGATGACTGTCTACCCGGTCGCCGGGCACGACAGCATGCTGCTCAACCTGAGCGGGGCGCACGCGCCGTACTTCACCCGCAACCTGCTCGTCCTCGAGGACTCGGCGGGCCGGATCGGCGCCGGCGAGGTGCCGGGCGGGGAGAAGATCACCCAGACCCTGACCGACAGCGAAGGGCTGGTCGTCGGCTCCCGGGTGCCGGACTACCGCGCGACCCTGGAACGGGTCTCGGCCACGTTCGCCGACCGGGACAGCGGCGGGCGCGGTCGGCAGACGTACGACCTGCGCACCACCATCCACGTGGTCACCGCGATCGAGGCGGCGCTGCTCGATCTGCTCGGCCAGCACCTCGACCTCCCGGTCGCCGCGTTGCTGAGCCCCGCCGGTCAGCAGCGCGACACGGTCAGGATGCTCGGCTATCTGTTCTACCTCGGGGACCGCACCCGGACCGACCTGGACTACCGGTCCGATCCCGAGGCGCGTGACGACTGGCACCGGCTGAGGGACGAGGAGGCGCTCACCCCGGAGAAGATCGTCGCCCTGGCCGAGGCCGCGCAGCAGCGATACGGCTTCCAGGACTTCAAGCTGAAGGGCGGGGTGCTCGCCGGCACCGAGGAAGCCCGGGCCGTCACCGCGTTGAAGCAACGCTTCCCCGACGCTCGGATCACCCTGGACCCGAACGGCGCCTGGTCCCTGGCCGAGGCGATCGAGGTCGCCAGGGGCCTGCAGGACGTGCTCGCGTACGCGGAGGATCCGTGCGGCGCCGAGGACGGCTTCTCCGGTCGGGAGATCCTGGCCGAGTTCCGGCGCGCGACCGGGATGCCGACGGCCACGAACATGATCGCCACCGACTGGCGGCAGCTGGGCCACGCTCTCGAGCTGCACAGCGTGGACATCCCGCTGGCCGACCCGCACTTCTGGACCTTGCAGGGGTCGGTCCGGGTGTCCCAGGTGTGCGCCGATCACGGTCTCGTCTGGGGTTCACACTCCAACAACCACTTCGACGTCTCGCTGGCGATGGTCACCCAGGTGGGTGCGGCCGCCGTCGGCGACTACACACCCCTCGACACCCACTGGATCTGGCAGGAGGGCACCGACCGACTCACCACCGAGCCGCTGCGGATCGTCGGTGGCGAGGTCAGGGTGCCGGATCGGCCGGGACTGGGCGTCGAGCTCGACTTCGGCCGGGTCGAGGCGGCTCATCGGCTCTACCTGGACAAGGGGCTGGGTGGTCGCGACGACGCCGCCGCCATGCAGTTCCTCGTACCCGGCTGGACGTTCGACCCCAAGCGACCCGCCCTGGTGAGGTGATCACGCGAAGAGCGGCCGTGGGTCGAAGGTGACCCGGATGCGGGTGATCAGTCCGTCGTCCACATGACTCCAGTTGACGGTCGGGATCGGCGGTGTGGTCGCGGTGATCAGGTCGAACCAGGTCATCGCGTCCGGTCCCTCGACCACGCGGGCGTGCAGCACCAGGTCGGTCATGACCGACTCGGCCATCCCGCGGAGTCCGGCTATGCAGTCATCGGCGCCGTACGCGGTGCCCAGCACGCCGACGAACTCGACGTCGGGAGCGAGGACAGTCCGCAGCAGGTCGAAGTCGCGCTCCCGCCAGGCGTCGAAGTAGGTGATCGCGGCGGCACGCGTGGTCTCGGTCTCGTTCATCGCTGGTCCTCTCGGTTGGTTCCTAGATTCAGCCTGACGCGTTCAGAGCCATCCGTCCAACAGCTGGTTCCGATCAGATCTATGCTCAGCAGACATGGAACTGCACCAGCTCCGTTACTTCCTGGCCGTGGTGGACGAGGGTTCGTTCACCGCCGCCGCCCAGGCCATGCGGATCAGCCAATCGGGGATCAGCACCCAGCTCCAGAAGCTGGAACGCGAGCTCGGGGTCCCGCTGATCGACCGATCGGCGCGCCGGATCGCGCTGACGCCCGCCGGGTCCTCGCTCGTCGCGCCGGCCCGCAACGCGATCGCCGCGGTGTCCGGGGTGACCGACGCCGCCCTGGCGATCCGCGGGCTCGTGGTCGGCGCGCTGCGGATCGCCACCGTGACCGGGCTGGTCTGGCCCCGGTTGTTCGACGCTCTCGCGGCGGTGCACACCGAGCACCCGGGCATCGACCTCCGCCTGCACGAAGGCACCTCGGACGCCGCCGTGCAGGGCGTTCGGGACGGCAGCGTCGACGTCGCCGTGGCCGCCTGGGCCGACGAGGAGCCGTACGGGGTCGAGCTGTCGGTGATCGTCGACGACCCACTGGTGGCGGTGGTCGCTCACGGGCACCCGTGGGCGGAGCGTGCCCGGCTCCGCGCCGCCGAGCTCGACCGCGACGATCTCGTCACCCTTCCCGTCGGCACCGGATCCCGCGCCGCGCTGGACGCGCTCCTCCGCCGCCGAACAGGTCGGCCGGCAGGGCCGCGCTGGGAGGTTGCCACCCCGGCGTACGTGCAGATGCTCGCCGTGCGCGGACTGGGGATCGGCGTGGTCAGCGCCACCACCGCGGCGGACTGGTACGGGGTCGCCGTGCTGCCGATCGACGACCCAGGAGCGCGGTCACGCCTCGGGGTCGTGTGGCGGTCGTCCCCCAGCCATGCCGCCCGGGCGCTGCTGGGGCACCTGGTCGGTGACGCTCAGTCGTCCTGAGGCTCGCCGACCAGCAGGGTCAGACCCTCGTGCGGCTCCAGCGAGATCGCGAAGCTGTGCAGGTCGTCCACCTCACCCACCTGGATCCCCGTGGTCATGTCCACCACGACGGACCGGGGCGGTAGGTGCTCCGACCGTACGGTGCCGGAGATCGGCTGGGCGGCGAAGTTGAGCACCGTGATCTGGCGACCGATGTCGAGCTGGTGGACCATCACCAGCATCGCCCGGTTGGAGACCTGCGGCACGTCGAGCTGGGTGCCGGTGGCCAGCCCGAACTGGTTGCGCACCCGCAGGATCGCGGCCAGCCGGGAGGCGAACGAGCGCGGGTCGGCCAGCTGGTCCGGCAGGGTGCCGTACAGGCTCTTCCCCCGCGGCATCTTCGAGGTCGACTCGGTCGCGTCCGGTCGGTAGTCCATCAGGTCGTACGCCGAACGGTGGATCCACCGGGTGTCCCCGGAGGCCAGCAGCGCGGCGACCTGCTTGCGCTCCAGCGTCAGGGCTCCGACCAGGTCCCAACCGGACAACGCGAACACACCCGGCTGCCAGGCGTTGAACATGGCCAGCAGCAGGTGCGCGTCCTTGATCGACTCGACCTGGTCGACCGACAGGTTGTCGATCTCGGTCATGCCGAGCGAGGCGGCGATGATCGTGGCGCAGGTGGAGGCGATGCCGTTCTGGGTGAAGGTCGAGTTGTAGGGCCCGGCGTCGCCGGTCAGCCGGTCGGTGAGCTCCGTGCGGATCAGCACGGCGAGCTCGCTGCCGGGCAGCTCCTCGCCGCGGAAGGTGAACGCCTCGTCCCCGTGCACCGTCGCGAAGTGCACGAGCTCGTACGTCATCTCGTCGTGGTTCTGGAGGGCGTGCACCAGCGACACCGGCTCGACGCCGAGGTCGGCGGCCAGGTGCAGGGTGAGGCGGAGGAACTCGGTGTCCCCGGTGGCCATCGCGTGGTGGTAGGCCGGGCGGGTGACGAAGTCGTACGACAGGTCCGCACCCCGGGCCGAGCTGCGGGCGATGTCGTCGATGGACAGGTTGAGCTCCTGGAAGGTGAAGCCACCGACCTTGCGCACCATGCTGGAGATGAACTGGTTGGAGGCCTCCGACAGCGGGTGGCCCTCCGACCAGGCCGGCGAGTCGTCGGTGTTCCGCTCCACCCCGAGGAAGCCGTTGGCGTCCAGCCGCAGCGCACCGCTGCCGAGGTCGCCGAGGGAGTGGAGGGCGTCACCGATCACCAGCCGCATGCCGGCGAAGGACGGGTCCAGCCAGTTGATCGAGGGCTGGCCCTCCTTGAAGTAGTGCAGGTAGACCCAGCGGCGCTCCACCCCGTCCGGCCCGAGCACCGGTGCGGTGGCACTCCAGTTGGTGTCCTTGAGACCGGGCTCGTAGAAGATCACCCGCTGCAGCCGGCCGATGATGTAACCGGCCTTCTGCAGCTGGTTCTCGGCTTCCAGGTCCAGGTTGACGGAGTCACGCCCGCGGGCGACCCGCGGCAACAGGTGCCAGTCCGACTCGGGGATCTCCACCATGTGGAAGATTCCCGGGTAGTCGCCGACCTTCATCTCGGCCAGGCGGAAGTCAGCGCCCTTGCCCGTGTGGCCGGGGACGATGTCGTCGATGACGGTGCCGTCGTGCGCCGAGGCCACCTCGCACATGGCCCGGAACTCCTCCTCGGTGCCGAACTCGTCGTCGATCTGGGTGCTGATCCGATCGAAGTGGCCGTCCACGCTCGGGGTCGCGTCCCAGCCGTCGAGTCCGCCGGCCTTCTTCACCGGGCCGGTGTGCAGACCGTCGATGCCGATGGCCTGGAACGCCGTCCACAGGTCCGGGTCACCGAGCGAGCCGAGGAACGAGGACCCGGGCTTGGTGATCATCGAGATCGGGTAGGCGGTGAACCAGACGGACGTCTTCTCGATCGCCGCCCGAGCATCCGGGTTGGCGAACGGATTCTGCCACATGCTGCCCTGACCCGACAGCTTCCGGGCGAACTCGGTCGCATCGGCCAGCATCGACTGATCGACCAGCCAGGACACGTAGTGCTCGTTGTCACCGGACGGCCTGCCGATCTGCTCCTTGGGACGACGGGCGAACAGCCGCAGCCGGGCCCGAGGTCGCAGCCGGCGCGGCCGCGCCGGATAGAACTGCTCGTCGTAGCTGACCTCACTCGGTTCGTGGGTCGCCGAGTCCTCGGCGTCGACCGACGGGTCCGGCTTCTCGGCTCGCTCATTCACCCGGACAACGCTAGTGGCTCTCCCCAGAGCCTGGCCCGGTGGGCAATCGTTTGACGCCCGCCAGATGCGGTCGGACTCCCCACCCGGTGTGGCAATTTCCATCCACGGACGACTTTTCCGGGCCAGGGGCCGGCCTTGCGCGCCAATCTCCATCCACGGATGACATTTCCGGGACCCGCGGGCATCTCAGGCCGGTCTACCGTGGCTGGGTGATCTGCACCGGCAGCTTCATCGCAGCGAGGACACCGGCGGCCCTCGCTCTCGCCCTGATGCTGGCCCTGTCGGCGTGCAGCCCCGCGGCCGAGCAGCCCGCCCAGCGCCGCGAGGCGCCGGCCGTGCTGGCCGGTTGGGAGACCGTCCACCTCCCGGGCGACCTGAGCCCGGCCACTGTGGCGTCGGTCGGCGGTGAGGTGCTGATCGGCGGCTTCGTCGGCTCCGGGGCCGAGCGCACGCCCGCGCTGGCTCGCGGGTCCGCCGACGACGGCCCGCCCGCCTGGCAGCCGGTGTCCCTGCGACCGTCCACCCCGTACGGCAAGGTCGCGTCCCTCGTGTCACTGAGCGGTGACGGCCGCTCGGTCGTCGCCATCGGGGCGGCGCACGGCGGTGCGCACGCCAACTTCCGCTGGACGGTCTGGACCGGGTCGGCGGCCGGTGTGGTGGACCGGCCGCAGACCTTCGAGACCTTCGGTGGTCAGGAGGCCGGCAGTCTGCTCGCGGTGGTCCGAGACAGGGTCGGTCCGTTGATCGTGGGGATGTGGCAGGGGGCGCACGGGCTGGACGGAGCGCTCTGGCGCAGCGAAGGTCAGCGCTGGATACGACAGCCGACCCCCGCCGCGCTGGCCAACACCGTCAGCCGGCAGGTGGCTCCCCGGACCGCCGTCGAGCAGCCGGACGGGTCGGTGGCGATCAACGGGTCGGTGATCGACCTGAGTGACGGCGTCCGGCAGTCGGCGGCCGTCTGGCGTGGGTCGGCGACCAGCTGGCGCCTGGTGGAGCTGTCGGACCCCGGGAAGCGAAGCGAGGCTTGGTCGACGACCTGCGCCGAGCCTGGTTCCGCCGGGTGCTGGACGGTCGGTTCGCGGGAGGGTGCGGTGGCAGTGTGGTCGGACGGTGCCCGCGTCGACCTGCCGGCACTGCCCCTTGCCGACGACGATGCGGGTGTCATCATCCGGCACGACGACCGGGTGGTCGCCGCGGTCAGCACGAACGGACAGGGCCGGCTGCTGGTCGGCCACGGCGATGGGTGGCGGCTCTACACCGCCCCGGAGGGCGTCGTCCGCGCCGCCGCTCTGGTCGGCACCCGCCTGTATCTGGTGAGTGGACCCGAGAACGCCGCCGTGCTGTCCGTTCGCGACCTCGCCGACGTACTGTCGAGCTGACCCGGAGGTCGATATGAAACTCAGGCAGTTCAGCGTCGCGACCGTCAACCTCTACAACCTGCAGCTCGCCGGCGCGGCCATGAACCCGAACCAACGACCGTGGACGGCGGCCGAGTTCGACGCCAAGGTCAGCTGGCTGGCCGCTCGACTGACCACCCTGGACGCCGACGTCGTAGGACTGCAGGAGCTGTGGCACCGCGACGCCATGGTCGCGGTGCTGCAGGCCGCCGGTCTGAGCGACACCTACGACCTGCTGGCCGATCCGGCCACCGGCGACCGGATCATCTGCGCGGCCCTGGTGCGCCGTGGACTGCTGCACGGCACCCCGCGATGGGTCGACCGGTTCCCTGACGGCGTGCACCTGGAGTCGACCTCCGGGGAGGACCCCCAGGCACCGGCGATCGCGATCACGATCCCCGGGTTCTCCCGGCCCGTGCTGAACTTCCAGGTCGAGCTGCGCGACGACCGGCCCGCCACCGAGGTGTTCGTCACCCACCTCAAGTCCAAGCTGCCCACCGCGATCTACAACGAGGGCTGGTATCGCCGCGACCCCGACCTGTACAAGCCGCACGCCACCGCGATCGGGGCGGCCCTGTCCACGATCCGGCGCACCGCGGAGGCCACCGGTCTGCGCGTCCTGCTCACCTCGGTCATGAAGGACACCGACACGCCCGTGATCGTGCTCGGCGACGTCAACGACGGACAGAGCAGCAACACCGTGAACATCCTCACCGAGCAGCCGCGCTACCTGGTGGGTGAGTCGCGCGGCGGGGCGGACAACGGTCTCTACACCGCCCAGACGCTGCAGGAGTACCGCGACAGCCGCGACGTCTACTACACCCACGTGCACAACGACCTGCGGGAGTCGCTGGACCACGTGCTGGTCAGCGAGCAGCACTATGACAACAGCCTGCGCCGGGTGTGGCTGTTCGACGGACTGACGATCGCCAACGACCACCTCGACGACTCCGACCACCGTGCCACCGGCACCACCGACCACGGTCTGGTGAAGGTGCGGTTCCGCTACCAGCCGTACGCGCCTTAGGTGCGGCTAGCCGGACCGACGCCCCACGAACCAGGTCCGCGGGCGGTCGTCGCCGGTGGCCAGCTCGTTGTGGGCACTGGCGGTGAAGCCGGCGTCGGTCAGCAGGCGCAGCCACGTGTCGCGCGGGAACAGCCCGAGCCGGTGGGTCTCGTGAGCCGTCTCGACGGAGCCGTTCGCCTCCCGGAGCACGAAGGTGTAGTTCGTGATCGTCCAGGTGTCGGCCGGATCGGGATCCCAGGACCACTCCAGATAGCGGGCCGCACGTCCGTCGGCGGCGTCCGAGCCGCCGTGATCCGTGCGCTGCTCGAAGCTCTCCGCGACGTCGTCGGGCACCAGCACGGCGATGCCGCCGGGTCGGACGTGCGCGTACGCGGTCTCGATCGCCTGGCGCAGGTCGTCCTCGGTGGTCATGTAGTCGATCGCGTCGTGGATCAGTACCGCGTCGAACTCCTCGTCCAACCGGACCGTCCGCATGTCGCCCTGATGGTGGCCGGCGGTGGGGTTGAGCGCCCGGGACACCTGCAGCATCGGCTCGGAGAGGTCCACCAGAGTCAGCCGGAAACGGTCGGCCAGGTGGCTGGCCACGTGCCCTCCACCACTGCCGAGCTCCAACACCGAGGCGGTGGCGCCGTCGGCGGCCAGCAGGTCGGCCGCGAAGGCGGCCTCCTCGGCGTACTCGGCGGGCGGGGAGATCAACGGCCACCAGGGCGCCAGGTCACCGTAGAAACGGTGCTCGATCCGGTCGGCGGGGTCGCTCATCTGTTCGCGACCTCCGGGTGGTCCCAGGCCGCGTTGCGTCGGTCCGCCAGACCGCGGACGTAGTCGGCCTGGCCGAGGTGCTTGGCGCAGTCGTCGATCACGCTGACCAACCGTACGGCGGCCGTCACCGGCGGGTCCCACCGGTCATCCACGATCCGGTGGAGCTCGGCCTCGGTCAGCCCGTCCAGGTAGGCGAGCGTCGCCGTGTGCACGTCGGTCTGATAGCGGTTCAGCAGGTCGGCTGCGACGCGGACCAACTCGACCTGGTCGGGACTGTGCCCGTACCCGGTGTCGCCGGGGTCCAGCGGCAGCGCAGCCTCGTCCCGAAAGCGCGGCCAGACCTGTTCGACGCCGGCCACCCCGGCGACGTGGTCGTCCTGGACCCGGATCAGGTGCCACAGCAGCCAGGAGATCGAGTTGGCCCCGTCGTCGGGTCGCCACCACGCCGTCTCGTCGGTCAGCCCGGTGGTCAGCTCGGCCACGCCCTCGCGTACCCGTCCGAAACCGTCGACCAGGAGGCCTTTTGCCGTGTCGATGTCACTCACCGTCGAGAGGCTACTCGGCGGCGCGACCGGTCACACCGACCCGTGGCTCCGGGCGCGGTCCCCGATCTCTTGTGCAAGAGTCCTTGTGCAGTGTGCCAAGGGCGTACGGCTACGACAGGTGCACCGGGTCCGGGCGGCTCTTGTGGACGTCGTCGGCACCGGTTCCGTCCATCGCATCGGACTCGGTCGCGTCGGTCGCCACAGCACTCGCTGGTGTCGGCGCACCGGTCGGGACCAGTGAGATGATCACCGACTTCGAGGTCGGGGTGTTGCTGCCCTCGGCCGTGGAGTCCAACGGCACCAGCGGATTGGTCTCTGGGTAGTACGCCGCCGCGCACCCGCGCGGGGTGTCGTACGCGACGATCCGGAAACCGTTCGCCCGGCGCTCCACCTCGTCGTCGGCCCAGTGCCCGATCAGGTCGACCCGCTGGTTGTTCGCCAGCCCCATCGCGGTCAGGTCGTCGGCGTTCACGAAGACCACCCGGCGACCGCCGAGAATGCCGCGGTAGCGGTCGTCCAGCCCGTAGATGGTGGTGTTGAACTGATCATGGCTGCGCAGGGTCTGCAGCACCAGCTGGCCGTCGCCGACCTGCAGCAGCTCGATCGGCGAGGCGGTGAACTCGGCCCGTCCCGAGGCGGTCGGGAAGGTCCGACTGTCCCGCGGCGGGTGGGGCATGACGAAGCCGCCCGGTCGGTCGACCGACACCTCGTACGTCTCGCAGCCCGGCACCACCCGCGAGATGTGGGTGCGGATCCGCCGGTAGTCGTCCCGCATCCCCCGCCAGTCGAGACCGTACCGATCCCCCAGCGTCCGCTCCGCGATGCCGGTGACGATGGCGACCTCGGAGCGCAGGTGCGCACTCGCGGGTTCCAACGGTCCTCGCGAGGCGTGCACCGAGCAGGTCGAGTCCTCCACCGAGACGAACTGCTCGCCGCTCGCCTGGACGTCCTTCTCGGTCCGACCCAGGGTGGGCAGGATCAGGGCGGTCTCGCCGCACACCAGGTGCGATCGGTTGATCTTGGTCGAGACGTGCACGGTCAGCCGGGCCCGCCGCAGCGCGTCGGCCGTCACGTCGGTGTCCGGGGCCGCCTGGACGAAGTTGCCACCCAAGCCGAGGAACACGTGCGCCTTGCCATCCCGCAGGGCCCGGATCGAGTCGACGGTGTCGTAGCCGTGCTCGCGCGGTGGGTCGAAGCCGAACTCGGCCTGCAGCCGGTCCAGGAAGTGCTGCGGTGGACGTTCCCAGATGCCCATCGTCCGGTCGCCCTGGACGTTGGAGTGCCCGCGCACCGGCAGCAGCCCTGCTCCCGGTTTGCCGATGTCACCACGGGCGAAGGCGAGGTTCGCGATCTCCTTGATGGTGGCCACCGAGTTGCGGTGCTGGGTCAACCCCATCGCCCAGCAGTAGACGGTGGCCGGGGAGTCTGCGATCAGCCTGGCCGCTTCGGTGATCAGCTCCCGGGACAGCCCGGTCGCGGTCTCGACCTGGGCCCAGTCGACGCCGCGGACATGATCACGCCAGGCCTCGAACCCGTGCGCGTAGGTGTCGACGAAGTCGTGGTCGATCGCGTCCCACTGGACCAGCAGCGAGCCGATCCCCTGGAACAGCGCGAGGTCACCGTTGATCTTGACCGGCAGATGCAGGTCGGCCAGCGCCGTGCCCTTGCCGACGATCCCCCGGGGCCGTTGGGGGTTGCGGAAGTTGACCAGACCCGCCTCGCGCAGCGGGTTGATGGAAATGATCTTGGCGCCGCGGTCCTTGGCCTCCTCCAGCGCCGACAGCATCCGCGGGTGGTTGGTGCCCGGGTTCTGTCCGGCCAGCACCACCAGGGACGCCGCGTGCACGTCCTCCAGACTCACACTCGCCTTGCCGATGCCGATCGTCTCGGCCAGCGCGACCGACGTCGACTCGTGGCACATGTTCGAGCAGTCGGGCAGGTTGTTCGTGCCGTACGCCCGGATGAACAGCTGGTACGCGAACGCCGCCTCGTTGGACGTCCGCCCGGAGGTGTAGAAGATCGCCTCGTCCGGGTCGGCCAGTGCGTTCAGGTGGTCGGCGATGATGTCGAAGGCGGCGTCCCAGGAGACCGGTGCGTAGTGCTCGGCCCCCGGGCGCTTGATCATCGGCTCGGTGATCCGGCCCTGCTGACCCAGCCAGTGCTCGGACTGGGCATCGAGCTCGGCGATGCTGTGCCGGGCGAAGAACGCCGGCGTGGCCCGGGTCCTGGTCGCCTCCTCCGAGACCGCCTTGGCCCCGTTCTCGCAGAACTCGGCCGCGTGCCGGTGACCGACCTCGGGATCGGGCCAGGCGCAGCTGGGACAGTCGAAACCCTCGGCTTGGTTGAGCCGGAGCAGGGTCTTGGTCGTGCGTCGCGGTCCCATCTCCGCCAGGGACCGCTTCATCGAGATGGCGACCGCCTTCACCCCCGCGGCGTGGTCGTCCTGGCGTCGCACCCGCAGCTCGTCGTCGGACTCGATGGCCCGGCGGTCACGCTTGCCCACGGCTGGCTCCTTCGATCGACGACGACTCCGCTCACCGTACGTCTACTCTCGTCGACGTGCCGAGCCCCACCGATCCGCGACCGCCGAAGATCCCGCCCCGGAAGCGCACCGCCCAGACACCCGCCGACGGCCGGGCGCTGCTGGACGGCGACAGCTATGCGGCGGAACGGTACGACCGGGTGGATCTGAGCGACCGCGACCTGCGGCACTCCACCTTCTCCGAGTGCACCTTCGCCGGTGCGACGCTCACCGGCGCCGACCTGACCGGAGCGCACCTGATCGAGTCCGACCTGGCCGAGGTGGAGGCGGCGAGCCTGACGGCACCTCGCAGCCTGTGGCGGCACAGCACGGTGAGCCGGTCGCGCCTCGGTGCGGTGGTCGCGTACGAGGGGAGCTTCGACGGGTTGGTCGTCGCCGACACCAAGATCTCGTTCCTGAACGCCCGGTCGGGCACCTGGAAGGACGTGCTGCTGCAGCGCTGCGTGATCGACGAGCTCGACCTGGTGGGTGCGAAGCTCACCCGGGTCCGCTTCGAGAACTGCCAGATCCGCTCGCTGGAGCTCACCGGCACGACCTGCCGGGACGTGGACCTCCGGTCCGCCGAGCTCCGTGAGATCAGTGGCCTCGCGGGGCTGGGCGGCTGCACCATCAGCCCCGAACAGCTGTACGACCTGTCCGGGGCCCTGGCCGCTCACCTCGGGATCCAGGTGGCGGCCTCCGCCTCCTGATCCGAGGCGACCGGATCAATGCACTGGCGGGCGGTCCGATCCTCCGGCGGACACTGGGTCGTGCACCACCGGGGCCAGCTTGGCCCAGAGCAGGAACAGCAGGCCGAGGATCAACATGCCGAGGCCGAGCCAGAGGTTGATGTTGATGCCGGCGGCCTTGGCGAGCTCCTCCGGTGTGGTGAAGAAGCTGTAGATGGTCAAGGCGACGCCGTAGAAGGTGAACAGGGCGCCGATCAGGACCCGCAGGTCGAACAGCTTGGAGGCCGCCGACGCCGGGGCGTCCTTCGGCTTGAGCTCATCGGAGGTCGGTTCGTGCTGAGACATGTGCTTTCCCTCCCTCAGATGAAGAGGATCGACAGGACGAGGACGATACCCAGGGCGGTGAAGCCGAGGAGCTTGGGCGACTCGTACCACTTGCGGACGTAGCCTTCGTGCGGATCTCCGGCATCCGGATCGGGCACGCCCCAGACCAGACCCTTCAGCTCATCCACGGGCTTGGAGGTGGTGAAGAGGGTGACCACGATCGTCACCACGGCGTCCACCGCGAAGGCCACCATGGCTCCGTAGAAGTTGAGCATCTGGGCGTTGATCTCACCCTCGAAGGTCTGACCGGCGTAGAAGTACGCGATCTTGGGACCGATCAGGTACTGGAAGCTGACCGCCGCCACGAAGCCGGAGACGAGACCGAAGAAGCCGGCCCAGGGAGTCGTCCGCTTCCAGAACATGCCGATGATGAAGGTGGCGAACACCGGAGCGTTGAAGAAGGAGAACAGCGTCTGGATGTAGTTCATGATGTTGCTGAACTGGGACGCGATGAAGGCGGTGCCGATACCCACGATGATGCCGGCGATGGTGACGATCCGGCCGACGTTGAGGTAGTAGTGGTCCGGCTTGTTCTTCTTGATGTAGGTCTGCCAGATGTCGTACGTGAAGACGGTGTTGAAGGAGCTGACGTTGGCCGCCATGCCGGCCATGAAGGCCGCCAGCAGACCGGCGACCGCGATGCCCAGCGTGCCGTTCGGCAGGTAGTGGTTCATCAGCGCCGGGATGGCGTCGTTGTAGGTGGTACCCGACCCCTCCTTGCCGAAGCCCGGGAAGATCGCGATCACGATCAGGCCGGGGATGATCGTCAGCGCGGGGATGAAGATCTTGGGAAAGGCCCCGATCAGCGGTGTGCGCTCGGCCGCCGACAGGTTCTTGGCCGACAAGGCGCGCTGGACCTCGGTGAAGTTCGTCGTCCAGTAGCCGAACGACAGCACGAAGCCGAGACCCATCACGATGCCGATCCAGTCACCCAGCGGGTTGGTCCAGCTGCCGACCTGGGTGCCACCCCACGGTGAGAAGAAGTTCTCCGTACCGGCCTGGGCCGAGACCTTGGCCTCCAGCCCGGACCAGCCACCGACGTCCTTGAGGCCGATGATCACCAGCGGCACCAGGCCGGCGATGATCACGAAGAACTGCAGCACCTCGTTGTAGATGGCACCGGACAGGCCACCGAGGGTGATGTAGGCCAGCACGAAGACCGCGGAGAGCAGGATCGACAGCCACTGGGGCCAGCCGAGCAGGGCCTGGATGACCAGCGAGAGGGCGTACAGGTTGACGCCGGCGGTCAGCACGCTGGCCGCCGCGAAGCTCAACGCGTTCCACAGGTGGGTGGGGCGGTTGAACCGGCGCCGCAGGTACTCGGGAACGCTGCGGACCCGCGAGCCGTAGTAGAACGGCATCATCACCAGGCCGAGGAAGACCATGGCGGGGACGGCGCCGATCCAGTAGAAGTGCACCGTCGAGGTGCCGTACTGCGCGCCGTTGGCCGCCATGCCGAGGATCTCGATGGCGCCCAGGTTGGCCGAGATGAAGGCGATGCCCGTCACCCAAGCCGGGAGTGATCGTCCCGACAGGAGGAAGTCCTCCGAAGTGGCGATGGCCCGGCGGGCCAGGACACCGATCGTGACGACCAACCCGAAGTAGACGAACAACAGGGCGTAGTCGAACAAGTTGACGTCGAGCTGCGTCATCGGAGCCTCCTGGGACGGCGATCGGGGAAGCGGCCGTCCACGCCGCAGTATTCGCTGCTGAGCAAATCCCCACAAGACCCTCAGGGTCACGATTTTCTCATCAGTCACAGAAGCAACCCGGGCTTGCCTAAGTTACTGGCCAGTAGCATCATGGAAGTTACTGGGCGGTAACTTGAGTGAGGAGAGCCAGTCATGAGCCACTACCGGTCGAACCTGCGGGACATCTTCTTCAACCTGTTCGAGCTCCTGGGCCGCGACGAGGTGCTGGGCCACGGGCCGTACGAGGACATGGACCACGACACTGCGGTGGCGGTGCTGACCGAGATCGAGCACCTGGCGACCACCAAGCTGGCCTCCTCCTACGTCGACAGCGACCGCCACCCGCCGGTCTACGACCCGCAGACCAGGACGGTCGCGCTGCCCGAGACGTTCAAGGCGTCGTACGCGACCCTGCTGGACTCCGGCTTCTACACCCTCGAGCTGCCTGCCGAGCTCGGTGGGCAGCCGAGTCCGCCGTCGCTCCAGTGGGCGGCCAACGAGCTGAACCTGGGGGCCAACCCGGCGCTGCTGATGTACGCCGCCGGGCCGAAGTTCGCCACGGTGCTCTGGCACAACGGCACCGAGCGGGACCGTCGGATCGCCCAGATCATGATCGACCGCCGGTGGGGCGCCACCATGGTGCTGACCGAGCCGGACGCCGGCTCCGACGTCGGCGCCGGCCGAACCCGGGCCGTTCCGCAGCCCGACGGATCCTGGCACCTCGAGGGCGTCAAGCGGTTCATCACCTCAGGTGAGCAGGACATGACCGAGAACATCGTGCACCTGGTGCTCGCGCGGCCGGTCGGTGTCGAGGGCGCGGGCGGGCCCGGCACCAAGGGTCTGTCGCTGTTCATCGTGCCGAAGCTCCACTTCGACCACACCACCGGTGAGCTGACCGGGGAGCGCAACGGCGTCTACGCCACCAACGTGGAGAAGAAGATGGGCATCAAGGCCTCCACGACCTGCGAGCTCACCTTCGGTGACGGCGCACCGGCCCAGGGGTGGCTGCTGGGCGAGGTGCACGACGGCATCGCCCAGATGTTCCAGGTGATCGAACACGCCCGGATGCTGGTCGGCACCAAGGCCATCGCCATGCTGTCCACCGGCTACCTGAACGCCCTGGAGTACGCCAAGACCCGCGTGCAGGGGGCCGATCTCGCCTCCGCCGGCGACCGGACCGCCCCACGCGTGACCATCACCCACCACGCGGACGTCCGTCGGTCGCTGATGAACCAGAAGGCGTACGCCGAAGGCCTCCGCTCGCTGGTTCTGTACACCGCGAGCGTGCAGGACCGGGTGGCGATGGCCGCGGCCGAGGGCCGCACCGACGAGGCCGCCGTACGGCTCAACGACCTGCTGCTGCCGATCGTCAAGGGCTACGGCTCGGAACGGTCCTGGGTGCTGTTGGGCACCGAGTCGCTGCAGACCTTCGGGGGCTCCGGTTTCCTGGCCGACTACCCGCTGGAGCAGTACGTCCGCGACGCCAAGATCGACACCCTCTACGAGGGCACGACAGCGATCCAGGGACAGGACCTGTTCTTCCGCAAGATCGTCAAGGACCAGGGCCGGGCGCTGACGGACCTGTCCACCCAGATCGGCGCGTTGATCGAGGCCGAGGCCGGGAACGGCCAGCTCAAGGAGGAGCGCGATCTGCTCGAGCAGGGTCTGGGGAACGTCGGCCAGCTGGTCGCCACCATGATCACCACCCTGCAGTCCTCGGCCCCCCAGGCGCCCGAGGGCGACGTCCGCAACGTCTACAAGGTCGGGCTGAACACGACCCGGCTGCTGATGGCCCTGGGTGACGTCACCTGCGCCTGGCTGCTGCTGCGGGGCGCCGAGGTCGCCCTACAGCGGCTCGGTGGTGAGCTGTCGGCCGCGGACACGGCGTTCTACGAGGGGAAGGTGGCCTCGGCCCGCTGGTTCACCCGGACCGTGCTGCCGAAGCTGGCCGCCGAGGTGCAGATCGCCGAGGCGACCGACCTGGCCATCATGGACCTGCCGGAAGCCTCCTTCTGAGCCGAATGCGGTGGAGGAGCAGAATGGCGGCATGACCCCCGCCGCCATCCCCACCCTGCCCTTCGGCCGCACCGGCCACGACAGCACCCGCGTCCTGTTCGGCGCCGCCGCCCTGGGCGACGTCAGCCAGGATCAGGCCGACGAGACGATGGAGCTGATCCTGTCGTACGGGATCAACCACATCGACACAGCGCGCTCCTACGGCGACGCCGAGCTACGCCTCGGGCCCTGGATGGAGACCCACCGTGACTCCTTCTTCCTCGCCACCAAGACCGGCGAGCGGACCAGGGACGGGGCCGCCCGGGAGATCGGGGAGTCGTTGGAGCGACTGCGGACCGACCACATCGACCACATCCAGCTGCACAACCTGGTCGAGCCCGAGGAGTGGGAGACCGCCTTCGCGCCCGGTGGTGCCCTGGAGGCGGTGATCGAGGCCAAGGAGCAGGGCCTGGTCAGCCACATCGGCGTCACCGGTCATGGGGTGACCGTGGCCGCGCAGCACCTCCGGTCGCTGGAGCGCTACCCCTTCGAGTCGGTGCTGCTGCCGTACAACTTCGCGATGTCCAACAACACCGCGTACCTGGACGACTTCGAGGCGCTGGTCGCGGTCTGCGCCGAGCGCGGTGTCGCCGTGCAGACCATCAAGTCGATCACCCGGGCCCCGTGGGGAGACCGCGAGCAGACCGCCAGCACCTGGTACGAGCCGCTCACCGACCAGGGCGCCATCGACACCGCAGTGGCCTGGGTGCTCGGCCGCGACGGACTGTTTCTGAACACCGTCGGCGACATCACCATCCTGCCCTCGGTCCTGGCGGCCGCGGCCAAGGTGACCGGACGACCCGAGGCGGCCGAGATGCGGGCGCTCGAAGATTCCTTCGGGCTTCAGCCGCTCTTCACCTGAGGCGGCAGTCGCGCTGATCGGCGACTTCAACTCCTACGGCCAGGAGGATCCGCTGCAGGTGCTCTACGCCGCCGGCTACCGCAATGCCGCTCCCGACGACGAGTGGTCGTACTCCTTCAGCGGCCTGGCCGGTTCCCTGGACCACGTGCTGCTCAACGGTCCCGCCCGGTCGCGGCTGACCAGAGCCGACATCTGGAACGTCAACTCCGGGGAGTCACCCGCTCTGGAGTACTCGACGTACAAGATGACGTCGACCGACCTCTACGCACCGGATGCGAAGCGTCCTCCGATCACGACCCGGTGGTGGTCGGCTCCGCCGGCGCTGACGGCTGGCTCAGCGGCAGGCTGCAGCAAGAGCGTCCAGCACCTCGATGGTCGCGATCGACGCCGCGAGCGGTCGCAGCGGGGAGCCGGTCTCGCCGGCGGTGATCCGCCGGGCCACCTCGGCCGCCTGGAAGTGCAGGGCGTCGTGGGCGACCGGCTCCTCGTCAAAGCGGAGGCTCGATCCGTCAGCGGCCTCGAGCGTGAAGCCACCGGGCTGGTAGAACGGCCCGTCGATGACGAGGGTGGCCGTGGAACCGGCGATGACCGCGGTGGTCGGGGTGTTGCTCAGCAGCGTGGTGTGCAGCACCGACTGCCGACCGCACGAGTGGGCCAGCAGAGCGCCCACCTGCCCCAGCACACCGCTGGGGATCCACTGGCCGATCGCCTGAGTGGCCTCCACCGGCCCCAGGACGTCCAGAGCGAAGGCCACCAGGTAGGTCCCGAGGTCGAGCAGCGGCCCGCCGGCCAGCTCGGGCCTCAGGATCCGGTGACCCTCGGCGAACCACTCACCGAAGTCGGCCACGACGCTGAGTGGTTCGCCCAGGGCACCGGCATCCAGCAGCTGCCTGACCACGTCGAACTTGGGTAAGAAGGCGGTCCACATCGCCTCCATGCAGAACACCCCGGCCTCCTGGGCCGCACCGGCGATCTGCCGGGCCTCCTGCGCCGTGGCGCCGAGCGGCTTCTCCACCAGGGTGTGCTTGCCGGCGCCCAGCGAGAGCAGCGCGACCGGCAGGTGGGCGTTGTGCGGGGTCGCGACGTAGACAACGTCCACATCGTCATCGGCGACCAGCTCCTCGTACGACCCGTACGCCACCGCGATGCCGTGCCGGTCCGCGAACGACTGCGCCGACTGTTGCGTACGCGAGCCGACGGCGACCACCTGCTGACTGGAGTGCTGCTGCAGCGATGCCACGAACCGGTCGGCGATCCACCCGGTGCCGATGACCCCCCAGCGCAGGGTCGGAGCCGCCAGCGGGTCCGGGGTCCGCGCTGCGGGCAGCACCGACAGCAGAGTCATCGAGTGACCTCGACCCAGCGGCCAGCCTCGTGCATGGAGGTGATCACCGCGGCCGCCACCCGGCTGGCCGCCAGCCCGTCGGCGGCACTGGCCAGTGGGCTGCGCGTGCCGTCGGCCACCGACGCGACCCAGGCTCCCAGCTCCAGCCGGTACGCGTCGGCGAACCGCGGCCGCCAGTCCAGCGGATAGCCGGTGGACCGGTGACGGCCCAGGTCGACCGCCACCAGCGCCGGGTCGGTCAGCGACAACGCGCCCTTCTCCCCCAGCACCTCGGTCCGCAGGTCGTAGCCGTACTCGGCGTTGACGTACATGTCGACCGAGGTGAGCACACCGTCGGCGGTACGCAGCAGGGTCAGCGACGGATCAGCCACCCCCTCCGGCACCTTGCTGGTCGCGCGACCGGCGAGCCAGGCCACCGAGGTGACCGGTGAGCCCAACAGCCACGGGATCGAGTCGAGCTCGTGGATCACCGAGTTGGTGATGATCGACTCGGACGTGGTGTCGGGGTAGCTGACCACGTTGCGGCTCGCGCCGGTCACCCGCAACACCTGACCGATGACGCCGGCGTCGATGGCCGCCTTCAGCTCCGTGTGGGCCGGGTCGAAGCGCCGCATGAAGCCCAGGGACAGCAGGTTCCCGCCGGCGGCGGCCTCGGCCGCGACGATCTCCTCGCACTCGGCCAGCGTCGGAGCCAGCGGCTTCTCGCACATCGTCGGCTTGCCCGCCGCAACGGCGGCCAGCGCGTACGCGTAGTGGGTGGAGTCGTGCGACGCGATGATCACCGCATCGACCTCGTCATCGGCGATCAGGGCGTCACCGTCGGCGGCGACCCGGGCCCCGGACTCGGCAGCCACCGCGTCTGCCGTGGCCCGGTTGTAGTCGGCGACGACCGTGACCTGGGACCCGGCCACGAAGCGCTGCAGGTTGCGGATGTGGTCCGCACCCATGTTGCCGGTGCCGATGACGCCGATGCGCACGGTCATGAACGAAGCCCCCCTGGTCCGGAGGGCAACGCTAGCCTTGTCACTTTGTCTTGACAAGTCGGAATCCGGTTGCGGGCGATTCGCGTCGTCCCGAGCATGGTGCCCATGGAATCCGTCGTCACCCCGCGCACCTTTCTGCACGGCGAACGGACGTCCTGGGCGCAGGCCCCGCCCGAGGTGACGGCCTGGGTGGAGGCCCGTCTCGGGAGCCGGGTGGTGCAGTGGAACGACCGGTCGGGTGGGATGTCGACAGGGATCGCGTGCGTGGTGACGCGCGACGACGCCCGGTCCCTCTTCGTGAAGGCCGTCAACGGATCCGAGAACCCGTTCGCGCTGCAGCTGCTGACCCGCGAGGCCGAGCTGTCGGCCCGGCTACCGGATCTCCCTGGGGTGCCTCGGGTGCTCGACGCCGGAGTGGTACCGGTCGCCGATGACGTCTGGTGGGCGATGATCACCCCGGCCGCGCCCGGTCACACCGCGCAGCATCCCTGGCGGCCCCCGGAGCTGACCCGGGTGCTGCGAGCGTGGGACCCGGTCGCCGTCATCCTGCACGAGACACCGTGGCAGGACATCTCCCGGCTCCCGCCGTTCTTCACGGCCTGGAGTGCGCTCGCCGCCGACCACGCCGATCCGTGGCAGCCGTTGGTCACGTCCTGGCTCGATCGCGAGGCGCGGCTGATCGAGCTCTCCAGCGGGACGACCCACGACCAGCCGGTGCTGTCGCACCTCGACCTGCGGGCCGACAACATCATGCTGTCCGATGCTCGTACCGACCAGGACGCGTGGTTCGTCGACTGGGCTCACCCGGGACTGGCAGCCCGCTGGGTGGACCTGGCCCTGCTGCTGGCCGACGTCGTCGGTTCGGGCGCCGACACCTGCACGGGTGGACCGATCGACGTGATGGACATCTGGCGACGGCACCGAATCGGCTCCCAGTACGACCCCGAGCTGCTCGTCTGCGTGGTCTCCGGACTGGCGGCCGCCCTGCACCGTCTGGCGCGCCGGCCCGTCGACCCCCAGCTCCCCCACCGCAGCCGCTGGGCGGCGGCGATGTCGGAGCAGATGGCACCGTTCGTCCGTCAGCACACCGTCTCGGTGGCGTAGCCCTCAGGTCAGGACCAGCGCCAGCCCTGGGTCCGAGAGGATCTGCGCCACGTCGGCGAGGAAGGTCGAGCCCTGCTGACCGTCGGCCAGTCGGTGGTCGAACGACACGGCCACCGTGGTCACCCAGCGCGGTTCGATCCGCTCGTCCGCACCGCTGCCGACCACCCACGGCTTGCGAGAGATCTGGCCGATGGCCAAGATCCCCGCCTCGCCCGGGTTGAGGATGGGCAGTCCGCCGTCGACCCCGAAGACCCCGATGTTGGTGATGGTGAAGCTGCCGCGCGCCAGATCGGCCGGCGGGGTCTTGCCGGAACGAGCCAGGGCGACCAGGGTGCCGAACGCCTGGGCGAGCTCCAGCAGCGACAACCGGTCGGCGTCCTTGATGTTGGGCACGATGAGTCCACGCGGGGTGGCGGCGGCGATGCCCAGGTTCACTCCGCCCTTGAGCACGATCTCCTGGGCGGCCTCGTCCCAGGAGGAGTTGAGCTCGGGGTTGCGCTTCAGCGCGATCAGCACCGCCTTGGCCACGATCAGCAGCGGCGAGATCTTGACGTCGGCGAAGTCGCGGCGGGCGCGGATCGTGCTCACCAGCTCCATCGTCGCGGTGACGTCGGCCTCCACCCAGACGGTCACGTGCGGAGCGGTGAACGCCGACTGCACCATCGCCGCAGCGGTGGCCTTGCGCACACCCTTGATCGGGATGCGGCGGTCCTCGGCCGCGACGGCCGGCGGAGCACTCACGGTCGCCGGGGCGGGGGCACTGGCCCGCTGCGCCGCCCCTTCGACGTCGTCGCGGGTGATCACCCCACCGGTGCCGGTGCCGGTCAGGGCGCCGAGGTCGACCCCGAGGTCTCGGGCGAGCTTGCGGACGGGTGGTTTGGCCAGCACCGCACCGGCCGACGGCGGCACCGTCTCCGGCGCCGCCGGCCCGGGTGGGGGCAACGGGGCGCCCTGCGGCGTCGCGGGTGCTGGTTGCAGGGCCTCACGATGATCGGCCCGCCGCGACACCGGGCCGTCGGTGGCGAAGGTGCTGTTCACCTGCTCGTGCGCCTCGACCAGCGCTGCCTCGCCGGCCGCGTTCTTGCGGGGCCGCCGGCGGGTGTCGCCCGGCTTCGCGCCGTAGCCGACCAGGTTGGCGACCCGCTCGCCTTCCTCCTCCTCGGCACCGACGGCCGAGGTCGCCGGCGCTGCGGAGGGCGCGGTATCCGGAACTGCGCTGCCGTCGTCGATGGCGATGATCGGTACGCCGACGTCCACGGTGTCACCCTCGGAGACCAGCAGCCCGGTCACGGTGCCCTGGAAGGGGCTCGGCAGCTCGACCAGGGACTTGCTGGTCTCGATCTCCACCAGGATGTCGTTGATCTTGATCTCGTCCCCGACGGCCACCCGCCAGGTGACGATGTCGGCCTCGACGAGACCCTCGCCGGGGTCGGGCAGCCGAAACTCCTTGATCGCCACGCGTCGCTCTCCTCTTCGAGAATCAGTAGCTCGGGCTCAGTAGGCCAGGGACCGGTCGACGGCGTCCAGCACCCGGTCCAGGTCCGGCAGGTAGTGGTCCTCGACCCGGCTCGGCGGATAGGGGATGTCGAACCCGCCCACCCGCAGCACCGGTGCCTCCAACGAGTAGAAGCACTGCTCGGTGATCCGGGCGGAGAGCTCGGCACCCAGTCCCAGGTTGATCACCGCTTCGTGCACCACCACGGCGTGCCCGGTCTTGCGGACCGAGGTGACGACGGTGGCCATGTCGATCGGCGAGAGGGTCCGCAGGTCGATCACCTCGAGCGACCGACCCTCCTCGGCAGCCGCGACCGCCGCGTCCAGACAGGTCTTCACCATCGGGCCGTAGCAGAGCACTGTCACGTCGGTGCCCGGCCGGACGATCCTCGCGCTGTGCAAGGGAATCGGCGGGATCGAGGTGTCGAGCTCGGCCTTCTCGTGGTAGCGCCGCTTGGGCTCGAAGAAGATCACCGGGTCGTCGGAGGCGACTGCCTGCTGGATCATCCAGTAGGCGTCGACCGGGTTGGAGCAGGTGACCACCTTGAGCCCGGGGGTGTGGGCGAAGTACGTCTCCGGCGACTCGCTGTGGTGCTCGACGGCACCGATGCCGCCGCCGGACGGGATCCTGATCACGATCGGCATCTTCTGTCGACCGGCCGACCGGTTGTGGAACTTCGCGACCTGGCTGACGATCTGGTCGAAGGCCGGGTAGACGAAGCCGTCGAACTGGATCTCGCACACCGGCCGGTAGCCGCGCAGCGCCAACCCCACGGCGGTTCCGACGATGCCGGACTCGGCCAACGGCGAGTCGATCACCCGATGCTCACCGAAGTCCTTCTGCAGTCCCTCGGTGACCCGGAAGACGCCACCCAGCTTGCCGATGTCCTCGCCGGCCAGCAGCACCTTCGGGTCGGCCTCCAGCGCCCGCCGCAGCCCCGCGTTCAGGGCCTTGGCCAGCGTGACCTTGCTGGTCTTGCTCGGGTCACCCGGCTTGCTCGAATCGCCCGGTCTGCTCGAGGTCACTGTCATCACTGCCTCCCCGCGACGGCATCGTCGCCGGACTCGAAGCTGGCCGAGTAGTCGGCGTACCAGCGTTGTTGGTCGACCAGGTGCGGGGTCTGCTCCTCGTACACGTTGTCGAACAGCTGCACCAGGTCCGGATCGGGCAGGGACAGCAGACCCGAGCGGATCCGCGTCGCAAGCCCGTCCGCGTCGGCATCCACGTCGGCGAAGAACGCGTCGTCGGCCAGCCCGCCGCGGGTCAGGTAGGCGCGCACCCGCTCGATCGGGTCCTTGAGTCGCCAGTGCTCCAGCTCGTCGGCCAGCCGGTACTTGGTCGGGTCGTCGGAGGTGGTGTGCGCACCCATCCGGTAGGTGTACGCCTCGATGAACGTCGGGCCGTTGCCGGAACGGGCGCGCTCCAGGGCCTCGGAGGTGACCGCGTGCACGGCCAGCACGTCGTTGCCGTCGACCCGCACACCAGGGAACCCGAAGCCGGAAGCACGTCGGTAGAGCGGGATCCGGGACTGGCGCTCGATCGGCTCGGAGATCGCCCACTGGTTGTTCTGGCAGAAGAAGACGATGGGGGCGTTGTAGGAGCTCGCGAAGATGAAGGCCTCGTTGACGTCACCCTGACTGGTCGCACCGTCGCCGAAGTAGCCGATCACGGCGGCGTCCCGGGCCGGATCTCCGGTGCCGACCAGACCGTCCCGCTCGATGCCCATGGCGTAACCGGTGGCGTGCAGGGCCTGCGCCCCGATGACGATCGTGTACAGGTGGAACCGGGTCTTCGCCGCATCCCAGCCACCGAGGTCGACCCCACGGAACAGCCCGAGGAGCTGCAGCGGATCCACTCCCAGCGTCCAGGCGACGCCGTGCTCGCGGTAGGTCGGGAAGACGACGTCCTGGTTGCTCATCGCGCGTCCGGAGCCGATCTGAGCACCCTCCTGACCGAGGCAGGAGGCCCAGAGCCCGAGCTCACCCTGACGCTGCAGGGAGGTCGCCTCGGAGTCCAGCCGACGGGTCATCACCATGTCGCGGTAGAAGCCCTTGACCTGCTCGTCATCCCCGCTGAAGGCGTAGTCCGGGTGATCGACCCGGATGCCTTCGGGAGTCAGGAGCTGAACGAGTTCGGGGTCACCATTGCTCACTCATGCATCCTCTCGTCGTGGGACGCACGGGTTGCGTCCGACTACCTTTCCCGGCGGGTGCGCCGCCGGCCCCCGGGTGCGGGATCGCCGCGTGTCGGGTCGTGCTGGAACGAAGGTGATGTCAACGTACCGCCCTCGTTGTCGTCAGTGGAAAACAACTTGCATGTCCTAGTTGTCGTGTCCACAGTTGTTGCCGACAGCGGTATGACAGTTCGGGTCGGCTGAGCCGACGCGACCAGAGCAGAGGAGGCGTCGAGATGTCCATCAACGTCCGGGCGTTCGGCACGCCCTCATCCGTTCTCTCTTCTGGAGTCATCACCCACCATGTCTGTTTCACCTTCCGCGGCGCCGGACGACACCGAGCCCGCCTTCACCCCTGATTTCGACTACACACCTGACTTCGACTACACACCCGTCGACGACCGGCTGCCCGAAGGTCAGCGCTGGTCAACCTGGGACGACATCGGGATCATCGCCGGGCCTGAGCCCTGGCCCGACTGGCTGATCACCGCGGACGCGGCCATCGACACCGACCTCGGCATCCTCAAGACCGGCAAGGAAGCCGACGTCTTCCTGCTGGAACGGGCCACCGACCAGGCGTCGGTGATCATGGCCGCCAAGCGCTACCGGGGCAACGACCACCGGATGTTCCACCGGGACAGCGGCTACACCGAGGGCCGCAAGATCCGGCGGAGCCGCGATCGCCGGGCGGTGGCCAAGGGCAGCCGCTGGGGGCGCCAGATCCAGGCCGGCGAGTGGGCGATGGCGGAGTTCGGCTACCTGTCGACCCTGTGGAGTGCCGGGCTCCCCGTCCCCTATCCGGTGCAGCTCGACGGCACCGAGCTGCTGATGGAGTTCATCACCCTCGACGACGGTTCCGGGGCACCACGGTTGGCCCAGACCCGCCCGTCCCGAGAGCTCCTGGGGATCTACTTCGACCAGCTCCGTACGGCGATGTGCACGATGGCCGGGATGGGGCTGACCCACGGTGACCTGTCGGCGTTCAACATCTTGGCCACCGAGGAACGGCTGGTGATCATCGACGTGCCGCAGGCGGTCAACATCGTCGGCAATCCCCAAGGGCCCGAGTTCCTGGCCCGCGACTGCCGCAACGTCGCGACCTGGTTCACCGCCCGCGGTTGGGAGGTGGACGCGGAGACGCTGTTCGGCGAGGTGATCGCGTACGCCTGGTAGGAAGACGTCGTGCTCCTGGAGTTGCCGTTCGTCGGCGCGTACGACTGGCCGCTCGCCCTGCGAATGATCGGTGCGCACGCCGTGCCGGGCGGCGAGGTCACCGATCCGGCGGCGGGGACCCACCAACGGCTGTTGCCGGGACCCGCCGGATCGGTGAGCGTGACGGTGCGCCCCGACGACGGCGCTATCGCCGTGCAGGTCGACGGCGAGGTCGACGTCGCCGACCTCACCCGCCGGGTGCGGCACTGGCTCGATCTGAAGCTGGATCCGGCGTCGATGGTGACCCGCTTCGGTGACGACTCGACGTTGGGTCCGTCGGTCCGCGAGCGACCGGGTCTACGACGGATCCGCTACCCGGAGTCGTTCGAGGCGGCGATCTCCACCGTGCTCGGGCAGCAGGTGTCGTTGGCCGCGGCGCGCACCTTCGCCGGTCGGTTGGTGGCGGCGTACGGCGAACCCGGTCCCGGTGGCCTGACGGCGTTCCCGGCACCGGAGCGGCTGGCGGCGGCGGAGCTCGAGGAGTTGCGCTCCGCCGTCGGGATCACGGGCTCGCGCGCCCGCACGGTGCTGGCCGTCGCCGAATTGTTCGCCCGAACAGGTTCCTGGCCGGTGCCGCTGCCACCCGAGTCGTGGGACGAGCGGGCCGCGGCGCTGCTGGCCCTGCCCGGTATCGGTCCCTGGACCGTCGCCTACCTCCGGATGCGCCTGTTCGGTGATCCCGACGCAGTCCCGGTCGGCGACCTGGTGCTGCGCCGCGCCCTCGGCGTGGCCAAGGACCGCGAGGTGCCGGCGGCGATGGAGCGTTGGCGTCCCGAGCGCTCGTACGCGGTGTTCCAGCTGTGGGCCTCGACCGCTTGGTGATCTCGGGTCACCGGGCGCCCGTGAGGATCTCCGCGACCTCGTCGTCGGTCAGCTCGATCGGGTTGCCCCGCATGCTGCTGGCCCGTTGCGTCGCGGTGACGACCTCAGCGGTGTCAGCGTCGCTCAGTCCGTGGGCGGCGAGTCCGGGAACCTCCAGGGCAGCGGCGAGGTCACCGAGCCAGAGAGCGACGTCCTCGGGCTCGGCGTCGACCGAACCGGTCAAGAGCACCGCCAGCTCGGTCATCCGCAGCAGCGCATCGGCGCCGCCCCGTTCCTGGACGGCGCGCAGGTTCACCGCCACGGCCGGTGCGAGCACCGCCGCACACACGGCACCGTGCGGAGCCCCCAACCGAGCGCCGAGCGCGGCCGCGAACCCGTGGACGGCGCCCAGGCCGGAGTTGGCCAGGCACAACCCGCCGAACAGGCTGGTGATCGCGAGGTCGGACCGGACGCCGGGATCGACCATCCCCTCGGCGACCGCTCGAGGCAGTGAGCGGGCCGACCGGACGATCCCGTCGCGGGCCAGCGCGTCGGTGAACGGATTGGCGCGGCGGGACAGGAAGGGCTCGATCACCTGGGCCAGTGCGTCCATCCCGCTGGCGGCGATCGTGGCGGCCGGCAGGCCGACCAGCAGGTCGGGGTCGACGATCGCCAGTCGCGGCAGCATCAGCGGGCTGCGCAGACTGGCCTTCACGCCCTCCCCGGACAGCACCGCGTTCCGGGTGACCTCCGACCCCGTACCGGCGGTGGTGGGGATGGCCAGGCACGGCAGCCCCGGTCGGGTGATCGGTCGGCCCTCCCCGATGACCTCGAGGTGCTCCAGCGGGTCAGCGCCAGTGACGGCCAGCACCGCGACCGCCTTGGCCACGTCGAGGGCGCTGCCGCCCCCGTAACCGATCACCGCGTCACAGCCGGCCGTCGCGGCGACCCCGTCGCGGACGACCTGGAGGGTGGGCTCGCCGGCCACGGCGTACGCCGACGTCTCGATGCCCCGCTCGGTCAGCGCCGACACGAGGGCAGCCGCACGCTCGGTCGATCGTCCGGTGACCAGGAGGACCCGTCGCACTCCCCAGCCGGCCACCACGGCGGGTGCTTCCGCGGCGCGGCCCGCCCCGACCCGGATGTCGGTCGGCAGGGTCAGGTCGAACGACGCGGCGCTCACCAGTCGGCGTCGTCGGGTGAGGTGTTGACGTACCGGGTGGCGACCCGCGGCCGGGCCATCATCGGCGCGACGGTGTCCCGCCAGGTGGCGTAGTGCGAGGTCTCCTTGTGCGCCGCGGCGGCCGCCTCGTCGGCGTAGATCTCGACCAGCACGACGTGGTCCGCGTCGGCACGGTCGGTGAGCACGTCGAAGCGGAGGATTCCCGTCTCCTGCCGGCTGGCGCTCGCGTTGGCCTCCGTCGCCGCGAGAAAGGCCTCCCGGAGCTCCGGTACGACGGCGATGTCGACGTGCACGACAAGCAGTGAGTTCGTCACGTCGCCGACGATAGCGACGACCGGAGGGTCCCCGGCGAGCGGCATGATGACGCCTGTGCTGATCACCCCTGCCGTGGGCGAGCCCACAGTCCGGTCCTGGCGCGTACGACCGATCGAGACCGTGGCCGCCGAGCTCATCGACCAGCTCGAGCCCGGGCGACGCGTGGTCGCCGTCGACGGGCGTGGTGGGGGTGGCAAGACGACGCTGGCGAGCCGGCTGGCGAGGTGCGTGCCGGACTCGGCGGTCGTGAGCACCGACGACATCGCCTGGAACCACTCGATCTTCGACTGGGCGGAGCCGCTGATCGACGGCGTGCTCCGTCCCTTCCGCGCCGGCTCGGCGGTGGCGTACCGGCCCCCGGGGTGGGTGCGGCACGGACGCGAAGGTGCGATCGAGGTGGCCGACACCGTGCAGGTGTTGATCATCGAGGGGGTCGGCGCCTCCCGGAGCGAGCTGACCGGCTGGCTGGACGCCGCGGTGTGGGTGCAGTCTGATTTCGCCGAGGCCGAGCGGCGCGGCATCGCCCGAGACATCGCATCCGGCGTCAACGGAGACGCCGACGCGACGATCGCCTTCTGGCACACCTGGATGGCCGAGGAACTCCCCTTCTTCGACCGCGACCGACCCTGGGAGCGTGCCGCTCTGATCGTCGCCGGCACCTCCGCCACCCCATCTCCGGACGGGACAGCTGCCGTCGGTCGATGGCACCATGGCCCCGAGGAGGCATGACCGATGACGATTCACCTGTGCGCGACCTGCGCGGTCGAGACCGAAGCTGCCCACACCCCCGACCGGATCTGCCCGATCTGCGGCGACGAGCGCCAGTACCTGCCGAAGGGTGGGCAACGCTGGACCAGCGTCGAGGCGCTGGTCGCCGACGGTCACGCCCTGGAGTGGTTCGAGGTCGAGCCGGATCTCGTCGGGCTGGTCTCCAAGCCGGGGGTCGGCATCGGACAGCAGACCATGATCGTCCGGACCGAGGAGGGCACCCTGCTCTGGGACCCACCCGGTCTGATCACCGACGAGGCCATCGACCACGTCCGTCGCCTCGGTCCGGTGGTGGCGATCGCCGCCAGCCACCCGCACATGTACGGCGTCCAGCTGGCCTGGGCCGAGGTGCTGAACTCGCCGGTGCTGGTCAACGCCAAGGACGCGGAGTGGCTGCAGCGGCGCGGTGAGGCGATCGAGCTGTGGTCCGGGGAGCGTCGGGTGACGTCCACGATCACCCTGTACGAGCTGGGCGGCCACTTCCCCGGCAGCGGCGTGGCGTTGTGGAGCACCGGAGCAGCCGGCCGCGGCGTCCTGCTGGCCGGTGACACGATCTTCGCCAACCCGGACGGCACGGCGTCGTTCATGCGCAGCTACCCCAACCGGATCCCGCTGTCCGCAGCCGTCGTGCAGCGGCTGGCCGACGCCACCGACCGGCTGACATTCGACCGGCTCTACAACAACTTCGGCGGCATCATCGACGCCGACGCCCGAGCCGTGGTCCGCTTCTCCGCTGACCGACACGCGGCCTGGGTGCGTGGCGACTTCGACCACCTGACCTGATGACGACGATCATCATCGGCGCCGGAGCAGCCGGGCTCGCGACGGCGGCCCGGCTACGGCAGCGCGGTCTGGCGTACCGGCTGATCGACGCGGGCGATGCGGTGGGCGCGTCCTGGCGGAACCGCTACGACAGCCTGAAGCTGCACACGGTGCGCTGGCTGTCGGCACTGCCTGGCAAGCCGATCCCGAAGGCGTACGGGCCGTGGGTGCGCCGCGACGACCTGGTGCGCTACCTGCAGGACTACGCCGAGGAGCTCGACCTCCGGCCCGAGCTCGGGGTGCGAGCCAGCCGCGTCGACGCCGAGGGTTCCGGGTGGCGGGTAGAGACCTCGGCCGGTCCGTTGACGTCCGACGCGGTAATCGTGGCCAGCGGCTACAGCCACACGCCGTACGTCCCCGACTGGCCCGGCCGGGACACCTTCGCCGGCCCCGTCCTCCACTCGTCGGCCTATCGCGAGCCATCGCCGTACGCCGGGCAGCGGGTTCTGGTCGTCGGTTCCGGCAACTCCGCCGGCGACCTGGTCACCGATCTCGCCGGCGTGGCCGGCGAGGTGATCATGGCCGTCCGGACCCCACCGAACATCGTCCGACGGGACACCGGCGGCGTGCCGAGCCAGCTGATCGGCATCGCGTCGGACCCGCTGCCGACGGCGCTGAAGAACCCGATGTCGGGACTGCTGCGCAAGATCACCGTCCCGGACCTCAGCGGCTACGGGCTACCGGCCCCCGACAAGGAGAGCTTCAGCCAGTTCCTGCGCTCCCGGACCGTGCCCATCATCGACTGCGGCTTCGTCGACGCCGTCACCTCGGGTCGGGTCCGGGTCGTGCCGGCCGTCACCGGTTTCACCGACGGCGCTGTCCGCCTGGCCGACGGCAGCGAGGTCGAGGTCGACACCGTGCTGGCGGCGACGGGCTACCGCACCGGGCTGCCGCCGTTGGTCGGGCATCTCGGCGTCCTGGACGAGCGCGGTATGCCGCTGGTCTCGGGCGGGGTCACCCTGCCGCAGGCACCCCGGCTGCACTTCATCGCGATCAAGGTCGAGCTGACCGGGCTGCTGCGGGAGGCCGGTATCGAGTCGGGTCAGATCACCCGATCGCTTGCTGGAAACGCCTGATCCGCAGCAGGGCGGCGCCGATCGCCTCGGGCCCGGCCGCCAGCGACAACCGGATCGCCGTGCCCCCGTCGACGGTGTCGAAATCCGGTCCCGGCGTGACGGCCACGTCCTCCGCGTCCAACAGCGCGGCACACCACGCGACCGTGTCCGGGTAGGGGCCCAGCCGGTCCGCGATGTCGGCCCACACGTAGAAGGCGCCGTCGGCCGGCGCCACCTTGGTCCAGCCGAGGTCGTCGACCGCGTCCAGCACCAGCGAGCGCGCCGCCGCGAACTCCCGGACGGCGGTCTCGGCCTCGGCGTACGAGCTCTCCGTGAAGGCCTCGATCGCCGCGTGCTGCGCGGGCACCGGTGCGCACAGGGCGTAGTTGCCGGCCAGGGCATCGACGGCCGCGACGAGGTCCTCGGGCACCAACGCCCAGCCGAGCCGCCACCCCGTCATCCCGGCGTACTTGGAGAACGAGGAGATGATCACCGCGGAACGGTCGTGCTGCCAGGCGCAACAACCGACGCCGACCCGCTCCGCCAGCGAGGCGTCGACGATGCCGTGGTAGATCTCGTCGCTGATCAACCGAACACCATGATCACGACACCAGCCGGCCAGGTCGGCGAGCTGATCATGGTCGACCATGGTGCCGGTCGGGTTGGCCGGCGAGGCCAGCACCAACCCGGCGACCGGTCCGTCGCGCAGGGCCGCGTCCAGCAGCTCCCGGGTCGGCTGGAACCGTTCGGCCGGTCCGCACGGGAGCTCCACCACCTCGCAGCCCAGACTGCTCAAGATGTTGCGGTACGCCGGGTAGCCGGGTCGCGCGAGCAGCACCCGGTCACCGGCGTCGAACGCGGCCAGGAAGCTGACGAGGAAGGCACCCGAGGAACCGGTGGTGACGGCGATCTGGCCGACCGGTACGTCGAGGTCGTACCAGCGGCGGTAGTGCCCGGAGATCGCCTGTCGCAAGCTCGTCAGCCCGAACGTCTCGCTGTAGCCGAGCGGGGTCCGGTCGATCATCAGCTCGGCGAGCCGCCGGCGTACGTCGGACGGCGCCCCCTGGGACGGCTCGCCCGCACACAGGGAGATGACCTCCCGACCGGCGGCGCGGGCTTCCGCGACGCGCTGGAGCACCGTCATCACGGCGAACGGGGTCACGGCGGACCGCCGCGAGGCGCCGATGGGTTCGCTCATCGCGCCCGCTTGCGCGCGCGGTACGCGGCGACCGCGGCCCGGTTGCCGCAGTTGCCGTCATCGCAGAAGCGCTTGGAGCGGTTCTTGGACAGATCGACCAGCACGTCGTGGCAGTCGTCGGCCGCACAGGTCTTGAGCCGCGCCCAGTCGTCGGCCCGGATCAGCTCGAGGAAGGCCATCGCGGCCTCGGCCGCCATCCGCTGCGCCAGTGGCGCTTCCGGCGGGGTGACGTGCAGGTGCCAGTCCCACTCGTCGTGCCGAGTCAGGAACGGGCGGGCGTCGCAGGCCGCCAGGATCTCGTTGATGATCGGCACGGCCGCGTCCCGGTCGGCCACCTGCCAGAGGCGGCCGAGCTGGCTGCGCACCTCCCTGACCTCGGTCACCTCCGTCTCCGTGCCGAGGATCACGCCGGTGAAGGGATGCCGGTCCAGGAAGCTGCGGAGTCCGGCCGACTGCGCGAGACCGTCGACCCCGTCGCTGTCGACGGTGTTGACCAAGGCGGCCGCCTCGGCCAACGACACCTCCGTGTCATGAGTGAAAATCATCTTGACTCGTGACACCTCCTCCCCGTAGTGTCATCAGCATAATCGCAGTTAGCTAATGACAGGACGTGCATCGTGACCGCCACCGCGCCAGTGACCCAACCGGTCGCCGGCAGCACCACCGTAGACGTCCGGACCGGACTGCCGATCGCCCTCTGCTCCGCTGCGGCCTTCGCGTTGTCGGGGTCGCTGGCCAGCAGCCTGCTCGTCACCGGCTGGTCCCCTGCGGCGGTGGTCGCGGCCCGGGTCGGCGGCGCGTTCCTGATCCTGCTGATCCCCTGCCTGATGCTGCTCCGGCGCACCGGACTGCCCACGGGCCGGGCCACCGGCCGGATGGTGGCGTACGGGGTGGTTGCGGTCGCCGGAGCACAGCTCTGCTACTTCAGCGCCGTGCAGCACCTGTCGGTCGGAGTGGCCCTGTTGTTGGAGTACCTCGCTCCGGTGCTGCTGATCGGCTTCTTCTGGTGGCGCCGCGGACAACGCCCGAGTGCCGCCAAGCTGGTCGGCGCCGCCTTGGCCATGGCCGGCCTGGTGCTGGTGCTGGACCTCACCGGTGACGTCCGGATCAGCCTGGTCGGGGTGCTCTGGGGCCTGGGTGCCGCCGTCTGCCTGTGTGTCTACTTCGTCCTGTCGGAGAGCAGCGGCTCGTCGTCCCCGGCCCTGCTGCTGACCACCGTGGGGACCGGCGTCGGCGCCGCGGTGCTGCTGCTCGCCGGGTTGATCGGGATCGTGCCGCTCACGGTCGCGGCCGCGCCCGTCACGATCGCCGCTCGGACCATGCCGTGGTGGGCGCCGATCATCGCCCTGGCGCTGGTCTCGGCCGCCCTGGCGTACGTGACCGGGATCGAGGCGGTCCGCCGGCTCGGCAGCTCGATCGCCTCGTTCGTGGCCCTGTCGGAAGTGATCTTGGCCGTGATCTTCGCGGCCCTGCTGCTGGGGCAGATCCCAACCCCGATCCAGGCGGTCGGCGGGGTGCTGATCCTGGCCGGCATCGCTACGGTGCAGGCACAGCCGTCGACGTGGCGGCTGGCGCGTCAGCGTCGGTGAGGGCCCGCCGGGCCGGCAGCATCGACAGCGCGGCGGCCACGCAGCCGACCGCGCTGACCGCGAGGATGGCCTGGTAGGGCCACACCCCGACGAGCACCGCCCCGACCGCGATGGAGGCGGTGGTCGGCACCGTGCCGATCATGTCGTAGCCGGCGGCCACCCGGCCCATCACCGCGTTCGGGGTGCACCGCTGCAGCAGGGTCGCGATGGCGACCCCGAGCGTCGGGATCCCGACACCCACGAGACCGAACCCGAGAACGGCGGCCGGCAGGGCCGGGATCGCGCAGAGCCCGGCGCCCGCGGCGATCACCAACAGACCGACGACGATCAGGGACGGTTCACTGATCCGGCGGATGGCGCCACTGACGACGACCCCACCGAGGATCGCCCCGGCGCCCTGCACGCTGACCAGCACCCCGACGAACTCCGGCGGCCGGTGCAGCCCGTCGCCGACCAGCGCGTAGACCGTCGGCTCGACCATGCCGATCGCCACGGAGAACAGGATCGTGGTCAGGGCGAGCCGACGCAGCAGCGGAGAGCGCCACAGGTGCAGCAGTCCCGCGGTCAGCTCGACGCCGAACGGCACCACCTCCCGAGCAACCCGGACCTCGCGGTGGCGGAGGAACAACAAGACGACGGAGGCCAACACCAGGGTGACTGCGTCCAGGGTGGCCACCCAGCGCCCGCCGGCGATCGCGAACAACCCGGCACCGGCCAGCGGGCCGATCAGCCGCAGTCCTTGGCGCACGGTGGCCAGCAGACCGTTCGCCGGTCCCACCAGGTCCATCGGCAGCATGGCCTGCACCAGACCGGAGATGGCCGCGTTGAACATCACGCTGCTGAACCCGTACCAGACGGCCACGGCGAACAGCAGCCACAGCTGATCCCGGTCCTCCACGAGCCAGAGCGAACAGACGACGGCCGCGCTGATGAGGTTGAGTCCGATCATCACCGCCCGCCGGGGCAGTCGATCGACCACGACGCCCGCGAAGGGGGCCAGCAGACCCGGAGCGACCATGGCGAAGACGGTCAGACCGGCGATGGCGTTGCTGCCCGTGAGCGTCTTGGCCCAGATGCCGAAGACCAGCAGCAGCGTCCACTCGCCGAACATCGACAGGGTCTGGCCGGCCAGCAGCAGCCGGAAGTCACGGTGGCGGAAGAGCTCACGCATCGGGCTGTTCACCGCGCTCGTCCGGCCGCGGCATCAGGTAGGTGAGCACGTCGACGAGTCGGGACCCCGGCGGCGCCTCGCCCGCGAAGGTGCGGCGCTGCAGCGGAACGAGCAACGCCGAGAGGGCCTCGCCCAGCTCGTCCAGCTCCTGCTGGGTCATCCGGATGGACCAGTCCGAGAACATGGCCGACTCCCGCCAGGGATCGGTGGCCCGGCGCGCGGCCGAGCTGCGGATGCGGTCGATGTTGCGGGCTTCGATCACCGCGCCGAGCGCCTCCGCCGCTGCCCTCTCGGCCGGCGAGCCCGTCGTGATCTCGAAGTGGTTGCCCACCGGCACCCACCGCCAGGGCCGGTTCCGCCCCTGACCGCCCTCGGCCTCTTCGACGAAGCCGAACCGCGCCAGCTGGCGCAGGTGGTAGGAGCAGGAAGCCGCCGAGTCGTCCAGGCGTGTGGCGCACTGGCTCGCGGTCAGCGGACCCTCGGCGACCAGCAGGTCGAGGAGCTGCATGCGACGGGGATGGGCGAGAGCACGCAACTGCTCGGGTCGTTGGAGCTGCCGTACCGGCAGGCCCCCTTCTTCCACGATCTCCGGTCGGACACTGGGCGTCTTGGGCACGGATCGAAAGATACCTTTCGAAAGGGATCTTTTCAACCCGCATTCGAACCGCGACCGACCGTCTAGACTCCCCCGGTGTCCGACCGACCCCGAGCCAGCGGTGTGGTGATCGCCGGCACGTCCTCGGACGCCGGGAAGTCGCTGGTGGTGACAGGACTGTGCCGGGCGCTCCGACGCCGAGGTCTCGACGTCGCGCCGTTCAAGGCGCAGAACATGTCCAACAACTCGATGGTCTGCAGCGACGGCACCGAGATCGGACGGGCCCAGTACCTGCAGGCCCAGGCCGCCCGGGTCGAGCCGACGTCGGCCATGAACCCCGTGCTGCTCAAGCCCGGTTCGGACCGGCGCAGCTTCGTGGTGCTGCGCGGGCAGCCGTACGGGACGTTGGAGGCCGGGCAGTACGCGACCGGCCGGACAGCCTTGCGCACCGCGGCGTTCGACGCGTACGCCGAGCTGGCGTCGAGCCACGAGCTGATCGTCGCCGAGGGTGCCGGCTCACCCGCGGAGATCAACCTGCGGGCCGGGGACTACGTGAACCTCGGACTCGCTCGTCGCTTCGACCTGCCGATGGTGGTGGTCGGCGACATCAACCGGGGCGGCGTCTTCGCATCCCTCTACGGGACGTTCGCCCTGCTGGAGAAGGACGACCAGGCGGCGGTCCGCGGCTACCTGATCAACAAGTTCCGCGGCGATCGAGGCGTCCTGGAGCCCGGGCTCGCGATGTTGACCGAGCGGACGGGACTGGCCTGCCTCGGCGTGCTGCCCTGGTTGCCCGGGGTCTGGCTCGACGCCGAGGACACCCTCGAGGTCGGTGCCTGGCGGTCGTCGACCCGTGGCGCCCGTGATCATGATCGGCTGCGGGTCGCGGTGGTCCGACTCCCCCGGGTTTCCAACATCACCGACGTCGAGGCGCT
Organism: uncultured Actinomycetota bacterium; assembly: GCA_963696135.1. Classification (GTDB taxonomy): domain Bacteria; phylum Actinomycetota; class Actinomycetes; order Propionibacteriales; family Propionibacteriaceae; genus Microlunatus. The sequence continues at coordinate 152,400 of CAVOJH010000004.1, forward strand.
GGCAGCGGAGCCGGGGGTCGACGTGCTGGTCACCACCGACCCGCGCGTCGTGTTGGACGCCGACCTCGTGGTGCTCCCGGGCACCCGCACCACGGTGTCCGATCTCGCCTGGCTGCGCGAGACCGGGTTGGCGGAGGCGATCCGGTTGAGAGCGGAGTACGAGCAGCCCGTGCTGGGCATCTGCGGCGGGTTCCAGATGCTCGCCCGGACCATCGAGGACGAGGTCGAGAGCGGTGTGGGAGTTGAGTCGGGCGCGGTCGATGGGCTGGGACTGCTGCCGGTGGCTGTCCGCTTCGAGCAGGCCAAGACCCTGGGCCGCCCGGTCGGGACCTGGCGTGATCATCCGGTGGTGGCGTACGAGATCCATCACGGCGTGGCCGTCCGCGCCGGAGAGGGCGAGGCGGACAGCTTCCTGGACGGCTGGCGGGCTGGCTCGGTCTGGGGCACCATGTGGCACGGCACGTTGGAGAACGACGGCTTCCGGCGCGCCTGGCTCGCCGAGATCGCGGCGGCGAGCGGGACCGCCTGGAGACCCGACCCGGATGCGCCCTCGTTCGACGACCGGCGCGAGACCATGATCACGATCATGGCCGACGCGGTCGAGGAGCAGCTCGATCTCGACAGGCTGCTGAGCTGGACCAGGATGGCGCCGTGATCACCGTGCTCGTCGTCGGGATCGGCAGCGGCAGCCCGGCTCATCTGACCACGGAAGCAGTCGCCGCACTCAACCGGGTGGACGTCTTCCTGGTGGCCGACAAGCGGGCCGACACCCGTGATCTGGCCGCGATCCGGACCGAGCTGTGCCGAGCCGTGATCACCGGCGACGACTACCGGGTGATCGAGGTGGCCGACCCGCCCCGGGATCGTGACGCCTCCGGCTACCGGGAGGCCGTCGCGGACTGGCACGCGCGGCGCGCCACCACCTACGCCGAGGTCATCCGCCGGGAGCTGCCGGAGGGTGGCACTCTCGGCTTCCTGGTCTGGGGTGATCCGGCGTTCTACGACAGCACGTTGCGGATCGTCGAGCAGGTCGGCGATGCGGGCGTCGAGCTCGCGGTGGAGGTGTTCCCGGGGATCAGCAGCGTCCAGCTGCTGGCCGCCCGGCACCGGATGATCTTGAACACCGTCGGCGGTCCGATCCACCTGACCACCGGGCGCCGGCTCGTGGAGGAGTTCGACCCTGCGCTGGGCACGGTGGTCGTGATGCTGGACGGCGAGCTGGCCTGCGCCGGACTGGTCGAGCGGTACCCGGAGCTGGAGATCTTCTGGGGCGCCCAGCTCGGACTCGACGACGAGGCTCTGGTCCGTGGCCGGCTGGCCGACGTGCTCGCCGAGATCACCGCGCTGCGAGCGGATCTACGCGCGCGGCGCGGTTGGGTGATGGACGTGTACGCCCTGCGCGGCGGCAACTGACGTAGCTGCGTCAGAACTGCCAGCGGGTCTGGCTGTAGGGCGACTTGCCGAACCCGTACGCGGTGGTCGGTTCCACCCGGAAGACCAGCCCAGGGTTCTCGCCCTGGATGAACGAGCCGTCACCGACGTCGAAGTGCCACTCCGGACCGTACTTGTCCTCCCACGCGGCGGCGAGGTCGCGCAGCCGGTCGTGGTCGACCACTCGCGCGGCGGTGCCTTCGACCACGATGTCCGTGCCACCGTGCAGCTCGTTGCGACCGGTGATCACCAGCACCTGCGGGTTGGTCGCGATGTTGCGCGCCTTCTGCTCGTCCGGACCCGTGCAGATGTGCAGCGCTCCCTGGCGCCAGACGGCCAGCAGCGGCGTGCAGTGCGGTCGCCCGTCCGCACGGACGGTCGTGAGCCAGAACAGCTCCGCGGAGGTCAGTGCGTCTTCGGCGTCTCGCCAGGCGGTGGCGGTGGCATCGGACTCGCCGTAGCGCTGATCAAGGGTGGTCGTCGGTTCGGTACTCATCGGTTCGGGGGTCATCGGGTCTCCTCTCCCACCCGTACCGACTCCGCTCCTCTTCTCGACTCATCGGGCTCGGTCGGACGTGGTCAGCCGGTGGCGATCGGCGCACCGGTGGTCCAGACCTGGTGGGCCCAGTGGCGGTCGCCGAGCAGGAGGGTGCCTTGGTTGGTGGTGATCGCAACGAGTCCGTCGGGTGATCGCCACAGGTAGGTGCCGAGGTCGGGTTGTCGGGCTTGCCACCCACCGAGGGTCTTGGCCCGATGCTCGGTCCGGGTGAGTGGTCCGAGATTACCCATGCCGGTCTGTCCGGGTGGGCCGGTCTTGGTGTGGGGGATGGTGTGGTCCAGGTCGAGCCGACCGCCGGTGCTGATGGTGGTGGCGGGGCTGAACGGCCACACCGACCCGGGATGGCGGACGGTCATGGCCTGCCGCAGTCGTTGCGGGATCTCGTACGCGTCGACCGCCGCGGTCGTGGCCGGGTCCAGCACGGGTCGGATCGTGATCGTCGGGTCGGCTTGGGTCAGCCACTGCCGGAACTGGTCCAGGGTGATCGGACCGTGTTCGGTCCGGACCACCCCGTGCTGCTCGATCAACGTCTGATCGGTGACGTGCACATGGATCACCACTCGGGGACCGCATGCGTCCTGCTCGGCCGGGGTGAACGGGCGAAGATCGAAGCCGACACCGGCCGCCGGGCGGCTGAACGCGGCCGGGACGCGACCTGTTGTCGGCTCGACCACGGCAGCATCCGGACGATCATCACCGGCAACGGGTCGGTCAGCCGCAGCATCATGATCATCGCGCTGTCGCCGGTACCAGGCCAGGTCAGCGTCATCGACCGGATTCTCCTCGTCGGGATCCTCAGCCGCAGAGGGTTGTTGGTGTGGTCCAGCAGTCGTCGTCGAGATCATCAAACGATGGTTGGTGCACGTTGCCGTGTCGGTCGGTCTCCCACCCGGCGGCGGGCAGGTCGGCTGCCCACGGATCGGTCGGATCCGCGAGATGCGCGACCACCCGCTCCTCCGGGGTGGGCTGATCGTCGGGGTCGTTCGCGTGGCGGGCCAGCAGGTCCCGCAACCTCGCTTGGTAGGCGATGATCCCGACCGCTTTGGACCGGCGGACCGCGACCGGGTCCTCATCCCCGTCCTCGGCCAGACAGTCAGCGACCCGGTTCACCAACGCCAAGAACGCGGTCGCATCGCCGGCGTCGACCCGGGCGACCAGGGTGCGGAGGCCGTCACCGGACTGGGTGGCCCGCACATCCCGTTGCGCCGCCGCCCGCGCCGCCCGCTGCTGGTAGGTCTTCTCATCGACCTGCAACAAGGTGGCGTCGAGCAGCTTCTCGAACCGGCCCCAGGCCAACAGCTCGACCTGACCGGTCACGATCCGGTCCACGATCCGGGCGCACATCATGGTCAGCTCCGAGGTGCGGCGGGCGATCTCGCGGGCCTTCCACGCCAGCACCTCCCCGGCCTTGACCCGTTCCCACAGCTGCGGCAACCGATGCCGGATGCCCAAGGCGTCCCCGATCAACAGGCGGGCCGCGACCACACTCGACTGCTGCGCCAACGCCAACGACGACGGACAGGTCTCCGCGACCAGCGGGGTGCCGAGTGGTCCCATCCTGACGAACCGCTCCACCAGCACCGAGCGACCCTGCACCAGTCACCTCGGGATCGGTGGTCTCGCCGTGGCAGTCCGCCCATGCCGCGGCCAACATCAGCTTGCGGCATCCCGCCCGCCGCTCGGTCGCATGGTTGTCCGCAGCCAGGCTGAGCAGCTCACCCGGATCCCCGAGCGACTCCTCCAACCACTGATCGAACATACAGCCGATTATAGTCGATTCCCACGACATCGTCTAGCCCTCGGAAGACTCAGATCCGTTGTTCAGCAGGGTTATCCGGCTCTCGCCCCTCCGCTGCGGACCGCGGTGCCGGGTGGCGTACCAGTGATCAACAGCGTCACCCGAGCGGCAGTCTTCCGGCGACCGCCGACATCGGCCATGCTGGTCGGATGACCGATGCCGAGCTGCGTCGCATCTTCGACGAGGACGCTCGCCTGTACGACCGCACGCGACCGGACTATCCGGCCGCGCTGTTCGCCGACCTGGTCGAGCTCACGGGCCTGGCTCCCGGAACTCGGGTGATCGAGATCGGTCCGGGCACGGGTCAGGCGACGCGAAGCCTCGCGGCCACCGGCGCCGTGTCATCGCCGTCGAGCTGGGGCCGGAGCTGGCCGCCGTGCTGAGCGGAGAACGTGCGCGGGACCGACGTCGAGGTGGTGACCAGCGCCTTCGAGGACTGGGCTCCGCCGCAGCAGGTCGACCTGGTGACGTCGTTCACGGCCTGGCACTGGGTCGACCGAGCCACCCGGGCGGACCGGGTGCACGCCGCCCTGCGACCCGGCGGCCGGCTGGCGACGGTCACGACAGCTCATGTCCGCGGCGGCACGGTGGAGTTCTTCACGCAGGCGCAGGAGTGCTACCTGAGTTGGGATCCCGCCACCGATCCCGACGAGGCGCTCCAGGCCCCGGCGGAGGTGCCGGAGATCATCGACGAGATCGACTCCGATCCACGGTTCGCCCCGGCCATCCGCCGGCGCTTCGTTCGCGACATCACCTACACCGCCGACGACTACCTGGCCGTGCTGCAGACCTACTCGGGTCACCGGGCCCTGTCCCCCGAACGACGCCACGGACTGCTCACCTGCGTGCGCGCCCTGATCGAGGACCAGTACGGCGGGACGATCACCAAGACCTATCTGCACGAGCTGCGGGTCACCCAGGCCTACCATCGCTGACATGGCCGGGGACCGCGGGGTGACCGACCACAGCCTCGAAGCACGCGTCGCCGACCTGGACGCGGTCGCCGACGACGCCGAGTACGACACGGTGCTGTCCTGCATCGGGGTGATGTTCGCGACCCTCAAGCCGTACGCGCCCCCGCCCCCGCCCGGCGCCTCACCCGCCCCGCTGTGGGGCAGGGCCGATCACGTCCGCGCGCTGTTCGGTGACTGGGTCACCGGCCTCGTAGCCCGGCAGCAGAACCTGCGGGTCGACAGATTCGCCACCGGAGCGGAGTTCCGGGACTTCTTCAAGATCAACTACGGACCGACGATCGCGGTCTACCGCGCCATCGCCGACGACACCGACAAGGTCGAGGCGCTCGACGCGGAGCTGGCGGCCCTGGGCGATCGCCATCTCGCCGGCGGGGCGATGGCGTGGGAGTACCTGCTGGTGACCGCGACGTGCGCGTGATCAGCCGAGCCGGCTCGAACCCAGCATCCGGTCCACCTCGATGATCAACGCCACCCGCAGCGGGTTCACCCGGGGTTGCCGGTAGCGCGCCGCGTAGCGGGACACCGCCTCGGCGATCGCGGCCGGATCGGTGTCCACCCGCACTGGTCCGCTGATCGTCAACCAGCGCGCGCCGTCCACCTGGCAGATCGCGGCCACCGCGCCGGGACGGCCGGCGTTGCGGGCCTTCACCGACTCACCGCTGGTGATCACCCGCGCGATCCTGGTCGACGCGTCGTAGGTGAAACCGACCGGCACCACGTGCGGCGACCCGTCCCGGCGGAGCGTGGTCAAGGTCGCCAGATGGCGCTCGGTGAGGAAGCCGATGACGTCGCTCGGGAGCGCACCCAGGTCAAGGCTCATCCCCGGTCCTCGAGGTCGCCCTCGACGTCCAGGTAGACCTGCTGCATCGCGGTCATCGTCTCGGGATCGGGTTCGGCCCACAGCCCGCGCTCGGCGGCTTCGCTGAGCTTCTCGATGATCCCGGTCAGCGCCCACGGGTTGGACTGCCGCAGGAAGTCCTGGTTCTGCTTGTCCAGCACGTACGAGCTCGCCAGCTGCTCGTACATCCAGTCGTGCACCACGCCCGCGGTGGCGTCGAAGCCGAACAGGTAGTCCACGGTGGCCGCCAGCTCGAACGCGCCCTTGTAGCCGTGCCGCTGCATGGCGGCGATCCAGCGCGGGTTGACCACCCGGGCCCGGAACACCCGCGAGGTCTCCTCGCTGAGCGACCGGGTCTTGACCGCATCGGCGTTGGTCGAGTCCCCCACGTACGCCTTGGGTGCGGTCCCGGTCAGCGCGCGAACGGTCGCCACCATGCCGCCGTGGTACTGGAAGTAGTCGTCGGAGTCGAGGATGTCGCTCTCGCGGATGTCGATGTTCTTGGCCGCCACCGCGATCCGGCGGTAGTTGGCCTCCATGTCTCCGCGAGCCGGGATCCCGTCGAGATCGCGACCGTACGCGAACCCGCCCCAGGTGCTGTAGACCTCGGCCAGGTCCTGGTCGTCGCGCCAGTTCCCGGCCTCCATCAACGGCAGGATGCCGGCACCGTACGAGCCGGGCTTCGACCCGAAGATCCTGGTCGTGGCCCGCCGCTGATCACCGTGCTCGGCCAGGTCGGCCTGGGCGTGGGCCCGGACGTAGTTGAGCTCGAGCGGCTCGTCCCGCTCGGCGACCAGCCGTACGGCGTCGTCGATCATCGCGACCACGTGCGGGAACGCGTCGCGGAAGAAGCCCGAGATCCGTACGGTGACGTCGATCCGCGGTCGAGCGAGCTCGTCGAGCTCCACCGCCTCCAGACCGACCACCCGCCGGGAGGCGTCGTCCCAGACGGGCAGCACACCGAGGAGGGCGAACACCTCGGCGATGTCGTCGCCGCTGGTGCGCATGGCCGAGGTGCCCCAGACCGACAGCCCCACCGAGCGCGGGTACTCCCCGGTGTCGTCGAGATGGCGGCGGAGCAGCGAGTCGGCCATCGACTGCCCGGTCTGGAAGGCCAGCCGCGACGGGATGGCCTTCGGGTCGACCGAGTAGAAGTTGCGTCCGGTGGGCAGCACGTTGACCAGCCCGCGCAGCGGTGAACCGGACGGTCCGGCGGCCACGTAGCCGCCGGCGAGGGCGTGCAGGGTCGCGGTGATCTCGTCGGTGGTCCGGCGGAGCCGCGGCACCACTTCGACGGCGGCGAACCGCAACGCCGACTGAGCCCCGACGTTGTCGGTGAGGCTTGCGCAGACGGCCGGATCCCAGCCGGACTCGGCCAGCGCGGTGACCAGGGCCTTGGCCTCGGCCTCGATCCGGTCGACCTCGGCGATGGGGGCGTCCTCGGTGAGACCGAGCGCCGACCGCAGCCCCGGCACGCCGCTGACCTGGCCGCCGAACACCTGGTTCGAGCGCAGCACGGCCAGCACCAGGTTGATCAGCTCGTCTCCGGTCGGTGCCTGTCCGAGCACGTGCAGCCCGTCGCGGATCTGGACGTCCTTGATCTCGCACAGCCAGCCGTCGACGTGCATCACGAACTCGTCGAACTGCTCGTCACCGGGGCGCTCCTCCAACCCGAGGTCCTGGTGCAGCTGGGCGGCCTGGATCAGCGTCCAGATCTCGCCACGCAGCGCCGGCGCCTTGGCCGGATCCATCACCGAGACGTTGCCGTACTCGTCCAGCAGCTGCTCGAGCCGAGCGATGTCGCCGTAGCTCTCGGCCCGGGCCATCGGCGGCACCAGGTGGTCGATGATCGTCGCGTGGGCCCGACGCTTGGCCTGGGTGCCCTCACCGGGGTCGTTGACCAGGAAGGGATAGATCAGGGGCAACGAGCCGATCGCCGCGTCGGTCCCGCACGAGGCCGACATGCCGAGCGTCTTGCCGGGCAGCCACTCGAGGTTGCCGTGCTTACCGACGTGGATGACGGCGTGGGCGCCGAACTCGCGCTCGATCCAGCGGTAGACGGCCAGGTAGTGGTGGGACGGGGCGAGGTCGGGGTCGTGGTAGATGGCGATCGGGTTCTCCCCGAAGCCACGCGGTGGCTGCACCAGGATGACCACGTTCCCGGCCTGCAGGGTGGCGGCCACGATCTCGCCCGCTGCGTCCCGGCTGCTGTCGACGAACAGCTCGCCCGGGGCCGGACCCCAGGCTGCGGTGACCGCCTCGACCAGGTCGGTGGGCAGGTCGGCCAGCCAGCGGGCGTACGTCGCCGCACCGATCCGGACCCGCTGCCCGGCCAGCTGCTCGCTGGTGAGCCACTCCGGATCCTGACCGCCCGCGGCGATCAGAGCGTGGATCAGCGCGTTGCCGGCAGTGGTGTCCGGCTGCTCTCCCTCGACCGGCTCGAGCTCACCGGTGCCGGGGATCTCCCCCGGCTCACCGAGGTCGTAGCCCTCCTCGCGCAGCGCCCGGAGCAGCCGGATGACCGAGACCGGGGTGTCCAGACCGACGGCGTTGCCGATCCGCGAGTGCTTGGTGGGGTAGGCCGACAGCACGAGCGCGATCCGTCGCTGCGACGGCGGGATGTGCCGCAGCCGGGCGTGGTTGACCGCGATCTCGGCGACCCGCCGGCAGCGCTCGGGATCGGGGACGTAGTGCGGCAGACCGTCGGCGTCGGTCTCCTTGAAGGAGAACGGCACGGTGATGATCCGGCCGTCGAACTCCGGCACCGCGACCTGGGTGGCGACGTCGAGTGGCGACATGCCCTCGTCCGAGGCGGCCCAGGCCGCCCGGCTCCAGGTCAGGCAGAGTCCCTGCAGGATCGGGATGTCGAGGGCGGCCAGGGCCCGGACGTCCCAGGCCTCGTCGTCACCGCCGGCGCTCGCGGTGGCCGGCTTGGTCCCGCCGGCGGCGAGCACGGTGGTGATCAGCGCGTCCAGGGTGCCCAGGTGTGCGAGCAGATCGGCCGGGGCGTCGCGCAACGAAGCGGCGAAGATCGGCTCGCCGACACCGCCGGCCGCGTCGATCGCGTCGGCCAGGCCCTCCACGTACGCGGTGTTGCCGGCGCTCTGCTGAGCCCGGTAGAAGAGGATCCCCACCCGCGGCCGGGCGCCGGACTCCGGCAGGGTCGGGCGTGGCAGCACGCCCCAGGTGGGCTGTTCGACCGGCAGCTCGAAGCCGAATCCGGTCAGCAGCACGGTGTCGGACAGGAATCCGTGCAGCTGGGCGAGGTTCTCCGGTCCCCCCTGGGCAAGGTAGACGTGGGCCTGCGCGGCGACCCCGATCGGCACCGTCGACATCTCCATCAAGGCGGCGTCCGGGGTCTGCTCGCCGCCGACCACCACCATCGGCTTGCCGGTCGCCCGGAACCGCTCGAACCCGCTGCAGAGGTCCTTCGGCGAGCCCAGCAGGCGGACCACGATGAGGTCGCACGCCGCCAGATCCGTCCCCAGATCGGTGTGGCCGGGTTTGCTCGGGTTCGCCCACAGGTAGTCCGCGCCACTGGCCCGGGCCGAGAGGAGGTCGGTGTCGGAGGTCGAGAGCAGGGCGATCCGGGTCACCGACGCAGCCTAGGCCAACTGCGAAGGCCGCCCGGCCGGCCGCCGGCTAGCCGCGTCGGCCGAGGAGACGCGACAGTCCGCCGCGACGCTCGGGGGCCGCCGGCGGAACGGGCGCCACGAACTCGTCCCGGCGGGTGGTGACCGGAGCGGCCGGGGTGACGACGGGAGCCAGCGGAGCGACCTCTGCCTCCTCCACCCGGGACCGCAGACCGGGGATGTCGGCCAACGAGCCGCTCGCGTCGGCAGCGCGAGGAGCGACCTCGCCGGCCACCGCGTACAGCGTCCGGGTCAGCTCGGCCGTGCACCTGATACCCAAGGCGAAGTCGTTCACCTGACACCCGTAGCACTTGACCCGCCCGGGTGTGACGTCCAGATCGGGATTCGCCGACGCCAGGGCGGCCTCGCGGGCATCGACCACGGCCGCGTACGCGGTGATGGCCTCGGCGTTCCAGCACGCGACGCCGTCGCCGCCCTCTTTGATGTCGACCTGCATGCTCCCGCTCCTGGTGCCTCATCGCTCCATGACGCACCCGACGTTACCTTGCTGAGCCGAAGCGATGAGCGATCGATGAGCGTGCGTTGAGCCGATCGTGAGGACGATCCGGACCCTTGGGGCAACGGGAAGTTCCCTTATCGTCGCCCTCGGCGGCGAGACAGCAGCCCTGGGGGTCCAGACATGTCCACCGCCGTCGCCACCTACGTCCACGCTCGTGATCCGATCTCGCAGGCCGGCGTGGTCGCTCAGCTCCGGATGCAACCGGAGATCAAGATCGTCGAGACCGCACCCCAGTCGGCGGTGGCCGTGATGATCACCGACCTGGTCGACGAGTCCACCACCCGGGAGCTTCGGTCCCTGCGCAAGGACGGGCATCCCCGGTTGATGCTGGTCGCCACCACCATCGACGACGCGGCGCTGGTAGCGGCCGCCGAAGCAGGGGTCGCGGGACTGCTGCGGCGCAGCGATGCCAGCGCCGACACGATGGTGCGCACCATCGTCAAGGTCGCCTCCGGCGACGGCGAGGTGCCGGCCGATCTGCTGGGTCGGCTGCTGGAGCAGGTCGGACGCCTGCAGCGGCAGGTGCTCGCGCCGCGCGGTCTGACGTTCACGGGCCTCACACCGCGGGAGACCGATGTGCTCCGGCTGGTCGCCGACGGACTCGACACGAGCGAGATCGCGTCCCGGATGTGCTACAGCGAGCGGACGGTGAAGAATGTGCTGCACGACCTGACCACTCGGCTGCAGCTGAAGAACCGCACCCATGCGGTGGCGTACGCGGTGCGAGAGGGTCTGATCTGACTCAGGACCGAGCCAACAGTGGCGACGTCGCCGGCGGGAGGTGATCGCGATCGACCTCATCTGTGAGGCGTGCGGTGAGCCGAACCCACCCGGCACCCAGTTCTGCCGCAACTGCAACGAGTTCCTGGCCTGGGACAAGGCGTCGACCGAGTCCCCGCCGACCACCACGACCAGCACCGCACCGACGGTGCCGGTCACTCCGGTGGTCGCGGAGACGGTGCCGATCAGCCAGCAGCAGACGGTGTCGATCCCGGCGGTGGAGCAGTCAGCTGCCGACCAGACGTACGTCGACCAGACGGCGGTCGACCAGGGGTACGTGGATCAGGGGTACGTGGATCAGGGCTACGTGGATCAGGGCTACGTGGATCAGGGCTACACCGAGATCGCCTGTCCGACCTGCGGCACCGTCAACCCGCCCACCCGCCGGTTCTGTTCGCACTGCGGCTACAGCTTCGTCGCCGGTCAGGGTACGGACCCGTACGTGGACTGGGGCGCCTGGACGCCGCAGGCGATGGCCGCCCGCGACCGCGAGGCGGCACGGGCGTACCGGCGCTCTCTGCCGCCCCTCTACCGGTGGCGCCGGGTGATCATCGCGGTGCTCGTCTTCGCCTTGTTCATCGGCTTCGGAGCCCTTCTCCAGCTCGGTCCGGTCGCGCTGGCCCAGGACGGTTGGCACCGCCTGACCAAACAGTACGAGACCGTCTCCGGTGTGCAGGTGATGGTCAACCCGACGACGGCCTCCGCGCCGGACTCGAATCCGCAGTCTCTGGTCGACAGCTCGGAGCAGGAGTGGACGATGGCGTGGGCGCCGACGGGTGAGTCGCCGACCTGTGGAGCCGCCCCGGGAACCGGCACCCTGATCTTCACCTTCCCGGCCACCCGGGTGCGCCAGGTGATCATCTGGCCCGGCCTGGACGCGGACAACCCGCAGCGCGAACTCCAGCCGCAACCGCAGGTGATCGGGATCGGTTTCCCCGACGGTTCCTGCCACCCGGCCACTCTGAAAGCCAAGGCCGAGGCTCAGCGGATCGCCGTCGACAGCGGAGCGCCGGTCACCCAGCTGAGACTCGGGATCGCCTCGACCTACCCGCCGCCGGCCGACACCAGACCGCTGATCAGTCTGACCGAGGTGACCATCCGCTCCTATCCCGAGTGATCACCGTCAAGCGCAGGGATCAGGGGTCGGGCTGGCCGGTGAAGCAGGTCGCGCTGCCTTGGTTCGCGATGATCTGCGGGCACTGGACATCGGCGTCCGCCTGGCTCGGGAAGGGCCCGACGAACACGACCCACGACCCCTCCGGGGTGGGCGTCGGCACGGGTGGCGGCGTGGTCGAGTAGAGGACCAGGCGCGGGTAGTGGACGGTGTCCAGGTACTTCGCCTGGATGCCCGCGGCTGTCAGCTGCTGCACGTGGATCTGGACATCGGACTCGGCCACGGTCTTCGGCAGCACGTCAGCTACCGCGATCCACTGCTGCTTCATGATCGGGTCGGTGTTCGGGTCTCCCGGGCTGAACGTCGGGGTGGGAGTCGGAGCCGACGTGGTCGGCGGCGGGGTCGGTGGGGGGCTCGGGGCCGCCGACGTCGCCGGGTCGCTCGGTGTCGGGGTCGGTGCTGGCGTCGACGGCGCTGCGGCCGTCGTGGCGCAGACCAGGTCGGACGGCGGTCCGGTGGTCTTCGCCCGGGTGACGGACAGTCGGAAGCAGACCTCCTTCGCAGGTGGCAGACCGACCACGTCGGTGCCGGTCAGGGCGGCGTCCAACGGGTCGTTCTTGATCACGTTCTTGGTCGCCGGATCGACCTGCTGGAGGTCGTAGCGCTCGGCCAGCGCGACGGGATCCCAGGCCAGCGACACGCTGCTCGGTGTCACGCCGACCACGCGGAGCACGCCCTTGGGTGGCGCCCCGCGCGGGTACAGGTCCGGGACGGGAGTCTCGGTCCGGGTCACCGCGAACGCCACCAACGCGACCACTCCGGCGACCAGCAGGACCAGCAGGGTCAGGAGTCCGCGGGACAGAATGGGTTTCTGGTTCAGCGCGGCGTCGATCACCGGCCGGGACGGATCCCCGTAGGGGACGGCTGGCGGCGGCTGGCCGCCGCCGTCCAGCGGCTCGCCGATCACCTGGAAGGGGATGCGGACCGCGGTGCCGCGCAGGAACGGTCTCTTGGTCCGAGCCGACAACCGGACAGACGCCTGTCCACCGGGGGGGAGATCCACGTACGACGGACTCACGTAGAAGCCCAACGCGTCGTCGGGATCGCGGGCGACCAGCTGCAGCTGCGCCTGGGAGTTGCCCCAGTTGCTGAGCTGGATGACGTGCCGACCGCGCCAGCGCCCGGTGGAGGTGACCGGGATGATCTTGGCCTGCAGACTGTGCAGCTCGCCGATCTCGAGATCCGCCTCGGCCGCGGCGCTGGTGTTCGCATCGAGGGTCGAGGAGGCCAGCACCCCGAACGGGAGCAGACCGCTGAGGGCGCTGCCGTCCGACGGCGGCGAGAGGATCACCGCCGCCGTGGCGTCTTGTTGCGGATAGACGGAGATCTCCGGTGGCACCACCTCAGCCCAGGCCGCGGCCGGTCCGAGCACCTGGAGCCAGTACCCCTCGACCAGGTTGCCGGTGTTGGTGATCGTGACGGTGACCCGGACCTGACCACCGGGCTGCACGACGGCATGCTCGGTGTCCAGCCTGATCAGCGGGTCCGCCATGACCGAATGCTAGGGCCGGGCGGGGAAGATCGCGAGGAGGGCGACGACGCGGCGAAACGGGTGCGCGATCGGGCAGGAACGGGTGCCCCCGAGTCGGCTCGCTCGCCCTGCCTCGGCGGCGGCGGACAGGGCATGCTGCTCACGTGATCCACGAGGTGGACTCCGCGCTGCGCACGTTGATCGAACGTGAGGCCGCCGGTATGCGCGATGTCGAGATCGTCTTCGACGCCCCGACCCGGGAGTGGGCCGGGCGGCGCAACTCGCCCACCATCGACGTCTACCTGTACGACATCCGCGAGGACCTGCGCCGACGCGAGCGCGGGATGCACAACGTCTACGACGACTCCAACCTCGTCGTGTCTCGACGGCTGCCACCCCGTCACTTCAAGCTGTCCTACCTCGTCACGGCCTGGACGCAGCGGCCCGAGGACGAGCACCGGTTGCTCTCGTCCCTGCTGCTCTGCTTCCTGAAGTACGACGCGCTGCCCGCCGATGTGCTGACCGGGCCGTTGACCGAGCTCGGGTTGCCGATTCCGATCACGATCGCGCTGCCGCCGCCGGAGGACCGGGCCTTCGCCGACGTCTGGTCGGCGCTGGGCGGAGAGCTCAAGCCCTCGATCGACATCGTGGTGAGCACACCGCTGGACACCGGCCAGAGCTTCCACACCGGTCCTCCGGTCGAGGAGCCGCCACGGGTCAGTCTCGGTGGTTCGTACGGCTGGCCCACCCGGGAGACCAAGAGTCGCAACGGGGTCGAGAAGTGGCCCATCGGGACCACCGGACCGACGCCCGGCAGCGAGTCGGCGGACGAGGAGGCCGTGACACCGGCCACCGCAGGCGGCAAGCGGAGCTCCCGTACCCGCCCCGGAAGTCGGGGCAAGGCCGCGTCGGGCGCGGCCGGCGGTGATGCCTCGACCGATTGGGACCTCGCCACCGGCTGGGCGAACGGAATGGCGCGGCCGGGTTCCGCAGAGGCGTCCGAGCAGCTGCCGGAACGGGCCGCGGGCCGAACGACGACCGGCTCAACCGGCCGCACCCCGGTTGGCGGGGTGGTCGATCAGACCGGAGACGACGGCGCCAAGGCCGGTGGCCGACCCGGGCCGAGGGTGGCGATCACCCGGACCCGACAGACCAAGAAGAAGTCATGACCCGTCGCACGGGTCAGCGTCCGTGAGCACACCCGACCTCGCCTACCTCCTCGGCCGGGCCCAGCTCGTCGAGGGTCGGGTGCGGGAGCTGGTGGCGCTCCGCCGCGCCGGAGACCCGTCCCCGGACGACCCGTTCCGAGGCCTGTACGTGAGCGAGGAGACGGTCGATCAGCTGCTCACCACGAACGAGGCGGCCGTCCACCCCCTGCACAGCGCCGCCCGGGTCGAAGTGGAGACCGACGCCGACGCGGCCGAGGCAACCGGGACGCGGTTGCGGTTGCGGCGTCTCGCCCGGACCGCCGGTTTGACGCCGCTGGACGTCGAGCTGCTGATGATCGCACTGCTGCCGGATCTCGACAGCCGCTTCGAACGCCTGTACGGGTACCTCAACGACGACGTGACCCGACGGCGCGCCTCGGTGGGACTGGCCCTGCAGCTGGCCGGTGAGTCAGCCATGGCGGCGGGCACCCGGGCCCGGCTGGAACTGAGCCGACCGCTGGTCAGCCGGGGGCTGATCGTGGTCGAGGAGCCCGAGCGTCCCTTCCTCACCCGCGGTCTGCGGGTGCCCGACAGGGTCGGCGCCCATCTGCTCGGCGATGATGCCCCGGCCGCGGGGCTGGCCGGTCTGATCGACGAGGTCGGGCCCTACTGGGCTCCCGTGGCCGACCAGCTCGGTCGCGCCCTGTCGGCCGGGGTGCGCCTGGTCCACCTGCGCGAACGAGTCGTCGGTACGGGGTCGGCGGTGGCGGTCGCGGCGCTGTCGGCGGCGTCGATGGGCGCATTGACCCTCGACCTGACCCGTCTGGGCACGGCGTCGCCGAACGAAGCGGCCACTCTCGCCGATCTCGCCATCCGCGAGGCGCTGCTGCTCGGTGCCGGCCTGGTGGCCGGACCGGTGGAGATGCTGGCGGAGTCCGGCGCGGAGCCGATGCACCGGCTGACGGCGGCGGACATCCCGGTGCTGCTCGTCGGCTCGACCACCTGGGATCCGCAGTGGTCGACGGAGAGCCCACTGCTCGCCGATGCGCCGGTGCTCGGTGGACGAGAGCGCTTGGCCTTGTGGGAACGGGAGCTCGGGGCGCACGACCCCTCGCTGGATCCGGCCTCGTTGGCCGTCCACCTGGCCCTGGGGCCCGGTCAGGTCGCCAAGGCCGTCCGGGCCGCCGAAGCCTCCGCCCGGATGACCGGCGGCCCGGTCTCGGCCGACGACCTGCGACGGGGGGTACGCGCCCAGAACGCCGCGGGGCTCGAACGCCTGGCGCGACGGATCGTGCCCGAGGTGGCGTGGGCCGATCTCGTGCTGGCACCGACGGTGACGCGCGGGCTCAAGGAGGTCGCAGCCCGGGCCCGACATCGCGACACGGTGCTGACCGACTGGCGGATGCGGCGCGGTGGTGGCCGCGGGCACGGCGTGACGGCATTGTTCGCCGGCGACTCGGGAACCGGGAAGACGATGTCGGCCGAGGTGATCGCGTCAGACCTGGGCCTCGACCTCTACACCGTCAACCTCGCCACCGTGGTCGACAAGTACATCGGGGAGACCGAGAAGAATCTCGAGCGGATCTTCACCGAGGCCGGCGGAGTCAACGCGGTGCTGTTCTTCGACGAGGCGGACGCGATCTTCGGCAAGCGAAGCGACGTCCGCGACGCCCACGACCGCTACGCCAACATCGAGAGCGCCTATCTGCTGCAACGGCTGGAGACCTTCGACGGTCTGGCGATCCTGGCGACGAACCTGCGCGCCAACATCGACGACGCGTTCACCCGGCGACTGGACGCCATCATCGACTTCCCCGAGCCGACCGAGGAGCTCAGACACTCGCTGTGGCAGCGCTGCCTGGCGCCGCCGCTTCCGCTCGGGAACGACATCGACTACGACTTCCTGGCCTCGTCCTTCGACTTCGCCGGCGGCAACATCCGATCCGCGTCGACCACCGCCGCCTACCTGGCTGCCGCCGACGCCGCGCCGGTGGGCATGCTGCATCTGGTCGCCGCCGTGGAGCAGGAGTACCGCAAGATGGGCCGGCTCGTCCTGGAGCGGGAGTTCGGCCGCTACTTCTCGATGCTCGCCTGAGCGAAGACCCTGCCCTTTCGGGCACTCGGGGTTGCGCCCGCCGCTCCACCGACGGACCTGGCGGCGGTGCCGGACCCGTGCCACAGTGGGAGGGTCGCCGACACGCAGAGGTTGTGGTCATGCACGAACATCGGTACGACGAGCGGATCGAGACGTTGCGTCCCGCGGCGTCCCGGATCGACCAGAACGTCAGCGCCCACGCCGGCAAAGCCGCCGCCGCCGGTCGTACGGATGCGCTGGGCGCCGAGGAGATCCTGGGTCTGCAGCGCAGCATCGGCAACGCCGGGGTGTCCTCGATGCTCGAGGAGGAGCGCTCGCCCGTGCACGACGTGATCTCCTCCGGCGGGCGTCCGCTGGAACCGGACGTGCGCACCGACATGGAGGCCCGGATGGGCCACGACTTCAGCGACGTCCGGGTGCACGACGACTCGTCCGCGGCCGCTTCGGCATCTGCGGTGAACGCGCACGCCTACACCGTCGGCTCCAACATCGTCTTCCAACGCGACACCTACAACCCCGGCTCCAGCGAGGGCCGGACGACGCTGGCGCATGAGCTGACGCACGTGGTGCAGCAGCGGAGCGGGCCCGTCGACGGGACATCGGCTCCCGGCGGGATCAAGGTCAGTGACCCGTCCGACCGCTTCGAGCGGGAGGCGGCGTCCAACGCCGAGCAGGTGATGTCAGCCCCGGCGCCGGTGCAGACCCTGAGCTCGACCGGTCCCGCGGTCCAGCGCGAGGCAGAGGACGAGGACGAGGTCCAGGGACTCTTCGTCCAGCGCCACGCCGGCCACGATCATGACGAGGAACCGGTGCAAGGTCTCTTCGTGCAGCGTGAGGGTGAGGCACCCGAGGAAGAGGAAGAGCCGGTGCAGGGCCTCTTCGTGCAGCGCGAGGGTGTCGAAGAGGAAGAAGACCTGCCGGCCTGACGGCTGTCGACTTTCGGGCCTCGGGACCGTCCGTCGTCACTGAGACGGCTTCCCTCGACAGCTTCTGACGTGGGTACTTCGGTCATCGACGCACGCCCTGGAGCCTGCTCTGCCTGATCGGGCAGCCGAGACTGCCCTTCGCCGCGTCCGCGGGGACGTACCGGCTGGAGCGTGCTCGGAAGAGGCTGCATTAGGCCACGTTCACACCCAAGGAGCCCAGCATGCCGCCGTATCAGTCACCCGGTGTCTATGTCGAGGAGGTCGCAGCGGGAGCCCGCCCCCTGGAAGGCGCAGGCACCGCCATCGCCGCCTTCATCGGCCTTGCCGAAGAGGGGCCGTTCAACGCGCCGACCCTCGTGAGCAACTGGACGCAGTTCACGACGACCTTCGGCGGCTTCGTCGCCGGGTCCTACCTGGCGCAGTCCGTCTACGCCTACTTCCAGAACGGTGGCGGCAACGCCTACGTCGTCCGGGTCGGTCAAGGTGGCGCCGGCGGACCGGCTCCGCGGAGCGCCCGCGCCAAGGAGCTGGCCGCCAGCCCGAGCGCGCAGATCGGTCGGTTGAAGGTCACCGCCCTGGATCCCGGCGCAGCCCCCGGAGACGTCAGCGTGGAGGTCACCGACGCGGGCGGCGACGCCGTGACTGAGGACATGTTCCGGTTGGTGGTCAAGGTCAAGGGCGAGGTGGTGGAGGAGTTCGACCGCGCGAACTTCGCCCGGGGGAAGCAGAACGTGGTGACCATGGTCAACGCGGTCTCCAAGGTCGTCCAGCTGGAGGACACCAGCACGGGCGCCGTGGTGCGCCTGGCCAACGGTGAGACGACCCTGGTCGCACCCGCGTCGCCCGCTGCTGTCCCTTCCACCCGGCTCAGCGCCGACGACTACGTCGGCGACGTCGCCGAGCGGACCGGCTTCGGCGGTCTGGAGGCGATCGAGGACATCACGATGCTCTGCGTGCCGGACCTGATGAGCGCGTACCAGCAGGGCGCCATCGACCTCGACCAGGTCCAGGCCGTCCAGAGTGCCATGATCACCCACTGTGAGCTGATGGGCGACCGGGTGGCCATCCTGGACGCGCCACCCGGCATGAATGCCCAGCAGATCAAGGAGTGGCGGGTCGACAAGGCCCGGTACGACTCGATGTACGCGGCGCTCTACTGGCCCTGGGTGCAGACCATGAGCCCGGCCACCGGACAGCTGTCCTTCATGCCCCCCTCCGGTCACATCGCCGGCATCTGGGGCCGCAACGACGCCACCCGTGGCGTGCACAAGGCGCCGGCCAACGAGATCGTCCGAGGAGCCATCGACCTCGAGATCAACATCACCCGGAACGAGCACGACCTCCTCAATCCCGAGGGAATCAACGTCATCCGGGCCTTCCCCGGTCGCGGCATCCGCGTCTGGGGCGCCCGCACCCTGTCCTCTGACCCGGCCTGGCGCTACCTCAACATCCGCCGGCTGTTCAACTACCTCGAGAAGTCGATCCTGAACGGCACGAACTGGGTCGTCTTCGAGCCCAACGACCGAGCTCTCTGGGCGAAGATCCGTCGTACCATCGCCGCCTTCCTGGTGATGGAGTGGCGGGCCGGTGCTCTGTTCGGCTCTACCCCGGGCGAGGCCTTCTACGTCAAGTGCGACGACGAGACCAATCCAGCCGAGGGGATCGACGCCGGGCAGGTGGTCTGCGAGATCGGTGTGGCCCCGGTGAAGCCGGCCGAGTTCGTCATCTTCCGTCTGGCCCAGTTCTCCGGCGGCACCAGTCTCGTCAGCGAGTAGTTCCCACCCTCAATCTTGATCACAGAAAGGAAATCAGATGGCGCTTCCCGATGGCGACAGCTCAGTCGGCCACTCGTTCGGGCTGGAGTTCGACGGGGTGATGATCAAGAGCATCACCGAGATCAGCGGTCTCAAGATCGAACAGGATGTCGTCGAGTTCAAGGAGAACGGACCGGACGGCAAGTACCAGCTCCGTCGGCTGCCGGGCCGGCCCAAGGCACCCGACATCACGCTGACCCGCGGTCTGACCGGGGACAACAGCTTCGACAAGTGGATCGAGAGCAGCCGGTTCGGCAAGATGTCTGACTCTCGCAAGGGTGGCTCGGTCATCGTCTTCGACTACGAGGGGGCCGAGGTCAAGCGCTACAAGCTGACCAACGCCTGGCCGAAGAGCCTGGAGGTCGGCACCCTCAAGGCCGGTGACACCTCCTACCTGTCGGAGAAGCTGACCCTGACCTGCGAGTCGATCGAAGTCCAGGCAGGCTGACGATGCGACGCGGGACGTTGATCATTCCGGAGCCGAGCACCTCGGCGGACGCCTCGCCGGCGGATGCGCGCGAGGCACAACCCCGTCGGGAGACGCTGGTCACGGAGTTCAGCTTCCTGCTGCCACGGGGGTACGTCGATCGATCCGGTACCGTCCACCGGGACGGCGTGATGCGGCTGGCGACGGCCCGCGACGAGCTGGTACCGCTGCGTGACGACCGGGTGCGCGAGAACCCGGCCTATCTCACGGTCGTGCTGCTGGCGCGGGTGATCGAGCGGATCGGCACCATCGACGACGTCCACCCCGGCATCGTCGAAGACCTGTTCGCCACCGATCTGGCGTTCCTGCAGGATCTCTATCGACGGGTGAACACGGAGGGGCACACGCGGGCGACCGTGACCTGCCCCTCGTGTGAGCACCACTTCGCGGTCGACGTCTCCGGGGGGCGCCTGGGGGAATCCTGACGTACGCGACCGACCGGCTCTACTCGGAGATCGCGTACGTCGCCTACTACCTGCACTGGTCTCGCGAAGAGATCCTCGACCTCGAGCACGCGGAGCGTCAGCGGTTCGTTCGCGAGATCGGTGCCCTCAACTCCCGCATCTCAGGCGACTGAGCAGCGGGAATCGATCTGTTCGGAGGAGCGTCGACCATGCGGTGGCCTTGGGAGCTGGTGCCTTGGGGGCGGGGTCGCGGAGCCAACGCGTCGGACTCGGCTGCGGGGGATGCCGGCAGCCCGGCGCCTGGCTCTGCGGATCCTCCGTCCGCGGAGGCGTTCCAGTCCGCTCCGGCCGCGACGCCGGCCGCCTGGTCGCGCCTCCCCCCGCTGCAGCGCAGTGTCGCGGACAGCACGGCGATCGCACCGCCGGCGGCGTTCCGCTCCTCGTTGACCACGCACCAGAACCCGAGTTTCCTCGCCCCACTGGGACACCTGGTCGATCCGGACGGTCCGGCCGGTGTCGTCGGCGGGCTGGCGTCGTCGGTCGGCGGCCCGATCCCGTACGAGGGTGTCGACGAGCTCCGCGTCCCCGAGCGGCCGGCTCCCCCGTCCGCACCCGCCGCCCAGCGGCGGATCGCCACCCTCCGGCCGGAAGACCCGGCCGTGCAGCGCCACGGGGATGCGGCCGTTCCGTCCCACAGTCCCGATCATGATCACGGCGGGGTGGCCGAGACCAGTCTCATCGAGACCGGCAGCCCGGAGGCGCCCGCTTCCGCAGCCAGTGAGCCGGCGGCGCCCGAGAGCCCTGGGCCGGCTCCCCTCGTCGTGGCCCGCTCGGCGGCATCGCGCTCGCCACTTCCCTCCGCACGGACGGACTCCGGCGGTCGCGGTGGCCCGTCACCGGCCCTGGACGCGACGGTTCCGGCGCCATCGCCCTCGATCACGCCCTTGACCGTTCCGGTCCAGCGGTCAGCAACCTCGACAGGCTCGAACCCCGGGTCCACCGCAGCGCCGGGGCAGATCGGCGACCTCAGCTCGCCGGCCACGCCCCGGTCTGTCTCATCGACTCCGCCGGCGGACACCGAGCTGGTGGTAGCGCGATCGGGAGCGGAAACGGGGGACGGACAGAGCAACCAGCAGCCGGTTGACGATCCCCCGCCGACGGCCCCTTCGCCGGATCCGACCACCGGAGACACGGCGGTGGCCGGCCTGCTCGCCAGCCGCCCGCTCGTGGAGTCGTCATCGATCGACACCGGGCCACCGCCAGCGGACGCACCGGGCGGTGACACCGCGCCCCTGACGGTGCCGAGCGGTGAAAACCCGCGACAGGGATCCGGCCCGACACTCCAGCGCCGATTCATGGATCAGCCGCCGGCCGGATCGACTTCGCTGTCGCCGGTCGTGTCGCCGGCCATGCCGCCGGGGACTACCTCGACGTCTGGATCGCTGCCCCCAGGACTGGTAGCACCAGCGGGCTCCCCGACCGCCGGTCTGGACGACCAGGGCTACCCGCCGCTCATCGCCAGGTCGGTACAGCGCAGCACCGTCGGCACCGACGAAGCGGGTCACACACCAGCGCCCAGCGCGGCGGCACCGGCTCCGGGGTCGGACGCACACGCCGCCACGCCACAGGCCCCGCTCAGTGGCTTCAGTGCGGCGATCTCGGCCCTTCAGGATCCGCCCCTAGGTCCTCCGCTCGGCGGCGAGAGCGAGGAGTTGTCAGACCGGCCCGGCGAGTCGAGTCAGCATCCCCCGCTCGTGGTGGCGCGACGGGTGGCACCGGATCAGACCGGGAACCTGCCCGACACCGGACGTGCACCTGCAACGAACCGTCGACGGCACACGCCGTGCAACACCCCCACCGACCCAGCTGCAGCGCAGCCTGATCGCCAGCACGTCGCCCCTCGTCCCACCCCCGGCCACGCTGGGCAGCGGAGCACCGAGCTCCTCGGCGCCCGCGGTGCAGCGACTCCGGTACGAGGACGCCGCCGCCCCGAGCGGGAGTCACCTCGCCATCGATCAGCGGCCCGAAGCCGATGACAGGCTGAGCACCGGCCAGCTCGACGTCTCGGCCACGGAGCTGCCGGCAGCTCCCGCCTCCACCGCCTGGTCCCCGGTGGCGCCCGCGCCGCCCGCAGGTTCTGCGGGCTCGGTCTGGTCATCGCCTCTCGGATCGAGCACCGCCGAGTCACCGCGATCCGACGGCTCGCGGACCACGGTGCAGCGCACCGCAGCGGAGACGAGCCCAGCGGTCGTCCGCACCACGGCCTCCCCGCGCAGCGGCGAGCCACCGGCACCGATGGTCTCGCCGCCGATGGCGGCGGCCGACCCGGCCCCGATGATCCAGCGGCGGTTCGACGCGCCGTCGCCGGGCACCGCCGTCGCGCCGCCCTTGTCGGCCGAGCCCCCGGCCATGGCCGTCTCGAGCCGGACGGTCGGGCTGGCCGAGATGTTCGCGATGGCCGCCGCCCAGCCCTCGGGCGGCGACGCCACGATCCAGCGCAGCGCAGACACAGACGTCCAGCTGGCGGCCGACCCACCGGCAGCGGCACCAGCCGCGGCCCCGTCAGCGGCACCGGCCGGACCCGCCGGACCGGCCGCGCCGATGAACGGCGCCGAGCTCGAGGAGATGGCCCGCCGACTGTACGAGCCGTTGACCGCCCGCCTCCGCGCTGAGCTGTGGCAGGACCGGGAACGCTCCGGTCTACTCACCGACCTTCGACCCTGATCTCGACCGAGGAGCACACCATGGCCGCCGCCAAGGGCATCACCGATCCGCTGGACGCTGCCACCGACCCAGCCGTCAGCGTGTGCTTCACCGTGACCGTGGACGGCGAGAACCTGGGCTACTTCAGCAGCTGCGAGGGACTGGGCGCCGAGGTGGTGATGGAGCAGCGGGAGGAGGGCGGCAACAACGCCTTCATCTGGCAGCTGCCCAGCCGGATCAAGTACACCAACGTCAAGCTGTCCCGAGCCGTCGGCCGGGACAGCTACAAGATCACCGAGTGGCTGATCGGCTTCGCCACCGAGGTGACTCGCAAGACCGCCTGCATCACCGCGATGACCGGGGACCGCCAGGTCGTGGCGAGCTGGAACCTCGACGGCGTGATGCCGGTGCGCTGGTCGGGACCGAGCCTCAACCTGGACTCCCCGAAGGTCGCCATGGAGACGCTGGAGCTCGCCCACCACGGGTTCCTGCCGAAAGGGGCCACCCAATGACCACAGCGATCGCGCTGGCGGGCAGCTCCGGCCCGGTCGGTGTCCCCGGCGACGCCGGCTCCAGTGGCAAGGCAGTGGTCGGGCGGCCGACCATGGACAAGGCGAAGCTGACCGTCTACACCCCTGACCCGGCCCCCGGTGGCTACAAGCCTGGCGCGATCAAGGACACCATCGGCTTCCAGTTCAACCCGAAGGAAGTCACGATCGCGAAGTCCGCCAAGTGGGAGCGCAAGCCCGCCAAGGGCTCGAAGAGCGCGCCACCGCCGGAGTTCACGGGTTCCGACCCGTGCAAGCTCACCGTCGAGATGTTCTTCGACGCCACCGGCGCCAAGGACGGCTCGGTGCTGGAGGTCGTGGAGAAGCTGTTCGGCTGCTGCGTACCCACCGAGCAGAGTGCCGGTCAGAAGAAGCCCACCCCGCCGCTGGTTGTGCTGCAGTGGGGCAGCATCTCGACCTTCCCCGCGGTGATCACCTCGGTCAGCGCCAAGTACACGCTCTTCCGGTCCGACGGCACACCCATCCGGGCCATCTGCAGCGTGTCGATGGAGGAGATGCCGGGCTCCCCGCCCCGCCAGAACCCGACGTCGGGCAGCGACAGCATCCGCCGCGTCCACAGCACCATCGTCGGCGACAACCTCGCCTCCATCGCCTACGCCGAGTACGGCGACCCCGCTCACTGGCGCCCGCTGGCCGCGTACAACGGTGTCGATGACCCGCTGCGGCTGCCCACCGGGCGGACGATCCTGCTCCCCTCACTGGAGGAGATGGGGGTGACCGGATGACGGGCAGCATGTGCCTGGTGGAGATCGACGGATCGGAGATGCCGGCCGATCTGGTGCCGTTGCTGGTGTCGGCGCTCGTCGAGGACAGCCAACGGCTCCCCGACATGTTCTCCCTGCGGTTCCGCGATCCCGAGCGGATCGTGCTGTCCAAGAGCAACGCCAAGGTCGGCGGCAAGATCACGATCAAGGTCAACACAGCTGCGTCGTCGAGCCCGAAGACCTTGATCGAGGCCGAGATCACCGCGCTCGAGCTGGAGTTCGACACCGGCGGCACCTTCACCGTCATCCGCGGCTACGACCCCGCGCACCGGTTGTTCCGTGACCGGCGCACCGTCAGCTACGTCCAGATGACCGCCTCGGACATCGCCACCCAGGTGGCCAAGCGGGCGAGTCTCAAGGTGGGCAAGGTGGACAGCACCAGCACCGTCTTCCCCGTGGTCAGTCAGGCCGGCCAGAGCGACTGGGAGATCTTGACCCAGCTGGCGCGCGACACCGGCTCCGATCTGACCGTGCGCAACGGCGCCTTCTCCTTCGTCGCCTCAGCGTCCGCCGGATCCCCCACCTCGTTGAAGTTCGGCGAGGAGCTGATCAGGTTCCGTTCCGTTCTCACTTCTTCCCAGCAGGTGGGAAAGGTGGAGGTGCGTGGCTGGGATGTCGCGGAGAAGCGGGCACTGGTGGGTTCGGCACCCGCGAAGGCCTCGACCATCGACCTGCCCACGGTGAAGCCGACCGACATGGCGAACGCGTTCGGCAACCCCACGTACGTCTCGACCGACGTGCCCTACCGAACCCAGAACGAGGTCGACCAGGCCGCCAAGGCGCTGGCGGACGAGAAGGCCTCGGCCTTCGCCGAGTTCGAGGGCGTCGCTCGCGGCAACCCGGATCTCAAGGCGGGCGGCAAGGTCTCGCTGGAGGGTCTCGGGGCTCCCTTCGAGGGTAGCTACACGATCACGAGTGCGCGGCATCGGTTCGATCCGACGACCGGGTACACGACGGCGATCGCGGTGACCGGCAAGCAGGACCGGAGTCTGCTCGGCCTGGCGTCCGGTGGGGCTCGATCGCGCCAGACCCCACCGGGCGTGGTGATCGCGGTGGTCACCGACGCCAACGACCCCGACAAGATGGGCCGGGTCAAGCTCAAGTACCCCTGGCTGTCCGATGACTACGTCAGCGACTGGGCCCGAGTCGTCTGCCAGGGAGCTGGCAAGGAGCGCGGCTGGATCGCCCTGCCCGAGGTCGGGGACGAGGTGCTGATCGGCTTCGAGCTGCAGGACTTCGACCGGCCGGTGGTGCTGGGTGGGCTGTACAACGGCCTGGACACGATGCCAGCCGGTCCGAACGACCTGATCGACAGCGGCTCGGGAGCGATCAACCGCCGATCACTGGTCTCCCGGGAAGGTCATCGGATCGATCTGCTCGACCAGGCAGGGAGCAAGGAGGGCGTCCGGCTGGCCACCAAGGACGACAAGTTCCTGATCTTCATCGACAAGACGAACACGACGATCACCGTGCAGTCCGACGGCACGGTCGTGATCGAGGGCTCCCAGGGCATCACCCTGGACGCCAAGAACTCCGATCTGACCATGAAGGCCGCGTCGGTGAAGATGAACGCCACCAACGGTGTCCAGCTGGATGGCGGCAGTGGTGCGGTGCAGGTGAAGTCCAACGGCACGGTGAGTGTCGAGGGGATGAGCGTCAGCGTCAAGGGCCAGACCGCGGCCGAGCTCAAGGGCGGCGCGATGACCACCATCACCGGCGCCATGGTCAAGATCAACTGATGATCGGAGGATGAGACATGTACGAGGTGGACTTCATCGGTGCGGGCTGGTCGTACCCGCTGGGCGCGGATCCCAGTGGTCGCGTGGCTCTGGTCACCCGCGAGCGCGAGATCGAGCAGTCCATCCGGCTGATCTTGGGCACCTCGATCGGCGAGCGGCCGATGCGACCCGACTTCGGCTGCCGAATCCATGATCACGTGTTCGGGCCGGCCAACTCGGCCACGGCCGGACAGATCGCGTACGACGTCCGGGAGGCCCTCGAGCGCTGGGAGACCCGGATCGACATCACCGACGTGAAGGTCAGCTTCGACCGGATCAGCGAGGGCCGCGTCTACATCGACATCGGCTACTCGGCCCGCGGGCTGAACGACCCGCGGAACCTCGTGTTCCCGTTCTACGTCATCCCCGACGAGGGCGATCCCACCCAGCCGGCCGTCGGTCCGACGCGGCCCGGCCCGGGTGCCGCCGCCCTCGGCACGGCCGGTCCCCTGGCGCTGGCGGCGTCCTCGTACTACCCCCCAGCCATGCCGTCGTCGTCGTCGGCGACCGTCCCCGCCCCCACCGGAGGTCAGTGACATGCTCCCCGCCCCGAACCTGGACGACCGACGTTTTCAGGACCTCGTCGACGACGCCAAGCGGCTGGTCCAGCAGCGTTGTCCGACCTGGACCGACCACAACGTGTCCGATCCCGGGGTCACCCTGATCGAGGCGTTCGCCCAGATGGTCGATCAGCTGATCTATCGACTCAACCGGGTGCCCGATCTGCACTACGTGAAGTTCCTGGAGCTGATCGGCGTCGAGCTGCGGCCGCCGGCTGCGGCCCGCGGGGAGGTGACGTTCTGGCTGTCCGCCCCTCAGCCCCAGCCGGTGATCGTCCGGGCCGAGACCCAGGTGGCGACGGCGCGCACCGACGTCGCCGACCCGATCGTGTTCAGCACGACCCGCGAGCTCGAGATCGTGCCGTGTTCCTTCGCCCGCGCGGGCATGCACCCGGTCGGCGAGGCGCCGGCGGACATGACGGCGGCCCTGTCCGGTCCGGCCGGCTTCCGCTGCTTCTCCGCGGCACCCGCGGTCGGTGACGCGCTGTTGATCGGGTTGTCGGACGCCGTGCCCCACTGCGCGGTGGTGCTGAGGATGGGGTGCCAGGTGTCCGGCCGTGGTGTCGATCCCCGTCGTCCGCCGGTGCTGTGGGAGGCCTGGACCGAGGAGGGCTGGATCGCCTGCGAGGTCGACTCCGACGACACCGGCGGCCTCAACAAACCGGGCGACGTGATCCTGCACGTGCCCGGCGGCCACCAGGCGTCCATCATCGCCCGGCAGCGCGGCGGTTGGTTGCGGTGCCGGCTGATCCAGGCCGAGCCGGACCAGCCGA
Source organism: uncultured Actinomycetota bacterium (assembly GCA_963696135.1). Taxonomy (GTDB): domain Bacteria; phylum Actinomycetota; class Actinomycetes; order Propionibacteriales; family Propionibacteriaceae; genus Microlunatus. The sequence goes on from CAVOJH010000004.1 coordinate 179,598, forward strand.
CGTACACGGCCTCCCCGCAGATCCTGTCGGTGACGGCCTTCACCATCGGCGGCACGGCTCCCACCGTTCACGCGGAGGTGGTGCGCGGTGAGGTCATCGGACGTTCGAACGGCACCCCGGCGCAGCACTTCAGCCTCCAGCAACGCCCCGTGCTGCCGTCGGAGGAGCCGGCGACGATCACCGCGATCCACGGCGACCGCACCGAGGCGTGGACCGAAGTGCCGCACTTCGCCCTCTCCGGCCCCGGCGACCACCACTTCCGCATCGATCGCTTCGCCGGCGAGATCCAGTTCGGTCCCGCCGTCCGAGCCGCCGACAACGACCTCCTGTACTACGGCGCCATCCCGCAGCCGGGTGCGGTGCTGCGGCTGGAGACGTACCGGACGGGCGGCGGCCAGTCGGGCAACGTCGGTCGGGGACTGGTCCGGGTCCTGAAGACCTCGGTGCCGTACGTCAGCAGGGTCGAGAACCGGGTGCCGGCCATCGGCGGCGCGGAGTCGGAGACCCTGGCCGACGCGAAGACGCGTGGACCGCTGCTGCTGCGATCGCGCGGGCGCGCGGTGACCGCCGAGGACTTCGAGCAGCTGGCCCGCGATGTCGCGCCGGACGCGGCGCGGGTGCACTGTGCCCCCGACGCCGCCGACGGTGGCGCGGGCATTCGGCTGCTGGTGGTCCCGCACGTGGCCAGCGACGAGCTCGGCCGGATCCAGCGGGCCGATCTGGACCCCCCGGCCGCGACCCTGGAACGCATCGCCGACAGCCTGGACGCCCGCCGGTTGGTCGGCACCCGGCTGCTGGTCCAGCCTCCCGACTACGCCTGGCTGACGGCGGTGGTGAGTCTCAGCTGCCGACCGCTGTACGAAACCAGCGAGGTGCGCACCGAGGTGCTCCGGGCGCTCTACCGCCTCTACCACCCACTGGTCGGTGGACCGGACGGGGACGGGTGGCCGTTCGGTCGCTCGGTCCAGTCCCACGAGGTGCACGCGGCGCTCGCCCGGATCCCGGGCGTCGACATGGCCCGCGAAGTGAGCGTCGCCCTCTTCCCCGCCGAGCCGTTCACCGGGCGTCGTGGCGCCGCCACCCAACGGATCGACATCGATCCGACCGCCTTGGTCTACTCCTTCGAGCACCAGGTCCGGGTGCGCAAGTGATCTCCGCGGACTCGACGGCCGGGAAGGAGGTGAGACGGTGAGAGGAACGATCGACGGTGCGCTCAGCGCCCTGCCGCTGGCCCCGACGCTGCCCACCATGCTGCGGGAGGACCCGTTCGCTCAGCAGCTGTGCGCGGGGCTGGACGAGGTGCTCGCTCCGGTGCTGATGAGTCTGGACGCGTTCGCGTCGTACCTGGATCTGGCCACCACCCCGGACGACATGCTGCCCTGGCTCGGGCACTGGCTGGGCATGGAGGTCGACCCCGGCGGCGACCTGGACCTTCAGCGGAAGCTGTTGGCCTCCGCGGGCGAGCTGCACGCCATCCGGGGCACCCGTCGTGGCATCGAGCTCGCCTTGGAGGCCGCGCTCGGCGTCGACGTCGACGTGCAGGAGTCGGGGGCGTCGTCGTGGTCGACCGATCCGGCAGCCGGGCTCCCCGGCGAGCAGCGACCCACGATCGTGGTGATCGTCGAGTCGACCGAGGAGGACCCGATCGACAGCGAGCGGCTGGATGCGCTGGTGAGCCAGCTCAAACCGGCGCACGTGCTGCACCGGATCCAGATCAACGAGGGCTAGCCACGCTTCCGGCCTTCATGGTGAGCGTTCCACAAGCGAGCGCTCCCTCTCTGCTGTCTGGCGACTATCGGGCGAAGGCGCGGAACGGGTTGTGCTGAGTCAAGGTGGCGATGGTGGCCTCGTCCACACCATGATCGGCGAGCAACGGGACGAAGCGGTCGAACAGAGCCGTGTACGGCAAGGGCGTGCCGCCGCGGGGCTGCGCCGGGTCGAACCAGCCGCGATCCTGGCTGAGCAGCACGGAGTCGGCGAAGCCGGCGTCCAGCAGGTCACGGGTCATGTCGACGAAGTCCTGGTCCTGGGCAGGGTCCCCGATCCCGTCGAACTCGACCCAGCAACCGCGGCGGGCGAGCTCGAGGTGGATGGCCCGGTCCGGCTCGGCGTGGGCGTGTATCCAGACGAACCGATCCGGACGGCCCCCGGCCCGCTCGACGACATCGAGCTGCTGCCGAGCCACTGCCCCGTTCACGGTGTGGCTCCCGATCGTTGCCCCCGTGGCGAGCGAGGCGGCCACCGCCGCCCTCAGCACCTTGTCCTCGGCTTCGGTGATGCCGTCGTCCGAGGCGCCGATCTTGATCCAGCCGGCCCGGACCCCACTGTTCTCGATCTCGTCGGTGAGCTCGGTGATGAACAGGTCGCGTAGTGCTTCGGTGCTGCCTTCGCGGACAAAGGGAGGGATCCACTGCTCTCGGTAGACGCCGGTCGGGGCCACCAGCGGGAGCCCGACCGCCTGCGAGACGGCCAACAGGATGTCGACTCGACGCCCGACCCCGATCGGTCCAGGCTCCACAATCGCTGTGACTCCTTGCTGCTGGACGTCTCGGAGGTAGGGCGACATCACCTCGACGACCTCGGCCGTATCCGCCTCGCCGTATCCGGGCTGTTGCCACGTCCGGAGATCGACGAACACGTGCTCGTGCGGGAGGATCGGCCCCAGCTCCGCCGCCGTTCGAGGCCCGAGGGTGGTGATCAGGGAAGCCACCGCACGACCGTAACCCCAACCACAACGGATCGTGGCGTAGCGGCGCTTGACTCGATCATGGTTCGCGGCGCCGGATCTCGCGGCCGTGGAGTGGCGTGGGTACGATCCGGCGATGCGGCTGGTGTTGCTTCACGCGCTGCCTCTGGACGGGCGGATGTGGGATGCCACGAGGCCGCCCTCTCGCGGTGCCTTCGTTCCGACGCTGTACGGGCTCGGTGGTTCGGTCCGCGACTGGGCCGCCGCCGTCCTGGAGAAGTGTGGTGACGATGAGCTGCTGATCGTCGGCAGCTCGGTCGGCGGCTCGTGCGCCCTCGAGGTCGCCCGCGCCGCCCCCGACCAGGTACGTGGTGTCGTCCTCGTGGGCGCGAAAGCAGGTGTCCGTCGCGATCCACGAGCGCGTGACGAGGCGGTCCGGTTCCTGCGACACCACGGCGTCGCAGCTGCCTGGGACAGGTACTGGGCGCCACTGTTCAGCGCCCAGGCCGATCCTGAGGTCGTGTCGGCCGCCAGGAAGCTCGCGTTGGAGCAGGACGTGGCGGACCTGATCACTGGTGTGCGGGCGTTCTACGGCCGGCGCGATCACTCCGAGTTCGCGAGGACCTGGGGCGGTCAGCTGCTTGTCGTGTCGGGTGCCGAGGACCGAACCCCGACACCAGCCACAGCGGCGAGCAGTGTCGGGGGGACCAGGGCGAGGCAGGTGATCGTCGAGGGCTCCGGTCACTACGTGCCGCTGGAACAGCCCCACGTCCTCCATCGCGCCATCGAGAAGCAATTGCGGATCCTTCAGGCATGAGCCGCAAGCGGACCGCTCCGCAACCGCTAGGTTCGGTCTGTGACAGCCGAGGAGCGCCACCTTCTGGATTCGGCGAGCAGGTGACCGACCAGATCGTGGCGATCGCAGCTCGCCTCGATGACGAGGTGCAGGTCCTCTCCCCCTTCGACGCCTGCCCCGACAACAACATCCGAACAGCGACCGGCCTGCGGTTGATCGACTTCGAGGGTGCGACGGGGGCCCAGCAGGCTTGGCAAGATCGGCTTCAAGCCGCGATGGGGGCCGGTAGGAACGAACCGGACTGGGCGGCCATGGATGCCGCGATCCGGCTGGCGTCGCTGGTCTGGTGCCTGGTCACGGTCGGCTGGTTCCTACCCGGCGCCCTGGCCCGTCAGCTCGCCGCCGCGTTGCCCTTCGACAGCCGATCTCACCAGCTGGCGGTCGCCCCTGCGTTTCGCCCGTGACCTTGCACCGGGTCGAGTACGACGATTGCACCCGCGGCAGCTGCGTGTCCGCATCCAGCCACGGTGATGCAAGGATCCAGCGGTGAGCACGCTGATCGTTCTGGGTGGCCTGCCGGCGACCGGGAAGTCGACCATCGCCGTCGCGGTGGCTCGGCGTACCGGCGCCGTCTACCTACGAGTGGACCTGATCGAGCAGGCCGTCGCTGAGTGGACATCGCTCGATCACCCGGTGGGTCCGGTCGGCTACGCGATCGCCCACGAGCTCGCACGGGAGCAGCTGATGCTGGGCCTGGACGTGATCGTCGAGTGCGTCAACCCCGTCGCGGCGACGCGTGACCCTTGGCTCGACACAGCAGCAGGAGCCGGGGCCTCGATCCTCGAGGTCGAGCTGCGGTGCTCCGATCGCGCCGAGCACGAGCGGCGGGTCGCCACCCGGACGACCGACGTGGCGGGACTCGTCAAGCCGACGTGGTCGCAGATCCGTGACCGGGACTACGAACCGTGGTCGAGGCCGCCACTGGAGATCGACACGGCAACCACCTCTGTCGCCGAAGCCGTGCAGCTGGTCCTTGCTCAGCTCCCCGCGACGAGCCAGATGGGGTGAGGGTCGACGGCGCGAGATCGGAGCGGATCGTGTCGTGGGCGCCACCGATTCCGGTACCCGGTGCCTGTCCCAGGAGAGGCCGTCGCGTACGTGAGATCTCGGTCAGCTTCCAGCCGGCATCGCTGCCCGATCGGGAATGGGCTTCTGCGCGAGCTGACCTGGCGAACGGCCGACCACCGTGCGACAGTTCGATGAGGGTGAGCTACCAGATCACCGACCGGGTGGAGGTCACCGCTGGTGCATGATCATCTTCGCGACGACTCGTCGACGCCCGGGCGCGCCGCTAGGGTCTGTTGTCGTACCGAGTCTCGACGACGGAGCAGCCGATGCCTGAGCACCTGATCTTCGACTACGTCGCTGGCCTCCGCCGTCAGCCGCTGCCGGCCGTGCCGCTGGGTTCGGCCGCCCTCGTGCGTCCGCAGCTGGCCGCGAGCGTGCCGCCGCAGAACCCGAACGGGCCTTACCAGCAGGGACCACGGCCACCTGGACCCGGTCAGCGGCCGGGTCCCCCCGGTCAACGTCCCGGGCCGCCGGGGCCACCCGGGCAACGAAGTGGGCCGCCGATCCCGCCCTACGGTCCCGGTGGTCGCGGTCCCGGCGGACCCGGCGGATACCCACCGCAGTCCGGCGGCGACGGGGGACCCTTCGGCTCGCGCCGCAACCTGATCCTGGCGATCGTCGGCGGCGTGGTGCTGGTCGGCGCCGCGATCGGTATCGGGTTCTGGCTGGCCCGGCCGGACACCACGGCCACCCCGCCTCCCGTCGGACAGGTCAGCGCTCCGCCGGCGTCGGAGACGGCCGCGCCCAGCTCCGCGCCACCGAGCACCCCATCCGGCTCCGCGTCACCGTCCCCGTCACCCTCGGCGAGCGGCGGTTCGACCGCGCCCGGCGTGCTGCCGGCAGGACCCCCACTCGCTCCGAACCTGATCGTGGTGCCGATGCGCACCGATGACGACGACGAGGACGCGCGCCCGCTCTACCTCGTCGATGCGGCCGGTGACGGCGCGCCCCAGAAGCTGGACGGGCCGGACGGCAAGCTCGCGAATCCCATGCTGCAGAAGGAGCGGACCTCCATCATCTTCCTGGAGGACGGCACCCTCCACGTGATGGCCTCGGACGGCAAGGACGAACGCGATCTCGCCGACCGGGAACCCGCCGGCTGCGACGACGTGGCCGGTGCCAGCTGGAGCCAGGCGGACCCGACGACGATGGTGATCACCTGCCGGCTCGGCAAGGGCAACTTCCGGATGCTCGTGGTCAACACCGACGGCCGCCTGATCCGGCGGCTCGATGCGGGCACGAAGCGTTTCGACGACGTGACGATCTCCCCGGACGGCCAGACGGTGCTCTACTGGGCGAGCGAGTCCGCCACCGGCGACGGCGGTTCTCTCTACACGTTGCCCCTGGTCGGCACCGGTTCGCCGAAGAAGATCACCTCGGGGGCGAAGGGACTCGACGGCGACCCGTCCTGGTCTCCCGACGGCAGCCAGATCGCGTTCCGTCGACTGGTCGGCGGCGTCGGCGGCAACGCCGACGTGTACGTGATGAACGCCGACGGTTCCGGTCAGCGGGCCGTCGCCGAGACCAAGTCCTCCGACGTCAAGCCCGTCTGGTCCCCGGACGGGAAGAACCTCGTGATCGTCTCGAACCGGAAGTCGGCGTTCGGTAAGCCGGGCAAGACCTGGGACCTCTGGCTGACCCGGGTGAGCGACGGGGAGGTGCTGAACAACTTCAAGCTGGACGCCGACGAGATCACCACGCCGACGTGGAGCTACCGCTGAGGCACCCGGCCGCCCCGGTTCCTAGACGGTGGAGCTCCAGGTGGTGCGGCTCATCTCCTCCGACCGGGGGAGCACGACCCCGAGGTCGTCCCACACCCGCCGATGGTCGGCGCGGGCCACCGCGGCGGCACTGAGGTCGCCGATCTGCTCGTACGTCTCGATCAGCAGCCGCCACGCCGGGTCATGGCAGGCGTCCAGGCTCACCGATCGTCGGGCGAGGTCGATCGCCGCCTCGTGATCAGCCAGCGCGATCGCGTCCGACGCGGCCGCCGCGGCGAGACCGGCAGCCAGTAGCCGCAGCCGATCGCGCTCCTCGACCACCCAGTCGGCGGGGCCGACTTCGGGCAGCAGCTCACCCAGGTAGAGATCGAGGGCGACCCGACGCGCTGTCAGCGCAGCGCCCCGAGGCAGGTGTCGCGCCTCCTCGATGGTCCGCTCGAACGTGGCCACATCGACCACCGCCCCCGCTAGCACCAGCTCGTACGCGTCCCCCTGCCGACGGATCGGATCCCCCAGCCCGCCGCCCACCGCCAGGCACTGGCGGATGCTGGAGACCGCGACCTGCAGGCTGCGGACCCCCGAGCTCAACGTCGCCTCCGGCCAGAGCGCCTCGATCAGCGGCTCGCGGTGCTGCGGACGACCCTGGTGCAGGGCCAGCAGCATGAGCAGGCAGCGGGCCTTCGGCCGCAGGGCACGCCAGCCGATCTCGGCTCCGTCGATCCGCAGGCTGAACGCGCCGAGGCAACGCAGCTGGATCCTCCCTGCGCCGACGGGGGTCCCGGACCCGCCGATCGCCGGTGCGAGCTCCCTGACAGGGGTGGGCGGGGAAACGTCGGTCAGCTGGTCGATGACCCCGGCCAGCGCCGGTGCACCGAGCTCGGAGGTCAGCCTGACGACCTGGGTGCTCGCATCGGCGGCCAGGGACGTCGCACCGGTCCGCCGAGCGGCGATCGCGACACTGACCGCCGCGATGAGCAGCGCCCAGCGGTCGCTGCCCCGCGCCAGCGACGTCAGCAGGTCGGCGGCCGCCTCGACCCGCCCGTCCATCGCCCCGATCTCCAGCTGCACCGCCGTCTGCAGACAGCGACCCAGTCGTGCGAGCCAAGGCCAGCCGTCCATCTCCGCCGTCAGGGTGATGGTCTCGATCTGACCGACCAGCTGATCCTCGCCGGCCCGGACCGCCTGTGCCAGGCAGCCGGCGAGCTCGGCCGCCAACGTCTCCCAACCGACGGGGCCCTGGCCGGGCTGCCACGCGACGGCGAGCAGTCGCTCCGCGGTCTCCAGGTCACCGGAGAACAGGTAGGCCAGTCCTCGGAGCCAGTCCCGATCGTAGGACTCCGGCCGACGCACGTCCCGGGTCAGTCGACGCAGCTCGATCGAGAGCCTCAACAGGGCCGACTCCGCATCGGCACCCGGGGGCACGGGCGGCAAAGCACTGGTCGCCGACTGCGGCAACCACACGCCCACCGCCTGCCGCTCGGCGGCGCAGCGCCGCCCGAACCCGGGGTCGTCCAGCAGCCGCTCGGCCTCCCGGTAGCCGGCCAGGGCCTTCTCCACCTGTCCGTCACGCGCGAGACGGCGAGCGCCGGCCAGCACCAGCCCCGGGTCGTCGGTCGGAGCGCCGGGCAAGGCCAGCATCCGCCACAAAGCGTCGTCGCCGCCGACGACCGTGGTGTCCGGTCGCATCAACCGAGCGACCGCACCCCAGTCCTCGGCCCGGGCGTGTGCGCGAACCGCCTCGGCGGGCCGACCGGCGTCCTCCAGCAGCTGCCCGCTGCGGGCGTACAGCTCGCGAGCCGCCCGGCCGCCGAGCTCGTCGATCAGCAGCACCTCCAGGTGGGTCTGGAGCACCTGGTGGTAGTGGTAGGTGAGCCCTCCGTCGGAGGTCGTGGTGAAGAACTGCTCCCGCTCGAGCTCGGCCAGCACCCCGGCACTGCCCTGGGTCTCGAGCAGGGCGTCGCACAGGTTCCCGGTCAGCACCCCGAGCGCAGCCGTGTGCAGCAGGAACCCGCGCCGCTCGTGCGGCAGCCCGTCGAGCACGTTGCGGGCCAGGTAGGACCTGATCAGTCGGGATCGACCTGACAGCTCGGTGACGGCCCTCTCCCGCTCGACTCGACCCAGCTGGGTGGTGGCCAGGTGGAACAGCTGCAGCCCCGCCGCCCAACCACCCGTACGACGCGTCAGGCCGGCTGCGGCCTCCGGGGTCAGCGGAGCGTCGTAGACCGAACGGAAGAGCTGCTCGACCTCCCAGGAGCGGAACCGTAGGTCCTCGCCGTCGACCATGATCAACTCCCCGGACACCAGCAACCGGGACGTGTTCAGGCCCGGTTGACGGCGGCTGCCCAACGCGATCGTGATCGTCCGCGGTCGGAGTCGGAGGAAGGTCTCCAATGCGGCCTCGGCCGACGTACCGGCGATCTCGTGGAGGTCGTCGACAACCAGCCTGACCCGACCGACGTCGGGTCGATCGAGTCCTCGCACCAGATCGGCGACCCGACCCGGGGCCGCCGCCTCCACGATGGCGGGATCGGCCAGCGCCGACCCGAGAGCGAAACCGAGGTGCCGGGTCAGTGACACCTCGTCGGCGTCCTCGGGACCGGCCCGGTACCAGGCCGCGGGCAGATCGTCGCTCTCCACCAGCTGAGCGAGCAGCGTCGTCTTGCCCGAACCGGGCGGAGCCAGCACCAGCAGGCACGAGCAGTCCTGGCTGAGGTCCGACAGTCCGGCCAGCTGTCGGTCGAGACGCTCCCGGACCAGTCCGCGCAGCACGGGACGGCGGACCTTCTCCAGGAAGATCACCGGATCCAGGGTGCTGCGCAGATCGTCCATCGGCTCTCGATCGGTCGGCTGACGGGCCATGACCCGAAGAGAACCGAGAAACTGCCCAGATACCCGAAACGCCCCGCCGACGACCCGACCTCCCCATGCTAGGGACAATTGGTACGCCTTGCGAAGGCTCTGTGGCCATCGTCGGACGGCTGTCCGGGTGTTGTCCGGGTCCGGACCACCTCGAGCGAGGAGAACGGCCCCGAGGACCCCGGTGGCGCTGCCGCGGTACACGTGGGCGAGGCTCGTCCCATGACGCTGTTCGATCTGGCCGGACGCACCGCACTGGTGACCGGCTCCAGCCGGGGCATCGGGTACGCCCTCGCGCAGGGACTGCTGGAGGCCGGGGCCCGCACCGTCGTGCACGGCCGCGACTCCGTGGTCGCCGAGGCGTCGGCCGCCCGGCTGCGGGAGATCACCGGCGGCGAGGTGCTGGTGGAGACCTTCGACGTCACCGACGCCGAGGCTGTCGATGCCGGCATCGGCCGGATCGAGCGGGTCTGGGGCACACCGGACATCTGCGTGAACAACGCCGGCATCCAACGCCGCGCCCCGTTCACCGAGTTCGCGGCGGCCGACTGGCACGAGCTGGTGGCGACCAATCTGACCAGTGCCTTCCTGGTCGGCCAGCGCGTGGCCCGCGGCATGGTCACCCGAGGCAGCGGCAAGATCATCAACATCGGCTCGGTGCAGAGCCGGCTGGCTCGGCCTCACATCACCCCGTACAGCGCGACCAAGGGCGGCATCGTGATGCTCACCCAGGGAATGTGCGCCGACCTCGGACCGCACGGCATCCAGGCCAACGCGTTGGCACCGGGCTATTTCGCCACCGAGCTGACCAAGGCCCTCGTCGACGACGTCGAGTTCAGTGCCTGGGTGGCCCAGCGGACCCCGGCCGGTCGCTGGGGTCGGGTGCAGGAGCTGGTCGGAGCCCTGGTGTTCCTGGCCTCCAGTGCCTCGGACTTCGTCAACGGTCAGACGATCTACGTCGACGGCGGCATGACGGCGGTGGTGTGACATGAGACTTCCCGAGACCTCTCCCGCCGTGGTGGTGCACGCCACCGACGACCTGCGGATCGACGACGTACCCCTGAAGGCTCCGGGCCCCGATGAGGCCGTGGTGGAGATCGCGTACGGCGGCATCTGCGGGTCCGACCTGCACTACTGGACCCACGGCGCGGCCGGTGAGTCGATCCTGCGGGCGCCGATGGTGCTCGGCCACGAGGTGGTCGGCACGGTCGTCACGGCGGCCGCCGACGGCATCGGTCCGCTCGCCGGGACCCGGGTCGCGGTGCACCCGGCCTCGCCGGCCGGCGACGGGGTCACCCGCTACCCCGCGGACCGGCCGAACCTGTCACCCGGTTGCACCTACCTCGGATCAGCCGCCCGGTTCCCGCACACCGACGGGGCCTTCGTCCGGTACGCGACACTGCCGACCCGGATGCTGCGATCGCTTCCGAACGGGCTGAGCCTGCGGACCGCGGCCGTGATCGAGCCGGCATCGGTCGCCTGGCACGGCGTGTCCCGGGCCGGCGACGTGAGGGGCAAGACCGTGCTGGTGATCGGCGCCGGTCCGATCGGCGCGCTCATCATCGCGGTCCTGAAGCACGCCGGCGCCGCCGAGATCGTCGCCGTCGACCTCCATGATCATCCGCTGGCCGTGGCCCGGCAGCTGGGCGCGACCCGGACTCTGAACGCCACCGACGGTGACGCGATCGCCGCCGTCCAGGCGGATGTCGCCCTCGACTCCAGCGGCAGCGCCCGCGGCCTGGCCAGCGCCGTCCGCGGGACCGCTCGCGGCGGGCGGGTGGTCATGGTCGGGCTGCTGCCCACCGGCGATCAGCCGGTGCCCATGTCGCTGGCGATCACTCGCGAGCTCGAGCTGGTCGGCTCGTTCCGCTTCAACGACGAGATCGACGCCGTGATCGCGGCCCTGGCCGACGGGAGTCTCGTGGTCGACCCGGTGATCACCCACGAGTACGCGGTGGCCGACGCCCTGGATGCCTTCGCCGTGGCCAAGGACGCGTCCCGGTCGTCCAAGGTGCTGCTGCGGTTCGGCGACTGAGCCGTCACTGTTCCGGGCAGCTGGTCAGCGATTGGTGCCGATGCTCTCCCGGATCGCGTCGGAGGCGTCCCAGTCGTTGACGTGCAGGGCCGCGACGACGGTTCCGTCCTTGACCCAGAACGCCCGGAACGCCGACCCGAGGTCTCCGTCGATGTCCACCCGGTCGTAGCCGTCCGGACCGACGCTGCCCACGTACTCCATGCCCAGGTCGTACTGGTCGGTGAAGAAATAGGGCATCCGCTCGTACGCCTCCGCCCCGCCGACCAGGTTGTGGGCCGCGGTCTTGCCCTGCTCGATCGCGGTCTCCCAGTGCTCGACCCGGACTCGCCGACCGAGCACCGGATGATCATGGTTGGCGATGTCGCCGATCGCGTACACGGAGGCGTCCGAGGTGCGGAGCTGCGCATCGACCAGCACCCCGTTGTCGACGGCGAGCCCCGATGCCTCGGCGAGCTCGGTGGCGGGGGCGGCCCCGATGCCGACGACCACCAGGTCGGCGGTGCGGAGGTCCTCGGCACTCACCGGCGCCCCGAGCCGGAGATCCACGCCGTGGGCGCGATGCAGGTCCGCGAAGACCTGAGCGACCTCGGGACCGAGCACCCCGAGCAGCGGCAGCTCGGCCTGCTCGTAGACGGTCACCTCGCACCCCGCCGCACGGGCCGCCGCCGTCACCTCGAGCCCGATCCAGCCGGCACCGACCACCGCGATCCTGGCTCCGGCGGCGAACGCCACCTTCAGGCGGTCGCTGTCCTCGATGTTGCGCAGGTACGCGGTCGGCGTACCCGACTCCTCGGCCAGCCGGAACCGCCGCGGCACGGAGCCCGTCGCCAGCAGCAGCTGGTCGTACGCCAGCGTCTCCCCCGCGGTGATCTCCTTCGCGGCCAGGTCCAGGCCTGTCACGGTGGTGGCCAACCGCAGGTCGACGTCGTGCTCGGCGTACCAGGTGGCGCCGTGGACGTAGGCGTCGGCGATCGGGTCGTTGCCGAGCAGGTAGCCCTTGGAGAGCGGGGGTCGCTCGTAGGGCGGGTGGGGTTCCGATCCGATCAGCACCAGTCGACCGTCGTAGCCCTGCTCGCGCAGCTCGGTGACGGCCGTTCCGCCGGCCAGGCCGGCTCCGACAACGATGATGGTCATGGTGGTCCTCTCCTCGTCGAGCGCCAAGCCGGGAGTGATCAGCGCTCGGAAGACCCACGCTAGTCCCGACCTCCGCGTCGCCTCGGCAGGGAGCCGACCTCTAGGTCGCACCGGCCGGGAGCCGACCGCCTCCTCGACGTCAGGCCGGCGGGCCGTCGAGCACCGTGGGGCGGTACTCCAGCAGCTGGAGCCCACCGGCGAAGGTCCGGCTCTCGATCAGCTCGAGACCGACGTCGGGATACCCGTCGTAGATCCGGTCCTGACCGGTCGCACCGGTGACGACCGGGAACACGACCACCCGGAAGCGATCCACCACACCGGCCGCGATCAACGACCGGCACAGGCTGACACTTCCCAGAGTCCTCAGCTCGGAGGCGTCGTCCTCTTTCATCGTCCTCACCGCCTCCACCGCGTCGCCGGCGATCAGTCGGGTGTTGGCCCACTCCAGCGGCTCGGTCAGGGTCGAGGAGAACACGACCTTGGCCAGTCGGTCGAGCGCACCGACTCCCCCTTCACCGGCGGCGGCGAACCCGGCCATCAACCGATAGGTGGTGGCCCCCATCACCACCGTGTGGTCCGGCTGCTCGTCCAGCCACTGGAGGTAGTCGGGGCTCTCCAGACCCCAGTAACCCGGCCATCCTTCAGCGGCCCCGTAGCCGTCGAGCGAGGTGATGAAGTCGACCATGAGCGTTCCCATCGAGGGCCTCCTCTCGTCCGGCGGCCGCCGGCCGCCCGTTCGCACTCACAGAACTGACCGAGGCAGCGCCGCGAAGTCATCGGGCTGCCCTCAGCGAGAGCGACGAAAGTGCCAGACCGCGATCGCCGGGGTGTTCCAGGCGGCGCGGGTCGCCGCCGGGTCGAAGCCCAGCAGCGTCCAGGGCCAGAGCCGCCAGTCGCCGATCTCTCGAGTGGGCTCGGACAGTGGCTCGGTCGGGGTGGTCGGTCGGGGTGTCTCCTGATAGCCGATGACGGTGAACCCGGCGGCCAACGCAGCGACCAGATGATCGGCCGTGGAGTGTCGCGTGGTGGAGGCCAGCTGGGGTCGCCCGTCCGGTCCGTTGGCCTTGACGACCGAGCCGAGGAAGACCAGACCTTCGTGCACATCGGAGACCACGAGGTCTCCCCCGGACCTGAGAACGCGAGCGAACTCCGTGTACACCGGGGCCAGGTCGACGACGTGGGTCAGGGCCAGACCCGTGACCACCAGGTCAGCATCGGCGGCCGGGAACGGCAGCGCGGTGAGCTCGCCGGCGGCGAAGGCGATGTCGTCGGTGCGCTCTCTGGCTCGCTCCAGCATCGCCGGCGAGCTGTCGATCCCGATCGTCTGGAAGCCGAGGGCGGCCAGCTGGATGGCGAGACGCCCGGTGCCGCAGGCGGCGTCGATCGCTCGGCCCTTCGGGAGCTCGGTGACGAGGTCGGTGATCAGCGGCACGTCCAGGTCGAACAGGCCGTTGTCCTCGGTGTCGTAAGTGCGGGCCCATTGCGCGTAGGCGGTGTCGGTCGCCTCTCGTTCGACCAGCACTCCCGGGTGTGACGCCAGCTCCGGATCGTCGAGCAGCGAGCGCGCCGCTGCCAACCGCTCCCGTACGAAGGACTCACCGAAGTCCTCGTCACCGGCCCAGGCCCGGAGCAGGGCCAGGCCCTCCAACCCCAGCAGATAGGCGAGCGGCTGCTGATAGATCACCAGCGGACGCTAGCCGACGCCATACCGCCGTTCCACCGGATTTCCCTCCATGCCCGCGATACGCCTACTAGTCCGTTCCGCCGAAAGGTTCGTAGCAGTCGAAGGTCTCGAAGCCGGAGATGCGTCCGTCGGTGATCGTGGCGAACGCCGCAACATGCGCCGTGATCTCCTGACCGGCTCGGAAGGGCCCTCGATCCGCAGCAATCACACCGGTCCAGGTGTACCGGAAGATGACGAGGTCACCGGACTCGTGGACGTCGCGGATGGCATAGCGCTGACTGGCCAGCAGTGCTGCTCCGGCGGTCGAGGCAGCCACGATGTGCTCCAGATCCGCGGTTGAACCACGAGGGCTGATCGGGTTGGGGTGTTCGACGGACACCACCGTGGGGGCGTACAGGTCCCGGAGATCGTCTCCGCAGACACCCTGCTCCAGGGCACGCGGCAGTGCCAGTGCGGCAGCCACCTGTCGAGATTCCGGGACGGCAGCAGTCATGTCTTCCTCCTGATCATCGAACACCTCGGCCTCGGTCTCCTCTCGCGTACGCGGCGCGCGAGAGACCCAGACGCCTGCATACCGCGACGATAGAACGGTGAAGGCGACGACGGTCGCCGCACTGTTCGTCGCTCCCTTGGCCGTTGTGCGGATCGAGCCGCCAGGACCACACCGCCTCACAGACGTCGGGAGCGCGTGACGAGGTAACAGGCGCTGGCACCGGCGACGAGAGCAGCGCTGCCCCCGAGGCACGCACCTATGAACAGCAACGGGTTGACCGCGCCCAACACCAGCAGCATCCCGCCGGCCACGAGCACGGAGACGATCAGGGAGAGCACGGCAAGGACGACCGATACCGGCCAGGTCCGACCACCATCGACGTGCGGTGATGCCGGGGTCTGGACCGGAGTGAGCGTGGGGGTCCTGGGCAGGTCGGCGATCAGCTGTCGCAGCTGGTCTTCGGTGACGGCGCGCATCGCCCAACCCAGCCTGTTCTCCAGCTCGTCCGGACTGAGGCGGCCGGCGACGAAGTGCTCGGCCAACGCCTCGCAGGTCGCCGATCGCTCGGCATCACCTGCCCGCTGAACGAAACGGTCATGATCATCGCGGCGTGCCGTGGTCGGATCGAACAGATCCCGGATCTCGTGGCGCAGCAGGTCGTGGGTGGTGGGCTCCGTCATGGCCTCGACGGTAGGGCGGCGAATCGACCGCCACATCAGACCCGAGTCTGCCGTGGAGATCTCTCGGTAGGCCCGTAGTCGCGTATCCGATGGTGACACCGGCACAACAGCGTCAGGTTGTCGAGGTCGCTGGGTCCGCCGGCGAGCCAGGAGATGACGTGGTGCCCCTCGCACCACGCGGGAGCGACATCGCAGCCAGGAAAGGAACATCCGCCGTCCCTGGCGATCAGCGCGAGGGTCTGGGCTGGGCTGGCGATCCGCCGGAAGCGACCGAGATCGAGCCTGGGTCAGCACGCGGGTCATGGGCCGCTGACACAAGGCGTGCGGCACGCCGCGTCGAGACCCTGCAGAGCACCGCTGTCGACCTGCGCGATCAGTTGGTCCAGTGCCGCCGAGAACACAACGAGCGCCGGCGCGAGCGGAATGGTCTCCGAGTCGTCGACAGGGGCTGATTCCATGGACACATTCTCATAGAATGCGTGTTCGAACGCCAGGCCCGGATCCGCGAATCTCGTTGTGCTGTAGCGAAACAGAGGTGACAGTCCTGCCTGACAACTCGGTGTCTTCGACCGGGGAGCTGCCGCCGAGCTCCGGCGGTCCGTTGGGTCCGCCGGCGGCTTCTCTTGGGCCTCAACCTAGGCTGATCCAGGTGGACGCCGGAAGCGGCGTCGCGGCGACGAGGAGGCAGCGGTGACGACACGGAGGGACGACGTCGCACCCGCGGTCATCGAGGCCTTCGTGGCCGGTGACGAAGAGGCGCTGGGCGAGATCTACGGCCGGTGGTCGTCGTTGATCTACAGCGTGGCGCTGCGTTCGCTCGGGAACGTCGCCGACGCCGAGGACATCACGCAGCGGGTGTTCGCGGACGCCTGGGCCTCACGGACGACGTTCGACCCCACCCGCGCCGAGCTACCGGCGTGGCTGATCGGGATCACTCGGCGCGAGCTCGCCGAGGCTCGCACGTCACTCAGCCAACAGGCCCGGGTTCAGCCTCCGGGCACCACCTTGACCAGAGAGTGTGAAGAGATCGAACCGTCAGACCTGGCAGATCAGCTGGTGTTCGCTGATGAGCTGGCGCACCTGGCGGACGTACCGCAACAGGTGATCCGCCTGGCCTTCTCCGAGGGACTCACCGCCACCCAGATCGCCGAGCGACTGCAGCTGCCTGCCGACCAGGTCAGGAGCCACCTCAGTGGGAGTCTCCGAACGCTGCGCGAGCGACTGGCGGTGCTCCACGATGCACACTGATCCCGAGCTGCTGAGCCTGCTCGCCCTGGGCGAGCAGGTCGGCACCGACGACGACCGTCTCCACGTGCAGACCTGCCCGATCTGTGCCGACGAGGTCTCGCAGCTGCACCAGCTCGTGGCCCTTGCTCGAAGCGTCGGCCCAGATTCCGCGCTGGCTCTCCCCAGTCCACGGGTCTGGGACAGGATCCAGGCAGAACTCGCTCTGCCCCCCGCCGCGGAGTCACCGACTCCGGAGCCACCACAGTCACTCCTGACCGCGGTCGCAGCGGCGCTCGGTGGGTCGTCCCGCGTCTCGGGAGCACTCGTGGCCCACGCGACCTTGGCGCCGGTCCAGGCGGGTACGCCCACGACGTCGGGTGAGGCGGTGATCGCCACCGATGAGCTGGGGCGCCGGATCCTGCAGGTCACCCTCGAGGCGCCGCTGCCCACCGCCGGACTCCGCCATGCGTGGCTGGTCCATCGCCAGGACTCGACGCGGCGACAGGCCCTCGGCATTCTCGACGGTCGCTACGGGGTGTGGACGGTCGACCGGTCGATCGACCTCGAGCAGTACGCGATCGTGGACATCTCCGAGCAAGGCACCGGCGAGACCGAGCACTCCGGACAGACGCTCGTCCGAGGTCAGCTCACTCTCGTCAGCTAGGCAGCGACTCGGGTGGCCGAGTCGCGGTGCGACCGACCACCGTGCTCAGGTCAGCCCCACCCGGGCGAGCACACCCCGGTCGCCCTCGAGGCGTACGCCGAAGCGCTCGGCCGCCGGGAGCGTCAGCTTGCCCGACAGCACCCCCATGACGGCCTTCGGTGGGCCGGTGACCACGAGATCCGACCGACGCTCCGAGGCGCCGGGACGGAGCTCGGACACCGTACGGGCCCGCACCTCGCCCGCACCGATCTCGATGATCACCGCCTCGTCGCCGGTGACCACCTCCATGATCATCTGCGGCGCACCCGCTGCGCCGTCGTGCAGCATCGCCTCGATGGGGATGATCAGCCAGCGACTGCGGAACTCGTCGTCGTCAGCCGCCGCGGGCACCTGCTCGCCGCCCCAGACGGCGAGTGCCTCGACAGCCGGCCGCAGGCCCTCTCCCAGCTCGGTCAACCGGAACAGCTGTGTCGCCACCGGGGGACGCGGGTGCTCTCGGCGCAGCACCCCCGAGGTCTCGAGGTCACGCAGGCGGTCGGCCAGCAGGTTCGTCGCGATCCCGGGCAGACCGTCGCGGAGGTCGGTGTAGCGGGCACCGTCAGGCCGGACCAGGAGCTCGCGGATGATCAGCAGATTCCAGCGATCGCCGATCGTGTCGAGCGCGAGCGCCAGCCCACACAGCTGACCGTACGACCGTGACACCCGACTCTCCTCTCGCACCAGCATGCTTGACGCTCTCCAGTTGCTACTTTAGATTCTCAAGTATGCACGATCCTCTGGAGATCTTCGGTACCGTCACCGACACGGTCGCCGCGATCGTCGACACCGAACCCGAGCCACAGAGCTCAACTCCGTGCTCGGACTGGAACTACGCGCAGCTGCTCTGGCACGTGGTCGGCGGCGACCGCTTGTTCGCCGGTGTCCTCACTGGCCGCGCGAGCTTCCCGACAAGCGGGCGGATGGCCCCCGATCCCGATCAACCACCACCGTCGCCGGCCGACTACCGCGCCGCGAGCACAGGACTGGCCACCGTCCTCGCCGACGCCGAGGTCCGGGCCGGGACCTTCGAGGTACCCGCCGGTCGACTCACCGGCGACCAGGTGATCGTGCTGCGCTCTGTCGAGCACTTCCTGCACGGCTGGGATCTGGCCAAGGCCGGCGGAGCGCCGACGATCGGGCTCGAGCCCGTGGCGACCGCGCTCGACGGCCCGGCCCGGCGGCTGCTCACGGCGGTCGGCGACCGGGCACTGGCCGAGCGTCGGCCCTTCGCGTCGTCGGTGGAGATCGAAGCGGACGCCACCCCGCTCGAGCGTCTGGTGGCCGCCTTCGGTCGTGATCCGCGCTGGGCTCCCGACCCGATCGCCGGCTACGCCCGGATCACGGAGCTGTTCGTCCAGCACGATGACGTCGAGCTGCCCGACGGCACCCGCCGCGGCTTCGGGGCCGACGGGCTGCGGGTACGCAATCAGGTGTTCGCGTGCACCCACCGGGGCCGGCTGATGATCAAGCTCCCGGCCGACGAGGTGGACGAGCTCATCGCCACCGGCCTCGGGGCACCGCTGTCCAAGCCCGGTCAGCGACCGATGCGGGAGTGGGTGCTGGTGCCGTTCGACGGGGCGGCCGGTCGCCGGGTCGATCGGGCGTACGCCTTCGTCAGCGGTCAGGGCTGAACGCGGGCGCGGCGGGACGCGCGTACGGACCGAGCGCCCCGGCCGAGATGACCGGCCCAGACGCGCGCAGGAAGTCGAGGAAGGCGCCGACCGAGGGAACGAGCCCCCCGCGACGAGTCACGGCACCGATGGTTCGCCGCGCCTCCGGGTGGTCGATCTGCAGCTGCACGGTGTCCGCATCCGGCACGTAGGACGGCACCATCGTGACCCCTAGTCCGGCCGACACCAGTCCGCGCGCGGTGTGGGAGTCATCGGCCTCGAAGGAGATCCGTGGCTGCAGCCCGGTGTCGGCGAACAGCTGCTCGATCAGGTCGCGCAGCCCGTAACCGCTCTTGAGCACGATCAGGTCCTCCCGGGCGATCTCGGGGACGGTGACCCGGGTTGCCGCGGCGAGGCGATGGCCGCGCGGCACCACCAGGACCATCGGCTCCTCGTAGAGCTCGATCACCTCCCCATCCGCCGAGGGTGGTGGTGAGGAGACCAGAGCCACGGCGGACGAGCCGCGGTCGAGGTCGGCCAGGCATCGCTGTCGAGACCCCTGGGTCAGCGCGAACCGCACACCGGGATACCGCTCCCGGAACCTTCGGATCAGGGCCGGCACGACCGTCTCGCCCAGCACGGTCTGAAAGGCGATCGGCACCACGCCCTGGCCGACCACCTGGTCCCGGGCGACGACCGCCACCCCGGCCGCCACCGTGTCCAGACCGGCACGCGCGTACGGCAGCAGCTCCCGACCCGCCGAGGTCAGCACGATCCCCCGTCCCTGCCGCTCGACCAAGGGGGTGCCGATGAGCTCGGCCAGGGTGCCGAGCGCCCGGCTCACCGTCGGCTGCGGCATCCGCAGGATCGACGCGGCCGCTGTCACCTGCTCCGTCTCGGCCACGGTGACGAAGACCGGCAGCAGCCGCAGCACCCGCTGCAGGTCCACCGCTTCCATGCACTCACCGTATACGTTGATCGACATGCATGCATTTGTGCTCTAGGTAGCGGGCTCCTAGCGTCATCCGGGTGACTGATGCGGCCATCGGCTACGCCCCGACCACGGCCCCGGCGTGGGACGGCTATCGGGCGGCCACCCCGGCGTACCGACGGATGCTCATCGGGCTCGGGGCGGCCGGTGTCGCCACGTTCGCCCAGCTCTACGCACCTCAGGGTCTGCTGCCCTCCCTGGCCGCCGACTTGGAGGTCGATGCCGCCCAGGCGGCCCTGTCCCTGTCGGTCGCCACCTGGGGTGTCGCCCTCGCGGTCTTGCCGTGGTCGTGGCTGTCCGATCGGATCGGCCGGTTGCGCGCGATGAAGATCGCCATCTCGACCGCCGCCGTCGCCGGTCTGCTGGTCGCCCTGAGCCCGGGCATCGAGTCGCTGCTCGTGGTCCGGTTCTTCGAGGGCGTGGCCCTGGGCGGTCTGCCCGCGCTGGCGATGACGTACCTGCACGACGAGGTGCACCCTCGCTCCACCGCCGCAGCCGCAGCCGCCTACATCTCCGGCACCACCATCGGCGGGGCCAGCGGCCGGCTGATCGCCGGCCCGCTGACCGAGCTCATCGGCTGGCGACTCGCGCTCGCCGCGGTCGCGGTGGTCTGCCTGGGTGCCGCCCTGGTCTTCCTCCGGCTGATGCCGCCGGCCCGATCCTTCGCCCCGGCCAGAACGACGGACTGGTCCGGGCTGGTCGGCAACGTCCGCCACTGCCTGTCGGACCGCACCCTGTTGGCTCTCTACGCCCAACCGCTGTTGATCATGGGCGGGCTGGTCGCGATCTACAACTACCTGGGCTTCCGGCTGGAGGGGCCGAGCTTCGGCCTGCCGGTGATCGCCGCGTCGCTGATCTTCGCCGCGTACGGAGCCGGCACCGTCTCCTCCCGGCTGGTCGGTCGCTGGGTGCCTCGCTTCGGTCGGCGCCGGGTGCTGACGGCCGGGACCCTGGCCATGATCACGGGAGCCCTGCTGACGCTCGGCGACCCTCTGGCGCTGGTCATCATCGGCTTGTTGATCTTGACCGCGGGAGCCTTCGTGGTCCACGCCGTGGCCTCGGCCTGGGTCGGTCATCACGCTCGGGTCGGGCGCGCCCAGGCCACCGCGCTCTACAACGTGGCGCTCTACACCGGCTCGGCCGTGATCGGCTGGGTGGCCGGCTTCGGCTGGGTGGCCCTCGGCTGGCCGGCCACGGTGCTGGTGGTCGTCGCCCTGGCGGCGATCGCGCTGGTGATCGCCGCCAGGATCGACCCGGACGCCGCTACGTCATCGACGCGATGATGTCCAACGTCTTGGTCGCGCCGTCGGCCGGACTCGTCCGGCCGAAGATCACCTCGGTAGCCGTCGCGGTGAACTCGGTGCCGAAACCGGACGCGTTCGGCGGGGTCACCTGGGGTGGCGCCACCAGCTCCGGGGTCACGGCCTGAGAGAAGTCCAGGGCGACCTTCGCCTGCGGATCCAGGAGCGGGGCGATCTCCTGCTGCACCGCCGGAATCGCCGGGATCCCCCGCTCCGTGGTCAGCACCTTGGTCGCCGCCGGATCGGTGAGCAGGAAGTCGATCAGCTTCGCGCTCTCCGCCGGATGCTCGGTGCGCGAGGCGATCGACCAGTACATCGAGGCCTTGTTCACCATCTTCGGTGACTCCCCACTCGCCTGGGCCGGGATCCGGAGCAGCTTCAGCTCGTTCCCGCTGGCCGCCGCGAAGGCGGAGATCTGCGTGTGGAAGAGCAGGTGGAACGCCGCCTTGTTGGTGGCGAAGCTGGACGCGTCGAGGGCGGCCGAGGAGTTCTCGACCTGCAGCGACGCCGGCGGGGCCGCCTTCGTCGAGATCAGCTTGTTCGCGTACTCGAAGTAGCTCTGCACCGTGGCCTGGCTGGCGCCCGCGCCGTCCGTCGGCCAGACCTCCTCGCCCTTCTGACGTGCCCAGATGCCCAGCTCGGCGGCACCCACGCCAAAGCCGTCGATGCCGTAGACCCCTTCAGCGCCGAGCTTCTCGGTGACCTTCGCCGACGTCGCGGCGAGGTCGTCCCAGGTCCAGGTCCTGTCGTCCGGCATCGCCACCCCGGCCTTCTCGAGCACGGTGGGATTGACGGCGATCGAGAAGTTGGCCACCCCGATCGGCGCTCCGACCTGGGTGCCGTCCACCGTGCCGGTCTCCAGCACCTTGGGGTCCATCGTCGACAGGTCGAGCTCGTCCTTCACCGTGCCCAGGTCGGTCAGCGCGGTGCGGGAGCCGTACGCGGCGATGTAGGCCTCGTCCATCTGGATCACATCGGGAGAGTCGTTGGCCGCGGTCGACGTGGCGAGCTTGTCCCAGTACGCGGTCCACTCGCTGTTCTCCACCGCCACGTCGATGCCGGGATTGGCCGCCTTGAACGCGTCCACGGCTTCTTGGGTGAGTCGGAGCCGTGAGTCGTTGCCCCAGGTCGACACCCGCAGCGTCACCGCACCGTCGGCCGATCCCTGGTTCCCGCTCCCCGGAGCACAGGCCGCCGCCAGCAGGCAGGCGAGTGCCACCAGGGGCGCGAGCAGCAGGCGGTAGGAGGGGTGGCGGCGACCGCCGCGCTGCGGTCGGGGACGTGGAGTCATGATCAACGGCCTTTCTCTTGCCGGACAGGGGTGTGGGAGCTCAGGACGTGACGAGTCGCTCGGTCACGGCGTCGGCCGAGAGGCCGCCGTCGAGGCGCGCGTAGTGGGGGTGTCCAGGGACGAGATCGCGACGGTGAACGGTCTCCCCGGTGAGCGAGGATGCGTAGAGAGCGGTGACGAGCTCCATCGTGGGCCGGGTGGACGCCAGGGTGGTCTCGTGCCGGCGACCGGCCAGCAGGTCCTCGACCAACCGGTTGATCTGGGCGGCGTGGTTGCTGGGCACGTCGACGGATCCGCTGTCGACCCACACGTCGCGGGCCGGCGCGGTCGGATCCACCGACGTCTGCTCGCCCGGGTCGCGTCCGTTCCGGACCGCGGTCGAGGCGTCCGGCGCGGGGCTCCAGGACCAGTCGGCGTCGCGGTAGCCGTACAGGTGATCGACCTCCAGCGTCCCGCCCGTGGTGTCGATCCGGATCCGACTGAGCTCGCGGGGCGACAGCAGACTGGTCACGATGGTGCCGACCGCGCCGCTGGCGAACGTGATCATGGCCAGCGACACGTCCTCGAACTCCACCGGACGGGCGAGCCGGGACGACTGCGCCCGGACCGAGGTCCACGGCCCCATCAGGTGCAGCAGCAGGTCGATCTGATGGATCCCGTGGCCGAGGGTGGGACCGCCACCCTCGCCGGCCCAGTTCCCTCGCCAGTCCGGCAGGAAGTAGCTGTCCGGCCGATACCAGAGGGTCTCGCAGACGGCGACCTGCGGCCGGCCGAGAGCACCGTCGGCCAGCAGAGCGTT
This sequence comes from uncultured Actinomycetota bacterium, assembly GCA_963696135.1. Lineage (GTDB taxonomy): Bacteria > Actinomycetota > Actinomycetes > Propionibacteriales > Propionibacteriaceae > Microlunatus. Next base: position 202,733 of record CAVOJH010000004.1, read on the forward strand.
GGCCCGCCGCGCACCCGAGCCGTGCCGGTGCTGGAAGACGCCGTAGACCGTCCCGCTGCTCGCCTCGTCGGCGGCGATCAGGGTGTCGAGATCCACCAGGTTGGCGGTGGGCGGCTTCTCCAGCAGCACCGAGCGACCGTGCTGCAGCAGCTCCAGCGTCGGCCCCACGTGGCTGCCGGGCGGGGTGGCGACCGAGACCAGGTCGGGCTGCCGATCGGCCAGCTCGGCGATCGAGGAGTACGCCGTCGTGGCGTAGTCGCGGGCGTACGTCTCCGCGCGCTCGGCGATCACGTCGACGACGCCGACCAGCTCGACCCGGGGGTTGGCCAGGTAGGCCCGGGCATGGGAGTTGCCGATGCCGCCGCAGCCGACGATGCCGACCCGCAGGCGATCCGGGTGCCGGTCGTCGTCCCGCCCGGCGGTCATCGGGCGAAACCGCTGGTGGTCGCGTCGCGCTGGGCCAGCAGGGCGAGTCGCATCACCTCGAAGGTGTGCGCCTGTGGGCAGGCGGTCTCGGTGCGGTGGGCGACGTCGTGCACCAGGTCCGGGTAGTAGCTGAGCTCGACGTCGGAGCAGTCGACGTACTCGGTCGCGCTGCCGTCGACGACGAACAGGTGGTCGCGACCCGGCCGGCCGGCGATGTCGACGTACTTGCGGAGCTCGAGGTATCCCTCGGTGCCCAGGATGACCAACCGGCCGTCCCCCCAGGTCGGCAGGCCCTGCGGGGTGTACCAGTCGACCCGCACGTAGCCGTGGGCGTGATCACTGCGCAGCGTCGCCTCGCCGAAGTCCTGCATGGCCGGCGAGTCCGGGTGGGCGTAGTTGGCCACCGTGCTGGAGACGACCTCGGCGGAGTCGGAGCCGGTGAACCAGAGGAACTGGTCGATCTGGTGGCTGGCGATGTCGGTCAGGATGCCCCCGGTCCGGGCGGCGTCGTAGAACCAGTCGGGTCGGCCCGCGCCCCCGGCCAGATGGGCTCGGTCGCCCTCTCGGTGGGGTCCCAGACCCAGGGTCTGGACCACCCGCCCGATCCGTCCGGAGCGGACCAGCTCACCGGCCTTGACGGCGGAGCGCACCTCGAAGCGCTCGGAGAACGTCACCGACCAGAACCGGCCGGTCTCGGCCACCGCTCGCTCGACGTCGGCCAGCTGGTCGAGGCTGACGCAGCCCGGCTTGTCGGCCACCACGTCCTTGCCGTGGCGGAGCGCCTCGACGGCGATCGGACCCCGCCGATCGGGCACCGCCGCGGTGACGATCAGGTCGATGGTCGGATCCCGGAGCAGCTCGCTGCCGTCAGCGACCCAGGGAGCATCGGGCCACCGGCTCCGGGCGGCCTGGGCGACCGCCGCATCCGGGTCGTCGGAGCTCAGACCGACGAGCTCGCACCCCTGGCCCAGCAGACCCGTGGCCTGCCCGAAGGCGTGGGAGTGGTCCAACCCGACCACCGCGAAGCGAAGCGGGCGGGGATCTTCTCCGGTGCTCACGACAGGGTCCGTCCTTTGCTCGATGGCTGGTCTACGCGAAATAGTGATCGATCACTTTCTCGCTTGACCAGTAACGTAGTTATCGATCACTATTCGTGTCAACAGTCCTGGCCCAGAACTTTCGGAGGACCGATGCCGACCAAGCGGGCGACCATCTACGAGGTGGCCGATCACGCCGGCGTCTCCCACCAGACCGTCTCTCGTTACCTACGGCACAACGGCGGTCTGAAACCGGCCACGCTCGCGCGGGTCGAAGCGGCCATCGCCGAGCTGAACTACCGACCCAACCGGATCGCCCGCTCGATGCGGACCAGGCGGACCGGCCGGCTCGCCATCCTGTTGCCCGGCGCCATCCAGTTCCTGCCCCTGCGGCTGCTGACTGCTGCGGCAACCGCCGCCCACGACGCCGGGTACGCGGTGGATCTGGTCGCCCTGGAAGGAGACGCGGCTGTCCGGTCGGCACGGGCCGACGAGCTGACCGACTCCGGCGAGTTCGAGGGGATCCTGGCGCTCGCGTCCTGGGGGCCGCGGGCGAGCGCCGACAGCTCGACCGCCGTCGTCACCGTCGCCGACTACGACGAGAGCATGCGCGGCATCGGCGCCCTGGCCGACGCCCGGGCCTGCGGTGACGTCGTGCGGCACCTGGCCGACCTCGGTCACCGCAGCCTGCTGCATCTCGCCGGTGACCTCGGGTTCACCTCCGCTCGGAACCGCCGCCAGACCTTCCTCGACACTGTGGCCGAGCTGGGCCTGCGGGGCCAGGTCATCGACGGTGACTGGCAGGCCGAGACCGCATACCGGGCAGTGCGCCGACTACCCGACGACACCGACGTCACCGCGATCGTCGCGGCCAACGACAAGGTCGCCACGGGAGCCATCCGCGGCTGTCTGCAGCGAGGTTGGCGGGTGCCCGACGACGTCAGCGTGTTCGGCTGGGACGACGAGGAGCTCGGTCGCTACGCGACCCCGACGCTGTCCACCGTCACCATCGACCTCGAGCGTCAGGGTGCCCAGGCGATGCGCCAGCTGCTCGCCCTGGTCCGCGGCGAAGAGCCCCCGCAGCCCGAGACCAGCTCGTTGCACACCCTGATCCCACGCGAGTCGAGCGGTCCGGCCCCGGTGCCAGCCCGATGATCACCATCAGAGAGGCGGTCGGGGACGACGTCGAGGCCGTCTGGCCTCTCGCCAGGGACCTGGCCACCTCCTACGAGGTCGACCACGACACGTACGCGACGATCTTCGCCGGACTGGTCGGCGAGCCCACCGTCGTGCTGTTGGTCGCCGCCGACGCCGGCGTCGTCGTCGGCTACCTGCTCGGCCAACGCCACGTCACCTTCCATGCCGGCGGTCCGGTGCTCTGGGTCGAGGAGCTGATGGTTGCCGGAGAACGGCGCGGCACCGGTGTCGGCCGGGCGTTGATGGCGGCGGCCGAGGACCACGCGCGGACCAGTGGCGCCGCGTACGTGGCGCTGGCCACCCGACGGGCCGGGGACTTCTACGCCGCCCTCGGCTACCGGGAATCCGCTGCGTACGTGAAGAAGGCGCTCCGCGATCCTTGAGCCACGTCGGGTCAGGACGCGCTGGTCGCGTCGTCGACCTGACCCACGAGCTCCTCGATGATGTCCTCCAGGAACAGGATCCCGGTCACCCGGCCCTCCCGGTCGACCGACCGGGCGACGTGTGATCCGTTGCGCCGCATCGACGCGAGGCCGTCCTCCAGGTCGGCATCACGCAGCACGGCGGTCAGGCGCCGGATCCGCTTGGCGGGGAACGGCTCGCCCGCGGCCCTGCCGATGGACAGGTCCATCACGTCCTTGAGGTGGACGTAGCCGGCCGGCTCGCCGACGGCATCGAGGAGGATGTAGCGGGAGTAGCCGTGCTCGGCCAGCGCCAGCTGCACCTGGTCGGGTGTCGAGGTGCACGGCAGGGCGACGATCTGGGCCATCGGCACCTCCACGTCCTGCACCTTCTTGGCCGTGAACTCGAACGCGTTGGACAGCGCACCGGTGGTGTCGGAGAGCACCCCCTCGCGGGTCGACTGCTCCACGATGGCGGCGACCTCGTCGAGGGTGTAGGTGCTCGTCGCCTCGTCCTTGGGCTCCACCTTGAACAGCCGCAGGACGCCGTTGGCCATGGCGTTGAGAGCCCAGATGATGGGTCGGAACAGCCGAGAGACGAAGACGAGCGGCGGCGCCAGCATCAGCACGGCCCGGTCCGGGACCGAGAACGAGAGGTTCTTCGGCACCATCTCGCCGAACACCACGTGCAGGAAGGTCACCAGCACCAGGGCGATCACGAAGGCGAGCACGCTGATCACGTCAGCGGTCAGGGGCGTCAGACCGAGCGGCACCTCCAGCAGGTGGTGGATGGCCGGCTCGGACACGTTCAAGATCAACAAGGAGCAGATGGTGATGCCCAGCTGGCTGGTGGCCAGCATCAACGTGGCGTGCTCCATGGCGTACAACGAGGTCTGGGCGGCCTTGCTGCCCGCCTCCGCCTTCGGCTCGATCTGCGAGCGACGGGCCGAGATGACGGCGAACTCCGCGCCCACGAAGAACGCGTTGAAGGCCAGCAGGACGAAGAGGGCGATCAACCCGGGAGCGTACTCACCCATGGTCGGCCTCCTTCCGTTCGTCGCCCCGCAGCTGGTCGACGATCACGTCGTGCTCGCTCTGACCGGGCTCGCCCTCGATCGGGGTGAACCTCAGCCGGTCCACCCGGTGGCCGTCGACCCGCTCGACCCGGAGGATGCCGTGGTCGACCTCGACCTCGTCCCCGACCTCGGGGATCCGGTCCAGCTCGTCGGTGACGAAGCCGGCCACCGTCTCGTACTCGGCGTCCACGGGCACCTTGATCCCCGTGCGCTCGACCAGCTCGTCCGGTCTCAGCGAGCCGTCGAAGATCACCGCCCGGCCGTCGCGGATGGTCCCGGTCCGGGATCGGTCGTGCTCGTCACGAAGATCACCGACGAGCTCCTCGACCAGGTCCTCCAGGGTGACGACCCCGTCGGTGCCGCCGTACTCGTCGGTGACGATGGCGATCTGGAACCCGCCCCGACGCAACAGCCCCAGCAGGGTGTCGGCGCCCATCGACCGCGGCACGAACAGGGGTTGGACGGACAGCTCCTCGGCTGTCGCCCCGTCCCGGTCGGCCGCCGGCAACGCAAAGGCCTGCTTCACGTGGACGACGCCCCGGATGTCGTCGGAGTCCTCGCCGATGACCGGGAAGCGGGAGAAGCCGGAACGCTGGGAGAGGGCGACGATCTCCGTGGCGGTGTCGTCGTGGTGCACCTTGGTCATCCGGACCCTCGGCGTCATCACGTCCTCCGCGGAGTGGTCGGAGAAGCGCAACGTCCGGCTGAGCAGCGTGGCGTGGTCCTGATCGAGAAGTCCCTCCAGCGCTGAACGACGGACCAGCGAGCTGAGCTCCTCGGCCGAACGGGCCCCGGAGAGCTCTTCCTTCGGCTCGATGCCCATGCTCCTGATGACCGCGTTGGCGGTGTTGTTGAACAACGTGATCAGCGGTCTGAACACGATGGTGAAGACCGTCTGGAACGGCACCACGGCCTTGGCCGTACGCAGCGGCAGCGCCAGGGCGAAGTTCTTCGGTACGAGCTCGCCCAGCACCATCGACAGCAGGGTGGCGATCGCGACACCGACCACGCGGCCGATCCACGGGATGCTCGCCTCGGGCAGACCGAGCGAGGTCAGCGGTACGGTCAGCAGCCGGCTGATGGCCGGCTCCATCGTGTAGCCCGTCAGCAGGGTGGTCAAGGTGATCCCCAGCTGGGCTCCGGACAGGTGCGTGGACGTGATCTTGAGAGCGTTGATGGTCATCCCGAGACCGCTCTCGCCGCGCGCCTGCCGCGCTTCGAGGTCGTTGCGATCCAGGTTCACCAGGGCGAACTCGGAGGCGACGAAGAACCCGGTGCCGACGGTGAGGATCAGGCCGACCAGCACCCAGAGGAGATCAAGCGCCACCGAGGCACCCCTGGATCGAGGTGGTCGGGGTGGTGGCCCGCATCAGCTCCGGCGGCCGTGGCGTCGCGGCCGGAAGCGCGGGCCGGGGACTTCGGGGAAGGTCGGGCGGGCTGGAGGTGTTCATGACCCGGCCGATTCTACGGGGCCCTCGTAGGTGCCCGAAATCCGCGAGAAGGCTGCGGCCGCGGTCAGTCCTGGGCGGCGAGCAGGCGCGCGGCGAGCGGCTCCAGGAGACGCACCAGCTCGTCGCGTTCTTCCCCGTCGAGGACCTCGTACGGCTGCGCGGCGAGGTCGTCGGTGATCTCCTCGACCCGTTGCTTGACCGCGCGGCCCTGCTCGGTGAACCACCCGTCGTCGGCGATCAACCCACGGCGTCGCAGACCGTCGACCACAGCCTGGATCTGCGCGGCCGGGAGATGGTGCAACCGACCGAACTCAGCCGCCGGCAGGGACATGTCGAGGGCGAGCAGGACGTGCGCCTCGAGACCGCCGATGCCCTCGACCATCAGGGCCGCGATGTGCCCGTCGCCCCGGTGCTCGCGGAGCAGGGACGCGGCGTGGAAGAGCCGGGCCACGGTCTCCTCCGGGACCGGCAGCGCCAGCAGAGCGGCGTACATCGGGCGGCCCTGGGATGGAGCGCTGGTGGCCGCCCTGGTGAGCAGCTCGGTGGCCCGGGCGAACGCCGGTGTGTCGACCTGGTCGCCGAGGACCCGCCGCAGCGCCGCCACGCAGCCCCGCTCGCGAGCGGCGATCGCCGCCTCCGGCGTGGTGGTGCGCCACACCTTGGGGATGTGCCGGGCCACCTCGCCGGGCGCGAAGTTGTAGAACAGGGCGTCCACCACCTCCGCCGTCGGCCTCCCCAGCGGCGCTGCCCGGCCGGCGAAGTAGGTGTCCCAGTAGTTGGTGAACCCCAGGGCGAACATCGCCTCGTTGGGTTCGTCGGCCGCGTACGGGATCACGCCGATCGGCTCGACCAGCTCGAACATGCGACGAGCCATCGGGTTCATGCGAGCCTCCTCGTGCTGTCGGCGCGGTGCCGGTCACTCTTCTCGACCGACGCCGGCCGACGAACTCATCGTCCACGCACCTCGGAACAGACGAGGAGTCCGGCGCGGCTCCTTAGGATGTCCGGGTGCGAGCAGCCGACGCGTGTCCCGGCGTCCTCCGGCCCCACCGGGCCGAGGACGGCGCCATGGTGCGGTTGCGGCTGCCCGGCGGGCGGATCTCGGCGCTGGCCCTGCGGCAGCTTGGCGAGTTGGCCGCCGCGTACGGCAACGGCATCCTGCAGCTGACCTCGCGGGCCGGGGTGCAGCTGCGCGGGCTTCCCGACCCCCTGCCGGCCTCCTTCGTCGACGCCGTGGTCGCGACCGGGGTGCTGCCCTCCGTCAGCCACGAACGGGTCCGCAACATCGTCTCCTCGCCGCTGACCGGGCTCTCCGGCGGTCGAGCCGACCTGGGACCCCTCACCGTGGCCCTGGATGCCGGGCTGGTGACCGAACCGGAGTTGGCCGAGCTGCCGGGCCGCTTCCTGTTCGTGCTCGACGACGGCCGCGGTGACGTGGCCGACCTGACGTTCGACCTCGGCTACCAGGCAGGAGGACCCGACGGCGGGTACGTGCTGGTGGGCTCCGCCGAGCGTGGGTTGCCGGTGCGGACCGCGGAGGTGGTGCCGAGCCTGCTCCGGCTGGCGCTGGCGTTCGCGACGGCCCGGGCGGACACCGGGGCGTGGCACGTAGCCGAGCTCCCCGCCTGGGTGGACTCGCTCGGACTCGTCCCGGTGACACCCGTCCGCGGCCTCGCGTCCACTCCGCTGGGCCGGATCGGCACGGTCGCCTCGATGTCGGTGCCGCTGGCGCGGTTGGCCCTGGAGCAGGCTCGCCTGGTCGAGGAGGTGGTGGCCGGCGGTCCGGTGGTGATCACTCCGTGGCGGGGGCTCGTGCTCCCGGGCGCCGCCGAACGCCTCGGCGATCTCGCTGCGGCCGGCTTCGTGGTCGAGGACGACACGGCCTGGGCCCAGGTCAGCGCCTGCGTCGGAGCACCCTTCTGCGCTCGGGCGCGGATCGACACGACCGAGATCGCCGAGGCTCTGGTCGCAGTTGGTGGTTCGCTACCACGGACGCACGTGTCCGGCTGCGAACGCCGCTGCGGAGCGCCGACCGGTGATCACCGGGACCTGGTGGCGCCGAGCATGGCCGAGGCTCTCACTGTGATCGGCGGCAGACCATGAGGCGACCAACCCGACGGTACGACTACCTGGACGACCCGACGGCGATCTACCGGGCGTCGTTCGCGACCATCCGCGCCGAAGCCGATCTGTCGAAGGTGCCGGCGGATGCGGAGAAGATCGTGGTCCGGATGATCCACGCCAGTGGGGACACCGGGCTGGTCAACGACGTCGAAGCCCATCCGCTGCTGGTCTCCTCGGCCCAGCGCGCGCTGCGCGCCGGGGCGCCGATCTTCACCGACGCCGAGATGATCGCCTCCGGGGTGACCCGCCGTCGGTTGCCGGCCGGCAACCAGGTCCGCTGCCTGCTGCACGACCCGCGGGTCTCCGAGCTGGCCACGCACTGGAGCACCACGCGCTCGGCGGCCGCGGTGTCCTTGTGGGGCGAGGATCTCGAGGGTGCGGTGGTGGCGATCGGCAACGCCCCGACGGCGCTGTTCGCCCTGTTGGAGCTGATCAGTGACGGCGGCCCACGGCCCGCCGCGATCATCGGGATCCCGGTCGGCTTCGTCGGCTCGGCCGAGTCCAAGCTCGCGCTGGTCCAGCATCCCGACCAGATCCCCTACCTGGTCGTGCACGGTCGCCGGGGTGGCTCGGCCCTGTGCGCGTCGGCCCTGAACGCCCTGGCGCGGGAGGACGAGCTGTGACCGGTGGAACCCTGTCCGCGGTGGGCGTCGGACCCGGGGACCCGGAGCTGCTGACCGTGAAGGCGGCCCGCTTGATCGCCGGAGCGGACGTGATCGCGTACCACTCGGGGACCAAGGGCACCTCGATCGCCCGGTCGATCGTGGCCGAGTTCATCCCGGCCGGGGTGACCGAGGAGCTGTTGGCCTACCCGGTCACCGTCGGCCCGACCGATCACGCGGACGGCTACTACGGCGAGATCGAGGAGTTCTACGACGCGTCCGCCGCCCGGCTGGCCGAGCACCTGGAGCAGGGGCGCTCCGTCGTCGTGCTGGCCGAGGGCGATCCGCTCTTCTACTCCTCCTACATGTACCTGCACGATCGGCTGGCCGATCGGTTCCGCTGCGAGATCGTGCCCGGTGTCACCTCGGTCAGCGCCTCCTCCGCCGCGGTCGGGGTGCCGCTGGTGCGACACGAAGACGTGCTGACCGTGCTGCCCGGAACGCTTCCCGTGCCCGAGCTCGCCCGCCGCCTGGCCGGCGACGACGCGGTCGTGATCATGAAGCTGGGGCGCACCTTCGTCGGGGTCCGAGAGGCGCTGCGGCAGTCCGGTCGACTCGCCGACGCCGTCTACGTGGAGCGGGCCAGCACGGGTCGGGAGGTCGTCCGACCGGTTGCCGAGGTCGATCCCGACGCGGTGCCCTACTTCTCCTCCATCGTCGTCCCCGGCCCCGGTCGACGGGCCGACAGCGGCGGCCGCGCCCGTTCCCAGGCGTCGGCCCGGGCAACTCAGGTCTCGGCCGACCAGACCCCGGCCGAGCTGCTGGTCATCGGTCTCGGTCCCGGTCCGGACCGCTGGGTCACCCCCGAGGTGACCGACGCACTCGCCCTGGTCGAGCACGTTGTCGGCTACGGACCGTACGTGGACCGGGTGCCGCCGCGTCCAGGTCTGCAGCGCCACGCCAGCGGCAACACCGTCGAGCTGGACCGGGCCCGGTTGGCCCTGGACCTGGCGTTGCGGGGCGAGAAGGTCGCCCTGGTCTCCGGTGGTGACGCGGGGGTCTTCGGGATGGCGTCCGCCGCGTTCGAGGCCGTCGCGGCCGACTCGGCGTACGCGAGCGTGCGGGTGACCGTGCTGCCCGGGGTCACCGCGGCGCAGGCCGTCGCGGCCCGCGCAGGGGCACCACTCGGCGGCGACTACATGGTGTTGTCGCTGTCCGATCGGCTGAAGCCCTGGGAGGTGATCGAGCGGCGGCTGCGGGCCGCCGCGACCGCCGACCTGGCGATCGCGCTCTACAACCCGGCCTCGCGCAGCCGCACGACCCAGGTGGCCGACGCGCAGGCTGTCCTGCTCGAGCACCGTGCCCCAGCCACCCCAGTGGTGATCGGGCGCGATGTCGGTCGCGCGGGCGAGAACCTCATGGTGACCACCCTCGGCGACCTGGATCCCGCTCTCGTGGACATGCGGTGCCTCCTGATCATCGGGGCGACCGGGACCTCGGTGGTGGGCAATCGGGTGTGGACCCGACGTTGGCAGTCCTGAGGTCTAGTTTGTCCAGACATTTACTACTAGAGTCGGGCTCCGGAGCCAGCCAACGCCAGGTTGGCCAGATCCGGCACAGAGGAGTGAGTTGAGATGAGCGTCGTCGTCGCCCACCAGGCATCCGCGATCGGCCAGGTGGCCCTGCAAGAGGCCGCCAAGGAGGCCAGCCTGCGGCACACCTCGCTGGCTGTCATCCACGTGGCCGAGGGTGTCGACCTCGATGTGGTCGAGGCGCACAAGGCGGGAGTCGGTGACCAGATCACCAAGGTGCTGGCCGACGCCGGCCTCGACGACCTCGAGTGGACCCTCCAGGTGACCACCGGCGAGGACGTCGGCGAGGCAGTCCTCGACGTGGTGAGCACTCTGGACACCGAGCTGCTGGTCATCGGCGCCCGCCGCCGGAGCCCGGTCGGCAAGCTGTTCCTGGGCAGCGTGACCCAGAACATCATCCTGCACGCCGACGTACCCGTGCTCGTGGTGAAGGCTCCAGCTGACTCCAAGTAGGCGGTCCGGCTGCTGAGCTGCACCAACTTCTCGCAGCCGCTGTGAGCGGATCGAGCCGAACGTCGGGGCTATCCCCCGGCGAGGAACACGTACCGCGCGATCAGCAGTAGCGCGACCACGTAGAGGATCGGGCTCACCTTCTTGCCCTCACCGCTGAGCAGCTTGATCGCGCAGTAGGCGATCACGCCGAAGCTGACGCCGTTGGCGATCGAGAAGGTCAGCGGCATCAAGATCAGGGTGAGGAAGGCCGGTACGCCCTCGGACAGGTCGACCCAGTCGATGTCCTTGGCCGCCTGCATCATCAGCGCCCCGACGAGGATCAGGGCCGGGGCGGTCGCCGCACCCGGCACGGCGCCGGCGATCGGCCACAGGAAGGTCGAGAGGACGAACAGCAAACCGACGGTGCTGGCCGTGATACCGGTCTTGCCGCCCTCCTCGATGCCGGAGGCGCTCTCCACGTACGCGGTGGTGGTCGAGGTGCCCACGAAGGCGCCGAACATCGCGGCGAGCCCGTCCATCGAGAAGGTCAGCCGGGCGCGCGGCATGTCACCCTTGGCGTCGAGGTAGCCGGCCCGCTGGGCCAGACCGGTCAGGGTGCCGGTGGCGTCGAAGAAGTCGACGAAGAAGAACGTGAACACGACACTGAACAGCCCGAGACCCAAGGCCGCCCCGATGTCGAGCTGACCGATCAGGTCCGTGGGCCAGACCGGGAGACCGACGATGCCGTTGGAGAAGCCGGAGAAGGGACCGAGGGCGCCGTCCGCACCGGAGTAGACCGGGATCCGGGTGATGATCGCGATCAACGAGGTGCCGACGATGCCGTACAGGATCGCGCCCTTGACCTTCTTGTACATCAGCACCGCTGTGCCGATCAGGCCGACGATCGCCAGCCACGCGGTCGGCGAGGTCAATGAACCGAGACCGACCAGGGTGGCCTCGTTCGCCACCACGATGCCGGCGGACTTGAAGCCCAGGAAAGCCAGGAACGCCCCGATGCCGGCGGTGATCGCGAACTTCAGACTGAGCGGGATCGCCTTGACGATGGCCTGCCGCGCCCCCGCGACGCTGAGGATGACGAACAGGACCCCGGAGATGAACACCGCCCCGAGGGCCGTCTGCCAGGGATAGCCCATGGCGCCGACGACGGAGTAGGCGAAGAAGGCGTTCAGACCCATGCCCGGTGCCTGAGCGAAGGGGTAGCGGGCGATGATGCCCATCGCCAGCGAGCCGAAGGCGGCCGCCAGACAGGTGGTGGTCAGCAGCTGGTTGAAGCCGTTCGGCACGTCGATGGCGCTGGACAGGACCTGCGGGTTGACGAACAGGATGTAGCTCATGGTGAGCCAGGTGGTGAACCCGGCGCGGAGCTCGCGCGGGATGTTCGAGCCGTGCGCCGTGAGTCCGAAGTAGCGGTCGAGGCCGCTGATCGGTTTGCCGGCGGTGACCGTCTCGGTGGCCTTGGTCTGGGTCATGGGCGGAGCCTCTCGGGCGGACGAGCGGAGCTCATCAGGCGGTGATCATGGAAGGGACGAGCGCGGGACGGGCCGTGCTGGAGGTACTGGTCAGGTGATGGCCGTCCACCCAGACCCCGGCGATGTCGGCCGGACCTGCCAGGGCGAACACCTTGGCCAGCGCCTCGGTCGCATCCGGCGCGTGGCGCAGGACGATGTCGAGGGTGCTGTGCGGGGACGGACGCAGCCAGACGGCGTCGAAGCGCCGGCCGACCTCGAAGTCACCCACCTGATCACCGAGACCGAGCGCCAGCGCGCCGGCCCGAGTGGCCAGATAGAGCAGATGGGCCGGCGTCAACGGCAGCCCGTCGGGTCCGAGGAGCTGCTGGGCGAAGTAGGCCTGCAGTCCCTCTTTGATCAGGCAGAACCCGGTGCCGGCACCGACATCGGAGCCCAGGGCCACACCGACGCCGTACGCGTCGTGGCGCCTGAAGGGGAACAGCCCGCTGCCCAGGGCAGCGTTGCTGGTCGGGCAGTGGGCGACCCAGCACCCGGTGTCCGCCATCATCTCCAACTCGTGGTCGGTGGGATGGACGTTGTGGGCCAGCACGGTCCGGCTGCCGACCAGACCGTGGTGGTGGTAGGTGTCGAGATAGTGGGAGCGCTCGGGGAAGTGAGCGGCGACCTGATCGACCTCGGCCCCGTTCTCGTTGATGTGGCTGGTCAACCAGACCTCGTCGCCCGCGGTCAGCAGCTCGGCGCAGGCGTCCAGCATCGACTCCGAGGCCGACAAGGAGAACCGCGGGGTGACGGCGTACCGGAGCCTTCCCTTGCCGTGCCAGCGCTCGACCAGCGCGCGTCCCTCGGCGACGGCCCGGGCCGGGGTGGTCAGCAGGTCGTCCCGCAGGATCCGGTCGCTGAGCACCTGCCCGGCGGTGACTCGCAGCCCGGTGCGCTCCGCCGCCGCGAACAAGGCGTCGACCGCGGTGGCGAAGTGGGAGCCGAAGACCAGGGCCGTGGTGGTCCCGGCGCCGACCAAGCAGGACATCAGCTCGTCCGCCACGGCCAGCGCGTACGCCTGGTCGGCGAGCCGCGCCTCCTCGGGCAGGGCACAGCGATCCAGCCAGTCCAGCAACGGCATCCCCAGCCCGCCGATGGCCCGGACCTGCGGGTAGTGGACGTGGGTGTCGACGAAGCCGGGCAGCAGCAGTCCGCCGCTCAGGTCCTCGGTCTCCTCGTCCGGGTGCTCGGCGCGCAGCCGGGCGTACGGTCCGCGGGCCCTGATCACGCCGTCGGTGACCAGTAGACCGCCGTCGTCGTCGGCGCGCAGGGTGCCGGCGGGATCGTCGCTGCGGAACGGATCCCCGCTCACGTCCAGGATGGTCGACCGGTACAGCGTCATGAAGTCACCCCTACCGGGGCCTGCAGGGACTGCATCAGGGCCGCCGCGACCGAGACGGCGATCACCGCCGGTTCCTTGCCGGCGATAGCGGGCAGACCGATCGGGCAGGTGATGGTGTCGATCCGGTCCGGCGCGTGGCCGTGCTCGGTCAGGTTCGACCGGAACCGCGCCCACTTCGCCGCCGACCCGATCAGCCCGACGTCGGCCAGCTGGCCTGCGGGCAGCCGCAGTGCGGCATCACAGAGCGCGAAGTCCTCGGCGTGGTCGTGGGTCATGATCAACACGTGGGAGCCGACCGGCAGCCGTTCCAGCACGGTCTCGCCCAGCACGGTGCGATGGGCTTCGACGTCGGCGGTCCCGTCCACGATGTCCACCAGCCTCAGCGCTTCCAGCTCGTCGGCCCGGGAGTCGACCAGCAGCAGGCGCACGTCCCACCGGGACACGATCCGGGCGATCTCGTAGCCGACGTGGCCCACCCCGAAGATCGCGATGGTCGGCCGGGCGGGCAGCGGTTCGAACAACACCGTCACCTCTCCTCCGCAGCACTGCCGACCGAACTCGGTCTTCTCGTGCGGGTTGAGCCGGGTGGTCACCGTGGTCACCTCGGTCGACGACTCGGTGATCATGGTTCGGGCCCGGGTGATGGCGACTTCCTCGAGGTTGCCGCCACCGATGCTGCCCCAGGTCCGCGCCAGTCCGACCACCATCTTGGCGCCGGCGTCGCGGGGCGCATGCCCGCGCACGGCGACCACCGTGATCAACACCCCGGCCTGACCGGTGTCCCGCAGCTCCGTTGCTGCTCTCAACCAGTCCATGATCAGCTTTCCGTGACGCTGGTGATCGCGCCGGCCGAGCGGGCACCGTCGAGGGCCCAGTAGACGGCCTCCGGCGTGGCCGGGCTGGCGAGGTCGACCGACGTGCCGGGCGGTCCGAACGACGCGGCCGCCTGCCGCAGCGCCTCCCGGACGCAGAAGGCGAGCATCAGCGGCGGCTCCCCGACCGCCTTGGACCCGTACACCACTCCGGACTCTGTCGCCTTCTCGTACAGGTGGACGCGGAAGACCTCCGGCATCTCCGAGAAGCTGGGCAGCTTGTACGTCGACGCCGCCTGGGTGTTCAGCCGCCCACGGTTCGGACCGTCGCCGGTGTCCCAGCGCAGCTGCTCGAGGGTCAGCCAACCGGCGCCCTGGACGTAGCCACCCTCGATCTGCCCGACGTCGATCAGCGGGGACAGGCTGTCGCCGACGTCATGCACGATGTCGGTGCGCAGGAAGCGGTAGGCGCCGGTGAAACCGTCCACCTCGACCTCGGCCAACGCCGCTCCGTACGCGAAGTACTTGAACGGCTCGCCCTGCATCCGCTCCGCGTCCCAGTGCAGACCCTCGGTACGGTAGAACCCGGCCGCCCACAAGGAGACCCGCTGGAAGTAGGCGGCGTGCGCCAGCTCGGCGAAGCTGATCTCGCGATCATGGAACCCGATGCCGGTGACCACCCCGTCGTGGAAGCGCACGTCGGCCGGGTGGATGTTCAGCTTCCGGCCCGCCACCTCGGCCAGCCGGTCGCGGATCTGGTCACAGGCGTTCTTGATCGCGCCGCCGTTGAGATCGGCGCCGGAGGACGCTGCGGTGGCGGAGGTGTTGGGCACCTTGTCGGTCCGGGTCGGGGCCAGCCGGACCGCCGACAGCGGCACCCCGAGGGCGGTGGCCGCCACCTGGATCATCTTCGTGTGCAGGCCCTGGCCCATCTCGGTGCCACCGTGGTTGATCAACACCGAGCCGTCCTTGTACACGTGCACGAGGGCACCGGCCTGGTTGAACGCGGTCAGGTTGAACGAGATGCCGAACTTCACCGGGGTGATCGCCAACCCGCGCTTGGTGTGCGGGTGCTCGGCGTTGAACTTCTCCAGCTCGGCGAGTCGGGCCGGGTAGTCGGCCTTGTCGAGCAGCTGCGACCAGATGTCGGCCAACCGCTCGGGATGACGGACCGGCTGCCCGTACGGCGTCGACTGGCCAGCGCTGTAGAGGTTGCGGTGCCGCAGCTCCTCGGCGGAGAGGCCGAGCAACGGGGCGCAGCGGCCCAGGATGTCCTCGATCACGATCATGCCCTGCGGGCCGCCGAAGCCACGGAACGCCGTCTGCGACGTCTTGTTGGTCTTGGCGATCCGCCCGTGGGCTTCGATGTTCGGGATCCAGTAGGCGTTGTCGATGTGACACAGCGCCCGGGCCAGCACCGGCTCGGACAGGTCGAGACTCCAGCCACCGTCACTGGTCAGCGTGGCCTGCAGGCCGGTGATCAACCCGTCGTCGTCGAAACCGATCTCCCAGCTGGCGTGGAAGGGGTGACGCTTGCCGGACATCGTCATGTCCTGGGTGCGGTTCAGCCGGAGCCGGACCGGACGACCCGTCAGGGTGGAGCCCAGCGCCGCGATCGCGGCGAAGCCGTGCGGCTGCATCTCCTTGCCGCCGAAGCCACCGCCCATCCGCAGGCACTGCACGGTCACCGCGTGAGAATCCAGGCCCAGCACGTGGGCGACGATCTCCTGGGTCTCCGACGGGTGCTGGGTCGAGCACTGGACGAAGATCTGACCGTTCTCGTCCACCAGGGCGAGCGAGCTGTGGGTCTCCAGGTAGAAGTGCTCCTGACCACCGAACTCGAACTCGCCGGTGAACCGGTGGGCGGCCTCGGCCAGACCCGCGGCCGCGTCACCACGGGAGACGGTGCGCTGATGGCCCTGGAAGGACTCCTGCGCGATCGCCTCGGTGAGCGTCATCAGACTGGGGAGTGGCTCGTAGTCGACCTCGATCGCCTCCGCGCCGCGGCGGGCGGCATCCAGGGTCTCCCCCAGCACCCAGCAGACGGCGTGGCCGTGGAACATCACCTCGGACGGGAACAGCGGCTCGTCGTGCTTGATGCCGGCGTCGTTGACCCCGGGCACGTCCTCGGCGGTCAGCACCCGGACCACACCGTCGACGTCGTACGCCGGCTTCACCCGCAGGTCGGTGATCAGGGCGCGAGCGTGCGGCGCCTGCACCGGCCAGGCGTGCAGCACGCCGCTGGTCCTCATGATCAGGTCGTCGGTGTAGAGGGCCGCCCCGGTGACGTGCAGGTTGGCCGCCTCGTGCGGCAGCTCGAGTCCGACCTTGGAGCCGGACGGACGATCGGCCAGGGACCCGGTTGCGTGCGGGGTCCGTTCCTCCACCCCTGCGTGCCGCTGATCGAGGGCCGTCATGCCACACCTCCGAGCTGCTGGGCCTCGTTCGTCTCGACGAAGAACTTGCGCACCGACTGGCCGAGCATCGCCTTCCGGAAGGCCGACGACGCACGATGATCATCCATCGGGGTCCCCTCGGTGGCCAGCACCGCGGCGGCGGCGTCGGCCGCCTCGGCGGTCCATGCCTTCCCCCGTAGGACGTTCTCGGTCGCTGTGGCTCGCAGCGGGGTGGCGGCCGCACCGCCGATCCCGATCATGATCTCGGCGACGGTGCCGTCGTCGGCGAGCCGGAGCGCGTACGCGACGGCGATGCTGGAGATGTCGTCGAAGCGGCGCTTGGCGATCTTGTGGAAGGCCGTCAGCGGGGCCAGGGGTCGCGGGATGACGACGCTGACGATCAGCTCGTCCGGTCGTCGCAGGGTCTGGCGGTAGCCGGTGAAGTAGTCGGCCAACCGGACCGTCCGCTCGCCCGCGGTCGAGCCGAGGACCAGCGACGCGTCCAGCGCCAGCAGCACGGGTGGTGCGTCCCCGATCGGCGAGCCGGTGCCCAGGTTCCCACCCAGCGTGGCCGAGTTGCGGATCAACCGGGACGCGAACTGGGGGAACAGCGAGGCCAGCAGCGGGACCTCTCCGGCCAGCCGGGTCTCGATCTCGGACAGGGTCAGCGCCGCTCCGAGCGTGATCGTCTCAGCTCCGACGTCGTACGACCGCAGCTCCGGCAGCCGATCGATGCCGAGGCTGAGCTCCGCTCGCGCGTGCTTGAGATTGAGGTCGACACCCCAGTCGGTGGAGCCGGCGACCAGCTTGGCGTCGGGGTGCCGGGCCAGCAGCTCGAGGGTCTCGGCCAGGTTGCCCGGCCGGACGTAGTCCCCGTGCGGCCCGGTGGTGGTCGCCGGCACCGGCGCCGGGGCGGCCGCGTCGGTGCGGGCCAGCAGCGGGTCCGTGGCCAGCGGGTCCTCGAGCGCGTACGCCGCGTCACGGATCGGTCGGTAGCCGGTGCAGCGGCACAGATTGCCGCTCAGGGCATGCAGGTCGAAACCGTTGGGGCCGTGCTCGTGGTCGGCCGCCGGGGCCTCCCTGGCATGTTCGGTCTCGGCGCCGGAGGTGGATCCGCAGCGACCTCGGCGGTAGAACTCGGCGGCCATCGAGCAGACGAAACCGGGGGTGCAATAGCCGCACTGGGAGCCGCCGCGGACCGCCATCTCCCGCTGGACGGGGTGCAGCGCTGCGGGCGTGCCGAGTCCTTCGGCGGTGACGACCTCCTGGCCGTCGAGGGCAGCGGCCGGCACCAGACACGCGTTGATCGCCGTCCAGGTGCTGCGGTCGCCGTCGGCATCCGGTTTGAGCACCACCACGGCGCACGCGCCGCACTCGCCCTCGGCGCAGCCCTCCTTGGTGCCGGTCAGACCGCCACCACGCAACCAGTCGAGCAGGGTGACCTCACCGCCGACCTCACCGAGGGCACGGAACTCACCGTTGACACACACGCGGGACACCGTCATCACGCTCCAATCCACGACACACCAGAAGCGCCCCTTGGGGCGCCGTCCTCCGCCATGGAGAACGGGTGCATGGTTCGAACGGCCTGGTCGTGACCCCAATCCGTCGGTTATCCATGCGAACGACGGGTGGAGCGTTGGAGGCACACTAATCGAGGATTGTTGCGAGCGCTAGACCCCTGTGAAAAATCTCTTCCGCGATGCGGATGGTGTCCGCTGGGTTGAAAGGTGCCTGGCCCGCAGTAATCCAGGTGCTCCGGGTCCCCGTCGACCAGGTGACAGCCGATGCCGAGCGGACCTGATCGAGGTGCGCCACACCCTCCGTCAGCCGATCAACGTCAAGGGCGATCGAGCCAACGGCCCGTGCCACACTGACCGTCGGAAGTCGGCCGGTGGAGGGGCGAATGGCGGGATCCGAGGAGTCGGTGCGTCGCGGTCTGCGTGCCCGCCTGACCGGTCCGCTCGTCCAGAGCTGGGTCGTGGACGCCAACGACGGCATCATCGCCACTGCCGGTCTCCTCGAGGGCTTCGCCGGAGCCGGCGCCGACGACCAGCTGTTGATCACCGCGGCCCTGGCCGCCACCATCACCGGTGCGCTCGCCGTCGGTGGCGCGAAGTGGGCCGAGGCCGCGGCCGAGCGCGACGCCCAGCTCGCCACCGTCGCGTACGAGCAGCGGCTGCTCGAGGCCAACCCGGACGATGAGCTGGCCGAGCTCGTCGAGCACTACCAGGGCCGAGGGTTGACTCCTGAACTTGCCCGCGAGGTCGCCGAGCAGCTGCACGAAGCCGACCCGCTGACGGCCCAGCTCCAGACGGAGTACGGCATCGACGAGATCCCACCGGCGCGCGGACCGATCCTGATCGGCCTCTCCGCTGGCATCTCCTTCGCCGTCGGTTCCAGCATCCCGCTGCTGATCACCTTCCTGGCCCCGATCTCCCTCGACGCGATCGCCGTGCTGCTCGCCGTGGTGGTGTCGCTGATCATCACCTCGATCATCGCCGCCCGCTCGTCCTACCTGTCGGCTCGAAGGACGATCATCCGGACGCTGATCGTCGGCCTGGGGACGTTGGGCATCAGCTATCTCGCCGGCATGGCCCTGCTACCCCCGGCAGGCTGAGCCGATCAGCGCCGTCGAACGGCCCGGGTGGCGCGGTGCGACACTGAGGGCGTGTTCGCTCTCGTCGTCCGCTTCGACCTCCATGACACCGACGCCGCAGCCGCCTTCGACGCGCTGGTGGCCGAGGTCCTCCCCCAGATCACCGCGCACGAGCCCGGGACGCTGGTCTACGCCACGCACGCGGTGGAGGGCGAGCCGCTGGCTCGGGTCTTCTACGAGGTCTACACCGACCGAGATGCCCATCGGGCACACGAGGCGGCGCCGCACACGGCCCGCTTCCTGGCCGCCAAGGACCACTACGTCAGCAGCGCTCGGGTGGATTTCCTGAACTCTCCGGTCGGCAAGGGTGTGGCGATCTCCTCCTGACGGCGCCGCGGACTCACGACCGGGGGTCGAGGTGGGTCAACGGCGTCGGGCGACCCGAGACCCGTAGAGGTGCGAGTCGACGAAGCCCTCGGCCGCCAGCGCCGGCCCGACGATGATCACTGCGGCCTGCCGGAGCCCCGCGCTCTCGACCTGGTCGCCGATGTCCGCCAGGGTCCCGCGCAACACCAGCTCGTCCGGCTGGGTCGCTCGGGACACGACGGCGACCGGGCACTCCGACCCGTAGAAGGCCGCGATCCGCCCGGCCAGCTCGCGGGTGCGCCGGATGGCCAGGTGCAGCACCATGGTGGCGCCGGTGGCGGCCAGCCGCTCGAGCGACTCCGATTCCGGCATCGCCGTCGACGCGGCCTGCGTGCGGGTCAAGATCACCGTCTGCGCGAGCCCCGGGACGGTCAGCTCCCGGCCGAGGATCGCCGCGGCGGCCGCGTAGGCGGGCACTCCCGGGGTCACGTCCCACGGGACCCCGGCCCGATCCAGCCGCCGTGCCTGCTCCGCCAGCGCCGAGTAGAGCGACGGGTCGCCCGAGCAGAGCCGTGCGACGTCCTTGCCCGCCCCATGGGCGGCCACCAGGTGCGCGGTGATCTCGTCCAGCGACAGCCCGGCCGAGTCGATCAGGGTGGCGCCCGGCGCACAGTGCGACAGCACCGCGGCGTCCAGGTAGGTCCCGGCGTAGACGCAGACCGGCGACGAGGCGAGCAACCGCACCGCCCGTACGGTCAGCAGGTCCGCGGCGCCCGGACCCGCCCCGATGAAGTGCACAGTCATCGGCGCACCCCCACAGGTGGGGTCATGAGCTCAGCCCGGTGTCGGCGTCGCGGACCGCGCTCCACTGGACCACTGCCCGGGCCGGTTTCCAGCCGTGGAAGCCTCCCAGTGCCGCCAGCTTCTCCACCCCGATCCGGACCAGCTCACCACCGAAGCCGCGCCAAGCCTCGAGCAGGATCTGCTCGGTCTCCATGGTGACCGCGTGCGCGACCAGCCGGCCACCGGCTGGTAGCAGGTGCCAGCAGCGGCGGATCAGGTCCAGATCGGCACCGCCGCCGACGAAGATCGCGCTCGGCTGCGGTAACCAGTCCAGCGTCTCGATGACGTCGGCGGTGATCACCTGGATGCCCGGTACGCCCAGCCTGGCGGCGTTGGCGGTGATCCGGACGGCGCGGTCCGGGGTGCGGTCGACGGCGATCGCCCGGCACCGGGGATCGGTCCGCGCCCACTCGATGGCGATGGAACCCGCGCCCGCGCCGAGGTCCCAGAGCAGCTCCCCCGGCACCGGAGCGAGCCGGGACAGGGCCGAGGCGCGCAGGTCGCGCTTGGTCAGCTGGCCGTCGTGCGCGTACGCGTCGTCGGGCAACCCGGGGCTCGAGCCGAGAGGACGCGTGTCCGCCTCGGCCCGGCACTCCACCGCCACCAGGTTGAGGGTCGGGGCGTCGCCCAGTCCGTCCGCGTCAGCGGCGACTGTCTGGGTGCGGCTCTCGGAGGTGGTGCCCAGGTCGCCCAGCACGGTCAGCGCACTCGGCCCGTAGCCGGCCTCGACCAGCAGCGTGGCCAGCTCTCCCGGTGTCTCGGCGCCCGACGACAACACGATCAGCCGTTGGCCGGGAGCCAGGTGCCTGCGGACCAGATCCAGGTCGCGACCGACCACCGAGACCACCCGTACGGTCTCGCTGGACCAGCCCAGCCGAGCACCGGCCAGAGCGACCGAGGAGACGGCCGGATGGATCCGTACGGTGTCCGCTCCCAGCAGCTCGATCAGGGTGGAACCGATACCGGAGACCAACGGGTCGCCGCTGGCCAGCACCACCGTCCGTCTGTCGGCCCAGCCGTCCAGGAGGCCGGGCAGCGCCGGCCGGAGCGGGCTCGGCCACTGCAGCCGCTCGGCCCGGCCGAGGTCTGCGGGAACCAGATCGAGGTGCCGCCGTCCGCCGATCAGCACCTCGGCGTCGGCGATCAGCGTCCGCGCCGCCTCGCCCAGCTCGGACCACCCCCCGGCCGGCACTCCGACGACGTCCAGCCCGTTCACGCAAAAGACCCTACGCGACCCCCCGGTCTTCGGCCGGCCAACGAACAGCCGACGTGTGGGAGGATCGGCCACGGCGACAGGCGAGGAATCCAGGGAAGATCTGGAGCGGTCCCGCCACTGTGAAGCCCCTCCGTCCTCCGACGGAGCGGTCAGTCAGAACGTCCCTGTCGCCCGCCGCCGATGTCGGCGGTGACCCCGACGACTGCGGGCGTGGACACCCGCGAGGAGGCCTCCACCGATCGTGCGTACCTTTCCGTTCTCGGCCGTGGTCGGCTCCGACGACATGGCCCTCGCTCTGGTGCTGACGTCGATCTCGCCCGAGGTCGGCGGGGTGCTGGTGCGGGGTGAGAAGGGGACGGCGAAGTCGACGATGGTGCGGGCGTTGGCCGCCGTACAGCCCGATCAGCTGGTCGTCGAGGGCTGCCGGTTCTCCTGCGACCCTGCCGACCCGGACCCGTCCTGCCCGGACGGTCCGCACACGGACGTCGTCGCCGTCCGCCGACCGGCCCGGCTGGTCGAGCTCCCGGTCGGCGCCACCGAGGACCGGGTGATCGGTTCCCTCGACCTGCAGCAGGCCCTCGGCTCGGGACGGGTCAGCTACGAGCCGGGGCTGTTGGCCGCGGCGCACCGCGGGATCCTGTACGTCGACGAGGTGAACCTGCTGCACGACCACCTGGTCGATCTGCTGCTGGACGCCGCGGCGATGGGGCGCTCGACGGTGGAGCGCGACGGGGTGTCGGTGGCCCACGCGGCCCGGCTCGTGCTCGTCGGCACCATGAACCCCGAGGAGGGCGAGCTGCGGCCGCAGCTGCTCGACCGGTTCGGATTGACGGTTGAGGTCGCGGCCCCACGGGACCCAGCGCTGCGTTCGGAGGTGGTCCGGCGCCGGCTCGCGTACGACGCGGACCCGGCCGCTCTGGTGGCGCGCTTCGCCGACCAGGAGGAGACGCTGCGGGCTCGGCTGGCCGCCGCGCAGGAGCGGCTGGACCGGGTGGAGCTGTCGGACTGGGCGCTGACCAAGATCGCCGCGGTCTGTGCAGGCTTCGAGGTGGACGGCATGCGGGCCGACATCGTCACCGCCCGGGCCGCCGTCGCCCACGCCGCCTGGCACGACCGGACCGAGGTGACTCGGGCCGACATCCGCGCCGCCGCCCGGCTGGCTCTCCCCCACCGTCGTCGCCGGAACCCGTTCGATGCACCCGGCCTGGACGAGGAGCTGCTGGATCGGCTGCTCGGGGACGACGACGTCGAACCGGAGCCCGAGCCTCCGACGGAGCCTCCGACGGAGCCTCCGGCCAGGGACCCCGACGACTCCACGCCAGAGGACACCGATGCTCGGGAGGACACCGACGCGCCGGCCACACCGCCTGAGGGCGGCCAGACGCCCCGGACCAGTCCGGACGCCGCAGACAGCACCGACCCGGCCGACACCCCCGATCGGCCCGCCGAACAGCCCGGCGAACCCGCCCCGGTGGGCATCGCTCAGGCCGGGCGGCCGTACCGGGCGCGACTGCTGACCGTCCGCGGCACCGGGGAGGGGGAGGCGGGGCGCCGGAGTCGGGCCCTGACCAGTGTCGGACGGACCGTCGGCGCCACCCCGACCGCCGGCAGCCGGCTGCACTTCCCCGCCACGGTCCGCGCCGCCGCTCTCGAACAGGGACGTCGCGGCCGACAGGCCGGCGACCGTCTGCTGTTCGCCCGCGGTGACCTGCGGACCGCGGTGACCGAGGGGCGTGAGTCCAACCTGGTCCTGTTCTGCGTCGACGCCTCCGGGTCGATGGCCGCGCGGAAGCGGATGGCCGAGGTGAAGACCGCTGTGCTGTCGCTGCTCCTCGACGCCTACCAACGACGCGACAAGGTCGGTCTGGTCACCTTCCGCGGCAACGGTGCGACGCTGGCGCTGCCCCCCACCTCATCGGTCGAGGTGGCGGCCCGGCGGCTGGAGGAGGTGCCGAGCGGAGGTCGTACGCCGTTGGCCGA
This sequence comes from uncultured Actinomycetota bacterium, assembly GCA_963696135.1. GTDB lineage: Bacteria > Actinomycetota > Actinomycetes > Propionibacteriales > Propionibacteriaceae > Microlunatus. The sequence continues at coordinate 226,154 of CAVOJH010000004.1, forward strand.
GGGACTGCTGTGCGCGGCGGACACGCTGCGGTGGGAGCGGATCCGGGATCCGCGCCGGCGGCCGCTGCTGGTCGTGGTCACCGACGGGCGGGCGACCGCCGGGCCGGACGCCCTGGCACGAAGCCGGCAGGCAGCCACGTACCTCAGCAGCCTGGGGATCGACGCCGTGGTGGTCGACTGCGAGTCCGGGAAGATGAGTCTGGGACTCTCCCGCGGACTGGCCGAGGACCTGCAGGCCCAGTACGTGAAGCTGGCCGAGGTCAACGCCGAGGCGTTGGCCGGGGTGGCCGCCGCGGGACGGGACGTCCCCACCCCTACGGCCGGGCGGGACGCCCACACCATGACGACCAGCCGGCGGAGTGCGGCGTGAAGGGCGAGGTCGAGAACGTCCCCGCGGACGGGCTGACCACTCGGCAGCGTCGCAACCGGCCGCTGCTGATCGTGCACACCGGCGACGGCAAGGGGAAGTCGACGGCGGCCTTCGGGCTCGCGTTGCGGGGTTGGAACCAGGGCTGGCCGATCGGGGTGTTCCAGTTCGTCAAGTCGGCCAAGTGGCGGATCGGTGAGCAGACGGCGTTGGAGACGCTGGCCGAGGTGCACGCCACCACCGGTGCCGGCGGACCGATCGAGTGGCACAAGATGGGTTCCGGCTGGTCCTGGTCGCGCAAGACCGGCAGCGACGACGACCATGCGGCGGCGGCCCGCGAGGGCTGGGCGGAGATCAAGCGACGACTGGCCGCCGAGACCCATACCCTCTACGTGCTGGACGAGTTCACCTACCCGATCGCCTGGGGCTGGATCGACGTGGACGACGTGGTCACCACCCTGGCCGAGCGACCGGGCCGCCAGCACGTGATCATCACCGGCCGCCGGGCCGATCCCAAGATCATCGAGATCGCCGACCTGGTGACCGAGATGACCAAGATCAACCACCCGTTCGACCAGGGACAGAAGGGTCAACGGGGCATCGAATGGTGAGCACTTCGCCGTCCACCACGCACCGGCTGCCGCGGCTGGTGATCGCGGCACCTGCGTCGGGACACGGCAAGACCACCGTGGCCACCGGGCTGCTGGCCGCCCTCCGGGCCGACGGGTTGGTGCCGGCCGGTTTCAAGATCGGACCGGACTTCATCGACCCCGGCTACCACGCGCTGGCCACCGGCCGGCCTGGTCGCAACCTGGATCCCTTCCTCTGTGGGGAGGATCAGCTGGTGCCGCTGCTGCTGCACGGTTCGGACGTACCGACGCCGGCGGACGTCGCGGTGGTCGAAGGCGTGATGGGACTGTTCGACGGCCGGATGGGGAGCGACGGATGGGCCTCCACCGCGCACGTGGCCCGGGTGATCAGCGCCCCGGTGGTGCTGGTGCTGGACATCTCGCAGGTGTCGCGAACCGCCGCCGCCTGGGTGCACGGGCTGCACACCTTCGACCCGGACACCCGCATCTCCGGGGTGATCGTGAACAAGGCCGGTTCCGTACGCCACTCCGACGAGGTCGTCCGAGCTCTGGAGGCGACCGGCATCCCGGTGCTCGGGGTCTTGCCGCGGGACGCCGGGATCGAGGCACCCTCGCGGCATCTCGGGCTCGTGCCGGTGGCCGAACGACCCGAGGCGACCGCCGCGCTGGACCGGTTGGCCGGTCAGATCGCTGAGCACGTGGACCTGACCCAGGTGCTGTCCATCGCCTACTCCGCGCCCCCACTGGTCGGAGTCCCTTGGGACCCGTCCCGGCTCCCCGGGTTCAGCCTCGGGAACACCGGAAGCAGCGATCGACCGGTGGTCGCGGTGGCGGGCGGGCGCGCCTTCACCTTCCGGTACGCCGAGACAACCGAGCTGCTGATCGCGGCCGGACTCGACCCGGTGGTCTTCGACCCCGTCACCGACGACACGCTCCCGGCGGGGACGGCGGGGATCTACCTGGGGGGCGGATTCCCCGAGGTGCACGCCCCCGAGCTGGCCGGTAACACCTCCATGATCACGTCGATCCGGCAGGCGATCGCGGCGGGTGTGCCGACGGTGGCCGAGTGTGCCGGTCTGCTGTATCTGTGCCGCACCGTCGACGGCGTACCCATGGTGGGAGTCCTCGACGCCGACGCGGCCATGTCGCCGAAGCTGACCCTCGGCTACCGCACCGCGGTGGCCGACCATGATCATCTGCTCGGGGTCACCGGCCGCCGGGTGACCGGTCACGAGTTCCACCGGACCACGGTGACGCCGGCGGCCGGCCACCGACCCGGCTGGCTGCTCGAGGGTGTCCCCGACGGCTTCTCCGTGGACCCGGCGGACACCGGCACGCCCACGCTGCACGCGTCCTACCTGCACACCCACTGGGCCGGACACCCCGACGCTCGCGGCGCGTTTCGCCGACGCCATCCACGCGTACGCCGGACGCGGGTCGGCCCGATTTCTGGAGCAGCAGCACGAATTGAGCACGGCGGCGGCACAAAAGTCGGTGGGGGATCACAAGCACGAGGACCTGGACCACCACGGGGACGCGGACGTGGCCGAGGGTCTGGTCGATCTTGCCGTCAACGTCCGGATACCGACCCCACCGGAGTGGCTGGCCGGGGTGATCCGGGCCAGTGTCGACGACCTGGCCGCCTATCCCGATCCGCGGCGGGCTCGGGCCGCGATCGCCGACGCCCATGGCGTAGGGGTGGAGCGAGTGCTCCCGTCGGCCGGCGGCGCCGAGCTGTTCACCCTGCTGGCCCGGGCCCGCCGATGGACCGCGCCGGTGGTGGTTCATCCGCAGTTCACCGAGCCGGAGGCGGCGCTGCGAGCGGCCGGTCATCAGCCTCGCCGAGTGGTCCTCGATCGCGAGCACGGCTTCCGCCTGGACCCGACCCGGGTGCCGGCCGACGCCGACCTGGTGATCATCGGCAACCCCACCAACCCGACCGGGGTGCTGCACCCGGCCGAGCTGCTGCGGCAGCTGATCCGTCCCGGTCGGCTGCTGGTGATCGACGAGGCGTTCATGGACGCGATCCCGGACGAGCCGGAGACCGTGATCACCGGGGGTTCGATGGACGGTGTCCTGGTGCTGCGATCGCTGACCAAGACCTGGGGACTGGCGGGGCTGCGCGCCGGGTACGCCGTCGGTGATCCGACCGCGATCATCGCGCTGGCCCGGCAGCAGGCACCGTGGTCGGTGTCCACGCCCGCGACGGAGGCGATGATCGCCTGCGTGTCCGAGACCGCCCGCACCATCGCCGCCACTGCGGCTGTGGAGATCACCCGTCGTCGTGATCACCTGCTGGCCGGGCTCACCGAGCTCGGTCTACCAACCGTGCCAGAGTCTCGAACGCCCTTCCTGCTGGTCGATTCCCGCGGTTGGTTGCCCGGCGACCACGCACCCGGCACCCTGCGCGTACGGCTGCGTGAGCGCGGCTTCGCGGTCCGACGAGGCGAGACGTTCCCCGGTCTCGGCGCCGACTGGATCAGGATCGCCGTCCGCGACGAGGAGACCACCGACACCTTCATCAAGACCTTGCGAGCCATCCGGGAGGAGCCGTGAGACTCGCCGCCGATCTCGACGTCGCGGGCCGCCTGGTGGTCGTCTGCGGCGGCTCGCCGGCCGCGCTCGGGGTGATCACCGACCTGCACGCCGCTCGTGCCGTGATCACCGTGTTCGCCGTCAGCGTGCCCACCACCGTGCGGGATCTCGCTGACCGGTCGTTGATCACCTGGCACCGACGCGCCTGGGCGGAGAGCGACCTCGCCACCGCAGCCCTCGTCGTGCCGGCCGCGCTGGACCGGACCGAGAACGACCACATCACCGCGGCCGCCCGCGTCGCCGGTCGCCTGTGCCTGGCCCCCGTCGAGACCGACCAGGTCCTCGCCGGCGCCACCTCAGGCGTCGGGCACGTCACCCTGGTGGGCGGCGGTCCAGGTGACCCCGGTCTGCTCACGGTGGCCGGCCTGGCGGCGATCCAGAGCGCGGACGTGATCATCACCGACCGACTCGCCCCGCTCGCCGTGCTCTCCCAGGCGCCCGCCGGGGTCGAGGTCATCGACGTGGCCAAGATCCCGCGCGGGGAGTTCACGTCCCAGGAGCGGATCAACGAGCTCCTGGTCGAGCACGGCCTCGCGGGCCGGCGGGTCGTTCGGCTGAAGGGCGGCGACAACTTCATCTTCGGCCGCGGCGGCGAGGAGCTGCTGGCCTGCGCCGAGGCCGGCGTCCCGGTCACTGTCATCCCCGGGGTCAGCTCCGCGATCGCCGCCCCGGCGCTGGCGGGCATCCCGCTCACCCATCGCAGCCTCACCCAGGGCGTCACCATCGTCTCGGCCCATCTGCCCCCGGACCATCCCGGCAGCACCTTGGACTGGTCCGCGCTGGCCCGGGCCAACACCACGCTGGTGATCATGATGGGGGTCGCCACGCTGCCCGCGGTGACAGCCGAGCTGGTCACCCAGGGTATGGATCCGGCCACCCCGGCGGCCACCATCGCCGACGCCGGGCTGCCGTCCCAGCGAAGCGTCCGGGCCACCTTGGCCACGATCGCGGCCGAGACCACGGCAGCGGAGATCACGCCGCCGGCCATCACCGTGATCGGTGCCGTGGCCGGCTTCACGACCGAAGGACTCACGGAGACGCGCTGACCGGCGCCCGACCGCTACCGCGCCGGGTGGTGCAGCACTGCCTGCTTCAGCAGGTAGCCCACGCCGCTGGGGTCGTCCGCGATCACCTCCACGGCGTAGCGACGCTGGACGTGCTGGGAGAGCACCATGATGCCGATCTGCGGATGCGTGCCGCGGATCTGCAGGGCGGTGCGCAGGCCCTCGTCGGTGAAGTCGGGTGGCATCCGGATGTCGGTGACCACGACGTCCGGCTGTCGTTCGCCGACGTGGCGGATCGGCTCCCCCGCATCTGCAGCGGTACCGACGACCCGGTGCCCGGCCCGCTCGAGCAGGTGGGTGAGACCCTGCCGCAGCAGGGGCTCGTCGTCACCGATCACGATGCGCACGGCAGCTCGGCGACGAGGCGCTCGGAGACGACGCGGAAACCTCGTGTCGTCGTTCTCAGCCCCGACGGAAGGTGCCGAGACCCTCGGCGTCCCAGGCCGAGATCAGCAGCGAGGTCGCCTTGGTCCCCTCCACGTCGAACACGGCCCCCGAGAAACCGGAGTCGTCCTCGCCGGTGGTCTGGAAGAAGAAGTCGTCGCCGCTGTAGGGCCGCAGCGGGAACTTCTCCAAGGCCGGACCCACCGTGAACTCCAGCTTGCCGTCGGTACCCGAGACGGTGAGTGGACCGTAGAAGTCGTTGAGATAGCGACCTACGTACGCAGCTGCGGGCCGCGCCGGGGTGGGGTCCTTCGGTGCCACCGAGTACTTCTTCTGGTCCTCGGTCTCGGGCGGCGTGATGTACGGCCCGATCACCGCCACCCAGTCCTTCTGTGTCGACTTGCCGTACCGGATGTAGTCGGCGAACTCGACGCCGATCGCCTCCGGCAGACCGACCGGAGGTCCGTTGGTGAGTCCGACGAAGGCCAGTCCCTTGGACGGGTAGAGGGTGACCGTGGTGGCAGCACCGCGGCCGAAGGCTCCCGAGTGGCTCACCCGCAGCTCACCGGTGGGCTCGTAGTTCACGTTCCACCCGAGGCCGTAGAAGGATGCCGCCGCCCCGATCTCCGGGACTGCCGGCTTCACGGTGGCGGGCTTCCAGATCCGCTGCAGCTCCTTGAGCTCCAGGACCGGCTTGCCCTCGGCCAGCAGCATGGTGACCCAGGCCGCCATGTCCCGCAGCGACGAGCTGGCCGAGCCGGCGGGAGCCTGCGGATCGTAGTCCGCCGTCAGATTCGGCACCCACGTCCCGTCGATCTGCGTGTGCATCGCCGCCCGGTTCTTCCGCTGCTGGAGATCCCCGAAGTCGAAGCTGCTGCTCGTCATGCCGAGAGGCTTGAACAGCACCTGCTGAGCAAGATCCTCCCAGGCGACCCCACTGGCCTTGGCGATCGCCTCGGCGCCGGCGGTCAGCCCGTAGTTGGTGTACTCGTAGTTGTCCCGGAACCTCTTGAGTGGGTAGTAGCGATGGAGCTTGAGGATCTCGCCGCGGTCGTAGCCGAGGTCCTCCAGCAGGTTGCCCGAGTGATCGGGCAGCCCACTGCGGTGCGCGAAGAGGTCGGCGGCCGTGACGTGGGAGTTCACCCACGGGTCGGAGAGCAGGAAGTCCGGCAGCACCTTCTGGACCGGATCGTCCCAGCCGATCGAGCTGAGCTTCTTGGTGAAAGCGGCCGCGACCACGGTCGAGCTGATCGGCTTCGACACCGACGCCAGCTGGAAGACCGTGTCCGGATCGACCGTCTCGGGCTTGCCTTGCTGGCGGGCGCCGACACCTTCCAGGTAGCGGACCTTCCCGTCATAGACGACCGCGATGGCGACACCGGGCACGCCGGTTTGCTTCCAGTACCGGTCGATGATGGCCGGCAGCGCAGCCAGACCGCGCTCGACGCCGGCAGCGTCGATCTCACCCTCGGTGGCTGTCGCCGGCGCCCCGGATCCGACCCCACCCGCGGGCTCGTCCGCCGCAGCCGGCGCTGGATCGGCCGTGCAGCCGGACAAGCCGGTCAGCGCCATGGCTGCTCCGCCCAGACCCACCCCCTTGAGCAGGGTTCGACGCCCCAGCGCCGCCTTCTCCAGCTCAGATCCCGTGGTCATGGTCACGATCATGGCCCCCCCGTTCCCGTCTGCCCATAGACCCGAGTGGGCCGCGGCAGGGGACCTAGGTCGCCTTTCGTACCTCGTGCGTAGTGATTCCGGTGGGTGGGCCAGGAACGGATGCGACCGGCGGGGGTGTGCCGCGGGTCCGGCAGGGATAGAGTGCTCGCGTTCGACGGAGGACTGGAAGTCGGTGAGATTCCGACACGGTCGCGCCACTGTATGGTCCCGCCGCAGCCGACGCTGCTGAGGAACCGAGTCAGACCCGCCTCCGACCAGTTCCCGACACCGGGTCGCCGCAACCCAGGAGGACATGATGACCAACACCACCGAGGCGCTGTCGCCGCTCAACGCACCGACCACCGTCGCCATCCCGACGCTGTCCGTCCGGCAGATCCTGCCGTGGCTGCTGTTCGCCGCACTCCTCGCGGTCGTCGGCCTCTACTTCGTCTCCGCCGAAGAGGGCGCCACCACCCTGATCGCCGGTAACGCCGTGCACGAGTGGGTGCACGACAGCCGGCACCTGCTCGGCTTCCCGTGCCACTGAGCGAAAGCATGAGAGCCCGTGACTTCCTGATCCGGGGCCTGCTCGCCGGGCTGATCGCCGCCTTCGCGGCCTTCGGGGTGGCCTACGTGGTCGGTGAACCGTCGGTCCGCGCGGCCATCGCCCTGGAGGACTCCGCCGGCGGCCACAGCCACGGTGCCGAGACCGCCGGCTCCACCGATGCCGAGCACGCCGAGCCGGACGCCCCGGCGGCCGGTGAGGTCGAGGTGCCGCGCTCCCTGCAGTCCACCCTCGGGCTGCTGACCGGTCTGCTCGTCGCCGGGGTCACCCTCGGTGGTCTGGTCGGGGTGGTCAGCGCCATGGCGATGGGACGGTTCGGGCGGCTCACCCCGCGGGCGACGACGCTGGCGGTCACCGCGATGGCCTTCGTCGCCGTCTACGTGGTGCCGTTCCTGATCTACCCGCCGAATCCGCCGGCGGTGGGCAGCGGCGACACCATCGGCATGCGGAGCGCGCTCTACTTCATCTTCCTGGCCATCTCCCTGATCGCGGCGGTGACCGCCGTGCTGGTCGGGCGTCGGTTGCGGGAGCGGGTCGGCGGCTGGCACGCCGCCCTGATCGGCATCGCCGGGTACGTGCGTCGTGATGCTGGTGGTGATGGCCCTGCTGCCGCACTACAACGAGGTGCCGGACACGTTCCCGGCCTCGGTGCTGTACGACTTCCGCCGGGCAAGCTTCTTGACCCAGCTCACGCTCTGGACGGTGCTCGGCGTGGTGCTGGCCGAGTTCGTCGGGCGGCTGTCGGGCAGGACCTCGCCGGAGCGCGAGCTCGCCGACGTCCGCGGCTGATCTCCGGAGCTCATCGATGACCCAGCAGGCACGGCCCACGCCACCCTCGGCCGAGGTCGGCCGCCAGGCGCGGGAGCGGGTTGCCGCGCTGGCCAAACCGACCGGGGCGCTCGGCCGACTCGAGGATCTCGCCGTCTGGTGGGCCTCGTGCTCGGGCGTCTGCCCGGCCGCGCCGCCCGCGAACGTACGAGCGGTGGTGCTGGCCGGTGATCACGGGGTGACGGCCTCGGGCTCCGGCGTGTCCGCCTATCCGCGCGAGGTCACCGCCGCCATGGTCGGTGCCTTCGTGGCCGGAGTGGCGGGCGTCAGCGTCCTGGCCCGGCAGCACGACGTGTCCGTACGGGTGCTGGATGTCGCGGTGGACGCGGAGCTGACCGGGCTGCCGGCCGCGGTCGGTGCGTACAAGATCCGGCGATCCTCCGGCGCCATCGACCGCGAGGACGCCCTGACCCGGGACGAGACGGAGCGCGCGCTGGCCGCCGGTGCCGCCATCGCCGCCGAGGAGATCGCCGCCGGGGCCGACCTGCTGATCGTCGGCGACATGGGCATCGGCAACACCACCCCGGCGGCCTCGCTGATCGCGGCCACCTTCGGTCTCCCGGCCGCCGAGGTCACCGGTCGCGGCACCGGGATCGACGATGCGGCGTTGACCGCCAAGACCGCCCTGATCCAGCGCGCCCTGAACCGCGCCGGCACCCGGGTCGCGGACCCGGTCAGTCGACTGGCGAGCCTCGGCTCGGCCGACATCGCGGCCGGCGTCGGCTTCCTGGTGGCCGCGGCTCGAGCCGGCGTACCGGTGCTTCTCGACGGTGTCGTCTCCCTGGCCGAAGCCGCCCTGGCCGAGGACCTGGCCCCGGGTTGTGTGGCCTGGTGGGCGGCGGGCCACCGATCCACCGAGCCGGCCCAGCAGCTCGCCACCGAGAAGCTCGGTCTGGTGCCGCTGCTCGATCTGGGCCTGCGGCTCGGTGAGGGCAGCGGTGCCGTCGCGGCGGTGCCGCTGGTCAGGTCGGCGGCCTTGTTGCTGTCGGACATGGCGCTGCTCGCCGACCTCGCGTGAGCTGGGCGTCGGCCTGGCGGCTGGCGGTCGGCACGCTGACGGTCATCCCGGTCCGCCCCCCGGAGGCGGTGGACCGTACGGTCGCGGGTCGAGCGATGGCCCTGGCACCGCTCGCGGTGCTGCCCCTCGCGGTCGTCTCCGCCGCGCTCGGCTGGTTGGCCGGCCGCACCGGATGGCCACCGCTGCTGGCCGGTCTGGTGGTGGTGGCCGTTCTCGCTCTCGGCACCCGGGCCCTGCACCTGGACGGTCTGGCCGACACCGTGGATGGTCTCGGCTCCGGCCGGGACCGCGAGCGCAGTCTGGAGATCATGCGGCGGGGCGACGTGGGTCCGATGGGAGTGATCGCGCTGCTGCTCGTGCTCGGCGGTCAGGCCGCTGCGGCGTCGGTGCTCGTCACCGATGGCGGAGGAGCTGCGCTGCTGGTGGTGCTGATCGCCGCCTCTCGCACGTCCCTGGTGGTCGGCTGTCGCGCCGGGGTGCCGGCGGCCCGGCCCGGAGGCCTCGGTTCGGCGGTCGCGGGTTCGGTGACCCCTCTCGTGCTGGTCGGCGGCTGGGTGCTCACGGGAGTGCTCGTCGTGATCTGCGCGCTGCTGGTGGGCACGCCCTGGTGGATCGGGCTGCTGACCATCGTGCTCGGCGTCGCCGTCGCGTACGAGGTCGTCCGGCTCGCCGTCCGCCGGCTCGGCGGCATCACCGGTGACGTGCTGGGCGCCGGCGTCGAGCTCACGCTGCTGGCGATGCTGCTGGCGGCGACGGTCGTCTAGACCTCCACGACCTGCGCCGCGTAGTACGGGCCCATCGACGGCCAGTAGTCGCCGAAGTCGGGCATCGGCCGCTCGGTACGCGAGGCGTCCAGCCGGTCCAGGTAGAACTCCCATCCCGGCCCGATCTGCTCGGCCTGGTCGGAGGCGCTCAGGTGGTGCACGAAGGTGAGCCGGGTCCGTTCCGGACCGAGCGGCTCGAGGTGGGCTTCGAGCTCCCAGCTGCCCGACGCGTCCACGGTGCGCACGGCCAGCCGGGTCGGACGCTCGCACGCCTCGATGGTGGCCTCCGACGTCGGAGCGCCGTCTTCGGCGACCAGGGTGAGCGTGATCGTGCCGCCGACGCGTCCCTCCCCGGTCCAGCTGGCGAACCAGCGACCGGTGCGTTCGGACTCGGTCAGACTCGCCCAGGCGTCCTCGATCGAGCCGGGCAGGTCACGGACCAGGATCAGATCACGACCCGCCGCGGTGCGCCGGACCTCACCGGTCGGTGTCGGACTCATGCGGTCTCCTCGGTGGTCTCGGATGGGGTCGCGGTCTCCGCTGCGTCGGGGGTCGAACGGCGGGTACGGTCACGCCGGGTGCGGCGCACTTCGGTGTCGAGGGCGTCGAAGCGGGCGGACCAGACGGCGTCCACCGGCTGCGCCGAGGTCAGCTCGGCGAGCCAGGCGTGCACCGGCTCGAGTCCGTCGACGGTCAGGCGGTAGATCCGGCGTCGACCGCTCACCTCGTCGACGACCACACCGGACTCGCGCAGGACGCGCAGGTGACGGCTGACAGCCGGACGTGAGATCGCGAAGCGACCCGCGATCTCGCCGGCGCTCAGTGTTCCCTCGTGGGCGAGCGCGACCAGGATCTCCCGGCGAACCGCATCGCTGAGCGCCTCGAACACCTCCACCACCGAAGGGTAACCTAGAAGTTACGCTTTAGCGACTCCTCGACGAGGATCCGCACGGACCGATCGGCTGTGCTCGGCAGGGCGTCCACCGGGTGCCAGGCGAGATCGTCGGACTCGGCGGTGATCCGGGCGACGGCGCCCCGCGGTGCGTACGCCCGGTACTGGACGTCGAGATGCCGGGTTGGCCTGCCCAACGAGCAGGTCAGGGCGTGCACGTCGAGCCGGACCGGGACCGGGTCGATCTCCAGGCCGTCGATGCCGGACTCCTCTGTCGCCTCGCGCAGGGCGGCGGCCAGCAGCGTGGAGTCGCCGGGCTCGCAGTGGCCGCCGAGCTGCAGCCACTGACCGACCCGCGGGTGCAGGGTGAGCAGGGTGGCCGACCGATCGGCCGACAGCACCAGGGCGCTGGCTGTCAGGTGCCCCGGCTCGCAGGAGCGCCACATCGCATCGGGCCGAGCCGCGAGCAGACCCAGGTACGCCTCCGCCAGACTCTGCTGGTCCTTGCTGACGCCGGAACCGGCCCAGGCGGTCAGCACCTCGACGGCGTCCCCGTGCAGGGTCGTCGGGTTCGCCTGCTGCGGGGCGGTCACCGGAGCCGGAGGTCCGGCATCCGCAGCTGGAGGCCGTCGGTGCCGAGCAGGGTGCTCAGCTCGGTGAGAGTCGGCAGCGGAACCGCCAACAGCGCCCGCGGATCCTCGCTGTTGCGGGGCTGGCCCAGCCGCGCCACCAGCGGCAGGTGGAGAGCCGGGGTGACCGGCGCGTCGTCGGGCAGCCCGCTCAGCTGCCGCGCGATCCGGACGGCGTCGCGCAACCCACCCAGCTCATCGACCAACCCGATCTCGTACGCGTCCCGCCCGGTCCAGACGCGTCCGCGGGCAAGCGGCTCGATGTCGGCGACGGTACGTCCGCGCCCGGCGGCCACCTTGGCCACGAAGTCGGCGTAGATGGCGTCGATCTCGGCGTTCAGCCGCTCCCGCTCGTCGTCGGTGAAGCCGCGCCGCGCCGACCACATCCGAGACCGCTCGCCGTGCTCGACGGCACCGGAGGTCAGCCCGATCTTGTCCCAGAGCTCACTGGTGACGAACTTCCCGCCGAACACGCCGATGGAGCCGGTGAGGGTCGACGGCAACGCCACGATGCGGTCCGCCGGACACGCCACGTAGTAGCCACCGGACGCCGCGACGTCGCCCATCGACACGACCACCGGCTTACCGGCCTCCCGGACCCGGCAGACCTCCCGCCAGATCACGTCGGAAGCGACAGCGGATCCGCCCGGGGAGTCGACCCGGAGCACCACGCCGCGGACGTGGTCGTCAGCCAAGGCGGCGCGCAGCTCGGTGGCGACCGTGTCGCTGCCGGCCTGGGAGCCCACCGGCCCGGGGCGACTGCGGCCGGAGCCGATCCCGCCGCGGACCTCGACCAGGGCGAGGTGCCGGCGGTGCCGACCGGGCAGGCGCAGCTGTGGCCGCGGCCGCCACCGGTCGGCGAACAACAGCTCGGCCGCCGGATCCGTCCGCTCCCGCAGGGCGGCCAGCACCTCGTCGCGGTAGCCGAGTCGGTCGACCAAGCGAGCCTCCAACGCCTCCGCCGCCGTCCGTGGACCGGTGTCGACCAGCTCGCGCACCCGTTCCGCCGACAGAGAGCGACCGGCCGCGATGATCGCCACCGCGTCGGTGTAGATCGACGCCGCCAGGGCGTCCAACGACTCCCGGTGCGCCGGCGTGAACTCGGTCCGGGTCACCCGGTCGGCGGCGTTCTTGTACTCGTGGCGCTGCTCGAGCTGCGGCTCGACCCCGAGCTTGTCCAGGGCGCCGCGCAGGAAGGTCGTCTCCACGGCCACACCGAGCAGCCCGAGTCCGCCCCCGGGTTGCAGCCAGACCTCGTCGAAGCTCGACGCGAGCACGTACGCGCTGGTGCCGGCGGCACCGTCGGGGAACGACTCGGCCCAGGCGACGGTCGGTTTGCGGGCGTCCAGGAACGGCTGCAGCGCACGGCGCAGCTCGTGCATGGTCGACCAGCTCAGCGGTCCGCCGACCTTGGCGACGAGACCGACCACCCGCGGATCCGCGGCCGCCTCGTACAGCGCCTTGATGGTCGGTCGGAGCAGACGACGACCCCGGTTGCGCAGCTGGCCGAGCGGATCCCCCGGCCGGGGATCGACCAGCGGCTGGGTCAGGTCGAGCTCGAGGATGGTCGGCGTGTGATGCGGCAGGCGAGCCATGGCCACACCGTACGTTCTCGCCGGAACGGGGTGGTCCCAACCGCAGCCTCAGAGGATGATCGGGCGCCCCATCACCAGCAGCACGACCTCGTCGCTGGCCGCCGCGACCTGCTGGTTGAGGCGGCCGAGCAGGTCCGCGAACAGCCGCCCCGACCGGTGCTCGGACACCACGCCCCAGCCGACCTCGTTGGTCACCCCGACCACGTCAGCCTCGCGCCAGGCCCGGACGAGCTCGGCCGAGCGCTCCTGCCAGGCGGGTTCCCAGTCAGCCGGTGGGCGCGTCCAGGCGTCCAGGTCGTCCAGACAGGCAGTCAGCCAGGTGCCGAGGCAGTCCAGCAGCACCGGACCGTCCGCCGCTCGCAGGGCCCGAGCCGGATCGGCGGTCTCCACCGTCGTCCAGCCCAGGGGGCTGCGTCGGTTGCGGTGGGTGTCGATCCGCGCCGCCCACTCGGGGTCGTTCGCCGGATCGGGCACCGGACCCGTGGCCAGATAGGTGACGTTCGCTCGCCCGGCCAGCAGCCGTTCTGCGTAGGCCGACTTGCCGGATCGCACCCCACCGGTGACCAGGACGCGTCTGCTCATCCACTCATCCTGCCCGACCCGCCGCTGGGGGCGGGCCGCTACCGTGGCTCCCGATGTCCACGCTCGCCCGCGCCGCCCGCCGCCTCGCCCCCGCCGGTGGCCTGATCGCCGGCTACGCCCTCGACCGACTCCTCGGAGACCCGCCGCGGTGGCACCCGGTGGCCGGCTACGGCCGGGCCGCCGGGCGACTGGAGCAACGGCTGTACGCCGATGACCGCCGGCGGGGCGTGCTGTTCACGGGCGTAGCGGTCGGGGTGCCGGTCGCGGTGGCTGTGGCGCTCGAGCACGCCTGTCGGCGGTATCCGCTGCTCACCGCCGTGCTCACCGCGGCCGCCACCTGGACGGTCCTCGGTGGCCGGTCCCTGGTGCGCGAAGCGGAGGCGGTGGCCGACCATCTCGGCACGGAGGACCTGCCGGCCGCTCGTCGTCAGGTGGCTCGCCTGGTGGGCCGGGACACCATGACGTTGGAAGCTTCCGAGGTTGCCCGGGCCGGGGTCGAGTCGGTGGCCGAGAACAGCTCGGACGCGGTGGTCGCCCCCCTGCTGTGGGGCGCGGCGGCCGGGCTGCCGGGGCTGCTCGGTTACCGGGCCCTGAACACCCTGGACGCGATGGTCGGGCACCGGTCGCCCCGGTACGAGCAGTTCGGCTGGGCATCCGCCCGCCTCGACGACGTGGCCAACTGGGTGCCGGCGAGGGTGTCGGCTGCCCTGGCCGCCCTCGGCGCTCCGTGGGTCGGTGGCTCACCCGCCACTGCCGCTGCCGCCGTGCGCCGCGACGCCGGTGCGCACCCCAGCCCCAACGCCGGGGTGGTGGAGGCCGCCTTCGCGGGAGCCCTCGGGGTACAGCTCGGCGGGCGCAACACGTACGCGGGTGAGGTCTCCGACCGCGGCACCCTCGGCGACGGCCGGCCACCCGAGGGCGGGGACATCGCCCGCTCCACCCGGCTGGCGATCATGGTCGGCGACGCCGCACTGGTGGTGGCCGTGGTCATCCGGCTCGCCCGGGCCTGAACCCGTGTCCGCTGCCGCCGCCGGAGCCGTTCTGATCTTGGGGGGGACGGCGGAGGCACGAGCCCTGGCCGCCGCTCTCGTCGCGGCTGGGCGCCCGGTCGTCAGCTCCCTGGCGGGCCGTGTCAAGGATCCAGCGTTGCCCGCCGGCGAGGTACGGATCGGCGGCTTCAGCACTGCGGAGCTCGATGGCGTTTCCGGACTGATGGCATTTCTGGCCGAGCACGACATCGGTGCCGTCGTCGACGCCACCCACCCGTTCGCCGCGACCATCTCGGCCAACGCGGCAGCAGCGGTCGCGCGCACCGGCACGCCCCTTCTGCGGCTGCAGCGCCCCGGCTGGCGCGACCACCCGGACGCGGACCGGTGGACCTGGGTCGACTCGGCCGACCAGGCCGTCTCGGCGGGGGCCGACTTTGAGAGGCCGTTCCTCACCACCGGGCGGCAGTCCCTCGACCGGTTCCTTCCGTGGGCCGACCGGGCCGTGACCGTACGCGTGGTCGATCCGCCGGAGTTCGGTCTGCCCGAGCGTTGGCGGCTGATCCGCTCCCGGGGCCCGTACGCCTACGCCGCCGAGCTCGCGCTGATACGGGACGCCGGGTCGGATCTGTTGGTGACCAAGGACTCCGGGGGCACCCACACCGCGGCCAAGCTGGACGTGGCGCGCGATCTCGGGGTGCCGGTGGTGGTGATCGGCCGACCCCAGCTCCCTGACGACACTGTGGAAGTCGCCACCGTGGCCGACGTACTGACCTGGCTCGGCTGACCCTCGACCTCACACGTCACGGTGCTGCACCGTCGAAGGAGTGAAAGCACCACAGAGTGAGGAACCGATGACGAAGGACATCTTGATCGTGGGGGGCGGCTACGCCGGCCTCTACACCGCCTGGCAGCTGGAACGGCGGCTGAAGCGCGGCGAAGCACGGGTGACCGTGCTCGATCCGCGGCCCTACATGACGTATCAGCCCTTCCTGCCGGAGGTGGTCTCGGGGGCGATCGAACCGCGGCACGCGGTCGTGTCGTTGCGCCGTCACCTGCGCCGGACGCGCGTGATCGCCGGCACGGCGACGTCCATCGACCACGCCGACCGCACGGTGGCGGTCACCGCGAACGACGGGCGGCGGTACGACCTCGGCTACGACCTGTTGGTGGTCACGGCCGGAGCGGTCACCCGGACGTTCCCCATCCCGGGTCTGGCCGACGAGGCGATGGGCCTCAAGAAGATCGAGGAGGCCATCGCCATCCGCGACCGGCTGCTGACCGCCTTCGATCAGGCAGCGACCCTGCCCGCGGGACCGGAGCGGGCCCGGTTGCTGACGGTGACGTTCGTCGGTGGCGGCTTCTCAGGGGTTGAGGGGTTCGCCGAGACGATGACCCTGGCCACCGAGCTGCTCGCCTACTACCCGGAGCTGCAGCCGGCCGACCTGGCCTTCCACCTGGTGGAGGCCCGGGACCGCATCCTCCCCGAGGTGTCCGAGGCCCCGGGGCGGTGGGTGGTCGAGCACCTGCGGTCCCGTGGGGCACAGATCCACCTGAACACCCAGCTGCTCTCGGCGACGGGAGGACACGTGGTGCTGTCCGGCGGCACGGAGTTCGACTCTGCCCTGATCGTGTGGACCGCTGGCAACGCGGCCTCTCCGGTGGTGGCGCGGCACACGGATCTGCCGGTGGACGTCCGCGGCTACGTGCTGACGCGTGCGGACCTGCGGGTCGGCACCGCGGACGAGATCGTGCCGGACGCCTGGGCGGCGGGTGACGACGCGGCGATCCCCGATCTGGCGATCGGTGGTAACACCCTCACCGTCCCGAACGCGCAGCACGCGGTGCGTCAGGCCAAGCTGCTGGCCGCGAACATCGTCGCCACCCTGCGCGGTAAGGAGCCGAAGCCCTACGTGCATCACCACCTGGGCGTAGTGGCCACCCTCGGGCGGGGGCACGGCCTCTTCCAGTTCCGCCGGCTGGTGATCACCGGCTGGCCCGCCTGGGCCATGCACCGCGGATACCACCTGCTCGCGGTGCCGAGCTGGGAGCGCAAGCTCCGGGTGCTGCTCGGCTGGGTGGCCGCTCTCGTCGGTCGTCGCGACGTCGCCTCGCTGGCGGCGGCCACCGTGCCGCGACTGGGCTTCGAGAGCTCCGCGCACGGTGGACCGTCGCCGCTTCGCGGGGTGCCCATCGATGCGTCGGAACGGGACGCGGCATGAGTACGGAGCCACCGCCGATCACCGATGTGATGGAGGAGCGTCGGCGGTTGCTCTCGTTGGCGTACCGGATGATGGGCACGCTCAGCGAGGCCGAGGACGTCGTCCAGGAGACGTACCTGCGCTGGTACCGGCAGAGCGAGGAGGACCGGGCCGCGATCCGCAACCCTGCGGCCTGGCTGACCCGGGTGGCGAGCCGGGTGGCGCTGGATGCGCTGACCTCGGCGCGGGCCCGCCGGGAGCGCTACATCGGTCAGTGGCTGCCCGAGCCGGTGCCGGCGGATCTGTTCCTGGGCACCGCGCCGGGTTCGGGCTGGGATGGCACGGCGGATCCGGCGGACCGGGTGACCCTCGACGAGTCGGTCGGCACAGCCCTGCTCACGGTGCTGGAGTCGATGACCCCGGCCGAGCGAGTCTCCTTCGTCCTGCACGAGGTGTTCGCTCTCCCGTTTCCCGAGATCGCGGAGATCGTCGGCCGTACGCCGGCCGCGGTCCGCCAGCTGGCGAGCTCGGCCCGGCGTCACGTGCAGCAGCACCGTGCGGTGCCCGTGGCGACCGTCGAGCACGACGAGACCGTACGGGCGTTCCTGGCCGCCACCCGCTCTGGCGACCTCGAGTCGCTGGTACGGGTGCTGGCTCCCGATGTCGAGCTCGTTTCGGACGGCGGCGGGGTGGTCAGCGCGGCCCGGAACCCGGTGCTGGGCACCGACCGGGTCGCCCGGTTCGTGCTGGGGGTGATGGCCAAGCAGCCACGTCTGCAGCTCAACGAGCTGCAGACGGCGGACGGCCTCGGCTACCGGATGACGATCGACGACCAGTTCTTCGGGGTGATCAGCTTCGGGGTCGTCGCTGGTCGGATCGCCGACGTCTGGCTCGTCCTGAACCCCGCGAAGCTGAGCAGCTGGCTACCCGTCCCGTGACGACCACCACTGACGTCAGCTGCGCTTGCGCTGATCCAGCGCGCGACGGATCCGGCTCTCTTTCTGGCCGGTGATCTTGGCGATCAGCGGCACCCGGTAGCGGTAGGCCACGACGCCACCGACGACGAGCAGGAGAAGAATCAGGAAGGTCAGCATGATCACTCCGCAGGGGGTTGGCTTGGCCTTTCACGGTACCCGCGCTCCCCGCGCGCGCGACCGTGACTGACCCTGAGTCTGCCCTGATCATCGAGGCTGGCTGACGTCGGTCTTGTGGACGCCTCTCAGGCCAACGAGTCCCGCCAGGCCCGGTGCAACGACGCGTAATGGCCGTTGTCGGCATCCACCAGATCGGTCGGGGTGCCGTCCTCGATCACCCGACCGTGCTCCAGCACCAGCACCCGGTCGGCGATCTCCACCGTGGAGAGCCGGTGGGCGATGATGACAGCGGTCCGATCGGCCAGGATCGTGCGCAGCGCTTGTTGGACGAGCCGCTCGCTGGGCACGTCAAGACTCGACGTGGCCTCGTCCAGGATCAGCACCGCCGGGTCGGCCAGGAAGGCGCGGGCGAAGGCGATCAGCTGCTTCTGACCGGCCGACAGCCGGGCTCCGCGCTTGCCGACGTCCGTGCCGTACCCCTCCGGCAGGGCGGTGATGAAGTCGTGCGCCCCAACCGCTCGAGCCGCCTCCTCGACCTCGACCTGACTGGCGCCGGGCTTGCCGAAGGCGATGTTGCTGCCGATGGACCCGTCGAACATGAAGTTCTCCTGGGTGACCATGACCACGGCGCGACGCAGATCGGTGTCGCTCAGCTGACGCAGATCGACCCCGTCGAGCAGCACCTCACCGTCGGTCGGGTCATAGAACCGCGACATCAGCTTCGCGATGGTCGTCTTGCCCGCGCCGGTCGTGCCCACCAGGGCCACCGTCTGCCCGGCCGGCACGCACAGGTCCAGTCCGGGCAGGACAGACCGCTCCGGCACGTACGAGAAGTGCACGCCATCGAAGCGGATCGTCCCGCGCGCGTGCGGCAGCGGCACCGGGTGCTCCGGCTCCCGCACGGTCGGATCCTCCTCCAGGACGCCCGACAGCTTCTCCAGGGCGGCGGACGCCGACTGGAACGTGTTGTAGAACTGGCTGATCTCCTGCATCGGCTCGAAGAACATCCGCAGGTAGAGCAGGAACGCGGTCAGCACGCCGATGGTCATCTCGCCCTGCATCACCCGCCAGCCGCCGTACAGCAGCACGATGCCGATGGTGACGTTGCCGACCAGCCGGACGCCTGGCATGAAGATCGCGACCAGGCGGAACGACTTGACGTTCGCGTCCTGGTAGCGGTGGGCGACGTCGGAGAAGATCTCCGCGTTGCGCGGTTCCCGCCGGTACGCCTGCACCGCGCGGATCCCGGTCATCGTCTCGATGAACTGCACGATCACCAGCGCGGAAGTCTCCCGCACCCGCCGGTAGGTCAGCGACGAGGACCGCGAGAACCACCGCACCAGCAGCATCAGGATCGGGAAACCGATCAGGCAGACCGCGCCGAGCTTGAAGTCCATCGCCAGCAGCAGCACCCCGACGCCGACCATGGTCAGCACCGCGGTGACCAGCCCGTCGAAGCCGCCGGCCAGCAGCTCCATGATCGCGTCGATGTCGTTGGTCAACCGCGACACGACGCGACCGGTGGTGTAGCGATCGTGGAACTTCACGTCGAGCTTCTGGAAGTGCACGAACAGCCGCCGCCGGAGCTCCAACAGCACCTTCTGGCCGACCCGTCCCGACTCACGCAGGAAGATCATCCGGCTGATGGTCTGCACGACCAGAGCGCCGAGCATCAGTCCGATCGTCTCGTACAGCGCGGTCCCGCTGCCGCCGGCCAGCAGCGGCGGGATGCCGTAGTCGATGCCGCGATAGACGAGCCACGGGATGGCCAGTCGAGCCGCGTTCTCGATCACCACGACGGCGATCAGCAGCCAGACCACCTTCAGGTACGGCCGCAGCAGGTCGGCCAGCAGCGCCCGGCTGCGCTTCTTCAGGAAGCCGCTGGCGCGGTCCGCCATCTCGTCGTTGTGCTCGGCCGCCACACCGCGCCACTCCTCGACGCCGCTGCGCTCGCCCTCGGCCCGGTCTCGCTCCAGGTCGTCCTGGCGCCGGTTGCCGTGTTGCTCGACAGTGCTCATGCGGACACCTCCTCGGCGTACTCGGCCGACAACAGCTCCCGGTACTCGGGCACCGTGGCCAACAGCTCGGCGTGGGTGCCGATGTGGGTGAGCGTGCCGCCGTAGAGCATGGCGACCCGATCGGCCAGCATCACGGTCGACGCGCGGTGCGCGACGACCAGGCCGGTGACGCCCACCAGCACCCGCTTCAGCGCCTCCTCGACCAACGCCTCGGTGTGGATGTCGAGGGCCGACATCGTGTCGTCGAGCACCAGCACGCGTGGCTTCGCCAGCACCGCCCGAGCCAGGGCCAGGCGCTGTCGCTGACCGCCGGACAGACTCATCCCCTGCTCACCGATCCGAGTGTCCAGGCCCCAGGGCAGGTCGTAGACGAACTGGGCCTGAGCCACCTCGACCGCTTCGGCGATGTCGGCCTCGCTCGCGTCCGGACGACCGAGAGTGAGGTTCTCCCGAGCCGACATGGAGAACAGGGTCGGGTCCTCGAAGGCGGTGGCGACGACCGTTCGCAGCTGCTTCAGGCTCAGGTCGCGGACATCCACGCCGTCGATGCTGACCGACCCGGCCGTCACGTCGTACAGCCGCGGGATCAGCTGGGTGAGGATCGTCTTGCCGGATCCGGTGGCGCCGACGACGGCGACGGTCTCCCCCGGCTCGATCTCCAGGTTCACGTGGTGCAGCACGTCCACCGCGGAGTCGGGATAGCGGAAGGCGACATCGGTGAAGCGGACCCGGCCACGTGGGTCGGCGAGCGTCTCGGTACCGTCCACGACCTCGATCTCGGCATCGAAGATCTCCATGATCCGGTCGGCGGCGGTGAACGCCTCCTGGGTCATGGCCAGCAGGAAACCCAGGGCCGCGACCGGCCAGACCAGCGACAGCATCAAGGTGATGAAGGCGACCAGCGAGCCCATGGTCAGCTGGCCCTGCCCGGCGGCCACGGCACCGAAGCCCAGGACGACGATCAGGGTGGCGCTGGGGATCACCTCGAGGAAGGTCCAGAACCTCGCACTCAGCCGGACGCGCTCCATCGAGGTGTCGTAGAGCTGGCGGCTCCGGGCGTCGAAGGTGTCGAACATGTGCGCGGCCCGGCCGAAGGACTTGATGACGCGCAGCCCGTACGCGCCCTCCTCCACCGTCGAGGCGACGTCGCCGACCTCGTCCTGGATCTTGCGCGAGAGGCGCGTGTACGCCCGCTCGTTCCGCAGACACATCCAGGTGATGGGCACCGTGGAGCCGAGCACGACGAGGCCGAGCGGCCAGTACATGTGGATCAGCAACGCGGTGACCACGGCGATCTGCACGATGTTCATCACGATGAACAGGAGGCCGAAGCCGAGGAACCGGCGCACGGTGGCCAGGTCGTTCATGATCCGGCTGAGCAGCTGCCCGCTCTGCCAGCGCGAGTGGAAGCTGGTCGGCAGCCGCTGCAGCTTCTCGTAGAGGTCCAGGCGGATCCCGGTCTCGACCCCGTTCGTGCCCTTCGACACGATCCACCGGCGGAGGAACATCAGCACCGCCTCGACCACACCGAGGCCGATCGCGAACAGGCCGAGGATCAGCAGCCCGCGGGGGTTGGAGTTGGCGATCGGTCCGTCGATCACCGCCTTGGTGACCAGCGGGATCACGATCGCCGCGGCGATCCCGATGCCGGCCAGGAAGAACATCACGATGAAGCGGGCACGGTACGGGCGCAGGTAGCCGCGCAGCCGCCACATCGAGGCGGAAGAGCGCTGCTTGGCCATGGTCACGACGTCCTCACGGGTACGAGAGAGCTGGAAGGGCGGGTCCGCTGCGGCAGGCGGGCCACGTCCATAGAACAACAGCAGCCACCGACAGCCAACCGGTATTCCGGCCGACGAGGGGTTGTGGTTGCGTTCACAACACTACTTAGTTAGCAACGCTAAAATCCAGTCGGTTGTGGGGCGAGCCCGCCGGGCCGCCAGCGCGCCCGACGAGAACACAGTCACTACGATGCTGCTGAAGCCGTCGTCGATCGCCGGGCGATGACGCACACCAGGAGGACAACGTGCCGCAGCAGGTCCAGGGAGTCATCTCGCGTGCCAAGGACGCACCCGTCGAGCTGGTGACCATCAACGTCCCCGATCCCGGGCCGGGCGAGGCGGTGGTGAAGGTCCAGGCCTGCGGCGTGTGCCACACCGATCTGCACTACGTCCAGGGCGGCATCGGAGACGACTACCCGTACCTGCTCGGACATGAGGCGGCCGGGGTCGTGGAGGCGGTCGGTGAGGGCGTACGGGATCTGGAGCCTGGCGACTACGTCATCTTGAACTGGCGCGCGGTCTGTGGCTCCTGCCGGGCCTGCAAGCGGGGTCGGCCCTGGTACTGCTTCAACACCTTCAACGCCACCCAGAAGATGACGCTGGAGGACGGCACCGAGCTGTCCCCCGCCCTGGGCATCGGCGCGTTCATCGAGAAGACCCTGGTCGCGGCAGGTCAGTGCACCAAGGTCGACCCGGCCGCCGCCCCCGAGGTGGCCGGTCTGCTCGGCTGCGGGGTGATGGCCGGTCTCGGCGCGGCGATCAACACCGGCAACGTGACCCGTGGCGACTCGGTGGCCGTGATCGGCTGCGGCGGCGTCGGGGTGGCCGCGATCGCCGGGGCCCGGCTGGCCGGGGCGGCCACGATCATCGCGGTCGACATCGACGAGCGGAAGCTGGCCAAGGCCACCGAGCTGGGCGCCACGCACACCATCAACTCCAAGGAGACCGACGCGGTCGAGGGCATCCAGGCGCTGACCGACGGCAACGGCGCCGACGTGGTGATCGACGCCGTCGGGCGGCCAGAGACCTGGCTGCAGGCGTTCTACGGCCGCGACCTGGCCGGCACCGTCGTGCTGGTCGGTGTGCCGACACCGCAGATGCAGCTCGAGCTGCCGTTGCTGGACGTGTTCGGCCGTGGGGGTCAGCTCAAGTCGTCCTGGTACGGCGACTGCCTGCCGTCGCGGGACTTCCCGCTGCTGATCGACCTCTATCTGCAGGGGCGGCTGCCGCTGGACGCGTTCGTCACCGAGACCATCGGGATCGGCGACATCGACGCCGCCTTCGAGAAGATGCACGGCGGCGAGGTCCTGCGATCCGTGGTGAAGCTGTGAGCGGCGACTCCGCCGACGGCGTCAGCGCCCGGATCGACCACACGGTCACCTCCGGCACGTTCTCTCTCGACGGCCAGACCTTCGACGTGGACAACAACGTGTGGGTGGTCGGCGACGACGAGGAGTGCGTGGTCATCGACGCCCCACACGACGTGGGCGAGATCCTCGAGCTGGTCGGGGAGCGCCGGGTGATCGCCGTGCTCTGCACGCATGCCCACGACGACCACGTACGGTTCGCGCCCGAGCTCGGTCATGCCGTGGAAGCGCCGGTGCTGCTGCACCCGGCCGACCTCCCGGTGTGGCGGCTGACCCACGCCGACCCGCCGGACGGCGAGCTGGCCGACGGCCAGCAGATCCCGATCGCCGACATCGCCCTGGAGGTCCTGCACACCCCCGGCCACGCACCGGGAGCTGTCTGCTTCTACTCCCCCGACCTCGGCGTGGTGTTCACCGGCGACACCCTGTTCAACGGCGGACCGGGCGCCACCGGTCGGTCGTTCAGCGACCACGACGTGATCGTTGCCTCCATCACCGACCGGTTGCTCACCCTGCCCGACGTGACCGTGGTCAAGACCGGGCACGGCGACGACACCACCATCGGCGCGGAACGCAGCAACATCTCCTGACCGTCGGGTATCACCCGGGGACGTCCCCGGGTGATACCTGACAGGTTCCCGGAGACCGGCGTGGAAGGATCGGCCACATGGGTTTCTTCCTCCGTCTGCTGGCCAACATGGCCGCCCTCGCCGTGGCCACCTGGATCTTCAGCGGCATCAGCCTGAGCGGGTCCGACACGACCTCGAAGGTGCTCACCATGCTGGTGGTGGCCCTGATCTTCGGTGTCTTCAACGCGATCCTGAAGCCGATCTTCCAGATCGTCACGATCCCGATCGTGCTGCTGACGCTGGGGTTGTTCCTGATCGTCATCAACGCCTTGATGCTGCTGCTCACCTCCTGGGTCGCGGGCCTGCTCAACGTGGGGTGGCAGGTCGACACCTTCTGGACGGCGGTCGGTGGAGCCATCGTCGTGTCGATCGTGAGCTTCATCGTCAACGCGATCCTCGGCACCAAGAAGCACGAGAGTGCCTGAGTCTGGGACCCGGAGCGTCGTCTTCGTCTGCTGGGGCAACATCTGCCGCTCCCCGATGGCCGAGCGGGTGGCCGAGAAGCTCGCCGCCGAGCGCGGCCTGGACGACCTGGTGTTCACCAGCGCGGCGACCAGTCGTGAGGAGATCGGAGCCCCGATCGATGACCGCGCGGTCGAGGTGCTGGGTCGTCACGGGTACCGGACCGGCGGGCACGCGGCCCACCAGATCACCCGGGCCGAGATCGAGTCCGCCGATCTCGTGCTGGCCATGGAGAACATCCACCTGACCAAGATGCGGGCCATCGCGCCCGAGGCGGACAACCTGCGGCTGCTGACCGACTTCGATCCCGAGGCCCCTCCCGGGTACGGCATCGACGACCCCTGGTACGGCGCCGATGCGGGCTTCGAGCGGACCCTGGCTTCGGTCGAAGCAGCCATCCCGGGTCTGCTCGACCACCTCGAGGCCTGAACTTGCGCCGGAGGTGAGGGACCTGTCGGGTTCCTGAGGGAACCGGGTGATCGCTGGCCGCCCGGGCTCGCCCGGCCGACGCTGGGAGCATGGCAGAGCTGAGCGAAGCGGAATCCGTACGCCGACTCGTCGACCGGTTCGGGTTCGGCGCCGGCGGTGATGCGCTGACCCGCTGGCAGGACATGGGCCACGCGGCCGTCGTCGACGCGATGCTCGCACCGACCGGGCCCGATACCGGCGCCACGGCGACCCCCGTGCCCGAGCTCCCGTCTCCGCAACGGCCCGAGCGGGCGGCCGGCCGAAAAGCCGGCGGAGCGAGCGAGGCGACCCCGGAGGACCGGGCGGCGCGGAAGGCGTACCGGCAGCAGCTCAAGACCCAGCAGCTCACCGCGACGCGCTGGTGGCTCGACCGGATGGTGCGGGCCGAGCACCCGACCCGGGAGCGGCTGACCTGGTTCTGGCACGGCCACTTCGCCACCAGCGCGCAGAAGGTGAGGGTCGCGGCGCTGATGGTGCGGCAGAACGAGACCTTCCGGACCGGAGCGCTGGGGTCCTTCGCCGACCTGGCTCAGGCGCTGATCGTCGACCCGGCGCTGCTCGTCTGGCTCGACGGCGACGACAACACCGCCAAGGCCCCGAACGAGAACCTGGCCCGCGAGTTCATGGAGCTGTTCGCTCTGGGTCACGGCCGCTTCAGTGAGACCGACGTCAAGGAGGCGGCGCGGGCGTTGACCGGGTGGAAGCTCAACCGGCAGACCGGCGAGGCGACGCTGCGGCCGAAGCAGCACGACGACGGCACCAAGACCGTCCTCGGGCGGACCGGCGACCTCGGCGCCAAGGAGCTGGTCGACGTGCTGCTCAGCCAGCCGGCGTCGGCGGAGTTCGTGGTGGGTCGGCTCTGGTTCCGCCTGGTCAGCCCCCAGCCACCGTCGGCCGCGACCCAGCACACGCTGCTGGCCGCGTACGGAACCAGCCGCGACGTCAGCGCCACGTTGCGCGCGATCGCCCTGTCCCCGGAGCTGCGCGACCCGGCCACCTCGCTGGTCAAGCAGCCGGTCGAGTGGGTCGTCGGCACCGCCCGGGCGCTCGGCGTCGTCCCCTCGACGCTGTCAGATCCCGCGAAGCGCTCCGCGCAGGCCGATCCGGCCCAGCGGAGCACACCGGGTCAGGGTCGGTTGCTGGTCGCGTTGCGGGGGATGGGACAGATCCCGTTCCGACCACCGAGCGTCGGCGGCTGGCCCGCCGGTGGGGCGTGGCTCACCACCGCGGCCGCGGCGGCCCGGCTGAACGCGGCCCGGCTCCTCGCGGCGAAGGCGGACCTGCAGACCGTCGCCACGACGTCGACCAAGAACCGTACGGAGGCGGTCCGCCGGTTGCTGGGGGTCGACGCCTTCACCGCCCGGACCGCCGACGCGATCAGCCAGGTCGCCGATCGCCCGGCCGACGCCGTCGCGCTGGCCGCGGTCTCCCCCGAGTACGTCGTCTCCCGCTGAAGGAAGCTGCCGTGAACCAGAACCCCTCCATGAACCAGATGACGCCCACCCAGCGCCCGAGCACCCGGGTCCACCCCGTCACCCGCCGCCGCTTCCTGGCCTTCTCCGGTGTGGCCGCCGCCGGCGCCCTGGCCGTCGGCGCCACCCGGATCAACTGGACCGACCTGGTGGCGGCGGCCGAGCGTACGCCGTTGGATCCCGGCGCCGGCGTGCTGGTGATGGTCACCTTGTACGGCGGCAACGACGGGCTCAACACCGTCGTCCCCGCGGCGGATCCCGTCTACGCCTCAGCGCGCGCCGAGCTGGCGTACCGGCCCGAGGAGGTGCTCGACCTCGGCGAGGGTTTGGGACTGAACCCCGGCCTGACCGGCCTGCACAAGCTCTGGGGCAACCGGGAGCTGGCGGTGCTGCGCGGGGTCGGCTACCCGAAGCCGGACCGCAGTCACTTCCGGTCGATGGCCATCTGGCAGACCGGGTCCCCGACGACGCCCGCGACCACCGGGTGGCTCGGACGCTGGCTCGACGCCACCACCACCGACCCGCTGCTGGCGGTGTCCCTGGACACCTTGATCCCGCCGATGCTGGCGGGCGCGAAGGTGGCCGGCGCCTCGCTGCCGGTCGGCGGGGTGAAGGTGCCGAAGACCGCTCTGGGTCGTTCGTTGGGCCTGCTCGGACGCCCGGACAGCGCCGACGGGCCCTGGCAGGCGCGCGCGGCGAAGGCGATCGCCGACCTCGGGTCGGTGCAGAAGACGCTCGGGCCGGCCGTCGACAAGAACCCCGACGAGGATGCTCCCGGGAGCGATGAGAACGCCCAGGGCGCCTCGGCCGGTGGGCAGAGCGAGCTCGCTCGGCAGCTCGACCTGGTCGCCACGCTGATCGAGCTGGGCGCCCCGACCCGGGTCTACTCCGTCTCCCTGGGCGGCTTCGACACGCACTCCGACGAGCGCGGCACCCAGCAGCGGCTGCTCACCGAGCTCGACACGACCCTGACCACGTTCCAGACTCGGCTCGCGGCCACCGACCGTGGCCGCCAGGTCGTCACCACCGTCTACTCCGAGTTCGGCCGACGGGTGACCGCGAACGCCAGTGACGGCACCGATCACGGCACCGCCGGACCGGTGTTCGTGCTCGGCCGCGGCGTGACCGGCGGGTTCTACGGCGCGGAACCCAGCCTGACCGACCTCGACGAGGGCGACCTCAAGGCCGGACTGGACTTCCGGTCCGTGTACGCCAGCCTGCTCGGCTCGGTGCTGGGGGCCGAGCCAGGCGGCGTGCTCGACGGCTGGGAGCAGCGGGTGGACGGTCTGTTCGCCTGAGTCCGGACCGCTTCAGCCGAGCCGATCTGAGTGCGCCGACCACTCGATCTACGTCGTTCTCCTCAGGACGCGACTCCTTCGCCCTGCGACCTTGAGATCAGTCGCCGGAGAGGCCGGCGACAAGACCCTCAGGGGGAGAAATGACCACCAGCAACCACCGCAGCCTGCAGGACACCACCAAGCGGGTGCCCTCGTCGACAGGCGACCGGGACTTCGAGATCACCTTCGACGCCCCGGGACTGTCCAGCACCACCAGCACCCACGCCCGGCCCTACCTGTCCTATCGGGTAGCCCCCATCGGGGACTCCGGGACGCAGCTGGTGATCGAGCTGAACCAGACCGAGATCGTCAACCTGAGCTACAACACGACGGTCAACCGCACCATGACCGAGATCTTCGATCACGGGGTGCTCACGGCGACCGGCAACCAGCTCCGGGTCTTCGTGCCGAACGGCGAACCCGGCTCGGTGGACATCTCGGACCTGGTCCTGACGTACTCCGTCGCCTGAGTGCGCACGGAGCTCACCTCAGCGGCCACCGGCGGCACGAATCCCTTCGTGCCGCCGGTGGCTGTCGTGCCATGCTGAACAGATGTCGGCGACCAGGCCATCCCCGGTGCCGCGCGAGCGGATGGTCGGTCGCGAGACGGAGCTGACGGTCCTGCACGACGCCCTCATCAGCGCGGCAGCCGGCATCCCGCAAGCGATCGTGATCAGGGGTGAAGCGGGCATCGGGAAGACCAGGCTCGTCCGGGAGGCCGTTGCCCGCGCTCGCACCGACGGGTTCGTGGTGGCGTCCGGCGTGTGCTCACCCGCCAGCGGCGCACGACTGCCGTACGGCCCGATCGTCGAGATGTTGACACGGCTCGAGCGCGAAGCTCCAGATCTGCCCCGGCTGACGTCCGAGGCGACCTGGCGGGCCCTGGCCCCGCTGCGGATGGAGATGCCCGAGGCAGCCGCTTCCGGGCCAGCCGCCGACTCCGGGCTGGCCGCGACCCGGCTGTTCGCCGCCGTCAACGACCTGCTCGAGACCCTCACCGATCGGCAGCCCACGATGTTGGTCGTCGAGGACGTCCACTGGGTGGACCCGGCCAGCATGGACCTGCTCGCGTTCACCGCGCGCCGCCTGATGCACGGCCGGCTGGTGCTGGTGATCACGGTTCGGCCCGAGGACACGCGCACCCGGTCGCCGGGCCGCACGGCGCTGGCCGAGCTCCGGCGCCTGCCGAACGTGCACGGTCTCGAGCTCGGCCCGCTGTCGGGCGAGGATCTGAGGGAGCTGATCGAGTCGGTGCCCGAGCCGCCTTCGGCGGAGCGCCGTGACCGCATCACCGAGCTCTCCCAAGGCGTCCCCTTCTTCGCCCTGCACCTGGCCCGACACGACACCGAGGAACTGCCACCCCGGCTCCGGGACGTGCTCCTGAGCTCCATCGACGACCTGACCGACGAGCAGCGATCGCTCCTGGTGCTGCTCACCGTGGTGGGCGACTGCGCGGAGCCCGGGCTCTTGAGTCGAGCGACGGGCGGGTCGGTCGACCGACTCAGCATCACCACTCGCGACCTGTTGGGCCGGGGCTTGCTGACCGTCGACGGCAACGCCGTCGGGCTCCGCCACGCCCTGCTGCGCGACGTGGTGGTGGCCGACACCCTCCCGAGTGAGCGGGTGGTGGCGCACGCGGCGGCGGCGGAGTTCTGGCTGGCCAGCCCCGCCGCCGCCCAGCCACACCGGGCCGTTCAGCTGGCTCACCACCTGCTGGAGTGTGGACGCCACCAGGAGGCCCTCCGCTACGCACTCCGTGCAGCCCGGCACGCCGCCGGCATCTGGGCCCATGAGGACGCTCGGGCCTGCTACGCCGCCGTCGAACGAATCTGGGGTCTGGTCTCCCGAGGTGAGCAGGTCACCGGAGTGACTCATCTGACGGTGCTCTGCGAAGCGGCGACAGCATGTCGATGGTCCGGGCGGACCGGGGAGGCTCTCGAAAAGCTCCAACACGCCGACCGGCTGGCGTCCTCAGGCGTCGAACACGCGCGCGTGGCCCATGTCCGCGGTCAGGTCCTGTGGGCCACCGGCGACATGGATGCCTCGCTGGACGCGTACCGGGAAGCGCTTGACGTCCTACCGCCCGCCGGTGAGAACCAGCTGAGGGCGACCCTGCTGGCAGCCCTGGCTCACGGGTGCATGGCGACCGGCCAAGCCAGAGCGGCCATCGACTGGGCTGGACGGGCCGTTGCGCTGAGTTCGGCTGACGGGGAGGTGCGCATCCGACTGCACGCGTCGATCACCGCCGCCGTGGCCCGCGCCCAGCTCGGGGACGTCGACGCCGCGGTGGCCGGACTAACCGATCTGCTGCCCGAGGTACGCGCGCTGGACGATCTCGAGCTGGTGCTGCGCTGCTACGGCAACCTGACGTTCGCTCTCGGTGTGGGTTGCCGGTACGACGAACTGGCGAGCACAGCCGCGGAGGGCGTCGCGGCGGCCGCTCGCTACGGGTCGGTGGTCTCACTGGCCTCCACCCTCATCAGCAATCAGGTCAACGCTCTGGTCGCCCTCGGCCGCTGGGACGAGGCCATCGGGGTGGCCACCGAGGCGTTGACGGAGGTGACAGCTGAGGGGGTCGCCGACCATCTGCACGCCCTGCTGGCCGAGGTCGCGGTCGGTCGTGGCGACTGGGCTGAGGCGGAGGTCCGGCTGACGGCGGCGCGTACCTCCGGTGGGCAGAACCCGTACGTCCTCTCCGCGCTCGCGATCACGGTGGCCGACCAGCACCTGTGGAACCACGAGCCCGCCGCCGCCGCCGACGCGCTGGCCGTGGCCCTACCCCGCCTGCAGGAGCAGGACGACGCCCTGCTGGTCCTGGACGCGTGCTGGCGGGCGCTGCGCGCCGAAGCCGATCTGGCCGAGACGGTCGTGCCGGTGCGGCGCGTCGGGGCGGGCGGTCAGCGAGACGAGCTGCTGGCCTGGGCCAGGGCCGCGGCCGCCGGCACCACCCTGCCCGTCGGCAGGGCGGTGCTGCTGGCCAGCGAGGCGGAGGCGGCTCGAGCCGACGCCACCGACCACGCCCAGCAGTGGGCGGCGATGGCGGACGCGGAGGCGGGCCTGGGTCGTCGGTACGTGCAGGCGTATGCCCTGATGAGGTCAGCCGCCGCCCTGTTGCGCGGTCAGGCCCGCGCTCAGGCCGAGACCGCCCTCCGGGCGGCCCACGGGTACGCCGAGGATCTGGGCGCCCGACCGCTGCTGACCGAGATCGCGATCCTGGCGCGGATCGGTGGACTGCGTCTGGACGGGGCCGAGCCCACGGCTCCCATCCGGCGCGCTGGGCTGGATGAACAGGGCTCTCCACGGCTCACCGCACGCGAGCGGGAGGTGCTCGCCCTGCTCACCACGGGGGCCACCAACCGGATGATCGCCCGCTCCCTGTTCATCAGCGAACGGACCGCGAGCGTCCATGTGAGCAACATCTTGACCAAGCTCGGTGTGGCCAACCGCACCGAGGCCGCCCGGCTCGCCCTCCGGCTGCACCTGGACAGCGCCGACGGCGTCGGAGGATAGTGGCGGCATGTCCTACATGCCCTGCCGTCATGGCCGAGATGAGCAGGCGCACCTGTATGTGGACAGCGAGCCCGATCGCTCACTGTGCGGGAAGTCGGTCGCCGAAACCACCCCCGAACCCGGGGACCGGCCGGCCTGCCCCGATTGCGCGAAGCGGTTGCTGGTCGGGATCTTCCGCCATCACCGGCGGATCTCCTCGATCGACATCGTCGTCCACGACTGAGTTCACCGAGGGTCGCTGACTGCCTCCGGCGGGAGCGCCAGCCGAAAGAGTGCACCTCGCCCCTCGACAGGCTCGAGGCACCGTACGTCACCACCGAGGGCCTGTGCGTGGCCCCGGGCGATGGCGAGGCCGAGTCCGGATCCGCCCGCCGGGTGCGACCGGTCGGCGTCCAGGCGGACCAGGCGCTCGAAGATCCGCTCACGGTCGGCCACCGGCACACCCGGGCCCGAGTCGACCACGTCGACGCACGCCCATCCCTCGACGCGATGCACCGTCACAGCCACCTCACCGCTCGGTCCGGCGGCACGGACGGCGTTGTCGAGCAGGTTGCCGACGATGCCCGCCACCTGCACCGGATCGGTCAGCACGGTCGCTTCTGCTGTGACGTCCGGCCCGGTCAACGTCCGGCGTACGGACGGGTGGGTGAGCCCGACGCGTTCCAGCTCCTGGGCCGCCACGTCTGTCAGGTTCGTACAGATCCGGGGCCGGGGCGACTCTCCGGCGTCGAGACGGGCGACAGCCAGCAGGTCCGCGACCAGCCGGCCGGTACGGTTCGCCTCGCGGACGACCAGCGCCTCCAGCTGCTGCCGCTCCTCCGTCGCCAGGGTGGGCCCGGTGTGCAGCAGCGACTCCGCCGCCGCGCGCATCCCGGCGACCGGCGTCCGCAGCTCGTGGGCGGCATCGGCCAGGAACTGCCGGCTGCGCTCCTCCGCCTCGCGGGCACGGGCCTCCGCACCCTCGAGCTCGTCGAGCATCTCGTCCAGCGCCTGCGCGGTCTGGCCGATCTCGGTGTCGGTCCGGTCGGGACGCAGTCGTTCGCCCCGCTGTCCGGCGGTGATCCGGCGAGCGAGTCCGGAGACCTGGTCGAGCGGGCGGAGCGACCAGCGGACGATCACCGCGACGAGTACGGCGCTGACCAGCAGCGCAGCGACGGACGCGACGACCAGGACCCGGCGCAGCCGGATCCGGGCCTGGTCGATCAAGGTCGTGTCGACCGCGACGGTCAGGGTGGCACCGGCGACCCGGCCGGTGCCGTTGAGGGTGGTGGTGACGGTCCGGGCGAGCGGCCCGGGGACCGACCCGGAGTCGAACACCATCCCGTTCCGGGTTTCCAGGGTGGCGGTGACGCCGTCGGTGCTGACCCGGTTGACGATCTGCTGCGGCCCGACACCGGCGCGGGCCAGCTGCCGACCGAGCTGCACCCGGCTGGCCAGCGTCGACTCCAGCGACCGCTCGGACTGGCTGACGAACACCGCTTGCACGGCGATGCCCAGCGCCATCAGCACCACCGCGAGGACGGCGATCACCGCCAGGGTCACCCTGGTGCGCAGCGATCCCGGACCCGTTCTCACCCGGTCGCCGACAGCCGGTAGCCGCGCCCGCGGACGGTGTGCAGCACGCGGGCCTGGCCCTGAGCCTCCAGCTTGCGCCGCAGCGTCGACACGTTGACCTCGACCAGGTTGTCGGCGAACCCGTCGTAGCCCCACACCGCGGTCAGGATCTGGGTCTTGCTGACAACCTGCTCGCGGTGCCCGACCAGGTACGCGAGCACGCGGCGCTCGGTCTCGGTCAGCTGGACCGGCTGATCCGCCGACGAGACCCGGACGAGGTCCTCGTCCAGCTCCAGCTCGCCGACGCGGACCGTGCCGCCGTCGGGCCGGCTGCGTCGGAGCACGGCCTTGATCCGGGCCACCAGCTCGGCCATCGCGAACGGCTTCACGAGGTAGTCGTCGGCACCGGCGCCGAGTCCTCGGACCCGATCGGCGGTGGTGTCTCGGGCGGTCAGCATGATCACCGCAGCGTCACCCGTACGGCGGATGGCCTCCAACAGGTCGAAGCCGTCGCGGCCGGGCAGCATGACGTCCAGCACCACCACGTCGGGGGCGGTCTGGCCGAGTACGGCCTCCAGGTCCTGCCCGTCGGAGCGTTCGGTGACCACGTACCCCTGCGCCCGCAGCACGGTGGCGACCGAGATCCGGATGGCGTCGGCGTCCTCCACCACCAGGATCTTCGACGCCGTCATGCGCGTCATTGTGCCTCGGCGCGACCAGCCGTACGCGACCTCTTCAGCGAACCCACAGGCACCGCCGTACGGACTCTCGCTCGGGTTTGTCGGTTCTGCTCGGTCTATAGATCGAGCAGAACCGACGAACCCGAGCAGATCAGGTGGCTCAGTAGGCGACGGCGTCCCGGATCAGCGGGCACGTCATGCAGTGGCCGCCACCACGACCGCGACCGAGCTCGGCACCGTCGATGGTGATCACCTCCACACCCGCGTTGCGCAGCAGGGTGTTGGTGTAGGTGTTCCGGTCGTACGCGTAGACGACCCCGGGCTCGATGGCGACCAGGTTGTTGCCGCTGTCCCACTGCTGCCGCTGGACGTCGTACCGGCTGCCACCCGTCTCCACCACCCGCAGCTTCGGCAGTTCCAGCGCGTGCGCCACGACCTCGGTGAACGGCTTCGGCTCCTCCACGACCTCGACGCCGGGGTCGGTGTCGGAGGGATAGAGCGTGAAGGTGTGGATGCCGTCGACGATGTCGGGATAGCTGGTCACGCAGTCCACGTCGGCGAAGGTGAAGACGGTGTCCAGGTGCATGGCGGCCCGCAGCTTCGGCATGCCGGCGACGATCACCTTCTCCGCCGCGCCCTGCTCGAAGAGGCGTACGGCGACCTGGGTGATGGCCTGCCGGGACGTCCGCTCGCTCATCCCGATCAGCACCACGCCGTTGCCGGGGACGAGCACGTCGCCGCCCTCCATGGTGGCCAGGCCCCAGTCGGCCTCGGGATCGCCCCACCAGATCTTCGAGCCCACGAAGTCCGGGTGGAAGCCGTAGATCGCCTTCATCAGCAGGGTCTCGTTCTGCCGGGCGGGCCAGAACAGCGGGTTGAGGGTCACCCCGCCGTAGATCCAGCAGGTGGTGTCGCGGGTGTAGAGGGTGTTGGGCAGCGGGGGCAGCAGGTACTCCGTCACCCCGCCCGACTCCCGGGCCAGCGCCAGGTAGCCCGGTCGCAGGTCGGCCGGCAGATCGTGGGTGGACATCCCGCCGATCAGATACCGGGCCAGCTCTTGAGGAGGCAACGCGTCGAGGAAGGCGCGGGTGTCGGTGACCAGCCCGATGCCGACCTGGTTGGCCGTGATCCGGCGATCGAGCAACCAGGCCCGCCCGTCCGGTCGGGCCAGCGTCTCGGCCAGCACCTCGTGCAGCTCGACGACCTCGACCCCCCGGTCACGCATCGAGGCCATGAAGGCGGCGTGGTCGCTGTTCGCCTTCTCCACCCAGAGGACGTCGTCGAACAGCAGGTCGTCGCAGTTCGTCGGGGTCAGCCGCTCGTGCGCGAGACCGGGCGCACAGACCAGCACCTTGCGGAGCTTGCCGACCTCGGAGTCGACCCGGTAGGCGGAGGAGGGCGGCAGCGTCTCGGTCATGCCGCCGATCTTGCCTCAGCCGCCATGGACGTCGGCCACCGACCTGACCTCGGGGTCAGGTCCCGCGGCTCGGAACGCGTCAGGCCGCGACGGACATCCGGACCGTCACGAGGTCGCCCTCGTCGATCCCCTCGGTCCGCCGGATGGCCACCTTGACCGGCAGCAGATAGCCACCGTCCTTGGGGAACAGCGCGGTGTCGAACGCGGTGTCACCGATGGTGGCCTGGACCGGGATGCAGCCCCACCCGTACGTGAGCTGGTTGGCCACCGGTGCGATGTCGGCCACCACGTCCTCACTGAGCGGTACGAAGTAGAACGGCGCCGGCCCCCGCCAGTAGATGATCGAGCCCTCGAACGTCCACTCCATCTCGACTCCTCGCTCGCGCAGCCTGCTCCGGGAGGTCAGTCGACCTTCAGCTCACCCATCGCGTCCCAGCCGTCGCCGTCGACCTGCCGGCTGACGATCTTGGGCGTGGCCGTGAGGGCCGACGGCGTCTCGGCCACGAACGCCTTGAAGTGGTCGCTGTTCACGTGCGGTCCGGCCCCGTCGTCGGTGAACGCCTCGACGAGCACGAACTCGCAGCTGTCCGCCACGCTGCGGGACCACTCGAACCACAGGTTGCCGGGCTCGTTGCGGGTGGCCTCGGTGAACGGTGTGACCCGGTCGATCCAGGTGTCCACGAGCTCCGGCTTGACCGGGAACTTGACCACGATGAAGTACATCTGTTCTCCGCCCTTCGGTGCAGCGTTGTCGCAACGCGCCCGATAGTACTGTGTGACTCAGACCACATCTGCCGCGGACCGCCCGGCCTTTCGGGGACGCGGACGGACCACCGTCGTGATCACGAGGAGGCAGCGTTGCCCGAGGACAAGGTCAGCGGAGAACCCAGCACCACCGATGCCGCCCAGGACGAGTCGACCGGATCGCCGGGGCTGTCGGAGCACCAGTCGAAGCTGCTGCTGCGGATGATCCGGGTCGCCTACCCGCACCCGAGCTTTCCCGACGCTCCGTACGAGCGGACGGCCAAGGCCGTGCAGGAAGCGAGCCTGACCGACGCGGTGTTGCCGGAGGGTCTGGATGACCTGGACGCGCGCGCCGACGGCGATTTCCTGGCCCTTGACGAGGCGGCGGCGACGGCGGTGCTGGAGCAGATCGACACGGGTGACTTCTTCCGTCGGGTGCACGCCACCACCGTGGTCGCGCTGTACGACGACCACGAGGTCTGGGACCTGCTCGGCTACGAGGGCTCCTCGTACGAGAAGGGCGGCTATCTGCACCGCGGCTTCGACGATCTCGACTGGCTGCCCCGACCACGCATCGAGGAGTACGACGGCCCGCCGCGGGTCGAGCTCGTCGAAGGGAGCGCGTCGTGACCCCCGAGACGATCATGGAAACCGAGATGATCATGGACACCGAGACCGCCGACCTGGGCATCGACATCCCCGAGTCCGAGGCCGCCGTGGTGATCATCGGCTCCGGGGCAGGCGGCGGCACCGTCGCCCACGAGCTCGCGACCCGCGGGATCCGTTGCGTGGTGCTGGAAGCGGGCCCCTACCTGGTGGCCGACGACTACGAGAACGACGAGTGGGCCGCGTTCAACCAGATGGCCTGGTTGGACCTGCGCACCACCAGCGGCTCCTGGCGGGTGGCGAAGGACTTCCCCAACCTGCCGACCTGGATCGTCAAGGCGGTCGGCGGCTCCACCACCCACTGGTCGGGGGCGACGCCGCGGTTCATGGCGCACGAGTTCAAGACCCGGACCACGTACGGGGAGGTCGACGGCGCCAACCTGCTGGACTGGCCGATCACTCTGGATGATCTTGCTCCCTACTACGACAAGGCCGAGATCGCCATCGGCTCGACCCACCGGCACGGCCGCGCGCCCCAGCCGGCCGGCAACAACTACTTCGTGCTCGCCAATGGCGCCGAGCGGGCCGGCTACCGCTACTACGCGACCGGACCGTACGGGACGAACGCCGAACCGTACGACGGGCGACCCGGCTCGATCCAGGACGGCTTCAACTTCCAGGGCGACAAGCACCGGTCCAAGTGGTCGACCCGGGTCCGGGAGATCCCGCGCGCCGTGGCTTCCGGCCACTGCGACCTGCGGCCCAGCAGCCAGGCGGTCAAGATCACCCACGACGCGGCCGGCAAGGTCGACGGGGTGGAGTACGTGGACGCGGACGGCAACCTGCACAAGCAGTCGGCCCGGGTGGTGTGCGTGGCCGGCAACTCGATCGAGTCGCCGCGGCTGCTGCTGATGAGTGCCTCGTCCCTGCACCCGGACGGGCTGGCGAACTCCTCGGGCCAGGTCGGGCGCAACTACATGCGGCACATGACCGGGTCCGCGTACGCGACCTTCGAGCAGCCGGTGCGGATGTACCGCGGCGAGACGATGGCCGGCATCATCGCCGACGAGGCCAAGCACGACACCTCGCGCGGCTTCGCCGGTGGCTACTACCTGGAGACCCTCGCACTCGGTCCGGCCTTCCTGGCCTCGTTCATCGAGCCGGGCGAGTGGGGCCGACCGTTCACCGAGAAGATGGAGGCGTACGCCCACACCGCGGGGATGTGGATCGTCGGCGAGGACATGCCGCAGACCACGAACCGGGTGACCTTGAACACCGACGTCAAGGACGCACTGGGCTTGCCGGCGCCGGACGTCCACTACGACGACCATGCCAACGACACGACCATGCGCTCCCACGGGTTCGCCGCCGCGGACACGATCTACGGTGGCGTCGGCGCCCTGACGGTGCACCACACGCCGCCGTACCCGTCGACGCACAACCTCGGCACCTGCCGGATGAGCGCGCGGCCGGAGGACGGGGTGGTCGACGGCTGGGGGCGGGCGCACGACGTGGCGAACCTGTTCGTCAGCGACGGCTCGGTGATGACCACCGGCGGCGCGGCAAACCCGACCCTGACCATCGTGGCGCTGGCCATCCGGCAAGCGGAGTTCATCGCCGCGGAGCTGGGCGCCGGTCGACTCTGAGCCCGTGGCGAGCCGGATCCAGCACGCCCTGGACGACATCGCCACGTTGCCCGACGCGTTGCTGGCCCACGCTCAAGCGACCCGCGTGGAGTACCTCCGGCACCGAGACGGTGCCCGGACCTTCAGCGGCACCCGGCTGACCGACCCCGATAATCTCCGTGAGCGTGAGACCTGTCTGGCTCGCCTGGTCGCCCAGGGACACACCGTGGAGCAGGTCACTGACGCGTTCGAGATCATCACCGCGTACGTGGTCGGGTTCGTGATCGAGGAGCAGGAGCGGGCGCAGTCCGCGGCCGACCGTTACGACCTGGCCGCCCGGGACTCAGTGGTGGGCGAGGACTTCCCGCTCGCCATCGCGTCGGGTCACCGCACGTTCCGGCCCGCCGAGGAGAAGTTCGCCGAGCAGCTGGACCTCATCGTCCCGGCGCTGGCCGACCGGTCCGGCTGAGTCAGGCGCCGGCCACGGTCGGCGCCGTCGGATCCGGAGCCTCGTTCGCGGTCTCCCGCTGCACGTAGTCCTCGATCGCCTCGACGTCGTTCCGGGCCCGCTTCACCACTGTCAGCAGATCGCTCATCGTCGCGACCTCCTCGACCTGCTCCTTGATGAACCACTGCATGAACTGATCGGACGCGTAGTCGTACTCCTCGCGGGCGATCCGGGTCAGCTGGTTGATCTGGTCGGTGACCCGACGCTCCTGCTCGAGGGCAAGGGCAACCGGCGCGACGATGTCGGCGAACGTCGTCTGGGGCGCAGCGACCCCGGGGATGGTCACCTCGGCGTCCTGGTCGACCAGGTAGTTGACCATCATCATCGCGTGGTTGCGCTCTTCGATCGCCTGAGCGTAGAAGAATCCTGCCATCTGCGGCAGGGTCAAGGCGTCGTAGTAGACGGCGCAGGCGACGTACTGCTGGTGGGCGGCGAACTCGTTCCCGATCTGGGTGTTGAGCTGCTGGACGAACCGGTCCGCTGGCATGGTCTCTCCTGGTCGCGCGGCGTCGTGAGCGACCATCCTGGCAGAGCCGACCGCTGAGTGGATCAGGCGCGGACGGGAACGGCCTCCGGCACCCTCGCCATCCGGTGCCGGGCGACCGCGAGCACCCCCGCCGCCAGACCGGCCAGCAACCAGGCCAGCAACAGACCCACCGACCCGCCGGCGCCGGCACTGTCGGTGACGATCGCCCGGGCCCCCTCCAGCGCGGGCGTGAGCGGCAGGAACGGCACGATCTGCGCCAGGAACGGCGGTACGGCCTGGGTGATCGCCGACGCCGTGGCCAACACCACAGCTGTGATCGACACGAAGCGGCCGACGCCACCCAACCAGGCGACCAGGGCGTGGTTCACCGCCACGAACGCCAACCCGGCCAGCAGGCTGAACGGCAGCAGCGCCAGCACCTGACCGGCGGACAGACCCAGCAGGATCTGCAGCACAGCGGTCAGCGCGATGGCCTGGACCGCGGCGATGCCGGCGGCGGGCAGCAGTGCCTCGCCGGTCAGCCGCCAGGACGGCTTCATCGAGGTGAGCACCCGGGCCGGGATGGCGCGCAGCACCACGAAGCTGGCCAGGCCACCGAGCCAGAGCGCGAGGACGGCCAGGAAGGTGGTGTTGGCGATGTCGGCGAACAACGACGACGGCCGCTCGGCAGTCACCGGGGTGGCGACCACTGACGACAGGGCGGTCCGCGTCGGCTTGTCGT
The DNA here is from genome assembly GCA_963696135.1 of uncultured Actinomycetota bacterium. Lineage (GTDB taxonomy): Bacteria > Actinomycetota > Actinomycetes > Propionibacteriales > Propionibacteriaceae > Microlunatus. The sequence continues at coordinate 265,347 of CAVOJH010000004.1, forward strand.
AGGTGGGAATCTGCTTGGCGCCCTTCTCCAGACCTGTGGCCAGCTCGTCGGCGCCGTCGGCCAGCTGACTACCGCCGTCGGCGAGCTTGACCAGACCGTCGCTCAGCTGCCGGCCACCGGTGGCGGACTGGGAGGTGCCGTCGGCCAGCTCGGAGGTACCGGTGGCGGTCTGCTGGATACCGCTGCTCAGCGCGGTGAGGCCGGTGGCCAGCTGGTCGGTGCCGTCGGCGAGCTTGCCGAGACCCGTGGCCAGGCTCTTGGTCCCCTTGGCCAGCTTGGTGCCATTGCTGGCCAGCTGGTCGACGCCGTCCTCGATCTTCCCCGCCCCCGTGTCGAGCTGCTGAAGCCCGTCGCTGAGACCGGTGACTCCGGTGGAGATCTTGGAGAGGTTCGTCGAGATGGTGGCAGCGTTGGTCGAGAGCGACTTGGCTCCGGTCAAGAGCCCATCCTGATCGCCCTGGTCCTGGAGTCCCTGGTACGCGACCTGGGTGCCAGCCACCAACCCGCCGTAGTAGAGCTCGCAGGCTTGTTCATCATCGACCGGGCACTGCAGCTTCGCCGGAAGACGGTCGGGAGTCTGGACCAATTGCTTGAAGCCGTTCATGGTGTCGGCGTAGGTCTGCAACCCATCGGCGAACTGCTTGCTGCCGCCGGCGTAGTCCTTCATCCCGCCCGCCAGCTGACTGGTCCCCGTGGCGAGCTGCTTGGCCCCGTCGGCGGTGTCGCCGAGGCCCTTGGTGAACTGCGGGAGCTGCTTGTCCAGCTGCTTCACCCCGCCCACGTACTGCTTCACCCCGTCCGCCAGGTCGTCGGCCCCGTCGGCCGACTTCTGGGCGCCGTCGGCGAGCTGCTTGGTCTGGCTCGGCAGCTCCTTCGTGCCGTCGGCCAGCTTCGTCATCCCGGCCGAGAGCTGCTGGGTGCCGTCGTCCAGCTGCTCCAGTCCGTCGGCCAGCTTCTTCGCCCCGGTGGAGGTCTGATCCAGGCCGTCGCTGAGGTCGCCACTGCCGTCGGCCAGCTTCCGGGCGCCCTTGGCCACGCTCTCGAACTGCTTCTTGGTGGAGTTGAAGCCCAGGTAGATGTTGTCCAGGTACTGCTCGGTCAGCTCGGTGTTCAACGTGTCCCGGGCCGCGGTGGTGATCACCTGGGCGACCACGCCGTCGGTGATGCCGCTGACCTGCGAGGTCTGCACCTCGATGGTGGCGGGCGCGATGTCGGCGACCTCGGTCTTGGAGAACGACGTGGCCTGCTTGGAGAAGTCCTCGGGGATGGTCACGACGGCGGCGTAGGTGCCCGACTCGAGACCGTTGCGGGCGTCGTCGTCGTCGGTCAGCACCCAGTCGAAGTTGCTGGCGTCGGCCTCACCGTTGACCAGGCCGCCGGCGAGCTGGCGGCCGAGGGGGACGAACTGCTTGTTGAGCGTGGTGCCCCTGTCGTTGTTCACGATCGCGGCCTGGACCCGGTCCAGTCGGGTGTCGGAGTTCCAGGTGGCCCACAGGAAGCCCGCGGCCACCAGCAGCGGCACCAGGACCAACCCGACCAGTGACACCCAGGTGACCTTGGGCGCTCGCGCGCGTTCCAGTGTCAGCATCGTGTGCTCGTTCCCTCAGTCCCCGTCGTCGTTCGATCTCTGTCTGGCGTGCACCGGGTCATGTGCTCACCTCGTGGTGGCTGTCGGCCAGGTCGGGCACCGGGCCGAGGGTCAGGTGCCGGTACGGCGTACGGATCATGTCGTCGATCAAGGCCCGGTCGCGGGCCGCGATCAGCAGCGCGCGGGAGTCCGACCCAGCCGTCTCCTCGATCAGGCTGGCCAGGGCGGCCCGATCGTCGTCGTCGGTCAGCACGTCGGCGTGGTCGACCATGATCACGGCCGGGTCCCGCTGCCCCGCCGTCCGGAGGTCCTGGCGCAGACCACCCTGACCGTCCCGGCCCGGTCGCAGGTTCCGGCAGTCGATCAGCGCCACCCGACCGCGAACCGCCGCCGACTGCTCGGGCAGCACCAGGCCGGCGATCTTGGCCCTGCCGGCGGCCAACCGCATCCGGCCGGCCAGGGTGAGCAGGAAGGCGGTCTTGCCCGACTTCACCCGGCCGTCGACCACTACGATCTCGCCGGGTCGCAGGGCCATCCCGAGGTCACCCTCGTTGCCGGGCACCTGCAACCCCTCGGCGTAGACAAGGTGATCATCGTCGGCGGTCGGCCAGTCGCGCAGCGACAGCTGGTGGGCCAGTCCCTCGCCCTCGACGTCGAAGGTCGGCAGCCGCTTGTCGATCCAGGTCGGCAGCCACCAGGCCCTGTGCCCGAGCAGCGTCATCACCGCCGGCACCAGGGTCATCCGGACGATGAAGGCGTCGACGAAGACACCGACCGCCAGCCCGAAGGAGATGGTCTTGATCGGCCCCTCACCCTCGGGGACGAAGGCGGCGAACACGGCGAACATGATGATCCCGGCGGCGACCACCACCCGGGCCGAGGCGTTGAAGCCGTCCTCGATCGTCTGCTGCGGATCGACCAGGTCCTTGGACCCGGCCTTCGCCACGGCGTGCACGTACTCCTCGCGCATCCGCGACACCAGGAAGACCTCGTAGTCCATGGCCAGACCGAACAGGATGCCCATCAGCAGGATCGGCAGGAAGCTGATCACCGGCCCGGTCTGGTGCACGTTCAACGGTCCGGAGAACCACCCGTGCTCGAACACCAGGGCTGTCACACCGAAGGCGGCCAGCACGCTCAGCAGATAGCCGACAGTGGCCTTGATCGGCACCGCGATCGAGCGGAACACCATCATCAGCAGCAGCAGCGACAGCCCGACCACCAAGACGCCGAACGGCAGCAGCGCCTGACCGAGCCGGTCGGAGACGTCGATGGCCACGGCGGTGAACCCGGTGACGTAGACCGGTACGTCGTACTCGTCGAGGAAGTGGTCGTGCATGGCCCGGATGCGCAGCACCAGGTCCTTGGTCTCCTCCGAGTCCGGGGCACCGGTCGGGATGACCTGGACGATGCCGACCTCGGCGTTCTCGTTCGGGGTGGACAGCGGCACACTGGCCACCCCCGGCAGCGCTCGCAGCTCGTCGGCGATGCCGTCCATCACCCCGAGCGGGTCGTCGGAACCGACGATGGTCGCGCTGATGATCAACGGACCGTTGTAGCCCACCCCGAAGTGCTCGTCGATCAGGTCGTACGTCACCCGGGCCGGGGTGCCCTCCGCGGCGGTGCCGTTGTTGGGCAGGGCGATCCGCAGGTCCTTGGCCGGATAGGCCAACGCGCCCAGCACCACCACCACGAGCAGGATGGTCAGCACCGGCCACCTGGTGACAGCGCGCACCCACAGTCGCGGGACCGGCGTGCGCTCCTTGCGCGGCTTCGCCGGATCCTCCGGGTCGGTCCTCGGCGCGCGGACCTTGCGCGGCTTGGGCCGCAGCTTGTCACCGGCGAAGCCGAGCATGGCGGGCAGCAGGGTGAGTGCGATGACGACCGCGATGCCGACCCCGACCGAGGCCGCGACGCCCATCGTGGTGAGGAAGGGGATGCCGGCCACGGCCAGCCCGCTGAGGGCGATCATCACGGTCAGGCCCGCGAACACGACGGCCGAGCCGGCGGTGGCGACCGCTTCGGCCACGGACTCCTCGGCGTCCATCCCGGCGGACAGCTGGTCCCGGTGGCGCGAGGTGATGAACAGGGCGTAGTCGATGCCGACGGCCAGACCGAGCATGATCGCCAGCAACGGCGTGGTCGAGGAGACGGTGGTCAGACCGGTCGCGGCGAAGATCAACATCACCGTCAGACCGACTCCCAGCAGGGCCGTGATCAGCGGCATCCCGGCCGCGCGCAACGACCCCAACGTGAGCCACAGCACGATCAGGGCGATCACCACCCCGAGGCCCTCGGTGATGGTGATCCCGGGTCGGCTGTCGCTGTACGCCGAGCCGCCCGGCGAGACCTGCGAACCCGGGATGTCGGCCTGCAGCGCTCGGGTCTCCTCGTCGATCGCCGCGAACGTGGCGTCGGTGACCGCCCCGTCGACGGTGATCAGCTGCAGCTGGATGATCGCCGCTCGGTTGTCGTCGTTGATCACGCCCTTGGCGTACTTGTCGAACGGCGACATCGCGGAGTCGACGTCGTCGATCTTCTCGAAGGCCTTCGCCGCGTCGTTGATCTGCTGCTTGTTCTCGGCCTCGCGCACGCTCGAGCCCTCCGGCACGACGACCACCACCTGCGCGGTGACCCCGCCGGCCTGCGGGAAGGTCCGGTTCAGCGAGTCCAGCGCCGCCTGCGACTCGGTCCCGGGCACGGTGAACTTCTCGTCGAACTTGCCACCCAGCGCCCCGGCCGCCGCGAGGGCGATCGCGAGTACGGCCAACCAGATCAGCAGCACCCGGACGCGACGCCGGTAGGCGGCGCGCCCGAGGGCGTACAGGTAGGAAGACACGCGGTGGGACCGCCCTCCGAAGGAATGAATACAGACTTGTATCCGATACAGTACTGTATCGATCCGAACCACCCAGAACCCGCGAGGAGGGGCGCAACGTGAGCACCGAGGCCACCACCGAGCCGACGATCACCGCCCGCCGGGCCCAGACCCGCGAGCGTCTGATGGCCGCCGCCCGGACCGTCTTCGCCGAGCAGAGTGTCGAGGCGGCCAGCGTGGAGGAGATCTGCGAGGCCGCGGGCTTCACCCGGGGCGCCTTCTACTCCAACTTCTCCGACCGGTCCGAGCTGGTGCTGGCGATGATCCAGCAGAGCATCCAGCTCCAGTTCGCCGCGGCGCAGCAGGCCATCGCCACCATGAAGGCGGCCGGAGACAGGGGCACCGACGAGCTGGTGTCGATCGCCATGTGGGCCCTGACCGGCTCCGGCGCCGGTCTCGGCGGCTCCAACCAGGACGTGATCACCGACCGGGCCATGATGCTGTACGCCGCCCGCGAGCCGGATCTCCGCGAGCCGTACCTGAGCTTCGTCGACACCTGTCTCGACCAGGTCGCCGCCCTGATCACCGATGCGCTCACCCACGCCGGCCTCGAGCTGACTGTTCCCATCGAGGACGCGGTCCCGCTGCTGGCCGCCACCCACAACCACCTGCAGACGATGGGTCTGTTCGACCAGCGCCGGGCCGACCCGAGCCTGCTCGGGTCCCTGCTGGGGGCGATCACCCGCTCGGCTGAGAACCGCTGACGACTCACCTGAGAAGCGTCACAGCCTGGTCCCACTAGTCTCTAGTCATGCAGATCCTGGTCGTCGACGATGATCAAGCCGTTCGGGACTCCTTGCAGCGTTCGCTGCAGTACAACGGGTACGAGGTCAGCACGGCCGAGGACGGCCTGCAGGCGCTGGCCCGGCTGGCCGCCAACCGGCCCGACGCGGTGATCATGGACGTGATGATGCCGCGGCTGGACGGTCTGGAGGCGACCCGGATGCTGCGAGCGGCCGGCAACGACGTACCGATCCTGGTGCTCACCGCCCGCGATGCGGTCAACGACCGGGTCGACGGACTGGACGCCGGTGGCGACGACTACATGGCCAAGCCCTTCGCCCTGGACGAGCTGCTGGCCCGGCTGCGCGCGCTGGTGCGGCGCGCCGGGACCACTGCCGACTCCAACGACCCGTCGACTCAGGCGCTGACCTTCTCCGACCTGGTGCTGAACACCCAGACCCGCGAGGTGTTGCGCGGCACCCGGGCGATCAACCTGACCCGGACCGAGTTCGCGCTGCTCGAGGCCTTCATGCACCACCCGCGGCGGGTGCTCGAGCGGTCCTGGCTGCTCAACGAGGTGTGGGGCTTCGACTTCCCCACCACGGCCAACTCCCTCGAGGTCTACATCGGCTACCTGCGGCGCAAGACCGAGGCCGACGGCGAGCCGCGGCTGCTGCACACCGTTCGCGGGGTCGGGTACGTGCTCCGCGAGACGCCTCCGTGATCTGGCGGCCTTCGGGGACTCCGGCGCGCGCTGAGGTCCTCTGGTGATCCGGCCGGGGGCTCTGCTGCGCGCCTGGCGGGTCCGGCTGCGGGAGAAGCTACGGAGCTTCCCGCTGCAGCGACGGGTGGCCCTGCTCACCAGCTTCGCGGTCGCGATCGCGGTGGCCGTGACCGGCATGGCCGGCTACTTCACCCTCCGGCTCGCCCTCTACCGCAGCCTGGACAGCGAGCTGACCGAGGTCGCGGAGGCACTGGCCAGCCCGGTGGCCAGGAACATCCGCAACATCGGTGGGCTGACCGAGTTCACCCTGGAAGCCGGGAACTTCAGCGTCGCCGTGGTCCGCGCCGACGGCCAGGTGTTCTTCGTCCAAGGTGAGCAGGTCCATCTGCAGGTCGGCGACGAAGAGCTCGCCGTCGCCAGGTTGCACAACGGGGTGTCGGCCCGCTCCGGGGTGGCCACCGACGGACGGCCGTACCGGATGGTGGCGGTGCCGCTGGAGGGCCTCGACAACTACGCCCTGGTGCTCGGCCGCCCGCTGAACGTCACCAACGACATCCTCAGCTCCCTGTGGATCGTGCTCGTGCTGTTCGGCGCGACCGGGGTCGTGCTGGCCGGTGCCGCTGGGACGGCGGTCGCCCGGTCCGGCCTGCGACCCGTACGCCAGCTGACGGCCGCGGTGGAGTACGTCGCGCAGACTGACGACCTGACCCCGATCCTGGTCACCGGCAGCGGCGACGTGGCCCGGCTGGCCGACTCGTTCAACCGGATGCTGTCCTCGCTCGGCTCCTCCCGCGAACGGCAGCAGCGGCTGATCGCCGACGCCGGTCACGAGCTCCGGACCCCGCTGACCAGTCTGCGTACCAACATCGAGCTGCTGTCCCTGGACGCCACCTCGCAGATGCTGACCGAGACCGACCGTCGCGAGATCTTCGGCGACGTCAACGCCCAGCTCGCCGAGTTCACGGCCCTGATCAAGGATCTGGTCTCGCTGGCCCGCGACGACCAGGTGGCCGCCGCGCCGGAGCCCATCGACCTGCGCGACGTGATCACGGCCGCTCTGGAACGCGCCCGCCGGCGGGCACCGAAGGGCGTGGAGTTCGACGTCGAGCTGAGCCCGCTGTACGTGATGGGCGAGTCCGACGACCTGGAGCGGGCCATCACCAACCTGCTGGACAACGCGGTGAAGTGGAGCCCGCCGGACGGCACGGTGCGGATCTACCTGGAGGGTGATCGGCTACGGGTGGCCGATCAAGGACCCGGCATCGCAGACGCCGATCTGCCGCACATCTTCGACCGGTTCTACCGCGCCGACACGGCCCGCAACACCCCCGGAACCGGGTTGGGGCTGTCGATCGTGGCCCAGACCGTCCAACGCCACGGCGGCTGGATCACCGCGGGCCGATCGGCCCAGGGCGGGGCCGAGTTCATCGTCCAGCTCCCCGGAGCGACGACCCGCGAGGACCTGGACGAGCTCACCGAACCGATCCTCTGAGTCGGCGCCTCGGCAGGTGACACTCCCGTCGGCATGTCACGGCCGGGCCTGGGCGGACAGCAGACTGCTGATGTACCGACCGGCTTGCCATGCAGCGGCCGGGCGGTCGTCGTCGCTCACGTCGCGGGTTTCGAGCTCCAGGGAGTAGGCGCCTGCGTATCCGATCTCGGTGAGGGCGGCGATGGTGTCGGCGAAGTCGACCTGTCCGTTGCCGATGCTGTGGTGGATGTAGCCGGGCTCGGCGTCGCGGAGGTGGACGTGGCTGATCCGGGATCCGGCGAGATCGACGAACTGGCGGGGCGTGGAGCCGGAGGCGACGATGTGACTGACGTCGCAGATCACGCCCACCGACGCCGGCAGCAGGGTGAGCAGCTCCTCGGCTCGGATGAGGTCGTAGCAGAGGCGGAAGAAGTGCGGGGCTTCGATCCACAGCTGCACGCCGGCCGTGGCACACCGTTCGGCGATGCCGGTGACCTGATCGGCGACCAGCGCCAGATCCGCTGGCAGGTCGGTGATCGGTTCATGACGGAGTGCGCCGTTCGGCAGCACCAGTCCGGTGGCGCCGATCGCGGTAGAGAGGTCGATGAGGCGGCCCACGTGGCTGGCCCGGCTCTGCTGCTCGCCCTCGTTGAGAGGTTGGTTGAGGTCACCGACGTCGGCGTTCACCGAGCGCACCTTCAGCCCGGACGCGTTCACCGTGGAGGCGACCTGCTGTACCGCCTCCTCGGTGAGGTCGTACGGCACGTGGTCGCACACCCCGGGCAGCGCTCCCAGGTCGATCTCGGCGAAGCCGAGAGCGGCGATGGTGGTCAGGGCTTGGTCGAGTGGGAGGTGCCGCAAGGTGATCGAGGAGCAGATCACCCGGGCCGGATCGAGGTTCGCGCCCGGCGTCATCGCAGTCGGAAGCATGGTCCGGGTGGCCTAGTGGAGGTGGCTGCCGCCGTTGATGTCGAGAGTGAGGCCGGTCAGGTAGGCCGCGTCTTCGCCGCACAGGTAGGCGATGGCGGAGGCGACCTCGCGGGTGGTGGCCGTTCGGCCGACCGGGATGCCGCTGCGGATGGCGTCCTCGTCCTCGTCGGTGCTGCCGACACGGATGTCGGTGTCGACGGCACCGGGGGCGACGGCGTTGACGGTCACACCACTGTCGCCGAGCTCACGAGCCAGGGCCTTGGTGAAGCCGAGGATCGCGGCCTTGGCCGCGGAGTAGGGGACTTTCCCGAACACGCCGCCGCCGCGTTGGGCCGACACCGACGACATGGTGATGATCCGGCCCCATCCGGCGGCGAGCAGTTCCGGCAGAAACGCCTTGGTGACCAGATAGGTGCCGGTCGCGTTGACCGCCATCACCTTGTTCCACAGGTCGAGGGTGGTGTCGAGGAACGGAACCGGTGAGGTGATGCCGGCGATGTTGACCACGGCCCCGACCCTGGGTAGTTGTCCGCTGAGCACCTGAGCGGACACCGCCTGCTGGGCTGCCGTCACCGACGCCTGGTCGGCGACGTCGACATCGTGGGCGTAGGTGGCCACGTCGTACTCGACGGCGATCGCATCAGCCGCCTTGGCTGCCGCGTCGGCGTCGAGATCCAGGACGACGATCGCCCAGCCGTCTTCGGCGAGCCGGCGGGCCGTGGCCCGGCCGATCCCCCGCTCCGAGCCTGCTCCGGTCACGACTGCGGTCCGTTGTGGCGTCATCGCCCACTCCTGGTTCCTGGCGCCGGCCCGACGGCCGGCTGCACGGTTGATGAGCACGACCGTAGAACCAACACGAATCTTTGTCAACGTTGTTCGTTGACTGTTGACAATCAGATGCCGATGACGCAGGATCGTTGCCACGCCCCCGATGCAGTGGAGCTCGGGACCGTTCTTTGGAGTGCAGATGAGCAACGCCGCTCTGCAGATGCGAGGCCCTGTCGGTGGGACAACCGACGCCAAGAAAGTCGCCGTCGGATCCTCGGTCGGGGCGGTCATCGAGACCTACGACTTCATCGGGTTCGGGACGGCGGCCGCCCTGTACTTCGGCACCGCGTTCTTCCCCAGTGAGAACCCGGTGACCGGCACCCTGGCCGCGTTCGCCACCCTGGGTGTCGGGTTCGCCGCCCGCCCGATCGGTGGCATCCTCGGCGGGCACCTCGGTGACCGGGTAGGCCGCAAGCCGGTGCTGGTCGGCTCGCTGATCGTGATGGGCCTGGCCACCTTCGCGATCGGACTGCTCCCCACCTACGCCACGGTCGGGGTGCTGGCGCCAGTGCTGTTGGTGGTCGTGCGGATCATCCAGGGCCTCGCGTTCGGTGCGGAGTGGGGCGGCGCGATTCTGATGGCCTACGAGCACGCACCGTGGCGATCCAAGGGCCGCCACACCGGCATCGTGCAGGCCGGCTTCCCGGTCGGGCTGCTGCTGGCCAACCTGGTCTTCCTGTTCAGCGTCCACCTCGGCGACTCCCTCGCCTGGCGGGTTCCGTTCCTGGCCAGCATCATCTTGGTGGCCGTCGGTCTGATCATCCGCTCGAAGGTGCCGGAGTCCCCGGTGTTCGAGGAGGTCAAGGAGGCCGGCACGATCGCGAAGTCCCCGATCATGGACTCGATCCGCTACGACTGGAAGAACATCCTGCGCGGCATCGGACTGCGGATCGCCGAGACCGCCGGCTACGCCGTCTCGATCACCTACATGATCAGCTACCTCAACACGAACGAGCTCACCACCCGCATCCAGACCCTCACAGCTCTGTGCATCGCCGCCGCCCTGGGTATCGGCGCCACCCTGGGCTGGGCCGCACTGACCGACAAGATCGGCCGCCGACCCCAGTACCTGGCCGTCACAGCCTTCGGCATCCTCTGGGGTGTGGGCATGTTCGCCCTCGCCAACACCGGGATCGTGATCTTGATCGGGCTGGCCATCGTGATCTCCTACACCGTCTCCCAGAACGCCCTCGCCGGCGCTCAGGGCGGTTGGTTCCCGGAGCTGTTCACCGCCGCCCGCCGCGCCTCTGGTGCCTCGCTGGCCTACCAGATCTCGGCGATGGTGTCCGGGTTCACCCCGTTCATCACCACCCTGCTGTACCTGAAGTTCGGCTGGGTCGGTCCGGCGCTGCTGTTCAGCACCTACGCCCTGATCGGACTGATCGCCGCCCTGCTCACCCGGGAGACCTTCGGCCGTGCGGAGCGGGAGTTCGCCGCTGCCGCCACCGACGCCCCGGTCCATGTCTCGGTCGACCACCCGCTGCCCGACTCGGCCCCGATCACCGCCAAGGAGAACCACCAGTGAGCACCGACGTCACCACCCCGCACGAGGCCACCGACGTCGATGAGCAGGCGGCCCGGACCGACGAGGTACGCCGCTTCGCGTACCGGATGCGCCACGACGTGTTGAACATGGGCGAGGAGCAGGGCCAGGGCTACGTAGGCCAGGCCCTCGGCGCGGCCGACATGCTCGCCGCGATCTACGCCAACCGGCTCCGCTACCGTGCCGAGGACCCGCACTGGGACGGCCGGGACCGGTTCCTGCTGTCCACCGGCCACTACGCCATCGGCCTGTACGCGGCCCTGGCCGAAGCCGGGATCGTCCCTCTGGAAGAACTTTCCACCTACGGCTCCGACAACTCCCGACTGCCGATGTCGGGCATGTCCACCTACACCCCCGGCATGGAGATCTCCGGCGGCTCGCTCGGCCACGGACTCCCCATCGCCGTCGGTCTCGCCCTCGGACTGCGGCACCGCGGCTCGAGCTCGCGGGTCTACAACTTCCTCTCCGACGGCGAACTCAACGAAGGCTCGACCTGGGAAGCCGCCATGGGTGCGGTGCACCACCAGCTCGGCAACCTGACCGCGCTGGTCGACATCAACGCCCTCCAGGCCGACGGCCCGACCGCCGGAGTGCTGTCGATCGAACCCATCCACGACAAGTGGGCCGCGTTCGGCTGGCACGTGCAGCGCGTCGACGGCAATGACGTCGACGCCGTGGTCGCCGCCCTGGACGTCGCCGACGCGGCCGCCACCCCGCAGGGGCAGCCGTCCGTGGTCCTCTGCGATACCAAGGTCGGCTTCGGGGTGCCGCTGCTGGAGAACCGGGAGAAGGCGCACTTCATGCGCATCGACGAGCACGAATGGCAGATCTGCCGCGAGCAGCTGGCTCTCGGCGCACCGGAAGGATCGAACCGATGACCACCACCACCCCGGCCGGTCCGGCGAAGCTGAAGACGTCGGCGATGATCGCCTCCTTCGCCGACCCCGGCCAGAAGACCACTCCGGCCCCGTTCGGACACGCCCTGGTCAAGGCCGCCCAGGCTGACGACCGGATCGTGGGCCTGTCGGCCGATCTGGCCAAATACACCGACATGCACATCTTCGCTCAGGCGTTCCCGGAGCGGTTCTTCCAGCTCGGCATGGCCGAGCAGCTGCTCCTCGGTGCCGCGGCCGGGTTCGCCGAAGCCGGGCTGATCCCATTCGCGTCCACCTACTCCGTGTTCGCCACCCGCCGGGCGTACGACTTCCTCTGCCTCGACGCCGCCGAACCGGGTCTGAACGTGAACGTCGTCGGCGGACTTCCCGGGCTGACCACCGGCTACGGGCCCAGTCATCAGGCCACCGAGGACGTGGCCATCTTCCGTGGCATCCCCGGCCTGACCATCGTCGACCCGTGCGACTCGGTCGACATCGAACAGGCCGTCCCGCAGCTCGCCGCCACGCCCGGCCCCACCTATCTGCGGTTGCTTCGCGGCAAGGTGCCCACGGTTCTCGACGAGTACGACTACACCTTCGAGCTCGGCAAGGCGAAGGTCCTGCGACCCGGCCGTGACGTCGTCCTCATCTCCAGCGGACTGATGACCATGCGGGCCCTGCAAGCCGCGGAGCGCCTCGCCGAGCACCACGTCGACGTCTCCGTCGTCCACTCTCCCACCCTGAAACCGTTCGACGCCGCCACCGTGCTCGCCGAGATCGACACCGACCGGCTCGCCCTGACGTGTGAGAACCACACCGTGGTCGGCGGACTGTTCGAGACCACTGCCGCCGCCGCGGCCCGGGCCGGGCTCGGACGTCGGATCGAACCGATCGCCCTGCCCGACCAGTTCCTCGACGCCGGCGCCCTCCCCACCCTGCACGACCGGTACGGCCTGGCCACCGACCGGATCGTCGAACGCGTCCTGCAACTCGTCGCGTCCTGACCCGCGTCACCTCGGCAAGGCGGCGCGCTGCCGTACGATTGTCAACAGGCAGTTGTCGACGGCGCGCCGCCGGAACCGGAGAACCCTCATGACCATCACCGCCACGTCGCTGACCGGTCTGACCAAGACCAACCTGCGCGAACAGGCACTCGGCTCGCTGCGCACCGCCATCACCAGCGGCCAGATCCCGCCCGAGACGCAGATGGTCGAGACCGAGCTGTCCGAGCAGCTCGGCATCAGCCGCGGCACTCTTCGTGAAGCCATGCGGCAGCTCCAGCAGGAGGGCCTGCTGGTGGCTCAGACCCGCGGCCGCCTCTTCGTCCGGCGCCTCGGTCCCAAAGAGATCGGTGACATCTTCGCCGTCCGCGCTTCCCTGGAAGCGCTCGCGGCCGCCCTGCTGGCCGCTCACGACGACCGGACCGAAACGGTCGACCAGCTACGTGGGCTGCTCGCCGAGATGGGCCGGGCCGTCGACGAGCAAGACCTCGAGCAGCGGATCGAGTCCGACCTCGCCTTCCACCGTGCCCTGTGCCGCCTCACCGGAAACGAATCCCTGCTGCACACCTGGGAAGGGCTCGAAGGGTCGATCCGCATGTCGATCATGTACGCCGGCCACGACCGGGCTGTCGGCAACATGGACGTCGACCGTCACGACGCCATCGTCGCCGCCATCGAGTCCGGGGACCCCGCCACCGCCACCATCGCCGTCCAGGAACACATGGCCTGGGCGGCGAGCAACCTCGTCTAGTGGTTGCGACCGGAGGTTCGTCAAGGGTGTCCGGTGTCCAGGTGCGTGCATCGCCAGGGCCGACGGGAGGATGCCGAGTCGCATCGCGACCGACGAACCTCCGGTCGTGACCGTGAGCTCCCGGCACCGTCCTCAGGCTGCGGAGTCGATCTGCGACTCCCTCGACCGCACGGACGCCCTCACAGGCCCTGGGCGTGCACCCGGTCCGCATCGATGGTGAGCAGGAGCCGGGTCTGGTCACGCCCACCCCACCACGGGTACGGGCCTCCCAGATAGCGCTGCGCGAGCGCCTCGATGTGGTCGGCCGCGCCCTCTGTCGTCGCCTTGATCACCCGACCCCGGACGGCGAAGTACCCCGAGGGTCGCGCCGGATCGAAGATCGTGACGGCCACGCGCGGGTCCCGGCCGACGTTGCGAGCCTTCTGATGGGTGGTGACGGTGTTGATGAGGATGTGCGAGGCGTCGGTGTCGCACCAGGTCTGGGTGAGCTGCGGTGACCCATCAGGCATGGTCGTCGCGAGGTAGCAGACCGCGTTGCCGCCCAACAGTGCGATGAGCTCGTCGGGCAACGGCGTCATGGCATCCTTCCGGCTCGTGTCGTCCCGCGTGCCGGCCACCGGCTCGAGGTCGGCTCCACGTGATGATCCCTGCCACCGTACGTCGTGCCGCCTGCTGCCCGTACCTCTCGGCACCGGCGTCACCCTCGACAACGGCCCCGAACCTGGCTGCTGTTCGGGCCAGGTGACGGGGCGGGCCGAAGGTGCCCGAGATGCGTGCGAGAGGTTCGATCGACCGAGGGTGGGAAGTCACTCAGCTCCTCCTGCGGGAACCGCGAGCTGTGCAGGTGGCGATCGAGGAACTGCTGCCAGCGCCGATCGACGTACCAGTTCTACCTCCGATCGAGCCCGGCGGGTTTCTCAGCGGAGGTCCGCCTACCCACCGTCCCACCAGCGGAGCACCCGGACGGCGTGGAAGGTGAGCCACGGCGACGGCTCACCCGTCGGCACGTCGATCTCGAACCAGACCCGACCAGGGTGCCGCCGCTCCTGCTGCCAGGTTCCGTCGGGCTGGCGGGCGTCGCGGATCACCGCGATCGCGTCGCTGATCCGGTCGTCGGGGGCGGTGCCGTCGTACTCGGACGCCTCACGGAAGTGCTCGGCCGCGTTCAGCACGCCGTAGAAGGACCGGAACGGGTACGCGAAGCGGGTCACCCACGGTCCCACGATCTCGCCGGTGGTCTTGCGGTACATCAGCCGGCGCTCCAGCAGATACTCCTCCCCGGCTCGTCGGGCCGCGCGGAGGCGGTCGTCGCCACCGGTGTGCCGCTCGTACCAGAGCAGACCCTTGATCGAGTTCAGGGTGGAGTGGAACGAGGAGCGGGTCGAGCCCTCGACCCACTCGCAGTTCCAGCCACCGTCGGGCAACCGGTGCTCGGGGAACCAACCGGCGAGCGCGGACACGTCGGCGCCCAACCAGGCTCCGTTGGCCAGGGTGAACGCGTTGATGCAGGCATCGACCTCGCCGCCCCAGTAGGGCAGGTCGTCGTACTCCCAGCGGCTGTTGGCCGCGATCTTCTCGGCCGTCCCCGCCAGCACGGACGCGTCCAGACCCCACTCCCGGAGGCTGTTGAGACTCCAGGTGGTCGCCGTCCACGGTTGACCGGCTCCCGGAGCCGCCTCCGGACCGTCGAACGCGAAGTCGTGCGGGAAGAAGGCCCCGCCGGCCCACTGGCCGTCGGCGTCCTGGTGCGACAGCAGCTCGGCCCCGAAGCCCTCGGTGGCGACCCTCGCCCGGGTCGCCGCCCACACCTCCTCGGGTGCGTCGACCAGATCGCGCTCCACCTGCCAGCGCAGCGCGGGGTCGGTGTCCAGCAGCCAGTCCAGCAGGGCCGGTTCGATCTCGTACGTCATCGTCGCTCCCTCATCCGTCACAGCACCTTCACCTGCACGCCGTCGATCCGCTTCCACCAGTGGCCGTACCGGCCGAAGACCAGGGGCTCGCGGTCGGCCAGCATCGCTGTCACGTCGGCGGCTTCGGTGGCGAGTCCCTCCCACACCGCAGCCGGCAACCGGTGGAAGGCCGTGGCCTCGATCCCCCGCTCGACCGGTCGCCAGACCCCGGCCACGTAGCCGTCCACCAGCAGCATCGGCAGCACGTCACCGTTGCGTCGGATCACCGTGGCCCGGTGCTCGGCGGGGATCAGCCGGCCACGGTCGGCATGGGCCAGCAGCGCGTTGTCCCACATGCCCAGCAGGCGGGGCGGGGCCGGCTGGTCCTCATCGGCGACGGTGGCCTCGGCCAGGTCGAAGATCGGCTTGCCGTCCGGTCCGGTGTGCTGCACCAGCTCGTCGGTCAGGTCGGCGAAGGCCTGCTTGACCGGCGGCCGGTAGAGGGTGGAGAACTGGGCCAGATCGGCCGGCGTCGCCGGCCCGTACGCCGCCAGATAGCGCCGGGCCAGCTCGACCACGGCCGCGTCCGTCTCGACCGGTGACGTCTCGGCACGCGAAGCCGGGGCGGCCAGGTAGGCCGGGCGGTAGCCGTACGACCACGGGTGCGGTCCGGGCGCGTGGATCAGCGGCGCGTAGGACCGCAGCGCCCACCAGACCCTGGCCTCGGGAAGATCGGGGAACCGCTCGCCGAAGAAGGCGTCGAGCTCGGCGTTGGTCCGTGGCTCGGCCACGAAGGTCAGCAGATCGGCCACGCTGGCATCGGCGGCGGCACTGGTCAGCCCGGTGCGGGTGAAGCGGGCATCACCCAGGCGCGCTGCCCGCAGGGTCCGCACCATCGCCCGGTGGAAGACCTCCCGGTCCTCCGCTGCGACGGCGTGCAGGGTGATTCGCAGCAGGGTGGCCTTGAGGATCCGGTGCTCCGCGAAGGCGAGGTCCAGCTCGGCCGGATCGAAACCGGCGACCCGGTTCCACAACGCCAGGTAGGGCGCGGCCGGCTGCTGAGCCTGCAGCGCGACGAGCCGCCGGACCGCCTCAACCGCCCCGATCGGTGCGCGCTCCAGCAGCAGCTGCCGGCGCAGCAGCGTCCGGTTGAGCTGCCTCGGGGTGAGCCGCATGGTCCCGATGATGCCGGGCACCACCGACAGCCTCCCGCTCGACGAGCAGCGCCGGGTTGCACACCTCCATCATATCTAGGTTAGCCTTTCCTAACTCAGCCTTACCTGAGCCAGACGTCACCTCTCGGGAGATCCCACGTGAACTTCACGCGCCGCCGACTGCTCATCACCACGGCCGGCCTGGCCGTCGCCGCCACGGGACTGAGCGCCTGCAACGCCTCAGCCGGGCAGGATGCCGCTTCGGCACCCACGGCAGCCGCTGAGCAAGGAGCCGAGAGCGGCGCCTTCCCGGTGACGATCACCCACAAGTACGGGGAGACCGCCATCGCCGCCGAGCCGAAGCGGATCGTCTGCGTCGGTCTCAAGGAACAGGACGATCTGCTCGCGCTGGGCATCGTGCCCGTCGGCGCCACCACGTGGTTGGAGTTCCCCGACGGCAACGGCATCATCGGTCCCTGGGCCAAGGAGGCGCTGGGCTCCGCGCCGGCGCCCACGCAGCTGGACAGCACCGACGGCATCCCGTTCGAGGCCATCGCGGGTCTCCAGCCGGACCTCATCCTCGCCCTCTACGCGGGTCCCACCCAGGACGACTTCACCAAGCTCAGCACCATCGCCGACACGGTGGTGTTCCCGAAGGACTACGTCGACTACGGCATCCCGTGGGACGTCCAGGCCGAGATCGTCGGGCGAGCCGTGGGTCGACCCGCGGCCATGGCGGAGAAGGTGGGGAGCAGCAAGAAGGCGCTGACCGACGGTGCAGCCGCGAACCCGACCTTCGCGGGGAAGACCGCGATGGTCATCACTCCGTACGAGGGCCTCTGGGTGTACGGCGCCCAGGATCCGCGGGTCCGGCTGATGAACGAGCTGGGATTCGTCAACCCACCCGGCTTCGAGGAGTTGTTCCCCGCCGACTCCGACTCGTTCGGCGGAAACATCAGCCCGGAGAAGGCGGAGATCCTCGACGTCGACGCCCTGGTCTGCTTCGCCGACGAGGGCGAGCAGCAGGCGCAGATCGAGACCAAGCTGTTCAAGACGCAGGATGTGTACACGCAGGGCCGTACGGTCTGGTTGCGCACCGCCGATCTGGCCACCCTCCCGTTCTCGTTCCTGACCGCGTTGTCGTTGCCGTACCTGCTGGAGAAGTTCGTTCCTCGGGTGGCGGCGGCCGTCGACGTCGATCCGGCCACGACCACCGCAGAGGTGGCCTGAACCGGCCTGATCCGGACGCTCCCTAGCCGGGCCGAGAGCCCTACGCTGCCGAGATGCGACCGCATCCCGGAACCGTCCTGCACTTCTCCGAGGACCCGACGATCGTCGAGTTCCTACCGCACGTGGCGGCCACCTCGAGCGACCCGGAGCCGGTGGTCTGGGCCGTCGACGCCGATCGTGCCCCGGACTTCTGGTTTCCGCGGGCCTGCCCGCGCGCCCTGGCCTGGGCCACCTCCACGACCACCGACGAGGACCGGCGGACGATCCTGGCAGTCATCGCCTCCACCGCGGGGTTCAGCGGATCCGGTTGCGGAACGCTCGACCGCGCTGAGGTCGCGGGGCAAACCCCTCGCCGCTTCCACCGATCGGGGGACATCCGGGTCCCCCGGAGGATCCACCACTCGCCCGACTGTGCCCCGACCGCGGCCACCACACCGGCACCCCGCCACCCGGGCCGCCATGCAGAAGATGCTCCATCCCCAGCCCTCATCCACCGGAACCAGCGCCACCGGAACCGGCAGCCTGCCCGGCCACGAAGCACCCGTCTCCCGTGGGTCGCGAACCGCTCAGCTGGGCTGAGCCAGGTCGACCGTCCGCAGCTCCAGCGACGGTTCCTCCTCAGTCGACGACGAGTAGCGAACCTCGACCCGACAGTGCTGACCGGGGCGAATGGCGTGGATGCCGGTGATGGCGCCGGTGGCGAACAGCATCCCCGCCCGTACGGCGTGTCCGCGCTGGATCAGCAGGTTGAGGGCTGTGGCGAGGCCGTGGTGGAGGCCGCCCGGCAGCTTCGCCGCCGTCCCTTCACCCACCAGCTCCCCGTCGATGAGGCACGCCAGCTCGACACCGGCCAGGTCCGCGAGCTCCGGACCGAGCAGCAGGCCGTTGTTGTTGCCGAAGTCGGCGGCGATCACGGTGGGGCCGAGGGCGTTGATGTCGGGGATCGGGCTGCTCGCCACCTCGATGCCGACCAGCAGCTGCTGATCCAGACCGGCTGCCTCGTCGGCCGTCCAAGGCCCTGGCTGGGCGGGGAGATCTCGTGCCAGCCGGACCACGAACTCCGCCTCCACGGCGGCGAAGCCGTCGGCGAAGATCCCGGCCTCGACCGGCGGGCCGTCGCTGCGGTGGTGACCCCGGCTCCAGATCGGACCGATCAGGCGGTCGGGTTCGCCGGGCGCTCGCCGGTCGGGCGCGATGAAGCCGATCTTCCAGCCGATCAGGTCGTCCGACCAGCGAGCGATAGCGGCGTCCTGGATCCGGTAGGCCTCCGTCATGTCGCCCGGGGTCGCACCCGGGAACCCCGGCAGCGCGCGCCCGTCCCGGCGGGCCGCCACCAGCTCATCCGCCACCGCCTCGGCCGTTGTCCGACCGCTCATCGGATCCGTCGCGACCGTCGAAGACCGGTGAGCAGCAGGACGACACCCACCACCAGGACCACCAACCCGATGTAGAACCACTTCTTGTCGCCGGTCATCACGCTGCCCGGGATCAGGTTGAGACCCTGACCGATCCACACCCCGCCGGTGAGCACAGCCAGCGCCCCCACCACGACCAGAGCGATCCGTGCCGCACGCGAACCCATGAACGTCCTCTTCTCTGCCGCCGCGGTCGTCACGGCCGACGCCTGCAGACTACGACCGACCCTTCGTCGCGTACGGCGTGTGGGTCGGCAGCGTCATCCGCGGCGCCCGGCGCGGCCGCCGGGCGGCGGACAGCGAGAGCAGCAGCTGCACCCGATAGCGGTGACCGCGATAGGGCTCGAGGATCTCCAGGCAGGCGGCGTCGTCGAGCGGCTCCCCGACCAGGGCGTACGTGATGTCCTTGGCCACGTGGTAGTCGTGGATGCTCCACGCATCGGCGTCCCCGTGGGCCCGCTGCCGGACCTCCGCCGAGGTCCAGGGCCCGATGCCCGGCAGACTCCGCAGGGCCCGATCTGCGGCCGGATGGTCGCCGGCCAGCGTGCGCTCGAGGGCCCGAGCCCGAGTCGCCGCCCGGACCAGGGTCGCACTTCGGCGCTGCTCCACCCCAGCCGCCAGGAACCGCCAGGTCGGGATCCGCGCCCACCCCGGGGCGAGCGGCGGCACGCGCATCCCGTACGCCGCCGACTCCGGATCGGCCGCCGGACCAGGCGCCGGCTCACCGAACTCGGTGACGAGCAACCGGAACGCCCGGAACGCCTCCTTGCCGGTCACCACCTGCTCCAGACAGGCCGGTGCCAGCGCCTCCCAGACCAGCTCGGAGCGGCCGATCCGGATCTCGCCGTACCGTCGGTGCGCCAGCACCAGGGCGGCGTGCTCCGGCCGCGGAACGAAGCCGGTCGGGTCGTCGTCGGCCCCGAGCAGCCGCGGGAGCTGGTCGAGCGCCCAGTCGGCGCCCGTCCCCCAGGCCCGCGCAGACACCGTCGGCCCGACGCCGGCCAACCGCACCAGCACGGGGCCCTCCGGAGTGCGCGAGGCCCTCAGCCAGTGCCCCGGACCCAGCCGTCGATGCGTGGGATCGCCCGGTCCGCGACGGTGGGCGCGGATCAGCGGATCGATCAGCACCGGCTGGTCGAAGGTCAGCCTCCGCTCGCGGAAGTCCTGGGTCGTCACCGGGCGACGCTCGGATCAGCCGCGGCGCTTGGGGGCGGGCCACGGGTTGGCCTCGCACGCGCCGACACCCTTGGTCTGCTGCATCATCACCGGCGCCCGCTTCCCCTTGCCTGGACAGCCCACGTGGTTGTGGCCGAGCCGGTGCCCGACCTCGTGGTTGACCAGATACTGCCGGTAGGCACCGACATCGGAACCGTACGCGTCCGCGCCGTGCGCCCAGCGCCAGGCGTTCAGCATCACCCGGTTGCCGGCCTGGCACGACACCCGCCCGTAGGTCCGGAGCGGCCAGCAGTAGCGATCCACGGTGCCGGGCGTGGCCAGGAAGACGGTGAAGTCGGCCCGGGCGGGATCACTGACCAGCTCGAGCCGCCAGTCGCCACCCCCGATCCAGCTGCGCGGGTCGCTGAGGGTGGCCTCGATCGCGCGGGCCGTCTCGTCGGCGTCGTACGGCAGGTTCTTCTCGACCTTCACCGCGTACCGCAGCAGCCGGGCACCGGACTCGCCCACCTTCGGTCCGTCCACGTCGGCCCGGGTGAAGGTGCCCGGTCCGCGCCCGGGGATCTTCCGCTTCTTCTCGATCTTCTCGGCCTTCGCTCGGACGCCCGCGTCCGCCGCAGAGGATCCGCCGGATGCGTCGGCCGACACCGACCCGGTCGAGGGGGCGGCCGGCGCCGGTTGGGCCCCGGCACCCGATCCTCCGGAGACGACCAGGGCGGCGATCAGGGCCCCCGCGCCGAGAGCTCCGGCCGCCGCCACGGGCCAGTGACGTCTCGCCAGGGCGGGCCGTGACGGCCGCGGCAGCCGGGACGGCCAGCGGCGGAAGGTAGATTGAGGGCCGCTCTGCGGGCCGCGATCACCCAGGTGGCGACGCGGCCGAGGAGTCACGATGACCAACCCTAGGTGGAGAATGCCCCACTCACACGCGATCGACACCACCAGACGTCGAACTGATCCGACGAGCAGCCGTGGTCGAAACGAGGCCGCCCGGCACCAGCGGGCCCTTCGGATCCTGGTCGTCGTGCTCATCCCGCTGGGCATCTGGACCTTCGCCGGGCTGATCGCGCTGTGGCCCAAGGACGTCTCCAGCCACATCAACGCCGACGTCGCCGGGTACAGCATCGCGGGCGTCACCTACCCGACCGCGGAGATCACGGCCATCCAGCCGGTCTCCTGCGAGGGCATGGCCGGCTCCACCCCCGGTGTCGCCGATCAGACCTGCGCGACGATCGCGGTCCGGGTCCTCGACGGCGACGACACCGGCAAGGAGGTCGCCGGCATCCCGCTCACCGATGCCCTCTACAACAGCGGCACCGAGGTGGGCCAGCGGGTCACCCTGATCCGGATCCCCCCGCTCGACGGGCAGCCGGCGCAGTACCAGTTCTCCGACTTCGAGCGACGTGTCCCGCTGCTGGTGATCGCCCTGGTCTTCGCCGCGGCGGTGATCTTCGTCGCGCGCTGGCGGGGCTTCGCGGCGCTGCTGGGTCTCGGCTTCGCCGGCTTCATCCTGGTCAAGTTCATGTTCCCGGCGCTGGTCAGCGGCTCCAACCCGCTGCTGATCGGGTTGGTCGGCAGCTCGGCGATCATGTTCGTGGTCCTGTACGCCGCCCACGGCTTCTCCGCGCGAACGTCGACGGCCCTGGTCGGCACCCTCTTCGGCCTGGTGACGGCGGCCCTGTTGGGGTGGGCGGCGACCAACTGGGCGCACCTGACCGGTGTGACCGCGGAGGACGACTACGTCCTGGCCGCGGCGGCGCCCGATCTGTCACTGACCTCGGTGGTGCTCGTCGGCATCATCGTCGCCGGTCTCGGTGTGCTGAACGACGTCACCATCACCCAGGCGTCCGCGGTGTGGGAGCTGGCCGACGACGATCCCGACCAGAAGCGGCTGTTCTCCAAGGCCATGCGGATCGGTCGCGACCACATCGCCTCCACCGTCTACACGATCGCCTTCGCCACGGCGGGCGCCTCGCTGCCGGTGCTGCTGCTGATCGCGATCTACAACCGGCCGTTGTTCCAGGTGCTGCAGACCGAGCAGTTCGCCGCCGAGCTCATCCGGACGATGATCGGCTCGATCGGTCTGATCCTCGCGGTGCCGCTGACCACGGCGATCGGGGTGGCCGTCGTGCGGGCCTCGCGGACCGCGAAGACCGTACGAGCTCCGAAGGTCGTGGAGCCGACGCCGGGCTCGGGGCAATCTTCATCCACGGACGGCGATTCTGCTCAACCGGAAGCCGCCGAGCACGATTCCTCATCCGTGGATGGGAAATCGCCGACCTCCGACCCTGCCGCCGACCCGCCGACCACGGACAGACCCACGAGCGGCGGCGACGACGCGACCACGGTGCTGCCCAAGCAGAGCACCCGGCTGCGTCGGCGTACCCGGTCGAAGGACGACGACTACAACTTCTCCGACCTGCGCGACCCCGACTGAGTCGATGCTCGCCGTCCGCTACACCGGCTACGGTTCGTCGCCCGAGCTGGTCGAGATGCCCTCACCCGTCTGCCCCGACGACGGTGTCGTCCTCGACGTGCTCGCCACCGGGGTCTGCCGGTCGGACTGGCACGCCTGGCGCGGCCACGACCCGGTCTCGTTGCCCCACGTGCCCGGTCACGAGCTGGCCGGGGTGATCAGCCAGGTCGGCCGAGAGGTCACCGGGTTCGGCATCGGCGACCTGGTCACCACGCCCTTCGTCAACGGCTGCGGGCGGTGCGAGCTCTGCCGCGACGGTGACGCGCAGGTCTGCCCCGCCCAGACCCAGCCCGGCTTCACCCACCACGGCTCCTTCGCCGAGCAGGTCGCCCTGTTCGCCGCCGACACCAACCTGGTCCGGCTGCCCGACGGCATGGACCCGGTGGTGGCGGCGTCGCTCGGCTGCCGGTTCGCGACCGCGTACCGGGCCGTCACCGCGCACGGCCGGGTCGGCGAGGGCGACTGGGTCGCGGTGTACGGCTGCGGCGGGGTCGGCCTGTCCGCGATCCAGATCGCGTTGGCGCTGGGCGCCCGGGTGGTGGCCGTCGACGTCGCCGAACCGGCACGACGGCGGGCAGCCGAGCTCGGCGCCATCAGCGTCGAGGCTGATGGCGCGGTTGAGCGGGTGCTCGAGCTGACCGGCGGCGGAGCCCATCTGGCCATCGACGCCCTCGGCTCCGCGGCGACCGCGCTGGCCGGCGTACGGAGTCTGCGGCGTCGCGGTCGCTACGTGCAGGTCGGCCTGATGCTCGGGGACGATGCCCGCGCCCCGCTGCCCTGGGACCTGGTGGTGGCGTACGAGCTCGAGGTGTACGGCTCGCACGGCATGGCCGCTCGTGACTACCCGGCCCTGCTGGCCATGGTGTCATCCGGGGTGCTCCGCCCGCACGAGCTGGTCGGCCGGGTCATCGGTCTGGCCGAGGCTCCGACCGCGTTGATGGCCATGGACTCCCCGACCGCTTCGACCGCCGGCATGACCGTGATCGACCTCAGCCGGCACTGATGAACGACCGTCGACGCAGTTGACAGCACCCTGTCAACCCCTCTAATATTGACAGCATCCTGTCAATCTTCGGAGGTGCTCGACACATGACGACGACCGTGGTCTTCTACGCGACCGACACGATGGCGGACTGGGAGTACGGCTATCTGCTGGCCGGTCTGACGATGGCGAACGAGCAGGCTCCGGGGTCTTTCCGAGTGCTGGTGGCGAGCGTCGACGGCGACGCGGTGACCAGCAAGGGCGGGCTGCGGGTCACACCCGAGGTCTCGCTCGGCGACGTCGACCCGGCCGGGATCGGGGCCCTCGTGCTGCCCGGCGCGGACACCTGGTTCACGGGTCACGAGACGGTGCTGGCGCTCGCCGAACGGGTCCTGTCGGCCGGTGGCGTGGTGGCCGCGATCTGCGGCGCGACGTACGGACTGGCCCGCAGCGGACTGCTGGACGAGCGCGACCACACCAGCAACGCCGAGGACTTCCTCGCCGAAGCGCCCGGGTACGCAGGCGCCGATCGCTACCGCGAGGGTCGGGCCGTCCACGATCGGGGCCTGATCACCGCTCCGGCAACCGCGCCGATCGACTTCGCCCGCTCGGTGTTCGAGGCTCTCCAGGTGTTCCCCGAGCCGGTGATCGAGGCCTGGTACGGCCTCTACACCACGGGCGAACGGCGCTTCTACGACGCCTTGGTCGGGGCCTGACCGATGGCCGAGGACGGTGCGCACGAACCCACCCGGTCCGCCGCCGGCGACGCCCTGACCGACCTGGTGCTGCCCGTCTTCGAGCTCAACGGTGAGTTCCTGGCCGCGGCCAAGGACATCGCGGAGCCGGCCGGGCTGACCCCCGCCTGGTGGCAGGTCCTCGGCGCCACTCTCGACGAGCCCCTGCCGGTGGCCGACATAGCGCGACGGGTGGGTCTGGGGTTGGCCCGACAGAGCGTGCAGCGGACCGCCGACCTGCTGGTCCAGCAGGGCTGGGCGACCTACCGCGACAACCCGCACCACCGCCGGGCCAAGCTGCTCGGACCGACCCCCGACGGCCGCGCCACCCTGGTGCGGTTGCGCGCCGCCCAGCACACCTGGGCCGATGCTGTCGGGGCCGAGGTCGGCGCGGACCAGCTGCGGGCCGCGCTGGCCACCCTGAATCGGGTGATCGCGGCGTCTCGTCGTCAGCGCGGCGACCTACCGGGATAGCCGGTGCGTTTCCGTGGCGTGTACGCCACGGAAGTGCGCCGCTTCTGACGACTACCCGTCCAGCAGCGCCGTCAGGTCGGGACGCTCGAAGAAGATCGCCGCCTGTCGCGCACTGGGTGAGCCCAGACCGGGATCGGCCCCGGCTTCGACCAGGACGGCCGTCACGTCCGCGTACCCCTTGAACACCGCACCGGCCAGCGGGGTCTGACCACGGTCGTTGACCGCGTTCACGTTCGCTCCCCGAACGGCCAGCGCGCGGACCACGGCGGAATGACCGTGGTAGGCCCCGAGCATCAGCAACGTGTTGCCGGACGCGTCCGTCAGGTCGACCGGAACACCGGCGTCGACGTACGCCGCCAGTCTCTCCGCCTCACCGGCCCGGGCCCGGTCGAACAGCCAGTGGGCCAGCTCGACCGGGTCGGACCCGTCCGGAACTCCGCCTGACACCTCTGGGCCGCCGGCTACACCGAGGGCTTGAGCAGCGGGAACAGGATCGTCTCCCGGATGCCGGCGTCGGTGAACAGCATCACCAGCCGGTCCACGCCCATCCCGAGCCCGCCCATCGGCGGCGCCCCGAACTCGAGCGCGGTCAGGAAGTCCTCGTCCAGCTGCATGGCCTCCGGATCACCGGCCGCCGCGGCCAGCGACTGCGCGACCAGCCGCTCGCGCTGGACCACCGGGTCGATCAGCTCCGAGAACCCGGTCCCCCGCTCCATCCCGCCGATGATCAGGTCCCAGGCCTCGATCAGCCGCGGGTCGCTGCGGTGGGTGCGGGCCAGCGGTTGGGCCGAGGGCGGGTAGTCGCAGACGAACGTCGGCTGGATCAGCTCCGGCTCCACCAGCTCACCGAACAGCTCGAGCACCAGCTTCTCCGCGCCCCAGCCGGGATCGATCTCGACCCCGTGCCGCTCGGCCAGCTTGCGCAGCACCTCCACCGACGTGTCTGGGGTGATCTCCTGCTCCACCCGCGCCGACAGCCCGGGATACACGCCCAGCCAGGCCCAGTCACCGTCCAGGTCGATCACCCCGGCGGGGGTCTCGATCTGTCGCGAGCCCAGCGCGTCGGCGGCATCAACGATCACCTGCTGGATCAGGGCGGCGATGGTCCGCTGGTCGCCCCACGCCTGGTAGACCTCGAGCATCGTGAACTCCGCGCTGTGGGTGGAGTCGATGCCCTCGTTGCGGAAGATGCGGCCCATCTCGTAGACCCGCTCCACCCCGCCGACCACGGCTCGCTTGAGGAACAGCTCGAGGGCGATCCGCAGGGTCATCGGGGTGTCGAACGCGTTCAGGTGGGTGTGGAAGGGGCGCGCGTTGGCGCCACCGTGCACCAGCTGCAGCACCGGGGTCTCGATCTCCACGTAGTCGTCCCGGTGCAACGTCTCCCGGATGCTGCGGGTGATCGCGGCCCGGGTCCGGACCATGTCCCGCGCCGCCTCACGGACGGTCAGGTCGGCGTAGCGCTGCCGTACCCGGTTCTCGTCGGACAGCTCGTTGTGCAGCGTCGGCAACGGCCGCAGCGCCTTGGCGGCCAATGTCCACTCGCTCGCGAGCACCGAGAGCTCACCGCGCCGGGAGGAGATGACCCGACCGGTCACGCTGACGTAGTCGCCGAGGTCGACGACGGCCTTCCAGTCCGCCAGCGACTCCTCGCCGACCTCGGCCAGGGACAGCATCACCTGCAGCCGGGTGCCGGAGTCACCCAGCGACAACCCTTCCTGCACGGTGGCGAAGCAGAGCTTGCCGGTGTTGCGGATGAACACCACCCGTCCGGCGACCGAGACCACGTCCTCGGTCTCCTCGCCGGTCGCCAGGTGCGCCCACTGCGCCCGGACGTCACGCAGCGCGTGCGTGCGGGGCACGGACACCGGGTACGCCTCCCGCTCGGCCGCCAGCAGCTGGGCCCGCTTCTCCTGACGGACCCGAATCTGCTCGGGGACGTCGGGTTCACCTGCGGGCTGGTTGGGCACCGGGCAAGGGTAGTGGAGCCCCCCGGACGCCCGTCCACACCGTTAACGGCGCAGTAACGAGGGGTTCAGTACGCTCCACCCATGGAGGACGTCCTCGCGAGTTACGAAACGGGTGCCGCGTTCGACGAGATGATCGACTCCGACGGCAATGTCCGCCCGTCGTACGCGGGGGTCTACGAGACGTTGCGTCGGGCGGCCCCGGACGAGCTGCGGTCGATCGCCGAGTCGCTCGCGAACAACTACTCCCAGGCCGGAGTGACTTTCGACGTCGGTGGCGTCGAGCGGCCGTTCCCCCTGGACGTCGTGCCCCGGGTCATCCCGGCCGACGACTGGGACATCATCGACTCCGGCGTCGCGCAGCGGATCCGTGCCCTGGAAGCCTTCCTGGCCGACGTCTACTCCGACGGCCGGGTGATCACCGACGGGGTCATCCCACGCCAGCTGGTCACCTCCTCCAGCCACTACCACCGGGCCGTCTGGGGCATCGAGCCGCCGAACGGCGTCCGGGTGCACGTCGGTGGCATCGACCTGATCCGTACGCCCGAGGGTGACGTCCGGGTGCTGGAGGACAACGTCCGGGTGCCCAGCGGGGTCTCGTACGTGATGACGAACCGCAGCGCCATGGTGACCGCGATGCCGGAGGCGTTCGGCACCCAGCGGATCCGACCGGTGAACGGCTATCCGCAACGGCTGCTGGCCGCGCTGCGCAAGGCCGCGCCGAGTGGGATGGACGACCCGACGGTGGTCGTGCTGACCCCGGGCGTCTACAACTCCGCCTACTTCGAGCACACCCTGCTGGCCCGCACCATGGGCGTCGAGCTGGTCGAGGGTCGCGACCTGGAGTGCCGGCGCGGGCGGGTGTTCATGCGCACCACGGCCGGGCTGCGGCGGGTCGACGTCATCTACCGCCGGATCGACGACGACTTCATCGACCCGGTGCACTTCCGCCAGGACTCGATGCTCGGCGTCCCCGGCCTGGTCAACGCCGTCCGCAGCGGCGGGGTGGCGCTGGCCAACGCGATCGGCAACGGGGTGGCCGACGACAAGCTGATCTACACCTACGTGCCCGACCTGATCCGCTACTACCTCCGCGAGGAACCGATCATCCGCAACGTCGACACCTGGCGGCTGGAGGAGGACGCGGCCCGCGAGGAGGTGATGGACCGCCTCGCCGAGCTGGTGGTCAAGCCGGTGGACGGCTCCGGCGGCAAGGGCATCGTGATCGGCCCCGTCGCGACGACCGAGGAGCTGGACGCCCTGCGGAAGCGGGTGCTCGCCGACCCGCGCGGCTGGATCGCCCAGCCGCTGGTGCAGCTCTCCACCGTGCCCACCCTGATCGGCTCGGGTCTGGAACCCCGCCACGTCGACCTGCGACCGTTCGCGGTGAACAGCGGCGACGACATCTGGGTGCTGCCCGGCGGTCTCACCCGGGTCGCCCTGCCCAAGGGCGAGATCGTGGTGAACAGCAGTCAGGGCGGCGGCAGCAAGGACACCTGGGTGCTCAGCCAGCCGCTGCGGCTGCACGCCCCCGAGTCGGTGCCCGAGGACGACGAAGAGGACGAGTCCGAGACCGAGGTCGACACCACCCCGAGTCCACCGGTCCCGCCCCCACCGCCGGCCGCCCCGCCGGGTGCGGCCCCCGCGGTGCCCGCCACGGCCGCGGCGGCGGCGGCCGCCAGCCGATCGAACGGGCCCAAGGTCACCCCGTCCGCCGTACCGCTGCTGGTCGGTGGCGCCCCCGGCACGATCGGCGGTCGACCTGAGTCCCTGACGCACCAGTCCGAGCAGCAGCAGCAGACCGGTCCCGACGCCGGTGCGGGGCGCGGAGGTCGGCGATGCTGAGCCGGATCGCGGAGTCGATGTTCTGGATCGGCCGCTACGTGGAGCGTGGCGACAACACGGCCCGGATGGTGCAGACCCAGCTCCGCCTGATCGCCGAGGACACCTCGCGCGGCGAGTCGGACTCGTGCCGGAACCTGTTGGCGCTGATGAGCATCGACGACGAGGACAACCCCGAGCCCACCGCCGCCGACCTGCTGCGGCTGCTCTGCTGGGACGCTCGCGAGTCGACCTCGATCTTCTACGCCTGGGCCGCCGCCCGCGACAACGCCCGACGGGCTCGGGAGGTGATCCCGCTCGAGGTGTGGGAGTGCATCAACACCACCTGGCAGAAGCTGCCCACGGGCCGGTTCAACACCGTGCGCGCCTACTCCTTCCTCGACTGGGCCCGCGACCGCAGCGCTCTGGTCAGCGGGTTGGCCCGCAGCACCATGGTCCGCGACGACGGCTGGCAGTTCTTCCTGCTGGGACGGTGCCTGGAGCAGGTCGACATGACCTCACGGATGGTCGCCTCGGCGTCCCCCACCACCGGCAGCGCCAACTGGCCGTCCGTCCTGCGCGGGGTCGGCGGGCACGACGCGTTCCTGCGGACGTACAAGGGTCTGCACACCGACGCCGAGGCCGCCGAGTTCCTGCTGGTGGATGCCCGGTTCCCGCGTTCGGTGATGCACGGGCTGGTCGCCGCCCAGGAGTGCCTGGAGAAGGTGACCCTGGCGAACCCGAGCGGGACCGAGCACTCCCGCGAGGCGACCCGGCTGCTGGGACAGCTGCGGGCCAGGTTGGAGTACACCCCGATGCAGGAGATCCTGAACGCCCTGGACGACGAGATGACCGGCGTCCAAGGGGTGTGTGCGGTGGTCAGCGAGGTGGTCGCCACCACCTTCTTCGCCGCCGCCGACCCGACCGCGTGGATCACGGAGGGGACCCGCTGATGCGCCTCAACATCGTGCACAAGACCGGCTTCCGGTACGCCTCGCCGGTCCGCGCCTCCTACAACGAGGCTCGGATGACCCCGTCGGTCAACGACACCCAGACCGTGTGGAGCAGCCGGCTGAGCATCGAGCCGGCCGCCTGGAGCATCAACTACACCGATTACTGGGGCACCGCGGTGACCACCTTCGAGGTGCATGAGCGGCACTCCCGGCTGACCGTACGGTCGCAGGCCGTGGTCGAGACCCGCGGCGACGGGCTGCCCTGGGACACCGACCGTCGGGTACCGACGAGTGACCTCGGCTGGGCCGCGCTGCAGGACCGCGGGGTGACCGACTCGATGTCGGAGTTCCTGACCGTCAACGAGCGGACCACCGCACCGGACGAGCTGCTGGAGCTGGCCCAGGGAGTCTCCGGCCAGGCGCCCCGGCTGGCCGGGCTGGACGTGTGCCGGCTGGTGGCCGACCGACTCAGCTACCGGCGCGGGTCGACCGAGGTCACCAGCACCGCGCGCGAGGTCTGGGCCGGCGGCACCGGGGTCTGCCAGGACTACAGCCACGTCGCCCTCGGCGCGCTGCGCTCGATCGGGCTGCCGGCCCGGTACGTGTCCGGCTACCTGTTCCCGTCCGAGGGGACCACCCCGAACGCGACCGTCGAGGGCGAGTCGCACTCGTGGGTGGAGTGGTGGTGCGGCAGCTGGGTGGGCTACGACCCGACCCAGCGGAAGCGGCTGTCCGAGCACTACGTGCGGGTCGGCCACGGTCGCGACTACGGCGACGTCGCCCCGCTGCGCGGCACCTACTCCGGCGGCGCCTCGGACATGTTCGTCACCGTGGAGATGACCCAGCTCGGCTGATCGAGGTGGATCCGGCCCGCTCCACCCGCCTGAGTATCTTGCTCTCATGAGCAACTACGGGCAGCAGCCGCCCAACCCGTACCAGCAGCCCTACGGTCAGTCGAACCCGTACCAGCAGGGCCAACCGCAGCAGGGCCAGCCGCAGCCCGGCCAGCCCGGCCAGCCCCAGCAGGGGCCCTACGGGCAGCCGGTCCAGTACGGCCAGCGCCCGCAGTACGGCCAGCCGCAGCAGCCGGGGCAGCCCAACCCGTACGGGCAGCAGCCCCCGCAGAACCCGTACGGGCAGCAGCCCCTGCCGCCCAACCCGTACGGCGAGCGCGAGTACCGGCAGCCGCCGCCCCAGGGGCAGGGCCAGTGGGTCGCGCAGACCCCGTCCCGCCCGACGGTGGCGCCGCGCTCCATCCCGGTGGTGACGCTGGACGCCCTGCCCGGGCGGGAGATCGCCGAGATCGTCGGTGACGTGGTCGGCGTGGTCGCGCGCGGTCGCGATCTGCCCCCCGAGCTGCGCGGCGGCGGGATGGAGGCCGGCTACGTGAGCATGCTGACCCGGTCCCGTCAGGACGCGATCTCCCGCGCCGTGGAGATGGCCGAGTCCGCCGGAGCCGACGCGATCCTCGGACTGC
The DNA here is from genome assembly GCA_963696135.1 of uncultured Actinomycetota bacterium. Classification (GTDB taxonomy): domain Bacteria; phylum Actinomycetota; class Actinomycetes; order Propionibacteriales; family Propionibacteriaceae; genus Microlunatus. The sequence continues at coordinate 296,401 of CAVOJH010000004.1, forward strand.
GCTTCGACTGCAGCGAGATCACCCAGAACATGAGCGAGGTCGTCGCGTACGGCACGGCCGTCAAGCTCGTGCCGCTGGCCGGGGAGGCAACGCCGGCGGCCGAGGACTCGGCCGCCACGCCCCTGAGCGCGGCCTCCGCGACGGAACCACCGGCCGACACGGCCGGCGGGGACGCCGGGGACGCCGGGGGCGGCGCACAGCAGCAGGACCCGCAGCCACGATCGGACTGGGGACCCCCTCAGGGCCAGCCCTCCGGCTGGTCGTCGCAGTCGCAGTCACAGTCACAGGGCTGAACCTGCGATCGGCCGGCCGGTCCGTGACCCCCTCGCGCGGTCGCGGACCGGACTGGGTGAGAATGACGCCATGACCGCTGACAACACGGCCGATCAGGCAGAGACACCGGAGGACGCGACCAAGCGCAAGTTCCGGGAGGCGTTGGAGGCCAAGAAGGGCCGCAAGGGCGAGGACCACCTCGACTCAGGCACCGGCCCCGTCCAGCCGCACGGCCCGATCGAGACCAAGCGGGTCTTCCGGCGCAAGAGCGGCGGTTAGTCCCCGGGTCCCACCACCGGTGTCGGCCCTCCTGCACCCCTACGCCGTACGCGCACCTCTTCCGCGCAGCTGCACCCTTCTGCGGCAGGCGCACCGTCTACCGCGGGTGCGGGGACGGCCAGAGGGTGCAGTTGTGCGGAAGAGGTGCAGCTGTGGGTGGTGAGGACCGGTGTGGCCGAACCCGCTAAGCGAGTTGTCCACACCTATCCACAGATTCGCGACCGAAGGTTGGACGGCGGCACCCGATCCGTGGTCGGTTGCCGGGCATGGATCGCATTCTGCTGACCGGTGACCTGAGCCGGCAGGGCTATCACGGCACCGAGATCGAGACGATGGTGCGCCACGGCGACCTCGTACGCGTGCGCCGCGGCGCCTATCTCTCCGGGCCGCTTCCCACCACACCCGCCGGAGTCCGCGAGCAGCATCGGCGGCTCATCCACGCCACTTTGGGGCAGAGCGGCGACCGCAACGTCGTCTCGCACATGTCGGCGGCTGTGCTGCACGGGCTGCCGATCTGGTCCGATCAGCTCGAGCGGGTGCAGGTGATCCGTGACCGTCCTGGCGGGGGCCGGTCTCGACGTCATGTCGTGGTGCGGGGAATGCTGCTGGCCGACGAGGACGTCGAGATGGTGGAAGGCGTCGCCACCACCACGCTCGCGCGCACCGTGGTGGATCTGGCCTGCCAGCTGCCGATGCGCCGCTCGGTGGCGATCGGCGACGCCGCTCTGCGCACGATCGCGGAGACAGATCCGGGCCGCGATCTGCGTACGGAGCTGGCGGAGGTGCTCGACCGAGCCACCCGTCGCCCCGGCGTACCGACCGCCCGCCGAGCCGTGGCCTTCTTCGATCCACGGAGCGAGAGTCCCGGAGAGTCGTGCAGCCGGGTCGTGATGCACGAGCGTGGGCTGCCCCCACCGGAGTTGCAGTACGAGATCGTCGACGACAACGGGCTGCTGGTGGCCCGCTGCGACTTCGCCTGGCCGGACCGGCGTACGGTCGGCGAGTTCGACGGCCTGGTGAAGTACTCCGGCCAGTTCGGGGCGAACACCAACGAGGTCCTCATCGCCGAGAAGCGCCGCGAGGACGCCATCCGCTCGTACGGCTGGCAGGTCGCCCGCTGGATCTGGGCGGACCTCCGCCGGCCGGCCGAGTTCGCCGCCACCCTGAACCGGGCCTTCGCCCTGAGCCGCTGACGGCGCCGCCGTCTCTGACAACGCCGCCCAGCTGCACCCCACGTCGCACAGCTGCACCCGCACGCGGCAGCGGCAAGGTCCGCAACCCCGCCGCCTTGACGCTCAGGTGAGCAGGAACTCCGGCGGGAAGCGGTGGTCGGCCAGCCGGGTCGCCACCTCCGTGGGCACCGAACCCCGCAGCTCGGCGATCGCCTCGGCCGCCGCCCCCACCACCGGGGACCGGGGACTCAACACCGCCCGCGCGCCGGGCAGCTCCTCGGCCAACGCAGCTACGGTGGCGTCGCGAAGGGCCGAGTTCTCGCTGCTCAGCACCGATCCGCCGAGCACCACCGTGGTCGCGGCGCCGTCCAGACCCACCCGTACGCACGCGGCTCGGGCGTACCGGGCCAACGAGCGCGCCTGGCCCAGAACGATCCTCACCGCCACCTCGTCACCGCCGCTGGCGGCGTCCAGCACGTCACGGGCCAGACCCGCGTACGTGGGCGGATGGCCACCTCGGCGCGTACCGGCCTCCAGCATCGACGACACGTCGTCGCACCCGAGGTGGGCGAGCAGGATCTGAGTCAGGCAGGTCGGCGGGTCGATGCCGAGGTCGGCGCGGACGACCGCGTCGAACGCCGCCCGACCCAGCTCCCCACCACCGAGCGGATCCCGTAACCAGAACGAGGCCGTCCACTCCCGCTCCGGACCGCGCGCGACCACCGCACCACCGGTGCCCACCGACAGTGCCACCCCCAGACCGTCGGGCTCCCCCGCCCGCAGCAGGGCGAAGCCGTCGTTGTGCAGCGTCCGGGACAGTCCCGGGTAGCGATCATCGAGCTGGGCGGTCCAGAACTCGTGGTCGGAGATCCAGTCCATTCCCGCCAGGCAGAAGGCGGCGTGCCCGAGCCGGGTGTGATCGGCCCGACCGTACGCCGCCGTCATCGCCGCGTCCGCCGCCGCGATCACCGCGTCCACGGCCGCCTGCTCGGTCACCGCGCCGTAGATGTCCCCGTTGCCGGCCCGGCCGAAGCCGAGCACCCGGCCGTTCACGTCGGCCACCACGGCCACGGTCTTGGAGTTGCCGGCGTCGACCCCGAGCACCAGTGGCGGGTCGCCGGTCATCGCAGCAGACGCTCCGGCAGGTAGTCGCGGTTCGCGTACGCCAGGTCGTCGTAGAGCTCCTCGGCGACGTGCAGGTTGCGGACGAACGGGTGGGCGGTCAGCGCCCGTACGGCATCGGCGCGGGTGCCGCCCCAGGCCGCCTCGGCGGCCAGCCGCTGGAACTCCGCCAGGGTCTGGGTGATCCCGCGGACCGCGTGCGGCAACGGCTGCTGCGGCACCGGGCGGGCGCCGGCGGCGTCCACGTCGCACCACATCTCGACCACGGTGTCCTCGTCGAACCCCGGGAGGGCGCCGCCGGTGTTGGGCAGGTTCACCGGCAGCCGGGCGGGGGCGTCGTTGTAGTAGGCGGACATCACGTCGATGGCCAGCTCGAGCTCGTGGATGCCACCGCGGGACCGGTTCGGATCGAGCTCGGGCACCGTCGCGTCGGCCTGCTCCGCGTAGTGGTCCCAGTAGCCCGGCAGCGCGTCCAGCAGCACCCCGGCGCGGGTCAGCCGCTGGGACTGGGCCTCGCGGAAGTACTCCTCGCCGAAGTAGTAGTAGCGGAAGTAGTCCGACGGGACCGAGCCCATCGCCACCGCCAGGTGCAGCATCCGCTTGTCCCAGACGGGCACCGTCGGGTCGTCGGCGATCTTCTCGTAGCCCGCGGCCAGGTGCGGGATCAGATCGCCACCGTCGTAGGTGTGCACCGTCGACCAGCAGTTGTGGTTCACCCCGGCCATCATCACCTCGGCCCGGTCGGGATCGAGCCCGGCCGTGGTGAGGATCGGCTGCCAGAACGTCATCGGCCCCTCGCACATCGAGTAGATCAGCCGGTCGCTGTGCAGGGTGACGGCCTGGGAGACGATGTTGACGGGGTTGGTGTAGTTGAAGATCACGGCCTTGGGGGCGACCACGGCCAGGTCGTCGAGGATGCTCTGGATCACCTGGATCGAGCGGAACGACATCATCATCCCGCCGGGACCCTGAGTCTCCTGGCCGATGACCCCGTGGCGCATCGGGATCAGCTCGTCGGCCTGGCGCAGCTCGAAGCCGCCCGGGCGGAAGCTGGACAGGACCGCGTCGATGTCGGTCAGGCCGGCCCGCTGATCCGTGGTGGTCTCCACCGTGATGTCGAGCCCCTGAGCACGGACCAGCTTCTTCGCGATCCGTTCCACCAGGTCGAGGCGGTCCTGCCGCTGGTCGATCAGCACCACGTGCGAGCCGTCGAACTCCTTGCCGTGCGCCAGCAGCGAAGCCATCGTGCCGGCAGCCCGGGAGGAGCCGCCGCCGACGTAGGCGATCTTGATCGAAGCCATGGATGGGCCTTTCTGAGGGTCAGGGGGTGGTGACCGCGGTCATGGTCGAGGAGGCGGCGGCACGGTCGAGGTAGAGGTGCGGGTTCCGGCACTCCACCCACACGGTCGCTGGCCAGTCGGGGTCGTACGCGGTGGCGGTGGAGAGCCACCGTGCCGCCACGGTCTTGTCCGCACCGTGCACCGCCATCACCACCTCGGCGGAGCGCTCCCGGATGGTCGCTACGCCCACAGTCACCCCGTAGCGGGGCACCGCGTCGAGCTCGCCGCCGAAGGTCGGGAAGGTCGCCAGGTTGTCGCGCCGGGTGGAGTCCGGCAGCGCCACCACCCGGGTGCGGGCGGCAGCCTCGGTGCCGGGCGGGTTGAACGCCACGTGGCCGTCACCGGCGCCGGAAGCGAGCAGGAACAGATCCACGCCACCGGCCGCGGCGATCCGTTCCTCGTACGCGTCCGGGTCGGCCGGATCGGGCAGCCAGAGCCGGTCGGCCGGGATCTGGAGGTGCTCGGGCCGGCCCGCGTTGAGACGGTCCACGATCTCCACCCGACCGAACCGGTGGCACGAGTGCGGCAGCGTGGGGTCGACCGCGCGGAACCCCTCGTCGGTGAGCTCGACGTACTCGTCCATCATCACGATGACCAGGTCGCTCAGGTCCAGCTCCTCGGCGGCGGACAGCCGAGCCAGGTGCGCGTACGCAGTCGCCAGGCTCCGGCCACCGGGGCACCCGAGCAGGAAGGGCCGGCCCGGTGCTCGGCGACGATAGCGGTCCGCGATCAGAGCGGCGATCTCGGCCCCGAGCTCCTCGGGACCGGGAAGCACGCGAGGAATGACCGGCACAGCCGCGACGATACCAGTCAGACCAGATAGGTGCGAGGCGTCGCAGGATGATCACCGGAAGCAGCCTGGATGAGCCAGTCCGGGCAACTGGTATGGTCTGGCCATGGTCGGAGGTCCGGCACGCGAGCAGGCGTACCAGCAGCTGGCGGCACTGCTCGACCGTGGGGTCTATCCGCCCGGTTCCCGACTTCCCGGCGAGCGCTCGCTGGCCGACGAGCTGAAGGTCAGCCGCTCCACCCTGCGCCTGGCCCTGGTCCAGCTCGCCGAGGACAGCCGGCTGGTGGCGTCGGCTCAGCGCGGCTGGTTCGTTCCCCAGCTGGTGCTCGGCGAACCGCCCAGCCAGCTGATCTCCTTCACCGAGCTCGCCGCGCAGCGAGGGTTGCGGGCGACGTCGAGCGTCCTGGAGCGACAGACCCGTCCGGCGACCTTCGAGGAGGCCGGTGACCTGCAGATCGCGGCCGCCGCACCGGTGGTCGAGATCGTTCGCCTGCGCGGCATGGACGGGGTGCCGATCACCGTGGAGAGGGCCGTGCTGCCGTTGCGTCGGGTGGAGTGGTTGGCCACCGAGGACCTCACCGACCGCTCGCTCTACACCGTGCTCGAGGAGCACGACATCCGCCTGCACCGGTCCACCTACACGGTGCAGGCGATGAACGCCGGGGACTGGGAAGCGGGCCTGCTCGACCTGCCGGTGGGGGCGGCGGTGTTGGTGGCCCGGGATGTCACCTTCACCGTCGACCGGACCCCGATGGTGATCACGGTCAACCGGTATCGCGGCGACGCCTACCGCTTCACCGCCGACCTGTTCCGCAGCGCCGTCTGACCCCGGGCTGCCGCCGGCCCCGATCCCCGTTCAGCCGATCAACCGGTCAGCCGTGCCAACCCGCCGCCAGACCCGCCCCCAGCAGCGGTCCGTCCGGGCCCACCTCGGCGATGACCAGCACCGCCGTGCTGCCCGACCGCGACCAGCGGCGGGTCAGGGCGCGGCGGGCGACGGTGTCCGCGCAGCCGAGGCCTCCCCCCAGCACGATCCGGGCCGGGTCCAGCAGGTGCGCCACCCCCGACAGCGCCTCGGCGAGAGCCTGGCCCGCAGTGGCGGCGATGGCCTGCGCCGTGGGTTCACCGCTCTCGGCCGCCGCCAGCAGGGCGCGGGCGTCTCGGCCCGCATGCCCGGTCGCCGAGCCCCAGCGGGCCGCCATCCCGGCGCCCGAGACGAAGCCCTCGAGATTCAGCCCGAGAGGGCCCGGCAGCTCGCCCAGCGCGATGGCCCGTCCGCGGGTCCCGGGCCAGATCCGGCCGTCCAGCAGCACCGCGGACGACAGACCGGTTCCCCAGGAGACGAAGACGGCCGAGTCCACCTCGCGAGCGGCGCCCAGTCGCCGTTCGGCCATCAGCCCGCACCGGACGTCGGACTCGACCACCACGGTGGCCCCGGGGAACAGGGTCGGCAACCAGTCGCCGGGCTGCTCGGTCCAGGCCAGCACCTCGGTGCTGGTCAGCCGGCCACCGTCCACGTACTCGCAGCAGCCGACACCGACCGCGGTCACGCCGACGCCCTCCCGATCGGCCCTCTCCTGACCAGCAACTGCCGCCAGCTCGGCGGCGAGCTCCCGCAAGGCCTGAGAGCCGGGATCCGCCGCACCCGGCGGGCCGGGGGTCGGGCGCTCCACCCGGTGCCGGACGCCGTCGTCGTCGAGCAGCGCCCCGACCAGCTTGGTGCCTCCGACGTCGATCGCGACCGTCAGTCCTGACACGGCGCCGCCCCCGCCGGACTGCACAGGACGCACCGGCTCACGGCTGCCACCCGTCGGGCACCCGGGCGGACCCCTGCAGGTAGACCGCGGGTCGGTCCGCGCGGACCAGCGTCCGCAGCTCGTGCCCGGCCGGCACGAAGCAGGCGTCACCGGCCTGCAGGCAGCCGACGGTGTACGCGCCCTCGGCGGCGTCGGGATCGCGGATGTCGACCCACAGCTCGCCCTCGACCACCCGCAGCACCGTCTCCTTGTCCTGCCGGGCGAAGGCGTCCACCGTGCCCGGCTGGACCTCGCCCTGCACCACGGTGAGGAACGGGGTGTCCAGCAGCGTCCAGATCAGGTGGCCCGGTGAGGCGTCCCGGAAGGACAGCAGCCCGTCGGCCACCCGCAACGGCACCAACCGGCGACCCGCGCGCTGCTCGTTCAGCGCCTGCGGCCACCTTCCCTCCCACCGTCGATCCCGATAACGGGTCTCGGCCAGCAAGGGCCGGGTCCGACCGTACGTGGAGGCGGTGCCGAGCACCGGCGGCGGGGACATGAACTCCACCACCCTGGTCGTCCCCCGGCCGACGGCGAAGCCGTGGTGCCAGGTGTCGCGCCCGAAGTAGACCCCGGTCCCCTCCGGCACCAGGGCGATCTCGCCGGACTCCGGGTCGGCCAGGCACAAGGTGCCCGCCACACACAGGTACGCCACGTCGGCCGCGAACAGCGTCGGGTTGCTCGCGGTGTGCCCGAAGCGGCCGCCCGGCGGTAGCTCGAACTCCAGCACGTGCAGCTGATCGGAGGACGAGATCACCCGATCGGTCACGAAGCCACCCTCGGCGTCGCCCCACACGTGATGGGCGACGTCGACGCGACGAATCAGCTGCGGCTCGACGAAATGGGGCCGCGGGGTGTTGCGTCGAACGATCGGAGAGGTCATGTGGTCAAATCTGGCATAACTGGTCTGCCGGCGGTACGTTGGGCGGGCAGATTCACCACATTCCCCGGAGTTCGAGGAGCGTCATGGCGGAGACGGTCTCGGTCGGCATCATCGGCTGCGGCAGCGTGATGCAGCACGCGTACATGCCGCTGATGGTGAACGAGATCGCTCGTGGTCGCGCCGCCGCCCCGACCATCTGCGACCTGCGGCCGGATCGGATCACCGAGGTGGAGGCGAAGTTCCCGACGTCGGGCAGCACCCTCGATCCCCAGGTGATCATCGACGACCCCACCATCGACCTGGTGGTCGTGCTGACCTCGATGCCCGAGCACGGCGACCTGGCCGAGCAGGCCCTCGCCGCCGGCCACCACGTGCTGGTGGAGAAGCCGATGTCGCTGTCGCTGGAGCAGGCGGCCCGGCTGGTCGAGCTCGATCGCAACGGCCCGGCGAATCTGCTCTGCGCGCCGCACGTCCTGCTCAGTCCCGACTACCAGCGGATGGCCACGATGATGGGCGACGGCCTGATCGGTCGACCGCTGCTCGCCCGGGCGCGGTACGGCTGGAACGGTCCCGACTGGGGTCAGTGGTTCTACGGCCCCGGCGGCGGTCCCCTGTTCGATCTCGGTGTCTACAACGTGACCACGCTGACGGGACTGCTCGGTCCCTGCCGGTCGGTGACGGCGATGACCACCCTGACCCGGTCGCACCGGGTGGTCGACGGCGAGGAGATCGAGGTCCAGACCGACGACACCTTCCAGATCCTGCTCGAGCTCGGCGGCGACGCCGGCAGCGTGCTGGCCACGGTGACCACCGCCTTCGGCATGCAGCAGTACCTGGGCCCGGCCGTCGAGGTCTACGGCCTCGACGGCACCGTGCAGATGCTCGGCGACGACTGGGCTCCGGACGGTCTGCAGCTGTGGCGGAACTCGGTCGGGGCCTGGCAGACGTACCACAGCAAGTCGCGCTACTGGCCGTGGACCGACGGGCTCCGGCACATGATCGACTGCATCCGGACCGGCCAGCAGCCCTACACCCGCCCCGAGCACGCGTACCACGTGCTGGAGATCATGCTGGCCGCGATGGAAGCGGCCAAGACCGGGACGACCCAGCAGGTCACCAGCACCTTCACCCCGCCGGCACCGCTGTCGGCCCACGACTCCGGACCCCAGCACCTGATCCACGACCGGGTCCACGAAGACGCACAGTAAGCAGGACCACCCGCAGCACCAGCCGGACCACCAGCCCAGACCGCGCCGCGGCCTCGACGAGGAGACATCATGATCACCACCCGCCGGACCTTCCTCGGCCTCGCGGCCGCGGCCGTCACCATCCCGATCGCGGGCTGTGCCCCAGGCGGCTCGGCGCCTGTGGAGTCGACGGCCCCCTCCGACGTCAACACCGACCCGGGATCGCTGCCCGAGGCGACCATCACCACGCTGGACACCTGGACCGACAAGGCGTCCATGCAGGCGCAGTGGGTGACCGCGGTCAACGCCGCATTCACCGCGAAGTACCCGAAGCTCAAGGTGAACCGGACCAGTGCCACCTTCGACGACATCAACAAGACCCTGAAGCTCAAGCTGTCCGACGCCTCGACGCCCGACGTCGTGCCGGCCAACAACGGCTGGCAGGGCATCGGCACCTTCGCCAAGGCAGGGCTGATCTTGAACCTGGACGCGTACGCGAAGGGCTACGGCTGGGACAAGCGCATCCCCGCCACCATCGCCAAGATGCACCAGGTCGCCGCCGACGGCAGCCAGATCGGCACCGGCTCCTGGTTCGGAGCGCCGATCGCCCAGGGCGGCTTCATCACCGTCTACTTCAACCGGGCCAAGCTGGAGAAGCTGGGGGCGTCGGTGCCGACGACCTTCGACGAGTTCACGCAGAGCCTGAGCGCGGCCAAGGCCGCCGGCGAGGTGCCGATGATGATCGGCACCCAGGACCAGTGGCTCAGCACCACCACGCTGTTCGCCCTGATGAACGTGTTCGCCGAGAAGCAGAAGATCGCCGACTTCGTCTACGGCACCGGCGGCGCGGCCACCGACATCGGGATGAAGGAAGCCGGCGCGATCTACCAGCAGTGGGCCAAGGACAGCTACCTGCCGAAGAACTTCGCCGGCACGCCCGGCTCCGACTCGGGTCAGGCCTTCGTGGAGGGCACCGGGGTCTACTACTTCTACTACAGCGACTCGCTGCCCTTCAACAACGTGGAGACCGCCAACAAGTTCGGCACCTTCCTGCTGCCCACCGAGGGCATGCCGTTGCAGGCCACCGGTGCCTCGAACCAGAACTTCTCCATCGCGACCAAGAGCAAGAGCCCGGACGCGGCGGCCGCGTACCTGGACTTCGTCTCCAGTCAGGAGGCTGGGGACATCGCGCTCAAGACGGGCGTGATGCCGTTCAACGGCACGTTCGAGAAGCCGGCCGAAGCCGGTGCGCTGCTGGCCGACGAGCTGGCCGAGCTGAACGCGGTGCAGGAGACGGACGGTTTCGTGCCCTACTTCGACTGGGCCTCGCCGACCATGCTGGACACCTTGGGGGCCCAGACCCAGCTGCTGCTGGCCGGCAAGATCACCCCCGACCAGCTCGTCGAAGCCTGCCAGAAGGACTACGACGCCTTCCGGAAGTCGCAGGGCAAGTAGGACCGTGGCCGAACCGTCGGTGTCGGCAGCCACCCCCCTCACCCGGGCCCGCCGGGCGGGGAAGCGCGGCGCGCCCGCTTCCCGCGGCCCGCGTCGGGGACGGCGCCGCTGGGTGGGCTGGCTCTACGTGCTGCCGGCCTTGCTGCTGTACGCCTTCGTCGTGCTGCTGCCGTCCGTGCAGAGCATCAACTACTCGCTCTACCGCTGGGACGGGGTATCGGCGGCGGTGTTCGTGGGCCTCGACAACTACCTGGCCTTCTTCGTCGATCCCCTGCTGGCCGAGGCCATCGGCCACATCGGTGTGCTGGTGATCTTCTACGCGGTGCTGCCGATCACCCTCGGTCTGCTGAGCGCCGCCCTGCTCGCCCGGTTCCGGCGTCCGGGGTTCGCGGTCTTCCGCTGGGTGATCTTCCTCCCCCAGGTGCTCACCTCCGTGGTGGTGGCGGTGCTCTGGAAGCAGCTGTACGGTCCCGAGGGCCCGATCAACACCGCCCTGCAGGCCATCGGGCTCGGCGCGCTGGCGAGGGACTGGCTGGGCGACTTCGCCCTGGCCCTGCCCGCGCTCGGTCTGGTCGGGACCTGGACCACGTTCGGCCTGTGCATGGTGCTGTTCGTCTCCGGCTCGGCCTCCATCTCCACCAGCCTGTACGACGCCGCGCGGGTGGACGGCGCCGGGCTGGTCCGGGAGTTCTTCGCGGTCACCCTGCCCGGACTGCGTCCGCAGATCGCGGTGGCGCTCACCCTGACGGTGACCGGGGCGCTGCGCACCTTCGACCTGGTCTGGCTGACCACCCGAGGTGGACCGGGGACATCGACCGTCACGCCGTCCTTCCTGCTGTACACCAAGGCCTTCGCCGTCGGTGACGTCGGTGCGGCGGCGGCCATCGGGGTGGTGATGGCGGTGACCTGTCTGCTCGTGGCGCTGGTCATCGTACGACTGGTGGAGCGGGAGGGCTGATGGCCGGCACCCGACTCGAGACCGTCTTCTCGTACGCGATCCTGGCGCTGTTCTCGCTCGCCGTGGTGCTGCCGGTGGGGTGGCTGCTGCTCGCCGCCACCAGCCCGAAGGCCAACGCGGGCGTGGATCTGGAGAACATCCGGCTGGCGAACTTCGCCGACGCCTGGGTCCAGGCCGATTTCACCACCCACCTGCTGAACAGCCTCATCATCTGCGTCGGTGCGGTGGTGATCACGTCGACGGTGTCGATCCTGGCCGGCTACGGACTCACGATCTTGGCCATGCCGGGCAGCCGGATCGTCTTCCCGATCATCCTGGCCGGCATCATGATCCCGCTGGAGGGGATCCTGGTGCCCCTCTACTTCAACCTGCGTGCCGTCGGGCTGACTTCCAGCCTGTTCGGTCTGGTCATCGCCCACGCCGGTCTCGGCGTGTCCTTCGGCGTCTTCTGGATGCGCGCGACCCTGCAGGCGGTGCCTCGCGAGCTGGTCGAATCGGGCGAGCTGGACGGCGCCGGTCGGCTGCGCCTGCTCTGGTCGATCGTGCTGCCGGTGATCCGACCCGGGCTGATCACCATGGTGCTGCTGATGTTCATGTGGACCTGGAACGACTACTTCCTGGCCTTCGTGCTGATCAACGACGAGGCCAAGATGCCGGTCACCCTGGCCCTGGGGTCGTTCTCCACCCGCTACACCCAGCAGCTCAACCTGATGGCCGCCGCGGCGGTGCTGGTGGCGCTGCCCGTGCTGATCTTGTACATGTTCTTCCAGCGCCAGTTCATCCAGGGCGTCATGTCCGGGGCCCTGAAGGGCTGAGCCTGGACCGCCGCGGCGCGACGCCTAGCATGCCGGTGTGCCGAGCACACCGATCCGTGACGACGACCAGGGGTACCTGCAGGAGTGCCGAGGTCAGGTGGTCGCTGCCGTCGACGGGCTGAGCGAGTACGAGCTGCGCCACCCCATGACACCCACGGGGACGAACCTCCTGGGCGTGGTGAAGCACCTGATCGGCATCGAGGCCGGCTATCTCGGAGCGTGCCTGAACCGCCCGTTTGACCAGCCGCTGCCCTGGATCGACGACGACTCGGCGGGTCCGAACAGGGACATGTGGGCGACCGTCGACGAGTCGGCGGCACACCTGGTCGACCTGTACCGGCAGGCCTGCGACCACTCCGACGCGGTCCTCGCCGAGCTCGGTCCCGAGGCAGCGGCCTGCGTGCCGTGGTGGCCGGAGGGATCCCGGGTGACCACCGCCGGGGCGCTGCTGTCGCGGGTGCTGAAGGACACGGCCATGCACGCCGGTCAGCTGCAGATCCTGCGCGAGCTCGCCGACGGCCGTGCGGGGGCGGATCGGGCGGATGCCGGCGATGACGCGTGGTGGTCCGCGTACACCCAGCGACTGGAGGAGCTGGCGCGCCGGTTCCGGCGGTAGGTCTCGACTCCGCTCAGCCCGCGCAGTCCACCGCGACCGACAGCGCTGCACACACCTGACGCATCCGCTCGTCGCTCAACCGACCCAACCGATCCACCAGCACGCCGACGGACACGCTCTCGACCGAGTCGAGATTGACCGTCGACAACCGCGGCACCGGATCGACGGCGGGATCGAGGACGACCTCGCTGACAAGGCCCCGAATCGTCGTGGTGCACGGCGCGATCAGCGTTCGACGGTGCCGCGGGATGACGGCGTCCCGGGACAACACCACCACCGGACGGCGACCGACCTCGGGCAGCCCGCACCACCAGACCTCACCGCGAGCGGGCAACGCGCTCATGACGCTGCCGCCGCCCTCCGGAAGGACGCCAGGTCACCCCAGGCGTCCGGCTCGTCCAGCGGGTGCGCGTCGTACGCCGCGTAGCCGGCGTCGACCTCTGCCGCCCGGTGACGCGCGAGCAACGCCGCGAGCGCCTCGTCGATGAGCACGGCGTCGGTCACGCCTGAGCGAAGCCCGCGAGCATCACTCAGGAGGGTGGCGTCAACGGTGGTACTGAGGCGTGTTCGGCTCATGCCACAATCATGCCACTACCGCGAGGTGAGCTCCCGGACCCGGATGGCACCGTCTGCAGCAACCACGAACTCCACATCACCGAGGTTGCGGACGATCCCGTCGGCCACCAGCTCGTCCTCCGGCGTCGTGGTGATGACCGCGAGCCGGTAGCAGCCGGCAGCCTCGGCGGCGGTCAGACCGGCGGGCGCGTCCTCCACCACCAGGCAGCGTTCCGGGGCCACCCCCAACCGCTCGGCCGCGAGCAGGAACGGGTCGGGCGCCGGTTTGCCGTGCGCCACCTGGTCGGCGGTCACCAGGACCGACGGCGCCACCAGCCGCGCCGCCGCGATCCGGGCCCTGGCCAGCGGCATGGTGCACGAGGTGGCGATAGCGTTGCGGGCTGAGGCCAGGGCGGCCAGGGCGTCGGCCGCACCGGGGAGCACCACGATGTCGTGGACGTCGTCGATCTCGAGCGCGTTGATCCGGTCGATCGCGGAGTCGTGCCGGTGGTCGGGCAGCAGCTTGCGGACCACACCGGCCGAGGGCATGCCGTGGTGACCGGCCAGCTCCTCGGCGGTGATCCCGTGCTCCTCCGCCCAGATCGACCAGGCCCGCGCCACCGCCGGGGTCGAGTCGATCAGGGTGCCGTCCATGTCGAAGATGACGGCGTCGAAGTCCAGCTCAGCCAGCTTGCCCAAGCCCACGATGGGTTCACTCCTCGTCGGTAGATGTCGCCACCAGTATTCCTGAGGAAACCGCTTGTTGAGTGAGTACTCACTCACTATGCTCTCCGTCGTGGCACGCGCAACCCCTCTCCCGGCCGACGAGCGCCGGGCCGCGATCATGGCGGCGACCGAACCGTTGCTGATGCAGTACGGCCGCGAGGTCAGCACCCGTCAGATCGCCGAGGCGGCCGGAATCGCCGAGGGCACGATCTTCCGCGTCTTCCCCAACAAGGACGCTTTGATCGACGCGATCCTCGAGGACGCCTTCGAGGCCGAGCCCACCTTCGTCGCTCTCTCCCGGATCCACGCCGATCTCGACCTCACGGTCCGCCTCGAACAGGCGATAGCCATCCTCGAGGCGCGGCTACGCCGGGTGATCAGCCTGTTCGCCGCCTTCCGACACGACCCACCGCCCCCGAGCGATCCTGCCCATCAGGACCACCAGCAGCGGCGACGAGCCGACAACGCCCGACTGAACGCCGCGCTGATCGAGGTGATCGGGGCCGACGCCGACCGGCTGCGGCTGCCCGTCGACCAGGTAGCCGACCTGATCCGCGGCCTGGTCTTCACCGTCACCCACCCGTTGATCGGGGCCACGTTCTCCAGTGAGCCCCGCGTCATCGTCGACACCCTGCTGTACGGCATCGCGACCCCCACCCGTCAGGAGACCCACCCATGCTGATGCGCCTGCTGCGCACGTACCTGCAGCCGTACCGGTCCATGATCATCGCCACCATCGTGCTGGCCACCCTCGGCACCATCGGTGCCCTCTATCTGCCCAGCCTGAACGCAGCGATCATCGACAACGGGGTCGCCACCGGTGACACCGCCTTCATCTGGCGCACCGGCGTGATCATGCTCGCGGTCAGTGCGGTCCAGATCGTCTGCTCGATCGGCTCGGTCTACTTCGGCGCCAAGACCGCCATGGCGTTCGGCCGGGATCTGCGCGAGGCCATCTTCGGCCGGGTGCTGACCTTCTCCGCCCGCGAGCTCAACCGCTTCGGCGCCCCGTCGCTGATCACCCGCAACACCAACGACGTGCAGCAGGTGCAGATGCTGGTGGTGATGTCGGCGACGGTGCTGCTGTCGGCGCCGATCACCATGATCGGCGGCATCATCATGGCCATGCGCGAGGACGTCGGCCTGTCCTGGCTGGTGGTGGTGGCCGTACCCGTGCTGGCCGGCTCCATCTGGCTGGTGGTCAGGAAGCTGCCACCGCTGTTCCGCACCATGCAGGGCCGGATCGACGTCGTCAACCGCATCCTGCGCGAGCAGATCACCGGCATCCGGGTGGTCCGCGCGTTCGTGCGCGAACCGTACGAGACGGCCCGGTTCGAGAAGGCCAGCGGTGAGCTGACCGAGAGCCAGACCCTGGTCGGCCAGCGGTTCGCGATGATGTTCCCGATCGTGATGCTGGTGCTGAACGTGAGCAGCGTCGCGGTGCTCTGGTTCGGTGCCCAGCGAGTCAATGCGGGCACCATGCAGATCGGCTCGCTGACCGCCTTCCTCACCTACCTGATCCAGATCCTGATGTCGGTGATGATGGCCACGTTCTTGATGATGCTGCTGCCCCGCTCGATCGTCTGTGCCGAGCGGATCGGCGAGGTGCTGGACACCGACTCGTCGGTGGTGACGGCGGAGAACCCGGTCGTCAAGCTGCCGCACGCCTCGGTGGTGGAGCTGGCCGATGCCGAGTTCACCTATCCCGGCGCTGAGTCGCCGGTGCTGCGGGGCATCTCCTTCACCGCCCGGGCGGGCCAGACGACCGCGGTGGTCGGCTCGACCGGTGCCGGCAAGACCACCCTGGTCTCGCTGCTGCCGCGCTTGTTCGACGCGACCGGCGGAGCCGTCCTGGTCGACGGGGTCGACGTCCGCGAGATCGATCCCGAGCTGCTGTGGAGCCGGATCGGTCTGGTGCCGCAGAAGCCGTTCCTGTTCACCGGCACGGTGGCGTCCAACCTCCGCTACGGCAAGCCTGACGCGACCGAGGACGAGCTCTGGCACGCGCTGCGGATCGCGCAGGCCGAGGACTTCGTGAAGGCGATGGACGGGCAGCTGGACGCCGCGATCGCCCAGGGGGGCGCCAACGTCTCGGGCGGACAGCGACAACGGCTGTCCATCGCCCGAGCGCTGGTCAAACGGCCGGAGATCTACGTGTTCGACGACTCGTTCTCCGCCCTGGACGTGTCCACCGATGCTCGGCTGCGAGCCGCCCTGCGCGCCGAGACCACCGGCGCCTGCGTGATCATCGTCGCGCAGCGGGTGGCCACGATCCGGGACGCCGACAAGATCCTGGTGCTCGACGACGGCCAGCTGATCGGCAGCGGCACCCACGACGAGCTGCTCATCACCTGTCCCACCTACGCGGAGATCGTCGACTCCCAGCTGAGCGCAGAGGAGGCGGCGGCATGAGTGAATCCAACGGCCAGCACCGGGGTCGGCCCGACAGCGAGATCCCCGATCCCCTCATCGACTTCCCCACCGCCGGCGAGACGCTCGTCCCGGCCGATGTGGTGGCGGGCGCCGACGACGAACCCGCCCCGCTGACCAAGGCGCCGGTGCGCCCCAAGTACGCACCACCGGCCGGGCCCCGGCCGCCCGGCTCCGCCATCGCGGTGGAGAAGTCGCTCAACTTCGGACCGTCGCTGAAGCGGCTGCTCGGACATCTGGTGCCCGAGCGGGTGGTGATCATCTTCTCCATCCTGCTGGCGGTGGCCGGCATCGTCCTCAGCGTCATCGGCCCCCGGATCCTCGGCATGGCGACCGATGTGATCTTCACCGGGTTCATCGGCAAGCAGCTGCCGGCCGGCGCCACCAAGGAGCAGGCGGTCGCCGCCCTCCGGGCGGAGGGCAACAACACGTTCGCCGACATGGTGCAACGTCTCGACGTCACCCCGGGGGTCGGCATCGACTTCAGTCTGCTCGGCGAGATCCTGCTGATCGCCCTGGGTCTCTACGTGATCAGCTCCCTGCTGCTGTGGTGGCAGGGCTATCTGCTGAACGCGGCGGTGCAGCGCTCGATCTACCGGATGCGCAACGAGGTGCAGACCAAGATCAACCGGTTGCCGCTGTCATACTTCGACCGCTCGCCGCGTGGTGAGCTGCTGAGCCGCGTCACCAACGACATCGACAACATCTCCCAGGCCCTGCAGCAGACGCTGTCCCAGCTGCTCACGTCGCTGCTCACGGTGGTCGGCGTGGTGATCATGATGTTCGTGGTCTCGCCGTTGCTGGCCCTGATCGCCCTGATCACCATCCCGATCTCGGTGCTGGTGACCGGGGTGATCGGGAAGCGGGCCCAGAAGCAGTTCGTCGCGCAGTGGCGGACCACCGGAGAGCTCAACGGCCACGTCGAGGAGGCTTTCACAGGTCAGTCGCTGGTCAAGGTGTTCGGTCGGCGGGCCGAGGTGGAGGAAGTCTTCCGGCAGCGCAACGAGGGTCTCTACAGCTCCTCGTTCGCCGCGCAGTTCATCTCCGGCATGATCATGCCGACGATGATGTTCATCGGGAACCTGAACTACGTGATCATCGCGGTGGTCGGCGGACTGCGGGTGGCCAGCGGCACCATGAACCTCGGCGACGTGCAGGCCTTCATCCAGTACACCCGGATGTTCACCCAGCCCCTCACCCAGGTCGCGTCGATGGCCAACCTGCTGCAGTCCGGGGTGGCCTCGGCGGAGCGGGTGTTCGAGGTGCTGGACGCCCCCGAGCACGAGCCGGATGCCGCCGGCGCCCTGAACCCGGTGCGCGGCCAGGTCGACTTCGACCACGTGGCGTTCTCGTACACGCCGGACAAGCCCTTGATCACCGACCTCACGCTGCACGTGCGGCCTGGCCAGACGGTGGCGATCGTCGGTCCCACCGGAGCCGGGAAGACCACCCTGGTCAACCTGATCATGAGGTTCTACGAGCTGAACAGCGGCCGGATCCTGTTGGACGACGTGGACATCTCGGTGGTCCCCCGTGCTGCTCTGCGCAGCCAGGTCGGCATGGTGCTGCAGGACACCTGGCTGTTCCACGGCACCATCCGGGACAACATCGCGTACGGCCGACCGGACGCCTCCGAGGACGAGATCCAAGCGGCAGCGGAGGCGTGCTATGTGGACCGGTTCGTGCACTCCCTGCCCGACGGCTACGAGACGATGATCGACGAGGAGGGCAGCAACATCAGCGCCGGCGAGAAGCAGCTGGTGACCATCGCCCGCGCCTTCCTCGCCGATCCGGCGTTGCTGATCCTGGACGAGGCGACCAGCTCGGTCGACACCCGGACCGAGGTGCTCGTGCAGCACGCCATGGCCGCCCTGCGAAGCGAGCGGACCAGCTTCGTGATCGCCCACCGACTCTCGACCATCCGGGACGCGGACGTGATCTTGGTGATGGAGAGCGGCTCGATCGTCGAGCAGGGCAGCCACCACGAGCTGCTGGAGGCCCGCGGCGCGTACTGGACGCTCTACAACGCCCAGTTCGCCGGGGCCATCGAGGACGAGGAGGTCGGCGACCGGGTGGGTGCCTCGAGCTAGGCGACGGGCGGGCGGCTCTGTCGCCGGCGCCAGAGCAGGATGACCCCCTCGGCGGCCAGCACGGTGATCAGCAGCTGCCGGAGCCAGCGGACCCGGGCCGCCGCGGTCGGGTCGTTCTGCACCCGGATCCGGTCCGGGTGGTCCACGTCGTGCTCGACCCAGATGAAGCCACGACCACGACCGAAGTCCGGCGGGATCACGTCACAGGGACGCCGGACGCTGGTGGCGTGCGTCCCGCCGGCGTAGGCGAACTCGATCTCGTAGGTGATCGCGTTCCGCCAGCCGACCCCTGTCGAGCTCGGACTGCCCATCGCGCCGAGGCAGCCGAGGTCGCTGTCCAGGATGCGCGCGTCGGCGAGGGCGGCGTGGTGGGCGAACCGGTCGTTCTCGTACAGCGCGGCGAGCCAGAGTCCCAGCGCCAGCAGGGGTGCGAGCACGAAGACGACCGGCACCAGCTTCATCAAGATCAGAGCGCGATCGTGCCCGACACCCCGGAGGACACGTGCCCGCCCACCCACACCTGCGAGCCCTCCGCGCTCACGTGCACCCGCCCGCGCCGGCCGAGCACGGTGCCCTGAGACGCCACGTACGCCGCCGGCAGCCGACCCGTGCCGATCAGCCACTGCGCGAGGGAGGCGTTCAGACTGCCGGTGACAGGGTCCTCGGCCAGACTCTCGCCGACCGCGAACAGGGCCCGCACCTCCACGTCGGACTCCGCGCCAGGGGGATAGGTCCCGATGATCCCGACGTCCCGCAGCCGACACGGAGGCGTGGGTCGGACGGCGAGGACGGTCGCGGCGTCCCGCAGCAGCACACCGACCCAGCCGGGACCGTTGTCGACCCACTGCGCGTCCAGCACGTCGCTCGCGGCGACGCCCAGGAAGCGGGTCAGCTCGGTGAGGTCATCGGCCGAGACGGGACCCGAGCGCAGCAGCGGCGGCGCGGCGAAGGCCAGCCGCGGGCCGTCGACCCGGACGGGTACCAGGCCGATGGCGCACTGTTGCACGATCCGCGTCGGATCCCGCGGCTCGCCGCCCGCGGCCGACCAGGCGTACGCCGACCCGAGCGTGGGGTGACCCGCGAACGGCAGCTCGCCCTCGGTGGTGAAGATCCGGACCCGGTAGTCGGCGTCCGGGTCCGTCGGCTCCAACAGGAAGGTCGTCTCGCTGAGATTCGTCCAGCTCGCGATCGCGGCCAGCTGCGCATCACTCAGGTCGTCGGCGTCGTGCACGACCGCGAGCGGGTTACCGGTCGTGAGCCGGTCGGTGAACACGTCGACCTGCGAAAAGCGGTGCATGCCGACAGCCTGTCATCCCTCCGGGCTAGAGCGCGGCGGTCAGCTGGTCGAGCTGGTCCCGCGACCACCCCATCTGCCCGAACGCGGCCAACGTCGACATCGGGAAGGTGCCGATGATCTTGATCAGCTCCGGGTCCTGGAGGATCCTGCCAGCCCCGGGGGCACCCGACAGCAGCTCCCGACCGCGGTCGTCGGCCAGCCACTCGTGCAGGGTCGAGTCGACCCCCAGCGGACCGGCGACCGACGGGGCGTCGATCGACAGCACCACCTGGTCGGCGATGTCGCGGGAGGAGGAGCCTACGGCGATCTCGAACTCGCCGGCCTCGACCGCCCAGCGCCCGAGCCGCTGCGACCAGTAGGCGAACGCCCGCTCGTCCAGGTCGATGGTGACGGTGGTCGACGCGCCTGGCTCCAGGGTCACCTTGGCAAAGCCCTTCAGCTCGCGGACCGGTCGGGCGACCTCGGACTCGAGATCCCCGACGTAGACCTGGACCACCTCTGCCCCGGCGACCTCGCCGATGTTGGTGACCGTGGCGCTCACCGCCACGGACAGATCGCCACCCGCCACCGACCCGGAGACCGTCGCGGCGACACCGCCGATGGTGAACGAGGTGTACGAGAGCCCGTAGCCGAAGGGATAGCTGACGTCGACCACGGACTTGTCGTACCCGCGGTAGCCGACGAAGATCCCCTCGCCGTAGCGCACCACCCCGGGATCGCCGGGGAAGTTGAGGTAGGAGGAGTTGTCCTCCAACCGGACCGGGATGGTCTCGGCCAGCTTCCCGGACGGGTTGGCCACGCCGGTGAGCAGATCGGCCACCGCCCCGCCGGACGCCTGACCCGACAGCCAGCAGTTCACGATCGCCGCCGCACGGTGATCCCAGGTCGACATCTGCACGGTCGAGCCGCCGACCAGCACCACCACGACGGAGTCGTGCACGGCACTCACCCGCTGCAGCAGGGAGAGCTGGTTGGCCGGCAGGTCCATGGTGGTCCGGTCGAAGCCCTCGGACTCCGCCTGCACGGGCAGCCCGAGGAAGACCACCACGTGGTCGGCCCCGGTGGCCGTGCGGATCGCCTCGTCCAGCAGAGTGGCGTCCTCCTCGGCGCTGTCCAGCGTGAAGCCCGCGGCGAAGTCCACGCTCACCTGCGCGCCGAGAGCCGCGGTCAGCTCGTCCAGCGGAATGTCCACCCGGGTCGGGTTGACCTGAGAGCTGCCCGCGCCCTGATAACGAGGCGTCCGGGCGAACTCGCCGATCACCGCGACGCGCTGGCCGGCCGCGGGTCGCAACGGCAGCACGCCACCGTCGTTCTTGAGCAGCACCGCCGACTCGTGAGCGATGCGCCGGGCCAGCGCGTGGTGCTCGTCGACGTCGAAGCTGCCGCCCTCGGCCAACGCCGACTGCGCCTGCAGCACCAGTCGCAGCACCCGGCGGACGCCCTCGTCCAGCACCGCCTCGTCCAGGGTGCCGGCCCGGACCGCGTCGACCACGGCGATCTCGCTGTAACCCATCGCCGGGGGCATCTCCAGATCCAGCCCGGCGGCCAGCGCGGCCACCCGGTCGTGCACCGCACCCCAGTCGGAGACGACCAGACCCTCGAAGCCCCACTCGTCCCGCAGCACCTCGGTGAGCAGCCAGTGGTGCTCGGAGGCGTAGGTGCCGTTGATCTTGTTGTAGGCGCACATGACCGTCCACGGCTGGGCGTTCTTGACCACGGCCTCGAAGGCCGGCAGGTAGATCTCCCGCAGTGTCCGCTCGTCGACCTCGGCACTCACCCGCAGCCGGTCGTCCTCCTGGTTGTTGGCCGCGTAGTGCTTCAGCGAGGTGCCGACGCCGAGGCTCTGGGTGCCCTGCACGGTGCCGGTGGCGAGGGCGCCGGCGAGGTAGGGATCCTCGGACAGGTACTCGAAGTTGCGCCCGCACAACGGCGAGCGCTTGATGTTCACGCCGGGGCCCAGGGCTACCGACACCCCGCCGGCCCTCGCCTCCCGGGCGATGGCCTGCCCGACCGTACGGAAGGTCTCCGGGTCCCAGGACGACGCCAGCCCGGAAGCGGTCGGGAAGCAGGTGGCCGGCACGCTGCCACCGATGCCGACATGATCACCTCCCTCGCTCGAACCGGAGCGGTCGCCGGGCCCGTCCGGTTGTGCTCGCAGCCCGTGAGGACCGTCAGACACCAGGATCCGACCGACTCCCAGGCGCTCGACCGCCGCGGTGTACCAGAAGCCGGAGCCCATGGTCAGGGAGGCTTTCTCCTCGAGGGTGAGCTGGGCGACGACTTCGTCGACCTCGAACGCGTCGGGCATGAGCAGGCTCCTTCGAGCAAGTGAGCGGTCGGTTCTCCGGGACTGGTCTAGCAGATGCGGGCGTACGTCGAGGGTCAGGGGCCCGGGCCCAGTGGGCGGCGCTGCTCGCTCGCTCAGCCGCGCAGTGCGTACTGCGACAGGACCCGCCAGGTGTACACCTCGTCGTCCCGGCCGAGCTCGATCAGCGAGAGCATCGGGCGGGCGATGACGACGTCTCTCGGCGCAGCCTCCTCGATCCCTTGGTGGAGCAGGGAGAGGTCGACCTCTCCACGGAAGTAGGCCAGTGACACGTGCGGATGGAACCGCTGCTCTTCGTGCTCCACACCCAGACGTCGCTTGATCATCTCCTGCTGCAGACGTTTGAGCTCCATCAGCCACCTGGCCGAATCGGCGACGAGGGACAGGCCCTCCTGACCGAGGTAGAGCCCGTCCAACCTGAGCGGTTGTCGGTCCAGCTCGTCGACCTCGACGAACACCGCATCGGCCAGCTCCAGCAGAGCCTCCGGATCATGATCGTCAGTGGAGCCGACACCCGTCATGGTCAGGTGCAGCCACTCCGGCGGTACGACGTCGACGTTCGGCACGCCAGCCAAGGAGAGCCCGCACCGGACAGCCTCTGTTGCCAGTTCCGGCGAGAGCTCGAAGGTCAGGTGGAAGGTCGCGTAACGCGTGCCCGGTCCCCAACCGGGTCGCCACCACCAGTGGTTGCGTGTCTGGGTGAAGTCTCCCCGAACGAGTTCCATCACAGGTGAGCGTAGTCGTCTACGGTGATCGCTCATGGGTCGAGAACTCACGGACCGCGAGCGGGACGTCCTGTGTCGCTCATCGAGCACGCTGTGGACTTCGACCAGAACGCGCCTGCCGTCAGCACTGAGCAACGAGCGCGCTGGCGTGGGCGGGTAGCGATCACCCTGGCCTACGCCAGGTGCGGCTGCGGCAACCTGCCCGTCCGTCGAGCTGGGGGACGCCTCCGGAGCGACGCCGACCGACGGACCCCGGATCGTGCTGTCGGCCTACCGCGGTCAGGAAACGCTGCTCCTGTTCGTCGACAACGACCGACTCAGCTATCTCGAGATGTTCTCGTCCGACGTCGATACCCGGTTCGACGAGTTCCCTGACGTGGCGGAACTGACGTACTGAGAGCGGCTCGATGTCGCCCACCGACTGTCAGTGCTCTCCCCTAGGTTCGTTGTAGGTAATGGATCTGGCGGAAGGTGATGGTCGACATGTCGGACACGAGTGAGGTGGACTGTGCCACCGCGGAGGTGTTGGGCGGCAAGATCTGCGCCGCGGCTGGGCTGGCGGCCCAGGCGGAATGCCAGCTGCTCGAGCTGATCGGGGAGTTCGACGCCGGCAACGCCGTCCGCTGGTGGGACGGTGCCAAGTCCCTCGCCCACTGGCTGTCCTGGGCCTGCTCCATGTCCCCCGGCACCGCCCGCGAACACGTCCGTGTCGCCCGCGCGCTGCGCCGCATGCCCACCATCCACACCGCCTTCCGCGACGGACGCCTGTCCTACTCCAAAGTCCGCGCAGCCACCCGCGTCGTCGACCACGTCGACGACGCCGACCTCTGCGAACTCGCCCTCACCGCCACCGCCGCCCAACTCGCCACCACCATCGCCGGCTACCGCACCGCCGCCGGCACCCGGATCACGCAGGAACGCGACCGAGGACTCACTTGGACCACCCGCGAGAACGGCACCGTCGACGTCCGCCTCCGCCTCCCCGCCGAAGACGCCGCCCTCCTGCTGGCCGCCGTCAACGCCGCGAAAGACCAGTACGGCACACCACCCGAGCCCGCCGCAGGCAGTCGCGACACCAAGACCGACGACACCGACACGACCCCGGCGTACACCTCGGCCGACGCGATCCTCGACCTCGCCCGCACCTTCCTCACCACCGCCCCCGAAGATCGCTCCGGCGAAGACCGCACCCTCGTCGTCGTCCAGGTCCACGCCGACCAACTCACCAGCACCGGAAACGCTCCCGCGGGAACGCCCAAGACCCAGCAGCCCGACCCGAGCCGAACCCGAACAGCAGCCCGAGCACGCCACCCCTGATCCGACCTGCCACCTCCAAGGCGTCGGCGGGATCGAACCCGAGACCGCCCGCAAGCTCGCCTGCGACAGCGACCTCCTCGGCGCCCTCCTCGACCGTCACCGCGGGGTCCTCGCCCTCGGCCGCACCCGCCGCCTCGTCACCCGTGCCCTCCGCCGAGCCCTGATGATCCGCGACCACGGGATGTGCCAGTTCACCGGCTGCCACCAGACCCATCACCTGAAGGCCCACCACCTCATCCACTGGGCCGACGGCGGCCCCACCGACCTGGACAACCTGATCCTGCTCTGCCAGTTCCACCACACCGCCGTCCACGAAGGCCGGCTGACCATCCGCCGAAGCCGGCCCAGCCCGTCCACGACACCGACCTGGGAGTTCGTGATGCCCGACGGGAAACCCCACCGCGACTGGTACACCGCCGACGGCCTGCTCAACTTCCTCACCCAACACGCCGACCGAACGCGGCCGAACGACGCCGCACCGACAGGCACGCCACCATGATCAACAACGTGACCGGCTTCCACCACCCCGACGCCCAACGCATCCAACCCCGCTGGCGCGGCGAACGCTACGACCGGCACGAAGCAGTCCAAGCCCTCTTCCGGATGCCCGTCCGCACGCCCGAGGCAATGGCGGCCTGACGGCCACCCCCATCCGAACCGAAGGCGACCCTCCGAACAGAAGACGGCCCTCCAGAACCGAACCAGACCTACAGCAGGAAGCGGAACAACGGGCTGTCGGCCGCGATCTGCTCGCACTTGGCCGGGGCGGCCGCCATCCGCTCCAACAGCCCGGCCAGGTCGTCGGCGCGAGCCTGCTCGATACCGACGATGGCCGGACCGGTCTCCCGGTTGCTGCGCTTCACGTACTCGAACAGGGTGATGTCGTCCTCCGGTCCCAGCACCTCGTCCAGGAAGCGGCGCAGGGCGCCCGGCTCCTGGGGGAACTCGACCAGGAAGTAGTGCTTGCGGCCCTCGTGGACCAGAGCGCGCTCGACCACTTCGGCGTACCGGCTGACGTCGTTGTTGCCGCCGGACAGGATGCAGACCACTGTCGACCCCGGTACCAGGTCCCCACGGCGGAACAGCTCGTCGAGCCCGGCCGTCGACAACGCCCCGGCCGGCTCCAACACGATCCCGTCGCTGCCGTAGAAGTCGAGCATCTCCACGCACACCTGCCCCTCGGGGGCGGTGATCAGGTCGACCTCGGCGGCCGCGATCACCGGCAGGGTCAGCGCGCCCGCTCGGCGGACCGCCGCACCGTCGACGAAGGTGTCCAGGTCGGGCAGATCGACGGGGTGACCGGCGGCCAGTCCGGCGGCGACCTCGGCGGCCCCGGCTGGTTCGACGCCCACGATCCGTACGCCGGGGTGGCGTTCCCGCAGCCAGGCGGCGCAGCCGGCGATCAGCCCGCCGCCGCCCACCGGGACGACCAGGACGTCGGGCACCCGGCCGAGCTGCTCGAGGATCTCGATCGCCACGGTTCCCTGGCCGGCGATCGTGTACGGGTCGTCGAAGGCCGGGACGATGGTCGCGCCGGTGCGCTCGGCATCGGCCAGCGCGGCCGCGTTGGCGTCGTCGTAGGTGTCGCCCACCACGATGACCTCGATGTTGTCGCCCCCGATGGCCGCGATCCGGGTGCGCTTCTGCCGGGGTGTGTTGCGCGGGAGATAGACCCGGCCGTGGACCCCGAGGGTGGCGCACGCGTACGCGAGTCCCTGGCCGTGGTTGCCGGCGCTGGCGCACACCACGCCCCGGGCTCGGGCGTCCGGGTCGAGCCGGTCGAGCACCGTGTAGGCGCCCCGGACCTTGTACGACCGGACCACCTGCAGGTCCTCGCGCTTGACGAACACCTCGACCCCGAACCGCTCGGACAGACGCGGACTCGGCTGCAGAGCGGTCCGGGTGACCACTCGGTTCAGCGCGGCCGCCGCCGCCTCCACCATCCGCGCATCGACTACGGTCTCGGCCCCCACGCCCCGATCATCGCGCACTCCCGCGGTGGCGACGTCACGGTCCCGCAGGCTCGCCCGGTCGACGACGGGCCTTCGCGTTGTGTCCTTTGGCCGTACCCAGCAAGATTGTCGAGTGCAACAGGGCAGCTCGATCCGGATGGGGCGGATCGCCGGCGGGGTCGCCGGGGTGGTCGGTCTGGCCGTGGCCGAGCTCGGTGCCGGGCTGATCGCCCGCGACGGTTCGCCGGTCTCCGATCTCGCCAGTGCGGTGACCTCGGTCCTGCCGGACGCCTGGATCAGCGACCTGGACAGCGCTCTGGGGTCCAGCCTCCCGATCGTCATGATGATCGCCGTCGTCGTGGTCGCCCTGGTCCTCGCCGTGATCGCCGGTCAGCTCGAGCTCAAGCGGAAGCAGCTGAGCCTGGCGATCTACCTCCCCGCCGGTGCGCTCACGCTCCTGGCGGTCAGCACCCAGGTGGGGCCGGGGGCGCTGGGCTACTTGCCCGCCGTGCTCGGCCTGTCCGCCGGCTATCTCACCCTGCGGCTGCTGATCGCCGAGCTGCGCCGACCGCCGGGGGCCCACGAGCTGATCGTCGCGGAGCGCAGGAACTTCCTCAAGACCGCCGGCCTCGTCACCCTGGGTGGGATCGTGGTCGCCGGAGCAGGACGGATGCTCGTCCAGGCGTCCAACAAGGTCGCCGAGGTCCGGACCAAGATCATGCTGCCGCCGCCAGCGAACCCGGGCCCTACGGTGCCCGCCGGCACGGACTTCGACATCGCCGGTCTGACCCGTTACATCACCCCGAACGAGTCCTTCTACCGGATCGACACCGCACTCCAGCTGCCCGCGATCGACCCGGAGACGTGGACGCTGAAGGTGACCGGGTTGGTCGAGACACCGGTGACGCTGACGTACGCCGAGCTCCTGGCCCGGCCACTCACCGAGCACCTGACCACGTTGACCTGCATGTCCAACCAGGTGGGCGGCGACCTCGCCGGTAACGCCGTGTGGCTCGGTCTGCCCGTGCACCAGGTGCTGGCCGAGGCGGGCCCGAAGACCGGCGCGGACATGGTGCTGTCGGTCAGCCAGGACGGCTGGACGGCGGCGACCCCGCTGAGCATGCTGATCGACACCGACGTCGCGGCGCTGTTGGCCGTCGGGATGAACGGCGTGCCGCTCGCCCCTGAACACGGCTTCCCGGTGCGGATGATCGTCCCGGGCCTGTACGGCGACGTCTCGGCCACGAAGTGGGTCACCGAGCTGAGGGTGACCACCTTCGAGGAGGACACCGGTTACTGGGCGCAGAAGGGGTGGTCCGAGCGGGGGCCGATCAAGATCGCGTCCCGGATCGACATCCCGACCCGCTCGGTGGTCGAGCCCGGCACCGTGGTCGTGGCCGGCGTCGCCTGGGCCCAGACGACCGGCATCTCCAAGGTGGAGGTGCAGGTGGACGACGGACCCTGGCAGGACACCGAGCTCGCCGAGACGGTCGGGCCGGACACCTGGCGGCAGTGGGAGTACAAGTGGCCGGCCGAGCCCGGTGACTACGAGATCCGGGTGCGGGCCACCGACGCCGACGGACGGGTGCAGACCGACAAGGACGTACCGCCGTTCCCCAGCGCGGCCAGCGGATTGCACACAGTGCCGGTCAAGGTCAGGCTGGAATAGGGCCCTACTGGTGTCGACGACCGGGTTCGGTAGGCGCCGTGCACTAGGTTCGTCGCGTGCGGATTGCGGTCGCTCGGGAGACCGAGCCGGGTGAGACCAGGGTCGCGCTGGTCCCGGAGCTGGTCGGCCGGTTGACCGGCGCGGGCTACGAGGTGGCGGTCGAGCCGGGTGCCGGTCGCGGAGCGCTGATCGACGACCAGGCGTACGCGGCGGCGGGGGCCACGGTCAGCGAGAACGCGTTGCACGGCGCCGGCCTGGTGCTCAGCGTGCAGCCGGTCGGCCTCGAGGCCCTGCGCTTCTGCGCGCCCCGGGCGGCCACCGTGTCCTTCCTGTTCGCCGGGCAGCGGGCCGATGACGTCGCGGCCCGCCAGACCGCCGGGATCACCACCTTCGCCATGGAGCAGGTCCCGCGGATCTCCCGGGCACAGTCGATGGACGCGCTCAGCTCGCAGGCCCTGGTGTCCGGCTACCGGTGCGCGATCGTGGCCGCCGGGCGACTGCGCGAGTTCTTCCCACTGAGCATGACCGCGGCCGGCACGGTCCGGCCCGCCGAGATCCTGGTGCTGGGCGCCGGGGTCGCCGGTCTCCAGGCGATCGCCACCTGCCGACGACTGGGAGCCGTCGTGAAGGGGTACGACGTCCGGGCGGCCGCCGCCGAGGAGATCGCCTCCCTCGGCGCCACCCCCGTCGACCTCGACCTGCCCACCCTGGACGGTGCCGGTGGCTACGCGCGGGAGATGACCGAGGAGCGTGCCCAGCTGCAGCGGGAGCGGCTCGCCCCGCACGTCACCGCGGCGCATGCGCTGATCACGACCGCGGCCGTGCCCGGCCGACAGGCACCGGTGCTGGTCACCACGGCGATGGTGGCCGGGATGCGACCCGGTTCGGTGGTGGTCGATCTGGCCGCCGACTCCGGCGGCAACGTCGAGGGCGTGACCGCGGGCGGCGTGGTGAACGTGCCGACCGTCGACGGCCTGGGCAGCGTGCAGCTGTGGGGCGGCGCCAACGTGCCCAGCCAGATGCCCGGCCCGGCCAGCCGGCTGTACGCCCAGAACGTGCTCAACGTGGTGCTGCTGATGACCAGGGAAGCCATGTTCGATCCCGACTTCGCCGACGAGATCGTGGCCGGCATGTGCGTGACCCACCCGGGTCTGGCGACCGAGGCACCAGCCGTCGACCCGGAGGTCACCCCATGAGCGAGGCCATCACCTGGCTGACCATCTTCGTGCTGGCGGCGTTCGTCGGCATCGAGGTGATCTCCAAGGTGTCGTCGACCCTGCACACGCCGCTGATGTCGGGCGCCAACGCCATCCACGGCATCATCCTGGTCGGCGCGATCCTGGTGGCCGGGCACGCAGACAGCACCCCGATCCTGGCCCTCAGCCTGGTCGCCGTGGTGCTCGCCGCGATCAACCTGGCCGGCGGGTTCGTGGTCACGGACCGGATGCTGCAGATGTTCGTCCGCAAGAGGCCGATCAGCAGCGAGCAGCGGCCCGAGGTCGAGCGGTGAACGGCCTGGTTCCACCGGTCTGGGCCCAGCTGGTCTACCTGGTTGCCGCGGTCTGCTTCGTCCTCGCGCTCAAGGGACTCTCCTCCCCCAAGACCGCCCGCCGCGGCAACCTGATCGGTGCCGCCGGCGCAGTCCTGGCCACCGCGACCGTGCTGATCTCCGGCGACCTCGATCACCTGCTGCCGATCGGTATCGCCATCATCGTCGGCGTCGGCATCGGGGCGCTCGGGGCGTACCGGGTGCAGATGACCCAGATGCCTCAGCTGGTGGCACTGTTCAACGGGGTCGGCGGCGGGGCCGCGGCGATCGTGGCCCTGGTCGAGCTGAACGAGATCGCCACCAGCGGCGGGTCCTCCACGTTCCAGCTGATCGCGACCGCCTTCACCATCGTCATCGGCTCGGTCAGCTTCACCGGCTCGATCGTCACCTTCCTCAAGCTCCAGGAGCTGATGACGACCCGGCCGATCACGTTCGCCGGCTACCCGATCCTGTACGGGCTCGCGCTGCTGTCGGCCGTCGGCTTCGGGGTCTTCCTGGCCCTGTTCCCGACCATGGTCGCCGGCATCGCCCTGGCCGTGATCGGCGCCGGCGTCGGGGTGCTGCTGGTGCTCCCGGTCGGCGGCGCGGACGTGCCGATCGTCATCTCGCTGCTGAACGCGTTCACCGGTCTCAGCGTCGCGGCCAGCGGCTACGTGCTGGACAACCCGCTGCTGCTGGTGGCCGGCACCCTGGTCGGCGCCGCCGGCACCCTGCTCACCAAGCTGATGGCCACCGCGATGGGTCGTTCGCTGGGCAGCACCCTGTTCGGCGCGCTGAAGGGCGGCTCCACCCTGGGCGGCGGCGAGGTCAGCGACCGCCCGGTCAAGTCCACCGGTCCGGCCGACGTGGCCATCCTGCTGGCGTACGCGAGCCGGGTGATCATCGTCCCCGGCTACGGGCTGGCCGTCGCGCAGGCCCAGCACACCCTGCGGCAGCTGGTCGACGTGCTGACCGAGAAGGGGGTCCAGGTCGACTACGCCATCCACCCCGTCGCCGGGCGGATGCCCGGCCACATGAACGTGCTGCTGGCTGAGGCCCAGGTCCCGTACGGGCAGCTCCGCGAGGCCGACGAGATCGACCCCGAGTTCCGCACCACGGACGTGGCCCTGGTGGTCGGCGCCAACGACGTGGTCAACCCGGCCGCCGAGACCACCCCGGGCGCCCCGATCTACGGGATGCCGATCCTGCACGCCATCCAGGCCCGGCAGGTGATCTTCCTGAAGCGGTCCATGCGGCCCGGCTTCGCCGGCATCGAGAACGAGCTGCTCTACGAACCGCACACCTCGTTGCTGTTCGGCGACGCCAAGGACACGCTGTCCAAGGTGCTGGCCGAGGTCAAGGCGCTGTAGCGCAGTCGAGCCCGGATGCCGGCACTCTGAATTCAGCCGTGGTATGCCCATCGGCCCGGCTGACTCCAGCCTCGAGCAGGCAAGGGGACGCTCCGTCGCTACGACCCGGACGATCCCGCCGACGCCGTCGCCCTACGGCGGTTTCCGGAGGTCGAACCCGTCCACGCTCACCCGGATCGGCCAGCTCTCGATCTCCGCGGCCGTGGCACGGCTGAGACCGCGGCCGGCGGCGAACCGGGTGACCAGGGCGTACTCGCCGGTCTCGAGGTAGCCCACCACCACGCGCTGCCAGTCGGCGTTGCGGCTGCGCGGAACCGACCGGCCCCGGGACAGATGGTGCGAGTAACCCCCCAGGTCCACCACCAGCTCACAGTCGCGCTGCACGTTGCGACCGACGACGCCCAGGGCGAGCAGGTTGTTCGGGTCGTCGGAGGTCAGGCAGCCCGGTGCGGGACGGACCGCGCCACGAAGCTCAGGTGGCACCTCGGTGCCCGAGACGATCCGCGTGAGCGCCACCAGGTCGAGGGCCAGCAGCAGGGCGCCGATGATCAGGATCAGTCGCCGTGGCCCAGCGGACGCCGCGCCGCCGACGAGCACACCGGTCCCTGCACCCAGCATCACCGAGCCGGGTACGGCCAGGATCGCCACATAGTGCGGGTAGAAGATCGGCGTCGCCGCCAGCAGCGCGATCATGCCGATCAGCAGGGGTACGACCACCCGAAAGGCCGCCAGCCGCCAGACCAGGAGCGAGCCGGCGATCAGCCCGACCAACGCCACGCCTGCCACCACGAGGGCCACTGGCTCGGTCAGGTCGCGGCCCAGCGTGACGACCTGCGCCAGGCGGGCCAGCGGATTCGTCCCCTGACTCCGTCCGAGCTGATCCAGCACGACCATCTGCCACATCGGCCCGGGTGCGTTGAGGAAGAAGGGCAGGCAGACGAGCATGGTCACCACGGCGGCGGAGCCGGCGATCACCAGTCCCCAACGAACCCCGAGGGCCACCGCCACGAACACGGCGATCACGACCAACGGCACGATGCCCCAGATCTTGCTCGCCGCAGAGAGACCCAACAGGGCCCCGGCCAGGAGCAGGCCGGGCACCGGGCCTCCGACGAGCTGCGGCTCCGCTCCCGGGTCCGTCGAGCTGAGCACGCCGATCACGAGAGCCAGCGCCCCGGCCAGGCAGAGATTGGTGAGTCCCTCGACCATCGTGGTCCGCTCGACCAGCACGGCGCCGGGAAACAGTGCGTAAGCGCACCCGCCGGCCAGGGCCGCCAGCCGGCCGAGCCGCAGCAGGCAGGCTGCGATGATCACGCTCGTCAGGCAGCCCAGCAGCATCCAGAGAACCCGGGAGATCTCCCACCCCGGTGTCTCCCCCACCCCACGTCCGAGGGCCGCGATCGGCGCGAGCGCCAACAGCACCCCCGGTGGGTGCAGGAACAGGAAGTCCTCGTAGGGCACCTGCCCGTGGACCAGGGCGACGGCACCGGCGTAGTAGACGGCATCGTCGTAGCCGAGCACTCCGTCGAGTCCGCCTCCGCGCAGCACCGGCAGGAGTCGGTTCACCAGCGCCAGTACGGCGACCACCGCGAGGACGGGCAGACCACGAGCGCCTGGACTCATCCGAACGGACCCGATCGGCGTGACACCCGCGGCGGACATGGTCAGTCAGCCTACGGCGAGCGCCTTGCCGAGATAGTGAGTCCCGGCTGGCGGAAGTCCTCCCCTGTCCGACTCATCTCCCCCCGACCCCGCGACTGTCGAGGTCCCAGCCTCGGCTGTGCTTCGGCGACAAGCCACCCGCGGACCCGTCGATGACCTCCACCAGGTTCACGTTCTTCGAGTCGTACGCCGTGGCGACCAGGTCGTCGTAGCGACGACCGGCGTCGTCGCGACCGAAGCTCCCCGACGCCAGCCGCACCACGATTCCCGCGGACGTCGGTGGGGTGGCCGCAGCCTGGTCGACGGGGACCGACAGACCAGTCGAGAGCAGCGCGGCGGTCACGACGAGCACGACGAACCGCCCCGCTGACCCGAGGTCGGCGGATCCCATGCCACCACTGTCGGGGCGACCTCCCCGCAGGGAAATGCGTACTTCTGCGTAGCCGCGCCGGTTGGCTGCGATGAGTATTCGACGTGCGGACTGTCAGTCCAGGTACGTAACGTCGGAACCGCATCGAGCGCGGACGTGGATGGGACATCGCATGAGCAGGCCGAAGACACCGGTCCTGGACCTGTCGCAGCCCGGTGACCGCACGTTCCTGCACCTGCTGCTCAACGTCTTGATCGTGTCGGTGATGAACTTCACCGTCTGGTTCGCCATCACGTTCTGGATCTTCATCGAGACGCAGTCGGTGCTGGCGACCGGGATGGTGGCCGGGATCTTCCTGGTCTGCACGGCGGCCAGCGGCATCTGGTTCGGCAGCCTGGTCGACCACCACCGCAAGAAGCTGGTGATGCAGTGGTCGGTGGTCGCCTCGCTCGCGTTCTACGCTCTGGCGTTCACCTGCTACCAGCTCGCTCCGGAGGGCGCCTTCACCCGGGCGTCCAGCGTCTGGTTGTGGGTGTTCGTCGTGCTCGCGATGTTCGGCGTGATCGCCGGCAACGTCCGCGGCATCGCGATGATGACCATGGTCACCCTGCTGATCTCCCCGGAGCGACGGGACCGGGCCAACGGCCTGGTCGGCACCACGACCGGGGTCACCATGCTGGCCACGTCGGTGATCAGCGGTCTGCTGGTGGCCCGGGACGGCATGTTCTCGGTGCTGTTGCTGACCATGACCCTCCTGGTGGCCGGACTGATCCACCTCGGGCTGGTCACGGTGGACGAGAGCCGAGCCAGCGACCCGGGCACCGACACCGGACCCGACGACAGCAGCGCTGATCCCGCCGAGCCACCGTCCCGCAAGGTCGACCTCAAGGGCACCATCCGCCAGGTCCGCCAGATCCCGGGTCTGCTCGCTCTGATCGCGTTCTCCTGCCTCAACAACTTCCTCGGCGGCGCGTTCATGGCCCTGATGGACGCGTACGGGCTGTCGATGGTCTCGGTCCAGTCCTGGGGTCTGATGTGGGGCGCCCTCAGCG
The DNA here is from genome assembly GCA_963696135.1 of uncultured Actinomycetota bacterium. Lineage (GTDB taxonomy): Bacteria > Actinomycetota > Actinomycetes > Propionibacteriales > Propionibacteriaceae > Microlunatus. The sequence continues at coordinate 330,156 of CAVOJH010000004.1, forward strand.
CGTTGTTCATCGTCGGCGGGCTGATGGTGGCGAAGACCGGTCTCGGTCGCAAACCCCTCCGGCTGCTGCTGCTGGTGAACGTGGTGCTCTGGTCGGTGACAGCGCTGTTCCCGCTGCAGGCCTCGATCGTCATGCTCGTGATCGGCATGGCCGTCTACATGGCCCTGGTCCCGTACGCGGAGGCAGCCGAGCAGACCATCCTGCAGCGCGTGGTGCCGTACGAGCGGCAGGGGCGGGTGTTCGGCTTCGCGCAGAGTGTGGAGCTGGCCGCGTCGCCGCTGACCGCGTTCCTGATGGGTCCGCTGACCCAGCTGTTCTTCATCCCGTTCATGACCGACGGCCTCGGCGCCGACCTGATCGGCGACTGGTTCGGCACCGGGCCGGCCCGGGGCATCGCCCTGGTCTTCGTGCTCACCGGGGTGCTGGGGGTGCTGTTGACGGTGTACGCCCTGAACAGCCGCTACTACCGCCAGCTCAGTGCGCGGTACGCCGAGTCCGATCCACCGGCCGACGAGGAACAGCCCCAGGGTGATCTGCTGCCCGACCCGGCCAACGATCCGCGCCTCTAGGTTTCTGGACTGTAGCCGTCCTCGCGACCGCCGAAGATCTCCAGCAGTCGCAGACAGCGCGGTGGGTCCTCGGTGAGTCCGCGCTCGAGACCCCACAGCAGGTAGGACATCGCCCGGACCACCACCAGCTGCCGGGAACGGCCGGGGTCCAGCTCGGCCGCCTCGACCACTGCCGCCAGGTAGGCGCGCACCTGCCCGTCATCGGCCAGCTCGTCGAGTCGGCTCCAGAGCAGACGTCCGAGGTCGTAGCCGACGTCGCCGCGCAGCAGCACCGGATCGACCACGAGCCAGGGTTCCCGTTCCGCGCTGAGGATCTGACCGAAGTGCAGATCGGCGTTGACGGCAAGCCACGGGGTCGCCGGCTCCCGGACGGCCTCGGCCGCCTCGATCGCCGCGGTCAGGAGCGGTTCAACACCCGGCCGGCCCAGAGCCGACCACCGCCTCGTCCAGCCCGACGCCTCGGCGACGATGATGTCGCCGGTGCTCGGGGCGTGCGCCGGCGCCTCGACGGCCAGCCGCCGCAGGACACCGCCGATCACCGGAGCGGTCGTCGCCAACGGCAGCTGCTCCAGGGATCGGCCGGGCGTCACCCACTCCAGCAGCTGCGCCCGCCGCTCGCGGTCCACATCGACCAGTCGGACGGTCCCGCGCCCGTCCCAGAATCGCAGCGCCGCGGCCTCCGTCGTCACGTCGTCGCCGGGTGGGGACATCCGCAACGCCAGTCGCTCATCGCCCCGGCGGACCCGGACCACCAGCGCGTTGGAACCGTGTCTGACGTCACCGTCAGGTGTGAGCTGCCACCGTGCGCACTGCGTCGCGACGAGCTCGGGCAACGTGTCGAGCCAGTCGGTTCCGTCGCTCCACCAGCGCGGCATGGCCCGGAAGGTCGCCGGGATCTCGATCATCCGGTGGCGACCGCGAGCAGGTGATCGGCCACGCCCCGAGGATTGGCCAACGCCAGCATGTGCCCGCCGGGAAGCACCTCCGCGGTGACGCCCAGCCGCTCACGGGCCACGCGGACCTGGAACTCGGCGGGGAAGAGGCGGTCGTCCCGCCCGACGAGCACGTGGGTCGGAAGGTCCGGCCAGCGCTCGAACGCGCACGGCTCGGTGAAGGCGATCTCGGCCTCGTCCCGGCCACCGGCCGCCACCGCCGGATCGAGCACCTCGACGGGCACGTCGTGCAAGAACGTCTCGACCAGGTCGAACTCGGCCGAGTAGCCACCGGCCTGGGCGGCGGCGAGCCGAGCCGGTTCCGACCCGACGGCCTCCCCCCAGCCGCTCGCCGACTCCCCCGGCAGCGGGATCATCGCGTTGACGAGCACCAGCGCCCGCAGCGGCGCCCGCTCGGCCACCAGCGGTGCGATGAAGCCGCCCAGCGAGTGGGCCGCCAGCACCAGGTCGGTGCGCCCGTTGACCGCAGCCACCGCGAGGTCCGCGTACGCCGACAGCCCGAGCGCGGGGTGGTCGGCCGGCAGATCCACAGCGATCGCCGCATGCCCGGCCCGCCGGAGCAGGTCGGTCACCGGGGCCCAGTAGAGTGCCTCACCGCCCCCACCCGGCAGCAACAGGAACGTGGTCATCACCGCACCCTGCCGCCTCAGGGCCCGCCGCGCCAGTGCTCGATCCGGCGCTTGTCCGCCCGGAAGCCGTGCTCCACTCCCCAGAGCACCGCCTGGGTCCGGCTCTCGACCTCGATCTTGCGGTAGATGGAGCGGATGTAGGTCTTGATCGTGTTCGGGCTGAGGTAGGTCAGGTCGGCGACCTCGGCGTTGCTCATCCCCTGGGTGATCAGGGCCAGCACCTCCGACTCGCGGTCGGTCAGCCCCTCCTCCCGACCCGGCCACTCGGAGCCGTTCACGGCCCGCACCCGGCGCTCCGGCTCGCTGATCACGATCTCGCCCTCGTGCACCGACTCCAGCGCGACCACCAGGTCGCGGGCCGGCAGCGCCTTGGACAGGTAGCCACGGGCGCCCTGGGCCCGGGCCCGCTCGACCAGCTCCGGGTGCAGGTTCCAGGTGTAGACGACCACGGCACCCGTACGCGGGTTGGCCACCAGCTCGGCGATCTCCCCGCGGTCGGACTCGGGTTGGGCGAAGGAGTCGTACAGCACCAGGTCGACGACGTCCTCGACCGGCTCGTTGGTGTCGATCTCGGCGATCACCAGGCGGTCGTCGTACCGCTCCAGGATCCGCGCGAGTCCGAGCACGACGACGTCGTAGTCATTGACCAGGGCAACCCTGATCGGACCCTGAGCTCTGTCGTCGTCCGCGGTCATCTGTCCACCATAACCATCCTTAGGGGTGTAACCCTCACCCTCTAGGGTAGTTTACTCTGTAAGAGAGCGATCGCTCCACCCGGCCTGGCCGGAACTAGAGAAAGGCACCACCATGCTCGGACTCATCATCAGCATCATCGTCGTCGGACTGATCGCCGGCGCCGTCGCCCGGCTCGTCGTCCCCGGACAGCAGAACCTGTCCATCCTGATGACGATCGTGCTCGGCATCATCGGCTCGTTCGTCGGCGGCTTCCTGGGCTACCTGCTGTTCGGCAAGGATGCGGGCGGCGGCTTCCTGCAGCCGGCCGGCATCATCGGCTCCATCATCGGCGCGATCATCGTGCTGCTCGTCTACCTGAAGGTCGGCAAGGGCCGCACCGCGGCTGCCTGACCCACCCGCGCACGACGCTGACGCCCCCTTCCACCAGGAAGGGGGCGTCAGCTGTTCTGGGGCCATCAGCTGCGACTCAGAAGAGGTACGGGTTCACCCCGGTCCCGGCGAACACGAACCAGGACGTCGCACCGACGTGCAGGTTCGGGTAGTAGCCGAACCCGAAGCCGGTCTGCAGCGGTGATGACGCGGCCACCACGCCGCCCTCGATCCGCTTGCCGCCGAACACCTGGCCGGCGCCCAGCGCGTCCTGAGCCCAGATGACCGCGTCCAGCAGCGCCTGCGCGGCGGCCTTGTCGCCCTTGCGGTTGCGGTCGGCCAGCGCGAGCGCGAGCTGGGTGGTGCCCTCGAACCACACCGCCCCGGAATCCGGCTCGGGGTTGTACCGATCGATCGGGACGGTCGGGTCGGCCTTCAGGGAGCCGCTACCGAACGCCACGCCCGTCACCTTCTGGTTCCCCGTGAGCGCGGAGTTGAGTCGCTGCGGGGTGTCGGTGGTGGCGAGGTTGGTCGCGGCCCAGTCCAGGGCCTCCCGGTATGCGCCCTGACGGCGGGCCAGCCAGGACCAGGGTTGGGCGTCGAGTGGGAACTGGGTGCCGAGCTTGTTGATCGCGCTGCCGTCGTCGGAACCGGTCCAGAAGAACCCGTCCTCGTCGTTCCAGACCTGCTCGACGAACGCCCAGGCGTGGTCCGCCCGGTCCCCCCAGACCCGCTTGCCGGTCAGGGTCTGGATCAGCCGGAAGAAGGCGGCCACGTCGATGTTGTGCTCGGTCGACTTGTGATCCTCCAGCCCCGCCGTCTCGCCGAACGTGTAGCCACCCAGGCCTGACGTCGAGTACGTGTTCGTCTGGATCCAGTCCGCGATCTTCACCGCGCCCGTCTTGTAGCGGCCGATGCCGGTGGCCCGAGCCAGCTGGGCCAGGGCGATGCCCGCCCAGGACATGTCGCCGACCGCGGTCCCGACCAGCCCGAACTCCCAGCCGAAGTGGGCCGTTCCGTTGCCGTTGATGAAGGTCTTCGCGTGGTACGCCTGGCGCAGCCGGCCGTCGGTGAAGGTCTCGTCGTGTGCCTGGGCGTACAGCAGGCCGTCGCCCAGCGCCCGAGCCGCCGCACCCTCGCCGGCGTTCAGCAGGGCGATGATCGCCAGGGCGTTGTCGTAGACGAACGCGATGTCGCTCAGCCCGGAGTTGTCCTGGTAGCTCTGCGCCAGCCGCGGGCCGGTCGTGCGGTAGGCGTTCGTCACACCCTTGAGGAACCGGATGGCCGCTCGGCTGGACTTCCCGTTCCAGCTCGCCGACAGCCTGCCGGGTGCGGCCTCGGCGGTCGAGGACCCGAGAGCGGTGAGCCCGACCCCGAGGGCAGCGCCGCCGCCGATCAGCAGCCGCCGGCTCACTGGCCGGATCACGAAGTTGGCCCCGTCGGTGATGGCTGTGCCGTCGGTGATGGCGTTGGCGTCGTTCACGCCAAAGGTGTCCGTGCTGTCGTACGTGCCGTCGTTGGTCACGATGAGCTGGTTCCTCCCGTACGCGCTGACCCCGGTGGGAGCGCTCTCAGACGGTCACGCTAGGTCCGGCCCGGCTGGGTGTCAACGCCCGGCCGGAGCCCGCATCAGGTCACCCGGCCCAGCGCCCACACCAGCCGGAGCGTGGTCATCCTCCCCACCACCTGATCACTGGCCCGTGCGGCCGTCGAGGCACTCGCGGAGCAGATCGGCGTGGCCGCAGTGTCGGGCGTACTCCTCGATCAGGTGCACGAGGACGTCCCTGAGCTCGAGCTCCCCGTCGGGATGCAGCCCCAGCACGTCGAGGCTCTCGGCCTGCTCGACCCACGCCTCCGCGTACGCGATCTCCCGGTGCCAGGCGGTGAACGCCTCGTCGACGCACTCCGGGGTGCCGATCGCGCCGTCGAAGTCGGCGTCGCGGTGCTCGAGCTTGCCGTACAGCCGAGGCAGCTCCAGGTCGCGGTCCATCACCCGGCGGAACCAGGACTGCTCGACGGCGGCCAGGTGCCGGACCAGCCCGAGCAGCGACATCGTCGACGGCGGGACGGACCGGGTGGCCAGCTGCTCCGGGGACAAGCCCTCGCACTTCAGCTCCAGCGTCAGCCGGTAGACCCGCAGGTAGTCGATCAACGTCGCCCGCTCGCCCCGGTTCGGACCGCTGCTGTCGCGCGGGTCCGACCCCTCGACCATCCAGACGTCGCTCACGACCACACGATCCCGACCTTGCCGGACACCCCGGAGTCAGCCAGCTCGTACGCCTCGCTCGCCTCGGCCAGCGCGAACGTGTCCGACACGACCGTCTCGGGATGCAGCCCCCAGCGGTCGAGGCGCTCCAGCAGCTCCGCCATCCGGCCGGTCGAGGACACCCAGGACCCGTGCACCGTCAGCTGCCGGTGGATCAGCGCCTCGCTCACGTCCACGGTCAGCCGGCCGCCCTCACCGACCAGGCCGACCCGGCCCCAGCGGCGGGTGTGCCGGATCGCGGTGGCCTGGCCGGCCCCGGAACCAGAACAGTCGATCGCCACCTCGGCCCCGTCCCCCAGCAGCTCGGTCAGCTCCTCATCCGTACCGGCCACGGCCGCGTCCACCGCCTTCATCCGCACGGCCAACGAGCGGCGCTCCGGACTCGGGTCGGTGCCGACCACCGACGAGGCACCCATCTTCGCGGCCAGCAGCCCGACGGCCAGTCCGACCGGGCCGAGCCCGGTGATCAGCACCCGGTCCCGTCCCGACACCTCGACCCGGCACAACGCCTCGTACGCGGTCCCGAAACCGCAGGCCACGCAGGCTCCGTCGAGGTAGGTGAGCGAATCGGGCAGCTGCAGCAGGTCACGCTCCTCGGCCAGCAGGAAGTCGGCGTGGCCACCGTCGCGCTGCCAGCCGTACGCGGCGCGCAGGGGCGAGGTGCAGGAGATCTGATAGCCCCGGCGGCACTCGTCGCACTGCCCGCAGCCACTGATGTGGTAGACGACCACCCGCGCGCCGACGCCCAGCCGGTGCACACCCGGACCGACCTCGACCACCTGGCCGGCCGGTTCGTGACCACCGACCACGCCCTGGTACGCCTCCGGCCCCTCCCCCAGGTGCTCGCGGTAGATGGCCCGCAGGTCGCTGCCGCAGATGGTGGAGGCCTTCATGGCGAGCAGCACCTGACCCCGGCCGGGCACGGGCCGTTCGACCTCGGCCAGGCGGATGGTGGAGTTGCCGGGCAGGTAGGCGGCGAGCATGGTCCTCCTCGGACTCGGGCGGATGAGTGGTGTCGGTTCTCGACACTAGGATTTCCGGGTGCGGATAGCCACCTGGAACGTCAACTCGATCGGGGCCCGGCTCCCCCGGCTGCTGGACTGGCTGGCCACCCGAGAGCCCGACGCCGTCGCGCTGCAGGAGACGAAGGCGGCCGACAGCGGCTTCCCGTACGCGGAGCTGGAGGACCTGGGCTATCAGGCCCTACACGTCGGCGACGGCCGCTGGAACGGGGTCGCGGTGCTGTCCCGGGTCGGGCTGACGCCGGTGGCCACGGAGCTGCCCGGCCACCCGGAGCCGCGCTACGTGAGCGCTCGGTGCGGGCCGTTGACGATCACCAGCGTGTACGTGCCCAACGGCCGCGCCCTGGGCGACCCGCACTACGACTACAAGCTCGACTGGCTCGCCACCCTGCGGACGACGTTGCCCGAGACCAGCACCCCCACCCGCCAGGTGATCATGGGCGACTTCAACGTCGCCCCCACCGACGCGGATGTCTGGGACATCGGGGCCTTCGCCGACTCCACCCACGTCACCGAGCCTGAGCGGGCCGCGGTGCGAGCCCTGACCGACACCGGTCTGGTCGACGTGCCGGCGCGGCCCGGCAAGGGCGATCACCCGTTCACCTACTGGGACTACCGGGCCGGAATGTTCCACAAGGACCAGGGGATGCGGATCGACCTGGTGCTGGCCAGCCCGGACCTGCGGGTCGACGACGCGTACGTGGATCGCGAGGCTCGCAAGGGGAAGCTCCCGTCCGACCATGCGCCGGTGGTCGTGGATCTGGCCGTTGACCAATCTGCGGGATGATGCGCCTGGCACCCCGTACGTGAGCAGATGAGGCACCACCGATGGCTGACCAGGCAACCGAGATGTCCCGCGTCAACCCGCTGCCGCGCGCCCTGACCATCCTGCTCGGGCTCGCCGCCGCGATGGTGGTGATCCTGGGGGCCCGCGAGCTGGCCTGGTTGATCGGTCCCGTCTTCCTCGCCCTGGTGATCGTGCTGCTGGTCCATCCCCTGCACACCTGGCTGCGGCACAAGAAGGTGCCGGAGGGCCTGGCGCTGGTGGTGCTGCTGCTGGCGATCTTCGGGGTCCTGGTCGTGCTCGGCTCGATCCTGGTGCTGGCCGTCGGCCGGCTGATCACGGTGCTGCCGCAGTACGCCGCCGAGGCCGACGGGTTGGTCAGCAGCCTGCGCGACTTCCTGGTCGCGCAGGGGATCAGCCGCGAGACCGCGTCGAGTCTGCTGGCGAACGTGAGCCTCGGCGCCGTCATCCAGGCGATCACCCCACTGCTCAGTGGTGTCGTCGGCCTGGTCGTGAACGCCATCTTCCTGCTCAGCCTGATGCTGTTCCTCGGCATCGACGCCACCGGAGCCCTCGGCCGGATGGCCGCGGTTCAGCGTCTCCGGCCGCGGCTCGGGGAGGCGGGGGGTGGGTGCTGGGTCCGCTGGGCGCCATCCTGGCCATTCCCCTGACGCTGCTGGTGAAGGCGATCCTGGTCGACACCGACCCCTCCGCAGGCTGGGCCAACGCCTTGTTCGGGTCGACCCGGGCGATGCGGCACGAGTCGGAGGCCGAGCTGACCGAGAGCGCCGACACCCCGCCCGTCGACGTCGAGCCGGTCCCCGCCGATCCCGGCTCCACCGCGTGAGATTGCTTACAACAGGGTCTCAGGGAGCCCGATATTTACGGTGAAACGCACCTTCGCTGTCACACTCTGTCCTCGTGGGGCCCCACTGACAACGGCGTCGAGGACTCCAGCCAAAACCGGCACCGTTTGCATCTAGGAGTACCCCGTGAACAGCTTCCTCGACTTCCTCTGGCTGATCATCGTCAGCTTCGCCTTCGTGGCGTACCTCATCGTCCTGTTCCAGATCGTCACCGACATGTTCCGCGACAAGACCCAGAAGGGTTGGCACAAGGCCGTCTGGATCATCTTCCTGATCATCTTCCCGCTGATCACCGCGGTCGTGTACCTGATCGCCCGGGGCAGCGGCATGGCCGAGCGGCAGGTGGAGTACATGAAGCAGGCCAAGTCGGACAGCGACACCTACATCCGCGAGGTCGCCGGCCGTTCCCCGGCTCAGGAGATCACGGACGCCAAGGCCCTCCTCGACGCCGGCTCCATCAGCGCCGACGACTTCGAGAAGATCAAGACCAAGGCTCTCGCCTGATCCTCTGCTCTACCGCACGACCTGACTACGAGCGCGTGCGCGGGGCGAGCCGACCATCGTCGGCCCGACTCTCGCGTACGCGCTCGTAGTCTTTCTCCGTCTTGTCGGCGTACGCCACCGCGAAGTCGGCGATCGCCTCGTCGAAGCGATCCTTGCCGCCGAGGTAGGCCGAGATCGCCACCCGGTCCCCCGAACGGGCGTGGGCCCGGGCCAGCGTCCAGCTGCAGGCGTCGGCGTACGTGCCGAGCTGGTCCGCGTTCAGGTCCGCGGGCTCGAAGGAGCCCTTCCAGTCCCGGAACTGCCGGACGTAGTAGTCACGGGGGTAGCCCGACACGTCCGCGCTCTTCCAGCCCAGCAGGATGTCCCCGTACGCCTGCATCAGCCGCTGACCCTCCACGACACGACGCCCCTGGTGCGGGTAGCTGTGACCGGGCACGAACGGCGCCAGCACCGAGGCGGTCGCCTCCTTCGCCTGCAGCACCAGGTAGTCGTTCTCGTCGGCGCCGGCCAGCAGCACCACCCAAGCCGATGTGCCGACGCTGCCGACCCCGACGACCCGTCGGGCCATGCCCATCAAGCGGTAGTTCTGCAGCAGCCGACGGATCTCCGGCGACACCGTGTCCGCGTACGACTCCAGCACCTCCGCCATCCCGTTCAGCAGACTCGCCTGGTCCCGGTCGGGCGCCAGGTCGGCCAACGGGACCAGGAACGGCGGGTCGGCGATCCAGTCGGCATGACCGTCCACCACCCGGATGAGCTTGCGGACGGCCTGTCGGCTGTCGCGACGCTTGGCCTTCTCGGTCAGCTTCCGGGCCTTGGCCAGATCCCGTTTGCCCGGCCCCTGGGAGATCCGCTCGAGCCGCTCGGTCGACATCTCCAGGTGCGCGTACCAGACCTGAGTCGCCGACACGGCGGCGAACCGGGCCATGGAGGTGCGGTAGAACCGGCCGACCCGGGTGGTCAGCCCGCGCCGGGTCCGCCGGTTGAGACCGTTCTCGCGGCCGGCCAGCTCGAAGCTGGCGGCCAGCCTTTTCACGTCCCACTCGAACGGACCGGGATGGGTCTCGTCGAAGTCGTTGAGGTCGAACACCAGCCGCCGTTCTGGTGAGGCGAACAGGCCGAAGTTGGACAGGTGCGCGTCACCGCACAGCTGCACCGTCAACCCGGAGTGCTGCGCGTGGCCCAGGTCGGCAGCCATCAGCGCAGCGGCCCCGCGGTAGAAGGTGAACGGCGAGACCAGCATCCGCTCGTAGCGGACCGGCACCAGCTCCGGGATCCGGTTGGCGTCCTGCGCCCGCAGGATGGCGACCGGGTCGGTGGCCGCGGCGACCAGCTCGGCCTGGGTTTCCCGCGGCATCGCCCGGCGCGCGGCGCGGCCGGCGGCGATCTGGTCGGTGGTGGTCGGCAGCGCGTACGGCCAGGTCGTGGTCACCCGCCTTTTGTACCGCTATCCACACCTGTCGTGGTTCCTGCTCCAGAAGATCTCGCCGCCGCGCGGCCGCCCTTGTGCGATGGGGCAGAATCGACCCTCGTGATCGAGTACCGCACCCCCACCGAGATCGACCAGATGCGACCCGCCGGGGCGTTCGTCGCCAGTGTGCTGACGGCGCTGAAGGAGAAGGCCGCGGTCGGGGTCAACCTGCTCGAGCTGGACGCCCTGGCCCACCAGATGATCCGCGACGCCGGGGCTGAGTCCTGCTACATCGACTACCACCCCTCGTTCGGGGCCAGCCCGTTCGGCAAGGTCCTCTGCACTTCCGTCAACGACGCGGTGCTGCACGGACTCCCGTACGACTACGTGCTCGCCGACGGCGACTTGTTGAGCGTCGACTTCGCCGCGTCGGTCAACGGCTGGGTCGCCGACTCGGCCCTGTCGGTCGTGGTGGGAACGCGACGGGAGCAGGACCTCAAGCTGATCGAGACCACCGAGGTCGCCCTGGCCGCCGGCATCGAGGCCGCTCAGCCGGGGGCCAAGATCGGCGACATCTCCTTCGCCATCGCCCGGGTCGCCACCCAGGCCGGTTACAAGATCAACACCGACTTCGGCGGTCACGGCGTCGGCCGTACGATGCACGGCGACCCGCACATCCCCAACAACGGCCGCCGCGGTCGCGGGCTGCCCCTCAAGCCGGGTCTGGTCATCGCCATCGAGCCGTGGTTCCTCGACTCGACCGACAAGATCTACACCGACGCCGACGGCTGGACCCTGCGCAGCCGCGATGGCTCCCGCGGCGCCCACTCCGAGCACACGATCGCCATCACCACCGACGGTCCGCTGATCCTGACTGCCCGCCCCTGACCCGACTTTTGTGCCGCGATCGAGAACTGTTCGTGCTGTTGCTCCAGAAGGCTGGTGACTTCAGCGCTCGAGGGCGCGCCGCACCTCGCGGATGAACCTGCCCGGGCTCTCGGTCAGCACGTCGGGTGCGTACCGGAGCAGCGTCCAGCCGTCCGCGATGATGTCGTTCTGACGGCGTAGATCTGCCGCGTGAGACTCACTCGACGAGTGGTAACGAAAGCCATCTAGCTCGATGGCGACTCGTTGTTCCTCGAAGGCGATGTCCAGCTCCGCGCTGCGGCCATTCGACAACCTGATCGACAGGTTCACCGTGAAACCGACGATGCCCGCCTCGGTGAGGAGCCTGACACCAAGTCTTTCGAGATCGGAGTGCGCGCGATCTCCCGTCCGCTCGAGCAGACTCCGCATGGTGGTCGTTCCCCACGTGCCGCGGTTGCGCTCGAACGCTTCGACGAGCTCGATGCCCGTGACCTCACCCTGCTGCTTGCCGCGATCGATCAGCCGTACTCCCTGACCGCGGCGAGCCCGTTCCAGCTCGACCGCGGCCCGCAGCACACTCAGCGGCTTGCCGAGGACCGCGACGTCACGATGAGTCACGACGTCGTACGGATCCACCCAGCGGCGTAGGAGGCACACTCCTGATTGGAGCGTTCGCCTCGTCGTGGTCTCCACCTGGAACTCCCACCGGCGCGGCGGATCAGACACCAGATCCCACCACCAGGCTGCTCCCACTCCGGAGAGAACACCGTTCTCGACCCACAGGCCGGCGGCCCGGAGGGACTGCTCCGGCGTCACCGGCACGACGGCGGCTCGGTAGACCCGTGGATAGACACTCACCCAGTCGCCGAGTCGCAGTCGATAGTCGATCTGACCCTTGTTCACGCCGAGGCTCAGCGCCTGCGTCCGCGAGATCACCCCGGACTGCTTCACCATGACGTCTCGTACCGCAGCTCTGTCCATGTCATAGGACTAAGGACGTTGCCCTCGAACGAGACGGGTCGCTGAAGGATCTGTGGATAGTGGAGCAAGGGCATCACCAGCTGTGGATAGCGGCACAAAACGCGGGGAGGCTCAGCGGTAGACGATCACCTTGTCGCCGACCCGGACGTCGTTGAACAGCGACTGGATGCCGGCGAGGTTGCGGACGTTGACGCAGCCGTGGGAGGCGCCGTTGTAGCCGCGGGCGGCGAAGTCGGGTGAGTAGTGGACGGCTTGGCCGCCGGAGAAGAACATCGCGTACGGCATCTTCGTGTGGTAGATCGTCGAGACGTGGTTGCGGGACTTCCAGCCGACCGAGAACGAGCCCTCCCGGGTCGGCAGCTCCTGCGAGCCGAAACGGACGTCCATCCGCATCTGCGGTTTCCCGTCGATCACCCAGACCAGGGAGTTGGTCGCCTTGCTGATGCACAGCGCCCGACCCGTCATGCACCGCGAGTCCAACCCGGCCGCCGACGGCTTCGGGGTCCGGTTGTGCTTCTCGTCGTTGCTGGGGGTCCGGGTCATCGCCGTCAACCGGTTCCAGGTGCGGTCGTCGACCTCGCCGGTGACCGGGATGGCCCGCTTGTCCTGGAAGCCCTTCACCGCACCGACGGTCATCGAGCCGTACGAGCCGGTCACGCTGCCGGAGAACCAGCCGATCTGCTTCAACCGGGCCTGGAGATCGCGAACGCGGTCGCCGGAGTCGCCTTGGGAGAGGATGGCCGGACCTGGTACGAGACGGTTGTGCATCTCGTCGTCGGTCGGCTTGCGGGTCATCGAGGTGAGCGTGGTCCAGGTGGTCTTGTCGACGGCCCCGGTCTCATCGAGCTTCCGCTTCTCCTGGAAACCCTGCACGCCCCTGACGGTGCCCGAGCCGTAGGTGCCGCTGATGGAGCCGGAGTACCAGTCGAGCTGGCGCAGCCGGTGCTGGAGCTCGCGGACCTTCACCCCCTTGTCGCCCTTCTCGAGCATCGCGGGGGCAGTCGTGGGGCCGGGTTTCGTGGTCGGCTTCGCCGACGGAGGAGCCGTGGTGGCCGACGGTGTCGGGCTCGGCTGGTGGCGTCGACTCAGAGGAGGGGACGGGGACGAAGTCGCCGGGACCTGGCTGTCCGGTGCTGGGGCGGCTTGGTCGACCGGTACCTGACCGCACCCGCTCACCACCAGACCGACGGTGAGCGCCCCGGCGAGCGCGCCGAGCACACCGCAGGCGTCGCCCGCCCGTGCGGTGTGCTGTTGCTGCTGGCCGAACCGTCATGCCCAGTCCTTTGCGTCCCAATCACGTCCCACTGGTCACAGACGTCACACCGTAACCGGTGAGATCGATGCGATCCAGTCCGAGCGACAGCTGCGACCGACCTGTTACCCGTCGTTCATGCCGAGGTCGAGAGATTCTCTCGCTCGCCCGGGTCACCGAGTCCGGGCCGTGATCAGCGCGGGCGAACGTTCTTGCTGAGCTTGCTCAGACCGTCGCGGATCTTGGCCTGGTTCTCCGGCTTCTGCAGCTCGCGCGTCGCGATCTGGATGACCTTGGCGGCCACGGCGCCCTTGGCGAGCCTTCCCAACATGCCCATCTGATGCTCCTCGTTCGCGCACCCGCAGGGGTCGGGTGTCGGACCATCCACGATAAGTGGCTCCTCCAAGGGTGAATCCCGACGCCTAACCTGGGGAGATGCCGCTCACCCTGTGCGTCCTGCTCTGGTCCGTCGACGATCAGGAGGGACACCTGTCGGCGTACGAGGACGAGGTGCTCGCCCTGGTGCCGGAGTATGGCGGGACCGTGCTGTCGCGGGTACGCCGGACGGGCGGAACGACCGAGCAGCCGTACGAGGTGCAGGTGATCGAGCTACCGGATCAGGACGCGCTGGACGGCTACCAGGCCGACCCCCGGCGGACCACGCTCGCCGGTCTCCGTGACCAGGCGATCGCCCGGACCGAGATCATCCCGGTCACCATGGTCACCGGCGACTGACCTCCGGCTGGGCCCCGGGGGGGTATCGACCTGGTCGGCGAGGCGGCCACCGGGGAAGAGGTCATCGAGCGGACTCTCGCCCTCGATCCCGAGGTCGTGGTGATGGACCTGGTGATGCCCGGGATGAGTGGGCTGGAGGCGACCCGCCGGATTCTCAGCAGCAACCCGAACGCGGCGATCCTGGTGCTGACCATGGCAGACGACGACTCGGTGTTCGCCGCGATCCGTCGGGAGCTCGCGGCTACCTGCCGAAGGACGCCAGCATCGACGAGCTGGTCGCTGCCATCATCGCGGTCCGTGGTGGTCAGGCCATCTTCAGCCCGAGCACGGGAGATCGGGTCCTGAGCGCTCTCGCCGGAGGCGACCCCGGCCAGTCCGGACCGGTCTTCTCCGAGCTGACCAGACGCGAGCTCGACGTGCTCAGCCGGATGACCGCCGGCCGCTCGAACCACGAGATCGGTGTCGAGCTGCAGCTGACGCCGAAGACGGTCCGCAACTACGTCTTGAGCATCCTGACCACGCTCGGCGTCTGCGATCGCACCCAAGCCGTCATCCGCGCTCGGGACGCCGGGTTGTCCTGGGGCGGCGGACTGTGTGGGCCCGGTGGACGCCCATCAGTGACGGGATCGCGCCATCCACGGGCGACACGCCGGCGCGACACGCCGGGCACGGACCCGTGAGGTGCACGTTTCCGTCATCGTCGGGCGGAGCTTGCCCGGATCAGCGACGGCCGAGGGCTTTCGCCAGCGCCTTGGCCTCCTTGGCCGGTGCCCGGGATCCCCACAGGTCGCCGCCGCGCAGCCGCGCACTCGAGAGCTCCTCGAGCGCGTAGAGCAGTCGCGGCCCGTACTCGGCCAGATTCTCCTCGGCCCGCGGACGCAACAGGTCGACCACCCGCTCGTTGACGGCGCGGGCCTCCTTGCGGTCACCTCGGCCCTTCGCCTCCTGCCACGCTCGGTGCGCCGCCGTGAGCTCGTCCTCGACCTGGTCAGCGGGTTGAGGTTCCGGCTCGGCCGGCGGCTCGACGTGCTCCGGCTCGGCCTCGGGCGCCGGCTGATCGGGCTGCTCAGCCCGCTCAGGCTGCTCGGGCTGCGCCGCCTTGACCGGCTCGTCCTCGAGCGGCGCCATGGGTACCGGCTCGGCGTCGGACGGCGCCGGGACCACGTGCTGAGGCTCCAGCGACACGGCTTCGATCGGCTGGTCGCCCGCCGGTGCTGACTCCACCGTCTGCGGTTCAGCGGGCTGCACCTGGACGTGCTCGGACTCGAGGTGCCGCTCCTCAGGTTCGAGCCAGTCGGACTCGGCCCGGGCCGCCTCGGCTTCGGCGGTGCGCAACTCCTCCTCCTGTCGCTCCGCTGCGGCGCGGGCAGCTGAGGCGTCCTCGGCGGCACGCTGCTCTCTCGCCAGTCGTTCCCCCTCGAGCCAGGCCGCCTCGGCCCGAGCGGCCTCCTCCTCGCGCTCCCGGGCGACTCGGTCCGCTTCGATCTGAGCAGCTCGCGCCCGCTCGGCTTCGGCGCGCTCGGCTTCGTCACGCGCCCGGCGCTCTCCCTCGAGCCACTCCGCCTCAGCGTGCTCCCGCTCCTGCCGCTCGCGATCCACGCGTTCCGTCTCAACCCGCTCGGCCTCAACCCGTTCCGCCTCGGCCCGTTCCGCCTCGGCCAGCTCCGCCTCAACCCGCTCCGCCTCGGCCCGCTCCGCCTCGACCGCCTCCAGGGCAGCGATCTCCGCCTGCAACCGTTCCAGCTCGAGCCGCTCCATCTCGGCCGGATCCGCCGCCCGCCGCTCGGCCTCGCGCTGCGCCAGCACGGCCCGCTCGGCCTCGATCCGCTCCGCCTCTTGACGTTCGGCTTCCAGCCGGTGCTCCTCCATCCGCTCCTCCCGCCGGCGTTGGCGCTCCCGACGTTCCGCCTCCTCCTCCGCGGCCAGTCGCTCGGCCTCCGCCCGCGCCGCCTCGATCCGCTCGAACTCGCGACGGGCGGCCTCGGCCTCCTCGGTCTGAGCCCGCTCGGCTGCCCGCCGGGCTTCCTCGGCGCGCTCGGCCTCCCGCCGGTCCGCCTCGTGCCGGGCCTCCTCGAGCCGCTGCTGCTCCAGTCGGTGCGCCTCGCTCCGTTCCGCGGCGAGCCGGTCGGCCGCCTCGCGCTGCAGCTCCGCCTCCAGCGCGGCCACGTTCGCAGACGTACCCGCATGTGCACCCGCGTACGCGGCCTCCGGGCCCAAGGGCTCCCACCGGACAGGGCCGCTGCCACGCGGGATGCCGGTCGTGAGCTCGCCGGCCGCCTTCCGCTCCGGCGCGGGTCGGGCCGACAGCTCCTCGGCCACCAGGTCCGCCTCGTCGGTGCGGTCGAGGGCCCGCAGGTCCCGGACGAGATCACCGAGCGATCCGGCGAGCTGCACCCGCGCCGTCTCGTCCTTGGGGGCCAGCCCCCCGAGGAGGTCGATCAGCTGTCGCCGGGTGACCAGGCCCAGATCCACCTCGCCGACGGCGAGCAGCCGGTCGGCCAGATCCCGGTAGACCCCGAACAGCGGCTCGGCCAGCCGCTGCACCAGGGCCGGGCTCAACCGGCCCGGCTGGGCCAGTCGCCCGTCGACCACCTTGTCGTAGGTGTCCCGCGCGGCGTGCAGGTGCGTCAGGGCGTCCTCGGCGAGGCCGGCGGCCCACCGAGCGTCCGACGCCAGGCGATCGGCGTCCACCACGACGTACGCGGCAGCCACCTCCGTTCGCAGACCGGCCTCGGCCAACCGCTGCAGGGCGGCGTCGGCATACGCGTTCGCCGTCGCCACATCACCCCCGGCCAGCGCGCCGCGCGCCGTGCACGCCAACGCCCAGACCACCGTGCTCGGGGACAGGCCATCGGCCAGCGGCACCGCTCCCACCTGGGCGCGCAGCTCGGTGAACGAGCCGACGGTCTCCGCCGCCGCCCCGGGAAGTCCGGCCGCCGACTGGATCACCCCCAGGTGCACCACCGCGGTCACATAGCGCGCGGCGTCGGCCACGGACGTGTACGGACCGATCGGCCCGTTCGCCGTCAGCTGCTGGGCGGCCAGCTTGACCGCCTCCTGCGCCTCGGGAGCGGCCACCGTGTAGGCGTGACCGAGCAGCCGGTGCTCGGTCAACGCCACCAGGGCGTCGGCCAGCTCGGGTGTCCGGGACGGATCCGAGCCCACCCAGCCGCGGAGCCGTTGCACCGCCGAGGCGAGCTGCTTGCCCTGCTGGGCGTACGGGTCCTGCGGCTGCTTGGGCCGGTTCTGCTTGTTCTGCTGCTGGGCCATCGTGCCTTCCGGGGCTGACTGCGCTCTCGATCCTGCCAGACGCTCCGCCTGATACACCTGTTGTCGTGTCCGCCCTCGAGCTGTCCACCCTCACCCTGCCGACCGCTCGGGTCGGAAGCAGCCCGCTGCCACCGCTACGCACCACCGCCGACCTGCACACCGCCACGGCGTACGCCACCGAGGGCCCCGGGGCGATCGACGACGAGATGGTGGCGAACCTGGCGTACGGACGTCTGCCGTCGGTCCTGCCCTATCTCCTGCAGGACGACTACGACCGGACCCTCGCCGACGTCGAGCACCCGGTGGCCGTGCTCAGCAACGATCGGCTGCGGGCCACCTTCCTCCTGGGTCAAGGTGGACGGCTGTGGTCCCTGGTCGATCTGGTCACCGGCCGCGAGCTGCTGTACGCCAACGACGCTCTCCAGCCGGGCAACCTGGCCCTGCGGAACGCGTGGTTCGCCGGCGGGGTCGAGTGGAATCTCGGGACCACCGGTCACCACCCGCTCACCTGCGAGCCCCTGCACGCCGCCCGGATCACCCTCCCCGACGGCACCCCCGGGCTGCGACTGTGGGAGTACGAGCGGATGCGGGAGCTGGTGGTGCAGATCGACACCTGGCTGCCCGACAGCGCCTCGCACCTGGTGGTCCACGTCACCGTCACCAACGTCACTGCCCACGACGTGCCCGTCTACTGGTGGTCCAACATCGCCGTCCCCCAGACACCCACCACCCGGGTGCTGACCCCGGCGGACGCGGCCTTCCGGTTCGACTACAGCCGGACGCTGCGGCGGGTGGCCATGCCGGTCGACGACGCCATCGACCGCAGCTACCCGAGCCGATCCAGTCACGCCGTCGACTACTTCTTCGATCTGCCGGCGTCGACCCCCCGGCCGTGGATCACGGCGCTCGACGGTGACGGGTACGGGCTGCTCCAGACCTCGTCTCCTCGGCTGCGCGGCCGGAAGCTGTTCGTCTGGGGCACCGGCCCGGGCGGGCGGCACTGGCAGGAGTGGCTGTCGCCGCGCGGCGGTGCCTACCTGGAGATCCAGGCGGGTCTGGCCCGCACCCAGCTGGAGCATCTCCCGCTGCCTGCGGGCGAGCGTTGGTCCTGGCTGGAGACGTACGGCCCGCACCAGCTGACCGCTGATGCCGCGCACGGCGAGTGGTCGTCCGCGGTGGCCGCCACGACCGCGCAGGTCGGCCGCGACGACGCGTGGTTCGCCGAGCAGGAGCGGATCGCTCTCCAGCTCGTGGATCACCCCGTGACGGACCGGCTGCAGCGGGCGTCCGGTTGGGGTGCCCTGGAGGTACGCCGACGGACGAGCACCGGCGAAGGGTGGCCCGACCTGCCAGGGACGCCCTTCCCCGAAGAGGATCTGGGAGCCGAGCAGCAGCCGTGGCTCGACCTGGTCGCCGGACGTCGACCCGCCTGGGAGGGCGACGCACCCACCAGTTACCAGACCGCCCCCGGCTGGCGAACTCTGCTCGAGTACGCCGCAGGGCCGTACGCGGCGCTGCAGCGGGGAGTCGCTCGCTGGGCCGGCGGTGACCGGCTCGGGGCGGTGGACGCCTGGGAGCAGTCGCTCCGCGATCAGCCGTCGGCCGTCGGCTGGCGGAACGTGGCCGTCGCGTACGCCGGAGATGATCCGGTCCGCGCCCTGGCCGCCTACCGCGAGTCGCGCACCCTCGATCCGACCATGATCGGCGTGGTGATCGAGCACCTCGAGCTGTTGC
Source organism: uncultured Actinomycetota bacterium (assembly GCA_963696135.1). Classification (GTDB taxonomy): domain Bacteria; phylum Actinomycetota; class Actinomycetes; order Propionibacteriales; family Propionibacteriaceae; genus Microlunatus. The sequence goes on from CAVOJH010000004.1 coordinate 349,064, forward strand.
TCGCGGTCGGCCACCACACCGTGGTTCTTGCCGAGATCGACGCGCTGCCGCAAGCCCAGCGGACCGACCCGATGATCATGCTGTCCGAGGCGCGGGCGGCGGTGGCGCTGGGTGACACCGATCGAGCCGGCCGGATCCTGGAGCCTGGACTGGTCGTCCCCGGCGTGCGCGAGGGTGCGGTGACCCTGGGTCGGCTGTGGCGGGACTACCGGGCGCTCGTCGTGGGGTCGACGATCGCAGAGGCGGAGGAGCTGCCGTCGGCGTACGACTTCTCGATGCAACCCTCTCAGTCGGTGATCATCACCGACGCGTCGTAGTCGGCCAGCTCGTCGGCGTCGGGCCGCTGGAACACCTGGTCCCAGCGATCGAGATCATCGCGCGGAATCGCGGGACTCTCCTGACCGCGGGCCTGGATCCGCCGCCACAGCTCGTCGAGCGGCGGGTCGAGGAAGACCAGCTCTGCTTGGGATCCCAGCGTCCTGGCCTCCAGCCGCAGCCGCTCCCGCTCGTCGCGCCCCCACGTCCCCCACTCGATGATCACCACGTTCCCGGCCCGCAGCAGATCGCGGGCGAGGTCCCACTGGAGACGCTCGACCCGATCCCGCAGCTGTTCGTCCCACAGACTGATCTCCAGGGCCTCGAGCCAGTCGTCGGGGCACAGGCGGATGCCGGTGCGCTCAGCGGCGAGACTGCGCGCCATGGTCGTCTTGCCGGCGCCGGGCAAGCCGCAGACGATGATCAACACCGGCTCGGTCACCGACTCGGCTCCTGTCGGGTCGCCGTCATGCGGGCGATTCTGGCCCCGGCCGAGCGGGACGGCAAGACGAAGTGAGCGATCTGAGACTCAGGCCGACGCGACAGCCGCCGTGGCCAGGGCGGTGATCCCCGACCAGTCCTCGGCCTCGATCAGCGACGTCGGGGTGAGCCAGGTGCCGCCGACCGCCGCGACGCCGGGCACGGCGAGATAGTCCCGCAGGTTCGCCGCCGTCACCCCACCGGTCGGGCAGAACCGCACCTGCGGCACGGGCCCGCCGATCGCGGCCAGGTACGACGGCCCGCCCGCCGGTCCCGCCGGGAAGAACTTCAGCTCGGTCAAGCCGTGGTCCAGCGCGGTCAGCACCTCGCTCACTGTGGCCACTCCCGGCAGCACCGGCACCGGCGCCGCCACCAACCGCTCCAGCAGAGCCGGACTCGCCCCCGGACTGACCAGGAAGTCGGCGCCGACAGCCAGAGCCTGGTCGATGTGGGCCGCGGTGAGGACGGAGCCGACCCCCAGGGCGATCTCGGGCACCTCCGCCGCGATGGCGGCCACCGCGTCCAGCGCCCGCGGGGTGCGCAAGGTGACCTCGATGATGGCGACCCCGCCGGCCAGCAGGGCTCGGGCCAGCGGGACGGCGGTCGCCGGATCGGCGATCACCACCACGGGGATCACCAAAGAGACGTCGAGTGGGCTGGTGGACAGACTCATGCGCCGGTCACCTCTCTCGGGTGGGCTGGGCTGGTGGCCAGGTGGGCTCGGGTCTGAGCCAACGTGGGGACGAGGCCGGTGCCACCTCGACCGCCGACCACCAGCGACGCCGCCGCCGCGGCCAACCGGGCGGCGGAGATCAGGTCGTCACCGAGCACGAGTCGGGCGGTCAAGGTGCCCACGTACGCGTCGCCGGCACCGGTCTGGTCGACCACCGCCGGCGCCGGGACGGACGGGACCCAGGCGGACACCTCCGCGTCGACCACCAGGACACCGGAGGCCCCGCAGGTGACCGCGGCGATCTCGGTCCCCAGCGCCCGCAGCCGTTCCGCCGCGGCGACGGCGGAGTCCACCCCCAGCAGGGCCGAGGTCTCGCCCGGGTGGGACGGTGTGATCACCCAGCAGTCCGGGGCCAGCTCGGCCAGCAGCTCGGCGGCGTCGGCAGCACCGGTCAGCCGCGGCCGGTAGTTGGGGTCGTACACGAACCGCTCGGCGACCCGAGCCGCGTGACGGAGGGCCTCTCGAGCCGACGGCGAGATGGCGCCGGCGATCCCGCTCGCGACGACCGCACCGGCCGAGCGCAGCACCGTCTCCGGCAGCTGCGCGGGCGCGAGCGAGGACCCGACGCTCCCCGACCTGGCGTAGCTGAACTCCCGCTCCCCGGCCGGATCGCTGTGCACCAGGTAGACCCCCTGCTGGCCGGCGGCGAAGTGGAGCAGACCGGTGCCGATGCCGAGCGCCTCCACCCGGGCCGCGATGGCCCGACCGAGATCATCGTCGGTGAGCACCGCGACCAGTCCGACCCGGGCACCGGCCGCGGCCGCGGCCGTTGCGACGTTGAGGGTGTCCCCCGAGATCCCCAGCACAGCAGGGACATCGTGACCGAAGGGCGCGGTGGTGGCCACCTCGACGAGCACCTCGCCCAGGCACACCACGTCGTAGCTGTCGGCTGTCACGGCGGTCACCAGTCGTGGATCGAGCCGTCGCGCCGCCGGTTGACCGGCAGGTACTTCGGATCGTACGGAAAGCGGGCCGCGGCCTGCTCGTCGAAGGTGACCCCGAGCCCCGGGAGGTCACCGGGGTGCATGTAGCCGTCGGCGAACGTGTACGCGGTGCCGAACACCTGGGCCGCCCCGTCGCGATGACCCATGTACTCCTGAATGCCGAAGTTGGGGATGGTCAGGTCCACGTGCAGGGCAGCGGCCATGGCGATCGGCGACACGTCGCCGGGACCGTGCGACCCGGAGCGGACCCCGTACAGGTCGGCGAGGGCGAAGACCCGTTGCAGGTGGGTGATCCCGCCGGTGTGGGACACCGACGTGCGGATGTAGTCGATCAACCGCTCGGTGATCAGCTGCTGGCAGTCCCAGATGCTGTTGAACACCTCCCCGACGGCGATCGGGGTGGTGGTGTGCTGGCGGATCAGCCGGAAGGCGGTCTGGTCCTCGGCCGGGGTGGGGTCCTCCATCCAGAACATCCGGTACGGCTCCAGCGCCGCCCCCAGGCGACCCGCCTCGATCGGGGTCAGCCGGTGGTGCACGTCGTGCAGCAGGTGCACCTGGTAGCCGAACTCACCACGTAAGTGCGCCATCACCTGCGGGGCGAAGTCGAGGTAGGCGCTGGTCTCCCAGGTGTCCTCCTGCGGCACGTTCCCACTGGCCGGCTCGTAGATCCGACCGTCGGCCTTGTCCCCGGCCGGCGCGATCCCGTACGTCTTCTCCAGCCCCGGGATGGCGGCTTGGGCCCGGATCGCCAGGTAGCCCTGGTCGAGATGATCCTGGACGTCGGCGCTCAGCTCGTCCAGGGTGGCCCCGCTCGCGTGGCAGTAGACCATCACGCCCTCCCGGGCGGCGCCGCCGAGCAGCTCGTACACCGGCAGCCCCGCGGCCTTGCCCTTGATGTCCCACAGCGCGACGTCGACCGCGGCGATCGCGGTCATGGTCACCGGTCCGCGCCGCCAGTAGGCGCCCTTGTAGAGGTAGGACCAGGTGTCGGTGATCCGGCGAGCGTCCCGACCGATCAGCAGCGGACAGAGGTGGTCCCGGAGGTAGGACGCCACCGCCAGCTCCCGACCGTTGAGGGTCGCGTCGCCGAGGCCGGTGACGCCGTCCTCGGTCTCGATGACCAGGGTGACGTAGTTGCGGCCGGGTGAGCTGACCACCACCCGGGCGTCGGTGATCTTCATCGGTCGATCCTCTCGTGCGCAGTGGCGGCAGGCGAGCCCGGCTCCGGCCGACGACCGTCAGAGCCGGTTGATCCAGTCCACGATGCTCTCACCGGCGAGACCGTCCAGCGGAGCGATCGCCCCAGCGGGCAGGCTGTAGGCGGCCTGGATGGCGCGGATGGCCGTCGTCTCGAGGTTCGCGACACTCCGCCCGAGGAGCCCGGTCAGCAACGCTGCGGGCAGCTGCCGGGCCGCGGGCGCCTCGGTGTTCACCAGGGTGATCAGCGGGTCGGCCGTGGCTCGGTCAGCCCGGCTCGCCACCAGCATCCCCAGCAGGACGAGGTCGCCCCACTCCGCCCCGATCTGCCGGGCCAGGGCGGTGCGCGGCGCGCCACTCGTTCCGGACAGCTGGGACAGCAGGGAGTCCCCCTGGGCCCGGTAGGCCGCGAGCTCCAGCTGTGCCTTGTCCAGGAACTGCACCTTCGCACCCGCCGCCGCCTTGTCGTCGATCGCGTGCCGCAGCTCGTGGACGACCACGCTGCGCTGGTACGGGTTGGTGATGTCCAGGCCGGACGGCAGGTAGATGGTGTCGCCCTTGTGTCCGGAGTCCTGGGCGACGGTCACGTAGTCGGCGTTGTGGCTGGGTCCGCCCGGCATCGCACTGGCCGGCACCTGGTCGACATGCAGGCGTCCGGAGGCGATGTCCCCGAGCAGGGGGTGCGACTCGGCCTTGGCGACAGCGAGCACGGCGGCGGCGAGGGCGAGGTCTCCGGCGGTACCGTCGGCCGCCGCGTTCACCATGCCGTGCAGCAGGTCGACCCTCGGCAGGCCGTGGGCGTCGGCGAGGGCCAGTGCCGCCGTCACCGTCGGAGCGAAGCCGGTGGTCATCGAGATGATGGCGACGGTGGCGGCCGCCTCCGCCGCGCTGCGGTGGGCGAACATCCCCGCCAGGTCCCAGCTCCGCAGGGCCGCCCCGGCCGCCGCGACCTCGGTGTCCACGCCCGCCGGCACCTGGGGACGATCGACGGCCTCGACTCGGGCCCGTCGGGCCGGTGTCACCGTCCCGGCGGCGAAGGTGATCGCGTCGCCCGAGGCCCCGAACGCCGTCGACCGCAGCGCGCGGGCGTTGCCGGGATCGAGCAGCCCGGCCATGAACAGCTGCTCGTGGTCGCTGACCGACTCGTCCCCGACCAGGCCCGCCGCCCGCAGCGCCGAGAGATCGGCCGTGCTCACGACGCCGTCCCGCACGGAGCTCTTGGCAGCGCGCGCGAAACCGACGGTGACGTCGCGCCCGACGATGAACTCGAAACCGGTCAGCACACCACCCGAGGTGAGCGCCTTCCGTTGCACCGCCGCGGCGGTCGCCCGGTTGCCGGCGGTGCGTTGCAGCCGGAGGACCGCCTCCTGGCCGGGGGTGTGCGACGTGGGAGTGATGGGCGCGCGAGCTGCCGACGGGACCGGCGTCGGCGTACGCGCTCGGTCCCGCAGTCGCAGCAGACGGTCGCGAGACATCCTCAGCATGGTTGCACTCCCGGCGGGTGGGGAGAAGCCGGGCAGCCGGATCACGGCGATCCGTGTGCCAGGCTCACACCGTGTCCAGCTTCCTGGGTCTGCTGCCGTTCGTCTTCGGCGCCGTGGCGATCGTCGTCTACGTCCGCGCGAAGCGTCCGGTGGTGCGCAGCCTCGGCTTGAACGTCAGCCGCTGGTCCCCGCTGGAGGTGGTCATCGGCCTGGCCATCACCTTCGTGGCCATCGGCTTGACCTTCGGCGCCGAGCTGGGCCTCGGCGTCATCCGCCTGGACCCGGGATCGCTCACCTGGCGCAGCCTGTGGACCGAGCTGCTGTCCCAGCTGATCCCCGCCGCCGCGATCGAGGAGCTGCTCTACCGGGTCCTGCTGCTCAGCGGTCTCGCCGTGGTGCTGAGCCCGGTCAAGGGCGGCCGCTGGATCGCCGTGCTGATCAGTGCGGCCCTGTTCGGGGCCGCCCACCTCGGCAACCCGGGGGCGAGCTGGGTCGGCGCCGTCGGCACCGGCCTGGGGGGTGTCATGTACGGGGTCGCGTTCCTCGGCACCCGGAGCGTGTGGTTGCCGTTCGGTCTCCATCTCGGCTGGAACCTCGCCCAGGGCGTCTTCGGCTTTCCGATCAGCGGTCACGTGGTGCCCGGGATCTTCCGGGTGCTGCCGACCGCCGACGACGTGCTGGTGCTGACCGGCGGAACGTACGGACCCGAGGCCGGCATCCCCGGGATGCTGGCTCGCTTCGTGGTGATCGGGCTGGTGGTGCTGTATCTCAGTCGGCGCTGGCCGGACGGGAGGTTCGCCACGCTGACGTACGCGCCGGAACCCGAGTCCCGACGGCGTGCGTGACCGTACGCTCGATGCGGTGGGGACCCGATCGGAGTGGACCACCGCGGCGGCGGTGACGCTGTCGCTGGTCGACCCGACCACCTGGTTCGCGGCGGACGGCGTCTTCGGGTAACCGGCGGCTACTCGCCGGACCGCTGCGTGACCCGGATCTGGTTCCCGAACCGATCCCGGATGGCCATGTCCGTCCCGTCGGTGTCGACGACGAAGCCGAGCTCGTCGCGGTAGAACGCCAGCGCCGCGTCCTGATCGGTGACGTACATGGGCGTGATGGTGACGTCGGTGAACATGATCACGACCCTAGGGAACGGGATCGGTCCACGCTTCTCCGAAACGACTGTCTCGCGTCCAGGCCCGGACGATGCAGCCCGGCGCCGGAGGGCGAGAGCAGGGCGATCCGGGCCAGCGCCGCGACATCGAGGGGCTGCTCGTAGTCGCGATCCATGGCGTCGCGGGTCCGGAGCAGCCGCCGGGTGGTGCTCTCCTCATGACAACCTCACCGTGCCCCAGGGGCGAGTAGCGTCCACAGTCGTGACTCTGTCCCGTGCCGACCTGCCCGATCTGACCGACCGTACGGTGATCGTCACCGGCGCCACCAGCGGGGTCGGACGAGCCACCGCAGCGGCCCTGGCCGGCGCCGGTGCGCGCGTCGTGCTGGCCGTGCGCAACCAGGCGAAGGGGGACGGCGTCGCCGTCGACCTCGGGCGGGATCGACCGGGGACCCGCGTCGAGGTGCGCCTGCTCGACCTGGCGGACCTGTCGTCGGTACGCCGGTTCGCGGCCGCCTGGACGGCGCCGGTCGACGTCCTGATCAACAACGCCGGCGTGATGGCGACCAGACGGACCGAGACCGCCGACGGCTTCGAGCTGCAGTTCGGGACCAACCACCTCGGCCACTTCCTGCTGACCACGTTGCTGCTGCCCCAGGTCACCGATCGGGTGATCACGGTGGCCTCCGACGCGCACCGCTGGGCCCACCTCGATCTCGCCGACCCGCTGTGGGAGCGTCGTCGCTATCGGGCCTTCGGGGCGTACGGACAGAGCAAGCTGGCCAACCTGCTGTTCACCCTCGAGCTGGACCGACGGCTGCGGCACACCGGCCGGCGGGCGATCGCCGTGCACCCGGGCTGGGTACGGTCCGACCTCGGACTGGGCCAGCACGGCACCGCCGCGGCCAAGGTCTCGCAGGCCGTGGGCTCGGTGTTCGGCCAGACGGCCGAGGAGGGTGCTCAGCCGAGTCTGGCGGCGGCCGTCCGCGATCTGCCTGGTGGAGGTTACGTCGGGCCGGACGGGTTCGCTGCCAACCGGGGCACCCCCACGCTGATCGGCCGCAGCCGGGACGCCGCCGACAGCGTTCTGGCTGCCCGACTGTGGGAGCTCTCGGCTCAGCTGACCAGCCGAGCGGTCACCTGATCCCCTGGCTGATCAGGAAGTCAACGCTGCCCTGGACGGCGTCGAAGATGTCGCCGGGGACGTAGTCGAACTCGATCACGGCGAACTCGGTCGACGGTGACGCCGCCAGGCTCGCCTGCAGCGGCACCTCACCCTGGCCGGCGGGTCGCTGGTCGAGGGTGGACTTGTCCAGACCGCTGGAACCGACCACGAACGGGTTCTCACCGACCACGCCGTCCTTGATGTGCAGGGCCTTGACCCGGTCACCGAGCCGGCCGAGCAAGGCGACGACGTCGTGCCCCGCGGTGGCGGCCCAGAACAGGTCGAGCTCGAGGGCGACCTCGTCGTCGAGCAGAGAGGCGAAGTACTCGTACCCGTTCACCCCGTCGACGTCGGCGGCGAACTCCTGGGCGTGGTTGTGGTAGCCGACCTTCAGACCGTGATCGGCCGCCTCCTTGGCCACCGCGTTCAGCCGGGCTGCCGTGTCGGCGATGCCCTCGGCGTCCAGCCAGCGATCGATCGGCACGAACGGGTCGATCACGTACTCCAGCCCCAGCGTGGTGGCGGCGGCGAACACATCCGCCTTGGCCGGCACCGGGATCACCCGGTCGCCGAAGCGGATCTCATCCGACAGCAGCGGCGCGTGACCCGTCTTGGCCTGCAGGCCGTGCTTGGCGAACGACTCCGCGAGAGCGTCGGCCCGGTCGACGAACGCGAAAGCCTCCACCTGCCGGATGCCCATGGCGGCCAGTCGGGCGAGCGTCCCGTCGGGGTCCGCCACGAGGTGGTCGTTGACCGTGTAGAGCTGGATGGAGAGCTGAGGCTGGGTCATCGCTGAGCAGCGCCTTTCGGAGGATGGGGGTTGCTGTCCAGGAGACTATCAACAAAACCGACACGAGGTGTCGGGATGTGACCAGGATCGCAGGATCGGCGCGATGCCGGGTCAGGACTCCAGGAACTCCAGCACCCGGGCGGTGAGCAGCGCGGTCGCGTCCGCGTCGTACGACGGCAACGAGCGGTCCTCGAACAGGTGCCGATCGCCGGGGTAGACGTACAGCTCGGCCTCGGGCACGGCCGCTACGAGTGCGCGGGCCGCGTCGATGTCTCCTTCGCCGGCGAAGAACGGGTCGGCGTCCATCCCGTGGATCTGCACCGGCACACCGTCGGGCCAGGGCCCGAACGCCCAGTCTCCGGTGATCGGCACGGTCGCCTCGAGCAGGATCGCGCCCGCCGCGCCGGGGCGGGTCTGGGCGAGCCGCTGAGCCTGCATCACCCCCGATGAGATGCCGAGGTAGACCACCTCGGCCGGCAGGTCGGCCACCGCGGCGTCGGCGAGCGCGTCCAGGTCGGGCGCCTCAGGCCCCTGGGCGAAGGCCGCTCCGGCCTCGATCGAGTCGAACCGGCGCCCTGCGTACAGGTCAGGGGTGTGCACCGTGTGCCCGGCCGCCCGCAGGTCGTCGGCGAACGCCTCGACGCCCGGGGTCAGTCCGAGGATGTGGTGGAACACGATGATCTCAGCCATGCCGTCACGCTACGACGACCCGCTGACAGCGCCGAGCCGGCGGACTCATGGGGCCTTGCGGCCGGAGAGATAGAGCCGGCGGGTCGCTGCCTCGTCGGGCCGCGGGCTGCGGATGTACCACTCGACGTCGACCAGTCCGGCGGCCTCCGCCGCGGCGATGATCACCTCGGGGTCGTGCAGCACGAAGTCCAGCTCGGTCGGCTCGCCGAACAGCTCCCCCGGATGCCGCACCTCGTCACCGACGTGGGTGGCGATCGCCAGGTACCCGCCGCGGCAGAGCACCTTGGCCAGCGCCGCGACACTGGCCACGATCTCGGACTGAGCGAGATGGACGAACGCGTACCAGGCCGTCACCAGCCCCCACCCCGGATCACGCGGATCACTGCCCCGCGGCATCGGCGGCACCGCGAAGGTGCCCTGCACGAAGGTGACGTCCGGTTGCAGCTCACGGGCCTGGTCGAGCATCACCGGCGACAGGTCGAGACCCGTCATCTCCATGTCCAGCCCGGCCAGCAGACCGGCCACCTGGCCGGGCCCGCAGCCCACATCGAGACCCTGCCCGGGCGCCGAGTTGGCCAGCTCCTCCAGGAACCAGCGATCGAACGGCTTCTCCGCCAGGTCGTCGCCGAGCGCGATCGCATACGTCTCCGCGAGACGGTCGTACTCCGCGGTGACCTTCCGGTCCCGCGCCAGCCCGCCGGCGGCCAGCACCTGCTCGCGGTCCACCGCACGGACCGGTTCGACGGCCTCGGCCGGCAGCTCCGCGCCGAGCAGGTGGATCCAGCGACGGTCGTGCTGACCGGGCTGCCGTTCGAGCTCTCGGACCAGCGGCGGTTCCTGAGCCGCCAGCCCCTGCAGGACCTCCTCGACGGCCTCTCGGTCGGCGAACGGGTGCAGTCGCTCGGTCCGCGGGCGCAGCTCGCCCGGTGTCTGCGGCCCGCGCAGCAGCAACGCCGTGACCAGAGCCAGCCCGGGGCCGTCCAGACCGAGCCGCTCCTCGAGTCGCTGGTGGTACTTCACCACGCGCAGACCGGTCGGCTTCACGAACCGGACGAGCTCGCGGTCGCGCAGCCGGTTGAGGGCGTCGACGATGGTCGCCTCGTCGTAGGCGACCACCGGATCGCGGCTGGTGGACTGGTTGCAGGCGCTGCGCAAGCTGTTCAGTGAGAGCGGGTACGAGTCGGGGACCGTCCGCTGCTTCTCCAGCAGCGCACCCAGCACGCGCAGCTCGACCGGATCCAGGACAGGGAGATCGGGCACGGCCTCAGCCTGTCACGCCCGGCTCGGCGGCGCTGCGGCAATTCCCCACTCTCATCGTCGAGGCCGAGCGTGACTCAGGCGTGGCCGCGTGGACGAGCGCGCGATTCTGCCGATCCCGTCCCTCAGGACGCCTCCGCCGCGTCCTGCTCGACGGCCGCGCGGAGAGCTGACGGACTCGATCCCACCTCCGCGAGGGCGCGACTCAAGGTGAGCTCGGCCGGCGATCCCGTTGCCCGCACTGTCCCGAGCAGGAGCATCGCGCCGTCGATCCGGTTGGTCCGCAACCGGACCGCCTCGCGCAGGGCCAGCTCCAGGGTCTTCTTGGCGTCGGCGGTGAACGGAAGGTGCCCCTTCACCGGTGCCCGGCCGACCCGGTCGAGTGCGCCCTCGCCGAAGACGGCGTCGGCGCTCGCCCGGACCGCGTCCAGGTCGATGCCGACCGACGCCAGGGCCTCGGCGTCCAGACCGCCCGACCGCAGCTCCGCTCTGAGGTCGTGAGTCAGTGCGGCCGGGTCCAGTCCCACCGACGCCAGGGAGTCAGCCGCCGGTCCGGCGGTCTCCGTCAGCCCCAGGAGCAGGTGCCGCCCGTCGATCGATCGCGCACCGCACTCGCGGGCCACCCTCTGGGCGCCCACCACGACCTCGCGCGCTTCCGCTGTGAATCTCTCGAACATCAGATCCTCCTGCCGTACTTCTTGTGCACCGCTTGCTTCGTCACACCGAGGGCGTCGGCGATCTCCTGCCAGGACCAACCCAGCCCGCGCGCTCGTTCGACCTGGAGCTGCTCCAGGCGGTCGGCCAGCTCGCGGACGGCGCGGACCGCCCGGAGACCCTCGCGAGGGTCGTCACCGGCGGCGATGAGCAGTGCATCGGACATGCCTGTCAATCTAGGTTGACGGCGCCTTCTTTGTCAACATGGATTGACGACAAGGACTTCTCGACGGTCTCTTGTAAACCTTTACTGGACGCCGCTCGAACGAGCGGCTAGAGTTCCCGGAACGAGCGAGCGTAAAGGTTTTCACCGCCTGCGTTCGACCACCACCGCACCCAAGGGGAGTCATGTCGCGGGCCACGATCAAGGACGTCGCGGACGCCGCCGGCGTCTCGATCGCGACCGTCTCACGGGTCCTCAACGACCGGGGCGGAGCCACCGCCACGGCCCAGATCGTGCGCGACGAGGCGGAGCGCCTCGGCTACGCGCCGAACGCGCTGGCCCGCATGCTGATCACCCAGAAGAGCATGACCGTCGGCCTGCTGCAGCCGGCGCTGTCCTCCTCGTTCGCCGGCCAGGTGCTCGACGGAGTCGAGGACGCGGCCCAGGAACTCGGCTACTCCGTCCTGATCTGCTCGACCGGTTCGCACTCCAGCCGCCTCGAGCACTATCTGCGCCTGCTGGCGAGCCGACAGGTCGATGCCGCCATCGTCATGTCCTCCCGCATCTCCGGCGACCAGCACCGACTCTTCCGGTCCCTCGCCCTGCCGTACGTGGTCGTGGCCGGTGCGACGTCGGGGGCCGGTGTGCCGGTCTTCGCGATCGACGGTCAGCAGGCGGCCGCCGACGCGACCGCGGCCCTGATCGCCGCGGGACACACCCGGATCGGGATGGTCGCCGGCAGTGCCGACGACCTGGTGGCCGGGAAGCCGCGGGTCCGGGGGTTCGTGGCCGCCTGCGATGCGGCCGGCATCGCTCCGGCGCACCGACCCATCGAGCACGGCGACTTCGCGTACGAGAGCGGTCTGGTCGCCGCCCGCCGACTGCTCGAGAAGCATCCCGATCTGACGGCCCTCTTCGCGGCCAGTGACGAGATGGCCGTCGCCGCCATCGCCGTCGCCGACGAACGAGGGCTGCGGGTGCCGGACGACCTGTCCGTGGTGGGCTTCGACGCGATCCCCCTCGCCCGGATGGCCATGCCACCGCTGGTCTCGGTCTCCCAGCCTCTCCGCGAGATGGGCTACCGAGCCATGCGCGCCGCCGAGCAGCTGCTCCGCGGCGAGACCGTCCCTCCCGTCCCGCCCGTGCCGCACACCCTCACCGGCGGACGCACGATTCACACCATCAGCACCGGATGAGCGACTCCGAGAGAACCCGTCCACCCGCAGGCGCGAACCTGACCGAACGACCCGTGTTCAACGATCTCAGGAGCCACCACGTGCGCACCGAGCAGCACCTCACTCCCACGGCCAGCTTCTGGCTCGACAACCTGGAGCGCTTCGACCCTCGGCACGAGGGCCCCCAGTGGGAGCGGCCGGTGCGCAGCCTGATGGAACCGACCCTGCAGGGCGACGACCAGCTGACCGGACTGGTCAGCGAGGCGATCGTCATCCAGCAGTTCCTGCTGGAGGTGATCACCCGCCGAGGTCTGAGCCGCGCGAGCGTGGTGACCCAGCTACGCAGCCTGCTGGCCTCGCAGCCAGCCCCCGCACAGCCCACCGACTGAGCTCGACCGCTCGAGTCACCGACCACTCACCACCCAGCAGAGGAGACCCCTGATGTCCACCCACCCGATCGTTGCCGCCGCCGACGCTCGCCCCGACGGCTGGTGGAAGTCGGCCGTCGTCTACCAGATCTACCCACGCTCGTTCTCCGACAGCAACGGCGACGGTGTGGGTGACCTGCCCGGCATCGTGTCCCGGCTGGACTACCTGGCCGAGCTCGGCGTCGACGTCGTCTGGCTGTCGCCGGTCTACACGTCGCCCCAGGACGACAACGGGTACGACATCTCCGACTACCAAGACATCGACCCGACCTTCGGCAGCCTGGCCGACATCGACGCCCTGATCGCCGGGCTGCACGAGCGCGGCATGAAGCTGGTGATGGACCTGGTCGTGAACCACACCTCCGACGAGCACGCCTGGTTCGTCGAGTCCCGCGACCCCGCCTCGCCGAAGCGCGACTGGTACTGGTGGCGACCGGCGCGGGACGGCTTCGAGCCCGGCACCCCGGGAGCGGAGCCGACCAACTGGGGGGCGGCGTTCTCCGGCTCGGCCTGGCAGTACGACGAGGTCTCCGGGGAGTACTTCCTGCACCTGTTCTCCCCCAAGCAGCCGGACCTGAACTGGGAGAACCCGGAAGTCCGCGAGGCCGTCTACGCGATGATGCGGTGGTGGGTGGACCGGGGCGTCGACGGCTTCCGGATGGACGTGATCAACCTGATCTCCAAGCCGGCCGAGCTGACCGACGGCCAGGCGCCCCCCGGGCGGCCGTACGCGTCGGCGTTCATGGTGGCCAACGGGCCTCGACTGGATGAGTTCCTGGCCGAGATGAACGCTGCTGTCGGTCTGGACGCTCAGAACCTGATCACCGTCGGTGAGATGCCGGGCTCCTCGATCGCCACCGCGCGGGCGGCGACCGACCCGGAGAACCACGAGCTGAACATGGTCTTCACCTTCGAGCACGTCAGTCTCGATCAGACCCCCCGCGGGTCGAAGTGGGATCTCGCCGACCTGCCACTGCCGGTGCTCAAGGCCAACCTGGCCGAGTGGCAGGACGGTCTGGCCGACGCCGGCTGGAACTCGCTGTACTGGAACAACCATGATCAGCCGCGGGCCGTCTCCCGGTTCGGTGACGACAGTCCCGAGTTCCGGGTGGCGTCGGCCAAGACCCTGGGCACGGTCCTGCACCTGCACCGGGGAACGCCGTACGTCTACCAGGGCGAGGAGATCGGGATGACGAACTCCTACTTCACCGACATCTCCCAGTACTCCGACCTGGAGTCGGTGAACTACCACGCCGAGGCCCTGACCCTCGGTCTGGAGGCCGAAGCGGTGATGCAGTCGCTGTCGGTGAAGAGCCGCGACAACGCGCGGACGCCGATGCAGTGGGAGGACCGTTCCCACGCCGGCTTCACCCAGGGCATCCCGTGGCTGCCGGCCAACCCGAACTACGTGTTCGTCAACGCCCGCGCCGCGGTGAACGATCCGGACTCGGTGTTCCACCACTACAAGTCGTTGATCGAGCTGCGGCACACCACCCCGGTGGTGGTGGACGGTCGGTTCGCGCTGCTGGCGGCCGACCATGATCGTCTGTGGGCCTTCACCCGGACGGCGGACGGCGACACCCTGCTGGTGCTGGCCAACCTGTCGACGGAGCCACTCGAGCTGCCGGTCGAAGGGCTGCCCGACCGGACCGGCGCCACCCTGCTCATCGGCACCCACGGCGGTGACGGGTCGAGCGGCTCCCTCGCGCCCTGGGAGTCACGGGTCTTGCGGCTCGCTTGATCACGAGCCGAGTTGTCAGATCCTCTGGTCGCCGGAACAACCACCAGGTCCTGACAACTCGGTGTCGTGGGCGCCATGCTTGGGGCACCGATCGAACGGAGCACCAGTGAGCGAGACCACCACCCCGGAGCTGATGCCGGCCGCCTTCCTCGGGCACGGCAACCCGATGAATGCCCTGGCCGACAACCGCTACACGCAGGCCTGGCACGCGCTGGGAGGTGCGGTGCCTCGGCCGCGAGCGATCCTGGTGATCTCGGCGCACTGGTACATCAACGCGACCGCCGTCACCGCGATGCCCCGACCCCGGACCATCCACGACTTCTACGGGTTCCCGCAGCCGCTGTTCGACGTGGAGTACCCCGCTCCGGGGCTGCCGAGCTTCGTCGAGGAGATCAGTGATGTCGTGCACCCGACCTGGGTGGGCGCCGACGTGGACTCCTGGGGAATCGACCACGGGACGTGGTCGGTGCTGATGCACGCCTTCCCCGACGCCGACGTACCCGTCATGCAGCTGAGCATCAACGCCGACAAGCCGTTCGACTACCACCTCGACCTCGGCGCGCGCTTGGCGCCGTTGCGGGAGCAGGGGGTGCTGATCATCGGCAGCGGAAACGTGGTGCACAACCTCGGCGGGATGACCGCCGGACTGCCGGACGCCGGCTTCGACTGGGCGCAGCGCTTCGACGAGCAGGTCAGGTCGACCATGTCCGAGCAGCCGACCGAGGCTGCCGCCCTGGACGGGCATCGTGACTTCCGTACGGCCGTGCCGACCCCGGATCACTACATCCCGTTGCTCTACCTCGCCGGGCTGGCCGGCGCGGCCGAACGAGGTGCGGACGTGCTGATCGACGGCTACGCGTACGGATCGTTGTCGATGACCGCCTACACCCTCGATCTGACCTGCCCGGGGGCCGGGAACGGCACCGAGCCGGCGGCCGCGATGCCGGAGGGCGTCCCGATGGACGGCTCGAACATCTGATCCGAGCTCGGTCGGCGGTCAGGCGGCGGCGCGGACCTGGATCCGGTTGGCCCACGGGTCCTCGAACTCGACCGTACGGCCGTCGTCGCGGGTCTGCACCCCATGGAAGCCGAGTCGATCGGTCAGGGCGCCGAGGTCGTCGACCGCCGGCACCTCGATCCGGACCAGACCGAGCCCCAGGGTGAGCCGACGACGACCGGCGCCGCGACTCTGCCAGGTGTTCATGGCCATGTGGTGGTGGTAGCCACCGGCACTGACGAACAGAGCGGTGTTGCCCAGTGCCGCTGTGGTCTCGAAGCCGAGCTGGTCGACGTAGAACCGGCGGGCGGAGTCCACGTCGCCGACGCACAGGTGCACGTGACCCACGGTCGCCGGTCGGGAGGCGGCAGCCGCCACGGCGGTGGGATCGAGATGCTCGCGCAGGAACCGGTTCGGGTCCAGCATCAGCGTGGCCATCTCGATCTGACCGTGGGTCCAGCTCCAGGCCGACCGATCGCGATCGGTGTAGAGCTCCACCCCGTTGCCCTCCGGATCGGTGAAGTAGAACGCCTGGCTGACCAGGTGATCTGCGCTGCCGGTGTACGTGCCCGGGTGCCGGGTGGCGACCGAGTGCACCGAGGTGGCCAGGTCGGCCTCGGAGTCGAACAGGATCGCGGTGTGGAACAGACCGGCCGAGCGCGACGGCGCGTGCTGCAGCTCGGGGGCGTGGACCAGCCGCAGCACCTGCTCGCTCCCCCGACCGAGCACCACCTCCCCGCCCGTCGACGACAGCACGCCGAGCGTCACCGCATCGCGGTAGTAGGCGGTCATCGCGTCGAGGTCCGCCACCCGGAGGGTCACCGCCCCCATCCGGGTGTCGGCGGCCAGCAGATCGGTGCTCACGGAACTCATCCTCTCGTTGTCCTTCGCCCGGGCCGCGATCAGCGGACCACGGCGAAGCCGCCGGTCCAGCCGATCTTCTCGCTCACGGCGGCGGTCAGCTGCAGGAACCCGATGGCCTCGAGCTCACGGGCCCGCTTCAGAGAGCCGGCGTCGACGGCCTGCAGACCGCCCGCGACGACCAGGTCGACCAGCGTCTGCTTGGCGGCGGCGTCGTCGCCCGCCACCAGCACCGTGGTCGGCTGGGCATCGCCAACGGTTCCGCCGGCCAGGGTCGCGGCGAAGTTGGTGTTGAAGGCCTTCAGCACGGTGGCCGACGGCAGCTGTGCGGCGATCTCGGCGGCCTTGGAGCTGTCGGCCGGCACCACGAGGGAGTCGAAGGTGGCGAAGTCGAGCGGGTTGGTGATGTCCACCACGATCTTGCCGGCCAGCTGCTCCCCGTACCCGGAGACGATCGCGTCGACTGCCGGGTGCGGGACGGCGAGCACGACGATGTCGCCGGCCACGGTGGCGGCAGTGTCGTCGCTGCCGATGTGGGTCACGGTGGCGCCGCCCTGACCGAGCACGCCCGCGATCGCGGTGCCCATGTTGCCCTTGCCGAAGATGGTCACGTTCGTCATCGATTCCTCCTGGAAGCGTCGTGTTTGTTGTACGTACAACTAAGTTAGCAGACAATTGTTGTAGATACAACTATCGGGTACGATGGAGACCATGACAGAGGCACCCTGGCTCGACGACAGCCAACGACTCGCGTGGGTGCGGTTCGCCGCCGTGCTGGAGCTGCTGCCCCGTTTCCTCGACTCCCAGCTCGAGCGGGACGAGCAGCTGAGCCACTTCGACTACTACTGCCTGGCCATGCTGTCGGAGGCCTCCCGGCGGACACTGCGGATGACCGACCTCGCGGGGATGACCAACGCCACGCTGCCCCGACTCTCCCGGGTGATGAACCGCCTCGAAGAGGCGTCCTACGTCCGCCGCGAGCCCTGTCCCGGAGACCGCCGCGCGACCAACGTCGTGCTCACTGACGCGGGCTGGGAGAAGGTGGTGCGGGCCGCCCCCGGTCACGTCCGCACCGTCCGGGAGCTGGTCATCGACGCCCTCGAACCCGACCAGGTCGTCCAGCTGTCCGCGATCAGCGCGCAGTTGCTCGCGGTGCTCGACCCCGAGCAGAAGATGATGGCGTCGGCCCTGCACCCACCGGCCTAGCCGGGTAGGCCTACCGCCGGGCATCGACACCCGCCTTGAAGGTCCGTCCTCCCGTCCGCGACGATTGCCTTCGACGAGGGGAGCACAAGTCGAGGGGAGCAGATGGTGACAGCATCCGAGCAGGGCGCCAGTGGGGCAGCGCAGTCGTCGGAGCCGGCCCGAAAGGCCCCCGCCCGTCAAGCCTCGGGGATCTACGGGTTGATCGTGACGGCCTCCGTGCTCGCCACCGGTGGCACCACCCTCCCGGTCCTGCCGTTGGTGGTGGCCGTGTTCGTGACCCTGCTGGTGTACTGGCTGGCCGAGGAGTATGCGGAAGTGCTGGAGCACGCGCACTCCGGTCACCTGCCCACCTGGACCCGGACGAGGTCGCTGATGATGTCGAAGTGGCCGATGGTGAGTGCCTCCTACATCCCACTGATCATCCTGGTGGTCGCCCGGGTCCTCGGCGCGACGACCTCCACCTCGGCCCTGTTAGCCCTGATCGGGACGGTGCTGCTGTTGATGGCGTCCGCCTGGCGAGCGGGACGGTCCGCCAAGTTGACCGGGGTGGCGCTGGCGGGGATGACCGTTGTGGCCGGGCTCCTCGGTCTGGGCATGATCGGCCTGAAGATCGGCATCACCCACCTGCACTGACGCCTCGGACCTCCGGCCGGAAGAGGCTTGCGGGACAGCGCTCCCGGTTCTACTGTCGAGTGATGACTCGGGCGGGGGTCGATGTCGGGAGCCATCGACTGATCGCCCTCGAGTCCGGGGAGGCCGGGTTGCCGTGTTGACGCAACGGGAGCCGTTGAGGTCGCAGCAGAGCTATCGCCACGAAGCGTTGCTGTGGCACACGGCCGAGGACTTCACCGACACGCTCGTGCCGTTCGTCGATGAGGGTCTGGACGCGGGAGAGCCGGTGATGGTCGCCGTCACCCCGCAGCACACGTCCTGGCTGCAGGAGGCCCTCGGCGACGCAGCGGCTCACGAGGTGCAGTTCGTCGACATGATGTCGCTGGGCCGGAACCCGGCCCGGATCATCCCGGCCTGGCGTGAGTTCGTGGACGCGGAGTCGGCCGGCCACGGGCCGGTCCGTGGGATCGGCGAGCCGATCTGGCCGGGTCGGCACGCGGAGGAGCTGCTGGAGTGCCAGCTGCACGAGGCGCTGCTGAACGTGGCCATCGAACCAGCCACGCCCTTGTGGCTGATCTGTCCCTACGACGCGGCGTCACTCGACCCGGGGGTACTGGAGGAGGCCGCACGGAGCCATCCGGTGCTGGTGGAAGCCGGAGCGCATCGCGGCAGTGCCCACTACGTCGGCCGCCCGCACGCCGACGCCCTGTTCGGCGCCGGACTGAGCGAGCCGCGCGGGCGTCCCCTCGTGGCCAGCTACACCGCAGAGACCATCCACCGGCTGCTCGCGTACGTGAAGCTGGAGCTGTGGATCACCGGCCTGTCGGCGGAGCGGGCGGCCCAGCTCGCCGCGGCCACCGAGGTGCTGGCCCGCGGCAGTCTGCACCGCGGCTCGGCCGACGTCTCGATCCGGCTCTGGAGTGATCCCGACGCCGTCGTCTGCGAGGTGAGCGACGACGCACCGGTCAGCGACCCGCTGCACGGTCGGAGTCTGCCCACTCACGAGCACGAGGGCCTCTGGCGGGTGAACCAGGCCTGCGACCTGGTGCAGCTGCGCTCGACCGAGGACCGGACGACCGTACGGATCCTGACCTGGAAGCAGTGAGGCGGCGAGGGCGCGGTCACGATCGTTCGGCGTACCGCTCGCAGACCAGCTGACGGAACGCCGCGGCCCCGGCGGGCGGATCGTCGCGCCACCAGACCAGCCAGACCGCGATCGGCGGCGCATCCACCACGGGTCGGTAGCTGATGCCCGGACGGGGGAACTGGTCCGCGGTCGCCTCGGACGTGATGCCGACCGCCGCTCCGGCCGCCACCACGGTCAGCCACTCCTCCATCCCGTGCACCTCGAGCAGGTCGGTCGGGGCGGCGCCGGTCGGCCAGAGCTCGGTCGACGTGGTGCCCGTGGCCCGGTCGATCGCGACCGGGCGCCGGCTGAGATCGGCCAGGGACAACCGCCGACGACGGACCAGCGCGTCGTCCACCGCGAGCGCCGCGTAACGCTTCTCCGCCCCGACCAAGGAGGTCTCGAACCGCCGGTCGTCGAGCGGACGACGGACGACCGCGACATCGACCTCACCCTCGAGCAGTCCTGCGGTCGGGGTGTTCGACTGCACGAACGTCACGGCCCCACGCTCGGCCTGCCACTGACGCTGGATCGGCGTGGTCAGCCGCCCGAACACCGACCAGGCGAATCCCACCCGGAGCTGGGCGGACCGCTGCTCACCCAGGCGCTCGATCAGCGCGACCTCGGCCAGCACCTGGCGGGCGTGCTCGGTGACGCGACGACCGAGAACCGTGGGTCGGGCGCCCTGACTGGTACGCAGCAGCAGCCGGGCCCCGAGGGTCCGCTCCAGCTCCGCCACCGCGCGAGAGACCGAGGCCTGGGAGGTTCGCAAGGCGATCGCCGCGTCGGTGAAGGTGCCCTCGTCGACGACCGCGGTCAGGGCTCGGAGCTGGCGGAGCTCGGTCATACGCTGAGCGTATAGGCAGTGCTCTTGATGCATTATGCGTATCGGCGCGGGGGTTCGACAGTGGAAGCGTGACCACCACCGAGTGCCCGACCGCGACGACCGTCCCGCCGCGGCCAAGCCACGATCCCGCCGAGCCGGTCGGCGACGCCGGCCGGGCGCGGCCCGCTCGCGGGATCGTCGCCATGCTGACCGGCGCGGCCAGCAACCAGACCGGCGCAGCCGTGGCGGCCCACGCGTTCGGTGGCATCGGTCCGGTGGGGGTCGTCGCCGTCCGGCAGCTCGTCGCCGCGGCAGTTCTGCTCGCGGTGGCCCGGCCCTCCCTGCGCCGGTTGACCCGCGCGCAGTGGGGACCGGTGCTGGCCCTCGCGGCGGTGTTCGCCACCATGAACCTGACGCTGTACTCCGCGATCGACCGGATCGGACTCGGCTTAGCCGTCACGCTGGAGTTCCTGGGCCCCCTGACCATCGCCCTGCTCGCCGCGCGGGGCCGTCGGGAGCTGGTGCTGGCGGCGGTCGCAGCCGGCGGGGTGTACGTGCTCGTGCTGCCCGGACCGTCCAGCGACCTGGTCGGTATCGGTCTCGCCCTCGTCGCGGCGGTGGCCTGGGCGGGCTACATCCTCGTCAACCAGGTCGCGGGCCGACGGCTGCCGGGTCTCCAGGCCCCCGCCGTGGCCAGCCTGGTCTCGGCCACGGCGTACCTGCCGGTGCTCGTCTGGCTCGGTGTGGACGGCCGGCTGTGGGGCTGGCCGTTGCTGCTCGCCGTGATAGCCGGAGTGCTGTCCTCGGCCGTGCCGTACGCCGCCGATCTGACCGCGCTCCGGTTCCTTCCGGCTCAGTTCTTCGGCACCTTCTCCAGCGTCCAGCCGGTGTTCGCCGCGCTGGCCGGGATGCTGATCCTGGGGCAGTGGCTGTCCGGCCACGAATGGCTGGGGATCGCGATCATCGTCGTGGCCAACGCCATCGCCACCTGGCGACCGGGCCGCGGAGCCCGCCGCGCCCGACGCAGGGTCGGAGGAGCATGATCATCCCATCCACGCCTCGGCCGAAGGAGCTCGCATGCCACTCGTCATCGGAGTCCCCCGTGAGATCAAGGACAACGAGAACCGCGTCTCGGTGGTGCCCGACGGAGCCGCCGAGCTCGTCCACCACGGCCACCAGGTCCTCGTCCAGTCCGGGGCCGGGGCCGGCTCGCGGTTCCCGGACGAGGAGTACGTGGCCGCCGGTGCCACCGTGGTCGCGACCGCCGACGAGGTGTTCGCCGCCGCCGACCTGATCGTCAAGGTGAAGGAGCCGATCCCGGCCGAGTACCACCGCTTCCGGGACGGCCAGCAGCTGTTCACCTACCTGCACCTCGCGGCCGACAAAGAGCTCACGGACTTCCTGCTGGAGCGCCGGATCGACTCGATCGCGTACGAGACGGTGCAGACACCGGACCGCCGGCTGCCGCTGCTCACGCCGATGAGCGAGGTGGCCGGCCGGATGGCCGTGCAGGCCGCCGCCCACGCGCTGGAGTCCCCCGCCGGCGGTGCCGGCATCCTGCTCGGCGGTGTCCCGGGCACACCCGCCGCCCGGGTGACCATCATCGGCGGCGGCGTCTCCGGCACCGAAGCGGCCAAGATCGCCATCGGCATGCGCGCCATCGTCCGGGTGCTCGACACCAACCCGGCCCGACTGGCCTATCTGTCCGACGTGTTCGGCGGACGGCTCGACCTGGTCATCCCCAACCGCGCCGTCACCGCCGCCTCGGTGGCGGAGTCCGATGTGGTCATCGGTGCCGTCCTCGTCCCCGGGGCGAAGGCGCCGAAGCTGGTCACCCGGGAGATGATCGCCACCATGCGACCCGGCAGCGTCGTGGTCGACATCGCCATCGACCAGGGCGGTTGCTTCGAGACCAGCCGGCCGACGACGCACTCCGACCCGACCTACGTCGAGGAGGGCGTCGTGCACTACTGCGTGGCCAACATCCCCGGCGCCGTCGCCCGCACGTCGACCTTCGCGCTGACCAACGCCACCCTGCCGTACCTGGTCCGGGTCGCCGACCGGGGAGTTCTGGGGGCCGCAGCGGGCGATCCTGCCCTGGCTCTCGGGTTGTCGACCGTGGCCGGTGAGCTGGTCAACGCGGCGGTCGCCGAGGCCCACGGACTCGCGTACCGGGATCCGGCCGGGCTGCTCGCTCGCCCCTGATCGACCCGGCGCCGGCCGGTCCCGTATCAACCGGTTCCGCCCACGCTCTTCTCTGTCGGGAGCGGCGGCGGGAGCGGGCATGGCACAGCGGTCGGGGCGGGTTCGTGAGTGGATCGGGCGGTATCTGGTCGCCGAGCTGGCCGGGCTGACGACCGCGCTGCTCGCCGCGGTGGCGGTCACCTCCTGGGCTCCCGACCGCCTGGCGATCGCCGCGTACGCCTCCGCCCTGGGCGAGGGCGTGGGCTTCTACGCCGGGTTCCTGATCGTTCGCTATCTGCGCGAGGAGATCGAAGGGCCACCCCGGCGCCGGATCGCCGTCATCGTGGCCGCGGCGGTGGTGGAGTTCGGTCCGGCCGAGATCATCGACACCGCACTGATCCGACCGGCGGCGATGTTCCTGGGCTCGCTGGCCACCGGCAACGTGATCATCGGGGTGCTGATCGGCAAGGTCGCGGCCGACATCGTGTTCTACGGTCTGGCCATCACCAGCTACGAGGTGCTCGTCCGGCGCTTCCTGCACCGGTTCCGGCGCACCGTGTCCGTCGGCGACGAGGGCGGCGCGGCGGCCGCGACCAGCACACCGCCGATGGCGGCGGCCGGCATCACCACGGAAGTGCCACCGACCGGACCCGAGTTGATCATGGACCTGGACGTGGTGACGGAGCACTTCCGCAGCTTCCGCGCGGCGCTGCCCCAGGTGGGTGTGCACTTCGCCATGAAGTGCCAACCCGATCCGCCCCTGTTGCGGCACCTGCTGGACCTGGGCTGCGGGTTCGAGGTGGCCTCGCTGCCGGAGCTGGCCACCCTGATGGAGCTCGGGGTCCGTCCGCCGGAGGTGATCTTCAGCAACCCGGTCAAGCCCTGGTGGCACATCCGGGACGCCTACGCCGCCGGCGTTCACCGCTTCGCCGCCGACAGCGACGCGGAGCTGACCAAGCTCGCCCGGTACGCCCCGGGAGCTGCGGTGATGATCCGGCTGGCCGTGGCGCCGGCGGCCAGCGACGTGCCGAGCGAGGGCAAGTTCGGGGTCGAACCGGACGAGGCCGTCCGGCTGCTGCTGGCCGCGGTCGACGCGGGCCTGCGACCGTGGGGGCTGACCTTCCACGTCGGTTCCCAGATGACCGATCCGCGCGCCTGGACGGGACCGGTCCGCGACGCGCGGATGATCATGGAACGGCTGGCGCACTCCGGGGTCCGGCTGGCCGGCCTGGACATCGGCGGCGGGTTCCCGGCCGATTACGGGCAACCGGTGCCACCGATCGAGGACTACGGCGTGATCATCGGCGCGGCGCTGGCCACCCTGCCGTACGAGGTCGAGGTGCTGGCCGAACCCGGGCGGGGTCTGGTCGCCGACGCCGGTCGCCTGGAGACCACGGTGATCGGTGTCGCCGAACGACGCGGCCGGCGGTGGGCCCATCTCGACGTCGGGGCGTTCAACGGCGTGATGGAGGCGCTGGAGACCGCACACCAGCTGGTGCTGCCGATGACGGACCACCGGGAGGGCCCGACCACCTCGTGGGCGGTCACCGGGCCGAGCTGCGACAGCCAGGACACCCTGCACCACAGCGTGCCGCTGTCGGCAGATCTGCAGGTCGGCGACCGGGTGACGCTCGGGACGGCCGGTGCCTACACGACGGCGTACGCGTCCACCTTCAACGGCTTCGAGGTGCCGACCATCAGCTACCGGAGCACGAGAGCATCCGACGCGGCACCGGTCGCCCAGGCGATGCAGCTGGCGCCCGGGTGACCGGCACTCCGGCCGTTCCGGGAGCAGGACGGCTGACCGGGCCTACCCCTGCTGGCCCGGACCGTACAACCGGGCGATGTCCGGTGAGTCGAGCCAGCCCTCGTACGTCTGCGACTGCGGCCAGCCGTCCGGGGAGTCCTGCCACGGCTCCTGACGGCCCCACGGCAGCAGGTCGATCAACGGGAAGGTGTGACTGAGCTGCTCCGTGCCCCGGCCGTTGGAGTGCCAGGTGCGGTAGACCGTGTCGCCGTCGCGCAGGAACACGTTGAGCCCGAAGCCGCCGCCGGCTGGGGCGTCGACGTCGGCCCCGAAAGGGCTGTCGGCGGTGGAGTACCAGGTCATCCGGTTACCGACCTTCTCCTTGTAGGCGAGCGCCTCGGCGATCGGACCCTGGGTGACGATCACGAAGCGGGCGTCGTACGCGGTCAGGAAGTCGAGCCGGGTGAACTGCGAGGTGAAGCCGGTGCAGCCGCCGCACTGCCACTCCGCTCCCGGTGACCACATGTGGTGGTACGTGATCAGCTGACGCCGGCCGGCGAACACGTCGGCCAGCCGGATCGGGCCGTCCTCGGCCTGGAGGGTGTAGTCCGGCAGGGCAACCATCGGGAGGCGTCGCCGCTGGGCAGCGATGGCGTCGAGCTCACGGGTGGCGGCCTTCTCCCGTCGTCGGAGCTCGTCGAGGTCATGGCGCCAGGTCTCGGCGTCGACGATCGGCGGCAGAGCCACCGAGGATTCCGTTGTCGTCGTCATGCGTGGTCAGACCCCGTGCGCCTCCCGCACTCATCGGGCCCGCTGTCGTCAGTCGAGCTCGACCACCGTGACGTCGACCAGGATCTCGGTGGCCAGCTCCTCGAGGGCGGTCCGGACGGCGTCGAGCGATGCCACGGAGTCGACGGTCACCACCGCGCTGGCCTCGAACAGCAGCCCACCGGCCATCGGCGCGGCCCGGGTCGCCGTCTGCAGATCGGCGACGCCGAGGCCGTGCCGGGCGAGAACGCCGGAGACGGCGGCGACGATGCCCGGACGGTCGTTCCCCAGCAGCTCGAGTCTGACCTGACGTCGACCGGCGACCTCGACGGGCTCCGAGGCAGCCGATCGCACCGAGACGTCGAGCAGACCATCGAGCGGGGCGAGGGCCGCCTGCAGCTGGTCGGCCTGACGGTCGGGGACGGTGACCAGCACGACACCGGCGAACGTCCCGGCCAGCTCGGCGAGGTGGCTGCGCTCCCAGTTGCCACCGTTGGCGGAGACGACGTCGGCGAGCGCCTTCACCAGACCGACGCGGTCGTCGCCGACGACGGTGAGTACGAGAGTGGTCACCGGCGTGATGCTAGTGGCTGCCGTGACAACTCGGGGCTGTGAGCCGGACGATCAGGTCTCGTCGGTGCCCTGGTGGAAACGCTGCCGCCAGTCACCGGCGTCGCGTACCCACAAGGAGCTGCGCAGGGTGCTCCGCTGATCGGTCACCGCCCGCCAGAGCAGCAGGATGGTGGTCTCGTCGACGCGGCTGACCGCGACGGTGTCCAGCGTGACCGGCTCGGTCAGCGGCGCGATCACACTCAGCATCTCCTCGCGCGTCCACAGCCGGCCCGACCGACCGATCTCGGTCCAGTCCGGATGCAGCAGCGCAGCCAGGGCGGCCGGATCGGACCGTACGGCGTCGGTCAGCAGGTCACGCTCGAGCGCGATCACCCTCTCCTCGTCGCTCGGCTCGTCGTCCAACAGGGAGAACAGGTCGGCTTCGGGCTCCGCCTTGGGCGTGGGCAGGTAGCCGGCGTGCGCGTCCTCAGTCGCCCCGCGCGCGCCGAAGCCGGGACCCGGATCGGGCTGCTTTCCTTGGCTGTAGGCGACGGAGGCGCTGTTGGCCAGCCGGTCCGCCTGCTCGTTCAGCTCGTGTCCCGCGTGTCCCTTGACCCACTCGAACCGCACCCGACGGCCCTGCATGGCCGCGTCCAGGGCCTTCATGATCTCGACGTTCTGCACCGGCTTGCCGTCGCCCTTGCGCCAGTTCTTGCGCTTCCACCCCGGCATCCACTTGGTGATCGAGTTGATCGCGTACGTGGAGTCGCAGTAGACGAGCAGGTCCTCGTCGCTGGCGGCGGTCTGCTGCAGCAGGTCGAGGACGGCGGTGAGCTCACCCATGTTGTTGGTGCCGTGCGGCCAGCCGCCACACGCCCACCGGTCGTCGTCGACGTACCAGCCCCAACCCGCAGGGCCCGGGTTGCCGAGGGCTGATCCGTCCGCGGCCGCGATGATCGTCACCGGGGCATGGTGCCAGATCTCGGGCGGTGGCGGCCGTGTCCGCGCCGACCGAGTCGCTCAGGGCCTTGGCGCCTACCCACGCGGTCCGGGTTGCGGGACGCGTCGTAGAAGGCCCACCGACAGGTGTCCCGCGCGCATACCTTGAGCCGGTGCCAGCTGCCGTCCTCACTGCACCTCCGGATGGCGTCGGCCAGCGGACGGCCTGCCCGAACGGAGCCGCGCCGAACCCGTGCAGCCGATAGCCGGTCGCGTCGAGTGCGAGGCGCACCGGGATCTCCGCAAGCAGTCGGTTGACTGCTCGGATCGCGTCGCCGTCCGGGGTGTGCCCGGCGTGGTCAAGCAGCACTGTCCGCAGTCCTTCGCGGATCGTGACCGCGGCCTCGGCCTCCGCCCGGCTCCGGTTCGCTCACGGCCAGGCCCCGCAGGACGTCCGGCAGCTCGCCGACCGCGATCACGCCCAACCGTTGGGTCGCCCGGGTCACCGCGACGTAGAGATCCGACCCGCCCCGAGCCGACTCGCGCAGGATGGCTGCCGGGTCGGCGATCAGGACCGAGTCGAACTCGAGCCCCTTCGACTGGTCGACCGTGAGGATCACCGTGCCGGCGTCCAGCAGGGTCGGGTCCGACCCGTACGCCACGCCGGGGAGCGCGGTGGAGACCAGGTCGGCCAGCTCGGCGTACCGGGATCCGGGCACGAGGATCGCAAGTCGCCCGTCCCCGGTGGCGACTTGCTCGTCGGCGACGGCGTGGAGCAGGGCCGGGCCGAGGTCGTCCGCCGACACGGAGCGGCTCCACGGCGCCACCTCGGTGGACCGCGCCGACACCGGAGGCGTGGCTGCCGGGTCGATGGCGGTGAGCACGTCTGCTGCCACCGCCATGATCTCGGCCGGCGTCCGGTAGTTCACCGTCAGCTCGGCCGTACGCCAACGGCCCGGCGCGTACTGGTCGAGCAGGTCGGCCCAGGACCGCACGCCCGCGTCGCTGCCGGCCTGAGCGAGGTCACCGACCAGCGTCATCGAGCGGCGATGGCAGCGGCGCATCAGCATCCGCCACTCCATCGGGGACAGGTCCTGCGCCTCGTCGACGATCACGTGCCCGAACTGCCAGGTGCGGTCGGCGGCGGCCCGGTCGGCGATCGTGCCCACCGCCTCCCGGTGTCGGGTCCGCTCCGCCATCATGGCGATGAACGGCTGGACGTCCAGCGGGTCGATCGTCAACGCCCCCACGGCGAGCCCGCTCTCGACCGTCGCGTGCGTGTACGCCAGGTGCTCGGCCTCCTCCTCGGCCCGCGCGGTGGCTGCCCGACGTCGCTCCCGGACCACCGCCTCCGTGTCACCCAGCAGCTCGGCCGCCTCGTCGAGCAGGGCGACGTCGGCCCGGGTCCAGGGGCTTCCCGGCGGGCGTCGCAGGGCGTCGCGATCGGTCTCGGAGAGGTCCGGGGCTGCGGCGGCAAGGTGCTCCGGGGATGACCAGAGCAGGGTGAGCAGCCGCTCGGGCGTGAGGTCGCGGGCCCGGTCCCGGCGCGCCATCCGGACCGCGCGGGCGATCACGCCGACCATCTCCGGGCGACCCTTGAGCCGGCTCACCTCCGGAGGTTCGGTCGCCGTTCCCACCACGCCGGGGAGAAGCTGGCCGATGGTGGACAGGACCACCTCCGTCTCGCCGAGTGAGGGGAGCACCTGTTCGATGTAGCGGAGGAAGGTCGCGTTCGGACCGATCAGCAGCACCCCGCGCCGGGCGAGCTGCTCCCGGTGGGTGTAGAGCAGGTACGCGGCGCGGTGCAGAGCGACGACCGTCTTCCCGGTGCCGGGGCCACCCTGGACGACCAGGACCCCAGGGAGACCCGCGCGGATGATGGCGTCCTGCTCCGCCTGGATCGTCGCGACGATCTCCGACATCCGACCGGTGCGGTGGGCTGACAGCGAGGCGAACAGCGCACCCTCTCCGATCAGGCCCGGGTGGTCCTGGTCGGACAATCCAGCCAGGTCGAGCACGTCGTCGTCGACGCCGGTGACGGTGCGCCCGGTCAGCCGGATGTGACGGCGCCGGAGCACCCCCATCGGGGCTTCGGTCGTGGCTCGGTAGAAGGGCTCGGCCACCGGCGCGCGCCAGTCGAGCAGCAGCGGATCGTAATCGTCATCGAAAAGACCGATGCGGCCGATGTACGACGTCTCACCGTCGACGGAATCAAGGCGCCCGAAACACAGTCCGCGTTCCACAGTGAGCAATTGATCGTGTCTGCCGGCATACGTCCGGGCAAAGGACTCACGTTCGGTGGCGGCCTGGTCGGTGCCGGTGGTCGGACCGCCGTGAGTCAGTCGGAGATCCTCCGCGGCACGGTCGCGAGCGGCGTCGAGAACCTCGTACAGCATGGTCACATAGCCTTGTTCCCGGTCGATCTCGTGCTTCAGCACGGTCTCGGTGCGGTGCTCTTCTGTGTTCGGCAACGGTGCTCCTTGACGAATGTGGGTGGCCGGGCTAACCTGGTAACAGGCGCCGAGAAATCGGTGCCTTTTGTTGTATTCAGACAAATACAACAGGATACCGATCCGATCGACATCTGCGCAATCCCCGTGAATTGATCGCCGGGTCTGATCGCGTGATCTCGTGAATTCAACGGCCCGTTCGTAGGTGTCGTAGACGACCGCGGACTTCAGGTCGTTGTACCGGCGCCCGTCGCCGTCCCCCGCCGAGAGCGTCGCGGAAGATGAGCCTGACGCCGGCGCGTTGCAGGTGCGGGACTTGGCCGTCCTCGTCCTCCGCGTCCGGGAGGGTCAGATCCACCATCACCCCCACGCCATCGGGAGAACCGGCCTGCGCCCCTCCCCCAACCCATATCGACGAGCGTAGAGCGGTTCGTACGCCGCCGGGACGATACCGAAGAAGTGCACAGCACTCAGAACGAAACACACAGATTCCGTCGGAAGACGCCGATCGGGAGCGTTGTATTCGTATATACGTTCGACTACAATCGAGTCATGGATCCGGCGGGTCAGCCGAGGACGCTGCCGGTGTCGCCCGGCTTCTCGACCAGGCGCTCGGTGAGCCGGGTGGCGGCGCGCCAGGCCAGGGCGACGGTGGTCAGGGTCGGGTTCGAGGCCGTGGCGGTGGGGATGACGCCGTTGCCACCCAGGTAGAGGTTCTCGACGCCCCACACCTCGAGATCGGGACTGCAGACCGACGTGCCGTCGTCGGTGGCCCCCATCCGGACGGTGCCTTGGTAGTGCAGGGACGACCCGCCGGCGGCCAGCTCGGGCGCGTCCATGGGTGTCCCCAGGCGTCCGGCGACGGCCACCGAGACCTCGCGCATCTCGTCGATGACGGCGCGATCGGTATCGGTGTGGGAGTAGCGGATCCGCATCCGCGGCATGCCGAAGAAGTCGACCTCGGAGTCGCTGAACTCGACCGCATCACTGAACTGGATGTCCTTGGCCGCGTAGCAGGCGGTGATGGCCAGCCGAGACGCCGAGCGGTCGTCGGCGCGCGTGTCACCCTCGCCGAGACTCATCTTGAACGCCGAGCTGGCGAGGGCGATGACACCCATCTGCAACGGGCGGGCATCGGAGAACGGGGTCACGATGCTCATCACGTTCTCCGGATCGTGCGCGAACCCCTGCGGGTCGAACTCATCGGCGAGGGTGAGGAAGGTGGCCATCTGGAAGTGCTCGTTCAGATAGTGACCCAGCGCCGGCGGGCGGATGCCCGACGCGAACAGCACCTGCGGCGTACGCAGTCCGTCGGCGCACACCACCACGTGCTGAGCCCGTACCTCGTACGTGGTGTCCGACCGGCGGTCGCGCAGCAGCACGCCAACGGCCACGCCGTCCTCGACCAGCACCCGCTCGGCGAGCGTCTCGGCGCGCAGCTCGAAGCCGGCCATGCTGCTCTCGAGCTCACCGAGGATGGCGCCCGTGCCCGCAAACCGCAACGAACCGTCCTCCCACCGGGTGGAGGTCGGCATGAAACCGGTGGGGTTCAGACCCGGACGGTCCAGCACCTCGGCCACGGCCGCTCGCAACGCCTCGGGCAGACCCCGACCCGGGACCGGGAACGTGCACGTGCCGAGCAGCTCCTCGGCCTGGGCGAGAGCGACGTCGAGATCGTCGGCGTCGAGGAAGGGGATGCGTTCGGACTGCTGAGGGCGGGGACTGGACGTGCCCCAGTGGATCCCCATCCCGCCCACGCCGCTCGCCATGCTCGCGGCCGGAAGACCGACCTCTCCCGACTCGAGCGCGGGGCGGGGATCGACGAAGTGAAGACCCGGGAGGATCGTCTGCCGGAACTCCAGGCTGGGATCGATGCCGGGGGCGATGTCGGACAGCGCAGCGGCCCGCACCACGCCGGAGTCGGGTCCCTGGGTCAGCAGCTGCGCAGCCGCGCGTTCCTCGTCGGTCATGTTCTGGGTGTGATCCCCACGGGAACCGGGGACGACCGGTCCGACCTCGACCATCAGCACCCGGGCGTGAGGGGCCGCATCGCCGATGGTGCGCGCGTACGTGGCGCCGGCCGGGCCTGATCCGACGATCAGCACATCGACTGACTCGCGCTGGGCTTCCATGATGTCTCCGTTCGTCGGGTGTGGTGTGTCAGCAGGCGGCGATGGCCGCGGAGGTCACGTCGAGCACGCGGCCGGTGTGGGCCCAGGGGTCCCCACCGGCGCCTTCGTACTCGACGGTCAGGGGTCCGGTGTAGCCGTGACGGCTGAGGATGCCCAGCGCCTTCACCAGGTCGACGGGACCCACCCGTCCCCCCTCGGCGACGACGTGCGCCTTGACGTGCACGAGCTCGGCTCGATCGGCCAGGGCCTCGATCCCGTCGTAGAGCGAGGTCAGGTCCAGGTCGGCGAACGGGTCGACCGGCGCCGCGCCGGGTTCGGCGAACATCGCCGCCATCAGCGGATCCAGCAGCGCGTCGAAGTTGCCGAGGTCGAGGAGCAGCCCGAGGTTCGCCACACCGACCTGATCGAGGAGAGAGTTCATCCAGACAGGATCACTCGACGCGCCCCCGTGGTTCTCGACCAGCAGCCGGATGCCGTGCCCGGCGGCGAACTCGCCGAGATCGGTCAGGGCTGCGACCAGGCGTGCCGGCGGCTCATCGCCGTGGTGCGCACTGAAGGGAGACCCGGCGTTGACCCGCACGAAACGAAACCCGAGCTCGGCGACGCGCGCGATCCAGTGCCTCAGCTCGGCGACGTCGGCGGCGAGTCCGTCGGCGTCGGTCCGCACGAGGTCGCCCACGTCGACGGCGACGTTCACCAGCACCAGACCGGCGTCGGTCGCGCCGGCGGCAAAGGCGGCGAGGGCGGGATCGTCGCGGCCGGCGAACTGGAATGCGACCGCCTCCACACCCGCGACGGGATAGGCCTGTGCGGCCCGGAGTGGGAAGTCGGTGATGTCGACCAGCTTCGGGAAGTCCTGCGCGAACTCCTGCTCATCCCCATGGGCATCGGTGAAGGCGATCGAGATCGGTCCGAGGTGCTCGCGCAGACTGTAGGACGAGACCGACAACAGATTCATGACCGCGGGGCACCTCTCCGTGCACTGACTACTGAATCGGACTGACTGTCATTCAGCAGTGACTACCACTTTACGACAGAGCCCTCACGGGGTCAATAGTGGTAGCGGCATCC
The DNA here is from genome assembly GCA_963696135.1 of uncultured Actinomycetota bacterium. Classification (GTDB taxonomy): domain Bacteria; phylum Actinomycetota; class Actinomycetes; order Propionibacteriales; family Propionibacteriaceae; genus Microlunatus. The sequence goes on from CAVOJH010000004.1 coordinate 380,922, forward strand.
GATCGGAAGTGAGCACTAGGATATCGATCATGGGACTGCGCGAGAGGAAGGCCGCCCGAAGCCGCCAGACGATGGTGGATGTGGCGCTCGAGCTCTTCCTGCGCGCCGGTTTCGAGGAGACGACGATGGAGCAGATCGCCGAACGCGCCGAGGTCGGCACGACGACGCTGTATCGCTACTTCCCCAGCAAGGACCAGCTGCTGTTGGACCCTCTCGTCGAGGCCATCGACCCGGCCCCCTATCTCCGCGCCCGCCCCGCCGGCGAGCGTCTCGAGATCTCCCTCGGAGAGGCCCTGCTCGCGGCCGCCGCGGCGTACGACGACGCGGGCAGCCGCATCGCGGAGATGCGCCGGCTGGTGGATGCGGCCGCCGTTCCACGGGCAAAGCTGTGGGACCGGTTCCGGACGCTGCGGGAGGATCTCGAGCAGGCCATCGCCGATCGCATGGGTCGTGACGCTGACGACCTGTCCGTGCGGTTGACGGCGGGTCTGCTGCTCGACCTCTTCCACCTCCTCGATCGGGGCACCGACGACGAGCGAACGCGCCGGGAGGTCATGGTCGACCTGCTGCGTGAGCTGCCGGCGAGCACGATCGTGGTCCCGTGCCCGCTCGATGGTGACGCCGACGCCTGATCCCAGCGGCCGAGGACGACGCTGCTGCTGACAGGAACGTTCAGTGCATCATGTCGGCGAAGCGACTGTAGTGCCCCTGGAAGGCGACGGTGATCATCTTCGTCGGTCCGTTACGGTGCTTGGCGATGTCCATGTCCGCCTCGCCGGCCCGGTCGGATTCCTTGTCGTTGATGTCGGGGCGGTTCAGCAGGACCACCATGTCGGCGTCCTGCTCCAACGAGCCCGACTCGCGCAGGTCCGACAGCATCGGTCGCTTGTCGGTGCGCTGCTCGGGTCCACGGTTGAGCTGGGACAACGCGACCACCGGCACCTCGAGCTCCTTGGCCAGCAGCTTGATCTGCCGGCTGAACTCGCTCACCTCCAGCTGGCGGGACTCGACTTTCTTGCCCGAGGTCATCAGCTGGATGTAGTCGATCACCACCAGCTTCAGGTCGTGCTTCTGCTTGAGGCGCCGGGCCTTGGCCCGGATCTCCATCATGGTCAGGTTCGGGGAGTCGTCGATGTAGAGCGGGGCCTCGGAGACCTGGCCCATCTTCGAGGCCACCCGGCTCCAGTCGTCGTCGCTCATCCGGCCGCCCCGGATGTGACCGAGCGGGATCGACGCCTCGGCCGACAGCAGCCGCATGGTGATCTCGATCTGGCTCATCTCCAACGAGAAGATCACCGAGGTCAGACCGTTCTTGATCGACGCCGACCTGGCCAGGTCCAGCGCCAACGTGGACTTCCCCATGCCGGGCCGGGCGGCCACGATGATCATCTGGCCCGGATGCAGCCCGTTGGTCAGCTCGTCGAACTCGGCGAACCCGGTCGGCACCCCGGCGAAGCTGCCGTCGCGGGAGGAGATGGCCTCCATCTCGTCCAGGGTCGGCTGCATCAGCTCCGACAAAGGCTTGTAGTCCTCCGCGGCGCGGCGGTCGGTGACCGCGTACACCTCGGCCTGGGCCCGGTCGACGATGTCGTTGACCTCGCCCTCCCCGGCGTACGACATCTGGGCGATCCGCACCGAGGCATCGGCGAGACGGCGCAGGATCGACTTCTCGCGGACGATGTCGGCGTAGAAGCCGGCGTTGGCGGCCAGTGGGACGCTGGACAGCAGGTCGTGCAGGTAGGGGGCACCGCCGATCCGCAGCAGCTCGCCGCGCTTGCCGAGCTCGGCGGAGACGGTGACGGCGTCGGCCGGCTCTCCGCGCCCGTACAGGTCGATGATCGCGTCGTAGATCTGCTCGTGGGTCGGCCGGTAGAAGTCGGTCCCGCGCAGCGCCTCGATGACGTCGGCGATCGCGTCCTTGGACAGCATCATCGCGCCGAGCACGCACTGCTCGGCCGTCATGTCCTGCGGTGGGGTGCGGTCCAGGCCGCGGGTCGAGTCGTCGCCGTACTGCGGGATCGCCTCGGCCAGACTCACGCCACGTCCCCCTTCGCCCGGTCCACGACCGGGCCCAATAGCATGCATGTTCGTACGGTAGGTGCCGCCACCGACAGAGCTCGATGAGTGACTCTTCGGGCCCCGCGTGGTGACAGCGTGGGCCAACGTACGCCGCATCGGACACCACCGCCACCCAAGATGAACAAGTTATCCACAGGTCGTGTGGATAACCGGGAACCTCGTGTGGAGGACACGCGACGGCGTTGTGCACTCCCTGGGCACAAGCCTGGGGACAACTCGGTGCACTCCCCCGAAAACTGCCCCTGATCAGGTCATTCGCTCGGACAGGGCCGTGGACGAAGATTGGTTCGGAACTTCCTGGCGCCGTGTCATCCGGTGCCGCGCGGCCTTGACAAAGGGGCCCGGTTCGTGGGATTCCACAGCGGTTGTGCACAGCCGGTCGCAACCCGGCCCGCCCGTTCGGACACGTGGTGTTCTCCTGCCGTTTCCCGCCCGGACTTGGGCGAACGTTGACATCGCCATACTCTAGGGGGGTATCCGACCGGACCCCGTCGGCCGTACCCCGAGGAGCCTTGATGAGCCAGACCGTGCCGCCCGTCGACACCATCCCGGCGGCTGACGCCCACGGCGGTCGGGCGCCGCACGGCTACCTCGGTCAGAAGGAGGACTACCTCAAGCGCCTCCGCCGGATCGAGGGCCAGGCCCGCGGGCTGCAGCGGATGGTCGAGGAGGAGAAGTACTGCATCGACATCCTGACCCAGGTCTCGGCCATGACCAGCGCCCTGCGCTCGGTGGCCTTGGGGTTGCTCGACGAGCACCTGCAGCACTGCGTCGTCCGGGCCGCCGAGGAGGGTGGCGACGAGGCCGAGGCCAAGCTGCACGAGGCCTCCCAGGCCATCGCCCGACTCGTCCGGTCCTGACCCCCTCCAGCACCCGAATCAGGAAGTCGATCCATGAGCACCACCACCGATTACGTCGTCAGCGGTATGACCTGCGCCCACTGCGTGCAGGCGGTCACCGAGGAGGTGTCCGGCCTGTCCGGTGTCACCGATGTCACGGTCGACCTGACCACCGGCGCGCTGACCGTCGTGAGCGACGCCGACATCCCGTTCAGCGACATCCATCGGGCCGTCGACGAGGCCGGCTACACGGTCACAGCCCCCTGATTCAGTTCGTCGGACCACCTATGAGCTCGTAGCGCAGCGTCGCGAAGTCCTCGCCGTGGGCGGTGGCGCTGACCAGGCGCAGGCGCGGCGGGGTGATGCGGCGCGGCAGCAGGGGTGCCCCGCTGCCCAGGAACACCGAGCCGACGCCCAGGATGAGGTCGTCGAGCAGCCCCACGTCGGCGAACTGACCGACCAGGTCACCACCGCCGACCACCCACACGTTCTTTCCCGCAGCCGCTTCGACCATCTCGGCGTGCACGGGCGCCACGTCGCCAGTCACGAACCGGATGTCGGCCCCGGGCACCCTGGGCAGCACACGGCTGCTGAACACCCAGGTCGGCTGCTCGTACGGCCAGCGGCCCGGCTTCTCCAGCAAGCCCTCGTGGTCGAGGATCCACTCGTACGTGGTGGAACCCATGGCGAGCGCTCCGATGTCGGCGATGAAGTCGGGATACTCCTGCTTCGACGCCTCGGTCTGGCGCAGCGTGAACAGCCAGCCGAGGGAGTTGTCGGCGTCCGCGATGAACCCGTCGATGCTGGTGGCGGTGTAGTACTGGGTGCGCGTCATCCGGGCAGACTGCCACCCGGCACCGACACCGACGGCGTACGGTCGGTTCATGCCCGCGAAGACCATCGTCATCACCGGCGCCACGGACGGACTCGGCCGGGAGGTGGCCCTGGCCCTGGCCGCGGACGGACAGCGGCTGATCCTGCACGGGCGACGCCCCGAGGCCCTGGCGGCCCTCCGCGACGAGGTGGCGACGGCCGGGGGAGTCGAACCGACAACGGTCCTCGCCGACCTCTCGAACCTGGCCGAGGTCCGGACACTTCCCGGGCAGATCGCCGAGCTGACCGACCGGGTGGACGTGCTGGTCAACAACGCCGGTGTCGGACCCGGTGACCGGGACGCTCCACGACGGCCGCTCACGGTGGATGGGAACGAGCTCTGCTTCGCCGTCAACTACCTGGCGGCGTTCGACCTCACACACCGGCTGCTGCCGATGATCAGCACCGACGGCGGACGCATCGTCAACGTCGCATCGCTCGGCCAGGCGCCGATCCAGTTCGATGATCTTGTCCTCGAAGATCATCAGGACGACTGGTGGCTGCCCTACAACCAGTCCAAGCTGGCCATGATCACCTGGGGCTTCACGCTGGCGGATCGGCTCGACCGGGTGACGGTGAACAGCCTGCACCCGGGGACCTACATGCCGACGAAGATGGTGCTCGACAAGGGGATCGCGCCGGTGCACACCGTGGCGTCGGGAGTGGAGGCGACCACCCGGATGATCATGGACCCGGCGCTGGACATGATCACCGGACGGTTCTACGACCAGCTCGTGGAAGCCCGGGCGCACGTGGCCGAGGCGTACGACCCGGCCGCCCGTGAGCGACTGTGGCGGATCAGCCTCGAGCTCACCGGTGCCCCCGAACCGGGTCAGGCCGCCACGCCGGTCCCGCCCGCCTGATAGCGCTCCTTCGCCCGTTCGCCGCGACGACCCACGGGGATCGCGCCCGTGGCCTTGGCCAGCCCGCTGACGGGCATCCCGGCGTAGATGGACTCGGCCACGGCGACCTGGAAGGTCTCGTGCCAGATGCCCACCGCCCCGGGTGCCTTCCGGGCCCGCTGGTTGAAGCGGGTCCAGGCCGGACGGTGCTCGGCGTCGGGCCGGGAGGCGTACGCGTACAGCAGCTCATGACTGTCCCAGTACATGATCAACAGCGGGCCGCCCTCCCCCAGGGTGAGCCGGTAGCCGAGCATCCCCGACTCCGGGTCCTTCGACAGCTCGGCGAGCATCGGCGGCATCGCGTTGAACACCGGCAGCCACAGATCGGGTCGCCACCAGCGGTTGATGCGCATGCCGATCAGGAAGACCACCAGCTCGCCGTCGTGGTCATGGGTCATCCGTCCGCTTTCGATCGCGGCCATCGTCATCTCCTCGTATGGATAGCAACACTCTCTGCTCACCATTATTAGATAGTGATACTGTCCGTTGTCAAGAGGGAACCGGTCGGAGAAAGAGAGAGATGCGCATCTCGGAGCTGTCCCGGGTCAGCGGCGTCCCGGTCGCGACGATCAAGTTCTACCTGCGTGAGGGCCTCGTGCCTGAGGGCGTGCGGACGTCGCCGAACCAGGCTCAGTACCACGACGCGCACGTCCAGCGGCTGCGCCTCGTCCGCGCCCTGGTGGGGGTCGGTGGACTTTCCCTCGCGGCGACCAAGAACGTCCTCGGACAGATCGACGAGCCGACGGGTCTGACCCTGGATCTGCTCGGCACGGCGCACCAGGCCGTCGCGCCCGACCTGCCCGGCGAGGTCGACCTCGCCCCGGCGGTCTCCCTGTTGCGTCGCTGGGGCTGGGACGCCTGCGCCGATGCCGTTGACGAGGACACCGGGGCGCGGGTCGACGATGCGCTGGGCGGTCTGGCCGTCGCCCTGGCGGCGTTGGACGACGCCGGTTTCGTGGTCGAGCCGGAGCGGATGGACACGTACGCCGACGCGATGATGCGGGTCGCCGAGGCCGAGATCGACGGGCTGCCGACGGAGACGCCGAGTGCAGCCGTGCGCTACGTCGTGCTGGGCACGGTGTTGGTCGAACCGGTGCTGCTGGCCCTGCGTCGGCTGGCCCAGCGGGAGGCCTCGGCGGCCCGCTTCCCCTTGGCCTCCTCGAAGCTTTAGGAGCAAGAACCACACCTGAGGTGGATAGCGGCACAAAAGACGTGGTCGGGGGTTGCCAGACTGGGGCCATGACGTCCGACTCCGTCCTGACCGCGCTGACCGATCCGGGCAAGGCCTTCATCGCCGGGTTGCCCAAGGCCGAGCTGCACGTGCACCACGTCGGGTCGGCGACGCCCGCGATCGTGGCCCGGCTGGCCGAGCGTCACCCCGGGACGGTGCCGGCCGACCCGGAGCAGCTGGCCGACTACTTCCGGTTCCGGGACTTCGCCCACTTCATCGACATCTACCTGTCGGTCGTCGACCTGATCAAGACCGACGAGGACGTGCGGCTGCTGACGTATGAGGTCGCGGCCGAGCTGGCGTCCCAGAACGTCCGGTACGCCGAGCTGACGGTCACGCCGTACACCTCGATCGTGCGCGGCATCCCCGCCGAGGCGTTCGTCGAGGCCATCGAGGACGCTCGGGTGGCCGCCGAACGCGACCTCGGCATCGTGCTGCGCTGGATCTTCGACATCCCCGGTGAGCTGGGACTGGAGGGCGCCGACGGCACGCTGCGGATCGCCCTCGACCACGGTCCGTCCAGCCTGGTGGGGTTCGGACTGGGTGGCCCCGAGATCGGCGTGCCGCGGCCGCAGTTCAAGCCCCACTTCGACGCGGCCCGGGCCGCCGGCCTGCACAGCGTCCCGCACGCCGGTGAGACCACCGGACCGGAGACGGTCTGGGACGCCATCCGCGAGCTCGGCGCCGAACGCATCGGTCACGGCACCTCGGCGGTCCAGGATCCGGAGCTGCTGGCGTACCTGACGGCGCAGCAGATCCCGGTCGAGGTCTGCCCGACCTCCAACGTGGCCACCGGCGCGGTGAGCGACCTGAGCCAGCACCCGATCATCGCCATGGTCGAGGCCGGTGTCCGGGTCAGCGTCAACAGCGACGATCCGCCCATGTTCGCCACCACGTTGAACGACGAGTACGGGGTCGCGGCCCGGCTGCTCGGGCTGGACGACATCGGCGTCGGCAACCTGGCCAAGGCGGGGGTCCGGGCCTCGTTCGCGGACAAGGACGTCCAGGAGCGACTGCTCACCGAGATCGCCGACTACGTGGCCGCCTCCGCCTGAGAAGCCCTCCGCCTGAGAGCCCTCCGCCTGAAGGGTCAGAGGCGGTGCCGGGTCCCGACCGGTTGCAGCTCGCGGAGCTCCTTGGGTGGGCCGAAGGGGAAGAGCTCCTCGCGATCCGGCTTGCGCCACCACAACACGATGGCCACCAGCACGGCGACCTGCACCAGCGGTGAGATCCCGTACCGGAAGACCCCCGACACCGCCTGCAGCGGCATGCTCATCTCGACCGCGCGGCCCGGGACGTACGACAGAGACAGCAGCGTGATCCGCATCAGCATCATCCGGTCGAGCTTGCTGGCGGCCAGCACGGCCAGCGGCAGCCAGGCGATCAGGTCGTACCAGGACAGCGTGTACATGGCCGTGACCAGCCAGGCCACCGACAGGATCAGCGAGGTGCGCAGGGCCACGGTCAGCGGGTCGAGCCTCGGGTCGGCGCCCCGCGGCAGACCCGGCGCGGAGGTCCAGGGCACCACCTTCGACAGCATCCAGGCGATGACGACCAGACCGCCGTACGAGATCGCCCCGACGATGATCTTGGCGACCCAGTCCTCCAGGAACAGGTCGAGGAACAAGTAGACGGGGTTCGCCCAGGAACCGACGGAGACGTACGAGCCGTTGCGCAGCACCTGGAAGAAGGCGTTCGGCTGCCACACCACGTACGCCAGCGTCATCGGGATGATCGTGCCCAGGCAGAGCAGGGCGGCCTTCTTCGGCTCCCGCCGGTACGCCCACAGCATCGCCAGCCCCCAGATGCCGATGCTCAGCTTGGCGCAGCCGGCGAGCCCGATGCCGAGCCCGGCGCCGAACGGGCTCTTGCGCATCAGCATGATCCCGGCCACCGCGAACATCACCGAGAGCGCCTCGTTGTGCGCGGTGGCCACGACGGCCCAGATGAGCACCGGGTTGCAGACGGTCAGCAGGGCGGCCCGGGCCTGTCGGCGCTTGTCCCCGTGCCCCAGCTGCACGATGCCCGCGCACGCGATGATGAACGGCACCACCGTGACCACCTGCAGCCAGAACACGATGTCGTGCATGTTGTCGCCGCCGAGGTAGTTCGCCAGCCACTGCAGCCAGGACGTGATCGGTCCGTAGACGCTGGGGGTGTCCTGCCACGGCTGCTCGGTCCAGCGCAGCACGGGGTCGAACTGGCCGCGGAACACCTCGGCCGGAGTGATCTCGTACGGGTTCCGCCCGATCATCTGGAGCCGGCCGTAGCCGGCGTACATCAAGATGTCGGCGCTGGTCAGCGGCGGGACCAGGATGGTGGCCAGGCTCAGCCCCGTGCCGAGACCGAACAGCTTGCGCGGACTCGGCAGCCACCCTCCGGCCAGGGCCCGCAGCCCGATCCACAGCCCGGTGGCGCCGGCCACCACGATCAGCCAGACCATTGCCGTGACCACCCACTCGTTGGGCTGCACGACACCGGCGGGCAGATACCAGGGCGGCAGCAGGCTGTCCCGCGGCCCGAGGGTCAAGGCGACGACGGACGGGCCGAGGAAGCCCGCGACCAGGGTGAGCACGGTGGCCCCGATGATCAACCCGATCGCGTACCGGTGGTCACGGTGCCAGACGCTCGGCGCATAACGCTGGATGGGCGGATGGGCGGGGTTGCGGCCGGTGACGTGATGGTGGGGACGCGGCCCGTCGTGCGCGTCTCCCTGGCCCGAGGGCCGGCTCATCCGCGGAGCTTGTCGATCAGCCCGGCGACGCCGCCGGACTGCTTGAGCTCGCCGAGACTGTGCCGGACCAGACCGCGCGCGGTCAGGGCCCGGGTGACGTCCTTCAGCACCAGCGCTCGGTCGAGCCGGGCCGCCAGACCGGACCCCGGGTCACCGCCATCGACGTCGACCTCGATCTCCTGCACCCGCAACCCGGCCCGCAGCAGGTCGATGGTCATGCCGACATCGGCTCCGTCGCCGGCGGCCAGCGGACTGGCGAGCTCGTACGCGCGCCGGGTCAGGCAGCGGTTCGTGGCCAGCGGAGCCCGCGGCGTCCAGCCGGCCAGCTCGGAGACCCCGCGGGCGGCGGTGGTCTCGACCAGGTCGAAGCCGGGGTCCGACTCCCCTGGGTCCGGCCGCGGCGGGACGGCGATGGTCAGGTCGGCGCGCTCGGTGACGACTGGGCCGATGAGCTGCTGAGCCAGAGCGGCGGAGGCGCCCAGGTCCGCGTCGAGCACCAGGACCGTGCCGCACTCCGGCCGCTTGTCCCGTTGCTCGAGGACCCCGAGCGCGTTGACCCCGGACTCGATGGCCGCGGCCCGCCCACGACCGCGCTGGTGAGTGACCACGATCGCTCCGGAGGCGGCCGCGTAGTCGCCGGTGGGATCGGAGCTGCCGTCGTCGGTGACGATCACCACGTCCACGCCGGGCAGTGCGCGGGCCGCGATCACGGTCGCCTGGATCCGGTCCGCCACGTCCCTGGCCGGGATGACGCAGGCGACGCGGGCGAGACTCACGGGCAAACCTTAGGCGATGGTTGCGGTACGCCTCTCCCAACGGGCGACGGCAGCCGCCGCGACCGCCGGATCGTCGGTGGTGATCCCGGTGACGCCACGGGTCAGGCACCAGCTGATGTCACGCGCCCGGTTCACGGTCCAGACGTGCACCTCGTGCCCGCGGTCGAGGGCTCGGGCGATGAAGTCCGGGTCGTCCCGCAGCAGCAGGTAGTCGGGGCTGACCGCCCCGATGCCCTCGGGGAGGTGCCCATCCCGCCACTCCCCGAGCTCCTTCTCGATCAGCAGGGTGCGCGGCAGGTGCGGGAGCACCTCGGCGGCCCGCTCGAGACCGGGGAGGAAGAACGAGATGATCCGCACCGGGGAGCCGGGGGCGGTCCAACCGTACGGCTCGAGCAGTGCGGCGACCTCGTCCTCGACCTCGGTGGTCCGCGGGTTGGGGTGCTTGGTCTCGATGGCCAGGCTGACGTCGACCCCGCGCCCGCGGGCGTCGGCCGTCAGCTCCAGCAGCTCGGCCAGCCCGATCAGCGTGCGTTGCTCATCGGTCGGCCGGCGCACCCTCCAGGAGCCGAAGTCGAGCGTCTGCAGCTCGGCCAGCGTGCGCTCGTACGCCCGGCCGGTGCTGGTCGAGGTGCGGTCGACCGACAGGTCGTGCAGGCAGATCAGCTGGCCGTCCGCGCTGAAGTGCACGTCGGTCTCCAGCCCGAGCGCCGATCCCGTCCGCTCGGCCCAGGCGATCGCCTGTCGGTAGGCCGCCCGGGTCATCTCGGGTTCCTCGGCCGAGTAGCCACGGTGGGCGTAGATCATCACCACGGCGTCCAGACTGCCCTACCTGGCAGACGGGGCGCTGAACGTGCGGCTTCCGGTGGACTGAACTTTCCGTCAGTCGACGGCTTCCGCGGTCCCACGAACCCCCGGGTGCGGCGTTCTCCGTCAGTCGACGGCTTTCGCGAACCGCGCGGAGATCCGGCCCAACCCGACCATCAGCACGGCGGAGACTCCGATCGCCGCCACCGAGGAACCCAGCCAGGTGGGCGGGGTGAAGCCGATCGCCGCGTCCACGGCGTACCAGAAGTCCGACCAGACCGGCACGGTGCCGGGATAGACCAGCTGGTAGGCCACGAACCCGCCCGCCCAGGCCACCACGGGCGCCCAGCGCAGTCGCGAGGTCGGGCTGACGTCCCAACGTTGGCCGCTGACCAGCAGGAAGTCGGCCGCCGCCATGGCGAAAAGCGGCACGAACACCGAACCGATCAGGAACAGGAACGACTGGTACTGACCGAAATCGAGGAAGCCGGCCAGCAGGGTGGCGATCACCCCGATCGCCACCGCCACGAACCGGCGATCGACGTTGGGCGCGATGTTCTGCACCGACATGGTCGTCGAGTAGATGTTGGCGAAGGCCTCGTCCACCTCGTCGGTGAGCAGGATGCCCAGGGCGATGGCACCGGCGGGCAACGCCACCAGGGCCGCGATCACGTCGGTGCCCCCGAGGTGCGCGACCGCCAGGACACCGAGGGTGTAGTAGGCGATCGCGGCCAGGCCGTAGCCCAGCGAGGACCCCCAGAAGGCGGCCTTCCTGGTCTGTGAGTGACGGCTGTAGTCGGCGGCCAACGGAGCGAACGAGACGACCCCCGCCACGGCGAGGTCGACCGCCGGCCAGAAACCGAGCACGGCCTCCTGGGGGATCGCCTGGCGCGGCTGGGACAGCACCTGGACGAACAGCACCACCGACGCGATCAGCACCAGCCAGACCATCACCTTGCGCAGCATCCGGACGCTGCCGAGCGGCTTGACCGCCATCAGGGTGGCCACGGCGCCGGCCAGCAGGACGAACGGCCACCGCCACTCCTCGCCCAGGATGGCCGACGCGGCGGTCGCGATGACGATGATCTCCATCGTCGCCCACCCGATGTTCTGGCCGATGTTGAGCACGGTCGGGGCGACCGAGCCGCGTCGGCCGAGCACCCCCCGCAGCGACACCATGGCCGGGGCGCCGGTGGTGGCGCCGAACAGGGCCGACGTGCCGAGCAGTCCGGCTCCGATGGTGCAGCCGACGACGATGGCGCCGATCCCGAGCCAGACCGATCCGGTGGTGGCGGCGATCAGGGCCCCGGTCAGCGGACCGAACAGGCTGATGCCGAGGTTCGCCCACATGGCGAACTGGTCGAAGAACCGCAACGGGCGTGGCGGATCGGTGGTCAGGACGATCGGCGCCTCGGGTCTGCCCTGGGCGTACGGGTTCCCGTGCGTACCGATCGGTGCTGAGGTGGACGTAGCCATCGGAGGAGCCTCCCTACGCCGGCATTACCCGGTCAGGTTCGGTCGGTCGGCGGACCCGCGGCCCCTGGGGACCGGCACTCCGCCCTCTCAGCCCACCACGTGGTGTGAGCTCCCGAAGTCGTGTTTCTAGGGTCAGGTTAGCGCTTCACGACACGACCGGCTTGCCCGCATCCACCCAGCCGTACACGCCACCCTCGAGGTTGACCGCCTCGACACCCTGCTGGTTGAGGTACTGGGCCACGCGCTCCGACCGGGCCCCGACCGCGCAGACGCAGATGACCTGCTCGCCGATCTCGTCGAGTCGGGTCACGATCTGATCCATCGGGATGTGCACCGACCCGTCGATCCGGCCCTGGGCCCACTCCTCGTCGGTGCGTACGTCCAGCAGCATCCACCCGTCCGCGCGCAGGCCGTACACGTCGGCGGGTGTGATGGTGGGTGTCTGGTCGACCATGTCCCGAGGTTAGTGGTCTGGTCGCGAGCTCCCACTCATTTCAGCAGGCGGGACATCCGGCGGTCGGCCAGCTTCTTGCCGCCGGTCTGGCAGGTCGGGCAGTATTGCAGCGACGAGTCGGCGAACGAGACCTCCGCGATGGTGTCCCCGCACACCGGGCAGGCCTCGCCCTTCCGGCCGTGCACCCGCATGCCCGACTTCTTCTCGCTCTTGAGGTCCTTGGCCGCGAGCCCTTCGGCCCGCTGGATCGCCCCGGTCAGCTCCGTCCGGATCGCGTCGTACAGGACGGTCAGCTCCTCATCCGACAGGGAGCTGGCCGGCTTGAACGGGCTCATCCTGGCGACGTGCAGGATCTCGTCGGAGTACGCGTTGCCGATGCCCGCGATCACCCGCTGGTCCTTGAGCACCCCCTTCAGCTGGGCGCGACCGGCCTTGGTCAACAGCGCCCGGAGCGCTGCCTGGTCGAAGTCATCGGCCAGCGGATCGGGGCCGAGGGTGGCGACGTGCGGGATCTGCGCCGGGTCGGTGACCACGTAGACGGCCAGCTTGCGCTGGGTGCCCGCCTCGGTGAGGTCGAAGCCCGAGCCGTCGTCGAGGTGCAGCCGGACCGCGAGCGGGTTGCGACCCGCCTTGGGTGGCGCCGTCGGTTGGACGTCCTTCCAGCGCAACCACCCGGCCCGGGCCAGGTGGAAGACCAGGTGCACGCCCTGAGCGGAGATGTCGAGGAACTTGCCGTGCCGAGACACGCCGTCGATCTCGAGCCCGTACAGGGTGTTCGGCGGCGGGTCATACGTCTTCAGGGCGCTGAACGCGACCACATCGAGCCGGGTGATCGTCCGCCCGACCAGCCTGTCGGTGAGGAAGACCCGCAACGACTCCACCTCGGGCATCTCGGGCATGCCCCATTATGGGTCGGCTTGCCCGCCGAGACGAGAACAGTCGGCGCACTTCGCTGGCGTACTCGCCCCGGCAGTGCGCCGCTTGTCTCAACCCATGGCCAGGAAGTCGGCCTCGGCCAGCGTTCGGCAGCGCCCGCATCGACGGAGCTCGCCGGGCCACCCGCGCGACCTCAGCACGGTGGCCACCTGCCAGGCCACCGCGCACGGGTTGTCCGTGACGTCGTACCAGCCGTAACGCAGGGTGAGCAGAGCGCGCACGGCGAAGGCGTTGTCGCGCCGGCGGTCACGGAAGGCGCCCTCCTCGATGTGTCCATCGCGGCCATCGAGCTCCAGCAGCAGCGCCCACTCGTCGTAGCCGACGTCGGACACGTGTGACAGACCCGCGCGGGACTGCTGTCGGCGGCCGCGCGGTAGGCCATGAGCCCGCTCGACGTCGCGTAGGTAGGCGAGTTCGAGGGGCGACTCGACTCCGTCGGCGACCTCGCTGAGGATGGCACGAACCAGTGCGCGGTGGCGGTGGCGTGCGCGCAGGGCGAGCTCGTCGACGATCCGCTCGCCCGTGGTCAGCCGACGCTGCACGGCTCGGGTGAGCAGTCCAGGCACTTCGCTCGCGGTCACGCCATCGCAGAGGTCGATGACCGTGGCCTCCACTCCGAGCCGGGGAGGACTCCCGACGGTCTTGGCCGAGCGCACCCCCACCTGTTCGCGCCGCAGCAGCCACGGCCCATCGGTGCGCGCCGACACCGATCGCCCGCGAGCGAAGATGTCCGGCTTCCTCGGCGCCTCGTCCACCAGCCCGTGGAGGTGACCGGACGAGCGAGGGCCTAGTCGGGACCCGTCACCCGCCGCGAGCAAACCACCCCAGGCCCTCACCAGCCAGGGGATCTCCTCCCCCACGCCGAGCGGTCGAGTCCACAGCACTCCGCGCGCCAGGCGGGTCCACTGGCCTTGCGCGAGGATGCGGGACACGCACCATCGGCTCAATCCGAGACCCTCCGCCTGCTCGAGTGTGAGCACGCCGCTCTGCAGAGCTGCCAGAGCCAGCAGATCGGTTGACGGGTCTCGCCGCGGAATCACATCCACACACTGCGGACGTACAGCCTCGCGAGACGGCCTCCGTGCTCATCTGTGGACGGCGCTCGACCTGGCTGCCGACCTGTGGACAGCCCTCGACAGCCCTGGACAGAACAAGCGGCGCACTTCCGAGGTGTGTATGCCTGGGAAGTGCGCCGCTCGTCGTGGTGCTGGCCGCGCCGCGGGTCAGCTCGTGCTGCGGTGCACCTGCCGGACGCCGACCCACAGCCCGGCGGCGCAGGTCAGGACGGCCGCGAGCACGGCCCAGCCGATGGCCGGGTCGGTGAACGAGCCCGAGAAGAGGGCGCGCTCGGCGTTGACGATGTAGGTGAGGGGGTTGAACGCGCCGATCACCTGCATCCAGCGGGGGCCGTTCTCCAGCGGCAGCATCATCCCGGACAGGATCAGCAGCGGGAACAGCAGCGACTGCTGGACCGCCCAGAACATCCACTCTCGTTTCCGGGAGGCGATCGCGAGCGCGTAGGAGAAGGCGCCCATGCCGATCCCGAAGACGCCGAGGAGCAGCAGCCCGGCGATCACGTGCAGTGGGTAGAGCACGAAGCCGAAGGGGATCGAGACGACCACGATCAGCGCGGCCTGGACGACCAGGGGGGCGAGCTCCTTCAGCGCCCGACCGATCAGGATCGCCGACCGGCGCAGGGGACTCGCCAGCACCCGCTCGTACGAACCGAGGGAGATCTCGAACAGCAGGTTCGACCCGGCCGCACCGGTGCCGAACAGGCAGATCATCACGATCACCCCGGGCAGGAACCACTGCAGCGGGGACTGCCCGCCGAGCGCCGCCGGGTCGATCGAGCCCGCCAGCAGCGGTCCGAACAGCGCCAGGAACACCAACGGCTGGACCAGGGAGAAGATCAGCGAGAAGGGGTCCCGCAACACCAGGAACATCTCCCGCAGGAAGACCGCGACCACGTCCCCGACCAGCGAGCTCCGTCGATCCTGGAGCGGGCTCGCACCCGCCGTCGCTCCCGAACCCGCAGCTGACACCGCACTCATGCCGCCACCTCCACGTCCTCGCGCAGACTGCGCCCGGTCAGACTCAAGAACACGTCGTCCAGCGTGGGAACCCGGACGTCGGCCGCCAGCACCAGCACCCCATCGGAGTCCAGCTCCCGGAGCACGGCCGGCAGCAGCTGCCGGCCCCGGTCGACCCGAGCACTGACCGCGACCCCGAGGGACTCGGCGGTCTCCTCCAGCTCCACCGCCCGCCGCCCCAGCACCGAGCGCGCCCGTTCCCGGTCACCAGGGTTCACCACGACCGTCAGCCGATCCCCGGCCAGGCGGTTCTTCAGGTGCTCGGCGGTGTCGTCGGCGATGATCTCGCCGTGGTCGATGACCACCACCCGCTCCGCCTCCGCGTCCGCCTCCTCCAGGTAGTGGGTGGTCAGCACGATGGTGGTGCCGAGCTCGGCTCGCAGCTGGCGGATGTGCGCCCACAGGTTGGCCCGGTTCTGCGGGTCCATCCCGGTTGAGGGCTCGTCCAGGAACAGCAGCTTCGGGGAGTTCATCAGACCCAGGGCCACGTCCAGCCGGCGTCGCTGCCCGCCTGACAGCGAGCCGACGGTCCGCTTCTCCAGTCCGGTCAGGTCCATGCTGGCCACCAGCTCGGCCGCTCGCGCTGTGGCCTCGGCGGTGCCGAGGCCGTAGAACCGGCCCTGGGAGTGCAGCTCGTCCAGCACCCGGAAGCTGTGCCCGCCACCGTTGCCCTGGCCGATGTAGCCGATCCGGGAGCGCACCAGGGCCGGCTGCTTGACGATGTCCGCGCCGGCGACCTCGGCGGTTCCCGAGGTGGGGGGCAGCAGGGTCGTCAGCATCCGCAGCGTGGTGGTCTTGCCGGCGCCGTTGGGCCCGAGAAAGGCCACCAGCTCACCGGGGTCGATGTCGATGTCGACGCCCTTGACGGCGTCGACGGTCTCTTTCTTGCTCCTGAACTGCTTGCGCAGCTGGCGGGTGTGAATCACGCCTGGGTCCTTCCCCTCGTCGATCGACAGCGGCGTCGGATCGGAGAGACTCCCGCGTCCACCGAATCTCCGTACGCCGTACCGAGTTTAACACCATACACTGTACGGAGTACCTCTGACAGTCTTCTTGCTCGTTCCCGAGAGGCTTCGATGGCCGACGACGAATCCGGACCGGGTGGCTACCAGCCACCGGTCGAGCTGGGCACCGAACAGGGTCGACGGATCCTCGAGCTGCTCTGGGAGCCGCCGGCGACCACGCCCAGCCGCGGGCCGAAGCCGAAGATCGGGCTGGAGGACGTGATCGCCGCCGGCGTCACCATCGCCGACGCCGACGGGCTGGCGCAGCTGTCGATGCGCAAGGTCGCCACCCGATTGGGTGTCGGGGCGATGTCGCTCTACACCTACGTACCGGGCCGGGACGAGCTGCTGGAGCTGATGGTGAACCTGGTGCACGCGGAGCTGGAGCTGCCTGCGGACGACCTGCCGTGGCGGACCAGCGTGGAGAAGCAGGTGGGCGAGCGCTGGCGGATGTACGAGCGGCACCCCTGGTTGCTCGAGCTCAACATGGCCAGGATGCCGATCG
This sequence comes from uncultured Actinomycetota bacterium, assembly GCA_963696135.1. GTDB lineage: Bacteria > Actinomycetota > Actinomycetes > Propionibacteriales > Propionibacteriaceae > Microlunatus. The sequence goes on from CAVOJH010000004.1 coordinate 397,628, forward strand.
GGCCGCACGTGCTCGACGCCGACGAGGCGCTCTACGCCGCGGTGTTCCGGGCCGGTCTGCGGGGCACCGACGTCGTCTCCACCACGAACCTGATCGTCTGGCAGCTCCTCGGTGCGGCCCGCTCTCAGATCACCGAGTCCGACGAGGCACGCCGGACCGGCACCTCGGCGGAGGCGTACTGGGACTCTCGCGCCAGCTTCTGGGAGACCTACTTCGACTACCAGCGCTACCCCACCATGGCCGCGGTCTGGGAAGCCGGTGGGTTCGACGACGATCAGGCGTACGCCTTCGACCGTCTCCTGGCCCGACTGCTCGATGGACTCGAGTCGAGTCTCGAGCCACGCTGAGCGGTCCGGGGAGCTAGGGAGCCTTCATCGGGAGCGGCGAGGTCCGCTCGACGCCCGTGCTCACCAGGCAGCGGCTGAGGTTGTCAGGTGTGGGGAACACCTTGTACGGGATCGGCTGGATCTGCCACTGGGCGCCGGCCCGCCCGGTGGACAGCCGCTGGTTCAGCACCTCCCTCGTGCACAGCGCCTGGATCGCGGGAGCTTTCTCCAGGCCGGACTGGGTCCGAGGCTGACTGTCCAGCTGCACCGCGACGAAGGTCTGGAACGGATGCGGGTCGGTGCAGTCGATCGGCGTCGCCACCACCGGGACGTCGCCGAAGTTCTGCAGACTCCCCCAGCACTCGGGTTCCTCGGGGCACACGGCGTCGTAGCCGAGCTCACCGCAGTCGAGGAAGCCGTCCACCAGCTCCGGCGAAGGCGAGTCCTCCGACGGGGAGGGGCTCGCACTCGAGGGAGTGGGAGACGCCGAGAGAGTCCCTGTCCCGGCACCTCCCGGTGACGGCACGGCGATCGGATCCGCCTGGCGACCGGTGAGGCTGATGTAGACGATCCCGCTGGCCAACAAGACGACGACCAGGATCAGCACGGCCAGGAACAGGGTCCGGTCGCGGCGCTGTCGATTCCCCGTCTCCTGGCCGAGCTCCTCGGCCAGGAGAGCCGGTCCGTCCGAGCTGTCCCCGGCCTGGCCGGACGGGGGTGTGAGCGGATCGCCGATCTCCTGGGAGGGATCGGTGGTCGGGCTGGCGACGACCACGCCGCCCGTCGGTTTGCCGCCCCCGGTCAGCGCCATCGCTCGTCGATCGACCGTCGCGTCCGGACCGATGTCGACGGCCGCCAGCTGGTCCCGGAACTGGGCCGCCGTCGGGCGTTCCGACCCCTCCGCGGCCAGGCCGCCCGTGAGCACCTGCATCAGCTGCGGTGGCACCTGAGGCAGCTCCGCCGGCGGGGTCGCGTGCAGCTCGATCAGCTCGGGCAGGGTCGGCGTGTGCCCGTCGGTCGGCCAGCGGGGTGGGTGTCCGGCCAGCAGCGCGTACAGGGTGGCCGCCAGCGAGTAGACGTCGCCGGACTCCGTGGCCGGGTGCGAGTGGAACATCTCCGGCGGCGCGTACGCCGGGGTCAGGGCCTCCATCGTGACCGACAGCTCGGTTCCCGGCTCGGGCATCGCCGCCAACCCGAAGTCGGTCAAGCCGGCGTGGCCGTACGCGTCGATCAGGATGTTCGCGGGCTTCACGTCGCGGTGGATGACTCCGCGGGCGTGCGCGGCGGCGAGGGCATCGGCGATCCGGACGCCGACGTCGCGCACTCGCTGGACCGGCGGACGCTTCTCCGGCGCCAGCCACGCCGACAGTGATCCGCCCGGGCAGAGCTCGAGCACCAGGTACGGCCGGTCGTCCGGCAGGATGCCGGCGTCGTGCACCGTGACGATCCCGGGGTGACCGGACAAGCGGCCGGCGGCGCCCGCCTCCCGCAGGAAGCGGCGGCGCTGCTTGTCGTCATCGAGCGGGCGGAAGTCGACCTTGACCGCCACCTGGCGACCGAGGGAGTCCTGACGGGCCTGCCAGACCGCAGCAAAGCCACCCCTGGCGAGGGGACGCCAGTCCGAGAGGCCCGCGATGTCCGGGTGAGCTGTCACCACCGGGGCCACGGTACTAGGAGGCACCCGATCCGGCAGCAACCTCGTCCAGGGCACCGACGCCTGCCGTCCGGAGCCCGATGCGGCGACGCTAGGGTCGCCGCATGACTCGGAGCGTCTACATCGCCTCGCCCGAGGGCCTCACCGGCAAGTCCGCCATCGCGATCGGACTGATCGACACCCTGACCCGCGAGGTCGGCTCGGTCGCGGTCTTCCGGCCCCTGGTGCACGGACACGTCGACATGCTCGCCGACATGCTGGTGAATCAGCCGGGCATCACCCAGGGCTACGACGACGCCATCGGGGTCACCTACGACGAGGCGCGAGAGAACCCGGACGAGGCGATGCACGTCATCGTCGAGCGGTTCGGTCGGCTGGCCGAGAGCTTCGACGTGGTCCTGGTGCTCGGCTCGGACTACACCGACATCTCCACCGGGACCGAGCTCACCGTGAACGCCCGGATCGCGGCCAACCTCGGCGCCCCGGTGGTGCTGGTCGTGCACGGCCGCGACCGCTCCCCGGACGAGGTGCGGTCCACCGCCGAGGTCGCGATGGCCGAGCTGCGCCTGCACCACGCCCACACGGTGGCGGTGATCGCCAACCGGACCGCGTCGGACCGGCTGGCCGACACCCAGGCTGCACTTGCCCAGCTGCCCGACGTGGTCGTCGCGGCTCTGCCCGAGAGCCCGGTGCTGTCCGCCCCCACCGTGCGGGCGCAGGCCGCCGCGGTCGACGCCGAGCTGGTGCTGGGCACCGAGTCCTGGCTGGACCGGGAGTCCCAGGGTCTGATCGTGGCCGCGATGAGCCTGCCCAACGTGCTCACCCGACTGCGACCCGACATCACGGTGATCGCGCCCAGCGACCGGGGAGAGCTGCTGCCCGGTCTGCTGATGGCCCACCAGTCGGGCACCTTTCCGTCGCTGGCCGGGATCGTGCTGACCGGTGGCTACCCCATCCCCGAGCCCGTCCAGCGGCTGCTCGAGGGTGTTCCGCACAACCTGCCGATCGTGTCCACCGAGCTGGGCACGTTCACCGCTGCGACCCAGCTGTCCGACGTGCGCGGCCCGATGTCGAAGGACTCCACCCGCAAGATCGAGGTCGCCCGCCGGCTGTTCTCCGAGCGGGTGGACGCCGAGGCGTTGATGAAGGCGATCAACGTGTCCTCGTCGGAGGTCCGGACGCCACTGATGTTCGAGTACCAGCTGATGGAGCGGGCCCGCGAGGCCAACAAGCACATCGTGCTGCCGGAGAGCACCGACGACCGGATCCTCGAGGCGGCCTCGATCCTGCTGCGCCGCGGCGTGGCCCGGCTGACCCTGCTGGGCGACGAGAAGCTGGTCCGGGCCCGCGCCTCGGTCCTGGCGCTGGACCTGGAGGAGGCGACCGTCGTCTCCCCCACCGATCCGGAGCTGGTGGAGCGCTTCGCCGCCGAGTACGCGAAGGCCCGCGCCCACAAGGGGATGACCATCGAGCGGGCCCGCGAGGTCGTCACCGACGTCTCCTACTTCGGCACCATGATGGTGCACCTGGGACTGGCGGACGGGATGGTCTCCGGAGCGGTCAACACGACCGCGCACACCATCCGGCCGGCGCTGGAGTTCGTCAAGACGAAGCCGGGGGTCTCCACCGTCTCCAGCGTGTTCCTGATGTGCCTGGCCGACCGGGTGCTCGTCTACGGCGACTGCGCCGTCGTCCCCGATCCCACCTCCGGCCAGCTCGCCGACATCGCCACCTCCTCGGCCGAGACCGCCGCCCAGTTCGGCATCGAGCCGCGGGTGGCGATGCTGTCCTACTCGACCGGTTCGTCCGGGTCCGGAGTGGACGTGGAGAAGGTGCGTGCGGCGACGGCCCTGGTGGCCGAACGTCGACCGGATCTGCCGCTGGAGGGTCCGATCCAGTACGACGCCGCGGTGGACCTGGACGTCGCCCGGACCAAGCTGCCGGACTCCGTGGTGGCCGGCCGAGCGACCGTGTTCATCTTCCCGGACCTGAACACCGGCAACAACACCTACAAGGCGGTGCAGCGCAGCGCTCACGCGGTGGCGATCGGACCGGTGCTGCAGGGTCTGCGCAAGCCGGTCAACGACCTCTCCCGAGGAGCCCTGGTGGACGACATCGTGAACACGGTGGCGATCACCGCGGTCCAGGCGGCGGGGAACGACATCGACGCCAGCGGCGGGGCCGGCAACGGCGGGGGCGGCAACGGCGGGGGCGGCAACGCAGCGGGGAGCGCCGCATGAGCGGGGGTCCCACCGGACCGGTGCTGGTGATCAACTCCGGTTCGTCGTCGCTGAAGTACCAGCTGGTCGTGCCCGACACCGCCGAGGTGCTGGCGTCCGGGCTGATCGAGCAGATCGGTGAGCCGGCCGGACGGGTCACGCACACGGTCGCCGATCAGAGCCACGTGGTGGAGGTCGCCGTGGCCGATCACGGCGCCGCCCTGACCTCGTTGCGGGAGCAGTTCGGCGCGTACGGTCCCGATCTGGACGAGGTGGGCATCGCCGCGGTCGGCCACCGGGTCGTGCACGGTGGTCCCGACTTCTCCGACCCGGTGATCATCGACGACGGCGTGCTGGCCGAGATCGAGGCCCTCAGTCCCCTGGCTCCCTTGCACAACCCGGCGGCCGTGGCCGGGATCCGTGCGGCCCGGGCCCGCTTCCACGTACCCCACGTCGCCGTCTTCGACACCGCCTTCTTCGCCGGCCTCCCGGAGGCGGCGCGAACGTACGCGATCCGGGCCGACCTGGCCGCCGAGCACAAGATCAACAAGTACGGGTTCCACGGCACCTCGCACGAGTACGTGTCCCGGCAGGCCGCCCACGAGCTGGGCGTACCGGTCGAGGACCTGAACACGGTGATCTTCCACCTGGGCAACGGGGCCTCGGCGTCGGCGGTTCGGGGCGGCCGGGCGATCGAGACCTCGATGGGTCTGACCCCGCTGCAGGGACTGGTGATGGGCACCCGATCCGGCGACATCGACCCGAGCATCTACATGTTCCTGCACGACGTCGCCGGCATGTCGATCGGCGAGATCGACACCGAGCTGAACAAGCGGTCCGGCCTCAAGGGACTGTGCGGGGACAACGACTTCCGGGTGATCGAGGACCGGATCAACCACGGTGACGCGGCGGCCGAGCGGGCGCTGGACGTGTACGCCCACCGGTTGCGGCACTACCTGGGCGGGTACGCCTTCGCACTCGGTCGGCTCGACCTGGTGGTGTTCACCGCTGGGGTCGGTGAGAACAGCGGTCTGGTCCGGGCGGCCGCCACGTCCGGCCTGGAGCCCTTCGGTCTGCACCTCGACCCCGACCGCAACGCCGTTCGCTCGAAGGAGGCACGGATCATCTCGACCGACCAGTCACCGGTGACGATCATGGTCGTACCGACCAACGAGGAGCTGGCGATCGCCCGCAAGGCGGAGAAGCTGGTCGGATGAGCGCGGGATCCTCCGCGGCGTCGACGGCCGGCATCGACCCCGTCCTGCGGCGGTGGCGCAACGCCGTCTTCGTGATCTTCTGGTTGACCGGTTTCCTGTTCGCGAGCTGGGCGACCCGGGTGCCGAACGTCCGCGACATCCTGGACGCCTCGACCAGCCAGATGGGTTTGTTGATCCTGGGTCTGGCCGCCGGATCGGTGCTGGGGTTGTTCGCCTCCAGCCACGTGATCGCCCGGCTGGGAGCCACCCCGACCATCCAGCTCTGCTTGTCCCTGGCCTCGGCCGGGCTGGTGGTGGTGGGGGTCGTCGCCACCTTCGCCCCCGGGCTGGTGCTCTTGTTCGTGGCCCTGGCGACGCTGGGGGTGGGTTACTCGATCACCGACGTCGCCATGAACCTCAGCGGGGCCGCGAACGAGCGACGGATCGGCCGCACCCTGATGCCGATGTTCCACGCGTCGTTCAGTCTCGGCACCATGCTCGGCGCCGGCTTCGGGGCGCTCACCGAGCACTTCGACGTACCGATCGGGGTGCACCTGGTCGGCGTCGGTCTGGCCGCGATGGTGACCACCCGGATCGCTGTCCGGTTCCTGCAGCCCGCGGAGCACGTGGCCGACGAGCCGGAGGAGTCGACGGCCGGCCCGGAGCACTTCGACTCCATGGCGGACCCGCTCAGCGACACGCCGTCCCCGGACGGCTGGCGCTCCCGGATGGCCGTGTGGCGCGACCCGCGGATCCTGCTGATCGGACTGATCGTGCTCGGGATGGCGTTCGCCGAGGGCAGCGCGAACGACTGGCTCAGTCTGTCGATGGTGGACGGCTACGGCACCACCAACGCCGGTGGCGCGGTCATGTTCGGGGTGTTCGTCACCGCCATGACCGTCGGCCGGGTGCTCGGTGGTCGCGTGCTGGACAGGTTCGGTCGGGTCCTGGTGCTGCGCGGCACCGCGGTGCTGGCCGTGGCCGGTCTGCTGCTGGTGATCCTCGGACCCAGCTTGGCCGTGGCCGTGGTCGGCGTGACGCTCTGGGGCCTGGGAGCCTCGCTCGGCTTCCCGGTCGGCATGTCGGCCGCGGCGGACGACCCCCGGACCGCGACCGCCAGTGTGGCCGCCGTGGCCACCATCGGTTACTTCGCGTTCCTGATCGGCCCGCCCCTGATCGGTCTGATCGGCCAGCAGGTCGGCCTGCTGAACGCCTTCTGGGTGGTGGTCGTGCTGACAGTGGTCGCCGGCTTGTGCGCCACCGCGGCGCGTGAACCCGACCCTGTGGACCCCGTGCGGCGCTGAGCCGGTACATGGGTTTTGCCGCATTCCCCGCGGGCCGCGCATTTTCCATCCACGGACGGCAATTGCCCACACCCAGCCCGGTCCGGGGCGCCAATTTCCATCCACGGACGGCAATTGCCCACACCCAGCCCGCTCCGGGACGCCAATTTCCATCCACGGACGAGAATTGCACCCTTGGATGCGCGCGGCCAGCCTCGCCGGCAGCACCGGCAACGAAAACCCGAGCTAGGCCCGTTCGACCTCGTCGGCAATGACACGTCCGATCTCCAGCGACGCGGTGGCCGCCGGCGAAGGCGCGTTCAGCACGTGGATCTGGCGCGGGGCCCGTACGTAGGCGAAGTCGTCCACCATGGTCCCGTCGCGCCGCAGCGCCTGCGCCCGTACGCCCGCCGGGGCCGGCTCGAGACTGTCGTCGGGGAGGGCGGGGACGAGCTCGCGCAGGCTGGCCAGGAACCGCCGGTGGGACAGCGATCGCCGGACCTCGCCGATGCCGGTCTTCCAGAACCGTCGACCCAGTCGCCACAGACCCGGCCAGCGGAGGTAGTCGGCCACGTCCCTCGGTGCGATGGTGCCCCAGGAGTAACCCTCGCGGGCCAGCGCCAGCACCGCGTTCGGACCGGCATGCACGCCGCCGTTGATCATCTTGGTCAGGTGCACGCCCAGGAACGGCAGGGTCGGATCCGGCACCGGGTAGATCAGCCCGGTGACCAGGTGCTCGTACGCCGGCTTGAGCTCGAAGTACTCCCCCCGGAACGGCACGATCCGTACATCGGGTTCGAGCCCGGCGAGCCTGGCCAGTCGATCCGACTGCAGACCTGCGCAGTTCACGAATCGATCCGCCCGGTGTTCGCCGACGGTCGTGGAGACGGTGATGCCGTCGGGGCGGGCATCGAGGCCGACGATCTCCTCACCCGTCAGCAGCCGCCCACCGCCCTCGGTGACCAACGACGCCAGGGTCCGGCAGACGCCGACGTAGTCGACGATGCCGGTCGACTCCACCCGCAGCCCGGCGACGCAGGAGACGTACGGTTCGAACTCGCGCGCCTCGTCCTGGTCGACCCGACGCACCGGTACCCCGTTGGCCTGGCCGCGCTCGAACAGCCGGTCCAGCGAGGCGAGCTGCTCGGGCCGGGTGGCCACCACGAGCTTGCCGCAGATGTCCACCGGGATCCCGTGCTCGCGCGCGAAGTCGCGCATCGACGCGGCCCCGGCCGTGCCGAGCTTCGCCTTGAGACTGCCCGGGGTGTAGTAGAGCCCGGAGTGGATGACCCCGGAGTTGCGGCCGGTCTGGTGCCGGGCGATCTCCGGCTCCTTCTCCAGCACGGTCACGGCGTGCCCGCGGCGAGTCAGCTCGTACGCGGTCGCCAGCCCCACGATGCCAGCCCCGGCGACGACGACCTCGGCCACGTTCTTCTCCCACCTGTTCAGCACTCGACCCTGGCAGAACGGTAGGCGAGGTTGGTCCATCCGACCCGGTTTCGCCCTGGTTTGGTCATCCGAGGCGACGACCCGGCATGCACCTCGCCTCGGTGGCGCGGCATCAGGACCGGGGATCGGGCGCGCGGCGCTCGGTCCCCCGGACGGTGGTCGTGGATCCGTCGGCCCAGACCACGAAGCCGGCCCGGACGGGCCTGGTCGCCAACCAGTCGGCAGCACCCGTGCCCAGGGCGAACGCCGCGGTCGCGTCGATGTCGGCCCAGGTCAGCGACGAGCCGATCACCGTCACCGACGCGGCGCCCGTCGCCGGGCGACCGGTCCGGGCGTCGACCAGATGAGCGCCTCGATGCGCGGTCCCCGAGGTCGCCACGGCCCCGTCCCGGACGGGAACCGTAGCGATCAGCCGGTTCGGGTCGAGCGGGTGCTCGATGCCGATCTGCCAGTCCGGCCGCGCCGGGTCGGCGACCCGGCAGACCAGATCACCCCCGGCGGACAGGCAGATGTCGGTGTCGTCGAGCCCGGACAGCCGACGGGTCGCTCGCTCCACGGCCCAGCCCTTCACCACCCCGGACGGATCGAGCCGCCGACGAGCGGGATCCTCCCCCGGCCTCGGCAGCCGGAGCGAGAACGCGCCGCCGGACTGCTGCTCGGCGTCCCGGCCCAGCGCGAGCACCTCGTGCACCTCGGGTGGGCAGTCCGCGAGGTCGAGCTCGCCCCGGTCGAGCCGGTTGATCACCGAGTCGTCTCGGTAGGTGCTGAAGATGCGGTCGACCGTCCGCAGCTCGGCGACGACGTCGTCCCAGGCTCCGGTGCCCACGGCGGTGCCGGCGTGCCGTCCCCGCAGCGCGAGGCTGATCGGCATCCCCATCAGCTGGACGACCCGCCGGCGCACGGTGGGCGACGACGGCTGCTCGACGGTGGCGGTCACAAGCCGGCCTGGTCCAGCGCGGACTGCAGCGACTCCACGTACCCGTCGCTGGTCACCGTGGCGCCACTCACCATGTCGATCTTCGCGCTCTGGGCTTGCAACGTGTCCTGCACGAGGACCGGCAGGGCGTAGTCGTTGATCTCCTGGTCCTTGTTGTTGCCCGACGGGTACTGCACCACGTCGACGGCGGTGATCGTGCCGCTCTTCACAGTGATCTCCACCTGGACCGGTCCCCAACGCGTCTGCGCCACGTCCCCGGTGTAGGTCTTGGCCGCCGAGGAGCTGCTCCCGCCCGACGAGCTGCTCGTGCTGGGCGAGCTCGACGGCCCCGCGGTCGGATCGCTCGACGGATCGCTCGACGGATCGGGCGGTGCGGCCGCCCCGGTCGCGCTGCTGCTCGGCGCCGCGGCGCCGCCGGACGCGGACGCCGGCGCCGCTGAGTTGGTCGACGTGTGGTAGCCGAACAGCAGCACGACGATGGTCACGGTGGACGCCAGCCAGAGGACGATGCGTTTCATGGGTTCACCAACCAAAGCTCTCGGTGTGGATACGGGTACGCGGTACGCCGGCGGCGACCACGAGTCGTGCGAAGCCGGCGGTCCAGGCCGTCGGCCCACACAGGAAGACGTCGCGCTCGGCCAGGTCGGGGACCCAGCGCAGCAGCGTGGCCAGCTCGTCGCCGCCGCCGGCTGCGCCGAGGACTGAGTCGGGCCGGAGACGCGGACCAGGCAGCCCGATGACCTGGAGCCCCTGCTCCGCCATCAGGGCCCGCAGCTCGGCGACGAACAGCGGTTCGGCGGTGAAGCGGTACAGCAGCAGGGCGTCGCCGGGCGCGTACGCCAAGCCCTCGGCGAGCGCCCGCAGCGGGGTGATGCCGACCCCCGCACCGGCCAGCAGGACCTTCGGTCGGGTACGGGCTCGGTCGCTCAGCCGACCGTACGGCCCCTCGAACAGCACCCGAGTGCCCGCCCGCAGGTGAGCCAGCCGGGCGCTGCCGGCGCCGAGCGCCTTGGCGGTGATGCGCAGACTGCGACCGTCCGGGGCCGCCGACAGCGAGAACGGGTTGGCCCGACTCCAGCCCGGTCCGTCGAGGAACCGGACGGTGAGGAACTGGCCGGCGCGCACCGGCAGGCGGTCCAGTCGTCGTCCGGTCAGGTAGACCGACACCACGTCGGAGGACTCGCGGTGCACCGAGGTGACCCGCAGCCCGTGCCTGAGGCTGCGGACCAGCGGCAGCGCGACCCGCCAGATCACGATGGCGCCGGCGGCTGAGGCCCACAGCGTCCACCAGAACACCGTGCGGCCGGGCGAGGACAGGAATTGCTCCCCCGTCCAGAGCTGGTGCGGCAGCGCGAGGCCGACGCCGAGGTAGGCGTACAGGTGGATCAGGTGCCACGACTCGTAGCGCAGCCGTCCGCGCGCCTTCTTGATGCTGGTGGCGGCGACCAGGCAGAGCGCGACCAGACCGGCGACCGAGAGCAGGATGCCGCCGCCGGTGGTGATCAGCTCCCAGGTGGTGCCGGGGAGGCGTGACCAGCGCGCGCCGGCGTACCCGGCCAGGATCGTCGCCACGTGGACCAGCATCAGATCGAAGGACAGGAAACCGATCACCCGGTGGCACCGGGTCAGCTGGTCCCGGCCGAACGCGTTCTCCAACGGGGGCAGCCGCGACATCATGATCACCTGGACCAGCAGGAGATCCGCCGACCAGAGTCCGGTGAGGCGCCCGACGGAGGTGAGCCCGGTCTCCCATCCGGTGGTCAGGTCCGTGACGCCGCCGTCGGCCACCCACCAGTACGTGACCAGCAGCAGGCTCAGCCACAGGGCGATCCCGGTGGCCAGGCGGACCAGCCGGTCCGCGTCCGCCTCGGCGCCCGGACTCGGGATCCCGGGGGCGTCGACGTCGGCGCGGGTGAGCAGGGTGGTCATGACGGCAGCTGGCCAGACGTCCCGGCGGCCCCTGCGTCGTCGCCGTCGCGAACCCTCGGACCGTCGTCACCGCGATCACCGTCGCGGTGGTGGTCGCCCCATCGTCCGTCGCCGTCGCCGTCGCCGGCACCGTCCCTGTCGCCGGCACCGGCACCCGACCCGCGATCGTGCGGCGAATCGGCGGCTGCTGCGGGATCGCCCGTCCCGGGCTCCTGCGCAGCCTGGACGTAGGCAATTCCGGCCGTGGAAGCCCCGAGGGTGAGCACGGCGGCGAGGACAGCCAGCAGCGGACCACGACGGCGACGACCTCGCTCCCCGCCCGGGCGGGGAGACGCGGGAGTCGACCCGAGTGCGGCCGCGGGCATCGCTCGGCCGGCCAGCGGTTCTGTCGTGGGGGGTGGTTCCCAGCGGGAGCCGCTGTGCTGCCGCGCGTTGTCGTTGCTCACGGGGTGCGTCCTCTCGTCCTGGTGCTGAAACGAGTTCACCGGAGTTTTCTTAGACCCGGATCAGTGCCTCGGATCGCCGTCAGCCCAGTCCCGCGCACGCCGCTGTCCACCGACTGTCGGCGACCTGGGCAGGCCCTGTGGCGCTCTAAGAATTCACTGACCAACCTCCGAGAGGCTCCAGCCCATGACCGTCTTCGGCCTCCCCCTGCACCCGCTGATCGTCCACGCCACCGTGGTGATCGTCCCGACGACCGCCCTCGCCGTGCTGCTCGCGGCGTTCTGGGCCCGCTTCCGCCGGTGGGCATCCTGGGGTCCGCTCGCCCTCGCGGTCCTCTCCGTGGTCCTGGTGCCGATCACCAGCTCCAGCGGTGAGTCGCTGGAGCACACGCTGCCCCGCTCCGCGCTGGTCGAGCAGCACGCACACCTCGGCGACCAGCTGCTGCCGTGGGTGATCGTGCTGGCCGTCGGCGCCCTGGGGCTCAGCTGGCCGCTGATCCGAGGATTCCGGACGAGCCTGCCGTCCCTGCCTCGCTGGCTGACCGTGCTGGTGCTGGCGATCGTGGTGGTCGGCGCAGTCGGCACGCTGGTCCAGGTGGTACGGATCGGGCACAGCGGTGCCACGGCCGCCTGGTCCGCCGTGGCGTGACGACATCGGTGCGGCATCCTGAGGGTGTGAACGGCGCGGCTCGGACGTCGACGACGGGCAGCGATGCCGGCCACCCGACCGACGCCCCACGGATCCTGTTGGTGGAAGACGATCGGTCCCTGGCGGCCATGCTGGAGGAGATCCTGCGCTCGGCCGGCTACGACGTCGAGCTCGCGCACGACGGACAGCTGGGTCTGCACCTCGGCCTCAGCCGCAGCTACGACGTGATGGTGCTGGACCGCGGCTTGCCCGCCATCGAGGGACTGGACCTCCTCGGTCGGCTACGGAGTCGTGGGGTGCTCACGCCGGTCCTGGTGCTCTCGGCGCTCGGACTGACGCGTGACCGGGTGGACGGCCTCGACGCCGGCGCCGAGGACTACCTGACCAAGCCGTTCGACATCGAGGAGCTGCTGGCCCGGCTCCGTGCCCTGCTGCGGCGCCACCACGACCGGGCCGACGACCTGCCGGTGCCCGGCGGACGCTTGCAGGTGTCCTCCCGGACCTTCGTCGCCGAAGGTGGGACGACCACGTTCCTGTCCGAGCGCGAGTGCGCCCTGCTGGCGGTGCTGGCCCGACGACCCGGACGCGTCTTCAGCCGGTCCGAGCTCGTCGCCTCGGTGTTCCCCGACGCCGACGAGGACGGGGTCGTCGACACCTACGTGCACTATCTGCGGCGCAAGCTCTCCCGGAACGCGATCCGCACGGTCCGCGGACTCGGCTACCAGCTCGGGACGGACTAGTCCCGTGAGCGGCGCCATGAGCACCGACCTGCGCCGTACCGCGTGGCGGATCGGTCTGCAGACCGCCGGGCTGCTCATCGCCTGTCTGCTGGTGGTGAGCACTGTCGTCTACGTCGCCGTCGTCCGCAGCCAGGAGGAGCACCTGCGTCAGACGCTCACCGACGCGGTCGCCGTGGCCGCCCTCGGTGACCGGCGCCAAGACCACGACGACGATGACCGCCGGTTCCGCCTCCGTCTGCAGGGCGGCACCTTCACGGCCGTCCTGCACGACGGTGAGGTGACGTCGTCCGAGCGGCTGCCCCCGGGACTGCCGAACGTGGCGGCGATGGAGCAGGTGCGCAGCACCGGTGTCGAGGACCGACGACGCGTCGAGCTCTCCACCGGACCATACGAGATCCTCACCGTGCCTCGAGGTGACGGCGTCGTCGTCCAGGCGATGGCCAGCCTGCTCGAGCAGCACCAGGAGCGGGAGCGGATCATCGGCGCTCTCGCGATCGCCGGCGGCGCCGGTCTGGTGCTGGCCACGCTGGCGGCGGTGGTGCTGGCCCGGCGAGCTGTCACGCCCATGTCCCAGGCGCTGGAGTCGCAGCGTCGGTTCGTGGCCGACGCCGGGCACGAACTGCGTACCCCGTTGACGCTGCTCAGTACGCGAGCCCAGCTGCTGGCCCGGCGGATCCGGACCAGCGATCGGTCGCAGCCGGGCACGACGGGCACCGGCGAGAGAGACCAGCTGATCACCCGCGATGTCGAGGGAATCGTCGCCGACACGGCCGCGCTGACCGCGATCTTGGAGGAGCTGCTGCTGGCGGCGGACACCCGCACCCCCGTCCCGCAGGAACCCGTCGACGTCGGTCAGCTGGTGGCGACGGCCGTCGCCTCGGCCCAGGCAGCCGCCACCGAGACGGGGATCGCCCTCACCCTCGAGCCGCCGACGGACGACACCACCCTGGCCGCGGGCGCTCCGACCGCGCTCAGCCGATCGGTGACCGCTCTGGTGGACAACGCCCTCGGCCACGCCCGGTCGGAGGTCGTGGTGACCGTCGGTCGCCGAGGTCGCCTGGTCGTGGTCGAGGTGCGCGACGACGGGCCCGGCATCAGCGAGGACGTGCTGCCGCGGATGTTCACCCGGTTCGCCGGCGACCGCAGCGAGGCGACGACCCCGGGAGCGCGCCGTCACTACGGTCTCGGGCTGGCCCTGGTCAGCGAGATCGCCGCGCGACACGGCGGTACCGTCACCGCCGCCAACCGGCCGGCCCCCGACACCGGGGCCGTCCTGCGCCTGGAGCTGCCGTTCAGGGCGTGACACGTCAGCCTCGGCCGCCGGTCAGGCGAGGCATCTCGAAACGCTTGACCCACCCGAGTACCCGCAGCTCCTTGACCCACGTGTCGACGACGAAGTTGATGAGGTGATTCCGCAGTGAATGGATCTCATCAACGTCGGTCATGCGTCACCGGGACGCGGCTGACCCCCGGCGTGCGACCGGTCGAGGAATCGTGTTCGTTCGGCCCGCGCCCTAGGGTGTCGTCCCATGACGACTGCGTTGGTGACCGGTGGGACCTCGGGGATCGGGGCGGCGTTCGCCCGAGCACTGGCATCCCGGGGCGACGACCTGGTGCTGGTCGCCCGCAACGCCGACCGGCTGGCCGAGATGGCCACCCAGCTCACCGAGGCCCACGGCATCGAGGTCGAGGTGATGTCGGCCGACCTCGGCGACCGCGACGACACCCTGCGCGTCGCGGCCCGGCTGCAGTCCACCGAGCAGCCGATCGACCTGCTCGTCAACAACGCCGGCTTCGGTCTTCCGTACGCGCTCACCAACGCCGACACCACACCGCACGAGCACGCCATCGACGTGATGATCCGAGCCGTGCTGATGCTCGGGGCAGCCGCCGGCCGGACCATGAAGGAGCGCGGACGCGGCACGATCATCAACGTGGCGAGCACCGCCGGGTTCGTGACCATGGGCGGCTACTCCGCCATCAAGGCGTGGGTGACCACCTACTCCGAGGGTCTGGCCAACGAGCTGGACGGTTCGGGCGTCCAGGTCACGGCCCTGTGTCCGGGCTGGGTGCGGACGGAGTTCCACGAGCGGGCCGAGATCCGTACGTCGAAGATCCCCGACCAGCTCTGGCTGGACGCTGACCGCGTCGTCGCCGACTGTCTCGCCGATGTCGAGCACCACAAGGTGATCTCCATCCCGTCCAAGCGCTACAAGGCCCTGATCCTCGCGGCCCGGCTGGCGCCCCGTTCGGCGGTCCGCGCGGCGTCGCGCAAGCTGTCGTCGGGACGGCACTGACGTGGCCGACCACTCCTGAGGTGTCGAAGCGGTGCTGACGTGACGGATCACGGGTCGCGACGCGATACGGTGGTCGGCGTGCCGAGCCGTCGCCGCTACACCTCGCCGATCCACGCGAGTGCGCGGTTCGTGGCCCAACGAGGACTGCTCAAACCCCTGATCTGGCGACTGGCCACGGTGACCGTGCTGGGCCGCGAGCAGCTCAAGGACCTGAACGGTCCCTTCGTCATGGTGTCCAACCACAGCTCGCACCTGGACGCACCGCTGTTGATCGGGGCGCTGCCGCGCAGGCTGGCCCGGTACGTCGCCGCCGGGGCAGCCGCCGACTACTTCTTCGACGTGTGGTGGCGCAAGGGCCTCACCGCGCTGTTCTTCAACGCGTTCCCGGTCGACCGGACGGGTCTGCGGGGCAAGCGGGGAATGGCGACCAGTCTGCTCGACGACGGCGTACCCCTGCTGCTGTTTCCCGAGGGAACCCGCTCGCGGACCGGGGAGATGGGCAACTTCAAGCCCGGCGCGGCTGCCTTGTGCATCAGCCGCGACGTGCCCTGCGTACCGGTGGCGCTGGTCGGCGCCTCGGACGCGATGCCCCGGGGCGCCAGCTGGCCGGTCAAGGGTCGGCCGCCGGTCTACGTCGTGTTCGGCGAGCCGATGCGTCCCGAGGACGGGGAGAAGGCTGCCGTCTTCTCGGACCGGATCGCCAAGGAGATCCGCGGTCTCGTCGACTACGGCATGAACTACCGGGAGCAGCAGCAGCGACTGGCCGATGGGCCGCGCACGCTGCCGCCGACGGATCGTACGGAAGATTTCGGAGGCGGGGACTCATGACCGGCGTGAAGCACATGAAGTGGTGGGGCTGGGGTGTCGAGGGCGTCGCCTTCCACCACGACGACAAGCCCGCTTTCGCCCCGTTCGTGAGCGACAAGGTCGGGCTGGACATCACGGTTGACCCGGTGGTGCCGCCGGAGCTGGAGTCGTTGCCGGTCCCGGTGCCCAAGCTGACCGATGCGTTCCTCGCGCAGCTGCACGAAGCGCTCGGCGAGGAGCACGTCCACACCGAGACCCTCGACCGGATCGTGCACACGTACGGCAAGAGCCTGCGCGACCTGGTTCGGCTGCGGCGGGCGATCATCCCCCGGATCCCCGATGCCGTGCTGTACCCGGCCGACGAGGACCAGGTGCGGGCGATCGTCGACCTGGCCATCGCCGAGGACGTGGTGATCATCCCGTTCGGCGGCGGTACCAACATCTCCGGCAGTCTCGAGCCGCCGCCCGAGGAGACCCGCCCCGTCCTCTCGGTCGACCTCGGTCGGTTGAACAAGGTGCTGGACATCGACGCCGAGTCCGGGCTGGCCCGCATCCAGGCCGGCACCCTCGGACCCGACCTCGAGGAGCAGCTGGGCGCCCGCGGCTGGACCATGGGCCACTTCCCGGACTCGTTCACCCACTCCACCCTCGGTGGTTGGGTGGCGACCCGGTCGTCGGGCATGCAGTCGGACAAGTACGGCGACATCGCCGACATCACCCGCGGCTTCCGCGTCGTCGTGCCCGGCGACGTGCTGGTCATCCGGCCGTTGCCGAGCACGGCCACCGGACCGAGCGTCCGGGAGATGGTCCTCGGCAGCGAGGGCCGTCTGGGCGTCATCACCGAGGTCACGGTGCAGGTGCACCGGGTGCCCGAGGAGCGCATCATCCTGGGCTACCTGTTCCCGTCCTGGGAGTCGGGGATGTCAGCCATGCAGGAGATCGCGGCGTCCGACGCGGCCCCGACGGTGACCCGGGTGTCGGACTCGCGCGAGACCGCGTTCTCCTTCGCCACCGGCAAGCCCAAGCCCGGCTTCGACCTGTCCGGCAAGCTCCAGAAGGGCCTCTTCGCGGTCCTGCAGCGACGCGGCTGGGACATGTCCCAGGTGTGCCTGTCGTTCATGGGCTTCGAAGGCGCCAAGAGCCACGTCGCGTACGAGCGCAAGCTGGTCAAGGACATCGTGGGCCGGCACGGCGGCATCGTGGTCGGCACCGGCCCCGGCCGGCTCTACGACCAGAAGAAGTTCGACACCCCGTACCTGCGGGACTTCCTGCTCGACCGGGGCGCCGGTGGCGACGTGTCCGAGACCGCGGCCCCGTGGTCACGGCTGATGGAGGTCTACGACAACACCGTCGCAGCAGCGAATCGGGCCTTCGACCAGATCGGTGTCAAGGGCTGGATCATGTGCCACCTCTCGCACAGCTACCACTCGGGCGCCTGCCTGTACTTCACCTTCGCCTTTCCCCTGGACGACGCCGATCCGCTGGCGGGCTACGACGTGGTCAAGTCGGCCATCCAGCAGAGCTTCGTCGATCACGGTGGGACGTTGTCACACCACCACTCGGTGGGCACCGAGCACTCGCGCTGGATGGTCGAGGACGTCTCCGGCCCTGGCGTGGCCATGATCGACGGGGTGTTCAACGCCGTTGATCCCGGGCGCAACTTCAACCCGGGCAAGGTCACCGGGAACTGACTGTCGCACTCCGGCCGGCCGTGTCATGCGGCTGATCGTGACCCCGTCGCGGCAGGCGTGACGGAAACCTGCCTCTCACGGGTGTGTACCCGGCGTGTCGCAGCGGCGTGTCGCCCGTGACTGGCGGGTTTCCGTCACCGAGAGTCAGGCACTGCCCTCGGCGATCCGATCAGCTTCCTCGCTCAGCGCCCCCAGCACCGCACGCACGGCCCGTCGCGCCGCCCGATCCGGTCGGGACAGCACCTCGATGAACCGACCGGCGCGGATCCCCTTGACCGGGACCAGGACGAACCGGCCGGCGGTGTGGCCCTGGGTCGAGTAGCGCGGCAGCAGCGCGATTCCCTGACCGCGCGCGACCAGCCCCTCCATCAGCGGCAGGTGCGTCGTGCGACGCACGATCCGGGCGGGCGCCCCGGCCCGGGCGGCGAGGGCGCGGACCGCCTGCTCGATCGGGAACTCGGGCGGTGGGGCGATCCAGGACTCCCCCACCAGGTCGCTCGGCTCGACGTGCGCGCGTCCGGCCAGCCGATGGTCCAGGGAGACCGCCACATCCAAGGGCTCCCGGAGCAGCGGCGTCACCCGTACGTCGGTGCCGGCGGTGTGCTCGGTGTCGTCAGGGCGGTGCGCGATCACGAGGTCGTAGTCGACCACGAGACCGGCGAAGTCGTCGGTGGCCACGTCCTCGTCGTACGTCTCCAGCGTCAGGTCGGGGTAGTCAGCCAATCGCTCCACCAGCCCGGGCACCAGCAGCTCACCGGCGGAGAAGAACGACGCCAGCCGTACGGTCCCGCCGACCGACCCGAGGAAGCCGTCCCAGGCCGCGTCCGCCTCGGCCAGGGCAGTCGCCACTCCACCGGCACTGGCCGCCAGCGCCCGGCCGGCATCGGTCAGCCGCAACCCACGACCGACGTGCTCGACCAGTGGCACCCCCGCCTGCCGCTGGATCGCCTTGAGCTGCTGCGACACCGCCGACGGTGTCCGGTGCGTCGCCGCCGCCACCGCCGTCACCGACCCCCGGTCGGCCAGCTCCCGGATCAGCTGCAGCTGCCCCCACTCCCACCCCATCTCGCCGCCCCTTCTGCTCGCGCACTCCGCCGCCGGCCCCCGACTTCGCGGGGGATATATCCCCCGCGGAGTGGATGATTGTTAAGCCTGACTACGAGATGAGTGAAGCACATGTCGATTGTGCTTCACCATGATCGCGACGAGGATCGAGGACGTGCATTCCCGCGACCGTCTCCTGGCTCTCCTCGTCGCCGTCTGCTGGGGCCTCAACTTCCCGGCCACCGCGTTGGCGCTGCAGCACTTCCCGCCGTTGTTCCTGGTCGCCCTGCGGTTCACGCTCGTGGCCGTTCCCACGATCCTGCTGGTCCCGCGGCCGCAGGTGAAGCTGCGCTGGCTGATCGGTACCGGTCTGGGCATCGGCGTCCTGCAGTTCGCCTTCCTCTACCTCGGCATGGCCGCAGGGATGCCGAGCGGGCTCGCCTCGCTCGTCCTGCAGGCCTCCGCCCCCTTCACCGTGCTGCTCGCCGGGATCTTCCTGGCGGAGCGGATCAGCCGTCGGCAGGTGGTCGGCATCCTGCTGGCCGTCGCCGGTCTGGCCACCATCGCGATCCACCGCGGCGAGACGGCGGCCCTGCTGCCGGTCGTGCTCACCCTGGCGGGCGGTCTCGGCTGGGCCATCGGCAACGTCTGCAGCCGCAAGGCCGCCGCCCCCAACCCGCTCCATCTCACGCTGTGGATGTCGGTGGTGCCACCGCTGCCGATGCTCGCCGTGTCCCTGTACGTCGAGGGCCCCCAGCGGATCGGCCGCGCGTTGTCCACCGCCTTCACCGTCCAGGCCCTGCCGTCGGTGCTGGGCCTGCTCTACATCGTCGTGGTCGCGACCCTGATCGGGTACGGGATCTGGAACACGCTGCTGTCCCGCTACCCGTCGAGCTCGGTGGCGCCGTTCTCGATGCTGGTGCCGATCGTCGGCGTGCTCAGCTCCTGGGCGCTGTTCGGGGAGGTCATCGACGGGGTCGAGGCGCTCGCCGGGATCGCGGTGATCGGCGGGGTGCTGATCGGGTCACTGCCCCTCCGCCGTCGCCGCAAGGAAATCTCCCCGACCGCTGAACCCGAACCCGTAGGCCGGCCGTAACACCCACGTCACGGCCCACGGCTTGAATGGGCGCATGGCGATCGTCCTCGGACCGAATCAGTACGGCAAGGCGGAGAACCGGGTGGTGCGGATCTACCGCGACACACCGCGTCACGAGATCCACGACATCAACGTCTCCAGCGCCCTGCGCGGTGACTTCTCCGCCGCCCACCTCCGCGGCGACCAGAGCGACGTCCTGCCCACCGACACCCAGAAGAACACCGCGTACGCGTACGCCAAGGAGAAGGGCCTGAACTCGATCGAGGACTACGGTCTGGCGTTGGCGCGACACTACGTCGACGACGTGGAACCGGTCGAGGGCGCACGGATCGAGATCGAGGAATACGCCTGGGAGCGGGTCAGCATCGACGGCGTCGAGCACGACCACACCTGGCTCCGCAAGGGCCAGGAGGTGCGGCTCGCCGCGGTCACGGTGGAGGGCACCGGCGACGGGCAGCAGACCTGGGTGACCGGCGGACTGAAGGACCTGGTGATCCTGAAGTCCACCGGGTCGGAGTTCCACGGTTTCCTCGAGGACCCGTACACGACCCTGGTGCCGACGTCGGACCGGGTGATGGCCACCTCCTTGATCGCCAAGTGGCGCTTCACGCGCCTCGACGTCGACTGGGAGGCCACGTACGCGGGCATCAAGAACGTGCTCGTGCGCACGTTCGCCGAGGTGCACTCCCTCGCCCTGCAGCAGACCCTGTACGAGATGGGCAAAGGCGTGCTGGAGGCGTACGGGGTCATCGCCGAGATCAAGCTGTCCGCACCCAACAAGCACCACTTCCTCTACGACCTCGGCCGGTTCGGGCTGGAGAACGACAACGAGGTGTTCCACGCCGACGACCGGCCGTACGGACTGATCCAGGCCACGGTGCTGCGCGACGACGCGCCCCCGGCCGGACCCGCCTGGG
Organism: uncultured Actinomycetota bacterium; assembly: GCA_963696135.1. Taxonomy (GTDB): domain Bacteria; phylum Actinomycetota; class Actinomycetes; order Propionibacteriales; family Propionibacteriaceae; genus Microlunatus. The sequence goes on from CAVOJH010000004.1 coordinate 418,305, forward strand.
ATCCTTACAGCGGTCTCGTCTGAGCGATCCGTCGATCGGTCCCGGGGCTTTCGCCAATCCCCCGCGCGGACTGCGTTGCTTCGGTAGCCTCAATAGGGTCGGGGGGCTCTTCGACGCCCGGGATAGGCCGTACGCATCCACAGCCGCTCGCGTTCCCCGCGTGAGTGGTCATCCCCTGTGCGGAACGTCTATCCCGGGTCCTCGTTGTCCTCCTTTCTGGGGCTTGTTCGCGCAACGGTCGCTCACCAGCGGGACCGCACTGTGGGGCGAGCGGGACGGCCCCGGCTCAGCTCCAGCTGCTGAACACCTGCGGGATGCGGAGCAGCGCGATGTCGCGGAGCTCCTCCCCGACGACAGCCAGCTCGCTGGCAGGATCCAGCGTGAGCCGACGATCGAGCTCGGCCAGGATCTCCGTCCGGGAGCGCCCGGCCGCGCGAATCAGGAAGATCCGGCCGAAGGTCTCCTCGTACGCTCGGTTGCCCGTGGCCAGCGCCTCGTCGAGAACCGGATCGCTGGAGGCGCTGGAGGACTGCTCGGCCTTCGACAGCTTCGCCGCCGCGCTCTCGCCGCTCGGCTTCTCCCCGATCCGGGGATGGGTCGACAGGGCCTGGTCGACCTCCTCGGGGGCCAACGGCGTCGCGGCGGCGCGCGCGACCTCCTCGAGCTCGGCCAGTGACGCGTACGGAGCCCGCGCGGCCACGTCGTCCACCCACCGCGGCACGTGCAGGCAGACGGCGAGCCCTTCGCGGAGCTCGGCCTCGGGCAGATCGATGATCGAGGACGACATGGCGTCCACCCTAGTGTTCGCCAGGCCGAGGAAGGCCGGGTCGCGACGCCGAGGCGACCCGTCGGGTGGGTGAACTCACGGCGTCGCACCCGAGCCGGACGAGCGCAGGGCTGGCCCGGGTGGCTATGGTCAGGGTGTGGTGGGCATCTCGGGACGCAAGCAGACCGTCGAGGACGCGCAGGAGGCTGCGCCGACCTCCGGGCTGACCGTTCGCACGATCGGCGCCGAGCAGCATCTCAGCTTCGTCCGCACCCTGCCCTCGGCCAGCTTCCTGCAGACGCCGGCCTGGGGCGCGGTGAAGACCGAGTGGCGGCACGAGTCGCTGGGCTGGTTCGACACCGACGACAGGCTGGTCGGTGCCGGCCTGGTGCTGTATCGGCAGCTGCCCAAGGTGAAGCGCTATCTGGCCTATCTGCCGGAGGGCCCGCTGATCGAGTGGGACGCCGACGACATCGGCGACTGGCTCACCCCGCTCGCCGAGCACCTGCGATCGTCCGGGGCCTTCGGCATCCGGATCGGCTGTCCGGTGGTCGTTCGCCGTTGGCACGCCCCGACGATCAAGGCCGCGATCGCCGACGAGCGGATCGCCCGGCTGAGCCAGGCCCTGCCCGACGAGACCAACCACGACGCCACCCGGTTGCGGAACCGACTCCGTGAGCTCGGCTGGCGACCGCCGAACGAGGACGAGGGTTTCGCCGCGGGGCAGCCCCGTTTCGTGTTCCAGCTGCCGCTGGCCGGGGCGACCGAGGACGAGCTGCTGGCCGGGATGAACCAGCTCTGGCGCCGCAACATCAAGAAGGCGGCCAAGTCCGGGGTCACCGTCACCCGGGGCGACGCGTCCGACCTGCCCGCCTTCCACCGCATCTACGTCGAGACCGCCGAGCGGGACGGCTTCACGCCGCGACCGCTGGACTACTTCGAGCAGATGTTCAGGATCCTGCTGGCCGAGGACGATGACCGGATCCGGCTCTATCTCGCGCACCACGAGGGTGACCTGGTCGCGGCGACCACCTGGGTCAGGGTGGGCGGCCACGCCTGGTACACGTACGGCGCCAGCACCACCGCGAAGCGGGACGTGCGCGGCTCCAACGCGACCCAGTGGCGGATGATCACCGACGCCCTCGAGGCCAAGGCCACCGTCTACGACCTGCGCGGCATCACCGAGGGGCTGGAGTCCGACGACCCGCACCTCGGTCTGATCCAGTTCAAGGTCGGTACGGGTGGCGAGGCCGTCGAGTACGTCGGGGAGTGGGACCTGCCGCTCAACCCGCTGATCTACGCGGCCTTCGACATCTACATGCGGCGTCGCGGGTGAGCGGCGTCTCGCTGCGCCTGGACGTCGAGCGCTGGCGCCGCCACCTGCTCACCGTCGCGGAGGCGACCCCCGGGATCGTCCCGGTGGCCAAGGGCAACGGGTACGGCTTCGGTCTGCCCCGGCTGGCCGAGGAGGCGGCCCGGCTCGGCGCCGACACGATCGCGGTCGGTCTGCCGTCGGAGGTCGAGCTGGTCCGGGACCGGTTCCCCGGCGATGTCGTGATCATGATGCCGTGGCGTCCCGATGATGATCGTGCCCGCTCGCTGCTGGCCGATCCGCGGGTGATCACCACGGTCTCGCGGGTCGAGGACCTGGCCACGATCGGCGGCCTGGCCGCTGGCCTCGAGCGTCCTCCGCGGGTGATCATCGAGGTGCTCACCTCCATGCAACGGCACGGGATCCGGACCGACGACCTGGCTGCGGTCGGTGATCAGCTCGGTGCGATCGCCGTGGAGGGCTGGACAATCCACCTGCCGTTGCTCGACCGGGGACGCTATCTCGAAGCCGAGCGGCTGGCCCGCGCCGCCCTGGCGGCAGCGCCCGGGACGCTCTGGCTCTCGCACCTGCCGGCGGTCGACGCGACCACGCTCGCCAAGCAGCTCGGCGGGGCGGGCCAGGACCCGATCCCGCTGCGACTCCGGGTCGGTACCCGGCTCTGGCTCGGCGACGCGGGCAGCCTGACCAGCGTGGCCACGGTGCTGGACGTGCACCCCGTACGCCGCGGCGACCGCGCCGGCTACCGGCAGCGCAAGATCGGCCGGGACGGCTGGCTGGTGATCATGGCCGGGGGCACCGCCCACGGCATCGGCATGGAGGCTCCCACCTCGGCGTCCTCGAGTCGGCAGCGGTTGGTCGCCCTGGCCCAGGGCGGGCTGCAGGCGACCGGCCGAGCCCTCAGCCCGTACACGATCGCCGACGCCAAGCGCTGGTTCCTGGAGCCCCCGCACATGCAGGCCAGCCTCGTGCTGCTGCCGGCCTCGGTGACCCCGCCCGCGATCGGCGACGACGTGCCCGTCGAGCTCCGCCTGACCACCGCGCTGGTGGACCAGATCGTCGAGTTCTGAGCGGCCCGAATCCGACTTCTGCACCACGCTCCACCGCGGACGTGGATTTCGGTGCAGAAGTCACCGGAGTCCGGCCGACAGCTCAGCCGCGCAGCTTCGCGCGCAGCCGCTCCGAGTCGGCGTCGGTCCAACCCATCCGGCCGAGCAACGGCTCGGCCCCGCCGTACTCGCTGTCGACGAAGTCCAGGAAGACCTGCATCGTCTCGGGGTGGGTCACGTGGGAGGACATCGGCCGGTCGCGCAGGTTCTCGGCGTAGGTCCGGGAGCCCAGCAGTCGCTCGACGATCGCCTCCATCCGCTCGGTGCTGGCGGCGTAGTCGGCGATGATGGCGTCGCGGTCGGCCCCGGCGACACTGAGCGCCATGGCGACGACCGTCCCGGTGCGGTCTTTGCCCGCCGCACAGTGCACCAGCGTCGCTCCGTCGGCCTGACCGATGTGACGTAGCGAGGCGACGATCGAGTCGGGCCGGTCGGCCACGTAGGACAGGTAGATCGAGGCCACCGGGTTTGCGGCCGTCACCGTCGGGGTCAGGTCGACCCAGGGCAGCGCCTCGTCGGGAACGGCGTCGGACCGGACGTCCGGTTTCTCCTCGCCCACGCCCTCGCGCCACTCGCGGAACAGGGAGTGCTGGTGGATCTGCACCTCGGGGTGTCCGGCCAGCGGTCCGGGGCCTTCGGACTCGACCTCGTACTCGCTGCGCAGGTCGACGACGTCGCTGAGACCCAGCTCGAGCAGACGGTCGATGTCGGTCGTGGTCAGGGCCTGCAGGTTGTCCGACCGCAGCAGGCGTCCCGCGGTGATCTGCCCGCCGTCGGTCGTCGGCATGCCGCCGACGTCACGCAGGTTGGCCAGGCCGTCCAGGTCGATCCACATTCGCCGCACGGGCCGAGTTTACGCAGTCCACCCGACGTCAGCTGGCCCAGTTGCCGGTGAAGTAGAGCCAGCTCCAGGCGAGCATCGCCAGCGTGGACGCCACGAAAGCGATCCCGACGACGACGTGGTGGACCCAGCGCGCGACGACGCTCTCGGGTCGCCAGGTCACCAGCTGGGCGATCATCATCCAGAGCGGGAACCACAGCAGGATGGCCCGGTTGACCGACATGAACCAGTACGAGATCGAGAACGCCAGCACCTGGATGGCCACCCAGGACGCCTCCGCCCACAGCCGTCGACCGAGGCACCAGCCGACGACGAGCACCCCGATCCCCATGGAGACGATCTCCGCGATGAAGACCGGCGGCCACAGCGGGTGGTCCGGGTCGGCGTGGGTGGCGGCGACGGTGTGCCAGAACGCGTCCCACGGTGGTGTCATGGCCCGGGCCCAGCCGGTGGACTGGGCGTGGTACCAGGCGGTCCAGCTGTCGGTGAGCGAGTGGAGGTAGAGCGCGAACACCCCGAGAGCCGCGGCCGGGATCAGCAGCCACAGCAGCCGCCGGCCACGCTCACGCCACGCCTGCCCACCGCCTGGGGCTCGGGTCGCCAGCGTGATCGCCAGCACGGCGAGGGCGCCCACCAGGAACAGCCCCGACACCCGTACGGTGCAGGCGATCGCAGCCAGCCCGGCGGCCGCCGCCCACTTGTCGGCCCGGGCCCGCTCCCAGGCCCAGAAGGCGGTCGCGCAGAAGAGTGCCTCCGTGTAGGGCACGATCGTGAACACGGCGGTGGGGGCGAACAACCAGGCCACCGCCGCGACCGGACCGCCGAGTCGAGCCAGGGCCGTGGCCGCCAGGTAGGAGCAGACCGCGGAGATGATCACGCCGGTCAGGTAGATGGGCAGCCCGAGCTCCAGCCCGATGCGCAGCAGTGCGGGCAGGCCGGGGAAGAACGCCATCAGGGTCCCGTCGGGCCGCCCGAGGTAGCCGTTCATGGCCAGGTTGGTGAAGTGCTCCACGTCCCACTGGTCGACCATGTCGGACAGGGTCCGGCCCTGGTAGACGGCGAGCAGCAGGGCCACCAGGGCGATGAGTCCGCGGCTGGCGAGCCACGCCTGAGCGACCGTACGACGGCTGGTGTCGACCGTCGGCGACGCGCTGAGGGCAGATCGTACGGCCGTCATGAGCTGCCGTCGCCGGCTTGCGAATTTCCATCCACGGACGGTGAATCGTGCGCATCGGGCCCGGGTGTGCGCGACAAGTCATCCGTGGATGGAAATTGCCGTACGGGGCGGCGCAGCGGCAGCCAGTCCACGTCTGGGGCCCCGTCCAGCACGCCGCCGGTCGGGTCGTCGAAGGTCGCGGCCACCCCGGGCGGATGCCGTACGACGTCGTGCGCCGGCCGCCAGAGATCCCGGACGACCACCGCCACGATCCAGAGCTGAGCGAGCATCCGCACGATCACGGCGAGCCAGTAGACCTTGTCCGGGCCGTCGGCACCCGGGGCGAGCAGACCGCCGAGATGCCACCAGATCGCGCCGAAGTAGACCAGCTCGCCGGCGGTGAAGATCAGCCAGTCCCGCCACACGGGCCGGGCCAGCACCACGAACGGCAGCAGCCACAGCACGTACTGCGGGGAGTAGACCTTGTTGGTCAGCAGGAAGGCGACGATCACCAGGAACATCACCTGGCCGATCCGGGGCCGGCGGGGAGCCACCAGGATCAGAGCGGCGATCCCGACGCACATCAACCCGAAGATCGCCAGGGCCAGCGAGTTCAGCCCGTCCACCGGGTGGCCGGCCAGCGACAGCACGTACCAGATCGAGCCGAGGTCGCCGGACCGGTCGGAGTTGAAGGTCCAGAAGCTCAGCCAGCTGTCGGGCGCCAGCCACAGAGCGGGCAGGTTCATCACCAGCCACGCAGCCGCGAACGCCGCCAGCATCCGGCCGAACTCCCGCATCCGGCCGGCCCGCAGACACAGGAACAACAGCGGTCCGAGCAGGAACAGCGGGTACAGCTTCGCCGCCATCCCCAGCCCCCAGAACAGACCGGCCCAGCCGGGACGACGGCGGGACCAGAAGAGCACGCCCACGGCGGTCAGCGCGACCGGGAGCAGGTCCCAGTTGATCAACGCCGTGGCGGCGACACACGGCGAGGCGGCCAGCATCATGGCGTCCCACGGCCGGTGCGGCACCGCACCGACCTGGGCCCAGACGGTGACCAGCAGCAGCGCACCGAGGATGACGACGTTGACGTCGGTGAAGATCAACGTGGAATCGACCTGCTGCTGGGCGGTCAGCTCCGACCCGGTCGGCGCTCCGAGTGCGGTGCTGATCACTCGCTCGAGCTGTAGGAACCAGCCGGTCAGCACCGGGTACTCCAGCACCGGGTAGCTGCCGCTGTCGAGGTAAGGCACGTTGCCCTGCATCAACCCGCGGAGCTGGTAGAGGATCCCGATGTCGGAGTAGCACATCCACCGGAAGCTGTCCGGGCTCTGACCGGCCTCGGTGATCCGGCAGGGCAGCCGGAACAACACACCGAGCAGGTAGACGAGGGTTCCTGTCAGCAGCACCCACCGGCCCGGGGTCCACCAGGAGCCGACGGTGTCGGCCCGTTTCCCGATCGGTCCACCGAGTCTCTGACTGGTCGCGCGGACCAGGCGATCACTCCAGGACGGCGGCACCCCGCCCACGGTCACGGGCCCCTCGGCCTCCTCGTCCAGCCAGGCGACGGCGGCCGGACCGGCACCTCGCTGGGACCGGGCGGACGCGCTGTCGACGATCTCGATGGCCGGTCGTGGCCCATCGTCCATCAGCCGCCGCCGGAGGGCTCGTCGGTCGGCTCGCGACTCGGCCGCTCCGTGGTCGGCTCCTGGCTGGGTGCTTCGGTCGTCGGCTCCTGCGTCGGGGCCTCGGTGGTGGGCTGCTGCTGAGTCGGCGCCTGGGTGGTCGGTTCCTGGGTCGGCGCCTCGGTCGTCTGCTCCCGGGTCCGAGTGGGATCGGGCTCCGGCCGTGAGGTGGCGGTCTGCTGCGGGGCAGAGTCGCGGTTGACGTACTCCGGCTCCTTGAACTGCTTCACCGGCAGGTCCTCGACGGCGGTCTGCATGTAGTCGACCCAGGTGAGGGCTGGGTACGTGCCGCCGAAGAAGGTGGAGTCGCCGGGACGCGCGAAGTCGTCGAGGTCGGCGTTGCCGCCGTCCCCGGCCACGTACATCACCGCGGTGGAGATCTGCGGGGTGTAGGCGACGAACCAGGCGGAGACGATGTCGTCCTCGACGTCCTTGGTGCCGGTCTTGCCGGCCACCGGTCGATCCAGGGTCTGCACAGTGCTCCCGGTCCCCTGCTCCACCACGTTGGTCAGCGCGTACGTGACGTCGCGGGAGACGTCCTTCTCGACCGCTCGCTTCTCCTCGGGTGCGGCCTTGTAGACCACCTTGCCGTTCGCGTCCTTGACCTCCTTCACCACGTGCGGCGCCACGTAGGTGCCGTCGTTGGCGAAGGTCGCGTACGCATTCGCCTGGTTCAGCGGGCTGACCTCGGCCGTGCCGAGCGCGATCCGCGAGTTGAGGTCCCAGCCGGCGCCCTTGGGCGCACCGACCGCCTCCGCCATGTCCGACACCCTCTGCGGTCCGTCGTCCATCTGCGTGGTCAGGTCGACGAAGGCGGTGTTGATCGAGTCGGTGGCCGCCTTGAGCAGCGTCACTGCGGGGCCGTACTCGTAGTTGAACTCGTTGCGCACCGTGGTGGTGTCGCCCTCGGGGGTGAACGTGTTGCCGTTGAACCGGGAGTCGAGGCTGAAGCCGTCGTCCAGCCCGGCCGCGAGAGCGTACGTCTTGAACGTGGACGCGGTCGGCCGGGCGGTGGTCGCCCAGTTGCGCGAGTTCTTCACGTAGTCGGGACCGCCGTAGATGGCCAGCACCTCGCCGGTGCCGACCTCGACCGAGGCGACCGCTGCATGCAGCTGCGAGGTCTTCTGGTTGCTGGCGTCGGCGGCCTCCTTGGTGTACTTCTGGGCCGACTTCACCGCCGCGTTCTGATCCGCCTTGTCGAAGGTCGTGGTGATCTTGAGTCCGCCGCCGCTGATCTGGCTCGGGTCGAAGCCGGCGCCGACCAGCTCCTTCTCGACCATCTTCAGCAGGAAGCCCTTGGGTCCGCCGTACCGCTCGTTGATCTTGACCTCGGGGAACTCGGGCAGCGTGGCGGCGGCCTCGGCGGCCTCCGCCGGGGTGATGGCCCCGGTCTCGGCCATCGCGTTGAGCACGTAGGTGTAGCGCTCCTTCAGCCGCGGGATGTTCGCCTCGTCCACGCCGGGGTCGAACAAGCTCGGGTTGTTGATCACGCTGATCAACACGGCCGCCTGCTGGGTGGTGAGGTCCTCGGCGTCGACGTCGAAGTAGGCCTTGCTGGCGGCCTGGATGCCGTAGGCGCCGCGACCGAAGTAGATGGTGTTGAGGTAGTCGGTGAGGATCTCCTCCTTCGACATCTCCTTGTTGATCTTGTACGCCAGGAACAGCTCCCGGAACTTGCGGGTCACCGTCTGCTCGGAGTTGAGGTACATGATCTTGATGTACTGCTGGGTGATGGTGGAGCCGCCCTGCAGGTCACCGCCGCGCAGGATCACCCAGGCGGCCCGGAACATGCCCCGGATGGAGACTCCCTGGTCGGTCCAGAAGTCGCGGTTCTCCGCCGCGACCACGCCGTCCTTGACGTTCTGCGGGATCTCCTCGAAGGTCAGCGGCTGCCGGTTCTGGACCGCGAAGCTGCCCAGCTGCGACTTGCCGTTGTTGTAGTAGACGAAGGTCGTGGCCGTCTGGAAGTCCGCGTTCGCGTTCGGCCGCTGGGTGGTGGTGTAGCCGTAGACGACCAGGCCGGCCGCCCCGAGGACACCGACCAGGAGCACTACCACCAGGGCGAGAGCGATCCGCTTCGGCCACGAGCGCTTCCGGGTCTTCGCGGGACGCGCAGCAGCCTTGCCGGTGGTCTTCTTCTGCTGTGCCGAGTGCCCGTTTCGGGGCTCAGCCATAGATGTCCTCGACGGTCTGCTGACGACGAGGCGGCTTGCGCTTCACCCCGTCGCCCAGAAGGTAGGCCTGGATCATGTGGTTCCAGCGGCAGTCCAGGCAGACCTCGACGACGACCACCTTGAACTCGCCGAACTCGTGCGCCATCTCCTCCAGCTCCGGGGTCTTCTTGATCCGACCGGAGTACTGCCCCAGCTGCTCGCCGAACACGTAGCTCAGGTTCATCAGGTCCGTCTTGGCGCAGACCGGGCAGGGCACGGCGCTCCGCTCCCCGTGGTGCTTGGCCGCGCGGACCAGCATCGGATCGGCGTCGCACGCCTCCATCCGGGCGAGCTGGCGCCCCGGACGCCGCAGCGTCTCCAGCGTGGAGCGTCGCTGCAGCGCGTAGTCGATGACCTCGCGCTGGGACCACATGAGAAACAGCGTAGACGCCGGAGTCTGTGGGGGAAACGGTCGCGAGCGTGGGCTCGGTCTCTCTGCGACGGGCCGCCGATCGGGACCCAGCCGAGCCGGCGATGACGGAAGCACGCTTGTCACGCTCCTTCTATCGGCGTGTCGCACGGCGTGTCGCCCGTGACTGGCGAGTTTCCGTCACCCCCGCTGGCTGACGTAGGATCGGGCGTCGGTTTCACCGCCGGGGGCCATGGCGCAATTGGTAGCGCACCTGCTTTGCAAGCAGGGGGTTAGGGGTTCGAGTCCCCTTGGCTCCACCCACCGAGGTGTCGATGCCGGGATGCCGGTGCTCGCGGACCTCCTGGCGACCAGCAAGAGGACGTAGATCCCTAGCGCGCACCTCGTGAGCACCGCTACGTTGTGGCCGTTGCCCACCGTAGGAGATCTGATGAGGCGTGGCCGCCCGCTCTTCGCACTGTCCCTGATCGCGACCATGGCCCTGATGGTGACGGTGCCCGTGCCAGCCGACGCCGAGCCTCGCGATCCCGTCGCAGCCCAGGAGTACGTGGTCGCGTACACCGGCGCCACGGCGGCAGCTGAGTCAGCGATCACCGCCGCGGGCGGGCAGGTGGTCGAGGTCAACGAGGACCTGAAGATCGCCAAGGTCTCCAGCACCGACGGCAGATTCGTGGCCAGAGCCGACCGTGCCGCGGACGTGACCGCCGTGGTCCGCAACCACGCTGTCGGTACGTCGAAGCCTGGTCTGCCGCACCGCTACGCCGCCGAGCGGCCCAGCGGGTCGGACAAGGCGACCGGCGCCAAGGCCGGACACCGCAACAAGAAGTCCAGGCGCACCAGCGAGCCGCTGGCGGACCGCCAGTGGGACATGGCGATGATCGACGCCGACCAGGCCCACAAGAAGGCGACCGGGCGTGGGGTCGACGTCGGCATCATCGACACCGGTATCGACGCCTCGCACCCGGACCTGGCCAAGAACTTCGATCGGAAGCGCTCGCGCAACTTCACCCAGGACATCCCGGCCATCGACGGACCCTGTGAGGTCTCCACCTGCATCGATCCGGCCGACACCGACGACGGCGGACACGGCACCCACGTGGCCGGCACGGTCGCCGCCGACGACAACAAGCTCGGTATCGGCGGCGTCGCTCCCGACGCGACGCTGGTCAACCTCCGCGCCGGTCAGGACTCCGGCTACTTCTTCCTGTACGAGACCGTGGCCGCGCTCACCGCGGCGGGAGACATGCGGCTCGACGTGGTCAACATGAGCTTCTACACCGACCCGTGGCTGTACAACTGCGCCTCCAAGGCTGACTACCTCGCCGGCACGGTCAGCGACGAGGAGATCGCCGAGCAGGCCTTCATCCGCCAGCTGGTCCTCAACGCCGTCACGTACGCGTCCGACCGCGGCGTCACCCTGGTGGCCGCCGCCGGCAACGGGTACACCGACCTGGCCGCCCCGACCCGGATCGACGACAGCAGCCCGGACTACCCGGAGGCGCGCGGTCGATCGGACGGTGACCGACAACTGCCTCGACCTGCCCAACGAGGCGCCGCAGGTGATCTCGGTGTCGTCGGTCGGACCGTCGACGACCAAGGCGGACTACTCCAACTACGGCCTGGGCGACGTGGAGGTGGCCGCCCCCGGAGGCTGGTTCCGCGACGGGTTCGGCACCCCCACCTACGGGACCCCCGGCAACCTGATCCTGTCCAGCTACCCCGTCGACGTGGCCATCGAGGAAGGGCTGGCCGACGAGAACGGAGCACCCACCGACGACTTCTCCGTGGTCGACTGCAACGCCCGGGGGGTCTGCGGTTTCTACACCTACCTGCAGGGCACTTCGATGGCGTCGCCGCATGCCGCCGGCGTAGCCGCGCTGATCATCGACCGGTACGGCCGCACGGACCGTCACGGCAGCAAGTCCCTGGCCCCCGCCACCGTCCGCCGCATCCTCGAGGACTCCGCCGTCGACCACGCCTGCCCAGCGGGTGGGGTCGAGGACTACACCGACGAAGGTCGGCCTTCGTACTAGAACGCGGTCTGCGAGGGGACGACGGACGACAACGGTCTGTACGGCGAGGGCATCATCAACGCCGCCCGCGCCGTGGCGTACCGCGGGCACTGAGGCGGCGGCCGTCGCCGGCCGTCGCGTTCGTTCACGGCTTCCCATGTGTCAGGGGCGAGCAGCGTCTCGGGGGTGATCCCGCTGCGCAGTGGCTGTCGTGACGACCAGGTACGCCCGGAGGTCCATCACCCGTCCAGCCGAGTCCGAGGCGTAGGCGGCTTCGACCACGGCTGTCAGGTGCAGGGCCAGGTCGATGTTCCCGTCGTCTCGGGTCCCGTCGATCACCTGCCGCACCCACCTGTCGAACGCGGTCGGGCGATCCGCCCGGACCTCGATGTCGCGCCACGCGGATGCCGGGCTCGTCGACCGCACCCGGAGCCGGGGACGGTCGTCGGGACCGAGCGCGCCGTCGTTCCCGGAGTCGTCCCTCCCCTCCGCTCGCTCCTGCCGTGCGAGGACGAAGGCGCCGATGCCAGGCTCGGTGTAGAGGATCGAACCCTCGGTGCCGTGGATCTCGATCATGAACGGCGTGATCGCCGACACCGATGAGGTCTCCGCGATCCCGACGGCGCCATCAGGGTACGAGAGGACGACGGTCGCGTTGTCCTCGAGCTCGCGGCCGGTCACGTGACCGAGCACCGCACTGACCCGATCCGGTCGGCCCATCAACGCGGCCAGCAGGTAGACGGGGTGGCAGAGGTCGATCAACACCCCGCCCTGGGCCTGGCTGCGGTCCCAGAACTGGGCCGGCAACATCCCGTCGGGCTGCCCGGGTCGCGGCAGCGCGAACGGGTGACCGTCGCGGACCCGGGCCGAGGTGATCTGCCCGACCGCTCCGTCACTGATCAGGGTGGCGATCTTCGCGGTGTAGTCGTCATCGGACCGCCGCATCGACACCGTCAACGCCAAGCCCGAGGCTCGCGCGGCGGCGGCGATCGCTTCGGCATCACTCAGCCGATCGCTCAGCACCTTCTCCACGAAGACGTGCTTGCCCGCCGTCAGGCACCGGGTGACGATCTCCCGGTGATCGGCGGTCGCCGTGCACACGATCACCCCGTCCACCGAGGAGTCGGCCAGGAGCGCGTCGAGATCGTCGACGGTTCGCAACCCGAACCGCTCACCCGCGGACCTCAGCCGCTCGGGATCCGGGTCCCAGCCGGCGACCAGGTTCACCTCCGGATGTCGCTGCGCCTCACCGGCGTAGTCGGCGCCGTGCAGGTGCCAGAAGCCGACACTCGCGATGTTGATCATGACTATGACCCTCTGCTCCCCGTGGTGCTGATCGTGATCCCCGCCGTGATCGGGCGACGGCAGCGCACGTGTGGCTATCTTGGCGTACGCCATGGGGTGTGCAGTGACCCGAACCATCACAGGAAGCTGGTCAGATGATCTCGATCCAACTGTGGAGTCTTCGCGATGCCATCGCCGACCTCGGCTGGGACGCTGTTCTCGACCGGGTCGCTGGAGCCGGTTGCCGACACGTCGAGCCTTTCGGGTTGGCCGCGACCCTGCCGCTGATCGCCGAGTCCCTCACCCGCCACGGGATCACCACCCCGACCGCCCACGGTGACCTCACCGGCGACCAGCTCGGCCCCACCGTGGAGGCGGCCGCGGCGGCCGGGGTTTCCGTGATCGTCCATCCGTCCTTCGCCGCCGATCGATGGCAGGAGGACGACGGCATCCAGCGGATAGCCGCCGACCTCAACCGCGCTGCCGAGACCGTGCCACCGGGCATGAGCGTCGCCTTCCACAACCACGACGACGATCTCGCTCCCGCTCCGGATGGGCGCCCGGGTCTGGTCGCGCTGATGGACCACGTGGCACCGAACGTCGGCGTGGAGTTCGACCCGCACTGGGCCACCGTCGGCGGTGTCGACGTCCTCGCCACGCTCGCTGCCCTGGGGCCCCGTGTTCTCGCCGTCCACCTCAAGGACGGTCCGCACCGGCCCGGCCACGACGACCAGGCCGTGCTCGGTGAGGGCGAGCTCGACTGGCCCGCCTTTCTCACCGCGATCGCCCCCGACGTGCCCCGGGTCATCGCCGCGGACAGGATCAGTGGTGACCAGCTGGACGCCGCACTTCGCAGCCTGCGGTGGCTCGAGGCTCATCAGAGCCAGTCCGAGAACTGACCTCGGAGACATCGCAGACTCGGACCTTCGCCTCATCGTCGAGGCCGAGTCCACGTCGCCAGCGGCCGCAGCCGGCCGCCGACGCATTCGTTCGACCGGCCGCCTGCGTGCGAGACTGCGAGTCTCCTAGAGGTCGAGACGATGTGATCTGATGCGCGTGGCTGTCGTCACGACCTATCCCCCCCGCCCGTGCGGTATCGGGATGTTCTCCCACGACCTCCGCGACGCTCTCCTCGCGGCGGACACCTCGACCCAGGTCGAGATCGTCTCCATCCTGCGAGCTCCCCGGCAGCTCGCCGAGCCGGAGGTCGTGGCCTCGATCCGCCAGGACGTGCGCAGCGACTACGCCGCGGCGGCGGCGACGCTCAGCTCCCGGGGCACCGACGTGGTGCTGATCGAGCACGAGTACGGCATCTTCGGCGGTGACGCCGGAGCGTTCGTCGTGTCCCTGGCCGAGGAGGTGCAGCAGCCGTTGGTGGTCACGCTGCACACGGTGCTGTCGGCTCCGTCGGTGCGGCAGGCCGAGGCACTTCGGGCCCTCTGTCGCCGGGCGACGCTGGTCACCGTCTTCACCGAGACCGCCCGACGGATGGTCGTCGAGGCCCGCATCGTGCCGCCTGAGCGGGTACGGGTGCTGCCGCACGGTGCCCCGTCGGTGCTGGTCGACGCGGCCAACGGCAGAGCGGCGGACGCCCGCATCTCCCAGGTGGCGCTGGAACGGCTCGAGGGCCGAACGGTGCTGTCGACGTTCGGGCTGATCTCGGCCGGCAAGGGGATCGAGCTCGCCATCTCGGCGCTGCCCGACGTGGTGGCCGCCCACCCCGAGGTCCTCTACCTGATCGCCGGCCAGACCCACCCGGAGGTGGTCAAGTCCGAGGGCGAGAGCTACCGGCTGGGTCTGGAACGGCTCGTCCGCGAGCTCAACCTGACCGAGCACGTGCACTTCCTCGACCGGTTCTTCACCGAGGCCGAGCTGGCGGTGCTGCTGTCCTCCACCGATCTCTACCTGACGCCCTACCGGTCGCGCGAGCAGATCGTGTCCGGCGCCCTCACCTTCGCTGTCGCGGCCGGGTGCCCGGTGGTCTCCACGCCGTACTACTACGCGGAGGACCTGCTCGGCTCCGGAGCCGGCGTGCTGGTGCCGTTCGACGACGCGCCCGCGATGTCGGAGGCGGTGCTGGACCTGCTCGATCACCCCGACAAGCTCGAGCGGGCACGGGTCGAAGCCCGTCGAGTCGGGTCAGCCCTCGCCTGGCCCGCGGTCGGCGCTGCGACGCTCCAGGTGCTGGCCGAAGCCGCCGAGCTCGGCCCGGTGGCCGGTGTCGAGAAGGTCGCCCCGGCGCTGCGAGCTCCGGCCATCCGGCCCGACCACCTGCTCACCCTGGTCGACGACGTCGGCATCATCCAGCACGCCAACGGGACCGTCGCCAACCGCTCCACCGGCTACTGCGTGGACGACGTGGCTCGACTGGCCGTCGCCGCCCTGGGCCTGAACCGCCAGCTCAGCGAACCGCGCTACGCCCGGATGCTGTCCCGAGCCCTCGCCTTCCTCCAACATGCCTGGGACTCCGCGCCGGACGGCATGCACAACTTCATGACCTACGACCGTCACTGGGTCGACGACGCCCGCCACGGGGACCATCTCGGGCGAGCCGCCTGGGCCTTGGGTGAGGTCGTCGGAGCCATCCCGGCCCGACCGGAGGCGGCCCCCAGCCTGCGGCTGCTGGAGGCCATGGCCCCCGCCCTGGAGACCTCGACCAGCCCCCGTCAGGTCGCCTTCACCGTGCTCGGGCTCTCCCGGTTGGACGACCAGACGATGTCACCCGCGCTGCAGGACCTGCTGCGGCTGCTGGCTGCGCGCCTCTACGACTGGTACGCAGCCACGCGCAGTGACGACTGGCGCTGGTTCGAGGGCGTGCTGAGCTACGACAACGCCCGGCTGCCCCAGGCCCTGATCGCGGCCGGCTACCGGCTGGAGCAGCCGGAGTGGCAGCGAGCCGGCCTGGAGGCCCTCGACTGGTACGCGGTTCAGTGCGGCATCGAGACCGACAACGTCCGGCTGATCGGCAACCAGTGGCGGCTCCGGCTGCATCCCGTACCGGTCACCGACGACGGCGACGAGCAGCCGCTGGAGGCTGCCGCCCTGGTGGAGGCCCTGGTCGAGGCCATGGTGTCCACCGGCGATCATCAGTACGGTCCGCAGGCCGTGCTGGCCTTCGAGTGGTTCCTGGGCCGCAACCGGTACGGGTTGGCGGTCTACGACTTCGCGTCGGGTGGCTGCCGCGACGGGCTCGGGCCCACGGGCGTGAGCGAGAACGAGGGGGCCGAATCCACCCTGGCCTTCCTGCAGGCCCTGCTCGCCCTGAACGGCGCGGGACTGCAGTTCTCCGTCTCCATCCCGTGAAGATCGCCCCCGGATGAAGATCGGACTGCTCGGCCCGATCGCCTGGCGGACGCCGCCGCGGCACTACGGCCCGTGGGAACAGGTCACCGGGCTGCTGGCCGAAGGCCTGGTGGCCCGCGGCCACGAGGTGACCCTGTTCGCCAGCCTCGACTCGATCACCACCGCCGCCCTGGACGGCGTCATCCCGCGACCGTACGCCGAGGACAGCACCCTCGACGGTCGGGTCTGGGAGGCGATGCACGTCGCGCACGCGCTCGCTCGGTCGACAGAGTTCGACCTGGTGCACAACCACCTCGACTGGCTGCCGCTCGCCTTCGCCGCCCACTGCCGGGCCCCGCTGCTGACCACCATCCACGGGTTCTCCGACCCCGCCATCCTGCCGGCGTACCGCGCCTCGTCCTCGGCCTTCGTGTCCATCTCCGACGCCGACCGGGTGCCGGAGCTCGATTACCTCGCCACGATCTACCACGGCATCGACCTCGACACCCTGCCGTTCTCCGCGGCCGGCGGGGACGACCTCGTCATCCTCGGCCGGATCCACCCCGACAAGGGAACCGCCGACGCCATCCGGATCGCCGCCCTCACCGAGCGGCGGCTGCTGATCGCCGGACTCGTCGCCGACGACCGCTACTTCCGCGAGGAGGTCGAGCCGCTGGTCGACGGCGATCGGGTCGTCTACCTCGGCTCGGTGGGTCCGGAGCAGCGGGCCGAGGTCCTCGGGTCCGCGTACGCACTGCTGCACCCGATCGCCTTCGCCGAGCCGTTCGGCCTGTCCGTGGTCGAGGCGATGGCCACGGGTACGCCGGTGATCGCGTTCTCCCTCGGCTCGATGCCCGAGGTGATCGACGAAGGGGTCACCGGCTTCCTGGTGACCGACGTCGACGGAGCCGCCGCCGCGGTGTCCCGGGTGCCTGAGCTGGACCGCGCGACGGTCCGCCGCGTGGCGGAGTCGCGATACGGCGCAGACCGGATGGTCGACGACTACGTTGAGGCCTATGCCTCCCTCTGCGAGCGCCCTCAGTGAAGGGCTCTTCCGCCGTCACCCCGGCAACCCCCTGCTGACGCCGCAGCGCTGGCCGTACACGATCAACGCGGTGATGAACGCCGGTGCGGCGCTGGTCGACGGTGAGACGGTGCTGCTGTGTCGGGTGGAGGACCGACGCGGCTTCAGCGACCTGACGGTGGCCCGGTCACACGACGGGTTCTCGAACTGGGTGGTGGACACCACACCCCTGCTGGCCCCCACCCCCGGCGTCGTGCACGAGTCCTGGGGATTGGAGGACGCGCGGCTCACCTGGGTCGCCGAGCTGGACGCCTGGATCATCGCCTACACCACGTTCGGACCTGGCGGCCCGAGCCTGTCCCTGGCGCGCACCCGGGACTTCCGCACCGCCGAACGGCTGGGCATGGTCCGGGCGCCGGAGGACAAGAACGGGGCGCTGCTGTCCCGGCGGGTCAACGGTGAGTGGGTGCTGTTCCACCGCCCGGTGACGGCGTTGACCGCCCGCGCCGACATCTGGCTGTCGCGGTCCCCGGACCTGCACAGCTGGAGTGCTCCCGAGCCCGTGCTGGCGGCCCGCGAGGGCGGTTGGTGGGACTCGGCCCGGATCGGGATCGGGGCGCCGCCGATGGAGACACCCGAGGGCTGGCTGCTGGTCTACCACGGCGTCCGACAGACGGTGGCCGGAGCGCTGTACCGAGCGGGTCTCGCGTTGCTCGACCTCGACGATCCCAGTCGGGTGATCCGCCGCTGCGAGGAGTGGGTGCTCGGACCGAGCGAGCCGTACGAGCTGGTCGGCGACGTGCCCGGGGTCGTGTTCCCTTGCGGTCTCGTGCACGTGCCCGAGACCGACGAGCTCCGGCTCTACTACGGCGCCGCCGACACCTGCATAGCCATGGCCACCGCGTCCCTGTCGGACGTGCTCGCCTTCGTCCTCCAGCACGGGGTCAAGCCCTAGCCTGTCTGCGGGGAACGCCGGCGTCCGGGACGCTGTGGACCAAGTGTGGGGTCAGTGTTGCTGGTCGCCACCGGGCGGGCTCGACACGCTGGTGGACATGACGAAACTGACGAACGCCCCCGATCAGCTGACCGACGTCCACGACATGGTGGTCGTGCACCGCGCCTTCCGGCGCGAGCTCGTCCTCGCTCCGCGCCTCGTCCGCGCGGTCGCGCCCGGAGACATCGCCCGTGCGGTCGTGATCGGTGCGCACCTCCGGCTCGCCCTGACCGGTCTCCACCTGCACCACACCGGCGAGGACGAGCTGTTGTGGCCGAAGCTGCTGGAGCGGGCGGCGCCCTCCGCCGACCTCATCCACCGGATGGAGGAGCAGCACCATCGGGTCGAGGACGTGATGGTCCGCCTGCCCGGCGCGCTGGACCGGTGGGAGACCGAGGCACGGCCTGCCGTCGGTGAGGAAGTGGCCTCGACCATCGACCTGCTGCGGGAGGCGCTCATCGAGCACCTCGACGACGAGGAGCGGTACATCCTGCCGCTGGCCGCGCGGCACCTGACCCAGATCGAGTGGGCCGCGCTGGGCCAGCACGGGACGAGTGAGATGGACAAGGCCGACCTGCCGATCCTGTTCGGCATGGTGCTGGAGGACGCCACCCCCGAGGAGCGGGTGATGATGCTGAGCGCCCTCCCGGTGCCGATCCGCCTGCTGCTGCGGACTGTCGGTGCCTGGCAATACCGCCGGTACGTCCGCAGGGTCCGCGGCGCCTGACCTCACTCCCACCCGTAGAGCTCTCGGCGCCGGACCTCGGCACTGCGCCATCAGGCGCCGGGGCGCGGCAGCCGGAGTGATCCGGCCAGCTCCGCCACCTCGCCCGGACCGAGAGCTCGTCCGGACTCCCAGAGTCGCTCGAACTCCGATGGGTCGACCTGGGCACGAGCCAGGGCCATACCGGCGAGGCCGCGATCGACGTCGGGCGGATAGGACACGGCCAGGCCGGTCGCCTCCGCCAGCGTCGCTGCGGCGGCGTACAGACGGACAGCGAGCTCGGGCTGACCGCCGCGTACGGCCAGATCGGCGAGCGCCGGGACGGTGTAGACCTGCGTCCAGCCGATGCCGGCCTCAGCGGCGAGGGCAGCGGCCTCGATCAGACGCTCCAGCGCATCGCTGTCCTCGCCGGCCAGCTTCGCGAGGCTGGCCTCCACGTTGAGCACGGTCGCCAGACTGAACGGGCTCCCCCATCGGCGAGCACGTCGCTCGACCTCGGCCAGGGTGCTGCGGGCGGCCTCGAGGTCACCGGTGAGCACCTCCAGCTGCCCGCGCAGCAACCGGAGGTGGATCTCCAGCCAGGGGCCGACGTCGGAACCGAGCGCGGCAGCCTCACCGAGCCGGTCGGCAGTGACCCGCATGTCGCCCGCGAACGCGGCACCGGAGGCGGCCAGCAGCAAGGCCTCACCGAGCAGCTCGACCCGACCGACGGACCGGGAGCTCTCGATCGCTGCGGCGCCGGCCTCGCACGTCCCGGGGACGTCTCCGGTGGCGTAGCGAAGCCCCGCGAGCGCGATGAGGGCGTGCGCAGGGTGCCCGGGATGCGCCGCCAGATCACGGCCCAGCACCCGGTCGAGCGCGGCGAGGGCCTCCCCCGCGTGACCGCGCAAAGCCCAGTAGAGCCAGGTGTCGGCGAGGAGCTCGCCGGCCCGACCGGTCTCGGGATGATCGATCAGCCAGGCCAGTGCGGCTCGCAGGTTCGCGTGCTCGCCCGCGAGACGATCGAGCCACCGCCGTTGGTCAGCGCCTCGAAGCCCGGCTCGCGCCGCCGTCCCCAGATCAGCGATCTGGTCGGCCAGCGCCGCCGACAACCCAGCGGTCTCGTCCGCATCGGCCAAACGGCCAAGGGCGTACTGGCGGATCGGCTCGAGCAGCCGGTACCGACCGGCGTGATCGGGAGCGACGACCAGGGACTGGTCGACCAAGCCGGTCAGCGCGCCGAAGACCTCGAGACGGTCCGTCGCCACGCGCTCGATCACCGACTCGGCCATCGGCAGGGTGAACCCGCCGACGAAGACCGCCAGTCGACGCAGCAGCGTCTGCTCCGCCTGCGTCAACAGGGCGTGGCTCCAGTCCAGCGTCGCCTGCATCGTGCGCTGCCGCGACGGCAGCTCCCGGCTCCGGCCCGCAGCCACCGCCTGGTCAAGCCGCTGCAACAGGGTCGCCGGGGCGAGTAGCCGGGCGTGCGCCGCAGCCAGCTCGAGGGCGAGTGGCACGCCGTCCAACCGGCGACAGATCTCCGCGATCACCGGCCCTGACTCGCGGGTGACGGAGTAGCCCGGAGCGACGGCCCGGGCCCGGTCCAGGAACATCTGCCCGGCGGGCGAGCTCATCACCGCCGTCGGGTTCGGCGCGGACGGCAGGGACAGCGGGGACACCGGGAGCTCGTGTTCCACCCGGATCCGCAGCGGAGCCCGACTCGTCGCCAGGATCGTCACCCGGGGACACCGAGCCAGCAGCTCGGCCACGTCGCCGGTCGCGGCGAGCACGTGTTCGACGTTGTCGAGAACGAGCAGCGGGCGCCGACCACCCAGATAGGCGGCCAGCTGCCCGATCACGTCACGTCGTCCGACCTGCGGAAGGCCGAGGGCACCGGCCACGGTGGGCAGCACCAGCTCCGGCTCGACCACCGGCGCAAGCTCGGCCACCGCGACGCCGTCGGGGAAGTCGGGCTCGAGGAGTGCGGCCGCCGCGAACGCGAGCCGGGTCTTGCCGACACCACCCGGGCCGGTCAGCGTCAGCAGCCGGACGCCGTCGGTTCGGAGCCGATCGACGATGTCGGCCAGCTCGGCGTCACGGCCGAACAGCGGCGTCGACGCCGCCAGTGCGCGTCGCCGATCCGCAGATGCCAGGCCGAGGGACTCGGAATGCTCCGGCCCGGCCACCTCCCGCCGACGGGGCTGGTCGACGATCTCCGCGCTGGGATCGGCGCCGGTCGGGGAGGGGCGTCCGGCCGACGCCAGCGCGGCCAGCCCGGCCTCGTCGAGGCCCAGTGCTGCGGCCAGTGCCCGCACCGTGTGCGGGTAGGGCCTGCGGCGCTCACCTCGTTCCAGTGACCCGACGGCGTTGCTGGTCAGTCCCGCTCGCTGGGCCAGCTCCTCCTGGGTGAGAGCCGCGGCCTCACGCAGGGCCCGGAGCTGCTGCGCGAAGGGGCCCGCCCGACCCGTCGGCTCGTCCATCGGTGGTGAATCTAGTGCAGGTCGGGCGAGTGCGCGGCAGCCGCCGCAGTTCCGCATCCGTCGGGCACGCCCTCCCGACGACCGAGGTCACCACCGGGCAGCGCCAACCAGCGAACATCACCGGCGAGCGGGCAGGGGGTGGCTCACACGGCAGGTCGGCACCAGCGCGACACCACGGAACCGCTGGATGCTGAGGTAGAGAGACAGCATCAGCAGGCCGAGGTAGACGTCGTTCTCGAACCAGCCGAAGATCGTCTGCTGCCGCGGCTGGAACGTCATCGGGTAGTAGAAGATCCCGATCAGCAGGATCAGCACGAGGTATCCCTGCACGACCAGCTGGGCCCAACGATCGTCGCGGAGCGCGAGGGCCGTGACGGCGAAGGCCACGAGGTAGAAGATCCAGGCGAGTGGTGTGGTCACCGTGAATGTGGGTTCCGCGATGCCGCCGAGCCAGGCGTAGAGCGTGTGCACCACGGAGAGGCTGAAGGCGGCGCCCATGATCGCGGCGATCTGACGGCGGTACGTGGCTTGCCGCACGATCGGGGGGGCCTCGCGGCTCGGCGTCGTGGTGGGGGTCATGGCGGTCTCTCTTCCGTGGGATGCCACCCTGACTGGTGGCGGTACCTCAGCCTTGCCGCCGCGACCCCGGCCCGACAGACACAGCAGGGCCACACCTCCCCCACACTCGGCGGACGAGCTCGCCCGGCCAGCCGGCGTAACGTGCGGATCGTGCCCGCCGCCGTTCAGACCCGACCGGTGGGTCCCGGTGAGCTCGCCGACCTGACCGACCTCTTCGGCTCCACCCGGAACACGCGGCACTGCTGGTGCATGGCGTTCTGCACCACGCGTACGCGGCTGGCGCTGGGCTGGTTCGGCGGTGGCAACCGGCGTCGGTTCGCGGCCATGTCCACCGACCCGGTGCCGATGGGTGTGCTCGCCACCGTCGACGACGAGCCGGTCGGTTGGGCGGCCTGCGGACCACGGTCGCGCTATCTCGCCGCGACCGACCCGACGAACACGCTCACCGCGGTGATGCAGCGTGGCGAGGACGAGATCGTGTGGCTGGTTCCCTGCCTGTTCGTCCGGCCCGGGCATCGTGGCACCGGCATCACGTACGCGCTGCTCCGGGCCGCCGTCACGCAGGCCGCCGAACACCACGCCGTCGCCATCGAGGGGTGGCCGGTGGCCGGCCCGGATCGCCGCCCCGGTGAGGAGTTCGTCGGTCGTGAGAAGGTCTTCGCCGATCTGGGCTTCCGAGCGCTGGACCGGCCGAGCCCTACCCGAATGATCATGCGACGGGATCTCTGAGCCGACTAGTCCCGTCCGAGCCAAAGTACGTGCTCTGCATGGGCTCTGAACGAGGCAGTGCCCGCCGGTCCGCTCTACGGTGAAAGATGGAGCGATGGTCGCTCCGCCAGTTCCCGAAGGAGCACGCGATGACCCCCACCGCCGCCTTGCAGGCGGCACTGACTGACCTCACCGGGCCGACGTTCGGCCCCACCGATCCCGGCTACGACGCCGCGAAGCGCGTCTACAACGCCATGATCGACAAGTCCCCCGCCCTCATCGTCCAGGCACACACAGTGGCCGACGTGGTCGCCGGCGTCAACGCCGCGCGCGATCACGGAGTCCTGCTCGCCGTGCGCGGTGGCGGTCACAACGGTGGCGGTCTCGGGACGTGCGACGACGGGCTGGTCATCGACCTCGCGGAACTGCACTCGGTGGAGGTGGATCCCGCCGTCGGGACCGTACGGGTCGGGGGCGGCTGCACCTGGGGCCAGGTGGACACGGCCACCGGCGCCTACGGGCTCGCCACCCCGAGCGGCATCCTCTCCACCACCGGGGTCGGCGGGCTGACCCTCGGTGGTGGGCTCGGTCACCTGACGCGGACGTACGGACTGGCCATCGACAACCTGCTCGCGGCGGAGGTCGTGCTGGCCGACGGCAGTCAGGTGCGGGCGAGCGCGACCGAGGAACCGGACCTGTTCTGGGCCCTCCGCGGAGGCGGCGGCAACTTCGGCGTGGTCACCTCGTTCACCTTCCGCTTGAACGACGTCTCCCGGTTCGCCGGCGGACCCACCTTCTGGGACGTCGGCCAGGGTGACGCCGTGCTGAAGGCCTACCGGGAGTTCATCCCGAACGCCCCGCGGGCGCTGAACGGGTTCTTCGCGTACACCCAGGTGCCACCCGCCCCGCCGTTCCCCGAAGAGCTCCAGCTGCGGCCGGTCTGTGCCGTGGTGTGGTCCTACGTCGGTGACGAGGCCGACGCGCGTACGGCCATGGCGCCGTTGCTGGACTCCCTGCCGGAGCCGCTGCTGCACGGCGTCGCCGCGATGCCGCACGCCGGACTGCAGAGCGCCTTCGACGCGCTCTATCCGAAGGGGCAGCAGTGGTACTGGCGAGCCGACTTCGTCAACACCATCCCCGACGAGGCCGTCGACATCCACCAGCGCTTCGGATCGAACCTGCCCACCTTCCAGTCGACCATGCACCTCTACCCGATCGACGGGGCTGCCCACGACGTCGGCCCGGAGGACACCGCGTGGGCATATCGCGACGCCACCTGGGGGTCCGTCTTCGCCGGGGTCAGCGCGGATCCGGCGGACGCCGCGGAGCTGCGTCGCTGGACCGTCGACTACTTCGAGGCCCTGCACCCGTACTCGGCCGGCGGGGCTTACGTGAACATGATGATGGACGAGGGAGACGAGCGGATCCGCGCCAGCTACCGCGACAACTACGACCGTCTCGCCCGGATCAAGGCCCACTACGACCCGGACAACCTGTTCCGGGTGAACCAGAACATCACCCCGGCGGCACCAGCGCCCGCCGGCGTCTGATCCACGGTTGACGACGCGACCCAGCGACGTGCCGGTCGCTGGGTCGACGCCGACGCGAAGTCTGCCCTGAAGGACCTATCGGCCACGGCCCCGGCGCGAGCACACTGGAAGGGTGCCCGGGACTGCCGCGGCGCGGCCCGTGTGGTGGCCGCACTTCACCAGCACCGTGCGGTCGACCGCGCTGACCGCACGACTGGGCCGCGCGCTCGGGATCGCCTTCAGTCTCTGCTTCCTCACCGGTCTGCTCAGCTACGCCCAGTACCTGAGCTGGCCGTGGCTGCCGAAGCCGGTGGTCCCGGCCTGGGGCTACCGCCTCACCCAAGGCATCCACGTCACCACAGGGATCGCGTCCATCCCGCTGGTGTTGATCAAGCTGTGGTCGGTCTACCCGAACTCGTTCCGCTGGCCGCCGATCCCGTCACCGAAGCGGCTGCTGGAACGACTCAGCGTGGCCGTGCTCATCTCGGCCACCCTGGTGCAGCTGGTCACCGGGTTCCTCAACCTGCTGGACTGGCGCCCGTTCGGCTGGGACTTCGTGGTGGTGCACTACGCCCTCGCGTACGTGGTGATCGGGTCGGTCCTGCTGCACGTGGCGATCAAGCTGCCCGACATCCGGTACGGCGTCTCGACCCGGCTGGCCGCGGGCGACGTGCTCACTGAGGTCCCGTGGCACGAGAACCCGGCCTCGCACAGCAACGCCGGTGAGCAACCGCCCGCGCTGACCCCCGGGATCTCCCGGCGCGGGGTGCTCGTGGCGACCGGCGCCGGCATCGGGCTGGTGGTGATCACCGCTGTCGGGCAGACGCTGACACCGCTCGAACCCCTGGGTCTGTTGGCCGTTCGCCAACCGAGCAAGGGGCCGCAGGGCGTTCCGGTCGGTCGCACGGCCGAGGAGGCAGGGGTGATCGCGGCGGCGACCGACCCGGACTGGGAGCTCGAGGTCAAGGGGCCGCGACCGTACACACTGCGGCTCGCCGATCTCGAACCCCTGGCCACCCGGGACGTACGGCTGCCGATCGCCGCCGGACAGGGCTGGAGTGCCACCGCCGACTGGCGTGGCATCCGGCTGGTCGACCTGGTGACGCGGGCCGGCGGCTCCGCCGGTTCGCGGGTGGTCGTCCGCTCGCTGGGCAAGGGTGGCATCACCAAAGCCGAGCTGTCCGGATCCCAGCTGGAGCAGGCACTGCTGGCGACCGAGCTCAACGGTTCGCGGCTCGATGTCGATCATGGCTATCCGCTGCGTCTGGTCGGACCGAATCGGGCCGAGACGTTCGACACCAAGTGGATCGGCACGATCGAGGTGCTCGGATGAAGCTGCTGCGCATCGGGTTGGGGGTGGTCGGTGGGTTGCTGCTCGCGTACGGTGCCGCCCGCCTGCTCCACGGGCTGCCGCTGCCCACCCTGTTGGTGCTCGGGGGGTGGCTGTTGGCCGCCCTCGTCGTCCATCACGGGTTGCTCTCCCCCGCGGTCCTGGCCGCCGGCGCGGCCGTGCGCGGGATTCCCGACCGGGCCCGTGGGTTCGTGCAGGCCGCCCTGATCATGGTCGCCGCGGTCACGGTGATCGCGATCCCGTTGATCATCCGGCAGTTCAGCCAACCGGCCAGCAAGGCCATGCTGCTGCAGCACTACGGGGGGAACCTCGCGTTGCTGGTCGGGATCATCGCCCTGGCGACGCTGATCGCGTACGCGATCCGGGTCGCTCGTGACCGGAAACCCTCTGTCGAGCGGTGAGCGCAGGCAGTCGTCCGGAGCCGGCGGGACTGCCCGGAGGGTTTGCCCGATAGGGCCGACTGAGTGCGGTCATGCGGGAGCACGCGGCGGAGCCCGGCGCGCAGAGAACGGCCTCGCAGCCCCAGCACAAGGTGCAGGCGGCGCCGACGCACGCTCCCCTGGCGACGGGGCGCGCCCTCGACGCTCTCCAGCTGCAACGTCTGGCGGGTAACCGCGCCGTCGCCGCCATCGTGGACCGGGTCGCGCGGGAGAACCTGCAGCGGGTGGCGGTCAAGGAGTCGCCCCCCAACGAGACCCTCTACAACCAGCCCGGTGCCGGCGGCAAGGCGGGCGCGGCCCAGTATCGCCCCCGGGGCGTACGGGACCATCGCCCTCGCCGGTGCCACGATCGCCGGACCGGCCGAGGTGGCGGTGGAGGTGCGGGGCTGGCTGCCGGACCTGCTGCCCGAGCGGGGGTACGAGCCGTTCCGGGTGCGCACGTCGGCGGTGGCCGTCCCGGGCTGAACCCCAGGCCGAAGGCCGGCGTGAAACGCCGGGTCGACCACCGCCTCCTGTGCCCCCACCCTGATCGCCGTGGCGTTCAGGGTCCCCGGTCACCCCCAGTGCCGGGTGCTGTCGCCGAACCTCTCGCCGGTCGCCGAGGTTCCCTGGACGCCGGCCGTGTTCGCGGTGATGGTCGTGCTGCCGGTCGGCGTCGGCCCGGAGCTGCCGATCGGGAGCTGGGTGATCGCACCGGCGTCCCTGATCTTCCCGACGTCCTCACCGGGGACTCCGACCACCAGGGTGGCCTGCGTGCGGCTCTGGAGATGGGTAGCGGTGACGGTGTCACCGAACGAGTCACCGGTCTCCGCGGTGCCGGGGATGCCGGCCGTGGACTGGGTGAAGCGGGTGCCTCCGGCGCCGGCCGCGGTCAGTCCCCCCGCGCTGCCCGACAGGACCGTGACCGAACCGTCCCCGCCGTCACCGGGTGCGCCGATCGCGAGGTCGGCGGTGGTTCCGCGGTCCAGTGGCGCCAGGGCCAGAGACTCCCCGAACACGTTCCCCGATCGGGCCGTGCCCTCGACCCCTGGACTGTCCTGCGTCCACAGCTGACTCCGGGTGGTGGTCAGTCCACCCGACGAGCCGGGTAGCAGCACCACCGCGCCCATCCCCCACTCGGTCTCCTCGTCGTGGCAGCCGAAGCTCGGGTCGGCGACCACCAGGTCGTCTCGCCCGTCGCCGTGGACGTCGCCACTGACGAGGACGGAACCGAAGGCGCAGAACCTGTCCGCGTCACCCGGCAGGCCGACGGCGCCGGGACCGACCGGTGCGCCACCGCCGAAGCCTCCCCCGGTGGTACGGACGATGAGCTGGACGCTGCCCCCGGACAGGCCGTTGGTCGAGCCGACGGCCAGCTCTGCGGACCCGTCCCCGTTGAAGTCCCCGGTGGCCACTCCGGAGCCGAAACCGCCGTATTCCTCGGCCGCGCCCGGGACGCCGGCCGTGTCGCGGGTCAGCAGCACGGACCGTGGGAGCTGGAGACCGGTCGTCCCGCCGTAGGCGATGGCCAGGGCACCCGCGGACTCCTTCGCTCCGACCCGGAAGCCCGAGACACCGGCGGCGAGATCGTCGACGCCGTCACCGTCGAGGTCGGCGGCGGTCAGCGTGTCTCCGAGACCCTGCTCGGGTGCGCTCCGGGGCGAGCCCATCAGCCCGGACAGGGCGATGCTCTGGACGCCGGTCGTCTTCAACCCGGTGGCCGACCCGAAGAACACCTGCACCCACCCGGTGCCGCTGTTCTCTCCCGGTGACCCGACACCGAGGTCCGCGCACCCGTCCCCGTTCAGGTCCGCGAGCAGGGTGGTCGTCCCGAACCCGTCTCCGGCCTCGGCCTTCCCCGGGACGCCGGAGGTGTCCTGGGTGAGGTACTGATCGTTGCGGGAGCTGCCGGTCGCGTCGACCACCAGGCCGCGGCGCGAGCCGTAGAAGAGATGGACGGAACCCCGCCCCTTGTCGTTCCCCGGCTCGCCGACCGCCACCTCGGCGAACCCGTCGCCGTTGACGTCACCGGGCACCCCCGAGGTGCACCGGGGAGCCGCCCGCACCGCGGTCTGCCCCGACAGGGGTGAGACCGCACCGACTGCCGCGGTCACCGCCATCACCGCACCCAGGGACACAGCTCCCATGCGCTTGCTCAGACGTCTGTGGGGCATCGTTGCTCCTCGCTCGTCGACCGGATCTGTCGAGAGGAATACGCCCGTCCGCCGGCGGAGGTTGCATGGTCGGTCTATCGAAACTGAACCCGATGCGGTCGACAACCCACCGAGGAGGGCTCACGAGGCGGAGGCGGGCGTCAGCCGCCGGCGGTCTCGTCGCTCGGCGGTGGGGCGGTCTGCGTCGACCCACCGCCGCCACCGCCCCCACTGGTCGGTTCCGAGGTCGGGTGCGCATCGGGATCCTCCGTCCAGGTGGACGTCGGCTCCGGCTCTGGCTCCGCGGACGTCTTCGACGGCGACGGCGACGGGGTCTCCGACGGCGCCGGTGACTCCGGGGTGGGATCGGGTGAGTACGAGTTGTTCGGGGGGTAGGTCGGTGGCACCGTCTGCCGGCCCCCGCGAGGCCCGGACGTGGCGCTGGGGATCCGCTCGCCGCGAGCGCTGATCTCCTCCGACGGCTCAGGGCTCGGGGTCGGCGTGCTGAGTGGGATCGCCGACCGGGCTCGGTGTGTGCCGCTCCGGTTGGGACGTGACCGCGTACACGCCGACCCCGCCCGAGACGAGGATGACGACCGCGATCAGGACCGCCGCCACCGACCGCCGCAGCCGCCGACGGTCTGCCAGCCTGCGGACCTTCGCCGGGTCCAGGGGGTCGTCGACCAGCCGGGCGGCTTCCTCGCCCAGATCCCTCAGCCGCGACTCGAGCTCGTCCCACTCACCCATCGCTGGCCCCCTCCTCGGACACGGTGAGCAGGACAGCCAAGGCGGCCC
Source organism: uncultured Actinomycetota bacterium (assembly GCA_963696135.1). Classification (GTDB taxonomy): domain Bacteria; phylum Actinomycetota; class Actinomycetes; order Propionibacteriales; family Propionibacteriaceae; genus Microlunatus. Next base: position 447,088 of record CAVOJH010000004.1, read on the forward strand.
GACCACGAGACAGGCGAGCCTTCACGGTCCCGACCGGTGCCCCGGTCTCCTCCGCGATGTCGCGGACCGACATGTCGCAGAGGTGGTGCAGCACCACCGCGCGCCGCTGATCCGCCGGCAGCTCCTGGAGTGCCCGCATCAGCGCCACCCGACTGGGGTCCGGGCCGGCGACACCGTCGACGAGCTGGGAGCGGTCCGCCGGGCGCAGCGCGCGTTGGGCTCGGCGCCAGCGGCTGACCGCAAGCCGATAGGCCACCGTACGGATCCACGCCTCGGGGCACTGCTCGACGTCCAGGACGCGTCGCTTGTCCCACGCCCGCACGAACGCCTCCTGAACACAGTCCTGGGCCTCGGCGAAGTTCCCGCACATGGCGTAGATCTGCGCGACCAGCCGCCGGAACGACCCCGCGTACAGCGCGTCGAACGCATCAGCATCCATCCCTTGCGTGCGAGTGGTCCCCGCGATGGCGGGCACGGCACCGGTGGCGGTCACGGGTCTACGCACCGCAACCGGCAGCAGGCCAGCCGAACATGACCCACCCCCTCCGGACTCGATTGTTGCAACTACGCGTCAGGACCGCACCAGGTTGCATCTTCGGAGAAGTTTTTTTCCGGAGCTACCGAGACTCAGGAGTCGAAGCCCATTCCGACGGCGTCCAAACCCTTGAGCAGCAGATTGCGGCGGCCCTGGCGGCGATCGGCCCGGTGCATCGACCAGTCCGTCAACCGGATGCCGAGGGAAGCCAGCGGCTCCGGGGGGAACGGGAGCGGGCGCTCCCGCACCATGGCCAGCTCGGTCCGCTCGGTGGGGGCGCCGGCGAGAAGATCCAGCATCACGTCGGCGGCGAACCGGGAGGCTCCCACTCCGAGCCCGGTGAAGCCGGCCGCGTACGCCACCCGTCCCTGGCGCGCGGTGCCGTAGAACGCGCAGAACCGGGAGCAGGTGTCGATGGCACCGGCCCACCGGTGACTGATCAGGAGACCCTCCAGCTGCGGGAAGGTGGTCAGCAGGTGACCGGCCAGCTTCGCGTACGTCTCCGGCCGGTCCTCGTACGCGGACCGCACCCGGCCACCCCAGTGGTAGACGGCGTCGTACCCACCGAAGAGGATCCGGTCGTCCGCGGTGAGTCGGTAGTAGTGGAAGTGGTTGGCGAGATCGGCCAGCCCCTGACGTCCCTGCCAGCCGATGGCCGCCTTCTGCTCGGTGCTGAGCGGCTCCGTCACCAGCACGTAGTCGTAAACCGGCACGGTCTGCAGCCGGTTGCGCCGCAGCAGCGACGGGAAGACGTTGGTGGCCAGCACGACGTGGTCGGCGTGCACCTCACCACGGGCCGTCCGGACGACGGGTCCTTCGTCGACGACCTCGACCCGGGACTGCTCGAAGATCTGCACCCCCAGGTCGGTGGCGACCCGGGCCAGCTCCAGAACGAGCTTGCCGGGGTGGACGAGGACGGTGTCGTCGCGGTCCCAGGACCCGGCCAGGAAGGTCGGGGAGTCGACCAGCTCGCGGGTGGCCGGACCGTCCAGGAACCCGGCCTCCTCGGCCAGCCAGGCGATCTGGTGATCCTCGGTGGCCACCGACAGGGTGCCGGTCCGCTCCAGCTCGACGTCCATCGCGTAGCGCTCGACGGTGGCCACGATGCCGGCCAGGTTCTCGCGGCCGAGCCGCTCCAGCCGGTCGTACTCCTCCGGCCAGCGGCTCCGGCCGTTCTCCTCGCCATGGGTCAGACTCGCCTCGCAGAAGCCGCCGTTGCGGCCCGAGGCCGCCCAGCCCACCTGGCCGGCCTCGAGGATGATCACGCGGCGGCCGGGATCCCGTTCCTTGGCGCGAATCGCGGTCCACAAACCGGTGTAGCCGGCGCCGACGATCACCAGGTCGGCGGCGTGCTGGTCGATCAGCTCGGGATGCGCCGGACGGGTCAACCCATCCAGCCAGAAGACCTGGTGGGCGGCACCGGCGAGCGCGTGGTCGACCGCGGCAGCGGACGGGGCCCGGCGCTCGAACACGGTCGGTTCGGTTCCACGGAGTTTCCGCATCGGTCGCTCAGGCCCCCAGCTCGGTGTGCGGCCGGCGCTGCCACAGGGCCCAGTCGGCGCTCACCCGGCCGGCCGTCTGCAGCAGCACCGGAAGATGATCATGGAGCAGCGTGTCCGTGCTCGTCTCGGCCGCGTGAACGGTGATGTTCATCGCCGCTCGGACCGCGCCGGTGGCGTCCCGCACCGGAGCGGCCACCGACCGTACGCCGGGGGCGAGCTCCTCGTCGGCCAGCGCCCACCCCTGGGCGCGGACCCGGACGAGCTCGGCCCGAAGCGACTCCATCGGCGGCGCCGACTGCGGGGGCAGCCCGGAGCGACTGGCGTGGGCGAGGGTCTCGGTGACCTGCTGCTCGGTCAGGGCCGCCAGCAGCACCTTGCCCTGCGAGGTCCGCTCGGCCGGAAAACGGGTGCCGATGTCGACCCGCAGGGCGATGATCTTGGGCACCGACACCCTGGCCACGTAGACGATGTCGGAGCCGTCCAGCTGGGCCATCGACGAGGACTCGTGGGTCCGGGTGACCATGGCCTCCAGGTGGGGACGCGCCAGGTCCCAGAGCCCGAGCGAGGACGTGTACGCGATGCCGAGGTCGAGCACCCTCGGGGTGAGGGCGTACCCGCTGTCGGCGATCCGTACGTAGCCGAGCTCGGCCAGGGTGAGCAGCAGCCGCCGGGCGGTGGGCCGGGCCAGACCGGCGGACACCGCCACCTCGCTCAGGGTCATGGTCGGTCGCCTGGCGTCGAAGCAGGTGAGCACGTCCAGGCCGCGAGCCAGTGCCTCCACGAAGTCGGGGCCACTCCCTCGACCGGCCATGCTCACCTCGCCTTCGGCGTTCCTTCGTCCTGTTGGTTCTCGACCCTATCCGCGGCGTGCTGTCGACCCGCGGAGATCAGGCTCCCGCCGACTCCCCGAAGATCGACTCCCGCGCCTCCCGGGTGCTGGCGCTGCGGTAGTCGGTGTAGGTGTACGGGTTGTCGAGCACCTTGTCGTCGCCGGGCAGCTCCGGGTGCATGCCCGCCTGCCAGACCTCCTCGCCGAGCTCGGAGCGCAGGTGGTCGATGGTGTTCTCGACCGCCCGGCGGGCTGCCTCGAGATCCACCCCGACCAGCCGGTGATCCCGCTTGACGACGGTGCCGTCGATGATCACCGTGTGCACGTCACCGCGCTGAGCCTGGAAGGCCACGTGCCCGTACGGGTTCAGCAGTGGGAAGGAGACCGGCGAGTGATCGTTCTTGATCAGCACAAGATCGGCCTTCTGCCCCACCGCGAGGCTGCCGAGGTCGTCGCGCCGCAGGGCGTTCGCCCCGCCCCGGGTGGCCCACTCGACCACGTGCTCGGCCCGCAGGTGCGAGGAGGTGACGGTCTCGCCGGCCACGTGCGCCTCCAGGTGCTCCCGGGCCCGATCCGCGCCGAGGGTGCTCCGCATGGCCGAGAACAGGTCGCCGCTCCACCACACGCTGGTGTCCATCGACAACGACACCGGGATGTCGAACCGGCGCACCTGCCAGGTGGGCGGGTAGCCCTGGCCGGCACTCTGCTCCGACTCCGTGGACACCGAGACCGAGCCACCGCTGGCCGCGATCCGCAGGTACGAGTCGGTGTCCAGCGTGGCGGCGTGCACGTACACGGTCTCCGGGGTGGCGAAGCCGTTCTCGTGCATCAACCGGATGCCGTCGTCGTTGGTGGCCCCCCAGACCCCGGCGTGGGTGGTGACCGGGAGACCGAGCTCGCGGGCCAGCTCGAAGGCCGGTCGCTCGGGGAAGCCGGGGTCTCCGAGCACGTCGAAGGCCAGCTGGACACCGAGCTTGTCGTCGGCGGCGTCCTTGTGCTGCTGGAGGAACGCCCGTACCTCGGGTTGGGCCGCCCACTCCCAGGGCGCCGCCTGGATGTTCCCGTACGCCAGCACGAACCGTCCGGGGGTGGACTGGAGTGCGTCGACGGCCGCCGCGGCGTGGTCCACGGTCTGCAAGCCGTGCGACCAGTCGACGGTGGTGGTGACGCCCGCGTCGATGGCCTCGATGGCCCCTAGCAGGTTGCCGGCGTAGATGTCCTCGGGCCGGAACTTGCGGCCGTGCTCCAGGTAGTACCAGACGAAGTACTGCGTCAGCGTCCAGTCAGCGCCGTAACCCCGCATAGCGGTCTGCCACAGGTGCCGGTGAGTGTCGATCATGCCCGGCATCACGATGCCGCCGGTCGCGTCGATCTCCTCGGCACCGGGTGGCGCCTCCAGTCCGGCCCCGATCGCGGCGACCCGGTCCCCGACGATCAGCACATCGGTGTCGGTCAGCACGCTGCGTCCGACATCCATCGGCAGCACCGTCCCGTGCCGCATCACGACAGCCCCGGTCTCCGCCACGTCTCCCCCTCGAGATCTTTCGGACGTTCGTCCGTATCGCGGTCAACAGATGATGGGATCACTTTGGAACAGCGGCAGGGTTCGTGTCAACGGTCGCCTCGTTTCACCCGCGGGCACCTCTTGACTCGCCCCTCGAGCATTGGTCAGACTGGCCAGGCGACTTCGGACAGACGTCCGTTGGGCGGACAGCAGGGGGCAGCGTGGCGGAACCGCCGGCATCGGGACCGTTGGCGGGGCTGCTCGTCGCGGACTTCTCCCGCATCCTCGCCGGTCCGTACGCCACCATGCTGCTCGCCGACCTCGGCGCCGAGGTGATCAAGGTCGAGGGGCCCCGGGGTGACGACACCCGCACCTGGCAGCCACCTGTTCACGACGGGGTCGCGACCTACTACCTGGGCATCAACCGCAACAAGCGATCGGTGGTCCTGGACTTCGGCGACGAGGAGGATGCCACACTCGCCCGGGAGCTCGCCGGCCGCGCCGACATCATGATCGAGAACTTCCGGCCCGGCGGTCTCGCCCGGTGGGGTCTCGACTACGACTCGGTGGCGGCCGCGAACCCCGGCGTGATCTACGCGTCGATCAGCGGCTTCGGCACGACGGAGAAAGGGGCCGCGCTGCCCGGGTACGACCTGATCGTGCAGGCCATCTCCGGGCTGATGAGTCTGACCGGCGATCCCGACGGACCCCCTTATCGGGCGGGGATCTCGGTGTTCGACGTGATGGCGGGGTTGCACGCGGTGATCGGCATCCTGTCGGCCCTGCACCACCGTCACACCAGCGGGGTCGGTCAGCACGTCGAGGTCAACCTGCTCGCCTCGGCCCTGTCCGGACTGGTCAACCACTCGAGCGCGTACGTGGCGGCCGGCGTGGTGCCGTACCGGATGGGCAACAGTCACCCGAGCTTGTTCCCGTACGAGCCGCTGCCCTGTGCGGACGGGGACCTGATCATCACCGCCGGCAACGACGGGCAGTTCCGCAAGCTGGTCGAGGTGCTGGGCGTGCCCGAGCTCGCCGATGACCCACGCTTCGGTCGCAACCAGGACCGCACCGCCCACCGCGACGAGCTGCGTCCGCTGCTGGTCGAGCGGCTGCAGACCCGCAGCAAGCTCGACTGGTTCCACGACATCATCGGCGCCGGCGTGCCGTGCGGTCCGATCAACACCATCGACGGCGGCGTCGCGTTCGCCGAGGAGGTCGGGCTGGATCCGGTGATCGAGCTCGGACCCGAGGACGCCCGGGTGCGCAGCGTCCGCAACCCGATCACCCTGTCGGAAACTCCGGCGGACTACCGGCGCCCGCCCCCCGGACTGGGCGAGCACGACGCCGAGATCCGGGCCTGGCTGACCGCCTCGAGCCCCACAGAACCCCACTCCGCGGGAGATATATCCACCGCGGAGTCGGAAGGAGGGCGGGCGTGACCGAGGAACGCGCGTACGGCACGGCGCTGGGCACCTCCGACGCCGACCACATCAACCTGCTGGGACTCGACCTGGCCGACGATCTGATGGGCACCGTCGGCTTCGGCGAGCTGGCGTTCTGGCTGGTCACCCTGCGGCGACCGACCCCGGGTGAGGTGCGCGTCTTCGAATCCGTGCTGGTGGCCCTGGCCGACCACGGCTTCACCCCGACCGCGATCGCGGCCCGGCTGACGTACCTGTCGGCCCCGGACTCCCTGCAGGGTGCCCTCGCCGCCGGCCTGCTCGGGGGCGGTTCACGCTTCCTCGGAGTCACCGAGGACTGCGGCGCCTACCTGCACGACGTGATCACGGAGCACGACGGGGCGCTGCCGACCGATGACGACGGCTGGGACGTGCTCGCGCTGGCGGCGGTGCAACGGACCAAGGCAGCCGGCCGCTTCGTGCCCGGATTAGGTCATCCGGTGCACAAGCAGGGCGACCCCCGGACCCCGGTCTTGATCAGGATCACCACCGAGGAGGGTGTGTACGGTCCGCACCTGGCCCTGTTCGAGGCCATCGGCCGTGTCCATGATCACGTTCTCGGACGCAAGCTGCCGCTGAACGGCGCGGGTGTCTGTGGGGCAGCGTTGGCCGACCTCGGCCTGCCGGTCGAGCTGTTGCGTGGCTTCGCGCTGCTGGCGCGTACCGCCGGACTGCTGGGACAGCTGGCCGAAGAGCGGCGGCACCCGATCGGCATGCAGGTCTATCGCGAGGTGGACGGCCACGCCGTCTACGAGCGGCCCGACGAACAGGAGGACTGATGGCGACCGTCTGCGCGGTGATCGCCTCCACCCATCACCCGTTCTACCTGCGGGCGAGCACGGCGACCGGGTCGGACCGACCGCCATTCGCCGACGAGTGGGTGGAGAAGATCCTCCGCTTCCGCGAGACCCTGACCCGGGCCCGACCCGACGTGCTGGTGATGGTCGGCAGTGATCACTTCCATCAGCTGTGGTTGGACAACATGCCGCAGTTCCTGGTCGGCAAGGCACCGACCTTCGACGCCAACTGGTACAACGAAGAACGCGAGTTCGGGTTGCCGCGGATGACGTTGGCCGGCCAGGAGGATCTGGCGTCCCACATCCTGCGGACCGGGCTGGACGCCGACTTCGATCTTGCCTTCAGCAACGAGCTGCGGATCGATCACTCGATCACCTGCCCGATCATCACGCTGCGTCCCGAGGCCGATCTGCCGATCGTGCCGATCTACACCAACATCTTCGCCCCACCGCTGCCGCAGCCGCGTCGGTTCGTGGCGCTCGGTCGTGCGATCCGGGAGATGGTGGAGAGCTGGCCGTCGCACCTGCGGGTGGCGATCATCGGCACCGGACACCTGTCCCTGGAGCTCGGCGGACCGCGACAGTTCGGTCCGCACGGGCCCGATCCGGACTTCGACCGCAAAGCGGTGGAGTGGATCGCCACGGGGAACCTCCATGGGTGCCTGAGGGAGGTGACGCTCGACAGCCTGCACGCGCCGGGCAACGCCACCCACGGGTTCATGGACTTCATGCTGATGATGGGGGCAGCCGGCGAGAACGTCACCGCCGATCACGTCGACACCCTCGATCTGTTCCACACCATGGAGGCCTACTTCACCTGGTACCCGAAGGGATCGGGCGTGTGACCGGGATCGATTCGGTGACGGGAATCGATTCTGTGACAGGGAGATCGACACGATGAGCAAGTACCTGCTCGACAAGTTCCTGTTCACCGTCGACCGCGACCCCGAGCTGGTCGAGCGCTACCGCGCCGATCCGGTCGCGACGGTGAGCTGGTGGGAGACCGAGATGGCCAACCGGCTCCTCAACTGCCACAGCGGCGAGCGCAGCACCTGGCTGGCGTTCGAGGAGGAGGAGCGGCGGGCGCTGTGCGAGCATGATCATGTCGCGCTGTTCGGGTTGGGCGCGCACCCGTTCCTGACCCTGACCCTGTTCATCGCGATGTTCGAACGTGATCATGGTCCGCTGGAGTACCAGCGGGCGTACGGTGCGGCCCTGCAGCACCTCTCGCTGCCCTACCCGGACATCGCGACGTGAGGGCCGCCCTCCTGCACGCGTACGGTTCCGCACCCGTGCTGGGCGACCGACGCGACCCGGCCGATGCGGTGCACCTGGTCGAGGTGACCGCCGCCCCGATCGTGCCGCTCGACCTGCTCTGCGCCAGCGGCACCTCCTACTTCGGACAGCAGCCCTTGCCGTACGTGCCCGGTGTGCAAGGGATCGGCGTCGTCCGTCGGTCGCCCGAGCTCGCCACCGGCCGCCGGGTCTGGTTCGCCACCACCGCAGGGATGCGGCCCGGCGACGGGAGCATGGCCGAGCTGTGTGCCGTGGCCGCTGCCGACCTGGTGCCGATCGACGGCGAGCTGTCGGACGCGGCCGCGGCCGCCATCGGCACGTCGGGAATCGCCGCCTGGATGGCCCTCACCTGGCGGGCCGGCCTGCAGCCCGGTGAGCGGGTCGTCGTGCTGGGGGCGAGCGGCATCGTCGGTCAGGTGGCGTTGGCCGCAGCCCGGCACCTGGGTGCCGTCCACGTGATCGCGGTCGTCCGCTCAGCGGCGGCGGTGGAGCCCGCGCTGGCCGCCGGTGCCACCCGGGTCATCTCGCTCGCCGACCAGCCGGACCGGGCAGCCCTGACCGAGCGACTGATCCAGGCAGCCGATGGACCGGTCGACGTCGTGATCGACCCCGTCTTCGGCGAACCCGCCGCGGCCGCCGCTGACGCGCTCGGACCGGGCGGTCGGCTGGTCAACCTCGGGGGCGCGGCCGGCGACCGTACGGACTTCTCGTCGGCCACGCTGCGCGGCCGGTCGATCGCCATCCTGGGCTACACGAACAACGCCATCACCTCGGCGCAACGGGCGGCGGCCCTCGGCTCCGTGCTGGATCTCGCCTCCGACGGCAAGCTGGAGGTCAGCCACGTGGTGCGGCCACTCGGCGAGTGCGCCGAGGCGTGGCAGCAAGCCGGCCGGTCCGGAACCCGGGTGGTGCTGGATCCCCGGGTCTGACCCCTGCCACGCGCTGGATCTGTCCGCCCTCCGCAGTACGGTGCTCTGACGCACGATCGAGTTGGGCCAGGCGGGTGGGAGTGAGTCAGCGGTGAGCGATGGGGTCAGCCCGACCTCCGGTGGAGGGAGCCGGGACGACGTCGAGCCAGCGGAACACGCCGTGGGCCTGGTCGCCGGCACCGAGGACTCCACCCCGTTGCTGTTCCGGGTGGCGGTCGCGGAGGACTCCTACCTCCAGCTCGACGACGTCGTGCTGACCGTCCGAAACGTGCCCGGGGTCGGCCCGGTGAGCACGGCCGGAGTGGTGACGCAGGTGCGGGCCCGGCACGAGGGAGCCTCGTTCGGGTCCGACACGTTCCTGATCGCCGACGGGGTGCTGCCCGCCCACCTGCAGGAGATCGCCGAGGTGACCACCACCCGGGTGGAGCCGGAGTGCTACATCCCGCCCCGACCGGGGACCCTGGCCGTCCGCGCGTCCGGACTGGAGCGCGACCGGGCGCTCTACTTCGACCAGATGGCCACCAAGCTGCCGATCGGCATGGGCCGCGACGGTGAGCCGATCTATCTCAACCTGGAGTTCCTGGACGGCACCCGCGGCGCCCACGTGTCGATCTCCGGTATCTCGGGGGTGGCCACCAAGACCAGCTTCGCGCTGTTCCTGCTGCACGCCCTGTTCACCTCGGGTGTGCTGGCCAAGCGCCAGCTGAGCACTCGGGCCCTGATCTTCTCGGTCAAGGGCGAGGACCTGCTGTTCCTCGACCAGCCCAACATCCGGCTGGACGACGACCTGCGGTCCGACTATGCAGCCCTCGGGCTGCCGGCCACCCCGTTCGCCTCGGTCGGGTTCTTCGCGCCACCGGTCCCGTACGACCAGACCGGACGACCCAACGTCACCGGACGGACCTCGGGAGTGAGCGCCTTCTGGTGGACGCTGGACGAGTTCTGCCGGGACGAGCTGCTGCCGTACGTGTTCGCCGACGTGGAGGACGAGCGCAACCAGTACACGATGGTCGTCCACCAGGTCGCCACCCGGCTGGCCCGGGACGCGCAGCCCGCGGGTCGAGACGGCGCGGTGTCCGTCGACGGCCGGATCGCCCGGACCTGGCCCGAGCTGGTCGACCTGATCGCCGACAAGGTGAGCGACGACGCGACCCGCACCGCGTGGGCCGGCCCGGTCACCGGGATCGGCACCGTCAACGCGTTCATCCGGCGGCTCCGATCGTCGGTCCGTCCACTGTCGCCCATCCTGCGCGGCGACCTCACCGAGACCTCCGGTCGCACGATCGACACCGGGAACCACCAGGTCACGGTGATCGACCTGAACACCCTGCCCGAGCGGGCGCAGCGGTTCGTCGTCGGCGTCACCGTCTCCGCGGAGACCGCCCGCAAGGAGAAGGCGGGCCCCGGCGGGTTGCTGTTCACCATGATCGACGAGCTCAACAAGTACGCGCCGCGCGAGGGGAACTCGCCGATCAAGGACCTGCTGCTCGACATCGCGGAGCGCGGTCGCTCGCTCGGCATCATCTTGATCGGGGCGCAGCAGACCGCCAGCGAGGTGGAGCGGCGGATCGTGTCCAACTCCTCGATCAAGATCGTCGGTCGCCTCGACCCGGCCGAGGCGGGCCGCCCCGAGTACGGGTTCCTGCCGCCCTCGCAGCGCCAGCGGGCCACCCTGGCCAAGCCCGGCGCCATGTTCGTGTCGCAGCCGGAGATCCCGGTGCCGTTGGCCATCGAGTTCCCCTTCCCGGCCTGGGCGACCCGACTGAGCGAGTGCGCGGCACCGCCGTCGGGTCCGGCCCACAGTGGTGCCGGCTCGGACACCCGGGATGTGTTCGACCGGTTGCCGATGATGGACTCCGACGACGACTTCGACGACGCGGGCATCGATCCGCCACCGCCGTTCTGAGCCGGGCACCCAGGGACTGTTGATCATGAGACTGCTGCACACCTCCGACTGGCACGTCGGCAAGACCCTGAAGGGCCGGTCCCGGCTGGACGAGCAGAAGGCCGTGCTCGCCGAGATCGTGCAGCTCGCGATCGACCACGAGGTCGACGCCGTGCTGATCGCCGGCGACGTGTACGAGAACGTGTCCCCCACCGCCGACGCGCAGAAGCTCGTCGTCACCACCCTGCTCAAGCTCGCCCGGGCCGGCATCGAGGTGATCGCGATCGCCGGCAACCATGATCATGGTCCGACGTTCGAGGCGTACCGGCCGTTGATGCGTCAGGTCGGCATCCGACTGATCGGCAGTCCGCGGTCCGCCGAGCAGGGTGGGGTGCACCGCTTCCAGGCCCGCTCGACCGGCGAGGATGCGGTGGTGGCGACGCTGCCCTTCCTGTCCCAGCGGTACGCGGTCCGGGCCGCTCAGGTGATCACCCAGACACCGGCCGAGAACGTGGGCGCGTACGACCAGATGATCCGGGACGTGCTGGCCAACCTGACCGGACCGTTCAGCGACCAGACGGTGAACCTGGCCATGGCTCATCTCACCGTGCTGGGCGGCCGGCTGGGCGGTGGGGAGCGGGAGGCGCAGTCGATCATGGAGTACAGCGTCCCGGCGGGGATCTTCCCGATCGACGCCCACTACGTGGCGCTCGGCCACCTGCACCGGCGGCAGTCGGTGCCGGCGGCGGCGCCGGTGCACTATTCCGGGGCGCCACTGGCCGTCGACTTCGGCGAGCAGGACAACATCAACGTGGTCTGCCTGATCGAGGTGGCCCCGGACACCCCGGCCCGGGTCACCGATCTGCCGATCACCGCGGGCCGCCGGCTGCGCACGGTCACCGGCACCGTGAACCAGCTGCTGGCCGATCCGGACGCGTACGGCGAGGACTTCCTGCGACTGCGGGTGGCCCAGGCCGCGTACGCGGGGATGCGCGAGCAGCTGCTGGAGGCGTTGCCCAACGCGCTGGAGATCCGTCTCGATCCGCAGTTCTCGGTCAGCCCGCACAGCGCCGAGCCGCGCCGCTCGACCGCCGCCCGGACCCCCGCCGAGCTCTTCGCCGACTATTGCGCAGCCAGCCAGGTCGACGACCCGCGCGTGAACCGGTTGTTCGACGAGCTGCATGACGATCTCACCTCCGGGAGGGCGTGACCGTGCGGCCCGTTCGCCTCGACCTGAGTGGCTTCGCCGCCTTCCGCGACCCGACCGTCGTCGACTTCACCGACGCCGACTACTTCGCGTTGACCGGACCGACCGGCTCGGGCAAGTCGACCGTGATCGACGGCCTGACCTTCGCGCTCTACGGCTCAGCCCCGCGCTGGGGACGGGAGAACGCGATCCAGTACGCCCTCGCCCCGACCGCCAACCGCTGCACCGTGCGGCTGGTCTTCGACGTCGCCGGCCAGCGCTACGTCGCGGCCCGGGAGGTCCGCCGGATCGGCAAGCAGATCGCCCAGCGCAACACCCGCCTCGAGCGGTACGCCGACCCGGCCGCCACGGGTGACCCGGAGACCGACGAGCCGACCGAGTCGCTGGCCGCCGACCCCAAGGCCGTACGCCAGCAGGTGACCGAGCTGCTGGGCCTGGACTTCGAGGACTTCTGCACCTGCGTGGTGCTGCCTCAGGGTGACTTCGCCACGTTCCTGCAGGCCAGCGTCGGCCAGCGGCAGGACATCCTGCTGAAGCTGCTCGGCGCCCGGCACTACGATGCCATCGGTCGGCTGGCGGGACGACGGGCCAACGACGCCCGGGCCCGGGTGGACGCGCTGACCGGTGAGCTGGCCGGGTACGCCGACGCGACCAAGCAGGCCGAGACGGCCGCTCGCCGGCGCGAGGCCGAGCTGGTCACGCTGGTGGCGACCATCACCGCCGCCGCCGCGGACGTCACCCGGCTGTCGACGGAGCGCGAGGGTGCGGCGACGGCCGCGTCCCGAGCGCGCGAGGAGCTGACCCGGCTCGACGAGGTGGTCGCTCCCGACGACATCGACGCGCTGCAGGAGGCCCTGACCACGGCCGAGGACGGCTACCGAGGGGCGAGCGCCGCCGAGCAGGCGTCCGCGACCGCTGCCGTCGCCGCCGAGCAAGAGCTCCGCTCCGGTCCGCCGCGGGGCTGGCTCGAGGAGACCCGGCGCTGGCACGGCGAGCTCGCCGACGCCTCGGGCCGGACCGAGGAGGCCACCCGCGCCGAGGAGTCCGCCCGAGCGCGGCTGGCGGAAGCCGGGCGGGCCGCGACGACCGCTCACGACGCCCTCGAGGCCGTCCGGGCCGAGCACGAGGGTGACCGGGCGGCGCACGAACGCGCGGCCACGACGGTCACCGACGTGACGGGTCGGATCGACACCCTGCGCTCGGTGGTGCGGCCCGCGGGCGCCGAGGACCTGGACGCCGCCGTCGTCTCCGCCCGGGGACGTTGGCAGACGGCCCGACGGGAGCTGGATACCGCTGAGGCGGCCCTGGCCGACGCTCGTGCGCTGGGGGCTGCACTGCCGGAGCGGAGCGCGATCACCGCCCAGCTCCGCACGCTGGCGGAGTACCAGACGGCGGGCGAGCTGCTCGGCTCATTACGGACCAAGCGGCACACGAGCGGTGAGCAGGTCATCGCGGCCGAGGCGTCGGCGGCTGAGGCCCGGGCCGCACGGCAGCTGGCCGCAGCAGAGCTCGAGCGCGTCCGCGGCCAGTCGGCGGCCGCCGATCTGCGACCGCACCTGCAGGTCGGCCACGCGTGCCCGGTCTGCACCCAGAGCGTGGCCACGCTGCCTCCACCCCTGTCCGTACCCGCGCTGGCCACCGCCCGGACAGCCCTCGCTGACGCCGAGCTGCGGCTGGCCGAGACCGAGACGACGTCGCTGCGCCTGCAGACCGTGCAGTCCGCGCTCGACGCCCACATCACCGGAGCGACCGAGCGACTGGACGGCCTCGATCAGACCCTGGCCGCCGACCTGCCCGAGCAACCCGCCGGCTCCGACCGTGACCCGCGTCGGGACCGCGCACTGCTGACCGACCTCGAGACCCGGATCGAGGCGGCCGGCGAGCAGGAACGGTCGGCCGCCGCCGCTCGCGACGCCGCTCGCACCGCTCTGCAGAAGGCCGAGGAGGAGGGCACCCGGTTGGCGGCCGCCGCCCAGCAGGGCTGGGCCGACGTCCACGCGACGTACGGTCGACTGACCGCGCTGGGGGCGCCACCGGTCACCGCAGAGACGCTTGGCGCCGCCTGGTCGGAGCTGCTGTCCTGGGTCGGTGCTGTGACCACCGACCTTACCGGCCACGACCTGCCGGCTGCCCGGTCGGCCCTGGACCTCGCCCAGGCCACGCTGCAGGAGTCGGCCGAACGTCTACGAGCAGGCGTCACGGCCGACCACACCGCCCGGGAGGTGCTGACGGCGGCCACCCTGGCCGACGACAAGACTCGTTCGGAGCTGGTCGCGCTGACCGCCCTGATCAGTGAACGGCGCGAGCTGCTGGTCGACCGACCCGGCAACGACGAAACCCGTGCACTGTTGGACGAGCACCTGCGGTTGGACGAGCAGGCGACCCTGGCTCGGTCACGAGCCCACCAGGCGGCGTCCGCCCGCCAGCAGGCAGAGACGGTACGAGACGGTCGGCGGGCCGAGCAGCAGACCGCGCGGACACGGCTGCTGCAGGTGCGTGACGGGTTCGCCGGACTCGGTGTACCGGCCCTCGACACCGACGACCTGCCTCGGGCCTGGACGGAGCTGGCGACCTGGGCCGAGGCGCAGGCGGACCGGCGGAGGGCAGACCTGGTCGACCTGGCGGCGCGTCTGGAACGGCTGGACGGGGATCTCGCCGAGCGCTTCACGAGCGTCCTCGAGCTGCTGGACGAGCACGCGATCGACCGCCCCGATGATGCCGTGCCGACGGATCCGATGTCCCCCGCCGCTGCCGGTCGGACGGCCCGGATCCCCACCCTGGTGGAGCTGCAGCTCGAACGGGCGCGCGCCGCCACCTCCTCGATCGTCCAGCGGCGGGCCGCCGCCGAACGGCTGCAGACCACGATCGCGACCGACACCGAGACCGAGCAGGTGAGTCGACAGCTGCAACAGCTGATGTCGGCCAAGCGGTTCCCGCAGTGGTTGGCCGACGCCGCGCTCGACACCCTGGTGGCCGATGCCTCGTCCTCGCTGCTGCAGCTGTCCGGGGGCCAGTTCGAGCTCACCCACGATCGGGGCGAGTTCTTCGTGATCGACCACGCTGACGCCGACTCCCGCCGGTCGGTGAAGACCCTGTCGGGCGGTGAGACCTTCCAAGCCAGTCTGGCCCTGGCCCTGGCCCTGTCCGAACAGCTGGCGACGCTCGCCGCCGGTGGTCGGACCACCCTGGACTCGATCTTCCTGGACGAGGGCTTCGGCACCCTGGACCCGGACGCCCTCGAGATCGTCGCCGGCACGTTGGAGAACCTGGCTCAGGGCAACCGGATGGTCGGCGTCGTCACCCACGTCGCGGCGCTGGCCGAGCGGGTGCCGATCCGCTTCGAGGTGAGCCGGGACAGCCGGACTTCCACCATCGAACGGATCGCACCATGACTGCGGGTGACGGGTCCGTGGCCGAGCGCACGCCGCGACCGCCGATGCGATTCGCCGTGGACAGCTGGGATCCCGGGTACGGCACCAGCTTCGGCATCGACGGTCCGCCGGAGACGGTGACCAGCGTGGTGACCGACGTGGAGGTCCCCACCGAGGACTGGGCGCCGATCGCGATCAGCCCGGTGACACCACCCCGGGCCACGATCTTCGTCGACGGCGTCCGCCGGCTCGATGCCCGGGTCTGGATCGACGCGACGTCCCCCTCAGGGGCCGGTGGTCCGGCGACGGAGTCGTCGATGGGGCTGTGCGCCTCGTACGCCGCCGGGGCCATCTGCTGCTGTGCGAGCGGTGCCCACGTCCTCCGGCCCGAGATCCGGCGCGGGGTGTTCACCGTCGACGCCGGCGCCACCGGCGTGGAGACGTGGGCCGGGGACTACCCGGTCTTTCCGACGACCCTGAACGAGAACCAGGGGCTGGCGTTGAGCCTGTCGTCGGCGCTGCAGCGCCAGCTCACGGAGCTCGAGCTGATCGCCGCGGTCAACGCCCGCAGCCACACCGCCGAGCACGGCACGCCGGACGGCAGCGAGCTGCTGGTGGTCGACGGGCCGGTCCGCGGCCGCGAGCAGCTGCCGCGGGTGCTCGGCTTCATCAAGTCCCACCAGATCGCCTACCTGGAGCCGCGGCTGCACGGGATGGTGGCGGCCGTCGGTCCGAGCGAGCGGACGCCGGTGTTCCTGATCGGCGGCAGCTGGGACCGGTTCAGCTGGTACCTCCGGTTGCCCGGTCCGCCCAGTCACCCGTGGTCCGGCATCGCGCGGTTGGAGTGCGCGGCCAACGTGACCGCGGCCGAGGTGATCGCGTTGGCGAACCTGTCCCAAGCCGTGCTCCCCCGCTTCGCCTCGGAGGAGTTCAAGGACCCGCGGGCGCCGCAGAACCTCTACCCGGTGGGAGCTCTGGAGAAGGAGCTTCGTCGCCGGCTCGGTCACCCGGGTCTGGCGTATCGGGCGCTGCGACAGGCGGCGCACACACCGATCTAGACCGTTCGGGGTGGTCCGTGGACAACCGAGGGCCTCAACCGCCGCCGCTCGACCGCGGCACCCGGGCCTCGTTGCGCGCCAACGCGACCTGCAACGGCGCCACCACGCAGACCGTGTTGACGACGCAGCTGTCGTCCCTCACGCCCCGGACCCAGCTGGTCACGCTGACGGTCGGTGGCAACGACCTCGGTTCCGTGGCGGTCGCGACCGCATGCGCCGCGGGCCCGAGCGTCGCGTGCCAGGCCGCCATCGACGCCGCCCTCACGCTGCTCGCACCCCCACCGAACGGGCCCAGTGTGCTGGCGACACGCCTCGCCGCCACGTACGGAGCCGTCGCCACCGCGGCACCCCGCGCCGACATCCTGGTCACCGGCTACCCGTACCTGTTCGAGCCGCCGGTCCGGGGTCAACCGAACGCGGCCGTCGTGCTGGCGCTCAACAACGCCACCGCGGCCCTCAACGCCACCATCAAGGCAACCGTGGCGGCCACCGCGGGCGCCGGCGTCGAGATCAGCTACGTCGACGTCACCGCCGGGTTCGCGGGACACGGCATCGGCAGCGAACGGCCGTTCCTGCACGCCACCGGGCCAGAGGCCCTGCACCCGACGGCTCGCGGCTACCGCGTCTACGCGAAGGCGCTGAGCAGGGCGTTGGTCTACTGCTGAGGATCTACCGCTGAGGGTGACGGAGACGAGCACCTCACGGCGACGGACGATGGCGACACGCCGAAGGCGGACCCGCGAGAGGCAACTTTCCGTCACCAGATCGCCCAGCTCGCCCCGGCGGTCCTCACTGCGAAGGCGGGAGCGCCACCACCAGCTCCCGGACGAAGCGCTCGTCCATCAGCCGGTCGCCGTACAGCTCGCGCACCTGCTGCATCCGGTAGCGGACGGTCTGGGCGTGCACGTGCAGGGCGGCCGCGACCTCATCCCGGCGCCCCTGGTGCAGCAGCCAGCACAGCAGGGTCTCGGCCAGTCGTTCCCGGGTGGCCTCCCCGAGCTCGGCCAACGGGGCGAGCACGCGTACGCGCAGGTCGGCCAGAGCTTCCGGATCGGCACTCACGACGAGATCGACGAGGTGGTCCTCGCTGTCGACCGGGTCGGCCGTGTCCGGGACTGCAGCGACGAGAGCCACCGTCCGCACCGCGCGGTCGTACGAGGCGCGGACGTCTTCCCAGGCGCGCGGCGGACCGACCACGGCCTGCCGTCGGTCGAGCACCCGCAGCAGATGTCGCCGGCCGCCCCCGGCCACGTCGGGCACCAGCAGCAGCGCGTACGGCTGCTCGACGACCCAGCTGTCCGAGCCGGGCAGGTCCTCGGTGACCAGCAACGTGTCGGGGCTGACCAGGCCGAGCACCCCGTGCACCTGGGCGGCGGGCAGCAGCACCGCTGTCAGGGACCCCGGGGGCGCCCACTCCGCTCGTTCGGCGGCCGCCGCCAGCACGTCCGGGGCGGCGCCGGCCAGCAGCCGTTGACCGAGGCGCTCGCGGTAGCGCTCCCGGACCCGCCCACTGGTGTTGAGCTCGTCGTTGTAGCCGGCGACGCTGGCGGCGGAGAGCTCGTCGATGTAGGCGAACAGCAGCTCGGCGAACTCGGCCATCGCCGAGGCCGGGAGTCCGGCTTCCGCCGCGTTGCGGGCCAGTCCGCGCCAGCTCACCCGGGCCCCGACCCGGTAGGCCGCCAGCAGCGCATCCATGGAGCGCCCGGCCCGCGCTTCGCCGCGGCCCAGGGCGTACGCGCCCTCCAACGTCGTCCGCCGCGGCGTGCTGGGATCCACGTCACTCGAGCCGCCGGCCAGCTTGAGGAAGCCTCCGATGGCCATCTGCACGGCCGCCTTGATGCTCTCGCCCATCGGACCCCGGAAACCGACCCGGTAACCCGGCACCTCCGCCATCACCGCGACGAGCGTCTGAGAAGCGACAGACGGCAGACCATCCCGCAGGGCCCGCAGCACGTGGTCGTCGATGCGGAAGGCGTCCGGCCCCGCCGACGGGTCTCCCAGACCCAGGATCGTCAACTGTTCCCTCCGAACAAGTGGGGCCAATGAGTTCACGCTCAACGGTCATGATCTTAGCCTTCGACTCCGGAATGATGGGACCATGAGCGCTTCTCTGCAGTACGCAGGAGCCAGAAAGCCGTCACTACGGCAACGGCTGATGCGGCTGGCGGAACGGGCCACGAGCCCACTGCTGCCCGCTGACTATCTCGACCTGTTCGATCCCCTGCGTCGCGGCGCCGACCTGCGCGGCCGCATCATGGCCGTTCACCCCGAGACCGCCGACGCCGCCACGATCGAGATCCGACCGGGCGCAGACTGGGCCGGCCACGTACCCGGCCAGTACGTCCGCATCGGGGTCGACGTGGACGGGATCCGTCAGTGGCGCGCCTACTCGCTGACCCACGGCCCCCGTGCCGACGGCCGGATCAGCGTCACCATCAAGGCCGTGCCGGACGGCAAGGTCAGCAACCACCTCGTCCGTGACGGCCGGCCCGGCACTCTCGTCCACCTCGAGCAGGCGACCGGCGACTTCGTCCTCCCCCCCGAGGGCGGCCGCTTCTTGTTCGTCACTGCCGGCTCCGGCATCACCCCGGTGATCGGCATGCTCCGCAACCTGTTCCCGGTGTCCGACGCGGGCGCCGTCCGGCTTGCGCGCTCGGAGCCGTACGACATCGTCGTGCTGCACGTCGCGCCCACCGCGTCCGACTCGATCTTCCTGGCCAACCTGCGGGAGCTCGACGCCGCCGGCCTGATCCGGCTGATCAGTCGGCACAGTGACGAGCACGGCCGACTCGACGTGGACGACCTGAGCGAGCTGGTCCCCGACCTGGCCGAGCGGATCACGCTCGCCTGTGGTCCGGCAGGGCTGCTCGACGCGCTGCAGCAGCACCACGACGCGCGCGAGCTGCCGCTGGTCACCGAGCGCTTCCGCACCGAGCGGATCGTCGTCGGCGACGGCGGCACCGTGGCGTTCGCCCGGTCCGGCACCGAGGTGACCGCCGACGCAGGCACCCCGATCCTGGACGCCGCGGAGGAGGCCGGGGTGCTGATGCCCTCGGGCTGTCGGATGGGTATCTGCTTCGGCTGCGTGCTCCCGCTCCGCTCGGGCTCCGTCCGCGACCTGCGCAACGGCGAGATCACCACCGCGACCGAAGGCGAGACCGCGAACGGCGGGATCCGCATCCAGACCTGCATCAACGCGGCGGCCGGTGCCTGCGAGATCGACCACTGATCGACCGCTTCACCTGACACAACGCACCTGATCGACCGAACCACTCACGCGAGATCGACCTGAAACCGAGGCACCCGATGACTGTTCTGCAGAAGAAGGCCCACAACCCGATCGGTCACCTGACCCCCGAGGACATCGAGCAGATCGGTGTCGAGCTGGACGCGATGCGCCAGTCCGTCATCGACACCCGGGGTGCCGACGACGCGGCGTACATCCGCAAGGTGATCAGCGGTCAACGCAAGCTCGAGCTCGGCAGCCGGGCGGTCCTGCTGGTCTCGTTCTTCCCGCCCGCCTGGCTGCTGGGCACCGCCGGGCTGTCGGTGGCCAAGATCATCGAGAACATGGAGATCGGCCACAACATCATGCACGGCCAGTGGGACTGGATGCGCGATCCGAAGATCCACTCCACCAGCTGGGAATGGGACCACGCCTCGCCGTCGGAGCAGTGGAAGCATGCCCACAACGAGCTGCACCACACGTACACGAACGTGATCGGCAAGGACAACGACCTCGGCTACGGGATCATGCGGGTCGACGAGGACCAGCGCTGGGTGCCGATGTACCTGGCCCAGCCGCTGTGGAACTTCCTCAACGCCTGCTTCTTCGAGTACGGGATCGCGGCGTACGACCTCGAGCTCGGTCGCAACCTGAAGACCAAGAAGCGTCGCCAGAGCCCCGAGTTCCGGGCCCGCGGCAAGCAGGTGCTGGCCAAGATCCGCAAGCAGATGACCAAGGACTACCTCGTCCACCCGCTGCTGTCCGGGCCGTCCTTCTTCCACACAGTGGCCGCCAACGCGACCGCCAACCTGGTCCGCAACCTGTGGTCCCACTCGGTGATCATGTGCGGTCACTTCCCCGAGGGCGTCGAGACCTTCGAGCGACGCTCGATCGAGGGCGAGACCCGCGGCGAGTGGTACCTGCGTCAGATGCTCGGTTCGGCCAACATCTCCGGCAGCAAGGCCATGCACTTCATGACCGGCAACCTGTCGCACCAGATCGAGCACCACCTGTTCCCCGACCTGCCCAGCAACCGCTACGCCGAGATCGCGCCCCAGGTCGAGGACCTGTTCCAGCGGTACGGGCTCACCTACGCCACCGGCTCGCTGCCCCGTCAGGTGGCGTCGGCGTGGCACAAGGTCATCCGCCTGTCGCTGCCGAACGACTTCCTGTCCCGCAAGAAGCCGGCCGATGTGCAGCCGCTCAGGACCGAGGATCTCGCCGAGGCGGCTGCAGCCGCCTGATCGGTGACGCGCGAGGGCCGCGGACGGGGTATCAGCGCCGACGCGGCCACCTCTGACTGAGCATCGATTTATTCTGTCGTGCGAGGTTTTGGAGACGAGATGGACTCCGGCGAGCTGGCCGCGTGGGCGGCGGTAGTGATCGGGGCGGTCGGCATCGTCGGCGCCTGGCGTGCGTTCGTGGTCTCGAGGGCGACCCGCAACGACGAGATCGAACGAGATCGACGCCGGCAGGCATCAGCGGTCAGCGGGTGGATGGGGTATCTCTTCGAGCCCGCTCGGGAGCAGGCCACCCGCTGCAACGCGATCATGATCACCAACAGCTCCGACAGCGCGATCTACGACGTCGTCGTGCAAGCCCTGGTGAACAAGCCTCCTCAGCCCTGCGAGTTCCGTGCCTGGGTGTGCCCACCGGGACAGTTCTTCGCCGCTTGGTCACCCAACGAGCGAAAGCCGTGGGACCTGTTGAGCGACTTCGCCGCATCAGACTTCGTGTCGCGGCCCTACACCCGGCACCCGACATCCTGGCGCGTTCTCGACCTCGCCTTCACCGATGGCTCCGGCACGAGGTGGCGGCGCAGTGAGGGAGGCTGCCTGGTCAAGATCAGCGCAGCTCCCGCGACACCTCCAGACGTTCCTGCGGGAACGCCGTCGCTGACGTGACGGCCGGCGAGTCCCACCATGGCCGCCGCGGACTGACCCGTCGGACGTGACGGGCCGCCCGGTGCGACCGAGCTGATGCGGAAACACACGGAGCCGCCGTCCCCAAGGGACGACGGCTCCGGCTGAGGAGCGCCGGACCTACTCGGCGAGTGCCGGCTCGTCGTCCACCGGCGCCTCGGGCGCCGGTTCGCCCCGACGCATGGCTCCGATGCCCAGCAGCACGGCACCGAGCAGCAGGTAGCCCAGGGCGACCTGCGGATTCGCAGCCCACTGGACCTCCTCGGAGTGCAGCAGACCGATCCAGGACAGCAGCGCGCCCGCTCCCGCGGCGATCGCCGCGCGAAACAGCTGGCGCTCGAGGATGAACGTGACGATGGCGCCGAACACGATGCCGGCCAGCACGGCACCCTGACCCAGCACGTGCAGACCGTGGTAGACGAGGCCGGCGTTGGTCAACGACGCCTCACCGAGCTGCGCGGCGCTGGTGCCGGCGGCGGCCAGAGCGTTGTCGATCAGCCCGGCACCCCAGGCCGCGAGGTTGGGGATGATGGCGGCCACCACTGCCGCCGCGTGCAGCCGAGGCACCGCCTGGAACGCCTGTGCACCGATCAGCAGACCGATGTAGAGCAGGATCGGCACGATCGCCGGCAACGGCAGGATCGCCGAGAGCAGACTGAACAGACCGAGGAAGCACAGCAGGGCGATGGCGAGTCCGCTCGCCATCGAGTAGCTGGTGCGGCCGCCGGCCTCCTTCCAGCCCGGGTGCCCGATGTAGACGGCCGGCGGGAAGGGAGAGCCGAGAGCCGATCCGACGATGGCCCCGGTTCCGTCGGCGATCAGCACGCTGCGCAGGTTGTAGCTGTCTCCCGCGGCCGAGGCGCTCTCGACGTTGCTCATCGCCTCCAGGAAGTTGTAGACCCCGAGCGGGATGGCGGTGGCCAGCAAGGGAGCCAGGTTGGTCAGGCCGGCCCCCAGCAGGTCCAGGTTCAGACTCGGGACGGCCAGAGCGATGTCGCCGACGGCGGCGGTGACATCCGGCACGGACATGTAGCCACCGAGCCAGCCGATGGCGGTGCCGACCAGCAGCGCGGCCAGACCGACCGGGATGTTTCCCGGCAGCTTCAGGTCGGTGAAGAAGCCCACCAGGATGATGCCGAGGACAGGCAAACCGATCCAGGCGGTCTCCCAGATCTGTGCGGCCGGTCGCATCGAGATGAAGCTGAGGGAGATGCCGGCCAACGTGCCGAGCAGGGCCGCTCGCGGCGTGATCTTGCGAATGACCGGCCCGATGAAGGCACCGATCAGCACGATCACCCCGATCACGAACGCCCAGGCCAAACCGGCTTCCCAAGCCCGGATCGGATCTCCGGTGCTGAGCGCGATCGGCAGCATGATCACGAACACCACGATGAACATGTGCGGCACGCTCGGTCCGTACGGAAGGGCCGTGACGTCGAGCCGCTTTTCTCGGCGCGCCAGCCGGCGGGCCAGGATCGTGTAGTAGACGTTGCCGACGATCAGTGCGATGCCGAGGGCGGGCAGCACCTTGCTGATCACGGAGTCGGTGGGCACCTTGACCACGAAGATCAACAGGCCACTCAGGGTCAACACGTTGACCAGGATGTTGAACGCGAGTCCGAAGAACGCGTTGGTGTCGCCGCGGGTCCACCACGGCACCTTGAAGTCGGAGTCGGTGCGGGAGGGCAGGATGGTGCTGAGGTTCATGACAGTCCTCGCGAGGTCAGGCCGCGGTGGAAGCGACCGATGCCAACTGCGGAAGCAGGGTGACGGAATCGCTCACCCAACCGAAGATGCCGCCCTGGGCGGCGATCATGTCGAGTCCCACGCGCTGGAACTCGGGGAAGTAGGAGCCGACGCAGTCGGACAGGACCAGCACCTCGTAGCCGCGGTCATTCGCTTCGCGGACGGTGGTGTGGACGCAGACCTCGGTGGTCACGCCGGTGACGATGAGCTGGGTGATGCCGGCCTCGGTCAAGATCGACTGCAGGTCTGTGCCGTAGAAGGATCCTTTGCCTGGTTTGTCGATCACGGTCTCGCCCGGCACCGGGGCGAGTTCGTCGATGATGTCGTGGCCGTACTCGCCCTGGATCAGGATCCGGCCGTAGCGGCCCTGGTCGCCGATCCGCAACGACGGCTTGCCCCGGCGCAGCTTCGCCGGCGGGAGGTCGGCCAGGTCTGGTCGGTGCCCCTCTCGGGTGTGGATGATCATGAGCCCGGCCTCTCGGGCAGCCCCGAGCACCCGTTGGAGCGGAGGGACGACAGTGGCGAGCTGGCCGACGTCGTTGCCCAACGTCTCGCCGAAACCGCCGGGCAACAGGAAGTCACGCTGCATGTCGATCACCACCAGGGCGACGCGACCCGCGGGCAGGGGGAAGGGACCTGGGGTGGCAGGCACGTACGGGATCTCGTCGATGGTCATCGGTTCTCCTTTGCCGGATGAGGAAGGGTCACGCCGTGGGCGCGTAGAGATCGGCGAGCGCGGCCGCTGCCGTCAGGACGAGGTCGTCGCTGAGAGCGGGTCCGAGGACCATGCAGCTGACCGGCCGACCGTCGGCGGTGAGGCCGGCGGGCACAGCGGCGGCACACAGATCGAGCAGGTTGCCGCAGTGGGTGTAGTGGCCGAGGGCGGTGTTGGTCGCGATCGGCGCCGCCAGCACCTCCTCGATCGTGAAGGTGGTGCCGATCGTCGGCAGCACGACGACGTCGACGTCGGCGAAGAGACGGTCGACGACCGCCTTGAGCTCGGCCAGGCGGTACTGGGCTCGGAACACGTCGCTCGCGCTGAACGCCGCCCCGCCGTTGATGATGTCCGCGACGACGGGCAGCGCGGCGTCGGGGTTCTCCTGCAGGAAGGCGCCGAACTCGACGTAGCGCTCGGCGACCCACGGACCCTGGTAGAGCAGCTCACCGGCGGCCAGGAAGGGGTGCAGGTCGATGGACCGGGTGGCCAGCTTGCCGCTCAGCTGCTCGCGGGCAGCCCGATGAGCCGTCGCCATCGCGGCGTCACCGAAGAACTCCAGATCGTCGAACGCGGGCAGCCCGACCACCAGGTCGACCGCCGACTCGTCCCGGCGGATCCGTTCCCGGCTCCACGGATCGGCGTCGTCGACACCCGCGACCACGCCCAGCACGACCTCCAGGTCGGCGACGGTGCCGGCGATCAAGCTGATGCAGTCCAGGGACCGGCAGGCCGGGACCAGGCCGACCGCACTGATGAGTCCGCGGGACGGCTTGTAGCCGAGGATGCCGTTGAGGGCCGGTGGCACGCGGCCGGAACCCGCGGTGTCGGTCGCCACCGTGAAGGGGACCTCGCCGAGCGCCACCGCCAGTGCCGACCCCGAGCTCGAACCGCCGGAGATCAGATCCTGTCCGTAGACGCTGTGCGGCGTCGGGTACGGGGTGCGAGTGCCGTTCAGACCGGTGGCGAACTGGTCGAGGTTGGTCTTGCCGATCAGCACAGCCCCCGCGTCGATGAGCCGCTGGACCACCGGAGCCGTCTCGGTCGCCACGTAGGCGTACTCCGGGCAGGCCAGCGTCGTCGGCCATCCCGCGATGTCGATGCTGTCCTTGACCCCGAACGGAATCCCCCACAACGGCAGGGTCGATGGGTCGACGACCTCGTCCAGCTCGGCGCAGCGCGCCAGCACCACGTCGTCATCGGCCACCGAGATCCAGACCCCGTCGGCACCGCGTTCGGCAATGGTGGCGAGCACCTGCCGACAGACGTCGGCAGGTGTCGCTTCCCCCGATCGGAAGGCCGCTCCCAGCTCCGAGATCGATGGCCCCAGACACGGCCCCGAACGAGTACTGGCCTCCGATGCAACCCCCATGCCGTCGATTGTCGACAGAATTCGTTTCGGTCAATGCCCTCGGGCGTTACGGCTGGGTTTCGGCTACCTCGGACGAATTGACAGTCGCAGGCGGACAGCTGAGTGCCTCTGCTCGCAGTGCCCTCGACTCGGGTACGCCCTCAGCTCGGCAGGGGTGCGAGCGCCGGCGGAGCATCGACGGGTTCGAGGAACTGCCGTCCGCCGTGGCCCTCGAGCTCGCCGAGGATGCGATAGCGGTCGTTGGACTCCAGCGCCAGCAGCAGCCGTTCGTGTCGCTCGATCCCGGCCGCGGTGCCGAGTGCGGCGGCCTCCCGGCGTAGGTTCGCCGCCATCGGGCGCTGCAACCGCAACAGGATGGGCTCCAGGGCGAGATCGAGCTGCCGGTTGCCGGCCAGGGCCACGACAGCGCCGTGGAAGGCACGGTGGGCGTCGTCCTTGGCCAGGTCGTCGCTGGCGTCGTCGGCTCTCCGCATCTCGTCCAGGTGCCGACGAACCTCGGCGAACGGGTCACCGTCGGTCCGGTCGAGCGGGAAGGTCGTCTCGATCGCGTGCCGTTCGAGCAGGGCCCGGAGCGCGAAGAGCTGGTCGATCTCCTCCGCCGACAGCTCGGTGACGCGCGTACCGCGCCGGGGAAGGTGCTCCACCAGACCCTGGTTGGCCAGGGTCCGCAGAGCCTCACGCAGCGGCGCCCGGCTGATGGCGAACCGCTGGCGGATCTGCTCTTCCACGAGTCTCTGACCCGGTGCCAGGTCGCCGGACAGGATCTCGGCCCGGAGACGCCGAGTGGTGACCTCGAGCACGCTCGGCGCGTACAGCGCCTCGTCGAGCTCGGTCACGACGGTCTCCTCGAACTGGTCTGCGGGATCCCTGCAGTGTGCCCAGTGTAGGTCTGGCGCCCGGCGGCCCGGCGCGACGACGGCTCGGCCGACGCGAGGTCGGTCAGGCCGGAACGCCGCCGAGGACGATGAGTTCACGAGCGTGCGGCAGTCTGTCAGGCGTGTCGATCGCTCCCGAACCGTGGATCCTGCACGTCGACGTGGACGCGTTTCTGGCGGCGGTGGAGGTCCGTCGTCGGCCGGAGCTCCGCGGGCTGCCGGTCGTGGTCGGGGGCAACGGAGATCCGTCCCGGCCGCGGCAGGTGGTGGCCACCGCGTCGTACGAGGCACGGGCTTTCGGAGTGCACTCCGGGATGCCGTTGGCACGGGCGTTCCGGAAGTGTCCGCAGGCGGTGTTCCTGCCGTCGGATCATCCCGTGTACGACGCGGCCAGCGCCGAGGTGATGGCGGCGCTGCGCTCGTTCGGTCGCCCCGTCGAGGTCTGGGGCTGGGACGAGGCGGTGCTCGGCGTCACCGTCGCTGATCCCGAGGGTCTCGCACAAGAGGTCAGGGCCAGGGTCCTCACGCAGACCCGGCTCACCTGCGCGGTCGGGATCGGCGAGACCAAAGAGCGCGCCAAGATGGCCACCGGCTTCGCGAAGGCGTCGCCCGAGAGGGTGTACCGGCTGTCGTCGGCGAACTGGATGATCATCATGGGTCCACGTCCGGTGACCGACCTGTGGGGTATCGGCAAACGTACGGCTGCCCGGCTTCATGATCACGGCATCGTCACCGTGACCGATCTGGCCACCGCCGACCGCGACGACTTGGCCGCCTGGTTCGGTCCGAGCATCGGACCAGGTCTCCGGGCCCTCGCCCGGGGCGGCACCTCACGTACGGTCGACCCCGAGGAGCGGCTGGCTCGTTCGCGGAGCAAGCAGGTGACGTACCCGCACGACCTGACGGAACCCGCCGAGATCGCGACCCAGGTCGCCGCGCTGACCGAGGACGTCTGTGGGGCGGTGTTCGCCGAGGGTCGGGCGGTCACCCACGTCGGCGTGATCGTGCGCACCTCGTCGTTCTTCACGCAGGTGAAGACCGGCAAGCTGCCGATGCGGGCTGCCGAGCCGGAGCCGGTGGTGACGAAGGCACTCGAGGTGCTCGGCCGGTTCGAGATCACCCGACCCGTACGGTTGCTCGGCGTGCGGGTGGATCTGGCCTGAGGCCCGCTCCGTGCGCAGGTGCGGAAGAGTCACCCCGACCACCTCGGTTCGGGCCCGAAAGCCGCCTCTCAGAGCCGGGCGGGGTCACTTCTACGCAGGAGAAACTCAGTCGTCGATGGTGGCGGTGATCATCACCGCCACTGGAGCCAGGTAGCCGTTGGGATCGAGCATCCAGCCGGCCTCGAAGGCGGCGTCGACGACCTCGGGAGCCCACTCCAGCCTCACCCGACCGTCGCCGCCGTTGACGACCAGCAGCTCGCCGGTGTCCGCGGCGGCCGCGTTATCGCCCGCCTCGACCAGGGTGATGGTGCGCCAGCTGCCGGCCGGGACCGAGAGAGCGTCCTGGACTCCCAGCCGCACGGTCCGGGCCTGGTCACCGTCGTTGAGGGTGACGTCCCAGACGCCGGACTTCACCGTGAGCACCTGGGTCTGGTCGTGCCGGTGTCTCAGCACACCCTCGCCCGGCACGGCCCGCAGCCAAGCCAGGTCGAACGAGTGCGGCTCGTGCACCCGCGGGACCTGGCGACGGTCCTCGCTCATCCCGTAGCCGATCCCCAAGGCCAGCTCTGCACCCCCGCCCGGCAAGTCGGCGCACAACAGCGAACGAGGGCTGTAGACGCGGTCCCCCGGCTGGATCACCCGCTGCCGCATCTCGTCGACCGTGTACGTGGTCAGCTCGTCGATGTAGCGCTGCTTCATGGGCTTGATCAACGGCACGTCGGTGGGCAGCTCATCACCGGCGATGGTGTCGATCAGCCGCGAGTCGGCGGTCAGATGGAGACCGTACGACTCCGCCTCACGCAGCACCGAGGGTCCCCAGATGATGCCACCGGTGACGTCGTGCCCGAGCACCGTGAGCAGGATGCCGTCGTCGGGGCCCTCGTTGGTGAAACCCCGGAAGATCCAGGTCGGCACGGTGATCACGTCACCGTCGTGGCTGACGTACTCGCCCTGCTGGCCTTCCACGCCCCAGCGCAGCCGGAACGTGCCACCGAAGTTGATGAAGACCTCGGCGGTGAAGTGCAGGTGCAGGTTGTTGGTCACCCCGTTGGGCATCCCGGCCGCCCCGACGTTGTAGCCGTGCAGCTCGGAGAGGTTGACGAACTGGTCGGCGTTCTGCGAGACACCGGCGCCGATGAAGGCGTAGTTCTCCTTGCGGTCCGAGCCCGGGGTCCGGCAGTCGATGAAGGCGGAGTTGCAGGCCACCCAGTCCGAGCGCCGGATGGTGCGACGCCCGAGCTCCTCGACGGACACGGTCGAGACGGGGGCGAGGAGGTCGGTCATGGAGGATTCCTTACCTGTCGAGACGATCAGTAGATGTTGGTGCCGGCGTACGGCACGTCGCCGCGGCGAGCGGCGATCTGGGTGCGCAGCGCGATCTCGTCGTAGAGACGGACCTCACGCACGATCCGGCCGTTCTGGATGAGGAACTGGGAGACACCGAGGACGTCTACCGGGGAACCGGTGAGCGGCCCGAAGTCGGCGACACCGTGGTACTCGCCGGAGAACTTCCAGAGCACGGCGATCCGAAGTCCCGCGTACCGCACGTCGGAGTTGGTGGTCACGTCCCGGACCTCGAACTGCCCACCGGGGAACGGCCGGAGCATCCCCAACAGCTGGCGGCGGTAGCCCTCGGGCCGGATGACGGTCTTGTTGCCGACCGTCTGCAGCACCAGGTCGCGGACGAAGAAGTCGGCGACCTTCTCCAGGTCGCGGTCGTTCCAGACTCGCTGGATCAGATCCAGCACGAGCTCGACCTCGGGGCGGAAGTCGTCCGGCCGTGGTCCGCTGTCCCCGGCGGCGATCACGTCGCTGGGGGCCGGCTGGGTGAAGCTGCCGGTGTAGCCGGGGAAGGCCTTGGTCCGGGCGAGCTCATCGGGATCCTGACCCAGTTGCCGCGCGATGGCCAGGGAGTCGCGGACCACCCACTCCTCGACCATCCGGCCCCGGCGATAGAGGCAGTTGGCGATCGTGCGGCTGACCACGTCCTGGTGGGGGTCCACCGACAGCACCAGGTGCGAGCTGAGGAAGGCGTCGTCGCCGCGCGCCTCCCAGATGACGTCTTCCGCCTGACCGATGCGGTCCGGGGTGTCCGAGATCCGCATCAGGGTGCCCTGGATGACCTCGTCCCGACCCACGGAGGTGCCGTACGCGCCGTGCACGATCGAGTCGGGCTCGTAGTTCTCCCGGATGTAGCCGATGGCCCGGTTGACCCAGATCAGGTCGGTGACCTCACGGATGAAGTCGTCCGGGTCGGCGTACGGCTTGTAGGCGATGGGGTCGAGCGGCATGACTCTCCTGAGCAGCGGCGGAATGTCCGAGTGATCATTAGTGTATGCGTATGCATTCGTGCCTGGCAACCCTTGGCCGCAGAGTCGGCCGGCCTACCGGACGGCGGCCAGTGTCGCCCGGCGGACCAGTCTGGAGGTGAAGACAGCGTGCTCGTACGACGCCGGCTCCTCGGCCTCGATGCGTCGGACCAGCAGACTGGCGGCCTTGCGGGCCATGGCGTTCAGGTCGAAGGCGACGGTGGACAGTCGGACCAGGGGCCAGGCTGCTACCGGCAGGTCGTCGAAGCCGACCATCGACACGTCCTCGGGCACCAGGACCCCGAGGTCCTTGGCCGCGTTCAGGGCTCCAAGGGCCACCACGTCGTTGCCGCAGACGATCACCGTCGGGCGCAGATCCCTGCCCAGCAACAGCTTCGCGCCGTCATAGCCCGTGTCGAAGTCGAATGGACCACGATGCGTGAAGCCCGCTCCGATCGCCAGTCCTTGCTCGTCCAACGAGTCCCGGAGGGCGGTCTCCCGCTGCAGCGCGGTGCTGGTGTTCCGGGGCCCGAAGATGGCGCCGACCCGTCGGTGACCCAGCTCGGCGATCTCGCGGGCCACCTCGGACATCCCCGGCGCGGGATCCACCGTGGCCGAGTCGGCCTCCATGGCGTCAGCGGTGCGGTTGAAGTAGACGAACGGCACGCCGCGGTCGCGCAGCCGCACCGGCACCACGGAGTCGACGGTGGTGGTGGCCAACAAGACGCCGTCCAGCCCGTTGGAGATGAGTCGTTCGGCCACCGTCGCGGTGTCGGTGGTCTCGGTCTGCAGCACCAGCTGATAGCCGAAGGCCTCGAGCTCGTGGTGGATCGGGGCGATCACGTGCGGATAGAACTGGTTCTCCAGATCCGTCAGCAGCAACCCGATCCGCCGGGTGCGTCCGCTGGACAGCGCCCGGCCGGTCTCACTCGGGACGTAGCCGAGGGCCCTGGCGGCCTCGCGGACCCGTCGCTTGGTCTCCTCGCTGACCTTGGGGCTGTCCCGGAGTGCCCGGGAGACCGTCGGCTGCGACACTCCGGCAAGCCGGGCCACGTCGTGGGAGGTCACCACAGGTCCGGCCCCCTTTCCCCGCGCCACTGATCGGATCGACAGCGCTGAGCATAGTGGCCGTCTTGACGGCATCGTACGATATCGGGTTAACTGAGAACATACGTATTCAGAGTGCTTCCCCGGTCGGCCCCGCGGTCATCGGGTGGTAGGCACCACCACGCAGAGGAGCGCCCCCGCCATGCCCACCACGCTCAAGACGGCACAGACCAAGTCGTTTGCCGACAGCGCGCAGGAGGAGGTCGCCCAGCGGGTGCGCCAGATCATCGGCGACATCCGCGCGCGGGGTGCGGCCGCGGTCGCCGAGTACTCCCAGACCTTCGACAGCTGGTCCCCGGCCGACTTCCGGCTCGACGCCGAGCAGATCGCTGCGATCATGGCCACCCTGCCGCAGCAGGTGATCGACGACATCGTCTTCGTCCAGACCCAGGTGCGCCGGTTCGCCCAGGCGCAACGCGACTCGCTGACCGACGTGGAGATCGAGACGCTGCCGGGGGTGCGGCTCGGTCACCGCCATGTCCCGGTGGGATCTGCCGGCGCCTACATCCCCGGCGGCAAGTACCCGCTGACCGCGTCGGCGCACATGACGATCATCACGGCGAAGGTGGCCGGAGTGCCGCGGGTCGTGGCCTGCACCCCGCCGATCAAGGGCGAGATCCCGGCCGCGACCGTGGCCGCCATGCACCTCGCCGGGGCGGACGAGATCTGGATCCTCGGCGGTGTCCAGGCCGTGGCCTCGATGGCCCTGGGCACCGAGACGATGGACCGGGTCGACATGATCGCCGGGCCGGGCAACGCGTACGTGGCGGAGGCCAAGCGCCAGCTCTACGGCGAGGTGGGCATCGACCTGTTCGCCGGCCCGACCGAGATCCTGGTCATCGCCGACGCCGACGCCGACCCGTTCGTGGTCGCCGTCGACCTGCTGTCCCAAGCCGAGCACGGTCCGGAGTCGCCGGCGATCCTGGTCACCACCAGCACCGTCCTCGGCGAGCAGGTCATGGCGCACATCGAGCAGATCCTGCCGGCGATGCCGACCCGCGACTACGCCGAGCCGGCCTGGCGCGACTTCGGTCAGGTGATCGTCGTCGACGATCTCGACGAGGCCTTCGCCGTGGCCGATTCGTTCGCCGCCGAGCACGTCCAGGTGCTGACCGAGCACCCCCGTCAGGCCCTCGACAAGATGCGTGACTTCGGCGCCCTGTTCCTGGGCGAGAACACCTGCGTCTCGTACGGCGACAAGGTGATCGGCACCAACCACGTGCTGCCCACCCTCGGCGCCGCCCGCTACACCGGCGGACTCTGGGTCGGGAAGTATCTCAAGACCGTCACCTACCAAGAGGTCACCGACGAGGCCTCCAGCGCCGAGCTCGGTCGCGTCTGTGGCCGCGCTGCTCGGGTCGAGCTGTTCGAGGGTCACGCCCGCTCCGGCGACGTCCGGGCCTGGAAGCTCGAGGGTGACCAGCACGACTGGATCGACGCGGCGCTCGCTCCCCACCTGGCGGAGGTCGGCCGGCCCTGATGACGGACAGCGCTGCGTATGACGCCTCGACCACGTCCGGCCCGCTGACCGGACGGACCGCGCTGGTCACCGGCGGCGGTACCGGTCTCGGTGCCGCCATCACCCGGGCACTGCACGGTGCCGGGGCCTCGGTGATCATCACCGGCCGCCGGGCCGAGCCACTCGACGCGCTGGCCGGCGAGCTCGACCGGGTGACGGCCCGTGTGTGCGACGTGGCCGACCCGGCTTCGGTCGAGGCGTTGGCCGCCGCGCTGGTCGACCGGGAGATCTCGATCGTGATCAACAACGCGGGCGTCGCCGGTCCGGTGGCTCCGCTGGTCGAGATCGACGTCGAGGCCTGGGACGAGGTGTTCGACATCAACGTCCGCGGTGTCTTCCTGATCTGCAGGGCGTTCCTGCCCGCCATGGTCGACCGTGGACAAGGCGACGTGATCAACCTGGCCTCCGTCTCCGGCAAGCGCCCGCTGGTGCACCGGACCCCCTACTGCGCGTCCAAGATGGCCGTCATCGGTCTGACCTCGACGCTGGCATTCGAGGTCGGACCGGCGGGCGTGAACGTCAACAGCCTGTCCCCGGGTCCGGTCGACGGACCCCGGATGGACCGCAACTTCCGGCTCGAAGCCGAACGCTCCGGCCGTACCTACGATGAGGCCGTGGACACCTTCGTCTCCCGGGCCGCCCTCGGCCGGATGGTGACCGAGACCGAAGTGGGCGCGGCAGTGCTGGCCATGCTCGCGATGCCCGGACTCTGTGGCGCCGACATCGACCTGTCGGCGGGAATGGTGGCGTGATGTCCCTACGATCTCGAGCCCATGATGGCGAGAAGCTGCTCGGTGTGCTGCTGCGGATGCCGGCCGAGGAGCTGGTCGAGATGGTCGCGGTGAGCGGTTTCGACTTCATCCTGATCGACTGCGAGCACGGCCCGGCCGACCTGATCCCGCTCCGGCAGCACATCGGCGCTGCTCGTCTGCACGGCGTCGACGTGCTGGTCCGGATCGGCGCCCACGAGCCGGCTCTGGCTCTCCGGGTCCTCGATCAGGGTGCCACCGGCATCGTCGCACCGCACGTGGACGACGCGGACACCGCGCGTGAGCTCGTCGACTCCGTGCACTACCCGCCGCTGGGACACCGTGGCTTCGCCACCTACTCCCGTGCCGGCCGGTTCGGTCTCGTCGACGCCGCCACTCACCGCGATCGCTACCTGAGCGAGACGCTGCTGTTCGGGATGATCGAGTCCCCGGCCGGCGTCGCGGCGGCCGCCGACGTCCTGGGTGTGCCCGGCATCGACGGGACCATGATCGGCACCGCCGACCTAGGTGCCTCCCGGACCGCGACCGATCCCCCGATCGCCGACCTGATCGCCCAGGTGCACACCGTGCTGGCCGCCACCAGCGCTCTGCGGATGGACATCGTGACCGGGCCCGACCGCGCCGCCGCCGCCTTCGCCGCCGGCGCCGACCTGGTCGTCTACAACCTGGCTCACACCCTGATGGGTCACCTGACCGATCTGCGGGCCGCCCTCCCCGGCGCCTAGCCCGCTCTCCGTCCCTCGACGTCGCTGACGCACCGCTTCGACTCCGCGGGTGATGTATCACCCGCGGAGTTGGGTTACGTCCCCGTGGCCGACCGCCCGTTGCCGGTGATCCAGGCGGACAGGGCCGCCGCCACCGCGTCCGGCCGCTCCACCGGTGACAGGTGCGCTGTGCGGTCCAGGATCTGCAGCTCGGCCGACGGCACCAGCGCGGCGATCTCGCGGTGCCGGTCGACGGAACACAACCGGTCCTCCCGGGCCGCGAGGACCAGGGTCGGACGGCTCACCGTACGCAGTCCCGGACGTTCGTCGATCCTGGTCGCCTGCAGGGCCAGCTGGGCGTCGAGGTCGGCCTCGGCCTCGTCCGCGAGGGTGAGCGTGGTGTCCACCAGGTCCTGACGACTCTGCAGCGTCTCGGTGGTGAGCAGCAGGGGCAACAGGTCGTGCTGGATCTCGCGCGCCGTCGTCCCGTTCGCCAGTCGATCGCGTTCCCGGCGCCAGCCAAGGAGCTGCTGCTCGGTGGGGCCGTACGGATTCGTCGACAGCAGACACAGCCGAGTGACGCGCTCGGGGGCGGTGCGAATCAGCGCCATCGCCACGATGCCGCCCAGGGACAGACCTGCCAGAGCGAATCGGGACGGCAGCTCATCGAGCAGCCGTCCCACCTGCTGCACCAGATCCGGCTCGGTGAGCGCCGGGGTCAGCGCAGGCCCGAGATCGATCCCGGACCACAGCCGAGCCGAGCAGTTCATCCCCGGCAGCAGCACCAGCGGCTCGCCGTCCGGCCCGATGACCGTCACCCCTTGACCGCTCCCGCGTTCAGCCCGGCCACCAGGTACTTCTGGGCGATCAAGGCGATCGCGATCATCGGCAGGGTGAGCAGCATCGAGGCCGCCCCCGGCTTCTGCAGCATGGGCAGGGTCTGGCCGAGCTGAGTGGCGATGAACTCCGGCACGGTCTTGGCATTCACGTCGGTGAGGATCAGGGCGGTCAGGGGTCTCCTTGAGGGGGGTCTGGAGCAGCGCTGGATGTGTCGATGCTTACGCATTCAACTGGCTGGCCGATGGGGTCGGCCGTGGCTTGGAAGGCAAAGATCAGGACTTCGCGATCAGATCCAGCCGCAGCTGGGCGCTGTCGCGGTGGCCGGGCATCTCCTCGAAGTCGGAGATCGTCACCACCGGTCCGGCCTGGATCTGGGTCGCCTCGCGGGTGGCACGCTGGTAGGTCAGCTGCTTGAGGTAGCCGGTGACTGACAGCCCTCCGGTGTAGCGGGCTCCGCGGGCCGTCGGCAGCACGTGGTTGGTGCCGGACATGCCCTTGTCCGCGTAGGCCACGGTGGACCACTCGCCCAGGAACAGCGACCCGTAGTTGCGCAGGTTGTCCAGGTAGAAGTCGGGGTCGGCGGTGAGGATCTCCAGGTGCTCGGGGGCGAGCAGGTCCATGATCTCGATCGCGGTCTTGGGTGAGTCGGCGACGTAGATGGAGCCCCAGTCGCGCCAGGCTGCACCCGCGATGTCTCGGGTGGCCAGACCCTCGAGCTGGCGGTTGATCTCGACCTCGACGGCGGACGCCAGCTCGGCCGAGGTGGTCACCAGGCACGCGGGTGAGCTGGGACCGTGCTCCGCCTGGGCCAGCAGGTCAGCCGCCACCATCTGAGCGGTGGCCGTCTCGTCCGCGATCACAGCCACCTCCGACGGACCGGCGAGCACGTCGATGCCCACTTTGCCGTACAGCTGGCGTTTCGCCTCGGCCACGTAGGCGTTGCCGGCGCCGACGATCATGTCGGAGCTCACGCCGTCGAGCAGACCGAAGGCCATCGCGGCGAGCGCCTGCACGCCTCCGAGGGCGAACATCCGATCCGCGCCGGACGCCCGGGCGGAGTACAGGACGGCCGGATGCGGCTGCCCGCCGCGACTCGGTGGGGTGGCGCAGACGATGTTGGGCACGCCCGCCGCCCGCGCGACCCCGACGGTCATGAAGGCGCTGGCCAGCAGCGGGAAACGGCCGGCCGGGAGATAGGCCCCGACGTTGCCGACCGGCACGTACTTCTGACCGCACACGACCCCGGGGACGACCTCCTCGGAGAAGTCGTGCAGGTGCGCGCGCTGCATCCCTGCGAACCGGTACGTCCGCTCCGCCCCGGCATCGAGAGCGGACTTCAGGTCGGTCGGCAGTGGAGCCGTCAGCTGCTCCACCTGCTCGGGGGTGATCTCGAAGTCCAGGCCACCGGTCCACCCGTCGAGTCGCTCGGCGTAGGTGCGCACCGCGTCCAGACCCCCGGCCTCGATCTCGGACAGCATCGTGGAGACCGTCGCGATCACGCCCGGGTCGGACTGCGCCGCCACGTCGGGGCGCTCCGGCTCGCGGATGACGAGGTAGGAACCGGTGATGCGAGTCCGGTCCGCGATAGTGAGATGCATACGTATACCCTAGTCGAGATCGGTCGTTCGTGGCAAGAGCGACATTTCCGAGCCGGCAGATCCCGTCGACGGCGAGCTGGCACGGGCCTCCGCCTGGGGTCGCCGGATCGCCGCCGGCGCCTCGGGTCCCGCGACCGTCACGCCTCAGGCCAGCACGACCACCAGCGCCAGACCGACGAGCACGTACACGACGGTGGGCCAGCGACGACCATCCGGCGGCGCCGTACGCCAGTGGACGATCACGCCAGCCACTCCCACCCCGACGGCGACGGCGGCCGTCACCCAGAGCCAGACGCCCGGTCCGGGTGGTGGCGTCAGCGCCCGGACCAGCGCCAGGGCGACGACCGCGTCCACCCCGGACCGCACGAGCTTCCCTCGACCCGTGACTTTCAGGGGTCGCAGCGACCAGGCCCGCGCCACGAACACGGCGACACAGACCACGGCCACCAACCAGAGCACGCCGGCGATGATCATGCGCAGTCCCCGATCCGGTTCAGCAGCTCGAATCCGGCCTGGGTGGTGATGTTCGGAGGCTCCTGACGGGCCGACAGGACCACCACCCCGGTCCGCCGCTCACGGTCGATCCCCAGGAACGAGGTGAAGCCTCCGGTCCCGCCGTTGTGCCAGGTCACGGGCCGCTCGTCGAACGGCGACGGCAGCGTGATCCAGGCCCAACCGGTCGGGGTGTCGTCGACGGTGACCTTGGGCTCCAGCGCGTCCATCCCCGGCGCGCGTTCGGTGAGCAGCCGCTGGGTCAGCGCCGCCATCTCGCCGATGTCGGCCCGCACCCCGCCGGCCGGGGCCAGCGCCTCGCCGACCCAGGCGTCCGCCGTCCGGCCCCCCGCCGTCTGGCCGAGCAGGTCCGCGTCGGCGAGCTCGGCGTCGGCGTACGGGATGGTGGCGCCGGACAAGCCGACCGGGGTCAGGATCCGCTCGCGCAGCAGGTCTCGATACGGGCGCTCGGCGGCAGCCGCGAGCGCGGCGCCAAGCAGCTCGAACCCGAGGTTGGAGTAGGTGCCCGCCGGCGCGTCGAGCTGCACGTCCCCGAGAGCGTCCAGTCGCTGCTGCACCGACCCGTCGTACGGGTTGCCGGCGGTCATACTCGCCCAGTAGTTGCGGCCGACCTGTCGCAGCGTGGCCAGCTGCGTCGGCAACCCAGAGGTGTGGGTGGCGAGCTGGCTCAGCGTCACCTCGGCCAGCGCACCGGTGACCGGCAGCAGCGTCCCCAGTCGGGTGTCGGCGCGTACCTCACCGCGCTCGATCATGTCGGCGAGCAGGAGTCCGGTGAGTCCCTTGCTGATCGATCCGATCTCGAAGCGATCTGTCGCTGCCGCACCCGTCACCGCGGTCCGGATGCTGCTCGGGGTCACGCACGCGACAGCGAGGGCCGGCCGCTCGTCGCCGATCACCTGGCGAACCCAGCCGCCCCAGCGAGGCGTCGCCGTTGATAGTGGCTGGCAGCCGTGCGGGCGCGGGTCGCCAGGCGACGGCGAGCACGAGCGCGACCGCCGCGCAGGCAGCCACGACGAGGACCGCGTGGCGGTGAGGTCCGGGGGTGCGTCGTACGGCGATCATGTCGATCCTCCTGACTGTTTGTACGCAATTACGTAATATCGTACCGGATTGCCGTCACCCGCCCGCAACACAGGTCTCGTTAGGCTGAGTCATGACCGAGCAGCGGGAGATCGTCTGGCGTCAGGCACTGCCAGGTGAGGAGCGCCCGGCCCGTCCTGGCAGTCCCACCGAGGCACAGGCCCGGCTGGAGACCGGCAATGCCGACTTCGCCAAGCTCGGCGACCAGGGCGGGCAGCAGGTCATCTCGGTCGGGCCCGAGGCGTTCGGGCTGCCGCCGGTCGAAGGGGCGGGTCTCGCCCAGGAGCCGTTCGCCGCCGTGCTCGCCTGCTCGGATGCCCGGGCCCCCGTGGAGCTGCTGTTCAACCAGGCCGGCAACTCGATCTTCGTGGTCCGGGTGGCCGGGAACGTACCGGGTCGTGAGTGTCTGGGCAGTCTGAACTACGCCGTGGCCAATCTGCCGTCGGTCAAGATGATCACCGTGCTGGGCCACACCAGCTGCGGAGCGGTGTCGGCCGCCGTGGATGCCCTGCTCTCCCCCCAGGTGTACCTGGACGTCATCCACGATCCCTCGTTGCGGGCGATCGTCGACGCCCTGCTGGCGGGAGTCCGGATGGCCGACCAGGCCCTGGTCAACTCCTACGGCCGGGACATCCGGGACGCACCGGGCTTCCGGGACGCCCTCATCGACCTGGCTGTCACCGCCAACGCGGCCATCACCGCGGTCGTGCTGGGTCGAGCCATCGACTGCGCGGTGACGTTCGGGGTCTTCAGTCTCGTCAACCGTACGGTCGGGGTGTCCGGCCCGACCGGCTGGCAGGCGGGGCTCCACGAGCCGCCCGACGGTGACCGCTCGCTCACCGAGCTGCTGAGCTGGGGAGCCGCGAACGCCGGACTCTGACCCTCGGGTGCCGCGAGAAACGGGGTCGGAAGGGAGCTCGGATTTCTTCGTGATGGGAACCTGCCCCTCACGCGGGCTGCGTCGGCGTGTCGCACCGGCAGGAGCGCACGAGAGGATCCTTTCCTTCGACGGCAGCGAGAGCCGCGTGGGCCACCGAGCAAACCTGAAGGTTTCCTGTGTGGCGGTCGTTCCATACCAGTTTGCTCGGTGGTTCTTCTCGATGCGTCGCGGTGGCCGGTCGCTGGGTCAGATGGCTCGGGACCAGCTGGGTCGGATCGGCGGCACCGCCGCGATCCTGGCCACCCTGTTGATCATGCTGATCATCGTCGCCATCCTCGCCCTGGTCGTGGTCAACGCCCTGGGCGAGAGCCCGTGGGGCGTGTTCTCGGTCGGCATGACGCTGCCGATCGCGCTCTTCATGGGCTGCTACCTGCGGTTCCTCCGGCCGGGCAAGGTCGGCGAGGTCTCGATCATCGGTTTCGTCCTGCTGATCACCGCCATCGCCGCCGGCCGGCTGGTGGCCGAGAGCCCTTACTGGTCCGAGGTGTTCTCCCTGGAGCGGCTCACTCTCGCCTGGATCATCGTGGCGTACGGCTTCGTCGCCGCGATCCTGCCGGTATGGCTGCTGCTGGCCCCGCGCGACTACCTGTCCACGTTCATGAAGGTCGGCACCATCGTGATGCTGGCCGTGGCGATCATCATCGTGCGCCCGGTGATCACCGTGCCGCCGCTGAGCGAGTTCGCCGACCGCGTCGACGGACCCGTCTGGGCAGGTCCGCTGTTCCCCTTCCTGTTCGTCACCATCGCCTGCGGAGCGCTGTCCGGTTTCCACGCCCTGATCGCCTCCGGCACCACACCGAAGCTGATCGAGAAGGAGCGACAGACCCGGCTGATCGGCTACGGCGGCATGTTGACGGAGTCGTTCGTGGCGATCATGGCGCTGGTCGCCGCGCTGTCCATCGACCGGGGCATCTACTTCGCGATGAACAGCTCCGCCGCGGTCACCGGCGGCACCCCCGAGACCGCAGCCGCGTTCGTCAACGGTCTCGGGCTGATGGGGGTCAACCTCACGCCCGACATGCTCACCGCGACCGCCCAAGCGGTCGGGGAGGAGTCGATCATCTCCCGCACCGGTGGCGCGCCGACCCTGGCCTTGGGCCTGGCCCACATCATGCAGCAGCTGACCAGCCCCGGACTGACCTCGTTCTGGTACCACTTCGCGATCATGTTCGAGGCGCTGTTCATCCTGACCGCGGTCGACGCCGGCACCCGGGTGGCTCGCTTCCAGCTGCAGGAGTCCCTCGGCAACTTCGTGCCCCGGTTCCGGGACACCTCGTGGCGGCTCGGCTCCTGGGCCTGCACCGCGGTGATGGTCGCCGGCTGGGGCGCGATCCTGATCTTGGGCGTCACCGACCCGCTCGGCGGTATCAACACCTTCTTCCCCCTGTTCGGGATCGCCAACCAGCTGCTGGCGGCGATCGCGTTGGCGGTCTGCATGTCGCTCGCCGCCCGTGGTGGGGTTCGTGGCTGGCTGTGGATCCCGGCGCTTCCGTTGGCGTTCGCCTCCGTGGTGACGATCACCGCTTCGCTGTACAAGATCTTCTCGCCGGTGCCGGCCGTCGGTTACTGGGCGCAGAACCGGCTGTTCCGCGACGCCATCGCTGCCGGGAAGACCAGCCAGGGCACGGCGAAGACACCGGAGGCCATGGCCGCCGTGGTCCGGAACACGACGGTCCAGGGCACGTTGTCGATCATCTTCGTGACGCTGGCCATCATCGTCATCACGGCGGCGATCATCTCGACCGTCCGTACGCTCAGAGGAGCGGAGACGCCCGAGACCGAGGACCCGCGGCAGGAGTCGAGGATCTTCGCCCCCGCCGGCTTCGGGCTGACGCCGGCGGAGAAG
Source organism: uncultured Actinomycetota bacterium (assembly GCA_963696135.1). GTDB lineage: Bacteria > Actinomycetota > Actinomycetes > Propionibacteriales > Propionibacteriaceae > Microlunatus. The sequence goes on from CAVOJH010000004.1 coordinate 487,709, forward strand.
GAGCTGAAGTCCCGGTGGGCGACGGAGGTCCCGGACTCACCGAAGCGTCGGGCCCACCACTGACCTCCGACCCGACCGAGGGATCACCGATGAGCTCCAGCATGAGAGACGCCCCACTCCGCGGTTGGCGCACCACCCGCGCCGGCGGAACCTCAGCGGATGCCATCCAGTGGGTCGGTCTGCGCCGGGTCTGGGCGGGGATCCGCTGGTATGCGAGCGGCGTGCTCGGCGGCTCGAAGTACGAGGGCTATCTGAGCTGGCACGCCCGCCAGGGTGAGGGCGAGCCGATGTCCGAGCGGGCCTACTGGCGGCACCGCACCGAGCACGAGGAGTCCCACCCCGAAGGCCGCTGCTGCTGACCCCTGCTCGACCCCACCGCCGACGTCGCCTGTGCTTCAACACCAGCGAAGTCGGGGGGCTGAGGCGACGGCAGCGGTAGCTCTCACCCTGTCGGCCACCGGATCTGACTCGCCGGCGACATCCGGGCGGAGCGAGGTCAGTCGGCGGCGGACTCCACCGGTGGCAGCTTCAGCAGACCGGACACCTCATCCCAGAGCTCGCCGAAGGCGAGGGCGGCCGGGGACTTGCCGGCGAACACGATCAGCGGCTCACGGCGCACGGTCATCTGCTCCACCGCACTGGCCGAGGGGATCGCGATCGAGCTGACCGCTGAGTTCGACGTCGGAAGGTCACGCAGGATCTCGGTGTGGAGCTTGCGCCGCCGGTCCAGCATCGAGAAGTACCCGCGCAGCTTGGGCTTGCGACCCTTCAGCTCCGCGGTGAAGGTGACCAGCTGCTCGAACGTCCGCACCGACAGCACCGTGGGGATCAGCGGCACGAGCACCACGTCGGAGGCGCGCAGCACGTTCTCCGAGACCAGCGACAGACTCGGTGGCGTGTCCAGGATGACCACGTCGAACTCCGAGGCCAGCGGGGACAGCAACCGACGGAGGGTTCGCTGCGGGTTGGGTCGATCGTTGAGATCGATGTCCATGTGCCGGTACGTGAAGTCCGCCGGCAGCAGGTCCAGGTGCGCGAAGTCGGTGGCCTTGATCGCCTCCAGCATCGGGCGGGATCCCCGGACGAGCTTGGGGCTGCCGCCCTTCACGCGCGGCTTCACCCGGAACAGGTAGGTGGCGGCACCCTGAGGATCCAGATCCCAGAGCAGGGTCCGGCGGCCCTGCCGTGCCGACAGGTAGGCGAGGTTCACCGCCGCGGTGGTCTTGCCCACCCCACCCTTGAGGTTGTAGCTCGCGATCACCTTCACGACGGCACCTCCGTGGCCGAGCAGATCACGCCGTGACCAGTCGGTCGACGTGCTCGGACGCCTTGCGTCCGAGGTAATTCTCGTGGTGCGCGGTGAGGGTCTCTCGGGCGGCCCTCTGCCGGGCCTCGAACTTCCCGGACAGCTCCCCCATGGCCAGGATGGCGTTCGCATCGACCCGACCCGCGTCCACCATCTCCTGGGCGAACTGACGCAGCGCAGCGGCCTGCACCTCGCCGTCCTGGAACTCCCCGAGCAGGTCCTGCAGCTCCTTGAAGTCGGCCAGCACGTTCTTGTACGCGGTCTTGTCGCACAGCGGCTTGAACACCTCCATCAGGTAGCGCATCTCCTTGCAGGACTTGCGCAGGTCGTGGACGAGCTCGGACTCGGACTCTGCAGTGATCTTGGCGGCCCGCTTCTGGCACCTGCGGAACACCGTGTGCAACCGCTCGACCGCCAAGGCCGAGGCCGTCATGTCGGCGTGGGACGGGTGGGCGATCACCTCCGCCAGGGCGGACCGCCACGTGCTGACGAGGTCGGTGTAGCGCTTCGTGCGCAGACCGCGGGCCAGCGTCTTCGCGACCTCGGCTCGCCGCTCCCGGACGTACGCGCCGAAGGAGGCGAGGTCGTCGGGGTGCGTCACCGTGGCGGCCAGGGACTCGAGCTCCAGCAGGTAGACATCCAGATCACGGGTCGGCGTGGTGATGTCACCCAGCCAGCGGAACTCCGGAGCCACCTGCTCGGCGAGTCCCGGCGGCAGCACGTCGCCCAGCATCTTGAGCACCGAGCGGGTGCGCCGGACCGCAACCCGGAAGTCGTGCAGGTACTCGGTGTCGATGTCGTCGACGATCCCGTCGACCGTGGCGTCCATCTCCGCCAGGTAGCCGAGCAGGGCATCGGCCACCGCGAAGTCCGCGGCCTGATCGGGTCGCATGCCGAACCGCTGGGTCACCGTCGGCCGGAGCGCGGGCAGGCCACGTACGGTCTCGAACCAGGATCGGTCACTCTCCACCAGCGGGGTGTTCCTGATCAACGACTTCCGAACGCGGGCGGCCTCGGAGCGGTACCCGCGCAGCACCTCGATCGCCACCCGGGCCGGCAGCGCGGCCTCGCTCGGCTTGGTCAGCTCGCCGGTGGTCCAGTGGACCCGGACGACGGTCTTGCCGTCTCCGTTGCGGATCGCGTACGTGGTCGTCTCGGCGTGCGTGCTCGCGTACGGAACCAGCGCCCGGATCCAGGCGGCGGGGGCGACCAGGTCGGTCACCTCGCCGGCGGGCAGCTCGGAGGCGAGTCTCGGCCAGGTACCCGTCACCGGCTGCTCGATCTGCCCGCTCGAGGTCAGGCTCACCATCCGGCGTCGGCGGGGCAGGTGCGCGAGGTCGATACCGGCCTTCTGCAACCGCCCGTCGACGGTGTCCAAGTGGGTCAGGGTCTCGGCTCGGGTTGCCTCCACCGCGACCGTGAACACCGGCGCGAGCGCCTCGACAAGGAGCGCTTCGGCGTCGATCGGTTCGTTCGCCGGCCGATCACCGGTGCTCCGGGAGCGCGCACCGCCGTTCGTGGTGAGCGTCAGCACAGGCGGGTCGAAGGTCACGTTCAGCGGCATGGTGCGATGGAACGTATCAGCCGGGGGTGAACAGTTCGCCGTTTCGACACTTGCCCGTCACCCAACCGTTGTGCGCTGGGAGTGGCGCGACATCAGATCACCGGGGTGACGCGTCGAAGCACGCGCTGAGGCCGACCGATACCCCGGTCGTCAGCCGTTCTCGCCGTGCCGGATCACCGGGTCGGTCGCCTCGGCCCACAGGGCGGCATCGGCCAGCTCCTGCTGATTCCTCCGGTAGGCGGCCCAGACCACTCCCCCGGCCACGGCACCCAACGCCAGCACCCACGTCCACTTCACGACTGAAGCGTAGCCGTCGGTCTCCTGGGGTCCCCGCCCGCCAGGGGTCGAGCGGTTACCGTTCCCCCATGACGCGTGGGACCCACCTGGTCCGGGGCATCGGCGTTGCGGCGTCCGTGGTGCTGGCGCTGCTGGCCGGCTGCGGGCGTCCACCCGCGAGCGAGACGGTGCCTCCCGTACCCGGCGTCACCGCCTCGCCCACAGTTGCGGGCCCGACACCGTCGGGCAGCGGGTCACCGAGCAGCGGGCCCTCGGACGCCGAGGACGCCTCGTTCTCCTTCGACGACATCGCCAGCTACGAGGGCGACGCCGAGATCGAGATCACCGGCACCGCCGCGCGGACGATCGCCACCGGGATGACCGGGGCGGAGTCGACCAAGGGCCAGATGGTGGTGGTCTCGGTCCTGATCCGCAACCTCTCGACCAAGGACCTCGACGCCTCGACGGTGCTGGTCACCGCCTCGTCGGGCCCGGACGACATCGAGGCACCGCTGATCAACGACCCCAGCGGTGGGCTGCCCAACGCTTTTCTCGGAACCATCACCCCAGGCGCCGAGGACACGGCCGACTACGGCTTCGCCATCCCGTTCAGCTCCTTGAACCGGGTGCGGGTGACGGTCGACCTCGGTGACGAGATCCACGAGCCGGTCAGCTTCGCCGGCGGGGTGGAACGCGCGCAGTAAACCGTCAACAGTCCTGTTCAGGCCGGCCTGAGCTCGATCACGGTGCCGTCGGTGTCCGGCTCCAGCAGCAGACCCTCCCGGTACGCGAGGGCGGCGGCCTCACCGCGGGCTCCGACGCCGAGCTTGGCGAGGATGTTGGACACGTGCACGCTGGCGGTCTTGGTGCTGATGAAGAGCTCCGTCCCGATCTCGCCGTTGGTCCGGCCGGCCGCCACGAGTCGCAGCACCTCGCGCTCGCGGGTGGTCAACGTGGCGAGGAGACCCGGGGCACCGTCGGCGGTCCCCGTGGTGGTGAGTCCGGCGCGCGTGGCGAGTGCTGCCAGCCGCGACCCCACGAGCGACGCTCCGATCCGGTCGGCAGTCTGCGTCGCCGTGGCCAAGACCTCTCGAGCCTCGACCCGCTCGCGCCTCGACACGAGGTGCTGACCGAGCCGCAGACCCGCATACGGCCGGAGGTAGCACGGCATCTCCGTCGCGGTGCTGGCCGCCCAGACCGACCGCCAGGCGTCGAGTGTGTCGACCAGCTCGGCCTCGATCAAGGGTCCCCAGATCTGCCGGGCCCGCACCGGTTCGACCTGCTCGTACGCCGACCTCACCCGCGCCAGGCGCCCGCGGTCATCGACCCGGTCGGCGGCCCGGGCTGTGGTGGCCGCCAGCTGCAACAGTGGGTAGCGGTGGGCGACGTGGTAGAGGTCCCAGTGCTCGAAGGCGACCTCCAGGTCGGCCCAGGCTCGGTCGACGTCGCCGGTCGCCAGAGCCAGCTCGACGTCCAGACGGATCACCTGGCTGGAGTACTGCGGTGCCACCTGCGGTCCGGTGATCAGCCCCCGGAACTCGGTGAGGATGGCCTCGGCCTCGTCCAGGCGACCCGTCTGCAGGCGCAACCAGCACTGGAGCAGCCGCAGATGGGCGAGGTGATGGGCGGGCGGATCGAGCTCCAACGACCGCTCGACGAGCTGGCTCGCCCGGTCCCACTCCCCCAGCGCCAGCAGCGGCTCAGCGGCGTTGCCCGCCAGCATGGCTCCCGTCGACCGTTCGAGCCCCAGACCGGCGGCGACCTCCACCCCGGACAGCGCCTGCTCGACTGCCTCGGCGTAGCGACCGGCCAGGCAGAGTGCGTCGGAGTAGTTGATGTAGAACCGCAGCATCGTCCCCCGCGACCCCCGGCCGAGCTCACCGGCGCGGACCAGCTGCACCAGTCCCTCGTCCTCCCGACCACCGATGACCAGACAGACGCCCAGGGTGTTCCGGGCGTGGGACTCGGTCACCGGCGAGCCCGCCTCGACGGCCGCGGCCACGGCTTCGCGGGCCACGTCCGTGGCATCGACCCCGGACAGGGTGGACACCATCGCCAGCTGGTTCAACACCCTGGCCCGGAACTTCGGCTCCGCGTCGGCGGGCAGGAGGTCGGCGGCCGTGCGGAGGGAGTCGATGGCTCCCGGCCGCATCAGGCTCGAGAGCCGCTGACCGCGCTCGGTCCAACGGTGGATGACATCGGCGACGGGGGCGTCGTCGGGTGTCTCGGTCAGGGCCTGCTTGGTGAGGGCGAGGGAGCGCTCGATCTCCCCCGCGTCCCGGGCGGTGGCGGCCGCTCGGTCCAGCAAGGACACGTGCGATCCCGCCAGCGACTCGGGATCGGCCACCCGGTCCCACAGCTCCAGGGCGCGTTCGTACATCTTCAGCGCCTCGAAATGCGCTGACGACCCTGCCTCGGCCGCCGTCAGCGACCAGCGGAACGCCTTGTCCACATCGTGCGCGGCGGCCCAGTGGTGGGCGATCTCGACCGAGGCCGTGCCCGTGGCCAGCCCGGGGTGCTCCTCCAGCAACGCGGCGAACCGGGCATGCAACCGGGTGTGTCGCCCGGGCAGCATGTCCTCGTGCACGACCTCTCGCAACAGGGCGTGCCGGAACAGGTAGCCGTCCTCGTCGACGATCAGCACGCCCGCGTCGACCGCCTCGCGCAGATCGGTGTCGAGCTCGGCCGGTGATCGGTCGCTGATCGCCTCGAGCAGCGCGTGCTCCACCCGTGGACCGGCCACGGCGGCGACCTGGAGCGTCTCCTGCGCACGATCGGACAGGCGCTGCACCCTGACGTTCAGTGCGTCGCGCAGGGTGTCGGGCATGTCCACGCAGCCACGCGACGCGGAGGTGGCCAGTTCGGTCACGAAGTAGGGCAGTCCCTCGCTGCGCCGGTGCACCAGGTCGACGGCGACACCACTCGGTGTGCGACCCAGCAGGCGGGCCAGTAGGTCTGCCACCTCGGGTCGGCTGAGACCGCCGATCTCCAGCCGGGTCACCCCGGCCAGTCGTCCCACCTCGGCCAGGAAGGGCCGCAGTGGATGACGTCGGTCCAGCTCGTCGGTGCGGTAGGTGGCGATCACCAGCACCGGGGCGTCGGTCAGGGCGCCGGTCAGGAAGCGCAGCAGGTGCCGGGTCGACTCATCGGCCCAGTGCAGATCCTCGATCACCACCACCAGCGGCCCGGTCCGCGCGGCCGCCTCCCAGAGCCGGGCCACCGCCTCGAACAGCTGCAGCCGGAGACCCTCCGGATCACGCGGCGGGGCGATCAGATCCGGGAGCAAAGCGCCCAGACCGACCCGACTGGCGCCGGCCCACTCGAGCACCTGGTCGCGACCGTGCCGGGCGATCAGCTCCCGCAGGGCTCCGACGATCGGCGCGTACGGCAGGCCGTCGCCCCCCAGCGGCACGCACTGTCCGCGGATGATCTGCGCGCCTCGGTCGGACGCTGTGGTCGCGAGATCGTGCACGAACGCGTCCACGACCGTCGTCTTGCCCGAACCGGCGTCGCCGCCGACCAGCGCGAGCCGACTGCCCTCGACCAGCACGCTGTCCAGCAGGTCCCGCAGTCGGGCCAGCTCGTCCACCCGGCCGACCAGCTCCATGACGGGCAGCGAGCCACCGGCCGAACCCGACCCACCGGCCGCCGCCACCGCGGCGATCCGGGGAGGAAGGTGTCTGACCACGTCGTTCATCGTGCCACCGACCGCCGACACTGCCGAGGCTGTTTGGTCGGCGGCCGGGGAACCGCTCACCGCCGCCGCTCAGCAGGGGGAGTCGCCGGCGGCGACGGCAGCGGTGGGTCGAGGCCGCGAGGGGCTGCTCGAACGGGACAGCATCAGCCGCTCCCACCAGCGGGGGCGCCGCGACTGTCCGAACCGGGCGAGGCGTGCCAGTGAATCCTGCGCCACCTCGTTCCGGAGCTCGGCGTGGTGCTGCTCGACCAGCAGGCCGATCGCGTAGTGGTTGCTCATCAGGGGTACCTCCGTAGATGTTCCGACTCCTCTACGGTCCTGCTAAGGCGGCCCCCCGGACATCGTGCAGGTGCCTCATCTTCGCCGGGTCCAGATGGCGATCACGTCTGAGGTAGCTGATTAGCTACCTCAGACGGCCTGCCGAGCGCCGGACGGATCAGACCGAGATCCAGGCCGAGGAGCTGTCGGCGCTGGTCTCGACGGCGGCCAGCACCTGCTGCACCTGCAACCCGTCGTCGAAGGACGGGGTCGGCTGCCGGCCCTCGGCGAGGGCGGTGACAAGGTCGACCACCTGGTGGGTGAAGCCGTGCTCGTAGCCCAGGCCGTGACCGGGCGGCCACCACGCGCTCACGTACGGGTGCTCGGGCTCGGTGACCAGGATCCGCCGGAAGCCCTGCTCGGCGACGGGATCGCGGCCGTCGAAGAACTGGACGACGTTGTTGTCCTCGAAGTCGAAGGCGACCGAGCCGTCGGTGCCGTTGATCTCCACCCTGAACGCGTTCTTGTGGCCCAGAGCGAACCGGGACGCCTCGAAGGAGCCGATCGCGCCACCGTCGAACCGGGCGGTGAACAGGGCGGCGTCGTCGACGGTGACCGCACCCCGCGGGGCACCCTCGGAGGTATCGCCGTGACCGCCCAGGCCGGACCGCTCACCGGCCAGGGGTCGCGACGTCACGAACGTCTCCAGCAGAGCGGACACCCCGCTGATCGACTGACCGGTCAGCCACTGGGTGGTGTCGATCAGGTGCGCCCCGATGTCACCGAGAGCACCGGACCCGGACGTGCTCTTGTCCAGCCGCCAGGTCATCGGTGCGTCGGCGTCGTGCAACCAGTCCTGCAGGTACTGGCCCCGGACGTGCCGGATGGTGCCGAGCCGGCCGTCGTCGATCAGCTGCTTCGCGTACGCCAGCGCCGGTGTCCGTCGGTAGGTGAAGCCGCACATCGCGTAGACACCGCCGGCCTTCGCCTCACGCGCGACGGCCGCCATCCCCTCGGCCTCCTCGACGGTGTTGGCCAAGGGCTTCTCGCAGAGCACGTGCTTGCCGGCCCGCAGCGCCGCGATCGCGATCTCGGCGTGCAGGTTCCCGGGGGTGCAGATGTCGATCAGGTCGATGTCGTCGCGTTCGAGCAGCACCCGCCAGTCGGTCTCGGTCTCCGCGAACCCGTACTGATCGGCGGCCGCCGCCACCGCGTCGGCGTTGCGGCCGGCGACCGCGGTCAGCTCGATGCGACTCGGCAGGTCGAAGAACCGTGGGGCGTTGCGCCACCCCTGCGAGTGCGCCGCACCCATGAAGGCGTACCCGATCATCCCGACCCTCAGCGTCTGCTTGCTCATCACACCTCTCCCGAACTGGTCAGCTGGTGCGCTGGGGTCTTCGCCTGGCCACTCGCCAGGCCGACGACCTCCAGCACCGACGCCCACGATGCCAGAACCGCTCGGACCTCGGCGTTCGGCTCCGTCGTCACCGCCTGCTCGTACGCGTCCTCCACCACTGCCGCCAACGCGACCCGCTGTCCGGTCTCGGCCGAGCGGACCGCCGCCTCGACCATGGCCACGCTGAGCACGTTGGTGTGCACCTCGCCGTTCGGGGTCGCTCTGCGTCCCACGGCACGGTCGCGCAGGGTGCTGACGAACTCGGCCAGCGAACCGGCGATCTGCTCGGGCTCGTCGGGGAGCTCGGAGGGCAGCAGTACGCCGTCGACGGTCTCGGCCACGGGAGCCCCATCTCCGTCCCAGGTCGCGGTCCCGCGCTCCGTGCCGAACCGCCAGGCACCGTTCCAGGACGTCTCCGCACCGGGGCCGCACCAGCTGCCGTCGAAGGTGAACGTCGCCTGGTCGCCGAACTCGAAGATCACCGACGCGGCCGCGTCGCCCGCGTACCAGCTCCACGCGGGGTTGTAGGACCGGCAGAACACCGACGTCGGCTCGGCGCCCATCAGCAGCCGCGCCAGGTCGAACTGGTGGATGGCCATGTCGACCAGCAGCGGGTACGCCATCTCCTCGCGGAAGCCGCCGAAGTGCGGGGCCTTGAAGAACTGGCACGATGCCGACGCCACCGGACCGAGCTCGGCCAGCTGAGCCTGCAGGACCGTCACCGCCCGCCAGTAGCGCCGCGACTGCGAGACCATCAGCAGCTGTCCGGAGAGCTCGGCCGCGGCGACCATGGACAGGCACTCCGCCACCGACTCGGCCAGCGGCTTCTCGCACAGCACCGGCAAACCAGACGCGAGGGCGGCGGTGTTGACCGGGTGGTGCGCCCGGGGCACGGTCACGTTGATGACCGCGTCGGCATCCACCCCCGCGGCCAGCAGCTCATCGACCGAGCGAGCGACCGGCACGGACGCGAACCCGTGCTCGGCCGCGGCGGCCGACGCTGTCTCGGTGGCCAGATCGACCAAGCCGACCAGCTGCACGTCCGGGTTCGCCGCGATGGTGGCGAGCCAGGCCCGCCCCATCCCGCCGGCCCCGACCTGGACGACCCTCAGTGGGCTGTCACTCATCCCCAGCCCCGTCGGCGCTGTGGTCCTCGATCGGACCGGTGTAGCCGTGACCGTTGAAGAAGTCGTCGGTGTTGTAGCGCAGCAGGGTCGGCACCGCCCGCTGGGGCAAGTCGCTGTTGGCCCACCGCACCCCGTTGGCGATCACCTTGCGCACGTCCTTGTGGTGGTAGACCGGGTAGTCCTGGTCGCCGGGGGAGAAGAAGAAGATCTTGCCGTGCCCGCGCCGGAAGGTGCAGCCGGAGCGGAACACCTCGCCACCGGTGAAGGAGGAGATGAAGACCAGCTCGTCGGGGGCGGGAATGTCGAAGAACTCGCCGTACATCTCCTGGGCGGGAATGATGATCGGGTTCGGCACGCCCTGGGCGATCGGGTGGGTCGGGTTGACGGTCCAGACCAGCTCGCGATCCTGTTCGCTGCGCCAGCGCAGAGTGCAGGTGGTGCCCATCAGCTTGCCGAAGATCTTCGACCAGTGCCCCGAGTGCAGCACGAGCAGTCCCATCCCGGAGAGCACGTGCTGGTGCACCCGCTCGACCACCTCGTCGGCCACCTCGCCGTGGGCCGCGTGGCCCCACCAGACCAGCACGTCGGTGGCGGCCAGGACCTCCTCGGTCAGACCGTGCTCGGGTTCGTCCAGCGTCGTGGTCGAGACGCTGGCTCCGGCACCGAGATGCTCGGCGATGCCCTCGGCGATGGTGGTGTGCATCCCGTCCGGGTAGATGTCGCGGACATGCTGCTCGATCTGCTCGTGCCGGTTCTCGCCCCAGACGAGGATCCGAACCGGAGTAGCGGTGGCGTTTGCTGCGGACATGGTGATATCTGCTTTCTGGGTTCGAGGGCAGTAGGAGCGAGAGGTGCGGTGAGGCGCTACTTGACCGCGCCGCTGTTCACCCCGGCCGAGATGTACCGCTGGGCGAGAACGAGCAAGACGATCGCTGGGAGGGAGCCGAGCATGGCGGTCGCCATCACCGCGCTCCAGTTGGAGATGTGTGCCCCGAGATAGGTGTAGATGCCGAGCGTGACCGGGACGATGGTCCCCTTCGTGGTCAGCGTCAGGGCAAAGATGAAATCGCCCCAGCCGAAGATGAAGGCGAACAGACCAACGGTGATCAGTGAGTTCCGGCTGATCGGCACCACGATCGAGACGAAGGCGCGGAACAACCCGGCCCCGTCGACCCGGGCTGCCTCCACCAGCGAGGGCGGGATCCCCATCATGAACGACCGCATGATCAAGATGCCGAAGGGCACACCCGCAGTGGCGTTGGCGATGATCAGGCCCGGGATGGAGTCCAGCAGGCCGATTCGTTCGTAGATGCTGTAGAGGCCGTTAGCGATCACGATCCCCGGGATCATCTGGGAGATGAGGATCGCCAGCAAGGCCCAGTTGATCCAGCGGAAGCGGAACTGGGCAAGGGCGTACGCTGCCGGCGTCGCGATCAACAGGGTGAGCACCACGGTACCCAGCGCGATGATCATGCTGGTGACCAGGTTGCGGCCCTGGTCCTGCAGTGCTGTCCGGTAGCCGTCGAGGCTCGGGTGTGTCGGGAAGAAGCTCGTGGCGAGCGTCCCCCCGGTCGACTGGAGAGAGATGTTGAGCATCCAGTACAGCGGGAACAGCATGATGGCCAACAAGGCGATGGCTATGGCGGTGCGGACACCACTGCGTGTCTTTCGAGTGCTGACAGACATCGTCGTCTCCCTACTCGTCCACTCGGCGCCGGGTGGCACGCAGATAGACGATCGCGAACACCAGTGAAATGAGGATCAAGATGTTGGACAGCGCGGCACCCTGCCCGAACTTGAACTCCACGAACGAGCGTTGGTAGGACTGGGTGGCGATCGTCTGCGTCGCGTTGGCCGGGCCACCCCGGGTCAGACCCAGGATGATGTCCAACACCTTCAGGGTGTAGATCACCCCGAGCATCAGCAACACGCTGACCACTGCTCGCAGGTTCGGCCAGGTGATGTGCCAGAAGGCCTTCCAGCCGGTGGCCCCGTCCAGCGATCCGGCCTCGTAGAGCTCCTCCGGAATGTCCTGCAGTCCGCTGTAGAGCAGGGTCACGTTGAACGGGATGCCGATCCAGATGTTCACCATGATGACCGATATCAGCGCGACATCGGGCGACGTGAGCCACGGGATCGGGGTGTCGATGATCCCGAGATTCTCCAGCGTGATGTTGATGATGCCGCTGTCTTGCTCGAGCAGCGACCGCCAGGCGGCGCTACCGACGATCAGTGGGATGAGCCAGGGCAGCAGCAGCAAGGCCCGGAGCACGCCGTTGAGCGGGAAGTTCTTGTGAAAGAACAGGGCCAGCAGCATCCCGAGCACGAACTGGCCGACGATCGAGCCGATCGTGAAAAGAGCTGTGTTGACCAGCGCCAGGCTGAACACGTCATTGGTGACCACCGTGACGTAGTTCTCCAGGCCGACCCAGGGCGCCTTCCCGGTGAAGAACGTCTTGAGCGTGTACTCCTGGAAGCTCATCGTGAAGTTCTTCACCACCGGATACCCGAACAGCAAGATGATCGTCAGCGCCGCCGGAACCACGAAGAGGATCTTGTATATCTCCTCCCGGCGCCGACCCCCCCTGCGGGGGGCCGGCGCCGATCCGGAGCCGGTGGAGGTGCCCTGCGACTGTGCGGTCAGCATCTCTGCGTCCGTCACGGCGCAGCTCCTTTCGAGGTCAGGTTGATCAGCTGGCGCCGGCCTTTGCCATGGCTTCGGCTGGAGTTGCCTGCCCGGTCAGGACCAGCTGCATGCCGGTGTAGATGGTCTTGGCGGTATCGGGCCACTTCGAGCCCAGCTCGCCGGTGCGGGCGCGGGCGTGGGCGACGGCGTCGACGAAGCCCGCCATCGACGGAACCTCGGTCTTGAACTGATCGGCGAGGGCCAGCTTGGTCGGCACCAGGCCACCCTCCTTGGCCCGCTGCAGCTGGTTCTCGTCGGAGTTCATGCACTTGACGAGTTCGGCGGCCTTGGTCATCTTCGCTTCGTCGCCGGTCATCGGCACGGTCCAAGCCTCGCCGCCGAGGGGTGCCGTCGAGGTCTGCCCCGCCGTGTTGATCGGGAACGGCACCACGCCGTAGTTGATCTTCGCTTTGTCCAGCGCCGGAATCTGCCACGGGCCGTTCAGCATCATGGCTGCCTTGCCCGCGATGAACTGGTCATTCACGTCGGACTGGGCCCAGTTGACCACGCTCTTGGAGGCCGAGCCGTCATCGACCAGGTCCTTCCACAGCTGGAGCGCCCCGGCGACTTCGGGACTGGTCAGGCTCTTCTCGTCGCCACCGTTGGTCCACATCGGCGGCAGGAACTGCCAGGCCCCCTCGTAGTCGGCGGTGGCGTTGAAGGCGAAGCCGTACTGCTTGTCGACGGTGAGCTTCTTCGCCGTGTCCTTGAGCTCGGCCCAGGTGGTCGGCGGCTTGACCCCGGCTTTGTCGAGGATGTCCTTGTTGTAGAAGACCGCCAGCGTGTTGGCGCCTGGTTGCAGTCCGTACAGCTTGCCGTCGTACGTTGCTGCCGCGATGGGCCCGGGAGCGTATCCGTCGGCGTTGATCCCGTAGTCCTCCAACGGTGCCAGCGCCCCGGTCTCGGCGATCTGCTGGATGTCCGGGTTGTCGAGCATCAAGACGTCGGGCAGCGACTTCGACGAGGCCTGCTGAAGAACCTTCTGGATCAGGGTCGGGCCGGGCACCGACTGGTGGTCGACCTTGGCGACCCCGATCGAGGTGCCGCACTTGCTGAGCTGGTCACCGATCTGGGAGTGCCCTGGTTCATCGCTGTAGTAGTCGAGGACGGTAAGGCTGTCGACACTTGCCGACGAGGCGCCTCCGCTGCTGCTGCTGGAGCCTCCGCCACCGCAGGCGGCCAGGGTCAGCGGTGCCAGTGCGGCCATCGCGGCCACGGCCAACAGTCGTTTCTTGGACATTCTCGAAGCTCCTTCGCTGAAGAATGGAAAGCGCCCGGTCGAACCAGACCAAGCTCACCGACGATCACTCGTAGAGGGTGGCTGGTGTAGCGCTTAACTCGCTGTGGTCTAGAGTCTGAGGGGCAGGTCGAGCGCCTGTCAAGGGTTTCGACGCAGCGATGGAGACGCGATGGCAGCGACCATGCAAGACGTGGCCGATCGGGCCGGAGTCTCCATCGCCACGGTCTCGTTCGTCGTCAACAACACCAAGCGAGTGACGCCCGAAACCAGGGCGAGGGTCGAGCAAGCGATGCAGGATCTCGGCTTCCGCCGGAACCTGGTCGCCCGTGCGCTCGCCAGCCGCCGTACCCGGATCATCGCGCTGGTCCTGGCGGCACTCGACCACGGCATCCGGGGCGCCAGCTCGGACTTCGTGGTCGGCGCAGCTTGGGCGGCAAGCGCTGCTGACTACCACCTGGTGGTGTACCCCGACGACAAGAAGGGGGGCCAGCTGCCCGCTCTCGTCGGCCAAGGCCTCGTCGACGGCGTGGTCTTGATGGAGGTTCAGATGGAGGACTCCCGCGTGGAGCTGCTGACTCGGCTGGACGTTCCGTTCACCCTGATCGGCCGCACCGGCGACACGTCGGGCTTGTACTGCGTGGACATCGACTTCGATACCTCCATGCAGCTCGCGATCGAGCACCTCGTCGCCCTCGGCCACCACCGGATCGTCTACATGCCGAGCATCGAGGGAGGGGCGGAGAGGCTCGGCCGCCATATCCGCGCCGAAGCCGCATACCGCCGAATGGCCAAGCAGCACCGGATCCCGCCTGTCGTGATGCCCTGCCCGTCGTCGGTCCCCGACGGGAGGGCGGCGGCCGTCCGCCTTGCGAGCGTCTCGCCGGAAGCCACCGCCGTTGTGGTCGGTGACGAGGCCGTTGCCGCAGGACTGGTGGCAGGCCTGCAATCGCGAGGGATCACGATTCCCGACGACATATCAGTCGTGTCGTTCCTGACGTCGCTGGAGTATCGGTCCGCATGCAATCCCCCGCTCACTGTCGTCTCCACCCCCGCGAGCGAACTGGGTCGGCTCGGCGTGCAAGCCCTGCTTCGCCAACTCGAAGGCGCTCCACCCACGGAGCCCGTCCTGCGCGTCGGTGTCCTCGTACCAGGAGAGTCGACCCGTCAGGCGCCCACGCGGACGCCGGCACGGCGCCGACGTCCCACCCCGATATAGGTGCCGGGCATCAGGCGACGGCGCGCCGGACCACCGCGCGACCGGACGCTGTCGGCGAGTCACGATGGCGGGCGGCCACGGCGAAACCGGCATTCTCGAACAGCCGAACGGTGCCGTGCCACAGCGCCGCGCCGGGCCGCTTCTGGCCCTCGGTGTCCACCGGATAGCCCTCCAGCACGGCGATATCCTGGTCGGCGGCCCAGTCGACGACCCCACGGAGCAGGGCGGTGGCGACCCCCCGGCGGCGGGCCCGGGTCGCGATCACGAAACACACCACCGACCACAGGGGCCCGTCGACCGGCGGCAGCTCCGCCGCGGTCGAGGCCAGCAGCCGGGTGTGGGCGAGCCGCGGGAAGTCGCGCCGGGGACCGATGCTGACCCACCCAACCGGCCCATGGTCGTCGAGAGCGATCTGACCCGCCTTGGCCCCGACCCGGTGCGCGGACCGGATGGCCTCGACGTGGACCTGGCGGCGAGCGCCGGCGTCGGCCGCGTCGAAGTCGTCGGCGGTCATCCGCAGAAAGGCGCATTGACAGTTCCGCGGATCACCGCGGGTGAAGAGCTCGTCCAGTGCCGGCAGGTGACCGGGGGTGATCGGCTCGATCCGGAGCCCCCCGAGTGCCATGCAGGACAGCGTAAGCATGAAGGGTCCCGCAGGATAGACACACAGCTACCCGATCCACCTCGGGCGATCGTGTGGATCCCTCAGTGCGAGCCAGCGGGCTGCGCGACGGCCCCGACGATGGTGCGGGAGATGGCTCGGTCGATCAGATCGAGCACGTCGGCCTGGGTCCTGCCCGGGGCATCGTTCCACGCCGTCAGACTGCGCAGTCGCGCCCGCCGCTGCGTCATCGGGTACGCCTGACCGGGCGGGAAGGCGTCGTGTCCGAGGCGCTCGTGCATCGCCTCGCGCAGCTCGTCGGTCGCCCGCCACACGTCGGGGATCGACGGCACCCGGTCCGGGTCGTCGGCCAGCCTGATCATGATCCCCACCAGGCAACCACCGGCCACCGACGCCCCGGGAGCTCGCAGCGCGAACGACTCCGCCAGGGTCGCCGGCCGGAGGGTCCCGTCGGCCTGCCGGACGGTGAACCACGCACCACCACCGCACCAGCCGCCGGCGGCGACGATCGACCTCGTCTCCTCGAGCAGGTCGCGGACCCGTGACAGGTCGCGCAGCCAGTGCTCCCGGTCCGCCTGCGGGGCGTCCGGTCCGTAGTCGGGCGCCGGCTCGTGCCCGTACGGCGTCAGCACCTCCCGAACGCGCAGCACGAGGGCTCGCCAGCCGGTCAACGATCTCTGTCGGTCCGTGTCCTCCACCGCGTCGCCCCTTCCTCACGCATCCGTGATCCGAGCATGCGCCCCACCCGGCGCCGAGAGCAAGACCCCCTCCGGATTCGGCGGTTTACGTCGTTAACACGAGCAGGTAGAACTGGTCCATGGTGCGTCTGCGGACCGTGTCCCCGTCCGATCCCGGCTGGACGCGACGACGCGCCGGCAAGGGCTTCGTCTACCTCGATCAGCTCGGGGTCAGACTCTCGTCGGAGGACCGGGAGCGGTGCGTACGCCTGGTCATTCCGCCCGCCTGGGAGGAGGTGTGGATCTGCCGGCGCCCGAACGGTCACCTGCAGGCCGTCGGCACCGACGCGGCCGGGCGGCGGCAGTACCTCTACCACCCGGAGTGGCGTCGCAAGCGCGACGAGTCCAAGCACGACCGGGTGCTGGAGGTCGCCGCGCGACTGCCTCGAGCGCGTCGACGGGTGGGGGTCCATCTCCAGCTCGACGGGATGCCGTACGAGCGCGCCCTGGCCACAGCGTTCCGCCTGCTGGATCTCGGATTCTTCCGGATCGGCGGGGAAACCTACGCCGAGGCGAACCACTCCTACGGTCTGGCCACGATCCGCAAGGAGCACGTCACCGTGGAGAACCGCACCGTGGTCTTCGACTTCGTCGCCAAGTCCGGTCAGGAGCGATACGTCGCCTTGGCCGACGACCTCGTCCGGGCCTCGGTCGCCGATCTCCTCCGGCGTCGCAGTGGTGGGCCGGAGCTGCTGGCCTACAAGGACGGCCGCCGCTGGCGGGACGTCACCTCCACCGACATCAACGCCTACGTGAAGGAGCAGGTCGGCGGCGAGGTCTCGGCCAAGGACTTCCGCACCTGGCACGGCACGGTGATCGCCGCCGTCGCCTTGGCGGGCGTCAACGCGGACGCGACCACGGCGACCGCGCGCAAGCGTGCCGTCAGCTCCGCCATGAAGCAGGTGGCGGAGTACCTGGGCAACACACCGACGGTGGCCCGCAGCTCCTACGTGGACCCGCGGGTGATCGACCTGTTCGCGGATGGCGTGACCATCTCGCCCCGGCTGGCCTCCCTCGACGACGACCTCTCCGACGGCAGCACCCACGGCAAGGTCGAGCGGGCGGTGCTCAACCTGCTGAAGATCTGAGCCGACGCTCCACCTCCTCAGAAGTTCTGAGCCGACGCTCGGCGACTCGGTCGTCAGCTCGCCCGGTCGATGACCTCCCCCGCACGCAGCCGGTCGCGGCACGCCACCAGCTCGGTCCGCCGTTGCGAGGTCAGGTAGCGCGGGCTGCTCAGCCTCGTCTCCCCCGACCAGGAGCGGACTCCGGTGACCGCGGTCCGCAACGACAGCACTCGGCTCGACGGCGCGCTGGCCAGACCGAACTGCTCGGTGACCGCCTTGACCAGCATCGGGCCCCGCGGCTGGACCAGGTGATTGGCCTGGGCGACGACCAGGCATGCGGCCGCGGCGATCGTGTCGGTGCGACCCTTCCGCCGATAGATCTCGGGACCGACGGCGGCGACGTCGGTGAGCAGCCGCCGGACAGCAGTGCGCAGCTCGATCCCGAAGACCCGCTCGACCACCGGGTCGGCGACGGCGAGCGCCTCCTCGACCCGCTCGAGAACGTCCTCGGGCACCTCGGACAGCGCGGCCGGCTCGTCGGCCAGCGGCTCGGCGGTCAACGCGTCGAGTGCATCCTGGCCACCGACCTCCAGGGCCAGCACCTCCCAGGGCGAGGGCGGAGGCGGCGGCTGCCACGTGTCGTACCGACGCCGCCACGGCTCACCCGTGCCGACCGGCCCGCTCGTGACCGTCGCGCGGACGAAAGCGGATCGACAGCTCTCGATGACAGCCAACGAGGCGGCTGTGTCGGCCCCGCCCACTCCGCGCAAGGCGTGGGCGTACGGGACGAAGGCGCCGACCATCTCCGGCAGCAGGGCGAGGTCGTCCGTGGAGCCGCGTACCTCGTCGAGCGCTTCGGTGCCGAACGCACCGGCCAGACTCCGCGGACTCAGGCGCAGCGGGTCGGCGCCGGGATCGCCGGCGATCACCTGCAGGGCGTCGGCCAGCAGCTCGACCTGGAACCAGCCGTGCACCACCCGACGTCCGGCCGGGGTCACTGCGAACTCGTCGAGCACCTCCATCAGGGCGGCTCGACCGGTCGGCCCCGGGGGCCAGCCGCTGAGCGGCTGCACCGGCTGGTCGTCGGGGTCGACGAGTGCCTGAGGGAAGCCATCATCGTGACCATTAATCGAACGTGTGTATGTTTTCATGGCCACAGGCTAGATCGTCGCCCCGACAGTCCCGCCCGGAGTCGTCGGGCGCGACGCCGAAGGGCGCTCAGGACCGGGTGCTGCTGAGCCCCCGGCCGGGTCCGAGGATGCCGCGACCGAGGATCCAGGCGACGAGGTACGAGCCGAGCAGCAGGATCGACATCATCACGCCGAACCGCAGCAGGAACGGGTTCCCGAGCGGGTCGGCGAGCCGTTGCAGGACGACCGCGACGAGACTGAGCGGGTCGGTGACCACGTCCCAGGAATTGAAGCGCGGGAATCGCCCGAGGTAGACCCCGATCGCACTGAGCACGAGCGAACCCACGGCGACCGCCCAACCGAGGACACGTCCGGCCCGTGCCTCGACGACGTGGTGCACGATGAGCAGCGAGGCCAACCCGAGCGCGAGACCGGTGGCGGCGAAGGTGCCGATCAGCGCGGCATCGAACCACAGCGGCACCCCGCCCGCCAGGCCGAGGTGGATGAAGTCGGTGAGGATGTACGGCGCGTTGGGCAGGAACAGCAACCAACCCGCACCGAGGATCCACAACAGGGTTCGCGGTCCACCCCGACCGTGCACCGCCGCCACCCCGAGCGAGAGGACGAAGGGGACCCAGGCGAGGAACAGGTTCCAGGTGAGGAAGACGAAGGCAGGCCGGCCGGCTCGGTCCATCCGCACGGCGAGCAGCCCGCCGGCGGCCAGCGACATGACGATCAGCGCCACACTCAATCCGGCCAACCAGGACACGGTCCGCCGAGTCGCGGGGTCGGACCACATGAGTCGCACGGACATGACAGAAGTCTGCCCGACCGGTCCCAGCGGTGACGACCGTCTGGGCAGGTCGGGAGGCTGCCGCCAGCCGTCAGGGTCGGTCGTCATCCCCGTCCTCCGCGTTGGCCTCGGCGACATCGCGTACGTAAGCGGCCCGGAAGTGCGCGATGGCGGCCAGGGCCTGCTCGGTGTCGTCGGCCGGGATCCCACGCGAGCCGTGGGCCCAGCGGACGTACGGCCCCAACAGGTCGGGCAACCCGAGCAGGGTGTCGAGGTCGTGGTGCAGGGTGGTCGGCCAGAGGAAGCCGAGGCCCACCTCGATCCGCACGGCACTGATCAGCTGCGGGTCCGCGGACGTGTCGCGAGCGAGGCCGTGGAGCGCGTCGACGAGCACGGCCCGCGCCGCTCGGTCGGCGACCACCGCACCCTCCGGAGCGGCAGCGAACTCGGCGACCAGCTTCTCGATGTCCTGCTGGCTCCACTCCCGGCGCACCCGACCCTGTCCCCCGGGCGGGCAGAGCCGAAGAGCCCACTCCACCAGCGGACGGGCCTGCGGCCAGCTGTCGGACTCGAACGGCGGCTCGGTGGTCCGACCGACGCCGATCGCGTCGGCGAGCCAGGTCCGCGCGTCCGCGGGTGGGAGATCCCACGCCTCCATGCCGGTCTCACCGCTCGCACTCAACGCCTCCTGGACCGCAGTCAGCGGTGCCGGGACGACGAAGCCGTCCTTCAGTGCGCCCTCGGAGTTGAAGTCCACCAGGCCGATCACCGAGAGGTCGAACTCGCCCACGCGCAGCGAGACGACGATGTCGGTCGAGTCGCGCAGCGGGTCGGTCGTCTGCCACGCGCCCACCACCACCGCGTCGGCCAGCGGCAACAACCAGGCCGGCACCACGCCGGGAGTCACGGCCGCATCCACCTCGTGGTGCAGTCGGGCGTCCGGCAGCAGCCGGGCCACCGTCCAGGCCAGCACGTGCAACCTCGGATCGCTCGAGTCGAGGAACATCCGGACGAACTCCTCCGGCCGCGGGAGCCGATCCGTCCCCCCGTCGTCGGGCGACCGCACGTCCGGATCCAGACCGGCGATCAACGAGCTCGCCAGCATCACGATGTCGATCGGGTGGCCGGCCTCCAACGCGGCCCCGACCTCGTCCTCCAGCTCGGGGGTGGCCTCGGCCTGAGCACGGGCCTGTTCGTCGGCGGCTCGCTTGCGCGGATCTCCGCTGTGTCCGTGGCGGGAGGAGTTCTTGCGTTTGGCCATGGGTGAGGAGCGTAGTAGCCGGTGGCGGGCACAAGCGGCGCACTTCGGTGGCGTAGTCGCCACCGAAGTGCGCCGGCCGATCCAGAAAATGTCTCCCTCGAGTGTCGATCGAGGCCCACGCGACGCGTAGTGGGGGTGTCAGAATCACTGCGAGGCGAGGAGCCACCACCATGAAGTACGTGCTCATGTACACCAACCGCCCGGACCTGGACGCGGCTGTGCCACCGGAGCGTCAGGAGGAGGTCTATCGGGCGGTGTACGCCTGGTTCGGCGAGAACGAGGCGTCATTCGCCGACGGCGGTGCCGAGCTGCTCGGACCCGAGACGGCCACCACGGTCCGGTACGGGGAGAGCGGGAGCCGCGTCGTCGTGGACGGACCGTTCTCCGAGGCCAAGGAGAACATCGGCGGCTTCAGTGTCATCGACGTGCCCGACATCGACGCGGCGATCGCGCTGGTGAAGACGTGGCCGATGCTGGAGCTCCCCGGCAACTCGGTCGAGATCCGACCGATGGTCGTGGACTACAGCCACATGCAGGGCTGATCCAGCTCACGGTGACAGATCAAGGCGTCCCGGACGCGACGCTCGCGCAGGTCGTCCGGGACGAGGTCGGTCTGATCGTCGCCTCCCTGTACCGCCGGATCGGAGACTTCGACGTCGCCGAGGAGGCGGTGCAGGAGGCGGTGGTCGCCGCGCTCAGGACCTGGCGGATCGAGGGGATCCCGCCGAACCCGGGCGCTTGGCTCACGCTGGCGGCCCGACGACGGGCGATCGATCGGCTGCGGCGCTCGGTTCGTGAGGAGAAGGCCGTCGACGCGCTGACGTTCGCCGACAGCCGGGCCCGGCTGCTGGCCCAGGAGGATGCCGACCCGGCCGCCGGCGCTCCCAGCGAGGGAGCTGTCGCCGGAGGCGACGCCGCCGATGAGCGGATTCCCATGCTGTTCGGCTGCTGCCACCCGGCCCTGCGCGTGGAGGCCAGGCTCGCGCTCATGCTGCGCGCGGTGGTCGGACTCACGACGCCCCAGATCGCCCGGGCGTTCCTGGTCCCGGAGGCGACCATGGCGCAGCGGCTCGTCCGGGCGAAGAAGAAGATCGGGGCGGTCGGCATCGCCTTCGAGATCCCGGTCGGGCGGGAGAGATCGACCCGGCTCGACGAGGTGCTGACGGCGATCTACCTCACCTACAACGCCGGCTACCTCTCCCGTGCGGACGGCGGGTTGGCCGATGACGCGATCTGGTTGGCCGAGCTGCTGGCTCGGGCGCTTCCCGAGGAAGCGGAGGCCTGGGGGTTGCTCTCTCTGCTGACGAACCTGTCGGCGCGGGCTGGCACCCGCTTCGACGGTGAGGGCCGCCTGGTCCTGCTGGCCGACCAGGATCGCACTGCCTGGAACGCGGTCGGCCTGGCTCGGGCGGAGCGGTACCTGGTGCGTTCGGCGGAGCTGCGGCGTCCGGGTCGCTTCCAGCTCCAGGCAGCCATCGCCGCCTGCCACGCCGACGCAGCCCGGTGGGCGGACACCGACTGGCTGCAGATCCTGACCCTCTACGACCTGCTGCTCACCCATGATCCGTCCCCCGTGGTCAAGCTCAACCACGCGATCGCCCTCAGCCACGTGTCCGGACCCGCCCCGGCGCTGGCCGAGCTGAGCGAGATCGCCGAACGCCTCGGCGACTACCACCTGCTGCATGCCACCCGGGCCCAGCTGCTCACCGAGCTCGGTGATCTGGATGGCGCCCGGGCCGCGAACCTGCGAGCCCTCGAGCTGACCGACAACCCGGCCGAACAGGACCTGCTGAGGACGCGGGTCGCCCGCTTCGACGGGTGAGTGCGACGAGTTGCCTCCGACTACTCGCGCGACCCACCGGCCGAGTGGGAGCATGTCGCCAGAGCCCACCCCGGGATCGACTCGGCGCACAGCAGAAGGGGACACCATGAGCACCACCAGCTCTCGGCCCGTACTCGACGTCAACGGCAAGCTGCTGGGAACGGGCGCGGTGCTGTTGTGCATCGGTGGCGCCGTGCTGATGACGGGCGCAGCCTTGGCCTCGGTCGCGCTGGCGCAGGCCGCCAAGAAGTGGATCGACCAGCTGGAGGAGTCACCGGCAGTGATGGCCCAGAGACACCTTCACCACCTGAAAGTGGCCGCCGAGGCAGGCACCAAGGCCTGGCGGGACGAGACCGCCTGACCAGCACGCGGACGCCGTTCGAGTCGCGGAGCTCGTCCGAACAGCATCCGATCTGCGCCTCTGACCGGAATAGGTGAGCGCGCGAGGCTTAGGCTTCGCGTTGCCACGTCAGTGCGCAGCCGTGCCGCAGCCCTGCTCGCCCGGTCGGTGCCCTGACTCCTGCTACGGAATGAGCCCGCGTACATGATCGAGTTCCGGTCCGTGCGCAAGGCGTTCCCGGACGGCACGGTCGCGGTCGAGGACTTCAGCTTCGTGCTCCCGTCCCACCAGACCACCGTGCTGGTGGGTTCATCGGGGTGCGGCAAGACCACGCTGCTGCGGATGATCAACAGAATGGTCGAACCCACGTCTGGGCAGGTGCTGATCGACGACGTCGATGTCGCGAGCCAGGACAAGGTGCAGCTCCGGCGAAACATCGGTTACGTGCTCCAGGCGGCCGGGTTGCTCCCGCACCGTACGGTGATCGACAACGTCGCGACCGTCCCGGTGCTGAAGGGCGTGGGAAAGGCAGCGGCGAGAGCGTCAGCGCTGGAGCTGCTCGACAAGGTGGGGTTGGACCGCGCGCTGGCCCCGCGCTACCCACGCCAGCTCTCGGGTGGACAGCAGCAGCGCGTGGGCGTCGCTCGTGCCCTGGCCAGCGATCCCAACATCTTGTTGATGGACGAGCCGTTCGGGGCGGTGGACCCGATCGTGCGGGCCGACCTCCAGGTCGAGCTCAACCGGCTGCAGCGCGAGCTCGGCAAGACCATCGTGTTCGTCACCCACGACATCGACGAGGCGTTCACCCTGGCGGACCAGGTGGTGATCTTCAAGAAAGGTGGGGTGATCGCCCAAGCGGGCACCCCGGCCGAGATCCTCGCCGATCCCGCCGACGCCTTCGTGGCCAGCTTCATCGGAGCCGATCGGGGAGGACGGGACCTCTTCCTGCAACAGCGGAGCGGGGACGGTGGCCTGACTCTGGTCGTGGATGGCGACGGCCGACCGCTCGGCGTCCTGGACCCCGGCTCGGCCGAGACGCCCGACTCAGGGACCTCCGCCACGTGAGCTGGACCCTGGCCAATCTCGATCTCATCGGCACGCTGACGCTGAACCACGTGCGGCTGGCGGTCATCCCGATCGTGGCCAGCTTCGTCTTGTCGATCCCGCTCGGCTGGCTCGCGAACCACAATCGGGTCCTCCGGTCGATCGTGATCACCGGCGGCAGCTTGCTCTACACGATTCCGTCGCTGCCCCTGTTCGTCATCCTGCCGCTGGTCATTCCCACCCGTGTCCTGGACGAGACGAACCTGGTCGTCGCGCTCACGATCTACGGCGTGGCGATCATGGCCCGGTCGGCGTCCGATGCCCTCGCATCCGTGCCCCCCACCACCCTCGATGCCTCCACGGCGATCGGCTTCTCCCCGCGGGGCCGCTTCTTCCGGGTCGAGCTCCCGCTGGCCGGTCCGGTGCTCCTGGCCGGCATCCGAGTCGTCTCCGTCAGCACCATCGCCCTGGTCTCGGTCGGGGTGATCATCGGCTCGGCCAACCTCGGCTACCTGTTCCAGAACGGCAAGCAGCGCGGCATCCTGGAAGAGGTCGTGGTGGGGATCCTGATCAGCCTGCTACTCGCGCTCGTCTTCGATCTCGTGATCCTCGGCATCGGCCGCCTGCTGATGCCCTGGAACGAGAACAGCGGCGGCTTCCTGCGCGGTCGGCGCCGATCCGGCCGCGTCCCGGCCTCCCCGCTGGACGTGTCCGCCGCGGCAGGTGCGCGATGAACCTCCTGCTGAGCGCGCTGGCCTGGATCGTCGATCCGGCGAACTGGATCCCGGGCAGCCAGAGCCCGTTGCCGATCCAGGACCGGCTGGCCGAGCACCTGATCTACACCGGCGTAGCCATCGTGATCGCCGGACTGATCGCCTTGCCGCTGGGCTTCTACATCGGGCACACCGGCAAGGGGAGACAGTCCGTCATCGCGTTCACCGGATCGATGAGAGCACTGCCGACCCTCGGGGTGCTGTTCTTTCTGTTGATGGTGTTCGGCTACGTCATGTCCTACGACCAGGCGCCCATCGTCGGAGCCACCATCGCCTTCGTGATCCTGGCCATTCCGTCCATGCTCGCCGGGGCGTACTCGGGTCTGGAGTCCGTCGACCGCCAGACCATCGACGCCGCTCGGGCCAACGGCATGACGGAGTGGCAGATCCTGACGCAGGTCGAGATCCCGCTGGCCCTGCCGCTGATCGTCGGCGGGATACGCGCGTCGGTGCTGCAGGTCGTCGCCACCGTGACCATCGCCTCGTACGCGGGTCTGGGCGGCCTCGGCCGGATCATCACCAGCGGCATCGGGCTCAACGACTACGACCTGATTCTCGGCGGGGCCATCCTGGTCACCGTTCTCGCGCTCGCGCTCGACGGGCTCTTCGCCCTCATCCAACGTGCCACCGCCACCAAGGGACTGGCCGACGACAGCACCACCGGGCGCCGCCCACGACTCAGCCGCTCCACCACCACCAGCACCCTCACGCATGCGTGAGACGAAGGGAACAAACCATGATCACAGCCCACCGACGGGTGCCACTCCGACTGGCCGCAGCCGCCGCCACCGCACTCGCCCTGATCGCCGCCCTCACCGCCTGCGGGTCGAGTGACCCCACCGCCCCCGCCTCCTCGGCTCCGGCCGGTGGCAGCAAGATCGTGGTCGGGTCCTTCGCGTTCCCCGAGAGCGAGATCCTGGGTGAGATCTACGCCCAGGCGCTGACCGCCAAGGGCGTCGAGGTGGAGAAGAAGTTCAACATCGGACCTCGTCAGCAGACCATCCCGGCCCTGCGCGACGGCTCGATCAACCTGATCCCCGAGTACAACGGCAACCTGTTGGCGTTCTACAACCCCGAGTACACCGAGCGGACCACCGCGGACGTGGACGCGGCCCTCACCGATGCGGTGGCCAAGGACAAGCTCCGCGTCCTGAAGTCGGCCGCCGCCGAGGACAAGGACGCGTACGTGGTGAAGAAGAAGACCGCGACCGACAACGGTCTCACCTCGATCGGTGACCTCTCCAAGATCGTTCCCTTCAAGCTCGGCTCGAACCCGCAGTTCGGTGAGCTGGGCTACGGCATCCCGGGTCTGAAGAGCGTCTACGGGGTCGGCACGAAGTCCGGCGACGTCACCTTCGTCCCGATCGAGGACTTCGGCGGACCGGACACCGTGAAGGCGCTGGTGGACGACTCCGTCCAGGTGGCCGACATCTACACGACCTCGCCCGCGCTGGTGGCCGAGGACCTCGTGGTGCTGACCGATCCGAAGAACATGATCTCGTCGCAGAACGTCGTGCCGCTGGTCGCGGACTCGGCCTACACCGATCAGCTCGGTGAGACCTTGAACGCCGTCTCCGCCCAGCTCACCACCGACGACCTCATCGCTCTCCGCGAGCGGGTCGAAGGCAAGGAGAAGGCTTCGGCCGATGTCGCAGCGAAGGACTGGCTCACGGAGAAGGGTCTGATCTAGTGTCACGCGTCCCAAATCTGTTGCCAGCTCGCGACGCCCAGGCGCGCAACACTAGCCGGACGTGGTCGGGCCGGGGTCGACGGCCCGCATCCGGTTGTTCCGTGCCTCGTGCGTGAGCTCGGCCAACCCGAGGTGCTCGAGCAGGGGCGGGAGGTACATGCCGAAGCGGCCGCGATAGCCGTTGCGGAGGCCGTACCACCCGCCGACCGGGTTGTCGGGTGACCGCCCGAACGCTTCCACGGTGGCGTCCTTGGCCGGCTTCTTCTCGTCCGCTGCACCGAGATCCACCCAGTCACCTCGAGCGACCAGCCAGGCGCTCAGGTCGTCGATCGCCCGCCGCCGGTAGGTGAGCTTCGTCGACCCGACCTGACAGACGAGCACCTCGTCGTCGGTCGGGTCGACGTACATCTCGTACGTCGACGTGCCCGGCGGCGTGCTCAGCCGCCACGGATCGTCCTTGGTGCCCGCACTCATGGCCTCCCCCTTCAAGCGGCTCGGCCGACTGAGACCTCCGAACTCGGTACCCACTCTGGCCCTCCGTCCGGAAGGTGTCACCTGCCCGGTCGGATCGCCCAGGTGCAGGACGGCGGGCAGCGCGGAACACTGAGGTGGTGAACGACGCCCCGACACCCGAGTTCTTGATCCCCCGAGTCAGGCTCGACGGACCCGTACGACTGGTCGAGCCGAACCCTGCCTGGCCCGAACGGTACGCCCGGGAAGAGGAACGCATCCGCGGCGCGCTCGGTGAACGGGCGGTGCAGATCGAGCACGTGGGGTCGACGTCGGTTCCTGGGCTCGCCGCCAAACCGATCATCGACATCGCCCTCGCGGTGGCCGACTCAGCCGATGAGTCCGCCTACGTCCCTGCGCTGGAATCCGTCGGCTACCGCCTCCGGCTCCGTGAGCCGTCCTGGCACGAGCACCGGCTTCTGGTCGACTCGCCGACGGTGCAGATCCACGTGTTCTCCACCGGTTCCGCGGAGGTGGAGCGAATGCTGCGGTTCCGTGACCGACTCCGGAGCAGCTCGACCGACCTCGACCTGTACCAGAACACCAAGCGCGAGCTCGCTGCTCGCCGATGGGAGTACGTCCAGGACTACGCCGATGCCAAGACGTCGGTGATCGAGGCGATCATGGCCAGAGCGGAGCACGACGACCGCTGAACGGCCGGTGCGTCAACCGCCGATGATGACCGTCGGGCACCCGGGCCCTGGGGCGATCGGCGTCCCGTGCATCGACAGGTCCCCCAGCCGCGCCGCCGGGAAGCCGCCGATCAGCACGGTCATGCTGCCCATCGCGATCCCGTTGGGCGCTGGGCTGACACAGACGATGCCCCCGGGTATCGCGTTGGCCACGGCGGCCGGCATGCCACCGATCATGACGGTGGGCACGGCAGCGGCCGGCGTGATGGGCCCTCCGACGTGCGGCTTGGGTCCGTCCATCATCGGACAGAGAACCGTGTCCCCGGCGCGTAGGGCGGGTCCGGTCGGCATCGCCTCGTCCTTTCTCTCCCCGTCACGATCGTGGTCACCGGAATGGTGTCGGGTGGCGCAGACTCCATGATCCGGGCAACTCCGCTCCGACTCTAGATTGCACCGCGCGTACGATCGAGCACCTCCACCTGCCCAGAAGGGCAGATCGCCGGGGGATGGTACAAGGGCAGTTGTGACCGAGAGAAGCCGTCAAGAGCTCAAGAACCCCGGGTACGAGATCTTCATCGGCATCTTGTCGATCTTGTCGATCTTCAACATCGTCCTGATCTACGCGGTCAGAGATCCGAACCTGGACACGGTGATCGACGCGATGAACTGGCTGCTCAGCATCGTCTTCCTGGCTGACTTCACCTACCGTCTCGGCACCGGCATCATCGTCGTCGGCGTCGGCATCTTCGGCACCTTCACCGGCTATCTGGCCAACCCTCTTCCTCGCCCCGTCGAAGACCCCTGACGCGACACCGTTGCCGAGCACCGACTCGCAGGCCAAGGTAGATCAGCTGAGGCACCTCACGACTCAGCAGCAGAACTCGATCGACGAGCTCGAGAGGCTCCTCCGCGCCGAGTGACCTGGTGCTAGTCCGGTGGCTCAGGCTTGCTGAGCACCAAGCCTGAGGCTCGTGACCGAGATCCTGCGGGCCGGTTGGGCGGCGCGAAGACCCAGTGACGGTAGAGGAGGAAGTTCCACAAGGTCGAACCTGCCACCACCGCAACCTTTGCCACCAGGTACCTGTCGCCCACGTGCCCAGCGGTCGTCACCACCGCGAGGGTGATCACGTAGTTGGCCGCCACCAGCGAGCCGTACCGCAGCGCGTGCTGCATCAACCCCTGGGAGCCCCGAGATGACATCGCGGTCCGGTTGAGCAGAAAGTTCACCGTGACCGCGGTACAGAACGCCACCGTGGTGGCGAGGCCGAGCGAAACCCCGTAGACCTCATGGAGGAGCGCCAGCAGTCCTATGTCGACGACGACCGTGACACCGCCGACAACCAGATACCAGAACAGCTGACGCGGCAACTGCGGCTTGGGCACCGATGGCGCCGGGCTGGGCGTGGGTCGGGACGATCCGTCGGAGCCAGTCATGTCACGCCCCGATCGGCACGTAGAGGTCGAAGCGGCCGATGTCCATCATCTGGTACTGGTCCACCGGCATCCGCGGGTACGGGACCTGACCGTCCAGATACACGTACGCCACCTTCGAAGGGTCGGCGGCGTTGACGGTGGCGTTCTCCTCGTCGAACCGGATGGGGAGGTGAACCGCCGCCTGGAGGCGCCCCGCACCGAGGTAGTCGACCAGGTACGCGCCCCAGTAATCACCGGCGACGTAGGGGATCTGCCGGGTCTCCAACTCGCTGACCACCTGCTTGGCGTCGGCGTTGGGGTCGATCCACTGCCAGCCGACCTGCTGATGCACCACGGGAACGCAGAACAAGAGTGCCCAGGCCGTCGGCACGGTGATCACCAACCACGGCGATTCGCGGATGCGCCGAGGGATCAGCAGCAGCCACGCCCCCAACCCCATCAGCAGCTCCGGGAGGAACGGCAGGGCATACCGCCCGTCGGCGATGTTGCTGAGTGGGGAATAGAGCGCGAGGACCGGGAAGGCAAGAGCCCCGGCGACCAGGATCGGCAGGGCCTGCGGGCCCTTGCGGATCACGAGCAGCACCATCCCGACGATCGAACCGATGATCAGCAGGGCTGCGACTCCGACCGCGACCGCGTCGGGTCCGACCCAGTACCCACCCAGCTCGGTCCGTAGACCGAAGGCCCGGGGGAGCAGCTCGGCGACGAACCTGACCATGCGCTCGGGGTAGGTGGCTTGCACCACCGGCGTGGCTGATGCCGGCCAGCCGTTCTGCGCCATGAACAGCAGCCACGGGCTCACTCCCAGCAGCCCGCCGGCGGCGAGTGGCAGCCACCATCGGCGCAGCTCCCGCCGGTGATGCAGCGTCGGCACGATCAGCGCCAGCAGCGAGACGGTGCCGAAGATCGGATGGCTCCAGATCGCGAACCCCGCGGCGAACCCGGCGAAGCCAGCGGTCCTGGCCAGGCGTTGTTCCGTACGCATCGCGTGGCACGCCAACGCGAGCGCGACGATCAGCGCGATGTACCCGGTCGGGTAGCCCATGTAGGGGCGCAGGGACAACTTCGTCAGCGCGCCGGAGATGGTCCAACCGATCAGTGCCAGCGCCGCGGCCGGTACCCGGCCGAAGAGCGGTCGCGCCAACCGGTACAGGGCATAGCCGGCCACCGCGGACAGCCCCAACGGCACGATGCGCAGCGGCCACACCCCGCCCCAGAACGCCAGGAAAGGCGCAATCAGGTAGGTCTCTGTCGTCGAGCCGTACTCGTTCCCTGCCACGATGAGGCGGAACTTTCCACGGAGGACCTCGTACGCCTGCAGGCCGGTGACGCCCTCGTCGGCGTTCAACGGGACCAGCGGCGTGTGCACCAGCCAGATCCTGATCAGCAGCCCGATCGCCACCGCCGGAAGGCACGCGAGCAGCAGCTGACCGGTCGACACCCCGGGTCGGTCGGACTCAGGGTCGGTGATCACCGGCATCCACTCGTCCTTCGGGTAATGTGCGACGGCATCAGGCTAACCGCACCGACGCGCCCAGGCCTGCAAGACCAACAGTCGAGCGCGACTCGACGAGATCGTTGAGGAGTGGCCTGGTGGCAGACCGTGCGTCAGCCCCGGCTTCACCCCCGCCCGCCGACGGTGACGTCTCGGCGTACTTCCGCACGCGACTGGCCCCGAACCCACATCGCGCGGCCATCTGGGGACACGTGTGCGCCTACCTGCAGCGCTGGATCCCCGCGGACTCCGACGTGTTGGAACTTGGCGCCGGGTGGTGCGACTTCGCGAACACCATTCCGGCGCGGCGCGTGGTGGCGATGGACCTGGACACCACTGTGCGGCGCGCCGCCGCCGAGCACGTCGAGGCCGAGGTGGGGGACTGCACTGACCTGTCGCGGTTCGACTCCGGCTCGTTCGACGTGGTGTTCGCCTCCAACCTGCTCGAGCACCTGGAGCGGCCAGCGACCGCGCTGCTGCTGGCCGAGTCGGCGCGGGTGCTGCGAGAGGGCGGGATCCTGATGCTGCTGCAACCGAACTTTCGGCTGAACCCCGGCGGCTACTTCGACGACTACACGCACGTGTCGATCTACACCGACCGCTCGCTGGCCGACTACCTGCGTGCCCAGGACTGGCGGATCGTCCAGGTCCATCCGCGTTTTCTTCCGTTGACGATGAACAGCAAGGGCTCCGCCTTGACCTTCTTGGTGCCCTGGTACTTGCGATCTCCCATCAAGCCGCTGGCCGGCCAGATGCTGATGATCGCCACGCCGGAGTCCAGCCATGTGGAACGGTAAGACGTTGGCAGTGGTGCTGCCGACCTACAACGAGAAGGACAGCATCGCCGAGACCATCAGAGCCTTCGACCAGCTCGGCATCGTCGACGACATCCTGGTGGTCAACAACAACGCCGCGGAGGGGACCTCGGACGAAGTCGTCCTGACCACGGCCCGCGAGGTGCTGGAGCCACGGCAAGGCTACGGCGCAGCCATCCTTCGTGGGCTCTCCGAGGTCGACACCGACTTGATCTGCATCTGCGAGCCCGACGGCACCTTCAATCCGAAGGACCTGACGAAGCTGCTGCCGTTCACCGAGGACTGCAGCTTGGTGCTCGGGTCGCGCACGGTGTCGAACTTCATCTGGGACGGGGCCAACATGGGCTGGTTCCTGCAGTGGGGCAACTGGGCGGTCGCCAAGACCATCGAGGTGCTGTTCAACACCTCCTACCTCAGTGATGTCGGCTGTACGTTCCGGGTCGTCTCCAAGGAACTGGTCCCTGGCCTGCTGCGCGACTCCCGCATTCACGGCTCCGCATTCGGCCTCGAGATGTTGATGCTCGCTCTGGTAGCACGGGACACAGTCGTCCAGGTTCCCGTCAACTATCACCCACGGATCGGCACGTCGGCAGTAACCGGAGACACCCGAACCGCGATTCGCCTCGGCCTGCAGATGCTCAGAATCGTGATCTCGATGCGCATCCGACCGCCGCGCCGCCGACATCGACCTACTGGCCGCCGCAGCCAGGACCAGGCTGCACGGCACCAAGAGCTGTGGAACCCGATGGGTCCATCGGATCGAAGCACGCTCGGTCGCGAGGACGAGGATGCCGCCTAGTCGAGCGGCGATTCCTTGGGTGGGCCTAAGTGGACTTGAACCACTGACCTCTGCCTTATCAGGGCAGCGCTCTAACCGTCTGAGCTATAGGCCCGGGAGGGTTGCCCCGGCTTCCCGGCGCGATCGCCAACCCTAGTCGATCCCCCACGGCTCGCTCAAATCGGTTCGCGGGCTGAGCAGAGTATGCAGGACCCGGTGCGTCATCGCACCGAGTCCTTCACGATCTCCTGGGTCGGCGGAGATCAGTCCTCGGCGAGGGTGATCTCCAGGCCGCCGAGCATCGTGGCGGCCAGGTTGTAGAGGAACGAGCCGAGGGTGGCGAGCGCGGTGAAGATGACCACGTCCACGCAGGCGATCAGGGCGCTGATGCCCATCACCTTCTGGGTGTTGATGTACTCCTCGATCCGGAACGGGGTCGTGTCACCGGGCGTCGACACCACGCTGGCCACGATCTCGTTGACCGAGTCGAACAGTCCCGAGGTCGAGAGCACGGTCCAGATCACGTACACCGCGACGACCAGCATGATGCCGGCCGCGATGGAGAACAGGAACGAGGTCTTCATCACCGACCACGGATCCAGCCGGGAAAGGCGGAGTCGAGCCTTCCGGGTACGCCGGGGGGTGCCGGCGCGCGCCCTGGCGGCGGCCGACGTCTCGGGTGCCTTCGGCGCCACCACAGCAGCCGGAACGGCAGGTAGGACGGCGGTGCTGGGACCTGCCGTCTCCTCGAGCGACGGCTCCGGGCTCTCCTCGGGCTCGGGCTTGACCTCGGGTGTGGCCGGTTGTGGAAACCGGGACTGGGGGGCCTGGGCCGCGACCGTGGCCGCAGTGACAGCACTCGCCGGCGGGTCGGGACGATAGAGCGGCTTCGGCTCGGACGCCGACGACGCGGAGGTGGCCGAAGCCTGTGTCGACGGAACGGCCGAGGACGAGGATGCAGGAACGTTCGGGGTGTACGGACCTGGGGAGACCGATCGCTCCCGACCGGCAGCCGCAGCGGCTGCAGCACCGCCGGCAGCCGTCGGTCGCAGGCTGTCGCTGGTCGGACGTGCCCACGGCGATGTGGGCGGCACCGTCGGCTTTGTCCCAGCACCACCGGGCGGAGCGGCGACCGGGGAGCCAGCCTTCGCCGAGGAGGCCGCCGGGGCAGAGCCGCCGAGAACCGAGGCCGGACGGTCGGCAGCCGCACCGGCAGCGCCAGCAGCCACAGCCCCGCCCGCGAGCGCCACCGGTGCAGCGGATCCGGACGACTTCGCCGGGCTGTCCGCAGCGGCGGCCGGGCCCGCCGGGCCGGCGTTCTTGTTCTCGGCGGCCGCCTTCTTCAGACCGAGTCGCTCCAGGAGGCCGACCTTCTTGGGAGTGGCACCGGCGGGGGCTTTGCCCGCCGGCGTCGGTGAGGGGTCGGGCTGGGGCGACGGCCCGGGCTGAGGCGACGGACCGGGCTGGGGCGAGGGGACGGGCGACGCGGAGGCAGCAGATCCGGGTGCCGAGCTCGAGGACGTGGCCGAGCCGCGCGAAGCCGACGGTCCGGAGGTGGCCGACGGTTGCTGGCCAGCGGCCGTGGTGGCTGACGACGCCGACCGGGCCGAGTACGCCGAGCTGGCCGAGTACCCGGAACCCGCCGAGTGTGCCGACGGTGCCGATCCGCTGGTGTACGCCGACCGCGCGGACTGGGCCGAGGCCGCCGAGTAGGCCGACGACACCGACGAGGCCGAGCTGGGCGGCGGAGCGGCGGCACCGGGGGCGCCACCGTTCGCCAACGGGGACGCCGAGGCGGCCGACCGGGCCGAGTACGCCGAGCTGGCCGACCCGTAGCCGGGAGCCGCGGATCCGGCACCCGTGGACCCGGGGGTCCCGGGACCTGATCCGGAGGGCGGGAGTGAGGTCGCCGACGGCGCGGACCGAGCCGAGTAGCCGGACGGTGCCGATCGGGCGGATGCCGGCGCCGAGCTCGACGAGCGCGCGGAGTATCCCGACGACGCCGAGGAGGCCGAGCCGGACGACCATCCCGGTCTCGCCGACGCCGCGTCCCCACCGGCGGGAGACGTGCCGGCGGACCCGGGCCGTGCCGTGGTGGACCGATGGCTCATCGTCTGCTCGGCCGCGGTCTCCTCATCCGTACCGCGGGTGCCGCCACCGCCGGGGGCGGCACCCGCCGGGCGGTCGTTCGGTCGTCCGTTGGCTTCACTCACTGTTCGTCCTCCTCGACCCCATCGCCGGCC
The DNA here is from genome assembly GCA_963696135.1 of uncultured Actinomycetota bacterium. Taxonomy (GTDB): domain Bacteria; phylum Actinomycetota; class Actinomycetes; order Propionibacteriales; family Propionibacteriaceae; genus Microlunatus. Next base: position 521,661 of record CAVOJH010000004.1, read on the forward strand.
TCGGGCTCACTGTCACCGCTCGCCGGTGTCGTGTCGCCCTCACCCGACTCCGCTGAGTCGGTGCTGGTGTCCTCGACCACTGCGGCAGCAGACTGGTCGGGATCCGTTACGTTTTCGGTTGTCTCCGGATCGATCTCCGGATCCTCCGCGGTCTCCGGATTCAGTGCGATGACCACGACAGAGTCGTCATCAGCCACACCGACGAACTTCACACCCATCGTGTCACGGCCCTTGACCGGTACCTCGGACACCGCGCTGCGGGTGATCTGTCCGCTTGCCTTGATGGCGATGACCTCGTCGTTGTCGGTCACCACCAGTCCCCCGACCAACGAACCACGGTCCTCGTTGAGTTTCATCGCCTTGATACCGAGTCCGCCGCGGCCCTGCTCTCGATACTCCGAGACCCGGGTCCGTTTTGCAAAGCCTCCGTCGGTGACGGTGAACACAGAACGGTCGGAGTCGTCCTCACCCGCCCGGATCACCGACAGCGACAACAGCTCGTCACCGGGCCGGAACTTCATCCCGGTCACGCCGGAGGTGGCCCGACCCATCGGCCGCAGCTGGTCGTCGTCGGCCGGGAACCGGATGGCCTGACCCTTGGTCGAGATCAGCAGCACCTGGTCCTCGGGACCGCACAGCTGTGCCCCGATCAGCTCATCCGGCGAGTCCTGCGAGCCTCCGGGGTCGGCTGGGTCGTCGCGGAAGTTGACGGCGATGATGCCGGCCTGTCGCGGGGAGTCGTACAGCGGCAACGGGCTCTTCTTGACCAGACCCCGCTTGGTGGCCAGCAGCAGGTAGGGCTCGACGTCGTAGTCGGTGATCGCCAGCACCTCGGCGATCTCCTCGTCGGGCAGGAACGACAGCAACCCGGCGACGTGCGAGCCCTTGGCGTCGCGACCGGCCTCCGGTAGCTGCCACACCTTGGCCCGGTAGACCCGGCCCTTGTTGGTGAAGAACAGGATCCAGCGGTGGTTGCTGGTGGCGAACAGGTGCGCGACCATGTCGTCGGTCCGCAGACTGGCCCCGCGAACGCCCTTGCCCCCACGCTTCTGCACCCGGTACGCCTCGGTCAGGGTGCGCTTCGCGTAGCCGCCGCGGGTGATGGTGACCACCACCGAGTTGTCGGGGATCAGGTCCTCGTCGGACAGGTCGCCGTCGGCCGCGATGATCGTGGTGCGCCGCTCGTCGCCGTACTTCTCGACGATCTCGCCGAGCTCCTCGCTGATGATCGAGCGCTGTCGCTCCGGCCGGGCCAGGATGTCCTGCAGGTCGGCGATGATCCGCTCGAACTCGGCGAGCTGGTCGATGATGCGCTGCCGCTCCAGGGCGGCCAGCCGGCGCAGCTGCATGTCGAGGATCGCGGTGGACTGCACCTCGTCGATCTCCAGCAGCGCCATCAGACCCGTCCGGGCGTCGTCGGTGCTCGGGCTGCGCCGGATCAGGGCGATGACCTCGTCGAGCATGTCCAACGCCTTGACCAGCGCACGGTAGATGTGGGCCTTGGCCTCGGCGTCCTCCAGCCGGTGCTGCGTCCGGCGCTGGATGACCTCGACCTGGTGGGCGACCCAGAAGGAGATGAACTGGTCCAGCCGCAGCGTGCGCGGCACGTCGTCGACCAGGGCCAGCATGTTGCACCCGAAGGTGTCCTGCAGCTGGGTGTGCTTGTAGAGGTTGTTCAGCACCACCCGCGGCTGCGCGTCCCGCTTCAGCACGATCACCAACCGCTGACCCGTCCGGGCCGAGGTGTCGTCCCGGATGTCGGCGATGCCGGACAGCTTGCCGGTGTTCACCAGCTCGGCGATCTTCAGCGCCAGGTTGTCCGGGTTGACCATGTGCGGCAGCTCGGTGACCACCAGCAGGGTCCGCCCACCGCGGTCTTCCTCGATGTCGACGACCGCGCGCATGATGACCGAGCCGCGACCGGTCCGGTACGCGTCCTCGATCCCCTTGCGCCCGACGATCAACGCCCCGTTGGGGAAGTCGGGACCCTTGACCCGCTCCAGGGACGCCTCGAGCAGCTCCTCGGCGCTGGCCTCGGGATGCTGCAACGCCCACTGCACGGCGGAGGCGACCTCACGGAGGTTGTGGGTCGGGATGTTGGTGGCCATGCCGACGGCGATACCGGTCGAGCCGTTCACCAGCAGGTTCGGGAACCGGGCCGGCAGGACGACCGGCTCCTGCTCCTTGCCGTCGTAGTTCGGCTTGAAGTCGACCGTGTTCTCGCCGATGTCGCGGACCATCTCCATGGCCAGCTGCGCCATCCGGCACTCGGTGTACCGCATGGCCGCGGCCTTGTCGTTGCCCGGCGACCCGAAGTTGCCCTGACCGGCGACCAGCGGATAGCGCATCACCCAGGGCTGCGCCAGCCGCACCAAGGTGTCGTAGATGGCACCGTCACCGTGCGGGTGGTACTGACCCATCACCTCACCGACCACGCGCGCGCACTTGTTCCAGCCGCGGTCCGGCCGGTAGCCGCCGTCGAACATCGCGTACAGGATCCGCCGGTGCACCGGCTTCAAGCCGTCCCGCGCATCCGGCAGTGCCCGCCCCACGATCACGCTCATCGCGTAGTCCAGGTAGGACTTCTGGATCTCGTCCTGCAGATCCACCGGCTCCCGGCGATCCGCCGGCTCGTGGGTCACATCACTCATCGGTCAACTCCGTCGTTCGTTTCACGTGACACATCGCCCTGCATGTTGATCTTGGAACCCCAGTTACCCACCCCAGCACGTCCGACTCCACCCGCACCACTCCCAGCCATCAACCCGATCCGACGCCGGGTGGTCAGCCGGTCAGAGTGTCCAGGCACCTGACGAGCAAGACAGGTCCGTACGTCGTTCCTGGTCTGGGTGGGGATGAAGGAGCGTGGATGGGCCTGGCGGGAGCCCGAGCCTGCGAGGGCGGATGGTTGCGACGAATCCCCACCCAGAGCAGGTACGACCCCCAACCCCTGCTCAGATGTCAAGGAAGCGCACATCCTTGGCATTGCGTTGGATGAACGCCCGTCGTTGCTCCACGTCCTCACCCATGAGAATCGAGAACATCTCATCCGCCCGCGCCGCATCCTCCAACGTCACCTGGAGCAGCACCCGCTTGTCCGGATCCATCGTGGTGTCCCACAGCTGGTCGGGGTTCATCTCGCCCAGACCCTTGTACCGCTGGATCGGGTTCTCCCGGGGCAGCCGCTTGCCCTCTTCGCTCCCCAGCCGGAGCAGCGCGTCCCGCTCGGCGTCGGTGTAGGCGAGCTCGTGCGCCGAGTTCGTCCAGTTGATCTTGAACAAGGGCGGCTGGGCCAGATAGACGTGGCCGGCCTCGATCAACGGCTTCATGAACCGGAACATCAGGGTCAGCAGCAGGGTCCGGATGTGGGCACCGTCGACGTCGGCGTCGGCCATCATCACGATCTTGTAGTAGCGCAGCTTGGCCAGGTCGAAGTCCTCGTGCACCCCGGTGCCCAGGGCGGAGATGATCGCCTGGACCTCCTGGTTCTGCATGATCCGGTCGATCCGGGCCTTCTCGACGTTGAGGATCTTGCCGCGGATCGGCAGGATCGCCTGGATCCGAGGATCGCGGCCGCCCTTGGCGGAGCCGCCCGCCGAGTCACCCTCGACGATGAAGACCTCGCACTCCTCCGGGTTCGTGGACTGACAGTCCGCCAGCTTGCCGGGCAGACCGCTGCGCCCCAGCAGACCCTTGCGGTCACGGGCGGCGTCGCGGGCCTTGCGCGCGGCGATCCGGGCGATCGCCGCGGCCTGGCCCTTGCGGATGATCAGCTTGCCCTCGGCCGGGTTCTCCTCGAACCAGTCGCCGAGCTTGGCGTTGACGACCTGCTGGACGAACGAGCGGGCCTCGGTGTTGCCGAGCTTCGTCTTGGTCTGTCCCTCGAACTGCGGCTCGGCCAGCTTGACCGAGATGATCGCGGTCAGACCCTCGCGGATGTCGTCGCCGGAGAGCTTGTCCTCGGGCTTCCTGATCAGACCCCAGTCCTGACCCCACTTGTTGGCGGTGTAGGTCAGCGCCGACCGGAATCCCTCTTCGTGGGTGCCGCCCTCGTGCGTGTTGATCGCGTTGGCAAAGGTGTGCACCGACTCGGTGAAGGAGGTGTTCCACTGCATCGCCACCTCGACGCTGATGTCGTGGTCGGGCCGCTCGGCCTCGACCGCGATCACCGTCGGGTTGACGGTCTCCTTGCTCTGGTTGAGGTAGCGGACGAAGTCGATCAGACCATCGGCGTAGCAGAACGTGTCGGTGCGGCCGCCCTCGGCCAGGGTGGGGTCGTCGGGGTTGGCCAGGTCCTGGCGGTCCGGACGCTCGTCGGTCACCGAGATCGTCAGACCCTTGTTCAGGAACGCCATCTCGCGGAATCTCGCGGCGAGCTTCTCGTACGAGTACGTGGTGGACTCGAAGATCTCCGGGCTGGCGTAGAAGGTGACAGTGGTGCCGGTCCGGTCGGACGGCTCCTTGCGCTCCAGTGGCCCGTCCGGGGTGCCCAGGGAGAAGCTCTGCTCCCAGCGGTAGCCGTCCCGCAGGACCTCCACGGTGAGGTGGGCCGACAGGGCGTTGACCACCGACACACCGACACCGTGCAGACCGCCGGACACCTTGTAGCCGCCGTCGCCGAACTTTCCGCCGGCGTGCAGCACGGTGAGGGCGAGCGTGACGGCCGGGATCTTCTCCGTCGGGTGCTCCTTGACCGGGATACCACGGCCGTTGTCGGCGACCCGGATGCCGCCCTCGGCCAGCAGCCGTACGTCGATGGTGTCGCAGAAGCCGGCCATCGCCTCGTCGACGGAGTTGTCGACGACCTCGCTCACCAGGTGGTGCAGACCGCGCTCCCCCGTGGAGCCGATGTACATCCCAGGACGCTTGCGGACGGCTTCCAGGCCCTCCAGCACGGTGATGGACCCGGAGTCGTACTCCGTGGGGCGAGCTCCGTTGCCGTTGTTCACTCGAGGCAGCGCGTCGAACGCGGGGATCTCGACCGCGAGCACGTCCTCCGGATCGGTGGTGTCCACCGGGTCAGCGGTGACGTCGTCGGGGGCGGTTGGCTCGGGGAGCTCTTCGGTCACCGGCTCTGATCTCCTGTCACACAGGCGCCGCCCGCGACAGCACCGAGACTCGGGTGCACGAGGGGGGCACGACAACACAGGGACGGCTGGATCGGGGGGATCCGCAGCCGTCCGGAACGTGGTCAAGTCTACCGCGTGAAGGTGACAGAACCCGTATCCGCCAGGGGTCGGAACGGCCGTCAGTGGTCCTGGGAGCGCCACAACGGCCGATTGCACCGATCGGTGGGGGTTTCTGGAGCACTGATACACACCCCGGCTCTGCTGAGGGGCTCAGACGGCCCGGTACGCGGTCGGGGTCAATCGCCGTGAGACGGGCCGGACGGCCGACGACCCGGCCCGGCGGACCGCTCCGCTGCCTAGACTGACCCGGTGACCGAGGCCAGCACCACCAGCCCCGAGACCAGCCCTGCGGCGGTCGGATCGAGCCGCCGCGCCTGGGGGATGGCCGGGTCGCTGGTCCTCGCCTTCGGACTGTTGATCGCTCTCACCTGGATGGCCGGCGGCTTCGACCAGCGGAACGACCTGCGCACGGTCGTCGCCCCCGGGACCACCATCGCCACCGGGCCGTACGAGTTCACCTTCACCGCCGGCACGGCGCAGAAGACCAAGGGTCTGCGCGACATCGAGGTCTATCGCATCGTCCTCTCCGGCACCGGACGGGTGACCGGGGACGAGGCCATGAGCCCTGACTCCCTCAACTGGATGTTCGTCGCCAAGGACCCTCGCTCCCCGGCGTACCAGGAGCCCGACAGCCAGCAGTTCGGCATCGAGGAGTTCCGTGGCTCGAGCGGTGGCTCCTTCTTCACGCCTGGTTTGCCGGCGGTCCCCTACCGGCTGACCTTCGAGTTCCCGGTCGAGGAGTACGACGTGGGCGCGACCATTCAGCTGGCCGTCTGGATCCTCGAGTACCGCGACGTCTCGCTGCTCCAGACCGGTGACTACCGCTGGGCGCCGAGCGAGCGTCTCTACCGCTACGAGCTGCCGCTGAGGCGGTTGGCCGACGACCTGGACTGACACCACAGCGCTGCGGCACGGGGAAGGTCGACTACGGCGGGGTCAGCACCGGACGAACGGATCGCGAGACCGGATCGTCGACGGCCACTCCCGCCAGATCGCCGACATAGCGCTCGGGGACCTGGAAGATGAGCTCGAGTGGCAGGGTGCGTCCGAGAGGCGGCATCGTGCCGCGCGGGCAGCTGCTGTCGAGATCGCGCGACATGTAGACGGTGTTCGGCTCCCAGGCCCGCCGACCGGGCCCGAGGATCGCGAACGAGCAGAACAGATCAGGATCGTCACTGCGCCGGACGACGTCGACCCGGGCGACCAGGAAGACCGCGTTCACCGGCGGGGTGTAGATGTCCCCGGTGCCGCTCTCGGTCACCTGGGTCGTCTGGACCAGGCTGACCAGGCGGAACTCCGCGCCCATCGCCGTCACCGGCGCGCCCGCGTCGTACTGGCGGTAGCGGCCGTGGGAGGTGAGTCCGTTCAGGGCGTACGCGGTCCACAGACTCAGGTAGATGGCCACGGCCAACAGCACGCAGGCGGCGCGCAGCCAGGCGTCGCGACGTCGGCCCGGTCCCGTCGCCGGCGGAGCCACGGCATCGGCCAGCGACGTGTGGTCGGCGGTCACGGCAGAGCCTCGGTGGCACCCGAGGAGGCCGGCTGGAGCTCGCGACCCCCGGCGGCCAGGCGCCACTGGTCGGCGTTGTCGGCGGTGATACCCAGATGCACGCGCGCCCGTTGGTAGAACCCTTGCACCGTCGAGGCGGCCCAGATCTCGAGCGAGAGATCGTCGATCTGCGTGGGGTCCACCTCGAACACGAGCTCCTCCTCCTGGGCGAAGCCGGGATCGGCGCGGAGTGTGTTGGACGACCACTGGTTGTAGGTGCGGTCGCGGGTGATCACGTGAGCGCTGTTGAGCGAGACCTTCTGCGGACCGGGTACCTCGAGACGGGCCCGCACGACCACGAACATGCCCTGGGTCTGGGCCTCGACCCGCCCTCGGTTGACCAGCCGAGTGCCGACCTCGACGTCACCGACGATGAGGTCGGCCTGCTCGATGCTGACGGCTTGCCCGCGGACGCCGTCGACGTAGGTGAACTCGGGCGGATCGTTGACCTTCAGGCCGATGGCGCTGAAAGCGAGGCAGGCCAGGGCGACCAGCACGCCGACCAGCTTGTCGCGGGAGATGCGCACCCGACCGCCGGAGCTGGTCACGCCCGCACCTCCCCGCTCGGCTCCGGGAGATCGCTCGGTTCGGGAAGATCGATCGGGTCGGCCAGGACCAGCGGGTCGGGGAACTCCTCGTCGGCGGTCGAGTGGGAGCGAGCCCAGAACAGCTCCAGGCAGCGACGGAACGCCACCGCCAGCAGGCAGATTCGGAGCGGTTCGAAGATCGCGTCCGGGACCAGCCCGAGTGTCGGTCCGTAGGCGAACCAGAACGAGATCGGTCGGCCCCCGAGCAGGGTGTCGATCAGGGAGTTCAGGCCGTCGCTGGCCATCTCGATGGCCGAGTAGACCGCGACGTAGGAGCCGAGGAACACCACCCCGGCCCGCAGCACCAGGCGCAGCGAGTGGAAGGTCGGCAGGTACTTGTCGTCGATGTCGCCGAGGAACGCCTCCTTCAGCTCCACCGCCGCTCGACCGACTCCCGGCGGGGGCGGTGCCACAGCGCGGGCACGGCGTCGTTCGGCGTGGCTGGCAAACGCCGTCGACCCCGGCACCTTCTCCAGATAGGGCTGCCCCTTGCGCCACAGCTCCGCCAGCGAGAGCACCTGCGAGCCGTACACCAGGGCCGCCACGGCCAGCCAGATGATCGGCTGGGCCAGCGCCTCCCAGAACAGCGGCCAGACCTCGTCGGTGACGAAGCCGACCACCTGGGTCACGATCGCCGGGAGCCGGATCGAGAGCACGGACAGGGCGTCCAGGATGGCGTCCCTCACGGTGTCGAGCCAGGCCATGAACTCCCGCCCGGTCAGCCAGAGCTTGGCCTGCTGCCAGATCCGGATCCCGCCCATGATGACGAGCAACAGGAAGAAGGACTCGACCAGGGCGACCAGGATGCCGAGGCTGCGGTAGCCGGTCCGCTCGTGCAGCAGGTCGAGCCCCCGACGGAGCAGGTAGATGACGACGAGCCCGGCGAACAGCCACCACGGGTGCTGGGTGGCGGCGGTGTTCAAGGTGCCGAGGACCGAGGGGGCGTCACTGAGCACGCCGTTGCGGAAGAGCTGCTCGTAGACCAGCTGGGACGCGGTCTCGCTCACCTCACCGAACGCGGCGTAGATGCCGAGGAAGGGCAGCAGGGTGATCGAGACGAGCCGGGTCAGGCTGGTGTCGCGATCGTCGCCGGCGGCCTCGGCCTCGGGAATCAGGTCCCGCACCCCGAGCTCGCGGCCGACGATCTGCAGCATCACCACGATCGCCACCAGCTGAGCGAGGAACCCGAAGGCGAACACCGCCAGGGCCGCCCACGAGTTCCACTCCCCGACCCGGATGGCGAGCTTGAGCGCCAGCTGCGACCCGATCCAGCCGGCCAGGTAGACCGCGAGGATCTGCGGCAGGGTCCGCCACCAGACGCGCCCGGTGTCGAGCACCAGGATGCGGAGGTCGGCCCAGATCACCGGCGCAGCCTAATCCGCGTACCGGGTCGTCCTCGCGACCGCCCGTCGGATCCCCCGGTCGGTCCTCGCTCGGGATCCGGCTTCCTGCTCGGGTCGGAGCCGGTGCGAGGAGCAGGAGCCCGAGCGAGCCGGGATCTCAGCCGTACGTGTCACGCGGACCGCGGCCGTCCCGGACCGACAGCCGCCCCTTCTTCCAGGACGGGCCCTGCGGTCCGAGCACCTTGATCCGGGTGACCGTGCCGTCGCCCAGCTGCTCGTTGAGCTTGGCCACCAGCTGGGGCGCCATGGTCCGCAACGAGGTCGCCCAGACGGTGGACTCGGTGCGGACGGTGAGGATCGTGTCGGCGTACGACTCCGGCCAGGAGTGGGCGGCGTTCGTCGGACCCACCAGGGCCGGCCACCGGGCCAACAGGGCTCGGACGCTGAGGTCGGTGCTCCAGCCCTTCGTGTCGACGAGCTTGTCCAGCGCGTCCCCGAGCGTCGTGGGGTCGCGGTCGTCGGGTCGGGCGCCGGAGCGTACGGGATCGACCTGGCTGGGCCGCTGGTAGCGCTTCTTGGAGCGTCGGCGAGGGCCGGCGCCCACCGAGTCGGCGATGGAGCGGGCGAGCTCGAGGCCACTCGGGTCGTGAGCCGGTACCGAAGGTGACTCAGGCTCGGGTGACCCACGCTCGGCTGACCCACGCTCGGCCCTGCTCGGGTTTGTCGGATCTGCTCGGTCTATAGATCGAGCAGATCCGACAAACCCGAGCAGATCGTCGTCATCGCGGGGGGGTTCACTCATCGGCGGTGACCTCGCCGGCCGCCACCCGATACCGCCGTCCGGCCAGCTCAGCCGGTACGTCGGCGCCGACGGCGGCGGTGACCAGCACCTGCTCAGCGCTCAGCACGCTGGCGGCGAGCCGTTGCCGACGCGTGCTGTCCAGCTCCGCGAACACGTCGTCCAGCACCAGCACCGGTTCGACCCCGTCGTCGCGGAGCAGCTGGAACGAACCGAGGCGCAGTGCCAGGGCCAGCGACCAGGACTCCCCGTGGCTGGCGTACCCCTTGGCCGGCATCGGCCCCATGGTCAGCACGACATCGTCGCGGTGCGGGCCGACCAGGCAGAGTCCTCGCTGGATCTCGTCGGGGCGCCGCTCCAGCAGACCGGCGGTCATCACGTCGACCAGCTCGTCCCGGTTCAGGTCGGCCGTCAGCTCCAGACTCGACTTGTACGTGGCCGCGACGTCGGAGTTGGTGGGGGCGATGTCGGCGTACGCCGAGCTGACGTGTGGGGCGAGCTCGGCCAGCGTGCGCAGCCGGGCGGCGAGCAGCTCGGCCCCGGCCGCGGCCAGGTGCGCGTCCCACACGTCGAGGGTGGAGGCCGCCTCGGCCGGCGGCGGACCACCCCGGGACCTCCCGCTCAACGACTTGAGCAGCGTGCTGCGCTGCTTGAGGACCCGGTCGTAGTCGGCCCGGACGCCAGCGAACCGCGGCCAGCGAGCCACCACCAGCTCGTCCAGGAACCGGCGCCGCTCCGACGGGTCGCCCTTCACGATGGCCAGGTCCTCCGGTGAGAAGACGACCGTACGGAGCACCCCGATCAGCTCCCGCGACCGACGCAGCGGCGACCGGTTCAGCTTGGCCCGGTTGGCCTTGCCCGGGGTGATCTCGACCTCCAGCTGCAGCTGCCGCGGATCGTCCAGACCGGCCTGCACCCGCGCCCTCACCACAGCCCGCTCGGCCCCGAACCGGACCAGCGGCACCTCCGACGACACCCGGTGGGAGGACAGCGTCGAGACGTACTCCACCGCCTCCACCAGATTCGTCTTCCCCTGCCCGTTGGCCCCGACGAACGTCGTCACCCCGGACCCGAGCGGCACATCGACCTGCAGATAGGACCGGAAATCGGCCAGCTGCAAGTGGTCGACGAACATCAGGTCAGCCTAGGTGTTTCCAGCCCCGCCGCTCGCATCGAGTCGAGCGACGCAGGTATCGAGGCGTGGGTGGGGCAGGGTCACCGTCACGGTGTGGTGGGCGTTCCGAGCGGAGCTTGCGGAGCGAGGTGGGCAGGACGGTGACCCTGCCCCACCCACGCCGGACTGATCACTTCTCGGTGTCGCTCGACTCGATGCGATCGGCTTTGGCGCCCCCGGCTTCCAACGAGTCACCGGCCGGCAGCTCCTGGTGACCACCGAACTGCTGACGCATCGCCGACAGCACCTGGTTGGCGAAGTGGTCCTCGCCTCGGGAGGCGAACCGCTCGAACAGGGACGCGGCCAGCACGGGAGCCGGTACGCCGATGTCGACTGCCGCTTTGACCGTCCAACGTCCCTCACCGGAGTCGGAGACGCGACCAGCCAGACCGTCCAGGGTCGGATTCGCCTGCAGCGCGGCCGCGGTGAGATCCAGCAGCCAGGACGAGACGACCGACCCGCGACGCCACAGCTCCGACACCTTCGCGGTGTTGATGTCGAACTGGTAGTACTCCGGCTCTTCCAACGGGGCGATCTCGGCCGAGTGCTCGGCTTCCCGGATGCCGGCGTCGGCGTTGTCGAGGATGTTGAGGCCCTCGGCGAAGGCGGCCATGATGCCGTACTCGATGCCGTTGTGGACCATCTTCACGAAGTGGCCGGCGCCGGACGGGCCGCAGTGCAGGTAGCCGAGCTCCTCGGGCGCCAGCTCGCCGGAGCGTCCCGGCGTCCGCTCGATCTCGCCGACGCCCGGAGCGATGGTCTTGAGGACAGGATCGATCCTGTCCACTGCCTCGTCGGGGCCACCGACCATCAGGCAGTAGCCCCGCTCCAGGCCGAACACGCCACCGCTGGTGCCGATGTCGACGTAGTGGATGCCCTGGTCCTTGAGCTTGGCGGCTCGCCGGACGTCGTCCCGGTAGTTGGAGTTGCCGCCGTCGATGATGATGTCGCCCTCGTCGAGCAGGGCGGCGAACTGGTCGACGATCCTCCCGGTGATGCCGGCGGGGATCATCACCCAGACCGCCCGGGGCCGCTCCAGCTTGGCCACGAAGTCCTCGGGGCTCTCGGCCCCCACGGCACCCTCGCCAGCGAGACCGGCCACCGCCTCGGGATTCACGTCGTACACCACGCACTCGTGCCCGTCGCGCATCAACCGCCGCACGATGTTGGCGCCCATCCGCCCCAGACCGATCATTCCCAGCTGCATCTACATAGCCCTTCCCGGCGACGTCGTGAGCACGCTAGCAGCGCCGCGTTACGCACCGACCCATCACCCCGGCTCCCTCATCGACGAGCGAAGCGAGGAGCCCGTCGCGAGCGGCGGCGCGGGCGTAGCGACTCTGTCTGGACTGACGAAACGAGCGAACGCGTCTTTTGTTCGCTCGTGAGGAGGGAAGGCAGAGTCTGAGCGGAGCCCTGCGCAGCGAGTGACGACTAAGACGGCAGGCGCATCAACATGATCACGTGCCGGTAGTCGGTGATCGGGTCGCCGTCGAGCTCGGCGAGTCCGGTCAGCTGGCACGGCTTGCTCGGTGCGGTGAAGGCGAAGTTCACGTACGGGGTGTCGAAGGCGCCCAGTGCGTCCAGCAGGTACGTGGGGTTGAAGCCCGCCGCGGTGACGGCCTGGTCTCCCCCGCCCGGCTGCTCCACGATCGCTTCCAGGGCCTCGGAGGCCTGCGCCTGGTCTCCGGTCGCGGCCTCCAGCGTGACGACCCCGTCGCCGATCAGCATCCGCAGCGAGGTGTTGCGCTCGGCGACCAGCGAGACCCGTCGGGCGGCCGCGATCGTGTCGGCGGTGCTGAGTCGCACGGTCATCACCGGCTGGGTGTTCATGATGTGGCGGACCTTGGGGAACTCCCCGTCCAGCAGTCGGGTCGTGGTCTGCCGGTCGCCGGCGGTGCCGTGACCCTCGAAGCCGATGATGCCGTCGCCGGAGCCGCCGGAGGCCAGGCTGAGGATGATCTGCTCGCCGGCCGACATCGACTTGGCCGTGTCGGACAGCACCTTGGCCGGGACCAGGGCGGCCGCGGAGATCTGCGGGGTGGCCGGGTTCCAGGTGAACTCGCGCAGGGCCATCCGGTAGCGGTCGGTGGCCAGCAGGGAGACGGTCTCGCCCTCGATCTCGACCCGAACACCGGTGAACACCGGCAGCAGCTCGTCGCGGCCGGCGGCCACGACCACCTGCGCCACGGCGTGGGCGAAGACGTCACTGGGCACCGTCCCGGTCGCCTCAGGCAGGGTCGGCAGGGTCGGGTAGTCCGCGACCGGCAGGGTCTGCAGGGTGAAGCGGGCACTGCCGCAGACCAGCTCGACGTGGTTGCCGTCGGCGGAGATGTCGACCGGCTTGGCGGGCAGGCTCCGGGAGATGTCGGCGAGCAACCGGCCGGAGACGAGAGCCTCGCCCTCATCGGCGACCTCGGCCTTCACGGTGATCTGCGCACTGGTCTCGTAGTCGAAGCTGGACAGCACCACGCCCGAGGCGTCGGCCCGGACCAGCAGCCCGGCGAGGATCGGGACACTCGGCCTGGTCGGCAGGCTGCGGGCGGCCCACTGCACCGCCTCGGCCAACGTGTCGCGTTCGAGTCGGATCCTCACACTGCCTCCTGCCTCTGTCTGGCACCCCGTACGAGGCAACCGCGCCACGCACGAGGGCAGCGCTGGACGATCATACCGACGCCGAAGGGGCTGGTCAGCCACGCTCCGACGGTGACAGCTCGCGGAGGTCCTCGGCGGCGGCCAGCACCGCGGCCTGCAGCGGCACCAGATGCTCTTTCCCGGCCGGCGGGGTGCCGGTGAACAGCGGCCTGATCTCGAACACGAGGTCGAGCACACCCTCACGGGTGATCTCCCCCCGACGCAGCATCATGGCCTCGCCGGCCAGCCGGCTGTACTCGTTGACCCGGACCCGCCAGCCGAGGTTGTCCAGGGACTCGCACCCCCGCATCTCGTTGGCCAGCGCATCGAGGGCCTTCTCCAGCGTCAGCAGCTGACGACTGCGCAGCTCCTGATCCAGCTGGATGGGGACGTCCTCGGCGTCGTCATCCTGATCGCGTCCGAAGAGCTTGCGCAAGAACTTCACTGGTCCTCCGTGCTGTCGTTCGGCGGCGGGTTGTCTACATGCGCACAGGCAGTGACTTCGAACTGATTGAGCTATGTGTAACTGATAGTCGTCGTAGTAGGTGCTGTGGACCCTGTGGACAAACCCGTGTTCGACCACGTCATCGTGGAGTTCGCCTTGTGGTCGAACCTGTGTCGGACTCGAAATTACACGGGGAGTATCTGAGGACGAGTGGTGGCGGTCGTCACCCCCTCCACGGGATGCCCCGCCGTGGTCCTCAGGATCGACCTCTGTTGTCCCCACCCGGGATGGTTATCCACAGGTTATTCCCCAGGTGTGTGGCCCGCGTAACCATTCCGCAACCTTCGGGGCGGCATCGTCGGCAGAAACCATGGGGTTCGCAGCCAGGGTGAGGGTGTGGACAACCCTGGGGACGGTATCGACGACCTCGCGGTGCTGACCGATCTGCTAGCCGCACTCGACGACGCCATCGTCGAGGTCGACGCCGGAGGCACTGAACCCGTCTGGGCCGCGGGGCGGCGCGCCCGTACGGCTGGGACGGGTCGACCATGTCGTGCCCTGCGGAACCCGCCCTGTACGTCCGACGGGCATCCTCAGCGTTGGGACGCCTGCTGCTTGATCCGGTTGGTCAGCTCGGTCACCTGGTTGTAGAGGGAACGACGCTCCGACATCAGGTTCTTGATCTTGCGCTCGGCGTGCATGACGGTGGTGTGGTCCCGGCCACCGAACTGCTGCCCGATCTTGGGCAGGGACAGGTCCGTCAGCTCGCGGCAGAGGTACATGGCGATCTGCCGGGCGGTGACCAGCACGTGCGTCCGGCTCTGCCCGCACAGGTCCTCGATGGTGAGATCGAAGTAGGCGGCGGTCTGCGCCATGATCATCCCCGAGGTGATCTGGGTCTCGCCGCCCTCCGGGATCAGGTCCTTGAGCACGACCTCGGCGAGGGCCAGGTCGACCTGCTGCCGGTTGAGGCTGGCGAACGCGGTGACCCGGATCAGGGCGCCCTCCAGCTCGCGGATGTTGGTCTGGATCCGGCTGGCGATGAACTCGAGCACGTCCGGACCGGCGACCAGCCGCTCCTGGGCGGCCTTCTTGCGCAGGATGGCGATCCGGGTCTCCAGGTCGGGAGGCTGGATGTCGGTGATCAGACCCCAGCCGAACCGGCTGCGCAGCCGGGGCTCCAGGTTCTCCAGGTTCTTCGGCGGTCGGTCCGACGTCATCACGATCTGCTTCTGGGCGTTGTGCAGCGTGTTGAAGGTGTGGAAGAACTCCTCCTGCGTCTGCTCCTTGCCCTCCAGGAACTGGATGTCGTCGATCAGCAGCACGTCGACGTCACGATAGCGGCGCCGGAACTCGGCGCCCTTGTTCTGGCTGATGGCGTTGATGAAGTCGTTGGTGAGCTCTTCGGTGGAGACGTACCGCACCCGGACCCGCTCGAAGTAGTCCCGGGCATAGCGACCGATCGCGTGCAGCAGATGGGTCTTGCCCAGCCCCGACTCGCCGTAGATGGTCAGGGGGTTGTACGACTTCCCCGGGTTCTCCGCGACGGCGACGGCAGCGGCGTGGGCGAACCGGTTGGACGAGCCGATGACGAAGGTCTCGAACGTGTACTTCGGGTTGAGCCGGGCGTCGATCTCCTTCCGCGGCCTGACCACCTCGGCCGGCTCCGCGACCGGGCGCTGAGGGTGACCGTTGCTGACCTGACCGTACGGACTCTGGAACACTGTGGTGGTCGGCACGCCTGGGTCGGCCCGCTCATCGGCATCAGCGCCGTGGCGGCCGCCGGTCGGATCGTCCGAGGCACCGGTGCGGTGGTGCGGGGGATCCAGGCGGTGCTGTGCGGGATCGAGGCGGTGCTCGGTCGACTCCCGCAGCTCCCATCCGTTGGTGGCAGAGCCGGGACTGCTCGGTGAGGGGTCGCCGGAACGGGGGTAGCGCCGGGGATCGAGTCCCGGGCCGACAGGCGCAGCATTCGGTCGCCCCGGGCCGGACGCGTCGAACCGGCTCAGAGATGTGCCGCCCTGGTCGGGGTTCGTCGGCTCCGGGGACACGGTCGCGTCCACGATCACGGCGAGCTGGACCGAGCGTTGGAAGTAGTCGCTCAGCTGCTGCTCGATGTCGGGCCGGAAGCGGCCTTCGAGCTGGTTGCGGGTGAAGTTGTTCGGCACCGCCACCATCAAGGCGTCCTGGTGCATCGCCACCGGCTTGGAGTTGTCCAACCAGCGCCGCAGCTCCGGTGGGGAGGTCGTGTAGACGTGCTCCCACGCGATTGTCGTGGTGTCACTGCCGTTCGCGTCGGTCACAACCTCGGTCTCCACAACTTCGTCTCGGGGCACGGCACGTCGACGGGGTCCCTGAGGGACACCGGGAAGTACCGCAGTAGTCAGGTGTGATCCGATCGCTTTCGGCGTGGGAAGAGGAAGGTCATCCTCGACCCCCTGTCCCGTCCGTGATCCGTCGTTCCACGATCGTCAGGTCCCTCACCCTAGTCCTTCCACATACTTATCCACACCCTGTGCACGAATGCGTGGAAACCACCGCGACCACACTCACCTCGGTGACGCACCGACCGCGTGGTCGGCTGGAACCGGAGAGGGTGACATCGGGTGGAACTGATGGTGTCGGGCAGAAGAACGTTGGCGGAATGACAAAGAAGGGACGAGGCGTGAACGTAGCAACGGGCTCGGGCGCGCCGCAACCCGTTCGTGACACTTTTCCGGATTGCTCGGCGTGTCGGCTGGACACCCACGCGGTGGGCAGCGTCGCGGGCCGACCGGTTTGACCCTCTTGTGTCGTCCCCGTACCGTTAGGAGGTCGCCGCCACTGTGGCGACCCCTGTTCGCTGCCCGCGCTTCGTCGGGTGGTACCTGGCCAGAATTCACGATATAGGGAGCCCTCCCGTGAGCAAGCGCACGTTCCAGCCGAGCAACCGGCGCCGCAGCCGAGTCCACGGATTCCGTCTCCGGATGCGGACGCGGTCCGGACGCGCCATCCTTGCCGCCCGCCGGCGCAAGGGCCGCGACAAGCTGTCTGCCTGACGGCTCGGTACCCAGGTCGGCCTCGTGTTGCCCAGGGACGCACGGTTGCGTCGGTCGGAGGACTTCCGACGCACGGTGCGGCACGGGGTGCGCGCGGGACGACGGACAGTCGTCGTTCACGCCCTGCAGCTCGAGGCCTCCACGGAGAGCGACGTGAACCGATCCGGCGGCACCGACCGTCGGGTCGGCTTCGTGGTGTCCAAGACCGTGGGTTCGGCCGTGCGGCGCAACCGCGTGCGTCGTCGCCTGCGGCACCTGGCCCTGGCGCACGTGCCTGGACTGCCCGCCCACACGTTGGTGGTGGTGCGCGCGCTGCCTCCGGCCGCCGGGGCCGGAGCGGAGCTGGGCACGGATCTCGACGCAGCCTGGGCGGCCGCGCTCCTGCGGTTGGCACGCCGGTGAAGTACCTGCTGATCGGCCTGCTGAAGCTCTACCGGCTCGTCATCTCGCCCTTGTACGGCAACGTCTGTCGCTACTACCCGAGCTGCTCGGCGTACGCCCTGCGGGCCGTCGAGGTGCATGGCGCCGTGAAGGGTTCCTACCTGGCCGGTCGCCGGCTTCTCCGATGCCACCCGTGGACGGCTGGCGGCTACGATCCCGTGCCAGGGACGCCGGAGTTCGACGAGGAAGCGCGGCTGCAGGCGACCGCCGCGGGCTCGGCGCCGACCAGCACTGCCACCGAGGCTCTCGGTGGCCCCCACGACCAGGGTCACCATGACCTGCCGGAGGCGTCGACGTCCGTCCTGCGGGACGACCAGGCGACTGTCCGGTCCGATGTGTCCGACCAGCGAGCCGAACCGGCTCACGTACGAGGTGTGAATTGTTCGACCTGATCCCGCTGCTGGTCCCACTGAGCATCTGGGACCCGTTCATCGCCGTCGGCGGCGCCATCATGCGCCCGCTGTACTGGGTGGTATCGGGTCTGCTGGTGCTCTTCCACCACCTGTGGTCGCCGGTCTTCGGCCCCGACAACGGCTGGACCTGGGCGTTCTCGATCGTCAGCCTCACCGTGGTCATCCGGGTGGCGCTGATCCCGCTCTTCGTCAAGCAGATCAAGTCCTCCCGCCAGATGCAGCTGTTGCAGCCCAAGGTGCGGGAGCTGCAGAAGAAGTACGGTCACGACCGGGAGAAGCTCGGTCAAGAGACCATGAAGCTCTACAAGGAGCACAACGCCAACCCGTTGTCCTCCTGCCTGCCGCTGTTGCTGCAGATGCCGATCTTCCTGGCGCTGTTCCGGGTTCTCGACGGTGCCGCCAACGGGATCGCCCGCGGCTACTGGCTGGAGATCCACCCTGAGCTGCTGACGTCGCTGCAGACCGCCACGATCTTCGGCGCTCCGATCTCGGCCACCTTCATGAGGGCAGGTGAGCTCGGGGCGGCCGCGATCAACGTCCGGATCGTCACCGTGGTGCTGATCCTGGCCATGACGGCGACGTTGTTCGTGACCCAGCTCCAGCTGATGCGCAAGAACATGCCGCCCGAGGCGCTGACCGGTCCGTTCGCGCAGCAGCAGAAGATGATGCTGTACCTGTTCCCGATCATCTTCGCGGTCGGCGGCATCAACTTCCCGATCGGCGTCCTGATCTACTGGCTCGCCTCCAACCTGTGGACGATGGGTCAGCAGTTCTACGTGATCCGGCGGAACCCGGCGCCCGGAACACCCGCGTACGAGGCGTGGGAGGAACGGCGCAAGGAGAAGCAGGCGCGCAAGGATTCCCGACACGGCCCGGCCGCTGAGACTGTCGCCGCCGAGGGCGGGGTCGTTGCTCGTGGCAGCCTGAACGGGAACGGCAGCTCCCCGGCCGCCGACGGCGCCGGACCGCAGGACCCCCCTCGCGTGGTGCGACAGCAACCGCGGAAGCAGACCCGGTCGCAGCGCAAGCAGTGAGCCGCCGCTCCCCTCATCCCTCCCGAACGGGGGCTGGACGCTGTGCCGTCCCGCTCGGGATCACTGTCAGGACAGGGGACCGCGGCCCGCGGTCACCCGAAGGAGGAACATGACCAACACCGATCAGACGATGACCGACCCCGGTCTCGCCGGCGACGCACCCGACGAGGGCTACGTGGCAGCCGACCAGGAGCGGCCGGTGTCCGACCCGGATGACACGTCTGACACCGTCGACGCCACATCGGAGGGTTCGGCCGAGCCGGCCTCGGCCGACGACGCCGATGACGAGACGGATGCCGACGGGGACGAGACGGATGCCGACGGGGACGACGACAACCCTCTCGAGGTCGAGGCCGAGGTGGCCGCCGACTACCTCGAGGAGCTGCTCGACATCGCCGATCTCGACGGTGACATCGACACCTACATCGACGGTGACCGCGCGCACGTCTCGATCGTCAGTGAGTCGGACGCGCTGGTGGGCAAGGGCGGTCAGGTCCTGGACGCTCTCCAAGAGCTCACCCGACTCGCGGTGCTCGCCGAGACGGGACAGCGAAGTCGGCTCATGCTGGACGTGGCCGGCTACCGCGGCAAGCGACGGACCGAGCTGGTAGCCCTCGCCGGCGATGCCGTGCAAGAGGTCAAGGACTCCTCCGAGCCTGTTCACCTGAAGGCGATGAACCCGTTCGAGCGCAAGATCGTGCACGACGCCGTGGCGGCAGCCGGGCTGACCAGCGAGTCGGAGGGCGAGGAGCCTCGTCGACACGTGGTCGTTCTGCCGGCACGTGGCTGACCAGACCGGAGCGACATCGTCACCGGGGGCCGCTGACCACCACGAGTCGGCGGCCCCCGCTGACGTGTCGGAGCCGGTCGTGCGGACGATCTATGGCTCGGAAGCAGCCTTTGAATTGATAAGTCGATATAGAGATATATTGGCAAGTCGAGGTATCGACTGGGGACTGCTGGGTCCGCGTGAGGTCGACCGGATCTGGGGACGGCACATCCTCAACAGCGCAGCTGTCGCTGAACTGATCCCCCACCACGCGTCCGTGGCCGACGTGGGCTCGGGTGCCGGACTGCCGGGGATCCCGGTAGCGCTGCTGCGACCCGACCTGACGGTCGACCTGATCGAGCCATTGTTGCGGCGCAGCACCTTTCTTACCCACAGTGTGGATGACCTGGGGATAACGGACCGGGTGTCGGTCCGGAGGGAGCGCGCCGAGCACGTGAGTCGGACCTACGACGCCGTCGTGTCGCGGGCGCTCGCTCCCCTTGATCGCCTGATCCGCTGGTGCCTTCCCCTGATGACGCAAGAGGGCCAGATCCTGGCCATCAAGGGAGCATCCGCGGCACGTGAGGTCGAGGACCATGACCGCCTGATCCAAGCTTCTGGATTGAGAGCGGACATCGTCACACCGCAGGCCGCTCCGGAGGTCCCGCCGACGACGGTCGTCCGCCTGCGTCTCGCCTGAGGTGTCTCGCTGGTCGGTAGCGCTGCACGCCCGTCGGAACCCGGGTCGGTCGCGAATGACCTCGCTGCCCGCGGCTCGGGCAGCTCGGTCAGCCAGTCAGCGGCGGGGCGGTCGGTGATCGCTCGGGGTTGGCCGGCGCCTGAGGAAGCCTGAGAGGAACGGCTGACCGTTCGTGACGTGCCGGTGACATCCGGCGTTCGGTCGGGTGCACCCGTCCGCCGGATGTGGCTTCGTGGTGGTGTCTGGTGTTGGGTCGGGCGTGTCCGTCCGCCGGATGTGGCTTCGTGGTGGTACCCGGTGTTCGGCCGAGCGTATCCGTCCGCCGGACGTGGCTCGGGGGCGGTAGCCGGCCGAGGCTGTCGCCTGCAGGAGGCTGGCTGTGGCTTCGCGTAACCGGTGTTCGGGCAGGCGTATCCGTCCACCGGATGTGATTCGAAGGCGGTACCCGGGTGGTCCTGCCCGGGCCCGGTGGATGGTTGTGGCTTCGTGGTGGAATCCGGTGTTCGGCTCTCCGTCCGCCAGGATGTACCTCCAGGCGTTGTCCGCCGAGTCTGTCGCCTGCGGGTGGCTGGCTGTGGCTTCGCGGTGCCACTCTCCCCGCTTCGTCACCAACCGCGGCGTGCGGCGGCAGTTGTGACGCCGATCGGTTCAGACCTGCGGGGGTTCTCGCCCCTGTGCTCACCCGGTCGCGGCGAGCCCCAACGCGGCATTGGAGAGCCACGGTACTGAGGGCCAGCGCGCCGCCCCCTGCGCGTCGGTGACCTCACATAGGGTGCTGTGAGCAGTAGTGAAGAGGAGAAGAATGAGTCTCAGTCTGGCGGCGCCATCCCGCATCGCCGCGGGCCTTGGTTGGCCCCGGTCTGTTCACTGGACCGGTTCCTTGGGGTGGCCGGGTGATCTGCCTGTTCCACGTGAAACGGCGCCCGGCGATCATGCAGTTGAACCAGCGAGCCGCATTCTCGTCGACCGCATCGACGCTGAGAACGCCTCTGTGGATCGGGACTTCGCTGAGGATGCCCGGACGGTGGCGGACGATGAGTCGCCAGGTTCCGCGGGCAGCTACCCGTCCTCGGCGTCCGGTCCCGACCAGCTCGCGAGCGATCATGCCTCTGTCACCGCACTCCGCGAGCACGATCGGGTGGAGATGGATCATCACGAGGATCGGGGTCCCGACCTCGACGATGCCGCGGGTGTCGATGCCGCGGATGTCGATGCCGAGGCCTCGGACGACCGGATCGAGTTCGGCAGCCCCGTCACCGCCGTACGCAGCGAGCCGCAGGCAGAGGACCCACCTCGGGCGGCGCCCGTTCCACGTGAAACGGTCAGTTCCGCCCAGTCACTCGTTGGCTCCGTCGCGCGCTCCTTCGCCACTCCCGAGGTCATGTCGCCAGCGGGAACCGCCGAAGCAACACCGGAGGCCGATGTTTCACGCGAAACACCAGGAGCCGGCGGGCGGGCGGGAACGGCGGCCGTCGCCGGGGTGTCAAGACCACCGGGACCGCGCCGAGCGAGGTTCGACCGCGACGAGTTCGACACAGGAGAGGTGGCGGAGCCCCCTGCCCCGAACCCACTTCGGCCACCTCCTCCTTCGGCCAACACCCCGATGTTGCCGAAGCCGCGGACTACCCGGGTCTTCGTGGTCGCCAACCAGAAGGGCGGTGTGGGCAAGACCACGACATCGGTGAATCTGGCGGCTGGACTGGCGCTCGGCGGCTTGAACGTCCTCGTTCTCGACCTGGACCCTCAGGGCAACGCCTCCACCGCATTGGGGATCGATCACTCCCCTGGTGTTCCGGGGACGTACGAGGTCCTGATCGAGGGATCGCCCATCGCGAACCATCTGGTGGCCTCCCCCGAGGCCCCCAACCTGCACGTACTTCCGGCCACGATCGACCTGGCCGGGGCCGAGATCCAGCTGGTGTCCATGGTGGCGCGTGAGAACCGGCTACGGAAGGCGCTGCGCGCCTACCTGACCGACCATCCCGTCGACTATGTGTTCCTGGACTGCCCGCCGTCCCTCGGCCTGATCACCCTGAACGCGCTGGTGGCGGCGAGCGAGATCCTGATTCCGATCCAGTGCGAGTACTACGCGCTTGAAGGGGTCTCGCAGCTCGTCCGGACCATCAATCTGGTCAAGGGCGAGTTGAACGAAGACCTGGCGGT
Organism: uncultured Actinomycetota bacterium; assembly: GCA_963696135.1. Lineage (GTDB taxonomy): Bacteria > Actinomycetota > Actinomycetes > Propionibacteriales > Propionibacteriaceae > Microlunatus. Next base: position 543,939 of record CAVOJH010000004.1, read on the forward strand.
CAGCACCGTTCTGCTCACCATGTTCGACGCTCGAACCAGATTGGCCGCTCAGGTCGCCGACGAGGTCCGCGCCTACTTCACCGAGGAGACGCTGCCGACCGTCATCCCACGATCCGTTCGGATCTCGGAGGCGCCGAGCTACGGACAGACCGTGTTGACGTATCACCCCGACTCGGCCGGTGCCGTGTCCTATCTGCAGGCAGCACAGGAGATCGCTCGGCGCGGCGCGGCGGACGAGCAGTGACAGCCGCCATCGTCTGTGCTTCGACCGTCGCGATCGGTCATCTCGCGACACGTCGCTCTTTCGACCGCACCGGCCGGCGACCTGCTGACCGTCCTGAGACAGATCCCACTCCCGAGAGGCCCTGCCCATGACCATGACCGATCGTCCCGCCGAGCGCCGTGGTCTCGGTCGTGGTCTGGGTGAGCTCTTTCAACGTACGGAGCCGTCAGCTCCCGCCCTCGTACGCGATTCCGCTGGGACCGTGTCCGAGGCGGAGGTGATCGCCCGGGAGGTGCTCTCGACTCCGGTCGTCGACGCCGATGCGGGCCCCACCCCGATCCCGGACGGCTCGTACTTCGCCGAGCTCCCGCTCGAGTCGATCACGCCGAACTCCCGGCAGCCCCGCACGGTCTTCGACGAAGATGCCATGGCGGAGCTCGTCGACTCGATCACCGAAGTGGGACTGCTCCAGCCCATCGTGGTCCGACCACTAGGCGACGAACGGTTCGAGCTCGTGATGGGGGAGCGCCGCTGGCGGGCCTCGCAACAGGCCGGGTTGGCCGTCATTCCGGCGATCGTGCGCGAGACCGAGAGTCATGATCTCCTACGGGACGCTCTGCTGGAGAACCTGCACCGGGCTCAGCTCAACCCGTTGGAGGAGGCGGCGGCGTACCAGCAGATGCTCGAAGACTTCGGCTGTACGCAGGAGGAGCTGGCCAGCCGCATCAAGCGCTCCCGACCGCAGATCTCCAACACGATCCGCTTGCTCCGGTTGCCGCCGACTGTTCAGCGACGCGTCGCGGCGGGGGTGCTCTCCGCCGGGCACGCGAGAGCCCTGCTGGCGCTCCCTGACCAGGGGAGTCAGGAGCGGTTGGCGCAGCGCGTCGTTGCGGAAGGACTGTCAGTCCGGGCCACCGAGGAGATCGTCACCCTCGGCGATGCCGAGGAACCGTCGGCCACAGCCCGCTCCCCTCGGTCGGCGCGCGAACCCCATCCACGAGCCACCGAGATCGCGGGTCAGCTGGCCGATCGCCTGGACACCCGCGTCAAGGTCGACAGCGGGAGGGCGAAGGGCCGGTTGACGATCGAGTTCGCCTCACCGGAGGACCTGGAACGCATTGCTGCCCTTCTGTTGCAGTGATCGCGAAGTTGCTTTGTCGATATAGCGACAGATTAATAAGAAGATAGGTGTCTAGTGTCTGACTCTCCGCTGACCACCCTCCAGTCGGGGCTCGCCTCGGGGCGCATCGAGATCCTGGATCTCACCGCGCCGCTGTCGCCGACGACCCCGGTGCTGCAGCTTCCGCCGCCGTTCGCGAACACGATCGCTCTCAGTCTGGAGACGGTCAGTGACTTCGACGACGACGGACCGATGTGGAAGTGGCACAACATCCACACCGGTGAGCACACCGGCACGCACGTGGACGCGCCGGCGCACTGGGTGACCGGTAAGGACGGCTGGACCGTTGATCAGGTCCCGCCCGAGCGGCTGGTCGGACCTGCGGTGGTCGTCGACGTCACGGACGAGGTCGCTGCCGACCCGGACTTCTTGCTGGAGCCGCGCCACCTGCTGGCCTGGGAGGACCAGAACGGTCGCATTCCTGACAACGCGTGGGTGCTGCTGCGAACCGGCTGGTCAGCCCGCGGCGGCGACCAGACGACGTTCCTGAACGCCGACGCGAACGGACCGCACACCCCGGGTCCGTCGGTCGAGACCGCCCAGTGGCTGGCCGACGAGCGGGCCATCACCGGGTACGGGGTGGAGACCGTCGGCATCGACGCGGGTTCGGCCGGCGGGATGGAGCCGCCCTTTCCGGCCCACTACTTCCTGCTGGGGGCGGGGAAGCTGGGTCTCACCCAGCTGCAGCAGCTCGACCGGTTGCCGACCACCGGGGCTCTGCTGTTCGTGCAGCCGCTGCGCCTGGTCGGGGGGACCGGTAGCCCGGCGCGCGTCCTCGCCCTCGTCGAACGGTCCTGATGCCGTCGACGGCCCCGGTGTCGGTGGCCCAGCTGGTCGGTCAGACGATCGCCGACCTCGGGGCCGCTCATGCGTTCGGTGTGGTGGGCAGCGGGAACTTCGCTGTGACCAACGCGCTGGTTGCCGCCGGAGTGCCGTTCGTCGCCGCCCGACACGAGGGCGGTGCCGCGACGATGGCGGACGCGTACGCCCGCACCAGTGGTCGGGTCGCCGTCGTGAGCGTGCACCAGGGTTGTGGACTCACCAACGCGATGACCGGCATCACCGAGGCGGCGAAGAGCCGGACGCCGCTGGTGGTGCTGACGGCCGACGTCGCTGGTTCCGCCGTCGGATCGAACTTCCGCATCGACCAGGATGCGCTCATCCGCAGCGTCGGCGCCGTTCCCGAGCGGGTCCACAGCCCAGGTTCGGCCGTCGATGACGTCGTCCGGGCCTATCGGACGGCCTCACATGGCCGTCGAACCGTGGTCCTCAATCTCCCGCTGGACGTCCAGGCGGCCGAGGTCCCAGCGAGCGAGCGGCTCGCGCCCCTGCCCCCGGCGGCCCGGACAGCGCCGGACCCGGGCGCCGTCGACGGTCTCGTACAGCGGCTTCGCGACGCCGAACGCCCGGTGTTCCTTGCGGGGCGCGGGGCGCTGGCGTACGGACGGGAGATCGCCGCCCTGGCCGACCGGCTCGGGGCGCTGCTGACCACGTCCGCCGTGGCGGCCGGCACGTTCGCGGACGTGGCGTACGACCTCGGGATCTGTGGTGGTTTCGCCACTCCGTTGGCCGCCGAGCTGGTCGCCGGCGCGGACCTGGTGGTGGCCTGGGGGTGCAGCCTGACCGGCTGGACCACCCGTCACGGCCGTCTCCTCGGTCCGGGGACCGTGCTGGTGCAGGTCGACGACGATCCAACCGCCATCGGTGCCCGTCGACCGGTGGACCTGGGCGTCTGGGCCGACGTCGGTCTGACCGTGTCGGCGGTGGCCGATCGGGTGTCCGGGGAGGATGTCCGCAGCGGCTATCGGACACCGGACGTGGCTCGCCGCCTGCGCACCGAAGGTCGGTGGCCGCAGGTGCCGTTCACCGACCTCTCCGACGAGAGCACGATCGACCCGCGAGCCTTGAGCACCCGGTTGGACACCGTGCTGCCCGGCAACCGCCAGCTGGCCGTGGACTCCGGCAACTTCATGGGCTACCCCGCGAGCTTTCTGGCCGTTCCCGCTGCCGGTGCGTTCTGCTTCACCCAGTCGTTCCAGTCGATCGGCCTGGGTCTGGCGACCGCGATCGGCGCTGCTCTGGCCGCGCCGGACCGACTGCCGGTGCTCGGCACCGGCGACGGCGGCTTCCTGATGGGGATCGCTGACCTGGAGACCGCTGTCCGCCTCGGACTCGGGCTGCTCGTGGTGGTGTACGACGACGCCGCCTACGGTGCCGAGGTCCATCACTTCGGTCCGAACGGCGCCGACCTGTCCACCGTGCGGTTTCCCGACGTCGATCTCGCCGCGATCGCCCGTGGCTTCGGAGCGGACGGGCTGACCGTACGAAAGCCCGCGGATCTCGATCCGCTGGCGACCTGGCTCGACGGTCCGCGGCAACGACCACTGGTGATCGACGCGAAGATCAGCAGCGACGGTGGCTCATGGTGGCTGCACGAAGCCTTCCGGGCCCACTGACCCGGCCACTCGAGGGCAAGGCCGCCCCCATCGAGTGACCCACCAGCGCGTCCTTGTCCGGATCGGCGTTCGGCTGCGTCTGCTGCGCCCAACGAACCGAGGCCAGCAGGTCGGTGGCGAACTGACTGTGGCTCGGCAGCAGGCCGGTCTGAGAGCCGTGTCCGAAGCCCACCACCGGGCAATCGCCATCGGCCTCGCCCGACCGCTCACCAGCAACGCCGAGAACGTCCGGGAGCCGTCCGGCACCGTCACCGTCGTGCTGCGCACCGTGCGCGGCGCCGCGGCCGCGGGCCGGCCGCTCAGCCCGGCTGCCAACGGCACCTATCGGCGTGAGCAGCACCCCAGAACCAGTCGCCACCGCATCATCGCACCGACCTCCTCGTCGACCCGGCGCCGCCGACCGAGGGCGCCTACCAGCCATGTCGGCACATCTTCCCCCCGGTGGACGTCGGCCGGATGCACCGGGGTTCTCTCAAGGTCGGGAGAAATGCCTAATGGGAGCCACTTTCCGGGGTCGCCTCCACCGGGGACCCAGTCGACGGCTTCGCACCGGCGTGGACGGTGGCCGCCTCGGGGGGCAGGGACGCCTGGTCGGCGAACTCGGGGAAGGCGGCCAGCTTGGCCCGCACGTCTCGGGTCGCGTAGTGCTCGGCCACGAAGGACAGGAAAGGAACGGTGCCGGCCAGGGCAATCAGGATCAGGCGTCCCCATCCCCAGCGAGCCCGTCGACCGAGGTCGAAGGCGGTGATGATCAAGGCCATGTAGAGCCAGCCATGGGGGATGCCGGTCCAGGTCACCACGGTGTCGTTGCCGGCGAGGTACTTCAGCGGCACACCGACACACACCAGGACCACCAGCAGACAGCCGACGACGTACGCCATCACGCGGTAGCGGATCAAGGCACCAGTCACGGCTGCGAGCCTACGTCTCGCCGTCGGTCGCCAGTGCCCACCGGCGCTGCGGCCTCGGTCACACCGAGCGGTCCCGCGGCACCGACGCAGGGTGGGCTCAGACCGCGGTCTCGACGTCCTTGTCCGCCGCCCGGTCGGAGCGACGAGGGATCTCGACCCGACGGGCCGCGTACAGGGCCACGGTGAACAGGACCAACGCGGTCAGACCGTGCAGGGCGCCGACGCACACTGTCGACCAGGTCGGGTGCGCCCGGCTCCGGCACCGTGGTCACGGCCCGCTTGCCGCTGATGCTGAAAGGACCCGATGGTCACGCTGATTCTCGCTGACGACCACCCGGTGTTCTCCGCCGGACTGCGGGCCGTCTTCGACGCCGAGGCGGACTTCGAGGTGCTCGCCGTGGTCGGTACCGGGCGGGCCGCCGTCGACGCGGCCATCGCGTACCGGCCGGAGGTGGCGGTGCTGGACATCGCCATGCCGGACGGCGACGGCCTGTCGGTCTGCGCCGAGCTGTGCACGCTCGGGTTGGCGACGCGGGCGCTGATGCTGACCATGTACGACGACGACGAGAACGTGCTGGCGGCGCTGCGAGCCGGCGCCTACGGCTACACCCTCAAGGGCGCCGGGCCGGACGAGCTGGTCGCCGCCGTCCGGGCGGTGGCGCGGGGAGAGGCCCTGTTCGGAGCGGGCATCGCGGCCCGGATGCTCGAGGTGTTCGGCCGCTCGGCGAGTGTCAGTCCATTCCCGCAGCTGACCGAGCGCGAGGCCGAGGTGCTCGGTCTGCTGGCCACCGGGCTGGACAACGCGGTGGTGGCCCGCCGTCTCGGCGTGAGCAGCAAGACGTCCGCAACCACGTGTCCAACATCACCACCAAGCTGCACGTGTCCGACCGGTCGGCTGCGATCCTGCGGGCCCGGGACGCGGGCCTGGGCGGCGCCGGCTGACGGCACCGGTCCGTGCTTGTCCGGAGGGGGCGGCGGGGCTACCGTCGGTATCGGCGCGCAGGGCGCCACCGGTCCGCGGACAGGGCACAGCCCACCTGAGTGCGATCTTCGCTGGTGCCATCCACCTCTTTCGCCCCGACGGCGCGGACATCGGGACCTGAGCGAAGGAGGCCCCGTGCCCACTGTGCCTGTGCCCGCTGCATCCCCGTCCGAGCCGTATTCGGACGACCAGCACCCGCCCGCTCGCTGGGCCTTGCCCGATCGGCCGGATCTCGAGCGACTGCGAAAGCAGGCCAAGAAGCTGCGCCGCCGAGCCGCGGAGGGTGACGCGGATGCGCTGGAGCTGGTCACCACCTACGACCCCGGCGACGAGCCGGTCACTCTGAGTCGGGCCCAGCGGGTGCTGGCCCGGGCGTACGGATTCGCCGGCTGGTCGAAGCTGCTGGAGCATGTCGCCGTGCTGGAGACCTGGGGCCGCGACATGGTCTCGTCCCGGGCGAGCGACGAACCGGTCGACGCCTTCCTCCGGCTGGCCTGCCTCAGCTACACCGATCCGTACGTCGCCGATCGCGCCGTCGAGCTGCTCCGGACCGAGCCTTCCCTCGTCACGGCGACCGCGGCGACGATGGCCGCCTGCGGCGAGTCGGCTGCGTTGCGGGACCTGCTCGACCATGATCCGGCGGCGGTCGCGCGCACGTCCGGTCCGCACGACTGGCCACCCTTGCTCTACCTCTGCTACGCCCGGCTCGGCGTCGGCGATCCGGTCGCCACGCTGCGGGTCCTGCTCGACGCGGGGGCCGACCCGGACGCCGGCTTCCTCTGGCAGCGGCTCCCCTCGCCGTTCACGGCCGTGACGGGAGTGTTGGGAGGCGGTGAGCGGAACGAGCCAGCCCACCCCGAGGCGGTCGCGATGGTGACGATGCTGCTCGACGCCGGTGCCGACCCGAACGACAACCAGGCGTTCTACAACCGGCAGTTCCGGCCCGACGACTCGCATCTGCTCCCGCTGCTCGACCACGGCGCCGGACACCCGCACCGATCCCCCTGGCGGGACCGGCTCGGCACCGCGTACCCGTCGCCGGCGGAGATGGTCGGGGAGCACCTGCGCACCGCCGCCCAGCACGGGTTCACCGAGCGGGTACGACTCCTGCTGACGTACGGCGTCGACCCGAACACCCGGGGCTACCACCCGATCCTCGGCGACCAGACCGCGTACGAGCTGGCCGTCCGGAACGGCCACCGGGAGGCCGCCGCGCTGCTGGTGGCCGACGGCGGTCACAGCGACCGCATCGGGGAGCCGGACCTGCTGCTCGCGGCGGCACTGGCGGGAGACGCCGAGGGCGTGTCCCGGCGGCGGGAGCACGCGGCGGCCCTGGTGGCGGGTCGCCCGGATGCCCTGCGGCTGGCCGGCGAGCAGCACGGGATCGAGGCGGTCCGGCAGCTTCTCGACCTGGGCTACGGCATCGACGCCGCCGGCCCGGACGGCCGGACTGCGCTGCACGAGGCCGCCCTCCGGGGTGACGCGGAGCTGTGCGCCTGGTTGCTCGGCCGGGGCGCCGACCCGGGCCTGCGCGATCGGGATTTCGGCGGTAGGCCGGCGGACTGGGCGGCGCACGCGGGCCACACCGAGCTGACGGTGCGGCTCGCGGATGGCAGAACCGAGTGAGGTCACCGAGAATCTATTGACTTTCGATAGATGCCAACCGATAGTCGATGCATGTCGATGACCAATCGGGCCGTGGTCGTGCTCCGGATCCTGCTCGTGCTGCTGTTCGTGGGGCTGCTGGTCGGGCAGACCCTGTCGATCCCCGGCCAGCTGGCGTTCATGGCGTCCCAGTCCCCGGTCTTCGCGCCGTTCCGCTGGCCGCTCCTGGTGGTAGCCGTGCTCGGGATGCTCTGCGGGCAGGTCGTGATCGTCTGCACCTGGCGGCTGCTCAGCATGGTGATGGCCGACCGGATCTTCAGCGAGGACGCCTTCGTCTGGGTCAACGTGATCCTCGCGGCGCTGGCCACCGCCTGGGCGCTGCTGCTGGGCACCACGGTGGTCCTCAGCCTCGTCCTGTTCGACGATCCCGGCACGCCGATGCTGATGTTCGCGATGGTGCTGGCCGGCGGCACGGTGGTGTTGCTGATGTACGTGATGCGGGCGCTGCTGCGGCAGGCCACCACCCTGCGGACCGAGATGGACGGGGTCATCTGATGCCGATCGTGGTCCGGATCGACGTGCAGCTGGCCAGGCAGAAGCTGAGCGTTGGCGAGTTCGCCGAGCGGGTCGGGCTGACTCCGGCCAACGTCGCGGTGCTGAAGAACGGCCGGGCGAAGGCCGTCCGGTTCAGCACCCTGGAAGCGATGTGCCGAGTGCTGGACTGCCAGCCCGGAGACCTGCTCGAGTGGGTCGAGGACTGAGGTGCGCGTCCGCCGGCTCGTCCTCGAGGCGGCGGCTCAGCTGGTCCGGTTCGCCACGATCGAGCTCCAGTGCTGCCTGTTCGCCGTGGCCATCTTCGTCGGTCTGGCGCTCAGCCGGGTGATCCCGCTGCCCATCGCCCGCTACGACGCGCTGGTGGCGTACGGGCTGGTGGTCACATTGGTGCTCTACCTGCTCCGGTGGGAGACCGCCCGGGAGGTGGCGGTGATCTTCGCCTTCCACCTGGTCGGTCTGGCGCTGGAGCTGTTCAAGGTGCGGATGGGTTCCTGGGCGTACCCGGAGGATGCCCGGGCGATGGTGGGCGGCGTGCCGCTCTACTCCGGCTTCATGTACGCCGCGGTCGGCTCCTACATCTGCCAGGCGTTCCGGCGGTTCGACCTGCGGGTCAACCGGTTTCCCTGGCTGCCGGCGGCCGCGCTCGCGGTGGCGGCGTACGCGAACTTCTTCACCCACCACTACCTGCCGGACCTGCGCTGGCTGGTCGCGCTGGGTTTCGTGGCGGTGCTGTGGCGCAGCCGGGTCTCCTTCACCGTCGGCGCCCGCCGGTACGCGATGCCGCTCTGTCTGTCGTTCGTCCTGATCGGGTTCTTCCTGTGGGTGGCCGAGAACGGGGCGACCTGGTTGGGCGCCTGGCAGTACCCGGACCAAGTAGGCTTCTGGCAGCTGGTGCACGTGGGCAAGTGGGGGTCCTGGGCCCTGCTCGTCAGCCTCAGCTTCGTGCTGGTGGCTGCCGTCAAACGCTGGGAGGGCACCTTCTACGGGGCCGTCGGCACGGTCCCGGCGGTCACGCCCGCCGACCCCTGTCAGCCGTCCGAACTCGACTCCGCGGTGGAAATATCACCCGCGGAGTCGGGTAAAGGTGACTGCGCGGTGGAAATATCACCCGCGGAGTCGAAGACGGTCAGCGGATCATGGTGAGGGGCGCATCCAGCTCGGAGCGGCGGCCGAGGTCGCGGGCGATCCGGGCGCTCATCACCACGGCGAACAGCCCGAAGATCCACCACTGCGCCGCGTACGCACCGTTTCGCAGTCGTCCTTGACCCTCCGGTAGCGCCAGCGGGGCCGGTGCCAGCCCGCCGGCGCGCGCGTCGTCCGCCGACAGCACCACGAAGCCGTCGACCAGCGGGCCCGGCCACGTCTGGGCCAGCTGGGGCACCCGGATCGACGACAGCCCGACCCCCTGGCCGGTCGGCGTCAGCGTGTCGCCGGCCTCTTCCGAGGGCAGCAGCACCCCGGTCTGGGTGACCTGGCCGGTGGGCGGCGTGGGGGCCGTGGTGGTGGAGGCCGGTACCAGGCCTCGCACCACTGCCACCGTCGAACCGTCGGCCTGCCGCAACCCGGTCACCACCCGCAGCGAGCCGGCCGGCCCCTCGTCTCCGGTCGGCACCAGGACCTGCAGCGCCGGGTCGTACGTGCCGCTGAACTGCACCGACAACCCGTACCCCTCGGTCACTCGGGTGGCGGCGGGAGCCACCGACGCCAGCGGGACCGCCGGTTGAGCAGCGCGCGCAGCGGAGGCGTCGGCGCCCTGTTCGGTGTAGACCTGCAGCTGCCAGATGCCCAGCAGGGCCATGCCGCCCGCGATCACGCAGCCGAGCACGACGATGCCGATCTGTTTGAGCAGCGTCATCGCGGTCCGCGCCGCACGGGGCCCGGTCCGAGCGGCACCGCGTTCGGCATCTCGATCACCCGACCGGTTCGGCCGACACGCGCCCACCGCGGTGGGCGGCGACCCGGACCAGGTCGGCGCACATCTTGCCCAGGCTCCAGCCGGCGGCTTCGACGGCCAGTGGCACGGCCGAGGTCTCGGTCATCCCCGGCGCGACGTTCACCTCGAGGAAGGTCGGCCTGCCGTCGGGGGTGATGATCAGGTCGGTCCGCGACAGGTCCCGCAGACCGAGCACGTCGTGGACGGTGAGGGCCAGAGCGGAGCACGCCTCGGCCAGCGACTCCTCGATCTCGGCCGGGCAGAGGAACCGGGTCGCTCCCGCGGTGTAGCGGGACTCGTAGTCGTACACCCCCGACTCGGGTCGGATCTCCACCGCCGGCAGGGCGGCCGGGCCATCGCCCCGATCGGCCACGGTGACCGTCACCTCGGTGCCCTCGATGAACTGCTCGATCACCGCCACGGGTCCGTACGCGTAGGCCCCCACCATCGCCGAGGGCAGCTCCTCGGGCCGGCTGACCTTGCTGGCCCCCAGTGCCGAGCCACCTCGGGACGGCTTGACCATCATCGGGAAGCCGATCTGGTCGGCCAGCGCGTTCATCAGCGCCCGCGCCCCCAGCTCCCGGAAGATCTCGTGCGGCAGCGCGACCTGGATCGGGGTGGCGATGCCCGCCTCGGCCACCACGGTGGTGGCGATCGACTTGTCGAAGGCGACCCGGCAGGCGGAACCGATCGAGCCGATGAACGGTACGCCCAGCAGCGCGAGCACCTCGCGCAGCGCACCGTCCTCGCCGGCCTCGCCGTGCAGCACCGGGAAGACGACCGCCTCCGGCAGTGTGCCGAGCAGCGGGACCAGGGAGGCGTCGACGTCGGACTCCACCACCTCGACCCCGCGGGAACGCAGGGCCAGCGCCACCCGGCGGCCGGACCGCAGGGACACGTCGCGCTCGTGCGAGAGGCCACCGGACAGCACCACGACCGTCTCGGCGGTGCTGCTGGGTTCGGTCATGGGTGGCGCCTCTCGGGTCATCGCTGGTTCGCTCCGGGCGAGTCGTACAGCCGATCGCCCCGGGGACCGGGACCCTCGATCGCGGTGCCGAAGGTGGCCAGCACATCGGCCTCGTACTGCATCACCTCGCCCAGTCGACGGGTGCCCTCGATGATCCGCTCGGGCGTCGGGAAGCAGTAGGACAGGCGCAGGTGTCGACTGCCGAGCCCGTCGGCGTAGAAGCCGGTGCCGGGCACGTACGCCACCCGGGCGGTGACCGCCCGCGGCAGCATGGCGTGTGAATCCAGTCCCGGGGGCAGGGTGAGCCAGACGAAGAAGCCGCCGCTGGGCACCGTCCACGAGGTGCCGGCCGGCATGTGGTCGGCCAGACCGGTCAGCATCGCGTCGCGTCGCTCCCGGTACATCTCGCGGAAGATCTTGATCTGGCCCCGCCAGTCGTGGTTGTGCAGGTACGAGGCCACGGCGTACTGGGAGAAGGTCGGCGGGCACAGCGTCGCCGACTCCTGGGCCAGCACGAGCTTCTCCCGGACAGCGTGCGGGGCGAGCACCCAGCCGACCCGGAAGCCGGGCGCGAAGGTCTTCGAGAAGGACCCCAGGTAGACCACCCGCTCGGCGTCCATCGACCGCATGGCGGGGACGGGATCACCGTCGAACCCGAGCAGCCCGTACGGGTTGTCCTCCACCACCAGCAGATCGGCCCGCTGAGCGACCTCCAGGACCTCGGTGCGCCGCTCGAGCGTCTGGGAGACGCCGGCCGGGTTGTGGAAGTTGGGGATCGTGTACAGGAACTTGGCCTTCTTGCCGGCGGCCTGCAGCGCCGCCACCGCCTCCCCCAGGGCGACGGGGTCGAGACCGTGCTCGTCCATGGCGACGTGCACGACCTCGCACTGGTACGCGCGGAACACCCCCAGGGCACCGACATAGCTGGGCGCTTCGCAGAGCACCACGTCACCCGGATCGCAGAACAACCGGGTGACCAGGTCGAGACCCTGCTGGGAACCCACGGTGACGGTGACGTCGTCGGGGTGCGCGGTGATGCCCTCCAGCTTCATCACCTCGCAGATCGCCTCCCGGAGCACGGGTTCGCCCTGGCCGGACCCGTACTGCATGGCACGTCGACCGTCGGTGACCACCAGGTCGTGCAGGGCGTTGCCGACCACATCGAGCGGCAGGTCGGAGATGTTGGGCATCCCGCCGGCCAGCGAGACGACCTCGGGTCGGTTGGCCACGGAGAACAGCGCCCGGATGACCGAGGCCGTCATACCGTGGGTGCGAGCGGCGTACCGGTCCACGTAGCTGTCCAACCGGGTGTCGCGGCGCTGGAGCCGCTCCAGACCCGCGGCAGCCTCACGGGAGAGCCCAGCCGCGTCCGGCGACGCGTCTCCTCCGCGACTCAGCTCGGGCTCGTGGTCAGTCACCCCCCAAGGGTGCCTCATCGCCGGGGGAGGCGCATGTGGTGACCGCTGGTCGGCCGACCTACGATGTGGGGCATGCGTGCGAGCGCGGTCCCCTCGTTGTCAGACTCTGCGGTAGGTGCTCAAGCCTCTCGGCTTCCCCGACCGGTTGTCTGGCTGCTCTGGCTGCTCGCCGCCCTGGCCGGCAGCGTGGTGCTCGGCTTCCTGGCCGGTTTGGCCCGGCCGCGGGAACCGGATCCGTGGGCGTCGGTCCAGCCACCCGGGCCGTCAGTCCAGCCACCCGGCCCGTCGCCGGTCGATGAGGCCGACCCGGTCGATCGCGCCGACCCGGTCGATCAGGCCGATGACGACCCAGCCTCGACGTCGTCGTCGGGCCCGATGCCCTCCGCCGAGGATGCCTGACCATGCCGCGTCGCCTGCGCCCGATGACAGTTGCCGATCTCGCCCTGCTGCCCGATCCCTGTGCCCGCTGCACGTTCTGGGAGGTGAGCCTGCTCGACCTGGCCGCCCCCGACCTGCACCGGAACCGGGCCGAGGTGAAACGGGAGTGGGCCGAGGCGGTGGCCCGACGCTGGGGCTACTGCGGAGTGATCGCGACCGAAGGCGACGAGCTCCTCGGTTACGTCACGATGGCCCCGGCGGGACTGGTACCTCGACTCAGCGCCCTGGCCACCACCCCGGTCAACCCCGATGCCGCCCTCTTGCTGAGCACCCGGATCGAGGAGCCGTACCGTGGTCGTGGACTGGGCCGGCAGCTGGTGCAGGCGGCCGCCGGTCTGATGATCCGGCGTGACATCCGGGCGATCGAGGCGGTCGGCAGCTATCGCGAAGGCCCTTCCTGCATCGCGCCGGCCGCGTTCCTCCAGCGGGTCGGCTTCTCGGTGATCCGCCCGCACCCCGTCACACCCCGGCTCCGGATGGACCTCCAGGCCACGGCCCGGTGGCTGCCCGACCTCGGTGCGGCCTGGAACCGCCTGACCGGTCTGATGCCCCAGCCGGCACCGGGACCGGAGCCGGCGCACCGGCAGACCAGCACCGTGGAGGCGAACGGATGAGCGACGCGATCCGTCGGGTCAGTCTGGAACGCACCAGCAAGGGGCGGCTCCTCGCCAAGAACGAGCGCGGCGCCACGCTGGCGGTCGGGATGGGGGAGGACAGCGACTTCACCCCGGTCGAGCTGCTGCTGGTGGCCATCGCCGGCTGCACGGCCATCGACGTGGACCTGATCACCGGGAAGCGGAGCGCACCTGAGGAGTTCGCGGTCGACGCCTCCGGAGTGAAGATCCGCGATGAGCAGGGCATCCGGATGGTCGACCTCGCGGTCGACTTCCGGGTCGAGTTCCCCGACACCGACGCCGGCCGGGCCGCCGAAGCCGTGCTGGAACGAGCGATCACCGCCTCACACGACCGGATCTGCACCGTCACCCGGACCGTCGAGGTCGCCAGCCCGGTGACCGCCTCCCTGCGCGGCACCCGGGTTGCCGGACCGCCGGAGCCGGTGCCCGACTGACCGGCCCCGTGCGCCACCGGGTGGTGGAGTCGGACCGGGACACGATTGACTAGGTCGGTGACCACCGAACACCGCCAGCGCTTCGCTCCCGTCCTGACCGATGTCACCGAGGAGACCTGCAAGGACTACCTGGCTGCCGTCATGCGCGGCTTCCACGGGGACTTCAACGAGCAGCACTGGGACTTCGACCGGCGACTGTTCGAGGTCGACCGCTGCTTCGGCTTCACCGCCGGAGACCGCTGGGTCGCCACCTGCGGCGCCTTCACCCGGTCCATGACCACCCCCGGGGGGTCGGTGCCGATCGGGGCCGTCACCGTGGTGACGGTCGCCCCCACGCACCGCCGGCAGGGTCTGCTCACGGTGATGATGCGCCACCAGCTCGCCGACGTGCACCGCCGCAAGGAGCCGGTGGCCCTCCTGTGGGCCTCGGAGTCGGCGATCTACGGCCGATTCGGGTACGGCAGCGCCGTTCCCCGACTCTGGGTGAGCGGGCAGACCTCCTCCACCGCCTTCCTGCCCTCGGTGGACCTCGGCGACGGCTGGGTCGAGGAGGTCACCAAGGAGGAGTACGGCAGCGTCGTCCCGGCTCTGCACGCCCGGCTGCTCCCCGATCGTCCGGGGGCGCTGGATCGGCCGGCGGTGTTCTGGGAGCGGGAGCTGCTGGATCGGCCGGAGGACCGGAAGGGGGCACCCCCGGTGCGCTACGCCCTGCACTTCAGTGCCACCGGGGAGCTGGACGGCTACGCGCGGTTCAAGGTCTCCTCGCCCTGGAGCGGCGACCTTCCCGACGCCGAGGTCGAGATCGAGGAGATCGATGCCGTTGACGCGCAGTCCCGCGCCGGCCTCTGGCGGTTCCTGTTCGATCTGGACCTGGTCCGACGCTTCAAGGCGTACGGTGTCGCGGTCGACGAGCCCCTTCGCCACCTGCTGGCCAACCCACGGATCCTGGCGACCACGCTGACCGACAGCACGTACGTCCGGATCGTCGACCTGCCGAAGGCCCTGGCGAACCGTTCGTACGGCGCCGACCTCGACGTGGTCGTGCAGGTCGGCGACCACCTGCTGGAGCACAACGACGGCACGTTCCGGATCCAGGCCGAGGCCGGGGGTGAGGGGGCCCGGGTGACCAAGGCCGGTCGGCGCCGTCCCGATCTCAGTCTCGGGATCCGCGAGCTGGGCTCGATCTACCTGGGGGGCGTACCGCTGACGTCGCTGCACCGGGCGGGTCTGGTGTCCGAGCGGACCCCCGGCGCCGTCGCGGCGATGACCATGGCCTTCGACTGGCCCCAGCGGCCCTACTGCCCGGACGACTTCTGACGCCGACGGTCCGGTCGTAGGGTCAGGGCCGGTCGTAGGGTCAGGGCCGGTGTCGGCGCCGGACGGCGACGACGGTCGTCACAGCCCCGACAGCCGCCGCGACGGTACCGCCCGCGATCAGCCAGCGGTTGAGCCGGCGGTGAGCGACCGGTGACAGGGGTGCGCCCGGATCGGCCAGGTAGACCCGGCCCTGGTCGCCGTCCACGGTGATCTGCTGGCCGTCGGTGATCCGGCGGGTGCCGACCGCGGTCCCGAGCACGGCCGGGATGCCGTACTCGCGGGCCACGATCGAGCTGTGACTGAGTGGACCGCCGATGTCGGTGACCACCGCCCCGGCCCGGGCGAACAGGGAGGTCCAGGCCGGGGTGGTGATCGAGGCGACCAGCACCTCCCCGGGCTGCAGCCGGGCGAAGTCGGCCGGGCCGGCCAGCACCCGGGCGATCGCGGTGACCCGTCCGGCGCTGGCGCCGATCCCCGTCAGCACGTCGCCGGTCTGGTCGGCGGTGGTCGCGGGCATCATCGCGCCCAGCCGATCCATCCAGGTTCCCTGGGGCAGCAGCTGCGGGGGCGTGGCCCGCCGCTGACCACGCCATTCCTCCCGGCGCTGCTCGACGAGCGGTCGCAGGTCCCGCGGAGCTCCGAGGGCGGTCTCGATCTCCGGGCGTCGGCACCAGTACACGTCATCGGGACGTTCGAGCACGTCCGCGGCGACGAGACGGTGCCCGAGCTCGACCAGCATCCGGCGCAGCTGCGGCCAGGCCAGGCCCACATCGGCCAGGGCGTCCTCCCGGATCGGGGCGATGGCCTGGGCCCGCCGCAGCAGGGCGTCGAAGGTGCTGCGGCGCACCGGGTCCAGCCGGCGCCGGATCACCACGGTTGCCGCGTCACGCTTCTGCTGCAACCGTCGCTGTCGCTCGTACGGGTCGGTGGCCTGGCCGCCCAGGTAGAGCCGCACCACGTCGACCAGGGGGGCGGGATCGTCGGCCGGCACGGGGTTGGCGAAGTCGAGGTTGTAGACGGCGTGCCCGAAGGTGTCGAGGTGAGTCGCGAACCGCTGCGCGAAGTCCTCGGCGCCGGCGATCGCGGCCGCCGACGTCAGCTCCCCGGCCCCGTCCAACGCGAGATCACCGACGATGTCGACCGCCGACGTCGCCGTCAGCCAGGTCGCGAGCTCGGGCCGTTCGCGGGCCCAGCGGGCCAGGTCCCACAGCGATCGTTCCGCCCGGATCGGTTCGCTGTCGTAGCCCAGCAGCAGGGTCGAGGCCGGCGGGTCACCGTCCCGCCGGACGAAGGAGTCGTAGTAGCCGGTCAGCAGGATCTCGCTGGTCGCGGCGATCGGGATGATGGTCTGCACGGCGGTGTAGTAGGTGGCCCCGGCGTCCAGCAGCTCGGACACCCCGTCCAGAAGCTCCGCCGCCGACAGCTCCGGCAGGATCAGCGGCCGCCAGCGGTCGACGACCGCCTGGTACGCCGGGCGGGACACCGTCTCCCAGCGCTCCCGGCCCCCCCCGATGCCGCGCCGCCCGTATGCCCCGCGCAGCGCCTTGGGGGTGCTGAGGAGCATCCGCGCCATACCGCTGTTGTCGTAGCGGTAGTAGGCGTACCCGTTGATCGTCGGCAGCCCGACGTCGCCGGGCCGGACGGCGTCGCGACCGAGGATCTCGCTCATCAGGGCGCTGAGGGAGCGAGTGACGGCGCCGTCGATCAGCTCGGCGAAGAGCGGGGTGAGCGGATCCGGCAGCTGCTCGACGATGCTGGCCCGGAAGTAGGTCGAGTGCTCGTCGGGAACTGGCCACTCGGTCGGCACCGGTCCGACCGGGTCGGGGAGGGCGGTGATCGGCCGGGACTGGACGATCCGCAGACCGCCGCTGCGGTCACGTACCCACTCGATGTCCTGTGGTGTCCCGAAGTGATCGGCGATCCGACGACCCAGCCCGGCCAGCTCCTGGGCGGTGGCGTCGTCCAGGACCGCGGCCCGGCGCCTGTCGGGTGCCACCGCGGTCTCCGTGGTGCCGGCGTCGGTGCGGACGGTCTGCACCGCCTTGTCCGCGACCTGGTGGTCGGTCACGGCCAGGTCCGGACCCACCAGGGTGAGCTGGTCGGTGTTCACCAGGCCACCGACCACCGCCTCACCGAGCCCCCAGGCCGCACTGATCACGACGGCGTCGCGCCGCCCGGTGCTCGGGTCGGCGGTGAACATCACGCCCGCGGACTCGGCGTCGACGAGCTCTTGGACGACCACGGCCAGGCTCACCTCTGCCGGGTCGATGTTCTGCCGAGCCCGGTACGCCATGGCGCGCGCGGTCCACAGCGACGCCCAGCACCGACGTACGGCGTCCAGCACCGCGTCCGTGCCGCTGATGTTCAGGTAGGTGTCCTGCTGGCCGGCGAAGCTGGCACCCTCGAGGTCCTCGGCCGTCGCCGACGACCGCACGGCCACGGCGTCCGAACCGAGCTCGCGATAGGCCCCGGTGATGGCGGTGGCCAGATCCTCCGGCACCCGTCCGGCGGCGAACAGGTTGGCGATCGCGTGCGCCGCAGCCTCGTACGCGGCCTGATCGGCGTCCTTCGCGGTCGGCACCAAGGCCACGATCTGGTCGCCCAGCTGGTGGGCCTCGACGAACTCGCGATAAGCGGCCGTGGTCACCACGAAGCCCGGCGGCACGGGCAGCCCCGACCGCACCAGCTCACCGAGGTTCGCCGCCTTGCCACCGGCCGACTCCAGGTCGTGCCGCCCGAAGGCGGCCAGCGCGGCCACTCGTTGCGGACCGGGGCCCCCGGTCGGCGTGTCGATCTCCTCGGCTACCACGTCATCCGAATCTACGCCCCTGTCGGAAGCGTGGAAACCGAGCCCAGGGCGCTCAGCCGCGCAGGATCAGAGGTATTCCTCGATCGCCTTCAACAGCACCGACTTCGGCTTGGCGCCCTTGAACGCCTTGACCAGCTCGCCACCCACGTAGACCTGGATGGTCGGCAGCCCGAGCACGTGGTTGTTGGCCGGGGTCACCGGGTTGGTGTTGGTGTCCATCTTGACGAAGGTCACCTTGTCACCGTGGGTGTTGGCCAGCTCCTCGATGATCGGGGCGACCTGCTTGCAGGGGCCGCACCAGTCGGCCCAGTAGTCGACCAGGACCGGCTTGTCGGACTTGAGGACGACCTCGTCGAAGGTCGCGTCGGTGACGTCGTTGACAGTTCCCATGGATGCTCCTACGTGTGAAGGCGAGCTCAGACGGTGACGGTGTCGGCCAGGGCGGCGACGTAGTCGGCGGTGTCGTGCAGGTCGGCCAGGTACTTCTCCGCGTCCAGGGCGGCGGAGCACCCGGTGCCGGCGGCGGTGATGGCCTGCCGGTACGTGTGGTCGACCAGGTCGCCGCAGGCGAACACCCCGGACAGGTTCGTCCGGGTGCTCTTGCCATCGGTGAGCACGTAGCCCTCGGAGTCGGTGTCGACCTGATGGCGGAGCAGCTCCGAGCGCGGGTCGTGGCCGATGGCGATGAACAGACCCTGGAGGGCCAGCTCACGCTCCTCACCGGTCTCCGTGTCGCGCAACGTCACCGACTCCAGCGACTTCGCACCGTGCAGCTCGGTGACCGCGCTGTTCCAGGCGAACGAGATCTTGGGGTCGTTCTCGGCCCGACTCGCCATGATCTTGCTGGCCCGCAGGTGGTCGCGTCGGTGGATGATCGTGACCGACTTGGCGAACCGGCTCAGGAACGTGGCCTCCTCCATCGCGGAGTCGCCGCCGCCGACCACGGCGATGTCCTTGTCGCGGAAGAAGAAGCCGTCACAGGTCGCACACCAGGAGACACCGTGACCGGACAGCCGGTCCTCGTCGGCGATGCCGAGCTTGCGGTACGCCGACCCCGTCGCCAGGATCACGGTGCGGGCCGCGAACGTCTTGCCGTACGCGTCGGTGACGGTCTTGATCGGTCCGGTCAGGTCCATCTCGGTGATGTCCTCGGTGACCAGCTCGGCGCCGAAGCGCTCGGCCTGGGCCCGCATGTTCTCCATCAGCTCCGGGCCCATGATGCCGTCCCGGAAACCGGGGAAGTTCTCGACGTCGGTGGTGTTCATCAACGCACCACCGGCGGTGATGGATCCCTCGAAGACGAGCGGCTTCAGGTCGGCGCGGGCCGCGTACACGGCGGCGGTGTAGCCGGCCGGTCCGCTGCCTACGATGATGACGTCGCGAACGTCGGTGGGGGTGTGGCTCATCCGTCCTGCTCTCGAATCTCGTTGCTCAGACTGCGTCGTACGTGGTCCGCCGTGCCGGTGGGGGAACCCTACAGCGGCCCTACGTCCCTACAGCTCGACCAACGTGGAGCAGCGGTCGGCTATTCCGACAGCTCGACCCGCTCGCCGGCCGCCGGGGTGTCACCGCAGCCGGTGACCAGGGTCGCGTACGTCCGCCCGCCGGACCGGGTGTAGACGAGGTAGCTCTCGTCGCCGCCGACGTAGACCGGGGTGATCCCCGTGATCCGGCCGGTGGTGACCTCACGAGCGCAACGCCAGGCGGCCGAGAACAGGTGCGGATCGAGGTTCCGGTTCTGGGCGAGGACCCGGGCCTGGTCGGCCAGGGCCGCCTGGTGGACCTGGGTCGGGGAGAGTGCCGACGGCTCGTTGAGCCCGGCGCTGGCGCTGAGGACGTAGCCGCCGAAACCGACCACGGCGGCCGCCACGGCGGCGGCCAGCATGATGCGGATGACCCCGGTCTGCTTCACGTAGCTGGCCGACGCCGGCGCCTTCAGCGGGGCCGACCGCCGGAACGGCAGCACGGTGGCCCCCTCACCGGCCAGCACCCGGTCGAGCTGCGCGGCCACGGTGACCGGCATGGTGGCCGGGGGCAGTGCGGCCAGCTGGCCCGAGAGGCTGTCCACGTCGGTCCGCAGCTGGGCCAGCTCCACCCGACAGGACGCGCACCGCGCCAGGTGCTGCTCGGCGGCCACCGACTCGGCGACCGGCAGCTCACCGACGGCGAGGTCGGCGAGCTCGTCGAGCGCCAGATGGTCGAGCGCGAGGTGGTCGGGCATCGGAGTTTCCTGGTCGGTCGGCGACCCCGGCTCCGGAGCGTCCGGAACGACGGGCTCGTCGGGGGGAAGCGGTGGAGTGGTCATTCGACCAGCCCCCGGGTCTGCAGCAGTTCGAGCGTACGTCGCGACCGCTTGTCCAGGGTTGCGTCCGGCGCCTGCGCCAGTATCCACGTGAAGAGGGTCGAGGGCCCGCGGAGCAGGAGCGCTGTCGGCACCGTCACCCGGTCCGGCTCGCCGGCCCGGTCGATCTCCAGCCGGTACGACGGTCCGGCCGGCCTCGCCAGCTCCTTCACCGCCAGCACCTGCGACCCCTCGACCCGCTCGAAGTCCCGCCACCGTCGAGTCGTGAGCACCGGTCCCTCGACCAGCAGGTACGACCGGGTCCGCAGCCAGACGACACCGCAGTAGAGCGCCCAGCACAGCACCAGGACCACCGCGGCCGAGATCCAACCGATGGCTTGTCCGCGGACGAGGATGCCGATGCAGGCGACCAGGGCCACGGTGGCGAACACCAGCGGGGCCCGCCAGTTGTAGGAGAGCGGCAGCGGCTGTGCCATCAGCCGTCCCCGAGTCGGTCGCGCAGCATCAGGGCCAGCCGAGCCCGGCCGCGCGCGCAGCGACTCTTGACCGTCCCGGCGGGCACCCCGAGGATCGAAGCGGCCTCCTCCACCGGGTAGCCCTCGACGTCCACCAGCACCAGCGCCACCCGCTGGTCGTCGTTGAGCTGCGCCAGGGCCGCCGCCAGATCCTCGCGCAGCTCCTGCTGCTCCACCGGGTCGGGCGCCGTTTCCGCCACCAGCTCGGCCGTGCGGTCCGGGTCGGCGGGCAGGGGCTGCTCGGCCTGCTGTCGCTGCTGCTTCCGCAGTCGATCGAGACAGGCGTTGACGACGATGCGGTGCAGCCAGGTGCTCACCTGGGCATCGCCCCGGAACCCGTCGGCCCGGCGGAAGGCGGCCAGGTAGGCGTCCTGCAGGGCGTCGGCGGCGTCGTGGGGATTGCGCATCATGCGCAGCGCCACGGCCCACAACCGGTTCTGGTGTCGGTGCACCAGCGTGGTGAAGGCGTTCGGGTCGCCGGCTACATGGGCCGCGAGCAGATCGGGGTCGGACGGGCCGGCCGGTTCGGCCACCGGGGCCAGCGACAGGGGCGGCGGTGCTGCGGTCGGTCGGGCGACGTCCGGAGGGCTCGTGGGAGCACCGGCGCCACCGCGCACCAACTACACCACCCCGACCTCGTAGATCCCGCCTCGGTAGCCGCCGCTCTCCTTCGGCAAGGAGGTCAGATAGACCAGGACGAACCTCGTGGTCACCGGGTCTTTCAGGCTGATCGTCGCCGACGACCCAGCCTTGGCTTGCTTCCCCACGGTACGCCACTGGCTGTCGGACTTGGTCGGCGGTTTGGTCACCGTCGACGGGTCGGTCTTCGGCACCCGGATCTCGACGTTCGTGCCGTTGCCACTCAGCCGAAGGTCGACCTTGCTGACCGGGACGGGCTTGCCCAGGTCGACGATGAGGCCGACCCCGCGCTTCAGACCGCCGAGCTTCGGGTTGCCCAGGTACTTCACGGTGCGCCAGCGAGTCTCGAGGTTCTTGTCGACGGCGAGCTTGGCCTCACCGTTGTTCTCGTCGTTGGGCGGGTCACCCTGGGGGTCGAAGGTGCGGACACCGGCGATCTGCAACGGCCCGGCGGCCGGACCGGCGCTGGGCTGACCGGCGGTGTTCTGCTGACCGGGCTGGGGACTGCCTTCGCGCTGGTTGAGGATGACCGCCGAGCCGATGCCGGTGGCGAGCAGCAGCAGACCCATCGCGGCGACCAGGGCCAGCCAGCGCCGAGGCCGCCCGGGGCCGGGGTCGGTGCCTGCCCGGCGCAGTGGGCGGGCGGGTGGCGGTGGGGTCGGCTGGCGGATCAGCGTGACCCGGACCGAGTCCTCGTTCTCCGCGTGGGAAGGGCTGACGGCCGACCGGGTGATCGGTGAGGTGGTGGAACCTGCGGCCCGAGCGTGGAGCGGGATGGTGATCGGCGGCGTGGATGTCACCTTGGGGATCGGCTGCCGCAACCGCCGCTCGAGATCGGCGGAGGCATCGGCCGAGCCGAGCACCTTGGTCAGCGCGTTGACGACGTCGTTGGCCGAGGCCAGCCGGTCGGCGCGATGGCGCGGCGGGTCGCCGAGGATCTGGTCGCAGACCCCGTCCAGCGCGGGAGAGACCCCGGCGCGGACCTGGCGCGGGCTCATCAGGTGGCGCCCGGCCACCGGGGCGGCAGGCAGACTGAAGGCGGGTCCGCCCGGCCAGCGAGAGACCAGGCAGGAGTACAGCAGCCGTCCCAGGTCGACCACATCGGCCTGTTCCGGGCCGAGGTGCGGAGTGCGCGGCAGGGCGTTGCCGGGCGCCGGTCGCAGGGCCGCCTCGATCAGCAGACCGACGACCTTCACGTGACCGTCGGGGGTCAGGATGACGGTGTCGGGGTTGATCCGCTGGTGGTAGAGACCCAGTCCGTGGACACCGGACAGCGCGTCGGCGACCTCACGCACCACCCAGGCCGACTCGAGCCCCGAGAGGGGGCCGTGGCTGAGCAGCACCTCCAGGGACCGGCCGACCGCGTACTCGCAGACGACGTACGAGCCCAGCTCGGGATCGTCGCTGTGGACAGCGTCGAGGACCCGCAGGAAACGGGAGTCGACCGCGAGCGAGGCGCGCCGGGCGGTCTCCAGGATGTCCGGTGCCTCGGGGTCGAGAGGGGCGAGCAGATGGACGACCACCGAGCGCGACAGCACGAGATCGAAGGCCCGCCAGGTGACCGAGCGGGACGACTCGGCGAGCAGCTCCTCCATCCGGTAGCGGTACCCGAGCACCGTGCCGGCGCTGGTCATGATCCGGGGCAGGGTGCTGGGGGAGGAGTCCGGGGTGAGGCTGTCCGCTCCCTCGGTCGGGACACCGGAGCCGTCGTCGCTCGGCTCGGAGGAGGGATGGGGTGTCGCCGGGATCCCGCCGAGGACGTCGGTCGGACCGGGTGCGGACGGCGGCGCGGACGCCGGGCCCGACATCCTGCTCGCGCCGGCAAAGGTGACCATGGGATCCGCGTTCTCGGTCGGGCCGGCCACTGGAGTGGGGTCGGCGGATGCCCCGATGCTAGGTGAGGAGCCGGTCCGGGAGACGGTGGAATCGCCGTAGGCGCCCCGATCGGCTGCAGTCGTCCGCATGCTGGTCGTCTCCTCGGCCCCACTGGTGTCTGCCGTCGCTGCGATCACCGTCTCCCCTTCTGCCCCGATAGCCTCCTCCGCCACGGTTGCGGTGGGGTTGCCGTCATCGGTGGGACCACTCGGCGGGGCGGCCGGGCCACCACCGCGACTGCGGCGCAGCACGGTGCCCACGATGTCGGTCACCTCGCGGATCTTCAGCAGCTTGGCCACCAGGGCGTACAGGATCACGGCGATCAGGCCGGCGATGGCCAGAGCCAGCGCGCGCAGCAGCTGGCTGTCGGCGTCGAAGATGCGCAGGATCAGCCAGGCCGCGAGCGCGGCCGGGGCGGCGGCGATCAGGGTACGGCCGATCAGAGCGAGGATCGGCCTCAGGGCCAAGGCGGGCAGCGTCTTCTGCAGCCGCCGGAATGAGATCCCGACACCCAGCACGTACGCCAGGGAATAGCCCAGCGCCAGCCCGGCCGCCACCAGGGGCGCCGAGTCCAGGGCGACGACCACGCCGACCCCGATGGCCACGTTCGCGCCGGCGATGACGATCTGGATGAGGAAGGGTGTCCTGGTGTTCTCCAGCGCGTAGAAGGCGCGCAGGCAGACGTACTGGAGAGTGAACGGGACCAGGCCGATCCCGAGGGCCATCAGGGCGTAGCCGGTGAACTGCCAGTCCTCTGCACCCTGTCCGAAGCCGAAGATCAGCCGGGCGATCGGCAGCCCGAGCACCACGAACGCGACCGAGGTCGGCACCAGCACCGACAGGGCCAGGCGCATGGTCCGGGTCGCCTCGTCGGCCACCCCCGTGAGGTCCCCGGCCGCCGCCAGGCGGGAGGCGCTCGGCAGCATCGCCGTGGCCAGCGAGACGGTGATCAGCGAGTGCGGCAGGATCCAGATCGCGTACGCGTAGCCGTACGCCGCCAACCCGCCGCCGCCCCCCGACTGGATGGTCGCGGCGGTGGCCACCTTGTTCACCACGATCAGGGCGAGCTGGGTGACCAGCACGTAGCCCAGCACCCACTTGGCCAGCCGGAGGGTGTGACCGAGCCCGGTGTGCCGGAAGTCGAACCGCGGTTGGAAGTGGTAGCCGGACGAGCGCAGGTAGGGCACCAGGATCGCCGCCTGCGCGGCCACCCCGACCGTGGAGCCGATGCCGAGCAGGGCTTCCTGCCCGGGCGTGAACGCGGCTCCGGTGTCGGTCTGGCCGAAGGTGAGAAGGAACAGCAGCAGGACGGCGATGGAGACCACGTTGTTGGCGATCGGCGCCCACATCATCGGCCCGAAGCGGTCCCGGGAGTTCAGCACCTGGCCGGCCAGCACGAAGGCACCGTAGAAGAACACCTGGGGCATGCAGTAGTAGCCCAGGGCCACCATCGACTGGTACTGCGCGGCGACGCTCGGATCCTTCCAGCCGCCGGCGGAGTAGAGCGCGATGATGGCCGGCACCGCCAGGGTGAGCACCAGGGTGATGACGAACAGGGCCATCAGCCCCAGCGTCATGATCCGGTTCGTGTAGGCCTCGCCCCGGTCGTCGTCCTTCTTCACCGCGCGGACGATCTGCGGCACCAGGACGGTGTTCAGCACGCCACCGGCCAGCAGGATGTACATGCTGTTCGGCACCGTGTTGGCCAGGGTGAACATGTCGGCCTGCCGGGTGCCGTTGCCGAACAGGATGACCAGCAGCACGAACCGGCCGAAGCCGAGCACCCGGGAGACGGCCGTGCCGGCGGCCATCACCGCCCCGGACGAGATCAGCCGGGAGCGGGCCTGGCGGTCGGAGGTCGACGAGGGGTCCGTGGAGCTGGACGCCGCCGAGGGGTCCTCGGGTGGGGCGGGATCGGCGGCCGACGCCGAGCGGCCGGAACCCGGGGCCGACTCAGACATCGAGGGAGTCCCTGGTGGTCTCGCCGGCCTCGGTGGCGTCCGGGGATCGGGAGACCTGCAGCGGCTCGGGCTCGTGCTCCTGCGCGGCCCGCTCCTTGCCGACCTGGCGGATGCGGAGCACCGTGGTGCTGACCAGCACGATCCCGGCGGCGATCGCGATCAGCCAGCCGATGGTGCCGGCCTGGGTGGCGGTGATCTCCACCACCTTGCTGCGGCCGACCGGCGTACCGTTCGCCGTCTGCAGCTGGGCCCGCACCTTGACGCTGCCGTTGGTCTCCGCCTGCACCTGGGCGTCGGTGGTCACGGTCTGGCCCCCGGCGTCGACCCGGGCGATCTGAATCGGTGCCACGGTCAGTCGCTGACTGACCGCCGAGCTGAACACGATCTTCACCTTGATCGCGTTGGTGTCGAGATCCGTGTCGGGCGGCAGGTTGTTCTTGACCGTCACGGGGAAGGTGCCCGAGCGGCCGGTGGTGCTCAGCTTCGGGATGATGCTGATCGAGATCTTGTCGTAGAGGAGCTCGTTCAAGTAGTCCGCGACGGCGGACGTGTAGCGCTGCGACCCGGTGGCGTCGCCCCGCCAGGTGACGCTCACGCTCCGGGGTAGGGCGATCGCCGCCTCCGCCACGGCGGTCTTCGGCTCGAGCAGCAGATCGGCGTAGGTGGCGTACTGCTCGTCGAGCTGCCGCGCGGCAGCGAGCTGAGCCCCGCTGAGCTCCTTGCCGCGCGCGCTCTCGGTGTAGCGGTACTCGCCGGACCAGGCCAACGGCCTCGCGGCCAGCAGCTGGGTGAGAGTGGCAGCGGCCAGCCAGGGGGCCGTCACCTCGTTGTCGGTGCCGGCCGCTTGGTTGGGATCGGTGACCAGGCGTACGCGACCGGCCGGCGAGCCGGCGGGCGCGGACCGGGCGGCGATCCAGGTGTCCGACAGCATTCGCTGCTGCACCTTGGCCGGGGTGTTGCGGGGAGCAGGGCCGGGTCCACCGCCGGACGCGCCGGCGGTGTAGCGGACCAGCGTCGCCCCGTCCGGGCCCTCCAGGACGGGGGAGTCAGCGGCCGTCCGGATGGTCGCGTCGGACAGCAGGATGGCCGCCGGATCGAGCGCCGCCGCGGCCTGCACCGTCTCTTCGTCCGCAGTGCCGTTCCCGGGGAGGATCACCAGCGGCAGGCTCGCCGTGGCCGGGACCAGGGCACCGATCCGGGCGGCGTCGGTCAGCTGACTCGTGTCGTCGTTGTGTACGAGGGCAGCCACGTCGGGGTCGCCGTACGGCAGCCGGTAGCCGTCCCCCGACCGGATGAGTTCCTTGAGCTCGGTCAGCCAGGTCTGTGCCGCGGCCGCGCCGCCGCCTTCTCGGGTGGTTCCGTCGGCATTGAGCACCCGGTGACCGTCGACCATGGTCTGGACCTCCTGGACCAGGGCCGGGTCGATCGCGAAGCTCGTGCCCTTGGCTCCGGCCGCCTCCAGCAGCAGGGTCAACCGTCCCGAGCCGCTCAGCTCGCCGACCAGGTGGTCGTCAAGGAAGATCCCCGTGCGCAGCAGGCTCGGACGGCTGGTCAGGACCACGATCGAGGTCTGACGGACGGTCTCCTTCGGCGCCTTCGAGACGACGGGCAGGAAGGTTCGCCCCCGACCGACGGTGACGTCGGGGCCGGAGCCGTCGACCCGTCCGCGCAGGTGCACCCCGACCAGGTAGACCCCGTCGATGTCCGGCAGCTCGAGCTGGGTCAAGGTGGCCGAGATGGTGAACGTCGTCGACTCGTCCGGGTCCAGGGTGCGGTCGGACTCGGACGGCACGTTGACGTACAGCGACCCGCCCTCGGCTCGCGCACCCAACGGGTCGTTCGCCGCCGAAGCCAGGGCGGTGGTCATGCCCTCGGCCGTCTGGATGGGGTCGAGGGAGCGCCAGTACGCGACCTGGAGGTTGGACAGCTCGACGTCGGACGTGTTGGTGATCCGGCCGGAGATCGTGACCTTCTGGTTCGGTTCGTCCCGCGACGGCAGGGCCGGGGTGATGGCGTCGATGCTGACGCGGGCCCACGACTCCGGCTCTGCGGCGTGGGCGGTGGGTGCGGCGAGCAGCACCGGGAGGCCGGTCACCGCGACCAACAGGGTGGCCAGCAGCGCCCGTACGGCCCTCACCCTCGTCCCCACGTCACCAGGTGGATTGTAGTGATCGGGCCTGGGTGATCGGCCGATTCGTGATCCGGCCCACGGCGGAGCAGCGAAATCGGCCCCGGCGGAGCAGCGAGACTGGCCCGCGGCGGAGCAGCGAGATTGGTGGGGCCGGTCCGGCGGAGCGGCTAGCATCGACCCCCGTGTCTGGAGCAGATCGGTTGACCCGTGCGCAGGCGAACGCGGTGGCCGAGCTGTTGCGGATCGCTCCGATCGCCGACCGGCTCGGCGTCCTCTTCGCCGCCGCCGGGCACACGCTCTATCTCGTCGGCGGCAGCGTCCGGGACGCCCTCCGCGGAGAGCTCGGACACGACCTCGACTTCACCACCGACGCCCGCCCCGACGACATCGAGGCGATCCTGCGGACCGTGTCGCCGGCGGTCTGGACGATCGGCAAGGAGTTCGGCACGGTCGGCTGCCGGGTGGAGGAGGGGATCGCCGGTTCGGGAGACGGCGACGAGGTCGTGAGCTGGGTCATCGAGGTGACCACCTTCCGCTCCGACGCCTACGTCGCCGACAGCCGCAAGCCGCAGGTCCGCTTCGGGGACACGCTCGAGGGTGACCTGGTCCGCCGCGACTTCACCGTGAACGCGATGGCCGTCGAGCTGCCGAGCAAGCGATTCGTGGACCCGTACGGGGGTCTGGCCCATCTGGCCGCCGAGGTGATCGACACCCCCGGTACGCCGGAGCAGTCGTTCAGCGACGACCCGTTGCGGATGATGCGCGCGGCCCGGTTCACCTCGCAGCTGTTCTTCACTCCGGCGCCTCGGGTGATCGCGGCGATGACGGCGATGGCCGACCGGATCGCCATCGTGTCCGCCGAACGGGTGCGCGAGGAGCTGTCCAAGCTGCTCCTCACCGACCGGCCGCGGGCGGGACTGGGGCTCCTGGTGCACACCGGGCTCGCTGATCGGGTGCTGCCCGAGCTGCCGGCGCTTCGCCTGGAGCGGGACGAGCACCACCGGCACAAGGACGTCTACGAGCACAGCCTGACTGTGCTGGAGCAGGCCATCGACCTGGAGTCGCGGCTGCCGGACCAGCCGGATCTGGTCAGCCGACTGGCGGCGGTGCTGCACGACATCGGAAAGCCCGCCACCCGGAAGTTCGAGTCGGGCGGCAAGGTGTCGTTCCACCACCACGACGTGGTCGGCGCCAAGCTGGCGAAGAAGCGGATGACCGCGCTCCGGTTCAGCGCGGACGAGATCTCGGCGGTGAGCAAGCTCATCGAGCTGCACCTGCGCTTCCACGGGTACGGCGAGGGCCAGTGGACCGACTCCGCCGTCCGCCGCTACGTCCGCGATGCCGGCGACCAGCTGGAACGCCTGCACGTCCTGACCCGTGCGGACTGCACCACCCGGAACAAGGCCAAGGCCGACCGACTGCGGCGGGCCTACGACGAGCTCGAGGCGCGGATCGACGAGCTGGCCGCGGAGGAGGAGATCGCCTCCCTCCGGCCGGACCTCGACGGCACCCAGATCATGGCGATCCTGGGCCTCGCTCCCGGTCGCGAGGTCGGCGAGGCCTACCGGTTCCTGCTGGAGCTGCGGATCGACGAGGGTCCCCTGGGACCCGAACGCGCCGAAGCCGCCCTCCGCACCTGGTGGGCTGCTCGTCAGTCCTGAGCGCGGGCCGACCTGGACACCCGAGGTGCGACTCCGCGGGGGACATATCACCCGCGAAGTCGGAGTTGTGCTCCCAGGAGCGCCATTCACCCAACTCCGCCGGTGCTGCAAACACACGCGGAGTGGGATCAGGACCCGGCGACGGGGTCCGAAGCCGGAGTGTCGCCGCGCAGGGACTCCGTGCCCTCATCCATCGACAGGTTGCGGCTCACCACCGCGAACCAGACGCCGAGCAGGGCGTACGCGACAGCCAGTCCGACGATGATCGGGACCGACACCCCGTTCGCCGGCAGGATGGCGGCACCGATCACCGCCGCCACGACCAGCGCGACGTTGAAGATCATGTCGTAGACCACGAAGACCCGGCCCTTGAACTCGTCGTCGACGTGAGCCTGGACCAGCGTGTCGACGCACAGCTTGATGCTCTGCGCCGTGACGCCGAGCAGGAACCCGGCGACCAGCAGCGGCACCTGGGCGAAGATCGCCCCCGGCAGCAGCTGGAAGAACGCCGAAGCGCCGAACGCCACCACGACCAACCGCCGCACCCCCCAGCGCACGCTCAAGGGAGGCGTGACCGCGGCCGCGGCCACGAAACCGGCCGCCGTCACCACGGCCAGGATGCCCAGGTCGGCCAGGGCCGGGTTCACGTCGGTGGGCGCGTTCAGGTAGTTGCGGAAGACCAGGATCATCGCCACCGTCACGACGCCGTAGACGACCCGGTGCAGCCCGATCGCGATCAGCCCCAGACCGGCGGCGCGGCGGCCGCGCAGATGGCTGAGCGCCTCGACCAGACCGCGGACGATGTCGCGGGCTAGGGCGGGGTCCGGCTGGTCCGGTCCGAGCGCCCGGCGGGGGATCCGCAAGGCCAGTGCCATGCTGATCAGCCAACCGATCGCGGCCAGGCAGAACAACACCGCGTTGGCCCGGTAGTCGGGCATCTGGTTCCCGAGCACCACCCGCAGGGTCGTCCCCAGGCCGACCCCGACCACCGTGCCGAGCGGGCCGATGGTGGGCATCACCGAGTTGGCGACCATGTACTCCGAGGCGTCGATGGTGTGCGGCAGTGCGGCCGACAACGCGGCCAGCAGGAACCGGTTGAGACTCATGGCGACCAGCACCCCGGCGTAGAACGCCGCGTCGGACCAGCCGGTCCGGATGCCCGAACCGACCAGCACCGCGAGCCCGACAGCCACCACGGCCCTGGTCAGGTCGAGGACGACCAGGATCTGCCGCCGCGACCAGCGGTCCAGCACGACGCTGACGAAGGGGCCGAGGATCGAGAAGGGCAACAGCGTGATGGCCAGCACCGTGGCGACCGACGCCGCGTCGGGCTGCCGTTGCGGGGAGAACAGGACGAAGGAGGCCAGCGCCACCTGGAGCACACCGTCGGCGGTCTGGGTCGCGACCCGCACCGACAGCAGCCGACGGAACAGCTGGTGCCGGACCAGCTGCCGCAGGCTACGGACGAACTCCACCCCTAGACCCTAGGAGGGGGAGTCACTGGTCGCCGTACTTCTCCAGGTACGCGTCCATGGTGTCCTTCTTCATCGCCTTACCGAGGGCCGCGAGCTGGGCCTCGTCCACGACGTCGATCGACTGGCCGTCGGGCGACGTGCCGAAGCCGGAGATGGGGGCCTGGAGCAGGTGGATGTCGGACGGCTTCAGCCGGAGCGAGAGAGCGAGGTCCCGGATCGTCTGGTCACTCAGACTGGAGTCGACGGTGACGTGCTCGGCCACGCCGGAGATGAAGCCGGTGAACGCCGCCGGGTTGGCGACGATCTCGGGGCTCAGACCCTTGGCCACGATCGCCTTGATGACCATCCGCTGGTTCTCGGCCCGGTCCAGGTCGCCGTTCGGCAGGCTCTTGCGCTCGCGGACGAACCACAGCGCCTCCTCGCCCTTGATCGTGATCTCGCCCTTGGGGTAGTCGAAGCCGTGCGAGGAGAAGGCGTTCTTGTTCTTCACCGTGACCCCGCCCAGGGACTCGGTCAGCTTGATGAAGCCCTCGAAGTCGACCATCACCACGTGGTCCATCCGGGTGCCGAGCAGGCTCTCCAGGGTCTGCACCATCAGCTGCGTGCCGCCGTACGCGAACGCGGCGTTGATCTTGCCCTTGCCGTGCCCGGGGATGTCGACCCACATGTCCCGCGGAAAGGAGGTGATGTAGGCCTGGTCGTGCGCCTTGTTCAGGTGCACCACCATGATCGAGTCGCTGCGACCGGCACCGGCATCGCCCGGATCCCGGGAGTCCGAGCCGAGGAGCACGAAATTCATCGCCCCGGTCGCCTCCGGGTCAGCGCTCGGGCGTGGTGCGGTCGGGTCGTCCGAGGGCAGCACGTTCTCGCGCTTGATGTTCTGGGTGACGCTGCGATCGATGGAGTAGATGTACGCCGCGCTCGCGGCCACCGCCCCGACGACAACCACCGCGACGGAGATCAGCACGATCTTCAGCCATCGTCGGCGCTTGCGCGGTGGGGATGCCGGGGTCTCCGGCGTGGTGGGGGCGTTCTCGGACATCTCTTCCTCGGGTTCGGTTTCTTGCATGGTGGACAACCTGGTTTTGGGCAACCCTTCGAGTGTATGGGGCTTTCGCTGGTCAGGGGTCCTTTTGTGATGGGATGCACTCTCCCCGGCCCGGCAGTAGGGTCGGTCACATGTCGGCTCCCGAAGATCGCGGCACGTCTCGCGCTGAGGAGGCCGCTCTGCGCGCCGATCTGGCGGCCGGGGCCGAACGGGCGGAATCCGCCAAGGCGCAGGTGCTGATCGACCGGTTCCTGGTCGATGTGGTCGCGGCGGGCATCTCCGCCGAGCCGCTGCGAGCGACCCTGTACAGCGGTCAGGGTGTGAAGACCGACAAGCGCGGCTGGTACCTGCGGAAGAACCAGTCGGTCGCCGTGGGTGACGACGGCAGCTACTACATCCTCACCGTGCCCGGTGGGCTGAAGGAGCGTCTACGAGGCGTGCACCTGCGGCCGTCACCACCGCCGCTGATCGTCGGCAAGGGCGGTCGTGACGGCGAGACGGGCGACCTGGCCGAGTTCCTGGCCCGACGGCTGGCGCAGGGCTGATCCCGCCCATGGTGACGTTCGACGACGTGGCGCGGATCGCGCTGGCGCTGCCCGAGACGGAGGAGACCAGCTCGTACGGCAACACCTCCTGGGCCGTGAAGAGCGGTAAGACCACGAGCAAGGGCTTCGTGTGGGAGCGACCGCTCAGCAAAAAGGACCGCAAGCTGCTCACCGAGGCCGGTGAGATCGAGGTGCCGCCGGACGAGGTGATCCTGGCGGCCCGGGTGGAGGATCTGGCCGAGAAGGAAGCGGTGCTGGCCGAGCACGTCGAAGCCACGTTCACGACGCCGCACTTCAACGGCTACCCGGCGGTGCTGGTCCGACTGGACCGGATCGATGCTGCGCTGCTGGAGGAGATCGTCACCAGCGCGTGGCTGGCGGTGGCGCCGAAGAAGCTGGCCGAGGAGTTCACGAGCCGCGACGACGCCGGGTGAGTCCGGGCCAGCGAGTCGATGCCGAGGACCTGCTCAGACGTCGTCCTCGGTGGCCGCTGACTTCTTCACCTTGGTGAACTTCTTGTACTCCTCGACGACCGTCTCGGGGTCGCCCTCCATCATCAGCCTGCCCTTGTCGAGCCACATGGCGGCGGTGCACATCTCCTTGATGCTGTTCAGCCCGTGACTGACCAGGAACATGGCCCGCGCCGACGAGCGGAGCTCCGCCATCTTGTCGTTCGCCTTGGCCCGGAAGCGGGCGTCGCCGGTGGACAGGGCCTCGTCCACCATCAAGATGTCGGGCTTCATGTGCACGGCGACGGAGAAGGCCACCCGGGCGGACATGCCGGAGGAGTAGGTCCGCATCGGCATCTCGATGAAGTCGCCGATCTCGGTCCACTCGGCGACCTCGTCGGCCCGCTCCTCGACGTCCTTGCGGGACAGCCCGGAAGCCAGCCCGCCGAGGATGATGTTCTCCCGGCCCGACAGCTCCTTGTTGAAGCCGACCCCGAGCGCGAGCAGCGTGCTCGCCTTGCCCCAGACCTCGATCGAGCCCTGGGTGGGCGGCAGGATCCCGGCGATCGCCCGCATCAGGGTCGACTTGCCGGCGCCGTTGGCCCCGACGATCCCCATCGCGGTCCCCTCCGGCACCGTGAAGGTCAGGTCCGTCAGGGCGTGCACCTCGCGTACCGACCGCTGTCCCCGGCCGAACCGGACCAGAGCCTGGCGGAGCGTGGGCTTGCGCTCGAAGGTGGTCCGGTAGGTGATCGACAGGTTGTCGACCTTGACTGCCAGGCCGGTCTGCTGTTCGTCAGGTGAGGCGGACAGCGAACTCACGCTCCCTCGAGATGAAGAATAGGAATCCGAGGATGATCGAACCCAGGGCCCAAGCCCCCGAGGCGATCCACATCCACGGCGGTGGGTACGCCTGGTCCTGCATGAGGTGGGCGTAGCCGGTGAGCATCGGGTACATCGGGTTGAGCTCGACGATCAACTTCGTCACCGGCCCCAAGTGGCTGAGCATCTCAGGCAGCCACAGGACCGGCGACAGATACATCCACAGCCGCAGGAAGTACGGCAGGAAGTTGGAGGTATCACGGAAGTACACCTGGAGGGTGGCGAAGAAGGCTGCCAGTCCCATGCTGAACACCACCATGGTGAACAGGAAGTAGAGCGACACCAACATCCGCGGGTGCCAGCTGAGACCGAAGATGGCGTGGAAGAACAGGTACACCGGGATGGTCGGCAGGAACCTCCAGAACGCGGTCCGAACCGCTGACAGTGGGATCAGCAGCCGGGGAAAGGCGGTGTTGATGAGCAGCCGACCGGAGCCGGTCACCGAGGTCGCTCCGGTGGATGCGGACGACTGCACCAGGGTCATGGCGAACAGTGCCAGGGTCAGGTGGGTGAACAGCTCGGGATCGTGGCGCTGCCGGATGATCGTGATCAGCAGGTAGTAGACCCCGGCCATCAGCAGCGGGTTGAGGATCAACCACAGCTGCCCGAACACGGTGTTGACGTCGGCGCCCCGCAACGTCGCCTTGCTCATCTCGGCGGCGAACTCGCGTCGCGCCCACAGCTCCCGGAAGTACGGCACGAGCGGCGGCAGTCCGGCGCGGTGCGGTCCGTAGTGGTGGTAGACCGGCTCGAACTCGTCCCGTTCGCCGTGGTGCACGCGGGTCGGCGCTGTCATGTCACCTCTTCCTCACCGGTGGGCGGTCGATCGGCAGCGGTCGTGGATTCGTACGGGCAGGGTCCGTCCGATCGTCGGCGGAGCGGCCCGATCGGCGGAGCATAGTCTGCCACGCGCGATGCTGGTCCCGGCGATGGCGCGGGCGATCGAGCGGCGCCGAGTCCGGGCCGCCACCGAAGTTCCCAGTTGTTCACACGCCGGGGCTGGTCAGCGACGGGCGGCATCGGTGACACTTCGCGGGTACTGCCGTCCACACCCGAGGAGTTGTCGTATGAAGCTGGATTCGAGACGGACCTGGTTGCGTCGAGCGGCGGTCGTCGCCGCGGTCGCGTTGACCGTCGGGTCGCTGGGCGCCACCGGAGCCGAGGCCCACGGGGGCAAGCACCCGAAGCCGACCCCGAAACCGGTCCAGGTGCGGGTGATCAGCTTCAACGACCTGCACGGCAACCTCGAACCACCCACCGGATCGTCCGGCCGGGTGACCGTGCCCAACGGTACGACGCCGATCCCAACCGTCGATGCGGGTGGGGCCGCCTACCTGGCCACCCACGTGAAGCAGCTTCGCTCCGAGGTCAAGAACTCCGTGGTCGTGTCCACCGGCGACAGCGTCGGCGCGTCACCCCTGGCGTCCGCCCTGTTCCACGACGAGCCCACGATCGAGGTGCTGAACGCCCTCGACGTACGGGCCATGGCGCTGGGCAACCACGAGCTGGACGAGGGGTATCGGGAGCTGCTCCGGTTGCAGCGGGGTGGTTGCCACCCGGTCGACGGCTGCCAGTTCCGCAGCTCGTTCGGCGGCGCCGACTTCCCGGTGCTCGGCGCCAACGTCTACCTGAAGCGGTCGGGTCTGCCGGCGCTGCTGCCGTTCAAGATCGTCCGCTCCGGCGGGATGCCGGTCGCGATCATCGGCGCGACCCTGAAGGACCTGCCGGACGTCGTCGTCGCCGACGGCATCAAGGACCTGAAGTTCGGCGACGAGGTGTCGGCGATCAACCGCACGTCGAAGGTGCTGGATCGGCTCGGGGTCAAGAGCCAGGTCGTCCTGGTCCACCAGGGCGACTCCCCGCCCGCCACCAACGGCCCGAACGACTGCGGCGTGTCGAGCGGTCCCGGCTACACCATCGCGAAGAACGTCTCGGCCAGCGTCGACGCGGTGTTCCTGGCGCACAGCCACCAGCAGTACAACTGCGTGGTCGACGACCCCAAGGGCAATCCCCGTCCGGTCATCCAGGGTCTCTCCTTCGGCCGGTTGCTCTCGGTGGTGGACCTGCAGATCGATCCCCGGAGCAAGGACGTGATCCGGTCCGAGACCGTCGCCCACAACGAGATCGCCACCCGTACGGTGACACCCGACCCGACGGTGCAGGCCATCGTGGACGAGGCCAAGGCCAAGTCCGCGCCGCTCGCCAACCGCCAGATCGGCACCATCACCGCGGATCTGCTGCGCGCCGGGGGACCCTCGGGGGAGAGCACCTTGGGCGACGTCATCGCCGATGCCCAGCTGGCTGCGACCCAGTCCAACGGGGCCCAGATCGCCATCACCAACCCGGGTGGTATCCGCGTCGACATCGGCTACGCGTCCGGCTCCGCCGGTGAAGGGGACGGCGTGGTCACCTACGGGGAAGCGTTCGCCGTGCAGCCGTTCGGCAACATCATGCAGACCGTCACCCTGACCGGAGCGCAGCTCGACGCGGTGCTGGAGCAGCAGTGGCAACCGAGCGTCACCCGGATCCTGCAGATCTCGAACGGCCTCACCTACACGGCGACCGTGGGGAACCCGGTCGGTGACCGGGTGTCCAAGCTGGCCCTGAACGGTGCCCCGGTCACACCGACGGGTACCTACCGGGTGTCGATCAACAACTTCCTGGCCGGGGGTGGCGACGGCTTCACCGGCTTCACCGAGGGCACCGACCTGGCCGGTGGCCCGATCGACCTGGACGCATTGGTCGACTACTTCGCCGCCAGCTCCCCCATCGCCCCGCCGCCCCTGAATCGGATCACCTTGGGCTGATCGGATCTGGGCTGAAGCGGATCACGCTGGCCTGAAGGAGACGCAGGAAGGGCCGGTCGGACGGGTTCCGGCCGGCCCTTCGTCCTCCGGCGCGGGGGCCCGTGTTTTCCGTCAGTCGACGGGTTTCGTGACCAGGTGGGTGCGTGGGCCCTGAGTTTTCCGTCAATTGACGGAATGTGCGACCGCGTACGGGCAGGGGGGCGCAGATGTCCGTCGACTGACGGAAAACTCCAGCAAGCCGGCCAGCCCGAATCGACCGACCGGCCTGCCCGATCGGCTCTGGTCGCTGTGCCCTCGACGGGTGTATCAACAACCCACAGGCAGTGCTCCTGACCTCGTCCGAGAGGAAACGCCATGGTTGTTCCCGCCCAGGAGCGTCCGCCGAGGGCCCCCGCCGGCCCATCCGGGTCGTCCGACTTCACCGTGGACGACTTTCCCGGCGAGCCTGAGCTGCAGTGCGACATCGTGATGAAGGGCGGCATCACCAGCGGGGTCGTCTACCCGCTGGCGGTGTGTGAGCTCGCCACCACCTACCGGCTGCGCTCGGTGGGCGGAGCGTCGGCAGGGGCGATCGCCGCCGCGGCCGCCGTCGCCGCGGAGATGGGCCGGCGGTCCGTTCTGGCGCCTCCTGTCGACCCAGCCGCCACCGGCGCCGCCGCTGCCACCGCTCACCCAGCGGTCGGCGCGCCTGCGCCCTCACCACCGACTCCCGCCGACGCCCTGCCGCGCGGGTTCCTCGGC
Organism: uncultured Actinomycetota bacterium; assembly: GCA_963696135.1. Lineage (GTDB taxonomy): Bacteria > Actinomycetota > Actinomycetes > Propionibacteriales > Propionibacteriaceae > Microlunatus. Next base: position 580,833 of record CAVOJH010000004.1, read on the forward strand.
CTGGCCCAGTTCCCGCGGTTGCTCGCGGCGAACCAGTCCGATGGTCGCTCTCTGCTGTTCCACCTGTTCCGCCCGCAACCCGAAGCCGAGCGGTTGTTCGGGTTGCTGTCGGCCGTGCTGGAGCAGAAGACCAAGCTCCCGGACAAGCCGTCCCGGGTACGGGTGCTCACGGCCGCGCTGGCCGTCGTCGCCCACGCCACGGCCAAGGCGCCGTTCCGATCGGTCCTCGGCGTCGTGCTGGGACTGACCCTGGTGGTGCTGGGGATCGTCGGACTGGTCCGGCTCCCGACCGGATCCGGTGCGCTCGTTCAGGTGGCCCTCGCGCTGGCCATCGTCGTCGGTGTCCTGGGGACCTTGGTGGGTCTGTTCATCGCGCTGCTCAGTGGGGTGCTGGCCGATCTCGGGCGGCTGCCCTCCGTGGGCTTCGGCATGAGCTCGGGTCGTGGAGCCGACGACAGCGAGCTCGCACTCACCCCGTGGCTGTACCGACGGCTCCAGGATCTGGCCGGCCGCCCGTACGACCAGCCGCTCACGTTCGGCCACCTGCAGGCCGATGAGCTGCAGCTGCAGATGATGACCACCAACCTGAGTCGCTCCCAGCCGATGGCGATGCCCTGGAACGACGACATCTACTTCTTCGAGCCGGAGGAGTTCGAGAAGCTGTTCGGGCCCGTGGTGGTCCAGGCCATGGTCGACCACCCGCCGCCCCTGCCGTCGGGACCGGCGGGACGGCGGATCCGCGAGGTGCTGCTGGTCCACGCAGGCACGCTGCGGCCTTTCCCCCGGGCGGCGGACCTGCCGATCATCGTGGCGACCCGGATGAGTCTGAGCTTCCCGCTGCTGATCGCGGCGGTGCCCCTCTACGCCCTGGACTACACCGGCGCCAACCTCGCGTACGTCAAGGCCGTCCGCGAGTGGCGTCAGCAGCACCCGGATGCGAGCCTGGCCGAGCACGCGGCGGCGGTCACCGAGCGGCCGGTCTTCGACGTCAACTGGTTCTCCGACGGCGGACTGACGGCCAACCTGCCGGTGCAGTTCTTCGACTCGGTGCTGCCGTCCCGGCCGACCTTCGCCATCGACCTGGCGCCCTTCAGTGACGACCACCCGCGCAGCGACGACGAGCGGGACAACAGCTACCTGCCGCTGGTCAACCAGGGCGGGGGGCACCGGCGTACGGCCCGGTGGGCGCCCAAGCCCCTGTCGGCCCTGTTCTCCTTCGGAATGTCCCTGGTGGAGACCGCCCGGACCTGGGTGGACCAGGCTTCGCTGACCATGCCGGGCTACCGCGACCGGGTGGTGACGGTGTACCAGGACGGTGCCGAGGGTGGTATCAACCTGGCGATGCCACCCGAGCTGGTGACGGCGCTGAGTCAGCGCGGACGCTTCGCCGCCGCCCGGCTGGTCGATCGGTTCGGCCCGGGCGGGGCCGGCTGGCCGAACCACAAGTGGATCCGCTACCGCACCTCCACCGCCGCCCTGAGCGACTGGCTGGCCGCCTTCGAACGCGGCTACACCGTGCAGCAGCCGCCCTTCTACGACGCCTTGCTGGACGACCCGGACGAGCAGCCCTCGTACCGGGTCTCCGGGGAGAAGCTCGCGGCCGTGCGCGAGCGGACGGAGGGTCTGCGCACCGAGATCGCCGACTGGGCGGCCGAACCCGACGACGCCTTCACCGCCAACCGGCCGCAGCAGCCCCCGATCCTGCGGCTGGTGCCGCCCACCGACGGGGCGTCGTGACATGTCGTCCACCGACGTCGCCCATGCGGTGACGGATCCGAGCGCGGAGGCGGCGCTGGCCTACCCAGAACCTCGGCGCCGGTCGCTGCAGATCTACGCGGTCGATCCGATGATCGCGCGGCTGTCCGGCAACGAGGTGGTCACCATCACCGTGCCGTACGAGCCACTGCGACCCGGTCCGAGCGGCGACCTGGTCCAGGTGATCGACTACGACGCCAGCACCAAGCGGTTCTACACCCCGGTCGATCTGGACGATCCGATCCTGTTGGCGCAGGACGGTCTCGCGCCCAGCGAGCGGGACCCGCGCTTCCACCAGCAGATGGTGTACGCGGTGACCAGCTCGCTGTTGGAGAACTTCGAGCGAGGCTTGGGCCGCCGGTTCCGCTGGCGGGGCAGCGACCGACTGCGGATCTTCCCGCACGGGTTCCAGGGCGAGAACGCGGTCTTCGACGACGGCCACGGTGGCTCGCTGCGCTTCGGCTACTTCCGGACCGATCCCCGCGACGCCGGCCGGAACCTGCCCGGGCAGTGGGTGTTCAGCTGCCTGTCCCACGACATCGTCGTGCACGAGGCGACGCACGCCCTGGTCGACCGACTCCGCCCCCTCTACAAGGAGGCGACCAACATCGACGTGTACGCCTTCCACGAGGGCTTCGCCGACGTGGTCGCGCTGTTCCAGCACTTCGCGCTGCCGGAGCTGCTGGCCCGTTACATCCAGTCCAACCGGGCCGACCTGACGGCGCGGTCGCCGTTGGTCGAGCTGGCCCAGCAGTTCGGCGAGAGCACCGGGCGGGGCCGCGCCCTGCGGGACGCCCTGGGCGAGGAGAACCCGGATCCGACCCGGCTGGGGCGCACGCTCGAGCCGCACGCCCGCGGCTCGATCTTCGTCTCGGCGGTGTTCGACGCCTTCTTCACCACCTACCAGGCGGCCATCGCCGACCTGATCCGGATCGCCACCGCCGGCTCCGGTCAGCTGCCGCCCGGCGCGTTGCATCCCGACCTGGTCGCCCGGGTGGCCGGGGAGGCGCGGGCGATGGCCCAGCGGGTGCTGATGATGTGCATCCGGGCGTTCCAGTACCTGCCGCCGGTCGACGTGACGTTCGGGGACTTCCTCCGCTCGGCGGTGACCGCCGACGTCGATCTGTTCCCCGCCGACAACCTCGGTCTGCGGGCCGCGCTGGTCGAGGGCTTCCGCAAGCGCGGCATCTATCCCGACGGGGTGAGCGGCCTGGCCGACGAGGCGGTCGCCTGGCCGTCGGCCGCGGAGCTGGGACTGCCACCGCTGGATGTGGCGGCGGTCGTGGAGCCCCTGGTCGCCGAGACCGCGCTCGGCTTCCGCACCCGTCGGTCGGGGGCCGAGGACACCGTCGAGCTGCAGGACCGGCGGAAGGGCGTGGCCAAGGCCCTCAACGTGTACGCGCGCAAGCACGCGGTGGCCCTCGGACTGAACCCGCGGCTCAAGATCCAGGTGCGCAGCTTCCATGCGGTGTTCCGGCTGGCCGGGAACGGTCTGGTCAAGGTCAACGTGGTGATCCAGATCATCCAGACCGCCCCGGCCGAGGTGTCGGCGGCGCGCGATGTCGGCGGGGTCCAGCTGCGCGGTGGGCTGACCCTGGTCGCGGATGTGGACGGCGAGGTCCGCTGCGTGGTCTCCCGTCCGACACCGGGTCTGGATCCGGTCGGGGATCCGGGTGGCGCGGCCCGGTTGGCGGGCCTGGGTGCCTTCGTGGACCAGTTCGACGACGTGGACCTGCCGGGTCCGTGGCGGATCGACGACCCGACGGCTGCCTACCCGTCACCGGCGTACCGACGAGGACGGGACCGGCGGATCGCCGCCTCGCTCACGCTGGGGCGGCTGGATCGGGGTCGACCGTGGTGACCGCGACGGTGCGGATGTACGCGGTCGGTTTCGGCGACTGCTTCCTGCTGACCGTGCCGCGCTTCGAGGAACGGCCGTGGCGGATGCTGGTCGACTGCGGGGTGCACGGGATGGGTCGCGGCGAGCACTCGCTCGGCACCGTCATCTCCGACGTGATCGCCACCTGCAGCGACGGACCGGGTGGCACCGCCGTGATCGACCTGGTCGTGGCCAGCCACCGGCATCAGGACCACATCGCCGGGTTCACCGATGCGCGCTGGGGTGACGTGACGGTGGGCGAGGTGTGGCTGCCGTGGTGTGAGGACCCCGCCGACACCGAGGCACAGCGGCTACGCACCCGGCTCGACGGGGCCGCCCGGACGCTGCACCAGCGGTTCGCGGTGGACGGGCCGGAGGTCGCGGCCATCGCGCTCAACTCGCTGTCCAACGAACGGGCCATGACGACCTTGCGGGACGGCTTCGCCGGGCTGCCGACCCGACGCTTCCAGAGCGCGACCGCACCCGCACGGACCGAGCTGGCCGGGCTCCCGGACGCCCGCATCCACCTCCTCGGTCCCGCGCGCTCGGAAGAGGCGATCAAGGCGATGGACCCGCCGGAGCTGGAGCGCTGGCTGGCGCTGAGTCCGGGCGTCGGCCCGCCCTCATCGACCGACTCGGCTGGGGCCGTCCTCGGCGGGCCCGATATCGCGGCCGGTCCGTTCGGTCCGGCCTACGGCATCACCGATCGGGCGGTGTTCCGGCAGCGCTATCCGCACCTCGACGCCGACGACGACCTCCTCGACCACGCCGTGCTCGACCCCGAGGACGCGTTGGCCGCGGCGTCCTGGCTGGATCGCTGCCTGAACAACACCAGCCTGGTCTTCGTGGTCGAGGTCGAGGACGTCCGGATCGTCTTCCCCGGCGACGCGCAGTGGGGCGTGTGGCGCGAGATCCTGGCCAACACCGACGCCCGGGCCCTGCTGGAGCGGGCGACCCTCTACAAGGTGAGTCACCACGGCAGCCACAACGGCTCGCCGAAGTCGCTGGTGCACGACGTGCTGCCGGAACGCGTGACGTCGATGATGTCGTTCCGCCCCATGGAGCGGTGGACGGCCATCCCGCAGACCGATCTGGTCGCCGCCCTGCGAACCCCGGGACGAACCCTGCTGCGGCCGGACGAGGACATCCCGGCCGTCGGACCCGGGGGAGTGGGTGAGATCCGCCGGGCCGCTGACGGGTTGTGGACCGAGATCGACCTCGGCTGATCCTCCGCGCCCCGCCCTGCACCCCTTCCGCGCCGCTGCAGCCCTGCCCGGCCCTGCACTGCCTACTGCCGGAGCCGCTGCGGCGAGAGGGCGCAGGAAACCCGATGAGCGGGGATGACGAAGGGCTGGCCCGGTGCACCGGACCAGCCCCTCTTCTGCTCCCGTTTTACCGGAAGAACAGCCCCGATCACCCGGATCGGACGTCCATCCCGAGGGTAGGCCAGGGTGGATCTCCTGGCCAGAGCTCGACGGCAACAAGCGGCGCACTTGGCTGGTGACTACGGCACGAAAGTGCGCCGACTACCAGACGTCAGGACCCGAGCACTCGGGCCAGGTACGGGTTGGTGAACACCCGCCCCGGATCCAGCCGGTCCCGGATGGCCAGGAAGTCGTCGAACCGGGGATAGAGGCCGCGAAGCCGGTCGGCGTCGAGGGTGTGCATCTTTCCCCAGTGCGGCCGGCCACCGTGCTCGGCCACGATCGCCTCGAAGGCGGCGAAGTAGCGCGTCGGGTCCTGGCGCCAGTAGTGGTGGACGGCCACGTACGCGTTCTCCCGCCGGTAGCCGGTCGACAGCCACAGGTCGTCGGCGGCGGCGGACCGGATCTCGATCGGGATGCCGATCCGCTCGTCGTGCGCGTCGATCCAGCGGCGCAGCTCGGTGATCACGGGCACCAGCGAGGCACGCGGGACGGCGTACTCGCTCTCCACGAAGCGGACCCGCCGTGGGGAGACGAACACCGCGGCCGAGTGGTCGGTGAAAGTGCGCGGACCCAGGGTCTCACCGGCCAGCTCGTTGATCCGCGGCTGCCAGGCCGGCCGGCGGGTGCCGATCTCGTTGATCAGCCCGAGCAGTCCGTTGGACAGCAGCTCGTCGTCGACCAGCCGGCGCCACACCGGCAGCGGCGCGGGCGGCCCGTCGGTCCGGTTGTTGCGCTTGGTCAGCACCCAGTCGGTGTGCGGGAACCAGTGCAGGTCGACGTGGTCGTTCTCCGCGGTCCAGGTCGACCACTGCTCGAGCACCTCCGCCAGCGTCGCGGAACCCTCCTCGGCCCGGAGCAGGAAGGTCGGTACGCACTGCAGGGTCACCTCGACGACGATCCCGAGCGCGCCCAGCCCGACCGCCGCCGCGGCCAGCACGTCGGCGTTCTCGTCGGCCGAGGTCCGCAGCACGGTGCCGTCACCGGTGATCAGGGTGAGACCGCGGACCTGGGTGGCCAGCCCGCCGAGCCGGTTGCCACTGCCGTGGGTGCCCGTGGAGATGGCGCCCGCGACGGTCTGCCGGTCGATGTCGCCCAGGTTGGGCAGAGCCAGCCCGTACGACGCCAGCACCAGGTTGAGGTCGGCGAGCCGGGTCCCGCCACCGACGGTCACCAGCCCGGCGTCGCGATCCACCCGACGGACGCCGGCCATCGCGTCCAGGCGCACCTGGACCCCGTCGGTCGCCGCGATGGAGGAGAACGAGTGCCCGGCGCCGACGGCTCTGACCGTGGCGCCGCGGCTCGCGGCTTCGGTGATCAGGAGACCGAGCCGACCGGGATCGGTCGGGGTGGCCACCGCGGAGGGTCGGCTGCTGACCGACCGACTCCAGTTCGCCCAGGTCGTTCGGTCGGGTCCGGTCGTCGCGCGCCTCATCCGAAGTTCTTCCCCTCGCCGCGATAGGTCGGCACCGTGTCGACCAGCTCGCCACCGCGGACCAAGTGGATCCGGTCGAACCGCTCGCAGGCCTCGCCCGCCTTGGCGTGCCGGAACCAGACCTGGTCGCCGATCTGCAGCCGACCGACCCGCGCGCCGCCCAGCGGCGTCTGCACCTCGCCGGCCGCCTCGGACTTTCCCAGCTCCAGACCCCGCGGCCAGACCGGGGTCGGGACCCGGGCCCAGCCTGGCGGACCGGAGGCCACGTACCCGCCGGAGTAGACCGTGGCGTGCCCCGGTGAGGGCCGCCGGACCACGGAGCTGACGAAGTACATGGCCGGCCGCGGGGTGAAGGCGCGGTAGCCGTCGAACAGCGTCGGGCCGTAGAGACCGGACCCACCGGCGAGCTCGGTGAGCTCGCCGTCGCCCGAGGTCAGGTGCAGGCTGCCCGTACCGCCGCCGTTGACGAACTCCAGCTCCGCGTACGGCCGGACGGCCGCCAGCACGGCGGCGCGGCGACGACCGAGCTCGGCTTCGGACACCTGCTTGACCAGCCGTACGGCGGCGGAGGCGTCCGGCAGCCCGGCGATCTGGGCGTCGTACAGCATCAGCCCGACCAACCGAGCGCTGTCGCGCCGGGCGATCTGTTGGGCCAGGTCCGCTGCCTCGGCGGCGGTGTGCACGGGTGAACGCCGGACCCCCAGGTGGACCGGGCCGAACCGGAGCGAGGCGTCGATGTCGATGGCCACCCGCACGGGGTGCACAGGCGCTGCCCGGTCGATCAGGTCCAGGTGAGCGCGGGAGTCGACCATCACGGTGACCGCGGCGGCCAGCTCGGGGTCCTGGCCGAGCTCGGTCAGCGCCTCCAGGTCGACGGTCGGGTAGCCGACCACGACATCGGCGTGTCCGTGCCGAGCCAGCCAGAGGGCCTCCACGATCGAGTACGCCAGCACCCCGCGGAAGCCGACCTCGATGGGGGCCACCGGGGCCGCAGACCCCGCAGCGGCGCCCGGCTGCACCCCGGCGAGTGCCCGGTCCATCAGCGTCCGGCAGCGCAGCGACTTCGAGGCGATCCGGATCGGCAGCCCGTGAGCCCTGGACGTCATGCTGGCGGCGTTCGCGTCGAACGCGTCCAGGTCGACCACCGCGAAGGGGGCGGTCAGACCGGTGGTGGCGTCGGCCAGGGGTGCGAGATCGATCGTCGGAGCGGGCACGGGCGTCACCTTAGGCGCGTCCGGCGAACCTCGCAGGCACTACCGCCACCACCCGTGGAAGGAGCTCAGTCGAGGTGCTTGCGCAACCAGGCGATGTCGGCCCCCTGACCCTCCCGGCCACCGGGGGTCTCCACTACGATCGGCGCTCCCGCCTCGGCCACCACCGCCAGCAGGGCTTCGGCGGCGATCTCACCGTCGCCCAGGTTGGCGTGCCGGTCGGCGCCGGAGTCGAACGAGTCACGGGAGTCGTTGCAGTGCACCAGGTCGATCCGTCCGGTGATCTCCAGCACCCGCTCGACCGCTTCGGCCAGCACGATCCCGCCGGCGTGCGCGTGGCAGGTGTCCAGGCAGAACCCGACGGTGTCGCCGCCGTCGGCGGAGGTGACGGCGTCCCACAGTCGCTCGATCCGCTCCATCCGACGGGCCATCGCCTGGTCGCCGCCGGCGGTGTTCTCGATCAGCAGGGGGACCGGCATCTCCAGGCCCTCGATGCACTTGCGCCAGTTGTCGAACCCTTTGTCCGGGTCGTCGTCCTTGAGCACGTGACCGCCGTGCACGATCACCCCGGCGGCGCCGATCTCGGCCGCGGCGTTGACGTACTGCTGCAGGAACTTGCGACTCGGGATCCGGATCCGGTTGTTGGTGGTCGCGACGTTGAGCACGTAAGGCGCGTGCACGTAGAGCGCGATGTCGGCGTCCTCCGCGGCCTGCTTCAAGGCGGCGGCGCCCCCCTCGTACGCGAACTCCGGGCCCTTCCAGCCCTGCGGGTCGCCGAGGAAGAACTGAGCCAGGTCGGCCCCGCGGGCCCGGGCCTCGGCGATCGGGTCCTGCTGCTCGCCGTGGCCACCGATCCGGATGTCGCTCATGGATCCGACCCTAGGCCCCCACACCCACACCGTCCGAAGCTGCTCGGGTTTGTCGGATCTGCTCGACCTTTAGACCGAGCAGATCCGACAAACCCGAGCAGGTCTGGGTCTGGGCCGGTCAGGCCTTCGGTGCGTCGGTCGGGGCGGGGAGGGCCGGTGGCACCTCTTTCTGCAGCTGATCCAGCTGGGCCCGCAACAGCTTCAGCTCCCGGCTGCGCCGGTCCCACAGGATCGAGAACGTGACCACCACGACGGCGGCGATCGCCCCGAGCACCACGCCCCACAGGGTGGCCTGGCGGAAGGCAGGCGCCATCACGTCCAGGGTGCGGTTGCCGGCGCGGGCGGCGGCCCCGTTACCGACGGCGACACCGAGAGTCATCAGGTTGGGGGCGGTGAGCGCGGCGGCGACCAGCACGATGATCGCCTTGGCCGGCCAGCTGAAGGCGCGGTGGCGGGCCTGGGCCAGCACGATCAACGGCAGGAAGGTGAACACGAACCCGTACAGCAGACCGCTCAGGATGCCGGCACTGATCCGGCCGGCCACCTGCCGACCGACCGCCTGGGACCACCAGCGGGGGATGAGGGCGGACAGCAGGAAGTACAACAGCACGGTCAGCACGGCCCCGACCACGACGAACACCGTGAACCGGATGACGGCCTTGCGGCGCTCGAGCTGCTCCGGCGTCGCCGGCTCCTTGACCTTCGCCGGTTTCGGGGGCTTGGCCGCCTTCGGCTCGGTCACCGGGGCGCCGCCGGAGGGCTTGGCCGTGGTGGTCGTCGGCTCCGCGGGACCCGTGCTCTCGCTCACCACCCGATCATCGCAGCATCGCTTCTCGCGTGATGCGAGGAAGAGTGGCCAGGGCGTGCCGAGGGGCGGCCACCTCGTACGAGTGACCGCCCCTGGAGGCGTGGGTGGACTAGCCGCCCATCTGCGCCATCATGCCGGGCAGCACGGTCACCGAGTAGATGATGTTGAGCACGATGAAGACGGCGCCGACGATGATGCCGGCCAGCGCGATGTTGTTCTTGAAGCCGGCCGCCTTCGACTTGTTGAAGGCGATGATGCTGACGATCAGGCCGACCAGGCTGCAGAAGATCGCGAGGATCAGCCCGACGATGCCCATCGTGCGACCGGGGTCCTGGGCGGGCGGGCCACCGTACTGGGGTGCGCCGTAAGGGGTTCCACCGCCCGGAGGCGGGGGCGGGGGCGGCGCCTGGTCGTAGGACATGTCCGAACTCTCCTTCTGTCGTCCTGCGCGTTCTCGATGGCGGCAGCCTAGCGAGCCAGCGGCTCGCGCAGGGGACAAAGCGACCGAACCGCCGTAGGCTCCCGAGCATGAACGTGATCTTCGTCGAGCCTGCGTTCCCGGCCTATCAGCGTGAGTTCGTCCGCGGTCTGCACGCCGTCGGCGCCACGGTGATCGGCATCGGCGAGCGACCGGGGGACTGGCTCGACGACGAGCTGAAGAGCTGGATGCACCACTATCACCAGATCGGCTCGGTCACCGATGTCGGCGCCCTCCTCGACGCCGTCCGCTGGGTCCAGGACAAGCTCTGGGTCGACCGGCTGGAGGCGACGATCGAGGCGCACATCCTGCCCACGGCCGAGGTGCGTGAAGCCTGTGGCATCCCCGGCACCAGTCGGCGTACGGCCTGGTTGTGCCGCGACAAGCCGGCCATGAAGGAAGCGCTGCGCTCGGCCGGTGTCCCGACCGCAGCCTCTGCCGCGGTCGACTCACTCGACGAGGCCCACGCGTTCGCGGCCGCGGTCGGCTATCCCTTGATCATCAAGCCACGGGCGGCGGCCGGCGCCTCGGGCACCAGCCGGGTCGACAACGACACCCAGCTCGACGCGGCCCTTGCGCAGTTCGGTGCCGAGGGTGTCGGCTCGGTCGCGCTGGAGGAGTTCGTCGAGGGCCACGAGGGCTTCTACGACACCCTGTCGATCAACGGCCTCGCGGCGTACGACTTCGTCTGCCACTACTACCCGAACGTGCTGGAGGCGATGCGGACCCGCTGGATCTCGCCGCAGTTCGTCTCCACCAACCGGGTCGACCACGCCGAGAGCTACGGCGAGCTCAAGGAGATGGGTCACCGGGTCAACGAGGTGCTCGGCATCGGCACCTCGGCGACCCACATGGAGTGGTTCTACGGTCCGCGGGGACTGCGTTTCTCCGAGGTCGGCTGTCGGCCCGCAGGGGTCGGTGCCTGGGACCTGTACGCGGCCGGCAACGACGTCGACCTCTTCACCGAATGGGCCCGAGCGATCGTGCACGGTGATGTGCAGGCGTCGCTGAGCCGGCAGTACGCCGCCGGGATGGTCGCGCTGCGCCCGACCGGCGACGGCCACATCCAGGGCTACTCCGGGGTGGAGGAGATGCAGCAGCAGTACGGCGAGTGGGTGATCGACGCCCACCTGCCCGGGGCGGGTACCGCGACCCAGGCGGTCGAGGCCGGCTACATGGCCAACGCGTACGTGCGGCTGAAGCACCCCGACTTCGACGTCCTGCGCGGGATGCTCAACGACGTCGGTGAGACGATCACCGTCCACGCCGGCTGATCGTGGACGTCACCGTCCTCGGTCCCCAACGTCGCACCACAGCCACCCGGACCGCCGTCGCGGAGCTGATCCCGACCGGGCGGGTGGCCACCATCAACGCCGGCTGGCGGGAACGCGAGTCCGCCGACACCGAGCTGGGTGAGGTGCTCGGCGGCCGGATGGTCAACCTCCGGCTCTACCAGCGCTGGCAGGAGCTGATGGCCGCCGACCCGGAGTACGCCGCGGCCGAGCGAGGTCTGGGCGAGCTGCTGGAGGAGCAGCAGGCGGTGTACGCCCAGCGGGTGTTCCACGCGGTGGCTGCCCTGGACGAGGTCAACCGGCGGGACAAGATGCCGGCCGTCCGGGCGGCTGCAGTGACCGACGGGATCCGGGCGCTGCGGGCGCTGGACAGCTGGCACCTGGCCGAGGTGGCGGTGTCGCGTCAGCAGTTCTACACGGCAACGCAGATCGGCGAGCGGGAGAGCGTTCGTAGTCACCGTCGGGAGCTGGCCGACCTGGTCGACGACAGCGCTGGGTTGGTGATCACCGGCGGGCACGTCGGGGTGCTTCTTCACCTGCTGCACGTCTTCGGACTGGTGACCATGATCAAGAAGCCGGTGATCACCTGGTCCGCCGGGGCGATGGCGTTGTCGGACCGGGTGGTGCTGTTCGGGACCCACCGGCCGGCCGGGCGTCGGCTGCCGGAGGTGTGGGCCGAGGGCCTCGGCGTCTTCTCCGGGGTGCTCACCTTCCCCCATCCCCGGCACCGGCTGCCGATGCACGACCCGTACCAGCTGGCCCTGCTGGCGCGCCGGTTCAAGGGGTGGACGTGTCTGCTCTTCGATGACGGTGTGCGGGTCGACCTGACCGGCGACTGGCCACCACCGGTGGGAGCGCGGTGGCTCACCCGGGACGGTGCGATCTGGGCGCGAACCGAGGACCACGTGGTCGAGGAACGGGCGGGCGTACCGTACGACGACACCGGCCAGCCGGCCCGGCGACCGGCCGACGCCGACGTGGTGACGGCCCGGACCGCGTGATGATCCCCGGTGCACACAGCAGCGACTCGACGGAAGGCAGGACCTAGTGGCGCGTCGCGAGAAGCTCGCGATCAACCGGCTGCGAGAGTCCAAGGACCTTGATCAACAGACGCTGGAGAGGTTCGTCGAGAAGCACGATTTCCCCATCCTGGAAGGGACCCAGGCGACCTTCGTGGCCTGGCAGCAAGCCGATCAGGTGTTCCTGCGGCACCGGGTGGTGGGCATCCCCGACCAGCTGCCGCTGCGTCGGATCGAGGGCACCGACCTGTGGTACGTGGTGGTCGAGATCCCGCGGGCCTCGCGGGTGGAGTACCAGCTCGAGGTGCGGCGCGGTGATCACTGGGAGCGCTTCAACGACCCGCTGAACCCCAAGATCGCCCGCAGCCCGGTGGGTGACTCCTCGGTCTGCTACGGGCTGGGGTACGAGGTGCCGGAGTGGGCACTGCACGACCCGGAGGCCCGGCCGGGTGAGCTGGTCGAGCTGGTGATCAGGAGCCAGGCCCAGCGACGCGACAACCGGGTGACCCTGTATCTCCCGGCGCGCTTCCGCACCACAAGGCGCTACCCCCTGCTGGTGGTGCACGACGGCGGCGACTTCCTCGAGTACGCGTCGATGAAGACCGTGCTGGACAACCTGATCCACCGCCTCGACATGGCCGAGACCGTGGTCGCCTTCACCTACCCCGGCGATCGGCTGCGCGAGTACCCGAACTCGGGACCGCACGCCCGCTGGATCACCAAGGAGCTCGTCGGCCAGCTCGAGGAGCAGTTCCCGCTGATCGCCCACCCCTCCGGGCGGGCCCTGATGGGGTCCAGCTTCGGCGCGATCGCGTCACTGACCACGGCGGTGCGCTATCCGCAGACGTACGGGTCGCTGCTGCTGCAGTCGGGGTCGTTCGTGTTCACCGACATCGGAGCCCTGCGGGGTGAGGATCCGGCGTTCGCCCCGGTGGTGAAGTTCATGAACCGGTATCGGACGAAGCCGATCCGGATGGTCGACCGGCTGTTCCAGTCCTGTGGCGTGTACGAGCCTTTGATCGTGTTCAACCGCTCGATGGTGCCGGTGTTCACCGAGACCGGGATGACGGTCAACTACGTGGAGTCACGCGACGGGCACAGCTGGGAGTCGTGGCGCGATCGGCTGCGCGACGGTCTGTCCTGGACGTTCCCGGGCGAGAGCCTGTTCGTCTACGAGTAGGCCGTATCTGGTCGCCGACCGCCGCCTCTGAGGTCGTGGAGCCGCCACGTCGGTGGACTCGTCCTCGTTCAGGGAGTGCCCATGCCTCGTCGCGCCCGCCGACTCGTCGCCGCCCTCGCCGGGTCGGCCCTGGTCCTGCTGAGTCTCACAGTCACCGCTTCACCCGCCTCGGCCCGGCCGAACTGCGACGTGCCGAACCCGCCGCCGATCTGCGAGGGTCCCGATCCGGTCGACAAGCTGCCCGACCTGACCGCCTCCGTCTCCGGCCCGTCCGGCGCGGTCGGGGGATCGACGGCGTCCTACGTCATCCGGGTCGCCAACCCGTCCGCCACCAACGCTGCCATTGCGCGGAACGTGACGGTGCGGGTCGCCACCAGCGGGGGAGCGGCGGTGACCGGGGCTGCGCTGAGCGGGTGGAGCTGTGGCGCGAGCGGGGGTGTGGCCACCTGTTCCGGGGGGAGCGTGGCCATCGGAGGAAGCGCGAGCATCCCGGTGACGGTCCAGCTCCCGTCGGCGGCCGCCGGGGTCACCGTGACCGCGACCGCCGATCCGGGCAACACCATCGCCGAGCGCAACGAGGGCAACAACACCGGCAGCCAGACCACGGCCGTCAGCGCACCGAGCCTGCCCGACCTGCGGTTGACCATGGCGGGTCCGAGCTCGGTCCGTGGGGTGTACGCCAGCGGGGTGTGGACGATGACGGTGACCAACATCGGCAGCGCACCGGCCTCCGTGGTCAACGTCCGCTGGCTCACGAACTGGGGTGGCTCGGTCAACGCCAACGCGGTCAAGAGCGGTGCCATCGGCTTCAGCTGCACCGTGCCACCGGAGTACGTCCAGCAGATCGTCTACTGCTACGGCAATGCCACCCTGCAGCCGGGCGCCAGCGCGACCATCGCCATCACCGCGGTCCCCCCGGCTCCGGGCAACGTCTACGGCCCCGCCGGTGTCTCGACGGTGACCGGCACCGTCGACTACGGCCTGCAGGTCAGTGAGTCCGACGAGTCCAACAACGCCGCCACCGTGGTCTCCACCATCACCACCTGAGCACGCATTCCGCTGGTGCCCCTGGTCACCTCCTCGCGCCCGCGCGGTGCAGGTGGTGCGTGAGGGTGCGAACAGGGGAGCCGGCCGGGGGGAGCCGGCCGGGATTTGTGAGCGCGAGACCGCCCCGGGTAGTCTTCTCCGTTGGCGCTCGACCATCCGAGGTCGTGCGCCAAGGCATCGCCCTCCTGCCATGGGGACGTCCCATGGCCGCTGAGACCAGAGGAGGAGGAGTTCGCGCATGCGCCCATACGAGGTCATGGTCATCTTCGACCCCGACACCGAGGAGCGTTCGGTCCAGCCGACGCTCGAGCAGTACCTCACCGTCATCACCAAGGGTGGCGGCACCGTGGAGAACCTGGACATCTGGGGTCGTCGCCGGTTGGCGTACGAGATCCAGAAGAAGACCGAGGGGATCTACGCCGTCATCACCTTGAACGCTGAGCCGGACGATGTGAAGGAAATGGATCGTCAGTTCCGGATCAACGAGTCGATCATGCGGACCAAGGTCATCCGGCCCGACACCCGCTGAGGTCGTCGCCGTCGGCTTGCTGACACACCACTGGCAGGCGAGTCCTGTCAGTGGCCACTGACAGGCTGGCACCGCACACCACACAGACTGAGTCCAACGGAGACACACATGGCTGGCGAGACCGTCATCACCCTGGTCGGCAACCTGACTGCCGACCCGGAGCTTCGCTTCACCCCGTCGGGGGCACCGGTGGCCAACTTCACCGTCGCCTCCACCCCGCGCACCTTCGACCGCCAGTCCGGCGAGTGGAAGGACGGCGACGCGATGTTCCTCAGCTGCGCCGTCTGGCGGCAGGCTGCCGAGAACGTGGCCGAGTCGTTGCAGAAGGGGATGCGGGTCATCGTGCAGGGGCGACTGAAGTCGCGCTCGTACGAGACCCGTGAGGGAGAGCGTCGGACGGTCTTCGAGGTCGACGTCGACGAGATCGGTCCCGCCCTGAAGTACGCGACGGCCAAGGTCACCCGCACCTCCGGTGGAGGTGGCGGCGGTGGTTACGGCGGCGGCAACCAGGGCGGCGGCGGCAACCAGGGCGGCGGCGGCAACCAGGGCGGTCAGGGTGGCGGTCGTCAAGGCGGCGGCTACGGCAACGATCCCTGGGCTTCCGGCGGCAACGCCGGTGGTGGCGCGGCCGGCGGAGGCAACTCCGGCGGTGGCGCCAGCGGTCCCGGCAGTCAAGGCGGTGGCGACCCCTGGGGCGCCCCGCCCAGCGACGAGCCTCCCTTCTGATCCAGCGATCAGTGCGGCTCGTCTTCCACTCATAGCACTACGGCACATTCCGGCTCAGTACGCCGGGCTTTCGAAAGGAGAGCACCACAATGGCCAGCACGCCCCCACCTCCTCGCAAGGTGAAGAAGAAGGCCAACCCGCTGCGCGCGGGTCAGCACATCGACTACAAGGACACCGCGACCCTGCGGAAGTTCATTTCCGAGCGCGGCAAGATCCGCGCCCGCCGGGTGACCGGTCTCTCCGTCCAGGAGCAGCGCCGCGTCGCCATCGCCATCAAGAACGCCCGCGAGGTTGCGCTGTTGCCGTACGCCTCGACGGCCCGCTGAGTCAGGAGGACGCAGACATGAAGCTCATTCTGACGGCCGCGGTCGACAACCTGGGTCTGGCAGGCGACATCGTCGAGGTCAAGGACGGCTACGGCCGCAACTACCTCGTGCCGCGCGGTTACGCCCTCCGGTGGACCAAGGGTGGCGAGAAGCAGATCGAGGGCATCAAGCGGAGTCGCGACGCCCGCGAGATCCGCAGCATCGATCACGCGCAGGAGGTTCGGACCCAGCTCGAGGGCCTGGACATCCAGCTCGACGTTCGCGCCGGCGAGAGCGGCAAGCTCTTCGGCGCGATCACCCAGGCCGACGTCGCGTCGGCCATCAAGAAGTCCGGCGGACCGCTGCTCGACAAGCGGTCCATCGAGATCGGCAAGCCGATCAAGATCACCGGCAAGCACACCGTGGGTGTCAAGCTCCACGAAGCCGTGACGGCGCACGTCGCGGTGGCGGTGACACCGCAGGCGTGAGCCTCGGTCTCTGACGGCCGGCTCCGGGTCCACGACCCGGTGCCGGCCGTTGTCGTTTCTGGACGGCGCCCGCACGCGCGCTGGGGTTTCTCCCGGCACCTAGTCTGACCGTCATGGAGCAACGCATTCTCGGTCGTACGGAACGTCCCGTCTCAGTCGTGGGCTTGGGTACCTGGCAGCTCGGCGCGGACTGGGGATCGGTGTCGGAGACCGATGCCTTGGAGGTGCTGGCCGCCGCGGTCGAGGGCGGGGTCACCTTCTTGGACACCGCCGACGTGTACGGCGACGGACGGAGCGAGCAGCTGATCGGCCGCTTCCTGGCCGAGAACCCCGGCACCCCGATCACGGTGGCCACCAAGATCGGTCGCCGCGAGGAGCAGGTGCCCGAGAACTACACCCTCGCCAACTTCCGCGGCTGGGTCGACCGCTCGCGGCGCAACCTGCGGACCGACCGGCTCGACCTGGTCCAGCTGCACTGCCCGCCCGCGAGTGTGCTGTCCAGCGACCAGGCGTACGACGATCTGGACACCCTGGTCGAGGAGGGAGCGATCGCGGCGTACGGAGTGAGCGTCGAGACCTGCGACGAGGCCCTGACTGCGATGTCCCGCCGCGGCACCGCCACGGTGCAGATCATCCTGAACGCGTTCCGACGCAAGCCGCTCGACGACGTGCTCGGTGCGGCCGCCACGAACGCGGTCGGCATCATCGCCCGCGTGCCGCTGGCGAGTGGTCTGCTGAGCGGTCGCTACACCACCGACACCACGTTCGCCGCCGACGACCACCGCACCTACAACCGGCACGGGGAGGCCTTCGACGTCGGCGAGACCTTCTCCGGTGTCGACTTCGCGACCGGGGTCGAGGCGGCCCGCGAGTTCGCCGAGCTGGTGGCCGGCGCCGGGATCGATGCGACGCCGGCCCAGGTCGCGCTCGCCTGGGTGGTGCAGCAACCCGGTGTCACCACCGTCATCCCCGGCGCCCGATCGGTGGAGCAGGCTCACGCGAACGCGTCCGCGGGTGGGCTTCCAGCGCTGGACACCGAGTTCCTGGCGGCCGTCGAGGCCATCTACGACCGCCATCTCCGGGCCGCGATCCACGACCGCTGGTGACCACACCCCCGATGATTCGGGGGGCTCGGTCGGGTCGAACCAGCGAGCAGCCGCTCTCCTGACCTGACCCAACCGTGGAGGATCCGATGCGCACGCTGAGCGTGACCATGAGCATGACTCTGGACGGCGTGGTCCAGGGCCTCGGTCGACCCGACGAGGACACCCGCGGTGGCTTTCGGTACGGCGGCTGGGGTCCTCGCTACACCGACGACGTGATGTTGCGGGAGATGGGCAAGGGGATGAGCGCACCCGGCGACATGCTCTTCGGCCGGCGCACCTGGCAGGACTTCATCGGAGCCTGGGCGCACGCCGAGGACGGCAACCCCTTCACCACTCACCTGAACGCGACGCGGAAGTACGTCGTCTCGACCACCTTGGAGGACGCCGACGCCTGGCAGAACTCGGTGCTGCTGTCCGGTGACGCGGGCCGGACCGTCGCCGAGCTCAAGGCCAGCGACGGGCCGGACCTTGCCGTGGTGGGCAGCGCCTCCCTCGTCCGAGCGCTGCAGGCCGCCGGCCTGGTGGACCGGTACGCGTTGCTGATCCACCCGCTGGTGCTGGGGGAGGGTGCCAAGCTGTTCGACGAGTCCTCACCGCTGACCGAGTTCACCCTGACCAGCAGTGTCGCCACCGGCACCGGGGTGATCATCGCCACCTACGAGCGGGCCTGAGACGACGCGCGGGCCGAAGCCCGGCGACGATCGCCGGGGTGGGCGTCAGCCCCAGTTCGCCGCGTCGGTCAGGCAGAACGGGTGCCCAGCCGGGTCCAGCAGCACCCGCCACGTCTCCCCGGGCTGGTCGTCGGGCAGGGTCGCTCCGAGCTCGACGCAGCGCCGCTCGGCCGCTGCGATGTCGCCGGCCTTCAGATCGAAGTGGAACTGCTTGCTGCCGCGGTCGTTCGGCCAGGTCGGTGGCACGTAGTCCGGCACCTTCCCGAAGCCGAGGGCCGCGGAGTCCGGACCTCTGAGCATCGCGTACTCGTCTTCGACCGCGAGGATGTCCCAGCCCAACAGCTCCGACCAGAAGGTCGCCTCCGCCCGGGGGTCGTCGCAGTCCAGGGTGACCATCGCGAGGGCCACTGTCGTCATCTCACTCATGAACATCACTCTGCTCCCCGGCAGCCCGACCTGGCTTGGACAAATGCGACACCCGGGCGAGCCCACGACCACTAACGTGTCCACGGTGCACGAAGCGCCGCCGGAGCTGACCGACGTCGAGGTGCTGGCTGTCGTCCGGGCGGCCTGGCGGGTCGACGCGACCCGGGTGGAGCACCTGGCCGTCGGGTTCGGCGCCCACCACTGGCGCGTCGACGTGGGCGATGGGCCACGTCTGTTCGCCACCTATGACCGCTTCGGGAAGCGCCACTCCCTCGAGTCGCTGACGGCGGCGTACACGGGCGCCCGGCAGCTGGCCGAGAACGGGCTCGAGTTCGTGCTCGCACCGCTGCCCACCGGCTCCGGCCGGCTGCTGGTGCCGGTGGCGGCGGGAGCGCTCAGCTGCAGCCCGTGGGTCGACGGTCGGGTGGTCGGCGAGGGGCCCATCGGAGATCCTGAGACGGCTGCCGCGAACATCGCCGACCTCGCCCGGCTGCACGCCGTCGACCCGCCCGTCGGCGTGCTCAGCTGGTCGCCCGTGGTCGGGTCCGGCGTGGGGGACCGGCTGGCCGGCCTGGTCACGAGCGCCTGGACGACAGGCCCGTACGGGGAGTCGGCCCGCCGGGCGATCGCCGGGCGCCTGACCGAGATCGAGGGGTGGGCCGCCCGCTACCTGGTGCTCGCCGAGGCGGCGGCGGACCGGCGGTGGGTGATCACCCACGGGGAGACCCACACCCGCAACCAGCTGATGACGCCGGACGGCATCCGCTTCGTCGACTGGGAGTCGGTGAAGCTGGCGCCGCGCGAGCGGGACCTCAGCACCCTGGTGCAGGCGGGCTACGGCGTACGGGTGAACGCCGACCCGGCCATGGTGGAGCTGTTCGACCTCGAGTGGCGTCTGGCCGAGATCGCTGAGTACGCCGACTGGTTCGCCTCCCCGCACACCGGGACCGCGGACGACCGGATCGCGCACGGGGGCCTGCTGGAGGAGCTGCACCGCGGGCCGTGGTGGTCGCCGGCCCGACCTTCTGGGGCAGCAACCTGAACAGTCGAGGACGCCGGCACAAAAGGCGGGAGGGTCAGGCGGGGGGTCAGGCGGGGGTGGAGCCGCCGGCAATGGCGTACGACCAGACCTCGCTGTGGGTGGAGACCGGCTGCGGCGCCTCGCCACCGGACCGTTCCGCGGCCGAGCGGTGTCCGTGGGCGAAGGAGGGCGACGCCAACCACGCCTGGAAGGACTCCTCGTCCCGCCAACGGGTGACCACGAGCCACTGCACCCGGTCGTCGGTCGGCTTGAGCAGCTCGAAGCCCTCGAAGCCGTCGGCTCCGTCCACCGCCCCGGCCCGCTTCGCGAAGCGGTGGGCGAGCTCGTCGCCGCTGTCGGCGGGCACGGTGATGGCGTTGATCTTGACCACGGTCATGAGTGGAGCCTCTCGTGAGTGACGATCGAACGAGCGAGACCTTGCGGAACCCGAGGACCGCGGAGCGCGCAGCGCGACCATTGAACACGGTCATGACTCGATGGTGCCCGATGGACCAAGATGCGCGCGCTGCGTCCCACGGCGGCCACCCGCAACCCTCTGTTCCGAGTGTCGGGTCATAGCCCGAATGCGGGTCTGACCAGGAGTGACGCTCCTCGTCAGGTTTGGCCGGGACGCCCGAGGGTTGCCGACCTCACAGAGGTTCGGTACTGTAAGCGCTTACAGAGCCATGGGCGGCGGACTGCAGGATCTCTGCCACCCTGAGCGCATGACTGATGACGAGACGGTGGAAGGAGATCCGATGTCGACCGATCGACGCAGGCCACGGGCCCGCAAGTCACCGACCTCGGGCCGGGCCACCATCTACTCCGTGGCCGAGCTCGCCGGGGTCTCCATCGCGACGGTCTCCCGAGTCCTCAGCGGCACCACGGTCACGTCGCCCGAGGCGACCGAGAAGGTGCTCAAGGCGGCCCACGAGCTGGCGTACGTGCCGCAGAACTCGGCGAAGAGCCTGGCCTCGGCGCTCTACCAGACTCATGCGGTGGTCATCGGCTCGCTCGATGGTCCGTACTACTCCGAGCTGTTGATGGGGTACGAGGAGGTGGCTGCCCGCTACGACCAGGAGCTGCTGCTGGTCGTGGCCGACCTGCCGCGCCGCACCCGCACCCTGGCCGATCTGCGTGCTCGGGTGGACGGCGTGATGATCGCGCAGATGGACATCCCGGGCGACGAGATCGCTGCCCTGGCCAAGCTCATCCCGGTGGTCCTGGTGGGTCGCTCCGAGATCGCTGGTTGTGACGACGTGATCAGCGAGAGCGTCGGGACCGCCACGGCGCTGACCCGACACCTGATCGACAGCCACGACCGCCGTCGACTCGTGTTCGTCGGCGATCCCGCCCGGTCCAGCGACGTGGCGGCCCGGCACGCCGGCTTCCAGCGGGCGCTCGCCGACAGCGGCCTCGTGCCGATCGCCGAACCGCTGCGCGTCCCCTACACCGAGCGGGGCGGCGAGTCGGCGGTCGAGCTGGTGCTCGCCCTGCCGACCCGGCCGGACGCTCTGGTCTGCGCGAACGACGAGGTCGCGCTCGCTCTCGGTGGCGCACTCCGTCGTCGCTCCATCATCCCGGGCGCCGACCTCTCGCTGACCGGCTGGGATGACGTGACCGCCGCTCGGTACGTCACCCCCGGTCTCACCACGGCCCGTCAGCCCGTCCGCGAGATGGGCGGGCGCGCCGCCGAGCTGCTTCACCGACGCGTCCGGGGTCCGCATGGTCCCGTCGGTCAGCACGTGCTACCCACCGAGGTGGTGATCAGGCAGTCCTGCGGCTGCTCTGACTGACCGACCCGATTGACCGACTGGCCGTTGAGCGCCCGTCGGTGGGTCCCGTGCGCCCCGCACCCCTTCGTGGTGCCCAGCACGACATCAGACGTACACGACGACCCACGCGGCGGCTGCTGGACGCCATCCCGCAGCCCGGTCACTGGCCCGATCTGCGCCGAACCGAGGTCCGTCCGGCGCGCCGTGCTGGGCGGCTGGCCCCGGGCACGGAAGAGTCTTGTCCGTGAGTCTTCGCGGCGGGCTGAGTCCGAGCGAGTCGCACGTGCGGGCCGGCGTGGTGATGGGTACCCGGCTGTTCGGTTCCCTGGCCGCCGTGATGGCCGTCTACTTCCTGCTTCCGGTCCGCTGGGACGGCGGAGATTCGGACCTGCCGTGGCTGCTGCTCGACGTGACTCTCTTCGGTGTCATCGTCGCGGTGCAGGTGCCGCTGATCGGGCGATCCCGCTACCCGGGACTCCGGGCGGTGGAGGCGATGGCGCTCAGCATCCTGATCTTCCTCGTCCTGTTCGCCCGGCTCTACCTGTCCGCCAACGCGAGCGACCACGCAGCATTCAGCCAGTCCCTGGACCAGATCACGGCCTTGTACTTCACGATCACCGTGTTCGCGACGGTCGGCTTCGGTGACATCGTCGCTCAGACCCACACCACGATGCTGCTGGTCAGCGTCCAGATGCTGCTGAACCTGGTGGTGCTCGGGGTCGTGGTCAGGTTGCTGCTGATCGCCGGTCAACGTGGGGTGAAGCGCAAGCGGGAAGGTCGCGAGCCGAGCGCCTGATGGTCGGATCGTCCCCGGTGGCGTCAGCCGAACACGTCGGTGACCACCGCGTACGCCTGCTCCAGATGCCCCCACTCGTCGGGATCGGGGCCGTCGTAGACCATCGCCAGCGGGCCGGCGTAACCCGCGTCGCGGAGCACGGAGAGGGAGCGGCGGTAGTCCTCGACATCCAGGCCGACGTCGGTCACCCGCACCTTCGCCTGACAGGTCTCGGCCAGGTGCGCGACCCGCGCCAGATCGTCGTACTTGCTGGGCCCGCGCCAGTTGCCCAGGTCGATCAGGAACCCGACCTGGTTCTCGGTCCGCTCCAGCAGAGCGATCACCGAGTCTGCGTTCGGCAGCAGAGCGTGCCAGTTCTCGGTCACCACGCGCAGCTCCGGGTGGCGCTCCGCCAGCCGACGCAGCACGGCGGCGCTGGCGTCCAGACGCAAGGGGGTGGGCTCTGACTTTCCAGCGACGACCCTCGCCCGGGGCGCCCCGAGTGCCGTGGCGACGTCCAGCCAGCCGCTGACCCAGTCCTCACCGGGCGCCGACCCAGTCGCGTCGGTCGGATCGCCGTCATCGATCAGGAAGCACTCCAGCTGCACGTTCGCCTCGGACAGGGCCGCTCTCAGCTCCGCCAGGTACGCCGGATCCGTGCTCGGCAGGTAGAAGTGCACCAGCTGGAACGACCCATAGCCGCGCCGGGCCAGCTCGGCCGGCAGATCGAGCAGGGCCAGTCCACCGCCGCCACCGGCGGGCAGCCCGCCCATCGGCATCGCGCCCGCGGCGACGAATGAGCCGAGGGTGCGGAACAGCGACCAGCTGTGGACGGCTTTGGTGGGGTGAGTCACGGGCTGACTCTAGTGGTGTGTCCGGGCTCCCGCTCAGCCGACCAGGGCAGCCAGCGGGGTCGGCTGCTGACCAGTGAGATCGGCGACGGCGGTGCTGGTCTGCGCCATGAAACCCTTGCGGGTCGCCGTACCGAAGGACGCGAACAGCTGACCCACCGGCTCCGGCAGACCGGCCGCCACGAGTCCGGTCACGAACTCCTCGTCGGTGACGTCGACCACCTCGACAGGGGTGTCGCTCAGGGTGCCGGCGAGCGCGGCGAGGTCCTGGGAGGAGACGCCGGCCGGCCCGGTGATGTCGTAGATCTGGGCGGGCTCGGGCAGCAGCAGTGCGGCGGCCGCTGCCGCCGCGCAGTCGGTCCGGGTGACGTAGGCGGTCAGCCCGGCGCCGGCGTTGGTGACGAGCTGACCGCTGGCCGCCGCCTGCTGCAGCGTCGGCAGCTGGAACTCGCTGTACAGGTTGTTCCGGAGGCTGGTCCAGCGCAGCCCGCTGGCGGCCAGCGCCTCCTCGGTCGCCAGGTGATCGGGGATCACACCGGCCGGGTTGTCGGCCGTCGGCGCCGGCGCAGAGGTGTAGAACACGTGGCCGACGCCGGCGTCCCTCGCCGCGGCGACGGCGGCGAGCTGGCCCTCCAGTCGATCGCCCACCGTGTCGGCGGAGATGATCAGCAGCCGGTCCACCCCCGCGAAGGCGGTGGCCAGGGTGCTGGGCGCGTCGAAGTCGGCCGTCCGGACGCTGGCTCCACGGGCGACGAGGTCGGCGACGGCGTCGGGACGCCGGGTGATCAGGACGATGTCCGCCGGATCCGTACGGTCGAGCAGGTGCTCGGCGACGAGACGGCCCAGGTTGCCGGCGGCACCGGTGAGGGCGATGGTGGTCATGAGGACTCCTTGGGTTTTCGAGATCGTAGTCAGGCTGACGACGATTAACTGTAGCCAGGCTGGCGACGATATGGAAGACTGGTCTCATGGCGAGACCGACGAGCACCCAGTTCGCGGTCGCGGTGCACGTCCTCACGTACCTGGCCGGCGTCGCGGCGGAGACGCGCCCGCAGAGTCCCACGGCGGAGCAAGATCGGGCGGTGAGCTCGGAGGAGCTGGCCCTGAGCGCCAACGCCAACCCCGTGCACGTACGCCGAGTGCTCGGCCCGCTGCGTGAGGTCGGACTGGTGCTGTCGCGGCCGGGTCCGCGGGGGGGCTGGGCTCTGGGACGGCCGGCCGCCGACATCACCACGGGCGAGGTCTGGGACCTGGTCCACGGCCACGAACCGGTCCTCGGTCTGCACGGCCCCAACCCGGCCTGCCCGGTCGGCCGCTCGATCCAGCAGTCGCTGACCGATCTGGACGCGCGCGCTCGCGAGGCGGTCAGAGCCGAGCTCGAGCGGGTCACGGTGGCCGACCTGGCGGCCGGGGTCGTGGTCTGAGCCCAGGCCACGTACGTTCGAGGCCGACCAGGTCCAGCAATTTCCATCCACGGACGGGTTCTCCGGCCGGTTGAGGCGTTCCGGGCCGCAAAAGGCATCCGTGGATGGAAAATGTCCGGCCCGAGCCCGAGCCCGAGCCCGAGCCCGAGCCCGGCTCGAGCCCCGGGGCGAGACTGACCCTGCCGCCTCGGCACTCAGGCCAGGTCGGACCCCGTGCGGATCCAGGTGTCGGTCCGCGCGCGCAGCACCAGGGTGAGCATCCGAGCCAGCATGAAGCCGCCGTACGCCACCCAGAGCCAGACCAGTCCGGCGTCCAGCCGGCGCACCATCAGGGCCAGCGGCACGTACGCCGTCAGGGAGATCAGTCCGGCGAGCGCCAGGTAGCGGCCGTCGCCGGCACCGATCAGCACGCCGTCCAGCACGTACACGATGCCGGCGATCGGGGTGACGATCGCCACCACCACGAGCGCCTGACCGACGAGCTGCTGCACCTGCGGGTCGGGCGTGAAGATCTCCGCCACGAACTGCCCGCCGACGGCGACGACGAGCCCGAAGACCACCCCACAGACCACGCCCCAACCGATCATCCGGGTGGTCATCGCCCGGCCGGTCGCCACGTCACCGGCCCCCAGCAGCCGTCCGATGATGGCCTGCCCGGCGATGGCGATGGCGTCCAGCGCGAAGGCCAGCAGCACCCAGATCGAGTTGACCACCTGGTAGGCGGCGAGCATGATCGTGCCGCCTGCGGCAGCCACCACGGTGGTCAGCGTGATCGCCACCTGCAGGGTCGCGGTCCGGGCGATCAGCCACACACCGGTCCGGGCCGCCGCGAACACACCCCGGGGGTGGAAGCCCAGCGGTACCTCTGCCCGGCGGGCCCCCCGGACCACGATGACGGCGATCACGGCGGCGGCACCGGTCTGGGCGATCAGGGTGCCGATGGCCGAACCGCGGATGCCCAGGCCGACGCCGTACACGAGGGTCGCGTTCAAGGCGATGTTGGCGAGGTTGGTGGCGACCGCGACCTTGAGCGGGGTGGTGGTGTCCTGCAGCCCGCGGAGGACGCCGGTTCCGGCCAGCAGCACGAGCACGGCCGGCAGACCGCAGACGGCCACCCGCAGGTAGGCCAGCGCCGCTTCCCGGACGGGTGCCGACGGCCCGTACGCCCCGACGATGGTCGGTAGCAGCAGCTGCAGCACGACGACGAGGACCACCCCGATCAGGATGGCCAGCACCAGTCCGTCGATCCCCCCGGCCAGTGCCGCCCGCCGATCGCCGGCGCCGAGTCGACGCGCGACGGTGCTCGTGGTCCCGTACGCCAGGAAGATGCACAGCCCGACGACGATCCCGATCAGGTTCGCCGCGATGCCGAGCCCCGCGAGCTGGTCGGTGCCCAGGTGGCCGATGAAGGCGGAGTCGGCGATCAGCAGCAGGGGCTCAGTGACCAGGGTCGCGAAGGTGGGCAGAGCGAGCGCGAAGATCTCGCGGTCGAGGGCGCCGTACCGGCGTTTCCTAGGGGTGCGGGCAGGCATCAGGGCCTCGTAGACGGGGGATCGGATCACGTTGTCCACAGGGGTTGTCCCCATTGTGGATGAGTTACACGGGTGTCATTACCAACCGGTAACCAGGCCCGGACGCTACTTCCAGAGAGTCGCGATCCCGAACGCAGCAGCCATGCCGCCCATCCCGATCAGGATGTTCCAGTTGCCGAGGGCCGACATGAACGGGATCTGGGTGCCCGCGATGTAGTACACGATCAGCCAGGCCACCCCGAGCAGTCCGACCGCGATGAAGGTGGGCGGCACCCAACGCCGACTGGCCGGAGCCTTGAACTTCTTCGGCTTCGCCTCGGCGGCCGCCTTCTGCTTCTTCTTGCTCTCGGTCGACTTACGAACTCTGGACTCGGGCACGCTGGTAACTCCTCGGGTGTCGAGCAGTTAGCGTAGTTCACTCGGACGTCTGTGCGGCGATCCAGACGACGGTGCCTGCAGGGAGCCTGACGGCGGAGACGAGGGGCGGAGGCTGACGTGAACGCGACCCGGCAACCGGTCCAGTCGCTGTGGCGTCGCATCCGCCGCTCCCTGATCCGGGCCAGATCGGCTCAACGACGCCGCGACAGTCAGCGCACCCGGGCCGGTCGGCTTGCGACGACGGCGGTCCTGGTGGTCGCCGGTCTGCTGGTGGTGGTCAGCGCCTCCAACGCCCGTGGCATCGACCTGCGACCGGGCCGTAACACCGATCTGGTCAGCCTGGTGCAGTCCGAATCCCGCCGCAACACGAATCTCGCCGCCCAGGTCACCCGGCTGCGCTCGGAGGTGGACACGCTGGCCGCCGCCCAGAGCGACACCGGCGGTGCCGACCTGACCGCCGAGCTCGCCGAGGCGTCGGTCCAGGTGGGGTTGACCCCGGTGTCCGGGCCGTCGGTCACCGTGACGCTCGACGATGCTCCCGAGTCGGTGAAGGGCGAAGGAGTCGACCAGGATCTGCTGGTCGTCCATCAGCAGGACATCCAGGCGGTGGCCAACGAGCTGTGGCGCGGTGGCGCCGAGGCGATGACCATCCAGGGTCAACGGGTGATCGCCACCACCGGTATCAAGTGCGTCGGCAACACGGTGGTGCTGCACGGCATCCCGTACGCGCCGCCGTACCGGATCAGTGCGATCGGTGACCCGGAGAAGCTCCAGGCCGCCCTGGCCGACTCGGAGTACATCCGGATCTACCGGGAGTACGTCGACGCGTTCCGGCTCGGCTACGAGGTCACGGTGTCATCGACGTCGAACTTCCCGGGCTACCAGGGTTCGGTCGACCTGCAGTACGCGACCGTGTCGCGCTGAGCCTGGTTCCTGTCGAGCTCACCTGGGCAGCTGTGGTCAGCTCGACAGAACGTCGACGCGACGGGAGAGAATGACCCCATGCCGCGTCCGAAGATCCTCGTGGTCGACAACTACGACTCGTTCGTCTACAACCTCGTCCAGTACCTGGCGCAGATCGGCGCCGAGGTCGAGGTCTGGCGCAACGACGACCCACGGTTCGCCGACGACGCCTTCACCGACGGCTTCGACGGCATCCTGCTCTCGCCTGGACCCGGCACCCCCGAGGAGGCCGGCGTCTGCATCGACGTGATCCATCGCAAGGCCGGCGACCTGCCCATCTTCGGTGTCTGCCTGGGGTTGCAGGCGATCGGTGTCGCGTACGGCGGGGTGGTGGACCGGGCTCCCGAGCTGTTGCACGGCAAGACCTCGTCGGTGCACCACGGCGGGCTGGGGGTGCTGGCCGGCCTGCCTGACCCGTTCACGGCCACCCGCTACCACTCGCTGGCCATCGAGCCCGACACCGTGCCCGACGTGCTCGAGGTGACCGCGGCCACCCCCGGCGGAGTGATCATGGCCGTACGCCATCGCACCTTGCCAGTGGAGGCCGTCCAGTTCCACCCGGAGTCGGTGCTGACCGAGGGGGGCTACCAGATGCTGGCCAACTGGCTGGCGATCTGCGGTGACCCGGAGGCACCCGAACGGGCGAAGGACTTCGCGCCCCTGATGAGCACTCACTGAGGCGCTGCGCCCGCCGCCGCCGCCGCTGACCGACTTCGCGGGCGCTGCACCACACGCGCAGTCGTCAAGGAGTCAGGCTTGACCGCTCCGCACGTGCTCGAGCACTCGCGGAGTCGAATCGGAGTCCGAATCGGAATCGGTCAGTAGAAGCCGAAGCGGGCGAGTGGTTCGACGAGCTCTCGCTCCTCGTACGACAGGTGCGAGGTCATCGTGTCGCTGAGCAGGTCGACCGCCAGCTGCAGCTCCGGCATCCCGTCGGGCCCGGAGACCACGGCGACCAGACCCCGGTCGACCTCGTCGAGCACGCCAGCGATCACGTGGTGCTCGGCCTCCAGCCGGTCGATCACCGGTGCCAGCCCGGCATCGGCCGTTCGCAGGTGCGGGAACATGCTGCTGTCCTCGATGGAGTGGTGGGTGGTCACCAACCGACAGTAGGACTGGCAGTAGGCGCCCAGCGTCCAGTCGTTCTGCCGCAGCGTCATGGTGTTGATCAAGGAGCGGGCCCGCCCCGCGTCCAGGGTGCCCGCCGTCACCTGGTCGATCAGGTCGAACAGCTGCTTCAGCTCGGTGCGCAGGTGGTCGTGGACGTCGACCAGGTGCTGGCCGGCGGCCCGCTCGTGCGCGGTCCAGGTCAACGGGTCCGCGCTGGTGTCGTACGTCGGCCGGGTCGAGTCGTCCCACGGACGGCGTTCGCTGCGGCGGACACCGTCGTCGGGGGTGGGGCGGGGCGCGTTCTCGCGACGCGTCCTGGCGGAGCGGACGGTCACGGACTCGGCCGGTCGAGGTGGAGCCGGCTCCGCCACCCGCTCGTCGGAGGCGTCGTCGCCCCTCGTGCCGCCCGCGGGCTCGTCCGCGCCGTCCGCCCGGGCACGTTCGTGGGCGACCAGCTCGCGGACGGCCGGTGCGA
This sequence comes from uncultured Actinomycetota bacterium, assembly GCA_963696135.1. Lineage (GTDB taxonomy): Bacteria > Actinomycetota > Actinomycetes > Propionibacteriales > Propionibacteriaceae > Microlunatus. The sequence goes on from CAVOJH010000004.1 coordinate 609,785, forward strand.
TCTCGGTCCCGAACTCCTGCACCACCCGCGGGTCGTCTCCGGCGACGATGAACGTGCTCAGGCCCTGCTCGAGCGCCAGCTCGGCCAGTGACTCGGCCCAGGCGGGGTCGGTCGAGGGGTTCACGTTGTAGAGCCGACGGATCTGCGCGGGATCCCGCCCCGCGGCCCGTGCAGCGTCGTCGATGCGACCGTTCTTCTCGGCCAGCTGCTCCGGCGGCACGTACGCCTGCGAGGGCAGCCAGCCGTCGCCCACTCGGCCGGTCAGGGCCAGCATCTTCGGCCCGATCGCCCCGATCCAGATCTCGACGTCGTGCGCCGGCGCCGGGCCCGGGTGCACGCCGGCCGCCCGATAGTGCTCACCGTCGAGGCGTACCGACCGTTGCGAGGTGTCCCAGGTTCCGCGGATGATCTCGATTCCCTCGGCCAACGCCGCGACCGCCTCCTTCGGCGTACGCCGGGGACCGCCGGCCGCCACCACGGCGTCCCAGAACGCACCGGCGCCGAGACCCAGCTCGATCCGACCGCGACTCAGCAGATCGAGGCTGGCGACGGTCTTGGCCAGTACGAACGGTGGTCGCAGCGGCAGGTTGGTGACGTTCGTGGTCAGCCTCAGAGCGCTGGTTCTGGCCGCGATGGTGGAGATCAGGGCCCAGGCATCGAGGAACTTGGCCTGGTAGGGGTGGTCCTGGATCGTGGCCAGGTCCAGCCCGGCCGTCTCGGTCAGCAACGCGAGCTCCACGACCCGCTCCGGCTGACTGGCATCCGGGGTGAGGAAGGTGCCGAACTGGAGATCCTGGCCGTAGTCGGTCACGGGCGAAACCTCTCGGACGTACGGGACGGCACCGAGGTCGCCTGAGCATCCCAGACGAGCCACCGCTGGTAGCGAGCCTAGTAGCCGGTCCGCCCGTCCACGACCTCGCGCAGGAGGTCCATGTGCCCCAGGTGACGCGCGTACTCCTCGATGAGATGAGTCAGTATCCAGCGGAGGTTGACTGGCTTGCCCCGGCGCCGACCACGGGCGATCTCGTCGAGACTTGTCCAGGCTGCCGAAACACGACGAGTCGTGACCAGCTCGTTCCGGTAGGCAACGACGTCAGCCGCGGCAGTCTCAGGGCTGGCGTCGTCGAAGTCACCGTCCGGGCTGGCGCGCGTGCAGTAGTAGTCGGGGACATCGCTCTCGTCGACCAGCACGACACGCAACCAGTAGGCCTCGACCTCGGTCAGGTGCCGCACGATGCCCAGCAGACTCATGGTCGACGGCGGCACGGCACGGTGGGCGAGCTGGTCGGCATCGAGTCCAGCGATCTTCAGCAGCACCGTCTCCCGGTAGAGGTCCAACCAGTGATCCAGGACAGCGCGTTCGGTACCCGTCATCGGGCCGTCTGAACGGGGGTCCTCGAACTCGTCGACGACGATCTCGCGGTGCGGTTCGGTCACAGGCCCACACTTCCAGACCTCACGCCGGGAACGATCCAGGCCATGGACTCACCGACGATCGCTGAGCAACCCGCTCGCACCGTCACTGCCTCGGTGCCTTCGGGGTCGTGGTGGGGGCCATCACGGCATGGGTCTGGTCACTGGTCAAGGCGGCGACAGGCAGCGGCGTCGGGTTGCCGGGTTCCGCGCGGAGGCCGTCGAGCATCAGGTACAGGTAGCGCCGGTACAGCTCGGGATGCGCGTGACGGGAACGACTCATGATGGCGTTCAGGCCGACCTGGATGAAGGTCAGGTCGGTGCCGGTGACATCGTCTCGCAACATGCCGGCGTCACGGGCGCGGGCGACGAGGGCACGGTTCCTGGGGGCCATCACCTCGCGGTTCCAGTCGTGCTGCTCACTGCTGATCCGGTCGCCGCTGACGATCTGCGCCAGTCCTCTGTCGCGCAGCTGCAGGGCCAGTGATCTCTCGAGGTAGCCCACCAAGCCGTGCCAGGGGTCGGGGTCGGTCAGGCCGGTGGCGGCGGCAGCGGCCAGCTCGACGGTCTGCTCGGCGAACAGTGCGTCGAGCAGCTCGTCCTTGTTCGCGAACCTTCGGTACGCGGTGCCGACACCGACGCCGGCGTGCCGAGCGATGTCGTCGAGAGTGACCTCGAAGCCTTCCTCAGCGAAGAGCTCCCGGGCGGCGGCCAGCAGACGGTCCCGATTCCGTACCGCGTCGCGGCGCAGGGCTCGCGGCTTTCGCTCCGTCGCGGTCTCGGCCATCCGCCTACCCTACCCGATGTGGAGAGACAATCTCCGTATCTGATGCTACGCTGCAGTTATCCGGAGGCAATCACTCCGCTTAGCGGCACGTAGGAGAGACGCGAACTGATGTCAGTCAGCACAGGGAGTCGGCCGACTCATCCGACCGTCGGCCTGCCCAATGGACCGCATGCCCGGATCGTGATCACGATCGCCTCGATGGGCTTCTTCTTGATCACCCTCGACATCTCCATCGTCAACGTCGCGCTGGCCCAGATCCGGGCCGAGCTCGGTGGCGGCACCGTCGGGCAGCAGTGGATCATCGACGGCTACACCCTGCTGTTCGCCGCTCTGCTGCTGTTCGCGGGCAACCTGTCGGACCGGATCGGCGCCAAGAAGGCGATGGCTCTCGGCATCGCCCTGTTCGGGGTGACATCGGCGGCCTGCGCGTTCGCCCCCACCTCGGCAGCGTTGATCGCCGCCCGCTGCGCGCAGGGTGCTGGGGCGGCGATCATGCTGCCCGCGTCGATGGCTCTGGTCCGTGAAGCGTTCCCCGACCCGGCCCGCCGGGCGAAAGCTCTCGGCGTGTGGGCGGTCGGCGGCGCAGTGGCCGCACTGGTCGGCCAGCCGCTGGGCGGTTTGTTGACCACGTTCGACTGGCGGTGGGTCTTCACCATCAACCTGCCGGTGTGTGCCGGCATGCTCATCTTCCTCAGCATGGTCGCCACTTCCCCGACCCGCCCGGCCCCGTTCGACTGGGCCGGTCAGGTCCTCGCCGTCATCGGCTTGTCCACGCTGGTGTACGGCCTGATCGAGGGCGGGCACGCCGGGTTCGACTCTCGGGCAGTGGTCGTGGCGTTGACGGTCGCGGTCCTCGCGCTCGTCGGCTTCGTGCTCGTCCAGAGCCGGGTCCGGCACCCGATGATGCCGCTGGACCTGTTCCGGGCCCGGGGGTTCCGGCTGGCTCTGCCGGTGGGGTTCGCGTTCATGGTCGGCAACTACGGCAACGTCTTCGTGGTCAGCCTGTACCTCCAGCAGGAGCTGAAGCTGTCACCGCTGCATGCCGGTCTGGTGTTCCTGCCGGCAGCATTCTTCGCGATCGCCGCCAACCTGGCTTCGGGGCCGATCACCAACCGCTACGGTGCCCGCCTGCCCGTGGTGGCCGGCCTGACGTCGATGGCCGTCGGCCTGACAGCCATGCTGTTCGTGGCTCCACTGGGCCACCCCGCGCTGATCGCGCTGTGTGTCATCCCGGTCGGAGCCGGTGGCGCGTTGGCCATGCCATCCGTGACGGGCGTCGTGCTCGAAGGCGTCCCCGGTCGGCAGGCGGGAACCGCCTCCGCTGTGTTCAACACGTTCCGCCAAGTCGGTGGGGCCGTCGCCATCGCGGTCTTCGGCGCGCTCATCGCCAGCCCGGACCAGGTCGTCCTCGGACTGAGACTCAGCCTCGGCATCGCCGCGACCCTCCTGTTCCTCGCCGCCCTCAGCAGCCTCCGCATCCAACCCCGCAGCGACACCACGACCTGACCCGTCCCCACTCCATCTCAGGAGAATCGATGTCACCGCACACCTTCGGCGCCGACCCGCCTGTCTCCGCGAACGGTCTCGGCTGCCCGACCACAACCGGCCGCATGACCGGTCACGGGACCTCCACGACCATGACGGTTCGACCGTTCCCTAGGGTTCGGTCATGACGACGTATCAGGCCCGCGCACCGCAGTCCCAGCCGTTCGGAGCCGAGGCATTCCAGCGGCACGAGCGGACTGAGTTGCGATGGCTCGGGATGGCCGGGTTCCTGCTGAACTCTCGCGGGACCACGATCATGATCGACCCGTTGCTCGGCGACTTCGACATGCCGGTGCTGATCGACTTCCCGATCGGCGCAGCCGCGGTGCCGCGACTCGATGCCGTCCTGATCACCCACAGCGACAACGACCACTACAGCGTGCCGACCTGTCGCCGGCTGGCACCGGTCACCACGACGTTCCACTCCACCCGGTACGTCGACACGCTCATGCGGGCCGAGCCCCTGCCGTCGGCCGGACACGACATCGGTGACCGGTTCGACGTCGACCAGGTCCGCGTCCAGGTGACCCCGGCCGACCACGCCTGGCAGAACGACTCCCCCGGTGCCGCCGACCGGGTCTTCCTGCCGGAGGACTGCTGCGGCTTCTGGATCGAGACCCCCGACGGCATCGTGTGGGCACCGGGCGACTCCCGACTCATCCCCGACCATCACCTGCAGATGCCGACCCCGGACGCGATGCTGTTCGACTTCTCCGACAGCGAATGGCACTTCGGACTCGACGGCGCCGTGGCCATGGCCAACGCCTACCCGCAGACCCCGTTGCTGCTGCACCACTGGGGTTGCGTCGACGCCCCGGACTTCCCACCGTTCAACGGCGATCCGGCCTCGCTGCCGGAACGGATCGTCAACCCCGACCGCATCGTCCTGCTCGCTCCGGGCGAGCCGTACACGCTGCACTCGTTGACCACCTGACCAGCTGAACCCACGACCCTCGACCCGCGACGCGCTCCGGCGTGATCGGTCGAAGAAGCAGGAGCACTCCATGAACCACCGCCCGCTGGGACGCACCGGCGTCTCCGTCAGCCACCTGTGCCTGGGCGCCATGATGTTCGGCGCCTGGGGCAATCCCGATCACGACGAGTCGATCCGCATCATCCACACCGCCCTCGATGCCGGGGTCACCGTCATCGACACCGCCGACGTCTACGCCCAGGGCGAGTCCGAGGAGATCGTCGGCAAGGCCCTCAAGGGCCGCCGCGACGACATCATCCTGGCCACCAAGTTCCACGGCGCGATGGGCGACGACCCGAACCGTCAGGGCAGCTCCCGCCGTTGGATCATCCGGGCGGTCGAGGACTCACTGCGGCGTCTCGACACGGACTGGATCGACCTCTACCAGGTGCATCGGCCCCGCACCGACACCGACATCGACGAGACCCTCGGCGCCCTCACCGACCTCGTCCGCCAGGGCAAGATCCGCTACCTCGGTGCCTCCACCTTCCCCGCCAGCCAGATCGTCGAAGCCCAGTGGGTGGCCCGCGACCGCGGCCTCCAACGCTTCGTCACCGAGCAGCCTGCTTACTCGATGCTCGTGCGCCGGATCGAAGACGACATCCTGCCCACCTGCCAGCGCCATGGCATGGGCGTGATGTCCTACAGCCCGCTGACCGGCGGTTGGTTGTCGGGCCGCTGGCGCAAGGACGGCGGCCAGCAAGCCTCTTCCCGCGCGAGCCGGCTGCCCGAGCGCTTCGACCTCTCCCAGCCCGCCAACCAGCGCAAGCTCGACGCCGTCGAGGCCCTCGCCCAGCTCGCCGACGACACCGGCATCAGCCTCATCCAGATGGCCATCGCCTTCGTCCTCAACCACCCAGGGATCACCTCGGCCATCATCGGGCCGCGCACCATGGATCAGCTGGAGAGCCAGCTCGCTGCCTCCGAGGTCGTGCTGGAACCCTGTGTGCTGGACCGGATCGACGAGATCGTCGCCCCCGGCACGACCATCAACCCGGTCGACAACTCCTTCGACAACCCCGCACTCGCCCCGGCGGCACGTCGGCGCTGATCTCGGCATCCGCGACCTCGCGACGATTCTCGGCACACTCGACACCTTCACCGTCACCGATGACGAAAGGCCGACATCCTCATGGTCGAACCGTCCGACCTGACCCACCCGACCGGTGCGACCAGGCTCTACCCGATCATCGGCGACCCCATCAGGTACGTGGAGTCCCCGACCCGGCTCACGCGCACTCTGCGCACACGCCGGCACGACGGGGTCTGCATCCCGATGCAGGTGCCGGAAGACGACCTCGCGTCGGTGATGACCGGACTGACCGCCACCGCGAACGTGGACGGGATCCTGGTCACGATGCCGCACAAGTTCGCCGCTTTCCCTTACTGCACGACCAGCTCGACAACGGCCTCGCTGCTGAAGGTCGTCAGCATCATCCGCCGCAACAGCGACGGCACCTGGCACGGTGACATGCTGGACGGCCGTGCGTTCGTGAAAGCACAGATCGATCACGGAGCCCAGCCCGTCGGCGCCCGGGCCCTCCTCCTCGGTGCCGGCGGAGCGGGTGGCGCCATCGCCATCGCCCTCCTCGAAGCCGGGGTTCGCGAGCTGATCATCCACGATCCCGACACCGCCCGGGTGGACACGCTCATCGAGCTGGTCTCAGGTGTCGGTCATGGGGGCGTGGTCGCCGGTCCGGCCGATCCCACCGACTGTGACCTGGTCTGCAACGCCACCCCCCTCGGGATGGAAGACGGCGACCCTCTCCCCGTCGCCCCCGAGCTGCTGACGCGGTCCATGTTCGTCGGCGACGTCATCGCCGGGCACGGCGTCACCCCGTTCCTCCAGGCCGCGCAGATGGCCGGTTGCCACACGGCCAACGGTGGACACATGGTCGAAGCCGCCCAAGACGTCATGGCAGATTTCCTGCTGCACAACGGCGACAACCGCTCCTAGCGCGAGAGCCTGAGCGGAACGTGGTCGATAGGCGTCGCGTTCGTTGTTCGCCATCGAGACAGACGTCGGCAGCACTGTGCAGATCTCATGGGGCCGTTCGACAGCCCGATGACGGTTCATGTCACGGCGCCGCCACTATCGGAGCATGACCGCCTCGGTGAGGATCTCGCGGTAGCTCGTCAACTCGATCCCGCGACGGTCGACGACCTCCCGCACCGTCGGGCTCGTCCATGCGTGCACGTTCGCGGAGCGATCGGCAGCGACGTTCTCGTAGCCGGGGTGGCCGAATGCCCGGACCTCCGGGTCGTCGGTCGCGGCGTGATCGATGTGCAGCCACAGCCCTGGTTCGAGGATCTCCAGACGGGCGGCGAGCTTCGCAGCCTTGACCGGCCCCGCATCCGCTCCGTCGTAGACCGCCCCGACCGACTGGATGCCGATGTCCGCCGGGTCGATGAGGCCGTACTCCGCTGTGAGGCGAGCCACCAGTGAGGCCACCGACGGATCGATCGTCGTGAAGAGCATGTGGCACCAGGTGTAGGTGGCTTGGGGAAGGTGCCGCAGCCCGAGTTCGAGCTGTGCCCGGAGCTCCTGCTCGATCTGCTCCAGTGTCCAGTCGCTCTCTTCGAGTGACGCACCGGTCGGATACCCCTCACGGGGGTGGACTGCCGGCGGAAGGTAGCCGTCCAGGTCGACCAAGCCCGGCACGGAGCTGAGCGGGCGCCACTTCACGTTGGTCCACTCGCTGGTCAGCGCAAGGTGGATTCCGACGTCCAGCGTCGGGTTCTCGTTGATCAGGCGCACGGCTTCGGGAAACCATGCCCCCGGGACGATCACGTTGGTGGTGGTCAGGATTCCGCGACGGTGGGCATCGATGGTCGCGTCGTTGACTCCATGGCCGGCGCCCATGTCGTCGCCCTTCACGACGAGCCTGATCCGCTGGTCCCGCACTCCAGGAGCCACGTCCTCAGTACCGCCGGCCGCGTCCTCGGGGTGCTCGTGGTCGCTGTGTGCATCGGTCATCGTCGTCCTCCACCATCGGATCCTGAGGTTGTCACTCCGCCGTCCGTGAGTCGATCTTCGGACAGACCGTGCCCATCTACTTCGGGCATCTTGGCGTACGGCTCAGCAGCCACGACGGCCGCATGTGCCACGGCCCGTCGACCGTTCGATCAGTCGCCCACTCTGGTGGACTAGCCGGATGGACGACGTGGAGAAGCGAGAGGTGTCCCGGCGCGATCCGAGCCGTGCCCAGTCAACTGGCTCGAATCCTCATGACGACTGGATGATCGCCCCCCACGAGTACTCCCGGATGGAGTCGCGTCGCGGCCGCCGATACGCCTACGAGCAGCTCACCCCGCGGACGACGGCGTTGGTCGTCATCGACATGGTGCCGTTCTTCGTCGACGGCAACCCGCAGTGCCTTCCCGCGGCCAGCGGGATCGACCGCCTCGCGACTCAGCTGCGAGAACTCGGCGGCACCGTGGCGTGGGTTGTGCCGATCACCGGCGAGCCCACACCTCATGCGAGGGACTTCTACGGACCGGAAGTGGCTGCTGTGTACGCCAGGTCGGGCGGCCCCATCGAGCTCCGCGACCGGATCTGGTCTGGATTCGACATCCATGCCGACGATGTCATCGTGGAGAAGTCAGCTTCCAGCGCCTTCTTCCCCGGACGCTGCGACCTGCATCAGCACCTCACCGCGTCTGGGATCGAAACGGTGTTGGTCACCGGTGCGGTCACCAACGTGTGTTGCGAATCCTCGGTTCGCGACGCCTCAACCCTCGGCTACCGCGTCGTCATGGTTGCCGATCTCAACGTCGGCGGCGACGACGCCACTCGCCGTGCGACCTTCACGGTCGTGTACCGCACGTTCGGGGATGTCCGGACATCCTCCGATGTCGCCGAGCTCCTGCAGCAGACCGCCAACCGATGCGTACGACCACGTCGATGAACGCTCCCCGGCCGTCAGCTTCCGATGTCTGGGCCAACGCCTGGCCCGCCTCCAGCGGCCTGCTGAGCTGTTCACCTTCGGCGGACCTCCGTTGCCGTGCGGCCAGTCCCAGCGCTCACGGTCCGATCAGCGTCCCTGCCTTCGGTCGAGGCCACTAGACCTCGGCGTACCGCGTACGTAGATTTCCGTACGTCTGCGGCACCAACTCGGCGGCAGCACGACATCGCGCGGCGGTGGCGCATCCCGGACCGTCGAGACGCATCGGCCGTTTGACTACCCTCATCGGGTGGACATCGTCGTTTCGCCCGACGGTGCGGGTGTGTTGCTGGCCCGGCTCGACCGGGCCGGTCGGCCTGATTCGGTCATGAGCCTCAGCGTGGACCAGTTCGTCGATCACGTTCGCGAGACGGAGCAGCAAGATCCACGCTGGGTCTGGGCTGACACGGCGACGGTCTATCCGCGACTCCTGCGAGCCGGAGTGAGCGTCGCCCGGGCCGTGGATCTCCGTCTGTGTCATGCCGTTCTCGCCCGCTCGACGTACGTTCCCGGCGGCTCGGGTGTCGCTGACGACCCGCAGTGGGGTGCCGGGGATCCCGAAGCCGGAGAGGCGGAGCCCAGTCTGCTCGACTTACCTGTCGAGGGGCCCGCGCTCGACGTGAGCGAGCTGGCGGCAGAGCACGGTCGGCAGCAGGCAGCGGTGGCCGCGTCTGGGCACGCGGGTCGTCTTCGGCTCCTGTTGGCGGCCGAGTCCGCCGGCGCTCTGGTTGCGGCCGAGCTCGCTGCGGTCGGTCTGCCGTTCGACGAGAGCACCCATGACGCCCTGCTGAGCGCCGTCCTCGGTCCGCAGCCGTTGTCGGGTGGACGGCCGGCGGTGCTCGAGTCACTCGTGGCCCGGATCCGGACCGGTCTGTCTGCTCCGACGCTGAATCCCGACTCGGCGCCGGAGCTGCTGCGGGCTCTCCGGTCCCAGGGTCTCTCGGTGGAGACGACCCGCAAGTGGGAGCTGTCACAGCTCGACCATCCGGTCGTCGAACCGCTGCTCGAGTACAAGGGTCTGGCCAGACTGCACAGCGCCAACGGCTGGGCGTGGATGAGGTCATGGGTCCGCGAGGGTCGGTTCCGGCCCGACTACGTCCCGTCGGGGGTGGTGACCGGGCGCTGGGCGACGCGGGGCGGTGGGGCGTTGCAGCTCCCCAAGCAGATCCGTGGGGCGGTGGTCGCACCGGCGGGTTGGGAGCTGGTGGTGGCCGACGCGGCGCAGCTCGAACCTCGGGTGCTGGCGGCCATGGCGCGTGACGAGGCGATGGCCAGGGCGAGCCGGGCCGGGGATCTCTATCAGGCCCTGGTCGACGAAGGGGTGGTCGACACCCGGGCCCACGCGAAGGTCGCGATGCTGGGTGCGCTCTACGGGGCGACGTCGGGTGAGGCCGGCCGGTTGATGCCGCGCCTGCTACGGACCTACTCGGCGGCGACCGGTTTGGTGGAAGCGGCCGCACGAGCCGGGGAGCGCGGCGAGGTGGTGACGACCTGGCTCGGCCGGAGCTCGCCGTCGCCACCCGAATCGTGGTGGGAGCGTCAGCGGTGGGCCGGCTCGTCCGAAGCCCGGCCGGCCGACCAGCAGCTGGCGCGGACGCAGGCGCGGGAGTGGGGACGGTTCACCCGGAACTTCGTCGTCCAGGGCACCGCAGCGGAGTGGGCGCTGTGCTGGTTGGCCGACCTCCGGCGGCGACTGGTCACGCTGGCGGCGCCGGGCGATCGCCGACCGCGGCTGGTCTACTTCCTGCACGACGAAGTCATCGTGGAGACCCCGACGGAGGTGAGTGATCAGGTGGAAGAGGCCGTTCGGGCGGCCGCTCACCGGGCCGGCCAGCTGCTGTTCGGATCGTTCCCCGTCGAGTTCGTCCTGGACGTCTCCCGGGTCAGCACCTACGCGGACGCCAGTTGACGCGGCGTAGAGCGCTCGGCACCGCGATGGTCATGATCAGCCACGCGCAGGGCTCGGCTCAGCGACGCAGGTAACGAACACCGCGCGGCTCAGGGACGCAGCGTCAGCGAACACCGCGCGGCCGGAACTGCACGCTCATCCGAGGTCCGACCGGGCGGGTGGTCTTCGGCACCGCGTGCTCCCAGGTGCGCTGGCAGGAGCCGCCCATCACGATCAGGTCGCCGTGGCCGAGTCGGTGGCGGATGGTCGTCCCGCCGCCGCGTGGTCGGAGCAGGAACTCACGCGCCGAACCGAGGGAGACGATCGCCACCATCGTGTCCTCGCTGCGGCCCCGGCCGATGGTGTCGCCGTGCCAGGCCACGGAGTCGCGGCCATCCCGGTAGAGGCACATGCCGGCCGTGGTGAACGGTTCACTGAGCTCGGGCCGGTAGTGCTCGCTCAACGCGCGGCGGGCATCCGTCAGTGTCGGGTGGGGGAGCGTCTCGTCCTCGCCGTAGAACCGGAGCAGACGCGGCACCTCGACCACCCGCTCGTACATCTGCCGTCGCTCTGCCTGCCAGTCCAGATCGAGCAAGCGGTCGTACACGTCGTCGGCGCAGCCCAGCCAGCCGGGCAGCAGATCGACCCACGCGCCCCGGCCGAGCTGGTGACGGACGACGAGGTCGGCGAGTGGGCCGAGCCCCGGCGCCGCGTCGAGCTCGAACAGCGAACCCTGCAGTGCGGTCATCACGGACATGCCTCGAGTGTACGCCTATTCGACGCCGTGTTCTATTACCTCTGAGTTGAACGCGTACGAGTGGGAGCCTGCACGTCCTCCATGACCCTGCGAGCGCGGAAGCCGTCCGTGGTCGGAAAACGCACGCCGCCGGCCATGTGGGAGTGGCGGAAGCCGTCCGTGGTCGGAAAACGCACGCCGCCGAGGCCCAGCGACCTCAGGTCGGGGTGGGCGCAGGCGTGGGCGTGGTCGGGGTGCTCGGCGGAGCGGACGTCGGTGGGGCCGACTTCGCCGGGGGAGTCGGGGTGGGCGTCGGTTTGGGTGCCACCGCGACGACCACGGAGATCGTCTCCCCGCGGGCCAGCATCGACCCCGAGTCGGGATCCTGCGACGTCACCAGACCCGGTGGTTGCTCGTCGGTCTCCTCCTCGGTGAAACGCACCTTGAAGCCAGCCGACTTCGCGTCGGCCTCGGCACGATCACGGTTCACCCCGACCAGGTTCGGCACCGTCGACTCGCCGGTCGCGTACGTGAGCGTCACCTTCGCCGACAACGCCACGGTGGAGCCCTCCTTGGGGCTGACCGACAGCACCTGGCCGGCCTTGGCGTCGTTCGGCTCCGAGGAGGCGGCCTTTGCTTCCACCGAGTCGAAACCGGCGTCGTTGAGCCTGTCCTCGGCGGCCTTGCGGTCCTTGCCGACCAGGCCGTCGGGGATGGTCCCGGTCTCGGGTCCCTGGTTGACGGTGATGGTGACCGAGCTGTTGACCTCGACCTGCGTGTCGGGGATCGGGTCCTGCTGGGTCACCTGGCCCTTGGTGTCGGCGGGTCCGTTCACCTCGCGGACCGTGCCCTTGAGGCCGACACCCTCCAGACGCGCCTGCGCCTGGTCGGTGGTGTAGGTGAGCACGTTCGGGACGGCGACCAGGGCCGGCGGCGGTGGCTCGTCGGGCTGCATCCAGGCGTAGACGCCCCACGCGACCCCACCGAGCAGGAGCAGCGACAGCACCACCAGCAGGGCGATGAGTCCGCCGCGCTTCTTCGGCTCGTCCTCGATGTCATCGTCGTCGGGCGGCGGGACCGGCACCACCCGGGTCGGCACCTCCGACTCCGGCACCGGACGCGGGATCGCGGCGGTGGCCTGCTGGCCGGCCAGCACTCGGGTGATGTCGTTCTTGAACTCGCGGGCCGACTGGTAGCGGTCGTCGGCGTCCTTGGCCAGGGCCTTGAGCGTGATCGCGTCGATGTCGGACGTGATCTCGGGGTCGAGCTGGCTCGGCGGGACGGGCTGCTCGCGGACGTGCTGGTACGCGACACTCACCGGCGAGTCGCCGACGAACGGCGGACGCCCCACCAGCAGCTCGTAGAGCAGACAGCCCGCGGAGTAGATGTCGCTGCGAGCGTCGACGGTCTCGCCGCGCGCCTGCTCCGGCGAGAGGTACTGGGCGGTACCGATCACGGCCGCCGTCTGGGTCATGGTCGCGGAGGTGTCGGCCACCGCTCGCGCGATGCCGAAGTCCATCACCTTGACCTGACCGGTCGGTGTCAGCATCACGTTCGCGGGCTTGATGTCGCGGTGCACGATGCCGGCCTTGTGGCTGTAGCTGAGCGCGTCGAGCACGCCCACGGTCAGCTCCAGGGCGCGCTCCGGCAGCAGCTTGCGCCCCTCGCGGAGCACGTCGCGCAGCGTCTGACCCTCGACCAGCTCCATCACGATGTACGGGATGGAGGTGCCGGTGTCCGGGTTCGTCTCCTCGCCGGTGTCGTACACGGCGACGATCGTCGGGTGGTTCAGACCGGCGGCGGACTGGGCCTCACGGCGGAACCGGGCCTGAAAGGTCGGGTCGGTCGCCAGGTCGGCGCGCAGCTCCTTGACCGCCACGGCTCGCCCCAGTCGGAGGTCGAGGGCCCGATGGACCTCGGCCATCCCGCCGCGACCGAGCAGCTCGCCCACCTCGTAGCGTCCTCCGACCAGCTTGGGCTGGCTCGTCATCTGGTCAGTCCTCCCTCATCACCACGTGACCGCCCCATGACGGCGTGACCTCTCGACGTGAGCGCATCCAGCAGAGGCCCACTCGTACGGTTCGACCCTCCCACGTGCGGCCAGCTCCTCACGACAGGGCCGCCTGCATCGTGGCCCGGGCGATCGGTGCGGCCACCCGGCCGCCGGCGATGTCCTGCCGGGGGATGTCGGCGTCCTCGACGATCACCGCGACCGCCACCTCGGGATCGTCCACCGGCGCGAACGAGGTGAACCAGGCAAATGGCTTCCGGGTCGGGTCGGACTGCGCAGTTCCGGTCTTACCCGCCACGTCGACCCCGGAGATCTGCGCGGCGGACCCGGTGCCCTGCGACACCACGATCCGCATCATCTCCTGCAGCTCCTTGGCGTTCGCCGGGGTCATCGCCTGACTCAGCTTGGCCGGGTTGGTGGTGGACAGCGGCTTCAGGTCCGGTCCCTGCACCATGCTCACCACGTACGGATCCATCACCGCGCCGTCGTTCGCGATGCCGGCGGTCACCATGGCCATCTGCAGCGGGCTGGCCGCGACGTCGTACTGGCCGATGGCACTCAGGGCGAGCTGAGCCTGATCCATGTCGTCGGGGAACTGGCTGGCCACCCCATTGAGATCGGCGAGGTGTCGGGCGTTGAAGCCGAACTTCTGCGCCTGCTCGCGCAGCTTGTCCTGCCCGACCTCGAGCCCGAGGTTGGCGAACGCGGTGTTGCAGGACACCCGCAGTGCGTTGCTGATCGTGGTCTTCGCACCGCCGCAGTTGGTGGAGTTCGGCAGGTACGTCTCGGTGTTCGGCAGCTTGAGCCGGTCCGGCGACGCCACCTCGGTGTCGGGGGACATGCCGTCCTCCAGGGCGGCGGCGGCCGTCACCAGCTTGAAGGTGGAGCCGGGCGGGTAGATCTCGCGCGCCGCCCGGTTGGCCAGCGGCCGGTTGTCGTTCTTGGCCAGCCGGGTCCAGGCCTTGTTCGCTGCCTCGATGTCGTGGCTGGCGATCAGGTTCGCGTCGTAGGTGGGGCTCGTCACCATGGCCAGCACCGCGCCGGTCTTGGGGTCGAGGGCGACCACCGCACCCTTCTGGTTGCCGAGCGCCTCGGCGGCCGCCTTCTGCACCCGGGGCACGATGGTGGTCTGCACGCTCGCGCCCTCCGGTGAGCGGTCGGTGACCAGGTCCACCAGCCGGCGGACGAACAGCGAGTCGTCGGTGCCGGCCAGCTGGGTGTTGTAGGAGTTCTCCAGCCCGGTCCGGCCGTGGTCATAGGAGTAGTAGCCGGTCACCACCGAGTACAGGTCGTCGTCGGGATAGACCCGCTGGAACCGGAACCGGTCATCGCTGGCCTTGGTGTCGGCCATCGGCACCTTGCCGGTGGCCAGGATCGCACCCCGGTCCTGGGCGAACTCGGCGTCGCGGGTCCGTCGGTTCTGGGCGTTGGCGTCCAGGCTGGCCTGCCGGAACAGGACCGAGTAGGTGACGTTGCCCAGCAGCAGGGCGAACATCACCATCGCCACGAACGCGACCCGTCGGATCGGCTTGTTCATACCGGTCTCGCCATCAGCTGGGTCGTCTCGCTGTCGGGGTCGATCTCCATCGTGGTGGCGATGGGCTTACGGGCGTGGTGCGAGATCACCATCAGCAGACCGATGACGATCCAGTTGCAGATCAGCGAGGAGCCGCCCTGGGACATGAACGGGGTGGTCAGACCGGTCAGCGGCAGCAGCCGCGTGACGCCGCCGATGATGGTGAAGACCTGCAGGGCCAGCCCGAACGCGAGACCCGCCGCGAGCAGCTTGCCGAACGGGTCCCGGCACTGCAGCGCGGTTCGCAGGCCGCGGAACACGATCAGCCCGTAGATCAAGATGATGGCCATCAGCCCGGTGGCGCCGAGCTCCTCACCGATCGCGGCGGCGATGAAGTCCGACCGGGCCAGTGGGGTCAGTCCGGGGCGACCCTCACCGAGGCCGCGACCCAGCAGACCACCCCAGGCCATGCCGAACTGCGCGTTGATCACCTGGTAGTAACGGTCGTAGTCCCCGAAAGGATCCAGCCAGGCGCCGACTCTGATCTTGACGTGGTCGAAGAGCAGGAACGCCGCGTACGCGCCGCCGGCGAACAGGGCCGTGCCGAGCACCACCCAGCCGGGTCGTTCGGTGGCGACGTACAGCATCATCACGAACATCCCGAAGAACAGCAGGGAGGTGCCCAGGTCGCGCTGGGAGATCAGGA
The DNA here is from genome assembly GCA_963696135.1 of uncultured Actinomycetota bacterium. GTDB lineage: Bacteria > Actinomycetota > Actinomycetes > Propionibacteriales > Propionibacteriaceae > Microlunatus. The sequence goes on from CAVOJH010000004.1 coordinate 625,304, forward strand.
TGAGCAGGCTGAGGGCCCAGACGCAGAGGATCGGTCCGAGGTCGCGGGCGCGCGGCAGGTCCAGCCCCAGCACCCGCCAGCCGGCGAGGGCGAGCACGTCGCGCTTCTCCACCAGGTACGACGCGAAGGCGACCGCCAGCAGCACCTTGGCCGCCTCGGCCGGCTGGAAGCTGTAGGGACCGACCTGGATCCAGATCTGTGCGCCGAACTTCTCGGTGCCGAGGCCGGGCACCAGGGGCAGCAGCAGCAGGACCAGACCGGCCAGGCCGAGCGTGTACGTGTAGCCCTGCAGCGGGCGGTGGTCGCGCAGCACCGCCGCCACCAGGATGAACATGATGACGCCGAGCGTGGTCCAGATCAGCTGGGTCCGGGCGCCGTCCAGGGGCGGGTTGTTGATCAGGTCGATCCGGTGGATCATCGCGATCCCCAGACCGTTCAGCAGCACCACGCAGGGCAGCAGGACCGGGTCGGCGTACGGGATCCGCCAGCGGACCGCGAGGTGGGCGGCCAGCACCCCCACGCTCGACGCGATGGCCAGGAAGGTGAACCGGTCGGACAGCTCGCCGTCCACGTTGAGGTCCACCTGCGCGTACGCGCCCAGCACCAGCACCAGGGTGAACAGCAGCAGGAACAGCTCCGCCCCCCGGCGTTTCTTGGGGACCACGACCAGTGGCTGGGCGGTGCTCATCGGGCGACTCGCACGATCAGCAGCCCTGCCCGGGGAGCGGGCTGGGCGCGGGCGTGGTGGGTGCGGGGGTGGCCGGCTTCGACGAGGGCGCCAGCGTCAGGGAGGTGGTGGGGGTCGGCGCTCCACCGGACGGCGCCCTACCCGCGCTGCCGGACGGCGTGGGGGTGGGCTTCGAGGTCGCGGTCGTCGTGGGGGTTGCGGTCGTCTTCGGGGTTGCGGGGGGTCGGGGGGTGGGCGTCGGCTCCGCGCAGCGGCGGGCCATCTCCCTCAGCTGCTCGATCGTGACCCGGGCGGCATCCACGCTCGCCACCTCGATGCCGGCGGTGACCTGGGCCTGGTAGTAGGGCGGCAGACTCGCCACCGGCAGGTCCTGCACCTCGTACACCTGCGACAGCTGCAGCCCCGGGATGCCGTCGGGCAGGCCCTGGTAGATCGCGACCTGCTCGCCGGCGGCTCCGACGAAGTACTGGGTGCGGGTCCAGGCGTAGCCGGCCCCGAGCCCGGCGGCCGCCACCAGCAGGATGGCCAGACCGACCAGCAGGGAGCGGACGATCGGCCGCTTGGACGGCGGTCCGGGTGTGTACCGGGACTCGTCGTCGCGGGTCGCGGGCGCCTTGGCCGCGGTGCCGTTCGCCGGCGTGTCGTCCTCGTCGCCTTCCTCGTCGTCCTCGTCCTCGTCCTCGACGTCCGAGCTCAGACCGGGCAGCAGGGAAGCGCGCCGAGGGACCGACGGGATGTCCCGTTCGGCAGCGGCCCCGAGCACGACGGTGGCCGCGACCACCGGCCGTACGGCTGTGTCCTCGTCCTCGGCCGGCGTCACCGCGTCGCCTTCGGCGGGGGTCACCGCGTCGCCTTCGGCGGGCGCCACCGAGCCGCCCTCGGGTACGGCCTCGGCCAGGATCACGGTGATGTTGTCGATCCCCCCGGCGGCGAGGGCAGCATCGACCAGATCGGTGACGGCCACCTCCAGATCGGGATGAGCCGCGAGCTCACCGATCCGGGGGTCGTCGACCAGCCCACACAGGCCGTCGCTGCAGAACAGCAACCGGTCGCCAGCCTGGAGCTCCACGGTGGTGAGGTCGGGGTCGTTGGCCGGCTGCCCGTTCAGCACCTTCAGCAGCAGGGACCGATGCGGGTGGTACGCGGCCTCGTCGGCGGAGATCTTGCCGTCGTCGACGAGGGACTGCACCCAGCTGTGATCGTGGGTGAGGCGCTCGAGGCGCCCGCCCCGCAGCAGATAGGCCCGGCTGTCGCCGATGTGCACGAGCCCGATCCTTTGCCCGTCGAAGACCGCGCCGGTGACTGTCGTTCCCATGCCCTCGAGGGCGTAGTCGGCGGCCACCAGGTCGGCGATCCGGTCGTTGGCGTCCGCGACCGACGCGGCGAACCGACCGAGCAGCGGGTTGAGTCCGGCCGGGCCCTGTTCGGCGGCGCCGTCCGCCGAAGGGACGATCACCGTCTGCTCGGAGCCGTCGGCCGGTGCGGTCGGCGCTCCGCCGGACTCGGCCGGGGTCGACGGGGCCGGGGTGGGTTCGGCTGGGGTCGTACCGGTCAGCAGATCCGGTGTGTCGAGGCGCTTGATCACGTCGATGGCGACGGCGGAGGCGAGGTCGCCGGCGGCGGCACCGCCCATCCCGTCGGCGACCACCAGCAGGTGCGGGCTGGCGTACCCGGAGTCCTGGTTCATCTTGCGGACCAGGCCGACCTCGGAGTGGGAGGCGATGCGGAGCCGGAGGGTCATCCGCTCAGACCTCCAGCTTCATGACCGTCTTGCCGATCCGAACGGTGTCGACCAAGGAGACGCTGGTCGGTGCGGTGATCCGCTGACCGTTGACGTACGTGCCGTTGGTCGACCCGAGGTCCTCCACGTACGGACCCTGCTCGGCGGTGACCAGGCGGGCGTGCCGGGTCGACACGTAGTCGTCGTCCAGGATCAGCTGGCAGTCGGATCCGCGGCCGATCAGCACCACGCCGTCGGCCAGACTGGCCGACTGCCCGGTCTGCGCACCCTGCACGATGGTCAGCTTGTGGGGGCGGCCCTTCTTGCCCCGCCGCCCCTTCTTCGCGCGCGCCGGCTCCTCCAGCGGCTGCGGCTGCGGATCGTCCACCGGGGAGGGGGTGGGCACCGTTCGGCCGAACAGGTCGCTGCGGATCACCGAGACCACGGACAGGATGAACAGCCAGAGCAGAGCAAGGTAGAGCACTTTGATGGCGGTGACGGCGAGCTCGGACATGGGGAGGTCAGGTGCCCTCAGCGCCCAGCAGGCGCGTGCACCAGCATCCGGGTGGAACCGATCTCGATCCGGGTGCCTTCGGTGAGGGTCGCCTGCCGGACCTTGTGGCCGTTGACGGTGATGCCGTTGGTCGAGCCCAGGTCGACGATCTCCGCGGCGCCACTGGCCGGGTGCACCTTGACCTCGGCGTGCAGGCGGGAGATACCCGGGTCGTTGATCCGCAGGTCCGCGTCGGTGCCCCGGCCGATGACGAAGCCGGGCGGGGCGAGCGGGTGACGCAGGCCGTTGACCTCCAGCACCAGCTCGCTACGGCTGGACGTGGGGCGGAAGAGGTTGTCGGACGCGCTCTCGGCGGAGCGGGCGGAGTAGGCGGACCCGGCGCTCTGGCCCGACGCGGCACTGTAGGCGGAAGGGGCCGACCAGGCCGGGGCCGACTGAGCCGACGACGCGGACTGGGCCGAGGCGGCGGACTGGGCTGAGGGGGCGGAGCGGGGGGACGGGCGGGTCGGTGGCTGACGATCGGCGGCCGGCGTCATGCCGGCCACGGCCTCCGAGGCGACGGTGAACCGCCCGGTCGGCAACGACGTGTTCTGGTCGAAGTGGATCCGGATCGGCCCGCTGAACACGTAGCCCATGTCGCGCGCGTGGGTCTTCAGCTCGCCGGCGAGCTCGGCGATGAGGGTCTTGCTGTACGGGGTGAGCTTGTCGTAGTCGTGCTCGGACAGCCCGACGACGAATTCGTTGGGCACCAACCGCTTGTCCCGCGACATCAGCTTGGCCTCGGCGTCCAGCTCCTTCTGCAGCCGCGCCGCGATCTCCACCGGCTGGACGTCACCCTTGAACGCGCGGGCGAAGACGCCGTTGACAGCGCTCTCGACCTTGCGCTCGAACTTGCCGAAGATGCTCACGTCCCCTCCTCCCGGATCGTCGCCGTCGGCGCTCCGTACGTCGTCGTGGTCAGTCCGCGGCTGCCGTGCGTGCCCGCGGGACACCGAGACCGCAGCCTCGGCCCAGTCGGTCAGCCTAGATCGTATCCAGCAGATTCTGGCGATCCTGGGTTCGGCGGGCGGGGGAGAGCACGGTTCGGTCACACCCGCACGCCTGCGCGGGCTCTCGAGTCCTCGGCCTGGTCACCGTCGGGTAACGGTGCCTCGACCGGAAGCTCTCGCGGGTCTTGGCGCTCCCGAAGCCCCCAGGCAGATCCCGCTCGGGAAGCGGTGCCGCGAAGCCGGCCGGCGGATCTCTGGAGAATTCGTGGCCCCCTCCGGCACCGTGCTAGCCTTTCCCGGCGGTTGCCCCGGGAACGGGGTCGCTGACGCGCGAGTGGCGGAATGGCAGACGCGCTGGCTTCAGGTGCCAGTGTCCGCAAGGACGTGGGGGTTCAAGTCCCCCCTCGCGCACCACAGGTTCCCTCGGATCTCTCGTCTGAGACGAGACGGAACCCTCAAAGAAGGTGAAACCCCCGGTGCTGCCGGGGGTTTCGTCGTTCCTAGGATGCGCCCATGTCCTCCGCCGCCGGTCGCACGCCTCGCTCGACCGGCGCCGTCATCGGCGTGCTCTGCCTGGCCGGCACCACCGTCTCGCTCCAGCAGACCCTCGTGGTGGCGCTGTTGCCCAGCTTCGCCGAGCTGTTCGCGATCTCCGCTGACGATGCGTCCTGGTTGATCACCGCCACCCTCCTCACCTCCGCGGTGGCGACCCCGGTGGTGGCTCGGCTCGCCGACATGTACGGCAAACGGCTGATGATGATCGTCTGCATCCTGCTGATGGCCGCCGGCTCGCTGGTCGCCGCGCTCAGCGCCGGCAGCTTCGCGGTGCTGATCATCGGGCGCGCCCTGCAGGGCTTCTCGGCCGCCCTCATCCCGGTCGGCATCTCGATCATGCGCGACGAGCTGCCGAAGGAGAAGGTCTCGTCGGCGATCGCCTTGATGAGCGCGACCCTGGGCATCGGTGGCGCACTGGGGCTGCCGCTGGGCGGTCTGCTGTTCGGTCGGTTCGGCTGGTCCTCGGTGTTCTGGCTCTCGGTGGTGGTCGGCCTCGCGATCCTGGTCGCCGTGATCGTGGTGGTGCCCGAGTCGGGCGTGAAGACCCGCGGTCGGTTCGACCTGCTGGGGGCTCTGTTGCTGTCGGCCGCGCTCACCTGCTTGCTGTTGGTGATCTCCAAGGGCGCCAGCTGGGGCGGCGAGTCGGTCGCGCTGCTGCTGACCGCGACCGCCGTGCTGCTGGCGGTGTGGTTCCCGTACACGCTCAAGGTCAGCCAGCCGCTGGTCGACCTGCGCACCTCGGCGCGCCGGCCGGTGCTGTTCACCAACCTGGCGTCGATCCTGGTCGGCTTCGCCCTGATGGGGAACATCCTGATCAGCACCCAGCAGCTGCAGCTCCCGACGGAGGCGGGCGGGTACGGCCTCGGCGCGCTGGCGGCCGGTCTGGCCATGGTGCCCGGTGGTCTGGCCATGGTGGCCTTCTCACCGGTCTCGGGGAGGATGATCAACGTCCTCGGTGGGCGGATCACCTTGATCACCGGCTGCGCGATCATGGGGGTGGCCTACATCGGGCGGGTCTTCCTCGACCACTCGCTGCTGTCCATCGTGATCGGGTCGACGGTGGTCAGCGTCGGGTCGGCGATCGCGTACGCGGCCATGCCGAGTCTGATCATGGCCAACGTGCCGATCACCGAGACCGCCTCGGCGAACGGTCTGAACGCCCTGCTCCGAGCCCTGGGCACCTCCACCGCCAGTGCGGTCATCGCGGGGTTGCTCACCGCGGTGACGATCACGGTCAACGGTGTGACGGTGACCAGCCCGGCCGCGTTCACGATCACGTACTGGCTGGCCGGCGCGGTCTCTCTGCTGGCCTGCGGCATCGTCTGGCTGGTGCCACGGCGGACCGTCGAAACCGTGGTCACCCCCGTGTCGCAGCTCGAGCAGGCGGCCGCGGTCCGCCAGGCCGGCGGGGGTACCGAGATCGTCGTCCGCGGACGAGTCCTCCGCCCCGATGACAGCCCCCACCCCCATGCGGTGGTGACCGCGGTCCGGCTGAGTGGCGAGCCGCTCGATTGGAGTCGGGCCGACAACGCCGGCGCGTTCTCCCTCGCCCTGCCGGGTCGCGACCGCTACCTGGTGATCGCCAACGCCGACGGTTGGACGCCCCGCTCCCAGGTCACCGACTTCGCCGATCCGGCGGTGGCCCCGGTGGTCCGGCTCGGTGGGCCACTGATGCTGACCGGGACCGTACGGCAGCGCGGCGAGCCCGTGGCCGGAGCCGTGCTGACGCTCAGCGCGACGACCGGTGAGGTGCGCGCCACGACGACCACAGGGGTCGACGGTGGCTACCGGCTGCGGCTGCCACCGCCGGGGCACCACATCCTCACGGTGCTGGCGCCGGACCGGCTGGTCACGCTGTCGGTGAAGATCTTCACCACCACCCAGTCGGCCGTGAACGACGTCGACCTGCCCGCCGACCGGTCGGGGGAGCAGCAGCCTTGACTGGGTGCGCAGCTACAGCGGCAGCCGCACCCTGATCACCGTGGCCCCCGGCTCCGAGTCGATCTCGATCGTGCCGTCATGTCGCTCCACCACGATCCGGCGGGCGATGTCCAACCCCAGGCCCGTACCGCTGCCTACCTCCTTGGTGGTGAAGAACGGCTCGAAGGCTCGGGCCGCCACCTCGGCCGGCATCCCGGGTCCGGTGTCGGCGATCTCCACCACCAGCTGCTCACCGTCGGTCCGGACGCCCACCCGCAGCGTCCCGGACCCGGCCATGGCGTCGGCGGCGTTGTCGATCAGGTTGGTCCAAACCTGGTTGAGCTCGCCGGGGTCGGCCTCGATCTCCGGTAGGTCGTCGGCGTAGTCACGCACCACGGTGATGCCGTCTCGGAGCTTGTGTCCGAGCATCACCAACGTGTTCTCCAGCCCGTCGGTGACCTGGACCCGCTGGCGCGACGCGCGATCCATCTGCGAGTAGGAGCGCACCGCCGACACGAGCTCCGACACCCGGTGGGTCGACTCGCGGACCTCGGCCAGCAGCCGTTCCACGGCGACCGTGTTGGCCACCCACTCCAGTGCCGGGTGCAGGTCCTCACCCGGCAGCACCGCCTCGACCCGGTCGCACCAGGCAGGATCGGCCGCGGCCCCGGCCAGGGCGGCGGCGAGCCGCCAGCCCTGCGGCACCCGGCGTCGATCCAGCCAGTCCTGCAGGTCGTCCTCGCGGTCCGCCTTCGCGAGCGCGTCGGCGTACGTGGCCCGCGGCGTGAGCTCGGCGCGCAGCTCGTCCAGCGCACCGAACTGGGCGGCGGTGATGTCGTGCCGGGACAGCCTCGCCAGCGCGTCCATCACCCCACGACTGGCGCCGGCCAGGGCGTCGGCAGCGCGGGTGGCGGCCGACGCCGGGTTGTTCAGCTCGTGCGCCAGACCGGCGGCGAGCGTGCCGAGGGTGATCAACGAGCTGCGCTGTCGCGCGGTGGACTCGATCGACCGGGCCGTGTGGTAGAGCCCGCCGATCAGGTGGGCGCCGAACGGGAACCACTCGGCGAAGCGGTCCCGCAGCACCTCGGCCGGCAGCCGGTACACGCGCCCGGGCCGGCCGCCGCGGCCCGTCGCCAGGTAGGTGCCGTTCTCGTCCCAGGCCCGGAACCCGCCGGCCCAGCGGCCGGCCACGTCCATCTTGGCGACCACGGTGTCCTCGCGGCCGATGCGGCGGACCAGCTCGATCGTCCCGTCCAGCAGGACCCACCAGGTCTCGGCGGCCTGCCCCTCGCCGAACAGCACCACGCCCGGCTCGATCGCCACGATCTCGCCCGCGTCGGCGAGGGCCGCCACCTGGTCGTCGGTCAGGCCGGCGAACAGCGGCAGCTGCCGCAGATCGTCAGGATCGACCGGACCGTCAGCGGCACGATCCGGCATCAGATCGTGGCCAGGTAGCGATGCACCAGGTGGATGGCCATCGCACCTTCACCGACGGCCGAGGCGACGCGTTTCATCGAGTCCAGCCGCACGTCTCCGGCCGCGAACACCCCGGGGATGCTGGTCTCCAGCGCGTACGGGTCGCGGGGCTCGACCCAGCGCCCGTCGACGGCGGCCACCTCCGGGCCGGTGATCACGAAGCCGTGGTCGTCGCGCAGCACCTCGTCGCCGAGCCAGTCGGTCCGCGGCGCGGCGCCGATGAACACGTACACCCAGGTGGCCGCGACCTCCCCGGTGTCGCCGGTGTCCCGGTGGCGAAGGGTCAGCGACTCGAGGTGACCGTCGCCGGATGCGGCAGCGACCTCCGTCCGGAAGCGCACCTCGATGTTCTCGGCGGCCTCGATCCGGGCGATCAGGTACTGCGACATCGTCGCCTCCAGCGACGTCCCGCGCACCAGCATCACGACCCTGGTGGCGTGCCGGGCGAAGTTCAGCGCCGCCTGGCCGGCCGAGTTGGCGGCTCCGACCAGGTACACCTCGTCGCCGGCGGTCTGCACAGCCTCGACGGCCGTGGCCCCGTAGAAGATGCCTCGGCCGACGAGCTCCGCGGTGCCCGGGGCGTCGAGCCGCCGGTACGACACCCCGCTGGCCACGATCACCGACCGTGCCTCGATGACGCCTTCCTCGCCGAGCCGTACCGCGCGGACGGGACCGCGCACCTCCAGCCCGGTCACCGAGCGGGCCAGCACCATCTCCGCTCCGAACCGAGAGACCTGCGCGATCGCCCGCTGGGCCAGATCGGCACCGCTCAGCCCGCGGGGGAAGCCCAGGTAGTTCTCGATCGCCGCACTCTGCCCGGCCTGTCCGCCCGGCGCCTCGCGTTCGACCACCACCGTCGCGAGCCCCTCCGATGCCGCGTACACGGCGGCCGCCAGGCCGGCCGGTCCACCACCGACGATGCAGACGTCGTAGATCGGCTGGCTGGCGGCGGTGTGCAGCCCGAGGGAGTCGGCGAGGTCGACCAGGGTGGGGGAGCGGAGCGCGCGACCGCTGGGCACCAGCACCAGCGGCAGGTCCTCCGGACCGGCCTCGGCCAGTCCGCGGAGTCGCTCACCCTCGTCGTCGCGCTCCACGTCGTACCAGCGGTACGGGACGTGGTTGCGGGTGAGGAACATCTTGATCTCGTGGGCCCGCTCGGACCACCGGTTGCCGACGATCCGCAGATCCGAGGTCTGCTCGGGGTGCGCCGCCTGCCAGTCGCCGAGCAGGTCGTCGACCACCGGGTAGAGACGCTCGGCGGGTGGGTCCCAGGGCTTGAGCAGGTAGTAGTCCAGGCCGATGTCGTTGATGGCGGCGATGGCCACGTCGGTGTCGGCGTACGCGGTCAGCAGCAGCAGCTTCGCGTCCGGGGCGTGGACTCGGGAGGCGGCGAACAGCTCGGTCCCGGTCATCCGCGGCATCCGCTGATCGGAGGCGATCAGCGCGACCGGCTCGTCCCGCAGCGCCAGCCGAGCGAGCACGTCGAGGGCCTCGGCGCCGGAGGTGACCCCGATGACGCGGTAGTCGCCGCCGTAGTGATCCGCCAGGTCGCGACTGATCGCCGACGAGACCGCGGAGTCGTCGTCGACGGTGAGGATGACCGGTCGGGCCATGGGCGCTGCAGCCTCCGGCCGACCCTGGAGGGGGCCTACCCCCGGTTGGGCAACCCTGAGCGGTCGGCTGCTCGGGAGCATAGCGGCCCGTTTCGGATGCCGGCGGGTCTGGAGCCGGACCTGCCCGCCTGCGCTCGCCCATCGAGAGCTGAGCCTGTACTCGCGGCCCCACACCGGGCGCAGTCGAACCGCTGCATGAGGGCTTTCCAGCACCTGCCGTCGATCCGCCACCGCCGGTCGGGATGGTCGGGAGCGTGCCATCGGGCTGACAGAATGCTGGCCACAGCACGCGACAGATCACGAAAGGTCGTGCGATGAGTCCGTCCTCGAACCACCCGAACTACGCGACCACCCAGCGGTCCTCGACCCCGGTCTCGACCGTGATCTTGACCGTGGCCGGCAGCGTGATCGTCCTGGCCGCGATGAAGTCGACGTCGTCGATCATCGCTCCGGTGCTGCTCGCGTTCTTCCTGATGATGATCTTCCGGCCGCTGATGGCGGCGTTGGAGCGGCGGCGGGTGCCGCGAGGCGTCACCATCCCCCTCAGCATCGTGCTCGTCTACAGCGTGATCATCTTCCTCGGTGCCTGCGTGTACCTGGCCATGGCTCGGTTCGCGATCATCGTCACCGAGAACGCCGGCAAGTTCAACGAGCTCGTCCGCTGGGTCGGTGGGGTGGCCCAGCAGTTCGGGATCGATCCGACCAACGTCCAACAGATCTTCACGATCATCTCGCCGGCCCGACTGGTCAACCTGGCCAGCACGGTCTTGTCGGCGTCGGCGTCGGTGCTCACCGCGTTGGCGTTCCTGGCCGCGCTGGTCTTCTTCATGGCGTTGGATGCGGCGGACTTCTCCGCCCGCCTGGCCATGGTCGTCCGGCTCCGCCCGGCCACGGCCAAGGCGCTGACCAACCTGGGGGTGTCGACGCGTAGCTACTTCGCCGTCGCCGCCACCTTCGGTGCCATCGTGGCCATCCTGGACTGGATCCTGCTGGCCGTGCTCGGTGTCCCGTACGCGTGGCTGTGGGCGCTGCTGGCTTTCGTCACCAACTTCATCCCCAACATCGGCTTCGTCCTCGGTCTGATCCCGCCGGCCCTGGTGGCCTGGCTGGTCATCGACTGGCAGACCGCGGTGATCATCGCCATCGGCTACTGCGTGTTGAACGTGGTGGTGCAGACCCTGATCCAGCCCAAGGTGGTGGGTGACCGGGTGCAGCTGAACACGACCCTGACGTTCCTCGCCCTGATCATCTGGACGTTTCTGCTCGGCGGGCTGGGCGCCATCCTGGCCATCCCGATGACCCTGCTGATCCGTGCCCTGTTCATCGACTCGCAGCCGCAGCACCGGTGGGTGCGGGCGCTCTTCTCCAGCGGCCCACCACCGGGCACGGCCCGGCGGAAGAAGAACCCGGAACCGGCCATCGCTCCCCAGTCACCGGCGACCGGCGAGACGCCCTCGTCGGTGGCCCCGTGAGGTGAACCGAGCCGATCTGGCGTCGGCGCTGGCCGTGGGGCCGGTGCTGCTGGACGGCGGGCTGGCGACCGAGCTGGAGGCGGCCGGGCACGACCTGTCCGGCACCCTGTGGTCCGGGCGGCTGCTACTCGACTTCCCCGAAGCCGTGACGGCGGCGCACGCCCGCTTCTTCGCCGCCGGGGCCCGAGTAGCGACCACGGCGTCCTACCAGCTCTCGTACGACGGGCTGGCCGCGGTCGGAGTCGACCGGAGCGCGGCGGAGGTGCTGCTGCGCCGTAGCGTGGAGGTCGCGGCCGCGGCCCGGGAGTCCGCGGCGGAACCGGAGAGCTGCTGGGTGGCCGCCTCCGTCGGTCCGTACGGGGCAGCGCTGGCCGACGGCTCGGAGTACCGCGGTGACTACGGTCTGACGATCGCTCAGCTGCGGGCCTGGCATCGGCCACGGCTCGCGGTGCTGGCCACCGCCGGAGCCGATGTGCTCGCGATCGAGACGATCCCCTGTCTGGCCGAGGTGGAGGCCCTGCTGTCCGAGATCGCCGGGACGGGGGTGCCCTGCTGGCTCTCGCTGACCTGCGCGTCGCCGGCGACCACCCGGGCGGGTGAGCCTGTCGCGGAGGCGTTCGCCATGGCCCGGGACGTGGCCGAGGTGATTGCTGTCGGCGTGAACTGCCTGCCTCCCGCCGACGCCGGGCCCCTGGTGGCCACGGCCGCGCGGGTGGCGGACAAGCCTGTCGTGGTCTATCCGAACAGCGGCGAGGCCTGGGACGCGGCGGCGAGGTCCTGGCGAGGCACCGGGGTCGGGCTGGTGAGCGAGGCGGCCGGCTGGGTCGCCGACGGCGCCCGCCTGGTGGGTGGCTGCTGCCGGGTCACCCCGTCGGAGATCGCGGCGCTGGCAGCCGTGATCTAGACCGGCCTGGTCAGCTGACGGGATTGGTGACGACCTCGGCCCGTCCGAGCGGCAGCGCTGCCACCGGCACTTCGCCAGGCTGCCGTCGGTCCGGCCGGTCAGGAACCCGGTGTCGCAGGATCTCCGTGTACGTGGCGGCACCGTGGGCCCGCAGCTCATCGCTGAAGCTGGGGCTGGAACCGCTCGGGACGGGGTTGCTCGCGGACACGGGACAGATATCTAGGAGACGGGCCGCGTCTGACGTCAACGGTGGCCCGAACTCGACTTCGCTGGTGGTGCAGCACACGCGGAGTCGACATCCCATAGCGAATTCAAAGGAATGTGTGATCTATTTCACTGATTCCCGACGCACTATTGGTCCATGGACATCACTCAGCTCGCGATCGCCGGGGCAGCTGCCCTCGGCATGCTCGTCGTGGCGCTGCTGGCGATCGTTCCGACGCTGTCTGAGCTCCCGACCAGTCATCGACGTCACGACCACCCCAGCACCGACACGCCCCATCCGGTCAAGGTGCACCACCACTCGATCCGCCGCTGACGCGGCCCCGCGACCCCGCCCCCGGGAGCCCGTGGGTGGTCCGGCGATGACGGCGGACCACCCGAGGGTTCGGGGCAGGACAGCCCCTCGGGTTCGAATCGATCGCTCACCCTGGCGGGCGCACGGGCGGCGCCCAGCCGGGGCGCGGGATCAGACAGAACGGATGGCCGGCGGGGTCGGCGTACACGTCCTGACCGTTCTCCAGCCGGCGGGCGCCCAGTCGCCGAACCTCGCGATCGGCGGCTACGAGATCGTCCACCATCACATCCAGGTGGACCTGCTGCGGACGTTGAGGATCGGGCCAGTCCGGCGGCCGGTGGTCCGGGGCCAGCTGGAACGCGAAGCCCGATGACCGGTCGTCGTGAGCCACCACCACGAAATCGACCGACCGGTACGTGATCGGCAGACCGAGCAGCGCCGAGTAGAACTCCGCCAGTCCCGATGGGTCCGGGCAGTCGTAGATGACGTGGTGCGCTCGTCCGATCGGCATGGGAGCTCCCATCGATTGGCCGTCAGTCCGGGGGTGGCCGGAGCCGCGGGTCCTGGGCCACGGCGATCAGGTCGCCGTAGGTCACCGCGGGAGCAGATCCACCCCTGACGTTGCGGGCGGCCAGCGTGATCACGTAGGACCCGTCGGGGCTGTGCTGGATCTCGATGCCGTCCCGCATCCCGTCGGTGGTGGTCATCCAGAACTCCTGGCCGTCGGCGAGGCGCTGCCTCACGCACCGGTGGTGGGTGACGGTCCCGCAGCGGATCGCGTCGGCGTCGGACCGGGCAACCTGCACGAACACCTCGGTGCCACCATCCACCAGTCGATAGATCTCCAGACCGAGCGCGTTCAGTCGCGGGCCGGCCGTGTAGCGCGTGTCCGCGGCGTAGCTGTAGCCGGTGAAGTACACGTCCTCGGGGTCGAGATGCTCCCGCAGGGTCTTCGCCGTGCTGTCTCGCCAGAGTGCCGCCTGCACGACCCGGCACCCCTCCGAGCTCAGGTCACACGACGCCCCCGTGATCGGCACCGAGGGGCTTCGGAGCGGCGGCGGTGCGTCCGGTGTGGGGTGAGGGAGAGCCAACGCGACCAGCAGCATCACGACAGCGGCACCGACCAGCACCAGGATCCCGGGCCCCTTGCGGGGGCGGACGACGGTGTCGTTCGGCTTCTCGGGCATCGGCGGCAGCGGGCCGTCGATCAGCTCGAACCGGCTGCCCCGGGACGGTACGTCGGCCACCGCGCTCCTCCCTGCTCGTCGCGATCGTACGTCGACCGGATGCGTCGGCGGACGGAACGGTGGCTCGTGCTGGGTGTGCCCGCGGATCGGCGAACCGTCCTGAGCGACAATCGGGGGGTGCCCACCTTCCACCGCTACGTCGCCATCGGCGACTCCAGCACCGAGGGTCTGGTCGACCCCGACGGTGAGGGCGGCTACCGCGGCTGGGCCGACCGCCTTGCTCAGCTGATCGCGGACGCCCAGGACGAGCCGCTGGAGTACGCCAATCTCGCCGTCCGCAGTCTGCGACTCGATGAGATCCGCAACCGACAGTTCGACGACGCGCTCGCTCTCGAGCCCGACCTGATGACCATCTTCGGTGGCGGGAACGACTTGATCGGGATGGGTTGGGACCTCGACGAGATGCGGGCGGACCTGGCGGCCATGTACGGCGAGGCCCGGGCCCGCGACTGCACCGTGCTGACGTTCACGTTCCCCGACCCGACCTCGATCAACCCGCTGGGCAAGCGCATCAAGGACCGGATGTTCCGGTTCAACGACATCGTCCGGGCGGAGGCGGAGCGCTACGGCGTGCTGGTGATGGACTTCCAGAACTACCCGATCGCGGAGGACCCGCGGCTGTGGTTCGAGGACCGGCTGCACGGGAACGAACTCGGTCACCAGCGGACCGCGGCGGCCCTGGGCTGGGCCCTGGGCATCGACGGGGCCGACGAGTCCTGGGCCGAGCCGCTGGACGACGAGCCGGCCCGTCGGCGCTTTCGCGAGCAGCTGGGTTCCGATGTCGACTGGGTTCGTCGCTACCTCGGGCCGTGGCTCGGGAGGGGCCTGATCGGTGTCCCGCACGGGGCGGGGATCGAGCCGAAGCGGCCGGTGCCCGTCGTGGTGCCCCGCTCCGACGGCTCGGAACGGGCCGACGCGTCCCGCTGAGGTCGGAGGTCAGCGGGGGGTCAGCAGCTGGTCGACCGGCGCGTAGTCGTCGGTCAGGATCGGGGCGTCGCCGACCCAGGTGGCCAGCTCGGCGCCCTCGATGACCTCCCAGCCGGGCACCTGCGTTTCCAGTCTGGTCCGGAGAGCGGTCACGTCGATCGGCTCGTCGGAGGCGACCACCACGAGGTTGCCGCCCTCGTTGCGGGGGTCGTCCAGGGTGCCGCTCTCGGCGGTCACGGCGACGTGGTCGAACTGCTCCCGCAGGGTGGCCACCTCGGCCCGGGCGAAGCCGAGGGGGCCTGAGTCGAGCAGGTTGAGCACGTAGATCCCGTCCGGGGTCAGCACCCGGTCGACGTCACCGATCGCTTCGCGGGTCGTCAGGTGCCACGGCACGCTGACCCCGCCGAAGGCGTCACCCACGATCAGGTCCCGGCTGTCGTCGGCCAGGCGGCGAAGTCCGATGCGACCGTCCTCGACCCGCACCTCGACCCGCCCGTCGGGTTGGAAGCCCAACAGCTCCTCGTCGACGCGGAGCACCCCGGGATCGATCTCCGACACCACGCTCGTCGTGCCGGGCCGGGTCTCCGCCAGGTAGCGCGGCACGGTGAGCCCACCCCCGCCGAGGTGGTACGCCCGCAGGGCCTCGTCCCCGGGGAACGCGGTGTCGATCGTCGCCACGATGGCCCGGATGTAGGGGAACTCCAAGTGGCGCGGATCGGCGAGATCCACGTACGAGTGCCGCAGCCCGTCGAGCTCCAGCGTCCGGCCGGTGGGGCGCTGTGGGTCGGCCACCACGACCGCACAGTGGTACGTCGTCTCGGCATCGCAGCCACCGGGTGCCACCGCGGCGGTCAGCCCGCCGACCAGGACCAACGCGGCCGGGAGGGCGGCGGCTCGCGGACCGCGGGTCCGCCACTCCATCGCGGCGGCCGCGAGCACCAGCAGCACCCCGAGACCGACCAGGATCCCGCTCACCGGCACCCGTGAGATGAGGATGAAACCGGTGATCACGGTGCCCGCGATGGCGCCGGCGGTGCCGATCCCGGACAACCGGCCGACGACCGTGCCCGTCTCGGCCAGGCTGGTCAGCCGCAGCTTGGTGACCATCGGCGTGACCGCCGCCAGCAGCGAGCCCGGCACGATGATGCTGAGCGACGACACCAGGATCAGCACCAGGGCCCAGGACGCCGGCAACGCCCCGGCGGCCCGGACGGCGAACGGCGTGAGGGCCACCGCGACTCCGGACACCGCCAGCAGCGGACCGATCGCTCGCAGCGGGGAGATGCGGTCGGCCAGCCGCCCGCCCGACCAGGAACCGACGGCGATGGCGGCCAGCGCGGTGCCGATGACGATCGTGCTGGTCTCCAGCGTGAGCCCGAGGAACGGGGCCAGCAGGCGGAGCGAAGTGAGCTCGACGACCAGCACGGCGGCGGACGAGCCGGCCACCAGGGCGGCGGCTTCGTACTCGCCGAGACCCTGCCGGCCGGTGTCACTCACCTGCCGATGATGACAGTGGGGCCCAATCGGCTCGGCCGGTTCCTGCAGGAATGCCGGCCCGGCGAACGGAGTTGGTTGAAACATGAAGAACATTGGCTTTCTGTCCTTCGGGCACTGGTCCCCGGGTCAGCACTCGATGGTCCGGTCCGCGTCCGACACGCTGCTGCAGTCCATCGAGCTGGCGGTGGCGGCCGAGGAGGTCGGCGCCGACGGTGCCTACTACCGGGTGCATCACTTCGCCCAGCAGCTCGCCTCCCCGTTCCCGTTGCTCGCCGCCGCCGGGGCCAAGACCAGTCGAATCGAGCTGGGCACCGCGGTCATCGACATGCGGTACGAGAACCCCCTCTACATGGCCGAGGACGCCGGCGCCGCCGACCTGATCTCCGGCGGAAGACTGCAGCTCGGCATCAGCCGGGGATCGCCCGAGCAGGTGATCGACGGCTACCGCTACTTCGGCCACGTCCCGGCGGAGGGCTCCACCGACGCCGACCTGGCCCGCGAGCACACCGCGCGGTTCCTGGAGGTGCTGACGGGAGAGGGTTTCGCCACCCCGAACCCGCGGCCGATGTTCCCCAACCCGCCGGGCCTGTTGCGGATCGAACCCCACTCACCCGGTCTGCGGGACCGCATCTGGTGGGGCGCCGGCAGCCGGGCGACGGCGGTGTGGACCGCCGAGCAGGGGATGAACCTGATGAGCTCGACGCTGCTCACCGAGGACACCGGGGTGCCGTTCCACCAGCTCCAGGCCGAGCAGATCCAGATGTTCCGTGACGCCTGGACGTCCGCCGGTCACGAGCGTGAGCCGCGGGTCTCGGTCAGCCGCAGCATCTTCCCGATCGTCAGCGAGATGGATCGGCAGCTGTTCTGGCGGGAGACCCGCAGCAGCGACCAGGTCGGTTGGCTGGACGGCGGCAACGCGCGGTTCGGCAAGACGTACGCCGGCGAGCCGGACAAGCTGATCGCCGAGCTGGCCGAGGACGAGGCCATCGCGGCCGCGGACACCCTGCTGCTCACCGTGCCCAACCAGCTCGGGGTGGACTACAACGCGCACGTGATCGAGAGCGTCATCACCCACCTGGCCCCAGAGCTCGGCTGGCGCTGATCCAGGCTGACCTCTGCGCAGAATCGCCCTTGCGTGACGGCGCCGCCGCGGAAGCCCAGCGCGTCGGTCTCGGTGCGAGGGCGATTCTGCCGCAGGGCGCCCAGCACTCAGCTGAAGAGCGCCTGACCCACGTACTCGCCGAGCCGGACCCCGGGTGGTACGGCGAAGAGGGCCGAGCCGGTGTGCTGGAGGTACTCGCTCATGGCGTCGCCGATCCCGATCTTGGTCTGGACCGGGATGAAGTGGGTGCGCGGGTCGATCACGTACGCGAGGAAGAACAGCCCCGCATCGAGTCGACCGAGACCGGTGGAGCCGTCGACGAAGTTGTAGCCGCGGCGGAGCATCTGGGCGCCGCCGTTCGCGTCGGGGTGGACCAGGGCCACGTGGGAGTTCTTCGGGATCAGGGGGAGATCGCCCCGCCCGAGCAGGGCGAAGTCGGGCTCGCTGAACTCCGACCCGCCTGAGAGGGGCGCCCCCTCGGCCTTGGTCCGACCGATCACGGCCTCCTGCTCGCGCAACGACTGGCGGTCCCAGGTCTCGATGGTCATGTTGATCCGGCGAGCCACCAGGTAGCTCCCGCCCGCCAGCCAGTCCGCCGCGTCGTCGGCACCCTTCGGCACCCAGACGTGCTCGTCGATCGTCGCGGTCTCCTCGGCCTTCAGGTTGGCCGTGCCGTCCTTGAAGCCGAACAGGTTCCGGGGCGTGCTCTGCGCGGTCGAGGTCGACGACGTACGCCCGAAGCCCAGCTGCGACCAGCGCACCGACGCCCGGCCGAAGCCGATCCTGGCCAGGTTGCGGATGGCGTGCACCGCCACCTGGGGATCCTCGGCGCAGGCCTGCACGCACAGATCGCCGTCCGACTTCGCCGGATCCAGGTTGTCGGCCGGGAAGTGCGGCAGCCGGCGCAGCGCCGTGGGCTGCCGTTCAGCGAGCCCGAACCGGTCCTTGCCGGCCTGCCGGAACAGGCTCGGCCCGAAACCGAAGGTCAACGTCAGACCCGACGGAGGCAGCCCGATCGCCTCACCGGTGTCGTCGGGTGGCGCGTCGTACGACCCCGACGTCGCGCCCATCTCGCCCGCGTCCAGCCCCTGGGTCATCCGCGCGGCGGCGGCGGTCCAGTCCCGCAGCAGAGCGATCAGCTCATCACGATCGTCGGTGATGACGTCGAAGGCGGCGAAGTGCAGCCGGTCCTGGGCCGGGGTGACGATGCCGGCCTGGTGATCACCGTAGAAGGGGTACGCCCGGTCGACCGGGTGGGGCGCGGGCTCGGCCGAACCACCTGCTCTGCTGTCGCCGTACGCCATGGCGGCCGCCCCGATGCCGATCCCCGCGACCCCGGCCCCGGCGGCGCCGAGCAGCCCCCGCCGGGAGACGCCACGGGTGGGCGTCTCGCGGTCGGGCGGCATCTGCTCCGCACCTGTGTTCTGTACCGGTATCGACATCTGACGTGGGTTCCGCTCCAGTACCTGGCTCAGATCACCGCGGCGGTGAGCTTGGACAGGGGCTCGGACAGGGCGTTCACCGCATCGGACAGCTGCTTGACCTGATCGGGGGTCAGCTTGTCGTAGGTGACGAAGCCGTCGCCGTCCTTGTGCTGGTCCAGGAGGGTCTGCAGAGCGGTGAACTTCTCCTGGATCTGGGCCATCAGCGCGGTCTCACCGCGGGCCTGCAGCAGCGGCTTCAAACCGTCGAAGGCGACGCGGGCCCCGTCGACGTTGGCCTGGAAGTCCCACAGGTCGGTCCGCGACCAGTACTCCTCCTCGCCGGTCACCTTACCCTTGGCCACCTCGTCGAGCAGGCCCTTGGCACCGTTGGCAATCTGGTCGGCGGTGAAGGTCATGTCCCGGGTCCGCTTGTAGAGCGTGTCGGTGTTGGCCAGCAGGTTGTCGGCGTACTCGGTCCGCTCGGCCTCCGTCATCGCCGTGTAGCCCTCGGCCCGCTCGGGCCACAGGTCCTTCTCGATCCGGTGCCAGCCGGTCCACTTCTGACCCGGCTCCAGATCCGCCTCGCGGGCGTCCATCTCCGGGTCGAGGTCACCGAACGACTCGGCCACCGTCTCGATCCGCTCCCAGTGCACCCGCGCCGGTGCGTACAGCTCACGGGCCCGGTCGACGTCACCGGCGGCGAACGCCGTGGTGAACTCCTGCGTCTTGGCCAGCAGCTGATCGGTCTGGTCCCGGACGTACGCGGCGTAGAGGGTGTTGGCCTGCTCGACCAGCGCCTGCTCGTCCTCGTTCGGGGCCAGCGTCTCACCGGAGTCCGACACGGCGAACTCGGCCCGGATGCCGTCGCCGACCATGCCGGGCTTGCAGGCGGTGAAGTACTTTCCGGGGGCGGCCTGCAGGACCAGGTCGCGGGTCAGACCGGGCCCGATGTTCTCGACCTCGCCGACGATCCGCAGACCGTCCTCGGCGAGCAGGTAGAACTCGTTCACCTTGCTGCCGGTGTTCGTGACGCTGAAGCGCAGGTTGCCCGACGGCGCGGTGGCCGCCGAGACCTCGCACGTCGTGTCGGTCGCGGTCACGGTCAGGGCGCGCGGATCGGCCGAGGCGCCGCCAGCCGCCGGTGCGTTGTCGGTGCAGGCGGCCAGCAGCGGCAGGCCGAGCGCCAGGGTCGCGGTCGCCGCGAGCGCACGGGCACCGGTGCGGCGCGAGAGGGGCGGGGTCATCGGTGAGTTCCTGACGCAGGGACGGCCGCGGCGGCCGACTTGGCGGGTTGACTGCGGCGCCGGATGCGTCGCAGGAAGAGGATCATCGTCGGCACCACGTACAGCACCCAGGCGGTCGCCTCGAGCCAGGTGGTGGCGGGGGAGAAGTTGAAGATGCCCTTGAGCAGGGTGCCGGGCACCGAGGTCGGCGGGATGAGGTGGCTGACGTCGAAGGCCAGGTTGTTGAGACCCGGCAGGATGCCGGCTTCCTGCAGGTCGTGGATTCCGTACGCGAGGACGCCGCCCGCGACGATGATCAGGAACGCGCCGGTCCAGGTGAAGAACTTGGTCAGGTTGATCCGGACGGCGCCCCGGTAGAAGAGGTAGCCGAGCAGCACCGCGGTGAGCAGACCGAGCAACGCCCCGAGCAGCGGCACGGCGTCACTGCCGACGCCCCGCGTGCTGGCCTGCGTCGCGGCCCAGATGAACAGGGCGGTCTCCAGACCCTCGCGGCCGACGGCCAGCATCGCCACGACCATCAGCGACCACGGCTTCGCGTCGGCCGCCTTGTCGACCTGGGCTTTGAGCTCGCCGGACATGCTCTTGGCGGCGCTGGCCATCCAGAAGATCATCCAGGTCACGAAGCCGACCGCGATGATCGAGAGGATGCCGCCGATCGCTTCTTGAGCCTCGAAGGTGAGCCCCTTCGGGCCGAAGGTCAGCAGGGCGCCGAACAGCAGCGAGATGCCGATCGCGATGCCGACGCCGAGCCAGATCCGGGGAAGCAGGTGCCGGCGGTCGGACTTGACCAGGTACGCCACCAGGATGCTGACGACGAGGGCCGCTTCCAGGCCTTCGCGCAGGCCGATGAGGTAGTTGGCCAGCATGGACGGTCCTCGTGCTCAGCGGTTGTCGAGAGCCCCCGTGGCGTCGGCTGGTCCGCGGCTCGCCTAGGTGAGCCTGTCCTAACGTAAGTCCGTGGACCGACCATGGGCAAGCCGATGTGACTGAAGCGACAGGGCTGGGCAGGTCCTCAGGCGGTGAGGGTGCGCCGGAGGACCAGCTCACCCTTGGCGTACTTGCCGATCTGGTGGGTGGCGATGCCGTCCATCACCGCACCGACCCCGCCGCCGAGGATGGGCAGCCGCCGGGTGACGCTGAGAGCCAGGTTCTTGCCGCCCACCCGCTGGATCAGGTCGGAGAGCACCTCTTCGGCGACCGTCTGGTCGAGGTGCGGGTCGAACATCGGCGCGGTGGCCACGGCCAGAGGTGAGGTGGGCAGCTGGCCGGCGAGGATCTTCTTGGCCACCTGCTCGCCACCGAGCAGGCACATGATCAGCGCCGTACGGACCCGGTTGTCGTCCAGGTCGTAGCCCCGCAGGTGGGCCAGCGCAGCCACCATCCGGGTCTGGACGACGGCGACGCCGGCCAGGTTGGCGGGCAACATCACCGGAAGCGCGGCCAGTCCGCCGAGGTTGGTCACGAAGCCCTGCGCGCCGGCCATCTTGACGTGGAAGTCGACGATGCCGTCGATCGCCGGATCGGTCGCGCCGCCGTGCCGCTGGAGCTGCCGGGAGGCGTGGGCCTTGGCCCCGGGCAGCTTCGCGGTCCCGTCGATGGCGATCTCGAGAACCTGGCGGAATGCGCCGCCGGCGACCTGCGGGGTCATCATCCGGGTCGCTACCGGCAGGCCACGAGCGAACAATCTGCCGACGTCTTGGGCAGACGGCATCGGACCTCCCGGGCTTGGCGTGCACCCAGCGTACGTGCGCGGACCGCCGGACCACCCCGGTCTTCCCCTGGCCACCCCCTGAGGTTGCGTTGGCGACAGACTGCACGTTGGCGACAGACTGGGCCGGTGGAGTCCTCCCCGTTCGGTCCGCCCAGCCGGTGGCGTGACGACGACCTGATCGGGGTCTCGCGCGACGTCGACGCCGCGATGGTGCTGGAGGCGTACCGCAACGGGGTGTTCCCGATGCCGGTTCGTCGTCGGCTGATGGGCTGGTGGTCCCCGCTGGACCGGGGGATCCTGCCCCTCGACGGACTGCGGGTGCCGAGGTCCCTGCGCAAGATGCTCGGTCGGTACGAGATCAGGGTGGACACCGCGTTCGCTGACGTGCTCCGTCGCTGTGCCGATCCGCGGCGACCGGGCAGCTGGATCGACGCGGACATCCGCACCATCTACACGCAGCTGCACCGCGACGGTGTCGTGCACTCGGTGGAGGCGTGGACCCACGACGGCGAGCTGGCCGGTGGCCTGTACGGGGTCAGCCTCGGCGGGCTGTTCGCGGGGGAGTCGATGTTCCACGACCCGGTGATCGGTCGGGACGCGTCCAAGGCGACGCTGGTCGCACTGGTGGAGCGGCTCCGGGCGGCGGGCGGAGCGGATCGGCTGCTGGACGTCCAGTGGCGCACCGATCACCTGGCCAGCCTGGGTGTCGTCGAGATCGCGCGGCAGGACTACCTGGAACGCCTGGGGCCGGCCCTGGAGCTGCCGGCCCCGCCCTGGCCGGGCGTCGACGACCTCAGTCGCTGACGGATCAGGCGCTGACGGCTCAGTCGCTGACGGATCCGGGTGAGGACAGGGCGCGGTCGGCGATCGCCCGCAGCGTGGCGAGCTGGTGGGTGAACCGCTCCCGACCCAGCGGGGTGAGGGAGAGCCAGGTCCGCGGGCGCTTGCCCACGTACCCCTTCTTCACGTGGACGTAGCCGACACCCTCCAGCAGGGCCACCTGCTTGGACAGGGTGGAGTCGCTGATCTCCACGGTGTCGCGGACGAAGGAGAACTCGGCCTCACCGACGCCCGAGAGGGTGGCCATGATGGAGAACCTGACGGGAGCCTGGATCACCTCGTCCAGGTCGTGGCGCGGGTGATCGCCGGTGCCCATCAGCGGGTTTGGCGGAACACGTACGCCGCGCCGATCAGGGCCGGCAGAGCCGTGACCAGGCCGGCCGGGATCCACCAGGTGAGGTCCCCGACGAAGAAGATGGTGCCGACCACCACGGTGACCACCCACAAGACCGCCCAGGTCGAGATCACGATCAGGTGCAGCCGGGCGAACCGCTTGATCAGGGCCCGCTGGCGGCGCTGGTAGACGGTGAGCCCGACCAGCAGGAGCAGCCAGACGCCCATGCCGAGACTGACGCCGAGCGGTCCGGGCGCGATCCCGATCAGCAGGGCCAGGGCGAACGTGCCGACCCCGTAGAAAAGGAGGTAGACGGCGTACCAGCGGGCGGCCCGCCGGGACCGTTGGGCCAACCGCTCGGCGGTGCCGATCAGGTCCTGGGCTGAGGTGTCGGTCACGAACCCAGTATGAGAACTATTTTCCAAATAGACAAGTAGTTTCACCCGCGACTGGTGCAGACGACAACAACCCAGGGAACCGGACAACACCGAGGGTGTGTCGGTAGACACCCCTGCCAACACCCCCTCGACAAGGTGAGGCGCACATCGAGCAGAGGAGCACGGCATGACCTGTCGGGGCAACGCCTGGGTCCGCGACCCGGACCGGATCGTGGCCGACCTGAACACCGAGTGGGCGTCGATCCGCGACGCCGGAGAGGTCGAGGACTGGGCGGCGCGTCACACCGCCTTGCGGGGCTGCAGGGATCTGGCGATGGTGTTGGCCGCCGTCCCCCTCGACCCCGACCCCGTGCTCGCTGCTCTGCTGCGGGAGTCGTCGGACGGGTCTCTGCTGGCCGCTCGCACCGTGCTGCAGACCATGCTCGGCAAGGTGGTGCTGATGGCCGGCAGTGATCCCGACATCGGCACGTACGCGTACGTGGTGGCGATGTGGGAGCGGATCCGCACTTATCCGATCGACCGACGGCCCACGCACATCGCCGGGAACCTCGCCCTCGACGCCCGCAAGCTGGCGCGCCGGGAGGGGTGTCCAGACCGGCGAGCCACACCGTGGCCGCCCGGCGCCAGCTTTGCCGAGCTGGTCGACCGGCAGCTGGCTCGGGACGAGATCGATCACGGCCGCGAGGTCGCGATGCTGACGGCTGGCGACATCATCAAGGCGGCTCTCGAGCTGGAGCTCATCGACGCCGACGCCGGCGCCCTGCTGGGCACGGTGTATGCCGACGGCGTGTGCAGCGGTGAGGCCGGACGTCGGTTGCTGATCACGCCTCAGGTGGTGCGGCAGCGGTGCAGCACGGTCGTCCGCCGGCTCGCCGACCACTCGAGCGAGCTCGCGAGCTACGCGTGACCTGGGCCGTGCTCCGCTGCGAACCCGTGCCGCGCTCAGGAAGCCTTCAGCGGAATCTGGGAGCGACACGCCGTCAAAGCGTCGACAGTTCTGTGATTCTCGCCACAGAAGAGGCCGGAACCGCACCTGGAAGCGCTCCCAAGATTCGCTCGACCACACAGCCGGTAGGTATCTTCGCTCGCCTATCCCCAGGGAGAGCACAGTGGCGCTCGGGCAACTCTCAGCACGAGGACTCGCAGGCGCCGGCACAAAGGAGTCCCCGATGAAACTCACCCAGCTGACGCACACCCTCGTGGGTCTGGTGATCATGGTCAAGGATCCACGCCCGCGGGACGAGCGAGGGCTCAGCCAGTCTGCCGAGAACGCGATCCTCATCGCCGGGGCGGTGGCGATCGCGGTCGCGATCGTCGCCGCGATCCGGGCCTTCGTGTTGAGCCGACTCCCCAGCTGATCCATGGGTACGCCATCGTCCAGGCGGCTTTCACCCGGCGAGCGAGGCATCACCGAGTCCGCCCAGTTCGCCCTGATCTGGCCGCTCCTGCTGCTGGTCAGCCTCGGCATCATCCAGGCCGGCATCTGGATCCATGGGCACAACGTGGCCAACCGGGCCGCTCATGCGGCGGCAGACGCGGCCAGTGGAAGCTACGGGAGCTCGGCGGAGGCCCGTCAGATCGCCGAGGGGATCGCCCGGAGCGGCGGACTGACCGACGTCGTCGTACAGGTGTCCACCAGCGCGACGGTCGCCGAGGTCGCCGTGACCGGGAGCGCTCCGAGCCTGCTCGATCTTCCGCTCGGTCGGATCCACGAGACCGCTTCCGCCCCCGTGGAGCGGGTGACCCGACCGTGATCCCCGCTGCCGCCGGACGGTTGTGCACCGCCCGTGACCAGCGGGGGGCCGCGTCCGTCGAGCTCGTCATCCTCGTGCCGGTGCTCGTGTTGATGCTCGGGGTGCTCGTGGCGGGCGGTCGCCTCTGGTTCGCCCGGGCCACCGTGGTCGAAGCCTCCCAGTCGGCCGCTCGCGCGGCGAGCCTGGCCCGGTCGTCGGGAGAGGCGCGCGATGCAGGCAGGCGGGCAGCGACGCGCGTCCTCGGAACCGACGGCCTCCGTTGCGCCGGCGACTCCGTCTCGGTCGACACCGGGGCGTTCGGCGTGCCGGTGGGTACTCCGGCCACTGTCACCGCCTCCGTCAGCTGCCGGGTGCCGTTCTCCGACCTGAGCCTGCCCGGCATGCCCGGCAGCATCACCGTCCGCAGCACAGGTGCGGCCGCCCTCGACACCTACCGAGCGCGGTCATGACCGTCCACAGGCGCGACCAGCGGGGTCAGTCGGTGAGTGTGTTCATCACGGTCGTCTTCGCCGCCCTGATCATGACCGCCGGTCTGGTCATCGACGGTGGCCAGAAGATCGCCGCCGCCAGCCGCGCCGAGACAGCGGCCGCCGGCGCCGCTCGGGCAGCGACGAACGCGGGCGTCACCCAGTCCCTGGCCGGCGCGAGTGCCGGTGACGCTTCGCTCCGAGCCGCCCGCGCGTTCCTTGCCGGTCAACCGGGGGTGAGGGGCTCGGCCACCGTGCACAACGGTGTCGTCACCGTCACCACCCGGGCGAGCGAACGCACGCTCTTCCTCTCGCTGATCGGGGTCGACTCCGTGTCGGCCACCGGAACCGCCCGCTCCAACGCCGTCGGCCCGGCCGAAACTCGCTAGCCACCAACCCCAGGACTCCCATGACCATCGACAGCCCACCCCGCGCCGGTCGCCGGCTCACGCGCCCCCGCCTGACAGCGCGAGAACCGGCGGAGGACGTTCCCCGCACCCCCGAACCGCCCCGTCTGCCGGCACGTCGCAACCCCAAGTGGATCGCGCTCGGTGTGGTGGCCATCTGCCTGGGCGGTCTGCTCTCGTACGTGATCTACGCCCGCGTCGCCACCGAGAGCGCGGTGGTCGCCATGGCCGCCACCGTCTATCGCGGCGAGGTGATCGAAGCGGGCGACCTCACCTCGATCACCCTCAGCGGTGACCCGAACGTGCCGACGGTTCCCGCCGACCAGGCCGTCTCGATGGTGGGCCAACGAGCCGCGTACGACCTGGTCGACGGGTCCCTGGTGGCGCCGTCGGCGGTCACCTCGGCCGCCATTCCTGCGGCCCAGCGCGCCGTGGTCGGGCTGAGGCTGGCCGGTGGGCGGGCGCCGGCCGACTTCCTGGTGCCCGGCGCACCGATCCGACTCGTCGCGCTGCCTCCCACCGACGCCCAACCGGGTGTCGCGGATCCCTATGCGGGTAAGACCTTCGCGGCCCGGGCGGTCTCGTCCCAGCCGGGTCCGGATGCCGGGTCGCTCTTCGTCGATGTCGACGTGCCCGCCGCGCAGGCCCCGACCATCGCTCTGCTGGGCGCGCAGGATCGCCTCTCGGTCGTTCGCGACGCGGGGCGGTGACCGGATGGCCGTGCTGCTGCTCACCTCCGCCTCCGGAGCCCCCGGAGTCACGACACTCGGGGTCGGTCTCGCCCTGTGCTGGCCGCGGTCGGTGCTGCTGGCCGACTGCGACCCCGGCGCCCATCAGGCGGTGCTCGCCGGCTACCTGGCCGGGAGCAGCGCCGAGGGGAAGGGACTGCTCCGGGTGGCCGAGGCGCACCGGGACCGACGCCCTCTGACCGAGGTCGTGATCGACCAGTCGGTACCGCTGACCGAGGACGACACGACCAGCCGGCTGTTCCTGCCGGGCTTCGCCCGTCCGAGCAGCGCCGGACTGTTCGCCTCGGCCTGGCCCGAGCTGACCGAAGCCTTCGTGAGCCTCGATGATCATGGTTTCGACGTGATCGTCGACGCCGGCCGGCTCAGCCACAGCGGTCTGCCCACCGCCCTGGTCGAACGGGCCGACCTCACCGCCCTGGTGCTGCGCAGTGATCTGCGGTCGATCGTGTCGGCTCGGGTCCATCTGCTCGCGTTGCGAGAGCATCCGCGGTTGCAGGCCAGCGCACGGAGTCTTGGCCTGATCCTGGTCGGTGCTGGTCAGCCCTACAGCGCTCGCGAGATCGGCAAGTCCCTCGGGGTGCCGGTGATCGCTGAGATCTCCGACGACCCAGACACCGCCCGGCACCTGTCGGACGGGGCACCGCGTAGTCGCAGGTTCGACACCTCCAAGCTCGCTCGGTCACTGCACGCCGCCGCCACCCAGCTGAGTGCGCGGTTCGAGCGTTCGGCCGAGCTGGTCAGGGGATGATCATGGACGACAACCACCCCAGGCCGCGCCGCCTGACCGACGTCCCGGTGCTGGCCGATCTCGAACCGGAGACCACGGGGAAGACGCGCCGTCGCCGACCAGGAGCGGGCACGACCACCGACCTCGCTGACGGCTTCGGGGTGTTCGCGCGCACCGAGGTGCGGGAGCTCGTCGATCGGCTCACCGATGACCTGATCGAGTGGCCGCAGGTGGTCGAGCTGCGGCGACGGGCCTCCGAGGCGATCACCGACGAGTCCGAGGCGGAGGCCCGACGTACCGGACGGCCGCTGACCGGAGACGACCGGCTGCTGCTCGGCCGGTCGCTGATCCGCCGGATCGTGGGCGACCACGTGCGAGCGCTGCACCGCGACGGCGCCGACCTGTGGTCGACCGAGCGGGAGCACGCGTACGTGCAGGCGGTGGAGAACGCCGTGTTCGGCTACGGCCGACTCCAACCGCTGCTCGATCTGCCGGACGTCGAGAACATCGAGATCCACGGTTGGAACTCGGTCGTCGTCCAGTACGGCGATGGTCGGCGGGAGAAGATGCCACCGGTCGCCGACAGCGACGAGGAGCTGGTGGAGGCCATCCGCTTCCTGGGACAGAACAACCAGCCCTCGCGGCCGTTCGACGACACGCACCCGACCATGACCCTCGCCCTCGGCGACCGTTTCCGTCTGCACGCCATCGGCTTCGGGCTGTCCCACCGGCCCAGTGTGGTGATCCGCCAGCACATCCTCACCGACGTCACGCTGGCCGATCTGTCCGCGGGTGGTCTGATGCCGATCGAGGTGGCCGAGTTCCTGGACGCTGCGGTGCTGGCGCGCAAGTCGATGGTCATCTCCGGTGATCAAGGAGCGGGCAAGACCACGCTGCTGCGCGCGTTGATCAACGCGATCCCGGCGAACGAGCGCTTCGGCACGATCGAGACCGACTACGAGCTGATGACGCACCTGCAGCCCGGGCGAGAGAACATCCTGGCTCTGCAGGCCAGGGTCGGCCACGGGGAGACGAGCGGCGGCACCGCCGTCGGCGACTTCACGGTGGCGGACCTGATGCCCGAGGCGCTCCGCCAGAACCTCTCCCGGTTGGTGGTCGGTGAGGTCCGGGGTTCGGAGGCGGCGGCCATGTTCGAGGCGATGCAGGCGGGCACCGGAACGCTGTCCACCACCCACTCCCACTCGGCCGCCTCGACGATCGACCGGCTCGCGTCCCGGGTGGCCCAGGGCGGCGTGCTGAGCGTGGAGGAGGCGTACCGGCAGATCGCGCACAACATCGCTCTGTTCGTGTTCGTCCGCCTCGAGGACGACACCTGGAAGGGCGGGGTGCGTCGGCGTTTCGTCTCGGAGATCCGTCAGGTGACCCGAGCGATCGAGAGCGGGCGACCTGTCACCCATCTCGCGTACCACGCCGCCGGCACCGCCAGCCGACCCGCCGGGTTCCTGCCGGACGCCGACTTCGAGGCCGAGTTGTTGCCCTTCCACCGCGACATCACCCTCGGTGCTGGGCGGCCGGCATGACCTCGGAGATCGCGGCCGTCGCCGGTCTGCTGCTGGTCGGCGGGGTCGTGCTGGCGATCGCCGGAGCGCTGCGGGTGTGGGCTCCTCCACCGGTACGCCCGCGCGCGGCGAGCGGGTCGGTCTGGGCCAGGCTGACCCGCCGACCGCCCGGCCCCCGGGGTCGTCGACGAGACATCATCCTGCTGAGCAGCACCCTGCTCGGGCTGGCGGTCGCAGCGGCGAGCGGTTGGGTGGTCGCCGTCGTGGTCGCACCCCTCCTCGCCCTGGGTCTGCCGTATCTGCTGAGTCTGCCGAGGCGCGCGACGTCCAGCTGCTCGAGGGTCTCGATCGCTGGGTACGGGGTCTGGCCGCGACGTTGAGCACGGGTCGTTCGGTCACCGACGCGATCCGGCTCTCGCGCCGGACCGCGCCACCGGTGATCGCGAACGAGGTCGGCATGCTCGTCAGTCGGTTGGACAACCGGTGGAACACGCACGAGGCCCTGCAGCGCTTCGCCGACGATCTCGACTCGGCCGACGCGGATCCGGTGGTGGCGGCGTTGATCCTGGCCTCGGATCGCGGTGCGGTCGGAGCCTCCACGACGCTCGGCGAGCTGGCCGAGTCCATCCAGGACCAGCTGCGGGGACGCCGGCTGATCGAGACGGAGCGCAACAAGCCGTACGTCGTGGTCCGTCAGGTCACGGTCATCACCTTGATCACGCTGGTCGGCGTGTTCGTCATGTCGCCGAGCTTCTTCGCCGCCTACCGGACCCCGGTCGGTCAGGTCGTGCTGTCGGTGCTGATCGTGTGCTACATCGGCTCGCTGGTGCTGTTGCGGCGGCGGGCGAAGCAGCCGCCACGAGACCGCATCCTGATTCGTCGGCAGGTGCGGGCATGACTGTGGTCGATGGTCCGCGCTCCGCGCTCCGGGGTCCTGAGCTCCGCGAGGTCTCGCTCGTTCGTCGCGATTCCGTACGACACGGCTCTGCATCGGTCGGGTGGGCGTGTCGACCGGAATCACTCCTGCACTCCCGAGAGGCTCCGCTCATGACCGTCTCGCTGATCCTGCTCGGGGGGATGCTGGTGCTCGGCGGTCTGGTGCTGGTGCTCGGCGGTCTGGTGCCGGCACCGCCCGGTCTGCAGCCGGCCCTGGACCGCCTCGGCGGTGACCAGAGAGCCGCTGACCTCCGCCACGTCGACACGGTTGCGGACTCGACGTCGGAGCGCCTCGGTGCGCTCGTCTACCGACGGTCGCCCGTCCCGTTGACCCCGAGGCAACGGCAGCTGCTCCGCCTGCAGGACAAACCGATCGCGGAGTTCTACGCCGACAAGATCGTGATGGCGGTCGTCGGGGCGATCTTGCCCGCGCTGGTGGGGTTCGGCTGGGGGTTGATGACCGGTCGTCCCTCCTGGTGGCCGGCCGGGTTGGCACTCCTCGGACTCGTCGTCGGCTTCTTCGTGCCTGATCTCCTGCTGCGCCGGTCCGGCAAGGCCAGCCAGTCACGTGCCGTCGAGTCGCTGCTGGTCTTCATCGACCTGGTCACTCTGGAGCGACTCGCCAACGCCTCGGCGACGGAGGCGCTGCAGTCGGCGGCGGCACTCAGCGACGTCCCGCTCTTCGTCCAGATCCGGACGGCGCTGGAGCGCGCCCGACTGGAGCAGCAGTCTCCGTACGGCGAGCTCCGTCGGCTGGCTGACGAGCTGGAGCTGCCCGAGCTCAAGGACGTGGCGGACATCATGCAGCTCGACGAGAGCGGGGCGGCGCTGTCCGGGACCCTGCGGGCCCGGGTCAAGGAGCTGCGGAACGCCCACCTCACCCGGGAGCAGATCGCCGCCGGAGCCGCCGCGGAGGGCATGACGATCTACATGACGATCCCCGCGTTGATCTTCGGCATGATCTTCCTCGGCGCAGCCATGCTGACCCTGCTCTTCGAGGTCTGACGTGAACGGACAACACCTTCTGCAGATGGACAACATCGCGCGTCCCCACGGCCGGTCGGGGTCCTCCAGAGTGGGTGTCACCCTGGTGGCGCCGATGGAGAGGACGAGCATGACCTGCGGGAAGAGGACTCGATCGTGCGGTTGATCAGGGGTCTCGCGGCGCTGGTCGTGCTGATGGTCGGGCTGGTCGCGGTGCCGGTCTTCCTCATCGTCGCCGTCGGCAACCCGTTGCCGTCCGATCTCGATCTGGACGGCCTGATCGGCGGGCTGACCCGCCCCGACGACGGATCGATCCTGGTCGGCCTCGTCACGATCGTGGCATGGATCGCCTGGGCGATCTTCGCCACCACCGTGGTCGTCGAGATCATCGCGGTCCTGTCCCGTCAGCGGTTGCGGATCCGCCTACCGGGGCTGGTGGCGCCCCAACGACTGGCGTCTGGGCTCGTGGTGGCTGTGGTCGCGCTGGTCGTGGTCACTCCGCAGCTGGGTCACGCCACCCCGGCCCGAGCGACACCGGCCCCGAGCCAGGACGACGCACCCCGCGCGGCGGTCGCTCCGGCGAAGGTTGCTCCGGCGGTGGTCGCCGACAGGGTCAACCCCGCACAGGACGACCGTGAGCGGGCGGATGTGCCGCGGGCGACCGGCGCCCGGTACACGGTGGAGAGAGGTGACGATCTCTGGTCGTTGGCCGAGAGGTTCTACGGGGCGGGCCGCGACTGGCGGAAGATCGCTGCCGCGAACCCTGACCTGCTGACCGGTGGTCCCGATCGACTCGAGCCGGGTTGGCGACTGCTGATCCCCGACGTCGAGGAGTCGCCTTCTGGCCGGTCGGTAGTGGTGGAGCCGGGTGACAGCCTGTCCTCGATCGCCCTCCGTCTGTGGTCCGACGCCGACCGGTGGCCGGAGGTGTACGAGGCCAACCGCTTCCAGCTCGACGATCCGGACGAGTTGCCGGTGGGCCTGACCCTGATGCTCCCGGCACGTTCCGCGGACGCCCCGAAGGACACCGCGGACGCCCCGAAGGACACCGCGGACGCCCCGAAGGACACCGCGGACGCCCCGAACGAGGGCGCGGACTCCGGCCGCCGAGCCGACCCCGGATCAGCGAGTGACGAGCCGGTTGCCCGTGGGTCCAGCTCGACTGGACGCGAACCGGATGCCCTGCCACGACCCCGGCCCGACAGCCCGGCGGCGCCGCAGGAGCCGTCTGCCCAGGCCACTCTGGCGCCACCAGCTGCCGAGAACTCCGTCCCCGGTTCGGCCCCGGCGCCCTCCCAGGATCTGTCCCTGCGTGGCGCGGTATCGGCGGTCGACCCGCTGGTGGCCGGGCTGGCCGGGGTCAGTGGTCTGCTGGCGGCCGCCCTGGTCTCGGGTATCGGACTGCGTCGTCGCGCACAGCTGCAAGCTCGACCGGTGGGCCGACGGATCCTGCAGCCGTCACCTGCTGCCCAGCTGGCTGAGGCGCATCTCGGGCGGCGGCAGCAGCCGATGGGTCTCCGCGCTCTCGACCTCGCGACCCGAGCGATCGCCGCCCACTGCCATCGCACCGGGATGGCGCTGCCTCAGGTGCTGACGGCGAGCGTGCAGGCTGATCGGATCGATCTGCTGCTGGCCGCACCGTCCCCGGAGGCACCTCCCGGGTTCCTGGTCGAGGGCAATCGCTGGCGACTTCTCGGGCGCGACGTCGATCTGCTGCGCTCGACCCCGGGGCTTCGCGACGCCGTACGGCCGTACCCGGCACTCGTCACCCTCGGTGTCACGGCCGACGGCAGTCAGATCGTGGCCGACCTCGAGCAGCTCCGGCTCATCTCGGTCGAGGCGACGGCGGGGGAGCGGGCCGAGGCGATGCTGTCCGCGATCGCCGTCGAGCTGTCCTGCTCGCCGTGGGCCGAGGAGCTCGAGGTGGTGGTGATCGGCGCCTGCCAGCGGTTGCCCGATGCCCTGGGCCGGCACAACGTCACGCGAGCCGACGCGCTGGGCCCGGTGCTGGATCGCCTCGATCAGCGGGCTGTTGCGCAACGCACCCACCTGGCTGGCACCTCGGTCGCGGCCAAGCGCATCGATCCCGACCTGGCCGATCCCTGGGTGCCGACGATCGTGGTCGTCAACGCTCCGCTCTCGGTCGACGAGCAGCAGCGCCTCCGGAGCATGATGCTGTCCGAGCCAGTGGTGAGCATCGCCGCGGTCGGGGTGAACCTGACGGATGCGCCCTGTCGGGTGGTGCTGTCCGGGGTCGGGGCCGACCTCGTCGCCCGGATCGAGCCGTACGGCCTCGTCGTCGCGCCCCAGCTGCTCACCCCGCCGGCCGAGGCCGCCGTCATCGACCTGGTGGAGGCCACGGGGCGGACCGACACCACGCCGGCCCCGTGGTGGTTCGACGGGGAGTCGGCGGTCGAGCCAGAACCGCCGGACAACGTCACCTACCTCGGCCGGCGGTTCGGGGGGTGGGCAGGGCCACGAACGGAGGGCGCGGACTACGACGAGCGAGAAGGAGGAGCGATGAACCGGCAGACCACCAAGGCGACGACATCCGCCGGGCACCCCACGCTCCAGCTCCTCGGTCCGGTCGAGCTCGACGGAGCGGCCGGGGCGCCGCCGTCGAGAGCGGCCAAGCAGTGCCTGGAGTACTGCGCCTGGATCCTCGAGCACCCGGGCACCACCGCCCAGGCGATGGGCGCGGCGTTGGCGGTCGCCGAGGGGACCCGACGGTCGAACATGAGTCGGCTACGGAGCTGGTTGGGTGCCGACGACGGCGACCAGCCGTATCTCCCCGACGCCTACAGCGGACGGATCATGCTGCACCCTGCGGTGAGCTCGGATTGGCAGCGCCTGCAGATCCTCACCGGACGCGGGGTCAACCGGACCAGCTCGAGCGGCTTGGAGGCCGCCCTCCAGCTCGTCCGCGGAGCTCCTCTCGCTGATGCCGCGCCGGGGCAGTGGCACTGGGCCGAGGGTCTGCGCACCGACATGATCTCGGTCATCCGCGACATCGGCGTCGAGCTGAGCGACCGGGCGCTCGCCGACTCCGACGTCGAGCTGGCGCGCTGGGCCGCGGCCCGGGCGCTCGCGGCCGCGCCTGGGGACGAGCTGCTGATCGTGGCTCGGATCAAGACCGAGCACCGGGCCGGCAACGATCCCGAGGTCGAGCGGTTGACCCTCCAGCTCGCCGCGCACGCTCGTGCGTTGGAGGTCGATCTGCGTCCGGAGACCGTCGACGTGCTGCAGCAGATGATGGAGGGTCGGGTCCGGGCACGACTCGCCTGAGAGATCCCGGAAGCCGCCTCGACGACCGGGTCAGCCGGTCCGGCCCTCGTCCACGGACGCCCTGATCAGGTCCTCCAGCACCGCGAGATCCACGTCGTCGAGCCGCTTCAGGTAGAGGCACGCCTTGCCGATGGAGTGGGGGCCCAGCCGGGCCAGCAGGTCGGTGCGCTCCTCGAAACCGTCCATCAGATAGACGACGGTCGCCGCCTTGCGGGGCGCGAAGCCGACCTCCATCCACGGATAGGAGACGCCGCTGGCGATCGTCAGCGTCCGCTCGCCGAAGCCGACGACGCTGGAGCCCCAGAGCACGGCAGGTGCGCCGGTGACCTTGGTCATCAGGTCGCTGACGGCCTGCGCGTCCGCTCGCCGGCGGGCATCGGGGATGGCGGCGAGGTAATCCGGCACACTCGCGTCGGTCGGAACGGTCTTCGGCACCGTCGCCTCCTGCCTCAACGCCCCGACGGACGGGATCGGGGGGCGAGATCACGGTAGTGCCCACGACAGACTCCTGCTCACCCTCCGATTGCCTATCCTGACCCCTGTGTCCGCGCCCGTCACCGAGCAGCCGAGCCCCGCTGCCACCGAGGAGCCGAGCCGCGACGTCGCCGTACCGGCCGCGGTCGGGGTGGTGGTCGCCGCTGTAGTGGCCGTGCTGGTCGTCGTCGGCTTGGTCGTCTCACTCACCGAGGACCGGCTGCCGACCGGGCCGGCCCTGCCCCCACCGCCGGCGGCGGCGCCGGAAGTCAGCTTCGACGCCCCGACCCGGATCGTGCGCTACGCCCAGGTCACCACGCGGATGCCGGGCACGCCGTACGTGTGTCCGGAGACCCCCGACAGCACACCGCCGCTGCTCTCGTCCGGGATCATCTGCCAAGCCCCTGTGCACCCCGATTACGAGGGCACCTCCGACTGGACGGCCACCGCCGGGTTCGGTTCCGTGGCTGAAGGTCTGAAGGGCGCCACCGCTGAGGCGACCGCCCGGGCGTTCTTCGACACGTTCCGCAGCGTGGGCTTCGACAACCGCACGACCACCCTGACCAAAGTGACCACCGACCAGGCCGACCTCGGCGGCCACCAGGTCGCCCTGATCAGCGGCGACGTCGGGTACACGGTGCCCGGGGTGCCGAGCACCTACGACCGGGTGCTGGTGATCGTGCTGCCCCTGGATGACGGTGACTACGCCGTCTACTTCTCCAGCCGCCCCGACGACACCCCCAAAGCGACGCTCGACGTGCTGAACGCGTCGATCGACGGCCTCGTCTACACCTAGCGAGACTCCAGCAGGAGCGGTGGGAGCGGGCAGATCAGCGCCGCCGTCGTTCGTACGCATAGAGGCCCGACCCGAGCACCACCAGCGCGATCAGGAACGCGCCGATGCCCGGCAGCAGCTCATCGGTCCGCCACACCACAAAGGCGCCGACCGATGCGCACACCAGCGACAGCGCCCACAGCCGACCCTGCTTGGCGAGGTCGCGGCGGACCCCGTCGGCGGAGGACGATCGGCGGCTGGGCTCGGCGGGCATGCCCCGATTCTCCCGGACGTTTGACATCGACCGTCGGAACACGATTACATCGTCTGGTGACGATGAATCAGGAGCCGGCGGCGACGCCGGTCGAGGACACGGTGGAGGCCGACGTCAGCGTGGCCGTGGCGCTGTTCCGCAGCCTGGCCGATCCTGCCCGCCTGGCCATCCTGCGCCATCTCACTCTCGGCGAGCACCGGGTGGTCGACCTGACGGCCCACCTCGGCCTGGCCCAGAGCACGACCTCGGCGCACCTGGCCTGTCTGCGGGACTGCGGGCTGGTGTCGGTCCGGACCGTCGGTCGCAGCTCGGTCTACTCGCTGGCCGTCGAGTCCGAGCTGATGGGGGTGCTCGGCTCGGCCGAACGGCTGCTCGCCGCCACCGGCGACGCCGTCACCCTGTGCCCGGCCAACCGGATCGAGTCGTCGACTCCGGAACCGGCCACCCCGTGAGCGGCCACAGCCACGACCACGGCGCCGGTACGGCCACCGGCCGTCACCGTCGTCGCCTGGTCGCCGTCCTCGGCATCAACGCCGGGGTTCTGGTCCTGCAGGTGATCGGTGGTCTGGCGTCCGGTTCGCTCGCCCTCCTCGCCGACGCCGGCCACATGCTCACCGACTCGACCGGACTCGTGATCGCCCTGGTCGCCGCCTCTCTAGCTGCCCGTCCCGCGACCTCGAGCCGGACCTTCGGCCTGCAGCGGGTCGAGATCCTGGCCGCCCTCACCAACGGTCTCCTCCTGGTCGGCATCGCGGTCTGGGTGCTGATCCGCGCGGTCGATCGGTGGAACGAGCCGGAACAGGTGGACTCCGGGCTGATGCTCGCCGTCGCCGTGGTCGGTGCCGTCGCCAACACCATCGGCCTGCTGATCCTGCGGGGAGGCAAGGACGAGAGCCTGAACCTGCGTGGCGCCTACCTGGAGGTCCTCGGCGACCTGATGGGCTCGGTCGCCGTGGTCATCGCCGCCCTCGTGATCATGCTCACGGGGTGGACCCGAGCCGACTCCATCGCCTCGTTGGCCATCGTCGTGCTGATCCTGCCGCGCGCCTGGTCGCTGCTCCGCGACGTCGTCGACGTCCTGCTCGAGGCGACCCCGAAGGGCGTCGACCTGGCCACGGTCCGCGAGCACATCCGGGAGGTGCCGGGTGTGGTGGACGTGCACGACCTGCATGCCTGGACGATCACCAGCGGCGTACCCGTGCTGTCCGCCCACGTCGTCGTCGACGAGGCCTGCATCACGGAAGGCCGCTCGGGCGAGGTGCTCGATCGGCTGGGGGAGTGCCTGGGCGACCACTTCGACGTCGAGCACTGCACGTTCCAGCTCGAACCGGTCGGGCACGCCGAGCACGAGGGTGCCCGGCACGCGTAGAGCCACTCCCGTTCATGCCCGACGATCTCTAGAGGTCCTGGAATCGTCGGGTCATCGCGTCGAGTGTGGGCCAGGGTGGTCCATCGCGCAGCGATCGCAGGAACTCCTGTCCCCACCGCCTCCTGTTCGGGAACTCGTCCCCAAGCCTCCAACGCCACGCTGCGACCATCGCGAGGACGAGGTGCCGGCAGTCGTCCAGGAGCTTCTGGTTCAGTCTCGGATAGTGCTCGCACACCGCCTCGGGAACGTAGGCGAGGTCGAACTCGACGGGCCCGTGACAGCTCGTCTCGAAGTCGATGAACAACGTCCCGCTGGTCGTGCTGAGCACGTTGCCCGGATGCGGTTCGCCGTGAAGCAGCTGCTCCTTCGCACCGTGGTCCTCGATCGCCCTCCGCAGGCTGCCCAGCGTGCCGCTCAGCAACACGCGATCCGCGTCGTCGAGCTCCGGTGACAGATCCGGGTTGTCAGCGACCTGTACGGCATCCGCTATGCGATCCGTGAACCGGGGGCTCGCCAGCTCAGCCGTCCGCATACCTGCGTGCAGCCTCTCGAGCGCCTCGGCGTAGTCAACGGGTCGGACCTGATGTGTCACTGGCTCGTAGTACGTCCACAGCGTCACGGCGAAGCCGCCGCGCACGTGAACGAGCGGCTCCACCTGAGGTTCCACAACGCCTACCGGGCACCCGGCGGCGGCGAGCCGTTGAGCGCGATCCACCTCGAGCCGAGCATCGTCCTGCCCCACGTGAGTCACGCGGGCGAGGACGTCGCACGGCGTCAGTCGCAGCGTCAGCTTGTTCGAGTTGTGGAGAACGATCGCGTGGGTGGCTGTCAGGCCGAGCGATGCGGCGACCTCCGTCGCGGCGGCGATCGCCCGCGTCGCGTCGGACGGCTTCATCCCTCGACCCTATGCGTGCGGAACGGGCCCGGCGACATCACTGCTGAGTGATCGTGACCGCCCGCGCTGACTCGTTGGGCGAGATCCGAGGTCACCGAACCGGATCGGGCGCCGGCTCCTCGGTGGCACTCAGCTCGGTCGTGTCGGCGGTGGTCAGGCTGCGTCGTTGGAGCGCCGGCACCCGGACGAGGAGGGCGCCGGGTTCGATCTCGGCCACCAGGGTGGCGCACTCTCCGGCGGTGTCGCCGTCCAGCTGGTACTGGTCGCGGGGCTCCACCGTGATCTCCACCCGGCGGCCGGTCAACCGATCGAGCTGGTCGTCGCCGCGCTCCCGGCGGGTGATCACCTGAGCGGTCAGGCGAACCCAGTCCCGTACGGTCCGGGGTGAGGCGACCAGGACGTCCAGCAGACCGTCGTCGGGTTTGGCGTCGGGGATCAGCAGGATCCCGCTCGGCAGCAGCCCGACGTTGCCGATGACGATCACCGACGCCTTGCGCCGGAGCACCGGGCGGTCGTCGACCCGGATCGTGGTGTGCAGGGCTGGGTGGTTGGCGTTCTTGGCCGCGGAGACGAAGTAGGCGGCCGAGCCGACCGTCTTCTTCAGGTCCGGGTTGGTGTCCTGCATGATCACCGCGTCGATCCCCACCCCGGCCATCACCGCGAAGTGCTCCTCGGGCCCGCCGTCCGCGGTCAGCCGGACCAGGTCGATCGCCTTGTCGGCGCCGTCGAACGCGACCCGCAGCGCGGCCGCCTCGTCCCGGGGGATACCGAGGTTGCGGGCGAGCAGGTTGGACGTGCCGGCCGGCACCACGCCGAACGGGATACCGGTGCCCGCCAGCCCCGAGCAGATGACCCGGACCGTGCCGTCACCGCCGGCACCGACCACCAGGTCGACTCCCGCGGCCACGGCCTGCGCGGTCTGCGCCCGGCCGGGATCGTCGGCGGTGGTCTCCAGCCAGAGCGGTCGGGCCCACCCCCGGGTCTTCAGCTCGTACTCGACGTGCCGCCGGAACACCACCCAGTCGGTCACCTTGACCGGGTTGTAGATCACCGCACATCGCTTCTGGTTCGCCGTGGAGGTCGGGTGAGCAGCCTCGCGGCGCTCCCGGACGATCTCCACCACCGCGGTGTGCGGGATCGGCACGGACACTCCGCAGGCCACCAGCGCGAACGTGGCCACGAAGCCGCCGAGCAGGGCGCCGCCGACGATGTCGCCGATGTAGTGAGCACCCAGGTACCACCGGTCGAAGGCGACCGCGAGGATCAGGGCGGTGGCGCCCGTGGTCCACAGCAGTCGCGCGCGCGGGCTGCTCCGGCTCACCCGGAACGCCGCTCCGACCGCGATGCAGGACGCCACCACGCCGACCATGTGACCCGACGGATAGGAGTAGCCCCAGGCCGTCATCACGTCCAGGTGGTCCGGCGGCCGGGGCCGGGCGACGGCCCACTTGATCAGGTCGGTGGCGGCCCAGCCGAGAGCGACGGTCAGCAGCAACGCGGAGGTGAGCGAGCGGAGCCGCCGCTGGTACGCCCAGATGGCGAGGCCGACCAGGGCCGCGTACTCCAGTCCGGGCCAGGTGAGCAGCGCGAACGCCGCCGCGATCTGGGCCTGGTTGGACATCGGGTCGAGCGGTGGAGCGACCAGCCGCTCGTCGAGGGACCGCAGGGGTGGCCAGGACAGCACCAGCACCGACCACCCGACGAACGCCACCAGCAGCGACACCACGATCAGCACCGAGGTGCGGCTGCGGCGGACGGTCACGAGCGGAGCCTCTCGGGAGCGAGGAGCGATGCCGAGCGACGGGCCAGGGTCTCGCCCGCGAAGCCGTGTCGTTCGGCATCGCGCTCGAACGAGTGAGACCTCGTGGAGCGAGAGACCGCGGAGCGCAAAGCGCGGAGATCAGACACGGTCATGGGGTGATCCTTCCACCGGTGCGCCCGAGGGTCCGCACCGACGATCGCGATGCTGGTCACACGGTCCGCTCGGTAGGCTGCCCACGTGATTGATGTGAAGGTGCTGCGCACCGACCCCGACCGGGTCAAGGCGTCGCAGCGCGCCCGTGGTGAGTCCGAGACGATCGTCGACGATGCCCTGGCGGCCGACGCCACCCGCCGATCGTCCATCGCCGCGTACGAGGAGCTGCGGGCCGAGCAGAAGGAGCTGGGCAAGCGCATCCCGAAGGCGAACCCCGTGGAGCGGACCGAGCTGCTGGCCCGGACGAAGGAGCTCGCCGACCAGGTGAAGAAGGCCGAGGCCGCCGAGAAGGACGCCAGCACAGCCTTCGACCAGCTGCTCAAGGCCGTCCCGAATCTGATCATCGACGGGGTCCCCGTCGGCGGCGAAGAGGACTACGTCGTGCTCGAGGAGCGCGGCACCATCCGCGACTTCGCCGCCGAGGGTTTCACCCCGCGGGACCACCTCGAGCTGGGTCAGCTGCTCGGTGCGATCGACGTGGAGCGCGGCGCCAAGGTCTCGGGCTCGCGGTTCTACTTCCTGACCGGCCAGGGCGCCGAGCTGGAGCTGGCACTGCTCAATCTCGCCGTCAGCACCGCGACGGCCCACGGGCTGACCCTGATGATCCCGCCGTCGCTGGTCAAGTCGTCCGCCATGGAGGGGACCGGCTTCCTCGGTCAGGCCGCGCAGGACGTCTACCACCTGGCCGACGACGACCTCTACCTGGTCGGCACCGCCGAGGTGCCGCTGGCGGCGTACCACTCCGAGGAGATCCTGCCGCCGGAGTCGCTGCCGCGCCGCTATGTCGGCTACAGCCCCAGCTTCCGCCGCGAGGCCGGCTCGCACGGCAAGGACACCCGCGGCATCTTCCGGGTGCACTGGTTCGACAAGGTCGAGATGTTCGTCTTCTGCGCGCCCGAGACCGCCGAGGCCGAGCACCAGCAGCTGCTGGAGTGGGAGAAGGAGTTCATCGACGCCCTCGAGCTGCCCTACCGGGTGATCGACGTCGCGGCTGGCGACCTGGGGCTGAGCGCGGCCCGCAAGTACGACTGCGAGGCGTGGCTGCCGACCCAGGAGCGCTACCGGGAGATCACCTCGACGTCCAACTGCACCGAGTTCCAGGCGCGGCGGCTGAACATCCGAGGCAGGTACGACACCGGCGTCGCACCGGTCGCCACGCTGAACGGGACCCTGTGCGCCATGCCGCGGATGATCGTCATGCTGTTGGAGAACCACCAGCAGGCGGACGGCTCGGTGCGGCTACCGGCCGCGCTGCAGCCCTTCCTCGGTGGACGCACCCAGCTGTCGCCGGTGTGAGCGCGCCGAGCAACGGGTGGCGCCCCCGGGTCGTCGCCCTCGACGTCGACGGCACCGTTCTGGACCACGACGGGTCGCTGCCGGCCGAGGTCCGCGCCGCGGTCCGGGCGGTGGCCGGCGCCGGTGTCCCTGTGGTGCTGTCCACCGGTCGGTCCTGGCACAGCACCCTGCCCGTGGTCGAGCAGCTCGGACTGCAGACCGGCCCCTCGGTCTGCAGCAACGGGGCCGTGATCGTCGACTTCCCGCCCGAACGGATCGTCAAGGCGACGACGTTCGACCCGCGGGCGGTGATCGCGAAGGTGGAGTCGTTCGCCCCCGGGACCTTGATCGCGGTCGAGGAGATCGGGCGCGGCTACCGGCTGAACGGGCATTTTCCGTCGGGTGACCTGACCGGGGAGATGATGATCGAGGACGTCGAGGAGCTCAGCTCGCGACCGGTGACCCGCATCATCCTGCGCGACCCGGCCCGCTCGGATCGCGACTTCGTCACCCTGGCGGAGCAGCTCGGACTGCACGGGGT
The DNA here is from genome assembly GCA_963696135.1 of uncultured Actinomycetota bacterium. Lineage (GTDB taxonomy): Bacteria > Actinomycetota > Actinomycetes > Propionibacteriales > Propionibacteriaceae > Microlunatus. The sequence goes on from CAVOJH010000004.1 coordinate 666,803, forward strand.
GCAGTACTACGTCGGCTACAGCGCCTGGCTCGACATCGCACCCGAGGGGGTCACCAAGGCGGCCGGTCTGGACGAGGTCGTCCGCGACCTCGGCATCGATCCCAGCGACGTGCTCGCCGTGGGTGACGGCCGGAACGACGCCGAGATGCTGGCCTGGGCCGGCCGAGGTGTCGCGATGGGCCAGGCTCCGCTCGAGGTGCGGCAGATCGCCGACGCGGTCACGGGCACCTTCGCCGAGGGTGGTCTGGTGAGCGAGCTCCGCCGCTGGTTCTGAGTCGCTGACCCCACTGCCTCAGCGCAGCAGATGCCGGACGGCAGCCGCGGCCACCGAGGGTCGGGTGCGCCGACCGTGGGTGGCGCTCACCAGGGACTCACCGACGAACAGGGTCAGTACGAGGAGGCACCGGCCCTCCACATCGGCCGGGTCGTCGCAGAACTCGGCGAACAACGGCCGCAGGTAGCCCAGTCGGCGGCTGTCGACGCGACGCACGCGCTCGGCGACTGCCGGGTTGCGGCGGGCCCAGTCGCGGACGGACAGCTCGAGGGCCAGCAGGTCCTCGCTCGCGTTCGCGGCTGAGAAGAGCCGCCGGAGGCGGGTCCGCCCGTCACCGCCGCCGCGATCGGAGCTCTCGATGGCGCGGTCGACCAGCGTCTCCTCCCAGGTGTCGAGCATGGCGTCCAGGAGGGCTTGACGATCCCGGAAGTGATGGTAGAAGCCGCCTTTGGTGACGTGCAGCGACGAGGCCATGGTCTCGACCCGGACGGCGTCCGGCCCCCCGGCCGCCAGCGCTCGGAGACCCTCGTCGATCCAGGCGACCCTGGTGGTGCGGAGGTGTGCCGGCACGGAACCTCCCCGCGAACGCTGTCGTTGACGTGACCTGATCCATACTTTACCGTATAGATACGGCAGCGTATGGAAGGGATCGATCCGATGGTGCTCCCACCCGGTCAGCGCGCGGTGCAGGGATTCCCCCGGTTCGGGGTGGAGCTGACGCGGCCGCCGCCTCGGCCACCGATCGACATGGTGATCGAGGTGACGGGGGAGCTCGTTCGGCACGTCTCGCTGCGGCCCGAGGACCTCGCCGGGTTGCCCCGGCGCCAGGTGGACGCGGCGCTGCACTGCGTGGCCGGCTGGTCCGCGGTCGGTCTGGCCTGGGAGGGCGTGCCGTTCGCCGACGTCTTCCGACTGCTGATCGAACCAGCTCTCGCCGAAGACGCACGCGTCCGGTTTCTCGTCTTCGTCGGTCTGGACGGCTACCGCTCCATCGTCACGGTCGAGGACGCCCTGGCCGACGGCGTGCTGATCGCCGACCGGCTCGACGGACAGCCGCTGACTCCCGAGCACGGCGCGCCGGCGCGGCTCGTGAGTCCGGACCAGTACGGGTTCGTGAGCACCAAGTACCTCTGTCGCATCGAGCTGCACCCGTCCGAACCCGTGAACCTGTATCACTCGCGGAAGAGCCTCCAGCGCGCCCTGCGTACCGTCCGGCCGCATACCCGAGCGCGGGTGTGGAGCGAAGAGCGCCACCGGTACGTCCCCTCCTGGCTCATCCGCCCGATCTATCGGCGGCTGGTGCCGCTGCCGGCACCGCCGGCGGGGGAGTCCGATCAGTCCGGGGCGTCGGTCGGGGCGAGGTAACCGTCCGGCACCACCTCGACCTGGGCCACCCCCGTACGGTGGACGCTCAGGGCCGCCAGCTGCGGGTCGTCGCCGGTCAGCTCGATCTCCAGTCGCCGCGCCCGTTGCGGCCCGACCAGGTGGATCCGGGTCGCCCCGACCGTGGAGCCCCCGGCGATCGCCGCGCCATCGAGCAGCACCCGGTGCGCCGTGATCCGCTGACCGGCCACCAGGTCCTCCTCCAACCACAGGTGGTCGAACGACGTGTCTTCCGGCAGCTCGGCGATGATCCGGCCCGCCGCCTCGTGGTCGAGGCGGGCTGTCACCGGCGCACCGAAGCGCCGGTCCACCTCCGCCCCGAACGCCCGGACGACCGCCGCATCGGCCGGGTCGATCCGGCCCTCGCGGTCGGGCGGGACGTTGAGCAGCAGGTTGGCGCCGAGCCCGACCGAACGGTAGTAGATCGCGAGCAGGTGCTCGACGGTCTTCGGCTTGTCGTGCTCGGCCCAGAACCACCCGCGGCGTAGCGAGACGTCGCACTCGGGTGGCAGGTAGAGCGCCTGGGTCAGGTCACTGGCCACCACGGTGTAGTTGCTGAACTGGGTGCGGCTGACCACGTAGTCGACCGGCTCGGCGGCGAGGCCGTCCTCGTTGCCGATCCAGCGGATGGTCGGGCTGCCCATGTTGAACACCATCGCTCGCGGCTGGTGGGTGTGGACCACGTCCATGATCGCCGGCCAGTCGTAGGCGTAGCCCTCCGACCCGGCCCCGTCGAACCACAGCTCGGCGAGCTCGCCGTACCGGGTGCACAGCTCGGTCAGCTGGGACCGGTAGAACCGTGAGTACGTCGTCGGGTCCGCGTAGCAGTCGGCGTTGCGGTCCCATGGCGACAGGTAGAGCCCGACGGCCAGCCCGTACCGGCGGGCAGCGGCGACGAACTCGCCGATCAGATCCCCGCGACCGCCGCGCCACGGCGAGGACGCGACCCCGTACGCGGTCGTCTCCGTCGGCCACAGGCAGAAGCCGTCGTGGTGCTTGGCGGTGAGGATCACGTACCGGGCCCCGGCGGCGACGGCGATCTCCATCCAGCCGTCGACGTCCAGCCCGGTCGGGTCGAACCCGCTCGCCGGCAGGGTCCCGTCGCTCCACTCCTGGGCGAAGTAGGTGTTGATGCCGACGTGGAAGAACAGACCCACTCGTCGCTGCTGCCAGGTGAGCTGATCGTCGGTGGGGGTCAACAGCGGCAGGTTCGGCACAGCAAAGATCGTGTCACGGGGCTGCCGAGAAGGTTCCTGCGGCGACTCCGATCCGCATCACGCGGAGGCTCGGATCAACCCGACGTGGCGTCGAGGTGCTGCAGCAGGTCGTGAGCGGCGAGCTCGACGTCCTTGTGGCGCCACTCGGAGGCGCGGTAGACGCAGGCGATCAGACCGCTGCGGTGAACCCGGCGGAAGTCGCCGACCACGAACGCGTACCGCGCCTTGGTCTCGTCGTTGGCGCCCTCGGTCAGTCCGAGGTGCCATCGCCCGTACGCCGCCCAGTCGTGTCGCTCCAGGTAGCCGTTCTGGGCTTCGGCGTCGGGCTGCACCTCGCCCCACTCGCTCCGCAGCACGTACTGGCGCTTGTCGATCAGCGCGCGGACGTACGCGACCGCCTCGTCGTTGACGGCGTATCTGGCCATGGGTCCAGTCTGGCTCACATGAGGGAACGCCCACCCGAGGCCCTGCGGTCTCCCAGGTGAGCGTTCTCTTGAAACGTATCGAAGATCAGGCCGCAGCGCGACGGCTACCTGAGTTTTCGGCAAGAATTTCTGCCGTGACACGCCGGACCGCGGTCTCGGTCGGGCGCGCGGTGCCTCGCGCTACGGCTGCGGGCTCGTTCCGCTCCCGCCGCAGGTGACGCTTGACCGTGGACAGCGAGCAACCGAGACGGCGGGCGATGCGCTCCAGGCTCTCATCCGGATGGGTGCGGCGCAGGCGTACGACCTCGTCGTGGTCGACCGACCGCTGGCCGCCGACGACACCGGCCAGGCTGTCGAAGTCCTCGGCCTCGACCTCGACCCCGAGTCGGGCGCGGATCTCACCTCGCTGGCGCTGCGTCGTCCCAGCCACGAAACCGGCCACGTCATAGTCGACGACGGCACGGTAGAGGCAGGCAGTGAGCAACGGGCAGCTGGCGCAGATCTCGGTGGCCTCGGCGGCGAGAGCCGCATACCGGCGACGCACCCGCGCCGGCGCACTGACGACCGGCTCGGTCTCGAGAGCGGCGTCCAGGAACACCTCGGGGAAGTCGGCACACGCGGGGCGGTCTCGGTCCTCGCGCCGCGGCCGGGACTCGGCCGCCCGACGCTGGGGTGAGGCGGCCAGCCGCGTGGCGGCGGCAGAACGAACGGACGTATCGATGGCGGGGAGCGTGGGGCGGTCGACAACGACGGTCATGCGATCTCCAAGGGTCTTCTCGGCGCTTACGGGGCGCGGATGAGACGTTCCTCCTCGTCGATCGGTTCCCTCCGCACTACAAAAGATCCGGTGTGGACCTTCTGCTGCTCCCGAGTCGGTTTACGCCGTAGTGATACATCGCCGTGTGATCCATCCGGTGTGACCTGCCTCTCACACCGCAGCTCGGCCGCTGGCCGACCGGACGAGGGCCCTCACAGGTACATGCCACCGCTGCCCGCGGACGGCGGCCCGGATTGAGGGTCGTTGGCGGACTGGCCCGCGGGCAGCGCCCGACGCATCTGCTCCAGCTGAGCGCGGGCCGCCATCTGCTGGGCGAACAGAGCCGTCTGGATGCCGTGGAACAGCCCCTCGAGCCAGCCGACCAGCTGCGCCTGGGCGATCCGCAGCTCGGCGTCGCTCGGGGTCGCGTCCTCACTGAAGGGAAGCGTGATCCGCTCCAGCTCGCCGACCAGCTCCGGGGCGAGACCCTCTTTCAGCTCCTCGATCGAGGCCGCGTGGATGCTGCGCAGCCGTTGCCGGCTGGCGTCGTCCAGCGGTGCCGACTTCACCTCGTCCAGCAGCTGGCGGATCATGCTGCCGATCCGCATCACCTTCGCGGGTTGCTCGACCAAGTCGGTGACCGACGTCGTTTCGTCGGCCGCGTCCTGCACGTCGGCGGTCGGTGGACCCTCCACCGCCATCGAGGTGGGCGTGACCACGTAGACCCGGCCGTCATCGGTGGTTCCGGCGATCCCGCGGGCGGTGGGGTCCTCGGCAGGCTGCTGTTCGCTGGTCATGGAAGCAGATCCTAGGTCCGGGCTCCGACGTACCGGGCGGACGCGGCCTCCCCGTCGAAACTCGGTGGTGGAGTGTCGGTGCTCGCTTCTAGGGTGGTTCGGTCATGCATGATTTCCCGCCGGTCGTCCCGGAGTTCACCGCCACCGCCGCGGCCGACGGAACAGCTCGTCGGGCCGAGGTCGGGGCGCGCCCGCAGAACTTCGGGGATCCCGACACCAGGTCGGCTTCTCGGTACCTGTGGTGGTTGCTCCGGCAGCAGTGGCCGGTGCTGGTGCTGCTGTGCTTCTTGGCCATGCTGCAGTGGCTCCCAGGAGCGGTGGGGCCGTATCTGGTGGGTCAGATCATCGACGAGGGCATCGTGGGCGGCGACTCGTCGGCGGTCTGGCGCTACGCGGCCGGCCTGCTGGGCCTGGCCCTGCTGGGGGTCACGGCCGGGGTCATCGGACACACGATGGTCGTCCGCTCCTGGTTGATCGCGATGTACGGCTCGATGAAGCTGGTCACTCGGAAGACGACCCAGATGGGGCACGTGCTGCCCCAGCGAGTGCCGACCGGTGAGGTGCTCAGCGTCGCCGGCGGTGACTCCGATCAGATGGGCGCGCTCACCGAGGTGCTGACCCGTGCGGTCGGTGCCCTGCTCGCGTACCTGGTGATCGCCGGCATCGTGCTGCGGACGTCACTGGAGCTCGGCCTGGTCGTGCTGCTGACCGCGCCGTTGCTGGTGATCTTGGCCATGCCGCTGCTCAGGCCGTTGGAGCGTCGCCAGGAGCTCGAGCGGACCCGACTGTCGGACCTGACCTCGTTGGCGACCGACATCGTCGCCGGTCTGCGCATCCTGCGCGGCATCGGCGGGGAGCGCACGTTCGCGGGCAACTACGGGGTCCAGTCCCAGCTGACCCGGTCCGCGGCCGTCTCCGCCGGCCGCTGGCAGGCGGCCGTGGACGCCGCCAGCGTGCTGTTCTCCGGGCTGTTCCTGGTCACACTGACCGTGCTCGGCGCGCAGCAGGTCGCCGCAGGGGAGCTGCAGATCGGACAGCTGGTCAGCTTCTTCGGGTACGCGGTGTTCATGGTCTGGCCGATCCAGACCTTCTTCGAGCTCGCCCAGAAGTGGGTACGGGCCATCATCGCGGCCCGCAAGACCGTGGCCGTGATGGAGCAGCAGCCGCCCTGGCGCGAGCCCGGACAGCCGCTGGTGCTGCCGTCCGGCGCCGCGCTGACCGACCACGTCTCCGGCTTCGTCGCCTCCCCGGGCCGATTCACGATCGTGGTCTCGGGCACCCCCGAGGACTCGGCGCAGCTGGCCGATCGACTCGGCCGTTATCTGCCGAGCGATCACGACCCGGTCAGCTTGGACGTCGATGACGGGCTGACCGGCCGTGCCGCCCGGCGGGCGCGCCGCCGCAAGGACGAGGAACGGGACCGGCTGAGAGCGCGGGATGCCGAGCTCGCGAGTCGTCGCTGGGGTGTGACCCTCGGTTCCGTCGACCTGGCCGACGTCGGAATCGGCGACGTCCGTGACACGATCCTGGTCAGCCACACAGCTGCCGTGGTGTTCGCCGGGACGTTGCAGGACACGATCGACCCGGCCGGTCGGCTGAGTCGGGAGCAGGCCGAGCACGCGCTGCTGACCGCGGCGGCCGAGGACGTGTTCGATCTGATGCCGGGTGGCTGGCAGGGCGTCATCGACGAGCGTGGTCGAGGGCTGTCCGGGGGTCAGCGTCAACGGCTGGTGCTGGCCCGCGCGCTGGCTGCCGATCCGGAGATCCTGGTGCTGGTGGAGCCGACCTCGGCCGTGGACGCCCACACGGAAGCGTTGATCGCGGGCCGCCTGGCCGAGCACCGGCGGCAGCGGACCACGATCGCCATGACGGTGTCGCCGCTGCTGCTGCACCACGCCGACCAGGTCGCCTTCCTGCAGGACGGCACGGTCACCGACGTCGGCACGCACGACGAGCTCCTGGCCCGCAACCCCGGCTACCGCCACGTCGTGGTCCGCGCCCTGGACGATCCTGACAGCCCCGACACCGACACCGCCACCAACACAGACAACGACACCGAGAGGCTCCGCTCATGACCGAGCTCGCCACCCGGCTGCCCGGGTCCGCCGAGACCTGGCGGGACGCGCCCGCCGGGCCGCGGGTGCCGGACTCGTTGCTGCCGCCGGAGGGCGGCCCGGTCGGCGACCGGCTGCGGGCCTGGCGGGGTCGGCACCTGGAGCGCGAGCAGCGGGCCAAGGACACGTACACGTCGTCCCGGCACCCCGAGCGCGGACTGCCGGTGGCGAGCACGCCCGCCGTCATCGCGTTCCTGAAGGACCTGCTGGTCAACCGTCGCTGGATGGTCGCCCTCCTGCTGCTCCTGCACGCGCTGGCCGCGGTCGCGGGGTTGACCATTCCGCGCATCCTCGGTGCCCTGGTCGACGACGCGGCGGCGCCGGGGACCCCGGTCTCCCGGCTCACCTCCCTGGGACTCGCCGTCGGCGCCGTCGTGGTGCTGCAGGCGGTCCTCACGTTCGGTGCGCTGCTCGCGTCGACGATCCTCGGCCAGGACGTGCTGGCCGGTGCCCGCGAGCACATCGTGCGGACGGTGCTGCGGCTGCCGCTGGGTCGGGTGGAGAGTGCGAGCTCAGGCGACCTGGTCACGCGGGTGACGCGAGACGTCTCGACGATGAGTGAGAGCGTCCGGTTCGGGCTGCCGGAGGTGGTGATCGCCGCGGTGACCACCGTGTTGACGCTGGTGGCGATGCTGCTGAACTCGGCGCTGTTGACCCTCCCGTTGCTGGTCACCGCCCCGCTGCTCGTGATCGGCGTCCGGCGCTACCTGAAGCGGGCCCCGAAGGGGTACATCACGGAAGGCTCCACGTACTCGACCATCAACACGACCCTGACCGAGACGGTCGAGGGCGCGCGGACGGTCGAGGCGTTCGGTCTGCAGCGCACTCGGGTCGTGATCGGGGACGAGGACATCGCGGTATCGGCACAGGCCGAGCGCTACACGATGTCGCTGCGCAACATCTTGTTCTCCTTCATCGGGCTCGCGTACGACACCCCGCTGGTGATGGTGATGGTGCTGGGCGCTGTCGGGTACAGCCAGGGTCTCTTGACACTGGGCCAGATCACGGCGGCCACCCTCTACGTGCAGGCGCTGGTGGAGCCGTTGGAGCGGCTGATCCGCAACCTGGACCGGCTGCAGGTCGGTGTCGCCTCGACGACCCGGCTGCTGGGTATCGCGGAGGTCCCCCAGGACCGGGTGGCCGGCGACGAGCGGCCGAACGGGACCCAGCTGGTGGGCCGGGACCTCCGGTTCGCCTACCGCGAGGGTCACGACGTGCTGCACGGGGTATCGCTGGAGCTGACCCCGGGGGAGCGGCTGGCCATCGTCGGACCCAGCGGCTCCGGCAAGTCGACCCTGGGACGGCTGCTCTCGGGGATCAACCCGCCGGGGTCCGGGCGGGCCACCGTCGGCGGCGTCGACCTCGTGTCGTTGCCCCTGGATCAGCTGCGCACCGAGGTGGCGCTGGTGACCCAGGAGCACCACGTGTTCTCCGGCACCATCCGGGACAACATCGTGCTGGCCCGGGAGGACTCCTCCGACGAGGCGGTCGCCGAGGCCTTGCGGGCGGTCGACGCGTACGAGTGGGTCGACAAGCTGCCGAAGAAGCTGCGCACCGTGATCGGCTCGGGGAATCTGACCCTGACGCCGGCGCAGGCGCAGCAGGTCGCACTCGCGCGGCTCGTGGTGGCCGATCCGCACACCCTCGTGCTGGACGAGGCGACCTCGCTGATCGACCCGCGGACCGCTCGTCACCTCGAGGGGTCGATGGCCTCGCTGCTGGACGGCCGCACGGTGGTGGCGATCGCGCACCGACTGCACACCGCGCACGACGCCGATCGGATCGCGGTGGTCATCGACGGCCGGATCGCCGAGCTCGGCAGTCACGACGAGCTGGTCGCCGCCGACGGGGAGTACGCGGCGCTCTGGAAGGCCTGGACCAGCTGACGGCACGGACCTGCGGTCAGGCCTGGCCGGCCTCGAAGTAGGCGACCAGGTCCGGATCGAGGTCCGGCACCGGTAGGGCGGAGCCGTCACCGCGGAGCGACTCGGTGGCCGTCACCCCGGCGGCCACCGCCTCCCGGGCGGCGATCGGGGACGTCTCGGTCGGCTCGCCGGTGCGGACGAAGCGCAGGAACTCGGCGATCATGACCACGTCGGCTCCGCCGTGGCCCTCCGGGGTGCCGGCGATGTCGGTCTCGTCGTCCGGCCGCGCCCAGCTGGCCTGCCGTCGGTCCCAGACCGCGATCCGGCCGCCGGGGCCGTCACCGAAGTTCTCCACCCGCCCGGCGTCGCCGAGCACCGTGTAGCTGCGCCAGTAGTCCGGGGTGAAGTGACACTGCTCGTACGAGGCCAGCACCCCGTTGTCGAGCTCCATCAACATCATCGACAGGTCCTCGACGTCGACGACCGGATTGAGGCCGGTCAGCGCCGTGGGGGGCCAGCCGGTGGGGTCGTACCAGTCGGTCATCCGCGCCTCGCCGGGCTCCCGACGGGCGCCGATCGACCCGTACACAGCGAGCCGGCCCATCGCCGACGTGCGTCGCGTGTAGCCGCCGGCCAGCCAGTGGATGACGTCCAGGTCGTGGGCGCCCTTCTGCAGCAGCAGACCCGTCGAGTGTCGCCGGTCGGCGTGCCAGTCACGGAAGTAGAAGTCGCCACCGTGACCGACGAAGTGGCGACACCAGACCGACCGGACGGTGCCGATCCGGCCGCTGGTGATCACCTCCCGCAGCTGGCGCACCACCGGCATGTGGCGCATGTTGTGGCCGACGTAGAGCCGCGTCTGAGTCTCGTACGCCGTCCGGAGCACGTCGTCGCAGTGGGCGATGGTGGTGGCCAACGGCTTCTCGCAGAACACCGGCACCCCGGCCCGGAGCGCGGCCACCGCCACATCGCGATGGGTGTCGTCGGGACTCAGCACCATGATCGCCTCGACCCCGGAGGCGAGCAGGGCGTCGAGCGACTCGGCGATCGGCAGGTCGCCACCAAGGGCTCGTCGAGCGTCGGTCCGGCCGCGCTCACTCGGGTCGAGGACCGTCGTCACCTCCCCGAGACCGGAGTCGACCACGGCGCGGGCCAGCGAGGCCCGCAGCCCGAAGCCGACCACCCCCACACGCACGGGGTCCACGCGTACAGGCGCGGTCATGGCTTGCTGATCGTCAGGACGACCTTGCCGAGGTTGTCGCCGGACTCCAGGTGGGTGTGCGCGGCACCGACCTGTGTCAGCCGGAACCGCGACTGAGGCGCCGGGGCGATCGATCCGTTGTCGATCAGCGGCCAGACCGCCTCCTCGACGCGTCGGCAGATCGCCGACTTCTCCGCGGCCGGACGACTGCGCAGGGTCGTGGCGATCACTCGCCCGCGGACGGCCAGCAGCCGACCGAGATCGAGCGTGCCCTGGCGTCCGCCCTGCAGCCCGATCACCACCAGCCGACCCTCGGTCGCGAGCAGCCCGACGTGCTCGCCGAGGTACGTCGCCCCCATCACGTCCAGGATCACGTCGACGCCCCGACGGCCGGACAGGTCACGGACGGCGGCGATCCAGTCGTGGCGGTAGGAGATGGCGAGGTCGGCCCCGATCGAACGGCAGTAGGCGAGCTTGTCCGGGCTGCCGGCGGTGGCCGCCACCGTGGCACCCAGCGCCTTCGCGTACTGCACGGCCATCGAGCCGATGCCGCCCGCCCCGCCGTGGATCAAGATCACGTCGCCGTCACCGGCCCCGGCGATGTCGAAGTTCGACACGACGGTGGCCGCCACCTCGACCAACCCGGCGGCCGTGACCAGGTCCACGCCCGCCGGCACCGACAGCAGCTGCCCGACGGGAACGGCGACGTACTCGGCGTAGCCGCCGGAGGACAGCAGCGCCAGGCACGGATCACCCACCGTCCAACGCCCGTCGGCGGCATCGGAGCCGAGGGCGGTGACGTAGCCGGAGCACTCCATCCCCAGCACGTCGCTCGCCCCGGGCGGTGGCGGGTAGTGGCCCTGCCGTTGCAGCAGATCCGCGCGGTTGATGCCGGCCGCGACGACGCGGATCAGCACCTCATCGGCCCGCGGCACCGGCACGGGACGGTCGGAGAGGATGAGCTGGCCGGGACCACCTGGCTCCGGGACGCTGACGGCCTGCATGCGGTCAGCGTGCCACATCGGCTGTCCGCGACGACCGATGTACGTGGCCGGCCGGCGACCGGAACGTCGGTGCGGGTCGGCACCGTTAAGATGACGCCGACGTGGGCGAGGTCGCATAGTGGACTAGTGCAGCCGCCTTGAAAGCGGCCGAGCGGCTCAAACCGCTCCGTGGGTTCGAATCCCACCCTCGCCGCCCACCATCCGTCGCGACGACCCGAGGACCAGACACCAGGTGAGCAATCCGGCTCTACGACCCGAGGACCAGCAGCGGTTCGTGTTGCGGGCCAGTCCGCCGCTGCGCGCCTACCTGATCGCCGCGGTCGGCTCGATCGCCGGAGCGGTGCTGATCGTGGGGTGGCAGTCCGGGTGGCCGGTCGCCCTCGGTGTGGTCGGCCTGGTGGTCGGGGTCCTGGCCGTCCTGCTGGCGCTGACCGCCACGGTGCTGACCTGGCGCTTCCAGACCACCCTGATCGTGGCCCGGGACACGTTGACTCTGACCTCCGGTCGCCGTCGCACGGTGTTCAGCTGGCGCGACATCGCCGAGATCAACGTCAAGGGCGCGCGTCTGGTCGTCAGTCCGGTCGGCGGCGGCCGGCCGACGGTCGCGTACGTCAACCCGCGCCAGGTGGCCCAGCCGTCCTTCCAGGCGGTCGGGACGCTGCTCGCCGAGCGGCTGGACGCCAGCCGCGGCTACCGGATCGACTAGGAAGAGGCACCGGGTCCGGGTCAGCGTGCCGGTTGCGCGGTGGCCGCGACCTTCGGCTGGTAGGCGCAGGAGTCGGCGATGTCCTCGCTGGCTTTGTCGTCGCTGGACTTCGGCGAAGCGGACTTCGCCTTCTTGGTGGACGTCGGCGAGGGCGCCGACTTCTCCTTCTTGGTCTCCTTGACCGCCGCCTTCACCCGCTGGCGCATCAGGTCGAAGTCGGGGTTGGGGCTGGAGAAGCCGTCCACCCCGTGCTTGAAGACCACGCTGCGGACGTTGCCGTCCTTGACCCGCAGGGAGAGGTCGACCATCAACGGCAGCACCTCCCGCGGCATGTCGGTCTTGACGATGTCCTTGCCGGCCTTGGCGATGTCCTCGTACCGGGCCAGCATGTTCGCCGGGTTGGCCTGCTTGATCACGGCGTCGATGACGCAGAACGCTGCCGGTCCATCCGGGCGAAGTCGTCGAGCCGTACCGCCCACGGGCGTACCAGAGGGCGTCGCGGCCCTTGAGGTGCTGGTTCGGACCGGGCTCCAGGTACTCCTTGGGCGGGATGCCGAGATCGGTGATGCCGCCGATCGGGATGTAGGTGTTGATGTTGACAGTGATCCCGCCCAGGGCGTTGATCATCTTCTCGAACCCGGCCAGGTTGATCTCGACGTAGTAGTCGATGTCCAGGCCGGTGGCCTCGCCGACGGAGAGCTTCATCACGTCGGCGCCGAGGTTGTCGGTCTCGCCCAGCAGGTCCTTCGGGATCCGTGCCGGCACGTTGTCGTACATCGCGTTCAGGAAGTACTCGGCGTTGTTGCCGTCGCCGTCGGTGAAGCCGTTCGGGTAGTACCGGTGCAGTGGACTGTCGGCCGGGAACGGCATCCGACCGGTGTTGCGCGGCAGGCTGATCAGGGTCGTGTCGCCGGTCTTGGTGTCGATGCTGGCCACGATCACCGTGTCGGTCCGGGTGCCGGTGCGACCCTTGCCGGCGTCGCCGCCGAGCAGCAGCAGGTTCAGCCGTGGCTTCTTCGCCCACGGATCGACGGACGGCTGCGGTTGCCCCGGGGCCTCGGTCGCGCCGTCCAAGCCGCTCGGCCGGGTGGCCGACTTCGTGTCCTTCTCGCTCTTGAACACGGAGCTGACCAGGCTCGCCTGGTCGTAGCTGTAGCGAGCGGCCACCGCCATCGGTGCGGCCACGGCGAAGGCGAGGACGCCGACCAGCACGCCGCCGACCAGTCGCTGGGTCCGGTTGGGGTTGCTGCGCAGCGCGAGGTGGGTGGCGACCACGACGCCGACCCAGGCGACCGCGGTGATGACCAGGGCCACCGCCAGACCGTTCAGCATCGAGGGTCGGACGGCCATGGCGGCGACGGCTTGAGGATCGGTGATCGCCCAACCGGCGAGCACGACGACAGCACCGAGGAAGACGGCCAGCACGATCACACCGGCCACCCGACGCTTGGCCGCGATCAGTCCGAGTCCGGGGATCAGGGTGCCGGCGACGGTGAATGCCATGGCGCGACGGAAGTGGGCATCGGACCTGGCACGACGGGGACCGCGACCGGGCCGTCCTGCGGCCGGCTGCTGCTCGTCGGTCATCCACTCCCTCCATCGATCTCCGCGAACCGGTCGGTTCTGCGGGGGCGTCCTCGCG
>CAVOJH010000005.1:0-515012 GCA_963696135.1 uncultured Actinomycetota bacterium
AGCTCCTCGCGTTCTGTGAGCGTCATGTCGGCACGGACGGGCAACTCGTTGCCTTCGGCGTCGAAGGGACCGGCTCCTACGGCATCGGCCTGGCCCGGTTCCTACGACGCCACGGTCATACGGCCCACGAGGTTCACCGGCCACCGCGCAAGGGCGAGCGTCGAATGTCGGGCAAGAGCGACACCATCGATGCCGAACACGCGGCACGCCAGGTGCTCTCCGGTGCCCGAATGGCGCAGCCGAAGACCGCCGACGGACAGATCGAAGCACTGCGGTTGATCAAGATCGCCCGCGACACAGCTGTGAAAGCCCGCACCACCGCGATGATCACGCTCAAGGCGACCCTGGTCACCGCGGGCGACGAGCTACGCGCGGAGCTCGAGCCATTGACCGACTTCAAGCTCGTCGCGGCCTGCGCTGAACTGGAGTCGGCCACCTCGTTGGGCGATCCCGCCGCGGCGATGCGCCACGTCCTGGGCTCGTTGGCCCGACGCTGGTTGGACTTGCACGAGGAGATCAAGATCCACAGCCGACACCTCAAGAAGCAGACCAAGGCGGTGGCTCCGCAGCTCGTGCAAGCGGTCGGCGTCGGACTCGACATCGCTGCCGAGCTGCTCGTGACCGCCGGTGACACAGAGACCGGATCCGCTCCGAGGCGGCGTTCGCAAAGATGTGCGGCGCTTGTCCGATCCCGGCCGGGTCTGGCAAGACCAACGGCCGGCACCGTCTCAACCGTGGCGGGAACCGACAAGCCAACGCCGCTCTCTATCGGGCCGTCATTGTTCGGATGCGCTGGCACGAACCAACCATCGCCTACGTCGCCAGACGCACCGCCGAGGGTCTGTCCAAACGCGAGATCATCCGTTGTCTGAAGCGCTACCTCGCCCGCGAGATCTACCACCTCCTGCCACCCCTCGACGCCATCGCCATCACGGAAGCGACCCCACCGAAACTAGTCACCTGATGGGTTGCGCAATATAGGAGCATCAATGCCCTGGCCGAGACCGTGAACGGCTACTACAAGGCCGAACTGATCCGCGGCCCAGCACGCGAGGGCAGGCCCTGGAAGACCGTCGAGGACGTCGAACTCGCGACCCTGAGCTGGGTCTACTGGCACAACCACGACCGCCTCCACGGCTACCTCGGCGACGTCCCACCAGCAGAGTTCGAGCAAGCGTTGTTCTACGCTACGAAGCGGACCGACCAACCCCTGGTCGAAATCCAATAGCCAGAGTCTCCATCAGACCCAGTGCGGTTCAGTGTCCGTGTCCTCGCGAGCCCAGTCTTTGAGCGGGTCGCGCAGTCCATCCTCACCGAGGATGGCCGGAGGTCGCCCGCACTACGGTTCGGAGATCCTCGGGTCATGGCCCTGCTCGGCGCTTTGTGCGTGAGTCTGAACGTCCTCGGCTTCACCAACCGGAGCCTCCGTGCCCAGGTGTCTCAGCTGCTCGGCGTCGACTACACCACCCATCAGATGAGCTACGACCTGGCCCGGCTCCGCGCCAAGGGACTGATCCAACGCCGCCCACGAAGCAACACCTACCAGCTCACCGCCGAGGGACAACGCGTCGCGATCTTCTACACCAAGGTCCACGACCGAATCCTTCGCCCGCTGATCGCCGCCAACCAGCCACCCGCACCCGCTGGCCTCCGCCGAGCGCTAGCCATCATCGACCAGCACGTTGCGGCGTATGTCGACAACGCCCGACTGCCGCACGCTGCCTGAAACTCAAGACAACCGCAGGACTCCTAGCGACCAAGGATCGCTAGCAGTTCCCCACACCTCCTGCCACTGGCGCCAGCCACTTACGCTCTAGAGCAGCGGTTGAGTAGATCCATTTGCGGCAGCGTTGACGGCCCGCTGACGTGCCTGTCATCTTGATACGGGAGGTCCAACCATGCACCCGAGCCCCTTCGTCGTCGGTCCGCCCGAGGGCAACCCCCCGCCACCCTGGCGCGTGGTTGTCGGCCGAGAACAAACCGACGGCATGGCACTGGGCGAGGGACGCCTTAGCCCCGGATCCCCTGGTCCTGGCCGTCACGTGCATACCAATGAGGACGAGGGCATCTACGTGGTGTCCGGGACCCTGACAGCCGAAGTTGGAGAAAAGCGGTTTGAGGTGGGACCCCAGTCTTTCCTCTTCTTGCCGCGACATGTTCCACATGTCTACGCAAACCTGTCCGAAGTCGACGTTTGGCTGATCGGACTCCTCAACCCGCCAGGGTTGGAAGACATGTTTCGAGAGCAAGCCGCCTACTTCGCTTCCCTCCGAGGAGAGCCTGATCCAACCTTCTTCATCGACCTCAGCGAGCGCTACGGGATCCACCCAGTCGAAGGGCCGCCACTGGCCTAGTACAAGGCCAGCACTCTCGGTGTTGCGCTGGACAACGACCTGCCGGAGTCCCATCCGCAGCTGATCGCGAGACGGTCGGCTACTGCAGGTTCGGACGAGGGTCCGCTCGCGGCGTGGGCTCGGGATCGAGCCGTGCGAGGATCTGCAGCGACTCCACCGCACCGTTCTCGCGCACGATCCGGCCCTCCAGCCCGAAGAACCCCGGAATCAGCCGGCTGGCGACCCAGTACCGCCCCCATTGCGAACCCGAGGTTCACGCTGGCGCCCGCCGATTGTGGCGCTCGCCGCCGCCGTCGTCGGACTCGTGGTGGCCGGAGCGATCACGATTCCGTCTGTGCCGGACCGGTCTCCGGCGCCCGAGCCTGGGCTTCGTACGGAGTGACATCGTCGCCTGAACCGTTACAATTTGCGATGGCCGAAATCCCGATGTTGTCCCTCTCGACACCAGAGTTGTGTCCCGCGAATTCAGCATCGGGCGGCCAATGCAAGACACACCGCCGAGCGGCTCTGACTCACGCCACCGACCACAGGACCGACCCATGACGAACGACGCATCAAGCAGCACCCACGACCATCCGAACCAGCTGCGGCTGGTCCAGCCCGTCGACGAGCCCTACTGCTCGAGCTGTCACGCCATCACCGAAGAGTCGGCCGCACCCAACGAAACCGGAGCCCTGCTCCGGATCTGCCCGGTCTGCGGTCACGCATGGCCCCTGTTCACCGCCGGCGAGCGAGGCGCCATGGCTCGGTCCACGTGTGACCGAGTCAATCGACAGTTGCAGGTCAGATCGCGACGACGCGCCGAAGACGATCGAGATCACGCTCACTCAATGTAGATCCATCCGGTCAAGCTGGTCACGGGAACTGAGACCCGCCACCAGGTCATCCAGGCTCTCGGCCGTTTCAGGTCGGCCGACAAGGACGGGCCCGGGACCCCACAGGACCGGCTGCGCCTCCTACTGGACGAGTGAGCACCAAGAAGGAAGTGCGCGATGTCGCAGATGCTCTTGTTCAGACGGATCCGAGTGGCCCGCTGATGGAGGTCCGCCCGCCTTTGTCCTTGCTGGCAGCAGGTGTTCGCGTCCGAGACGCTTGAACCTGCTGAGCGGCCTATATCGGGCCCAGCCAGCGTGGAACCCGCTGGCGATAGTCCTCGTAGTCAATCCCGAACTGCGCAGACAAGGCGGCCTCCTCAGGGAGGATCTGGAGGCGGTCGATCACCACCACGAAGGCAGCCACCGGCAGCAGGGCCGTCCACGAGCCGCGCCGGATGGCATAGGCCAGCAGAAGTCCGCTGAGGCCGACATACATCGGGTTCCTGGTGACCGAGTTGGCACCAGTGGTGACCAGGACAGAGACCCGCGTCGGGTCGGATGGGTCGAGTGTCGTCCCGGCCCGGGTGAACTGACTCGCTGCAGCGCTGGCGATCAGTCCCGAGACCGCTGCCAGGGCGACCGAGGCAGCGGTGCGGACAGCGGGGGGTGGTGGCGCACCCCTGGTCAGCGCCCGCTGCACGAGTGCCGCCGTCAGCGCCAGGACCGGAGGAGGGATCCGCATTTCCCCACGATAATCCAGGCATCGGTGGGTAGCGACCGGTCATGCTCCGGGTTCGGAAATCGGTGCGCGCACAGCATCTGAGGTCAGTGGTGGTGTCACCTGGACCGGCGCTTCGTGGATCGACTACCGATCGGAATAGGTGGGTAGACGAACGAGGCTCGGATCCGGCGTAGACTTCCGGCCGCCGAACGGGCTGGCTCGGCGTCTCAATCAACGGTCCGCTACTCACGATCGAGGCGTCGCTCGCCGGCTGGGACGACTCGCCGGATTGGTGCATCGCTGGCGGGATGTCTTTCGGAGCACTCCATTCGGGTCCGCCGGCACGCTAGCCTCCGTCGCCACCCCCACCACCTCCACCACCCAAGTCGGCACCGGCGATTCCACCGCCCATGTGGCCACCGCTACTTCGGCCGAAATCAAACTGGCCGCGGCAACCAGCACCCGTCGCGTCCAGTCGGTCCGGACGCGCTGGCCAGCAGACGGCCGCAACGACGAAGAGGACCGATCCGCCACAGGCCCGCTCTCCCATGGGCCTCATAGCGAAAGCCGTCATGGACCCTTTCGGAGTTCAGCGACGACCTGGTCGTTCGAACCATCCGGCTTGGCCCACTTCATCGTCTTGCTCCGCACTAGCGTTCGTACAGGATCGGGTTCAGCGGCGAGGCGACGATGTCGCCGGGCCGCATGCCCGGCATCCAGACCCGCAGGTCGCGGACCTGGTTGTCGTTGCTCGGCTCCGTGATCACCATGTCGGCGTCGACGTAGATCATGGTCATTACCTTCCGGGGTCCAGCCGACTCGTTCGGCCCCGCGCGATGGAAGGTCCAGCCCAGGTGGTAGCTGAGGTCGCCGAGGGCGTATGCGCTGTCGTCCACCGGGAAGCTCGCCTTGGTGAGAGCGCGCTGCAGCTCCCGCTCTGACTCGTCGCTGATGGCCAGCTCCCGGCCGATCTCGAACGACTGGCTCGTCTCCGCGAAGGCCAATGGACCCAACTCGGCCGGGGTGTCCTGGAGCGGGATCCAGACGGTCACACAACGATCGGTGGCGAATGGCCAATAGTACTGATCGGCGTGCCAGGGTGTGTAACCGCCGCTCGGCTCCTTGTAGAGCGCCTGATCGTGGTAGATGCGGACCGCCCGGACGTCGAGCAGCTCCGCGGCGATGCGCGCCAGGTCCTCGGTGAACGCGAAGCTCTTCACCGCCTCGCTGCTCTGCCAAATGTTGGACACCTGGAGGAACGCCTTGCCGTAGGTGTCGCGCTCGGCCAGCGGTAGGTGCTCGGTGTTCAGGTCGATGACGGTCTGGGAGATGGTGGGTGCCCAGGCGGCGACGGTCGTGGGGTCCAGCACACCGCGCAGCTTCACGCACCCGTTGCGGTCGAAGCGTGCTCTGGTGGCGGCGTCCACGCTGAAGTCGGTGTGAATGGCGGGCGTGGCGACGGCCATGAGGTCTCCTCGGGTGGGTGGCGGACGGGCTACGACGTCCCCCGGATGGTTCATCTTGCGCCTCCGACGGCACGCAGAGGGGTGGTCAGGACCTACTGTCGCCAAGACTCGCCGACTTCGGTCCGTTGTCACAGCAGGTGACCGCGGCAATCCCGGAGCCGACAGGCGCACCGACGGTGTCCTCATGAGCTTCGTTCAGTACTATCCGCACTCCCACTTCTTCGTCATCGCCCGGGCCGCTGACCTCCCCGAACACCGGGGTGCGGGCATCCTCGGCCTCCGCACCCCGCAGCGCGATCGCGACGCCTCTCGCTGTCGCCTCACGGGTCCGCGGAGCCCTCACGGCCTGACCCGATCGGCCGCCTGTCAGCGCCAAGAGACCTCTGAGCAGCGCCGAGCGAAGCAGCGCTCCCAGGGAGCCTTCAACACGACAGCCGTGCCCGACCGGGGCTTCCCAGCGCCGGCAGCAGCTGACAGGGTGCACCACCAGGATTCCTCCACTGCTGCGATCACCCACGTTGCTCTCAATCAGGCTAAGGCGGTGCACGTCAGCGAACCGAGCCACGCCGAGTAGCGAAGCTTTGCTGGTCGTTCCTACTCGTTGGCCGATCTCGGTGGAAGCGATGCGGGCAACATCATGATTCTGCTCGAGGAAATCGACGATGACCAATGCTGGCCCATCGATATACCGCTGCCAAAAGTCCGTCGATCGCCGTGTTCATGCCCTGAAGCGTGTCCGGGGCGTGCGCGCTCCGAGAGACGATCTCGGCTGTCCGATAGGCGGCCCTATGACACCAGCCCCCGCCGTGCAGTCCTCGCGGTGCTCCACGGGCACGCTCGAAGGTCAGATCACGATCAGCCGCAGAATGAACAGCCATGTATGCGCCGGCCGGAAGACCTAGACCCACCATGGGCTGGCGACGATCGCGGTGGTTCGTCGGATTCGCACTCACGGCAATCCGGGTGAGCCTGGCTGAGCCTCACGCATAGATGCGGTGTCAGGACGGTCGGCTGTTCGACCACGCACCAGCCGTACCCCGGTCGCAAACAGCCACACGAGCCAGGCGGCGAGGCCGGGCAGCCCCACGAACACAAGCGGCGAACCGTCCGCGATCGCGAGGCTGGCCGCTCCGGCGGCGAGCAGCAGGCCTCCCCCGGCCACGCCGAGCACACGCTGCCACGATGGCGTCAACCGGCTCGTATGCGCCGCTAGCGCAGCGCCGATGAAGGTGGTACCGAGCGCCGGCAGCGCCAGCGCGAACGCTGCTGCGTGCAGCTGCCAGGCGAGCTCGAACGTCGGGTTCGGCTCGGCGAGCTCGCCGGCGGATAGCACGACTCCGATCCACAGAACGGCGTAGAGCGCGAAGACCGCCGAGAGAGTCGCGCCCGCGGCCACCGCGAGACGCGACCAGTCCGCGCCCGCACCCCCGCGACGCCCGACGATCCCGTGGAGACCGGTCACGAACCCGAGCAGCAGCGGCAGGTGCAGCGCCTCCTGGCCGACCGCGATCGCGACCACGACCCGGTTCTGCGCGTGCCAGGCGAGCACCTCCTCGATCGGGTCCCCGTAGCCGGGGGCATCGACCGCGACGAACATCGCGTTCTGGATCGTCATCGACGCTGCGAGTGCGATCGCCGTCGCGCCGACAACCCGCATCGTCGCCGCCCCGGCTGGACTCGTCGGCGGCGCTCGGCGAGTCCCCGCATCTGATCGCTGTCTGATCTCCATTAAGCCTCCTCACCTTCAAGCACGAAAACTGTGACTCGTACACCGTACGTCGTACACCGTACTATGCTCGTACGCTGTACGCTTGTCAAGCCGTTCGAGGGAGCGAGGAGACCCGTGACTGTGAGGGAACAACGCCAGGTCGCGTCACCCGCGGGGCTGAGCAAGCAGCGGGTGGTGGTCGAGGCGATCCGGATCGCCGACCGCGAGGGGGTCGACGGGCTGAGCATGCGCCGGCTGGCTGGCGCGCTCGGTGCGGGCGCGATGTCGCTCTACCACTACGTGGCGAACAAGGAGGAGCTGCTGGACGCCATGATCGACGTCGTGTTCGAGCAGATCGAGCTCCCACCCGAGGACACCGACTGGCAGACGGCGATGCGACAGCGGTCGGCATCCGCCCGACAGGTCCTCGCACGCCACCCGTGGGCGAACGGCCTGATGGAGTCGCGGACATCGCCAGGGCCCGCGCACCTCCGCCACCGCGAAGCGGTCACCGCCTGCCTGCGCAGGGCTGGCTTCCCGGTTCTGATGGCGACGCACGCCAACTGGTTGCTCGACAGCTACCTCTACGGGTATGCCCTGCAGGAAGCCAGCCTGCCCTTCGACACCGCCGACCAGTTCGCGGACATGGCCGAGGACGTCTACCTGCCCCAGCTTCCTGCTGACGAGTTTCCCTACCTCAACGAGTCCGCCGCGGCACTCGTCGCCGCCGGCTACGACCCGGCAGAGGAGTTCCTCTTCGGCCTCGACCTCGTCCTCACCGCCCTCGAGCCCCTGAGAGCCCCCGGATAGCAACACTCACGGACCGACACACGGCCCCCTGCCCGCAGTTTCGACCCATAACCGCCGCACCGGGGGCGTCCTTCTCGAATTGCGGATGCCCTGGGTGGGCGGGCGTCGAGCTCCGATGATCCCGGCGATGGCCTCCTCGCCGTCGTGCCCTGCTCACCTTGCTTCAGGTCGCGGGCGGGTCGGTGAGAATGGGCATATGGATCAGTCGTTGCCGGAGGGTGAAGTGCTGCCGACTGGCTACGCCGAAACACTCGAAGCCATCAAAGCCGAGGTGCGGTCCGCCCGGATCCGAGTCGCCCGTACCGCGAACACCCAAATGATCGAGCTGTACTGGCGCCTGGGCCGGCTCATTGTAGAGCGGCAGCTGCAAGAAGGTCGGCGCACCCGGGTCATCGCGGCTCGCGGCGGACCTGCAGACCGAGTTCCCCGACGTGCGCGGGTTCAGCGCCGGCAATCTCGACTACATGCGACGGTTCGCCACCGCCTGGCCGGAGACCTCTTCCCTACAGATCGTAGGGAAGTTGGGATGGGGACAGATCCAGACCCTGGCTCGACCGAGTCGACAACCGGGCGGACCGCGACTGGTACGCCACCAGGTCATCAGCTTTCGGGTGGTCCCGCAACACCCTCGTCCACCACATCAGCACCCAGCTCAAGCTCCGCACCGGGAGCGCACCCGACAACTTCACCACCACTCTGCCGGCCGCCGACTCCGACGCAGTCCGAGAACTCGTCCATGACCCAGTCCGGCTGGACTTTCTGACCCTCGACCCCGGCTTCAGCGAACGCCAGCTCGAGGACGCCCTCGTCGCTCACCTAACCCATCTGATAGCGGAACTCGGGCACGGTTTCGCCTTCGTCGGTCGGCAAGTCCCGCTCCGTGTGGGCGAGCGTGAACTCTTTGTCGACCTGCTCTTCTACCACCTCGGTCTCCGCCGCTTCATCGTGTTCGAGCTGAAGATCGGCGAAGCCGACAGCCGCGACATTGGCCAACTCGCGACCTACGTCGAGGTCGTCGACGAACAACTCCGCCAGCACGACCGCAGCGATGAAGCCACGATCGGCATCCTCCTCGCAGCCGCCCGCGACGAAATCTTCATCCAGTACGCCCTTCGAGCCAGCACAGCCCCCGATGGCCGTCCTCACTTACACCACCGAGAACGACCTTCCTGACGCCGTACGCCCTGCCCTACCATCCACAGCCGACCTCACCCGCCTCGTCCGCAGCGTCCAACACGAAGAAACCTGACGCTCGCCGGCAATACCGCTTCACGTCAGCCCAAGATCCGATATGCCATATGACAGCGTCCGTCCAAGCCCAGATCCGCAGAAGATGAGTACAGGCCAGATCAGCTGGCTCCGGCATCCGGCGCGCGTTCCTGCTCGCATTGGTTCCCGCCAACGAAGGCCCGCGATGATCCGGCACCTGCCGCTCCCCCCGAGGACGCAAGCCGCTTCTAAGCTCCAGCGGTTCCCCATCGGTGACGGTCAAAGGAGGACCGAGATGGCGAGATACATCGGCATGGACGTGCACCGCGAGTTTGCGCAACTCGCGGTGGTCGAGGACGGGCTGGTCCACGACGAGGGCAGGATCGGGGTCACGCCCGAAGCGCTTCGCGCCTGGGCAGTCGACTTGCGAGCTGATGATGAGGTGGCGTTGGAGGCCACCGGGAATAGCGACGCGATCGCGACGCTGTTGACGCCTCTGGTGGCGCGGGTGGTGGTGTCGAACCCGTCCAAGACCCGGGCAATCGCGGAGGCGAAGGTCAAGACCGACAAGGTCGATGCCCGGATCCTGGCGCAGCTGCTCGCGGCGGACTTTTTGCCGCCGGTGTGGCTGCCCGACGACCTAACCCGCTCGTTGCGGCGCCAGGTGACCCGCCGGGCCCATCTGGTCCGTCAGCGGACGAGGATCAAGAACCAGGTCCACGCGATCTTGGCTCGCAACCTTGCACCGACACCACCGGTGTCGGACCTGTTCGGCAAGGCTGGCCGGCACTGGCTGCTGACTCAGCCGCTGCCGGCCGATGAGCAGTCCTCGGTGCACGCGCTGCTGCGGCAGCTCGACTTCCATGGCGAGGAGCTGGCCGTGGTGGACCGAGAGCTGGCGATTGTCGCGTTCGCCGATCCGAAGGTGGCCCGGTTGATGACGATCCCCGGTGTCGATGCGATCGCGGGGATCTCCATCGTGGCCGCGGTCGGTGACTTCGCCCGCTTCGACGACCCTGATCGACTGGTGGCCTATGTCGGGTTGAACCCGAAGGTCCGCCAGTCGGGGAACTCCGCCCCGGTCCACGGTCGAATCAGCAAGGCCGGCCGCGCCCAGGTCCGCGGCGTCTTGGTCGAGGCCGCCTGGTCCGCCAGCCGCTCACCTGGGCCGCTGCGGGCGTTCTACCAACGCATCAAGGTCCGCCGCGGATTCCAGACCGCGATCGTGGCGACCGCCCGTAAACTGACGGTCCTGGCCTGGCACTTGATCAACAAGGACCAGGACTATGCGTTCGCCCGGCCGAGCCTGGTCGCGCACAAGCGACGGAAGCTGGAACTGGCGGCCGGAGCACCGTCCCGACGCGGCAACCACGGCAGCCCAGGTGCCGCCTACAACGACAAGCAACGACGCAGCGAGGAGAAGATGATCGCCGAGCAAGCCGAGCGTTCCTACCAGGTCTTCGTCGCTCACTGGCAGCCCAAACGCCCGGCTTCGACCCCCGCTCGGGCTTGACGATTACATCCGTGGAGCAGATGATCCGTCGGATCTCCACGTCGTAGTCCAGGAACGGCACGAACTCTGACCAGGCGTTGCGCCACAGCCGGCTGATCGCCGGGTACGGCTTGCCCCACTTCTCCTCGAACTCCTCGAACCGGGCCAGCGCCTCGGCTTCGGAGGCGGCGGTGTAGACCGGCCGGAGGTCGTGGGCGATCTGGTCCCAGTACTTCCGCGACGCAAATCGGAACGTGTTCCGCAGGAGGTGGATGATGCACTGCTGCACCACCGTCAGCTCCCACACCGTGGTGATCGCGTCCGGCAGCCCCTTGAGGCCGTCGCAGACCGCGATGCACACATCGGCGACGCCGCGGTTCTTCAGCTCGGTCAGCACCTGCAGCCAGAACTTCGCTCCCTCGCCGCCGTCGCCGGCCCACAGGCCCAAGATGTCGCGCTCCCCGGCCACGGTGACCCCGATGACCACATAGATCGGTTTGTTCCGGACCTGCCCGTCGCGGACCTTGACCATGATCGCGTCAACGAAGATGACCGGGTAGACCGCGTCGAGGGGCCGGTTACACCAGGCGGTCATCTCCTCCACCACCTTGTCGGTGATCTTGGAGACCGTCTCCTTCGACACCGAGGCGCCGTACACCTCGGCGAAATGCGCGGAGATCTCCCCGGTGGTCAACCCCCGGGCAGTCAGCGACAACACGATCTCGTCGACCCCGGTCAACCGCCGCTGCCGCTTCTTCACGATCTGCGGCTCGAAACTGGCGTCGGTGTCACGGGGCACGTCGATCTCGACCGGACCGATCTCGGTCAGCACCGTCTTCGACCGCACACCATTGCGGGAGTTGCCGTGGTTCCGCCCGACCGGATCGTGCTTGTCGTAGCCCAGATGCTCCGACATCTCCTCCTCGAGCGCCGCCTCGAACACCCTTTTCGTCAACTGGTTCAACAGCCCGCCGGGGCCGACCAGGTCGTCTTCGAAGGCGCCCCCAGTAGGGGGCATGTTCATCGAGCGAGCCCGCCGACGATGCGGGTCCGGCAGGTACAGGCGCGAGCCGGGGGGTCTGGCCCGCGGTTAAGTTAAGGGCCGGTACTTCGCGAGTTGAGCCGTCTGTTCATTGCAACCCTTTGCGCAGCTTCGCTATCGGCGTGTCGACTCCCGGGCGATGACTTCGAAAGGGGCTGTGACTTCCACCCTGTCCTCTCGGCTGCCGTCGATCTGGGCGATGAGCATGTCGAGTGCCGTGGTGGTCATCCAGTCGTGGTCGGGTGCGACGGAGGAAAGTGAGGGAACGCTGTACTGGGATTCGAGAACGTCGTCGAAGCCGATGACGCGGACGTCGTCGGGCACCTTCAGCCCACTATCTGCGAGTCCTCTCAAGACTCCGAAGGCGACGGTGTCCGTGACGGCGACGACGCCGTCGAACTGTTGACCGCTGTTCACCAGGCTGTGGATCGCCCGCGCACCCTCGGCCATCGTGAGGGCCGATAGCTGCGGTTGCAGCCACGGGTCGACTGCGAGGTGAGCGGTATCGAGGGCTTGGCGGTAACCCTCGCCTCGGGCCCAGACGGCGTGGCTGTACTCGCTCGCTGGACCGTGCTGGCTGATCCAGGCGATGCGGCGGCATCCGCGTTCGATGAGGTGGGTGGTCGCCGCTCTGGTGCCGTCTTCGTTGGCCATGGCCACGTGATCGACGACCCCCTCGAAGGGGTTCTCGCCCAGCAGGACGAGAGGAATCGTCTGACCGAGCCTGCGGATCTCGTCGGGACCGAGCCCGACGGCCGACAGGATCAGGCCATCGCAGTCGAGTGTCCGGGACAAGGCGATAGCGGCGAGTTCCCCCGCCACAGCCGCTCCGGTCTGCTCGATGGCGACCCGGTACCCCAGGTCGGCGGCACGAGCGATGACGCGCGCGGCCAGCTGCCCGAAGTAGGGCCGATCCAGCTCCGGCACGGCCAGACCGATCACACCGGTGGACCCGCGCCGCAGCGAGCGGGCCGCGTTGTTCATCACGTACCCGGAGGCGTCGACGGCGTCCAGGACCCGTTGCCGGAGCTCGGCGCGGACGTGTGGACGGTTGTTGAGGACGTTCGACACCGTCATCGTCGACACGCCAGCCAGTTTGGCGACGTCGGTCATGGTCACCATCGCTGCTCCAGCTCCCGTCTGCTCGGTCACTCCTGTCCGGCGTGTCGGTCGCCGGCGATGCTCATTGCATCACGGTGTGACGGCTCGCTCGTCGAAGGTCGAGGTCGAACGGTGCATCGCGGTCGCAGGTCAGTCGGCCGTCCACCACACGCAGCTCGGCGACCTGGATGTCGGTCCGATGCGGCTCCGTGTCGACCGCGGGGACGGTGCGGCTGGACGGGGTGGGATCGTCACGGTCGAACCGGTCGGTGAAGTAGAAGATCCAACCGACGTCCACGTTGTCGTCATCTCGTCCGACGACGACGTCAGCGTGCCGGCCGACGCTGTGGTCGAGCTCGCGGTGCCCGGGCTGATCGAGGATGAGTCCTTGCCGTTCCCACCGGTCGAGATCTGGTGAGGTGTAGACGGCGAGCCCGTGCCATTCGTCGACGATCAACCAGTACGCGCCACCGAGCTCGAACACGTTCGGGCCCTCGTGGCCGGCACCGGTGATGACGGGAAAGCTGGGGGTCCAGGTCTGCAGGTCGTCGGAATCGGCGCCCCAGGTCCAGGAGTGCTGCGCTTCGTCCTTGCACCACAGGCGGTAGCCGCCCCCGGGCCGGGGGTGGACGGCCGCGTCGATCACCCGACTCGAGGCCAGCGGCACGACACCGAGGTAGCCCCACTGGCGCAGGTCATCCGAGACGTGGTGCAAGATTCGGCGATCGTGCCCGGCCCAGTGGCTGGGCACCCCGACGATGTGGGTGACGAACATGTGGAAGCGACCTTCGGCGTAGACGACCTCTGGGGCCCACAGCGTGTTGCGGCCCTCGTACGGGTCGAGTCCCTGGACAACCCCGTCGTACGTCCAGGTCAGGCCGCCGTCGGCGGTGCAGGCGATCCCGATGTCGGTGCCGTGCACCCAGGTGACGTCGGGCCCGGTGTCTCCGGCTCGGCGCTGGGTGTAGAACATCCACCAGCGCCCGTCGGGCCCTTCGATCACCGTGGGGTCGGTCGGGGCCAGGTGCACCGGGTCGCTGTAGAGCGGAGCGGGTGGCACCCGGGTCGTCGCAACCCGGGTCATCCCTTGATCCCTCCGGCGAGGAGTCCACTGACGATGTGGCGTTGGGTGAGCATGAAGAAGATCACCATGGGGATCAGAGCGAGCACGGAGACGGTCATGAAGGCGGGCCAGTCGGTGGTGAACTCGCCGACCGCGCTGTACACCTGCAACACGATGGTCCGCTTCTCCGGGGAGGAGATGAACACGTTGGGGGTGATGAAGTCGTTCCACACCCACATGGTCTGGAACACCCCGACCGTGACCAGGATCGGGCGGATCAGCGGCAGCACGATCCGCCAGAAGATCTGGACCACCCCGGCACCGTCGATCTTGGCAGCCTCGATGATCTCGTACGGCATCGAGGTCATGTAGCCCTGGATCAGGAAGAAGCAGAACACCGCTCCGGCCAGGTACATGATCACCAGCCCGGTGAGGGTATCGACCTGGTCCGCGTCGACCAGCATCAGGTAGAGCGGCACCAGCGTCGCCTGACCGGGCACGACGAACGACAAGAGCAGGACGGCGCCGACGATGCGGTTGAACCGGGTGTTCCGCATGACCGTCCCGTACGCGG
Source organism: uncultured Actinomycetota bacterium (assembly GCA_963696135.1). Lineage (GTDB taxonomy): Bacteria > Actinomycetota > Actinomycetes > Propionibacteriales > Propionibacteriaceae > Microlunatus. The sequence goes on from CAVOJH010000005.1 coordinate 14,356, forward strand.
CCATGGCCCCGACGACGAGCTGGAACACCACCCCCAGCACGGTGACGTACAGGGTGTTCAGGAAGGCTCGGGCCAGGGGGACGTTGGCGAAGACCTCTTGGTAGTTGCCCAGGTACAGCTGGGTGGGCAGGCCGAGTGGTGAGGTGACCATCTGGTCCTGGGTCTTCAGCGTGTTGACCACGATGTAGTAGAGCGGGAGACCGATGAGTACGGCGATGGCGATCATGACCACGCTCAGGACGACGTAGCGCAGCTTGCGTTTGCTGGTCACAGGATCCTCCGTTCCACGGTCCGGGAGACCAGGATCTGGGTGAGGGCGAACACGCCGACGGCGATGGTGAACATGACCGCGAGCGCGGAGGCGAGTCCGTAGCGGCCCTGGGCGACGCCGCTGGTGATGATCGACTGGGTGATGGTCCGGGTGGCGAAGCCCGGTCCGCCGCCGGTCAGGGTGAAGGGCAGGTCGTACACCTTCAGACCGTTGGTGATCAACAGGAACTGGCTGACCACGATGGCGGGCGTGAGCAGCGGCAGGGTGATGTGGAAGAACTGCCGTACGGGTGAGGCGCCGTCGATCTTGGCGACCTCGTTGTACTCGACGGGGATCGACTGCAGGTAGGCCAGGTAGAGGATCGCGTGCCAGCCGGCGCCCGCCCAGACGGCCACCATGATCACCGAGATCCGCGCCAGGGTGTTGTCGGCGAGCCACGGCAGCGGGTCGATGCCGAACCGGCCGAGCGCACTGTTCAGTACTCCCGATTCCAGCGGAGAGAGGATGTAGGTCCACACCAGGCCGAGGATCGCCATGCTCGGGATGGCCGGGAAGAACACGACCGAGCGGACGGTGTTGCGGCCGAAGAAGCGCTGGTTCAACATCACGGCCAGAGGGATCGCGATGACCGTGATGAGGATCGTGGTGCCGAAGGTGAACAAGATCGTGAAGGTCAGCCCGGCCAGCATGGAGGGGTCCTGCAGGATGATCCGGTAGTTCTTCAGCCCCACGAACGCCGGGTCCAGGGAGTAGCCGGTGAAGTCGGTCAGGCTCCAGTAGAAGGTCTTGGCCAGGGGAACCACGAACAGCACGATGAACACCGCGACGATCGGTACCAGGAACAGCTGAGTGGCGGTGAGGTCTCGCCAGCGGGTCAGGCCGAGCCGGCGTCGGGGCCCGGACGCTGTGCTCTCCACGGCGCCGCCCGTGGCCACCGACTGGGCGCTGATCGCCGGCGAGGGCAGGGTCAGCGACGGACGCCGCCCGGCACGGTCGGGATCGTCCAGCCGGCCGGAGCCGGGGGTCTGGGTGGTCATGAGGAGGAGAGCTTCGTGTCGAGGGCCTGGGCGACCTGCTCGGGGGTGACCTTGCCCTGGACCATCTGCTGGATCTGGGCGGTGGCCTCGACGTTGAGGATGTCCTCCGATCGCTTCCAGGCGATCTGCGGCAGGTAGATGTTGCCGGCGCGGACGTCGGGGACGATCGGGTTGAGGGCGGCGTCGAGTGTCGGCTCGACGTCGGTGGTGACGCTGATGGCCCCCGAGACCTTTTGCCAGGCCGCTACGCCCTCTTTGGAGCCGAGATAGGTCAAGAAGGCCTCGGCGGCCTCCTTGTTCTCCGACGCCGAGCTGATCGCATAGCCCGGGCTGGCCGCACCGGCCAGGAACGGCGACAGCCCTGATGCGCCCGGGATCAGCACCATCTCCATGTCGATCTTGGGTGCGGTCTCGCGGATGGTGGGCAGGTCCCAGGGTCCGGTCGACATCAAGGCGAGCTTGCCCTTGGCGAACTCGTCGCGCACCTGGTCGCCCTTCAGACCGACGGTGGTGGTGGTGACGAGGCCCTCGGCGTACATCCGGTTGTACTGGGTGAGTGGTTCGACCCAGTAGTCGACGAACTTGGCGCTGCCGTCGAAGATCTTGGCGTCCATGGTGTTGTCGGTGCCGGCGTTTACGGCGCCGAGGAAGGCCGCGAGGATGGTGGGCATGCCCTGCAGCGACTCGAGGTAGCCGGGGATGTCGGCAGCCTTCAGCTTCGTCAGCAACGCCAGGAACTCATCCCAGGTGGTCGGCACCGTCTCGGCGCCGACCTTCCTTAGCAGTTCCTTGTTGTACAGGATGCCGGCACCCCAGGAGGCGATGGACAGACCGAACTCGCCGCCCTCGCCCGCATAGGTGGTGCGATTGAACTCGGGGATGTTGCCCATGAACGGCTTGCCGGCGAGGTTCTCCACCGCCTGGCCGCCGATCAGGTTGGTCTTGTTCTCCGCGGCGATCAAGAACACGTCGGGTGCCTTCTTCGACAGCACCCGCGTCTGGAGGGTCTGGATGTACTCAGCGACCGGCGGAGAGTACGTGGCGGTGACGGCGAGGTCGGGGTGGGCGGCCTGGAAGCCGTCCAGCACCGGCTTCATGGTCGCCTCCCCGTCCCACGACAGGAAGCTGATCGGGCCGGTGCCGGAGCTGCCGCCACTGCTGGACGTGTCGCTGCCGCAACCTGCAAGGGCGGCACTGCCGCCGATCGCGAGCGCCGCCGCAGAGGCGAGGAAGGTACGTCGATTCACCGTGACTCCTTTGTAGGGGTGATTAACGAAGCGAAGGGAAGGGACGCAGAACGGCCAGGCGCGCACTAGCCGGCGACCCGAGACGCTGACGAATCGTGGGAGATCGACAACGTGTTTGTATCGATACATGTAACGATAAACAGGCCATGTGCAGATGTCAAGAGGTCTTTGCCAGGCAGTGCAAGCCGCATGGCGACTGCGGCAACCCACGAAGTAGGCGATCGCTCCTCACGAGCCCGCACCACCCACACGACCTCAGGAGCACGACTGTGAGTGACAACGCGTCCACCCGTCCGGTGGCCACGACCTCCGACCTCTACGACGAGCATCGCGAGAGCCTGCAGTCATGCGACCTGCAGTTGCGGCAGACGGAGCCCACAGATCCTTCAGCGGCACCATCTCCACCATCAAGACCCACGAGGACAACACCTTGGTGAAGACCGCTGTTGCCGAGCAGGGGCAGGGACGGGTCCTGGTGGTCGACACAGCCGGGTCATTGCACGTCGCCATGCTGGGAGACCGGTGGACAAGGTCGCCGCCGACAACGGCTGGGCCGGCAGCATCATCAACGGCGCGGTGCGCGATGTCGCGTCCTGGCCGAGACGGCGATCGGCATCAAGGCGCTCGGGTCCAACCCGCACGGCCATATCGCTTGTTTCTCATGTCCAGGAACTCCGACACTTCCGCTATGGCTTCTCTGCGCGACATCGTCATCGACTCTGCGCGGCCGTCGGCGATCGCGCAGTTCTGGGCTGAGGCTCTCGAGGGCTACCAGTTGGCGGTCAACGGGTCGGGCTGATCCGGCTCATCATCGACGGCGGCAAGGTGGACGACGCCGGCGCATTCGCGCATCCGCGCCCTGACCGTCTCTGGATCAGTGACGTCGTCACCGTCAGCCAGATCCAAGCCCACCACGATCAAGCCGGCAGCTCGCAGAGCGTCCTCGACAGCGCGGCCGACAAGCCCGCGATGTCCGGCGACGAGAACGCGCTGACCGGCCTCCAACGCCCCCGAAACTTCGACCATCGACCAAACATGACAACCGCAGCGCATGGACCTGCTGCAGGTTCGAAGCCTCGGCCCCGAGCCGCGTTCTCCCCTCGACGTCCTCCCGGACACCGCGCCAGAGTGGCGCGTCGACTCACACCGCTTCAGTCCTCGACGTACTCCAAGAGGTCACCGGGCTGGCACTCCAGCACCCGGCACATCGCCTCGAGGGTCGAGAACCGCACCGCCTTGGCGCGCCCGTTCTTCAGCACCGCGACGTTGGCCGGGGTGAGGCCAACCAGCTCCGCAAAGTCGCCCACGCTGAGCTTCCGCTGTGCCAGCTGTACGTCAATCCTGACGACGATGGGCATCAAATGACCTCGTCCATCTCGGCGCGCAGCGTGGTCGCGCGACGCAGCAGCTCCCGCAGCACGAGCATCAGACCCAGCGCGGCGGTCGCGACCAGGCCCAGGACCAGGCCGATGATGAGTACGCCGGGAGCGTCGTCGCCCTCCGCCACCAGATAGAAGTACGGTGCGAGGCAGGCCAGGAGCGCCCAGCCGACACACATGGCTAGGACGATGCCGTTGACCCAGCGGGCGCTGGCGCCGGAGAAGATCTCGTCGGTCTCGACCAGGGTGAGTAGCTTCCACGTGCACACGGTGATCACCTGCAGGCAGGCCATGCCGCCCATGAAGATGATCACGAGTGGCGTGACGAATGCGACCTCCTTCCAGCCCGCGTGGTGCTGCAGATCGTTCCAGGCGATGGCGGGTACACCGACCAGCTGGATCAGGGTGAAGCCGACGAAGGCGAGCACCAGGGCGACCCTGATGACGGGGACAAGCCAGCGAGGAGGTTCTTCCATAGCATCGATGATCGCGCGAAATCTATCGAATATCAATTGGTTCGCTACCGGTGGCTCGCCGCCTTCGACGGCACGGCACCCAGTGAGCGGGAGCCGAACTGCGGTGAAACACCTTTGCGGCGAGACATCGAGGCAGAGTGTCCTCGTGGCCATCGTCCCGACAGTCCTGCTCGCTGCCAACTCCTCGGAGCTCAGATGATCCAGATCGACCTGCCCGACGGACCAGCCAGCCCGCTCGTTCGCGGCCTCGCCGCCTGCCTGTCCTCAGTCACCGAGCTGCCGCTCGCCGAGCTCCCGGGGTTCGACAACTTGTCGGCCACGCACGCGCTCGCCGCATGGAAGAGCTGGCTCGCCGGCCATGACTTCGGCATGGTCCCCATCGCCGAGCCCTGCTCCTTCCAGTGGGCCGGCTGGTGGATCGCCATCGCCGACCACAGCGGCAGCCCTCTCGCCGACGGTCCTCAAGACCAGGTCGCCGTGCTCGCGTTCGGGACACCACCCGGCGTCGTGCTCAGTCCTCAGGACCCGACACTGCTCGGACACGCCACCGCCGGACTCGAGATCAGCAGCGCCTACGCCGTCGCGTCCCTGAATCCGGTCCTCCCCCCGGCGCGGGCCGAGCCCTCATTGGCCGGGGTGGTGGAGCTGCTCGCCATCGCACCAGTGGTCGAAGCACCGATGCAGCTCGTCGAGAAAGCGCGCGCACTCGCCGGTCGTGGCCTCGAGGGCGACCGTTACGCCAACGGCACCGGCACGTTCAGCCCCCGCGGCTCGCATCGTCCCGGGTATGAGCTGACCCTGATCGCCGCCGAAGTCGTCGAGGAACTCACCACCCGTGACGCCCACCTCGACTTCGCCAGCACCCGACGCAACATCCTCACCCGCGGCATCGACGTCAACGCCCTCGTCGGCCGCGACTTCTCCATCGGCAACGTTCACTGCCGCGGCCTGCGCCTCGCCGAGCCCTGCGCCCATCTCGAACGACTCCAAGGCCCAGGACTGCTCCGACCACTCATCCACCGCGGCGGCCTCCGCGCCGACATCCTCAACGACGGCTACATCACCAAAGGCAGCCCGGTCAACACCGAACCCTCTGACTAGCGAGCCCCCCCGTAAGCCTGCCGAACGGCAGCCGGCGAACTGCTGCAACCACAGCAGTTGGTTCTCACCGCACGGTCCACCATCGGTCGCGTTAGCCTCCGTTTTCATCCGCTGGCTGGTGATCATGGTCGGGGTGCTGAGTGGGACGGTGTCAGGGCGGACTTTGACGTCGCGTAGGGGTCGGTGCCCGGCTGTCGCGTCGGGTGGGCGGTCTCCGTGAGGTCCTGGTTGTCGGGGTGGGGGTGCCTGGTGTCAGGTGAACGCGGCCCGGAGGCGGTGGAAGGCGGCGGCGATCCGGCTCGCCCAGCGCCAGGTGTGGTCGATGCGGAGTCTGGTCTGTCGAGCCGAGCGGGTGATCCGGGCGGCGACGTGCAAGACCCGGTAGCGGAAGGTGGCGATCTCGCAGCGGGCGAGTTCGGGGGCGTCGGTGAAGCAGATCGTCTTGGTCCAGGTGACCAGATCGATGGCGGTGAGCACGACTTCGAGCCAGGCCGCGTTCTCGTCCCAGCCGCGGCAGGGCAGGTTACGCAACCCGCTGGCTTTGGCTTCGCGGATCCGGTCTTCGACCCGGGCGTGTTGACGATGCCGCAGCTCCAGTCCGGCGGCCTGGCCGGGGATCCGGCCGGGTGGGGTGTTGGTCAAGAACGCGGTGATCCGCATCCCGTCGACATCGGCGAAGGTCAGCTGCGCACCCGGGTGGGGATGTTCCTTCCGCAGGATCAGCCGCGACCCTTCCGGCCAGCCGGACAGGTCGACCAGGCCGGTCGCCTCAGCCACCCAGGCCCCTTCACGCAGGTCGTCGTCGGTTTGGATCGCAGGATGCCAACACGCCTCCGGGATGACGTCGACAACGGTCTGGATGCGCCAGTCGACAGGGAATCCGAAGGAGAACTCCACGCCGCGGGCCACACATCCAGCCGCGAACGCATGGGTGGCACCGGCGGAGTCCGACCGCGCCAGCAGCCGCGGCCCCGTCGGATCTCCGGGTCGGGGCCGGGCCTGTTCGGGCAACGCCGCCAACGCCTGATCGAGCACGACCAGATGGTCGGCGGCAGTGTTGGAGCCCGCGTTCCCAGGCCGCAGCAGACCGGCCAGCGCCTCCCCGCCGGCCACGTCGGGCCGGTCCAGGAAACACAGCAATGGGTGGAACCCGAACGTGCGTTTCCAGGTCGGCGCAGCATGGTCTTTCTCACTGTGCGCGATCGTGATCGTGGCATCGAAGTCCAACCGCAGCTCCTGCGACAGGTCAGGCCCGGCACCGGCCGCCCACGCCGCAGCACGGGCCACCGCCCGCGCCGCCCGGACCACGTCGAGATGGCCGGCGTCGATCCGGTCCAGCACCCGCCACGTCGTCGGCATCGACGCCACCGGCCCGTGCAGATCCTGCCGGTCCACCAGGGCCGCGATCCCGCTGATCGCGTCCGCGCCGTCAGCGACCGCGACCGCGAGATCGGCGAACACCCGGCCCGGAGCATGGATCGCGACACCCCGGTAGGTGTCGAGCAACGCCTCAGAGACGGCGTCGACCAAGCCGGTGTGCACAGCGGTCTCCCGCAGCAACCCAACCCCGGCATGCGACACCACCCCGGCACCGTCAGCTGACACCCGGACACGGCGAACCCGCTTGCTACTCTTCACCCTGAAAGTGCCTCTCCTGCTGGAAGCTCCGACTGTCGCAAGCCAGAGTTTTCCTCACAGGACAGGCACTTTCGCGTTCCCGGGCCGCGCCACACCCAAATCCACGTGAAAGACGGAAGTTAGGTGGTGAGCAGATCATTGACTGTCGGTGAGGCGACGAGGCGCTCCAGCTGTTGCTGGTCGTCTCGCCATGCCTGTGCTGCCTGATGAACAGTCCAGATAGCTGCCCAGCGCAGCGCTCGACGTGGGTCGAGCCCGAGGGCCTGGGCTACGGCTTCGGCGATGGGCAGGATCAGCTCCGCCGGATGATAGGCGGCGAACGCCGCCACCTCTGCGGCCGGATCGCCGGTCATTGGCAGCGGGTCGAGGGCCACCCACCCGGCTCGGCTGCTCCTGTCGCTGACCAGATTCTTGGTGATGAAATCACCATGGAGAAGCTTCTCCTCGGCACAAGTGGCGACGAGCTGCTCAGCGGCCACGGCCGCCTCTGGGAGCCGCTGCAGACCAGGTACACCTCGGTCGGGTTCGCCTCGCCGGCGCTGCTCCCACGCTGCGTCTTCTCGGGAAACCCGCTCGTTCTGCGGGTAGACGTCCTCGAGTGCTGGGAATGGGTAGGCACCTGAAGGTGCATCCCACAGCCTGTGGAGCAGTTCTACGGCGACGCCGACGAGATCGTCGAGAGATCCCGGGGGCGACCACGGCCACAGCGTTCCCGGCCGGGCTCGGGCGAGAAGCAACGCGTCAGCCGTAGCGTCGACGAGCATCACCGATGCGCCGGTCGACGCCCAGATAGAGAGAACCGCAGCTTCGGCGCCGGTCAGATCGTTGGCATTGTCTCGTATGGCCGGCAACTTCAACACGAGGTCACGGCCGACCGCGTCGGTGGCGGCGAAGACCGCGGACATGGTGCCGCCCGCCAGCGCGTCGCCGACCACCAGGCCCCAAGCCTCAGCCGCTCGCCGAACTCGCACGTCGAGACCAGACATGGTGCCATCGTCACGCGTCCGCCCATCAATGTCAGCCCCACCCCAACCATGGCAACTGACGGCGGTTGAGCGTGACGTTTGAGACGCAGACCTCTCATCCACGGCTGTGCGTAAGCCGGTGGTTGAACACCATCAAGTGGCTGGCACCCGGGCAGCCACAGGTGCTGTAAGTCCGCCAAACCTTCAGACCCTGACCAGAATGCACCCCACAGCAGATCATCGAGCAGGAATCGCCCTTGCATGTGCTCCCGACGAAACGCTGCGACGTTCTCGTAACACGGTCGGCTTGTGCGCGCCTTCTCGCGCATCGGTCGGCAACTGACGTCGAGCGGTTCCACGCACGCCAACGATTCGCCGAATTGCGGCATCGTGGGACGGCCACTTGCGGTGACGGAGACGGTCACTCCGGCTTGACGATCTGTCGGGTCGCGTAGCGTGGTTGAGATGGAGTTGCTGCGCCTGGCCGGCTCGCCTGGGGTTGGGAAGTCGGCTGTTGGTTGGACGCTCGTGAAACGGCTCGCCGACCGGGGTGAGCCGGTGGCCTACGTCGATATCGATCAGTTGGGGATGTGTTATCCGCCGCCGGAGGGTGACCCGTATCGCGGGGCGCTGAAGGAGCGGGCCCTAGCCCGGATCGCTCGTTGTTACCGGCAGGCTGGGGTCGCTCGGCTCGTCGTGTCCGGAGTCGCGTCCCCAGACCTGCCGCCGCCGGAAGCGCCCGAGGCCAGCGTGACGTCACTGTGGCTTGACGCCGCGGCGGAGGTGCGGTGCGTGCGGCTGGGTCCTCGAGGGTGGGACGCGGCACGCACCAATGAGGTGGTCGAGGTCGGTACCGAGGAGGCTGCGCGCCTTGAGGGGTCCTGGAAACGACTCAGCACCGATGGACTCACGGTTGCCGAGACGGTCGACGCGGTACTCACCCGTTGGACCTTTGGGGCGGCGAGTCTCGTGTCACCAAGCACGCCCGCCGATGCTCCGGCGGCCGGCGTCGCCTCGAACCGGTCGGCGGGGAAGGGCTGCAGGGTTCGGGTTCTGTGGTTGACAGGACCGCGATGTGTCGGCGCGTCGACCGTGGGCTGGCTGGTCGCGGCAGATGCTTGGCGAGTCGGTCGTCGGACAGGTTTCATCGACATTGCGCAGCTGTCGTTCACGCGGAACCTCACCGTCCCGGTCGGGCTCACCAATGGCGTCGCGCTACGGGAGGTCTTCGCGGCAGCGGGTACGGAGAGGTTCGTCATCGTCGCCCCCCTCGAGATCCAGCCCTCAGACGTGCGGGCTGCGTTTCCAGGCGCCGTGCTTTCGGTCGTGCGACTGGACGCGACGGATGACGAGCTCTACCACCGCGCCCTAGCCCGCACGCGAGGTGAAGGGCCAATGGTCGCCGGCGATGATCTCCTCGGTAGTTCGGCCGCCGACGCGGAAGCCGTGATTGCCGCCGCTGCCGCCCGTCAGAGGTTCGAGGTCCGCCCCGGCGAGATCATCATCGACACCAGCGACACCGATGCTGCTACCTCCCTGAAACTGGTGACGGCTGCCGCTGGATGGTGACGGCTTCACCGAAATCCTCGCGTAGACGCACTGACCCACAACCGACCCCTCCTCGAAGCTCCTGCAAGCCCGGCTTCTCACTCAACGGTCGTTAGATGGTGACCGGGCCAGCGGGAGTCAACGGCGTTAGGGGGGAGCCGACCAAGCGACTCGAGGCAAGCCCTGGTGGCTTCCTCGACCGAAAGGTCGGAACTGTCAACAAACCGAAACGACCGTAGGGTTTCCGACTCCAGAACCTGCATCTGGTGCTCAACGTCCTGCTCGCGTTCCACCAGCCGCTGGAGGTCTCCCGCTCTGCCTCGGACCGCGATCCGTCGCATGACCTCCGCCACCGAGGGCTTCAGAACGATCACCTCGTAAGCGACGGAGCTGTCGTCCAGGGCCTGTTGGTACGCGCTCAACGGGTTCGGTGGTTCGGCGTACAGGATGAACTCCAGCACGACGCTCCGGCCCGAGCGACAGAGCGAGAGCAGGCGGTCGATGACTTGGCGCTGGACCACCAGCTCCTGGTCCGGGCTTCTGAATCCCGCCCAACCGTTCTCGGCCCAGTAGGCGTCCTCGCTGATGCAGTCCCATTTGAGCTGTTGCGCCATGTGCCGTGCGAGCGTCGACTTGCCGCTACCCATAGGACCCGTTACCAGGACGACGGCCCCCGTGTCCGGAACGCTGGGATGAATCGGGTCCACGGCCTAAGCACGTCCGTCCACACCGAGGTGCGGACCTGTTCCTCCCCGTCGGTGACCCCGTTCACCAGGCAGCGGGCGCGGTTGGCGGGCCACTGTGCCGAACGAACCACGCTGGACCAACTTCCACTGCCGCAGGTTCTTCGACACCCACAGCTCCTTCGCCGTTGGCGATCGCGCACCAGCGGCTCCGCAGGCACGACAGACCGCTGCGGCTGCCGACCTGGGGGTGCCGGGATCGGCGGCTGCTACCGCCCGTCGACGTCCATCAGGGAGAGCTGCTCATTCTGGCTGGCGGCCAGGCAACCGCGGTCAGCGAAGCAGTGTAGGGCCATGACATTCAGCATCCCCGTTGATGGATGGACGACGCTGTCACCGACAGGAATGGCCGCCGCGCCACTGAGTGTCACGGTGGCTGTGTCGCTGAGTCCCGCCCTGTCGGTGAAGGTGAGGCTCAGACTGATTCGGCTCGGGTTCATGATCGTTCCCGTGGGGTAGCCGTCCTCCTGGGTCACCCCGGCCGGCAGGGCACCATTCACGGTCCGCGTTCCGGCCCGCCGTCGGCCACTTCGATCCGTGCCGTGAACTTCTCGCCAGCGATGACGTCGATGACATCCGTCGAAATGGAGGGCGGTTGGTGAGCTGCGACAGCTTCACTGAACAAGCGGGTGTACTCCCTCTGGCCGAGCCGGGAGGGATGCATGCTCGAGTTCGCAGGTTCCGCCGCGCTCTGCACCCGGGCCCACCGGACCCCGGCGAGTGGTCAATGACTGCACCACCTCGGTGACGGTAAATCGCCTGCATCAATCTCAGACACCAGATCATTCAGACGCCAAACCCACCACAGCCCCCGGCGTCGTCTGATCGCTCAGTCGGCGGCTTCGGCTGCCGGCGCGGCCGGCATCGAACCGGATCTCCGCTGGGCGATCGCGGCGGACAAGTTGCGGAACGGCCGGGAGCGTGTCGCCGCGATGGTCAGGCCCAGACCGAACACGCCAGCCAGCGTCCAGAGCACCGCGATGCCGCGGTCGGGTCCAGTCCCGTACCAGGAGCCGATCAGATTGGCGCCTATTCCGGTGGTCATCAGCGGGATGAACACGAACTGGGCCAGCGGGGAGATGACGAAGGCGCTCAGCGGCGAGGCAGCCTGTTCCAGGCTTTGGGCGAAGCCGAACACCCGACCTTGCCGCTCGTACGGGACCATGTCCTGCATGATCGTCTGCTCCGCAGCCTCGATGAAGGGAACCAGGATCTGATAGATGGCGATGCCGGCCGACAGCAGCACGATCGAGGAATGGATCGTGAAGACAGCCATTGTTGACCAGAGGGCGAGGTTGCAGCCGAGCATCGTCCGGAGGGGTTTGGCGCCGAGCCCGAACCGGACGACCAGCGCACTGCCGATCAGCAAGAAGCTGAAGAGGGCCCCGGACAGCAATCCCCATGCCTGCACTGACATCAGGGACAGCGCGTACGGGTCGACGAGGGCGATCAGGATCCCATGCAGGAAGTTGTTCATGAGCGTGAACGCGATCAGGGCCATCAGCCCGGGGACGGCATTGACGATTCGCAAAGTGCCCCGGATGTCGACGTTCTTCGGTTGGGCGTCGGTGGATGGCACGGCGGGCTCACTCAACCGTACGAACGCAAGGTGGAGCAGAACAAGGAGCGTGCAGACCACGGCCGGGACCAGGACGTACAGCATCCCTGCATAACCGAGGAGGACACCACTGAGCATCGTCGTGACCAGGAACGAGATTCCAATAACCGAACCGACAAGTCCGTTAGCGCGATCCCGCTGGTTCGGGGGAACGAGCAATGTGACGGCCGTGGACATCGCGATGGTGCGGATGTTCCCCGCTATAACACCGAGCAACAGCACGATGACGAAGGCCCAAAGGACCGGGTCGGCGGGATCGGTGAAGCGCGTGGGATCTACGGCCAAGAAGAGACCCAGCGCGACACCATACAGCGCGAGGGAGGCCACGCTGGACGCACGCATCATCGTCTTCTTGCGATGATGGTCGACGAGCGAGCCGAACCAAAATCCGCCGGCCGCGGTCAAGGCGAAGTAGATGCCCGCGATGAGCCCAGTGGCAAACACCGAGCGCGTCTCGAGGAAGACGAAGAAGCTCGTCGCGCTCCACACCGTGAAGTTGGTCACCGACGCGAGCAAGTTGTTGATCAGCAGCTGCCAGAACGCTCGGGGAAGGTCACTCAACCTTGTCGCCGTGGCGTCCGATCCGTCAGGGGCTCCACCCGCGACTTCCCCGGACACGTCGAGCAGTATGACACCGGAATGCGCCGGGAGACGAGCACGAGTTTGCAGCCCACGCCAGCTCAAAGGTGCGCCCCTGCCCGAGTCAGTGCGCCCGTCTGCGCAACACCCCACCAATTGCCGTCGCACGAGAGGGATCACCGTTCCTGTTACAGACCCGAACCTAGTCAAAGCTCCGATGCCGAATCCGTCGTGGAGCTACTACCATCTCGACAACCGTGACGGACTCGACAACCGTGACGGACTCGACAACCGTGAGGGACTCGACAACCGTGACGGACTCGACAACCGTGACGGAGGGAGTGCCGACGACGCGGGCGCGGCGTTGATCTCCTCGTTGTCGTTGGTGCCAGGCGTCGTCGGATGTCTTGTGCGAGCATGAGTTGGACCGGTCCAGAGTCCGGGACGTGGCCGATATCGGGGGGTCTGAATGCTGAGCGCGGATAAGGGCGGCCTCGGATGTCAGCCATGGATCGGGAACCCGCCGGAGCGGCGGCAGCACCCAGCCTCGATGCGGCCACATCGGCCGACCAGGCGTCCGCGGGATGATGGATAACACGGTCGCGCGTCGCCGGATCACCCGCGACGTTGCCGCGACATTCGTCGTCTTCACCGCGGACGGGGCAGTGGCTGGCACCTGGTTCTCGCGTATGCCGGCGGTACGGGACCACATTCACGCCGACCTCCGCACGCTCGGGTTCGTCCTGCTGTGCTTTGCGATCGGCTCGATGATCGCCATGCCGTTCACCGGCCGACTGATCCAGCGGTTCTCCACCCGACAAGTCTGTGCGGTGGGCTCGCTCGGCGGTTGCCTGTTCATGTCGATGCTTCCGCTGCTGAGCGACACCGTGGCTTTCGCCGGTGTGCTGTTGCTGACAGGAGTCTGTTTCGGCATGTGGAATGTGACCATCAACGTGCATGGTGCAGCGGTGGAGGGGCGTTTCGGCCGTGCCATCATGCCGGCGTTCTACGGTGCGTTGAGCGGCGGGATCATCCTCGGCACGGTGGGCGGTGCCCTGTTAGCCGCCGCCGGGGTGGGGCTGGCGCTGCACTTCTGGATGATCGTGCCGCCGCTGGCGGCCATGGTCGTTGTTGCAATCGCGTTCTGGAACAACTGGGAGGCGATCGACTCCCCTGCACCAGCCGACACGGCCACGGGGGTGGAAAGCGACACCCGACCGATGCAGGTGGCTGCCGGCACCCGTGGCGGGCGACGCACCAGCACGCTGACAGTGCCGGTTCTGCTTATCGGCCTGCTGGCCTTCTGCACTGCCATGGCGCAGGGCGCAACGTCGGACTGGCTGGCGATCCACGCTCACGACGACAAGGGCTTGACCGAGGCGCTGGCGGCCGCCGTCTTGACCACCTATGCGGTGGCGGAGATGATCGGCCGGTTCACCGGGGGCCGGGTGATCGATCGGATCGGCCGCGTCTGGACGGTCCGTATCTGCGGCCTCGTGGCGGCCGTCGGGGTGGCGGCCACGATCATCCTGCCGGGTGTCGCCGTTTTCCTCGGTGCAGCGTTGTGGGGGCTGGGGTTGTCGCTGGTCAGCCCACTGACCGTGACCGCCGCCGGCGACCTCGGCGGCGCCGAGGCGCCGCGCACGGTCGCCACCGTGTCGACCATGTCCTGGTCTGCCTTTCTGGTGGGGGCACCGGTCATGGGGCTGCTCGCCCAGCGGATCTCCCTCGAGACCGCCCTCTGGGCGGTCGTTGGTCTGGCGGTTGCGGTCAGCGTGCTCGCCGGGGCACTCACGCCCCGGACAGACGAACCAGGACAACGCTCAGCCGGTGACACGTCGACGGCAACCCCGGACGCGATAAGTCAACCTGCCGATCCGTAGGTCCCGCCCGCAGCTGTTCGCACTCGGCACTCAGCTCAGACGTCGAGGACAGATCGGGTGCGAGAACGGGTCTCTCTGGATCGCATGACCTTTCGAACGACGAGAGTCTCGACGTCTCACTGGTCGCGCCGCGCAGCTGGCTCAAATGAGATCTCAGGCACTTGAGGTCAGCGAGCACTCACACCTACGCAACTGACACGATTGTCGCCACAGCATCGAGATCACTGAGGAGAGTGGCGCATGAAGCTGCTGCTCACATCTGCCGGCCCGTCGAACGAGTCGTTGCGGCGAGCGCTGCTGCGCCTGCTCGGTCGACCGTTCGCCGAATGCTCCGCCGTGCACATCCCCACCGCCGCCTACGGGCTCGAGGGCGGCCTCCAGTTCGCCGCTCAGATGGGCAGCTACTGGGCCGGCCTCGGCTGGAAGTCCATCGGCCAGCTGGAACTCACCACGCTGCCCAACCTCCCCGAGCAACTCTGGCTACCGGAGCTGCAGTCTGCGGACGCGATTCTCGTCGCCGGCGGCAACACCGGCTACCTGAGCTACTGGTTCCGCGAATCCGGTCTCGCCACCCTACTGCCCCGTCTGCTTCAGCACACCATCTACGTCGGCATCAGTGCAGGCAGCATGATCATGACCCCAGAGTTGCAGGTGGACCACGAACGACTCTCAACGACCGGCGTCTTCTACGACGAGGACTACGACGAGACTGCGCCGCCCGGAATGGGAGCAGACCTAGCTCTCGGCCTCGTCGACTTCGCCATCCGCCCGCACCTCAACTCGATCGACTTCGGCGTGGATCTCGGAGCCGAGGCGATGGCACGGGCCGCGGCAAAGGTCAACCGGCCGCTCTACGCCATTGATGACAACAGTGGCATCCTCGTCGACGGCGATCAGATTGACGTCATCTCAGAGGGAACCTGGCACCGATTCCCCACCACATAACACGTGGTGAACCACTGCAAAGGCGGCACGCGTCAACCCGTCTCGTTGCAGAGAACGGTCCTCCCACGGGGACGTGCTGCCCGCATGAGGGACGCGTAATGAACACCGTCTAGGGTGACCGATCCTCAGCCCTGTTGATCTTGGTCGCGGCCTAGGCTGGCCGGCTGGTGTGCGAGCCGCCCTCGTGGCGGAGGCGTCCCCCCGCTGCTTTGGTGCGGACCCCGCAAGGGGTGCGGTGGTCAGGCAGCGAAAACTCACCGCTACCCCGGGCGGCTGGTCAAAGTCGCGCTCAGTATGCTCAATCCATCCTGAGGATCGGACGGAGCAGCAAATGCTTGAAGCCAACAAGGACGTGGTTCGGCGATACTTCGACGAACGCTGGAACAAGCGGAATTACAGCATCGTGGATGAACTCGACGCGACCGGCGGCGACCCAGAGGAACACAAGGCCTGGATCAAGAGTGTTCACGACGGCTTCTCTCAGTTTAAGGTGACGCTCGATCACATGATCGCCGAAGGTGATCGGGTTGCACTGCACTGGACCGTCTCGGGTGTCCTCACCCGACCATACGACGAATTCGGCGATCGGCCAGACAATGTTGTCGGCTCCGCTGGAGATCGAATCGCCGTCCCGGGTCTTGCGCTACTTCGGATCGCTGACGGACTTGTCGTCGACGACATTGCCTACCCTGGAGAGCCGACACTCAGCTGATCATCGTCGAGCCGACCAATCAACCGGCTCCGCTGGACGAGACCACGAACGCAGCAAGTGGTGGAGCGAGCCGACGACGCTCGCTGACCGTGACACCGACAGAGATGGTGTACAGATCTCAGGTGAGTGTGTCGCTGTGCGGGACTTGGGGCGCCGCGCGCCCGGTCAGGGCAAATGGCGCGGACGGAATAGGCCGGCAGCTGCGGGGCCTGCCCGGCACCGGGGGCGGGCGACGCCGGAAGACGCTTGGTGGTGGTCGTCGTTGGGGTGTTCGTGGAGGAACTCGATCACTAGCCCGCACCGACCAGGGCGGTGACGACCTCTCCGACCGGATGGATCCATTCATGGGTCTCCTGGTGCGTGAGGCCGACGCCGCTGACCGCGTACGACCCATCAGCCGAGGTGACGATCGGGTGTCCGCCGCCGAAGTAGCTGTACGCAAGACCCGACCCTTCCCGCCCTCCCCGGCGCCGCCTGCCCTCCCCTGGCACGACTTTGTGAATCCTTCATCGCTGCCTAGCCTGGAAATCGGTCCGGGCACAACCCCGAACCACGAGACGTCCGAAAGAACTGGCCGTCCCGCCGCTACCAGGCGAAACAAGGATCAGTGATGGTGCCGACCCACACTCCGTCCGCGACGGTCGCCCGGCGCCGTGAACGCCGGCTGACCCAGTTCGCCTTTCTCGGGCACGAAGCCCGGGACCTGGAGCGTCAACGGCCGCTGATGATGGTCGAAGTGCTGCGCGAGCCACACCCCAACGACGCTCGCGCGGTGCGGGTCTCTCTCACCGCCGACAGTGAGGAGACGATGTGTCAGCTCGGCGCCCTCCACCGCGACTGTCGATACTCGTCGATTTCACGGCGCTCTGCAGCAGGTCGCTGTAACAACGCCCCCCGGGACGAGGCGCATTGTCTGCCTCGAGTTGTCAGTCCAGGACGAGGGTCTTGCACCCGGTCTGGTAGTCGGGCGAAGCTCCCACGGAGACGGTCCAGATGCCTCCCACCGTCGCGCCGTGGAGGCCGTCGGCGTCCATCGGTATGAACACGTGGTAAGCAGCTCCGTTGCCCGCGGCGTTCGTTCGAATGGTGGCTACCGGAATTGAGACTGCCGGTGCACCCGAACATGTCAGATCGCCGGGGAAGATCATAAGGACAACCTGGTAGGTCGTTTTCGGCTTGGCCCCGTTCAAGACGTATTGCTCGTGGGCATAGACATTTGGGCCGTTCGCATGGATGTTCTGAACGAACCCGCTTCGAAGTGGAGCTGCGCCGACCGCGTTCAGGTCGTAGTGGCTGGAATGGTAGGTGCCGTCGGCAAGCGCTGGTCCCGCACTCAAGGCCATCAGTGCGCATACCCCCGCGGTCGCGACGCCCGCCTTGGTCCATTGCCTCATCGGTGTTCCCCCTTCACGCTGACGAGTTGCCCAACCCTACGGCGGCAAGCCGCACACGTCTATAACTGCCGCGAAGCGCCCTCCAGCAACCAGTACGTACAGCACGCGCCAGAATGCCGTTCGGGTAGCGCCTGATCAGGCTCAGAACGCGGAACACTGCAAGCGAGATGAGCCGCTCGGCCGTGCCGGCAGCCGCGCATCGCCCGGCTGCCGGGTCGGCACCGCACATTTCGACCGGATGGTGTGAACGTCCCCGTGGACACCTACGTCACCAAGAACGATGCCGCCTGGCTGAATCAAGCCGCCGACGAGCTGAACTCCGTGCTCCAGGAGAGCGTCACCAAGGCCCGCGCCGACGGGATCGACGCTCACTTCGTCTCGCCCACTACCGACAAGGACGGCTTCCGCGCCCACGGGCTCTGCTCCGGTTCGAGCTCGTGGATCAACCGGGTCCACTTCGAGGGGATGGAACCTGCGAACTCGAGCATGCATCCCTCCCGGCTCGGCCAGAGGGAGTACACCCGCTTGTTCAGTGAAGCTGTCGCAGCTCACCAACCGCCCTCCATTTCGACGGATGTCATCGACGTCATCGCTGGCGAGAAGTTCACGGCACGGATCGAAGTGGCCGACGGCGGGCCGGAACGCGGACCGTGAATGGTGCCCTGCCGGCCGGGGTGACCCAGGAGGACGGCTACCCCACGGGAACGATCATGAACCCGAGCCGAATCAGTCTGAGCCTCACCTTCACCGACAGGGCGGGACTCAGCGACACAGCCACCGTGACACTCAGTGTCGCGGCGGCCATTCCTGTCGGTGACGGCGTCGTCCATCCATCCGCCCACCACACCAGTGCTGAACCGTCAGCACGACGGGACGCGGGGGTCAACGTTCGGACTGCTCGCGTCGCCCAGCAAGCACCGTTCGTCATCGTGTCGGCCACGACGTGACGAAGGTGCTCGGCGAGAGCCTCTGGCGGATGTTCCACGAGGTCACCGGTACACGCGCTCCAGCACCGTGACCGCCGCCCCGACGCGAGCCAGATATAAGGCTGCGGTCAAGCCGCCGATCCCCCCACCGACCACCGCGACCGACAATCCGAGGCGACGGCCCGACACCCTCCCACCGGCCACAGGATCCTCCGTCATCGGGCAGACCAAACGATGAGCACCGCTCGCTCCCATTGAGAAGTATTCCGCGGCTACGTCAATGATCAGCCGCGGGAATCCAACCTTTGTCGGCGCCGCAGCCCGCCTTCACGAGGCGGGAGTTGTACGACTGCCTCGACGACCTGACCGATGAGGAGGCGCGCCGACGGCTGGTCCCTCCCAGACCACCCTGCTCGGATCGGGGGCAAGGCCGGCCGCGTCGCAGGCACGGTGCGGTGACATGGTCACGTCAGAACGTCGGCGCACTCTGGCTGCTCGACACCACCAACATCTTTTCGGCGACGCCAACGGATCGCCGGTCAACAATCGCCGCGGGCCCGTAGAGTCGGAGCGTTCTCGAAGAGGAGAAAAAGCGCAATGCACGCCGCAGCGCCGACGGTGTACGAGATGATGCGAGAAATCGTCGACGGCGATGTCGACCAGCTCGATCGGATCTGGGCCAGTTGGCCCGACCTGGCGATTCGCCCGATCGAGGTGGGCGCCACCCGTGGCGCCCCGGACTACTTCTTGGACCGCATCGGCCACCACGTGTACGCCGGCGACACCGCCATCCACATCGCAGCGGCAAGCCATCGCCCCGAAATCATCGACACGTTGCTTCAGCTGGGTGCGGACGTGAACGCACGGAACCGGCGGCACGCGCAGCCACTGCACTACGCCGCCGACAGCCGGCCCGGCATCGACTACTGGCGGCCCGAGGACCAGGCACGTGCGATCACCGCCCTGATCGAAGGTGGTGCAGATCCCAACGCCGTTGACGCCGGGCATGCCACGCCCCTGCACCGCGCCGTTCGCACCCGCGGGGCGTTAGCAGTCAGCGCGCTCCTCCGCGGTGGGGCCGATCCGTCACTCCAGAACCGCAACGGCTCAACGCCAGCCCACCTCGCCACCCGGACGACCGGCCGCAGCGGCTCAGGCACCTCCGCGGCGAAGGCACAGCAACAACAGATCCTGTACCTGTTCGGTATCACCAGCGCCAGTCCAGCACCAGGAACCACCGGTGCACGCCTCTCGCCGGATGACAGGTCACATTCGCGGTGACGTCACCCCCTCGGATCCTTCCCGGGCCTCCGCAATCTCGTACCGGGTCGGAGGTGATCATCTCCAGGTCCGACAGCCGCTCCAGCGGTCCTCGGCGGAACGGTGAGCCGGCCCGGATGCACTCGTGCTTGTAGAGCTCGATCGTGGTCTCGGCGAGGGCGTTGCCGAACGCGTCACCGACGGTGCCGATCGAGGGCACCATCCCGTGCAGCAGCAGTGTTTCGCCCATCGGCCGGAGAGAACGTCATCGCCGGTGTGATTGGGGTCGCGGTACGAGAAGCGACGCGGTCCGTCGGGAGGGGATCGGGGGAATCCCCTCCCGATGCGGACTGCTGTCGCGGCGCTGGCAGCGTCAGGTCCACCGCGCCGTCGGGGCCACAACACAGACACAAAGGGGAGTTGCCTGGGTGACCACTACCGTCGGATCCGATCTTGGGGGAATCACCGATCCGACATCCACAACGTTAGAGCCTCGCTGTACCTGCCGACAGCCGAAGTGCTGTCCTCTTGGTGCCATGTCCTCAAGAGGACATTTACGCCGACTGAGCAGTGTCGATTGGGCTTGTGACACTGTCGGGAGCGGATCGTCGAATCGACAGACGACCACGGTCTATACCTCAGCTGGTGCAGGACCGCTTGACGAGGAGCTTCGCACGTTTGCGTGGCCGATCAGGTTCTGGAGCGCAGACTGCAGCAGCTCCAGCTCCTCGATGCTCATGCCAAGCCGCTGGATGATGGACGCAGGGACAGTGCCCGCCCGGCTACGCAGCTCCTGGCCGCGGGGCGTGAGCGTGATCAGTACAGACCGTTCGTCCGCTGGGTTGCGTTCCCGACTGAGGAGTCCAGCAGTCTCCATGCGCTTGAGCAGCGGTGACAAGGTGGGAGCGTCGACCTTCAGCAAGGCGCTGAGATCCTTGACGCACAGGGGCTGAGGATGCTCCCACAGGGTCACCATCAGCAGGTACTGCGGGTGGGTGAGTCCGAGGGGTTCGAGAAAGGGCCGATAGAGGGACACGACGTCGCGGGACGCCACGGCCAGGGTGAAGCAGATCTGCTGCTCCAAGCTCAGCCTGTCGTCTGGAACCGTCTCGACAGCCATCTATACCTCCCCCGCCGGTGGCACATCGACACTGTAGACGGTCGCGGGCAACAAACCGGCACACACGAGACTAGTTCGCACCCCATCTATTCGCCGATGAACTACCCGGGTATCCTGCCGTGCGTGGAGGGCCGCCGACCGTGGCAGCAGTCGACCGCGAAGGAACCACGCGTTCGCCGGGGGGCGTCGCACTCGTCGGCGGCCACCCACACTCGGGTGCACGGCAGCGATCAGAACATGTGGGGGTGGTAGCCCAGCTGCCCAGACACGATCGAGCTGGCTATCCCGAAGCTGCGGTCGGGCTCCTACTTCCCCCGACTGGCGAATGAAGAGCCGGATTAGCCCGGTGTCCACCGGCGTGGTTATGACCAGATCGCCTGTCGCCGGGCCTGGGGACATGCCTCTCGTCATGGCGAACGTCGCCCCCCACGGATCGAGGCTAAGTGCGGCAGGCGTCGAAGCTACGTATTTCTCCCCTGGTTCTCCACAACGCCCGCCAGGCATCCTGCTGCTATCGAGCTCGACCAACATCAGCAGGCGTCGGCAGCATCAAGCTCCCGCCCTATCCGGAAAGAGAAACACCATGCCAACTCTCCACATCGAAGGGCTCCACTGCACCAAGAAGCGCGACCCGATCGGCAAGGACGAAATCGACATCTACGTTGCCATCGACGGTGGGACCGAGAACTTCCTCTCAGGACCGCACTTCCTCGACAAGTCAAAGAACGACGACTTCGTCGACCTTCACACCGACCGCACCTTCACCAACGAGATCAAGGTCAGGCTGAAGGAGCGCGACGGCGCACTGGGGGGCAACAACGACAAGGACCTCGGCCTCAAGGTGTACGACAAGACCGAACTGACCAACGACGGAGAGGCGGTCTTCGGCACAGACGGCATCTCCTACACCATGGACTTCAGGATCACCGCCTGATCTCCGCCAGCTTCGATGGGCTCGGGCGAGCCGTCAACCACACGACGACCCACGGCTCGCCCGGCCCCTTTCTGAGCGACAGCGATCATGTAAAACCCTCGACGGCGGAAAGTGCGATACATAGTGGCAGCCGCCGCCGCAAGGTCTGGGCAGGGTTGGTCAAACTTCGACGCGTCTTGAACTCACCGTGACTGACAAACTCAAGATCAACAAGCCCCGACACCCCCATGAACTACGGGGTATCGCTCTCGGCCCGCTTGACAATGCGATCGAGCTTCACCTGACTAAAGATCGACGGAGAGGTCGCTGTCCGGCTGGGAGCAACAGACCAGGAGGTTGCCGACCGCAGCAGGCTCGAGGGGGTCCGGGGCGTAGGCAACTGTGCCATCGAGGAGTGCGGTTTCGCAGGTGTGGCATACGCCTGTGCGGCAAGACCAACGAACGGGCACGTCGCATGCCTCGGCGAGCTCGAGGACGCTGCCGTACGCGCTGTTCCAGCGGACGTTCAAGCCGGTCCGGACGAACGAGACGAGCGGGCCAGTCCCGGCTGCACCTTCGGGTGTGTGCGGTGGCTGGACCGTGTGCGTGACGACCCCGGGCGTGATGGGAGCGATGGCGCTGAATGCCTCGCTGTGCACGTGGGAGCTCGGCACCCCCAGCGTGTCGAGGCTGGTCCGGATCGTCGTCAGGAATCCGGCTGGCCCGCAGAGGTAGAAATCACCGTTCAACGCCGCCCCGGACGCGACGATCCCCGAGGCGCTGATGTGCCCGAACTCATCGTAGTCGGTCCCGGGGCGATCGCCGGTGCCCGGTCGGCTGTACCACACGCGGCTGCGCGCGGTGGGCATTGTGGCGAGCAGCGACCGCGCTTCCTCGGCGAAGGCGTGCTCCGCACTGTTGCGGGCTGCGTGGAGCCACCAGATGTCCCTCGTCGAGTGGCTGTCATGGAGTGCGTGCAGGATGGCCAGCACGGGTGTGACGCCGATTCCCGCGCTCACCAGCGTGACGGCGATGGCCCCCTCGGCGAGGGTGAACTTTCCGCGCGGTGCTGCGACCTTGATGCGGTCTCCGACGTCGACCGCGGTGTGAAGATATCGGCCGGTCGCTCCGTGCGGTTCGACCTTGACGCTGATTCGGTAATGCGGGTCGGTGGAGGATCCGGAGAGGGAGTAGCTGCGTATGAGCGGCGGTTCGCCGTCGGCGGGCTCGAGTCTGAGGGTGACGAATTGGCCCGGAAGCGCGCTCGGCAGCGGTGCGCCGTCCTCGGCGTCGAGCTCCAGTGAGACCACGCTGGCGGTCTCCAAACGCTTTGCGACCACCCGTAGGTTCCGGTACCCCTGCCACGCCGGCGGAGGCCCCAGGTACGTCAGGCCCGCGTTCCCACCGTCTGCGGCTCCCTTGCGCCGCTGCTCGAGCATCGCCCGAAACGACGTTCGCCAGCCGGGGCTGAGCGCGGGAATACGCAATGCCCGTTCCAGCAACCCGATGCTGGGTCGGTGCTCCAGATACAGCAAGGCGTTGATCGAGGCAATCGTCATCCGCCCAGGCCCGGTCGCGACCTTGACGATGTCCGCCCCGGGCTGGACCACACCTTCCTGGAGGACTCGGAAGTAGAAGCCGGGTCGACCTTGCCCGGTGAGCAGCGCGGCCATGCGAGGCTCGCGCATCCGGATGCCAACCCGATAACACGTCGTTCGTGGCTGGGTGACCTCGAACAAGGCGGAGCCGATCCGGTAACGGTCGCCGATGCACACCTCGTCATCGCCGAGCCCGTCCACGGTGAAGTTCTCACCGAACTGGCCGAAGACGAAGTCGTCGCGGTGCAGCTGCTCGCGCCAATGACGATATGAGTCGAGCTGGTAGACGAACACCGCACGCTGCTCGCCCCCGTGCCCGCCCCGATCTCCTTGTCCATCGCCATCGACGTTCAGCCGTCGGACCAGACGCGCATCCTGGACCGGCTCCTTCCAGATCCCGGTGAAGACGGTCCGACCCTGCCACTCGACGTCGCGTGGCATGCCGACATTGACCGACACAAGTCGGGCGCTCTTCTCAGACATGGGCCCAAGCACCTCCCGTCTCGCGAGTGTGCACCCTGCTGCGTTCCCACGGTAGGTGCGGCCGAGAATCGACAAGACGCGGCCCGCCGCTCGGTGCGCTACGCCATCCGTACATCCTGCGCGGCAGCGCTCGGACGTGACCGTGCCGGAAGGGCCCGGTGGCGTTTGTGACCCGTGGCGCCCCGCCCGTGAAGGCGATATCGTCGTCACAGAGCGGAAAGCAGGCTGCGATGGGTACGGCAGATGACATCGGGAGTGACGCGAATCCTGCGGCGAGCGCCGGGACAGCAGATCTGAAGCTGGAGGCGGTGGTCATTCCTGTCTCTGACGTAGACCGCGCGAAAGCGTTCTATCAGAGCCTTGGGTGGCGGCTCGACGCCGACTTCGGTTTCGACAACGGCTTCCGGGTGGTTCAGTTCACCCCGCCCGGGTCGGAGTGTTCGGTCCAGTTCGGGTCGAACATCACCTCAGCCGAGATCGGCACCGCCCAGGGCCTGTACCTCATCGTCTCCGACATCGAGGCTGCGCGCGCTGAGTTGGCCGGTTTCGGTGTCGGGATCAGCGACGTCTTCCACCCAGGGTCGCCAGGAGCCCAGTTCCAGCCCGGTGGCGGCAGCGGCCGGGTCAGCGGACGCGCCCCGGATCACGCCAGCTATGGGTCCTTCGCAACGTTCAGCGACCCAGACGGCAACGGCTGGCTGTTGCAGGAGATCACGTCCCGGCTGCCCGGACGGACCGATGCTGCCACGACCACCTTCACCTCCAGCCAGGACCTGGCGGGCGGGCTTCGACGGGCAGCGGCAGCGCACGGCGAGCATGAGGAGCGCACCGGCGAGGCGGACGAGAACTGGCCAGACTGGTACGCCGACTACCTGGTAGCTGAGCAGTCGGGCGCGGGGCTGCCCTCATGAGCGAGGAGCCGGTCGAGCCGCCATTGTGCGTCTCGTGCCGGCTGCGGCCGGCCGCATACGTCCTCGACCGCCTCGCAGGTTTGGGCCGGGCTCTGTCCGGGCCGGCGGTCGCGTTTCCGGTATGGGCCTGCGAGAACTGCGTGCAAAATCTCCTCGGCCAGGTTCTTGATGTGGTCTCGGTCGCGTCCGTGTGCAACACCGAGTCCTACCAACAGGAACACTCGTCGCTGTAGAACCCAAGCCGTACTCGGTCTGAGGGGTCACCAGACGAACTGCTGACCAACGTCGATGTCGAAGATCGCAGCCGCACCACTTTTCCGGGTGCTGCCAAGGAGGTTTCACCATGGAGTATCTCCTGACGATGACCACCCACGTCCCGGAGGGCACCTCACAGGCAACGGTTGAGGACATGCGGACCCGCGAGGCCGCTCGTTCGCGTGAGCTCGCCGACCAGGGGCACCTGCTGCGCCTATGGCGTCCGCCGTTGCGGCCCGGCGAGTGGCGCACGCTCGGTCTCTTCGCCGCCGCCGACGACGCCGCGCTCGAGCTAGACCTGGCCTCGATGCCGCTGAGGGTATGGCGCACCGACGAGGCGACACCGCTGGCACCTCACCCGAATGACCCAACACGTCGGATTGAGAGGACTGGGTCACTCGCGCCGGAGGTTGGGGGCAGCGAGTTCCTGACCGCGTTCGCCCTCACCGTCCCGGCAGCCACACCGGCGGAGACTGTGGATGCCACCACAGCGCGCGAGGCCCAGCGGACGCGTCAGCTGGCCCTCCTGGGACACCTCCGGCGGCTCTGGAGGCTGCCGGGCGAGGGCCGAGCGCTGGGTCTGTGGCAGGCCCAGGACACCGCCGAGATGCACGCAATCCTGGCATCGCTGCCGATGGCCGCCTGGCTGGACGTGCAGACCACGCCCCTCTCCCCGCACCCCAGCGACCCGTCGGCGACCACCCGCTGGCCCGCGTCGGGTTCATGAGCGATCAGTACCACAAGGTCAGAAGCTCGAGCTGTGCTCGGCTGGAGTCCGGCGCACCAGTGGCGCCCAGCGAACAATGATCGGTAGCCACAAGCGGACCACTCACTGAAGATGCTCAGGCGAGAGCTGCGGAGAGGCCGCGGATGGCCTTGGCCCACCCCACAAGCGGGTGGTGCCATCGCGGCTGCCGGCACATGAGCAGCCGCACGTCGACCTGCGCCGAGGGCCCGCATTCCGAGCTGGTGGACCGACGTCTTGCGGCTTGGCCTTGAGCGGTGCTCGGTCGCCCAAACTACGGCAGTGGGAGCGGCGGCTGAAGCCAACTGGGGCGATCGTCAAGCTCGACGGCACCCTCGTGCTGCGTTCCGGGCAGCGGTCTGGGTAGCCTGCCCGCGTGACACAGGTGGTCGTCGGGCCGCTGAGTGCAGGAGCTGACCGGGCGCACGTCGCGGCATCGATGTGCTGGCGGCTGAGCGCAGTGCGCCCACGCGAGGTGGTCATCGAGGATGACTGAAGGTCCGAGCATCGGCATGCTGACCTGGACCAGTCCGGTACCGACAGGCGGCAATGTGTACGACGACAGGCTGGCCGACGAGTTGGTGGCTGCCGGCGTTGACTTTCGACGACACCGTGTACGAGGAACCTGGCCGTCCGACAGCGAGCGGCATCGTGGCGAAGTGGCCAGGGCACTGCGGTCGCAGCCGGTCTGGCTGATCGACAGCATCGTCGCCTGCGCCGTCCCAGACCTCGTGGTCGAAGCGGCCCATCGCGGCCACCCGCCGGCGATCTTGCTGCACAGCCTGCTCTCGGCCGAGGTAGGCCTCTCCGACGCCGATCGGCTGCAGTACCAGCAGCTCGAGGCTGCCGCACTGCGAGCCGCTCGACTGGTCATCACCACTAGTCAGTGGACAGCAGACGACCTGCGGCGCCGCTATGGCGTCACTGAAACCGTCGTGGCCCCGCCGGGGGTTGATCGCGCTGCCCTGGTCACCGGCACTCCCGAGGGCAGCCGCCTCCTCTGCCTGGCGTCGTTGACCCCTACCAAGGACCAGCTCGGACTTGTGGTCGCCTTGAGTCGCATCTCTGACCTGCCGTGGTCGGCACAACTGGTCGGTGGCGATCTCGTCCGTCCTGACTACACCGCTGCGGTGCGGGACGCCATCCGGCAGCGACGGCTCAGCAATCGAGTCACAATCACGGGTCCGCGCACTGGTTCAGAGTTGGAGCAGATCTGGGCTCAGACGGACCTGCTGGTGCTGACATCTCGCTCAGAGACGTACGGGATGGTAGTCGCCGAAGCCCTCTCCCGCGGCATCCCGGCGATCGTCAGCTCAGGAACCGGAGCGGCGGAGGCCTTGGGACATGTCGATGGCAAAGCCCCCGGTATCGCCGTGCCGCCGGGTGATCCCGAAGCGACGGCCGCCGCAGTCCTGGGATGGCTCACCGACCCGCGGTTGCGTGAGCGATGGCGAATCACAGCACGAGCTCGGCGCGACACACTGACCCCCTGGGCTCGGTGTGCATCGCTCATCGTGACCGCGATGATCGGACGGACTTGAGCACTGCCGCGCCGAGACGCCGGGTCGACCGCCATCCGGGGCGGGCCGGTACCGGACTGAGGGCAGACCAAACCACTGCTGTTAGAGGCAGTTCCGCTCTCTCTGCACCTCACCGACCTTCTTCCCAGCACGGCGGGTAGTGCGGCTCGTGAGACAGCGGAGGCTCAGCGAGGGTGCACAGTTGCCGTGGTCAAGCCCGGGCATCGCGCCCTGGACGACCTGAACGTGCTTCGCGAAGGAATTACGAGCCGATGAGAGGCGATCAGGCTGGTCGTCAGGCCCACGCCGGCCACGCCGCGCTCGTCGTGTGCTGCCACAGATTGCGCTCGTCATGCGCCTATTGCATGGCTCAGGTCTCTGCCGCGACCTCGTGGATCACGAGACTGAGGTTTTCTACACCAGCGCGTCGTTGGTTCTCGATGTTGCCGCGCACGTCGACGGCGAAGGCTTCGGCGGCTGCCCGATCGTCGAAGACGATGAAGGTCGTGGACGCGGTGCCGTCATCGCTACTGGTCCAATACCCCTTCGCCAGACCAGGCAGCTGGGTGACCCCACTGACGATTCTGCTGAGCCCTGCACGCTGCTCGTCGCCCGGCGGGAAACTCATTCGCCAATCCCCGATGACAACAAACATGGCAGCTCCTCAGTTCCCTAAGCAGGGTGAGCGGTGACGGTGCTCCGTTCGAGCGCGTTCACCATGGTGTCACGTATCGCCCGCAGTTGCCTGCACCCTCCTGGCTGGCTACGCGACGCCGCTGGCCGCGATGTAGGTCCCGACACGGTTGGCCGGATGAAGTAGCACTGCTGGGGCCAGGCAGCGGTCCGGGACCTCAAACGTGCCCTTGATCCGGGCGTTGCCCGCGGTGTCGAACGGTACCGGCTCGACGCTGTCGACGAGGGCCCCGTTGCAGACCAGGCTCGCCGATATCGTCGTCACCGGATTGGACTGGGTCGAGGTGACCAACAGGCTGTGCACCTTTGCGTCGAATCGGCCATCCCTGCCGACCTTCACGGCGCTGGAACTGACCGTCCAGTCCACCCCACCGGGGTTGACACCGAACAACGGCGCATCCGTCGTCAGGCTGCCGATCAGGTCGGCCTGCAGCAGCGTGCCGTGCTGCCGCGGATGATCATGATGACCACTCGCATAAGCCGGGGCGACCAAGCCCAGCGTCGCGGCCAAGACCAGGCTGGCACCGATGACGGTTGAGCGAGTGAATCTGATCATTGCAGTCCTCCGGTGTAGTAGCGAATTCCCGATGCTCGGAGGCTATCGATGGCACGCCGCCGTGATGCTGTCAAGATCCTGTGAGAACTCAGACCCGCGATGCCCGACGGAAGCGACTGCAAAGGCGAGAAGCCGGAAGTACCGTCCGGCAAGAAGGCGGGCGGTTGCGCCGCAGTCACCGCCTCATGCTGCGCCAGCTCCAGCCTCGGGTCCGTCATCGGCAGCGCACATTCCCCAGGAATGCTGCCCACGGTTGCTTGCTGGTGCCGATCTACTGTGACGTCATGCGGATCTTGATCACTGGTGCAGGCGGCAACATCGGCCACGGACTGGTCGACCGGCTGATCGGCCTAACGACAGGCGGCGACCTCACGTTCTCGCTCGACGGTGGCTGAGCGTCGCGTCTGAGACGCTCGATCTCCGTTCGCGGCTGCCCGTTGACCGGTCCCCACTGACGACCGAGGAGTCACTCGCCAGCTGATGGCCTTGCGGCGGTTTGGAGGCGGCCGGAGTGTCGATGAGCGACATCGTCAAAACGACGATCTTCTATGCCGACGTCGACGACTTCACCCGGCTCAACAAGGTCTACGCACGGCATATGCCTGACCCCGCTCCGGCGCGGTCGGCGCCCTCCAACGTGCGGTTGCCCCGCGGGCTGCTGATCTCTATCGACACCATCGCTGTGTCGCCTACCGTCTGACTGCACACGGAGGAACGCAACCTCTCCGCCGCCAAGCTGCGCCGACACCCCTGGCGGCGGTCCGGCTGACGGCGACGGCGACGGCCACCCAACTACGCCATCGAGCCCCGACCGGCGGACCCCACCCGGCGGTGACGACGTCCGCGGACAATCCGGCCCAGCAGTCACGAAGGTCCTGAACCAAGTCCGTTGGGAAGCCGACCAGCTGCAGCACTCCGACTTCGCCGACCACGTCTTCGACACCACCCAACGATCGGTCGAAGAAGCGGCTACGATCCGCAGCATCCCCACTCACGGCCAGTTGACCACGTCCAGCGGACGGTCCAGCAGCGGCGACGTCCAGTCCAGTTCGACGCGGGGTGACGTCTCGGACGTCACCGATACATAGAAAATGGAATGTGGGCACAGGCCGGCAGATGGAGAGTCAGATCCCACTGGAGCACGTCGACAGTCCCGTCACGGTCGTGACTGTCACGGACAACTCCGATGAGTAGATCACGCTTGAACTGGGATCACCTGCAATCGCCGCGGTGAACTCCCTCCCTCTCAGGCAGTTCGGATGCACCCGATGGGTCGTCGTTCCTGGGTCGCCTTAAATCCGATGCCGGCTGTGACCTGACGCGCTGTGCTGGTTCCGGCAGAATAGGGGTCATTGATCCAGATCGTCCCGGAGTGGAGGTGGTCGGCGTGTCTGTCGAGAAGACCCAGCAGACGCTGGATCGCTACTTCGGTTTGATGGGTCGAGATGAGGACTTCGCCGAGTGCCTCACCGCGGACGTGACCTGGGTTGTCGCCGATACCGGTGAGGTGATCGAGGGGCCAGACGCTGTCCGCGACTACATCATCGCCCTGCACACGAGAATGGCAGACACTCAGGGTCGCAAACCCGTCGTTGGTGACGGCTACGTCTACCTCGAGGGAGATTGTGCTGCCACAGATCCGAGCAGCGACCGCAGAATCAAGTACTGCATCGCCTACGACATGAGGGAGGAGCACATCGCCGCGATGCGCTGCTATGGCCTCGGCACGGTGTAACTCCTCCAAGTCCAGCACCCCTGTCACCCAAATCGACCGTGGAGTTCGCCACCGGATCGAAGTAGCCCCTGATTGGTCGTTAAGCCATAGCTCAGCCAAGCGTCGATGCCCACCGCCGGCCTGTTAGGTGCGCATCAGTGCGACCCGTTCGATCAGGTCCTCCAGTGCGGCCTCGAAGCCGCCGCCTGCCGGCCCTCGACGCTGGCCCCCTGGCGGGGGTTGCGCTCCCCCTCGAGCTTGACGGCTTGGCGGCCGCCATCCGACCAAGATCAACTGGGCGCAGCCAAGATCAACAAGCGATGACAAGGCCCAAGACTTGCCACGGGCCCCGGGGCACAGCCGGCTTCGCGGCGCGATGCACCGGTGTGACAGCCGAGGAACACGAGGAACCCGGCCAGTCAGATCGGCTAGGGGGTCGCGCACCGATCGGCCCGACTACGACCACACCGAGAACGTGATCTTGGAGATCTACGAGTTGGCGGGGGGTTCAGCGACGGACGGTGCGGATCAAGAAGCCCGACGGTGAGCTGCCACCTACGAGGTGATCGGGCTGGTGGCAGGTTCGGGTCATCATCCACGCAGCTGACGTAAAGCAGGGACAAATCTTCCACGCGGCCGAGCCCTTCCGCGGCTGCGGCATCGGGAGCAGACTGTGGGGCAGTTCACAGCGTCCTATCGGGGAGGACCATGATGTCGCATCGTCGCGCTCGCAAAGTCTCACTCGCATCTCTCGCCGCCGCCGCGGTGCTCGGGCTGACCCTGGTCGGCTCGCCACCGGCGCAGGCGGGCGGCGATCACGGGGGCGGGTCGAAGGACCCAACGGTGATCGCCAAGGGCCTGAATAACCCGCGGCAGCTGTCCTTCACCCGGTCGGGTGACCTGCTCGTGGCCGAGGCCGGCTCCGGCGGTAGCGGCCCCTGCTTCGCCGGGCCTGAGGGCGGCAGGGTCTGCTTCGGCGCCACCGGCTCGATCACCAAGATCGGCGCGTGGGGCAAGCAGTCCCGGATCATCACCGGGCTGCCGTCCCTCGGCGGTGAAGGCACCGGTGAGCAGGCGATCGGGCCGAGCGACGTGGCCGCCGAAGGCAAGGCCGTCACTGTGTTGATCGGGCTTGGCGCCGACCCGGCCGTTCGGACGGCGCCGGGCATGCCGGCGTTGGCCAAGCGGATGGGCACTCTGGTGCAGACCACCAAGCACGGCGGACTCCGGACGATCGCGGACGTGTCCGCCTTCGAGGCGGCGAACAACCCGGTGCCACCGGCCGACGCGCCCGACAGTGACCCGGTCGGACTGCTGGTGCAGAAGGGCCACTACGTGGTCGCCGACGCCGGCGGTAACGACGTCCTGACGGTCAGCCGGCGCGGGCGTATCCGGTTGGTCTCCACCTTCGCGACCACGTCGGTGGAGTTCCCGCCCGGGTCCGGTGAACATGTGGATATGCAGGCGGTGCCGACCTCGGTAGCGGTCAAGGGCAGGGACGGCGCCTACTACGTCAGCCAGCTGACCGGGTTCCCGTTCCCGAAGGGTGCGGCCAACATCTACCGGGTGGACCCGCGGACCGGCGTCAAGAGCGTGTACGCGGCCGGCCTGACCAACGTGACCGACCTGGCGTTCCACGACCACACGCTTTATGCCGTACAGATCTCGTCCGAAGGCCTGCTCACCGGACCCACCGGCTCGTTGGTGCAGGTCAAGCGGGGCGGCACCACACCCGATGATCACGCGGTGGTCGCCGGTGGCCTCTTCGCCCCGTACGGCATCGCGATCAAGGGCAACAGCGCCTACCTGACGACCGGCGCGGTGGCCCCGGGTGCCGGCCAGGTGATCAAGGTCCGGCTGTAGTCGGGATCGCAGTCACTAAGCTGCCGTCCTTGTCAGCGGCCACAGCCGAGGTTCCGGCGGGCAGCCCCAAGAGCTGTTCGGCCTGCTCCACGTCGACCTGGGGGGTAGAACTCACGGAACGCATCCGCGCCCCACATCACGCGGCCACCGGAGCCGTGGAAACCGACCACGGCCAGATACCGGGTCAGCTGACTGGGTGATCATCACCGACCGGGTGTAGGGCCGTGCGTACAGGCCGGCTTCCTCGATCGATCCCCGCAGTGACCGCAGCGCGGTGCTCAGGCCGTACCCGCATCCCGCGGTCACTCCCGCAGATCTTGGCCAGTCAACGTGCGATGGTCTTGATCAAGCTGATCATCGCCCCAACCAGCATGATGAACAGACTGATCATGGCGCGCATCAGCATGACAATGAGGCTGATCATCGCGCTCAGAAGGTCCACTACCAAGCCCATGTGTTGCGTGCTCCCATTCGTCGACGACCAACTCCGTGTTGATCTGTTCGTACGGTAGATCGATCCCCGAACAGATCCTTCGATACCCAGGCTCGTGGTCAAGGTCAACCAGCGACTACCGTCCCGCGCCGTCGTCTTGCCCTACAAACGGACTCGCTCGCCGCTGACGGACTCGAGCTGGACACGCGGGTTTTGGATCCCCCTCCACAGCCTCGTGACCGATAGGCCATATGACGACAATGTCGCACAGGTCCAGACGTTCCTCCTGCGTCTACGCTCGCCAGCGACGTCTATCGTGCGGCGCCGCCCTCCCCCTCTGCGTCCAACCGACCCACGGCATCACTACCCACGTCTTCGCATGAGGTCCCCAAGGCGGGCATCTTCATCGAACGGGGCTTACGACGATGCGGGTCGCTCAGGCGCGGGCCGCCGAGCCGGGGAGTCTGGCCCGCTTCGGATGACTGACGGCTTGCAGACACCTTGGGTGCCGGCTCCCCCGGCCGGCCGCCGGTGTCTGGTGGCCGATCAGCTTGTGCGTCCCCACCCGATTACCAATTAACGGCGCGGATGGCTTTCAGTGGCGATGAATGACGAGCTGTCCGATCCGGTTGGCTGCATTCTCGGTGAACCACACCCCCGCGTTCCGGCCGCCTACAACAGCAATCTGGATGGGGCGACTTGCGGGGGTGGGCACCTGGTACTCGGCGACGACCGCACCGTTGTAGTCCATGCGCCCGACCCGGGCCGCGTTGTAGCCGGCGTACCACAGGCCGTGGCGGTCGGCGGCTAGGCCGACAGGCTGTGAAGGGACGGGATACTCGGTGAGCTGACCGCTGACCGTAATCCGACCAATCTTTGACGGCAGGAACTCGGTGAACCAGAGGGCACCATCGCCGCCGAGAACGATCCGCTGGGGATTGGAGCCAGCCGCGAGCGGATATTCAGTAATTCGTTCGGTGGCGAGGTCGAAGCGGCCGATCCGTTCGGCCGACCGCTCGGTAAACCACAGTGCGTTGTCTGGGCCCGGGGTCATGCCCAGTGGCAGAGCGTCGGGGGTGAGGAGATCGAATTCGGTGATGGTTCCGTTGCGGTCGATCCGCCCGAGCTTGTTGGCCTCTGATGCGGTGTACCAGAGGCGGCCCCGCCGGTCGAACACGATTGCCTGCGGGACGCTATCCGGTGTCGGCAACGCGATCTCGGCAATGCGACCATGAGCGTCCACTCGCCCGATCTTGTTCCCCTCACGCTCGGCGAACCAGACGGCGCCGTCTGGTCCGTAGGTCAACCAACCCATTCCAGCGTTCGGCGTCGGTACCCGATACGTCACCACCCGCCCGGACTCGGTAACCCGACCGACATAGTCGCCGGCACCAAACCACACATTGCCCGCCGGACCAGCCGTGATGCCGAACGGTGCCTGCGTTCCCGGTGGCAGGCCGTACTCGCTCACTGAAAGCGCCGTCGCCGCGGCCGTGACCGGCTGGGCAATCGCCGTCGTGGGAATCAGTAGCGCCACAATCGACCCAACCGTGCCGGCAATCACAGCCCCCATACGCACCATGGTGGTTACTCCCAAGTCCTGACGGTCCGCCGAGCGGGCAACGTCTTTTACCGTTCACGGTAGCTTCCACAAGACTCCTTGCCAATAGATCCGCAAGACTTCTTGAGAGATCGCCTAGGGTGGGCGCGTGGGCACTGAAGAGGACCATGCGTACCGAACCGGCCTCACGAGCCGAGACGGCTACCCAGCTCGGCTGAACCCGGACGCCAGGAGCCTCCGCGCGCTCGCGCACCCGCTACGGCTGCAGATCCTGGACATCCTCCGGCTCGAGGGTCCGGCAACAGCCACTGCCCTTGCCGATCGCCTCAGCGTGCTACCCGGAAGCGCCAGCTGGCACCTGACCAAGCTCGCCGAACACGGCTACATCGAGGAAGTTCCCGAACTCGGAAACCGTCGAGATCGCTGGTGGCGCTCCATCAAGGTGCTGCTTCAGTACGCCGAGGCCATGGAAGCGGGACCCGACCAGGCTCGCTCTACCACCGAGTTCATGATCACCGGGCTGGGCCAGGACCTGGCCCGCGCCGTCGCCTTCCTGCGCCAGGAGTGGGACTTCGAGTGGCGCCATGCCGCCATCTTCAACAACTACGACCAACTGTTCCTCGACCCACCGACGCTTGAACAACTGCGCAGTGAGCTGTGGAGCCTTCTCGGCCGCTACACGCAGAATCCCAGCACCACACCCCAAGCAAGCCGGGTCATCTTCACGATGCAGGCCTACCCCTACCGCCCCAACGATCCCTCCAGCCCAACAAGCGACGACCCGGCCACAGGATAGGAGCCGGCAAACGAAATCGTTCATCGCTCATCGGATCGCGCTGGAGAATCCGCAAGTGCACGGTCTAGGTCGTCAAAGGCCTGTCCACCTTGTCTCGATTGGCGGGGTTGAGCGCCACTTGCGAGACAGCGACCCTCGTCTACGGGCTGTTCGTATGCCGGTGGTTGAGCGCGAGACATCTGCATCGCACCGCGAATGCCCGTAGGTCGGTCGGCCTGCGTACGTCCCGCACGACGGCGTCGGCAGACGGTTGAATTGCGCCGATAGAGCGGGCGAGGGTCTGACTGTGCCGAGCATCTCGAAGCTAAGTCGTTTCAGGGGCGAGAAATTGACGGAGGTCGGACCCCAGCCGGATCGCGTGTGGTCAAGTCTCGAGCGTCACCACCACCTTTCCGAGAGCGCGGCCCTCACCAACACGCGCAAGCGCGGCGGGTACCTCCTCGAGTGTGAAGACCTGGTCAATGTAGATCCGCACCTCTCCTCGGACGCAGAGGTCGGCAAGCGGCTCGAAGTGCGGCGGACCCTCCTTCACTGCCAGCACGCCGATCGACCTAGCGGTGAGTCGGCCAGCCACCATGCCGACGGTGAGGACCCGCAACACTGCGCGCGTCGACCCGCCCACACAGCGGTACGTTCCGCCCGGCGACAGTGCACGCCGGTAAGCGAACACTGAGCGGTGGGCGACCATGTCCAGGATGAGGTCGTAGGGCGCGGTTGTCTGGGTGAAGTCCGTCCGGTGGAAGTCGACGACCTCGTCGGCCCCCACCGACGTCATGAAGTCCTGCTTGGCGGCGTTGTCCACAGCGGTGACGTGGGCACCGAGTCGCTTGGCGAGCTGGATGGCGAACGTCCCAGAGCCACCGCCCGCGCCGTTGATCAGCACCCGCGCACCGGGCATCACTCCTGCGCTGCCCTGCAGGGCGATCGCCCCGGACTGTGGAATGGTCGACGACTCCGCGAACGTCAACTCAACCGGCTTGCGAGCGAGCGCGGCCTGGGGCACGACGGCATACTCAGCGAAGCCGCCTTTCATCACGAGACTGTCGCCGTACACATGGTCGCCGACTCTGAGTTCAACCACTCCCTCGCCGACCTCGTCGACCACACCGGCGATGTCGGAGCCAAGTGTGCGGCGCATCCGAGAGCGCGGCCCTCCGATCCGTGCGTAAGCGGGCGAACCGCGCAGGCACTCCCAGTCGCTGAGATTGACCGACGTTGCGGCCACCTTCAGCCGCACCTGGCCGGCCGCGGGGGACGGGAGTGGGAGGTCCACGACCCGCAACTCGTCGGGGCCCCCATATCGGTCGTAGACGACCGCCTTCACACCAGTCCTGCGGCGCGCGATGGCATGACCGGAAAAGTAGCACCCGGTCGCACCGCGCGGGCTCAGACTGCACGAGAACCACGGACAAGGAAGGGGCCGCATCTAGCCGGAACGCGAGGACCGAACGTCTCGCCCAGCGAGGTTGGATCACGGCACGTGAGACCTGATGCTCACTCACCAGCCGAGTGCCCGGTAGACGGACGTCTTGCGGGCGGCTTCGTCGGAAGGTGCTGCTCAGGTGAAAGCCGCGGACGGCACAGTGTCTGGACGATCGGCTGCGCCGCGCCCCAAGCTCCAAGGTGGTCAACACTGCTCGGGTGGAGCGACCATCTAGGGCAGAGGACTACGAGGTGGAGCTTGCCCCGTTGCGGGGGTACTCCTACCAGCTGCACAACCGCTGTGGACCACCCCACGCCAACCGTGCGGTGATCGCCGCACATGCGGGCAGCAGTTCCAGCCAGACCCGCACGAGGCGGGGGCGCAGAGCCCAGGTAATTGATCTTCACCGCCGGATGATGGATGGCTACTCGGTCTTGGACTTGGGATTGAGCTTTCTCATCATCAGCGGGAACGGGTAGATGACGACCAGCATGCCGATGGTGATGCCGACGATGTTGTAGACCACCCGGGTGAGCACGTTCTCGCTGCCGGTCGTGAGGTCATTGGCGGTGTACAGCAACAGGATGGTTGCGGTGTAGAACAGCGGCATCCGTCCGAGCTTCGTCAGTTTGAACAGGCCGTTCAGCACGGCGAAGACGGCACCGATCAGGACCACGATCGTCGGATCGGTGATGAAGGCGAGGGCGATCGACGCCATCGCGGCGCCGCCCAGGGTTCCGAGGAACCGTGCCCAGGCGCGTTTCTGTGACAGGTTCTCGCCGTACCGCACGACATTGCCGACGGCACTGGGGGCCCAGCCGATCTTGGCGAAGCCGGCGAGGTAGGAGATGGCCAGGGCGAGCGAGGTGCCGATGCCCATCCGCAGGCCCTGCTCGGCCAGTTCCCAGGTCTCCTGATCCTCGTTCACCGGCGGCGGTGGTACCGGTGTCCAGAACGGGAGTAGCGAGATGAGTGCAGACCAGCCGAGGACGAAGGCGAACACCAAGAAGTTGGTGGACGCCTTTTCCGGTGAGCCGGTGTTGAGTCCGGCGGTGTAGATCATCACCAGCGTCAATGCGAGCGGTCCGCCGACCTTCCAACCGCTCATGAAGCTCAGGTTCAGGCAGACGAAGAAGGTGAAGATCACCGCTACCCACGGGTAGGGTGCGACCGCCCCGCCGATCAGGTAGAACCCGAGCCCCAAGGCCAGAACCAGGGAGCCCATCACGAAACGGGCGCTGATTCTGATGGGCAGGAAGAGTGAGCTGAAGAAGAACGCCCCTTGGCCCAACGTCACCAGATAGGTGGTCCAGCCGAGCGCGGTGGCGATCATCATCGGCAGCAGGCACACCAGCGCGCGCAGCGCCTCGGTCCACATCAGCGGCAGCGCCCGCCATTTGGTGCGTAGCTCCGCCACGGCGGTCCCTCCTTTCCTGTCGGTCACCGCATGTGCTGCCCCGGTCGAGCCCACCCCCGCCACCCAGACGAGTCATCTTCCCAAAACGCTCATCTGGAACTTCGCCTTTCCACCATGATCGACTGAGCAGGCACCATCGACACCACCCAGACGGGGTGATGGCAACCTCGAGGCGACGACACCCGATCCGTAGGGCTCGAGATGCTCCGAATGGCGTCGGCGGTGGAGCCGGCCGCCGGCGAGCCGGCTGTCCGCGGAACATCGCTCTCCGGGCGGAGCCACGCACCGGTAGACGGTCGCGCATTGCGATGCTTGCCCGCTGCTGACCTAACCTCTGCGGTGGCCATCGAGGACGGCACTGAGCAGGTCGGCGGTAGCGTGATTGCCGAGGAGATTGACGGAAGGTGGATTAAGTGAGCATCGACTTCAACCACACGCTGGTCCACGCCAA
The DNA here is from genome assembly GCA_963696135.1 of uncultured Actinomycetota bacterium. Lineage (GTDB taxonomy): Bacteria > Actinomycetota > Actinomycetes > Propionibacteriales > Propionibacteriaceae > Microlunatus. Next base: position 52,530 of record CAVOJH010000005.1, read on the forward strand.
GGACACCTGGGCCGCCGCGCGCGAAGTGGGCAGTGTGCTGGGACTAGCCGAGCCGACCTCGTACGGTCCGTTCGCGGTGCTCCAGTTCGACAACGGCGTCACCCTCGACTTCATCGAGGACAGCGGCGAGATAGCAGCGCAGCACTACGCCTTCCTCGTCGGCGAGGACGACTTCGACGCCATCTGGGGCCGTCTCAGGGACCAGCAGCGACAATGGTGGGCCGACCCGCACAAGCGCAAGCCGGGCGAAATCAACCACGAGGACGGCGGTCGCGGTCTGTACTGGCAGGGTCCCGACGGCCACTGGCTGGAGATCATCACCCGTCCTTACGGGTCCGGCGCCTGATCGGACGGCCAACCACAATCCATCAACAAGCAGGAACTCGTAACGGCTCGCGCACCCTCGACGCCTCGTCGTGAGCATGCGCATCGTGAGGAGACCACCGATCAACCCGCGAGTTGTCAGTCAATGTCCGCTGGCTTCTCTGGCGCTGCCCCGCTAGGCGAAGCTGACTACATCACAACGATCAAGACTTGAGTGCCCTGACCACACCGACCGCAGCACCTGAGTCTCACTCACGGGTCGTTAGATGGTCAGCGCGGCCTCAGCGAGGACCGTCCCGAGCAGCACCGTTGTATACCGAAGTCGGCTGGCGCTTCGGGTGTGCGGCCACGCATTCATCGTCAAACCATCTGGCCCCGCCCGCATAGGGTCCTGCCCCCAGCTACACCAGAAATTCTCATGGGTCCCCGGTGAAGCTGCGCCCTGGGAACTGGGGGTCCCCCAGCCGGACGATGACGTCGCAATCGACCACCGACTGAGGAGTTCCACATGTCAACAACCAGGACCGAGACGACCGCCGCGCCTCGCCAACCGCCCCGCGACACACGCGGATTCTGGCGGATCCTGCTTGCGGTCATCGCCCCTTTGCCGATGTTGACCAACGCCATCTACTACTTGCTCAGCCCGACTGACGGCGACGCGCCGTTCGAGGAGAACGTCACCGCCGCGATCGCACACGCGGAGCGGATGTCGGCGCTGGAGTGGATCCAGATGCCGTTCGTGACTCTGCTCATTCCGGCCACGTTCGCCGTCGCCTGGGTCGCACGACGCGGAGCGCCGAAACTGACCACCGCCGGCGCGCTGATAGCTCTGACCGGATTCTGCGTGGGCTTCGGCGGACTGCCCGGCACGGTGTCGTTGGCCAATCTCACGGCCAAGGCGGGCCTGGATCCAGCGGCGGTGTCCCAACTGTCCGTCGCGATAGAGAAGCATCCGATCATCCAACTCTCCGGGCTGCTGTTCATCGTCGGGATCACCATCGGTCTGCTGCTGCTCGGAATTGCGTTGTGGCGCAGCCGGATCGCGCCGGCCTGGATGGGTATCGCGTTAGCGTTGGGCGGCTTCACACACCCATTTCTGCCCGGCCATCTGACCCAGGGAATTGGGCTGCTGGTGGCAGCTGTTGGCTTCTCCGGTGCGACCTACGCGTTGCTGCGGATGCGCAACGACGACTTCGACCTGCCCGCGAGGTAGGAGTTGGCCGGTGGGTCTTGGGAGTTGGTGCCGCGCGCGGTCGCAAGAAGCGCACTGATGCTGCAGTTCAGTCCAGAGGGATGCGATCGATGACCAGCTGGGATCACAGCGTCCGGACCGCCCTCGACAAGTACGGGGCTGCCCGCTCAACGGTCGCCTTGCGGTCCTCTTCTGCCTCGCTGAACGGACGTCTTGCGGGCGCCGCTGCTGTGGCGAGTAGGTCCGCTAACCGCGAGGGCCTCCGAACTCTATACGAGCGCAGCCTCGACAAGACCCTGTCGACCAGATCGCCATCGGCTCCAAGGGGGCTTGCTCGACGAGGTCGCTGCAGAAGGACGGCCGTCGCGTCCGCTGGGTGTCGCAACATCCTGCTGCGGGTCTGGCCGGTAAGGGCTTGGCCTGCAAGGATCGCCGAGAGGGTCCCGCAGTGCCGTGGAGGGGGTTACAGCCGTGTCTGATTGCCTGCTGGGCCGCCGTAGACGATCATGACGCCCTGTACGCCCAGTCCGGGACGTCTCGGGCTCCCGCGGTACCCGACTAGGTTCGTCGGACGACGCGCTGAGATTGCCGCGCTGTGCGGCTTACTGCTACCAGGTCGACTCGTCACCGTGGTGGGTTTGGGCGGCGCCGGCAAGACGCGGCTTGCGGCTGAGCTGGTCAGCGACCGCAACTGCGTGTGGGTCGACTTATCCACAGCGAAGGCGCCGAGCGAGGTGGCGAGTGGTGTCGCCGAGGCGCTGGGCCTGCCGGCCGGCGGGGGCGCAGATCCGACTGTTGGAGTCGTCAATGCCCTCCGCGACCAGCCGACGCTGCTGGTGCTGGACAACTGCGAGGTCCAGCGCGTCACGTGCCGAGAACTGGTCGACGCGCTGCTGGTCGAGGCGGTGGCGTTGACGGTCTTGGCCACGAGCAGGGTGCCGCTCTCCTCGGCGTACGAGTGGCTGTATCCCCTACCCCCACTCGCGGAGGGCAACGAGCTCTTCGCCGACCGCGCCGCCCGAGTGGGCTACGCACCTGCCGCCCAGGAAGACCATGCTGTCACCGAACTGTGCCACCTGGTGGGTGGTCTGCCGCTCGCGATCGAGCTGCTCGCTGCCTGGTCGCATGTCAGGTCGCCGACCGAACAACTGCGGAGCCGACCAGAGGAGCTGTCCGCCCGCACGCCCACCGTGCTACCGAGACACCGAGACACCGAGACACCGAGACACCGAGACACCGAGACATGATGGCCGTCCTGGACACGTCGATGGCGTTGCTGACCGCCGACCAGCAGCGCGTCCTCGCGTCGCTCGGAGTTTTCGTCGGCGGCTTCACCGCTGAGGGTGCCGAAGCGGTCGCTGACACCGATCTCGACACTCTTGCCTCCCTGGTCGAGCGCGGGTTGATCTCCCGCGACCCGACCACCGGGGGACGGTTCGCCGTGCATGAGCTGATCCGTACCCACGCGCTGACCCGCTTGCGGTCCGGCGGCGACGACGGTGAGGGTTCGGTCCGTCGACGGCACTTCGACTACTTCGTCGCACTGGTCGAACCGTGGGCTGACAGCGCCGAGACGCCGGTCGAGCCTCATCGCAGGCATCCGCTGATGGCGGAAGATGCCAACATCGACGCGGCCCGGCGCTGGGCGGTCGAGCGCCGCGACGCGGAAGGGGCGTTGCGTCTGGTGCACACGTTGGAGTTTTTCTGGCCGTATGCGAACCCCCCCAAGCCGCGCCGGCTCGAGCGCCTCGCACCAGTGCTAGCCCTCCCCTACGACAGAGCTGACCCCACCGTCCTGCGGAACCGTGCCTGGGCCTGCCATGCGGCCGGCCACCTGACCAAGAGGGAGCCGGCCCGTGCCCGGCAGTGGTTCGAGGAGTCCCGGGCCCAGTTCCGGCTGCTCGGGGATGAGGGGGGTGAGGCGGGGGCCCTGGGCGGGCTGATGGAGGCCTCGCTGCTGGCCTCTGAGCTCGAAGCCGCCGAAGCCTACAACAACGAGGCCCGGACCATCCTCCGACGGATCGGCAACCGGCAGGGCGAAGCGTGGTCGATCTACCTGGACACGCTGCTCGCCCTTGCCCAGGGACAGCCCGATCACGCCGAAGTGTGTGCGCACGAGGCCAAAGGCATGTTCGCAGACAATCGTGCCGACTATGGAGTCTTCGCAGCCGACCGCCTGCTCGGGAACGCGCTCTACGCCCAGGGACGATACACCGAGGCCCTTGCGGCCTATCGTGCGGCGATCTCGATGCAGGGCCGCACCGGTTTCGTGGGTGGTGTCGAGTACCTGCTGGAGGATCTGGCCATCATCGCGGCCACGCTTGGTGCCCACGAGCAGGCCGCTGAACTGTTCGGCGCCGCCACGACCTGGCGGGCCCTCGACGCGGACCCCCGCGCGCCCTACACGATGGCGGACTACCTGGCCGCTACCTCTGCCAGTCGACACGGCCTGGGTCGGCGACGCTGGCAGATCGCGTTCGACGGCGGCGCCCGGCTGACCAGCCGTCAAGCGATGCGGCTCGCCCGAGCAGCGGTCGACGGGCTGCGCGGGCGAGCGGCAGCCAGCACCCTCGGGTTGACGGCCCGCGAGCGGCAGGTGCTGTCCCTGATCGCCGACGGGTCGCACGACCACGAGGTGGCCGAACGGCTCGAGCTCAGCCGACGTACCGTGCACGCCCATCTGCGGTCGGTGTACGCGAAGCTGGACGTCACCACCCGGACCGCGGCCGTGCACCGAGCAACCGACCTCGGCCTCATCGACGCCACAACGGACTGACCCGTTACCAGAACAGACGACCGTCGGCACCGGGTCGGCAATCTTGCCGATGCGGATGGGCGGGGTGAAGACGATGCTGCCGCCCATGAACGTCGAACCACACCGTCAGCGTGACGCTGGCGACATTGGATCAGTGGCTTGGTTGGGGTTGACGATGAGTTGTCCGCGGCGATGGACACCCAACTGGCAAGGGATCCCTCTGCGTACATCCTGGCCGACACGACGCGGTGAACACCCATGACACTCGTGTCGATGCGGCCGGTCCTCCGGCTCCTGCTCGGGGTGGCGATGCTCCTCCTCGCCAGCTCACTCCGCGGCTGCCAGCCGCTGATGCCGTCGACCACGTCGATGTCCGACATCGGGCGGCGACCGCCAGGCTTCACCGAAACCTATCCCTATAGCGACGGCATCGACGTCCAGATCAGTGATGTCTGGACCGGGCGCCGACTCGGCGTTCCGGTGATCGAGTTCACGGTGATCATCCGGAACGGCACCGACCACAGCATCGAGACGTGGATCCGTGGTGACCTCCGATACGGCCCCCACCACCTGCCGGCTCTGCGGTACGTGACCCCGCCGGGACCCGACGACCACGGAAGCGTGCAACTGATCGCCACAGGCGCCTCCTCCGACCCATACCAGCTCAACTTCATCGTTCCCCCGGGCAGCCGAGACGATCTCATCTTCGACATCGCCTTCGACAATGGCGGCCACGACCCAGCCGTATTCGTCGGCGGACTCTGACCCCGCCCAGCCAGTCATGGGTGTCAGCACCAGGTCCATAGATCAACTGCCTTCCCGGGCGCCATAGATCCACTCGCAGAGAGCGGGCAAGCGATGCAGCGTGCTCGACTGGACGATGCTGGCGAACGTGAATACCTCGCAGCACGGTCCCTCCGCGTGCGCCCCCCACAACGGTCCGCTTACGGCGACGCTGTTGCGCACTGGCGCGTACAAGGGCAGGCTCTGGAGTCGCGCGGCCGCACAGCCGACGTGTTGTGACCAGTCGGCGACGGGGATGATCACGGGATGATCGACGGACTGACGCCTGTGGTTCGGGATCTGGGGGATGGGCATCCGATTCTCGTCGTGCACGGCGGGATGAGTGACGAGTCGCCTTGGCTTCGAGTTGCCGACACAATGCTCACCCGCTACCGGGTTGTGCTGATCCGTCGACGGCTCTACCGCCTCGATCTACCAGTCCGAGTGGAACACACCATGTGGGACCAGGTGGCCGAAGTCTTGAGCGTTGCCCGCGGGTTGGGCGAGCCTTGTGTCATCGTCGGGCACTCGTCCGGCGCGATTGTCGCGCTCGAGGCACTGGCCGCCGACCCCGGCCCGTTTGCCGGCGGAGTTCTCTACGAGCCGCCGACGCCGCTGCCGGACTTCCCACTGGGTGAGGAGACGACCGTGCTTCGCGCTTGCAGCGCACTCGCCGCCGGCCGAATCGGACGTGCGCTACAGATCTTCCTCCACGAAGGCGTCGAAGTGTCGCCTTGGGTGAGCGCCGTCGCGCCGGCCATGACACTGTTGCCGGAGGTCCGCAGATTCGTGGCCCGTCAGATCGACGATTTCGAGTCGATCATCGACCTCGGTGTCCGATCTCAAACCTATGCAGGCATTTCTCGACCGGTGTGGTTTCTAACCGGAGAGAAGAGTCCGGCTCACCTGCAGCAACGCTGTGAACGGTTGGCAGTCACCCTTCCCCAAGCTGACCTTGTCAGGCTGCCGGGCGTGGGTCACGGCGCGAACCAGTCGAACCCACGGCAACTCGCCGAACTCATCTGCGACTTGGTCAAGTCGCTGCTCGACGAGCGCGAAGCCCCGGGCGAATAGGGGTCCAGCTCGGCGACGCAGCCGATGGACTCAAGCAGCGGTCGGTTGCGGCACTCCCCGCTTCGGAGGAGGGAGCGTCAGCGGACTTCGGTAATGCTTGTTGGTGGCAAAGTCGGGCCCCTGCCGATCGGAGGCTAGAGCGCTGGTCGGGAGACGAGACCAGTCTCGTAGGCGATCACGACGAGTTGGGCGCGGTCGCGGGCGCCGACCTTGGTCAAGATCCTGCTCACGTAGGTGCGGGCGGTAGCCGGGCTGATGTAGATCTCGGCAGCGATTTCGGCGTTGGACAGGCCTCGACCCACCCCGGTGAGGACGTCTCTCTCCCGCTTGGTCAGGACTTGCAGGCGGGACTGGTCGGCCGGACGCAGCGCTGGAGCCACGATGCCGGCCATCACTGTGCGAGCAACCGAGGCCGACAGCAGCGCGTCGCCAGCGGCGACATGCCGGATACCGGCTCTCAGTTCCTCCGGCTCGGCATCTTTCAACAGGTACCCGGCGGCACCGGCCCGTATCGCGGCGAAGATTTCCTCCTTGCCGTCGAAGGTGGTCAGCACAATCACCGCGACGCTGCTCAGCGCTGGGTCGGTGGTGATCCGGCGGGTGGCGGTGATGCCGTCTTGGCGGGGCATCCGGATGTCCATCAAGGCGATGTCGGGACGGGTGCGGGTGATCACCGCAACGCCGTCTCGGCCATCGACGGCTTCGCCAACGACCTCGATGTCGTCGCTGTTGGCCAGGAGTGCCCGGAGCCCGCTGCGCACCAGGGACTGGTCATCCACCAGCACGACCCGGATCACGTCGCCCCCGATCCGGAGGCGGCGGCCGGCAGGGGAAGCTCGGCCAGCACCCTTGTCCCGAGCCCAGGTCCGCAGCCCGTGACTGTCAGGCACCCGTCCAATCCTTCCGCACGCTCCCGCATGCCGCGGAGACCGTAGCCGACTGGAGGGTCTGCCTCGGTCCGGGCGAGTCCACGGCCGTTGTCTTCGATGGATACGAGCAAACGCCGCTCGGTCGTCGACACCTCGAGCCGAACGGTCGTCGCCGCGGCGTGCCGGATCACGTTGGTCACGGCTTCCTGGGCGATGAGGTATGCCGCCGTTCCCACAGGTTCGGGCACCGCGTCGGTCTGAATGCTGCTACTGACCTCCAGTCCGCCCCGCCTGGCCCGCTCGAGCAGCTCACGCAACCGGTCGAAAGCCGCCGCGGGATCGGTGTCGGTGTCGAGGCAGCGCAAGCGAGTCACGGTCGTCCTCAGCTGCGTCATGGCATCTCGGCCGAAGCGACGCACTTCCTGTAGGGCACGTTCGGCGTCGGCGGTGCGCTGGGGCAACGACTCTGCGGCCACGGACGCATGAAGCAGCACAACCGCCAGGTGATGACCGAGAGTGTCGTGCAGGTCCCGGGCCAGGGCCAGGCGCTCAGCCGCCCTCTGGTCATCCGCCTCGTGTTCGAGTTCGAGCCGCGCCTGCCGCTCACGCTCGCTCTGCACGGCCCGCAACTGTCGGCGGCTTCGGATGCTGTCGCCGAGCGCAACCGCGGCGCCCATCAACGCTGCCACCGGCGGCACCTCGTAGCCCAGCAGTTGCGCGGTGTCACGGCCGGCGACGAGCTGGAAATAGACCGCCAGCACCACCAAGACGGCGCCGACGACGATGCCAGTGCGAAGGCGACCGGCCTCGGCAACCGAGATCAAGGCGGCAGCGATCGGTAACGCAAGCCCGATCGGCGGGTAGTTCAGCGTGTAGTACGCGCAGATCGCCAGCGAGGTGAGCAGCAGCACCAGCACCGGATATCGGCGCCGCCAGAGCAGCACGACACCGAACCCGAAGGCGAACACGTACGCCGGCCAGCTGGCCGTCATCGCCGGGAGCTGGCTGGTAACCACAGCCACGCCGACGGCCATCGCGACCAGACAGCCCAGCAGTGCATCGACAACCACTGGGGAAACCCACGGGGATGGATGCCCACTGCTCTCGGCATGGGTGGCCATGCGGTCACTGTAGGCACACCGGGTCGGCTTGGGGATCCGTTGTGATCCCGACCGAACCCTGATCCTGCGTACGTCGTGGGGCGACCTCGGCCGTCGCCTGCGGCGAGTGGGACGCGGCTCACCGGATCCCTAGCGTGGTCAGCACGTTCCATTGACCCGAAGGAGCATTCCGTGCCAAGCCGCATCCGCCGCCGAACCCTGCTCGCCGGTCTCGCCGCCGTCCCGGCCGCCGGCCTGCTTGGGTGCGACCGCAGAGGCCGGACCACCGCCGCCCCGATCAAACCTGTCGGCACCCTCACCTTCGCCAACCGCCTCCGGATCCCGTCGCCGACGGGCGGCGTGCTGCGCACCGGGATCCGTACCGTCACCTTGACCGCAGCCGCCGGCTCCGCGGAGTTCCTCCCGAGACTCTCCACCCGACCTTGGCCCACCCCGACGGACGGTTTTCATCGCCGGTGCCTACTTCACCGCCGAACGACCAGCGCAGTCCTCCTGGAGCTTGATGTCCTACCTACTGGGGATCGGAACCCTGCTCGGCGCCGTCGTCACCCCGGGTCCGCTACATCCGGACTCGGCGACGACCTCCCGCCGAACTGACTGCATCCAGCGCCTCCGAACCCCGCCACCCCCGCCCGCGACAACATCGAAGGAACTCCCAACCATGACAACCACGACGCTTCGAGCACAAGCCTGGAGCCTGATCCGGTTCGGGATCTTGATCATCTACACCGTGACTATGATGCTGCTCCTCGGTGGGCTGCTGGTCGAGACGTTCATGGTGTATCCCAACATCTTTCACAACGCGCCGGACCGCTTTCCGATCGCGCTGCAGTTCATGTCGATTACAGGGCCCGCCCAGTACTTCCGCCCATTCGGCATGGCTAGCGTGCTCCTGGGAGTCCTCACCACTGTGAGCTGCTGGCCAGTCCGAACCGTCCGCTGGTGGGTACTGGCCAGTCTCGTCATGATCGGTCTGGAAGGGCTGGCGTCCATGCTCTACTTCTGGCCCCTCAACCGGATCCTGTTCATCGAGGGCGCCGCGGTCCACCCCGCCGAAATGCTCCGCCAAGCCGCCACGGACTTTCAGACCTGGCACTTGGCCCGCGTCATCCTCAACGCCGCCAGCGCTGCCTTCGCATTCACCGGCCTGATCCTGCTCACTCCCAGCGCCGTCCTCCGCCCCACGACGTGCGTCGTCCCAACCACGACGACATCGACGGTCCCGTGAGCAAGACCGAGACGCCGCGCACACCTCGAGCCTGGAGCCTGCCCAAGGCCAGGTACAGCCCCTTCTGAGAAGAGTCCTTTCGCGCTCGCCTCGGAGTTGCCTCGTTCAGTCGCGAGGACCCGTCGCCTCCTGCGGGCTCGACCAAGTCGACCATGACGGCCCCCCGGATCACCGGCGATCCAGCCACCGGCAAGGACTGGATCGGTGACTGGCGCCTCGACGGCAGGCACCGGGCCGTGTCGCCGACGCGACGAAAAACGGCCGCGACCAAATGATAAAGCGCTGCTCAGCGCCGCCCGGTTCCGACAGTTGACACCCCGACCCGAGCGCCACCATCGGGGAGTCCTCCCATCCAGAACGACGCCCCGCCCGCCGCGAAGCGTAGCCAGCCGACCGGCACGACACCGCAAACAATCGCTGGGTGCAACGGACACGAGACGCCGTCGGGCTCCAGCACCTGGGCGAACGGAAGGTGCGCTTCGCTCAGGTCCGTTGCATCAGTTCTCGGGCCCTGGCTTGGATGTGGGCGTGCACGTCGGCGATCTCTTGGCGTGGGCTGAACTGGAGGAATTCGCTGCCCGCTTCGGCGGCCGGCACATGCCCCGGGCTCATGTAGAAGGCATCGCCGCCCTCGTACACCTCGCTGTGGTCGGGGTAGTCGACTGTGATCTTCCCGCTGAACATGTATCCCCAGTGCGGGCACGGACACCGATCGCCCGGCAGGCCTTTGAGCAGCTCGACGAGGCTGTGTGCTTCGCGGATGGTGACGAAGTCGACGGTGTAGTCGTCCAGGTCGCCGAAGTAGTCGACTGCCGGCCCCCCATCTTGGACGGTCGCGGTTTCCTTCGAGATCTTGGACATGATTTCTCCTCCGTCGTTGCCCTTGGGCCCGGTGTTGACACCAATGACGCTAGGCCTGCGCGATCGGCCTGTCCTGAGGCGAATTCCTCATCTTCTGTGCAGCATCAGACACCGGCCCTGACCGTAGACTGCAGTCCATGGCAGGCTCGCCCTCGGCGGGCGGAATCCGGGTCGCCGAACTGGTGGCGACCGTGTCCTATGCGGCAGACCTGGGGCTCGGTCAGCCCATGTCCCACTGCATGCGCAAGACTGTCATCGCGCTTCGGCTGGCCGACCTGATCGACGTCACCGACCGCGACCGGGAGGCGACCTACTACCTCGGTCTGATGATGAACTCCTACTGCCATGCCGACGCAACCGAACAGGCGCGTTGGTTCGGCGACGACATCGGAATGAAGGCCGACGGTCAAGACATCGTCGACATGAACACCGCGCAGACGATCTCGTTCCTGCTGCGCCGGGTAGGCTCCCACGGCAGCGGGCCGCAACGCGTCAGACGGCTCGCCACCTTTCCCTTCGCCGGCTATCGCGACATGACCGCCTTCATGGCCACCCACACATCGCTGGGAGCCCAGTTCGCCGAAAGCATCGGCCTCGACAATGCGACCTGCCAAGCGATCCGCCAGGCCTACGAGCAGTGGGATGGCAGCGGAAGTCCCCGCCACCTGCACGGTGAAGAGATCTGCCTGCCGGCACGGCTCGTGCAGTTGGCCGGGCCGGTGGAGATCTTCACCCGTCGGCACGGTCTCGAGTCGGCGCGGCGGATCACCCGTCGGCGCCGCGGCTCGCAGTTCGACCCGATGATCGCTGACGCCTTCGACACGCACGCCGAGCAGGTGCTCGACGGCTTGGACGACGCAGCGAGCTGGGAAGCGATCCTGGCGCTGGAACCGCGGCTGTCCCGCAGCGTCGCCGGCGCCGACCTGGACCGGGTGCTGGCCGCCATCGGCGACCTGGTCGACATGAAGACACCCTTCCTGGCCGGGCACTCGCGAGGAGTGGCCCAGCTGGTCGCGGAGGCAGCCCGGGTGCTCGGTCTCCCCACCGAGGAGGTCACCACACTCCGGCAGGCGGGTCTGCTCCACGACCTCGGACGCCTCGGCGTGTCCAACGCCATCTGGGACAAACCGGGACCACTCACCGACACCGAGCTGGAACGGGTCCACATGCATCCCTACCTGACCGAGCGGATGCTCGCACACATGCCGGCCCTCGCGAGTTGCCGGCAGATCGCCGGCCGTCACCACGAGCGGCTCGACGGATCCGGTTACCCCCGCGGCCTCACCGGCGCCTCGCTGAGCACATCGGACCGGCTGCTGGCCGCCGCCGACCACTACCACGAGCTGACCGAACCGCGCCCCCACCGACCCCCGCTGACCGGCGAGGCGGCATCGGCCCGCCTCAGCCTGGAGGTCACGGCCGGACGACTCGACGGTGCCGCCGTCAACGCGGTCCTGGCCGCGGCCGGACACCGGGCACCGACGCGACGCGACTGGCCCAACGGTCTCACCCCCCGCGAGGTCGACGTGCTCCGGTTGCTTGCCCGCGGCCACCCCACGAAGGACATCGCCCGGCAGCTGTACGTCGCCCCCAAGACCGCCTCGAACCACATCGAGCACATCTACACCAAACTCGGAGTGAACAGCCGGGCCGCCGCCACCCTGTTCGCCACACAGCACGGCTTCGTCAACAGCTACGAACCCGAGTAGCGCATCCACGTCGCCTTGTCTGGCGCCGAAGATGAGGCGAAGACCCCATGACTCACACCGCGGTTCACCCTACGGTGGCTCGAAAACACACCTCGAGCGAAGGACCGACATGACAACGATCGCCTCCCGGAACTGGGACATTCGCGAGTCTGGTCCAGCTGACGCGGCGCACACCGCGCTACTCCTGCCCGGCGGGTTGTGCACCGCAATGTTCTACGACGAGGTGATGAGCGAAGCCAGCCTCTCCTCTGTGCGGCTGGTCGCGGTCACACTTCCCGGCCACGGCGGAACCCCGCCGCCTCCCTCCGTCAGCATCGAGAACTACGCCCACCTCATGTCGTGCCTTGCCACCGACCTCGGCTGCTCCGCCGTGGTCGGCCACAGCACCGGCGCCACCGTTGCGCTTGAGATGGCTGCATCAGGCGGATTCGATGGACCACTCGTGCTGTTGGCACCCTCGTTCTCCCGGCCAGACGAAGCAATCTTCCTCCGCATTCTCGACCGAGTTGCCACAGTCTTGGGACGACTGCCCTACGTCGCGATGCGCGCGATGTTCGGCGCCGCGGTAAGCGGCAGCCCGCTGCCCCGACCGCGTCGCCAGGCCCTGGTCGCCGAGCTGCGCAAGAACGACCCGGCGGTCATGCGACAAGGGATCCATCGCTACCTGCAATACCTCGACGCCCATCGCTCGGTCGCCCCGCGTCTTGTCTCGGCCAACGTGGCGGCCTGGGTCGTGCACGGCGAAAGCGGCGACGGCGGCATCACCCAGCAAGAACGCGAAACTCTGCAAGCCGCCCCGCAGATCACCTTGGTCACCGTGCCCGGCCCGAGCGTCTTCACCCAATGCGAGGAGCCCGCGCTGGTCGCACAACTTGTGCTCGACGCTCTGGTCACGGTCGACCACACCTGACAGGGTCCCGAGACCTCAGTCTCTCTCAGCTTCCCCTCCTGCTCCCAACGGCACCGAGACGACCTCGGGAGGGAACCTCAGGAGCTCGTCTCGTTGGAGGGTGGCTGAGCGTCACGTGTGAGACGTCCAAACCTCACCTCCGGCTGTGCGCAAGCCGGTGGGCGGATCCGGTCCCCTTACGACAACGCAGGCGCCCGAGGACCGACGGCCTGCGGCGCGAGTCCGCACCCCGAATGTCGTGACCGTCGACAGGGATCGCTGCTTGCGCCAGCCTGTCAACTATGTGGAACGCGTACCCCGACGGCGACCCCAGCCGTCCAGTCGAGCCAAACGAGAACACGTCTCCCGGCCTGGTGCCGCCACCCCTGGCAGGCCTCGATCCCGTCAAGCTGATGGTCGACGGAGAGCATTTCGTCGTCACCCACCGACCCGGCTCACCCGGCACGTACGACTTCGACTGGACCTCTCATCCTGAGTCCTACGGTTTCACCGTCGGAGCGAACTCTGAGTGGAAGCCTGACCGGACAGAGATGACGGAGGAGATTCGAAGTTTCCTGTCCCAGGTCGACAAGCAGACCGGCTACCTTCGCGACTGATCTTGCACAGCGGTAAAGCTGCGGACCTGGACTGGTTTGCTGGACCCGCGGTGCAACGCAGGCTGTGCGAGCCTGGGGTCCATGGACCTCATCTTCCTGCACGGCACAGCAGCCGCCGGGAAGTTGACCACCGCCCGTGCTCTGGAGGCCGTCGTCGGCTACCCGGTCTTCCACAACCACCTGGTGGTCGACGCGTTGACTACCGTCTTTCCCTTCGGCAGCGAACCGTTCGTGCGGCTGCGCGAAGAGTTCTGGCTGCAGGTGTTCACCGACGCCGCACGCACCAACCGCTCCTTGACCTTCACCTACACCCCCGAGACCACGGTGCAGAGCGGCTTTCCGGGCCGGGCGCGCGCCCGGATCGAGTCGTCTGCGGGTCGGGTCTGCTTCGTGCGCTTGGTCGTCACCGAAAGCGAACAGGAGCGGCGAATCGGCAACGAGGACCGGAAGCAGTTCCACAAGCTGACCGACCTCAACACGCTGCGCCGGCTCCGCAACTACCGCGACGGGGTCGAGCAGCCGCCGGTCGATCTCGAGATCAACACCGACACCACCACCGCTCAGGAGTCGGCCGCTCTGATCGTCGACCGGTTCCACCTGAAGCCTCAGGAGAAGACCCAGCGGTACCCGCATCCAAGTTGAAAAGATCCGAGCCGATATCCCTGTCACTCTTCTTGCGGCATCGCTGGCCGTTGTCCCGGTCGACGGTCCACGTATGGCGAGGACCCTCCGAGCGATGCGGCTACCTACGATGCGCGAGTGGAGACGACGGTAGAGATCGGGGCTGGGAGCACGAGTGCTGTGGTCCGGCCTTCGAGCGGAATGAAGTGGTCGAGCTCCGCTGCTTCAGCCCCTCCGGAGGCATCGACCTCGCCACGCGACTCATCGAGACTCACCACGACCTCGATGCAACGCATGACCACGTCGTAGTCCGCGGACGCGTGGTCGACATCTTGATCCTGCACGCGGACGGCTCGACCGAGCTCCTGGCACGCCTACCCAGTGGTGAGGCGCTGCGTGGATTCGATGAGCACGACAACGGTCACCTGGAGACAGCGTGGACGCGCGAATCCGTGACCGCTGACTCGGACAGCCACCAATCTGGACCCGCGACGACCCAGATATCGTTCAACAATCATCAGCTGTGGTCTCGAGGTGTCGGTGGCGAGCCGCTTGGACAGAAGCCAAGCCGGCGCTAGCTCGAGGACACCAGCGGGCGCCATCGCGCAGGCTCAGGTCGGCAGCGATCGAGACTTCCAGCGCTCGCCAGGTGACCGGCGAGCTGTTGCTCCCACCGCACCTCATCAGCGGCGAAGCGGCCGGAGCCGTAGAGCCTGATGTGCATGGAACGGATCGTCGGGTTGGTTGCTCGGCCAGACTGGGCGGGGGCCTGTCGAGGTCTATCATCGCCATGGGCTGCCCCGGATCCGCCAGGAGTTCAGCGAGTGCACCCATGGCCATGCTCTAGCCGGTACCGACCGGTCAGGTGATGAGGACAACTCGGCACATGACCGTCACTTTCGCACGACAGTCCGCCGCGGCGAGTTAGGCGGCAAAGGTGCCGTTGATGAGGCTCAGCGACTCGAAGTCGTCGACTGGATTCTCGAGCATCGTTGTGGCTATCGAGTATCTGTACAGCCCAGCTCCTCATAGTTGCCAGATCTCCCAGTCGCCATCGGCGATGACAGGGCCGCCCTGTCGGCGATCGTCCTCCCACACGATATTGACCGCCTGCCAGCCGTCTTTGGTGTGAGCGAGTGCCAGGTAGTCAATAGATTGTGGTGTGCCATCCGCCTGGAATTCCCACTCCACCTTCGCTGCCGCGATGGTTCCACTGTGGTCCAGGACCGTGATGTCGATGCGTTCGTCGGTGAGTTCGGCTTCGTGCTCCTTCGACGGGATCCAACGCAGCATCTTCTGTGCTCCCCATGACTCCAGGAAGAAGCCTCCAGCATCGGTCAGCCGCACGCACTTCTTCGACCATTGAGGATGCGCCATAGAAGCCACACGCGATACATCACCGAAGTCCCACCCCTCGGCGTAACCTCGGGCCGCGTCAACGATTCTCTCCTTGTCGACACCGCTTGGATCCGTGCCCGCGCTGGCGGACACGAACAGGGAGGCGGTGTAGGGCTTCACTTCGCGGGACTCGCCCAGAATGTTGACGATCTTCCAGCCATCGCCGATCTTAAGGAGTTGCAGATACTCGACTCCGGTAGCGGTGAGCACCTTGACGATGGCGGCGCGGAAGAACTGTTCCAGGAGTGTCACCTCCTGATGTCGATGTTCTGGTGGGATGGTCCGACCGGCTCCGGAGGCAGTCCACTGGACAAGCTTCGATGCGCCGAGCTCATCGAGGAACTCAGCCCCGGAGGGAAGGGCCCGGACAAACCGCTTGGCCAGCTCGGGATGGACCGCCATCTCCATCCGCGACGCGTCCGCCTCGTACCAACTGGTGACATAGTCCAAGCAGATCCGCCGAACCTCGGCCTGCTCAGAGCCGTCCTCACGGCCGTCCTCACTCTGCGGCGAGCTCACCGATGGTGGCGCTACGGCACTTGTCATGGTTGATCTCCTCTGAGGATTGGACGGCGCTGCCGACTGTGCCCGATCAGAATCGGCTTTTGGGAAACATCACCGGCGGCGACTCCGTCGACGACCCCCTACCCGACAAGTAGCTCGGGATCAGCTGAATGGCGGCCCATCGGTTTGGAGCTAGCGTTTCGACGTTAGCCCTGAGCCCCGTCGCTGGCTTCGGAGGAATGTCGAGGTTCGGCTTCCAATTCGGAAGGTCAGTGATCTTGGCGGCGCCTGGTCCCGGGCATCGGATCCGCGGCCGCCTCTGGGGTGTAACTGAGCTGGTGGGTGCTGTTGCCGATCGTGACGTAGCGGTAGTCGGTCGCGTTGTCGAGCAAATCTGCGGCGGACTCGCTCACCGGGGCCGGTAGACCACCGTCCTGCCGTCGTCGCGGTGGATGGTCTCCGCGACCAGGTAGCTGTCGTCGATGGCTGCCAGCATCTGTGGGGTCCAGCGATACCTCTCCACCCCGTCGTCGTTCTCGTAGATCAGGATCGAGCCGTACCGGTGCTGCCGGATCGCCTGCAGCAGTGCAGCCTGGTCCCACAGCCCCGCATACGCCAGCTGGCTGAGCTCGAACGGCTGCAGCTCGATCGACCGGCCGGTGACGGGGAGATAGCCGAGGTCCTCGTCGGCCAACACCGGTCCCCTGGACCCGACCACTGCGGCGGCGATCCGATCCGCAACCGGGCGGTTGTCGACGACCCTGCGCAGCAGGCCGTAGTAGGGGTCCGGCACGAGGAGCAGGTACAGGGCCTGGGCGAGCAGGGCAGCCAGGGCGACCGCACGCCAAACAGACCGGTTCCGGAGGGAGGCGAGCAGGAAGCCGGCCGCCAGACAGGCCGCGGTGCCCAGCTCCAGCAGGTAGTTCAGACTCGACCCGACCTTGCCAGCGGTCGCGAACACGACCAACGCCGCCGCAGCGTAGGGAACCAGGAACCTGGCTGAGGCCAGGCCCGCCCGCACGGTGACGACGAGGGCGAGCCCCAGCACGGCCAGCAGCACCGGAACCGTCCAGATGATGCCTTCGACGTACCAGGCCAGCAGCTCCGGGTCGTAGGCGTTCACGTTCGCCCTCACGATGTCGAACCAGAACGCGCCGTGGGTAAGTAGGTCTAGGACCACCCAGATGACCAGCACCGAGCCGAGCACACTGCCGGCGAACCCCAGCGCCCGTCGCCGGCTGGAGGGCCACAGCCACACCGCCGCCGTGAGCGGAGCGGCCAGCAGGTAGCTCTGTCGGGTGCACGCCGCCACGACCATTACCACCATGCCGGCCACCAGCCAGCGGGTCGAGCCCGGCCGACGGACCACGCACCACAAACCGATCAAGCTCGCGGCCAGGGCCCCCGTGTCCACGCGAGCCAGCGCGGCCCAGTAACCCAGGCACGGAACGACCGGCATCATCAGCGCCGTGATCATCGCCGCCGTCCGGTCCTCGGTGATCACGACCACGATCAGGCCCGCGAAGACCGCCGCGGTGAGCGCCCCAATGACCGAGAGCAGCCGGCCGTACCAGAAGGCCGGACCGAACAGCTCGCTCAGCCCGGCGTTGACCAGCGGATAGACGGGTGGGTAGTTGAGGACCGTCCACGGCGCTTCGACTGCGGGCACCGTGTAGCCGGGCGCACCGGCGGCGAACCGCAGGGCGTGGTCGAGAAGAGGACCCTCCCCGTAGTCGACCGGGTAGGGAAAGGCGATGGTGCGAGCCCACATCCACAGCACCGTTGAGATGGCCGCCACCAGCACAGCGACCAGCGCGATCACCAGCGCCGAGGAGGCCCAGGCAGACGCTCCCCGGACGGGTAGCGTCGTCCCGCTGGCCACCCCTGAACTCTAGGGCCGTCTGGACAGCACCGCCAGAGTCGGTGTCAGCTCTGCTTCGAGCCGGACCAAGACTCTCGATCATGTCGTGGGGTACAGATGGGAAGCATTACCGGAAGGCGGCCTTTCTCGGAGGTGTCGCCGCCGAGGGAAGACGAGTCGCAACACCGTCTAGTCCGATATGCCATATGACATCGGCTGCGGGCCACGTACGGTGGCGCATTCATCCGGCACAGACGAGATGAGTGAGCCCCCGTCCGGCCACTGACAACTTGCGTGAGGCAGACTTCGTCACGCTGGCCCCAGCAGCCACATGGGAGATGTCAGTCCAGGCTCAGCTCACTGACTACTTGTCTGAGACCGGACAGACTCGGTGTTGTCTCAGATAAGTCGTCAGCAAGGAACGACGTACCTAATGGAGTCAGTTCACGTCGTCCGGGGCAGGCAGGGATGCTGTCGCGGCCACGTACCGGTGAAGCAGTCTTGCGAACTGCACACGGTCGTCCTGGGACCAGTCTCTGGTGATGTAATCGAATGCCTGGCGTTGTTGATGGCGTGAGTGCCGCAGGACCTCACGTCCCTGCTGGGTCAGTTGCAGAGTGATGCTGCGCCCGTCGGTCTGCGACGCGACACGCTCGACGAGCCTGTGTTCGACGCAGGCCGCGACGAGCCGGCTCACGGCGGTCCGCTCCATCGCGAGCGCAGCTGCGGCTCCGTTGACGCTCAACAGGCCGTCTGCCTCCTCGATCACGGTCAGCAACAGGTCTCGTCGGAGATCTGTTCGGGCGATCGGAGGATCGACTGGGACGCTCGACGTACGACGACGCAACCGGGAGAACGCCGTTCCGATGGTCTCCAGCAACTGGTCGTCGTAGTCGTCGTGGTCGGTCCGCCTGCTCGCGGGATCCTGACATCCGGACATAGTCACCTCCGAGAAGTACGTGCATAAATACACATATGTGCTATCTTACACGTATTGGCCGACGAATCTGCCGGCCTCCAACAAGTAGGAACGGGCTATCGCATGCGAACTGCAATCACCGCCAGTCGGGTCTTCGACGGCAGCCGGAATCTCGGCCAGACAACGGTCGTCATCTGCGACGGCGTCATCGAGGCGATCGGCGGCCCGGTGCCGCACGACGCCGACGTGGTCGATGCCCAGGGTGCCACGCTCCTACCCGGCCTGATCGACGCGCACGTCCATACCGACACCGCCGGCCTGCGGATGGCGCTTCAGTTCGGTGTGACCACCGAGCTTGAGATGCAGGGAGCGAATACCGCAAGAGATCGTAGCCACATCAGCGATGACGACGGCATGGCCGACGTCCGCTCGGCCGGTTTCGGGCTCACCCCGCCCGGCGGACACCCAGAGGAGCTGTTTCCCAAGGACTTCAACCCGCAGCGAGGTGGCGGCACTGGCGGAAGGCCGGGCGGCGGAAACGACCGGATCGACCCCATCGTCCGGGCGAAGGTCACCACACCAGCGGAGGCCGTCGACGTGGTCGGTCAGCTGTCCCGGGCAGGATCGGACTACATCAAGTTCATGGTCGACGACGGCATGGTCGAGGGTCATCCCGGGCTCCCTATGCTCGATCAGGCGACGTTGAACGCGGGTGTCGCCGAAGCGCACCGCCTGGGCATGCTGACCGTGGCGCACGCGCTCACCATCGACGCCACGCGGATGAGCATCGACGCCGGGGTCGACGGTCTAGCTCACCTGTTCATGGACCGACCCCACACGCCCGAGATCATTGACGCGATCGCCGGCGCGGGAGCGTTCGTCGTGGCCTGCGTCGTCCTCGACGCCTCCATGATGGGCATCACCGGTACGCCGCTGGCCGACGACCCGCGGGTGGCCCCGAGGATCTCGGCAGCGTGGGACGAGACGCTGCGCAGCAGCTTCAACCACTATCCCCAGGGGCGGCTGTCTGACGTCCTAGCAACGGTGCTGGCTCTCGACGAGGCCGGCGTCGATCTCCTCATCGGCACCGACGTGTCGCAACCGTTTCCCTTCCTCGGTGGGTTGGCCCATGGGGCTAGCGTCCACCAGGAGCTGCAGTACTTCGTGGACGCCGGCATCAGTCCCTCGCGGGCCCTCAGTGCCGCTACTGCCGTGTCCGCCCGACGATTCGGTCTCTCCGACCGGGGCACGATCGCTGTGGGCCAGCGCGCCGACCTCCTCCTCGTCGACGGCGACCCGACGACCACGATCAGCGACACCCTCAACACCCGCGCTGTGTGGCGGCGCGGCACCCGCCTGCCGGTCTCGTAGAGTGCTCGTGATGAAGACCGCGTATCGCGTCGCCGTGCACGCGCACCTTCCCGTAGACCTACGCCGGACACTCCGTTCGGCTGACACCGCCGACTACGGCGATGCGGCGCTAGCCGACGTGGTGCCTCGCCGATAGCAGACTCCGATACGAGCGTGTAACCGACCGCAGCGTCTTACCGTTCACCTTGAACGCGCTGACCGCCACCGTCTGACTCAGAAGTCGACTCCGATCGCGACGAGCTTCTCCGCATCTGCTACCTCGTAGTGCCCTCGACGTGCGGCCTCTCAACAGCGGCATAGTCACGTCCCTTTCCGGCCCATCACCGCGGATTGAAAGCTCCGCACGATCGAGCATGCACTCCCCCGGCAGGACACGTGCACTGCCACAGCCAATCGTCCGACGCCGGCTCGGACGACGAAAGCCTGACACGGGTGTCCATCATGCTGCGGCGGCGAAGCAACGGCGACTTGGCGAACAGGCTATTCGTAGATGTCGGCCTGTGCATCCTCGGTGTCGTCGTCCTCTTCGATGTGTTCGCGGACGATCCTGGCTGCCTTGGCGAGTTCCTTCTCGACGTCGGCGGTGGACTGAGGGTGGAAGAGAATCACGATGCCTGACTGGCCGGGTTCAACAATCCACTCGACGTTCTCCTTGATCTTCTGCTTCGATACCCGGTCCACGACCTTGCCGGTTCCAGCTCCGATGCCTGCGCCCACCACTGCCGAGGCGATCAGTGCAGGCGGGAAGATCAATCCGACCACGGCGCCGCCGACGGCGCCGATCGCGGCGCCGACACCGGTCTCGCGGGTGGTGTCTTTGACGTGGACCTTTCCGTCATCATCGCGGTTGACCAGAGCCAGCGCCTCGACCGCGATCGACTTGTCGTGCGCGGACTGTTTGAGCGCGTTCCAGACCTCCTCCGCCGACGAAGAGTCGGGGTAGGCGGCGATGTACAGCTCGAGCGGTGGTGGTGCATCCTTCTTGGCCATGCTGTTGTCACTCCTTCGATGTGTGGAATGGGATAGGGGTGTACGCGAAACCAGCCATTCTGCGGCCCTGGCGGTGTTGCCCAGGCGAGGGGGCCGCGGTCATTCGGTCGCACTCAGCCTGGGCGATAGCGAGGAGTAAGCGAGTGTCG
Source organism: uncultured Actinomycetota bacterium (assembly GCA_963696135.1). Taxonomy (GTDB): domain Bacteria; phylum Actinomycetota; class Actinomycetes; order Propionibacteriales; family Propionibacteriaceae; genus Microlunatus. The sequence goes on from CAVOJH010000005.1 coordinate 73,765, forward strand.
GCGGCGATGATGATGCCGGTGGGTGCGGCCGCAGCTCGAGGTCGGCGGCCGCCATGATCCGAAGCAGTGGCACACACGCGACCCTAGCCGAATCATCGGCGGTCTTGATAGACGCCCCGGCAGCGAGTGCGGCCAGTCAGCTCGAGACAAGGGCCATCGCGCAGACTCCTCCACGACTACGCGCCCGGCGGCGAGTGATGTCGCGCAGTGTGACCTGTGCCCACAAACGCTACTTGCTCGAGTACGGGCACGTTGCAGCGGTGCTGGTCATGACGGCCACGCACTCACCGCCCGCACCCCCAACCAGGACTCGCCGGGTTCTGCGCGCAGGCTGGGCAGCACAACCGGATGTCTCCGGGCGTCCCGCACGTCTCTCTTGGCTAGAGCCACGGACCTATGCGTCAGCGTCAGAGGGAACGGCGGTCGCAGGATGAGTCTGGTCTACCGCGAAGTACGTCGTGGTCGCCAAACCCTCGGTCATCGGTTCGAGCTGCTCCTGCACGGCCTCGACGGACGAGGCTTCCCACAAGTCGAAGGCGTAGTCGCCTGCGGCGCTGTGCACCGAGACCAGAAGCGAAAGTCCGTCGGGCACCAGCTCCCCGTTCTGCTCCGCATCGCCCAGCGCACGTCTCCAGGCAGCCCCATCAGTGAGCTTGTAGATAGTCCCGACGAGCATGTTCACGCTCCCCTGCTTGTGGTGGCATGCGCCACCATCCTCCCGTCGCCGTCGAGCGTCAACTTTGCAGATCAAGCTCCGGCCTGCCACACCATCACCCTCCAGGCCGGCGACCAGACCGTCACGGCGGCCGCGCCCGACCCGGTCGCCGACGACACCCTCCATCCGCTCTCCCTTCCGCGCCGACGATGCGCAGCAAATGACTCAAGTCAGGTCGGCCTGCTTGCGTGTCCCGCACACCGGTCGGTCTGCGGGGCGAAACGGCTACCGCGACCACCGCTACCGGTCTTGCCCCATCGCCCTCGAACATTCGCCAAAGCGTCCATGGCTTGCCGAGCGTCGCCCGACGACACGGACGGACTTGTCGGCCCAGACCTGTCGCCAGCTCTGCGGATCGCGCGCTAGCTTGCCCATCCTGAGCGCCCGGAGGATCGTGCGAGGGTGATCGATCTCGACTTGCCTGTGGTGCAGGCCCCGATGGCGGGCGGTCCGTCCACACCATCGCTCGCTGCTGCCGTGTCCGATGCCGGTGGGCTGGGATTCTTGGCCGCCGGCTACAAGCCTTCTGAGGCGGTGCTCGCCGATATCACCGCCACCCGTGGACTGACCCGGCAGCCGTTCGGCGTCAACGTGTTCGCCCCCTCGGGCAGTCCAGCCGACCGTGACACGGTGGACCGTTACGCCGACCGGCTCCGAGACCAAGCGGCCGCTCTCGGGGTTGCGTTGGGCCGCCCCCGGTTCGACGACGACCACTACCAGCAGAAGGTGGAGCTGCTGGTGCAGCAGAGAGTGGCGGTGGTGTCGTTCACCTTCGGCTGCCCCGACCCGTCGGTGGTGCAGCGGCTGCAGCAGGTCGGAACATCGGTGTGGGTGACCGTCACCGATCCGCAGGAGGCTGTGGAGGCGGCCGCGGTAGGTGTGGACGCGCTGGTCGTCCAAGGGGTCGAGGCGGGCGGACACCGCGGATCCTTTGCCGACTCCGACGATCATGAGGACTACGGGCTCCTCGCTCTGCTCAGTCTGGTCAGCGCCAGGGTCGAGCTTCCACTGATTGCCGCCGGCGGGATCGCCACAGGATCCGCTCTGGCGGGAGTTCTCGCGGCGGGCGCCTCGGCTGCCGCGATCGGTACCGCGTTCCTTCGCTGCCCTGAAGCGGGCACCACTGCTCCGCATCGGGACGCGGTAGCTGAGCCGCGACGCACCGGGCTGACGCGGGCGTTCTCCGGTCGTCTCGCCCGCGGCCTGGTCAACACCTTCCAAGCCGACCACACCGCCGCTGCACCTATCGCCTACCCGGAGCTGCACCACCTGACCACACCGTTACGCGCGCAGGCCCGCAAGAACGGCGACGCGGAGCAGATCAACCTATGGGCGGGTCAGGCGCACGAACTCGCCCGAGACCTACCCGCCAGGCAGCTGGCGGTCAAGCTGGCCGAAGATGCCGCTGCCGCAATCGACCAGGCCGCCCATCAACTCACCTTGAGGAGGAAGGCCAGGTGATGCGGTGCGACCTGACTGTCGATCAACAAGGGAGAGGCGGCACCCCGACCGCTCTTGCTCGCAGGCGTAGGCGCAGAGGGGTCGGTCACTGCGTGCTGCCCGTACAAGGTCGATAGCGGCTCCACGCGGGCTTCCTGATTGCAGGCTGATCAGCCGGACTCCAGGCTGCTGCCGAACGGTGTGGGGAGGTAGAGAGATCGTCCGAAGGAAGCGGTCGTCCAGATCTGGTCGCGTGCCGCGCTCAATCCGGGCCTGGACCCATAGACGACACTGACAGCGCTCGTGACGTCGACGCCGACGCGCTCCTGCTCGATACGGATCGCCAGATCGGCATAGCGTCCGCCGTTGAAGTTGTTGCCGAAGTTTCCCGCAGCAAGCGTGGAGCCAAGCCACTCAAGCTCTTCGACGGTGCCACGGATCCCACGGGTGTCTTGAGTGACCCGTCGACTGTGGCGGGCGGTGAGTCCGTGTGAGGTCCCGAAAAGCAGGTTGACGCTGCCGGTCTCGTCTTTGCGGCCGACGGAGTCGCGCGGGACGCCGACAGCCAGATCGGCGAAGGGACGGCCCTTCACGTCGCGGCCGAAGTTGGCCGCGGCCAGAGTATGACCGAATCCATCGTTCGGCTCCGGCTTACCGGCGATGCCCTTGGTCTTCTGGGTCCACAGCTGGTTGCCCTTAGCCGACAGACCGTTCTTGGAGCCGTAGATGACGTTGACTGAGCCAGCGCCATCCGCGAAACCGCTGGCCCCGTCTCTTGGTGCGCCGATCGCCAGATCGTCATGCGCGCCCCCTGCAAATGCTGTCGGCTCGCACTGGCTGCCGATCAGCCAGGCGACATCCAGGGGACCGCGCGCCCGGGTCGTGAGCTGCCAATCGATGATCGCGATGGAGGGCTGACCGTCGATCACCGAGAAGAACAGGTTCTCGCCGTCGAAGTCATGATGGACCAGTGTGAACGGTGGCGTCTCGAACAGGTGGGTGCACACCTGCCGTAGGTGGTGCATTGCCAGCTCCCCCGCCCCCGTGATCTCCGGGGTGACCGGCACCGACAGTCTGGCCAGGAACGGTTGCCAGCAACGTGCGACAACCTCCTGCATCTGATCAACCGCGAGAAAGCCCGTCATGCTCAGCCAACTCGCGGACTCCAACCGAGGGCTCTGCCACCAAGCAGCGTGCGCCGAGGCGATACCAGCGACGGCCATCCGGAGATCGGCCAGCGAGAAGCCGCGCACCCAGCTGCCGTTCCGGGCCGGCGCCAGGTCCTGGAGAAGGACCAGCGACAAGCCCTGCTCCTTGTCGATGCCGGCGAAATAGCAGCGCGGGACCGCGACCGGCGTGTCGGCTGCGAACTCGGAGTAGAACATGACCTCGCGTTCGTAGAAGCCCATCGAGTGCACCATGGCGCGGAACTCGGGATCGGGGTCGGAGAACTTCGCCACCAGGGTGATCGGCGCCTGCGGTTCCTCCAGGTCGTAGGTCAGACTCACCCGCACCACGACGCTCGTCACACCGTTGCCGGGGTCGACCGGCACACACCCCAACAACACCACCGCCGCCTGGTCGACGGCGCCGGACGCGCGCAAACAGTCGGTCAGCCACGCTGCTGTCAGAGCGCCAGGGTGAAACGGGAACTCCACCATCCGACATCACCTCAATGCGCCGTCGTTGCTGACAACCTGGCCCACTCCGCGAACAACGTCAACCATTCAGGGGGTAGCAACGCGCCCGCAGCAGCGAGAACTTATCGACGCAGGTCAGGTGAGGTGTCGTGCGGTGCCGTGAGATCGCACGAGCACATGGGTTGTGTCGGAGCTTTCAGAAAGTGGTGGAGGGGTCAGATGGTGGCGAATGCCGCACGCGCTTGTGAGACAGGGCCCCATTCGGTGTCGGTCAGTCTGGCGATCCGGACACCCAGGTAGCCAAACACGACGGCGAGGACACCGAGGGCGGCGATCTCGATCGACGGCGTGCTGGACGGCATGACTTCATGCAGAACCACGACGGCGGTGACACCGATCGGTCCCCACCAGCCGATCAGCCCCGCGCGCCAGGACGCCCAGGCCATGGCGACCACACCCAGGCCAAAGCAGAGGATCAACGGGAACGCGATGGCGCCGAGGGCGGGGGTGGCGTTGAGCCGCTCGATGTAGGCGACCATGGCGTTCTGGTCTCCGCCGGGGAGGGCCAGCGTGACGAGGTAGAACATGCCGATCCCGAAGTGGCCGAAGCCGCCCAGCACACCGAGGACGGCCGCCAGGTTGGCGAGGCCGGCGCCGCGGTCCCGCGCCTGATGGAGGAGTCCGCCGACGGCCGGAACCATCAAGATTCCGGAGAGCATGAGCAGGACGGCGGATGCGAGCAGGGCGCTGGCATGGTCGGAGGCGGCGGTGAACATCACCTGGCCGGTGCCTCCAGGCGCCGGGTCGAGCGGCGCTTCGACGACGAGCAGGGCCGGGAAGGCGAGCAGTGACCCCGCGGCACCGTAGCGACGGATCCGGTGGGCGATCGATGGTGTGTGGCTGGTGGTGTTCATGTCATCCTCCGATGTGTCGGTGGTCGGCTCGGTGCCGATCGCTTCGGCCACCGTCGCGGCTTGGTGTGGGTGTGTGCATCGGCAGGACGGGCGGTTGTGTGTCCATCGCGGGGATGACTTGGTGGAGGGTCCTTGTCGCTCGCGCGGGTGAGGCGCCGGCCGGTGTGCGGGCCTAGGCTGACGGCATGCCTGGATGGGCGCCGCGACCGGTGGACCTGGTCGCGGCCGTGATCTTGACCGTGGCCACGCAGCTGGAGCTCTGGCTGGGTCCCGACCCTGGCACCTCGCGTGCCGTGCTGGCGGTTGCCTACGGGGTCGGGACGATCACGGCGGCGTGGCATCGGACCGCGCCGTTGACCACCGTTACCATCTGCGTGACGGCGATGGCTGTCGTACCGGGTGCGCTCGGCGTGGATCCGTCGGCGTCCTTCGGGTGGCTGGTGACGCTGCTCGCCGTCATCGTCTCGGCCGGCTATCACAGCCGACGGCCGTTCCTGGCCCTGGCGATCGCCCTGGTGCTGGTGGCGTTGAGCATCGTGTTGAACAAGGGTTTCGTCGTCGGCGACATCGCGTACGCCTGGTTGATCATCGGCGGTGCCTGGCTGGCCGGGCGGACCATCGCCACCGGCGCCCTCCGAGCACGCCTGTCGGACGAGCACGCGCGGCGCGTCGAACAGGAGGCGCACTGGCGTGCAGCCGTGGCAGTCACCGACGAGCGGCTGCGGATCGCCCGCGAGCTGCACGATCTGACCGCACACAGCATCAGCGTGATGACGCTGCACGCCAGCGGGGTGCGGCGGCTGCTGCGGCCAGACCAGATTCAGGAGCGTGCCGCGCTGGAGGCGGTCGAACGCACCGGACGGGAGTCGTTGGCCGAGATGCACCGGCTGCTCGGGGTGCTCCGTTCGCCGATAGACAGCGTGCAACCCGAGCCGCCGCCCGGGCTCGCCCGGGTCGGGGAGCTGTTCGAGCCGGTCCGGCTGGCCGGCGTGCAGGCCACTGTGCGGGTGGTCGGTGACCTCGCACGGCTGCCGCCGGGTGTCGACCTGGCCGCCTACCGGATCGTGCAGGAGGCGGTGACCAACGTGCTGCGGCACGCCTCGGCGGGCCGGCTGGACTGCCTGATCGAGGTGGACGACGCCGCGGTGCGGCTGCAGGTTGTCGACGACGGCCGCGGGGCCGATCCGCCGGAACCGGACGGCCACGGACACACCGGCATGCGAGAGCGGACCCACATGTACGGCGGCACCCTCGACCTCGGCCCCCGGCCGGGCGGTGGCTTCGCCGTCAGCGCGGTGCTGCCAATCCCTGTCGCCGTCAATCAGCCACCGGCCGGGGCCGTGCCGTGATCTCTGTCCTGCTCGCCGACGACCAGGCCATGGTCCGTGCCGGGTTCCGGCTCATCCTGTCCGCCGAGCCCGACATCACGGTCGCTGGCGAAGCCGCCGACGGTGTCCAGGCGGTCGCCGCGGCGCGTCGGCTCCGACCCGACGTCACCTTGATGGACGTGCGGATGCCTCGTTTCGACGGCATCGCCGCCACCCGGCAGCTGTTGGAGAACGGGCCCGCTCCCACCAGGGTGGTGGTGCTGACCACCTTCGACGTCGACTCCCATGTCTACGATGCGCTCCGTGCCGGCGCCAGCGGCTTCCTGCTCAAGAACGCACCCCCGGAGGACCTGGTGCAGGCGATCCGTGTGGTGGCTGCCGGCGCGGCCCTGCTCGACCCCGCCGTCACCCGCCGCGTCATCGAGGAGTTCGCCCGCAACCCGGCGACCGGACCACGACCACCCGAAGTGAACCGGCTCACCGACCGGGAGCTCGAGGTGCTGCACCTGGTCGCTCGGGGCCTGTCCAACTCCGAGATCGCCGCGACCCTGGTGGTCAGCGAGGCCACCGTCAAAACCCACGTCGCACGCATGCTGGACAAACTGCGGCTACGCGACCGCGTCCAAGCCGTCGTCTACGCCTACGAACACGGACTCGTCCGACCCGGCACCTGATCAAGAACATCACCGCGATCGGCAATCCGCTACCGACCATCGCGCAATTGCCGCCAACCACGACGATTCGCCAACAATCTGCTTCGCTCGACGGACGGCTGTGCACCGTCCACGCCATGCGAGCTGGTGTCGCTTCCTGCAGGTACACGTGCCGGCGGTCGCGAGGGTCAGTCAGGATGTACTGGTCCTAGTCGGCCTGGACACCCGCTCAGGTCGCCGGTGGTGGTGTCGGTCAGGACGGCTAGAGCCAGCCGCCGGACGTCGACAGCGTCGTGCGGCCGATGGTGGCCGGGTTGATCGCACCCGTGGGGGTGATCCGGCTGAAGCTGCCTCGTCGGCCGGTGCCGACGTAGAAGCCGTTGTGCTGGTGGCCAGCGGATTGGAGTAGCCCGACCAGCCCACCACAGCGAGGATCTGACGTTCCTGAGTGCCCGGCAGCGCGATCACATCCGTCACGTCGGAACTGGGCGGTAGTTCACCTGACCGGCCGGTTGCAGCACCGGCTGCCGCGCACCCGACCAAGTCGCTGATCCGGAGCGGCGGTAGATGACCTCCTGGCCGGTGGGGCGGTGGTGTCAGCGGTGCTGAGGACGCTTCAGGTGAGGTTCGTCCGTGCCTGGGTGAGGTGTCATCACCCTGCACGGTTCACCCTGGCTGATTCGAGTTCGCGGGCAGTACGGTGTTGCTGTGTTGGTGGCGGGGACCCCTGACGTCCCACTGATTCGCACCAAGGTGCATGGCCCGATAACCCGGGCGCTGGTGCCGCGCCCGGCCTTGGTGGAGCGGCTGGTGCACGGTCCGGCCCGCAAGCTGACGCTGATACGCGGTCAGGCCGGATGGGGGAAGTCGAGCGTCCTGGCCGCGTGGTCGGCTACGGATCCGCGAGCCTTCGCGTGGCTGGCGCTGGACCAGGGCGACAACGACCCGGTTCGGTTCTTCATGTACGCAATCGAGGCGCTGCAGACCGTTGAAGACTCGGTGGGGCAGCGATCGTTGTCGATCCTCCGAACACCAGGAGTAGACCTCGTCGACCAGGTCCTGCCGGCGTTGATCAACGAGTTGGATGCGCTGCCTGATCGCAGCGTGTTCGTGCTGGAGGACTATCACGCCATTGAGAACGCTGAGGTGCATGAGGCGGTGTCCTACCTCCTTGATCATGCGCCGGCGAGCCTGGAGCTGGTTGTGTCCACGCGGGTCGAGCCCCCGCTACCGGTATCCCGGCTCCGCGGTCGGGGGGAGCTGCTGGAGATCGTGTCCGGGGATCTTGGGTTCTCGATCGAGGATGCGTACACGTTGTTGGTTGCCCAGCAGGGGCTGGTTCTCGACGCCTCGGACGTGGGGCGCCTCGTCGAGCGGACCGAAGGCTGGCCGGCTGGCCTGTACCTGGCCGCGCTGTCGCTGATCGGCCGCGACGACGCGCACGAGTTCGTCGCCGCGTTCGCCGGGGATGACCGCAACGTCGTGGACTATCTGACGACTGAGGTGCTTGCCGGTCAGACCGCGGAAACCCGCCAGTTCATGCTGTCGACCTCGGTACTGGACCGGCTGTCTGCTTTGTTGTGTGACGAGGTCATCGACGGTACGGGCTCGGCCGCGATGCTGAAGAACATCGAGAGATCAAACTCGTTCCTGATCGCGCTCGACAACCGACGCGAGTGGTACCGCTACCACCACCTGTTCCGTGAACTGTTGCGGAACGAGCTGCTCAGCATCGATCCAGCAGGGGCGAGAGCCGCCAACCGGCGGGCGGCGGTCTGGTTTCGCGAGCGAGGGTCAGTCTCCGAGGCCATCTCACATCTGGTGGCTGCCGAGGACGTCGAAGAAGCAGCCGAGCTCATCGCCTCATCGTGGCTTCGTTTCGCAAGCTCTGGGCAGCACGAGACCGTGCGAGCCTGGCTTGCAATGCTCCCGCCCACCGTCCACGACGGTGACTCGCGACTGTGTGTGGCCAGCGCCATAACGGCAATCGCCACCGGCCGGCTCGACGAGGTTGGGCGGTTGGCCGAGAATGCGGCCCGCGCACCAGCCGGCGGCCCGTTCTACGACGGGTTCGGTTCCGGCACTGCCGCCGTGCACTGCATCCGAACCGTCCACTCCTGGTTGCTGGGTGACCTCGGAGCATGCAGAGCGGCTGGCGAAGCCGCAATCCTCGACGCGCCGGTGCCATCACCCTGGGACGGCGTCATCTACACCTGGTTCGGTGCGTCCCTGTTTTGGCTCGGACTCCGCGAGGAGGGTCTAGCCGCACTGCAGGAAGGGCTGAAGCGCTGTCAAACGGCCAGCTTCCTCCCACCGTGGATCGCTTGCCTCAGCATGCTGAGCCTCGTCCACCACCTGCAGGGCAATCATGACGCGGCACGGGCGTTCTCCCGTGAGGCCCTCGCGATGTCGGTGAGGGCAGGACTGGACGAGTACTCCAGACTCACGGCCGCCGCACACATCACCCGGGCCGGCTTACTGAACGAGAACGGGCGGGCCGAGGAGGCCCGGAAGGAACTTCAACGCGTGGTTGAGGCGTCCCACCGCGGCAGCGGCCCGGTAGAGATCGCCCACGCCCAGGTGGCACTCAGCATCGCCGCCGAGGCCGCAGGCGATGCTCCTGCCGCACGCCTGTTCCTCGACGACGCCAGGTCGGTCATCCAGGCATGCCCCGATCCCGGACCTGTGGTGACGACGTTCCTCCACCAAGCGGAGTTTCATTCGGCCCGTCCCCGCCGAGTGACGCACCCATCTACCCCGTTGCCGGTCGACTTCAGCGAGCGGGAGATGGCCGTGCTGCGGCTGCTGGCCAGCGCCCTGACCCAGCGTGAGATCGGGAGCATGCTGTTCATCTCGTTCAACACCGTGAAGACGCACTCCAAAAGCATCTTTCGGAAGCTCGGCGCGGCAACCCGCGCGGAGGCCGTCGCCCGGGCCCGCGAGCTTGACCTGATCCGCTGACCAGGCAGTCGCGCGGCTGGGCCATTGAAGATCACCCTGGGTGAAGGCACTCAGGATGATGACTTCTCACCCAGACCCGGGCGATCGTAGCCTCCTAGCAGTTCCCCCCTGTGAGGAGCACCATGCAGTCGAGGCCGTACACCGTGACGGTTCTGGGCCGTCTCGGCGAGCGGTTCAGTGCCACGTTTCCGGGCGTGTCGATCGAGCCTAGACATGGTCACACTCGGCTCATCACCGAACCCTTCGACCAGGGACAGCTCCACGGGCTGCTGAACCGTGTGCGGGACTTCGGCTTCGAGCTGCTCGCTGTCGAGGCAATGCCCGCCGCCCCGATCAACTCGGTGGTCGCACAGCCGATAGCTGCTGAGGCCGGTCCCGCGAATCCGGGTGCCGCGGGCCCCAGTTGACGGGCCGCCTGGTGCACGCTCCGGGACTCAATCTCACGGTGATCCCGGGGTCAAGCGGATTGAACCGACGACGGGCAGGTCGGCCAGGCGCGGCAGGAGCCCAGCGTGAGATCCGTGACACGGTGTTCATCTCGTTCAACACCGTCAAGACGCACTCCAAAAGCATCTCCCGGAAGCTCGACGTCGCCATTCGGGCCGACGCGGTCACCCGGGCCCGCGAGCTCCCCCTGGTCCACTGAACCGGGCCGACTGGACCAGCGGACAGCAAAAGTTCACCCAGGGTGAGCCGACTGTGGAGGATGACCACTCACCCAGCCCAGCGGCATGGTGGTGTCCCAGCAGAGCAAGCCAACGGCGGGAGGACCACCATGCAAACGAGGCGGTACACCGTCACCGTCCAGGGACGCCTCGGCACACGATTCGCCCACACCTTCCCCGGCGCCACGATCACGCCCGGGCCCGGTGACACGCGCCTGCTGACCGAACCGTTCGACCAAGCCCAACTCCACGGCCTGCTGAACCGTATTCGCGACTTCGGCATCAACATCCACGCCGTGGAGGAGACCTCCCCCCATTCAGCCACGACGGCGGCTCCCCTCGATCACGGTTTCACGTCGTAGGGCCGCGCTTCCCGCACCAGGGAAGAGCGGATGTGTGCGATGCAGCCTCTCTCGAAGGAGCCTGGCGACTGACCCACCGATGATCAGCTGACCCTGCCCAGACCGCCACCATGCGAAGGGATTTGACCATGACGGCCAGCCACAGGCCGCGGCACAAACCGGCAACGAGCATGCCGGCCATGATCCGGCGGCACCAACTCCCCGTCTTCTTGATCGGCAGCATCATCCTCGGCTCACTGTCCACTACCGTCCAGGCTGGCATAAGGCAGTCGGGCCCAGACTCGGCCAACCCGCACAGCCGCAGCACGCGCCAAGGAATCCTGACAAAATCAACGTCTCCTGAAACCCACCAGCGTCATGTTGCCGCCTCGGCCGCTCCCAGGCCCTGCCACCGATGGATCAGGCGAACCCACGCCAGCGGATCCGATCGACGCCCAGGACTTCGTCACCATTCTCACCGCCCTGGTGTCCGAAGACACCTCCCTACGCCTTCTGTACCTGTCGACGCCGACCTTGATCATCGGCGGTCAGGGCCGGTTCTACCCGGCGGGGGCGCTGCGGGAGATGGCCGACGCGATCCTCCAGCCACGTTGCTGATGCGCTCAGAGCAGCACGGATTCGCTAAGCAGCACGCAGGTGAACTGCAGGACGACGTCATCGACTTTCTGCTCCGTCCAACCAGCAGATCTCACCTACCCAACCCTTCGGAATAGGCCATGATCACTTCAACAGATACACGGCGGCCATGATGCCGCTCCGGCAGGTGGTGAAACCGTCACAGAGATTGACGGCGTTTGCCATGCTCGTCTTGTCGCTGGAGGCGGTCACCTTCGTGGTCCGTCTCGACGCGGCGATCACACCGTTCGTGCTCGTCTTCATCCCGACGGTAGCGGCAGTGGCGGTCTCGGCGGTCAGTGGCGGTCGCTCTGCCATCATCATGCTCTTGCGCCGGCTGGTCAGGGTCCGGGTCGGGGTGCGCTGGTATCTCGTTGCGGTCGGCATCCCGGTCCTCGAGAAGCTTGCCGTCGACGTGACGGGCGTGCTGCTGGGAAGGTCAACGCCGGACCGGATGGTCAGTGCCTTGACCTTCCCGGCGCTTGTTGTCCCCCTAGTCGTCCTAGTGCCTGCCATCCTTGAGGAACTCGGTTGGCGGGGTTTCGGAGTCCAGGCTGCGGTCGAGCAAGGTCATTCACCGGCATGGGCAGCGCTGGTGGTGGCAGCGCTGTTCCTGACGTTGCACCTTCCCCTCTACCTGCCGGGCCAGCTCTACGCGGGCCTTCCGTTCTGGCCGCTGCCGCTCAACCTGCTGGCAGCCTCGGTGCTGCTCACCTGGATCTATCTGCGCACCCGCAGCGTGTTGATCACTGGCCTCATGCACGCCGCGTTCAATGCGACCGTGCCCCTCACCTGGGGGCTGCCGGCCGATTGGGTCTGGCAAGCCCGAGCCATCAGCTTGATCCTGATCGCTGCACTGGTCGTCGGTGGTGTCGGTACCAGCTGGTGGCGATCGCCGCTGCCGGCCGCCCAGGAAGCTCGCCACGACTACGCCCGCTAGCCGATCCACGCTAGCGCGACCCGATGGTGGACCGCGGCGCACTGATAGAGGACGCTGGTCGCCCTGGCACCTCAGCCGAGTGGTGGACCCACGCGGTTCGGCGACGTCGTACTCAGGTGCGCGACCATCGCGGGTCCGGCGGCGACCAGCAGGAGTCCGGTTATGCAGATTGCCGCGAGAGCGAGCGTGCGCTGGATCTTCATGGATGTCTTCCTGTGGGTTGTCGGCTGACCTCCACGTAGGTCCGCTGACTTTCGGCACCGCATCCTGACTAGCCCTTCGACTACCGGCCCACCTGGGGAGGCTGTGACCCACACCATCAGGGCAACCGCGGGACCAACTGCCTTGACGTCGAAAAGGACCGAGGGACAGTCTCTGTGTTTCCGAGACAGACGCCCTTCGACCGGACGCAGGGGCTGTCCTTCGGGAGCGGCTCCGCCTGTCCGATAGGCCGCCCTTTGTTGGTTGGCGCTTAGCGAGAGTTCAGTGGCTGCCGAGGGTGTTCAACAACTCCCCGAGCATGGGCGAGTTCGGCCACTTGCATGGCGAGGCCTCGTTGCACCGCGGGAATTCGGCTGGCGACGGCGATGGCAAGGTTGCGACCACTGCGGGGAATACGTCCTTTGAGTGTCGCCAGCCGAGTCGCGCGATGGGTGAGTCGCACGACCTGTTGAGCGATGGGGCGTCGCCGTTCCCCGTACCCACCTAGAGCGCTATCGGCGGCGTCGCCGCGGATCACGTCGATGAGTGTGTGGCCCAGGTCTACGGCGTCCTGGATGCCGGTGTTCATCCCTTGCCCGCCGGCGGGACTGTGGACGTGCGCCGCGTCACCCGCGAGGAGCATGGATCCGCTTCGATAACTGTCGGCAACCCGGTGCTGCACCCGAAAGCGAGAGGACCATGCCAGATCGCCGACGTGGGCGCCGTGAGGTCCGCGTTCATCGAGCAGGGACTGGATCAGCCCGGCACTCGGTGTTTCTGGCGCATCGTCCACGGTGGCCACGATGCGGTGCCGTCCACCGGGTAGCGGTGCAACAACGACCAGCCCTGCGGGTGAGAACAACAGCTGCACCTCATCGGTCGGCAAAGGCCAGTCGAGTTGTATGTCAGCCAGAACGAACGAGACGTTGTAGCTGTCTCCCGAGAAGCCGATTCCGGCACTCGTTCGGACCACGCTGTGGAGCCCGTCGGCGCCGACGACGTAACGGGCCTGGACAGTCTGCGATACCCCGTTCGGGTCGGACGCGGTGACGGCGGCTCCGAGTGCCGTCTCGGCCACCGCGGTGACCGTCCAGGGTCGCTGGACGCACCCGTCCAGCACAGCGAGGCGGGCGGCCAGGATCGCCTCCGTGCGAGATTGCGGCAGCATCAAGGTGTACGGGTACGGGGTGGGCAGCTGGCTGAAGTCCAGGCGGGCGAGTACTCGCTCACGGTCACGCACGGTGAAGATCGGCACAATCACACCTTCGGTGACGAGCCGTGTTGTGACGTCCAACTCGTCGAGCACCTCGAGGGTTCGGGCGTGGATGACCGCGGCGCGGGAGGTGTTGGCGCCTTCTGGGACTTTGTCGAGCACGAGAACGTCGACATTTGCCGAGCGCAGCGTGCAGGCCAGCGTCAAGCCGGTGGGGCCTGCGCCCACCACGACCACGTCGACTTTCCTTGGGAGCTTCATCGCTACCTTCCTTCAGAATCAAGATTGGTCACTGAAACCAGCGACAGGTTGAGGTTCCGTATTTTGTTCAACGTGCCGTGGAGGGCGGCTTGATCGACGATGTCGCCGCTGAGCACAGCTACTCCAGAGCTCACGTTGGTGATGGTGAGCCCGTCGAACCATTCCGACCAGCAAGAGTCAAGGTCGCCGGTGACGCGGATGTCGTAAAGAGGCATATCTTTCTCGTTTCAGGTGGAGCCGGGTCGAAGTCAGGGGGGTCAGCTCGCGACTGCTGGAAGGGGAGATCCTGCTCCGATTCCCGTTGCGCGCTGAGTGACTCGTGTTGCCTGGTGGGGCGGCGACTCACGTTCGTGCGGCCGGCCAGGGCGATGTTGGCCGCCAGCGCGACGGCACTCGACCCCATCGGAATGGCAAGCCCGACCAGATACCAGCCCACGCTCCACGCCAACGTCTTGTGCGCCGTAATAGACCGACAACACCAGACTTCCCGTCGATGTGCGCCACGAGGAGCACGACGGCGAGCAACGGCCCGAACGACACAACCCGATTCGTGAAGAGTCCCAGGGAGTAGATGGGACATGCCCACCATGGCGAGGGTCGCAGTGAGCGGCGGCCATGAGCTCACCGAAGTGATCGAAGGCGAACAGCCCACCGGCTCTTACGTCGATCGGCCATGCAGGCCTGACGAGCGGCGCTTCGGACATCATGTCCTCCTTGTTGCTGGTCCGCATGTCGGCTCGATCTCTGAACCGGTGGCAACGACATCGCCGATAGTCAGCCTGCTCGGGGGCTGGGTGAGGTGTCTTCACCCTCGACGACCCCTGCGGGGGTTCACCCTGGGTGATTCCTGCCTGCTCGATCGGTGTGTCGGGGCGCCAGCTGGGGCACCAGTCGATCGCGGGTTCACCGTGACTACGAAGGAGATTGGCGCCGAAGCCATGTGGCGCGGGCTTCGTGATGCGTGCCCCGGGTCAGTGGATCAGGTGAAGGTCACGGGCCCGGGCTACGGCGTCTGCACGGGTGCCGACACCGAGTCTTCGAAAGATGCTCTTCGAGTGCGTTTTCACCGTGTTGAACGAGATGAACAGCAGGCCCGCGATCTCGCGTTGGGACTGGTTGCTGGCCAGCAGCCGCAAGACGGCCATCTCCCGTTCACTGAAGTCCGCGGCCAGCGGCGTCAACAGGTGGTCCCCCTGAACGGGTCGATCGCGTAATCCGGCGGCGGTGTCCGGGGCTTCGAAGGCCGCCAGCAACCGGCCTACGTAGCCGTGCAGGTCATCTCGCTGTGCGTCACGCGGCCGCTTGCGCAGGGAGGTGAGGACGGACGTGAGCAAAGCCACCATCGGCGGTCCTTCGTCGACGAAGACGCGGACGTAGTGTCCGGGTTCGGCGATGATCAGAGCCTTCTCGAGTGCGTCGACCGCCGCTGTCGGTTGGAGCTGAGCCTGGAACGCCAACGCGCGCAGCGCGTGAATCTCGATGACGCTGTTCATTCGTCCGGCAGCTTCTGCCGTGGTGAGCAGCCGATCGAGGAGCGCCAAGCCATCGGCCAGGCGGTCGGAGGCCAAGCCCCTCCCCTGGGCAAGGTCCACTCGGGCCAAGGTCAGGTGCTGGTCCTCGCGAGGGTAGCGGGGGTTCCTCTCGTCGAGATCAGTTTCCTCTGCCCAGCGGACAGCGGCGACGAGGTCCTGCCGGCTGAGGGCCAACCTGGCCCCTTCTGCTGAGCCTCGCTCAACCAGCAGGGGAAAGAAGTCGCGCTGGCGGGCGACGCGGGCGAACTCGTCCAACGTGTCGCGAGCCGCGGCGGTCAGACCCCGAGCTCGGTACACACGGGCCAAGGCGAGGTAGCCATCGGTCACCACATGGGCGTCCACCGCTACCCCTTCGGCGACCAGCTCGATGGCCTCCCTGAGGTACTGCTCGGCCAAGTCCAGGTCGTTCCACTGGCGGCAGATGTCACCAAGACCCACGAAGTACGCCGAGCTGTTCGCGGCCTCGGGGAGGGCCGCCCGGCCTGCTACGGCGTCGGCCGAGGCCTGGTAGGTCTCGTACGCAGTTCGAAGGCGTCCCTGCATGATCTGAAATCGTCCGAGACGGTTGATGCTGTTCACCAGTGGGATGAGCCCGCCCGTCGCTGCGAAAGCCTCGATCGCCTCCGTCAACGGACGCTCATCGGTCGCGCGGACTTCCCCGCTGACCAGGTACGTCAAGGACGCGTGGGCTTTCGCTGAGGCTCGCTCCGCCACAGTGGAATCGTTGTCCGGCAGCAGTCCCATCGCCTCGCGGCCCAGAGCGACGCTGCGCTCGAGATCGCCAGAGAACCGGGCAATGGCAGCTCGGATGACCGCCACCCGGCCCAAGACGGTGCGGGCTTCGATGGTCTCAGATCCATGCGCCAGGGACCTTTCGGCGGCCTCCAGGCTCGACTCCGCAGCGTCGGGGCGATTGGAGAAGACCAGCGCCAGGGCACGGATGGTGCACAGGACTGGACGTTCGCTCACCTGCGCTGAAGGCAGCTCCCCCAGCCAGCCCAGTACGGTCTGCACCTGCTGGTCGAGCACCAGGGCCGAGCCGACCCGCTCGATCAGGCGTATGGCTCGAGGCGCATCGCTACTGTGAAGAGCATGCTGTATCGCCTCGACGACAAGCCCTTGGCCCTCGAACCATTCGCTGGCCTTCCGCTCCAGCTCGTGGACGAGTTCAGGTTGCTCGTGGCCCAAGCGCTGCTTCAGCACGTCCGCGAAGAGCTGGTGGTACCGATACCAGCCACGGGAATCATCCAGCGGATCAACAAACAGGTTGTTGTGCTCCAAACCTTCGAGCACCTCTTGGCTGTCTGACCTCGAGGTGACCGCTTGGCACAGTGAGGCACACATCCGGTCCAGCACGGAGGTATGGAGCAAGAAGGCGCGTAGTTCTACCGGTTGACGGGCCAATACCTCGTCGGCCAAGTAGTCCACCACAAACCGGTTGCTGCCGGTGAAAGCAGTGATGAAGCTGGCGATGTCGGCGCGGCCACGCATAGCCAGGGCCGCCATCTGCAGCCCGCTCACCCAGCCTTCAGTGCGCTTCACCAACTCCGAGGCATCCGCTGCGGTCAACTCCAGGCCCATGACCTGCTTGAGGAAGACCTCCGCGTCCTCGACGCTGAATCTCAGGTCATGGGCCCGCAGCTCCGCCAGCTCTCCCCCGGCCCGCAGCCGGGAAAGCTGTAGCGGAGGGTCCGCGCGCGTGGCGATGATCAGGTGCACGGTGGGCGGCAGATTGTCGAGGAGAAAGCCCATCGACTCGTGAATGTCCCGAGACTCCACCACGTGGTAGTCGTCGAGCACCAGAGCCACCTCATCGGACCGGGCCTCCAGCTCATTGATCAACGTCGTCAAGATCACCGGGATGGGCGGTGCATGCGGCGAGCCGAGCAGCGCCGAGGCAGTTAGCCCGAGGCCTGGTTGATCGCGAGCCAAGGCCTCGACGAAGTATCGCCAGAACCGCACCGGATCGTTGTCCCGCGCATCCAGTGACAGCCAGGAGACCAACCGCCTCCCGATGGGTGCAGCAGCGACCCAGGTGCTCAGGAGCGTGGTCTTGCCGAATCCGGCGGGCGCTGAGATGAGGGTGAGCTTTCCTTCCATGCCGTCGTCGATCCGCTCATACAGACTTTGACGCGGCACCGAGGAGTGGCGGGCCGACCGAACGGACAGCTTCGTCGAGACGAGCGGATCACCACGGTCCCCGCGTGGCGGGTGTCCTCGGCCCTGCCGCTCCGCGTGCAGTCCGAGGTCGGCGGGGGCAGCGGCCAGGCCGGGCGTTCCCTGGGCAGGGGTAGCAGTCATGACACTCTCAGGTTGCGCATCGGCTCATGACCCGATCGAGGTGGCCGCCTGGCCGAATAAACCCGGATGGCACCCGCCGAGGGCGGTCTGTCGGCCGACAACAGACCGCCGCACCACGCAGAGTGCGTCGCGCCATGCTCCTCCTGCCCGGCACCCCTCGGTCAGGCCAAGACTAAGGAGCCAGTCGGTGACCGGCAAGGGGCAGGGCAATCAGCCTCGCGCTCTCCACGGCCCTCGGTTGAGCGCGTACGTGACTTCGGCTTCGCCCTGCTCGCTGTCGAAGCGATGCCCGTCCCTCCGAGCTGCTCAGTGGCCACCCCCAGCCGATCACCGACCAAGGTTGCGTTCAGGGGCGGTGATGCTGTTCCGACTCCTCGGCGTCTGGTTGTTCGACTGCGCTGGTTGGCCGAGTCGGGACCCGACTGCCAATCGGAGCGTGGCGGCGACCAGACCCAGTGTGGCTGCGGTCAGGGCGAATGCCAGCAGCGGTGTCGTGGTCTGAGTCAGTGGTACGACGCCGAGGGTGATGACGTCGTACATCGCGTGGACCAACACCATCAAGATGATGCTGCCGGTGTGGTTGAACAACCAGGTCATCACCACGCTCATGGCGACCAAGGACACGGTTGCGACCAGCAGGTAGAGCACGGGCTGGGTCGGGTTCTGTGCCAGGGCGACCCAATGGAATGCTGCCCAGGCTGCGCCGAGCAGCACACTGGAGGTCAATGGGCTGAAGCGTTGCTGCAGTTTGGGCAGGGCGTATCCGCGCCAGCCGATCTCTTCGCCGAGGTTCATGATCAAGAAGAGCGGTAGGAAGGCGAACCGCTCGAGGTGGAGGGGGAAGACTCCGCCCCAGAGCGTGGCGAGCGCGACTCCTGCTAGGGGGGTCAGCGGCACCAGGGTGAGTCCGAGGATGTACCAGCGTGGGCTGATGCGCCAGGTGGTGAGTCGGCGGCGAAACGGCGCGCGGTCCGCACTGTCACCGCAGCAGTGGAGCAGCAGGAGGGCGAGCAGGGCGGGGATGTAGCTGATCGGCAGGGCGATGAGCAGCAGCATCGGCGGGGACGACGGTATGCCAGCCAGGACGGTAGTGGACAGCGAGCCGAGGATGATGCTGCCGATCAAGAAGACGGGGAGTTGGTGCTGCCGGATCATGGCCGGCATGCTCGTTGCCGGTTTGTGCCGCGGCCTGTGGCTGGCAGTCATGGTGAGGTCCCTTGGCATGGTGGCGGTCTGGGCAGGGTCAGCTGATCATCGGTGGGTCAGTCGCCAGGCTCCTTCGAGAGAGGCTGCATCGCACACATCCGCTCTTCCCTGGTGCGGGAAGCGCGGCCCTACGACGTGAAACCGTGATCGAGGGGAGCCGCCGTCGTGGCTGAATGGGGGGAGGTCTCCTCCACGGCGTGGATGTTGATGCCGAAGTCGCGAATACGGTTCAGCAGGGCGTGGAGTTGGGCTTGGTCGAACGGTTCGGTCAGCAGGCGCGTGTCACCGGGCCCGGGCGTGATCGTGGCGCCGGGGAAGGTGTGGGCGAATCGTGTGCCGAGGCGTCCCTGGACGGTGACGGTGTACCGCCTCGTTTGCATGGTGGTCCTCCCGCCGTTGGCTTGCTCTGCTGGGACACCACCATGCCGCTGGGCTGGGTGAGTGGTCATCCTCCACAGTCGGCTCACCCTGGGTGAACTTTTGCTGTCCGCTGGTCCAGTCGGCTCGGTTCAGTGGACCAGGGGGAGCTCGCGGGCCCGGGTGACCGCGTCGGCCCGAATGGCGACGTGGTGGCCAGTAGCCGCAAGACGGCTGTCTCAACTCGCTGAAGTCGCTGACGCGGGGTGTCGGCGGCGCCGGTGCGCGGCGTGCAGCGGCCACCCCGACGGGGACCGGTGGAGTAACGCGGTCGACACCGGTCCGGGGCGGGGTCGGGGAAACCACAACGCTGCGCGGGCGCTCGGGGAGCAGACGCTGGCCGTCCACCCAAACAGGACGCGGCGAGGATTGGATCACCGCAGCCGCCCGTTGAGGTGCTGGGCCCGGTGTTGACATCGTCGATGACGCGCTCCCGGGGCACGGACGCTGATCGGTTCCCGATCGACTCAGCCAGCGTTTGCAGTACGGCGATCGTGTAGGAGAAAAGCCGGACCGGGTCGTTGTCGCCGTGGTCGAGGGTGAGCCGGCCGAACGGTTGTGGGTCGGCCGCCGACCACGCAGCCAGCAGTCTCTGCTTACCCAACCAGCCTGACCCCGGATCCTATGAGTTTGCGTGCCGGAGCGTGCACCAGGCGGTCCGCCAAGTTGCGTGCGGTACCAGGACTCGCGGGACCGGGACCGTGCAGTTGGTGCGGATCAACGGATCGCGCTGCTCCACCGCCGTCACGAGCATCACCGAACGCGTTGAATTCGCTCCGCCTCCACCAGCGCTCCAAAGAACCACCCAGGGTGAACGTGGCCAGGGTGAAGACGCCTCACCCTGGTCCGGAGCAGTCTCAGGCCAAGACCCAGCCAACCCGCTGGCTGGGGCAGCGACCGGGCCGATCAGCCGGGCCCTCATGAACATCCTGTTGTGGCCGCGTCGCTCGAGGAGACAAGGAACATCGCCATGATCAACCTCATCAAACGCCATCCGGTGCTCACCTTCTTCCTGCTGGCCTACGCCTTGAGCTGGGGTGCCATCCCCTGGCACAGCTTCTTCGCCCCCGGTGTCCTGATCGCCGCGCTGACGGTGGTGGCCCTCACCGAAGGGCTCGCCGGGCTGAAAGCCATGGGCGCCCGGCTGATCCGGTGGCGGGTCAGCTGGATCTGGTACCTCGTGGCCCTGGCCGTGCCGTTGGGCGTGAAGCTCGCCTCGATCGGACTGAACACCGCCCTCGGTGCACCCGTCACGGTGATCGGCGAGTTCAGCGTCTGGTACATCCTGCCGGCGGCACTCGCCATCAACATCATCAACCCGATGAACGCCCAGCTTCCCGAGGAGTCCAGCTTCCGCGGCTGGGCGCAGCCGACGCTGCAGAACACCCGGACACCGCTGCGCGCAACAGCATTGATGGCCCTTGGGGTCACCATCTGGCATTTGCCGCTGTTCTTCATGCCCCAGTTCGGTTTGCGCCCGATCGAGGTGGTGACCACGGTCGCGGTCACGTTCTGGTATGCGTGGCTGTTCAACCACGCGTCCGGCAGCTCGCTGCTCACCCTGATCGCCCACGCCGCCGAGGGCACAATCGAAACCAGCACCCTCTGGCCGGCCGACGCCGACGTGTCGAGGATGGCCTCGCTCTACGGCCTGGTCTGGTGCGCGGTCGCTGGAACTCTGCTCCTGGCCGACCGGCGATTCTGGACCCGCCCCCCGTCCCCTGCTGCTGATCATGTGGGCAGCACGGACCCGGTCGACTCGACCGTGTGACATGCAACCCTGGGCTCAGGACCTACGCGACCAGCCGGACCTGTTCGCCGGCACCGCTCCACTCGCCCGACATGCCGGCACCCTAGCGATCCTCACCGGCGGGTTCTTCACACTCGCCCAGCTGCTGACCTTTCTCACCATGAACCGTGCCGACCTGGCCGAGACGCTGAGCGGCTGGCCGTACCGTCTCAGTTCCGTGGCCCTGCTCCTGGGATTCGCTGGGCTCGCGATAGCAGCCGTCGCCCTGTATGAGCGGCAAGCCGTCAAGGCCGGCCGAATCGGGGCGATCGGAGTCTGCACGGCACTACTGGGCACCATCTTCCTCGGCGGTGACTACTGGTTCGAAACATTCGCCGTGCCCTGGTATGCGGTTGTGCTGCCTGACATTCTGACCATCCCCGGCGCAGGCTGGCTCGCCGTCGGCGGCACCACCAGCTACGTGTTGTTCACTCTCGGCTGGCTCCTGTTCGGCATCGCCAGCCTCCGCGCCAAGGTGTACGGCCGCCTCCCCTGCATCGGAGTCATGCTCGGAGCGATCGTCGGCTTCTACGCTGCCCTGCCGCCCTACGGAGCCGTGCTCGGCGTAGCCATCCTCTGGACCGGTATCGACACCGTTCGCTCGCGCCACACCCCTAGCCTGTGACTAATACGCACCATCATGTCTCCTTCGTCGCCCCAGATTTTCCCTCTGTCTACCTGGATGCGACCTACCTGCACGTCCGCAACCAGCCCGGCAAGGGTGGCCAGGTGGTGTCGATGGCTGTCGTGGTCGCGACCGCGATCGCCGCTGACGGCTCCCGAGAGGTCCTTGGCCTCGATGTCGGCGGGGCTTCCCACGAGGGTCGGCTGTGGCTAAGTCCCGCACGACCACCGTCGCCTACTGCGGCATCCCGCACGAGGGGTTATTGAGCGCGATGTTGGGGCGACGTCGGTGACCCCGATCGAGGAGGCATCTGCCATTTGAAGGCTCCGAGGGCTCGGGCCTGCCAACGATGCGCGCCGTCAGCCGCCGGTAGTGGTAGTGGCGAGTAGTCGGCGCGCCCGCCGGCCCAGATCGGCGAGGTCGACCTTGCCGGCGTCGGCCGCCCGCGCCAGGCGCGACGCGAGATCCAATGCCTCCTCCAGTAGTGGCACGTCGGCCACAGCCTCTTGGCCCATGTCACGCAGGATGATCGACTCGGTTCGCGAGGCGATTACGGGGGCCGCGATGCCCTCGACCCAGACCTTCGTTCGCCGGCCGTCGCCACGATCCTCGCCCACCAACGGCTCCAACGCATAGATGCGGTCGGACCGCGCAAACTTGCCGAAGCCGAGCGCGACCATCTGAGACTCTGCGACCACCAACTGATCATGACAGCGCAGCTTCGGATTCGCCAGGCTTGGGTGTGGCCTGAAACTGGATCGGCTTGCGGCCAGAGAGCGACTTGTAGGACCGACGTTGACGAGCGCCGATGCCGCGCCGCGCAGCGCCGCTGGCTACTTCGCACGAAGAACTCGGATTCGTCAAGGTGCGCCGTTTGGGCTGACCTCGTCGGGCGCTGCCGCGGGGTGTGCAAGGTTCCCGCCAGCTCGGGGCAGACGAGGTTGTCCAGTGAAGCCTCACTACTGAACCTGCGAATGGTCTTGGAGCGATCCGACACACCCCGGCGATCTCTTCTCATCGGCCGCTAGATTGGCTGCGTGGTCGATCTCACGATGCCGGACCTGGCCTCGGCGATGCGCGCGGCTGCGAGGGCGTTGGTCGAGCATCTTGACTTGGAGCAACGCCGCCAGCTGGTCCTTCCGTTCCGTCACGACCTGCACACACAGTGGACCTATCTGCCTGGTCTACGACCGGGGCTGCGCATTGGCGACCTGTCCGATGTGCAGCTGGCACCGGCGCTCGACCTGCTGGAACTGGTCCACAGCGTCCGCGGCTGGTCCGACGCGCAGCTGGTGATCCGGCTCGAGGCGGTGCGGCGGGAGCTGTCCTTGCAGCAGGCCGGGCGCCCTGACGTCGATCCATACCGGGACCTCCCGTACTGGCTGGTGGTGCTGGGGGATCCCGCGGGCAGCCAGCCGTGGGCCTGGCGGATCAACGGCCACCATCTGCTGGCCCAGGCCACGGTCGCCGACGACCAGGTCAGGGCCGTACCGCAGTTCTTCGGCGCGGAGCCGGCCACGGTGAGACATGGTTCCCACGCTGGTCTGCGCGGCCTGCCGCGCGAGGAAGACCTGGCGCGTGAGCTGATGCTCTCGCTGCAGCCAGACCAGCGGCCGGCGGCGCAGATCGCGGACGAGGCACCCAGTGACATCGCCTCGCGCTGGGACCCGGTGGCAGCGCTGCCAGACCAAGCGCCCGGCATCGCATATGCACGGCTGGACCGAGGCCAGCGCGCGCTCCTGGTGGCCCTCCTGCGCCAGTACGTCGACCGAGCCGCGCCCGCCGTAGCCAACCAGGCTTGGACCGACATCACCGACGCCGGACTCGGCGAGGTGAGTTTTGGGTGGGCTGGGTCGGTTCAGCCGGGTGCCGGCCATTACTACACGCTCAGGGGTCCGAGTCTGCTGATCGAGTACGACAACACCCAGGACCAGGCCAACCACATCCACTCCGTGTGGCGCGACCTGCGCCGCGACTTCGGCGGCGACCTACTGGCCCAGCACTACACCGCCGGACGACACTGACCGACGCCGGCGACATGCACTCTCCCGCTGTCGTCCCCCTCGTTATGTTGCGGACGTCATCACACGATCACGGCAACCGGGTGGATGCCTCAGGCGTAGATCTGTGCAGCGGGACCATCGGTGTGCCCGCGGATGGAGAACTCTCATGTTTCATACGCGGATTGTCACCGGACTGGCTGCAGCCACACTGGTTCTCGCCGGAGCGCCGGCCGCAGCCATGGCTGCGCCACCAGTTCAGCGCTACCAGATGGTCGATCTGGGCACCCTGGGTGGTTCCAGCAGCTATGGGGTGGCCAGCAATGACCGTGGCGCGGTGACTGGTCGATCCCAGGTGAGCGACGACATCTGGCACGGTTTCCTCTGGCAGAACGGCACGATGGTCGATCTGGGCAATACGTTCTGGCCAACCGACATCAACAATAGTGGCCAGATCCTGGGTTCCCGCGACAACGCCGCCGGTGCGTGGGTGTGGTCCAAGGGAAGATTCCACCGGGCCGGTGATCTCAGTTCCGGCAAGGCGATCAACGAGCAGGGTGATGTCTTGGGGCAGATGCCGAAGGACGGGCTCGACCGGCCCGCCCTCTGGTCTCACGGCCGAACTCGGACCCTCCCCTTGGATGACGTGTCCGATCTCAACGACGCGCGCCAGGTCGCCGGCGGCCAGCTCGTGAGCGACGGCTTCCACGCCACCGTCTGGGAGCCTGGGCGTGGTGTGACCGACCTGGGCGCGGCCGCGTTCAACCGCAGCAACACCTACCGGATCAACGAACAAGGCGATGTGATCGGGTGGATCTTCACCGACAGTCAACAAGAGCGGGCCGTGCTGTGGCGCGGCGGCCGACGGATCGACCTCGGCACGTTGGGCGGCGACACCAGCCACGCGGTGGCCATCGACGATGCCGGTGCGGTATTGCTGACCTCCCAGCTGGCGGACCAGTCGGTCCGTCCCGCGCTGTGGCGGGCAGGTCGGCTCACAGACCTGAGCAGGCTCGGAGTGGATCCAGACGGTGACCTGGTGGACCTCAACAACCGCGGCGAGATCACCGGCAACATTCGGCCCAGCGACGGCGTCGCCCGCGCGGTGATCTACTACCCGGTTCGCTGACCACCTCTTCCCGACCCACCCGAGGTAGGCGATCCATGCTCTGGGCGAAGCACACCGGTTCGACCTGGCAACAGCCAATGGGGCAGTCCGGGCCGCCGCCCAGGCGGCCTTCTTGAGGTACGTTCCCGCCTCAGCTGCGGCGTCGGTGATGAACTCACCACGCTGCATCGCCGCCCAGAACGTTTGAAAGACCTCCGGAACCATGTGATCAGAAAACCGCATCAGACAACACCTTCCAGACAAGTGTTGCGATCACCGCAAGTACCCGAGGGTCGCCTTGCGGCGGCGTATCGGCCGGCGCATGTGGGAGGTACCTGACTGCGGCGAGCACGTCGCGGTGCTTCCAGAAGTAGTGGGCGCGACCGTCTCAGCGCGATGACTGGACTGGTCGGTGTTGGGCCGGGGCCCAGATGAGCTGTGGTCGCTACGCTGTTGGGGGTTGCGGTCGCGTGACGAGTGCTGCTAGGCGCTCTTGGACCGCGGAGGCGGTGCGGCATGAATGCAGCAGTTCGGATCGGCCTGATCGGGACCAGCGGATGGGCCGCAGACTTCCACCTACCGGCTCTTCAGTCCCATGACGCTGCGATCGTGGCAGCCGTCTGCGGCAGGGATCGACAACGCGCAGCAGCGTTCGCCCACCAGCATGGTGTCGAACAGGTCTACACGGACTACCAGTCGATGATCGACGAGGCCGAATTGGACGCCGTCTCGGTCGTCACCCCGGAGGACCTTCACCATCCGATGGTGATGGCAGCACTGCGAGCCGGTCTGCATGTGCTGTGTGAGAAGCCGATGGCGTTCAGTGCGGCTGAGTCCGCGGAGATGTTGGCCGCGGCCGAGAGCGCTGGGGTGAAGCACATGGTGCAGTTCACCAATCGTGGGTTGCCGCACTACCGGTACGTGAAGTCTCTGCTGGACGACGGCTATGTCGGCCAGCCGTATCACGGCTACTTCTACTGGCCCACCGGGTGGGGACCGTCAGAGGAGGTAAACAACTACCACTGGGCGTCCGATGCCCGCCGAGCGAAGGGAGCTGTCAGCGAGTTGGGAGCGCACATGATCGATGTGGCCCGGTGGTACATGGGTGACGTCGTTCGAGTGAGCGCCTCGCTGCGCACGTTCGTCCAGCGCGCCGACATCGACGGCGGGGTGATGGACAACGCGAACGATTCCGCCTGCCTCCTGCTGGACTTCGCCAGTGGCGCCCACGCCGTAATCCACATCGGCTTGCCTAACATCATCGGACCGGGCCTGTCCCACACGGGACAGACGGTCATCATCAGCGGACATGACGGCACCCTGGAGACCCGCTGCGATCCGTGGACTGGTCCCGGGGCGGCCGTCTCGGAGATCGTCGGTCTGCGTCGTGGATCGGTACACGCCGAGACCCTCACCGTTCCCGACGACTACTTCGGCGGCACCCCTCGCGATGACACGTTCGCTGTGTTTCGACGACAGTCCGTCGGTCCTCGCTTGTTCCTTGACGCGATCGTCGGCGATCTGGCCATCAGCCCGAGCTTCTCCGACGGTCACCAGGTGCAGCGCATCATCGAGGCGGCCACGCAATCCGAGCTGAGCGGCACAGCGCAAGACGTGTAGCCGACACCGGCGGTCCCACGTTCTGCACGCAAGCCATCGCGCCGAGAGCCAGACCAGTCTTGCCTCTCGGTGGAAGGCGATATTCGGATGCCCTGCGCCGCACATGGCTTCGGGGTCAACGAACATCGCAAGACGGTGGTTGAGCGCGAGGTGTGAGAAAGCCGCGCTCTTCAGAAGCCCTCTGTGGTTTGCCCACAGGAGGGTCCGCTTCGGCGACGGCGACGGTGACGGCGACGGCGGCATCCGCTGGAGCGGACGGCTATTGGGTCTGTTCGATGAGATCGAGAAGACCCTCGACGATGGCCGTCTCGGCGTACCCGGGTATGAGCTTGGATGAGAGGACCTCGAAGGTGGCGTAGCCGCTAGCACCATCACTAGCGATGTACCCGCTCGGTCCGAAGCCGTTGGTGAGTGTGGCCATGATCGAGTGCTTGTAGGGCGAAGCGCGCTTGAACCTCAGCCCGATCTCGGTGAAGACCTCACCGTTGACGCCGCCGATGATGGTGTCACCCAGTCG
This sequence comes from uncultured Actinomycetota bacterium, assembly GCA_963696135.1. Taxonomy (GTDB): domain Bacteria; phylum Actinomycetota; class Actinomycetes; order Propionibacteriales; family Propionibacteriaceae; genus Microlunatus. Next base: position 100,788 of record CAVOJH010000005.1, read on the forward strand.
CAGCAGGCTGAGTCTGATCGGCACATCGCCGGCGTTCTCGTAGATCCCGGGTCGGCCGGCGCGCCCTTTGTCGGTTCTGGTCCGTCCGGGGCACGCGATGACCTTGTGCCCGCCGACGATCTCGATCCGCGGTTGCGGTCGCTCCATCGTCTCGCGAAGCGTATGCAGCACCTCCTCACCGAGCATCTGCCCCATGGACGTCATCAGTCGAGTCTGTTGAGACATGAGCTTGGCCACGTGGGGGGTGTTTCGGTCCAGGCCCTCGCCGCCGGGCGGCATCGCGTTGCTGATGTCGATGCCCCGTGCGGCGTACTCGGTTATGCGGAGTGCACGGAGGTCGTAGGTCTGCTGGAAGTAGATCGGGTTCTGATCTCCGGCGGTTCCTTCCGACCACAGCGCCACGACGTCGTCGCCCAACGACTCCTCGATGTAGTCCGACGCCGCGCCGGGGAGGTCAGCACTGATCTGGTCGAGCTGCCCGCTAAGCACCGCATGGACCCCGTAGTTGTACAGAACGGCGATCGGCTGCTGTTCCTGGGTGGTGAAGGAGAGCACGGCGACGGTCTTGTCGGAGACACCGTCGTAGTTGGGTCCCTCCCACCATTGATGGTTGACGCTGTCGTACCGGTTCCGGTTGACATTGATGTGGCACACGCCAGTGCCGTACGCCATCTGCGCGGGTCGGACCACTTCCGATGCACGCCGGACCGCTTCGACGATGTGGTCGGTGAAGCCGTCTTCCAGGACGCGGGGCACGCTGTGGGTGTGGGTCGCGGTCAGGATGAGATGGTCGGCGGTGATGCCGAGCTCGGTGTCGATCGCCTGACTGACCCGGTCGAAGGTGTCGGTGCTGACCGAGCCGGCGTCCAGGGTCACCAGGGCCGCACGCCGCTGACCGTTGTCGAGGACGATCGCGCGCGTATAGATCGCATCGTGAACGCCGAGGTACTGGTCCGGCAGCTGCTCCGCCGCAGGTGTGATCTCGACCTTCGCCGCTCCTACCGCCAGAGTGCCGATGCTGAGGCGCGATGTTGGTTCACCGATCTGTGTCATGCGGAGCTCCTTCTTCTGGTGTTGGCCCCCGCACCGGTCAGCATCGAGGCATCAAGGGAGCAAGGGTGAAGCAGACCACGCTGGCAGCGGCCGCGAGTGCGTTGCTGGATGCGACGGCCTGCCCGGAGGTGGTTCATCATCCCGGTCTGCCAGCCGCAGGTCCTGCCGTCAACCCGAGCCAGCACATTTTCTTCGTCGGTCGAGGGACGGCTTGCGAAACCAGTCCGCGGCCCTGCGCGAGTGCCGACTGCGGTCGCCATCGAGATGCCAGCCGTCACGAGGGGCCAGGAGAAGGGTGCGCCCGCGTCGGCGACCCCGGCGGCGGGTGGCCACCCTCTGGTCGGCTGATCAGGCGCACCAGCTCCGCCCGGAAGGCGTCGGGGTCGGCCAGCCGGCGAGCGACCAGCGAGTCCGACACCCCCGCCAGCTCCACGGTGCGAAACGCCGCGTCTCCGTGCGGTGTCCGGCGGACGAGGACACGACGACGATCCGCTGCGTCGCGGTCTCTCGTGACGTGCCCCGTGCGCTGAAGTCGCTCGACCACCCGGCTCATGGTCTGCTCCTCGACCCGGCTCGCGATGGCCAGCTGACGCTGGGTCAGCGGGCCGCCCTCCAGCGCGTGCAGGGCCAGCAACCCGGCGTGGGTGAGGTCGTGGCCGGCCAGCCAGTCGTTCCACTCCCGCTCGACCAGCCGGGCGGCGGTGGAGAGCTGACGCCCGAGCGACCACGTGCTCGGATCGGACGCATCCATAGGTCGACTTTAGTCTGTCGGCTACGTTACTCAGTGTGCTGAGCAATCTGGAGGGCCACCGATGACGAGCGCCGCGACCTCCTGGTCGGACCGCAAGCGGTGGTTGGGACTGGTGGTGATCAGTCTCGGTGTCTCGCTGATCATCGTCGACTCGACGATCGTCAACGTCGCCATCCCGTCCATCATCGACGACATCGGCATCACGTCGAGTCAGGCGCAGTGGGTGCAGGAGATCTACACCCTTGTCTTCGCCTCGCTGCTGCTGGTGACCGGCCGCCTCGCCGACCAGTACGGTCGTCGGCTGCTGTTCGCCCTGGGCGCCGTGGTGTTCGCGAGCTCGAGCGTGCTGGCGGCGCTGGCGCCGACCGGCGAGACGCTGATCGCCGCGCGAGCCTTGCAGGGCGTCGGTGGCGCGATGATGCTGCCTACCTCGCTCTCCCTCCTGAACGCCAGCTTCCGCGGACGCGAGCGAGGTATAGCGTTCGGGATCTGGGGCGCGACGATCGGTGGAACCGCGGCCCTGGGGCCACTGCTCGGCGGCTGGCTGACCACCAGCTTCTCCTGGCGCTGGGCATTCGGCATCAACATCCCGCTCAGCCTGATCGTGATCATCGGCCTGTTCCTGCTGGTGCCCGAGTCCAAGGAGGCCCATCCGCGCCGCGGCATCGACTGGATCGGGGCGATCTTGTCGGCCATCGGCTTCGGCGGTCTCGTCTTCGGTCTGATCGAAGGCCGGACCTATGGGTGGTTTCGATCCGTCGAGACTCTCACCATCGGTGGCTGGTCATGGCCCTGGTCGCTGTCTCCGGTGGTCGTCTCCTTCGTGGCCGGTGGGACCGCACTGACGCTCTTCGTGCTGGTCGAACGCGCCCGGAACCGGGCCGGCAAGGTGGCCATGCTCGATCTGAGGCTGTTCACGATCGCGTCGTTCCGGAACGGGAACATTGCTGCTGCCATCGTCAGTCTCGGAGAGTTCGGCATCATCTTCGCTTTGCCTCTGTGGTTGCAGAACGTGGTCGGCTACACCGCGTTCCAGACCGGTCTGGTGCTGCTGGCGCTCGCCAGCGGCAGCTTCTTGGCCAGCGGCCTCGGGGCGCTGCTCGGCCGGACGCGGCCACCGGTGTTCATCGTGCGCCTGGGCATCGTGCTGGAGATCGTCGGCATCGCCAGCATCGGCCTTTTCATCCGACCGGAGTCGGGTTGGCTCGCGATCGCGCCGCCGCTGTTCGTCTACGGCATCGGCGTCGGCTTCGCCACCGCCCAGCTGACCGGAGTCGTGCTCGCCGACGTGCCGGTCGAGCGGAGCGGCCAGGCGTCGGGCACCCAGAGCACGGCACGCCAGGTCGGCTCGGCGTTCGGCATCGCGATCCTCGGCACGGTCCTCTTCTCGGTGCTCGGCACCCAGTTCGAAGCCAGCCTGGCGGACACTTCCGTACCGGAGGCTGAGCAGGTCCAGCTGGTCACCGCGGTCAAGCAGAGCGCAGGATCGGTGATCCCGGCCCTGGCCGCGCATCCCGAGACCGCCGAGGTCGCAACCCTGGCCAAAGAGGCGTTGACGGATGCGACCCGATGGTCCGCGCTGACCGCGGCCGGATTCCTCGTGGTCGGGCTGGTGGCGAGTCTTTCCCTCGGCCAGGGCCGACGCGAGGAGTCGGAGGACACCGACGACCGTGGAGGGGTCGCGGCGGACCGAAACCTCGGCTCCTAACGACCAGCCCGCAGGTGCTGGGCAAAGGGCTCGGCGCCGATGTCGGTGTGTCCACCCCGTCACTTTCCCGACACCCTTGCGCCGCTCGTTCGTCCCGACTCCTTGAGTCGAGGACCCCACAGCGGATCCTTGAGGTCGTGCGCTCGTTGCCGGCCCCGCCCGAGGCCCTGGTGATCGCTGATCAGGTCGGCTCCACCCCGGCCGCCACGGACAGCGACGTTCGTCCCCCGGGTGTCGGGAGGATATGGCCGACAGTTGGCACGGTGGGAGCCGGAGTGCGCATCGTGGGTGGGGATGTGAGACGGATGGTGGCGAGGTCAATGGCCCAGCGCCAGCGCTGCCCTTCACCTGTTCTGGGTGATGCCTGTGTCGTTCGTATCGAGTGGAATGGATGGGCAACCGATCACGAAGACGTGAGCTGGTTCTTACCGCGCGGACCCAACCACGGTTCACAGACAGCGAGGTTGTCATGCGACAACTCAGCACCCGAAGCGTCGACCACGGTGGGTGGCGCGCCCATCCACACCACGCGGGACCCATCATCCTCGGCCTCACGATGCTCCTGCTCGCCGCCGGATGTAGCGCACCCGCGCCGGAGACCGGCCAGCCTGCACCCGCGTCAAGCTCGGCTCCACCGGCAGCCACGGCAACGGCCACCAGCGGTGAATGGGCCGAATCGGTGTGCGGCGCCGCCGCCGAAGTGCGAACGACACTCGACGCGATCGGATCAGGGATCACCTTCAAGCCAGCCGCAGACGACAGCGCGCGAGAGCAGGTCAAGACCACACTCAACGCACAGGTCACCGCAGTCAGCACCTCGATCACCGCACTCGGCTCCGCCATCGAAGCCATACCCGTGGACGCGGACGGAGCCGATGAGCTGAAGAGCTCCCTGACGACGTCACGTCAAGCCCTCGACGAAGCAGTACAAGCCGTGTCAGCAGGTGCTGCCGACGTCAGCAAAGCCACCACCGCCAAGGAATTCGTGACAGCCGGTTCTCAGACCGTACAGGCCGCCAAAGCGGCGAAATCAGCGGCCGCAACATTGCTGACCACCGCCCACGAGGCCGCCACCGCCGCTGGCGGAGATCTGAAGGCAGCATTCGACTCGGCCCCGTCCTGCGCCCAACCAACCGAATCCCCGTCCTGATCGACACGGATCACGGCACCTATTGCCCTGATTGCGGCAAACCCCTGGGCAAGTGACCCGACAGGACCTGCACATCCAAGATCGGCTGGCGAGCCAAAGTCGGCGGCGCGGTGCACTGACGACCTGACCCTGCTGAGCCTCACTCACGTCCGGGGCAGTCGAAAACAGGCGCGGACACCTGTGCCGCAGCCGACTGGCCACGACAGGATCGAGCGCCGCCCCGAGCGCTGCACACCACGGATTCGTTGATCATCGGTCTTGTAGCCCGGACCTGCCAGGTGTATCGCCCGTACATCAGGTTGCTGGGGCGTTCTCGTACAGCTCGAGCCCTGACGCGTCGGAACTGACCACGGTGCCGGCGGTGCCGTTGAGGAGGGACGGTGTGTGGGTGATGGATCCGATCACCGCCAGGCGGCCGGTGTTCTCGACGAAGGTGCACGCGGCGCGGACCTTGGGTCCCATCGAGCCCGCGGCGAACTCGGTCTCGGAGAGGGCGGCGGGGGTGGCCCGCTTGATGGCGCGCTGCTGGGGTGTGCCCCACCCGGTGTACACGGCGTCGACATCGGTGACGATCAGCAGGGCGTCGGCGCCCAGGTCGGCGGCCAACATCGCACTGGCCAGGTCCTTGTCGATGACGGCTTCCACCCCGACCATCTGGCGGCCGGCCGGTGCTGGTTGGTCGGAGTACATCACCGGGATCCCGCCGCCGCCGGCACAGATCACCACACATTGACGTTCGAGCAGCCACCCGACGGCTTCGATGCCGAAGATCCGCTGGGGCGCCGGCGACGGCACCACCCGTCGGAAGCTGGGCCCGTCGGGCTTGAACGTCCAGCCCTTGGTCTGCGCGAGTGAGTTGGCGTCGGTCTCGTTGTAGATCGGGCCGATGGGTTTGGTCGGATCGCCGAAGGCTGGATCGTCGGGGTTGACTTCGATTAGCGTGAGTAAGGAGGCAATGTGCTGCTCAGGCGGCAGCTGGTTCCCCAGCTCCTGCTGGATGAGATAGCCGATCATGCCCTCGGTCTGGGCGCCGAGCACGTCCAACGGGTATGGCTCGACCTCCTTGTATGCGGAGCCTTGCAGGGCCAGCAGACCTACCTGGGGTCCGTTGCCGTGGCTGATCACGAGCTCGTGGTCGCGGGCCAGTGGTGCAAGGGCCACGCAGGCGGCGAGGACGTTGGCACGTTGGTTGCCCGCGGTCATGGGTTCGCCCCGGCGTAGGAGCGCGTTTCCGCCCAGGGCGACGACGACCCGCATGATCAGCCGGCCAGGGTGGCGACCAGGACCGCCTTGATCGTATGGAGCCGGTTCTCGGCCTCGTCGAACACCACCGAGGCCGGTGACTCGAACACCTCCTCGGTCACCTCCAACGCCTCGATGCCGAACTTGTCGGCGATCTCGCGGCCCACCTGCGTGTCGGCATTGTGGAACGCGGGGAGGCAGTGCATGAACTTGACGTCCGGGTTGCCCGTGGCGGCCATGGCCGCGGCATTGATCTGGTACGGGGTGAGCAGCTTGATCCGCTCCGCCCACACCTCGTCCGGCTCGCCCATCGAGACCCAGACATCGGTGACCAGGACGTCGCAGCCATGAACCGCTGCTGGAACATCGTCGCTCACGGTGATCGTGGCACCGGTCTCTTCTGCCACCGCGCGGGCCTGGTCGACGATCTCGTCGCGGGGCCGAAGGGAGCTGGGGCTGCAGACGCGGACGTCCATGCCCAGCTTCGCTGCCCCGATCAGGTAGGAGTCGGCCATGTTGAACCGGGCGTCGCCCAGGTAGCAGAAGACGACCTCGTTCAGCGGCTTCGGTACGTGTTCCAGGAACGTGAGAAAGTCGGCAAGGATCTGGGTCGGGTGCCATTCGTCGGTCAGACCGTTGTAGACGGGCACTCCCGACCAGCGCGCCAGCTCTTCGGCCGTCTCCTGGGCGAAACCGCGGTACTCGATGGCGTCATACATGCGGCCCAGCACGCGCGCGGTGTCCTTGACGGTCTCCTTGTGGCCCATGTGTGAGCCGGAGGGGCCGATGAAGGTGACATGAGCGCCTTGATCGTAGGCCGCCACCTCGAACGCGCACCGGGTACGGGTCGAGTCCTTCTCGAAGATCAACGCGATCTCCTTCCCGACCAGACGTGGCGTCTCCCGCCCCTGCCGCTTGTCGGCCTTCAGCTCCGCCGCCAGGTCGAGAAGGTAGCGGATCTCGTCGGGGCTGAAGTCGGCCAGCCGCAAGAGATGTCGACCTTTCAGATTCATCTCGCCTCCTCAGGCGTCTTCGAGCAGTTGGATGGACGTATTGGCTGGCTGGGGAACGGGCTCGTCCCGATGGCGGTACGCCTCACCCACTCGCTCCGTCGGACTCCAGTTGGTTCCGTCGACGTTTCCAGCCGACATCGAGGCCTGCACTGAGCAGCAGGATCAGCACCAGGGTGATCGCGGACGCCGGCTCGGTGATCAGGGTCGTGAAGACGAAGGTGAGGAAGGCCAGCCCGGTGGTGACCACGCCGAGGACCAGGACGGCGGCCCGAGCGCCGGTCTGCGAACGCACCCGTAGGTGCCCGACCGTGACCATACCGAAGATCAGCAGCGCCGCAGCGCTGCCGATGGAGGCGATGGCGGTCAGGCTGAAGCCCACCGCCAGCAGCATCGCACCGGCGGCGGTGATCAGCAGTCCCACCGGCACCCGCTTCCGGAGCCGGCGGCCCATCAGCGGCGGGAACTGCCGGCTCGCGGCGAGCTGTTCGCACAGGCCGGCGGCGGGGTAGAGCCCGCCGTTGGTGGCGCCGGCGGTGGCGAACAGTCCCGTGACGCTCATCAGCCAGTAGCCGGCCTGGCCGAGGCTGGGCTCGGCGGCCACCGCGAGCGCGGTACCGCCGGAGGCGATGACCGCGTCCACCGTCAGCGTTCCGAACACGCCCAGGGAGACCGCAATGTAGATGACCGCGGCGATGCCCAGGGCCAGGTACATCGCACGCGGGAGCTCACGGCGAGGTGTGCGGAGGTCCTTCGCGGTGAACGTCACGATCCCGAATCCCAGGAACGCGAAGAACGTGAGAGCCACACTGGAGAAGATGTCTCGGAAGGGTGGATACCCCGACGGGGCGAGGAGCGCAGGATCCATGTTCGTGATCGTGACAACGGCGAAGAGTGTGAGGATGCCGATGACGATGAACACGATCACACTCTGCGCGCGAGCGACGAGCGTCGATCCTGCGACGTTCACCACCACCATCACCGCGATGATCAAAGCCGCGAAGGCCTTGGCCCAGACCGCGCTGTCATCAGTGAACATCGCACTCGCGTAGCTGCCGAACGACACCGCCACCATCGCCGTCACGATGGTGTTCACCGAGTACGTCATCCACGCCGAAATCCCGGTGAAGTGCCCGTCGCCGAACCCCTGACGCACATACTCCAGCAGCCCCGCCGCCGACGGAAAGGCAGCTCCTAGCTTGGCGAACGAATAGCCCTGGATCCCGGCGATGATCCCGGCCAGGACGAAGGAGAGCCAGACCGCCGACCCGGCCACCTCACCGGCGGCCCCGAGCAGGGAGAAGATGCCCGCCCCCACCATGGCGGCGACACCGATGAACGCGGCCTGCGGCCACGAGATGTACGCGCCGGTCCGTACCGGCTCAGGCTCGGACACAGCGCCAGCCATGTCGGCTCACCCGCCCGATCACCCTCCGCGAGGCAATCCTCGACCGCGATTTCGGCATCCTGAGCCTCAGACCACGGCTTCGCGTTCGATCGGACAGGACATGCAGCGGGGGCCACCCCGCCCGCGGCCCAGCTCGGACCCGGCGATGGTGACGATCTCGATTCCCTGCTTGCGGAGGAATGTGTTGGACGTGATGTTGCGCTCGTAGCCGAAGATCACACCCGGTGCGACGGCCAGGAAGTTGTTGCCGTCGTCCCACTGCTCCCGTTGGGCGCCGAGAGCATCGATCGGTGTCCGCAGGACACGCAGCTTCTCCACCCCCAGCGCCTCGGCGACGACCGGGAAGAGCTCGGCGTTCTCGACCACCCGGTAGTCACCGCCCGCCCCGACCGGCGTCAACGTGAACGAACGGAGTGTCTCCGGTAGGTACGGGTACACGCTGAACGCATCACGATCGACCATGGTCATCGCTGTATCGAGGTGCATGAAGGCCCGCGTCTTCGGCAGCTCGACCGCTATCACCTTGGTGACCGAGCCGTGGGCGAAGTACTGGCGGGCGAGGAACTCCACCCCCTGCGGGGTGGTCCGCTCCCCCATGCCGACCATCACCGAGCCGTTGCCGATCACCACGATGTCCCCGCCCTCGCAGTTGGCCGGATCGTGGGAGATGGAGTCGTTGCCGTAGTAGAAGTGCAGGGGCGACTCCGCGTCGCGGAACATCGGATGGAAGTTCCACACCACCCGCGAGTTGATCGTCTCCCGCTTCCGGGCCGGCTTGCTCATCGGGTTGACCGACAAACCGTCGTACACCCAGGCCGAGTTGTCACGTTGGAACAGGTGGTTCGGCAGCGGTTTCAGCAAGAAGTCATCCGGGCCGAGGTACTCCAGCAGCAGGCTCGATGGATCGGCCAGATCGAGATCCCGCTTCAGGACTCCTCCGATCAGGGCCTCCGACAACCGTGCTGCGGGTGTCGACCCGACGAGCTCATCGAGCGGCTTGTCGAGGGCCGGACCGAACCGGGTGGCCGTGGTCAGCTCGTCCTGCACGAACTCGCGGGCGCCCGGCTGGTCCAGGGCCTGGGCGAGCAGCTCGTGGAAGAGGTGCACGATCACACCCTTGTTCCGCAGCTTCTGCACGAAGGCGTCGTGTTCCTCCTGCGCACGCTGGGCCCACATCACGTCGTCGAACAACAGGTCGTCGACGTTGCTCGGGGTCAACCGCATCAGCTCCAGGCCGGGGCGATGCACGATGACCTGCTTGAGGACACCAACCTCGGAGTCAACATGGAATGCCATGGTCACCTCACCTCTTCGCCGGAGCTTCGTACTGCGGGACCGCTTGCGGGGCCACCATGTGGGCCCGCTGCGCCAGATAGACCGGGATGCCGATCAAGAACGCGACACCGCAGAAGATGAACGGCAGCCACACCTTCCACGCTGCCTCCTCCCCGGTGTTGCGTGAGAACCAGATGAACAGCACCGAGAACACCACCGCGACCACGGCCACCGTCACATCGCGGACCACGCGAGGAGTATGCAATTGCCGGCCGTCCTGGAGGCGCCACTTGATCTGAGCCAATGCGGAGAACCCGTACGGGATGGCGGCGGTGATCCCGGACATGAAGACCAAGGTGTTGAACACTGTGTAGCCCGCGCTGCCGAGATAGCTGAACACCGTGAAAACGCTCGCCAACACCGTCGAGATGACAATGCCGAACATCGGCGCGCCCTTCTTCGACAGCCGTCCGAACCGCTCCGGGAACAAGCCGTCCCTCGCCGCGGCCAAAGGCATCTCGGCGCAGATCATCGTCCAGCCGTTCAGCGCCCCGAATCCCGAGACCACCACCGCGAGGCCCATCACATAGCCGGCCCAGCTCCCGCCGAACATGGTGTTGACCGCGGTCGAGAAGGGTGCGTTCGACTGCTGCAGCTCACTGTTCGGGACCACCCCGAACACGACGAAGAGCGACACCAGGTACACCGCTGCACAGCCGAGCGTGCCCAGGAGGCTCGCCCGCGGCACGTTGCGATCGGGATCGCGGACCCGTCCCGCCGCCACCGCGGCCGTCTCCACCCCCAGATAGCTGAACAACCCCAGCGCGAGACCGGTACCCACTGCGGCCAGATCCGGCCCGCCCGACACGTTCAACGGACGGAAGTTGGCGGTGTCGATGAAGAACAGGCCCACCAAGGACACCACGGCCAACGCGAGGAACTTGAGCACCGTGGTGACGACCTGCACCGCGGCCATCTTCGACACGCCATTGAGATTGATCAACGCCGGCACCCACAGACCCACCAACGCGATCGCGATCAGGGCCCCCTTCGCCAGCGGCGGTTGCTGCCCGCCCTGGGTCAGCAGGTACTCCACATACAGCACCCAGCCGGTCACGATCGCGGCATTGCCGGCCCACGCCGTGATCCAGTAGGACCACGCATTGAAGAACCCGATCCGGTTGCCGAACGCCACCCGCGAGTACGCGTATGGACCACCATCGGAGGGCAGACGCCGCGACAGCCCCGCAAACAGCAGCGCCAACGCCAACGCCCCCGCCGTGACCAGCACCATCGACAGCAGCGTGATCGGACCATACGCCGACAAGGACCCCGGCAAGTTGAAGATCCCGACGCCGATGATGTTCCCGACGATCAGCGCGGTCGCCTGTCGAAGGCCGAACCGTCCTCCACGTCGCGCATCCGGGTCGGACGCGGCTGTCGGCCCTACGTGAGAAGACACCAGTGTCCTTCCTTCACCACGGCCGGAAGTCGTGATGATCTTGATGGTAGACCTCACCGTCGTCGGCGTAAATGGGCTGTTGGTGCCCTGCTGTGGAGTCGCTCGGACCGACGTCCACCGTGCTCATCCGCCTCCTGTGCTGTTGAACACTTCAGTGCGTCGCCTGCTGGACGAGTGGGTCCGCTTCCATCACCTGTTCGCGACGTTCGCACGGACCTCGCTCGAGGTCGAGCGTCCAGAGCCGGTTCCCCACGCACCCGTCGTGGTGAACGGTGGTTCGCTGGCTCGGCCAGGTCGAAGACGCGGTGCACACCTGCTCGCCGGCGATGCCTACGACGAGGCTACGAGGCTGATCTAGGCGAACTGGCTGCGCTTCTTCGACGCCGGTCGGTCGGCCTGCGTCCTCGGTTGGCTGCATGACCTCCAGGAGCAGGTACGCGAGGTGGCTCAGCGGCAGGCTTGTCCGACGACCGGTGCAGGTGGGTGATGCCGTGGGCGGCGAACCGACGATGGAGTGCAGGTCGACGTAGCCGGCTTTGGCGGCGACGGTCTTGGGTCCGCGGCGCAACTCGATCCGTGTCGAGCCAGCGAGAGGACCTGTCCTCACCTTCGCGCGGGCGAGGAAGCCGGCTGCCGTGGGGCCCTTCTCATCGGCGATCCATCACGCCTTGATCATCGTCAGATGCACCAACAACTATCGCCCGCACACCGAGCAGGAACCCGCCCCCCCGAATCAAGCAGGGCGTCAACAACGTCAGACCCTCATACATCTCGCGGCTGGCCGCCAGTTCTGGAGGTCGCGGGGGCGCGACAACAGCTACAGCCAGAAGGAGCGACGTACGGTTGTGCGCTCCGCGGTTCGGAACTATCGCACGACGATGCGCGAGCTCGCGGCACAGACGAATCTCGCCGTCTGGTAAGCGCACCAGGCCGTTCAGCCCGGCGTTCCGGCCTACGCCGGATCAGGTCCAACGAGACGCCCGGGCCATCCGCAACTCATTCGACAGGGCCTGCAGTCGTGATCACCAGGGTTCGACTCCGATGGCCTGGCCACCTATGCCGGCTGCTGAGGCTGGACGTCGGCACGTGCTCATGCCCGATCCGGCGACCGGATGGACATCGCCGGCTACCTAGGCTCCAAGGACAGCTTCGAGGGCGGCGCGGCGGGTCAGGACGGATCGAGGTCGCCCGCAGCATCTGAGCGGTAGCGTCAGGGCGGGCGATGCTAGAGCCGTGCGGGCCGATATCACTACCCAAGGGCCCGGGAAGGGTTGACGGCGTGTTGGACGTCTGGCGCGGGTCTGACGGTCTGGCGACGGCGCCGGATCGCCTTGCTGACTTCGACGACGATCGGCAGGGCAGCAGCAAGCGCCAGGCAGACCAACCACTGGCGCGGACTCAGGCCGGTGGTCAGCAGGGCCTCCTGCAGCATCGGCAGCTCGGTGGCCAGCAGCAGCAACGTCACCGGGATCAGTGCGATCAGCAGCGCGGACGCGATCGGCGCCCCGAAGCCGAAGGCCGGATCCCGACGGTTCACCAGCGCGTTCAGCGTCGTACCCAGACCCATGATCACGAAGGTCATCGTCAGGGAGATCGAAGCGGTGCTGGGACTGGGCTCGTCGGGTCCGAGAACCAACGGCAAGAAGGCCGCGAGGAACAGGACCGTGGCATAGCCGATCCAGGTCAGCACCGCGGTCCGGTTGGTGATCGTTACCCCGGGGTCACGTGGGCGCCGATGCATCACATCGGGATCACCAGGGTCAATCGCGATGATCGCGACCCCGATCGCCGTGGCGAAGAAGAGCAGGAACAGCACCATCGGCGGCGTCATCGCCACCCCGTCGTTGACGTCGAAGACTGTCGCCGCCAAGAACAGGAAGATCAGCGCCAGCAGCTGGGTCATCTGATAGCGCACGTAGCAGACGATCTTGTCGTAGACCCGGCGACCGATCTCGACGGCGTGCACCAAGGTGCCGAAGTTGTCGTCGGTGAGGATCATCCGGGCGGCCTGCTTGGTTACCTCGCTACCACTGCCCATCGCCACCCCGATGTCTGCCTGCTTGAGGGCCGCCGCATCGTTGACTGCGTCACCGGTCATGGCGACGATCAGGCCGTTCTGCTGCATGGTCCGCGCCAGCCGCAGCTTGTCCTCGGGTGAAACCCGCCCGAAGACGTGCAACTCGGGTAGTCGCCGCTGCAGCTCCTCGTCGGACAGCTTCCGCAGCTCCGCCCCACTGATCGCCCCCGGTCCCAGCCCCAACGAAGCACCGATGGCCTGGGCCGTCACCGCGTGGTCGCCGGTGATCATCCGGACATCGATCCCCGCTGCAAGAGCGACCTGCACCGCGCCCTTGGCCTCCACCCGCAACGGGTCGATGATGCCGGCCATGCCGACGAAGCCCAGGTCATGGATGAGCGACATCGGATCGGCCCCCATGATCGCCAGGTCGTCGTCGTCGATCAGCCGGATCGCGAACGCGAGCACCCGCAATCCGCTCTCACCCATCTGCTCGTTCGCGTCGTTGATACCGGCTGCTGCCCGCGCGATCGGCACCTGCGAACCGCTCAACGGTCCGCCGGCCATGGTGCAGCGCGTCAGGACGACATCGGGTGCGCCCTTGACCAACGCCACGACGTGCTCGCTACCGTCGAGTTTGATCCGGTGGAAGGTGGCCATGAACTTGTACTCGGAGTCGAAGGGGACCTCGGCGATCCGTGGATAGGCACGCCGGGTCTGCTCGACGTCGACGCCGATCTTGGCGGCGAGCACCACCAAGGCCGCCTCAGTCGGATCACCCGTCACGCTGCCGTCGGCAGCGACGACCGCGTCCGTGTCCAGGGCCAGGCCCAGTCCGAGCCGGGTGAAGTCGGGAGTCGGCGCTCCGGCGACGCCGGTGATCCCGCCCGTCGTGGCGTACCCCTCGCCGGTCACCGTGAACCACGAGCCGCCCGAGTAGAGCGTCGACACCATCATCTCGTTCAACGTCAAGGTGCCGGTCTTGTCAGTGTTGATCGCACTGGTGGCCCCGAGGGTCTCGACATCGGCCAGGTTCTTGACCACCGCCTTCGCCTCGGCCAACTGCTTGGCGCCCATCGACAGCAGCCCGGACACGAAGGCCGGCAAACCTGTGGGTATGGCCGAGATCGCCATCGCCGTGCCCAGCAGCAGCAGCTCCTGGATCGGCGTACCACGGACCAGCCCGACCACGACGATCACTGCCACGGCGCCCCAGGCGACCAAGCCGAGCACCTTGGTCAACGTGTCAAGCTCGCGCTGGAGCGGGGACCGAGTCCGCACCACCTTGGTGAGCATGGCGGCGATCTGACCCATCTGGGTCTGCATCCCGGTCGCGGTGACGACCAGAGTTCCGGTGCCTCGGGTGACGGAGGTGTTCTGGAACAGCATGTTGGTCTGGTCGCCCAGCCCAACATCGACCCCCTCGATGGCCTTGGCGTCCTTGGCGATGGGCGCGCTCTCCCCGGTCAACGCAGCCTCCTGCGTCTCCAGGGTGGCTGATCGCAGGATCCGGCCATCTGCGGGCAGGATGTCCCCGGCCTCGACCGCGATCACGTCGCCCGGCACGATGTCGGTGGCCGAGACAGTCTGCAGCTGCCCGTCCCTGACCACTTTGGCCTGCGGGACCTGCAGCTTGGCCAAGGCGTCGACACTGGCCCTGGCCTTGAGCTCCTGGCGCGAGCCGAGGACCACGTTGAGCACGATCAGCAGTCCGACGATGACGCCCGTGGAGATCTCGCCGATCACCAGGCTGACCAACGTGACCGCGATCAGCATCAGGTTCATCGGGTCGCGGAGCTGGCCGAGCGCGACCGCGACGATCGACGGTGGCTTCTCGGTCGCGATCTCGTTCCGACCGTAGGTGGCCACCCGTTGCTCGACCTCGGCCTGGCTCAGGCCGTTGTCGCTGTCGGAGCCGAGGCGATCGAGCACCTCCTCGATCGTGGCGGCGTACGCGGGCAACGCCTCCACACCCGTAGGGTCTGTCATGGATCTCCGGCTCTCGAGTCAGTGGTGATCATGAGCGTACGGGAGACTGACGGTCCGGGCGACTCACCCGACAGGGTGAAGGACACCCAGGGCCGGCACGGTGATCAGGTCGCCGCGCAGCGTGGCGCCGTGGGCCGCGGCGTGTGCCGGGCTGGCGAGGGTGCCGACTGCTTCGAGCAGGTAGCGGGTGATCGCGGCCGGTTCAAGGCTGTTGGTGAGCAACGGGTGGTGCCGCCAGACCGGGAACAGCTCCTCCAGCCGGGTACGGTCGCGGACCCGGCGGACGATCAGCCGGGCGGTCACCGGCTCATCGGTCGAGCCGAACGCGGTGAACTCGGCCACCTCCGCGACCTCGGCGACGGAGATCAGCTCACCGGTGTCGGGGTCGGGCACCGCTGGTGGGCCCGCAGCACCGGACGCCAGCTGCAGAGTGTGGCCGTGGCGGAACTCACGCAGGAACTGACCCAGCGTGGCCGGTGCGTACACACCGGCCGAACAGGCGCGGCATCCCGCAGGAACGGATCACGTCCAGATCGTCGATGCTGTTCGAGTCCGCGGCCATCCCGCAATCGAGGTCCGTTTGCCGGCCGGGTTCGCCCCCGCCGAGGCGACCCTTGATGTCTTGAACCGGACCCGCTGCCCGATCAGCTCAGACAGCCCCGCCTGCTCGGCCAAACCCATCAGTGGGACCAGGCCCCACGCACAGCGCGAGATTCTCGTCATCGAAGACCGGTGTGGCCCGCGACCGCCCATCACGTAACTCACCCTCAGTGGCTTCTGCGGATTGGCTGGATCAGGACCTTGACACTCCCGATTCTCCGATCGCAGAGGGCACATCAACGTCCGTGCCCGCCAAACCTTCAGCTACCCATCCACGGGTTGAGGCTGAGGAATCGTGTCCCGTCATCCGCGCAGGATCTTGTCTTTCTGACCTTCGAACTCGGCGTCACTCAATACGCCAGCGTCGCGCAACTCACCCAGTTGCTTGAGCTGAGCGAGCTTGTCATCCATCGTGGCCGCTGCAGGTTGTGCCGTTGGGGCTGGGGCGTAGGCGGGTTGGGCCGGTGGTGGCGGCGGCGCCTGCTCCTCCTTTGCAGCCCACCGCCCAGCCTGGCGGCGGGAAACTCGATTGGACACGGCCGTGGCGGTTCCCGCGATAGCGGCGGTGCGGGCGACTCCCCGAATGAGACCTGGCATGGAACTTACCTTTCATCAGCTGGTGGGATCTGGAGGCGGTACTGCAGGATCAAGACCGCGAAGCTTCGGCTTCGGCTTGGTCGAGGGCGGCGAGGATAGCTTGGACCGGGATGCGACCGCTCGCCACAAGCTGAGCGCCTCCCCGGCGGAGCGCTGCGGCAAATGGGCCGGCCCAACTGTTCTCATACACGAGGATTCCGGCGGAGTTCCCCGGCTCGATGACCGAGACCGCTTCATCGATGTCACCCTGGTCGAGCAGACCCGAGGAGGCCCCCTCGAAAATGGCCAGATCGAGTTCACCGTCGCCGTCGAAGTCGGTGATCTCAAGTGCCTTGACCGAGCCGTCGAGCTCGCGGGTCACGAAGACCAGATCCAGGAGCCGGATGATGCCGGCGTCAACCAGGTCGACCAGCAAGGGAAACCCTTCCCCTGTCATCTTGTTGCCGGGAAACTCAACTACCACGTAGTCGATGGGGCCGGTCTCGTCCACATCCATGCTCATCATCAGTCCTCTCGCTCGGTACGCCCACGGTTGCCAGGTCAGTCTGTCCTATCGCGGATCGGGGTGCCACAACGCGTCGGCTGTCTCGATCGACACCGGGATCGGTGCATCCTTGCTGCTCCTGCGTCGCGCCAACTCGCACAACCCCGACCGCCCTTGGGCCGGTCAACCTGCGGGCACGATGTGCAGGATCGAGACCGTGCTGAGCACTGCGCCGGCGCCGATCACGATGCCCGCGATCGGGCGCCGCAGGTCGCGCTCGGCCACGGCGTTCGCCAGCCGCGACAACCACCGGGCCGCCACCGGGATCCGGGTGACCGCCACTCCTAGGAACACGAACGGAGCCACCAGTCCCACGAGGAAGACGGCGTAAGCGACGGGCCACAGTGCGGCCGGCCTGATCGTGCTGAGAGTGTGCACCACCAGGTACATGGTGGCCGGGCCTGTGGCGCTCACCAGGCTCTCGGCCGCCACGAAGGCGAACAGGGCGCCGGAGCGGTCCAAGCGAGCCTGATCGCGCTTCGGGCGCGGTGGACGGGCCGCCCGACGCCATTGCCAAAGGCCGACGAGCACCAGCACCAAACCCGCGAACGCATCCACCCAGTGCTGTTCGACGATGGGCTGAAGCTTCCCGGTCCACAGAGCGTGCAGGGCCGTGGGGTTGATCACGAGGAAGACCAGCGCCAGCAGGGTCGACGACAGCGCGACGGCACCTGTGATGAGGAGCACCCTGCGTCGAGCGTGGGGTGAACCCCCGACCGCACCCATCTCGATCCCGAAAGTGGTGGGGCTGCTGGCCGCCATCACGATCCCGAGCCCAACAAGAATCCCGGTGGTGCTCAGCGCGTGCCCGAGATCGTCGAACAGTGCGATCTCGAGCGGCGGCATGCAGGGAGGCTAGCGCTCGGCGACCGGACTCGACCCTACTCTGTCGCCGTTGCTGGCCGCCGTGATGCACCTGCGGGAATGGTGCATCGCAGACGCACTCGTGATTGTCATCGCAGATCTATTATCTGCGTATAGATGCAGGTATGCAGCATGGTCTCGACGCAAACTCTCGTGAGCTGGTCGACGCCCACTTTGGCACCGACGGGTTCACCTCGCTGGCCGTGGTCGCCGGCGTGATCGGGATCTGGCTCGGCTTTCCGCTGGCCGATCCGATCGTCGGCCTGGTGATCAGTTCCGCGATCGTGGTGCTGCTGCTCGGCACCAGCCGCGACATCGGCCGCCGACTCCTCGACGGCGTCGACCCCGGCCTGGTCGAGAAGGCCGAGCGAACGGTCGCATCGGTCTCCGGCATCGTCACCGTCGACCACTTGCGGATGCGCTGGTCCGGGCACCTGCTGATGGTCGAAGCCACCGTCAGCAGCGACCCGGCCATGCCCGTCGGACAGTTCCACGAGCTGGAGCACCAGGCCGCCGACCTGCTCCGCGACCGGCTGCCGCGCCTCGACACGGTCCGGCTCACCGCGGCAGCCCCTCCGAGCGGCCACGACCACCCCAGACACGTGAGCTGACCGTGGCGGCTTGACCGCCGAGACACCCCAACCAGAGAATGTAACCGTGGTTACACAACATGGACCGTGGTGGGTGATGCTTGCCTACCGGGTCCCAAGGGAACCGTCGACCCCACGGATCTCGGTCTGGCGAAAGTTGCGCGGTCTCGGGGTTGCGCAGGTCGGCGACGGGCTGGTCGCCCTGCCGGAGGACGCCCGCACCCGTGAGCAGCTGGAATGGGTGGCCGCCGACGTCGACGCCGCCGGCGGTTCGGCGATCCTGTGGCGGGCGGAGATGCTGTCGGCCCGCGATGAGCAGCACCTGATCGCCCAGCTGCAGCAGGCCCGGGCGGAGGAATACCGCGCCCTGATCATCCAAACGGAAGAGCAGACCGGCACCGGGCCGGACGCCGACCAGGCGAGGACGCTGGACCGGCTCCGCCGCGAGCTGCGACGGATCCGGCGCCGGGACTACTTCCCACCCCCGGAGCAGGAGACGGCGCGCCAAGCCGTTGAGGGCCTCACCGGCCGGGCCGGTCAGCCGGCCTCAACGACGGGTGGCCGGGCGTGAGGTGGGTGACCCGCGCCGGGGTCCACATCGACCGCGTCGGATCGGCCTGGCTGATCCGCCGGTTCATCGACCCCGACGCCACCTTCGGCTTCGTCACCGACATCGCCGACGTCCCGGACGGCACGATTCCGTTCGACATGCGGGGCGTCGAGTTCACCCACCACGGCGACGACTGCACCTTCGAAACCCTGCTGCGCCGTCACGACCTTCTCGACCCGGTGTTGTGGCGGATCGCGGCCATCGTCCACGAGGCCGACCTTGAAGACGACCGCTACGACGCCCCCGAAGCCGCCGGGCTCGACGTCGTCCTCCGCGGCCTGTCGATGACCGTCGACGACGACCAGGTCATCGAGCACGGCACCGCGATCTTCGACGGCCTCTACGCCTACTTCCACCGCGCCGTCCTCGCCGGAAAGGACCCGGCATGACCCACCCCGACCGCAGCACCAACCAGCCGCACTCCCCCGAGCCAGATGCCACAGAGCAGCCCGTCACGTCCGATTCTGCGTCGACGCCGACCGTTGCCGGCGACGTCATCCCGTTCGGTCAGGCGGTCAAGGCCTGGTTTCTGATCAGCCTGCAGACCTTCGGCGGCCCGGCCGGACAGATCGCGGTCATGCAACGCACCCTCGTGGACGAGAAACGCTGGATCGGGCACCGCCGGTTCCTGCACGCCCTCAACTACTGCATGCTGCTGCCCGGACCCGAAGCCCAACAGCTCGCCATCTACACCGGCTGGCTGCTCAACGGCCTCCGCGGCGGCCTGGTCGCCGGCTCCTTGTTCGTGCTGCCCGGCATGCTCGCCCTGCTCGGCCTCTCCGCGGTCTACGTCGCCTACGGCGACACACCCCTGCTGACCGGGCTGTTCCTCGGCCTGTCCGCCGCCGTGATCGCCATCGTCATCCAGGCCGTGGTCCGGGTCAGCCGCCGCGCTCTCACCCATCCCGCACTGATCGCCCTGGCGGTCGCCGCGTTCCTCGCGCTCACGTTCCTCGGCACCCCGTTCCCGATCGTGGTTCTCGCTGCGGGACTCATCGGGTGGGCCCTGGGGCGGATCTGGCCGGCGATCACCACCCCACCGGCCAAGAAGACCGCCGATGACGGCCCGGCCCCGTTGATCAGTGACGACCACCTCCACGCCGACCAATCCAGCGCCCGCCGCAGCGCCATCATCCTCGCGGTCGGACTGACCGCTTGGGCTCTCCCTATCCTCGCGGTCGGGTTGGCGTTCGGCTGGGACAGCATCTTCGTCGACCAAGGTCTGTTCTTCTCCGGCGCCGCCCTGGTCACCTTCGGCGGCGCCTACGCCGTCCTCTCCTACGTCGCCCAGCAAGCCGTGAACGTCTACGGCTGGCTGCTGCCCGGGGAGATGGTCCGCGGCCTCGCCCTGGCCGAGAGCACCCCCGGACCGTTGATCATGGTCGTCCAGTTCGTAGCATTCGTCGGCGCCTACCGCTCACCCGGCGATCTCAACCCCTGGACCGCGGCCATCATCGCGTCGCTGCTGGTCACCTGGGTGACGTTCGTGCCCTGCTTCCTGTTCGTGCTGCTCGGCGCCCCCTACGTCGAACGCCTCCGCCACAACCGGTCACTCACAGCTGCTCTGACCGGCATCACCGCCGCCGTCGTCGGTGTGATCGCCAACCTCGCCGTCTACTTCGCGGCTCACACCCTGTTCACCCAAAGCCAGGCCTGGAGCCTCGGCGCCATGCACGCCCAGATCCCCGTCGCAGCCAGCATCTCCCTGCCGGCCGTCGCCCTCACCGCCGTCGCCTGCCTGCTGATCTTCATCGTGAAATGGTCCGTGCTGCGCACCCTCGGCGCCTGCGCCGTCCTCGGCGTCCTCACCCAGATCCTGTTGCTCCGCTGACCACATCGGGCTAGATGTCAAGCGATGCTCGGCACGACGCCACCCGCCCAGGTTGCTCCTGCGCACCAGGCATGTGAACGCACGAACTCTGCGGGGCCTAACTTCCGTTCACGATCACCCGGTCAGGACGGTTAGGTGAGAGCCTCTCCGGATTGGGACTACTTACGTGAGAAAGTCGGCGCACCACTCGCCCCATCCGTCACGCCACGACGAGAACACAGACTCCGGGTTGGGACTACTTGTCTGAGAACGGACAGACCTGTCCTCGTCTTCTTCTTCTGCGATCGACCTGATCACCGCGATCGCTGCCGCCGTCGAGGGCCTTGGTCGTCACCGCCAGCCAGCCCGCGACCTGCGCCCGAGGTGACGTCTCGCGGTCATGCCGCTGGGGAGCGGTCCCGCGACGCTGGCGTGTGGTCCGGCGACGCGAGCGTGGTCGCGACATTGAACCTGAACAGATCTGCGGATCCCACTGCCTCTTGAGGGTGCTCGTACTTTGCTCCTCTGAATGCCTGAGGCACTCATCCTCAGGACCGACTCTCAGAATGCGTGAGACGGCTCCAACACCGCTCCAACACAGACGTGGACCTTCGCGGGAGAATCAGGAATCCCGACACGGCCGGATCTGGCCTGAGCGCGTGTCCTCACGGTGCGCGACCTGGCCGACGACGTTGCCTCGGATCTTGATCATCGCGGGGGCCGCGCGCATCTGGTCGGCTTCTCCTCAGCGGCTGTTGCCACCTGCGGTCAAGTCGCGATTCTGACCGGCGATGGATCGGGCATCGGCAGGGTCCCTGACATCGAAAACTCAAGGGTTCGAACAGTCGAGCCGCTTCGGTCCTGAAAGAAATCACGATGAAGAAGCGCAACAAAGCCATCATCGGTTCGGCGGCCGTCGTGGCCGCCCTGGTCACTGCTGTCGGCGCAGCCGGCGTGGCTCGCGGCAACGTCAACCTCAACGATCAGCTGGTCGGATCCAGCCGTAGTCGCGCGGCTCGAAGCTCCGGATTCGCGGCCAAATGCAGCCTGTCCTTGACTGGTCGTGGTGATCACACGTGCTGCCCCTGAGCATTCGGATTGGGACCACGTTGGAGGAGAACCACGCGCGTAGGACTACTTAGGTCAGGGTCGACCTAGTGCGTCAGTCCACCCGACCCCGAGGCCTCGGCGTAACGGATGCCGCAGGTTCTGTAGTCCGGCCGAGGCATCGGCACCGTCATCCAGGGATGACCCGGGGCAGGCTCGTGCTTGGCACCACCGGCGTTGATAGTGGACTGACACTCCCAGTAGCCGGGCGCTATGAGCCGCCTCGGCTCGACGGCACCGCACAACGGGCATGCCATAACGCCACCCACCTCCCACGCCCACAGACTTCGGAGATCAAGTGAAGCGTACGGTACCAGCAGACGCCCCCGCTGCGCCCTCTGAAACGGGCGAGTGAACGCATTGTCAAGTAGCGCTCAGCGATGGTTTGCCTCGCCAGCTGTCGATCTGTGGCGAGTCCCAGGTGTTCTGATGAGGTCAGCCGGTTCGCAGCCGGACGAGAGGCGCAGCACGAAGTCGGTAGCACCTGGCTACATCTGAGACGTACGCGCACCGACGCGTGGTGCCGACGGTTCAGACAGTCACAGGGCCCAGCCCACAGCCCGCGCGCGATGCCATCGACGGCTTCACATGTCGCCCCTGGCTGACAACTATCTCCGGGCAGTCCTACGAAGAGCATGCTCCGCCCATGATCGACCAGCCCACCGGGCCGGCGTTCGATCTCACGCTGGACGGACGGCTTCCGGGATATCAGCTTGGGCATGTGCTCAGTCGTCGGCAGGCCTTGAACTCACGTCTCGACTAGTCCCAGCAGGAAGATTCGGACGGCAGGCTCAAACAGGTTGTCGCGGGTGGGCGGTGCCGTCGGTTGCGCCACGCCATCGGCAAGGGTGTGGGAAGGACTTGAGGGCGATCAGAGGAAAGCGCCGTCACACCGCCCGGCTCCTCACTGTGGGCCTGCTGGGCGAAGAGGGCGGCAAGACCGGGCGCCGTAGCACTGTCTCCGGCGCTGACTGCCAGCACCACCGACGCCTTCGAGCCGCGGCAGTGAACGTCCCCTACGCCGAGGGATCTGTTGCCAGGTCCTCATGAGTGACACCGCTCAAGACCGAGCGGTTGTCGTCGCGGGTGGGGTCACGGTCGGTATCGGCGTATTCGTCGGCCAACTTGACCAGGATCCAGTGGCGGTCGTCCCCACCCATGCGGGTTCGTGTCAGCGCGAACTCGCCTGCGAGCTTCTGGCCAGAGAGCACGAACCGCAGGTGCCCCCGTTCGAGGGCTGGTCCCGGCGGCTCGGCAGGTACATAGACGCCGGTGTCCCACACGATCTTGGTGTGGATGCGGCCGTTCCCGCTCTCCGAGCGGCCCTCGAGTTCGAGATGGTCGAGGGTGTGATCGCCGACCCGCACGGCCAGCCGACGCTCGGTGGGATCCAGGGACGGTCCCTTGGGCACCGCCCACGAGGCGAGGACGTCGTCGACCTCGAGCCGCAGGTCGAAGTGGAGTGTGCTGGCGTGGTGGCGGTTGACCACGAATCTCAACGGCTCGGATGACGTCATGACACAGCCCAGTGTCCACGCTCTTGGCGGCCGGCAAGAAATCAGCCGACACGCGCCCTATGACAACGGGTACGGCGGAGACATGATCATCCGGCCACTGACGAGATGCTTGAGACTGCATCCGGCCTTCTCCATGACTTTGCAACCCGCAGTCGATACCCGTGCCGCCGCACCCAGCCGATCACGAGACCAGCCTCCCGAGTCAGTGACCGACGGTGTCGGAGTCGACTCGCTGTTCAGCGCCCGTGTCGAGCGCCGAGATGGCTGCGATCTCGTCGGATGTGAGCACGAAGTCGAAGACGTCGAGGTTCTGCACCATCCGCGCGGGGTTCGTCGAGCGCGGAACGGGCACGATCCCGAGTTCGACATCCCAGCGGAGAATGATCTGGGCTGGTGTCTTGCCGTACTTGTCGGCGATCGCCGCGAGCGTCGGATCGTCGCGTAGCTCCGAGCCTGATCCGAGCGGGCTCCAGGCAGCGGTGACGATGCCGTGTGCGCGGTGATAGGCCACTTGGTCGCTCCGCGTGATCCGGGGACTGAGCTGAATCTGATTCACCACCGGCAGGATCGTCGCTTCGGCGAGGAGCCGGTCCAGATGAGCCGGCTTGAAGTTGGAGACGCCGATCGAGCGTGCCTTGCCCTGGTCAACCAGCTGCTCGAAGGTCCTCCACGTGGAGACGTACTCGTCGCGCTGCGGGAGCGGCCAGTGGATCAGCAGCAGATCGACGTAGTCCGTGCCGAGCTGGCGCAAGCACTCGTCGAGGCCGGCAACGGCACGCGCATCCCCTTGGAACTCGCCGTCCAGCTTCGTGGTGACGAACAGCTCTTCCCGCCCGATGCCGCTGTCGCGGATGCCTTGCCCCACGCCCCACTGGTTGCCGTAGCGATACGCGGTATCGATGTGGCGGAAGCCGGCCTCGACTGCGTTCACGATCACCGGCACGATCGCTTGGTCGTCCAGGGCCGTACCCAGTCCGATCTGCGGGATGCTGTGGCCGTCACTGAGCTGCACGCTGGGAATCGTCATGGGTAGACCTCTCTGGTGCGCCGTCGGCGCGTCGACTGGACCGATGATCAGCACTCGAGGCGCGAGAGCGCACCGGATCTCGACCAATCCGAGAACTTACAGCACGACCACGAGCTGCTGCGGTGTGAGCCTCGCCAGCAGCATGACCGAGGCGGCGTCCAGCTGCATGGCAACCTAACCGGACCAGGTCATCAAAGACGGTCGCGAGACGATGGCCGCCGCCCTCGCTGTCCGCTCGTTCCAGCCATTGACGACGAGATCGGCGACGGGGGTCCGTACGACCTCTGCGCCGCCGATCGCTACTGGTGCTCGGACGCGGCGCTCTGGTCCTGGGGCGGCGGCGGCCGGGTCCTCGCCGACCAGTTGCTCCGTGTCGGCCGCCAGCGAGCAGTCGAGGACTACGTGATGGGCGAGCGCCACGACCTTGATCACGTGTACTACGTCGGCGGGTCCTCCTGGCACGGGGCGGCGCCTACTACAAATACCCCCGTGTGTTCACCTGGGTGCTGTTCACCGAGTAGCTGGGCATCAGTGGCGTGCTCGACGCCGACCTGCTGATCGCTCCCCGGCTGGCGGATCACGGCTCGGTGGAGCTGCAGCAGGAGGCCTACCCACTCAGCTACGCCTACCGCCCCGACGGTTTCACCCCTCACCAACCTCGTGGACCGACCACGCACGTTCCGCCTCGATCTGTCCGCCCTCGGGCTGGCTTCGCCCTCGGAACAGATCACGGTTGAACCCGGTGAGTCGTTCAGCACGTCGGCACAAGCCTGAAGCCCACGACCCGTTGGCGACGATCTGTGGCGCAGGACGTGGAACGCCTTGCGGGGTCTCCTTCTCAGGGTGCCGTTGCGGCTGGCGGTGTGAAGACCTCTTCGGCCACACTCAGGGTTGTGACCAGATCCGATACACCAGGCTCGTGGGACGAACGATCGACGCTGCTGGCGATGCTGCAGTACACCCGCGATACCGCCGCCGAGAAGTGCTTGGGGCTCAGCGACACCCTGGCGAGGTCGGCCCCGCTACCCTCCTCACCGCTCATGACGATCGGCGGCGTGGTGAACCACATGCGCTGGGTCGAGCACTCGTGGGTAGAGAACCGATTCATCGACGGACCTGACCTTGGGCCCTGGACCGAAGCATCGCCCGATCAAGAGTTCATCGACGGTGCATCGACGTCATTGGATGAGGTCCTGCAGGACTACGTCGCCCAAGCGCGGCGTACCGACACGATTGTTAACCGGCACGGCCTCGACGACCGTTCGGCGCTTCCACTCAGCAACGGTGTCCGTCCAACGCTGCGCTGGGTGTTGCTTCACCTGATCGAGGAGAACGCGCGTCACAACGGGCATCTCGACATCCTGCGCGAGCTCGCTGACGGAACGACAGGAGACTGACCGTTGCCGATCGAGTCAGCTGGCATCGCGCGCCAGGTGCAGGAGCGGGAAGGGACGTCACTGTCCATCCACCTCCGATCGTCCGATCTGCTGGAAACCCTGGCGGTGTAAAGCGCGAGCGCGACCGGATTCTGCTCGTTGACATCGAGTCGCAACCGCGGTTGGTCCTGCGCGACGTGCTCGAGCAGGGCAGTCCCCACTCCTCCCCCGGGCGTCCGGAGAGACGAACAGCATGTGGATCTCGCTACCAGTCGACGTCCTCAGGCGTCAGAAACCCGTGACTTGCCTCGACAGCTGCACGACAGATCGACAGAAGTGACGTCAGGTCCCCGTCCCGGACCCCCCGGATGCGAACCGTCATGGCACCAGTCTGCACAGACCCCATCGGTTGCACACAACGCCCAGAGCGAGCCTTCGCCAGTACGCGGGTGAGATGGTTCCCATACCTGCGGATCAGGCCTTCGGGAGAAGGAGGTCGTGCAGCGACCGGCTCAGCCAGCTGAGGTAGCGCTGGTGACTCCAGCCGAGTCGGGTCGTGGTCTTGTCGTAGTTCTCACTGCCGATGAGCACCCAGAGGCTGTCGCCGAGCTCGTCGACGGCGACGTCATCGCGGAGCCAGCCCCGCGCGGCGAGCATGTCCACGATCTGGTGACACTGGTCGCCGATGTATCCCGAGAGCTCGGTGAGCTCTTGGTCGACGGCCGGATCGTCGGCCGCTGCGGAGGCGAAGGCGCGCCAGAGCCGGAACGTCTGCGCGTTGAAGTCGCCGACCAGGTCCGCGCCACCTTCGCAGAACTCGGCCGCGGTCGTCGCCTCGAAAAGGGAGCGGGCCTGCGGGCCGGCGAGGAAGCTGGTCTCCGCCCCGCCGAAGCTGAGCTGGTGGATCGCTGCGGTGAGCAGACTCCGTTTGGACCCTTGAGCCTGGACCGTCTCCACCGAGACCTCGGCCGCTTCGGCCACCCGAGCCAGCGTGGTCCGGGCGAACCCGTCCGCTGCGAAGAGCGCCCCCGCCGCCGCCAGGACCCGCTGGCGGGTCTGAGCAGCCTGTTCGGCTCTGAGCGTGGAGGAGTACCTGGCCGGCGGTGTCATCAATCCCCTTTACACATTGTTCATCACTGTCATACAGTGGTGAACTGTTCGATGTAGTACTGAACTTCACTTTACCCGACAGACGCTCGCCGTCTGTCCCCTCCGCCCATCCAACCCACCACGAAAGGTCCGTCATGACCGAAACCAACCGCTGTCACGTCACATCGACTGATCAACGCAACGAGAGCCACCTCGTGGAGAGGGACGACTGCGCCGTCGCCATCGCGTCACTGCACGCCATGGGCTCCGGCTCTCTCGCCGACTTCGGGGTCCTCTACACGTCTGACGTGGTCAACCGAGAGGCCGAAGCCGAGCCGCCGGACACGCGCGGCACGGGACCGGCTGCCCTGTACGCCACCGCTCTGTGGTTGCGTACCGCCTTCAGCGACCTGACCTGGGCGGTGCATGACGTCGCCCACGACCATGATCTGGTCGTCGTCCACGCGACCATGTCGGGCCGCCAGACCGGACCCTTCGTCGCCTACGGACCAGACGCCGAAGTCTCCGTGGCGTTTCCGCCCCGCGGCCGGACCTTCGCCGTGACCCAGACGCACTGGTTCCGGATGAGGGACGGCCTGATTGCTGAGCACTGGGCCAACCGCGACGACCTGGGCATGGGCCAACAACTCGGCTGGAACCCACCCACGCCCCTGTACCTGATCCGGATGCTGCTCGCCAGCCGTCGCGCCCGTCGCGCCTGATCACCAACAAGCTACCGAAGGACCCGGAACCCATGACTGATCGGACACTGCGTCGGCCGGCGATGGTCGCGGCCGCCTTGGCAGCGAGCGTGGCCTTGATGATGTCTGTTCCTGCCCCGGCAGTGGCGGTGCCACAGCTGCCGGCATCGGACCATGCCGCAGCAGGGAGGCCGGGCGATGGTCTGGATGAGCGGCGTCTGCAGGAGGCGCTGGACGTCTTCACCGCCGAGTACGGTGTCGCTGCCGTCGCTGAGGTGGTCGGACCGAACAGCCGCTGGGCCGGCGCCTCAGGGGTCCGCCGACTCACCCCGAATCCACGTCCTGCCCGTCCCGAGGACCGGTTCCGGGTCGCCAGCGTCACCAAGTCGATGGTCGCCACCCTCGCCCTGCAAGAGGTGGCGCGGGGGCGATGGAGCCTGTCGACCACCGTCGGTAGCGTGCTGCCTGGCTTGTTACCGGACCATGACGAGGTCACTGTGGAGCAGCTTCTCAGCCACCGCAGCGGACTGCCCGAGTACCTGACACCCATCACCGCCGGTGCGGCCAGCCCCCAGGAAGCCATCGACCTGGTCAGCGTGCCACGGACCGACCTCGAGCTCGTATGTGACGCCCTGGCGCAGCCGTGGGCTTTCGAGCCCGGCACCGCCTTCGGCTACTCCAACACCAACTACGTCGTGGTCGGGATGATGGCTGGTCGACACCATGATCACCCCGTTGACGAGCCGAACGCTGCCGTACGGGCTCGGCGCCTTCACCGCGGCTGACCCCTGCAGTACCTCCGGAACCGGCGAGGACGTCGTGTTCGGCCACGACGGCCTCAGCTTCGGCACCCACACCCTCAGCATGACCTCCCGCGACGGACGGCGGCGTTTCACCGTCGCCACCACCGGACGCAGCTTCGCTGCCGGCTCCGCTCCAGTTCCGTTCGAGCAGTTCTTCGCTGCCGCCTTCGCCACCACCTGTCCAGTCACCCACCCCGCCGCGCGGCGCGGCGACACACCGATGTGGATGCCCGACCGTGACACCGCAGCCCGGCCGTGAGCAGCTTCACGAAGAAGGGCCCACGGGAGCTACAGCACGATCAGAGTGGGTCTCTGGCCACTGCTCAGTCGACTGAGTTCGAGAGGTGGTCGAGAGCCTCCACGTCGCCGGAATCCAGGTCGAAGTCGAGCTGCGCATTGGCCTCGATGCGCTCTGGAGTCACCGATTTCGGCAACGGCAGCACGTCTTTCTCCAACAGGTAGCGGATCGACAACTGAGCAACGCTCTTGCCGTACTTCTCAGCGATACCGGACAGTCGGTCGTCCTCGAGCAGCTTGCCGGTGGCGAGCGGGGAGTAACCCTCGACGAGGATGTCGTGTGCGTGGCAGTAGCTGGTCGTCTCGTCCTGGGTGTTACCGATGAACCAACGGATCTGATTGACGTGCGGAGTCACCTCGGTGCCCGAAGCCAGCGACTCGAGATCATCGACGTTGAAGTTGGATACCCCGATAGAGCGCACCCGCTCGGCTCCGTACAGCTCCTCGAAGACCTTCCAGACTTCGATGTTGCCCGCTTTGTGGTCTGAGCCCATGTCCTGCCAGGGCCACGGAGCGTGGATGAGCCAGAGGTCGATGGGCCCGAGATCGAGATTGCTCGACGACGTGTCGAACGCCTCTCGCGCACCCTTGGCGTCCTTGATCTCCGCCGGGAGCTTGGTCGTGATGTAGACCTCCTCGCGTGGCACCCCGGAGTCACGGATGGCCCGACCCACGCTCTGCTCGTTGCCGTAGGCCAGTGCCGAGTCGATGTGGCGGTAGCCGATCCGCAAGGCCTCGGTCACCGAGTCGTAGGCCTCGGGTCCTTCCGGGATCTGCCAGGTGCCGAACCCGATCTTCGGGATTCGGTGACCGGAGGAGAGTGAGAACGTTTCGGTGAGGATCGACACACCGTGAAACTACCGCCGCCACCTCGCTGCCGGACCATCGGGTGCGCCGGATGGGCGGCCCCTCCACGATGGCCTGCGCGATCATGTTCGCCACCCCACGCACTCCCCCAGGCGTCTGTTCGGGGCGACGACCTCAGACTTCGGCTGTCCACCCGGGATCACGGCCGGTGCGGGCGATGGTGCTCTCCAGTCGGCTTGCTCGCTCGGGCGGGTCGACGGGCGGACCGAACGGGCCCTTACCGGACGCGATCTGCGGCGCGAAGATGTGGAAGAACCGATCCACCTCGTCCAGCTGGGCACCAGTGACGGCAACGTCCTGCCCCGTGGCCCGGGCCAGGTCCCAGGCGTGGGTGGTCAGCTCCTCGATGGCGACGACGGCGTTCGCCGACGCGTCCATCTCGACACCTCCCGCCGATACTCGGCCGCGCCAGGCCGACTCCTCCCGCCAGGCCTGCGCCAGCTCGGCCAGGGCCTGCGGCAGGGAGTCGCGCCAGTCGTCAACCAGCCGGTCGGGTGGCCGCACGTCCTGCCGACGGGCGTTGGCGGTAAAGACAGCGGTGAACTGGGCGACGTGCGCCAGCAGGTCGGCGACGGTCCAGTCGGGGCAAGGGGTCGGCCCACGAAGCTGGTCGTCGCGGACGCCGGCCACCAGCCGACTCATCTCCCGAGCGGCAGAACCGAGATCGAACATGGGCGCATCTCCTCTGAGTCAGTTGGAGTATCGACTTGCCAGCCGGCAGAAGATCATCGGCATCGACTGCCGGCGGGTCCTCCACATCGCCGACGGCATCGGTCTGCACCACCCGAACGTGCCCGACGCACCAACTGGCAGCATGGCCGCCATGTCCGATCAGCCCGCCAGCCGTGACTGGGGCGAGTTCGCCGACCGACGCGGAGCACACGCCGTCGACGATGGCGAGCCGACTCGGTGGTTCGAGGAGATCTGGTCCGCGGCGGCCCGAGATCAGATCGACGTCCCGTGGGACCGCGAGGCCGCGTACGCGCCCGTGCTCGACTTCGTCGACGCCACCGGCGCAGGTGAAGCTCGGCGAGCGGTGGTGGTGGGTGCAGGGCTCGGAGCCGACGCCGAGCTGCTCGCCGCCCGCGGCTTCTCCACGATCGCCTTCGACATCGCGCCGTCGGCAATCGAGCTGGCGCGACGACGGCACCCGGACAGCGCGGTCACCTATCGTGTCGCCGACCTTCTCGATCTGCCTGCCGAGCTCATCGGCGTGTTCGACCTGGTGGTCGAGGTGTTCACTGTGCAGGCGCTGCCGAGGGCCCTCCGCTCGGACGCTGTAGCCGCCATCCGCCGACTCCTCGCGCCGCAAGGCGAGGCGCTGGTCATCCAGTTCGTACGACCGGACGGCGCGGCCGACGAGGGTCCGCCGTGGCTGCTCGACCGGTCGGAGATGGAGTCCTTCGGCGCCGACGACGTCCACCTGGTCCGCCTCGACATCCGCCCGCACCCCTCGCGACCAGGAGGCCTGCCGCTCTGGGTCGGGGTCCTGCGCCGCTCGTGATCACCTCGGGTCTGATCTTCACCGGGACAGGTGGTGCAGCACCGCCAGCACCCGACGATGATCGTCCGTGCTGGGCGGCAGCATCAGATGGTCGTAGATGTGCGAGACGTGCTGGACGACGGCCTTCTCGGTGATGGAGAGGCGCTCGGCGATCGCGGCGTTGCTGCGCCCCTCGGCCATCAGTGCCAGCACCTGCTGCTGGCGCGGGGTCAGCCGCCGACCGAAGGCTTGGTCGCGGTCGGCCCTGGTGATCATCAAGGCGACCACCTCGGGGTCCAGGACGGTGCCTCCGTCGGCGACCCGGACGAGGTCGGCGCAGAACGTCGACGCGTCGGCGATCCGCTGTTTGAGCAGATAGCCCACGCCGCTGGGGTTGTCGGCGATCAGCTCGACCGCGTACCGGCGCTGCACGTGCTGGGAGAGCACCATGATGCCGATCGTCGGGTGACTGGCACGGATCCTCAGCGCCGCCCGCAGTCCCTCGTCGGTGAAGTCGGGCGGCATCCGGATGTCGGTGACGACCACGTCCGGCCGGCGCTCGTCGACGTGCCGGATCAGCTCGTCGGCGTCGGCGGCGGTGCCGACCACCTGGTGCCCGGCCCGTTCCAGGAGATGGGTCATCCCCTGCCGCAGCAGGGACTCGTCCTCGCCGATCACGATCCGCACGGCAGCTCCGCCACGAGCCGGGTTCCGCGGTCCGGGGTGCTGATCAGCTGGAGTCGACCGCCCAGGGTCTCGACCCGGTCGGTGAGCCCGCCCAAGCCCGATCCCGCCCGCACCTGGGCGCCACCGACCCCGTCGTCGGCCACCTCGACCCGCAGGTGGTCCCCGGCCCGGGTCAGCGCCACCTGCAGGTTCGCCGGCCTGGCGTGCTTGAGCGCGTTGGTCAGGGCCTCGGCCACCACGAAGTAGGCGGTGCTCTCCACCACCTGGGAGAGGTCGTCCTCGGCCACGGACATCTGCAGTGTGGTCGGGATGGGCAGGTGGTCGACCAGGTCCTCGGTGGCCGCACAGAGCCCACGCTCGATCAGGGCGGCGGGCAGCACGGCGTGCACCAGGTCACGCAGCTCGGCAGCGGCGGCGTCCACCCCCATCCGCAGCGCCACGCTGGCATCGCGCACCGCCGGCGAGGCGTCGGGGTTCTCCGCGATCTCCTGGGCCTGCAGGGCCAGCAGCACGAGACGCATCTGCAATCCGTCGTGCAGGTCGCGGGAGATCCGCCGACGCTCGTTGTCCCCCGCCTTCACGATCCGCTCGCGAGAACGCCGCAGTGCCTGCTGGCTGGCCCGGAGCTCGGCGGTGACGCGCTCGTGGTCGACGGCGATCGCGATCACCCGACCGGCAGCGTGCACCGGGGCCGGATCGGCCAGCAGGGTGCGGTCGTAGTCGATGGCGCCGACACGTTCCCCATGGCGCTGGATCTCGGCCAGTCCGCGGTCGCCCGTCCCGGGCCCGGCGACGACGTCGCCGTTGGCGTGGACGTAGGCGTCGCGTTCGGGCACCCAGAAGACCAGGTTGACCGAGTCGTCGCCGAGCGCCCGGACCAGTGCAGCGGTCAACGGAGGTCGGGCCGAGTCGGCCGTGCTGAGCCAGACCCCGAGCTCCTCGATCTCGGCGGTACGCGCGAAGCCACCCCGCAGCAGGGCGAAGGTGAACGCCACCGGCACCCCGGCGACAGAGATCAGCTGCACGGGAAACACCCAGTCCGCGGGCAGCCCGACGGCGGTGAGCACGCTGGAGCTGATCGGGATGGACAGCACCACCAAGATCCCGTACCCGTAGAGAGGTGCCAGGGCTCGACGTCGACGGCTACTGGCCCGCCGCAACCGCAGCACCAGGATGACGGTGGTCGCCACCATGACGGCAGCACCGGCGACGGACTGGATCAGGATCCCCAGTTCCAGCAGGTCCGGCCGGTCCGCGACCAGAAGCAGGTCGTCGGTCGGTGCTTGGGCGGCGAACAGGTACAGCGGTATCTGCAGCACCGAGCAGACGACGTACCCGGCGGCCACCACGACGCGAGAGGCACGACTCGACAGCCGGCCGGAGGGGAAGGCGTGCAGCACGTGCACCAACACGGCCAGGGGCACCGTGGCCGTCACGGCGCTCACGGTCGCCAGCGCCGGGACACCGGTCGGCTGCATCCCAGCCACCAAGATCGCCAAACCGGCGAAGACGATCAGGGCACCGAATCGGTTGCCGGGCCGCCTGCTCCAGGCCAGCAGTCCGGCCGCCACATAGAGCCACCCGACCAGCACGTTCAGCACGTACGCCCACAGCAGCATCGGCGACGCGACGGATACCAGGACGATCAAGATCGCGCCCAGCAGTCCCGTCGTCACCGCGATCTGAATGAGCGCGAGCCGAAGAGGTCGCGGCGTCGAGGGCGACCAGGCCGGGGTGACGCTCACGACAGAAAGTGTGCCGTTCGCAGCGTCGGAGGCCGACACCGGCCACCTCCGCCCGCCGAGCTCACCCGCCAGACGCCCGGCGGCATCACCCACGTTCAGGAATCTCCTGCGCGCCGAACGACGTCAGCAGGGTGAGGTCACGCGAGGAATGCGCCAAGATCGCCTGATGAGGTCACAGAAGTCCGGCGGCCCACGAGCGGACCCGCATTCGGTGACCCAGGTCCGCGGCGCCCGCGTGCACAACTTGAAGAGCATCGACGTCGACGTCCCGCTGCAGCAGCTGGTGGCGATCGCCGGTGTCTCCGGGTCGGGGAAGTCGTCGCTGGCGATGGGCGTCCTGTACGCCGAAGGGTCACGCCGTTACGTCGAGGCGCTCTCGACGTACACCCGCCGACGCATGTCGCACGCCGCCCGGCCGGCGGTGGACTCGGTCCGGCACATCCCGGCCGCTCTCGCGCTCCGCCAGCGGCCGGGTGTGCCCGGGGCGCGGTCGACGTTCGGGACGTCGACCGAGCTGCTGAACGTGCTGCGGGTGATGTTCTCCCGCCTCGGTTCACATCTGTGCCCGAACGGGCACCGGCTGGGTCCCACCATCGACGTGGCGGCGGACAAGGATCTCGTCTGCCCGGTGTGTGCAGCAGTGTTCACCCCGCCCGGTGCGGAGTCCCTGGCGTTCAACGCCGACGGAGCCTGCCCTACGTGCGCAGGTCTGGGGATGGTGCGCGACATCGATGACCAGACGCTGGTCCCCGATCAGTCCAAGACCATTGACGAGGGTGCCGTCGCCCCGTGGGGGATGTTCGGGCTCGCGGTGATGCCGCAGGTGGTGGCCGAGCTCGGTGTCCGCACCGACGTTCCCTACCGCGAGCTCACCGACCACGAGCAGGAGATCGTGCTCGACGGAGCGCCCGAGAAACGAGAGATCCGGGTGCCGTCGAAGTCGGGGAAGCTGTTCGACCTGAACTTCACCTACCGCAGCGCACGCCAGGCCGTACGCGAGTCGCTGAACAACGCGACCAGCGAGAAGGGACTGGCCCGAGTCAACCGGTTCATCACGACGCACCGGTGCCCCACCTGCGCCGGAACCCGTCTGTCCGCCCATGCTCGGAGCAGCCAGGTGAGCGGCGTCGACCTCGCGGAAGCGAGTGCGAGGACACTCGCCGAGACGCTGGCCTGGGTCCCCACGATCCCGGCCATCCTGCCCGCGGGCCTGCAGTCGATGGCCGAGATGATCACCGGCCAGTTCACCGACATGGGACGCCGGTTGGTCGAGCTCGGTCTCGGCTACCTCACCCTCGACCGGGCGAGCTCCACCCTGTCGACCGGGGAGCGCCAGCGTGTGCAGCTCGCTCGGGCCGTCCGCAACGAGACCACCGGGGTGCTGTACGTGCTCGATGAGCCCTCCATCGGCTTGCACCCGGCCAACATCGAGGGTCTGACCGGGGTGATGCGCGACCTCGTCTCCGACGGCAACTCCGTCGTCCTCGTCGACCACGACGTGCAGGTGCTGCGCGCAGCCGACTGGATGATCGAGATCGGACCCGGCTCGGGCAGCAGCGGTGGCTCCATCATCGCCGAAGGCACCATCGCGAGGATCAGCGACCATCCGGCCTCCCTGATCGGCGGCTTCCTGGCGGGTCGGGGGCCGGTCACCGTCCGCGCCCGCGCCGCCGAGCCCGAGCTGTTCGCCCACGGGGCGATCCGGCTGTCGACCAGCCCGCTGCACACCGTGCACGCGCTCGAGGCAACTTTCCCCAAGGGCCGGCTCACCGCGGTCACCGGCATGTCCGGCTCCGGCAAGACCACGCTCGTGCTCGACAGTCTCGTCCCCGCACTCGCCGCCGCGATCGACGGTGCACCTCTGCCGACTCACGTGATCTCGCTCGACCCCGCCGGAGCGACGCGGGCAAACGTCGTCGACGCCACCCCGATCGGCACCAACGTCCGCTCGACCGTCGCCACCTACAGTGGCATCCTCGACGACCTCCGGCGTGCGTACGCCGCCACCGCCATGGCAAAGGCCGGCTCCCTGACCGCCGGAGACTTCTCCTACAACACCGGATCCCTCAAGTGCCCGCGCTGCGAGGGCACGGGTCAGGTCGTCCTCGATGTCCAGTTCCTGCCGGACGTCGACATCCCATGCCCCGACTGCGGTGGCACCCGCTACTCCCCCGCCGCCGCCGAGGTGCGCCTGGCCACGACTGACGGAGAACGGTCACTGCCCGAGCTGCTGGCAACCACGGTCGTCGACGCCGCCGATCTCCTCTCCCAGATGCCGAAGGTGATCAAGAAGCTGCGGACTCTGATCGAGCTCGGGCTCGGCTACCTCACCCTGGGCGAGGACACCCCTGCCCTCTCCGGCGGCGAGGCGCAGCGCCTGAAGCTCGCGGCCGAGCTCGGACGCCAGCTCGGCGGCACGCTCTTCGTTTTCGACGAGCCCTCGGTCGGTCTTCACCCCCTCGACACCCGCATGCTCCTGAGCGTTCTGGACCGGCTCCTCGAGACGGGCGCGACGGTGATCGTGATCGAGCACGACCTCGATCTGATCGCGAACGCCGACTACGTCGTCGACCTCGGCCCCGGAGGAGGCACCGACGGCGGACGAATCGTCGCGGTCGGCACGCCCGAGTGCGTCGCCGGGGATCCGGCGAGTGTGACCGGCCGTCATCTCGCCGGGCTCCTGCACCGAACGGACTGAGGGAGCTCGTCCGAGGCCAGGTCATGATCGACAGATCGATCACCCTCGTGGTCGTCGACGTCGGGCGTCACGCCGGTGAGCACGCTGCCGGCCACCGGATCTCAATATGAGTGACAGGCATGACAGTGAGGTCGTCGATCTGCTGATCGTCCCGGCGAATCGGGCGACCGCGGCAGATCTGGACGCGATCTCCTCCGGCACCCGAGGTGCCGTCTCCAAGTGCCGCTGCCAGTCCTCTTCTCCCGGTGTCACCCAGCGACTCGTTCTCTCCCAGCTTGAACCAGCGTCGGCGGTGCCGGCGAAGTCGATCGTCGACGAATCGTGATCTCGGACCTGGAAGTGCGGAACGCGGGATCGCCGACGTCGTCGATCATGTGCGCGAGTCGCCACGCGATCGTGATCACGGGTAGGCGCTCCTGAGGTGGTCCGGCGTCGTCCATCGTGTCCGTGCCGCTCCCGAGGGAGAGGAGCGCCGCGCTCTCACCGCGTCTGCGCAGCGACCAACAGTCCGGAACCGGCTCGCGTCTCGGTCAGGCGCCCTGGACCGAAGCCTCGACGAGCTCGTAGCCGGTGAGGGCGACCAGCCGGTCGAGGAGTCGGTCCTGGAAGATCTCGTCCTGGGCGGCGGCCGCGACCGCCGTCGGTCGCCGGTGTTTCCACACCTGACCGGACCGCAGGGCTTCGGGGTCGTTGCTGGTGGCGAGCCAGGTCTGGGTGAGGTGGCCCTGTTCGAGATCGTCGCTGGCCACGGGTCCGCCCATCCGGGTGGGTACCCAGCCGGGATCGACAGCGTGGCTGATCGCCTCGGGCCAGCGGCGGGCAACGGTCAGCGCGAGGGCGGTGACGTACAGCTTGCTGTCGCAGTAGGCCTGGGTGCCGTCCCAGCGGCGGCTGCTCCAGTCAAGATCGTGGAGGCTGTCATCGCCGCTGGTGTGCATGTCGCTGGTCAGGTAGATCAGCCGGTCCGGCCGCTCGATCAGCCCGGTCAGCAGGTAGGCGGCGAGGGTGTTCACGGTCAGCACCCGCGGATGGCCCCCCAGGCCGGGATGCCGGCCGGCGTCGCCGTAGACGCCGGCGTTGTGGATGACCGCGTTCATCCGGCCGAGCTGGTTGACCTGATCGGCCACCGACCGGATCTGCTCGAGGCTGGCAAGGTCGCCGACGACCACAGCTGCCCCGCGAGCAGTGAGATCGGACACGTCGGCTGCCCGTTGATCGCTGCGAGCGTGGACGACCACCTGGTGGCCGTCATCGAGCAAGGAGGAGGCGGCATGTCGACCAAGACCCTGGGCGGAACCGGTGATGAGTATGCGGGACATGATCGAGCCTTCTGGTGTCGGGTGCGTGCTGCTAGACGAGGTAACTGTCGACGGGGGCGTTGTCGACGTAGATGCGTTGGTCGGTGAACTTCCCGTCGGTGATCGTGAAGATCGAGCAGGCGTTGATCTTGATGACGGTGTCGTCGTGGAAGTCCCACACGCTCGTCACTTCGAAGATCACCACACCACCGTCCTCCTGCCAGACGTTGATCAGCGGATGGGCCAGCTTCTTGACCTTGGCGAGCAGGTCGACCATGCGGGACAGCACCGTGTCGCGGCCGGTGATCGTGGGCGCGTTGGCGAAGGACTGGCTGATGTCGTCGGCGTAGTAGGCGCCGAGCCGGTCGAGATCCTTCACCTCCATGGCCTGGAAGTAGTCGGTCAGAAGATCGATAGTGGCCTGATCGGCTCGAGACATGAGGGTGTTCCTTTGCTGGTGCTGTTGGGCCCCGGGCGACAGAGTCGCCGGCGGGTCAGTCGTCGGTGGCCGAGGGTCCCGGGCCATCGCCTGCGCGGTGATGGAAGGCTCCGGGTTCGATGGCCAGTGCCGTGAGGGCTGCGAGCTGCGCCGCGTCGAGCTCGACGTCGGCGGCGGTGGCGTTGGCCCGGAGCTCGTCGACGGTCTCGGCCCCGACGATGACGGAGGCAACGGCCGGGCGGGTCAGCAGCCACGCCAGCGACACCTGGTACGGCGTCAGCCCCCAATCCCGGCCGAGCCGGTCGACCTCCCGGGCGATGCCGATCTCGGCGTCGCTGAACCCGGCCGCCCCGAAGCGCTGGTCACCGGAGACCTCTCGGTCGAGCACACCCAGGTCGGCCAGCAGACCGCCGTGCAGCGGCGCGTACGGGATGACCGACAGCCCGAACAGCGCACTGGCCGGGCCGAGCTCCCGCTCGGCAGCGCGGTCGATCAGGTTGTACTTGACCTGGGTGGCGACGGGCGCGTGCAGGCGCCGGTCGTCGGCGATCCACAGAGCGTGGGTGACCTGCCAGGCGGGATGGTTGGACAGGCCGACGTAGCGGATCTTCCCCTGCCGGATCAGGTCGTCGTAGACCGCCATGGTTTGCTCCAACGGCGTGTCCGGGTCGGGATCGTGGGCGTAGTAGAGGTCGATGTAGTCGGTCTCCAGCCGGCGCAGGCTCGTCTCGACCTGGCGGATGATGTGTCGACGCGACAGGCCACGGTCGTTGATGTTCTGGCCGACGATGCCGTTGGACTTGGTGGCGACGATCATCTCGTCGCGGCGGCCGCGGAGGGCACGGCCGAGGATCTGCTCGGCCGGTTCACGCTCGGTCGCGGCCGGGGCGCCGGGCCGGTCGAAGACCGGCATGTTGCCGTACACGTCGGCGGTGTCGACGAAGTTGATGCCGAGGTCGATCGCGGCGCCGACGAGCTGGTCGGCGTCCTGCGCAGAGGGGGCGACCCCGAAGGTAGCGGTGCCCAGACAGATCTGGGACACCTTCACCCCGGTCGATCCGAGGACTGAGTACTTCATCCGCGAGCTTCCTTGTCTTCTGGGTGGGATGTGGAACGACACTGACCAACTGAATGATGAACATCTGTTCACTATCATGAACTATAAACGAGTGATAATGTTCCGTCAACAGGGACGACAGAACGGATCGGTCGATGACGAGTGCCCGCCCCACCACCCACAGCCGCGGGCCCTACCGCACCGGGGTTCGCCGGCGCGAGCAGATCATCGGCGCCGCGACCGCTGTCTTCGCCGAGTACGGCTACGCCGGTGGCTCCGTTCGCACGATCGCCGACCGCATCGGCGTCTCACCCGCCTCCCTGCTCCAGCACTTCGGCAGCAAGGAAGGGCTGTTGATGGCCGTCCTGGAGGACTGGGACCGACGCACGGTCGAAGCGCAGCTGATCGACGTGACAGGTCTCGACTACTTCCGGCGGCTGCCGGAGGTGATGGCCGCCAACATCAGCAACCGTGGGCTGCTCGAGCTCTTCACGACGATGGCCGCCGAAGCCTCCAGCCCCACTCACCCCGCCCACGCGTTCATCCAGCGGCGCTACACCGACAACCTCGCCACCTTGTCCGGGCATCTTCGACATGCCGTTGACGTCGGCGACGTCGCGACGCTCACCCCGGCCGTGATCGCCATCGAGGTCCGCCTCGTCACCGCCATGCTGGACGGCATCGGACTGCAGTGGCTGCTCGACCCCAGCACCGACGTCGTCACCTGCACCGCGACCTACGTCGACCGCACCATCGCCGGATGGCGCTCGCCCGGGCGCGACCCATCGGCGGGAAGTTCCGTGGCATGAGCAGCGCATGACAGGTGCGTTGCTGGAGACGAAGCTGTACGTACCACAGCTTCGGTCCGGATCGGTGGGACGCCCCCGGCTGTTGAGGCGGCTGGAGGCCGGAGCTGACGCGCGACTGACGCTCATCTCGGCCCCGGCCGGCTTCGGCAAGACGACGCTGATGGCGGCGTGGCTGCACGAGGCAGCGGCGACGGACCGTTCCGTGGCTTGGCTCTCGCTCGACGCCACGGACAACGAACCCACCTCGTTCTGGACCTATGTGGCGACCGCGCTGGCGAGAGCAGGTTCGGGCGTCGGTGGCAGCACATTGGTTGCCCTCGAGGCTTCCACGCCCCCCACCGACTCGGTCCTCACGACGCTGCTGAACGAGCTGAGCACCGCTCCGGGTGAGGTGTGGCTGGTGCTCGACGACTACCACCTGGTCGACAACGACGAGATCAACAAGAGTGTGGCCTTCCTCCTCGAGCATCTTCCGTCGCAGGCACACGTCGTCATCAGCACCCGTGCCGATCCCGATCTACCGCTGGCCCGCTGGCGGGTGCGCGGCGAGCTGGTCGAGATCCGAGCCGCCGACTTGCGCTTCACCTCCGCCGAAGCCACCGCGTACCTCACCGCGGCGACCGGTCTGGATCTGGCCGCGGCGGACATCGCTGCCCTCGAGGAGCGGACCGAGGGGTGGATCGCGGCGCTCCAGCTGGCGGCGCTGTCTCTCCACGGGCGCGAGGACGCCAGCGGCTTCATCGCCCGCTTCGCCGGCGACGACCGCTACATCGTCGACTACCTGGTCGAAGAGGTCCTGCAGCACCAGAGCGACACGGTTCGCCGGTTCCTGCTGCAGTCCGCGGTGCTCGACCGGCTGACCGGGCCTCTGTGTGACGCGGTCACCGGTGGCAACGACGGGAGCGAGATGCTCCGCGCACTCGAACGCGCCAACGTCTTCATCGTCGCCCTGGATGACCGGCGGGAGTGGTACCGCTACCACCACCTGTTCGCCGACGTGCTGCGGGCACGGATGCTCAGCGAGCAGCCGGACCAGGTAGCGCTGATGCACCGGCGAGCCAGCGAATGGTACGAGGGACACGATCTGGCCGAGGCTGCGATCCGGCACGCACTCGCCGGTCGAGATGTCGACCGGGCCGCGCACCTCGTCGAGCTGGCCGCGTCGCAGATCCGACGCGACCGGCAGGAGTCGATGATGTACGGCTGGCTGAAGGCGCTGCCCGACAACGCGGTGCGGCGTAGCCCCGTGCTCAGTGTCTTCTACGGATCCATGCTGATGGCCTCGGGCGACCTGGAGGACGTCGAGCCCCGACTCGACGATGCGGAACGTGCGTTGGCGTCTGTCCCTGACGGTGCGGCGGTGCCCTGGGCTGAGACCGCGGACCTCCGGACCCTGCCGTCCACCATCGCGATGTACCGGGCCGCGCTCGCCCAAGCCCGAGGCGATGCGGCCGGCACAGCGCAACACGCCCAGCGCGCCTTGGACCTGGCCGGCCCGAACGACCATCTGGCGCGGGGTGGAGCGGCTGGATTCCTCGGCTTCGCGGCCTGGGCCCGGGGCGACGTGTCGGCTGCTCTGGAGCAGTTCACCCAGGTGGTGGCCAGCCTGCAGGCTGCCGGAAGTCTCGTCGACGCCCTGACCAGTACCGTCGTACTCGGCGATCTGTGGCGGGCGGCTGGGCGCCCGAGCAAGGCCCGCCGGCTCTGTACGCAGGCTCTGCTGGTGGCCGAGGCACACGGCTCACCGGTGGCGCGAGCCACCTCAGAGCTGCACGTGGCGCTGAGCGAGCTGGACGTCGAGGCGGGAGACCTCGACAGCGCCGGGCAACACCTCGACGCTGCTTCAGCCCTCGCAGACCGCGTGGGCATGAACGAGGGCCGGTATCGCTGGTTCGTCGCGAGATCCCTCCTGGCCAGAGCCGACGGCGAACCGGACGAAGCCCTCCGGCTCCTCGACCAGGCGGCCGGTCTCTACCGTCCAGGGTTCTTCCCCGACGTACGCCCCATCCCGGCACTCACGGCGCGGGTCTGGATCGCACAAGACAACCTGGCCGATGCCGGCGACTGGGCCCGGGACGCCGGTGTGTCCGTCACCGACAGCGCCGCCTATCTGCACGAGTTCGACCACCTCACCCTCGTACGACTGCTGCTGGCGCGGCTGCGGGCCCATCCGGACCACGACGCGGCCGACCGGGCGGGTGGCCTGCTGGACCGACTGCGCCACGACGCCGAGGCCGCTCGACGAGCCGGCAGTCTCCTCGAGATCGGCATGCTGTTGGCCCTCGTCCACGAGGCGCAGGGGCGTCGCAGCGACGCCCGGGACTGCCTGGCCCGGGCGTTCGCCGAGGCGCCCGAACCGGAGGGCTACGTACGGCTCTTCCTCGACGAGGGCGTCGCGATGACCGGCCTGCTGCGCCGTGCCGTGGACCACGGCATCGCCGGCGACCACCTCCAGCCGCTGCTCAACCGGATCACGCCGGCAGAGGTGAAGATGCCCGACCCCAGCCAGTCGACCGATGCGCTGAGCCATCGGGAGCTGCAGGTACTCCGCCTGCTCGACAGTGCACTGACCGGGCCCGAGATCGCTCGCGAGCTGTTCGTCTCGCGCAACACGCTCAGCAGCCACACCAAGCACATCTTCACCAAGCTCGGGGTCTCCAGCCGTCGGGCGGCGGTGCAGCGGGCCCACGAGCGCGGCTTGCTGTGACACGGTCGCGGGCAATCACCCTCCGCGTCACATCGTCAGGTGACGCCACGTCACTCTTCCCTTTCCTACGTTGAGACCCACGAGCGGCGCACTGCCGCAGAGGTCAACACCCAGGAGCGCGACATGATCATCACCACCGGCACTCTCACCAGAGCCACCGCCGTCGCCGCGATGGCCGGCGGCCTCCTGTTCATCGCCGTCCAGATCAAGCATCCCCTGCTGGACGCCCCTTTCACCACCACGACCGAGTACACGGTCCGGGAGGCCGCGAAGATCTTCATGGCCCTCTTCTCGCTCATCGGCATCACCGGGATCTACCTGCGCCAGGTCCAGAAGATCGGAGTGCTCGGCCTGATCGGGTACGTCGTCCTCGCCGTCGGCTATCTCACCATCCTGAGCGCCCAGGTCATCGGCGTGTTCGTCCTGCCGGACCTTGCTGCGAGCCAGCCCGGCTACGTCAACGACGTCCTCGCCGTCGCCACCAGCGCCACCCCAGTCGGCGACGTCAGCCGGATGCAGACCCTCAGTCACATCGGCGCCGCGTACATCCTCGGAGGTGTCGTCTTCGGCATCGCCCTCGTCCGGGCAGGTGTCCTCGCCCGCTGGGCGGCAGTGCTCATGGCGGTCGGCGCGGTGGCGACTGTTGCCACTTTCCAGCTGCCGGAGCTCACCCAGCGGCTGTTCGCCCTTCCCGCCGGCGTCGCCCTGATCGGTCTCGGCTACTCCCTGTGGCGCGACCAGCGCACCACCAGGACGCTGCGCAGCTCGGTCGGCACCCAGCTCGACCCAGCCGGCACGAGATGAACACCCGACCCGCCGCTGCCGGGGCGGTCCGATCGGACGGGGCGGGCTGGTGGGTGCCACTCGTCCTGATCGCTTTCGTCGGAATCCCGGCCCTCTTCGGTTCACTGCGCGTCATCGGGCTGGTCAGCGGCCCGCAGCTGATGCCC
Source organism: uncultured Actinomycetota bacterium (assembly GCA_963696135.1). Lineage (GTDB taxonomy): Bacteria > Actinomycetota > Actinomycetes > Propionibacteriales > Propionibacteriaceae > Microlunatus. Next base: position 144,125 of record CAVOJH010000005.1, read on the forward strand.
GCCGACCCCCGGATGACTGCCTCCCCGGTGCCGGTGATCGTGCACATCATCAGCGCGATCGGGTACGCCGTCCTCGGCGCGTTCCAGTTTTCCGGATCGCTGCGGCGGCGCCGCCCGGGCTGGCACCGGGCAGCCGGGCGGGTGCTGGTGGTCCTCGGCTCGGCAGTCGCGGTCACGGCTCTGTGGATGACCCTGGTCTACCCCCGCCAGCCGGGCACCGGCGAGCTGGCGTTCCTGTTCCGGGTCGCGTTCTCCTCGGGGCTGGCGGCCAGTCTGATCCTCGGCGTCACCGCGATCCGCCATGGCGACGTCCTGCGCCATCGGGCCTGGATGATCCGCGCGTACGCCTTGGCCCTGGGGGCGGGGACACAGGTGTTCACCAAGGGCATCGGACCCGCGGTCTTCGGCACCAGCCAGCTCACGCTCGACCTGAGCCTCGGTGCGGCCTGGGTCATCAACCTGACCGTCGCCGAGTACGTCATCCGCCGACCCGTCAACCGCTGGACCCACCAACCCACCGAGTGGGCGACCGCAAGGGTCGGGTCCTGATGCCCCGCGCATCTGGACGACGAGTCATCTCCGGCTACCGGCTGCGCGTCAACGGGCACCTCGATCAGCACTGGTCGTCCTGGTTCGGCGACCTCACCCTCACGCACGAGGAGGACGGGACCACCTGCCTGACCGGTGCCGTCGCGGACCAGGCGCAGCTGCACGGTCTGCTCACCAAGGTCCGAGACCTCGGCGTCACGTTGATCTCCGTGGAGGTGGTCGACCTGGCGACCACCGAGCGGGCAGCACGGCCGTCCGGTCGGTGACCCGCTCCTGGCACGGCAACTTCCTGGAGATCCGCGAGCAGCTGCGTCCGAACTTCGACTGAATCCGTCCCTGCCCGACTGCGCCATCCGGCGCCTTGACCCGGAAGTGGCGGTACAGGATGGTTGGCGCCGTGAACCTGCAGCAGGGCCTGTTCGACCTGGCCATCGTGAGCTTGCTCGCTGCCCTCACGCCGATCGTCGCCGGCCTGCTGTCACGGTTGCGGGTACCCCAGGTGGTGATCCTGATCGTCGGGGGCATCGTCGTCGGGCCGCAGGTGCTGGGCCTGGCCGAGCCCCAGAGCATCGAGCTGATCGCCAACCTGGGACTCGGGTTCTTGTTCCTGCTGGCCGGCTATGAGATCGACCTGGGACTGTTCGGCGACCGTGCGGGACGCCTGGCGGTCACATCGTGGCTGGTGACGGCGGTGCTGGCGGTCGCTGTGACCGGAGCTCTGGCAGCCGTCGGCTTCGTCCACGCGTTCGTTCCGATCGCCATCGGGTTGACCACCACCGCTCTCGGCACCCTGTTGCCCATCCTCCGGGACAACGACATGTTGGGGGGACGATTCGGGCGGAGCATCATGGCGGCCGGAGCGGTCGGTGAGTTCCTGCCGATCGTGGCCGTGGCGATCTTCCTCAGCGCCAAGGGGGCGTTCCTCGGTCTGATCTCGCTGGCGGTCATGGCCGTGATCGCCCTGCTGTTCGCTTTCGTTCCGCGACTCGTACGCCAGCAGAGGATCAGAGGCATCATCGCGCAGGGTGAGCACGCGACCTCGCAGACGACCTTGCGGTGGACGATGTTCCTGCTCTTCGCGCTGCTGCTCGTCGCTGCGGACTTCGGGTTGGACGTCGTGCTGGGCGCTTTCTTGGCAGGTGTGGTGCTGCGCCGATGGGCGCCAGGTGACACCGAGGCACTCGAGGCGAAGCTGGACGCGGTCGGTTACGGCTTCTTCATCCCGGTCTTCTTCGTGGCGTCGGGCATGAGTCTCGACCTCCGGTCGATCATCGAGGCTCCGGCGCGGCTGATCGTCTTCTTCGTCCTGTTCCTCGTCGTCCGCGGCCTGCCCGCTTTGCTGCTGTACCGGCACCTGCTGCCCCTACGGGAGCGGGCCCAGATGATGTTGCTGACCGCTACCGCCCTACCCCTGCTGGTCGCCCTGTCCAAGATCGGTCTGGAGTCGGGCACGATGCTGCCGGAGAACGCCGCAGCGCTGGTCGGCGCCGGCGTGCTGTCGGTCGTCGTCTACCCCGCCGTGGCCGTCGGCATCGGCCGGTCGGCTGGGCATCCACCCCTCGAAACCACGGTCGAGGGTGGCCGCTGACGCCGGGCAACCGGTGGCAAGATGGCGGCACGAGAGAGGACCAGAGATCATTCAGAGTGGGTGAGGCCAACGGATCACGACTCGGCAAGACTCGAATCCTCTCGACAGGGAAGGAGCGCCTTGTGCGGATGCGGCCGCAGCGGCTGAACGCGGCCATCGCCACGCTGTTCGTGGTGGGTTCGGCCTGCTTCGTGCTGGGCTCGATCCCGGTCTACGTCAGCACGGTTCCAGGCCTCGTCGACGGCATCACCTACTTCGTCGGCTCCCTCTTCTTCACGTCCGCGTCCCTGCTGCAGCTCCTGCAAGCGCAGAATCCTGCGATGACCGACCTCGTGCGAGCCCGCGCCAACAGACCGGAGCCTTTGACCTGGTGGAGTCCGCTGACGCACGATCGGAGCTGGCTCGGCGCTGTCACCCAGTTTCCCGGCACCCTGTTCTTCAACCTGAGCACGGCCGCCGCGCTGGTCCACAACACCACCGTGCAGGAGCAGGATCGGAATGTCTGGCGCCCCGACCTCATCGGGTCCATCCTGTTCCTCGTGGCCAGCACGTTCGGGATCCTGGCGCTGGGACGTCTGCTGACCTTCAAGCCACGGTCGCTGCCCTGGCGGATCGCCTGGTTCAACATGGTCGGATCGATCTTCTTCATGGCCTCCGGGCTGGCCAGCTTCGTCCTGCCGAGCACGGGTGAGGTGATCAACACGCGAGTCACGGTGGCCGGGACGTTGCTGGGCGCCGTCTGCTTCTTGATCGGAGCTGCCCTGATGTTCCCCGCCTGGCGCCGCTTCGTGCACGAGCCCGGCACCGCTGTCCACACCACCTGATCGACTCGAACCCGCCTCTGCCTGGCCATCCCGCGTCAACGCCCCAGACCTGAACCGTACGAAGGAGAACTCATGACCGCACCGCTCCCCACCGATGCCGACGCTGCACTGTTCGGAAACCGCTTCATCACGCAGGAGGTGCCGAGTCGAGAGTTCCCGGAAGGGGGGATGGCGGCTGCGGATGCGATGCGTCTGGTGGCCGAGGACCTGGCCATCGAAGGCGATCCGGCCCGGAACCTGGCGACCTTCGTGACGACGTGGATGGAGCCGGAAGCGCAGCGGCTCATCGGCGCGAACCTGCATCGGAACTTCATCGACCATGCGGAGTACCCGCGGACCGCCGAGATCGAGCAGCGGTGCATCCGGATGCTGGCGGACCTGTTCCATGCGCCGGGTGCCACCACCGGTGCTCGGACGCAGGGCTCGTCCGAGGCGATCATGTTGGGGGCGTTGTCCCTGAAGTGGAAGTGGCGGGAGCGGCAGAAGGCAGCGGGGCGTCCGGCAGCGAACCCGAACCTGATCTTCGGCGGCGACGTGCACGTGGTCTGGGAGAAGTTCTGCCGCTACTTCGACGTCGAACCGCGGATCGTGCCGCTACAGCCGGGGAAGTACACCATCGGCCCCGACGACGTGGCGCCGCACCTGGACGAGAACACCATCGGGGTGGCGGCGGTGCTCGGCACCACCTTCACCGGCCACAAGGACGACATCGTCGGGATCAACGACCTGCTGCTGCAGGTCAAGAACGAACGCGGCCTGGACATCCCGCTCCACGTCGACGGCGCCAGCGGCGGTTTCGTCTGGCCGTTCCTGTATCCCGACTCGGCCTGGGACTTCCGCCTGGAGCAGGTCCGCTCCATCAACGTGTCCGGGCACAAGTTCGGACTGGTCTACCCCGGCATCGGCTGGCTGATCTTCCGGGAGACCTCCGACCTGGCCACCGACCTGGTCTTCGAGGAGAACTACCTCGGCAAGACGGACGCCACCTTCACCCTCAACTTCTCCACCGGGTCGGCGATGGTGCTGGCCCAGTACTACAACCTGGTCCGCTACGGGCGTGCGGGCTACACCTACATCATGAAGAACATGCAGCAGAACGCCCGGATCCTCGCCGAGCGGCTGGAGGCGATGGGGCGGTTCGAGCTGATCGGCGTCGACGAGGAGCAGCTCCCCCTGGTCGCGTTCAAGCTCGCGGCCGACAACGGCTACGACGAGTTCGACCTGTCCTGGCAGCTCTCGGCCGAACGCGGCTGGATGGTCCCCGCGTACACCCTTCCCCCCAACGCCCAGGACGTCACGATCATGCGGGCCCTGGTCAAGGAGACCCTCAGTCGCGAGCACGTCGAGACCCTGGCCCGCGACATCGACCAGGCGTGCACGACTCTGGCCCGCAAGGGCGGCGCCCACGAGTCCGAGAGGCAGCAGATCATCAGCGGGCCGGGCCACTGACGCCGACCGTAGGGGCAATATCACCCAGTGGGTGTGAGGACTCCATTCCTCGGAACTGCGAGCATCGGTAGGACTACCTGGCCCTTCTCGGACCTGGCGGGACCTCGCGAAGGAGGATTCATGGTGCTGTACGACGAAACAACCCGTTCGGGTGGCAGCGACCCGTTGACCAAGGTGATCTCAGGCTTCCTCGCCGTCGTCGCCGCTGTCGGCTGGATCCTGGCTTTCGGCTACGCCATCTGGTGGCTCATCGTCTACTGGGCCCCGATCTGACGTGGGTCGTCAGGTCGTCCGGCGCTGCCCTTTCGGGCACGGTGGACGCCCCCGGACGGTCCCGATCGTGCTTGTCTCGCGGTCGCCTCCAGAGGATCGTGGCCTCTGTCATGACCTCGAAACGGCCGCGCGGCCCGACGCCGGCGACACGCACGCCGCCGACACGCACGTCGCAGGGCGAACCGCGCCGTCTCGGCCAAGAGGACCCGACCGGTGGCGAGCACGCGGTGCTCCATCTCCAGGCGGCGGCCGGCAACCGCGCCGTCAGCGGCCTGCTCGTGCAACGGCATCCGGTGGCCGGCACCCCGGTGCATCGTCACACCCGGGCCGACCTGTTCGATCCGCCGGGAACGACGTTCGCGGACTTCGAACGGTCGGTCCGTCGACAAGCCGACTGGTTCGCCGAGCCCAGTCTGGCCGCCGCCGACCGGACCGATCTGCACGCGCTGCTGCGCCGCGCGGCTGAGGGTTCCCAGATCCTGGCCGGCGCCGGCGATCTCCTGCTCGCCGACCTGCGGGCCCTCCCCGCCGCCGACTGGACCGCGCTGGCGGCGTTCGGGCGGGCCTGCCAAGGAACCGACACGGTGCAGATCGCGGACGCGACCGCCTACACCCTGCCGAACCGGCTCAAGCTCGGCCGGACACTGGTCGCGCTGGAGGCGGTGATCCCGTCCGCCGTGCTGCACCGCACCGTCTCCGAGGCCCAGCTCGTCGATGTCGACGCCGGAGGGTTGGTGCCCAAGATCGCCGCCTACTGGACCACGTTCACGCCGGCGGTGGAGGAGACCTACGACCCGGGTCCCGGTGCGAAGGCTCCGGAGTTCGAGCTGGTGCTCGATCTGATGAAGCGCACCGGACACACGCCGTTCCTGCCGCTGCTCGGCCGGATCAGGAACCTGCACCGGTTGACCGAGGCAGCGCTTCTCAGACTCAAGACCAACTTCGCCGACCACTCCCGGGCGAAGCGGGTGGACGTGGTGCTGCTCACCGGTCACGATCCGTCCGGCTCGTTCCGGTCGGACCGTCCGCTGCTCGAGGACCTCATCGTCAACTCACCGAACCTGGTGCTGGTGCTGGAGGGCCAGGCGTCCTTGGCGGCGGTCACCGCCGAGATCCCGGCCCTGGCCGCGAGCTACGGCAAGCCGGACTCGACCGGCACGCCCCGGCTCGGTCAGGTGATGATCTCGGGACACGGCTCGGCGCGCAGTGTCGGACTCGCAGGCACCGGCCCGCCGGACGCAGCCGGAGCGTACCCGCACGAGAGCATCGACCTGGACAACAACCTGGCCCAGTCCAAGGCGCTGATCGACGCGCTGCTGACCAACATGGATCCGGCTACCGCGAAGCTGGTGTTCAACGGCTGCCTGGTCGGCGCCAACCCGGTGGCCGCCGGCACGCCGGACGCCGCCATCGCCGGCCAGATCGGTACGACGCCGAGCCTGGCGACGTTCGTCCAGCAGAGGGCGACAGCACTGGGACTGCCAGCCGGCTTCAGCACCCTGGCCGCGCGGGCCTCGGTGAGCGCCCCGTCCAGCTTCCGCAACGGCACCGGCGATCTCACGTTCACCTACCCGCGCGATCCGGACGCGTTCGGACCGGCGGCAGGTTACGTCGCCACCGGCATCGAACCCGAGGGCCTGTTCACGGCCGCGGTGGAAGTCGCGGCCCTCAGCTCTCCGGCGACGGCGGAGACGCTGCTGCGGTCCCGGCTCGGCAGACCCGCCGATCCCGGCGACTGGTGGGACACCTGCACGCGAGCCCTGGTCACCGTCGCCCTCCGGCCGATCGGCGTCGGCGCCGGGATCAGCGCGGAGCGGCTGAACGGGTTCGCCCACCTCGCCGGTACGCCGTTCCTCAGCCACTTCGGCGGCGACTTCGGGGTGGGCGCCCGCACCTGGGTGGGAGAGGTCAACCCGCACCCCGACGCAGCCGACATCTACACCACGATCGTGGCCACCAGCTTCATGGCTGCGCCGAGCGACCAGAAGGCGATCATCGGCCGGTTCACCCTCGAGCAGGGATGGCTGGCCATGGGTGGTGCGAGGATCGCGCCCATGATCACGTTCTTGGACGGCACGCCCGCCACGTTCACGGCGCGGTCGATGCAGGGCCATCTCGGCACCGTCGAGCTCGCCGCCCAGTCCGCGGCTCTGTTCCCGGTCGGTGGGCCGACCAGCTCCGGCCGGCTCCGGCTCGCGCTGGCCTGGTTGTTCGCCGATCCGGCGAACGCCGATGTCCAGGCGTACCTCAATGCTCAGGTGAACACGCCGGCGGGTGGGCCAGAGCTGAACGCGGCGCTGACCGCCGAGCTGGGCGGGATCGTGGACTCCGAGGTTCTCGGCAAGCTCGGCCGGCTCGTCGCCGTCGTCCCGCCGGCGGCCCCCGGAGCCGCTCCGCTGCCCGCGGCCAACGCCGAGGTCGACGCCTCGGGCACGAACAAGGTCCGGATCGAGCCACAGCCGTACCAGGCGACGGTCCAGGTGGGTGCTCTGAACGTGCGGGACAAGCCCGGGATGCACGGCACGGTGATCGCCGTGGTGCACCTCGGGGACCTGCTGAACGTCGCCGGTTTCACCCACGACTGGGCGGCGTTCGACCGCAACGGCCGGCTCGGCTTCGTCCATCGCACGCTGGTCTCGGCACCGTGAGCGCGCTCCCCCAGCTCGGCGACTGGCGCCCGCTGGCTGGGCCGTCCGGTGCGCGCCTGGCCGTCGCTGGGGATGTCATCGCCGCGGCCGGGCTCGATCTGCTCAGCGTCTGGAGCGCCGGTGAGCCGATGCTGACCACGACCACCCAGAGGCCGGCCCCGGGTAGGCCGCGTTTCATCGGCGACCGCGAGGGCCGGCCGACGCAGCTGCGCTGGGGAACGACGGTCATCGACCTCGCGGAGGACACTGTCGGATCCCTGGACCCCCTGGGCGCAGCGATCACACCGGAGCCGGTCCCGCGCATACCCGGGCACGCGGGCGGGTCCCGCCAGCTGACCGATCTCGCCTGGTCAGACGACGGATCGACGGTGCTCGTCTCGGGCCAGGACTCAGGGCCTTCGCAGTCGCTCTCGGCCTCGGCGGGCCTGTACCGGTCGACCGGTGAGCGGGTAGCCGAGCTGTGGCGCGGGCCCGAGCTCGGACCGGTCGCCGGTCTGCTCCGGTCTGACTGGGCCGTGATCGGGTGCCCGCAACCGGTCGTGTGCTCGCTCGACGGCACCCGGCTCTCCGTGCTCGCCGGGGCGACTCCCCCGCGTCGTATCGACACCGACGCGACAGCCTCACGGGTGCTGACCGTCGAGGCACCGACGCTACGGCTGTGGGACACCGCCGACTGGCAGCTGATCGCTGCGGCCGAGGGCCCGTGGGCCGACGCGTGTCTGGGACCTGGGGCCGACCGGGTGCTGGCCGTGGACTACGACGGAGGGTTGCACGTGCTCGACGCCGCGCTGCAGCCGGTCGAGCGTTGGGCGGTCCCCGGTCCGCCGGACGGGATCGCCGTCGGGGACCGGATCGTGGCAGCGGCCATCGGCGGAGCAGTCTGGTGCGCTCCGGTGCTCAATCGTTGAGGACACTCCTGACCCGCAGGACCGTGATCGCGCCGGCCATCTCCGGTGCCCGCCCTTGGCTAAGGTCGCTGGTCGTGACCTCTTCCGGCATCGATGCCTTCGTCCCTGGCCATCGGCTGAGCCGCGCCCTCTACGGATTCGTCGCCCGCGCCCTGGCGAGAAGACTGCCCGGTCTCCACTATGCGGCAGCCCTCGTTGGCCACGGCTCCGACGTCCTCGGCTTCGATTCACCTCGATCGACAGACCACGACTGGGGCCCGCGCCTGCAGATCATCGTCGCTGATCACGACCTGGCCGCCCAGTGCGGTGCTGTTCTGGAGGTGATCGAGGAAGCGCTCCCCGAGACCGTCTTGGGCGTGCCCGTTGACCTCCCCGGCGCAACGGGTCTTCCAACCGACGAACGGAGGCAGCACCACGACCAGGACGGGCGCAGTCACGGCGTCACCGTCACCTCCGTGCCACAGCTGCAGCGAGACCTCCTCGGCACCGAAGAGGATCCTCGGCGGTGGGATCACGCCCAGTGGCTGACCACGCCGCGACAGAGCCTGCTCGAGTTCACTGCCGGCCCGGCCTTTCGCGACGACACCGGAGAGCTCTCCGCAGCTCGCGACGCGTTGGCCTGGTACCCCCATGACCTCTGGCTCTACGTCATGTCAGGTCGTTGGCAGCGGATCGCCCAGATGGAGGCGTTCGTCGGTCGAGCGGCCGAAGCCGGTGACGACCTCGGCTCACGGCTGCTGGCCGGCCAGATCGCGACCGACGTCATGCACCTGGCCCTCCTGCAACGACGCGCGTACGCCCCGTACCCCAAGTGGTTGGGCAGCGGCTTCGCCCGACACGAGGAGGACAGCGTCCTGGTCCGGGCTCTCACCACGGCTGTCGGTGCCGACTCTGCTCAGGATCGGCAGAGCGCGCTCGTCGGCGCTCTCCTGCAGCTGAGTCGTCGCCATGACCTGCTCCAGGTGACGCCTCCGATCCGGAGCCACGCCGAGCCGTTCTTCGGCCGGCCCTACCCGGTGATCTGGTCCGAGCAGATCGCCCGAGCCCTGCATGAGGCAGTCCGTCCACCGCTGAGAGAACAGCTGCCCTTCGGCCTCGGCGGCATCGACGAGCTCACCAACGGAACAGATGCCCTCAAGAACATCCACCTCCGAGAGACGTTCGTCGCTGCCTGTCCCTGACTCGGCTTGCTCGACGCGAGCGGACGTGCGGATCTGCGACACGTGCCGTGCTACCGCTGCACCTCATTCGACCGTGACATAGGTGTTGGTTCCGGTCAGCCGGGTCGGCTCCTTGAACGCCCAGCGCTGCTCGATGCCCAGCTCACCGAGCCGGCCGGAAGCCGAGCCCGACGAGTACGTCTGACGCCGGATCGACGTCGTCGGCGGTCACCACGATGTCGCAGTCGATGACCGGCTTCGCCGCCAGACCCGTAACCGAGGTGCTGCCGACGCGCTCGATCGCCGAGAAGGGAACCCCCGCCCGCTCGAGTGCGGCGCTGTACTCATTCCTCAGCGCTGCGAATCGTCTCGGCCAATCGGGGTCATCCGCAACCACGTCGATCACTCCCGCAGCCTCAGCGGACCGCTCTGTCGCTCGATCCGTCGGCCGGACACGCCGGCACGTTCGCGTCCTGCAGGTCGACGGCAGGCGACCTGGGGTACGTCTGGTCAGGCTGCGCGAGAGCACGCTTGGATGGAGGGTATGCACCTACCCGGCCGGTACACCGCGACCAGCAGCCTGAGCGAACGCCGCGTGGACGACAGTGCGGCACTGTCGGTGCGCGTCGATGACGGCCCGACCGACTGGTACCACGGGGTGCCCGGTCGCGGGTTCGTCGGCACGCACGCGATCCGGTTCGACGGGATCGCGTCGACTGGCATCCACCGCGTGCTCCTGCACGATGTGCACCCCGTGCTCATCGACGAGAACACCGAGCTCTCCTACGTGATCGGCTACCGGTTGGACGACGAGCTGCGCTACACGGGTGGCCACGTCGCCGTGGACGTCGTCCTCGACGACGGGTCCCGGGCATCCGCGCACGGCGTGGTCGACCAGCTCGGCCATTCCCTGGATCCCTCCGCACAGGGCGTCTCCAAGGCGATGTACCCGCACCAGTGGAACCTGCGCCGAGCTGCCCTCGGGTCGCTCGCCGGTCGGCGTGCAGTCGCCGTCGAGCTGGCCTGGGACGCGACCCTCGGGCAGGACGTGACCGGATACCTGGATCGGATCCGTCTGGGCGATCCCGATGACCCGGTCCGGAGCCGACCAGTCGACTGGGCGATCACCACCCGCGGCACTCTGTCGAACCGACGCTTCAGCCGCGGCAACAACGTCCCGGCCACCGCCTGGCCGAACGGTTTCGCGTTCTTCACCCCGGTCACCGACGCCCGGACGTTGCGCTGGGTGTACTCCTGGGCCGACCACAACGACGACCAGAACCGGTCGCGGCTGCAGGCACTCGCGGTCAGCCACCAGCCCAGCCCCTGGATGGGAGATCGGCTGGTGTTCCAGGTGATGCCGCAGTCGACCGGCATCGCGCCGACCGCCGACCCGACGGCCCGCTCGATCGCGTTCGACCATGATCACGAGCTGGCCCGCCCGCACCACTACCGAGTCGAGCTGCAGCCGGGCGGGGACGGACCGACGACCGCCGAGCTGATCCCGACCGATCACACGGTGGCGATCCGGATCGCGTTCGCCGGTCCGACGGGCAGGTTCGTGCTCGACAACGCGACGGCCGACGGACGCTGCGACGTCGCACCCGACGGCACGATCACCGGCTGGACCCATTGCGTGCCCGGTCCCCGGGCCGAGGGGGCCGGACCGATGTTCGTCTACGGGCGCTTCGACGCCGGCGCCGACACCGTCACGGTCACCTCGACCGGCCGCCTGGATGACGGCGCCGGTCCTGATGTCGCTTGTTTCGTTGACCTCGCGGCGACCCCGGGACCCCTCACTGCAGTCCTGCGACTCGGCACGTCGTACCTGTCGGTCGACCAGGCCCGCCGCAATCTCGAGCTCGAGCAGGGTGGCCCGGGAGCCGAGCGCGACCTCGAGGATCTGAGCGACGCGGCGGCCGCCGCCTGGGACGAGCGACTGGGGGCGCTCGAGGTCGACGGCGAACTGGTCGACGACGAGGCGAGGACCACGGTCGCCTCGCACCTGTATCGGCTGAACCTCTACCCGAACTCCGGGCACGAGAACGTCGGCACCGCCGACGAACCGCGCTGGGTGCACGCCAGCCCGCTGCTGCCGGCGGGCGAGCACACCGACACCCACACCGGCTCGGTCGTCGTGGACGGGAAGATCTTCGTCAACAACGGGTTCTGGGACACCTACCGCACCGCGTGGCCGCTGTACTCGTTGCTCTATCCGCGGCTGACGGCCGAGCTGGTCGAGGGGTTCCTGCAGCACTACCGGGAAGCCGGCTGGATCCCGCGGTGGTCGTCGCCGGGGTACGCCGACTGCATGGTCGGGACGTCGAGCGACATCGCCTTCGCCGACGCCCTGGTCAAGGACGTGGCCGTGGACGCCGAGACCGCCTACCTGGCCGCCGTCCGCAACGCCACGGTCGCGACCGACGACACCCGGGTCGGACGCAAGTCGCTCGACAGCGCGATCTTCCTGGGCTACACCCCGGTCGAGGAGCCCGAGGGGCTGTCGTGGTCGATCGACGGCTACATCAACGACTTCGGGATCGCGTCGATGGCCCGTTGGCTGCTCGATCATGATCGTCTTCCTGACGGCTACGACCGTGCGCGGTTGACCGCCGAGCTGCACTGGTTCGAGGCCCGGGCGACGGACTACGCGCGGCTCTTCCGACCGGATCGGCGGGTCTTCCACGGCCGCCGGGCCGATGGTGCCTGGCGGGTCGAGGACGGCTTCGACCCGGACGACTGGGGCGACGACTACACCGAGACCAACGCGTGGAACATGGCGGTGTCGGTGCCCCACGACGGCGCCGGACTGGCCGGCCTGCACGGCTCGCGCGATCGGCTCGGCACCATGCTGGAGACGATCTTCAGCCGACCGGAAACCGGCCGACACGAGGGTTCGTACCCCTGCAGCATGCACGAGATCACCGAGGCCCGCGACGTCCGGATGGGGATGTTCGGGCACAGCAACCAACCCGCGCACCACCTCCCGTTCCAGTGGCTGCACGCGGGGCGCCCGGACCGTACGCAGGCAGCGGTCCGCGAGATCATGCGTCGGTTCCACCAGGGCAGCGAGATCGGTCAGGGCTACGGCGGCGACGAGGACAACGGCGAGATGTCCGCCTGGCAGCTGTTCGCCGCGCTCGGGATCTACCCAGTCGCCGTCGGCAGTCCCGTCTACGCGTTGTCGTCGCCGTTGTACGGACGTGTCCGGGTGCGCCGCGATGACGGAGCGGGCTGGCAGGTCTCGGCGCCGGGCAACACCCACGACACGGTCTACGTGGCCGGTGCCGAGCTGGGCGGCGTGGCCTGGACGCGGCCGTGGATCGATCACCGTGAGCTGGTCGCGGCGGACGAGCTCCGGTTCCATCTCGCCGACACCCCGCAGCCGTGGGGCAGCACCGAGGCACCGCCGTCGCTCACCCCCGAGATCGACGGAGTCGTCACCCCGCCCCGGCTGCTGCGAGATGTTACTTCCACCGCGACGCTCGTCGGGCCCGACGGTCTCGACCTCGGCTCTCTGACCGACGACCGCTCGGCCACCGCGGTCGACCTGCCGCCGGGAACCATGATCACGATCGACACCGGAGACCTCGTCGACGTCGAGCTGATCACTCTCACGTCCGCGTCGGACGGCGACGCCCCGTCGGCCTGGACCCTCGATGCCGAGACCGAGTCCGGCTGGACCTGCGTCGCGGAGTCGAACGGCACTGTCTTCAGCTGGCCGCGCCAGACGCGGGTGTTCGGCATCACCGACGGCAGCGTCCACGCCGCTCGCTTCCGGTTCACCACAGTGGACGGCGGTCGCCTTGCCGAGCTCGAGCTGCTGGCCCGCGACCGCCCCGACGTGTCACCGTCCAGATGATCATGATGATCACCGCGGTCACGTGGTCGTCACCTGTGCGTCGACCGCGGGTCGCGACACGGCACGTCTGCGTGGTCGGGAATTCGGGCGTCACCGTACTCAGCCTATTCGAGCGAGCACCTCACGCACGGTGCCCGCAGGGTCCACCGCGTGGTCGTGGGACTCCGGCACCACGACCAGCTCCGCTCGTGGCATGGCGGCCGCCAGCCTGTTGCACGCCGTGACCAGCACGGGCGCCGTCGGTTCCCCGCGCAGGATCGTGGTGGGAACCGTGGTGCCGAGCACGGCTGGCGTCGGGGTGGAGACCGAGGCGACGAGGATCGTGTCGTACACCGTGGTCTGGGCCAAGCGCACGAGCCCGGGGAAGACCGAGCTCGCCCGCAGCTGCTCGATCACCGGCTCGGGCAGCCGGACGTTCTCCCGCTGGAAGGTCAGCACCGCCTCCGCCTGCTGCCCCTCATCGACCAGGGTCTGCAACCGGTCGGCCAAGTCGTCCGGCGGCTCTTCCTCACCGAAGCGCAGCGGTGGTTCGGACACGAAGAGATGGTTCATGGGCACTCCGGTGCCGGCGGCGAGAAGTGCGAGCACGGCGCCGGACGAATGACCCAGCACGACCGCGTCACCGCCCGCCGAGTCGATGACCGCCAGGAGGTCCTCGACCTCCCGCTCGGGAGCGTAGGGAGGACTGTCGCCGCTGTCTCCCCTTCCGCGCCGGTCCCAGCAGATCCCTCGCAGCCCAGCGACGGCGAACGCCTCGGCGAGTGGCCGCGCTGTGGCCGCCGTCGACAGCGCACCGCCGACCACGACCACCGGCCGGCCTGAGCCGATCTGCTGGTAGGCGATCTGAGTTCCATCGGCTGAGTACGCGTGATCCATCATCCGATCCGACCACGGGCCACTGACAGCCGGTGCCTTCAGCGCTGTCCGGCTCGGTCGGACACGGAGGGTCGGGCGACGACCAGCAGCCCGATCATCGAGCCGCCGATGGTGGCGACCATGAGTACGGCCATCGGGACGGCCGTGTGCTCACCGCCGAGGCCGGCGATCGGGGCGATGGTGCCGGCAGCGACCCACTGGACGAACCCGAGCAGGGCGGAGCCGGTGCCGGGGTGCTCGGGGACCTCAGCGGCGGCCAGTGCACCACCGTTGGGGCCGATCAGTCCCTGCGCGGTCATCAGCACGAAGAAGCAGACCAGGGCGACCACCAGTGGCGCGTCGAACCAGATCGCGCCGATCAGCATGGCGATCCCGGCGGCCAGCGCGGCGACCTGGCCGACCAGGATGACTTTGCGCGTCGCAACCCGGCCGGCGAGCCGGGCTGCCAGCAGGGCGGCGACGGTCATGCCGGCCGCGTTGGCGGCGAAGTCGACCGAGTAGGCGATCGGCGACATCCCGTTCATCGACTGCAGCACGAACGCCGACGTCGACACGTACGCGAAGATCGCCCCCATCGCCGTTCCGGACACGATCACGTAGCCGACGTAGCGCCGGTTGCGCAGCACCTCCCGGCCGGTCGTCACGAACGTGCGCAGACCACCGGCGTGCCGACGGTCGGCGGGCAACGTCTCCGGCACGGCGACGAGGACGGCGATGATCATGGCGACGCCGAGGGCGGCGACGGTCCAGAAGGACACCCGCCAGCCCGACAGCTGCAGGATCACCGCTCCGAGCAGCGGTCCGACGATCGGGGCGATGCCGCCGACGGCGGCGATCACGTTCAGGACCCGGACGAGCTGCGCACCGCGGGCCAGGTCGATGATCACGGCCCGACCGATCACCATGGCCCAGCCGCCGGCGAAACCTTGCAGCAGCCGGGCTCCGGCCAGGACACCGATGCTGGGCGAGAGTGCGCACACGACCGACGCGACCGTCATCGCGACAATTGCGGCGAGCAGGGGCATCCGCCGGCCACGCTGGTCGGAGACCGGACCGCCGACGAGCTGGCCCAGGGCCATGCCGACGAAGAACGTGGTCAAGGTCAGCTGGACCTGGGTGGCGGTCGCGGACAGCTCGGCCGCGACCGCGGGGAACGCCGGCACGTACATGTCGGTGGCCAACGGGGCGATCGCGGTCAGGAACACCACCGTCGCCACCACGGCGACGCCGACCTGGGCCCGGGTGTCGGTCGCCGTCGACGGGTGCGGGTGGTCGCCGAGGTACTCGCAATCGGGGCAGTACCCCAGGTGCTCGATGGTGGGACGGGTGCCGGTCACAGCGTCAACAGCACCTTCGTGGCGCATTCGGTGGTTCTCCTTCGCGATGTCTGACCTTCTCGACTTGTGTCTCCAGACAACCGCATCCGAACCTGGTGAGGGAGTCTCTGTCGAAGGGTGTACCAGCAGTGCATCCCACCACCCGATCAGGGGTCGTAGCGTCGGGGCGTGGACAACCGTGCAGAGGTCCGCGAGTTCCTCATCTCGCGACGCGCCAAGATCAGCCCCGTGGAAGCCGGCCTACCCGTGGTCGGCGCCCGCCGCGTGCCCGGGCTTCGCCGCGGTGAGGTCGCCACGCTGGCCGGGGTCAGCGTCGAGTACTACGCCAAGCTGGAGCGCGGCGCCGTCGCCGGTGTGTCGGCCTCCGTGCTGGATGCGATCGCTCGCGCCCTCCGCCTCGACGACGCGGAACGCGCACACCTCTTTCACCTCGCCCACGCCGCCGACGGCACCAGTGCCGGGATGCGACCCCGACGCAGCCCCGCCAAGCACTGGACGCCGAGACCCTCGCTGCAGTGGGTGCTCGACCGGTTCACCGCACCCGCGATCATCCGGAACGGTCGGATGGACCTGCTGGCCACCAACCAACTCGGACGCGCCATGCACGCCGCCGTCTACGAGACCGTTCCGGACGGCGACGCTCCGAACTTCGTCCGGTTCACGTTCCTGCATCTCGACGCTGCCCACGACTTCTACCCGGACTGGGACACCGCCGCCGACACCTGCGTCGCGATCCTGCACACCGAGGCCGGCCGCGACCCCCACGACAAACAGCTGCACGACCTCGTCGGTGAGCTCTCCACCCGCAGCGACGACTTCCGCCGCCGCTGGGGCACCTACGACGTCCGCTACCACGGTGCCGGCACCAAAGCCTTCCGCCACCGTGACGTCGGCCAGCTCGACCTCGCCTACGAGAGCATGGACATGATCTCCGACCCCGGACTCACGCTCACCCTGTACGCCGCCGAGCCGGGATCGGCGACAGCACACGCCCTCGACCTGCTTGCGTCCTGGACCGTTCCCGCCGTAGCCTCCCCCACCACCTGACCGATCCTCGTAGGCCGCGAGGGTGAACGTGCTGACCCGGGACCCGTGGGTGACCCGTGGTCCTCAGATCCCGTCGATGCGCAGAACCGTCCCGGTCACCGTGACCACGAAACCAACCCGTCCGATGAGCTCCAGCGACGTGGGCTGATCGAGGCCGCGGATGAGAGTCGTGAACGTCCCGTCGCTGCCGACGGTCACGATCTCACCGGTGTTCGGAGCGGCTGGAAAGCCCTCGTTCTCGGGGGTCGGCTCCAGATCCCAGTAGCCCTGCAGGAGCCCGTACAGACGGTGGTGTCGGCCTTCCTCGACATCGACGATCAGGCCCCGATCCCCGGCGTAGTCCGCAGCCCAGCGGCCGACCACCGTCGTCGATCCGTCGCGGCGTACGGCGTTGACGGCTGAATCCTGCGGGAGGTGCGGGATCGGACCTGCCGTCGTCACGAGGACCTTGTCGCCGACCACGGCGAGGCCCGTAGGCACCGAATCGGTGCTGGCGAACCCCACCAGCTCGCTGACCCGTCCTCGCGGATCCACGCGGATCACCCGTCCGAGGTGCGCATCGGTGACGACGAATCCGTGGCGCCACACGTCGAGTGAGTACTGGACGCCTTGGGAGACGGACCAGTCGGGGTCCGCCGGCGGATGTGCTGCCGACCACGTGCCGAGGTCGGCGAAGACCGCGAACGTGCCGTCGCGCTCGAGCCGGTAGATGCCCATGACGGCGTCGGGCTGGCCCACGTCGGCCCCGGCGAAGGTGACGAGCACGTATGCCCGGTGACCGATGAAGGCGACGTCCATGGCACCGCCGATCCCTGCGACCTCGATCGGCAGTCCCCTGCCCACCACGGTCGCGGAACCCTTCGTCGGATCGATCCGGACCAGCGTGCCGGCGTTGCCGTTCGTCACGTACAGGGCGCGGTCAGGACCGATGGTGCTTCCGGAACCAAGGTCCCCGAGGGCGCTGTCGTTGAGCACCCTGACCACCGGCCTCGAGTGCGCAGGCGTGTTCGCCCACCCCGGGGCACTCGGTACGGCGAACATGATGGCGAGTGTTGCGACACATGCGGCGACAAGGTGTCGAGCCATGAACCCTCCAGGGCGTTGCGGTTGATCGGCCGCGTCACCGGCCTCACCGACAAAGACGTCTGGCCGGGCACATCGGTTGTCAGCCGCGACAAACTCAGTCGGTCGCTACGAGACGGTGAAGGTGACGTCCTGTACGCCCTCGACGGCTCCGTGCCCGCTCAGGGTGGCCCGGTACCGGCCCGGTTCGAGGGTGAGAACCGGTGCGAAGTCGACCGTGGCGGCCCGATCGGCGGGACCGGGGACCTCCTGCTGGTAGGGGATCGCACCGGTGTCCAGATCGAGGATCTGCATGCGGACCGGCCGACCCGGAGCTGACGTGGCCGAACCGAGCAGGACGAGGGTGCGTGCTACCACGTCCCCGTTTCGAGGGCTGTCGAAGCCGTCCGGCCGGATCACGCGCACCGACTCGTCCCTGGTCAGCGGCTTCGTCGTGTCGATGGCGTAGTAGAGCCAGAAGGGCCGGCCCCGCAGCGTGATCAACACATCGTCGCGAACGCCGAGAGTGTCCTGCAACGTACGCACCCATGCCTGGGCCATCACCTGAGCCTCCGGCGCGGGGAACACCTGGCTGGCGAAGGCGTTCAGGTCGACCCGGATCAGGCCGTCGGACACGGTGACCGAGTTGATGTCGATCTTCTGGGGGATCACCTGCTCGAGCCAGTTGATGTTCCCGGGCTGCACGGGCGCGGTGTCCATCAGCGCGTCCAGGGCGGCCCGACCGACCTCCGAAGAATCCGTCCGCATCCGCTCTGGCGTCAGGGTGAATGTGGTCCGTCCTCCAGCCCGCGGTGCGATGTACGGATACCTCCCCGCGGTCGTCCGATACACCACCATCGTCGGAATCGCTGCGTCGTAAGCGGGCACGCTCCACGCCGCCGGCGCAACCGGGGCGGGCGACAGCGCAGCTGGACGCCAGCCGAGGACCACCGCCACCACCATCGCTGCCGCGACACCCACCACACCAACACCAACAGCGACTTCGCCCAGCACCCTGCGGTGTCGTCGGGTAGAGCCGACCGGGCTCAGGCCGGCACCGGGCCCATCGGAGACGAGAAGGCGGCTGGCAACGAGTGCCCACGCATCTCCCACCTCGACCGTGTGCGCTTCATTCTGGAGGATCTGAGCGAGTCGCTCCCCCACCTGGTCGTCATCGAGGTGATCGACGGTCATCGCTTCGCCTCCATCGCCGTCCGCAGTGAGCGAAGTCCACGGAAGCTGTGACTCTTCACGGCACCTCGGCTGATGCCGAGCGTGTCGGCGATCTCGGCCTCGGACAGCTGACCGTAGTACCGCAGGACGAGGACCTCTCGTTGGCGACCGGGGAGCTGCGACAGCATGGACAGCACTCGTTCGTGCTCGATCTGGACCATCGCCTCCGTCTCAGCACTGCTCATATCCGGCGGCTGACGGATGGGGTGTCGCTTGACCACCCCACGATGCCGCAGATGCGAGCGAGCCCCGTTCGCCACGCACCGGCGGAGGTAGAAGACCGCCGCTCCTGGATCGCGGATGGTTCGCCAACGCGCCACCAGGTCCACGAACGCATCCTGGACGATCTCCTCGGCGCGACCGACATCTCCGACGAGCAGCACCGCCAACCGGACCAGCCGTACGTAGTGCCGCTCGTACAGGTCGCGGACTGTCGAGATCGTGGAAGGCTGGTCCACCCGCTGCTCTGGCTGCGTCACGGACGGGCTCACAGAGTCCATGCGGACCTCCTCCCGTGACTACAGACGTCCAAGGCTGCTTCCGGGTTTACCGGACCGCCGGAGTTTCTGCCGTGTCGGCGGCGAGCTGACGGTGGCTGCCCACACCGGCTGGCAGTCCGTGCTGGCGAGCACGCGGACTCGATGGTGCACCCGTCACTTGGCTACTGGGCGCCGTCCGCTTCGTACTCCGGATGGTCCTTGCCCGACACGACGATGTTGTTGTTGCTGTCCAACGTGATCATGCCCTCGGTGTTGTCCAGGGCCCGCTGCTTCTTGCCCACCGCCTTGCCGAGGCCACCCAGCGCCGGATCGATCGCCTTCTCGAGCTTGCCTTTGAGGGTCGCAGCGAAGTTCGCACGCCCGGCGACCTCGATCGCCGCGTGCTTCGCCTCGTGCTCACGGATCCGGGCCGCGAGTGCTCGACAGGCAGCAAGCTCTGCGGCCGCCTCCGGCTTCGAGATCGGCCCGGTGGGGTCGGCCTGGACGGTCGGCACGATCATCGCCACGTTCCAGACGAGATGGGCGCCGGTCACTCGGCCCTTCTCGTCGACGTCCGGAGTGAACGACGTCGGAGAGACGGTGCATCGACCGCCGTCGCCGCCGAACCTCGCCTGCACCGCGTTGACGAAGTCGAAGGCGTTGTTGCGGACGACGATGGGCACTTCGGAGGTGCTCACGTTGACCTTGTCACTGAAGGTCCCCGGAGCCGTGGTCGGGGAGGTGTCGAGTGCCTGGGCGCCGTCGCCGCCCAGGCCATCCAGCTCGTCCCGCTGGAGCGAGACCGAAGCACTCCGATCCGTCATCCGGCGCAGGTACTCTCCGGTCGCCCGGTTCCCCGCACTCATCTGCAACGCGAGGATCGATCCGAACGCGCCGCCGGTCGAGCGCGCCACCGGCTGGGCCGAAGCCGCCTTCGCCTCAGCCTGCTGTTCGGCCGCGTGGTCGTGCTCCATCCGATCACCCTACGGCCCTGCTTCACCGCGCACAGCCGCATACCTCGCAGCCCAATCGGCATTGACCCGATCGGCCTGTCGTCGGTGGCCGACCACCAGCTGCCTATCTGGCGGAACGCGAAGTCCGAGGTGGTCGAGCACCTTGTGGGCTGTGCTCAGCGGGTCTGCCGCCAGCTCTTCGTACGACACCTCGCACGGCACGACGCCGTGGGCGGCGAACCAGCGGGTCCACGCTGCCTCGAACTCCTCGATCGTGCCGACGAGCCGACCGATCAGCTTCTCGTCATAGTGAGGATCGCGGCCCCCTGGCTCCACGGTCTCCCCCGGATGCCAGAAGTGTGTCTGCAGCGCCTTCGCCCACGACACTGCTTGGCCGACGACGTCTCGTCGTCGTAGGTGGACGAACTCGAGCCGACCGAAGTGCTCGCTCAGCAGCTCCACGTCCGTCTGCGCCTGTGGATCGGCGCCGGCCAGGTCGGCGATCAGCTCCGGCAGGGTCTCGGCCATGATCCTGCCACCGAAGACACCGTTCGATGTCGTACCGGCCGCCCGTGCCGCACGAACGTACGCCCCGTCGATCCGTCCGTCACGCGGGCGAGCGATGCGCCAGTCGTCGGCGTACTGGTGTAGACCTCGGCGGTTGAAGTAGGAGGCCGGAAGACCGGCAACTCCGGACGATGCCAGCACACCACACAGCAGCGTGCTCCCCGTGCGTGGCGTCGCACAGATCAAGTACGAGTCGAACGATGGACGTGTGCCGGTCATGTGACCGACGGTATCCACACCGAACCGTCGTGGACGTGGACATCGCGTGACCGTGACACGGTCAGTTTCGGGTCCAGCGATCACGCCTCGGAGTAGATTTCGAGCCAGCCTGCCACTCAGCTCGGTCGTACCAGCACGGGGTGGAGGTCGGCCGGATCTGGCACGGGGCCATCGCCGGCTCTTCAGAAAGGTAGGCACCACCCATGCTCGGACTCATCATCAGCATCGTCGTCGTGGGACTGATCGCGGGCGCCGTCGCGCGACTGGTCGTGCCCGGTAAGCAGAACATGTCGATCCCGGTGACCATCCTGTTCGGCATCGTCGGCTCGTTCCTGGGCGGCTTCCTGGGCTTTTTGTTGTTCCGCTCCAACGCCGGGAGCGGGTTCCTGCAGCCGGCCGGCATCATCGGTTCCATCATCGGCGCGATCATCGTGCTGCTGATCTGCGTCAAGTTCGGCGGAGGTCGAGACTCCTGACGGAGGCAGCCGACTGACGGGGTTTTCTCTAGTTGGCAAGCAATTCCGAGCTGAGCGCTCCGTTCTGCTACGTCGCCACGGACAGCCGAAGCATCCGTTGCGCCAGGTCGAGCACCTCCTCCTCCATGTCGGTGCCCACCGACCAGCTGAGGTACCGGATCGCGTAGACCCCGACGTACGCGGCAAGAGCATCGGCCGGCAGTCGATCCTGAGCTGTGCGCCACAACCCGTGCCGCAGCGGAGCCGGCGCCTTCGCGCCGATCTCGATGTCGAAGATCGCGCCGACCAGGTCGAGCCCTGCGTCACCCACCCGTGCCCGCTCCCAGTCCACGACCCCCACCACACGGCCGTCTCGGAGCAGCAGGTTCTCGGGTGCGAAGTCACCGTGCACGATGTCGGACGTCCGCAGCAGGGTCGTGTCACACGCGGCGAGACGTCGACGTGCTTCCGTGAGCACGGTGTCAGCGGCTGTCGACACCGCGAGCGCCGCAGGATCCATGTCGAACGAGTTGTCTCCCTGGCACAGCATCGTCTCCAGCTCCGCCGCCCAGTTCGCGTTCGGTGTCGGTGCGGCGCCACGAGCGACCTCGATGACCGACAGCAGGTCCGCCACCGCCTCGGGACCCAGGTCATCGGACCACTCGCCGTCGAGGTACTCGTGGACGAGGTAGCCGCACCCGCCGGAGCGTCCACGCTCGATCACCGTCGGCACGGGAACCCCACGCTCACGCATCGTCGCGGCCAGCTCCAGGGCGTCATCGAGACGCCCGTCGTCCTCGGCAGATCCGAGCCGCCAGGCTTTCAACACACGCAACGAACCCTCGAGGTCGATCAGGGACGTGCCACCGACCCCGTGATCGAACTGACGGATCAGCTCCGCACCACGGCCACGTCCCCACGCATCGAGCACCGCTGCGACCGGGTGATCGGCATCGACAGCCACATCCCGGACCCTAGCGGTCTTCGCTCGGTGTCGACCTGTCCCTGAGCCGTGCCGACGTCGACGAGGCCTTCAGTCGAGGCGTGACCTCGTGGCGGCGATCGAGAGCAGCCAGATGCCCGCCAGGATCGGCGCCAGCAGACCCGGTTGCAGGGGTGTGGCCAGCATCGGATTGGACAACCATCGTTGGGCAGCGGCCAACAGGATCGGGCTCGCGATCAGGACGGCTCCACTCACCTGCGCCACGATCAGCGTCGAACGGCTGGTGCGCTCGAAGGAGAGACGCACCGTGGCGATGACGGCGACGACAACGCCGGCCAGCAGCAGGACCAGGGTGATCCGCGTCAGCCAGACACCGCCTGGAACCGAGTAGGGGCGTGCCTCCGTGTTGCCGAAGTCTCCGAAGCGGGTGGTCAGATAGAACGACAGTCCCCCACCAACCGCGTGCTCCGGACCGGAGGTGGGCTGTCTGGATCGGGATCGACGCCGAGGACGGGGACGATGAGCGTCGCCAGCAGCAGCACGCCCTCGACGAGGAGGACGGAGCGGAGCACCAGCCGCCAGACCTCATCGAGGCGCCCTGCGAGGCGTAGGACAGTGTCGTCGGTCTGCACCGCAAAAACCTACCTCGATGAGGGCTCGGTCGACTGATCGAGCGGCGGCCTGCCGCACCTGCTCAGAGCCCGTCGGTGTCGATCCAGTGCTGCTGCCAGCGGCGGTCGATGCCGTCGCTGCTGCGTTGGTAGCGGATGTCGGTGGAGAGCCGCACCGTGTTCTCGGAGTCGACGTTGTCCAACGCCGCATGGATGATCTGGCTGCAGTGGACCACCACGTCCCCCGCCCGGTAGTCCGCGCACAGCCAGCGCGCATCAAGATCATCGGCGAGCTTCGGCAGGTCGGCGGTGATGGAGGCGGCGGGGCGCCGGAGGGTGCCCTCTGCTTCCTCCCGGCGTACGCGGTGGTGGCTGCCCTCCAGATAGACGAGGCCGCCCCGCTCGAGGGGACAGTCGCCCAACGGGATCCACATCGACAGGACCCGGTCAGTCCCCTCGCGCAGGTAGACGAGGTCGTAGTGTGCCTGGGTGGCCAGGCCCACACCGATCTCACCGGGCCGGACGTGCCGGATGATCTTGCGCCGGTGCAGGTGGACATCCTCCCCGAGCAGCCACGTGAACCAGCCCTCGATCGCCGGGTGACGGCACAGAGCCTGGTACGCGGGGCCGGGCACGATCTCGTCGAACAGGATCTGTCGTAGCAGAGCCTGGTCGACCGTGACGTCGTGACGCTGTGTCTGGTCGAGTCCAGCCGGCTCGAGCGCGGCGAAGTAGTAGTCGCGAAAGGCCTGGACGACGGTGGGATCGAGAAAACCGGGGAGGTACAGATAGCCGTCCCGATCCAGGCGACCCAGCAGATCCGACCGCGAGCTGCGCTCGGCCGCGGGGACGGGTGCGAGCCGCCCCAGCCGGTCGGAGCACTCGTCGAGAACGTAGCCGTTGGACGTCAGCACGACAGTGGTCACCGCTCCTGTGTCGAGTGAGGCGCCGGTCAGCCGGCCACCGAGGCAACCGCCGCCAAGATCGCGTCGATCGTCGCCTGAGGATGCGAGACCATCGAGACGTGTGAGCCCTCGACCTCGCTGATCGTGGCCCCGGCCCGTTCGGCCATCTGGCGCTGGGTCGCCGGAGGGATCACCAGGTCCTCGGTGCCGACCACAGCCCAGCTGGGCAAGGTCTTCCAGGCCCCGACTCCCGAGGGAGCGAGGTTGGCGCCGAGAGTGATCGGCCGCTGGCTCGCCACGATCAGCCAACGGTCCTCCTCCGGGAGGTCCTGCGCGAAGGACTTGTGCACCGTGTCCGCCTTCAGGAAAGCCTCGACGTCCCCCTCGGGTGCCCCCGGGTAGCCCGCTAGATCGAGCACCGTGGTCGGGTCGGGAACAGCGATCGCCGACCCCGAACCGCCGAGGATCTGGAAGACCGTCTCTCCTTCGTCGGGGATGAACGCGTCGACGTACACCAGCGCCCGTACGTCGCCACCTCCGGTCGCTGCGTTGCTGATCACGACACCACCGTAGGAATGACCCACCAGCACGACCGGGCCCGAGGTGCGCTGGGCCAGCACCGAGGCGATGTACGGCGCATCGATCCCGACGCCCCGCAGCAGGTTCGGTGGGGTCAGCACCGTGAACCCCTGCTTCTGCAGCTCGGATGCCACGGCGTTCCAGCTGGACCCATCGGCCCACGCACCGTGGACCAGGACGATCGTCGGTTTCGGCACAGAAGTCTCCTACGTTCACATGACCGGAGATCCCGCTGATCCCGGTAGGTGCACTCTAGTCAGGTGGCCGTGCCTGTGCTGGCCAGGTAGACGGTGTTGGTGGCATCCCTTTGCTGCAGGGGATTGGGGAAGGCGACCACCTCGGCTGCCACCTCCGGGAACACCCCACGGAGGACCTCGAGGTACTCCTGGTCGGGCGGGTCGTTGGACCAGAGGCCGAAGACGCCACCGGGGGTCAGCCGCTCGGCCAGCCGACGGACACCGGCGACGGTGTAGAAGTCGGCGTTGCCGGCCCCGAGCTGATGGCGCGGCGAGTGGTCGATGTCGACCAGCACCGCATCGAACCGGTGGTCGGCGCCGTCCGGATCGAAGCCGGATTCTCGAGACATCGCGAAGAAGTCGCCGAGCTCCAACCGGCACCGTGGATCGGCGGTCAACGCACGACCCAGCGGGACCAGCTCCCGGTGGTGCCAGCTGATCACCGGTGCCAACGCATCCACCACGATCAGCCGACGAACCCGCGCGTCGGCCAACACCGCGCCCGCGGTGTAGCCCAGGCCGAGACCCCCGACCACGACATCCCATCCGGTCGAACCGTTCTCCCGACGCCCCAACCAGCCGAGCGCCAGATCGGCCAGTGCGATCTCCGCCACGGTGAACAGGCTGGACATCAGGTACTCATCGCCGAGCTTGACCTCGAAGATGTCAATTCCGGTGACCGGGTCCTGGCGACGCCGCAGGCTCACCTCGCCGATCTCGGTCGGTTCCCAGGCCAGCTCCTCGAACCGTCTGCTCACCAGGCACCGAACCCTCTCCCGGCGATGACCGTCCCCGCCGCACCCGACCTGGAGCGTCAGCCCACGAACCGATCTCGATGCGATCCGCGACAAGCCCACCGTAGGTGATGACCCCGTGGCGGGTGGCGGACGACCGCGCACTCGAGGCCAGGCAGGTCCACGCTACCGGCCGCCGCGGCGACCCGTACGTCGGTTCAGCCCATCAGGCCCCGATCCAGCGCATGTTGTCGATCAGGCGGACGAGCTCGGTCCGGTCGCCGGTGACCTCGCACGCGGTGTCCTCGGTCAGCGGCCGCCGCCGGCTCACGACGTGCAACAGGTCGACGGCAGCCGCGCGCACCGTCGCGTCGGCGGTGGCCACCGGGGCCCCGCCGTCTCTGGTCAGGGTCAACGGCGCCTCACCTCGGCGGAGGATCCAGGACCGTTCGATGTCGTCGGCAACCCACGCGACAGTCTGCCCGTCGCCGCGCATCGCGTCGGCGAAGCCGGGGACGTTCGCGGACCAGCCGGCCGAGGAGATCGTGTCGAGCCAGTCGTCGACGGCGACTCCGGCCAGCGGAGCGGAGAGCTCGTACGGCTCACCGACGGTGAGGGCGGCGTCGATTCGGTGAACCGAGATCTCACCGAAGAGACGGCGCTGCCAGAAGGTGAGTCCGTCGCCGCCGCCGGAGGGATCGAAGATCTCCGCGCCGGATGATGCCCCGGCGAAGGCCGCTGCGGCCCGGTCGGCACTTCGGTGGAGCCAGTCGGTCCAGGCGGTGGGCTGCGCCGGAGCCTTCTCCCACGCCACGGCGAAGGCTGCCTGAGGTTCGACGACGCGTCCCTCGGTGAGCGCAGCGACCCACTGCTGGGTCGACCCGACGTGCTCGACGAGGTCGGCCAGCGTCCAGTCCGGACAGCTCGGCACCGGCAGGGCGGGATCGGCGCCGCGAGTCCACGACGCGAGCAGCCGCGTCTGCTCGCGTACCGAGTTGAACAAGGTGTCGTCACTCATGCTGTGGATCCTTCCGCTGTGGCCATCGTGGTCGTAGCCGCTGAGAAGTGGACCCCGTACGACCGCCGGACTCATCGCCCTTCCACCTCCGTCGAAGGAGCTCGCCGTGCCCGAGGTCCACTACCAGCATCCCGGGACCTGGTTCGGCGACTGCATGCCGCTGTACGCCCCGACCTACTACGCGGTCGGTCGGCCTCCGACCGCGTCCACCGCTACCTGTTCGGGCTGGGCGGCGACCAAGGAAGGTGACCAGGACCGCGGCCCGCCGCAGTGGTGGGACGCTGGTCGTGCACCAGATCCTCCAGCGACCCAACGGGTCGCTGGGCGTCGCCTCGGCTCCCGGCATCGCGGCCCGCTTCGCCGCCCAGCCGTCCCCGCCCTCAGCGACGAGGCCCGGACGGCCGCCGCCAGTACGGGCAGGGAGCTTCGTCTGGCGCGCGCGCCGACGGCGCCACGATGCTGTCGGCGACCGGGCCGATGAGTTCACGACTCTCCTCGGGTCGTCACCGGTATGAGCAACGCGGAGACAGGCCTGGGCAAGGTCGTGGTGAACCGAGCGATGTCGTTGGACGGATTCATCGCCGGCCCTGACCACGAGATGGACTGGATCATCGCTTATCAGGACAGGTACGCCTTTCCCGAGATCATGGCGGAGACCGGGGCGATGCTCGTCGGCCGGCGCACCCACGAGGTCGCCCGGGGGATGTCCGACGACGACACCTCCTACGACGGGGGGCCGGTATTCGTCCTGACACACCGGCCGCCGGACGAACCGCGCCCCGGGGTCACGTTCCTCAGTTGTTCGGTCGCGGAGGCGATCGCCACCGCCAGGGAAGCCGCCGATGGGAAGAACCTGGAGATCCTCGGTGCCGACCTGGCGGGTCAGTGCCTGCGGCAGGGGTTCGTCGACGAGGTGCTGGTGTACGTCCTGCCTGTGCTGAAGGGCGACGGCGTTCACATCTCCGCCTCGGGCCTCGGCAGGATCGACCTCGAACCGTTCAGCACCACGCAGTCGGGTCCGGTGACGATGCTCCGCTATCGCGTCCGCCGGTAGGTGGGCCGAGCCGGGAACCCACCCTCAGTGCTCCGTCGACTCGGTTGTCTAGAGTGGATCGACCACCGTCGATGAAGCTCTCAGGACGCCAGGAGGCCAGCCGTGTTCAGCGTCGTTGAGGTGCTGGCCTTCCTCGTGATCGCGGTAGCGGTGGCCACCACCGGTCGCCGCGTGCTGGGCGTACCGGTCGGCTGGCCGCGTTCGGTCATCGTCGGACTGGCGATGGGCCTTGCCACGGCCGCGGCCCTTCCTTGGCTGCAGGCCAAGATCGGCATCTTGAACCCCCGGGAGGCCGGGTCCGACCTGGTCGTGCTCTCCGTCATCTACCTGCTGGTGATGGCCTGGTCGTTCCTGCTGGGGATCGCCCTGCTGGTCCTGCTGGAGCTCGTCATCCCCACTGGGAGCCTGGGCACACCCATCGGCTGGGTGCGCGGGCTGAAGGAGCAGAACCGACGGACCCGACGCTACGTCGAGGTGCTGGGGATCGCGGCACGACACGGGCTCGGCGGATTCCTCCGTCGATCGCGGGACGCGGACCAGGCCATGGCGGAACGTCGCGGCTCGTTCACGGCCCGCGCCCTGCGGTCGGCCCTGAACGACGGTGGCGTGACCTTCATCAAGATCGGCCAGATGCTCTCCAGCCGCCCCGACATCGTCGGTACGACCTTCGCCCGTGAGCTGAGCGGCCTCCAGACCGACTCGCGAGCGCTGCCCTGGTCGGAGCTGGAGCCGGCCGTGCGCGCAGCTCTCCCGCGGCCGATGGAGGAGGTGTTCGCCGGCATCGACGCCGAGCCCCTCGCCGTCGCCTCGGTCGCCCAGGTGCACGCCGCCCGACTGATCACCGGTGAGGAGGTGGTGCTCAAGATCCAGAAGCCCAACGCCCGCGCCCAGGTGACGGCCGACCTGGACATCGCCACCCGGCTCGCTCAGCGGCTGGAGAGCGCGACCGCCTGGGCGAGCTCACTGGGCGTCGCGTCCATCGTGGGCGGGTTCGCGGCTTCGTTGCGGGACGAGCTGGACTACGGGATCGAGGCCGACAACATGCTGGCCGTGACCGCGAGCCTGGGCGACCACAAAGGTCTCCGGGTGCCGACGGTACACACCGAGCTGTCCAGCAGCACCGTGCTGGTGCTCGAGCGGCTCGACGGAGTCCCTCTGGTCTCGGCAGCGAACGAGCTGGCAGCGCTGTCCGACGACGAGCGACACGCGTTGGCCGACCTGCTGTTGAGCACCGTCCTGGATCAGGTTCTGGTCGGTGGGGTCTTCCACTCCGACCTCCACGCCGGCAACGTCTTGCTGAGCCCGAGCGGCGAGCTGCAGCTGCTGGACTTCGGCTCGGTCGGACGGTTGGACAATGCCTCCCGGGCAGCGATCACCACGCTCCTGCTGGCGGTGGAGAGGTCGTCCGCCATGATCGCCACCGACGCGCTGATGGACCTGCTGGAGCCGCCGGAGCAGCCGGTCGATCAGCGGCGCCTCGAGCGCGAGGTCGGGGAGCTGCTGCTCCGCTACCGGACGGGGACCAACAGCTCCAGCGGGCTGTTCACCGCGCTGTTCAGCCTCTTCACCCAGTACCGGTTCGGTGTCCCCCCGCAGGTCGCGGCGGGGCTGCGCACGCTGGCCACGTTGGAGGGCACGCTGCGCGTCATCGAGCCGTCGCTGGAGCTGATCCCCAGGGCCCGCGAACAGGGTCAGGCGATCTTCCGCGAGTCACAGTCGCTGGGATCGCTCCGTGAGGCGATCGACGACGAGCTGCTCAGCCTGATCCCCCTGGTGCGACGACTGCCCCGCCGCATCAACAAGATCACCGAGGATCTGGAGCTGGGTCGGACGACGCTGAATCTCCGGTTGCTGGCCGACCCTCGCGACCGCTCCTTCGTGCTGGCCGTCACCCAGCAGATCGTGGTCGCCATCCTGGCAGCCGCGGCCACCCTGGCCGCGGTGATGCTGCTGGTCTCCCCGGGCAGTCCCCTGCTGGCTCCGACCATCGGGCTCTACCCGATCATGGGCTTCTGCCTGCTGTTCCTCGGCTTCGTCCTGGCCCTCCGTGCCCTCGTGCTCAGCTTCCGGCGGGAGTGGTCGATCTAGGCCGGCGTACGAGTTCGGGAGTCCCGACTCGGCGATGGCCGGGCCGGGGGATGGCAGGCCCGGACCACGACGGCCGGCCGCCTGCCGGTCGGTCCCGATCCGGGGTTTGCAAGACTGCACCCGACCTCTGATCCCCGCAGTAGGAGACGCACCTGATGACATCGACGGCCCGCCAGCTTCCCGCGATCACTGACGGCGAGATCGACGCCATCGACGCGTGGTGGCGTGCGAACAACTACCTCACGATCGGCCAGATCTATTTGCAGGACAATCCCCTGCTCCGCCGTGAGCTCACCTCCGACGACATCAAACCCCGCCTGCTCGGTCACTGGGGAACCAGCCCGGGCTTGTCCTTCATCTACGCCCACGTGTCCCGGCTGATCCAGCACAGCGGACAGGAGACCATCTACCTGACCGGACCCGGCCACGGCGGCCCGGCCCTCGTCGCGGCCGGCTACCTGGAAGGCACGTACACCGAGGTCTATCCGGGGGTGACCCAGGACGAGGCGGGTATCAAGCGACTGTTCCGACAGTTCTCCGCGCCCGGCGGCATCCCCAGCCACGTGTCGGTCACCACCCCTGGCTCCATCCACGAGGGCGGTGAGCTGGGCTACGTCCTGGTCCACGCCTTCGGCACCGTGATGGACAACCCCGACCTGTTGACCATCGCCGTCGTCGGCGACGGCGAGGCCGAGACCGGCCCGCTCGAGGGATCCTGGAAGGGCATCTCGTTCATCAACCCGGCGCGCGACGGCGCCGTGCTCCCGATCTTGCACCTGAACGGCTACAAGATCGCCGGACCCACGGTGCTGGGCCGCAAGGACCCGGCCCTGGTCCGCTCCCTGCTCGAAGGGCACGGCTACCAGGTGATCGAGGTCGAGGGCGACGACGTCCCCGGCATGCACCACCGCTTCTCCGAGGCGCTGCGCGAGGCCTACGCCACCATCGCAGCGATCCAGGCCGACGCCCGGACGAACGGCGCTCCGGCCGAGCCGCCGGCGTGGCCCATGATCGTGCTGCGCACCCCGAAGGGCTGGACCGGCCCGCAGGAGATCGACGGCATCGAGGTGACCGGCAGCTGGCGCTCCCACCAGGTGCCCCTCTCCGGTGTCAAGGGCCACCCCGAGCACCTCGCCCTGCTGGACACGTGGCTCAAGTCGTACCGACCCGAGGAGCTCTTCGACGAGCAGGGCGCCCCGGTCGAGCTCGTCACCCGGGCCAATCCGACCGGGGACGTGCGGCTGAGCGCGAGTCCGCACGCGAACGGCGGTTTGCTGACCGAGGACCTCGACATCCCCGACTTCCGCGACTACGCGGTGGATCTGACGAACCCCGGTGGGGCGGTGGAGTCGGTCCGCCGCCTCGGTGAGCTGACCGCGGAGATCTACCGCCGCAACCCGCACAGCTTCCGGCTGTTCTGCCCGGACGAGACCAACAGCAACCGGCTCGGGGCGATCTTCGACGTCTCCGACCGAGCCTTCATGGAGAAGGTGCTGCCGACGGACACCCACCTGTCCCATGAAGGCCGGGTGATGGAGGTGCTCAGCGAGCACAACTGCCACGGGTGGCTCGAGGGCTACACGTTGACGGGCCGGCACGGCCTGTTCGCCACCTACGAGTCCTTCGCCATGGTCAGTGCCTCCCAGACCATCCAGCACAGCAAGTGGCTGGAGGAGGCCAACCAGCTGCCCTGGCGGGCCAAGGTGCCCAGCCTGAACATCCTGTTGACCTCCACCTGCTGGCGCAACGACCACAACGGCTTCTCCCACCAGGGACCGGGTCTGATCCAGACAGTCATCACCCAGCGGGCCGAGGTGACCCGGGTCTACCTGCCGCCGGACGCCAACACCCTGCTCTCGGTCGCCGACCACTGCTACCGCTCACGCTCGTACGTGAACCTGATCGTGATCGACAAGCAGCCGCAGCAGCAGTGGTTGAGCATGGACGAGGCCATCGAGCACTGCACCGCCGGTGCGGGCATCTGGGACTGGGCCGGCAACGAAGATCCTGGTGCCGACCCCGACATCGTGCTCGCCGCGGCGGGTGACGTCGTGACGATGGAGACCGTGGCGGCCGCGGAGATCCTCAAGCGGGAGCTACCCGGCCTCAGGGTCCGGGTGGTCAACGTCGTCGATCTGATGACCCTGCCTCGTCCGCAGGATCATCCGCACGGCATCCCGGACACCTTCTTCCGGGAGCTGTTCACCGATCACGTCGACGTCGTGTTCTCCTTCCACGGCTTCCCCGGAGCGGTCCACCAGCTCGTGCACGGCCGGCCCGACGCGGACCGCTTCCACGTCCGGGGCTTCATCGAGGAGGGCACCACCACCACTCCGTTCGACATGGTGGTCAAGAACCGAGCCTCCCGCTACCACCTGGTCATGGACGCCATCAACAACGCCAAGCGGACCCCGGCCGGAGCCTCCGAGCTCAAGGCGTGGTGCCAGGCCCAGCTGGACCGGCACAGCAGCTACGTGGTGGAGCACCTGCAGGACCTGCCCGAGGTGCGCGACTGGAACTGGCAGCGGGCCTGACCCGGCCTGCCGTCGGCGACCCGTCGATGGTGCTCGCTCCGGAGGCCGGGGTGGGCGGGTCGGTGCGGGGCGACCGACCACCGCGGATGACAGTCTGGTGCGGTGAGCTCACGGGCGAGGCGGTTCGTCGTCGTGTCGGTGCTGCTGGCACTGGCCCTGGTCACGGTGGTCGTCGTCACCCGACTCCGTGACCCGGGTCCGGACGTGTCGGCTCCGTCATCGAGCGGATCGACAGCGGCCTCCCCCGGCTCTCCAGCCGCCTCTGCCCCTGCTGCCTCCCCGGCTACCCCGACCGGACCTATCCGCTTGGTGGTGGGTTTCGGCGACTCGGTGATGGCCGGCGCCGGCTGTGACTGCGACGACTTCCTCACCCAGGCCGTCGACCGGGTGCAGACGTCGGGACGCCCGGTCGACGTGATCAACAACGGCGCCTGGTGCGCGAGCTCGCGTCCCGAGGGTGGTTCGTCACCGGGACGGTACGGGGCGACGGGCGTACCGAGCTGCACGCGCTCGCCGACGCCGCCGACGGCGTACCGGGTCGAACAGCTGGACATCACCGACGACGACGGCATCGAGCGCCTGCGTGGTCGGTGCGACGACGGAAGCCTCGATCTGCTGTTCGTCAACGCCGGCATCGCGGACCCCAACGTGCCGGTGGGCAGTGTCAGCGCGGAGGTGTTCACCCAGGTGATGATCACCAACGCCCTCGCGCCGTTGCACGTCGTCGAGGTCCTGGGTACCTGCGTCAAGCCGCGCGGCACGATCGGCGTGATGACCTCGACCCAGGGCAGCATCAGCCGCAACGAGCGAGGCGGTCACGAGGTCTACCGCGCCAGCAAGTCCGCCCTGAACCAGCTGATGCGCAGCTACGCTGCGCGGCATGGGACCGAGCGCACGCTGCTCCTGATGGACCCAGGGTGGGTGCAGACCGACCTGGGCGGCGAAGGTGCGCCGTTGAGCGTCGACGACAGCGTTCGCGGAGTCGTCACCACCATCGAGAAACACGCCGGAGCCACGGGCCTGCAGTTCCGCGACTACCAAGATCACGTCGTGCCCTGGTGACCGAGACTCCGGGGGTCGCCAGATCACAGACCTCCGGACGGCTCCGGCGACAGCCGACCGCGGCGCTCGTCCTCTTCGTGCCAGACGGTGCGATGGGCCGCCCAGGTCCGCCAGTGCGCCGCCAGCTCGGGTGTGTCGAAGATCGGTGATAGGTCGCGGTCCTCGCCGTAGTAGATGCGGTTGATGGCTGCGGCCGTGACTCCGTGCGCGGGCGGCGGACCGAGAACCACCTCGTCCCCGAGCTGCAGCTCGCCCTGGGTCAGCACCCGCAGCAGGACACCGGGGCGACGCGACTTCGCCGCTCGACGGGGAAAGCCGGGGTCCTGGGTGCGCAGTCCCAGCTTCCAGCAGGGTGTCCGAGGCTCGGTGACCTGGAGCACCGCCGTCCCGACCCGCCAGGTCTGACCGATGACCGCGTTGGTGAGGTCGATCCCGACCGTGGTCAGGTTCTCGCCGAACATCCCGTCCGGGACGGGGCGCCCGAGCTCGCCCTCCCACCAGTCCTCGTCCTCGCGGGCGTACGCGTACACCGCCTTGTCCGCACCACCGTGACTCTTGCGGTCGGACTGCTCGTCGCCCTCGAGGTGGTCGGCCCGCACGGCGACCGGGACCGTCACCGGGTCCTTGAAGATGCTGGAGACCAGCTCCCGGCCCAACCAGGTGTACGTGCGCGGGCCACCGACGTGGACCGAGCGGACATGAGAACCATCACGGGTATCGGGCGTCGACATCGCCACCTCCGGAGCTGCCCGGCGCCCCGGGATACCACCAACACAGCGGGTGCGTCCCCCGCCGAGGAGCAGCCGAAGCGCCCCCGGGGAAGGATGCCACACCCCGCCGCCGACGTCTGCGCCTTGTCAGATGCGTAGGGTGCTGATACCGGCGTCGAACATCTCTCACCGCACTCGCGGTCAGGAAGGTCACTCATGACCCCAGCACCGTCGGCACGCCCCGGTTCGGCCTTCCGTCCCACGCGTCGCCGTTTCCTCCAGATCACCGGTCTCGGTCTCGGAGCCGCTGCCGTGGGCCTGGGAGCCACGGCGTGCGGCACCGCGCAGACCGGCAGCACCAGCGACGACAGCACCGCGAAGGGGCGGTCCGGCGCCGCCGGGGACACCTTGTTCGTCTTCGTCGCCTCGGGGGTGCCGACGAACTTCAACCCGTTGGGCGCCTCACCGGCTTGGCCCACGGCGAACGGCCAGAGCCAGCTCATCTACGAGACCTTGCTGCGCTTCAACCTGCTGGACGGCACCCTGCAGCCAGGACTGGCCAAGGAGCTGCAGGAGCCCGAGCCCGGCATCCTCGCGCTGCCTCTGCAGGACGGCACCACCTGGAGCGACGGCACCGACCTGACTGCCGATGACGTGGTCTTCACCTTCGAGCTGGCCCAGAAGGTGGCCCTGGGCTACTCGAACGTGTGGACCTACCTGGAGTCGGTCGAGGCCGTCGACCCGCGCACCGTGCGGTTCACGGTGAAGAAGAAGCCGTACAACCCGGGTTCGGTCAAGGACGCCATCGCCGCGACCTTCATCGTGCCGAAGCACGTCTGGGAGTCGGTCGATGCCGAGCAGATCCTGAAGGAGACGAACCTCAAGCCGGTCGGCAGCGGTCCGTTCACCTTGGAGCGGTACGACCAGACCCAGATCAATCTCGCTCGCTTCGACGACTACTGGGGCAAGGCGATCTTCGGGACGCCGGCCATGAAGACGATCAATCACCCGATCTTCAAGTCCAACAACGATTCCGACCTCAAGCTGGAGAGCGGCGAGCTCGACGCGGCCCAGACCTTCACCTCCCAGATCTGGAAGATGTGGGAGAAGGGTGCCCCGGTCGGCACCTGGCTGAAGGAGAAGCCCTACTACCTGCCGGGCAACCTGCCGCTGCTGGAGATCAACGCGCACGTGAAGGGCTTGGACAACGCCGGAGTCCGACGCGCGATCGCCCTCTGCATCGACTACCCCGTGATCGCGAGCACGGCCATGTCCGACTACTCCGATCCCGCCAAGGCCAGTCTGATCCTGCCCTCCGGGGCCGAGAGCAAGTACTTCGACGAGGCGGCCGTCGACCAGGGGGGATGGACCCACGACCCGGACAAGGCGATCGACATCCTGGAGAACGAGCTGAAGTGCACCAAAGGCTCCGACGGCATCTACTCGCTGCCCGACGGCACGCGGCTCGGGCCGTGGAAGGCCATCACCCCCACCGGTTGGACCGACTGGAACACCGCACTCGAGGTCGTAGCCAGGTCCTGCAAAGAGGTCGGCATCGACGTCGCGACCGAGTTCCCGCAAGCGCCCCAGGTCACCACCGCCATTCAGAACGGCGACTTCGAGCTGGCCTGCTGGAGCGCGTCCGGGGTGAGCATCGCCAGCCCGTGGACGCGGTTCCGTGATGTGCTCGACGATCGCGGCATCGCGCCGATCGGCAAGACGGCGTTCGCCAACTTCACCCGGTTCTCCCACCCCGACGTGGCCGCACTGCTGGACTCGATCGGCTCGGCGGCATCCGACGCGGAGCTCAAGGAGATCTACACGAAGCTGGACAGCATCTACCGGGAGGGCATCCCGGTCGTTCCGTTGATGTACCGGCCGAACGAGTTCTACGAGTACAACGCCTCGAACTGGACCAACTTCCCCGACGAGAAGAACCCCTACGCCCCTCCCGGCTGGACCGGCGCCTCCATCGGCTGGATCTTCGGCATCAAGCGGGTCGGTTCCTAGCGTTGGGTGATCCCAGCGGTCACGTCAGGTTACGGGCCGCTGGAGGATCGATCGGTTCGCCCGTCGACTGAGAATCGACGCGTTGCTCTGGACGGCGAGGATCGAGCAGTTGCTCTGTTTGCTGAGGATCGAGCAGTTGCTGAGGAACGAGAGCATCGATGCCGCCGACAGCACGGACCCGATCGATCCGGCCGACAGGATCGATCCGATGGATCCGATCGAGGCGATGGATCCGATGCTGCCGACGGAGAGCACCGAGCCCTCGGAGCAGATCGAGAGGAACGAGTGACGCGACCGCCAGGAGAGCACGTCGTCAGCTCGTCTCGAGGTCGATCAGGGTGGTGGGCATGGCACGAACATCGCACACCTGTGAGCACTACGAAAGGGGGTGTCGCGGGATTCGACAGCTGCATCGCCGTCAGCGGTGCCTCAGGCGGTCGAGCGCGGCCTGGGCCGCGCCGTCGATGTCGGCAGTCGAGGCGGCGAAGTCGATGATCAGAGCCGAGCCGCGGTCGAGAGTCGCGTTGGTCCGGACGCTGTCCGCGAAGGCCGCCAGGAAGCGATCGGCGCCGCCCGCGTACTGCGTTCCCCCGAGCAGCACGGCCCGGGGATCAAGGGTGTTCACCAGCCAGCTGGCCGCCAGTCCGAGCTGCCGGGCCGCATCGTCCAGCAGTCGGTCGATGACCGGGTGTTCGAGGTCCTCCAGACCGACCAGCGTCGACGGCACCGTCCTTCGCGAACCGAGAACCACCGTGGCCCGCTCCTGCAGCGACCACCCCGCGGCGACCGTCTCCAGACACCCGGTGCGACCGCACGGGCAAGGATCAGCTGCGCCCGGCAGCCGGCAATGACCCAGCTCGCCCGCGCCGCCGGCAGCCCCCATCAGCACCTGGCCCCCGCAGACGATGCCCGCTCCGATACCGCGGTCGAGGAAGATCACCACCGCATCGCTGTGCCGCCCTGATCGAGCCACGCCCAGGGCGGCCGCGGCGGTCGGGTTCACGACCGTGACCGCGGCGCCCAGCCGCGCTTCCAGGGCCGTCAGCGGGATGGGCTCCGCCCCCAGCGCGGGACCCGTGCAGAGACCCGTGGATGGGTCGTTCCGACCCACGAGCAGCATCCCGATCGACCGGGGCGGGGAGAGACCCAGGTCGAGGGCCAGGCGGGATATTCCTGTGCCGAGTCGTGCCAGTCCAGCGGTGGTGTCCACGTGCCACGAACGGCGTCGGTGTCCCAGGAAACTAGCCTCGCTGTCGGCGATCCAGATATCGATCAGCCCGGGCAACACCCGGACGACGGCCACCGTCTCCGAGCGGGGGTCGAACGCCAGCAACGAACCCGGCCGACCGTTGACCGCCGAGGTGTCCCGACCGGCGGTGACCACGACGTGGCGCCGGAGCAGCTCGCGGACGATCGCGGTCACGGTCGGCCGAGCCAGTCCGCTGCGTCGGATCAGCTCTGCTTGAGTCAGCGGGCCGCCGTCACGGAGGAGACTGACAACCCTTGTGGTGTTGAGATCGCGAGCCGCGGACGGCCCCGCGCGCGACGGTGCGGTCGCGCGGCGTTCAGGCCCGGATCCGCCCATGAGGTCGAGCGTAGCGGGCCGGAGATTATTTGGTAAGGGGTATTGACACAAGTCCGCGCCCCGGGTTGACTGCGCAATGTCCTTATGGCCGTTCAGTGACGGACTGCGGCCCCCCTCCCCCGCTCGCATCCCCTCGAGCGACGTCGAACATAGGAGTTTCGATGAGCACGCCCATTCCCCGCCGTACCCTCCTGGC
The DNA here is from genome assembly GCA_963696135.1 of uncultured Actinomycetota bacterium. Classification (GTDB taxonomy): domain Bacteria; phylum Actinomycetota; class Actinomycetes; order Propionibacteriales; family Propionibacteriaceae; genus Microlunatus. Next base: position 181,879 of record CAVOJH010000005.1, read on the forward strand.
CGCCGCCGGTGTCACAGCCGTGGGCCTGTCGGTGCCCGGTGTCGCCGAAGCCGCCGGCGGCCGATCGACCAAGACCAGGTTCACGCTGAATGCCGAGACCCTGGACGGTGGCGAGCAGGTCGTCTCGGTCACCCTCCACACGTCGGGGCTCGGCCAGATCGTGCCGGCCAGCCTGACCGACGGCACGTTCACTGTGCACGCGAAGGCCACCAGCCCGATCCCGCTCGCTGCCGGCGAGGCGATCTTCAGCGAGTACGACCTCGACCGCACCGTGACCACGGCCAGGATCGACAGTCGCGGCAACATCGTCCTCGAGCTCGACTACGCCGAGGGCAAGGTGGGCGGTGGCACCCTCGGCTACATCGTCAACAGGGGGCGCAACGTGCAGCTCGACCTGGAGTACACGATCACCCAGAAGACGCCGCTCAAGCTGCGGAACGGACGCTCACTGACGATCACGAAGCTGGTCCAGGGCGACCTGTCCAACCCCGAGGTCGACGCCTTCGGGTACGCGGTCTCTCGCTCGAAGATGAAGTACCGGCTCTTCTCACCCTCACGGCGGGGACGCGGCAAGCGGCCACTCATCGTCTGGCTGCACGGCGGTGGCGAGGGCGCTTCGCTGCCCGACAACTACTACGACAACGAGTCCACCCTGCGGGCCAACCGCGGGGCGCTCGGTTTCGCCACCGCCGAGGGCCAGCGGATCTTCGACGGCGCGTACGTGGTGGCGCCGCAGTCCACCTCTGCCTGGATGAACGACGGCCCCCGCTTCGCACCGCAGATCAAGGAGATCGTCGACGAGGTCGTCCGGCGCTACCCCGTCGACCGGGACCAGATCCACGTCGTCGGCTGCAGCAACGGCGGGTACATGACCATGAAGATGACGGTGGAGTACCCCCGGCTGTTCGCCTCCGCCGTGCCGATCTGCGGCGTCGTGCAGAACGGTCTGATCAGCGACGCCGAGCTGGCCGCCATCACCACGCCGACCTGGCTGGTCGCCTCGGCCGACGATACGACGGTGAATCCGAAGACGAACACCGAGCACGCCCATGATCTGATCCCGAGGTCGATCCTGACGATGTACGACAACGTCACCTGGGACGGCTACAAGTTCGCCGGCCACTGGTCGTGGATCTACGTCGCCCGGAACGACCCGCGTCACCGTGGCACCCGCATCTGGCAGTGGATGGCTCGCCAGGAGGCCTGAGCCTTCCTCCACCAGCTGAGGCCGTCCAGACGACACGCTGCAGCAGAGCCGGTCCTGGTTCCGACCAGGGCCGGCTCGTCAGCGAAAGAGGCTGGCTTCGGTGATCATGTGGGACAGCTTGTGCGGGTTGTGCACGGTGTAGACGGCGGTCACCAGTCCGTCCTCCACGCACACCGAGATCACCGAGTCGGTGATCCCGTCCACCCGAAGGAGCAGGGCCGGCCACCCGTTGACCTGGACGACCTCGGTCACCATCCCCAGCTCTCGGGACCGCGTGACGCTGATACCGAGCAGCCGGCGCACCTTGTCCACGCCCACCACCGGGCGGGGCAGTGCCTGCTTCACGCCCCCACCGTCGCCGAGGCCGCGTCCAGTCCTCGGTCATGGTCCAGGAAGTAGTTCAGGTCCAGGCAGAAGCTGCACCCGACCTCGGCGGCGGCCGCCATCACGGCCAGGGACCCAGTCCGTCATCCAGTCGGCCCCACTTCTCCATCCTCCGGCCCATCCGCATCAGGTCCTTGAAGACAGCCGGGTGATTCCACATCACCGAGATGCTCTGCGGGACCGCCCCGAGCTTGCGCCGGATCGCCAGCCGAAGCAGACCTCCCTGGGTGCCGGCGAGCTCGGTACCTGGTACGCGTGCTCTCGCGCTCATGCCTGATCTCCCGTCGTGGATGCTCACGACATCAAGACGCCGACCGGCCGCCGGCTGTGACATCGACGTGTCGCCCGGCTGTCCAGTCGCCGGGCCCGGCGGGCAGGATGGCTGGGTGAGCACCAGCAACGTCGTCGAGGTGGAAGCCGGCACCCTGGCGGGAACGGTGCGGGGTCGGGTCACCCTCTGGCTGGGCGTGCCGTACGCCGAACCGCCGGTCGGGCGGCTGCGTTTCACCGCCCCGGCGAAGGTGCGACCGTGGCGGGGGGTCCGTCCGGCGAGCCGAGTCGGGGGCGCCGCGCAGCAGACGACGGCGGTGACAGCGTCCACCCGTCGACTCGGCACGCCGAGCGAGGACTGCCTCTACCTCAACGTGGTCGCACCGACGGAGTCGGCGCCGCCACGGCCTGTTCTGGTCTGGATCCACGGTGGTGCCTACACCAGCGGGAGCGGCGCGATCTACAACGGGTCGGACCTGGCGGCATCCGGCGACATCGTGGTGGTCACCCTCAACTACCGGCTGGGAGTCTTCGGCTTCGTCGACCTCGCGGCCGTGACCGACGCCGACGTGCCGTCCAATCTGGGTCTCCGCGATCAGATCGCCGCACTGGAGTGGGTCCGCGACAACATCGCGGCGTTCGGTGGCGATCCCGAGCGGGTGACGGTGGCCGGCGAGTCGGCCGGATCGGTGTCGGTGTCGCTGCTCATGACGGCGCCGAGTACCATGGGGTTGTTCCGCTCCGCGATCATGGAGAGCGGCTCGTACAGCCTCATCCACGGTTCCGAGGTGCGCCTGCAGGTCGCCCGTCGGTACGCCGAGGAGCTGGGTCTCGGCGCGAACGACGGTGACCGGTTGTGGGAGATGCCGCCGGAACGGCTGCTCGCGGCCCAACAGGCTGTTCGGCAGGCGGTGCCGGGCACCGTGCCGGCCGCACCGTGGTTCGACGGCGACCTGGTGCCGGACTCGTTGACCGCGGCCCAGGCGGCGGTCCGGCCTCAGGTGCCGCTGCTCGCCGGTCACAACCACGACGAGGTGACGATGTTCCACCTGCTGCCGGGAAACATCATGCCCACCACGCGCGAGGCACTGACCCGTCGGCTGCGGAGCGCGCTGGAGCCCGAGCAGGCGGAGGCGGTGATCGCGGCGTACCCGGACTCACGGAGCGGGACGCGGGCCTTGGGCACCGATCTCAACTTCGCTGTCCCCACCCAGCACTTCGCCGAGCGGCACCGGGCCGCGGGCGGCTCAACCTGGTTCTACCGGTTCGACGCGGCGGTGCCGCTGATCGGGGCGACGCACGCGGCCGAGCTGCCGTACCTGTGGGACTGGTCGGGTCCGCTGGCCCTGATCATCCGCGGACGGCTGACGTCTGGTCGGCAGGCGCTGGGTCGCCGGATGAAGGACCACTGGATCGCCTTCGTTCGCGATCGTGCACCCGGTCCGGGCTGGCCGGCCTTCACGGCGCCCGAACACCCCACCATGATCTTCAGCCCCGACGGCGACCACGTCGAGAACGATCCGAACCGGCGGCGCGAGGTCTGGCGCGGGATCGATGTGATGCCGCGTGGGTGACACCAGAGAGCTCGGTGACCAGCCCGAGCACGCCGACGTGCTGGTGGTCGGCGCCGGGCTCTCCGGCATCGGTGCCGCCTGCCACCTGCGGCGCGAGTGCCCGGACAAGAAGGTGATCATCCTCGAGGCACGGGAGCGGATCGGCGGCACCTGGGACCTGTTCCGCTATCCCGGAGTCCGGTCCGACTCCGACATGTTCACGCTGGGGTACGCCTTCCGGCCCTGGCGCTCCCCCACGGCCATCGCCGACGGGCCGTCGATCCTGGCGTACGTCACCGAGACGGCGCGCGTCTACGGCGTGGACCGGGAGATCCGTTTCGACCACCGGGTCGTCCGGGCCGAGTGGTCCAGCGAGACGGCCCGGTGGACGGTCACCGCCGACCGTGGCAGCGCCGGCCCGGTGACGCTGACCTGCTCGTTCCTGTTCGCCTGCTCGGGTTACTACCGCTACGACCACGGCTACCGGCCGACCTTCGCCGGGGAGGCGGACTTCACCGGCACGATCGTGCACCCGCAGCAGTGGCCGACCGACCTCGACGTCGCGGGCCGCAACGTGGTGGTGATCGGCAGCGGAGCCACCGCCGTCACCCTGGTCCCGGCGTTGGCCGCGCAGGGCGCCCGGGTGATCATGCTGCAGCGCTCCCCCAGCTACATCGCCACCGTGCCGTCGATCGACAAGACCGCCGAGCGGCTGCGGCGTCGCTGGCCGGCCTGGGTGACGTACCCGGTGGTGCGCTGGAAGTACGTGCTGACGAGCATGGTGACCTTCCGGCTGAGCCGACGACAGCCCGAGCGGATGAAGGAGCTGCTGCGGCGGGGCGCGAGCGCCAGGCTGCCCGTCGGGTTCGACCTCGACACGCACCTGACGCCGTCGTACGAGCCGTGGGACCAGCGGCTGTGCGCGACTCCCGACGGCGACCTGTTCCGAGCCATCCGGTCCGGCTCCGCCGACATCGTGACCGACGGCATCGACCGGTTCACCCCGGGCGGGGTGCGGCTGCGGGTCCGGGCGGGACCTCGCCGCAGACGTGATCGTCACGGCCACCGGCCTGGAGGTGCTGGCCCTCGGCGGGATGGAGCTGGTCGTCGACGGCCGAACGGTTGATCCCGCGGAAACCATTGCCTACAAGGGCATGATGATGTCCGGGGTGCCGAGCTTCTGTCTCACCCTCGGCTACACCAACGCCTCCTGGACCCTGAAGGCGGATCTGGTGGCGCGCTACGTCTGCCGGCTGCTGAAGTACCTCGATCGGCATGCGTATCGCAGTGCCACGCCGATCACCCCGGACCTGGCTCCGGAGCAGCTCACCCCGTTGATCGACCTGCAGTCCGGGTACGTCCGCCGTGGTGCCCAGCGACTGCCCAAGCAGGGTCCCGCCGCACCCTGGCGACTGCACCAGAACTACCTGCGAGACCTGTGGATGTTGCGCTGGGGCCCGCTGACCGACGGACTGACCTTCGATCGGCGGCACCCGAGCCGGAGACGGAGAGATCATGATCGACTACGTGTTCGCTGACGGGACCGCGCTGGTCACCGGGGCGGCGAGCGGCATCGGCGAGGCGCTGGCCCACGGACTGGCGGCCCGCGGCAGCCACCTGGTGCTGCTGGACCGCGCCGAGGATCGGTTGTCGGCGGTGGCCGAGACGGTCCGAAGGCAGCACCCATCGCTCCGGGTCGACACCGTGATCGCCGACCTCGGTGATCACGAGGCCACGATCACGCTGGGCCGACGACTGGCGAGTGAGCACCCGGAGCTCACGCTGGTGATCAACAACGCCGGCGTGGCCCTGGCCGGGTCGTTCACCGACCTGACCCTGGAAGAGTTCGACTGGCTGATGGAGATCAACTTCCGGGCCGTCCTCACGCTGACGCACGCGCTGGTCCCCGTCTTGCTGAAGCACCCGGGATCCCATCTGGTCAACCTGTCCAGCGTCTTCGGTCTGATCGCCCCGCCCGAGCAGACCGCATACGTCACCAGCAAGTTCGCCGTGCGCGGGCTGACCGAGTCGCTGCGGGCCGAGCTGCTCGGCCGGGTGGGCGTCACGTGCGTCCACCCGGGCGGCATCGCGACCCGGATCGCCATCGACGCACGAGTCAGCGAGGGCGCCGACCGGGCCGAGATCGAACGCGGCCTGTCGACGATCTCCGGTCTGCTGCGGATCCCCGCCTCCGTGGCGGCCGAGAGCATCCTGAACGGTGTCCGCCGTCGTCGCCCTCGGGTGCTGATCGGCCTGAGCGCGCGGCTCCCCGACCTCCTCGCCCGGGTCGCGCCCGGCTCGTACGGCCGGATGCTCGCCACCGTGCTGAAGGCGGGACGTCGGCAGGTGAATCATTCCTGAGGTGCGACGATCACCGGACAGCAGACGCTGAGACGACCAACCCCTGGACCCGGTCGACGGTGGCACCCACCAGCTCACCTGCGCCTATCCCGCCGAGGTCAGCGGGAGTACAGCAGGCGGTTCGGCGTTCCGTGACGATCGCCACCGATGACCCCGGTGGTGGCGTTGTCGATCATCCAACGACGGACCTGCTGGGGCAAGGCTTTCGGGTGCGTGGACAGGTACAGGGCGGCAACCCCGCTGGCCAGCGGTGCGGCCCAGGACGTGGCCGCCTGGTCGCTCCTGGCCAGCCTGTTCGGGCTGAGCTCCGGGGACACCACCGAGGTGACTCCACTCGCGGGCGCGTAGAGGTCGACGCACCGCCCGTAGTTCAATCCGGCGTCGCGGTCGGTCTTGGTCGAGCCGGTCACCGTGATCACCGACGGAAGTCCGGCCGGGGCGTGGCCACAGGCGTTCTCGCCGCCGTTGCCGGCCGAGGCCACGACGATCAACCCGGCGTCGATGAGTCGGTCGACCGCCGCCGTCAGCTCCGGCTGATCGCCATCCGTGTTCAGCGACAGGTTGACCACGGCGGGCTTGCGGGCATTCGTCGCCACCCAGTTCAGCGCCCGGACCAGACGCTTGATCATCTGTCGCTGACTCGCCGCTTCGCTGCCTTCGCAGCCGTACGAGGAACCGACGACGACGATCTTCGCCTTCTTGGCCGCCCCGGTGCGGCGACCGCCGACCAGGCCCGCCACGAACATCCCGTGGTTGATGCCGTCCTCGAGCACGCAGGGCCGGCCGAGGTCGAGACCGACCGAAGCGCGCCCGCCGAACTCGGCGTTCGTGGTGTCGAACAGACCGTCGACGACGTAGACGGTCACGCCCTCACCCTGCCCTCGGCTCCGGTACCGCCGATCGAAGGGAAGCTGACGCTGATCGATCCGATCCAGCGCCCAGCGGGGATTGCGCTGGACGACTTCCGCCGGTACCGCGGTCGGTGCCGGCGTAGCCATCGCGGTCGGCGTGGGTGTCGCCGTTGGAGTGGGCAGTGGTGTCGGGGTCGGGGTCGTGCTGACGACGGCCGGACTCGGCGAGATCGACATCGGAGCGCTCGGTTCCCCGCCCGCGACCCCGCCGTCGGCGCACCCGGAGACCGCGATCAAAAAGGCCAGCACCGCGGTGCTGACGACTCCGGTGCGCCGTTTCATGATCATGCTCCTACTGGAGGGCCGTACGGTCGAATCGATACCTGACCTGTCCCCTTGCGGCGGTCCGGAATTTGTCACTTGTTTTTTGCAAGCGGGAGGGCCAGGATGAAGACCGAGCTCGAGCGGCATAGACGTCGCTCGCACCCACTATCCATCTTCTGGACTCATGTGAGGGAGACCACGATGACCGCGATGTTCGTCAACCTGCCGGTGACCGACCTGGAACGCTCCAAGGCGTTCTACACGGCGATCGGCTTCACCCTCAACCCGGCCTTCTCCGATCACAACGCCGCCTGCTTGGTCGTGGAGGAGGACCACAGCTACGTCATGATCTTGATGCGGGAGTACTTCCAGACCTTCACCGACCTCCCGCTCGGGGACCCTGCGGTCAACCCCTCGGTGTCGACCGCGATCTTCCTGGACAGCCGGGACGCCGTCGACACGGCGATCACCAACGGTCTCGCCGCGGGTGGCAAGGAGCCGCACGAGGCCACGGACTACGGCTTCATGTACCAGCGCCAGCTCAACGACCCCGACGGAAACATCCTCGAGTTCGGTTTCATGGACCCGGTAGCCGCCCAGCAGGGCCCCGAGGCGTTCGCCGGCCAGCAGGCCTGAGGGCGATGGCCGCACGGGACTACGGGCAGTACTGCGGCGTCACCCGGGGCCTCGAGCTCGTCGGTGAACGTTGGGCCCTGCTCATCGTCCGCGACCTCCTCGTCGGGCCACGGCGCTACGGCGAGCTCGCCGCGGGCCTCCCCCGCATCCCGAGCAACATCCTGGCGGCGCGGCTCAAGGAGCTCCAGGCGGCCGGCATCCTCCGCCGGGTGCCGCACTCACGCGTCATCGTCTACGAGCTGACGCCGTACGGGCGCGAGCTCGAGCCCGTGGTGCTCGCGCTCGGCGCCTGGGGTTTCAAGGCGATGGGTGAACCACGGGAGGAGCAGATCATCACCCCCGACGCCATGACCATCTCGCTGCGCACCGCCTTCCGGCCACAGGTGGCGCTGCGGCTGCCGGCGACCGCGTACGCGGCACAGGTCGGTCCGGCCGAGCTGCTCATCCGGGTGGATGGCTCCAGTCTCGACCTGACGCGTGGCCACGGACCCGCCGACCTGGCTTTCGCCACCGGCCCGGCCATCCACCGGCTGATCTCCGGCGAGCTCGCTCCGGACCGTGCCATCGCGACCGGTCTGATCGAGGTGCTGCGCGGTCCCGGCGACCTCCTCGAACGCTTCGCCCACACGTTCCACCTGGCCGCCTGATCGCCATGGAGCCCACCAGCTCTCGGTGAGCAGCGCGTACCCTTCGGCGGATGACCGAGCCGGACCTGACCCGACGATCGGAGGCACCGGAACGGACGGCGTCCGGACTCGTGAGGTCCTGGGCCCAGACCCTGTCGACGCATGCGGTTCTCATCGTCACCGCATTCGTGGGGCTGGTGCTCGCGGTCGGACTGACGGTGGCGAGCGGCAGCATCTACGAGGCGGTGGTCGACAACGACGGCATCGCCGCACTCGACCAGCCGACTCTCGACCAGGCCATCGAGCAGAGGACCGAGACCAACGTCCAGGTCGTGACCTGGTTCACCCATCTCGGTGGGCCCCTGGGGATGACCATCATCGCCGCCCTGATCACCGCCGTGATGGTCTGGCGCCGGCGATCACGCACCCCGCTCATCCTCATGGTGATCGCCGTGGCGGGATCGTTGACCCTGACCACGGTCGGCAAGAACCTCGTCGGACGTGCTCGGCCACCTTTGGAGGATGCGGTGCCGCCGTACGAGTACGCCTTCTCGTTCCCGTCCGGGCACGCCCTGAACAGCACGGTGATCGCGGGTGTCGTCGCCTATCTCCTCGTCGGCCGGCTGCGGACTCTCTGGGCCAAGGTGCTCACCGTCGTCGTCGCGGTGGTCTGGGCGGTCGCCATGGGGCTGAGCCGGGTCTTCCTCGGGCACCACTGGCTGACCGACGTCGCGGTCGCCTGGCTGCTCGGGGGCGCCTGGATCGCCGTGCTCATCACCGCCCACCAGCTCTTCCTCGCTACCCGGCCGCGACGTCCTCGCCCGGAGCGAACAACGGCCACCACGGCGGCCTGAGCGTCGGCCCCGTGCAGCGACCACCGCCGAGTACGTCAACCTGGGACCAGACCGGACGGTGATCATCGGATCCCGCTTCGGCCCGTGAGAGATCAGAGCCCGCCCTCCGGGACGGCTCAGTGCTTGCGGATGACCCGCTCAGGGCAACCCGTACGCCACGTTGTGACATCCATGTGACCGCCGCCCACGCGGACCTCCGCGGCACCCTGCAGGTCGGCACGGAAGAAGTGATCGAATCTCTGCCCACGCAGGTCGAATCCCGTCTCGGCGTACAGGTGCTCGGCATACCGCTGATGCAGGGACTCGTCCAGGATGTCTTCCACCGTGCCCCAGATCTTGGCGTCGCCGTCGCCGACGTGGGAGTCGATCGTCGCCGTGTGCAGCGTGAAACGCTGGTCCGCCGCAAGATCGTCGAACTTCGCCGTACCCGGCATGCCACCGATCCACAGATCACCATCGAAGAATCTGGGCTCCATCGGGCTGATGCGCGGGAAGCCGTCCGCTCGGAGCGTGCCGAGCATGCACAGACCGCCGGTGGCGGCGTGGCGATGGGTGAAGGTCCCCGCGATCCGAGGAGCGAGTCCCATGAACTCTGACCATCGAGCCATGACGACGAGCCTAACAACCGCGGATTTCGCGGTCCGGTCACTCAGGTGGACGAGGGCCTTGCCCGCTTCCACACCCGCACGTAGTCGATCTTCAGGGTCTGCGGCGTCGCCACGGCCGAGCCGGAGACCGCGAGCCCCGCGACCACGTAGTGCGGGGTGTCGGTGACTCCCTCGGTCTGAGTTCCGACCGGTACCCCGTCGTAGTAGAAGACCAGGCGGCCGGGAGACCAGTCGACCCCGAAGGTGTGCCAGCCACCCGTACCCGGCATCTCACCGCGCCAGGCCTCCGGATAGCCGCCGGCCGTCTCGGGCGAGCTCTTGCTTCCCCAGTGGTAGTGCCAGGCCACGTCGTTCTGCGACAGGCACTCCATGATGTCGATCTCGCCGTCCTGGGGGTGTCGCGCACCGTTCAGCCAGAAGACGGCCCAGTTCGGACCACAGGACCCGGCAAAAGCCTGGGTCCCGTCCGACGGTGGCAGGTAGATCCGAGACTCCACGAAGCCGTACGTGAACCGGTGGTCGTGGGCGGACTCCACCAGCCCCGACGTGTAGTCGTAGGTCCGGCCGTCGTGGGTGCGACACTCTCGCTCCTCGACCCGGAGCCGCAGGGTGCCTCCCGTGACCTTCACGTTGGCGGGGTCGTAGCAGGCCAGTTCGGCGTCGTTGATCGGTGTGGTGATGGCCTTGTCGGTGTTGGCCAGCCAGTTCGGACGCCAGCGGTCCAGGTCGAGTGTGCGGCCGGAGAACTCGTCCCCCCAGCTGAGCTTCCACTCTCCGGGTGCCCCGAGTGGACCGCTCTTCGCCGCCCGCGGCCGATCGGTTGCCGGTGGCGAGGGGACGGGATCCGGTGCGGATTCGCTGGGGGCCGGCGGCGCCACCACAGCTGGCATTCCCGACAACGGCTTCGCGCAGGCACCCGCCCCGGCGGCCAGCAGGATGCTCAGCACGACCCCGACCGTCGTACGGACCAGCCGTCCTCGACGACGGCGCGCGCCAGCCAGGTCCAACGACACCACGAATCCCCCGATTCAGGCGCGCCGACTCGTGGCGGCGGGCCCGAAGGGCATTCGGAGCCGTCCGCCGGACGGATTGGCACCCCGTGTCGTGAGGGCACCTGGTGGCTGGTGCAGATCCTGAAGCGGATGGAGGTCGGCCAGGGCGAGGAGGGCGACATCGAGAAGCTGCTCGACCTGTGCGAGAACATCCTGAGCCGCACCCTTTGCTCTCTCGGCGACGGGGCGACCTCGCCGATCAGCACGGCCATCCAGTACTTCCGGAACGAGTTCGAGCAGGGCCATGCACATCCCGACCTGGGGCTGTTCCCGTACGAGCGCAGCACGATCTTCGTCCGCGAGCGTCCGTAGGACCGAGTCGCACGCGGCGGCGGTGTGCGTTTTCCGACCACGGGCGGAAGGCGTACGCGGGCGGGTCTTGGGGCTGCACGAAAGCCGGCCGTGGTCGGAAAACGCACGCGTGGTTGGCCTGGTGGCGCACGACAGCCGCCCATGGTCGGAAAACACACGCACCAGCTGCGGCTGGGGCCGGCGGACCATTGTCGTAGGCGTCGACGGGTGTCCCCTGGAGTTCAGACCCCCTGGACGGCTTCGATACGCCCACCCTCGACGGCCCCGGTGAACGCCCGGTAGTCGCGCTCGTTCTGGTCGGCGTACCGACCGGAGAAGTCGGTGATCGCCTGGTCGAAGGCGTCATCGGCGCCGAGATAGGCGGCCAGGGCCACCGGGTCGCCGGAACGGGCGTGGGCGTGGGCCAAGGTCCAGCCGCACATCCGGGCGTACATCGTCAGCGCGATCGGGGTCATGGTCTCCACCACCGCCGATGCCTTCATGTCGCGGAGCTGGCGCCAGTAGAAGTAGCGGTCGTCCTGCACACCCTTGGTCCAGCCGAGGAAGATGTCCGAGGCGGACTGCATCAGCCGCTGTCCTTCCACGACGCGCTGTCCAGGGGTACGGAACCGACTGTTGGGCAGATGATCCTCCAGGACGGACCGGGTCGCCTCCTTGACCTGCAGGAACAGCGGATCGCCGGTGTCGCGACCCTCCAGCAGCACCATGAACGCCCGGGTGCCGACACTGCCCACGCCGACCACCTTGCGCGCCACGTCGACGATGCGGAACCTCTCCAGCAACAGCCGACGATCCGCGCTCAGGCTCGTCTGGTAGGCCTGGAACTGCTCCTCGACCATGTCCCGGACCTCGTCCTCGGACATCCCCCACGTGCCGTGGAGCTCACGCAACGGCACCACCACTGGCGGCTGGCTGGCGATCCGGTACTGGCCGTCGACCACCTCGGCGAACCGCGACAGGGCCTGCAGGCTGTCTCGGGTGTGCGCCTTCCGCATGGCCTTGGTCACCGCCGCGGCCCGCTCTGCGAGCTGCGCGGCCTCCGCCTTACTGACCTTCACTGACTTGGTCGGCTCCTTCTGCTTGCCGTCCTTCTTGGTGGACTTGCTCTTGCCCGCGGTGCTCGAGATCTGCATCTGGACCGACTGCAGCGCGTCCTGGATGTCCGCCTCGGACATTCGGGCGTACCAGACCTTCAGCGTCCGCATCCCGGCGAACTCCGCCATCGCCGATCGGTAGGCCCGCACCGACTCCAGCGTCACCGCCCGGATCGCCTTCGACGGGAACCCGTTGTTGCGCGCCGCGATCGTGAAGCTGGCGGCCATCCGTTTCACGTCCCACTCGAACGGGCCGGGAAGTGTCTCGTCGAAGTCGTTCAACCCGAACAGCAGCTGGCGCTCCGGTGAAGCGAACCCACCGAAGTTGGACAGATGGGCATCACCGCACAGCTGCACGGTCAGACCCGCCGTCGGGGTGCCGGCCAGATCCGATGCCATGATCTTCGCCGCCCCCCGGTAGAAGGTGAACGGCGACACCATCATCCGACCATGCCGCACCGGCACCAGGTCGGCTTCGCGGGTGCGGTTCTGCTCGACCAGCAGCTCGACCGGATCCGAACGGTCAGGTGCCGGCTCCCAGACCGCGTGGGACGCGAGTGTCGTCTGGGCCGCTGCCGCGGCGCCGCGGCGTTCTCGATCCTCGACGTTCGATGAGAAGGCTTCGGGCTGAGTGGTCATGCACGTCCTTCCGCAGAGATTCGGCGACACCAACATCCTCGAACGCGGAAGCCCCTCTGTCCTCACGCAAAACGGGTGAAAGCTCCGGCCGCCTCGGGGGACTGACCTCCTCCCAGCCATCCCACACAGCGACATCAGGTCCCGAGGTGATTCACCCGATTCGTATGACGCGCCCGACGCCGGCCGACGGAATGCTGGGGATACTGGGTCGCGTCCGCCAGGCTCCACCGCCGGCGGCACGGGGTGAGCCGGGTAGGAGGGAGATGCCATGAGCCGCCGGCAGAAGCAGCTGGGCTCTGGTCTCGCGGAGCGGTGGACCACGGTCGGTGGCGTGAAGGTCTTCTATCGCGAATCCGTGCACCCACCGAACGATCGGGTGATGATGCACTTGCACGGGTTCGGCCTCTCCGGTCAGTACCTGCTGCCCACCGCGGAGCGACTTTCCGGCGACTTTCACACGCTCGTCCCCGACCTCCCCGGTTTCGGCCGCAGTGGCAAGGCCGGAGCCTCGCTCGACGTTCCCGACCTCGCGCACGCAGCGGCCAGGTTCCTCGATGACCGTGGCATCGAGACGGTGACGCTGGTCGGGAACTCGATGGGCTGTCCGGTCATCTTCGAGTTCGCTCACCTCTACCCCGAACGACTCGAGCGAGCCGTCCTGGTGGCGCCGGCCGGCGGTCTGCACAATCAACCGTTGACCCGGGCGATCCGCCAGCTGGCCCGAGACGGCATCCGCGAACCACTCCGACTGATGCGGGTGGCGGTTCCCGACTACGTGCGCTTCGGCATCCCCAGCACGTTCAAGATGTTCCGGGCGCTGACCCGGTACCCCTCCCTCGACCGGCTCCTCGATCTCAAGGTCCCGACGCTGGCGGTGCTCGGAGATCGCGATCCGTTGATGCCGACCCCGGCCCGGGTCAGCTACGTGGCCAGTCAGACAGACACCCACGTGCTGCTGGTGGTGATCGAAGGAGCTGCCCACGCCATCAACTTCAGCCACCCGGGCGAGCTGGGCCACATCATCCGTCAGTTCATGGCCGACCAGCCGATCACCGACGACCCCGACTCGCCGGGTCACTCTCGAGCCTACGAGATCCACCGCGGCATCCATCACCCGCCGCCGGCCGACCCCTAGTACGTGACCCTGGGACAGCCGGACCTGTCCAGTCACGCGATTCGGGTGATGCGGGCTCGGCCCGTGAGGGTGCATGCTCGATGCCTGCGGTCGGGACGGCTGACGAGAGAGGAAGTCGTCGGAGTGCTGCAGCGTGAGGAGATCCGATGAACGGAGTGCTCGATCTGGCGGTCTGCGTCCTCGCCGTGATCGTGGCGATCGGGGTTCTGCACTGGGCCATCGCCCGACCTCGCCGGATCGGCGGCCGGCCACCCGTCGACAGGTCGACCATCGACCGGACAGCTGCCACCAGGTCGACTGAAGACCCGAGCGGATGCGCCCGGCACCGTTGGTCGCAGCCGCGTCCGCGGCTGCGCCTCACGGGAACCGGGCTACGGTCCGCCGGTCAGCGAATCCGGTTCTGCCTCGACTGCGCCGCCGAGAAGACCGAGGACGAAGCGACTCCTGACGAGGCGGCACGACCGTGAGCGGGGCCGCAGGGACCGAAGTGCTGCTCGTGGTCGCGACAGGAACGCGTAGCTACGCGTAGGTACGCGTCAGCGCGCGGTGTACCCGCCGTCGATGGCGAGCGAGACGCCGGAGATCATCGATGCCCCGTCGCTCAGCAGGAACACGATCGGTGCAGCGATCTCTGGTTCGGTGGCCCACCGCCCCAGCGGCATCTGCTCCAGGAACGGGCCCTGGATGTCGTCCCGACCCCAGTACCAGGCCGACATGGGGGTCATCACCACTGTCGGATTGACCCCGTTGACGCGGATGTTGTACTGCCCGAGCTCGAGCGCGGAAACGCGGGTGATGTTGTCAAGCGCGGCCTTCGAGGACCCGTACGAGATGTGCCCCCGCAGGGCGACCAGGCTGGCCTGGCTGGAGACGTTGACGATCGCTCCCCCGCGGCCGAGGCGGATCATGGAGCGCGACGTGTACTTGGTGACGAGCAGGGCACCGCGGGTGTTGGTCGTGATGACCTTGTCGAACACATCGATGTCGGTGTCCATCGGGGTGGCGATCTCCCCGCCGAAGCCGCCGCAGTTGACGACGCCGTAGACGTCGAGCCCGTCGAGGGCGTCGCGGACGCTGTCCTCCGACGTCAGGTCGAACGGCAGGACCCTGGCGCCGGTCTCGGCCTGAAGCGCCTGCAGCGCCTCCTCCGATCGTCCGCTCGCGATGACATCGGCACCGGCGGCGACCAGCTGGCGGACGGTCTCGCCACCGATGCCGCCACTGGCCCCGGTCACCAGGACTGTTCGGCCGTTGAAGTCGCTCATGATCGTCATCAACTCACTTTCCGTGGTCGCAGTCAGCTGGCGTGGCTCGCCGCGGTGGCGAGATCCTGATCATGGGCCCCCTCGTCGTCACTTGTCGTCCTCGGCCGGGAGAACACCATCCCGCTCGGCCCGAGCCACGATCCTGCGGACATTCTCCACGCGTCCGCAGTCCGCATCGAGCTGGGCTGCGCGCTCCTCGGCGAAGGCCAGACCGAGCTCGGCCTTGACCTTCTCGGACACCTCCGTACGGGCGGGGTTGAGGATCGTCAGCTCCTCTTCGGTGAGATGGTGGTTCACCCGACGAGCAAGCTCCTCCACCGCGTCGTCGAAGGCCTGGGTGTCGGTGCCGCGGAGCTCGAGGACGGCGAGCAGCGCCTCGTTCCCCTCGGCGTGCTCCTCTCTCCCGTGCTCCTCCTCGTGGTCGCCGATCGCCCGCTTCGTACGCAGCACGGGATAGACGAGCTTCTCCTCGGCCTCCGCATGGGCGACGTGCAGGGCCGCGAAGGTCCGGCGGACGGCGTCCCGGTCGGTGCTGCTGTCCCGCAGCTGGCGCAGCAGGGTCTCGAAGCGTCGGTGATCCTCGAGGATCAGCTCGACGACGTCACCGGCGACCGGTCGGCCGAGATCAAGCGGAGTCGATGTCATGGCGCCACGCTACGCGGGCGGCCGACCAGGAACGACGCCGTACCTTGCCGGATGGCCCGGAAGTCTGTGTTGCTATGTAGCGGTACCTAGTGTTACCGTCTACTAGTAGTCAGCAACACAGAGTAGCAAGGGAGGTGGTCCCGATGGGCAGTCAGATGACGGAGATGCTCAAGGGCACGCTCGAGGGCATCGTGCTGGCGATCCTGGCCGCGCAACCGGCGTACGGCTACGAGATCACCGCGCGCCTGCGGGAGCAGGGCTTCGTCGATCTCGTCGAAGGCACGATCTACGCCGTGCTCGTCCGGATCGAGCAGAAGGGCTTCGTGGACGTGGACAAGGTCCCGTCCGAGAAGGGTCCGCCGCGCAAGGTGTACTCGCTGAACACGCGCGGCCGGCAACAGCTGACAGAGTTCTGGAGGACGTGGAGCTTCCTCTCCGAACGCATCGAACAGCTCCACACCTCATACCCACAAGGAGAGAACTGACATGGCAGCCAAGTGGATCGAGACCCTCACCGGCTCGCTCGAGCAGAAGAAGCAGTACAAGCAGTACAAGGCCCGGCTCGACGCGCTGCCCGAGCCGTACGCGGCCACGGCGAAGGCGTTCCAGAGGTACTTCATGTACTACGGGATCGTCTCGGACGGGGACACCCTGATCACGATGCTGAGCGACTTCGCCGACCTCTGGGAGGGCGCCGTCGCCGACGGCACACCGATCCGCGCGATCGTCGGCGACGACCCGGTCGAGTTCGCCGAGACGTTCGCCCAGTCCTACACCGGTAAGCAGTGGATCGACAAGGAGCGCGTGCGCCTGACCAAGGCGATCGACGATGCGGAGCGGCAGGCTCGGCCATGACCAGCCAGACAGCCATCCACGTCGACGGCATCCAGAAGTCGTTCAAGGACCAGCACGTCCTGCAAGGTGTTTCCTTCGACGTGACGGCGGGGACGATCTTCGCGCTCCTCGGGTCCAACGGTGCCGGCAAGACCACGCTGGTGCGCATCCTGTCCACGTTGCTGAAGGCCGACGCCGGGAGGGCGGTCGTGCACGACTTCGACGTCGCCGACCGGGCCGCGGACGTACGCGACTCGATCAGTCTGACCGGCCAGTTCGCCGCGGTCGACGAGGTGCTGACCGGGCGGGAGAATCTCGTCCTGGTGGCGAAGCTGCGTCACCTGCCGAATCCGGGCGCGATCGCGGACGACCTCCTCGACCGCTTCTCGCTCACCGACGCGGGCAACCGGCGTGCAGCCACGTACTCGGGTGGCATGCGCCGCCGCCTCGACCTGGCGATGAGCCTGATCGGCACTCCACCGATCATCTTCCTCGACGAGCCCACCACCGGGTTGGATCCGCAGGCGAGGATCGAGGTGTGGCAGACCATCAAGAGTCTCGCCCGCGGCGGCACGACCGTGCTGCTCACCACTCAGTACCTGGACGAGGCCGAGCATCTCGCCGATCGCATCGCCATCCTCCACCAGGGCACCATCATCCAGAACGGCACCCTCACCGAGCTCAAGCAGCTGCTGCCGCCGGCCGAGGTCACCTATGTCGAGAAGCAGCCCTCGCTCGAGGACGTCTTCCTCGCCCTCGTGGGCGAGCAGACGCCCCCGGACAGCACCACGATCAACAGCACCACGATCAACACCGTCGAGAACGGCACCGGGGCAGACGGCACCGTGACGGGTCGAAAGGAACCTCGATGACCACCCACGTGCTCGCCGACACCGCCGTCCTCACGGATCGCTCGCTACGACACATCCTCCGCAGCCCCGACACGATCATCACCACCGCGGTCACCCCGATCGCACTGATGCTCATGTTCACGTACGTCTTCGGCGGCGCGATCGACACCGGGACGGACGAACCGTACGTCGACTACATGCTGCCCGGCATCTTGTTGATCACCATCGCTTCCGGCGTCGCCTACACCGCCTACCGGCTGTTCCTCGATCTGCAAGGTGGGATCTTCGAACGCTTCCAGTCCATGCCGATCGCCAGGTCGAGTGTGCTGTGGGCGCACGTGCTCACGTCACTGGCCGCGAATCTGGTGTCAGTCGCGATCGTCGTCGGTGTCGCCCTGATCATGGGATTCCGCACCAGCGCATCGGCCGCCGTCTGGCTCGCGGTGATCGGCATCCTGATCCTGTTCACGGTCGCGCTGACCTGGATCGCGGTGATCGCCGGGCTCTCCGCCAAGACCGTCGACGGTGCCAGCGCGTTCAGCTACCCGCTGATCTTCCTGCCGTTCATCAGCTCGGCTTTCGTGCCGACGGACTCGATGCCCGGCCCGGTCGCCTGGTTCGCCGAGCACCAGCCGGTGACCGCCATCGTCGACACCCTACGGGCGCTCTTCGCGGAGCAACCCGTGGGGACCGACATCTGGATCGCGCTCGCCTGGTTGGTCGGCATCACCGTCGTCGCCTACGCGGTCGCCATCGCCATCTATCGCCGCAAGATCAGCTGAGACCACCGAGTCGTCGGCTTGCACGGTCGCTCGAACCATCACGACGTCTGACGGGCCGAGCCGTGGCGGTCTGCCAGAATCCTGGGGTGCCCAGTCTTGCCGACCTGGTCCCCGCCCACCACCGAGCCGCGCTCGCGGAGCTGCAGCGTCGCGGTCTCCCCCAGGTCCAGATCGCGATCCCACCCACCGAGGAGCTGCTGTCCCGCGCGCTCGAGGTGGCGGTCCCGTTCGAGGATCTCAATCCCCTGCTCGCGGCCGCCGATCGCCTGCGGACAGGGGCGGGCGAGGACCTCCTCCGCCTGGAGGTGTCCGCGCTCGTCGCCGCGATGGGCCGCACCGAGCCGCTGCCCGCGCTGCCGGTGGTCACACCGGACACCGTCGATCCACCCGGCTACTTCGGCGTGCTGGTGGCTCTGCTCACGGTTCCGTTCGCTCGTGCCTACCACCGCGAGCGCGGAGTCGACGAGGTCACCAGCTGGCGTACGTTCGTCGACATCGGCCGCAACATCGCGGTGTACCGGAACCGTCACGGCCAGCCGGGGTTCGACGATCTGGACTGGGTGGCCCTGCACCTCACCGGGCAGCTGTACGACCTCGGCCGGCTCCAGGTGGCCCGCGGGCGGCTCGGACGGACGTTCACCCAGCTGATACGAGAACATGGACTCGACGCGGAAGAGGGTGAGCCGTGCCTGGACGTCCACATCCCGCGCTACTCGGGACCGATGGACGTCGCCGGCTGTGACCGTTCCCTGGCCCGGGCCGCCGAGTTCTTCCCTCGACACTTCCCCGAGGAGTCGCCGCGGTACCTGGTCTGCTCCTCCTGGCTGCTGGACCCCGTGCTGGCCGAACGGCTTCCGTCGAGCTCCAACATCGTCGCGTTCCAGCGCCGCTTCACCGCGGCCCGCTGCGACGAGCCCGGCGACGAAGCCACGCTGATCTTCGTCTTCGAGGACCCGACCCGGCCGCTCTCGGCCTACCCTCGCTCGTCGAGTCTGCAGCGGGCCGTGCTCGAGCACCTCGAGGCCGGCGGCCACTGGCACGGCGGGCGAGGCTGGCGAGCGCTTCCTCAGAAGACGCTGTTGGGGTCGTAGTACTCGTCGATGTTGTCGCAGCCGATACCGACGGCCTTGGTGAAGGACTCCTTCGGGTAGTCGGCCGGCTTGGTCTTGCCGGTGGCCACGTCGACGGAGATCTTCAGCGCCTGCTCGGCCGCCAGGGACGGAGAGTTCAGCCCGGTGGAGATGTAGCGGCCCTCGCAGCCGCCTTTCTTGATCAGGGCCAGGGCTTCCTTCTGACCGTCGGCAGAGGCGGCGACGTACACGTTCTTGTACTGGTCCTTGCCGTTGATCACGTTGAACGCACCCAACGCCATCGAGTCGTTCAGTCCGAGGATCAGATCGATGTCGGGGTTGGCGGCGAGCATGTTCTCCGCCGCGACCTGGCCCTTGTCCTGCTGGTAGTCCCCGGACTGCTCCCCCTTGATCTCATACGGCAGGCCGCCTTCCTTCAGACCGTCGAGGAAGCCCTGGCGTCGGTTGGGGCCCACGAACTCGTCGGTGGCCGGGCCGGTCAAGATGACCATGCTGATGGACTTCTTGCCGGCGTCGAGGAACCGCTTCGCGGTCAGCTTCCCCGATTCGCGGCCGATGGTCAGGTTGTCGGACTGGACGCTGGTCATCCCAGTGCCGGGCACGGAGGTGTCGATGTAGGTGACCGGGATCTGGGAGGCGATCTGGGTCATCATCTGCTTCTGACCCGTGACGCTGGTCGCGTTGACGATCAGCACATCAGCCTTGGGCGATCATGGCCTGCATCTGGTTCATCTGGATGACGGGGTCCTTGTTCGCTGCCTGGAACAGCAGCTTGAAGCCCTGCTCGTCGGCGATCTCCTTCGACTGCACCTCCAGGCCTCGGCCGGGCCCGTATGGGAGGTTCCGCGGAGCTGACTACCGGACCCGCCGAACGCGAATCGGTCCCTTGGCGGTGGATGGATCGACCACCCGGCCGCGCTGAGTGATCTCCACCTCACCGGACGCGACCAACCGGTGTGCCGCGCGCCGGGCGGGTTCCATCAGCGAGCGCCAGGTCTCCTCGGTCCCGACGGTCCGGGCGACCTCGGACGGACAGATCGTGGCGGAGGCGGCCCGGTCGGCGAGCAGGGTCAGGGTGGTCTGCTCCAACAGCCGGTCCTCCGCGGTCACGCCGCGGCGTCGGCAGGCCGCCGAGCAGTACCTGACCTGATCCCAGTCACGTTCCCACTTGGCGCGCCACTCGATCCGGCGTCCGCAGGAGACGCAGGTCTTGTCCGCCGTCGTCACCAGCACAGTCTGCCCACTCGTCTCGCAGCGGTGCTGCGCCCACCAGCCGAGTGATCGGGCTCAGCGGCTCCCGGCTGCAGCCAGATCACCCGTGGACGAGCGTGGCCCAGCTCGGCCAGAGAGCACCCGGCCCGACGGCGCCACTGACCAGGGCCATCGCTTCGGGCACCGTGGGGCGGGTCCCTGGATCCGGATCGGTGAGCCGGTCGACGAGCTGGTCGATCCGTAGCGCCAGGCCGTCGCGCCGGCGCCGGCTGTTGAGCTCCTCGCAGCGGGGAACGCGGAGGCCGAGCGCCTCCTGCAGGACCATGCCGACGCCGTACACATCCATGGCGGCGCCGATCGGCTCGCAGGCCTCCATCTCCGGTGCGGCGTAGCCGAGAGTGCCGACCGGGCGCCCCGCCGGTTGTCGGCTGCCGAGG
Organism: uncultured Actinomycetota bacterium; assembly: GCA_963696135.1. Taxonomy (GTDB): domain Bacteria; phylum Actinomycetota; class Actinomycetes; order Propionibacteriales; family Propionibacteriaceae; genus Microlunatus. The sequence goes on from CAVOJH010000005.1 coordinate 202,902, forward strand.
GGGCGGGCCGATCCGAAGTCGAGCAGGATCGGCCGCCCGTCCTTGATCATGATGTTGTCGGGCTTGATGTCGAGGTGGGCGGCACCGGTCCCGTGGATGACGACGAGTGCTGACAACAGCTGGGCGGCAAGCAGGGCCGCCGACGCCGGCGGGAGTGGTCCGGACGCGTCCAGCTCGTCGCTCAAGGTCAGGCCGTCGACGTACTCCAGGATCAGGTGCGGGACATCGAAGTCCAAGCGATTCTCGTACAGCGCGGGCAGGACGGGGTGCCGGGCGCGGGTCAGGACGTAGACCTCGCGGGTGAGGCTGGCCCAAGCTCGCGGGTGGCTGACCTGGTGCGGTCGCGCCAGCTTGACCGCGACCGGGCAGCAGCGGGCCGGCGACCACGCCAGCCAGGTCTCACAGCGGAGCCCGACGCCGAGGCGCTGCCAGGCTTGTACGCCCGGAACCAGCTCGTCGCCGCTGGCGACGGCCCAGACTCGGTCCCCGTCCTCGTCCAACCGCCAGGCACTGTGCCACCGCGCCGAGACCGCGAGCTTGCGCGCGGTGTGATCCTGCCCGTCACCGGTGACCGGATCGACGCCGGCGAGACTGCCCGAAGTGGGCAGCAGGAACGGCTGCACCATCTCAGCCATGGGAGCTCCTCTGTGATCGTCATCTGGGTCGGGCCCGCGGCAGTCTGCGCGGGAGGCCGGGACCACGGCGGGTGTGCTGGTCGCGTCCGGGGTCTCGCCGTCGGATGGCGGCGAGACCCTCGGAACCATCGGGTCAGTCGCGGCTGCGGCTGCGGCTGCGACTGCGGCTGCGCGACCGGCTGCGGCTGCGGCTCCGGCCGCGACCGTGGTGGTCGGTGGGACCCATGCCCTGGATGCGGGACGTGGTCATCATCTGGTTCACCTCCTCCCGGCTGTGAGGTCGAGCGGTACGGGTTCGGGGGGCTGACGCGGTTCCAGCGTGATCACCCGATCCGCCACGGCGGCAAGTGCGGGGTCGTGGGTGACGATCACTGTCGTGCGCCGTCGAGCGGTCGCGCAGATGGCGTCGATGACGCGACCAGCCGAGGCGGCGTCCAGCGAGGCGGTCGGTTCGTCGAGAACCAGGAGCGGGGCGCCGGACACGGCGGCTCGGGCGATCGCCACCCGGCGCCGCTGTCCGCCGGACAACGTGCTGGCCCCCTCCCCCAGCGGCTCGTCGTACCCGAGCGGCAGCCCCCGAGCGAAGTCGTCGACTCCGGCGGCGGCGCCCGCGGCCAGGACGCCCGCTCGAGTCGCGGTGCGTGACCCGAAGGCGATGTTCTGGGCGAGGGTGCTGTCGAGCAGCCAGGGATCCTGCGGCACGTAGGCGATGGCCGCGCGCAGGCTGTCGATCCGCAGATCGCGGACATCCACCCCGCCCACCAGGACCAGCCCTTCGTCGACGTCCCACAGCCGCAGGGCGAGCGCCAGGACGGTGCTCTTGCCGACCCCGCTCGGGCCGAACAGGCAGACGGTCTCCCCCGATCGGACGTCCAGGTCGAATCCCTGGAGCACGGGCCGCCCCGCCGCGTACCCGAAGGTCACGCTGCGCAGCTCCAGAGCGACCGGCCCCGGTGGGACCTCGACTGCTCCGGTCGTCTCCGGCACCTGGTCGTCGGACTCCAGCACCTCGGCCACCCGGTCCGCGCTGGCACTGGCCTTGGCCAGCACAACGGACAGCCTGGTGAGGCCGCGTACCGGACTGTAGAGAGCCCCGAGGTAGGCGATGACGACCAGCAGGTGACCGGTCGTCTGGAGACCGGACCGGACGCCGAGTCCACCTATCACGAGGACCAGCCCCGCACCCACGGCGAGCACCACACCACTGCGGGGAGCCCAGCGGGACTCGGTGTCGACGGCCGCGATCTCGACCGCCAGCAGCTCGTCGTTGTGACGACCGAAGTCTTGCCGCGCACGGTCGAAACGACCGAACGCCTGCACGGCGGCGACGTTGCGGATCAGGTCGGTGGTGACACCGTTGAGGCCGCCTGCGGCCGCTCGGGCAGCGACTTGCGTGCGGCGGACCACCCGTCGTTGCCGGATCGACAGGGCTGCCAGCACCGGCACCACGATCAGACCCAGAGTCGCGAGACCGAGATCGAGCAGCATCAGGAGGACGAGCACGCCGGTCACCGCGATCAGGTCCGGCACCAGGGACACGGTCGTCGCGACCACGGCGTCCAGCAGCCGACCCACATCGGTGGTCAGCCGCGACACCAGCTCGCCGCTGCGTACGCGTCCGTGCCAGCGCAGCGACAACGTGAGTGAGTGATCGAACACCCTCGCCCGCAGTCGAGCACCGATCCGCTCGGCTGCCCGCTCCCCGGCCCGGACGGCCGTCATGTCGAGCAGCCCACCCACAGCGCTCACCAGGACGGTGGCGAGACCGGCCGCCACGAGCACGAGCTCGGGGGAAGCCCAGTCCAGCGCCGGAGCCAGGGGCCGTTCGTCGAGGGCATAGTCGACCGCCAGGGCCAGCGGCCACGGTCGAGCAAGATCAGCAGCTATCCGCAGCACCGACGCGCAGCAGGACCAGGCCAGGGCCGGGGCCTCGGCCCGCACCGGCACTGACAGCACGCGCTGCAGGGAGCTGGACATGTCCCCACCCTGCGGCTCTCGATGGTCCGCCGACCAGTGCACTTTGGTGCTACGACTCTCGTACGGTCTCGCGGCTGCCCCATCGGAACAGCCACCCGCTTACGATCGTGGAATGGTCCCGACGGCGACACCCGAGGATCCGGGCGTGCCTCCCCGGGAACCACGAGAGCGTGGATCGGAGCCGATCTCGGTTGGGGCGCTCGTGCTGCGGTTCACGGTCGCCGGCGTGCTCGTGACGGCGGTGCTGGCGTTGATCATCGCGATGCTCGCTCGACAGGGCGGCACCGAGCAGGCGATCGAGTCCGCGCGACAGGTCACCTGGGTGACGGCCCGCGGCATCGCCGAGCCACGTCTCACCCCCCAGGTGGTCTCCGGCGACCGGTCCGCCCTGACCGCCTTCAACGAGGCGATGCAGGAGTACGTGATCAACGGCTCGCTGGTCCGAGTCAAGATCTGGGACGAGCGCGGCCGCGTCGTCTACTCCGACGAGAGCCGACTGATCGGCCAGCAGTTCGCCCTGGGCGACGAGGAGCTCGAGGCGCTGCACGAGCAGAGCACCGACTCCGAGATCAGCGACTTGACTCGGCCGGAGAACGTCTACGAACAACCGTACGAGAAGCTGCTCGAGGTGTATGTGGGGGTGCGGTCCACCACCGGACAGCCGCTGCTGTTCGAGAGCTACTTCCGCTACGACGGCGTCGTAGCGGCCGGTCAGGCGGAGTGGCGCAAATTCGCCCCCGCGGCCCTCGGTGGCCTGATCGTGCTGCAGCTGGTCCAGATCCCCTTCGCGTACTCCCTCGCGCGCCGCCTCCAGCGTCAACAGCGCGATCGGGCTCGGCTGCTGCAGCACGCCGTCGACGCCTCCGACGCCGAGCGCCGGCGGATCGCCGGCGACCTCCACGACGGGGTGGTCCAAGAGCTGACCGGTCTGACCTACATCTTGGATGCGGCCCGGCTCGGCCCACCCGACAGCGAGCGGGACGCCGATCTGGTGCGCTCGACGGCGACGGGGTTGCGCCAGACCACCGGTCAGCTGCGCTCGTTGCTGGTGGACATCTACCCGCCCACGCTCACCGAGGAGGGTCTGCCTGCCTCGCTGACCGAGCTGGCGTCGGGGCTGGAGCGGTCGGGGCTGACGGTGCAGCTGGACGTCGACGGCGCGGCCGAGGTGCCGCCGAGGGCGGCGGCGGTGCTGTTCCGGTCGGCGCAGGAGATCCTCCGCAACATCGTGAGCCACAGCGGTGCACAGAATGTGGAGGTGACGGCGACCATGGCGGACGGGCAGGCGACCCTGGTGGTCGACGACGACGGACGGGGATTCGTCACCGACGACCTGCAGTCCCGGTTGGCGGAGGGTCATCTGGGTCTGCGCTCCCTGGGTGACCTGGTGGCCGATGCCGGAGGCGAGCTGACGGTGCGATCAGCACCAGGACAGGGAACCCGCGCCGAGATCGTGGTGCCGGTGCCATGATCACGGTGCTGATCGTCGACGATCATGCCATCGTCCGCACCGGACTGGCCGCGTTGGTCGCCACCGCCGAGGACATCGAGGTGATCGGTGAGGCGGCCGACGGCATCGAGGCGGTGAGGAAGGCCCGGGAGCTGCGACCAGACGTGATCTTGATGGACCTGTCGATGCCCAACGCCGACGGGGTCCGCGCCACCCGGGAGGTTCTCGCCGACAACCCCGACACCCACGTCGTGATCTTGACCTCGTTCACCGAGCAACGCTGGATCATCGACGCGCTGGAGGCCGGGGCCGAGGGCTACCTGCTCAAGCAGAGCGAGCCGGAGGTGATCCTGACCGGCATCCGTGAGGTGGTCCGGGGTGGGGCACCGCTCGACCCGAAGGCGGCTCGGGTGCTGCTGACCAGCCGGCGCTCCACTCCCCCGGGACCTGACGACCGGTCGCCATTGACCGACCGGGAGACGGAGGTCCTGGAGATGGTGCGCAACGGTCACCCGAACAAGATCATCGCCCGTCGTCTCGGGATCAGCGAGCGCACGGTGAAGGCGCATCTGACGAACATCTTCCAGCGTCTCGGTGTCCTCGACCGTACGCAGGCGGCGCTCTGGGCCCAGCGTCAACGCGACCGGACTCGGGAGCAGCGGAGCTGACGCGGGACGGCCGCGGTCCCAGGTACTAGTACCAATGGACAACTGACGCCGACAGAAGTGGGCGTTCGATGATGAGGTCGTGAGCGAAGACCCCACCCGAGACGTCCGCGGACGACAAGTGGTGTGGAGCGCCGGGTCGCTGGATGCGGCCGGAGGACGTCACCCCGTCCGTCGTCTGCTGGGGCGGATCGGCGTGGTGACCATCGCGTCCGTGCTCGCGGCGGGTCTGCTGACCTTGGTGGCCACCTGGTCGATCATCAACCCGGTCGGTGCGGCACCGACCACGCCGCTGTGGATGGCCCCGCCCGATGTCCACGACCAGCGGCGGGCGTCCGAACCCTCGGCCACGCCGGCGGGTCGGCCCACGCCGACCGCCACGCCCAGTCAGGCGTCCACAGCACCCCGGAGGTCCGCGGGGACGCCGAAGCCCGCGCCGCTGCGCTCCACGTCGGCGAGCTCTCGGCGCACCGGCCACTCCGGTGGTCACGGGAGCTCCTCCGACCGGGGATCGGGGAACAGCGGCTCGAGTCGCGACGACGCGAGCACCGGCGCGTCCAGCCGAACCTCCGACCACTCCGGCTCCGACAGGCCCGGCTCTGGTTCGAGTTCCGGATCCGGCGGCTCGCACGGCGGCGACGACACGGCGGAGAACCGGGACGACTCAGGTTCCGGCTCGCACGGGTCCTCGGACGATCGACGGTCCGCCGACGATCGAGGGTCCGCCGACGATCACGGGTCCACGGGAGAATCCGACGATCACTGACGAACACCGCAACCGAGGACTCGGGCCTCAGTGGATGGTGTACCCGCCGTCGACGACCAGATCGGCACCGTTCACCATCCGTGCGGCGTCGCTGGCCAGGTAGACCGCCGCCGCGGCGATCTCCTCAGGCAGGGCGAAACGACCGGTGGGGATCTGCGCTTTCAGCGCCTCGCCGTCGGGGTTGTCCCACGCCTTCCGGCCCAGCGGGGTCAGCACCACCGTCGGGCTGATCGTGTTCACCGTCACCCCGCGCCCGGCCCACTCCAGCGCCAGCACCTTCGTCAGACCGATGAGCCCGGCCTTGGACGCGCAGTAGGCCACGTGGCCGGGCAGGGCCACGGACGCGGCCTGGGAAGCCAGGCTGATGACGGTGCCACTGCCCTGGCTCAGCATGACCCTCCCGACCCGCTGGGACATCAGGAACGCGCCGGTCAAGTTGACTGACATGGTCAGGTCCCACTGCTCTGCAGAGAGCTCCTCGGCCGGCCCGAGGAGAGCCAGCCCGGCCGAGTTGACCAGCACGTCGATCCGCCCGAACTGCCGCTCGACGCTGCTCACGACGTGGTCGATCGAGGCAGGGTCGGTGACGTCACACGCGAACGCGGCGGTGGTCTCGTCGTCGCTGGCGGACGGTTCGACGCTGCGATCGGCGATCACCGCCGTCGCACCTTTGGCCGTGAACGCGTCGACGATCGCTCGACCGATCCCCGACGCGCCACCGGTCACGACGGCGACTTTGCCCTGCAGTGAGAAGTCCAGGTCCATGGCAGGCGAGTCAATCACGCGCGGTGTCGTGCGCGAGATCCTCTTCGAGCCGGAGCTCGGCGTCGGTGTCCGCCCGGCCGTCGCCGTGGTCATAGGTGTTGATGGCGGCGACCTTGGACGCGGAAGCAGATGTCGGGTCGAACCGGTAGCCGACCCACTCCCTGGCGAGGCGGCGAGCCAGCTCGATGCCGATGACGCGCTGGCCCAGGCACAGCACCTGAGCGTCGTTGGACAGCACGGAGCGCTCGACCGAGAAGGAGTCGTGAGCGGTCACGGCTCTGATGCCGGGCACCTTGTTGGCACTGATCGCGACCCCGAGACCGGTCCCGCAGACCAGCAGGGCCCGGTCGGCGGTGCCGGCAGCGATCCGCCGAGCGGCCTCGACGGCGACGTGCGGGTAGGCGGTGTGCTGGTCGACCATGACACCGACGTCGACCACCTCACCGACGCGCGGATCGGCTTCCAGGTCCGCCTTCAGGATGTCCTTGTACTGCAGGCCGGCGTCGTCGCAACCGACGACGATGCGCCACTTCTGCTCGATCATGCTCGTCTCGTCTCGTCTCGTCGTACGTTGGTCAGCGGTCGGTGAGCACCCGGGCGACGGCGCGCAGACAGAGCGCCATCGACACCGCGCCGGCGTCGGGGGTGCCGACACTACGTTCCGCGAGCGGACGAGCTCGACCGATCTTGGGCCGAAGCTCAGCGGTCGCCTGGGCTGCCTGCTCGCTGACCTCGGCAGCGGCGCTCCACGCCGCGGCGAGACCGGTCCCGGTGCTGATCTGCTGCCGCAACGAGTCCACGAACGGGATCAACGCGTCGAGCATCGTCTTGTCACCCAGCTCGGCCCGGCCCAGGGTCTGCAGTGCGGCGAGTCCGGCGGCCACCCCATCGGCGACGTCGGAGGCGGTGATGTGATCGGCCCGATCGCCGAGCCGCTCGCCCACGCCCTGCAGTGCGGCCCCCCAGAGGACCCCGGAGGTGCCACCGGCCTTGGCGGCCCACGCCTCGCCGGCCGCGCGGAGGACACCGGCGGCACCGTGACCCTCTGCGGCTGATCGGGAGGCACCTTCAGTGGCGGCGGCGATGCCCTTGACCATGCCGCGGCCGTGATCACCGTCGCCGGCGACCGCGTCGATCCGGCCCAGTTCGTCCTCGGCCTCGACGAGGACGGTCTGCATCGCCTGGAGTGCAGCGACGACCACCTCGGCCGCCCTGCGGGATGCCTCGGTCGCCGCGGCGCGCACCACGACCGACGCGTGCGCAGCCTCTACCACCCGTCGGGGTCCGGCTGCCGTCGGAGCTGACCCCTTCCGGTAGGCGGGTGTGTCTGCCGGGGCTCGCCAGAAGCGCTCGAGCTCGTCGTCGAGATGGACCACGGTGAGGGAGCACCCGGACATGTCCAGACTCGTCACCAGCTCGCCCACCTCGGGATCCACGACGGTGTAGCCGGCAGCACGGAGCAGCCGGGCCACCGTCCGCCAGACGACGAACAGCTCCTCGTACTTGGTGGTGCCGAGACCGTTCAAGATCACACCCACCCGGGACGAGTCATCGCGCGGCGCCTCGGCCAGCACCCCTTCCACCAGGAGGGAGGCCAGCTCGGCGGCCGATGGCAGCGGCGCCTCCGACACCCCGGGCTCACCGTGGATGCCGAGACCGACACCCATCAGCCCGACCGGCACCTCGAACAGCGGGTGATCGGCGCCGGGCATCGTGCAGCCGGCGAACGCCACGCCCAGGGTCCGGGTGCGGTCGTTCGCGTGCCGGGCGACCCGCTCCACCTCGTCGAGGGAGTAGCCGTCGTCCGCCGCGGCACCGGCGATCTTGAACACGACGAAGTCACCGGCGATGCCACGCCGACGCTCGATCTCCTCGACCGGGGCGGAGGCGACGTCGTCGGTCACGAACACCACCCGGGTGTCCACGCCCTCGGCGATCAGCCGCTGCTGAGCCAGAGTGAAGTTCATGACGTCACCGGCGTAGTTGCCGGTGCTGAACAGCAGTCCGCCGTCGGAGGCGGCGGCCTTGCCGACCGTGTAGGCGTCCTGGGTCGACGGAGAGGTGAAGATGTTCCCGACCACCGCACCATCGGCGAAGCCCGGGCCGACCACGCCGCAGAATGCCGGATAGTGACCTGAGCCGCCGCCGACCACCACGGCGACCTTGCCCGCCGGAGTCTCCGCGGCCCGAACCACACCGCCCGGCACGCCCACCACCCGTTCGCCGTGGGCGTCGAGGAAGCCTTCCAGCAGATCCTCCGCGAAACGGGCGGGGTCGTCGTAGAGGCGGGTCATCCCCCGATCATCTCAAGTCCTCGCCCGGCGGACCCGCTCCCCTGAGCTCCTGTCGGCCCTGACCGTACGGCAGAGTCGCTGGACGACGGTGACAGGAGCCGCTGTCACTGACGACGGAGGGAACGTCATGGTCGAGGTGATCGTCGTCGGGGCCGGTCCGGTGGGCATGATGCTGGCCGGTGAGCTGAGGCTGGCCGGGGTCGACGTGATGATCGTCGAACGACGGCCCACGACCGAGCTGGTGGGCTCCCGGGCCGGCGGGTTCCACGCGCGCACCATCGAGCTGCTCGACCAGCGCGGGATCGCCGACCGGTTCCTCGCCGAAGGCACCACCCATCCCGTGCCGTACGCGGGCACGATGCTGGACATCAGCGATGTCCCGACGCGTCACCCGTACACGCTCGCGATCATGCAGAACCACATCGAGCGGATCCTGGCCGGCTGGCTCGACGAGCTCGGGGTTCCGGTCCTTCGGGATCGGGAGGTGATCGGGCTGGCGCAGGGCGACACCGGCTCCGCGGTGGGATCGGGCGTCGAGCTGCACCTCGCCGACGGCGAGACGATGCGCGCCGCGTACGTCGTCGGGGCCGACGGCGGACGCAGCGTGATCCGCAAGGCCGCCGGGATCGAGTTCCCCGGCTGGGCAGCGACCACGAGCGCTCTGATCGCCGAGGTCGAGGTGACCGAGCCGCTGCCGGAGCTGACGTACGACGCCAGCGGCATCCACGGTCTCAGCTACCTGCAGGACGGACGCACGGTGCGCATCGTGACCAGCGAGCCTGTGCTCGACCGCACCGGCGAACCCACACTCGCCGACCTCAGCGCGAACCTGACCGCGGTCTTCGGGACCGACTTCGGGGTCCACCACCCGACGTGGATCTCCAGGTTCACCGACTCCACCAGGCAGGCGACGACCTATCGCCGTGACCGGGTCTTGCTCGCCGGGGACGCCGCACACGTCCACTCCCCGGCGGGGGGCCAGGGCATCGGGCTCGGCATCCAGGACGCCGTGAACCTCGGCTGGAAGCTCGCCGAGGTCGTGCAGGGCATCTCGCCCGACAGCCTCCTCGACACCTACCACGCCGAGCGACACCCCGCCGATGCACGAGCCCTGCAGTACACGATGGCTGCCAGTGCCCTGCAGCGTCAGGACGCCAGGATCGGCGCCTTGCGCGACCTGATGACCACCATGGTCGCGTTCGTGGAGCCCCGCACGCACCTCGGCGGGCTGATCTCCGGGCTCGACGTCCACTACGACCTCGGAGACGGACACCCGCTGCTGGGCCGTCGGATGCCGGACCTCGACCTGATCACCGCCGACGGGCCGACCCGCGTGTTCACGCTGCTGCACCGGGCCCGTCCCGTCCTGATCACCTTCGACGATCCCGGAGATGTCGACCTCGGGATCTGGGCGGACCGCGTGCAGCTCGTCACAGCGAGCCACGACGGTCAGTGGGACCTTCCCGTCATCGGTACGGTGTCCGCACCGGCGGCGGTGCTGGTCCGACCCGACGGGCACGTCGCCTGGGTCGGTGACGGCACCCGGTCGGGCTTGACCGACGCACTCACGACGTGGTGCGGTGCCACGCCTCGTCGGCTTGCATGAGTTCGCCTCGGTCGTGCGACACCCCTGGAGTCATGCTGGATCACGGCGCAGAGCAGGATGGTGCCTCACGTGCTGTCAGCGCGCCCTGCGGCTCTGGCCACGTGACTGAGTCCCGAGGTTGTCGCCGCCCGACGCCAAGGCACGACGCCCTCGATCTCGATCTCGAGCGAGAAGCTGAGAACAGTCCTGATCAGCACGATGATGCCGAGGATGACGACGTTCTCCATGGTGGGCGCGACGGCGACGGTGCGCACGAGATCGGCGGCGACGAGGATCTCCAGACCGAGCAGGATGACTCCGCCGAAGGACTCTCGCAGGACCTTGTAGGCCGTACGTCCCTCGTGCGAGGAGCGATACGCGCGAACGGCCAACACCACCGACACGAACATCCCGCCGAGGAGCACCGCGGCCCCCAGCCCCTCGAAGACCTTCGCCACGAGCTCCATCCACTCGTGGAAGCTCATCTCACGGCCTCGACGTACGGCAGCTGGGCGCTTGCCATCATCTACCCCTCGTCACGAGCTGTTCGTCGACTGCCGCTGTTCACGGGATCCTGGCGCCCGCCCGCCAGCGAGGACCAGCGGGCGCCGGCGATCGAGTCGCCGCGCAGCCCGCCCTCCGTCGCTCAGGCGTAGAGGATCTTGCCCTTCTGCGCTTCGAATTCCGCGTCGGTCAGGACGCCGGCGTCTCGGAGCTCGCCGAGCTGCTTGAGCTGCGCCAGCTTGTCGTCGGTGCTGGAGGCTGCCGGCGGCGCCTCCTGGTACTGGGCGGGTGCGGGCGCCGGTGCCGGTGCGGGTGCAGCTTCGGCCGCAGCCGCGTCTTCCTTGGCGGCCCAGCGTCCCCGTTGGCGGCGGGACACCCGTCCGGAGACGGCGGTGGCGGTTCCGGCAACGACTGCGGTGCGAGCGACCCCGCGGATCAGACCTGGCATCGGACGAACCTTTCGAGAGTGGTTGAGGGGTAGCTGCTCATGCTAGGTCGGCGACTTCAGCGGCGTCGAGGGACGCCAGGATCGCTTGTACGGGGATGCGGCCGCTGGCCACCAGCTGGGCGCCGCCGCGTCGCAGAGCGGCGGCGAAGGGTGCGGCCCACACGTTCTCGTAGACCAGGATGCCGGCCGAGTTCCCCGGCTCCAGGATCGAGGTGGCCTCGTCGATGTCGTCCGAACCGAGCAGGCCGGAGGAGGCGCCCTGGAAGATGGCGAGATCGAGCTGTCCGTCGCCGTCGATGTCGGAGATGTCCACGACCGTGATCGAGCCGTCGGTCTCGCGGGTGGCGAAGACCAGATCGAGGATGCGGATGATGCCGGCGTCGACCAGGTCGACCAGCAGCGGGAAACCCTCGCCGGTCATCTTGTTGCCGGGGAACTCGACCACCACGTAGTCGATCGGGCCCGTCTCGTCCAGGTCCGTGTTCGAGCCGGACTGTACGTCTGTACTCACGTTCAGGTGCCTTTCGTCGTCGATCGGTTCGTGGAGCGAAGCGGCCGAGTGCTCAGGCGAGCGCCCTGGCCTTGAGGTGGTCGAACTCGGTCTGGTCGATGGTGCCGGAGTCGAGCAGCGCCTTGGCCTGGCTGATCTGCTCGGCCGGCGATGGTGCTGCGCCTGCCGTGGCACGGATCCGCGCATCGACGTGGTCCTGCGCCGCCTGCGCCTGCTTGATCGATCGTGCGGCCATCCCCTTGCCGCGTGCGATCAGGTAGACGAAGATCCCGACATAGGGAATCACGATGACGAAGATGGTCCACAGCACCTTCTTCGCGCCGGACGTGTCGGGATCGCGGAAGAGGTCGCCGAAGATCATGATCAGCAGGTAGAACCAGATGACGAAGAGGAAGAACTCCAGCATCCACAGCAGGAAGCTGCCGTTGCCGAAGGTTGCGCTGAGGCTGCCCATCAAGATGTCCGTTTCGTTGGTGTTCGTTGGTCAGGATCGCCGCTGGTGACGACTCGCAGCGACCCAGCCGGGCGGTCGAGCTTCAGTGTGTCGACAGGCCGCTGTGGCCACATCACCCTGTGATCACCCTGGAGCGGGTGAGATTGCGTCGGGTCAGCTGACTCCGGCGTGCAGGAGACCTCGGGTGCCTGCGGCACTCACCGCCTCGGCGCGGGAGTTCACGCCGAGCTTGTGGTAGATGCTCTTCATGTGCGATTTGAGGGTGTTCATCGAGATGAACAGCGCCTGGGCGATTTCGTGGGAGGTCAGGCGGCTCGACAACAGACGGAGCACATCGATCTCACGGCTCGTCAGCATGCCGCCGCCAGCAGCCGTCACCTCCGGCACGGCGGCTGCGGGCGCTGTGGCGTCGGCGGCGCGGACGAGCGTGTCGACGTAATCCTTGATCGGGCCGGCCGCCGGCAGGGATCGCAGCAGATCGATCATGCCGGATCCCGCGCCGATGATGGTGGTGAGATACCGATGCGGCCCCGCGAGGGTCACGACGTCTGACAGGTGCCGGTGTGCACGGCGCAGGTCACGTTCCCGGTGAACGAGACTGCACAGGGTTCCCCACTCGACCTGGTCGCGAATGGTGACCGGTCCCACCCGTTCGAGGATCCGCGTCGCGGTCGCCCAGTCTCGGCGTACCACCGCCAGACGAGCGAGCAGGAGTCGGCTGGTCGGCTCGTCCGGGAGCTGGGAAACGAGCACGTCGGCGTGATCGGGATCCAGCTCGACGAGGATCCGGAGCTCGTCGACCGCCAGTTGGGCCCGAACCCGCTGGGAGGGGCCGCCGAGGACGAGCCGGGCCTCCGCGATCGCCGCCAACGCTCCCGCCTTGTCGCGCCGGGCCGTCGCCAGCCGGGCGATCCAGCGCTCCACGATGGTCTGCATGAGCGGTCGGCCGTTGATCTCGGCGGACGTGCGTGCCGAGGTCAACAGCACCGTTGCCTGCGGCAGCTCCTCCCGCTCGAGGTGCAGGCCCGCTTCGACCAGATCGGCGAGGATCAGTCCGAGACCGTGACTGACGGCATGGTGCTCGGCCCCGGCCCGACGCAGCCGTCGGGTGAGTCCTTCGGCAGCCATCAGATCGCCTTGCAGGAACAGGATCCACTGGTGCACGGCGGGCGAGCGGACCTCGTCGACGATCGGTGAGGTGAGCAGCGGTGTGCGGCGGCTGAGGGCGCCATCGGCAGCCGCGAGCTCACCCATCAGGATGTGGGCGCCCGCTTCCTGAAGGGGCAGCTCTGCCAGCTTGAGGAACCACGTCCCGTCGACGGCGGCCCGATCGGCCGCCTCCGCGGCCAGGGCGTTCTGGGTCAGGGCCGCGGCCGCGTCTCCCCGGTTGAGGTGCAGATTGCTCCACGTGGCGTGCGCGAAGGCGGCGATCCGCGGCGGCGGCGAGGGGTGGGCCAGGTCGAAGGCCATCAGCCAGCGCTCCGCCTCACGCTGACCGCAGGTCGCCAACAGGAAGACGAACTGGAGGTACTGCTCGGCGTGGTCGGGCAGCACCGCTGCTCCGAATCGCGCCAGCCAGGCCCGTGCCACCTCGAGGGCTTGCCGGGCGTCGTCCACCTCGAGGACGGTGGCGATGGAATCGGTGACGATGTCGGCCGCTCGCTCCACGTCGCCCACAGTCATCGCATGACGTAGGGCACCCACCCGGTCGCCACGCGCCGACAACGCCTCACCCGCACGACGATGGGCCTCCCGGTAGGTGGCGTCGCCCTGGCTCTTGAGCAGGTTCCGCAGATAGGCAGCGAACATCTGGTGGAACCGGAAGCGGACACCCGTCAGATCGACGCGGTAGACGAACAGGTCGTTGGCGACGACCCGGTCGAGGAGCTGCCGGGCGCGGCCGTCACCGGTCACCGCTTCGCACAGGTCGGCGTCGAACTCCTCCAGGATGCTGATCTTGGCCAGAAAGTCCGTGAGGTCCGGCGACAGCCGCGAGATGACCTCGTTGGCCAGGTAGTCGCTGGTCTCCGCGGTGGTGGTCGCGAAGGCGTCCACCACCCCCTTCGGATCGCGCGACCGTCTCATCGCCAGGATCGCCATCTGGATCCCGGCGGGCCAACCCTCGGTCAGCCGATGAAGCCGGCGTCGGTCCGCCGGTGGGAGCTCCACCTGCGCCATCCGCAGCAGCTCGGCCACCTCCGCTTCGGAGAACGCGAGCTCGTCGGTTCGCAGCTCGTCGACAATCCCGTCGAGGCGGAGCTTCGAGGTGGAGAGAACGGGGTTGTGCTGGCTGGCCATGACGACGCGAACGGCACCTGGGAGCCGTCGAGCAAGGGAGGCCAGGGACCGGTGGAGTGGCTCCACGAACTGGCTGTCGTCGAGAACGATCACCGCTGTGTGGTGAACGTCAACCAGGTCCTTGGCCAGGGCGACATCGAGATCGTCCTCCTCCCACGACGGCCGACGCAGCAGCAGCGACGAGTCGGTTCCCATGGCGGGCCACCGTTCACCACACGCCGCCACCAGGTGCGGCCAGAAGTGCGCCGGGTCGCGGTCCGACTCCCGACATGTCACCCACACGACGTCGGCCGCGGTGGAGGCCGACCATTGACCCAGCAGGTGGGTCTTGCCGAAACCCGAGGGAGCGACCACCAACAGCAGGGGGGTGTCTGACTGCTCGATCCGGCTGACCAGTCGGGGCCGAAGCACCCTCCTACCGGTGGGTGCCGGGATGGCGTCATGAGACCTGACGTCGTCAAAGCGGGCTGTCACGACCATCTACGACCTCCCGTGGCCGCCCGCCCGCCGGGGTCGACCATCTGCAGACTACGGGACATCCAGCAAAGATCACCCTGGCCGGGGTGAGGCCCGGGTGATCCGGTTCCCCCACCCAACCGCCACAGTGTCACCAGACGATTCGCGCCTGAGCGAACATGAGGGTGGGTGGGTGGTGACCAACGGTGCGCGCATCTACGAGATCACCCTCCGTGGCGTGGCCAGCGACCTGGTTCGAGTCGAGTTCGATGACGTCCAGGTTCGCGTGGACAGCGCCAGCACCTACCTGCGGACGGGTGTGGTGGACCAGACGGTCCTGTTCGGACTCATGCGCCGGATCGAAGACCTCGGGCTCGTGCTCCTGGACGTCGCCACCATCCCACCTGCCGGGCCGTGACGGGCGGCGTCGTCGGCCCGCCACCATTGGTTCACCGACCAGGAAGTAGTCCCCGATGGTCCCGAGCAGCAAGCGAACCCCCGCCGCCACGACGAACGGAGTACCGGTGACCCTCCCGACAACCGACGCCATACCGCGGGATGCGACCCGGTCCCAGCGGGTCGCGGCCGGCAAAGCAGTCAGGTCGCAGGTTCCCCTGGAGGCTCACGCCGAGTTCACCCCCGGTGCGTCGCGAGATCCGGTCGGTCTGTTGGTGTCGCAGTCAGTGACGCGGGTGCCCGAGCTGGTGCCGGTACGCCACGGTCGGATGCTCGTCTCTCCGTTCACGTACTACCGCGGTGCCGCCCTCCCGATGGCCGCCGACCTGGCAACCACCCCGACGACCGGCCTGCGTGTGCAGCTCTGCGGCGACGCGCACCTGGCCAACTTCGGCGCCTACGCCTCGCCCGAGCGCAAGCTCGTCTTCGACATCAACGACTTCGACGAGACCCTGCCGGGACCGTTCGAATGGGACGTCAAGCGCCTCGCGGCCAGTCTGGTCGTCGCGGGGCGGGACAACGGGTTCGGCCGCAAAGACATTCGCAAGTCCGTGCTGGCCGCCGCGTCCGAGTACCGGCGGGCCATGCGGGAGTTCGCCGCCGAGTCGTTGATGGCTGTGTGGTACGCCCATCTCGACGTCGAGGAAGCCCTCGCCGGACTCAAGTCACGGCTCAAGGCCGACCGCTACGCGCTGACCGAGGCGTTGGTGGCCAAGGCGCGCACCCGGGACAGCCAGCAGGCTCTGAGCAAGCTGACCACGGTGGTCGACGGCGAACACCGGATCATCAGCAACCCGCCGCTGATCGTCCCGGTCAAAGAGCTCTTCACCGACCATCAGGCGGAGGAGATCTACGGGCAGATCGGGGAGCTGATCGACAGGTACCGGAGCACCCTGCAAACCGACCGCCAGTACCTGCTGCAGCAGTTCAGCCTCACCCAGGTCGCCCGCAAGGTCGTCGGGGTCGGCAGTGTCGGGACCCGGGCCTGGATCCTGCTCCTGCACGCGGGCGGCGGGGACGAGCCACTGATCCTTCAGGCGAAGGAGGCTCAGACGTCGGTGCTCAGCGACTTCGCCGGACCCACCGAATACGGGAACGAGGGTGAACGGGTCGTAGCCGGGCAGCACATGATGCAGGCCAGCAGCGACATCTTCCTCGGTTGGCAGCAGACCACCGGGCCGGACGGAGTCCCTCGCGACTACTACGTGCGACAGCTGCGGGACTGGAAGTTCTCCCTCCCCATCGAGCAGATGCAGCCGGTGGGCATGGTGCTGTACGCGGGCATGTGCGCGTGGACCCTCGCTCGGGCACACGCCTGCTCCGGGGACCGCGTGGCCATCGCCGCCTACCTCGGCAAATCGGACAAGTTCGACCAGGCGATCGCCGACTTCGCCGAAACCTACGCCGACCAGAACGAACGCGACCACGCCGAGCTGGCCGCGGCCGTGACCTCCCAACGCATCGAGGCCATCTCGGGGCTCTGATCCTGCAGCCCGGGTTGACGGGTCAACGATCTTCGCTCCCCTTCCCACAGGAGGTCCTGATGGACCAGGTCACCGACGCCCCACCCGGCGGCGACCCCGGCGTCGCCGGATCCTCTGTCGCGCCCACGCGGCGCCGGTTCGCGTTCCCCCGGTTCGGTCGACGTACGCCGACCGCGGCTCGCCCGGCCGACGCGCCCGAGAGCCGTGCACGACGCCTTCCCAGGCGACCGGCATCGTCCCTGGCCGAGCACTGGACCCGAGTGGACGGCGTCGACCTCTTCTATCGCGAGTCGCCGCATCCGCCGCCCGACGCCCCGGTGATGATGCACCTGCACGGTTTCGGGCTCTCCGGCCGATACCTGCTGCCGACAGCCGAACGCCTGGCTGATGACTTCCACACCCTCGTGCCCGACCTGCCGGGGTTCGGACGCAGTGGAAGGCCCCTGCGTCCGCTCGACGTTCCCGACCTGGCGCACGCGGCCGCCCGGTTCCTCGACGATCGTCAGCTTTCGTCGGCGACCCTGGTCGGCAACTCGATGGGCTGTCCCGTGATCTGCGAGTTCGCCCATCACTATCCCGACCGCATCGACCGGGCCGTCCTCGTCTCGCCGGCAGGCGGGCTGTACAACCAGCCGTTCCACCGCGCGGCGCGACAGATCGCCCGTGATGGCGTCCGCGAGCCCACCCGGCTGATGCCCGTGGCTGTCCCTGACTACGTGCGATTCGGGATTCCGAGCACCCTGCGGTTGTTCCGTGCCCTGACCCAGTACCCGTCCCTCGCCCGGTTGCTCGAGCTGAGGATCCCGACCCTGGTCGTGCTGGGTGACCGGGACCCGCTGATGCCGAGCCCGGCCCGAGTCCAGGAAGTCGCCGGCCAGGCCGACAGCCACGTGCTCTTGGTGGTGTTGGAGGGAGCAGCCCATGCGATCAACTTCAGTCACGCCGAGGAGCTGGCGCACATCATCCGATTGTTCATGGCCGACGAACCCATCGTTCCCGACACGCGCTCGCCCCACCATGCCCGGGCCTACGAGATCCACCGTGGCCGTCATCATCCGCCTGCGAAGGACTCATAGCGTCGTGAGGCAGTCCAGGCCGCTCCCGCTGCCGACCCATCAGCGACACAACATCCGAACCCGAATGCCGAGGCCACGCCCATGTTGAGACCTGACTTTTTTCCGATCGCGAGTGTGATCGTGATCTTCGTGATCAATGTGGTGGCGTTGGGGTTGGTGCCGGAGCGGCGGCGGCCGTCGTCGGCGATGGCGTGGTTGTTGTTGATCTTCTTCTTGCCGGGGATCGGGTTGTTGTTGTTCTTGCTGCTGGGTAGTCCGTATGTGCCGAAGAAGCGGCGGGAGGAGCAGCGGGTCGCGGGTGAGTTGATCCGGTCGGGTCTGGCCACGGTGCCGGCGTTGCCGGCGTCGCCGGACCGGCCTGGGTTCTTGGACTCGGCGATGGCGTTGAACCGGAACCTGGGGTGGTTGCCGAGCACCCAGAACAACACCGCGGTGCTGTTCGGTGACTATCAGGAGTCGATCCAGGCGAAGGCGGACCTGGTCCGGACCGCGGAGCGGTTCGTGCACGTGGAGTACTTCATGATGTGTCGGGATGCCACGTCGGAACCGTTCTTCGCCGCGTTGTTGGAGGTCGCGGCCCGGGGGGTGACGGTGCGGGTGTTGTTCGACCACATGTCGACGTTCGGGCTGCCGGGTCACAAGGAGCTGCTGGCCACCTTCGACCGGGCCGGGATCCAGTGGCGGCCGATGCTGCCGATCCAGCCGTTGAAGGGGGAGTGGCGGCGTCCTGATCTGCGGAACCACCGCAAGATCGTGGTCGTCGACGGCCGCACGGGGTTTGTCGGGTCGCAGAACATGATCGACTCCAGCTACCACAACAAGAAGCACGAGGCGGCCGGTCGGCACTGGCATGAGCTGACCACCCGGGTCGAGGGTCCGGTGGTGCAGACCCTGAACCTGGTGTTCGCCTCCGACTGGTTCATCGAGACCAACGAGCGGCTCGCCGACTGGGTGCATCCGGTCGCGTTCGATGAGAACCATGGTGAGCTGACCTGTCAGATCGTGCCGAGTGGTCCGGGGTTCCCCGATGAGAACAACCTGCGGTTGTTCAACACGTTGATCTACGGGGCGCAGCACCGGTTGTCGATCACCAGTCCCTATTTCGTGCCGGATGACTCGTTGTTGTACGCGATCACCACCGCGGCGCAGCGGGGGGTGGCGGTGGAGCTGTTCGTCAGTGAGCGGGGTGAGCAGTTCATGGTGTCGCATGCGCAGAACTCGTACTACCGGTTCCTGCTCGAAGCGGGGGTGCGGATCTTCCAGTACCCGTATCCGGCGGTGCTGCACGCCAAGCACTTCTCCGTCGATGACCACACGGCGGTGATCGGGTCGTCGAACATGGACATCCGCTCGTTCAACCTGGACTTCGAGGTGTCGATGATGTGCACCGGTCCCTCGTTCGTGGCCGCGATGCGGCAGGTCGAGGACGGGTACCGGGCGGTGGCGAAGGAGCTGACCCTGCAGGAATGGGGCAAACGCTCCATCACCCAACGCTGGCTCGACAACGTCATGCGCCTCACCTCGGCCGTCCAATGACCGCCGTCGCCAGTGCCGAACCGGCCGCGGAGCCCTCGACGCAGCACCTGCCTACTGGTGAGGCGATGCAGTGACGGCGTCCGGAACTCCCGCGTCGTCGCCCGGAGCGCTCGTGGCCGACCCGGTCGCCGTCATCCGGTCGAAGCCGTATCTGGCCGC
Source organism: uncultured Actinomycetota bacterium (assembly GCA_963696135.1). Classification (GTDB taxonomy): domain Bacteria; phylum Actinomycetota; class Actinomycetes; order Propionibacteriales; family Propionibacteriaceae; genus Microlunatus. The sequence goes on from CAVOJH010000005.1 coordinate 222,421, forward strand.
CCTGGTTCTCGCGGGCATCTTGGGCATACCGGTGTCGATCGTCGCGTACGGCTTCCTCGCTCTCGTCGGGGAGATCCAGAAGTTCGTCTACACCGCGCTGCCAGAGCAGGTGCTCGGTGGCACCGCACCGGCGTGGTGGCCGGTCCCCTGGCTGGTGCTGTGCGGTCTGTTGACGGCGCTGACCATCCGCTACCTGCCGGGCAACGCCGGGCACTCTCCCGCGTTCGGCTTCAAGACCGGAGGCGGGCCTCCCAAAGGTCGAGAGCTCGCCGGCGTGACCCTGGCCGCCCTGACCACGCTGAGTCTGGGTGCGGTGCTGGGGCCAGAGGCGCCGCTGATCGCCATCGGCGGCGGCCTGGGGGCGCTGACCGTCCGGTTGGCCAGGAAAGAGGCGCCGCCGATGGCGCAGACGATCCTGGCGTCCGCAGGCAGCTTCGCCGCCATCAGCACCCTCCTCGGCTCGCCGGTGCTCGGCGCCTTCCTGATCATGGAGGCGGCAGGCATCGGGGGGATGACGCTGAGCCTCGTCGCCCTCCCCGGTCTCGTGGCCTCCGGCGTCGGGGCACTCGTCTTCGTCGGGCTGGACCACTGGACGGGACTCGGCGATTTCTCCCTGGCACTCACGTCGGTCCCGCCCGCCGTCGCACCGACCCTGGCCACCATGGGCTGGGCGCTCGTCATGGGCGTCGCCGGCGCACTCCTGGGTTGGGCGATTCGCTGGGTCGGGCTCTCGCTCCGCCCGGTCGTCCATCTGAACCGTGTCGCGGTCACCGCCGCCCTCGGCTTGGCGATCGGTCTCACGGCGATGGCGTACCAGCTTCTCACCGGCCGACCCTTCAGCCAGGTGCTCTTCTCCGGCCAGGACGCTCTGCCCAACCTGGTGGAGCACGCTACCGAGTACTCGATCGGTGCGCTGATCCTGCTCGTGGTCGGCAAATCACTCGCGTACGGACTGTCGCTCAGCGCTTTCCGCGGTGGGCCCGTGTTCCCGTCGATGTTCATCGGCGCGGCCCTGGGTATCGCTGCCAGCGCCTTGCCCGGCATGAGCCTGGCCCCCGCCATCGGCATGGGGATCGGAGCGATGTGTGCCAGCATGCTCCGGCTCCCCCTGACCGCCACCCTGCTGGCCACGGTCTTGATGGGCACCGACGGGGTGACGGTGACACCCCAGGTGATCATCGCCGTCGCCGTCTCGTTCGTCGTCATCACCATCCTCCCCACCGGAGGTCCGAAGGAGTCAGCTGATGTCGGAGCAACTGGCCGATCTGAAACCGGCTGAGCAGCGGCGGGTCGTGGCCCTGGCCATCGGGCGGGTGATCCTCGTCTGGGTGGTGCTGTTCGGGGCCTACTACCTGGCACCGGTCTCGACCTTCGAGGGACTGCACGTTCCCTTCATCCTCATCGCGGGCGCGGCGGTGTTCGCCCTGGTGGTCGTGTGGCAGGTACGTCGCATCGGCAGGGCCAGACTTCCGGTCGTCCGAGCCGTCATCACCCTCGGGATGGTGATCCCGTTCTTCCTGTTGCTGTTCGCCTCGTTCTACCTCTCGCTCGCCGCCACTTCTGCCGCCAGCTTCTCCCAGCAGCTGGACCACAGCGGCTCGCTCTACTTCACCGTGACGGTCTTCGCGACCGTCGGGTTCGGCGACATCGTCCCGGTCACTGCCGTGTCCCGTCTGGTCACCTCTGTCCAGATGCTGCTCGACCTCGTCGTGCTCGGCGCGGTCGTTCGGATCGTGATCTTCGCGGCCCGTCGCCGCATCGATGAGAAGTAGCCACGAGAGGGATCCGAGCCCGGGCAGACAAAGGTGTGGCGGGGGCGCCGCGCGCTCCCGTACGGTGATGTCGACCGGACCAGGCCGGTCGACAACCAGGGAGGCGGCAGGCAGATGCGAGGAGCGCGCACGTTCAGGTCATGCTCCCACCATCTCAAGAGGTTCACGCGTGCACACACGTTCGCTCAATCTGGGCATCCTGGCCCACGTCGACGCCGGTAAGACCACCCTCACCGAGCGTCTTCTCCACCTCGCCGGAGTCGTCGACGAACCGGGCTCCGTCGACGCCGGCACCACCCAGACCGACTCGCTGGCCCTAGAACGACGCCGCGGCATCACCATCAAGGCCGCGGTCGTCGCGTTCCCGCTCGACGACGCCACCGTGAACGTGCTCGACACGCCAGGCCACCCAGACTTCATCGCCGAGGTCGAGCGGGTGCTCGGCGTCCTCGACGGTGCGGTGCTGGTGCTGTCCGCCGTCGAGGGCGTCCAGCCCCAGACCCGGATCCTGATGCGGGCGCTGCAGCGGCTGGGCGTTCCCACGCTCCTGTTCATCAACAAGATCGACCGGACCGGCGCCGACGTGGAGGCCGCTCTCGCGGCCGTCCGGCGACGTCTCACGCCGCACGTCTTGTCGATGGGTCGGGTCTCCGGTGCGGGCACGCGCGCCGCCACGTTCGCGGCGTACGGCGTCGACGACCGGACCTTCCGCGAGCAGGAAGCGGCCGCACTCGCGGAACACGACGACGCGCTCCTCGCCACCTACGTGGAAACGGGCACCGGGTCGAGTGCGCGACTGCGGACCGAGCTGGCCGCCCAGACCCGAGCAGGTCTGCTGCATCCCGCCTACGCCGGCTCCGCGGCCACCGGAGCCGGGGTGGCGGACCTGGTCGCCGGGATCGGCGCGCTGCTGCCCACCACCGCACCGGATGGGGTGGGTGCGCCCTCGGGCCGGGTGTTCAAGATCGAACGCGGAGCGGCCGGGGAGAAGATCACCTACGTGCGGATGTTCTCCGGATCCCTGGGGGTGCGGACCCGCCTCGACCTGCCGCAGGGACGCACCGGCAAGGTCAGCGGTCTGCGGCTGTTCGACCACGGCCGCTGGGTGCGGACCGACGTGCTGGCTGGCGGGCAGATCGGCAGGTTGACCGGACTGTCCCAGGCCCGCGTCGGCGACGGGTTCGGTGACCGCCTGGTCGAGGAACCGCACTTCGCGCCGCCGTCCTTGGAGGCGTCGGTGGCCGCGGTCCGGCCCGAGCAGGGGCCGGACCTACGAGCCGCGCTCGCCGAGCTGTCCGACGCCGACCCGTTGATCGCCGCCCGCTCCGACGACGACGGGCTGGCCGTCGTGTCGCTCTACGGGCGGGTCCAGCAGGAGGTCATCGCCACGACGCTGGACGAGGACTACGGGATCGAGGTCGCGTTCGCCGACGCCAGCGTCCTGCACGTCGAACGTCCGCGAACCGTCGGCGTGGCTCTGGAGCGCCTCAACACCGACTCGAATCCGTACCACGCGACCATCGGTCTGACGATCGCGCCGGGGACGCCCGGCTCCGGCGTCACCTTCGTGACCGCGGCGCCCGCGCGCGACATGCCGTTGTATCTGTTCAAGAACGCGACGGCGTTCTCGGCCGCCATCGAACGGCACGTCGTCGACACCCTCCAGCGGGGGCTGTACGGATGGCGGGTGACCGACTGCGTGGTGACCCTGACCGACTGCGGCTACAGCGTGGCAGACGGACCACCCTCGCGCCGCGGCCCGACCAGTACGAGCTACGACTACCGCCAGCTGACCCCGATCGTGCTGCGCCAGGCCCTGCGCCGCGCCGGCACCGTGGTCTGCGAGCCCGTGCTGCGGGTGGTGGCCGAGATCCCGAACGACGCCACGGCAGCCGTTCAGCGGGTCGTGACCCGGTGGGGCGCGGAGGTGGTGTCTCAGACGACCGGGGAGGACCTCAGCGAGCTCGAGGTGCGCCTGGTCTCCACCAGACTCCACGAGCTCCAGCTGCAGCTACCCGACCTCACCGGCGGCGAGGGCGTCCTGGAGTCCCGGTTCGACACGTTCGAGCCCGTCCACGGGCGTCCCCCTGTCCGGCGTGGGGCTCGGATCAGCCCTTGAGCTCCGCGCGGTGAACCAGCTCGGCGATGCGGTCCACCACGGCAGGCCACACGGCCTCCGGGAGCTCGTGGCCGACGCCATCGATGACGAGCAGCTCCGAGCCCGGGATCGCTGCCGCCGTGGCCCGTCCACCGCTGACGCCGATCAGCGGGTCGGCGGCACCGTGGACGACGAGAGCCGGCAGCTCGAGGCGACGTAGCGCGTCCGTACGGTCCGGGGTGGTCAGGCAGGCCTGCAGCTGGCGGGCGAAGCCCGCGGGGTCGTAGGCGCGATCGTAGGCTCGCGCCGCCCGGGCCCGTACCTCGTCCGGCGTCGTCGGATAGGACGGCGAACCCATCACCCGGTTCGACAGCACCGATCCCTCGATCACTGCCTCCCGGTTGGCCGCCGGGGGCGCCATCAGCAGGGCGATCGCGGCGTCGCTGGCCTCCCCCACCTCGCGATCGCCGGTGGTCGACATGATCGAGGTCAGGCTCCGGACCCGGGCAGGATGCTCGATCGCGAGGAGCTGAACGATCATCCCGCCCATCGAGACACCGACCACGTGAGCCGATCCCAGGCCGAGGACGTCGATCAGACCCGCTGCGTCGGCCGCCAGCTCCGTCAGCGGGTAAGCGATCTCGCCGCTTTCCCCGAGGTGGGTGGACAGCCCAGCATCCCTGTTGTCGAAACGGATCACGTAGAGCCCACGGTCGACGAGTGCCTGACAGAACCCGTCCTCCCAGCTGATCAGCTGGGCCCCGAGTCCCGCCACGAGCAGCACCGGCGGGTCGGCCGGGTCGCCCGCCGTGATGTAGGCGAGGTCCACGTCGCCCACCGTCACCCGCTGCACATCCGCGTCGATGATCATGGGCCCAGCCTAGTGACGCGCCTGCCGCCGTGGAACGATGCCCGACGTGGACAACCGTGAGCGGATGGATGCCGGCCTGATCTACGACCCGACGGAGCCTGCGCTCTCGGCTGACCAGACCGAGGCCCTGGAGCTGCTGTACGACTACAACGCCACGCGTCCCTCTCAGGGGGCCGAGCGGTCGCGGCTGCTGCAGCTGATGTTCGCCTCGGCCGGGACGGGTTGCTACCTCGAACCACCGCTGCACGCCAACTGGGGCGGCCGGAACGTCCACCTCGGGAACAACGTCTACGCCAACTTCAACCTGACCCTGGTCGACGACGGCCCGATCCACATCGGCGACAACGTCATGTTCGGCCCGAACGTCGTGGTCACGACAGCAGGTCATCCAGTGCTGCCGGAGCTGAGGGTCCGGGCCGCGCAGTTCAATCTCCCGGTTCAGATCGGCAACAACGTCTGGATCGGATCCGGTGTCCAGATCATGCCGGGGGTGTCCATCGGCGACAACACGGTCATCGGTGCCGGCAGCACGGTGACCCGTGACGTGCCGGCCGACGTGGTGGCGCTGGGCACACCCTGCCGGGTTGTACGCCAGATCGGTGAGCACGATCGCACCCACTTCTGGCGTGACCGGACTTTCGACGTGCCGATCGAGCAGCTGATCGCTCAGTTCGAGGCGTGAGGTCAGTCGCCGACGGCGGCTGACCTCGAAGGCAGAGGTCGCCCGGGGGTCACTCAGTGGCAGTGATCTCGAGCGCCGGTCGAGACGGGATCGTCGGTCACGGTCCACTGGATGGTGGGACGCCCGTCGGTTCGGAACTGCTCGCCCCGGACGCCGATGCCACGCGTCCACCCCTCGGGTGAGTCCTCCCAGGTCTCCTGTCGCCCGAACACGCTGAGGTCCATCAGGTGGTAGCTCCAGGCCATCGACTCGGTGCCGCGGCCGGTGCTCCAGTACGTCTCGTAGGCCTGGTCGCCGACCCGCAGGTAGCAGACGATCATGCCGAAATCCCGTCCGGCCAGCAGTGCGTCGGCGCTGCGCGCCGAGTACCAGGGCAGGTCGTTCTGCACGAAGTCGGCGTACGGCTTGCTCTCCTCGTACGTGCCCTCGGTGAACACGGCCAGCGTGATGTCTCGGCTGTGCAGGTACGCCGGCCGCTGCACCTGTGCGGTGAAGAAGGTGCAGCCCTCGCACTGCTGGTCCCAGGGGTTGCCGTCGTGCCACATGTGGAAGTAGACGATCAGCTGGCTTCGGCCTTCGAACGCCTCCAGGAAGGGCACCTCGCCGTCGCTGCCGACGATGGTCGCGTCGGCGGGCACCGGAGTCATCGGCAGCCGACGGCGAGCCGCCGCGATCGCGTCACCCTCGTGGGTGTGCGCCTTCTCCCGCACCAGCAGCTGATCGACCTGCTGCTGCCAGGTGGCACGGTCGACCACTGGCGGTGCCGCCTCGCTGTCGATGGCGGTGAACGGAAGTCGAGCCATGACGGAGTCCCCTTCGTGAACGGCCGGATCGTCGTGAGCCCGGCCTCCACACGCACAGACCTCGGCCGACCAGTGATCTCATCGGGTGCCGCTACCCGACTGAGGCTTGATCAGCGATGAATCCCCAGTAGGGGTTGAACTGATAGTTCCGGAGCCGGTCGGAGACGATCTCGACCCCGCCCTCGCTGATCATGGGCAGCCAGCCGGCCTGCTCGGTCACGTAGCGGTCCAAGGAGGCCCAGATCCGCTGAGCCTCGCGGGGATCGGTGGCCACGGCCGCCCGTGCCCGGAGCAGCTCCCTCTCTACCCTCGGGTCGCAGAAGTATCCGTGGCTACGCGAACCCGCGCAGGAGAACCAGGCCGTCAGCGTTCCGTGGGCGGTGTCGCCACCCCAGGCGCCGGAGATGATCTGGATCCGGTTCAGGGGCAGGTCAGAGTCTCGCGATTCCAGGCGAACCGTGGCCTCGTACCCCAGCTCTCGCAGCACCGACGCCACGTAGCGCACCACCTCGGGACGGATCGTCGGGTCGTCCGTGAAGCCCCAGACGGTGACTTTCGTTCCTCGGGTGCCCGACACAGCCACCAGCTGCCGGGCGCGCCGGAGATCACGCTCGCGCCAGGTCCCCGATGTCGACGGGCTGCGGGTGAAGGGACAGTGCGGACGGTATCCGGGGATGCCCGGCGGAAGAACCTGACAGGTCGGCGTGGCCAGGTCCGGGCCGCCGTAGAGCTCGACGATGTGGTTCCGGTCCACCGCCAGATTCAGCGCCTGCCGAACCCTGATGTCGTCGAACGGCGCCAGCTGGAGGTTGAACTGGAAGAAGTCGGTGGTCGGGATCGACGCGGGGTGGAGGCGAGCGGGGATCTTGACGCGGAGTGCCGGTAGCTGCCCCATGTCGATGTACGCCGCCCAGTCGGCTCGACCATCCACCACGGCAGCCGTCTGCTCGGCGCGGGACTCTTCGATGTCGAGTCTGATCTCGTCGGCGAGTCCGTCCGGTTGGGCCGAGTGCGAGCGCTCCGTGAAGTTGGGGTTCCGCACGAACCGCACCAGGTCGGCACTGGCACTCGCGACGACGTACGGACCGGTCCCGGGAATCGCGTTCAATGCCATGTCACGGTACGGGGTCGCCGGGGGGACCGGGACAGCCGCGGACGCCGCGAGCTGGGCGACGAAGTCCGGATCTGGTCTCGTGAGATGGAAGACGACGGCACCCGTGGCGTCGTCGGTGTCGATGCCGTCCGAGAGATCGCATGACTGATCGCCTGCTCGAGCGCAGGCTTCGGCACCCCTGATGCTCAGGTAGTTCGCGCTGGTGCCAGTGCGCAGGGAGACGACCCGCTGTAGTCCTCGCCGGAAGTCGCTGGCTACCAGCGGTCGTCCATCGGAGTAGACGATCCCGGGCCTGAGCCGGAAGGCGAAGGCTGTCGCATTCCCCGATGGTGTCGGGACGGCAACCGCCAGATCGGGCACCACCTGGGTACCTGCAGGGCCACCGACATGGCGGTACGCCACCAGGGTGCTGTAGAGCAGACGATCGGACAGCAGCGGAAGGAGATCAGTCTGGAACGCCGGATCGAGTGTGATGCGCCTGCTGTGGAGCACGCGGAGAGTGCCGCCCCGGTTGCCCCGTGCCGGGGCTGTCGCCACCCACGGTGTGCCATCGACCATGCTGATCGCGGCCGGCTCACCGTCGGTGGGCAGATCGTTGTCCTGGGTGTTGGTGGACGGGTCGATACGGCTCAACGAGGCCGAGTGCTGGTTGCCCACCCAGATGTCACCGTCCGCCGCCGCGATCCCGACCGGGCCGCTGCCGACGGGGATGGTGGCCACGACCGCAGAGACCTCGGGGTCCACCCGCGATACCGTCGAGTCCAGGGAGTTCACCACCCACAGTGCATTGGCCGCGATCGCGAGCGCGCTCGGTCCACCGCCGACATGCAGCCTGGCGACGATCTGTCCGGACGCCAGATCGACCTGAGCGACTTCGGCGTTGGCGTAGTCGGCGACCCACAGTGCCCCCTGGTTGACGATCAAGGACGTGGGCTTGAGCGCCAACGGCATGCGCCGCTTCACCTGCCCGGAGAGCGGGTCGACCTCGATGAGGGCATCGTTCACCGCGTCGGCCACCCAGAGGGCATCGTCTCCGAAGGCCAGCGCAGACACGCGAGCGGTTCCGAGGGCGATCGTCCGGACCACTCTGCCGGTAGCAGGGTCGATCTGATCGATGGTGTCGCCCGGAGCGCCGGCCGACCAGACTGCCTGAGCGCCCACCGCGACGACCCCCGCAGCGTCGACGGGAAGGTGGTCGCTGACCTCACCCGTGCGGACGTCGACACGCACCACCTCGCTGCCCGCGGGCATCGCGAACCAGAGCGCCCCGAACCCTGACGCGACGCCGCTGGGGACCTGATCGAGCTCGACACCACGAAATGGAGGACCGACTGCGGGCGACCCATCACGGTCAGACGGGACCGTGATCGCGATGACCAACACCAGGGTGAGAACCGCGGCGACGAGCACCATGACGTGCGTCCGCGAACGGATCGCGCGCGACGGTGGTGCTGGCGGTGGTTCCGAGCGGTCAACCGACTCAGTCCCGTCGCCGTCCGGCTGGAGGCCCGGATCACGGGCGAGGACGGCTCGGTGGAGGCGTTGCAGGTCCTCACCCGGCTCGATGCCGAGTTCCTCGGCGAACTGACGTCGACCGTCGTCGTACACGGCGAGGGCGCGTTCCTGTCGCCCGGACAGGTAGAGGCCGCGGATCAGCTGCCCCCGCAGACGCTCACGGAACGGATGGACAGCCACCAGCGGTTCGACCAGCTCGACAGCCTCACCGGTCCGGCCGAGGGCCATCAAGACGGCGACGTACTCCTCGACCGCCAGGAGACGCCGATCCTCGAGTCGGCCTGCTGCCTCCGCGGCGAACGGCAGGTCTACCAGGTCGGCCAGCGCGGGACCGCGCCAGAGGGCCAGGGCGGCACTCAGCTGGTCGGCGGCGGCGACCGGGTCACCATCGGCGAGCCGCGTTCCCTGCGCCACTCCGGTCTCGAACCGTTCGAGGTCCAGCTCACCGGGCTCGACCCGCAGCCTGTAGCCGCCCGGTCCGCGGAGGATGCGGTCGGTACCGAGAAGCTTTCGCACTCGCGACAGATAGTTGTCGAGGGTGTGTTCCGCAGACGGCGGCGGATGCTCTCCCCAGATCCCGGCGATCAGTCGATCCCGAGAGACGGCGCTGTTGGCGTTCAGCAGGAGCAGGGCGACAAGTGACCGCTGCTTCGGCCCACCCAGGAGGTCATCACGCGTCGTGCCGGTGACCACCAGAGGTCCCAGTACACCGAACTCCATTCCCTCATCAAAGCGCACACCGTCGCTCTGCGGGGTAGTTGCGACGTGGCTGCGATGTCGCACGAGCATGCTGGCCACACTGTTCTGGTTCGGTGAAAGGAGTTCCCGATGGCAGCTCGATCGTTCGTCGGCTCGATGGTGGTTCAGACGGCGCTGCTTGCGTCCCGGGCCCGTTTACGCGTGGCTGCGGTGCTGTTCGCCCTGTGTGCGGTGTCGGTGTTGACGGCGGTGCCAGCTGCGGCCACGACTCCGGGGGACAACGGGAGGATCGCTTACAAGGTCTATCTCGACGCCGACCTGTCGACGAGCGCCATCTTCACGATGCGGAAAGACGGAACCCACCCGCGCCAGATCACGTTACCCGAGGCAGGTACGCAGGACGACCAACCCGACTGGTCACCGGATGGATCGCTGATCGCCTTCCAACGCTGCGCGCCCGACACCTCCTGTGCCATCTACACGGTGCGACCCGACGGCACCCGCCTGCACCGGCTGAGCGCACCGTGCGACTGGAACCAAACGGGCCCGTGCGACGACGAGTCCACGGTCGCCTTCCTGCCCGACGGCCATCGGATCGTGTTCACCCGCGCCACCGGCTCGGTACGCGAGTTCCCGGACACAGCGGTGATCGAGCACTCCGACATCGTCATCCGCGAGCTGTCCGGACGCCACGCACGGGTCGTGCTGCGTGGACGCCCGTTTGCCGGCGACAGCGAGCAGATGGTCGTCTCGCCCGACGGGCGGCAGATCGCCTTCGTACGGATCAACTCACCGCTCGCCGATCCTGCCGGCGGGATCGCGATCTTCGTGATGCGCAGTGACGGCACGCACCTGCGACGCATCACCGACTGGTCGTTGCGGGCCGGCATCTCCCCCGACTGGTCACCGGACGGTCGCTGGATCCTGTTCCGCTCCAACGCGGACGGTGGCGGCCTCGACTCCCAGTTCTACGTGATCCGCCCCGATGGTCGCGGTCTGCGGGCAGTCACCGATGTCGGCGCCGACACGAAGCTGTACTCGGCTTCCTTCTCCCCCGACGGCCGACGGATCGTGTACGGCAGGAGCGGTCTGGATGATCTACCCGACCTCTACACGGTGCGGACCGACGGCAGCCGCAGCACTGCGGTGGCTGTCACCCCCGGATGGGAGAGCTCACCCGACTGGGGACCCCGGTGATGGCGTTCGCGCACCGGTGCCGTTGCACAGGACCTTCCGGATCAGAGCGGGCAGCCCTGGGCGCTCACGTCGGGTCACCGTCCCAGGGGACGGGCACCCCGAGCTCAGTCGCCGCCCGCTCGAGCAGCCGCTGATGGTCTCTTCCGACCGGGATCCCGTGAGCCCGGTAGTCCGCTTCGACCTCCGCCTCGGGCCCGCCCGGCAGATAGCTTCCGGTGGCTCCGGGGATCGGCGTCAGCGTACGGACGGCTCGGGCATAGGCATCCATCTCCGTCCGGAACTGCGCCGGATCGGCGAAGAGGTCGATGCGCATCGCGATCACCATGGATCCCTGGTTCGCCCCAGGCCAACGACGGCGAGCCTGATCGGGATCGAGCGGCACCCCGGCCAGCAGACCGCCCCAGCTCTGGCAGACCATGCCGAGACCGATGCTGCGGTGAACCAGACCGGGAGCGATCTCGGCCAGGAGATCACGCGGGGACTCCTCGTACAGATCGTGCATCGCACCGAAGTCGAGGACCAGGGGCGGCTCGTCGGCGGTGGGCGCGCTGAACGACATCGGTGAACCCCCGGCGGCCGCGTACACCGGGTCGCCCGGGTGCAGGTCCAGCTGGTGACCGGAGGTGACGAAGCTCAGCAGGTCGTGCTCGAGGGTGAGGCGCGAGTACAGACCCGCGGCCCCGAAGTGTCCGTGGTTGCGCGTGACCAGGACGGCGATCCCCGCGGCCTCGGCCTTCGTGATCAACAGTCGGGTGCCCTCGTGGGCAGGGAAGTAGCCCAGACCACCGTCTCCGTCGACCAGCAGACTGGTCGGGGTCTCCCGGACCACCTCCAATCCAGGGTCGGGATTGAGGGTGCCGTCGCGCAGCAGCCGCACGTACGTCGCCAGCTGGCCGGTCCCGTGACTGACCACGCCCCGCAGGTCGTTGGCAGTCAGCAGGTTCGCCAGCAGCTCGGCGCGGTCGGACGACAACCCGGCCATCACACCGAGCCGTACGGCCAGGTCGCGCAACGCGTCGGCCGGCACCCGCAGGAACGTCTCCGGTGGGATGTTCATGGTCGGCTCACGGTCGAGTGGGTCACCCGCGAAGTCTCCCAGGTTCGCTCTCGGTCCTGTGTCTCACAGGCCGGCGTCACGGGCCCGCACGATCGCTTCAGCCCGGGTCGCCACCTGCAGCTTGGCGAAGATGCTGGAGATGTGGTTGCTGACCGTGCTCGTGGCCAGGCCGAAGCGGGCGGCGATGGCGGTGTTGGACATCCCGCCCGCGATCAGCTCGAGCACGTCGCGCTCCCGCGGCGTCAGCTGCGGAAACGGCGGTGCCTGGCTGCGCGGGGCGGTCAGGTAGGTGAGGGCACGGCGGGCGACATCGGGGCTGAAGATCGCCTCACCCCCGGCGACGGCGGCGATGGCCCGGATCATGCTGTCCGGTGAGGCTCCCTTGAGGACGTAGCCCAGAGCGCCGGCGCGCATCGCGGCGAACACCGACTCGTCGTCCTCGAACATGGTCAGGATCAAGATCGCGACGTCGGGTGCCGCCTTGGCGATCTGCCGGGTGGCTTCGATGCCACCGATGCCCGGCATCTGGATGTCCATCACCACGACGTCCGGTCGCAGGGTGACCGCGGCACGAACTGCTTCCTCACCGCTCCCGGTCACATCGACCAGCTCATACCCGTTGACCGTGGACAGGAGAGCGCGCAGTCCCTCCTGGACGATGGTGTGGTCGTCGGCGACGACGATCCGCAGGCTCATCCACCGACCTCGTGAGCAGTGACATCGCCTGTGGTCATCGTGCGGAGCGCAGGTGTCGGGATCGGCAGCCGGACGGTGATCCGCCCACCCGTACGGTCGGTGTGGATGGTGCACTGGCCGCCGAGCTCGGCGGTGCGCTCCTGGATCGAGGTCAGACCGACGCCGGGCTGCCACCCGCCGCCGAGGTTCAATCCGTCATCGTCGACCGAGACGACCAGCGCGGACCCGTCGACGGCCAAGGTGACGCTGACTGAAGTGGCGCTGGAGTGCCGGGTCACGTTGGTGAGTGCCTCGGTCACGATGCGGTAGCCGGCTACTTCAACGGCGGCGGGAAGGTCTGGAATCGGCGAGGTGGCACGAACCTGGGCGGACAGCGGCGCGCCGTCGGCTCGCCTGGTCAGGAGCATCGCGTACTCCTGGAGGGCGCCGAGCAGCCCGAGGCTGTCCAGGGCGGGAGGCCGCAAGTCGTAGACGAGCCGCCTGATGTCGGTGAGCGCACCTGACGCCTGATCACGGAGCACGCTGATCAGCTCGACGCTGCGCGACGGGTCGGACTCCACCAGGCGCAGCGCGGCCTCGGCGTTCAACACGACACCGGTCAGGACGGGTCCGAGCCCATCGTGAAGATCACGCCGTAACCGGCGTCGTTCCTCCTCCCGAGCGTTGATCACCAGCTCCCTCGATCTGCCCAGCTCGTCCGCCAGCAGGCCTGCGCGACCCGCCGCCGAGATCGGTCCGGCCAACAGGTCGAGCACCTCTCTGTCTGCCGCGGCCGCTTTCGACTCGCCGGTGCGGAGCTGCACCACCAGCTCCCCCACCTTCTCGTCGCCCCAGGTCAGTGCGGTGACGTGGTGGGCAGCCAGCGGATCCATCACCCCGACAGCGGCCACCTGCTGCCCGCGCAGCGTGATCGTGCCCGAAGGAAAGCGAAGGGTCCTGCACAGGGATGCGAGGACCTCGACCATCCCGTTGCCGTCCGGTCCTCCGGACTCGCTGAGCCGTGCTCCCACCGCCGCCAGAGCGCGCACGGGGTCCTCACGGCTCCCGTACACCGCGCGGTTCGCCAGTCGTTGGACCCAGACCCGCAGCGGATTGAACGCCACCACGACGAGCAGCGTGGCCAGTACCGACGAACCGAGGGCCGCCTGGCTCCGGACGACCTGGTCCAGCACGGTCACCACGACCAGGTAGGTCCCGATCACGCCGGCGGTGAGCAGCAGGTAGAGCAGCGAGCGCGAGAACACCACCCGGATGTCGAGCAGGTTGTCGCGGAGCACGGCGACCGCGATGGCCAACGGGACCAGCGCGATGATCAACAAGATGAACGTGCTGTCCGGCAGCAGCGGTTCGAACACGAAGGTCACGACCACGAGCAGGAGCGCCAACAAGACCCAGAGGAGCTGGCGCCGTACCTGCTCGCTGCCGTGGCGGAACCGCACCAGCAACGCCGCCAAGGCAGCCACGTACGAGAGCGGCACCGCGATCGCGACCACAGCACCGGGCCAGCCGACTCCGAGCACCGCAGGGGCTGCTCCGTACCCACTGACGCCGACGGCGGAGGACATGTCGGACATCACCCCGAGAGCACCCAGGATCGGCGCACCGATCGCCGGGAAGACCAGCACCGGTCGCCACCGTCTCGACGGCAGCCGGCCGTCAGGGAACAGCATCAGGGCGACGGGGAGGAAGAACGACAACGCCCAGGTCCAGCCGGTGTTGGTGATCGACGCCACCAACCGCCACCACGGGTCGGAGCTGTCACCGACCTGGACGCACGCCAGCGCGGTGATGCCGGCCGCGGTGCTGGCGTAGCTGACGCCGCCGCCGAGCAGCAACCAGCCGATCGGGTTGCGCGGCCGGAGCGCGGCGATGGGCCACCCCGATGCACCAAGGGTCAGCCCGATGGCTGCGTTGGACATCACCAGCAGGCTGTTCAGCTCGCCCCAACTCAGGCCAGACGCGATACCACAGACCACCGCGGTGACGACCTCGGCGGCACAGACCGCGAACAGTGCCGAGGCAGCGACCCGGGCGCGGGTGATGGTCATACCGCCATCGTCGCCGCCCCAACCCCCAGAGGGATAGGTGCGGACACCCATTCGGGCGTGAGAGATCCCGAGCCGACTGGGCGGATGCCGTCTTACCGCCGGTAGTGCCCCGGCGTGACGCTCGTTCCAGCAGTGGTCGGGACGTCCGGCCCTGAAACCGAAGGGAACGCACCATGCGCACTGTCCGTTGGGCGGCCGCCGCCGCCACGATCGTGATGTCCTTGATGAATCTGCCGTTCGTCGTCGACGACGGCGGTGCCGGCCTACCGGCCGTCGTGAACTGGCTCGTCAGTCTGCTCGGTGTGGTCGGCATCGTCAGTGCGATCGGTCTCCTGCGGCAGGCCGGGTGGGGTCGGCCGGCGGTGCTCGCTGTCGGTGCGATCAACCTGATCGGGGCTGTCGTGGCCCTGGTCGCCGGCATGGAGGGGGCGATCATCGGACTGCTCGTCAGCGCCGGCATCGTGGTCCTCGGATCGCTGACTCGCTCTGGAGACCGAGCCCCTGTCGCGGCGAGCTCACCGTCGGCATAGAGATCAGACGCGTCGGTGCCTGCGCACCTCTCGGCCGGCGAGGCTGCTGTTGCTTGCCGCCGCTCACCTCAACCCAGTAGGGCGTCGATCACGTCAGGTCGGCGGAGCATCCGCACGCACCACGCGTAATGACCGTCGAGACCATCCTGCCCGAAGTAGCTGTTGGTGATGATCGCGTACGCCGCCCGGTAGAGGCCGTAGCTGTCGCGATCATGACCGAAGCGCTCGAGGAGGACCTCACTCAAGATCGCTTCAGACGCTCTGGCCTGCGGACCGTACATGTCGAAGATGCTCGCTGTGATGGCGGCGTCGAATCGGGGATCTCCTACCGTGGTGAGGAATCCGAAGTCCAGCACTCCCCCGATCTGGCCGGCGTCGACCACCACGTTCGCTGGGATGAGGTCGCCGTGGATGAGCGAACGCTGCGTGACATCCAGCGGGCCATCATCGGTCTCGATCGACAGGTCTCGACGATCCGCCAGCTCACCGGCATGCAGAGCACGGTCGTCGACCTGGGACTCACCGAACGGGAGACGAGTGTGCTCGCCCTGCTGGCCGCCGGGTACACGAACCGAGGAATCGCCCGGCGACTCGGTTGTGCTCCTCGGACCGTCGAGAAGCACCTCGAACGCATCTTCCGCAAGCTCGGCGTGCGCGACAAGCTCAACGCCGTACGCCTGGCGCAGGCCTGCCAGCTCGTTGTGGAACGGTCTATCCCCAGCCCGTCCTAGTGTCGGACCATGACGATTGCGGGCCACCGGATCCACCTCAGTGGCCGAGATGCCGCGCCGTAACCGGGTGGATCCCTGGGGGGATCTGCACGCGGTCGCCGAGCGGGGTCACTTCACGGGCAACCGTGGCTGTGTCGTGGACGACGTCGAGCGGGTGGTTCGACACCACGCGGGCACGTTGTGGATCATCTGCACGGTGCGCTACCGCGACCACCGCTCTCCGTTGGCCGCTCCGCGGCGCTGGACACCGCTGTTCTTCCTGGATGACGCGGTGGCTCTGGCGGCGGGCCACCGACCTTGTGCGCAGTGCCGACGAGACGCGTACCGCGACTATCGAGACGCGGTCAGTGCGTCGATCGGAGCCTCGGCCCCGCTGCGCTCGACCGAGCTCGATGCACGATTGAACGCCGAGCGGCTCCGTCGGGGTCGGGGCCTGGGCCGGGCCACAGACCGGATCACCTGGACCGCGCCGTACGAGGAACTGCCCGACGGCGCCGTCGTCGTCGACGGGGCCGGAACGGCCCAGCTCGTCCGCAGCGACCAGCTCCGCCCGTTCACGTTCGCGGGCTGGGGTCCGCCGTCGACCCGGCCACCGTCCGGTTTGGCGACGGTCCTCACTCCGCCCACCTCCTGCGCCGCCCTCAGGTTCGGCTTCGAACCGTGGCTGTCCGCGTGAGGCGTCAGGCCGTCAGAGCTTGCTGAGCAGACGCCGCAGCGGTGCCTCGATCATCGGGAGGTTGGCGGCGGTGCCGGTCAACCGCAGGTAGGCGCCGACCGGCAGGTGCGCCATCACCGGGGACCGTCGATTCTCCATCAGCGTGGCGAACTCCGGGGCGGGGCGGTCGATGTAGCGCGGCACCCGCTCGAACCACCGGGCGCTGCGTCGGGCCACCCGCTGGACCCCGCGAAGTTCCTCCCGCCGACCCTCGTCGTACCGCCGCAGAGCGCCGTCCACATCGGGTTCGGACGCCAGCGCGTCCGCGAGAGCCATCGCGTCCTCCATGGCGAGCCGGGTGCCCGAGCCGATGGTGAAGTGGGTGGTGTGGGCCGCGTCGCCGAGCAGGGCGACGTTCCCGACCCGCCAACGTCGGTTCCGGACCTCGACGAACTCGGTCCAGGGGTGGCCGTCGAACGGGCTCGTCCGCAGCTGAAGGTGGTGACCGTCGAGAGACTCGGCGAACAGCTGCTCGAGGCGTCGAATCGTCCCCGTCCCGTCCAGGGTGGCGAATCCGAGGCCGGACCACGTCTCCGGGGTCGTCTCGACCACGAACGTGCTCGCGCCGTTCGCGTACCCGTAAGCGTGACCCCACACCCAGCCGGCCGATGTGTTGACGAACGGGAACGTGAAGGACGTGAACTCCTTGTCGGTGCCGAGCCAGATGAACTTGTTCCGTCCGCGGACGCGCTCGGTACCGAAGCTGCGCCGATCGCGCAGTCCGCTGTTCACCCCGTCCCCCGCAACCACCAGATCCGCGGCCAGGCTGTTCGGATCGTCGGCGAAGCCTTCCTTCCGGAAGGTGGCACCGGCCCGTTCGGCCTCGGACCCGAGGATCTCCAGGAGCCGCCGCCGTCCCATGCTGTACCCGTACGAGGGCAGCCGCACGTCGGCGCCGCGCACCGTCACGATCTGGTCCGTGTAGCGATAGGCCTCACGCCGTACGACCTCGGCCGTCTGCGGGTCGTGCGCGTCGAGGGACTTCAGCAGACTGTCCCAGAAGACGACTCCCCAGCCGAAGCTCTCGGCCGGGGTCCGTTGCTCGAGCACCGTGACCCGGTGACCGGCCCGGCTGGCGAGGATGGCGAACATCAGTCCGGCGGGCCCGCCGCCGACGCAGGTGACGTTCATCGGTGCGCCTCGGTGGTGGCGGCCGGCGTCGACCGGTCGGCCCGCGAGATCGCCCGTACGGCCCACTGCTGGGTGGCCGTCTCGGCTCGCCGGGCGAGCGAGACCGCGGACCTCTCGATCCGGAGGTCGATGACCTCGCGAGCAGTCGCTCCGAGCGAGCGCTTGTAGCTGAGCAGGCTGGCCGTCTCGCCCGACTGGCCGAGATCGAAGTAGTGGCAGCCGGCCGCCGCCGCATCCGCCAGAGCCCGTGCCTGCACGAGGTTGTTGGCACAGACCGGACCGGCGAGATCTTTGATGCTGTAGCTCCGCCAGCCGATCGCGTGCTGGCCGTGCACCAGCGTGATGCAGCTCGCCACCGGGCGTCCGAGGTGCCAGGCGACGAAGACACGGCATTTCGGGCCGAGCGCGGCGGCCACGGCTTCGAACTTCCGGCGGGGCTCCTGGCGCAGGGCCGAGTACCGGGCCAGGCTTCCCGGCAGACCTGAACGGGGCACCCAGCGCTCGACCCAGTTGAGGTAGACGTCGTAGAAGACCGGAATCAGCCGACCGGTCGTGTCGCACTCCACCTCCACCCCGGCACGCTCGGCCTTGCGGACGTTGTACCGGGCGCTCCGGCTGAACCCATGCCCGTACACCTCCTCCCAGCCTGGGCTGAGGTCGATCACGTCCACCCGGCGCGGCTCAGCGGACGCACCGCTGGTCAGCCCGGCGCGCCACTGCTCGGCGGTGTGGTGACCTCCCCCGATCCTCGTGCTCAGGGCGCGGCCGCGCAGATCACGCACCACCAGACGTACGTCGCTCGGCCGCAACCCGCCGGTGGCCAGCAAGCTGCCGTGTCCGAAGCCACCGGGAAAGTCCGCCAGCACCGGCAGCCCGGGCAACGCACGCTGCTGCACCAGCGGCAGGACCAGCTGACGTCCTTCGGGCAGGTTGTAGAGCCTGCTGGCGTCGCGGCCCCCGGTGCCGGACAGCACGGCGGCGAAGTACTCGGGCGTCTGCAACGCGGTGGCCCCCGGATCGCTGTCCAGGACCGCAGCCCAGGCTGCTCGTGGCGCCGGACTCAGGACCGAGACCGGCGGTTCGGTGACCACGGACGGCTGAATGGTGGATCCCAACATCGGCAACTCCTCATACCTGATGACCACGTCGACGACAGGTCAGACCTCGCTCCATCAACTGATTCGGAGCGGATAGGTACGTGGATGGGGTGACTTCTCAGGAAGATCGCAGTCCGCGGACGGCCTGGTCACAGGTGGCGTTCGGGAACCCGATGATTCCGCTCCCCGGAACGGGTCGGCACTCTCGAGAACACGACCGGAACATGGTGACCCGAAGGAGACCGGTGCTGATGTCCGACACCAGCCGACAAGAGCTCGAGCAGCTGATCGACGAGCGGGTCGCCGCGGTTCATCGCCGCGACTCGGCGACCCTGCTGCGGCAGCACGACGACAAGGTGCTGACCTATCCCCTGCTGCCCCCGACCGTCAGTCGCGGCCGGGAGGCCATCGCAGCATCGCTGGACCAGTGGTTCGGCGGCTACGTCGACGGACCCGGCTACGAGGTGCACGACCTGGTCGTCGAGGCCGACGAGGACCTCGGTTACTGCGCGTTCCTCTACCACGTCAGCGGCACCTTGACCTCGGGTGACGTCGTCGACATGTGGGTCCGTTCGACGGTGGTCTTCCGGCGTCAGGACGACGGCTGGCGGCTGGTCCACGCCCACGAGTCGGTGCCGTTCGATCCGGCCACCGGCCGAGCGTTGACGAGTGAGCCGCCGCCCGAGGGCTGAGCCGCACTCCCGACGCCGCGGGTGCTGCACGAGTCAGGTCATCCTCAGCTTCGTCGTCGGCATCCTGCGTGGTCGCCTGACCCGCGTCTGGGTGGAAGCCGATCGCCGAGTTCTCCGCCAGGGCACGCGGGTGACCATCGCGCTCTTCGTGGGCCTGATCGCGACCAAGTTCGCCCTGGGCACCCTGGCCTAGCTTCTGGCACATCAACGACGGCGCCGGGCTCGGCGAGGTGCTCGTCATGATCGCGGTGATGATCGCGGTTCAGGCCGAGCTGGTCTCGCGTCGGGCCGCCGCTCTGCGGACGTGGCTCAGGTGCTCACCGATCAAGCCCTCCTCGGCGGCGGCCGGGGGGTCCTGCAGCAGCGGTTCGATCCCCCGGCCGTCCTCCAGGCGGTGGAAACCCGATCGGATCACCCACCTGGGACTGGTCGAACCGCTCGTGGCCCGACTGGTCGCCCACCCGACCTGACCCCGCCGGACCTCGGGTCCCTGGTCGCTGTCACCCACATCGGTGCCACAGCTCCGGCTCCGCTGCGCCTGGTGGGGTGGCAACCCGTACCATCAGCCCGTCTTCGTGCTCACCCACCACGAGCGAGAGACTCTGCCGGTGGAGGGCGACGCCCCCTTCCACTTCGTCACCACCGGCATCGAGTCCGCGCTGGAGCAGGCGCGCGCCGTGGCCGGCCACCGTGACGTGATGGTCGCCGGCGGCCACCGGACCGCCCGTCAGCACCTCGCCGCCCGCTTGCTGGACGAGCTCCTGCTGACCATGACCCCGGTGCTCCTCGGCCGGGGCGAGCGGCTGCTCGTCGACGTGGGCGATCCGGTGTTCGAGCAGGTGGAGACCATCGTCTCGCCCTCGCTCACCCACCTCCGCTATCGAGTGACCTACTGACCCGTCCGGATCGTCAGCGGGCGGGGCAGAACTCTCGTACGCTGATGCCGTTGGGTCGTAGACCGTCGATCATGACGCCGGTGAACGGTTCGACGATCAACGGCGCAGGGAGTGCGTCGTCGTCTCGGGGGGGACCACATGATCATCACGCACGCCATCATCGGCTTGGTCGGATCCGCACTGCTGCTGCTCGCGGCCATCGGGCTGGTCGTCGGAGTCGTCGTCCTGGCGGCCTCGGCACGCGCCCGCAACGGGCGACGCCGGACCGCTCCCGACGTCGTGCCCCTGTGGTGGGACCAGTCCCCTGCCGCAGGCGGATCGACCGGGACCCCGGTCTCACCCACGCACGCGTGACCCGTCCTCGCTGACCCGTCCTCGCTGCCCGCAGGTCAGGCCGGCAGGTGGCGGCCGATGAGGCTGAGATCCGCCGGGCTGAAGCGGGCGGGCTGGGTGTTGGCCTGATGCCAGTACGGGTACAGCAGCGGCACCTGGCTGACCGTGTCCAGTCGCTCGATCTCCTCGACTGACAACGACAGCTCGGCCGCCGCCAGGTTGTCGAGCAGCTGCTGCTCGGTCCGGGCACCAACGATCACCGACGTCACCGCCGGCTTCGCCAGCGTGTACGCGAGCGCGACCTGCGCGGCCGACACCTCGTGGGCCTGGCCGATCTCGACCAGGACGTCGACGGTGTCGTAGAGCCGGTCCTCGTCGTCGACCGGGGGCTCCGTCCAGCCCTGGAACCGCCTGCTCCCCTCGGGAGCGTCCTGCCCACGCCGGTACTTGCCGGACAGCAGTCCTCCGGCCAGTGGGCTCCACACCAACACCCCGAGTCCTTCCTCCACGGCGATGGGGATGAGCTCGTTCTCGGCGTCGCGTGCTTGCAGTGAGTAGTAGATCTGCTGACTGACGTAGGACTCCCAGCCACGCAGGTCGGAGATCCACAACGCCTTCATCAGCTGGCGGCCCGTGTAGTTCGAGCAGCCGAGGTAGCGGACCTTGCCCGACTGCACCAGGGCGTCCAGCGCCGACAGCGTCTCCTCCTGCGGCGTCAGCCCGTCCCACTCGTGCACCTGGTACAGGTCGATGTAGTCGGTGCCGAGCCGACGCAGACTGTCCTCGACACCGTGGATGATGTGGTGCCTGGACAGTCCGTCGTCGTTAGGACCGTCCCCCATCGCCCCCCGGACCTTGGTGGCGAGCAGCACGTCCTCGCGGTCGGCGCCCAGCGCCTCGCCGAGGATCTCCTCCGACAGGCCGTTGGAGTAGATGTCGGCGGTGTCGATCAGGTTGACCCCGGCCTCACGGCACAGGTCGATCTGCCGGCGAGCATCCTCCACCCCCAGGTGACCCACCGGACTCGCCCACCCGGTGCCGCCGAATCCCATGGTTCCCAAGGTGATCGTCGAGACCTTGAGCCCGGACCGGCCCAGCTGCCTGTACTCCATCCCTGCACTCCTTCGTCGTCGCGAGCCCTTGTCTTCCAGCCGTACCTGTATAGCGTCCGGGTCGGACGGTCTCGGTGCAGGGGGGCGTCGCCGACCCGTTGCCCCCTCACGCTGAACAGCCCTGTCAGCTCGCGCAACAGGGCGAAGACCACGATGCAGCAGGCCGGTGACGACGTAGATCGTCTGGGCCCAGGTGACGGCGTGGACGACGTAGGTCTCGACCCGACCTCCTCGGGCTCGTCGATGACGATGGTGCCAGCTATCGCCATCGCCGCCCTGGCCACTGCGATCCTGCTGGTCGTGATCCTGCATGACGTCGATCGATCATCGGGAAGGGCGCTGACCTCACCGACCAGGGGCTCCGCCCGACGACGGCACCGGGTCGGCGAGATCGACCACCAGGGCCAGGTGATCCGACAGCGAGAGCCGGGTGGCGTGGCTGCTCACCACGGTGCCCACGTCGCCGCGGGCGAGGATGTGATCGAGCTGTCGGCTGGGTTCGTCCAACGGGAAGGTGGGATGGGCCGCCAGGCTCCGGAGCCCGGTGATCGCCGCCGGGCGAGGAGCATCCAGGTTGAGGTCCCCCATCACGATCAACGGATCCGTCACGGTGGCCAGAGCCCGTCGGAGCCGACGCAGCTGGATCCTTCCCCACCCGGGCACGAAGGACAGGTGGGTGTTCGCCACGACCAGCGGTCCGGTGGGGGTGTCGAGGTGAGCGATCACCGCCGCTCGAGGCTCTTCCTCGACCATGAGCACCTTGCGCGGACCGGACAGGAACATCGGGAAGCGGAAGCCGATCCGCGGCAGCCGCAGGATCTGCCAGCTCCGGACCGGGTACCGCGAGAGCAGGGCTATCCCGTAGGAGGCTGTGCCGGTCACCGCGTCGTCCGTCGCCACTGTCCAGGTCCCACCCGGAGTGCCGGAGAGCGCGGCGACGAATCGATGCGACACCGCACCCATGGCGTCGGCCGCCACAGCGGTCAGATCGGCATGGTGAGAACGTGGCTGGTTGCGGTCCACCTCCTGCAGGGCCAGCACATCCGGATTCAGGGATGTCACCGCGCGGGCCAGTCGGTCGGGGTCAACGAGGTCGTCAACCACTGATCGGCCGTTCAGGATGTTGAAGGTCGCCAACCGCATGCACCGACGGTAGCCATCACGCCGGGCGGCCGGGACGACCGCCGAACGCCTCGGCCTAAAGTGACGCCATGTACTCGAACTTGAGCATGGGTGCCCTGGGCCTCTCCGCAGACTTCCCGACGACGGTGGAGCTGGCCACCAACCACGGTTTCGGCGGGCTCGATCCCGACGTCGGCCACTTCGCCTCCCTGGGCGATGAGACAGCGATCCGGGAGGCCGCGGGCGCCGTGGCCGAGCGTGGTCTGCGCTGGGGCGTGGCGGGGCTGCCGGTCGATCTCACCGCGCCGGCCGCCGAGTTCACGGCTCAGGTCGCTGGCCTGCCGGCCACGCTGGACGTGTTGACCGCAGCCGGCATCGGTTCGGTCGGGACCTGGGTCCGCCCGATGCACGACGACCTGACCTACCGCCGCAACTGGGTGCTGCACGTCAGCCGGCTCGCGCTGGTGGCCGACGTGCTCGCTGATGCCGGCCTCCGACTCGGACTCGAGTACGTCGGTCCGAAGACCTTCTGGTCGACCGAGAGGTTCCCGTTCGTCCACTCCCTGGCGGAGGTCCGTGAGCTGATCGCCGACACCGGCGCCTCGAACATCGGCGTCATCCTCGACTCGTACCACTGGTACACCGCCGGGGAGACGGCGGCGGACCTGGTCGGGCTCCGCGACTCCGAGATCGTCTCGGTCGACATCAACGACGCCCCCGATGATCGCGATCGCGATGAGCAGCTGGATCTCGACCGCCGCCTCCCGGCCACGACCGGGGTGATCGACCTGACGGGCTTCATGGCCGGGTTGCGTGCGGCCGGCTACACGGGACCGGTCAAGGTCGAGCCGTTCTTGAAGACGTTGGCCGATCAGCCGATCGACGATGTGCTGGCCGATGTGTCGAGCCGGCTCGACGCCGCCATCGGGTGACTCTCGCCCGGCGGGTCAGGCGTCGAAACCGGTGCTGCGGCTGACCGACTCCCAGACGTCGACCTCGCTGCGCAAGCTGTGCAGGGCGGCGCGGAAGCCGTCCGGGGCGTCGGTCGAGGAGCAGCATGTACGGCGGTTCGTCAGACTCGACCGCCGCGATCAGGGCCGCAACGGCTTTGACGGGATCGCCCTGCTGGGTGCCGTGGACGGTGTCGTGCTCCTTGCGGCGCCTGCCGGCGGTGTCGGCGTCGTCGGCGATCGGCTCGGCCGACTGGGTGAGCGAACGCCCGGCGAAATCCTTACGGAACCCACCCGGCTCGACGACCATCGCGTGTCGCCCGGATTAGGCGGATTTGCCGATGCGCGGGCGCATGCCTGCACCCCAGGCTGGGTGCATCAGGCTGGCAGTCAGCCAGCACGAAGAGGGGCTGGTCGACATGTCTGCGGAGGAGAACAAGGCACTGTTCCTGCGGTTCTTCGAGGACGCTTGGAGTGGCCGGAATCCCAATGACCACGAGTGGATCGACGAGATCCTGGTGTCGTTCCCCGACCTTGAGGCCACTCCCGACAAGGTGCTGGCGGCCGAGGACGGTCATGTCGTGATCGTGTTCACTGTGACCGCCACACATCAGGGGGACTACCGGGGTCTCGTAGCTACCGGGGAGCCCATCACCTTCCAGGGAATCACTGTGGCGCAGATGAAGGACGGGAAGATGGTCGATGAGGACGCCGTCGCCACGAAGATGGGCGCGGTGATGTTCGGTCAGATCGTGGGTCAGAACGTGGAAACAGGCTGGCGTGTCACCACTATCGGCGAGGCGAACGAGGCAGGCTAGGCGAGGTAGGCATTCGCGGATTGGCTGGGCCGGGCAGGCACGGCAATCAGGACGGGTTCACTCGGGACACGTACGCCTCCGCCTCCGACTCGGCGTCGAAGGGTCCGACCAGGATCGGCGTGAAGAACCTGCGCAGGTCGTCCACGCAGGTGGTGACGACGACGAAGTGCGGCGTTGACATGTGGCCTCCTATGGCCTCGGCTTAACTGAAGCCCGCCGTATCCGGCAAGCCCCCCAGGTCCGGGAAGCTTGAGCTAAAAGGAAATCTGGGAAGCAAGGGCAGCGATATCGGCACTTCGAGGGCACGGAGGTTGGTGGGCATTGTCTCTCAGCTGTGTTCAGCCGTACGCTCAAACCCGGCTACGCGACCTTCCGCAGGAGGGCAACCGTGCCCCCACAAGGAGGTCTCACATGTCCACGAACAAGGAGATTGTCGAAGGCGCCTACGCGAGTTTCGCTCAAGGCGACGTGCCCGCCGCCCTCGGCGCCATGGCCGACGACATCCAGTGGACCGAAGCCGACGGATTTCCTCTCGCTGGCACCTACGTTGGTCCTCAGGCCGTCCTCGAAGGCGTCTTCATGCGACTCGGGGAAATCGGCGATGACTATGCCGTGGTGCCGGAGCAGTTCGTCGCAGACGGTGACACCGTCGTGATGCTTGGACACTACGCGTGGAAGCACAAGAGCTCCGGAGAGCCGGCCGTCGTGAAGATGGCCCACGTGTGGACCCTGGACGGCGGGAAGCTCGTCAGATTTCAGCAACACGTCGACACCGTCCGGGTTCGCGAACTCAGCTGACCCCTCACGGGTCGGGGTCGGGGTCGGGGTCAAAGCATCCATACCCGAAGCGACCCCGTCTGGACAAAGCCGACGGCTAGTGCGAACTCCAGGTCTCTACCGAGTTCGTAGCCCGCGAGATCGACCCCTGGATTCGCCCGCGTCGCCACAGCAACAGCATCCGACCAGACAACCATCGGGTCAGCACTCCCCGCGAAGAGGTTTGAGATGCCGACGACACCTCCGCCACGGTTCACGGCAAAACCGGCACCTGTCGCCGACCCGCTGGAATAGAACCGGAGATCGCCGCTGTCCAGCAGGGCTGGGCCGAAAGCGTCGAGCTCGTGTCCGCGCGACCAACGTGCGAGTTCGGCAGGCGACCGCACCTCCCGCCAATCGAGCGTTGCCGGCCCCGTCGGCTGGACTGCCGACCGCCGAATCCAGGTCGCCTCGAACAGCACATGGAATCCATGCGGTGCCAGATCCAAGACGGCGAAACTGTCTTTGACGGAGCAACCGGCACCCTCCTCGATGCGTCCAAGCACGGCACGAAGGTCAGCCGCCGGCGACAAGGTCACGGCATCGGGGTAGCCGTCGGGCGAACGCCGAGCAACCGTCCACGCGTCCTCGGTCCATTGGGTTGGCAATGCATGTGATCGGCATACGGCATCGCACCAAGTCGCGTTACAGACCGCGCCTTCCACGACCAGATCAGTCACCCTGAGATACTGGCACGTCGCAAAGGCTGGGACCGGGCGCATCAGCATCGGCTGATCATGTATGGGTGCGCATTCTCGCGGGACGGGTCGGCTTGCGGCGTACCCGTCACCAGCTCATCAGTGCCTTGGCTGGTGTGCCGTCGAGTCCCTTGCGACGACAACTATGCGTCGGGTGCTGGCAGCGCGACATGTCGACCTCGCGTACTGCGAGCTGCACCGGGAGTCGGTCCACCGTCGATTCCAAAGTCCTGCAGAATTGTCGAGTGCTACTTATTCGAGTTCAGATGCCGAATCGGCCGGGAACCCTGGGCGCCGTGGCATCAGCACTGGGCGCGCTGGGCGCCGACATCAACCTGGTAGAGATCGTCGAGAAGCGCGGCGAGATCGAGGTGGAGGAGTTCATCCTGGATCTGCCGCCCACCCAGACGGTGGAAACGCTGGTGGCGGCCTGCGACCGTCTGGAGTCGGTGCGGGTGGAATGGGTCCGCAACTATCCACGTGGCGGCGGCATCGAGTACGACATTGAGCTGCACCGACGCATCGCTGCCGACCCCTCCCGAGCGGGTGAGATCTTGGCGTCAGCGGCTCCCTTGATTTTCCGGGCGCAGTGGAGCGTGTTGCTTGACGTTTCAGCAGCACCGCACGTCACCTTCGGCACCCCGGGTGCACCCGACCTCGACGCCGACCAACTGCGACGATTCGGTCCCTTCGATTTGCTCCACCGAGTAGCCCTCGAACCCGATTGGATCCCCGGGGCAGACGCCCACCATGCAGTCGTGTCGCCCATGGCCGACCAACGAGCGGTGATCGTCGCCCGCCGCGGCGAACCCCCATTCTTCGGCTCTGAGCTGGCGCGACTCGCCCACGTCACCGGAGCAACGGCCACCACGGACATGTTCGACCAGCCCCAGTCCACGACGGATCCCCAAACGGCTCATCGCAGCCCAGTGGCAGCCCCGCTCTACGAGCGCAGATACCCCTGATCTTCGCGAGCCGGTGATTCAGAGCGGCGTGGGAGCGAGCCCTTGTCGGCGAGAGCCCCAGTCGTCTGCCCGCAAGAGGGTCCGCTAGCGGTGCCACGGTAGGAGCTGGCGTCGCTACCGTGGCGGGGGTGGAGTTCAGCGTGCGGCGCGCCACGGATGCCGACCAGGAAGTGATCCGGCGAGCGATCCACCAGGCCTGGAGATGGCGAGATCCATGGTCAGAGACTGACTTCCGACATCACCTGGCACTCGGGAGACCTGACTCCTACGTCGACGACTTCGGACACCGACTCGGGGACGTCGGCTTCATCGGCGAACGACCTACCGGCAGCGGCCAACAAGCCCTGGGGGCGGCTTGGTACCGCCACTTCACGAACGAGAACCACCGCGACGGATACGTCGCGTCGAACATCCCTGAAATCGTCGTCGCCGTCTCTGAGGAAGCCCGCGGCAAGGGCGTCGGCCGCGCCCTCAAGAGCCGACTTGTCTACCACGCAACTGTCAGTGGTCTGCCTGGTCTGAGCCTGCACATGAGCACCGAGAATGTGCGAGCACGGCACCTGTACCGCACGATGGGCTTCGTCGTGGTGGACGACAGAAGGAGTCGAGGCGTGGTGATGCTGAAGGAGGTCGCTGGGCTGAAACGTGACGACGACCTGGCATCTTCGTAAGAGGGTCCCTTACGACGACGTTCCCCGGGCGAGTTCGCACTAGCGATGCACCAGGCATCTTCGATGCAAACCCACCACCGGCAGAGCACTTCGAAGCCGCACAACATTTCCGACGACAGACGACTACGTGGTCTTACGTATTGAGGGCTGCGTCATGACGGAGGACACTCAGTCGCACCGTTGCCGGCACAGGAGGTGTGCGATGCCCTCACACGGCCATCGTGGCGTCGGCAGCGCAATGGTCCTCATGGTTGCGTTGGTCGCCGTTGGATTCCTCCCGACATCAGAGGCTGCCCCACCCCGGTGCCTCGGCCAGCCGGCGACGATCCTCGGCACCGGCGGAGCCGACACACTGTCCGGCACCGCTGGCGTCGATGTGATCGTTGGCATGGCGGGCAACGACAAGATCAGCGGGGCCGGTGGCGACGACCTGATCTGTGGTGGTGCTGGTGATGACCGACTCTCCGGGGGAGCAGGCGACGACACCCTCGACGGTGCTGGTGGCAGCGACACACTGGATGGGGGCGTCGGCGCCGACGACCTGAGGCTCGGGCCCAATCCGTACAGGGAGGAGTCGAACAGCGAGGGCGGCATCTATTGGATCAAGGACGAGGCCACCGGTGGCGCCGGTGACGACATCATCAGCGGCGGAGACGGCATCGACCTCATCGACGGTGGGCCTGGCGCCGACTTGCTGCGCGGAGACGCCGATTGGGATGAACTGGTCGGTGGGCCGGGCGACGACGTCGCCTACGGAGGTGCAGGAGAAGACGAGTGGAACCCCGGCAGCACATTCGCTGGGGAGACCGACCGCTTCTACGGTGGCCCCGGCCTCGACAGCACCTACGGCGAGAGCGTCTACTACCCGATCCCGGCCCGTCAGCTGCTGTACGGCGAAGCAGGCAATGACCGGCTCGGCGGCGGACGAGCCAACGATCTGCTGGACGGCGGACCTGGCGACGACCTGCTTTACCCCGCGGCAGGGGATGACGACATCCGTGGCGGAGCCGGGATGGACGTGGTCGACTACTCCGAGAACGGTCGCGCCAGCGGAGACGTGAAGACTGTCGACTACCCCCCAGTCCGCATCGACCTCCAGCTCGGCCGGGCCACCGGCCTCGGCACCGACCGCCTCACAGCGACGGAGGGCGCCATCGGCGGAACCAACGCCGACGTCATTCTGGGTGGTCCCGGTCCCAACATGTTCTACCTCAGCGATGACGCGGACGACTACCTGGTCGACGACTCCGACGACACCGGGCCACCGCCCACCAGGATCGACCTGATCGACGGCCGCGGCGGCCTTGACACCATCGGCCCCAGCTACTTCGGCTGCTGCGGCATCAACGTCGACCTGGCCAAGCAGACCGCCAAGATGTCGATGGATGAGGGCAGCGCCCACCTGGTATCGATCGAAGGCGCCGAAGGCACCTGGGACAACGACGACCTCCGAGGCGACGACGGCCCCAACACCTTCTACGGACTGGAAGGGCCCGACCTGATCTACGGCCGGGGAGGCGCGGACCGTATCTGGGGTGATGGCGGCGGCGAAGAGGTCAACACCTCCGGCGACAAGCTCTTTGGCGGCAACGGCAACGACCTGATCAACGCCGGTACCGGCCGGGATAAAGTCCACGGGGGTCCGGGCGACGACCTCATCAACGGTGGATCCGGACGCGACCGCATCTACGGCAACTCTGGCCGCGACCGCATCAACGGAGGATCCGGGAAGGACCGCCTGTACGGCGGATCTGGTCGTGACCGGCTCCGCGGCGGGTCCGGTGCCGATCGGCTGGACGGCGGCGCGGGGCGTGACACCTGCACCAGCCCCAGCCGCGGACCGCGAGTCCGGCGCTGCGGCTGACGGTCGGCTTTGGGTGATCCCGCCCCCGCATACAAGTCGGACGGCTTGCGACGAAGACCGGTGCGCGGGTCACCGACGTTTGACGCCATGTCCGAGAAGGAACATCCCCGCCTTTGGGCACCCCGAATCCTGGGGAACTTCAGGCAGTGTGGAAGGTGCACTGCGCGACGAGCGTGGCGTGGTGGAGCTGCTGGGCTCCCAGGAGTGGGTCGTGGTCGAGTCGTTGGACGCCGAGCAGGCGCCGGTTGGCGGCGAAGCCGATCTCCCGCAGCGCGGGCAGATTACCTAGACCTTTACGCACTCTGAAGTCCCAGCTGTCGTTGATGGTGGTCTCGGTCCGCAGCGCTCTCCCTTCTTTGTGGTACTGCTTGATCGTGGTGTGCTTGTAGTCGGCGTGCAGGCTCGGGGTGACACCGTCGGTGATCACCCGAGTCCGGAACCGAGGCTGCGTGGACCGTTTCCGGCCGTGGAGGATGCGCCGGCCGAAGATCAGCCCGACCTTGTCGGCTCGGCCGACGTCGAGATTGTCGCGGATGACGTGTTCGAAGAAGACCCGGCCCGACACGGGTGCGTCGAGCATCTGGGTCAAGGAGAACTCCGCCTGCAGGACCGAGACCTGGTAGCGGTAGCCCGCCGCCCGGTCGGTGGCGGTGAACGGATCCGGCAACCGGGTCAGCCACTTCTCCAGCAGGGCGTAGATCTGGGTTGGACCCAACGCGTCACAGATCGTCTGCAGGGTCTCGACGTCGTCGACCGCGGCGAACGCGTTGTCCATCGCGGTGAACCCCGCCCCGGCCTTGGCGGCTTGGCGTTGGGCCCAGTGGTGACCGTTGAGGCACAGTTTGGCGGTGTAAGGGAAGTAGGAGCAGAACTTGAGGAAGAACGGGCCGAAGTCGTCATCGAGGCAGTAGAAGTAGAAGTGGTTGACCATCCCGGTCGAGCGCACGATCCACGGATAGGACCGGCCCTGGGCGTTGCGGCGCTTCTCGGTGCGGAACACCGTGGTCTTCTCCTGCGCCCGGCCGATGAACACCACTCCCTCGGTCCGCCCGGAGGCCTCGAAGGCGGCGAGCTGGTCGTGCATGACGTCGTCCTTGCGTTGGGCCTTGACGAAGTCCACCCACGGGATCTGATGCTGCCGGGCGAAGGCGTGCACCTGCTGGACGAACCGGTCGGTGATCTGAGCCAACGGCGCAGTCGAGGCGATAGGCAGCCCGAGTTGCTTGTGGACGAAGCCGACCAGCCCGCCCGCGTACTGCAACCGCGGGACGTAGACGTTGCAGTACATCCGGTCAATGCACTCAACCTCGAAGGTGACATGCTCGGCTAGCACCTCGGCGACACTGCAGGCTACGCTCATGATGGACTCCGGTCGACGGGCGGCCAGTTCAGGCCAACTAACCGCTACGACGGTTCATATACCCGAGACCGGCCCGCCGGCCACGGGACTACCGCTCGACCGGAGCCCGCAAACCAAGACCGACCAGCGACACGACTCGTCGGGCTGGGGCGAAGCCCCGTTAGCTGTTGTATCGCCATGAGTGTTGGATGTCGTCGCCGGCGGCGATGAACTGCATGGACACCAAGCAGTCGGCCCGCCTGCGTCACAGATCTGGTGGACCCACTTGGTGATGGAGGCGCCGCACGATCGACTAAAGACCGGCTTCGGATTGGAGTCGGCCGGTTTTCACGGCGTCGACCAGGGCTTGGTAGTCGCGCTCGTTCTGGTCAGCGTAGGCAGTGGAGAAGTCGGCGATGGCGCGGTCGAAGACGTCGCTGTTGCCGAGGTAGGAGGCGATCGCTATCCGGTCTCCTGAGCGAGCGTGGGCGCGGGCCAGGGTCGCGGCGCACATGCGGGAGTAGGCCAGCATCACCGGGGCGGCCATGGTGTCGACGTCGGCGGAGCCTTTCCAGTCCCGAAGCTGGCGGATGTAGAAGTCGCGGGCCACACCGTCGATGCCGGTGACGGTTTCCCAGCCGAGGAAGATGTCGCTGGCGGCCTGCATCAGCCGCTGCCCGGCGACGACTCGTTGACCGTGGTTGGGGTACTGGCTCTTCCCGACGAACCGCTCCAGCACCGACTCCTGGGCCTCTTTCGCCTGCAGGAAGAGGGGATCCTGCCCGTCACGACCGAGCATCAGCACGATCCAGGCTCGGGTGCCGACGCTGCCGACACCGACCACCTTGCGCGCGGCATGGACGTAGTGGAAGTCCTCCAGCAGCTGCCGGCGGTCGGTCTCCAGGGTCTGCCGGTAGGTCCTGATCAGGCCACGCAGCTCCTCGTCGACGTCGGCGCGCCCCTTGGCGGTAGGCATCAGGTCCTCGACCGGCGTGATCAACGGCGGGTCCGCGACGATGCGCCGCTCGCCGTCAACCTCGTGGGTCAGCTTGGAGAACGCCTGCATGCTGTCCCTGGTCCGGGCCTTGGCCAGGTTCGCCTTCGCCTTGGCGCGCTGCTTGGCGGTCACGGCTGTCTTCAGCTGCGCGAACAGCTTCTCGGCCTCGACGTGGGCGTACCAGACCTCGAGATTCCGCATCCCAGCCGTTTCCTTCAGGCGGGTGCGATACTCCGCGACTCCGGCGAGAACAATTTCCCGGCGCTGGTCGCTGGCGAACCCGAGGTTCCGGCCGGCGATCTCGAAGCTCGCCATCAGCCGCTTGACATCCCATTCCCATGGGCCGGGCAGCGTCTCATCGAAGTCGTTGATGTCGAACATCAGCTGCCGTTCGGGGGAGGCGAACACGCCGAAGTTCGACAAGTGCGCGTCGCCGCAGATCTGGGCGTTCAAACCGGAGCGAGGGGTTGCGGCCAGATCGGCTGCCATGATCAACGCCGCGCCACGGTAGAACGTGAACGGCGAGACCAGCATCCGGCCGTAGCGGATCGGAACCAACTCCGGAACCCGGCTTCCGGCCTGCTCCTCCAACAAGGCGACAGGGTCTGGTCTCTGATCGGAAGGCGCCCACCGCCCGTGGCTGGACCGCGGGACCTCATTGCGGGCGGCCTTGCCTCGGGCCACCCTCTCCTCGACGCTCAGGTGGGCAACCTTGCGTACCGCGGCCGGCCGGCCATCCTCGGCGTCACCTTGGATCGGCGATCCCTCGCGTGCCTTTCGACCCTTCACGTCGCTGCCTGCGTCACTCCGGTTCGTCATGTTTGCTCCTCTGCCTCAACCCAGAACACTTTCAGGCGGCAGATCGCCGCTCACCCCGACCTGCCCATTTTTCACCCGCTGCAGACGGGTGACCATTGCCCTTCGCTGTACACAGCCACGGAAAAGGCCGTCTCCACTGCCGTCGACCCAGGTCGATGCCGAGAGTAACGAGTCGCTCGACCGTCCGACTGTTCCATCGTGGCGAGGTGTCCTGGACCTAGCGGCGCCGGTCGCGTCGCCGATCGCGTCGGTTCATCCCAGCCAACGAGACCGGGCTCAGCGGGCGTCCAAGCGGATCGATGAACAGCGTGACCGCCCCGGATGTGGCCGGCACCGTGCCGTCGAGCACTTCGATGGAGTAGCGGAGCGAGTTACCCGACACCACCGGATCTCGCAGCACCACCACCGCATCGGAGGGGAGGTCTTCACCCATGCCGACGTAGGACAAAACGGCGTTGGGCGGGTCCTCCAAGAAGCTGTTCGGACCCTCCGACCACTGGTCGACGAACTGTTCCGTGGTCATGTGGCCAACCACCCGCTCAGGACGGTCGGAGAAGTACAACGTGGACGGCGAGACGTCCTGTAACGTCAGCGTCGATTCATCGCTTGTCACGTTCCGCGCGATCTGCACGAACATCTCCTCGAGAATGACCGTGTCGTCGCTGCCTGCCATCGGTGCCTGCGTCATCATCTGCCCCATCCCGTGCCCTCGATACGGTGGCCCCCGTTTGGCCACCGACGCCCAGACTCCACACTGGCCCAATCCCCCACCATCCGCATCACCCGCAGCGGACGAGATCCATCGGTGGAGAGCATCGGTCAGATCCAGACCCACCAGTGGCAGATCGACGAATCGGATACGTAAGACGCTCGGCCTTGATGTACGTCCTTGTCCCACGGATCGGCGTCGTGAGCCCGTGTCAACGCTGAATGGGTGGCGCTGCTCTTACTGGCGGCCGTCAGCTGTTGACGACAGCCTGATCGCTCGGGCCGCCCGCATCGGTGCGGTCACTCCTCATCGGCGGCCCCGCTGGTCGGCTGCGGACAGCTGGAGGACCATGTGGGGATGAGCGAGCAGAGCCTGCGACAGTCCTACGAATCGATCATCCGCGCGGTCGCCGCCGGCGATCAGGACGCACTGGATGGCCTGATCGCAGATGACATCGTTGACCACAATGCGGTGCCGGGGCAGCCTCCAGGGCGCGACGGAATTGCGTACTGGATGGCCATGATGCAAGACGCGTTCGGCGACCTCGCGGTCGTGATCGAGGACACCGTGGTGGAGGGCGACAAGATAGCTGCTCGAGTGACCTGGCATGGAACCCATCGAGGCGATTTCGTCGGCGTCCCAGGCACCGGAGCACCGATTGCCATGCAATCCGTTCAGATCCTCAAGTTCGCGGACGGAATGGCATGCGAGTGGTGGGGAACTGCCGACGTCTTCGGCGTCCTACACCAGATTGGTGCGCGGGTGGTCTCCCCCACGTAGTTCTCGGGACATCACACGGCGTGGCTGCATGTGCAGGGCCTCGCGGTGTCTCGACTCGTCGCCGGCCGTTCCGATTGCGGGTCCGCTATCAAAGCTCGTGCGACACTCAGACCGGTGCCGCATCGAGCCTGACCCTGCTTTGTATGACGGCTTCTGAGAAGGCGATCATGTTGATCGTCGTCGCTGTGCTGGACAAGGTGGTGCGCAGCCCGGGTCACTCTCGGCTCCCGGTCTGCACAGGCCAACCACAACTCGTGCGCTGGTGTGCCAGGCGTGGTGGGGTTGCCGACGGCCGATCCGTCGCAGCAGGCTCGGTCACCGCGGCTTGGTGTCAGCCGCCTGCCGCTGGGAGCGATTCGCGGCGCTGAGCAAGTCGCCACTCGGCGACGCCGACGATGACCCAGGCCAGACCGAAGGGAACGGCGAACAACACCCTCGCTGTCTGCTCGTTGACCAAGATGAGCAGAGCGCCCCCCACCAACAATGTGGCCGAGGCCCACGCCGGAAGATAGCGCGATCGGAGCAGCGCCACCGCGAGCACCACAATGCCCAGCGCGATCAGCCCTACGCCCGGGAGGACGAAGGCGGGCATGGCCGCGAAGTCCGGACCGTAGATCCCCGCTGCCACGCCGCCCGCCACCAGCGACACGACGCCCAGGCCGGCGAGAACGAGGCCGATCCCGCCGAGTCGCCCGAGCCGTTTGCTGCGCAGCAGCTGCACGATCAGCCCGATACCCGCGGCGACGAGCAGTAATGCCGCTGCCGTGGCAAGCAGGGTGCCGAGTGGGGTGTCGCCGCGCTGCGGCTGTGTGAGGCACTCTTCGTCGATGCATCCCCGGGGCAGCGTCGATCGGTACACGCAGGCCGCGATCAGCAACAGCCCTCCGGTGACCGACGCGACAGCAGAGCCCCGAACCAGTCCATCCATGTCCATGTCCCTCGAGCGAGTCGGTCGGAGAACACGCCGACCCGTGGCCCGGCTCGCCCGTCGAGCACCGGTCCTCCCACAGAGTCGGCAATCACCAGTCTGATGCACCGCGCCGAAGCCCGCCACTTCTCTGCTCGATCCGAGGTCGACCGGAGTGTCGCCAGCGTTATGGTCGAATTCATCTAGCGCGCCGCGGTCCGGCGACCGGATGATGTCGACCGAGACCTCCACGGCAGCCACGGAGCCCCGGTCCTCCAGCCAGTGCAACGTGTTCCTGTCCTCGGGCCAGCCGAGACCCGGCCCGTACCCGGCGGTCACACCGTCGCGATGGTCGGTGATCGTCCCCGCCAGGACGTGGACGACACCGCGGCGGTCCCGATGGTCGTGCTTCGGTCCGAAGACCGCTCCCGGCTCCATCGTCACGAGCCGCACCCGCAGCTCGCGTCCGCCCATGCCTCGATCTCGGCATCGATGTCGATGCTGGCCAGGGGCTCTACGGTGACGCCTCGCGACTCCGGCACTTCGTTGTCCACACTCATCGTGATGTCCTCTCCGTGCTCAGGTTGAACCCGTCAGACCGTCCAGGCAGGCTGGCTCGGATGACCGATCCGGTGCTGACGCTGCCGGCAGGTGATTGCGGGGTCGATGCACCCCAAGACGTCGGTCAGATGGACCCGAAGGCGTCGGATCAGCGAGTGGTGGTACTGAGGGTCGAGGGCCTTCTACGCCTTCGGCGGTGGAGCTGGGTCCTAGCCGCCCGCGAGCCTCAGGGTGTGTCGCTCGCCTCCTTCCGGTCGCGGATGCTGGCCGATGTTCAATGGTGGAAAAAGGCATGCGTGCCAGACCATGCTCGGGCGCATCATGGGGGTGTTGGATACGGAGAGTTGTCGCGGAGCGAGGATGACAGCAACCCTGCTGCTCGGAGCCGTTCTCCGCGGGATCGGAAGGTGGCGTCATGGCGATCACGACTGAGCCCGCGCCCCGTGTCCCACTGCTACGGAGTACGCCCATCATCGGCGCGGCTGTTGAGCTGCGGCGAGACTTCCTGGGGACGACGTTGCGTGCGGCGCGGGAGGTGGGTGACATCGCGCGGATCGTTGCCGGCCCTCCGGGGTGGCGGATCACGTTGTACAGCGTGTCGACGCCGGAGCTCGTGTTCGAGATCCTCGGCCATCCCGATCGCTTCACCAAGAATGTTCCTTCCTACCGGGAGCTGCGGTGGGCTTTGGGGAACGGCATGCTGACCAGCGAGGGCGAGGACTGGCATCGGCAGCGGCGATTCCTTGCCCCGTTCTTCACACCCAAGAGAATCGCCACCAGCTATGCCCCAGTGATGGCCGACGAGGCGACGAAGTGGGTCGAGCGACACCAGGCCACTGCGGCGAGCGGGCTGACCGTGGACGCGCATGCGGAGATGATCGACCTCACCTCGCGGATCATCGGCCGCATCTTGTTCGGTGCCGACATGACGACCGCCATCCCTCAGATCACGAAGTTCAAGTCAGTCAACGACGAGCTCCTCCGCCGCGGGCTGGCACCGCATGCCGTGCCGATGTGGATCCCCACCCGGGCGAACCGCCGCCTGGCTCACGGCTTGGCCGAGCTCCGAAACGTCGTAGCCGACATCATCGCCGAGCGCCGGAGCAGACCCGCTGGAGCGAACCAAGCCGAGGACATGCTCGGGCTGCTGCTGAATGCGCGCGACGATCAGAACCGAAGTGACCGTCTGACCGACGAGGAAGTCGCCGACCAGATCTTGATCTTCTTGCTGGCCGGCCATGACACGACCGCCTCGACCCTCGCCTGCCTGCTCGTCGAGCTGGCTAGGTCCCCGCAGTGGCAGACCATCGTGCAAGACGAGGTAAGACAGGTGCTGGACCGGCGGCCGCCGACACCTACCGACCTGCGGCGCATGCCATGGACAGAGCGCGCCGTCCGTGAGGCGATGCGGCTGTACCCAGCGGCCCATACCATCGGCCGGAGTCCCTGCAACGATGAGGTGCTCAACGGGTTCCGCATCCCGGCCGGCTCCATCGTCGTCGTCTCCCCCTGGGCCGTCCACCGCTCACCGACAACCTGGAAACAACCCGACACCTTCGATCCACGCCGCTTCGACCTGCCGAGCGGACAACTACCCGGTGGGCACCGGTACGCGTGGTTCCCCTTCGGCGCCGGCCCACGCGCCTGCGTCGGCATGCAGCTAGCCATGGCCGAAGTGCCGATCGTCGTCGCCACCATCCTCCAAACCCTCAGCGTCACCACCTCCCTGACGTCGATTCCCCTGCAGCCAGCGATCAGCCTCCACCCGGCGACCGCCCTCCCCGTGCACCTACACACAGGACCCCTGCCAGCCACGATCCGCCAGCCGGTAGCCACATCCCCCTGAAGAACCGGCTGACCCGACGTGTGCCACGGCGACGCTGCGGTTCTCCTCCACGATTACCAGCACCTGCTCGACCCGGACGCCGTCACGTTTCCTCGGTCAGGGACACGCAGCACCGGTTCTCGCCGGGTCGCAGTTGGACGTGGAGGAGGGCGGGTGCCAGGGACTCTGCGAGGGCGGTGATGAGGCTGTGGTTCATCTGGCAGACGAGCTGGGTGTGGGCGAGGGCGAGGCGATGGAACGGGCAGTTGCGGAGCTCCACGGTCTGAGCGATGCGGTGCGGTTCGTACCCGTGGTTGCGGAGCACCTCGAGTGTCTGTTCGATCGCTGCCGCGGCGGAGCTGACACGGTTGACTGCAGCAGCGATCGAGACTCCCTGGGCACTGGCGGCTTTGTGCAGGGCTTCTGTGATCGGGGTTCCGGTGCGGGCGGTGTCCGTGATCGCTTCGGCCATGATGTGTCCGGCGAGGTCGTATTCGCGGCGCGGCAGGGCCACGGTGAATTCGCGGCTGCCTCGTCGATAGCGCTTGGCGGTTCGTCCGGCACCAGGCCCGGTGCGTCCGGAGAGCCGGACGTAGTCGGTTTCCACCAGTCCCGCGGCCTCGAGTCGGTCGAGATGGAACTTCGCTTGGTGGCGCGCCACGCCGACTGCCTGCGCGGCCCGGTCGCGGCTGACAGGGTCGGTCTGGCTGGTCACGAACTCATAGAGCTGTCGGCGAACAGGATCAGCGAGCATTCCGATCCCGGTCACGTTGTGGTCGAGGTCCCGCATCATTCACAACTCCTAACAGACATATTTCTTGACGTTAGACCTCGGCCGGTTCTAACGTCTACTTGAGTATCCGATACTTCGTCGCGGTGAGGAGTGGTATCGATGGGGATCGCCGCTTTGGTGACCTGGCTGGTGACGGCCGGGTTCGGAGCCTTCATGGTGAGGCGCTGGCTGAGTCGGGGTGGGCTGCGGCGCGACGGGACGTCGGGCACCCACTTCCCTCCGGCGCGGGTGTTCACCCACCTGGGCCTGGCTGTCGCAGGCTTGGCGGTGTGGATCGTCTATCTGCTGACCGACAGCCCTGTACTGGCCTGGGTCGCGGTCGCCGATCTGGTGGTGGTCGCTGTGCTGGGTGGTCTGCTGGTGCGGCGCTGGATGGCGGACGGCCGGGCAACCATGGCCGGGCAGCGGCCGTCTGAGATGGCGCCAACAGAGCTGGCCGAGCAGCACATCTCTCGGACTCCGGTGGTGCTGCACGGCATCCTGGCGGTCAGCACGGTGGTGTTGGTGCTGCTCACGGCGCTCGGCGTCGGTCAAGGCTGAAGGACCCACGGATGACGCCGTCCACCGATCCCACGAACCGGGAGCTTCGTCGAGCCGGCAGTGGCAACGGCCGAGGGGTGCCGGACCTCGAGCGCACGGACCGGGCGGCCCGCGACTACTCGGCGGCGTTGGTCGTGGGGTGTGACAGCCGCGGCACAAGGGCGAGTCCGATGCGGATGGCGGAGGCATACGCGGAGCTGTTGCCTCCACGGGAGTTCGAGCCGACGCCGTTTCCCAACGGCGATGGCTACGACCATCTGGTGGCGGTCAAGCGATGCCCGCAGCCGGTGTGTGCGCATCATCTGTGGCGGTTCCTTGGGCTGGCACACGTGGCCTACATGCCTGGGGCCCGGATTCTCCGCCCACGAAGATCGCCCGGTTGTTCGCCTGCCGCCTCGAGTCCACGAGCGAATGACCCAGGGGATCGCCGACTGGCTGGACTTCGAGCTAAAACCCCAGGGAGGTCGGCGTGGTGGTCGAGGCCGAACACAGCTGCGTGACCGTGCGTGGAGTCCGGGCCGGTGGAGCGCTGACCCGTACGTCCGTCCTCACCGGAGTGATGCGGGCGACCCTTCGGCTCGTGCGGAGTTCTTCGCTGTGCTGAGCCAATGATCGCGCTCAACTCCTCCACGAGAGGCGCTCGATCCGCACCACCAGAGTCGGTTGCACCCGGTCGCCGACAACGGGCTCGCAGCACACAGATGGTGACGCATCACAGCGCCGCCCCTCCCCACTCGAAGCTCATGAACAGAGAGAAGCGCGCCATGTCATCGCACACGCCAACAGCCAGCTCAGCAGTCAGCCACTCCACCATCCTGACCTGGCGGATCGCGAGCGCCATCCTGCTGCTGATCATGGGCGGCATCCACGTCTACCTTGTCTTCAACGGGGTAGGTGGACTGCTCGGTGCCCTCTTCGTGCTCAACGGGATCGGCGCCCTCGCGCTCGCCATCGCCATCATCGTCCTGCGTGGTCGGCTCCTGTTACTGGCCACCGTGCTCGGTCTGCTGTTCATGGCCGGCACCCTGCTCGCGCTGGTACTCGCCCTCACCGTGGGACTGTTCGGCATCCACGAGGTGTTGAGCTTCACGCTCGTGCCCGCCACCTTGGTCATCGAGTCCATCGGCACCATCGTCTTGGCAGTGACCCTCACGCTGATGTGGCGTTCACGCGCTGGAACCTGAGGTGAATGAACCTTGTGTCGTCGACGAGTTCGCGGGTGGTAGTCGTCGACACCAGCGGCATCCAGCGGCGACCCATCGACCCAGTCGATGACGACAGCTCGACCTCTGCCGGCCGAGCCGAGATCGATGCAGGGCCTCAGCAGTGGTGATCGAGCCGTAGCGTAGAACTCCGGCTCGACCGTTGGCGGCAGCTGGGTCTTGCAGACACACCGGCGGCCATCACCGAGTCGGACCTCTTCGGTGACCGCCAGTGGCCAAGCCTGAAGCTCCCGACGGGACACCACAGCAGAGCCGAGCACATCAGCCAGTGCGCCGGAGTCCGGGAGGATCAGGTCGGCAAAGGACGGGTGAGCAGGCATGAGCACATCATGCAGACCCGCCTGACCGACACGAGAACGCCCTCAGGGTTCCCAGGGCATAGTTTGAGCGTTTCATCCCGAGCCTGAGAGAGTGCACCTATGAGTGGCAAGAAGAAGGTCAAGAAGCTGTCCGCGACGAACAAGGAGCTGAGCAAGGAGATCACCACCCTGCGCAGCCGATTGACCACGATCGAGGCGAGACTCGCTCGAACCGAAGAGCGAGCAAAGCGGTGGAAGACCGAGACGACGGCGGCTCGCACCGCCGCCTCCCGGTCAGACGCCCGGGCGGAGAAGCTGCAACGGAAGCTGGATCGAGCCGTGACCACCCTCGAGCCGGCCGAGCGCAGCGCTCCCGCAGAGGCCGCCGCCACCAACCTTCCGACGGCCACCGCCCCCGACGGGGTGACCGTTCCCGATGCGACCTGGACCCTCGTCCAGCTCCGGGCCGAAGCCCGTGCCCGCGGGCTGACCGGGCTGTCGGGCAAGCCGAAGGCGCAGATCCTCGCTGCCCTGAGCTCGGCAGCCGCGACTCAGCCTGCTTGACCACAGGACCGCATCGCGGGCAGCCGCCAGATCTCGTCCGTGATGCTGGTGTCGTGGATGTGGATCGGGCAGGGCTGAGAGCCGGCGAGCGGGTTCTCGTCACCGGGCACCGTGGGCTTGTGGGCCAAGCCGTTGTCAGCGCATTGCGGTCGGCCGGCTTGACGGCCGTGGGCCTGGACCTGGCCGACGGCGACGACATCACCGACCCGGCCACTGCGCGAGAGCGGATCCGGGACTGTTCCGGTGTCGTCCACCTGGCCGCCGTGGACGACGAGCCCGACGAGCGGAACCCCCTGACTCCGGCCACGACCGGGAACCTCGCGCAGGTGCTGGCCACCAATGTGGGTGGGACCAGTCAGCTTCTGGCGGCCGCTGCGGGTGCCGCCGTGCGCCGCGTCGTGTTCATGTCCAGCGTCGACGTGCTGGGCTGCTTCATGGGTCAAGGTCGACCGCAGTACCTGCCGATCGACGACCATCATCCGGTGAGCCCGCGCGGACCGTACGCCTGGTCCAAGCTGGCCGGCGAAGAGCTGTGCGCAGCGTTCACCCGGGCCACGGGCGTGGCCACGGTGTGCCTTCGGCCGCCCGGGGTGTTCACAGCCGACACGTACGCGTTCATCCGATC
The DNA here is from genome assembly GCA_963696135.1 of uncultured Actinomycetota bacterium. Classification (GTDB taxonomy): domain Bacteria; phylum Actinomycetota; class Actinomycetes; order Propionibacteriales; family Propionibacteriaceae; genus Microlunatus. Next base: position 264,095 of record CAVOJH010000005.1, read on the forward strand.
GGCTCGTGAACATGATGCTGAGTTCGAGTGGTCTCCGATCTGGGAGTACGGCGCCTTCGTCGACGCCCGCGATCTTGCCGCGGCTGTCGTGGCAGCGCTGACCGTGACGGGCCTACTCGGTCACCATCGTGTCCTCCTGTGTGCTGACGACATCAGCTCGGCCAGCGACGACAGCCTGACGCTGGCGGGGCGGCTGGTCCCGGAGGTGCCCGTCATCGCGATGGCCCGATTCGCTCGGCAGCGGTTCGCCGCTCTGCTCGACAGCGCAGGTGCGCGACAGCTTCTCGGTTGGCAACCGGAGCACCCATGGCGGCCGGCCGATCACGGGTAGCAAGGGACACCCAGCCTCTTGCGGCCGAGGCTCTGCCGAGCCGCGACGCCACATCGTCAGCTGGCCTCGCTATCCACACCGACCAACTGTTGCCAGGATGATGATCATGGTGATGACCACTCCCAAGATCACTCAGAGCTCGCCCGCGACTGCAGCGGACCTTGCCGGCAGGTTCCCTACGGCGAGCTGACCGGACGATCCGCTCCGTACGACCAGCTGAGTTGTGTTCGGGGTCGATGGCACCATCCCAGATGACCACCACGCACCAACCAGAAGGACCCACCCAGCATGAAGCGATTCGCCCTCATCACCGCCGCCGCGCTGGCCGCTGTCGGTTTCAGCCTCGCCACCAGCAGTGCCGCCCCTCAGGGATCTGCCCTTGCCCCCAGCACGGCCTCAGCAGCGGTGAAGACGTACAAGAACTGCGCTTCGCTCAACAAGGTCTACAAGCACGGCGTGAAGAAGTCCTCCAGCACCAAGGACGTGGTGCGATCCAGCGGCAAGATCACGAAGAGGTCATCGAGCGCCAAGACCAGTTCTGCGCTCTACCACGCGAACAAGAAGCTCGACCGCGACAAAGACGGCATCGCCTGCGAGAAGTAGGTCGTCCCGCTGCCCTGGCGACGTCGAGGGCGCCGCAGAGCGGGCGAGCACCGACCGCACCGAGTCGTCAGTGCGACCAACGCCGAGCCCACCACGGCAGCGAGGGATCAGCCGAAGGGTTGTGGATCGTCTTCCGTGCGAACTCGGCGTCCAGTCGGGCCAGCTCAGTACGCAAGGGGCACCGTCGTGCCGACATGGTGACACGACTGGCCCTCGTGCCCTCGGTCGGCTGAGAGAACTGGGGATCATGGTGAGCGACCGTACGGAACGGTCTGGTCCGGCCAGTCTGTTCTGCGGCTGCCGCCCGTCGTAGCCTCGCGCACCCGCTGGTTCCTGGCCGGATGCCGCCGGGAAGTCACGTCCGGCGCTTCGGCAGGCGCGGCCGGCCACCAGATGACGCCCGGAAGCCACGTCCGGCGGAGCAACACGCCCAGGCGGCCACCAGATGACGCCCGGAAGCCACGTCCGGCTAACGCGTAGGCATGGGCCGGGAGTGTTCGGCGACCGCATCGTCGATCTCAGCCGCGGCCTGGACCCGCGCGAGGCGGTTCGCCCGTGCGACCTGCGGCGCCTGCTCCGCCGGCGACGATGAGCTCCTTCACGATGTCGGCATGCCCGGCGTGTTGGGCGGTCTCGCCCACCATCAGGACCAGGACCGATCCCAGCGTGGCTCGTTGGTCGTCAGGCCAATACCGAGCGGGCTGTCCAGGTCGAGTTGCCTGATCGTCTCGTCCGCGTGTGTCAGGGGCCGACGTCGGTCGAACTCGGACAACCCGTCCAGTCTGGTGAGCATGACCGCCCGTGCGTCTCGCAGCCGAGCCCACAGCTCGTTCTTCAGGTCAGACACCCGTTCACCCCCTGGGTGACGCTATCCAAGCTGCCGCCCTCAGATCGTCACCATTTCGGGGTGTGGGCGGCGATCAGGCGGTGCCCGATGCGCACGAGCTCGGCGCGCACGGACGCCGGTTCGAGCACCTGCACGCCGTCACCGAGGTAGATCAGCTCGCAGGCCGCCTCATGAACCGAGGTGAAGGTGGCAGTGAACCGGGGTGCCGCCCCCGGCTTGCCGTCGATCGGCCGAAGCTGGGCGTCCTCCGGCAGCGCCGAGGCGACCCGGCCGAGATCCTCTGCGCGGACCTGGAACTCCACCTGGACCTGGCTGCGCCAGCAGGGCACCGTCCGGCGAGCGACGTCCTCCCACGTGCGGACGAGGTCGAAGCCGTCCGGCCGCTCGACGGGCTCGGTGGTCGCACCGACCCCGGTGACCCTGGAAACGCGAAAGGTTCGCAGCTCGGAGTCGGCGCCGGAGACCAGGTACCAGACACCACTCTTGGACACGAGACCGTACGGGTGGAGGCGCTGCCGGGACGCCTTTGCGGCCGGTGGGGCGTACGTGAGGTCGACCTGGAGACCGGCGATGACGGCGTCTCGCAACGGCGCCAGAGCGGCCGGCGGGGGCTGTGCCGAGCGTCCCCACCGCGTGGGGTCGATGTGGATGGCCTGCCGAGTCCGGTCCGCCTGCTCGCGAGTGTTCGCCGGAAGGGCGGCCAGGAGCTTGCGCACCGCCGAGGTGATCCCCTGTTCCAGGCCGAGGCCGGCCAGCAGCGCCGGCCCGGTCACCAGGAACAGTGCCTGCGCCTCCTCCGACGTCAGTGCCGACAGGTTGATGGCGGGTCCGTCGAGCAGCGCCCACCCACCGCCACGACCGCGTTCGGAGTACAGCGGTAGGCCCGAGAGCAGCAACGCGTCCAGATCGCGCCGGATCGTCCGCTCCGACACCTCGAGGCGTCGCGCCAGCTCGGGCGCGGTCAGCCGTCGGTACGCCTGCAGAAGCAGCGCGATGGCCATCAGACGCTCGGCGCGCATGTCGCGACGTTAGCAAGGAAACAGGACAGACAGTTGTCCTGTTTGCCTGCGTACGGTCTGACCAGTACGCGACAGCCTGGGCAGCACAGCCGAGCGAGGAGACCACCATGACCACACCGGTGCTGACCGGCCAGCAGATCGCCGCAGCGGAGCTCGAGGGCTGGACTCTCCTGCTGTCGTTCGGTCAGGGCGGACTGGAGACGCGCATCCACACCGAGAACTTCTCCCAAGGGCTCCGGATCGTCGAGTCCATCGGGCGGGCCGCCGAGGACCTCGACCACCCGGCAGACCTTGACCTTCGGCCCTTTCAGGTCGATGTCCGACTGTCCAGCCGTGACGGCGGCGGCGTGACCGACGACGACGTGGCGCTGGCTCGACGGGTCACCGACATCGTCGCGGCCGCCGGTGCCGAGCTCGAGTGCGCCACCCTTGCCCGCCTCGAACTCGGCCTGGACACCCCGGCCTACGCCGAGATCGCTCCGTTCTGGGCAGCCGTACTGGACTCCGAGCACGTCATCGGCACCGACCAGTGGGGCGACGTCGGCGATCCCCGACGTGGACTACCGATGATCTGGTTCCAGACCGCTGACGATCGAGCGACCCGACGCGTCTGGCACCCCCACCTCTGGGTCGACCCGGACCAGGTGCGGCCCCGCATCGATGCGGCCCTGGCCGCGGGAGGCACCCTGGTCAGCGACCAGGGCGCGCCGTCTGCCTGGGTGCTGTCCGATCCCGACGGCAACCACCTCTACCTGTGCACGTGGCAACCCGGCGACAGCACACTCTGCGATTCCCAGTACCGACCAGGCGGGCCCAGCTGGATCGACCGAGGCTGAGCTACGACGGTGCGATCCGGTACGCGGCCCGGGCCGCCCGACCGACCGCACCGTCAGCTGTAGCGGTGGCTCTTCTCGGCGTGTCCGGCCGGACGCGTGCAGGCACGGCCGTTCATGGACTTGTGACCACAGACCTCGACCCGTGGCGCCCCGCCGGTCGGAGCGACGTCGGTCGGGGCTGCGTCGAGGACTGGCTCCGGTGTCGCCCTCGACGGACCAGGGGCCGGGACCTTCGGCGGTTCCGCGCGTGCGGCCGCCTCGCGTCGAGTCGGACCGCTCGCCCGGGTGCGGGCGTACTTGGCCTCGCGCATCGCCCGCTGGGCGTCGACCTTGCTCATCGTCGGCTCACGGGAGCGAGCGTACGACGCCGCACCCACATCGCTGCACTCGAGGACCCCGACGATCCCGACGAGCCCGAGGTCACCGGACGGGGTGAGGCTCGGTCGGCGGGGCTCGGTCGGCGGGGCTCATTCGGTCGGGGCGGGTCTCGCCCGGTTCAGCACGTGACTGATCTGGTCCCCCGCGGCCGGGTCCCGGAAACGGCTGAGCCGGTGCGACCCGTCACACAGCGGTTTGAGACGTGACCGCCCGCACCGACACAGCGCGATCACCCGGCGGGGGTGCTCGACCGTCTCGCCGTCAGCGGACACCAGCTCGACCGGTCCGCGGACGAGCAACGGCCCGTCCGGGCAGACGGTGATGCTCACGCCCAGCCCCGGTCGCCGTTCCTCGTCGACGTCGTGCTCGTACGCTGCCTCCGGCTCCGGGGTCACGAGGCCACCCCGGTCCCGAGATCGACCGGACGCCGCAGACTCGAGACCCCGGTCCCCCAACGGTCGAAGACGTGGCGGGCGAATGCCGCGTCGGCGTAGGCGGCACACCGCGCGCCGAAGATGATGTCGTCCACCAGCTGCGGCTCGTGGTCCGCGAGACCGCCGGCCAGATCGTGGAGCGCGATCTGGTCGTGGACGGAATCGGCCACCACGTGCTCGTCGAAGAACAGTGCCGCCTCCTCGCCGCCCCCGAGCCGACGATGACCACGGGCGTAGCGGCCGTTGGGCACCGAGGACGTCATCTCGAACATGGCGAGGTGTCCGACCAGGGCTCCGCGCCACCGCCGATGCAGGCCGAACATCGAGATCAGGTTGGTCGCCAGCAGCGTCACACCCGGTACGTGGTCGAGGTAGTGACCATAGGTGTCGTGCAGGTCCCAGTCCATCAGCAGCGTCCGGAACAGCTGGGCGTGCATCGCCGGCATGGCGCCGCCGCCGTACTCGTCGGCCTGGATGGTGACCATCGCGGCCTTGACCGATCCGCTGAGCCGGGGAATGGCCCAGGTGTGGGGGTCGGCCTCCTTGAGGTGGTAGAGCGACCGGTGGATGAGGAACTCCCCGAACTGTCGCGAGGTGGCCTCGCGCATCAGGAACTTCGACAAGGACGGCTCGACGTCGGCCGAAGCCAGCTCGTTCAGCACAGCCTGCACGCGGGCCCGACCCGACGTCGGGTCCAGCCCGTCCCAGGAGGCAAGGTCGTCGGTCTCGCTGCGCAGCCCGTCGAGCAGGTGCTGCTCCCAGCGTCGACGGGCCCACACCAGCTCGGGATGCCACTCCCAACGGTCATCCACGCCGGACAGGCCGCGGTAGTGCTGTTCGTAGGCGAGCCAGAGCGCCAGCTGAAGATCGTCGTCCGTGGTCGCCTGGGTGGGATCTCCCCTCCACCGGAGGAGCCGGAGGTCGACGCTCGCTTCGGCATCGCCGGACAGCAGGTCGATCAGGGCTCCGGACACCGGCCCACGTGGCGCCGGCAGCGGGACCGGCTCGTCGAAGGACGAGCTCCGGTGGCTCGGACGCGCGGTCGTGGACCACGGCACGTCGCCGCGGTGCACCGGATCCATCGGTGTGGAAACCGGTCGATCGAGCACTGGCGTGGGCGACGGGTTCGCGAGGGTGAGGCTCAGTTCGGGTGCTCGTCGCGTCGGCGTCGAGGTATCGGGCATTCCAGCTCCTCGGGGGTTGCTCCGGGAGCGGCTGCCCTCTGAACCGCTGCCCACACTGTATGTGTGTGAGGTCCTTCTCCGGAACAGCAGTCGCCGGTTGCGCCGGTCGAGGCTCAGCCGTGCCCTCGGTCGAACGGAGCACCGTCACCGCTCACCCCGCCGAAGGCGGAGACGACCGTCCGCGCGACCGCGGTGACCGGCGTGTTCGTGTGCTGCGACTGCTGCTTGAGGGTGGTGAAGGCGACATCAGCGGAGCACTGAGCCCGCTCCATGATCACTCCGACCGCCAGGTCGATGATCCGGCGCGTATCCATGGCTGAGGCCCTGTCGTCCAGCTCGTACGCCTGCGCTGTGAGGGTCCGGGCAAGGCCGATGCTCCCGGCGACCTCTCCCGCCAGCTCGACGGCCAGCTGTCGCTGCAACGGGCTCAAACCGTCGACCTCGGAGGCGTAGACCTTGGCCACCGCCACCACCTCACCGGCGCGCTCCACCGGGATGGACACGCAAGACCGGACCCCGAGACCGGCCGCCGCTTGCCCGTATTCCCCCCACCGCTCGACCGCCAGGTCAGGCACGTATGCCCCGCCGTCACCGCGTAAGGCGCGCAGGCAAGGGCCGAAGCCGATGTCGTACTGCACCCGGTCGACGTCTCGAGCCAGGGAGGTGCTGGCGCCCACCGTCGTCGGCTCCCCGTCCGCCGAGGCCATCGTCACTGCCACGCCGGCGACCGCACCCAGACGGTCGTGCACGCTCCGGGCGAGTTCGTCGAGATGATCTGCCACCAGGATGATGACCGCGTCTGATGACCGTCCCATGGCCGTCCTCCCTCCACCCTGTCCTCTGCGTCAGATGGTTGCACTCTGCGTCAGTTGGTGGCCTCTGCGTCAGTTGGTTGCACTCCGCGTCAGATGGTTGCCGGGGCCGGTGCACCACCACCGACAGGATCGGGAATAGATCGCCGGGACGATCGGTTCCAACGGCTGTACTGCCATTGAAACCTTCGACGTGGAAGGAGTCACACCAGCTGTAAGGAAGCACCACCATGTCATTCGTCTCCACCCTCCGCTCCCTCGGCCGCAACCGCCGCTCCGTGAATCGCGCCATCGCCGCGGCCTCCACCAGCCGGTTCCGGGACGAGTTCCTCGTCGCAGTAACCGTGAGAGCCGGCAACCCTCCGCGCCTCTGAGTCGCTGTCGGCTCGAGCTCCGGCTGCCTCAGCAGTCGCCGCCCGGGCCGACTCGCACGTCACACCGGAGGTGGTACCAAGCCACTGCGCCGCAACTCGATCGCTGCCAGCGCGTGGATCACCTCTTTGTCCCCCCGTCGCCAGGCCGCGACGGGGTCGTCGCTGATCTTCGCGATCACGTGCATCGGCTGGACCACCATCGCTCGAAGCGCGAACAGGTCGAGATCTGCGTCCGCATCCAGGAAGCGCTGGGCGGCGCGCGCACGAAGGAAGAACCGGATCCGCGCCGGCAACCAGAGGACCAACAGCAAGAGCACGGGGATCAGGAACACGAGCCACCCCAGGAGCAGGCCGACCCGCTCCACCGACGCCACCTGGTCCGCGGCCGCGTCGATCACTCCCTGCAACGACCCGACGGCGTCGTCGAACGGCTTGCGGAGCTCGGCGCCGATACCCGGGACCCGGCCGGTCTGCTCAGCGGCCTCACGCAGGTGATCACTGAGCTGGCGCGCGGCGTCGCCGGAACGACGCGCCGGCGTGGCGACCGCGTCGATGGTCCGCTGGGTCGCTCGACCCACCAACCACCACACCACCACCCACCCCGCCATGAACAGGTCGGTGGTCAGCTGAGCGAGCATCCGCGCCCGGCGCTGCGCGTAGAAACCAGCGAGGACGGTCATGATCGCTGACCCTACGACCCTGGCTTCCGCGACGCGTGCGCCCGCCCCGCGAACGGTCCGCGTCCCGCCGGCTGCTACAGCGTGGCGATGAAGGGGTCGTAGTCGTCGGCGACCAGGGGGACCCGGTCGATGCGGCTGTGGACGGGGACGACCTGCTCCTGGGTGAGGGCTTCGTCGATGGCGACCAGGGTGTCGAGGACGTGGAAGCCCAGTTCGCCCGAGGCCAGCGGTGTGGCTCCCGTCCGTGACGCCCGCGCCAGATCCAGAACCCCGAGGCCGCGTTCGGCGTACGCGCCGGTGATCGGCACGGTCTCCCACACCGGCTTCTCGCCCATCGCTTCGAACGCGGGCGCCCGGGTGATCTTGACCTCACCGGTGAAGAAGTTCGGGTCGGGGATGATCATGGTGCCCTCGGTGCCGGTGACCTCGACGTAGCCCATCCGGGTCAACGGGGAGTCGAAGCTGAACACCGACTGGCTGACCCCGCCGTCCACGAACCGGGCGATCGCGGAGACGTGGGTGGGGACTTGGACATCGAACACGGTGCCCGCCCGGTCACCGGCCCGGATCGTCCGCTTGGGCCGACTCTGCGAACCGACGGCGGCGACACTCGCGACGGATCCGAACAGCTGGACCAGGGCGGTCAGGTAGTACGGGCCGATGTCGAACAACGGACCCGCACCCGGGGAGAACAGGAACTCCGGGTTGGGGTGGAAGATGTCAGGGCCGACGTACTGGATCACGGTCTGGGCGGACAGGGGCTCGCCGATGTCACCGCGGGCGATTGCCCGGCGGGCGGTCTGCATCCCGGGGCCCAGCACCGTGTCCGGCGCCACGCCCACCAGCAGTCCGGCCTGGTCGGCCTGCACCAGCAGGTCACGGCCACTCTGACGGTCCACACTGATCGGTTTCTCGGTCCACACGTGCTTGCCGGCGGCGATCGCCTTCGAGGCGATCTCGGCGTGGACGGCGGGAATGGTCAGGTTCACCACCACCTCGACATCGGGATGGGCCAGCACGTCATCGACGGTCCCCCACTGGCCGACACCGTGCTGGAGGGCTCGGGCCTTGGCTGCGTCGACGTTGAGGTCACCGAGGATGATCACCTCGATGTCGGGGAACCTGGCCAGGTTCTCCAGATAGGTGTTGCTGATCATGCCGGTGCCGATGAAACCGACACCTACCGGTCCAGTTCGCGTCATCAGGAGCTTCCTTCGAGGAGTAGGTGGGTGCGGGTACGCCACATGGAGGTGCCAGCTGTGACGTCGTTGCTCATCGGGGAGCAGCGATGCGGGGTGCTGGGCGCACGCTCGCGAGGTGGCAGCGGATGCCCTCCACGGCGAGATCGTGGTCTTCTCGGGATGACAATCCCGAGACGGTGACGGCCGCGACCACACCGACACCACGGACGCGCAGTGGAAACGCCCCCCCCCGGCGATGGCGTACTCAGGCCCCAGCCAGCCGATCGCTGCGGCATCCACGCCGGCCGCGGACAGGCGAGCAGGTGTCCTCGGCATCCCGGCGGTCCTTTCGAGGGTAAAGGTTGATACGCATCACTGATGCGTATCAGTTGTGCGTATAAGTGAAGATAGGGCATATTCGACGGCATGGCAACACCGCCGAGCAGCGCAACTCCTCGCGTCCCCAAGCCCAAGAGACCGACAGCCACCGACGTGGCTCGACGTGCAGGTGTGTCACAGGCGACCGTGAGCTACGTGATGAACAACACGCCCCACCAAGTCATCCCCGAAACCACGCGACAGCGGGTGCTCACGGCCGCCGTCGAGCTCGGCTACACCCCGTCGGCGGCGGCCAGGATGCTGGTCAGCGGCCGCTCCGACGTCGTCCTGCTGCTGCTGCCCGACTGGCCCATCGGACTCGGTGTCGCGAGCTTGTTGGACGAGTTGTCCCAGGCCTTTGCCCAGCACGACCTGACGTTCGTGATCCATCCGCAGGTGGCCGCCCGACCGATCACCGAGCTCTGGAAGTCGATCATCCCGGCGGCGATCCTGGCGTACGAGAGCTTCGACGAGTCCGATCTCACGGCGATCAGCAGGAGCGGAGCCGAGCTGGTGATCATCTCGGACCTCGACCACGGGGCCCAGGCGATGGACAGGTCGGTGGAACGCACCGGGCGGATCCAGGTCGAGCACCTGGCCCGGGCCGGTCACCGCCACGTCGGATACGCCTGGCCCGACAACGACCGGGTCCTGTTCTTCGCGCGGCACCGGCTCGACGGTGTCCGCGCGGCCTGCGCAGAACGGGGCCTCTCCGAACCGCTCGTGAGGACGGTCCCGCTCACCGCCGACGGAGGCGCCGCCGCCATCGCGGACTGGCGAGCTCGCGAACCCTCGGTGACCGCCATCTGTGCCTTCAACGACGAGGTCGCGCTGGCGGTCCTCGCCGGCGCCAGACAGCTCGGTATCTCGGTCCCAGATGATCTTGCTGTGATCGGCGTCGACGACATCCCGGCCGCAGCCCTGGCAGCACCTCCGCTCACCACCGTCGCCACCAACATCACCGTCACCGCGTTGGACATCGTCGATGCGGTCGTGAGCAAGCTCGACGGCCGGTCTCCGGCGCCCAGGCCCAGACAAGACGCCGACCGGGTCGTCGCGCGGCTGTCCGTCTGACCTGGCAGTCGACGACCTGATCTTGACGGGAGCCAGAGCGGCAGGTCTAGGGTGACCACGATCCCGGCGGTGTGACGAAAGGATGTTCTCGTGTCCCGACTGCGAACGCTCCGCACGGTTTCTCTGCTTCTCGGGGTGCTCCTCATGATCAGCATCGGGCCGCCCGCGGCCCGTGCGGCCGGACCCGAGCAGATCGTCAACGGGACCTTCGACAACGGGCTCGTCGGGTGGACGGCGTACCCGACCAGCGCGGTGGTCGACGGCCGAGGCTGCATCAGCGTCCCGGCGGGCACCGGTGCGTACGGCGCGGCCATCTCGCAGCAGGTCGCCCTGCAGGCCGGTGAGACGTACGAGCTGAGCTTCGACATCGCCAGTGCACCGTCCACCAACGGCTACGTCCGGGTGGTGATCCAGTCCGGGCCGGACCTCAACTACACCCAGTTCCTGACGGCCCAGAAGTTCGAGATCCCCAGCACGAGCACCGCGAAGTCATTCACCTTCACCGCGTCGGCGGACTACCCGAACGCCGATGTCCTGTTCCAGCAGGACGTCGGCAACGACGTCGCCTACCGGCTGTGCCTGGACAACGTCTCCCTCTCCGGCGGCGCACCCCCCGAGGTCTACCAACCGAACACGGGTCCGCGCGTGCGGGTGAACCAGGTGGGCTACCTGCCCGACGGGCCCAAGCACGCGACGCTCGTCACCGACAGCACCAGACCTGTGCGCTGGGAAGTGCGCAACACGTCGGGACGCGCCGTGGACAAGGGCTGGACGCGCCCCGCCGGCGTGGACGCCAGCTCCGGGCTGAATGTCGCGACCATCGACTTCAGCGACGTCCGCCGCCGCGGCTCCGGCTACACGCTGGTCGCCGACGGCGACACCTCGTACCCGTTCACCATCGGCTCGGACATCTACGCGAGCCTGCGGACCGACGCCAAGACGCTGTTCTACACCCAGCGCAGCGGCACGCCGATCCTCGACTCGCTGGCTCCGGGGTACGGTCGCGCGGCCGGGCACCTCGGCGTCGATCCCAACCAGGGCGACACGTCAGCGGTCTGCCTGCCGCTCGGTGACGACGCCCAGAAGCTCTACGCGCGGCCCTGGACCTGTACGGGCCCGCGCGACGTCGCCGGCGGTTGGTACGACGCCGGCGACCACGGCAAGTACGTGGTCAACGGCGGCATCGCGGTGGCGCAGCTGATGCAGGAGTACGAGCGCACCCTGACTGCGCCGACGGCGAGCCGGCGGGCGCTGCGAGACGGCACGCTGGCCATCCCGGAGAGCGACAACGGCGTCCCCGACATCCTGGACGAGGTCCGCTGGGAGCTCGAGTGGATGCTGACGATGCAGGTCCCCGCCGGCGAGCCGTACGCGGGGCTGGCGTACCACAAGGTCGCCGACGCGAACTGGACCGGGCTCCCCCTCGACCCGGCCGCCGATCCCCAGGCGCGCTACCTGTTCCGGCCGTCGACGGCCGCCGGTCTCAACCTGGCCGCCGCCGCGGCGCAGGGAGCACGGCTCTTCGCACGGTACGACCGGCGCTTCGCCGCGAAGCTGCTGCGGGCCTCCACCACGGCATACGCGGCGGCGGAGAAGACGCCGGACCTGTACGCACCCGCGCCGGACGCTGCGCTGGATCCCAACCCAGGCAGCGGTCCCTACGATGACGATGATGTGAGCGATGAGTTCTACTGGGCGGCGGCCGAGCTCTACCTGACCACCGGAGCGCGCACCTACCGCAGCGACGTGCTGAGCTCGGCGCACCACACCGGCCCGGTCTTCGACGCCGGCGGGTTCAGCTGGAACGAGGTGGCCGCTCTGGGCCGTCTCGATCTGGCCACCGTCCCCAACCGGCTGCCCGACCGCGACCGGGTGATCCGATCGGTGATCAAGGCTGCGGACGGCTACCTGGCCAACGAGAAGCGGCACCCGTTCGGGAGCCCGTACGCGCCCACCGACGGCAGCTACGCCTGGGGATCCAACTCAGCCGTGCTGAACATCCTGCAGGTGGTCGGCACCGCCTACGACCTGACGGAACGGAACCGGTATGCCGACGGCGTGCTGCGCGGCATGGACTACGTCTTGGGCCGCAACGCGCTGAACATCAGCTACGTGACCGGTTACGGCACCTACGCCAGCCAGAACCAGCACAGCCGGATGTACGCCCACCAGGTCGACCCGCGGCTGCCCAATCCACCGCGAGGCACCCTGGCCGGCGGTCCGAACGGGACGGCGTTGACCACCGGTGACCCGGTGGCGGCGGCCAAGCTGACCGGTTGCGTCCAGCAGTTCTGCTACATCGACGACATCGGCTCATGGTCCACCAACGAGCTGACCATCAACTGGAACGCTCCCCTGTCCTGGATGGGCTCGTTCCTGGCCGATGTCGGACGCGAAGGTCGGTAGCTCACCGGTCGGCTCAACGCTGCCACCGGATGGCAAACGTCTCATCCTCCGGCCACGGACCCATCATCTGGGCGTCGTTGACTACAGGCACAGAGAAACGTTCGTCATCACGAGCAGGAGCCCATCATGAAGATCATTCTCAGCCGCTTGGTCAAGCCGCTGGCGCTGACCGCCGTGACCGCCGGGCCGTCTGGGAAGCCGACGTCTCCACCGGATCAGAGCAGCGGTCCGTGCAGATCGACGCCGCCAACGGCGATGTGGTCAGCAACCGGATCGACGACTGAAGTCCGGGGGTGAACTATCGCCACCTGATGGGCAGCGGGTGTGCCGGTCTCGCCCTGGTCGGACGGCTCGCGGGAGCTGCTGTCCCGGCCCAGGCGACCGCATCGTCGGGACGCCGAGCCGCCAGCCCGACGCCGACCCCCGTTGCCGCGTGGCTCACCGCCGCGAACCGGTTGCTCAGGGCCACGGTCTGCGCGTACGCCTGCGCGATATGGCTGAGCAGGACGTCCGGTGCGGTGCCGGCGGTGGCGTCCATCTGCCCGGCCCCTTCACCCCCGCGGCGCCGAGCGGGCTCGAGCAGCTTGCGGAGCCGGAACAGGTGGGAGTCCAGTGTCGACGTGGAGCCCGAACCGTCGGGCCACAAGGCATCGAGCAGCCGCTCGACACTCACGTGACGATCGGCGTCGACGCAGCACGCCCAAGATCGTGGCCAGCTGCCGACCGCCGACCCGCTGCTCAGTGCCGTCGGACCTCCACCACGGTCGCTCAGCCAAGGGGAGATCTCAGTATGGAGCAGGTACGGCGGAGCGTCGCCAGCTCCGCAACGATTCTCCTGGCAGGGCAGGGCAGGGCAGGGCAGGCAGGGCGTTCGTCACTCGAGAGGCGGCGCGGCGCCGGCATCCGAGGGACCCGGCTGCGCGGTCCGCAGATCCTGGACCAGCTGGGGAGTACGCCACTGACGCACACTGCGTGCCCATCGGCCCACGGGGTACGCGAGACGCACGACGAAGTAGTTGACGTACTCGATCAGAGCGAACGCCCAGATCGCGCCGACCACGACCAGCGACCGACCTTCCGCGGGCAGCCACAGCAACACCCCCACCAGACCGCCGCTGAGCAGCAGCGCGTCGGCCCACCGGAAGCCACGGTAGAGGGTCGCCAACGAGGTCGGCATCACTCCTCGCGCCACCCAGCCGCGGGCCAGCAACCAGTAGCTGCCGGCCTGCAGGAGAACGACGAGCAAGGGGGTCAGGGCGCACCAGAGCGCACGTTGATCCTGGTCACCGACGAGGCGCGGGAGGACGACCGCGAACACCACCGCAGCGGCCAGCTCGCCCAGGCCCAGCCTCAGATACTTCCGCCGCCGGACCTCCCGCCCTCCCGCGTCCGTCATCCGGTGAGGGTACCTACGCCGCCTTCCAGGCAGTGGTCGTACACAATGGCCCGAGAGTTGTCGCCGTCCGGAGCCCGACCGGGTATCCGCAACGAACGAGGTCACCGCGGATGAGTCAGCCACCCGACCCCACGTACGCGCTGGTCGACGACCTCATCGAACGGACTCCCCTGATCGTGGACGCCCATCTCAGCGTCACGGAGGCGGCAGCCGCGATGACCGCGAGCGGATCCGGCCATGCGGCGGTGCCGGTCCCCGGCCACGGTTTCGCCGTCCTCAGCGATGCCGACATCCGCGCCTGGCTGGCCTCCGGGAAGCCCACGGTCGGTGCTGCCTCCCTGGCGGACCACGGCAGACCCCGCGTACCGCTGGGCACGTCCTCGGCCGAGGCGATGATCACCATGTTGGAAGGTGACGCGGACTGCGTGGTCGTCGTGGACCCGGCCGGCGGGCTGCGCGGGATCGTCACCGCGCGGGACTTCCTGGTCTCCCCGACGACCGCGGGTGTCTCGCTGCATCAGCAGCTCCGGCGCGCCGGCTCACTGGACGAGCTCCGCCGCCGGGCCGGTCGGCTCCCGGTGACCCTGCGCGACTTCACCCGCCGGGGGCTCGCGTCCAGCAAGGTCATCGCCGTCCACTCCTCGCTCATCGACACGATCGTCCGCCGCACCATCGACCTCGTGCTGCTCGAGCACGCTGACCTCGATCCCGGGGCCTTCACCTGGCTCTCACTGGGCAGCAACGGCCGCCGCGAGGCCGTGCTCAGCTCCGACATCGACGCCGCAGTGGCCTTCGTCGACGGCGTCAGCGGCGAGCAGGTCGACAGCTACCGCACCGTGATGGCCGAGATCGTCGCAGAGCTGGCCAGGGGCGGGCTGACCAGCGACAGCCACGGCGCCACCCCCGCGCACCGGTTGTTCGCGCGGACCAACGAGCAGTGGCGAGCGGCTGGACGACAGTGGCTCGCCGATCCGACCGAGAACAAGGGCGCGGTGTTGATCTCCCTGCTCGTCGACGGCCGCCCCATCTACGGAGATCCGGGCCCCACGAGTGTCGCCCGGGTCTTCCAGGAGCTGCGCACGAGCCCCTCAGCGCTGCGGATCCTGCTCCAGCAGTCCCTGCAGCAGCGAGCGCGGCTGCGGTCGGTGCGCACTCTGCTCAGCCGGCGGCAGGAACCCTTCAACGTGAAGGAACACGCCCTGGCGCCGATCGTCAACCTGGCCCGCTGGGCAGCCCTGAGCAGCGGCTCGTCGGCCCTGAGCACGATCGAGCGACTTCGTACGACGGCAGGTTCGGCGATCCTGCCCCAGGAGGAAGCCACCACCTTGATCGAGATCTTCGAGGTCCTGCAGCGGCTCCGGCTGCGCTATCAGTTCGCCCAGCTGGACGCCGGAGAGAAGCCCACCGACACGGTCAGCATCGATCGGCTCTCCCCCATCGACCGCAGCGTGATCAGCCAGGCCGTTCGCGAGATCGCCGCCGTGCAACGCCGGGCCGCGAACCTGTCGGCGTCCGCGCCGACCGACGCGTGGTTGGAGCCGAGTGGCTGACTGTCCTCGATCGGTTCAGGCGGTGGTCGACACGGCTGCGTCGGCCTCCACGGCGGTCGAGGATCCGGGCAGCCCGGCGATGGCCTTGCGGTACGCGGTCTTCTTCACGTTGAAGGCCACCACCCCGCCGACGAAGGTCAGGCCGACGATGATCAACCCGAAGTACTGCAGCACCGGGTTGGTGCCCTCGGGGTCGTAGACCTCCTGGCGAGGCCAGGCGAGGTTGATCGCCATCGCCAGGCCCCAGACCACGGCCAGGATGTTGACCGGCAGTCCGAGCCGTCCGAGGCTGAACACGGGCTTGCCGAGCTCGTCGTTCTGCGGTCCCAGCTCGGTTGGCCAGCCCTTGATCCGGCGGTAGAGCATGGGCGCGGTCACGCAGAGGTACGCCAGGTAGAGCAGCACGATGCAGGTGCTGGTGAGGGCAGTGAAGACCCCGGCGTGACCGAGGTTGATCAACAGCAGGATGGCGGCCCCGACACCGACCAGGATGGCGGCGTTGACGGTGGCTCCCCGGTGCGAGACCTTGCGCAGCTGACGGGAGAACGGCAGCACCTCGTCACGCGACATCGAGAAGATCATCCGGGTGGTGGCCGTCTGGATCGCCAGCGTGCAGACGAAGGCGGCCAGCACCACGTCGGCCAGCAGCACCCGACCCCACACGTCGCCGAGTCGACTCGTCACCACGTACGCCAGACCGCCGCTGGACAGCTCGTCGTCGAGGGTCGGGCTCGCCATCAGCGCGCCGAGCAGGATCAGTCCGCCACCGATGCCCGAGACGATCAAGGCGCGCAGGATGGTCTTCGGCGTCGTCCGCCGGGGGTTGTGGGTCTCCTCGGCGAGCTCGCCGGCCGAGTCGAAGCCCACCAGGACGTAGCCCGCCATCAGACCGGCAGCCAGCAGGGCACCGAAGCTGGTCACCCCGCTGGTGTCCAGCACGATCCCCGGACCACGGACCGAGGTGGAGAAGAGGGCGATGATCAACAGCACGACGCCGATCAGCTCCGCCGTCACCCCCACGGCGTTCACCACGGCCATCACGCGCACCGCGACCGAGTTGATGAGGGTCGTGACGATCAGCAGCAGGAGGCCGAGCACGATGGCGTTGGTCGCTCCGCTGATGGTGGCGATCGACGGGTCGCCGCCCACGATCTGGAAGCCGGACCAGATGGCGGGCAGGACCGCCTGCATGGCGATCGCCGCCGCGGAGACGGTCACGATCTGGGCGATGATCATGGTCCAGCCGGCGAACCAGCCGACCACGTGCCCGCCGAGGCGACGGGCCCACTGGTAGATCGCGCCGGAGAGCGGGTAGCGGCCCGCCAGCTCCGCGAAGCAGAGCGCGACCATCAGCTGTCCGAAGAGGACCGCCGGCCAGGTCCAGAAGAAGAACGGCCCGGCGAAGCTGAACCCGAAGCCGAACAGCTGGAAGACGGTGGTCAGGATGGAGACGAACGAGAACCCGGCCGCGAACGACGCGTAGGTGCCGATCGAGCGGTGCAGATCCTGGCCGTACCCGAACTCGTTGAGGTCGTTGGCTGCGGTGTCGTCGAGCGACGTCGGCTCGGCTGTCTCCGTGGTGGTCGCCATGCAGGACTCCTTGGATGATCCGAGGGCTGAGTGCGCGCACCAGCCCCGATGGGTCTCCCGGGCTTTTGTCCCGCCGTGGAGCAGTGTCCTGGCGGAGACTGCTTGCAACTCTTGGTCCAGACCCGACAGGCAGACACCGTGCTGACGATCTCTGATCGCCGGCGGAACCCTAGATGCGCGCCATCCTCGGGGAACGGCTCAACTGAATTCCACCTGAGAACTGTTACGGGTGCTTCGAGCGGATGTTACCGACAGGCAACAGCCACCGACCGAGGGTTACGTTGTGATGTCGTGTCGCCAGACGCCGGTGATCATCAACAGATCTGGGCCGAAGGCTGCGTGCTAGCGTTCCGCGAACAGGGCACGAAGGGCTCCGACCGACGAGGGTGGCCGTACCGGTACGTCGCAAAGACGGCCTCACGAGGAGTGATCAACGATGTCAGAACACGGCCATTCGCACAGCGACGCCTTCGCGCAGAAGGAAGGCAGCTGGGCACAGGCGGCGGAGGAGCGGATCTCGCTGTTCCGCCACGACGAGGAGATCGAACGGGGCCTGGCCTTCGGGCTGCCGGGGTCACCGACGCTCGTCGACCGCACCATCCCGACGTTCTCGCGCGGGGAGCTGCCGCACTTCGCCGGCGAGCGGGGGACCTTCCTGAACTCGCCCTTCCTCGAGGACGTCAACGAGGTCGAGGATGCCGAGGTCGCCGTCTTCGGAGCGCCACTGGACTCCGGCGCCACCTACCGCCCCGGCGCCCGGTTCGGCCCCCAGGGCATCCGCCGATCCACGAACCTCTTCGGCACCTACTGCTACGAGCTCGGTGTCGACCTGCGCGAGCAGCTCAACCTGGTCGACATCGGGGACGTCTTCACCATCCCCGGCAACCTGGAGAAGTCGTTCGACCAGATCAGTCAGGCGATGGCGCACGTCTACCAGCGCGGCGTCTTCCCCGTCATCCTCGGCGGCGACCACTCGATCGGCTACCCCACCATCCGCGGCATGGCCCCGTACGTCGACGGCAACATCGGCATCATCCACTTCGATCGCCACGTCGACACCCAGGAGACCGACCTGGACGAGCGGATGCACACCACGCCCTGGTTCCACGCCACCAACCTGAAGAACGCGCCGGCGACCAACCTGGTGCAGATCGGCATCGGTGGGTGGCAGTCCCCCCGGGCCGGGGTGAAGGTGGGTCGGGAACGCGGCACCACGATCATGACCGTGGGCGACGTCGAGCGGGTGGGCATCGAGAAGATCGCCGAGACGGCCCTCGAGATCGCCTGGAAGGACGCCAAGGCGGTCTATCTCTCGTTCGACATCGACGTGATCGACGCCGGGTTCGTGCCCGGCACCGGTTGGCCGGAGCCCGGTGGGCTGCTCCCCCGCGAAGCACTCAACCTGATCCGGATGATCTCCGCGCCCGGCCTTGCCGGGTTGGAGGTCGTCGAGTGCGCGCCACCGTACGACTGGGCCGAGCAGACGGCCCTGCTGAGCTCCCGGGTGATCTTGGACTCGCTCGCTGTGCTCGTCCGGGAAGGACATCTGGGCAAGAAGGCTGCGGTCAAGGACCGGCGGGCCTGGGGTCCGCAAGCCTGAGCAGATGGTCCAGGCCGCTCGCGACTCCCTGACGGACGTCCGGTTCGGGCCGCCGGTGCGCGTCGGGTTCGCCGAGGTGTCCGGGCCGGACGACCTCGCGGCGTTGGCGGGCTGGCCACCCGAGCGATTCCCGGGCCCGGACCTGGTCGCGGTTCTCTCGGTCGATCTCGTCGATCAGCTGGCGAGTGCCCTCGAGGCGCTGCGTCGCGTCCTGCACGAGATCGTGTGCTGCGACGGGAGCGCCGGAGCCTCGGATCAGGTCCCGTCGGGTTTCGACCTGGCCACGCGTGCCCTGGAGCTCGGAATGGGTGAGGACCTCGTCTCCACGGTCCCGACCGCCGAGGGTGCGGTGGATCATGCTGTGCGGTCCGTCGCCGTCGGAGACTCCGGCTGGAGCGGCCGGAACGTCCTGGTCGTCGGCAGCGCCGCCGTCGTCGGACGAGTGCGTGACCATCTCGGCGGCCGGTCGCCCGAGTCGGTCTGATCGGGCCCGTCTGATCGGGCCCGTCTGATCAGGTCTGCAGGTCGGCGACGACCCGATCGAGCCACTCGAGCAGCAGACCGCGTTCGCTGTCGCTCAGAGCCGGCAGCCTCGGCACGGCGGCCTCGAACGTGACGGTGAGGGCCGCGAGATCGGCTGCGGGGGGCGCCGGTGCGGAGGCCAGGATGGCGCCGAGCACGGCGTTGAGGCTGGCGTCCGCCAGATCCGCGTCGCGGCCGGGCTCCGGCTGACCCAGCAGCGCCAGCACGACGCCGGTTCCCGCCGCGTGGATCATGCTGACCGCCCGTGCCGGGGACACCCGCAACAACCCGGCGTCGGCCAGTCGCGCGACCCGGGCGGCCAGCACCTCGGCCCCCACCGCCGTCGCGGGTGAGCGGTGAACACGCCCCGGCGTGCTGAGCAGCGCGAACAGATCGGGGTTCGTGAGCCCGAAGTCGATGTGCCCCCGCCAGGCGGCGCGGAGATCTGCGACCGGATCTCCGTTCTCCTCGGCGACCTGCAGCACCTTGGCGGCGGCGTAGGTCGCCATCACCTGCTCGGCCACCGCGTCCAACAGGCCTGCCTTGTCGCCGAAGATCCGGAAGATGGTGGGGGCCGGCACCCCGGCGGCCTCCGCGACGGCGCGCGTCGTGACGGCTTGGGCTCCGCCCTGCCGGAGCAGTCGGCCGGCGGCATCCACGATGGCCGAACGCGCGTCAGGGCGGACGTCGGGATTCGGTGTTGCGGGCACGAATCAACGGTATCAGATTCAGGCTATCAACGGTTTGGATCAGTGCTAGCGTAGTGGTGAATCACTGCTTCGTGGAGGAGAACCATGATCATCGTCACCGGCGCCACCGGCCGCCTCGGATCTGCCGTCGTCGCTCAGCTCGTGGAGCGCGTGCCCGCCGACATGATCGGCGTGAGTGTGCGTGATGTCGGCAAGGCCCGGGCGCTGACCGAGCGCGGGGTGCGCGTCCGTACCGGCGACTTCAGCGATCCGGCCACCCTCGAGCACGCCTTCGAAGGGGCCGACCAGGTGCTCGTCGTCTCCGCGGCGATTCGCGGTCCGGGTGCCGGCCAGGCCAACCGCCAGGCCATCGACGCGGCGATCCGCGCCGGTGCCGAGCGGGTGCTCTACACCAGTCACCAGGCCGCCTCGGCGGACTCGCTGTTCCCCGCCCAGCTCCAGCACGCAGCCACGGAGGAGTACCTGACGGAGTGCGGCATCAGCTTCACGTCGCTGCGGCACGGTTTCTACGCGAGCACGTTCGAGATCTATCTGCCGGACGCCCTCGAGACCGGCGAGCTGCGACTCCCCCAGGACGGTCCCGTGTCCTGGACCGCGCACGCCGATCTGGCCGAGGTCGATGCCATCGCCCTGACCCGACCCGGGTTGCTCGACGGCATCACTCCCCCGTTGACCGCCCCCGAGCTGCTCGACTTCGCCGACGTGGCCCGCGTGCTCACCGACCTGTCCGGCCGGACGATCCGACGGGTCGTGGTGGACGACGAGGAGTGGAAGGCCACAGCCGTCGAGCGGGGGCTGCCGGCACCGGCCGCCGACTTCACCCTCGGCATGTTCCGTGCCGCGCGACGGGGCGAGTTCGCCGTGACCGACCCCACCCTGGAGACGCTGTTGGGGCGACCGGCCACGGCAGCGGTGTCCGTGCTCGACGGCTTGCTCACCGCGGCCGGCGCGGGCAGCACCCGTGCCCGGTGAGGGCGCCGGGCAGGCAGAGTACGGGTGTGACGATGCATCCCGACCAGCTGACCGTGTCGCTGCCGGTCGTCCGTCAGCTGGTGGACGACCAGTTCCCCGGCTGGCGTGCGCTGCCCGTCGTGCACGTCGACCGGGCGGGCACGGTCAATGCCATCTTCCGCATCGGTGACCGGCTCGCTGCTCGATTTCCCTTACGGGACGACGATCCCGATTCCGTACGGCGGTGGCTCCAGTCCGAGGCCGCCGCCACCCGCGAGCTGCGGGGTCGGACCAGGTTCCCGACCCCCGAGCCGGTGGCGCTGGGCGAACCTGGTGTGGGCTACCCGCTGCCGTGGTCAGTGCAGACCTGGTTGCCCGGGACACCGGCCACCGATGAGGACCCCGGCGGGTCGGTCGCCTTCGCTCGCGATCTGGCTGAGCTCCTCCAGGACCTGCGCGCCGTCGACACCCGTGGGCGCACCTTCACCGGCACGAACCGTGGCGGTGACCTCCGTGCCCACGACGCATGGATGGAGGTGTGCCTGGACCGCAGCACCGATCTGCTGGACGTGCCCGCGCTCCGTCGCCTCTGGAGCGTGCTGCGGGAGCTTCCGCGAGCGTCCCCCGACGTGATGACGCACGGCGACCTGATCCCGGGAAACGTTCTCGTCCAGGACGGACGTCTCGCCGGACTGATCGACGTGGGTGGGTTCGGGCCGGCCGACCCCGCCCTGGATCTCGTCGCCGGCTGGCATCTCCTCGACGCTGCGCCCCGACAGGTGCTCCGTGATCACCTCGGTGTCGACGACCTCGAGTGGCAGCGCGGCCGGGCCTGGGCCTTCGAGCAGGCGATGGGCCTCGTCTGGTACTACGCGACGAGCAACCCCACCATGAGCGCTCTCGGCCGTCGTACGCTCCAGCGCATCACCGGGGCGAACACGATCTGACCTTTCGAGGACCGGATCTGACCACCGAGTCGCGGACGGCCAACCGGCCCGCGGCACCCGTGGCCGGATCCCGCCACCGAGCCACATCCGGCCAACCCGCACATCGACCACCCACCTAACGAATGACGAATCCCTGGGTCCCGGTCGGATGTTCGTCGATCACCTGCACACCGTCGACCACTGCGTGCTCTGGGCCTCGGTGACACCAGGCAACCAAGGCATCGACGTCGGCGCCGGCCCCCTCGAAGACAGCCGTCACCGAGCCGTCCGTGTCGTTGGTGACCCAGCCGGCCACGGACCGGCGCTCGGCCTCGCGCCGGCAGGAGTCACGGAAGAACACGCCCTGAACCCGACCCGTCACGCGTACGCGCCGTCGCATCATGCCCCGAAGTCTGCCGGAGACGGGTCCGGCCCCGCGTCGGACGACGTCTCTCGGCGCGGACCAACACCTATGGCGATGACTTGGACGGTCGACCGCAGTCTCTACATCACCAGACCCAGAGCACCGGAGAAGCGTGCATGAGACTCTCAGACACCACCACCAAAGCCACGAGGTCGCGCTGGGTCACGGTGCTCAGCTGGGTGCCGCGGATCGCCCTTGCCCTGGTCTTCGCCGGCGCGACCATCGTCAACGTCGCCGTGCTGGGTGTCAGTCCGGTGTTCACCCTGTTCTTGTTCGCGCTGGCCGCTCTCACGGTCTGGCTGCGGCGGCACCAGCTCCGTCCGTGGTAGCCGGTAGGCCAACCACCTATATCCTGCCGGAACGGTCGGGATCTCCCCGGCCGGTCCGAACTCCGATGCGTCGCCGCACCCGCGAAGTCGGACTGAGGTCGAGCTGAGGGATGGGCCATGTCACGTCGTGCCACGCGGATGCTGCTGCTGGCGCTCAGCGTGCTGCTGGCGGGGCTGGCGGCGGCCTGCTCCACCGCGCAGCCCGAGACCACCCTGGATCGGGTCAAGGACTCCGGGGTGCTGCGGGTGGGGACGGAGGGGACCTACTCGCCGTTCAGCTTCCACGACCCCACCACCAACGAGCTCACCGGCTACGACGTGGAGATCATCACCGCGGTCGCCGACCGGATGGGGGTCAAGGCGGAGTTCGTCGAGGCCCCCTGGGACGCCATCTTCGCCAGCCTGCTCTCCGACCGCTTCGACGTGGTGGCCAACCAGGTCACCAAGAACGCCGAGCGGGAAGCGAGATACGCCCTCTCGGAGCCGTACACGTTCTCCGACGGGGTGATCGTCACCCGCGCCGACGACACCTCGATCCGCTCACTCGCCGATCTGAAGGGCAAGACCACGGCCCAGAGCTCCACCAGCAACTGGGCCAAGGTCGCCACGGACGCGGGGGCGAAGGTCGAGGCGGTCGAAGGGTTCACCCAGGCGGTGACGCTGGTGAAGCAGCAGCGGGTGGACGCCACCGTGAACGACAACCTGGCGGTGCTGGAGTACGTCAAGACGACCCAGGACAAAGACGTCAAGATCGCTGCCGAGACCGGCGACACGAGCGAGCAGGTGTTCGCGCTGCGGCCCGAGGACGGTGCCCTGCGCGACGCGATCAACCAGTCCCTGAACCAGCTCCGCACCGACGGCACCCTGGCCGAGATCTCTCAACGCTACTTCGACACCGACGTGTCGACCGGTGAGGAGACGGCGACCACGACCGGGGACCAGGCCGCGGTGCAGAGCACCTGGGAGCTGATCAAGAGCTCCATCGGACCGATGCTGCTGGCCACGATCAAGGGGACCATCCCCCTCACGATCATCAGCTTCGTCTTCGGCCTGGCGATCGCGCTGGTCGTGGCGCTGATGCGCCTCTCGTCGGTCCCTGTGGTGTCCCAGCTGGCTCGGTTCTACATCTCGATCATCCGCGGTACCCCGCTGCTGGTCCAGCTCTACCTGATCTTCTTCGCGCTGCCCCAGCTCGGTCTGTCCTTCCCCTCGTTCATCGCCGCGATCATCGCCTTCAGCCTGAACGTCGGCGGCTACGCCGCGGAGGTGATCCGCTCGGCGATCCTGTCGGTGCCCAAGGGTCAGTGGGAGGCGGCGCTGACCATCGGCATGGGTTACGCCACGACTCTGCGCCGGGTCATCCTGCCGCAGGCGGCGCGCACCGCCGTCCCGCCGCTGTCCAACACCTTGATCTCGCTGGTCAAGGACACCTCGCTCGCCTCGGTGGTGCTGGTCACCGAGCTGCTCCGCGTGGCCCAGATCGCCGCCGCCCCGACGTTCCAGTTCTTCGCCCTGTACGGGGTGGCCGCCCTGATCTACTGGGTGATCTGCCTGGCCATGTCCTTCGTCCAGGCCAGACTCGAGACCCGACTGGAAAGGCACGTGGCCCGATGACCGACGACGGGGCGACCGAGGATGCAGTGACCGACGATGGGGTGACTGAGGATCCACAGATCCTGCTGGAGGCGAGGGGGCTGCACAAGCGGTTCGACGAGCTCGAGGTGCTCAAAGGCATCGACCTCGCCGTCCGGTCCGGCTCCGTGGCCGTGTTGATCGGTCCCTCCGGATCGGGCAAGACCACCGTGCTCCGCTCGCTCAACGGGCTGGAGATCCCCGAGACCGGCACCGTACGGATCGGCGACGTCACCGTCGACTACGGTGCCTCGCCGACCAAGAAGGAGCTCGTCGTCCTGCGGGCGCAGAGCTCGATGGTCTTCCAGGCCCACAACCTCTTCCCCCACCTGAGCGTGCTGCAGAACGTGACCGAGGGACCTGTCATCGCCCAGCGGCGACCACGGGACGAGGTGCGCGAGGAGGCTCTGGTCCTGCTCGACCGGGTCGGTCTGGCGAGCAAGGCGGAGCAGTACCCGTACCAGCTCTCGGGCGGTCAGCAGCAGCGGGTGGGGATCGCGCGGGCGCTGGCTCTGCGACCAAAGCTGATGCTGTTCGACGAGCCCACCTCGGCGCTGGACCCGGAGCTGGTCGGCGAGGTGCTGTCGGTGATGAAGGATCTTGCCGCTGAGGGTTGGACGATGGTCGTGGTGACCCACGAGATCCGGTTCGCGCAGTCCGTCGCCGACCAGGTCCTGTTCATGGACGGTGGGGTGGTCGTCGAGAGCGGGCCGCCCGAGGCGGTGCTGACCGATCCCCAGCAGCCCCGGACGAGGACGTTCCTGCACCGGGTGCTCGATCCGATCTAGGCGTGCAGGTCCAGCGTCAGAGATCGCGCCGACAGCCGGAATAGCCGCCGGCCATCGGTGTTGAGGCGATCATGACAACTTTCGGCATCATCGGAGCAGGCCACATCGGTGGACAGGTCGCCCGGGCGGCCATCGGCCAGGGATACGACGTCGTGATCTCCAACTCGCGAGGCCCGGAGACGCTCGCCGACCTGGTCGCCGAGCTCGGCCCCCAGGCGCGGGCTGCGACCGCGGCGGAGGCCGCCGCGGCGGCCGACATCGCGGTGGTGACCGTCCCCCTGCGCGCCTACCGCGACGTCCCGGTCGAGCCTCTCGCCGGGAAGATCGTGCTCGACACCAACAACTACTACTGGGAGCGCGACGGGCACATCGACGCGCTCGACCGTGGCGAGGCCACGACCAGCGGGTTGCTGCAGGAGCACCTGCCGACATCGAAGGTGGTGAAGGCGTTCAACCACATCGGCGCTCCGGACATCACCACCGACGGAGCCCCGGCCGGCACACCGAACCGGCGTGCCCTGGCCACCGCCGGCGACGATCCCGAGGCGGTGGCGTTCGTCACCGACTTCTACGACCGGCTCGGCTTCGACACCGTGAACGTCGGACCGCTGAGTGAGTCCTGGCGGGTGGAGCGCGACCGACCGGCGTACGTGGTGCGGCAGAACGCCGACGAGCTGCGCGAGAACCTCGCGAAGGCGCCGCGCACGATCTGAGTCGACATCAGACTCGCGCGAAACCTCACCCGCTCCGCCGGGCCGGTCCCGACGGGCGGGCGAGGTTTCATGTCGCGCAGACGGGGTAAGCAGTCGCTCGACGGGCAGGTTCTGCCTGTCGAGCCGAACCACTGCAGCCGCGAACGAGAGAGCCACCATGTCGAACGACGCGATCGTGCTTCTGAAGAACGACCACAAGGAGATCCGGCGTCTGTTCCGCGAGTTCTCCAGCACCGGTGCCGAGGCGCACGCCGCTCAGGCGTCATTGGCGACCAAGATCATCGAGGCGCTGACGGTGCACACCTACATCGAGAACGAGACGATGTATCCGGAGGTCCGGCAGCTCCTCCCGGACCTGGAGGACGACGTGCTCGAGTCCTACGAGGAGCACCACGTCGCCGACCTGCTGGTCATGGAGCTCACGCCGATGTCTCCGTCCGACGAGCGGTTCCGGGCCAAGATGACCGTCCTGATCGAGAACGTCACCCACCACATGGACGAAGAGGAGCAGGACTGGTTCCCCAAGGTCCGGGCCGGGCTCGGCCGCAAGCAGCTCAGCGAGCTCGGTGCGCGGATGCTCGAGCAGAAGAAGACCGCTCCCCGTTCCCCGACCCAGCCGAGCGCCCTGAAGAAGGTCGTCGACGCCGTCATCGCCTGACCCGGTCGGACCGAGCCACCGCGATGGTTCGCCCGGTTCACTCGGGTCGCGCTCAGGAGCTGCACCAGCCTGGAGCGCGGCCGACGTTGCTGACGTAGCGGGCGGCGACCCACCGACCGTCGGTGAGGTAGTACCACCGGTTGTTGCCGCCGACGCTCTGACCGGGCAGCTTGCAGATGATGTTCACCCGCACCCCACGGGCCAGCCCTCCGGATGCGGACGCTGCGGTGGTCGGCGCGACCCGCTTCGTCACGGCAGTGGTCGTCCGACCGACGAACCGCTCGTCGCTACCGCACCAGCCCGGAGCCGCCCCGACGTTGCGGACGTAGCGGGCCGCGACCCACTCGTTCAGCGTCGGCGGCAGCAGGTACCACAGGTCGTTGCCGTCCACGCTGCTGCCCCGCACCTTGCAGATGATGCTGACGGTCGTCCCGTTCGCCAGCCTGCCCTTCGCCGTCGAGGCTGTGGTCGGCAGCTGCCGTACTGTCAGGCCGCCGACGGCCACGACCGTCCCGTCGGCGACGATCTCGGCCTGCGCCGGAAACGTGGCGAACAGCCCCGCGGTCACGGCAGACGCCACCGCCAGCGCGCCTGCCCGGATCGGTCGACTGATCATGATCGAACCCCCATCGGTCTGGAGCCCAGCGGCCCGGACTCTCACCCGACTACGCCCGGCGAACCACGCCGGGTTGCCCACGGCCGGTCACAGCTCGATCAAGAACGGCCGCGCCGTCGATCCGCCCGGGCTCCGGCGCAGACCACGCAGCTGCGCGTCTCCGGTCGGGCGAGCATCCGCGCGGTCGGGATCTGCTGGCCACAGATCTCACAGACCCCGTATGTGCCGGACGCCAGTCGCTGTCGTGCCTCGGCGAGCTCGGACAGCGTGCGCTCGGTCTGCTCCAGCAGGGCGACGTCCCGAGCCTGGTCCAAGGACGCCGTGGAGCCGTCGGGGTCGTGCTCGTCATCGGCGAACATCAACCGGCGTGCGGCTCGGGTCTCCTCGATCGCGGCCGTGAGTGCGGCCCGCTGCTCCTCTGCCTGGACCACCCGCTCCGACAGTGCGGCCGCGTAGGTCGTCTCGATGTCCGGCACGCCTCCAGTCTGCGGCCCGTACGCAACCAGCGGTGCGCCCTCAGATCCTGGCTCCGGTGGAGAGCCGGGAGCGGTGGTCGCTGCGGACCGGCCGCGATCGCCGGCGCCGTGTGTGGAGCAACCAGGCCTCGGCGATCAGGAGATTCACCACCCAGCTCGCCCAGCTCGCCACACCCACCGCTTGGGCGAGCTCGGCCTCGTCCACCGGCCCTCCGGACAGGGCTGAGGGAGCGAAGGCCGCCAGGCAGATCATCGTCCACACCCGATTCGCCACGATCGAGAAGCTGAGCGCCACGCTCCGGATCATCCACTCCCGATGATCGGCGAAACGGCGCTGTCGTACGGCCCGGTAGCCGAGGATCGTGACGATCAACCAGAGCAGGCCGAGCGTGGTGTTGGCGACCTGCTGGTTGGGCCCGAAGCGGGTCATCGGCGCGATGATGATCACCGCCACAGCGGCGGGCAGCAGCGCCGCCACGTAGAGCCGTCCCGACCACCGGTGCACGGCCGGATGCGCTCGTCGCAGCCACGGCCAGAGCTGCAGGCACCCGCTCAGCAACACGATCGAGCCGAGGACGATGTGGGTGACCAGCAGCGGGTAGAACACCGGGTTGTCCGGCAGCGGCGCCAGTCGGGCCCGACTCGGATCGAGGGTGAGGTAGGGCGGCACGGCGTACGCGACGAAGCCGATGGCCAGCAGCAGCAACGGGAAGATCCACGGCCGGCGCCAGACCATGGTGCTGTGCCGAGTGGTGTCCTTGCTGGGAGAGAGATCCTCGCTCCGCGGGTGGGTCGTCGTCACTCCATCAGCGTCGTGCCGGGCCGTGCTCGGGCGCACTGGTGCAGGCCACCAGGTCCGTCCTGGGGTTAACCCCCGTTCTGCGACGTCTACGCGTACGGCGGATGCACGGGTCGTCTGCGCGCCACGTCAGCCGACTTCGCGGGTGAAGTATCACCCGCGGAGTGGTGAAGTCAGGAGCCTTGACGACCGCAGACCTACGCCAGGGCTCGGCGGCGTCACTCGCACCGGGTGACGTCCCGCCGCGTCAGATCGCGACGTTCGCGTTCAGCGGGTTGTCCTCGACCATCTCCGACGTGGATTCCAGCAGCTGCGCCACGAGCGCGAGGGTCTGGGCGTCCTGGTCGGTGATCCGACGGCCGAACGGGCCGCGCGCACGAGCCACACCGGCGCCCACCCGGAGGATGGCCCCGCGAGTCTCTCGACTGACCTGCGGCGCCACGCGTTCCAGCAGCGCGGTGACCTGGCCGAGCCCGGAAACGATCGAGCGGTCGTCGAGCAGGAACTCGTCGAACAGCCACTCGCGGTTGCGTGACATGGCCTGGACCAGCTGCCAGCTCAGCGCCGACGGACCCTGCGGCGCGTCAGCCACCGCCAGCCAGAACGCTTCCTGCTCCAGCTCGTCGAATCTGTTGCGGCCGATCAGCGCGCTGATCACCCAGACCGGTCCCAGCTGGAGGGTGAGCCACTCCGCGTCCGACCATCCGTCCATGACCGCACTATGCGCTCCCGGCTGGCTCGACGGCAACCTCGACGGCCCGGCAGGCTGGAGAGAAGAGTGCTGACATCGGCACCCGATCGGAGGACGATGGCGTGATGGCCCGATCACTCGAAGCCGTGCTGAGCGATGTCCTGCCCCAGCTGCGATACCTGTCGTCCATCCGACGCGTCCGGGTGCGTCTCGGCCCGCAGCTCGTGGCCGACTCGACGCGAGCGGTGCTGGTCTGGGAACCCATGCGCATCGTCGCCTCCTACGCTCTGCCGGTGGTCGACCTCCTGGCCGAGCTGGTGCCGACCGAGGCCGGTCCCCCGCCGACCTACACCGCAGTTGGCTTCGGCGAGGACAGTCCGCCGTTGCTGGATCCCTCGGTCCCGTTCGCGGTGCACACGGCCGACGGCCGTCCGATGACAGTGGTGCTCGGAGACGTGCGGGCCGAGTCGGCCGCCTACGCGCTGGACGACGTCGATCTGGACGGCTACGTCGTCCTCGACTTCGAGGCGTTCGACTGGTTCGAGGAGGACCAGCCGCTGGTGGGTCATCCCCGCGAACCGATCCACCGCATCGACGTCTGCCCCAGCTCGCGCACCGTCAGGATCGAGTACGAGGGCACGGTCCTGGCCGAGACGAACCGGGCCAGAATGCTGTTCGAGGGGACCTTCCCGGTGGCCCGCTACTACCTGCCACGCGACGACGTACGCGTGCCGCTGAAGCCGGGGACCCTGCAGACCACCTGCGCCTACAAGGGCCGTGCGACGCACTGGACCGTGGAGACGACGGGTCTGAGACTGCCGGACATCGCCTGGAGCTACGAGCGGCCCGAACCCGACGCGATCCCGGTCGCCGGCTACCTCAGCTTCTACACCGAGCGCCTGGACCTGTACGTCGACGGCGAGCTCGTCCGCCGAGTCCGCACTCCCTGGTCGACCGACCAGGTCGGCGCGTCCGCTGAACCGGCCCCGCTAGCCCAATGAGCGCGCCTGGACGTGAGAGGGTCCAGTCACGACAGCGCTGCGATCGCCAGGCACGGCCTGGAGGCAGGAAGACATGATGAGGTTGCGCACCTGGCTCACCCTGGCGGCGGCTTCGGCCCTGCTCTGCGTGCCGACCATGGCCACCGCCGACACGACGGTCAAAGCCGACCTCGTCGAGCTGAACGGCAGCGGCGCTCGAGGCACCGTCGTCTTGACGACGACCGACGACGGCGGCCTGAAGGTGTCGATCCACTCGAAGGGTCTCGTGCCCGGGCAGCCGCATCCCCAGCACATCCACGGGTCCGCGGGCGGACACCACTTCATGTGCCCGACGGTGAAGGACAACGACACCGACGGTGACGGCATCCTCACCAACGAGGAGGCGAGCGGCGAGTACGGCACCATCTTCATGGCCCTGACCACCCGCGGTGGCGCCACCCCGCAGGACGGTCTGGACGTCGCCAGGATGCCGGTCGCCGACAAGCAGGGTCGCCTCGACTACGAGCGGACGTTCTCGGCCAAGGCCGTTCCTGACGGCCTGCTGAAGAATCTCGGGTCGCTGCACGTCGTCCAGCACGGCATCGACGTCAACGACAACGACAAGTACGACCTGGACGCCCTGGGAGAGTCGACCTTCGCCGCGAACCTCGGAGTGCCCAACGTGCCCGAGGAGGCGACCGATCCGGCGAGCTGCGGTGTCGTGCGCGGTGCCAGCGCGGCCGAACCGGCGCATCGAGGTCCCGAGATGGGCGGTGCCCCCGTTGCCGACCGGAACTCTCCACTCCTCTCCGCCGGAGTCGTCCTCCTGCTCCTGGCGGCGGCTCTGGCCGTCTCCGCCACCGGTGTACGCCGACGGTCGAGTGGTCGATGAGATGAGATCGAGCGGGACGGTCCGGGCTCCCATCGCCATCGCGCTGGCAGTCATCGGCGTGGCGCTCGTCGCGACCGGACTGGCCACCCCGCCGAGGCCCGACGACGCCACACCGCTCACGGTAGCGGGCGCATCGAGCCCCGCGACCCCGACCGTTCGCACTGCCCCCACCCCGAGGCCGACAGCGGTTGCCGCCCCGACTCGGCGGGCTGATGTCCGAGACCTGGTGACGGGTCCGGTGCTGCCTGAATCCGATCCGGTGGCCGTGTCCATACCGAGGATCGGCGTCCGGTCGAGATTGGTCACGCTCGGGCTCGATGCGGACGGCGCGATGGACGTTCCCGGTGACCCGGCCCGTGCCGGCTGGTTCTCGCGGGGCCCAGCCCCCGGAGCCCTCGGACCCGCCGTCATCGCCGGGCACGTCAGCTGGAACGGCGCACCTGGAGTCTTCTCCCGCCTGGGCAAACTGCGCCAGGGAGACCGCGTCGTCGTCACTCGCGAGGACGGGACCTCCGCCGTCTTCGCGGTCGAGAAGGTGGCTCGTTACGAGAAGACGCGGTTCCCCGTCCGGGCGGTCTACGGTGCGATCGACCACGCCGGCCTGCGGCTGATCACCTGTGGCGGCCCGTATGACGCGTCGCGTCACCGGTACCCGGACAACGTGGTCGTCTTCGCCCGACTCGACTCCGTCCGAAGCTGATCCAGTCCGACCCGACGCCGCGGGAGCTGCACCACCAGCGAAGCCCGCGCTCAGGCGCCGGCCGCGTCCTTGATCACCAGCGTGAAGGGCTGGGAGACGATGCCCGACTGTGGATCACGCACACGAAGCCGGTAGTCGTTTGGTCGGCTCAGCTCGACGTACGCCGAGAACGCGCCCGAGGCGTCGGTCTTGGACGGCACCGGGAACGCCTGCCAGCTGCCGTCCGCCCACCACTGCACCTGCAGGAACCTCTGAGTTCCGCCACGGTAGAGGCCGCGGATGCGCACGGTCTCGAACGGCTCGGCGGTGATGGCGGAGCCCTGCACCTGGATCGTCTGCACGACCGGCTCTGCGGCGGCCTCGACACGGGTGGTCGGGATGGGCACCGGCGTCCGGGGTGCAGCCGGGGGACTCACCCTGGCAGCTGGCCGGAGCTGATCTCCCCCGTTCTGGATGGCGGCAGTGGGAGACCCCGAGGAAGCGGGCTCGGCAACCAGCCAGGCTGCACCCGAGGCGGCGAGCATGACCAGAGCCGCGGCCGTGGCCAGGATGCCGACGCGGCGCCGTCGCCGGACCGGTGGCGGGTCCGTAGCCCGTGTGTCTGCTCCGGCCGCCGCGGCGGCGAGCACCCGACGCTCGGGCAGTGCTGGCAGTACCGGCGGGGTCAGCCGGCCGACGGCGAGTGGCGGCCTGCCCTTGCGCACCCGGGGACCGGGCACGGCAGCCAACCGGTCGCGGAACTCGGCCGCGGACGGCCGGGCGGTGCTGTCGGTGTCCAGCGCTGCCATCAGGACATCCATCAGGAACCAGTTCACTCCGGGCAACGCCGTGATCGGCGCAGCAACGCCCTCGACCATCGACTCCAGGTCGCCGACGACTTCCAGCCTCCGAGGTGGGTGCCCTGCCAGCAGGGCGTACATCGTCGCGGCCAGAGAGAAGACGTCGCCGGACTCCGTGGCCACCGACGCCGTGAACGCCTCCGGGGGCGCGTAGGCAGGGGTCATCCGCCGCATGTCGGCCGCCGCTGCCTCCTCGCCGACGACGGTCGCCAGGCCGAAGTCGGCCAGTCGAGGCTTGCCGAAGCCGTCGATCAGGATGTTCGCCGGCTTCACGTCACGGTGCAGTACCCCGCGGGCGTGCAGACCGGCCAACGCGTCGGCCACTTGCATTCCGACCCGCAGGATCTGCTCCTCGGTACGGATGTTCTCGGGATCCAGCCACTGCGTCAGCGACCCACCGGTACACAGTTCCATGATCAAGTACGGTCGGGCGTCCGGCAGCAGGCCGGCACCGTAGACCGTGACGACACCGGGATGATCGGACAGCCGGCCGGCGACGCCCGCCTCCCTGGCGAACGTCTCGTAGACGTCCGCGGCCAGCCCCGGTCGATAGATCTTGACCGCGACGGGACGAGACAGAAGATCCTGGCGCGCCTCCCAGACCAAGGTGAAGCCACCACGCGCAAGTGGGATCCATCCGCTCAACCCACGGATCACCGGATGCTCCATGCGCAAACCCCCGTTTCACGCCCCGATGCGTACCCCCACACACCACTTCACACACTAAACCTGCAACCCGGGCAGGCTCCATACACCGGAGGAAATATTGTTGCCGGTGATACGCGGCCGTGGGCAGCAACGCCGGACTCGACGCGTCGTCGAGCTCGAGCACTCATCGAATCCATCCCTCGGGTCAGCGGGGACCGAGGCCGGTCCGTCCGTCGAGCAGCTCTCGGGCGATGTCCAGATGACCGGCGTGGCGGGCGGTCTCCTCGAGCAGATGCAAGAGCACCTCGCGGACGTCGCCGACTCGGGACGGTAGGTCGACTCGATGCACCCCGGGTGGTCGATCGTCGAGGTCGAGGCCGGCCACGATGGCGTCGGTCCGGACGCACTGATCGCGATAGAACGCGATCACGTCAGCTGTCTCATGATCACTGACCAGCGCGGCTTCGGGATCCCACTCCCCTTCGGGCTCGTCGGTCCACGGCAGCGCTGACACCTCACCGGCCAGCACCGCCTGCGCCCAGAACCGCTCGGCGTGCCCGAGGTGCTCCAGCAGTCCCAGACACGTCCACCCGCTGGGAACCACTGACCGGCGGAGCGACACCTCGTCGAGTCCGTCGATGACGGCGAGGACCGCCACCCGTTGCGCCGCCAGGTAGCCCAGCAGCGCCGCACGCTCCGCCGCTCGAGCTGACCCGCTGCGCCGCTCAGGTGCGCGCTCGTCGACCACCGTCACGGCATCTCCGGACGGTAGGAGGAGATGAGCTGCTGCCAGCGCTCCCGCCAGGGTGCCGGCAGCTCTCCCACCAGATGAGCCCGCAGGTCCTCGAGATGCGCCTGCCAGCCGGCTCCATGATCGGGAACGTCGTTGCCGGGCAGACCACGTTCTTCGACGATCAGCCGCGTGCGATCACCCTCGACGACCAGGCGCGCCTCGACCTCGGTCTGATCGGGTGCGCCCGGCTCCAGCGTCACCACCAGCCGGTTCGGGACCTCGCACACGTCCACCCGACCACGGCCCTCCCACGAGCTGGTGAACGAGGCGGTGAACTCGCCGCCGACCCGCAGGTCACCATCGACGGCACCGAGCCAGCCCGCGATCCTGGCCGGAACGGTCACACTCGCCCACAGGTCGTCGATGTCGGTGTCGTAGAGGTCCTCGACGTGCACGGTTCCTGATCCGCCCACGGCTGTGACCCACCCCAGCATGGTGCCCGTCCGAACAGTCGTCACGACTCACTCCTTCTGGCCCGTTTGCCTCGGGCGATCTCGGTGTGCAGAGCTCCCAGTCGCTGCGTCCACAGACGGCGGCGTTCCTCCAGCCAACCTTCGAGCTCCGTCAGGGACTCCGGCCGCAACGTGTAGAGGCGGTGACGGCCCTCGGATCGCACGTCGACGATCCCGGCCTCCCGCAGCACGGCCAGATGGCGCGACACCCCGGGCTGAGCCACGGGCACCCGTTCCCCGAGCTCGCCGGCGGTCGCCTCACCGGCCGACAGACGCTCGACCATCAGGCGCCGGTGTGGATCGGCCAAGGCGTGGAGGACCGCGTTCATGAGAAAAGCATACCCTCAACGTTATATAACGCAAGAGACATGCTTCTGGTGATCGTCGCGGAATCGGGTGGCAGTTCCGTCGCTGCCCTCTTCGGTCGCACTTTCGGTCCGCTAATGCTGCAGTATTGTGCCTATCGTGCCGAAGATACGGATCAAGGATGCGGCCGCCTACCTCAGCGTCAGCGACGACACCGTACGGCGTTGGATCGACGCAGGTCTGTTGACGGCCGAGACGGATGCCAGCAACCGCAAGGTCGTCGACGGCTACGCGTTGGCGACGTTCGCCAAGAGCCACGCCAACCCGATGGCTGACCCGTCGCAGGTGGTGCGGTCGGCGCGGAACCGGTTCGTCGGTCTGGTCACCGACATCGTCACGGACAAGGTCATGGCCCAGGTCGAGCTGCAGTGCGGACCGTTCCGGGTCGTGTCGCTGATGAGCAGTGAGGCCGTCCGCGAGCTCGGGCTGGAACTCGGCTCAGTGGCCGTCGCCGTCGTCAAGTCGACCACCGTGATCATCGAAACACCCCAAGGAGAGTCATGAACCGCACGATCGCGCTCGCCTCCGCGACGGCCCTGCTGCTGGTCGGGGCCGGCTGCAGCACCAGCGCCGAACCGTCCGGCTCCACGACGGGCAGCTCGTCCGCAGGCCGCGGAGAGTCAGACGCTGACGGTGTTCGCCGCCGCCTCGTTGAAGACCACCTTCACCGAGCTCGGGCAGCAGTTCGAGTCCTCCCACGTGGGCACGAAGGTGACGTTCAGCTTCGCTGGGTCCTCCGACCTGGTCACCCAGATCCAGCAGGGCGCCCCGGCAGATGTGTTCGCCTCCGCCGACACCAAGAACATGGACAAGGCCACTGCTGACAACCTGGCGAAAGGCGAGCCGGTGAACTTCGCCTCCAACACCCTGGAGATCGCGGTGCCGCCGGACAACCCGGCCAAGATCACCACCTTCGCCGACCTGGCCGAGGACGGCGTCAAGGTCGTGATCTGCGCACCCCAGGTGCCGTGCGGCTCGGCGACGCAGAAGGTCGAGACGGCGACTGGGGTCTCGTTGGAACCGGTCAGTGAGGAGAGTTCGGTGACCGACGTGTTGAACAAGGTGACCTCCGGTGAGGCCGACGCGGGGCTGGTCTACAAGACCGACGTCGAGAGTGCCGGCGACAAGGTGCTGGGCGTGCCGTTCCCGGAGTCCAGCGAGGCCGTGAACGTCTACCCGATCGCGGTTCTGACCGCCAGCAAGGACGCGAACCTGTCGCAGGAGTTCGTCGACCTGGTCACCGGCACCGAGGGCCAGCAGGTCCTGACCGACGCGGGCTTCGGCAAGCCCTGACCCGGCCGACACGACTCGTCGGCGCGTCCACCTGATGTCGAGGGCACACACGTACTCCGGGATTCCCCGCTGGGTCTACCTCCCAGCGGGGCTCGGAGCCGTGTTCGTGGTCTTGCCGTTGGTGGCGATGATCTCGCGGGTCGACTGGCCGCGGTTCGTCGAGCTGATCACCAGCCCGTCCTCGCTGGCCGCGCTCAAGCTCAGTGTGCAGACCTCGACGGCGTCGACCCTGCTGTGTCTGCTGTTCGGGGTGCCGATGGCGCTGGTGCTGGCTCGCACGCAGTTCCCGGGCCAGCGGGTGGTGCGGTCGTTGATCTTGCTGCCGCTGGTGCTGCCACCGGTGGTCGGCGGCATCGCGCTGCTGTACACGTTCGGCCGCCGCGGGCTGCTCGGTCAGAGCCTGCAGGTCCTGGGCATCCAGATCGCCTTCACCACCACCGCGGTCGTGCTGGCCCAGACGTTCGTCTCACTCCCGTTCCTGGTCGTCGCCCTGGAAGGCACCCTGCGTACGGTCGGCAGCCGCTACGAGGTGGTGGCTGCCACGCTCGGCGCCCGGCCGACGACGGTGCTGCGACGCGTCACGCTGCCGTTGGTGCTGCCTGGACTCGTGTCCGGAGCCGTGCTGTCGTTCGCCCGGTCCCTCGGGGAGTTCGGTGCCACGCTCACGTTCGCCGGCAGCCTGGAGGGGGTCACGCGCACGCTGCCGCTGGAGATCTATCTGCAGCGAGAGACCGACGCTGACACCGCGGTCGCCCTCTCGCTGGTGCTGGTCGCCGTGGCGATCTTCGTGGTCGGGCTGTCCCAGGGCGGCCGCCGGACGCTGGCGATCCAATGACGCTCACGCTGACGGCCCAGGTCGACGCTCGCGACGTCGACCTCGAGCTCCAGGTCGACGCCGGGGACCGGCTCGCCGTGCTCGGACCGAACGGGGCCGGCAAGTCGACCTTGTTGGCGCTGCTGGCCGGGACGCTGCGGCCCGACCACGGCCGGGCCGTGCTGGACGGCGAAGTGCTGTTCGACGTCGACGGACGCCACGGCAGGTGGCGGCCGCCGCACGCCCGCCGGGTCGCGCTGCTGGCCCAGGACCCGTTGTTGTTCCCGAATCTCAGCGTGCTCGACAACGTCGCCTTCGGCCCTCGGGCCGCTGGGCTGCCTCGGGCCGAGGCCTACGAGACCGCCCGGCGATGGCTGCGGGCGGTCGACGCCGAGCAGCTCAGCGATCGCCGACCCGGGCGGCTCTCGGGTGGGCAGGCGCAACGCATAGCAGTCGCCCGGGCGGTCGCCGCCGACCCCCGGCTGCTGCTGCTGGACGAGCCCCTGGCCGCCCTCGATGTGACCGTGGCGCCGCTGCTGCGCCGCGTCCTGCGCGACGTGCTGGCGGAGCGGTCGGTCATCGTCGTCACCCATGACCTGCTCGACGCGGTCATGCTCAGCAACCGCGTCGTGGTCCTCGACGGTGGCCGAATCGTCGAGTCGGGACCCACCGCCGAGGTGCTGCGCCATCCCACCAGCGCGTTCGCCGCCCGGCTCGCTGGGCTCAACCTGGTGGCGGGAGTCGCCCATGCCGAAGGACTGCAGCCGACCCGCAGGGGACCGATCCTGGCTGGAGTTCCCCGTACCCCTCTGGAGCTCGGCGAGCCGGCGACTGCCGTGTTCTCCCCCACCGCCGTCTCGGTCTACCTCGAGGAGCCCCACGGAAGCCCACGCAACGTCTTCGGCGTGACCGTCGTCGAGCTGGAGCCCCGCGACGACCAGGTACGTGTCCGCGCCACGACCGGCAGCGGCGAGTCGTTGACCGCCGATGTGACAGCGGCCGCCGTCGGCGACCTCGACCTCTTCCCGGGTCGTGCCGCCTTCTACACGGTGAAGGCCACGGCCGTGACGCTCTACCCCAGCTGAGTCGAGGGTGGCACGATCTCGGGCAGGTCGTGCGCACCTGCCGGTTCGTGCCCGACGTCCGAGTCCGCGACCGCGGTCGGACCGGTGACGCGCATCCGGGCCAGCGGGACCTCGGCGAAGACGGCGAACACCGCCTCGTGGGCAGTGGCCCACAGCCGCGGCAGCAGGTCGGCGTCGGCCCTCTCCGTGCTTGCGTGAGGTGAACGGCTGTTCACCACGATGGGCGCGTCGACGGCCCAGATGACGTCGGCCAAGGTGATGTCGTGGGAGCCGCGAGCCAACGACAGACCGCCTTGCGGCCCGCGGCGCACCCGGGCCAGCCCCGCCTTCTTCAGCGGGTCGATGATGGTCATCAGGTACGGGTAGGAGATCCCCAGCTCATCGGCCAGGGCCGCCCCGGCGACCGGCGGCTCAGAGGGCTCGGGCAGCACCAGGGCCGCGCTGATCGCATGGTCGACCCGCGCCGCCATGTGCATCAGCTTCTCCCCTCGTCGTCACCGTCGTCGACTGCCGGACTCATCCTGCGTGGAGGTCGGTGGTCAGCTCGGCACGTCCGACAGGGCTCCCAGGTCGGACTCCACCGGCACGCCGGCCGAGCTGGCGATCTGGGAAGCGCCGGCCACCGCCTTGATCCACACCCGCTGGCCCTCGGCCAGCTGCTTCGCCGTGGCCTCGGCCCGGGTCAAGGTGACG
This sequence comes from uncultured Actinomycetota bacterium, assembly GCA_963696135.1. Lineage (GTDB taxonomy): Bacteria > Actinomycetota > Actinomycetes > Propionibacteriales > Propionibacteriaceae > Microlunatus. The sequence continues at coordinate 302,558 of CAVOJH010000005.1, forward strand.
AGCACGGGCGGCGCCTGCTCGTCGTCGGAGAGGCTTATCTCGAGACGGACCTCGAAGCCGACCCGGCTGGTGCGGATGATCCGACCGGCGTGGGCATCGGGGAACGGGACGGTGACGACCTCGATGTCGTGCGGGCGGACGAGCAGCCCGTCGAGCAGCGTCACCGGGCCGAGGAAGCTCATCACGAACTCCGAGGCGGGAGCGTCGTAGAGCTCGTCGGGGGTGCCGACCTGCTCGATGCGTCCGTTGTTGATCACCACGATCTTGTCAGCGACCTCGAGGGCCTCTTCCTGATCATGGGTGACGAACACGGTCGTGACGTGCACCTCGTCGTGGAGCCGACGCAGCCAGGCGCGGAGCTCCTTGCGGACCTTGGCGTCGAGGGCCCCGAACGGCTCGTCGAGCAGCAGCACCGAGGGCTCGATGGCCAGGGCCCGGGCCAGCGCCATCCGCTGCCGCTGGCCGCCGGAGAGCTGGGACGGCAGCCGGTTGGCGAACTGGGACAGGTGGACCAGCGACAACAGCTCGTCGACCTTGGCGGCGATCTCCCGCTTGGGACGCTTCCTGATCTTGAGACCGAAGCCGACGTTGGCGGCCACGCTCATGTGCCGGAAGGCCGCGTAGTGCTGGAACACGAAGCCGACGTTCCGCTTCTGGGCCGGCAGCCTGGTCGCGTCATTGCCCTCGATCTCGACGGTGCCCTCATCGGACAGCTCGAGACCCGCGATGATCCGCAGCAGCGTCGACTTGCCACCGCCGCTGGGGCCGAGGAGCGCGGTCAGCTGACCGGACGGGATCTCCAGGTCGATGTCGGAGAGCGCGACGAAGTCGCCGAAGCGCTTGCCGACGCCGCGAACGTTGATGCTCACTGTTCTACCTCGTTCATCGGGGGGAGTCCTCCTTGGGACGCAGACTGGTCACGACCACCAGGGCGATGACGGCGATCAGGGCCAGGATGAAGGCCGCCGTGTAGGCGGTGATGGTGTTCTCTGGGCCGAACTGCTGGTAGCGCTCCTCCACCAGCAGCGTGGCGGACTGGGTGCGCATGGCCACGCCGCCGGAGACGATCTTGACGGCACCGAACTCGCCCAGCGACCGGGCCAGGCTGAGCACCACGCCGTACAACAGCGCCCACTTGATCGACGGCACCGTGATCCGCAGGAAGGACTGCAGCGGTGAGGCGCCGAGACTGCGGGCCGCCTGCTCGGCGTCCGTGCCGATCTCGGTCAACACCGGGACGAGCTCTCGGATCACCAGCGGGAGGCTGACGAATGCCGTGGCCAGAATCATTCCGGTCGGGGCGTAGATGATCTGGAACCCCGCGGACTCCAGCGACTCCCCGAGCCAGCCGGTGCGGCCGCTGTAGACCAGAAGAAGGGCCAGACCGACGACGATCGGCGACACCGACAGCGGCAGGTCGATGAAGGCCGAGAGCGCCCGCCGGCCGGGGAAGGTGTAGCGAGTCAGCAGCAGCGAGATGATGATGCCGAAGATGGTGTTGATCAGCACCGCCCAGAACGCGATGGACAGGGTGAGCTGGAAGGCGAAGATCACCTCGGGTTGACGCAGCGCGTTCAGCACCGGTTCGAGACCCTGGGAGAAGGTCGCCTTGGCCACCAGCGCGACCGGCCAGATGACGAGGAAGAACAGGTAGCCGATCACCACCGCGCGCAGCACCCAGCGAAAGGGCGAGCGGCTGCGGACGGTGATCACCTTGCCGCGCGGAGCGGCGGCCTGCGGAGGCCGGACCTGGGTGTCAACCATGACGAGCCACCCTTCGCGAGATGATGTCCAGAGCGACGATCACGACCAGCGCGACGACCAGCAGGATCGAGGCCACCGCCGCCGCCTCGGTCAGCTTGTCCCCCTCGACGTAGGAGAGGATGCGGACCGAGGCGACCTCGGTGGAGTACGGCAGGTTGCCCGACAGCAGCACCAGCGACCCGTACTCGCTGATGCCGCGGGCGAAGCTGAGGGCCGCGCCGGAGGTGATCGCCGGCGCCAACGCCGGGATGATCAAGGTCCGGAACGTGGTGAAGCGGGACGCACCGAGCGAGGCCGCCGCCTCCTCGACCTCCGGCTCGAGCTCCTGCAGCACCGGCTGCACCGTCCGTACCACGAACGGCAGCGTGACGAAGAGGAACGCCAGGAAGACGGCCACCCGGGTGTTTGCCCAGTCCACGCCCAGCGGGCTGGAAGGACCGTACAGACTCAGCAGCACCATGCCGGCGACGATCGTCGGCAGGGCGAAGGGGATGTCGATCACGACCTCGAGGAACTGCTTGCCGCGGAACCGGTCGCGGACCAGGACCCAGGCGATCGCGGTGCCCATCACGATGTTCACCAGGGTCACCAGAAACGCCTGGGAGACGGTCAGTCGCAGCGCGGCGGCGGTCTGCTCACTGGTCAGCGCCTGCCAGTACGCCGCCCAGCCCCCCTCGGAGGCCTGGATGAGGATGGCGGTCAGCGGGATCAGCACGAGCAGGCTGAACCAGATCATCGTCACACCGAGCCCGAGGCCGGCCATCGGGGTCAGCGAGGTCGTCGTGCGTCGTCTCCGCCGTCGACCGGCCGGAGGAGCTGACTCCTCCGGCCGCTCGACCAGGGGGGTGAGGGCGGGTGCGGTCACTGCGACTTGCCCGTGGCCTTCTGCACCTCCGGCACGATGCCCGTCTTCTCATCGAAGAACTTGGCGTTCACCGCTTCCCAGCCACCCAGATCGGCGATGGTGAAGAGCTTGCTCGGCACCGGGAACGGGTTGGCCGGGTCGTTGGCGCCCTCGACGGTGCCGACCGGGGTCTCCGCGTTGACCGGCCGGAAGCCCTTCTTGACGAACTCCTCCTGCCCGGCCGCGCTCAGCACGAAGTCCAGGTAGGTCTTGGCCTTCGGGTTGGCGTCCTTCAGCACGGCACCCGGGTTCTCGATCTTCAGAGTGGCCTCGGGCACGATGTAGTCGAAGTCCTCACCCGACTGCCGCGCGAGGATGGCCTCGTTCTCGTACGAGATCAGCACGTTGCCGGCACCCTCGAGGAAGGCGTTGGTCGCGTCGCGGCCGCTGCCCGGCAGGGCGGCGACGTTGCCGAAGAACTTGGTCAGGTACGCCTCGGCGTCGGCCTCGGTGCCGCCGTTGGCGATCACCTGCTGGTAGGCGGCCAGGATGTTCCACCGCGCCGAGCCCGACGACGCCGGGTTCGGGGTGATGATCTTGACACCCTCCTTGGTGAGGTCGTCCCAGCCCTTGATGCCCTGCGGGTTGCCCTTCGGCACCACGATCACCACGACCGAGTCCGACACGATGCCCTTGGTGGCGTTGGCGTTCCAGTCGTCGGCGACCAGTCCCTCCTTGACCAGGCGGGTGACATCACCCTCGAGGGAGAAGTTGACGTAGTCGGCCTTCAGACCGTTGACCACCGCGCGGCTCTGATCGCCGGAGGCGCCGTAGGACTCCTCCCAGACGACGCCCTTGCCGTCAGCGGTCTCGGCGAACTTCTTCTGGATCGCGTTGTTCGCTTCCTTCGGCACGGCGAAGCCGACCAGGTGCAGCGTGGTCGTGTCCGAGCCTTCACCGGCCGGTGCGGCGGAGCCGCCGACGCAGCCGCCGAGGGTCGAGACGACCCCCACCGCCACGAGACCGGCTGCGGCACGCATCACCTGACGGCGCGAGAGCGGAGTTGACATGACGTTCCCCCAAAATCTGAGCAGAGGACCAAGGGCCTCTAATTCCTAGTAGTTCGACAGAGAATAGAGACAACTTGGGATTTGCTGAGACTCCGTCCCGAATAGCGAGACGTGGAATAGGGCGTCCGGTAGTGAGGTTGGCGCCGACATGGCCACAGCGATCGCGTACACCCAGTTCGGCGGACCGGAGGTCCTGGAGCTGATCGACATCCCGGATGCGAGCCCCGCCGAGGGCGAGCTCGCCGTCCGGGTCGAGGCCGCGGGGGTCAACCCGATCGACTGGAAGCTCAGGTCGGGACTGCGTCCCTCGGCCGCCATCTCGGAACCGCGTCGGGTGGGATCGGACGCCTCGGGCGTGATCACAGCTGTCGGTGCCGGGCTGGACGGCTTCGTGATCGGCGACCCGGTGGTCCTCAAGGGTGTCTCCGGCGCGTACGCCACCGACGTCGTGGTCTCGGCGGCCGCCGCCTGGATCCGTCCGCCCCAGGTGACGCCCGTCGAGGGCGCCGCGCTGGGGGTACCGGTCGGCACCGCGTACCAGACCGCTCGTTCCCTGGCTGTCAGGTCCGGCGACACCTTGTTGGTGCACGGCGGTTCTGGGGCCGTCGGACAGGCCATCATCCAGTACGCCGTGCTGTGGGGCGCGACCGTTCTGGCGACCGCGTCAGCGGCGCGGTTCGACCGCGTGCGGGCTCTCGGGGCGATCCCGATCGCGTACGGACCGGGGCTGCCCGACCGCGTACGTGCGGTCGCTCCCGGTGGGATCAGCGTCGCCATCGACGCCGCGGGAACCGACGAGGCGCTGGAGACCTCGGTCGAGCTGCTGGCCGACAAGACGCGGATCGCGACGCTCGTCCGCGGCCGCGACGCCCCGGCCTACGGCATCCGCGCGTTCAGCGGTGGCAGCCCCGAACCCCTCACCCCGCAGCAGAACGCCTGGCGGACCGAGGCGATCCCGGTCACGCTGGCGCTGATGGCGACCGGATCCTTCTCGGTCGAGGGCGGCCCGACCTTCCCGCTCGCCGAAGCCGCCGAGGCGCACCGCACCGGTCAGGCGGGAGCACGCGGAAAGATCGTCCTGCTGCCCTGAGTGGCCGGGCTCGGCGTCGGCTGCTGACCGGGCTGACCGGGCTGACCGTTTCGGCTCGGTGGCGTCATCTGGCCGTATGTGGCGCGGGTGGGTTGGTCGTCAGTGACTCGGCGGTGGCATCTGGACGCCTGCTGAAACCTGGTGCGGGCCACCAGCCGCCGGAACCCACCCGGAAGCCACAAACGTCCACCAGGCCTGCGCACCAGGCCGCCGGAACCCACCCGGAAGCCACAAACGTCCACCAGGCCTGCGCACCGGCCCGCCGCCAACCACCAGAACCCACCCGGAAGCTACGAACGGTCACCCCGCCCGCCCACCAGCCCGGCCGGAAACCGCCGCCGAGTCACTGGCGGCGGACCGAGCAGAACTCGTCAGCCGGCGGCACCGGCCTTGGTCGCCTCGGGCACCTCGACCAGTCGGCCGGTACTGACGTCGTACAGGTAGCCGTAGATCGGGATGGTCGATGGCACCAGGGGGTGGGAGCGGATCCGGGTCACGTCCTCGGCCACGCTCTGGGCGTTGTCGCTGATCGTGAGCCAGTCGACGTACTTCGCCTCGGTCGACCCGGGTCCGGTGCCCACCTCGTAGAAGCCGTCATCTCCGAGCGCCGCCGTCTCCAGGCTGTTCGCCAGCAGTCCGCGGATGACGTCGTCGGTGAAGAACTCCATCCCGCAGTCGGTGTGGTGGATGACGAACCACTCCTTGGTGCCGAGGAGCTTGTACGAGATCACCAGGGAGCGGATCGCGTCGTCACTGGCCCGACCACCGGCGTTGCGGATCACGTGGGCATCGCCCTCGCTGAGTCCGGCGTACTTCGCGGGATCGAGCCTGGCGTCCATGCAGGTGAGGATGGCGAAGCCTCGGGCCGGCGGCAGCGCCAGGTCGGCCCTGTCCCCGAAGGACTCCGCATAGCTCTCGTTCGCCGCCAGGACCTCCGACAGAACTGTCATGGACCACTCCTCTGTTTTTGCACGACTCCCGTACAGACATCCGATCTCTGCTGTACCTGTCTGGATGGTAGGAATCAGGGCCGACAGCGGTCAACCACGGCCCGCCGGAGTCCGGCGGGTGGACTCGGGGGGTGGTCGCACGACGCTATGATGGCGAGCGAAACAATCCTCGGGAGGGAAAGGATTTCGCGTTGCCCCCGAGACCCTGGGACCTGCCGACGCCACCCCGGCGGACCATCGAGTGACCATGAGCGCAACGACCGTGTTCCGAGCGGAGACGCTGGACTCCTTACGCCGTCAGCTCGGAGACGCCGGTGGCGATCTGGTGGCGGACCTGATCGCGTTGTATCTGGTGCAGGGGCGTGAGCTCGTGGGCCAGATCGAGGCCGCCGGGGCAGCACCCGATGTGATCCGTCTGCGAGCAGCAGCCCACAAGCTGAAGGGCAGCACGGCCACCATCGGAGGCGATCGGTTGGCCGCCGTCTGCCAGCGGATCGAGGTCGTTCCTCCCGCAGAACTCGACCTCGACGGCGTGACGCAGGAAGTGCGCCGGGAGTTCGAGCAGCTCGCTACCGAGCTCGCCCGCTATCGCTCCTCACTGCTCGCGAAGCCCACCAGCCCAGAAGCCGTCTGAGCATGTCGACTCCGCCGAGCTCCGATGCGTCCGCGCCCATCGCCCCGGCCCTGGCCACGTCGCTGTACCGCCAGATCGTCGAGTCCGGCAACGAAGGCATCTGGGTCTTCGATCTCGACGGTACGACGGCGTACGTCAACGCGCGGATGGCCAGCATGCTGGGCTACACCGTCGAGGAGATGGCATCGATCTCGCTGCTCGAGGTGCTGGACGACGAGGGCCGTGATCAGGGAGCCGCGTTCCTGGCCCGTCAGCGGGAGGCGGGTGGCACGACCGAGTCGGCGGAGTGCCTGCTGCTGCGACGGGACGGCGAACCCGTGTGGACCGTCATCAGTCACAGCCCTTGGCAGGACCAGAGCGGCCGCTACCTGGGACTGATCGCGTTCGTCAACGACATCACCGAACGGCGGCGTCTCGGTGACGAGTTGTTGCGGCGCGAGGAGCAGCTCGCCGAGGCCCAGCGCGTCGCTCACCTGGGCAGCTGGGAATGGGACATCGAGGCGGACGAGCTGCAGTGGTCCGACGAGATGTACCGCATCTTCCAGCTCGCCCCGGGTGGGTTCGACGGCACGATCGAGGGCTATCTCGCGCTGGTGCACCCCGATGACCGGGCGATGACGGCCTCGATGGTGAGCGCCTGCCTGGAAGGCCTCCCCGGTTTCGAGTTCGACCAGCGGATCGGTGGCGGACCCGGTCAGAAGGTGATCTGGGTGCGGGCGTCTGGCGAGGTCCTGCGCGACGACACGGGGCGCCCGCTCCTGATGCGCGGCACCGCCCTCAAGATCACGGCGTACAAGGAGGCGGAGAGCGAGCTCGAGGCGGCCAGGGACACCGCGTTGGCGGCACTGCGGGCCAAGTCCGCCTTCCTGGCGACCATGAGCCACGAGATCCGGACCCCGATGAACGGCGTGATCGGTCTGGCCGACCTGCTGATCACCACCGACCTGGACGAGCGACAGCGTCAGTACGTGTCGGGGGTCCAGACCGCGGGGGACGCACTGCTGGCGATCATCAACGACGTGCTGGACTTCTCCAAGATCGAGGCCGGGCGGATGGAGCTCGAGGTCATCGACCTCGATGTCACCGCCGTGGTCGAGGAGGTCGCCGGTCTGCTGGCCCGGCAGGCTCATGACAAGGGGATCGAGCTCATCACCCGCTGCCCGGGACTCTCCACCACGGTGCGCGGCGACCCGTCGCGACTCCGGCAGGTGCTGCTGAACCTCACGGCCAATGCGATCAAGTTCACCGACGCCGGCGAGGTGGTCCTGTCCGTGCGCCCGGCGGCTGCTCCGGATGACGCCGTCGACCTCACGTTCGAGGTCTCCGACACCGGGATCGGCATCTCACCCGTTCACCAGCGACACATCTTCCAGCCGTTCTCCCAGGTCGACGCCTCGACCACCCGACGGTTCGGGGGCACGGGCCTCGGCTTGGCGATCTCCCGGCAGCTGGTCGAGACGATGGGCGGCGATCTCACGGTCGCCAGCCGGCTCGGCGCCGGCAGCCTCTTCCGCTTCACGCTGCGCCTTCCCCGAGGCCGCGTCCGGGCCGCCGCACCACACGGGTCCCTGGCGCCTCTGCCGGAGGGCATGGCCGTGCTCGTGGTCGACGACAACGCGACGAACCGGCTGATCCTGCACGAGCAGCTGCTCGCCTGGCACCTTCGACCTCAGCTCGCCGACAACGGTGCTGCCGCCCTGCTGCAGCTGCACCAGGCAGCGGCGACAGGAACCCCGTTCCCGCTGGCCCTCCTGGACGTCAACATGCCGGCGATGGACGGACTCGAGCTCGCACGCCACATCAAGGACTCACCCGAGCTGTCCGGTACCCACCTCGTGGTGCTGACCTCCACCGACGTCACGAGCGCCGAGCTGGACAGCGCCCACATCGCCGCGCACCTGAACAAGCCGGTGCGCTCCGCTCAGCTGCACGACTGCCTGAGTCGGGTGCTGCAGCCCGTCGGTCGCGGGCCGTGCCCCGACGAGACAGGTTCCATCGAGCGTCGGCAGCCGGGTCGCGGCCGGGTCCTGGTGGTGGAGGACAACGCGATCAACCAGCTCGTGGCGCGCGGCCTGCTCGATCGGCTGGGGTTCGTGTCCGACCTCGCCGGAAACGGGCACGAGGCGCTCGCCGCGCTCGAGCGGACCACGTACGCGGCAGTGCTGATGGACTGCCAGATGCCCGAGATGGACGGCTACACCGCGACAGCGGAGATCCGGCGCCGGGAGGGAAAGGCCCGGCACCTCCCGATCATCGCCATGACGGCCGGGGCCCTGGCCGGCGACGAAGAACGGTGCCTCGCGGCCGGCATGGACGCGTACCTGCCCAAGCCGATCGACAGCCTGCAGCTCGAGGCAGTCCTGGCCCGCTGGGTGGTCGGCGAAACCTCGGTGTGACCGCCGTCGCGCCCGTCACCTCGCCCCGGAGTCCCCCCGGCGAACGGCGATCGCCAACCCGACCGCGGCGAGGGCAACGATCGCCGCAGCGGGTACGGGCAGCGCGCCGACCCCGGACCCGGCGACCACCAGCGACGCCAGACCCGCGCCGATGGCAATCGCCCCGTTGAACAGCACCGGGATCAGCGCACCGGCGGTCGCTCGGTGCGCCGGCCCGGCCAGTCGGAGGATCTGGGTCTGAGCGAGCGGCGGCATGGCACCCGACACGACGCCCCAGCCCACCACGACGGCCAGCCCGAGAAGCGGGTGGGCAGTCACGACACCGAGCGCCAGCAGGGCTACCGCGGTCAGTGCCACCGAGACGAGCAGGGCTCGGCCCGACCGGTCGCCGACTCGTCCGGCCAGGGCCACCCCGAGCGCCGAGGCGATTCCGAACACCAGCAACAACGTGCTGATCGTCCCGGGAAGCGTCTCCGCCGGGACCTCGGCCAAGCGGGTGATGAAGGTGTACGCGCCATAGTGACCGACCAGCACGAGGGCCACCAGACCGGTGAGCAGCAGCATCGGCTGGGGCGATCTGGGCGCCGCGAGGGGGTCTGCCCCGCCGGCCCGCTCGCCAGGAAGGTCGACGGGCCGAGCCACGACCAGCCTGACCAGCACCGCGACCACCAGACCTACGGCCGCCAGACCGGCGAAGGCCGTACGCCAGCCGGCGAGGTCGGTGATCAACCTGGCCACCGGCGTCCCGACGACCATGCCGAGGGTCGCGCCCCCGAGGACGACAGCCACGGCGGTGCCGAGCAGCCGGTCGCTGACCAGGTCGGCGACGTAGGCGTTCACCGTCGCCCACAGGAGACCCACGGCCGCTGCCCCGAGCAGCCGGGCGCCGATCACTGCGCCGTACGTCGGCGCAGCCGCGGTGAGACCCGACGAGACGGCCAGGGCGAGCATCCCGATCATGATCACCAGCCGACCGTCTCGACCACGGGTGAGTCGCAGGAGCGGGAAGCTGGCCAGGACGACGATCGTCGCCCAGAGTGAGACCAGCCGGGCGATCTGAGCCTCCGCCACTCCCAGGCCCGTGCTCATCGGCGCGAGGACGGCGGCCGGCAGCATCTCGGTCGTCACCATCACGAGGGTCGCTGAGCCGAGAACCAGCAGGCTGGGCCACGGGAGCCCATCGCCGCTGCGGCCAGCGCGCGTGATCGGTTGGGGAGGTGCTGACGTCGTCATGGAACCGACGTTAGACTTTGACATTAATGTCAATGTCAACATCAATCGCGGAGACGAGATGAAGATCGGCGAAGTGGCCCAGCGGACCGAGGTGGCAACGAGACTGATCCGCTACTACGAGCAGCAGGGTCTGCTGCACGCGGACCGCACGGCCAACGGTTACCGCTCCTACGACGAGGACGACGTTCTTCGCGTGCAGCGCGTCGCCGGCCTCGTTCAGGCCGGGCTACCCACCCGGTTGGTCAAGGTGCTCCTCGATGCCGAGGACGCGGCGTACCGGCATGAGCCCACCTGCCCGCTGGCCGTCGCCGAGCAGCTGGCGGAGGAGCTGACGGGTCTGGAGGAGCGGATCGCCTGCCTGACCAAGAGCCGCAACACGATCCGGGAGTTCCTGACGCGTACGCAGCACCAGGTGCTGCTCGCCGAGGCCAGTGGTCCCGCGCGGGCCTGACCGGCGGGATCAGTACTCGTGCCAGGTGCGGTCGTCCGACGATGCCCTGCCCACCGCGACCGGACCGACCCAGACGAGGTCGTCGAGGTTGACCACGATCGCCTCCTGGGTCGAGCGGGCGATCACCACGACAGCGGGGGTGCTGTCATCCGGGTTCTCCTCCCGGTGCGGAACCCACGGCGGCACGAAGACGTAGTCACCGGGTGAGGTGACGATGCGGATCTCCTCGTCACCGTCCAGGAACACGAACTCGGGATGGCCCGCGACCACGTAGATGCCGGTCTCGGACTCGCCGTGATGGTGGTTCCCGGATCCAGTGGTCGGCGGGACGATCGTCTCGCCCATCCAGATCTTCTGGGAACCCACCGTGCGGCCCGAGATGGCCTCGCGTCGTTGCATTCCCGCGGTCTGCCCCGTGTCTGCGGAGAGGTCACCAGCCCGGACCTGGTGCAGGCGTCGATCACGACCATCACCCCCATCGTGTGTCGAGTGATCGTCCTGCGGTCCACGATGTGAATTCCCGACCATCTCGGGAATATAGACCGGTGATGGAGGTTGGTGGCTACATGACCACTGTGGATTTCTGGTTCGACCCGCTCTGCCCGTTCGCTTGGATCACGTCCCGGACGGTGCTCGAGGTGGAGAAGGTCCGCGACATCGAGGTGACCTGGCGCATCATGAGCCTGGCCTACCTGAACGAGGACAAGGACATCTCCGACGAGTACCGCGAGATCCTGAAGGACGCGTGGCAGCCGGTGCGAGTGAGCATGGCCGTCGAGCAGCAATACGGCCAGGAGAAGCTGGCGGACCTCTACACCGCCCTCGGTACCCGCAAGCACACCGACAGGGCCGAGAAGCTCGACCGGCCGCTGATCAAGGCAGCGCTGGAGGAAGCCGGTCTGCCGGGCTCCCTCGCGGAGGCGATGGACGACCCGTCCTTCGACGATGCCATCCGCAAGTCCCACCACGAGGGGATGGACCAGGTCGGCTACGACGTCGGGACACCGACGATCGCGATCGACGGTCAGGCGTTCTTCGGACCGGTGCTGACCCGGATCGCCAGAGGCGAGGACGCCGGCCGCATCTGGGACGGGGCGGTCGCTTTGGCCTCGTTCCCCTACTTCGCCGAGTTGAAGCGGACCCGCCAGAGCGATCTGCACTTCGACTGACCGGCTGAGGCAGTCCGCCGGGTCGGCCAGGCAGACCGCCGGGTCAGCCCGGCTGTCCGCCGCGCCGACCAGACTGTCCGCCGCGCCGACCAGACTGTCCGCCGGGTCAGGCGACCGCTCGATCGCGGCGCCCGACCTCGGCGCGGACCAGTGGGATGACCTGGTCTCCGAAGTCGATCGCGTCCTGAAGCGTGTCGTAGCCGCGCGCCGAGATGATGTCCACACCCAGGTCGATGTAGGCCAGCAGTGCTTCGGCCACCTGATCGGGTGTTCCGACCAGGGCGTTGGAGTTCCCCGCTCCCCCGGTGGCTTTGGCGGTGCCGGAGAAGAGGACCTTGTCGTGCCGGTCCGCCCGCCCGGCGATCTCCAGCAGCCGCTGCGAGCCGGTGTTCTCCGGAGCCCCGGGAGCCCGACGCATCTGCTGACCGGCAGCCTTCCTCGACGTGATCCGGCGCACGATGTCCTCCGCCTTCGCCCAGGCCTTCTGCTCGGTCGGTGCAAGGATCGGTCGGAAGGCCACCTGGATCCGCGGTGGGGCGGGGCGGCCGGCTGCGGCCGCCTCCGCCCGCACCCGTTCGATCTGGTCACGCGTGTCGGCCAACGGCTCGCCCCAGAGGCAGAAGATGTCGGCCTCGGCCGTCCCCACCGCGTAAGCGGCATCCGAGGAGCCGCCGAAGCTGATCGCCGGCCGAGGCTGCTGCACGGGGAAGACGTCGGAGACGAAGTCGGCGAAGCGGTAGTGCTCCCCGGCGAAGTCGAACGGCTCGCGCCGTGTCCAGGCCTGCTTGAGGATCTGGATGTACTCCCGGGTCCGGCCGTACCGCTGGTCTTTGGTCAGGAAGTCACCCTCGCGCTGCTGCTCGTGATCACTGCCCCCGGTGATCATGTGCACGGTGACGCGCCCGTCGGAGATGTGATCGAGCGTGGCCACGGTCTTGGCCGCGAAGGTGGGGATCGACAGGTTCGGTCGGTGCGCGACGAGGATCTGCAACGAGTCCGTGTGTGTGGCGATCAGGGCCGCCGCCTGACCGGGATCGGGCGACCCCGAGCCGTACGCGGTCAGTACCCGATCCCAGCCGTGATCTTGGTGGGCTCGAGCGAGCCTCACGGTGTAGTCGGAGTCGAAGCTCCCGCCGGAACGCGGCGCGGTCTCGGTGCCATCGTGGGTGGCTCCCATCCCGAGAAACTCGATGGGCATGATCAACGTCCTCCTGTGCCGCTCAGCGCGGCGCTCGGTTCGAGGTGGGTTCTGGTGGTGGTGCCCGGGGACCGACTGCCGTGACCCGGGTCGGCGGCCGGGGGCAGCGCGAGGAGCGTGCGAGCGAGGTGGTCGTTCTGCCGATGGACCGGACCGTTGCTGCCCGGTCGGGCGAAGGCGGCCGACTTGATCATGGTGTGCATGCCGAGCGCGAACGTGCGCCGCGCGCTCGTCCCGTCGGCACGCACCAGACGGTACGAGGCGTCCACCTGCACCTGACCGGTGTCGAGACGACGGCCGGCGGCGTCGGTCAGGCGGTGGGCGGCTGTCTCGCCCCGACTGGCGAGCGAGGACAACAGCGGGTCGAGCGATCGGTCGAGGTCGAAGGCCGGCAGGGTGGCGTCGATCAGCGCCGGAGCGAGCACCTCACCGTCGACACTGGCGGAGCGGGCCACGAAAGCCTCTCGACTCCGGTCGGTGCTGATCTGCAGCTCCGCGCCCAGGAACGACACCACGCCGGCCTCCTCCAGGGCAAGGAGCTGCTCCAGCCGGTCGGGGGGTGGTCCGCTGGCGTAGAAGCTGAAGAACCCCATGAACCACCCGAGGACGTCGTCGATCAGCGAGTGTGGGTCCATCAGAGCCGAACCGAGTGCCGGCCCGATGATCGGGAGCACCATCAGCAGGGCGTGGAAGGCGCCGAGATCGGCGCTGAAGCCGACATCGGTACGACGGGCGAGATCCGCGCGGATGTGGTCGCGCAGCATCTCGCTGAACGCGGTGCGATCGGTAACCGCCCGACCCCCGAGCGGACGGTCCAGGGCGAGCAGGTCGAGACGATCCGCCGGATCGGGCACGACGGTGGAGATCCACCGATCGTAGGCCGGGCTGCCCCAGGGCAGCTCGGCATAGGTGGTGGCGAACTCCGACCAGCTCCCCCGCACCCGCGCCGGATGGCCCAGGGCAAGCTCGACGTAGTACGCCCAGGTGACTTCGCGACCGATCAACGGCCACAGGTCGGACCAGAAGGTGATGGGGGTCCCCCGGTCCACCAGGCTCGTTACGGCCTCGGTGGTGCAGAACGTCGGGGTCGAGGGCTTCGCCACCTGAAGCCGGTACATCGGCTTGGCGTGGTACGGAACGCCGCGCCGCGAGCCCACCAGCAGACGTGGTTCCCGACCGGAGCTCAGGTAGCGAAGCCGATCACCGGCGGGCACGAAGCGGCCACCACGGCCCTCGGTGAGCAAGATCATCAGGTCGACGAAGCCGAGCCCGAAACCACGGACGATCGTGTCCTGACCCGCCTCGATGGAGGTCAGGTCGAGGTCGCCCCCGTAGCCGGGCGGGAGGTAGGTCAACCGGTGGTCGTCGGCGAACTCCATCAGCCTGGCGTGCTCCGGGGCGGGACGGACGTCGACGTGTCCGTTGAGCAGCACGACCGCGTCGGCGTCGATCCGCTGCCCGTCCTCGAGCACCACCACATCACGCTCGGTGTCGGACCCGGATGACAGCAGGTCGACGACAGGTTGGGCGTGACTGACGATGGTCAGCCAGTCGGGCGCCCGGCGCCGTGTCCGGTCCAGAGCGAAACCGAAGTAGGCACTGGCCAGTCGGCGGGTCGGGAAGTCCATCGGTCCCAGAGCTGCCGCCTCGGCGGCCAGCGCCGGCTCGGTGAGGTCGACCCCGTACGTCCCGCACCATTCGAACAGCGTCGGACCGGGCGTGACCGGACCCTCCATCACCACGCTGTCGTCGACGAAGGCGGTGAGATCCTCCGTGGTCGTGTTCAACCGGAGCAACCCCGACTGCGTGTCGCGCCAGACCCGCCCGCCGCCGGCGGGGAACGGGTCGATCACGTGTACCTCGATCCGGCCCTGATCCGCGCCGCCGACCACGCCCTCGGCAGCGTTGCTGACCAGACGCTCCAGCAGACCCGCACCTCGCGGTCCGAGCCCGACCAGGGCGAGCACCAGCGGTCCTGGGGCACCCGTTGGACCTGTCGTCACACCTTCTCCAGCCATCATCGGGTCAGCGCATCGGAAAGGCCGCGCCGGACGAAGGTCTCGCGCAACCGCTCGCGACCCTTCAGGCTGGCGGCGTTCGGCTCGCCGGGCAGCGCATCCGCCGGAACCGGGCTGGTCTCCTCGACCGCGTAGCGGCGGCGGAGCAGGTCCCCGGCCGTGAGCTGCGGCTGATCGATCAGGGTCATGGTTCCTCACGGTGATGACGAGCGGACGGTCACGTACGGACTCAGCGACGGGCGTCACGGCCCTATTCCCTACCTAAGCGGTAGGATCCGTATTGCCTATTGTAACTACAGGAATAATGTGAAATGGCGTGCGTCGATCGCGAGGTTCATCTCCTGGGCGAAAGGTTGACACGCCGGTTCGAGATGGATCTGCTCCTGACCGCCAGCCCCTTGCTCCTGGTACGGGCTACCCGACCGCTACGCGACCGCTACGGTCAGACCCGCCCGCCCCGACGACCCCTCGACCGTGACGGGGCCGAGCGGCATGTGGAAGCGGGCGTCTGAGCCGTCAGGCTGGAGCCGCCTGGTAGGCGTCGGCGGTCACATCCAGCTGCCAGTGCTCGGTGTCAGTCGGCGCACCGCCGGCGACCGGTCCACCGGTCGGATCCCGCTGCAGACCCGCTCGCTGCATCACCCGCCCGGCGGCCGGGTTCCCGGCCGGCGTGGTGGCGACCACGGTCGACATCTCGGCCGCCCGGGCCATCTCGATCAGCTGGAGCATCCCCTCGGTGCCGTAGTCCTGATCCCACGCCCGCCGGCGGAGCCGGTAACCGAGCCGGACGGCCCGGTCGCCCGTCGCCCTGTCCCCCGTGGCCCTGTCCTCGGTCGCGACCGGAGTCATCATGAACCAGCCGAGGAAGGCGCCGGTAGCGCGCTCGCGGGCGACCCAGAACCCCAGCTGGTCGGTGCGTTGCTGCTGGGCCATCAGCCGCGGCATCTCCTCGGCGAGCACGCGGGCCGGGGTCAGGGGCGGGGAGTCATCGAAGCCCATCACCTCGGCGTCGGTGGTCAGCGCCACGACATCGTCGACATCGGGCCAGCTCGCGCGGCGCAGAACCATGCGATCGGTTTCGGGCACAGGGGCCTCACTTCTCGGTGGTCAGGTCACCCGGGGCCTTGTCGGCGGCCAGGACCGCCGGCATCACGACCGACGGGAACCACCCACTCTACGGGAAACGGCTCCTTCGACAGCGCGGCTCGATCCCGGGGTCGGGAGCGACTGGAGCGCCTTCGTCGGCCGAACCGGCGCCACGTGGTGGTGACGGAGCCCCCCGCCAGGGCCGAAGGACTGCGAATTACGCTTCAGCACGAGGGAAGGGAGGTGCCAGATGAGTGAGAACACGTTGCCAGACGAGACCTCTGTCCATGCCCACGTGGGCATGATCTGCTTCAAGACCGGTCCGCCGCACCACGTCGGCATCGAGCTCGAATGGCTTCTGTCCTCGACCTCCCACCCCGACCATCACCTTGTCCCGACCACGCTCGACGGCGTGATCCGCGACCTGACGCCGATGCCCGGCGGAAGCCGGATCACCCTGGAGCCAGGCGGCCAGCTCGAGCTCAGCTCCCCGGTCGCCGATGATCTCTCGCACTGCTGGCGTGACCTCGAACGCGACACCGCTCGCCTCGATCGGATCCTCGCCCGGCACGGACTGACCGCGATGCCGGTCGCCTTGGATCCCGTACGCCCACCGCGGCGGCTGCTGCGGACACCCCGCTACGACGCGATGCAGGACTACTTCGACCGTCGCGGCGAGGCCGGGCTGACGATGATGACCGGCACCGCCGCAGTCCAGGTCAACCTCGACGCCGGCGCGGACGCCGTCGACGTGGCGCGGCGCTGGTCCCTGCTTCACGCGGTCGGGCCCACCCTGGTCGCCGCCTTCGCCAACTCTCCGATGCACCTGGGTCGGGTCACCGGGTGGAAGTCCACCCGGCAGCGCATCGTGCTGGCCATGGACCCGACCCGGAGGTCGGCTCCACGAGGGCCGGATCCGGTGACGGCCTGGACGGAGTACGCACTGGACGCGCCCGTGATGATGTGCCGACGACAGGGCGACTGGCTGGCGTCACCCGGGTTCACCTTCCGCGACTGGGTCGCCGGCGTGGCCGGGTTCGCCCTTCCGACGGAGGACGATCTCGCCTACCACCTGACCACCCTCTTCCCACCCGTTCGCCCTCGGGGCTGGCTGGAGGTGCGCTACGTCGACGCCCAGCCGCGGCAGTGGTGGCCGGTCCCGCCGGCGGTGCTGTCGGCTCTCGTCGCCGATCCGATCGCGGCCGACACCGTACGCGAGGCAACGGCAGTGGCGCCGACGAGCTGGGAGGTCGCGGCCCGACAGGGCCTGACCGATCCCGCTCTCCGGCGCGTGGCTGTGCGGTGCTTCGAGGCCGCGCTCTCCGCCCTCCCCCGGCTCGGTGTCGAGCCGGCCCTGATCACGCTGGTCACCGACTACCTGGAGCGCTTCGTCACCCGCGGTCGCTGCCCCGCCGACGACTTCCTCGACCACCTGTTCGGCTCCCCTACGAGCCGGATCCTCTCGGCAGCCGAGCCTTCATGATCACCCGAGCGACGACGGAGCGACCCCGATGAGCACCACCGAAACCCAGGACATCAAGGAACTCCTCGCCCGTGAGCTGGAGCGCAGCCGCGGCCGTTCTCTCGGTCTCACGACCGAGGTGCTCGATGAGGCCGAGCTGACCGCTCAGCACTCGAGGTTGATGTCGCCGTTGGTCTGGGATCTCGCCCACGTGGGCAACTACGAGGAGCTGTGGTTGCTCCGCGCCACCTCCGGTGCGCCGTCGCTGCGTCCCGAGATCGACCCCCTTTACGACGCCTTCGAGCACCCACGGGCCACCCGGCCCAGCCTCCCGCTGCTGAGCCCGGCCGAGTCACTGGACTACCTCGGGCTGGTCCGCCGCCAGGTGCTCGACACCCTCGACCGCGTACGGCTGGACGACGCAGAGCCGTTGCTGGCCTCGGGTTTCGTCTACCGGATGGTGCTCCAGCACGAGCACCAGCACGACGAGACGATGCTGGCCACCCACCAGCTGCGTCGCGGTGCCCGAGCCCTGCCGGACACCACCTCCGGCCCGCCCCCGCGAGCGAGCCACTGGCCGACGGAGGTGCTGGTGCCGGCGGGGTCGTTCGTGATGGGCACCTCGACCGACCCGTGGGCGCTGGACAACGAGCGACCGGCGCGCCGGGTCGATCTGCCCGGCTACTTCCTGGACACCGCACCGGTGTCGAACGCCGCCTACCGTGCCTTTGTCGAGTCCGGCGGCTACGAGGACGAGCGCCTGTGGAGCCCAGCCGGCTGGCAGTGGCGCTGTCGCTCCGGGAAGCGCACTCCCGCCTTCTGGGTCAGGGACTCCGGCAGCTGGCTGCGTCGACGGCTCGGCGCCCTGGAGCCGTTGCCGGACGAGGAGCCGGTGCAGCACGTGTGCTACTTCGAGGCCGACGCCTACGCCCGGTACGCCGGTCGCCGCCTGCCCACCGAGGCCGAGTGGGAGAAGGCGGCGTCCTGGGATCCGGTCACCGAGACCAAGCGGCGTCACCCCTGGGGCGACGCCGCCCCAGGCCCCGAGCACGCCAACCTGGGTCAGGCCCGGACCCGACCCGCCCCGGTCGGTTCGTTCCCGGCCGGCGCCTCGGCGTACGGGATCCTCCAGCTGCTCGGCGACGTCTGGGAGTGGACCTCGACCGACTTCACCGGCCACCCAGGTTTCTGCAGCTACCCGTACCGGGAGTACTCGGAGGTGTTCTTCGGCAGCGACCACAAGGTGCTCCGTGGCGGTTCCTGGGCCACCGATCCGCTGGTCTGTCGAGCCACCTTCCGCAACTGGGACTACCCGATCCGACGCCAGATCTTCGCCGGCTTCCGGACCGCGCGGGACGCCTGATGTGCCGCCACCTGGCCTACCTCGGGCCACCGATCACCCTGGCGGAGCTGGTGCTCACCCCGCCGCACTCGCTGCTGCGGCAGTCCTGGGCGCCCCGTCGCCAGCAGCACGGCACCGTGAACGCCGACGGCTTCGGGGTCGGTTGGTACGTGCCGGGCCGTCCCGAGCCGGTGCGTTATCGACGGGCCCAGCCGATCTGGAGCGACGCCTCGTTCGCCTCCCTGGCACCCACCGTGTCGAGCGGCTGCATCCTGGCGGCCGTCCGCTCGGCGTCGCCGGGGTGCGGACCGGACGAGTCCTGCGCCGCGCCGTTCACCGCCCAGCGCGGTCTGTTCAGCCACAACGGGCGGCTGGCCGACTGGCCCGCCGCTCGGAAAGCCCTCGCCGACCGGACGTACGACATCGCGGAGGCGTCCGCACCCGTGGACTCGGCGCTGCTGTTCGGCCTCGCCGCCGCCCGGTGGGCGGCCGGCGCCCCGTTGGCCACCGGGCTGCTCGATGCTGTCGGGGAGGCGCAGGTCGTCGGCGGCGGCCGGCTCACGCTGCTGGCCACCGACGGCACCGCGATCGCCGCCACCTGCGTCGGCGAACCGGTGTTCGTGGTCGAGCGCGAGGGCGCCGTCGTGGTGGCCTCCGAGCCGTACGACGACGACCCCCGGTGGAGCGAGGTGCCCGACGAGACCGCCCTGTACGCCGACCACAACGGCGTGACCATCACCCCGCTCCACGACCCCCGGGACCTGCCGTGATCACCACCCACCTCGATGTGCACCTGACACCCGCCGACCTGCGCGCGACCTTGATCACCGATGCTCGTCGGGGACTGACCGCGACGCCGAAGACCCTGCCGGCCAAGTACTTCTACGACGCCCGCGGCAGCGAGCTGTTCGAGCAGATCACCGGACTGCCCGAGTACTACCCGACCCGCACCGAGGAAGCCATCCTCACCCGGTACGCCGACGCGGTGGCCGCCGCCGCCGGTCGACCGGAATCCCTGGTGGAGCTGGGATCCGGGTCGTCGACCAAGACCCGGCTGCTGCTGAACGCCCTGGCCGCAGCTGGTCGGCTGCGACGGTACGTGCCCGTCGACGTCAGCGCCTCGGCCCTCGACGGTGCGCTTGCCGTGCTCGCGCGTGACTACCCCGGTCTCGAGCTGCACGGGGTGGTCGCCGACTTCGAGGCGCACCTGGACCGGCTGCCCACGTCCGACGGTCGGCTGATCGCCTTTCTGGGCAGCACGATCGGCAACCTCGATCCGGTCGAGCGGTCGCGTTTCTTCCGGGCCCTGCGCGCCGAGCTGGGCACCGGCGACGCCTTCCTGCTGGGGGTGGACCTGGTCAAGGACGAGCACCGGCTCGTGGCTGCCTACGACGACGCCGCCGGCGTCACCGCCGACTTCAACCGCAACGTCCTCCGGGTGCTGAACGCGTCCCTCGGTGCCGACTTCCGACCCGAGAGGTTCGATCACGTCGCCCGCTGGAACGCCGCGGCGGAGTGGATGGAGATGGCCCTGCGGGCCCGGGACGCGATGACGGTCACCCTGCCGGATCTGGACCTCCGGATCGCCTTCGCCGCCGGCGAGGAGATCCGGACCGAGATCTCGGCCAAGTTCCGCCGAGCTGGTCTGACCGCCGAGCTGGCTGGCGCCGGTTTCACGCTCACGTCCTGGTGGACCGACCCGGCCGGTGACTTCGCCCTTGCCCTGTCCGTGCCCGATCTCTGAGGCAGGTCAGGCGGCGTCGCCGTTCGCCAGCGTGGGCAGGAACGATGCCCGGGACCCCGGCACGCTGAAGCTCTCCCACCGCGTGGTCGCGCGGAAGGCCGGCAGCTCGGCCAGCCACGCGGCGTACCGGGACAGATGACGCCAGGCGCTCAGCGGAGGTCCGATCCGACCGGCCGCGTTGGCCTGCACGTCGTACCGGGCGAGACTGACCCAGAGCCGCAGGTCGGCCTCGGTCAGACCGTGACCGACCAGGAACGACCGGTCCTCCAGCAGGTCGTTCAGCAGGTCGAACGCGGCCAGCAGATCCGCCCGGGCCCGACCCGCGCCGGGACCGTCGCCGGCCGCGCGGCTGAGACCCTGGTTGACCGCCGGCCCTACCCAGCCGTCCAGCTCCTCGATCTCCGCCCGGTCGGTGGCGGCGTAGGTGTCGATGCCGGGCCAGCGCGAGCCGCCGAACTGGGTGGCGATGTCCAGCCCGATGCTTCGGTAGTCGTTGCTGACCACCCGGCCGTAACGGGTGTCCCACAGCACCGGGACGCCGATGTGCCCGTCGAAGCCGGGCTCGGTGGCCTCGTAGGCCTGCCGCAGCAGGGTGAAGCCGTTGACCGGATCGGGCCCGTGGGTCTGCCGGAACGCCCAGCCGCGACCGTCCCTGACGTCATCGACGTAGGAGACCCCGATGACGTCGCTGAGCCCGTTGACCACCACCTGCAGGACGACCCGTTGCGACCACGGGCAGAACCACCCCGCGTACAGGTGGTAGCGACCCGGTTCGGCCTGGAAGCCGCTGGAGCCGTCGGCAGTCAAGCGACCGGTGAAGCGGAGCCGTGGACGGTGATCTCCCGGGCGGGAGGCGCTGCGGTACGGACCGTAGGCAGCCGGATCGACCGGACTGGCGTAGCGGACTGGGGTTGGGATGGTGCTCATACGAGACTCCCGGGGAAGGATCTGCGCCGGCTCGGCCGTCCGCAGACGGAGCGACGGATCAGAGGGCGCTGGCGGTGCCGAGCTGGTGGTAGACGCGGTCGTGGTAGACCAGCGGCGGCACGTGGCCGTTCGCCGGGCTCGCCGGCGCGTGGTCCACCGACGAGCTGATCGCCCGCAGGCAGACCAGGTGACTCGAGCCGACCGGCGTCCGCTGGATGATCTCGGCGCGAAGCCACCGGGGAGTGTCGTCCAGCACCGGCTCGCCGCTGTCCAGCAGCGACCAGCCGCCGCAGGCGAACCGATCGATCCCGCTGGTCGCGAACCGGGCGGACAGGTCCACCTGCTCGGCCGACAGGAAGTTGACGACGACGGTCTCGGTCTCGGTCAGCGGCACCCACGAGCTGGAGCCGCCCGCGACCGAGAAGGCGAGCAGCGGCGGCTCGGCCGAGACGGAGATCACCGACGTCGCGGTGAACCCGACCAGACGCTCCCGGTGCCGCAGCGTGACGACCGCGACCCCGGCCGGGTGGTGCCGGAAGATGGACTTGAAGTGGTCGGGCGAGAGGGACTCCGTGCCGGAGGCGCCACCGCCGATCTGTGGGAGGACGGCGGTCATGGGCGAAGCCTCTCGGGAGTACGGGGGAAGCCAGCCGACGTGCTGGGTGGCATTGTCAAGATCTCCTTCGTCGGTGGAACTGCCTCAATTTTCATATATTGCCTACCTGATAACTAGGGATTGCCACATGCTGAGACACGACTGCCGCGAACTCAGCTGGCGAGAGGGACGGAGCCCGCCTCGTGGGACGCCCGCTGCTCGTCGGGCCGCTGCCGGGGCACCTCGAGACCGAGGCGCTCTCGGAGGGTCTGCTGCACCGGGTGGCTGCGATGGAACAACCCTCTGTCCTGCAACAGCGGCACCACGGACCGGGTGAAGTGCTCCAGGTCGACCGCGGTCTCCGCGGGCATGATCGTGAACCCATCGGCGGCGCCCGCGGTGTACCAGGACTGCAGGTCGTCGGCGATCTGCTCGGGGCTGCCCACCAGCACCCGGTGTCCCGAGCCGCCGGCACTGCCCTCGATCAGCTCGCGCGGCGTCCGTGGTCGCTCGGCGATCAGCGCCCGGGTGGATACCCCGAAGCCGGTGGAGAAGGCCGTCGCCGGCACCACGTCGGGCAGGTCGGTGAGGCTGATGGGGTCGTCCGGCCCGCGGCTGTCGGGATCCAGCCCGAGACTGCCCACCACCGCCCGGGTGAGTCGCTCGATCGGCAGCGTGGCGTTCAGTGCCGCGGCACGCTGCCGGGCTTCTTCCTCG
Source organism: uncultured Actinomycetota bacterium (assembly GCA_963696135.1). Lineage (GTDB taxonomy): Bacteria > Actinomycetota > Actinomycetes > Propionibacteriales > Propionibacteriaceae > Microlunatus. Next base: position 325,248 of record CAVOJH010000005.1, read on the forward strand.
GTCGCGGCCACCAGGACCACGACGCCCAGCGAGACCTTGACCTGGTCGGGGTCGCGCCCGGCGGCCGCGGCTCGCTGCCGGATGTCGTTGCGGAAGGCGACAGCCTTGGCTTGGGTCTGCGCCACGGTGAAGACGACATCCGCGAAGTCGCCGGCCAGCCGGAGCCCGCCGTCTGAGCCGCCGGACTGGACGATCACCGGCCTACCCTGCGGACCGGGTGGCACCGGCAGCGGACCGGCCACCGAGAAGAACTCGCCCGCGTGGTCGATCGGTTGGATCTTCGCGGTGTCGGCGAACCGTCCTGTCTCCTTGTCGGCCACCAGCCAGTCGGGCTGCCACCCGTCCCACAGTCGGGTGACCACGTCGAGGAACTCCCAGGCCCGTCGGTAACGGGTCGCCTTGTCGGGGTGGTCGTTGAGACCGAAGTTGGCGGCCGCGGCGCTGGTGCCGGTGGTGACGATGTTCACCGCCGCCCGGCCCTTGGTGACGATGTCGAGCGCCTGGAAGCGACGAGCCAGGTTGTATGGGGAGTTGTAGGTGGACGACGAGGTGATGATCACCCCGAGACTGTGGGTGCGAGCGGCGACGTGCCCGAGCAGGATCAGGGGGTCGATACCGGTCCCCGGCGCGTCCTCGATCTCCCCGCGCAGCGCCGGCGCGTCACCGAGGAAGACGGCGTCGATTCCCGCGTCCTCGGCGATCTTGGCCAGCCGGACGAAGTAGTCGACGTCGAGGTAGGCGGTCGGGTCGCTGTGCGACAGTCGCCAGGCGTGCCGGTAGTGGCCGGGGGTCATCAGCGAGAGGTTCAGGTGGAACCCGGACATGGTGGCCTTTCTCAGGTGGTGGATTTCTCAGACGGGCAACAGCTGGCTGGACGAGTGCCAGCCGAGCAACGGAGCCAGCTCCCGGGCGCCGGCCGTCAGCAGCCGGAGGTGCTCGGTGTGGTCAGGCACCCCGGGCACGAAGCTGATCAGCAGGTCGGTGATGTCCCGCAGGGCCGGGTCAGCCGCCAACGCAGCGGCGATCTGCTCGCTGGGGCCCAGCAGCGCGCCGTCGGTCTCGATGTAGGCATCCACGTCGAGCTCCCGGGCCGCCGCCCGTGGTGACCAGCTCTGCCACCGCCGCACCCCGGGAGTCACCCGTCGCAGCGCCTCGGCGCGGTCCGGGTGCGGATAGACCGCTCGAGACACCTGGACTCTCGGACTCCCGCCGACAGCCCACGGATCGACCCAGGCCGACCGGTAGGTCTGGATCAGCTCGGCCTGGCGCTGCTGCGCCACCGTGGGCCCAAGCGCAGGGCGGAGGGCGGAGTCCTGCCAGCCGGTCGCCCGGGACAGCTGCAGCCCGTCGCCGGCCCGGGCGGCGGCCGCTGCTGCCGGACCCGCCCAGCGCGGGTCGCTGGTGGTCGCCTGCCAGAGCCGACGCCGCAGTCCCGGCGCCGGCGGGTGCAGCACCTCTCCCAGGTCGTTCAGCGCCTCGCCCTCCAGCACCCCGTGGAGGCGGGCCACCGAGCTCTCGAACAGTGCATGCCGATCGGCGATGTCCTTGCCGAAGGCGGTCCAGGCGCCCGGGAACGGTCCGGACCCGACGCCGAGCTCCAGCCGCCCACCGCTGAGCAGGTCGAGAGTGGCGGCGTCCTCGGCCACCTTCAGGGGATCCTCCAGCGGCAGCACCAGCACCCCGGTGCCCAGACCGATCCGTCGGGTGTGCGCAGCGATGGCGGCCAGCAGCACCAGCGGCGACGACACGTGCTCCCGGCCCTGCCGGAAGTGTCGCTGGATCACCCAGCCCGAGTCGTAGCCGAGCTGCTCGGCCGCGACGAACAGGTCGACGGCCTCGCGGTAGGCACGGGCGGGATCCACGTCGTGATCCAGGTGGAGCAGGAAACCCAGCCGGAACGGTCGGCCGTCGGCCAGCCCGACCCCGATGCCCGCCGAGGTCGTCATCTCAGGCGGCCAGTCGGAGCCCGGTGCCGTGCACCCCGTGCTCGTCGATCAGGTCCAGCTCCTCGGGGGTCAGGGGCGGGAACTCCAGAGCCGCCACATTGTGGTCAAGCTGCCAGACCGAGCTCGCGCCGATCAGGGCCGAGGTCACCGCGGGCTGTCGCAGCGCCCACTGCAGCGCCAGCTGCGCCAGCGACTGGCCACGGGACTCGGCGATCTTGTTCAGCTCGGCCGTGCGCTGTCGGTACGTCTCGTCGATGACGTCGGGAGACAGGAACGTGCTGTTCTCCGCGCGGGCGCCGCCGGGGATGGTCTCCAGGTACTTGTCGGTGAGCAGACCCTGCGCGAGCGGGGAGTAGACGATTACCCCGAAACCCTCGTCGATGGCCAGGTCGAGCAACCCGTTGGTCTCGGGCCGACGGTCGTAGATGGAGTACCGCGTCTGGTGGATGAGCAACGGCACCCCGGCCGCCCGCAGCTGGGTGGCGATCTCGCGCGTCTGGTCGGGTTGGTAGTTGGAGATCCCGATGTAGAGCGCCTTCCCCTGCTGCACCGCACTGACCAGGGCGCTGACCGTCTCCTCCAGCGGAGTGCTGGGGTCGGGCCGGTGGTGGTAGAAGACGTCGACGTAGTCGGTGCCCAGGTCGCGGAGGCTGTGGTCGAGGGAGGCCAGGATGGACTTGCGGGAACCACCCTGCAGGTAGGGGCTGGCGCCGATCGGGTTGCCCGCCTTGGTCGAGAGGATCAGCTCGTCCCGGTAGGGAGCAAGATCACGAGCGAGCACTCGGCCGAAAGTCTGCTGGGCGCCCCGGTGCGGCGGACCATAGCGGTCGGCGTTGTCGAAGTGGGTGATGCCCAGATCGAAGGCCCGCAGGATGATCTCCCGTTGGGTGTCGTACGCGTAGTCCTCCCCGAACTTCTGCCACAGACCGAAGGAGAAGGCGGGCAGGTCGAGACCCGAGCGACCGGTGCGGCGGAACGTGGCGGTGTCGTAGCGAGACGCGTCGGCGACGTAGGTGGGGGTGCTCATGATCATGTGCTTTCTGTGTGTGACTCTTTGTCTGGAAGGGGGATCTGTGGTTCGGAGTTCAGGGCGTCAGCGACCCGGGACGGACCGGCGCAACGCAGCGGGCTGCAACGACGGGGTGTCCCGGCCGGTGTCGCGTTCCAGGAACTGGGTGCCGGGTTCGACGATCTGGTCGATCCGATCCAGCACCTCGTCGGTCAGCTCGACGGTCGCGGACTTCAGGTAGCTCTCCAGATGATCATGGGTGCGCGGACCGATGATCACGCTGCTGATCGCCGGGTGGTTGAGCGCGAAGCCGATCGCCAGCTCGACCAGGCCGAGGCCGTTCTCCTCGGCCAGGGCGGCCAGGGCGTCAGCGGCCACCAGCTTCCGCCGGTTGCGCTCGGCCGTCACGTCGAAGCGGCCGGGGATCAGGTCGGCCCGGGCGGAGGTGGGCTGCTCGCCGCCGACGCGGTACTTCCCGGACAGCCAGCCGGCGGCCAGGGGGCCATAGCTGAGGACGCCCACCCCGTACGTCCGAGTGACCGGCAGCACCTCACGCTCGACGCCGCGGACCAGCAGGGAGTACGGCAGCTGCTCGGTGTGCGGCGCGATCAGACCGTGCTTCTCGGCCAGCCAGTGCGCCTCGACGAGCTGCTGGGCGGGGAACACCGAGGTCCCGTAGTAGCGGATCTTGCCTTGGCGGACGAGACCGTCGAGGGTCTGCAGGGTCTCCAGCAGGTCCGTGTGGGGATCGGGCCGGTGGGCCTGGTAGAGATCCAGGTGATCGGTGTCCAGGCGGCGCAGGCTGTCCTCGACGGCACGGACGATCCACTGCCGGGAGTTGCCCGCGTGCAACGGGTTGGCGCCGATCTGACCGTGGAACTTGGTGGCCAGGAAGACGTCGTCCCGGCGGCCCCGCAGGGCCTTGCCGACGATCTCCTCGGACTCCCCCTGGCCGTAGACGTCGGCCGTGTCGACGGCGTTGATGCCGGCATCCAGGGCGGCGTGGATGATCGTGGTGCTCTCGGCCTCGGTCTGCCAGCGACCGAAGTTCATCGTGCCGAGGGTCAGCGGGCTGAGCAGCACGCCGGTCCGGCCCAGCGGGCGGTTGGTCTCGATGGTCATGGATCACTCTCTGCGTCGTCGTACGGGGTCGGGTTCGGTTCGGAGGCCGGCCTAGAACAGCCCGGTGGTGGGCGGGTCCTCACCGGTGAGCAGGTAGGCCCCAGCCACGGCGAGCTTCCACTGCCGCGGGTTGTGATTGGCGGCCGTCCGGGCGTTGCGCCAGTGACGGTCGTAGCCGAGCCGGCGGTCGGTGATCGAGCCACCGCCCACGTCGAACACCAGCTCCGCGGCCTTCAGGGCGGACTCGATCGCGATCACCGCGGCCTGGGCGACCTGCACCGCGGCCGCGGCACCTGCTGCTCGGGCGTCCGGGCCCACCCGCCCACGGACGTCCTGGAGCGTCTCGGCGGCCAGCAGCACCACGGCTCGAGCCGTCTGGGCCCGGGCAGCGATCTCCCCCACCGTCTGTCGAACGTACGGGTCGTCGGTGCTGCGCTGGGCCGAGCTGTGCTTGATCGGGCGGGCTCGTTCCCGGACGAACCAGACCGCGTCGTCGAGGGCGCGAGCGGCGATGCCCGCCTGCACGGCGGCGAGGTACAGCTGAGCGAATCCCCCACGCCACGGGTTGTCGGGCGTGTCCTCGGCTGGCAGCGTCGTCTCGTGTGGGTGGACTCGCACCCCGGTCAGCCGGGTGGTGCCGCTCGCGGTGAGCCGCTGACCGACCGCATCGAAGTCGTCGAGTCGCTCGACCCCTTCCCGGTCGGTCGGCACCGTGAACCGGATGGTCGCCCCGTCCTCCGTGGTGGCCGAGGCCGAGAACCAGCTCGCGTAGAGCGCTCCGGTCGAGTAGTACTTCTCCCCCGTCACCAGGTAGTCCTCGCCGTCGCGGCGGGCCACGGTGTTGACGGCACCGCTGACCCCGCCGCTCCGCTCGTTACCCGTACCGGCGAACAGCTCCCGCCTTCGCAGCCGGGCCGCCGTGGCCGCTCGGTGGGGTACGTCGTCACCCCCGGCCACCGCGTTGGCCGCGAGGAAGCTCGGCCGCAGCGCCTGGGCGACGTTGGAGTCGGCTCGGGCCACCTCGATCACCGTGTCGACCACGTCCCGCAGGCTGCCGCCGGCGCCACCGTCGGCCCGGGGTACACCGACCAGCACCAGCCCGGTCTCGGCGAGGGCGCGGACGTCGGCGAAGGCGTAGTCGCGGGACTCCTCCCGCTCCCGGGCGGTGGCGGCGACGCGCTGCAGCACCGGGGCGATCCGTGCGCGAATGGCGGCGACCGACAGCTCGGTGTCGATCCCGACCGGAGACCGTGGAGCGTGGTCGTTGCGGGGGCCCGCCTGCACCGCGGTCATGCGCCGGTCCCGGTCGAGACGAGCGGACCGATCGGCTCTGGCACGCCGAAGGAGTCCCGCAGGGTGATGCCCGGTGGCTCGGCCAGCACGGTCACCACCGAAGCCAGCACCGACAGGACCGCCTCGACACCGCCCACCGGCAGCAGCTCGAGACCATCCAGGCGATGCGTGGCGACGACGTGGGCCAGCCGCGCGGCCAGCTTCTCGGCGTTCGCCTCGCGACGCGAGTCGACCGGCAGCCGGCCGATCAGGGCGATCTCTCGGCGGAGACGCCCGACGCGCTCGGCGGCGGTCGCCAACGCCTCGGCCGCTGTCGGCGCCTCGTCGGCCGACACGAGGATCACGTCGGCCTGGGCGGCGGCGCGGTCCCAGCCGACGGACGCGACATCGGTCACTGCCAGGACCGGCCTGCCCTGCCGAGACGATGGGCCGTCCAGCGGTCCGGCCACCCGGTAGTGGTCGCCGGAGTGGTCGATCGGTCGAATGGCGGTGTGGTCGGCCACCACCGCCGCGTCCTGGTCGCCGATCAGGGCGGACCGGGGGAACGACTCCCACAGGCGGATGAGCACCTCGGCGTACTCGCTCCAGCGGGCCGCGGGATCACCGGGACCCGGTTGGGCAGCGACGGCGTCACTGACCTCGTCCCCCGCGCCGGCGCGCAGCACGATCCCCACCTGGCCGTCGGTGGCGCGGTCGATCGACAGCACCCGGCGGGCGGTGTTGTAGGGGGCCTGGTGCGTGGTGGCGACATCCACCAGGTAGCCGATCCGGCCCTGGCGGCCGGCCAGGTAGGCGGCCGCGACGGTCGGGTCGAGGACGCCGCCGGGGCCGCCCGGCGAGCCGAGTGTCGGGGTGTCGACCGGTTGGTCCAGCAGCCGGAGAGCGATGGCCCCGGCCTGTTGAGCCGTGTCGGCGACCACGGCCGCGTCGGCCAGGGTCAGCTGGTCGTCGGCGGGGTCCACGGCCACGGCGACGGTGATCACCACGGGGAAGGTCATGTCGGTCAGATCTCCTTGCAGATGAGGAATGGGGCGGGTCAGACGGCTGCTTCGAGCGGCACCCTCTCCGTGGCCCCGGCCTGACCGGGCAGGCCGAGACCGAGGTGATCGCGCAGGGTCGTGCCCTCGTACTCGGTCCGGAACAACCCGCGCCGTTGCAACACCGGCACCAGGTGGTCGGCGAAGTCGTCGAAGCCCGACGGCAGCACGTCCGGCATCACGTTGAAGCCGTCGGCAGCACCCCCGCGGAACCAGCGTTCGATGTCGTCGGCGACCTGCTCCGGGGTGCCGACCACGATGCGGTGACCGCCGCCCCCGGACAGCTTCTTCAACAGCTGTCGCAGCGTCGGCTGCTCGTCGACGATGATGTCGCGGACCACCCGGTAGAAGGTCTGCGAGCCACCGGCCACGTCCGGGTCGGGCAGCAGCTCGAGCGGGATCGGCTCGTGGTCGGGCAGTCCGTCCAGGGAGATGCCCAGCTGCCCGGACAACCGACCACGGGCGTACGCGTCGGGCAGCACCTCGTCGAGCAGCTCACGCCGCTCCCGCGCCTCGGCCTCGGTGCTGCCCAGCACCGTCGACAGCCCGGGCAGCACCACGATCTCGTCGGGATGACGACCGAACGCCTGAGCACCCGCCCGCAGCTCGGTACGGAAGGCGCGGGCCTTGTCCAGATCCTGTTCGGCGGAGAAGATCACCTCACCGACCCGGGCGGCGAGGCGCTTGCCGTCGGTCGAGCCACCGGCCTGCACGATCACCGGGCGGCCCTGAGCCGACACCGGCTGCCGGGCCGTCCAGGTCGCCACGACCTGTTCGACGAAGGAGGCCGCCCGTCGGTAGCGCAGCCCGTGGTCGGGCTCCCCGGTGCGGCCGAAGTTGCGCGCCGCCACCGATCCTGCGGTGGTCACCACGTTCCAACCGAAGCGACCGCCGCTGATCTGGTCCAGGTCGCCGAGCCGCCGAGCCACCTCGACCGGATCGTTGTAGGAAGACGAGAGCGTGGCGATCAGGCCGATCCGCTCGGTCTGCGCGGCGATCCGGGCCAGTACGGTGGTGGGCTCCAGGTTGTTGCCGGTCCGGTGCCGGATGCTGGGGTCCAGCACTGGCCCGTCGGCCAGGAAGACGGCGTCGAGCTTGGCCCTCTCGGCCTTGGCCGCGATCGAGGTGTAGTGCTCGATCCCGTAGCTGGCCAGCGGATCGGTGCCCGGGAACCGCCACGACCCGCCGAACACGCCGGCGTTCAGGATGTTGACGTTGAGGTGGAGCTGTCTGGCTGACGCGGTCATAGCGGGCCGAGTCGTTGTCGTCTCATGGAACTCGTCTCTCGTGAGGTCGGTGTCCGCAGTGCGGTCCAGTCCGATCAAGTCGCCGTGTGTTGCCTAGTATTCCTAGTGATGTACTAGGGAAAATCCGCAATCCCACATCGTGGGCGCGAGTCTCATCACTGAGCGAAGGACGGGGCATGACACCAGCCGAGACGACGGAGCTCGGCACGGTCGACGCGATCGGCGTCGCCGGGGGCTCCGAGTCGGTGCCAGACGTGTTCGTCCGGCGGGTCGAGCTGTACGCGGACAAGACCCTGCGTCCGACTGCCGTCCGCACCGACCAGGACGGAGTGTCCCCCGGTCGTGTGGCGGAGCTGTCCGAGCTCGGGCTGCTGAACCACCTCGCCCCGGCGGCGTACGGTGGCGCTGCGATCGACCGCGGCGCCGATCGACGACTGCACGAGCTGATCGCGGGCGGCTGCTTCAACACCTGGTTGGTGTGGGCCCAGCACGCTCCCCAGGTCGGTCGGCTGGCGATCGCCGCAGCCCAGGATGCCGCGCTGTCGCCCCTGGCCGAGCGGGTGCTGCGGGGCGAGCTCCTGATCGGGGCGGCCATCAGCGACGTCCGCCGCTACCCCGCCGATCACCTCCGGGCCAGACGTAGCTCCCGGGGGTGGATCTTCTCCGGCACCGCCTCCTGGGTCAGCGGCTGGGGGCTGAACACCGCGCTGGCGGTCGCGGCTGTGTCGGAGGAGACCGAGACGGTGATCACCGCGCTCATTCCGGTGGAGGAAGGGATCGCCGCCACACCGCTCGGTCTCGGCGTGGTGCGGGGCAGCCGGACCGAGCGGGTCCGGTTGGACGACGTGCTGGTGGCGGAGGAGCACGTGATCTCCACCGAGTCCCTGGATCAGTGGCGACACAAGGATCTCGGGGTCGCCAGCGACGCCCGCGCCCATCACTTCGGGCTCGCCGAGACCGTGCTGCTCGAGCTCGAGCAGGACGAGCACCCCCTGGCCCGACAGGTGGCCGAGAGCTGGCGTCCGCGGGTGGCCGCCATCCGCGCGCAGGCGTACGCGCTGTCGGACGAGGCCGCCCGCCTCGGTGGCGACCATCGTCTGACCGAGCGACTGGCCCTCAAGGTGGCCAGCGGCGACGCCCTGTCCACGCTGACCCGAGCCCTCGTCGTCGCCCGGGCCGGGCACGGCATCACCACCGACGACACCGCCCACCTGCACGCCGGCTCGGCTCTGTTCGTCCTGGTCCAGGGCCAGAGCGCCGACGTGCGTCGGGCTCAGCTCACCCAGCTCGCCGAGCTCGCCGGCGCTTCTGACCCGCCCACCGATCCCTCACCCCGAAGGAATCCCCGATGACCCTCGAGTTCTTGTGGTACATCCCCAACCAGATCCGTCCCGGCCACCGCGGCGACTCCGTCGTCGACGCCCACAACAGCCTCGACACCCTGACCTCCCACGCCGTCGCGCTCGAGCAGAACGGCTGGACCGGTGCCCTGCTCGGTGCGGGCTGGTCACGTCCGGACACCTTCACCGTGGCCACCGCGCTGGCTGCCCGGACGACCACGTTCGAGCCGCTGATCGCGATCCGGCCCGGCTACTGGCGCCCCGCGAACTTCGCCGCCGCGGCCGCCACGCTGGACCACCTGTCCGGTGGCCGGGTCCGGGTCAACATCGTGTCCGGCAAGGACGATCTCGCCGCCTACGGTGACGACGAGAGCGACCCCGCCCTCCGTTACGACCGCACCAGGGAGTTCCTCCAGATCGTCCGTAGGCTCTGGACCCAGGAGAACGTCACCTTTCGCGGCGAGCACTTCCGGGTGACCGACTCCACCGTCCTCCCCCGGATCGAGGTCCGGGACGGTCGCGACCATCCCCCGCTCTACTTCGGCGGCGCCTCCGACGCCGCCGAACGGGTGGCGGCCACCGAGGCCGACATCCAGCTGTTCTGGGGTGAGCCACTGGACGGCATCCGGGAACGGATCGCGCGGCTGCGGGCGCTCAGCGACCAGCTCGGTCGGGAGCACCGACCGCTGGAGTTCGGGTTGCGGATCACCACCCTGATCCGCGACACCAGCGACCAGGCCTGGGCCGATGCGGAGGCCAAGGTGGCCGAGATGGCGCGCCGGCAGGGCAGCGACGAGGTCAACCCGCATCGACGGACCGCTGTCGGGCAGCAGCGGCTGTTCGATCTGGCCGCCCGCGGCGAGGTGCTGGACGACAACCTCTACACGACCCCGGGGCGGTACGGCGGCGGTGGGGCGGCGACCACCTGGCTGGTCGGATCCGCCGAGGAGGTCGCCAAGTCGCTGCGGCGCTACCAGGACCTCGGCGTCACCCACTTCGTGCTGTCCGACACCCCCTACCTGGAAGAGATCGAGCGCCAGGGGCAGCAGCTGCTGCCGCTGCTGCGCGGCTGAGCGATTGCGTCGACCATCCCCCCAACCACATGATCAGAAAGGCCCGACATGTCCGTCCACACCGCCTTACCGACCAACCACCACGCCCCGGCCGCACCCACCTCGGTGGTCGTCGTCTCGGGAAACCCCCGCGCGGGGTCGCGGACTCTCTCCGTGGCCGAGGCCGTGGGCAGCCAGATCCGCACGGCCCTCGCCGGACCTGTGCTCCATCAGACGGTGGAGGTCGCCGACCTCGGCCCGGAGATCTTCGCCGCCGAGCGACCCCGGACCAACGGCGCCCTCGCCACGATCAGTCACGCCGACGTGCTGGTGGTGGCCACTCCGGTCCACAAGGCCAGCTACACCGGTCTGCTCAAGCTGTTCCTGGACCAGCTGCCGCCGAACGCCCTGCAGGGGGTCATCGCCGTACCCGTGGTGGTCTCGGCCGCCCCGGCCCACGGTCTGGTCGGAGAGGCCTATCTTCGGCCTCTGCTGGTCGAGCTCGGGGCGACCGTACCGACCCGCGCCTTCGCCGTCACCGAGGCTCAGCTGACCGATCTGGACGACGTGGTGCACGGATGGTGGGCTGGGGCCTCGGCTCCACTGTTGCGCTCTGTCCGGGTCGTCGCGGGGTCGTGACGGCCGACCGCTGCAGTCCCGCCGGCGATTCCCTCACCGCTGGTGCTCGCGTCAGGTGGTCTGCGAGGAGTCGTTCCCCGGGGTCGAATCCGCCTTCACGGCGTTGCGCTCACCGAGCGGCTCGGCGGGTCCCGTCGTGGTGTCAGCGGCGGTCTGCTGTTCCGCTTCGGCGTTGATCTCGGCGCCGAGCAGGACGGCGTAGGAGGTGATCCACAACCAGAACAACAGCACGATGATGCCGGCGAACACCCCGTACGTCTTCGCGTAGTTCCCGAACGTGGAGACGTACACCGAGAAGCCGATCGACGCGAGCAGCCACAGCAGGGTGGCCAGGGCGGCTCCGACGGACACCCAGCGCATCTTCGGGGCGTCTCGGTCCGGTGCCACCCGGTAGAGCACCGCGAGTGCGGCCGTCACGAGCACCACCAGCAACAACCAGCGCGCCGCAGACAGCAGGAACCGGAGCACCGGGGTGTCGCCGAACACGCCCTGCAACACCGCCGGGACGACTGCGACCAGACCGAGCATGATGACGACGAACACGATGGCGCCCAATGTCAGGGCCAGCGCGATCAGACGCTTCTTCACCGGGCTGCGCTTGTCCTCCTCGTCATAGGCGACGTTGACCGCGGTGATCAGGTTGTTGACCCCGCCGGACGCACTGAACAGGGCGAGGGCGATGGCCAGCAGTGCGCTCCAGCCGAGAGCCGCGCGGTTCTGGTTGTTGATCTGGTCGACCACCAGCTGCCGCACCTCCGCCGGCAGGGCGGCCAGAGAGTTCACCTGGTCGGCGATCACGGCCGGGTCGGCGAACAACCCGTACAGGGTGACAAGGGCGATCACGGCCGGGAACAGCGCAAGGAAGGCGAAGAAGGCGACACCGGCACCCAGCAGCGGGACCTGATCGACCTTGGCCTCGGCCCAGCCCCGTTTCACGATCTGGAGCCAACCCCGGGCGGGGATCTCGGTCGGCTTCTCTGCGTCCTCACCGGGCACGCCGGCGTCAACTCGAGCGCCGGGCCGCACCGATTCACGGGTTGCCATGTCTCACCTCTTCTTCGTCTGTCGCTGTCACGATGTGTCTGTCGCTGTCACGATGTCTCGCCGGAGGCCACCACGTCAGGGTGGCGGCACTGCTGTGGCGCACCTCGGTCTCTGAGTACCCATCCCGGCCGAAGTCATGCCGTCGAGCCCAGGGAGCTTCGAACCAGGGCAGACCCCGCACTACCATTCGCTGGGACCGGCGAGTGCGTCAGGGAATCGGGTGACCGGATTGAGACAGGACCGAGCAGACTCAGGTGCTCGCGGGCAGCACTCCACCTCCGACACCGGCACCGCTGCCGTCGACGTGATCGCCGAGACGTTGGCCGCGTTGGCCCGCGACCTCGAGGGACACGACGACCCCGACACGATGCTCGCGGCGATCGTGTCGGCTGCGGTGGCCATGGTCCCCGGCACCGACGAGGGCTCGATCAGCGTCGTGTTCGGCCGCCGGCGCGTGATGTCGGAGGCGCCGACCAGCGACCTTCCCCGTTTGGTCGACGCCGTCCAGCAGGAAGTCCAACAGGGACCGTGTCTGGACGCCGCCTACCGGCAGCAGACTGTCCGGATCCCCGACATGTCGACCGAGCGACGATGGCCGCTGTTCGCCGCGAGAGCCGCGGAGCTGGGCGCGGCGAGCATGCTGGCGCTGCAGCTGTACGTCGAGGGCGACAATCTCGGTGCGCTCAACCTCTACGCCCGCACCCCGGGCGTGTTCACCGACGATTCCGAGCAGATGGGCCTCCTCGTCGCAGCCCACGCCGCCGTCGCTTACATCGGCGCCCGCAAGCAAACGGACGCGGCCCGAGCCCTCATCCACCGCGATCTGATCGGCCAGGCCAAAGGCATGTTGATGGAGCGCTACCGGATCAGCGGCGACCGGGCATTCCTGCTCCTCACCCGGATCAGCCAGAACAGCAACCGCAAGCTCCATCAGGTCGCCATCGAGCTGGTCGAGACCAGCACCATCACCGGCGCCCACGGTCTACCACCGACGCCACGGTGACTGTTTGAGGCTGTGCAGGCGGGTACGGCGGCCACAGGTCCGGTCGGGTCTCCGGAGATCGGTCCGGACCAGGTCTGCTGGTTACAAGAGATGCCTTCAGTCCCGCTCCGGCTGGCATCGTCGATCAGGGTGACGGTGTCAGACCGGTGTGTTCGACCCGGCGGGTGCCAACTGGTCGGTCACTGATCGTCCACCCGACATAGCCGGCAAAGCCCCCGGCCTCTGACAGCACCGCCAGCAGTCGCCAGATGCGCGCCGCATCGGCCGGAGGGTCGGCTCGAGGCGGTTCGTGTCGCGGCAGGTCAGTGATCATCGTGGAACCTCGGGTGGGATATCGGACTGCTCGGCCTATTGCCTAGTAATACACTCGGAATACTAGAGTATGCGAGCAGGCCAATCGACGCACACCGCAGCCAGAAGGACCGTGACCACTTTGCCGCACCACCGACTCAATCTGACGGCCTCCGTCGTCGGCACCGGCTCGTCCGGTCTCTCGCACGACTGGCCGGGTCGAGCCTGGAACCGCTTCGCGGACTTCCGGCACTACGAGCACCTGGCGCGGGTCGCCCGACGTGGGGTGCTCGACGCGATCTTCCTGTCCGATCACCCCGCCTTGTCGCGAGACACCAGCCGAGCACCGATCCACACGTTCGACCCGATCGTGCTGTTCTCGGCCATCGCCGGCACCGTCCCGGACATCGGCTTCCTGCTCACCGCCTCCACCTCGTACAACGCGCCGTACAACCTGGCCCGCCGGATCGCCTCGCTCGACAGCATCTCGGGCGGTCGGGTGATACTCAACCTCGTGGCGAACTTCAATCCCGACATCGCCGCCAACTTCGGACCCGAGCCCCTGCTGCCACGGGAGGACCGCTACCGCAAGGCCGACGAGTTCGTCCAGGTTCTCGAGGAGCTGTTCCTGAGCTGGGACGCGCCCGTGGGCCCGCTGCCGAACGGCCCGCTCTGGGACGACACCATCGCTCGCCCGATCGACCACCACGGCGAGTTCTTCGACGTTCGCGGGCCGCTCAACGTGCCGATCGGACCGCAGGGCCATCCGGTCCTGGCCCAGGCGGGAGCGTCGCCCGCCGGGATCGACTTCGCGGCGAAGCGCGCCGAGATCGTCTACGCGGCCCTGCTGAGCACCCAGGGGGCCCGCCACCTCCGCGCCCAGATCGACGCGAGAGCCGTGGCCCACGGACGCTCGCCGGCCGATCTCCGGCTGCTACCCGGCGCCAACGTCGTCCTCGGCGACGACGAGGCCGACGCGCGCCGGCGACACGAGTACCTCAACGGGGTCGGTAGCGAAGACGAACTGGTGGCGAAGTTCCTGTCCCAGCAGGGCGCGTTGAGTCCGGACTTTCCTGCGCACGTCGATCCCGACGCTCCCCTTGATCCGCAGTGGTTCCTACCCCGGGAGGATCAGCAGCTACCGGTCGGCTTCACCCGGGCCCTCCACGATCTGGTGGCGTTCGAAGGCCTCACCGCGCGTGAGGTCGTACGTCGCACGGGGGCCGGCGGAGGGCACCGACTCATCGTCGGATCACCTCGGCAGGTGGCCGATGCTCTCCTCGACTGGTGGGCCGAGGGGCTCGTGGCGGGTTTCAACGTCCACCTGCCGGTGCTGCCCGACGATCTCGAGCGCTTCGTCGATCAGGTGGTGCCGATCCTGCAGGCGGAGGGGGCGTATCCGCGCAGCTACGAGTCGGCGACGATTCGCGGCCGCTTCGGGCTGCCCACGCCCTCGGCCAGAAGTCTCGGCACCCAGAACACGCAGGCCGCTGGAGCGGCGTAGCCGGTCGACGCCGGATACCGGTCAGCTCGAGATCCCGTCTCAGCCTGTGGGCTCAACCAAACCCTAGTGTTCCTATAGGTATTATCTGCTTTGTGTTCAGGCTCGATCTTCCCAGCCGACGGGAGCTGTACGTCGCGTACTGCGCCAGCGCCCTCTGTCGACGAGCGCACCGTCGCTAGCCACACGCCCACCTGATCCCACACCTTTCACGTCACCACCAGACGCCATTCACCCCAGTGCCAGTCACCCCAGTCGCAGCATGCCCAGGAGCAAACCCATGTCCGATCTCCGCACCACCATCGACGACGCCACCCCCACCCGCCGACGGTGGGTCTGGGTGGTGATCGTCGCGGTCGTCGTCGCCCTCGCCGTCGTCGTCGGCATCGTCATCACCCGCTCGGGTCCGTCCGCCGATGCCGCCAGCAGCACCCAGCCGGTCAACGGCGGCACGCTCCAGTTCGCCTTGATCGACTACCAGCGCAGCCCGGATCCCCAGCTGGGCACCAACTACGCGGAGTCGCTGATCGGCAACAACGTCACCGACAAGCTGACCTGGCAGGACCCCGACACCGGCGCGATCACGCCGTGGCTCGCGAAGTCGTGGGAGTACAACCAGAAGCTCACCGAGTTCACCTTCCATCTCCGTGACGACGTCACGTTCAGCGACGGGTCCCCGTTCAACGCGGCGGCCGTCAAGGCCAACTTCGACCAGTACGTGCACGGTGACGAGAAGCTGGGCATCCTGCCGAACGGCGCGGTCCTGCTGCCCGGCTACATCGAGACGGCGACCCCCGACGAGTACACAGCGGTGGTGCGGTTCGAGAAGCCGCTGGCCAGCTTCCTGCAGGCGTCGTCGTTCACGGCCAACGCCCAGCCGGGATTCCTGTCCCTCGCCACCTTGAAACTGAGCGCCGAGGAGCGGACCGATCCGACCAAGGTGATCGGCACCGGCCCGTTCGTGTACGAGTCATGGGAGGAGCAGGTCAAGACGATCCTGGTCAAGCGGGACGGCTACAACTGGTCGCCACCTGCCCTCGCACACGGCGGTGCCGCGTACCTCGACAAGATCGTCTTCAACACGATCCCCGAGTCCAGCGTGCGCACCGGATCCCTGGCCTCCGGCACCATCGACGCCACACTCGATGTCGGCACCACCGACGAGAAGCCGCTGGCCGACCAGGGATTCACGATCATCCATCGCGGTGTCTCGGGCACCGCGATCTTCTTCAACCTGAACTCCCAGCTCTTCCCGACCAACGACTTGGCCGTCCGCAAGGCCATCCAGCTCGGCTGGAACCGCGAGTCGATCGAGAAGACCGTGCTCACCGACTCCTACTCGGTGGCCACCTCGGTCCTGGCGCCATCGGTCCGCGGGTACGCCGACTACAGCGACTCCGTCCTGCGGTACGACCCGACCGAGGCCGAGAAGCTGCTCGAAGAGGCGGGCTGGGAGAAGGGTGCTGACGGCATCCGGGTGAAGGACGGGAAGAAGCTCACCGTCAAGCTGCTGGGCATCAGCAACCTGGTCGTCAACAAGCCGGCGTACGAGTCCGTGCAGCAGGACCTGAAGAAGATCGGCGTGGACCTCCAGCTCACGGTGGTGCCGATCCCGGACTACTCGGCCAACGTGGCCAAGGCGCAGACCGACTGGAACATCACCGCCGCCAACCGCTCGCGCAACGACTCCGCGGTACTGAACCTGCAGTACAGCCCGACCCTGGGCAACGGTTCCTGGGTCACCGAGGACTCGCCGGGCATCGACGTAGCGGAGGTCACTCGGGTGCTCGGGCAGCTCGAGACCACTCTCGACGAGAAGAAGCGCACCGCCTACGCCAAGCAAGCCCAGGATCTGCTCTTGGAGAAGTACGCCCTGGTCAACCCGATCTACAACCCGTCGCAGGTGATCGCGCACGCCGACTACGTGCACGGGATCATCTTCGACGCGCAGTCCCGCAACCACTTCGTGAACACGTGGAAGAGCAACGGGCAGTGACCTCTGAGTCGGTCGGTCGCCGGACCCGGCGACCGACCGGCCGAACCCGCCACCACCCCGAGAGGAGTCATCGTGCTGCGCTACATCGCCCTGAAGGTGGGTCGGGCCCTGTTCGTCATCTGGGCCGCCTTCACCGTCACCTTCATCCTGTTGTTCGTGCTGCCCGCCAACCCGGTGGACCTGCTGTTCGATCCGGCCGAGCTGAACAGCATCCCGCCGGAGGTCCGTGAGCAGGTGGCCGCCAACTACGGTTTCAACCAGCCGGTGATCGTGCAGTACCTGAGCCGGCTCGGTGCGGCCCTGACCGGGGACTTCGGCAACTCCGTGCAATCGGGTCGGCCGGTCCTCGAGGCCATCCTGCTGGTGCTCCCGAGCACCCTGGTACTGGCCTCCGGGGCGCTCGTCCTCGCGGTGGTGATCGCCTTCGCCATCGCCCTGGTGGCCACCTCGACCCGGCACGAGTGGCTCCGCAACCTGGTCGAGTCCCTGCCGTCGGCCTCGGTCTCGGTGCCGGTGTTCCTGTCCGGCATCCTGCTGCTGCAGATCTTCTCCTTCCGGCTCGGCTGGTTCCCGGCCTTCGGTGGCGAGGGTCCGCTCAGTCTCGTGCTCCCGTTGATCGCGCTCGCCATCCCGGTCTCCGGGCCGATCGCCCAGCTCCTGGTCCGCAGCTTCTCGACCGAGTTCGGCTCCGGCTACGTGACGACCAGCTGGGCCAAGGGCGCGACCAAGCTCTCGATCATCATCGGCGACGTCTTCCGCAACGCCAGCCTGCCGGCGCTGACGATCGCCGGAGTCACCTTCGGCAACCT
The DNA here is from genome assembly GCA_963696135.1 of uncultured Actinomycetota bacterium. Classification (GTDB taxonomy): domain Bacteria; phylum Actinomycetota; class Actinomycetes; order Propionibacteriales; family Propionibacteriaceae; genus Microlunatus. Next base: position 342,577 of record CAVOJH010000005.1, read on the forward strand.
GATCGCCGGCTCGGTGATCACCGAGACCGTGTTCGCCCGCAAGGGCATCGGACGGATGACCCAGTCGGCCATCAACACCCTGGATGTCCCGCTGGTGCAGGGAATCGTGGTGATGGTCGCCGCCTGCTTCGCGGTGATCAACCTTGCCGTCGACCTGATCTACCCCCTGCTCGACCCACGGCTGCGCGCGACGATCGCGGTCCCGACGACCCGCTCGCCCCAAGCCGCCTGAGGAGAAACGATGACCATCGAGCTGCACCGGCACCTGCCCGTCGAGACCCTGCCCGTCGAGATCCTGCCCGCGGACCCGGTCCGCATGCCGCTCTTGTCCCGATCGCCTGTGTCGGGGGCCGCCGGCTCAGATCCGAGCGGGGACACCGGATCGGCCCGGCGCCGGGCCGTGACGGACCGACTCTCCGACATCGCCCGTCAGCCGTTGCTGCTGGCCTCCGTGATCATCGTGGCGGTGGTGATCGGCTGGGCGGTGGTCCCCCAGCTGTTCACCTCGTACGGACCCTACGACGGGGATCCGGCGTCGAGCTTCCTGCCCCCCAGTGCCGAGCACTGGTTCGGCACCGACCGCCTGGGCCGCGACCTCTTCTCCCGTACGGTCTACGGCGCCCGGACGACCCTGATGGCCACCCTGCTGGCGGTGGTCATCGCGTTCGTGATCGGCACCGTGGTCGGGTTGCTCGCCGGGTTCGCGGGCGGCTTCGCCGACACCGCGATCATGCGCGTGGTCGACGTGTTCCTGGCCATCCCGAGTCTGCTGCTGGCCATGGTGGTCGTGTCGGTGCTGGGCTACTCCACCCAGAACATCGCCCTGGCGGTGGGGATCTCCTCGTTCGCGGCGTTCGCGCGGGTGATGCGCTCGGAGGTGCTGGTGGTGATCAGCTCCGACTACGTCAAAGCCGCGTACGGGCTGGGCGTCCGACGACCGGCCGTGGTGCTCCGCCACGTGGTGCCCAACTCGCTCAACTCGGTGCTCGCCCTCGCTGCTCTCGAGGTCGGCACCGCCGTCCTCGCCGTCGCCTCCCTCGGCTTCCTCGGGTACGGGGCACCGCCGCCGGAGCCCGAGTGGGGTCTGCTGGTCGCGGAGGGGCGTGACTTCGTCGCCGTCCACCCCTGGATCTCGATCATGCCCGGGGTGGCCCTTGCCCTCGTCGTGATCGCCACTCACCGGATCAGCGCCTCGCTGCGAAAGGACCGCCGACGATGAGCACGACCGACACCCGCGAGGACGTCGCCACCCCACCCGGCACCGCCGATCCGCTGCTCCGGATCAGCGACCTGGCGGTGGACTACCGCGTCAAGCACCGGGGCTGGAGCCCCGCCGTACGTGGCGTCGACCTGACCGTCGAGCCCGGCGAGCTCGTGTCGCTGGTCGGCGAGTCCGGCTCGGGGAAGACCACCCTGATCCACGGCGCGTTGGGTCTGCTGCCGACCAACGCCCTCGTCCGCCGCGGCACGATCGCCTTCTCGGGGGTGGATGTCACCGGCTGGAACGACAAACGCATGTCCCTGGTCCGTGGGAACTACGTCGGCTACATCCCGCAGGACCCCAACACGTCGTTGAACCCGGTCAAAAGGATCGGTCAGCAGGTCATCGAAGCGGTGCGGTTCAACGAACCCCGCGCCGACCGCACCGGCCGACGAGCCGCGGCCCATCAGGCGGCGGCTCTGGAGAGCCTGCAGACGGCCGGGCTGACCAACGTCGAACGGGTCTTCGACCAGTACCCGCACGAGCTCAGCGGCGGCATGAAGCAGCGGGCCCTGATCGCCATCGCCCTCGCCGGACAACCGAAGATCATCGTGGCCGACGAGCCGACCAGCGCCCTCGACGTGACCGTCCAGAGACGCATCCTCGACCACCTGGTGCGGCTGCGCGAGGACCTCGGGCTGGGAATCCTGCTGGTCACCCACAACCTCGATGTCGCACTCGACCGGTCAGATCGCATCCTGGTCATGCAGGAGGGCCTGATCGTGGAGGAGGGTCCGGTCCGTACGGTGCTGGAGCACGCCAAGAGCCCGTACACCCGACGGTTGCTGGCCGCCGCCCCCGGTCGTCGCGGTCGGCTGGAGCCGACGTCGGGCCGGCGAGCTGCGCCCGACGAGACGCCGGAGCGACCCACACCGAACGTCTTGGAGGCGCGCGGGCTGTCCAAGACCTATCGGCTGCGTGGCCCCGGCCGGCACGGGCTGGCCGCCCTCGACGGCGTCGACCTCGACCTGCGTGAAGGCACCACGCACGCGATCGTCGGCGAGTCCGGAGCCGGCAAGTCCACCCTGGCGAGCATCCTGGTCGGCTTCACCACCGCCGACCAGGGCATCGTCCGCCTGGGTGGCCGGGACCTGACCACCGTGGATCGCCGACAGCTCCGGGAGATCCGGCGCGACCTCCAGTTCGTCTTCCAGAACCCGTTCACCTCACTCGATCCCCGGTTCACGGTGAGCCGGCTGATCGCCGAACCGCTGAAGGCCTTCGGCCTGGTCACCGACCCCGCGCGACGGACCGAGCGAGTGGTCGAGCTGCTCGCGGCGGTCGCGCTGGAAGAGAGCTATCTGGAGCGGCTGCCCAGCCAGCTGTCCGGCGGCCAACGGCAACGGGTGGCCATCGCCCGGGCACTGGCTCTCCAACCGCGCATCCTGGTCCTCGACGAGGCGGTCAGCGCGCTCGACGTCTCGGTGCAGGCGCAGATCCTCCAGCTCCTGGTGGACCTGCAGGCCGCCTACGGACTGAGCTACCTGTTCGTCACCCACGACCTCGGGGTGGTCCGCTTGATCGCCGACCACGTCACGGTGATGAAGGATGGCGTCGTCGTCGAGTCGGGCTCGGTCGACCGGGTCCTCACGGCGCCGGCGCACGACTACACCCGCGAGCTGCTCGCCGCCATCCCCGGCAGCGACCCGACCCCGACGTCGTCACGTCACGATCAGCGGCGCACCGGGTAGCGCAGGTGCAGCACGCGATCACCCCTGATCACCACCTCCGGATCCTCCAGCAGGTGCTGACCGTCGAGGTCGCCGAAGTAGCGCTTGCCACGACCGAACACGACCGGCACCACGTCCATCGCGACCACGTCGACGAGCCCGAGGGCGAGCGCCTGACCGCCGACATCGCCGGCACAGACCGCCACGACACCCTCACCCGCCCGGCGCCTCGCCTCCCCCACAGCGGCAGCCACGTCGTCGAAGAACGGCACGTCGGCCTCCGGGTGCCAGCCCTCGGGCTTGGGCCGATGCGACACCACGATCAGGTGCTCACCGGCGGGTGGCTGCGCCTCCCAGCCGTTGGTCAGGTCGAACAGGTGCCGCCCCTGGACGGTCGCCTCGATGCTCTCCCAGAACGGCCGGACGTACGCCAGCGACGCCGAGGACACCCGGAACGGGGCGTGCCGCTGCTCCAGCGCCTCGTCGACGATCGGCTGGGTCCCGTTGAAGTACCAGTCGAACAGGGGTCCCACCTCGTCGTTCTCGCCGGCGATGAACCCGTCGACGGAGACCACGGCGTGCATCACCACGGTGCTCACTGCTCATCCTCAACCACAGGGCTCATTGCTCATCCTCAACCACAGTGCTCATCTCTGATCCTCAACCACAGGGCTCATTGCTGCTCCTCACGTGTCGGCCCGGGAATCGTGTTCCCTGGAACAGACCGCCCGCGCACGCCATTCTCACCGGTCTGAGCCCGTCGACGGCCCGAAGCGTCGCTGACGCCGAGCGCCGGTCTTTGCCGCCCCGGCATGATGGGGACATGGATCCCGGTGCGCACTCCGTGGCCTTCCCCCGCCGCTGGTGGTATCCCGTGGCTCAGTCGTCGGAGCTCGGTCGGCGCCCCCTGGCCATCAGCATGATGGACACACCCCTGGTCGTGTTCCGCGGCGCCGGAGGGACGCCGGCCGTCGTGCTCGACCGGTGCGCCCATCGCAACTACCCGCTGTCGCTCGGGCGGGTCACCGGCGACGGACTGCTCGAGTGCGGCTATCACGGCTGGAGCTACGACGGTGGCGGACGGTGCCGGGCCATTCCCGGCCTGCGCGAGGGCCGTACCCAGTCGACCTGGCACGTCCCCACGTACGCGACCGTGGAGCAGGACGGGTTCGTCTGGGCGTGGGGCGAACCCGACTCCGAGCCGACCCGGTCCCCGTTCGCTCTGCCCGTGGTCGACGGCCCCGGCGCCGGCCAGACGGTCTTCCGCTGCGACCTGGATGCGACGCTGCGCGCCGCCAGCGAGAACGCGCTCGACGTCCCGCACACCGCTTTCCTGCACCGAGGTCTGTTCCGAGGTGGCGCTCCGCGCACGATCACCGCCGTCCGCCGCCCGATCGACGGCGGTGTGGAGGTCCAGTACCTCGGTGAACCGGTCGGCATGGGGCCGATCCGGCTGGGCAAGGGCAAGGACTCCGGTCGGACGTTCGATCACTGGGACCGCTTCCTGCTCCCCTCCGTCGCGCAGATCGAGTACGCCGTCGCGGGGTGGTTCCGGATCGTGAACACGATCGTGCAGCTGCCGCTGTCCCCGTTCCGCACCCGGGCCTGGTTCGTGGTGCGCTTCGCCAGCCGGCTCCCCGCCCCCCTCGTGCGCACGGTCGTCCGGCAGCAGGGCAAGCACATCCTGCGGCAGGACGCCGAGGGGCTGGCGCGGCAGACGGAGCAGACCCAGCGGTTCGGCGGAGAACGCTACGCCTCGACCGAGATCGACCTGCTGGGTACGGCGATCTGGCGTCTGCTGCGTCAGGCCGAACGCGCCGAGCAACCCGACGGCACCACGCTGCCCCTGACGAGCATCAGCGAGCGCACCGTCGTCTTCGATGCCTGAGCACGCACGTTGACGGCCCGGGGAGCTGACGTGACCCACGACGGGGAACAGCTGCACCGCGAGGTGTTTGTGCTCGACCTGCACACCCACGGTCCGGGGTTCGTGCCGCAGCCGTTCCGCTCGGTGTGGCGCGCGAGCGCGGGAGCGCCGGCCGAGGTCGGGTTCGACGCACTGCACGAGGGCGGGGTCGACGCCACCGTCGCCACGGCCGTTGGCGACCCGATCGTCACCCGCTGCTACCTCGGACGCAGTCCCTGGGAGGCTGTCGAGGCGCAGCTGAGCAGGATCGAGCGGCAGGCCGGCGCAGCCGGTGCCCTCGTCGTCTCCTCGGTCGAGGGCCTGCTCCTGGCCAGGGTTCGGCGCACGCCCGCCGTCCTGCTCGGCATCGAGGGTGCCGACGCCCTCGGGCACGACGTCGATCGCGTCGACGCCTGGCACCAGCGGGGGGTTCGGTTGCTCGGGTTGGTGCACCTCGGCGACAACACCCTCGGCACGACCTGCCTGCCCTGGCAGCGGTACGCCGACCCGCTGCCCGTGCGGCGCCGGACCGGATCGGGACTCACTGCGCTCGGACGTCGGGTCGTCACCCGGATGAACCAGCTGGGCGTGGTGGTCGATGTCGCGCACGGTGATCGGGCCACAGTGCTGGACGCCGCCGAGATCACCAACGCCCCGATCGTGTCGTCGCACACCGGGGCCCGTGCGCTGCAGGACTTCCCGCGGTACCTCACCGACGACGAGCTGCGCGCGATCGCCGCGACCGGAGGGCTCATCGGCCTCTGGCCGTACCGGCACCACGGCCGGGGAGTGCGCAATCTGCCCGAGCTGATCGCCCACGCCCGCTACGTCGCCGACCTGGTCGGTCCCGAGCACCTCGCCCTGGGCACCGACATGAACGGCCTCCCCGGCGCGATGGCCGGGTACGCCGGCGAGACCCAGCTGCCCCGGCTGACCTGTGCCTTGCTGGACGCCGGCTTCGACAGCACCGAGGTGACCGGGATCGTGGGCGAGAACGCCCTGCGCGTGCTGACGCTCGTGGAACGGCACGCGAGCGGAACCGCGTCCTGACCCCGAGCAAACCCGTCAGTGGAGCCGGTGGTCGCCTCGTCGTGAGCCGGCCAGCCGGTGCAGCACGCTGACCATCTCGTCGACCTCGCTCGGGGTGTTGTAGAGCGCCAGCGAAGGTCGCACCGTGGTCTCCAGCCCGAACCGCCGCAGGATCGGTTGGGCACAGTGGTGCCCGGACCGGACCGCGATGCCCTCCCTGCTCAGCGCCTCGCCGACCTCGGACGTGCTGTAGCCGTCGAGGACGAAGGAGAGGACGCTCGCCTTCTCCGCGGCCGTTCCGATCATGGTCAGGCCCGGCACCTGCAGCATGGTGTCGGTGGCGTACGTCAGCAGGTCGTGCTCGTACTGGGCGATGTTCGGCAGACCGAGCTCGGACACGTAGTCCAGCGCCGCGCCGAGGCCGACTGCGTCGGCGATGTTGCCCGTGCCGGCCTCGAACCGGCCGGGTGGCGGCTGGAACAGCGACCGCTCCAGGGTGACGTCGGCGATCATGTTCCCGCCGCCCTGGTAGGGCGGCAGGTCCGCCAGCACGTCCCGTTTGCCATACAGGGCACCGATCCCGGTCGGTCCGTAGATCTTGTGCCCGGAGAAGACGAAGAAATCGACGTCCAGGGCGTGCACGTCGACGGGCAGATGGGCGACCGACTGCGCGCCGTCGATCAGCACCCGGGCACCGTGCCGGTGGGCGACGTCGATGATCTCCTGGACCGGGGTGACCGTGCCGAGCGCGTTGGACACCTGGGTGACCGAGACCAGCTTGGTCCGCTCGGTGATCAACCGGGTGTACTGGTCGAGCAGCAGCTGCCCACGGTCGTCCACCGGGATCACCTTGATGGTGAAGCCGCACTCCTGGGCCAACAGCTGCCAGGGCACGATGTTGGCGTGGTGCTCCAGGTGGGAGATCACGATCTCGTCGCCCTCGCCGAGATGCTGTCGACCCCAGGTCGCCGCCACCAGGTTGATCGCCTCGGTGGTGCCCCGGACGAAGATCATCTCCTCGGCATCGGCGCCCAGGAACCGCGCCACCGTGTCCCGGGCCCCCTCGTACGCATCGGTCGCCCGGGCGGCCAGCGTGTGCGCTGCGCGGTGGATGTTGGAGTTCTCGTGCTCGTAGAAGTAGCTCAACCGGTCGATCACCGACCGCGGCTTCTGAGTGGTGGCGGCGTTGTCGAACCAGACCAGCTGCTTCCCGTCCACCCGCTCCGACAGGATCGGGAAGTCCCGACGGACCGCGTGCAGGTCGTACTGCGGGCGCGGTTGCCGCGGCGCACCGTCTCGGTGGGTCGGTCGCTCCTCGATGCCCGGCCGCTCGGTCAGGAAGTACCAGCTGGGTGCCTCCGCCATTCGGTGCTCCGATGTGCCCGGGGCGGCGCCATCCCAGGACGGCACCGCCGGGCCGGACGCGTTGGTCGGCTGCGACGGAAGCCGATCGAGCTCGGCCGGGTCGGTCGGCGGCAGCGGGACGCCCGACAACCCGACCCCCGGATCGAGCTCGCCCGGCACCCCGAACCCGGTCGGCGGTCCCCCTGCCAGGAAGTAGAAGGTCGGTACGGCGGAGGGCCGGGCCGTCGTCGGCGTCGGCCCGGCTCCGGGCAGCACCGTCGTGCCCCCGTGCTGCGGTGGCACCGCCGCCGGACCGGTCGGCGCCTGAGCCAGTGACGTGGGGACATCGGCAGTCGTCGGTACGGTGGCCGGCGACGGCGACGATCCCACGGAGCCGCCGCCACCCGGGAAGGTGCCCGTCGCCGGGTCGACCGCGATAGGGGTCGGCGGCAGCGCGACCGGTGGGACCTCCGGAGCTGTGGGCGATCCTGGAGGGAGATCGGACGGCATCGCTCCGGGAAGGGCCCGGAACAGCTCGTTGGCCCAGCGCGCCACGGTGGCCTCGTCGGGCAGGCCCGTCGCCGGGGAACCGGGGGCGAGACCTCCGCCGTCAGCCGAGGTAGGTGGGTGCGTAGTCATGGAACTTGGTGACGTCCACATCGTCCAGCACCGCCAGGGCGTCGTCGGTCAGCAGCGCCACCGAGCAGTACAAGGAGATCAGGTAAGAGGAGATCGCCTGGCGGTTGATGCCCATGAACCGCACGGACAACCCGGGACTCTGCTCCCCGGTGAGCCCTGGTTGGAACAGACCGACCACACCCTGGCGCTTCTCCCCTGTCCGGAGCAGGATGATCTTGGTCTTGCCGTCCTCCACCGGGACCTTGTCCGACGGGATGATCGGCAGCCCGCGCCAGGTCACGAACTGCGACCCGAACAGGCTGACCGTGGGCGGCGGTGTCCCCCGCCGGGTGCACTCCCGACCGAATGCGGCGATCGCTTCGGGATGGGTCAGGAAGAACGCGGGCTGCTTCCACACCTTGGCGATCAAGCTGTCCAGATCGTCCGGAGTCGGCGGGCCAGCCAGGGTGGAGAGGCGTTGCGCATCCACCACCTGGTGCAGCATCCCGTAGCTCGGGTTGTTGATCAGCTCGCTCTCCTGACGCTCCTTCACCGTCTCGATGATCAGCCGCAGCTGCTCCTTGGTCTGGTCGTACGGGCTGGAGTAGAGGTCGTGCACCCGGGTGTGGACGTCCAGGATCGTGGACACCGCGTTCAGGAAGATCTCTGTCGGAGCCTCTTCGTACGGCACGAACGTCTGGGGCAGCTCCGACTCGTCGCGGGCCAGGCAGGCGACGTCGACCTCCTCGGGATGGACCACCCGGTTCAGCCGGTAGATGCCGGCCTCGACGGGCACCCAGCTGAGCAGGTGCACCAGCCATCGCGGGGTGATCGTGGCGAGCTGCGGGGGCGACTTGGTCGCGTTCGCCAGCTGTCTGGCGCCGACATCGCTCAATGCACTGGGCTCTGGTGCTGCCTGAGTCACTCGGGCTCCTTCCGTCAAGCGCTCGACAGCCTGACAGACCTCACCACAGCCACCACCCGCCGCTGGTGGATCAACCAGGTCCCGAGGGCACTGGATCGCGCACTACGGACGATAGCGCAGCACTCCGGACCCGCGGCCAGGCCCCGGCCGATCTGTCGGCAGCCGTGGCTGCCGCAGTGGCGGGGAGCACGTACCCGGTCCCTGCTATTCGCCGGATGGGCTGCAGCTCGGGGTTCTCGCTGCGGGATGATCACAGCAGTCGTACGCAAGCCGACCGTTCAGCGAGAACGATGGTCTTGCCGAAAGCTGACCCGGGTGGTGCTCGAGGTGATCACCAGCGCGTCGCCCAGCGACCACTCTGCTACCCGGGCTACCTGGCGCACCTGGGCGGCCGGCACTGCGACGCCACCGTCGGTATCGGCCGGTACCGGATAAGTGCCGTGACCGTCGCGCGGGAGTATGACGACCAGATCCCGCTCCATGGCTGCGCGGGCGGTCGCGGCGACACACATCTCCGACTGGACGCCACAGATGACGACGGTGGCAGTGGCGCGATCGCGGAGAAACGTCTCCAGGCCGGTGCCCGCGAACGCATCGTCATCTCGCTTCCGAACGACTTGCTCGTCGGGCAGCGGCTCGATCGCTAGCGCCCACCCCGGTGCGCCCGGCTCGTCGGCAGCGCCGGCGGGACCGTCGTTCTGGACGTGCACGATCAGGGATCCAGTGTCTCGGGCCTTTCGAACCAAGCGCTCCACGGCGGCGAGGACATTGGCTGCGTTCGGGATCGCACCAGAGCCCCCCATGACAGCGCGCTGCACGTCGACCACGATCAACGCGTCGGCTTCGGCAGCGGCCATGGGCTCACGCTACGTCGAGAGCGGCAGTTTCCGCTGTTCCAGGAGCCCACCCTTCTGCAGCCTCCGGCTCGTCGAGATCGTGTCCGGCGAGGATCTCTCGCGATCGAGCTGTCTGGCGTCGGTAACTGGCGAGCGGTTCGGCCAGAGGCTGCCGTCGACCCTCCAGCCGCCATGAGAGTCGGTGCCCAGTAGTTCATGTTGCCGAGGAAGCTGCCTTCGATCCAGGGCCGAGCCCAGGGTGGTGGTGGATGAAGACGTCACCGGGTGATCTGTTGTTGGTCACTTTGGGCGGTGAGTGCGGCGGGTGTCATGAGCGTCGCCGGCACCGGGCGACACCGCATGGAGTGACCCGGTGGCGACCATGATCGACGGGATCCACTTCACTGACCATCTGTGCGGTGTCGCCTTGGGTATCGGGATCGACGGAGAACACCACTCTGCTCACATTCGGTCAGCGCAGTCATCGTCGTCGAAGCACAGCCGCTGTGCGGGTCGCCCGGTCGCTCCTCAGTGGGACGGCCCCAGGCCCGTCGACGCAGGGGCGACCGGCCGACTGGGCTCTCAGCCGTGACGGCCGATCTGGACCGCTCTCTTGAGATCGGGCACCCTGCCGTCGCGGATGCCGACCGGTGCGAGGTGGAAGCTGGACTCCAGCGTGGTCAGGATCGACGATGTGTCGTAGACGGTGTGGTCGACGCCGGAGCGGGTCATCCCGGCCGAGATCAGCACCGCTGGGATGCGAGTGCCTGGGCCGAAGGCGTCGTACGCGCCCTTCGTCGGGCTGTGGTCACCGGGCGGCGAGACGTGGTCCCACTGGCCGCCGAACTCGTCGTAGGTCACGATGATCAGCGTGTCCTTGGCCTGCGGTCCGTTCACCACCGCCGACACCAGCTTGACCAGGTAGTCGCTACCGTCGCTGGCGCTGGCATAGCCGGGGTGCTCATTCTCTGCCCCGTACGGCTTGACGAAGCTGACCCGGGGCAGATTTCCGATCGCGGCGGCGTCGAAGAAGTCGTGGTCGGCGTCCTGCAGGTGATGCCGACCCGGGGTTCCGGGAGCGTAGTCGGCGTAGTAGTTGAACGGTTGGTGGTGGTACTGGAACAGCTTGCCCGGCCGGCCGGCCTCGGCGTCGTCCCAACCGCCGGAATACCACGCCCAGCTGACGCCCTTCGCAGTGAGCCGATCACCGATGTTGGGGTACTTTGCGTCGTCGATCAGCGGGATCGTCCGACCGCTCGCGTTGCGCGGGGTCACGGCGGGTTGGACCGTGTTTACTGCGAAGTTGCCGCACGCCTTGGCGTAGTTCTTCACGTCACTGGTGTCGGCGCAGGAGACGGTCAGCTCACCGTCGACCAGCCCGGTCGCACTCGGTTGGTAGAGCGGGGGCGCTGTCGGCATGCCGGCATCATCGAGGACGGAGTTTCTCGGCGTGCCGGCACCGGCAGGCAGTGGGATGCTGCGATCGACGTACGGTGCCCGACCGCTGATCAGCCACTGGTGGTTCAGGAAGGAGCCGCCGTTGGCGCCCTGGAAGAAGTGGTCGGCGATCACGTAGTCCGGTGCCTCGGCGCCGTGCAGGTAGCGGTAGATCGGCAGCTCCGTGGTGGCGTAGGTGCCCATCGTCAGCCCGACGGCGTCCGAGGCGACCATGTACCGGTTCTGCTGGCCTCCGTTGATCTGGTATTTCTCCTGGTAGAAGCGGTGCACCAGATCGCGGGTGCATCCGCCCGGATCTCCATTGCCCTTGAGGATTCCGTCCGCCGGTGCGGCGTACAGAGGCTCCTTCGGACAGGTGGTGTCGGTGGGCGCGATGTAGTCGTCGATGGTGAACGGCTTGTTGGTGAACGCGCTGCTGGGGATGGGGATGGGGTGCGCCGGATCGGCGCACGTCGAGTCCAGCGGTGGTGAGGTCAGGTTGAGATCCTTCTGCAACAGGCAGCCGTACGGCTTGCCGTTCTGGTCGACCTGGGTGGTGTGTGCCGCATCGGCCTGCGACAAACCCTCGACCCGGTCGCGGCCGACCTTCCCCCATCGCCCGTAGAGATTGTCGAAGCTGTGGTTCTCCTGGAAGATCACCACAACGTTCTTGTACTGGCCCAGGATCCGCTGCTTGTCCGACGGGACGCGGTCGGACTGCGGATGGGCTGCCGCGAGCGACCCGGACGAGGACGGCGCGACGCTGCCGGCCTGGAGGGCGAACCCGGTGGCCAGGGTCGCGGCGGCGATGAGCAGAAGCTTCGGTACGCGCATGGGATATGCCTCCGGTCGGCGCCGTCCGGAGCCGGGGCACCGTCTCGCAGTCTGGCAGTCTCCGGCGGTGCTGGCAACGGGTGCCTCCAACGCTCGCCGATGCCGTCAGTCCGGCGTCGGCACCACGGCGACGTTCGAGCGCAGCGCCGCCTCGCAGGAGCGCACCAGGCCTACATCGATGGGTTCGGGTGGCGTTCAGAGGGGCGGCCGGGTTTGATGTCACAGGGGCGTCACCAGTGCTGACGGTGCCGCAGCAGGCCGCGGGGCTAATCTCTTCGTCGGCTCTGAAGGTCTAGCCATCGTTCCCTGCTCATCATGAACGTCTCCTGATCGTCGACGTCGACCTCGAGAGTCGGTGACTGACCAGTGAATGTTTGCTGTACAGATGGGTCGTTTCGCCTGTCACAGCCGTTTCGTACGGATCTGGCGGCCCCGCTCGCGTCTGGGGCAGCCCTTACTGCACGCCATTGGAGCTCCGAATTCAAGACTTCAGCAGCCAAAGGTCTAGCCGCGGACAGGAGGACGGCGGGCGCATCGTGATCCCTACCTCTTGTAGGCGTCGATGAAGGAGACGCACCTTTCGTCGGTGGTCATGATCAAGTCGATGGAGGAGATGTTGCTGTTCTTGGTCCCAACGAAGGTCAGTACCGGATTCTCACCCGGGTAGTAGCCCTCCATCCTCCCGCTGCCGTGCGCGATGTGCAGTGCCTCGTGCACGGTCAGGCACTTCTGCTTGAACGTCTCCTTGAACAGCTTGCTGGCTTCCTTCGCGGAGAGTGTGCCTTCCTTGCTGTAGTCGTGGGCGTCAGCGGGCGCGGTGGAGGCGACAATGCTGCCGCCCAAAGCGAGAGCGGCGACGGCGGCGATGACCGCCTTGCGGCTGTGGGACATTCCGAACCTCCTTGGTCGAATGCGGACACCAGGTGTACGCCCCACCGAGGTAGCCGGTTGCTTCAAGAACTGTTGCTCCTCGCCATCCCTGAGGCGACTGCTGGAGGACGAGTGGGCCGTCGATGACCCGACTGGTCGACCGCAGTGGCTACCGTCTCGCTCACATGGCCCACCAGGGCGTTGACGATCAAGCGGTCGTGCGACCAGCCGCCCATCACTGGGTCGAGAGTTGTTGAGAACCGCAGCCGCCGGACCAGCTTCCGTGGCCGCGTAACCGTCCACACCAGCCTCTGAGCTATGGGGCCGACTTCGCCGATCTCGATCAGGACGGCGCGCCAGAACCTCCACAAGCCGATCGACGAGACGTTGGAACGACACGTCAATCCGGTTGGTGCGTCACCCAGTGCCCGGGACAGCAGCTGACTTGCCAGCGGCGCGGTACTGCTCGATGACATCGGCGGCCAACCGTCCACGGCTGGACACTTCGATGCCGTTGGGATCGGCCCAGGCGCGGACGGTCTTCGTGTCAATCGGCACATCTTTCGTCACAGCAGCGACGCGGCCACGGCTGCGGCGACCACCCACACGGCGTCCGCTCTCGATGTAGGGGCTGAGCGCGTCGGTGAGCTCGGCGATGCTGTCGTCGCTCAGGTCGATCTCGTAGGAGACACCTTGGAACGTGAATGCGACGGTCTGCCCTTCACCGTCGGGAATGGCCTCGCCAGTGAGGTCGTCGACGAGTTCGATAGCGGTGCGCTGCGCCATGGATAGCCTCCACGAGCTTTTATGTGCTCGACGGTCGGCGGCCATTGTTCAGACGGATCCGAGTGGCCCGTTGATGGTGGTCCGCCGCCTTTGTCCTTGCTGGCATCAGGTGATTCGCGTCCGAGACGCTTCAACCTGCTGAGCGGCCTATATCGGGCCCAGCCAGCGTGGAACCCGCTGGCGATAGTCCTCGTAGTCAATCCCGAACTGCGCAGACAAGGCGGCCTCCTCAGAGAGGATCTGGAGGCGGTCGATCACCACCACGAAGGCAGCCACCGGCAGCAGGGCCGTCCACGAGCCGCGCCGGATGGCATAGGCCAGCAGAAGTCCGCTGAGGCCGACATACATCGGGTTCCTGGTGACCGAGTTGGCACCAGTGGTGACCAGGACAGAGACCCGCGTCGGGTCGGATGGGTCGAGTGTCGTCCCGGCCCGGGTGAACTGACTCGCTGCAGCGCTGGCGATCAGTCCCGAGACCGCTGCCAGGGCGACCGAGGCAGCGGTGCGGACAGCGGAGGGTGGTGGCGCACCCCTGGTCAGCGCCCGCTGCACGAGTGCCGCCGTCAGCGCCAGGACCGGAGGAGGGATCCGCATTCCCCCACGATAATCCAGGCATCCGTGGGTAGCCACCGGTCATGCTCCGGGTTCGGAAATCGGTGCGTGCACAGCATCTGAGGTCAGTGGCGGAGCGTCACCGACCCGGCGGTGGCGAGAAGGCGTGGAGGTCCTGCTCGGGCTCTCCGCGGATCAGTGGAGCCTCGCTGGTGGTGAAGTCGCTGTGGTCCGCGTCCAGGCGCTGCTGCGACAGCCTGCTGAGATGGCGCCAGCGCTCGAGGGCCACGCCGATCCGCCGGGAGTAGATGTCTGGTCGGCCGAGTCGATCGAGCGCGAAGCACGGTCATCGAGACACCGGGGGGATGGGCGTCGTCCAGGGCATGCCGGCGAAAGGCGCCACCGGCCCGCTGCCCTGACCAGGTCCTCCACGACCTGAGACGCAGTCAGCGCCACCATCGCGTGAGCGTCGCTGCGGCGACGGCCCGCTCTCGGACGACATGACGACCCCCGAAACATCGACAGGTCCCCCACCATCCAGAGGAGTGAGTCGTGCAGTACAAGATCTTGGGCAACACCGGCGTCACCGTCAGCCGGCTCTGTCTGGGTGCCACGATGTTCGGCGTCTGGGCAATCCCGACCACGACGCCTCCATCAAGGTGATCCACGAGGCCCTCGACGCTGGCATCACCTTCATCGACACCGCCGACGGCTACTCCGGTGGGGAGTCGGAAGAGATCCTCGGCAAAGCCCTGGCCGGTGGTCGACGCGACGATGTGGTGCTGGCCCCCAAGTTCCACAGCGCCATGTCCGATGATCCGAACCACCGCGGCAACTCCCGCCGCTGGATCATCCGGGAGGTCGAGAACTCCCTGCGCCGACTCAACACCGACGACATCGACCTGTACCAGATCCATCGGCCCGACTCGGACACCGCGATCGAGCAGACTCTCTCCGCCCTCACCGACCTCGTCCACCAGGACAGGATCCGTTACATCGGCTCCTCCAGCTTCACCGGCAGCCAGATCGTCGAGGCCCAGTGGGCCGCCCGCGAACGCCACCTGGAAACCGCTCGTCAGCGAGCAGCCGTCGTACTCGATCCTGGTCCGCACGATTGAGGAAGACGTGCTGCCCACGGCCGCCCGGCACGGCATGGGAGTTCTCTCCTACAGCCCGATCGCCGGCGGCTGGCTGTCTGGACGATGGCGCAAAGACGCCGACGCCACCGCCCTGTCACCCCATCATCGAGGTCTGATGACCTCGACCTGGCGACCGTTCTCGAGGTAGCGCACCTGATTGGACTCACAGGCGGAGTGGAAGCGATTTGTACGTCAGCCTCGGTTGACCTGAACGGCATCGGAGTGCCGAGCGGGTGCGCTCGCTGAGTTAAAGAGGCGACATGATCGCTGCGGTGCCAGGTCTTGCAAGAGCGGGAGCTCAGCCTACGGACGGAACCCGGTACGTGAGCTGAACAATACCGCGGCTGAAATCTCGACGCTCGATAAGTTCGAGATCAACCCGAAGGTCCTCCGGGATCACCCGAAGCCCCCGCCCGATGATCACCGGGAACAAGACGAGCGTGAGTACGTCCACGATGCTGGCCCGCAATGCCTGACCACCGAGATCAGCACCACCGATCGCTACCTCGGAATCGGCCGCATCGGCGAGCGCTCGCGCCGCAGCCGGGTCGAACTCCCTCTCGATCCGGGCTCGCGGGCCCACCCGGTCGGTCGATCTTGAGTAGACCACTTTGGCCGAGGATGCCCACGCCCGCTGGAACTCAGCCTCAACCTCGGGCACCCCATCGCGCTCCTCGTCCCAGTACCTCATGACGTCATAGGTACGGCGCCCGAGCAGATGGATGCCGGTGCGAGCCGCCACCTCGTTCGCGGCGCGGTGCACATCCTCAGGCGGAAAGGCCCAGGAGAAGTCACCACCCTCGTCCGCGATGAGCCCATCAAGCGAGCACTGGGAGTAGTACACGAGGTCGGCCATGCACCCACCCCAGCACTCAACTCCTCATCGTTCAAGGCACCATCGCAACGATGGAGCGAGCGGAGATCTGGTAGGGCCCACTGAAAGTGAGTCGATGCTGAACCCGGCAGCCTGATAGGCCGGCCACTGACACCACGTGTGCCCGCCATCAGGTACCAGCCACGTCAAAGTGTCCGATAGGCCCTATGACACCGGTTCGATCTGACCCATTGGCCTGGGGCAGCAGGATCGCGGCACTGAACGGGCCTACGTCGAGGGGCTTGCTGCCAGGTCCTCACTAGTGACACCACTCAGGACAGTGCGGTTGTCGTCGCGGTGGGATCACGGTCGGAATCGGCGTATCCGTCGGCCAACTTGATCAAGATCCAGTTGCGGTCGTCCCCGCCCATCCGGGTCCCCGTCAGCGCGAAGTCACCCGCGAGCTTCTGGCCGAACAGCACGAACCGCAGGTGCCCACGCGCGAGGCAGGTCCCGGCGGCTCGGCCGACACATAGACACCGGTGCCTCAGACGATCTTGGCCTGAATGCGGCTTGAAGGACGTCATGACAAGATCCAGTGTCCACGCTCTGGCCGCCGACGAGAACTGTCCGGCAGGCCTAGACAGCGCTGTCGTACATGTCCAGATCCGCCGAGTAGGACCGACGGCGACGCACGCACGGATCGGCTGGCCCGGTACCCGGCGCACGTTCGTGCTCGCCTTGGCGCCGGCCAGCGAAGTCCGCAATCGTCGGCGCCTCCAATCGGCCACTGCACCACCGATCGCACGCATCGCTACCGAAGTTTCTCGCGGGACGCCTCAGACTGAGATCGTCCGCGGGCATGGCCTACGAAGATCAGGCCCAGCCCGAGGACGCGGGGACTATCTGTGGTCCGATCTCACGACGGCCGGACGGTCAACGGACGGCATGCGGACGCCTGCTATCGGGTCGGTCGATTTCTGCCCGAGTCGGCGTGGTCGATGAACCACGTGCCGTGAGCGAACCTCTAGGGCAGACCTTCAGCAAGGGCATGTGCGAGCACCGCCTGCGCGGTCCATCGGAGTTGTCGCGCAGCCTCCTCCCGGGACAGACCAGCGATGTCGGTGAGCCACACAAGTGACTCGATGCCAACCGCGCTGCGGATAGCCACCGCCAGCCGATGGATGTCCGCCTTCCCGAGCCGTGGCTCCAGAGGAGCCAGCGCATCCACGAACCAGCCGATCGCCCGGCCCTGCCGCAGCGGAAGGTCGGTGGCGTCGCTCTCGAGTGAGAGCCGCAGCATCGTCCGTTGCTGCCCCTCGGACTCCAGCACCAGGTCGACGAACTTCTCGATGGCCAAGGCGAGCCGGATCACGGGGTCGTCGCCCGGCTCGTCGGGCAGCAGCGACGACGTCTGGATCTCGGGGTGTGCGGCGATCAGCAGCGCCTTCTGACTGGGGAAGTAGCGATAGGCGGTGGTGCGCGACATCGAGGCCGCCTCGGCCGCCTGCTCGACGGTCGGCGAGGCCGTCCCTGCCGCGATCAGTGCCCTGGCGGCGGCGATCAGCTGGCTGCGGGTGCGTGCCTTCTGCCGAGTCCGGCCGAACTCCTCGTACTCCGTTGACATGGCGTTCACGGTACCCTAATGTCGTTATGGGACATAAGTCCCATAAACGAGATGGGGAGATGTCATGAAGACGCTGACAGCCACTGTCCGGCAGCAGGGTGAAGGCGAGCGGGCCTGGTTCTGCGGCGGCGGGACGTTCACCTGGAAGGTCACCGGGGCGGAGAGCGGTGGTGCGTTCTTCATGTTCGAGGACCAGCTGGAGCGGGGGAAGGTGACTCCGCTGCACCTCCACCCGAATGCTGATGAGACGTTCTACCTGCTCGAGGGCGAGATCCTGCTGCATATCGACGGCGAGGAAACCACGCTCGGCGCGGGCGGGCTGGCGGTGTTCCCACGCCGCGTCCCGCACGCCTTCATGGTCACATCACCGACCGCCAGGATGCTGGCCTTCCAGAACCCGGCTGCAGGCGAGGCGTTCTACCGGCACGCCAGCGAGGACCACCCAACGCCCGTCGACTTCGACCGGATCCGTGCGGCCTCTGAGGCCACCGGTGCGATCGAGATCCTCGGCCCACCGCCGTTCTGAGCTGTCGGCGCAGCGACGCTGATCCTGGTGTCGCACCACAGCCCGGCATCACTAGGGCAGAAGGGGTCGGGCCAACTCACCCCCCACACCACACGTCGCAATCTCAAGCCAGAGCAAGCGATCCCATCTAGGGCGAAGCGCTGGATGACCCGAGGTCGGGGTCTTCTGCATAGACGCGCTGGGCGTAGCGTTCAAGTGCCTCCGCGCAGCGCTGAACGGCAGACTCCGCGTTCTCTCGTTGTGTGCGCAACAGGACCGCCGACCTCGCCATCTGGATGATCTCGTGTTGTAGCTTCCGGAGTGCCCGCTCTGCAGAGGCGCCGGCGGGGAGGGCAGCCGCGGAGCTCTGCAGGTAGATGGCACCGAGCCCTTTGAGTCGCCGCCACACCGAGACCCGCAGCCGGGAGGGCTCGGTGGGAACCTTGTAGATCAGGATCAGCCACACGTCCGGGTCGCTGCCGACAGCAGCATCCGGGCTGGGGTCCGGATCAGG
Organism: uncultured Actinomycetota bacterium; assembly: GCA_963696135.1. Classification (GTDB taxonomy): domain Bacteria; phylum Actinomycetota; class Actinomycetes; order Propionibacteriales; family Propionibacteriaceae; genus Microlunatus. The sequence goes on from CAVOJH010000005.1 coordinate 361,244, forward strand.
CGTGTCGGGTGGCACGCCACAAGCTCAGCGGTAGCAGGACGGCGATGGCGGCCGGGACGATCCACCACGCCGGTGTCGTAGTGGTGGCCACCACACCCGTGATGATCAAGGCGATGACGATCCCGGCGGCCACCGTCCAGTCGTCTCCGATGATGAAGTCGTACCAGAACGCCCCGAAAGCTTTCAGTCGAGCTCTCACGGTGTCACTCCTACGCCGGCCGTTCCGTCGGTGGCGGGTTGGCTCTGCCGCTGCCGGCGCAGCCAGACGATGATCAGCAGTCCGTACGCGGCGATGGCCGGTGCCAGGACCAACAGGGCCGCATCTGCTCCGGGCCAGCTACCTCCGACGCCTTCGACGGCCCAGAAGGCGCCGAACGCGGTCAGCATCACCCCGACGACGAACTTCATGCCGTTCTCCGGCACCCGAGCCAACGGAGCCCGGACCACCACGCCGATGCCGGCAACCAGAACCACGGCGGCCACGGCAGCGGCTGCTGCCAGCGGAACTCGGTGGGCGTTGGTTGCTGGATGAGATCGTCAGCGACGGCGCCCGGCAGATGCTGGCGGCGGCGTTGCAGGCCGAGGTCGCCACTTTCGTCGCCGCGCACGCCGGCGAGATCGATGAGGTGGGTCATCGGCTCGTTGTTCGCAACGGCTACCACGCCGAACGGGAGGTGACCACGGCGGATCTGTCAGGACACTTCTGACCTTGTCCCAAGCGCCCACGTAGGCCCCACGGTTGAGCGAATTGTTGTGAGGGTTTTGCATGATGATGGTGGACATGATCTCCAGCCCGGTTCTCCGAATGGTCGACGCAGTGACGGTGCCCGTCCCTGACCTGGATCAGGGACTGGCGTTCTATCGAGACGGTCTCGGCCACAAGCTGATCTGGCGCAACGACGAGATCCGGCAGGCAGGGCTCAGGCTGCCCGACGGCGAGACCGAGATCGTGCTCAGTGAGCATCAGCCGTACGCCCCGAACTGGCTGGTCTCGTCGGTGTCGGAGGCAGTGGCCGACGTTATCGCTGCGGGCGGTGCCGTCGTCGTCGAGCCTCATGCGATTGCCGTTGGTCGCCTGGCGGTGGTCGTCGACCCCTTCGGGAACTCACTTGTGCTGATCGATCTCTCCGCCGGCCGGTACACCGTCGACGAGACCGGTCGTGTCATGGGCGTGGAAGCGATCCGTCCGACCTCATAGCCGCCGGTACCCGCTGCGCGAACAGTTGGCCACCGTGTAGTGAGAAGCGCGCAGAGCGACGGTGCATTGCGTGTCGTCAGCGGGCGAGCCGGCTGGCGAGTACCGGCTGCCCTGGACCGGCCAGCTCCTCGACGGCGCTGCGTCGGCCGGCAACTGCCATCAGAACGGCTTCGGCCGGTCCGGTGATTTCTGGTCCGGAGCCGTGACTCCAGTCCAGGTCGGTCGGGGTCAGGCGTACGCCACGGGCGAGGTGCCACCCGGGGAGCTCGGGGCTGCGCAGGCTGTCGTCCAGGACGCGATGCAGTCGTTCGGCTGGGATCTGGCGTGGCATTCCGAGCGGGCGACGGATGTCTTGATGATGGATGGTGACATCGAGTAAGGCCAGCCGGCCCCGAAGGTGGTGGCCAGCCCTTGCGGTCGAAGGTGAGCACGCAGCCTGTCCAGGAGCTGTTCGGTGCTGAGCGATGCGAGTTCGTCCACGTTGACCTGGTTGATGTGGATGATGCGACCGCGGATGGCGCGGTGAAGCATGTCGGGCAGGGTGACGCCGTCGAAGCTCATGACATGAGCGACCACGTCCCGTACCCGCCAACGCTCACAAAGCGACGGTGCTTCCCACTGTTGGAGCGTCAGAGTCGCCAACAGATCGGCTAGGTCCGTCCGCTCGGCCGTGGCCATCTCGAGCCGTTCACGCACGCTCCGTCGGCTGATCGCGGCCACTGGCCCTCCCGCGAACCCGCCGACATCAGGCCTAGCGGGCATTCTCTTCGAACGGCGGACTATTGCCCGCTCCGGTCACTTGACCAGACTCCCGCCCCCTTATCTCAGGAGCGATGCCCATGTCCGAGCCCTTTCTCGGCGAAATTCGTAACTTCGGCTTCAACTTCGCACCCCAAGGGTGGGCGCAGTGTCAGGGTCAACTGCTGTCGATCTCGCAGAACAGCGCACTGTTCTCCCTGCTCGGCACCATGTACGGCGGAGACGGCCGAACCACCTTCGGGCTGCCAGACCTGCGCGGGCGCACGGCCATCAGCGTCGGACAAGGGCCAGGCCTCAGCAGCCGAGACCAGGGCCAGGTCGGCGGCGGAGAGCAGGTCACCCTGACAGCCCCACAGGTGCGCACCGCACACCCACGGCGTGACGGCGTCCTCCCAAGCGGCGAGCAAGAGCCCTGCCAGCTCACTTCCCGCCTACACCGCCGACGCGTCCACCTACGGCGGTGCAACCGATCTGACCATGAGCCCAAACATGATCAAACCCAACCCCGGCGGCCAACCACACGCCAACATGCCGCCCTACCTGGTAACCAACCTCTGCATCGCCCTGGAGGGCATCTTCCCGTCGCGAAACTGAATGTCGCATCTGTCGGCGCGGCGTGTCCGGGGCCTTGACCGCCCCACCACAAGAAGCGCCTCAGGCTTGACACGGAAGCAGTCAGGGCCGATGCAAAGGCGTGTAGCCCTTACGCACCACTCAGAGGCAAAACGGCGGTCGACCGAGGCGCTTCCGAACGTCGAGCGCGGCGGCTTGGAGATAAGCCAGGGTCATCCGGGACCAGGGCGAGCAGCACTGATGCCGTCCGGTCGGATGACAGGCTTGATGTCGACGACCGGCGTCCCGTCGACCGCCTCCAGGGGATGAACCTGCACCCGGTCGTGCTCGACGGCCAGGATCGAGACCCGGTGCAGTCCGATCGGGTTGGGCCGGGCCGGCGAGCGAGTGCTGAACACGCCTCGCTCGGACCCGGTCGGGTCGTCCCCGGGAACGGTGGACAACTTGTCACGACGGGACCGGTGAAGCCAGGTCAGGACGAAAATGTCCGACCCGACGGTCAGGTCTCGGATACCGTCTCGGACATCGGGATCGAGCACCAACCAGGCCTCCGGAGCACCCTGCTCACCTTGATTCGGGGCGTCGGCGAGCTCAACGAGCGACGACTCGACCCGACCGATGGGCCGTAACTGGTACTCGACGACGGGGTCGCCGGTCTCGTCGGAGTCGGCCAGCCTGGCTTCGTCTCGGGTGGGTTCGAACAACTCGATCGGGTTGCCCGACGGATCATCGACCAGGATCTGGTGCCCCCCGATACCGACGACGATGTCATTGCGAAAGAGCACCCCTTGTGAGCGGAGCGCTTGCACCGTCTGAACTAGGTCGTCGACCTCGATGGAGAACCGGTTCCACCCGCCCGGCACCGGCACCGTGCCGTCGAGCATCGCCTGCCCACCACCAGGCCCGCCTCCCGTCGAGCTGAGCACCAGTCGCAGATCGCCGCGGCTCAGCATGGCGAACTGCGGGGCCGGGTGCATCTGCTCGATGAAACCCAAGTGGCGGCAATAGAATGCGATCGCCGCGTCCACGTCGTCGACGATGTACCGAACGCTCACCGATGCCATCCCAGCCCCTCTCACTATGTTCATCATGGCGCCGCACGCATGCCAGGTCCAACCTCCCAATGCAAAGCGGCGAGGGGGATCCGGGCCGGTGGCATTGCGCTGTTGTGGCTCCGAACCGAGCAACAGAGCATGGCAGGCAGATGTCCATCGCGGTGAACCTGCAGAGAACAGACTCGATGCCTGGGGAAAGCCGCACCCCCATCCCATCGACCGCGCGCTCGCGGTGCTCCCGACCGCACCGATCGACTGGTGACCCCGAGATCGGCGCAGAGACGGGCGTAGGCGGCCGAGGTGTAGACCGAGCCGTGGTGGGAGCGGAACATCGCCCCGGCCAGGCTCCCCGCGGGTCGCCCGGGCCGCGCTGAGCGCGTCTTCGATCGGCTCGGTGCGCATGTGGTCAGCGACGGCCCACCCGACGAGTCGGCGGGAGTAGCAGTCGATCACCGTGGCCAGATACAGGTTCTCCCCGTCGGACAGGGGCAGGTACGTGAACCGCACTGGGTCTGATGGAGACCACTCCCACCAGCCCAGTGCGGTTCACATGGTCGAGCGGCAAGGTCTGTGGTACGGGAGGAGCGACGGCTGATCAGGTAGCTTACGAAGCCGTTCCGAGAAAGCGGTGGGCTGACGTCACTTGACTGGGGACGCCTGAATCCTGATCACCGTCACCGGGACATGGAACCGGCGTTGGACCTGGTGCGGGATGTCCAGCCCGAGCCAGCGCGAGACGCCCTTCGGCAGCGTGGACAGGACCACCTCGTCGTACCTCCGGTGCTGCAGGACCTCGGCGATGGCCTTGGCCGGGTTGGCGTCGCCGACCTCACCATCCACCTGGGCACCCAGGTTCCGCAGAATGCCCAGGCCGAACTCCATGCGGCCGCGCGCGAACTCCCAGTCGTTCTCGTCCGCGCCTGGGTCCACGCCATTGGTGGGCTGCCATCTCGCCTCGCTCACGCTGGCCATCCCGTGCACTGAACGTGCTCCTGCCCCGTGGTCCCGAGGAGTGGCGGGCACGAGCAGGGTGAACTGGCAGTCCTCCTCTTTCGCTATCCGGTCGCGGACGAACTCCGACACCTCTCCGCTGGCCAGTGTCTTGTTGGCGACCAACAACAGGCGAACCATGATGTAGCTCCTTTGTCCAGGATGTGCACATCGTCAGGGCACGCCGGGCGGTAGATCGGTCGCGCAACTGCAGAACGGAGAGCAGCCATACAAAGAGAGCCCTTCGAATCGCGTGCGCCTGGCAGGTTCTGTCAGTCACCGACGCTAGTGCTGCACCGCGCGTGCCGCCTCAGACATTTGTCCAGGTTCGGCCGGCCCCCAGGGCCACGGAGATTGAAGCGTCCCGGTTTCATGGCGCGGGCCGCCGGCGGGTACTTGGCGCGGCCGGTGTTCGCCGGCACGATGATCGGCTGCGGCGGCACTCTACTAGGTGTTGTCGCGCTGACCGCCGGCGCGGGTGAGCTCCCGTACGGGTTACCACTGCCTGCGCCGGCGGCACCGACATGCTCGCCGCCGCCCTGGTCGCGGTGTCATAGTGACCGTCCCCGCCAAGAACGCCGCCCGCCGCACCACGGCGACCACCACCAAGGCGTTGGCCGGCGCCACCACTGACCCCGTCCGTCGCCACCGTCGTCCTAGGGGCAGGGCCTCCCGGCGGGCCTACATGATCCATAGCCTCGACCGATCGAGCTGCCCACAGCAGATCACGACCCGAATGGACCCAAGCCGTGCAGATCGACCCGCTCCCTCAGTGGCACAGGTACTCCTGAGCAGACCACGTGTCAGGGGATGGTCACTCGGCGGCTCGGCCGCGACCGGCTACGGCCCCGAGATCGGTCGGGATCTGGACACGGTCGTCGAACGGCCTCGCACGTCTCCCGTCGAAGCCCACTCATCGCAGAGCTCGGTTGGGATGGCGCTGAAACGGACTCGTCAGCATGCGAGATCTCGAACTGTTGTGTGACCGTATTGCAGGTTGGGGTTGCATCCGCCGACTCCGCCGGGGACGAATTGGAAAGGTGGTGTCATCCAGGGGTTACCGGAAGTCCAGGGTCATACCCGCCACGATCGGGGTCGCGCGGTTGACGCTGGTTGACCCGGCGGTCCTGACCTGGATGGTCGTCAGGTGAACGCACGTGAACGTCGACTCCTTGCGCGCATCGAGCGGCGCCTGCGTTTTGACGATCCCGAGCTGGCCCGTCAGCTGAGTCGCGGCGGACGGGCGGGCGCGACGGACTGGCTGCTCGACTTTGCCTTGGGTGTCTCAGTGTTGCTCACGTCTCTGGCCTTGTTCGTCGGTGCGGTCGGCTGGTGCGTCGTGTTGGCGGCGGGTTCCGTCGCGTTGACCGTGTTGCGCCTACGTAGGCGCCAAGCACGGCGGCGTTCCTAGCACGAACCAACGCAAAGGGTTGCCTTGGGCTGACGTCGCTCTCTACACGGCTTCATCACTGTGACGGGCCGACAATGGCACCCGGAAGCGTACGGCCCAGTATGGAGATGATCAGCACCCCGTTTATGCTGCCCCGGTGCTGCCGCCCGGTCTGTCGATGCTGTGGGAGACGGTGGACCCGCGGGAGGCACTCCAGCGCCGCTTCGGGTGGGCCGGCTTCGACGAGGCAACCGAGTGGATCTCCGCGAGTCTGGCTCGAACCTGGGGCGTCGCCGTCCACGACTGCCGCCGTCTGGTGATCAGTGGCCACAACGCCATCGCCTGGGCGGAGAGCGATCGTGGTCCGTTGGTGATCAAGTGGTCACGTGCTCAGTCACACTTCGATGGGCTGGCCGGGTCGACCGAGCTGCTGAGCTGGCTCGGGGACCTTGGTCTGCCGGTCGCCGTACCACTCCGCTCCTCCCATGGAGAAGATCGGGTCGTGCTCGACGGTCCTGGTGGGCCGTTGTCGGTCGCGGTGCTACCGGAGCTGGACGGCTACTGGCTGGACGTGGGAGATGCGACAGCGGTCAGGGCAGCCGGAGCGAGTCTGGCGGCCGTGCACCTCGCCCTGCAGGGGTACACCGATCCGCGACTGTGGCGGCCGGTCGAGGCCGACCCGCCCGATCACCGGGTCCAGCGCTGGCTGGCGGACTGCGACCCCGATCTCCTGCCCGAAGCAACGGCACGCCTGGTCGAGCTGGCTGCCGAACTGCCACCGCTGGCCGGCCCCCTTCAACCGGTGCACAACGACTTCCGAGCCGCCAACATCCTGACGCGTGATGGCCGGGTCGTCGGAGTGCTCGACTTCGACGAGGTGGCCTGGGACCACCCGGTGAGTGACCTCGCCAAGGCCGGCGTCTACCTCGGCACGCTCTTCCGGAACTGGCAACCCACGCCGGACACCGTCCGGCGCCAGCTCCGCACGGGCTACGAGTCGGTCCGGCCGCTGACCCCGCTCGAGGATCGCTGGCTCGAAGCCCTCACGCTCTGGCAGGCGATCGTGGCTGTCCCCCACAGCCACGATCGTGACGCCTGGGCCAGGGCGCTCTAGGACAGTACGGGCACCGGAACCCGCCGCCGCGCAACGTCCTGCAGGAGCTCCTCGTAGCGATCGACCATGATCATGGCGTCGAAGTCCTCGGCTCGGGACCGGACGCCCCCGCGATCGATCCGCCGGGCGGCCTCGATCGCGGCAGCGAGCGCCGCGGCCGTCTCGGCCTCGGCCAGACTGCCGGCGCCGTGCGTGACGATCTCGGCCGCCGCTCCGTTCGCGAAGGCGGCCACCGGGGTGCCGCAGGACATCGCTTCGACGAGCGTGAGCCCGAACGGCTCGGCCCAGACCGACGACGACACGAACACCGCACCGCGGGCGAGCTGACGGGCCAGCTCCTCGTGGCCGAGATGACCGACGTGGCGCACCCCTGCCCCGAGCCGGGGAGCGATCTCGGTGTCGAAGTAGGCCCGATCGGCGATCGGTCCGCTGAACTCCAGGCGCAGGTCGGTGCGACGGATGGCGTCGATCGCCAGATGCAGGCCCTTCTCGGGGGTGATCCGCGCCGCCCAGACCGCGAGATCCGCTTCGGCCTTGCCCTCGTCGACCCAGCGGTCGAGTTGGATGCCGTTCGGCACGCAGGTGACGTCCGGCAGCACGGCCCGCCAGGCCGCCGAATTGAACTCGGACACGCTCACGTACGCGTGCCACGGGTCCGGCTCCCAATCGGGTTGTTCGATGACGGCCAGCACCTTCTCCAGCGTCGGTGGCGTGTGCAGGATCGTGATCATCGGCTGGCCGGCCAGCGACGTGTACGGCTGCGGGCCCAGCGAGTTGTTCAGCACCACGTCGTACCGGCCCGCCCGGATGGTCGCGATGGCGGAGCTCACGGCCGACACCAGGATCTCCTCCGATCGGTCACCGTCCGGTCCCGGCATCCGCCCGAACTCGAAGTCCTCGCCGACCAGCGGGACCAGCTGCGCCGCCGTGCGGCTGCCGGCCTTGGCGAACAGGGTGACCTCGTGCCCGCGCCGCGTCAGCTCGTCGGCGACCAGCGCCGTGTGCATCTCGGTGCCACCGCCGAAGGGCTCGGCGATCGGATGATGCAGGTGGGCCAGCAGCGCGATCTTCATCGGTGCCCGCTCAGCGTGCGGTCGTCGTCCAGGTCAGCGGCAGTGCGCACGTACGTCTCCCTCGTGTCGTCCCAGTGAATGAGTCCTCGAGCCTGGAAGGCCTCGAGCCAGCCCTCCATCGGCCACCACCCCCATCGCCGAGCGAAGATCCGCCCGTTGCGGAGGATGTCGTCCAGATGCCGTACCGGCGGCGACTCGCTGGGATGCCACTGGTGGTACGCCGTGGCACCGCCGACCCAGGTCAGGCCGATGCCGGCCGCGTCGGCGGTGAAACCGAAGTCGGTGTCCTCGGCGCCGTACCCGACGAACGCCTCGTCGAAGCCGCCGATGCGGCGCCAGGTCCTGGGCCTCAGAGCGAAGGACAGCGACCAGAACAAGCGCGGATCGCCTCCAGTCTGGCACTCCCCGTCGACGGGCACCGGACGCCCCGGGTGCGGCGCGAACTCCGCCAGCCGACCGAGGTCGTACCCGTCGGATCCCGGGGGCGGCAGGTAGGCCACGGGTCCACACAACAAGGAGTCTGCGGTCATCGCGTCCCTGGCCGCGTCGCGGTACGCGGCCACCAGACCCTCACTCGGCAGGCAGTCCACGTCGAGGAAGATCATCAGCTCGGCGCCGAGTGTCATTGCGGACTCGGCACCGACGTTGCGGGCGGCGGCCAGCGGCAACCCCATTGGGTCGGCAGGGATCGCGATCACGGAGGTCTTCGGCGTCGGCTGCAGCTGCTCGAGCAGCACCGGATCGTCCATGGCGACGACGACGTGGTGGTCGACGAGCGCGCTCGACCGGCCGATCAGCCGGCGCTGTCGGGCCAGGTGGTCGTGGCGACCGTGGGCGATGGTGATGATCATGGTCCTCACGCCGACACCGCCCGGGTCAGCTCCAGCTCGGTCAGCAGGCCCGCCAGCCTGGCGGCCCCGCGACCGTCGTTCCACAGCGACCAACGGGAGCCGTCGAGTCCGTCGAGCCTGCTGAGCAACGCCGGCCACTCGTGGGGCGACGGCCAGTGGTCCCGAACGAGGGCGGGCAGCCCGGCGGTCCCGATGGCCGACGCCATCACCTGCTGCTCGTCGAACGGTCGGTCCTGCGGCAGCAGCAGGGCCGGCCGACGGGCCGCGGCGATCTCGGCGATCAGGTTCTGACCGGCGTGACTGACCACCACCGACGCCGAGCACAGCAGTGGCCAGGGGTCGTCGACCCAGGTGCCGTGCGACCGGTCCAGGTGGATCCACTCCCACTCCGGGGTCGCCAGCCGGGCCGCCGCGACCTCGGCCGTCGAGCTGCCCCGGCCACCGGTTCCGTTGACCACCACCACCCGGCGCACGGCCGGAGCGATGCTCCTGATGGTGGTTTCGATGACCGGGGCGAAGCGACTGATCCCGCCGACGAACCGGGTCTTGACCAGGTCCTCGGGCCTGGCTCCCCACAGTCCTCCGAGCTGCTGCGGCCAGGGCGCGACGATGTGCGACGCCAGGTCGTACCCGAGCCGGTGCGCGGCGTCCTCGCGATGACCGGGCTGAGCGACGACGACCACCGGCACGCCGTGCAGGCGGGCCAGCAGAGCGACCTCGACGGAGACGTCGACGATCAGGGCCTCGGGCCGTACGGCATCGAGCCAGGCGGCGATCATCGCCATCCGTGCGGACAGACCCGGCGAGCCCAGCGGTACGTAGTGCAGGCGACCGTGGGCGGTGACGTCCTGCTCGGGTCCGACACCGGCGTCGTCGGGCAGGTCGACCCACGGGCCGATCCAGCCTGCCGGCCGTGGACCCGTGGACAAGCCCGTCAGCGCGACCTCGGCCCGCCGGTTCACGCTGGACGCGCGGTGCCGATGGCCGGATCCCTGGTGGTGGATGTAGTACCCGATCATTCCCGGGGCGCTGCGTTCTCGGCCATGACCATCGATCTCCTCGTGCGGGCTCGCCTACGCCCGATCACCGGGCGTTCCGACCATCTGATCGAATCTTACAACGTAAACTCAACCGGCTGGACCGAGAGTCACGGCCAACCGTGGAACACTCTGACGCCGTGACGACCTCGCGCACGGCCGCCATCGATGCTGTCTGCTGGGACTGGAACGGGACCCTGCTCGACGACACCGAGGTCGCCCGTGCCGCCATGAACACCGTGCTCGCCGAGCGCGGTCTTCCGGTCGTGCCCGACCCGGCCGCCTATCGAGCGCTCTTCGGCTTTCCCGTGCCGGCGTTCTACGAACGCCTCGGCATCGTCGACGCCGACTTCCGCGTCGCCGCGGGTCGCTACCTGGAGCTGTTCGCCGCTCTGGTCGACCAGGCTCGCTTGCAGGCGGAGGCCGTTGCCACCCTGTCCGCGATCTCCCGGCTGGGCGTCGAGCAGGTCCTGATCTCTGCGACCGTCCCGGAGACCCTGCACCGCCAGATGGCTCCCCACGCCATCGATGAGCACTTCGTCCAGATCCTGGGGATCACCGACGCCTACGTGCCGTCGAAGGCCGCCGTCGTCGCCACCTGGCTGCAGTCGTCCGGGCACGATCCTCGGCGCGTCCTGATGGTCGGCGACACCAACCACGACGAGGAGATCGCGACCGAGCTCGACGTGAGGTTCGTACGGTTCTCCCTCGGACACCAGCAACCGCCCGACCACGACCGCTACCCGGTCGTGCACGACCTCCGAGACGTCATCCGGCACGTCCGCCGGTAGCCACAGCGACCGGAACAGCAGTCGACCCTGTGAGCGTTCTGCCACCATGACCCTGGATGAGGCCATCGCGGCCGTCGAAGCGACCCTGGACTCCACGTATCTCCGGGTCGACCGCCGGCTGGCGCGGGAGGATGAAGGATCGTTCTTGCTGCTGGTGCTCGATGTCAGCCACGGACGCCAGGACGGCGATCTCGAGATCAGCAACGGTCCACGCCTGGTCGACAAGCGAACCGGCGCGGTGAGCAGACTGACGATCCCCGCGGCGCTGGCGCAGTCCGAGCGCATGACCCTCGTTCGACCTGGCAACGGGGACTGAGCGGAAACGCGGGGCGAACTCCGGGTACGCCGAGGTAGGCGTGACCCGGATCACACCATCTTCTCGATGCCGGCACGTGACGATCTGGCCCCTGGCGTGGTCCTGACCTGCGTACACACCGAACGCTGAATCTGAGAGCCCGCGCTCGGCCCCTATCGAAGGAGTCTTCATGACCGACACCGCACAGCTGCCCGTGACGACCGAGGAGGGCCGCGCCCGCGAGGCCCGTGAGTTGGCCCGGGCGCCGGAGCCCAAGGTCCTCGACGCGCTGCACACCGAGCACGGTGACACCACGATCGCCGACCAGGTGGTCGAGAAGCTGGCCGGCATCGCGACCCGCGAGATCGTCGGCGTCTACGCCATGGGCTCGGCTGCCGGTCGGGCGATCGGCAACCTCACCCAGCGGATCCCCGGTCAGAAGCAGGCCGTCTCCGGCGGTGTCAGCATCGAGAAGGGCGAGCGGCAGACCGCCGTCGACGTCTCGATCGTGATCGAGTACGGCGCGTCGATCGTCGAGGTCGCCGACAACATCCGTGACAGCGTGATCCGTGCGGTGGAGTACGCCACCGGGCTCGAGGTCGTGAACGTCAACGTCAACGTGACCGATGTGCACCTGCCGGACGAGGACGGCGACGACACCGCCGCGCAGCGCAGCTCCGACCAGCTCCAGTGACTCCGTCCCCAGCCCGGTCCGCCGGCCGGGCTGGGGTCGGTCAGGCCACCATCGGCCCCCCGCTCGATCCGCTCGTCCAGAGAGATGACACATGTCCACAACGCAAACTGCCCTCTTCGTCGGTCTCGTCCTGGGGATCGTCGCCACCTTCGGTGGCTTCGGCACCTTCGTGGTGGTGCTGGTGTTCGGCGCCATCGGCCTTGTCGTGGGGCGGGTGCTGGAAGGCAAGCTCGACCTGCGGTCGCTGACCGGCCAGTCCAGCGCCAAGCTCTGAGATGACCACCACCGACAACGCCCTCGCCGCGCCATCGCCGCCGGCCGACGGGGCTGAACGGCGCCAGCGGGGCCGTCTGGTGCTGGCCAAGCAGGTGGTCGAGAAGATCGCCGGCCAGGTGGCCAGCGAGGTCTCCGCCACCGGCGGTCGCTCCGGGGGCTTCCTGGGCATCGGCGCGCACACCGACCTGTCGGCCCGGCCCAAGGTCGATGTCGAGCTCGCCGGGCGTACGGCCACCCTGGCGCTCGAGATCGCCGTCGCCTACCAGGTCTCCATCCGCCAGGCCACCGACCACGTCCGTGCCCAGGTCACCCAGCGCGTCGGTCAGCTGACCGGTGTCGAGGTGACCCGGGTGGACATCACCGTCGTCGCCCTGCACGCCGGCGCGACGACCCCGACCGAGGAGCTGCTGTGAGCCGCACTGACGCCCGATCGACCTCCCTGCGCCGACGTCCGGCCCGAACCGTGCCCGCCACCATCGCCGCGGTGGTGCTGCTCGCGCTCGGCGTGGGCCTGGTGTGGGCCGCGGTGCAGCGACTGGCCCAGGGATCGTGGCCGACGTTCGCCGACCGTACCGGAGCCTGGGTCGCGGCCCTGGCCTGGGGCTCCGTCTGGGTCCTGCTCATCTCGATCTCCGTGGTCGTCCTCGGCCTGATCCTGCTCGTCGCGGCGATCAAGCCCGGTCCGCCGACTGCCATGGCCGTCGACAGCGGGTCCTCTGCCGACGGCGCCGGGGCCAGCACCGAGGTCGTGATGACTCGACGGTCCGTGGCCAGGCTGGCCACCGCTCGCGCCGGACAGGTCGACGGTGTCGACAGCGTGTCCTCCGTGGTCGGCGCCCGCAAGATCACCGTCGTCGTGAAGACCCCCTCGCGGCAGCTGGGTGAGATCGAGCAGCAGGTGCGCGATCGCGTCACCGACGCGCTGCAGTCGGCGGGTCTGGCGCCGATGCCGGCGGTCGTCGTACGAGTTCGGACCCAGGCCCTGTGAACGCCACTCCGTCACGCCCACGCCGCACGAATCACCACAGTCATGAGTACAGCTGTGCGTCAGGAAAGGTAAAGCCATGAGGCAACTCGCGGGAACGCTCAACCGGGGCTGGCTGGCCGTGATCGGTGTGCTGCTGCTGCTGATCGGCCTGGCGGCCACGCTCGCCACCACCGGTGTCCTCGGGCAGCTGCTGACCATGATCGGCACGGAGTGGCCCGCACCTGCGCCGAACAGCCCCGTGGTGGATGGTGCCGCGGGCGGCCTGCTCGCTCAACCGCTCGCCGTTCTCGCCCTCGCTGTCCTCGGGGTGATCCTGGCCGTGCTGGGCATCGCGTGGTTGCTCGCCCAGATCCCACGGACCAACACGGCCCGGCCGTTCCGGCTGCACGACGATGCCACCACCGGACTGACCGTCTGCCCGCCGGACGTGCTCGCCGACGCCGTGGCCGACGAGGTCAAGACCTATTCCGGCGTGAACGGGGCCAGTGCCGTGCTGCGGGGCACCTCTCGGGCTCCGGAGCTGACGCTCAAGGTCACCGCCGACGACCGTACCGATCTTCGTGGTCTGCTGGCTTCGATCCGCACCCAGGCCGCACAGAATCTGTCCACCGCTCTCGACACACCGATCGCGCACCTGGGTGTCCAGCTCGACATCGATCGGGGCAAGCGCACCACCAGCAGCGTCACGCTCTGACGCGACGCCCGTCGTCGGTCACCCGGCCGGCGACGTCCACGAAGAAGGAGAGAACCATGGGTATCGGCGACAAGATCAGCAACAAGGCCGAGGAGCTGGCCGGCAAGGCCAAGGAAGCCGTCGGCGACGCCACCGCACCGACGTCACCCGCAGCGATGACTTCGAAGCCGAGACGCGGACGCAGGCACCGCTGCATGATCGGGGCGAGGGTCCGGAGGCCGCTGCCCAGACCACGGCTGTCCGGCAGAGTCTCGAACAGGTGCTGGCCACCCTGCCGCCGGAACAACGAGCTTGCTGGGTCCTGTACGAGCTGCACGACCTGACCTACCCCGAGATCGCCTTCGCCATCGGCGTGCCTCTCAGCACCGTACGCGGGCGGATCGCCCGAGCCCGGCAGAACCTAGCGAAAGGTATGGCGCCATGGCGCTAGCCAACAGCACGACCCGACTCGGCTGCGGCCGAGAGATCGACGAGGTGTGGGCGAACGCCGACGCTCCGCCGAACGCCCACGAGCTGGAGTGCCCGGACTGCCAGGCCGCCCGCGCGAGCCTCACCGAGCTGAAGACCGCCACGCATGATCTGCGGTCCCGTGACCAGGAGGATCCGAACCTCCGGCTGAGCGCCGACCTGGTCTCCAAGATCACCTCCATCGCCCGGGCCGAGGTGCGTCGCGGACGACGCATTCCCCTGCGCCCCGGCCCGGCCGACGGCGAGGACGCGGACCTGACCGTCAGCGAGCAGGCCGTCGCCACCGTGATCCGTCACACCTGTGACCAGCAGCCCGACATCGAAGCCCGCCGCTGCAGCGTCGAGATCGCCGATGACGCCACCGACCCGGACACTGAGGCCGTCGCCATCCGGGCACACCTGCGGATCAGTGTCGCCGCCTCGACGACCAGCCCCGGACGGATCGACGACCTCCGTCAGCTGATCATCGCCGCCGTGCAGGATCAGGTCGGGGTCACCGCCCAGATCGTCGACATCGATGTGGAGGACGTGCACGATGCCTGAACCCACGGACGTACCCGAGATCACGATCACCACGTCCGCGATCGACGCCGGACCGGTGGATGTCGTCGGCTCCGACGAGGCACTGAACCTGCTCGGCGCCGTCGACGATCAGACCCTCATGTCGCTGATCGGCATCAGCGTGCTCGCCGTGGACGGCGTCGTTCGCCTTGAACCCACCGTGAAGAGCCTGTTCAGGTCCGGGATCCTCGGCGCGGCGAAGGACTCCGGCACTACGGACGGGATCTCGGTGACCAGCTACGGCGCGATCACCGAGGTCACTGTCGACCTCGCCACCACCGCCCGGCACCAGTCCCGGGCAGTCGCCGAGTCCGTCCAGCACGCCGTCCGTGAGGTGCTCGAAGCCCACGGTCGCGAAGCCGGTCAGATCAGAATCAACGTGCTGTCCATCGACCAGAGCCCGTCGTCCGCCGAGTGAGCCAGCCACCTCCACGACCACCCGATCAACCGACGAAGGCGAATCACCCATGTTGTTGTTCATCACCAGCCGGCTCCGCCAGTGGCTCCTGTTCGCGGTGGCCGTGCCGATGCTGTTGATCTTGGTCCGGCTGATCCGCCAGACGCTCGAGCGGCGGTCCGGCGAGAGCCGTCTCACCGGCGCCCTGCTGCGCGTCGAGGAGCTCGGGCAGCGCAAGCGGAATCGTCCCCAACACTGATCGACAACGCGTCTGACGTGATGTTCTCTGCTCCACTGGGGCCGAGCCGACCGGCGAGAAGGAGGGTCGGTGCCGCGTTCGGGGTCCGTACCGTGACCGAACCTCCTGCTCGGCCCACGTAGCGGACCGCCCGCTGCGATGATGGCCCCGTGTCAGAGAGCGGCGACCAGCCACAGCAGGGACGCGTTCCGACCCTCACGCTGTTCTGCGGTCTGCCCGGTTCGGGCAAGACCACGCTGGCCAGGCGGCTCGAGTCTCAGGGCCGGGGTGTCCGCCTGTGCACCGACGACTGGCAAGCCGAGCTGGGCATCACCCACGCCGACACGGATCTCCACGAGAGCCTGCAGCGCCGGCTCTACCAGCACGGACTGACCCTTTTGCGGGCCGGCGTGGACGTCATCCTCGAGGACGGGCTGTGGATGTCGGCGGAGCGGACCGAGAAGTTCGCCGACGCCCGCGCGTGCGGTGCCCGGATCGAGCTGCACGTCTTCGAGGTGCCGTACGAGGAGCTCTGGTCCCGTCTGCAGAGACGGCGCTCGGCCGCCGATCCGACGGCCTACCCGATGACCGAGGAGGAGCTGCGCTGGGCCTGGGATCTTTTCGAGCCGCCGTCCGAGGAGGAGCTGGCGAGGGTCGACTCCTTCACCGTCCACACCGGTGGCTCGGTCGCCGGGAGCGGATGACCGCTCCGAGCGGCCCACTCCAAGCCGACCGACCTCACGGTAGGGGCACGGACTGCGGGAAGGAGAACACGTCGTCCGGGTCGTAGCGCTCCTTGATCGTCCTGAGGCGGGGCAGGTTCGCGCCCCAGTAGGCGGTCGCGTAGTCGTTCAAGGTCCGGTCCGCGTAGGGGGAACCGTGCGGATTACCTCGATTCGAGATATTGTGGCCCGGTGCTCGAGCTCGCGATCCTGGGATTCCTCGCGGAAGGGCCGCTGCACGGCTACGAGCTGCGTCGGAAGGTGACCCAGCTGTCGGGCTACACGCGGCCGGTCAGCGACGGGAGTCTCTATCCGGCGATCAACCGGCTGGTCCGTGACGGCCTGGCCGAACGGCACGCGCAGGTGGGCACCGCGGCGCCACGGAACACGCTCACCCTGACCACCAGCGGGCGACGAGACCTCGAACGCCGACTGCGGAAGCCGGCGGAGGTGGAGATCACCGATCTGACCAGATTCCTCGTGGTGCTGGCGTTCCTGTCGTTGTTGCCCGACGCAGACGAGCGGGACCAGGTGCTCAGACGCCGCCTCGAGTTCCTCGAGCAACCGGCCAGCTTCTTCTACGACGGCGACACTCCCCTGCGGCAACGCGACCTGACCGATCCCTACCGCCAGGGTCTGTTCGTGATCGCGAAGGCGACCAGCACGGCCGAACGGCGGTGGTTGCATCAACAGCTCGGCGAAGCCGGTGACCGCAGCGCAGAAAGGGACATCGCACGATGAGAGCTGTCTCCTACGACCGACAGGGTCCGGCGAGCGAGGTGCTCCAGTTCGGCGAGCTGCCCGATCCCGAGCCCGGGCCCGGTGAGGTCCGGGTGCGCCTACGGTTCTCCGGGGTCAATCCCGGCGACACGAAGAAGCGTGCGGGCTACTTCGGGTCGGCGATGCCGTACGCCCGCGTGATCCCGCACAGCGACGGGAGCGGTGTCATCGACGCTGTCGGCGAGGGTGTCGCACAGGATCGCCGTGGGCAACGGGTGTGGGTCTACAACGCCCAGTCCTACCGCCCGTACGGCACCGCCGCGCAGTTCACCGTCGTCCCGGACATCACCGCGGTGATGCTGCCCGACGAGGTCGACGACCAGCTGGGAGCGTGCCTGGGGATCCCCGGGATCACCGCCCACCGGGCCGTGTTCGCCGACGGTGCGGTAGCCGGCCGGACCGTGCTCGTGCACGGTGCTCTCGGCGCGGTCTCCTCGCTCGCGGCCCAGCTCGCGCACTGGGCCGACGCCACCGTGATCAGCACCGTGCGCCGTACGGCCGATCTCGAGCTCCTGACCCCCGAACTCCGTGAGCGTGCGGTCGCGCTCGACGTCGCTGACCCGGTGTCGGCCATCAGCGATCAGGCCCCGGACGGAGTCGACCGGATCGTCGAGGTCGCGTTCTCCGACAACATCGATCTCGATTCCCGAGTGGCCGGGAACGGCGCCGTGATCGCCGCCTACGCCACCCGCGATCCCCGGCCACGGTTCGATTTCTGGCCGATGCTGTTCGACAACCTGACCATCCGGCTGCTCGGCAGCGACGACTTCCCCGCCGACGCCAAGCAGCAGGCGGCCACCGACCTGACCACCGCCGCGAAGGACGGGGCGCTGACGGTCCCGATCGCCGACGCCTTCGAGCTCGCGTCCGCGGCCGCCGCCCACGACCAGGTGGACCTCGACAACCGTCGTCGCGTCCTGCTGACCATTCCCGACTGACGGCCCACCGAGCGTCACCGTCGCATCGCCCAGAGAAGGAGAGCCCCGTGCTCGGGTCCGTCATCCACCGCCGCACCGACCTGCCCGTCGGCGCAGAGCTGCGCGCGGTCACCGCGTCCCGGCCCAGGTCGGCGGCCGAGCCTGCCTGCGCGTGCAGCTCACCGCCGAGGTCACCCGGGCCGACCGGGCGTCGACTACGTCGACCAGCTCACCTTCGTGATCATCCCGGTTGAGTTCGCCACCGGGACGATCGAGGTCGATCTCCGTACGGCCAGCGCCGACATCGGGCCCGACCGATGGGTCCACCTGACTCTGGTCGTCGACACATCGGGCGTCCCGGTGACCGTGGACGGCGTCGAGGTGCTCACCGTCCACGAACCCAAGAGCGCAGCCGTGCCCGGCGCGATCGGGCTGTTCGTCGACATCGGTACGCGCGCGGAGTTCGCGAACTTGGTCGTCGAGCCGTCGTCCTGATCACCGTCTGCGACCTCGCGCCGGGTCGGGTGATCAGATGATGTGGACCTCGTGGAGGAGTGATCCGGCGTCGCCGAAGCGGTCGGCACTGAAGGGCGACGGGTCGAGGAACGGCTCGCGGTCGAGGTAGAGATCCCGGATGATCTCCCCCACCGCCGGGCCCTGGAGGAAGCCGTGGCCGGAGAACCCGGTGGCGTAGAACACGCCGGGGACACGCGACCGACCGATCAGGGCGTTGTGATCGGGGGTGTTCTCGTACAGACCCGCCCAGCCGCCGACCAGCGGTGCACCGGCGAGGGCCGGCGCGACCACCGCTGCGGCCTCGTCGAACGCCCGGGTCCAGCCGTAGCTGAACTCCCGGCAGAGGCCGACTTCCTCGTCGGGGTTGGAGATACCGAGCAGCAAACCGTTGCGGTAGTTGTGGAAGTACAGGGTCGTGGACAGGTCGAGGGTGAACGGCACCGTGGGCGGTGGCGGCGCCTGCTGGGCGGTGAATCCGATCTGGCGTCGGACGCCCTCGACCGGCAGGTGCACCCCGAGCATCGCACCGATCCTGGTCGACCATGCCCCGGCGGCGATCACCACCGCGTCGGTTCGTACCGGACCGCGCTGGGTGCCGATCACGTACCCGCCGTCGACCGTCGTGGCGACATGGAGCACCTCGGTGTGCTCGGCGAACGTCACCCCCAGGCGTCGGGCTGCGGCCGCGTAGCCGGCGACGACCCGAGCCGGCTCGGCGTAACCGTCACGGGGCGAGAACGAAGCGCCCAGCAGGGAACTCGGTTGCAGGAAGGGATTGAGCGCGTACGCCTGCGCCGAGCTGATCATGGAGCTGGCGCAGTCGAGCGTGTTCTGCAACCGGACACTGGCCTCGACCGCCGCCAGCTCGGCCTCGGTGCGGCACAGGAACAGATAGCCCACCTGGCGCAGGCCGATGGCAGTGCCGAAGCGTGCCTCGAACGCCTCGAACGCGGCCAGGCTGCGTTGCCCGAGCAGCACGTTGTTCGCATCGGAGAAGGTGGCCCGTACCCCGCCGAGAGGCTTGGCCGACGAACCGGACCCGAGGCTGTCGCGCTCGATCACCAGCACGTCGCGGACCCCGGCCTCGGCCAGGTGGAAGGCGATGCTCGTCCCCATGATCCCGCCGCCGATGATCACGACCTCGTTCCGATCGGGCAGTGCCTCCGTCGGAGCGGCAAGGGGCACCACGTGCTCCAGCGTCGGAACCGGATCGCGAGCGTGCCCGTCCGGATCCATCCACCCAGCCTGTCATGCGGCCGGTGGAAAAGGGAGCGGTGGGTGAGGGAGCGGTGGGCTCAGTCGACGTGACTCCGTCGGCCCGTTCCTCGATGTAGCCCTCCATCGAGTCCCTCAGCTCGCGTAGCAGGCTCTCGAACTGATCAAGGACCTCCGGCGGGTACGCCTGCATCACGTGCGCCAGCCGCTGACCCAGGGGTCCGAAGAAGTCTCCGGCCAGCTGGTGCACGCCCTGGGTCGAGTGCAGGCTGACGATCCGGCGATCGGTGTGCACCCGACTCCGGGCGACATGGCCGGCGGCTTCCAACCTGTTCAGCAGGGTCGACGTCGCCCCGAAGGTGAGGCCGATGCGCTCGCTGAGACGCGCCGGTGACAGCGGCGTACCACGTTCCTCCGCCGCCAGGATCTCCAGCACGTCGTCGCCAGTGGCATCAGCTACCCGCTCGCCGCCCGGGTGTCCGCCGTGGCGCTGGTCCGGACCGGTCTGTGCTCGAGGTGATCGGTCTCGCCGGGCTCGGTCTGGTCGCAGCCAACACGGACGCGGACTGGTGGCCGATCTCGCTGGTGCTGTTCTTCTACGGCATCGGGGTCGGGTCCGCGACCTCCCAGGTCACCAACGTGGCGCTCGCCGATGTGCCCACCAGCGAAGGAGGTCAGAGCTCGGGCATCCAGAGCACCTTCCGTCAGCTCGGATCCGCGCTCGGGATCGCCGCGTTGACCACGGTCTTCTACTCCGCCCGCGGTGGCGGGCTGCAGAGCACGTTGACCGACGCCGGCGTACCGCGCGTTGGGCTCCTACCTGGCCGCGGCGTTCCTGGTGGTCGGGGTGGTGGCGACACTGCTCCGACCCGCTGGGAGGTCATCACCCCCCTGAGAGGTCATCACAGGACCTCCCTCGGGCGGGCGATACCTCGTACGGTCGTTCGTGACGACACGGCGCGACCGGGTCCCCGGCCCGGGATCCCACCGCCGCCAGCCACACACGAGGAGATTCGACGATGGAGTACACCCGACTCGGCAGCACCGGCCTCAAGGTCAGCCGGATCACGCTGGGCTGCATGAGCTTCGGTGATCACCGCGGTTTCAACGACTGGTCACTGGACGAACCCGCCTCCGAGGCGCTGTTCCGCCAGGCCCTCGACCTCGGCATCACCTTCTGGGACACGGCGAACGTCTACCAGCTCGGCAGCTCCGAGGAGTACGTCGGCCGGGCGATCACGAAGCTCACCCGGCGCGAGAACCTCGTCGTCGCCACGAAGCTGCGCTTCACGATGCACGACGGTCCGGGTGGGGAAGGCCTGTCACGCAAGGCGATCATGGAGCAGATCGACGCGTCGCTGCGTCGGCTCGGCACCGACTACGTCGACGTCTACCAGATCCATCGCTTCGACGAGGACACCCCGGTCGAGGAGACGATGGAGGCGCTGCACGACGTCGTGAAGGCCGGCAAGGCCCGCTACCTGGGGGCGTCGTCCATGTACGCGTGGCAGTTCGCCAAGATGCAGTCGGTGGCCCGGCGGAACGGCTGGACCCCGTTCGTGTCCATGCAGAACCAGTACAGCCTGATGATGCGCGAGGACGAGAAGGAGATGTACGGGCTGTTGGCCGACGAGGGCGTCGGCAGCATCCCCTACAGCCCCGTGGCCAAGGGGCGGCTCACCCGCCCGTGGGGCGAGCGCACGGCCCGCTTCGACAACGACCCGGTCGGCCGCCGCTTCGACAACGAGTCCGATCGCCCGGTGGTGGACGCGGTGCAGCAGGTGGCCGAAGCCCGAGGACTGCCGATGGCGCAGATCGCCCTCGCCTGGGTCTACCGCAACCCGGTCGTCACCGCCCCCATCGTGGGCCCGACCAAGCCTCACCACCTCAGCGATGCCGTCGCCGCGCTCGACGTCCAGCTCACCGACGACGAGGTGGCCATCCTCGAGACCCCGTACGGACCCCACCGCCGCAGCTTCTGACGACCCGGACCGGTCAGAGCCGGGACGGGTGGTGCCGGCGCCGCCAGAACTCGGCGTCCGGCCACCGCTGTTCGAGGGCGTAGCGGTCGTGACACAGCACCAGGTACTGAGCCAGGGTGCGATCGACCAGCCGGGCGTGGTCGAGCAGCGCGTCCGGTCGACCGCCGAGGAGGTCGGCCACCGCTGCTGCGGCGTAGAACCCCTCGCCCAGTGCCGCGGCGATGCCGTACGACGCGAGCGGGTCGAACGAGACGGCGGCGTCGCCGACCGCCAGCCAGTCCGGACCGGCGACCGTCTCCAGGCGGGCGGTGTGCGCGGGTCGGATCCGTACCCCCGACCAGTCGAGGGTCGCGTCGGCCGCCTGCACCCGAGAGGCCGTCGCGGGCGCCCGGTCGAGCAGGGCACGCAGCCCGTCCGCCCGCCGTGCTCCACTCGCGTCGAGCAGATCGGCATCGGTCATGAAGGCCACCACCAGGCGGTGATCGGGCAGAAACAGGGTGTACCACCAGCCGTCCGCCACCGCCTCGACCAACGTCGTCGAGTCCTGACCGGCCACGATCCCGGCACCGACGGTGGAAGCTCGTGTCGATCCGTACGCCAGCACGCCGACCAACCGGTCGTAGCGGACCCGCCGGACGCCGAGCAGCCGCGCCACTCGGGCCGCCCTGCCGGAGGCGTCGACCACCAGGTCGGCCTCCTCCGTTCCCGATCCGCCGTCGTCGACGATCTGCACCGACCACCCCCGCGCCCGCTCGCGGGAGCAACCCACCACCCGCGCGCCCCACCGCCAGTCCACCCCGGCCGCGAGGGCCGCGCCCGCCAGCTCCTGCTCGAACCGGATTCGGTCGACCCGCCAACCCGACCCGGCCGTACCGAACACGAAGTCCTGTTCGACGGCTTCGGGCGCGCCCCAGACCGAACGGTTGCCGTACGAGGACAGGCCGACCCGGTCGAGGCCGGTCAGCAGCCCCAGCTGCTCCAGCACCGGCTGAGCACTCGGCGGGATGCTCTCGCCCGCCTTCCACCGGGATGCCGGTGCCGCCTCGAGCACGACCGGGCGCAGTCCGAGGCGGGCGAGCGAGATCGCGGTGGCCGCCCCGGCCGGGCCACCGCCGACGACCAGCACCCGGTCGATGCGCGTTCCGCTACAGCTCGTCGCGGCCGAGCAGCCGCCGCTGCGATTCCGGCGGCAGCTCCTCGTGCTCGGCGGCCAGGGTCAGGCCGGCCTGGTCGGACAACGCCACGGCATCCTCGGCCGGCAGCCCGACGATCCGCTCGGCGATCTTCACCTGCTCCCAGGTCGCGTCGGCCGCGGTCAGCGACGTGGCCAGACCCGTCTCCACCCAGACCCGGCCCGGGATGCCCTCGGCGCCGAGATCCGCGGGTCCGGGCTGCGCCGTGACGATGCCCAGCTGATGCCAACGGGCGATGTTGTCGTTGAGTCGGGTCAGGCGATCCGGTCCGAAGAAGCGCAGCCAGTCGAGCCGGTGGAAAAGGTGCTTCAACCGTTGGGTCGTCGGCAGGTCGCTGTCCATCAGCCGCTCGTACGAGCGCTGGCTGAGGACCTGGTTGGGAACCCGCGCCGCCCAGAACGACGGTAGCGGGAGGTAGGTGCCGACCTCGTAGCCCGACAGGCAGCTCGCCTCGTCGGTCTGCCAGGGCACCCCCATCCACCAGGTCAGGGTGCCGGGCGCGGAGGCCGACACCGCACCGCCCGCGCCGAGCGCCTCCGTCGGGGTCAGGGTCACGCCGTAGTCCATCTTCGGCGCGACACCCTCGGCGGCCAGGTTGAGCCGGAACGGCGCCTTCCACATCGCCGCGACCCGCAAGGTCCAGGTCAGCTCGATACCGGGGTGGAAGGGACCACCCAGACAGCTCTCCAGATGGGCCTCGTCCAGCGCGCGTGGTTGGTCCGCGAGCGGGTAGTCGGCGAGCGTGGCCGGTCGCTGCCGCAGCGACGGGTCGGGATCGAAGTCGCCTGCGGCCCACTGCTGCAGCCAGTGGTACTGGGTTGGGGTGACCGCGAGGTCGTCCAGGCCGAGCCCGCGGTAGTCGCCGAACGCGTCGCCGTAGAAGGGCGGCAGCTTGGCGGGCGTCTGGGCGGCGGTCTTGGCCGCGGGGTCGCGGAACCAGCTCGCGTACGCGGTCCGCAGTGCCTGGAACGCGGGGGCCGGGTCCGCCAGCTGGGTCAGCAGCGCCGGAGTGGTCAGGTGACTGGGGCTGCCCGGCCCGAACAGCACGTCCGCCCCGTTGTTCACCCAGCCGGTGTCGACGAGCCGGGCCAGCATCGGGTAGACGTGCCGCCAGAACGACGGTCGGGCCGGCGGGTCGAACGCGAACTTCGGATCCCGGCAGAACAGGTCGTAGACGACGTCGTACATGGTCACCACGCCGTAGAGACCGGGACCGAAGTTGGGCGGGGTGACGGCCACGGCCGCCGGCTCCGCCTCCAGCTTCTTGCCGCCGATCGTGACGGTCGCGCGCACCCAGCCGTCGGAGGTGTCGTCGTGCCAACCGTCGTTGTTGGCGAAGGTGGTGGCCGGTTTCTTCAGGTAGGACGCCGAGCTGCCGAACCCGCCGAGCACGATGAGCCGACCCTGGTCGTCGGTCCGCAGCTCACCGAGCGGCACCTTGGTCCCCATGAACGTGCCGCTGTCGAAGCGGTACGTCGTGCCCGACTGGCTACGACCGGTGATCGCGCGCGGACCCGGATCGATCACCAGTCCCTTGCGGGCCGTGCCGGTGACGGCGGCGTTGCGACGCCCGGAGGTCTTCGCGTACTTGGAGCCGAGGTCCATCGCGTTGAGGAACTGGTACCAGCCGGACTTGCGGTTGGCCAGGTGCACCCGCCAGGCCACCTGCCCGACATCGGCGGTGACCTCCCGCACGACCTTCCCGGCGCTGTCCAACCCGTACACCCGGAACCGGGCGCCCTGGCGCTTGATCCGGCCGGCCGGGTCCTTGAACCCACCCGCCGGCTGCGGCGACTCCCCCGGCGCCTCGGGTCCGATCACGTACTGGTCCGGTGAGTTCCCCAGTCGGGCGATCCCGAGTCCTGGGGAGATGACACAACGCACGATCTCGGCCATGGCCGCCAGTCCTTCGCTTGCGCCCGATCAGGTGAGTCCACCTGATCGTGATCATAGGGTCAGCCGCAGCGGGCCGACAGTCCCCCGTCGACCGGTAGGCAGACAGCGTTCACGTAGGCGGCCTCATCGGAGGCGAGGAAGGCCGCGGCGTGGGCCACGTCCCAGGGTGAGCCGGCGCGGCCGGTGGGACTGGCGGCATCGCGGGCCTCGGCGGCGTCGGGCGCGAGGTGGGTGGCGAGTGGTGTGTCGATCAGACCGGGCAGCAGCGCGTTGACCCGCACCCCGTCGGCGGCGTACCTGAGCGCCAGGGCGACGGTCAGCTGGTTGACCGCCGACTTCGCTGCCATGTAAGCGGGATAGGGATAGCCGGTCCAGCGGATGCCGGCCACCGACGACACGTTGACGATGGCGCCGTGCCCAGCCTCGACCATGATCGGGATGGTGTGCTTGCAGGCGAGGAACACGCCCCCGAGGTTGATCGTGAAGGAGCGATCCCATTCCGCCAGGTCGAGATCGGTGATGTCCCCCGTCACGGTGATGCCGACGTTGTTGTGCAGTACCGACGGTGTGCCGAGCTGCTCACGCGCCCGCGCGACCACGGCCACCACCTCGTCCTCCCGGGTCACGTCGGCCGTGAGAGCGACCGCTGTGCCGCCCTCGGCGCTGATCAGATCGGCGGTCCGTTGCGCCTGCTCCGGCTCTCGGTCGATCGCGGCGACCCGCGCACCCTCGCGCGCGAACACGATCGCGGCGGCACGACCGTTGCTCATCGCCTCGCCCGACGAGCCGGCCCCGAAGACCAGCGCGACCCGCTCCTCCAGCCGTCCCGTCATCGCACCATCGTCGCCGCTCGGTGCGGCGCGCGCCCACGTCTGGTCGTGGGCATTGCTGGCCCCACTTTCACGTTCTGTAGGAAGATGACGCTCGTCGACCACCGAGGAGGGTGCCGGATGCGTCAGCTGGCGGTGCTCGGCGCCCTCCAGTCGATGATCGACGACCTCGCGGAGGAGCTGTCCCGATCGGTGGTCGTCGACGATCCGCAGATCGTCATGATCTGCTCGAGTCGTCATTTCGGCGACGAGGATCCGGTCCGGGTGCGGGCCGTGCTGCAACGCGCGGTGGACCCGGACGTAGCTCGGTTCGTGCTCGCTCAGCGACCAGGACGTTGGAGCGCGCCCGGCATGCTGGCGGCCTCGACCGACCTCGACCTCAAGGCCCGACTGTGCGTGCCGCTGCGCGAGCAGGGCGTGCTGCTCGGCCTGCTGATGGTGATCGACGCGGACCGATCGCTGCGGCCCTCGGAGATCGAGCTGATCACCCGGGCCGCGGGTCGGATGAGCGCGTTGATGTACGCCGACCACGTCGCCGCGGACGCCACCCGGTTACGGTTGGCGACGCTGATCGCGGACCTGCTGGGCGAGCATCCCGACCACCGCAGCGCGGCCCGTCGCACGCTTCTCGCCGAAGGGCAGCTCCGCGACGACCTGGTGGTCGTCTCGGTGATCACCACCCCGGAGTCGGGCACCGCACGGGTGCCTGTCTCGCTGGTGGGCGAGGCCGTGACCGCAGCGAGCGGCACCGACGGGACTAGTCTGGTCGCCGTCGTTGACGACCTGACCCACCTCGTTCGTCGCCCGCCCGGCGCGTTCTCTGGCGCCGACCTCCACCACCACGGTGTCCAGCTCGCGACGTCAGTGCGCCGACGGCTCCCCGGCAGGCCCACCGTCCAGATCGGCGTCGGGAGTACGCAGCCGGATCTGGACACCGCCTGGCGCTCCGCCGACCACGCTCGCACCGCCCTGCGGACTGCTCGCCGGATCCCGGAGCTCGACGGCGTCGGCGTGTGGAGCGAGCTGGGAGAGTACGCGGTGCTGGCCCAGCTGGACCCGGAGGTGCTGATGGACGCCCCGGTCGGCGAACCGATCAGCCGACTGATCACGGGAGATCCCAGTGGTCGTCTGCTGCTGACGCTGACCACCTACCTGGATCAGGCCGGGTCGATCCCGCGGACCGCCGAGGCGCTGCACCTGCACCGCACCTCCTTGTACTACCGGCTCAACCAGATCACCCGCCTGACCGGGGTCGACCTCGACGACGGTCGGACCCGCTTTCGGCTGCAGCTCGCCCTGCGCCTCGGTGAGCTCGGACCGACTCAGCCCTGATCTCCCGACCGGCTTCCTACAGACCGTGGAAGCGACGTCGCAAACTCGCGACGCTGTGCCGACGACCCGGCCGTCCTCCCCCGTTGATCATGGAACCCACACGACGAAGTGCGGGAGGTCGGCATGGGCGAGTTCACCACCGGGGACGGGGTCACGCTCCGCTACCGCGACAGCGGCGGCGAGGGGTTCCCCCTGGTCATGTTGCACGGGTGGGGCCAGACCCAGGCGATGTTCCAGCACCAGTTCGAGGATCTGCCCTCCCGGGTGATCACTGTCGACTTCCGGGGTCACGGTGTCTCCGACAAACCTCATCACGGCTATCGCATCGCCCGGCTCGCCCAGGACGTGGTCGAGCTCCTCGATCATCTCGGGTTGGACCAGGTGGACGCGCTGGGCTGGTCGATGGGCGTCTCCGTCTGGTGGAGCTTCATCGACCAGCACGGCACCGATCGGCTCCGACGGTTCGTGGCCGTCGACCAGCCGGCCGCGGTGGCCGCGGTGCCGTGGATGGATCCGACGGAGCAGGTCGAGTCCGGCGCGATCTTCGACGTCGCCGGCTTGATCGGCCTGGGGGCAGGCCTGAACGGTCCGGACTCGGCCGCGGTCCGGACCGGCTTCGTGCACAGCATGTTCTCCGGCGACACGGACCCGGAGCTGCTTGCTTTCGTCGACGTCGAGACCGAGTCCACCCCGCCGTACGCTGGAGTGCCGTTGCTCTTCGACCACTGCGCGCAGGACTGGCGCGACGTGCTGCCCAGGATCAGCGTGCCGACCCTGGTGCTCGGCTGCGACGGCAGCCACGTCAGTCCGGCGTCCCAGGCCTACATCGCCCAGCGGATCCCCGGGGCCGAGCTGCACGTCTTCCCCACCAGTGTGGCCAGCTCGCACTTCGTCTTCCTCGAGAACCCCGGCGCCTTCAACGACGTGGTCACGGGATTCCTGAGCTGAGCTCTGCTCCTGTCGCTCAGAGTCGCGAGCGGAAGAACGTGACCGTACGGCTCAGGGCGGCGGCCGCGGCCGCGGGAGCACCCAGCCACATGTGGTCGGCACCCGGATAGGTCTCGAACGCCACGTGAGCGCCGACGTCGCGCAGCGCCGCGTCGAGACGCACACTCTGGACCCCGGGGATCAGCCGGTCGGAATCCCCGTGCAGCAACAGGATCGGTGGAGCACCAGCGGAGACGTAGGTGATCGGACTGGCCTCGCGGACGACTTCCGGCACCCCGCTGAGCGGGGCCCCGAACAGCTGAGCCTCGCGGGTGTCCCCGGCACCCGGGTCGGCGCCGAGGTCGCCGGGCAGGGCGGTCAGGTCGCTGGGTGCGTACCAGGCGGCCACCGCGTTGACCGCGCTCGATCCGTCGACGATGCCGACGTCCCCGTCCAGATCCGCGACCTCACCCGTCAGGCCGAGCAGCAGGGCGAGGTGGCCGCCGGCCGACTCACCCCAGGCGCCGATCCGCTCGGCATCGAGTCCGACCTCGTGGCCACGGGACCGGAGCCAGCGCACGGCCGCCTTGGCGTCGTGCAGCTGGGCCGGCCAGGTCCGCTCGCCGCTGAGCCGGTAGTCCGCGCTGGCCACCGCGATCCCCGCGGCGGCGACCTGCTCGAACGGGTGGGGGGTCGTCCCCGCGTAGGACGGGCCCAGCGACCGGCGGGTGCCCAGGTGCCAACCGCCACCGTGCAGGAACACGACCACGGGATCGGGCGTGTCGCCGCCGGGCGGGAGATAGAGATCCAGCTCCAACGGACGCATCCCGGGAAGGTCCGCGTACGGGACCCCGGTCAGGACCTGTACGCCACCGGCCGTGACTCGGGCGGGCGGCAGCGGCAGGTCGTGGGCCGGCTTCGGCCTCGGCGGGGGCATGCGGTCAGGACTCCGGCCAGTCGAAGTCCGGCAGGAACTGCATCCGGTGCTCCGTGGCAGCGGCCTGCATCTTCGGGAATCCCGGGATGTAGGGCGGCGAGGTGGTGTCGATGGTGTCGGCCAAAGTGCCCATCTGCTGGAAGAACCGTTCGAAGCCGCCGCTCGACACGCCCAGCATGGTTGCTGCCTTCTCCACCCGGTAGGCGTGCGCGAGCCCGGCCGGCACGAACCCGAAGTCGCCCTCGGTCAACAGCCGGGAGACCTTCTCGCCGTCGGTGAGCTGGACGAACAGCCGCACGCTGCCGTCCACGATGTAGAAGGTCTCGTGGGTGTCGGCATGGGCGTGGGTCGGGATGATGTCGCCGCTCGGACAGGTCGCGGTGAACATGCCGAACTGACCGGCCGTCTCGTCACCACTGACCAGCACCGTGAAGGTGTCGGCGAACAGCTTGGCGTGCTCTCCCTCGCCCCTGGCGAGGAAGTACGGCTCGGGCTTGCCCGGCAGCTGGTCGGACCAGGCCGGGCGCTGCGGATCTGCGAGGTACTCGAAGCTCATGTCAGCCTCCTTGCTGAAGTGCGTGGGGTGAAGGACCTGCGGTGCAGGACGGTGTGGTGATGAGACGTGCGGTCAGTGTCCTGGATAGCGGAGAAAGACCGTCTCCCGGCCACCCTGCAACGAGATGTCGAACCGGTAGCCGCCCGGCTCCGCGATCGTGATCATGCACGCCCGCTCCTCGGCGGCCAGCGACCCGAGCAGCGGATCGGCGGCCAGTGCTGCCGCGTCCTCGGGGAGGTAGGCCCGGGTGAACAGGCGATTCGTCACCCCGCGCGCGAACAGCGTGATCATGAAGAGGGCCGGCCGACCCGGTGCCGTCGGCCCTGGTCGTAGGGTCGAGAAGGCGTAGTGGCCGGCGTCGTCGGTCGACGCTCGACCCCACCCGGTGAAGGTCCAGCCGTCCCGGTGCAACGACCCTGGCTGGTGCACCACCCGGCCGTCGGTGTCGGCCTGCCACAGCTCCAGGATGGCGTCCGGCACCGCGGCACCCGCGCCGTCGGTGACCGTCCCGTGCAGGCGGACCGCGTCCGCCCGGCCCGGAGGCACCAGCTCCCGATCACCCGGGAACGGCAGCGCGTACCCGAAGAACGGTCCCACCGTCTGCCCCGGCGTGGCCACCAACGGCCCCGTCAACTCAACCGAGCCAGTGGAATCAGCGTCGATGATCATCAGTGATCCTCCCCTTCCGGTTCCATCCAGGTGCGTTGGCTGCCGGTCAGCACGATGTCCCACCGATAGCCCGTGGCCCACTCGTGCTGGGTCACTCCGTGGTCGTAGGTGGCGACCAACCGGTCCCGGGCCTGCTGGTCGACGATGGTCTGGTAGATCGGGTCCAACGCGAACAGCGGGTCGCCCGGGAAGTACATCTGGGTGATCATCCGCTGGGTGAAGTCCGTACCGAACAAGGAGAAGTGGATGTGCGCGGGCCGCCACGCGTTGTGGTGGTTCTTCCATGGATACGGCCCCGGCTTGATCGTGGTGAACCGGTACTCCCCGCCCGGACCCGTCAGGCAGCGACCCACACCGGTGAAGTTCGCGTCGATCGGTGCCGGGTGCTGATCCCGCTTGTGGATGTAGCGTCCGGCCGCGTTCGCCTGCCAGATCTCCACCAGCTGGCCGACCACCGGCCGACCCTCGCCATCGATCACCCGGCCGGTGACGACCATCCGCTCGCCGATCGGTTCGCCGTTGTGCTGGATCGTCAGATCTGACTCGAGGGCGTGCACGTCCTGCGGCCCGAAGCACGGCGCCCACAGCTCGATGGTCTCCGGATCGGCATGCCGCAGATCCTTGGTCGGATGCCGCAGGATGCTGCTGCGGTACGGCGAGTAGTCCAGCCGAGGCTGGGTCTCGACGACACCGCGGGCTGTGTAGGCGGCCACGAGACGGTTGATCTGCCCGGTGATGAACTCTTGAGTGCCCTCGGCCGCGTCCGACGTGACGACGGCCTCGGTGGTGTCCTGCTCCACAGCATCCTCCCTACGTGCTCCATTGCGTTCCCCCACGCTAAGACGATCGTCCGCCGAGCGGCGAGCGTAGGCTTCCACTCAGTGGAACTCGCCAGAGCTCGCAGAGCAGAGGTCCGGACCAGAGGTCGGACAACGGAGGTGTGATGGCCGGCAACGTCTCGTCGCCCGGCACGAGCGTGACCTCGCGGGTGCTGTCCGTCCTGGGTTGCTTCGACGCTCGCCACCCGACCCTGCGGTTGTCCGAGATCGCCCGCGGTTCGGACCTTCCGCTGTCCACAGCCCACCGCCTGGTCGGCGAGCTCGCCGCCTGGGGTGCGCTGAGCCGTCTCGACGACGGCAGCTACGCGATCGGACGACGGCTCTGGCGGCTCGGACTGCTGGCCCCGGCCTCCAGCACCCTGCGCGAGGCCGCGGCCCCGTTCCTGCATGACATCCACGCCGCCACCCGGGCGACCGTGCACCTGGGCGTCCGTGACGGCATCACCGTGCTTTACCTGGAGCGACTGTCCGGCAGCGTGTCGGTGCCCGTGGTCAGCCGGGTCGGCAGTCGGCTGCCGCTGCACGCGACCGGGGTCGGCAAGGTGCTGCTCGCGTACGCCCCGGCGGAGGTCCAGACCGCCGCTTTCGCCCGGCTCGAGCGGATCACCCCGTACACGATCACCCAGCCCCGGCTGCTGCTTCAGCAGCTCACCCGGGTACGGGAGGATGGCTTCGCCGCCACGCAGGAGGAGATGAGCCTGGGAGCGTGCTCGGTCGCCGTTCCCGTCCGCGGTCCTGGCCCGGAGGTCGTCGCCGCGCTGGGCATCGTCGTCCCGTCGCTCGCCCGGCATCGTCCACGGCTCGTCGCGTCGCTTCAGGTGGCGGCGGCCGGAGTGGAGCGGACCCTGCAGTCGGTGCGCGACGAAACCTGAGCGATCAGGCTTCCACTGGCCGGAATCCGAGGGTCGTCAGCAACCCGGGATGTGCGGTCAGATGGCGTCATGACGACGACGCCATCACCCGAGGTCCACCGCAGCACGACCACGGTCGGCATCGTCGGCGGCGGACCCGCCGGCCTGATGCTGTCGCACCTGCTGGCCCGCGACGGGATCGACAGCGTCGTCGTCGACAACCGGACGTACACCGAGATCGAGCAGACCGTTCGCGCAGGCATCCTGGAAGCCGGCAGTGTCACGTTGCTCGTCGACTCCGGAGTGTCCGACCGGGTGCTGCGGCAGGGCGACGAGCACGCCGGCATCGAGATCGGGTTCGACGGGCAGTTGGCCCGGATCGACTTCGCCGACCTGGTCGGTTCGTCGGTCTGGCTCTACCCGCAGACCGACGTGTTCATCGACCTCGCCGCGGCCCGGTCCCGCGACGGTGGAGACGTACGGTTCGGGGTCACCGACACCTCGGTCGACGACCTGACCGGCGACCGCCCGATGCTACGGTTCATCGACGCCGAAGGCGTCCCGCACGAGATCAGCTGTGACCTGCTGGTGGGGGCTGACGGATCGCGCAGCCTCTGCCGGCACCGCATTCCCGAAACCGAACGACAACAGCGTTTCAGGGAGTATCCCTTTGCCTGGTTCGGCATCTTGTGCGAGGCCCCGGCCAGCGCCCCCGAGCTGGTCTACAGCCACTCCGACCGCGGGTTCGCCCTGATCAGCCAACGCACCGATTCGTTGCAGCGGATGTACTTCCAGTGCGACCCGGACACCGACGTCGCGGCCTGGTCCGACGACCGGATCTGGTCCGAGCTGCAGTCCCGGGTGAACGTCAACGGCCTGCAGCTGAAGGAAGGCCCGATCACCTCCCGTACGGTGCTCCGGTTCCGCAGCTTCGTCTGCGAGCCGATGCGCTACGGCCGGTTGCTGCTCGCCGGTGACGCCGCGCACACCGTGCCGCCGACGGGGGCCAAGGGTCTGAACCTGGCCCTGGCCGACGTACGGGTGCTGGCGCCCGCGATCCGGGTGTTCCTGGCAACCGGCGCCGAGCAGGCGCTGGACAACTACTCCGTGCAGGCGCTGGCCCGGGTCTGGAAGGCCCAGCACTTCTCGTCCTGGATGACCTCGATGCTGCACCTGCCGTCCGAGGCCTCCGCCTTCGATCTGCGGCGACAACAGGCGGAGATCCGTTCGATCATCGAATCCCGTGCGGGGTCGACCTACCTGGCCGAGAGCTACACCGGCTGGCCGGCCTGACCACCGGGACAGGGCCTGATCACCGGGCGGCGTCAGTCGCCGCCCCGGTGAGCTGCAGCTCGTCCGGCGTACGCCACGTCTTCCGCCAGGACGTGGTATCCACCGTGAGCCGCTCGCCGCACCCGCTGCAGACATCGGCCGTCGTCGTCGGCCGACCGCACTCCCGGTGCACCACGTCCATCCGCACGTCGGAGTCGGGATGCGGTCGCTGCCGCTCACCCCACTGGGCCAGAGCCGTGATCACCGGGAAGGTGTCCGCGCCGGCATCGGTCAGGACGTACTCGTACCGAGTGCGCCGATGATCTTGGTAGGGCACCCGGCGGAGCAGACCCTCGTCGACCAGGCGGGCCAGCCGACTGCTGAGCACGTTGTCGGCGATCTTCAGCTCCGAGCGGAGCTGATCGAAGCGACGAACACCGGAGAAGGCCTGCCGAAGCACCAAGAGCACCCACGGGTCGCCCAGCACCTCCAGAGAGCGGGCGATCGGGCACCGCTCGCTCGACCAGTCCGATCGCAACGGCATGTCATCCTCCTTCGTCGACGTCGTGCTCAGGGCGTGAGATCGGCGGCGGTCTCCGCCTCGGTGCTCGTGTCCCGGTCCGGCCTCGCGGGCGGGCTGGGTGGCTGGCGACGCAGGCTGATCGACAGCACCGCCGCGATGAGGCAGAGCGCCGCCCCACCGAACCACGCGTACGTGTAGGTGCCGAACGTGTCGCGGACGATGCCGGCGCCGAGCGCGGCGGCCGCGGCTCCCAGCTGGTGGGACGCGAACACCCAGCCGAACACGATGGTGCCCTGGGCGCCGAAGATGCGTCGGCAGAGGGCGACCGTCGGCGGCACCGTGGCGACCCAGTCCAATCCGTACACCACGATGAACAGCACCATGCTGGGATGCACAGATTCGGCGAGCAGCCAGGGCAGCAGCACCAGGCCCACCCCGCGGAAGGTGTAGTAGACCAGAAGCAGCGTGCGCGGGTCGATCCGGTCGGTGAGCCAGCCCGAGGCGACGGTGCCGACGATGTCGAAGATGCCGACCACCATCAGCAAACCTGCGGCCGTCGTGGTGGCCATCCCGTGGTCGTGGGCCGACGGGATGAAGTGGATGCCGATGAGCCCGTTCGTGGTGGCACCACAGATCGCGAAGGCACCCGCCAACGCCCAGAACGCGCGGGTGCCCGCCGCCTCCCGCAGAGCCCCCAGCGCGAGTCCAGCAATACTGCGACCGGTGGACGCCGGCGGTGGCACAAGATCATCCGCGCCGTACGGTGGCAGTCCGACGTCGAACGGCCGATCGCGGAGCAGCAGGGCGGCCACCGGGATCACGGCCAGGGCCGCGGCTGCGATCAGCAGCGACGCGGCCTTCCAGGAGGTCGCTTCGGCCAGGAACGCCACCAACGGCAGGAACACCAGCTGCCCCGCCGCACCACCGGCGGTCAGGATGCCCATCACCAGACCGCGTCGCTTGACGAACCACGCGTTGGCCACGGTGGCCGCGAACACCAGCGCCATCGAGCCGGTACCGAGCCCGATCAGGATGCCCCAGGTGAACACCAGCTGCCAGGCCGCCTGCGCGAACACCGACAAACCGGCACCGGCGGCGATCATCAACAGCCCCACCGCGGTGACCCGGCGCAGACCGAACCGCTCCATCAGGGCTGCCGCGAACGGAGCCGTCAGCCCGTAGAGGATCAGGTTGACGCTGACCGCCGCCGACATGGTGACGATCGACCAGCCGAGGTCCTCGTGCAGTGGAACCATCAGCGGCCCGGGTGCCGCCCGGAACGCGGCGGCGGCCACCAAGGTCGCGAAGGCGGCGCCGGCCACCACCCAGGCATAGTGCACGCGTGCCACACCGACCCCCTGACGAACGAGTTCGTCGGAAGCCTAACTTGCTTCAAGAAAGGTGGCTAGTGGGCAGTCGGTCCTGAGAGGGGGTCAGCGCGCGGCGGAGCCGTGTCTGATCTGAGCCCAAGACGCACCGCCGGTCGTCTGGCTACCCGCCGCGGCGCTGCAGACGCAGTCCCGCTGTCCCACACCGAGCTGGGTGGCGGCGCACCAGCGCAGACCGATGCGGTCGTGCGCGGCCATCGGGTGCTGGCAGGTGGGGCAGAGTTCCAGGCTCGGATCCTGGTCGGTCTGGGGATGAAGAGAGAGATCGGTCATGCTCTGGTCCTTGTGCCCTCGGGTGGCTGGGCACTACCGCCAGGCAACGTCGGCGGGCTGCCGGCGGACATCTACCGTGGTGTGGCCCACTGTACGTCGCGCCCCTCTTCTCCGGTCCTCGGGACCGCCGACGAGGTCGGTCCGCGGCAGGTGCCCGGCGATCAGGAGATCCCGTGACTCCTCGAGCAGATCCGCCCCGGAGGCGGTGTTGCCCGGAACAGCCGCGGCGCGCATGGCGTACCGGGCCGCCCGGTCGTCCCACTCCGGCGGCACCAGCAGCAACCGGAGGACCCGACTCACCCGCGGCGACACGCTGCGCAGCACCACCAGGTGGGCCTGGTCGTGGGGAAACGACCCGATGCTGACGAACTCCTCGTCGGCCTGGATCCGGCGACGACGGTTGAGGGCCCAGTCGGGCGCGGAGTAGACGACCCGGGAGAGTCGGCCGAGCATCGACGGGAAGTGCTTCCTCAGGTCGGCGACCTCGATGGCCAGATCGCGGCCGTACGGCCACCAGGCCCCGTCGAGGGCGCCGCATCCGATCTCCGGCGCGAGCTGGAGCCGCAGGGGCCGAACGAGCGGTACTGCCGGGAGCGGTGCGGGGCGGCCCATGGCCATCCGGCGAGCTGCGCGACTCGAGGTGGGCAAGACGTCCCCAGTTCCACCTGGTCTCGGACGAGTCCGGCGGAAGCGCAGGGATCAAGTGCTTCGAGCCTACTCCCCCTGCGTAAACGCTTGCCGGTGTCGGATCGGCACGCTCGCGCCGCCCCGACTCCGGGCCGATCCGCCACCGTGCGTATTCCGACCATGGCCGGCATTCGCTATGCCGCCGGCGGCGCCCACCGTGCGTTTTCCGACCGTGGGCGGCTTCCGTACGCCTCCGGCAGGCACCCACCGTGCATTTTCCGACCGTGGGCGGCATTCGTACGCCCCCGGCAGGGGCCCCGCCGTGCGTATTCCGACCGCGGGCGGCTTCCGCACGCCGCAGGGGCCACCTACCGTGCGTTTCCCGACCGCGGGCGGCTTCCGCACGCCTCGGGGGCAACCCCCCGTGCCCATCGCGAGTGCTCGCGCACAGCTTCCGGCCTCAGTGCCAGTCGCTGATCTGCACGTCGTCGGGCGCGGGTGCACCCTGCCCGCTCTCGGCGTACGCCTTGAGGCTCAGCAAGAAGGTCGCCCACTTCGTGCTGCAGTGGTGCATGAACTCGACCGGCTCCCGCCACCCCTCGTGGGCGAAGTTCACGATCGTGTACTCACCGTCCTGGCGCAGCGCGAAGGAGATCTCGGTGCCGATCCACTCCGGCGGCCCGTCGGTCACCAGCCAGCGCACGTGGCCCGCGGGGTCGAGCTGCCGGACCTCCAGGTCGAAGCCCCCGAGGTCACCGAAGCGGGTGACCACGGTGCTGCCGACAGCGCTCGTCCCGGTGGTCGCGGTCGTCCACCAGCCGGCGATGCCCTCTGCTGTCGCCACCGCCGCGTACACGGTCTCGAGCGGCGCCACAGCGCCAACCCGGTGCACGATATCCACCATCATGTTCTCCTTGTCTCATTGGGATCCTGGTGATCCGTTTCGTCTGTGCCGGCCTGCGCGACCTGGTGTCGCTGGATGGCCTCCGCGATCCGCTTGATGCGACGCAGCCGGGCGTCCCAGGTGGCCCCGACCGAGGAGAGCTGGGCGACCGCCCGCGCGAGCTGGGCTTCGTCGACGTGGTAGTGACGTTCCCGTCCCGCCGGGGAGCCGTGCACCAACCCGACACGATCGAGGACACCGAGATGCTTGGCGACCGCCTGCCGGGTGACCGGGAGGCGGTCGCTGAGTGAGGTGGCCGTTCCGGCCCCGTCGGCCAGTAGCTGGTCGAGCAGGCGTCGCCGGGTGGGATCGCCGATCGCCGACCAGAGGTCGTCGTCGACCTCGATCTCGGTCGCCGTGGTCATCGCGCGGACACCAGCTGGGCGGCGTAGGTGCCCAACCGCGGGACGAAGAGATCCCAGCCCGCAACGTGATCGGCGTAGTGCTCCTCGAGCACCGCGATCTCCCACCCCATCTCGCGGAAGCCGGACTCGGTCAATCGGATGAGGGTTCCGTCGCCGACCGGGGAGAGCTCGAACGTCACCAGCAGGGAGTCACCCCGGCGAGCGTCTCCGTCGCGGTAGCACCACCGGAAGGAGAAGCGCCTCGGCTCGTCGACCTCGACCACCGTGTACGCGACCACGTCCGTCCGGCCCGTCTCCTGGTCGCGCCAGATCAGCTCGCCGGGAGCGCCGACCACTGCTGCACCGGAGGCGTCGTCGGGCCACCACTCCCGGAGGTGCTCCGGTTGGCTGACCACGGCGAACGCCACCTCGGGCGACGCCTGGACATGGATCTCGCGCTCGATCGTGCCGTACTCCATCGGATTCCTTTCGCAACGTTTGGTTGCGAAAGACTCTAGACCGGGATCCCGGTTTACGCAACCATTAGTTGCGCGTTCTGGTCGAGATCTCGCAGACCGTGGCGACACCGATCCGGGGACGGATGTGCCCGGCGCACCGGCGGCCCCGACCTGCTGCCATGATCATCAGCGAGATCGGACCACCGTCGCTCAGAGGAGAGATCGATGAACAAACGAGTCCTGAACTCGCTGACCGAGCTGGAACGCAACCTGGTCGCCGAGACCGAGAAGCAGGCCATGGCCGAGCTCGACGAGGACGCCCTCTTGGAGCTGCACACGCGCATCCGACGGGCCCGCACCAAGTACGTCAAGCTCTACCGCCGGCAGGCGAGTGCTCAGGTCGAGACCCAGGGTGGTCGCGGCAAGGCGTTCCCGAAGAACCAGCGCAGCCGGGACAAGGCCGAGATCTTCGAGCGGGCCCTCGCCCGGGTCAGCCGTCGCGTCGACGTCCTGGCCAAGCGGTCCGCCGCCGAGCTGAAGGCCGAGCGGTTGGCGGCGGCTCAGCGCACCGGCAGCGGTCCCGGTGCCGACGGGCCTGCGACCGGACCGGATCAAAAGGCGGTCCGTCGCGCCCGGGCGACCAAGACCACCGGAGGCAAGAAGCGCGATGCCTCCACCCGCGCCAAGGGGGCGCGGCGACAGGCCAAACGCGACAGCAAGTGAGCTCCGCTCAGCGCTTGCTCACCGCCCGGTCGTAGACCCAGGCTCCGTCGACCCGGAGGAACGCGCTGTTCTCGCGCTGCTCTCCGGGCCGGCCGTCGTGAACGAAGTGTGCGCAGAACTCGACCGTGCCTTCGGTGTGGAAGGCGCTGCCACCCGTACGCCCGAGGATCTCAAGGCCGGTCCAGCGCAGGTCGTCGTCGAACGGCACGCGTCGTGGTCGGGTGGCCGCCGACCAGGTGCGCAGCAGGTACGCCTCGTCCCGCACCACGAACGCGCTGTAGCGCGACCGCATCAGCTGTTCGGCGGTCTTAGCGTCGGACCGACCTGCGTGCAGGCTGCCGCAGCAGTCGTCGTACCGCGCGGGCAGACCACACGGGCAGGGCACCGCGCGAGCACGTACGTCACGTCTGGTCACGTCCCGATTGTCGCGGACCGGGCTCACGGACCTATTATCTAGAGGTCTACTAGGCTTCAGGGGGATTCAGATGGGGACAGTGCTCGGACCCGGCACGGTGACACCTGTCGTCCGCACCCGGCGATCGCTCTTCGCGTTCCCGAATCCCGTCAACGACAACGCGGCCCGCGTCGTGGCCGCCGGGGTGGCGATCCTGGCGCTGACCACGCTCGTCACCGGCTGGCTGTGGTTGATCCCGCTGCTGGCCGTCGGATTCGCGGCCCGCGTCCTGAGCGGACCCCGCTTCAGCCTGCTCGGGCGGCTCGCCACCCAGGTGATCGCACCCCGGCTGGGGCCACCGCTGCTGGTGCCTGGGCCACCCAAGCGGTTCGCGCAGGCCATCGGTCTCACGCTCACGACGGTGGCCACCGTGGCGGCGTACGGCTTCGGCGCCGACCGTCTGGCCCTGGCCCTGGTCGCCGTCCTGCTCGTCTTCGCCTCCCTCGAGTCGATCTTCGGACTCTGCGCCGGCTGCTGGCTGTTCGGACTGCTGATGAAGGCCGGCATCATCCCGGCCGACGTCTGCGAGGAGTGCAACAACATCCGGCTCCGCTACGAGCGGACCTAGGCCTCGGCCGCTCGACCGTGTCGATCGGGCGGGGACGAACCACCGATCCCAGCCGGATGCCGTGACCATTGAGTCGGCGGATGGCGTGACCGCTGCGTCGCCGGGTCGGGTGCGTACCGGCGACCGAGCGGGCATATTGGGTCGCACACGACCCGACCCGCTGGAGGCGCACCGCCGTGACCGAGAATCCCGAGGGCCCCGTCGACCCGGGCGTCGGGCGACTGTTCGAGGACTTCCGCCCGGGTGAGGTGATCTACCACCCGTTCGGGAAGACCGTCACCGAGGCGGACAACCAGACGTTCACGCTGATGACCCAGAACGTGGCCCGGATCCACCTCGACAAGCACTTCGCCGCGCGGACGGAGTTCGGCCGCACCCTGGTCAACTCCACCTTCACCCTCGCGCTCGTGACCGGACAGTCGACCGTCGACCTCTCGACGAACGTGTTCGCCAACCTCGGTTGGGACGAGGTCCGGACGCCACATCCGGTCTTCGAGGGAGACACGATCTACTCCCGGTCCAAGGTGCTCACCGCTCGCGAGTCGACCTCGCGACCCACGGTCGGCGTGGTCACGGTGGCCACCGAAGGCTTCAACCAGGACGGCGTGGTCGTGATCAGCTACCGCCGGACCCTGCTGGTCTACCGGCGCGGTCATCAGCCCGCCAGCACCCTCGACCGTCCGGACGAGTCCAGCCTGCCCGCCGCGGACGGCGAGCGATGACCGAGGTCGCGGACGCCGTCACGGCGCTGTTCGTGCCGGGCGACCGTCCCGACCGGTACGCCAAGGCGGCAGCCAGTGGAGCCGACGTGGTGATCATCGACCTCGAGGACGCGGTGTCCCCGGACGCCAAGGACGCGGCTCGGGAGGCGGTCGCTGCGGCACTGAGTTCCGAGGCGGAAGGGGGCCCGGAGCCGGAGCTGCGGGCCCTCGTGCGGATCAACGACCCGGAGTCTCCGGTCGGGGCGACGGACCTCGCCCTGCTGGTGTCTCTGAGCCGCCGGCCCGGCCACGGACTGCTCGGCGTGGTGGTGCCCAAGGCAGCTCGGGTGGTGCCCTTGTCGGCGGTGATCGAGGCTGTCCGGGAGCTCCCGGTGATCGCGTTGATCGAGTCCGCGCTCGGAGTGGCCAACGTGCGTGCGCTGGCGACCCTGCCCGGTCTCAGCCGACTCGCGTTCGGTGCTCTCGACTTCGCGCTCGATGCCGGGGCAGACGTGGACGCCTTGACCGGTCAGGTGGCTCGGGCCGAAGTGGTCATCGCCTCGAGAGCCGGCGGGCTCGGCGCCCCGTGGGAGTCGCCGTCCACGAGCCTGAACGACAGCATGCTGATCGAGTCCACGAGCCGGGCCGCTCGCGCCCTCGGCTTCGGCGGTCGGCTGTGCATCCACCCGGCGCAGCTGGCGGCCGTACGGGCCGGTTTTGCCCCAACGGCCGAGGAGGTCGCCTGGGCTCGCCGGATCGCCGGGGCCGGGGACTCGGTCGTCCGGGTGGGTGAGGAGATGGTCGACCGACCGGTGCTCGAACGTGCCCGCGCCATCCTGCGGCGAGCGCCCTCGTCATGAGGTCGCCCTGAGATCAGAAGCTGCCGAGGCCCTTGCCGATCAAGGTCACGCCGATCACGAGCAGCAGGACGGCCATCACCGTCGCGTTGTTGTGCACCAGCCAGCCACGGAGGGACTCCAAGGGCTTGGTCAGCGACGACGATGCCAGCAGGTAGCCGATCACCGGCACCGCGATCGAAGCGGCCGCGATCACCGTGAACACCACCACGGCCACCACGAGGTCACCGGTGGGCAGCTGCGCCGAACCGATCACCACTCCGGCACCGGCGGCCATCAGCAGGTTCTTCGGGTTCACCGCCGACAGCAGGAACCCGAGGCCGAGCCCCTTGCCGGCGGTCATGCTGTCGATGGCTGACATCCAGGTCGGCAGCGCTGCTTGCTCGCCCGGCTTCGGTCGACCGCGCCACTGCTTGACCGCGAGCAGCAGCATCAGGGCACCCAGCACGATCTTGATCACCCCGGCCACGGGCTGTGACTGATCGGCGTCGGCCTGTGGGATGACGGAGGCGAGCAGGATGAACAGCGTCAGGACGACGACGATGCCGGCCACCCAGCCCAGCAAGAACCCCACGCTGGTGCCCTTGGCCTTCGGCGACAACAGCATCAGGATGGCGGTGATGATCGGGATCGGGCTGACCATGATCCCGAGCGCCAGCGGCAGGATGTCGCCGATCACTGCACCCACGCGAACCCCTGACTCGGCTCTCGCCCTCGACCTGCCCGGTTCCTCGCCGTACCGGCCGTACGGCAGCCTACGGCAGCCAGACCGACGGTCAGCGGACCTCAATGTCGTACGGACTGATCGGGTGCCGAGAGGGCTCGGGGCTTGGGTTGGTCCCGATGCTGCCGACCGTTGGAGGAGAGCCGGCGATCGCGGCGGCACCCTCCAGCACGGACCCGGCGTCCGGGTCGAGCGGCTGACGGCCTTCCTGGATCCAGATCGTGCCGAGAGACGACCCCGCACCGGCCCTGCGCGGGACCTCGCTGCGGCCGAGTGCTCGGACTCCGCGGTGGATACATCACCCGCGGAGTTGCCGGCCCGGAACCACCTCTACCCCCACCAGTCCTGACTCGGCGTGAAGCTGGGACGTCCGAAGGGTGCCGACGTCGTGTCCGGCTTCGTCACCGGCTCGTTCAACGTCCCGGAGGGGATGGCGTACGCGAGCATCGGCGGGTTCACCCCGGTGCTCGGTCTCTGACTCCGGGATGGCGCCGACGGTGGTCGGCGCCCTCTTCGCCCGGACCGTGCTGATGACGACCACCCTGACCAGCGCCATCGCGCTGTCCAGCCAGAGCGTGCCGAGTCAGGCGGGCCTGGATCCTCGTGATCCCGCGACATCGCCACCCTGACGCTGATGGGTCGGGATCGCCACCATCCCGAACGCCCTCCCGGTCCCCGTGCTGCCGGACGTGTCGGCCGAGACGCACCTGATCACCGGCGCGATCGCCGTCGCGCTGGTCGCCCTGATCGTGTTGCTGGTCGGGCACCAGGCCGAGCTGATCCCGATGCCGGTGATCGGTGCTGGTGCTGGTGCTGGTGCTGGTGCTGGTGATCGGTCTCGAGCTGATCAGCGGTCGACGCAAGGACATCGTGCTCGCCTGCGGACCGCTCCCCTGCGGCGGTCGCCATGATCGTGACGTTCCTGGCCACCACCCAGCTCCCCTTGCAGGACGCGATCTTCCTGGGCTCCGGTCTGTCCCTCATCCTGTTCTGCGTCCAGGTGCAGCGCCGCGCCCGGCTGGTCCAGCTCACCCGGCGATCCGACGACCACCGGGAGACGTCGGCGCCGCCAACGTGATCCCGGCCAGCCCGGTCTTGTTCGCGGCCGTCGAGCAGGCGATCGCCGATGGTGAGACCTGGCTCGCCGAACGCGGCGGAGCCGGATCAGAGCCTGCGACGAGTCGGCATCACGGGGTGAAGTGCGCGTCGATCAGCGCCTGCGCGCGCTCGCGCTGGCGGGTGTTCACCCCGTCGGCGTCCTCTTCCCAACCGAACACGCAGCTCGAGATGACACCGTCGAAGCCGACGGACGCCAGCGCGGCGAACACCTCGTCGTAGTCCACCTCACCGCGGCCCATCTCCATGTGCTGGTGAACTCGGGCGGTGTTGCCCGGCGGGTTGGAGATGTAGCGCAAGCCGTTGGACGTCAGGTGGTTCCACGCGTCGGCGAGGTGGACGTAGCGGACCTTCTCGGCGGCGCGTTCGATGATCGTGGTCGCGCTGTGGCCCTGGTGGAAGGCGTGCGGGGTGCAGTAGAGGAAGCCGATCCAGTCGCGATTGAGTCCACGGATCATCTCCACCGCCTCGATGCCGTCCTCGATGAAGTCGTCGGGGTGCGGCTCCAGGATCAGCTCCACGCCCTCGCGCTCGAAGATCGGCAGCAGCTCGTCGAGCGACCGCAGGAACATCGCCTCCGCCGTCTCTGCGGCTTCCGGTCGACCGTTGAACTCGGAGTTCATCACGGTGACACCGAGGTCGACGGCGATCTGGATGGCCCGCTTCCAGGCCCGGACCGCGGCTTGGCGCTGGTCCTCGTCCGGGCCAGACCAGCGCAGCACCGGCAGCAGGGACGCGATGCCGACACCTGCGTCGGCGGCGACCTTCTTCAGCTTGCGGACCCCGGCGTCATCGATCCTCGGGTACTTGAAGAACGGCACCAGGTCGGCCTTGGGCGACAGCTCCATCCACTCGTACCCCAACCGGGCCACGTGATCGGGCAGCTCGTAGACCGTGCTGGTGGAGAAGTACATCTGCGGGTCGAGGGCGAGCTTCATCGGGCCACCTCCGGCTCAGCCGCACTGCCGGTC
This sequence comes from uncultured Actinomycetota bacterium, assembly GCA_963696135.1. GTDB lineage: Bacteria > Actinomycetota > Actinomycetes > Propionibacteriales > Propionibacteriaceae > Microlunatus. The sequence continues at coordinate 404,790 of CAVOJH010000005.1, forward strand.
GGGACCGGTCGTTCGCCCAGGGTCACCGGAACCTTCTGTCCGGACCGGACGGCCTCCACTCCGGCCTCGCACACCGCGACCGCGGCGTAGCCGTCCCAGACCCCGGGACCGTCGACGGTGCCGCGGGCCGCGGCGCTCACCCAGCGCTGCAGCTCGACCTGGTACGCGGTGCCGAAACGCTCGACGAAGCCCGGCGTGATCTGCCCGCCCCGGCGACCGTCGGTCGACGTCGCCACCAGGTTCTGGTCCAGACCGATCAGGGCGCTCCCCCGCTCGCCCACGGCCTCGGTCCGCACCTCGTACGCGATCCCGGAGCGGACGAAGATCTCGTCGGTGACCAGCTGACCCGCGGCGGTCTCGAAGACCACCAGCATCGGGTCGTGCGTGCCTGCAGGTGCCGCATCGGTCGCCGCCCCGGCCAGCACCTGCACGCTGGTGATCTCGCTGTCGAGCAGGAAGCGGGTGACGTCGACCTCGTGCACGACCGAGTCTCTGATCATGAACTCGGAGTTGAAGTGGTCCGGCACGGCCGGGTTCCGGTGGGTGCAGTGCAGCTGCAGGACGCGGCCCAGCCCGTCGGAGACGATCAGGTTCCTCAGCGCGACGTACTCGGCGTCGTAGCGACGCATAAAGCCCACCTGCACGAGCGTCCGACCGAGGTCGGCTTCCTTCTGCACCAGCTCGTACGACGTTGCCACGTCGGTCGTGAGCGGCTTCTCGCACAGCACCGGCTTGCCGGCGTCCAAGCAGGCGGACACCTGCTCGAAGTGGGTGTCGCCGGGGGTCGCCAGCAGGACCGCATCGACCTCGGGGTCGTTGATGGCGGCGATCGGGTCGGCCACCACCCTGGCCCCGATCCTCGCGGCCACCTCCTCGGCCTTCTCCAGCACGAAGTCGTTGACCACGGTGACGGTGGCGCCCCTGATCGAGGAGGTCAGCAGATCGACGTGGAAAGCGCCCATCATGCCGAGTCCGAGGACGGCGATGCGCAGGTCGCTCATGCCACGGGCTCCTGGGTGCTGGTGCTGCGGATGGACGGCACAGTGGGCCTTTCTGCGGGTATCAGGGGGTGCGGTTCGGAGAGAGAGCGTCGGTCGATTGCTGCGGTGCGGCAGCGATGAACGTGCCCGAACCCGGTCGAGAGGTGATCAAGCCACGGCGACGCAGGCTGGTCAGTGCCTGGCGCAGGGTCGGTCGGGAGACGCTGAACCGGCGACACAGGAGCGCCTCCGGTTCCAGTCGTTGACCTGGCGACAGGCGCCCGTCCAGGATCGCCCGACCGATGCTCTCCTCGACCTGGGCCCACAGCGGCACCGGACTGCTCCGGTGCAGCGCGGGCCCGAAGTCGGGAGGGAGCTCGGCTGTCACTCGCTCAGCGTTGGAGCTCGTGGCTGAGTTCGGTGAGCTCGTCGCCGCCGGCCATCTGGCGGGTGAGCTCGTCGAGGGTGACATCGGCCCGCTTCTTGTCCAGCACGGCCTGGCCCAGCTTCAAGATGATGAAGTGGTTGCCGACCAGGTAGGCGTGGTGCGGGTTGTGGGTGATGAACACCACGCCGAGCCCGGCGTCGCGAGCGGCGGCGGTGTACTTCAGCACCACCCCGGACTGCTTGACGCCGAGGGCGGCGGTCGGCTCGTCCAGGATCAGGACCCGGGCACCGAAGTAGACGGCCCGGGCGATGGCCACACACTGGCGTTGGCCACCCGACAGGGTGCCGATGGGCTGGTCGATGTCTTTGACCACGATGCCCATCTTGCGGAGCTCCTCGTCGGCGATCCGCTTCATGTCCTTGATCTTCATCCCGGCTAGCGGGAACTTCGAGGAGACCATCTCGGAGCCGAGGAAGAAGTTCCGCCAGACCTCCATCAGCGAGACCACGGCCAGGTCCTGGTAGACGGTGGCGATGCCGTGCGAGAGCGCCTCCCGGGGGGAGGCGAACGACTGCTCCTGCCCGTCGACCAGCAGGGTGCCCTCGTTGTGGGGGTGCAGTCCGGCCATGATCTTGATCAGGGTCGACTTTCCGGCGCCGTTGTCGCCCAGCACACAGGAGACCTCACCGGCGTTGACGGTCAGGTTGATGCCCTTCAACGCCCGGATCGCTCCGTACGTCTTGCCGACATCGCGCATCTCGATCAGCGACTCACCCTTGTGCAGGGTCTCGTCGGCGTGCTCGGCAATGGTGTCAGTCATGGCGTTACCCAACCTTTCGGGTGGTGGAGAGCTTCTTGACGTACAGGTTCACCATCACCGCGAGCAGCAGCATCACACCCAGGAAGGCGCGGAACCAGTTGGGGTCCCACCCGGCGTAGACGATGCCGAGGCTGGTCATGCCGAAGATGAAGGCGCCGATGGCGACACCGATGGCGTTGCCGTAGCCGCCGGTCAACAGCGTGCCACCCACGACGGCGGCGATGATGTAGAGGAACTCGTTACCCACCCCGTTGCCGGCCTGCAGCGTGTTGAACCGGTACAGGGTGTGCATGCCGACGAACCAGCCCAGGAAGGACACGGTCATGAACAGGCCGACCTTGACCCGGGTCACCGGGACACCGACGGCCCGCGCCGAGGCGGGGTTGCCGCCGACGGCGTAGATCCAGTTGCCGATCCTGGTGCGGGTCAGGATCCAGCTGGACAACGCGACGAACGCGAACCAGTAGATGACGGTGTTCCACACCGTCACGCCACCGATCTTGAACGAGCCGGCGAAGACCGTGGACAGCAGGTCGTAGCCGGCCATCTGGTTGATGTTGGGCGAGGACACGGCGCCGGAGACGATCTTGGTGATGCCCAGGTTCGCACCCTGGAGGACGAAGAACGAGCCCAGCGTGATCAAGAAGCTGGGGATACCGGTGCGCATCACCATGTAGCCGTTGAAGAACCCGATCGCCAGGCAGAAGATCAGCGACAAGATGGCCCCGACGACCAGGTTGATGCCGAGGTAGTAGCAGAAGAGGGCGTTGAACAGGCCCGCCGTGGTCACGATCACACCGGCGGACAGGTCGAACTCGCCGCCGATCATCAACATGCCCACCCCGACCGCGACGATCCCGATCGTGGACGCCTGGTACAGCACGGTGAAGAACGACTCCGGCGACCGGAACGCCGGCGCCACGATCAAGAAGAAGACGAAGATGACGATCGCGGCGACAGCGGCCCCGACTTCCGGACGGGCCAGCAGCCGGTTCGACAGACCGAGCTTCACCCGATTCGACGCCTCCGCCGGCGCACCGGCCGGCGCCGGTTTCAGTGTCTGACTCATGCGAACTCCTGTGTTCTGAGGGACGGGGTGGGTGCCGGCCCGAGCCGGGCCGGCACCGCGGCAGCCACTAGCGGGTGTTGTTCTTGGCGAACGGGAGGATCTTGTCGATGTTGGACGAGTCCACGAACGACGGGCCGGTGAGCACAGCCTTGCCACCGCCGATGTCGTTGCCGTTCTTGATGTTGAGGTAGAGCGAGGTCACCGCCAGATAGCCCTGCACATAGGGCTGCTGGTCGACCGAGAACTCGATCTTGCCGTCCTTGATGGCCTGGGCCGCATCTGCGTTCAGGTCGAAGGTGATCAGCTTCGCCTTGCTGGACGACTGCTCCTGCGCTTTCATGGCGTCCAGCGCGATCGGCGCACCGAGGGTGACGATGTAGTCGATCGACGGGTCCTGCTGCAATTTGGCCTGCAGGCTGGCCACCACCGCGGAGTCGTCGGCACCGTTGACCTGGATGTTCTCCGTGGCCGGCACCTTGTTCTTGACACCGGCACAGCGAGCCTCCAGCGCCACCGAACCGGCCGCCTGGATGACACACAGGGGCTTCTTGCCGCCCGCGGCGGCGATCTTCTCACCGGCAGTCTCGCCGGCCAGGTTCTCATCGGAGCCGAAGTACATCAGCGCGCCGAGCTCTTTGTACTGGTCGATACCCGAGTTGAACCCCACCAGCGGGATCCCCGCGTCGGTGGCGGACTTGACCGCGCCGGCGAGGGCGTCGGGGGTGACCAGGGTGGTGGCGATGCCGTCCACCTTGGAGTCGACAGCGGTCTGGATCAGCTGCGCCTGCTTGTCGGCGGCCGGGTCGTTGGAGTACTGCAACTTCGATCCTGTGTCCTTGGCGGCCTGCTCGGCGCCCGCGCGGATCTTGTCCCAGAAGGAGTCACCCGGGGTCTCGTGGGTGATCATGGCGATGGTGTAGCCCGAGTCGCCGCCGCCACCGCCGCTTCCGTCATCGGTGTTGCTCTGGGGGGCGCCGCCGCCGCTGCAGGCGGACACGGCGAGAACGAGAGCCGCCGCGGAGCCCACGGCGAGCAAACGAAATCGGCGAGGGATCATCAGTGATTCCTTTCGTTGTCGGAGCACTGCTCGCGACATGAATGGCTTACGTGAGATGCGGAGGGAGCCGATCTCCGATCGCTATCTCGATGTGTTGTGGGTCACTAGCGCGCACTAGGTGATAGGAGTAATCAACACCCGCTCGGACTCTTTGTCAATACATACGTTCAATGTGTCGAGAACTTGTGATCACGCTGGTGTTCGGGTCGGCTGAGCGGTGCTCGCCCGCACCCGCAGCTCGGCCGACAACACGATCTCGCGGTCGACGATCCGGCGCTGCTCGACCCGCGTGACCATCCGCTCGACTGCCAGCCGGCCCAGCTCGTCAGGCCGTTGGGCCACGGTGGTCAGGGGGACGGGTGACAGCTGGGCCATGCTGCTGTCGTCGTAGCCGACCACCGAGATCCCCTCCGGCACAGCGATGCCGTGCTGGGCGAAGACGCCGATCGCGGCCACGGCGATGTCGTCGTTGTACGCCACCAACCCGGTGGGCCGCCGGTCCGCGGCACACAGCCGCCGGGCGCCGACGAGCCCGTCGACCTGCGACTGACCTCCCGTGACCACCCGGGCCCACGACGTCAGGCCATGCCGCTCCATCGCCGCGAGGTAGGCGTCACGGCGGGCTGTGGCGATCACCGTGTCGCCTCCGTCGATGTGCGCGATGTCGCGATGCCCCAGCGTGACCAGGTGGTCGACCGCCGCATGGATCCCTTTCTCGTCATCGGTCCGCACGACGTCCACCCGCGGATGATCGACGTGCCAGCCCACGACCGCCAAGGGGATCCGCCCGGCCAGCAGCGGGTGGGAGGTCGGTGGGCTGAGCATGATCAACGCGTCGAACCGGAACCCTTGGAGCGACCGGGCCGCCGTGTCCTCGTCCCGGCTCTTGGTCAGCGGCGAGATGATCAGGTTGTGGCCGTGGCTCTCGGCCGCGGCGAACAGCCCGTCCAGCAGCTCGAAGTGGAAGGCGCCGACCGTCACACCGAACATCACCCCGATCACCCGGGACCGCTGCCCCGCCAGTGACTGGGCGCGGACGTCAGGGCGGTAGCCCAGCTCCGTCGCGGCCTCGAGCACCCGTCGGCGCTTCTCCTCGCTGGCGCCGGGTGCCTCCCGCATGACGATCGACACCAAGGCGCGGGACACCCCGGCTCGGCGGGCGACGTCGTCCATCGTCACGCGTTGGCGTGAGCCGAAGCTCTCCTCGGTCAGGACCGCCACCTCTCTCGACTTCCCCGGTTGCACCCTAGTCCGGAGCTCATCGGTGCGCGGCCGACGGGTCGCGGGTCAGGACGTGCCGGTACCGGGGTACTCGCTGTCGCTGAGGTGATCGGCCCACTCGGTCTCGGGACCGTCTTGATCGGCGGCAAGAGCCTCCCACATCGCCAGATGGATCATGAAGTGCTCGGGAGCCGCACCGTGCCAGTGCCACTCACCCGGAGGCGTGTGGACCGTGTCGCCTGGTTGCATGACGACCACGGTGCCGTCTCGGGTGCCGACCAGACCGACGCCGTCGGTGACGTGCAGGGTTTGTCCGTTGGCGTGGCGGTGCCACGCCGTGTGGGCGCCCGGGGAGAACCGGACCAGGTTGACCCGCAGTCGGGACGGTGCCTCGCCGGCGGCGATCACGTCGTACCAGACGTCACCGGCGAACATCGCGGACGGACCCTTGGTGCTGGGGGTGCGGGGCTGTTGCTTCACGGCTGATCCTCTTCGCTGGTGCTGATCTCGTCGGCGGTCCCAGGGGAGGGCGGGACGACCTCGTTGATCGCGTTGATCGCGTTCAACGAGCGTGGATAGCCGATGAACGGAAGTAGCTGGGTGACGACCTCGATCAGCCGCGACCGGTCGTTGCCGACGTTCAGGTTGCCGCGGACGTGGCTCTTCACCTGTGGATCGCAACCACCCAACGAGATGAGGAAGGAGAAGGTGATGAGCTCGCGAGTCGCCAGGTCCAGTCCGGTCCGGGTCAGGTGATCACCGAAGCAGTTGCCCGACAGGTAGCGCTGAAGGTGCGCCAGATCGGCGGGCGCGGTGGCGTACAGGGTGTCGACCGCGGCGTGACCGATGACCTCGCCCTGGACGAACCGGCCCCTCTCCAGCCGGGTCTCCGGCGTGGTGGTGGACTGACCCGCCAGCGGCAGCTCGATCCCCCGCTCCGTCAAGACCTCGTTGGTGGTGTGCAGGAAGTCGTGGACCTTGGCCATCCCCACGTACGGCACCGCCTGGTAGACGATCTCCTTGACCTCCACCGGGGTCACCCCGATGGTGAGAGCGGCGCCCAGCATGGTCCGGTACTCGGCGAGCGTTTGACCGGCGATCAGTGCGGCGAGCTGCACGATCAACCGGGTCCGAGCCTCGAGGGAACCGTGCTGGAGCACCTCGTCGAAGGCGAAGTTGTCGAAGTACTCCCTCAGCTCCGGGTCCGTGATCGCCAGGCTCGAGACGTGACCCGGGAACAGCTCGTCGTGGTGGCGGCAGGCGGCCTCGGTGATGGCCATGATCGATCTCCTCTGGTGGTGAACGGGTTCAGGGTCGGAGCAGCGCCTTGATGGCGCGCCGCTCGTCCATCGCGGCGTACGCATCGGCCGCCTGCTCCAGGGGCAGCTCGAGGTCGAACACCTTGCCGGGTTCGATCACTCGGTGAAGCACCTTGTCGAGCAGCTCCGGCAGGTACTGCGGCACCGAGGCGGGTCCGCCCTTGATGCCGACGTTGCGGAAGAACATCTGACGCACCGGCAGCTCGACGTCGTGCGGCACGCCGACGACGCCGACCATCCCGCCCGGCCGGACCGACTGCACCGCCTGGGTCATCGACTCCGCGGTGCCGACGGCCTCGCACACCGCGTCGGCCCCGATGCCGTCCGTGAGCTCTCGGATCGCGGCCACGCCGTCGTCTCCACGCTCCGCGACGATGTCGGTGGCCCCGAACTCGGTGGCGATCCGCTGCCGGGACGCGTGCCGGCTCATGGCGATGATGCGTTCCGCCCCCAGCTCGCGGGCGGCGAGCACAGCGGACAGACCGACGGCGCCGTCACCGACCACGGCTACCGTCGATCCCGGCCGGACCCCGGCGGTGACTGCTGCGTGCCACCCGGTGCTCATCACGTCGGACAGCGCGAGCAGACTCGGGATCAGGTCGTCGTCCGGCTGCTCCGGGGTCGCGAACAGTGTTCCGTCGGCCTGGGGGATCCGGATGTAGGCGGACTGACAGCCGTCGAAGCCGGCCTGGTTCACACAGGAGAACGGGAACCCGGCCTGGCAGTGTGGGCAGGTGCCGTCGGAGGCGTAGAAGCCGCCGACCACGAACTGGCCCGCTCGCAGGTCGGTGACCTCGGACCCGATCTCCTCGACGATCCCGACGTACTCGTGACCGATCGCGCGCGGCTTGGCAATCTCGTCGATCCCCCGGTACGGCCACAGGTCCGACCCGCACACGCAGGTGGCCACGGTACGGATGATCGCGTCGGTCGGTTCCTTGATCACCGGATCCGGTCGGTCCTCGACCCGGATGTCGCCCGGCGCGTACAGGATCGTTCCTCGCATGTGTCTCCTCGGTGTGGCTCTGCTGCGTCCGTACGGCTTCGAGGATGCCCGACCAGCGGCCGGAGTAACAGGTACTGACAGGACACCCCTGCCGGGTTGGCGGCGTCGGGGCCGTTGGCGGCGGCATCGTGCAGCACCGCCCGCAGCCGATCGTGGTACTCCCGGGACACACCCAGCCGATCGCCGCTGATCACCAGACCGGTGACGGTGCGTCGCTGACTCGGGTGCCGGGCCCGTCACCGGAGGGAACCTCGGGCGCCGATCCGCCGAAGCGGTTCGGGATCTCGCAGGCGCCACCACACGAGGCCATGTGGCTCATGGCGATCGCTGTCAGTTCATGGTTTCTTGAATACAGAATTCGCTGTACCGTTCTGGCATGCGGATCTCGCCCCCCACCGACGCGCTGTCCCGGTTCGGCCACGCCCTGTCAGACCCCACCCGCGCCCGGGTCTTGCTCGAACTCCGGGACGGGCCGGCGTATCCCGCTGACCTCGCTGATTCGATAGGGGTCAGCAGGCAGACCATGTCCAACCATCTCGCGTGCTTGCGGGGCTGCGGTCTGGTGGTCGCCGTTCCCGAGGGCCGTCGGTCGCGCTACGAGCTGAGCGATGAACGGATCAGCCACGCCCTCACTGATCTGATCACGCTCGTCCTCGTGGTCGATCCAGACTGCTGCGGCGGTGAACTGCAGTCCGACCTGACCGTGCTGTCGACGTCCGTGGCTTCGGCGTGACTGCCCTGACGTCTGGTCCGTCGCCCACTCGTCGGGCTGTGCTGGCGCAACGGATCCGGTGGTTCGTCGCCGCGACGATCGTCTACAACGTGATCGAGGCCGTCGTGGCCCTCGCTGCTGGGACGTCCGCATCCTCCAGTGCGCTGATCGGGTTCGGCCTCGACTCCGTGATCGAGGTGTCATCGGCCGCTGCGGTGGCCTGGCAGTTCGCGGGTACCGATCCGGAAGCGCGGGAGAAGGTGGCACTGAGGTGCATCGCCTTCTCGTTCTTCGCCCTCGCCGCGTTCGTCACCGTCAGCGCCCTCCGATCGCTGCTGGGAGGAGTCGAGGCCGACCACTCCACCGTCGGTCTGATCTTGGCCGCGGTCTCCCTCGCGGTGATGCCGGCGTTGTCCTACGCCCAGCGTCGCGCAGGTCGCGAGCTCGGCTCCCGCTCGGCTGTCGCCGACTCGAAGCAGACGCTGCTGTGCACTTACCTGTCAGCGATCCTGCTCGTTGGACTCGGTCTGAACTGGCTGTGGGGTTTGACCTGGGCGGACCCCGTCGCCGCCCTGATCATTGCGGGCGTCGCCGTCCGGGAAGGCGTTTCTGCTTGGCGGGGTGACGTCTGCTGCACCACCACGTCCGGTCTCGGCGACCAGCTGGAGGACGACGGCTGCGGCTGCGCAGGTGGCTGCTCCGATGCCTGCTGCCAAGCCTCGGAAGCGGCAGGAAGCTCGTCTCCTGACCGATCCCTGGCGCTGATACGGACGCCGCCAACCGCCGATCAAAAAGACCTGTGATTCCCCGGCCCTGATCGACCCTCGGGCGCGTCGATGCCGCCGCAGGCGGAGTCCTGCGGCGGTCGGGGTGGACCGTGCTTCGGGTTGATCCTGCTTCGGGTCGTTGTCAGCTCAGCTGAAGTCGAGGGGGTCTTGCGGGTCCCAGCGGCCGACGGTGATCCTCGGGTTCAGGATCGGACGTCGCTGTCGGTCGATCCCCTGCGGTGGGATCCACACCGGCAGCCCATCATCGTTCAGCCGACAAGACCAACCACCCTGCTCGAAGTACCGGTGGTGATACCGGCAGAGCAGGGTCAGGTGTCCAGGTTCGTGACCCCACCGACCTGCCACGGGATGACGTGGTGCCGCTCGCACCACGCTGGTGCCACCATCACACCCCGGGAACGAACACCCACCGTCGCGGGCGACCAACGCCAACGTCTGCCCGACGACGCGATCCACCTCGTCCGGAACAGATCCAGCACCGCCCCCCTTCGGGGCTTTCACACACGCCAGATCCGCCTGATCCGTCAGCCGGAGCGCGTTCGCACCGAGATCGGGCTGCCGTCGCCGTACCGGGCGACCCCCTGCCCGGCCCGACAATCCGCGTACGACATCACGATCAACAACGTGGTCAGGATTTCCATCGGGGAGGGTCATACGGCAACGGTCTTGGCCACACGCGGTTTGGCAGGACGGGCGGGTACGACCGGTCCCGCAGCTGGGACCTCTACCGGGGATCCTGCCGGAGCGTCGGCGAGCGGTTGCTGATGCCGCACACTTACCGGGCCGCCACCAAAGTTCGATGTCCCTCGGGACATCCCGCGTCATGCGGCTGGGGCACGACGGGCAGGTCCGCGTCAGCCTCAGTATCGCCCGCGCTGCCGTCCGATGGCGTAGGCAAGGCCGCCGGCAGCCAGCAGGACGATGCCGCCGAGCCCGATCCACAGCGATGGGCCACCCGTACTGGCCAAGCCGCCGTCGCCGGTGCCGCCACCTTCAGGGGTGGTGGTGGTCGGGTTGCCGCCCGGTTGAGTGGTTAAGAGCACCGTGGGCGTGCTCGACGTGGGGGTCGGCGTCAGCGTTGGCGTCGGAGTCGGAGTCGGCGTCGGGGTGGGCGTCGGCGTGGGCGTCGGGGTGGGCGTCGGCGTCGGCGTCGGGGTGGGCGTCGGAGTCGGCGTCGGGGTGGGCGTCGGCGTGGGCGTCGGGGTGGGCGTCGGGGTGGGCGTCGGGGTGGGCGTCGGCGTGGGCGTCGGCGTGGGCGTCGGAGTCGGAGTCGGCGTCGGGGTGGGCGTCGGCGTGGGCGTCGGCGTCGGGGTGGGCGTCGGCGTCGGGGTGGGCGTCGGGGTCGGCGTCGGAGTCGGCGTCGGGGTGGGCGTCGGCGTCGGAGTCGGCGTCGGGGTCGGCGTCGGCGTGGGCGTCGGTGGCGTCGGCGGTGGGCGTCGGCGTCGGGGTCGGCGTCGGCGTCGGCGTCGGGGTGGGCGTCGGCGTCGGCGTCGGCGTCGGGGTGGGCGTCGGCGTCGGGGTGGGCGTCGGGGTTGGCTCCGGCTCACACTGCAGCGTGTCGTTGAACGGGAAGTCGTGGACCTCGTGTGGAATTCCCGGCGCGCTGCGAAGAGGACCGTGGACGAAGGCGGCGGCGATGACGTTGCCCTCGATGTTCTGGGTGACCTGCCACCTGAGCTCGGCGTTAGGCGCGTAGAGCGTGCCCTCGACGCTGTCGCCGCCGGTCACCGTGATGTCGGTTGCAGTCGGGAAATTCCAGAGCATGTGGGGGGCGTTACCGGAGTCCACGCCGGCCTGGGTGGGCCACGGGCCGGCGTAGCTGCTCCCGGTGATGTTGACTAGTAATGGTGATCCGGGTTGCGGATCGACACCGTTGAAACTGAACAGGCTGATGCCCGCGAGCTCCTGGGTAGTCAGGTTCAACACGTTAGTTTGGCCCTGGACAAGCGAGAGGTAGACCTGGCTGCCTGGCGGGATGGGCCGCGGCAGCGGGTTGCCCTGGGCGTTGGTCGGCTCCACGGTCTGCGCGCAGGCAGCCATCTCCGTCGTCACTTCCCGGTACCCGGTGAAGGCGGCGGTGAAGCCAATGCCCTCGTAGGGCGTCTGGATCGAGGTGACGGTCTGCAGATTCGAGGTCCCCTCGACGCGCGGTGTCGAGTCGTACCCGCCATCTACGTCGGTCAGTCGGTAGTTGCTCGTCGCGCCGTTCGCGTCGGTGACGTGAGCGGTATAGCTCGTGGTCCCGACGACCTTGGTGAACTGTTCATTGAGCACGCGCAGGATGATGTCGTCCGTCGGCCAGTTGATTCCGCCACCGACATACAGTCCGATCGGCCGGTCGTCGCCGGGCGCAGTTGGGGTGGTGAATGTATTGGACAGGTTCGCAGCGACGTTGTAGCTGCTGGTGAACGTGAGGTCACCACCCGCGGCAACTGTGCCCTCGGACTCGTCGCCACCTAGGCTGACGTCCCCCTCGACGAACACCAAGAAGCCGGAGTTGGCCGCCGCGGCAGGGTCTGCGCTGTCGGTCAGCCGGACCGGGTTAACCGGGGCGAGGGCCTCGGCCGGCGCGCTGGTGAGGAGCCAGGTAAGCCCGACAAACGAGAGGCAGAGTGCACCTACGACCCATGTCCGGACGGCAGACCGAGTTCTTTGGGGCACCGCGCAACGTTAATCGACGCGATCACAGGACACCTTCTTGGGTGTCACGTAGCCATTTGTCAATGGCCAGACAAAGTCGTGACCTGTGACCTGTGACCCGTGACCCGCGACGGCGACTATTCACGCCGTCACAAGATGAGATCCCTCCCCATGTGCTGTGGCTGCGGCGAATCGCGAAGGCGATCGACAGTGATGCCGACTGGGTCGAGTAATGGAGCGCATCGCCAGTTGCGACCCTCGAGCTCTATCCGGCGCCGGCTGGGCATGGTGACCAGGTCACGGTCCGCATGCGGACGGTGCTCACAGCGTGGCTGGTTCGCCGATGATCTCGCCGGTTGCGTTCCAGATCCGGGCGGCGATGCTCAAGTCCTTCACCGGGGAACGGAATGCTGCGGATTCGACGAGGGCGTCGCCCTTTGGCCCATCCGGCCCGTAGAACAAGTCAGGTGACGCGTCGGGTGAGGTGGCTGCGTACAGCAGCGGACGCACGCCCTGTTCAGGGTCGCGGGCACCCCAGACCTTCCCCAGGCCGGCCGCAAGGATGCGGTCGCGTCGCTTGGAGAGTCCGGTGTTCATCGGCGTGGTGACCATGCCGGGGTGCGCCACGAGCGAACTCACCATGGACCCGACAGCGGCCAGGCGGCGTTGGTGCTCGACAGCCCACGTCATGTGCATCGTCTTGGTGCGGGCGTAGACGGCGCTGCGCGAGTAGCGGCGCTCGGAGTCGAGGTCGGTCAGATCAAATCGGACGGGTAGCCGGGTGTAGATGTTGCTACCGGTGGTGACGATGCGAGGATCGCGACCGAGAGCCAGGTTGGGCACGAGTGAAAGCGCCAGCAGCGCGGGGCCGAGATGGTTCGTGGCGACCTGGGTCTCGTGACCTTGGGCAGTGAGCCTGCGCTCGATGTTCCCGATACCGGCGTTGTTGGCGAGCAGGTCGAATCTTCGCGCACCCAGAGCCGCGACGAACCGGCGAATCGAGTCGAAGTCGGCAACATCGAGCTCAGCGACCTCGAGCTGCGCACCAGGGTTCCGGAGCAAGATCTCGTCGCGTACCCGTTCCCCCTTCTCCGGGCTGCGGACAGCCATGATCACGAGGGCACCCGCAGCCGCCAGGTGCTCGGCGAGGAGCTCACCCAAACCGCTGGAGGCACCGGTGACGATCGCCGTACGCCCGGCCTGGTCGGGCACGTCGGCGGGAGTGAAGCGCAAGGAAGAAAGCATGAGGGCTCCAGATGTAAACGGAATTTGTTCCAGTAAACCACAAGTGGAATGTGTTCCGAAACGCTACGATGGGTCCGTGATGAGCGGCTCTCACGGCACCAAGCGCTCCGACGCCACCCGGAACCGCGCCCTGGTGCTGGAGGTCGCCCGCGAACGCCTCGACACCGACGACAACCTCCCTCCGATGAAAGACCTCGCCCGCCTCGCCGGCGTGGGTGTCGGCACCGTCTACCGACACTTCCCGAGCCAACAGGCTCTGCTGGCCGAACTCGGCGCGGTCGGCACCCGGCGCCTCATCGCCGAGGTGCGAGCCGCGAGCGAGGACGACGATCCAGCAGCCGGGCTTGCTCACATGATCGGTTTCGTCCTTCGCGGACTGATCCACGACCAGGCGGTCTGCGCCGCGTTGTCCGATGCCGGTGACGGCTGCAGCCCACCTCCAGGACCGGCCGCGGAACTGAACGTGGCAGTCGGTGACCTGATCGATCGAGCGCACCGTGCGGGAGTCCTCCGTCGCGACGTCGACGCCGACGACCTCCGGTTGCTACTCGTTGGAGTCGCCTTCGGCCTGCGCCTCGGAGACGCCGACGACGACCGTCTAGAACGGCACCTACGCATCTTGCTCGGCGGACTTCTCACCACACGCGATGGCACGAGGCCAGCCCGAGCAACTAGGCGCCTCTGAGCGTTCCGCTCGACGGTCTCCTACGGCGACGACGCCCGACCGCGACCTCGCCACCGAGGATCGACACTTCGGTGCTGGTCTGAGGAGACCGATTGGCTGAGGGCGGGAGCTCGCCGCCGCACCACGGTCGAGCTCCGTCGCTACGCTCAGGCGTGCACTCCTGGATGGTCGAGGTCGACGACGGTACGCCGCTGCACGTCGGGATCACCGGAGTGGGCCCCGACGTCCTCGTGCTGACGGGCGGGCCCGGCTGTGTCCAGTATCTGGAGAAGGACGACATCGCACCACGAGGCTTCCGCGCCTGGTATCCGGAGCCGCGTGGGGTCGGCCGATCCGGAGGTGGTGCACACACGATGGAGCGGGCCTTGGCTGATCTCGAAGCGATCCGTGGTCAGGCAGATGTCCAGCGCTGGATCGTGCTCGGCCACTCCTGGGGGTCAGATCTCGCCGTGCGGTACGCGGTCGAGCACCCGGAAGCAGTGTCGGCCGTGGTCGGCGTCGCGGGCAAGGGCTACCACAGCGACCGCACGTGGTCGGCGGTCTACGAAGCCGGGAGATCGTCCGAGCCGCCGGTCGAGATCGCCTGGAGCACCGAGGTGCATGCGTCGCTCGGCGCCTCGTTCACGGAGTGGATCCACCGACCCGATCTGTGGCGCCGGCTCGCCGACTGCCCCGTGCCGATGCAGTTCATCGCCGCCGGCGAGGACATCCGACCTTCCTGGCCGTTGCAGCAGCTCGCCGCGCTCGTGCCGACAGGCAGCTTCGCGACTGTCCCCGGTGTCCCGCACGACTTCTGGGCCACCGATCCGGGGGTGTGGACCGAGTCCATCACCCAGGCGTGCGTCCGCGGGAAGTCGTGACGACGTTGGATCTCCAGGGTCGTCGACCAGAGCCTCACCCGTACGTCGGGGCCTGCGGCCAGCCCGGCGGGCTGTCCTCCCAGTCCTGCTGACGGCCGTAGACCGTCCGGTCCATGATGTGCGCGACCGGCAGGATCGCCTCGGTGCCGCGCGCAGTGGTCATGTACGTGAGGTACGGCGTCCCGTCCCTGAGCAGGTAGTAGGAGTAGCCGGGCAGCTGTCCCTCCTGGCCCTGGTCGTCCGTCTGGGTCCAGCCCCAGTCGAGGTGGTAGGTGGTGTCGTACGACGACACCCAACGGTGGTCCCAGCCGCGTGCGGCCCGCCACGCCTCCAGCTTCTCCACCGGGGCCTGCGAGATCATCGCGAAGGCGATGCCCTGGTCGCTCAACCGCTGCATGTTGGCGGGGAGGTTGTCGACGGCCCAGGTGCAGCTCGGGCAACCCTCGTCCCAATCGGGGTCGAACATCACGTTCTGCACGACGAGCAGGTACCTGTCGCCGAAGAGCTCGGTCAAGGTCACCGGACCGTCACGATCGGTGAAGACGTAGTCCTCCACCGGCACCATCGGCAGCCGACGGCGGCTCGCCGACACCCGGTCGTTGTGCCGGGTGACCTCCTTCTCCGCCGCGACCTGATCCCCCAGTGCCTGGTCGAACCGAGCTCGGTCGACCACCTCGGGGGCTGCTGCGGGTGGAGTGAACGTCGTCATCGTGGGTCTCCCGTCAGGAGTGGATGGGTCTGCGTAGCGCAGGTTCGAACCACGTACCGCTGCGTCGAACCGTCAATATCGACTCTTCCAGCCGCAGGAAATCATCTGCTCCGCGTCACCCTGTGAACGCGACGACACGACCGGACCACGGTGCTGCATCATTCGACCAACAACGGTCGGCTGTGTGGCCGCCACTCTGCCCACGAAGGGAACCGGTGATGACCTCCCCTGCCGCAGCTCCGGCGCGCTACCGACTGACGCCGATGCGACCCCGGGATCCGCACGAGCCCGGTCGGACGGCCTCCTCGTTGGAGCTCTTCTTCGATCTCGTGTTCGTGGTGGCGGTCAGCATCGCCGCCGTCCAGCTGCACCACGCCCTCACCGAGGCACACGTGGCCGAGGGCGTGCTGAGCTATGCGATGGTGTTCTTCGCCATCTGGTGGGCCTGGATGAACTTCACCTGGTTCGCCACCTCCTTCGCCACCGACGACTGGCTCTACCGGGTTCTCACGATCGTGCAGATGGCCGGTGTTCTCGTGCTCGCCTCCGGCATCGAAGCCGCATTCGTCGATCATGACTTCACGGTGGTGATCCTGGCCTACGTGGTGATGCGGATTGCGATGATCGCCCAGTGGTTGCGCGCCTCCCGGCATGCCGGTCCGAGTCGGCGCGCCTGCCAGGCGTACGCGGTCGGCATCGCGATCGTCCAGGTGCTGTGGCTGTCCCTGTTGATTCTGCCGCCCGCCGTGGTGACGGTGGCGTTCCTCGTGCTCGTCGCCGCCGAGCTGGCCGTACCGGTCATCGCCGAACACCGAGGACTCACACCCTGGCACACCCACCACATCACGGAGCGCTACGGACTGTTCACCCTGATCCTGCTGGGCGAGAGCCTGCTCGCCTCGACGAACGCGATCATCGAGGCCCTGCACGACGATGCCGCGCTGGGCCCGCTCCTGTCCATCGCCTTCCTGACTCTGATCGTCACGGCGGCCCTGTGGTGGATCTACTTCTGGCCACCGCACCACACAGCCATCACCTCGCTCGCCACCTCCCTGCGCTACGGCTATGTGCACTACTTCGTCTTCGCCGCCGCCGGCGCCTTCTCGGCCGGCATCGAGGTCGAGATCGACGTGCTCTCCCATCACAGCGAACTGGGCGAGGTGGCTGCGTCGTTCACCGTCACCGTGCCGATCGCGATCTTCGTTCTCGGCACCTGGTGGCTCGCCATCCGCAGCAACGCCGACCGGGTGGTCAACGTCGTCGTACCCGCGGGGGCCGTCCTGGTCCTGTTCGACCCGATCATCCCGATCCCGGTCACCTTGACCGCACTCATCATGATCGCGGTCGTCGTCGTCTTGGTCCTGCGACCACCGGTGACCGCGCCCCCCGCCGTGCAATAGCCTCGCCCTGAGTCGGATGCTGCGCCACCGTCAGGCACGCAGCGGATACGCGCAACAGGGAGGACCGAGGTGAGCGAGACCGCAAACGTCGCACTGGGGATCGATGTCGGTGGCACGGGGATCAAGGGTGCCCTCGTCGACCTGGACACCGGGCAGCTGGTCAGCGAGCGGTTCCGGCTCGACACCCCGCAACCGGCCAAGCCGGGCGATGTGGCCGACGCGATCGTGGCTGTGGCCGAGCACTTCGAGTTCGACGGGGCCACCGGGGTCGCGTTCCCGGGCGTGGTCCTGGACGGGGTGGTGCACACCGCTGCCAACCTGCACCCGGACTGGATCGGTGTGTCGCTGGCCGAGCTCGTCGGGTCCCGCCTTCGTGGGGCGAGCACGTACCTGAACGACGCCGATGCCGCCGGTCTCGCAGAGTCCCACTTCGGTGCGGCCCGAGGCACCGACGGCGTGGTGCTGCTGGTCACCCTCGGCACCGGGATCGGGGTGGCCATGATCAGCGACGGGCGGTTGGTCGCGAACTCCGAGCTCGGCCACCTCGAGCTCGACGGGGTCGACGCCGAGACGTACGCGGCGGCCTCGGCACGCAAGCGCAACGGTCACACCTGGGAGGAGTGGGGAGCCCACGCGAACCACTACCTGGAGCATCTGGAGGGTCTGGTCTGGCCCAAGCTGTTCGTGCTGGGCGGCGGCATCACGAAGAACCCCGAGAAGTGGCTGCACTACCTGCACCCGCGGACCCCGATCGTGCTGGCTCAGCACATCAACAACGCCGGCATCGTCGGTGCGGCCGACGCCACCCGCCCGGACAGCGGCGCATCGCACACCGGCGAGACCGACGACTGAGCTCGACCGGCCCCGGCACAGTCTCTGCGGATCAACTGAGGTAAGGATCCGCCCAGGCACTGATGATCCGACCCGCTCGCTTGGCCTGAACACCCTTGGTGAGCAGGTGGTCGGCGCCCTCCAGTGACACGAAGCTACGAGGGTGGCGCGCGGCGCGGAAGATCTGGCTGGCGTTGGTGATCCCGACCGTGTTGTCCGTGGGTGAGTGCATCACCAGCAGCGCGCGGTGCAGGGTACGAATCCGCTCGTGCAGGTCGGCCTGACGGACGTCTTCGATGAAGTGCCGCCGCAGGGTCAACGCCTTTCCGCCGATCAGGAACGGCGCCTCCCCCTCCTCCAGGATCCTCTCGAGCAGCGCGTCGTAGTTGTGCTCGACGTGGGCGGGCTCGTACGGGGCCGCCACGCTGGCCACTGCCTTGATCCCGTCGACCAGGTGCGCGGCGGCGATGACCGCGGCCCCTCCGAACGAGTGGCCCACCAGCAGCCGTACGTCGTGGCCGGCTTCCTCCATGAACCGCACCGCCTGAGCGGTGTCCTCGACCTTGTGGGAGAAGGAGCCGTTGCCCCAGTCCCCCTCCGAGTCGCCGAGCCCGAGGTTGTCGAAACGCAGCATGCCGATGCCCTCGCGAGCGAGCTGCTTGCAGATCCGACTCGCAGCCGGGGTGTCCTTGCCCAGCGTGAAACCGTGGGCGAAGACACCCCACCCACGGACCCGCCCCTCCGGATGATCGATCAGGCCGGCGAGACGCGGCCCGCTCGTGCTCGTGAACCACACGCGTTCTGCCACGCGGACATGGTGGCAGAACCCGAGTGGTCGCGGCGACCGACTGACTAACCGTGAGCGAGCGGCTCGAGCAGCACCACGGCGATGCCGAGCACGAACTCGGCGAACAGCACGATCGGTCGCTGGCCCAGGGGCAGCCGTACCCGTCGGACGGCGAGATAGCCGATACCCACCAGCGAGACGATCAACGCGATCGTGCTCGCCCGGAGGCGGCGGACATCTCCCACACTCCGACACCGGCCAATCCGACGAAGATCATCGGCAGCGCGATCACCGCGAGCGCCCGGGACGACACCGAGATCACGTCAGCGAGCTCGGCCCGATCCGGCAACGCGGCGTGGACGGCGATGTGGGCGACAAGATCGGCGACGAAGACGGCCAGCAGAGTGCCGACGGCCGCGATCAGCAGCGTGCCGACGACCGCGATCAGCAGCGTCACGGCCGCGGCGCCGGGGTCAGCTCGTCCGCGTGCGAGCTCAACGTCATCGCCACAGCCAGGCTCGTGAAGGTGGCGTAGATCCGTTCCTTCAGCACCTCGGCCCGCTGCTCGGGGGTGCTCGCGCCTCTCGTCGTGGGCAGCACCCTCTCACGGGTTCTGCCGGGCGATCCCGACCGCGATTGCCCGCGATCAGGGACATCTGGCTCTACGATGACAAGGCACCGACGGGTCCACAGCGCAGAGGAGCACCATGACGAAGATCAGTCGACGCGCCGCCCTGCTCGGCCTCGGCGGCGCCGGGCTCGCCGGCATCGGAGCCGTGGGCTTCGGCCTCTCGCGCAGCAGCAAGGCGCCCGCCGCGACACCCGATCCGGCTCCCACGACACCATCCCCGACCGCATCCGCTGCCCCCACGGCGAAACCCACCCCCGCTGCGCCGGTCGACACCCGGCCCCGCTGGCCACTCACCGGTGTGCTCCTGAAGGACCCGAAGAAAGCCAAACGGGCCGCGGTGGCGGTGAAGGTGCCGGACAACAAGTTCGAGCACCCGCAGCGCGGGATCGACAAGGCCGACATCGTCTTCGTCGAGCTCGAGGGCTATCTCGACGCAGATGGGTACAGCGGCACCAGGCTGGTCCCGGTGTTCCACTCGCGGATGGCCGACACCGTCGAACCCGTACGGTCGATCCGCCCGGTCGACATCCCCCTGCTCAGCCCGATGAACGCGATCATCGGCAACACCGGCGCCGCGAAGTGGGTGATCAACTACGTCAAGCACTACCGCAAGCACCTCGAGGGCATGCTCTCGTACATGAACACGCTCGGCACGGGGTCGTACGGCACCGACCAGTCGCGGGTCTACACGTATCAGGGCCAGACCTACTACGACCGGGCCACCGTCTGTCATCCGGCCGTGCTGGCCAAGCAGACGAAGCGCTTCCGCACCGGACCGCCGCAGTCCTACTTCCCGTGGGCCTCGTCGACGGACGAGGTCAGCACGTTGAAGGGCAAGAAGGCACAAGCGATCAAGGTCCCCTACAAGGGCGACGGCTACCAGATGTCGTACAGCTACGACAAGAAGACGAAGAAGTACCTGCGCAGCATGCCGTGGGGGCCGCACGTGATGGCCGACGGCACCCGGATCTCGGTGGACAACGTCCTGGTGATCAAGGCGAAGCAGCACTTCGGCAAGATCTACAAGGGCAGCGGCCACGACGAACCGCTGCACGACATCATCAAGACCAGCGGGAAGTTCTCGTACGCCAACCGTGGCCGCTACGTCACCGGCACCTGGCGCAAGGGCTCCGTGTCCGAGCCGTTCGTGTTCACCCTCGCCGACGGGTCCCCGCTGAAGATGGCCACCGGGCAGACCTTCGTCGAGCTGCCCGACGACGGGGCGAAGGTCCGGATCACCGACTGAGGCCCGCCCGCTCCCGGCTACGCCTGGCCCGTGGGCGCCACAGCCGCGTCGGCGATGACAGGGGTGGGATCCGGCGGTGCGGGCGGCCGCCCGGGCAGCGCGAGCGAGATCAGGACACCCCCTGCGGTGAAGCCGATCGCCCACCAGAAAGACTGCTGGAAAGCGCCCGTGACGGCGGCGACCGAGGTCGGCGCGGTCGCCGCCCCGGCCAGGATCGCGGCGAGCACCGCGGTGCCGAAGGCGCCGCCGACCTGCTGGGCGATGCGCGTGATGATGCTCGCGTCGGGCACCTGCTGCCGCGCCAGACCTCGGAAACCGAGAGCCATCAGTGGCACGGTCACAGTGCCCAGACCCACCCCTCGTAGGAACAACGCTGTCATCAGCACCCAGAGACTCGTGCCCGCGTCGGCGAGGGCGAAGGGCACGGTGCCGATCAGCACGATGAGGAACCCGACCACCGCGAGCCAGCGGGCCCCGATGGTGTCGGAGAGGCGGCCGGACAGCGACCGCGAGGCCAGGGAACCGACCCCCTGCGGGATGAGCAGCAGCCCGGCCTGCAGCACCGTGGTGCCGCGCACCTCCTGGAAGTAGAGGGGCATCAACAGCATCGCGCCGTAGAGGGTGACACCGGAGAGGAACAGCAGCAGCGACGCCGACGCCAGCGACCAGTGCTGCAGCAACCGCAGATCGATCAGGGCGCCGACGCGGCGTCGCAACGCCCAGGCGACGAAGGCGACGAGCAGCGCGAGCCCGGCGATCACCGGGACGAGGACGTCGCCGCGGGTGAACGATCCTGGCTTGCTGGTGTTCGACAGCCCCCAGAGCACGCCCACCAGACCCGGCGCCAGCAGGGCGAACCCGACGACGTCGAGCCGGGCCCGCTGCACCGGGCCGTCCGGTGGCAGGAAGATCACCGCGAGCACCAGCCCCACGAGACAGAACGGGACGTTCACCCAGAACATCCACGACCAGTGGAGGTGCTGCAGGATGAGCCCCCCGACGACCGGGCCCAGGATCGGTCCGAGCACGGCAGGCAGGCTGATCACCGACATGATCCGGCCGAGGCCGTGGCCGCCGGCGGCCTGCATCACCATCGTCGACATCAGCGGTACGAGCACACCGCCACCGACACCCTGCACGACCCGGAACGCGATCAGACTGTCGGCGCTCCACGCGAGACTGGCCAGCACCGATCCGAGGAGGAACACCGTGAGAGCGATCAGCCAGAGTCGCTTGCCACCCAGGACTCGCTGCGCCCAGCCCGCGATCGGGATGGTCACGCCGAGCGCGAGCAGATAACCCGTGCTGACCCACTGGATCGTGGCGATCGGGGCGTCCAGCTCGTTCGCCAGGCTGTGCAGAGCGACCGCCACGATGGTCGTGTCGAACAGCACCGCCATGCCTCCCACGAGCACGGTCCACGCCGTACGCCACACAGACGGGTCGATCACGACGGCGTCGGTCTTCACAGGGGCATCTCTCACTCCTTTAGAAACACTCTGTATCCTGAGAGTACGGTCACGGATTAGGAAACACAATGTCTCTTATCGAGGAAGCTCCCGTTCCCCAACGGCGTCGCGGCGCAGCGCTGGAGAACGCGTTGCTCGATGCCGCCTGGGACGAGCTCGCGGACAAGGGCTACACCGCGTTCACCATCGAGTCGGTGGCCGAGCGGGCCAGCACCAGCCGCGCCGTCATCTACCGCCGCTGGCCCACGAAGCCCGACCTGGTCCGCGCCGCCGTCGGTCGAGCCGGGCAGAAGGAGCGGGTCGAGATCCCCGACACCGGCTCCCTGCGCGACGACGTCGTCGAGCTGCTGCGACGCGCCAACCAGTCGAGGGCGTCGCTCGGGATCATGATGGTGCTGCAGCTCTCGGGCTACTACGCCGAGACCGGCACCGGTCTGTCCGAGCTGCGCAGCATCTTCCTGGCGAGCAGCGGCAGGGCTGTCGACACCCTCGTGGCCCGCGCCGTCGCGCGTGGCGAGGTCGACCCGGCGAAGCTCACTCCACGGGTCGTGTCAGTTCCCTTCGACCTCTACCGGCAGGAGCTGCTGATGACGCTCAAGCCGGTTCCCGATGCGGTGGCCGAGTCCATCGTCGACGAGGTGTTCATGCCCCTCGTGCGACCGTCGGTCTGACATCGGCCGACGGCGACTGAGGCCAGCGCCGTCGGCTGACGGGTCCGCCTGCACGCCGCCAGTGGCTCGGCGGCGGGATCCGGCGGCAGTTCAGGCGGGCGTGATGGCCGTTCATGACTTCCCGGCGGGTTCCGGCGGCCGGCGGGCGGGCAGGGTGACCGTTCGTGGCTTCCGGGTGGGTTCCGGTGGCTCGGTGCGCGGGCCGGATGGCCGTTCGTGGCGTCCCGGCGGATTCCGGCGGCCGGCGGGCGGGCAGGGTGACCGTTCGTGGCTTCCGGGTGGGTTCCGGTGGCTTGGTGTGCGGGCCGGATGGCCGTTCGTGGCTTCCGGGTGCGTTCCGGCGGCTTGGCGGGCGGGCAGGGTGGCCGTCCGTGGCTTCCGGGTGGGTTCCGGTGGCTTGGTGCGCGGGCGGGATGGCCGTTCGTGACTTCCCGGCGGATTCCGGCGGCCGGCGGACGGGCAGGGTGACCGTTCGTGGCTTCCGGGTGGGATCCGGTGGCTTGGTGCGCGGGCCGGATGGCCGTTCGTGGCTTCCGGGTGGGTTCCGGCGTGCGGGGGTGCGCGGGCGTGGTGGCCGTCCGTGGCTTCGCGGTGGGATCCGGCGGTTGGCGGGCACCGAACGCGGCGGCATGCCTCTACATGCCGCCGTCGAGCCACGGACGGCGACTCGGCTTGCCCGGCACCGTTGGCGGGAGGCCACCGCCGAGTCGAGAACGGCCAACTGGGGAGACACGGCCAAACCGTCACCCCGCAGACGCCACCTAGGACAGCAGGACGATCTCTCCGCGAGCGCCCGCCTGACCGGTGCGGTGTGCCTCGGCGGCTTCGGCGAGGGGAAAAGGTCTGGCCGCCCTCGACCGAGAAGGATCCGGTCGCCAGCAGCGCCAGCGTGACCGGGATCGCCTCGGTCCGCCAGGCGTTCTGCTGCGGAGTGAGGGGTTCGGGTGTCCCGCCGCTGAACGCGCAGCTGCCGTAGGCCGGAGGGTCTCGGCCGCGGACCAGCGTCGCGATCCGCGTTTTGTCGGCCAGCAGCTCGAGCGAGGCTTGCAGGGCCTCGTCGCTGCCGGCACCATGACATAACGTGCAGTGGTGAGCACTCCAGCGGACCGTGAGCTCGACCTCGTCCTGGTCGGGGCGACCGGCTTCGTCGGCCGCCTGACCGCCCGCTATCTCGCCGAGCACGCCCCGGAGGGCTCGCGCATCGCCCTCGCGGGGCGGTCGGCTGACCGACTCGACCAGGTGCGGGCAACCTTGCCGGGTCCCGGGCAGGCCTGGGCGGTCATCGTCGTCGACGTCCAGGACGACGCAGCGGCCGCCGATCTGGCGGCGCGAACACGCGTCGTCGCGACCACGGTGGGACCGTATCTGCGCTACGGGCTGCCGCTGGTGACGGCGTGCGCCGCGGCCGGCACCCACTACGCCGACCTCACCGGGGAGACGCTGTTCGTGCGGCGCAGCATCGACGCGGTGCACGAGGCCGCCGTCGCCAGCGGCGCGCGGATCGTGCACTCCTGCGGGTTCGACTCCGTGCCCTCCGATCTCGGTGTCGGGCTGACGTCCGCTCAGGCAACCGCCGACGGGGCCGGTGAGCTGACCTCGGCGGTGCTGCACGTCACTCGACTGCGCGGCGGGATCAGCGGCGGGACGATCGACTCGTTGCGTCAGCAGTCCATCGAGACCTCCGACGACCCGGCCGCGCGCCGGTTGACCGCGAACCCCTGGGCGCTGGTCGACGAGGTGGCGGGTCGGGCGTACGGATCTCCGGGGAGCGTGCGGTCGCTACCGACGAGGAACACCCGGACCGGGTCCTGGCAGGCGCCTTTCGTGATGGGTGCCTACAACGGGCAGATCGTGCACCGGAGCAACGCCCTGGCCGGTTGGCCGTACGGTCGCGAGCTCACCTATCGCGAGGTGGTCGACACCGGCCATGGACCGGCGGGCGCTGTCGCTGCGGCCGGCATCGTCGCCGGGGCCGGCGCCCTGATGTGGGGGATGTCGATGCCCGCGACCCGATCCTTGCTGGATCGGGTCCTGCCGAAGCCGGGTCAGGGTCCCGATGAGCGACAGCGGAGCCGCGGCGCCTTCCAGGTCGAGGTGCACGCCGAGACGACCGAGGGCGCCAGCTACCGCACCACCATCGCCGCTGACCACGACCCGGGCTACGACGGAACGGCGGTGATGTTCGGTGAGTCAGCCCTCAGCCTGGTCGGCGACACCGAGCTCGGTCCGCCCGGCGCCGTCACACCGATGGTGGCGCTGGGCGCCACGTTGCCGCAGCGCCTGCGCGATCACGCCTTCACGGTCAGCACGGAGCGACTGGCGACCTGAGGTCGAGGTCACGATCCCGGGCTCGTGACCTTGGTCCCCTCCGCCGGCGACCAAAGCCCGTGGCACCGAGCCGTACCGGGGATCAGGCTGGAGACACCACCTGCCCTGGAGTTCCGATGCCCGCACCTCATCACCGACGCCGCCCCCGACGGCCCGCAGGAGTCCCGTCGAGCCAGACGATCTTCGAGGCTCGTCTGCTCTACCCCACCGGACACGGTCAACGCTCACTGGTCGTGGCGTGCCACCCCACGGTCCGCGGTGTGGTGATCCGCCTACCGGAGTTCAACGAAGCCGGGCACTACCTGCGGGATGCGCCGGTGACGGTGGTGGCGGTCTCGCAGGGAACCGACGATGCTGCGTCGATCATGGTCGGACACAGCCACGCTCTGGCCGACCGGGACGTGGCTCCCGACGCCGTGTCCGCCCTGGAACAGTGGCCGGCTGGCATGAGGGCCTGCTACTTCGCGATCATCCCCACCGATCCAGGCAGGGCACCGGACTGACCGCGGCCGATCCGGCCGTACGAGTGGATCTCGACGGTCGTGATCACTAGCTTGCCGCCCGGCGGAGCATCCGGACCACGTCCGAGGCGTGATAGATCCGCTCGTCGGGTTCGATGGCCGCGCAGAAGCGGGCGTACATGGCCGCCGCCTCGAAGGAGACCAGAGGTTCCAGCAGCTCGATAGCGCGGGCGGGCTGGGATCCGGGGACGGCGAGCTGCCACGCGTCGACGAACCAACCGCGGGCGGCGATCTGAACGGCCGGGGGTAGTCGTTCGACGAAGGCGAGCTCGTCCAGCAGGGGGTGCCCGATGAACGAGTCTCCCCAGTCCAAGATCACGTAGCCGCCCGGTCGACCGGCCACGTTCCCGGCGTGGAAGTCACCGTGGACGAGGGTCTCCGGCACGCCACAGTTCGCGACGGCCGCCACCCGCGCCGGCAGACCCGCCACCACGGTCTCCAACGACCGGCGCTCCCCCGGCCGGAGCGTCGATCCCCACCGCTCCAGCACCGCGGCCGCTCGGTCCACCACGGTGGACAGGCGCCGGTCCGGCACCCCCAGGGCGAGCAGCTCGGGCAGCCGATCCAGGGCTCGATGCTGGAGGCCGGTCAGCAGCTCGACCATCGGCCACAAGGACTCCGGATCGCGCACCTCGTGGTTGGTGGGTCCCTCGATGTCGACCAGCAGCGCTCGCCCCGCGTCGAAGTCGATCAACCGAGGCGCCACCGGTGCCCCGATCCAGTCGATCACCGCGCCCTCGTGCGCGAAGAAGTCGGGCACCGCCTTGAGCCAGACACGTCCCCCACGCGTCGGGATCCGCCACAGGGCCGACAGGTTCCAGGTCCGCATCTGCTGAGCGCGGCCGGTCCGGCCAAGTCCCGCACGGGCGAGGCGCCCATCCGCCCAGGCCAGCAGCTCCGCCGGGCCGCCGGGGTGGGCCCAGGTCTGCCGCAGCGGTTGGTCGGTCAGGGGATCACCCGGCCAGCTCGCCAACGTCACCAGCGGTGGTCGATCGGTCTCGGCGAGGTAGGTGACCTCGCCACCGGAGATCTGATCGGACGCGGTGTGCAGGAGCCGCAGCACGGTGATCTCGATGCCGTCACGTTCCCGTACGGCCGTGACGAGATCGTTCGCCTCCGGCCACCAGGGCAGCTCCAGCGCCACCGGGGGCAGCATTCCGAGCACCTGCCCGCGGTGGACCAGGACGACGCTCGCCTGCCGACCGGTCTGCACACCGGCGAGGCTAACCGAAGAGCGCCCCCTGCTTCATCCGGTTGTCGGATCATCGGCATCGCCTCACCGAGGCAGGATCCAGTGAAATCTTCAACCATCGAGAAAAATCCGAGACAGATCTTCTTCAGTCTTTACCCGGGACTCGTACCAACCTAGGTGATCTTCACGAACGAGCGCAGCACCGTGATCACGGGAAGGGTGTCGGCGACTCCACTGCGCTGGAGTCGCCGGCGCCCAGCCCGACCAGATCGGTCAACGACGGCAGGAAGTAGTACGCGCCGGTCTCGGCCCTGCTGTAGCGGGTGAGCTCGTCGCGCGGCTCACCGTCGATGCCCGCCATCCGGCGCAACATCTCGTGCAGCACCTCCCGGTCCCGGCACAGCCCGACGAACATCGTGCCGTGCCTGGTCACGGTGCCGTACGCGAGGTTGCGGCGGACGATCTTGCCGACCTCGTCCTGGTCCGTGCGGGCCGCGTGAGCCGACGCCGGTTTCGGGTCGAGCTCGATGCTGTCGATCTTGGTCCGACCGATCGCCCGCTCCTGCTCGGCGACCTCGAGGGCGCCCCAGGCCTCGGCGTCGTGCCGCCAGCGTTGCAGCAGCAGCACGCTGCCGCCCGCTCCCGGTCGGTCGGCCGGCACCAGCGCGATCGTGGGCGTCTCGACCAGGGGCGGGTTCTCCGTACCGTCCTCGAACCCGGTCAGGTCTCGGTGGTGCTGATAGGTCCAGCCCTCACTCTCCTCGGCCACCGCGGCCACCTCGGCCAGATCGTGCACCGCCGCGGTCGCCGCGTCGAAGACCACGTCGCGACTGCCTCCGGCTACCCACAAGATCACGTCGTGCTGAGTGGCGGGCATGCTGAAGCCGTCGTCGCCGACCACGGCTTCGTCGAACCCGCGCAGGCCATCGGGGCAGGATCTCGGGGCCAGGTCCCGCCACACGTCCGGCCTAAATCCCACCACGACCGTGCAGCCGGCCCCGGTCAGCACCGCGTTCTCGACCACCCGAACGGCCGCGATCAGCGCGCGCGGCGACAGCTGCGGATGGCGGTCGAGCTCGAGGTAAGCGTGGTGGGTGGTGCCGAACGCCAGCACGCCGAGCTGGGGTTGAGCGAAGCCGGTCATGGACCTGACGCTAGCGAACCCCCGTCAGCCGCTCGCTCGGACCAGCTCGACGAACCAGGCGTGCACGCGCGGGTCCCCACCGACCTCGGGGTGGAAGGCCGTGGCCAGCAGACTCCCCTGCCGGACGGCGACGACGTGCTCGGACCCATCCGGCCGGGGCACCGTGGCCAGCACCTCGACAGCCGGACCGGACGCGACCACCTCCGGAGCCCTGATGAACACGGCCCGGAACGGCTCTCCCGGCAACCAGTCGGCTACCAGGTCGGACTCGAAGGAGTCGTTCTGCCGGCCGAACGCGTTGCGGCGAACGGTGATGTCCATTCCCCCGAAGGTCTGCTGGTCCGCCGGGGCGTCGACCAGCCGGTCGGCCAGCATGATCATCCCGGCGCAGCTGCCGTACGCCGGCAACCCGGCCCGCAGCGCGGCCACCAGCGGTTCCCGCAGCTCGAAGGCGCGCGACAGCTTGTCGATGGTGGTCGACTCCCCGCCCGGGATGACGAGACCGTCGAGCCCGGCCAGCTCACTCGGCCGGCGCACTGGGCGGGCGACTGCCCCACTGGCCACCAGAGCGGCCGCGTGCTCGCGCACATCCCCTTGCAGAGCGAGGATCCCGATGATCACCAGCCGCGCTCGGCGAGCCGGTGCGGCTCGGGGATCTCCTCGACCGCTCCGGGAGCCCCCTTCGGCGGGACGTTGATGCCCACCATGGCCTCGCCCAGTCCGCGGGACACCTTGGCGATCACGTCGGGATCGTCGAAGAACGTGGTGGCCTTGACGATCGCCGCCGCCCGCTGCTCCGGGTTGCCGGACTTGAAGATGCCGGAGCCGACGAACACGCCCTCCGCCCCGAGCTGCATCATCATCGCCGCGTCGGCCGGGGTGGCGATACCTCCGGCGGTGAACAGCACGACGGGCAGCTTGCCGGCCTCGGCGACCTCCTTGACCAGGTCGTACGGCGCCTGCAGCTCCTTGGCCGCCACGTAGAGCTCGTCGGTGGGGAGTGAGGTCAGCCGCCGGATCTGGTCCCGGATCTGGCGCATGTGGGTGGTCGCGTTGGACACGTCACCGGTACCGGCCTCGCCCTTGGAGCGGATCATGGCCGCACCCTCGGAGATCCGGCGCAGCGCCTCGCCCAGGTTGGTGGCGCCGCAGACGAAGGGCACGGTGAAGGCCCACTTGTCGATGTGGTGGGCGTAGTCGGCCGGCGTCAGCACCTCGGACTCGTCCACGTAGTCCACCCCGAGGGACTGGAGCACCTGGGCCTCGACGAAGTGCCCGATCCGGGCCTTGGCCATCACCGGGATGGAGACCGCGGCGATGATGCCGTCGATCATGTCCGGATCGCTCATCCGGGAGACGCCGCCCTGAGCCCGGATGTCGGCCGGCACCCGCTCCAGCGCCATCACCGCGACCGCGCCGGCGTCCTCGGCGATCTTGGCCTGGTCGGCGGTGACCACGTCCATGATCACGCCGCCCTTGAGCATCTCCGCCATCCCGCGCTTGACGCGCGAGGTACCCGTCTGTTGTTCAGTCATCTCTCTCGTTGCCTCTCGGTTCTGCCGCCGTGAATGTACTCCGGTTTCAGCCGTGAACGCCGCACTGTTCCAGCGTGACCAGGGCCAGCGCGCGCGTCGCGGTCAGCAGCTCGGCGATCGGGACCGACTCGTACGGACCGTGGGCCAGGGCAGCGTCGCCCGGGCCGTAGTGCACCGTCGGGATCCCGCCGAGGTTGGTCATCAGCCGCAGATCACTTCCGTACGGTGTGCCCCAGGTCGCTTGTGGCCGGCCGGAGACGGCTCGGTGCGCGGCGCGGACGACCTCGAGGATGTCGGCGTCGGCGTCGGTCAGACCCGGTGCGAACTGGCCGCCCCACCACACCACGGCGACGGGGTGATCGCGCAGCCACGGATCGTCTGCGCATGCCTGGGCCACGGCCTCGGTCAGCGCTCGTCGAGCGTCCGCCGGGTCCTCACCGATCGCCACACCCAGGCGTCCGTCCGCGGTGAGTACGTCGGGCACCGAGGAGGCCCACTCACCCGCCCGGATCATGCCGAGCTCGATCGGCAGCGGCAGCTCCCAGCCGCTGAGCAGCGGGTGCTTGACCTCGTTGCGGGTGGCCTCCAGCCGGCGCAGCGCGGCGAACACCGGCACGAACTTCTCGATGGCGCTCACCCCCGACAGCCGCCGCGACGCGTGCGCGGCCAGCCCGGTGACGGTGAGCCGGAAGGTCAGCGCTCCACTGGTGCCCGGCGCCAGGTCCAGCGACGTCGGCTCCGGAATGACGCAGGCGTCGGCCCGCCAACCGCGTTGCAGCAGCGCGTACGTGCCCAGTCCCCCGTCCTCCTCACCGATCACGGTGCCGAGTAGCAGGTCGCCGGCCAGCGGCACCCCGAGCGCCGAGCACGCCCGGACGACCCACAGCGACGCCACCAGCCCGGCCTTCATGTCACACGTGCCTCGACCGAGGACGTCGCCGCCGCGGATGGCCGCCCCGAACGGACCGGCGTCCCCCCAGGTGCCGAGATCACCGGGCGGAACGACGTCGACGTGGGCGTTCAGCATCAACGAACGGCCGGCGCCGTCGCCCCGACCGGACAACGTCGCGACGGTCCCCCAGCCCTCGGTCCGGTCGACTTCCACCCCTGGGAAGTCCTCGCCGGCCAGGGTCTCGGTCAACGGGATCTGCCAGCTGTCGACCTCGAGTCCGAGATCGGTCAGCCGGCCGGCGAGCACGTGCTGGATCTCGTTCTCCTCGTCGGTGCCGGAGATGCTCGGGATCTGGACCAGGTCGACCAGGTCGGTGACGATGTCACCGCGGTGCTCGTCGAGGTAGCCGAGGACGCGATCGCGCCAGACGCTGTCGGTGAGACTCACGGCCACCAGTTGACCACGTCGGGGCGGCCGCTCGTGATCTGATCGTGGGATGACGACGTCGTACGGGACCGGGCCGAGCATCCAGGACCGCTTCTTCGCCGACGCCCCCTGTTTCGGCTGCGGGCCGGGCAACGGGAAGGGACTGCAGCTGAAGAGCTTCGAGGCGGTCGACGGAGCCGTTCGAGCCGCGTTCCAGCCCTGGCCCGAGCACGACAACGGACTCGGCTTCCTCAACGGCGGCATCATCGCCACGTTGTTGGACTGCCACAGCGCGGCCGCGGTGGTGCTCGCCTCGGCCGAGCGCGGACTCACCCCGGACGGCACCCTCCAGTACGTCACCGCCGGCATCGACGTCAGCTATCGCCGGCCCTCACCCCTGCATGAGCCGGCCGAGCTCGTCGCTCGCCTGGTGTCGGCGGACGAGAACGAGATCCTGGTGGACGCCGAGCTGTGGTGGCAGGGCAAGGTGCGGGCGACGTCGCACTCGTCCTGGAAGCGCTGGCGCCCCCGCCCCACGGGGATCGCTCACCCTGGGGCGCACCCCGTCAAGCCTGAGGTCACCTCATGATCACCAGTCCGCAGTCGATCAGCGTGGGTCGCGACGGAGTCGGGCACGACGCGACCGTGTCCTGGCGGTACGAGGATCGACTCCGGGTGGTCGCGATCGACTCGCCGGCGTTCGAGCCGGTCGAAGCCCGCGCGAACGATGCGTTCGAGGCGCTCCGCTTCATGCGCGACCAGCTCGAACGGGACGGCTGGCGGATCGGTGTCGTCGGTGCCCAGGCCGACGTCTGACCCAGCGGCATGGCCCGCGACCAAGGTGGCGGTCTGCGCGCTAGGAGAAGCAGCTCCGAACCCCCGTTGGCCACCCCACGGAGCCCGGGCCGATCGAGCGCGGTGGCAGATCACGCGAACGCAAGGGTGCTGGATCCAGACCGTGCAGGGGACCTGGATCCACGGCACAGAGGGGACCGGGATCCACGGTGAAACTGCGCTGACCGGACTAATGTGAGTTGTTGTCCTCGAGCAGTCAAGGAGCACACGATGACATCAAGCCCACGACTCGATGGCCTCAGGATCATGATCACCGGAGCCAACCGAGGGCTCGGGGCCGCGTTGGTGGCCGACGCCCTGTCTCGAGGTGCACGCCAGGTCTACGCCGGAACCCGACACCCACTGCCGCTCACCGACCACCGGGTCACCGCGCTCCAGCTCGATGTCACCGACGCCGGCGACATCGCCGCCGCAGCCCGCGAGATCGACGAACTCGACGTGCTGGTCAACAACGCCGGCCTGCTCCGATTCGATGACCTCACCGACCACGCCGATCTGAGCGACCACCTCGCGGTCAACCTCTTCGGCACTCAGGCCCTGACCCAGGCACTGTTGCCGCGCCTCATCGATGCCCACGGCCGGATCGTCAACATCTTGTCCATCTCGGCGCTCGCGCCGTTGCCGGTCATGCCGGCCTACTCCGTGTCGAAGGCGGCCTCGTTCTCGATGACCCAGTCCCTGCGCGCCCTGCTCGGACCGAGCGGAGTACGCGTTCACGCGGTGCTCGCCGGGCCGATCGACACCGACATGCTCCGAGCCGTGGAGATACCGAAGTCCCCACCCGCCGACGTGGCTCACGCCATCTTCGACGGCATGCTCGACGACCGCGACGAGATCTTCCCCGACCCGATGTCAGTCACCATCGCGGCAGCGTGGGACAGCGGCGTGTCGAAGACGATGGAGCGTGCGAATGCGGCGTACCTCGCCCAGGCGGGCTGATCCAGAACGTCGTCCAGCACGACGAGGAGACCGATACTGGCGGGATGGACCACCCCACCCACGATGAGGTTGCGGCGTTTCTTGGCCGGCAGACCGGCGAGGCGCCGACCGACCTCGAGCCGCTGACCGGCGGGGCGTGGTCATCCGCGTGGGGTTTCCGAGCCGGCACAGAGGAGCTGGTCGTCCGCTTCGGTCCCGAACGCTCCTGGTACGAGGCCGACCAGCTGGCCGCGGCGTTCAGTGGGCCGGACCTTCCGATACCGCAGGTGAGAGAGGTAGGGACGACGTCCACCGGACTGGCGTACGCCATCTCGGTGCGTCGTCACGGAGGATTCTTGGAAGACGCACCGATCGAGCACGCCGCTGAGGTCGCCCCGACTCTCACTCGTCTGCTGGTCGCGCTCAGCCGCGTTCGCGCTCGCCCTGACAGTCCGGTGATGTGGCATCCGGCCGGCCCGCCAGTCCCGAGCTGGCGCGAACTCGTCCTCGGCAGGCTGGTGGACGATCCGAGGAACAGGGTGCACGGTTGGCGCGCGGCCATGGATGCCGACCCGAAGCTGTCGGGGTTGGCGGCAGCGGTGTGCGGCCGGGTGCGGGCGCTGATCGACGCCTGCCCCGAACGCCGCGACCTGGTGCACGGCGACCTGCTGCACGGCAACGTGCTGGTGAGCCCTGACTTCCGCCGGGTCGAAGCGGTCATCTCGTGGAAGCTCTCGCTCCGCGGCGACTTTCTCTACGACGCCGCCTGGTGCAGTGTCTGGGGACCCGTGTTCTACCCAGGGATCGCCGCCCTCGATCCGCTGTCCGACCTGCTCCGAGACCGCAGCTTCCACGGCAACCAGAGCGCATTGGCCGACGCCGCCGTCCGTCACCACTGCTACGAGCTCCAGATCGGTTTCACCCACCTGGGTTGGAGCCTCGGGAGCTGGGACTCCAGGCACGTCAAGGCCACGATCGACCTGCTCGGCGAGATCCTCGATCGCGGTCCCGTAGCCGTGTCCGCTGACTGACGGCGGGCGAGCCGCCGAGAGCCGCCGGCGGCGACCCTCGACGACCCGTCCGGACGACAGCGATCAGGCGAACGCAGTGAACCTGTTGAGCTTGTTCCACGCCACGATCTGGTTCTCGGTGAACCAGACGCCGTTGCGCGTCGGCTCGTCCGGGTCGGCGATCTTGTACGCCCCGGAGCGGTAGCCGACGATGGCGATGTAGTGGCCGGCTGGGTAGTTGTCGCCGCCCACCGAGTTCATGTTGATCACCACCGGGTAGCCACGATCAACGCTCTCGTGCACCCGCAGCCGGAGCCGTTCCTTGAGCTCACCGCTGGGCGCGATCCGGAAGACGTAGCGGTGTCCAGTCCCGCCATCCAGGTAGCTGTTGAGCACCTGGGCGATCAAGGTCGGGTCCTGCAGGCCGGCGCCGCCGACCAGGCCGAGCTGATCGGCCAGCCGCCGTTGGGTGGGCAGAGCACCTCGTCCGATCACGGCCGAGAGCGCGATCCGCGAGCTGGCGGCCGAGCACCACGACTGCGTGTTCTGGCGCTTGTACTCATAGCTGAGCGTGGTCGCTGCCGCGGCCGGGGACACACCGACGACCGCAGCGGCACCGACGCCGAGTCCGAGCGCCAAGACGGTTCGACGGTTGATCGCCTGGCGTGCAGTGTCTTCGTTCTCCATCACGATTCCTCCTCTGGTTGGGAATCGTCAGTAGAACACCCGAGAGGACCACCCTCATCGGTTCGCCCGCCGAGCAGCGCCAGATCATGATCATCTCAAGGGCCGACCATGATCAC
Organism: uncultured Actinomycetota bacterium; assembly: GCA_963696135.1. GTDB lineage: Bacteria > Actinomycetota > Actinomycetes > Propionibacteriales > Propionibacteriaceae > Microlunatus. The sequence continues at coordinate 438,948 of CAVOJH010000005.1, forward strand.
GATCATGGTCGGTCGCCCAGGGGATGACCTCGAGCTGCGCTACGGTCCTCCTGGCACTCTGATCACCTCGCCACGCGCGTGGCCGCGCGGAGCTGTCGTGCTGCGCCGAACAGCACAGCTATCGGGTGAACGCCAGCAGCCGGCGGTCCGCGTCCTCCAGACGAAAGGGCGAACGACCAGACGCGGGGAACACGGCCCGCTGCCCGAGCACCCGTCGGCGACGTCCGTCGGCATCGACCAGCACCGTACCGTCGGCCTGGTCGGCCACCAGCTCGTCGCCGACCCGGAGCACCACCGGACAACCGAGCGGATCCGGACGGACGACGCCATCAGCTCCGTACGGCCGCGCCGGGTCCACCCCGACCGCGAGTGCCGTGCGTCCGGCCCGCAGGGCGTCGAGCACGGCAGCCGGTGAGTCGTCGGCAGCGGCGATCCAGGTGATCGGCGTGCCGAGCGCGAGCCGGTGCTCGGGACGGTGGTAGTCACTGCCGCCCAGCAGCACCGGCCGCGGCACCCCGTGCTCGTCGGCCAGCCGATCGAGCAGTGCCAGGTATCCCCACGGCGCGGTGTCGGTGAGCGCACGAAACCAGCTGACGTGGAGCGCCTCGACCGCGGGCGGGCTGACCACCCAGGGGTGCTGCCAGGCGCAGTCGTCGGCCAGCGGGTGGTTGACGCTGAGCAGACCACCGTCTGCGGCGACCTGCTGGAACCAGGTCTCGACCGGCCGGCGGAAGTCGACCCAACTCACCGGCCCGAAGGCGTTGGCGTGCCCCCGTGCGGTCGTCACCTCCTGCCCCGGCAGCAAGGACACGGCGTGCCGTGCGGACGCCGAGGCCAGCAGCCGATGGTGGCTGACCGTGTTGTGGTCGGTGATCGCGAGCAGGTCGAGACCGCTCTCGACCGCACGCCTGGCCAGCTCATCGATCGTGTCCTGCCCGTCGGAGTGGACGGTGTGCGCGTGCAGGTCGGCGGCGAACCAGCGCAACCCCGCCCCGCACGGCAGGTCGCGGTCGCTCCCCCGTACCTCGCGCGCAGCCGGCGGCAGCAGCGGTTCCGGTTCGGGGGCCCGGCGCGGCGGAACGGCGACGTCGACCTCGATCCGCACCCCCGCCGCGGGCAGCTGGTGCAGGCCGAGCACCACCGCCCACTCCCCGGCCTCGATCGGACCAGGGAGATAGCCAGGTGTGGCCTCATCGGCGGTGATGACGAAGTCCCGCCGCGCGCCCCCGGACCAGCCACGCCAACCGTCGGCGCCCTCACAACCGAGATCGACCACCGCCGGACCGTCGATCCCCGTCGCCGCGATCCGGACGTCCACCCCGGGCGCCCCAGCGGGCACCTCGAACCCGATCCGCGGGTAACGGTCGGCGGCCTGGTCGTCGAGGGTGTAGATCATCGTGCGCTGCTGCGTCGCCATGGCCGAGGACGGTACTCGCCGACTTGTAGTTTTGTATCAAAACTATAATACTGGCCGACGTGACCAGACCCGACGACCAGGCCATGGCGGTGGCCGACGCCGTCCGCACCGTGTCCAGAGCGACGGTCGCGGCCACTCGGGCGACCCAGGGTCTGCCGGCCCTCCCCGAGGCGCAGGTGGCCGCGTTGCACACCCTCCGTGCGTCTCCCTCGATGACACCGGCCGAGCTCGCCGAGCGACTCGGCCTCGCGAGACCGACCGTCAGCAACCTGCTACGCGACCTGGAAGCCGCCGGTCACGTGACGCGTGCCCGCTCGGAGGTCGACCGACGTTCGGTGATCCTGACCATCACCGAGCAGGCTCGGAGTGTGCAGGACGCGTTCCATCGCGGCCGCGGCGAGGTCGTCACGTCCGCCTGGGCCGCGCTCGACGAGAGTGACCGCGTCGCCCTGGCCGCGGCGACGCCGTCGCTGCGTCGACTGGCCGACCTGCTGCACGCCAGCACCCCGCCCACGTCTGAGAGCGAGCTCAACCGATGACCGGTGTGGCGCCGACCGCGGTGCCGGAGAGCATCGCCGATTACGCTGCGCTGCCCGGGCCCGGCGGCCAGCGATCCAAGCTCCCCGCGCTGGATGCGAAGCGATGGACCCTCAAGGTGGCGCTGTCGCAACGACCGTGGAGCTTCGTCGCCTCCATCGCCATGGCGGCGGCCTTCGTGTGCAACGGTCTGACACCGGTGGTGGTGGGCCAGGCCGTGGACGAAGCCATCGCCACGTCGTCGTTGCCGCGGCTCGGATTCTGGATCCTGGTGCTGGCGGGCCTCTATCTGGTGGCCATCGGTGTGAACTGGGTGGCGCGCTTCATGCTGGTACGCAGCCAGCAGCTGGTCAGCCACGACCTGCGCACCATGGTCACCGATCGGATCCAGGATCCGCGCGGGTTCGCCGGCCGGGAGCGCACCCCGGGTGGGCTGCTGTTGATCGCCTCCGCAGACACCCAACGGGTGGGCGAGATCGTGATGATGACGGTGATGCCGGTCGCCGAGGCCGCGTCGATCACCTACGGCGCGATCGTGATGTACACGATCAACCCCTGGCTCAGTGTCGCGACTCTCGTCGGCGGTCCGGTGCTGGTGATCGTGGCGCTGCGCGTCGGGCGCCCGCTGCAACGTCGATCCATCGCCCGCCAGCAGTCCATCGCCCAGGCTGCCGCCACCGCGGCGGATGTGGTGCAGGGACTGCGCATTCTCAAAGGGCTGGGCGCGATCCTCACCGTCCGTGGACGGTATGAGGAGGAGTCCGGGATCGCGTACGCCAAGACGGTCCAGGCCAACGCGGCCGAGGCACGTCTCAACGGTGTCACCGATGCCACCGGGGCGATCTTCGTCTCCAGTCTCGGCATCGCCGCCGGTGTGCTCGCCCTCCACGGGCTCGTCACCATCGGTCAGCTCATCACCGTCGTCGGCCTGACCCAGTTCTTGATCACTCCGATGACGATGCTCGGCCGGAACCTCGCTTCCCGCTGGGCCTCGGCGGAAGCGTCCGGACAGCGGATCCGCGAGGTCCTCGGTGCCGACTTCGAGCGCAGCGGAGAGGCGGACTCAGCCCGGACCAGCCGCTTCATCGACGCACTGCCCACCGGCCTCACCGTCGTCCGCGGTGTCGACCACGAGCTGGTGTCGCGGCTCGAGTCGCTTCCCCGGACCCGGGTGATCGTCGCCCCACACGCCGCCGACCTGTTCGACGGAAGTGTCGGAGACAACGTGTACCCCGATCCGACAGTCGCCGAGCAGGCGCTCCGGGTCGCCTCCTGCGACGACATCCCCGAGGGCTCCCGCAAGCGGGTGGGCGAAGGTGGACGCATGCTCTCGGGCGGTCAGCGGCAACGAGTGTCGCTGGCCCGCGCCATCGCGTTCGACCCCGAAGTGCTCATCCTCCAGGACCCGACCACGGCAGTGGACTCGGTGACGGAACAGAACATCGCCGATCGGCTGTCACGCCGACGAGCCGACAAGATCACCCTCGTGTTCAGCGAGGCCCCGGCGTGGCACGCCGTGGCGGCCCACCACCTGAGCGTGGCGGAGCTGCTCGCCCGGACCGACGAGCTGGCCGAGGAGGTTGCCGGATGACCGAGACGACCACCAACATCACCCCGCCGGCGAAACCTCACTCGGCGTTGCGGTTCCCGCTGGCCACCGCCGGGCAGGTCCGGCGCGAAGTGGCCCGTCAGCTCGGCACGGTTCCCCATGCCCGACGGTGGTTCCTGTTGGCCGTGGTGCTGCTGGCCGTGGGCTCGTACGCCACCGTGCTGGTGCCTCAGCTGATGGGCCAGATCGTCGACCTGGTCACGGGCAACGGGGCCGCCAAGCCGATGTGGCAGATCGGCGGCGAGCTGATCGTCCTGTCCGTCGCCGGCGCGGCCATGAGCGCGGCCGGCTTCTACCTGGTGGCTCGGCTGTCCGAGCGGGTGATCGCCAACCTGCGCCAGGACATGGTCGGGACAGCGCTGGGACTTCCCACCCACCAGGTCGAAGACGCCGGCACCGGAGACCTGGTCAGCCGGTCCACCGATGACGTCGCGGAGCTCTCCGCCGCCGTCACCGAGACCCTGCCCACGCTGTCCACCTCGCTGTTCTCGATCCTCGCCACCGTGATAGCGCTGCTTGCCCTCGACTGGTACTTCGTCCTCATCCCGGTCGTGGTGGCGCCGGTGTACTACGTCGCCGCGCGCATGTACCTCGCCCGCGCCCCGCAGCGCTACGCCGGCGAGCGGGCCGCGATGGCTGAACGTGCCCGCCGGGTGCTGGAAGCCATCCGCGGTCGTGCGACCGTGCGAGCGTTCTCGATGGAAGACCGGATGCACACCGACATCGAGAACGCCTCGTGGAGCGTGGTCCGCAAGGGGATCACGGCCCGCACCACCATGCTCGTGCTCAACACCTGGATGCTCGGCATCGAGTTCCTCATGCTCACCATGGCCCTGGGGGTGGGGTTCTACCTGGTGTCCACCGACGTCCTCACGGTCGGAGCGGTGACCGGAGCTGTGTTGATGATCATCCGGCTGCGCGGACCGATGAACACGCTGATGCGGGTGCTCGACGTCATCCAGTCCGGGTACGCCTCACTCGCCCGTATCGTCGGCGTGGTCTCCGACCCACCCGTGCCAGTGCCCGACAGCGGCGCCGACGCTCCGCGTGGACGCGTCGAGCTGCGTGATGTCAGCTTCAGCTACGGCGACGGGTGGGCCGTCAGCAACGTCGACCTCACCATCAACCCGGGTGAGACCGTCGCGATCGTCGGAGCCTCAGGCGCCGGAAAGACCACCGTGGCCGCGTTGTTGGCAGGTCTGCGGGTGCCCGATGCGGGCGAGGTGCTGGTCGACGGGTATCCGGTGTCCCAGCTCTCCGACACCGAGCGCATCGCCCGACTCGCCACGGTCAGCCAGGAGGTGCACGTCTTCTCCGGCACCCTGCGCCAGGACCTGACCCTGGCCAAGCCGGACGCCACCGACGCCGAGCTCCTGTCGGCGCTCGACCGCGTGAACGCCCAGTCGTGGTTCGATCGCCTGCACTCAGGTCTCGACACCGTGGTCGGCTCCCGCGGTCTCCAGCTGGAACCCGTCGCCGCCCAGCAGCTGGCGCTGGCCAGGATCCTGCTCCTCGACCCGGCGATCGTCGTCATGGACGAAGCCACCGCCGAAGCGGGCTCGGCCGGAGCCGAAGCGCTGGAGGATGCCGCCGACGAGGTCACCCACGGTCGGTCGGCGCTGGTGGTGGCGCACCGCCTCGACCAGGCCTCCCAGGCCGACAACATCCTCGTGATGGACGGCGGCGAGGTCGTCGAACGCGGCACCCACGACCAGCTGCTCTCCCGCGACGGCATCTATCACCGTCTCTGGTCGGCGTGGACTGCCGGCCGGCAGGAGCTCGACGCCGAGACCGTCTGACACAGGTCGAGCGGGCCCCTATCTCGTGAGAACGCGGAGTCAGTCGCGGGGATATCGCTCCGGGTTCCTGCGAATCACGATGAAGCCCACGACGGGCACGACGATGAAGGCACCGATGAGGGCCGACAGGAAGCCACCCCAGTCGAAGATGTCGGTATCCCCGATGCCGAGGACGACGGTGAAGATCAGGTAGCCGAGCAGAGCACCGGCCAGACCGATGCCGATCGACGCGAGCCAGGAAGTGGGCCCGCTCATGTTCCTGAAGATGTCACGTGGCGCCATCAGCCGGGCGATCACCCCGACGACCAAGCCGAGAAGAATCGCACCCACCATGTCCGTCACCCTCCGCCGGCGGCACCAGGTCGCACCGCGGTCATTCTCGTCTCGCCCAACCGGCCAGGCAAGCGATCGTCCACGCCCGACGGCACAGGCCTCGGGGAAAGCGAGTCGGGTGCCCGGTGTCAGGTACTAGTGCCGGGCCCGTTGCTCGATCGGATCGGGGATGGGGACGGCGGCCAGCAACGCCCTGGTGTACTGGTGACTCGGGTTCCCGAGCACCGTGGCCGTCGGCCCCGACTCGACGGCGCGTCCGTCGTGCAGCACCAGCACCTGGTCGCTGACGCTGTCGACCACGGCGAGGTCGTGGCTGATGAACACGCAGGCGAAGCCCAGCTCCGCACGCAGTCGCGCGAACTCGGCCAGCACGGCCGCCTGCACCGACACGTCCAGCGCGCTGGTCGGCTCGTCGGCGATCAGCAGGTCCGGCCGCAGCGCGAGGGCCCGGGCCAGCGCGACGCGCTGGCGCTGGCCGCCGGACAGCTCGTGCGGCTGACGCTCGGCATACCGGCGCGGCAGCGACACGCTCTCCAACAGCTCGCCGACCCGCTGCCGCAGACCCCGCCCCGAGGCCACCCGATGCACCTGCAGCGGCTCGGCGACACTCTCTCCAACGCTCAGCAGCGGGTCGAGGGTGCTGGCCGGGTCCTGCGGCACGACGCCGATCCGGCGTCGGAGCCGCCGCAGCTCTCCGCGACTGGCGGAACCCAGATCCGACCCCGCCACCTCGATCCGACCGTTGCTCGGTCGCAGCAGTCCGAGGGCGGCCCGTCCGAGGGTTGACTTCCCCGATCCGGACTCGCCGACGACACCCAGCACCTGTCCGGGCAGCACCTCGACGGTCACCTCGTGCAGGGCGCGGAAGGACGGCCGGCCGAGCCGGCCGGGGTAGTCGACATCTACGGCCCGGAACGCCAGGGCAGGCGTGACCGCAGGTACGGCCGCCACGAGAGGCGGTTCGACCATCGACTCGATCGGCAAGTGAGCCTCGGTCCGGACTTCGCGCAGTCTCGGTACCGAGCCCAGCAGCTGCCGGGTGTAGTCGGTGAACGGCTGACTGAACAGCGACACCACCTCGCCACGCTCGACCATCCGGCCGTTGCGCATCACCAGCACCCGGTCGGCCAGATCGGCCACCACCCCCATGTTGTGGGTGATCAGCAGCACGGCCATGCCGAGTCGATCCCGCAGCTCGCCCAGCAGCTGCAGGATCTCCGCCTGCACACTCACGTCGAGGGCTGTGGTCGGCTCGTCGGCGATCAGCAGCACCGGGTCGTTCGCCAGGGCCAGCGCGATCACCACCCGCTGCTTCTGACCGCCGGACAGCTGATGCGGGTAGGCCTCGACGCGCACCTCGGGCTCCGGGATGCCGACCAGGGTCAACAGCTCGACAGCTCGGCGGCGGGCCGCGCCGCGGTCGATCCGCTGATGGGCCCGGAGCGCCTCCGCGAGCTGCCAACCCACGGTCTTGACGGGGTTGAGTGCCGTCTGGGGCTCCTGGAACACCATCGCCGCCAGCCGGCCGCGCACACCGGCCCACGGATCGGAGCCGGACCGTCCGGCCAACAGGTTCGTCTGCTCGTGGGCCGGCCGGGCCGACGGGTCGTCGGTCAGCTGCACCGAACCCCGTGCGACAGCCGAGGAGGGCAGCAGTCCGAGCACGGCGTGTGCGGTCACGGTCTTCCCGGAACCGGATTCCCCCACCAGGGCGAGGATCTCGCCGCGATCGATCGAGAACGACACCGAGTCCACTGCCTCCGTCGACGGGAAGCGCACCCCCAGCTCACTGACCCGGAGCACAGCGTCGGGACGTACGGGTCGCGGACCCGGCACCTCGGCAACCACGAGCCGGTCCACCAGCGGTTCAGTCATAGATCCTCACTCCTTCGGCCCACACCCGGGCCCGTTCGGCCGGGGCCTCCGCCGACAACGGTCCGGGCGCGTAGCGGACGGCGTGCAGGAGCCCGGTGAACGGGTGGCTGCGCGCCCGTCGATGCACCTCCCAGTCGACCGGCCCGCCACGGTCGGCCCCGACGCTGATGCCGGTGAACGGGGCCATCCCGACGAGCTGCGGCAGGTCGGTGAGGGTGGTGGCGGCCCGGCCGTCGGTCAACAGCACGTTCCACCGGAAGAGCGGTCGGACCTGCAGCTGGACCAGCAGCTCGGACTCCCCCAGGGCCAGCCCGATCGGTGGTGTGCGGTGCAGGACCCCGTACGCGTTGACGCCGAACCAGGCGATCGGCTCGCCGCGGTCGTCGGTGTCGATGACCAGCAGGTAGCCGCCGCCCTGATCACCGTGGGCGACCAGCACCCCAGCGTCCCCGGCGGCCAGCCGGAACGATGCGGTGATCGCGACGTCGCGGTGCTGCACCAGCTGAGCAGAACGCCAGCGCTCGACGGTGCCGCCGAACGGCAGCAGGGTGACCGGGTCGGCCAGCCGCGCGTCGCCGGGACGACGCAGCGCCGAGGCCGGACCGTGGTCGTCCAGCGGGAACACCCGATTCGTCCACGCCGCGCGCTCCCAGGCCGCGGCCAGCTCGGCCACCACGTCAGGCCGTACGGCGGCCAGGTCCTGCGTCTCGGTCGGGTCGCTACCGACGTCGTAGAGCTGCCACTCGGTGTCGTCGAAGTCCGTGCCCGGGCGGTGCTGGGTGACGATCTTCCAGTGCCCGCTCTGGTACGCCCGCTGCCCCGCGGTCTCGGTGTACTGCTCGCCGTGCACCGCCTCGGCGCCCGGGTCCCGCAGGATCACCGCTGCGCTCGTCCCGTCGAGGGTCGGTGCCGTCAGGCCGTGCCGGGCACGGAGTGGCTCGATCCCGAGCAGGTCGAGCAGGGTCGGCGTCAGATCGGTGACGTGCACGTACTGGCGACGCAGTCCGTCATCGCCGGACCCGAGCAGCTCCCCACCGGGCCAGTGCACGATCAACGGGGCGCGGATGCCGCCGGCGAAGGTGTGCGCCTTGTAGAGCCGGAACGGGGTGTTGGACGCCTGACCCCAGCCTCGCGGGTAGTGCACGGTGGTCTGGGGGCCGCCGACCAGGGCGAGATCGCGGTCGACGTCACGGTCCCAGTCGTCCGGCAGCCCGGCCACGTGGGCGAACTGGCTGTAGTAGCTGCGGGTCCCCTCGGCCCCGCCCTCGGCGGTGGCTCCGTTGTCCGAGGTGAACACGATGATGGTGTTGTCGAGCTCACCGAGACGCTCCAGGTGCTCGACCAACCGACCCGTGCTGGCGTCCACCGCCTGGACCGCCGCCGCGTAGACCTCCATGTAGCGGGCGAACCGGCGCTGTTGATCATCACTGAGACTGGTCCACGGCGGCACGTCCAGACCGGGCTCGTGGTTGGCCGGCGGCAGCACCGTGTCCTCCCCGAACAGGCCCAGCGCGATCTGCCGCCGGAACCGCTCCGAGCGGATGTGGTCCCACCCCGCGTCGTAGACCCCGGCGTAGTCGGCGAGGTCGGACTCCTTGGCCTGCACGGGTCCGTGCACCGCCGCGTGGGCCAGGTAGAGGAGGAACGGCTTGCGCGCGTCGGCGGCGCGCAGGGTGGTGATCATCTCGATCGCCCGGTCAGTCAGGTCGTCGGTCAGGTAGTAGCCCTCCGGGAACTCCTGCACCGGGTACGGGGAGTTGTCCCAGACCAGTCGGTGCGGCGCGTGCAGCGAGGTGAAGCCCTCCAGGCTGCCGAAGTAGCGGTCGAAGCCGCGCTGGCACGGCCACGAGCCCTTGTCCGCTCCGTCGTGCTGCAGCCGGTCGCCGGCCAGGTGCCATTTGCCCAGCGCGAAGGTCGCATAGCCCCGGTCGCGCAGGGTCTCGGCCAGCGTCGGTGCGTTGTCCGGCAGGGAGAACGCGTACGCCGGGTAGCCGGGATCGGCGTTGGCTGGGAAGGCGAAGCCCGCCTTGTGCGGGTTGAGTCCGGTGAGCAGCGCGGCCCGACTCGGCGAGCAGAGCGGTGTGGTGTGGTAGTCGGTGAAGCTGACCCCGTCGCGAGCCAGCCGATCGAGGTGCGGGGTGGCGATCTCGCTGCCGTACGGGCCGATGTCGGCGAAGCCGAGGTCGTCGACCAAGATCACCACCACGTTCGGGCTGCCGTCGGGCGCGGTCGGCTCGCTCGGCCAGGCCGGCTCCGACTCGGAGATGGTCCGGCCGATCCGGCCGGCGAAGCCCGCGTACGGGCCATCCGAGGACGATGTGCTCATCGAGTCACCCTCCGGGCGGTGTTTCATCGGGTCACCCTCCGGGCGGTGTTTCATCGGGTCACCCTCCGGGCGGTGTTTCATCGGGTCACCCTCCGGGCGGTGTTTCATCGGGTCACCCTCCGGGCGGCGCCCAGTCCCTGAGCGATCAGCTGCAGACTCAGCACCAAGATCACGACAACGACCAGCGGTCCCAGCACGAAGCCGAGGTTGCTGTCCACGTAGTCGATTCCGTCGGCGATCAAGGATCCCAACGACGGCTGCGGCGGTCGGACACCGATGCCCAGGAAGCTCATCGCCGACTCCACGAACACCGCCAGGGACAGCGACAGGGCCAGCTGCACCCCCAGCGGTTCGGCGGCGTTGGGCAGGATGTGACGCCCTAGCACCCACCCCCGGCCCGCGCCGATGGCCTCGGCCGTCTCCACGTACGGCAGCGAACGGACCTTCAGGATCGAGCTGCGCAGCAACCGGGCGAAGATGGGCGTCTCCAGCACCGCGATCACGATGATCACCGTGACCGCGCCGGGACCGATCACCGCGGTCAGACCGATCGCGAAGATCAGCGTCGGGAAGGCGAGCACCACGTCGAAGGCCCGTTGCAGAGCGACGTCGACGAAACCCACCACCGTGCCGAGCAGCGCGGCCAGGGTGCCGAGCACCGCCCCGATCGGCACGGCGACGAAGACGATCACGAGGTCGGTGCGGATCCCGTACAGGGTGCGGGAGAACACATCCCGGTTCACGTGATCGGTGCCGAGCAGGTGCGCGGCGCTGGGCCGCAGGAGATTGGCCCCCGGGATCTGCTCGTTCGGCGGGTAGGGGGCCAGCCACGGGGCCAGCAGCCCCGTCAGCACCAGCAGCCCGAGCAGGATCAGCCCGACCAGGCCCCGACCGCGCAGCAGCGCCCGCCAGCGCCCGCGTCGGCCCGGCTCCTCAGCTGACGCCGGCCCGGCCGCGAGGGTCGCGGTCGGCTCGCTGGACAGCAGCACCGTCTCCTCGCGGACGTCCACCGCACTCATGTCAGTCCTCCGATGCGGACCCGTGGGTCGAGGTACGCGTGCACCAGGTCGGTGCTCAGCTGGATGATGACGAACACGGCGACCGAGAGCAGCAGCAGGATCTGCACCACCGGGTAGTCCCGGCGGTCGATGGCCTGGGCGGCCAGCTGCCCCAGCCCGGGCCAGCTGAACACCGCCTCGACCAGCACGGCGCCACCGAGCAGGGACCCCGCCTGGATCCCGAGCGCGGTCAGGTAGGTGGGCAGCGCGGCCGGCAGCGCGTGGGCCACCAGCAACCGGCGCGGGCTCACCCCGGCCGCGCGGGCCGTGGTCACGTACGGTGCCGCCAGCTCGGTTCGCAGGCTCTCGGCCAGGAACCGGGTCAGACCCGCCGAGGCAGGCAGCGCGAGACAGACGGCCGGCAGGATCAGATACTGCGCGGCGATGTCCGGATCGGCCAGGAACCCGTTCGGCGGCACGCCGCCGGTCGGCAGGATCGGCAGCAGCAGGCCGAAGACCAGCACCAGGATCACCCCGGTGACGAAGGTGGGCAGGGCCAGCGCGACGGTGTTGAACCCGGTGAGGGCGGCGTCCAGTGCCCGCGAGGGCACACCGACCCACAGCAGTGCCGTGACCACGCTGCCTACGATGGCCAGCAGCAGCGCGGCACCGGTCAACACCAGGGTGTTGGTCAGCCCGGCCGTGACCAGGTCCGCGATCTGGCCACCGATCAGGTACGAACGTCCCAGGTCGAAGGTCAGCACGTGGCCGAGCCAGCTGAGGTACTGGGTGATCACCGGCTGGTCGAGCCCGAGGTCGTGTCGGATCGCTGCGATCGTCTCCGGGGTGGCGTCCGGACCGGCCAGGGTGCTCGCCGGATCACCGGGCACCACCCGGAGGATGGCGAAGATCAACACCGAGGCCGCGAACAGCACCGCGATGGCCGACGGCAGTCGTCGCAGCAGATACCGGCCCATGATCAGGTCAACCAGGCATCGGTCAGCAGCAGCTCGGAACGCTTCGTGTAGCCGGCGCCCTGCAGCTTGGCCGACGTGGCCCACTGCTCCCAGTAGATGGCGATCTCGGCCAGGAAAGCAGCGCTCAGCAGCTGCTCTGACACCTTCTGGTACGCCGCGATGGCCTCGGCGGACCCGCCGTCGGCGGTCTCCCAGGCGCTGTCGGCCGCCGCGATGTAGTCCTTCGAGTCGTACCGCGATGCGTTCTTGTGCGCGTTGAAGGGGTAGGCACTCACCGTCAGGGTCGACGGGGTGTACTGCGCCCAGGAGTGCGTCGCGATCCAGAGACCCTTGAACTGCTGACCGATCAGCTCCTTGACGAACTGCGCACCGTCCACGGGGTCGAGCTCGATCGGGATGCCGACCTCCCCCAGGTTCGACTGCACGATGGCGGCCAGCGCCTCCTGGATCGGTGTCGGGGTGTAGGTCAGCGGCAGGGTGGGGATGGTGCCCACCTCGGCAATCAGCTTCTTGGCCTGCTCGACATCACGCCGGTACGTGTTGTTGGAGGCCTCGTCGAAGGCGAGCGAGTACTTCGGCCAGGGCAGGCTGGCGGTGTAGCCGGAGCCGCGGAGCACCTCGGCGACCACCCGGTCCTTGTCCAGCGCGTACGCGATCGCCTGCCGGACCCGGACGTCGTCGAGCGGCTTCGCGGTCACGTTGGACCCGACGTAGAGCTGCTTCTCGGCCCCCTCGAGGCGGATGCGCTGGAAGTCGTCGGACTTGACCAGGTTCTCCACGTCCAGGTTGCTGAGACCGTTGGCGTACTGGATCTGCCCGGACTTCAAGGCCGCCAGCAACGCCTTGGCGTCGCTGATGATCTTGACCTCGACACCGTCGGCGTACGGTCGCTCCGGCACCCAGTAGGACTCGTTGCGGGCGAACGTGATCGAGGTGTTCGGCTGCCAGCCGGTCACCGTGAACGGGCCGGTGCCGACGAACTTGGCACCCGTCCGCAGCTCCTCGATGGTGTCGGAGTCCAGGATCGGCACCGTGTCCAGCAGGTCGAAGATGTTGCCGAGCTGGTGCTCGAACCCCAGCACGATCGTGTGCTCGGCCGAGGTGTCGAAGGAGGTGATCGCGGCAGCCGTGCTGCGCAGCTGCGCGGTCCACAGCGGGTCGGCGTAGGTCTTGATCGAGAACTCGACGTCCTTGGACGTGAACGGGCGTCCGGAGTGGAACGTCACGTCGTCCCGCAGGTCGAGCGTCAGCGACCGGCCGTCGGGCGCCAGCTCCCAGGCCTTGGCCAGGCTGGGCGTCGGTTCGACCTTGTCGTTGGGGTACCTGATCAAGAAGTCGTAGGCCAACCCGACGATGGTGGTGATGCCGGTGTTCGAGTTGGTCAAGAAGTTGCCGGGGATGACGTCGGCCGCGATCCCGGCCTGGATCGTCCCCCCGCGCTGCGGGGTGTCACTGCTGCCGGAGGCCTGGGACTGGTTGACGGCGGATTCGCAGCCGGCGGCGCCGAACAGGGACGCTCCGACACCGAGGGCGGCGAAGCCCTGGAGCAGGGTGCGACGGCTGACCGCGCCGGACAGGGGCCGGGTGGGGGTCGACATGGATCGGCCTTTCGAGGGTCTACGGGCAGGCTGCCGCCCGGGTCATGGGATGTCTGGCAAGAGATCCCGACTCCGCGGGGGATATATCCACCGCGGAGTCGGGGCGAAGATGTGCGTGGCGGCGGGCCGCGGAGTCTCCCCCGCGACCCGCCAGGTACGGGAGGGCTCAGGCCAGGGACGAGAACGCCGAGGCGTCACCCTTGCGTGGGGTGGAGGCGACACCGTCCACGCTCACCGGCACATCGCCGGCCAGCGTGATCCGGTGCAGGACCCGCTTCTGGGTCCCGTAGTCGTCGACCCCGTAGTGCTCGGTGGCCCGGTTGTCCCAGATCGCCAGGTCGCCCGGGCTCCAGCTCCAGCGCACGGTGTTCTCCAGTCGGGTGACGTGCCGCTGGATCAGGTTGAAGATGTCGATGGAGTCGTGGGTGTTCAGACCGACGATCCGCTTGATGAAGTGACCGGCGAGCAGCGCCCGTTCTCCGGTCTCCGGGTGCACCCGGACCAGCGGGTGCTCGGTCTCGAACACCTGGGAGGCGAACTCGTCGCGGTAGGCCTGCTCTTGGACGTCGATGCCACCGATGCGCTTCTCGTCCCGCTCGGCCACGTAGTCGTACAGGTTGGTGTGCACCGCCCAGAGGCGGTCCACCAGCGCCTTCAACGCCGACGACAGGCGCTCGTACGCCGTCACCGTGTTCGCCCAGGAAGTGGTGCCACCGTAGGCCGGCAGCTCGATGGCCCGGAGCACGCTGATCGCCGGGACCCGGTCGACGAAGGTGACGTCGGTGTGCCAGCTGTTCGCCTTGCCGTGGTCGGAGTTGATCGGCAGCACACCGTGCTCGTTGCCGCGGACCGTCGGGTGCGGAAGCGTGGGATCGCCCAAGAGGCTGGCGAACTCGTACTGAGCGGCGTCGTCGAGATGATCTTGCCCGGAGAAGAAGATCACCTTGTGCCTCAGCAGCGCGTGGCGGATCTCGGCCACCGTCTGGGCATCGAGGTCACCACCGAGTCGGACGCCACCGATACGGGCGCCGATCGACTCGGACACCTTCTGCACGGTGATCGTCTCGTAGTCGTCGCGGGCGAGATCGAGGTCGCCGATGCTGAACCGGGCGCGATCCTGGGTGATGGTCATGGGGGGTCCTTTCGCAGACATCAGGAGAGGTGGAGGGGTCAAGATGAGGTGGTTCGAAGCGGCGGGGTCGGACGGGCAGCGTTCGCTCGGGTCAGGATGTGAGCGACGGGCCGGCGCGGCGCGAAGCGGCTCGGCGCAGAAGGGGCGGGCGGTCGTCGAGGGATCAGTGACGACAACAGCAGGGCTGCCCGCCCGACCGACACATTCGGTCGGTGCTTTCCCTTGTTTCCATGCCTACACACTAGGGATTACCGGGAACGTCCTCAACAGAATCTCGGATGACGAGACAGTCTCTCGAATGATGGGACGGGCGGGGAGTCCGTACGATGCGGATGGTGAAGATGCCACCCGCCGAGATCGACGTCTCCGCCGACTTGGTGGCCACTCTGGTGCGGTCGCAGCACCCCGAGCTCGCCGCTCCGGTGCGCCGGGTCGGCCACGGTTGGGACAACGTGATCTTCCGACTGGGCGACGATCTCGCCGTACGACTGCCGCGGCGCGCCGTCGCGGTGCCCCTGATCCACAACGAGCAGCGCTGGCTGTCGGTCCTGGCGCCGCAGCTGCCCGTGCCGGTCCCGTACCCGGTGCGGATCGGAGCCCCGAGCGAGGCGTTCCCGTGGCCCTGGTCGATCATGCAGTGGTTCGACGGTCGCCCGCTGGCCGCGCTGCCGGTGCGCGAGCGCCGTCCGTACGCATCGGGGCTCGGGACGTTTCTCGCCCGCCTGCACACCCCGGCGGCGCCCGGTGCGCCGCACAGTCCCGTCCGCGGGATCCCCCTCGCGGGCCGCAGCGAGGTCCTGTCCCACCAGCTCGAGACCGTCGCGCTCGATCACCCGGGGGCCCTGCGACGGCGCTGGGGCCGCATCGTCGCCACCCGGCCGTGGGCGGGTCCGCCGCTCTGGGTGCACGGCGATCCGCACCCGGGCAACGTCCTCGTCCACGACGGTGCCGTGCAAGCGGTGATCGACTTCGGTGACCTGACGGCGGGCGACCCGGCCACCGATCTCGCGCTGGCCTGGCTGGCGTTCGACCGCGCGGCCCGCGACCTGCTCCGTGCGGCGTACGCACACGAACGGGCCCTGGACGACGACACCTGGATCCGCGCCCGCGGGTGGGCACTCTGCCTGGGGGTCTCCCTGATCGCCAACAGCGACGATGAACCCGTGCTCGCCGCCGTCGGCCGTCACGCCCTGGGGGAGGTGCTGGCCGACGCCCGATGAGTTGCCGGGATCACCACGGTCAGACCCACGACACGATCACCACGCACCGCGAGGGGAAACACCATGTCCTATCAGGCCTACCTCGACGCTCTCGAGAAGAAGACCGGCAAGACGCCGCAGCAGCTCCTCGACGAGGCCGCCGCCCGCGGGTACGGACCGACCACCAAGGCCGGCGTCGTCGTCGACTGGCTGAACGAGGAGTACGGCGTCGGTCGTGGCCACGCGATGGCGCTGTACGGCGTGATCAAGAACGGACCTGTCGCGCCGGAGAAGCACGTCGGGTCGACCGGCGTGCACCGCGACGAGTCGGCGACCCTGCGACTCGACGGGATCGCCGGCCGCAGCTGATGCTGCCCGCAGCTGATCGGCGGCTCGCCTCAGCTGTCGACGCGCTCGTCCCGCCAGCTGTGCTGCGGCTCGTAGCCCAGCAGGCGCCGGGCCTTGCCGATCCCCAGCAGCGTGTCGTGCGGACCGATCTCGCCCCTCACCTCCACGTCCGGAAAGCACTCCGCCAGCAGCTCGGCGTTGGGCCGCTCCATCACCGTGTCGGCGTTGGCGATCACGAAGATCTCGCAGCCGGTGATCGTCGACTCCAGCGCCAGCCGGACAGCCTGGGCCCCGTCTCGGGCGTCGATGTAGCCCCACAGGTTCCACTTCCGCAGGGTGGCGTCGTCCTGGAAGTCGGCGAACCGCTCGTAGTCGTGGGGATACATCACGTTGGAGAACCGCAGACCGATCATGCTCAACGACGGGTCCCGTCGGCACAGCTGCGCGGCCATCGTCTCCTCCATGGTCTTCACCAGCGAGTACGTCGACTCCGGTCGCGGCGAGTAGTCCTCGTCGACCGGCACGTACGGGGGCGGGGTGTCGAACGGCAGCCCCAGCACGGTCTCGCTGGATGCCCAGACGATCTTGGTGATGTCGGCCCGCCGGGCCGCGCTCACGACGTTCCAGGTGGCGTTCATGTTGTTCGTGAACGTCGCGTGATCACCCACGATGCCGGGCGCCGGCACCGCGGCCAGGTGCACCACCGCGTCGACCCGCTCGTAGCGCTCCTCCACCCCGAGCATCGCGTCGATCACCTGGCCGTAGTCGGTGAGGTCCACCGGGACCTGGATGACTCCGGTGTCTGTCCGGGCCCGGTCGAACACGACCACCTGCCAGCCGTGCTCCACCAGATCCTTCACGCACGCCCGTCCCAGCTTGCCCGCTCCTCCGGTCACCACCACAGTTGCCATGGGCCGATCATGTCCTACCGGCCCAACTCGGATCCCTACCGGGCCAGGGAAGCGTCGGGGTCCAGCTGCTCCGCCGGGACGTCCAGCTGCGGGTCGGTGCCGCGCCAGCGGGCGACGGTCCGCATCCCGTGGTAGATCGCCAGGGCACCGAACGACCCGACTCCGATGGCCCCGAGGTTGAAGTCCCCGAGCACCAGAGAGAAGCCACCGATGCCGAGGATCAGCCCCACGCCGGCCGTCAGCAGGTTCGTGGGGCTGGAGAAGTTCACCCGGTTCTGCACCCAGATCCGGGCGCCCAGGACGCCGATCATCCCGTAGAGCACCACCCCGGCTCCGCCGAGGACCCCGCTGGGGATCGACGCCGCCAGGGCACCGAACTTGGGACACAGCCCCAGCAGCACGGCGAACGCGGCCGCCACCCAGTACGCGAGCGTGCTGTAGACCCGACTGGCCGCCATCACCCCGATGTTCTCCGCGTACGTGGTCGTCGCGGTCCCTCCCCCGGAACCCGCGAGGGTGGTGGCTACCCCGTCGGCGAACAGCGCCCGGCCGAGATAGCGGTCGAGGTTCCTCCCGGTCATGGCGGACACGGTCTTCACATGACCCACGTTCTCGGCGACCAGCACCAGCACCACCGGGAGGAAGAGACCCCAGGCGGCGGTGGTGACCTGCGGAGCATGGAAGGTCGGCAGACCGACCCACGGGGCGGCCTCGACCCGGGACAGATCCACCGATCCGTTCAGGACGGCGGCCACGTAGCCGACCGCCACCCCGAGAACGATCCCGAGCCGGCCGACCAGCCCACGGAACAGAACCGTGATCAGCAGGATCGCGATGATCGTGACCACCGCCTCGATCGGTCCGGACTCCACGTTGGTCTTGGCCGCAGACGCGAGGTTGAAGCCGATCAGGGCGACGATCGTGCCGGTGACGACCGGTGGCATCACCAACGGGATCCAACCGGCTCCGGCCACGTGCACGACAGCTCCCACTACTGCCAGCGCGGCCCCGGTGATCACGATGCCCCCGAGGGCCAACGAGATCGACGGGCCGTCGAGCAGCGACTGTCCCTGGACGAGCGGCGCGATCGCCGCCACCGGCGCGAGCAGGGCGAAGCTGCTGCCGAGGTAGCTCGGCACCCGGTTGCCGGTGATCAGCAGGAACAGCATCGTCCCCACTCCGGAGAAGAACAGGGCCGTGGAGGTCGGGAACCCCATGATCACCGGCACGATGAATGTGGCCCCGAACATGGCGACGACGTGCTGCAGGCCGATGCCGACCGTGATCGGGACGGACAACCGCTCGTCCGGAGCCACCACCGTGCCCGGGTCGATGCTGCGACCGTTGCCGTGCAGCTTCC
Source organism: uncultured Actinomycetota bacterium (assembly GCA_963696135.1). Classification (GTDB taxonomy): domain Bacteria; phylum Actinomycetota; class Actinomycetes; order Propionibacteriales; family Propionibacteriaceae; genus Microlunatus. Next base: position 457,367 of record CAVOJH010000005.1, read on the forward strand.
AGGTGAACATGTCCCTGATCGTCACGATGGTTCCCTCCGCCTTCGAGCCGCACCGCGCGGCGCACCACGGACACCTGTATAGCGGCGGCCTGCCTGCGCAGCCGCGTGACAGGCCGATCAGGGCAGGTAGTACGTCGGGTTCGGCAGCTTCACGGTGGGGTCGGCGTACCCGGCGATCAGGTCGCTGAACTGATCGCCGACGTTCGCCACCACGTCGTAGTGCAGGTCATCGACGAGGTGCTTGCGGGTCAGCGACTTGTACTCGATCGTCGTGCAGACCCCGTCGGCTACCGCGCGTTCGCCGCTGACCCGCCGGCCAAGAACGGTCGGTGGTCACGCGTACCCGCCACCCGTTTGACACCCGGGAGCCGGGAACGGTCAGCAGGCACCCTGGACCCAGCACCGAACCCAGCGAACTTCCGGTGAGATCAGCCCAGTCGCTCGTGCAGGTAGCACCAGCGCCAGGTCTCGCCGACCTCGAAGCTGCGCATCACCGGGTGGCCTGTCTGCTGGAAGTGTCGGGTGGCGTGGCGGTTCACCGAGGAGTCACAGCACCCCACGTTGCCGCAGGTCAGGCACAGTCGCAGGTGGACGGGGCGGGTGCCCTCGCGGACGCAGTCCTCGCAGCGGTCCGACGTCGGCGCAGCGTCCGAAGGCGCGTCGTCGAGGTCGTGGCACGGACCCTCCTCCACCCGCGGCACCTCGACCGGACCGCCCTCGTCCAGCACGTCGGCCCGCTCGCTGGCCAGGGTGAGCATGGACTCCTCCACGTCGAGGGAGCCGAGCACCTCCTCGATCACGGCGTGGTCGATGGTGCCGGTCGAGCGGATCCGCAGCACCTCGGCCCGTTCGGTGGTGATGGTGGCCAGCCGCAACCGGCGATACTCCTCCGCAGGTGTCTGCGAGTCGTTGGACCCGAGCCGTTCCCACAGGGCCTCGGGTCGGGCGGCGACCCGATCACGGACCCGCTGGATGACGTCCGGGTCGTCGTCCGGTCCGGTGATCGTGTCGAGCTCGGTCAGCGCCGCGTTGCTCGCCGTCTGCAGGACCGTCGCCGCCTGCAGGGCGTCCGACCGGGGGTCGGGGCCGCGCAGACCGAGCCACCGCACCAGGTGCGGCAGCGTCAGCCCTTGGATCAGCAGCGTGCCGGCCACGACGATCATCGCTCCGAACACCAGCACGTCGCGGTCGTCGAGCCTGATCGGGATCAGCAGTGCCGTGGCCAGCGTCACCACGCCGCGCAGACCGGCCCACCCGAGCACGATCGAGTACGACCAGGGCGGTCGTTCGCGGCCCTTGCCTCGGGACAGCAGCGGTGCTCGGCCGATGAGCACCCAGACCATCCGGATGATCATCACGCCGAGCAGCACCGCGACACAGAAGGCCGCGATCCGGCTGGCCGGGAGATCGGTGGTGCCCATGTTGTGGATGATCTGACGGGCCTGCAGACCGATCAGCAGGAACACCGTGTTCTCCAGCAGGAACTGGATGGTGCTCCAGTTGACCCGCTCACTGAGGCGCGACAGCCCGCTCTGCACCACCGCCGACTTGTGACCCAGGATCAACCCGGCGACCACTGTCGCGATCACCCCCGAGCCATGGAAGCCCCGGAACGCGATCTCCTCTGCCGGCAGGTAGGCCGCCCACGGCACCATGAACGAGATCGCGGTGTCGAAGACAGGCTGCTTGATCCGCTTGCGCACCGCGGTGGCCAGAGCGGCCACCGCGAAGCCGACCAGGACACCGCCCACCGCCGCCACCACGAAGCCGGCCGCGACCTCCCCCGCCGTCACGGTGCTGGCGATGGCCACCAGTCCCACCCGGACGCAGGTGATCGCCGTCGCGTCGTTGAGCAGCGACTCGCCCTCCAAGATGGTGACGAGCTGTCGAGGCATGCCGACCCGTCGGGCGATGGTGGTCGCGGCGACCGCATCCGGCGGTGCGACCACCGCACCGAACGCGAAGGCCAGGGCGAACGGCACCGGCAGGATCAGCCAGGTGATCAGACCGACGCCGACGGCGGTCACGATCACCAGCAGGATCGACAGGTAGCCGATCGGTCGCCAGTTGGCCCGGAAGTCCATCACCGAGCTGCGGATCGCGGTGGCGTAGAGCAGGGGCGGCAGGAAGCCCAGCAGCACGACGTCGGTGGTCAGCGCCGGCTCGTGGATGAACGGCACGAACGACGCCCCGATGCCGACCAGCATGAGCAGCAGTGGCGCCGAGAACTGGATCCGCTCGGCCATCGCCGTGACGGCGACCACCGCTGCCGCCATGGCGAGGATGCTGAGGGCGATGTCCACGGGGTCATGCTGTCACCCACGCGACTCGGTGGAGTCTCCTCCGGGATCGGTGGGCAGCGAGACCTCGGGCCGAGCTAGAGCAGGTCGCTCTGCTCACTACGAGCGGGGACCTGAGGAGGAAGACCGGTCGCCCCGGGCGGCGTGCTCCGCCAGGTGCCGAGGATCGACCCGATGATGATCAGCGGGAACCCGAGGACCAGACCGGTGGTGATCGGCTCGTCGAGGATCAGGGCACCCAGCAGGATGGCCACGGCGGGGTTCACGTACGTGATCAGGGTCATCCGGGCCGGACCCGCTTCGGCGATCAGGGCGAACATGACCAGGAACGCACCAGCGGTGCAGACCACGGCCAGCACCACGACGGAGCCGAGCGCGGCCTGGCTCACCGACGCCGGCCGCAGCACGACCGCGAACGGTGTGTAGACCACCGCGGCGATGATCAGCGACGCCGTGATGACCCCGATGGGCGGCAGGTCAGAGAGCTGACGACTGATGATGATCGGCCCGATGGCGTACCCGATGACCACACCGAGGATCTGCAGAATCGCCACGAAGTCCCCGACGTGCACATCGAGCCCGACGAGCAGCGCCACCCCCGCCAGGCCGATGAGCAGGCCGGCGATCCGCCGCGGGCCGAGCCGGTCCTGGCCGGTCGCGGTCAGGATGATGGCCGCCACGATCGGCACCATCGCGATCAGCAGCCCGGTGGTCGAGCTGGTGAGTCGGGTTTCCGCGTGTCCCAGCAGCACCCACGGACCCACGATCTCCAGACCGGTGTAGAGCAGCAGCCAGCGCCAGTGGGTGAGCAGCGGGCGCAGAGCCTTGGATCGCACGGCGAACGGCAGCAGCAGCAGGGCACCGAGAGCGGTCCGTCCGAACGCGACCACCACCGGATCGAGCTCGCCCACCGCGATCCGGATGAACAGGTACGGGATACCCCAGAACAGGCTCAGGGTCGCGAACAACAACCAACCGCGCCTGGTCACGCTCGCGACCCGGCATCAGGAGGGGGCACCACCCGGATGGGCGCTCCCGACAGGTAGGCCTCGATGTCCTCGACGGCGCCGGCGTAGAAGACCCGGAGGCCGTTCCTCGTCACATAGCCCAGGTGCGGGGTCGCGAGGAGACCCGGCGTCTCCAGCAACGGATCGTCGACGGGTGGCTCGGCGTCGAACACGTCGATCGCCGCACCGGCCGGCCGGCCGGCGGCGAGCGCCTCGCGCAGCGCGACCCCGTCGATGATCGGACCGCGCGAGGTGTTGACCAGCAGGGCGGTCGGCTTCATCGACGACAGGGCGGCAGCACCCAGCAGACCGCGGGTCTGAGCGTTCAGGGGTAGGTGGAGGGTGACCACGTCGGAACGGGCGAGCAGCTCCTCGAAGGACACCGAGGCCGCTCCCGACTCCGCGGCCCGCTCGGGAGTCAGCGTCCTGCTCCAGGCCAGCACCTCCATCCCGAACGCCGCGCCGACCTCGGCGACCTTGCCGCCGATCCGGCCCAGGCCCAGCACCCCCAGGGTCGCTCCGGCGAGGTCGCGCCCGAGGGTGGACTGCCAGCCGCCGGCCCGCAACGCCCCGACCTCGTCCACCAGGTGACGACTGTGCGCCAGGATGAGCGCCCAGGTGAGCTCGACCGTGGAGGAGGAGATCCCGTCGGTGTGGCTGACCACGATCCCCCGCCGGGTCGCCGCCGCCACGTCGATCACCGGGTTGCGACGGCCGGTCGTCACGATCAGCCGCAGCCGATCCAGGCGGTCGAGCACCGCGCCCGGGAGCGGCGTCCGCTCGCGCATCAGCACGACCGCGTCGTAGGTGGCCAACCGCTCCGTCAGGGCATCGGCGTCGACCACGTGATCGGTGAAGACGTCGACCCGTCCCTGGGCCTGCAACCGGGACCAGTCCGCCAGCTCCAGAGCGACCCCGGCGTAGTCATCGAGCACCGCAATGTCCACCCGCGTCACTATGCCCCATCGCCCCGACAGTCCTGGCGACTCCGACAGTCGCCCGAGACTCCGACAGTCCGCGGGACTCGGCCGGGACGCCTCAGGCCACGGTCGGAGGCAGCCGGATCCCGCGATGGATCTCGTCGGGGTGGGTGAAGTTGATGGCGTGGGCGGCACCGTCGATCACCACCCGGCACCTGGTTCTCTGTCTGCGCCGCGATCTCGACCAAGCGGGCGGCGCCGGGCATCAGCGGGTCACGTCGACCGACCACCGCGGGGGTGGGCACGTCCAGGGCCAGCATCAGGTCCAGGGAGGGGAACCGGGTCAGGGTCAGAAGAACGGCAGACCCCCGATCTCGGTCCACCGTGGGAGAGCACGGCGGCCATGATGGCACCGGCCCCACAGCCGCCCCCTCAGTAGGGTGAGGCGACAGGAGGTCCCCCGATGACTGCACCCGTGCCCGACACCCCGCCGCACCGCTACACCGCCGCCCTGGCCGGCCGGATCGAGACCGCCTGGCAGGAGCGCTGGTCCCGCGAGGGCACGTTCCACGCGGCCAACCCCGTCGGCGACCTGGCTCCGACCGACGGGACTCCGGTGCCGGCCGACAAGACCTACGTGCTCGACATGTTCCCCTACCCCTCGGGCGCCGGGTTGCACGTCGGGCACCCCCTCGGCTACATCGGCACCGACGTCTGGGGCCGCTATCTGCGGATGACCGGCCACAACGTGCTGCACACGATCGGCTTCGACTCCTTCGGACTGCCGGCCGAGCAGTACGCCATCCGCACCGGTACCCACCCGGCCGTCACCACCGACCAGAACATCGCGCGCTACCGGGCGCAGCTGCGGCGACTCGGCTTCGGTCACGACGAGCGCCGCAGCGTGGCGACCACCGATCCCGCGTTCGTGCGCTGGACCCAGTGGATCTTCACCCGGCTGTTCGAGGCGTTCTACGACACCGATCAGCAGCGGGCCCGGCCGATCGCCGAGCTGGTGGCCGAGTTCGCCGCCGGGGAACGACCGGTGCCGGGTGACCGTGCGTGGGCCGACCTCGACCGGGTCGAGCGGGCCACCCTGCTCGATCAGCACCGGCTCGTCTACGCCGCGGAGGGACCGGTCAACTGGTGCCCGGGTCTGGGCACCGTGCTGTCCAACGAGGAAGTCACCGCTGACGGTCGCAGCGCCATCGGCAACTTCCCGGTCTTCAAGCGCACCTTGCGACAGTGGATGATGCGGATCACCGCGTACGCGGACCGGCTGATCGACGACCTGGACCGGCTGGACTGGCCGGAGTCGATCAAGGTCATGCAGCGCAACTGGATCGGCCGCTCGACCGGTGCCCGGGTCAGGTTCGGTGTGCTCGACTCCCCAGGGTCCATCGAGGTCTACACGACCCGACCGGACACGCTGTTCGGGGCCACCTACGTCGTCCTCGCCCCCGAGCACCCGCTGGTGGACGCGATCGTCGCCGACGTCTGGCCGGCCGGGATCGACCCCCGGTGGACCGGGAACGCCGCCACTCCCGTGGAGGCGGTCAGGGCCTACCGCCGAGACGCCGGCGGAAAGTCCGACCTCGACCGGCAGGAGAACAGGGACAAGACCGGCGTCTACGTCGGCGCGTCGGCGATCAACCCGGTGAACGGCGAGGCGATCCCGATCTTCGTCGCCGACTACGTGCTGATGGGCTACGGGACCGGCGCGATCATGGCCGTCCCCGGGCAGGACGCCCGGGACATCGAGTTCGCCCACGCCTTCGGGCTGCCGGTGATCCGGACGGTCGCTCCGCCCGCGGATCATCCGGCCGACGAGGCGTTCACCGGCGAGGGCGAGGCGATCAACTCCGCCAACGACGAGGTCTCGCTGAACGGTCTCGGAATCGACCAGGCGAAGATCATCATCACGGAGTGGCTGCAGCAGAAGGGTTTTGGCTATGCCGAGACCCAGTACAAGCTGCGCGACTGGCTGTTCTCCCGGCAGCGATACTGGGGCGAGCCGTTCCCGATCGTCCACGACGCCGACGGGGTGGCGCACGCCCTCCCCGACCGCATGCTGCCGCTGACCCTGCCCGAGATGACCGACTTCTCCCCCACTCGCCTGGACCCCACCGACGCCACCTCCGAGCCCCGTCCGCCGCTCGGCCGGGCGACGGAGTGGGCCACCGTACGGCTGGATCTCGGGGACGGGGAGCAGACCTACACCCGGGAGCTGAACGTGATGCCGCAGTGGGCGGGGTCCTGCTGGTACGAGCTGCGCTACCTCGACCCCACCAACGGCGACGCCTTCTGCGACCCGGCGAACGAGCGGTACTGGATGGGCAAGGACCCGGCTCGCCCCGGCGATCCCGGTGGGGTGGATCTGTACGTCGGCGGGGTCGAGCACGCCGTGCTGCACCTGCTCTACTCCCGCTTCTGGCACAAGGTCCTGCACGACCTCGGCCACGTCTCCAGCGAGGAGCCGTACCGGCGGCTGTTCAACCAGGGCTACATCCAGGCCTACGCGTACGCCGACGGGCGTGGTGTCTACGTGCCCGCCGAGGAGGTCGTCGAGGACCCGCCGGGAACCTTCGTCCACCAGGGCCATCCGGTCCGCCGCGAGTACGGGAAGATGGGCAAGTCCCTCAACAACGTGGTCACCCCGGACGAGATCTGCGAGCACTACGGAGCCGACGTCTTCCGGGTGTACGAGATGGCGATGGGGCCCCTGGACGTGTCCCGTCCCTGGCAGACCCGGGACGTGGTCGGCGCCCAGCGCTTCCTGCAACGGCTCTGGCGACTGGTGATCGACGAGCACACCGGGGACCTCCTGGTCGGCGACGGGAGCCCAGACCAACCCACCGAACGGCTGCTGCACGTCACCGTCGACGCCGTCCGCCGGGACTACGAGCAGCTCAGCTACCACACGGCGATCGCCAAGCTGATCACGCTGACCAACCACCTGATCAAGACCGGTGGCGTGGCGTCACGGTCGGTGGTGGAGCCCCTTGTCCTGATGACCGCACCCCTCGCCCCCCACGTCTGCGAGGAGCTGTGGCAGCGACTGGGTCACGACTCGTCGCTGGCCCGACATCCCTTCCCGGAGGCGGATCCGGCGCTGTTCACGGTTGACACCGTGGACTACCCGATCCAGCTCAAAGGCAAGGTCCGGGCCCGGATCCAGGTGTCCGCCGACGCCGACCCGGCCACGGTGGAAGCCGCGGCCCTGGCCGATGAGCGGGTGATCGCGCTGCTCGCCGGCGCGCACCCCCGCAAGGTCGTCGTGGTGCCGGGACGGATGGTCTCGATCGTCGTGTGAGCGCGATTGGAGTGGCCGAGGCACGAGGGCACCACGTCGGATGGCACCTCGTCGAGCAGGCGATGACCGCGGCCCGATCGGCCGGCTACCGGGCCATGCAGTTCCACCTGGTCGTCGCCACCAACGCCAGTGCGGTCCACCTCTACTCGTCAACGGGGTTCGAGATCATCGCTCGGGAGCCGGAGGCCTTCCACTGGCGCGGTGAGAGGTACGTGAACGCGTACGTGTTCCACCGGTTCCTCGATCGCTGAGCCGCACCGCCGTCGGGGCGGGCTAGGGTCGGCTGATGTCGAGCGACCCGCAGCTGATCAGCACCCCGGTGACCGCGGATCTCCTCCACGGTGCCCTCGAGATCGAGGAGACCGCGGCCGGGGTCCGCCCGCACCGGTTGCCCCGCTGGGCACGCGCCCAGGCCGATGCCCAGCTGACGATGGCCGAGTCTCAGCCCTCGGGGGTGCGACTCGCGTTCACCACCGAGGCCACTGTCGTGGAGCTGCGTGCCTCGGCCGTCCGGTTCGGCTTTCGCGGCGCCCCGAGCCGGCCCGCCGGTGTCTTCGACCTCGTGGTCGACGGCCGGCTGAGCGATCAGGCGAGTCTGGGTGACGCGACATCGATCATCATCGACGCGGCCACGGGCGAGCAGGAGACCCGACCGGGCGCGGTCGCCACGATCACCTTCGACGAGCTGCCCGCCGGCACGAAGTCCATCGAGATCTGGCTGCCCCACAACGAGAACATCGAGCTGGTCGAGCTTCGCACGGACGCACCGTTGCGGCCCGGCGACCGAGGCGGCCCGCTCTGGTTGCACCACGGCAGCTCCATCAGCCAGGGCTCCAACGCCGAGCACCCCACCGGCACCTGGCCGGCGATCGCCGCGAGCATCGCCGACGTCGACCTGGTCAACCTCGGCTTCGGTGGCAGCGCCCTGCTCGACCCCTTCACCGCACGCACGATCCGGGACGCTCCCGCCGACCTGATCAGTCTCAAGATCGGCATCAACCTGGTCAACACCGACCTGATGCGGTTACGGGCCTTCGGACCGGCCGTGCACGGCTTCCTCGACACCATCCGGGATGGCCACCCGGACGTGCCGCTGCTGGTCGTCTCGTCGCTGCTGTGTCCGATCCACGAGGACACCCCCGGTCCGGGCGCGTTCGACGAGGACGCGCTGGCCGAGGGCGCCGTCAGGTTCCGCGCGACCGGCGACCCGGCCGAGCGGGCCGCCGGCAAGCTCACCCTGACCGTCATCCGGGAACAGCTCGCCGCGATCGTGCGGCAACGAGCCGCCGGCGACGAGAACCTGCACTACCTGGACGGGCTGCGGCTGTACGGACCGGACGACACGCACGACCTGCCGCTACCCGATCGCCTGCACCCGGACGGTGCGACCCACCGCCGCATCGGTGAGCGGTTCGCGGACCTCGCCTTCGCCACCGGAGCCTTCGCGCCGACGACGGGGCACCGCCCCTGACGTCACCCTCGGTGGTCGGCCGCCGGGCCAGCACGTCCGACCCGTCGCTGGCCGGGTCCCGCCACACCGAGTGCGCGTGGTTGGCACCCCGTTGCGTGTTGGTCCCACTCGATCAGCAGCCGCGGACCCTGCAGCCGGTAGCAGTGCGGCTGTCCCGGGTCGATCGAGCCCGCCCGAGCGAATGCACCCCGTCCAGAACGGCATCGTCGCGGTACGTCGGAGCCGGCGACAGCCGGTCAGCCCGGCGTTCACGTCGATCGTGTCTCGCCTGAATCGAGGCCCGACCTCCGCCTGGCCGCCTCAGTGGCGGAGGCCCGCCGCTCCCTCCAGGCCCAGCTCGGTGACCGAGATCGCCCTCATCTGGACCTTCCTGATCTTGCCGGTGACCGTCATCGGGAACTCGTCGACGATCTTGACGTAACGCGGGATCTTGTAGTGGGCGATCCGGCCTCGACAGAAGGTTCGTAGGCTCTCCGCGGTGAGAGCGTCGGCGCCGGGACGCAACCGGAGCCAGGCCATCAGCTCCTCGCCGAAGCGCTCGTCGGGAACGCCGATCACCTGCGCGTCGACCACGTCGGGGTGGGTGAACAGGAACTCCTCCACCTCCCGCGGGTAGATGTTCTCTCCACCCCGGATCACCATGTCCTTGATCCGCCCGACGATGTTGAGGTAGCCGTCGTCGTCCATCACCGCGAGGTCACCGGTGTGCATCCAACGCGCCCCGTCGATCACCTCGGCGGTGAGCTCCGGCTCGTTCCAGTAGCCCAGCATCACCGAGTACCCCCGGGTGCAGAACTCCCCCGGCTCGCCCCGGGGTACCGTCAGCCCGGTGCTCGGATCGACGATCTTGACCTCGAGGTGTGGTTGCACCCGGCCGACGGTCGACGTCCGCCGCTCGAGGTCGTCGTCGATGCTGGTCTGGGTCGACACCGGTGAGGTCTCGGTCATCCCGTAGCAGATGGTCACCTCGGCCATCCCCATCTCCGCCATCACCCGCTGCATCACCTCGACCGGGCACGGGGAGCCGGCCATGATGCCGGTCCGCAGGCTGCTCAGGTCGTAGTCGGCGACGTCGGGGAGTCCGAGCTCGGCGATGAACATGGTCGGCACCCCGTACAAGCTGGTGCAGCGCTCGTCCTGGACGGCCCGCAGAGTCAGGGCCGGGTCGAAGCCCGGTGCCGGGATGATCATGGTGGCGCCGTGCGAGGTGCAGCCCAGATTGCCCATGCCCATCCCGAAGCAGTGGTAGTACGGCACCGGGATGCAGACCCGATCGGCCTGGGAGTAGCCGCAGCCCTCGCCGACGGAGAAGCCGTTGTTGAGCAGGTTGTGGTGGGTGAGGGTCGCCCCCTTGGGAAACCCCGTGGTGCCGGAGGTGTACTGGATGTTGATCGGGTCGTCGGCGGACAGGTGACGTGACCTCTCGGCCAGCACCTCATGATCACCGGATCGCCCGTCGGCCAGCAGCGCCTCCCAGGCCGGATCGGCGAAGATGATCACCTCGCGCAGCTCTGGGCACTCCGCTCGCACGTCCGCGATCATGGTGCGGTAGTCACTGGTCTTGAACCCCGGCGCGCTCACCAGCACCGAAATGCCCGCCTGCTGCAGCACGTACGCGAGCTCGCTGGTCCGGTACGCCGGGTTGATGTTGACCAGGATCGCTCCCAGCTTCGCCGTCGCGTACTGGACGAAGACCCACTCCGCACAGTTCGGTGCCCAGAGGCCCACCCGGTCTCCCTTGCGGACCCCGAGACCGTCGAGACCTAGCGCGCAGGCGTCGATCTCGGCGACCAGCTCGCCGTAGGTGAACCGTCGCCCCGTCACGCACTCGACCAGCGCCTCGTGGTCGGGCCCCACCCGATCCAGCGTCCGGTCCAGGTTCGCTCCGATGGTGTCACCGAGCAGCGGCAGCGACGAGGTGCCGCTGGCGTACGACGGAACGACGTTCAGGACTCGACCTCCTGCTTGCCCGTGCTCACATCAGACCACCGTCGACGCTGCGCTGGTAGACCTCGGGATCCTCCGGCACCAGCACCGGTGTCTCGCGGTTCAGGCTCTCCCCGGCGAAGAACGGCTTGGCCTCCGCGAAGAACGACCAGACCACCATCAGCACGGCCCCGATCAACAACGCGCCGATGCCCACCACGAACGTGCCGCCGATGCCGAAGAGCACCGTGTTGCCGTACTCCGGGTCCCACATGTCGATCGCGGACTGCACGAACGCGTAGAGCAGCATCAGGGCCCCGAGCAACGGCAGGATGCCTTTCAGGAAGAGATTGCGGGGTGAGCTGGTCAGCTCCTTGCGGAAGTACCAGACGCAGGCGAACCCGGTGATGCCGTAGTAGAAGGCGATCGCCAGCCCGAGCGAGGTGATCGAGTCCTGCAGGATGTTGTCGCTGATCACGGTCATGCCGATGTAGTAGGCACAGGCCACCACACCCATCATCACGGTCGAGAAGGACGGAGTGCTGAAGCGCGGGTGCACGACCTTGAACCGACTCGGCAGGGCTCGGTAGGTGGCCATCGACAAGGTGCCGCGGGCCGTCGGCAGTATCGTGGTCTGGGTCGAGGAGACAGCCGACACCAGCACCGCGACCACGAGCACGATCCCCATCGGCCCCATCACGGCGTCCTTGAGGGCCAGGAAGACGTCATCGGCGTTCGCCTCGTTGCCGAGGCCCAACCCGTCCTCGCCGACCCCCGCGTACGCCATCGCCGCGACGGTGACCCCGACGTAGGTGACCAACAAGATCGCGGTCGAGATGATGGCCGCCTGTCCCGGAATGCGCTTGGGGTCCTTGGTCTCCTCGTTGAGAGCCAGGCAGGTGTCCCAGCCCCAGTAGATGAACAGGGCCAGCAGCACGGCCTCGATGAAGCCGGAGTAGTCGGCGAAGGCGAACGGGTTGAACCACTGCCAGGAGAAGTGCTCGCTGGCCGGCGCCTGCCCGGTCGCGATCCGGTAGATCACGTACACCACGAACAGGACCAGCGCCAGGTACTGCAACCCGAGCAGGACGACCTGCAGCCGCTCCCCGATCTCCAGCCCGCGGTAGCTCACCCAGCACATCAAGGCGATGAAGACGACCCCCGTCGCGGTGACCACGAGGGTGCTCTCGGCCAGCTGATCCTGGCCGAGCATCAACCAGAAGTAGATGCCACCGATCTGGGCGAGGTTGGCCAGCACGACGATGCCGGCCACGGCCACGCCCCAGCCACCCATCCAGCCCACCCGCGGTCCGAAGGCCTTGGCGGCCCAGGTGAAGGTGGTGCCGCAGTCGGGGATCTCCCGGTTCAGCTCCTGGTAAGCGGCGGCGATGAACAGCATCGGGATGAACGCGATGATGAACGCGATCGGCGCCTGTGCACCCACTGCCAGCACCACGAACCCGAGGGTCGCGACCAGCGAGTAGACCGGTGCCGTAGAGGCGAGACCGATGACGACGGACCCGGCCAGGCCGAGTGTCCCGACGGCGAGCCCTTTGCCACCCGTTCCCGTGACTGACTCAGTGCTCATAGGCGGAACTTAGGAGCCAGGAGACCTGCCGTCAATGATGTGGTCGGCGAGCCCACGGAGCGAAGATCTTGTTGCTCACCGCAGGAATTCCGGCCGCCGGACCTCCAGGCTAGCGTGGGGCCATGCCCGCAGCCGCCAGCAGTCGTGGCGCGACGTCTCGCCGTGACTTGCTGATCGACACCGCGCTCGACGTGATCGCCGAACACGGGGTCGCCGGGACCACCCACCGGAGGGTGGCCGCGGCCGCAGGGGTGCCGCTCGGCTCGACCACGTACTACTTCGCCGACCTGGGCGACCTGCTGGGTGCCGCGTTCGCCCGGTTCGCCGACCAGATCTCGGAGCGGTTCGAGTCGCGGCTCTTGCCGGCCCGCACTTCCCGGGACGCGATCAGCGCGATCACCGACTTCATGCTGTACGACTTCGAGGACCCTCGCGAGCTGGCCCTCAGCTATGAGCTCTACGCCCTCGCGATCCGTCGGCCCGAGATCGCGGGCCTGGTCGAGGCCTGGTTCGCCCGCAGTCAGCAGGCCCTGGCGCCCTTCTTCGATCCCGTCACAGCACGCCTGATCGACACCTACGTGGAGGGCCTGTTCACCTACCGCGGACTCGCCAACGTGTCGAGTGACGGACCGGAGATCCGCCGGGCGCTGGAGCTGCTGAGCGGTCTAGCGGGCGCGGAATAGCTTCGGTGGCACCACAGTTGTACATACGTACACAGAATCTGTACGATCGTACAAGTGCGGTCACCAGCGGCTGCTCCACCACGACACACCGAGGTTCTCCATCATGACCACGCTGCGCCCCGAGCGCATCGACCACAACGCCGGCCTCGATCACAGCGCCGGCTCCGACCGCAGCAATGAGGCCCGCGTCTGGCGGAACGCCATGTTCGTCGTCTTCGCGGCCTGCGGGTTCGCCCTCGCCGCCTGGGTGTCTCGCACCCCGGCCGTCCGCGACGTGCTCGGCGCCTCCACCGGTCACATGGGTTGGTTGATCTTCGCCATCGCCGGCGGCGCCATCTTCGGTCTCGTCTCGGCCGGTGCTCTGATCGGTCGCTTCGGCGCCCGGCCGGTGATCCGGGTCGCGCTGCTCACCGCTGCTCTCGGTCTGGTCGTCGTCGCGGTCGGCGCGAGCCTGGCCTCGTCCGGTGTCGTGTTCGCCGGGCTGCTCGTCTTCGGCCTCGGCTTCGGCACCTGCGACGTGTCGATGAACGTCGCCGGGGCAGCCAACGAGCGGGATCTCGGCCGCACCGTGATGCCGATCTTCCACGCCATGTACAGCATCGGCACCCTGACCGGTGCCGCCCTCGGCGTGCTCGCCACCATCCTCGGGGTCTCGATCGGTGTCCATCTGGGTGTCGCTGCGGTGATCCTGGTCGTCGCCGTCATCCCGGCCGTCCGGCTCGTGCCGGAGGGTGTCGGGCGGGCGAGCGGTGCCCAACCGAAGCTGTCCACGGCCGAGCGGTTGGCCGTGTGGAAGGATCCGCGGACCCTGCTGATCGGTCTGATGGTGCTCGGGATGGGCTTCGCCGAGGGTGCCGCCGAGGACTGGCTGCCGTTGGCCACCGTCGACGGGTACGGCGTCAGCGAGACGGTCGGTGCGGCGATGTTCGGCATCTTCGTGGTCACCATGACCGTCGGACGCCTGTTCGGCGTGCTGCTGATCGACCGCTTCGGACGCGTCGCCACGCTGCGCGCCTCGGCTATGGTCGCCGCCCTCGGCCTGACGATCACCATCTTCGGGCCCAGCGCGGTCACGGCCGCCGTCGGCATCGCGCTGTGGGGCCTCGGCACCTCGCTCGGACTGCCGGTCGGCATGTCCGCGGCCGCCGACGACCGGCGGACCGCTGCCGCCCGCGTCAGCGCGGCCGCCACCGTCGGGTACGCCGCGTTCCTTTTCGGGCCGCCGGTGCTGGCCATGCTCGGCGAGCACGTCGGTCTGCTGCACTCGTTCGTCGCGGTCCTGGCGCTCGTCGTCGTCGCCGGCTTGATCGCACCGGCGGCTCGGCCGCTGGCCAGGACGACTGTCTGAGGGGGCTGCCACGCTGTCCTCTCGCGCAGTACCCGACGAAAGGTCCGGCCATGACCAGCACCCTCAGCAAGCGTGTCCTCCAGCCCTCAGGCGTGCCGCCGGTGCCGTACGCCCAGGGTCTGGAGGTCACCGGCGCCCAGCGCCTGGTCTTCGTGTCCGGGCAGGTGGGCACCGACGAGGACGGTCACTGGCTGGCCGGCATCGAGGCCCAGGCCCGCGAGGTGATCAAGCGGATCACCGCCATCCTGGCCGAGTCCGAGCTGGGTCTGGACGACATCGTCAAGCTCACGATCTACCTGACCAACCCGGCCGACTTCGAGGGATTCATGCCGGTCGCCGCCGAGCTGATGCCGCAACCGCAGTCGGCCATCACCGCCCTGGTGGTGCCGTTCCTGTCCTCCCCCGAGCAGCTGGTGGAGATCGAGGCCATCGCGGCCGGCTAGTGACATCTGGCACGATCGGGCGGTGACCACGACTCCCCCCGATCCCTCGCTGCTGCTGCCGGCGGATGTCCTCGAGCACTGGCGATCGCGGGTGGCCGCCGTCGCCGGAGAGGCTGCCGCCCAGATGTTCGCCGACGCCATGATCAGGACCCTGTCCCGGACGCTGCACGTGCTCGAGGACGGCACGGTGTTCGTCATCACCGGTGACATCCCGGCGATGTGGTTGCGCGACTCGGCGACCCAGATGCTGCCCTACCTGCGGATCGCCCAGGATGCCCCCGACGGCCCGCTCGCCGATCTGCTGATCGGGATCGTCCGGCGCCAGCTGAGCTACCTGCGCCACGACCCGTACGCCAACGCCTTCAACATCGAGGCCAACGGCCGCTGCCACGAGCCTCGGGACCTGTCCGACGACCCGTGGCTGTGGGAGCGCAAGTACGAGATCGACTCGCTCTGCTTCCCCTTCCTGCTGGCGCATCAGGTGTGGTCGGCGACCGGGCGGACCGATCACCTGGACGCCACCTTCCTGGACGCGGCCAGCGCTGCCGTGGCGACGCTGGACCGGGAGACGGCGCACGAAGAGCTGTCCGACTACCGCTTCGTCCGCCCCGACACGGTGGCCATCGACACCCTGGTCCGAGACGGCCGCGGCACGCCGGTCGGACCCACCGGGATGACCTGGGCGGGCTTCCGGCCGAGTGACGACGCGTGCACGTACGGCTACCACGTGCCCGGCAACCTGATGGCCGTCCACTGTCTGCGGCTGCTCGGTGATCTCGTCCCGGCGGCCGGCGGCGCTGACGGGCTGGTGCGCGAAGCCGCCGCCCTGGCGGACCGGTTGTCCGACGGGGTCGCAGCGTACGGGCTGATCGAGCACGTCGACCACGGTCAGATCTGGGCGTACGAGGTCGACGGGCTCGGTCACCACCTGCTGATGGACGACGCCAACATGCCCGGGCTGCTCTCGCTGCCGCTGGTGGCCGGGATCGCCGTCGACGATCCGCTCTACCGGCGGACGCGTGCCTTCGTCCTGTCCGAGGACAACCCGTTCTACTACCGCGGTCGCGTCGCCGCCGGCGTCGGCAGCCCGCACACGCCCGAGCGGTACGTCTGGCCGATCGCGCTGGCCGTCGAGGGCCTGACCTCGGAGTCGCCGGAGCGTGCGTTGGAGCTGCTGCACCTGATCGCCTCGACGACCGCCGGCACCGGCCACGTGCACGAGGGGTTCGACGTGGACGACGACACCGCGTACACCCGGCCGTGGTTCAGCTGGGCCGACTCGATGTTCTGCGCGCTGGCGTTGAGCCTGGTCTAGCATCCGGCCAGCAACCGGAGGTTCAGCCGCCGGTGATCCGGATGTCCGCGCCGTTCGTGTAGGACGCGTCGTCGGACAGCAAGTAGGCCACTGCACCCACGATCTCCTCCGGATGGGCGGCCCGGCCCATCGGCAGCCCCGGCGCCCGCTCCGCCGGCGCGTTCGGACGGCCGGCGGCCGCGTGGATCTCGGTGAACGTCGTCCCCGGCGACACCGTGTTCACCCGGACCCCAGCGGCGGCGAACTCCTTCGCGGCGCCGACGGTCAACAGGTTCAGCGCGGCCTTGCTCATGGCGTAAGGGATGTAGGTGTGCGGAGCTCCGGTGGTCGCCGCTCCCGACGAGATGTTCACGATCGACCCGCCGCCGTGAGCGATCAGGTGGGCGATGGCGGCACGGGTGATCACCAGCGGGGCCAGCACGTTGATCCGGAGAACGAGCTCAGACTCCTCCGTCGTCGTCTCCAGGAACGGACCGATCCGACCGGTGATGCCGGCGTTGTTGACCAGTCCGGTCAGTCGGCCGAGCCCGGCGACCGCTTCGGCGACGATCGACGCCGCCCGATCGAGGTCGGCCAGGTCCGCCTGCACCAGCACGACCTGCGCGCCCAGCTCGCTGCACTGTGCGGTCACCGCTTCCG
Organism: uncultured Actinomycetota bacterium; assembly: GCA_963696135.1. Taxonomy (GTDB): domain Bacteria; phylum Actinomycetota; class Actinomycetes; order Propionibacteriales; family Propionibacteriaceae; genus Microlunatus. The sequence goes on from CAVOJH010000005.1 coordinate 474,320, forward strand.
CTTCGGCCCGGCGCTCGCGAAAAGTCAGCACGAGATCGTGCCCGTCCCGGGCCAACCGACGGGCGATGGCGGCCCCGATGCCTCGGCTGCCCCCGGTGATCAGCGTGGCTGGACGCTCGTTGCTCGGCACCCGGCCCAGGGTAGGACCCGTTAGATTGCCACGGTGAAACGCCTCGCCACCGGCTCGCGCCGGAGAACCCCTTCCCCGAAGGGATCGAGGCGGGTGGACGAGCGGCTGGAAGTACTGCTCGACCTCAGCGCGAGACTCGGTGTCGACCCGGACCGGACCGCGGTCGGTGGCAAGCACGGTGCCGCGCACCGACCACGGCGGCACCGGCGAGCTCATCTGGAGCCGCGGCGGCCCGGCGAACCGAGCTGTCCGGACTGCCGCCCGCCTGGGTCGCACCCCCCGGGCCCGAGACGATCACGCCGCCTGGCACCACCGCCTCGCCCTGGCGGCGTGGGCGGCGATCGTGATGTGTCGCCGCATGCGCTGCCGACGACCGGTGTTGCCGGACATGCTGCGCATCCGAGTCCGACAGGTGTAGCCGGCGGTTGGGTCCTCGGTGCTGACCGGGCCGCTCTCGGCTGCTTCGCTCACGGCAAGATCTGCGGTGGTAGGTAGTGCTGGGCGGACGCCGGCGGGTCGGAGAACGCCAACGCTGCCTCCTCAACCTGCTGGTCGATGAGGGTGAGCCGACCCTCGTGCTGGCGCAGGTGCTCCTCCCAGGAGCCGACCTGGAAGACCTCGACGTAGCGGTCGGGGTACTCCGCGTCGTGGTAGAGCTCCCACCGGGTCGAGCCGCTGCGCCGGCGGGAGCGACGGAGCTCCTGCATGGCCGCCAGGTACGCCGCCTGGCGCTCATTGTCGACGGTGTACGTGACCGTGATCAGCACCGGGCCCGTCGACGGCGGCGGCTCGACGGCCAGGCGCGCGTCGGGCCAGTAGTTGGATGCCTCGTTGCTCAGGTGACCGGTCTCCGGCAGCCGCCAGATCGCGCCGGCCAGGGTGCCGACGAGAACGAGCGCCGCGCCGGCGACGAAGGTCCACAGCACACCGACCTGGTCGGCGACCTGGCCCCAGACCACCGAGGCCAGGGCCTGCGACCCGGTGAAGATGACGAGGTAGACGGCCAGTGCCCGGGCGCGGACCCAGCCGGGCAGGAAGACCTGCAGCTCCGCGATGAAGGTGGAGATCACCGCGGCCCAGGCCATGCCGGCCACCACCAGCGCCGCCATGGCCAGGACGAAGATCGGCACCGCGACCACCACGACCAGAGCGCCCGCGTAGCAGGCCGCCGAGATCGCCAACAAGGCGTTGGTGGACAGCTTGTCGCGCAGGCGACCCACGGCGAGGGCGGCGACGACGGCGCCCACCCCGAGGGCGCCGAACAGCGCCCCGTACCCTCCCGCGTCGACGCCCAGTCGATCCCGAGCCGCCAACGGCAGGAGGGCCCACATCACCGAAGCGGGCACGATGAAGAAGACCACGCGCAGCAGGATCCGTCGTACCACCGGCTCGTGCCGGACGTAGCGGGCACCGGCTCGCAGGGCCGGCACGAAGCGCTCCCGGGTCGGGCGCGGGCCGGGTGGTGGCTGACGTTTCCAGACCAGCAGGACGACCGCCAGGAACACGACCGACAGCGCGTTCAGGGCGAACACGTGCCAGACCGCGCCGACCGCGATGACCACGCCGGCCAGCGCCGGGCCGATCGAGCGACCGACGTTGACCCCCACCATGTCCAGCCGGGTGGCCGCCCCCAGTTGGTCGCGACCCACCAGCTCGGGGATCACTGCCTGCCAGGCGGGCAGCAGCACGGCACCGCCGACGCCGAGCAGGAAGGTGAAGAGCAGCATCACCGTCGGTGTGGTGAGCCCGGCGGCGGTCAGCGCCGCGAGGATCCCGGCGACCACGAAGACGTAGACCTCGATCGTGAACATCAGCCAGCGTCGGTCGAAGACGTCCGCGAGCACACCGGCCGGGAGGGCGAAGAGCATGATCGGCAGCATCGCCGCGGTCTGCACCAGAGCCACCATCCCACCGGCTCCCGGAGCGTTCACCAGCTGCCACTGGGCTCCCACGGTCTGCATCCAGACGCCGAGGTAAGCGACCAGCATCGCCGGCCACAGCCACCGGAACCAACGATTGCGCAGCGGGGCCCAGGGTGAGGTGTCGACCGTGGCTGGGGTGGCGCTGGGGACCGGGCCCTCGGATGCGGTGTCCATGTCTCCTTCGACTTCGCAGCGGCGGCGCCGGGGCCGGCGACCTGCTCAGTGCTTAGGGTGCCATCAGATCACCGCATCATCGAGCGAGGGAGCACCTGTGCGTGGGAAGTCGATCATCATCGGGATCGTGGCTGTGGTCACGGCCGCCGTGGGAGCTGTGACCGGTCCGGCTCCGGCCGAGGCCGCCACTGCGACCTTCCCGCAGGCCAAGAGCTGTGCGGACTTCCGGGCGTTCTACCGGAACTGGGACCCGATGCCGAAGAAGCTGTTCGCCGACGAAACGCGCTGGGTTCCTCAGGGTCTGGCGTACGACCCGAGCCACAAGTGGCTCCTCGTGTCCTACTACGACGGCCGGGACGGCGTCGCCGCCTCACAGAAGTACCGCACCATGTTGACCGTCAGCAGCCTGGCCGGCACCCGGATCAAGACGATCTACTTCAACACCCAGGACGTGCCCCGGGGTGGTCACGCCGGCGGACTGGCGGTCGGCCGCGGGAACCTCTACGTCGCCACCACCGAGGGCAAGCCACGGGTCACCCGCATCCCGTTGTCCAAGATCGTCAAGGCCAAGAACACCACCACGCTGCCGAACTCGCCGACCTACACGACGGCGGCCGCGTCGTACGCCTCGTTCCACCGGGGCCGGTTGTTCGTCGGCGACTTCGAGAACGACCGGGTCTACCGCTACGACACCACGGCCAAGGGTGCGCTGATCAGGAAGACCCGGGTGGCGTACCCGACACCCACGTTGGTGCAGGGTCTGGCGGTCACCGACAACCAGTTCGTGTTCAGCCGTTCGTTCGGCCGGACCAGGTACAGCTACCTGACGATTGTCGACCGGAACACGTGGTCGCAGCGGTCCAGCGCGATGCCGAACATGTCGCAGGGACTCACCTGGGCGCCGAGCTCGGCGACCAACGCGACGTCGAACCTGTACGTGCTGTTCGAATCCGGTTCGACGGCGTACGGGGCAGGAGATGACGACGGCGCAGCCACCTGCCGTACGCATCGGCTCTATCAGAAGCCGCGCAGCGAGGTCCTCTGATCACGCGTTCCCGGAGTCGGCGCCTCTGTCAAGCCGACTCGACTCGCGGTCGCCACATCGTCAGCTGCGGAGGACGGTGGCGATCTCGTCTGCCACGTCGTAGGAAGATCTGGCTGCGACATCGACCTGCAGGTCGTACTCGTCCTCGACGCCGATGTGGAAGTGGCCCCGGGCGTTGCCGAGATGTTGGCCCTGGGTTCGTTGAGCCTCGCGCTCCTCAACGACACTCAGCGGCGCGGACAGCCGCACCCAGGTGACCTGGTGGCCGGCGAGCTCACGTCTCCAGGCCGGCAAGATCGACTCATCGAGCGGCATCTCGTCGAGGATGATGTGGTTTCCGCGATCGAGCATCGCCCGGACGGCGGCGCGCATCCCGGAGAGTAGACGTTCACCTGCCTCGCCGTAGCGGATCCGAGCTCGTGGATTGCCATCCGCGTCTACCGTGTCCTCGTACCACATGCCGGGCCCCGGTCCGCGCGGATGCCCTGCCCAATGGTGCGGAAACATGTGGAGGAAGAGATCGATGCCGACAACAAGGTACGGCTCGGTCAAGAGCGGCTGCAGGTGCCCGGCGGCGGACGTCTTGCCCACGCTCGACGTTCCGACGAGTGCGATCAGCTCACCTGCCACCAGCACAGTCTGGCGCAACGGCAGACTGCCTTCGCTTGTGCCCGTTCGGAACGGCCCGGAGGTCAGTCTTCGGGACGAGCCGGCGCCGCGGCGGTCCAGACCTGGTGGGCCCAGTGGCGGTCGCCGAGCAGGAGGGTGCCTTGGTTGGTGGTGAGGGCGATGAGTCCATCGGGTGATCGCCACAAGTAGGTGCCGAGGTCGGGTTGTCGGGCTTGCCACCCACCGAGGGTCTTGGCCCGATGCTCGGTCCGGGTGAGCGGGCCGAGATTACCCATGCCGGTCTGTCCGGATGGGCCGGTCTTGGTGTGGGGGATGGTGTGGTCCAGGTCGAGCCGACCACCGGTGCTGATGGTGGTGGTGGGGCTGAACGGCCACACCGATCCGGGATGGCGGACGGTCATCGCCCGCCGCAGTCGTTGCGGGATCTCGTACGCGTCGACCGCCGCGGTCGCGGCCGGGTCCAGCACGGGTCGGATCGTGATCGTCGGGTCGGCTTGGGTCAGCCACTGCCGGAACTGGTCCAGGGTGATCGGACCGTGTTCGGTCCGGACCACCCCGTGCTGCTCGATCAACGTCTGATCGGTGACGTGCACATGGATCACCACTCGGGGACCGCATGAGGTCTGCTCGGCCGGGGTGAACGGGCGGAGATCGAAGCCGACACCGGCCGCCGGGCGTCGGAAGGCGTCCGGGACGCGACCTGTTGTCGGCTCGACCACGGCAGCATCCGGACGATCATCACCGGCAACGGGTCGGTCAGCCGCAGCATCATGATCATCGCGCTGTCGCCGGTACCAGGCCAGGTCAGCGTCATCGACCGGATTCTCTTCGTCGGGATCCTCAGCCGCAGACGGTTGTTGGGTGGTCCAGCAGTCGTCGTCGAGGTCATCAAACGATGGTTGGTGCACGTTGCCGTGCTCGGTCGGTCTCCCACCCGGCGGCGGGCAGGTCCGCCGCCCACGGATCGGTCGGATCCGCGAGATGCGCGACCACCCGCTCCTCCGAGGTGGACTGATCGTCGGGGTCGTTCGCGTGGCGGGCCAGCAGGTCCCGCAACCTTGCTTGGTAGGCGATGATCCCGACCGCTTTGGACCGGCGGACCGCGACCGGGTCCTCATCCCCCTCCTCGGCCAGACACTCAGCGACCCGGTTCACCAACGCCAAGAACGCGGTCGCATCGCCGGCGTCGACCCGGGCGACCAGGGTGCGGAGACCGTCACCGGACTGGGTGGCCCGCACATCCCGTTGCGCCGCCGCCCGCGCCGCCCGTTGCTGGTAGGTCTTCTCATCGACCTGCAACAAGGTGGCGTCGAGCAGCTTCTCGAACCGGCCCCAGGCCAACAGCTCGACCTGACCGGTCACGATCCGGTCCACGATCCGGGCGCACATCATGGTCAGCTCCGAGGTGCGGCGGGCGATCTCGCGGGCCTTCCACGCCAGCACCTCCCCGGCCTTGACCCGTTCCCACAGCTGCGGCAACCGATGCCGGATACCCAAGGCGTCCCCGATCAACAGGCGGGCCGCGACCACACTCGACTGCTGCGCCAACGCCAACGACGACGGACAGGTCTCCGCCACCAGCGGGGTGCCGAGTGGTCCCATCCTGACGAACCGCTCCACCAAGCACCGACGACCCTGCACCAGTCACCTCGGGATCGGTGGTCTCGCCGTGGCAGTCCGCCCATGCCGCGGCCAACATCAGCTTGCGGCAGCCCGCCCGCCGCTCGGTCGCATGGTTGTCCGCAGCCAGGCTGAGCAGCTCACCCGGATCCCCGAGCGACTCCTCCAACCACTGTATCGAACATAACGACGATTCTACCTGACGTCTGCTGCCCCGTCCAGACCTGACAGCGCGATTTCGCTTGTGTGCTTGAGAGAAGCCATGATCAGAGGTCCCTATTTCTGACCACTCCGGTAGCTCGGCACGTCGATCGACGTCCCGTCCGCCAGCGCCGAGGAGTGCGCACAGATGCCCGGGGCGGTCCACGCGGCGGCGGTGCGGGCGTCGATCGGCGACGGACGCCGACCGAGCACGGCGCGAACGAAGCTGTCGACCAGGAAGGGATGCGAGCCACCGTGCCCGCCGCCGGCCACGAACCGGCGCAGCGACTCGGGCAGATCATCGGTCACATCGGGCGGTGTGACCTCGGTGCTCTGCACCTGGTTGCCCCTGCTCCCGGGAGCCGGACCGGTCATCGCGTAGACCGTGAGCGGTCCGTCGTTGTCGGCCGGCCACTCGACGCCTCCACGGTCCCCGTACACCGAGAAGCCCTCGTAGTAGCTGCGGCCCGTCTGGAAGAACGCCATGGTGACCTGGGCGATCGCCGCACTGCTGCGCAGCGTGAACAGTCCTACCTCGGCCGGGAACGGGTTGTTGAACCCACCGCTGCGACGGTCGCCGGTCAGCACCCCGGACCCCCGAGCCGTCACCGCGGCCACCTCGGTGTCGAGCAGGGCGAGGACCGGACTGAGGGCATGGGTCAGGTAGTGCATGGGCGGATAGCCCTGCCAGTACACGGGAAAGCCGTCGAGGTTCTGCACGTGAGCTCCGGTGAACAGCGTGATCGTGCCGAGGTCTCCTCGCCGGTGGAGGTCCTGCACGTACCGGAACTCCCGGCTGAACACCGAGGTCTCCATCATCTGGTAGACCAACCCTGCCGCCTCGGACGCGTCGATGATCAGCTCGAGCTCCTCGAGCATGGTCGCCATAGGGACGGCACACGCGACGTGCAGGCCCTCCCGCAGACAGCGCAGCGTGAGAGCGGCGTGGGTCGGCACTGGCGTCAGCAGGTGCACGGCGTCGATCCGCTCGGTCGCCAGCGCATCGTCAAGACTGTCGTGACCCTCGTCGAGGGCGTACGTCGAGGCGACGGCGTGGCGCCGGCCCCGATCCGGATCGATCAACACCAGATCGCCGACCTCGGGATGCGCCAGGTACAAGGGAACGAAGTCCGCGCCGAAGCCGAGCCCGACCACGGCCAACCGCAAGCCCTCGCGTCCGCGCCCGAGCGTCGTCATCTGCTCAGTCTCGCCCACGGCGACCGGTCAGGCGATACTGCTCGCTGTGACCACCCCCGACGACGACCAGCTGCCTCCGCCGCCGTACAGCGAGGCGAGCGCAGCCCAGCTCGTCCGGATCGGCGGCAACCTGATCGCGGCCTTGCAGGACTATCTCGTCGCAGCCGCCGCGGTGCGGAGCCGGGAGGACGACGAAGCGACCGACGACGCGTACGCCCGCGTCGTGCAGGCCATGGCGGTCTTCGACGCGGCCCATCTCGACCACCTGGACTACTCGGCTCCGGCCGGTGACATCGATGACCTGGAGTTCGAGGAGGAGGTCGAGATCGAGGATCGTTAGCCGACCCGACCGAAGCGACCCGGCGTACGGACCCGGCTCCACCACAGCGAGAGAGCCAGAGCGGCCGCCATGAGAAGTCCCCCGGCGGCGGCGAACCAGGACGCGACGTCCACGTGCTGGGTCACCACCGTGATGTGGCTGGGCAGGTCCCCCAGCGCCTCCTGCAGCTGGCCGGCGTTCTCCGCGCGGTAGTACTGGCCGCCCGTGGTCTCGGCGACGCCCTTCAGAGCGTCCTCGTCGATGACCAACGGGTTGCGACCGTCGCGACCGCCGCCCCAGCCACCTCCCTGACCGCCGATTCGGGGTCAGGACCCGGCCGTTGCGCGCCGTGACCGCATCACCGATCGCCCGGGCCGCCCGATATCGTTCGTCTGTTCGCTTCTGTGGCCTCGGTCCCCTCGAGGTCGAGGTGGACGGTGAGCGCGCGAAAGCCAGGGGGCGCCCGGCTCAACGCGGTCCTGGCCACGCTGCCGCCTGACCCCCGACGGACGCGGTCCACCTGGCCGTCCTGCGACTCTCCCGCGAGCAGTCGGACCGGTTGCACGCCGGCTTCGACGACGAGTGAGCGTGCCCGCACGCCGACGACGCCACTAGGATCCGGCTGTGCACCCGCCCCGAGGCCCACGACCACGCCCGGTGCCGGCGGCGCTGTGGCGGATGGCGTTCGCAGCGGGTCTCGCCTTCTATCTCGACGCGGCCACGGTCATCTCCGTCGCCATCGCCCTGCCGGTCTGGCGATCCCACTTCGGCCTCGCCCTGTGGCAGGTCGGGATGCTCACCGCCGGACTGGCCTTCGCGATCGCTCTCGGGTCAGTGGCCGGCGGCTGGCTCGGCGACCGGTTCGGACGAGCGCGGGTGTTCACCCTGGATCTGATGATCTTCGTCCTCGGCACGGTGCTGATCATCACAGCATCCGGGCCGTTGATGTTGATCATCGGCGTGATCGTGGTCGGTCTCGCGGCCGGGGCGGACATGCCGACCGCTCTCGCCGTGATCTCCGACGAGGCCCCGGACTGGGCCCGCGGGCGGTTGATCGGTCTCACTCAGGTGCTGTGGATCGCCGCGATCCTGGCCACCTACGGGCTCGGCTTCGCGGTCTCGAGATCAGGATTCCGGGGTACCCAGATCCTGATCGGTCACCTGGTGCTGCTGGCGATCGCGACGCTGGCCCTGCGTCTGGTGCTGACCACCGGATCCCGGCGGTTGCGCGGGCAGGCGGCAGAGCCGCGCGCGACCGTCACCCCGCGGATCCTGTTCGGGGCCGGTGTGGCGCTCCCACTGCTCGCCACCGGGCTCTTCCTCTTGTTCTGGAACATCGCGTCGACCACCCTGGGCACCTACGGCACGTACGTCCTGGTGACGGTGACGAAGCTGACCCAGACCCAGGCGACCGGGCTGGTCCTGGTCACCTTCCCGCCGGCGCTGCTGATGTCGGTGCTCTTCGTCCGGCTGGCCGACACGGTCTGGCGGGACCGGCTGTTCGTGGTCGCGATGATCCTGCAGATCGCCGCCTTCACGGTCGGTGCGCTGACCGGTGCCATGCTGGTCGCCGGGATGATCGCGGTCACCGCCCTGTACAGCCTCTCCAACGTCTTCGCCGGCGAGGCCGCGTACAAGGTGTGGAGCCAGCTGCTGTTCCCGGCCGAGGTGCGCGCGACGGCCCTCGGGGTCACGTACGGGGTCGCCCGCGGAACGGCGGCCGCGTTCATGTTCGTGATCCCGACCCTGCTGGCGCGTGACGCCGCCGGGGTGATGTGGATCCTGACCGGTTGTGTCACGGTGTCGGGGATCCTGGGTCTGATCATCACCCGGCACCCGAGCCTGCGTCCGCGACTGCAGCCGAGCACGGTCGCTTCGGTGTGAGGCGAGTCGGCGATCACCGCCGGCGGCAGTGCTGTTCCCAGGCCAGTCGAGCGGCCAGCAGCTCGGCCAGGTCGTCCATGGCCTGGACGTGCGCCGAGTCGCCGTCGCTCTGGCGTACCACCGGGCCACGGTCGGTGCCGATCGCGACGGCGTAGGAGTCCAGCAGACCCAGCTGCCGGGTGACCCTTCCCTGGCGCAGCCAGCCGCCCTTGAAGGTGGTCGCCCCGACAGCACCGAGACCCCAGCGGTGGGCCTTGATCGGGCGCATCGTCTCCAGCAGGTACGCGCTCGTCGACGCCGAGACGACCTCGCCGTCGTCCAGCGCCGCCATGAACCGGACCTGCTCGCGGACCGACCACGGCATCAGGCCCTCATAGGAGTCGGGCGCCACGGTCTCGTCGTCCCCGATCGAGCGGAGCACCGCGGTCATGGCCCGGCCCGGACGACCCGGGATCTGCTGCCGCAGGGACCGTACGGCGTCCGCGTCGGAGGACTGCAGCGCCGCCGCGATCGAGCGCCGGTTCGTCGCGCTCACCGCGTCGGGATCGCCGTCGGCGGTCGTGTCCAGGAAGGCCGCCGCCACCAACAGCTTGGACGTCGACCAGGCCTGCGATCCGGAGACCCGTCCCTCCACGGTCACGTCGTCGGGATCGTCGAGGGGCGCGAAAGCGAAGGAGCGACCCTGCACCCCGATCAGGGACAGCCGCTCCGGAACCGCGGCCGGGCAGCCCGGGGTGCGAGAACTCGGGGTGGGAGAACCCGGGGTGGTCGGGCGGGCGCTGGTCGGACGCGCGCTGGTCGGGCGCGCGCTGGGGGTCGGGCGGACGGCGGTCGGTGGAGCGGCCGGCGTGGGCGCCGCTCCGGGCGCATCGGCCGCCCCGGACGGGACGCGCCCACAGGCCGCGGTCATGATCATCAGAACGGCCAGCACCCCGATGGTCGGTCCACGCATGGACCGACCCTACGTGGGGTGAGTCAGATGCTGAACGTCCGTGAGGTGAATCCGGGCGACGGTCTATCGTCCCGTCATGACCTCCGCGATCCAGCACACCGTGGCGTTCCGCCTCCAGCACCCGGCCGGGTCGGACGCCGAGCGCGAGTTCCTCACCGCGGCAATCGCCCTGGCCGACATCCCGGGGGTGCAGGAGTTCCGGCAGCTGCGCCAGGTGAGCCCGAAGAGCGAGTTCACCTTCTCCTTCTCCATGTCGTTCGTCGACGGTGCGGCCTACCAGGCCTACAACGACCACCCCGTCCACGTCGCCTTCGTCCGCGATCGCTGGCAGGCGGAGGTCGCGGACTTCGCGGAGCTCGACTTCGTCGCCCTCGACTGACGTGGCGGCCCCCGCCGTCGCGGGCCGTCGTACGGCGAGCATCACCACCGCGCTGATCCTGACACTCGCCCTGCAGAGTGCGGTGCCGCCGTTCGCCACCGACATGTACACCCCCGCCTTCCCCCGGGTGACGGTCGACCTGCAGACCGAGGCCTCCCTGGTCGGGTTGACCATGACCACGTTCTTCCTCGGGATGGCGTTCGGTCAGCTGCTCGGTGGACCGATCTCCGACCAGCGCGGGCGACGAGCGCCGATGATCATCGGCGGTCTGATCTGCACCATCGGCGCAGTGGCCTGCGCACTGTCCCCCTCGATCGGTGTCCTGATCGTCGCCCGGGTCGTGCAGGGTTTCGGCGGCGGGATGGCCTCGGTGGTGGCCCGGGCGGTCATCGTCGACCTCGCCCAGGGTGACCGGCTGGCCCGGGTGATGTCGATCATGATGGCCATCGGCGGTCTCGCCCCGATGATCGCCCCGGTGGCCGGCGGTGCCGTGCTGACCTTCGGCGGCACCTGGCGGACCGTGTTCTGGTGCCTGGTCGGCTTCGGCCTGCTGATGGTGATCACCGCGATCCTGGTCGTGCCCGAGTCACTGCCACCGGAGCGTCGTCACCCGGGCGGGTTGCGCCAGTTCGCGTCCGGCATCGGCTCCGTGCTGCGGATCCGGCTGTTCGTGGCCTACCTGCTCACCACCGCGTTCTCCGGCTTCTCGATGATGGCCTACGTTGCGAACTCCTCGTACGTGCTGCAGGTGATGAAGGGCGTGCACCCGATGCCGTTCGCGCTGTTCTTCGCCTCGACGGCGCTCAGCCAGGTGCTGCTGTCGCTGGTCAACGCGCGACTCGTCGGGAGGTTCCGACCACGGACCCTGATCGGCTTCGGGCTCACGATGTCCAGCACGGCGGTGATCATGCTCACCGTCGGGGTGCTGTTCCTGGGCACGCCGCTGCTGCTCACCTGCGCCGGCTTCTTGATCCTGATGGCGGCGCAGGCCTTCGTGTTCGGCAACTCGGGCGCCCTGGCCGCCAGCCAGGCCACCCACATCGCCGGCTCGGCCTCCGCCGCCCTCGGTGTGTCCATGGCCCTGGCGGGGGCGGTGGCGGCGCCGCTGGCCAGCTCGGGTGGTGGCGAGACCGCCGTGCCGATGATCATCGTGATGCTGACCGGCGTGACCTGCTCGGTGCTGGCGTTCCTGTTCCTCACCCGACCCGACCGGTCCTGAATCCCGGTGCGGCTCAGGGCACGAACCGGTGCCCCACCCCGGGCTCGGTCACGAAGTGCCGCGGCCGGCTGGGCACGACCTCGAGCTTGCGCCGCAGCTGGGCCATGAAGACCCGGAGGTAGTTGCTCTCCTTGTCATAGCTCGGACCCCACACCTCCCGGAGCAGATCAGCCTGGCGGACGAGGGCCCCCGGTCGGCGGGTCAGGGTGTCCACCATCCGCCACTCCGTCGGGGTCAGGTGCACCGCGACACCGTTGAGCTGGGCCAGGTGCTCACCGAGGTCGAGCCGCAGGGTCGGGGTGGTCACCACCCGGGTGTCGGTGGCGGACTCGGCCGGCACCTGGCGCAGGGCGGCGCGGATCCGGGCCATCAGCTCCTCCACCCCGAACGGCTTGGTGACGTAGTCGTTGGCGCCCAGATCCAGCGCCTCGACCTTGTCGTCGGAGGAGTGCCGGGCCGACAGCACGATCACCGGCAGAGCGCTGAACGCGCGCAGCCGGCGAAGCACACTGACCCCGTCCAGGTCGGGCAGTCCGAGATCGAGGAGCATCAGGTCGGGCGACTCCTCGGTGAGGATCTCCAGCGCCGTCCGACCGTCGTGGGCCACCTGCACCTGGTAGTCCCGGGCCCGCAGGTTGATCGCCAGGGTCCGCACGATGGCCGGGTCGTCGTCCACCACCAGCACCCTGATCGTCGAGCGCGGAGCCCGAGCAACCGACTCCGTCATCGAGCTGCCGCCGGCAGGTCGACCACCAGCGTGAGGCCACCGCCCGGGGTCTCCTCCGCCGTGAGCGTGCCCCCCATGGCCTCCATCAGACCACGGGCGACCGCCAGACCCAGTCCGACGCCGTCCCCGGCCGGCACGTCACCCAGCCGCTGGAACGGCTCGAAGATCGCCTCCAGGGCCTCCGCCGGCACCCCTGGTCCCCGGTCGACCACCCGCAGGCTGACCCGCGGGCCCGACGCCGTGCTCGTCCAGGCGGACACCGACACCGCGATGGCCGTGGCGTCGGTGTGCTTGAGCGCGTTCTCGACCACGTTGGCGATCACCCGCTCCAGCAGACCCGGATCGGCGGACACCGGCGGCAGGTCGTCGGGTGCGGTGACCGCTATCGACTCGGCCCCCGGCACGGCCCGCAGGGTCCACTCCGCCACCGTGGCCAGGTCGACCTCGGCGCTCAGGGAGGTGATGCTGCCGGTCTGCAGCCGGCTCATGTCCAGCAGGTTCGCGACCAGGGCGTCCAACCGGTCCGCGGACTCCTCCACCGTGGCCAGCAGCTCCTCCCGGTCCTCGTCGGACCAGGCGATGGCGGTGTTGCGCAGACTGGACGACGCCGCCTTGATCGCGGCCAGCGGGGTGCGCAGATCGTGCGAGACCGCGGCCAGCAACGCCGTCTTGGTCCGGTTGCCCTCGGCCAGCTCCTGGGTGCGGGCCGCGTCCGCCTGCGCCCGGCGACGTTCCTCCAGGACGGCCACGTGGGCGGCGTACGCGGTCAGCAGGCTCTGGTCGGAGGCCTCCAGCGGCCGGCCCCGGAACACCAGGCTGAGCCCGGAGCCGACCTCGACCCGGGCATCGGTCTCGCTCGACGGCGGGTCACCCCAGGCTGCGACCGTGCGGCCCGTGCTGCCTTCGACCAGCGCCGCGCCCGACATGCCGAGCACCTCTCCGGCCTGCCGGAGCAGCTCGACCACGTCGTCCCCGGAGTGCAGCAGACTGTGCGCCAGCACGGCCAGCGCGTTGGCTTCGGCCCGGGCCCGGACGGCCTCGGCGGTCCGTCGGGCGGACCGGTCGACGACCGTGGCCACCGCCGTTCCCACGACGACGAAGACCAGGATCGCGAACGCGTTCTCCGGGTCGGCGATGGACAGCGTGCGGGTGGGCGGCACGAACAGGAAGTTCAGGGCCAGGCTGCTGAGCAGCGCGGCGAGCACCGCCGGCCACAGTCCGCCGACGAGCGCGGTGGCGACCACCATCGTCAGCATCAGCAGCGACTCGGTCGGCAGTCCGTGCAGATCCGGGGTCAGGTAGAGGCCCAGCGCGAGCATGCCCGTGCCGAGCACCGCCACCAGATAGCCGGTCACCAGGCGGGCTCGGCTCAGCGTCCGCCGGCGAGTCCGGGCTCGGCCGGCGCGACGGGCGTAGTCGTGGGTGACCACGTGCACGTCGATCTCGCCGGAGCGGGTGATCACCTCCTCGCCCACGCCGGGCTGCAGCACCGTGGACAGCCGGCCCCGCCGACTGGCCCCGATCAGCACCTGGCTGGCGTTGACGCCGCGGGCCACGTCCAGCAGCCCGTCCGCGGAGTCGTGGGCGACGACGGCTTGGAAGCCCCCGCCCATCTCCTCGGCCGCCACCCGCAGTCGCTCCAACGCGTCGGGCGCGACCCCGGTCAGGCCGTCGCGCCGGCTGACGTAGACGGCCAGCCACTCCCCGCCCGCCGTCCGGGACGCTATCCGGGCGGCGCGCCGCATCAGGGCCAACGACTCCGGTCCGCCGGACACCCCGACCACGACCCGCTCGCGGGTCGGCCAGCTGCCGGCGATCCGGTGCTGACCGCGATAGCTCTCGAGTCCGGCATCGACCCGATCGGCCAACCACAGCAGGGCGAGCTCACGCAGGGCGCCAAGATTGCCCTCCCGGAAGTAGTTGGCCAGCGCCGCGTCGATCTTGTCCGCGGCGTACACGTTGCCGTGGGCCATCCGCCGTCGCAGGGCCTGCGGACTCATGTCCACCAGCTCGATCGTGTCCGCCGCCCGCACCACCTCGTCGGGCACCGTCTCTCGCTGGCGGATCCCGGTGATCGACGCGACCACGTCGTTCAAGGACTCCAGGTGCTGGATGTTCACCGTGGTGATCACGTCGATGCCCGCCGCCAGCAGGGTCTCGACGTCCTGCCAGCGCTTGGTGTGACCGGTGGTCGCGCGCGGGTCGCCGGCGTTGGTGTGGGCCAGCTCGTCGACCAGGGCCACCTCGGGCCGCCGCTCCAGCACGGCGGCGAGGTCGAGCTCGCCGACCAGCAGGCCGCCGTGGTCCACCTCCCGCCGCGGCACCCTCTCCAGGCCGGCGATCGCAGCCTCGGTCTTCGCCCGGCCGTGCGTCTCCACGAAGGCCACCACGACATCGGTGCCCCGTTCGGCTCGCCGCAGGCCCTCGGCGAGCATCGCGTACGTCTTGCCGACCCCGGGCGCTGCTCCGAGGTAGACCCGCAACGCACCGCGCTCCATGGGCTCAGTCTGCATCGGTCACCGCACGGACTGCAGGTCCAGGTTGAGCTCGACGACGTTCACCCGCGGCTGACCCAGGAAACCCAGGGTCCGGGGTGTGACGTGTCGCTCGACCAGGGCCCGGACGCGGTCGGCCGGCAGATCCCGGGACCGCGCCACCCGGTCGACCTGAAGCAACGCGTACGCCGGTGAGATGAACGGGTCGAGACCGGAGCCGGAGGCGGTCACCGCGTCGGCCGGCACCGCCGCTGCCGGCACCCCGTCCCGCTTCGCGATCTCGGCCCGGCGCTGATCGACGGTGGCCACCAGCTCGTCGTCGTCGGGACCGGCGTTGCTGCCCCCGCTGGCCAGGCCGTCGTAGTCACCTGCCGAGGGCCGGGGCTGGAACCACTGGTCGCCCTCGACGCTCTGACCGATCAGCCGGGAGGCGACCACCCGCCCGTCGACAGCAGTGACCAGCGACCCCTGGGCCTGGACCTGCAGACCGAGGTGACCCACGCCGAGCACCAGCAGCGGATATCCGATGCCGAGGACGACGGTGAGGAGCAGCAGGCACTTCAGGGCGGTGACGAGCTGGCGGATGGATTCGGGCATGGTGCCTTCCTAGAGAGCCAGCACGGGCACCAGGGTGCCGATGCCGACGAGGACGAGATCGATGATCTTGATGCCGATGAACGGGGCCACGATGCCGCCCACTCCGTAGATCGCCAGGTTGCGGCGCAGCAGCCGCGAAGCGCTGACGGGGCGGTAGCGAACGCCCCGCATGGCCAACGGTATGAGCGCCACGATGACCAGCGCGTTGAAGATCACCGCGGACAGGATGGCGGACTGCGGCGAGTGCAGCCGCATCACGTTCAGGGCCGCGAGACCGGGGTAGGTGACGAGGAACAGCGCCGGGATGATCGCGAAGTACTTGGCGATATCGTTGGCCACGGAGAAGGTGGTCAGCGCTCCGCGGGTGATCAGCAGCTGCTTGCCGATCTCGACCACGTCGATCAGCTTGGTGGGGTCGGAGTCGAGGTCGATCATGTTGCCGGCCTCCTTGGCGGCGGACGTGCCGCTGTTCATGGCCACCCCGACGTCCGCGGCCGCCAGCGCCGGCGCGTCGTTGGTCCCGTCCCCGGTCATCGCCACCATCCGGCCGCCGGACTGCTCGGCCTTGATCAGCCGCATCTTGTCCTCCGGGTTGGCCTCGGCGAGGAAGTCGTCCACTCCGGCCTCGGCGGCGATCGCCCGGGCGGTGGAAGCGTTGTCCCCGGTGATCATCACCGTCCGGATGCCCATCGCCCGCAGCTGAGCGAAGCGCTCGGCGATACCCGGCTTGACGACGTCCTTCAGGTGCACGACTCCCAGCACTCGGCCGGAGCCGGCCGACCGTTCCGCGACCACCAGCGGGGTGCCACCGGAGACGGCGATCTCCTCCACCGTCTCGGCGACGGGACCGAGGTCGCCGGCCTCCAACCAGGCGGCCACGGCGGAACCCGCCCCTTTGCGGATCTGCTGGTCCGTCTGGTCCAGATCGATGCCCGACATGCGGGTCTGGGCGCTGAACTCGATGATCTCGCAGCCGTCGGGTGCCGGCGCACCGTCGGCGCCCTCGGCGACGGCGAGATCGACGATCGAACGACCCTCCGGGGTGAGGTCGGCCAGGCTGGACAATCGCGCGGCATCCCGCAGGGCGTCGTAACCGACCCCGGGAGCGGGCAGGAAGGCCGAGGCGCGGCGGTTACCGAGGGTGATGGTGCCGGTCTTGTCCAGCAGCAGCGTGGCGATGTCGCCGGCGGCCTCGACCGAGCGGCCCGACAGGGCGATCACGTTCGCCCGGACCAGGCGGTCCATGCCGGCGATGCCGATGGCGCTCAGCAGGGCACCGATCGTCGTCGGGATCAGGCAGACCAGCAGCGCGACCAAGATCACCGGCGACGGTTTGGCACCCGCGTACGCCGCCATCGGCGCGAGGGTGGCCACGGCCAACAGGAAGATGATCGTCAGCGAGGAGAGCAGGATGGACAGGGCCACCTCGTTCGGGGTCTTGCGGCGTGAGGATCCCTCGACCAGAGCGATCATCTTGTCCAGGAAGGACTCTCCGGGGGCGGCGGTGATCTGCACGGTGATCTGGTCGGACAGCACGGTGGTGCCACCGGTCACCGCGGACCGGTCTCCGCCGGCCTCCCGGATGACCGGGGCCGACTCACCGGTGATCGCCGACTCGTCGACACTGGCCACCCCGGCCACCACGTCACCGTCGCCGGGGATGATCTCGCCGGCGCTGACCAGCACCCGGTCGCCGGGCATCAGGTGGCTGCTGGGCACGACGGCGACGGACCCGTCGGCGGCCAGCAACCGGGCCTGGGTCTCGGTCCGCGCCTTGCGCAGCGTGTCTGCCTGGGCCTTGCCACGACCCTCGGCGACCGACTCGGCGAGGTTGCCGAACAGCACGGTCAACCAGAGCCAGACGGTCACCGAGATGCTCAGGGCGCTCGGCTGGACGACCGCGCTGAGGGTGGTCACCACCGAGCCGACCCAGACCACGAACATCACCGGCGTGTGCCAGAGGTGCCGAGGATCGAGCTTGCGGACCGCGCCGGGCAGCGCTGATCTGACCTGGGACCAGCTGAGGGCCGAGGACCCGTGCCGCTGGGACCGATCGGCGATCACGAGAGCGCCTCCGCGATCGGTCCCAGGGCCAGAGCCGGGAAGAAGGTGAGACCACTGACGAGCACGATGACTCCGATGAGCAACGAGATGAACAAGGGTGTGTGGGTGGGCAGGGTGCCGCTGGAGGCCGGCACGGTGCCGCTGCGAGCGAGCTGACCGGCCAGGGCGATCACCAGCACCATGGGCACGAACCGGCCGAGCAGCATGGCCGCGGCCAGGCTCAGCTGGAAGAACGGCGACGTCACGGTCAGACCCGCGAACGCGCTGCCGTTGTTGTTGGCCGCGGAGGCGTACGCGTAGAAGACCTCGGAGAAGCCGTGGCCGCCGGTGTTGGCCATGGCGTCGGGGGTGCTGGGCAGGGCCATCGCCACCCCCAGTCCGATCAGCACGAGGGCTGGCGAAGCCAGCACGTAGCCCGCCACCAAGGACATCTCCCGGGCACCGATCTTCTTGCCCAGCAGCTCCGGCGTCCGCCCGACCATCAGGCCGGCCACGAACACGGCGACGATGGCGGCGATCAGGATCCCGTACAGACCCGAGCCGACACCGCCGGGAGAGACCTCGCCGAGCAGCATGTTGATCAAGGTCAGGCCACCGCCGGCCGCTGTCATCGAGTCGTGCATGCCGTTCACCGCTCCGGTGGAGGTGCCGGTGGTGCTGGTCGCGAACAGGGCACTCCCCCAGAGCCCGAACTGGGTCTCCTTGCCCTCCATCGCCGCGCCGGCGGCCGCGGGCACGGTGCCCCGGGCGGCGACCTCCGCCCAGGTGGTGGCGGCCAGCACCGCACCCCAGAGCACGGCCATCGCGGCCAGCAGGGCGGTGCCCTGGCGACGGCTGCCGAGCATGGTGCCGGCCGTGCGGGTGAGCGCGACCGGGATCAGCAGCAGGCTGGCGATCTCGATCAGGTTGGCCACCGGGGTGGGGTTCTCGTACGGGTGCGCGGAGTTGGCGTTGAAGAAGCCGCCGCCGTTGGTGCCCAGCACCTTGATCGCCTCCTGACTGGCCACCGGGCCCCCTGGCAGGGTCTGGCTGCCGCCGGCGATCGTGGTGATCACCCGGTCGGGGTCCAGGTTCTGGATCACCCCGCAGGCCAGCAGCAGCACCGCGACGACGATGCTCAACGGCAGCAGCAGGCGCAGCACGATCCGGATCAGATCGACCCAGAAGTTGCCCAGCTCAGCGCTGTTGCGGGCCGCGAAGCCGCGCAGCAGGGCGGCGGCGACCGCGATCCCGACCGCGGCCGAGCTGAAGTTCTGCACCGTCAGACCGACTGCCTGCGCGGTGTAGCCGAGCGTCGACTCCCCCGCGTACGACTGCCAGTTGGTGTTGGTGACGAAGCTGACGGCGGTGTTGATCGCCATCGAGGGACCCATTCCGGCCAGCCCGCGGTTGAACGGGAGCTGGGCCTGGCCCATCAAGATCGCCACCAGGACGAGGATCGAGACCAGGGAGAAGGCCAACACCGCCAGGGCATAGCTGCGGGCGTTCTGCTGTCCGTCCGGATCCACCCCGAGGAGGCGGTACAGCCCGCGCTCCGCCCGGGTGTGGCGGACCGGGGTGAGCACGTCGGTCAGGTAGTTGCCGAGCGGGACGTAGGTCAGCGCCAGGATCGCCAGCAGGGCGGCCAGGGTCAACAGCCCCGACGCGGTGTCGCCGAGGCCGGGTTCGAGGTTCATCAGTAACGCTCCGGGAAGATCAGGGTCCACAGCAGGTAGGCGATCAACGCGCCCACGGCGATCAGCAGCAGCACGGACACCGGCGCCATCAGTGGTTCGCCGTCGAGGTCAGGGCCACCGCGACCCGGTCCGCGAGCAGCGCGGCCAGCCGCCGCTGCTGCACCGTCGGACGGGCGCAGTGGGTGGCGGCGACCAGGCGGAACGCACCTCGATCGGCCGTCCCGGCCCGGACGGGGAGGAAGGTCTCGGTGTCGGTCGGCAGACCGGTGCGATCGACGTCGAGGGTTCGCTGCTGCCGGGTGAGCGAGCCGTCCGGGTGCAGGATCGGTCGCGTGCTCTCCAGCCGGGGCACGTAGGTGGCGGTGTCCAGGTCGAGCAGCTCGACGAGCTGGCTCTCGACGTGCGTGATCAACGTCGCCACCGGAGCGGCGTCGGCCAGCACGGCGGTGGTCTGCAGGACACCGTCCAGGTAGCCACGCTGCTCGCTCGCCCGGGCTTGTTGCCGACGACCCCACAGGGCCAGCTCGGTCACGGCCGCGCCGATCAGCAGCAGGAGCACGGTGGTCTCGATGTCGGACCGGTCGCCGATCCGGAACTGGTCGTACGGTGCGGTCAGGAAGTAGTCGAAGCAGGCCGCGCTACTCACCGCGGCGACCAGACCAGCGGTCCGGGAGCCGAGAGCGGCCACCCCGACAACGACCAGTACGAGCAGCAGAGCGGCGTTGGTGTTCTCGATCGAGTCACGGACTCCGGACAACAGCAGACAGAGCAGCAACGGGACGACCGCTGCCGCGATGATCACCGGCCCCGAAGGCCGGTTCGATGAGTTCCTCACGTGCCTCAGCCAACCCGCCGCGGACCGGTCCACGGTCGGCCCTAGCGCGTTCCTGACAGGTCTTGACGAAATCATGACGCCGGTCGTCCGCCGCGGACGCCTCGCGGCAGAATCACGACCATGAGCGATCCCGAGCCCGCGATCGTGGTCCGGCCGGCCAACCAGGCGTCCTGGTCGGATCTGCAGCTGGTCTTCGGCACTCGTGGGCCCGCCGCACGCTGTTGGTGCCAGCGCTTCAAGCTCGCCCCGAAGGAGTCGTTCGGCTCGGTGCCGGCGGAAGAGCGTGCCCATCGCCTTCGAGAGCAGACCGACTGCGACCATCCCGCGTCGACCCGCACCAGTGGGCTGGTCGCCTACGCCGACGACGAGCCCGTCGGCTGGTGCTCGGTCGAGCCCCGCCCGCACTACGTCGGTCTGGTCCGCGTGTTCCGGGTCCCCTGGGACGGCCGTCACGAGGACCCCACCGACGTCGGCATCTGGGCGGTGACCTGCCTGTTCACCCGAGCCGGTTTCCGACGCCGCGGAGTGAGCCGGGCTCTGGCGCGGGCGGCCGTCGACTTCGCCCGGACCCGGGGCGCCGTCGCTCTCGAGGCGTACCCGATCACCACCACCCGGGTGATCGCCGAAGAGCTGCATGTGGGCACCGTGGCCACTTTCGCCGCCGCTGGGCTGGCGGAGGTCAGCCACCCGACCCTGCGCCGCCTGGTGATGCGGATCGACTTCTGATGTGCCACCGATTCCGACCAACGCCGAGGAGAACCAGATGCGCCGCCTGACCTATCTGATCGGGGTCACCGTCGACGGCTTCATCGCGGGACCCGGTGACGAGATCGACTTCTTCCCGACGCCCGAGCCATACCTGTCCCACCTGGCGGCGGAGTACCCGGAGACGATGCCGACGCACGTGCGCGCTGCCCTCGGCATCGCCGAAGCGCCCAACCGGAGGTGGGACACGGTGATCATGGGCCGAGGCACGTACGAGCCCGCCCTGGCCCTGGACATCACCAGCCCGTACGCGCACCTGCGCCAGATCGTGGTCTCCGGCACGCTCACCACCGACGACCCGGACGTGGAGGTCGTCGCCGCCGACCCGGTCGCCCGGGTGAGGGAGCTGAAGGCCGAGCAGGGCCTGGACATCTACCTGGCCGGCGGAGCGGCCCTGGCCGGTGCGTTGGTGGACGAGATCGACGAGCTGGTGATCAAGCTCTACCCGGTGCTCGCCGGCTCCGGGGTGCCCTTCTTCTCCGGCTCCGGTTTCGCACCCCGGGGGCTGGAGCGCGTCGGCACGACGACGTTCGACTCCGGCCACGTCATCAGCGAGTACCGCCGCGCCTGACCCGAATGCGGCTGTGCCTTGGCTGTGAGTTCGCTGGTCCGGGTCCGATCGAGTCGGCCTGGTTGCCTTTCGTCCGTAGACTCGCGGCCGAGACGTAGGCGAACAGAGAGGGTCCCGACGGTGCCGAAGCACCCAGCGAACACCACCCAGGACGGCAAGGGCAGCAACCGCCAGCAGGCGCGTGAGCGGGCCCGGCTGGAGGCAGCCAAGGTGCAGCGCAAGCGCCGGATCACCCAGGGGATCGTCGTCGGGGTGGTCGCTCTGCTGGCCATCGGCATCGTGGCCTCGGCGGTCCTGCTCGGCCGCACCGATCGCAGCGAGCGGGTTCCCACCGCCGCCACGAACGTGACCGTCGGTGGTGCCTCCGTGCCGTTCGGCGTCGACGGTTCCGCGGTGCAGGTCGGCAAGTCCGACGCCAAGGTGACGATGGATCTGTGGGTCGACTACTCCTGCCCGCACTGCCAGGAGTTCGAGGCCGACAGCAACGACGTGATCACCCAGAAGGTGGCCTCCGGCGAGCTCAAGGTCAACTACCACAACATCCAGATCGTCACCGCGTACGGCACCCAGGCCGGCAGCGCCGCAGCGTGCGTGGCCACCTACGCCCCGGAGTCGTGGTGGGCCTTCAACGCCGCGCTCTACGCCAACCACAGCGCGGAGACCGACAGCTGGAAGGGAGCCGAGCTGGCCGACTTCGCCACCCAGCAGGGCATCACGAACAGCGACGCGCAGACCTGCATCAAGGACCAGCGGTACACGTCATGGATCTCCGACAACACCACCGCGGCGGGCCAGGCAGGTGTCACCGGGACACCGACGCTGTTCTTCAACGGTGAGCAGGCCGAGACAGTGAGCGGTGCCGCCCTCGGCGCCAAGATCGACGAGCTGGCCAGTGCCGGCTGAGTCTGCAGGGCCGGCCGAGTCTGCAGGTCCGGCTGAGTCTGCAGGGCCGGCTGAGTCTGCAGGTCCGGCCGAGTCTGTGGGGCCGGCTGAATCTGCAGGGCCGGCCGAGTCTGTGGGGCCGGCTGAGTCTGCTGAGTCGGAGACCGATCACCGCGGCTGGGGACTGCTGCTGGTGATCGGCTCGGCCATCGGCTTCCTGGCCGCGATGATCCTGACCATCGACCGGATCAAGTTGCTGACCGACCCGAAGGTCGCCCTGGTCTGCGACATCAGCCCGTTCGTCACCTGCGGCCCGGTGATGTCCTCGGCGGCCGGGGCGCTCTTCGGGTTCCCCAATCCCCTGCTGGGCATCGCCGGCTTCGCGATCGCCGGCACCACCGGCATGGTGCTGCTGGGCGGCGCCCGCCTGGCCCGCTGGTACCTGGTCGGCTTCGAGGTCGGCTGCCTGGCCGCCGCGGTCTTCATCACCTGGCTGCAGACCCAGAGCCTGTACGTCATCGGGGCGCTGTGCATCTGGTGCATGTGCGTGTGGGCGGTGACCATCCCGATCGTGGTGGTCACCACCGCGCACACGCTGAGCGCGGGGGTCTTCGGCGACGGCGCCCGACGGGTCGGACGGGCGATCGGTGACTGGAAGATCGCCGTCATCGCGATCTGGTACCTGATCGTGATCACCGCGATCGCCCTGCGCTTCTACCGCGAGTTCGCGCTGATGTGGTTCGGCATCGCGCTCTGAAACCTTCTCGACGGAGGTCAGCGCGGGTAGACCACGGCCTTCAGGCTGGCCGGGTCGAGGTCAGCCTCCAGCGCCTCGGCGGCGTGCTCCAGGTCGAACTTCCCGGTGACGAGGGCGTCCAGGTCCACCAGACCGCTGGACACCAGGTGGATGGCGGCGGGCCAGGTGTCGGCGTACCGGAAGATCCCGGTGACGGTGATCTCGAGGTTCTGGATGTGCTCGATCGGCAGGTTCATCTCGGGCGAGCCCAGCCCCACCAACACGGCCGTGCCGGCCGGCCGCACGGCCTTGATGCCGTCGAAGACCGCGCGCGGCGACCCGCTGGCGTCCACGAACGCGTTCACGTCAAGTCCCGCCGTGGCGATGTCGACCTCGCGTGGATCGATCACCCGGGTGGCACCGAACGTCAGGGCCCGCTCCCGCCGCTCCGCCACGAGATCGGTGACGATGATCTCGGCCGCCCCGAACGCCCGCGCCGTCTGGGCGCAGATGATGCCGATCGGGCCGGCCCCGGCGATCAGGATGGACGACCCCGGCGTCACCCCGGCCTTCCGCATCGTCGTGATCGCCACCGACAGGGGCTCCAACAAGGCGGCGGCCTCGTCGGAGATCGTGTCCGGCAGGGCGTGGGCGAACTCGGTGCGGATCACGCAGTACTGCGCGAACGCGCCGTCGATCGGCGGTGTCGCGAAGAACTCCATGTTCGGACAGAGGTTGTAGTGCCCGGCCCGGCACTCCCGGCAGCGCCGGCAGTTCTTCTGCGGCTCGACGGCGACCCGCTCCCCGATCCGGTCGGCAGGCACATCCGCACCCACCGCGATGATCCGACCGGACAGCTCGTGTCCGAGGATCAGCGGTCCGGTGACCACGAAGTCGCCGATCCGACCGTGCCGGAAGTAGTGCGTGTCCGAACCGCAGACCCCGACGGCGGCGACCTCGACCAGCACCTCGTCGGGGGCCACCGGCGGCGTCGGCACCAGCTCCACGGCGAGCTCCCTCACCCCGGTGAGCACACTGGCGCGCATCTGGTCGGGAATGGTGGTCTCGGTCATCGGTGTCTCCTGTCGTGGCGGGCGCTGGTGCCGACTGTAGGCGGTGCGCTTCCGTGGCGACTACGCCACGGAAATGCGCCGGCTACCCGACGGTCGCCGGATCGAGGCGGTGCGACCCGGCCGTCAGCTCGCGGACGGGCTGATCCGGCAGGTCGACCACCGCGGTCACGCCGTCCGGCACGTCGATCTCCAGCGCGAGGCCGTCCGGACCGTCGGTCCAGGACACCGCCACGAGCCCGTACGGGGTCCGCAACGACGACTTCGCCCAGGCGATGCCGCCTCCCGGCCGCGGCGCCACCCGCACCGTCCGGTAGCCCGGCTCGGCGGGGGCGATGCCGCCGATGGTGCGGTGCATCCAGTCCGCCACCGCACCCAGGGCGTAGTGGTTGAAGCTGGTCATCTCGCCCGAGTTGATGGTGCCGTCCGGCAGCATCGAGTCCCAGCGCTCCCAGATCGTGGTGGCGTCCATCGTCACCGGGTACAGCCAGGACGGGCACTCGGTCTGCAGCAGCAGCCGGTAGGCGTCGTCGAGGTGACCGGTCAGCGTGAGCGCATCGGTCACGAACGGGGTCCCGGCGAAGCCGGTCTGGATGTGGTAGCCGCCCTCGGCCACCAGCGCCGCCAGTCGATCGCCGGCCTGCGCGGTGCGGCTCTCGTCCAGCAGGCCGAACACGATGGCCAGCGCGTACACGGTGGGGGCGTCACTGTGGATCGTCCCGTCGTCGTGCAGGTAGTGCGTCACGAAGGCCGTGCGGGTCTCCTCGGCCAGACCCGCGAAGTGGACCGCGTCCTCGTCCAGTCCGAGCAGCCGGGCCGCCTCGGCGACCAGCGACGCGCTGTGGAACAGGCAGGCGGTGGCCACCACACCGTTGTCGGCCTTCGCCTTGAACGGCTCCTCGGGCGGCGCGGTGGGATCGAGCCAGTCACCGAACTGGAAGCTCGTGTCCCAGAGCCCGGTCGGCGCCCGCAGACCCTCGACCCGTCGGACGTGGGCGGCCATGGCCGGGAACGCGTCGGCGAGGGCGGAGACGTCCCCGTACGCCTGGTAGACCGCCCAGGTGACCCAGACCGCGGCGTCGCTCCAGACCGCGGTGCTGTCCGGGGTCGGGAACTCCGGCGGGTGGTCGATGTACTTCAGCACGTCGGGGACGACGAACGGCACCATGCCGTCGGCGTGCCGCTGCTCGAGGTCCAGATCCAGCAGCCAGTCGCGGAGGAAGCTCTGGGCGTCGAACAGGTAGACCGCCGTCGGGGCGAACGCCGCCAGGTCACCGGTCCAGCCCAGCCGCTCGTCCCGCTGGGGGCAGTCGGTCGGCACGTCGACGAAGTTCCCCCGGGCACCCCAGACGACATTGCGGTGCAGCCGGTTGAGCAGGTCGTCGGAGCACTCGAAGGTGCCGATCCGCTCGAGGTCGGTGGAGATCACCACGGCCGTCAGATCGTCGGCGGTCAGGTCCCCGGGCCAACCGTCGATCTCCAGGTAACGGAACCCGTGGAAGGTGAAGGTCGGCTCGAAGACGTCCTCGCCCCCGCTCAGGGTGAACCGGTCGGTGGCCTCGGCCGTCCGCAGCGGGCGCGTGCCCAGCTCGTCGTGCTCGAGCACCTCCGCGTGCCGGAGGGTGATCACAGACCCGGCCGGACCCTGGACGGTGAACCGCACCCAGCCGACCAGGTTCTGACCGAAGTCGACCAGCGTCTTCCCGCTCGGCGAGGTCCAGATCCGCTCCGGCGCACGCTCGTCGACCCGGCGCACCGGCGGCGAGACGTAGGGCGCCAGGGTCGCGAGATCGCGCTCGCCGGTGTGTACGCCGACCCAGCCGTCACCGGCGAAACCGGGCCGCAGCCACGCGTCGGAGCTCAGCCGCGCGTCCACGTCCTGACCGTCATAGAGATCGTTGGCGGTGACCGCCGACGGACCCGCCGTCCAGTCGGTATCGGTGACGATCAGCTGCCGGTGTCCATCGGCGTAGGTGATCTCGAGCTGCGCCAGCACGCCCAGCTCGTCGCCGTAGTAGCCACGGCCACCGCTCCAGCCGAGACGGCCTCGATACCACCCGTTCCCGATCGCGAAGCCGAGGACGGCGGGCGACGAAGGAGCGGTGGTGAGCAGATCGGTCACCTCGTACGTCCGGTACCGCAGCCGCCACTCGTAGCTGCTCCAGCCGGGGCTGAGGACGTCGTCACCGACCGGGGCGCCGTTCAGGTACGCCTGGAACACCCCGTGCGCGGTGGCGTGCAGGACCGCTGAGGTGATCCCACCGTGGCCGTCCTCGAGGGCGAACTCGGTGCGCAGCAGGGGCGCCCCCGCGAAGTCGTCGTCGGGACTGATCAGCCGAGCCGTCCAGTCGGGCCGGTCACTTGCTGGTGCGGACGCCGTCATCCGGTTCTCCTTCGAACAGGGTCTGTGAATCGTTTCAGCCCGCACGTTAGCAGGGCGGGACAACCCGGCCAGTGCCTGTCCGCCCGGCTCGCGGTCAGCGAGCGGGTACGTCATCCCAGCGGCCGCGGGTGTACGCGGCCGGGTACGGGGCGTCCCGCCAGGACAGACCCAGCTCGGCTGCGGCACGCAGCGGCCACGACGGCTCGCGCAGGGCCGCCCGCGCCAGCAGCACGACATCGGCATCACCGCCGGCCAGGATCTTCTCGGCCTGCTGCGGCTCCAGGATGAGGCCGACCGCGCCGGTGGGGATCTGGGCCCGCTCGCGGATCTGACGCGCGAACGGCACCTGGTAGCCCGGTCCGACCGGGATGTCGGCCAGCACGTTCCCGCCGGTGGAGGTGTCGACCAGGTCGACGCCCCGCTCGCGCAGCGCGACGGCGAGACGGACCGACTGGTCGGCGTCCCACCCGCCCTCGGTCCAGTCGGTGGCGGAGATCCGCACGAAGAGCGGCTTCTGCTGCGGCCAGGCGGCCCGTACCGCGTCGGCCACCTCGAGGGCCAGCCGGGTCCGGCCGGCGAAGTCGCCGCCGTACGCGTCGGTGCGGTGGTTGGAGAGCGGGCTCAGGAACTGGTGGATCAGGTAGCCGTGAGCGGCGTGGATCTCCACCACGTCGAAGCCGGCCTCATCCGCACGCCGGGCGGACTCGGCGAAGGCGGCCACCACCTCGGCGATCTCCGCCCTGCTGAGCTCCACCGGCTCGGTGTAGCCGACGAAGGCCTCCGCCGACGGCCCGATCGTGGTCCACCCGCCGGCGTCCGGGGACACACTCCCCTGCGGCTCGCCGGGGAAGCCACGGTAGGTGGACGCCTTGCGTCCGGCGTGCGCCAGCTGGACACCGATCGCGGCGTCCTGGGTGTGCACGAAGTCGACGACGCGCGCCCAGGCCTCGCGCTGCTCGTCGTTCCACAGCCCGGTGTCCTGGGGGCTGATCCGACCCTCGGGGGTCACCGCCGTGGCCTCGGCGATGATCAGACCGAAGCCACCCTGGGCCCGAGCGCCCAGGTGGACCAGGTGCCAGTCGGTCGGCACACCGTCCTCGGACTCCACCGCGTACTGGCACATCGGGGCCAACCAGATCCGGTTCTTCACGGTCAGGTCACGCAGGGTCAGTGGTTCGAAGAGTGCGGTCACGTCAGGAGGAACCCGGTCCCCCTCATCGATCTTCCGCGCCCGGAAGTCGGTTGCGTCACACCAGCGGTCGACCGTCCGCGAGGTCGGCGCGCAGCTCGTACGAAACCTGCGACTCGCTGGTGTTTCGTGACGGGGATCTTCCGGGGTGCTCTGGCAGGCTATGCAACGGATGGGGCTTGTGTTATCGGTGTGACGCCTGTTTCGCCCCAACGATCGATGACTGGAGCGGAATACACGATGCCGAAACGGCTGATCGGCCTGTTAGTCACCCTCACTCTCGCTCTGACCGCCGGCGTCGCCGCTGCAGGTCCGGCCTGGGCCGCCCCCGACCCGCCCGCCAAGAGCGACACGGCGAAGGCTCAGGCCGCCGCGGCGAAGACCAAGGCGGCCCGGGAGAAGGCGGCCCGAGCCGCTGCCCAGCGGAAGGCCGCCGCGGCCGCGAAGGCCAAAGCCGCTGCCGCCGCGAAGGCCAGGGCGGCAGCCGCGGCCCGGACCCGCGCCGTCCTGCAGTCCGGACCCAAGGCCACCGCAGCGGCCAGGGCTGCCACGGCAGCTCGCGCGGCGATCGCTCCGGCGAACGCCAGAGCGGCGGCGGCAGCCCGCAACGCCGCCGTGGCCAAGGCCCGTGCCACAGCCTCCGCCAAGGCCGCCGCCGCCGCCAAGGCCCGCTCCGCCGCGGTGGCCAAGAGCAAGGCACCCAAGAAGCAGAAGGCAGCCGCCAAGGCGGCCGCGAAGGCCGCGGCCAAGACCTCCGCCGCGGCAGCCAAAGCCAACGCTGCGGCGGCTCGCGCCAGTGCCAACGCTGCTCGCGCGGCCGCCGGCGCCCGGGCGAACGCCGTGGCCAAGGCCAACGCGGCCACGGCGGCCCGGTTGACCTACATCGGCTACGCCAAGCAGCGCGCCGACCTGGCGGCCAAGGCCGCCAAGACCGCCAAGAGCAGGTCGGCCGCCGCCACCAGGTCCGCCAAGACCGCGAGCGCTCGCTACAAGGCCTCCGCCAAGGCGACCGGCAAGGCCAAGGCCAAGGCGGCCGCCGCGAACAAGAAGGCCGCCCCGTACCGGAAGAAGATCGCCGCCACCGGCGCGGTCGCGTCCGTGGCGAGGACCCAGGCGAACACGGCCGCCGCCGCCGCGAAGGCCGCCGGCAAGGAGCTGAAGGCCGCCAACAAGGCAGTCAAGAAGGCGAAGAAGAAGTCCAAGAAGGTCCGTGCCGCGGCCGCTGCGCGCGCCGCTGCTGCGACCAGCAGGGCCGCGGCCACCGCCGCGGCGGCTCGGACGACCGCCGCTCGTGCCGCCGCCACCGGGACCGCGTACGCCGCCGCTGTGGCGTCGGGGCGGACCCCCGTGTCCGCGGCCACCACGGCCACCAGCCGCTACCAGGCCTCGGCCCGCTCCACGGCCGCGGCCCGGACCACTGCCGCCCGCACCTCGGCGGCCGCGAAGTCCGCCAAGGCCACCGCCACCCGGACGACGAAGTCGGCTGCGTCGTTGAAGAAGGCTGCCGGTCCGAACGCGACCTGGGCGCCCAGCGACTACATGACCTTCAACAACCCGAAGGGCTCCAAGGCCAAGCGGTACCGGATCATCACCGACTTCAACAAGGCCATCAACTCCGTCCCCGCCGGTGGCTCGATCCGGATGGCCATGTACCTGTTCGACATCAAGAGCGTCGCCAACAGCCTGATCGCCGCCGACAAGCGCGGGGTGAGCGTCCAGATCGTGATCGACGGCGAGGAGACGAACAAGCACATCCGCAAGGTGAAGCGAGCTTTGGGCAAGAACAAGAAGAGCCGTTCGTTCGTCGCCACCTGCGCCCACAGCTGCATGTCCAAGGCCGCCTCGGTCATCCACGCCAAGTACTACCTGTTCTCGGTGGCCGGCCAGCGCAAGTACGTGTCCATGATCAGCTCGGCCAACCCGTACACGGGCAACACCTCGCTGAGCTGGAACAACAACCACGTGATCGTCGCGGACAAGGTGATCTACGACTCGTTGAACCGCTACTTCCACGACATGATCAAGGACAAGTCGAACCGCAAGTACCACCGCACCACCACCAGCGGCAAGTACAAGATCTTCCTCTACCCGCAGACCCCCAAGAAGCCCAACGACATCGTCTGGATCAACGCGCTGAACCAGGTCACCTGCAAGACCACCCGGGGCTACGGCGCCGCCGACGGCCGGACTCTGATCAGGGTGGCCAACTGGGGCTGGTCGAGCCCGCGGATCGACGTGGCCAAGAAGCTCGTCCAGCTGAAGGCTCAGGGCTGCAACGTGCAGGTGATGGTCAACCGGGGTCGGATCACCAAGCCGGTGCTCAAGACGCTGCTGACCAAGACCAAGCGCGGGCAGATCCCGGTCTACGACGCCTGGAAGGACGGCGACGGCGACGGTTTCGCCCGGCTGTACGTGCACCACAAGATGATGACGATCAACGGACGGATGGCGGGCAAGGACGTCAAGATCACCTGGACCGGATCACAGAACTTCACCGGGCCGGGCACCCTGACCAACACCGATCTGGTGCTCCGGATCGTCGATCCCAAGGTGACCGCGGCGTACGAGAAGAACTTCGCGTACATCCGCGGCAAGGCGACCAAGCGGATGAAGAAGGTCCCGTGGTCGGTCGGCCGCACCGGCCTCGCCATCCTGTGATCATCGACCTGGGCTGAGAACGGACGAAGCCGGTCGGACCCGCAGGGGTGCGACCGGCTTCGTGTTTCTGCTGTGGGCGTCCGGGTCAGCGAGGACCCCGGCCGTTCTCGCCGGGCCGACCGCCCGGCAGGCCGTTCCGGAAGTCGGAGAAGCCACGGTTGCTGACGAGATCGGGCGGCGGTGCGTTGAAGCTCTGCATCGCCTTGCCCTTCAGGTACGCCTCCATCGCCGGTTTCCAGATGTCCTGACCGGCGTCACCACTGCCCGAGCCCTCGAGCAGCAGTCCGGTGGACGGCACGGTGTACCCCTTCAGACCGGTTGAGCGGTAGCTCGCCTTTCCCTTCAGGAAAGGCGCCCGGGTGTTGTCGATGCTGATCATCGCGGCACCGGCGACCTGCGGGGTGTAGCCGGCGAACCAGACGGCAGCGTTGCTGTCGATGGTGCCGGTCTTGCCCGCCTGTGGCCGCCCGTCCGCCGTCAGCACGCGCCGACCGGTGCCCTTGGTCATCACGGAGGACAGCAGTGAGTTCATGGCGTTGGCGACGTCCTCGCTGATCGCCCGCTCGCAGTTGGCGCTGGGCACCTCGCGGGCCTGGCCGGTGCTGTCGGTGACCGACTCGAGGATGATCGGGTCGCAGTGGATGCCACCGGAGGCGAAGGTCGCGTACGCCTCGGCGACCGACAGCGGGCTGACCTCCAGGGTGCCCAAGGTGAACGAGGGCTTGTCGTCGTAGGAGCTGACCGGTGCGTCCTTCGTGCTGGACTCGATGCCCAGCTTCTCGGCCATCTGCGTGACCTTGCACATGCCCACGTCGAGGGCGAGCTGGACGAAGTAGGTGTTCACCGAGTACTCCGCGGCCCGGTACATGTCCATCGTGCCGTTGACCCCGGTGGAGTTGCTGACCCGCCAGCTGCCGGTCACCTGGCTGGGGCCGTCACAGGTCTCGAAGCTGCGACCGGAGAAGTCCATCGTCCGCGCGGCGTTGTAGCGCTGGGACAGTGGGATGCCCTCCTCCAGCGCCGCCGCCGCGGTGAAGGCCTTGAACGTCGAGCCGGCCTGGAATCCCTGCGCGCCACCCATCTCCGGGGTGACCGAGTAGTTCCAGTAGGTCTGGCCCTTCTTGGTGTTGTCACCCATCACCGGCCGGCTCTGGGCCATCGCCACGATCAGGCCCGTGCCGGGCTCGATCATGTCCATCGCCGAGATGACCGGATCGGTCGGGCCGACGACCTTGCTGACCGCCTTCTGAGTCCGGTCCTGGGTCTCAGGGTCGATCTTGGTCTTGATCACCAGACCGCCCCGCTTGATCGTCTGCTGCCGGGTCTCGACCGTGTCGCCCAGGCTCGGGGTCTGCTCCAGGGAGCGGTAGACGTAGTCGCAGAGGAACGGGTAGTCCGTGCCCTGGCAACCGTTGATCGTGCTGGTGACCTTCTTCTTGTTGAACTTCGTCTTGATCGCCTTGGCCGCTTGGGCGTCGGTGATCACGTCGAGTGCCGCCATCCGGTTGATCACCACGTTGCGCCGCTGCAGACCGGCGGTCGGGTTCTGCACCGGGTTGTTGGCCGTCGGGTTCTGCACCAGGCCGGCCAGCAGGGCAGCCTGGGGCAACGTGAGCTTCGCGGCCGTGGTGCCGAAGTAGTGCTGGGCGGCCACCTGGATGCCGTACGCGCCGTCGCCGTAGTAGGCGATGTTCAGGTACCGCTCGAGGATCTGGTCCTTGCTCAGCGTCTTCTCCACCGAGATCGCGTAGCGGAGCTCGCGGATCTTGCGGCCGTAGCTGTCGTCCTGCGCGGCCTTGACGCCCGCGTCGTCGCCGGCCTTCTTGGCCCCCTCGATCTGGACCATCTTGACGTACTGCTGCGTCAGGGTGGAGCCGCCCTGGGTGACCCCACCGGCCACCACGTTGCTGAGGAAGGCGCGCAGGGTGCCGACGGCGTCCAGGGGCCCGTGCTCGTAGAACCGGTGGTCCTCGATCGAGATGATCGCCTGCTGCATCACCGGGGCGATGTCGGCCAGGGGCACGTAGACGCGGTTCTCGTCGTAGAAGTACGCGAGCACGTCACCGTTCACGTCCAGCACCTGCGACCGCTGGCTCTGGGCCGGCTGGTCGAACGCGGCCGGCAGATCGTCGAGCGTGCCCTGAGCGGCCTTGCCGGTGAACACCGCGGCCCCGACGGCGGGCAGCGCGACGACGGCGATCAGCAGCCCGCACAGGGCACTGACCACCAGGAACAACCCGCCGGCGCGCAGGCGTCGGAGGCGTCCGCGAGAGGCGGGTTTCGCAGCAGTCATATCAGAAGTCACAGCAGACGTGAGGAGTGGTGGGACGGTTCAGCGTGAGAAAGGGCATCGTCAGAACAACTCCCTGAGTCCCTGGACCGTTCCCGCCAACCCTGGGTGAGTCTCCTCACACCTGGCGTCCACCAGCCTCGCGGAGGGTCCAGGTCGGCGCTGGCTATTCCCGATCGGCTGAGCTAGAGTCAATCCCGACAGAACTGTCGGTATTCGATGAGAGGACGTCATGGGCCAGCCCGCAGCATCGCCCGGCGGCCCGGGTGCGACTCGTGGCGGCTACGCCAAGGGGGATGCTCGCCGCGAGCTGATCGTCGACGTGGCCTCCGAGATCTTCGGCACGCAGGGCTTCCGGGCTGCCACCATGTTGCAGATCGCCGCCGCCTGTGGCATCTCCCGGACCGGCCTGCTGCACCACTTCCCGACCAAGGAGAGCCTGCTCGAGGCGGTGCTGGCCCGCCGGGACCATGGTCCGAACGACCCGGAGCGCCCTTCTGGCACCGACCCCGGCGATGGCCGCGCGATGCTCCGTCGGCTGCTGTCGACTGTCGAGCGCAACGCCACCCAGCCACAGATCGTCAACCTGTTCTCGGTGCTGTCCGCCGAGGCCGGTGACCGGTTCCACCCGGCGCACGACTACTTCGCCGAGCGGTACGCCCGGCTACGCGACGAGCTGGAGCACGCGCTGAGGAAGCTGACCGAGACCGGTGAGCTGGTACCGGGCAACGACCCACGAGCTCTGGCCATCGAGATCATCGCGCTGATGGACGGCCTGCAGGTGCAGTGGGTGCTCGCCCCCGACCAGATCGACATGGTCTCCGTGCTGCGCCATCGACTCACCAAGGCCCTGACCGTCCCGCTCGACCCGGATCCACCGGACCACGCACCACCAGCGCACGCATCACCAGCCCACGTATCAGCACAGAAGGAGCAGGGGTGACCCAGCAGATCAACATGACCAGCGACGAGGACGTCCGCGCACGCGTCGACGCCCTCCTGGCCGAGATGACACCGCAGGAGAAGGCTGGTCAGCTGACGCAGTACTTCTACATGGACTTCATGCGAGACCAGTCCGGGGACGGTGCGCCGAGTCAGCCCGAGATGGTCGATGCCGCAATGGCTCGCAGCGGTGTCGGCTCGTTGCTGTTCTTGATGGATGCCGCCGAGATCAACCGGCTGCAGAAGGCGACCATCGAGGGCAACCGGCTGGGCATCCCCGCGCTGGTCGGCTTCGACGTCATCCACGGCTTCCGCACGATCATGCCGGTGCCGATCGCCATGGCCGCGTCCTGGGATCCCGCCGTGATCGAGCAGGGTCAGGCGGTCGCCGCCCGTGAGGCTCGCGCCGTGGGCATCCACTGGGCGTTCGCCCCGATGGTCGACATCGCGCGGGATCCGCGCTGGGGTCGCATCATCGAGGGGGCGGGCGAGGACCCGTACCTCGGCGGTGCAGTCGCCGCCGCCCAGGTCCGCGGCTTCCAGGGCGGCTCTGTCGGCACACCGGAACGGGTCATCGCCGGTCCGAAGCACTTCGCCGGTTACGGCGCGGCTCAGGGCGGACGGGACTACGACGAGTCCAACATCTCCGACGCCGAGCTGTGGAACGTGTACTTCCCGCCGTTCAAGGCCGCCATCGAGGCCGGGGCCGGGAACATCATGAGCGCCTACATGGATCTCAACGGCGTCCCCGCGGCGGGCAACCGGTGGCTGCTGAACGAGGTCCTGCGGGACGCTCTCGGCTTCGAGGGTTTCGTCGTCTCCGACGCCCAGGCCGTGCACAACCTCCTCACCCAGCACTTCGCCGCCGATCTGGCCGATGCGGCGGCGCGGGCGCTGAACGCCGGCAACGACATGGAGATGACCTTCGTCGACCCCGCCTTCGATCACCTGGTCGCGGCCGTGGAGGCCGGCCGGGTCTCCACCGAGACGCTCGACACCTCGGTCCGTCGGGTGCTGGAGGCGAAGATCCGGCTCGGCCTGTTCGAGGCGCCGTACGTGGACGAGGACCTGGCGAGGGAGGTGCTGGCCGACCCGGCTCACCGCGAGGTCGCCAAGATCGCCGCCCAGCGGTCGGCCGTGCTGCTCCGCAACGAGGGCGACGTGCTGCCGCTGGCCGCCGACGGGCTGTCGTCGATCGCTGTCATCGGTCCCCTGGCCGACTCCCAGCGCGACACCCTGGGCCCCTGGATCTTCAACCACGACCTGGCCGAGACGGTCACGATCCTCGACGGGATCAAGGCCCGGGTGGGTGACGGAGTCGAGGTGCGCCACACCGCGGGGGTGCGCCCGTCGCTGCGTACCTTCCCGTCGATGTTCGACATGTGGGCGGGCAACACCCCCGACGAGCCGGACAGCTTCGACGACGATGCCGAGATCGCCGCGGCCGCCGAGCTGGCCCGAGGCAGCGACGTGGCGATCGTGGTGGCCGGTGAGTGGCAGAACATGGTCGGTGAGAGCGCCTCCCGGTCCTCGCTCGAGCTGCCGGGTCGTCAGCTGGAGCTCATCCAGGCCGTGGTGGCCACCGGTACGCCGGTGGTGCTGCTGGTGATGAACGGGCGACCACTCGATCTGCGCTGGCCGGCCGAGAACGTCCCGGCCATCCTCGACGTCTGGTACCCGGGCAGCCAAGGCGGTCACGCGGTGGCCGCTCTGGTGTTCGGCGACGACACCCCCGCCGGCAAGCTGCCCTTCTCCTGGCCGCGCACCGTCGGTCAGGTGCCGATCACCTACAACCACACCCGCAGCCACGAACCGGAGAAGCAGTGGCGCCGCTACTGGGACGAGGAGAGCACACCGCTCTACCCGTTCGGCCACGGCCTCGGCTACGGCGCGGTCTCGGTGAGCGCTCCGTCGCTGAGTGCCGAGAGCATCGCCGTCGGTGAGATCCTGACCGTATCGGTCACCGTCAGCAACACCGGGGAGCGGGCGGCCGAGGAGGTCGTCCAGCTCTACCTGCACCAGCGGTACGGCACGTCCTCCCGCCCGGTCCGTGAGCTCAAGGGCTTCGAGCGGGTGGCCGTCGACGCCGGGACGTCGGTGACCGTCGGGTTCACCCTCGGTCCGGACGAGCTCCGCTACTGGAGCGCCGCCACGCGGGACTGGGTGCAGGACCCGACCACGTACGACCTCGGCGTCGGCACCGACTCGACGGTGGAGCTCGACACCACCTTCGCCGTCACCGCCTGAGGACCCGCCGATGACCGGCCCCGCCTTCGGGGGCCGGTCATACTGGATTCTCGACAACCGACGGGTTTGCAGAGCCGCGAGGGGTGGGGGGCGTGACCAAGCGCTGGCTCATCGCGGTCGCCGCGCTGGTGGCGACGGTGTCGCTGATCGGTGGTCTGGTCGTCGTCGTCCGAGCGCAGTCGGTCCAGGGTGCGGGCGCGCCGGAGATCTCGGCGCCCGCCACGCCGGCACCGACCCCGGCCCGCCCGGTGGAGCCGAGCCCGTCGAAGCCGACGCCGAACGGCCGCGGGCCGGCCGACACCGCGCACGTCGACGACCGCTACCGGGCGCGGTACGCCGGCCGTTACGTCGGCTGGGACGAGCTGCTCGCCGCCGGCCAGAAGCTACCGAGGAAGACCGCCGGTTGTCGCTCGGACTGGAGGGCGACGAGTCGCGACAGCGCCCTGAACTGGAAGAAGGCCTCCTACCGGTGTCTCGACCAGCTGACCGGCAACGGGTTCAAACCGCAGGGCGTCGCAGGGTCCGGGGCCACCCACGGCTACCGCATCGGTCGCCGTCCCGCCGGGGAGCGCAACATCGTGGTGGTCAGCTCGTACTCCTCGGCGACCGAGAAGGGACTGCTCTTCCCGCACCGGCCGGGTGAGACCGACACCACCCGCCTGACAGTCATCGACCTGGACCGGGGTGTCTACAACCAGGTCGAGCTGGTCAGACCCGACGGAGTCGACGCCTTCACGGCGCTGGACTCCCACGGCAGCGGCTTCGTCTGGGTCGGGCAGTACATGTACTCCTCGAGCCGGGGCAGCCTGTGGATGTACAACGCCGACGACCTGATGGAGATCAACGGGCGCTATGTACTCCCGGCGGTCACCCGTTGGGGGGTGAAGGGCGTCGGCGGCTTCTCGAGCATCGGCATCGACCGCACCACGAAACCGACCACCCTGACCGCCATCAACTACACCCAGACCGGGACCGCCTGGTCGCAGAGCTTCGATCTCGATGCCGCCGGTCAGGTGCAGAACGGCACTCGAAAGCCTTCCCGGGAGCTCAACCTGATCAAGGACTTCGGACCCGGTCCCGCCGCCATCCGCAGCACCAGGTCAGTGCGGGTGCCGGGGACGAACTTCCAGGGCATCGGGACCTCTGGTGAGTACCGGTTCGTCAACTCCTCCTCGCTCCTGGTCGACGGCCGCCGCTACGGCGACAACCTGGTGGTGCTGAAGAGGAACAAGGCGATCGCCCGTTTCACGATGCCGAGCGAGAACGTCGAGTCGCTCTACCTCGACCTCCGGCGCGGCAGGTACGTGACGGTGACCGAGCACGGTCGGCAGTTCCTGTTCTGGATGCCGCTGGACCACCTGATCGAGAGCGCCGAGCGCTAGCTCTCGTCGTGCACGTGGTGCTTCTCCGCCTTGACGGCCTTCGGCAGCGCGCTCTCGATCTCGGTGACCCAGCGCTCCTCGAAGAGGACGACGATTCCCGAAGTTCCGGGCGGGAGGGTCTCCTCGATGTCCGCCTTCACCTGGCGTCGTTCGAGCTGCTTCACCGTGGCGCCCGCTCCCGCACCGATACCCGCTCCGACTGCGGCGGAAACGAGCAGGGCCGGCGGGAAGATCAGACCGATGACGGCGCCCGCGACTCCTCCCACGGCCGCCCCAGCACCCACGCTGTGGGCGTCGTCCTTGATGTGGATCTTGCCGTCCTCATCGCGGCGGACCAGGACCAAGGCCTCGACCGAGATGAGTTTGCCCTTCTCGAGCCGCTTGATGTCTTCCCAGTCCTGCTCGGCTGCCGCCGGATCGTCGTACGCGGCGATGTAGAGGTCGAGCGGTGCTTCGTTGACCGGCATCTGTGTCTCCTCGTCGTGGTGAGCCATCTCGGACAGTACTCGGGTCTTCGCCCCCAGGTGAAGGGGTGGTCCAGGCCTACGCCACGTAGGCGGCGAGGTGCTCACCGGTCAAGGTCGAGCTGTCGGCCACCAGGGCCGCGGGGGTGCCCTCGAAGACGATCCGACCGCCGTCGTGGCCCGCACCGGGCCCGAGGTCGATGATCCAGTCGGCGTGCGCCATCACGGCCTGGTGGTGCTCGATCACGATCACGGTCTTGCCGGCGTCCACCAGTCCGTCGAGCAGACCGAGCAGCTGCTGGACGTCGGCCAGGTGCAGCCCCGTGGTCGGCTCGTCGAGCACGTAGACGCCGCCCTTGTCGGCCATGTGGATGGCCAGCTTGAGCCGCTGGCGCTCGCCACCGGACAAGGTGGTGAGCGGCTGGCCGATACCGAGGTAGCCGAGTCCGACCTCGCGCATCCGGGACAGGATCGCGTGGGCGGGGCCCTTGGTGAAGAACGCGTGCGCGTCGTCGACCGACATCGCGAACACGTCGGCGATGGTCCGACCGTCGAGGGTGTATTGCAGCACCGCGTCGGTGAAGCGTCTCCCGTTGCACTCCTCGCAGGTCGTGGCCACCCCGGCCATCATGGCCAGGTCGGTGTAGACGACACCGAGCCCGTTGCAGTGGGGACAAGCGCCCTCGGAGTTGGCGCTGAAGAGCCCGGGTTTCACCTTGTTGGCCTTGGCGAACGCCGAGCGGACGCCGTCCAGCAGTCCGGTGTAGGTGGCCGGGTTGCTGCGGCGTGATCCCCTGATCGCGGTCTGGTCGACCGAGATCACCCCGGCATCCCGCGGCATCGAGGAGTGGATCAACGAGCTCTTCCCCGACCCGGCGACCCCGGTCACCACGGTCAGCACTCCGAGCGGGATGTCCACGTCGACGTCGCGCAGGTTGTGGCGACGGGCGCCGCGGATGGCCAGGCTGCCGGTCGGTGTCCGGGTCGAGGACTTGAGTCTCGCGCGGTCATCGAGGTGGCGGCCGGTCAGGGTGCCGCTGGCCCGCAGACCCTCGACGGTCCCGGTGTAGCAGACCTGTCCGCCGTTCACCCCGGCTCTGGGCCCGAGGTCCACCACGTAGTCGGCGATCTGGATCGCCTCCGGTTTGTGCTCCACCACCAGCACGGTGTTGCCCTTGTCCCGCAGTCGGACCAGCAGTCCGTTCATCCGCTGGATGTCGTGCGGGTGCAGGCCGATCGTGGGCTCGTCGAACACGTAGCTGACGTCGGTGAGGCTCGAGCCGAGGTGCCGGATCATCTTGGTCCGCTGGGCCTCACCGCCCGACAGGGTGCCCGAGGGACGGTCCAGGCTGAGATAGCCGAGACCGATCTCCACGAACGAGTCCAGTGTCTGCTGCAGGGTCTGCACCAACGGGGCGACCGAGGGCTGGTCGAGGGTGGCGCGGACCCAGTCAGCCAGGTCGCTGATCTGCAGCCGCGCCGCGTCGGCGATGTTGAGCTCGCCGATCCGGGACGCCAACGCGGCCTGGTTCAACCGGGCTCCCCCGCAGTCGGGACAGTCGGTGAAGGCGACGGCCCGCTCTACGAACGCGCGCAGGTGCGGCTGCAGGCTCTCCTTGTCCTTGGTCAGGAAGGACTTCCGCACCCGGGGCACCAGACCCTCGTACGTCATGTTGATGGTGGCGATCTTCACCTTGACCGGCTCGGAGTAGAGGAAGCTCTGCCGCTCCTCGACGGTGTAGTCCCGGATCGGCTTGTCACCGTCGAGCAGACCGGACTCGCTGAAGACCCGCACCAGCCAGCCGTCCGGGGTGTAACCGGGCACGGTGATCGCGCCACCGTTCAGTGACTTGTCGGCGTCGACCAGCTCGTCCAGATCGATGTCGGTGACCGAGCCGCGCCCCTCGCAGGTGGGACAGGCACCGGCTGGGGTGTTGAAGCTGTAGTGGAAAGCGGGCCCCGCCGACGGCTCCCCCAGCCGGCTGAACACGATCCGGAGCAGGGCGTGGGCGTCGGTGGCGGTGCCCACTGTGGACCGCGAGTTGGCGCCCATCCGCTCCTGGTCGACGATGATGGCCGCGCTGACGCCCTCCAGCACGTCCACGTCCGGCCGGGCCAGGCTGGGCATGAAGCCCTGCACGAACGCGCTGTAGGTCTCGTTGATCAGCCGCTGCGACTCCGCGGCGATGGTGCCGAAGACCAGCGAGCTCTTGCCCGAACCCGACACCCCGGTGAACACCGTCAGCCGCCGCTTGGGGATGTCGACGTCCACCGACTGGAGGTTGTTCTCCCGGGCGCCGCGGACCCGGATCGCGGCGTGGCTGTCGGCGGGGTGGGGCGACGGGCTGATCGGCATCCCGCCACTGTATTGAGCAGGTCCGACAGTCCGGACGCTCCTCACTCGTCCGGGTAGTACCTGACGGTGCCGCCGTACACGTCATCGTCCTCCGGGTCGGGCGTGGAGGGGTCGGCGCTGCCGAGGGCGACCCGGGTGAACAGCTCGGCATCGGAGCGCATGGCCGTCACCTCGGCCGCCAGGTCGTCGTCGACCGGCGCACGGTCCTCGCGTGCGGCCCGGAGCACGACCCGACGGACCAGCTCCTTGGCGAAGGACGCGGTGACGCCCTCGGTGCTCTCGGCCGCGGACTGCAGGGCCGCCGGGCTCAACAGCAGCCGACCCGCGTACAGCTCCAGCAGTCCGAGCCGACCCGACAGGTCGGGCTTGCCGATCTGGACCGCGAGATCGACGCGGCCCGGACGCTCGGCCAGCGCCCGCTCGAGCAGATCCGGGCGGTTGGTGGTGAGGATGAACGTCACGTCCGCGTCCCCGTCCAGACCGTCGAGTGCCTCCAGGGTCTCGAACAGTGCGGCGTTGGTGTCACCGCCACGCTCCTCCGCGATCAGGTCGCAGTCCTCCATCACCACGATGGCGGGTTGGGCGGCCCGAGCCAGCCGGGCGGCGTCGCCGAGCAGTCCGAGAGTGCGACCCGACAGCAGCACGACGGTGGTGCCGGGGGTGCGGCTGATCAGGTGCCGGATCACGTGGGT
>CAVOJH010000006.1:0-503017 GCA_963696135.1 uncultured Actinomycetota bacterium
CCGTAGAGCAACACGCCGCGCTTCAGGTGCTGCCCGGCGGCCAGCAGCCGGTCCCGCTGCTCGCCGATGGCGATCACGTGGGTCACGATCCGGTCGAGCTCGCCGGCGGGGAGGATGACCTGCTCGGCGGAGACGTCGGGACGGGGCAGGAACGTCAGGGCCCCGCCCGGCGCGTGGTAGTCGAAGTCGTTGCGCTGGAAGCTGACGACCTGCCCGCGCAGCACGCTGTGGCGAGCCATCAGCTCACGGACGCGAGCGAGCACGGTCTCGGCGACCGAGGGCCGCGCGGTCAGCACCTCCAGCGTGTACTGATCTCGGCCGTGCTGCTGGCTCGGCGTGCGCTGCAGCCACACCACCGGCTGATCGTCGATGTGCACCAGGACCACACCGAATCCGATCACCCGCCGATCGCTGTCCGGACCCGTGGGCATCCGGACGTAGGCCACCGGGCCCGGCTTGAAGGACCAGTGGACGCGCTCGAGCAGCTCCCCGAACGAGTCGACCGACGACTTGAAGGCCCCCCCGCTGACTCCGACGAGCCGCCCGTCGTTCTCGGTCCGTACCGTCTCCAGCGCCAGGTCGACATCGACGATCTGGTGGGTCGGAAAGGCTTCCGTCACCGGGTCGACGTCAGCGAGCGGGACGCCGAGGAACGACGCCACCAGCTCGCCCAGCTCGGTCAGCTCGCCACTGCGATCACCCTGTCGGCTCATCGCCTCCATGAACCGGTGGAAGGTCGTGGCGAACTCGGCGACATCGGGCTCCATGCGCGCTCCTGGGTCTCGAGGCTGGAGCGCCCAGTCTGCCGAGCCGGGGGGAACGCTCTTCAGTCGGGCTGCGGCGGATCCTCCCCCACGAGCCCGTCGACAGCCTCGCGCAGCAGGTCCGCGTGGCCCACGTGGCGGGCGTACTCGTCGTGCAGATCGATCAGCCCCCGACGCAGATTGGGTGACTCCCCGCTCTCGATCGTGAAGTCGGCCGGACGGTCGAGCCCGCCGTCAGCAGCCAGCGCCTGGCCCCAGGCGGTGCGCGACCGCTCGACCGCACCGCGCCACAGCGCGTAGAGATCCTCCGGTGAGTCCTCGGCGGCGCTGTGCCACTCCCAGTCGGGGTCGGCGTCGAAGTCCGCTCGGCGCCAGGGGCCGCCCATCGGACCGCCGAGCCACTCGACGATCTTGAGGTCCTCGACCAGGGCCAGGTGCTTCAGCAGGCCGGCCACGCTGGTCGAGGAGTCCGTCAGCCGCAGCCGCAGCCCGGCCGCGTCCAGGCCGCCCGCCTTCCACGCGAACTGGGCCCGTGACCGCTCCAGCGCGAAGAGCAGCATCTCGGCCTCGCCCGCCGTCATGGACGGCTCGGTGATCACGGTGAGGTCTGCCAGGGTGTTGTCGCTCATGTACGAAACGCTAGCCTCGATTGCGGACGATCCTCTTCCGGAATGGGGTCCGCGGTGCGTGATGACCTGAGTCCGACGGCACGAGCTCTGGGCACCCTGGAGCTGATGCAGACCAGTCCCGGCATCACCGCCGAGCGACTGGCGGAGCGGCTCGCCGTGTCCGAGCGGGCGGTCCGTCGCTACGTCGCCATCCTGCGCGAGGCGGGCATCCCGATCGTCTCGATCCGCGGACCGTACGGGGGCTATCGGGTGGGTCGCGGCGTAAGGCTGCCGCCGCTGGTGTTCAGTGCCACCGAGGCACTCGGGCTGGTGATGGCGGTGCTCGACGGCCACCACGGCGGCAGCGATCCGGACGACCCGGTGGCGAGCGCCCTGAGCAAGATCATCCGTGCGCTGCCCGAGCCGATCGCGGCACCGGCCGAAGCGCTGCGGCGGACGGCCGCGGCGGCACCGGACCGCGGTGCGGTCCGACCGGATCCGGCCATCATCACCTCGCTCGTCCAGGCCTGCTCGACCTCGCGACGGGTCCTGATCGACTACCGCAGCGAGAGCGGCCGTGCCTGGTCGGGCGAGGTCGACCCCTGGGCCGTCGTGGTGCGGCACGCGCGGTGGTACCTGCTGTGCTGGTCGCACCCCGTGGACGACCGCCGCGCCTACCGGGTGGATCGGATCCAGACGGCGACCCCGCTGGAGGTGCCGGCAGAGCGCCCGGTCGACCTCGATCCGGTGACGATGCTGGAAGAGCACCTGGCGGTGGGCTGGGAGTTCTCGGCCGAGATCATCTTCGCCGGGCCGTACGACGGGGTGAGCCGCTGGATCACCCCCGCCGTCGGCGCCCTCGATGCCATGGACGACGGTCGGACCCGGCTGACGGGCACCACCAGCAACCCGCACTGGTACGCCCAGCAGCTGGTGCTGGTGCCGTATGCGTTCGAGATCGTCGACG
This sequence comes from uncultured Actinomycetota bacterium, assembly GCA_963696135.1. GTDB lineage: Bacteria > Actinomycetota > Actinomycetes > Propionibacteriales > Propionibacteriaceae > Microlunatus. Next base: position 2,340 of record CAVOJH010000006.1, read on the forward strand.
GCGACGAGGTGCGCCGGGCCGCTCGCGAGCTGGGTCAGCAGCTGCTCACGGCGGCGGGATGATGGCGGGTATGCCCGTCGAGACCATGCGCGCCCTCGTCGTCCACGGACCCCACGACGCCCGGGTCGACGACGTGCCGGTGCCCGAGCCAGCCCCAGGGGAACTGCTGGTCCGCGTCGACCGAGCCGGGATCTGCGGCACCGACGTCGAGCTGTTCACCGGTGAGATGGCGTACTACGCCCGGGGCCGGACCCATCACCCGCTGCGGCTCGGGCACGAGTGGACGGGCACCGTCGTCGCCACCGGGTCGGCGTCCGAGGGCCTCTGGGTCGACCGGCGGGTGATCGGCGACACGATGCTCGGCTGCGGTGCGTGCCCCGACTGCCGGGGCGGGCGACAACACGTCTGCGCCGACCGCCGCGAGGTGGGGGTGACCGACGGCTGGCCGGGGATGCTGGCCGAGTACGCGTTGATCCCCACCCGGTTCGCTCACTACGTGCCGGATGCGGTGAGCACCACCGCGGCCGCGTTGGTCGAGCCGGGGGCCAACGCGCTGCGGGCCGTGCGAGCGGCCGGTGTCGAGCCACGGAGTCGACTGCTGATCCTGGGTGACGGCACCATCGGTCTGCTGGCGACCCTGTTCGCGGTCGATGCGGGCGCCGAGGTCACGGTCTGCGGTGTGCGACCCGACCGCCTCGCGCTGGCCGCGCGGCTCGGCGCCGGGCACACCGTGGACGTCTCGGCCCTGGCCGGGATGACCGCCGGGGCGTACGACGCCGTGCTGGACGCCACGTCGGACCCGACCGCGCCGGCCAGCGCGCTCTCCCAGGTCCGGCCCGGTGGCCGGCTCGCCCTGATCGGCCTGTCCGGGGAGCCGAGCCTGATCGACACCCGGGACCTGGTGCTCGCCGACGTCACCGCGGTCGGCATCCTGTCGGCCTCCCCCGCTCTGGCCGACACGCTGCGCGCGTACGCCGGCGGGCTCGACCCGACCCCGATCGTGGGTGAGACCGTCGCTCTGGACGAGGTGCCCGCCCGGTTGGCCGGCCACGGCGTCGTGGGACCGGGACCGAAGACGCTGGTCGATCCCCGACGACGCTCCACCGGGAGCTGATCAGACCCGCCGACGCCGGTACGTCGTCGGCGGCATCCCCGTGTGCGCCCGGAACCGTGCGGAGAAGTAGAGCGGGTCGTCGTAGCCGACCGCCCGGGCGATCTCGGCGACCGTACGCGGGGTGAGGTCGAGCAGCTGCTCGGCCAGTCGCAGGCGCTGCCGCTCCAGGTAGCGCATCGGGGACACCCCGACCTGTTCGGCGAACAGGTGGGCGAACCGTGACACCGACAGATCCGCGCGACGCGCCAGCTCGGGCACGGTGATCGGCTCCGCGAGCCGGCCGGCCATGTCCTCCATCGCGGCCAGCACCCGCGGATCCAGCAGACCGGCCCCGGGGTCGGAGGTGGTGCACCACAGCAGCGCCGCCTCGACCGCGTTCACGGCGAACCTGGTGGCCTGGCGCAGATCGCTGCGACCGAAGGAGTCTGCGGCCTGCAGCGCCTCATGGATGCGCCGCCGGGCGTCGCCTGCCGTCCGCACCCGCACCACCCCGGGCACCGGCTGCGGCCAGTCCAGCCAGGCCAGCCACTCCGGACGCGGGCGGAAGTGGGCGAACTGCAGCGACCAGTGACCACTCGCGCCGGCCGGAGAAGGCGCCGTCCCGTAGTCGTGCGGCACAGCCGGCTGGATGATCACCACGTCGCCCGGCTCGGTGATCACGTCCGGGTGCCCGGTCACACCGATCCGGCCGGCTCCGCCGACGGTGTTGAGCAGCAGCCAGTCATCGGTCCCGGACGGCCGCCACACGTCGTAGCGATCGTCCTCGGTGAAGGCCCCGGCGAGCACCTGGTCGACGGCGGGCGCCAGCTGTCGCACGCGAGTCACAGCAGGATCTTCCATGTTCGCGACCGGTTGCGCCATGGTCTGGGCGAGGCCGAGCGCGAAGACTGGGCGGTATGAGCCATCTCGCCGTCGAACGCACCGACCTCAGCCGGCGGTACGCCGAGACGGGCGTGGTGCTGGTGCCTCAGCTGCTCACCCCGGCGGAGGTGGACCGGGTCCGCGATGTCTACACCACCCAGATCGAGACCGACCGCTCGCTCGGTTTCGACGACGGGCTGCCGGAGGACGACATCCTCTCCCGCTATCCCCGCATCGTGCACCCACATCGGCGGCCCGACTCCGAGGTCGGCGAGATCGCCCTGGAGCTGATGCTGGACGAGCGCATTCTCGGGGTGGTCACCGAGCTCATCGGGCCGGCGCTGGCCGCTCAGTCGATGTTCTACTTCAAGCCCCCGACGGCCCGCGGCCAGGCCCTGCACCAGGACAACCTCTATCTGCAGGCACACCCGGAGACCTGCATCGCCGCCTGGATCGCGGTCGACGACTGCGACGCCGACAACGGCGGGCTGGCCGTCGTCCCCGGCTCCCACGTCATCCACGTGATGTGCCCGGAGGAGGCCGATCCCGAGGTCTCGTTCACCAACGTCACGGTGCCCGTCCCCGAGGGCATCGAGGTCGTGCAGACCGAGATGAAGGCCGGCGACGTGCTCTTCTTCCACGGCAGCGTGGTGCACGGCTCACGGCCGAACAGCACCACCGATCGATTCCGCCGGTCGCTGATCTTCCACTACATCCCCCAGGCCAGCGTCGAGGTGTCGACGTTCTTCCAACCGCTGATCACTCCGGACGGCCGGGAGGTCACCATCCAGGTCTCCCCCGACGGTGGTCCGTGCGGGGAAGGTTGGTCGGCCGGCGGTCACTGATGATCGGGGCGGACGGCCAGTGCGGATGTCCGCTCAGGCAGGGATCCCGGCCCGGCGGGCGGCGTCCAGCAGGACACCGGCGGCGACCTCGATGCCCTCGATCCGGCCCAGCGACACGTCCTCGTGCTCGATGTTGACCCACATGTCCTCATCGACGGCGTACAGCGCGGACAACCAGGTCGACCAGTAGACCGCATCGTGGCCACGACCCAGGGCGACGAAGTCCCAGGCGGCGTCCTTCGGCCACTCGTTGGCCCACTCGTCGCCGCCCAGGTTGGTGCGCGGCTCCTCGGGTGACAGCTTCCGGAAGCGGTTGTCCAGCACGCCGTACACGGCGGCGGCCGGGTTGATCTTGACGTCCTTGGCGGCGGCGTGGAACGTCAGCGGTCCGAGGTCCTGCACGACGGCCACCGGGTCCATCCACTGCCAGAACAGGTGGGACGCGTCCAGCTCGACCCCGACGTGGGTGGCACCGGTCCGCTCCACCAGCTCCCGGATCCCGGCGGGGTTGAACACCAGGTTCTGCGGGTGCAGCTCGAGGGCCACCTTGACTCCCAGGTCGGCGGCTTCGCGGTCGATCTCGCGCCAGAACTCCTCGGCGACCTGCCACTGGTACTCCAGCACGTCCAGCGCGGCGGAGTTCCAGGCGTTCACGATCCAGTTGGGGCGGGTGGCGCCGGGCTCGCCGCCGGGCAGTCCCGACATGGTCACCACCCGCGTCTGGCCGAGCCGGTTCGCCAGCCGGATGCTGCGCCGGATGTCGGCGGCGTGGGCGTCACCGATGACCCGATCGGGGTGCAACGGGTTGCCGTTGCAGTTCAGACCGGCGATCTCCACCCCGGTGCCATCGAACAGACCGAGGAAGTCGTCCCGGGCCGTGTCGGAGGTGAGGATGTCGTCGAAGGTGGGGATGTGGAAGGCCGGCAGGAAGCCACCGGAGTTGAGCTCGATGCCGCTCAGACCCACACCGGCGATGACCTTCAGGGCCTCGGGCAGGGTACGGTCGTGCAGGATCGCGTTGTAGAGGCCGAACTTCATGCCGAGATCTCCTCGAGCCGGGTGGAGCGCTGGATGGGGACGGTGACCGCGGCGCCGCGGTGGGCCGCGGACTCGGCGACTGCGGCGAGGACCTCCATGTTGTGGACGCCCTCGGAGAACGAGGCACAGCGCGGCAGCGAGTCCGCCTCGTCGAGTCCGGCGACCTCCTCCAGGAAGGCGCGAGCCTGGTAGACGAAACCGTCGTTCTGACCGAGACCGACACCGGGGGCGTCCATCGGCAGACCGCCGGCGACGTACGGGTGGTCGGGGCCGATGATCACCCGGCGGTAGCCGTTGGTGCCGGTGGCGCTGCCCTCGTTCAGCATCAGCTGGAACTCGGCCGGCCGCTCCTGGGCCCAGGTGGCGGCGCCCTTGTCCCCGAACACCTCGAGCTCGAGCCCGTTCGGGTGACCGGCGGCGACCCGGGACACCTGGATGACCCCGGCGCCGTGGGCGAACGAGGCGCTGAAGGCCGCGTAGTCGTCGTTCTCCACCGGCTCGTAGGTGTCACTGACCTCGACCTTGCCGTGCCCGACGACGGCCCCCAGGGCCACCGGTCGCTGGGTGATGGCGGTGGTGAACCGGCCGCCGCTCACCTCCGTGATGTCCCCGGCCAGGAACTCCGCCAGGTACGCGGTGTGGCTGCCGATGTCGGCCAGCGCTCCGGAGCCCGGAGCACCCTTGTAGCGCCAGGCCATCGGCCCCTGTGGGTCGGCGGCGTAGTCGCACCAGTAGCGCGCGTCGAGGTGCAGGATGTTGCCGAGCGTCCCGTTCTGGATCAGGTCACGCAGGGCCGCCACGCCAGGGGCCCGGCGGTAGGTGAAGCCGATCCGGGCCACCGTGCTGGCCGCGTCGGCCGCCTCGACCATCGCGCGGGCGTCGTCGAGGGTGTCGCTGAGGGGCTTCTCGCAGAGCACGTGCTTGCCGGCCGCCAACAGCCCCTCGACCATCTCCCGATGCAGTCGGTTGGCCACCACGACGCTCACCACGTCGATGCTGGGGTCCTCGGCGAGTGCCTGCCAGGACGTGTCGTTGCGCTCGTACCCGAAGCGTCGAGCCGACAGCTCGCCGAGCTCGGGGCTGACGTCCGCGATCGAGACGTACCGCAGCGGCGGCAGCGTCGAGGCGTACAACGTCGGGGCGGTCCGGTAGGCGGCGGCGTGCGCCCGACCTGCCATGCCGGCCCCGATGACAGCGACACCGAGAGTCATTGATGACCTTCCCTCTGGCCTGTGACTCACATCACTAGACCGGTCTAGTTTCTGACCAGAACGGTACGGTTCGCCGCGCGACATTGTCAAGACATTTGAGCCGGTGGACGACCGGTGGAGTCGCGGACCCGGAGACCCGGCTGGAGCACGATCTCACGTTCCTCGACCCGCCGCCGGTTGATCCGGTCCACGATCCGCTCGACGGCCAACCGGGCCAGCTCGGCCGGCTGCTGGACCACACTGGTCAGACCCACCAGCGAGAGCGTGGCGGCCTCGCTGTCGTCCCAGCCGATCACCGACACCTCAGCGGGGACGGCGATGCCCTGTTGGGCGAGCACCCCCATCACCGCCGTCGCCGTGTCGTCGTTGTACGCGACCACGGCGGTCGGCAGCTCTCGCTGCTCGACGAGCTGGCGAGCCGCGCGCTGCCCGTCCACCTGGGCCTGACCGCCCGGAACCACCCGCATCGACTCCCCCAGGTCGTGTCGACGCATGGCCGTGACGAAGGCCTTGCGCCGGGACGCGCCGATCAGCGTCTCCCCACCGTCGAGGTGGGTGATCCGACGATGCCCCAGGCTCACCAGGTGATCCACGGCGGCCGCCATCCCCGTCTCGTCGGAGGTGCGGACCACGTCGACCCGTGGGTGATCGACGTGCCACCCCACCACGACCACCGGCAGGCGACCCGCCAGCAGCGGTTCCGGCGTCGCCGGACCCAGCATGATCAACCCGTCGAAGCGGAAGTCCTGCAAGGACTCCGCCGCCTTCGCCTCGTCACGACCCCGGGTCACCGGGCTCAGGATCAGGTTGTAGCCGCGCTCCTCGGCCGCTGCGTAGAGACCCTCCAGCAAGTCGAAGTGGAACGCCCCCACCCCCACTCCGAACATGACACCGATCAGGTTGGAGGCCCGGCCGGCCAGCGACCGGGCGCGCGCATCGGGGCGGTAGCCCAGCTCCTGGGCCGCCGCCAGCACCCGGGCTCGGGTGGTCTCACTCGCTCCGGGCACCTCGCGCATCACGATGGACACCAAGGCGCGCGAGACCCCGGCCCGCTCGGCCACGTCGTCCAACGTGACCCGACCACGACCCCTGTCCGTCACTGGGCTGTCCGTCACTGGGCTGTCCGTCACTGGGCTGTCCGTCACTGGACCGTCGGTCACTGGGCGTACAGCTGCAGCTCGCTGCCGAACCGGTCGGCGATCTTCACCAGCCGATCCAGGTCGGGATCGCGCAGGATGATCATGCCGTCGGAGATCAGGGTGGCCCGCCAGTCCCGTCGGTGCGCGCCCACCGGCAGCAGATCCAGCACGCACACGCTGTCACCGTGCTCGGCGAGCAGCCGGTCCAAGCCCTCGACCCGGGTGATGTGCCCCGAACCCCTGGCCCGCTTGAAGATGCTCACCGCGTTGTACGGCCGCGAGATCGGCTCGGCGCTGCCGGTGATCACCGCCGCGGCCCAGGTCCGGAACAGGTCGGCGTCACACGCGTAGTTCATCACGTCGACCGTGCGAGCCCCGGGGGGGCGGGCGCCGATCTCACCGAAGACGACCTCCCCGTCGGCCTTGCGGTACCACTCCATGTGGGTGAAGCCGGCCGTGAACCCGAGCGCGGTGATCACCTGGTGACCCATCGCGATGCCGCCGGCCAGCTCGGCTCGATCGAGATCACGCAGCGCGACCGTCTGCGGGCTGATCCACTCGTGGGACCGCGCCTGCAGGGGACGGGGCCGATACCAGGACACGTTGTCGTAGAGGATCTCCCCCGCCCCGCAGATCGTGTCGTAGGTGAACTCCTCGGCGTCGATGAACTCCTCCACGCTGACGGTCTCCACGTGAACGATCATCGGCAGCACGGTCTCCAGCTCGGCCAATGAATCCACCCGGTACGTGTCGGCCGAGCCGGCCCCGGCGATCGGCTTGATGATCAGCGGGTAGCCGAGCTGCTCCGCCGCGGCGTAGATCCCGGCGTTCGTGCCGGTGCTCGCGTGCCGAGGCGTGCGGATCCCGGCGTCGTCCAGGACCTGCTTCATCAGCTCCTTGTCCCGGAACGGCAGCGTCTGCGCCACCGTCATCCCGGGCAGTCCCAGCTCCTCCCGGATCCGGGCCGCGAGCACCATGTAGGGCTCCCACAGGCACTCCACCTGGTCGATCCGGGCGTGCCGGGACAGCCCCCGGAGCGCCGCGATCACCGCATCCTCGTCGGCCAGCGACACGTGCTCGTAGTGCGCCAGAGCCGCGCGCGCCTCGGCCGGCAGCACGTCCACCGGCTGATCGCCGACGCCGATCACCGTGGCTCCGACCTCGGCCAGGGCCCGGGTGAAGTAGGCCATCTCCAGCGGGAAACCCGGGGAGAGCATCACGACGTTTCCCATGGTCAGCACTCCTCCGTGATCATTGGCTCTCGACCAGCTCGACCCGGGCGGTGGCGACGATCCGGGCCAGCGCGTCCTCGACCACGGCGGTGTCCGGGTGCCGCACGGTGATGAAGCCCTCACCCTCGTACGAGCTGTTGGCCGGCGTGCCGGGCTGCGGCAACCGCAAGTCGACCACCAGGTGCCCGATCTCGGCCTGCAGCTGGTCGATGCCGTGCACCGTGCGGACCTGGCCGCGTCCCATGCCGCGCAGGTAGGCGGTGCCCGAGGCGTACCGACGCTCGTTGGGGGTGAAGCTGCCCTTGATCACCAGCTCCGCCCAGGTCGCGTAGAAGTCGATGTCGTGGCTGAAGCCGATCATGGAGGCCAGCTGGGCCCCCGGCGGCCGGGCGCCGACCTCCGAGATCGCCACCGAGCCGTCGGGTCGCTCGAACCACTCCATGTGGGAGAAGGCGTCCCGCACCCCCAGGGCCCGCAGCGCGGCCGGGCCGAGGGAGCGGATCGGGTCGTACTCGGGCCCGGAGACGTCGCGTGGCAGCAGCACCGTCCACTGCACCCACGGGGTCCGCAGCACCTCCAACGGCGGCGGCCGGTAGTCCGAGATCGACGCCCAGATCGTCTCGCCGCCGAGAGTGACGGAGTCGAACGTGTGCTCCTTGCCGGTCAGGAACTCCTCCAGCAGCCACACCTCGCCGGGGTCGTGCTGCGCGGCGGCCAGCCAGGAGTCGAAGTCCGCGTCGTGGTCGAGCCGGAAGGTCGCCTTCGCTCCGGCCCCGTCCGGTGGCTTGGCCACCATCGGGTAGCCGACCAGGTCCCGGAAGGAGAGAGCCTCCTCGGTCCGGTGCACGAGCTGATGACGGGCGCACGGCACGCCCGCCGCAGCCAACACCGACTTCATCTGCGACTTGTCCCGCACGTTCGTGGCGACGTCCGCCGACATCCCCTCGATGCCGAGCGCGTCCCGCGCCTGGGCGAGCGGCACCTGCAGCTGCTCCAGCGCCCCGATCAGCCGCTCGACCCGACCGACCTGCCCGGACAGGCCGCGGACCGCGTCGGCGATCTGCTGCGGATCCAGGGCGTCGGACACCTGCCAGTGACCCGCCAGCGCCTCCCGCAGCTCCGGGGAGAGTCCCTCCACCGGCGACGTGGTGATCACCGCCAGCCGGACGTCGTGCAACCGGGCCGCCGACAGCACGAACCTCGAGGTGGCTTCCAGCAGATACGGTGCGACGAACGCGGCGACGACCATGGTCGAGAAACTACCGGCACGGCTCCTGGAATCGCCAGGGGTGGGATGACAGAGTCTCCCGCATGCCTGAGTCACCGACGACGACGTCCGCCCCCCTGAACTCCCCCGGTCGGGTCATCACAGCGAGCATGATCGGCACCACCATCGAGTTCTACGACTTCTACGTGTACGCCACGGCTGCCGTCCTCGTCTTCCCGCAGCTGTTCTTCAAGACGGGCAACCCGACCACCGCGCTGCTGGCCTCGTTCGCGGTGTTCGGGGCGGCCATGGTGGCCCGTCCCATCGGCGCGATCTTCTTCGGTCACCTGGGCGATCGACGGGGGCGCAAGACCACGCTCGTGATCAGCCTGCTCGTGATGGGTATCGCCACGTTCCTGATCGGCTGCCTGCCGACGTACTCCTCGGTCGGTGTGCTGGCCCCGTTCCTGCTGCTCGTGCTGCGCCTCACCCAGGGGTTCGCCCTCGGCGGCGAGTGGTCGGGAGCTGCCCTGGTGGCCACGGAGAACGCGCCGGCCGGTAAGCGCGCCTGGTACGGCACCTTCCCGCAGCTGGGGGCTCCCCTGGGATTCATCATCGCCAACGGGATCTTCCTGATCATCAACTTCGCGCTGCCCCACCCCGACGGACCCACCCAGCGGTCCGAGGCCTTCCTGGCCTGGGGTTGGCGGGTGCCGTTCCTGTTCTCGGCCGTGATGGTCATCGTCGGGCTCTGGGTGCGGCTGAAGCTGGTCGAGTCCGAGACGTTCCGGACCGCCGAGGCGCGCGGCGCGATCCGCAAGCTGCCGCTGTCGACGACCTTCCGCTACAACTGGCGCGAGGTCATCCTCGGCACCTTCATCATGCTGGCGACGTATGTGCTCTTCTACCTGATGTCGAGCTTCACCCTGACCTACGGGACCGCGAAGACGGATGCCTCACCCGGTGGTCTCGGGTTCAGCTACACCGACTTCGTGCTGATGCAGATCATCGGCGTGCTCTTCTTCGGTCTGTTCACCCTGATCTCCGGGCCGGTCGCCGACATGATCGGTCGCCGGCGGCTGCTGATCTGGACCACGGTCGCGATCATCGCCTTCGGCTTGAGCTTCCAGCTGTTCCTGCAACCCCGTGACGATCTCGCCTTCACCGGGGCTCTCACCCAGGCGTTCCTGATCTTCGGTTTCATGCTGATGGGGACCACCTTCGGCCCGATGGGCGCACTGCTGCCCGAGCTCTTCCCGACCAACGTGCGCTACACCGGCTCGGCCATCGCCTACAACGTGGCCAGCATCCTCGGTGCGGCCGTGGCGCCGATCATCGCGGTTGCCCTGTGGGCGACGGCCGGTGGCGAGGTCTGGCCGGTCGGGGTCTACCTCGCCGGAGCCGGTGTGCTGACCCTGATCGCGCTGCTGCTGAGCAAGGAGACCAAGGACGTCGACTACGCGGCCGTCTCGGCGGACGAGGCTGTCGCGGTACGACGGGACGCGGACGCCGCCACGGTGTGAATCGACACCGCACCGCCGGATCAGCCGATGCGGAGCACGCGCGCGGTCGGCCCGGGCACCGTCGGCGTCACTCGCAGGACGCGCTCGGTGGTGTCCCAGTCCAGCTCGTACGCCGGCAGCGACCGGGGATAGACCGTCTCCACAGCAGTACCTTCGACCGCGGTCGGGAGCTGCAGGGTCACGTCGGTGTGCTCGCCCGCTCGGGGGAACCAGAGGTAGAGATAGGTGGCCGCGGGTGCTCGCAGTCCCAGCACCACGACGTCGTCCCGACTGGTCGGCAGCCCCAGCGGCCAGAACGGGAGGGCCTGGGCCAGATCGGCCCGCAGCCCCTCGTACGCCCTGACGCCCTCCCGGACCAGCGCGAGCTCGTCGGCACTCATCCGGTTCAGGTGGCCGGACAGGTAGAGCCGTCCGGTCAGCCCGGTGACCATGCAGAACGCGATCTCCTCCGGTGGCATGCCCGGCTGCGGGTACGCCCAGTTGCCCGCCTGCTCAGGGGTCAGCGAGGCCGGGGCGGCCGCGGCGATCGGCGCGTACAGGGCCGGGTCCATCTGGTCCGAGGTCGACTGCAGCTCGAGCAACGACATCAGCGCGTAGTCCATCCGCATCGCCCCGGAGGAGCAGTTCTCGATCAGCAGGTCGGGGTGCCGGTCGCGGACCCCGGTCAGCCAGTCGATCTGGGCGCGGTTCTGCTGCAGCAGCCCGTCGCCGACGCTGAACGCGTCCCGGTCGGTGCCGGGCCCGGGCGTCACGTTGTAGTCGAACTTGAAGAACCGGGCACCGTAGCCGTCGACCAGCCGGTCCACCACCTCGTCGAGGTGGCCGCGGGCGGCCGGGTGCCGCAGGTCGAGGAAGTACCGCTCCTGCTCGACGATCCGGCGTCCGTACCGCTGCAGGAAGGCCTCGTCCGGCAGCCGCTCGGCAGCCGGGGACCTCACCCCGATCACCTCGGGCTCCACCCACAGACCCGGCAGCATGCCGCGGTCGCGGATGTGGTCGAGCACTCGCTGCAGACCGCCGTCGGGGAAGCGGGTGGTCGACGGCTGCCAGTCCCCCACGCTCGGCCACCAGTGACCGCCGTCGTCGTACCAGCCGGCGTCGATGCAGAAGTACTCGGCACCGGTCTCGGCGGCGGCGTCGATCAGCGGCAGCAGCTTCTCGGTGGTGGGATCGCCCATCAGGGCGTTCATGTAGTCGTTGACGATCACGGGCAGGTCCGGCCGGACGAGGGGCCGACGGATGGCGCGCCGGTGCGCGGTCAGGGCGGCGATCGCGCCCTGCCAACCCTCTCGAGAGACGGCGACCGACGCGGGTACGGTCACGAACTCCGCGCCCGGGTCCAGCCGGATCGTCCAGTGGTGATCGACGTCGTTGGGCCCGCCGACGACCACGGCGACCTCGTCGGGTCCGATCCAGCGACCGTCCACCTCCCAGCGCCAGGCCCCGTTGTGCTCGATCTGCCAGGCCAACGCCCGTCCCGTGGCGGTGTTGTCGATCATGACCGTGGGCAGGATCTGCCCGGTCGACCAGGTCGAGGTGCTGACCGCCGCGCGGTAGGTCCGGGACTCGAGGTCCCAATCCGGTGGGGCGATCCGGCCGAGACCCTCGTCGTCCCGCAGCCGTACCTGACTCCAGCGGCTCTCCGCACACCAGCTGTTCTGCGCCGAGTGCAGCACCAGGTCCTCGAGCGACTCGCCGTCATCGAGGACGCAGCCCAGCGCCAGCGAGCTGATCATCTGCACGATCTGCTCGTCGTCGGAGGTGTTCCTCAGGGTGCTCTGGGCCTGCAGAGCCGGCACGTCCGCGTACGCCGTGAGCGTGGTGCTGGTCGCCAAGCCGGTCAGCTCGTCGCGCTGCTCGATGACCAACCGGGTCGTTCGGTCGTCGACGACGGTGCGGTGCGAGACGTAGCGCAGTCGGTCACCGACCCCGGTGCTGGTGAAGCGCGTGTTGTTGAGCGTGCGGCCCTCACCCAGCACCAACAGCTCGACCAGCGGCTGGCGGGCCGGCGTCGTCCGCTCGTGCCCCGCCACGTCCAGGCTGTCGATCGTCACCGGTCGGTCGTCGCCGATCCCGATCACGACACTGATCTGCGTGTTCCCCCAGCGGATGCTCGTCATGGTCGGAAAACCTAGCGCCGCGCCGTCGGGGGGAGCCGAAAGCACTCCGTCGAGACGACCAGCGAATGCGGTTCGATGCCGTTCGCGAGCCGGCGTGTCTTGTACCGGACACGGACGTCGACAGGTTAGCCCTTTCCGACGTGCTCGGGGGTCGTGGCTGGACCTGCATCCCTTTCGTGATGCATCCACCGCCCCGAATGTTTCATTTAGGTAACAGAAGTTCGAGACCGGATCAAATGGACCACGACCTCTCTCTAGATTGCGTGACTAATGGCCTTTCGGTCACGACGCGGACTTCATGTCTCGTTGGTGGCGGAGGGGCGCCGGCAAAGGGGGCCGCATGAGTGGTCGACGCTGGGCACGTGTGTGCTGCACGTGCTGCGCTGTGCTGCTCACGTCCGCGTGCCTCGCGTCCGAGCGGCAGACCCCGTCGTCCTCGATCGCGACCCCCGCAGCGTCGAGGTCGGCCTCACCGCCCGGGCTTCCTTCGACATCCGGAACTCCGACTCCTGCGCCGTCCCCGTCGAGGCAACCCACCCGCGCCGAGGACTTCCATCCGGCGAATTTCCACCACCCGACCGACATCACCAACGCCTACTTCCCCATGGTGCCGGGCACCAGGCTGCGCTGGGAGGGGCACGCCTACGACGACGGCGAGAAGGTGTCCCGAGCCATCGAGTCCACGGTCACCGGCTTGACGAAGGAGATCGCGGGCGTCGAGACCGTCGTAGCGCTGGATCGCGACTTCACGGAAGGGAAGGCGGAGGAGGTCGAGCTCACCTTCTACGCCCAGGACGACTCCGGGACCGTCTGGTACTTCGGGGAGTACTCAGAGGAGTACGACGACGCCGAGATCGTCAAGTCCCCGCTCTGGCTGGCGGGACTGCAGGGTGCCAGGGCGGGCGTCATGATGCAGGCCGCCCCCGGGACCGGCCAACCCGACTACGCCGAGGGGTGGGGACCGGCAGTGGGTTGGAACGACCGGGCGAAGGTGGACCAGGTGGACGTCAGGGACTGTGTGCGGACCGGTTGCTACGACGACGTGGTAGTCATCGCCGAGTTCAACGTCGACGAGCCAGCTCGGACTCAGCTCAAGTCCTTCGCCCCGGGCGTCGGGGGCATCCGCACCGGCTACCGCGGGGCACAGGAGACCGAGAGAGAGCAGCTGCAGCTGGTCGCTCGGCACCGGCTGACCGCGGCGACGTTGAAGGACGTCGAAGAAGATGTCCGGGACGAGGAAGGACGCGCCTACCAGCGCAGCCCGCGCGTGTACGGGAAGACGGCACGGATGAAGAGCTGAGCTCGTCCCAAGGGGTCTGGCGGCCCGAGGACGACACTGCCGCCGGCTGCGCGTTCCAGGCCTCACCTCGACCGACCGACCGATCGCCGCCGCTGAACAGGCAGCGCAGCGCCCGAAATCCCACAGCAGTGGCGAACGGAGTACGAGATGTTGCGTTGGATCGTGAGCTCGGGGTTGCGTTTCGGTCGGCTGGCCATCGCTGCCGCCATCGGCGTGCTCGGTATCGGTCTCTATCAGCTGCACGACGCGAAGACCGACATCTATCCCGAGTTCGGTCCCACCACCGTCCAGGTGCAGGCCGAGGCCCTCGGGCTCTCGGCGCAGGAGGTCGAGCAGCTGATCACGGTGCCGCTCGAGCAGGATCTCCTGAACGGGATCCCGTGGCTCGCTCACATCCGCTCCAAGTCCATGCCCGGCCTCTCGGCGATCGACCTCGAGTTCGAACCGGGAACCGACCTGTATCAGGCCCGCCAGATGGTGCAGGAGCGGATGACCCAGGCCAAAGCCCTGCCGAACGTAGGCACGCCACCGGTGATGGTGCAGCCGACATCCTCGACCAGCCGGGTCGCCATGATCTCGCTGACCTCTCCGACGGTGTCCACGATGGAGATGTCGGTCCAGGCCCGCTGGCAGATCCGACCCCGCCTGATGAGCATTCCGGGAGTCGCCAACGTCTCCATCTGGGGACAGCGCGACCGTCAGCTGCAGGTCCAGGTCGATCCGAACCGCCTCCGCACGCAGCAGGTGACGCTCACCCAGCTGATCGAGTCGACCGGCAACGCCTTGTGGGTGTCCCCCCTGAGCTTCGTCGAAGCATCGACCCCCGGCACGGGCGGCTTCGTCGAGACGCCGTCACAGCGACTCGGTGTCCAGCACATCCAGCCGATCACCACCGCGAAGCAGCTCGCCGACGTCGCGGTCGAGGGCGCGAGCCGGCACCAGCTGACGATCGGCGACGTGGCCACCCTGCGGGAGGACCATCAGCCGCTGATCGGCGACGCCAGCCTCGACGGCACCTCCGGCCTGATGCTCGTGGTCGAGCGGTTCCCGGGGGCGGACACGGCTCAGGTGACCCGTGGCGTCGAGGAAGCGTTGGAGGCCATGGCCCCAGGCCTGGCCGGCATCACCGTCGAGCCGACGGTGTTCCGGCCGGCTGACTACCTCACGACCGCCCTGCACGATCTCGGCGTAGTCGGCATCGTCGCCCTGGTGGCACTCTTCGCCGGACTCGCAGTCGTCCTGTTCAGCTGGCGGACGGCCATGACCGCGGCCGTCTCGATCACGGTGTCCATGATCACCGCCGCTTGGGTGCTCGAGCTCCGGGGCGAGACCCTCACCATGATCACCCTGGTGGGGATCGCGGCGGCGGTCGCGTTGGTCGTCGATGACGCCCTGGGCGACGTGGCGGAGATCCGGCGCCGGCTGCAGACGGCGGGTTCCAGCGTGACCTCGAAGCCGTCCGTGGTTGCCGTCGTGACCGATGTCGCCGTGACTCGTCGTGGCCCGTTGATCGTCGCCAGCCTGATCGTGCTGCTGGGCCTGGCCCCGTTGCTTACCGTGGGCGGACTGATCGCCACCTTCGCCGGAGCGGCGATGACGAGCTTCGCCCTGGCTCTGGCCGCGTCCCTGCTGGTGGCACTGCTGGTGACGCCGTCCCTGGCCGTTCTCCTGATGGGCCGGAAGGACCACGTCACCCGGCCAGCTCTGTTCGGACGCTGGGTGCACGGGGGGTTCGACCGCGTCGCCCCTGCGGTGATCAGCCGACCGCTGGCGGTGGTCATCGCGTCGGTGCTCCTGGTGGCCGGGGGCGTTGCCGTCGTCGCTGTCGATGGCCCGGGAGACACCCTCCCGACCCTGCAGGACCGGAGCGTGGTGGTCCGGCTGGAGGCCGCACCGGGCACCGCTCTCGTCGAGATGCAACGGGTCAGCCGGAAGGTCGCCACCGAGCTCCGCTCGATTCCCGGCGTGGAGTCCGCCGGCGCGCACGCCGGCCGGGCGATCAGCTCCGACGAAGTCGTCGATGTGAACTCCGCCGAGGTCTGGCTGCGTATCGGCGAGGACGCCGACTACACAGCGACCCGAGCTGCGGTGGAGTCGGCGGTCCGCGGATATCCCGGTCTGGCCGCCACCGCCCAGACCTACGCCGACGACCGGGTGGCCGCTGCCTCCCGGAGGGTCGGCGGCCCGGCCGCGGGCGAGGAGCTCGTGGTGCGACTCTCAGGCGTGGACTTCGACACGTTGCGCGACAGCGCCGACGAGGTCCGAACACTCCTCAGCACGGTTCCCGGTGTGCTGGCCCCCCGGGTCGAGTCGCAGTCCAGCGAGCCGACGGTGCAGATCTCGGTCGACCTGGCGGCGGCCGAGCGGCACGGCCTTCGGCCGGGCGACGTCCGGCGGGAGACGAGCACGTTGATCTCGGGGCTGACGGTCGGCAGCCTGTACGAGCAACAGAAGATCTTCGACGTCGTCGTCTGGGGAGGGCCGGCCACACGCCAGAGCGTGACCAGCCTGAGGTCCCTGCTGATCGACACCCCCGCCGGAGGTCACGTGCGGCTCGGTGACGTCGCTCGGGTCGAGATCGCCCCCAATCCCGCGTACGTGAGTCACGACGCGGTCTCGCGGACACTTGACGTCTACGCGTCGGTCGAGGGACGCGACCTCGAGTCCGTGTCCGCGGAGGTCACGAGTCGGCTTCGGGGTCTGGCCATGCCGTACGAGTACCGCGCCGAGGTGGTCACCGACGCGGTCGACCGTCAGCACGACCAACGGCAGCTGATCGGGCTCGCCGTCGTCGCGGCTGCCCTGAGCTTCCTGATCCTGCAGGCGGCGACGGGCAGCTGGCGATCGGCGACCGTGCTCTTCGTCGCCGCGCCGGTGTCCCTGGTGGGCGGTCTGCTGATCGCTCCGGCGATGAACGGCGTGACCGCTGTCGGGGTCCTGGCTGCTCTTGTGACGGTCCTCGCTCTCACCCTCCGACAATCGCTGCTCCTCGTCCGCACGGCACGAGGATCGTCGCCGGACGAGGTCGCCCGCGGGGTGATCGAGGCTGCCCGCATCCTGGCTCCCTCGGTCCTCGGGACCGCACTGGTGGTGGCCGCGGTCTTCGCCGCGCCAGCGGTGCTCGGTCCACGAGCCGGGCTCGAGTTCCTCCACCCGTTCGCGGTCACCCTGCTGTGCGGGCTGGTGACCTCGGTGGCGGTGGTGCTGCTCCTGGTGCCGACCCTGCTGGCGGCAGTCTCACCCGAGGTCCAGCAGATCCGTCCCGCCCCTGCCAACCCAGCTCTCGATCCGGAGGTGCCGTGATGCGTACATGGTCCTGGTGGCGGTGGGTCGCCCCCGCTCTGCTCGTCCCCATCGTGGTCCTCGGCGGTTGTGGCGGCGATGATGAGGCCGACCCCGTACCGACCTCCGACGCAGCCTCGGTGGAGGTCGTGGCCGATGGTCGGCCCGCCCGAATCACCCTGCGCGAGGACGCCGAGGAACGACTCGGCGTCGAGACCGCCGCGGTCGTCGCCCATCCTGCGGTGGGCGGCGGGAAGGCCACGCTGGAGATCCCGTACGCCGCCGTGGTCTACGACGCCGATGGCGCGGCCTGGGCCTACTCCTCACCCGCGCCGCGGACCTACCTCCGTGTGCCGCTGACCATCACCTCGATCGAGGGCGACACGGTGATCTGCTCCTCGGGGCCGCCGGCGGGGACCGAGGTCGTCATCGTCGGCGCGTCCGAGCTCGTGGGAGCCGAAGCCGGGATCAGCGGTGAGGAGTGATGGCCGCCCCACGTCGGACGCTCATGCGGTCGGTGGTGTCGGCGAGCCTCAGGTACCGGTTCCTGGTGGTGGCGTTCGGCGCCCTCCTGATGGGGGTCGGCCTGGTCACACTGCCGTCCACCCGCATCGACGCCTTCCCTGAGTTCGCTCCTCCCCGGGTCGTCATCCAGACCGCGTGCCTGGGACTGTCCACGTCCGACGTCGAGTCCCTCGTGACGGTGCCGCTCGAGCAGGCGCTGAACGGGGTGGAAGGGCTCGAGACGCTGCGTTCCAAGTCGGTGCCGCAGCTGTCCGCCATCGAGCTGATCTTCAAGCCCGATGTGGACCTGCTGCACGCCCGCCAGGTCGTCCAGGAGCGGATGACGGCCGTCAGCGCGACCCTGCCGACATGGGCCGCGCCGCCCGTCATGCTCGCACCGGTCTCCGCCACCGGGCGAGCGATGCAGATCGGCATGACGTCCAAGGACCACTCCGTGATCCAGATGTCGATGTCGGCGTACTGGACGGTCCGGGCCCGTCTGCTCGCCGTGCCGGGCGTGGCCAATGTCGCGTTGTGGGGTGAGCGCCTGCAGATGATGCAGGTCCAGGTCGATCCGCCGAAGATGGCGGCCCACGACGTCGCCCTCGACGAGGTGATGGAGACGACAGCCGACGCCGTCGACTCAGGGCTGCTGCGGTTCTCGACCGGCTCGGTGATCGGTACCGGCGGGGCCATCGAGTCGCCCAACCAGCGCCTCGGCGTCCGCAACGTGCTGCCCATCGTCACGCCGGGCGACCTCGCCCAGGTCCCGCTGCGCTCCGCCGGGGCGAAGGGCGGCGCCGTCCAGATCGGCGACGTGGCGAACGTGGTCACCGACCACCAACCGCTGATCGGCGACGCAGTGATCAACGACGGCCCCGGCATCCTGCTGGTCGTCGAGAAGCTGCCCTGGGCCAACACCGTGGAGATGACCCGCGGCGTCGAGGAGGCCATCCGCAGCATCGAGCCGGGGATGCCCGGCGTCCAGTTCGACACGACGATCTTCCAGCAGGCCAACTTCATCACCGAAGCCATCAGCAACCTCACCCAGGCCCTCGTGCTCGGATTCATCCTGGTGATCGTCATCCTCGCCCTGTTCCTCTTCGAGTGGCGGGTCGCGTTGATCAGCGTGCTGACGATTCCGCTGTCCCTGACCGCGACGCTGCTGGTGCTGCACTGGCGCGGGGAGACGATCAACACCATGACTCTCGCCGGTCTGGTCATCGCGCTGGGTGCCGTGGTCGACGACGCCATCATCGACGTCGAGAACATCGTCCGGCGGCTGCGTGAGCACCGCCTGTCCGGTCAGCCGGGCACCACGGCTTCGGTGATCTTGAACGCCTCGCTCGAGGTGCGGGCACCGATCGTCTACGCGACGTTGATCATCGTCGCTGCGGCCGTGCCGATCTTCCTGCTGCAGGGCCTGACGGGCGCCTTCTTCCGGCCACTGGCGCTGTCGTACACCTTGGCGATCGTGGCGTCGCTCGTCGTGGCCATGACCCTCACCCCGGCCTTGTCGTTGTTGCTGCTCCGCGGGGTGCCTGTCGAGAGGCACACCTCACCAGTCGTCCGGGTCCTGCACCGCTGGTACACGGCACTCCTGTCGAGGATCCTCAGCCGTCCCCGGGCCGTGTACGCCGGGTTCGCGGTGATCACCGTCGTCGGGCTCGCGGTTGCTCCGCTGCTCGGGCAGTCGCTGTTCCCCGCATTCAAGGAACGGGACTTCCTCATCCACTGGGTGAGCCAGCCGGGCACGTCCGCCGCGGAGATGCAACGAACCACGATCGCCGTCAGCAAGGAGCTGCGCCAGATCCCGGGCGTCCGCAACTTCGGGGCGCACATCGGTCAGGCGTTCCTGGGCGAGGAGGTGGCCGGGGTGAACCTCGGCGAGAACTGGGTGAGTACCGATCCGTCCCAGGACTACGACTCGACGCTGAGCGCGATCGAGGAGGTCAACGACGCCTACCCGGGCCTGTTTCGGGAGACCCAGACCTACCTCGACGAACGCATCGAGGAGGTCATCTCCGGTGGCAAGGAGCCCATCGTCGTCCGGATCTACGGCGACGACCTCCGCGTACTCCGAGCCAAGGCGGAGGAGATCAACAAGATCCTGGCCGGCATCGACGGTGTCGTTGACCAGCACGTCGACGTGTCGACCGACGTGCCACAGCTGCAGGTGGAGGTGAATCTCCCGGCGGCGGCCCGGTACGGGCTCAAACCCGGCGACGTCCGGCGCGCGGCGGCCACTCTCGTGGCCGGCGAGGAGGTCGGCGACATCTTCCGCGACGGCAAGGCCTACGACGTCGCCGTCTGGAGCACCCCACAGACCCGCAACAGCGTGCCCGCTATCGAGAACCTCCTGATCGACACACCTTCGGGCGGCCGCGTCCGCCTGGCCGCGGTGGCCCGGGTGAAGCTGGCTCCGAATCCCAACTCCATCGACCGCGAGGACGGGTCCCGGCGCCTCGACGTCGGGGCCTCCTTCGAGGGCCGTGACCTCGGCTCGGTGGCCCAGGACCTTGCGGTCCGGCTCAAGGGCGTGGAGTTCGCTCGCGGCTACCACGCCGAGGTGCTCGGCGAGTACCAGGAGCGGCAGTCCGCCCAAGCGCACCTGCTCGCCACCGCGGTCCTGGCTGCCGCGGCTATCCTGCTCCTGCTCCAGGCGTCGTTCGGGGCCTGGCGCCCGGCCTTGATCGTCTTCGTCACGCTCCCGATGGCGCTGGTCGGCGGGGTGCTCGCCGCCTTCCTCGGCGGGGGGATCATCTCGCTGGGCTCACTGGTCGGCTTCTTCACGGTCTTCGGGATCGCCGCGCGCAACGGCATCCTCCTGATCAACCACTGCCAGCATCTCGAACGAGTCGAGGGTGAGACCTTCGGCCGAGACCTCGTGCTGCGGGCCGCCAAGGAGCGTCTGGCGCCCATCCTGATGACGTCCCTGGCCACCGGGCTGGCCCTGGTCCCGCTCGTCGTCCTCGGTGACCGTCCGGGCCACGAGATCGAGCACCCGCTCGCCGTGGTCATCCTCGGGGGGTTGTTCACCTCGACGCTGCTGAACTTGTTCGTGACCCCCTCGCTCTACCTGCGCTTCGGGCGGCGATCTGTGTGAGCGCCGAGCCCGTCGACCCGTTCGTCCGCCTCGACGCGGTGTCGAAGTCGTACGGCAGGGGCTCGGGCAGGCTCGACCTGTTGCGCTCGGTCGATCTGGCTCTGGCCTCGGGGTCGACCACGAGCCTGGTCGGCCGGTCGGGCAGCGGCAAGTCCACCCTGCTGTCGCTGATCGCCGGGCTGATGCGACCCGACGCGGGCCGGATCTGGATCGACGGGCAGTCGATCGATGGGATGGCCGAGGCGGAACGCGCCACCCTTCGGGCCGACCGGATCGGCATCGTCCTGCAGTCCGACAACCTGATCCCGTTCCTCAGCGCCCTCGAGAACGTGGAGCTGGCACTGGGGTTCGGCTCCCCGGGGCCCCGGAGGACCGCGCGGGCCCGGGACCTGCTGGCGGAGCTGGGTCTCGCCACGAGGCTGCACCACCGTCCGCGCGAGCTGTCGGGCGGTGAGGCTCAACGGGTCGCGGTGGCCGTAGCGCTGGCCAACGAGCCGGATCTGCTGCTCGCCGACGAGGTCGTCGGGCAGCTGGACTCGGCTACCGCGGCGGACGTTCTCGGGATGATCTTCCGCGCCTCCGCCGACAGGAGGCTGACGGTTCTCTATGTGACGCACGATGATCAGCTGGCTGGCTGGGCGCAGCGGACCTTGCGGTTGGTCGAGCACAGGACGGTCGCGGCGTGATGTCGGCCGGCTCGATCTCGATCGAGGGGGTGGTCGTAGAACACCACGGCGCGAACGGTGGGGTCCGGGCGCTGGACGGGATCTCGTTCACCGTCGAGCAGGGTTCGAGCGTGGCGGTCATCGGCCCCAGCGGCGGTGGCAAGTCCACCCTGCTCGGCATCATCGGCGGGCTCGCTCGGCCGACCACGGGGACCGTACGGATCGGAGGCCTCGACCTGTCAGGGTCGACCGAACGCGACCGCTCGGACTTCCGTCGGCGACGGCTCGGATTCGTCTACCAGTCCGACAACCTGTTGCCGTTCCTCACCGTCATCGAGAACGTCGGTCTGCAGCTCGCCCTCGGCAGGTCCCCCACCGACACCGATCGGGCCCTCGAGCTCCTCGACCGGCTGGGTCTACGGGCCGAGGCCGACAAGCTCCCCGATCATCTCTCGGGCGGCCAGCGACAGCGAGTGGCGGTGGCTCGGGCGGTCGTCCACCGGCCGCAGCTGATCCTCGCCGACGAGCCGACCGGCGCCCTGGACGCGACGAACGCGGCGGGGGTCATCGACCTGCTGGTGAGCGAGCAACGGGCGATCGGCGCAACCCTCGTACTGGTCACCCACGACCGAGAGGCCGCGGATCGGCTGGACCGACAGGTCGAGCTGCGCGATGGACGGGTTCGATGAGCGGGGGGTACGTCTGGCGCGACCTCACGCGGAATCCACGGCGGAGCCTGTCCACCCTCGTCGGGATGACCCTCGGGGTCGGGTTGTTCTCGAGCGTCTTGTTCTTCGTCGACGGGTCCTCGGCCTCGATGACGGCCCGGGCGATCGCGCCCCTCCCCCTCGACATGCAACGGATCCTCTCCGATCCGCTCGGCAATCAGGTGCAGCTGACGGAAAAGATCGCGCCCACCCGGCTGCGGGCCGGTGAGACCGGCCACGTCCAGCTGACCTTCGCCAACCCCGGCAACCGACCGGCGAACGAGGTCGTCATCCGCGACGAGCCGCCCGCTCCGCTGCGTTACTCCGTTGGGTCGACCACGCTTCAGGGAGCGAGGCTGCCCGATCGTGGCGGTGACAGCCCGCTGGCCCAGGGACCGGCCAAGATCGGGCTCAACCTGGGGACGGTGCCGGCCGGGTCCACCGTCCGGATCCGGTACGACGTGGTGGCTGCGGCCGACGTGGCCGCTGTGTCGACGTTGCCGTCCTCGGCGACCTTCTCCACCCGGGAGATCGTCGTTCCGAAGCCGGCGAACGCGTCGGGTCCGGTCAGCCTGGCAGAGCTGACCCGCCAGGTCGCCGCGGTGCCGGGAGTGGCTCGCGCCGACCAGCTCTCCTTCGTGGACGTGGCGCCCGGCTCGCTGTCGGCGGCGAGCGGGTCGACGACGGGCCCGGTGCGGGTCTTCGGATTCGACGAGAGCTACCTGTCGGCCGACCCCTCGCTCACCCTCGTCGAGGGAAGGTACGACAAGGGACACGGGCTGCTCAGTGTGGAGGCCGCTCGGGCCCTTCGCGTCGGCGTTGGGGACGTGGTACGCCTCCGTGTGCCCGGCCTCGACCACCCCGTGCGGGTCCCGATCAGCGGTATCACCGACCTCAGCCGCGCCAGGTCACTCTTCTACAGCCGCCAGGGCCAGCAGCTCGAGCAGTTCGCCTACGTGCCGAACAGCCTCGTCGTCGGATCCGAGGTCTTCGGCTCGACGATCGTGCCCGCCTTCCAGGTCGTGGCCACCACCCCGGGGGCGGTGCTGCGCAGTCGGCCGATCACCGAGGTGGACATCCGCCTCGACCGCCACCCACTGGACGCCGATCCTGGCACCGCGCTGCTCCAGACCAGGTCGGTCGCCGAGGCCGTCGACGCCATCGCCACAGGCCAGGACGACCTCGTCGACAACATCTCCAACGCGTTGCAGGTGGCCAGCGCCGATGCCGACACCGCCAAGCGCCTGTTCCTGTTCCTGGGGTTGCCCGGGGCGTTGCTGGCGGCCTTCCTCACCGCGTACGCGGGAGGGGTGTTGGCCGGTGCCCTCCGGCGGGAGCAGGCCATCCTCCGGATCAGGGGTGCCGATCGGCGCCGGCTGCTCCGGATGCATGCCCTGCGCACCACCCTGCTGGCCGCGGTCGGATCCGTGCTGGGGGTCGGTCTCGGGCTGGTGTCGGCGATCGCGGTGCTGCCCGCCGGCGCCCTGGCCCGGGCCTCGGGCCTCAGCGTCGGGCTGTCTGCTCTGCTGGGCGCGGGCGTCGGGTTCGTGGCCGCAGGTGGCGCCCTCTACCTGGCCGGGCGCGGAGCGATCAACCGCGAGATCAGCGACGAGCGGGCCCAGCTGGCCTCCCGGCCGCCGTGGTGGCGCCGCCTGTGGCTGGACGTGATGCTTCTGCTCGCGGTCGTGGCCGTCGCGTGGCACGCCCGACGCAGTGGAGCTCTGGTGGGAGTGGCCGGGTCGGTGTACTACGGCCGGCCGGTGTCGTTGCGGCTGCTGCCGGTGATCGTCCCGATCGGATTCTGGATCGGCGGCGTGTGGCTGCTCGCCAGGGTGATCGAGCGATGCTTCGCACGATGGCCGCTGCCGCGGTCGGCCCCGTTCGGACCACCCCTGCGCGGCTTGCTGATCCGCAGCGTCCGTCGGCGCAGCTGGGCCGCGACCCAGGGAGTGATCATGGTCGGGCTGGTCGTCGCGCTCGGCACCAGCGTCGTGTCGTTCGGCACGTCCTACGACGTCGCAAAGGCGGCCGATGCCCGCTTCGTGCTCGGGTCCGACGTGCGGGTCACGCCGAGCCCCACCAGCACCCAGGAGCATCCGCCGCAGTTCGCGGAGACCTTGGGTCGGGTTCCTGGCGTCCAGACCGCTACCCCGGTCGTGTACGGGCTCTCCAACGCCCTGGTCGAGAGCGAGACGAACGAGGATGCCGGCAACCTGGCCGCGGTGGATCCCGCGGCGTATCCGCGCGTGGCTCCCCTCGCCGACGGCGACTTCGTCGGCCAGTCCGCGGCCGCGGCCATGGCGGCCCTGCAGCGCCAGCCGACCGGGATCCTCCTCGGGGCCGAGCTCGCCGACAACCTCGACGTCGACACCGGCGACACCGTCACGGTGCTGTTCGCCCGGGGCACGAAGGAGCAGAAGCTCGCCGAGATGAAGGTGATCGGTCTCTTCCAACGGCTCCCCGGGTTCCCGCAGGGCGCGAACTTGCTCGTCGACCTCCGGCAGCAGCTGGCGCTGATCCCGTCCACCGACGCCGACTTCTTCCTCGCCGCCACCACCGATGCGCGGGCAGACACGTTGGCCGGGGCCGTCGCCGGTCTGCGAGCAGGACCGGGAACGGCGGACGCCCTGCAGATCGACACCCGCGAAACGGTGCTGGACAAAGACCAGTCGAGCCTCGCGGCACTCAACATCCGGGGCTTGATCGCCCTCGATTGGGCGTACGCACTGGCGATGGCGGCGGCCGCCGTGGCCGTGTTCGTGTTCGGCCTGCTCCTCCAGCGTCGCCGCGAGTACGTGACACTTCGGGCTCAGGGGATGCGGACCGGCCGGGTGCGCGGTCTCATCGTGGCCGAGGCTGGTGTCGTCGGCGTGCTCGGGGCCGGGGTGGGACTCGTTGTCGGGCTCGGCATGGCGTCGTTCCTGGTGAGCGTCCTCACCCCGCTGTTCGTGCTGCGACCGGAGGTGGTGAATCCGGTCCTCGACTTCGCTGCGCTGATCGTGCTCGTCCTGCTGGCCGCGTTCCTGTCTTCGCTGGCGGCGACCTCGCTCGTAGGCCGTCTCCCCATGACCGAGCTGCTGCGCGATGAGTAGTCCCCGGTCAGCCGTCCATCCGCCGGCGCAACCGGGCTCGGGAGCGCCTCTCAGAAAGGTGTCCGCCATGGCGCCCTCGCGCGGGACCACTGTGCTCATCGCCGGGCTGCTCGTGTCAGCCGTCGCGCTCACCGGCTGCGACGGTGCGCCGCCGAGCCGGCCCGAGGCCACCGGACCGGCATCGACCTCCACTGCTCCTGCGCCGACAGGCATGAGCTCGACGTCCGACGGTGGCCCGTCGGGGGGGCCGTCCACCTCGTCTCAGGCGACTCCCACGCCCCCGCCGGCACCACCCCGAGCCAACGCCCAGCCGAAGGACTTCGACGCGCGGAACTTCGGCACTGCCCTGCCCGCCGAACCCAACCAGTACTTCCCGCTGGTCGCCGGTACCCAGACATTGCGCGACGGCACCATCACCCGCGGCAGCCGGAAGCTGCACCACCGCAGACGGGTGACAGTGACCGACGTCGTCAAGGAGGTGGACGGGGTCCGTACCGTCGCGGTGCTCGACCAGGACATCGACGCAGGCCAGGTTTCCGAGGCGGCCCTCGACTACTACGCCCAGGACCGGACCGGCAACGTGTGGTACCTCGGCTCTTACACCGAGATCTACGAGGGTGGCGAGTTCGTCAACGCCGCCGACGCATGGCTCTCTGGCGAGAACGAGGCCACCGCCGGGATCGCCATGCTGGCCGATCCGCAGGAAGGGCTGCGCTACGTCGAGGCACGGATCCCGGGCCGGGAGACGATTCGCGCCGAAGTGGCCGAGGTCGGGAAGCGGAAGTGCGTACCCTTCCAGTGCTTCCCGCAGGCGCTGAGCGTGCTCGAGGACGGCACCGAGCTCAAGTACTACGGGCCCGGCGTCGGTGACATCGCCACCGAACCCGAGTACTCCGGCGGCGAGCAAGAGAAGGAGGAGCTGATCAACGTCATCCAGCTGACGCCCGACGGTCTGAGAGAGGCGAGCAAGGAAGCCCTGCGGCTCGACCGACACGCCCGGACCGCAGCCGAGCACGTCTTCGCTCGGTCGGCGCCGGCCGAGCGCGCCCGATGAGGCGGCGTCGCACAGCGCCTCATGCCGGCGGGATCAGTCGGTCGGTGGGCGCGACGAGGACGTGCCGGGGACTGCCCGGGACGGGTACCCCGTACTCGGTCTCGACGACCTCGACCCGGTCCGCGTACGCCGACAGGATCACGACCGGCACCCGCCGGTCCGAGTCCAGGACGAGCTCCCACCGCTCACCCAGGCAGGCCAGGCCCCGCTCCTCCAGCACCCGGACCGCCTCGGCGGTCGGACCGGCGGCGGCCAGGGGGTAGCCGAAGAGGGTGCGCGGGACGACGGTCGGGTCGGTGCCGTCCAGGTAGCCGGCCAGCTCACCGTCTCGACCTCGGACGTGCGGGAGCCAGGTGGTCGGGATCATCGGGTCAGTACACCCTCACAGGCGGCGCTCCCGCCACCGGGTTTCGATGCCGTCCCGGGCTGCCAGTCCGGTCCGGACCATGATCAGACCGCGGGCTGTGGCCGGGTGGCGTCGGGGTCGACAGCCTCCAAGGCGCGGAGACGCTTCTTCTCGCTGCGTCGCTCCACCAGCGAGTAGAGCACCGGGACCAGCAGCAGGGTCAGGATGGTCGAGGACACCAGGCCACCGATCACCACGATGGCCAGCGGCTGGGAGATGAACGCGCCTCCGCCGGTCAGACCCAGACCCATCGGGATCAGGGCGAAGATCGTCGCCGTCGCGGTCATGATGATCGGCCGGAGGCGCAGCCGGGCGCCGTCCACGATGGCGGTCTTCAGGTCCTCACCCTTGGCCCGGTACTGGTTGATCAGGTCGATCAGCACGATGGCGTTGGTCACCACGATGCCGATCAGCATCAGCAGACCCACCATGGAGGGCACCCCGAGCGGGGTGTCGGTGATCAGCAGACCGGCGATGGCTCCGGTGGCCGCGAACGGGATGGCCACCATCAAGATGAGCGGCTGGACCAGGCTGCGGAACGTGCCGACCATGATCAGGAACACGAGGGCGATGGCCACCAGCATGGCCAACCCGAGCTGGGCGAAGGCCTCCTGCTGGTCGGTCGCCGCGCCGCCGAGCTCGGCGCTGACGCCCGCCGGCAGGTCCGGGATCCCGGCGATGGTCGTCGTCACCGTGGCGCTCAGCGCACCGAGGTCGGTGGTGTCCGGGGTCGCGGTGATGGTGACCGACGGGTCGCCTTCGATCTGGGTAACGGTGGTCGGCGCCAGCACCTGCTTGACGTCGGCCACGCGCTTGACCCGGATGGCCCCGGCGCGCAGGTCGGCCAGGTCCTGCTGATCCTCGGCGAGCTCCTTCTGGCCGTCGGCGATCGACTTCTGCTCGTCGGTGAGCTCTTGCTGAGTCTGGCGGGACTCGACCGTCTCTGACTGCTGGTCGGTGACCTGGGTGATCTGCTCATCCAGCTGATCGATGGCCTTGTCGGACTGCTCGATCCCCGACTCCAGCTGCTTGATCCCGGCCTCCGCCTGACCTACCGCAGCGGACGCCGCGCCCAAGGTCTGCCAAGCCTGCATCTGTTGCGCGTAGGCCAGCTGCGCAACTGACCCTGGCTCGCGGGGGGCGGCGACACTCCCGGCGGCAGGGAGGGGATGCTGGGCGCTTGGGGCCGCATTTGCGACCTTGTCCAAACTGCGCTTGGCCTTCGTCAGCGACTTCCTGGCCTTGCTCAGGTCGTCGCGCAGATCCGATCGCGACTTGACCGCGTCCGCCCGCGAGTCTTTGAGCTTGTCCAGCGAGTCCGCGGTCGCCTTGTCCTGCTTGGCTTGTGCCTCGTCACCCACCGCCTGCTGGCGATCACCCAACTCGTCCTGACGATCGGACAGCTTGTTGCCGCGCTTCTCCAGATCGTCGGAGGCCTTCTTCTGGGCCTTGGCCTGCTGGATCTGGCTGACCGGGAGCAGCAGGTTGCCGATGTCGGCGGGGCTCGGTTCGGTCGCGTCCTGCGTACGGACCCAGACCTCCCGCTGCTCGCCGGACAGGGTCACGTCGCCGACCTTGGTACCGCGCAGCGCGTTCGCCACCGCCTGGCCGATCTCGGCCTGGGTGAAGCCGAGGTCGGCCGCCTTCTTGTGGTCGACCTGCACCTCGAGCACCTTGCGCTGCTCGGCCAGGTTGCTGGTCACGTTGGTGAGCCCCGGGATGCCCTCGAGGGCGGCCTGTACCTGCTCGGTGCCCTTGCGCAGCGACTCGCTGTTCTCCCCCTTGACCGTCACCGAGATGTCGGTGCTGGTCGAGCCGTTGGCCGCCTGGGTGATGGTGAGCTCACCGGCGGTGTCGCCGAGCTCGGCGAACTCCGACTCCAGCTTCGGCTTCACGACGTCGGCGGTCGCGCCCTCGTTCAGGTTGACCGTGATCTCCGCGGTGTTGGCCCCGGTGCCGGCCACCGCGTAGATGCTGCCACCGATGGTGGTCAGGTAGTCCTTGACGTCCGGGTCGGCGGCCAGGATGGCCTCCACCTTCTCGGCGGCGGCGCTCATGGTGTCCAGCCCCGTGCCGGCCGGCAGCTCCTGCTTGATGGTCAGAGAGCTGTCGTCGCTGACCGAGCCGAGGAAGTCGGTCTTCAACAGCGTCGAGGCTCCGAGGGTGCCCACGAAGATCACCAGGGCCATCGCGAGCGTGATCACCGGATGAGCGAGGCCGAAGTTCAGCACCGGCAGATAGCCCTTCTGCAGGCGGGTGATCTTCGTCTCGTCGTCGGTGTGGCCGCTGGTGGTCTCGAAGTCGGTCGTCTCGGGGGCCAGGATGCCGCCGGCCGCCGCCGGTGCGGTTCCGGCCGCGACCACCCCGGCGCCCGTGGCAGCCGCGGCCGCGACGACCGCCTTCCTGCGCTTGCCGCCGCGCAGGAACCAGAAGGCCAGCACCGGCACCACCGTCATCGAGACGAACAGCGAGGCGACGAGCGCGATGGCCACGGTGACCGCGAAGGGACGGAACAGCTCGCCCGTGACCCCGGAGACCACGGCCACCGGCAGGAACACCGCCACAGTGGTGGCAGTGGACGCCGTGACGGCACCCGCCACTTCCTTGACCGAGGCGACGATGTCGGCCGGGGTCAGCGCGGCGTGCCCGGTGTCGCGGCGCTTGATGTTCTCCAGCACCACGATCGAGTCGTCCACCACGCGCCCGACCGCCACGGTGAGGGCGGCCAGCGTGAAGATGTTCAGCGAGAACCCGCCGACCTGCAGTCCGATCATGGCGACCAGCAGCGACAGCGGGATGGAGATCGCCGTGATCAGCGTCGAGCGCACAGACATCAGGAAGAACAGGATCACCAGGACCGCGAACCCGAGCCCGAGAGCACCCTCGACCGTGAGGTCGTGGATCGACTGCTCGATCAGCGGGGCCTGGTCGAACACGATGGTGAACGTGGCGTTGTTGCCCATCGTCTTCTGCAGCCCGGGAAGTGCGTCCGCGACGGCGTGCGAGATGGCCACCGAGTCACCGTCAGCCTCTTTGAGCACCGACACGCTCAGCGCCGGGCGCCCGTTGGCCCGGGCGAGCGACGACGACGAGATCGACTCGACCTCGACGTCGGCGATCTTGGACAGCGTCACTGGACCGTCGCTGGTGGGGATCGAGAGGGCCTTGACCTGCTTGACCGAGTTGGTGGAGTCACCCACCTGGACGGCGAGCTCGAGGGTCTTGTCATACGCGGTCCCGGCCGGGACCACCGTGAGCTGGGACTGGACCGCCTGGGTGACGGCCGCGGCCGTCAGATCGCGCTCGGTCAGGTCGTCGGGGCGCAGGGTGATGGTCAGCTGGGTGGTGTCCTCTCCGGTCACCTGCACCTGGCGTACACCCTCGATCGCGGTCAGGGCCGGGACGGCGACGTTCTGCACGAGCTCACCCGACGCCGCGAGCGGCAGATCGGTGGAGGCGGCCAGCAGCAGCACCGGGATGTCGTCCGTGCTGCCGGTGATGACGTCGGTCTCGACATCGGCCGGCAGGGCCTGCGAAGCGGAGTCGACGGCGTTGCGGATGTTGCTGACGACCTTGTCGCTGTCCAGGCCGTACTCCCAGTTGACGCTGATCGTCGCCTGGCCGTTGGACGAGGTGGAGGTGACGTCGGTGACTCCGGCGACGCCACTGACCGCGCGCTCGATCGGGGTCGAGACGTTGTCCGCCACGATCTGCGGGGTCGCGCCGGGGTAGATCGCGGTGACCACCGCGGTGGGCACCTGGGTCGAGGGCAGCAGCTCCTGCTTGAGCGAACGCGTCGCCAAGACACCGAACACGACGATCGCGATCGAGATCAGGGCGACGATCAATCGGTTGGCCAAACTGAGCCGGGTCAAAGACGTCACCGCATCACGATACGTCGGATTCGGCGAATCGTTAGCATCAGCCGTATAGTCAGGGCATCCAAGGGTTACCACGGACCCACGGCGCAAAGGAACAGATGACGATCAGCCAGGACCTCGAGCGGGCGGCCCTGCTGCGTCGGCTCGACGAGCTGCACATCTCCTTCGACCGTCGAGCCCTGTCCACCTGGGCCGAGCCACTGCTCTCGATCCCGCTGACCATGCAGCAGCTGAAGGTGCTGACGGTGATCGCCGCGGAGCGGGACCAGGCCACCGGTCATGATCTGGCCGACGTCCTGCACGTGTCGGTCGCCACCATGTCGGGTCTGGTCGACCGACTGGCGGAGCACGGCATGGTCCAGCGCCGCGACGACCCCGGCGACCGACGGATCCGACGACTCTCGGTCACCGAGCTGGGCAGCGCGACCCTGCGCGCCCTGGTCAGCAGCGGCAACACCATGCCCCCGCAGGTGCTGGAGCGCCTGACGGACGACGATCTCGGTGCCCTCGTGCAGGGGCTGGTCGCCCTCGACCGGGCCATGGAGGACCTGTCGGAACCCCCTGCTTGAATCCAGGCCATGCCCTGCTCGAACGACGACTTCTGGGATCTCGTCGACCAGCTGCCGGAGGTCACGCCGGTCGAGGGTTCGACCTACACCGCCCTGAAGGTGCGCGGCAGAGGTTTCGGATACCACTGGCCGCTCACCGCGACGGCGGGTCTCAAGCAGGAGCGGCAGGAGCAGATCGCCCTGGTCACCGAGCGGCCCGACGTGTTCGAGACCCAGTTCGTCGCCGGACAGTTCGGCTGGGTGGTCGTGCGCCTCGACCGGATCGAGCCGGCCGAGCTCTCCGAGCTCGTCTTCGAGGCGTGGCGGCTCACAGCCCCGGTCCGACTGGCGGCCGCGTACGGCGATCGACCGCCCTCACTCAGCGGGTCGAAACGACCGGATTGACGTGACAATCACGGTTTCCGGTTGACGCTGGTGCGGTGCTGCACTCCTCCCCCGTCGTCTGGGCGCGTGGCTCGGCGCGTTGCTGCTCGCCGCCGGCCTGCTGATCAGCGGTTCCGCACCGGCCGAAGTCGCCACCACTCGGCCCACCTCGGTGACCCTGTCACCGACCGCCGACCCAGCTCACTCGCAGACCTTCACCTGGCGGATGACCAAGAAGAAGTCGTCCAGCTCAAGGCCCCCAACGGCTCGGTGACATCGGTCGCGGCGCGCTACAAGATGGCCGTCAGCAGAAGTACTCGGGCAGAACGCGTACGCGTTCACGGCTACCGCCACCCGGCACGCGTCCGGCACCCGGTACGCGTACCGGATCGTCACCTCCGGTGGTTCGACGGCGTGGACCACCTTCAGCACCGCGCGTGCCGGGCTGGACCGGCCGTGGACGTTCTTGGCCTTCGGTGACACCAACTACCAGGGTGTCCGGTTCATCGTGCTGGACACCTTCGGCGGCGCCCTCGAGCAGCAGTGGCGTTCCTGGACACGGCCCTCGAGACCACCGGCAACGCTGGACGGTGGTGCTGCAGCACGCCGGCCCGTTCGCCTCGCGATCGGACCGCAACAACTCCGCCATCCGCTCGGCCTTCCAGCCGCTGTACGACAAGTACAAGGTCGACCCGGTGCTGTCGGGCCACGACCCCTCCTACAACCGCGGCTACGACGGCAGCAAGGACTCGACGGTGTACGCGGTGTCGGACTCCGGGCCGACGTTCTACGAGGCCTCGACGAAGGACTGGACGCGGGGCCGGCGCCACCCGGGTGGTCAGCGCGTCGCACACTTCGACCTACCAGCGGGTCACGGTCAGCAACAACACCCTCGTCTACCAAGACCGTCCGCTGAAGCAGCCGACCCTGAGAACTTCCGCACTCCGCGGGTGATGTATCACCCGCGGAGTGCGGAAGTTCTCAGGGCCTACTCGAAGCGGGATGGGTCGCCGGCGCCGACCCGGACGACCTCGGCGGCGCCCGAGGAGAAGTCGACCACCGTGGTCGGCACGTCACCGCAGTCGCCGGAGTCCAGGACCGCGTCGAGCACGTGATCCAGCCGATCCTTGATCTCCCAACCCTGGGTCAGCGCCTCCTCGTCACCCGGCAGCAGCAGGGTGCTGGAGAGCAGCGGCTCGCCCATCGCCTCGACCAGCGCGTGCGTCGTCCTGTGGTCGGGGATCCGGACCCCGACCGTGCGCTTCTTGGGGTGCAGCATGCGGCGCGGGACTTCTCTCGTGGCCGGCAGGATGAACGTGTACGGCCCCGGTGTCGCCGCCCGGACGGCCCGGAAGATCGCCGTGTCGAGGTGCACGAACTGCCCGAGCTGGGCGAAGTCGCCGCACACCAGGGTGAAGTGGTGGTGCTTGTCGAGGTCGCGGACGCTGCGGATGCGCTCGATCCCGTCCGCGTTACCCAGCCGGGTGCCCAGCGCGAAGCAGGAGTCGGTCGGGTACGCGATCAGGGCGTCGTCGTTGAGCAGGTCGACGACCTTGCTGATCGTGCGGGGTTGGGGGTTCTCGGGGTGAACGTCGAAGTAGCGCGCCACTCGTCCACCCTAGCCGCGCGCGCATCCACGGACCCGAGCACGCGACGATCCGCCCGTACGTGTCGGATAGGTTACGGGCATGGTTTCCAAGGTCGCACTGCTCACCGCCGGAGGCTTCGCCCCGTGCCTCTCCTCCGCCGTCGGCGGGCTGATCCAGCGTTACACCGCGCTCGCCCCCGACGTCGAGATCATCGCCTACAAGTACGGCTACCAGGGCCTGCTGTCGGGTGACTACCTCACCGTCACTCCGGAGGTGCGGGCCAACGCCGCGATCCTGCACCGGTTCGGTGGCTCCCCCATCGGCAACTCGCGGGTCAAGCTCACCAACGCCGCCGATCTGGTCAAGCGCGGCCTGGTCGCCGAGGGCGTGGACCCCCTCAAGGCCGCGGCCGACCGGCTCACCGCCGACGGCGTCGACGTGCTGCACACCATCGGCGGCGACGACACCAACACCACCGCCGCAGATCTCGCGGCCTACCTGCACGACAACGACTACGAGCTCACCGTGGTGGGTCTGCCCAAGACGATCGACAACGACGTGATCCCGATCCGCCAGTCGCTGGGCGCCTGGACCGCGGCCGAGCAAGGCGCCCGGTTCGCCCAGAACGTCCTCGGCGAGCACAACTCGGGTTCCCGGATGCTGATCGTGCACGAGGTCATGGGTCGGCACTGTGGCTGGCTGACCGCGGCCACCGCGCAGGCGTACCGCGAGTGGCTCGACACCCAGGAGTGGGTGCCGGAGATCGGCCTGGGTCGGGCCGGCTGGGACGTGCACGGCGTGTACGTGCCCGAGTCCCACTTCGACCTGGCCGCCGAGGCCGAGCGACTGAAGAAGGTGATGGACGAGGTCGGCTCGGTCAACCTGTTCGTCTCCGAGGGCGCCGGGCTCGACACCATCGTCGCCGAGATCGAGGCCTCCGGCGAGGAGGTCGCCCGCGACCCGTTCGGTCACGTGAAGATCGACAAGATCAATCCGGGAGCGTGGTTCGCCAGCAAGTTCGCCGAGCGTCTGGGCGCCGAGAAGGTGATGGTGCAGAAGTCCGGCTACTACTCCCGGGCCGCAGCCGCCAACCAGCGCGATCTGGACCTGATCAAGTCGATGACCGACCTCGCCGTCGACTCCGCCCTGCGCGGCGAGCCGGGGGTGATCGGCCACGACGAGGAGGCCGGCGACGAGCTCCGGGCGATCGAGTTCTCCCGGATCAAGGGCGGCAAACCGTTCGACATCGATCAGCCGTGGTTCACCGATCTGCTCGCCGGCATCGGTCAACCGGTCACCGCGAGGGTCGCCGCCCACTGATCGCGGCGTGGCTGCCCCCACGAGAGGCAGTGACCGCTAGGTCCGCCGCCGGAACAGCGCCGCGATCCCGGCCAGGACCGCCCCGACCCCGAGGCCGGTGGCGGCGCCGGTCACCCACCCGGCACCGAGACCGATCCGGACGGTGCGGACGGCCGTCTCCTGGGGCACCATCGGGTGCTCGACCGGGGCCGGCGTCGGTGGTGGCAGCGCGAACCGGACCACTCCCTCGTCGGTCGGTTGGAACGCCGGCTCGTCCCAGGTCGCGATCCAGGCGGCGAGGATCAAGATCAGCTGGGCGAACAGGTTGAAGAACAGCATCACGACGATCACGGGACCGAAGATGGCGACGGCCTGGTTGCCGTTGAAGGCCCGGATCAGCAGCGAGCCGCCGTACTGCAGGATCCCCAGACCGACGGCACCCAGCAGCGAGGCGATCATGATGATCCGCCAGCTCTCCCGCTGGCGGGGGATGACGACGTAGATGTAGCAGAACGTGAGCCAGCCCGCGAACAGCGACAGCACCGGCGCCAGCACTTGCAGCATCACCGAGGTCAGCCAGGTGTCGGCGAGGCCGAGCCAGCTCGCCACGTTCTGGGCGAAGGTGGTGGAGACCGCGGCGAGTCCGAAGGTCACCGCGATCGCGACCAGCAGCCCGGCCATCCGCACCAGGTTGATGGCCACCTTGATCGGGTAGAACTGGAGGTCCCGCTGCGCGTCGAAATCGGTCCGCCACTGTGCGTCGATCGCGTTGCGCAGATGACCCATCCACGCAGCCGCGCTGTAGAGCCCCGTGACCAGGCCCACGATCCCGATCGCTGTGTAGTTCTGCAGGGTCGAGACGATGAAGTCTTCGATCTGCTGAACGACGTCGTCGTCCGCGTTACGGAACTGGGCCACGACCAGCTGCGACACCGTCGTGATCAGATCGGGTCGCAGCTCGACGATGAAGAACCCGACGATGGAGAACGCCACCATCACGACGGGAACGACGGCCAGCACCGAGAAGTAGGCGACACCCGCCCCGAACTGGAAGCCGAACCGGCCGTTGTAGCGCTGGATGGCCCGCTGGATGTGAGCGATCCAGGCGATCTGCAGGAACCGCTCGACCCGGGTCTGTACGTGCTCGGCCCGGACACGTACCCGCTGGGCCCGGATGCGGACGTCCTCGGTTCGATCCCGCATGCGTTCTGTGACCGCCACGCCCACCTCCTCTCGCAGCGTCGTCGGGGAGAAATCTATCGAACGATCATGGACTCGGGCTCCACCACGACCGCCGCGGCCGGGCCGGACCGGAGGCCCAGCAGCACCACCGCGGCCACCACTCCCGCCGTGCCCAGCCACTGCACCGGCCCGAACGGGTCGGCGAACAGCACCGCACCGAGCAGAACCGCGGTGATCGGCTCCAGGCACGAGACCACCGAGGCGATCGAGGCGCCGGCGCCCCGGATGCCGGTCAACAGCATCATCATCGCCAGCACGGTGCTGACCCCGGCCATCGCGATGACCCAGACGAGCAGATCGGCCGGTGGACGCCAGTCGAACACTCCACGCAGGCTCCCCACCACGATGTGCGCGGCCGCCGCCCCGGTGCAGATCAACGCGGTGGCGGCGATCCGGTCGGTGCGCGTAGGCAGCGTGTCCATGCCGAAGAAGTAGACGGTGTAGACCACCGCCGAGCCCAGCCCGAACAGCACGCCGATGCCGGACACCGCCCCGACACCGGGACCCAGCAGCGTCAGCCCGACCCCGCCGACGGCGAGAGCAAGAGCGGAGAACATCCGCACGCTCGGGCGTTCGCGGCGGGTCGCGACGCTGACCAGCACGACCATCACCGGCATCGTGTAGAGCAGCAGTGAGGTGAGCCCGACCGTCAGCCGTTGCAGAGCGAGGAAGTAGAGCCCGCTCTGGGTGGCGTACAGCACGGCACCCATCACCAGCGGCTGCCACAGGGCCCGACCGCGCCCGACGGGGCGACGCGTGACAGCGACGATCACCCAGACCACCGCGGCGGCGATCAGGAAGCGCCAGCCGATCACGGTGTTCACGCTGGCCCCGGTGGCGAAGGCGGGGATGCCGAAGGGACCGAGCAGCGCGAACGCGATCGCCGACAGCCCGCACAGGAGCACGCCGACGCGGCGGCCGACGGGCGGGGTGGTTGTCACGGACCGAGGCTAACGACCACGGCAGCCGGCCCCGGAGGATTGACAGGGTGTGGACTCCCCCGTTGAGTGGAGGCATGACTCTCCTGGACGACGCTGCGATCACCGCCGGTCTGACCACGCTCCCCGGCTGGACCCTCAGCGAGGACAAGACGTCCATCTCCACCTCGGTCGAGCTCATCGACTTCGTCGCCGCCCTGGATCTGGTCAACCTGATCGGCCACGAAGCCGAGCAGCGCGCCCACCACCCCGACATCGACATCCGGTGGAACACCGTGACGCTGGTGCTGTCCAGCCACTCCGAGGGCGGACTCACCCAGGCCGACCTGGATCTGGCCCAGCGGATCAACGACATCGCCGGCATCGACCACGCTGCCGGGAGCGATGAGTCCGCCGGGACGACAGCTAGTCCTGGAACGCCTCCGGCGGGGGGCAGGTGCAGACCAGGTTGCGGTCGCCGAACGCCCCGTCGATGCGACCCACCGGGGGCCAGTACTTGTCGAAACCCTGGGCCGAGATCGGTCCGGCGTGCAGACCGGCCGGGAAGGCGCCCATCCGGCGCGGGTAGGGGTGGCTCCAGTCGTCGCTGACCACCTCCGCCTGGGTGTGCGGCGCGTTGACCAGTGGGTTGTCGTCGGCCGGCCACTCACCGGCCTCGACCCGGGCGATCTCGCGACGGATGCCGATCATGGCGTCGCAGAACCGGTCCAGCTCCTCGAGGTTCTCCGACTCCGTCGGTTCCACCATCAAGGTGCCGGGCACCGGGAAGCTCATGGTCGGGGCGTGGAAGCCGTAGTCGATCAACCGCTTGGCCACGTCGTCCACGGTGACTCCGCTGGACCGGGTCAGCGGCCGCAGGTCGAGGATGCACTCGTGCGCCACCCGACCGTTGCGGCCGGTGTAGAGCACCGGGTAGTGCTCGGTCAGCCGGGTCGCCACGTAGTTGGCCGCCAGCAGCGCGTGCTGGGTGGCGCTGCGCAGGCCGTCCCCGCCCATCATGGCGATGTAGGCCCAGCTGATGGGCAGGATGCCGGCCGAGCCGTACGGTGCCGCCGAGACCGGACCGCTCTCACCCTGGACCTCGACCAGAGGGTGACTGGGCAGGTACGGCGCCAGGTGCGCCCCCACCGCCACGGGGCCCACCCCCGGGCCGCCGCCCCCGTGCGGGATGCAGAAGGTCTTGTGGAGGTTGAGGTGGCTGACGTCCGCGCCGAACCGTCCCGGCCGGGCCAGTCCGACCAGGGCGTTGAGATTGGCCCCGTCCACGTACACCTGGCCGCCGGCGTCGTGCACCAGCGCGCAGAGGTCGGTGATGCCCTCCTCGAACACCCCGTGGGTGGACGGGTAGGTGACCATGATCCCGGCGAGCTGGTCGTGGTGGGTCTCGACCTTGACCTTGAGGTCGTCGAGATCGACCGACCCGTCGTGGGTGGCCTTGACCACCACGACCTTCATGCCGGCCATCACGGCCGACGCCGCGTTGGTGCCGTGCGCCGAGGACGGGATCAGGCAGACCGTCCGCTGCTCGTCACCGTTCGCCCGGTGGTACGCCCGGATGGCCAGCAGCCCGGCCAGCTCACCCTGGCTGCCCGCGTTGGGCTGGATGGAGACCTGGGCGTAACCGGTCAGCTCGGCCAGCCACGCCTCGAGCTCGCCGATCAAGGTCGCGTAACCGACGGCGGCCTCGGCGGGCACGAACGGATGCAGCTCGGCGAAGCCCGGGTAGGAGATCGGCTCCATCTCGGTGGTCGCGTTCAGCTTCATGGTGCAGGAGCCGAGCGGGATCATGCCCCGGTCGAGCGCGAAGTCGCGGTCCGACAGCGCCCGCAGGTAACGCAGCATCGCGGTCTCGCTGTGGTGGGTGTTGAACACCGGATGAGTCAGGTACGCCGACGTACGGCTGCATTCCCCCAGCCGGGACGGGCCGGACGCTGTCGGGTCGCCACCCACGGGGAACGCGGCCCGGACCGCGGTCAGGTCCGCCACCGTGGCGTCCTGGCCGATCGAGATGCCCACGTGGTCGGCGTCGACCAGCCGCAGGTGCACCTCGGACTCCCGGGCCGCGCGGACGACCTCGGCGGCCCGTCCCGGCACGTGGACCAGCACGGTGTCGAAGAACGCGTCGTGCACCACCTCGACGCCGCCGGCCGTCAGGTCGTCGGCCAGCGCCGACGCTGCGCCGTGCACCGCGGCCGCGATGGCGGCCAGTCCGTGCGGGCCGTGGTACACCGCGTACATGCTCGCGGTGACCGCCAGCAGCACCTGGGCCGTGCAGATGTTGGAGGTCGCCTTCTCCCGCCGGATGTGCTGTTCCCGGGTCTGCAGCGCGAGCCGGTACGCCTGCGTGCCGTGCGTGTCCCGGGAGACGCCGACCAGCCGCCCGGGCAGCGAGCGCTCCAGCTTCTCCCGGACGGAGATGAACCCGGCGTGCGGGCCGCCGTAGAACAGCGGCACCCCGAGGCGCTGACTGGAACCGACAGCGATGTCGGCCCCCCACTCCCCCGGCGGGGTCACCGCGGTGAGGGCCAGCAGGTCGCAGGCGGCGATCACCTCGGCGCCCTTGGCATGAGCCGCATCGGCGACCGCTCGGAGCTCGTCGGTGTCGGCCAGGCGACCGCTGGCTCCCGGGGTCTGGACGACCACGGCGAACGGGTCGCTCGCCGCGACGGCGGCCAGCAGGTCGTCCCCGGCCACCTCGACGGCCAGCCCCAGGGCCTCGGCCCGAGTCCGGACCACGGCGATCGTCTGCGGCAGGGTGTCGGCGTCGAGCAGCAGGACCGTGCCGGCCTTCGTGGTCCGGCGCGCCAGGGTCATGGCCTCGGCGACCGCGGTCGCCTCGTCCAGCAGACTCGCCCCGGCGATGGGCAGACCGGTGAGGTCGGCGATCAGGGTCTGGAAGTTGAGCAGCGCCTCCAACCGTCCCTGACTGATCTCCGGCTGGTACGGCGTGTACGCGGTGTACCAGGCGGGATCTTCCAGGACGTTGCGGCGGATCACCGCCGGAGTGACGGTGCCGTGGTAGCCCAGGCCGATCATCGCCCGTCCGGGACGGTTCTCGGCGGCCAGCAGACGGAGCCGGGCCAGCGCCTGCGACTCGGTCAGCGGGGGCGGCAGCTGCAGTGGTTCGTTCTCGGTGATGGCCGTCGGCAGCGACTGCGCCACCAGGTCGTCGAGATCGGCGGCACCGACCAGGGCGAGCATGGTGTCTCGCTCGTGGGCCCGAGGTCCGATGTGGCGGGAGGCGAAGGTCCCCGTGTCGTTGGCGAAAGTTTCCGTGTCCATGGCAAGCTCCTGTCAGGGACCCCCTCTGTCACCGGACGGTTCCAGAGTTGCCATCGCAGCGAGGTCCGGGTGCCTGAGAGGTTCCGGGGAGTTGCCCCTTCGGCGCCACCTGCGCGTCGTCGAGCCGGATGGTCTCTCCCACGCTGCTTCACCAGCAGCGTTCACCCTACCCAATCGGGCCGGTGGGTCAGCCCGCCACGCGAGCCCGGCGCCGACGGGTCAGCTCGTCCTCGGCCGAGGTGGGCACGGTCGTCTCGGACTCGGGGGTCTCGGCCCGTTCGGCCGGCAGATCCAGCAGGGTGCCTTCGATGTCACGCCAGACACCACCCAACGCGATGCCGAACACGCCCTGACCTCCGCGCAGCAGGTCGATCACCTCGTCGTCGGAGGTGCACTCGAAGACCGACACCCCGTCGCTCATCAAGGTGACCTCGGTGAGGTCCTGGACGCCGCGGGCCCGCAGGTGCTCGATGGCGGTCCGGATCTGGTTCAGCGAGATGCCCGCGTCGAGGAGGCGCTTGATGACCTTGAGCAGCAGCACGTCACGGAAGCTGTAGAGGCGCTGCGAGCCCGAACCCGAGGCGCCCCGGACCTCCGGCACCACCAGACCGGTCCGCGCCCAGTAGTCGAGCTGACGGTAGGTGATCCCGGCCGCGTTGCACGCGATCGGACCCCGGAAGCCGATGTTGGCGGGGATGGGGTCGAAGTCACCCTCGAACAGCAGACCCTGGGCATCAGCCATCGCGTCCGATCCTTCGACGCTGTCGCCCGGTCGAGCCGGCATGTCGCTGGTGCCCACGTACGTCTCCATTCGCCGAACCCGAACGATGGAATTCCGTCCAGGAGATTTGCTCGCACCGACGACGCTACGACTGCCTCCGACACGTGGTCAACGACACGCCGCACCGCGCCGGCATCCGCGACGAACCCTCAAGTGAGAGTCCAGGGGCCTCGGGCCCTCACGTGAGAGTCCAAGGGCCTCGGGCTCTCACGTGAGAGTCCAGGGCACTCAGGCCTTGGGTTCGTCACCCGTCACGAAGTCGTCGGGATTGACCTGGTCGAGGAACTCGCGGAACTTCTCCACCTCGTCCTCCTCCTGCTCCGGCATCTCGATGCCGGCCTCGTCCAGGACCTCGTCCGCGCAGTAGATGTCCGAGCCGACGCGCAGGGCCAGCGCGATCGCGTCCGAGGGTCGAGCGGTGATCTCGACCCCGTCGACCAGCAGCACCGCGTAGAAGGTGCCGCCGGTGAGCTCGGTGATGCGGATCTCGGTGAGTCGATGACCCATCGTGGTCAAGGTGTCGACCATCAGGTCATGGGTCATCGGGCGCGGCGGCACCACACCCTCTTGGGCGTTCGCGATCGCCGAGGCCTCACTCGCCCCGATCCAGATCGGCAGATAGCGCACTCCGCCGACCTCACGCAGCAGCACCATGGGGTTGTTGGATGGCCGCTCCACGCGGACGCCGACCACGTCGAGTTCCCGCATGCGCCCACACTACTTCCCAAGATCACTGCCGCAAGAGGGGCCCGATCAGACCTCGGGCCGTCACCGCTCCAAACCGCTGCGGACCAGCGCCGCATGGAAGTTGATCACCAGGGAGAGCACCTCGGCCACCACATCACCGCGCCCCTCGGAGCGCCGCAGGTACGGCGCGATGGCCTGCTCGACCATCCCGATCTCCCGATCGGCCGCCATCTTGAAGGCGCGCAGGTGGCGGCCGTCCATCCCGTAATCGGACAGTCGCTTGGCCGCGGTCGCCAGCGTCAGGGCGTCACGACCGTAGTAGGCGGTGCCCCGCCGCGGCACGACGATGCTGTTCCGCTCCAGCTCCATCAGCGCGGACTCGGTCAGACCGCTCGCCTCCAGCAGGTCCTTGCGCGACAGCCGGAGGGGCTGGCGGGACGGCGGGACCGGCGGGGCTGGGGGCTGCGTCTGGCCCGTGGCCGGGGCGTCACCGACGGGGCTCTCGACACCCGGAGCCGACGAGGAGTCGACAGGGGTCGCGCCGGCCGGCAGGGCACCAGCCCGACCGGGCGGGGCCTCCCCCCGATCGATCAGACTCAGGTGCTCCCGGATCACCTTCAGCGGCAGGTAGTGGTCCCGCTGCACCGTCAGCACATAGCGCAACCGTTCGATGTCGGACTCCACGTAGCGCCGGTAGCCCGACGGGGCTCGTTCGGGCGTCACCAGGCCCTCGGTCTCCAGGAAGCGGATCTTGGAGATGGAGATGTCGGGGAAGTCGCCCTTCAGGGCGGCCAGCACCTGACCGATGCTG
Organism: uncultured Actinomycetota bacterium; assembly: GCA_963696135.1. Taxonomy (GTDB): domain Bacteria; phylum Actinomycetota; class Actinomycetes; order Propionibacteriales; family Propionibacteriaceae; genus Microlunatus. Next base: position 44,188 of record CAVOJH010000006.1, read on the forward strand.
CGTACCTGGTTCCGCGGGACCTGTGTCTTGGGCACGTCGGTCCTGGGTGGCGCGCCGGGCTCGGAAGCCGGGCGGCCGTGCGCGTCGGGGCTGACCGTCATCGGGCGCTGTCCTATCCGCCGCCCTGGGGACTGGCGAAGTAGATGAGTCGGAACTTGCCGATCTGCACCTCGTCGCCGTGCCGCAGCAGGGTGGAGTCCACCAGGTCCTTGTTCACGTACGTCCCGTTCAGGCTGCCGCGGTCGGTCAGCACGGTGCCGTCCGGCGTCCGGGTGAAGGTGGCGTGCCGTCGCGAGACCGAGATGTCGTCCAGGAAGATGTCGGAGTCCTGGTGCCGCCCCGCGGAGACCTGGTCGGTGTTCAGCAGGAAGCGGCTGCCGGCGTTGGGGCCTCGTTGCACGATCAGCAGCGCCGAGCCGCGGGGCAGCGCGTTGACCGCTGCCTCGTCCTCGGCGGACAGTCCCTCGGCATCGGTGTCGACCACCACGGCCGGGATCGTCCTGGTCGTGTCGCCGGACGACAAGCGCGGCGCCGAGCTGGGACTGGCGGGTGAGGACTGGCTGGCCGGCGAGTCAGCGGAGTCCGGTCGCAGCGCGGAGCCGCACTGGCCACAGAAGTTGCTGCCCTCTGGGTTGTCGTGTCCGCAGTTCCTGCAGTACGGCATGTCCTTCGTCCTCCTCACCGGTGGCGCCCGGCACACCGCGTACCGGTTGGATCTCAACCTGTCGTGGAGAGTCTAAGGTGCAACTCTCCTACTCAGGGTCAGGCTTCGACTTGCTCGGCGTAGGCGTCGGCGTCGAGCAGGTCGTCGAGATCGGCCTCGGAGGCGATCTCGAGCTCGAACAGCCAGCCGTCTCCGTACGGGTCGGAGTTGATGGTCTCGGGGTTGGCCTCCAGCAGCGGGTTGACCGCCGACACCACCCCGGTGATCGGGCAGAAGATGTCGGAGACGCTCTTGGTCGACTCCAGCTCCCCGCAGGCGTCCCCGGCAGCCACGTCCTCGCCCAGGGACGGCGCCGTCACGAAGACGATGTCGCCGAGCTGCTCGGCGGCGTACTCGGTGATCCCGACCCGCACGGTCGTGCCGTTGCCGCTGCGCACCCACTCGTGCTCGATCGTGTACTTCAGGTCTTCGGGGTAGTCAGGCACAACGCGCTCCTGGAGTGGCGGGGAAAATGGTGGCGTCGACCGATCGTCGATCACCGCGGGGTGGGCGCGGCAGACGCTGGCCGAGCGTACTGATTCTCCGCCGGGCTGTGCAAGGACGCGATCTCGAGGTTGTCGAGTCGCTCGATCGAGACGGTCCCGCCGATCCGCGGACCGGTGATCTCGCTGACCAGACCGCCCCGGAACCGGGCCGCCTCCTCCAGGCTGTGGGAGTCTCCGATCGCCTTCATGGTGATAGGCCGCTGGAGGCGCTGCCCGTCCACGATCAGATCGGTGCCGTCGGTGCCGAACCAGGTCGAGGCGACCACCCGCACCTGGCCGTTGAACTCGATCACCTCGGCACCGGCGTCGCGCATCTCCTGCACGGCGTCCAGCAGCACGCTGGCGGTCACCTTCCGATCCGGGTCCGAGATCCGCATCGTGATCCCCGGCCCCTTCGCCGGCACCGTGCCGGCCAGGATCGACAGCTCGGCGAGCCGCAGCTCCGACTCCTCCTGGGCCACCCGCCGGGAGTCGGCGCCGCTCTGCAGGTTGGTCTTGGTCTGCTGCAGCTCGCCGATCTCGCTCTCCAGCCGTCGCGACTCCGCGCCCAGACCGTCCAGGATCTGGATCAGGTCCTCGCGTCGGGCGTTGGTGTACGCGTCGTCGGCCGAGTTCAGCCGGATCTGCATGGCACCGCCGACACCGACGACGAACAAGATGACCGCGGCGATCACCTGCCCCCGCCCGGGATGAGCGAGCGCACGCCACAGCCGGGTGGCACCGGTCACCGACTTCGGCTCGCCCGGGTTCGTCACTTCACGCACCGCCTCGACCACCGGCTCGGGCTCGGCGGCGCGCCGCGGCTTCGGCTGCTGGTCAGGCATGGAAGAGGGCCCGGCGGATCGCGGCGGCGTTGGTGAAGATCCGGATGCCGAGCACGACCACCACGGCGGTGGACAGCTGCGAACCGACCCCGATCTGGTCACCCACCCAGACGATCAGGGCGGCGATCAGCACGTTGGAGATGAAGGAGGTGACGAAGACCCGATCGGAGAAGATGCCTTCCAGGTACGCCCGGAAGGCGCCGAACAGCGCATCCATCGCGGCGACGATGGCGATCGGCAGGTACGGCTGCAGGACCAGCGGCAGCGTCGGCTCGAGCAGCAGACCGACGGCGATCCCGATCAGGAGACCGATCAGCGGGAGCATCGGTCCTCCATCCTCGACGGGTCACACGCGAACATCTGGGCTGCCTGCCACATCTGGACTGGCCCCGTCATCGGGACGGGCGAGCGTATCGGAGCACCATGCCGGGATCGGCCGCGAGGGTCAACTCATCCACGCCGCTCAGCGAGAACGTCATGCCACGGTTACGGGACAGGTCGTTCCACCAGGCTCCCGCATCGGTCTGCGCGAACGAGGCCGGCAGCGTCCGCTCGTCGCCGATCGCCTCGACCACGTACGGTCGGGTCAGCGAGCGGTAGTCCACCGTGATCGCCTGCCCCGCACCGCGGATCGCCGTCAGGTTCGAGAGGCGGTGGCCGTTGACCGAGATCGCCTCCGCACCGGACTCCCACAGACCGTTCACCAGGATCTGCAGATCCTGGTCGAGCACGCGATCCCGGGCATCGCTCTGGGACCCGGGAGCGTCATCCACCGTGATCACGACCCCGGGACCGGTGACGGCGACGGTGCCGACCGAAACTCCCAGGCGCTCGATCTCGGCGAGCCGCGCCTCGGCCGCGGTGTCCCCGCTGGCGGCGGTCGTCCGCAACCGGGTGATGTCGGCGTCCAGAGCCACGATCTGAGCCCGTTGTGCGTCCTGAGCCGTCTCGGCCGCCGCGATCCGGGCGATCAGCTCCTGTCGCTCGGTGGCGACCAGCGGCGCTCGTTGGGTGGTCTGGACCGCGCCGATGGCGAACAGGGTCCCGGCGAGAACCGCGGCCAGGGTCAGAGCCCAGGGCAGCGTCCGCCGTCGACCACGACCGTCCTCGTCGGTGTCACCCACGCGCTCCCGAGCGGCCACTGCCGCGTAGTCGGGATCGATCGGCTGCTCGGTGATCTGGCGGAGCAGGTCCATGCTGGCGTCGGGCCGGCGCCCGGTCGCGGGCGGGCGGGCGGTGGCCGGCGATGGGGCGCTCGGCGCGCTCACGCGGGAACCCGCTCACTGCGCAGCAGGTCCATGGTCTGCCGGACGTAGAGGATGCCGGCCCACCAGTACAGCCCGGTCCCCCACAGGGCGAACGCCCAGCCGACCACCCGGGCGACCAGCGGCGCGGTGCCGTCGGCGGCGCCCAGCAGCACCAGCGGGAAGGCGTACAGCAGGCAGAACGTGGCGGCCTTGCCCAGGAAGTGCACCGGGAGCGCGGAGTAGCCGCGGGTCTTCAGCAGGGGCACCAGCAGCGCGATCATGACGTCCCGGGCCGCGAGCACGATCACCAGCCACCACGGGATGATGCCGCGGATCGCCAGGCTGCCGATGATGGCCAGGATGTAGAGCCGGTCGGCGACCGGGTCGAGCAGCTGGCCGACCCGGGAGCGTTGGTTCCAGGCCCGCGCCAGGTAGCCGTCCAGCCAGTCGGTGAACCCGGCCACCACCAGCACCGCGGCGGCCAGCAGGTCGGCCTGCGGCCCGAGGATCAGCCAGACGACCAGCGGCACACCGAGCAGACGGAGAAAGCTCAAGGCGTTGGGGACGGTCCACACCCGGTCGACGTCATAGCTCGCCGAGTCGGTGCCCGCAACGCTCGACGTCTCCACGCGGCCAGGGTAGTTCTCGGAACCGCCGGTGACCCTCAGGACTCGGCCATCTCGAAGGGGCGCACCTGGGCGGCGCCGGGTCGTCGGGTCCGCACCGCCGCGGCCACCGCGTCGTTGTGCAGCCGCCGGGCCAGGGCGGCCCGGTCGTGGTCGTCCCGCAGACCCGCCAGGTCGGCGCGGGCGAGCCGTCGACTCAGATCACTCTCCGCCCGCTCACGATGCGGCTGGGGTACGCCGTCGGTCGCCGCCGCCAGCGCGGCGACGGCGGCCTGGTGCACGCGCAGCGAGCCGGGGGCTCCGACGTCGAAGCCGGACACCTCGATGGCCCGCCGCGCCCGTCGGATCAAGGCGTCGTCCAGCGCGGTCCAGGTCCGCCGGACCCGATCGGGCCGGTCGGTCTCCCCCGACACCGGACGAGCCGATCCGTCGGCGACGGCTCCGTACACCTGGGTGATGGCCGGCGCGACCCGCGACCAGTCGTACCGGATCGTGCGACGCCCGGCGAGGGGCTGCCGGCGCACGTCCTCGCGCAGCACGGCGGCGACGGCGGCGCCTAGTTCGGCCGCGTCGCCCCGCCGGAACAGGCGACCGAGTGGTGGTTCGTCCGGTGGTCGGAGCAGGTCGACGAAGGCGGGCAGATCGGAGGCGACCACCTCAGCGCCGGCGGCCAACGCCTCGAGCACCACGATGCCGAAGCTCTCCCGGGCCACCTGGGGGGCGACGAACACGTCGGTGCGGGCGAGCAGGTCGCGCTTGGCGGACTCGTCGATGCCGCCGAGCACCCGGCAGCCCAGCAGCGCCGCCGCCCGGGCGGGTGGGGTTCCGTGGCCGGCCAGGCAGATCTCGACGTCACCGAGCGCGGCCCGGATGGCCGGCAGGGCGGCCAGCAGCACCGGCAGCCCCTTGCGGGACTCGTCGAGCCGACCGAGGAAGGTGACCCTCGGCCGGTCGCCACCCCGCCACGGCCCGATCGGGGACGAGCTGGACGGGAACGGTTCGGTCAGGAAGGACGCGTGGTCGAAGCCGTTCGGGATGACCACCGGGTCGCGCCCGAGGTGCCGGACCACGACGTCGCGGGCCGGCTCGGACACGGCGATCCCCGCGTCGATCTTCTCGATCAGACGGCGCAGGGCGTCGCCGGCCACCTGCATGGTCCGGGAGCGGGGGGTGGCGGTGTGGTAGGTCGCGACCACCGGGGCCTCGGCGAACCGCAGCGCCTGCAGCGAGATCGACGGGGTGATCGGCTCGTGCAGGTGGATCAGATCGAAGCCACCGTCGCGGAGCCAGCGCCTGACCCGGGCGGCGGTCACCGGTCCGAAGCTGACCCGGGCGATCGACCCGTTGTACGGCACCGGCAGGGCCGGCCCGGCGGAGGTGAAGTCGAGGTCGGGGTCGAGCGACGGGAGGTCGCCGGGGGCGAGCACCGCCGGGTGGTGCCCGAGTCCGCGCAGCGCCTCGGCCAGCCCCAGCACGTGGTTCTGCACGCCACCGGGACGATCGAAGGAGTACGGACAGACCAGCCCGACCCGCAAGCCGGTCACGTCGACAGCTCCGGCCGGGCGAAGAACCGCTGCAGCATCGGCCAGTCCTGGGGCTGCCGGCGGATCGTGGTGGCGAAGTGGTCGGCGACCTGCTGGACCATCGCCTGCAGCCCGTCGACTCCCTCGGCGTGGTGGACTTCGGGTCCGAGGTCGATGACCATCCGGGTGTCGTCGACGAACTGGCAGACCCCGGGGATCAGCGCCGCGCCGGTCCGTCGGGCCAACAGCGCCGGTCCGGCGGGCATCCGGACCGGCTGCCCGAGCCAGTCGACCGTCACCCCGTTCCGGGACAGGTCCCTGTCACCGATCAGGCAGACGGTCCGACCTCGGTGCAGGGCGTCGGCCAGCCGGTTCATCACGTCCGGCTCGGTGTGCCCGATGGGTTCCATCCCGAGACCACGACGGAAGGCGAGGAAGTCGGCGTACGCCTCGGGGTCGAGCACCTCCACCACGGTGGTGACCGGGAACCCGCTCAGACAGGCCCAGGCGCCGGCCAGGTCCCAGTTGCCGCTGTGCGGCAGCACCACGATCGCCCCCGACTCGGCCTGTCGACGCCGCAACCGGGGCGCTTCGGGCACCTGCACCCGGGCCACGATCTCGTCGGGTCGCCAGCGCGGCAGGGCCAGCACCTCGGTCAACGTCCGCAGGTACGCCCGCAGCGCGGCCGCCACCAGCCGGTCGTCGGCGGGGCGGCCGGCGGCGATGCCCAGGTTGTGCCGCAGGTTGGTCAGGTGGCGACCGTGGGTGCGGGCGCCGAGCGCCGCGCCGACCGCGATCGGCCCGCGCAGCAGACCCGGTGGGACGGCGCCGAGCGTGCTCCAGCCGGCCCGGTAGATGCCGCGGACGGCCCGGTCCCGCCGGCCGGTCACGCGGCCTCGGGCGCCTTGGCCTGGCGGTAGACCGAGCGGCCACGCTGTCCGACGGTGATCAGTCCGGCCACGGCCAAGAACACGACGGCGATCTCCAGCACGTACGGGACCCCGAAGCCGGCCAGCAGGGCACCGGCCAGGATGATCAGCAACCGGTCGGCGCGGGCGGCGATGCCGCCGTTGGCCTCGAAGCCGAGACTCTCGGCCCGGGCCCGCACGTACGAGGTCAGCTGACCCAGGACGAGCGCGGCCAGGGTGAAGCCCGCCCACACCGGTTCCTGTTGCTGGTAGGCGAAGTAGAGCAGCAGACCGCCGAACACCGCACCGTCGCCGAGCCGGTCGAGACTGGAGTCGAGGAAGGCTCCCCACTTCGACGCCGTGCCGCTCAGCTTGGCCATCTGACCGTCGAGCATGTCCGCGAGCACGAAGAAGGTGACGATCAGCGTCCCCTGCCACAACCAGCCCAGCGGGTAGCAGATCAGCGCGCCGAGCATCACGCCCAGGGTGCCGACCGCGGTGACCAGATCCGGCGAGATCCCGAGGCGGTTGAGGAACACCGCCAGCGGGGCGATCAGCCGGGACGCGCCGGCCCGGAAACGCTCCAGCATCAGACGCCCGCGGCGGCGTCGCCGGACCAGGCGGCGTGCAGCAGTTCCCAGGCCTGTTCGAGCAGCTGCGGCACGGCCTTGGTCTGGGCCACGACCGGCAGGAAGTTCGCGTCGCCGCTCCAGCGGGGCACCACGTGCTGGTGCAGGTGAGCGGCGATACCGGCCCCGGCCACCGCTCCCTGGTTCACGCCCAGGTTGAAGCCGTCCGGTCCGCTGACCACCCTGGTCACCCGCATCGCCCGCTGGGTGAGCGCGCCGATCTCGGCCAGCTCGTCGGTCGTCACGTCGGTCAGGTCGGCCACGTGCCGGTACGGGCAGACCAGCAGGTGACCCGGCGAGTAGGGGTAGAGGTTCAACACCACATACGCCAGCTCGCCGCGGTGCACGATCAACGCGTCACGGTCGTCGCGCGCCGGGATGGTGCAGAAGGGGCAGTCTTCCGCCGCCGCCGTGGCCGGCTTGTCATGGCCACCGATGTAGACCATCCGGTGCGGGGTCCACATCCGCTGGAACGCGTCCGGCACCCCCGGTCGCTCGCCCGGGTCCTCGATCTCCACCATGGGCGGACCTAGACCTGCACGCGGTCGCGGATGGCGTCCGTGATGATCGCGACGGCTTCGTCGACGGGCACCTTGTTCTGCTGCCGCCCGTCACGGAAGCGGAAGGAGACCGCGCCGGCCTCCGCGTCCTCGCCGCCGGCGATCAGCATGAACGGCACCTTCGACTGCTGGGCCGTGCGGATCTTCTTCTGCATGCGGTCGTCAGAGGTGTCGACCTCGACCCGGACGCCCGCCGCTCGCAGCCGCTCGGCCACCCCGGACAGGTAGTCGTTGAAGTCGGCGGCCACCGGGATGCCGACCACCTGGACGGGCGACAGCCAGGGCGGGAAGACACCGGCGTAGTGCTCGGTGAGCACGCCGACGAACCGCTCGATCGAGCCGAACAAGGCGCGGTGGATCATCACCGGGCGCTGCCGGTTGCCGTCGGAACCGGTGAACTCCAGCCCGAACCGCTCCGGCAGCATCAGGTCGACCTGGATGGTGGACAGCTGCCAGGTGCGACCGATGGCGTCGCGGGCCTGGACGGAGATCTTCGGCGCGTAGAACGCCGCCCCGCCCGGGTCGAGCACCAGGTCCAGCCCGGACGCCGCGGCCGCCTGCTCCAGGGCGTGGGTCGCGCGCTCCCACTCCTCGTCGGTGCCGATCGACTTCTCCGGGTCCCGCGTGGACAGCTCCAGGTAGAAGTCGTCCAGGCCGTAGTCCCGCAAGAGGTCGAGCACGAACTGCAGCAGGGACTTCAGCTCGTCCTGCATCTGGTCCTCGGTGCAGAAGATGTGCGCGTCGTCCTGCGTCATCCCCCGCACTCGGGTCAGACCGTGCACCACGCCGGACATCTCGTAGCGGTAGACCGAGCCGAACTCGAAGAGCCGCAGCGGCAGCTCCCGGTAGGAGCGACCACGGGACCGGAAGATCAGGCAGTGCATCGGGCAGTTCATCGGCTTCAGGTAGTAGTCCTGGCCGGGCTTGCGGACGCTGCCGTCCTCGTTGAGCTCCTCGTCCAGGTGCATGGGCGGGAACATGCCGTCCTTGTAGAAGCCGAGGTGACCGGAGATCTCGAACAGCTCACCCTTGGTGATGTGCGGGGAGTAGACGAACTCGTAGCCGCCGTCGACGTGCCGCTGCCGGGAGTAGTCCTCCATCGCCTTGCGCAGGATGCCGCCCTTGGGGTGGAAGACGGCCAACCCGGAACCGATCTCGTCGGGGAACGAGAACAGGTCCAGCTCGCGACCGAGCCGGCGGTGGTCGCGCTTGGCTGCCTCCTCCAAGCGGGTCTGGTACGCCTTGAGCTCGTCCCGGCTCGGCCAGGCCGTGCCGTACAGCCGCTGCAGCTGGGGGTTGGCCTGGTCACCGCGCCAGTAGGCGGCGGAGGTGCGCATCAGCGCGTACGCCGGCAGGTAGCCGGTGTGCGGCACGTGCGGCCCGCGGCACAGGTCCTTCCAGGCGACCGAGTCGTCGCGCCGGAGGTTGTCGTAGATGGTCAGCTGACCGGCCCCGACCTCGGCGCTGGCCCCGTCGTCGGCGGTCGCGGAGCCCTTGTCGGCAATCAGCTCCAGCTTGTACGGCTCGTCGGCCAGCTCCGCTCGCGCCTCGTCGTCGGACACCTCGCGGCGGACGAACCGCTGGCGCTCCTTGACGATCCGGGTCATCCGCTTCTCGAGGTCCTTGAGGTCCTCGGGGGTGAACGGCTCGGCCAGGTCGAAGTCGTAGTAGAAGCCGTCGGTGATGGGCGGGCCGATCCCGAGCTTGGCTTCGGGGTGGGCGGCCTGCACCGCCTGGGCGGCGACGTGCGCGGCCGAGTGCCGCAGGATGGCCAACCCGTCGGGCTCGGCGTTGCTGACCGGCTCGATGGCGACCTCTGCCCCGTCGACGGCTTCGAGCCCGTCGAGCAGCGGTCGGTTCAGATCCCGGAGCTCGCCGTTCACGCGGACGGCGACGATCGTCTTGTCGTCGCCGAAGAGATCCAGGCCGGTGGTGGTGTCGCTCACCTGCTGGCTCTCGAGCTTCTCGCCGACGACAGTGATCGACATGCTGGACACGCGGCTGCGCTCCCCTCCCGGTGTGGACCCCGCCCGACCAGAACGGCCGGCGGGCCGGCCGACGACTCGTCGACCGGCGCTCAGCCTAGTCCCCTGGGATCAGCCCAGCCCGTCGATTCTGCGCACCTCGTCGTCGGTCAGGGTGATCGTCGCCCCGGCGGCGTTGCTCTCGATCCGCTCCCGACGCACCGACTTGGGGATGACCACGTAGGAGTGGGCCACGTGCCAGGCCACGATCACCTGCGCCGCAGTCGCGTCGTGCGCCTCGGCGATGGCGGTCAGCACCGGGTCGGCGAGGTTGCTGGCCTTGAACGGGCTGTAGCCCTCCAGCACCACCTGCCGCTCGGCCAGTCCCTGCGCGACGGTCGCGTCGAAGATCGCCGGGCTCCAGCGGATCTGGTTGACCGCCGGCGTCACCCCGGTCGCCTGGGTCAGCTCGTCGATCTGGGCCAGGGAGTAGTTGCTGACCCCCACCGCGGTGGCCAGGCCGTCCTCGCGGGCCCGCACGACCTCGGCCCACACCTGCGGCGAGGCCTGCTGGTTCGGCGGCCAGTGGATCAGCCACAGGTCGACGTGGTCCAGACCGAGCTGCGCCAGGCTGGTCTCGATCGTCTCCCGCTCGCGGCCGGCGTGGTCGGGCGGCAGCTTGGTGGTCACGAAGAGCGCGTCCCGGTCCAGACCGGAGGCGGCGATCGCGCGGCCCACGCCGGTCTCGTTGCGGTAGCCGGTGGCGGTGTCGATGTGGCGGTAGCCGGCCTCCAGGGCGACCGAGACGGCCCCGGTGGCGTCGGCGTCGCTGATCTCCCAGGTGCCGAAGCCGAGCAGCGGCATCCGGCCTCCCCCGGCGAGGTCGACGGCGGGTACGGAGTAGTCGTGAGATGTCATGACCGCAGTCAACCCTCCTCGGGCAAAGCGGTCGCGCCGAGTCGGCTCAGCCGGGCTCGTTGAACGGGGTGATCACCTGGATCTGCGACGTCCGCGACCACGGTCGCCCCGGCAGAGCACCGCGGGCGCGCAGGATCAGGCGGGCGGCCTCCTGCAGATCGCTGGGCAGGTCGTGGTGCAGGACCGCGGTCAGCTGACGCCGCCGCAGCAGCGTCACGTTGTCGCCGTCCAGGTCGTGGGCGACGAAGCTGGTCGGTGTGCGACCGACCGCCCGGAAGGCCTCCAGGATGGCGGTGTTGCCGCCGCCGATCGAGTAGACGGCGTCCAGGGTGGGGTTCTCGGCCAGGGCCTCGCTGACGGCGGCCAGGGTGCCGCGGTGCAGACCGTCGGTCTCGGTCACCTCGACCAGCCGACGATCGGGGGCGAGCTCGGCCATGGCCCGCCGGAAGCCGATCTCCCGCTCGCCCTCGCCGTGGAAGGTGCTGCTGGACAACGACATCAGCACGCCGCCGGGGTTCGGGCCGGCCGTCCGGGTGATCAGGTACGCGGCGGTGGCGCCGGCCGCCCGGTTGTCGATCCCCACGTAGGCGACGCGTCGGCTGGTGGGTACGTCGGTGACCAGGGTGACGGTGGGGATGCCGGCCGCGGCCAGCTCGTCGACCGCCTCGGCGACCAGCGGGTGGTCCGGGGCCTTGAGCAGGATCCCCTGGCTGCCGCGCCGCCGGATCCGCTGCAGCGTGGCCGCCACGTCGGCGGGATCACCCTCCTCCTTGAGGTGGAACCGGGCCCGCAGCACGGTCGGTCGCAGCTGCGGCAGGGCGTCCTCCAAGGCCGCCCGGACCGCATCGGTGAACCGTCGGGGCGCCAGCATCACCAGGTCGACCAGGAACGTCTGCCCGGCCAGCCGCACCTGGTCGGCCTGCCGGTCCAGGTCGGCGATCGCCTGCCGGACCTCGCTGCGCGTGCTGTCCCGTACGCCGGCCCGGTCGTGCAGCACCCGGTCCACCGTCGCCTCGCTCAACCCGGCTTGCTGCGCGATCTCCCGGACCCGGTACGGGTGTCGCTGGTTCCGCCTCTCCACCGCTCCCCTCTTCTCCGGACTTTGTGCCGCCACCCTCAGCTGATCGTGCTGCTGCTCCAGAACTCTCGCACATCCGCCCGGTGCTGAGGGGTTTTTGATGGGTTTCTGTTCGGTTCGAGGCGGGCTCCGACGACTACCGTCACTCTCAACCCGCTCCCCCACGTCGATCGCTCGAGGAGACCACGATGACCGTGACCGCCCGCCCCGCCACCACCCGTACGCCGGGCCGCTTCACCGAGGCCGACTGCTCGCTGCCGGACTTCGCCGCCCTGGTCGACCGGACCACCGAGCTGGCCGACTTCCCGTACGCGACCGCCGTGGAGAAGAACGTGCTGGTGTACGACGCTGCGGCGCTGCGCCGGGTGATCACCTCCGACGACGGTCGGCTCGAGGTCGAGGCCGAGCTCGTCCGGGCGCTGACCGACGGTCCGGGTGTGGTGGCCTTCCAGGGCGCCTTTGCCGACCGCGAGGTGATCGACCGGGCCACGGCGGCGTACGACGAGATCATCGCCGCCGAGCGTGCCGCCGGCGGGGGTCACAACGACCACTTCGCCAAGGCCGGCGCCAACGACCGGATCTGGAACGCGCTGGAGAAGCTGGCCGTCCGCGACCCGGGCACGTTCGTGGACTACTACGGCAACGACATCCTCGCCCTGATCAGCACCGCCTGGCTCGGCCCCGCCTACCAGATGACCTCCCAGGTCAACGTCGTCCGCCCCGGTGGTCAGGCGCAGGACCCGCACCGCGACTACCACCTGGGATTCCTCTCCAACGAGACCGCGGCTCGCTACCCCGCTCACGTGCACCTGCTGTCCCCGGTGCTGACGCTGCAGGGCGCGGTGGCCCACTCCGACATGCCGATCGAGTCCGGTCCGACGATGTACCTGCCGTACTCGCACCGCTACGAGCCCGGCTACCTGGCCTGGCGGCTGCCGGAGTTCCGCGAGTTCTTCGCCGGCCGGTACGTCCAGCTGCCGCTGACCAAGGGCGATGCCGTCTTCTTCAACCCGGCCCTGTTCCACGGCGCCGGTACCAACGTGTCGGCCGACGTGCAGCGGATGGCCAACCTGCTGCAGGTGTCCTCGGCCTTCGGTCGGGCCATGGAGACGGTCGACCGGGCCAAGGTGTCCCGGGCCATCTACCCGGTGCTGAAGGCCCGCCGGGACGCCGGTGTGGACGCGGACTCCCTGCGTCACGCCCTGGCCTGCGGGGCCGAGGGCTATCCCTTCCCCAGCAACCTGGATCTCGACGCCAACGTCGACGGGCTCACCCCGCTCGCGCAGGCCCAGGTCGTCCAGCACGCCCTGGACGAGGGCTGGAGCGACGAGCGGCTGGACCAGGAGCTGTCCGCGTACGACGTGCGGCACCGTACGGATGAGATCGGACAGGGCGAGATCTGATGGTCCTGCTCGCCGACAAGATCATCTTGGTCAGCGGCGGCACCCAGGGTGTGGGGGCGGGCATCGCTCGGGCCGCCGTACGCGAGGGCGCGATCGTCGTGGTCAGCGGACGCCGCCCGGACGTCGGCGAGGCGTTCGTCGCCGAGCTGACCGCGGAGGGCGCCGAGGCGTCCTTCGTCCAGGCCGATGTGGCCGACGTCCCTGCCGCACAACGCAGTGTGGCCGCTGTGGTCCTGCGGCACGGCCGGATCGACGGTCTGGTCAACGCCGCCGGCCTGACCACCCGCGGCACCCTGCTGGACACCACGCCGGAGCTGTTCGACAACCACGTGGCGATCAACCTCAGAGCACCGTTCTTCCTGATGCAGGCGGCGGTGGCCGACATGATCACGCGCGGAGCGGCCGGCTCGATCGTCAACGTGATCACCATGTCCGCGCACGGCGGTCAGCCCTACCTGGCCCCGTACGTCGCCGCCAAGGCCGGGCTGGTCGGGTTGACCAAGAACACCGCCCACGCCCACCGCTGGGACAAGATCAGGATCAACGGGATCAACATCGGCTGGACCGAGACCGCCGGTGAGCACGAGATCCAGCGCCGGTTCCACGGTGCCGGCGACGACTGGCTCGACAAGGCGGGGGCGTCGCTGCCGATGGGCAGGCTCGGCCAGGTGGACGACCTGGCCCGTCTCGCGGTACTCCTGTTGTCCGACGCCAGCGGAGTGGTCACCGGCTCGATCATCGATTGGGACCAGAACGTGCCCGGCGCCCACGACTGATGATCACTCGCTGATCGGCCCAGAAGGAGACAGATGAAGATCGGACTGATCGGCCTCGGCCGGATCGGCACCTACCACGCCGCCAACCTGGTCGCCCTGGACGAGGTCGAGCAGCTGGTGGTCACCGACGCCGTGCCCGCAGCGGTCGCGTCGGCGGTGGAGCGCTTCGGTGCGAGCCCGGCCGACTCGGTGGAGAGCCTGCTCGGTGCGGTCGATGCGGTCATGATCACCGCCCCGACCGGGTTGCACCTCGGCCTGATCCAGCAGTCCGTGGCGGCCGGCCTGCCGACGTTCTGCGAGAAGCCGGTGGCCGAGGATCCTCACGCGGCCAGGGACCTACTCCCCTGGGTCGAGGACGCCGGCGTGCCGGTGCAGATCGGTTTTCCGCGCCGGTTCGACCCGGCCTTCGTCGCGGCCAAGACCGCCCTGGAGTCCGGCGAGCTGGGGTTCCTGACCACCGTGCGATCCACCACGCTGGACCCCGCGCCGCCACCGATGGCCTACATCGCCGGCTCGGGTGGGATCTTCCGCGACTGCGCGATCCACGACCTCGACGCGGTCCGCTGGGTGACCGGCCGGGAGGTGGTCGAGGTGTACGCGACCGGGGCGAACAAGGGCGATCCCGAGTTCACCGGCCTCGGCGACGTCGACACCGCCTCCGCCCTGCTCACCTTCGACGACGGCACCATCGGTGTCGTCAGCAACACCCGCTACAACGGTGCCGGTTACGACGTGCGACTGGAGCTGCACGGTTCCGCCGGATCGGTCGCTGCCGGACTGGACGACGGGCTGCCGATCAGGTCGGCCGAGCCGTCGGTCACCTTCCCGGCGGGACCGGCGCACACGTTCTTCATGGATCGGCTGGCGGCGGCGTTCCGGATCGAGGTCGCGGCCTTCCTCGACGTCGCGGCCGGCCGAGCACCGTCGCCGTGCACGATGGCCGACGGTCTGGAGTCGAGCTGGATCGCCGAAGCCTGCGCCCGCTCACTGGCCGAGCATCGTCCCGTCCGGGTGGACGAGGTTCGTCAGCCGGCGGCCGGTCGGTAGCGCCGCAGCACGGTGTCGGGGATAGCCGCCCGGACCTGGAGCAGCAGGTCGGCGGCTGCTTCGATCGCCGCCGCGTCCTTTGGGGTCAAGGCGAACACCCGATGGTCGACGATGCCGAGGCGCAAGAACACGTGGGGCGCGTTGACGAGGATGTCGGTCGCTGGGCCGAACAGCTCACGCAACCTCTCGTCGTACGCCCGCTCCCGGTCGCTGTCGCCCTTGGTCGTCCAGCCCTCGAACCGCCCCGGCGGGTCGAAGGCGAACCGCTCGTCCAGCACGCCGTGATCGATCCGGCTGACGTGGGGGCTGAGCACGGTCGGTCGGGTGATCACGACCGGTGGCGGCGTCACGGGCAGCTCCAGCCACACGTAGCTCGCCACCAGGTCCACACTTCGCTTCTGGCGGGAGCCGATCTGGCTCGCCTGCGGAGACGGGATGGCCACGTGGACCCGGCCGCCGGCGCGATCCAGCTGGCTTCGCGGGCCGAAGGTAGCGCGCCGAAGGGTCCGTGGTCAGGACCCGTCGAGGATCAGTCCGCCCAGGTGCCCGAACGTGACGGCGCGGACGCCGCCGGACCAGACGTAGCTGAGCAGCTGGTGCTCACACCCCCGACAGAGCAGCACGAGTCCGTCACTGTCGAGCTCGACGATCGCCTCCGCCAGGGTCCCGCGATGTCGGCAGTGCCGGCAGTCGATCGACGCGTCCGTCAGGTCCGTCCCGAAGATCTCACTCAACGGGCCACCCGCCGCGTTGCCGTCCAGTCGCGGGATGGGTGTGCCGACGGTCGGCGGGTGGGCTGATGTCATGATCACAGACCTCCGAAGCGCTCGGTACGAATCCGGTCCGACCGGTGACCACGCCGGACGAGGATGCCCGCCACCGCCTCCACGAAGCCGGTCGGTCCGCACACGTAGACCAGTGGGTCGACGCCGGGCGGCAGTGCCAGCTCGGCGACGGCCGCAGCGTCGATGCGACCGGGACGCCGAACCGCACCGTCCGGGGCGTGACGGGTGTGGATCCAGTCGAGGGTGAACGTGCTGTCGACCAGTCCGGTCAGCTCGTCGGCGTACAGCGCATCCGCCGGAGTCCGGACCGAGTAGAGCAGCCGCATCGGCTGGGGGTGGGCGGCTCCGTGGTGGGCCCGCACGATCGACATCAGCGGCACGATCCCGGATCCGCCAGCGATCAGCTGCACGGCGTCGCGCTGGGTGTCCGACCAGACGAAGTAGCGGCCGATCGGTCCGCGTACCTCGACCAGGTCGCCGGCCCGGAGCTCGCGGACGAGGTAGGGCGACACCTCTCCCTCGGCGTACTCGTCCACGCCCAGCTCGACCACCGGATCAGGACCGAAGGAGGCGATCGAGTACGACCGGACCGCCTGGTAGCCGTCCTCGGCCGTGAGCCGCAGATCCAGGTGCTGACCCGGCTGGTTACCCGGCCAGCCGGGCACGTCGAGGACGATGACCCGGGCGTGCTCGGTGGCCGCGGTCACCGAGACGACCTTGCCGACCAGCCAGCCGGAGACCGGGGATCGTGCGCCGGTGGCCATCAGGAGTACCGGTCCTCGGTCCACGGGTCGCCGTACAGGCTGTAGCCGTTGCGCTCCCAGAATCCTGGTTCGTCCCTCACCTGCAGGTGCAGCCCGCGCACCCACTTGGCCGACTTCCAGAAGTAGAGGTGCGGGATGAGCAGCCGCGCCGGTCCCCCGTGCTCAGCGCGTAGCGGTCGACCGCCGAACTCGAACGCGATCCACGCCTTGCCCCCACGCAGATCGGCCAGGGGCACGTTGGTCGTGTAGCCGCCGTAGGAGTGCACCATCGCGTACTGGGCGCTCGTGTCGACCCCGGTGAGCAGGTGGTCCAGCGACACCCCCCGCCACTGGGTGGCCAGCTTGGACCAGCGCGTCACGCAGTGGATGTCGACGGTGAAGGTGTCGATCGGCAGCGCCATCAGCTCACGCCACGTCCAGGAGACCCGTTCGGAGTGCTCGGAGACGACCTCGAACGACCAACGATCGGTGTCGATCCGCGGGGTCGGCCCGGCTGAGAGCACCGGGAAGTCGTCGGTCACGTACTGACCGGGAGGGACGCGCTCATCCGGTTCGCGACGACGTGAGCGGAATCCGCGGCTGACGATCGCCATCCGACACCTCCTGGCCAGGGTTGCTCGCCGACGGTCGAGCAGTCTCGGGGTCAGCCTAGTGACCCGTGACCTACGCGGGGGTGTCGACCTTGCAGCCGCAGAGCCCGCGCTCGTCGTGCACGTTCGGGAAGCGACAGGCCAGCGGGATCCCGGGGCGCCATCGGGTGGAACGGGCCCGCGGGTGCTTGTAGTTGCCCTTGTCATCGCGGGTCAACACCTTGACGATGCACGACGGGCACCACGCCGTCTCGGCACTCAGCGGCCACTCGGTCGCGAGCGAGTCGGTCGCGGTGTCCTCCTCGACCGCACGGATCCAGGCCTCGTCGACCTCTTCCTCGGTGAGTGCGACCAGCTCGGGCCCCTCCGGCGAGTACTTCTTGATCCGCCGGCACGTCGCGATGTGCAGCTCTCGGGCGGCGTCGGAGTTCGTGGCGGTGTTGGCGACGACCGGGTCTCCGGTCACCCGGTAGACACGGCCTCGGAACAGGGCTTCGCGATCAGTGGTCACGCTGATGTTCACTTCTTCCCGCTGGAAACCGCTGGCCCGCAGGGCGGACGTCACGGAGTCGAGCGACTATGCCGCCGGCTGTCCGGCGGGTTGGCTCGCGGGCACTTTGCGCCCCTTCGGAGGTGGCTAGAGGGTGGGCGATACTGGGTTCGAACCAGTGACCTCTTCGGTGTGAACGAAGCGCGCTACCACTGCGCCAATCGCCCCAGCCCCGGAGGGCGACGCCCACCATATCCCATGGGAGGCGTCGGTTTCACATCGCGAACACGGCTCACGACCTGCAGAACACGACTCACGGATCGACGAGCTCGGTGCTCCTGGCCAGGAACTGCGCGGCGATCTCGACAGTCCGCGGACCCGGCGTCGGGTACTCCACGGCGTCCCACCTGGTCACGCCCTGGACGTCGCGCAGGGACGAGGTGATGAACACCTCGTCGGCTCCGGCGGCCGTCGCCAGCGTGAAGTCCTCTTCGACGATGTCGCACCACTCCAGCAGCACGTCGCGGGTGACGCCCGCCAGCGGTCCGGAGACCAGCGGCGGCGTGAGGACCCGGTTGCCGAAGACGCAGAAGATGTTGGTCCCGGTGCCCTCGCACACGTCGCCGGCGGTGTTCAAGAAGATCGTCTCCGACGCGTCCCGGGCGTGCGCGTACGCGAGCCCACGGACGTTCTCCCCGTACGAGGTCGACTTCACCCCGGTGAGCGCGCCGTGCTCGTTGCGCCGCCAGGGCGCCGTCACGATCTCCACCGTCGGGGCGGGCGGCGCGGTCGGCTCCGCGATCACCACCAGGTTCGGCGGACCGTACGCCGCCTGTGACCCGAGCGGTCCGACCCCTCCGGTGTAGGTGATGCGGATCTTGCCGAACTCCCACGCCTGGTCGGCACAGACGGCCTCGATGGCGGCGCGGACGACCGCGTGGTCGGGCGGCGGCAGCTCCAGCGAGGCGGCCGAGCGGGTCATCCGGTCGAGGTGACGCTGCACGGCGAACGGCCCGGCGGCGGTGATCTTGAGGGCCTCGAACACCCCGTCACCCACCACGAATCCGTGATCGGTGACAGGAACCGACGGCGTCTCCTCCGGTCCGTAGAGTCGGCCGTCGAACCAGATGGTCCTGGACGGTGCGACAGACGTCGCAGCGGGCGCGGACGGAGCAGCGGTGGTCATGGTGGCGAGCCTAGTCCCGCGTTCTGAGGGGTGACTGAGACGGTTTGGACTCCACCGGCGACCTCGGCTAAGGTTCCTATCCGCGCCTGACTCCGGTCGGTCGCATGCGGACGTGGCTCAGTTGGTAGAGCATCACCTTGCCAAGGTGAGGGTCGCGGGTTCGAATCCCGTCGTCCGCTCGGAGCGAGTCTCGCCCATCCCGCGTGGGGAGCAGTGTTCTCCAGTCCATTCGGAGGAGCGAGGCTTCTCAGGGTGGAGTGGCCGAGAGGCGAGGCAACGGACTGCAAATCCGTGTACACGGGTTCAAATCCCGTCTCCACCTCGGGCGATTGGCGCAGCGGTAGCGCGCTTCCCTGACACGGAAGAGGTCACTGGTTCGAACCCAGTATCGCCCACCAGCAACATCCCGGAACACGACTCCTCGGCTGCGTACGAGTTGACGGTGGCGACAGCCTTACATCACTTTTCGCAACCCGTGTCGAATTCTGCGGATAGCGATAGAATCCGCTATGGCCAAGGCAGGCTCCCGAGTCCCGAAGGAGCCTCCGCCACCCGCGACCGCTCGTCGAGGGTCGCGCACAGCCGACGCGAGGACGGCCCGCCCGCCGGCTGACCCAGGTGCCTACCTGATGGCGCTGCAGCGTTCGGCCGGGAACCGGGCGGTGGCTCAGCTGCTGAGCTCGCCGGAAGCCGCTGGAGGTGCAGGTAGTCCCCCGAGGCAGCACCCTCACGTACGCCAGATGGAAGGCGCCTTCGGACGCACGGTCCCTGACCTGACGGTGCGTACCGATCCGGGGGCCGCATCACGCGCTTCGTCGCTGGGCGCCGACGCCTACACCGAGGATGCCGAGATCGGGCTCGCCGAGCACGCGGCGGCACCTGATCAGCCGGCGGGGATGCACACCTTTGCGCACGAGTATGCGCACGCGGTCCAGAGCCAGGGCGGCACCGGCGACACGACCGGCGGCGTGGCAGAGGTCTCGCTGGAGGGGGCATCGACAAGACAGCACGAGCCCACCGAAGACATCGGCCTGATCGAAGCCAATGCCGAGGCTGCGGCCGATGACGTGGTGAGCGGGCAGAAGCCGTCGGTTCTGCCGGCCACGATGCCGAGAGTGGCCCTCGACGACCCGAGGAGTCAGAAGATCCCACCCAGGGGATCGTTCATCGTCGCCCCCCTCAAGGGCGGTGGCTTCCAGTACACCTTCAACGGGGACGACGCCCTCACCTGGCGCAACCGCGCGATGACGGTGTTCACCTACTACATGAAGGACAACTTCCCTGGGATCACCGACCAGATCGTCCAGGAGATGGCCGCCAAGCTGAACGTGGAGCTGCTGAACGTGGCAGAGGCCGACATCAAGAAGTTCAAGTACATGCACGTCCTGTTCGATGCTCAGGTCGAGACGACGGTCCGCGCATCGATGCGCAAGAGCTATCCCAGGTACGCGCCTTCTCGGGCCCAGAGCGGGAACCGCGCACTCGAGAGCAAGGACGCCACCCCGGGACAGGGCACGCAGACCCCGGCACCGACGACTGCGACACCACCGACTAAGCAGGACCCCGCCACACCGACGGACTTCTCGGCCGAGGACAAGAAGCTGGCCGACGAGCTGGCCGAGCTGACGAAGGAATCCAAGCAGAAGACGAAAGTCGACCCGAAGGAGCTGGTTCAGCTCTACAAGATGATGAAGGAGGCCGTCAAAGACCCGAAGTTCGCCGAGTCGGGGCAGTCGATGGTCAAGTTCGCCAAGTTCTACGAGCTGAACAAGGACAAGATCAAGGGAATCCTCGACAGCGGTCAGAAAGGAAACCTGAGCCAGGACAAGATCGAGAAGGTCATCGCCGAGTACGGCAAGTTCATCGCTGCCGAACCCCTGGACAAGGACCCAGATCAGCCGCTGGAGACGGTCGAGGACTTCGACAAGGAGTTCAAGTACGACGAGAACTGGCAGCAGATGTCGAAGCTCGATCGCAAGCTCATGATCGACTACGCCAAGCTGAACCCAGGTGAGATCACCGACGACAAGCTCAAGTCGAAGACGATCTCGAAGAACACCAAGGTGATGATGGCCCTGAAGCTGGCCGACAAGTCGGTGCTGGGCGCGATGAAGGACGCGGCAGAAGATGCCTTCAGCGACCCCACCTTCTTGGTCACCCTCGTGTTGATGATGGCGATCTACGTCGGCTTGTGGTTGACCCCGGATCCGACGTTCATCACCAAGATCGCCGCCGGGGCGCTCACGGTCGCCATGCTCCTGCAGTTCGCCTGGAGCGACATCATCGGAACCGTGCGTGCGTTCAGCACGTTGCAGGACGAGTCCGACGTGTCCTTCGACGTGAAGCAGCTGCGCGACGCGGGCAACAAGTTCATCAAGAAGCTCGGCACGGTGGGATTTGACGTGCTGATGTTCATCGTCATGTGGCGCGCCGGAAAGCGGATCGGGCCGAAGGTGCAGAAGGTCGGGGCGAGACGGGCCGTCGAACGCGCACAGAAGAACCTGGCGTCGGCGGAGAGCCAACCGGGTAGCGGTGTCACACCGAAGGCCACCCCGGCCACCGCCAACCTGCTGTCGCAGGCCAAGTCGGCCGCCCCCGACCCCGGGAATCCCACCTCGGTGCTCGACACGCTGGCCAGGTCCCTGAGGCCGGAGGCGCAGAAGGGGCTCCAGCAGTTCCGCGCCGGCCGGGGCGATGCAAATGCCCTGAAGGCTCTCGAGTCGGAGACCGGTCGAGGCATGGACCTGGATCACTTCCTCGCCTCCAAGGGCCTGGCCGAACCTGCTGCTCAGGCGGCCAAGGCCGACGTGGCCAAGGCACGGGTGGCGGTGGCCCGCGCCCGGCTGATCGAAGCAGAAACGATCAAGGACCCCACCCTGCGCCAGAAAGCCAGGACCGAGCAGTTCAACGCACTGCTCACGATGCTGTCGGAGCTCGGCGTCCTCCGCAATGCCAAGGTGCAGAAGGCTCTCACCGGGCGAAATCTGGATGGGCTGATCAGCGCCATCGGCGAGGCGATGGCGCGGAAGAGCTTCAAGGCGAAGAACAAGTACGCCGCGAACAAGAACGCGAAGGTCCACTCGAACTTGGCCATCGTCAAGGAGATCAAAGGCTTCAAGAGCGTGGCCGAGTGGCGGGCCGCCAGGAAGGCCCAGCTCATCCGAGAAGGGAACATCCAGGAGGGTACGACGCAGGCCAACAAGCTCGAGAAGGACCTCTCCCGCGCCGCCGCCAAGCACTTCGAGCAGAACGGGAAGCTGTACGAGGCCCTCGGCGAGATCGACATGATGATGGTGGAGACCGTGAAGGGCGGCAAGCCGAAACCGGTCGAGCTCTCCGAGGTGAAGACCGGCGGCGGCGACAAGGCCTCCGAGGCGATGGGCCAGCTCGACTCTGCCCAGAATGCGCTGACAGATCTCCAGGCGAAGAAGCCGGACATCTACCTGTTCGAACGAGTGGAACATCACAAGATCGGCAGAGACCTCTCAGCCGAGTACGACCTGTCCAGCATCGGTGCCGTGGCCAAGTCGACGTACGGGTTGCAGGGCAAGGCGGGCTTCACCGACTCCCTCGGAGTCACCGAGGAGACGATCGTCAGCTTGGCGCAGTCACTCGTCGACAGCCTGCCGCCCGCCGGCACCACCCCGTCACTACCGCCGGTGTCCAAGGACGATGGGGACGACTAGCGCGCTCCCGGCTCCTCCCCGACGGGACCACGAGGCACCGACGCGTCCGCAGGCCGGTCGGCCTTCCGACCCAGCCCGGTCCATTCGGTAGATTCTCCGGCTCCGCAACTGCTCCAGACACTCCTCCGACGACGGGGCGACCCGTCTGGCCGCCCGACCGCAGCCCGCAAGGGGGATAAGATGGGGATCTGGACCGTGCTGCTCGTCGGTATCGGGGTTTCCGCCGACGCCTTCGCCGTCTCGCTCGCCCGTGGCCTCAAGATCCGCCAGCTGCACCTCAGCCAGGCGCTGCTGATCGGCGGGGCCTTCGGCCTGTTCCAGGCGGTGATGCCGATCCTCGGCTGGCTGCTCGGCACGGCCTTCGGCGGACTCATCCAGGCCTTCGACCACTGGGTGGCGTTCGGCCTGCTGGCGCTGGTCGGCGGCAAGATGCTGTGGGAGGCGGTGTTCAGCCACGAGGAGGCGCCGCACGGCGAGCCCGTGCCCGACGGCAAGGACGGCATCGGTCTGCACGAGCTGCTGGTGCTCGCCGTGGCGACCAGCATCGACGCGCTCGCGGTCGGCATCTCCCTGGCGCTGCTCGAGGTCAACATCTGGCTGACCGCCACCGTCATCGGCGTGATCACGTTCGTGCTGTCGACCGCCGCCGTGTTCATCGGGCACCGGGTCGGCGTCCGGTACCAGCGCCCGGCGGAGATCATCGGCGGGGTGATCCTGATCGGGATCGGCATCAGCATCCTGGTCGAGCACCTCTCGGCCTGACCGTCGTCGCCGTACCGGTCGACAACCGGGCCTTCGCTCCTCGGGTCGTCGCAGACCCCCGACGGCTCTCGCCGCCTACGCTGGGCGGGTGGCCAGCCCGAAGGACGTCAAGCTGGCCGTGTCGCGCCTGTGGGGAGCCCTGCCCCATCCCCTGCGGTCGGCCCTGTCCCAGGTCTGGGAGCTGATCAGTCGTACGGTCGGCATCTGCATCCGCTACCGGGTCACCGGCCTGGCCGCGGAGGGGGCCTTCTTCGCGATCCTGTCCCTGCCGCCGCTCATCTTCGGTCTGGTCGGCGCCGTCGGCTTCGTGGCCCAGCGCTACAGCGTCGACACGTTGGCCGGCTTCCGCGAGCAGGCCCTCGCCCTGTCCAGCCGGGCCCTCACCCCCGACGCGGTCGCCACGGTCATCGAACCCACCCTCGACGACGTGCTCTCCGGCGGTCGGTTCGAGGTCATCTCGATCGGCTTCCTGCTCGCCCTGTGGTCGGGATCTCGCTCCCTCAACGTGTTCGTCGACACCATCACGATCATGTACGGCCTGAGCGGGCAGCGTGGCCTGCTGCGGACCCGGGCCTTGTCCTTCGTCCTCTACCTGGTCTTCATGGTGGTGGGCATCATCGTGCTGCCGCTGGTGCTGGCGGGCCCGAGTGTGGTGGACGCGCTGCTGCCTGAGCGCTTCTCCGCCGTCGCGCTCCTCTACTGGCCGGTGGTGCTGATCGGCACCGCCTGCTTCCTGGCCGGCCTCTACCACCTCTCCGTCCCCGTCCGGACCCGCTGGATGTCGGAGATCCCGGGCGCCGCTCTCACCCTGCTGATCTGGCTGGGCGGCAGCTGGCTGCTCCGGGTGATCCTGGTCGCCTCGGCGGGGTCGACCACCATCTACGGTCCCCTCGCCGCCCCCATCGCCGTCCTGATCTGGCTGTTCGTCACCTCCCTGGCCGTCCTCATCGGTGCCGCGTTCAACGCTGCCATCGACTACGTCTGGCCGAAGCTGTCCGGCATCGACCACGCCCAGACGGAGTACGCCGACAGCAGCGTCCCGCCGAGCTCTCCCCGGCTCACGGAGGTGCTGACCGACGAGACCGCCGACAACCCGGTGGAGGCGCGGGCGGAAGCGCGCGAGCAGCCACGTACCGGCTCTGATTCGCTGGCTTGAGCGCCGCCGAGCCGCCTGACGTCTCATATTGTGGACCCGCTTCTCACCAGTTGGAATTTCAACTTGCGATCGGTGCCCCGGTGACAAAGGGTGGGGGTATGCGTCACGCTCCCCTGCCCTTCTCCCGCACCCTGGTGGGTGCGGCGGTTGTCGGCGGCTGGGCGGCGGAGCTGACCGTGCGTCGCTTCGTCGACCTCGGGCGGACCAAGTCGTCGATGTGTCATCCGGCCTCGCGCTGAGCGACCATCGACAACCTGCCGCTAACCCCTGCGGCACACCCCGCGACCGAGGACCCCGATGACCCAGACCCCCACCGATCGCCCCGCTCGTCCGACCACGCCTCGTGCCGCGGTCGCCGACCGACCGGCCCGTCCCGCCCCGCGGGCGCGGAAGCCGCGAGGTGAGGGTCAGTGGGCACTGGGTTACCGCGAACCCCTGAACCCCAACGAGCAGTCCAAGAAGGACGACAACCCGCTCAACGTCCGGGCCCGGATCGAGAACATCTACGCCCACCGAGGCTTCGCCAGCATCGATCCGGGAGACCTGCGCGGGCGCTTCCGCTGGTACGGGTTGTACACCCAGCGCAAGCCCGGCATCGACGGCGGCAAGACCGCCACCCTCGAGCCGCACGAGCTGGACGACGAGTACTTCATGCTCCGGATCCGCATCGACGGCGGCGCGCTGACCAGCGAGCAGCTGCGCGTGATCGGACAGATCAGCGTGGACTTCGCCCGCGACTCGGCCGACATCACCGACCGGCAGAACGTGCAGCTGCACTGGATCCGGGTCGAGGACGTGCCCGAGATCTGGCGTCGACTGGAGGCCGTCGGGCTGTCCACCACCGAAGCCTGCGGCGACTGCCCGCGTGTCATCCTCGGCTCGCCGGTGGCCGGTATCGCCGCCGACGAGATCATCGACCCGACCTCGGCCATCGCCGACATCGTCGACCGCTACATCGGCGATCCGCAGTACTCGAACCTGCCGCGCAAGTTCAAGACCGCCATCACCGGTCACCCGCTGCAGGACGTGGTCCCCGAGATCAACGACGTCGCGTTCGTCGGGGTCGAGCACCCCGAGCACGGCCCCGGCTTCGACCTGTGGGTCGGCGGCGGTCTGTCCACCAACCCGATGCTCGCCCAGCGACTCGGCGCCTGGGTGCCGAGCGAGGAGGTCGCGGAGGCGTGGGCGGGAGTCTGCGGCGTCTTCCGCGACTACGGCTACCGCCGGCTGCGCACTCGGGCCCGGATCAAGTTCCTGATCGCGGACTGGGGCCCGGAGAAGTTCCGCGACGTGCTGGAGAACGAGTACCTGAAGCGCAAGCTGATCGACGGGCCGGCCCCGGTCACCCCGGAGCGCCCCGGAGACCACGTCGGCGTCAACGAGCAGAAGGACGGCAACTTCTTCGTCGGCCTGTCCCCCATCGCCGGGCGGACGGGCGGCCAGAAGCTGATCGACCTCGCGGACCTCGCCGAGGCGCACGGGTCGTACCGGCTGCGCACCACGCCGATGCAGAAGATCCTGGTCCTCGACGTGGCCCCGGATCGAGTCGACGCCCTGGTCGCCGGGGCCGAGGAGATCGGGCTGTCGGCCAGGCCGAACGCCTGGCGTCGCTCGGTGATGGCCTGCACCGGGATCGAGTTCTGCAAGCTCGCCATCGTCGAGACGAAGGCCCAGGCGGCCCGGGTGGTCGACGAGCTGGAGACCCGGCTCGGCGAGATCGACACCCCCATCACCGTCCACCTCAACGGCTGCCCGAACTCGTGCGCCCGGATCCAGGTCGCCGACATCGGTCTGAAGGGTCAGCTCGTGCCCGGCCCGGACGGTGACCAGGTGGAGGGCTATCAGGTGCACCTCGGCGGCGGACTCGCTCTCGACGCAGGTTTCGGTCGCAAGCTCAGAGGCCACAAGGTCACCGCTCAGGATCTGCCCGACTACGTCGAGCGGGTGGCCAGGAACTTCCTGTCCGAGCGCACCGACGGGGAGCGGTTCGCACAGTGGGTGGCAAGGGCCGATGAGACCGCACTCGTATGAGCAGCCCGGTGCCGTCGGATGGGGGCCAGTCGGACTCGAGCGGTTCGTCGGGGCATGCCAACCGGCAGGCGGTCCTGTACTGCCCGTACTGCGCCGAAGAGACCCTGTTCCCGCTGGAGGAGGGCGGCTGGGAATGCCGCAGCTGCCTGCGCGCGTTCACCGTGAGGTTCCTCGGGTTGAGACCAGCCCGAGGTCACGGAGGGCAGGTTCGACCATGACGGCACTCGATCAGAAGCTTCGGCACCCCCAACCGGGCGACGACCTCAGCCAGCTCGCCCGGCGGGCCAACGAGGAGCTCGAGGGGGCCACGGCCACCGAGATCCTCACCTGGGCGCACGAGACCTTCGGCCCCGGTCTGATGCTGACCTCGTCCCTGGCGGACACGGTGATGATCCACCTGGCCGAGCAGGTCGCTCCGGGGATCGACGTGCTGTTCCTCGACACCGGCTACCACTTCGTGGAGACCATCGGCACCCGCGACGCCGTCGCGGCCGTGCACGACGTCAACCTGATCACCCTCACCCCTGCCCAGACCGTGGCGGAGCAGGACGCGACCTGGGGCAAGGACCTGTTCTCCGTCAACCCCGACCAGTGCTGCGCCCTCCGCAAGACCGAGCCGCTCAACGAGGCCCTGGCGGGGTACACGGCCTGGGCCAGCGGTGTCCGACGGGCCGACTCGGTGGCGCGCGCCAAGACGCCGATCGTGTCCTGGGACCTGCGGCGAAAGATCATCAAGATCGCTCCGATCGCGACCTGGAGCGACGACGACGTCGCCGACTACATCGAACGCAACAGCCTGATGGTCAACCCGCTGCTCGAGGACGGCTACCCGTCCATCGGCTGCGAGCCCTGCACCTCCCGCGCCTCGGCCGACGACCCCCGGGGCGGACGCTGGGCCGGACTGGCGAAGACGGAGTGCGGAATCCACCTATGAGCATCGACGCCCCCGTCATTGGGACCGGGCTGCACCCCGACACCCGTACGGCCAGCGACGCGACCACCGGTGGCGCCACGCTGTGGTTCACCGGTCTGCCCTCGGCGGGCAAGTCCACCATCGCCCACGCGCTGGCCGGTCGGCTGGTCGCCGACGGCGTCCGCGTCCAGGTCCTCGACGGCGACGCGGTCCGCCCGCACCTGTCCGCCGGGCTCGGCTTCAGCCGGACCGACCGCGACATCAACGTCACCCGGATCGGCTGGGTGGCCCGGCTGCTCGCCAGTCACGGCGTGGTGGTCCTGGTGCCGGTGATCGCCCCGTACGCCGACGCCCGTCAACAGGTACGCGACGACCACGCCGAGGCCGGTGTGCCGTTCGCCGAGGTCTTCGTGGCCACCTCGCTGCAGGTCGCCGAGGGCCGCGACGTGAAGGGCCTGTACGCCAAGGCTCGTGCCGGCGAGATCACCGGGATGACCGGGGTCGACGACCCGTACGAGAACCCCACCACCGCCGAGCTGACCATCGACACCGCCGTCGTGCCACTGGAGGAGTCCGTCGGACAGGCGTACGCGCTGCTGACCGGTCTGCTCGACACCATCGAGGAGGGATCTCATGACTGACGTGATCCGGCCGCTGTCCGAGCTCCAGGCGCTGGAGTCGGAGTCGATCCACATCTTCCGGGAGGTGGCCGCCACCTTCCGCAATCCGGTGATGCTCTTCTCCGGTGGCAAGGACTCCGTGGTCATGTTGCACCTGGCCGCGAAGGCGTTCTGGCCGGCCCCGGTCCCGTTCGGGGTGCTGCACGTGGACACCGGGCACAACTTCCCCGAGGTGATCACCTACCGCGACGACGCCGTGCAGTTCTACGGCGCTCCGCTGACGGTGGCCAAGGTGCAGGACTACATCGACGACGGGCGGCTGCGTGAGCGTCCGGACGGCCAGCGCAACCCGCTGCAGACCGTCCCGTTGCTGGATGCCATCACCAACGGCAAGCACGACGCCGTGTTCGGGGGCGGCCGCCGCGACGAGGAGCGGGCCCGGGCCAAGGAGCGCGTGTTCAGCCTGCGCGACGAGTTCGGCCAGTGGGATCCGCGCAACCAGCGGCCGGAGCTCTGGTCGCTCTACAACGGCCGGCACCTGCCCGGCGAGCACGTCCGGGTGTTCCCGCTGTCCAACTGGACCGAGCTGGACATCTGGGACTACATCGAGGCCGAGAAGATCGAGCTGCCCTCGATCTACTACGCCCACCAGCGGGACGTGATGGAGCGCGACGGCATGTGGATCGCGGTCACGCCGGTCACCCCGGCTCGTGACGGCGACACCGTCGTACGCCGCTCGGTGCGCTACCGGACGGTCGGTGACATGTCCTGCACCGCCGCCGTGCTGTCCGACGCCACCACCGTGGCCGACGTGATCACCGAGGTCGGGCTCAGCACCCTGACCGAGCGTGGCGCCACCCGCGCCGACGACCGGATGAGCGAGGCCGCCATGGAAGACCGCAAACGAGAGGGGTACTTCTGATGGCACCCACGCTGACGTCCACGAAGACCGGTCGCCGCACGCTGCTGCGGCTGGCCACGGCGGGCTCGGTCGACGACGGCAAGTCCACCCTGGTGGGGCGACTGCTCTACGACACCAACTCGGTGCTCACCGACACCCTCGACCACGTCGAGAAGGTCAGCAAGCGCAAGGGTCTGGCCAGCGCCGACCTCGCGCTGCTGACCGACGGCCTGCGGGCGGAGCGTGAGCAGGGCATCACGATCGACGTCGCCTACCGCTACTTCGCCACCCCGGCCAGGAAGTTCATCCTGGCCGACTGCCCCGGTCACGTGCAGTACACCCGCAACACGGTCACCGGTTCCTCGACCGCCGACGTCATCCTGCTGCTGGTGGACGCCCGCAACGGGGTGATCGAGCAGACTCGCCGGCACCTGGCCGTGGCCTCGCTGCTCCGGGTGCCGCACGTGGTGCTCGCGGTCAACAAGATCGATCTGGTCGACTACTCCGAGGAGCGGTTCACCGAGATCGCGACCGAGTTCGCCCAGCTGGCCCGCAGCCTCAACGTGCCCGACACCCACTGCATCCCGGTGTCGGCGACCGAGGGCGACAACGTGGCGGTCCGGTCGACGCGGATGCCCTGGTACGACGGGCCGACGGTGCTCGGCTACCTCGAGACGGTGGACGCCACTCCCTTGACGACGTTCGCCGAGCTGCGCTTCCCGGTGCAGCAGGTGGTGCGGCCGCAGACCGCGGAGCTGGCCCCCTGGGCCTCCCGTACGCCCGATCTGTCCGCCGACTACCGCGGCTACGCCGGTCAGATCGCCTCGGGTCGGGTTCGGGTCGGGGACGAGGTCATCGTCCTCCCCCGTGGCTCGCACACCACCGTGGTCGGTATCGACACCCCGGACGGCGCCCTGGATCTCGCGGTCGCCGGCCAGTCGGTGATCCTGCGGCTGGCAGGAGACATCGACGTGTCGCGCGGCGACCTGATCGTGTCCACCGACGCCCCGCCGGCGCCCGTACGCGAGGTGGCCGCCACGGTGTCCTGGCTCGCCGACCGGGAGCTCACGGTCGGTGCACGGGTGCTGGTCCAGCACGGCACCTCGCTGACCAAGGGGCTGATCCGTTCGATCGAGGCCAAGCTGGACCTCGGCGGTGACGGCGAGCACCCGGTCTGGGTGGACAGCGACCGCCTGGCGCTGAACGACCTGGCCCGGATCAGGATCGCCTTCGCCAACCCGCTGCCGGTCGACGCCTACAACGAGTACCGCGGCACCGGTGCCTTCATCCTGGTCGACGCCGCGGACGGCTGGACGCTCGGCGCCGGCATGGCCGGGCCGCCGGCCTTCACCGTCGAGCACCGCCGGACCCCCGACGAGTTCTCCGACTTCGATGACTTCGACACCCCCGACACCGCAGGACAGACACCATGACCGCACCCTCGCTCATCCTGGTCGGCTACGGCAGCCGCGACCCACGGGTCGCTCAGGTCAGCCACGACATCCGGGCCGGCGTGCTGGCCATCCGTCCCGAGCTCGACGTGCACATCGCGTTCGTCGGCGAAGGCCAGCCGAGCGGTCTGCAGGTGGCGGCCAAGCTCGCCAAGCGGGGCGTCGAGGAGGCGGTGGTCGTACCGCTGCTGCTCTCCGACGCATTCCACGCCCATGCGGAGTTCCCGGCCCTGGTCGCTCAGATCGCGGCCACGACCTCGGGTCTGAAGGTGACCGCCTCGCGGCCGGTCGGTCCGGAGGCCCAGCTGCTCTCCGTGGTCGACCGGCGGTTGCGCGACGCGCTGCGCGCTCGACGGGTCAGCGAGCTGGACGGTCTGGTCTTCGCCGCGGTCGGCAGCACGGACGTCCGCAGCAACGCCATCGTGACCCGCCGCGCCCGCCAGTGGGCGACCCACCACCGGCTGCCGTGCATCACCGCGTTCGGTGCGGTGTCCGGACCGACGGCAGCCGAGGCCGTCCGTACGCTGCGCAGCCAGGGCCGACGCCACGTCGCCGTGGGCAGCTGGTTCCTGGCACCGACGCCGCTCTTCGTCCGCGAGGAGACCGCGGCCCTGGCCGCCGGCGCGGTGTCCGTGTCGGATCCGCTGGGTGCGGGTCCGGAGCTGGCCGAGGTGGTCCTGAGCCGCTATGTGGTGGCGGCCATGGAGCTGGTGGACCTGGAGTCGGACGCCGCGCTCGAGACCGAGGACGCACCGATCCGGCACCTCAGCGTCGTCAGCGCCTGACGCACCCACTCGCACCTGACCCCGGCCACCGCACGCGGTGACCGGGGTCTGTGGTGCTGCCAGTCAGTGACTTGCCGGACCGACCGTGACGTTCGCGTTCCGGTTGGTCTTCAGATCGAAGAACGCGTACGCCGCCACGACCGCGAGGCAGAACGCCACGATCAAGAAGCCGATCGCCTGGCTGCCGGTGGCGTCCGCCACGAGGCCCTGGACCGGGGGGATCAGCGCGCCACCGAGGATCGCCATGACCAGACCGGCCGCGCCGAACTTGGTGTCGTCGCCGAGACCGTGCAGGGCCACACCGTAGATGGTCGGGAACATCAGTGACAGCGACGCCGAGATGCAGACGATGGCGAGCAGACCGACGATGTTCTGGCTGAACACACCGATCAGGGCCAGCACCACACCCGTGGTGGCCATCACCATCAGCAGACGGGTGGGCCGGAACTTGCCCAGCAGCCAGAACATCACGAACCGGGAGATCAGGAACAGGATCAGGCTGGCTTGCAGGAAGTAGCCGGCGGTTCGTGGCGCGTAGCCCAGCACCTCTTCGGCGTACAGGATCGTGAACGACCAGGTCGCCACCTGCGCGGCGATGTTGAAGAACTGGGCGACCACGCCGAAGCTGTAGTGCCGGTTCTTCATCAGCCGGGGGAAGACGCCCTTCTGGGCGTGCGGATGGGCGCCGCCGACCTCGTGCTCGTGCACCTCCAGCGGGTTCTCCATCTTGCTGAAGAAGATCAGGATCCAGATCAGCACCAGAACGGCGGCGATGCCCAGGTACGGGCCGAGCACCAGGGAGAGGTCGTGCTCCTGGGAGTCGACCAGCGCCTGCCCGCTCAGCCCGGCACGGTCCGCGTCTTTGGTCAGCCGCGGCAGGATCAGCGCCGTGCCCAGCAGCACGCCGATGTTGGCGCCGACCGGGTTGAACGACTGCGCCAGGTTGAGGCGCCGGGTCCCTGTCTCCTCCGGACCCATGGCGATGACGAACGGGTTGGCCGAGGTCTCCAGGATGGACAGACCGGCGGCGAGCACGAACAGGGCCATCAAGAACACGCCGTAGGTGAGCGTCCAGCTGGCCGGCAGGAACAGGAACCCACCGATGGCGGCCAGGCCGAGGCCGGTGAGCACACCGGTCTTGTAGCCGAACCGCTTGTTGATGAAGGCAGCCGGAATGGCCAGCAGGAAGTACGCGCCGTAGTAGGCGAAGGTGACCAGCGCCGACTGGAAGTTGGTCATGTCGAAGATCTTGCGGAAGACGCCGACCATCACCTCGGAGAGGTTGGCGGCGGATCCCCAGGCGGCGAAGCAGGCCACCAGCAGGATGAACGGGACTTTCAGACTGGGGTAGACGAGAGCGTCGTGGACGGTCTCGAACTCCTCCTTGTGGTGGTCTGTCGTGTCGGAGGTCATGATTGTCCCTTCTTGCCTGTACGTGGGGAAGAACTCACCGCGGTCGTCGCGGGAGTCCGGCACAGGTCTCGAAGATCGAACCTAGTCTGGAACGGTTTCTCGCGCCAGACCTTGGCATGCGACTCGGAAAATCAGCGGGGCAGCTTCTCGTGGAACAGGTTGAGGTCGGACGGCCGGCGCAGCAGCGGTTCGAGCTCACGGTTGCCCCGCTGGTTGTGCTCGGAGGCCATGTGGTCGTCCCAGGCCGCACGAGAGGCGAACTTCTCGATCATGACCCAGCTGTCGTCGTCCGACCCCTCCACCAGGTGCATGAAGTCGCAGCCCTCCTCCTGCATGGAGGCGGCGCGCATCCGGTGGAGCTGGGCCTCGGCTTCGGCGAGCTTGTCGGTCTTGGGGTAGATGGTCACCACCAGGAACAGCGGCGTGGTCTTGTCGGGCACGTCTTCTCCTCAGAGATCAGTCCGCGTCACAGGGCCGCGAGGCGCTGCTTCTCGGCTTCCACATCGAAATCGGCCTGGGGCCAGGTCAGCCCCAGGGCGCCGAGCTGCTCGTTGATCAAAGCGGCCACGGCCCAGTTGCGGTACCACTTCCGGCCGGCCGGGATCACGAACCACGGGGCTGCGTCAGTGTTGCACCGCTGCAGGGCGTCGGCGTACGCGGCCTGGTAGTCCGGCCACTTCGCGCGCACGTCGAGGTCACCCGGGTTGTACTTCCAGTGCTTGGTCGGGTCGTCCAGTCGCTCCTGCAACCGCTCCCGCTGATCATCAGGGGTGACGTGCAGATAGCACTTGATCACCACCGTGCCAGCGGCCACCAGCTTGGCCTCCCAGGCGTTGATCTGGCTGTAGCGCCGCGACCACACCCGCTTGCTGACCAGCTGGTCGACCCTCGCGATGAGCACGTCCTCGTACTGCGAGCGATCGAAGATCCCGATCATGCCGGGACCCGGCAGAGCGTTGGTGATCCGCCAGAGGAAGGGGTGGCCACGCTCCTCGGCGGTCGGCGCCTTGAACGAGGTGATCTTGACGCCCTGCGGATCGACCAGACCGATGGCCTTGCGGATGATGCCGCCCTTGCCGGAGGTGTCCATCCCCTGCAAGATCACCAGCACGTTGCGCCGGGTGTCGTCGGCCCGACCGTTGGCGAACAGGCACTCCTGGCGGTCGGCGAGGTCCACGCCGAGCTGGTCCATCAGGGCCGGCGCGTCGTCCTTGTCGGCGCCCGGGAAGCCCGGTGTGGTCCGGCTGTCGAGGGCGTCGACGTCCACCGGTCCGGGCGGCAGTCGAAGCGTCTCGGTGAGGGTCGGCTGCCGAACCGGCACCTCCGCGTCGGCACTGCTCTTCTTCGACTTCTTCTTCGAGCCCATGGCGGCATTGTGCCGCACGAGGCCTGAGTCGGCGGAGGGGCAGGCTGTCAGGATGATGCCGTGCGCCTCCTCCACCCCGTCGACGGCCAGCCTGCCGGTGCCCTGACCAGAGACGGTCTCGTCCACCTCTACCGCTGGCCGCGAGCCGCCGGCTTCGCGCGGGTGCGGAGCAACTTCGTCGCCACCCTCGACGGCTCCGTGCAGGGCCTGGACGGGCGATCGGGATCGATCAACACCGAGAGCGATCACGAGGTCTTCGCCCTGCACCGTGGGTTGGCGGACGTGATCTTGGTGGGCGCCGGGACGGTCCGGGACGAGGGCTACCGTGCCGTGGATCTCGAACCCTGGCAGACATCCCTGCGGGTCGCCGAAGGCCTCGCACCGTTCCCCACCCTGGTCGTGATCACCGGGTCGCTGCGGCTCGATCCGGCCTTCGCCGACCCCCCGCACGAGCACGGGCCGGTGATCGTGGTGACCACCGCGGAGCACGACGATGCGGCCGTACGGCCCTTCCAGGACCGGGGTGCCCAGGTGCTCCGCTCCCCCGGTGCGACGATCGAGCTGACCTGGGTGCTCGCTCAGCTGGCTGCGGCGGGACTGACGCGCGTGCTCTGCGAGGGCGGACCCAGCCTGCACCGAGACCTGATCGCGCAGGGCCTGCTGGACGAGCTGTCGCTGACGCTGGCCCCCAGCGCCGTCGGCGGTGTCGGCCACCGCTCCACGTCCGGGGCGGCGCTGACCGAGCGGGCCGACTTCCAGCTCGCCTTCGTGCTGCTGGGCGACGATCAGACGCTCTTCACGAGCTATCGGCGTCGAGAGAGTAGCTGAGTCGCGCCCTACGGCTCGATCCGATTGCCCTGCTCGTCCCAGTGCTCGGCGACCTTCTTGCTCGGCTGGACGCGGGGTGGTTCGCCCGGCATCTTCGGGTAGTCGGGTGGGAAGTTCAGCTCGCCGCCGGGCAGCGTCTCCCACAGCTCGAGCAGCGGAGCGAGCGGGAAGGCTTCGTCGTCCATGTCGGCCCACGGGTCACCCCCGGCCAGGTAGTCCGGGACCGTGGTCAGGTTGAGCTCCGCCGGATCGGTGACCTCGGCGAGCGCGGCCCAGGTCAGTGGCGTGCTCACCGGTGCACCCGGGCGGGCCCGCAGACTCCAGGCGCTGGCGATGGTCCGGTCCCGGTTGTTCTGGTTGAAGTCCAGGAAGATCCGCTCGCCGCGCTCCTCCTTCCACCACGCGGTGGTCACGCCGTCGTCGCGACGCTCGAGCGCGCGGCCGAACCCGATGGCGGCGTGCCGGACGTCCTCGAAGGTGTGGGTCGGCTGGATCCGGACGTAGATGTGCACGCCACGGTTGCCGCTCGTCTTCGCGTACCCGCGCAGCCCCAGCTCCTCCAACAGCTCCCGGGCGACGTCGGCGACCCGGCGTGCGTCCGCGAAGGTGGTCCCGGGTTGGGGGTCCAGATCGAGCCGCAGCTCGTCGGGATGGTCGACCTCCGGCCGCCGTACGGGCCACGGATGGAACGTCAGCGCCCCCATCTGCGCAGCCCAGACCAGCGACGCCGGCTCCGTCGGACAGAGCTCGCCCGCGGTGCGGCCGCTGGGAAAGGTGATCTCGACGGACTCGACGAAGTCGGGTGCTCCTCGGGGAAGCCGCTTCTGGTAGAAGCCGTCACCCTCCCGGTCCTGCGGGCCGGTGGCGAGCCGCATCCCCTCCCGCCAGCCGTCCGGCCACCGCTCCATCGCCGTCGGTCGTTCGCCGAGCGCGCGCATCAGCGGTTCGCCGACCGAGGCGAAGTACTCGCACACGTCGAGCTTGGTGATCGCCGGCGTACGGTCGGTGGCCTCGTAGACCACCCGGTCGGGACTGCTGACCCGTACCTCACGCTCCCCTACCGCCACCACCGCTGCCGGAGTCTTCGCCATGGAGCCCAGCGTGCCGCACCGGGGAACAGGGCTTGACCGAGGGGTGTTGAGTGGAGGCCATCCAAGGAGGAACCATGACAGACACGAATCGCGCGACCCCCAACCCGGCAGCCACGGTAGGCAAGGTCGTCAAGTCCGAGGCCGAGTGGCGTGCCCAGCTGACCCCGATGGAGTACAAGGTGCTTCGCGAGGCCGGCACCGAGCGCGCGTTCACCGGTGAGTACACCGACACCACGACCGAGGGCGTGTACCGCTGTCGGGCGTGCAACGCGGAGCTGTTCCGCAGCGACCAGAAGTTCTCCTCACACTGCGGCTGGCCCTCGTTCTTCGCTCCGCTGGCCGAGGACCGGGTCCGCTACATCGAGGACGGCAGCCTGTTCATGAAGCGGGTCGAGGTCCGCTGCGGCACCTGCGACAGCCACTTGGGTCACGTCTTCTCCGGTGAGGGGTACGACACCCCGACCGACCAGCGTTACTGCATCAACTCGGTGTCGTTGACGCTGGAGAAGAAGGCCTGATCCAGCGGACGTGCCAGCGGTCTGCTGACCACTAGGACGGGACCACCCGCTGGAACAGCAGGTGGTCCTGCCGGCGTCCGGCGATCTGCAGGTAGCGCGGTGCCAGCCCGATCAGGGTGAAGCGGTTGCGCTGGAGGACCCGCTGGGAGCCGAGGTTGTGCACGAGCGTGGCGGCCTGCAGACGGTGCAGGCCGCACGGCCCGAACGCCAGGTCGACGGTGGCGGCGACGGCCGCGGTGGCGACTCCCCGGCCGGTACGGTCCTCGCTCACCCAGTAGCCGAGGTGTGCGGACTGGAAGGCGCCACGCACGATGTCGTTGACGTTGATCCGACCGACGATCCGGTGGCCGTCGGTGATCACCAAGGGCACCGCTGAGTCGGCGGCATGGCGGTCGAGCGCCTCGGTGATCAGCCGGCGTTGAACGGCCTCGGTCGCGTAGTCGTCGTCGCGAGCGGGATCCCAGGGCGCGAGGAACTCGAGGTTCCGCAGGACCAGCGCAGTGACCTCGTCCACGTCGTCGACCGAGACGAGTCGGACCCCCACGGAGCCGCTCACTCTCGGCTGCTCAGTCGTCGACGCAGCCAGGCAGTGGTCGAGTCCGCCTGAGCCTGCTGGAAGGCCCGCAAGGTCGGCAGACCCGGCACACTCGGCTGCCGACCGGCATCGGTGAAGAACGCGCACATCCCGGCGAGACAGCCGGTGATCAGCGACGGATCCACGCTCGGCAGGTAGCGGGCGATCAGGTCCTCGGGGTCGTGTCCGCCGTACAGGTCGATGTTGATCAGCAGCAGGAACCGGTCCAGCCAGTCCGGTCCGGTCAGCGCCCAGGGCCAGTCGACGACGACCATCGAGCCGTCGGGGCGGACCAACAGGTTGTCGGCCCGGATGTCGCAGTGGACGACGGTGTCGCCAACCAGTCGGCGCAGGGAGTTGCCCGACACCTCGATCAGCTCATCCAGTCGGGCGGCGATCCAGGGGTCGAGGCCGGGGTGCGGCTGATCCCGGAGCCGCTGCCAGCCGGAGAAGATCGAGGCCAGGCCCTCGGCCACGGGATCCAGCCCGGAGATCGGGCTCGGCGTGAGATCGTCAGCCAGCGCCGCGAGGGTGTCCATGGCGGCGTCGACGTGCTCATCGCTCCACGGCACCGGCGGGCAGCGGCCGTCGATCTCCTCCATGGCCACGGCGATCCAGTGGCCGTCGTCGTAGCGGCCGATCGGCCGGGGTACGCGCGGACTCCGTGCCAAGGCGTCGAGGTAGTCGGCTTCACGGCGGAGGAGATCGGGCGAGTCCGGATTCTGGTCCGGGCTGACGGCCTTGACGAACGCACGCCGGCCGCCGGCGGTGCGGACCCGATCAGCGGTGCCCGGGGAGAATCCGCCGGCCTGACTCTCAGCCGTGATCACCCGCCCGCCGAGGACGGCCTCGATGCCCCGCTGGACGTCGGCGGGCAGATCGGACCAGCCGATCCGCTGTCCGGTGGCAGGTGGCGCGGGCACACCTCATCGTGACACGGAGGACGCTTGGCAGACTGAGAATTATGGAGCGGCAATACGTGAGCGGCGCCGACCGTCCGTACGTGTTGGTCGGTGGCTGGCCCGGTTCGGGCAAGACCACCCTCGCTCGAGCACTGGCCACCCGGCTCGGACTCGCCTACCTGAGCAAGGACGATCTGAAGGAGTCGCTCTGGCAGCAGTTCGGCGCACCGACGACGGTCGAGGAGTCGCGCCGGCTGGGTGAGGCGGCGGTACGCGTCCTGCTGCGGCTGGCCCGGGACTGCCCGGGTGCGGTGATCGACAGCACCTGGTACGACTACACCCGACCGCTGGTGGCGCAGCTGTCCGGGCCGATCGTCGAAGTCCGTTGTCTGGTGAGCGTCGAGACCGCTCGGGCCAGGTACGTGGCCCGGCAGCGATGCGCCGGCCACCTGGACGATCAGCGGACAGAGGCGGAGCTGTGGGGCCGACCCGTGGTGGCCCTGGGTGTCGGACGGTTGGTCGAGGTCGACACCGAGGGACCGGTGGACGTCGCTGCGATCGCCGCGATGATCATGATCGACGAGGATCCACTCTGATGAACCTGACCGAACGCTTTCCCCTGCTGCACCTGCCCGACAGGTG
The DNA here is from genome assembly GCA_963696135.1 of uncultured Actinomycetota bacterium. Taxonomy (GTDB): domain Bacteria; phylum Actinomycetota; class Actinomycetes; order Propionibacteriales; family Propionibacteriaceae; genus Microlunatus. Next base: position 82,354 of record CAVOJH010000006.1, read on the forward strand.
GGACTGGGCCTCGATCACCATGCGGTTCCAGAGCCAGGTCCCGGCCGATCGGCTGGTGTCGAGCACCCACGCGGTTGCCTTCGTGGGTGTCTCCGATGCCGATGGGCCCTACAAACCGCGCCTGCCGCATGGTTCGCGGCCGAGTGCCGAGACCACGCTCGCTCGGGCTGACCATCGAAGGACTCGAACGGATCCTCGAACAGGCAGAACGGGTGCCCGGCGGATCCAGGAACACGATCAGACCGAGATCGTCAGGGTCCTGAAGCGGTGACTCCTCTGCTCCTCCCGTGCCGGCCACAGTTCGCTACTTCCCCACCACACAAGGAATCCGCGGCACACACTCTGGACTGAGCATCGCACGAGTGGTAGAATCGTACACATGTTCGATGATCGGTTGGACGGGGCACTGGGAGATTCGCGCGCCCTCGCCGATCTGGCTGCCGAGACCGAGAACGGGGTGCGGCAGCTCGGCTGCCGCAAGCTCCGGGTGGCCGCCGCCTGGGCCGACGCGCACTCCGACGTGGATCATCCCGACGGCGGCATGCTGGTGGAACGGCTGCTGCCCTTCGGACCGACCGGCTGTCCACCGGTCGCCGAAACCTGTGCCGGCAGCCTCGCGCTGGCCTTTCGCACCTCCACCCAGTCGGCCAAGGGCTGGATCACGGACGCCCTCACCGTGCGGCACCGCCTGCCGCGCCTCTGGGAACGGGTCCTGAGCGGCGACGTCTACGCCTGGAAGGCTCGCGAGATCGCTCGCGCAACGGCGCATCTCACCGTCTTCACGGCCCGGATCGTCGACAAGCTGCTGCACGACCAGGTCGAGCTGGTCGCCTGGACCCGGTTTCTGAAGATCCTCGACGCAACCTTGTTGCAGGTCGACCCCACGACGTACGGGGAGCGGCACGCGAAGGCCGCTGCTCAACGGGACGTCAAGGCCACGCAGTCCAGCGACGGACTCCGCACCCTCGTCGCCCGTGGCACCAGCGGCGACGTGACCATGTTCCTCGCGCTCGTCGATGCCATCGCGGAGGCACTGGCCGACGAAGGGGACGAAGACCCCTACCCGGTGCGCAAGAGCAAGGCGATCGGCATCGCCGCCTATCCCGACCGGGCCCAGGACCTCCTCTCCCGCGGCCGTCACCGTGAGGATCCGAAGAAGGATCCGTGGGAGCAGGTCGACGCACACCAGACCGACCCGACCGACCCGTGGGCCGATGATCTGCCGGCCGCCGGCTGGGAGACCTCTCGGCACGGCAACTACCACCAGCCCGGCTTCGACGAGGAGTGGGAGATGCCCGGCACCGTCCCCAGCGACGATGACGATCAGCCCGACGAAGACCTCGTCGACCCTGCTGATCTGGCCTGGTACGACCAGCACACGTGTCCGGACGCACGACCTGACCAGAACGATCCCCGCACATCCGACGTGACGGGGATGGCTGAACCACAGGACCCGCCGCCAGCGTCCGAGCCAGGGCGTTCGCTCCGCTCCACCGGTCTCGACCTGCGTCCTCGAAGCGCTGACCTTGCGAAGTCCAGGCCGACGGTGCATCTCCACATGCACGTCAGCGACCAGACCGTCCGCGACGGCCGCGGTGTCGTCCGAACCGAGCACGGACCGATCACCGTCGACCAGCTGCGCCATTTCCTCGGCGACAGCTGCCCGACCATCAAGGTGCATCCCGTCTACGATCCCGCCGACACCGCCGCGGTCGACAGCTACGAGATCCCGGTCGCCCTCCGGCGAGCCCAGTCGATCAAGAACCCCGCCTCCGTGTTCCCGTTCAGCCCGAGCACCAGCAGGATGGACCTCGACCACACCACGGCCTACGCACCGGATGGACCGCCGGGACAGACCAGCATGGCCAACCTCGGACCCCTCACCCGATCCGAGCACCGAGCGAAGACCGTCGGCGGCTGGCGCGCGAAACAACCGGATCCCGGGCTCTACGTCTGGCGATCGCCCGAAGGCGAGATCGTGATCACCACCAACCAAGGCACCCTTGTGCTCGGTGGCTCGGCCTTCACCCACCACCTCTGGCGGTCCGCCGGGAAGGCGCCCAAGGCCGCGCTGTCGTAAGATCAGCATCAGCGTCGCGTGCGCTGGCGGACTGCGTCAGGCATGGAGGCGCCGAACCGGAAGGTTGTCGTGATGACTCTTTCCCACCTTTCCCTCGCGTGAGCCCGGGTGACACCAGCAGGCTGATCGCCTGGCACCGTGAGCTTTCCGCGGCGCACGTCCGGCTCCGCGCCGCACTGGAGCTGGCGCAGGACTCGCTCGCAGATCCACAGCTCAGCGACCCGCGTCCCGCCAGTCGTGACCTGCTGGTCTTCTGCCTCGGCTTCTGCACCGCGCTCGGCGGCCATCACCGCAGCGAGGACGCAGGCCTGTTTCCCGAGCTGGTCGGTCGCCACCCCGAGCTGGGCGCGACCATTGCCTACTTGAAGCAGGACCACTCGATGATCGCGTACCTGCTCAGTGAACTCGAGCTGGCCATCCGGGCTCAGGCGCCGCCGGAGGAGATCGGTCGTCACCTGGAAGGACTGGCCGCGATCATGGAGTCGCACTTCCGGTACGAGGAACGCGAGCTGCTCACGGTGCTGGCCACCCTCGACCTCGAGGCGAGTGTCCCGGACATGCTCGGACCGCTCTGAGCGGACATCCGCCGGCCATGCTCTAGGCTCGCCGAGCATGGCACAGGTGGTGGTATGGGCTCGGCGTGAGCACCTGGATCGGCATCGACCGGCACTGTCGGACGCGATCCACGGGGCGGTGATGGCGGCGCTCGACTACCCGCCCGACAAGCGATTCCACCGATTCGTGGGACTCGACGCCGGGGACTTCGTCCACCCGCCCGACCGCGGCACCGACTACACGATCATCGAGATCTCGATCTTCGCCGGCCGCAGCGAGGAGGCGAGGCGGCGCTTGATCGCCGAGCTCTTCGACCGGCTCCAGGAGGAGGTCGGGATCGATCCGCACAGCGTGGAGATCACCATCACCGAGACACCACGCGTCAACTGGGGGATCCGCGGCCGCAACGCCGCCGACCTGGATCTCGGCTATCGCGTCGACGTGTGAGCGCGTCCGTGCCAATCTGATCCGATGCCTTCCGCTGACGACCTGCTCGCCGCCTACGACGCCCAGCTCCGCACCGAGGCGGAGACTCCGAGCGCCGTCCGCGTCGACCGGCTCGGTCCGTTGCGACTGGTCACCTTCGGCGGCGGGCGCGGCTTCATCACGTACGCCGATCTGGCCGGCGCCGACGCCGCGACCCTCCGGGGTTGGGTCGGCGAGGCTCTCTCGTACTTCCGCGACCAGCCCGAGATCACCCGGGTGGAGTGGAAGACTCGGGGACACGACGTCGCGCCCGCACTGCACGAATCGCTGCTGGAGAGAGGGTTCGCGCCAGACGAGCCAGAGTCGGTCATGATCGGCGAGACCCGTCTGCTGGCCATCGACGTGGTCCTCCCCGAGGGTGTGAGCCTGCGTCGGGTGAGCGACGAGCCCGACGTCCGGGCGATGTGCGTGATGGAGAGCATCGCGTTCGGCGACGACGACTCCGAGGAGATCACCCAAGCCCTGCTACGCCGACTCGGACTGGACGACGGGATGGAGCTGTGGGTGGCCGAGGCGGAGGGTCAGATCATCAGTGCGGGCCGACTCGAACCGGTGGCCGGCACCGACTTCGCCGGCTTGTGGGGCGGCGCCACCCTGCCGCAGTGGCGCCGTCGTGGCATCTACCGCGCTCTCACCGCGGCTCGCGCCCGCTCAGCACTGGCCCTGGGGAAGACGCTGCTGCACAGCGACTCGACCGAGTACTCCCGTCCCATTCTGGAGCGGTCGGGATTGATCAAGGTGACCACCACGACCCCGTACGAGTGGCGGCGCTGAGCCTTCCCAGCACCCTCCCACCGCCCGAGACTCACCAGGAGCCGAGGATCTCCTTGAGCTCCCGGCGACGACCGGTGTAGAACGGCAGCTCCTCGCGGGTGTGCCGCCGGGCGGCCGCGGCCCGCAGGGCCCGCATCAGGTCGACGATCCGGTGAAGATCGTCCGCCTCGAACGCCAGCAGCCACTCGTAATCGCCCAAGGCGAAGGAGGACACGGTGTTGGCCCGCACGTCCGGGTACGGCCGCGCCATCATGCCGTGCTCGGCGAGCATCGCGCGCCGCTCCTCGTCGGGGAGCAGGTACCACTCGTACGAGCGCACGAACGGGTAGACGCAGAGGTGCGCCTGTGGCTCCTCGCCCGCCATGAACGCCGGCACGTGACCCTTGTTGAACTCGGCCGGCCGGTGCAGGCCCAGCTGGGACCACACCGGGGTGAGTGACTTTCCGAGGGCGGAGCGGCGCAACGCGTGGTAGGCGTCCTGCAATGTCTCCGAGGTCGGCGCGTGCCACCACACCATCAGGTCAGCGTCGGCTCGCAGACCGGCGACGTCGTACCAGCCGCGGATCTCCAGGTCACCGCCCTCGGTCGCCGCTGCCACCTCGGTCAACGCCGTCCGCGCCACCTCCTCCGGCGCCTCGGTCAGCGCTCCACTCTGCTGGAACACCGACCACATCGTGTACCTGATCGTGTCGTTGATCTGCCGTGCCTTCATGCACCCACTCCTACCACCGCCGGCTCATCGCCTGCCCCCAGATCCCGGGTGATCTTGTTCACGGCCACGTCCGCCGAACCGAGGCAGGCCGCGATCCCCACACCGTCGTACGCCGCCCCGCAGACCGCCAGACCGCGCCGCCCGACCAGCTCGGAGCGGAGCCGCTCGACCAGGTCGGTGTGTCCGACCTCGTACTGCGGCAGGCCGCCTCCCCACCGCTGCACGGCGCTCTCGACCACGTCGACCCCGGACCAGCCGGGTAGTCCACGCAGCTCGGCCACGGTCCGACCGACGAGCTCAGGATCGCCGACCTGCAGCAGCTGCTCCTCCCCGAGCCGACCGACACTGGCCCGCACCGCGTGCACGTCGTCGCCCCAGGCGTCGGTGACCCGTCCGCGCAGCCAGCCCCACTTGGTCGAGGAGTGCGTCACCGCCTTGACGGTCGGCAGCTGCCCCGGCGGCACCAGCAGTCCCGAGCCCAGCGGCTCCACGCCCCGGAGCGCGAGGGCGACCACGGCCATCGAGGCGTACGGGATCGCCGCGAACCGCTCCGCCGACGCGGCCAGCCCGGTCAGCAGCCGCCCGGTGGCGGCGGCCGGCGTGGCCAGCACGACCGCACGCGCGGTGACCGGCTGCGGATCCCGGGTCGAACCGACCGTCAGGCGGTACCCGTCGGTGGTCGCGACCAGCTCCCGGACCGTGGTCGACGTCCGCACCGGCACCCCGCGGACGGCCAGGCTGCGGACCAGGGTCTCCACGAGGGTGACGATCCCGCCGTCCAGACCGCCGAACACCGGACCATCGCCGGGTCGCCGGAGCTGCGCTGCGTGCCCGCTGAGGGCTCCCCCGGCGCGAGCCTTCGCGTACAGGGCCGCGCTCACGGCCCGGAACGAGAGCCGGCGGGACTGCCCGGCGTAGACACCACCCAGCAGCGGTTCCAGCAGCCGGTCGGTCACCTCCGGGCCGAACCGCTCGTCGAGCAGCAGACCGATCGGCACGTCCTCGGTCAGCGCCGGAGCGGGCAAGGACGGCTCCTGCAAGGCCCGCGCGAAGCCTTCCGGGGTCAGCAGGACGCTCAGAGCGTCGAGGTCGGCGGGCACGCCCATCGCGGAGGGCGGCAGCTCGACGGCCCGGCCGTCCACGTACACCCGCGGTTTGGCGTCGGTCGGATGCACCAGCAGGTCGTGGAGTCCGAGCTCGTCGATCAGCGACGGGGCCTCCGGTCGTCGCACCAGCACCGACTCCGCGCCGCCGTCCACTCTCAGATCCCCGATCCGGACGCCGGCGATCTTGCCGCCGAGTCTCGGCGAGCACTCCAGCAGGATCACCGACAGCCCGACCAGCGAGAGCCGACGTGCTGCGGCCAGGCCCGAGATCCCGCCGCCGACCACGACGACGTCGATCACCCCCGTGCCGCCCGACGGAGGTCGCCGCCCTCCTCGTGCACCAGGTCGACGATGCGCTGCAGCACCGCCGGGTCCGTGTCCGGCGGCACCCCGTGACCCAGGTTGAACACGTGTCCCGGGGCCGACGCTCCGGCCGTGATCACCGCGCGGGTCCGCTCGGCCACGACCGGCCACGGAGCTCCGAGCAGGGCCGGGTCGAGGTTTCCCTGCACGGCGTACCGGTGACCGAGTCGGCGGTCCGCCTCATCCAAGGGGATCCGCCAGTCCACCCCGACCACGTCGGCGCCGGCCGCGGCCATCGGGGACAGCAGCTCGCCGGTGCCGACCCCGAAGTGGATCCGCGGCACCCCGAGCCCGCCGATCGCCTCGAGCACGTGGGCCGAGTGCGGCTGCACGTAGGTCGTGTAGTCGGCTGCACTCAGGCTTCCCACCCAGGAGTCGAACAGCTGGACCGCGGCCGCCCCAGCCTCCACCTGAGCGGTCAGGAACGTGGCCGAGATCTGTGCGAGCCGCTCGCAGAGGTCGTGCCAGACGTCCGGCCGCGACACCATCAGCGCCTTGGTCCGGGCGTAGTCCTTGCTGGGCCCGCCCTCGACCAGGTAGCTGGCCAGGGTGAAAGGGGCCCCCGCGAACCCGATCAGCGGCCGCTCACCCAGCTCGGCCACCAGCTGCTGGACCGCCTCGATCACGTACGGGATCTGGTCTCTCGACAGCAGCCGCACCCGCTCGAGGTCGCCCGCCGTCCGGATCGGTTCGGCGATCACCGGGCCGGTGCCGGGCACGATGTCCAGATCGACCCCGGCGGCCTTCAGCGGCACCATGATGTCGGAGTAGAAGATGGCGGCGTCGACGCCGTACCGGCGGACAGGCTGCAGGGTGATCTCGGTGACCAGGTCGGGCCGGGCGCAGCTGTCCAGCATCGAGATGCCGACCCGCACCTGCTTGTACTCCGGCAGTGACCGGCCCGCCTGCCGCATGAACCAGACCGGGACCCGGTCGTCGTCTTGACGTTGACGGCAGGCGGCCAGGAACGGGCTGAACTCGGGGGGTGACACGTCCCGATCCTTCCACGCACCGACCAGGCGTCCTCTCGGCGCGTCGCAGCGGGTCGTTGTCGGTGCCGCCGCTTACGCTCATCCAGTGCCAGCCAACTCCGACGTGGCCGCGGCCCCGACCCCCTTCCAGCGGGCCGCCCACGACCTGCTGAACGCCACCTGGCGTCCCGAGCTGCTGGTCGAGGAGATCCCTGCACCCCAGAAGATCGCCCCCTTCGCGGCCGCGGTGAGTGCCGACGTCTTGGTGGGGGGTGAGGACGTCGGTGCCGGTCGGCTCGTCCTGCTCCACGACCCCGCCGGCAACGCCGCCTGGCAGGGCACGTTCCGCTGCGTCACCTTCGCCCGCGCCGAGGTCGACCCCGAGATGGTCAGCGACCCCCTGCTGGCCCAGGTCGGGTGGTCCTGGCTGCTCGACGCGCTGGCGAGCCACGGTGCCGAGTTCGTGGCTCCCAGCGGCACCGTGACGTCGGTGTCCAGCGAGTCGTTCGGCGGGATGGCCGACGAGGACCCCAGCGCCGAGGTGGAGGTGCGGGCCTCCTGGACTCCGGTGCTCACCGAGGGTGTGGGGCTTGCCGCCCACGTGCAGGCCTGGGGTGAACTACTGTGTACGACGGCGGGTCTGCCCCCGCTGCCGGCCGGGGTGGTCGCCATTCCCGCCCGTCGACACGCGCGCAAGAGCCCGAATCGAAGCCCACGGAGACGGTGACCGACAACCCAGCCACAACGGACGTATCAGCCGACGTCCGAGCCGAGCCGGAGTCTCCGGAGCCGGAGTCGAGCGCACGGCTGCTGGTCGCACCGGCCGACGGGACTCCCGAGGTCGAGTCCACCACGCAACAGATCGAAGCCACCATCGCTGCGCTCCGTGCCGGCACTGGACCACTGGCGGTCGACGCCGAGCGAGCGCACGGCTTTCGGTACACCCAGCGTGCGTACCTGCTGCAGCTGCGTCGGGCGGGCGCGGGCACCCACCTCATCGACCCGACCGCCTTCGACGGCACCCTCGCCCTGGCCGAGCTGAGCGCAGCGTTGGCTGACGCCGAGTGGATCATCCACGCGGCGAGCCAGGACCTGCCCTGCCTGTTCGAGGTCGGCATGGCCCCGGCCCGACTCTTCGACACCGAGCTCGCCGCCCGACTGCTCAACTACCCCCGGGTCGCCCTCGGCACCATGCTCGAGGAGCTGCTCGACGTCCGGCTGCTGAAGGAGCACTCCGCCGCGGACTGGTCGACCCGTCCACTGCCGGCCGAGTGGCTCACCTACGCCGCCTTGGACGTGGAGCTGCTGGTCGAGCTGCGACACATCCTGGCCGAGCAGCTGGTCGCCGCCGGCAAGGACGAGTGGGCTGCGGAGGAGTTCGCGGCGCTGGCGGCAGGGGCCGGCACGCCCACCGAGCCGCGGGCCGACCCGTGGCGCCGGACCTCGGGCATCCACCGGGTGCGGACCCGTCGCGGGCTGGCGTACGTGGCCGAGCTCTGGCACGTCCGGGACGAGATCGCCCGGGACAGCGACCGAGCGCCGTCCAAGATCCTGCCCGACGTCGCCATCGCGGAGCTGGCCGGCGTGGAGCGGCCGGATCGGTCCACGATCTACCGGATCGCCGGGTTCCAGCGACGCCAGGCGCGTCGCTACCTCCCGGAGTGGGTGGCCGGGCTGCAGCGCGTGAGTGCCCTCGGGGAGTCCGAGCTGCCGCCGATGCACATCCCTAGCCCCGGTCCCCCGCAGCCCCGACTCTGGGTGACCAAGGACCCGGTCGCCGCCAAGCGACTCACCCGGGTGCGCGAGGTGCTCACCACCCTGGCCGCCGAGCACGAGGTGCCGGCCGAGAACCTGCTCACCCCGGACTACGTGCGCCGGCTGGCCTGGGCGCCGCCCGATCCGCTCAGCGAGGACTCCGTGGACGCCGCCCTGGCCGAGCTGGGTGCCCGGCCGTGGCAGCGGCGCCTCACGGTCCCCCGCCTCAGCGAGGCACTGGTCGACTGAGCCTCAGCGAGGCCCTGGTCGACTGAGCCTCAGCGAGGCCCTGGTCGACTGAGCCTCAGCGAGGCCCTGGTCGATTGATCCCCCGCTGCTGCTGACGGCGGTAGTGGTGCTTGTGGCCGGTGATCTTGGCGATCACCAGCATCCACACACCGAACCACAGGATGAACGGTGCGTGCAGCAGGATCGCTCCGGCCACCGCCGCCACCATCAACACCGGGAGCAGCCACATCGCGTACGCCCAGGGCGGCGGCCCGCCGGCACGAACCTCGCCCGGCGGAGTCGTCGGAGCTGCGGGCTGAGACGCCGGCAGATCGGCGAACAGCGGCGCCAGGTCGGTGCTGAACCGGGCCTGCATCGCCTGATCGGCCCGGTCGTCGAACTCGTCGCGATTCAGTCGGCCGGCCGCGAAGTGGTCACCCAGATCGGACACCGCCTTGTCCCGCTCGGCGTCACCGATCCGGATCGGCGTCGACGGGGTCGCTGGGGTGACGTCGGCCCGTCGTGGCGCCTGACCCCACCACAGCTGCAGCGGCGGGGGCGGACCTCCCTGCTGATCGGGTTGCTGCCCGAACTGCCAACCCTGCCAACCCGACTGCCAGCCCCTGCTCATCGCCGGTCCCCGTCGGTGCCGGGCTCGTCCTCGGAACCCTCGGCGAGGATCCCGTACAGCGTCTTGCGGAGCTCGATGATGGCCTCCCGGGCCGACGCCTGCTGTTCCGGGCTGCCGACGGCCATCACCTGCCACATCGCCGCTGCGACCTGGCCGAGCACCGGTCGGAGGTCACCCTCGGCGTCGGGCTCGCCCATGGACGCCCACGGTGCGGCCATCTCGTCGGGATGGGTCTCGACGTAGCTCCGGCCCTCGTCGGTCAGCGCGTACGCCTTTCGCCCGCTGTCCTCGGTCTGGATGACCAGCCCCTCGTCCTCCAGCTGCTGCAGGGTCGGGTAGATGGACCCGGGGCTGGGCTTCCAGGCACCACTGGTCCGCTCCGCGATCTCCTGGATCACCTGGTAGCCGTTCCGCGGAGCAGCCGACAGCACCGACAGGATCGCCGCCCGGACGTCACCCCGTCGAGCTTTCGGACCACGCATGCCGCGGGCCCACGGCGGGCCGCCGTGACCGGGTCCCCCGAAGCCCGGCGCGCCGAAGCCGGGACCGAACCCTCCCCAGGCGGGTCCGGGACCGCGACGCGTCTGCGTCTTGCCGGTCATCTCCGCCCACCTGTCGCGGAGACGCCGTTCCAGCTCGCCCCATTCTTGGGCCCGATCAGCCCGCTCTCCGCAGTCGAACCCGAATCGGAGCCACGGGGCTCCCATTGCGTACGCACCCATTCCGACCATTCCTTCCGAGTGTTGCCGATAGTCAACGATATATCGGCAGCGTGCCAGACCCAACAGCGCGAACGTATGAACTTCCTGCGAAGTTGCCGGTGCTGCGCGCGTTGTTACTCGTGAGTAATATGTGGGCCATGCCTCGTCAGTCCCGCGATGTCGTCTTCGTCGACGGCGTCCGTACCCCCTTCGGAAAGGCCGGATCGCTCTACCGCGAGACCCGGGCCGACGACCTCGTGGTCAGCTGCATCCGTGCACTGCTGCGCCGCCACCCCGAGCTGCCGCCCGAGCGGGTGGATGAGGTCGCCATCGCCGCGACCACCCAGATCGGCGACCAGGGTCTGACCATCGGCCGGACCGCCGCCCTGCTGGCCGGGCTGCCGCGCTCGGTCCCCGGCTACGCCATCGACCGGATGTGCGCCGGGGCCATGACGGCCGTCACCACGACCGCGTCCGGCATCGCCTTCGGTGCCTACGACGTCGCCATCGCCGGCGGTGTCGAGCACATGGGCCATCACCCGATGGGCGAGGGAATCGACCCCAACCCGCGGATCGTGGCCGAGAAGATCGTCGACCCGTCCGCCCTGGTGATGGGGTCGACCGCGGAGAACCTGCATGACCGGTTCCCGGGCATCACCCGGGAGCGCGCCGACGAGTTCGCCCTGCAGAGTCAGCAGCGGGTCGCCGCGGCGTATGCCGGCGGGGTGATCCAGGAGTCGCTGGTGCCGATCGCCGCCCGCAGCGCCGAGCTGGGTTGGGGGCTGGCCACCGCCGACGAGCCGCCGCGGCCGGGCACCACCTTGGACGGTCTGTCGGAGCTGCGGACGCCGTTCCGCTCCCACGGCCGGGTCACCGCCGGTAACGCCGCCGGGCTCAACGACGGCGCCACCGCCTGCCTGCTGGCGGCCGAGGACGTCGCGCACGAGCTGGACCTCCCGGTGGCGATGCGACTGGTGTCGTACGGCTTCGCCGGCGTCGACCCCGAGGTGATGGGGGTCGGTCCGGTCCCGGCCACCGAGCGCGCACTGCGCAACGGCGACCTGACCATCTCCGACATCGGCGCCTTCGAGATCAACGAGGCGTTCGCCGTCCAGGTGCTCGCCTTCCTCGATCACTTCGGTCTCGATCCCGCGAGCGACCGGATCAACCCGTACGGCGGCGCCATCGCCCTCGGTCACCCGCTGGCCAGCTCCGGGGTCCGGCTGATGATCCATCTGGCCCGTCAGTTCCGCGAGCACCCCGAGATCCGGTACGGCATCACCACCATGTGCATCGGGCTGGGCATGGGCGGCACGGTCATCTGGGAGAACCCCCACCACTCCGAGACCGCCCAGACCGAGGGAGACGAGAAGTGAGCGCCGACGACCGCACGACCCTCTTGATGCCCGAGGATGAGCTGCAGGCCCTGCTCGCCGAGGCCTCCGCGCTCACGCCCGACGAGCGGGTGACCCACTTCCTCAGCCGCGACATCGTGCTGCCGCACACCGGCCGGACGGCGGTGTTGATCACCCTGGACAACGGCGAGGACCACACCAAGCCGAACACCCTCGGGCCGCGCAGCCTGACCGAGTACAACAACGCCCTCAATGCCGCCCTGGCTCGCGACGACGTCGCCGCCATCGCAGTCACCGGCAAGCCCTTCATCCTGGCCGCCGGGGCCGACCTCAAGGCCCTGGGTGGACTCTCCGGTCGTGACCAGGCGGTCACGATCGCCCGGATCGGTCACGCCGTGTTCGACAAGCTGCACACGTCGCCGGTGCCGACATTCGCCTTCATCAACGGGCTGGCCCTGGGCGGTGGGCTGGAGATCAGCCTGCACGCGCACTACCGCACGGTGTCCAAGGCCGCGGCCGGGATCGCGCTGCCCGAGTGCTTCCTCGGTCTGCTGCCCGGCTGGGGCGGCACCTACCTGCTGCCCAACCTGATCGGACCCGACAACGCGGTCACGGTCATCATCGAGAACGCCCTGAGCCAGAACAGGATGCTGGTCGGGCCGCAGGTCGCGAAGCTCGGCATCGCCGACGCCCTGTTCGACGGCGCGGACTTCCTGGCCGACTCGCTCGACTGGGCCGGGCGGGTCGTGGCCGGCGAGATCACGGTCGATCGCCCGGAGATCGATCGGGGCCAGGCCTGGGATGCCGCGATCAAGCGCGGCAAGAAGATCGCCGACCAGAAGACCTCCGGAGCGGCACCCGCGCCGTACCGGGCCCTCGAGCTGATCGCCGCCGCTGAGACCGCCGACCGGGTCACGGCGTACGCGGGCGAGGACCAGGGGCTCGCCGATCTGATCATGAGCGAGGAGCTGCGCTCCAGCCTGTACGCCTTCGACCTGGTCCAGCGTCGGGCCAAGAAGCCGGCCGGAGCGCCGGAGTCCTGGCTGGCTCGGCCGATCACCAAGGTGGGTGTGGTCGGGGCCGGGCTGATGGCCGGCCAGCTCGCGCTGCTCTTCCTGCGCCGTCTCGAGGTGCCGGTGATCATCTCCGATCTCGACGCGGAGCGGGTCAGCAAGGGCATCGGCTACGTGCACGCAGAGATCGACAAGCTGCTGGGGAAGCGGCGGATCAGCTCCGATCAGGCCAACCGGTTCAAGGCCTTGATCAGCGGGACGACCGAGCACGCGGACTACGCCGACTGCGACTTCGTGATCGAGGCCGTCTTCGAGGAGCTGGCGGTCAAGAAGGAGGTGTTCGCCTCGCTGGAGAAGCACGTCTCAGACACCTGCCTGCTGGCCACGAACACCTCGTCCCTGTCGGTCTCGGAGATGGCCGCCGATCTCGCCCATCCCGAGCGGGTGGTCGGCTTCCACTTCTTCAACCCGGTTGCGGTGCTGCCCCTGCTCGAGGTGATCAGGGGGACGGCGACCGACGACGAGACGACCGCCACCGCCTTGAGTGTGGCGAAGTCGCTGAAGAAGAACGCCGTGCTGGTGCAGGATGCTCCGGCGTTCGTGGTCAACCGGCTGCTGATCCGCACCACCGCGGTGATCACGCAGGCCGTCGACGACGGCACTCCCGTCGAGGTCGCCGACGCCGCCCTGCGGCCGCTCGGTCTGCCGATGCCGCCGTTCGTGCTGCTCCAGCTGGTCGGTCCGGCCGTCGCGCTGCACGTCACCGAGACCCTGCACGCGGCGTTCGGTGAGCGCTATCCGGTGTCGACGAACCTGCAGGCGCTGGTGACCGCCCGCAGGCCCGGCATCTACGACTTCACGGCCGAGGGGAAGCCGTACGTGTCGGAGGAGACGCGGGCCCTGATGACGGTGGGCGACTCCCCCAGCACCGCCGAGGAGCTGCGCACCCGAGTGGAGGACGCGCTCGCCGAGGAGATCGGGCTGATGCTGCGCGAGGGCGTCGTGGCCGCCCCGATGGACATCGACCTGTGTCTCATCCTCGGGGCGGGCTGGCCCTTCCACCTGGGGGGCATCACGCCGTACCTGGATCGCGAGGGCGTCTCCGAGCGGGTACTCGGTCAGAGGTTCCTGCCGAAGGGCGTCGCCACGCTGCCGTGAGGCACGGTCTCACGACTCGCCGGGGTACGTTCCGAACGACCACTGGTTGCCCTCCGGGTCGACGACCGCGAACTCACTGGACCCGTAGTCCTTCTCGGTGAGCTCGGAGACCCGACGCGCTCCGCCGTGCTCGACGACCCGCCGGTGCAGGGCGGCCGGGTCGCTGCTCACCACGTACGCGGCGGCGGTGCCGGGCTGGGTGCACCACTCGCCGGCCGGCTTGTGGGAGCCGAGCATCAGTCCGCCGGTGCCCTCGGGCCAGTGCAGCTCGGCGTGAGCGACTCGGTCCGTGCCTTCCTCGTCATACCGAGCCGTGACGGTGAAGCCGAACGCCGCGACGTAGAAGTCGATCAGGGCCGGCGCGTCGTGGGCCTGCAGGGTGAGCCAGACGGTCGGGTTGCCAGCTGGGGGGTTCTCGGTGGTGGTCATGAACCGATCATGCCGCCGGGAGCGCCCCGTGGTCTTGGAGGTTTCGGAACTCCTCGGTGATCCACCGACTGGGCGGCACACCGAGCCGCTCGACGAAGTCGTGGGTGAGATGGGACTGGTCGGCGTAGCCGGCTCGGGCCGCCACAGCGGCCAGGTCCGTCCGGCCGACACGAGCGATGTCGTTCTTGATCAGCGCAACCGAGCACTGGAAGCGGATCAGCTGCGCGATGGTCTTGGGCGACTGGCCCACCTCACGCCTGAACAACGTGCCCAGGTGGCGAGGGGTGAGGTCGACGCAGGCGGCGATCTCGGCGATCGGGCGCTGCCCGCCACTCGCCTCCAGCAGGCTCCAGGCGTGCCGCAGCTCGCTGCGCACCTCGACCCGCGGATGCCGAGCGAGGGAGCTCGTCAGGTGACCGCCCAGCAGGGCGAAAGCGTCCGACCAGTCGCGGCACTCTGTCAGCCGCTCCTGGGTGCTGGCGGCCCGGCGGTCGAGGACCTGGCGTCCGTCGTACTCGGTGACACTCAGCTCGGCGGCGGGCAGGCCGAACAGGGAACGCGCCGCCAACGGGTGCACGGCGAGCTGGACGCCCGACTGTCCCGGCCGGGGGCGGACGTAGCTCGAGTGCGTGTGCAGCCCGGCGGCGATGATCGGGATCGGCGAGGCGGCGGGCAGCGTGTCCCGCGCACTGGACGACTCGACCCCGTCGTCGAGGCTGAAGATCACCGTCAGCCAGGGCGACGGGAGACCGTAGTGGACGGGGTGATCGGGTTGTGGCGTGCGGTAGCCGACCGCCGAGACCACCCCCGGCCAGGGGCGGTCCCGGTGTCGAAAGTCCCAGTGGGGGTCCGGCGCCCCACTCCGCGCAGCCGCCGTGCTACTTCTCCAGGTCGTACTTGTGCGACATCTGCTGCAGCGTCTCCCCGGTCCCCAGTCGGGAGCGCTTGTAGCCGTACAGGAAGTAGACGGCGAAGCCCAACACCATCCAGATCACGAAGCGGAACCAGGTCTCGATGGAGAGGTTCAGAGTGAGCCAGAAGCAGATGGCCGCGGAGAGGATCGGCAGCACCGGGACGAACGGCACCTTGAACGAACGCGGCAGGTCGGGCCGGGACTTTCGCAGCACGATCACGCCGATGGAGACCAGGATGAAGGCGGTCAGCGTACCGATGTTGACCATCTCCTCGAGCTTGCCGATCGGGGTCAGCCCCGCGACCAGCATCACGATCACGCCGATGACGATGGTGATCACCCACGGTGTCTGGAACTTGGGGTGCACCTTGCTCAGCGGCGCCGGCAGCAGATGGTCACGGGACATGGCGAACACGACCCGGCTGGCGCCGATCATCAACGTCAGCACCACGGTGGTCAGACCCGCGACGGCACCGGCGGCGATCAAGGTCGCATAACCGGGGTGGCCGAGCTTGGTGAAGGCCGTGGCCAACGCGGCCGAGGAGTCGATCTGGTCGTACTTGACCATGCCGGTGATCACCAGCGACACCGCGGCGTACAGGATCGTGCAGATCACCAACGAGGCCAGGATGCCGATCGGCAGGTCGCGCTGCGGGTTCTTGGCCTCCTCCGCGGTGGTGGCCACCACGTCGAAACCGATGTAGGCGAAGAAGACCAGGGCGGCGCCGGCGAAGATGCCACCGATGCCGTACGCACTCGGCTCCCAGCCCATCACGGCCTGGATGAGCGGCTGATGGAACCAGGCCACGTCGGAGCTGACCGGCACGCTCGGGGGGATGAACGGGTTGTAGTTGGCCGGGTTGACGAACCCGATGCCGGCGATGATCACGAACAGCACCACGAACAGCTTGACCCCGACCAGCACCATGTTGACCCGCATGGACTCCTTGATGCCGATGGTGACCAGGGTGGCGAGGACGGCGACCAGCAGCATGGCCAGCAGGTCGATGCTGCCGCCCGGTCCCAGGTTCTCGGGCCAGGGGATGCCGATGTTGCCGAGGAAGACCACCGCGTACGTGCTCCAGCCCTGCGCGACCACGCTGGCGCCGAGCATCAGCTCCAGCAGCAGGTCCCAGCCGATGATCCAGGCGATGATCTCGCCCAGGCTCGCGTAGGAGAACGTGTACGCCGAGCCCGACACCGGGACCGACGACGCGAACTCCGCGTAGCAGAGCGCCGCCAACCCGCAGGCGACGGCCGAGATCACGAAGCTCAACACGATCGCGGGACCGGCCAGGGTGCTGGCCGCTCGTCCGGTCAGGGTGAAGATGCCGGCTCCGATGATCACGCCGACACCGAAGACCGTGAGGTCCAGGGCAGACAGGGTCTTCTTGAGCTTGTAATCCGGTTCATCGGTGTCCGCAATGGACTGCTCGATGCTCTTGGTGCGCATGACGCTCACGGTGCTGCTCCGATCACGAGGGGAAGGTCCAGGCCGAGCTCGTGATCGGCAGCCTAGACCTCACAGTCGCGCGGAGTCAGCACCCTGTCCGTGTGTGGCGCCCATCCGGACGATCGCCTCCACCGCGTAGCGGGCGATCTCCTGCGGGGTCAGCCCGAGCTGCTCGAGCAGCTCGGCCCGGGTGCCGTGCTCGAGGAACTCCGGGGCGATACCGAACTCGCGGACGGGCGTGTCCACCCCGGCGAACCGCAGCTCCTGCGCCAGGCGCGAACCGCATCCCCCGACCACGTCGTTGTCCTCGATGCTGATCACCAGCTGGTGCTGTCCCGCGAGCTCCAGCAGGGCAGGATTGACCGGCAGCGCCCACACGGGATCGACGACGGTCACCCCGATCCCCTGGTCGGACAGCCGACGGCCGACCGCGACGCCGGTGCCGCACATCTGGCCGTACGCGACGACGAGCACCTTGGGCTGCTGGTCGCTCTGCAGCAGGATGTCGATCCCCCGGTCGCTGTGCACGGCGTCGAGATCGGCAGGCACCTGCTGGTTCGAGTAGCGGATCACGCTGGGGGCATCGTCGATGGTCAGCGCGGTGGCCAGGGCCTGCCGCAGCCGGGTGCCGTCCCGGGGAGCACTCAGGTGCAGACCGGGCACGACCTGCACGATCGACATGTCCCACATGCCGTGGTGGCTGGCGCCGTCCGGACCCGTCACCCCTGCCCGATCGAGCACGAACGTGACCCCACAGCGGTGCAGGGCGACGTCCATCAGCAGCTGGTCGAAGGCGCGGTTCAGGAAGGTCGCATAGACGGCCACCACCGGGTGCATGCCGGCCATCGCGAGACCCGCCGCCGTGGTGGTGGCGTGCTGCTCGGCGATGCCGACGTCCATCACTCGTTCCGGGAAGGCGGCCGCGAACCGGTTGAGACCGGTCGGGTGGATCATCGCCGCGCTGATGGCGACGACCCGCTCGTCCACCGCCCCCAGCTTGAGGATCTCCTCGGCGAAGACGTCGGTCCACTTGACCGCGCCGGGGCCGCCGATCGCCACGCCGGTCTTGGCGTCGATCTTGCCGACCGCGTGGAAGCGGTCCTCCTCGTGGTTCTCCGCCGCGGAGTAGCCGTTGCCCTTGCGGGTCAGGCAGTGCACCAGGACGGGTCCACCGAACTGCTTGGCGTGCCGCAGCGCTCGTTCGACCGCCGCCTCGTCGTGACCGTCGACCGGACCGACGTACTTCAGCCCGAGATCGGAGAACATGCCCTGCGGCGCGATCACGTCCTTGAGCCCGCTCTTGATCCCGTGCAGCAGGTCGTAGGCGGCGCGCCCGAACAGCGGTGCCCGGTTGACCTGCTTGCGGACGAGCTCGAGGACCTGTTCGTACCGCGGGTTGGTGCGCAGACCGGAGAGGTGCCGCGCCAGCCCACCGACCGTCGGGGTGTAGGAGCGACCGTTGTCGTTGACCAAGATCACCAGCGGCAGGTCGTCGTCCGCCGCGATGTTGTTGAGCGCCTCCCAGGCCATGCCACCGGTCAGCGCACCGTCGCCCACCAGCGCCACCGCGGTGCCGGACTTTCCTCGCAGCTGCAGCCCACGTGCGATGCCGGCCGCGTACGACAGCGACGTCGACGCGTGCGAGCTCTCCACCCAGTCGTGCTCGGACTCCGCGCGGCTCGGGTAGCCCGACAGGCCACCCTTCTGCCGCAGGGTCGCGAAGCCGTCCTGGCGACCGGTCAGCATCTTGTGCACGTAGCTCTGGTGCCCGGTGTCGAAGATGATGGGGTCGTCCGGGGACTCGAACACGCGATGCAGGGCGATGGTCAGCTCGACCACGCCGAGGTTGGGTCCGAGGTGCCCGCCGGTCTGGCTGACCTGGTCGATCAGGAAGGCACGGATCTCATCGGCCAGCGGGGGCAGCTGGTCGGGGCTCAGCCGACGGAGGTCGGTCGGGTCGGCGACGGAGCGAAGCAGTTCGTACGGCTCGTGCTCGGAGACGCCGGCCTCAGGCGCGGGGGGCATGAACGCGAGTTTACGTGCCGGGGTCCCCCCGGACGCGAACCCCGGTGAGCGGACTCACAGTCGCGCCACGAACTCCTTGCCGCGCAAGGCCTCCTCGACCAGACCGACGGCGCGTCGGACCCGCAGCAGATGGGCCGCCTGCTCCAACCAGGCTTCCACCGCCTCGGTGACGACCTGGTGCGGGACGCTGCGCGGCAGCCCGGTGCGGATCTCGGCCACCCCGTCCTGGGCGGTCGTGCACTGACCGGCCACGAACCGGGCGGCGAAGCGAGCCAGCACGATCGGGTGCCGCCGGAGCACGGGATAGCCCCGGAACTCCGGTGGGCAGCAGTCCAGCAGGAAGGCCGTGGCCGTCCGCTCCCAGCCCGGGCTGCCCGGCGGTCGCACCTGCGGTGGCCAACCGGCCGGAACGTACGTGGATCCGCTCATGTGTTCGATTCTAGCGTCGGGGACCTACGATCGTCCACGTGAGTGACGACATCGTCTGCCAGATCGTCCGCGGTGAGCTGGACGCCGCCGTCGTGTTGCGGACCGACGACCTGGTCGGGTTCCTCGACCACCGACCGGTGTTCAAGGGGCACGTGCTGCTCGCCCCCGTCCGGCACATCGACACCCTGCTCGACCTACCCGCCGAGCTGATGGCGCCGCTGCTGACCGCCGCCCAGCGGGTCGCGGCCGCCCTCGGCACGGAACTGGGGTGCCAGGGCACGTTCGTGGCGATGAACAACGTGGTCAGCCAATCCGTGCCGCACCTGCACGTGCACGTCGTGCCCCGCACCAAGGGCGACGGTTTGAAGGGCTTCTTCTGGCCCCGGACACGCTACGCCGACGGTGAGATGGAGTCGTACGCGGACCGGATCCGGGCAGCCCTGGCGAGCTGATAGCCGGAGCTGGGCCAGACCGCCGATGCCGGAGACGAGGGCTGACCCGCCGAGGGCGAGGGCAGCGACCGTCTTTGACTCCCCGGCGGCATCTGGTCGCGCACCCCGCGTGCCCAGCCACCGTCCTTGACTCCCCGGCGGCATCCGGTAGCACACCCCGCCTACCGCGCTACCGTCGTCGACTCCCCGGCGCCATCCGGCGCGCCCCACAGCAGATGGCAGGCTGACAGCGTGCACATCGACCACGTCACCGGCCGTGACGCCTTCGTCTCCGAGCTGACGCTGCTGCTCGACATCGCCGGTGGTCTGAGAGATCACGATCTGCTCGCGGCCAGCCGCTGCCGGGGGTGGACCGTCGCGGACGTCCTGACCCACGTGCATCTCGGCCTGCAGGAGATGCTGCTCGGCATCGTGTCCCCCACCGAGTCCACACCGACGGTCGATGCGGCCACCTACTGGGCGCGCAGTCTCCGCCCAGCAATGACGACGATTCCTCGGGCACCGACCACGTCCGGTACGTGCGAGTGCTGAGCTCGGCGTACCAGCAACCCTCCGGTGGCATCCGTCACCTGTCCGCCACCGGAAGTGCGGTCATGCGCGCAGCCACGAGACTCCCGGGGACGAACCTCGACTTCCAGGGTCACGTCATCAGCACCGTGGGCGACCAGACCATCCCGGCGTTCGGCTGATGCCGGAGCTGCCGGAGGTCGAACGGGCCCGGGCCGCGATCGAGGACGCCGCTCTCGGTCGGCGCATCGTCGAGGTCGACGACACCGACACCTGGGTCTGCCGGCCGCACGCGCCGGGCGAGATCGCGCACGCCCTGCGCGGGCGCGAGCTCACCGCCGCCCACCGGCAGGGCAAGTCGATGTGGTGCGAGACCTCGGGTCCGGGACGGTCCCGCACTCCCGGTCCCACCCTCGGCATCCACCTCGGCATGAGCGGTCGGATGGTGATCACCCGGCCCGGCGGGCTGCCGACCGAGGGCGGCGACCGGCTCGCGGGGCCGTACGCGAATGCGCTCGACGACCCGCACCGCAACCCGGTCTGGGATCGGTTCACGCTCACCTTCGCCGACGGCGGATCCCTGGCTCTGTTCGACAAACGACGACTCGGTCGGGTCAGGATCGATCCCGATCTGAGTCACCTGGGCCCGGACGCCCAGCTGGTCGATCGCCCCGAGTTCATCCGTCGGCTGAGCCGCAGCACGGCTCCGGTCAAGGCTCGGCTGCTCGACCAGTCGGTGATCGCCGGTGTCGGCAACCTGCTGGCCGACGAGACCCTGTGGCAGTCCAAGCTCTCTCCCCGGCGTCCCGCGGACGAGCTGACGCGTACCGAGTTGAACCGGCTCTACCGCAACCTGAAGAAGTCCACGGAGGCCGCCATCGAGCACGGCGGGGTGCACACCGGCGAGATCATCGAGTTCCGCGGGACCGGTCGGCACTGCCCGCGCTGCGGCACCGAGATGACCGTCGCCACCGTCGGCGGCCGGACCACCTGGTGGTGCCCGAAGGAGCAGCACTGACCTGCGATCAGCCCGCCGGTCCGGGCACCTGAGACTGAGAGCTCAGCCAGTCCAGCGCCGCGAGCACGCGTTGGTTGCCGTCGGGGTCGGCCTCGATGCCCAGCTTGCCGAAGATCGAGCGCAGATGGGCGTCCACCGTGCGGCGTGAGATGACCAGATCGGTGGCCACGCCGGAGTTGCTCCGCCCGGAGGCCACCAACCCGAGCACCTCGATCTCCCGTTCGGTCAGACTCTGCAGCCGAGGGCGGCTGTGCCGCAGGCAGCGCTCGATCACGACGGGATCGATCGCCGTGCCACCGTCGACGACGGTTGCCAGCTGATCCAGGAACACCTGGGTGTCCAGCACCCGGTCCTTCAGCAGGTAACCGAATCCTCGCTCGTGACCTCCCGTCAGGGTTGCCACCAACGAGGGTTCCACCACCTGGGACAAGATCACCACGGCGAGCTCGGGGAAACGGTCTCGCAGATAGAGGACCGCCGCCGCCCCCTCGTCGGTGTAGGTGGGCGGCATCCGTACGTCGGCGATCACCAGGTCCGGTCGCTGCTCGCTCACCTCGGCCACCAGCCGACGGCCGTCACCGACCTGGCCCACGACGGCGTGACCCGCGCCCGAGAGCAGCCGGACGAGCCCGTCGCGCAGCAGCACCTGGTCCTCGGCGATCACGATCCGCACGGCAGGCTCGCCTCCACGACGGTCCCGTTCGGTACGCCGTCGCGGACCACCAGCAGCCCGCCCGAGGCGGCCACCCGCTCGGCCAGACCGCGCAGACCCGAACCCAGACGGGGATCTGCGCCACCGGCGCCGTCGTCGGTGACCATGATCATCAGCTGCTCCGGACCGGTCGGCTCGACCCGGACCTGCACCCGCCGGGCCCGTCCGTGCTTGATCGCGTTGCTCACCGCCTCGCTCACCACGAAGTAGCCGGTCGCCTCGATCTCCGGCGCGAACCGGCGCTCCGACACCCGCAGATCGACGACCGTCGCGAGCGGGCGTACGAGGGCGCTCAGGGCGGGTCGCAGTCCGCCCTCGACCAGCGTGCTGGGCAGCCGCCCACCGGCCAACGACCGTACGTCGTCGACGGCGTCCCGCAGTGAGGCGACTGTCTGGTCGACCAGCAGCCGCGCCGCGGGGTCGTCCACGTCGTGGCCCGACAGCTGCAGGTTCAAGGCGATGCCCAGCAGACGTCCCTGCAGCCCGTCGTGCAGGTCCTGACTCAGCCGGACCCGTTCGGTGCGGGCTGCGGCGTCCGCTCGAGCGGACTCGCGCTGCACGGTGGCCTCCAACACCGCCGCATCGAGCAGTCGGCTGCAGTCACCCAACCGGCGGAGTCGACCGGCCGTCTCCGGCTCCGAACCGACGGCGATCGCGCGAGCGGCTTCCGCGGTGCCGGCCAACCGGACACCGTCGGTCGGCGGATCCACCGCCACTCCGGCCGGGTCCACCCAGACACCGTCGCCCGCCCGCACCAGCAACCTGATCCCGGGGTCGGTCAGCAGCCGGCGCAGTACCTGCTGGACGCTGTGCCGCTGCTCGCCGTCGGCCACGTCCCCGAGCGCGGCCAGCTCCTCGGCCAGCTCGGCACTCGGATCCACCGCCCGGGCCGCCCAGCCGTGCAACCGGACCGACACCAGGCCCACGCCCAGGGTGAGGGCTATCCCGATCAGCAGGGCGGCTTGAGCACCCCACCCGGCCTCGATCGCCCCCAACGCGACTCCCGTCGCGAGCAGGGCCGTCGCCGCCACCAGCAGCACGGCCAGCAGACGGACGATCAGCGGGGTGCGGAGCAGCCAGGCCCCTTCCGGCCCGGTCGCCGAGATCACCAACGCCGCCGTCCCCGTGGTGCCGAGCGAGAAGCCCACCATCAGCGCCGTCACCGAGGCGTTCATGCTGAGGCCCTGGTTCTCGGCGGCGGCCCCGAGGGTCATGCACCACGCGATGATCACCACCGGCACCACCGAGGACAAGGCGGCGACGATCGACCGACGGCGGGTCTCCCCGCCGGTCCCCCGCACCCCCAACCAGGTGGCGACCGGCGCGACGGCGAACGAGCCCAACCAGAGGACGGTGCCGAAACCGGCGAGCACGCTCGACCCCGGCGCCCCGTTCAGCACCATGCCGTTGGCGACGACCCCGAGCACGGCGACGCCGATGATCACGGTCAGCCACCCCCGGCACGAGTGGCCGGTGACCTGCCGGCTGGCCAGCACCGGCAACAGCTGGATCGACACCAGGGGGACGATATGGCCGGCGCTCGCCAGCAGGTCCACCACCGGACCCCCGACCCCGGCGGCGGACAGGCTCAGGGTCGTGGGATAGATCAGCACGGTCATGCCGAGCAGCGCGGTGGTCGCGCGGACCGCCGTCCGCCGCGGTCCGCCGGGCCAGGCGGCGATGATCACGATGGCGACGCCGGCCAGCGCCATGATCACCCGGACCGCCGGCCCGAGCACGAAGTCGTCCTGCCGCCAGGGCAACCCGATGGCGATCCCGACCGCCACCAGGCCGACGCCGGCCACGGCGGTGACCGCCGTCCACCACACCCTCATCGAGCTCCGCACCTGATCATGGTCGCCGATGCCCGCCCCGCAGGGAATAGGCGATCTTGCCGATGCGTGCGGCCGGCGGGTCTCCTAGCGTCGTGGCATGACCACGACCGTCGAAGGCGCCAGCGCCGAACCCACCACCGCCCCCGCAGCACTCGGCCGCCGGCTCGCCGTCCTCGGTGCCCTCCTCGCCGTCTTCATCGCACTCCCCTTCTTCTTCCTGCGCGGGGACGGCCCGCGCTGGTACCACCTCGTCTTCCACCTGCTCGGCATCACGCTCTGCACCATCGGGGTGGTCGTGCTCCGCGAGGTCCGCCGGGCCGCGGCCAGCAAGACGCTGCGGGTGATGACGTGGGTGAGCACGGTGGCCGTGATCGGCTGGATGGTCGGTCACCTCGGCGAGCTGGTCACCGTGCTCACCCACGGCGGCGCCCACGCTGACCACGATCTCTTCCAGCACCCGGTGCACATGTTCTTCGCCAACATCGCAGTCCCGTCCTGGATGGCGACGGTGCTGTCCATCCTGGTCCTGCTGATCACCGCCGGCATCCAGGCGATCCTCCGTCGGGTCAGGCGCTGACCGGCTCCCGGTTGCCGTCGGCGGTGCGACGGCAGACCTCGTCCCACGGGCTCGGGGTCAGTCCGAGGACGTCCTGCGTCCGGGAGGAGTCCAGCACGTACGGCCGCTTCCACATGTAGGAGAGCTCGGCGACCTCACGCATCTGCCCGTTGATCAGGGCGAGTCCGCGCAGCACCGGCCGGGGGACGGACCGGACGGCCACCGGAGCGTGCCCACCGGCGGCGAGCACCTCGGTCAGCGCCTCGCGCTGGGTGCGGGGCGCGTTGGTCGGGGCGTGCCAGACCTGTCCCCAGACCTCGGGACGATCGGCGACCGTGGTCAGTGTCCGCGCCATGTCGGCCACGTCGGTCCAGCTGTGCGCGAGATCGGGCTTGCCGATGACCCAGGCGGTCTTGCCCTTCGTCGCGGTCGCCAGGTGCCGGGTGATGTGGCCGTTGCCGCCGACGCCGGCACCCACGTAGTCGGCACCACGGACCTCGACGGCGCGCAGCCGTCCCGCCTCGTGCCGAGACCTCGCCTCGGCCCACATGCCCGCCCGCAGTCGGCCCTTGTGGTCGGTCGCGGCGTCCGGCTGCCCCTCGACCATCGGCGTGTCGGTCGGACCGTACGGATAGAGGCAGGAGGCGGTCACCAACGTCGCCCCGCTCCGTTCGGCCGCGGTCAGCAGGCTCTCGGCCAGCGGTGGCCAGATCTGCTCCCAGGTGGTGTAGTCGACGGGATTGGCGCAGTTGAACAGCGCCGCGGCACCCTCGGTCAGACGGGTCAGGGCCTCGGGGTCCGACGCGTCGGCGGCCACGGACTCGACACCGTCGAGCTGGACGCGGCCCGAGCGGGTCACCAGCCGAACCTCATCGCCCCGCTCGCGCAGCACCTCGGCCGTGTGCCGTCCGACCGGCCCGGCGCCGACGATCACGTACGTCTTGGTCATGGTGTGTCTCCTCGTCCAGAAATGTGAGCAGTGCTCTCGTTTCGTCCAGCATGCTCCCCCTTTCCATCAGAGTCAAGAGCAGTGCTCTCGTTTTGTTGCACCGTCCTCGGTTCGCTGCCAGACTGACCGGGTGCCCGCCCCTGCTCACGTGAACCCTGCTCCCTTGACCGCCCGTGCCGTCGCCCGCCGCGAGCTGACCGCCGCGATCGTGGCCAGTGCTCGTCGCCAGCTCGCCGACATCGGGCCCGTCCAGCTCTCGGTCCGCGCGGTGGCTCGCGACCTCGGCATGGCCTCGTCGGCCGTCTACCGCTACTTCCCGAGTCGGGACGAGCTGCTGACCGAGCTGCTGGTGATCATCTACGGCGAGCTCGCCGATCTGCTCGAACGAGCCGACGCCACCTGTGAGAGGGCGGACCTGAGCGGTCGTTGGCGCACCCTGGGCGCGACCCTGCGAGGTTGGGCGGTCACCGCGCCCCACGAGTACGCGTTGCTGTACGGATCCCCCGTGCCGGGCTACGCCGCCCCGGAGGCGACTGTCGCGCCGTCGGCCCGGGTCACCGGCGTGCTCATCGGCCTGGCCAGGGACCTCGACACCGATCTCGACACAGCTGGTCCGCGCACGAGCGCGTTCACCGACTTCCGCGCGGCGGCCGGTGTCGATCTCTCCGACGAGGTGATCCTGCGGGCTGTCGCAGCCTGGGGCGGCCTGCTCGGCGCGGTCAGCCTGGAGCTTTTCGGTCACCTGCACCGAGCGGTGACCGACTACGACGCCCACTTCGCCCTGGTGCTGGACCGGCTCGACCCGACCCGCGCCTGAACGCAGATCTGCTCGGGTTCGTCGGATCTGCTCGGTCTATAGATCGAGCAGAACCGACGAACCCGAGCAGATCCGTGGGTGTCGCTGGAGCTGACGCGCTACTTCTTCAGCAGTGACCGCAGCACGTACTGCATGATGCCGCCGTTGCGGTAGTAGTCGGCCTCACCGGGGGTGTCGATCCGGACCACCGCGTCGAAGCTGACCTCACCCGCGGTGACCTTGACCGTCTTCGGCGTCGTCCCGGCGTTGAGCTCGGTGACCCCGGTGAACTGGAAGGTCTCCTCCCCCGTCAGCCCCAGCGACTCGGCGTTCTGACCCTCCGGGTACTGCAGCGGGAGGACACCCATGCCGATCAGGTTGGACCGGTGGATGCGCTCGTACGACTCCGCGATGACGGCCTTGACGCCGAGCAGCGCGGTGCCCTTGGCGGCCCAGTCGCGCGAGGAGCCCGAGCCGTACTCCTTGCCGGCCAGCACGACCAGGGGGATGCCCGCCGCGATGTAGGCCTCCGACGCCTCGTACACCGACGTCACCGGCCCACCCTCGGCGGTGAAGTCACGGCTGAAGCCGCCCTCGGTCCCGGGAGCCAGCTGGTTGCGCAGCCGGATGTTGGCGAAGGTGCCACGGATCATCACCTCGTGGTTGCCGCGCCGCGACCCGTAGGAGTTGAAGTCCCGTCGCTCCACGCCGTGCTCGGAGAGGTATTTTCCTGCCGGCCCGTCGGCCTTGATCGCCCCGGCCGGGGAGATGTGGTCGGTGGTGATCGAGTCGCCGAGCTTGAGCAGCACCCGGGCGTCGGCGATGTCGACGACCGGCACCGGATCGGCCGGCATCCCTTCGAAATAAGGAGGCTTGCGGACGTAGGTGGAGTCGGCGTCCCACTCGAAGGTGTCACCTTCGGGCGTCGGCAGAGACTGCCACTGCTGATCGCCGGCGAACACGTCGGCGTAGGAGTCGGTGAACATCTCCGCCCCGATCGAGGAGGCGACGATCTCGTCGATCTCGGCCTCGGTCGGCCAGACGTCCTTCAGGTACACGGGATTCCCGGACTCGTCATGACCCAGCGGCTCGGTGGTGATGTCGATGTCCATCGACCCGGCCAGGGCGTAGGCGACGACCAGGGGCGGTGATGCCAGGTAGTTCATCTTGATGTCGGGGTTGATGCGTCCCTCGAAGTTCCGGTTGCCCGAGAGCACCGAGACCACCGCAAGATCATTCTCCTGGACCGCCTGGCTGACCTCGGGGATCAGCGGACCGGAGTTGCCGATGCAGGTGGTGCAGCCGTAGCCGACGAGGTTGAAGCCCAGCTTGTCCAGGTAGGGCGTCAGACCCGAGCGGTCGTAGTAGTCGCTGACCACCTTCGACCCCGGAGCCAGCGTGGTCTTCACCCAGGGTTTGCGGGTCAGACCCCGCTCCACCGCCTTCTTCGCCACCAGGGCGGCGCCGATCATGACACTCGGGTTCGAGGTGTTGGTGCAGGAGGTGATCGCGGCGATGGTGACCGCGCCGTGGTCGATCTCGACCTCGGCGCCGTCGAGCACCAGCTTGGTCTTCTTGGACGGCCGACCGATGTCGGTGGGCACGTCCTCGCCGTACTCGTGCGGCTCGCTGTTGCCGTTGCCACCGGAACCGGTCGGGGAATCCGAGGCCGGGAAGGACTCAGCCACGGACTCGTCGTAGCCGTCCAGGTCGTCGGCGCCGACGTAGTCGCGCAGCGCCTCCCGGAAGCCCTGCTTGGCGTGGGCCAGGATGACGCGGTCCTGCGGGCGCTTCGGGCCGGCGATGCTCGGCACGATGCTCGACAGGTCCAGCTCGAGGTACTCGGAGTAGCGCGGCTCACGATCGTCGTCGTGCCACAGCCCCTGCTCCTTGGCGTAGGACTCGACGAGGGCGATCTGCTCCTCGGAACGTCCGGTGAGCCGGAGGTAGTCGGTCGTCTTGGAGTCGATCGGGAAGACCGCGATGGTCGAGCCGTACTCCGGGCTCATGTTGCCGATGGTCGCGCGGTTGGCCAACGGCACCTGGGAGACACCGGGCCCGTAGAACTCGACGAACTTGCCGACCACCTTGTGCTGACGCAGCATCTCGGTGATGGTCAGCACCAGGTCGGTGGCCGTCGCCCCCTCGGGCAGCGCACCCGACAGCTTGAACCCGACGACCCGCGGGATGAGCATCGAGACGGGCTGGCCGAGCATGGCCGCCTCGGCCTCGATGCCACCGACGCCCCAACCGACGACGCCGAGACCGTTGACCATGGTGGTGTGGGAGTCGGTGCCCACGCAGGTGTCCGGGTAGGCGTAGGTGACCCCGTCGACGGTGCGCGGGAAGATCACCCGGGCCAGGTGCTCGATGTTGACCTGGTGCACGATGCCGGTGCCGGGCGGCACGACCTTGAAGTCGTCGAACGCGGTCTGACCCCAGCGGAGGAACTGGTAGCGCTCGCGGTTGCGGCCGTACTCGATCTCGACGTTGCGGGAGAACGCGTCGGCGGTGCCGAAGACGTCGGCGATCACGGAGTGGTCGATGACCATCTCGGCCGGCGCCAGCGGGTTGATCTTGCTCGGGTCACCGCCCATGTCGGCCATCGCCTCGCGCATGGTGGCGAGGTCGACCACACAGGGCACACCGGTGAAGTCCTGCATGATCACCCGCGCTGGGGTGAACTGGATCTCCTTGTTGGGCTGCGACGAGGGGTCCCACGCCGCGAGCGCACGAATGTCGTCGGCGGTGATGTTGGCGCCGTCCTCGGTGCGCAGCAGGTTCTCCAGCAGGATCTTCAGGCTGTAGGGCAGGGTCTCCTGCCCCTCGACGGCATCGAGTCGGAAGATCTCGTACGACGCGTCACCTACCGCGAGGGTGGACTGCGAGCCGAAGCTGTTGACACTCATTGCGTCTCCATGGGGGTCGATGGAAAAGTATCTTGACGTCAAGATATCACGCGGGGTCTTCAGGTCGAACTCTAGCGATGCAGGATCGCGACCGCTTCGAGGTGGTGTGTCATCGGGAACAGATCGAAGCCGCGGATGCTGGTGGGTCGGTAGCCACCGAGGGCGGCGCGACGGAGATCGCGGGCCAAGGCGGCCGGATCGCAGGCGACGTAGGCGATCGCTCGCGGGCGGCGAGCGACGACAGCGTCGATGACGTCCTTGCCGGCCCCGGTCCGGGGCGGGTCGAGAACGACCAGGTCGGTGCGCTTCGGCAGCGTACGGAGCACCCGCTCGACCTTGCCGGCGGTGAACTTGGCGCCGGGCACGTTGCGGCGAGCGTGCACGATCGCCGGCCGACTCCACTCGACGCCCCAGGCCCGCACCCCGGCGTCGACCAGGGCGCCGGCGAACAGTCCCACGCCGCAGTACAGATCGAACGCCCGCTCCCCCGCTCGGGGACGCAGGCCGTCGATGACCGCCTCGACCAGGGTGGCGGCGGCCCCGGGATGACCCTGCCAGAAGCCGTCCGCAGCCAACCGCCAGTCGCGGCCGATGGCGTGCTCGGTGATCTCGCTGCTGCCCTCCTCCGTTCGCCCGTCGACCAGCAGGGTGGGCGGGTCGGCCGCCACCGCCAACAGCTCGGTGTCGGGTGCCCAGGTCTGCTCGGTGACGGTCGGCGCCCCGAGATGAGCGATCGGGCAGCCGCCGGCCGGGACCGCCTCGATCTCGTGCGACCGGTGCCGGCGGAGCCCCGCGCGTCCCTCCGCGTCCACCTGGTAGCGCATCCGGGTCCGCCAGTGCAGTCCGTCCTCGGTGCCGGCGGTGGTGACGGGTTCCATCTCCCCGGCCCAGTCGATGTCGGCCAGCCGGTGCAGCTGCTCGGCCAGCACGGCCTGCTTGAGGCGTCGTTGCCCGTCCAGGCTGACGTGCTGGAAGTCGCACCCCCCGCACCTGCCGGGACCGGCGGACGGGCAGCGGGAGGCCACTCGGTCGGGACTCGGCTCGACCACCTCGACGGCGTCGGCGCGCCAGAAGCTGTCGTGGGTCGTGTCCGTGACGGTGATCCGCACGCGCTCACCCGGCAGGGCGTGCCGGACGAACACGACCCGCCCGTCCAGCCGGGCCACGCAGTGTCCGCCGTGCGCGACCGGACCGACATCGACCAGGTCCATCTCGATCAGGGGGTCGTCCATCTAGGACCCGAGGTAGGACCGGCGGCGACGCGACCGACGATCGTCGCGGGCCAGGCGCTCTTCGGCCTTGCCGGAGGACTGCAGCAGGTACGGCACCGAGGTGACCATCACGCCGGGGGTGAACAGCAGCCGGGCCTTCAGGCGCAACGCACTCTGGTTGTGCAGGATCTGCTCCCACCAGTGACCGACCACGTACTCGGGGATGTAGACCGTGACCACGTCGCGCGGGGAGTCCTTCCGCAGGTTGCGGACGTAGTCGAGGATCGGTCCGGTCACGTCCCGGTACGGCGAGGCGATCACCTTGAGCGGGATGTCGATCCCGGTGTCGTGCCAGAGCCCCACCAGCCGGTCGGTCTCCTCCGGGTCGACGGCCACCGTCAGCGCCTCCAGCACACTCGGCCGGGAGGCCTTCGCGAAGGCGAGGGCGCGAGCGGTGGGCTTGTGCAGCTTCGAGACCAGCACCACGGCCCGGACCCGGCTGGGGAGGGTGCGCTCCTCGCCCTCGACCAGCGCCGTCTCCGTCGAGACCCGGTCGTAGTGGCGCTTGATCGACTTCATCAGCACGAACAAGACGGCCATGGCGATGATCGCGATGTAGGCGCCTTGGGTGAACTTGGACAGCAGCACGATGATCAGCACCGTGCCGGTCATGGTCAGGCCGGTCCCGTTGATGATCCGCGACCGCTTCATCCGCGCCCGGTTGGCCGGCTTCTTCTCGGTCTTCAGCAGCCGCGTCCAGTGCCGAAGCATGCCCAGCTGGCTCACCGTGAAGGAGACGAAGACCCCGACCACGTACAGCTGGATGAGCGCCGTCACGTCCGCCCGGAACGCGATGATCAGGGTGATCGCCAGCACGGCCAGGGTGATGATGCCGTTGCTGTAGGCGAGCCGGTCGCCCCGGGTGTGCAGCTGGCGGGGCAGGTAGCCGTCCCGGGCCAGGATCGAGCCGAGCACGGGGAACCCGTTGAAGGCGGTGTTCGCGGCCAGGAACAAGATGAGCATGGTGGCGGCGACCACGAAGTAGAAGCCCGGGGTGAAGTTGTCGAAGATCGCCCGGGACAGCTGCCCGATCGCCGTCTCCTCCACGACGTCGACCCGCTGCCCGTTCAGCGTGTAGTGCGAGTACGGCGCGTCGATCAGCTTGAGCCCGGTCAGGTTGGCCAGCGTGATCACCCCGATCAACATGGTCACCGCGATGGTGCCGAGCAGCAGCAGGGTGGTCGCCGCGTTCTTGCTCTTCGGCTTCCGGAACGCCGGCACCCCGTTGGAGATGGCTTCCACCCCGGTCAACGCAGCCGAGCCGGACGAAAAGGCTCGAGCCAGCAACGCGACCATGGCGAAGCCGGTGAAGGCGGCGTACTTCGGGTCGGCCTCGATCCCGTACTGCGCACTGTGCGCCTGGACCTGGTCGCCGAGGACCAGGATCCGGAAGAGGCCGTAGAGGACCATGCCGACGATCCCGATCATGAAGCAGTAGACCGGGATGGCGAACACGGTGCCGGACTCGCGGACCCCGCGCAGGTTGAGCGCCATCAAGATCAAGGCGGCCGCGGCCGCGTACCAGGCCTCGTGACCGTCGATGAACGGGAAAACCGACTTCGCGTTCTGCACTCCCGAGGAGATCGACACCGCCACGGTGAGCACATAGTCGACCAACAGCGCGCTCGCCACGGTCAGGCCCGCGTTGGAGCCGAGGTTGGTGGTGGCCACCTCGTAGTCGCCGCCACCGGACGGGTAGGCGTGCACGTTCTGCCGGTAGGACGCGACCACCACCAGCATCACCACCGCGACCAGGATGGCGATCTTCCAGGAGTACCCGTACGCGACCAGACCGGCGAGCGAGAGCGTCAGCAGGATCTCGTCGGGGGCGTAGGCGACCGACGACAGAGCGTCCGAGGCGAAGACCGGCAGAGCGATCCGCTTGGGCAGCAGGGTCTCGCCCAGCTGGGTGCTACGGAGCCGCCGGCCGATGATGAGGCGCTTCGCGACCTCGGCTGGGTTCACGTGCGGCACTCTAACCCGCGGACGGCACACCCCTAGACTCGTGCTCGTGCACATCGTGATCATGGGCTGCGGACGCGTGGGTTCCACCCTGGCCCGGAGCCTGGAGAAGCGCGGCCACACCGTGGCGGTCATCGACCAGAACACCGAGGCGTTCCGACGGTTGGGTCCCGACTTCGACGGCCAGACGATCAAGGGCGTCGGCTTCGACCGCGAGGTGCTCACCGAAGCAGGCATCGAGCGGGCGGAGGCCTTCGCCGCCGTCTCGAACGGCGACAACTCCAACATCCTGGCCGCACGGGTGGTGCGCGAGACCTTCGACGTCCACAACGTGGTGGCCCGGATCTACGACCCGGGCCGCGCCGAGGTGTACGAGAGACTGGGCATCCCGACCGTCGCGACCGTCCGCTGGACGTCCGACCAGGTGCTCCGTCGGCTGCTGCCCGCCGGCTCCGAGCCGCAGTGGCGGGACCCGTCCGGCTCGGTCCGGCTGATGGAGGTCCACGTCGACCGCTCGTGGGTCGGCCGTACGGTCGAGCAGATCGAAGCCGCCACCGGCGCCAAGATCCCGTTCGTGTTCCGCCTCGGTTCCGGGGTGGTGCCCAGGCGCGGCACCGTCTTCCAGGACGGCGACCTGATCTACGCCGCGGTCGCGGACGAGCGGCTCGCCGACGTCGAGGCCATCCTCGCCGCCCGACCCAAGGAGCTCTGAGACATGCGCGTCGCCATCGCCGGAGCCGGCAACGTCGGCCGATCCATCGCCAGCGAGCTGATCGAGAACGGTCACCAGATCCTGCTGATCGATCGTGATCCGCACGCCATCAAGTCCGACTCGGTGCCCGAGGCCGACTGGCTGCTGGCCGACGCGTGCGAGCTGTCCTCGCTGGAGGAGGCCAACATCGACTCCTGCGACGTGGTGATCGCGGCCACGGGCGACGACAAGGCCAACCTGGTCACCTCGCTGCTGGCGAAGACCGAGTTCGGGGTGCCCCGCACGGTGGCCCGGGTGAACCACCCGAAGAACGAGTGGCTCTTCAACGACGTCTGGGGTGTCGATGTCGCGGTCTCGACCCCCCGGCTGATGTGTGCGCTGGTCGAGGAGGCGGTCACCGTCGGTGACCTGGTCCGGCTGCTGACCTTCCACGAGGGCGACGCCAACCTGGTGGAGATGACGCTGCCCGACGACAGCCCGCAGGTCGGGGTTCGGATCGGCGACATCCGCTTCCCCGGCGACGTGGTGCTGGTAGCCCTCATCCGGGACGGCCACGCCCAGCCACCCGACATCGACGGCACGCTGGAGGCGAGCGACGAGCTGCTGTTCGTCACCGCGCAGTCGTACGAGAAGGAGCTGGCCCAGATGCTCGCACCGCGCCACGGAAGCGTGGCGGTGGCGGTGACGGCGACTCCCCGGGTGACCCCCTAGCGCGGGCCCGGACCCGATCAGACCGCCCGGGGCCCGTCGAGAAGCTCGTACCGCGGGTTGTACATCAGCCGCTCACCACGCCGACAGCTGACCCGACCCTCGACGGACAGCGTGCGACCCGGCTCGATACCGGGGATCTCGCGCCGACCGAGCCAGACCAGCCGGGCCGCGCCGCTGCCGTCCCGCAGCTCGACCTCGAGCGCGGGATGCCCACCGCGAGGGTGGATCGTCACGTTGGACACCGTTCCGCGCAGCCGGACCTGCTGGCGGTCCTCGCAGGTGCGGATCGGCACAGCAGCCTCCGCCTCGACGGCACGCTGCATCTCCTCCGACTCCAGATCCGCGTCGGAGGTCGCGAGTCGGTGGATGACCCGCTGCAACAGAGAGTTCTTCGCCATAGCACTTTCCACTATGACACCCGTTGTCAATTCGTGGTACGGGCGGTGACGGACACTAGTCCTCCGGCTCCTCGGGCCCGGGTTCGACGTCCGGCGGGATGACCAGGGGCAGCAGGTCGCCCGGCGACTTGGCCTCTTCGCCACGGCGGACGACCACCTCGCGGAAGGCGGTCAGCAGGTCGGCGACCGGTGGGTCGAGATGTTCCTCCAGGGCCGCCTGCCCGTACAGGATCCCGCGCAGCAGCCAGCGGGGTCCTTCGACCACCCACATCCGGGAGGGCTGGTAGCCCTGCTCACCCTCGGGGGTGGTGACCGGCAGCAGCCGCCGCAGCTCGACCCCGAACGGGCCCTCCACCAACGCGGCCGAACCACCGGCCTCGGTAGCAGCCTCGATGATCTCCTCCCGCAGCTCGGGCCACAGCCCCCCGCTGCGGGGGGCGGCGTAGGCCCCCAGCTCCAGGGCCGAGTCGCCCTTGATGAGCATCGCCGAGACGATCTGCTGGGTCTCCTCGGCCACCTGCAACCGGAGCTCGGCGCCGCCGAAACCGGTGATGATCATGCTGCCCAGATCGATCCGCGCCCGGCCGGGCAGCGGCTCGATGTCCAGGTCGACCTCGGCCAGGTCCCAGGGCCCGGCGCCGCGCCAGTCGCGGGAGTCCAAGGCATCCACGTCGAGCTCGACGGTCGCCGCGTCAGAGGCCTCCCCCTCCGCGGCCTCCGCCGCTGCCGAGTTCTCGGCCGCCGACTCCTCGTCGGGGTCGGCGGTCTCGGACTCGGTGCTCTCGTCGACCTCGTCGGCGGGGACCTCGTCGTCCTTGCGGCGACGTCGGAAGATCATGACGCACTCACGCTGGTTGCTGCTCCTCGTCGGTGGTGGCGCCGGCGGCCAAGCCGCCGGTGGACCCGTGACCGCCCGTGCCCCTGCTTCGACCGGCGGCGGGGGTCGAGTCGGGCAATTGTGGCACGGCGACGAATCGGGCCCGGGCGACCCGCTGCACCACGAGCTGGGCGATCCGGTCACCCCGGGAGATCTGGACGGCGGTCGCGCGGTCGGTGTTGACCAGGCAGACCAAGATCTCACCCCGGTAGCCCGCGTCGACCGTGCCGGGGGCGTTCACGATGCTGATGCCGTGCCGGGCGGCGAGCCCGGAGCGCGGGTGCACGAAGCCGGCGTACCCCTCGGGCAGCGCGATCGCCACCCCGGTGCCCACCAGTCGTCGCTCCCCCGGCTGCAGGACGAAGGTCTCGGCGGAGACCAGATCGGCGCCCGCGTCGTCGTGGTGGGCGTACGTGGGTGGGGTCAGACCCTCGTCGAGGGCGACGAAGCCGACCTCGAGGTCGAAACCGATCGAGCCCTGGTCGGTCACGGGGTAGGGCTCGCGGGCGCGGTGGTGAGGACCTCGCTGATCGCCTCAGCCAGCTGGCTGGGCCGGCGGGTCGAGACGATCCAGTACGGCACCGGGTCGGCCGGATCGTCCAGAGTCAGCTCGACCCCTGTCTTGACGTAGGGCCGCAGCACCAGGTGGGCCCGGGCGTCGGCGCCAGGACCGGTCCGGGTCTCCGTCGCCTCGACGTCCAGTCCGCGGACCGCCGAGACGTAGGAGAGGTCGAGCACCGCCCGGCCGACCGTCAGCTCGGTGCCGTCCAACCGCAGCCGGACCGCTGTGCCGAGGAGCACGCCGGTCACCACGGCCTGGGCACCGAGCAGGCCGAGCGCGCCGGCCAGCGGACCGAGGTAGAAGCCGATGGCGACCAGCCAGCTGAGGCTGAAGAGGACCGACAGCACCCACCAGCTCGGCGGCGGTCCGACCCACTCCCGGTACGACACGGCACCAACCTAATCGCTCACGCGGTGCGCACCCGGACGCTCCGAGATCATTGGCGGTACGGTTCCCAGGTGACGGTGTCGACCATGGTGATCTCAGCGGTGTACCCGGTGGCGGGCGGAGTGGGCGCGGCGCTCGCGACACGCGGGGTGCTGCAGACCGCCCGGACGTTCGTAGTCGGGAAGAGCAAGACGCCGTCCGGCCGCGAGAGCGGCGGGACGGCGTTGGTGTGGACCGCACTGAGCTGGGCGGTCGCCGGAGCGGTCGGGGTCTACACCGGCAAGAAGCTGGTGCGTCCGGCCACGGTCGGCTCCGGCCTGTCGGTTCAGCCGGCGCAGTCGTAGCAGTAGGCGTTTCCGTTCGCGCGCTGCTCGGCGATCTGGCTGCGGTGCCGGACCAGGAAGCAGCCCGCGCAGGTGAACTCGTCGGACTGCTGCGGCAGCACCCGGACGGTCAGCTCTTCGTGGGAGAGATCTGCTCCGGGTAGCTCGAACGACTCGGCCGCCTCGGCCTCGTCCTCGTCCACCTTGCCGGAGTTCTTGTCGTTGCGGCGAGTCTTGAGCTCCTCGATGGAGTCCTCGTTGAGCTCTTCCTCGGTCTTGCGGGGGGCGTCGTAATCGGTCGCCATCATTACCTTTCCGGGCGGTGGGCCCAGACATGTCGTCGTGGCCCGCGCGTATGAATACCACACGGGACGAGCGAGCGTGAGTCTTTCGGCTCGCGCCGCTACAACGCAGGCGAGGCGTGGGTATTCCGCCTGCCGTGAGTTGATGCTCGCCTTCGGCGCTGAGGTGCTGATCGCGTCCGGCGAGACGCGTACCCTACAGGCCCGCCGAGAGCTGACACAGCGAAGGGCGGTCCGGCTGCCGCAGGTTGGCACAGCAGCCCGGCAGACAGGCGAAGCGACCCACCGGAGCGACACCCTCTCCGGCCACCGGGCCGGGCAGCGTGACCGGCGCGTCGACCAGCTCATCCCGGGCGACCGCGGCCCGTTCGACCAGCAGATCCACCAGCGCCCCGACGAAGGCCGGGTGGGTGCCGGCGGTCGCCGCCCGGGCGAACGGCAGCCCGAGCTCGCGCGCCGTGGCCGCCGCCTCGGTGTCGAGGTCGAAGATCACCTCCATGTGGTCGGACACGAAGCCGATCGGCACCGTGACGACCGCGCTCTCGCCCGCCTCGGCGAGGGCGGTCAGATGGTCGTTGACGTCCGGCTCCAGCCAGGGCTGGGTGGGCGGACCGGAGCGCGAGCAGTAGACGAGCTCGTGCTCCTCGGCGACCCCCCGAGCCGCGGCGACCTCGCGGGTCACCTCGGCGGCCACCCGACGGTGCCAGTCCACGTAGGCGCCGTCGACCGATCGCGGCCGCGGTCCCGCGGACTCCGCCATGGCGGTCGGGATGGAGTGGGTCACGAAGACCAGTCGCGGTCGGATCGCCGCTCCGTGCTCCGCGAGCAGGCTGTCGACGGCCGCCACTGTCGCGTCCACCGACGCCGCCACGAAGCCGGGATGATCGGCCGCGTGCCGGATCCGGTCCACCAGGATGTCGGTGTCGGCGAACGCGTCGTACAGGTTCTCCCGGTACTGGCGGCAGGAGGAGTAGGACGGGTACGCGCTGGTGGTCAGCACCAGCACCCGCCGGTGACCGGCCGCCTGCAGCTGCCCGGCCACGTCACCCAGGTACGGCTCCCAGTTGCGGTTGCCCCAGAACAGCGGCAGCCCGACGCCGCGCCGGTCGAGCTCGGTGCGCAGCGCCGCCAGCAGGTCGCGACACTGGTCGTTGATCGGGCTCCGGCCGCCGAACAGGAAGTAGTGCTCGCCCACCTCGGCCAGGCGCTCGCGGGGAATGCCGCGACCCCGAGTGACGTTCTCCAGGAACGGCACCACGTCCTCGGGACGCTCGGGCCCACCGAAGGACAGCAGCAGCACCGCATCGTACGGAGCGAGATCCGCCCCTGACGTCTTGTCAGTGGCGGAGCTTACAGTTCCCGACGCCGGTGCGGTTGATTCAGACACAGCGTGATCTTGCCGCACCGCAGCAAGTCGACGACGACAGGAGAGTGGCATGGCCGCCGGATTCGGCGCATATCGGCAGGTGCTCGGCACCCCGGAAGCGCGGGCGTTCACCGCGGCCGGGTTCGCGGCCAGGCTGCCGATGTCGATGACCGGGCTGGGCATCGTGCTGTTCATCTCCATCACCTCCGGCTCGTACGGCCGGGCCGGGTTGGTCACCGCCGTGGCCACCCTCACCACCGCCGTGTCCGCACCGGCCTGGGGTCGGCTGATCGACCGGATCGGCCAGGCTCCGGTGCTGATCGCGGCGACGATCATCTACAACCTGAGCACCGGCGCCCTGATCACCAGCGTGCTGCTCGATGCCCCGTTCGCGGTGACCCTGCTCACCGCGGTCGGCGTGGGACTCGGCTTCTCCTCCGCCGGTGCCGCCGTGCGTGCCCGCTGGAGCCACCGACTGCGCGGCACCCCACTTCTCAACACCGCTTTCGCTTGGGAGGCCGTGCTGGACGAGGTGGTCTTCATCGTCGGTCCGGTGCTCGCCACCTTCCTGGCCACCGCGATCCACCCGGCGCTGGGTCTTGCCGCCGGCGGCGTGGTCGGTCTGGTCGGGGCTTTCCTGCTCGCGGCCCAGCGGGGCACCCAGCCTCCCCTGGCCAGCCGGGCGGAACGGCGGAGCCGGACCAGCAAGCTGCCGGTCGGCCTGCTGTTGCCGATCGTGTTCGCCTGTGCGGCCCTGGGGATGCTGTTCGGGGGTATGGAGGTCGTCATCATCGCCTTCGCCGACGAGGCGGGCGTCCTGCCGTACGCCGGCATCATCGTGATGGCCTGGGCCAGTGGCTCGTTGATCGCCGGAGTGGTGACCGGCACCATCACGTGGCAGGCCGGACCGGCGAAGCGGTTCCGGATCGGGGCGGTGCTGCTCGCGCTCTCGCTGCTGCCGCTGCCGTTCGTCGTGCACGTGCTGCCGACCGCCGGCCTGCTGATCCTGAGCGGGCTGTTCATCGCCCCGACGCTGATCGCCTCGGTCGCGGTCACCCAGGCCGCCGTGCCGGCGGAGCGGCTCACGGAGGCACTCGGCTGGACCTCGATGGGCATGGCCGGAGGGGTCGGACTGGGTGCGGCCGCGCTCGGTCAGGTGATCGACACGGGTGGGTCCCAGGCCGGCTTCTACGGCGTGATCGGGGCCGGGTTGGTCCTGATCGTGGCGGCGCTGCTGGTGCGGACCCGGGCGCCGATCGACCCTGCACCGGCGCGGGTGGGCTTGGACGACGACGTCAGCGCAGATCCCGCAGGTATTCCGCCAGTCGATCCGCTGCCGGCCGAGACTCGAACCCCGTCGCGGTGATCTTGGTCAGGTCGAGGGCGCTGTGCCGCGGCCGCGGGGCCAGATCCTTGCCGCGCCCGTAGGCCTCCGCCGTCACCTCGGTGACCACCGCCGGATCCTGGCCGCGGCCGGCGTAGACGGCCCGAGCGACCTCGGCCCAGCTCGTCACCGGGCCACCGTTGGAGACGTTGTAGGTCCCGTACGGTGCGTCGACGGCCAGCAGATGGTCGATGGCGGCGACGATCTCGTCGGTGAAGGTGAGACGACCGAACTGGTCGGCCACCACACTCGGCGCGATCCCCCGATCGGCGAGCGAGGCCATGGTGGCGACGAAGTTCTTCCCCTCCCCGATCACCCAGCTGGTGCGGAGAACGTAGTGGCGAGGCACGGTCCCCAGCACGGCATCACCCGCCGCCTTGGTCTGCCCGTAGACCCCCAGCGGGGTGGGTGGCTCGTCTTCGCGATGGACCTCCACGGTGCCGTCGAAGACGTAGTCGGACGAGACGTGCACCAGGGTCGTCCGGTGCTCACGGGCGGCACGGGCCAAAGCGCCGACCGCGGTCACGTTGGTGGCCCAGGCGTCTCGACGTCCGAGCGGTGTCTCGGCCGCATCGACAGCGGTGTAGGCGGCCGCGTTCACGATCACGCCGTAGCTGCTGAGGTCGAACCGGGCCACCGCGTCGGCGTCACTCACGTCCAGCTCGGCGCGGGTCAGCCCGGTGGCGTCCGGCCAGGCGGCCAGGAGCGCCCGACCGAGCTGACCGCCGGCACCGAGGACGAGGCGCCGGGGCGGGCTCATCGGGCTGACCGCCGTCAACCGCGGATGGTGTCTGTCGGCCTCGGACAGCTCGGCCCGCTCCAGGGGGATCGGCCAGGCGATCGCCAGTGTCTCGTCGGCCAAGTTGCAGAACGTGTAGGAGTCCTTGGCCGCCGGGCTCCAGTGATCGTTGACCAGGTAGGAGTAGACGGTGTCGTCCTCGAGGGTCTGGAAGGCGTTGCCGACCCCACGGGGGACGAACACCGCGGTGTCCGGGCCGAGCTCGGCGGTGACCACCCGGCCGAAGCCGTCACCGGGCCGCAGATCCACCCAGGCGCCGAAAACCCGTCCGTGCACCACCGAGACGAGCTTGTCCCACGGTTCGGCGTGGATACCCCGGGTCGCACCGGCCGCGGTGTTGAACGACACGTTGTTCTGCACCGGCGCGAAGTCGGGCAGTCCGAGGGCGACCATCTTGGTGCGCTGCCAGTTCTCCTTGAACCAGCCTCGGTTGTCGGCCCGGACGTCCAGCCCGATCACCGAGAGACCGTCGACGGCGGTCGGGGAGACGGTGAGCGCGGCCACGGTCACTGACCCTGCTGCGCGTACGCCGCTTCGGTCGCGGCCTTCTGCGGGCGCCACCACGCCTGGTGGTCGCGGTACCAGGCGATGGTGGCGCTCAGGCCGGCCTCGAAGTCGGAGAAACGCGGCGCCCAGCCCAGTTCGGTGCGCAGCTTGGTGGAGTCGATCGCGTACCGCAGGTCGTGGCCGGGACGATCGGTCACCAGGTCGTAGGCGTCGGTCGGCTGGCCGAGCTCGACCAGGATGGCCTCGACGACCTCCTTGTTGTTCTTCTCCCCGTCGGCGCCGATCAGGTAGGTCTCGCCGACCGCACCGGCGTCGATGATCCGCAGCACCGCGGCGCTGTGGTCGTCGGCGTGGATCCAGTCGCGCACGTTCTCGCCGCGGCCGTACAGCTTCGGGCGCAGACCGTCCAGCACGTTGGTGATCTGCCGGGGGATGAACTTCTCCACGTGCTGGTAGGGCCCGTAGTTGTTGGAGCAGTTGCTGATGGTGGCCTGCACCCCGAAGGAGCGGACCCAGGCCCGCACCAGCAGATCCGAGCCGGCCTTGGTCGAGGAGTACGGGCTCGACGGGTTGTAGGGGGTCTGCTCCGTGAACCGTGCCGGGTCGTCGAGCTCGAGGTCCCCGTACACCTCGTCGGTGGAGATGTGGTGGTAGCGCCGCTCGTGGCGCCGGACCGCCTCGAGCAGCGTGTAGGTGCCGATCAGGTTCGTCTGCAGGAACGGAGACGGATCGCGCAGTGAGTTGTCGTTGTGCGACTCGGCCGCGAAGTGCACGACCACATCGGTGCCGGCGACCAGTCCATCGACCAGCGCGGCGTCACAGATGTCGCCGTG
The DNA here is from genome assembly GCA_963696135.1 of uncultured Actinomycetota bacterium. Classification (GTDB taxonomy): domain Bacteria; phylum Actinomycetota; class Actinomycetes; order Propionibacteriales; family Propionibacteriaceae; genus Microlunatus. Next base: position 123,619 of record CAVOJH010000006.1, read on the forward strand.
GGTGAAGGTGAAGCGCTCGGCCGGCAGCCCGTCCAGGGAGGCCCGGTTGCCTGCGTACGTGAGCTTGTCGAGCACGGTCACCGAGTGATCGGTGTGCTCGAGCAGGTGGCGGACGAAGTTCGAGCCGATGAACCCGGCCCCGCCGGTCACGAGATAGGCAGACATGTCGGTGATCCTAAAGGAGGGTCGTTGCTACGCTGCCGCGCACGACGTCGGTTTGTGCTTCGCCGACGTTACCGGCGGAGGTCGTCGATCGGCGTGGAAACGCCGGATTCGGCGAAGGTGGGTTGGTGGCGTGTGATCGTCGTGGCCGCAGTGCTGGTGGTAGCGACCTTGGTGGTGATGACGGCCGGCTGGGTGCGGCCGGTGGTGGCCCTGGGCTCCGCCATCGTCATCGCCGGGCTGCTGGGGATCGCCCCGGCCCGGGAGCTGTTCGGTGGCCTCAGCAACGGTGGTGTGATCACGGTGGGGGCCATGCTGGTGATCGCCAAGGGCATCGTGCAGACCGGCGTCGTGGCACGGGTCACCCGGGCGCTGCTGCTGACGGTGACCAGCGCCCGGCAGGCCCTGCGCCGACTGGCGGCGCCCGTGGGGGTGGCTTCGGGGTTGATGAACACCACGCCGATCGTGGCGATGATGATTCCGGCCAGCAAGCAGCTGGAGCAGACGCGCAGCATCCCGGCCCGGGAGGTGATGCTGCCGATCGCGCACCTGACCACCCTCACCGGCTCCATCACCCTGATCGGGACCAGCTCCAACCTGTTGATCGCGGGCATCGCCTCCGGTCGGGACATCGACATGGGCATGCTGTCCTTCGCGCCGGTCGCCCTGCCGGTCGCCCTGGCCGGCCTGGTGGTGATCTACTTCACGGCGCCGCGGATGCTGCGCGGTTCCCAGGCGGCGGAGACCACCCCGCTGGACTGGCGGGTGGAGATCCCGATCGGTGAGCACGCCGTCGCGCGCGGGCGGACCGCGGACCGCCTCGGGCTGGCCGTCGCCCGCGACTACCAGCTGTCGGCGGTCAAGCGTGAGGGTGAGTACCTGGCTCCCGACATCGCCATGGAAGCCGGTGACATCCTGATCTTCGCGGCGACCGAGGTCGGCATCCGGGCCCTCTGGATCAGTCCGCTGTTCGGCCTCTCCCCGCAGCGGTTGTTCGCGGTGTCGGTGAACACGGGTGAGGTCGGGACCCTCAACGACCTCGAGGAGAACGACGACATCGCGGTGATCGCGGCGCGGACGACGGTCTCGCTCCGCCGCACCGAGCTGGTGTCCGGTGCGACCTGCTACGTGACCGCCCCCGATGCCGCCACCGTCGAGGCCAGCGAGTTCGTCGCCCTGTGGCAGGACGCTGCCAGCCGTGCCCCGCAGCCGGGCAACACGTGGAAGGCCCTGCTGATCCTGGCCGCCGTCGTGCTGCCCGCGTCCTTCGGGCTCGCCCCGATCGAGTTCCTCGCCGTGGCCGGGGCGTTGGCGATGGTGCTGACCAAGGTGCTGACCCCGCGCTCGGCGGCTCGGGCCCTGGACTGGAACGTGCTGTTCATCCTGGCCGGCTCGGTCGGATTGGGCGCCATCGTGCTGAGCAGTGGGTTGGCCGACGTGCTGGCCAGCGGCATCCGCTACCTGGTGTCGGGCAACTACGTGCTGGTCATCCTGGTCTTCGGGTTGGTCACGGTGATCTTGACCAACGTGATCTCCAACGCGGCCGCGGCGTCCATCCTGACCCCGGTGGCGATCACCGTCGCGCTCGAGGTCGGAATGAACCCGGTGATCCTGCTGGCCCTGATCGGCACCTGCATCTCGTTCACCTTCATCAACCCGTTCAGCCATCAGACCAACCTGATGGTGATCGGGCCGATCGGCTACACCACGAAGGAGTTCGCCCTGTTCGGCGTACCGGTGCTGGTGGTCGGACTCACCGTCGCCTGTGGAGTCGGCGTCCTGCTCGCCTGACCGGTCTCGTGGTCGCAGTGATCCGTGGGAGACTCCGGTGCCATGCGTGGCATCATCCTGGCCGGCGGTTCCGGCACCCGACTCCACCCAGTCACCCTCGGCATCAGCAAGCAGCTGGTGCCGGTCTACGACAAGCCGATGATCTACTACCCGCTGTCGACGCTGATCTTCGCCGGGATCCGGGACGTGCTCATCATCACAACTCCGCACGACGCCCCCGGGTTCGAGCGGTTGCTGGGCGACGGCTCGCAGTTCGGCATCTCGATCAGCTACGCCCAGCAGCCTTCGCCGGACGGTCTCGCGCAGGCGTTCGTCATCGGCGCCGACTTCATCGGCAACGACAAGGTTGCCCTGGTGCTCGGGGACAACATCTTCTACGGACCCGGACTCGGCAGCCAGCTGCGCAAGTTCAGCGACGTCGACGGCGGCGCCGTCTTCGCCTACTGGGTCGCCGAACCCAGCGCGTACGGGGTCGTGGAGTTCGACGCCGACGGCACAGCGATCTCCCTGGAGGAGAAGCCGGCGCTGCCGAAGTCCAACTACGCGGTCCCCGGCCTCTACTTCTACGACAACGACGTGATCACCATCGCGCGGGAGCTCGAGCCGTCCCCACGCGGTGAGTACGAGATCACCGACGTGAACAAGCACTACCTGACGGCCGGACGACTGCAGGTGGGGGTGCTGCCGCGCGGCACGGCCTGGCTGGACACCGGCACCTTCGAGTCGCTCAACGACGCGAACAACTTCGTCCGGACCCTGGAGTCCCGGCAGGGTCTGAAGGTCGGCGCCCCGGAGGAAGCGGCCTGGCGGCAGGGCTTCCTGTCCGACGACGAGCTGCACAACCGGGCCACGGCCCTGGCCAAGTCCGGCTACGGCACGTACCTGCTGGATCTGTTGCGCCGCGGCCGCGGCTAGCCCTGCCGGCCGCAGGCGCCTCCCGGGGGCGATAGGAGATTTTTACCACCCAAGCACCGATCTGCGACAAACCCTTGCCGAAGGCTGAGTTTACGCCGTAAGGTCTCTCACTTGTGGGTTGGCTCACGGTCGACCCATGACTCCCCTCCCTCTCCCCAACCCCCGAAGGGAATGGCATGCGTAGAGCCATTGTCGGGACCCTGGGGCTGACCCTCACCGCCGGATTCCTGGTGGCGTTGGGAACGACAGCCCAGGCCCAACCAGATGACGGGCACAGCCCGAGCACGAAACCCGCGGCCGCGACCGCCGACAACCTCCCCAACCCGCTGGAGGACAAGCGCCGCGAACTGCGGCAGACCGCGATCTCCGACGTCCTTTCCGGTCGACGGGACACCACCGAGAAGAACGGCTCCACCGTCGTCAAGGTGGGCGAAGAGAATGCTCCTCTGACCGCGGCGCAGCGCAGCCGCGCCAAGGCCGGCAAGTCCGTCAAGCAGCGCAAGACCGACCAGTACGTGGAGCTGCAGCGCGAGAAGACCGACAAGATCTTCGTCGTGCTGGCCGAGTTCGGCAACGAGCGGCACCCCAGCTACCCCGATCAGGACACCGACCCGGCCACCCCGGGCCCAGCGACCTTCGACGGCCCGCTGCACAACGCCATTCCCGAACCGGATCGTTCGAAGGACAACTCGACCGTCTGGCAGGACGACTACAGTGCGGACCACTACCGTCAGCTGTACTTCGGCGAGGGCGCCGGGGTCCAGTCCCTGAAGACCTACTACGAGAAGCAGTCCTCCGGGCGCTACACCGTCGACGGCGAGGTCACCGACTGGGTGAAGGTCAAGTACAACGAGGCCCGCTACGGCCGCAGCAACGGCTACCCCTGTGGGGGCACCGTCTGCAGCAACACCTGGGAACTGGTCAAAGATGCCGTCAACCAGTGGGTCGCCGACCAGCAGACGGCCGGCCGCACCCCGGCACAGATCAAGGCCGACCTCGCCACCTTCGACCAGTGGGACCGCTACGACTACGACAACGACGGCGACTTCAACGAGCCGGACGGCTACATCGACCACTTCCAGATCGTGCACTCCGGCGGCGACCAGGCCGACGGTGATCCGTGGCAGGGCGAGGACGCCATCTGGTCCCACCGCTGGTACGCCTACGTCAACCAGGCCGGTCTGACCGGACCGGACACGAACAAGCTCGGTGGCACCCAGATCGGTGACACCGGACTCTGGGTCGGCGACTACACGACGCAGCCCGAGAACGGTGGACTGTCGGTCTTCGCCCACGAGTACGCCCACGATCTCGGCCTGCCCGACCTCTACGACACCAGCGGCGGCGACGACGGTGTGGCCTGGTGGAGCCTGATGTCACAGAGCCGCGCGTCGGCCAAGGACGATGAGGGGATCGGCACCCGCCCGGCCGACCTCGGTGCCTGGGACAAGCTGCAGCTCGGCTGGCTCGACTACGAGATCGCGCTGGCTGGTGACAAGCGCACGTACGCGCTCGGCCCGCACGAGTACAACTCGAAGGAGGCTCAGGGCCTGGTGGCCGTGCTGCCCAAGAAGGAGGTCACCAGCACGCTGGTGCCCCCTGCCGCAGGAACCAAGTCCTGGTGGAGCGGTAGCGGTGACGACCTGAACAACACCATGTCGCGCACCGTCACCCTGCCGGCCGGGTCGGCCACGCTGAGCTTCAAGACGAGGTTCGATATCGAGACCGACTACGACTACGCCTACGTCGAGGTGAAGGACGGTGCCACCTGGGTCACCGTTCCCGCCACGGCTCCCGCCGGACTCACCGATCCCGCCGTCAACAACGGCATCGACGGCACCCGTGCAAACTGGATCGACGCGTCGTTCGACCTGTCGGCGTACGCCGGCAAGACGGTCGACCTGCGGATCCGCTACACCACCGACGGTGGCGCCGCCGGTAACGACGCCGATCTGGCCGACGGGATCTTCGTCGACCAGATCACCCTCACCGCGGGCGGGGCCACCGTGTTCACGGACGGGGCCGAGTCCGGTGACAACGGCTGGACCCTGGACGGGTTCACCAGCGTCGGTGCCACCCTCACCCAGCTGTACGACAACTACTACATCGCCTCGAACCGGACCTACACGTCCTACGACAAGTACTTGAAGACCGGTCCGTACAACTTCGGCTGGGCGAGCACCCGACCGGACTGGGTCGAGCACTTCCCGTACCAGAACGGTCTGTTGATCTCCTACTGGGACACCTCCCAGAGCGACAACAACACCAGCCAACACAACGGTGAGGGCCTGATCCTGCCGATCGACTCCCACCCGGCTCCGATCAACCGGCTGGACGGGCAGGTCTGGCGCAACCGGATCCAGCTCTACGACGCGACGTTCGGCACCCAGAAGGCCGACTCGTTCACCTTGCACGTCAACGGTCAGCCGAGCTATATCCGCGGGCAGGACGCCCAGCCGCTGTTCGACGACACGAAGTCGTACTGGAACGCCAAGACGCCCAGCAAGAGCGTCAAGCTGCCCGGTGCGGGCGTGACGATGCGGGTCCTCGAGGAGAAGGGCACGTCGATGAAGGTGCGCATCGGCACCAGTGCCGGCGGCTTGCAGGGCGTCGTCACGCGCTGATCCGCTGACCTCGGTCAACAAGCAGGAACTCGTCGGGGTCGGCCCTCAGGGGCCGGCCCCGACGTGCGCCAGCGGGCCAGCAGGGTCACCCGGTGAGCAGTGTCACCTGGTGAGCAGGGCCTCGGCCAGGGCTCTCCCGGACAGGTACGCGGCCTCGACTCGCGGCTTCTCGGCCCAGCCGTCGCCGCACAGTCCGAGTCCGCTCTCGGTGAGCGCGTAGGTCTCGGCGCGTCCGCCGGCGGGGCGGGCGAACGTCCAGCGATGAACGTGGGTGCTGATCGGCTCCGGGGCCTCCAGGACCACCTGCAGCGCACGGCTCAGCTCTGGCTCCGCGGCGGTCGGGTCCACCAGGTGGTCGGCAGCGAACGACGGGGTCGAGTGGGCCACCAGCACGGGAGCGCCGTCCCCGCGGCGCCGGCCGTCGTCGGCCACCCAGGCCAGCGACGGGTGGTCGTTGACGAACAGTCCGTCGAAGTCCCAGCACCGGTGCGCCCAGGTGGCGACCAGGGCCAGCACCGGCTCGAAGGACGCCTCCGCCGGGAGCTCGGCGCGGACGTCCTCGCCCAGCAGCCGGTGCGCCTGGGGGTCGGGCATGGCCAGCACGACGGCGGACGCTGGTCGGTCATCGACCAGCCACCCCTCCCTCGTGCGGTGAACGGACGCGACGGTCGTCGCGTCCACCACGTCGATGCCGACGGCCAGGTCCTCGACCAGGGAGCGCAGACCACTCGGCGCGGCCCAGCGGAGCGGTCCGGTCTTCGGCTCGCCACCGGCCACCGCGAAGGTGTCGGTCCAGGGCCGGGCGAGGCCCCGCCGCTGCCAGTCCTCGACCACCGCTTCGAACACCGGATCGGTGGCGGTCAGGTAGGAGGCCCCGAGGTCGACCGCTCGGTCGTCGAGCCGTCGGCTGGCCATCCGACCGCCGATCCGGCGTCCTCGATCGACCAGCACCACCGACTGCCCCGCCTCCGTCAAGGTGCGCGCGCAGGCGACTCCGGCCAGCCCGGCGCCGACGACGACGATCGTCACCGTCGGCCCTTGCGGGCCGCCAGGTAGTCGGCCACCACGTACTCCCCCAGCCGGCCGATGTCGGGAGTGAACACCCGACCGCCGCACCGTCGGGCGATGGCGTCGACGAACCTCGCCAGACCGGGATCCTCGCCCAGCATGAACGTGTTGATCGTGGCCCCGTAGCGGGACAGCTCGTCGACCTGCGCCACCGTGGCCCGCAGAGTCGCCGAGGTGGTCGGCCACTGGAACTGCGCTTCCCCGTCCTCGGCCAGGTGAGCGGTCGGCTCACCGTCGGTGACCACCAGCACCACCGGCTCGGCGTCGGGATGCCGCCGCAGGTGCCGGGCCGCCAGGATCAGGGCGTGCTGCAGGTTGGTGCCCTGGATCCAGTCCGGTTCCACCTCGGCCAGCTGCAGCGGGGTCAGCCGCCGGGCGTACCGGTTGAACCCGATCACTTCCAGCGAGTCCTGCCGGAACCGGGTCTCGATCAGGTGGTTCAGGGCCAGGGCGGTCTGCTTCATCGGACCCCAGCGGCCGTCCTGCACCATCGAGTACGACAGGTCCACGCAGAGCGCCACCGCGGCCGTGGTGCGTCGCTCGGTCTCGATCACCTCGAAGTCCTCGACCGCGAGCTGGACGGCACCGGTTCCGCCGGTGGGCAGCCCCGCCCGGTTCAAGGCGTTGGCCACGGTGCGGGGCGCGTCCAACGGCAGCTCGTCCCCGAACACCCAGGGCCGGGTCAGCCCGGTACGCTCGTCGGCTGAACCGGTACGGCGGTCGTCGTGGTCCCCGTGACCGGACGCCTCGAGCTGGGCGAACACCCGCTTGAGGGCTGTCTGGCCCAGCCGGCGCAGCGCTCGCGGCGTCAGCTTGAGCCCCTCGTCGGTGCGGGTCAGATAACCCTGCCGCTCGAGCTCGCGCTCCAGGTCGCGCAACCCCTGCAGGTCGGCCACGGCGTCACGACCGAGGCGCTTCTCCAGCAGGTCGACGTCGACGTCGTCGAGGGTCGATCCCGGGTTGTCCTGGGACAGCTGCTGGCTCAGCGCCTCCAGGTCGGCGAGCTCGGCCACGGCCTCGACGGCCTCGCCGTAGCCGAGCGGTTGCCCTCCCTGGCCCATCCCGGTCGGCGAGGACCGGTCCAGCCCGGGACGGAGCGCGCGCAGGTTGTCCGACAGCTGAGCCATCTCCGAGGCCAGGTCGGCGTCGGACAGCGCCTGCTGCATCAGCTGGGCCAGCTGTTCGCGCTGCTCGGGGCTGAGCGAGTTCATCATCCGCTGAGCGGCCGCCTGACGGCGGGCCAGCGCATCGATCAGCTCCTCGACGGTCTCCGGCTGCTCCGGGAAGAACTCGCCGTGCTTGTCCATGAACTCCGCGAACGCGTCGGTGGTGTCCTCGTTACGAGCGTGCTTGGCCAGCAGCGCGTTGAGGTCGGCCAGCATGTCCTTGACCTGCCGCATCGCCTCGGGGTCCTGGCCCTCCAGCGCCTGTTTCATGCCGGCGAACTGGGCGTCCAGCACCTCGCGCTGCAGCATCTGGGTGATGGCCTGGTAGGTCTGCCGGGCGTCGTCGGAGCGCCACTGGTAGTCGCTCAGCGCCCGGACGGCGCCGGCCACGTCGTCGGGGATGGTCTCCAGCTCCATCTCCGCCAGCCGGTGCTCGTCACCGTCCATCCCGGCCAGCTGCTCGCGCTCGGCGGCCAGCGCCTGGTCGAGGGCGGACCGGATCTGGTCCAGGGTGCCGCCCAGGTCGCCGCGCTTGCGAGCGGCGGCGCGCAGCTTGCGAAGGCGCTGGGCGAGCTTGTCCAGCCCGCCTCGGCCGTCCAGCCCTCGCTGCATCAGCTCCCGCAGGGCGTCCCGGACGGTGCCGGCGGACAGCACGTCCTCGCCGATCTTGTCCAGGGCCGCACGCAGGTCGTACGGCGGCGCGAGCGGGTCGCGACCGCCGCGCCAGGGTCCGTAGCGGAACCGACCGTGCGGATCGCCGCCCTCGTACCGCTCGGCGCTCATGCGCAGGTCACCGGGCGCCGTAGACGGTGCGACCGCCGACGGCGTCCTTGTCGATCCGGCGGGTCAGGTGCAGCCCTTCGAGGACGAACTCGGCGGCGGCCGCGACCTCGCCGCGACTCGCCGAGTCCGCGTACCCGAGTCGGTCGAGGACCTTCGCCAGACCGGTGACGGTGCCGAGCTGGGAGAGCAGGTCCGCCGCCGGCACCAGGTCACCGGTCTCCACCACCGCACCCTCGGCGAACACGGTGGTGAACCCGGACAGGTCGAGACCACCCAGCCGCTCCCGGAAGGTCGTCGCGATGGCCATCCGGAGCAGGTGCTCGAGCACGTCCCGTTCGCGACCCTCCTCGCCCATCTCGAACTCGACCTTGCCGAGCAGGGTGGGCAGCACGGCCGGCAGGTCGCCGACCCGGGCCACCGCCTCGGGGTCGTTCGTCCGGCCGGCGCGGCGCAGGGCCGACCCGGCGACCGCCTCCGCGGCGGCGATGGTGAAGCGGGCCGAGACCCCGGAGCGCTGGTCGACGGAAGCGGACTCACGCAGGCTGGCGGTGAACCGGGCCAGCACCTCGAGCAGGTGGTCGCCGACCTCGGCGACCAGCACGCCCTCCTGGCGGATCAGCGACACCTCGTCGGCCAGCGCCGACAGGTAGTGGGTCCGGATCTCGGCGCCGAACCGGTCCTTCAGCGGGGTGATGATTCGGCCGCGGTTGGTGTAGTCCTCCGGGTTGGCCGTGGCCACCAGGACCACGTCCAGCGGCAGTCGCAGCGAGTAGCCGCGAACCTGGATGTCGCGCTCCTCGAGCACGTTGAACAACGCGACCTGGATCCGCTCGGCCAGGTCGGGCAGCTCGTTCAGGCCGAAGACTCCTCGGTTGGCGCGCGGCACCAGCCCGTAGTGGACGGTCTCGGGGTCGCCGAGGGTGCGGCCCTGGGCGACCTTGACCGGGTCGACGTCACCGATCAGGTCACCGACGCTGGTGTCGGGGGTGGCCAGCTTCTCGGTGTAGCGGTCGTCGCGGTGGCGCCAGGTGATCGGCAGGTCGTCGCCGAGCTCGGCGACGAGGGCGACGCACCGGACGCAGACGGGCTCGTACGGGTCGTCGTGGATCTCGCAGCCGGCGACCTCGGGACTCCACTCGTCGAGCAGCTGGGTCAGGGTGCGCATCAGGCGGGTCTTGCCCTGGCCTCGTTCGCCCAGCAGGACGAGGTCGTGGCCGGCCAGCAGGGCGGTCTCCAGCTCGGGCAGGACGGTGTCGTCGAAACCGACGATGCCGGGGAAGGCTGTCGCGCCACTGCGCAGCCTGGTCATCAGGTTGGTGCGGAGCTCCCCCGCGATGGAGGAGGACTCCCAGCCGCTCGCACGGAGCTGGCCCCTGGTCCGAGCCGATGGGGGGGTTGCCGGGGTGGGGTGGGCCGGCGGGCTTGAGGTCATGAGCGGAGACTAGAACTGCGCCACAAGTGCCGAGATGATTCAGCCCCGCCTGAGGTCGGGGGCGCGCGGCGCACTCCAGCGGTAGTGGATGGCCAGGAACCGCAGCGCGATGCAGAGGGCCGCCGCCGGGATCAGCACCCACTCGCGGAAGACGCCCGCCTCCCAGGTCAGCACGACCACGACCGAACCGGCGAACGCCGGGATGGCGTAGACGTCCTCCCGCAGCACCACCGGCGTCCGGTTGGCGAGCAGGTCCCGGAGGACGCCGCCGCCGATCGCCGTGAGGACGCCCATCAGGGCCGCCGGGACCGGGTCGAGGCCGAACACGAGTGCCTTCACGCTGCCGAGCACGCAGAAGAGACCGAGACCCATCGCGTCGAACCAGTCGACGTACCGCTCGATCCTGGCCAGCTTGGGGTGGAACCGGAAGGCCACCAGACCGGCGGCCACGGGAACCGCGAAATAGCGCCAGTCGGTGAAGGATGCGGGCGGGATGTCGCCGATCAGGACGTCGCGCATGATCCCGCCGCCGAGCCCGGTGATGGCGCCGATGACGATCACCCCGACGATGTCGAACTGGATCCGGATGCCGAGCAAGGCACCCGACAGCGCGAACACGAAGATGCCGATCAGGTCGAGCGCGACCGGAACCACTCCCATTCGCCGCACCCTAGGGCATCCGCGGTGTGGCGGTGGCCGCTCGCCGCGTACACCGTAGGGGCGCGCGCAGAGTAGGTTTAGCCGGACACTGCACCGACAGGAGTGGCAACGATCCGATGCGCGGCGCGCGAATGGTGGGGCTGAGTCCCGACGGCCGGTTCGTGATCGTCGCCACCGAGACCGGTGAGGAATTGGCCATCGCGGCCGACGACCGGCTGCGCGCTGCCCTGCGCGGGGACCGGCCGCGGCCAGGACAGCTGGAGATCAAGATGGAAAGCGCACTCAGCCCGCGCGAGATCCAGACCCGGATCCGTTCGGGTGAGTCGGTAGAAGACGTCGCGCGCGTCGCCGGCGTCGACCGGGAACGGGTCGAGCGGTTCGCGGCGCCCGTGATCGCCGAGCGGGAGCACGTGGCGGGTCTCGCGATGACGTCCTCCGCGCGGCGACGCGGCGAGACGTCGTCGCACCGTACGTTGCGCGGCGTGCTGAACGAGCGGCTGCTCGACCGGGGCGTCGACATCGACACGGTGGCCTGGGACTCGCACCGGCTCGACGACGGCCGCTGGTCGGTCACCGCCGACTACCTGACGGGCGAGACCCCGCGGCAGGCGGTGTTCTACTTCGATGTCGCCGGCCGCTACTCCGTCGCCGGCAACGACGAGGGCCGCTGGGTGCTGGGTGACACCTCCCCCGGCCGCGGTCCACAACCAGGTCTCCCGTCGGCGCCGGATGAGCACACCGACGACACCGAGCCGACCATCGACCTCAGCGACGAGCTGGCCCTGGTTCGGGCCATCCAGGATGTGCCGCTGGCGCCCCGCCCCGGTGACGTGCCCCCGATGGCGGTCGAGGTCACCGAGGTGCACGCCACCATCGCCGAGGTGGTGCAGTTCAACCGGGTGACGAAGGGCCCGCCGGTCGAGGAGACCGACGAGTCGGAGGCCGACGAGCCAGAGGCCGACGAGCCGGAGGCGGTCGAGGAGTCCGGGCTGGACACCCTGAACGACATCTTCGCCGAGCAGGATCCGACGACGGACCAGGAGTCCGCGCTCGTGATCGAGACCATGTACGAGGAGACCGTGCTCGAGGTCGGGGTGCCGAACGGCTCGGTGGGCGACACCGGGCCCAGCGATGCGTCCGCCGTACCGGAGCTCAGTCCGTCGCTGCTGTCGGACGCCTGGGAACCCGCCATCGTCGTGGACTACCCGGTGGAGCCGAGCGAGGACCGCTCCGACGGTGACGTCGAGGTGCCCGAGGGCAGCGACGATCCCGGTCGCCCGGAGCCCGCCGTGGCGCGCGACGATCGCCGGGACGAGGCGGCGTCGTTGGTGGACACGGTCCTGTTCGGCGACACGCCGACGGAGCTCGACACGCCTGACGAGCCAGCGACCGAGATGCACCGGCCGGCGCCGACCGAGCCGGAGGAGCAGCTGCTCCCCCTCGACGTCCCGGATCAGCCGACCCCCGCCACCCCACCCAAGGCCCCGCGCCGCAAGCGCGCCTCCGTGCCCAGCTGGGACGAGATCGTCTTCGGCGGTCCGAAGGAGAAGTGACCCCCCGTGTACCGACGGCGGGGTACCTAAGGGGTTGAACCGGTGGCGCGGGGGCGGTCCGGGTCGGTGATCCAGTCGCTCCACGAGCCGGGGTAGATCGAGCCGGTGCGGCCGGCCGTCTCGAGGGCCAGCAGGGTGTGCGCGGCGGTGATGCCCGAGCCGCAGTAGAGCACCGGCTCCCCCTCCAGGTCGGCATAGCCCCGCGCGATCTCCACAGCCGGCCTGAAGCGGCCGGAGTCCGTCAGGTTCGCCATCGAGGGCCGGTTCACGGCGCCGGGGATGTGACCGGCGATCGGGTCGATGGTCTCGTTCTCCCCCGCGTACCGGTCGGCGGCGCGCACGTCCACCAGACGCTGACCGGTCCCAGAGCGAATCAGGGCCGCCACGGCCCCCGCGTCGAGGACCCGGCGGTGGCCGGACTCGACCACGAAGTCACCGACGGTCGGAGTCGGTCCCGGTCCGGTCTCGACCGGCCTCCCGGCCGCCTGCCACGCGGCGTAGCCACCGTCCAGCACCCGTACGTCGGGGTGTCCCGCGTCCGTCAGCAGCCACCACAGTCGAGACGCGGCCAACGACGTCGCACCGTCGTAGACGACGACCGGGGTCGTCGCCGACACCCCGATCCGCCGCATCGCTCGTTGGAGGACGTCGGGGTCCGGCAGCGGATGGCGACCGCCCGCCGGGCCGTGGGTGGTCAGCTCGGACTCCAGATCCACGTAGAACGCACCGGGCAGGTGGCCGGCTTCGTAGACGGGCCGACCGGGTGGGCCGTTCAGCGTCCAGCGGACGTCGGCCAGCACCATCGCCGGGCCCGGGGCCGTCTCGTCCAACGCACCGGTCAGCTGCTCGACCGACACCAGCGGGTTCCTCACAGGGCCTCGTCCTCTCGTTCGAAGGGCAGTGGATCGGTCCGGCCCGTCTGGGCCACGGCTCGGGTGACACCGCGGCGGTGATGATCGCGGCAGAGCACCTCGTACGCCGTCGCCGGCTGGTCGGACAGCTCGCCGTCTCCGTCCGGCACGGTGTCCCCGACCACGACCTGGGCACCCTCGGTGACCATCCGCCCGGCGACCGTACGGGCGTTGTGGGTGGCGCGCTTGCCGCACCAGCACAGGGACCGCACCTGCAGGGTCTCGATCCGATCCGCCAGCTCGACCAGCCGCCGGGATCCCGGGAACAGCAGGGTCCGGAAGTCGGTCAGGATCCCGACGGCGAACACGTCGACGCCGAGCTCGTCGACGATCCGCGCGAGCTGGTCGATCTGCTGGGGGCGGTAGAACTGAGTCTCGTCGCAGACGAGGTAGTCGATCCGCTCACCGGCCGTCAGCTGGGCGACCAGGTAGAGCCAGAAGTCGAATTCGGGTGAGACCTCGACGGCCGGGCGCTCCAACCCCAGACGGGAGGAGATGGTGGCCTCCCCGGCGCGATCCTGGCTGGTGAACAGCCGACCCAGGCGACCGGCGACCGACTGCGTGTAGTCGAACTGCAACGCCAGCGTCGACTTCCCGCAATCCATCGGTCCGGTGAAGAACACGAACTCCGCCACCGGGGCATCGTGCCACCCGGCGTGGGTACGCCCGCGACTAGCCTGCGCTCATGGGACGTCGGGGCTGGCTGGGTGTCGGTCTCGCAGCGGCGGCGATCCTGGTGGCCGCCGTGATCCTGTTGCCGACGATCATGGTGCGGCTGCACCCACCGGACGTGCGGGACCCGGGCGAGTGGCGCTTCAGCCACCGCCTCGAGCCGGTCGCCGGGATGACAGTCACCCGCCGGATCCTGACCCCCGACCACGAGTTCACCATCGTGCGGGCCGACGCCGAAGTCGCGCAGTGCACGGTCGACCTGACCCAGGACGGGGTGGATCCACCCTCCACGGTCACCGGGCGGGCCGTCCGGATCCGCGGCTGGAGCGGTCGCTACGTCGATGACCGCTCCCGGGATCCGTACCTGACCTGGGAGTACGCGCCCGGAGCCAGGGTGACTGTCACCTGCACCCGGCAGCTGATCGCGGGGGCGACCCTGCTGGTCGTGGCCGATGCCGTGCGCTTCGAGGACACCCGGATCAGGTTGCCGTTCCGGGTTCGTGCTCTCCCCGAGGGCTACCGGATCTACTCCCTGGACGAGGACACCGGCAGCGGGACCGACGTCCTGAGCCTGAGTCTGCAGCCGGTGGACCGTGCCTCGATCCCGTCCGTGGTGGTGCGGTACGGCGACGACGGCGCCGTCTCCCGCTGCCTCGGCGACTCCGTACCGGGCACCAGTCGAGCCGGCCGGGTGTGCCTCAGCACCCGATGGTCGGCCGAGGAGTCACCGGGCACCCAAGCCATCGAGCAGCAGTCCCTCGACCGGGTGGCCGAGCGGATCGAGCCGGTGACCGACCCACGCGATCCGACCACCTGGTTCGACGCCATCGACCTCCCCCGGTGATCCGCCGACGTAACCTTCGCTCATGCCTCGTCCGACCACCGTGCTGCCGGGGTGGTTGCTGACCGAGCTGGGCCCCACCCTCGGGCTGGCCACGGTCCTGGCCGGCTCGACCCGGGGCGCCTCGGACCTGGTGGCCGACGCCCTCGCCCGCGACCGGTCGTGGTCGGCGGTCGAGGACGGCCCCGACCCGACTCCCCGGTTGCGGGCAGCCGTGGTGCGCACCTTCCTCGGCTCACCGCTCGGCCGGTCGAAACCACCCGCCTCGGCGGTCGGCCTCGAGGCGCTCACCGGCGCCACCCGGACCGCAGTGGTCCTGCGCGACCTGGAGCTGCTGAACACCGGCGAGATCGCCACCGTGATGGATCGGCCCGGCAAAGGGGTCGCTCAGCAGCTGGCCACCGTGCCGACCGGGTACCACGACGCCGAGATCGCCGAGCTGAGAGCACTCGCTCCTGCGGCCGACCAGGTGGCCGGCGGCTTCGGCCGGGCCACCCGCGCCCTCCGACGGTCCCGGGGGCGGCGCACTGCCGCGCTCGCGGCCCTCGCCCTGGCCGTCGTGGCCGCGGTGATGCTTCCTTCGGTCGTGCAGGCGCACCTTCCGGTGGAGGTGCGCCGGGCCGGCGAGTGGCGTTACAGCCACGACGTGAAGCTCGCCACCGGGTGGAAGCTGCTGTCCCGGTCGATCGATCCCGAGGTGGAGACGACCGTCCTCCAGATTCCGGTGGCCGGCGCCGACGACCCGGCCGACTGCACCGTGCTCGTCCGCGTGACCGGTGTGCTGCCCGACTTTCCCGGCTCCCGGATCGAGACGGCCACGGTGCGCGGTCGGCCGGCGAAGATCGCCAGCCGACCGGGGGACACGGTCAACGTCTACTGGGAGTACGCCCCCGGGGCCTGGGCCTCGGTCGAGTGCGACTCCACGGTGCCGGTGCGTCGGGAGACGATGGTCGGCATCGCCGAAGCCGTCCGCTTCCACGACGTCCGTCAGATGCTGCCGTACACCCTGACCGCCCTGCCCGAGGGCTACCAGATCCGCACCGTCGGCGAGACGTTCGCCCCGCTGTTCGGTGACGTGGTGTGGGGACCCACCGTGCTGCTCGAACCGCCGGCCGACAGCTACTGGGCCGCCGTCCTCATCGGACCCGACCTGGCCGACCTGCCCGGTGTCTCGGCCGAGACCACCGTGAGCTGTCTGGATCCGGACCGATCGCTCTGTGTGTCCGCGTTCCAGATGGACGATCAGGTGGCGCCGGACCGGCGCATGTCACGCCGGACCGTGGCGATGACGCTCGCCGACCTGCGACCGGCCGCCGACCCCAGCGACCGCTCGACCTGGTTCGACGCGAGCACGCTGCCCGGCTGACCGGATCGTCCGCGCGACCGGCTCAGTCGACGAAGAGAGGCACCGTCATCTCGTCGGCCGTCAGCGAGCCGTGCATCCCGACCAGGGACAGCTCACGAGGGAACTGCCGGGTCATCACCGCCCAGTCGGTCCGCATGGCCACCAGCACGTGACCCCAGCGCTCCCGCAGCTCGGGATCGACGGGCCCGAACCAGCCCTCCTCGATCGCCTCGTCGCGGGTCCGAACCCAGGCCAGGTCGCCCAGCCGGTCGGCCCAGCGAGCAGCCACCGCCGACGGGTGGTCGCGGTCGACGTACAGCTGCCGGAAGCGTCCCTCACCGGCCAGCGCGTCGACACCGGCCACCAGCTCCGGCTCGTCCTCGGCGAGGATCTGGTTCCGTCGAGGGACGTCGACCATGCCGTGATCCCCGGTCACGATCAGCACCACGTCGTCGGGCAGCTCGTCGCGCAGCCTCTCGACCATCGTGTCGATCCGGGACAGGTGGGTCAGCCACTGGAACGAGCCGCAGCCCTCGACGTGGCCGGTGTGGTCCAGCTCCCGCTCGTAGGCGTAGACCAGCGACCGCTCCCCCCGCTGCGCCGCCGCGACCGTCAGCTCGATCCGGCGGTCGGTCGCGCGTTCGTCGGTGTACCCGACGAACGCCGGTCCCCGCAGCCCCGCCTCGGTCAGACCGCTGAACTCGAATCGCTCCAGGGCCACCGAGCTGACGCTCACCCCGGCCTCGACGGCACGCTCGAACAGCGTCGGCTTCGGCTGGTACGCCCGCGCCACCAGGTCCGACTCCCAGGTCAGCGCGTTCAGGATCTCCCCGGTCGAGGGGACCCGCGAGGTGTAGCCGGCCATCCCGTGCTGGCCCGGCGGCAGACCGGTGCCCAGCGAAGCGAGGCTGGTCACCGTGGTGCTGGGCACCCCTGCGGTGATGGGCTGGCCATCCCCCAGCAGCGAGGCGAGGTACGGCGCGTCGCGGATCGCGCCGCGCACCAGGTGCCAACCCAGCCCGTCGACCAGCACCACCACATACCGTTCGGCGTTCGGCAGCCCCAGCACGTCCTCGCGGCAGCCGGGGACCCCCAGGTGCGCGCCGAGACTCGGCAGCAGGTCGGCGATCGTCGCCGACCCGTACGCGGGGATGATCACCGGGCGGTGGCCCGCTGCAGGGTGGTGGCGAAACGCACCAGCCGGGCGACCCGCTCGTCCCCCTCGATCTCCGCGCTCATCCGCACGGTCAGGTCGTCGCCGGCCATCGACCCGGTGTAGCCGTGGTCGGCCTCGCAGTCGGGGTCGGCGCAGCCGGCCTGCTCCAGGTCGATCCGCCGCATCGCGCCCCAACCGACCGACAGCCAGGTCTCGCTGACTCGACCGGACCCGGCCCGGAACTTCTCCGGATCGGCCACCACCCGGGTCAGCACCACGGTGCCGATCTTGCCCAGCGACACCGACTCGGTCGAGGACGCGGCATAGGAGCCGGTGTTCGGCGGCTCGGCCGGCTGGTCGTCGGTGTGGCCGACGATCAACCGGGTCTGGGTGAGCGCGAGCACCGTCACGTGCCGGTGGATCTGGTCGTGGCTGAAGGTCGGCTCGTGGTGCACGACGAAGTCGATCAGGTCCTCCCCAGCCAGGGCCAGAGCGACCGTGTCCTCGACCAGGTCCGGGAAATAGCCTTGCGCCTCGATCTCCGAGCGCAGGTCCCGCCGTACGGCGTCCAACCTCATGGGAGTAGATCCTGCCATGCGGAACCCACGTCGCCTCCGCTCCGCTCCCCTCACAGCACCCGGGCCATCGGGTCGCGCTGGTCGTCGGTCGGTGCCAGCCGGATCGACGCGCCCAGCACCGCCATCCCGGTCAGCGACGCGACGCACGGACTCAGGGCCAGTGCCGCCAGCTGCGGCAGGTCGTCGGCCAGCTGGGCGACCCGGTGCAGCAGGTCCTCCACCGCCGCGACCTTCACCCCCGGAGAGTTCTCCCGGCCGAACAGCAGCGGGGCCGCCCGCAGTCCGCGCACCATGCCCGCCGCGTCCACGGTGGTCAGCGGCGGTACCCGGTGCACGACGTCGCCGAGCAGCTCACTGGCCAGCCCGTCCAGACCGAGCGACAGGATCGGTCCGAAGGCCGCGTCCTCCCGCGATCGGACCACCAGCGCCACCCCCGGGGGGGCCATCTTCTGGACCACCGGTGCCGCCGCCGCGATGGCCTGCTCCCGACCGAACCCGAGACCCGACACGACGTCACCGAGGTCCTGCCAGGCGTACGCCATCTCGCCGGGGTCGTCGAGGTTGCGGTAGACCGCCGCCTGGTCCGGGCGCGCCCGCAGCCCCGGTGCCGACGCCTTCAGCACCACGTTCCAGCCGATCGCCTCCGCCGTGGCGATGGCCTCCTCCAACGTGCGCACCTCGGTCTTGGTGACCAGCGGGATGCCGTACGCCTCGAGCAGCTCGGCCGACTCGTCCTGGGTGAGGGTGCGGCCCGACGGGTGCTGCGCCAGGATCCGGTTGACCAGCCGCTTGGCGGCCAGCTCGTCGATGTCCAGCAGAGGGACGGCACCGGGATCGCGGGCCAGCCACCCGGCGTGCTCGGTGACCGAGCCAAGGGCGCGCACCGCGTCGCCGGGCGAGGAGAAGGTGACCAGCTGGCCCATCCCGTCCGGTTCGTCGCTCGCCGGGATCGGGCCGCGGAAGTCCAGCAGCACACAGATCAGCGGCTTCTCGGCGTGCGCGGCCAGCGCCTCCAGCGCTTCCTCGACGGCGTCATCGCGACCGTACGGGGACACCGCGGTGCAGATCACCGAGTCGCAGCGGTCGTCGTCGAGCGCCTCGCCGGCCGCGGCGTGGAACTCACCGGCGCCCGCGTTGGTGGCCAGGATCAGCGGCTCCGGCTTCAGCACCAGTCCGGCCGCCTCGGCGGTGGCCGCCATCTGCCGAGCCAGGGTGGCGGAGTTGGTGATCAGCTGCACCCGCGGCCCGGTCGGCAGCGGCTGGCGGGACACCACCCGGGCGGCGTCGATCATCCCCTGTCGCCGGTGGGCGACGATCACCCCGTTCTGTCGGAACAGGGCGTCGATCGCCGCCTCCTCGGCGTGACCCAGGCCACCCCGCACTCCGTAGTGGTCGGCCCGGTCGGCCCGCCCCGGCGAGAACACGATGACGGGTTTGCGCCGGGCCAGCCGACGGACGATCCGGGAGAACTTGCGCGGGTTGCCGATCGAGTCCAGCGACAGCAGACAGACCCGGGTGGCGTCGTCGTCCTCCCAGAACTGCATCACGTCGTTGCCCGTCACGTCGGCGAAGTCGCCGGTGGACAGGAAGGAGGACAGGCCGAGGTCGTGCTCCAGGGTGTAGTTGAGCAGCGACACCCCGATGGCGGCGGACTGACAGAACATCCCGACCACGCCGGCCCGCGGCATCGGCGCCGGGCTGGCGTTGAGACCCACCTCGGAGTCGGTGTTGATCAGCCCGAGTGCGTCGGGGCCCACGGCCCGGACCCCGTACGCCCGGGCCAGGTTCACCACCGTCTTGTTGTCGTGTCCGCCGTCGCCGCCACCGGTGAGCACCACCAGCCCGTGGGCACCCTTGTGGGCGGCGTCGATGACCACCCCGCCGAGCTCGGCGGTCGGGACCGAGACGACGGCCAGGTCGATGGGGCCGTCCACGGTCGCGATGGAGCTGGCACTGGGCACGCCGGAGACCGGGCAGTCATCGGTGCTGACCGCTATCACCTCGCCCCGGAAACCCCCGCTGACGATGGAGACGACCAGCTCCTGCACCCGGCTACCGGGGCCGAGCAGCACCATCCGCCCCGGCGTGAGCAGCCGACGGATCGACCGGCTCTCGGCCCGGTGCTCCCGACGCTCCATCACCCCGACCGAGGTGTCGGTCGGCAGGATGGCGAACTCCACCATCAGCACGCCGTCGTCGTAGCCCTTCTGCACCCGGTAGCCGGCGTCCGCGAAGACCTGGGCCATCCGCCGGTTCTGGGGCAGCACCTCGGCCACGAACTTGGTGATCCCCCGCTCTCGGGCCGCATCGGCCAGGTGCTCGAGCAGCAGCTGGGCGATGCCCCGGCCCTGGTGCGCGTCCTCGACCAGGAAGGCCACCTCGGCCGAGTCGTCCTCGAGCCGGTCGTAGCGGCCGACCCCGATCATGTTCTCGCCCAACGTGATGATCAAGGCGACCCGGTCGATGTAGTCGACCTGGGTGAAACGGGCCACGTCCTTGGCGCTCAGCCGGGGGTAGGGCGCGAAGAAGCGCAGGTACTTCGACTCCGGAGACACCCGGTCGTAGAACTGCACCAGCAGCTCCGCGTCGTCGGGCCGGATCGGGCGGAGCCGCGAGACGCCGCCGTCGGCGAGCAGGACGTCGGCCTCCCACTCCGTCGGGTAGCCGGGCGGGTTCACGCTCTCGGGCACGAGGGTCACACTACGGGCCATCGGCACAGATGCTCATCAGAAGGAGGGCCTTCGGCCCTCATCAGAAGGAGGGCCTTCGGCACCTGCCTGCGTTCTTCCCGGCTGTGGGAGGCTTCGCGGTATGGCAGATCTCGTCGCGGCGATCGACCAGGGCACGACCAGCACCCGGTGCATCCTCTTCGATCGGGCGGGAACCTCGGTCAGCTCCCACCAGATCGAGCACGACCAGATCATGCCCCGTGCCGGCTGGGTCGAGCACGACCCGCTGCAGATCTGGCAGCGGACCGAGACGGTCGTCCAGCAGTCGATGGCGGCGGGCGGGGTCAGCGCCTCCGACATCGCCGCGGTCGGCATCACCAACCAGCGCGAGACCACGATCGTGTGGAACCGGCGGACCGGTCAGCCGTACCACAACGCCGTCGTCTGGCAGGACACCCGGACCGCCCAGCTGGTCGGCGACCTGGACCGGGCGGGCACGGGTGACCTGATCCGGGAACGGGCCGGCATCCCGCCGGCCACCTACTTCGCCGGCGGCAAGCTCGCCTGGTTGCTGGCCGAGGTGGACGGTCTTCGCGCCGCGGCCGAAGCCGGCGACGCGCTGTTCGGCACCATCGACACCTGGTTGTTGTGGAACCTGACCGGCGGCACCGACGGCGGTCGGCACCTGACCGACGTGACCAACGCCAGCCGGACCATGCTGATGAACCTGGCCGAGCTGCGCTGGGACGATCAGCTGCTCGAGCTGTTCGACATCCCACGGGAGATGCTGCCCGAGATCGTGCCGTCGTCCCACGCCGAGAAGTTCGGCACCACCCGCACCGCGTTCGACGGTGAGGTCGTCATCGGTGGGGTGCTCGGCGACCAGCACGCCGCGATGGTCGGCCAGGTGTGCCTGGACGAGGGCGACGCCAAGAACACGTACGGGACCGGCAACTTCCTCTTGATGAACACCGGGACCGAGATCGTGCACTCGACCCACGGGTTGCTCAGCACCGTCTGCTACCAGTTCGGCGACGAGCCGGCCCGGTACGCCCTCGAGGGCTCGATCGCCGTCACCGGCTCGGCCATCCAGTGGCTGCGCGACCAGCTCGGCATCGTCTCCAGCGCCGCCGAGGCGGATCGGCTGGCCCAGTCGGTGCCGGACACGGGCGGGCTCTACTTCGTGCCGGCGTTCTCGGGGCTGTTCGCGCCCTACTGGCGGCCGGACGCCCGTGGCGCCATCGTCGGGATGACGAGGTTCCACACGAGGGCCCATCTGGCCCGAGCGACGTTCGAGTCGATCTGCTACTCCAGCTACGACCTGGTCAAGGCGATGGAGGCGGACGCGGGAGTGAACATGACCTCGCTCAAGGTCGATGGCGGGGTCACCGCGAGTGGGCTCGCGATGCAGCTGCAGGCCGACGTCCTCGGCATCGACGTGATCCGGCCCGTGGTCCCCGAGACGACCGCCCTCGGCGCCGGCTACGCGGCCGGCCTGGCCGTCGGGGTGTGGGAGACAGCGGAGGACTTCCGGGCCAACTGGCACGAGGATCGCCGCTGGATCTCCTCGATCGACCAGGAGGCCCGAGACGCCGGCATCAAGGCCTGGCACAAGGCCATCGAGCGCACCCTGAACTGGGTCGACGACGGTGACTAGGGCCTGAGCCCTACGCTCGGCCCACCACTGAAACCGGAGGCGATCACGTGCTCAGTCCCACCACCCCACTGTCCCCGACGTCCCGGGCGCAGGCGCTGGAACGGCTGGCCGCCGACGAGTTCGATGTGCTGGTGATCGGCGCAGGTGTCACCGGGGCCGGCGCGGCGTTGGACGCGGCGACCCGCGGGCTGAAGGTCGGTCTGGTCGAGGCACGTGACTACGCGTCCGGCACCTCGAGCCGGTCGACCAAGCTGTTCCACGGCGGGTTGCGCTACCTGGAGCAGTTCGACTTCCGGCTCGTCTTCGAGGCGCTGCAGGAGCGCAAGCTGGCGATGGAGACCCTGGCGCCCCACCTGGCCAAGCCGGTCCGCTTCATCTACCCGCTGCTGCGGACCGGTGTCGACCGCGCGTACGCGGGTCTGGGCATCGGGGTCTACGACGTGATGGGGGCGGGTCGTGGTGTGCCGAGCCGCCTGCGGCACCTCGGCCGGCGCAAGACGATCGAGTTGTTCGGCTCCGGCGACCCCACGGTGATCCGCGGGTCGATCGCCTTCTACGAGGGGCAGGTGGACGACGCCCGACACACCATGATGCTGTCGCGGACCGCCGCCCACTTCGGAGCCGCGGTGGCCAGCAGCACCCGGGTGGTGGGCTTCCTGGCCGACCAGACCGGTCCGGCGAGCGGGGTCGGCGGCCGGGTGGCCGGGGTCCGGGTGCGCGATCTGGAGTCGGGCCGAGACATCACCGTCCGCGCCCGGACGGTGATCAACGCGGCCGGGGTGTGGATCGACCAGCTCGCCCAGATGCTCCTCCCCACCGGTCTGCAACCGGCCAAGTCGTTCCGGGTCCGCGCGTCCAAGGGGGTGCACCTGCTCGTCCCGCGGGACCGCATCGACGCGGGTTGCGGCCTGATCACCCGCACCAAGTCGAGCCTGCTGTTCGTCATCCCGTGGCACCAGCACTGGATCATCGGCACCACCGACACCGACTGGAACCTCGACCTCGCTCATCCGGCGGCGAGCAGCGCCGACATCGACTACCTCCTCGGTCAGGTCAACCGGCTGCTGGCCACCCCGCTGTCGCGCGACGACGTGATGGGCGTGTACGCGGGTCTACGGCCGCTGCTGGCCGGCGAGTCCGACTCCACCTCCAAGCTCTCCCGGGAGCACGCGGTCGCCACCCCCGTGCCGGGTCTGATCACGGTGGCCGGCGGCAAGTACACGACCTACCGGGTGATGGCCGCCGACGCCGTCGACGTGGCCGTCCGCGAGCTGGCCGGAGCCGTCGGCGGGGCGGCACCCGCCGCGGCGGCAACCCCGTCGGTGACGGCGGAGGTGCCGCTGCTGGGCGCCGACGGCTACAAGGCTCTGTGGAACACCCGGGTCCGGTTGGCCGGCGAGTCCGGTCTGTCCACGGAGTGGGTCGAGCACCTGCTGAACCGGTACGGGTCGCTGACCGCCGAGCTGTTCGCGCTGATCGCGGAGCGCCCCGAGCTCGGGCAGCCGCTGGGCTCGGCGCCGGGCTACCTGGCGGTGGAGGCGCTCTACGCGGCAACCCACGAGGGGGCCCTGCACCTGGACGACATCCTGGCTCGCCGCACCAGGATCTCCATCGAGACCTGGGATCGGGGAGTCGCGGCGGCCTCCGAGGTTGCCGCCCTGGTCGCGCCCGTTCTCGGCTGGGACGAGGCCCAGATCGCTCGGGAGGTCGCGCACTACGCGGGTCGGGTCGACGCCGAACGGGAGTCGCAAGACCAGCCCGACGACCGGTCCGCCGACGCCGCCCGCCTCGGCGCGCCGGACGTGCGGATGGACGGTCGGAGCTGAGCGAAGGAGCCTCCTGCGTCGAAGTCACCCCGCCCGGGCCCCCGTGAGGGGTGCGACACGCCGCTCAGAGTCTGAGTCGGGGCGACTTTGACGCAGCCGCGTCGGCGATCGGTTCGTCCCGGCATGCCGGCCGGCGCTCAGTGGCCGCTGTCATGGTCGGCGGCCCCGACGCAGTAGCGTGTCGACGACGTGAGGCCGTTGTCGCTGCGGTCCCCGCCCTGCCCTACGGAGGTCTCGACGATGCCGTTGAACTGTCACGTCCGTGCCGCTCGCGACTTCCTGCTGCAGCACCGCACGGCGTACGAGGTGGCCGCCGCCGGGTTCCGGTGGCCGGACCTGCCGGTCTACAACTTCGCCACCGAGTGGTTCGACGGTCTCGCAGTGGAGAACCCGGATGGCATCGCCCTCTGGGTCATCGACGGTGAGCGCGAGACGAAGCTGACCTTCGCCGAGCTGTCGTCCCGCTCGATCGCCACGGCCCACCTGCTGGCCGAGCTGGGTCTGAAGCGGGGCGACCGGATGCTGATGGTGCTCGGCAACTGCGTACCGCTGTGGGAGCTGATGCTGGGCGCCATCCGCCTCGGTGCGGTGATCATCCCGGCCACTCCGCAGCTGTCCGCCGACGATCTGGCCGATCGGGTGGACCGCGGGGAGGCGAAGCTGCTGGTGGCGGCCGGGGCGGAGGCCGACCGGTTCGCGCACCTGTCCCTGCCGCTCGGCAAAGTCGCCGTGGGCAGCTCGGAGGAAGCGGACACCCCGGACGGCTGGGTGGACTACCGACGGGCGTACGAGTTCCTCGGGGCCGATGCGTACCTACCCGGGGCCAGCAAGGCCGGTGACCTCACCCTGCTCTACTTCACCTCCGGCACCACGGCGCTGCCCAAGCTGGTGCAGCACACGCACGTGTCGTACCCGATCGGGCACCTGTCCACCATGTACTGGATGGGCCTGCAGCCCGGCGACGTGCACCTCAACATCTCCTCTCCCGGCTGGGCAAAGCACGCCTGGAGCAACGTGTTCGCGCCCTGGCTGGCCGGGGCGACGGTGCTCGTCTACACCTACGCTCGGTTCGACCCCGCGGAGCTGCTCGCGGTGTTGGAGCGGACCCAGGTGACCACGTTCTGCGCGCCCCCGACGGTGTGGCGGATGCTGGTGCAGACCGACCTGTCCGCGGCTCGTCACTCGCTGCGGGAGGTGCTGTCGGCCGGTGAGCCCCTGAACCCTGAGGTGATCGAGCAGGTCAGATCCGCCTGGGGATTGACCATCCGCGACGGCTACGGCCAGACCGAGACCACGGCGCAGGTCGGCAACCCTCCGGGTGCGGAAGTCCGCGCCGGATCGATGGGGCGGCCGCTCCCCGGTTACCGCGTGGTGCTGGTGGATCCGGCCACCGGCGAGCACCGTGACGACGAGGGCGAGCTGTGCCTGGCCCTGGAGCCACGACCCGTGCCGCTGATGACCGGCTACGCGGAGCGGGCCGGGGTGCCGGCCGACGACCTGAACGTGGACGCGTTCGCCGGTGGGGTCTACCACACCGGGGACGTGGTGACCCGAGACGCGGACGGCTATCTGACCTTCGTGGGTCGGGCCGACGACGTGTTCAAGGCCAGTGACTACCGGATCAGCCCGTTCGAGCTGGAGTCGGTGCTGATCGAGCACCCGGCCGTGGCCGAGGCGGCCGTGGTGCCGGCACCGGACGATCTGCGGTTGGCGGTGCCGAAGGCGTACGTGGTGCTGGCCGAGGGCTTCCCACCTGATGCCGACACGGCCCGGTCGATCCTGACCTACTGCCGGGAGCACCTCGCGCCGTACAAGCGGATCCGCCGGCTGGAGTTCACCGACCTGCCGAAGACGATCAGCGGGAAGATCCGTCGGGTCGAGCTGCGTGAGGCCGAAGCCACCCGGGGAGCCGGGGCCGGGCAGTCGGCCGCCGAGTTCCGTGACACCGACCTGCTCTAGAGACGAGGAACCCTCCGTGGCTGATTCCACCCAGACCGTGGGTGACCTGGTGCGTGCCTACCTGGCCGAGCAGGCGACCGTGCTGATCGACGCCGAGCCGGCCCTGCGGAGCCGGGAGCCGGTGATCCACCCGACCCGGGTCGCGGCCCGGCGGCTGCGGAGCACCCTGCGCACGTACGACGACGTGTTCGACGTTGCCCGCGCGGGTGCGCTGGAGGACGAGCTGGTCTGGTTCGCCGGACTGCTGGGCGAGGTGCGCGATCGCGAGGTGCTGGAGGCACGGCTGCTCGCCGATCTGGCCGAGCTGCCGCCGGAGCTGGTGGTGGGCCCGGTGGCCGCCCAGATCGCGACCGAGCTGACCACCCAGCGCAAGGTGGCCTGGGACGCGGTCATCTCGGTGCTGGACGACGACCGCTACCGCCGACTGCTGGCCGAGCTGCATCGCTGGCGCAGCGACGCCCCACTGACGAAGGAAGCAAAGGCGCCCGCCGCCACGGTGAAGAAGTACGTCAAGCGCGCCGGGAAGAAGCTCGACAAGCGGCTGGACAGGGCCATCGAGGCCCAGCTGACCGGCGACCCCGAGGCCGACCACCTGCTGCACCAGGCCCGCAAGGCCGGCAAGAGAGCGCGGTACGCCGTCGAGCTGGCTGCACCGGCGCTGGGCAAGAAGGCCGACAAGCTCATCGCCAGCCGCAAGGACCTGCAGGACGTGCTCGGTGAACACCAGGACAGCATCGTGGCCGCGGAGTTCCTGCGGGTCGAGGGCATCCGGGTCGGCCTGCGCTCCGGTCACAACGGCTTCACCTACGGGCTGCTCTACGGTCGCGAGCTCACCCGGCGAGCGGCCATCACCGAACAGCTAGGCCCCTTTCTCAGCTGAGTGGTCTCAGCTGAGCGAGCCGCCGAGCCGCTCCACCACGGCAGTGATCCGCCGCGCTCGGGTCTCGGGGCGTTTGGCCTCGGTCACGGCGCGGACGTGCTCCTTGCGGTGGGAGAAGGCGAGCGCGTCGAAGGCGGCTCGCACCCGAGGGTCGGCATCGAGGGCCGCACCGAGGTCGTCCGGCACCTCGAGCACCCGCTCGGCGTCGTCGAGCTGGACCGTCGCCGTGACCGCGTCGCCGATCGCCACTCCCAGCTCCTTGCGGGCCGCCTGGGACAACCCGATCAGGTTCTTGCCGCCCATCCCCGCGAGCCGCAGCCGGACCGTACGCTCACCGATGGTGACCCGCACCGGAGCCCGCTTGCCGCCGCCGAGCTCGTCCACCTGCGCATCCGTGAGCTCGAGTGCGGTGGCGGGACCAACGGGTTCCAGGACGGTGGAGATCTGCAGCACCATCGGGTGATGGTGCTCCGACACGCGCCGGATGCGCAAGCCCGGCGACCGAGCGGGCAGAATCACCCCTACGGCACCGGTCGGGACGCGGTGCCACACGCCCATAGCCAGATCACCGTCCCGCTCGACAAGGAGGCCCGACGCCCGCATGGCTCGCCGCACCCCGCCGCCCCCGGTCGACGACGACTTCACCGAGCGGATCGTCGACATCGACGTGTCGTCGGAGATGCAGACCAGCTTCTTGGAGTACGCGTACTCCGTCATCTACTCCCGCGCGCTGCCCGACGCCCGGGACGGGCTGAAACCGGTCCAACGGCGGATCCTGTACTCGATGCAGGAGATGGGGGTCCGGCCGGACCGCGGTCACGTGAAGTGCGCCCGCGTGGTCGGCGAGGTGATGGGCAAGTACCACCCGCACGGTGACGGGGCCATCTACGACGCCCTGGTCCGTACGGCGCAGTGGTGGACCATGCGGCTGACCCTGGTCGACGGGCACGGCAACTTCGGCTCCCCCGACGCCGGTCCGGCGGCAATGCGCTACACCGAGTGCCGGATGGCGCCGGCCGCCCTGTCCATGACCGACGGCCTGGACTCCGACACCGTCGACTTCAAACCCAACTACGACGGCAAGGACACCGAGCCGACGGTGCTGCCGGCCGCGTTCCCGAACCTGCTGGTCAACGGGGCCGCCGGCATCGCCGTCGGCATGGCGACCAACTGCGCCCCGCACAACCTGATCGAGGTGATCCAGGCGCTGCGCCACCTGATCAAGCACCCGAACGCCGACCTCGACACGCTGATGCGGTTCATCCCCGGACCCGACCTGCCCGGCGGCGGCAAGATCATCGGCCTGGACGGCATCCGGGATGCCTACGCCACGGGCAAGGGCAGCTTCCGGATCCGGGCCACCACCCGGATCGAGCAGGTACACCCGCGGCGCAAGGGCATCGTGGTCACCGAGCTGCCGTACATGGTCGGCCCGGAACGGGTGATCGAGCAGATCAAGACCCTGGTCACCAGTCGCAAGCTGCAGGGCATCGCCGACGTCAAGGACCTCACCGACCTGACCAACGGCACCCGTCTGGTGATCGAGATCAAGAACGGCTTCAACCCCGAGGCGATCCTCGAGCAGCTCTTCCGGGGCACCAAGCTGGAGGACTCCTTCGCGATCAACTCGGTGGCGCTGGTCGAAGGGCAACCGCGCACCCTGTCGCTCAAGGAGATGCTGACGGTCTACCTCGAGCACCGCTACGAGGTGACCCGCCGACGGACCGAGTTCGACCGGACCAAGGCTCTCGACCGGCTGCACCTGGTCGAGGGGCTGCTGATCGCCATCCTGGACATCGACGACGTGATCGCCATCATCCGGGGCAGCGACGACACCGCGCACGCGCGGGCCCGGCTGATCGAGGCGTTCGACCTGTCCGAGATCCAGGCCAACTACATCCTGGAGATGCCGCTGCGTCGACTGACCAAGTACTCCACCATCGAGCTGGAGACCGAGCGGGACGCGCTGCAGGCCACCATCGCCGAGCTGACGGAGATCCTGGAGAACCCCGAGCAGCTCCGGACCGTCGTCAGCGTCGACCTGGCCGAGATCGCCAAGCAGCACGGCACCCCGCGTCGCACCATCCTGCTGGCCGCCAGCGGCGTGGCGGCGACCACCTCCGCCGCACCGCTGGAGATCGTCGACGACCCGTGCTGGGTGCTGCTGTCCTCGGCCGGACTGCTGGCCCGGACCAACCACGACGATCCGCTCCCGGCGGGCGGGGAGCGCGCCAACCACGACGTGATCGTCTCAGCCGTGCTGGGCACCGCGCGGGGGGATCTCGGGGTGGTCACCTCGGCCGGTCGGTTGATCAAGATCAACGCCCTGGACCTGCCGACGGTGCCGTCGACGGCGAGTGCACCCAACCTGCAGGGCGGCACCCACGTGTCCGAGCTGGTCACCCTGGAGAACGGCGAGCGGGTGCTGTGCCTGACCACCCTGGCCGAGACCTCGCTGGGGCTGGCTCTCGGCACGGCCCGTGGCGTGGTCAAGCGGGTCAACCCGGAGGTGCTGGGTCGCGACGCCTGGGAGGTGATCCGGCTCGAGCCCGGCGACACCGTGGTCGGGGCGGTCGAGCTGACCAGCGAGGCCCACGAGCTGACCTTCATCACCAACGACGCCCAGCTGCTGCACTTCCCGGCCGCCTCCGTCCGGCCGCAAGGTCGCTCGGGTGGGGGCATGGCCGGGATCAAGCTGGGTGTCGGGGCGAGCGCTGTGTTCTTCGGCGTGGTGCCGACCGCAGCGGCCGGGAGTGCGGAGGTCGTCACGGTCTCCGGATCGTCGAAGGCGCTGCCCGGCACCGACCCGGGGGCGGTCAAGGTCACGTCCTTCGGTGAGTACCCGGGCAAGGGTCGGGCCACCGGCGGTGTCCGGTGCCACCGCTTCCTGAAGGGCGAGGACGCCCTGCTGATCGCCTGGGCCGGTCCGGGGCCCGCCTGGGCCGCAGCGGCCAGCGGGGCGCCGGTGGAGCTTCCGCCCGTCGACAGCCGCCGGGACGGCTCCGGCGTGCCCGCGGGCCAGCCGATCGCCGCGGTCTCCTCACCGAACCGCTGAGCCGACGGTCTGTCTGCCCATCGGCGTCACGCGCACCCGGGTGACGACGAGCTCCGGGATCGGTTCGTCGCCGGCGAGCCCGGGATGTCGGTCGGGGAATCCGAACACCCCCAGCATGAGCTGAACCGGGTAGTCCGGCGCCTGGGACAGCTGCCGCACCACGGCACCGTCGACGGAGAAGACCAGCGAGCCCGGGCGCCAGTCCACCGCGTACGTGTGGTCCTGGCCGACATCGAGCCGCAACGGCTCGGTGGCGAACTCCTCGGTCAGGTTCGGGTCACGGAATGCGTGCACCCCGATGCCGACCTGAGCCATCCCGTCCACGACGGCGTCCCCGAAGATCTCGGCGACGCAGATCTCCCCCGACCGCTCGGGTCGGTCCTCGATGCCGGACAGCCAGAACGCGATCATCGACGCCGGCCCCACGGTGCCGCGCATCGTCACCGCCAACGAGCCGAAGTGCGGTGTGCAGCCCCAGAAGGTGGGTTGCTCCTCGGTCACCGTCAGCCCGTCGGCGAACGGCTGCTGGCCGGCGGTGCTGCCGAGCGGCCCGGCGTACGACCCGGTCTGCAGGCACGAGACCCGCAGCGGCTCCGCGTGCCGGTCGGCACACCAGAGAGGTTGGTCGTCGGCGATGGTCAGCCGCAGCTCGCCCGCACGGATCTCGTACGTCGCCGCGGAGGTCGCCCGCGAGCTCCAGTGCGGTAGGTAGTAGGGGAACCAGACCCTGTCGTCGAGATCGGCTCCGGCGAAGCTCTCGTCGAGCTCGGCGGCCGTCACGGCGCTCAGCTCCCGATGGTGCCGGGTGCGGGCACGTACGGCTGGAAGAAGTCGTTGGCCGGCATCCCCTCCAGCGTCATCACCAGCGACGGCACCGCGACGCCGTCCAGCTGCTCGCGCAGGAGGTCGATGTGCCCGGCGTGGCGTGCCGTCTCCTCGATCTGGTGGACCAGGAAGTAGCGCAGCTTGGCCGGCTGGGGCTGGAAGATCCCGAACCAGGGCGCCGGCGGGGCCAGGAACTCCGCGTCGGGATCGGCGGCGGAGATCGTCGCCAGACAGGTCTCCCGAGCTGCGTCGAACTCCGCCAGCACCCCCGACATCGTCTCGTCCGGCCCGACGGTGAAGCTGGCCGCGTGCGCGGCGAAGGCCTCCGCGTCGATCTGCGCCCGGCCGTCATCGGTGATCGTGGTGGTCGCGCCGCGGAGACCGTACGCCGTGTGCTTCACGATGCCGCCGACCGAAAGGGCGCTGCGGCACGGGGTGGCGCGGGCCCGCTCCTCGGTCAGGCCGAGCGGCGCCGCCCGGATGGCAGACAGCTGGACCTCGAGATAGTTGACCAGACCGGTGATCTCGTCATGGGGAGCGGGTGCGTACATCAGGGGGATCTCCTCGCCTCGGTAGGTCTCCTGTCTATCGGTCGGGACTGACATCGGTCACCCCTCGGTTGGCTCTGGGGCGCACGAGTAACTCTCTGGTGTGCCGTGCGGGTCCAGTGGTCGAAGGATGCCCATGGGTGGGGACCGAACGGGTGCTCGGGGAAGGTGAACGTCGATCCTGGCTCGAGCAGCACAGCCAGCTCGGTGCCGTCGTCGGCGATGACGGTGACGGGGCTTTGCAGCCAGACTTCACCGTTCAGAACTTCCCGACGCAGGATGGTGCTCCCGGACGCGAAGACCGGGTTCATGAGCTGGCAGCCGGCGCGTTGCTGACCCGTGCGTGGAGGTGCATGTCGTGCCAGCCGTCGGCGTGCAGCGCCGCGCTGCGACGGATGCCCTCGCCAGCGAACTGCGCTTTCGTTGCAACCCGGCACGACGCCGGGTTCTGGGTTGAGTGCTCGAGCTGGACCCGATGAAAGCCATGATCGAAAGCCCACAGGGTGGCTGCCACCAGAGCCTGCGGGGCGACCTGTTTCCCCCGATCCTGGTGGCGCGTCCAGTACCCCACGGCCGCGCACGCGTCGCCGAGATGGAACTTCAGCGTCATCCGACCGGCCAACCGTCCACCGAGGTCGACCGCCCAGCTTGCACCGGTCTCATGTGTCCAGGCCTCGTGTGCGTCGGCAACCCACTGCTCGGCCTCGGCGACGGTCATCGATCGTGCATGCCAGCGTTGGATCTCTGGCTCCTGATAGGCCTCGACCAGATCCGGGGCGTCCAGGCTGACCCATGGCCGCAGCAGGATCGAACCCGCTCGCAGGGTCGGCTGCGCTGCGCCCGACAACCGGCCAGGCTCGAGAACAGCGGTTACAAGAGAAGGCACGGCAGCATGCTGCCAGCAACGAGTTGATCGCCAGTAGCGGTCGGGCTCAGGTCGCAGCGTGAAGATCGGCGGGAAGCGAGTCCCAGACCGCGGTCAACAGCTCCGAGGCCGAGCCGACCGCGGTGGTGAACTGCTGGCACCGTCGCGGTGCGGGCCGCGACCGGCCCGGCACCGTGTGGGGGCAAGGGATCTGTCTACCGATGTGATGTGAGTCACACAAGTCGTGCCGTGGGGGGCCGGTATGTGGTGGGCTATCCACCCGTGAGCCCAGTCCTGCTGTATCGAGAAGACACCCGCTGATGAGCACCGCAGACCTGGAGAACGAGGCACGGACAGCGCTCAGCGCTTGGGCATCTCTCCTCCACGAGAACACCACGCTGACTCCGATGCCGCGTGCCACGAACCCGCTCTGGCGGGTCGACAGCGCTGGCCCGGACCTGGTCTTGAAGCAACTCCCGCAGTACCCACCCGGCGTGCCACCCGTCACGGAGTTTCGCGTCCTGACCCACCTCCAACAGCACGGCGTCCCGGTCGCCCTGCCCATCGTCACCGACCAAGGACACGTGCATGCCAACGTCAACGAACGTCAGTGGACCCTCGTGCCGCACCTGCCGCAGCAGTTCGGCAACTTCGAACTGGGACCAGGCGCTGCCGCCACCGCGCACGCCGTGGGTGTCGCCATCGGTGGCCTCGACAAAGCGCTCGCTGACTACCCCTGGCCGGTCGACTCCTACGTCGACGATCCGATCGAGGTCATGACGACGGCGCTGCCCGAGCTTCCACCCGAAGTGGTCGACCTCGTCGAACCCCTGGAAGGCCTGCTACGCGATGGGTCCGCGAACCTCCCTATGCAGCTGACCCATGGGGACTGCAATGACGGGAACGTCCTCATCGACCGTGGCCGAGTCACGGGCGTCATCGACATCGATCACCTCCCATCGAGCCCGCGATCGCGTGACCTCGCCTACTACCTCGCCAGCCGGCTCTCGAGGCACCTCGCCAAATCCCAGACGGCAGAGAACGCAACAGCGGCCATGGTGGGCATCTTCAGCGACTACGTTGCTGGCTACCACCAGGCCTACCCACTCACCGAGCAGGAGCTGCGCTCCATCGTGCCGCTGATGCTGGTCACTGAGATCGGCGGTGCTCATTGGGCCCTCAACGGCTGGGAGACCAACATCGCCGGCTACCAGCGAAGCCTCCACTCCATCAGCTGGATCGCCGGACACTTCGACACGCTCACACAAGCAGCGCGAACAGCGGAGCATCGCGACGACCCCAAGTCGTCGACGGCTCGGCAGCTGCCTGCTCCACACAGTGAGTGATGTGCGCCGCTGATCCCCGTGCCATCCTGAGACGGTGCCAACGGCAGCAACGAGAGACGGCGCCGGCGAGATTCTTCTCCGGGTCCTGGCGGGGATCTTTGCCCTCTCCTGGCTCGGTCTGCCAGGCTTCGGGCTCATCGACCTGTCGGTGACGCTGTCGCCGGATCCGTCCTGGCAGGGCGTTCTGGAAGCCGGCTGGGGACTGTACATGACGGCGTTCGTCGGTGTCCCGTTCGTAGCCATCGCCATTCGTGGCCGCTCCCGCGCTGCACCGGCGGTGGCGGCTCTGTACGTCGCGACCATGGCCTTGATCTGCTCGGCTGTCGTGGCGCTCGAGGTCCCAGCATTGGTCTTGGCGATGGTCCTCGGCCTGGAGACGGTGATCGTCACCGGCGCGCCCAGCAGACAGGTCACGCGGTTTCCGATGCGGCTCACGTGGCAGCCGCTAGTCATCCCGCTCGTGCTGGGCCTGGTGCCATGGCTGCTGTATGCCTGGTCCATGTGGAGCCTGAACCGACAGAGCCGTCCTGAGCGTGACATCACCATCGGGGTCGACCACTACGCGGTGCAGGGCGCCTATGCGCTTGCCACCTTGATGCTGGTTGCGTTGGCTGTGCTCTGGCCGGCGGGGCGTGTGTTCCTGGCTCTGATCGCTGGTGTCGCTGCTGTCTACCTCGGTGTCGTCTCCTGGTTCTGGTATCCAACCCCAGGCGGGTTCGACCGCACCTGGTCGGGATTGTGCGCCGTCTGGGGCCTTGCCGTCACTGTGCTTGCCCTGCTGCCTCGCCGCAGAACCTCCGAGAACCGAGAGGTTGCCGGGGTGCAGCGTCGGGCTACCCGGCGTTGATCCTCGATCCCCGAAGCCCCAGCCACCCAGGTGCAGATCCTGACACGGCACCTTCGGCGACTCCGATCCCGTAGAGCGGTCCGCTCGCGGACCCACGGCTGGTTGAGGCGTCAGGCTGAGGGTCGATGGAACTCAGCGATCCACCGGGCGCCCCCGGTTCATGCTCACCGTGTCCAGCCGAGCAAGCTCCAGTCCGTTCGCGGCGACTCCACGGACTTCGGTCTCGGTCAACGGCCATGGCGGCCCGGCAGGGTCAGTGGGCGACGGCTCGCGAGCGATGACGAGGACCCCGCCGGGAGCGCACAAGGCTGCCACCGCGGCCGACGCTTGGTCGTGCAAGTCGCAGGTCAGGGACCGCAACGTCGTCGACTCCACCGCCAGGTCGAAGCCACCCAACCATCGCCGGGGCATCTCTGTTCAGAAAGAAGTCCACCTCGGGAACCTAAGGCATACGGGTCCGAGGACTACTGCAGTGGGAACGGCGGCTGCAGCCAGCTGGGGCGATCGTCGAGCTCGACGGCAGCGACCCATTTCACCCACCAGAACCCACGATGGCCAGGGGCGAGCAGGCGGGCAGGAGCCCCGTGGGCCGGAGTCAGCGGCGCACCTCGACTGCCTACGGCCAACCACAGCTGATGGGCCTCGACCGCCGGAAACGCCCGCTCGTACCCCGTGACACTCCGAACCCGCAGCGTCGTGGCCCCATCCAGTGTGGCTGCCGCGATCAGGTCCGACAGCCGCACGGCATCCCAGCTCGCGTCGGCGTACCACCCGTTGGTGCAGTCCAACCGCGCCGCCACCGGCTGAGCACGGGCCACCAGCTCGGCGACCGTGACCGTGCCGCCGACCACCGTCACGTGGGGTGTCGACGGGTCAGGCTCCGGGACGGTGTCGAACAGCCAGGTGGTCGCCGGCAGCACAACGGCAGCCACGAGACCGTGAGCCACCGGCCGGGATCCTGTCGGAGCGCGTGGACGGTCTGGTCGGGTCCGAAGCGCGACGGTCGTCGCACCACCCCAGACCGCTGCCACTCCAGCCGTGAGGACGACGTCTTGCACCAGCGCCCGGCGGGACAGATCGCTCGGGCGCCATCGTTGCCGGCGATGCCGCAGCACATGCCAGATCAGCAGCGGGACCGTGATCACAGCGGCGCCGACGTGGACCTGGATCGGGGTGATTCCGGCCACGACCACGTAGCCCACGAACAGCTGGACGAACCCAGCCAGCAGACAAGCCACGATGATCACCAGGAGCAGCAGACTGGCCACTCGGAGCCGGGCCGACCGGCGGATGATCACCGACTTCCACGGAAGCATCGTGATCACCGCCACCCCGAACAGTCCATGCACCACCGTCGCCATCGTGGCCGTCGTCGGGCCACCGGCGGCGAACACGAGCCAGCCGCTGCCGAACGCCCCGAGGAGCAACACGAGCAACGCCAGATTCGTGCGCCGGGCCGCCCGACGCAGTACCGAGGGTCGCGGCACGGCACGAGGGGCCTCGTACCCGGCAGCCGACGTGTCAGCCATGACACCAGTCTCCGCCCACCGATCTGCGAGTCCGCTGGACAGCCGACTCTCCTTCGTGAGAAGTCGCTCGGTCAGACGTACGTCGTCGGCGGCGCCACGCCTGGGCCGTCCATGACCGATGCGTCCCAGTCAATCCTGAAGCGCTGCTCCTGACCCAGCGCCTCGGTCGTGCTGGTCCGCTTCAGCATCATCGGCAACAGCACGCGCATCAGCCCGCGGACGATCGGCCCGGGCGTCTTGGCGTGGTTGAGCTTGGCGCCACGTCGTGTGATCGTCTCCACCCGCTCGCGCCGCAGTCTCTCGTACGCCGCGAACGCCGACGCCGGGTCGGGCAGGTCCCGGAGGCAGCGGGCGAGCTCGATCGAGCTCTCGATCGCGAGTGACGCGCCTTGGCCGGTGCTGTTGGAGGGGGCGTGCACGGCGTCTCCAACCACCACCATCCGGCCGCGATACCAGTGCGGGACAGGCGGCATGATGTGGAGCGCGCCCGTGATCTGGAGTGTGTCGGGTGAGGTCGCCGCGGCGAGAGCGGCTCCGGGTCGGTCGCCGGCGTAGCGCTGCCGGATGATCTCGAGCCACTCGTTGGCCGTCGTCTTCCGGGCGTCGTTGCGCGAGAGGTACCTTTCCGAGGGCAGGTTCACGCCCCAGCTGACCCCACCTGGCACGGGCCAGTAGAGGTAGTAGGCGCGCCGCCCGAAAGCGAACACCATCTCCCCCTCCTGGCCGACGTCGAGTCCGGCGGGCAGAGCGTCGGCGGGGACGTACCCCTCGAAACCCAGCATCCCGGTGTAGTCGGCCGCCGGAGCCTTCGGGTCGATCAGCGCTCGTACGGTGGACCGGGCGCCGTCGGCGCCGATCAGGACGTCCGCCGTGGCGGTGGAACCGTCCTCGAACCGGGCGGTGATGCCGTCAGCGTGCTCGTCGACGCCGACGAGCCGACGGCCGTGGACGAGCGGGACGCCCGCCTCTCGCGCCACCCCCCGCAGAACCTCGTGCAGTTGGCCGCGCTCGATCATCTGGAGCGGCTCGAGATCGGGCAGCCTCGGTGTCGCGCCGAGTGGACGGTCGCTGACCGACAGGGCCGAGGCGGTGATGGGCAACGCGTGGCCGCGGACCGCATCGGCGGCGCCGATGATCTCCAGCGCGGCCATCCCGTTGGGAGCCAGGGCCAGACTGCCGCCGATTCCCTTGCTGGGTTCGGGATAGGCCTCGTACACGGCGGCCTCGATACCGGCCTTGGCCAAGGCGGTGGCGGTCACCGGACCGGCGATGCCACCTCCGATGATCATGGCGGTGCGCACGCGGCTGCGGTCGCCGCCTACCGGAGACGTGGCGGGGTTGTTCTCGGACATCATGGTTCCTCAGATCGGATTCGTGTGGTCGGTACTGCGCAGTGAGCGGCCCAGGACGGCCGCCTTGGTCCGAATCCGGATACTGTGAAGTGCCGCCTCGCAGCCGGACTCGATCGAGAACGTGGTCGGACGGTTCCGAGGTCGTCGGCCGGCGGTGTTCGCGCACCGCCGGCCCCCTCGGTCACCTGCCCTCCAGGGTTCAGGTGCTGGTCACGTTTCCCCCTCATGGACCGGTCGGTCCTCGCTCTCGGCCGACTCCCCCGCCGGGACGGACAGCCCAGGGATCCTGATGGCCTGGGCCTGCCGCCAGCCCTCCAGGTCGGCGAACGACCCCGAGGTCAGCTCGTCCCTGAACGCACGCACCCAGGCGAGCTGAGCCTCCAGCTGAGAGAGCGCGTACTCGTTCTCGATCAAGAAGAGGCGAGCGACGTTCCCCGCCTCCTCCGTCAGCTCGTCGCGCAGCTCCCCGACCCGGGCGGACAGCGCCGCGGCCCGCTGGTCCAGCAGCACCACAGCATCGTCGGGCGGCAGGGCGGCGAGTACGGACAGTCCCGCGACGAAAGGATCGGCGTCGCCGGCCGGCTCGGCCACCAGCTCGCTGGCCCAGTCCTGCAGCTCAGCCACCCCAGCCTCGGTGATCCGGTAGATGGTCCGCTCGGGCCGAGAGCCCGCGCGATCGCTGCCCACCACCGTGACGAAGCCGTGCCGGGTCAGGTTGTCCACCACGGTGTAGAGCGATCCCCACTTGACCGCCAGCTGCCGGTCCTTTCCGCGCGACCGGATGACCGACGCCATCTCGTAGCGGTGCATGGGTCGCTCGGCGAGCACGGCCAGCACGGCCAGGCCGAGCAGGTTGCTCACTTTGCGTGCCACGTCTCCCCCCTCGTCCGAGCAAGATTATCCGCATACGAGTATTCGTCTACGAATATAGCGAAAGGAGTCTCTCGGAGCCACGGCGTGCGGGCGATCTCAGGGTCGCGTCAGGGTCGGTCTCGCAAGAGCCATCACGTTGACGAAGTCCCCGGCGCGGGCGATTCTCGTGAGGTGACTCTGGAGCTCTCGGCCTCCCGCACGGTGCACGGCGACGTCGACCGTGCGTTCCGTAGCGTCCTGCCGATGCCGCTGGAGCAGCTCTTCGTCAGCTGGTACGGACCGCTCCCACCGATCCGTGGGACCGAGGGACCGCTGCCGTGGCAGACACCGGGTCAGCAGCGGCGGGTGGATCTGGTGGGGCCGGGCCGGATGCACGAGACGCTGACCGCGGTCGAGCCCCCGCACCAGTTCAGCTACCGGCTGGACCGCATCCACGGCCCGATGACAGGGCTGATCGCCTCGGTCGACGGGCGCTGGGCCTTCGCTCCGAACGGTGCCGGGACGACGATCACCTGGTCCTGGAGTGTCACCCCACGGTCGGCGACGCGGTGGCTGCTACCCGTCTTCGGTCGGTTCTGGCGGGGGTACGCCGACCGGGCGCTCCGCCGGATCGACGAGCTGCTGGTCAGCGGGCCAGGCGGACCGGGAACCGGCTGAGGTCGTAGCCCTGGGACACCGGGTTCCAGTGCACGTGGGGTGGATGGTCGGCCACGAGGTCGCGGGAGAACAGCCGGCTGAGCAGGATCTCGCTCTCCATCACGGCGAGCGGACCGCCGGGGCAGCGGTGATGGCCATCGCCGAAGCTCATCACCGCCCGGGGCACCGAGGATGGCACCGTCCGACCGGGACAGACGCTGGTCCCCTCCTCGCCGGCTACCGCGGGATCCGCGTTCACCACCCGCAGACGGAGGTCGACCAGCGCGCCCGCGGGGATCTCGCTCGCTCCGTCAGGACCGTCGATCGCGTACGCCCGGGTCGTCCGCCGGCGGAGGTAGCCGACCACGGGCTCGACCCGGAGCAGCTCCTCGAGCAGCTGGCGCCGCCCGACCACGTCGCGGGACCGATAGCGCTCGAGCAGCGCGGGATCGTCGATCAGGTGCCAGGCGGCGGCGCTGATCAGCTCCCGGGTGGTGGCCATGCCGGCCGCCGCGTACGTGATGCACTCGGTGAGGATCTCCACGTCGCTGAAGCCGAGCTCGATCAGCTGGCTGATGATGTCCGCGCGGGCGTGCCGACGTCGCGCCCGGATCGCCGGCTTCACGTCGGCCGCGTAGAAGTGCGCCGTCCGGGCGCCGCCCAGCACGCTACGGACGTGCGCGGCCGGGCCCCGCCCCGTGGCCAGCGGGTTGCTGGCGAAGAAGGCACCGAGCCGACGGCTCATGCCGGTCACCGAGGAGTCGGTCAGTCCGATCACCCGGGCGGCCACCTGCACCGCCATCCGCATGGCCAGCTGGGTCAGGTCGGTGGGCCGATCAGCCCGCAGCCGACCGACCAGCTGCTCGGCCAGCTCCTCCATCATCGGTCGGTAGCTCTCGATCACCGCGGGGGCGAAGAAGCGCGCCGCGGCGCGGCGCTGGAGGCGGTGCTGGTCACCCTCCAGGTACAGGATCGGTGGGCGCATGGACCGGGCCCGAAACACCCGGTCGGCGCCGAAGCCCGCTTGTCGGGTGGCGTCGGGTTCGCGCAGGACCTGGCGGGCGAGCGCGAACGAGCGCACCATCCAGACCGGTTCGTCGGGTCCCTCGACCCGCTCCAACGCCGGTCCCGTCTCGACGCCGGGAGGAGACAGCTTGCGCAGCGGGCAGGCTTCGGTCACAGCGCCCAGTGTGCTCTCAGGCGTCGATCGCGGTGGCGTCCAGCTGATAGGCGCCGTCAACGATGAAGGTCTTCCGCGGCCCGACGTCGTTGCCCATCAGCATCTCGAACGTGGTCTCGGCGATCAGACCGTCGTCCACGGTCATCCGCCGCAGGGTCCGGTGCCGCGGGCTCATGGTCGTGTCGGCCAGCTGGTCGGCATCCATCTCCCCCAGCCCTTTGTAGCGCTGCGGCTCCTTGAAGTTCAGGTTGCGCTTGGTCAGCTCGGCGGCCTTGCGCTGGTACTCCGCGTCGGAGTACGTGTAGATGTACTTCTCCATCCCCTTGCGCGGGTTCGTCAGCTCGAACCGGTGCAGCGGCGGCACCGCGGTGAAGATCCGGCCCGCATCGACCAGCGGCCGCATGTAGCGGAAGAACAGGGTGGCGAGCAGGCAGCGGATGTGGGCGCCGTCGGAGTCGGCGTCGGCCATGAAGATGATCTTGCCGTAGCGGGCTGCGTCCAGGTCGAAGGTCCGACCGGAGCCGGCCCCCACCACCTGGATGATCGAGGCGCACTCGGCGTTCTTGAGCATGTCGCCCACCGACGCCCGCTGCACGTTGAGGATCTTGCCGCGGATCGGCAGCAGCGCCTGGAACTCCGAGTTCCGGGCCAGCTTGGCCGTGCCCATGGCCGAGTCGCCCTCCACGATGAACAGCTCCGTGCGGTCGACGTCGGTGCTGCGGCAGTCGGCCAGCTTGGTCGGGAGCGACGACGACTCCAGCGCGTTCTTGCGGCGCTGCGCCTCCCGGTGCTGGCGGGCCGCCACCCGAGCCCGGGACGCGCCCACCACCTTCTCCAGGGCCGCCCGCGCCTGCACCTTCGTGGCGCCCTTGGAGGAGGTGAGGAACGCGGTCAGCTCGCGGTTCACGGCCTTGGCCACCAGACCCGCGACCGGCGGTGTGCCGAGCACCTCCTTGGTCTGGCCCTCGAACTGCGGCTCGGCCAGCCGTACGGTGACGACCGACGTCATCCCCTCCAGCACGTCGTCCTTGACGACCTCCTCCCCCGACTTCAGCAGCCGGGTGCCCTCCAGCGCGGAGCTGAACGCCTTGGTCAGCGCCCGCTCGAAGCCGGCCACGTGGGTGCCGCCCTTGGGGGTGGCGATGATGTTCACGTACGACCGGGTGGTGGTGTCGTAGCCGGTTCCCCAGCGGACCGCGATGTCGATGTCGAGATCGCGCTCGACGTCGGTCGGGGTCATGTGGCCGGCGTCGTCCAGCATCGGCACGGTCTCGGTGAACCGGTCCTGACCCTGCAGCCGGACGACCTCGGTGACGGCCTCATCGGGCGCCAGGAACTCGCAGAACTCCGCGATCCCGCCCTGGTGCAGGAACGTCTCGACTGTCGGCTCGGGTCCGCGGGCGTCGGTGACCTCCAGGGCCAGCCCGGGCACCAGGAAGCTGGTCTGCCGGGCCCGGTTGTAGAGCTCCTCCAGGCTGAGCTGGGCATCCTTGAGGAAGATCTGGCGGTCCGGCCAGTAGCGGACGCGGGTGCCCGTGGCGCCCTTCCTGGTCCTGCCCACCTTGCGCAGTCCGCTGCCCGGGGTGAAGGCGGCCGTCGGGCCATCGCCGTCGAACACCCCGGGGGTGCCTCGCCGGAAGGACATC
The DNA here is from genome assembly GCA_963696135.1 of uncultured Actinomycetota bacterium. Lineage (GTDB taxonomy): Bacteria > Actinomycetota > Actinomycetes > Propionibacteriales > Propionibacteriaceae > Microlunatus. The sequence goes on from CAVOJH010000006.1 coordinate 164,969, forward strand.
ACGTACGTGGTGCCGCCCCGGTCCACCTCGACGTCGAGCCGGCTGGACAGCGCGTTGACCACCGAGGAGCCGACCCCGTGCAGACCGCCGGTGGCGTTGTAGGAGCCGCCGCCGAACTTGCCGCCGGCGTGCAGCTTGGTGAACACCACCTCGACGCCGGACAGCTTGGTCCGGGGCTCGATGTCGACCGGGATGCCGCGGGCCTGGTCGTGGACGGAGATGCCGCCGTCCTTCGCGAGCGTGATCTTGATCTCACGGCCGAAGCCGCCGAGAGCCTCGTCGACCGCGTTGTCGATGATCTCCCACAGGCAGTGCATCAGTCCGCGGGTGTCGGTGGACCCGATGTACATCGCCGGACGCTTGCGGACCGCCTCCAGGCCCTCCAGCACGAGCAGGTGGCGGGCCTCGTAGTCTCTGCTCTCCAAGCCCGGTTGGTCCGATGGGGCAGGCTTGGTGATGGGCACGAAGCCGACATTACTGCCGGGGCCCCACAAGTCAGGTTCAGTACACGCTCGGTTCGGCACACGCTCCGTTCGTTACACGCTCCGTTCGTTACACAAGAGTCATGGACCTGAGATGTGAAAAGGGAACAATCAGAGCCTGGTTGGATGTTGACTAGGCGTACCCGTTGGATCGGTGCAGCCAGTACGACTGGCTGGTGTGTATCGATCGGGGGGTGCGAACACTCCGAACATGCAGCAGCATGGTTGAGGAAGAGAGGCCACCATGACCACCACCGTCGTCGAGGGCGCAGCACTGAATGCGTCCGACCGCTGCGATCGTTGCGGCGCGCAGGCCTATGTACGCGTCACCATGACCAGCGGCTTCGAGCTTCTCTTCTGCGCTCACCACTCCAAGGAGCACGCAGACAAGCTCAAGCAGGTAGCGCTGGAGATCCACGACGAGACCCAACGCATCACCTGAACGAGACGAACTGAGACAGCGACTCGGCCCTTCGTACCGCCCGGTACGAGGGGCCGATCCGTCTCAGGGGGTGTGCCTGTCGATCTGCTCGGGTTCGTCGGTTCTGCTCGGTCTATAGAGCGAGCAGAACCCTCGATCCCGAGCAGATCTCTGGGGGTGCACGACGCGCCATGCGTCAGCCGCTGGATCGGGCGAAAGCTCGCTCGATCCGATCGATGATCTTCTGCGGCTTCCAGAGGTCGTCCCACGTCCAGCGGGCCACCTGCCAACCGTGATCGCGCAGCGCATCCTCACGGAGCTTCTCGCGGTGAACGGCCTGGCCGGCGGTCTCGCCCGGTATCAGATAGCGCCCGTACTTGACCAGTCCATCGAACTCGCCCACCGTACGGCGAGCAGGCCAGACGAAGTCACACCGACCGATCAGCAGACCGTTGTCGTCGACGACCTCGTACTGCAGCAGCGGGGGTGGCAGCTCTGCATCCCTCAGCCGGATCCGGCTGAACGACTCGCCGACGCTCTCGCTCCGTCCGTCTGCGAAGGCGATGACTCGCCGCGCCTGGGGTGCGCCCTGCCAGCACCTGGCCTGGTCGAGGTGCTCGGCGAGCATCGATGGGTCACATCCCGCCGCCAGGCCCCGGTCGGCCACAGCCACGCCCTGGTCGTATGGCAAGCATCGCGCGAGATCCACCACCGTGCGCGACAGGGATGTCACAGGGTGACCGTCGATGTCGCAGCGATCGACGTCTCGGAGCAGGGACCCGTGAACCCGCAGCGTCCGACGCCGCACGCCCCCACCCTGCCGATCGCGGGTCACGTGGACCGTCTCGAGCATGTGCGAGAAGAGCGGTAGGTCGTGGATCACGGCGGCCGAGCCGTGACTGAGCACGGCGCGAGGATGAAGCTGCGGAAGGGTCGCAGCAATGAGGCGGACATGGTTGTCACGCAGCTCGGCATCGACGTTGCGTGAGCCGCTCGCCGGATTCGCGTACGCGCCACGTCGCAGCCTGACCAGCTCGCCGCGGTCGACCATCCTGGCTACTTCGTCCGCGCCGAACCCACGACGACGGAGCTCGCCGGCGAGGATCACGTTCTCGTTCATCGGACCAGCGGACCCGATGGATGACGGTCCTGGCCAATGGTCGGTGCGGGTTATCCACTACCTGTGGACAAGTTTCAGGACGCGATCCGCTGACGACGCCCTCCCGGCACCGAACCACGCTCGATCTGCTCGGGTTTGTTGGTTCTGCTCGGTCTATAGAGCGAGCAGAACCGACGAACCCGAGCAGATCTCGTCCGGGCTCCCATCCGACGGGCGGGCGGTCAGTCCAGGTAGTCGCGGAGGACCTGCGAGCGGGAGGGGTGGCGCAGCTTCGACATCGTCTTGGACTCGATCTGACGGATCCGCTCGCGGGTGACCCCGTAGACCTTGCCGATCTCATCCAGCGTCTTGGGCTGGCCGTCGGTCAGGCCGAAGCGCATCGAGACCACACCGGCCTCCCGCTCGGAGAGGGTGTCCAGCACGTCGTGGAGCTGCTCCTGCAGAAGCGTGAAGCTGACTGCATCCGCCGGTACGACCGCTTCGGAATCCTCGATCAGATCGCCGAACTCGGAATCTCCGTCCTCACCCAGCGGAGTGTGCAGCGAGATGGGTTCGCGACCGTACTTCTGGACCTCGACGACCTTCTCCGGGGTCATGTCCAGCTCGCGTGCCAGCTCCTCGGGCGTGGGCTCGCGGCCCAGATCCTGCAGCATCTGGCGCTGGACGCGGGCCAGCTTGTTGATGACCTCGACCATGTGCACCGGGATGCGGATGGTCCGCGCCTGGTCGGCCATGGCCCGGGTGATGGCCTGACGGATCCACCAGGTCGCGTACGTGGAGAACTTGTAGCCCTTGGTGTAGTCGAACTTCTCGACCGCCCGGATCAGACCCAGGTTGCCCTCCTGGATCAGGTCCAGGAACAACATGCCGCGACCGGTGTAGCGCTTGGCCAGCGACACCACGAGCCGGAGGTTGGCCTCCAAGAGGTGGTTCTTGGCCCGCCGGCCGTCCTCGGCGATCCAGTCGAAGTCGTCGCGCTCCTTGGCGGACACCTTGGCGCCGGGGTCGTTCAGCATCTCGTCGGCGAACAGGCCGGCTTCGATCCGCTTGGCGAGCTCGACCTCCTGCTCGGCGTTCAGCAGGGCGACCTTGCCGATCTGCTTCAGGTAGTCCTTCACCGGGTCGGCGGTCGCGCCCGCGACCATCACCTGCTGCTCCGGCTCGTCGGCGTCGTCGGCCGCGGACAGGGTGAAGCCCTGGTCCTCCTTGAGCTCGCCTTCCAGCTTGGCCTCGACGACCGGCTCGAAGCCGGACTCGTCGACGTCGTCGAGGGTCCGTTTCTTGCCGACGGTGACCACGACCTCGTCACCCTGGACCTCGACGGTCAGCTTCGGCGTGGCGGCGTCGCCCTCGACGACCACGGCCTCCAGCTCGAGATCCTCGACCACCAGGTCGACGGCCTCGGGCTCGAGCTCGGGCACGCTGTCACCGCCGGCGGCGATCTTGCCGTCCGCCGTGGCGGCCTTCTTCGCCGGGGCCTTCTTCGCGGCCCGCTTGGCCGGCGCCTTCTTGGCCGTCGCCTCCGTCTCCGCTTCGTCGCCCGACGCGTCGGAGTCCACGGCCTTCAACCGGGTGGACGCCTTCTTGGCGGAAGCCTTCTTCGTGGCCGGGGCACTCACCTGGTGCGCGCGCCCGGTGGCAGCCTCCACGGCCGGATCTGACAGATGGACTTCGGAGGGGGGTGTCACAAAGAACCTCTCGGAAACGTACGAGTCGGGCGGTGCAGGCGTCCGGCGGGGGGTCCGTCGTCGGCCCTGGTCTGGTCGGGCAGTTCCTGATCGCGACAGACCTGGAAATCCAGGCCCACCGGTTTCAGGGCAGGCAGCGCCCATCGGATGTCAATAGGTGCTCCACCGGACATTCTGGCACGCCGATCAAGGACTTCACGGATCGACGGGCCCCAGAAGCTCAGATCCGGCTCGAAGATCACCCGTTCGGGCGCGTCTCGAACCGCTAGGAGCGTACGTGTGAACACGCCCGAACCGCAGCCGACGGAGCGGTCAGTGCTCCTCGGCCTTGACCGCGAGCACGGGACAGCTCGCGTCCAGAAGCACCCGCTGGGCGTTGCTGCCGAGCAGCAGCTTGCCGACCGGCGAGCGGCGTCGCAGCCCGATCACGATGAACTCGGCGTCGGTCCGATCGGCCGCGGCGATCAGCTCCTCGGCGGGATCGAGGTTGTCCGCCGGCGCGGCCACCTCGTACGGCACCCCCGACGACGCCAGCTCGGTGGTGAGCTCGGCGACCTCGATCTCTGGTGAGGTGTGCACGACGATCAGCCGGGAGCTGCGCAGCTTCGCCTCGGCGATCGCCCGGCGCAGGGCCGCCCGACCCTCCGGCTTGGCCGAGTAACCCACCACGATGACCGACACCGCGTCCGTGGCCGCGGAACCGTTCGCAGCGGTCTGACTGGTCGGTGCCGTCTCGGTCATGTCGCGCTCTCCCACAGATGGACGGGTTCGTTGCTGTGCATCAGCTCGAGATAGCTCCCGAGCATGCCGCGCAGAGCCTCCGGTCGAGACGCACCAGCCCGCTCCCGGCGCGACACCTCCGCAGTTTGCCACGTCGCACCGTTGGCCGCACGCAGACAGCGCTGCTCGATCACGTCGAGCAGTCGCCCGCTCTCGGCGTCGGAGACCCCCCACAGCCGAAGCCCTTCGGCCGCCATCGGCAGCAGCCGACGGACCACGAGCTCGGCGACCTTCACCTGGCCGATCCGCGGCCAGTACACGTCGGCGTTGATGCCGTTCTTGACCCCGGCCGTGAAGTTCTCGCTCGCAGCCTGGAACGACATCTGGCTCCAGATCGGCCGGTCGTCGTCGGCCAAGGCCCGCACCAGACCCGCGAAGAAGGCCGCGTTCGCCATCGTGTCGACCACCGTCGGGCCGGCGGGCAGCACCCTGTTCTCCACCCGCAGGTGCGGCTTGCCGCCGCTGATGTCATAGACCGGACGGTTCCAGCGGTAGACCGTGCCGTTGTGCAGCCGCAGCTCGTCCAGGGATGGCACCCCGCCGTCGTCCAGGACCTGGATCGGGTCCTCATCGGTGCTGATCGGCAGCAGGGCCGGGAAGTAGCGCGAGTTCTCCTCGAACAGGTCGAAGATCGAGGTGATCCACCGTTCGCCGAACCAGACCCGCGGCCGGACACCCTGGGTCTTCAGCTCCTCGGCGCGGGTCTCGGTGCTCTGCTCGAACAGCGGGATCCGGGACTCCGCGACCAGCTCCCGACCGAACAGGTACGGGGAGTTAGCACCCACGGCGACCTGGATGCCGGCCACGGCCTGCGCCGCGTTCCAGTAGCCGGCGAAGTCGTCCGGGCTCACCTGGAGGTGCACCTGGGTCGACGTGCAGGCAGCCTCCGGCATGATCGTGTCCGAGACCATCTGGAGCCGCTCGACCCCGTCGATCACGATCTCCAGGTCCTCCCCGCGGGCGGCGAAGATCTGCTGGTCGAGCAGCGAGTAGCGCGGGTTCTCGCTGACGCTGTCCAGGGTGACGTGCTCGGGCATCAGGGTCGGCAGGATGCCGACCATGGCCAGGTGGGTGCCGATCGCCTCGGCCTTGTCGTCGGCGGCGTTCAGGGCGCGGCGGACCGACTCCTCGAACGACGCGAAGCCACCGTCGGCCAGCTGCCGCGGCGCGACGTTGATCTCGATGTTGAAGCGACCCAGCTCGGTCTGGAACATCGGGTCGGCGATGGCGGCCAGCACCTCGGCGTTGCGCATCGCCGGCTCCATCTCGCCGTCGACCAGGTTGAGCTCGATCTCGAGCCCGGTCATCGGGCGCTCGAAGTCGAAGTGCGCCGCTGTCAGCATCCGGGCGAACGCGTCCAGGCCCCGACGGACCTTCTCCCGATGCCGTTTGCGGTCTTCACGGCTGAACTGCGTGGCATCGACCTCTGCACCCATGCCCGTATCCTGTCGCACCGTCACCGGCGGCGGCTACGCTCGGCCATCGTGTCCGAACCTCGTCTCATCGACCAGTCCGCCGAGACCCCCTCCGGCGGGGCCCCGCAGCCGCCCGTGGCCGAGCGCCGACCGGTGCGCCGAGAGCACCACGGCGACGAGTTCCTCGACCCGTACGAGTGGCTGCGGGACAAGCAGGACGCCGACGTCATCGCCTACCTGGAGGCAGAGAACGCCTACACCGAGGCCCGCACCGGCCACCTGTCCGGCCTGACCGAGGCTGTCTTCGGCGAGATCAAGGCCCGCACCCAGGAGACCGACCTGAGCGTGCCGACCTACACGACCCATCTAGATCCGGCGACGGGCGACATCTCGGCCTACTGGTACTACGTGCGCACTCTCGAGGGCTCGGAGTACCCGATCTACTGCCGGACCCCGGCCGCCGCCGGCCCCGACACACCGCCCGACGTCGAGGGTGAGATCGCGGGTGAGCAGGTCCTGCTCGACGCCAACCTGGCGGCAGCCGGCGAGGAGTTCTTCTCGCTCGGCGCCTTCACGGTGTCGCCGTCCGGTGCGCTGCTGGCGTACGCGACCGACGTCGCCGGGGACGAGCGGTTCCTGCTCAAGATCGTGGATCTGACCACCGGAGAGCTGCTCGCCGACGAGATCGCCGACATCGCGTACGGGGTCGCTTGGGCCGGCGAGAGCCACCTGTTCTACACCCGCGCCGACGACGCCTGGCGACCGTACGTGGTGCTGCGGCACCGACTGGGCACCGAAGTGAGCACCGACGCCGAGGTGCTGACCGAGCCCGACGAGCGGTTCTGGGTCGGGGTCGGGTCCAGCCGGGACGAGGACTGGATCGTGCTGGGGGTCGGCAGCAAGCTGACCAGCGAGTACTGGCTCCTGCCGGCCGCCGATCCCGAGGGCACGCCCCGGTTGGTGGCCCCGCGCCGGCAGGGCGTGGAGTACGACGTCGAGCCGGCCGGGGACCGGCTGCTGATCGTGCACAACGACGGTGCCCCGGACTTCGAGCTGGCCGAGGCCCCGCTGGACGCGACCAGCCACGAGCAGTGGACTCCGGTGCTGCCGCACACCCCCGGGGTGCGGATCACCGGAGTGTCCGCCTACGCCGGTCACGCGGTCGTCTCGCTGCGCCGGAACGGGCTGACCGGGGTGCACGTGCTGCCCCGAACACCCGCCGGCGAGCTGGCCGAGGGTCACGACATCGCCTTCGACGAGCCGCTGTTCGACGTCTACGCGGTCGGCGGCCCGAACTACGTCACCGACTCCATCCGAGTCGGCTTCGAGTCGATGGTCACCCCGGCCACCGTCTTCGACTACGCGCTGGGCACCGGCGAGCTCACTCCCCGCAAGCAGACGCCCGTGCTGCCGGGGCCGGACGGACGCCCGTACGCGCCCGAGGAGTACGTGCAGGAGCGTGGCTGGGCCACCGCCGCGGACGGCACCCGGATCCCGCTCTCCATCGTCCGGCGCGCCGACGTGCCGCTGGACGGGTCCGCACCGGGCTTCCTGTACGGCTACGGCTCCTACGAGATCTCCATCGACCCGAGCTTCTCCATCCCGCGGCTGTCCCTGCTGGACCGCGGCTTCGTCTACGCCATCGCCCACATCCGCGGCGGCGGGGAGATGGGCCGGAGCTGGTACGAGAACGGCAAGACGCTGACCAAGAAGAACACCTTCACCGACTTCGTCGCCGCCGCCGACTTCCTGGTCGAGGGTGGCTACACCTCGCGGGAGCGACTGGTGGCGGCCGGGGGCAGCGCCGGCGGGATGCTGATGGGGGCGGTGGCCAACCTGGCCCCGGAGCGGTTCCGGGCCATTCATGCCGCGGTGCCGTTCGTGGACTCACTGACCACCATCCTCGACCCGGAGCTGCCGCTGACGGTGATCGAGTGGGAGGAGTGGGGCGACCCGCTGCACGACCCCGAGGTCTACGCCTACATGAAGTCGTACACGCCGTACGAGAACGTCACGGCCTCCGCGTACCCGGCGATCCTGGCCACCACCAGCCTGAACGACACCCGGGTGTACTACGTCGAGCCCGCCAAGTGGGTCGCCGCGCTGCGGCAGGTCGCCACCAACGGCGACGACCGGCCGATCCTGCTGAAGACGGAGATGGTGGCCGGTCACGGCGGAGTCAGCGGCCGTTACAAGGCGTGGCGGGAGAAGGCGTTCGAGTACGCCTGGCTGATCGACCAGGTCGGCGCGGGTTAGTCAGGTCAGCGTGATCGCCAGTATCCGGCCGGCCGGGCCGGCGGACGGATCACCACCGAAGTCGTTGACCGCAACGTAGAGCGTCGGTCCGGAGCCGAGATCGCCGACCACGCAGTCGAAGGCCGGCTGGGGCAGGTCCACGCGGTCCAGGATCTCGCCGCCCTCGGCGACCCGGACGCAGCAGCGAGTGCCGACGTCGGCCAGCGACACCGTGCCGACCCCGTTCTCGTCCGATCCGTGGGCGTCGATGCCGTCGGGGTGCAGCCCGGGGGTCTCGGCCCAGACCCGGCGGTCGGACAGTGTCCCGTCGGCGCCGATCGCGTACGCGGTCAAGCGGCTCCCCCACGACTCGGCGACCAGCAGCGTGCGGCCGTCGTCGACCACCGCCATCCCGTTGGGGAACTCCAGCCCGTCGGCCACCAGCTGCACGGTGCCGTCCGGGCGGACCAGCACGACGAACCCGACCGGGCCGGCCCGGGACGGATCCACCGCTCCGCCATAGGCGAAGCCGATGTTGTTCACGTACGCCGACCCGTCAGCGGCCAGCACGATCTCGTTCCACGGATGGTCGCCGAAACCGGCCAGGCCGGCGTACGACACGGGCTCGTCGTCCGGCGCCGTGACGAGCATCACGGCCTGGTCGGGGGTCGAGACGAGCAGCGGCCGGAGCCCGTCAGGGGTGGCCAGCAGGTCGAAGCAGAGCGGAAAGCTCGCTCGGCGGGCCACCACCTGCGGGATCAGGTCGGGACCGAGGCGAGTGATGGTGCCGGCCGCCCAGTCGGCGTACCAGAGCGCCCCGTCCCGCCACCGCAGGGACTCCGGAAAGCCGAGACCGGAGACGAGCACCTCATACCGCTGGTAGGTCGCCATGCTGGTCTGACCCCCTCCTCGTGAGATTCTCATCGGCCCTGGAACACAGGAATTTGCTGCTTCGTTAGGTCAGTTCGACAACGAGTTCGCATCCGCACCCCGGTGCGGCAACGAATCGTTCAGTAACGAGCCAGGGTCGATCTCAGGGTATCTTCAGGGCACTGAAGGAATCCTCCGAGCGCCCCCGGACGTTAGACAAGTTGCACAGGCAACGAAAGGGGCCGACGTGGTGGCTATGAGCACACGCAATCGAGTATCTGAAGGCATAGATGGCAAGGACGCGGTGGGCCTCTACCTGGAGGGCATCGCGAAGACTCCGCTGCTGACCGCGGCGGAGGAAGTCGAGCTGGCCAAGACGATCGAGGCCGGACTGTACGCGGAGAAGATCCTCTCCGGTGAGGTGACGTCGGCCGAGCGGGGCAGGAAGGCCAAGCGGCCGACGCCCGAGGAGCTGGAGTTCCTGATCGAGGACGGTCAGCGCGCGTTGCAGCGGTTCGTCACGGCGAACCTGCGGCTCGTGGTGTCGGTGGCCCGGAAGTACGGGCGCTCGCAGATGCCGCTGCTGGACCTGGTCCAGGAGGGCAACACCGGGTTGATCCGCGCGGTCGAGAAGTTCGACTACACCAAGGGCTTCAAGTTCTCCACGTACGGCACCTGGTGGGTCCGGCAGTCGATCAGCCGGGGCATCGCGCAGCAGGGTCGGATCGTCCGGCTCCCGGTGCACGTCGCCGAGCAGGTCAACCAGGTCGGCGCCGTGCGTCGCACGCTGGAGCGCCGGCTGGGTCGTGACCCGGAGGTCGTGGAGATCGCCGACGAGATGGGCATCGAGGTCGATCGGGTCCTGGACCTGATCCGCTACGGCCGTGAGCACGTCTCGCTGGACGCTCCGGTCGAGGAGGGTGGCGACACCGCCCTCGGTGACCTGATCGCCCGCGAGCCGATGCCGGGTCCGGACGAGGTCTACATGGACGCCGAGGAGCACCAGCGCCTCGAGTCCCTGCTCGACGAGCTGGACGAGCGGTCCGCGGACGTGGTCCGTCGCCGCTACGGTCTGCTCGACGGTCGCCAGGCCAAGCTCGCCGACATCGGCGCCGTCTGGGGAATCACCGCCGAGCGCGTTCGTCAGATCGAGCGGCACGCCATCGCCAAGCTGCGGAACAAGACGGTCCTCGCCGCCTGATCCGTTCAGCACCTGCCTCGTTCGAAGCCCGTCCCCGGATTCCGGGGGCGGGCTTCGTCGTGTCTGGGGTCTGGTGCGCGGGGGTGGCCGGATATGCCCGGCGTCCGGGTAGCCGGATGCGACTCCCCGGCGGCATCCGGCCGCCAGCCGCACGGCGCTACCCGAGCACCTCGGCCCCGACCGAACGGTCACCCTACGGAGCCACGCACCCTGGGGCGACACACCCGACCATCGCCATCAGCGCTCCCGCAGCGGCCGGATCAGACCCTCCTGCGCCACCGTGCAGACCAGCTCGCCGCCCTGGAACAGCCGCGCCGTGGACAGTCCCAGCGCGGAGGAGGCCGACGGCGAGACCTGGTCGTACAGCAGCCACTGGTCGGCCCGGAACGGACGGTGGAACCACATCGCGTGGTCGATCGAGGCGGCCTGCACGTTGAGGCCGATGATCAGGCCGTGGGGCGTGGTGCTGGCCGACAGCAGGGTCAGGTCGCTGGCGTACGCGAGGGCGCTCTCGTGCTGCCGCGGGTCGTCCCCCAACGACCCCGAGGTACGGATCCAGACCCGGGCCCGGGCGGGATGGGCCGGGTCGATCAAGATCCCGTCCGGTGGTCGCGAGTCGCCGATGTAGCGGACCTCCAGCGCGCCCCACTCCTGCTCCCACAACGACGCCGGCCGCCCGGAGGCCTGCGACAGCACCTCGCTCAGGGTCGGGCAGTCCTCGGGGGTCGGTACGTCGGTCGGGACCGCGTCCTCGTGCTCGACACCCTCCTCCGGCGTGTGGAACGACGACGACGCGAAGAAGATCACCGAGCCACCCTGGCGGGCCACGGCCCGCCGAGCCGAGAAGGAGCGACCGTCACGGATGTTCTCCACGTCGAACACGATCGGCAGGTCGGTCCGCCCCGGTCGGATGAAGTAGCCGTGCATCGAGTGCAGCCGTCGATCCCCTGGGACCGTACGGGACGCGGCGACCAGGCCCTGGGCCAGCACCTGACCCCCGAACACGCGTTGCAGTGCCGTCTTGGGCTGCCGCCCACGGAAGAGCCCGACCTCGATCTCCTCGAGGTCCAGCAGGTCGACGAGCTCGGTCACAGATCCAGGCATGGGTGCGACCCTACCGAGGCCCTACCGGTGTCCGGTCAGCCTCCGGTCACTCCTCCGTGCGGTCGCGTTCGGCCAGGAACCGCTCGAACTCCGCGCCGATCTCGTCCGCGCTCGGCACCTGCTGGCTGGTGTCGGCGGCCATCGCGTCGTACTGCTGCTCCAACGTCGCCACCAGCTCCTGGACCTCGCCCGACTGCGCCATCTCGGTGTTGATGTCGGTCAGGTTCGTGGCGGCGGCATCTTCCAGCGGTTCCAGCGGGATGGCGAGACCGGTGGCCTGGCTGAGCTGCCGGGTCAGGGCCAGACCCGCCGCCGGGAACGCGGCCTGCGCCAGGTAGTGCGGCACGTGGGCGGCGAAGCCCATCGCCTTGCGGTCGAGCTGGCCGAGCCGGTACTCCAGCAGCCCGGTGAAGCTCGCCGGCACCTCCACCCGGTCGATCCAGCTGCGGTAGCCCTGCACCAGCTCGGGATCGGTGGCGTGGGCGGTCGCGGTGATCGGTCGGCTGTGCGGGACGGCCATCGGGATGCCGTGCAGGGTGATGGTCAACCGGACGTCGAGCTGCTCGATCAGACCGATCAACGCCGCCGCCAGACGCTCCCACTGGACATCGGGCTCCGGCCCGCTGAACAGCAGGAACACCTCGCCCTGCTCGTCGGTCATCTTGAGCAGCCGCAGCTGCAGATCGGCGTACGAGCGCCACTGGTTCGTGTCGAAGATCATGGCGGGTCGCCGGCTGCGGTAGTCGTGCAGCTGGTCGTGGTCGAAGACCGCGACCACCTCCGAGTCCAGCTGCTCGATCAGGTTCGCCGTCAGCAGCCGGCCGGCCTGCCCGGCGTCGACGAAGCCGTCGAGCTGGTGCACCAGCACCGGACGATGCCCGGCCAGGCCGGCCAGGACGTCCTCGTGCACCGTGTAGAGCTGCCGTGGGTCCAACATGGGAACCAACCTACCCAGCCCGACCAGGTCAACGGTCGTGGTACGCGGATCGAGAGATCAGCCACCGACCCGACGGCGGGCCTCGGCGATGGCTGTCATCACCCGTTTCTCCGACACCGACACCTTGGTCCGCAGATTCTGGGCGAACAGACTCACCCGCAGCTCCTCCAGCAGCCAGCCGATCGCATCCAGGTCGTCGGGCAGCGGCCCGGGTGGGGCGAGGTCGCAGGCCGCGGCGTACGCGTCCTCGCAGCGGCCGATCACCTCGGCACCGCGGACGTCGCGGACGGGCGCGGCTACCAGGGCCGTCAGCCGCTGCTCGGCGGCGGACAGGTAACGCGGCACGTCGACCAGGTGCTCGTAACCGGTGGCGGCGACGAACCCGGCGAAGACCAGGTTGCCGAGCTGCTCGGCGACGTCCTCCGCGGCGGCCGGGGCGACGGCGGCGGCGCGCGGCACCAGCGCCAGCGCCCGCTGCCGAAGAGTCAGGGTCTGCGCGACCACGTGGACGATGGACCGCATCTGGTCGGCGTTGTCGACCCGTACGGTGTCGCAGAGCCGCCGGAACGTCGCCTCGTCCCGGGTGTCGTCGCCCCCGGCCCGCCGGATCAGCTCACCCACCGAGGCCAGCCGGGCGTCGGCCAGCAGGGCCGGCACGCTGGCGTACGGGCTGGTGCCCAGCGACAGCTTGTCGGTGTTGCCGAGGTGGCCGATCACCCACTTGGTCGGATCCGGGGTCTGCAGCTGGACCAGTCGGCGCAGCCCGCGGCGGTGGGTGGCGCGCTGACGTTCGGCGTTCTCGGCGACGGTGACCCCGACAGTGCCGCCCTCGTCGACCAGCGCGGGGTAGCCGACGACCCGATGGCCGCCCCGGGACAGCTCGACGGTGGGCGCGATCGTGCCGAACACCCAGTCGGTGGCACCGGCCCGGGTGTGCGCCGCCGCGGCCCGGGTGAGCGTCTGCTGCACCTTGGGAGCGAGCTGCTCGGCCAGCGCGTCGAGGTCCTTGCCCACCGCGACCTCGCCGCGGTCGCCGGTGATCACGAACGTCACCCGCAGGTGGTCCGGCACCTTGTCCAGGTCGATCTCGGTCGGCTCGACCCGTTCGCCGGTGAGCCCGCGCAAGGCCCGGGCCAGCGCCTGGGGCAGCGACTCCTGAGCACCGCCGGGGGCCGGGTGATCCGCCAGCCAGCGGAGCGCCCGGCCGGCGTACTCCGGCGCCGGCACCAGGGTCTTGCGGATGGCCTTGGGCAGCGCGCGGATCATCTCGGTGATCAGCTCGGTCCGCATCCCCGGGACCTGCCAGGAGAAGGGCGTGCTGTCCAGCTGGTTCAACACGGCCAGCGGGATCTCCACGCTCACCCCGTCGCGCGGGTCACCCGGTGCGAACCGGTAGCTGACCGCGAGCTCGTGCTCACCGCCCCGATCCGAGGTCCCCTGCTGAGCCGGTGTCACCGTCCAGTGATCCGGGAACGCCGCCCCGCCGCCCGTCGGGTCGGCGACCACCAGGTCGTCCATGGTCATGGTCAACAGGTCCGGCTGCTCGGGTCGGGTGAGCCGCCACCAGCGGTCGAAGTGCGCACCGGAGGTGACGTCGGCCGGCACCCGGGCGTCGTAGAAGTCGTAGATCACCTGGTCGTCGACCACCAGGTCACGGCGTCGGGTCCGCTCCTCGAGCTCGGCGGCCTCCGCCCGCAGCTGCTGGTTGTCCTCGAAGAAGTGGTGCCGGGTGCGCCACTGCCCCTCGACCAGGGCCGACCGGAGGAAGATCTCCCGGGCCTCGACCGGATTCACCCGCGCGTACGGGACCTTGCGGCCGGCGACGATCGGCACCCCGAACAGGCTGACCGTCTCCGACGCCATGACGGCGGCCTGACGGGAGGACCAGTGCGGCTCGGCGTAGGTGCGCTTGATCACGTGCGCACCGACTTCCTCGACCTGGGCGGCGTTGACCGGACCGACCGTCCGGGCCCACAGCCGAGTGGTCTCCACGATCTCCCCCGCCATCACCAGCGGTGGTTGGGTCTTCGCCAGCGACGAGCCGGGGTTGATCGCGAACCGGGTGCCACGGGCTCCGATGTACTCCCGCAGGGGTGCCCGACCGCGGGGTTTCCGCTGCCCCTTGCCCGGTTCTTCCTTGATGTCGGCCAGTCCGACCTGGGACAGCAGACCGGTGAGGATGGCGGTGTGCACCCGCTCGATCGGCGCGACGGCGGAGTTGCGCTGCAGCTTCAGATCACGGGCGATGTCACGCAGCTGAGCGTGCAGGTCCTGCCACTCGCGGATCCGCAGGAAGTGCAGGTACTCCTGGCGACACATCCGCCGGAAGGCGTTACCAGACAGGGCTCTCTGCTGGCTGCGCAGGTAGTCCCAGAGCCGCAGGTACGCCTGGAAGTCGCTGCCGTCCGGGTCGGGCGCGTCGGTCTTGTCCTTCGGGCCGTTCGTCGCCTTCGGGCCGTTCGTCGCCTTCGGGTCCGCCGTCAGCTCGGGATCCGCACCCTCGTCGACGCCCGCCATCGGCGCCCAGAACCGCCGGTGCAGCGCCTCGGCCTTGTCCCGCTCCTCGACCGGACGCTCGCGCGGATCCTGGATGGACATGCCGGCGACGATGATCATGATCTCGGTCAGGCAGCCGAGCTTCTCCCCGGCCAGCAGCATCCGGCCCATCCGGGGGTCGACGGGGATCTGGGCCAGCCGACGACCGATGCTGGTGAGCTTCGGCCGCTCCCCCAGCCCCGAGGACAACGCCCCGAGCTCGCTCAGCAGCCGCAGACCGTCGTTGATCTGACTGGAGTCGGGCGCCTCCACGAACGGGAAGGTGGCGATCGCGCCCAGGTCGGCGGCGGTCATCTGCAAGATCACCGAGGCCAGGTTGGTACGCAGGATCTCCGGCTCGGTGAACTCCGGCCGACTGAGGTAGTCCTCCTCGTCGTACAGCCGGATGCAGACCCCGGGAGCGACGCGACCGCAGCGACCGGCGCGCTGGTTGGCCGAGGCCTGGGAGATCGGCTCGATCGGCAGCCGCTGCACCTTCGTCCGGGCGGAGTAGCGCGACATCCTCGCGGTGCCCGGATCGATGACGTAACGGATACCGGGCACGGTGAGCGAGGTCTCGGCGACGTTGGTGGCCAACACGATCCGCCGGCCGGTGTGGGCGCTGAACACCCGATGCTGCTCGGCAGCCGACAGCCGGGCGTACAGCGGCAGCACCTCCGTCCGCCGCAGGTCCATCGCGGTGATCGCGTCGGCGGCATCGCGGATCTCCCGTTCGCCCGAGCAGAACACCAGGACGTCGCCGTCTCCGACAGCACTCAGCTCGGTGATCGCCGAGCAGATGCCACCGACCTGGTCGGCCTCGCCGTCGGCCAGGATCGGCCGGTAGCGCACTTCGACCGGGTACGTGCGCCCGGAGACCTCGATGATCGGCGCACTGGTGCCGTCGGCGTCGGCGAAGTGGGCGGCGAACCGGTCGGTGTCGATGGTCGCGGAGGTGATGATGATCTTGAGATCGGGCCTCCTGGGCAGCAGCACCTTCAGGTAGCCCAGCAGGAAGTCGATGTTCAGACTCCGCTCGTGGGCCTCGTCGATGATGATCGTGTCGTAGCGACGAAGATCACGATCATGACCGATCTCGGCCAGCAGCACCCCGTCGGTCATGATCTTGACCCGGGTCTCGGCCGACGCCTTGCGGGTGAACCGGACCTGGTAGCCGACCAGCTCGCCCAGCGGGCTCTTCAGCTCCTCGGCGACCCGTTCGGCCACGCTGCGGGCCGCGATCCGTCGCGGTTGGGTGTGACCGATCGACGTACGGCCGAGCTCCAGGCAGATCTTGGGGATCTGGGTGGTCTTGCCGGACCCGGTCTCGCCGGCGATGACCACCACCTGGTGCTCGGCGATGGTCCGGGCGATCTCCTCACGCCACAGGCTGATCGGCAGTGCCGGGTCGTACGTGATCGGGTGCGCCAGTCCGGGCACGCGAACAGACGTCAGCACCCGAATCGGACATTCCGACCATGCTAGCCCGGTGCCTGAGCCGAGTCGCTCGGGTTTGTCGGTTCTGCTCGGTCTATAGATCGAGCAGAACCGACGAACCCGAGCAGATCCGGTACGGGGCCGCGGCTCACCAGTTGCTCAGGGACCGGGTCAGGATGGCCGCGACGTCCTCCTCGGTGGGTGTCTTGGCGCAGGTGGCGAGCAGCCGCTGCTGCTGCAAGGTGCCCGGTACGAGGTCCGCGACGTCCGCCTCGGTGTAGCCCACTCCCCCGAGGCCGTTGGGGATCCCGATGTCGCGCATCAGGTCGACCAGCACGGTCGGCAGCTGGTCGACCGGGTCGGGCACCCGGTCGGCCGCCGGAGCCAGCAGGGCGGCCACCCTCAGGTGGCGCTCGGGCGCGGCGTCGAAGCAGAACCGGAACGACTCCGGTGCGGTCAGGGACACCGCCATCCCGTGCGGCACCATCGGCTCGTGCTGCGGGTACCCGGCCGGGCGGAACTCCTTCACCATCCCGGCGATCGGGTACGCGTTGGCGTGCGGCAGGTGGACACCGGCGTTGCCGAAGCCCATCCCGGCGAAGGTGGCGGCCATCATCATGTCCGTCCGCGACTCCCGGTCGCCCTCGTGCACGGCCCGCCGGAACGACTTCGCCAGCAAAGACAACGCCTGCTCCGACCACAGGTCCGAGATCGGGTTGGCTCCGCAGTAGGTGACCCGCTGCTCGGCGGACTTGGGCTCGAAGTCGGCGTACCACTTGGCGGTGTAGGACTCCGCGGCGTGACAGAGGATGTCCATCCCGGCCGCGGCGGTCACCTCGGGCGGCAGGCTCATGGTCAACGCCGGGTCGATCACGGCCATCGTCGGCCGCAGCCGCCAGTGGCTGATCCCGGTCTTCACCCGCATCGCCAAGACGTCCATGATGCAGACGCTGGTGCTCTCGGCGCCGGTGCCGGCGGTGGTGGGCACGGCGAACAGCGGCTTGAGCTCCCCCGGCGGGATCCGGGCCCGGCCGACGGGGGCGTTCAGGTAGTCCATCAACTCACCGGGGAACGTGGTCAGCAGGTTGACCGCCTTGGCCGTGTCGATCGCGCTGCCGCCGCCAACGGCCACGAAGGCCCCCCACGGCCCGTGCTCGGACGCGTACGCGATGGCGGCCCGCATGCTCTCGTCGGTCGGCTCGACGTGCACCTCGGCGAAGATCTCGCCAGTGATCCCGTACGCCTGCAGCCGGTCCGCGATCCGGTCGGGGATCCCGGTCGCCACCAGCCCGGGATCGGTCAGGATCAGCACCCGCCGGACGCCGTACTGACCGAGGTCGAAACCGATCTCGTCGCTGGCGCCCCAGCCGATCTTCAACGGCGGCGCGCCCCAGGTGAAGACGGTTTCCCCTTCGCTCACGTCGAGACCTCCCTCGAACGCGGGGTCCGAACGCGTCACAGGATCGGAGCCAACCGGGCCGCGATCCCCCGCGCCCAGCTGTCGATCTCGTCCCGGTCGCGGTAGTCGGCGGCGACCGAGCTGCTGGTCACCCACCGGCGAAGTCGGTCGTCCGCCCGGGACGGGTCGAGGTTGCCGCCGAACACGACCGGGCCGTACGCCCCCAGCCGCTGGGCCAGCCAGCGGATCCGCGGCGACGGTCTGGTCCGACGTCCCTGACCACCGCACGGACCGCTCTGGAACAGCCACACCGTCCGGGCCCGCAGGGCGACGCGGTGGTCACGGAGGAACCGGACGGCCTCCGGTCGCCACCGACCGTGGTAGACCGCACTGCCGACCACCACGGCCTGGAAGCCGTTCGGCGACGGTGCCGTACCAGCGTCGCCGACCACCACCTCCAGTCCCGCGCGGCGCAGCTCCTCGGCGATCCACTCCGCGATCTCGGCCGTCGAACCCATCACGGAGCCATAGGTGACCAGAACCTTGCGCATCCGTCGTCCGCCGGTCACCGGGGGATGAGCTGGCGACCGGTCACCTGGTCGATCGGGATGGCCACGAACAGGGTGCGCGGACCTTCGGCCCACGGATCCGGCGCGCCACCACCGCGCAGCCGAGCCAGCTCCTCCTCGGTCAGCAGCTCCGCCGTGCCGGTGACCACCACGCTCCAACCGGCCTCGAGGAAGTCGTCGATGTCGTCGACCTCGAAGGCCACGGCGGTGGTGACGGCCCGGGCAGCTGTCCCGTGAGCAAGGGTGCGGAAGATGATGCGATCGTCGTGCAGGGCGAAGTTCATCGGCATGATCATCGGTGCACCTTCGTGCAGGAACCCCAGTCGGCCGACCTTCTTGGCGGCGAGCAGCCGGAGCGACTCCGCCCGGTCCAGGTCCACGATCTTGGCGCCGCGCGACATCGCCAGCCAGTAGTCCTCGTGAGTCGTCATGGTCTCTCCTCGTGTTCGCTCCAGTCTTGCGGACCGGTCCGGCGACCGCCAGGGACCCCGTACCCCCGCAGCAGGACCTTCGTCCCAGGACGACGCGCCGCCTCGCCGGAGTCAGGCCGGCAACGGCACCTGCCAGACGAAGCGGGTGCCACCCTCGGGTCGGCGGACCGCCTCGGACAGGCCACCGCAGTAGCCGGCTCGGACCGCCGCGTTGCGCAGCCCGTTGCCGTGGTGGCGAACCTCGCCGATCCCCACCCCGTTGTCCTCCACCTGCACGCGCAGCACCTGGTCGTCGGGGTCGGCGGTGACGGTCAGCGAGACGCGGGACGCCTCGGCGTGCTTGGCCACGTTGGTCAGCGACTCCCGGACCACGGCGAGCACGTCGGCCCGCAGGTCGTCCGGGACGCTGTCCAGCGGTCCCACGAAAGTGATCCGGGGGTCGGAACCGAGCATCTCGGACAGATCGGCGACGACCCCGAACAGCTCGGTCCGCAGACTGCGGACCTCGCCGCTCTCTTCGTGCTGCAGCGAGAAGATCGTCGACCGGATGTCCACGATGGTCGCGTCCAGGGCGTTGATGTAACCGACCAGCCGGTCGGAGACGGCCTCATCGCTCATCCGCCGCACGGTGCTCTGCAGGCCGAGACCGACGGCGAAGATGCGTTGGATGACGTGATCGTGGAGATCCCGCGCGATCCGGTCGCGGTCGGTGAAGACCGCCAGCCGACGGCGGTTGCGCTCGTTGCGGGCGTGGTCGATGGCCAACGACACGTGGCTGGCGAAGGCGACGACCATCTCGCTCTCGTCGGCGCTGAACGGTGTGTCTCGGTGCAGGGCGATCACTCCGAGTGACTTGTCGTGCACCTGGCAGGTGACCAGCAGCAGGTGTCCCGACGTCGGCCCGTACGGCAGGAGCTCCGCCCCGCTCAGCTGCAGGGGCCCGGGACCGGGCGGCAGGCTCCGCCCGGTGAGTCCTCCGACCTCGCCCGCGACCGCGTCGACCACGACCGGTGCCGGGTCGTGCGGGCCAAGGTCGCCGGCCGGGTCGGCCGTCGCGCCGGGGTCGGCTCCCGCGTCCGCCGCGGCGACCCCGGGCAGGGACACCAGCACCCCGCCGCAGCGTCCCGCTTCGAGTGCGGCCCCGGCCACCAGCTCGGCGGCCGGCCGAAGGTCCGCGCTGAGCAGCGGGGCCAGCCGGGCCGCGGCGGCGAGCCAGCGCTGCCGGGACTGGGCTTCGTCGAACAGGCGGGCGTTCTCGATGGCGACTCCGGCGGCGGCCGCCAGTCCCCGGACCAGGCGTTCGTCGTCGGCGGTGAAGCCGCCCGCCTTCTCGGTGAGGTAGAGGTTGCCGAACACTTCACCGCGGACCCGTACCGGCACACCGAGCAGGGTGTGCATCGGCGGATGGTGCTCGGGGAACCCCACCGATGCGGGGTGCGCCGTGAGGTCGGTCAGGCGCAGCACGCGGGGATCCTCGACCAGCAGCCCGAGCATCCCGTGGCCCTCCGGCAGCGGACCGATCTCCTCGACCTCCCCCGCGGTCAGACCCACCTGGTCGAAGCTGACCAGTCGCGGACCCGGCGTGCTCGCCCACTCGGGTCGCAGCACGCCGAGGGCGCCGTACGCGGCTCCGGTCAGATCGCGGGCACGGGCGACGATGCGAGCGAGCAGGTCGCGCAGCTCGAGGTCACCGGCCAACCCCAGCACCGCGTCCAGCAGCGCACGCGAGACGGGGTCGTCGACCCACCCGCCGTCGGGACCAGCCGCTCGCTCGCTCATCGTCTTCCTCGTCCTCGGTGCCCGGGGTCGTGCCTGGTCGCCGCCGTGCCGGCCTCAGCCCCCTGCGCTGTGCACATTCCAGCAGACGGGCGGACGCCGGCGAGCCGCCGCCGGCGGATGCCGGTGGCGGCTCGAGGGTGCGCTGGGACCTTCAGCGTGATCGGTCGGTCCGGGCTAGACCAGCCAGCGGTTCTTCTTCACGAAGCTCTGATCCGCCCACCAGCGGCCCAGGCCCCAGGTCGTCCCGGCGGCCGTGAGGGCGAACAGGATCAGCGTGACCGCGCCGGTCAGGTGGTCGTCCAGGATGGGGTTGGTGGTGAGTGGCAGGACGACGGCCCACATCATCACGTACATCACGGTGCCGGCGACGGCGGCGACCTTGAGACCGATGCCGAGAATCAGGGCCAGACCGATGCCGAGCAGACCGAGCATGAACAGCACGTTGACGAAGCCGTTGCCGGCCAGGGCGTGGTAGAAGCCCGAGAACGGGCCTTCCGAGCCACTCAGGAATCCCTTGGTGGGACTTCCGCCGTTGATCCAGGCCTTGGCCGCCGGGGTCGCGAAGCCGAGCCCGAAGGTCTTGTCCAGGAACGCCCACAGAAAGTAGAAGCCGAACATGATCCGGAGCACCGCCAGGACGCGGCGAGCGGCGAGGCTGCCGACGATCGGCCGATCGGTGACGGTCGGAGCCGAGGTGACCGGCTCCTGCGTGATGTTGCTCATCGTGCACTCCTGAGGTCTGATCTCGGCTGTCTGCCGATACCTTCATCCAACGCTCGTGCGGTGGATGACGGCAGGGCCGCAGGTCGGCACTCGGCGGGACGAAGGTCCCGTGGGCGCCGCCGTCCGGGTCAGCCCAGCAGCTTCGCCGCGAGCACGGCCGCCTGCGTCCGACGCTCCAGACCCAGCTTCGCCAGCAGACTCGACACGTAGTTCTTCACCGTCTTCTCGGCCAGGTAGAGGCGCTCTCCGATCTGCCGGTTGGTCAGCCCTTCGGCGATCAGCTCGAGGATCTCGCGCTCCCGCTCGGTCAGCTGGGCCAGCTCGGAGGGCGCGTCGTCGGCGTGCCGAAGTCGGTCCAGCACCCGGGTGGTGACGGCCGGGTCGAGCAGCGACTGGCCGACGGCGACGCGGCGGACGGCGTCGACGAGGTCGGTGCTGCGGATCTGCTTCAGCACGTAGCCGGAGGCGCCGGCCATGATGGCCGCGAACAGCGCCTCGTCGTCGTCGTAGGAGGTGAGGATGATGCCGCGGATGGACGGGTCCCGGGAGCGGATGGACCGACACACGTCGATGCCGCTCCCGTCCGGCAGTCGGGCATCCAGCACGGCGACGTGCGGACGCAGCGCCGGGATGATCCGCTCGGCCTCCTTCGCCGACCCGCTCTCACCCACCACGACCAGGTCGTCCTCGGACTCGAACAGGTCGCGCAGACCGTGGCGGACGATCTCGTGGTCGTCGAGCAGGAAGATCCGGGTCCGCGGGTCCTGCTCGGACGACTGCGTCACGTGATGACCCGGCCGGTCACGTGCTCGGGCGTGATGGCGAGGACCAGGTTGCGGGCACCGGGCGCCCAGGGGATCAGCTCCTCGTGCGTCTGCAGGCCGGGCAGCGCCTCGGGGTCGACGGCCTGGATCATCCCGCGCACCAGCACGGTCCAGCCCGTGCGGGCCACCAGATCGAACTCGTCCACCTCGAACGCAACCCGGTGGGCGTCGCGGAGCTCGGCCAGGGCCCCGTACGGAGCGGTCCGGAAGACGATCATCCCGTCCCGCAGCACGTAGGTCACCGGCAGGATCTGGGGTCCGTCCGGCGAGTTCCAGCCGACCCGACCGATGGTGCGGGCCTGCACCCGGGCGAGGCACTCGGTCGCCGGTAGGGAGGAGAAGCGCCGCTGCGATGCACCAGGTGACGTCATGGTCAGGCCTCCGTGACCGGTCGTGGCCAGGTCCGGTCGCGGGCGCTCCGGTCGGTGCTTTCGGGTTCGGTGAGGCTCATGCGTGCTCCTGACGTGGAAAGCTGATCGGGCAGACCCGCTCCATGATCGATCGTGGTGCGCGGCGGGGACGTCGGACAGGGGCCATTGGTCCCGGCCATCGGGGTCGGACTCCCTCTTCTGCACAGGTCATCGACCGGCGACCGGCACTCCGGGCCCGCGACCTCACGCATCGCCCCCGAAGGTGGTCCGACCGCCGAGCTTGGCGGCGAGCTCGTCGTCCACCCCGTCGGCCACGTCGGACATCACCTGCACGGCCTGGTGCAGGTGCGCCGGGACGAAGGGCCGAGCCGGCACCGAGGTGATCACGAACACGCGGTCGCGGACCAGCTGGAACTTGACCCACCGCGACTCCACGTTGAGGTCGTTGAGCACCTCGGTCGCTCGGGAGCGACCGCCGGCGATGTCGTGCACGACGGCCGAGAAGAGCACGACGTCCTGGGCGTCTGCTGCGGTCCGCAGGAAGACCAGGGTGGAGCCCACCCGGATGACGATGTCGCCCTCCTCGTCCCGGATCGGTGGATGACCGAACGCGGCGCCCAGCTCGGTCTCCACCAGCGCGTCGAGGTGATCGCGATCGGCCGGCAGGACGGCGATCATCGCCACTCCGCGGCCGGCCGGTCGTACGCGCTCGAGGCCGCCGCCCCGGCTGTCCTGGTCGGTCGCCAGCAACGTCCCGGTCGCCACGATGGTGGCGCCGTCGGGTCCCTCGATGGCCGACGGCTCGGTCCGGAGGATCTCGGCCAGCTGGTCGGGGTCGAGGAACACCGGGTGCTGGACGCCGTACACGTCACGCAGGGCACCGACGACGAGCTCGGCGAGCTCGTCGGAGGCGTCCTGGGAGACGTCGCAGGAGAAGTTCGGGCTGTCCTCGTCGGGCGGCTGCCAGCCCGCCCGCTCGAGCGCGGCCGCCTGCGCCTCGGTCAGCTGATAGCTCGGACCCAGGCTGGCGTTGGACGCGGCCTCGGCCCGGATCGTCAAGCGGGCGGGACTGGAGAGCCGGACGAACGGCGGATCCGTACTGCCCGAGAAGGAGCGGATCGTCAGATCGGCCGACTCGTCGATCATCGAGATCACCTCAGCCAGCCGACCGGTGAACTCGGCCCAGGCCTGGGCCGTGCTCCGGTCGAGATCGAAGTCGTCGATCTCGGCCATCTGCCGCACCTCCCCTACCGGTCGTCGAACCGTAGATCTTCCTTCCCCGATGAACCTACCGAGCGCCATCCACGGTCGGCCGGGCGGGGGTGACGTGCCCCAGCCCACGCCGTACGGGCGGCGGTGCGCTCGGTGGCTGACCGTCCGTGACTCGCCGGCGCCACCCGGTCAGGCATCACGCACGACCACCCGCCGTCCGTGACTCGCCGGTGACTCGCCGGGGGCAAACGGGCAGCCGCAGGTCGGGTCAGCCGCCGTCCGCGACTCGGCGGCGGCAAACGGGCAGGCCGCAGGTCGGGTCAGCCGCCGTCCGCGACTCGGCGGCGGCAAACGGTCAGGTATCACGCACGACCGCCCGCCGCCGGTGACTCCGTGGCGTCCTCCGGCCCAGTCGACCACGACGTCCGGGTCTCGAGAGTCGGATCACGTTCGGCCCCTGGCCGGTCGCCGTCTGCCGCCCGGAAGCCACGTCCGGCCCACCGGCACGCCGCCCACGTCACCGTTCCCCACCGCGAAGTCACAACCGGCCGGGTCAGGCGAGCAGGGCGGCGATCAGGATCAGGGCCGGGACGGCCAGCACGGTGGACAAGAAGATCGAGTCCCGGGCGAGCACCACGCCCTGGTTGTAGCGCACCGCGTGGGTGAACACGTTCTGCGCGGTGGGCAGGGCCGCGATCACCGTCACCGCGAACACGTCGGCCGGCTCGAGCCCGACCACGAAGCGGGCGACCAGGAAGGCGACCAGGGGCTGCCCGACCACCTTGAGGGCGACCACGGTCGCGAGCGGGGCTCGGTGCTCGCCGGCACCGAACCGCGGACCGAGCCGCAGCGAGACGCCGTACGCCAGCAGCATCCCCGGCACCGCCATGTTGGCCACGAGCTGGAGGGGGTCGTCGATCAGCCGGGGGATCTGGATCCCGGTGATCGAGAGGAAGAGGCCCAGCAGCGAGCCCACCGTCATCGGGTTGCGGAACGGCCGGGTCAGCATGTACCAGGCCCAGGCCCGCCGGGACAGGTCACTCACCTTCGAGGTGGCCAGATCCAGGGCCATCAGTCCGGCGGGCTGCAGGATCAGCATCTGGGTCAGCAGCATCGGCACGATCAGCGAGGCGTTGCCCAGGGCGTACGCCGCGATCGGCAGCCCCAGGTTCCCGGCGTTGACGTACGCGGATCCGAAGGCGCCGATGACGGTCTCTCCCACCGAGCGCTTCCACGCCAGGCGCGCCAACAGCACCCAGATGGAGGCCGCGACCACCACGCTGACCAGCGAGGCGACCAGGTTCGCCGAGAAGATCTGACTGACGTCGGTGTCGGCGAGGACGGTGACGATCAAGGCCGGGCTGGCCACGAAGAAGGACAGCCTGACCAGCGTCTTCTGCCCGTTCACGTCGAGGATGCGCCAGTGGGCGAGGAGGGCGCCGAGACCGATGACGGCGCCGATGGTGACGAAGCCGGCAAGGACTCCGAGCACCGCCCGCTCCCCCTTCGTCGCCTTGTCCGAGGCACCATCATCACCGGCGGACCCGCGCGCGCCCGACCGGTCTCATCGGCGGCGACCGCCCGCCTAGAGTGACGTCATCCTGCGGCCACCGCCGCGAATCGCGGATCCGAGGAAGGAGGCGCGCCGTGTCCGGCACCGTCGTCCCGTGGTCGAGCGACCCGAATGCCATGGCTGTGCTGCAACCCCGTCGGCAACGCTCCAGGCTCACGATCCTCGCCATGATCGTGCTCGGCCTGGCCCTGCTGCTGGTCGGTGTGCTGCTGCTGGTGGTCGGCGAGCCGTTGCCCCTGCTGGTCTCGACCGTGGCTGCCGCGGTGTCGTTCCCGCTGCTGATCTGGTTCTACTTCTGGCTGGATCGGTGGGAACCGGAGCCGACCCGCTATCGCTGGGCCGCGCTCGTCTGGGGCGGTAGCGCGGCGGTGCTGATCGGCGCCGCTGCTCAGTTCGTGATCGCGGCGTTCATCCGCTCCGAGTTCTGGCTCGCCGTCGTCGTCGCACCCCTCACCGAGGAATTCGCCAAGGGGCTGTTCCTGGTGCTGGTGGTGTGGCTGCGGCGGTCCCAGCTGCACGGGGTGGTGGACGGGATCGTCTACGCGGGTCTCACCGGCATCGGCTTCGCCTTCACCGAGGACGTCCTCTACTACTCCAGTGCGCTCACCGACGGCGGACCGACCGACCTCGCTGCCCTGGTCATCGTGCGCGGCATCTTCAGCCCGTTCGCGCACTCCCTGTTCACCGCTGCCATCGGCATCGGCATCGGCGTGGCCGTGACCGCCCGGTCCCGCGAGACCCGGGTGCTGGCGCCGTTGTTGGGCTATCTGGTCGCCGTGCTGTTGCACGCCACCTGGAACGGCAGCACCATGGTCGCCGACGGCCAAGGGTTCCTGATCGCGTACCTGGTGGTGATGCTGCCGGCACTCGCCGTGCTGGTGGTGCTGGCCACCAAGGCCCGCCAGCGGGAGGGGATCACCGTCCAGCGGTCCCTCGCCGACTGCGCCCGGCGGGGTTGGGTGACGAACGGTGACGTCGCGCTGGCCGGCAGCCTGGCCGCGCGACGGGCAGCACGGCGGGCGGCGAAGCTGCGCGGCGGTCGTCCCGCCGAGCACCTGATGGAGACCTACCAGAACGACCTGACCGCACTGGCGTTCCTGCACGACACGGTGATGACATCGCCGCCACCGCCGGAGGAGAAGCTGGCCCTGCAGGTCGGCGACCTGATCATCCGGACCCAGATCCTGCGCCCGTACGCGTTCCCGTCGGAGCCGACCGGACCGATCCCGACACTCGGTCCCCTGGGTGGTCCGGGTCAGCTGGGTCCGGGTCAGCTGGGTCCGGGTCAGCTGGGTCCGGGGAGCTAGTCGACGACCCGCTCGGCCAGCAGGATCGGGATCAGCCGGTCGGTCTTCACCTGGTAGTCCGCGTACGGCGGGTACGCCGCGACGGCGCGGGCCCACCACTCATCACGTTCGGCCCCCGACAGCTCGCGGGCGACGGCGTCGAAGGGCTCAGGGCCGTCCTGCACCGTCAGAGCCGTCATATCCGCCTGGAGATTGCGGTACCACTGCGGGTGCTCTGGCGCGCCGCCCTTGGACGCGACCAACAAGTAGGCACCGTCGTGCTCCACGCGCATCAGCGGGGTCTTCCGGAGCTTGCCCGACTTGGCCCCGCGGGTGGTGTACACCGCGATCGGCAGCCCGGTGTCCTTCAGCGTGTTCGCTTCTCGGCCCCCGGTCCGCTCGTAGGTCTCGACCTGGTCCCGTACCCACTGCTCCGGGCTCGGCTCGTACTCTCCTGTCAATGGCACGTACCCGATCGTAGGCCTCGCTCGTTCGGCTCTCGTGGGGTGCCATGGTCGAGGCAACGGGATCGACGACCAGAGAGGAACCGTCATGCGCGTGGTGGACATCATCGCTGACCTGCAGGTGGCCGACATCGAGAAAGCCCGAGAGTTCTACACCGGCTATCTGGGGCTGGGCGTCGAGGAGTTCAACCTGGGGTGGGTGGCGCGTTTCACGTCCCCGGAGACCGGGGTTCACCTCCAGGTCGTCACCCGGGACGCGGCAGCTCCGGAGAACCCGGTCGTCTCCGTCCGAGTGGATGATGTCGACGCGGCCTACCGCGAGGCCAAGGAGCAGGGCTACGAGATCGTGCACCCGCTCGGGACCGAGTCCTGGGGGGTGCGTCGGTTCTTCGTCCGCGCACCGGACGGCAACGTGCTGAACATCGTGCAGCACCACGCCTGACCCGACCGGGACGGTCCGGACACGGTCCGGACCACGAGGTGCCTCGACCCGACCCCGAGTGCTCCGGAACGACGAGCGGCCCCGGTGCTCGATGCCCCGGGGCCGTTCGTTGGGTCCTGACTCAGCTGCAGC
Source organism: uncultured Actinomycetota bacterium (assembly GCA_963696135.1). Taxonomy (GTDB): domain Bacteria; phylum Actinomycetota; class Actinomycetes; order Propionibacteriales; family Propionibacteriaceae; genus Microlunatus. The sequence goes on from CAVOJH010000006.1 coordinate 192,399, forward strand.
CGCTGGTCGAGCCGCAGCCCTCGCAGACGTAGCAGCTGCCGCTCGGCCGCATCTTCGTGCCGCAGGTGAGGCACAAGGGTGCGTCGACGCTGGTCCCGGTGATCGCCTCGAAGAGCTCCGAGGTGGTCCGGGCACCGGCCGGAGCCGGGCTCACCCCACTTGCCTGACTCAATGGGGCCGACATGCTGGCGCCGCTGTCGGTGTCGACCTGGTCGCCGGCATCGTTCTTCAGCGACTCCGACTCGATCTCCTCCACCTCTTCCGCGAGGTAGGACCCGGTCTCGACCTGACGGGCCCGCTCGGAGGCCGTGTAGATGCCGAGCTCAGCCCGCTCGTCGAAGGTCAGGTAGTCCAGCGCCAACCGACGGAAGATGTAGTCCATGATCGACTGCGCCATCCGGATGTCCGGGTCGTCGGTCAGACCGGCCGGCTCGAACTTCAGGTTGGTGAACTTCTGCACGTACGTCTCCAGCGGGACGCCGTACTGCAGACCGATCGAGGTCGCGATCGAGAACGCGTCCATCACGCCGGCCAGGGTCGAGCCCTGCTTGCCCAGCTTCAGGAACACCTCACCCAGACCGTCGTCGGGGTAGGAACCGGAGGTCATGTACCCCTCCGCACCGCCGACCGAGAACGAGGTGGTCCGGCTCGGCCGCGACTTGGGCAGACGCTTGCGCGTCGGCTGGTAGACGACCTTCTCGATCACCGCCGGCGCAGCCTCGGCTGCTTCCGTCTTCTTGTCGGCCTTGCCGTCACTCAGCGGCTGACCGACCTTGCAGTTGTCGCGGTAGACCGCGAGGGCCTTGAGGCCGAGCTTCCAGCCCTGCAGGTAGACGTCGGCGATCTCTTCGACGGTCGCCGTCTCCGGCAGGTTGACCGTCTTGGAGATCGCGCCGGACAGGAACGGCTGGGCAGCCGCCATCATCCGGACGTGACCCATCGGCTTGATGGCGCGCTTGCCCATCGCGGTGTCGAACACCTCGTAGTGCTCGGGACGCAGTCCCGGAGCGTCGATCACGTGGCCGTTCTCCGCGATGAACTCGACGATGGCCTCGGCGGTCTCGGCGGTGTAGCCGAGCTTCTTGAGGGCCCGCGGGATCGTCTGGTTGACGATCTGCATCGAACCGCCGCCGACGAGCTTCTTGAACTTGACCAGGGAGAAGTCGGGCTCGATGCCGGTGGTGTCGCAGTCCATCATGAAGCCGATGGTGCCGGTCGGGGCGAGGACGCTGGCCTGCGCGTTGCGGTAGCCGTTCGTCTCGCCGAGCTTGACCACACCGTCCCAGGCAGCGGTGGCCCGCTTGTGCACATCGGCGTCGAGGCTGCCGAAGACCCGCAGCGAGTCGTTGGCGGCCTGGTGCTTGCGCATCACCCGCTTGTGCGCGTCCGCGTTCCGGGCGTAGCCCGCGTACGGACCGACGATGGCGGCCAGCTCGGCCGAACGCCGGTAGGAGACACCGGTCATCAGCGAGGTGATCGCCGCGGCGAAGGCCCGGCCGCCGTCGGAGTCGTACCCGTGGCCGGTGGCCATCAGCAGGGCGCCGAGATTGGCGTAGCCGATGCCCAGCTGGCGGTAGTCCCGGGTGGTCTGGCCGATGGACTCGGTCGGGAAGTCGGCGAAGCAGATCGAGATGTCCATCGCGGTGATGATCAGCTCGACGGCCTGCTCGAACCGCTCGGCGTCGAAGGAGTCGTCGTCGCGCAGGAACTTCAGCAGGTTGAGGCTGGCCAGGTTGCAGGAGCTGTTGTCCAGGCTCATGTACTCCGAGCACGGGTTCGACGCGGTGATCCGGCCGGTCTCGGGGTTGGTGTGCCAGTCGTTGATCGTGTCGTCGTACTGGATGCCCGGGTCGGCGCAGGCCCAGGCCGCCTGGGCGATCTTGCCGAAGAGCTCCGTGGCCTGGACCGTCTCGACGACCCGGTTGTCGTTGCGGGCCCGCAGGTCGAAGGTGCTGTCGTCCTCGACAGCGCGCATGAAGGTGTCGCTGACCCGCACCGAGTTGTTGGCGTTCTGGTACTGCACCGAGGTGATGTCACGGCCACCCAGGTCCATGTCGAAGCCGGCGTCGCGCAGGGCGCGGATCTTGTTCTCCTCGCGCGCCTTGGTCTCGACGAACTCCTCGATGTCGGGGTGGTCGACATCCAGCACGACCATCTTGGCTGCCCGACGGGTCGCGCCACCGGACTTGATGGTCCCGGCGCTGGCGTCCGCACCGCGCATGAAGGAGACCGGACCGGAGGCAGTGCCACCGGAGCTCAGCAGCTCCTTGGAGGATCGGATCCGGGACAGGTTCAGACCGGCACCGGAGCCGCCCTTGAAGATGAAGCCCTCTTCCTTGTACCAGTTCAGGATCGAGTCCATCGAGTCGTCGACGCTCAAGATGAAGCAGGCGCTCACCTGCTGCGGCGACTTGGTCCCGACGTTGAACCAGACGGGCGAGTTGAACGAGAAGTACTGGTGCAGCAGCATCCAGGTCAGCTCGTGCTCGAACACGTCGGCGGTGTCACCGTCGACGAAGTAGTCGAAGTCCTCGCCGGCCTTGCGGTAGGTCTTCACCACCCGGTCGATGAGCTGCCGCAGGCTGGTCTCGCGGACGTCGGTGCCCAGCGCGCCGCGGAAGTACTTCGTGGTCACGATGGTGGAGGCGTTGACGCTCCAGGTGCTCGGGAACTCGACGGCCTTCTGCTCGAAGACGACCTCGCCGGTCTTCCAGTTGGTCTGGACGACGTCGCGCCGTTCCCAGGTCACCTCGTCATACGGGTGGACGCCGGGCGTGCTGAACACGGGCGCGAGGCGCAGCGCGCTGCTGCGGCCGCGGCCGTTCCGCTTCTCGGAGCGGCCGTTGGTGGCGCGAGTGGTCTCGGTCATTGACTGCCTTTCTGACGTTCCTGCTGGAGCCGAGACGAGGTCCGCACGAGCCTTCCCCTGCTGTGCGGACCCCGTCTCGGGGTCTGTGGGTGCGAGAGCCGCCAGGTCGGGGAGGAGCTCTCGGGTGGTGAAGGTCAGGGCGGGGAGGCCCGGCCGGGACTGCGCTTGTGCGGGACGAAGGTGCTGACCCGGCCGTCGGCGACCCGGTCGGGGATCAGCGGCTCGATGCCGAGCGGCTCGGACTCGGCCCGCAGCAGCGCGATCTCGGCCTCGAAGTCGTCGACCGAGTCGTACTGACGGTAGACGCTGGCAAATCTCAGATACGCCACCTGGTCCAGGTCGCGCAACGGTCCGAGGATGGCGACACCGACCTCGTCGGCCGGGATCTCCGGCTGACCGGAGGCCCGGATCGAGTCCTCGACGAGCTGACCCAGGCGAGCCAGCTGGTCCTCGGTCACCGGCCGGCCCTTGCAGGCCTTGCGGACCCCGGAGACCGCCTTGTCACGGTTGAAGGGCTCGACCACGCCGCTGCGCTTGACCACGACGAGCTGCATCTGCTCGGTGGTGGTGAAGCGTCGCTCGCAGACCGGGCACTGCCGCCGCCGGCGGATGCTCGCACCCTCGTCGGCGACCCGCGAGTCGAGCACCTTGGAGTCGGTGTGCCGACAGTAAGGGCAGTGCATCTCGACTCCTCTCGCTCGCGTGCTCGGCTGCCCCGGCCAACCGGCCTGGGGACATCTCTGGGGACATCCTGTGGGTGACCCTGTGGATCAGTGTGGATCATCGACCACAATCTGTGGATGAAACACACGGGTGTAACTACTAGATGTAGGTACCGTACGTCGTGGTCACCAGTATGCGCAAGGGGTCTGACAGTGTTCTCGTCACTCGCTGCTCACGCCGCGCTGAGGGTTCTGACTTCCCTCCTCATTCGCAGACGAAGAAGCGTGTCCGCTCCCTCGTCGGTCCAGCCAGAACCGGCGCTCCGCTTCGCGGTCGCTCACGACGGGCGTTGTCGCGGTTGTCTTGCTCGCTAGCGTCCAGCATCGTGAACCCCGACGCTCCAGCCGACCTCGACACCGTCCGCGCGTCGTACGACGCGGTCGCCGACAACTACCTCGCGATGGTCGGCGATCCCGGCCCCTGGCTGCGGTCAGCTCTCGACGCCTTCGCCGAGCAGGTGCGCGAGATCGGGCCCGTCCTGGACGCGGGATGCGGCCCGGGCTGGATCTCGGACTACCTGCACCGCAGAGGCGTCGACGTATCAGGGGTGGACCTCTCGCCGCGCATGATCGAACACGCTCGGCGCCAGTACCCGGCGGTGTCCTTCGAGGTCGCCTCGGTGACCGACCTGAAGCCGGAGCCGGGCTCGCTCGGAGGGGTGCTCGGCTGGTGGTCCTGGTTCAACCTGCCGCGCGCGTGGATGCCCCGCGTGATCGCCACCATGACCCGCGCCTTGCGTCCGGACGGGCAGATCGTCATCGGCACGCACCGCGGCGACGGTGACCAACCGCGAACCCGATGCTACGGAGATGTCCCGGTGGAATGGACAACTCACCTTTATCAACCAGAGGAGCTGACGGTCCTGCTGACTGCCGCCGGTCTGGAGGTCGTGGTCGATATCCGGCTTGCCGAGCAGCCGCCCTCGCAGAGACCCCAGCTGGTCGTCGTCGGCCGCAAACCGTCACAGTGACTGGGTTCACGGGCGAGCCGCTGGCAGGATCGGTCGAATGACGACCGTGGTCGGTGACTTCGAGCTGACGATGGACGAGCTGCGCGTGGTGGCGCGCTTCGCGACCGAGAGCGCCGAAGACGTGTTGCCGGCCTACGAAGCAGCCGTCCCCGGAGACGGTCGTCCTCGCGCGGCCGTCGATTCCGCCTGGGTGTTCATCAACGGCGAACGGCGGACCAACCTGCAGCGTGTGGCGTCGTCGGACGCCCACCGAGCTGCCAAGGAAGCGAAGACCGAAGTCGCGCGGCTTGCAGCTCGGTCCGCGGGTGACGCAGCAGGCGCGGCGTATCTGCACCCCGTCGCGAAGGCCCACCAGGTCGGGCACATTCTCCGGGCGACAGCAGCTGCCGCCCGTGTCGTCGAGCTGATCGAAGGCGACGATCCGACGGTGGGGATCGTGCTGATCGAGCGAGCGCGGCAACGGGCGACGCCGGTTCTGGTGGATGTCCTTCGTCGGTATCCGGTGGCTCGAGTCTCGAGCGACCGCGTCGCCGAGCTCATGAGCACCCTGGACGCTGCCCTGCGGTCATCTCGATGAACGGTCGGCAAGAGTTGGCGACGGGAGTCGGCCGATGATCGGTCAGTCGGGTGCGCCAGGGTCGGCGACGATCTCGCCGTCGGCCAGGAACTGCTCGAACGAGCCCCAGGGTCGCTGGCCGGTCTTGTCCATGATCACCTCAGCCGAGTACTGCAGCAGGTAGACCCGGCGGTACCGGTCGGTGAGGTTGGCGCCGCTGCGGTGGATCACGGTGCTGGAGAAGCAGACGATCGATCCGGCCGGAACGATCACCGGCATCCCGGGGTCGGCGCCGAAATAGCACACCTGGTCGCCGGTGTCGGCGGCGCGGATGTGCCGGATGTAGGACCGGATCCCCGATCGACTGTACGGGAGCAGGTAGACGGAGCCGTTCTCCTCGGTGACGTCGTCGAGTGCGATCCAGCAGGTCAGGTACGGCTCGTGGTCCTCGTGCACGTAGCCGGAGTCCTGGTGCCAGGCGAACGTGGTGTCGGGGTCGGCGGCCTTGATCACGTACTGCTCCCAGAACAGGTACGCCTGCGACCCGAGCACCGCGCGGCAGATGGCCGCCATCGTCGGACCGAAGACGAACGGCCTGAGCTCGGGACGCTCGGCGTAGACCATCGCACTGAAGTACCGCTTGCCGCGGGCGTTGATCCCGAGCCGGTCGACGCCCTCGTCGGACATCTGGGCGTCGAGCCGCTCCACGGAGTACTGGGCGCCGCTCCGGATCAGCTCCAGCTCGGCGGGTGTCAGCACGGATTCGAGCACGAAGTACCCCTCGTCTCGGTACTGCGTGATCATCTCCGGGGTGACGAGATCGGTGAGCGACGTAGGCACGGGCGGTTCTCCTCGTTCGTCGTGATCGGCATCTGCCACCACGCTAGACGTGCCACCATGCCGAGCGGCTCACCCGCGCCGCGAGTGAACCGGGCCGACGTCCACCGCTGATCAGAACGCGGCGATGCCAGAGCGGTGATGACGTTCCAGGCGTACGGGTCAATTCGGGCGCAGGCACCGGGCCGTGCGGAGGTGCTCGATCCGTGCGCGCTCGTCCGCGGTGGTGGCGGGATCGGCCTGGCGGATCGTCGCGGCATCGTCGAGAGCAGCGGCCGCCGCCGACCGGTCCACCGCATCGAGAAAGCCCTCCAGGAGCGCCGAACGCACGGAGTCGGAGGGTGCCCGCGGGTCTGCCGGGTCCGGCACGAAGCAGGCGAGGATCAACCAGGAGAGGGCGAGATCGAGCGCCCGGTACGCGAAACGGTGGTTCGTCCAGTCCAGGAGCACTGGACCGCGCTCATCCAACACCACGTTGCCGGGGTGGAGATCCCCGTGGACCAGCCGCAGTGCGGATCCGTCGCGAGGTCGTACCTGATCCAGGGACGCGTGCAGGTCGGCCAGCACCCGACCGTAGTCCCCGGCTCGGTCGGGGTGGTCCACCAGATCGGAGAGCATCGTCGGACCCGGGACGAGGTCCATCCGGATGTCCGGCCCCGAGGCGGAGTGGACGACCGGCACCCGCACGCCCGCCGCGGCAGCGAGACGCATCACCTCGGCCTCCGGTTCCGCCGACCGGTCCGATCCGGCGTACCGCCGCAGGACGGTCCCGTCCCGGAGGTCGTAGATGATCGATGCCCGGCCCTGGGCCAGGACGGGGCCGGGATCGGCGCTCACGGCACGATCCTAGGGACGAGCCTCGAGCTGTCGGTACGGCTCGGACAGCGATCGCAGGATCTCCGTCAGGGTTGTGATCTGCTCAGGCGAGATGGCGAAGCACGACGTAGAGCGCGGCCAGGACGACGACGGTGGTCCACCAGATGGCCGGACGGACCCGGCGGGCCGCCGCCCGCCACGTCGCCGGGGGCCGGATCCGGGGGCCGCCCAACGCTTCGATGATCCAGAGCACGCCGACGATCACCCCGAGGACGAGGCTGACGAACACGACCGGGTTGTACGCGAACGCGGCGGCGACGTCCCCGTGCAGGAGTGCCGAGCCCAGCCGGGTGCCGCCGCAGAGCGGGCACTCCCAGCCGGTCAGCGCTCGGAACGGGCACGGGAAGCCGACTCCCGTGGTGGCGTAGAGCGTGCTGACGCCGAGCCCGAACGCCGCGTAGCCGACCAACCACTTGAGGCCGCCGGCAGCCCGGAAGGAGCGTCTCTCAGGAGCCTGGACCGTGGACACCCGGCCATTCTGCCTCGCGTGGGTGCAGCTCGCCCCGTTTCCAGTCGGCTCGCCTACACTCTCGCGGGTCGCCACAGAGGAGCCCGGGATGAGCAGCAACCACGAGGACGGCCCGTCGGCCCAGCCGGGGTACTCGCCGCCGGCGTACCCACCGCAGCCGTCGTACGGCGCTCAGCAGCACCATCCTGCCCAGCCCTGTCCCCCATCGCGCGGAATGGTCGGCTACGCCCCGCCCCCCGTCTGGGTGCCGCCGGTGCCCGTCTACCCGTACGCCCGCTGGAGCCGGCGCGTCGGCGGGTACCTGATCGACTTCACACCCGCCTACGTGGCGATGATCCCGTTCTGGATCGGATACGTGCTGTTGTACGTCCGGATCATCCAGGTCACGGCGGAGGGTCCGACCGAGTCGCCGGCGGGTCTGTTCGGCGAGCTGTTGCGTCCCGCCCTGGTGTGGATGATGATCGGGATCATGCTGATGCTGATCGCGTTCGGCTGGCAGTGGTACAACCGGTGGCTGATCGCCGGCCGGACCGGTCAGTCGATGGGCAAGCGGGTGCTCCGGACCAAGCTGGTAGCCGAGGTCAACGGCCAGCCCATCGGAGCCGTGAACGCCTTCCTGCGTGATCTCCTGCACATCCTCGACGGGATCGCCGACATCGGTTACCTGTGGCCGTTGTGGGACGCGAAGCGACAGACGTTCGCCGACATGATCATGAAGACCGTCGTCATCGATCACCCGTCGCAGGGTGGTCCCGGTCAGCCCATGCCCCCCTCGACCGGCACCTACCCGTACGGACGGACGGCATGATCGCCGTCACCGGCGCCACCGGAGCCCTCGGATCCCGAGTGACCCGCCTCCTCGCCGATCGAGGTGACCCGTTGCGGCTGCTGGTCCGCGACCCCGGCCGAGCTCCCCGGGTGCAGGCCGAGATCGCGATCATCTCCGACTACACCGACGGCGACGCCGCCCGAGCCGGACTGAGCGGCTGCGACACGATGCTGCTGGTCAGCGCGCGCGAGTCCGCTGATCGAGTCACCGAGCACGGCTCCATGATCGACGCCGCCACGGCGGCGGGCGTCGGCAAGATCGTCTACATCTCCTTCCAGAGTGCGGCGCCGGACGCGACCTTCACGTTCGCCCGGGACCACTTCCACACCGAGCGGCTGATCGCCGCCGGCGGACTCCGGTACGTCTTCCTGCGGGACTCGCTCTATCACTCCGGTCTGGCGGGGATGGCCGGCGCCGACGGGATCATCCGCGGACCGGCGGGCGACGGCGCCGTGGCCTCCGTCGGCCACGACGACGTGGCCGCCGTCGCCGCTCGCGTGCTCATCGACGATCGGTGGGACGGACGCACTCTCGACGTCACCGGTCCAGCTGAGCTCACGTTGACCGAGGTGGCCGCCGAACTGACCGCGGTCAGTGGTCGCCAGGTGCGCTATCAGGCTGAGTCCGAAGAGGAGGCCTACGCGTCTCGCGCGCACTACGGCGCCCCAGCCTTCGAGGTGAGGGGTTGGGTCACGTCCTACCAGGCCATCGGGACCGGTGAACTGGCGACCGCCACGAGCACGGTGGAGGAGATCACCGGTCAGCAACCCCAGAGCTTCGCCGACTTCTTGCGCACCCACCCCCACGCGTGGTCCCACCTCACCGACAACGGCCCGTCCTAGGAGTGCACGGTGGTCACCGAGGCAGGCTCGACGACACGGTCGCCCGATAACCCTCACCGGTGACAGTGATCGCCGTGAGCCCGACCACCGTGAGGGCCGCGACCATGATCATCAGACCGGCCACGAGCAGGACGGCGACGCCGCGGTCGGTCAGCTGCCAGGTCGGCTCCGACGTGGTCGCCGCGAGCTGTGAAGTCGGCATCGCGCAGGACCGGCCGTGGGTTCTCGGGCTGCGGCTCCCCGCCGGCGCGGGCCAGAACGTAGCCGGGCGAAGAGTCGGTGAGGCGGCCCGTCCGGATCCCCGACCGGGACGCCGTGGGCGCAGCCGCCGGCTCGGCAGGGGCCGGGTGGAAGCGGCCTGACCCGGGGCCGTGGGTTGCACCCGTGCGCACGCCGCAGCGCTGCCGACGGGCTCGTCGACCGCGATCCGATCCACCAGGAGCTGAGTCATCGCTTCCTCCACCTCGAACGAACATTCGATAGAACGCCTGTTTGAATTCTTACCTCGCCCTCAGGCGATTGGCAAGGCTTTTCGAAAAACATCTCGACCCTGAGTCTGGGCGGGAGCACTGACAGTCCCGGGTTGAGACCTCCTTCGATCCCTCATCAGGACTCAAGCAGGAGGCACCGACAGTCCGTTCCGGGCGGGTACGACCCGTCACCCCTCCCCCTGCTTGTCCCCTGGTCAACGGCTACTCCAAGCACTTGCTTGACATCGAGCACTCCGTCGCGCATGATTCCAAGCATGTCTTTGGATTCCTCTCCGGGTCGGTTTCGCGCGTTGCTGGGGAACCGTGATCTCGTCCTGCTGCTGACTGCCGGACTGATCTCGCAGACCGGCGACTGGATGCTCGCCACCGGCATCGCCTTCGAGATCTACGCTCTCACCGGCTCGACGCTGGCGTCGGCGGCCGCCCTGTTCGCCACCCAGGCACCGCAGGTGCTCTTCGGTTCCGTGGCCGGTGTGCTGGTCGACCGCTGGGACCGTCGCCGGGTCATGGTGACGACGAACGTGCTGCTGAGCATCGGACTGCTTCCGCTCCTGCTCGTCCGCGACGCCTCCCAGGTCTGGATCATCGTCGTGGTGGTCGCGGTGAGCAGCTGCTTGACGCCGTTCTTCGTGGCAGCCGATGTGTCGCTTCTCCCGACCCTGGTCGCCGAGCAGCACCTGATCACGGCCAACGCCTTCAACACACAGGTGCGCAACGTCTCGAGGTTGATCGGGGCGGCTCTGGGCGGGGTCATCGTGTCGGTCGGCGGTCTGACCTGGCTCGCCGTGGCCGACATCGCCACGTTCGCGCTCGCGGCCGTGCTGATCGCTCTGATCGGTCACCGGAGCGCCGCACGGGCAGCGGCCGACCGGCCTCGGGTGATCGACGACTGGCGGGAGGGGCTGGGCGTGATCAGGCGGAGCCGCGCTCTCCTCGTCCTCGTGACCTTCTTCGCCGTCTCCGGCACGGGGGAAGCAGTGATGGGGACGCTGTTCGCCCCGTACGTGAAGGACGTTCTCGGCGGCACGGCGAGCGCCTTCGGCACGATCCTCTCGGCGCAGGCGGTCGGTGGCATCGTGGGCGGGCTGGTGGTCAGTGCCCTCGGACACCGGGTCTCGCCGCGAGACCTGTTCGGGTGGGGTGCCGTGGCCTTCGGGCTCGGCGACCTCGCCTTGTTCCTCTACCCGCTGGTGACCGATCAGATCTGGCCGGCCGTGGTGATCATCGCACTGGTCGGCCTGCCGGGAGCGGCGCTGTTCGCCGGCGCGATGACCATCTTCCAGCTCGGCACCGACGATCGCGTCCGCGGCCGGGTCTTCGGGGCGCTGACCACGGTGCAGAACCTGGCGATGCTGGCCTGCACCTTCGTCGCCGGTGCGCTCGCCCAACACCTCGGTGTGTTGCCGGTGATCACGTTCCAAGGCGTCGTCTACCTGCTGGCCGGCATCCTCGTGCTGATCGCCCTACGACCCACCGCTGCCACCGCCACGACGCCGGTCCTGGCGGCGGCCGGCCGAGGTGCTTGACAATCCGAGGGGGTCGGCAATGATTCCCAGCATGCCTTTGGCATCGAACGTCCGCACCCGTACCGTCTCCGATCCGCTGGCCATGCGGGCCCTGGCCCACCCCATCCGGGTCGAGCTGCACGGCCTGGTGGCCCGAGAGGGCAGCCTGACCGCAGCCGACGCGGCTCGCCAGCTGGGGATCAGCCACGCGCTGGCCAGTCACCACCTGCGACAGCTGGCCAAGTACGGCTTCATCGAACCCGCCGACTCCCCCGACCACCGTGCTCATCCCTGGCGGGTCACCTCCACCAGCTACGAGCTCGAGCCCGCCGATCCCGGTGCCCGAGCGTCCCTCGACGTGTTGGACCGCCACGTGGTCGAACGAGCCGGCCAGCAGCTGGCCGACTGGCAGCAGCGACGGACCTCGGAGGATCCCGCGTGGGCCGAGTCCGGTGGCGCCCGCTCGGGCCTGCTCTACCTGACCCCCGCGGAGCTGGCGGAGGTGCTGGCGGCTTGGAACAGGATCATCGCGCCGTTGGCGGACCGCCGCCCCGTCGGCCACCCCGCCCAGCGGCCCGACGACGCGGTCCCGGTCAGCTTCACCCTGGTCGCCGTGCCGATCCCGCGGACCGAGCAGGGAGGCTGATCGCCCGACGGCTGCGCCGAGCCGGTCGGTCGAGTCTGGTTCAGGCCGGTTCCGCCGACGGGCCCCCCGAGGGTCGTCGCGTGGTGCGGCTGGCGATCACGATGATGACCAGACCGACCAGGGTCGCAGCGGCACAGGTCACGAAGATCCCCCGCTGGCCGAGCACGGTCAGGGAGCCGACCGCGATGATCGGCCCGGACACGATGGCCCCCAGTCGACGGGTGTTCAGGTAGAGACCGGTGGCCAGGCCGGGTCGCGGGATCATCTGCTGGAACAGCGGCAGCCCGATGCCCGCGATCGCAGCGAAGGCCAGGGCGTTCAGCAGCTGCAGCGCGATCAGCAGCACCGGACCGGAGACCAGCGCCAGACCCACGTAGTAGGCGATGCCGGACACGCAGCCGGCGGCGATCAGGGCGAGGTGGGAGTAGCGCGCACTGAGCCGGCCCATCAGCAGCAGGGCGGGCACCTCGACCGCGGCCGCCACCCCGAGGGCGATGCCCGCCCACAGCACGTCGAGCCCAAGGGTCTGGGTGACGTAGACGGTCATCATCGTCATCGCCGTCGCGTTCGCGGCCTGCAACAAGATGAAGGCGCCCATGATCAGCCCGGTGCCCAGTCGACCGACGGGTGAGTCCTCCTCGACCGGCGTCGGTCGGACCGACTCGGTGCCGGCGGCCTCGGCGGCCAGCTGGGCGCGCAGCTGCGCTCTGCGTTGCGCCAGCAGCGCTGCGGTGGTGACCATGTTGAGCACGGCTACCGCGGCGATGGCCAGCAGGATCGCCTGGTCGCCGAACCAGCCGATGATGAACGTGGCGAGCGGCGGCCCGGCCACCCAGGCGACCGAGACGATCGCCCGGGTGTTCACGATGTCGGCGGTGCGCGCTCCGGAGTGACGGAGGTGGGCGAACAGCATCGAGCTGCCGACCCCCGCCGGCCCACCGATCACCACCAGGGCGACCGCCGCCATCGGCAGGGTGGTCGCCATCGCCAGCACGAGGGCCAGCAAGGCGGTCAACCCGCCGCACACCAGCATCAGCCGCAGGTACTCGCCCTTGCGGTCGGCGTACGCGGGCAGCACCAGCGACGCGACGAACCCGCTGGCGTTGTAGATGCTGAGCACCCAGCCCACCTCGGCGGTCGTGGCGCCGTAGAGGTTGACCAGGATCAGTGCCAGCGCGGGGCTGAGGAAGGCCATCTGGAGCCCCCACATCAGCGCCGAGGTCGGCACCAGCACGCGCTTCACCACGGATCCTCCGTCATCGCGACGGAGGGCGGATCCCTCCTGTCAGGGTCCATCCAACCCGCATCGGCGCGGATGAAGGAGGCTCTGTCCAGCCATGCCCTGTCGGTGCCTGCCAGCGCACCCGATCTCGTGCGACACGCTCGAACAGATGTTTGATTGGTCGGTGAACCTTCTCTAGAGTGCTGCTCATGGCGAACAAGAAGGACGAGCAGCTCCCGACGCCGCAGCGCAAGCGCGGGCGGCCCCGGGCCAGCGAGGTGGCTGCCCAGCTGGGCGAGGCGAGCCCGGTGTCGACACTGCCCGACGGCCCGGCCGGCATCGACGGCCTCACCCTGCGTCAGCGACGGATCCTGGAGATGATCAAGGAGACGGTCGAGACCCGCGGCTATCCACCGAGCATCCGGGAGATGGGTGACGCGGTGGGCCTGGCGTCCTCGTCCAGTGTCGCGCACCAGCTCAAGGTCCTGGAAGGCAAGGGCTTCCTGCGCCGTGACCCCAATCGTCCGCGAGCGCTCGAGGTGCTGCTGCCCGGGGCGGACGAGTCGTCGAAGGTGCGACCGCTGCACCCCCAGCCGGCCGACATCGAGGTCGACGAGACCGGGATCAACGACTCCTATCCCGAGCCCGTGCACGTGCCCGTCATCGGCCGGATCGCTGCCGGTGGACCGATCCTGGCCGAGGAGCGGGTGGAGGACGTCTTCGCGCTCCCCCGCCAGCTGGTTGGTGAGGGCACGGTGTTCATGCTCGAGGTCCAGGGTGACTCGATGATCGACGCGGCCATCTGCGACGGCGACTGGGTGGTCGTGCGGCAGCAGCCGACGGCCATCAACGGCGACATCGTGGCTGCGCTGCTGGACAACGAGGCCACCGTGAAGACCTTCAAGAAGACCGACAAGCAGGTCTGGCTGATGCCGCACAACCCGGCGTACGACCCGATCGACGGCAACCACGCGTCGATCCTCGGCAAGGTCGTCGCCGTCCTGCGCCGCCTCTAATCGCCTACAACAGGCTGGGCTCGCCGGTCATCATCTGGTTGGTGAAGCGGGCCACCGCGCGGAGCTTGTTCGCCACATCGAGCGCCGCGACCTTGTAGGCCTCCGACAGAGTCGGGTAGTTGAAGACGGTGTTGACCAGGTAGTCGACGGTGCCGCCACAGCCCATCACGGCCTGGCCGATGTGCACCAGCTCGGTCGCGTTGGTGCCGAAGACGTGCACGCCGAGGATCTCCCGGGTGTCGGCGTGGACGATGAGCTTCAGCATCCCGTACGAGTCGCCGATGATCTGGCCGCGGGCCAGCTCGCGGTAGCGGGAGATGCCGACCTCGAACGGAATGGCCTCCTTGGTGAGGTCGAGCTCGCTGCGTCCGCAGTAGGAGATCTCCGGAATGGAGTAGATGCCGATGGGCTGCAGGTGGTGCAGCTCGTTGACGGTCTCCCCGAACGCGTACGCGGCGGCCAACCTGCCCTGGTCCATCGAGGTGGCGGCCAGCGCCGGGAAGCCGATGACGTCGCCGACCGCGTAGATGGTGGGTACCGAGGTCGCGTAGGTGTCGTCGACGACCAGCCGGCCCCGGTTGTCGGCCTCGAGACCGGCCATGCCCAGGTTGAGGACCTCCGTGTTCCCCTGCCGCCCGGCGGAGTACATCACCACCTCGGCCGCGATCCGCTTGCCGGAGGCGAGGGTGGTCACCGTGCCGCGCTCGGAGCTCTCCACCGACTGCACCTCCTCGCCGAAGCGGAAGGAGACCGACAGGTCGCGCAGGTGGAACTTCAGCGACTCCACGATCTCCGGGTCGCAGAAGTCGAGCATCTGAGGCCGCTTCTCCACCAGCGTGACGCGGGTGCCGAGGGCCGCGAAGATCGACGCGTACTCGACGCCGATCACCCCGGCTCCGACGACCACCAGCGAGTCGGGCACCTTGTCCAGGGTGAGGATCTGGTCCGAATCGAGCACCCGTGCGCCGTCGAAGTCGATGTTCTTCGGGCGGGCCGGGGTGGTGCCGGTGGCCACCACGATCTTGTCCGCGGTCAACGTCCGCATGGTCGCCAGACCGTCGCCGTCGATCGACAGGGTGTGGGGATCGAGGAAGCTGGCGGCCCCGGCCATCAGCTCGATGTGGTTCCGCAGCAGCTGGTTGCGGATGACCTCGATCTCGCGGCCGATGACGTGCTGGAGTCGACTCAGCAGGTCGGAGATGGTGATCTCGTTCTTGACCCGGTAGCTGGCGCCGTACATGTCGCGCTGCTGCATGCCGGTCAGGTAGAGGACCGCCTCGCGGAGGGTCTTGGAGGGGATGGTGCCGGTGTTGACGCAGACCCCACCGACCATCTGGTGGCTGTCGATCACACAGACCCGCTTGCCGAGCTTGGCCGCCATGATGGCGGCCTTCTGGCCACCGGGGCCGGACCCGATCACCGCCAGGTCGAAGTCGTAGGTGTGCTCCATGTGGGCAGCCTCACACACGTTTGTTACAGCCGCCACCACCGCGTCGCATCGATCCTCGGTCGACGTGATCACCCACTCGGACTCGGCGAGCCGGACCCGGTCGGCCGGACTCGTTCAGTCGGACTCGTTGAGGCGGCGGAGCGCGCCGATGGCGGTCTCCCGGTCACTTGTCGTCCACATCGGGGGCATGGACGACCGCAGGTACGACCCGTAGCGGGCAGTGACCAGGCGTGGATCGAGCACCGCGACGACCCCGCGATCGCTGACCCGGCGGATCAACCGCCCGGACCCCTGGGCCAGCAGCAACGCCGCGTGGCTCGCGGCCACGGCCATGAACCCGTTGCCACCCGCTTCGGCGACCGCCCGCTGCCGGGCCACGGTGAGTGGCTCGTCGGGTCGGGGGAAGGGGATCCGGTCGATGATCACCAGTCGACAGGTGGACCCCGGCACGTCGATCCCCTGCCAGAGCGACAAGGTGCCGAACAGGGAGGTCTCCTCCTCGGCGACGAAGCGGCGGGTCAGCTCCGACAGCTGGGCGTCGCCCTGGCACAGGATCTTCTGCTTCGGCAGTTGCTTGCGGACGTGCACGGCCGCCGCCTCCGCCGCCCGTCGCGACGAGAACAAGCCGAGCGTGCGGCCACCGGCCGCCCAGACGAGCTCGGCCACCTCCTCGAGCACGGCGTCACTGATCCCGTCCCGACCGGGCAGCGGCATCTGGCGGGCGAGATAGAGGATGCCCTGCTTGTCGTAGGAGAAGGGCGAACCGACGTCGATCCCCCGCCAGGGCTGCCGCTCGTCGTCCTCGCCGAGCTCTGGGGCCGGCGCTCCGTCGTGGACCCGCTCATCCTCCCGCAGCCCCACCGAACCGGCCACGCCGGTGAAATCTCCCCCCAGCTTCAGGGTGGCCGAGGTCAGCACGGTGGTGTGCTCACCGAACACGCGCGAGCGCATCAGGCCGGCCACCGTCAACGGCGCCACCCGGGCCTCCCGGCCGCTGCGCTCCCGGTCGGCCACCCACACCACGTCGTGCTCACTCAACGCCGCCATCCGCTCGGCGACATCGAAGACCTCCTTGACCGCGGCGGCGGCCTGCCGGCACTCCGGCTCGTTCTTGTCCGTCCCGTTCCCCAGCGCGCTCACCACCCGCCGGGTCACCGACCGTACGGCCTCGAAGGCCGCGATCACGGGGGCGCCGGCGTCCTCGACCCGCTCCAGCGGGGTCTCCTCCAGCGCGTCCCGGAGCGTGTCGGCCGAGGCCAGCAACTCGGTGGCGAGGTCGTCGTCGTCCAGCCAGCCCAGCGCCCGCCGGCCCACTCGGTCGACGATCCCGGGACTCAGCTCGGCCGAGGCCGCTCCGGTCACCCGGGCGGTCAGCTCGTGTGCTTCGTCGATGACGACGGCCTGGTGCTCGGGGAGAGCCGTCCCGCCGTGCATGGCGTCGATGGCGAGCAGGGCGTGGTTGGTGACCACCAGATCGGCCGCCCGTGCCACCTCCCGCGACTTCTCCACGAAGCACAGCCCGCCCTGCGGGCAGCGCTGGGTGCCCAGGCACTCGCGCACCGGGATGGACACCTGCTGCCAGCCGCGATCGGTGTGCGTGGGAGCGTCGTCACGGTCGGCCAGGGCCCCGTCGTCCAGCTGCCCCTCGGCCCATTCGCGCAGCGCCAGCACCTCGGCCCCGAGCGCGGACTCGGGCGCGGCCCGCGGCGACTCCTGCAGGGAGGCCACCAGCTCGGACGCCGGGATCAGCGCCGCCTGGTCGTCGGCACCATCGCGCACCTTCAGCAGGCAGGCGTAGTTGGTCCGGCCCTTGAGGATCGCGTGCCGCGGACGCCGCCCGGTGACGGCCTCGACCGCGTCCAGGGCGTGCGGGATGTCCTTGCCCGCCAGCTGACTCTGCAGGGCCAAGGTCGCCGTGGTCACGACGACCCGGTCGAGGTCACCGCGCGCCAGCCGGACCAGGGTGGGCGCCAGGTAGCCGAGGGACTTCCCGGTTCCCGTGCCCGCCTGGGCCAGGACGTGGACCCCGGTGTCGAAGGCGTCCCCGACGGCAGCGGCCAGCGCCAGCTGCCCGGGCCGCTCGTGACCACCGATCTCGGCGACGGCGGCCGCCAGCACCGCCGCGGTCTGCTCGGCGGCACTCGGACGCCCGACGCCAGTAGCGGCCTTCGGGGCGCCGACATCGGACGCGGTCATCGGGAAGGAGCGCTCAGCTGGAGGCAGCGAGCTCGTACGGGGCCAGCTCCCCGGCCAGGTCCGGATGGACCCGGGCCGTCACCAACGAACCGTGCTCGGTGTGCTCCAGGCTGACCAGCTCACCGCTGACGTGGATCCGGTTGACCAGATCGCCCCGCTCGTACGGCAAGAGCACCCGCACCTCCCGCTCGGGACGCGGCAGCCGGGACTCGACAACTGCCCGCAGCTCCTCGATCCCCTCACCGGTGCGGGCCGAGGTGACCACGGCGCCGGGAGCCGCGGTGCGCAGGGTGGTGATGGCCTCCGCACTGGCCCGATCGCACTTGTTCAGCACCACCAGCTCGGGCACGTCACCCGCCCCGATGTCGGCGAGCACACCGCGGACGGCTCTGATCTGACCGACCGGATCGGGATCGGACGCGTCGACCACGTGCACCAGCAGGTCGGCCTGGGCCGACTCCTCCAGCGTCGACGCGAACGCCTCCACCAGATCGTGCGGCAGATGCCGGACGAAACCGACGGTGTCGGTCAGCGTGAAGACCCGACCATCAGTGGTCTGGGTGCGTCGGGTGGTCGGGTCCAGCGTGGCGAACAGCGCGTCCTCGACCAGCACCCCGGCTCCGGTGAGCCGGTTCAGCACACTGGACTTGCCGGCGTTGGTGTAGCCGACGATCGCCACTGAGGGGACCTGATGACGGCGCCGCTCGGCCCGCTTGAGCTGCCGGTTCGCGTCGAGCTCCCGGAGGGTCGCCCGCAGCTTCGCGATCCGGCTGTGGATCCGGCGACGGTCGGTCTCCAGCTTCGTCTCACCGGGCCCGCGGCCTCCGATGCCGGCCCCGCCGCTGGCGCGGCCGCCGGCCTGCCGGGAGAGGTTGCCACCCCAGCCGCGGAGTCGCTGCTTGAGGTACTGCAGCTGGGCCAGCTCGACCTGAGCCTGCCCCTCCGCGCTCTTGGCGTGGGAGGCGAAGATGTCGAGGATCAGCGAGGTCCGGTCGATGACCTTGACCTTGATCTTGTCCTCCAGGTTGCGCAGCTGGGCGGGTGCGAGCTCGCCGTCGCAGATGACGGTGTCGGCGCCGGTGGCCACCACGATCTCGCGCAGCTCCTCGACCTTGCCGCGGCCGATGTAGGTGGCCGGATCGGGTCGCTGCCGGCGCTGCACGACGCCCTCCAGGACCTCGGAGCCGGCGGTCTCCGCGAGCAGCTTCAGCTCCGCCATGGCGTTCTCGGCGTCGACCTCGCTGCCTGTGGTCCACACGCTGACCAACACCACGCGCTCCAGCAGGAGCTGGCGGTACTCGACCTCGGTGATGTCGGTGAGCTCGGTCGACATGCCGGCCACCCGACGGAGCGACTGGCGCTCCTCGCGGTGTAGCTGCTGACCGTCGTAGTCGGTGCGCTCGGACGGCTCGTACGCCTCGGTCTCGGACGGCTCATCGAAGACGTCCGATGCGACGGACTCGTCGGCGTCCACAGCGGAGGAGGACAGGTACTCGGATTCAGGCAAACTCATCGTGGGACAAGAATCGCACGTATCACCAACAGTCGGCGAGCCGTTTCCCGCTCGTGAGAGGCGTCGTCGCTCAGCCGACCGTGATCGGGACGGCCAGAGACGAGGGCACCAGCAGCTCTCCGCGAGCCACGACGACGGCAGGCCCGGTGAGGAACGTCTGCTCCCCCAGCTCCACCTCGACCGTCCCGCCCGGGACGTCGACCCGGTAGCGGACGCTCTGGCCCGGAGCGCCCTCGACCGCGTCGTGCAGACCGTGACGGTGGTGCCAGGCTGCGGCCGCAGCCACCGTGCCGGTGCCGCAGGAACGGGTCTCTCCGGAGCCGCGCTCGTAGACCCGCATCGCCAGGTGGCGCGGCCCCAGAGAGGCGACGAACTCGGCGTTCACGCCGTGTGGGAAGGCGTCACCCGGCTGCCAGGTGGGGGCGTCCCGTAGGTCGATCGCCGCCGGTTCGGCGCAGAAGCTGACCGCGTGCGGGTTGCCGACATCGACCGGCACCGCGGCGAACTCTCGTCCGTCGGCGGTCAGCACGCCGACCTCGTCCGTCGACACCCGCGCCGGTCCCATGGCCACCCGGATCCGGCCGTCGGCAAGCACCTCGGTCGTCCGCAGCCCCGCCCGGGTGCCGACCGGCACGGACGGACCGACGGCCAGTCCTTCGTCGATCAGATGGCGGACGAAGACCCGCACCCCGTTGCCGCACATCTCGGCGATCGAGCCGTCGGCGTTGCGGTAGTCCATGAACCAGACGTCAGGATCCCCCGACCACCCCGGGATGTGGCGACCGGCCACGGCCCGCAGGATCCCGTCGGCGCCGATGCCGGCCCGCCGGTCGCAGATCCAGCGGACCTGGTCGTCGGTCAGCGGCTCCCGGGCGTCACGGTCCACCAGCAGGACGAAGTCGTTCTCCGTCCCGTGGCCCTTCGCGAACGTCCGGCTGTGCACGGGATCAGTCTTCCACTTCAGCGGCAGCGAGGGCTGCGTCGACCAGGTCCGGCCGGTCGTACGCCAGCCAGCCGATCCGGGGGTCCAGTCGGAACCAGGAGTCCTGGCGTCGTGCGAACCGGCGGGTGGCGACCACCGTGCGCCGTTGCGCCTCCGCCTCGTCGACCTGACCGTCCAGCAGCTCGAGCACCTGCCGGTAGCCGAGAGCCCGGGAGGCCGTCACACCCTCCCGCAACCCGTGCTGCGCCAGCCGGGCGACCTCGTCGACCAGCCCGGCGGCCCACATGGCGGCGACCCGCTGCTCGATCCGGACGTCCAGGATCGAACGTTCCAGCCGCAGCCCCAGCTGGACCACCCCCGGCAGCAGATAGCGCCGCTCGGGCAACTGCGCCGGGTACGGCTGTCCGGTCAGCTCGATGACCTCCAGGGCCCGCACCACCCGGCGCCCGTTCGCCGGCTCGATGGCGGCGGCGGCCGCCGGATCGAGGAGGGTCAGCCGCTGGTGCAACGCCGGCGCGCCGACCTCGGCGAGCTCGGCCTCCCACCGAGCTCGTACGGCAGGATCAGTCCCGGGGAACACGAAGTCGTCGACGATCGCCCGGATGTACAGGGCCGAGCCGCCCACCACGATCGGCACCACCGCCCGAGCCCGGCAGTCGGCGATCGCCTTTCGAGCCCGAGTCTGGAACTGCGCCACCGTGGCCGTCTCGGTCACCTCGAGCACATCCACCAGGTGGTGGATCACCCGCCGCCTTTCGTCCGCCGTGGGCTTGGCGGTGCCGATGTCCATGCCGCGGTAGACCAGCATCGAATCGGCGTTGACGATCTCGGCGGGTCTCCCGCTCGCGATCAGCCGCTCGGCGAGCGCGACGGCGAGTCCCGACTTCCCCGAAGCGGTGGGTCCGACCACCACGACCGTACGGTCGACGGCAGGGTCCGCGCAGGACGGTCGGGGCTGCAGGGTAGACATGAGGCCACCGAACCTACCGGCGAAAGGAACTCATGATGGGCATCTTCGACAAGGCCAAGGACCTGCTCAACGAGCACAACGACAAGGTCGATCAGGGCATCGACAAGGCGGCCGAGGTGATCGACCAGAAGACCGGCGGCCAGCACACCGAGCAGATCAACCAGGGCGCCGAGCAGGCCAAGCGGGCGATGGACAACCAGGGCGGTCAGCCCCCGGCCTGATCCTTCGAGCTGACAAGTTGAGGCAGCTGCGCACTGAGCGCGGCCGCCTCACCGGTCAGCCGGACGAGGGCGGCCGACCGCTCCTCCTCCGCACGACTCGCTCCCTCCGTCGCTACCCTGAGCTGCTCCTGGAACAGCTCTCGTGCTGCCGCTTCGTCGCGGCGCGCCGTCCGTCGCTGCCGTAGCTGTTGACCGGCACCGATGGCGGCGGCCACCGCGAAGACTCCGGTCAACCAGGCCCAGTCGCTGCCGATCACGGCAAGCACCAGCGTGAGCAGGAGGGCGACGGCGGTGCCCACCGACAAGCCGATCAACCAGGTCGACGGCACGTGGTGGAGCGCCTGCAACCGAGCCAGGCCGGCCGCGACGTCCTCGGGGTCTGCCCCCTTCGAGGTCACCGCGATCTCCGCACCGGCTGCCCGCACCGTCTCCTGGCTGGCTGGAGTACGGGTGGCCGTGTACACCAGCCGTTTGGACACCGCGGCCAGCGAAGCCCCCACCCAGGACACCAGAGTCGCCCTGACCGCCGGCGCGGTCGAGGGCATCAGCAGAGCGCGACGCACCTCCGACACCACCGTCGCCGACTCGTCGCCGGACGTCGCCGGGGCCGGCTGAGTGGTCCGGCCGGGCTGCTCGATCCGCGCCCGCAGCTCGCGGGACCGCTGCAGCAGCGAAGCCTCCGCCGGCATCCCGCGCCCGAGCAGGTCGGTGGCCACCGTGCGCAGCTCGGTGGTGGGGCTCAGCTCGGTCACCGCCGGCGGTGCGTCGGATCGCTGCGGGGGCAGCTGACCGAGCGGGGTGTCGGCATCGCGGAGGACCGCCTCGGCGGCCTCGGATCCCACGGCCGAGGGGTCGCCTGACGTCACCAGCTCCCGCAGCCAGGCGATCCCGTCCGCCGGCGAGGTCGCGTGCTCGTCCACCCAGCCAGCCCAACCGGTCGTCGGCTCGGCATCGAGAGCTGGCCGCCAGACCGCGGCCAGGTCGTCGCCGAGGTCGCCGAACGCGCCGGTCGCGGCAGCCCTCCAGATCCGCTGCTGGTGCTCGGTCAGCTCGATGTCGTTGACCAACACGGCGGGCAGCAGCTCGGCAACCACGCGTCCGTGACCCAGCGCACCACAGGCCGCCACCACGAACGTGTCCGCCTCCGGCGACAACGACCGGGCCTGGTCCAGGGCCGCGGGATCGGGCCGACCTTCGACGAGGCCGATGACGGCGTTCATCGCGTACGGGAGCCAGTAGTCCAGTCCGACCGGGTCCACTGTGGTGGCCGCCCGCCCGCCGGCCAGTGCGTCGATGGCCTCCCTCACGGAGCGACGCACGGTCGCCGGCTCCTCGTACGCCGCCAGCTCCTCGCGGACGTCGCCCAGCTCTACGTACGCGTCGAAGGCGGCCGAGAGGGCGTTCAGCCGGCTCTCGATCGAGCCGGACAGCGTGGCGAGCTGACTGCTGAGTCGATGGGTCTGCGAGCTGGCGCTGGACAGCTGGGCGTGCAGCCCCTCGACCTCGTCCCGCAGGATCCGATCCCGGCCGCCCTCTCCTGCCCAGAACCACTGCCAGTCGTCGGTCATGAGCGAAGCCTCCCGGGAGTGAGGAGCGTTTCGGCACGACACGCTTTTCGTCGTGCCGAAACGCGATCGAACGAGTGGGACCCTGCGGAGCTCCTGACCGCGGAGCGCGGAGCGCGACCAGAGATCTCGGTCATGAGCGAAGCCTCCCGGGTGAGCGCTTCGGCACGACACGCTTTTCGTCGTGCCGAATCGCGATCCTCGATCACGGCTCCGGGTCGCACCTCGGACGACCATCGAACGATGTGAGGCAACCCTCACCTAACTGCTATCGTCGTCTCGTGGCCGTGCGACCCAAGAAGAAGTGCTGCGAGGACAGGCCTCGGTGCAAGCGGTGTCCGATCCGGATGCTGTCCGAGGGCAAGCTCGCGCCCGAGGACGCCCGGAACCTGTTCGCGAACGCGCGCAACAAGAAGGCACTGAAGAAGGCCAAGCTGCAGAAGACGGCGGCCAAGCTCGAGTCCGCGGCCTGACGCCGCGCACCATCCGCCGGCATGAGGCATCGTCGGTGGCTGGTGGTGCCGGCGTTGCTGTCAGCCCTGCGCGCCACCCCCGGAGCCTCGAACGGGAACTGCCGTGACGGCGAACCCCCGGCCGGGCAGTTCTGGCCCGACTACGCCCTCCGCTCGATCCAGCAGCACCCTGAGCCCGGGGTCGGGGTCAGGGTCAGCCGGCGGCGCAGGCCGCAGCCGGCGGCAGCGGTGCCGGTACGCCGAGTCCCGGCATCCCGAGACCGACCGAGCCCGCGGCGACCGGCGCCCCGACTCCGTCCCGGCGGGCCTGCCAGGCGTCCCCACCGCGGGTCCGGCGCAGCGACAGCAGTCCCTTGTCGGCGGTCAGGTGGTGGGGAGCGGCGTAGGTGATCTCGACCTCGGCGAGGTCTCCGGGCCGCGGGCGTAGGGCAGCGTCCTCGGGGACCGAGACGTGCACGAGGCGGTTGTCGCGCGCCCGGCCGGACAGCCGCGCGGTCGCGGCGTCCTTGCGGCCCTCCCCGTCGGCGAACATCACCTCGACGGTGCGTCCCACCTGCGCCAGGTTCTCGGTCCAGGAGATCTCCCCGACCAGCTCGACCAACCGCTCGTAGCGTTCCTGGACGACCGCCTTCGGCACCTGGTCCGGCATGGTCGCCGCCGGTGTTCCCGCCCGGATCGAGTACTGGAAGGTGAAGGCCGAGGCGAACCGCGACTCCCGCACCACGTCGAGGGTGGCGACGAAGTCGGCCTCGGTCTCCCCCGGGAAGCCGACGATGATGTCGGTGGTGATGGCGGCGTGCGGCATCGCGGCACGGACGTTCTCGATGATCGACAGGTAGCGACTGCTCCGGTACGAGCGGCGCATGGCCTTGAGCACGCTGTCCGACCCGGACTGCAGCGGCATGTGCAGCTGGGGCATCACGTTGGGGGTCTCGGCCATGGCCGCGATCACGTCGTCGGTGAAGTCCTTGGGATGCGGCGAGGTGAAGCGGACCCGCTCCAGCCCGTCGATCTCCCCGCAGGCGCGGAGCAGCTTGGCGAAGGCCTGCCGGTCGCCGAACTCGACCCCGTACGCGTTCACGTTCTGGCCGAGCAGGGTGATCTCCTGCACGCCCTCGGCCACCAGCGCCTCCACCTCGGCGAGGACGTCGCCGGGTCGCCGGTCGGTCTCCTTGCCGCGCAGGCTGGGCACGATGCAGAAGGTGCAGGTGTTGTTGCAGCCGACGCTGATCGAGACCCAGGCCGCGTACGCCGAGTCGCGTCGGGTCGGCAGGGTGGAGGGGAACCGCTCCAGCGACTCCGCGATCTCCACCTGGGCTTCCTCGGCGATCCTGGCCCGCTCGAGCAGGGCCGGCAGGGCGCCGATGTTGTGGGTGCCGAAGACGACGTCGACCCAGGGGGCCCGGTCGAGGATGACCCCGCGGTCCTTCTGCGCCATGCAGCCGCCCACGGCGATCTGCATGCCCGGCTTCGCCTTCTTCACCGGCGCGAGCTGGCCGAGGTTGCCGTACAGCCGGTTGTCGGCGTTCTCCCGCACCGCGCAGGTGTTGAACACGACCACGTCGGCCTGCTCGGCCTCGCTCGCCTTGGCGTACCCCGCGTCCTCCAGCAGCCCGGCCAGCCGCTCGGAGTCGTGCACGTTCATCTGGCACCCGTGGGTGCGGATCTGGTACGTGCGCGCAGCGGTCGTGGACGGAGCGTCGGGGGTGGCGATGGAGAGGGTCATGGCGCCGCTCAGGATAGTCCCGCGGGTCACTAGAGTTCGACTTCGTGACGACCACCGACGCCGTGAACCCGACCGGAGACCAGTACGAGATCGCCGCGGGGCCGCGTGTCGCCGTGGTGACGGAGGTGGGCGCGACCCTGCGCTCGTACGCGGTGGACGGCCGGGACGTGGTCCGCGGGTTCGCCGCCGACGAGGTCATCCACGGTGGGCGCGGTCAGCAGCTGCTCCCCTGGCCCAACCGGATCCGGGATGGTCGCTACACGTTCGACGGAGTTGCTCAGCAGCTGTCGCTGTCCGAGCCGGACCGGCACAACGCGATCCACGGGCTGGTCCGGCACGTGCCCTGGCGGCTGGTCGCGCACGCCGCCGACCGGGTGGAGCAGCTGGTCCGGGTCTACCCGCAGTCCGGCTGGCCGGGCGCGATCGAGGCGACGATCGTCCACACCGTCGGTGACGACGGCGTGGTCACCGAGCTGACCGTGACCAACATCGGGTCGGGTCCAGTGCCCTTCGGGTACGCCGCTCACCCCTATCTCACGGTCGGCGAGGACACGGTCGACGACGTCGTGATCAGCGTGCCCGCCGAGCGCTACCTGGCCGTCGACGAGCGGCTGCTCCCCCTGGACCTGATCCTCGTCGAGGGCCGGGACGAGGACCTGCGCACCGCCGCGGTGCTGGGCGCGCGCCGGTTCGACACGGCGCTGGCCGGGCTGGCCCGGGGCGCGGACGGTCGCTGGCGGGCCCGGCTGCAGCGCGGAGACCGGTGGGCCGAGCTGTGGGCCGGTGAGGGCCTCGACTGGATCCAGGTGTTCACCGGCAACGACCGCCGTGACCTGTCCATCGCCTTGGAGCCGATGACCTGCGGGCCCAACGCGTTCAACCCGGGGCCGACGCACGGCGGCATGATCACCCTCCCGCCCGGTGGGTCGGTGTCGTACGTCTGGGGTATCGACGGGGTTTGAGGAGGGCGATCCGAGGGAACATCGCCCGCGCACTGGGGGACGGAATCTTCGGCCGTCAGCCGTGGAAGTAACCGAATCTCAACATCCGCTTCCCACCGCTGCCGCATTATCTCGTCTAGGGTCAGCCCATGGCGGAAGCGGCGGAGCCGGTTGACCTGAACGACCCCACCGACGGACCGTCGGTCGCCCCAGACAGCGTCGGGGCGCCGTTGGTCGTGCTCAGTGATGTCGACAAGTACTTCGGTGACCTACACGTCTTGCAGCACATCGATCTGACGGTGCACAAGGGCGAGGTCGTGGTGGTGCTCGGTCCGTCCGGGTCGGGCAAGTCGACGTTGTGTCGGGCGATCAACCGGCTGGAGACCATCCAGGGCGGGAAGATCACCATCGACGGCGTGGCGCTGCCGGAGGAGGGCAAGGCTCTCGCTCATCTCCGGGCCGACGTCGGCATGGTGTTCCAGTCCTTCAACCTCTTCGCCCACAAGACGATCCTGGAGAACGTCACCCTCGGACCGATCAAGGTCCGGAAGAAGTCCGCCGCCGACGCCAAGAAGCGCGGGATGGAGCTGTTGAAGCGCGTCGGCGTGGACAGCCAGGCCGACAAGTACCCTGCGCAGCTGTCGGGCGGCCAGCAACAGCGCGTCGCCATCGCCCGCGCGCTGGCCATGGACCCGAAGGTGATCCTGTTCGACGAACCGACGTCGGCGCTGGATCCCGAGATGGTGAACGAGGTGCTGGACGTGATGGTCGGTCTGGCCCGGCAGGGCATGACCATGATCGTCGTCACCCACGAGATGGGCTTCGCCCGCAAAGCCGCCAACCGGGTGGTCTTCATGGACGGTGGACAGATCGTGGAGGAGGCCGATCCCGAGACCTTCTTCACCGCCGCCAAGAGCAACCGCGCCAAGGACTTCCTGAGCAAGATCCTGACCCACTGATCGGTACCCACCGACCTCAGAGCTCAGCGTTGAGCCCTACCAACGGAGGAATGCATGAAGTTGACCAAGCGGATCCTGGCCATCGGGGCCGGACTCCTACTCGCACTGCCCCTGGCCGCCTGTGGCGGGGACGCCGAGACGGGCGGCGAGCCCGGTGACGGCGGCAAGGTCGTCGTCGGAGTCAAGTTCGACCAGCCCGGTCTCGGCCTGAAGGAGGGCGACAACTACACCGGCTTCGACGTCGAGGTCGCGAAGTACGTGGCCAAGGAGCTCGGTTACACCGACGTCGAGTTCAAGGAGTCGCCATCGGCCCAGCGCGAGACGCTGATCCAGAGCGACCAGGTCAAGATGATCTTCGCCACCTACTCGATCACCGACGACCGCAAGCAGAAGATCTCCTTCGGCGGTCCCTACTTCATCGCCGGACAGGACCTGCTGGTCAAGGCCGACAACACCGACATCACCGGACCGGACAGCCTGAACGGCAAGAAGCTGTGCTCGGTCACCGGCTCGACCTCGGCGAAGAAGATCAAGGACAACTACGCCTCCGGGGTCCAGCTGCAGGAGTTCGACACCTACTCCAAGTGCGTCGAGGCTCTGAGCGCCGGCTCGATCGACGCCGTCACCACCGACAACGTCATCCTCGCCGGGTTCGCGGCGCAGCCTCAGTACCAAGGCAAGCTCAAGGTCGTCGGCAAGCCCTTCTCCGAGGAGAAGTACGGCGTCGGGATCAAGAAGGGCGACACCGAGCTGTGCGGCAAGATCAACGCCGCGCTGGAGAAGATGGTGTCCGACGGCGCGTGGGAGAAGGCGATCGCCGACACGGTCGGGGCCTCCGGCTTCAAGCCCGATCCCGCCACCAACCCGCCCAAGCCGGAACCCTGCAGCTAGTCCGACCGTTCGACCCTCCTGATCGGGTCGGGGAGGACACGACGTTCCTCCCCGGCCTGATCACGATTCCTGCGCCATGTTGACAACGAGCTGAAGGTGGGAGCCGATGGACGGCCTGCAGACCTTGCTGGGTGAGTACGACGTGGTCGCCGCGTTCTGGATGACGATCAAGCTCACGTTCTTCGGAGCGATCGGCGCATTCATCATCGGCACCGTGGTCGCCGTCATGCGGGTGTCGCCGGTCAAGGTCTTTCAGACGTTCGGCACCGCGTACGTCACCCTGGTCCGCAACACACCCCTGACCCTGCTCGTGTTCGGTTGCGCATTCGGGCTGGCCATCACCCTCCAGATCAACCTGGCCCCGGAGAACTCCCCGACGTTCATCGTCGACAACAACTTCCGCTGGGGGGTCGTCGCGCTCGCCATCTACCACGCCGCGTTCGTGGCTGAGGCGATCCGCAGCGGCATCAACACGGTGCCCCAAGGTCAGGCCGAGGCGGCTCGCGCGATCGGCCTGCCGTTCCTGCCGACGATCACGACCATCGTGCTGCCGCAGGCCTTCCGCGGGGCGATCGCTCCGTTGGGGAACACGTTGATCGCGCTCACCAAGAACACCACGGTGCTGGCCACCATCGGGGTGGCCGAGCCCGCGCTGATGATGCGCAACATGTTCGAGTTCAACATCTCGTTGCTGTACCCGATCTTCATCATCGTCGCCGCCGGGTTCGTGATCTTGACCCTGCCGATGGGACTCTTCTTCACCTGGTGGTCGCGCAAGCTGGCGGTGCAGCGATGAGCGCCGAGACAAGCCTCCTGTTCGACGCTCCCGGACCCAAGGCGCTCGTCCGCCACCGGATCCTGGCGATCGTCGGCGTCCTGCTGCTGTTGGCCGCCATCTTCCTCGTGCTCAAGGCGCTGGCCAATCCGGCCAACGATCAGCTGACCGCGGCCAAGTGGCTGCCGTTCGTCGAGTGGTCGTCCTGGAAGGACTATCTGATCCCCGGCCTGATCGGCACGTTGAAGGCCGCGGCCATCAGCGTCGTGCTGTCGGTCGTTGCCGGCGTGCTGCTCGGCATGGGTCGCCTCTCGCAGCTGGCACCGGTACGCATCGTGTGCGGCGTGTTCGTGGAGTTCTTCCGCTCCGTGCCTGTGCTCATCATGATGTTCTTCGCCTACTACTTCGGATTGTTCACCCTGGGGATCAGTGGCAGCGTCCTCCCGCTGTTCGCCGCCGTCGTGGGACTGACGTTCTACAACTCCTGCGTGATCGCCGAGCTGGTCCGCTCCGGTGTCTACTCCCTCCCCCGCGGCCAGCGGGAAGCCGGGTACGCGATCGGCCTGACCCCGACCCAGACGCTGTCGGCCGTCCTGCTCCCCCAGGCCATCACGGCCATGCTGCCCTCGATCGTCAGCCAGCTCGTGGTGATCCTGAAGGACTCGGCGCTGGCCTACAACGTCGCCTATCTCGAGCTGTTGCGGCAGGGTCAGAACCTGGCCGTCTACAAGGGCAACCTGATCCCCACCTTGATGGTGCTGTCCGCGATCTACATCCTCATCAACTGGGCGCTGACCCGACTGGCCCGGGCCCTGGAAGCCCGGTTGCGCAGCGGTAAGCGTGGCATCAAACCCGGCCCCGTCGAGCTCGGCCCTGACCCCGCCCTCACCGCCGAGGAAGAGGCTCAGGACGCAGCGGCAGGTCCTCGCTGAGCCATCCCGGAGTCAGTGCACCGGGTCGAGCGCGGCGAGCAGCCGGTCCACATCACCGGCGTCGGTGTACGCGGCTAGCCCGGCACGGACGGCACCGTGATCCCCCAGGCCGAGGTGTCGTGACGCCTCGATCGCGTAGAAGCTGCCGGCCGGGGCGGCGACATCCTGAGCGGCCAGACCGAGCGACACGTCACCGGCGGTCCGTCCCGGCAGGTCGAACAACACCGTCGACGTCCGTCGAGCCGCCCGGCTGTAGATCCTGGCGCCACGGTCGCGCAACCCCTCCTCGAGCTGGGTGCGAAGCACGTGCTCGTTCGCGGCCAGCCGGGCGAAGGCCTGGGTGAGACGAGCCGGTCGGTCGTCGCCCTCCCCCAGACCCGCCAGGTAGTTCACCGCCGCCGTGGTGCCGGCCAGCAGCTCGTACGGCAGCGTGCCGAGCTCGAACCGCTCGGGCACGACATCGCTGGAGGGCAGCAGCTTGTCCGGGCGTAGCCCCGCCAGCAGGTCGGGGTCGGCGGCCAGCACACCGAGGTGCGGACCACAGAACTTGTACGGCGAGCAGACCACGATGTCGGCGCCGAGGGCAGCCCGATCGATGCGGACGTGGGCGGCCAGGTGGACGGCGTCCACCCACAGGAGCGCACCGACCAGGTGGACAGCCTCGGCGATCCGCGGGTGATCCGGGATGGTGCCCAGCAGGTTGCTGGCTCCGGTGACCGCGACCAGCCGAGTCCGCGGGGTCAAGCTGGCTTCGAGCTGCTCGAGGTCGAGCTCTGCGGTAGCCGGATCGAAATCCACCCACCGGACGGTCGCCCCGACCCGCTCGGCGGCCAGCAACCACGGGCGGATGTTGCCGTCGTGATCGAGCCGGGTGACCACGACCTCGTCCCCCGGGCCCCAGCTGCGGGCGAGGGTCCGGGCGAACTCCAGCGTCAGCTGGGTAGCGCTGCGGCCGAAGACGATGCCGGTGGAGTCGTTGCCGAGGTAATCCGCCATCGCCGAGCGGGCCTCGAGCACGATCTGCTCGGCGTTGCGCTGCGCCGGGTTGTCCGCGCCCCGGTTGGACAGCGGGGCGCTCAGGGCGGCGGCGATGGCCTCGATCACCGGAGTCGGGGTCTGGCTGCCACCGGGGGCGTCGAAGAACGCGAGGCCGGACGTCAGGGCCGGGAAGTCGCGCCGGATGGCGCGCACATCCAGGCGCGACGCGGCGTCGTCCACCGGCGCTCCCAGGCCCGCGTCGAGAGCCGAGCTCACCGGGCGGTCTCGGTGGCTCGGGACTCGCGGACCACGACCACCTTGATCTGGCCCGGGTAGGTGAGCTCTTCCTCGATCTGCTTGGCGAGATCGCGGGCCATCACCTGGGCCTCGATGTCGTCGATCTCCTCGGGGGCCACCATCACCCGGATCTCCCGGCCCGCCTGCATGGCGAACACCTTGTCCACGCCGGCGTGGGCCGAGGCGAGGCTCTCCAGCTTCTCCAGCCGTTGCACGTACGCTTCGATGCTCTCCCGACGGGCACCGGGCCGGCTGCCGCTGATCGCGTCGGCGGCCTGGACCAGCACCGCCTCGACCGTGCGCACCTCGACCTCGTTGTGGTGCGCCTCGATCGCGTGCACGATGTCGGGGTTCTCGCCGTACTTGCGGGCGAGGTCCGCCCCGACCATGGCGTGTGATCCCTCCACCTCGTGGGTGAGTGCCTTGCCGATGTCGTGCAGGAACGCGGCGCGGCGGCACTGCGCGACATCGAGTCCGAGCTCGGCGGCCATCAAACCGGCGATGTGACCCGACTCGACCAGGTGCTTGAGCACGTTCTGCCCGTACGACGTCCGGTAGCGCAGGCTGCCCAGGATCGGCACCAGGGCGGGATGCAGGTCGGAGATCCCGACCTCGGCCAGCGCGTCCTCCGCGGCGCGCAGGCATTGCTGCTCTATCTGGCCCTTGCTCCGCTCGTGCACCTCCTCGATCCGGGCCGGGTGGATGCGACCGTCCTTGACCAGCTCGGTGAGGGTCATCCTGGCGGTCTCCCGACGGACCGGGTCGAAGCAGGACAGCAGCACCGACTCAGGGGTGTCGTCGATCATCACGTTGACCCCGGTGACCTGCTCGAAGGCCCGGATGTTGCGGCCCTCGCGGCCGATGATCCGGCCCTTCATGTCGTCGCCGGGCAGGTGCACCGCGGAGACCACCGACTCCGACGTCTGGTCCGACGCGACCCGCTGGATCGCCCCGACGACGATCATCTGGGCACGCGACTCGGCCTGCTTGGTGGCCTCCCGCTCGATGTCGCGGGCCAGGATCACGGCGTGCCGCTTCGCATCGTGCTCGACGGCGGCCACCAACTCGGCTTTCGCCTGCTCGGCGGTCAGGCCAGCAATCCGCTCGAGGGCGTGCTCATGGTCGGCTTCGGCTTCGGCCAGGGTCCGACGCTGGGCCTTGAGCTCCGCCTTCACCACGTCGAGATGGCGGGCCTTCTCCTCCAGCGCCCGGTTGTCGGCGTCCAGACGCTCCTCCCGGTCGGCGAGACGTTGCTCCCGCCGCTCGACCTCCAGCCGCTGCTCGCGCAGCTCATTGCGACGCTGCCGGGTCTCCTCCTCGACGTCGCGCCGTGCGTCGTCGAGGGCCCTGGCCTGCGCGTCGGACGAGGACCGCACCTCGCCGGCGTACGTGTCGGCGTCGGCTCGGATCTTGAGGGCGGCGTCCTCGGCTTCCTGGAGCCGCAGGTCCACGCTCGGGTCGACCACCGGCGACGCGGCCTGAGCGACCGAGAACGCCGACTTGGTGGTGTAACGCCTGTACATGAGAAAACCGATCGCGGCGACGACGACAACCAGAAGGAAAAGGCCGGCGAGCACTGCGATCTCGAAAACGCCCAAATTCACCATGGTGAGCACTCCTCTGTCTGCGCGCAAGAAACGCGCCTTCAAGAGGCCTTGCGGCAAATGCGAGGAGGCCGCCGCACCTGACCAGGTGCTGGTCAGGTCCTGTGTGGCGGCGCCTGTGCGGTTGTGGGTTCAGCGTCAGCAAGAAAGTAATGTTTGGATATTTCTCATCAGGAGCTCGGTAACCCCAGATGCTTCATCTATTCGTCCAACTTTGCCGTAAAACCTCGTGAGTGCAGGTTAGGGCGCGCCCCGGGCAGGGTCAAGCACCGTCTTTGTCCCGCAACTCGGCGAGCACCGTCGAGATGATCCCTGATCCGAAGCCGCGCCTCGCCAGCGCGCCGACCAACCGCCGATGCCGGACCACCGGGTCGAGCCCACGCATCGCCGCCGCCTTCTTGGCCGCCAGCGCGCGGGCCGACGCCAGCTCGTCCTCGACGTCCACCGTCGCCAACGCAGCGTCGACGTGATCGCGGTCGACCCCCTTCGACGTCAGCTCTCGACGCAGGGCCGACCTGGACAGGTGCCGGCGCTGCTGACGCGACTCGACCCAGCTCTGGGCGAAGGCCTCGTCGTCGACCAGGCCGACTTCCTCCAACCGGTCCAGCACGCCGGCTGCGATCTCGTCGGGAACGTTCTTCTTCTGCAGGGCCGTGTCGAGCTCGTGCCGGGTCCGCGCCGACGCCGCCAGCTTCCGGAACGCGATCGTCCGCGCCACTTCCACGGGGTCGGCGTCGGGTTCGGAGGGTTCCGGGTCGTGCGGCCCGTCGCCGGACGAGCCCATTCCGAATGACCTTCGGGTGGACGACCTGCGGCCCGACCGCCGACCACCCGACGCTTCCCGACCGGAGGACCCGCGACGCGACCCCGAACCCGACGATCCTGAGGTCGAGCCCGAACCGGCCGAGCCCCAAGCGGAGCCCGAACCGGACGAGCCCCAAGCGGAGCCGTCGGGACCCTGCTGTGGTGGCGACGCGATGGCGCCCTCACCGGCAGCGGGCTCCACCTGAACCCGCTGCCCGGTCTTCTCCTCCAGCCAGGCGCGTGCCTGGTCAACCGGATCCGACGTGGCCATGTCGATCAGAACTCGACCTCACCCGTCACCGGGTCGACCCCGGCGGGCACGTCGACCTGCGGGCCGATGTTCATCAGCTCCTTGATCTTCTTCTCCAGCTCGTTGGCCAGGTCGGGGTTGGCGCGAAGGTAGTTCCGCGCGTTCTCCCGGCCCTGACCCAGCTGATCGGTGTCGTAGGTGAACCAGGCACCCGCCTTGCGGATGATGCCGACCTCGACCCCCAGGTCGATCAGGCTGCCCTCGCGGCTGATGCCCTGCCCGTAGAGGATGTCGAACTCCGCCTGCTTGAACGGCGGGGCCACCTTGTTCTTGACGACCTTGACCCGGGTCCGGTTGCCGACCATGTCCTGGCCGTCCTTGAGGGTCTCGATCCGCCGCACGTCCAACCGGATAGAGGAGTAGAACTTCAGCGCCCGACCGCCGGTCGTCGTCTCCGGCGACCCGAACATGACACCGATCTTCTCCCGGAGCTGGTTGATGAAGATCGCGGTCGTGTTCGCCCCGCTCAGCGCACCGGTCATCTTGCGCAGCGCCTGGCTCATCAGACGCGCCTGCAGACCCACGTGGCTGTCGCCCATCTCGCCCTCGATCTCGGCCCGAGGCGTCAACGCCGCCACGGAGTCGATCACGATCAGCGCGAGCGCGCCGGAACGCACCAGCATGTCGGCGATCTCCAGCGCCTGCTCGCCGTTGTCCGGCTGGCTCACCAGCAGCGCGTCGGTGTCCACTCCCAGCTTCTCGGCGTAGTCGGGATCCAGCGCGTGCTCGGCGTCGATGAAGGCGCAGATCCCCCCGCCGGCCTGGGCGTTGGCGATGGCGTGGAGTGCCACCGTGGTCTTGCCGCTGGACTCCGGACCATAGATCTCGACCACCCGACCACGGGGCAGACCGCCGATGCCGAGCGCCAGGTCCAGGGCGATCGACCCGGTCGGGATCACCTCGAGCGGCGAACGGACCTCGTCTCCGAGGCGCATCACCGAGCCCTTGCCGTACTGCTTGTCGATCTGGGCGAGCGCCGCCTCGAGCGCCTTGTCCCGGTCTGCTGCTGCCACGGTCGTTCCTCTCGTTCACCCCTCGGGGTGGCTGCTTGCTGCGTGTGTTGTCGATCGCTAGGACTCTAAGCACCACCACCGACATCCGACCGGGGTGCGATCGGATCTGTGGACAGGGCTCGAGGTCGTCTCTCACCTGTGGATATCGCTGGTCCCACCGTAGGCGAACACGTGTTCGAACAACAGCCCGACACGCCGACTCCGATTCTCGGTCGCCAGCTCGGGTGAGCTGTTGCCCAGCCGCTGCCCGTCGATGACTTCGCGGCGGCAGACGGGCACCCGCCACGCGCCCGGGCCAGCCGTCCCTGACTCTCCGGCGGCAGACGGGCACCGCCCACGCGGCGGACCTGACCGTCCATGACTCCCCGGCGACAAACGGTCACCCGCCCACGCGGCGGACCTGACCGTCCATGACTCCCCGGCGACAAACGGTCACCCGCCCACGCGCCCAGACCTGACCGTCCATGACTCCCCGGCGACAAACGGGCACCCGCCACCCCACCGGACCGACCGCCCGACGGCACTCCGTACGCCCCCCGAACAGGTCTCGCTCAACGCTCCCTGATCGGCAGGTCGAGAGCCGCCCAGACGGCGCGCCAGATCTCCTTGGCCGAGAGTCCGGCGGCCAGCGCCTGGTCGACCGTCTGGCTGTCCAGCTCGGCCAGACTGTGCTCGGCCGACCAGACCCGGCTGTAGCCACGGCCCAGATGGGTGTCCATCCGTGCCCACAGCTCGGTTTCCTTCATGACCCACTCCGTCTGCTCACCTGCACTCGGAGGTCGAGACTAGAGGCGCCGGCCCGAAGTCCCAACTGGCGCATGGGTCACCACTGTCAGTGGAGCCGGGCAGGATGTGAGGGTGCCTGTACAGACCCCGACTGCGGCGGACCCGCTGGCCGCGTTCAGCCCGGCGACCGCCACCTGGTTCGCCGAGGTGTTCGCCGAGCCCACGGCCGCCCAGGCCGGGGCGTGGCAGGCCATCTCGTCGGGGCAGAACGCCCTGGTCATCGCGCCGACCGGGTCCGGCAAGACCCTGGCGGCGTTCCTGTCCGCGCTCGACGCGCTGATCCGTGATCCGCACCCGTCGACCAAGCAGCGCTGCCGGGTGCTCTACGTCTCCCCGCTCAAGGCGTTGGCCGTGGACGTGGAGCGCAACCTGCGCGCCCCGCTCGCCGGCATCACCCAGACCGCCCTGCGTCTGGGTCAGACTCCGCCGTCCATCAGCGTCGGCGTGCGCTCGGGCGACACCTCGGCCGGGGACCGACGCAAGATCGTCAGCCGGCCGCCGGACATCCTGATCACGACTCCGGAATCGCTGTTCCTGATGCTCACCTCGGCGGCCCGGGACGTCCTGCGGCACGTGGAGACCGTGATCGTCGACGAGGTGCACGCGCTGGCCGGCACCAAGCGCGGTGCTCACCTGGCCCTGTCCTTGGAGCGGCTCGACGCCCTCGTCGCCGAACAAGCCGAGTCGGAGGCGGGCTCCGCGCAGAACGGGACGAACGGGAAGCGTCCCCGACCCTTCCAGCGGATCGGGTTGTCGGCGACCGTCCGCCCTCCGGAGCGCGTGGCTCGCTATCTCGGCGGGCCTCATCCGGTGACGGTGGTGGCTCCAACGGCCTCCAAGTCCTGGGATCTCTCGGTGGTCGTGCCGGTGGAGGACATGGGCGACCTGGCGTCGACGGCCTCCACACCCACCCTCGACCTGGACAGCAACGGTGCACCGCCACCCCGGCCGTCGATCTGGCCGCACGTCGAGAACAAGATCCTCGACCTGATCAGCGCCCATCACTCCACCATCGTGTTCGCGAACTCCCGCCGGCTGGCCGAGCGGCTGACGGCCCACCTCAACGAGCTGCAGGCCGAGCGGGACGAGGAAGCCCAAGCCGCCGAGCACCCCCTCGACGGCGACGCCGTGCACACCACCGACTCCGGACCGACCGGCTATCCACCACCGGCCGAGATCATGGCGCAGTCGGGGTCGAGCGCGGGCCACGACGGCAGCTCGGGGACGCGCATCGTCGCCCGGGCTCACCACGGGTCGGTGAGCAAGGAGCAACGCGCCCAGATCGAGGCGGACCTGAAGTCGGGTCAGCTGCCCTGCGTGGTGGCCACCTCCTCCCTCGAGCTCGGCATCGACATGGGTGCTGTCGACATCGTCGTCCAGGTCGAGGCGCCGCCCTCGGTGGCCAGCGGGCTGCAGCGCGTCGGTCGGGCCGGACACCAGGTGGGCGCCACCTCGCGCGGCGTGTTCTTCCCCAACCACCGCGGTGACCTGATCGAGTCCGCGGTCGTGGTGGAGCGGATGCGGCTCGGAGCGATCGAGGAGGTCGCCACCCTCCGCAACCCCCTCGACGTGCTGGCGCAGCAGATCGTCGCCGTGGTGGCCGCGGCCGCGATCGGCGGCCCGGACGGCACCCCGACCGAGATCAGAGCCGACGACGTGTACGCACTGGTCCGTCGGGCCGACGGGTTCCGTGAGCTCCCGCACAGCGCGTACGAAGCCACCCTCGACATGCTCAGCGGGCGCTACCCCTCCGAGGACTTCGCCGAGCTGCGCCCCAGGATCGTGTGGCAGCGAGACACCGGCCTGCTGACCGGCCGGCCCGGTGCCCAGCGTCTGGCCGTCACCTCGGGCGGGACCATCCCCGACCGCGGACTCTTCGGTGTCTTCCTGGTCGGCGAGGGGTCCGCCTCCGGTCGACACAACCCCGGTCGTCGGGTCGGCGAGCTCGACGAGGAGATGGTCTACGAGACCCGCGTCGGCGACGTGTTCACGCTCGGCACCACGAGCTGGCGGGTCGAGCAGATCACCCACGACCAGGTGCTCGTCTCCCCCGCTCCGGGCGTGCCGGGCCGCCTCCCCTTCTGGAAGGGCGACTCACCACCCCGGCCGCTGGAGCTGGGTCGTGCCTTCGGCGCTTTCGTCCGCGAGATCGGGACCCTCGACCACGGTGTGGCCACCGCCCGGCTGCGCGAGGCCGGTCTCGACGAGTTCGCGGCCCGGAACCTGCAGAGCTATCTCGCCGAGCAGCACGAGGCGACGGCCGCCCTACCGACCGACACGACCGTGGTGGTGGAGCGGTTCCGCGACGAGCTCGGCGACTGGCGGGTGTGTCTGCACTCCCCGCTCGGTTCCGGAGTGCTCACGCCGTGGGCACTGGCCATCGAGCGGGCCGCTCGCGACCGGTACGGGATGGAGGTGCAGGCCACCGCCACCAACGACGGCATCGTGCTGAGAGTCCCCGACACCGAGTCCGAGCCGCCCGGAGCCGACCTGGTGATCGTCGACCCCGAGCAGCTGGAGGCAATCGTCACCGAGGAGGTGGGCGGCTCGGCGCTGTTCGCCGCCCGGTTCCGGGAGTGTGCGGCGCGGGCGCTGCTGCTGCCCCGCCGCGACCCGAAGTCCCGCTCCCCGTTGTGGCAGCAGCGGATGCGCTCGGCTCAGCTGCTGACCGTTGCCGCGCAGTACCCGGAGTTCCCGATCGTGCTGGAGACGATGCGGGAGTGTCTGACCGACGTGTTCGACCTGGACGGGCTGATCGAGGTGCAGCGGCAGCTGGCTGCCCGCACCATCCGACTCGTCGAGGTGGAGACTCGCGAGCCCTCGCCGTTCGCGAAGTCGCTGTTGTTCGGCTACGTCGGGGCGTTCGTCTACGAGGGTGACGTCCCGTTGGCGGAGAAGAAGGCCGCCGCCCTGTCGCTGGACGCCGGTCTGCTGGCCGAGCTCCTCGGCAAGGACGGGTTGCGCCAGCTGCTCGATCCGGAGGTGATCGCCGCCACCGAGGCCGATCTGCAGGGGCTGAGCGAGCAGCGACGCGCCACCACCGCGGAGCAGCTGTTCGACCTGCTCCGCACCGCCGGACCGTTCACCACGGCCGAGCTCATCGATCGGGTGGCCGATCTCGACCTCGATGCCGCCTTGGGTGACCTGGTCGGCGCCCGCCGCGCGGTCCGGCTCCGGATCGCCGGCCGGGACATGGTCGCCGTCGTCGAAGACGTGCCCCGCCTGCGGGACGGACTCGGTGTGCCGGTGCCGCCGGGAGTGGCCGCCGCGTTCGAGTCCGACACCAGCAGCCACCCCATCCAGGATCTGGTGCAGCGCTGGGCCCGCACCCACGGACCGTTCACCATCGCCGTGGTGGCCGACCGGTACGGCCTCGGGCGGGCGGTCGTCGAGGCGGCCTGCACCGATCTGGTCCGGGCCGGCACCGTGGTCCGCGGCTCCTTCGTGGACCCACCACCCGGCACGCCCGACGTCGAGCAGTTCTGCCACACCCAGGTCCTCGCCCTGATCAAGCGCCGCTCGCTGGCCGCCCTGCGCCGCGAGGTCGAGCCCGTCGAGCAGGTGGCGTACGCGCGGTTCCTGGCCGAGTGGCAGGGGGTGGGCTCGCGCTCGCGAGGCACCGACGCGGTGCTGTCCACCCTCGAGCAGCTCGCCGGGTACGCGATGCCGGCCAGCGCGGTGGAGTCGATGATCCTGCCCGCCCGGGTCGAGGACTATCGGCCGGCCATGCTCGACGAGCTGACCACCGCCGGCGAGGTGTTCTGGGTGGGCGACGGTCCGATCGGCGAGCGCGACGGCTGGCTCCGCTTCCATCTGCCGGGTGCCGACCCGCCGACCGCGCGGGGAGACGTCGAGTCGGCTCAGGCGCGACAGCTCCTCGAGTCGTTCGCACCCAGCGGGGCGTACTTCTTCGACGCCCTCCTTCCGACCGACGCCGAGCGGGAGCAATCCGGCTGGGTGAGCGCGCTGTGGCAGCTCGTCTGGGCCGGGCTGGTCAGCAGTGACACCTTCGCCGCGGTGCGGAACCTGACCACCGACGGCGCCCACAAGACCGTGCGGCGCCCGGCTCCTCGCAGTTACCGCGGTCGGCCGCGGATACCGCGTCCCGGCCGGGGAGACCGGCCGACGCGGCTGAGCTCGCCGACCACGGTGGGGCGGTGGTCCTTGGTCGCCGCCGTCTCCCAGCCGCCGGCAGCACGCTTGGCCGAGGCGATGTTCGCCCAGCTCGACCGCTACGGCGTGGTCACCCGCGGCAGCGTGATGACCGAGGCCGTGGAGGGCGGCTTCGGTACGGCCTACCGGGCGCTCAGCGCACTGGAGGAGTCCAGCCAGTGCCGGCGGGGCTACTTCATCGAGGGTCTCGGGGCGGCGCAGTTCGCCTCCACCGGCGCCGTCGACCGACTCCGGTCCGAGCAGAGTGAGCCGCGCGAAGCCCGGGGTCTCGTGCTGGCGGCCTGCGACCCGGCGAACCCGTACGGGGCGGCTCTGCCCTGGCCCGAGCGGGAGGGACATCGGCCCGGCCGCAAGCCGGGCGCCGTGGTCATCCTGGTCAGCGGCCGGCTGGTCTTCTACGTCGAGCGCGGCGGGCGCACGCTGCTCTCCTTCAGCGACGACGCCGACGTCCTGGCCCCGGCGGCCGACGCCCTGGCCCGCGCGGTGCGGCTGGGGCAACTCGGACGACTGACGGTCGAACGGGCCGACGGCCAGCACGTGTTCGGTTCGGCGGCGGTGAGCACCTGTCTGCAGGCGGCCGGTTTCGTGATGACGCCGTCGGGGCTGCGGCTGCGTCCAACGCCAGCCGGTGCGGACGGCGCCGGACGATAGACCGGCGAGCCGATGGGTCCGGGAGCCGGGCCCGGCGTCAGGCGGCGGCCTGGGCCACCGTGTCGTGGATGGTCGGCAGCGCAGCCACCCGCTGGTGCAGCTGCTCGTGCGCGGCCATCTTCTCGCTGACCAGATTCAAGATCACCGACAGCGGGACGTCGAGGGCTGCGCAGATGGACGCCAGCAGCTCGCTGGACGCCTCCTTCTGACCGCGCTCGACCTCCGACAGGTAGCCGAGACTGACTCGAGCGGACTGAGAGACCGCCCGCAGGGTCTTGGCCTGAGCCATCCGCTCCTCGCGCAGCGACTCACCGATGAGCTCACGAACGAGCACCTGCTTCAGCGGGGGAGTAAGTCGCATGCAGAAACTGTACCCAGCCCCTCCGACCGCGTCGGGGCTGACCGAGCGTTGGGCACCGTGTCTCTCAGGTCTCGGCGCCGCCGGGCGCCGAAGCTCCGACGGGTCGACCGGCCACGAGCCGTTCGAGCAGCAGCTGGAGCACGGCCCGCGTGGTCTGGTCCCGGATGGCCGACCGGTCCCCCGCCAGCGACAGCTCCTGCACCTGGACACCGCTCTGGTCCCGCTCCCGCGC
Source organism: uncultured Actinomycetota bacterium (assembly GCA_963696135.1). GTDB lineage: Bacteria > Actinomycetota > Actinomycetes > Propionibacteriales > Propionibacteriaceae > Microlunatus. The sequence goes on from CAVOJH010000006.1 coordinate 233,014, forward strand.
ACCGTCCGCCCGATCAGCAGACACGTCACCCGGCGGCGGTCCGGCCACAGCGACGAACACCTGCCCGACGGGATGACCGTCCTGCGGGTCCGGTCCGGCCACTCCGGTCGTCGCCAGCCCCCAGTCGGCGCCGCACACGTCGGCGGCCCCGCGGGCCAGCTGCGCGGCCGTGCTGGCGGCCACCGGACCGTCCGCGGCCAGAGTCTGCGCTGAGACCCCAGCCAGCTCGGCCTTCAGCTCGGTCGCGTACACGATCAGCCCACCGCGATAGACCGCTGAGGCGCCAGGCACCGCGGTGAGGGTGGCCCCGACCAGACCGCCGGTCAGCGACTCGGCCGTGGCCAGGGTCTGCGACCGCTCCCCCAATGCAGCCACGACCGCCTCAGCCGGTGTGGCCGCGGAGGTGTCCGCGCCACCGTCCGGCGCACTCATCCGGCGGTGGAGCTTGCCTGCCGTCGCAGCTTGACGGCCTCGCGGATGTAGTCCAGCCCGGTCAGCACCGTGACGACGAAGGCCGCGGCCATCACGATCACCGCGAACCAGTGCAGTGGACCGGAGGCCGGCAGCGGCAGCAGGTAGAGGATCAACGCGACCGCCTGCAGCACGGTCTTGATCTTGCCGCCCCGGTTGGCGGCCATCACGCCGTACCGGAGCATCAGGAAGCGCATCAGCGTGATGCCCCACTCGCGGACCAGGATGATCACCGTGACCCACCAGGGCAGCTCACCGATGATCGACAAGCCGATGAAGGCCATCCCGGTCAGGGCCTTGTCGGCGATCGGGTCGGCGAGCTTGCCGAACTTCGTGACGATGTCGTACTTGCGCGCCAGATAACCGTCGATGCTGTCGGTCAAGATGGCGAGCGCGAACACCACCGCCGTGCCGATCCGCCAGCCGACGTCGTCGGGGTGAGCCAGCAGCATCCAGGCGAAGACCGGCACCAGCACGCACCGGAACGCGGTCAAGGCGTTCGGCACGTTCCAGGGCGAGCTCTCCGTGGGCTCGGTCGGCGGTCCGGACGAATCGGCTGGCGTGCTCACCGCGCGGCCACCGGCTCCCGTACGGGATCGAGGACGACACCCCGCAGATCCACGCCCTCGGTACCGGTGACGCTGACCTGGACCAGGTCACCGATGGCCAGTCCGTCCGGGTCGAGCTGGGTCACACCGTCCACCTCGGGTCCCTGGTGTTCTGCGCGGCCCACCGCAACCGGCGAGCCGCTGTCGGTGTCGATCTCGTCCACGAGCACGGTGAGCACGCTACCGACTCGCTCTTCGGCGCGTTGCGCGACCAGCTCGTCGGCCAGATCGGCGATCCGGTTGCGACGCTCCTCGACCAGGTCAGCGGGCAGATGATGATCGAGCCGAACGGCCTCGGTGCCCTCCTCGTCGGAGTAGCCGAAGACGCCGATGGCGTCCATCCGGGCCTCGACCAGGAAGTCGGCGAGCACCTGGACGTCGCCGTCGGTCTCCCCGGGGAACCCGACGATCACGTTGCTCCGGACGCCGGCCTCGGGCACCTGGGATCGCACCTGGGCGATCAGGGACAGGAACGAGTCCGCGTCCCCGAAGCGACGCATCCGGCGCAGCACGGGTCCGCTGGCATGCTGGAACGACAGGTCGAAGTAGGGCACCACACCGGGGGTCGTCGCGATGACCTCGATCAACCCGGGCCGCATCTCGGCCGGTTGCAGGTAGGTCACCCGGATGCGCTCCAGGCCATCGACGGCGGCCAGCTCGGGCAACAGCTTCTCCAGCAACCGCAGGTCGCCGAGGTCCTTGCCGTAGGAAGAGGAGTTCTCGCTGACCAGCAGCACCTCCTTGACCCCGTTCTCGGCGAGCCAGCGGGCCTCGGTCAGCACCTCCGCGGGTGGCCGGGAGAGATAGCTGCCACGGAACGCCGGGATCGCGCAGAAGCTGCAGCGTCGGTCACAGCCGGACGCCAGCTTGAGGGGCGCCCACGGGCTGGTGGTCAGTCGGCGGCGGAGCACTCGTGGTCCGCTGGCCGGCGCCACCCCGGCGGGCAGGTCAGCGATGCCGTGCCCCGGGGTGCTCACGGCCCCGGCCGAGGCGGCCCGCTCGGCGGGTGCCAGCGGCAGCAGCCGCCGCCGATCGCGGGGCACGTGGGGGGTGTGCGTGCCCCCATCGAGGATGGTCTGCAGCCGCTCGGCCACGTCGGCGTAGTCGTCGAAGCCGAACACGGCGTCGGCCTCCGGCAGCGACTCGGCCAGCTCGTCGCCGTAGCGCTCGGCCAGGCAGCCGACCGCCACCACCGCCTGCGTCCGCCCGTCGACCTTGAGGTCCGCCGCCGCCAGCAGGGTGTCGATGCTGTCCTTCTTGGCCGACTCGACGAACCCGCAGGTGTTCACCATCACCGCGTCGGCGGCCGACGGGTCCTCGACGAGCTGGAAACCGCCCAGCTCGAGCCGCGCGGCCAGCTCCTCGGAGTCGACGTCGTTGCGAGCGCAGCCCAGCGAGACGAGATGAACAGTGGTAGCAGTCATAGCCGCACCAGTATGCCGGACCCATCTGAGGAGCAAGGACTCTCGGCGTGGCGGCCGCGGCCGGTAGCGTACGGATCGTGGACGCTTCCCTGACCCGCCGACTGCTGCTGGTGAACGGCCCGAACCTCAATCTGCTCGGCACCCGGGAGCCGTCGGTGTACGGCAGCGACACCCTCGCCGATGTCGAGCGGCTCGCCCGCGAAACCGCCTCAGCGGCCGGCTGGGAGGTCCGTTCCGTGCAGAGCAACCACGAAGGGGTGCTGATCGACGCCATCCACGCGGCCCGCACCGACTGCGCCGGGATCGTGATCAACCCGGGCGGTCTCACCCACACGTCGGTGGCCCTGCGGGACGCGCTGTCGGGGGTCGACCTGCCGGTCGCGGAGGTGCACATCAGCAACGTGCACCGCCGCGAGGAGTTCCGGCACCACTCGTACGTGTCCGGGATCGCCGACGTGGTGATCGCCGGCGCGGGGATCAACGGCTACGCGTATGCCATCCGGCAGCTGATCGCCGTGCTGGACCGCTGACTCCGGTCAATCTGGCGCTTGTACTTTCCGTCAGTCGACGGCATTCGCGTACCCAACGGCCCCGTTGACCGCGCAAGCCGTCGAGTGACGGAAAATGCGGAACTCCCACGGCGCCGAGCAGAGCCCGAGACCGCAACCTCAGCCCGCGCGCAGGTTGTCGACCACCGCGTCGAGCTCGTCGGGCTTCACCAGCACCTCGCGGGGCTTGGAGCCCTCCGAGGGTCCGACCACACCGCGGGTCTCCAGGATGTCCATCAGCCGGCCCGCCTTGGCGAAACCGACCCGCAGCTTGCGCTGCAGCATCGACGTCGACCCGAGCTGGAGGGTGACCACCAGCTCGACGGCCTGCAGCACCAGCTCGAGGTCGTCGCCGATGTCCTCGGCCACCTTGGCCGCCGACTCCACCGGTGCGACCAGGTCCTCCCGGTAGTCCGGCTTCAGCTGCTCGCTGACGTGCTCGACCACCGTGCGCACCTCGGCCTCGGTGACCCACGCGCCCTGGATCCGGATCGGCTTGCTCTGCCCCATGGGCAGGAACAAGGCGTCACCCTGACCGACCAGCTTCTCCGCGCCGGGCTGGTCCAGGATGACCCGTGAGTCCGTCATCGACGACGTGGCGAACGCCAGCCGGCTGGGCACGTTGGCCTTGATCAGACCGGTGACCACGTCCGTGCTCGGTCGCTGGGTGGCCAGCACCAGGTGGATGCCGGCTGCGCGAGCGAGCTGGGTGATGCGGACGATCGAGTCCTCGACGTCTCGCGGCGCGACCATCATCAGGTCGGCCAGCTCGTCGATGATCACGAGCAGGTACGGGTAGGGCGTCAGCACCCGCTCCGAACCCTCCAACGGCTTCACAGCACCGGCGCGCACGGCCTTGTTGAAGTCATCCACGTGCCGGAAGCCGTAAGCGGCCAGGTCGTCGTAGCGCATGTCCATCTCGCGTACGACCCACTGCAGCGCCTCGGCTGCCTTCTTCGGCTGGGTGATGATCGGGGTGACCAGGTGCGGGATGCCCTCGTACGCGGTCAGCTCCACCCGCTTCGGGTCGACCAGCAGCATCCGCACCTCGTCCGGCGTGGCGCGCATCATGATCGAGGTGATCATGGAGTTCACGAACACCGACTTGCCGGCGCCCGTGGCGCCCGCCACGAGCAGGTGGGGCATCTTGGCCAGGTTGGCCACCACGAAGCCGCCCTCGACGTCCTTGCCCACGCCGATGGTCATCGGGTGGTGGTCGTTGCGGGCCTTGTTGGAGCGGAGCACGTCTCCCAGGGAGACGACCTCCTTGTCGGTGTTGGGGATCTCGATGCCGATCGCGGACTTGCCGGGGATCGGCGACAGGATGCGGACGTCGGCGCTGGCGACCGCGTACGAGATGTTCTTGCTCAGCGCGGTGACCTTCTCGACCTTGACGGCGGAGCCGAGCTCGACCTCGTAGCGGGTCACCGTCGGGCCCCGGGTGTAGCCGGTCACCTTCGCGTCGATCTCGAACTGCTCCAGCACACCGGTGAGGCGACCAACGACGGAGTCGCTGGCCTCGGTCCGCGCGCGGTGCACGCTGCCCTGGCGCAGCTGCTCGGAATCGGGCAGCAGGTACTGCACGTCGCCGGACAGCTGAAGCTGCTCGACCCGCTGCGGGATCGGGGTGTGCGGCGGCGGCTCCAGCTCGGTGTTCTCGCCGTGCACGACGACTCCGGGTGGGAGGCCCGCGGTGACCTTCTTCTCCTTGGCCCGTTCGGCTCGTTCGGTCCGACCGGAGCGGTCGGACGTGTCGGCGTCGGCGGGAGCCAGGAAGGCGGAGGCGTCCAGGTCGGGTTCCAGCGCGATGCCCTCGGCCGGGTCGAAGTCCTCGAGGTCGGCGTCGGCGGTCAGGGTCGCCTGCTTGCGCCGGCCGCGCTTCGGGCGCTCCTCGACGATCGGCGTCTCGTACGCCTCGTCGCCGGTGTAGTCGTCCTCGACCTCGCCCCGGATGACCAGCGGGCGGCGGAACGGTTCGACGCGCGCGCGGACCCGCTCGGGGATCTGGTGCAGCGGGATCCCGACCACCACCAGCAGACCGAAGCCGAGCAGCAGCACCAGCAGCGGTACGGCCACGTACGGGGTGAGCAGGTCGGCCAGCAGGCTGGACGACAGGTACCCGGCGATGCCACCCGCCTCGCGCAGGGCGGCCGGGTCGTTGGTACGCGGCAGACCGTCGGCGATGTTGATCAACCCGAGCAGACCGAAGGTGATGGCTGCCCAGCCGACGAACTGACGGCCACCCGGACCGTTGCGTTCGGGATGTCGCAGCGTCCGCCAGGCCATCAGGAGCAGGAGCAGCGGTGCCGCGTACGCGAGAGTGCCGATCAGCGTGGCGACACCCACGTGGATGCCGTTGCCCACGGCGCCGGGCAGACCGAACCAGAACTCGGCGGCGATGACGATCGCACTGCCGATCAGGAACAGCCCCATCCCGTCCCGCCGCAGGGCCGGGTCGAGATCACGGGCGCCGGTGCCGATCGCGCGAGCCGCCGAGCCGACCAGATGAGCGAGGCCGAGCCAGAGGGCGAGCAGTCCCCCACCGATCCGGGCCAGCAGGGACGGTCGATGCTGCTTGGCGCGCGCCCTCGACGATCCGGAGCGGGAGGAGCCGGAACGGGACGAGCCAGATCGCGACGAACCTGAGCGCGAGGCCGGTGCCCGGGACGGTGTCTTCTTGGCCGGTCCTCGGCTCCCGCTACCCGAGCGCGCACTCGTCCCACCCCGCGGGGCGCCGGAGCGTGCGGGCGTACTGTTCTTGGTCTTGCTTCCGGACGACCGCGGCGGCGAACCAGCACCCGTGGAGGTGCTGGCTTTGGCTCGCGACCGCGGTGGGGAAGACACGCGGGTCGCCATGGACGGTGAGCCTACGCCATCGCCTCATCCGTCACTTGCGTCACGCGCCGGTTCCTGAGTGACGGCTGAGACACGATCAGGTCTCGAACTCCGCGGTGGATATATCCCCCGCGGAGTTGGGATCGGGCGACTCAGAGGTGGGTGCGGAGTCGCCAGAGGTGATCGGTCGGGCCGATGCCGGCGCCGAGCGGGAACCCGGCGGCCACCGCGCCGGTGATGTAGGTCTTCGCCGCACCCACCGCAGTCACCACGTCGTCGCCCAGACCGAGCCGGCTGGCGATGGCCGACGCCAGGGTGCAGCCGGTGCCGTGACTGTGCCGGTTGTCCGACCGCGCCGCCGCGAACTCCGCGACCGTGCCGTCAGCCCCGAACAGGTGGTCCACGGGGTCCCCTTCGGCGTGACCGCCCTTGATCAGCACCCAGGCCGGCCCGTACGCCATCAGGGCCTGCCCCAGCTCCACCGGGGTGCCGGGCCGACCGGCCAGCAGCTCGGCCTCGGGCAGGTTGGGGGTGATCACCGTCGCCACCCGCAGCAGCTCGTTCCGCAGGGCGGCCACCGCGTCGTCGTCGATCAGCGCATCGCCGTGCTTGCTCGCACAGACCGGATCGACCACCACCGGCACCCCGCCGGGCCGGCCGGCCAGCAGCTCGGCCACCAACCGGGTGATCGCGGCCGTACCGAGCATCCCGGTCTTGATCGCGTCCACCCCGATGTCGTCGACGACGCTGCGGAACTGGGCGCGGACCGCCTCCTCGGGCATGGCCCACCAGCCCTGCACACCGAGCGAGTTCTGCGCGGTGACGGCGGTCAGCACACTCATCCCGTGCACGCCGAAGGCGAGCATCGTCTTGAGATCCGCCTGGATCCCGGCCCCGCCGCCGGAGTCGGAACCGGCGACGGTCAGCACTCGCGCCGTCGGCAGCGCTGGCGCTGCCGACGGGGGCGGGGCCGGCGTCCGCCGGATCGTCACCGCGCGCCGCCGAAGTGATCCCAGCCCGCCGGTCCCTCCCAGACGCTCCCGTCCACGAGCACCTGGGCCGTCCCGCCTTCCTCCACCGCCCGGGTCCGACCGATCACCCGCCAGGCCTCGGGCACCGCCTCCGCGTCTGGGAAGCAGGCCGCCAGCGCATGGTCCTCACCGCCGGTGAGCAGCAGGACGTACGGGTCCTTGCCAGTCGCCGCGGCCACCGCCTGCAGCACGTCGGGCACCTCGAAGCCGGCCAGATCGAGGTCGACGGTGATCCCGGAGGCGCCGGCCAGGTGACCGAGGTCGGCCAGCAGCCCGTCGGACACGTCGATCATGGCGGTGGCGCCGGCGTCGGCGGCGACTGCCCCCTGCCCGTACGGGACCTCGGGCACCCGCTGCGCCTCGACCACCGCCCGCGGTGACCGGAAGCCGCGTTGCAGCACGGCCATCCCGGCCGCCGCCCATCCGGTCCGGCCCACCAGGGCGACGACCTGGTCCGGCCCGGCGCCGGATCGCCGCACCGGACGCCGACCGTCGAGGGCTCCGAACACCGTCACGGAGATCGTCACGTCGCGGGATCGGGTGACGTCGCCGCCCACCAGCACGACACCGGACCGCTCGCCCTCGGCCCGGATCCCGTCGGCCAGCTCCAACGCCCAGGCCAGCGGCAGCTCGCTCGGTGCCGACAGCCCGACCACCAGCGCGAACGCGCGGCCACCCATCGCCTCGATGTCGGCGACGTTGACCGCGACCGCCTTCCGACCGACCTCGGCCGCGCTGGACCAGTCGCGCCGGAAGTGCACCGCCTCGACCAGCACGTCGACCGACGTCAGCACGGGTCCATCGACCCAGAACACCGCGGCATCGTCGCCGGGGCCGACCAGGATCTCCGGCGAGGTGGGCAGGTCTGCGGTGATCCTGGCGATCAAGGAGAACTCACCGGACTCGCCGAGAGTTGGTCCGGCGGAGCTGGAACCGACAGGCAACGGTTAGGCCTTTCTTGCTCTGCTGGGCTTATGCCGGTCCGGACGACGCGATAGGTTGACGGCGACGTTCGTGACAGCGGGCCCGAATCGGAGGAGAAGCATGGTCGTTCAGGCTTACATCTTGGTGCAGACCACTGTCGGCAAGGCAGCCGAGGTCGCTCATGCGATCGGTGCGCTCCAGGGTGTCACGCTCGCCGAAGACGTCACGGGACCCTACGACGTGATCGTGCGGGCCGAGGCCTCCAGTGTCGACGAGCTGGGCGCGCTGGTGGTCGCCCAGGTGCAGAACGTGCCCGGCATCACCCGCACGGTCACGTGTCCCGTGGTCCACATCTGAGCATCCTCACCCGTTCACCCGCCCGTCGCTGGGCGGCGCTGGGTTGTGCGGTGCTCGTCACCCTCGGGCTCGGCGGGTGCTCTCGTACGGTCGCGATGACCGACCCGACACCCTCGCCCGACGTACGCCGGCAGTGCGCTGCGGTGATGGCCGCCCTTCCGGCGACGGTCCTCGACCAGCCACGCCGTACGGTCGAGCCGGGCACCCTGTCCGCCGCGTGGGGCGACCCGACGATCACGTTGAAGTGCGGGGTGGAGAAGCCCCCGGGACTCGGCGACGCCAGCGAGTGCTTCGAGGTGAACGGGGTCGGCTGGTTCGCCGAAGAGGCCGAGGGTGGCTACCTGTTCACCACGATCGGCCGGTCGGCGTACGTCCAGGTGGGAGTGCCCACCGAGTACGCGCCGGAGGCCAACGCGCTGGTCGATGTGGCCGAGTCGGTCAAGAAGACGCCAGATCTCCGACCCTGCGTTTAGTGCTGGCTGATCCCCGCTGACGGGAATCAACCGGCACCGTGTCGCTTGGCCCGGGCGGCTCAGCGCAGTCCGACCGGACGCTGCAGGGCCAGCTGCAGCAGCCGATCCACCAGCTCCGGGTACTTCATACCGCCGGCCGCCCACATCCGCGGGAACATCGAGTGCGCGGTGAACCCGGGCATGGTGTTGATCTCGTTGACGTAGACGCGTCGATCGCGGGTCACGAACACGTCCACCCGTGCCAGGCCCTCGCAGCCGACCGCGTCGAAGGTCCTGACCGCCAGCCGACGCACTTCCTCGGCGATCTCGTCGTCGACGTCGGCCGGCACGTCGAGGTCGACCTGCTCCTCGGGCAGGTACTTGGCGTCGAAGTCGTAGAACCCCGACTCCGTGTGCACCCGGATCTCGGCGACCTGACTGGCCTCGGGTAGCTCGCCACCCAGGCTGCCGAGCACCCCGCACTCCAGCTCGCGGGCGTCGACGAAGCCCTCCTCGACGATCACCTTGGGGTCGAACTCGTGCGCGTGCTCGATGGCTGCCTGCAGCTCGCCGGCCTCGCTCACGCGGGTGATGCCGAGACTCGAGCCGCCACGGGCCGGCTTCACGTACAGCGGGTAGTGCAGAGCGGCCACGGCTTCCAGGCAGGCCGCGCGGTCGTGCTCCCAGTCCCGCGGCAGGATCGGGACGAACGGCCCGATGGGCAGACCGGAAGCGGCCAGCACGAGCTTCATGAAGATCTTGTCCATGCCCACGGCGCTGGCCAGCACCCCGGCGCCCACGTAGCGAGTGCCCATCATCTCGAACATGCCCTGGATCGTGCCGTCCTCGCCGAAGGGTCCGTGCAGGAGCGCGAAGGCGACGTCGAGGGAACCCAGTCGGGCCAGCGCCGAGCTCTGCGGCATGGGGACGAGATCGGTGCTGCCGGCGGGTTCGACGGCCGACGCAGACTCGGTCCGCACGGCCAGATCGGTGCCGGTCGTCGTCCGCAGCCAGATGGCGTCGAGGAGGTCCTCGCTGATCTCGGGCAGCGCACCGTCGACGATCTGCAACCGCTCGTACAGATCCTCGGGCACGACGACCCAACGGCCGGAGCGGGTGATGCCGATGGCCACCACGTCGTAGCGGTCGGGGTCGATCGCGGCCAGCACGCTCCCCGCGGTGAGACAGGAGATGGCGTGCTCGCTGCTGCTGCCGCCGAACACGACCGCGACGCGAGGACGACCGGTGAGGCTGTCGGTTCTGGGGGCGCTGTCGGTCATCGCGCGCTCTCCGGCAGTGCGGGGTTCATCGCGCCTGACCCTACCCGGCGGGCGACCTCCGCCCGGGCAGGCGCGCATGCGGTAGGAAACACTGATCAGGTGACCTCGTCGACGCCATCCCCCCACGGTTCCTCCCCGGACGCCCCATCGTCGAAGCAGCCGGGCGGGGGTCTGCATCCCGCCACCATCGCCGTCCACGCCGGCCGCCCGGCGCCCGAGCCCGACGCCCCCCTCAACCCGCCGGTGGTGTTCGCGGCCACCTACGTCGGGGTCGAGCCGTCCGGTCAGGGCGAACGCGGCTACGGCCGGTACGGGAACCCGACCTGGTCCGCACTGGAGGAAGCGGTCGGGGCCTTGGAGGGCGGCACCGCGCTGGCGTACGCAAGTGGGATGGCTGCGGCGCACGCCGCGCTGGAGCTGGTGCCGGCCGGTGGCGTGCTGGTGCTACCGACTCACTGCTACCTCGGCGTGGCCGCCTCCGCCGACGAACGGGCCGGCCGCGACGGTCTCCAGATCCGCCGGGTGGACGTGGCCGACACCGACGAGGTGCTGGCCGCCGCCGACGGGGCGGACCTCGTCTGGCTGGAGTCGCCCACCAACCCGATGATGGAGGTCGCGGACCTACCGGCTCTCTGCGGCGCCCTCCGTGGCCGGGTGACCACGATCGTGGACAGCACGTTCGCCACTCCCCTGCGCCAGCGTCCGCTCGAGCTGGGTGCCGACCTCGTGCTCCACTCCGGGACGAAGTTCATCTCGGGGCACTCCGACGCGCTGCTGGGACTGCTGATCGGCCGAGACCCGGCCCTGCTGAGCCGACTGGAAGGCGTCCGCAAGCTGCACGGGGCCGCGCCCGGGACGATGGAGACGTACCTGGTGCTCCGGGGTCTGCGGACCCTGCCGCTGCGGCTGAACGCCGCAGAGACCAACGCGCAGGTCCTCGCCGAGCGACTCGCCGCCCACCCGGCTGTGACCCGGGTGCGGTATCCCGGACTGGCGAACGACCCGGGGTATCGGGTCGCGGCCCGGACCATGAGCGGTTTCGGGTCCCTGCTCTCGATCGAGCTGGCTGACGGTCCTACCGCGGCGGCGTTCGTGGCGGCGCTCGACCTCTGGGTGTTCGCCACCAGCCTGGGTGGGGTCGAGTCGATGCTGGAACGTCGGCGCCGGTGGGCCTCGGAGCTGGCGACGGTCCCGGAAGGGCTGGTCCGGCTGTCGGTCGGGGTCGAGCACGTCGAGGACCTGTGGGCGGACCTGGCTCAGGCGTTGGAGGCGGCAACGCACTGACTGATCGAGCCATCAAGCCGGACTGATGGCTCGAGCCAGTGCGGCGACCAGGCGCCGCAACGACGTCCCGTCGGGATCATGGTCCGGGTTCGCTTCGACGACGGTCACACCGATGACCCGTGGATCGGCGATCAGTACCGCCAGCAGTGGTGTCAGGTGCTCGAGCCGCAGACCGATGCCGTAGGTGGCGATGTCGGCCAGCGGCAGATCCAGGGCGTCGAGGACGTCGACGTCGAGGTGCACCACCAGCCGGTCGTCACCGAGCGACGCCAGTGCCCGTGCCGCCGTGCCCGTCGGGTCACTGATGACGTCGGCGGCCGGGAAGCGCGCGGCGGCCCGGACCAGCCCGTGGATGTCCTCGTCGTCATCGCCGTAGCCGACGAAGGCGACACTCGGCGGATCCAGGAGCGGTCGTCGCGGTCCGACGTCGGCGAGCTCCGGTAGGCAGCCGGGCAGATCCAGCAGGTGGGCGACGCCCATCGCGTCCAGGATGGGCTCCTTCGGGTGATCCACCGGGATCATCAGGTCCTGCCCCCCGTCGACGTAGAGCAGACCGACATCCCTGTGGTGATCCAGCGCAGCGGCCACCAGAGCGACGGCCAGCGTGCAGTCACCGCCGAGCACCAGCGGGTGGTGGCCCTCGGCCAGCACATCACCGATCGCCACCCGGCTGGCAGCGATCACGTCGATCGCGGCACGCCAGTTGTTCGGTCGCTCGTCGGAGCGATCGGCCATCCAGCGGGTCGCGGGCAGGTCGCCGTGATCGACGACGTCGCTACCGGCGGCACGCAGCTGGTCGATCAGCCCAGCGCCGCGCAGGGCTGCGGGACCCTTCTCCAGGCCCGCCCAGTGCGCGGCCGCACTGGTCGGAATTCCGAGCACACCCCACGTCCGTACATCCTGGTCGCTGATGGGAGTCATCCGGCGAACCTAGCCAGGACGTCTGACAGTCCTCCCGCGTCCGGAGGTCATCGGGGCGTCACGTGTGAAGATTGCCGCCGCGGAGTCGCAGACGGCTGAGCCGGACGCTCGGGGCGAAGCCGTGTGCCGCCGCGGAGTCGCAGACGGCTGAGCCGGACGCTCGGGGCGAAGCCGTGTGCCGCCGCGGAGTCGCAGACGGTCGCCGCCGCAGCGGGGGGCGACACCGGAATCCGCCTCGGAGCCACCGACGGCCAACCCTCACGCACAAACTGCGACCGCAAACCACCCGCGAGTCGACAACGGTCAATCAGTCGGCGCCGGCGTCAGGCTCAGCCCGCAACCGGCAGGGCGTTCAAACGGACTGGTACGTACGCCGGCGGGCCATCGAGGTGCGGACGGGCAGCCGGGCCAAGCCGCGAATCAGGGTGCCGGGCCGCCGCTCGGGCCGACCGTCGATCCGCAGATCGGGGAAGCGGGCCACCAGCTCACGAACGGCGATGGTCGCCTCCAGCTTGGCCAGCGGACGACCCACGCAGTAGTGCGCACCCGCCGAGAAGGCGAGGTGGTCTCGACCGGCCCGGTCCAGGTCGAACTCGTCGGGCCGGTCCACCGTCTCCGGGTCCCGACCAGCTCCACCGATCAGGGCCACCACCATCTGCCCTCGGGAGACCAGCTGGCCACCGAGCTCGATGTCGGCCTGTGCGACCCGGGCTGTCCGCTGCACGGGTGGGTCGAAGCGAAGGGTCTCCTCCACGGCCGCATCGACCAGCGTCGGGTCGTCGGCCACCCGTCGCCACAGCTCGGGGCGTCGCAGTAGAGCGTGCACCGTGTTGCCGATCAAGTTGACGGTGGTCTCGAAGCCCGCGATCAGCAGCAGCGTGCACAGCGGCACGATGTCGTCGGCGTGGATCTGTTCGCCGGGGGCAGTCGCCAGCCGACTGATCACGTCGTCACCCGGGTCGGTTCGGCGCAGCTCGATCAGATCGCCGAAGATCCGCTGCAGTCGGCCCTGCGCCTCGCCCAGCTCACGCGCGTGGCGCAGGGACTGCAGACCGCCGAGCGCGCTGCCGAACGCCTGGCCGTAGCGCTCGAACTCCTCACTGTCGGCGTCGGGGATGCCGAGCAGTCGGGTGATCACCGCGATCGGCATCGGCGCGGCGTACCGGCCGACGAGATCGAACGCGCCGTCCGCCGGCACCGCGTCCAGGAGCTGACCGACCACGGTGCTGATCTGGGGATCGAAGCCGGCTACTGCCTTGGGCGAGAAGGTAGGCATCACGAACCGCCGGAGTCGCGTGTGGTCGGGCGGGTCGAGCTCCAGGAAGGACAGCGGTGGCGCCAGGGCCCGCTGAGCCGCCGGACGTGCGTCGACACCGAAGCGGCGGTCCCGGAGCACCTGCTCGCAGATGGCGTACGTGGCCGATGTCCAGGTCCCCAGTGCGGAGCGGATCAGCGGGCCTCTGCGGCGTACCTCGTCGTAGATCGGGTACGGGTTCTGCCGCCCGGATTGGAGATGCAGTCGGCACAACGGGTCCCTGCGGAGGTGCGCCCCGTACCGGATGACGGCACGTTCCTTGTAGAACCCGACGACGAACCGGGTCTGCTCACGCAGCGACATGCTCGGTCTCCCCTGACGGACGTGGTGATCTCGACGCGTTCCATTGTGGCGCGCACTCGGCGGACGTCTCCCTGACGAACGTCACGATGTCCGCGTCCGCAGGTGATCGACGGTGGTCGCTGCGATTGCCTCCCGTCAAGGGCGGACCGGGTCGAGTGGTGACTGACCGCGCGCGACCCCGAGATCGGGTGTGGCAATGGTTCCGGTCTGGTGTGGGCCCGCAGATGACGCGCGCCCGGCCAGCAGATCGACCGCCTGTCGTGCCGCCAGGATCGGCAGGTAGGTCGTCACCCGCGCCCCGGCCTCGAGTCTCGCCCGCGTCTCGCTCACCACCCGGGCCACGGTGTCGCGCTCGTGAACACCGGCGAACCTCTGCACCAGGGCGTCGACCAGCTGGGCGAACTGCTGATCCATCACCAAGCCGTCCTGCACGATCACGTCCTCCCGCCGGGGAACTGGTGATGTCGAGACTGGTCGCCATCGCCCGCCCGGACAAGCGTGCGCGAACTCGTTCACCCGGGTGATCTTCCGGCACACCACGATCGTCACCCCTGGCGAGCAGACAATCAGGGCCCAGCAGATGTCGGCGACTGCGGATCCAGCCGCCGGACCTCCACCAGCTCGATGCCTGCTGCGCGCAGGGCCTCGATCAAGCCCAGCAGTGCCGCAGCGTCGGGAACATCCACCTCCAGCGAGGTGCCCGCCGGAACGACCGCCTGGATGCTGCCGAACTGGTGGATGAGTCCCTCAGGGACCGCACCACGGACGCGAACTTCGTAAGTGATCATGCTCCTCGTCGCTGCTGGGTCAGGCCAGCGCCGTGCGCTTGATCTGCTCGAACTCTTCGGCTGTGATGGCCCCGCTGTCCAACAGGCCCTTGGCTGCGGTGATCTGTTCGGTCGCCGTCGAGCCTCCCGCGACGTCACGGATGTGGGCGTCCGTCCGGGCCTGCATATCCCGGATGCTGTGTGCCTGGCGTTCTGCCATGCCCCGCCCCCGGGAGACCAGGTAGACCAACAGTGCGAGGAACGGGACCAGGATCAAGGCGATCACCCAGAGCGCTTTGAACCATCCGCTCAGATCGTCATCGCGGAAGAGGTCGCCCAGGACCTGGAACAGGACTATCAGGTAGGCCACGAAGAAGAAGCTCCACACCAGGAGCCAGAAGAAGTCCCAGAAGTCCATGACAGATGACCTTCGAATGGTGTTGCGGCGGTCCGCACGGTGTGGTGACGGAGTCTTCCGGCTGCCCCTCGGCTCGGCTTCACCCAGTTGGGGTGAGCCGGGCAGCGTTCGGCGTGTCACCCGCGCCGGGTGATTCCCGATCCCCTACCAGCGTGCCACCATCACTCGGCAGCCGATCGACGGGCGATGGTCGTTGAGTCGTGGGCGCCGGAGGAGGCGATGATGAGCGACCTGGACGTCGACCCGATCGACGACCTGGTGGACGAGATCATCGCTGGCCCCCGCTGACTGGCCGGGCGGACGACGTGTCATCTGAGGACCAGAGCAAGTCGCTCGACCAGGTCCCCGACGGGCCGGCAGACGACGCCTCGGCCGAGTTCGGTCCCAAAGAACGGCGCCTGGGCATCCTGTTGGCGATGGCGATGTTCGTCCTCGTGGTCGACACGTCGCTGATGAACGTGTCGATCTCCGCGGTGGTGAGAGATCTGGACACGACGGTGAGCGGAGTCCAGTCGGCGATCGCGCTCGAGGCGCTGGTCTCCGCCGCCTTCATCCTGATCGGCAGCCGCGTGGGCGACTTCATCGGCCGCCGGAAGGCCTACGTGATAGGCCTGATCGCGTACGGAGTCGGTGCCACGGCCATGACCCTGTCGCAGTCCCTCACGGCCGTGATCATCTTCTGGGCGATCATCGGCGGTCTCGGCGCCTCGATGCTGCTACCAGCCATGCAGTCCCTGATCCACGGCAACTTCTCCGGCACCGCACAGACGAAGGTCTACGCGCTGGTCGGCGCGGCGGCGGCGATCGCCGCCGCTGTCGGACCGCTGCTCGGTGGCTTCATCACGACCTTCCTCTCGTGGCGGGTCGGGTTCGCACTGGAGGCCGTGATCATCGTCGTCGTCCTCGTGAACATCAGGCTCGTACGAGACGCCGTCTACACGGGTCCTCGGGTCTTCGACGTCGGCGGCGCTGTGCTGTCGGTGGTCGGCATGGGCGGCGTGGTGCTCGGCATCCTGGTCTGGCAGGAGGGCGGTGCGTACGTCGGTGTGCTCGTGGCCGTCGGCCTGGCGGCCCTGGTCGGTCTGGGCAGCTGGTTGGTGCGCCGCCGGCGGTCGGGTCACCCGACCCTGATCAACCCGGATCTGTTCGCTTCCAAGCCTTTCCGTCTAGGCGTGTCCAGCCAGACGATGCAGCAGATCGTGCTCGGCGGGCTCATGATCGCCCTGCCCATCTACCTGCAGATGGTGTTCGAGTACAACGCGATGCTGGCCGGCCTCTCGATGGCGCCCCTCTCGTTGAGCATGTTCGGGATCGCGCTGCTGGCTGGCAAGCGGGCCGGCCGACGGCGGCCGAGTGTGATCATCGCCGCCGGGTTCGCGCTCACCACGGTGGGGACCATCGTGCTGCTGCCGATCGTCCCTCGCGCCGACTCGGGCTGGTACCTCGTCGTGCCGTTGATGTTGGCCGGCAGCGGACTGGGACTCCTCGTCTCCCAGCTGAACAACTACACGTTGTCGCCGATCTCGGAGGAGAGCGTCAGCGAGGCCGCCGGAGTCAACTCGGCCGCCGGGTCGTTCGGTCTGTCCTTCGGACTCGCGTTCGCCGGAGCGATCATGCTGGCGACGATCTCGCTGCTGGCCACCGCGTTGGCACACGACAGTCCCACGCTCTCCCCGGCCGACCAGGATCGGGTGGCGACCGCCGTCGAACAGGACGCTCAGGTGATGAGCGACACCCAGCTCGAGGAGATCCTGGCCGAGGAACCCCCAGACGTGCGGGCCGAGGTCGTGCGGATCAACGCCGAGGCGCGGGACCGAGCGTTGCAGGTGGCTTTGCTGGTGCCGATCATCGCAGGTGCCGTCGGGTTCGTGAATGCTCTGCGGATGAGGCGATTGCCGGATCCGGAGCCGTCGTCCTCGGTCGAGGGGATGTCGCTGGGCTGACCTGGACCCGACGCGGGCACCAGGACATCGATGACGTGGGTCATCTCGAGACGCATTGAGGACGGCAGGAGTGCTCGCTACCATCGGCCAGCTTCTCCCGGTCGGGCTGGCCGCGGCGCTCAGCACGGTGCCGCTCACCGTGCTGCTCGTGATCATGACGTCGCCCCGCCGCCGGGCGGCTGCGATTCCCTTCGCCGTCGGGTGCGTGGTGGGCACCCTGCTCGTGGTGCTGGCCGCCTCGCTGGCGGCCCAGTTCCTGCCGGAGCCGCGGCAGCGGCAGGGCAAGGAGGTGGCCGCGGCCCTCGAGCTGGTTCTGGGCGCGGCGCTGGTGCTGTTCGGGATCCGCACCTGGCGGCACCGTCATCGATCGAGCGATGAACTGCAGCTGCCGAGCTGGGCCGGATCGGCCATCGACAACCTGAGTGCCGCCCGGGCGTTCGGACTGGGACTGATCATCGAGTTCCGACCGAAGAGTGCCCTGCTGGCCTGCGTGGTGAGCCTTCAGGTGCACGCCGCGCGGCGCGGCGATCCCGGCCCCCTGGCCGTCATCGTGATCTACGTCCTCATCGCCACCTCGAGCGTCACGCTGCCGGTGCTGGCGACGATCATCTCTCCCCGGCGGATGGAGCCCCGGCTGGCGACAGCCGCGGACACCCTCGCCGGGGAGGGTCAGCTGATCAGTGCGATCGTTCTCCTGATGATCGGAGGCGTGGTGATCGGCTCGGCACTTCAGGACCTGGGGTGAGCCGACCGCGACTCTCCTGGGTGATGCCGAGGAGCAGCTTGGCGATCACCCCGACCAGAAACAACCCACAGAGCATCTGGACCAACGCAGCGAGCCTGGCGGTCTGCGAGACCGGTGACAGGTCGCCGTAACCCACGGTGGCGAACGTGGTGACGGTGAAGTAGAGGGCGTCGAGCCGGGTCATGGGCTGGGTGTAGCTGCTGGGGCTCACGTGGCCGATCACGTAGTGCAGCGCGGCGAAGAGCACGATGAAGAGCGGACCGGACGTCATCAGGGCCTCGACTGCGCGCAACCGCGGGTACGGCGACCGCAGGATGTTGCGGGCCTGAACCGCCAGGACGACGATGACCACCACCGCCCCGACCAGGAACGCAGTCAGGTACGACGTCTGGCTGATCAGGGTGAACGGCAGCTCGAAGTACGCAGCGGTCAGCACGGCCAAGGTCAAGGTGGCCCGCACCACCGCCCTGACCATCAGCTGTCGGCGCACAGCACGCGGCAGATCAGCGAAGCTGGCTGCCGGAAGATCCCGCAGGTTTGCATCTTCCGGCATCCTCACAGTGTCGTCAGGGGCCCCGCGGGCTCGCTTCACCCGGACCGGGTGACGCCGTCGCGACGGCGACCACCATGAGCGCGGGCCTACGGCACGGACATCGGCGGACGACCCGATCCCTGGCTGGGAGCCGGCGGCCTGCCGCCCGTGACCGCGATCACGGCGCCAGGGCCCAGGCCCTGAGCTTCAGTGCGCCGGAGCCGACCGCCGAGCCCGTCGAGGCCCACCCTGACCCACGTCCCCTGTCCCCCGTGCTTCACGCCCAGGGGGTTGCCGAACCCGTCCGGTTCCAGGACGGCGGTTCCGGGTCTGCGTCCTCCGACGGAGCCGTGAGCGCCTCGACCGCCGCCGACGATCGCACGGCGTGCCGACAAGCAGGAAGGGGGATTCCGGACGACAACGACGGCGGCTTCATGACGGCTGACTCCGGCTCCCGGTGATAGCCTCAGGATCACCAGACTGCCGGCGGGCCTGTCTGGAAACGTGGGGGGGTCATGTGTTCCCGCCTGTACGCGGTCGGCACGGCGGCTGGCGGGCGCGCCGAGGTCAGGTATCGGGCGGTCGCCCGTGAGTAGCACCGTCGATCACCGACCCTCGAACAGCCAGCCTGAGTACCGACCGCCGACGGTCGAATGGGCACTGCTCGACACACGCGGCGTGATCGTTGCCGTCAACGACGCCTGGCGTGCCTTCACGGCGGAGAACGCTGGCGACAGCGCGCTCACCGGCGTCGGCGTGTCGTACCTGGATGTCTGCGACAACGCGGACGACGCGATGGCGGACGAGGTCGCCCGCTGCATCCGGTCCGCGATCGCGGGTGAGCTACCGGCGCCCAGGGTCCTGCGCCTGCCGTGCGACATGCCGGACCGCCTTCGGACCTACGACCTGATGGTGTCGTCGCGTTTCGACGACGGAGGTCGCTCCATCGGAGCCTCCGTGACGCTCTCCCCGGTCGAAGATCATCGTCGGGTGTCGGACACCGCGTCGGAGACCAAGCTGCACCCGCCGTCCACCCGGACGGACTGGCTCGAGCGGCCGCGCCTGGTGGACCGGATGGAGCGCGAGGCTCAGAGCCGTCCGGTGGTGCTCATGGCCGCACCGGCGGGCTACGGCAAGAGCACGCTGGTGGCGCAGTGGGTGGATCGAGGCCACGCCGGCCCGGTGGCCTGGCTCCAGCTGGATCCGGCGGACAACGACCCGACCAGACTCTGGGCGGACCTGGCGGCGGCGCTGGAGCACATCGACTGCCCGGTGGACGGCACGGTGGCCGAGTCCCTCCGGACGGACTCGACGGCAGTGGCCGCCCAGCTGATTCCTCGCGTGATCGAGGCGCTCGTCCGCTTCGCCCGTCCACTCACGATCGTTCTCGAGGACTGCCACGTCGTGCGTTCCGCGGACTGCAACGATCAGCTCGGCCGGCTGATCGAGAGCCTGCCTGCCCACGTGCACGTCGTGATCGTCTCTCGTTCGGACCCTCAGCTGCGGCTCGGGCGGCTGCGGGTGGAGGGCAAGATCGCCGAGTTCCGCACCAGCGATCTGTCGTTCACCGTGGAGGAAGCCCAGCTGCTGCTCTCCACCCAAGGCGTCGCGCTGTCGGAGTCGGCGCAGAAGGAGCTCTATCGGCTGACCGAGGGCTGGCCGGCTGCGCTCTACCTGGCCGCGCTGTATCTCAAGGGGAGGGAGTCCCCCGATGACTTCGTGGCGAGATTGAGCGGCAGCAACCGCTACATCGCCGACTACCTCAGCGAGGAGGTGCTCGGCCGGCAGGACCCAGAGGTGCGCGACTTCATCCTCAGCATGTCGGTCTTCGACCGGTTCGACGCGGCGCTGGCCGACTACGTCACCCAGACGCGTTCCGCGGCGCGGTTGTTGCTGCATCTGGAGCGCACGAATCTGTTGCTGATTCCTCTGCACGGTCGCGGCTGGTTCCGCTTCCACCACCTCTTCGGAGCGTTCGCCCGGAGCGCGCTGGAGGTGGAGCACCCCGAGCTCGTCACCGAGCTGCACCGGCGGGGGGCGCAGTGGTTCGCGGCTCGCAACGACGTCGAGCAGTCGATCCACCACACGATGGCGGCCGGAGACCTCGAGGGGGCCGCGGCTCTGGTCCAGAAGAACTGGCTCAGCTTCTTCGACGTCGGCCGCTCGAGCACCGTCTCCGGGTGGCTGCGGACCTTCCGTGGCACGGCGGTGGACGACGGCGCCGCCGCCACCGTCACCGGAGCCTGGCTCGCCGCGCTCACCGGTGATCGAACGGAGCTGCAGCGGCGCGAGACCGCTCTCGAGTCGATGACCGCAGTCGGCCCGCTGCCCGACGGCACCAGGTCCGCCAGGTCCGCCCTGATGCTCATCCGAGGTCTGTTCGGGTTCGCCGGCCCGGACCGGATGCTGGCCGACGCCGAACAGGCGATCCTGCTCGAACCCGACCCCAGCACGCCCTGGCACGCCGTGGCCTGCGCAGCGCTGGGACACGCCGGTTTCGTCACCGGCGATGTCTCGATGGCTCGCGCCAGGCTCGGTGAGGCCGCCCGTTCGCCGGTGGCACCGGTGCTCGTACGGATCCTGACGCTCGGCACCCTGTCGCTGTGCGAGGCCGAGCAGGGAAACCACGTGGTGAGTGCACGACTCGCGGACCAGGCGATGGACCTGGTCACGGCGCACTCCATGGAGGGAATGGCAGAGGTCGTGTTCGCCGCCACCGCCCACGGTGCAGCGTTGGCCGCCGCCGGCAGACTCGCGGAAGCGAGGGTGGTTCTCGACGACGGTCTTCGGGCACGCCGGCGATCCCCAGGTCTCAGTTCGTGGCCGCTCATCCACCACCTGATCGTTACTGCGGCAGTCACGGCGGAGATGGGTGACACGGGTCTGGCGGAGGAGCTGTTGGCCGAGGTCGAGGGGCTGACCCCGTGGCCCGATGGGTCCATGCGGGTCACCCGGCGCAGGATCGCCGACGTTCGACACAGGTTCACGCGACCCCTGATCAAGGCACAGCTCGGCGAGGCGTTGACCCCGCGGGAGCATGAGATGCTGCGCAGGCTGCGCGGATCCCAGACCCTGCGGGAGATAGCTGCCGACCTCTATGTGTCCCACAACACGGTGAAGACACTCACCTTGTCGCTGTATCGCAAGCTCGGAGCGCATTCCCGCTCCGAGGTCCTCGCCCTCAGCGCCGGCCTCATCCAACCCGTGGCACCCCCACGGACCGGCGGTGCGGCCGGACGCTGACCGCTGTTCCCGGTCGATCTCACCCGGGTGAAATCCACCGCGGGATGATGACAACTCACCCCCATCAGCGCCTGAATGATCCCTGAGAGATCGAAGCGTGAAGGGTTGTTGACGAGTGACTGAGGTTCGGTTGAATTCGGGGATCGTGCGTCCTGCGGATCTCGACATCCCCGTCGCCGACCGGCTGACTGTTCCGCGTCCCCGGCTGGTGACACGCCTCGACGCGGCCACGCGGAGATCACGCGTCGTGGTTGTCGGGTCCGAGGCCGGCTCCGGTAAGACCACGTTGGTCACCTCCTGGGCGAACCAGGCGGGCCTCGGCACCGGGATCTGCTGGCGTGACCTCAGGTCCGGCCATGACCCGGTCGAGATTATCGAGAACCTCGTCGCCGAGTTCTCCGATCCGCTCAGTGACCGGAGCCTGCGCGTGGTCGGCCACAAGCGCGAGAGCAGTGTGCGGATCGGCGCGACGACGCGTGACCGCTCGATCATCGTCCTGGACGACTTCCCGGTCGATTCAGGGGACGAGGTCGCGGCAGCGCTGGACCAACTCCTGCACCGAGTCGGTCACCGCGTCGGCCTGATCCTCGTGAGCTCGGGACCGCCGGTGCTGGACCTGCAGCGGCTGGGTGTCGCTCCGGACGGTCGCGATGTCACCTCCGTGGATCTGGAGCTGAACCTGGTGGAGATCGCCGCCGTGTTGTCCCGCGAGGCGGTCGATCCGACCCCGGCCGTCGTCAAGGCGCTTGCCGACCGGACGTACGGGTGGGCGTGGGGGGTTCGCCTGGGTGCATCGATGCTGGCCAATTCGGAATCCGTCGACATCGCCCTCCGCGAGACCGACCTCAGGATCGCCGACTACCTCCGACACTCGATACTCCGGGACGTATCCGACCCTTCGATGGAGCTGCTCACCGCGACCAGCATGGTCGCCGACGTGTCCCCCGACATCGCGACCGCCGTCACCGGCGACCAGTGCGGGCTGCCGGACACGATCGTCACGCAGACCCGGGGATTCGTACGTTCACGGTCGGACGGCTCGTTCACCGTGCACCCGCTGTTGCGTCGTCACCTGCGGGACCAGCTACGTCGGCGGCCCTCATCGGCCCGTACCGCGGTGCGTCGGGCTGCCCGACGCACCCAGGAGCTGGGAGACCTCCGAGCCGCGATCTCCATCGCCGTCGATGACTGCGACTGGGATTGGGCGGCAGCGGCGCTCGTCGAAGCTCTGCACGTCCCCCGGCTGCTGGTGACGGGCCGTGATCCGCTGCTCGCCAGGGCCGAGGTGGTCGACAGCCTGGGAGCCGCGCAACCGATGCTGTTGGCGTCCGCCGCTCTGGGGAGGTCGTGGCCGGAGGTGGCCTCGCGCGCGATGGCGGAGGTGACCGCTCGGCCGGATCACTCCGGCCCGAGCAGCCCTGCTGCCCAGCTGAGTGAGTCGCTGGTCAGGATGGCCCTGGCCCGGTGGGACGGAGACCCGGAGTCGGGGCTCGAGCACCAGCGGCAGGCGGTGGCTCTGCTGCCGATGCTGTCCGTGGCGCAACGAGCCGCGGCGCCCGAGCTCGCACCGTTGCTCCAGTCGCACGCGGGAGCCTTTGAGGCGATGAACGGTGCACCGGACCGGGCGCGGATGGCCCTCGAGCGGGGGGCGCGAGCCTTTCGGGCCAAGCCGGCACCGGCCGGTGCCGCGGCGTCCATCGCGGCCACCGCGTGCTTGGGGCAGCTGGCCTGGCAGGAAGCGGTCGCTGGTCAGCTCTCGAGCGCGCTCCGGCACGCGGCGGCAGTCCTGACCGCTCGTCCGGCGGACAGCAACGAGATCGGAGTGATCTACGCCCAGCTGGCCACCACCTGGTGCCAGATGTCGCGGGACGAGCTCGATCAGGCCGTTCAACGCTTCCAGAGCGTCACCAGCCGGCGCTCGTTTCCGGCCGACGGAGCACTGCTGCCCGAGCTCGCCATGGCCACCGGGCTCGTTGCGGCGCGCTTGGGCGCACCGCTCGGCCACGCAGGTGCGGGCTACGAGTTCGACCACCTGTCCACGACACCGCCGATGGCTCGCCAGCACGAGCAGCGGCTGAGCCTCATCCGAGCTGAGCTGGAGCTCGACGCCGGTCAGCCGTCGGCCGCCCTCCAGCTGCTTGCCGACGCCTCCCAGCACGGCGCCGAGGTCCAGGCGCTGCGAGCTCGCGCCTGGATCGCGCTCGGAGACCTGGCTTCGGTCGGCGCCTCCCTTCGGTCCCGACCGGCGGAGGCTCTGGGTCTGCTCCCTCGGCTGCAGATCGATCTCATCGAGGCCTGGCTCGCACCCACCCGCGGCGAGGCGGTCCGTCAGCGGGGGCTGATCGATCGGGTGCTGCGCGTCGCCGGCCGCGAGCAGCTGCGCGCGCCGATCGCCTGGGCGAAACCCTGGTTGCTCGACGCGATCACGTCCGAATCCGTCCTGCTCCAGCGACATGGTCCGTTCCTGGCTTCCATCCGCAGCGGCCACCCGGAATCGCACGCCGGCACACGCAGGCCCTCCCCCGTCGCCATGCCGGTCTCCGGCCTGACGGAACGTGAGATCGACATCCTGCAGCGCCTCAGCGCCCTGAGCACCAACGAGGAGATCGCCGCCGACCTCTTCCTCTCACCGAACACCGTCAAGACGCACCTGAAGTCGCTGTACCGGAAGCTCGAGGTGTCGCGGAGATCCGACGCCTTCCGACGGGGCCGGGCCCTGGGTCTGTGCTGAGAGCCCGGCACTGAGCAGGGAGCGGCCGACGCCGGGTCAGTCTGCTTCGGCCCGCAGCTCGCGGACGGCTAGCACGTAGTCGACTCCGGCGACCCCCGCCATCTGTGCGAGGACGACCCGCAGATGGGGTTGTGACGCGCGCAGTCGAACCACCGTCGTCCGCACCACCCGGTGTGACCAGCCCAGGTGGTGCAGTGCCGCCGCCCCCAGCCGGCCGGGAAGTCGAACCTCGCAGTACGGCTGTCGGGTGTCGGCCTGTTCCCCGGGATCCGAGCCGGATCGTCGGTAGCTGCCACGCGCCGACTCGTGGACCTCCTGCGGCGCGAGGCCGAAGTCGGCCAGGGCGTCCAGCAGCACGTGCAGGTCCTCGGGTCCCTGCAGACGGGCCCATAGGATCGTGCTCGTCCCTGCGGCCGTCACCTGTGCCGTGGGATGGGACCGGCGCATCGCGTCGCACACGTCGCCGTCCAGGCCGATCTCGTACATCCAGTCGGCATCAAGATCATCTTCGTTCGGCACCGCGGCCCCCTCGTGGGCGCGACCGGTCCGGGCAGCCGGTAGGCGCTCGGTCGTCGTCACCGCACGGTTCCATCTTGTGCGATCCGACGGCTCGGCGCTTCACCCGGCCGGGGTGACTCCCCCTGCCGCAGGGCAGACCGGCGGCGCCGGATCGCTTTGCTGATCTCGACCACGATCGGCAAGGCCGCGGCGAGCAGCACACACTGCAGCCACTGCTGGGTACTCAGAGTCGTGGTGAGGAGTGCCTGCTGCAGTGTCGGCAGCTGCGTGGCCAGGAACAGCATCATGACCGGGACCGCGGCGATCACCAACGCCTTGACGACCGGCGCATCGAGACCGCTGCCCGGATCCCGCCGGTTGACGATCGCATTCATCGCGGTGCCGATGCCCATCACGACGAAGGTCATGGTGAGTGACACCGACGGCTGCGTGCTGCTCGGCTCGTCCGGTCCGGCGAGCAACGGAACCAGCGCCGCGAGGAACAGGACGCCCGCGTAGATGATCCAGGTGATCACCGCGTTCCGGTTGGTGATGGGCACCTTCGGGTCACGCGGCGGCCGGTGCATGACGTCGGGATCGCCCGGGTCGACCGCGATGATGGCGACGCCGACGGCCGTCGCGAAGAAGAGCAGATAGAGCACCATGGGTGGGGTCAGCGCGACCCCCTCGTTGATGTTCAGCACGGTCGCGGACAGGAAGAGGAAGATCAGCGCGAGAAGCTGGGTCATCTGGTACCGCACGTACGACACGATCTTGTCGTAGACCCGCCGGCCGATCGCCACGGCGTGCACGAGGGTGCCGAAGTTGTCGTCGGTCAAGATCATCCGAGCGGCCTGCTTGGTGACCTCGCTCCCACTGCCCATCGCAACCCCGATGTCCGCCTGCTTCAGCGCCGCCGCGTCGTTGACGGCGTCGCCGGTCATGGCGACGATCATGCCGCCCTCCTGCATGGTCCGGGCCAGCCGGAGCTTGTCCTCGGGTGAGACGCGGCCGAACACGTGCAATCCGGGCAGCAGCTGCCGGAGCTCGTCGTCGGACAGCTTGCGCAGCTCGGCGCCGCTGATGGCACCGGGGCCCAAGCCCAGCGAGGCTCCGATGGCCTGCGCGGTCACGGCGTGGTCGCCGGTGATCATCCGAACGTCGATACCAGCGGCCAACGCGGTGGTCACCGCGCTCTTGGCCTCAACTCGCAGGGGGTCGATGATGCCGGCCATCGCGACGAACGCGAGATCTCGGATGAGCGACATCGGGTCGGTGTCCATGGTCTCCACGGAGTCGGCATCGATCAGTCTCAAGGCGAACGCGAGCACTCGGAGACCGTCGCGACCCATCCGCTCGTTCGCCGCCTCGATGTCGACGCGAGCGTTCTGGATCGGCACCTGCGAGCCGCTCAGCGGGCCGCCGGCCATGGAGCACCGAGCGAGGACGACATCGGGTGCGCCCTTGACCAGGGCGACGAGGTGCTCAGATCCGTCCAGCGTGAGGCGATGGAACGTGGCCATGAACTTGTAGTCGGAGTCGAACGGCACCTCGGCGAGCCTCGGGTAGGCGCGTCGGGTCTCTTCCACGTCGACGCCGATCTTGGCCGCGAGAACGACCAGTGCCGCCTCGGTGGGATCACCGATGACGCTGCCGTCGTCACCGACCACGGCGTCGGTGTCGAGCGCCAGACCCAGTCCCAGCCGGGTGAAGTCGGGCATCGGCTGGCCGGCGACCCCGGTGATCGTCCCGGTCTTGCGGTAGCCCTCGCCCGGGACAGCGAACCAGCATCCGCTGGCGTACAGGGTCGAGACCATCATCTCGTTGAGCGTCAGGGTTCCGGTCTTGTCGGTGTTGATCGCGCTGGTGGCCCCCAGGGTCTCGACGTCGGTCAGGTTCTTGACCACCGCCTTCGCCTCGGCCAGCTGCTTCGCCCCCATGGCCAGCAGGCCAGAGACGAACGCGGGCAGCCCGGTCGGGATGGCCGAGATCGCCATCGCCGTGCCCAGCAGCAGCAGGTCCTGCACCGGGACACCCCGCAGCAGACCCACGACGATGATCACCGCCACGGCGCCCCAGGCGATCAGGCCGAGGACCTTGGTCAGGGTGTCCAGCTCCTTCTGGAGCGGCGACCTGGTCCGCGAGACCTTCGTCAGCATCGTCGCGATCTGACCCATCTGCGTCTGCATACCGGTCGCCGTGACGACCATGGCCCCAGTGCCCCGGGTCACCGAGGTGTTCTGGAACAGCATGTTCGTCTGATCGCCCAGACCGACCTCGCTGGACTCGAGCGCCCGCGCATCCTTGGGGATCGGCGCGCTCTCGCCGGTCAGCGCGGCCTCCTGCGTCTCCAGCGTGGCCGATGTCAGGACCCGACCGTCCGCGGGTACGATGTCACCCGACTCGACGGCGATCACGTCCCCGGGAACGATGTCGGTCGCGGCGATCAACCGGATCTCGCCGTTGCGGACGACGCGCGCCTGGGGCACCTGCAGCTTCGCCAGGGCATCGACGCTGGCCCGGGCCTTGAGCTCCTGCCGTGACCCGAGCACCACGTTCAGCACGATCAGCAGAGCGATGATCAGGCCGGTCGACAGCTCGCCGATCGCGATGCTGACCAGCGTGACCACGATCAGCATCAGGTTCATCGGATCCCGCAGCTGGGCGAGAGCCACGGCCACCATCGACGGCGGCTTCTCCGCAGCGATCTCGTTCCTGCCGTACTTCGTCAGGCGGCGGTCGACCTCGACCTGGGAGAGTCCGTGCTCGCGGTCGGACCGGAGCTCGTCGATCACTGCCTCGGGGGTGGCGCAGTAGGGCTGGTCCACCAGACCCCCTGCCGGACTCGGAGTCGCGCCGGTCGTCATCCCGACCAGCTCCTTTCCAGGAGTTGTGGTGGTGGCCGGAAGCGCCGACGCCCGACGATGGTGCTGGTTCAGCTGGGGCGGTCGTTCAGCTGGACTTCGCCTGCTGCCGGATGGAGATCAGCGCCCAGATGACGAGCACGTCGACCGCGATCAGCACGATCGCCCACAAGGGGGAGTAGGGCAGCCAGGTGAAGTTGATCAGTGCGGCCACGGCCGCCGCCACGATGCCGGCCATCCTGGCCCATCCCTGCCCCAACAGCAGACTGATGCCGATCGCCACCAGGGCGAGGCCGATGAGCAGGTGGATCCAACCCCAGACCGTGAGATCAATCGCGTACACGTAGTTCGGGAGAACGACGAGATACTTGTCGTTGACGATCGCCGCGATCGCCTGCAGGGCTTCGAACCCTCCTCCGAGGATCAACATGATCCCCGCGAAGGTGGATACGCCGTGGGCGACGGGGGCGGCAAGCTCGTGCTTGGCTGCTGACATGACGGTGCCTTTCGGTCTTCGGATGTCCGGGATCCTAATGAGACAAGCAGAGTGCGCGATTCACCCTGATCGGGTGAACCTCCTCAACGACTGACTCGTCGGACCGCGTCCTTCGGTCGCGGAGGCTCGATGAGGTGCCGAACCTGCACGTCCGGTGGCGTGCTCGGGTCCGTCTCGGCGGGCTGCGGCGCGGCAGCCAGCCACGCCACCAGCGGCCGGGCCGTCAGTCCGTGCAGGAGCACGCTCAGCAGGACCGAGAGACCGATGGTGGCCACCACGTCGCCGACAGGTCCGGGGACATCGTGCAGATCCTCGGCGGCGATCAGCGCGAACACGACCGAGGCGAGGCCTCGGGGCCCGAACCAGCCGATGAAGATCACCGAGCGCCAGTCGACTCCGGAACCGAGCAGCGACAGGGCGACCGGGACCATGCGCACAACCGTGAGACTGACCACCGCATACACGAGGATGCGCCAGCTCCAGTCGGCGGCGAGCGTGGGCACCGCCAGGGCCCCGAACAGCATCCAGCACAGCATCGACGCGAGCCCGCAGGTCTGTTCGACGTAGTACACCTCGGCCGGGCCACCGCGACCTGCGCTCGCACCGAACGCCATACCGGCCACGAACGCGGCGACGTAGCCGTTGGCCAGCAGCAGCGTCGCGATCACGAACGCCAGCAGAGCCAGCGCCAGCACGGCAGGGCCCGCGATCGCCTCCGAGCTCCATCCTCGCTTGTGCGCGATGCGCAGCGAGGTCCCCCCTGCGATCCCGATCGCCAGTCCGACCACGACACCGGTGGGAAGTCCCAGCAGAGCAGCGGCCAGTCCGAAGTCGGTGGTGGAGCCGGCCTGGATGACGATCACCGCGATCGCCAGGGTGACCACGGGCGTGGCGATGCCGTCGTTCAGACCACTCTCGACGTTCAGTGTCTGCCGGATCCGGTACCGAACGCGCTCATCCGTCATCACCGTCGCCCCCAGGGCGGCGTCGGTCGGCGCCAGCGCCGCCCCCAGCAGCACCGCGTACCACGGACTCAGGCCGAGCAGCCCCATTCCGGCCACGGCCCCGAGACCGATGGTCAGTGGGAGTCCGATGCCCAGCAACCGGGCGTAGCGGCCGGCGTCTCGTCGCAGGGAGGAGACCCGCACCCGGCTGGCGTCGGCGAAGAGCACCCAGACCAGGGTGATCTCGGCCATCAGCTTGGTGAGATGCGGGTCCGGGGCCAGGTGCAGGAGCTCCACGCCCTCGGCCAGCAGCACCCCCACCACCACGAAGTAGATCGGGGCGGAGATGGATCGCACCCGGTTGGACACGAGGGCCCAGACGAAGACGGCACCGAGAACCAGGGCCAGGGCAGGCAGGTCCATGCTCGTGCTCTCCCTTCCCGGCGACCGCCGCCATGGTGTCATCTCGGCCGGGTCCACGGCTTCACCCATCGTGGGGGATTCCTCGCGGGACGGCGATCCCTAGACTCACCACGGTGAGCGGGAACGATGGTGCCGGTGCCACTGCGCCGCGGTGGCAGTCGCTCGTCCCCGGCATCGCTCTGGTCGCGAACTACCGTCGTGAGTGGCTGGCCAAGGACCTCGTCGCCGGCCTGGTGCTGTCAGCTCTCCTCGTGCCGCAGGGGATGGCGTACGCAGAGCTGGCCGGCCTCCCCCCGGTCACCGGTCTGTACACGTCGATCTTGTGCCTGATCGGCTACGCGATCTTCGGTCCGTCTCGAGTGCTCGTCCTCGGCCCCGACTCCGCTCTCGGATCCATGATCGCGGCCACCACCGCCCCGCTGCTGCTGGCCGACGGCGACCCGGCCAGGGCGGTGGCCCTCGCCTCGCTGCTGTCGATCTTCGTCGGGGTCGTCATGGTGGTCGCTGGTCTGGCCAAGTTCGGTTTCATCGCCGATCTGCTCTCCAAACCGACGCAGATCGGCTACATGAACGGTCTGGCGCTGACCATCGTCATCAGCCAGCTGCCCAAGCTGTTCGGGTTCTCGGTGGATGCCGATGGCCTGTTGCGCGAGCTCGGAGCCGTGGTGACGGGGGTGCTCCAGGGCTCGGCCAACACCACTGCGGCCGTTGTCGGCGTCGCCTCACTGGTCGGCATCCTGCTGCTGAACAGGTTGCTGCCCAAGCTGCCGAGCGTGCTGATCGTGGTGGTGCTCACTGCCCTCACCGTCAACCTCCTCGACCTGACCGACCGCGGAGTGGACACGATCGGTGTGCTGCCTCAGGGATTCCCGCCGTTCACCCTGCCTCTGGTGATGTGGTCCGACATCCCGGCGCTCGTCATCGGTGCGCTGGCCATCGCGGTGGTGGCCCTGGCCGACACCATGTCGACGGCCTCGGCTTTCGCCGCTCGGCGGGGCGAGCAGGTACGTGGCGACCAGGAGATGATCGGTATCGGTGCGGCGAACATCGCCGCCGGCTTCTTCCAGGGCTTTCCGGTCAGCACCAGCGGCTCGCGAACCGCGGTCGCCGAACAGGCCGGGTCCAAGTCGCAGGTGACCGGTCTGGTGGGCGCGGTCGTCATCGCCTTCGTCCTCGTCTTCGCGACCTCCCTGATGCAGTACGTGCCGCAGCCGACCCTCGGCGCGATCGTCATCGCGGCGGCACTGTCCCTCGCCGATGTCGGCGGCACCCGTCGCCTCTGGCAGCAACGGCGGACCGAGTTCTGGCTCTCGATAACCGCCCTGGTGGGTGTCGCCTTCCTCGGTGTCCTGCCCGGCATCGTGGTGGCAGTGGCCCTGTCGATCCTCAACGTCTTCCGCCGGACCTGGTGGCCGCACCAGGCCGAGCTCGGCAGAGCTGCGGGAAAGGCCGGACTGCACGATCTGACGCGGCACCCCGATGCGGAGGTTCTGCCGGGACTGGTCATCTACCGCTTCGACGCACCCTTGATCTTCGCCAACGCCCGGATGTTCTCCGAGGCGATCCGGCAGCTGCAGGCCGATCACCCCGGGCTGCGCTGGATCCTGATCGCGGCCGAGCCCGTCACCGACGTCGACACCACCGCCGCCGACATGCTCGAGGAACTCGATGCGTGGTTGAACGAGCGGGACGCCTCCCTGGTGTTCGCCGAGCTGAAGGATCCGGTCCGGGAGAAGATCGAGCGTTACGAGCTCACTCGGACGATCGACCCCGACCACTTCTTCCCCACCGTCGACGCCGCCGTGGCCGAGTACATCCGGCAGACCGGCGCGACGTGGCACCACAGCCGAGCGGAGCAGTGACCATGCGACACGACGCAGGGGTTTCCACTTCCCGACGGCTCGTGGCGATCCTGGCCCTGCTCACGTGGGTGGCCCTGGTCGTCTTCCTGGTGGTCGCCGCCCTGTCGCGCTGGGTCGTGCTGCTGGCGACGGTCACGTCCATCTCGGTGTTCGTCCTGGCGGCCTGGTACGTCGTGGCGCGGCGCGGGGTGGCCAGAGCCATCGGCGCCGCGATCGCCGCCGTCGCGCTGGTCGCGTTCGTGGTCGTCATGGTGACCAGTGAGAGCATCGGAGTGCTGCTGGTCGCCCTGCTGCTCGCCTCGGCCTCTGTCGCCGCGGCCGGCTACGCGCTGCGGACCGGGGGCTCGGACGCTCCCGCGCACGCCTCCACACCCGCGCAGCACCCGGTGCTGTTGATCAACCCGCGATCGGGTGGCGGCAAGGCCGATCGCTTCGGACTCGCCGATCGCTGCCTGCAGGCCGGGATCGAACCCGTTGTGCTGCTTCCCGGTGACGACCTGCTGCAGCTCGCGGAGTCGGTCGTCGCGGCGGGCGCCGACCTGATCGGCATGGCCGGGGGAGACGGCTCGCAGGCGCTGGTGGCCTCGGTCGCCAGCAGACACGGAATCCCGTTCGTGGTCGTCCCGGCCGGCACCCGGAACCACTTCGCTCTCGACCTCGGCATCGACCGCGAGGACGTGCCCGGCTCGCTGGACGCCTTCCGCGATGGCACCGACCGGCTGATCGACCTGGCCGAGGTCAACGGACGCGTCTTCGTGAACAACGCCGCCATGGGGGTGTACGCAACCGTCGTGCAGTCCGCGGACTACCGCGATGCCAAGATCCAGACGGCGGCCTCGATGCTCCCCGATCTGCTCGGTCCGACCGCGCAACCGTCGGACCTGCACTGCACGCTGCCTTCCGGCGACGAGCTGGTGGCGGGCCAGCTCCTGCTCATCTCGAACAACTCCTATGACCTGCACCATCTACGAGGTGGCGGCAGAAGAGCACGCCTCGACGCCGGCGTGCTCGGCGCGGCGTCGGTGACGGTCTCCACAGCTGCAGACGTCGAGGCCCTGACCGCGCTCGAGCTGACCGGGCGGGTGGACCAGTTCCACGGGTGGCGGGAGTGGACCGCGCCGACGATCGAGGTCCGATCCACGCGGCCGGTGGAGGTCGGGGTTGACGGCGAAGCCCTGGTTCTCGATCCGCCGCTGCTGTTCGTCATCCGTCCCGCCGCGCTGACCGTCCGTGTTCCCCGCGCCGCTGCGACTGCTCCACCGGTCGGTCCGCCGATGCGACTGACCGACCGGTCCACGATCAGCGCCTTGTTCCAGCTGGCCTTCGGCCACCGAAAGGACACCAGATGATCGCTCCCGACCTGACCGGGGTGCCCTCCCCCGACCGACCCCGCGTCGCCATCCGGCGGGAACTGGGTCGAGCCGATCGAGCGGTGTACCGCGCGGTGGCGGACTTCTCCACGCCGGTCCTGGATCTCCCCCTGCGCAAGATCTCCGACTTCGCGAACCACTCCAAGCCGTGGTTCATCGTCGCGGCCGGCCTGGCAGCCTTCGGCGGTACGCCCGAACGGGTTGCCGCCCTCACCGGCGTCGGCGCCATCGGACTCACCTCACTCGTGGTGAACCAGCCCATGAAGCTCGCTCGGCGCCGAGAGCGACCGGACCGCCCGCTGCTCGGGGTGCCCGAGTCCCGCTGGGTGCTGATGCCGACATCGACGTCGTTCCCTTCGGGACACGCCGCTTCGGCTGCCGCCTTCGCCGTCGCCGTCGGTCACCTGCTCCCCGCGACACGCTGGCCCCTGCGAACGGCGGCGGCCACGGTCGCCTTCTCCCGGGTGTACACCGGCGTCCACTATCCCGGCGACGTCGTCATCGGCGCCGCGGTCGGCACACTCCTCGGGGCGGCCAGCGCCAGGGTCACCGACCTGATCGTCCGCAAGCGCGCCAAGCGGTCAGCCCGGGCAGCGGACGCCGGCCAGGACGGCTGAGCCGCGGCTCTCGCCCTCTGGCGATCCCCGACGCCAGTCAGCTCAGTCCTGGCGGCGCTGGATCATCCGCACGGCCTCATCGACGTTGCCGTGCAGGTGATCCCGCCCGATGAGATCCAAGGAACCTTCGCGGTCCAGCACGACGGCGACGCCGTCCTTCAGCCTGGCCACGTGCAGCTGCAGCCGGGCTTCGCGCGTGAGTCTTGCGATCGCTGCGACCTGGGCTGTCCCCTGTGAGTCGATGAAGTTCATCCCGGCGCAGTCGAGGACCAGTCCGCGCAGCTCGGGTCGCGCGTGGACGAGATCGCGTACCCGGTCCTCCACGGCCTCGCAGCTGGCGAAGAAGAGCCCACTGTCGATCCGCAGGACGGCGATCGCGGGATCCAGCACGTCCTCGGGGTGCGCCGAGACATCTCGGTAGGCCGTCGTACCGCGTTGCCTCCCGAGCTCGGGCAGCTGCGGATGGGTGGCGACACCGACGAGCCATAGCAGCGACAGGATGACCCCGACGACGACGCCGGCCAGGACCCCGACCAACAAGGTGGCCACGATGGCGACCAGCGCGATCCAGAAGTCGAATCGCTGCACCCGCGCCAGCCGACGCATCTCGCCGACGTCCATCATGCCCATCACGACTGCCTCGATGATCAGGGCCGCGAGCACCGGCTTGGGCAAGCCGGAGAACAGCGGAGCCAGGAACAGCAACGCGAGCAGGACGGTGACACCGGAGACGATCGACGCCAGACCGGTCTTGGCCCCGGAGTGGTCGTTCAACGAGCTGGCCGAGAGGCTGGTGGACACCGGCATCCCTTGGAACAGCCCCGCACCGGTGTTCGCCAGGGCCTGCGCCACGGACTCCTGGTTGATGTCGATCTGGTAGTTGTGCTTCGCGGCGAAGGCGCGGGCATCACCCGCTGTCTGCGAGAACCCGATCAGCAGGAGGGCGACGGCTGCCGCGACGACCGTGCCGGCATGGTCGACCAGCAGTCCCACGTCAGGGGTGCTCAGCCGAGGCAGTCCGCTGGGGATGTCACCCACGACCGACACACCCCGATCGGCGAGTCCGAACGCCCAGTTCGCCAGGAGACCGCCGACCACGAGCACCAGAGCGCCGGGCACTCCGGGTCTGAGCCGGCGCAGGCCGAACACCACCACCAGAGACACCAGCCCGACCACCAGCGTGAGCCAGTGGGCCTGCGGCACTGAGGTCAGCCACGACCACAGCTCACGAAGGGCGTTCGATCCCGATGCCTCGGTTCCGGTCAGCTTCGGTAGCTCGCCGATCACCACGTCGATCGCGGCTCCGAACAGGAAGCCGGTGACCACGGCACGGGAGAGGAACCTGGCCACCCAGCTCATCCGGGCCAGCGCCAGGATCAAGAACAACAGCCCCGAGACGACGGTGATGCCGGCGACGAAGACCGCGACCTGGGTCGGGTCGACCAGACCGGCGGTGAGGACGGCGCTGGCCGCGACCGCCGCCAGTCCCGAGCTCGGTCCCATCGAGATCTGCCGGCAGGTGCCGAAGACGGCGTACAGGATGGCACCCACAGCTGCGGCATAGAGTCCGTTCTGCAGCGGGATCCCGGCGATGCCGGCGTAGCCGAGGTTCTTCGGGATGATCAGCGCTGCGACGGCGATCCCGGCGACGAGATCGCCACGGAGCCACTGACGCTGGTAGGTCCGGAGCACCCCGATGAGCGGGACCACCTTCGAACCGCGCGGACTCGACGGGACCGCGCCCCGCTGCGCACCGTCTGCCACCATCCAGAGTCAGCTGGTGGTGAGGTTCGAGATGAATGGGTCGATCGCCACTGGAGTCTCCTTCTCCTCGGCCTCAGCATCGCCGAGGTGGCGGCCTGCGACCTCACCCCCAGCGGGTGACGACTGCGTCGGTCGGCAGCACCCGGGTCTGCGGACGAGCTCAGGCACACACGCTCGGATCACCTCAGGCGGGCGGTTTGCGCGCGAACAGGCGCGGGTTCCGTCGGACGAACTTCCAGACGCCGTCGACGATGAAGCTGTCCCGGCCAGATCGGCTGTAGAGATACCCGAGCAGCGCCACCACGGCCGCACCGATCGTGTTGACGATCATGTCGACCATCGTGTCGGTCGTACCGGTCTCCACCACCTGCATGTCCAGGCCCGGAATCAGGTTGTCGGCGATGAACTCGTAGATCTCCCAGAAGACACCGAGGGTCACGGAGAACATGAAGCCGAAGACCGCGATCAACGAGATCCGCATGCCCTCCGGACGGTGATCGGTGCCGTTGATCAGGAAGACCGCGATGAAGCCGACCAGGCCGAGGAGGCAGCCGCTGGTGGTGTGCAGGGCTGTGTCCCACCAGTAGAACCGCCCGTAGAAGCCCAGGGATGTCCCGAGGAAGATCGCGCAGAACACGAAGATGGCCGCCACGAGCTGGAACTCGGGGGGGACGTTGACGTGCACCCGCCCGAGCAGCCGAGGCAGCGCGGTGAGCGCGATCACCAGCATCGTGAGCACGGCGTTGGGCCAGTCGCGCAGCAGCACGAAGCCGACCACACCGGCGAGCAGCACGAGCTGGATGATCAGCGTGAGCACCCGATAGACGCGCTCGCGCGCCACGTCGTCGGGGTCGACCTGAGCCGAGGAGGTCCTCCTGGTGGCTGACGGATCGGTCACGGCACCTCTCACACGGTGGGTCGGGGATCAGACGCCTCAACCTAGAGCCGGCGGCCCGAGCGGTCGCGGGTGACACCTCTCGGCCGCCGCCAGCACTACCTTTTCACCCGAATCGGGTGGGGCTCGCCTGAGACCCAGATGAGTCCTGATCACCAGCTGCTGCGCCGGGTGCTGCCGTCGAGGCGAAGAGGTTGAGCCCGAGGCGCTCGGACAGGTACTTCGTGGCGAGCTGGCCACGCACGCTGTTGCCGGCGGCATCGAGGGGAGGCGAGAAGGTCGCCAGGCCGCCCTTGCCCGGTGAGACGGTCACGATGCCGCCGCTGACACCGCTCTTGCCCGGCATCCCGATCTCGTACAGCCAATCCCCCGACAGCTCGTACAGGCCGGCGGTGGCCATCGCAGCGAGCACCCGACGACACACCCCTGTGCCGACGACGCGCACACCCGTCATCGGGTTCACACCACCGTTGGCCAACGTGGAGGCCATGACGGCGAGATCGTGGACGGTCACGTCGAGCGAGCACTGACGGGTGTAGACGTCAGTGGCCTCATCGGGATCGAAGTAGAGCCGCTGGTAGCTGGCCAGAAGATGAGCGATCCCCTGGTTGCGCAGGTTGGTGGCCGACTCCGACTCGTAGACGTCGTTGCTCATCGTGAGGTCGCGGCCGGCAAAGCGTGAAAGTCCCCCGCGAACGCTCTCCCACTTCTCCGCGGCAGTGCTGCCGGGAACAAGACTCGTGGTCGCGATCGCACCGGCATTGACCAACGGATTCATCGTCCGCTCCTCGTTCAGCTCCACAGCCATCAGAGAGTTGAACGGGAATCCTGTGCTGTTGACCCCCAGGCGCTGACGCGCCGGCTCACCGCCGATCGCCTCACAGACGAGGGCGAAGACGAACGGCTTGGAGACGCTCTGAATCGAGAAGCTCCTCTCGACGTCGCCGATCTCGAAGAACCGCCCCCTTGCCCCGACCACGCAGATGCCGAACAGCTCCGGCGCCGCGCTGGCCAGAGCTGGAATGTAGTCAGCGACGGCGCCGTGCTCGATCGGGCGATAGCGCTCGTAGGCCTCGGTGACCGCATCCGTCACCTGATCGATCTCCGGTAGCTCGCCCGTCGACACCATGGACGAGGCCGTACCCTCGTCGAACGGGAGCCCTTCGTGCAGAGCCGTCATCTTGATGAGACACCCCTCGGTCGCTCAGGGAGGGCGCGGAGGACCTGCTGGTCAAGCGGCAGCGGCGCGCGCGTCACCAGGTCGTGAACGAACCCGAGCTTCGTGCGCACGACAGCCGGAAGCTGGAACGGGTAGAGGTCCCCGAAGCCCATCGCCCGGTTGATGCGGTTGAACGCCTGCGACATCCAGTCCCAGTCGCTCAGCAGCCGCTGGACCGACTCGTCTCGATACGACCCCAGCGGATTGACGTCGGAGTCGCGCACGTGCGTCGCGGCGTCGAGATGGATCCCGATGGCCGACGCCGTCTGCAGCGTGCCCGTGATGTGCAGATAGTGCGCGAACGTCTCGGCGAAGTCCTCCCATGGATGCATCGTGGCGTACTCGGAGATGAACGTCTGCTGCCAGTCCTCCGGGGCGCCGAAGGAGTAGTGGCGCTTGATGGCGTCCCGGTAGCTCGATCGTTCATCGCCGAACAGGTCACGGCACCGCGCCCACTCTTGGTCCTCGGTCAGAAGCACATTCTGGAAGTAGTGCCCGACCTCGTGGCGCAGGTGCCCGAGCATCGTGCGATACGGCTCGCCCAGCCGCACGCGAAGAGCCTCTCGACGGTCATCGAGGCTCTCGGCGAGGTCGAGGCTGATGATGCCGTTCGCGTGCCCGATGGTGACGCGCTGGCCGCTCGACAGGCTCGACAGCAGGTCGAAGCCGAGGCCGCCTTTCCGAACATCCCAGGGCACGATCGGTAGCCCGAGATCATCGAGCTGCAGGACGAGCCTTCGTTTGGCCTCTTCGGTCGTGGCGAACCGCTCGAGCGCTAGGGTGTCGTCAAGCTCTGGCCTGCGCCTGGTGAGCCGACACGCGAAGCAGCGGCCCGCAGGGCCGTCCTCCCGCACGAGCCAGTTGCAGTCCCACCCCCGGTTGGAGCAGGTGAACCAGGTCTGACCGTCGATGATCGTCTGCTCGCGGCGCACGCCGTAGAACTGGCGGGTCAGCGGGTGGTAGCCGAGCTCGCCGCCGCAGTGGGGACAGCGCAGCGCGTCGAGGTAGACGAACTGCCGACAGTGCGGGCACCGGGGTTGGGGGATCACCCTCTCACCGCGGGCGGGTGGCCCACTTCTCGGCCAGCCGCTGAGCCCAGAACCTCGCCATCCCGATCCCGATGCCGCTGGAGACAGCCCACGTCACCGCGCCGGCCCAGGTCGCATCCGGGTCACCGGGCTCCGGGGGCTTCCTCCCCGTCACCCGTTTCCAACCGAAGGTCAGCAGGCGCTGGGTGGTGACGGTGGTCAGGACGCCGATCACTGTCACTGTCAACCGCGAAGCATGTTTCTCGGACAAGACCACCGTCGGATTCCCTTCTGTCGCCACCTGTCAGTCACCATCCTCACGCGTCATCGCGGACGGCGCCTCCCCCACCGAGGGTGAGAGCTCGGAAGCACCGTAGCTGTCACCCAGTGCTGTCACCTAGTACCGCTCGGGCTTGGCGGAGCGGGCCATCAGGCTCGCGATCATCTGGGGTGGGGTCTGGGTACCGTCGATCACGGTCTTGACGGCCTCGACGATGGGCATCTCGACTCCTGCCCGCTGCGCCAGCCCCAGGATGGAGGCACAGGACTTCACACCTTCGGCGACCTGGCGGGTCGAGGCCGCGATCTCGGCGACCGTGTGACCCTTGCCCAGCTGCTCCCCGAAGGTCCGGTTCCGTGACAGCGGGGAGTTGCAGGTCGCGACCAGGTCACCCAGTCCGGCCAACCCGGAGAACGTGTACGGGTCCGCGCCGAGCGCCATCCCCAGGCGACTCGACTCGGCCAGCCCCCGGGTGATCACGGTGGCCGTCGCGTTCGCCCCCAGACCGAGGCCGACGGCCATCCCGACGGCCAGGGCGATCACGTTCTTGGTCGCTCCGCCCAGCTCGCAGCCGACCACGTCGGTGTTCGTGTACGCCCGGAACCGCGGCGTGTGACAGATCGCCTGCAGCCGCTCGGCCGTCACCAGCGACGTGCTGGCGACCACGCTGCCGGACGGTTGCCGCTCGGCGATCTCCCGGGCCAGGTTGGGCCCGGTCACCACGGCGACCCGATCGGGCTCGATGTCGGCGACCTGCTCGATGATCTCGCTGACGCGCAGTCCGGACCCGAGCTCGATCCCCTTGGCCAGGCTGACGATGACGGCGTCGGTGGGGATCGTCCACGTCTCGAGGTTCGCCCGCAAGGTCTGCGAGGGCACCGCCATCACCACGAACTCCGCGCCGGCCATGGCGGCATGCGGATCGGTGTTCGCGACGATGGAGTCGGGCAGCTCGATGTCGGGGAAGTAGTCCCGGTTGCGGTGCTCGGAGTTGATCAGGTCGGCGACCTCTTTCCTCCTGGCCCACATCGACACCTGCTGTCCGGCGTCGCTGAGAACGAGGGAGAAGGCCGTTCCCCACGACCCCGAACCCATCACGGCCACTCGGCTGCTCACGTCGCGGTCTTCCTGTCGTCGGTCTCGGGATCTGTTGGACTCTGCCGGGACCGGCGCGGGTCGTAGCGATCCGGCGGTGCCGGCTCCTGCCGCAGGTCGACGACCAGCGCCGTGATGGCCTCCATGATGCGTGCGGTGGCCGTGGCGACCACCTGCGGGTTGATCGCTGCTGTCCGGAGGTCATCGAGCGGAACCGGCGGGCCGGCGACCAGACGGAGGGTCTTCCGCGGCAGCAAGTGCGGGAAGTGGACCTTCTTGCCCCACATGATGTCCTGCGCGCCCCACTGCCCGATCGGGATGACGGGGCAGGCGGTCTGCAGGGCGATCCGCGCGGCTCCGGACTTGCCGACCATCGGCCACAGGTGCTCGTCGAAGGTGACGGTGCCCTCGGGGTAGATGACGACGGTCTTGCCGGCCTCGATGGCGGTGATGGCGGCCTGCAACGCCTGCACCGCCGAGTTCGTGCCACGTTCGACCGGGATCTGGCCGCAGGCGGTGATGATGCTTCCGATCACCGGCACCCGGAACAGGCTGGCCTTGCCGAGGAAGCGGGGCCACCTCCCGGCGAACGCCACGTACTGACCGACCGCGACCGGATCGAAGTTGGAGATGTGGTTGGCCACCAGCAGGACGCCACCGGTGCGCGGGATGTTCTCCTGGCCACGCCAGTCCCGGAAGGTGAAGGGACGCACGATCGCGTTGATGATCGAGATGACCGCGATCAGCGCCTTCTCGGCGGGTTCGGTGTTGGCCTTGCGCAGACCGCGGGCGGACGACGACCGACGCCGCCCACCGGGCGGTAGCCCGGACTGATCGGTCACCCGCACCTCCATCCGGACGAATTCACCTCACCCTAGAGGATCGTGGCAGCATCGGACGATCATGGACACGATGCCACCACCACAGGTGGGTGACGACCTCGCGAGCTCGATCGATGAGGTGGGTGACGACCTCGCGAGCTCGATCGATGAGGTGGGTGACGACCTCGCGAGCTCGATCGATGAGGTGGGTGACGACCTCGCGAGCTCGATCGATGAGACCGGTGACGACCTCGCGAGCTCGATCGATGAACGGGTCGCTGTCGTGGTGGCGCTGAAGACCCTACCGGCCGCCAAGTCCCGGCTGTCCTCTCTGCCGGATCCGGTCCGCGAGCGACTGGCCCGCTGCATGGCGATCGACACTCTCTCCGCGCTCGCACCTGCCGTGGACGAGGTCCTCGTGGTCAGCGACCAGCCCGATCTCCCCGCGGCCCTGCTGCGCGCCGGGCTGCCCGTCAGGGTGATCGCCGAGCCGACGGACCCCCGCCCCGCCGATGACCTGTGGCGCGGCGGTGGGTCACTCAACCGCGCTCTGGCCCACGGTGACGGCCTGCTCCGAGCGGAAGGGTTCGAGGCGGTGCTGGCCAGTGTGGGTGACCTTCCCGCGCTACGAACCACCTCGGTCCGCCAGGTGATCACCGCCTCGCGCGGTCGCTCGAGGTGCTTCCTCCCCGACCACGACGGCCGTGGCACCACGATGCTGATCGCCCGTGGCGTACCCCTTGATCCTCTGTACGGAAACGAGACCCGTTCCGGCACGACGATCGGCTCGGCGCTGCGTCACCAGCGATCGGCTGCGGTCGCCCTGGACCTGGGCGAGCTGCCCGATGCCCGCCGGGACGTCGACACGCTGTCCGATCTCCGCTTCGCGCACCTGCTCGGTACCGGTCCGGCGACCACGTCCCTGCTGGATCCGGCGCTCGCGGCGCCGGGGGACTACGAGCCCGTGGAGGTGGTCGGCCGCCAGGGCCGAATCCTCACCGTGCTGGCCGACGGAGTCCCGGAATCCGTGCCGGTGCGCGCATACGACGGCGACCCGGCACTCCTGGTGCCGGGTCGCCGTCTGCATGCCGTACGGGTGGCGGGTGCCCTCCGCTGCTGGGCGTGAACCTCCGGTCGGAGGTCCGGGCCGCTCAGCGCTTGGCGGCCGCCTTCTTGGCCGGCGCCTTCTTGGCGGCGGTCGTCTTCTTGGCCGGGGTCGCCTTCTTGGCCGGCGTGGTGGTCTTGGCGGCGGTCGCCTTCTTGGCTGCCGTCGTCTTGACCGCCGTCGTCTTGGCGGCGGGGGCCTTGGTCGCCGGCGCCTTCGTCGCGGGAGCCTTCGTCGCCGGGGCCTTCTTCGTCGCCGCCGCCTTGGCCGGAGCCGTCTTGGTGGCCGGTGCCTTCGTCGCCGTCTTCTTGGCCGCGGGCGCGGCGGCGACCTTGGCGGCGACCGTCTTGGTCGCCGGGGCCTTGACCGCAGCTGCCTTGACCGCCGGAGCAGCCGCAGCCTTGCTCGCCGTCTTCTTGGCCGCCTTCGGCACCTTCTTGGCCCCCGACACGTACGCCTTGAGGTCGGTGCCGGCCCGGAAGCGTGGGATCGCCGTGGCCTTGGCCCGCTTGCGCTCACCGGTCCGCGGATTGCGGACCATCCGAGCCGAGCGGTGCACCTTCTCGAAGACGCCGAAGCCGGTGATGGTCACCTTCTCACCGGTGGCGGTCTGGTAGGTGATCGTCTGGGTGACGGCATTGAGGGCGCGGGCCGCCTCCGCCTTGTTGCCGTCGAAATGAGTCGACAGCACCTCGATGAACTCAGCCTTGTTCACGGCTTCCCTTCCCTGGGGAGGATGTCAGCAGCCGTAACGTACGCCTGCACGGGCCCACGGTAGAGAGTTCTGGCTCCGCAGACAATCACCGGAGCGGCGAGTTCGCCTCAGAACAACGAAAGTTGCGGATTCCGAGGGGGTCGAGACCGATTCAGGAGGCGCTGGCGACCTTCACAGGCAGGGTTTTCGGCTTGAAAGAAGGTCGATCGGCCTCGTACGAGTCGATCTCTCCCACGTGCCGCAACGTCAGACCGATGTCGTCCAGGCCCTCCAGCAGCCGCCAGCGGGTGTAGGCGTCGATCTCGAAGTCGGCACCGAACCCGTCCGCGGTGATCGTCTGCTCCTGCAGGTCGACGGTCAACGGCTTGTCGGGGTTGTCCTCGATGAAGTTCCACAGCTCTTCGATGATCTTCTGGTCGATGACCGCCACCAGCAGACCGGCCTTACCCGAGTTCCCCCGGAAGATGTCGCCGAACCTGGAGCCGATGACGACCCGGAAACCGTAGTTCTGCAAGGCCCAGACGGCGTGCTCACGCGAGGAGCCGGTGCCGAAGTCGGGGCCCGGAACCAAGATCGTCGCGCCGGCGTACTGGGGTTGGTTGAGGACGAAATCCGGGTCGTTGCGCCAGGCCGCGAACAGACCGTCCTCGAAGCCGGTCTTGGTCACCCGCTTGAGGTAGACGGCCGGGATGATCTGGTCGGTGTCGACGTTGCTGCGCCGCAGGGGCAGTGCCGTACCGGTG
The DNA here is from genome assembly GCA_963696135.1 of uncultured Actinomycetota bacterium. Lineage (GTDB taxonomy): Bacteria > Actinomycetota > Actinomycetes > Propionibacteriales > Propionibacteriaceae > Microlunatus. Next base: position 275,885 of record CAVOJH010000006.1, read on the forward strand.
TGCGTGCTGAACTTCTCCATGGTGATGGGCTCCTGAGAGGTCGAGAGGTCAGAGGTCAGAGGTCGGAGGGCGAGCTCAGGGTGCCGCGGACAGCGGTGGCCGCCGCCACCAGCGGCGAGACCAGGTGGGTGCGCCCACCCTTGCCCTGACGCCCCTCGAAGTTGCGGTTGGAGGTCGACGCGGACCGTTCGCCGGGCGCGAGCTGATCGGGGTTCATGCCCAGGCACATGGAACACCCGGCCGCGCGCCACTCGGCTCCGGCCTCCTTGAACACGATGTCCAGACCCTCGTCCTCGGCCTGCAGACGGACGCGAGCCGAGCCCGGCACGACCAGCATCCGTACGCTGTCGGCGATCTTGTGGCCCTTGATCACGGCGGCAGCGGCTCGCAGGTCCTCGATCCGACCGTTGGTGCAGGAACCCAGGAAGATCGTGTCGACGGCGATCTCGCGCATCGGGGTGCCGGCTGCGAGGTCCATGTACTCCAAGGCCTTCGTGGCGGCGATCCGGTCGTCGGAGTCGGGGAACTCCTCGGGATCGGGCACCCGGGCACCCAGCGGCACACCCTGGCCGGGGTTCGTGCCCCAGGTGACGAACGGAGTCAGCTGCGTCGCGTCGAGGTCCACCTCGACGTCGAACTCGGCCCCCTCGTCGGTGGTCAGCGTGCGCCAGTACGCGACAGCGGCGTCCCAGTCGTCGCCCGCTGGAGCATGCGGACGGCCCTTCACGTACGCGAACGTCGTCTCGTCGGGAGCCATCAGACCCGCCTTGGCCCCCCACTCGATGCTCATGTTGCAGATCGTCATCCGGCCCTCCATGGAGAGTGCCCGGATGGCCGACCCGCGGTACTCCACGATGTAGCCCTGACCACCACCGGTGCCGACCTTGGCGATCAGCGCCAGAACGATGTCCTTCGACGTCACACCGGGCGGCAGCTCACCTTCGACGTTGACCGCCATGGTCTTCGGTCTGGCCTGGGGCAGCGTCTGGGTCGCGAGCACGTGCTCGACCTCGGAGGTGCCGATCCCGAACGCGATCGAGCCGAACGCCCCGTGGGTCGAGGTGTGCGAGTCACCGCAGACCACGGTCATGCCCGGCTGGGTCAGTCCGAGCTGCGGGCCGATGATGTGCACGATGCCCTGGTCGAGATCACCCAGGCTGTGGATCCGGACACCGAACTCCTCCGCGTTCTTGCGCAGGGTGTCCACCTGCGTCCGCGACACCGGGTCGGCGATCGGCTGATCGATGTTGAGGGTCGGCGTGTTGTGGTCCTCGGTGGCCATCGTCAGGTCGGGGCGACGCACCGGACGACCGGCCTGGCGCAGACCGTCGAAGGCCTGCGGGCTGGTCACCTCGTGCACCAGGTGCAGATCGATGTAGAGGAGATCGGGTTCACCGGCCGCCGAGTGCACGACATGTGCGTCCCAGATCTTCTCGCTCAGCGTCTTCGGCATGGTGCCGTCATCTCCTCGGTCGTCTGTCGTGGCTGTGCCCGGGATCATCTCTCGGGCGGTGCAGCCGGGGGTCGTTGCCATGGTTCGCCGGATGAGCTGACACGATGATTTGCGTTCCAGCATCCGAGACGGCAGTATCAAGGCATGGACAACTCTAGCGGCGTCGGCGTCCTGGACAAAGCCGCTCTCGTGCTCAGCGCACTGGAGACCGGACCCACCACGCTCGCCGGATTGGTGTCGGCGACCGGACTCGCCAGACCCACCGCCCATCGACTCGCCGTTGCTCTCGAGCACCACCGGCTGGTCAGCCGGGATCTGCAGGGCCGTTTCATCCTCGGCCCGCGACTCGGCGAGCTCGCCTCCGCCGCCGGCGAGGACCGGCTCCTGGCCACCGCCGGTCCGGTGCTGGCCCGGCTTCGCGACATCACCGGCGAGTCCGCCCAGATGTTCCGCAGGCAAGGGGACGTGCGCGTCTGCGTGGCCACCGCCGAGCGGATGTCCGGCCTCCGTGACACCGTCCCCGTCGGCACCCAGCTCACCATGAACGCCGGCTCGGCTGCTCAGGTGCTGCTGGCCTGGGAGGAGCCGGAACGACTGCAGCGAGGGCTCCGCGGCAGCCGCTACTCCGCCGTCGCCTTGGCCGCCGTACGCCGTCGTGGCTGGGCCCACTCGGTCGGCGAGCGCGAACCCGGGGTGGCCTCGGTCTCGGCACCGGTCCGCTCCCCTTCCGGCAAGGTGATCGCCGCCGTCAGCGTCTCGGGTCCGATCGAACGCCTGTCCCGTCAGCCGGGGCGGCTGCACGCTCCGGCCGTGATCGCCGCGGCCGAGCGGCTGAGCGAGGTGCTGCGCCGCAACGGCGGGGAGTGACCTCTGCCCGCACCCCGGAGACGGGCTGACAGACTGGTACGGATGAGCACCGTCGACGACATGCACCGTCCGGCCCGGGTCGATCAGGCCATCCTGCGTTGGCGGGCGGACTGGGTGACACGTCACGGCTACCGACCGGCGGTGATCGCCTACACCTGCTACGGCTCCCCACGCTGGGTGCGGGTGCTCTGCCGGGTGGTGTTCTCCAAGCGGGGCGTGATCTTCCGGGGTGACCCGACCGGCTCCCGAGGCTGGCGCTCGTTCATCCTCGTCCCGGTCGAGTCGGCCGAGGTCGACATCGAGCTGAACGGTGTCCACCACACCGTGCACGCCGATAATGGCGGTGTCGTCGACGTGGTGGTGGAACAGGACCTGGAACCGGGGCGGCACACCATCACGATGAGCGCCTCCGGCTCGCCGCCCGTCACCGCCGACGTGTTCGTGCTCGGGGACCAGGAGCGCTTCGGCATCATCTCCGACATCGACGACACGGTGATGGTGACCGCCCTCCCCCGGCCGCTGCTGGCCGCCTGGCACACCTTCGTGGTCAACGAGCACGCGCGCGCCGCCACCCCGGGGATGCCGGTGCTGTACGAGAGGTTGTCGGACGCTCACGATGCGCCGCCGGTCTTCTACCTGTCCACCGGGGCCTGGAACGTGGCGCCGACGCTGACCCGCTTCCTGTCCAGCAACCTCTATCCGCCGGGCACCCTGCTGCTCACCGACTGGGGGCCGACCAAGGACCGTTGGTTCCGCAGCGGCAAGGAGCACAAGCGCGGCAACCTGCGGCGCTGGGCCACGGAGTTCCCGCAGATCAAGTGGTTGCTGTTCGGCGACGACGGTCAGCACGACGAGATGCTGTACCGAGAGTTCGCCGACGCCCACCCCGATCAGGTCGTGGCCGTCTGCATCCGTCAGCTCACCCCCGGCGAGGCGGTGCTGGCCGGCAGCTCGCTGCGGGAGTCACCGAGCCCGGAGGGCAGCCAGGTCCCGTGGCTGTACGCGCACGACGGCGCGGGTCTCGCCCACCAGCTGGAGGACCTCGGGGTGCTGCCGCCGGAGCGCAGCCCGCAGAACACCATCTAGGGAGCTTCCTAGCGGGCCGGACTGATGAGTCGGGCGGACACCCGTTTCTGGACCGCCCGCGACCTCCCGCGCACTCTCGGCGAGCAGGCTCCGGTTCAGCGGCAGGAGCTCGGCGAGGCTCACGACATCTCCCGGGACGCGGTGGCCGTGCCGGTCAGCTCTCGCCGGTGAACCAACCCTTGGGGGCCGGCGCCGTGTGCTGCCAGATGTGCTTGGTCTCCTGGTACTCGGCCAGACCGGTCGGCCCCAGCTCGCGACCGTTGCCGGACTTCTTGAACCCGCCCCACTCCGCCGCGGCGGTGTAGTAGCCGAAGTCGTTGATCCAGACGGTGCCGTGGCGCAGGGCTCGAGCGACCCGCTCGGCCAGATCGGGGTCGGCCGTCCGGACCCCGGCCGCGAGACCGTACTCGGTGTCGTTGCCGAGGGCGATGGCCTCGGCGACCGTGGCGAAGCGCTCGACGGTGAGGATCGGCCCGAACGTCTCGTCACGGACGATCCGCATGGAGCGGTCGCAGTGGTCGAAGATCGTCGGCAGGAAGTAGTAGCCGTCGGCCAGCCGCGGATCGGTCGGTCGCGTGCCGCCCGTGACGAGCTCGGCCCCTTCCGAGACCCCCAGCTCGACGAACTTCTCGATCTTGTCCAGCTGGGCCGCTGATACGAGCGGACCCGTCTCGGAGGTCGGATCGAGACCGTGGCCGACCCTGATCCGCCGCGCCCGCTCGACCACGGCGGCGACGAAGTCGTCGGCGATCGAGGTGTGCACGATCAACCGGGTGCCGGCCGAGCAGACCTGGCCGGAGTGCAGGAACACCCCGGTCAGCACCTGGTCGACCGAGCTCTCCCAGTCGGCGTCGGCGAAGACGATGTGTGGGTTCTTGCCCCCCAGCTCGACCGCGACCTTGGTGACGTGCTCCGCGGCGATCCGCGAGATGGTCTTCCCGGTCGCCAGACCGCCGGTGAAGGAGATGAAGTCGACGTCGTCTGTGTCGGTCAGCGCTGCCCCGAGCACCGCCCCGCTGCCCTGCACGAGGTTCACCACGCCGGGCGGCGCACCGGCCTCCTCCACCAGCCGGGTGAACGCGATGGTGCTCAGCGGTGTGACCTCGCTGGGCTTGAGGACCATCGTGCAGCCGGCGGCCAGCGCCGGCGCCACCTTCCAGGACATCTGCAGCAGCGGGTAGTTCCACGGCGCGATCAGGACGCAGACCCCGATCGGCTCGCGGGTGACCCGGCTGATGACCTGCGGATCGCCGACGTCGACCAGGCGATCGGCAGAGGACACCAGCAGGGCGGCGTAGTACCGGAAGACCGCGATCACGTCGTCGATGTCGATCTTGCTCTCGGCGAGGGTCTTGCCGGTGTCGTCGGTCTCGATCCGCGCCAGCGCCTCCTTGTCCCGCGCCAGCAGATCGGCGATCCGGTGCAGCAGGGCCGCACGCTCGGCCGCCGGTGTCGTCGTCCAGGGTCCTGAGTCGAACGCCGCGCGAGCCGCCGCGACGGCGCGGGTGGCGTCCTCGGGAGTCGCCTCGTCGACGGTGGCGAACACGGCGCCGTCGGCCGGGTTCACGCAGTCGCGCAGGCCACCGTCACTGGCACGCACCCACTGCCCGCCGATGTACAACGCGGGGCTGTCGATCCGGGCAGTGACCTCCGCGGACATCGTCATGCTCTCGCTCGTGACGTGTGTCGTTGCACGAAACGATCCTGCTCCCGCACAACACGCACGATGGCCATCGCCGAATCCGCTGTCAAGGGTGACGGCGGCCCCACGTACGTGTGGTTGAACCAGGCCGTCATGGTCCCGTGACACACTCCGCCGAAGTCCAGCCCCTTCAGCGGCAGCTGGAGGTTCTGGGCAAGTCGCTTCGACAGGGCCAGGTCCTTCACCCTGTCGGTGTCCACACCGTGCAGTGGCTGGTGCCAGCTGACCAGGCACCGCGGCTCGGTCCGGGCGAGGAAGTCCATGATCACCCTCGTCTCCCGCTCGGAGACCGCACGAGGTCCGCTGTTGGCTGGCCGAAGTCCTCCTCTCCGTGCATCGTGGCCATCACGACGACGACGGGCTTGCCCGCTTCCCCGGCCGGTACGCCGTGATCTTCCGACCGCTCTGCGATCGTGACGATCAGGGATCGGAAGAGACGGGCCATGAGGGATCCTCCGGGACGAGTGCGGCACCGCTGCGCGAGTATCTCCCGACCCCTTGCCCCCACCGCTACGCCGGCTCCGTCGAGGCCCTCGCCACGACATCGCCGCGCACCGGATCTCGATCCCCGTAGCGCGAAGGTGCTCACCGGGCCTAGGTTCTCCAGAGGCGCACAACCGGCGCCTCCCCGCGGACTCGACCTCACCGCGACGACGATCTGCTGCCGCGATGATCACTCGAGGCTGCTGATCGAAGGGACCTGACCATCATGGCCAATCACGTCTACCGGGTGACCGAGATCGTCGGCACCTCCCCCGACGGTGTCGACGCCGCGATCCGCAACGGCATCTCCCGGGCCGCTCAGACGCTGCGCGGACTCGACTGGTTCGAGGTGACGACCATCCGCGGTCACCTGGCCGAGGGGGACGTCGCCCACTTCCAGGTCGGGATCAAGGTCGGGTTCCGACTCGACGACAGCGACCCCGTGAGCTGATCATCAGCTGAGGCCGGCGTCGACCCGGGTGGCCCGATACTCCCCCGGGGCGCATCCGCACGCTCGGGCGAAGTGGGCGTACAGGCTGCTGGACGAGCCGAAGCCGGCGGCGTGCGCCACCGCCGAGGTGGTCATCGTGGTGGTGATCAGGAGTCGCTGGGCCTCGGCGATCCGGTGCCGATGCAGGTGCTCCCCGAGGGTGGTGCCGACCGACTGCCGAAACAGCGTGGTGGCGTAGTTCGGGTTCAGTCCAGCGGCCTGGGCGATGTCGACCGTGCTGATCGGCTCGCGGAAGCGTTCCGCGGTGAAGCCGGCCATCGCGGCCACGGGTTGCAGATCCGGTCGGGTCGTTGCCCCCGGAACCGCGTGACCTCGCTGGTGCTGTGCCAGGATTCTCAGCACGAGGGCGTTGGCCTCCAGCAGCAGAGCCTGGGTTTCCGAGCCGCTGTCGAGGTCTCGCAGCCAGGTCTCGAACTGAGCCTCGACGTGCTCCCCGAGGGCGGCGGTCGGCACGATCACCGTCCGCTGGGCGAGGATCTCGGTGCCGAAGCTGGCCGGCAGGGTCCAGCGCAGCGCAGTCCTCAGCGGGACGTGGATCCAGCAGACCACGCTGCTCGGGCGAGCATCCGAGGCGATCAGACGATGCGGAGCGGCCGCCCAGAAGAGCGCGGTGTGGCCGGCCGGGATGACCAGCCGCTCACCGCCGAACAGGTACTCCAGGTCGCCGTCGAGGACCACGTTGAGCTCCAGGTCGTCGTGCCGGTGGAACTCGCCCATGGCCGGCGCCCCGCCCCGGTGCACCCACAGGGCCGGGGCGAGCTGGGTCAGCCGTGACGCCTCGGACCGTTGTGACACCGCGCCAGCCTAACTGCCGATCTGAGAATGCTGGAAGGAGACCGAACGAGAAGTGATGCCCGGCGGGGGTCAGGATTTCTAGGCTGAATCCCATGACCTCACCCAAGATCACCATCATCGGCGCCGGCGGCTACGTCTTCCCCTTCCGCCTCATCGGCGACCTCCTCAGCTTCCCGGCCCTGCGCAGCGCCGAGCTCTGCCTGATGGACATCAATCCCGACAAGCTCGCACCCGTCGCCGACGCGACACGCAAGCTGGTCGCACACCACGGGTTCGACACCGAGGTCGTGGAGACCACCGATCGTCGGGCGGCGCTGACCGACGCCGACTTCGTGATCATCACCTTCCAGGTCGGCGGCGTGGAGTCCTACCGGTGGGACGTCGAGATCCCGCGCCGGTACGGAGTCGACCAGACCGTGGGAGACACCGTCGGCCCCGGTGGGGTCTTCCGGTTCCTACGCTCGGTTCCGGCGTACCAGGCGATCGCCACGGACGCCCTCGAGGTGTGCCCCGACGCGGTATTCATCAACTACGCGAACCCGATGGCGATGGCGACCGGCTACCTGAACGCACTGGGCCTCAAGACCGTCGGGCTGTGTCACAGCGTGCAGGGCACCACGCGGATGCTGGCCCGCACCCTCGGCGTGCCGTACGAGGAGGTCAGCTACGTCTGCGCCGGCATCAACCACCAGGCGTGGGTGCTGAGCTTCCGCCGCGGCGGGGAGGACCTCTACCCACGGCTGCGTGAGGTGATGACCGAGCGCCACATCGTCGGCCGCGCCGCCGCCGACCTCCGCGGCGACGCCGGTGATCACAGTGAGGCGGCCATCGCCGCCAGCACGTACGAGGGTGGCAACGAGCAGGTCCGCACCACGCTGATGAACCACTTCGGCTACTTCGAGACCGAGTCCAGCCACCACGCGTCGGAGTACCTGCCGTACTTCCGGAAAGACCCCGAGCTGGTGGAGGCGTACCTGCCGGAGCGCTGGGACTACTACGAGATCTGCAGCTCCCACGACGATCAGGGCGACATCGACACCCAGCTCGCGAAGCTCTCCGCCGATCTCCAGCCCTCGGTCGAGTACGGCGCCGGCATCGTCAACGCGGTGGTCAGCGGCACACCGACGGTGATCTACGGCAACGTGCCGAACAGCACCGGGTTGATCGCGAACCTGCCGCCCGAGGCCTGTGTCGAGGTGCCCTGTCTGGTCGACCACAACGGCGTCCAGCCGACGGCGGTCGGCGCGCTGCCGCTCCAGCTAGCCGCCCTCAACCGCACCAACATCGGCGTCCAGACCCTCGCCGTCCAGGCGGCCCTGACCGGGGAAAGGGAGAACGTCTACCACGCGGTCGCGGTCGACCCGCTGACCGCGGCGATCTGCACGCTCGAGCAGGCGCGGTCGATGACCGACGAGCTGTTCGAAGCGCACGACTCGCTGCTCCCGGCCGATCTCCGAGCCTGACCGGGGCCGCCGCGACCCGTCCGCGACTCCGGTGCGCGTGCGTGCGAGCATCCGATCATGAGACCGCTCGAGGTGCCGGCGACCCCGCCCACCGCCGAGGGGGTGCTGCTGCGACCGTTCGGGGCCGGTGACGTGGCGATGCTGCAGGATCTGGCGAGCGACCCGTACGTCCCACTGATCGGATCCCTGCCGGACCACGCGAGCGAGCAGCAGGCCCTGGACTTCATCGAGCGTCAGCACAGCCGGTGGACGACCGGAGTCGGCTACTCGTTCTGCGTGGCCGACCGGGTTGACGGTCGGGCGCTCGGTACCGCCGGTCTGTGGCTGGGCGATCTCGCGCAGGGTCGCGCGTCGGCGGGCTACACCGTCGCTCCGGCTGCCCGCCGGCGTGGGGTGGCGAGCAGCGCCCTGCGAGCTCTGACCTCCTTCGGCTGGACCCTGCCCGAGCTCTTCCGGATCGAGCTCTACGTCGAGCCGTGGAACAACGGCTCGACCCGCACAGCCGAAGCCGTCGGCTACGTCCGCGAAGGGCTGCTGCGCAGCCATCAGCCGATCGGTGGCCGTCGCGTGGACATGCTCTTGTACGCCGCCCTCCGCCCCGACCCGCTGCCGGGGTCGATCAGGTGACCGGCAGGCCGCCGGTCACCGCGATCATCTCCGCCGTGATGTAGCTGGACTCCTGAGACGCCAGGAAGACGTAGGCCGGCGCAACCTCGGCCGGCTGCCCGGCGCGTCCCAACGGAGTGCTCTCACCGTGGTTCTCGGCCCGCTCGACAGGCATCGTCGCCGGGATCAGCGGGGTCCAGATCGGGCCGGGTGCGACCGCGTTGACCCGGATGCCCTGCTCGGCGAGGTCGTGGGCCAGCGCCTTGGTGAAGTTGTGGATAGCGGCCTTGCTCGTCGCGTAGTCCAGGAGCTCCGGCGAGGGACTCACCGCCTGCACGGAGGAGGTGTTGATGATCGTGGCCCCCGGCGACATGTGCGGTACGGCCTTCTTGCACAGCCAGAACATCGCGTACAGGTTCGTCTTCATGACGCGGTCGAACTGTTCTGTCGTGATGTCGACGATGCCGCCCGACTGGGCCATCTGGTAGGCCGCGTTGTTGACGAGGATGTCGAGACCGCCGAGCTCCCGCACCGCCGTGTCGATGATCTGTCCGCAGAAGTCCTCGTCCCGGATGTCGCCGGGACAGCGGATCGCCGTACGCCCCGCCGCCTCGACCAGCCTGACGGTCTCCTGCGCGTCGGCCTCCTCGGCCGCGAGGTAGCTGAGCACCAGGTCGGCGCCCTCCCGGGCGAAGGCGATGGCGACCGCCCGTCCGATGCCGGAGTCCGCTCCGGTGATCACGGCCCGCTTGCCGGCCAGGCGATCGCTCCCGCGGTAGGTGTCCTCGCCGTGGTCCGGTTGGTCCGACATCGACTGGGTCAGCCCGGGATGCGGAATCTGGTCGTCCATGGTCTCGGGCTGGTCGTACTGGGTCGTGGGATCGGTCGTTGTCGTCTGGTCCGGCTGTTCGCTCATGACGGACAGGTACCCGGGAACGAGCAAGGCAATCACCGGAGAGTGGTGCCACCGGTCGATCAGGTCAGGACTCGGGCGGCCACCGTCGCGTGGATGGACCGGAGCCGGTCGAGCTGGTCATCGGCCCGGGTGATCAGCTCGGCCACCTGATTGGTCACGGGTACCCGAGGACTCGCGGCGGCCAGGGCGTACCAGCCGGCGCGCTTGGCGCTGACCGCGTCGATGAGTGCCTCGATCTCGATCAGATCGCTCAAGGGGGCGCGCCGCAGTACCCGACCGTTCGGCTTCAGACGGCCGACACGCTCCCCGACCTGCAGGACCACTCCCAGGAGCGGGTTGGGGGTCACCCGGACCGTCTTCATGATGACCAGCAGACGGCGCCGATCGTCACCGATCGCGACGCAGAGGTCATCCAGCACCGGCCCGTGGGCCTGATCACGCTGGCTGCGGGCGGCTCGACGGCAGAGGTCGATTCCCGCGCGAGCGGCCGCCTCGTGGTTCTGCAGATAGATCCGTAGCGCCGATGACATGTTCGGACCGTACCCAACGGCGCAGACCCGAAACAGGCGAAGCTGCTCACCTCGGCGCAGAAGGCGCTGACGATGATGCGATGGGGTGTTGCGGGGCGTCCCCCGTCCGCTGACAATGACCAGGACACCCAGCCGAGGAGAACCATGACCGACACCGCTCCTGCTCAGGCCGGCCCCGACCTCGCGGCGATCGAAGCCCGGCGGGACGAGATCCGAGCCCAGCACCTCCACCCCGCCGACCAGCGACCGGAGTCCTCGGCACGCGGACTCCATCACACGGCCCTGATCAGCAGCGACGTGGAGCGGACCGTGCGCTTCTACCAGGATCTGCTCGGTTTCCCGCTCACGGAGCTGATCGACAACCGCGACTATCCCGGGTCGTCGCACTTCTTCTTCGACATCGGCCACAGCAACCTGCTGGCGTTCTTCGACTTCCCCGGCCTGGACGTCGGTCCGTACGCCGAGGTGCTCGGCGGCCTGCACCACCTGGCGATCTCGGTGGAGCCGTCGCGTTGGCAGGAGATCGTCGAACGCTTCGACGCGGCCGGGCTGGAGTACGTCGTTCACAGCGGCGTATCGGTCTACTTTCGAGACCCCGACGGAGCGCGCATCGAGCTGATCGCCGACCCGCTCGGTGAGATGTACGGGGAGAAGGTCCTCGGCTGACGGCTGACGGCTGACGGCTGACGGCTGACGGCCACCCTCAGGTGGCGTCCTTAGGATTGCGCGTTGTGAGAGTTCATTGGTTCCGCGTGTTCGATCAGGCACTGCGGTCCTCCGAGGTGATCGCCGTCTGGCGGGTGGTCGAGGACCACCTCGAACGACCGCTGACCCGGGCCGAGCTGACGGCGGCCCGCCGAGCCGCGAACCGCTACGCCGCCGCGAGTCGGATCCGGATGGTACGGGTGCCGGCGCCGGCCGGCAGCGGGGGCATCCGCACGATCCCGCTTCTCGCCCGCTCCGACGCAGACCTGGGCGACATCGAACGACTCACCGCGATCGCGTCCGGGAAGATGGCCGCCGGTCCGCACCGCGGGCGGCCCACCAAGAGTGCCGGTCAGCGGGCCGAGGCTCTGGTCGCTGCGGTGACCAAGGCGGCCCGCGGCACCCAGCCGCTCCGCACGGGACGCCTGGATCCCGAGTTCGCGTCCACCCTCGCCGACGACCTCGCCGAGGCGCTACCCGCCCTGCAGGATCTCGAACAGCGGCTTCGACTCCGCGGCGAACCTCGTCCGCGAGTCAAGGGTGCGCCACCTGCGCCACCGGCGTGACTTCCTTATCCGCTTGGACATTCTCGAACCCGACCTTGTTTTCAGAATCTTTGTTCGAGTACTACTGATCCATGATCGAACCCTCCGTTGATCGTCCGCGATGCCGGCTGCACCTTCCCCGGCTGCGATGTGGCACCCCAATTCTGTGAGCGGCATGATGTGATCGCCTGGTACGACGGCGGAAACACCAACCTGCCGAACGCGTAGCCGGACTCCCGCGGACAGGGACCTCAGCCGAGAGTGACCAGGGCGTCGCAACGCTCGAGCAGGACGTCGTCGGTCGAAGCCAGGAGAACCGCACAGCCCTCGTTCTGGATCGCTCCGAGCACTTCGTCCACCAGCACCACACTGTCCGGATCGAGCTCACTCGTCGGATGGTCGAGGACCAGCAACGACGATCGGAGCACGAGCGCTCGCCCCAGCGCCACGCGCTGCTGCTGTCCACCGGACAGCTGCTCGACCAGGTTGTGCCAGGTGGCCGGGGCCAGGGCCAACGCCTCCAGCTGCTCCTCGGCTCGACGAGCGGACTCCCGGCTGCCTGGCTGGCGAGCGGCCAACATGCTGACCAGCAGGTTCTCCACGGCCGTGAGGGTGCCGATCAGTCGGTGGTCCTGGCCGAGATAGCCCACCCGAAGAGGCGAGGGTTCGGCGCCGAGCAGGTGGCCGTCGACCGTGATGGTGCCGCTGACGGGCGGCCGGAGACCCGCGAGGGTGGACAGGACCGCGGTGACGTCGGCGCTGGAGGGTCCGACGACCCCGATCCGCTGACCGGGTCGCAGATCGACGTCGAGATCGGTGGCGATGTCGCGGTCCGATCCCGAGGACGTGTCGCGGACCTGGAGACCGCGCACCTCGGCACCTCCGCGAGCGGCCGTGGGTGGCGCACCGCCGGCCGAGGTCCTCACGAGAGCTCCTCCGCGTCGGGGGCGGGGCGACGTCTGATGGTGATCACGTCCGCCGACGCCTCCTCGACCGCGACGGTGGAACCGGCCGGCCAGCCGGCCATCAGCTCCTCCGGCAGCTGCACCGATCCGTCGGCACCGATCACCGCAAACTGCTCGTGGCGTTGACCTTCTGCACCCACCCGTCCGTCCCGCATCCGAACCATCCGCTGCATCCGGTGCGCCACGTCCTCATCGTGAGTGACCATCAACAAGGTGGTGCCGGCCGCGGACGTTGTCCGCACCAGCGTGTCCAGCAGCCGCTCGCGGGCATCGTCGTCGAGCTGGCTGGTGGGCTCGTCGACCAGCAGCAGCCGAGGGTCGCCGGCCATCGCCACGGCCAGTGCCGTGGCCTGCTGGTCGGCCCGGGCGAGCTCACCGACGGGGCGTCGTTCGTCGGCCAGGCCGGCTGCGGCCAACGCGTCGGCACCGGGATCAGCAACCCGTCGACCCCCGTGGCTGTCTCGGGCGCTCGTCCGGCCGGCCACGAAGCGGACGTTGACCGCCGGGCTCGCGTACGGAAGCAGGTTGGACACGGCGCCCTGCATCATCAATCCCAGACTCGAGGCCCGGTAGTCGTACAGCTGCGCCTCGCTGAACCGGGCGATGTCCGCACCGTCGACGAAAACCGCACCGGCCGACGGCCGACGCAGACCGGCCACCACGCTCAACAGGGTGGACTTGCCCGAGCCCGAGGGTCCGAGCAGGGCGACTCGCTCGCCGGGCGCGACCGTCAGATCGACCCCGCGCAACGCGGCCACGTCGGTGCCGGCGACGCGGTACACGTGCACGACACCCACCGTACGGACCTGTGCCCCCGTGCTCATCGCAACCTCCGGGGCCGGATCTCTGCCAGGGAGCCGAGCACCGCGATGATCATGATCACCGCGACGCTGCCGGCACCGATCGCTCCGACAAGCCACCAGTCCAGCCGCAGATCCAGCGGTGGTCCGGCCGCCGCCAGGTCGACCAGCGGCAGCCGTGGTGCCGCGATCGCGGCCGCGATGGCTCCGCTGACCAGACCCACCAGCACGCCGAGAACAGACGGTACGGCGATCTCCACGGCGACCAGACGCCGCAGCCGACCCAGGCCGACCCCGCCCTCACGCAGCACCCGCCAGTCGCTTCCGCGACGCCCCGCATCCGACCAGCGCGCGGCGACCAGCGCGAGCAGGGTGAGCAGCAGTGCGGCGGCACTGATGGTCACCGCGACCGCGGCACCTCGGGTCGTCGCCTGGTTCTCGAGCGCGGCGCGTTGGTCGGCCACCGTCTCGCGAGCCTCGACCCTCAGACCTGCGTCGACGAGACGTCGCTCGACGCTCGCGGGGGCGTCCGGAGCGAGCCACACCTCGTCGATGGTCAGGCTCCGGGCCGGATCTGACAGACCCTGGGCGTTGCTCAGATCGACCAGCACCCCGCTGTCGAGCGAGCGGGGCAGGATCGAGGCCTGCCCAACAGTCAAGACCTTCTGCTGCTGCCCGTCGAGACCTGCGCCGTAGCCGACTCCCTGTTGTCCCGGCGCGGGCTCGACCGAGGTGCCGGGGGCCAGCAGCACCGGCAGCGGGTCCGCCGTGTCGGTCGGAGACATCGAGGTCAGTCCGGATCCGGCGTCGTCGGTGGCCTCGACCCCGAGCCCCGCCGGACCGGGCACGGGGAGGACGTTCGAGACCTCCTGGGGGAGGGTTTGGTTGATCGACTGCTCGCGCCACCGGTCGGGACTCCGAAGCCAGGCCTGCGACTCCGACGCCGGCTGTCGGTCGGTCGCCATCGAGGTGATCGTGAAGCTGGCCTTGTACGGCTGGTTGGTCCCCGCCCGGAGCCCGACGGCCACCAGCCGGCAGCCCTGCGTGCACGGCAGGTCGGCGGACAGCACCTGGTCCACCGACCGGCTGGAGCGTTCGAGCCGACCCAGGTCGACCGTACGCCACGCTCCTTCGGTCTCGACCGTGATCACGAGCTCCGGCGGTGGCGGAGGGTCGACCGCGTTGGGCGCACTGGGATCCGGCAGCGGCCTGGCTGTCAGCAGCACATCGGCCAGGTCGACCTCGATCTCGGTGCCTCGCAACACGATGGCCGGGGAGACGTCTCCGCGCAGCGCGGTGGCTACGTCCGGGACGTTCGCCCACTCCGACGACCAGGAGCTCACCGCGTCCAGCCGGGTGGTGTCGACCGCCACCACGCGGGACGGCCCGCTGTAGTCGCGGACCGCCGTGTCCTTGACCGCCATCGCGTACCGGCCACTCGGGTCAGCCGCGCGCACCGCCTCGAGCAGATCGCCGCCACGCGGGACGGAAACCGTGAGCACCGTCGGGGCTCCGGTGCCGACGTCGGCCCGCAGACCCTGGTTGCGCAGCGAGAGCGCCAGCACCTGCGTGGCGAAGATGCTCAGCGCCACCCCGATCGCGATGATCATGGCCGGGTTGAGAGCCGATGGACTCCGGGCAGCGTGCCGTCCCACCACCAGCGCGGAGAGGCTTCGGGGCGGCCGGTCGGTGATCCGTCGGACGGCGTACACGGCGCCCCGGACAGCGAGCATGGCGACCGCCAGGGCCAGCAGACCCGGGGCCAGCAAACCCAGCTGGGTGCCGCTCGAGCTGATCAACCCACCACTCAGCAGCTGGTAGACGCTGGCGGCCGCCAGGACGAACACGACCGCGTGGACCACCGCTCCGAGCACGCCGAGTCGTCGGGCTTCGGCCTGGGTCTGGATCAGGTCGGCGAGGGGTTGGCGCAGGCTGCGCAGACTGACCGCCACCAGGGCGCCCACCGCGAGCACGGTGGCGCCGACCGCCGAGGCGACCACCGGCCACCGCCACGGTTCGACCGGCGTACCGGCCCGCAGCGTGAGACTCACCCCGGTGCGGGCGACGACGATGCCGGCCAGGAAGCCGACGGGCAGACCGAGCAGCAGCGCCGCCAGAGGCTCGGTGTAGATGGAGCCCAGCCAACGGCGTCGGGGCACACCGCGCAGGCGACCGACACTCCACTCGGCGGCCCGGGCGCGGCCGACCCGCTGCACCACGATCACCAGGGCGAAGATCGCCAGGAACAGGGCCTGCACACCGGTGACCAAGATCAGGACCTGTGCAGCTCGAGCCTGGGTGTCGACCCGCTGCAAGATGTCGGGCAGATCGGCTCGCAACGCGAGCAACGGGTTAGCCTGGTTGACCGCCGCCTTGGTCGCGTCGATCGAGGCCTGCAGGGCGGGTACGTCGGCGAGCATGAGGCCGGGCTGCAGGGTCTCCCGCGCCGTCACCACGACCGGGAGTGGCAGCTTCGCCGACTCCGTGGCCGGCATCACCAGCGGATCACCGTCGATCCCGGCCAGCACGCCCTGGGTGGTGCCGGGGCGGATCAGCCCCGCCGGTGCGGCGGACGCGACCGGATCGTAGATGCCCACCACGCTGACGGTGGCCTCATCGGCCCGGGCCAGGCTGAACGTGATCTTGTCCGTGACCTTCACCTGCTGGCGCTCGGCGTCGACGCCGCTGATCATGACCTGGTCCTTGCCCGCCGGGCAGGCACCGTCGGTGATCAGGTAGGCGTCGCAGCCGTCATCGAGCGCGTTGATCTGCGCGTTCGCGCCGGCCGTGTCGCCGCGGCCCTGCCAGATGATGATCGTGCTGGACCGGATGATGATCTCCGGCGGCTCCCAGAGGGCGGCATCGTCGCCGGTGTGACCGGCGGACAGAGCTTCCAGCACCGGTCCCCGAGCGTCGTCGTAGGAAGCTCCGGCCTCGAGGTCGGAGCTGATCGTGAGCGACGTACCCGCGAGTCCGGCGTCGTCGAGGGCGTCGGTCAGGGCCGCTTGGTCCACGGCCCGCACCAGGAGCGGGCCGAGCATCGACGTCATCACGGCCACGCTCGACAGCAGGCAGAGCAGGACGGCGGAGCTCGGCCGCTGCCGGACGCTGCGCAACCAGAGGGCGGTCACGATCGTCTTCGACCCTCCTGGTGGGACCGATCACGATCCCGATGCGTCGGGCCGACCGGCGGACCCGGACGGCTCAGGCATGCTAGCCAGCAAATCTGTGAGAGCACGAGAACTGCACCCTGGACAGGCCGACACCCACCGCCCGCTCGACGCGACGCCATGGTGCAGGGTGGTGCAGCGTGGCGACACCGGACGAGGGCGTGATCGCGCGGCGCACCCGGCACGCGAGCTGGAGCCTCGTCCGCGACGGCGTCACGGTGGCCACCGCAGCGGCCGTCTGCCGGCCCGATCGCCGCTGGTTCGTCTCGGTCGACGCCTGGCGTCCCGAGGACACCGAACCACTCGTGCACGCGATGATCAGCGACCTGGGTCACGACCTGCACACCCGGATCGGCGGCACCGACGACGAGGCGCTCGAGCTGTGGAGCCGGTTCGGCTTCCGGCCGGAGCGTCACGAGATCGAGCTCGTGTTCTCGCCCGACCCGGTCCGAACCGGCCTGGTGGACACCGCGATGCCCGCCGGCCTGACGTTGCTGTCCGCGGCGGAGGCGGATGAGGTCGAGCTCCGTCTCCTCGACGACCGCCTCCGCGACGAGGTGCCCGGCACCGACGGCTGGCTGAACGACCCGAGCGAGTTCCAAGACGTCACCTTCGACGACGCGCACTTCGATCCGGCGACCTACCTGGTCGCCGTCGACGCCGAGCACCGCCTGTTCGCCGGCCTGGTACGGATCTGGACCGGTCGCCACCATGCGCGCCTGGGCCTGATCGGCGTGGTGCCGGCGTACCGCCGGCGCGGCCTGGCCCGAGCCTTGCTCGCCCACGCCCTCCACCCCGTGCACGAGCGAGGCATCACCGTGGTCACCGCCGAGGCGGATGACACCGACCGTGCGAGCCTGGACCTCCTCCGAGGGCTGGGCAGCGTCGTGACGGGCTCCGCGACGGTGTTGAAACGGCCGGCTACGCCGAGCTGGTGACGCCGAGCTAGCCCGCCCCACCTCAGCCCGGCGTCCCGGCTCAGTTGAAGTCGTTCGGGTGGGAACCCAGCCGGTTGTCGCTGTTCACCGCGGAGATGGCCTGGATCTGGTCCTCGGACAGCTCGAAGTCGAACACGTCGAAGTTCTCCTGGATCCGCTGCGGGGTGACCGACTTCGGGAACACGACCCGACCCATCTGCAGGTGCCACCGCAAGATCACCTGCGCCGCCGACCGCCCGACGGACTGCGCGACCGCACGGACGGTGTCATTGTCGAGATCCGCCGACAGGCCGAGTGGGCTGTACGCCTCGGTGACGATCCCCAGCTCGTCGTTGACCGCGATGATGTCCTCCTGGGTCAACGTCGGGTGCACCTCGATCTGGTTGACCGCCGGCACCACCGTTCCCTCGGCGATCACCCGGCGCAGGTGCTCTTCGGTGAAGTTGGAGACACCGATCGAGCGGGACAGCCCCTCGGCGTGCACCTTCTCCAGCCCGTGCCAGGCGGCGACGTAGTTGTCACGGGCCGGTGTGGGCCAGTGGATGAGGTAGAGGTCGACGTAGTCCAGACCGAGCTTGGCGAGGCTGGTGTTCGCCGCCTTGAGGGCAGCGTCGACCCCGTGGCTGTCGTTCCACAGCTTGGTGGTGATGAACAGCTCCTCGCGCGGGATCCCGGAGTCCGCGATCGCCGCCCCGACGCCCTCTTCGTTGCCGTAGATGGCGGCGGTGTCGATGTGGCGGTAGCCCACCTCCAGGGCCTTGGCCACCGACGACACGATGTCGGCGGTGGAGACCT
Organism: uncultured Actinomycetota bacterium; assembly: GCA_963696135.1. GTDB lineage: Bacteria > Actinomycetota > Actinomycetes > Propionibacteriales > Propionibacteriaceae > Microlunatus. The sequence goes on from CAVOJH010000006.1 coordinate 294,215, forward strand.
GCCAGACGCCGAAGCCGAGCTGGGGGATGTGGTAGCCGTCGTTCAGGGACAGCGCCGGCACAACAGACATGAGCACTCCTGGGTTTCGTGGTGGGGGCGGCCTCGCTCACTGAGAGCACCGGCCACGCGTCAGGTTACCCACTTCTGGACCGGGGTCGACCGACCGGCCTGGGTAGGGTCGCGGGGTGGTCGACGTCCCCGCTGCGCTCCGCGCCCAGGCCGAGGGCCGGCCGGCGTGGGACGACTGGCTGAGAAGAGCACCCCGGCTCAGCGACGACCTGATCACCGAGTGGCGGCTGCGGATCGACGGACCAACGCTCTCCGGCAACTGCGCGATGGTGGTGCCGGTACGGACCGAGGACGGCCGTGCCGGGGTGCTCAAGGTCGGCTGGCCGCACTGGGAGGCCGAGACCGAGCACCTGGCCCTGCGCGCCTGGCAGGGTGACGGCGCGGTCGAGCTGTGGCGGGCGGACCCGCGGCGCTTCGCCCTGCTCCTGGAACGTGCCCGACCCGATCGCGATCTGCACGCCCTCGACGTGCTCGAGGCGTGCGAGGTGGTCGCCCAGCTCTACGGGCGGCTGCACCGCGCACCGCTGCCCCAGCCACGGCGGCTCAGTGACCTGTGCCGAGGGTGGCTCGAGCGGCTGCCGCCGCTGCTCGGGGCCAACCTGGTCTCCCGCCGCTTCGTCAGCCAGGGTGAGCGGCTGCTGCGGGACTTCGCCGACGACCCGGGCACCGATGCGGCCCTCATCCACAGCGACCTGCACTTCTTCAACGTCCTCGCCGCCGAGCGCGAGCCCTGGCTGGTCATCGATCCCAAGCCGCTGTCGGGTGATCCCGCCTACGAGGTGGCGCCGTTGCTCTGGAACCGGTGGGACGAGGCGATGTCCGCCGTCTCGCCGCGGCAGGCCCTGCTCGACCGGATGTTCACCGTGGTCGACGTGGCCGGGTTGGACGAAGATCGCGTCCGCGACTGGATCGTCGTCCGGGAGGTCTGCAACGTGCTGGAGACCTACGAGGAGCACGTACGCGACGGCGCGCCGATCCAGCACGACTGGGTGACCGCTGCCACCACCATCCTGAAGGCCGTCCAACGCTGATCATCGGCGCGGCCGGCAGCGGGCACGGGGCAGTCGAGGAGAACCTAGGATCGCCTGCGTGACCCGTATCGCCGTAGCCGCCGACATCCTCGCCCAGGTCGAGTCGCTGATCGACGAGCGGACCTCCTCAGACGACCCGGCAGCAGCCATCCAGCTGGTCGACGTCGACAGTGACGAGGCCTCCACCGCCGAGGGAGCGCTGCGCTGGGGTCTGGATGAGGCTGCCTTCGACAGACTCCTGGCGAGCGCCCCGGAACTCCGGTGGCTGCACAGTCCGGGGGCCGGGGTCGAGGGCTGGCCGCTCGCCGAGATCGCCGCCCGCGGCATCACGCTGACGAATGCGGCCGGCGTGTACGCCATCCCCATCGCCGAGTGGGTGCTCACCCGGATGCTCGAGATCGTCAAGCACACCGACGAGGTGCGGACCGGTCAGCGCGAACGTCGCTGGGTCAGCGGTCTCCCCGTCGGCGAGCTGTACCAGAAAACGCTGCTGCTGCTCGGCAGCGGTGGGATCGCCCAGCAGGTGATGATCCGCGCGGCCGCGTTCGGGATGCGGATCCTGGTCGCCAACCGAAGCGGACGCGCGGTCGAGCTCGCCGACCGGACGGTCAGCGGCGATGCCTGGCGGTCCCTGCTGCCCGAGGCCGACTTCCTGGTCTCCACGCTGCCGCTGACCCCGGAGACGACCGACCTGATCGGCGCCACCGAGCTCGGTCAGCTCCCGTCGACCGCGTGGGTTATCAACGTCGGTCGCGGAGGCACGATCGATCAGGACGCCCTCTTCACCGCGCTCGCCGAGCACCGGATCGCGGGTGCGGCCCTCGACGTGTTCGCCATCGAGCCGCTGCCGGCCGAGTCGCCGGGCTGGGCCCTGGACAACCTGATCGTCTCCCCGCACATGTCCGGGGACTCCGAGGCCAGCCAGGGCCGCAGTCTGGAGCTGTTCGCCGACAACGCGGTCCGGTTCGCCACGAACGAGCCACTGCGCAACGTGGTCGATCTGACCGCCGGCTACTGACGGGGTCCCTGACCGGTCGGCCGCAGGGCTGCCGGCGCCAGCGACCGGATGGCATGCTCGGGGGCATGACAGACATCGCCGCCCGCGCCACCGAGCTGAAGAGCCTGCACACCGCACCCGAGCTGTTGACGGTGATCAACGTCTGGGACGTCATCTCCGCCAAGGTCGTGGCCGACGTCCCGGGGACGACGGCCCTGGCGACCGCCAGTCACTCGATCGCGGCCTCGCGCGGCTACGAGGACGGCGAGAACATCGGCGTCGGCGAGATGCTCGAGGAGTGCCGGCGGATCGCCGGAGCTGTCGACCTGCCGGTCACGGCCGATCTCGAAGCCGGGTACGGGAATGCAGCCGAGACAGTCCGCCGGGCGATCGGCGCCGGCATCGTCGGAGCCAACATCGAGGACCAGCTGAAGCCGCTGGCCGAGGCGGCGGCACAGGTCGAGTCGATCATGGCCGCCGCTGCCGCCGAAGGCGTACCCGACTTCGTCCTCAACGCCCGGACCGACGCCTTCGTCCGGGCCGGTGATCGCGACCCGGCCGAGGTGCTGGCCGACGCCACCGAGCGAGCCCGTGCCTACCTGGACGCCGGTGCCCCGGTGGTGTTCGTGCCCGGCAAGCTCGACGAGGCTCAGATCGCTCACCTGGTCGACGCGCTCGGCCCGCAGCGGCTGACCCTGATCGGGGTCCCCGGCAGCGTCGCCCTGGGCCGGTTGCAGGAGCTCGGCGTCGCCCGCGTCTCGTACGGGCCGTGGTCACAGCGGGTGGCGCTGACTGCTCTTGCGGAGCTGGTCGAGGACGTGCATGCCGGCGGGGGTCTGCCCACCGGAGCCCGCGCCCTGAACTGATCAGTGTCACCGGATCTGCACACCCGACCTGTCAGCGTGAGCTGATCATGACGAGCACCCCGCGCGGCCCCACGACCTACGTCACCGGTCATCGGGGTGCCCGGGGGATCTGGCCGGAGAACTCGCTCGAAGGGTTCCGGCGGGTCTCCGCTCTCGATGTCGATGCCATCGAGTTCGACGTCCATCTCACCGATGCCGGAGAGCTGCTGGTCGTGCACGACGCATGGCTGGAGCGCACCACGGACGGTGTGGGACCCGTCCGGGACCTGAACCCGCGGACCCGCCGGCAGATCCTGCTCCAGGGCAGTGACGAGACGATCCCCACCCTGACAGAGGTCCTGGACGTGCTCACCCGTACGACCCACCCGCAGCTGCACATCGAGCTCAAGAACGACGAAGCCGGCCGACCCTACGAGGGTCTGATCGAGCAGGTGCTGGCGGAGGTCGACCGCCGAGCACTGCGGAATCGCTGCCACCTCGCCTCCTTCGACGTGACCGTGCTCGAGACCTGTCGACGGGTCGCACCCGATGTTCCCCGGCTGGTCTCGGTCGACGAAACCTGGGCGGACCGGCTCGGAGGTCTGGACCGGTTCCTCGACCGCGTCGACGTCCTGGTGGACGTGGTGGCGATCCACCAGCCTCTCTTGAGTCGGCAGTGGGATGTCATCACGGGCAGGATCCCGGCTCCGCGGCTCTGCGTCTGGACGGTCAACGACGAGGACCGGATGCGCGATTGGTTCGATCGCGGAGTCGGCTACCTCACCTCCGATCGGCCCGACCTGGCGCTGCGGGTTCGGGGCCGTCCCACGGCGGCGAGATAGCCGACGCGTCCTACAGTGACCTCGTGCCCCAGCAACCCCGATCCGTTCCCTCGGCAAGGCTCGAGGCGGAGACCGATCGACTGGCGTCCTCGTGGTTGCTGACCAAGGGCGAACGCGCCAACGAGCAGACTGTGCTGGACGTGGTGCACCCGGGCGACCAGGCGTGGTCGAGGGGAAATCACGTCCGCCCACTGGTGCACGGCGCCAGCTACTTCGCCGAGCTGCAGGAACGGATCGAGGAGACCCGGGCCGGCGACCTGATCATGTTCACCGACTGGCGTGGTGACCCCGATCAGCAGCTGAGCGACGATCCGGACTCGACCGTGGTCCATCTGCTCGGGGCGGCGGATCGTCGTGGTGTCGACGTCCGAGGTCTCATCTGGCGCTCGCACTGGGACAAGCTGTCCTTCTCCGGCGAGTCGAACCGGCAGACCGGTGAGCAGCTGCAGGCGACCGGCGCGGAGGCCCTCCTGGACATGCGGGTCCGGACCGGCGGCTCCCATCACCAGAAGCTCGTGGTGATCCGCTACGACGGTCGACCGGAGCGCGACATCGCCTTCGTCGGCGGCATCGACCTGTGCCACTCACGACGCGACGACGCACGGCACCTGGGTGACCCGCAGGCGCTGTCGATGGCCGAGGCGTACGGCCCGCACCCCGCCTGGCACGACATCCAAGCTGCGATCTCGGGTCCGGCGGTGCACGACGTGGAGACGGTGTTCCGGGAACGGTGGACTGATCCGACGCCACTCAGCCGGAGTCCCTGGCGCACCCTCCGCGACCGCCTGGCCGGCAACGACCTGTCCCCGGATCCGCTGCCGAGGCAAGCACCGCCGCCACCACCGGTGCCCGGCGGCACCCATCTCGTGCAGCTGCTGCGGACGTATCCGAACCTGCGCCACGGACGCGACTACCCGTTCGCGCGGGGCGGCGAGCGAAGTGTGGCCCGGGGCTACACCAAGGCCCTCGAGCGGGCCGAGCGACTCATCTACGTCGAGGACCAGTACCTGTGGTCGACCGAGATCGCCGAGACCTTCGCCGATGCCCTCCGCCGCCGGCCCGAGCTGCGGGTGATCGCGGTGCTGCCGCATCTGCCTGACCAGTCCGCACCGCTCTCCCGCGTGCCTCAGGACCTCGGCCGACATGATGCCGTCACCCTGCTCCTGCAGGCCGGCGGCGAGCGCGTCGCCATCTACGGCATCGAGAACCACCAGAGCCGACCGGTGTACGTGCACGCCAAGATCTGCGTGATCGACGACTGGTGGGCGACCATCGGATCGGACAACTTCAACCGACGGTCCTGGACCCACGACTCGGAGCTTTCCGCGGTGGTCCTCGACACCATGGGCCGCGACCACAGCGCCTACGCCCGCCGACTCCGTCTCACTCTCGGCGCCGAGCACCTCGACCGGCGGCTCGAACCCGATGACTATCCAGGTGACCTCTCGGCCCTCGACCTTCGACGCACCCCCGACCTGCTCGACGACCAGCAGCTCTTCGAAGCCATGGCGGACTGCCTCGATCCCCACGCCATGTTCGACGCTTTCGCCGCCTCCGCTGCCGCGCTGCAGGTCTGGCACGACAATGGGCGCCTCGGTGAACGACCTCCGGGTCGCCTCCGAGCGCTGCACAGGGTCCACCTCTCACGGCTCACGCGTGCCTGGGCGACGCCGGTGTTCCGGGTCATCCACGACCCGGACGGGCGGCCCCGGGTGCTGCGCCGTCGCCGGGCGTACTGACGGGGCTGATCTGAGCCGCCCGACGTTTGGGTGCCGCCTCGCCGGGGTACAGACCGATCCCGATCGCTGCGGGGGGAACGTGGCCGCGGCGCAACGGGACAGCGTGTGGCCGCCGGCGCGGCCGGAGAGGACGCAGCTGTACGCGTCCGCGGGGGGCGTCGCAGAGCCGGCGGCCACACGCGCAGGTCACCCCTGAGCGGATGGGAGCCGGCGGGTGGTCAGCAGCTGCTCGGCGACCGTGCCGATCTTGGTGCGCCGACCGCGGGCGACGCGCCGCAGTCGGTTGAAGGCGGTCACCGAGTCGACATCGCTCTGGGCCATCAGGTAACCGACGGCCCGCTCGATCAGCACCCGATAGTCCAGCGCGTACTGCAGCTGACCGGCGAGCTCTCCGGCGGCGTGAGCCTGCAGGGCCGCGGTCAGCGTGGTCGCCACGACGTCGCTGTAGCGCGCGAGGGCTCGTCGCTCGCTGTCATCCCAGTCGTGCGGTCGGTCGAGATAGGCATCGAGCGTGCCGACTGGGACGCCTCCCACCCGCACCGGAACCCCGAGCACGGCGAAGACAGCGCGACCACGCATCGCTGCGGCAAGGGTCGGCCAGCGGGGGTCGTCGGTCACGTCGGAGCTGTCCACCACCCGGTTGTCCACGAACGCCTGGGTGCACGGTCCCTGACCGGCGGCGGACTCGACCTCTTCGAGAACTCGACCAGCGCCGTCGCTCGCCGACACGTAGCGTGTGATGTTCTGCTCATCGGCGACCATGATGCCGCTCCCCGTCACGTGGAACAGGTCGACGCAGGCCTGTGCGACCTCGTTCAGGGCACTCAGGACTCCGTCACCCTCGGTCCGCCCGTCTGCGAGACGACGTAAGCTGGCGCTCAGCTCCGCGGAATCGATGTGCATCTGGCCCTCCCGTCGGACTCGGCCCGTACGGGCTCGCCGGTGAGGACGATCATGTCAGAGCCCGGCCGGGATCACGGATCGTTCGACCCGGGGCCGCAGACCAGCCGAGCGGCGACGTCGGCCAAGGTGGCGGCGTCCGCGGGCTGCGCCCGTCCGTTGCGTGCGTCGACGAGGATTCGGGCGATCTCGCGGATCTTGATGTTCGTGTCCTGAGACACCCGGACGAGATGCTGCCAGGCTTCGTCACTGCTGATGCCGGCTCGCTGCGCAAGCAGACCGATCGCCACACCGATCAAACGCTGGGATTCCATCGCGAGCTCGAGGTGCCGGATCTTGAGCCTGAGCTCCTCGCCCGGATCCCCTGCGCCGCCCGACTCGCGCTCCACACCGAGGCTCTCGACACCGCCGTTGATGCGTGCCACTGACCAACGCCCACCCTTCGCGACGTAGATCCGCAGACACAGGGCGGACTCCGAAAAGAACGCTGACGATTATAGGTCGCCGAGACGGCCCTGTCCGTGACGGCGCGCGTTCGGCACGATTGACCGACCGGTCCCGGGGTACAGAGATACGTGCCGGCCGGTCAGCGAGGGCCAGGGTCAAACAGCCGGCCCTGGCTCTCGTCTGGCGACGCCGAACAGGCCGTGCCCTTGCTTTCACCCCCACTCGGGCTTACGTTGTAAACAGCGGATCACCTTCTACGTCTCGGTGTCACCGCCAGGTGGGTCAAACAACGCGCGCACCTCCTTCCTCTTCTCGAAGGTGGCGTCTGTGCCCACGTCTGCGATCCCTGCTCCCCCGACACCCGGTGACGAACCCAACCTGCGCGTTGCGGGGTCGGCCGACCATCAGGCGCTCGCGTTGGAGCATCTCTGGCTCGCCGATGCCATCGCTCGGCGCTATCGGGGCCGCGGTGAGGACCCGGACGATCTCCGCCAGGTCGCCCGTTGTGGGCTCCTCGAGGCCGCAGCGCGCTACGACTCCCAGCAAGGTCCCTTCGCCTCGTTCGCCGGCCCCACGATCAGCGGCGTCATCAAGCGACACTTCCGCGATCACGGCTGGACGGTGCGCCCGCCCCGGCGGACCCAGCAGCTGGCTTTGCGGATCAACCGGCAGTGGTCCGAGGTGGCACAGCTGGGCGGGACCGTGCCGACTGAACGAGACCTGGCCGCGCGTTTGGGCGAGTCGGTCTCCGACATCCGTGAGGCCCGCAGTGCCTCCCAGGGCTACCAGACCCTCTCGCTCGATGGGGCGTCGGTGCCGGACGCGATCACCGCCGTCGAGGACCCCGAGTTCGAGCGGTCCGAGGCCAAGATGTCGGTGGCTCGGGCGTGGAGATCACTCGACCGCGCTGAGCAACGCCTGCTCGAGATGCGTTTCTGGGAGGAGCGGTCGCAGTCCGACATCGCCCAGCGCATCGGCACCAGCCAGATGCAGGTCTCCCGGCTGCTCGCCAAGGCGCTGTCCCACCTCCGTCAGCTCCTCGAGGTCGCGCCCACCGCCAACGCTGCTTGATCACCTTCGGGGCGAGCACGCGCTGACGACTCCGACTCATCCGGAAGTTGTTCTGGCTAATTTTCCTTATCTGGTTTGGCTTTCGGCGGTTTGGCTACTGAGGTGGTGGCGAACAGACGCCGGAGCTGCCGATCAGCTCACCGAAGAACGGAGCTTTGCCGATGACTCAGCCACCTCTGGGAACCACCCCAGGCGGCCCTGGACCGTTCGACGAGCGGGGACCCGGCTTCCCGGACGTCGCTTCGACGGGCACCGACGCGACGTTCGATCAGTTCGCCGACCGTCCGGTCGCCGAGCCACAGGACACCACACTCGATCAGCCCATCCCGTTCCCGGCGAGCACGTCCAGCACGTACGCCGACGCCGACGCCGACGCCACCGCACCCGACTCCACGGTCGACACGGCCAAGGGTGAGGCCAAGCAGGTGGCCGGCACCGCGTTGGACTCGGGCAAGGACGTCGTCCAGACCGCGAAGAGCGAAGCAGCGAATGTCGCGGCCGAAGCCAAGCAGCAGGCCGCGTCACTGTTCGACACCGTCCGCACCGAAGCCGGTGAACAGGCCAGCACCCAGCAGCAGCGGATCGCCGGAGCTCTCCACGGGTTGGCCAAGGAGCTCGGGGGCATGGCCTCCAGCTCCGAGGAGTCCGGCCCGCTCACCGATCTCGCCCACCAGGCCTCGCACAAGGGCGGCGAGATCGCCCACTGGCTCCAGGAACGTGAGCCCGCCGATGTCGTCGAGGCCGTCCGCTCGTACGCTCGGCGGCGTCCGGTGACCTTCCTCGCGCTCTGCGGTGTCGCCGGGGTGCTCGCCGGCAGGCTCACCCGCAGCACCGTGGGGACCCGGACCAGTCTGGACACCAAGGACCGTGCGACCTCGGACCACTCCGAGCTGCCGAGCAACGGCACGGCGCGACCGGTGGTCGAGCCGGCACCGGCGACCTACTCCACCGGGGTGCTCGGCGCGACCCCCGAACCCACCGAGAGTCCGTTGTACGGCGACGATCCGACGCGACCGGGCACCCGCTACACCGGGACCACCCGCCCGGTGACCGAGCTGAACGGCGACCTCACCCGATGACCACGCTGCCGCACTCCGAGCGATCGGACTCGGTGGCCGATGCGGCCAAAGAGGGGTACGCGGCTCCCCGCTCACCACTCCAGTCCGATGACGGTCGCAGCATCGGGTCCGTGCTCGGTGACATCACCGCCAACATCTCCACGCTGCTGCAGCAGGAGATCGCGCTGGCCAAAGCCGAGTTGCGCCAGTCCGGCACCCGCGCCGGCAAAGGCATCGGCTTGTTCGGCGGTGCCGGCGTGGCCGGTCTGCTGCTGCTGGTCTTCGTCTCGGTCAGCGCCTGGTGGGGACTGGGTCAGTACCTCGAGAACCAGTGGTCCGCGTTGGTGGTCGCTGCCGTCTGGGCGATCGTCGCCGTGATCTTGTACCTGGCCGGACGACGTGAGCTGCAACGCGTCCAGGGCCTGCCGAACACCACCGAGACGCTGAGCAAGGTCCCGAACGCCCTCAAGGGCCACGAAGAGGAGAACCGATGAGCCAGAACGATCCCGAGGCGTTGCGCGCCGACATCGCCCGCACCCGGGCGGCCCTCAGCGACAACGTCGACACGTTGACCGAGACAGCCAACCCGAAGAACATCGCCGATCGTCAGGTGAACAAGGTGAAGGGTGCCGCCCGCGGCGTGCGTGAGCACCTGATGGGCGCCCCCGACGACCCGTCCGACGACGGCACGGTCGGCGAGACCACGGATGCGGTCAGGGACAAGCTCGGTTCCGCCAAGACCGGCACGGCGAACGCCGTGGAGACGGTGGCCGACACCTCCCGACAGGTCCGGAACAAGGCCCGCGGCAACCCGCTGGTCGCTGGTCTGATCGCCTTCGGCGTCGGTTACCTGATCTCCTCCGCCATTCCCAGCTCGGAGAAGGAGCAACGGGCCGCCGGCCGGCTGCAAGAGAAAGCTGCGCCGCTGACCGACAAGATCAGCGAGGCAGCCGGTGAGGTGGCGGGACGTCTCCAGGAGCCGGCTCAGGACGCCGCCGCCTCGCTCAAGGCTGCTGCCACCGACGCCGTCGACAGCGTCAAGGAGCAGGGCGCGACGGCCAGGGGAGACGTGCAGAGCCAGGTGCAGGACTCCACCGCCACGGTGAAGAACAACGCTTCGTCCTCGTCATGATGCTCGGCTGACTGCACTGGCGGATTCGGAGTGAGCTTCGGATCCGCCGGTGCTTCCCGAAACGTGTCGGGAGTTGCATCGTGAGGTCGCTACGTGCTCGCCTCCAACGGCGGCAACGACGACCTCCTGTACTCGATGGACTGGGGCAGCATCCTCAGTCACCGCTGGGCGCTGGAGAACGCCGTTCCCCGCCTGCTGCTGGCCGAGGACGGAGATCCCGCCACGAACCCCAACGGCTGATCCCCCGCGTGGATCGACCGTCCGGGCTACGGTGACTCGGTGACCGCCCCGGGGCTTGCCGATCCGCTTGCGCCGAATGTCCCTTGGGGCAGCGCCCGGGCCCGCTGGATCATGCTCGCCACGGTCCTGGGCTCCGGGCTGTCCATGCTCGACTCGACCGTCGTCAACGTGGCGCTGCCGGCGCTGGGTGCCAATCTCGACGCCAGCCTCGGCGACCTGCAGTGGGTGGTCAACGGCTACACGCTCTCCCTCGCCGCGCTGATCCTGCTCGGCGGGTCGCTCGGTGATCGCTTCGGTCGACGGCGGATCTTCGTCGTCGGCGTGGTGTGGTTCGCCGCCGGATCGCTGCTCTGCGGCCTGTCCCCCACCATCGATTGGCTGATCGCGGCCCGCATCCTGCAGGGCGTTGGTGGTGCGTTGCTGGTGCCGGGCAGTCTCGCCATCATCTCGGCGACCTTCGTCCGCTCCGACCGAGCCCGCGCCATCGGGTCGTGGTCGGCCCTGGCCGGGGTGGCGACGGCGGCCGGGCCGCTGCTCGGCGGCTGGATGGTGCAGACCATCGGCTGGCGCTGGGTGTTCTTGATCAACCTCCCGCTGGCCGTGATCGTGCTGGTGGTGGCCCTGCGGCACGTGCCGGAGACCGCCGATCCCAGCGCCCCACGCTCCTTCGACCTCGTCGGTGCCGCCCTCGGAGCGCTCGGCCTGGCCGCCCTGACGTACGCACTGATCGGTGCGGGCGACGGGTGGAGTCTCGACGTGGTGCTGGTCGGCCTGCTCGGTGTCGCGGCGCTGGTCGCCTTCGTCGTGGTCGAACGGCGCGAGAGCCACCCGATGCTGCCGATGGACATCTTCGCGTCCCGGCAGTTCAGTGCCGCGAACGTGGTCACCCTGCTGGTCTACGCCGCCCTGGGCGCGATGTTCTTCCTGCTCGTTGTCCAGCTCCAGGTGGTGGCCGGCTTCGGTGCCCTCGCGGCCGGCTCGGCGCTGCTGCCGATCACGATCATCATGCTGTTGCTGTCCAGTGCCTCGGGCCAGCTGGCCGAACGCATCGGACCGCGGCTGCCGATGACGGTGGGGCCTCTGCTGGCCGGGACGGGATCCCTGCTGCTGGTGAGAATCGGTCCGGACACCTCGTACGCGACCGACGTGCTGCCCGCCGTCGTCGTCATCGGGCTCGGACTCGCCCTGACCGTGGCTCCACTGACCGCGACCGTGCTGGCCGCCGCCGAAGATCGTCACGCCGGCATCGCCAGCGGCGTCAACAACGCCGTCGCCCGCGCCGGCGGACTGCTCGCCGTCGCGGCGATCCCGGTTGTGGTCGGCCTCACCGGCGACGCCTACGCCGAACCAGCGGTGTTCGACGCCGGGTTCGACCGGGCCATCATCGTCTGCGCCGTGCTGTTCGTAGCGGGTGGGGTGCTGTCCCTGCTGACCATCCGGGCGCCGTTGGCCGAGCGAGCCGACACCGAGCCGGCAGACACCGAGCTCGGAGCCGAACCGTTACCGCCTGCAACCGCCGGCCCGCGCCTGCACTGTGGCGTGGGCGCCCCGCCCCTCACCCAGCGCAGCTCCCACCAGCGGTGACGATCGGCCGATCGCTCTTGGTGAGGGCCAAGCAGATGCCCGTCCACCTGAGTACGCTCGGTCCTGGCCGGACGACGTCGATCAGGGAGAGCGGAGGCCGATGGCTGGGCCTGGGGCTCTCATCGCGGACCGCTACCGCCTCGTGCGGCAGCTCGGCGCGGGCGGCATGGGCGTGGTCTGGGAGGCCAGGGACGAGCGTCTGCACCGACAGGTCGCGGTCAAGCAGCTGCGCCACCAGCCCGGTTTGACCGACGACGAGACCGACGTCGCCGTGCAGCGCGCCATGCGGGAGGCGCGGATCAACGCACGCCTGGAGCACCCGTACGCGGTGTCGGTGTTCGACGTGGTCGAGCACGAGGGCAGTCCCTGCATCGTGATGGAGCTGGTGCCCTCGATGCCGCTCAGCGAGGTGATGCGCGAGCTCGGATCGCTCGCCCCGACGGAAGCGGCCCGGACCGGATCCCAGGTCGCCGCCGCTCTTGCCGTCGCGCACGGCCTGAGCATCGTGCACCGCGACGTCAAGCCGGGCAACGTGCTGATCGGTGACGACGGTGCGGCCCGCATCTGCGACTTCGGCATCTCGCGGTCCTTCGGCGACACGGCTCTCACCATGACCGGGATGATCACCGGCACGCCGGCCTATCTGGCGCCCGAGGTGGCCCGCGGTCAGGAAGCGTCCTTCGCCTCGGATGTGTACTCTCTCGGCGCCACGCTGTACGCCGCGGTCGAGGGCACGCCGCCGTTCGGCACCGAAGGCAACGCCATCGCGGTGCTCTACCGAGTGACGGCCGGCGAGCTGAAACCACCCGAACGGGCGGGCACTCTCGGTCCTCTGCTGGTCGCGATGATGAGCGCCGACCCACAGGACCGACCGTCGATGGCCGAGGCCGCCAGCCGGCTGGCGGCGCTGGTGGACGCCGGAGCCGGTGCGGCCCGACCCGGTTCGGCGCGGCCCGTCACGGCCGAGTCGACCCTCCTGATGCCGAGTCTCGAAGACCCGTCGGCACCTGTGTCCGCGCCGACCGCACCGATCCCTCGTGCCACCACACCCAGCACCCCGATGCAGACTCCGGTCATCCCGGCTGAGCCGCCGAGCGGCCCTGCTCGGCCGCCGAGCGGCCCTGCTCGGCCATCGGTCGCCCCGGAACCTGTCGGGCAGCCCGCGGCTGCGCCCACGAACCCGCGACGACGTCGTCGAGGCCTGGTCGTCGTGATCGTGGTGCTGATCCTGCTGGCCGGGGCCACGGCCGTCGGACTCCTGTTGACGAACGCGGAGCGGCAGACCGCGAGCACCGGCGCCACCCCGACGGAACCGTCCGCCACCCGGGTCAGCCAGGCTTCCACCGAACCAACCGCAGCCGAGCTGTCCCAGGCCGTCACGGACTACTACGCCCTGCTGCCGGACGACACCGACGCCGGTTGGGAGCGGCTGACTGCTTCCTATCAACGTCAGACCGGCGGCAAGGACAGCTACGAGGGTTTCTGGAACGACATCGACACGGTGACCGCCACCGATGTGAGCGCGACCGCGCCGGACCGCGCGCAGGCCACCGTCACCTACGTCGAGAAGAGCGGCAACCGGCGGTCCAGCGAGCGCCGGTCCTTCCGGTTGGTCAGATCGGGCGATCTGCTGAAGATCGATCAGTCGTCGGTGATCTGAGGGGCGGATCGCCGGGCCCGTGGCGCCCGGCCCCGGCGATCCGCACAGCATCCGACATCTTGGCGGGCGCATCGTCGCGGACGGGTAGCTCGGCCGTTTGGAACGCGTCGATCCACACTGACCGACAACCGCGCGGACTTGCGAGCTTCGCCGATGACAGTCGCCCCCGATGAGCCACCGTTGGTGCCCCGCCGGATCTGTCCCCCGACGCCGACAGTAAGGCGTCGAACGGACTGCTCACCACACCCTCAGGGGTGAACGAGAGTGTCACCGACCGGTCCGACCCGGGTGAGGTCTGCCGTGAGCTGACTTACGCTGGTGGCCATGACTGCCAGGGCCACGACCGGTGCCGAGCTGGTCTGGCCGTCGGACCTCCACACCAGGGCACTGGCGATGGATCTGTACGAGTCGGTGGCCCGGCGTCCGCTGATCTCAGTCCACAACGGTCTGCCCGCCCGTTACCTGGCCGAGGACCTGCCGATCACCGATCCGCTCAGCCTGCTGATCTCCCACGACCAGGGTGTTCAGGCGCTGCTGCGAAGCAGTGGCATCAGGACCGAGTTCACCATGACCGACGGGTGGCGCACCGAGCACGCGTCCCGACAGGCCTTCGTGTTGCTGTGGACGCACCTGATCGATGTGTGGGCGAAGCCCTGGATGCAGTCCGACGCCGACGAGACCGCGCGGCTCGCCGGGCTGCCCCCCTTCCGCGATGATCAAGCCCCCGACGCCGTGTACGACGCCCTCGCCGTGCAGCTGATGGAGCACCCGATGTACCCGCGGCGGGTGCTGGCCGAGGCGAACGTCGGTCGGATCGCCACCAGCGACGACCCGACCGACAACCTGCGGGCCCACGAGGTCCTGGCCGCGGACCAGGTGCTCGCCGGCCGGGTCGTCCCGACCTTCAGTCCGGATCGCTACCTCGACCCAGCGCGTCGGGGTTGGCGGACGGACGCTGACCTGCTGGCCGAAGTGACGGGCATCGGCACCGACGACCTCGGTGGCTTTCTCGAGGCCCTCCAGCAGCGGCGTACCTACTTCATCAGCTGCGGAGCGATCTCCTCTGAGCACCACGCGAGCGACGTGGCCATCGCTCGACTGTCGCCTCCGGAGGCCACCCATCTGTACCGGCTGGCTCGATCCGCAGAGCTGCTACCTCTCGAGGCGCTGGCTCTGGAGGGCCATCTGCTGTGGGAGACGGGACGGATGGCGGCCGACGATGGTCTCGTCATGGGCCTGTTCCCGCCGGCCGGCATCTCGGCCCGTGCGGCCACCCGGAGCTCGTCGGGCGACCATGGAGTCGCCGACCGGGTCCGCCCCCTGGTGACCGACTTCGGCGCGTCTCCCGCCTTCAGGCTGCAGCTCTTCACCATCGACACCGACGCGTACGTCGCCGAGATCCTCCCGCTGGCGGCCGAGCACCCGTCCTTGGCCGCAGTACCGGCAACGCGCTTCGCCGACGACCCCGCCGAGCTCCGGGCGAGCCGAGTCGCGGCTGTGACCGCTCAGGGTGTTGGTCGGTCGCTCGGTGCGGTGGACGACATGAGCGGTCCGTTCGTGCTGTCGGCCCGGCATCGCCTCGGCCGGCGGCTGGACGCCGGGGCCTTGGCCGAGCTCGTCGTCGCGGGGCGGCTGAGCGAGGAAAGCGCCCGCACGGAGCTGGCGGTAGCCATCGCGCAGACGAGCTGGTCTCAGTAGCGGTCACTGATTCGCCGGGCGGCGCCACCACAGCCTCGAATTCCCTTTGTCACCAGAGAAATCCTCGGGTTCGCTGGCTCTGGACGGTGGTTCTCCGCAGGCGTAGCGTGGACAGTTGGGTTGGTTCTGCCATCCGAGACAGGGCCAGGTGACGGGGAGGTCCAGCGGTGTTCATTCAGATCATCCAAGCCAGCTGCAGCCGTCAGGACGAGCTGCGCGCACAGCTCGATCGATGGCTCACCGAACGAAGCCCTCACGTGCAGGGCTGGCTCGGCGGCACGTACGGGTTCACCGACGACAACATGTTCGTCGCCGTGATCCGCTTCGACTCGAAGCAGTCAGCCATGGCCAACTCCGCCTCGCGCGAACAGAGCGAGTGGTGGGCCGCAACCGAGGGTCTGCTCGACGGCCCGGTTGAGTTCCACGACTGCACAGACGTCACGTTGATGATGGACGGCGGCTCCGACCAGGCAGGCTTCGTGCAGATCGTTCGTGGCCGGGCCGACGACCCCGACGCACTCCGCGCGATGATGAGCGAGACCGAGCTGCTGCACCAGATGCGTCCTGACATCCTCGGCGCGACGCTGGCCATCGCTGACGACGGGACGTTCATCGAGACCGTTGCGTTCACGGACGAGGCCGCCGCGCGCAGCGGTGAGCAGGTCGAGATGCCCGAGGACATGCGTGACCGGATGGCGGCGGCGATGCACGACGTGAGCTTCACCGACCTGCATCACCCGTTCTTCGCCAGCAGCGCCACCGGCTAGTGGCGTTGCGTCAGGATTCGAGAGCGAGTCCGTGTCCCAGCTGGTAGCGGTTGCCGTCGGTGTCGGTGTAGACGTACGGCCGTCCGTTCATGTGGCGCTCCTTGTCGTAGCCGGGAACGTCGTTGGGTGACGCGCAGATCCCGTGCTCGTCGACGGCGATGGCGGCGTTGTCGATCGGGAAGGTCAGCGGCAACCGGCCCGTCGGGGCGAAGGCGCCGACGATCGCGTCGAACAGCGCCTCGGTCCGGGTGTCGAACCCCGCCACGAGGGCGTCGGCCAGCGGCTCGATGCTGCCCGGCAACCAGGGCAGGGTGACGTTGAGCCCGACCACGACATCGGTGACGGCGGCACGGATGTCGATGATCTTCGCGAGCGCGACGTTGGTGCCCTCGTGGATATCCAGGTCCAGCAGACCCGTCGAGTGGAAGTAGTCGCCGGTCGATGGGTTCACGAACAGGACCGCCACATCGGCGTGGTGGTAGTCGGTGGTGAAGCGGATGTCCGGATGGGCGGCGGCCAGGGCGGAGCGCAGTCCGTCGAGCTTCGCCACCCGCAGGCCGGCCTCGAAGAGCTCGACGTAGACCGTGCGCCCCGTCAGCTGCTCGGGACCCAGCGGGAGCGTGGCGGCATGGTTCTTCATCACCACCACGGATCGGCGGTGGGCGCTGTCGGCTGCAGCGGTGAACTCGGGGTTGGCCACCACGTCGTCGGCCCGGTCGGCATCGACGTAGGGGTTGTCGAACAGACCGAGCGCGAACATCTCCTCGGTGAGCCGCCGCGCCGCGTCGTCCAGGCGCTCCGTGGTGAACAGACCCCGCAGGTACGCGGTGCGGATCGAGCCGACGTCGTTGGTGTCGGCGATCATGTCGGTGCCGGCCATGACGGCCCTGCCGACGCGCTCCGGCACGCTGAGCTCTTCGACGCCCCACGCCATCTTGGACAAGATCCCGGAGTCGGAGTTGATGTAGCCGCGGTGACCCATCGATCGCAGCAGGTCCAGGATCGGTTTGTTGAACGCGAAACCGACGTTCTCGAACTCCTCGAGCGGTGCTTGCGGCATGGCTGACTTCTCCGCCGACGGGATCGCGTAGTAGGGCATCACACTCGACGTACCGGCATCGATGGCCGCCTGGAACGGTGGTAGGTGGTAGCTGGCCAGAGATCCCGGCGTCGGGTAGACGTTGAACTTGCCTTCGGCGTAGTGGGGATCGAAGCCGTTCTCGCGGGCGCCGCCCCCGGGGAAGTGCTTGGTGGTCATCGCCACCCCGTCGGCGGCGAGACCGTGCTCGCCCTGGAACCCGCGCACCACCGCGCCGATCGCCCGGGCGTTGAACTCCGGGTCCTCGCCGAAGGTGCCGCTGCCGCGGAACCACCGCGGGTCGGTGACCGTGTCGGCCATGTACATGTAGCCCTTGCGCAGCCCGGCCGCGACCCACTCGGTCCGCGACTTCTCGGCGAAGTCGGCGATCAGCTCGAGGTCGCCGGTCGCAGCCAGGCCGAGGGTGCCCGGCCACTGGGTGAAGTCCCGATCAGCAGAGGTAGATCCCATCTTGAAGCCGCCCAGCTCGTTCTTGGAGTTGGCGGCCACGATCACCGGGATCCCCAGTCGGGTCCCCTCGGCCACCTCGTTCATCGCGTTCACCCACGTGGCGATGGTCGACCCGGCCGGTGTCTCCCGCATGATGAAGTGCCGCATGTGCAGCTCGGTGATCTGCTGGGTGGTGCCCTCGTACGGCAGCCCAGCGGTGTTGTGCGGGTCGTTCTTGATCCGGTGGTACTGCTCGTCGAGCGCGCCGTCGTGACTGGTCAGCTCCTTGTCGGGTTGGGAGATCCCCATCGTCCGACCGTTGATCACCATCAACCCGATCTTCTCCTCCGGCGACATCCGGGTCACCAGGTCGGCGGCTCGCTCCGCCGGGCTCAACCGCCAGTCCTCGTACGGGTCCAGGACGCCGTTGGCGTTCAGGTCGCGGAAGGCGAGACCATCCGCCTGGATGACGGGTTTCACCCGTGAGGAGATGTCGATCTGCTGCACCATGGGACTGTCCTGCTTCCTTCGGATCGAGAGGTCATGGCCGGATGGTTGTCGCTGAGCTGGGTCAGTGCTCACGCTCAGGGAACGTCCCCTCGGCACGGATGCGCTTGTTCAGCTCGGTGAGGTAGCGCTCCTCGTCGAAGTCCAGCGGAACTTCCTCGCCGAGCCAGCTGGACAGGTGGATGGCGTTGGCCAGCCGGACGCCGTTGATGCCGTCCG
Source organism: uncultured Actinomycetota bacterium (assembly GCA_963696135.1). GTDB lineage: Bacteria > Actinomycetota > Actinomycetes > Propionibacteriales > Propionibacteriaceae > Microlunatus. The sequence continues at coordinate 312,549 of CAVOJH010000006.1, forward strand.
AGCCGGGGGCCAGCAGCGGCGTGCCGTCGAGGATGTTCGCGGCGAAGTTCTCCAGCACCCCGGAGTGCTGCGCACCCCAGGCGGAGTCGAACTCGATGATCTCCTGGGTGTACATGGTGGAGGGGTCGAGCTGACCCGTGAAGAGCCGTCGGACGTCATCCATGCCCATCGAGTCCGAGAGCTCGCGCTCGTCGGCGACCAGGCGGGTGACGGTGGCCGTCTGGGAGCCGTCGACGACGATCTTGCCGCGGTCACCGAGGATCTCGAACCGGTCCGTGCCGACCAGGTCGTGCACGGCGGTGACGAACGTCCCGGTGGCACCGTTGCCGTAGTCGACGACGGCGGTGACCTCGTCCTCCACGGCGATGTCGCGGCGGAAGCCGTACGCGACCTTGGCGAACACGGACTGGGGGACGCCGCAGATCCACTGCCACAGGTCGAGCTGGTGGGGCGCCTGGTTGACCAGCACGCCTCCCCCTTCGCCACCCCAGGTGGCCCGCCAGGCCGACTGGTCGTAGTAGCCCTGCGGACGCCACCAGGTGGTGATGATCCAGCTGGTGTGGCGGATGGCGCCGATCTCGCCGTTGTCGACGATCTCCTTGATCCGTTGGTACAGCGGGTTGTTGCGTTGGTTGAACATGATCGCGAAGGACAGCTCCGGGTGGGCGGCCGCGTATGCGTTGAGCTCGGCGACCTGCCGGGTGTAGACCCCGGCCGGCTTCTCGACCAGCGCATGGATCCCGGCTCGCAGAGCGGCGATCCCGATCTCGGGGTGCAGGTAGTGCGGCACCGTGGTGATCACCGCATCGACCTCACCACCGGACAACAGCGAAGCGTAGTCGTCGTACGTCGGGACGCCGTAGCGGTCGGCGGCCTCCTCGCGCCGGTCGGCATCGATGTCGGCGACGGCGCCGATGACCATCTGCGGGACGAGCCCGTCGGCGATGAACTTCGCATACACGGAGCCCTGGGCTCCGAAGCCGATGATGCCGAGGCGGACCTGGCCGGTGACGTGCGGCTGTGACATGAGATTCCTTGTGGTCAGTAGAGGTCTCGGCGAAGCCGAGCATCAGAAAGTGTGGCGAAGCCGAGCGTCAGAAGAGATCGGCGTAGCCGAGGGCGACGAGGTTGTCCCGCGAGGTCTGCAGGCAGTCGTAGGGGTCGCGGCCGTACTGGTCGTCCTGTTCGATGAGGAGGTACTGGGCGCCGGAGGCGATCGCCTGGTCGATGATCTCGGCCCAGTCGAGGTTGCCCTCGCCGACCTCGCCGAACTGCACCACCCCCGTGAAGGCCTGCAGGAAGGCGGCGCGGTCGCCCGCCTGGAGGGCCTCGAAGGCGGCCGGCGGCAGCTCACCGATGCGATAGTCCTTGAGGTGCACGAGGTCGACCAGACCGGCGTACTTCTGCAGGGTGCGGACCGGGTCCCGGCCACCACGCTGGACCCAGTGCACGTCGATCTCGAGCCGCATGGTGGGTGCTTCGGCGCGGATGATGTCCAGGATCGAGCGGCCACCGCGAGCAGCGAACTCGAGGTGATGGTTGTGGTAGTACAACGTGAGCCCGTCGCCGGCGAGTCGAACGGCGATCTCCTCGGCCTGCCGGCTGAACGCCAGCAGGGCCGCGTGGGAGGCCATCGCGGCGAACGGCATCATGCCGATCCGCAGCCGTGAAGCACCCAGGGCGCGGGCGTCGGCGACGATCTTGGCGTAGTCGTCGATCAGCGAGTCGTTGGGCCCCGCATCCAGGCCGGCCGACAGGGCTCCGAAGTCGGTACCCAGCTCGTCCTTGGCCCGCCGCATCTCGGTCAGGTTCTCCGCGGTCATCGGGATCTGTGATACCTCGACCGCGGAGAAGCCGATCTCGCCCAGCCGGCGCAGCACCTCGTACGGGCCGGAGGCGTCGACCTGGTTCTTCAACATCATCAGCTGTACGCCGATTCTGGGCATTCTCACTCCTTCGTTCGATGGACCGCTCAGGCCTTGTGGTCCGGTGTGATGAAGTCCGCGGCGCTCTCGTGGTGATCGGTCAGCAGAGCGAGCTTGCGGGCTTCGGTCTCGTTGCGGATCTCCTTGAACCGTGCGTCGGTCAGCGGGTACCTGATGAAGATAGCCATCGCGATCAGAGCACAGATGGCGGGCAGCAGTCCGATGGTGGCCTTGATCGCGATGATCGCACTGTCGGGCTGGATCGGGCTGGGGTTCGCCGCGCTGGCTGCGATGTAGCCGCCGATGGCCAGTGCCCACGCCCCCACGGCTCCGCCGATCGACTGGGTGACCTTGCGGGTGAAGGAGAACAGCGCGTACGTCGCACCCTCGCTGCGCTTGCCGGTCTTCCACTCGCCGTACTCGACGGTGTCGGCCTCCAGGCCGAACATCACGGTGTTGATCAAGCTGGCCCCGATGCCCTTGACGGCCAGGGTCACGAGCACCAACCAGAACATGGTGGCCGGGGCGAAGAACAGGCCGACGCCGCCGACGACGGTGAACACACCGCAGAACTGGAAGACGGTCTTCTTGCCGAACCGGTCGATGATCTTGGGGATGAACGGGGTGACCAGCAGCGTGATGCCCGTGTTGACCAGCGTGATGATGCCGACCAGGCCGATGTTGCCGAGCACGTACTGGGCGTAGAAGGCGGTGGTCCCACCGACCGCGAAGACACCGATCAGGTAGAAGAAGCTGGAGCCGCACAGGTAGGCCAGCGGCTTGTTGGCGCTCAGCGTGCCGAACGTCTCCTTGATGGAGATGCGTGGTTGGGTCCGCACGACCGCCTCACGACAGGCCCAGGCGGTGAAGAAGAACGCGATCGAACCGATGACGATGAAGGCCAGCGTGACCTTGGTGAACACACCCTGCACGGCCGCTTGGTAGGCGATCAGGTCCTCCGGACCCTGGATCAGCGCCTTCTGCCCGCGCAGGTCGCTGATGAAGTGCCCGACGATGAAGGTGAGGACGACACCACCGATGCCGGCGCCGAACGCACGGGCGGCGACCAGCTTGGCCCGCTCGTGCACCGACTGGGTGATCGCCGACGCCAGCGACCCGTAGGGGATGTTGACCAGCGAGTAGACCAGCCCCAGGATCGCGTACGTGGCGTAGGCGTAGATCAGCTTCATGCCCTCGTCGAAGCTGGTCGGCACGTGGAAGACCAGGAAGCTCATGAACATCAGCGGCACGGCGCCGAACATGATGAACGGTCGGAACTTGCCCCACCGGGTCATGGTGCGATCCACGAGCCGTCCGGCGAGCAGATCGGCGAACGCGTCCCACAGCCGCACGACCAGGAACATGGTGCCGACCGCAGCGGCGGAGATGCCGGCGACGTCGGTGTAGTAGTAGAGCAGGAAGGCCGTGCTCAGACTGAACGCGAGATTGAAGCCGAAGTCGCCGGCCCCATAGCCGGCCACCGTCTTGAACGGCAGCCGCTCCATCGAGCGAAGGTCTTCCACAGCAGCGGGGTTCGCCATCGAAACTCCTCAGTAGGTCCACGGCCGCCGATGTCGGCCGGTACCCCGAAGTCAACGGCCTGACGGGTGGAACGGTCGAACACTTGCCACCTGTTGCCAAGTTGTCGGTGCTGGCCGCCGCGGGATCCGCCTGGCCTAGCCCGATCGCGGACCGGTCGAGCCGCGCAGCACGAGCCGGGCCGGCAACAGCACCGGCTCCCGGGTCTCGGTCTCGAGGTTCCGACGGGTCGAGAGGTAGGCGACGGCCGTCGATCCGAGACTCACCAGCGGGGCCGCGATGGTCGTGAGTCCGGGTTCGACCAGACCCGCGTCCACGATGTTGTCGAACCCGATCACGCTCACGTCCTCCGGCACCCGCCGGCCGGCCGCGATCACCGTCTGCAGGAAACCGATCGCCATCAGGTCGTTGTATGCGATCACGGCCGTGGTCGGCCGCAAGCGCCACCGATCGGCGGCGTCCACGCCCCCGCGGATCGTCGGGAGGAACGGTCCGATCCGGCGGACCTGCAGATCGAGCTCGTGCCCGGCCTCCTTCAGCCCCCGCCAACGCATCCCGTTGGCGTACGAAGCCTCCGGGCCGCCCAGGTAGCAGATGGAGGCGTGGTGCAGTGCGATCAGGTGCTCCGTCGCCTTCTTGATCGCCCGTACGTTGTCGCTGATCACCGAGGGGACCTCCCCGACCGTCCGGTTCAGGACCACCACCGACTTGCGCTTCGCCAGAGCGCGGATCACCTGGTCCGGCAGCCGGGACGACGCCAGGATGAACCCGTCGACGGTTGCCTCCAGCCGTGCGATGGCGCGCTCCTCACCGTCCTGGGACTCCTGGGTCTCGACGATCGCCAACGTCAGACCGTGCTGCGATGCCTCTCGTTCGGCGCCCCGGATCATGCCGACGAACACGGGGTTGGCGATGTCGGCCACGATCAACGCCAGCACCCCGGTGCCCCGGGTGGAGAGCGGCAGCTCCATCCGCGACGACCGGTAGCCGAGCTCGGCCGCGACCCGGCGGACGTGCTCGGCCGTGCGGAAGCTCACCCGACCCGGTTTGGACAGGGCCCGCGAGACCGTCGACGACGCCACCCCCGCGGCCCGGGCCACGTCGTAGATCGTCGGCTCCACCCTGTCGCCGTCAGCCATGTCAGCCTCCCTGGCCCGAAACTAACAACGCGACGTCACGGCCCGTACCCCGCCCGCCGCTGTCCCCCGATCGGTGGACACCGGTATCAACCTGAGCGTCACCGACCGGTCGACTGCTCCCGAGCAGGATCCGCGGCAGATTCAGTCCTGTCGGAACGGACGGTCCGGGCCGAGCAGAGAGGAAGACCACCACCATGACCACCAACACCAACACGTCCACGCCGAAGACCTCCCGCCGCCTCGTGGCCGCGATCGTGGCCGTCGGCGTGGCCATCGCCGGCCTCACCGCGGTCATCACCATGACCTTGGAGTCCCCCAGCGCCCACGCTCAGACCACCTCCCCGGCGAGCTCGTCCTCCAGCTCGGCCTCGCACAGCGGCTCGAGCACCCATCACGGCTCCAGCACCCATCACAGCCACCACGCCGTGCCAGCTGCAGGAGGCAGTAGATGAACTATCTCGAGCCGCGCCCGATGACGGTCTCGGAGTTCCCGGAGAGCACCGCCGACGCACGGGGGGTGCAGATGATCGATGCCGATCCGACGCCGCGGTACGGGACGGCGCTGCTCGGCATCCCGTACGCGGAGAAGTCCGGCCAGACGCTCACCCTGCAGCTGCTGCTGCCGCCGATGCCGGACTCGACGGAGCTGTTCCCGCGTGTGCTGTTCGTCCAGGGATCGGCCTGGTTCGCTCGAGCCACCGAGTTCCACATCGACGCGGGCCGGATGGCGATGTGGGGTGACTCCTCCGGGGGCCACACGACCGTGTTGACGTACCTCACCCAGGACGATCCCACCTTCAGCGACGAGCCGGTCACCGAGCCGCTGGGGCCGCGCTGCTGCGTCGACTTCTACGGTCCGACCGACATCTCCGCGATGAACGAAGAACCATCGACGATGGACCACGTCGGCCCGGACAGCCCGGAGGGCATGCTGATCGGTGGTCGTCACGTGCTGGATCACCCGGCTGCAGTGGCCCCGACGGTCGCCATGAACCACGTGCCGACTGATCGTGTGCTGCCGCCGCTGCTGATGATCCACGGCAGCAAGGACCGGTTGGTCCCGTTCGCACAGAGCGTTCTGCTCTACGAGGCCCTGGTCCTCGCGGGTCAGCCCGTGGAGCTCTACCGGCTGCAAGGGGCCGACCACGGCGGTGCCCCGTTCTGGCAGCCCGCCGTGATGGACCTGGTCGACGGCTTCCTGCGCCGGCACCTGACTGCGTCCCCGGCAGGCGCTGATGTTTGGATCGCGCCTGAACGGGCACCCAAGGATCCGGACACCAGATGATCGACCACTACAGAAGGAGCATCACATGCGGGTTGTCGTGACCGGTGGTACGGGCCGTGCCGGGCAGTGGGTCGTACGGAACCTCGCCGAGGCGGGGCACGAGGTGGTGAACGTCGACGTCGCCGATCGACCGGAGCTGGAGCTGCCCGGGGAGTTCTGCCGGGTCGATCTCACCGATGCCGGCAAGGTCTACGACGCGCTCTTCCAGTTCCGGCCCGAGGGCATCTGCCACCTGGCTGCGAACCCGGCCCCGAGCGGTCAGGCGCAGATCGACGTCTTCGACAACAACGTCGTGTCCGCGCACAACATCATGCAGGCGGCCGGAGATCTCGGCGTCTCCCGCGTCGTCTACGCCTCGAGCGAGATGGCCACCGGTCTGCTGACCGATGGCACGGCACCCGCCCGGATCCCCTTCGATGAGAGCGAGCGGCACCCATCGCCGAACGCGTACGCCCTCAGCAAGTACCTCAGCGAGGTGATCGCGGACTCACTCGCGGTCCGCTACCCGCAGACAGCCTGGGTCGGTCTGCGCATCAACAACGTGATACCGCCCGACAGCTACGACCGGTTCCAGGCCGAGTGGGACGACCCCGGCCGTAGCCAGGGGAACTTCTGGAGCTACATCGACGCCCGCGACGTGGGCACCGCCTACCGCGCCGCACTGGAGGGGACCAGCAGCGGTCACGAGGTGTGCCTGATCGCCGCCGCCGACACCCGGGCGAAACGCGATCTGCGCTCGTTGATGGCTGAGTTCTACGACGGCTACGACAGCTTCGCCGACGACTACCAGGATCCGACGTCGGCGTTCGACTGCGCGAAGATGCACACCCTGTTCGGTTGGACCCCGAGCTACAGCTGGCGCGACCGGTGAGCCGACGTTCCTCGCCCATGTAGCTCGCCTGGATCTACGGTGGACCCGTGTATCTGGAGAACCTGGTCATCGACGCCGTCGAGCCGCAGCGGCTGGGCCGATTCTGGGAGGCGGCGGTCGGCGGCGAGCGCCTGACCGACGGGCCCGACGGCTTCGAGACCCGGCTCGCCATCGAGGGCGGAGGGGCGCTCGACCTGTGCTTCCAGCGCGTCCCCGACCCTCCGCTCGATTCGCCGCGGCTCCACCTGGACCTCCGGGGCGGTGTTCGGCAGGCGGAGGAGGTCGAGCGGTTGCTCGGCCTCGGCGCGCGGCATCTCGACATCAGTCAAGGCCAGGTGCCCTGGGTGGTGCTCGCTGACCCGGAGGGCAACCCGTGTTGCGTGATGGAGGATCGAGGGGCCTACGCCGACACCGGGCCGCTGGCGGCGCTCCCGCTCGACTCTGCCGACCCGGACACCGACGCGGGGTTCTGGTCCTGGTTGACCGGTTGGGTCGAGGTGGACGGCGTCGCACCCCGCTCCCTGCGCCACCGCTCACTACGGGGTCCCCTCCTCGAGCTCTGTCCCGAGCCGGCCCCCAAGGGCGCGACCAAGAATCGCCTGCACCTCGATGTCCGGCTCGAGACCGGCGACGACCCGGGCGCGGTCACGGCAGGCATCGCCGAGCGTGGCGGCCACGAGCTCCTCCATCCTGAGTGGGGCGAGCTGCCGTGGCGGCTCTACACAGACCCGTCGGGCAACGAGTTCTGCGTGCTGCCGGCGCGGTCGTAAGGGGAAGGCCGCGCCGGCTCAGTCCCTGAGCCGAATGATCTCGGGCTGTGCGGCCTGCATCATCTGAGGGACCCGTCCGCTGCAGAGCGCTTCGAGATCGTCGGCGACCAGACGACCGACGCTGTGCAGTGCCTCACCCATTGCCCCTGCGCGGTGAGACGACAGCACGGCATGCTGTGCCCTCCGGATCGGGTGATCGGGGTCGATCGGCTCCTCCGGGAACACGTCGATCGCCGCTCGGAAGCGTCCAGCCAGCACACGTTCGGTCAATGCCTCGAAGTCGACGACATGCGCCCGGCTGAGCAGCACCAGCACCCCATCAGCCGAGATCAGATCGAACTCGGCCCCGGTCAGCAGCGCCCGGTTGGACGACGACGGTGTCGCCAGCACGAAGATCACCCGTGAACTCGACAGCAGCGTGTCGAGGTCGACAGGCTCAACGCCTTGCCGGCGGAGGAACGTCGGGGTCAACCACGGGTCATGCACCTGGATCGGGCAGCCGAACGGAGCCAACAGTGAGCGCAGCGATCGGGCGAGACCACCGAAGCCGATCATCCCGATCTGCTTGCCGTAGAGGGTGAACGTGTCTCCGATCTCGGTGGCGAAAGCGGTGTGGCTCCAGTTCGGATCTCCGGTGCGGAAGGCTCGGTCGGTCCAGGCGATCTGACGGGTGCTGGCCAGGGCCAAGCCGAGTCCGTGCTCGGCCACCGCGGGACCGAAGGCCGGTGCGCAGCTGAGCACGCGGATGCCGCGCGCGAAACAGTGGTCGTAGTCCAGATCCGTTCGTGGCGGCAGGTGACCGCCGATCTCGAGGATGGCTCGCAGGCCAGGAAACCGCGACGGGTGGCCGTGCCGCCACTCACCGGTGACGACGATCTCGAGCTCGCTCGCCACCGCACTCAGCCGGTCATCCGGTATCGGCTCGTCGCTCCCCCACACCACATCGGCGACCTCATGGATCCGCTGCAGATCCTCGACGGTGAAGATGGTGTCGATCGAGCGGAAGCTCGGGTCCAACAGGACCTTCGTGGGCATGACCGTGTCCTCTCTCTCGGGATCGGCAGTGCGGGTGGCGGAAGCTGTCAGCCCTGGTAGCCGATGAGCCAGCGCACACCGAAGCGATCGGTGACTTGTCCATCGTGATCTCCCCACGGTCTCTGCTGCAACGCATCGACCTCCGTGCCGCCATCGCACAGGGCGGAGAACCATGCCTCGAGGGTGCCCGCATCACTGGCGCCGAGCAACGAGAACAACAGGCCTTGCAGGTGCAGAGCCGGCTCACCGGGAGCCACGTCGGACGCGAACAGCTCGACCGGCCCCCGCAGCATGCCGTGCGCGACGGCATCGGGTGGGCCGTCGTCGCGACCGAAGTCAGCCAGCGTGTGCAGCTCCAGCTCGCCGCCGAACACCTGCAGGTAGAAGGTGAGCGCTTGCCTGGCGGTGCCGGGAAGCGAGAGGTACGGCGTCACACCGGTCATGTTGCATCCAATCCGTGAAGATCTGTCCGGGAACGGGATCGTCCCCCCACTCCTTTGGTCGGAGCCGAGGACGCTGTCTCGACATCGTCTACCCCAGGATCATCCCGAGCTTTCCCTCGACGTTGCGTGGCGGTCCGAGTCCGGTCCGAGGCGAGCGCTGACGACGTGGTGTCCGGGAACGCCCGTCGGTTTGATCGGCGTCCCCCAGGACACCAGCACTCCGTCCACCTGCAGCGCACGCACGGCGCCGTGCTCGATGGTGATGTCGTAGGTCGAGCCGCGGAACGGCAGCTGCTCCAGCCGGACCGGACCCCAACCGGCCGGGAGCTTCGGCTCCAGGACGAGCCCACCCGCCGTCAGTCGCACCCCGGCGAGACCGAACAGCAGGGCGCGCAAGGTCCGGGCAGCTGTCCACACGTACCCGTGTCCGGTGACACCGGTCACGGTGGGGAATCCTTCTGGTGCTTGAAAGTGCAGCGCGTCCTCCTGGACGGCCCAGCGCTCCAGCAGCGAGGCGCCGTCATCCGTGTGACCGTACCGGAACAGCGCATCGACCAGGTTCCACCGCATGAACCCCCAGGAGTGCGCGGCGCCCAGATCCGGGTACGCAGGCTCCATGGCCAACGGCCCGTTCTCACCCCAGATGGGCCCGTGCAGCAGCGTGTCGAAGGCCGCCGCCGCCCGTTCGGCGGATGCCATCTCGTACTGCAGCGGCAGCACCATCGTGTGACCCTGGTGCGGATGCTGCTGGTGCTCGGCGTCGAGCCAGCTGGCGTAGCCGTAGGGCGTGCCGAACCGGTGCTCCACGGCGTCGGCGATGTGCCGAGCCGATCGCGCGTACTCCTCGGCCCGACCGGGATCGCCGAGATAGGTGGCGAGCTCGGTGCCCAGGCGGAACGCCTGGAACCAGAAGGCGCTCGCGTAGAGCATCTCGTGCTGGAAGCGGCCCGGGTTGGGCTGTTCGGGAAAGGTCGAGCTGGAGTAGTCGTCGAGCCAGTCGCCGTCGCGGTCGTCAGCGGCGAACTGATCGAGCACCTCCTGCACCCGCGGCCAGCACCTGTCCTCGTAACGCCCCGACCAGAGCACCAGAGCGGCCGCACCGATCACCCACTGGGGACGTTGCCCGATCTTCAACGCCGACAGCCAGGGTGTGCCGGTGGCGCCGACCGGGTCGATCTCCACGGACTCCGGAACACCGAACCCGAAGAGGATGTCGAGGGTCTGGTCCAGCACGGGATAGAGCTCCGGGCCCAGGGCTGCGAGCTCCCAACACGACTGGCCGTTGTCGTTGGCGAAGATGCCGTGATAGTCCGGCGAGGCAGTGAGAGCCAGCACCTGCGCGTTGTCGGTTCTGCCCAACGCGTACGGGGCGCCGAGGGGAACCAACCGGCTGTCCTTGTGGGCCCAGAGCTTGGCGTGCCCGAACAGCCGATCCACCGCCGCCCGGCCACTGTCCCAGCCCAGTCCTGACCTGGCACGGGTCTCCCACGCGCGGATCGTGGTCGCGAAGCCGGCCGCCGGATCGCCCAGCACAGCGGCGATCGCGCCATCGGTGCCCCCGTCGTGGTCGGCGCCGGCGACCGCGATCACCAGCTCGGACTCGGCGCCCGGCTCGACCATGATCGAGTTCACCCAGCTGGCCGTCACGACACCGACGTCGCTGTCCTCTCCCGAGCCGGCTTCGGTGATCGTGGGTGGCTCGAGATCGACCTCGAGCGTGCTCCACGTGGGGCGCGTCGCGGTGACCGCGTGCAGCGCCGGATGCCGACCGTCCCGCACCGTGAGTCGATCGGATCCCGCCTCGAAGCGGTCGTTCGCATACCTGCGGAACTTGCTGACGTAGTTCACGTTGTAGTCAGCCCGCGCCGACACCTCCACCGTTCGCACGTCGGGACCCGGGTTGTCGAAGGTCAACCAGACGACGAAGCAGGGCTCATCCGCGACGACGAACCAGCGGCTGTGGCCGACAAGTCCATCCTCCAGATGATGAGTCTTCTCCAGATGATCGGGATACAGCCGGGTGGTGGCTGCCTCCTCCCCGGCGATCCGCAGGTCGATGAGCTCGAGGGCGTCCACGGGTGAGAAGGCGACCCGACCCACCCGGTGCGGACCGAGGAAGACCTCGGCCGCGCACCGTGGTCCGCAGAGGAACACCGCTTCGTCGGCGTTCGGATCGTCTACGTCGCCGCCCAGTTCCCGATAGCCCAGCACGGGCTCAGTCTGTCGGGTACCCGGCGTCGACTGGTGATGGACTGGCCGGATCGTCGCCGTCATCGGCCCGAAGAAGCGCGTGCTGGAAGCTCGCCGGCATCGCGGCCAAGGCTGATGCCGATAACCTCTCCGTGCTCCGCCGCCGTCTGACCGACAGCAACGACGTCATCCGGTACTGGGCCGCTCAGGGCCTGCTCATCCTCGGCCGCCGCGGCCCCTGCTGTGCCAGACCTGGTCGATGCGCTGGCATCGGACGAGTCCGTCTACGTCAAGATCCCCGTTGCCGAGGCGCTGGCGAGGTTGGGACATCTCATCAAGGGCGCCACGTTCCTCGCCAACACCCTCGACTCCGGCCCGAACATTCGGGTCAAGCTGCAGGCCCTGAACGCCCCTCACCTGGATCGGCACCGCGCTCTGTCCCACAAGGCCGTCGTGGACCGTGCAGCTATCTCCACGGACGAGTACGTGAAGAACGCCGGTCGCCATCTGAAGTTCGTCCTCGAAGGCACCTACACCCCTCAGACCCCGATCTACGTCGCCTAGATTCGGTTGCTGGTCACCCCAGCGGGAAGGGTCGCAGCGGCACGGCGGCTCCGAGCGCCACGCGCCAGTCGTCGAGAGACATCGGCCGGAACAGCTGCAGGTGGACGACCGCTCGCACCCCGCGGGGCGCCGGGTCCGCGCCCACGTGGTCGTGCGGCGTGGCCACGGACAGGTTCAGCCCCCGACCCGGGTACGCCCACTCGTCGACCAGGACGCCAGTGCGGAATCGTTGGTTGTGCTGCACCTCTTCAGGAACACCGAGATCCTCGAGCACCGCGTCAGGATCGGGCACGGGCGGGTCGTCGCACTCGATCAACGCGACCGCAGCATCGCCGGCGGGCAGCCAGATGACGATCTCGCCCGGCGGTTCCGACCGGGCGAGGGTGTAGGTGTCGAAGGCGCCACGCCGACGTTCGGCGTACGTCGGACCGACGACGGACTTGACGGGTGCGAGTGCCTCGGTGACCGAGTCGAGGGTCTCCGCACCCAACCCCCGCCAACGGGTCAGATCGCCACGCAACGCCCCGGTGATCATGGAGCCTCAACGTGCAGGGGAACTCGAGCCTCGGTGATCATGGGCTGGGCGCCGCGTGGACCGGAATGAGCAATCGAGTGCCGGCGACGAACTTGTGGCTGCGCGCTGTGGCCGGCGCCAGGTTGTTGGCGGCGATCAACGCGGCCGGGGTGACGTCGTGCTGCCGGCAGACGGTGTCGACGGTGTCTCCGTCGATCGCGTCCAGCCAACGGATCCCCGGAATGCTGATGGCCGTGCCGGCCGCGAGCGGTCCACCGGCGGGGATCGCTTTTCCGGCCGGGTCGAACATCGTCTTCGCTCCCGTCTTCACGCGGATCGTCGGTTCGGTCTCGCCGGGTCCCACGACGTAGTTCAATGCCTGGGGCGCGTCGGTCGCCTTCCAGTTCCCGAGTCCGATCTTATCGACCTGGCCAAGGAGGAACGCGGCCTTGGCGTTGGGCATCCCGACCTTCGCCGCAATCGCTTGCGCATCGGCGCGTTCGTCGTACACGCCGGCTTCCAGCACGACGCCCGGGTCGTACGGGTACTTGCCACCTTCGACCTTCTCCCGGAGCGGAGCCAGCTCGGAGCTGCCGAGCCGGGCCTTCAACTGGCCCGGTCCCGTCCACAGGTCGAAGCGCATCAGCTCCGCGAAGCCCTCGAACAGGACTCGTTCGCCGTTCCCACCGATGGCGCTCGCCGCCTTGCCGAACTCCGGGTGCTCGAGGATGTGCATGAACTCGTGGATGAGTGTGGTGAAGACCTGCCAACGCTGCTCGCGAATGTGCTTCGGGTCGGCGTCACCGTACGGCTGGATGAAGACCGTTCCGGTGCCGGCCTCAGCAGGCCAGGAATGGATCGCATCGTCGACGAGCGCGGTGTTCTTCTTGATGAAGTCGTCCATCACCCGGGCGTGCTCGGTGCCGTCCGGGGCCGGCCGCAGGTCGGGGTGGCACTCGAACTTCTTCATCACCTCCTGTCCGCCGTAGCCCTTGGTGGTCATGAAGTAGTTCACCCAACCGAGCCGGTCGCCGGCGGCCAGCGGTCGCGTCGACTGGTCGCCGAGCTTGGTGCTGAGGTTGTACGCACCGGGATGGTATTTGCCGCCGGCCGTCCGGGTGGCTCCGCCGACGTATCCACTGAAGTAGCGTTCGCACTCCTGTTGGGCGACGACAGCGATGTCGTTGGCTCCGGCGATCGGGAAGGCGGGCGGTTTCGCCTTCAGCTTGTTGAACTGGTCGGCCTTGGGCTGCAGGAACTTCTTCATCGCCGCGACCATGGCTGTTTCGTACTTCCCGCCGACGCCGGGGCCTTTCATCTTCGGTGGCAGCTTCACCGTCGGCGCCGCGCCACCCACGCCGGGGACCATCGTGATGCCCGGATGGAGGATGAGATTGACATCGGATTGGGTCGCGGTCGAGATCGGCGCGGTGCCGGCGAACAGGTCCCGGCGGAACGTGCCGGCCACCGCAGACTTCTTCATGGCCGCGATCGCGGCGATCGTCTTGGGGAGGTCGCTCTCCTTCAGCGTCGAGCGCCACATCGCCGGCGTCAGGTGCTCCGCCTTCGCGTCGGCCGCGCTGAGCAACCCGTTCGCCACGAGCGCATCCTGCACGGCGTAGACGTCGACGACGAGGTTCTTACGACCGGTGCCGACGCCGTCGCTGATCGAGGCCCGCAGGAACTGCTGGCACACCGCCGGGTCCAGGTTGCCCTGCTCGTTCTTCGTCAGGGCGGCGATCGTCTTCGGGATCTCGGCCGGGGCGAGCGAGGTGTTCGCCGGCTTCGAGAGCACGGTCGGATACTCGGCGGCATGGTCCGGGGTGGGAATGCTCCAGAGGGCGTGCAGCCGGTCCATCACGGCGAGGACTTCCTCCCGGATGTTGTTGGTTCCGCCGGCAGCGTTGCCCACCCTCGATCCGTTCGCGGTCTGCACGCTCTGCCGCTGGACGTACGCCGTCACCGCGCGGTTACCCGCGGCCGACTGCAGCTGGAGCAGCCAAGCCGCGGGCGGGCTCGTTGGCGTCGGTCGCGCCGTGTCCACTGCACGCATCCGGCCATCTCGAGTGGCCTGCTGCGAAGACCGCACGAGGTCAGTATCGGGCCATCAGGTGACCCTCACAACCGCAGTGGCAGGCCGTCGACAAGCTGTGCCCTTTGGGGCACGAATGGGTGCCAGGACGGACCGGTCACCCCCTCAGACATCGAGAGCTACCGCCAGATCCGGAACCTGCGGGCCAGCGGATGCATCGACGGAAGAACAGAGCGCACACTGCAGGCGGTGACATCCGGGAGCACCCAATGTGGCGACGACCAGGCCAACCAACTCCGTCCCACCCATCCGGACCGCTTCGCCGGTTTCTACAGCAACAAGTCCGCCTGCCGGCTCATCAACTGATCCGCCGACATCAGAGCTGCACGCCCCTCGTGAGCGCGCCGTCGACGACGAGGTTGGTGCCGCTGACCCGGCTGGCCAAGGGGCTGGCGAGGAAGACGACCGGTGCGGCGACCTCCTCCGGACTGCCCATGTGGCCGGTGGGGTTGAGGGTCACGGCGGTCTGGAAGAGGGTCGGGTCGCCCGTCTCGATGCTCTCCCAGACGCCGCCCTCGAAGTAGGTGTTGCCGGGCGAGACGGTGTTGGCGCGAATGTGCCTGTCCGCCAGCTGGAGAGCAAGACCGTGGACGTATCCCACGATCGCGGTCTTCGCGGTGCCGTAGGGACCGGACGCGAAGTCGGACTCTCGTCCGGAGACGCTAGAGATCGCGATGATCGACGCGGCGTCGCTGCGCTCGAGATGTGGCAGCGCGGCTCGGACAAGCCTGACGGTGTGCATGAGGTCGATGTTGAAGCTGGCCTGCCAGTTCTCCTCCGTGTCTGGGATCGCGAGTGCGCTGACGTTGGCCACGACGACGTCGAGGCCCCCGAAGGTCTCGGCCGCCTCGTTGACCCACGCGGCGAGAGCGTCGCCATCGCCCACGTCGACGACGGACCCCCGCACGTCACCTCGCCTGCGCAGGTCGTCGTTCGTCGCCGCCACCTCGCTCGAGTCTCGAGCGCAGAAGCCGACGACGGCCCCTTCGTCGAGGAAGGCGCCGACGATGGCGCGCCCGATGCCGCGTGTCCCGCCCGTCACCAGAACTCGCTTGCCGGTGAGCTGAAGATCCATGCTGCTGGCCTTTCGTCTGCCGAAGGTTGTGTGCAGTGCGTCGCGGAGGCGCGTCAGCTCAGAGAGAGAGGGCCCGCGCGGCGAGGTCGGCGTGGATCCCGCCGAAGGCGTCGGCGGCGGGCAGAAGTGCCTTCGGGGCCTTGACGACGACGCTGTAGTTCGCGTCCACGACGTTGGCCACCGGCACTTCGGCGATCTGGGAGCAGAGCTGATAGGCATCCATCATGTGCAGCCCCTGGAGCTGGCTGACCCAGTGCACGAGCTCGGCGTTGGCTATCCGCCACGAGTCCTCCATCGGGCGGCTCGAGCCAACCGTCATCCAGTGGGTGTCGTCCTCGATCCGCGGCCAGACCGGCGCACCGCCCTTGATGAGCTCGACGATGAGGGTGGAGATCATCGCTCCCTCCACGGCGGTGCCACACGCCTCGCCCTCACCCTGCCGGTAGTGCCCGTCGCCGATCGAGAACATCGCTCCCTCGACGTTGACACCGAGATAGACCGTCGAACCGGCCCGCATCTGCGGGGTGTCCATGTTGCCGCCGAATCGGTCCGGTACCAGCGAGGAGCGCACCTCTCCCCCTGCGGGCGCTACGCCGACCGTGCCGAGCATCGGTTCGAGCGGCAGCTCGATCCGGTGGTCGCTGTGCCTCGCCACGAAGCCGACGGTCCCGCGGTCGCGGTCGAGCTCGTAGATCCACGTGGTGTCGGGAAGCGGCTCTTGCAGGGTGACGACGCGGTCGGTGCTCGTCATGCCGCCGAAGAAGGGAATCGCCGCCGAGGCACCCCAGTCGCGTGCCGGCTCCAGCCTGACGAGATGCAGCACGAGCGTGTCGCCGGGTTCCGCGCCCTCGACGTAGAACGGTCCCGTCTGCGGGTTGACGAAGCGGAGGTCGACCTTGGCGCTGGACAGGTCGTCGGTGCTGCGCAGCATCCCGTTGAAGGCGTCTTCCGACCACAGCCGAAGCGCGGTGCCGGGCCTGACCCGCAGGGCAGGGACGGCTCCGCCGAAGGTGTAGGCGTACTGCTCGCGGGTGGGCGTGTACTCGATGACGTCCATGGTCGAACCTACTGCAGACTCGGGCGCAGCCGCACGTGATGGCTGCGAAGATCCGACACCTTCGGCACGCCGAGGAGCGCGAGCGTCGACGCGATCTCCTCCGCCAGGATGTCCGCCGCCCGCGCCACTCCGCGCTCGCCGCCGGCCATCAGCCCGTACAGGTAGGCGCGTCCCACCAGGGCCGCCGTCGCCCCGTGCGCCACGGCGGCGACCACGTCGCTGCCCGACCTGACGCCTCCGTCGACGTACACCTCGGCCCGGTCGGCCACCGCGTCGACCACGGCGGGCAGCGCCTCCAACGGTGTGAGGGCTCGGTCGAGCTGACGACCCCCATGATTCGACACCACGACGCCATCCGCTCCCGCGTCGACGACGGCCCGGGCATCGGCGGCGGTGAGGATGCCCTTGACCACGAGCGGTCCGTCCCAGACGGAGCGGAGCCACGCCAGGTCCGCAATCGTGGCAGCCGGGTCGAACAGGCGGCCGGACAGCTCGGCGACGGTCCCCTCGAAACGTGTGAGCGCCGCGAACTCGAGTGGCTCGGTGGTGAACAGATCGAACCACCACGCGGGATGCAGTGCGCCTTCAGCGAAGGTCTTCAGGGACAGGGACGGCGGGATGGTCAAGCCGTTACGCACGTCCCGCAGCCGAGGCCCGGCGATCGGGGTGTCGACCGTCAGCACGAGCGTCTCGTAGCCGGCGACCGCGGCGCGGGCCACGAAGTCCCGGCTCGCCGCGCGGTCGCGCCATAGATAGAGCTGGAACCAGTGTCGCCCGCCCGGGGCCGCTGCGGACAGACTCTCGATCGACGTCGTGCCCATCGTCGACAACGCGTACGGGATGCCGACCCGTTCGGCGACGCGCGCCACGGCCGACTCGCCATCCGTGTGCATCATCCGGGTGAAGCCGGTCGGTGCGAAGACGAACGGGAGAGCCGCCCGCCGCCCGAGGATCACTGTCGAGGTGTCCACACCGGACACGTCCTGGAGCACCTGCGGGATGAACTCGACCCGCCGGAAGGCCTCGCGGGACCGACGCAGAGCAAGCTCGTCACCGGCACCCCCGTCGACGTAGTCGGAGACGGCACGAGGCGCCCTGCGACGAGCCAGGACTCGCAGATCAGCGATGGACGCGGCGCCGGCCAGCCGCCGATCGATGGCGTTCATGGCCGTACGCCGCCGCCGAAGCAGAGGTCTCAGCTCCGACCATCGCGGCACCCGTCGAGCGGTCATGGTCGAGTTCTACACGACCGTGCTCATCACTCGGACCCGCCCCGTCGTCAGTCCCACGCCTGATGCCGCCGAGCCTGGACCGCACCGTTCGTTGGCCGCTGAGTCACGGCAACGCCCTCACCGACCCGAACGCATTGCCCCGAGCCTTCGCATGACGCTCCCAGGCGGGCAGCTTCATCGAGCGGGTCATACGACGTTGCGGGTCCGTCACGTCGGAGCGCATGCGGAGGGTCTGGCCCGCTGCGTAGGGCGGACGTCGTCTGCGACACCCGATTGGATCGCTCAGTCACACATCGGTAGGAGTTCACGATTCGAGCAGCCCGAGCAGCATGCTTCGGACAGCGCGATCGAACAGGTCGTCGCGGATGGGTGGTGATGTCGGTTGTGCCACCGCATCGGCGAGGTGTGGAAAGTCCTTCAGGGCCATGACAGGAAATGGCGTCACAGCACCAGAATCTTCGCTGTGGCTGCGTAGTGCGAAGAGTGCAGCCAGACCGGTCATCAACGCAATGGCTTCGAACTTCGCCCCCACCGGTGCTTCCGCTGGGCGGAGCACGCTGAGACAGCAATCGAAGTAGGCAAGACTTTCCGGGCCAATGCTGGACGAGCGGTAGCCGATTGCCATCAGCCACGGATGCCGCTCGTGCACGATGCGCTGGGCTGCGGCCAGCTGGACCATCGAGTCCAGCCAATCAGGACCTGGTGCAGGGTAGGGCCGCAGCTCAGCGGCAACTCTGTCGGCCATCAAGTCCAGTAGCTCTGACCTGTCGTCGACATAACGGTAGAGCGCACTCGCGCTCGTGCCGAGCCGAGCAGCAACCGCCCGCATGGACACAGCGTCGAGGCCGTCGCCATCAGCGAGCTCGATGGCTGCGTCGGCGATCCGCCGGCGGTCGAGCGCCGGGTCCGGTCCGCGCGCACCGCGTTCTGGACGCCACCAGATCGGCGCGCGCTCTTTGCCTCCGTCCACACAGTCATACTAAACTGCGAACAACGTTCGTAGTTTCGGGAGGTGATGCCATGACCGAACGGCAGCAACAACTGAAAGCCGACGACGGCGCACTGCTCCGGGTGACGTCGACCGGCTCGGGTCCCGGCGTCGTGATCGTCCACGGCGGCGGAGTCACAGCGAGCATGTACCGACGCCTGGCCGAACGACTGAGCGGAAGTCTGACAGTCCACCTGTACAACCGTCGCGGCCGAGCCGACGCCCCACCCCGACGCGAACCGTACGAGATCGCGCATGATGTTGCCGACCTCGCCGTGATCCTCCGCGGCACCGGCGCCGAGTCGGTGATCGGTCACAGCTCCGGCGGCTACATCGCTCTCGTCGCCGCGCAACAGCTGGCCATCGACAGGCTCGTGCTCTACGACGCCGCCGTCAGCGTCGATGGGGGCTTCCCCGCCGGCTGGCTCCCTGCGGCCCGCGCGGCGGCTGCCTCCGGCGACCTTGCCCGTTGCATGGCGTTGACCTCCGCAGGGATCAACACCCACCAGCCGACGGCCCGCCTCCCGCTGGTCGTGCAGACCAAGCTCTGCCGGTTGTTCCTGCGCACCAGCATCGGCGCCACCATGGGCGCCCTGCTACCCGGCACGCTCGACGAGTCACAACAGATCGCCGACCACGACGGTCCGGCCTCCCGGTGGGCGAACATCTCTGCCCGGGTCCTCCTCAGTTACGGGGTGTCCGGACCTCGGTACTACCAAGGCCTCAACCAGGCGCTGGCCGCAGCGATCCCGCACGCGACCCTGCTCCCGATCAAGGGCCAGGGGCACGACGGAATCAACCGGGCGCCAGCAGTCCTCGCCGACGCCTACACAACATTCCTGCGCTGACTGTCCACCGAATTACCTCGCCGTCGAGGAGACCCGTCGCGGCGGGGTCGCCGTTCGCGGGACGGTCCGCTGGGGTGAGTGCCTACCTGGGTGCTGGCCTACACACCTACGATTCTGGGGTGTCGCGGGTGCTGGTGACTGGGATGTCAGGGGTCGGGAAGTCGACCTTGCTGAAGGGATTGGCCCGGCGGGGGCACACCGTTGTCGATACCGACGACGACGGCTGGGTGCTGGACGACGGCCGGTGGGACGAGTTGCGGATGCACGAGCTGTTGGCGCACGCGGACAAAGTGGTCGTGTCCGGCACGACCCGTACGGGAACCGGACGGAGGAGCAAATGGAGATAGCGGGCTACCTGGAAACCGTCGAGCCGTTGCTGCGCCGCGGCGCGACCCTCGAGCTGGACGGCCGAGCCGAGCCGGATGCGTTGGTCGCAACCGTCGAGCTGCTCATCTCGCCGCTCTAGACGAAGCCGTTGCCCTGGACTCTGGCGGAGCTGGCGGAGCGGCTCGCGTGAACGCCGACCCCAGGCCAGGCCTTGAGTAAGCCGGTGCGCTTGTGAACACAGATCGGTGGGTGACCCATTGGATCGGTGACCCACCCGCTAGGGGTTGAGACGTTCGTCAGCTGCCGATCGCCGAACGGGGACTGTTCAGATCAGTGGCCCTTGCGCGCATGCGCGGCGGCCCCAGCTGCTTATCAGCACGCTGGATCCCACGATGGTGTCGGGGTCGGCCAGTACTTCGAGGAACCGATCTACATCCTCAGGGGTGATGCCCTGGCCGATGATCCCATCACGCACCTGGCGGGCGTTGGCCGCCTGCACATTGGCCCAACCCGTGCCGCCGTGGTCGATCGACATGTACCCGCTGGCGCCTGTGCCCTCGAGCCCATGTCCCCGCAGGATACGCAGGGCATCGACGGCGAAGTCGCTGATGCCGCCTCGCGTGCCGAGGAGTCGGTTGAAGGCGTGCGCCGCCCGTTCGATCAGTTCGTGGTCGGGGCCGCTCCGATCCACGGTGCGCACCACGCCGGTGTCGAAGTCCTCCAGCAATAGCACGCCACCGGGTGCCAGCGCATCCACAAGACGCGAGAGCACGTCGAGTCGTTCGGGGATGTGCTGCAACACCAGCCTCTCGTGGATCACGTCCCATGGGCCCGTCGGGATGGACTCCGCCACCAGGTCCAGGGCGCGCACCTCGAAGTGCATGCGACCTTCACGCCGACACCAGCGGGGGTCGAGGTCCACGGCCAGCACTCGCCCCGAAGATCCCACCTGATCCGCCATCCATCGGGCAATCGAGCCGCTGCCCGCACCGACCTCCAAGCAGCGTGCACCTGGCGCCAGTCCCAGCCGGTTCAGATGGCCGCGAGTGACGGGGTCGAACACGACCTCCAGCCCTGCGAAGCGATCGCCCGTCTCGGACCCCGCGTTCGTCAGGAGATATCGCGGCTGGTCATCCACCACGCAATCGGTTCTACCACTCTGTGCCGCGATACACACCGGACCGTGGGCGCCGTTGCCTCAGTTGCAGGACCGCGGATGGTCACGCTCCGGGTGAGGATCGTCACCCGGAACCATCCCGACCTCGGTGAAACCGACGCCCCGGCAGAAGTCCGCTGCCGTGGTCACGTCCGATATCCGCAACCCGACCCTGAATCTTCCCAACTCCAGCAGTACTTCCTCTACGAAGGATCGAGGCAACGGGAAAAATCCGCTCACCGGTCGGCAATCGACGATCGAGCAGCTGCTCGCCGGTCGCGGAGATTCGCCGGATTCTGCTTCGGTGGACGGACCCCTTGCGGACGCCGCTAGGGGCCTTCCTGCCGGCCGGCGGTCACGGCAGCTCGACCAGGAGATCGACGATTCGAACAGCGTTGCCACTCGGAACGCGTCCTTGGAGGCCCCTCATGCAATTTGCATAGATAGCATTGGCCCGATACATCTGTGACGCAGGACCGAGGGTGGACTCGGTGGAAATTCGTCAGTTGAGAACCTTCATCGCCGTTGTCGAGCACGGCGGTTTCCGGCGTGCCGCAAGTAAGCTGCACTTCAGTCAGCCAGCCGTCACCGCTCACATCCGCCAACTCGAGCGGTCCCTCGGCGTCCAGCTGTTCGAGCGCTTACCCGGCGGTGTTCGGCTCACACCGGCGGGACACAACTTCCTTATGGCGGCTCAGGGGTTGGTCGACCTGAGCGACGCCGCTGCCGCGGCAGCACGGCAGGACCGAGTGACTGGCACGCTGCGTATCGGTACCTTTCCCGCAGCTGCGGCCGAGCTGACACGCCCGCTACTGCTGGAACTGCGTCGGCGATGGCCCGAGGTCAACATGGAGGTCGTCACTCTCAACCTAGGCGACTGGGCGCCGAACATCTTGGGCCTCGACGCCTTGATCATGCGAGACCCAATCGACCAGACCCGAGTTCGCGCCACCGAACTGTTCCACGAGCCGATGCTTGTGGCCGTTCCATGGCAATGGCCGGCCCGCGATTCAGCCCGACTAACAACAGCGGAGCTGTTGGCCCTACCTCTTGTCAGGCTCGGCCCTGGACTGCCGCATGAGCTGCGAGCGTTCTGGTGCGTGGAGGACCTCCGCAACGGAGCGGCCATTGACTTTCGGGGCTACGGAGCTTCCTGCCTCGAAGACATCGCCGATAACATCGCCTGCGGTTTCGGAGCGGCCCTCACCACCAGGTCCGTGCTGCGATCGGCCGGCGAGTCGAATCGATTGTGGGCCGTGCCGTTCGACTGCAGCCCGGTGACACACGTGTGGGTGACAACGCGAATCGAGGATCGCCGACCCATCATCCACGCCTTACACAGGGAGGCAGCCGCCATCACACAGAGCATCGGCCCATTGGTCCTGCCGGAACTGTCCGGTAACGATCGCCCAGATTCGTGTTCAGGCAGCCGAGCTCAGAACGAGGCACACGATGTCATGTTCCCGGACAACGCATAGCTTGACCCAGTTGCGTGATTGGGTGATTACGAATCTCAATCGGCCCGCATCTTTCGCCCCAGGTCTCATTGCCACAGGATTGAGGAACCAGGTCTTCGAGGTGGTGCAGGAGGCGGAGCGTCATGAACAGTTCTCGATCCGATCAGGGCAAACCGCGTTTCCGAAGTCGACTCGCCACAGCCACGGCCGCCACCATAATCACAGCAGTCCTGGTTGCCGTGACTGGTGTCCTCCAAGCCAGTGCAGTCGCGCCGGCGATTCCGGGCGACGTGCACGTCACTCACGCTGCCCCGTCGAGCCTAGCCAGACTGAGGCCCCGGCCGACCGTCACCCCGAAACCCTCAGTCACCCCGATACCCTCCTCGAGCCCTACGCCGACCCCGACTGCCACCCCGACGCAGACCGCGACGACAGCGCCGAGCCCGACCGTGACGACAGCGCCGAGCCCGACTGCGAGCCCATCCGGTTGCACGGTGATGATCTTCAACGCACAGTCCTACTGTGCGGGGACTCTCACCGGTGTCAACCAAACGGTGTACGGGCTGGGCCAGCGGGTCGCACTGGGCGGGGTCAACGTGAGCGTCGTCGATGACCAGAACAACACCGTCCAGGTGTGGGGATTCGACCCCTGCCCGACCGGCATGTACTGCGGTGCGGGCTCGGTCACGACGACCGTGGTCTGGAACGGGTCGCCGAAGCCGACGCCAGGCGATGTGATCAGCGTGTACGGCGTCACCATCACCTCGTCCCTGCGGATCGAGGGGTCCGTCAAGATCGGCTGGTGTCACCCAGAGTGGGGCTGCTGAACCGGCCATCACCGGACGTGATCAGCCTGGACAGAACCACGCCGGCACCCGCACATTGTGGTCCTGGCGCGGCTAGTGACACCGGGGCGGGAGACCTCGAGGATCCATAGAGCCGACCCGTATCAGCCGCCGACAACACACACTGACCTCTACCTGAGGAGCTGACATGCGTACTGCCCGAGCCACTGCCCTCCGCGCCGCAAGGCGACTCTGCGTCGTTGGAGTGCTCGTCGGTCTGGTCGCAGCCGGCCAGACCAATCCCGTCCAAGCCCACCCGGGCGGCGGTGGTGGGGGCATCGCCTTCATCAGCGACCGAGACAGCACCGCGACGACGGTCATCGATGACGTCTATCTGCTGGACCCGGCCTCCGGCATCACCCACCGGCTCACCAACGGCCCAGAGATCGAGTCGATGCCCGCCCTGTCCCCCGACGGCAAGACCCTGGCCTTCACCTACATCCCTGTTTCCGAAGACGGCTTCTTGAATCTCGCTGGCGCGGAGCTGCGGACCTGCCGACTGCACACCCGATACGGACGACTCGGCTGCGACCGGCTGCGCACGGTGGTGCCGGCGGGCGGCTACGCCCGCATATCGGCCCCCAGCCCGTTCTCGTGGACGCCTGACAGCAAGACCATCCTCTACGCGGGATTCGAAGGGCCGACCAACTCCGCCGACGTCGACGTCTTCTCCGCGGACGCCCGGGGGCGCCGTGCACCGGTGAACCTGACCCAGGAACAAGCCGGCCAGCCCACCACCTTCGACGCCCAGCCCCACATGCCCCAGTCGGGGCGGGCGTTCGTCTACAGCGCGAGCGGCGACCTCGTGCTCCGTGACCTCGACGGATCGAACCCGCGCCCACTGACCAGCGGTCCACGCATCGACGTGGTCCCGGAGCTATCGCCCGACGGCCGCCGTGTGGCCTTCCAGGTCAACAACTCCGCCGGGATGGACTTCGACATCTACACCATGGCCGCCGCCCAGGAAGGGCCTGGCAATGTTGCTGTCAATCTCACCGGTGGGCGGACGGACGCCGCGGGTGCGAAAACTCAGGAGCGCCACCCCAGCTGGTCACCCGACGGGGACCGGATCGCGTACCAGTACCACACCGATTGGGGACCGAACGCGTTCTTTACGGGTCTGGACGACAGCGAGATCTACTCCATGCGGGCCGACGGCACCGACGTCCGCAACCTGACCGACAACAACATCGGCGCACAGAACCCGCCCGGCGACATCCTGCCGGACTGGGGCCCCACGCCCCGCCACCACCGGTGAGATTCGCGCTGCACCCAAGACTGCGACACGTCGCCTCAGGAGCCACCAAGTCTGGTTCACCATCACAGGGTGGGGTGGAGTCCGGGGAGACTCTGGCTGCGGCCGCTGTGCTCGAGCTGTTCGAGGAGACAGTCATCCGCATCGACGAGGACAACCTTGTGGGGCCTGTTCACGTTGGCACCCACTCGTTCACTTACCGAGGGATCGATCGAGTGAACGACTCCACGTTCTTTGCCGTCGCACCCGACGACGTGGTTGTGAACCTTCAGGGGGCTCGACGACGGCGAGGTCAGCAACATTCTCGACGCTGCCTGGTGGAACCCGTCGGCACTGAGAGTCGGAGTCTGCTTGTCGAATCTGCAACTGCCAGGCATTCCTGAGCTCGCCGCCCAGGCAGCTCACCCCTCGCCGTAGCCGCGCTCAGCATCGCTCGGCACGCCCGCAGTCGGCTTGCGGCTAGGCGTGCACCGGCGGACGGACGGCCAACGGCACGCACTGACGAGGGCCGCACGAGTCAGACGGCGTCGCGACAGGTTGAATGCTGCGGTGGCCTCCGACATCTCCTTGCACCCATCACAGTCGAGTACTGGACAGCCGTTCACGAATGGGCATCGACCGAAGAGGCATGCCGCTACCAACCGTGGGGTCCGAACACGCCGACCGAGACGCAAGCGTTCGCCGAGCACGCAGTCGCCGCCTGGCACGAAGAGCCGCAAAGCCGCTACGTCTGGATTGCCGAAGAGGCGGCCGTCATCGTCGGCCTCGGCGAGCTCAAGATCCGCAGCCGCCGCTGGCAGCAAGGCGAGATCGCCTACGCGGTGACCGTCAGACAGTGGCAACGAGGGATCGGGTCTGCCATCGCGACCGCGTTGCTGACCGGTACGTCGGGTTGTTCGGGCTTCACCGGGTGGCGGCGACCTGCGACCCACGCAACAAAGCCTCTGCAGCTGTGCTCGCCCCCGAGTCGGCATGATCCACGAGGGCCGCCTCAGACACACGATCCAGATCCGAGACGGTTGGCGAGACTCCGACGTGTACGGCGTCCTGGCTCGCGAGTGGAATCCGCCTTCCCGTTCCGCTAGTCGCTAGCGCGCCCGGCCACGGGTTCTCGCCCAAGGGTCCGCGCGGGCGGGCGTCTGGCCGCGCAGGCGCCTCATTGCTAGGGCCCGAATCACCTACCTTGCGACACGAGCCAGTCGTCGACCGTTGACGCGTCCGCTGGAGGGACCACTTACGACACGGTTCCGGGTTGGCTACTGACGATCGAGGCGATGCCCGCAGCAGTGACGACTCGGTCAGAATTTCGCCTCGCTGGAGGGAGGTGGGCTAGCCGGAGCAGGGCTCACTGCAGGAGCGGTTCGATGACGGTCTCGCCCAGCACAGGCTCGAAATCGGTTGGGACCACGGACTCGGCGTAGTCGCTTCTGTCGGCGGTCACCACGATCACCAGGCGTCGGGACGGGATCACGAAGATGCGCTGATACCAGCTGCCTACGGCCAGGTAGCCGGGCGACTCCGGCTCGTTGATCGGCCACCAGAGGTAGCCGTACTGGTCGCCGTTGCGGCCCTGCTCGGCCGTCAACTGATTCGAAGTCGACTCCCTAACCCATGACTGCGAGACCAGCTGCCGGCCCTTCCATCGTCCGCCGTCGAGGTACAGCTGACCGATCTTGAGCAGATCGGGCGCCGTGAGCCTCAGCCCGTACCCGCCACTGTGGACGCCGGTGCTGTCGATCAGCCACGCGAACCCGGCGTCGTCGAAACCGTTCTTGGTGGCCGGATCACTCCCCTCCCAGGCAGGGTGCGTGTCGATGCCGAGCGGATCGAACAGCTTCTCCCGCGCGTAGTCGAGGATGGGCCGGTCGATCGCCCGCCGCAGCACGGTCGCGACCAGGTGCGCGCTGCCATCGGAGTAGCCGAACGTCGTGCCCGGGTCGCTGCTCATCCCAAAGGCAAGAATGGACTCGACCGGGTCCTCCGCCTTCAGGTTCATGCCTCCGTCACTGACTGACACCCCCGCCGTCATGGTGATCAGCTGTTTCAGCGTGATCGCCCGCTGCGCGGGTGTCATGACCGAGACGTGTTCGGGCAAGAGATCGGCCAGGGTCTGATCGAGCCTCAGTCGGCCCTCGTCGATCGCTATTCCGACCAGGATGCTGACCACGCTCTTGGTCACCGAATAGATGTGGGCCTGCTCCGTGGGCTTGCGATCTTGGTAGTAGCTCAACGTGGTGCTGCCGTCGACGCTGACCAGGACGGCGCGTACCGCTTTCAGCGAGTCGGGCCCGTTCTCGATCTTCCGCGTGAGTTGCCGCGTCATGGCGGTGTAGTCGATCCCGGTGGGTGGTCGGGCTGCCGTGCTGGGAGCTGGTGTCGCTGGGACCGTTGCGGTCGGTGTGGCTGCTTGCTGGTCCGCATCGGCCGCCGGCGGTGCCTCGGGGGTGCAGGCACTGCTCAGTGCGGCCAGGGCGGCTAAGGCGCAAGGCGGCTAAGGCGACGATCGCCCGCGCCGCATGCCGTCGACGTTCGGTCTTGATCATCTGCACCACCCCCGCGCAGTAGCGACGTGCTACCTGATGGGCTCGCTCCTCGACCCTAGCCCAGCTCGGAGCAGGCCAGCCAGACTCACGCTGTACGCATTTGTACGCACTCCCATCGAGGTGCGCGCCCACTGATCCGACGCATTGCGGATTGTCCGTGGTCCAGGGCGAGCGCATCGGTAACCTCTCGGGCATGAGCAAGCCGCTTGCGTGCCGGGTCGGCCGGCACAACTGGGAAACAGAAATGCGACGGCTCGACGACGTCGAAGCAGCCCGTCCCGTGTTGGTGTGCTCACGCTGCGGGAAGACAAACGCTGGAGAACGGATCCCGTCGAGCCACGGCAGCGGAACATACGGACCCAGTGGCGGCTCCGATGCTGCAGGAGGAGCATCAGCAGGGTTCTAGACGCCCGTGGCATCCTCAGCACAAAGGCCCGCATGAGGGTCGGCAACCGATTCCAAGGCTAGTGCGGGTGTTGCCATCGGCGCCGGTCGCGAGGACGCTAGTACGAGGGCTGACTGCCAGCGAGCTAGGCGAGTACAGGGGTCACCATGGAAACCGATATCGCTGAGATCGCACCGGACATCTTCCGCTTGTCGACCTTCATCTCTGACGCGAATTTCATGTTCAACCAGTTCCTCGTCCTGGACGAGGAACCGCTGCTGTTCCACACCGGGCCCCGCGCACTCTTCCCGCTCATCACCGACGCAGTGTCGCGGCTCTTGCCAGTCGAGCAACTGCGCTGGATCACGTTCGGGCACGTCGAGGCGGACGAGTGCGGCTCGATGAACCTGTGGCTCGCAGCGGCTCCGCAAGCGGAGGTGGCGCACGGAGCAACGGGCTGCATGGTGTCGGTCAGTGACCTCGCAGACCGGCCACCGCGGGCGCTGCAGGACGGAGAGGTGCTGGAAGTGGGTACCAAGCGGCTGCGCCGCCTTGAAACCCCGCACGTCCCGCATGGGTGGGACGCCGGCCTCTTCTACGAGGAGTCCACCTCAACGCTGCTTTGCGGGGACCTCTTCACTGCGATCGGGAGCAGTGCGCCGCTGACGGAGCACGAGATCACGGGACCGGCGCTGGCTGCCGAGGACGTCTTCGGTGCCACCTGCCTCACGCCGTCAACGGCGCCCACCCTCCGCACTTTGGCCGACCTGGAACCCGCGACGTTAGGGCTGATGCACGGCCCGTCGTACGGCGGGGACTGCGGCCAGGCCCTACGAGACCTTGCCGGAGCATACGAACAGCGTTTGGTCGCCGAGGGGGTCCGTCTGCATGCACCGGGCACTCCAGCCGACTGAGCGCCCGAAACGCCTTCCCAGCACCCCGTGGGAAGCCAACAATCGTCCCACCGGCGCTTCAGTCCCGGCATGACCGATCGAGGTGAGGGAAGCAACTGCTGACGCTTGGCCCGACGTCGAGCACCTCTTCGGCCGCGCAGGCGCATCAAACGGCTGCTGGTGCCAATACTGGCTCCTGAGAGCTGACTACACCCGTCGAGACCGAACGCAGAACCAGGTAGACCTTCAGACGCAGATCCACCGCGGGGGCGCCGGCTTGGTGGCCTACCGCGACGGCGAGCCTGTTGGCTGGACCCGCTTCACGCCTCGCACTGGCCTCGACTGGCTACTTGACCGCTTCGTCAAGTACGACTTCGGCCCAGATGATGCGTGGTCGTTGTCGTGCTTCTTCGTCGCGCGTCGAGCACGCGGCCCAAGGCGTCATGACGAAGCTCATTGACTACGCCACTCGCTGGGGTCATGACCACGACACCGTCATCGAGGCCTACCCCATCGACACCACGGTTCACGGAGCAGATCCGGAACACCTTCCCTGGAATCCTGCAGACCTTCCTGAACGCCGGCTTTAGCGAGCAAGGAAGGTTGGCACGAGACCGCGCCGTAGTCATCAGTGGCCAAAGTCAGACCTGAGCAAGCATCCGCTCGGTGTCCGCTGAGCGGTCGGCTATTGACCGTCAGGCCGCGGCGGTGTTCGCCGCCGCGCCTCATCGAGCATGGCGGTGTCTGCGCTCAGGTCTGGTGCAGAAGCGTATGGGCGAACGGTCGTTGGGGATCACTAGGCGGTGGAGGTTCTCGACGGATGGTGCGGTACACGGTGGCTCGGCTGACGCTGAAAAGCTCGGCGAGCTCGGCGTTGGTGTAGGAGCCTGGGCGTTGAGCTCGACCAGGTGCTTGGACTGGATCATGCTCAGCTTGGGTTGCTTCCCGCGCAGCCGTCCTTTCGGCCTTTGCGACCTTCATGCCTTCGCGCGTGCGCATGCTTGATCAGGTCAGCCTCGAACTCGGCCACCATCGCCAACACGTTGGACAGCAACCGCCCCACCGGGTCGGTCGGGTCGTGGATGGACCCGCCCAGGCTGAGTCGAACGTGTCGCTGGGTGAGCTCGTCCAGGATGTCCCTTGCGTCGGGCAGCGACCACGCCAGCCGGTCGAGCTTGGTCACGACCAGGGTGTCGCCGCTGTGGCAGGCGGCCAGGGCCAGTTGCAAGCCTGGCCGGTCACGGTTGGTGCCAGTCAGACCATGGTCGACGTAAATCCGGTCATCGCCGACGCCGAGCGCGGCGAGACTGTTGCGTTGCGCGGTCAAGTCCTGATGCTCCGTGGACACCCGCGCGTAGCCCACCAGGAGTTGAGTCAGTCCGGTGTGCCCGCATCGCGACACTGCCGTCAACCCGCGGGCAAACCTGGCTGGCGCCGAACTCACAAGAGAGACGGCTTGCGGTCACCTGAGGTTCGCAGAGCGCTTGCCGGGCGGGGCTGGGGACACGGCTTGGCCAGTTGTTACCTCGACCGCAAGCTCACCGCCCCATCGTCGACGGCGATCGCTGTACAAGTCCGCGCCTCGTTGCTTTCCGCGTTCCAATCACGCAGTGAGCGTGAACGAGAACTTCTTTGATCGGTTCTCACTGACCATCGCACGATGGCTCACCGCATCGACTCCAACGACAGAGATCTACACCATCTGAGAGCCTGCCGGAGGACGGATGCGGCGTACGGCAGCCGGGAACACGTCGGCTTCGGCGCGGCGAATGATGATCGAGTCAAGCGCCGCTACGCCACGATCCGTTGTGGTTGGGGTTACGGTCGTGTGGTGGCTTCCCTGATCACCACCCTCGGGCCTCGAACGGCGGCGGAGCTGGGGCCGATCCTCCCGCACGAGCACGTGTTCGTCGATCTCCGGACGTGGCAACAGCCCGGATACGGCGAGGCGGATACGGCCGAGGTCGTCGAGGTGATGTCGCCCTACCTCCGAGACGTCCAGCAGCAAGGAGTCACAGCGATTGTGGAGCCTGGACCGATCGGGGTCGGGCGTCGAGTCGACATCCTGTTGGCCGTCTCGCAGGCGGTCGGGCTCCCGCTGGTGGCCCCGACCGGCGTCTACCGAGAGCAGTGGATCCCTCCCTTTGTCCGCGACGGCAGCACCGAAGCACTCCGCGACCTGTTCATCACCGAGCTCACCGACGAGATCGAGAACAGTGGGGTCCGGGCCGGCTGGGTCAAGATCGGCGCCTCGGACGACGGCATCACCGAAGCCGAGGACAAGGTGCTGAGGGCGGCGGTGGCCGCCTCGCTCGCCACCGGGGCAACGATCGGGAGCCACACCGTGAACGGGGCAGTGGCTCGGCAGCAGCTCGATGTCGTCGAGCGGGCCGGGGGCCGTCCGGATCGGTTCGTCTGGATACACGCCCACGCCGAGCCGGACCGGGCCATCCACCTCGAGCTCGCCCGCCGCGGTTGCTGGGTCGAGTTCGACGGGATCGGGGACCCTGCCCAGGACCAGGACTTCGTCGACATGACCCGTGACCTGCTGGACGCTGGCTTCGCCGACTCCGTGCTGCTCAGCCAGGATCGCGGCGGGTTCGACCCGGCGCAGCCCCGCGGCGGCACGCCCTTGCCGTACACGGCTCTGTTCGACCGCTTCGTCCCGTTGCTCGGCGATCATGGTGTGGACGAGGCCACGATCGCCACCTTGACCCGCCACAACCCATTCCGCGCCTTCGCGCGATAGTCACCAGACGACGTCGCGATAGTCACCAGACGACGTGAGGGAGCGCCTGCCTGGCTTGCTTGCCCGCATGGGCCCTGGCGATACGGCGCCCCCGAACACACGACCAGCCCGACGCCGGCGAGCACAAGTGAGGAATCCGCAGATCGGCCCGCTCCGTCTCATGGCTGGTTTGGCCATCATGGGGTGATGCCGGCGGCGATGAGTTGTGCTGCGACGATGTCGTGGCCGTGTTGTGTCAGCTGGGGGTGTTGAGGGTCGGATCCGGGGTCAACGACCAGCTCGTCGGTGCGCGCCTGGTCGTACACGTTGACGCAGGCGGCGGCATGAGCGGCGGCGACTTGACAGGCGGTCCGCGCGACATGGTTTTGCCGAGGTAAGCCTGAGGTTGGTGGTGGAGTAACCACGCGAAGGATCACCGGGCGGTGCCGGCGGATTGTGTCGGTCTCGGTGGTCCATGAGGCCAAGCTCTGGCGGAATTTCGCGACGGAAATCTTTGGGCAAGGCGCTTGCCGTTCCGCACGGCAGGATGTACCCGCGGTGGATGCGACATCGCCGCTGCCGATGGCGAGCAGGATCACGTCGGCTTCGGACACCGAGTCTCGAATGTCGGGGTCGGATCGGAGGCTTTCGACCAGGGTCGGCATCGAGGGGGCGGCCACATCGGAGGGCACGGTCTTGCGGTCGAGGCGGACGCGGCGCCCACTGCGCTGCGACCAGGCAGCAGCGGACTGGTCGACGTAGCTGGAGCAGGTTGAGCAGGCCTCCAGGTCGGCTGAGGAATCACCGAGAACCAGGATGTTGAGCGGGGTGGATAGCAACTCGAGGGCTCCCGGCTCGCGGGAGTCCAGTCCGCTCATCATGGCGAGTGCGGCTATGGTGCACAGGACGGTCACGGCCAGCAAGCACTGGTGCAGACGGTGTGTCGGAGGAGATGCCTCAGGGCCAAGTACCAGCTCGTCAACCGATCTGCTGTCGTCCTGCTCGCCGTCGCCGGATCCCCCATCGAGAGGCCCTGCGGGATCGAATTGACCGACGTGATGGCTCATCTTGGCCCCCTGTCCGGACGATCTGTCCGGCTTCAGAATCGGGTTGGCAAACTTTTGATCATCGATTGGCGGGCGCCTCGGTCGCCGACCCGTCCGGGAGTGTGCGCTTCGAGGTGGCCGGTCGGTGCGGCCGTCGATGGTCGTCGCCCAGTGGGTGGGTCCTTCTGGCGGCGGCTGCGACTCGAAGGGGAGCTTGCGCCGGCGCCTACGTGCGTGGCCGGAGGCGCGCCCAGTACTGAGTCCCAGGCCTTCACGGCTATGACAGCCGCGCCTCGGACACAAGGTTGAACGGGTTCGTGCTGCCTCCGGGCGTCAGGGCAGATGTGCACGGAGGCGCCGAGGTCGCTCACGATCTGGCCGAGGAACGCGTTCAGAGCCTCCTCGTCAACCGACCTCGGGTTGCCTTGCTGCGTTCGACGGGGTGGACGTTGCGGAGTGCTGGTTGCGGTCATGACGGCAGCATCGTTCCCGGCCGAACCGACGCACATCGGCAAGATTGCCGACACCAGTGCCGTATTCCCGTGTCTGCCGGGCAGAGCGGTTACGTCACTGGCCTGATCAGATCGAGCTCCCTGGCACGATGCACGGCCGCGGTCCGCGTCGTCACATCCAGCTTCGTGTACACCGACCGCAGATGAGCCTGCACGGTACGTCGACTGAGCTGGAGCCGCTCGGCCACCTCCGCATCGTGTGTGCCATCAGCGATCAGGATCAGCACCTGACGCTCGCGGGCGGTCAACCCCACCGCGCTCGCCGACGCTCGAGCGACAAGATCGTCGGCCGTAGCGTTGGCGAGTGCCATCGCCTGACTGCTGGTCAGCCGAGTGCCGGCGTCGAAGGCGGACTGCCAGCGTCGCGGGCCGAGGCTGCGTCGACTAGCAGCGGTGGCAGCCCGATAATCCGCCATCCCGTACGGCACCCGAGGATCGGCGTCGATGGCCCGCCAAGTAGAGGCAGCCCCAAACAGTTCGGCGGCCTGCTCGTTCGCACCCAGCGCGACCGCGACGATCGCCAGATTCTCCAGCAGGTCCTCCACGTCACGGACGAAGCCGGTGCGGACCTGGATCGACACCGCCTCCCCATAAGCGGCGACAGCATCGGCGTAGCGGCCCTGGGCGTACTGAGCTTCCCCGAGGAGGCAGACGGCCGAGAAGATCCCGTAAGCCGAGTAGATCCCGTCGTCGGCGCCTCCTTCTTCGAAGACGTTTCGGGCCTCACGCGCACATGCTGCGGCGTGCTTGGGTTGGTCGCGGGCGAGGGCAAGCATCGCGTCCTGATAGATCCCCCACGCCTCGCCCGGCCGGTCGTTGATACGTCGCCCGACTGCTCGGGCCCGGTCACTGTACGCTCCGGCGGCTTCGAGCTCACCGGTCAGCACGGAGACCTCCATCAGTCCCCCCAACGCCGACACTTCACCTCCCTCATGGCCGAGGACCTGGAAGTGGTCGAGGGACTCTCGGAACCACTCCCGGGCCTGCGCTGGCTCCTTCATCGTCAACTGGCCGGCCGTCCAGCAGGCCCACGCCCGGTTCAGAAGCACGGTCTGATCGTCGCCGTCGTAGCGAAGGGCCAGCACGGCGGCGAGGCGCTCAAGCCGGCGCGGCTTGGGTGGGAAGGCATACGGCCATAAGAAGTCCAGCGCCTGCATCAGGCGGAGGGCCCCGCCGGCATCCCCCCGGTCCACAGCCCAGCTCCGCGCCGCGTCCAGGTTGGCGTTCTCCGCCCTCAGCTGACTGCTCTGGGGCTCGAGCAGATCGACGTCTTGATCAGTCCAAGATTCGGCCAACGCGACGAAGTAGTCGAAGTGGCGCCGCCGGACGGCGTCTTCGCGGTCGTCGCCGCCGGACCGCAGTCGGGCCAGTGCGTGACTGCGGATGAGCTCGTGCACGGTGAACCGTCCGTCCGCGGTCGACTCGCGGAAGATCAAACCGCGCTCGATCAGCACGGCGAGGGTGCCGAGATCGGTCTGAGCAACCGACTCGGCCGCTTCCGCGGTGAAGCCGCCGGCGAACACTGCGAGCGCCGCGAGCACACGCTGCTGGTCGGAGGTCAGCAATGTCATCGACGCGTCCAAGACGGCAGTCATGTCCCGGTGCCGCGGCCGAACGGTGAGGGTCCGTGAGGCCAGCTCGTCGGACTGGCTATCTAGGAGCTCGGCCGGCGACCTGACATGTGACCAGGCAGCGAGCAGCTCAATCGCCAGCGGTGAACCGCCGACTCGGCGACACAATTCCGCGACGACACGGGCATCCTGCCCAGATGGCGCGTAGCCCACGCGCGCGGCGCGGTCAGCGAAGAGCTCGTCGCCCTCCGCCAGAGGAGGCAAGGGATACAGCCACTCGTATGCCGAGTCCAGCGGCGCCCGGCTCGTCGCCAAGACAGTCAACGCGTCCGCATCGACCAGCAGCGCGTCGACGAGCTCTCGACACGCGGCGCGTTGGACCTCGCAGTTGTCGAGCACCAGCAACGTCGGCAAGTCTCGGATGACGTTGAGGATTCCTACCGTCGGATCAGCACCACCGCCAGCTGGCAAGCCCAGGGATTCGGCGACCGCGGCGGCCACGTCACCAGGATCGTTCGCATCGGAGAGATCGATCCACAGGCACTCGAGATCGGTGACCAGCTCTGCAGCCACGCGCGTCTTGCCGGCGCCGCCCAGTCCCACCACTGTCACCAGTCGACCCGACCGCAGCAAGCCGCGCAGTGTGGCAACCTGGGCACGCCGCCCGACAAACCGGGTTGGATAGC
The DNA here is from genome assembly GCA_963696135.1 of uncultured Actinomycetota bacterium. Classification (GTDB taxonomy): domain Bacteria; phylum Actinomycetota; class Actinomycetes; order Propionibacteriales; family Propionibacteriaceae; genus Microlunatus. The sequence goes on from CAVOJH010000006.1 coordinate 347,520, forward strand.
GTGGCGGCCTGACATGTCCCGAACCAGTCCAGCCGGGCCTGGAGACCACCTGCAGCGATCCAGATGCCAGATCCGGCACGGCTCGAGACCCCCTCCGCGGCACGCGTGACCGCTTTGGCGATCCTTTCAGGCCAAGCCCCTACCGGCCAGAGCTTTTGACTGCATCCAAGCCGACTCGCTGACGGCGGTCGAAGTGCGACAGATGAGAGACACCGTCCGATCACCCCCGAGGGTTGCCGCATAGGGGTCCCTACTCGGGGCAACCCACTTCGACCTCGGTGCTGCACGATGGGTCGGATGAACGACAGCCCTCCCGAGCGGGTCGACGCGCTCGATGCCGTGGTGTTCCTCGCAGAACTGTGCCTGCTCGCCGTTCTGGCCTGGGCCGGCTCCCGACTCGGCACCGGAGCCTGGGCGGCCGTGCTCGCTTTCGCGCTGCCGCTGGTAGCCGCCGTGCTCTGGGGACTGCTGCTGGCGCCCCGGGCCGCGCGCCGGCTACGGCACCCGGCCAGGCTGATCGTGAAGGTGGTTCTCTTGGCAGCGGCGGCGGCCGCCCTTGCCGTGTCCGGTGAGGTGCTCTTGGCGATTGGGTTCCTGGTGATGACGGCCGCCGTGACGATCGCCGGGGAGCTGCGGGCAGCCCGCGGTGACTCGCCCCACAGCTAGCCGAGTCGGCATGTCGAGACGACGAATTCGCGAACTCGACGCCGGCGTCTTTGACGAGCCGAGGGCCGCGTCCTTCGCTGCACGTCAGCGGTCGCGCCCTGCTGTCGCCGACGCGTGCCCGGCTGAGGGTCCAGTGGCGTACCGCAGAGCACCGCGGCGCACTCCGTGGAGGCGCTATCGTCGGTCATCGGCTGTCACAGTGTTTCCATGATCGAAAGCCCGAACAACGCAACGAACGCCGATCTGCTGCTCGCCGGGCCACCTGGCCGGGCCAGCTCGGCCTTGTGGCGGTCCGTGGACAACGGCGGTCGGCCCGGACGGAGGTCTCCCTCAAGACTAGGAGCCGAGAACCTCGCGCAACCGGGTAGCGAACGCTCCTCGGGGTGCGCGATGGCCAGCGCCAGACCGTTGATCGCGCCACCGGAGCTCCCGAACAGGTCCACCGGGCCGCCGATCACGGCGATGATCGCATGCAGGTCGGCGGCGTGGTCCTCAGGGGTGGGCGTGACGCTCTCGTCGTGGCGCTTGCTGCGACCGACGTTGCGTGGGTCGTACGTGATCACCGGGCGGTCCTCAATCCTTGTCCAGGGCAGCCGACCTTGCAGACCGACTATGGCGATCTCGTGCGGAAGCGCGGGGCGCCGCCGACGAAGCACTCTCGGCAGACGGGTTCGCTGCCCCGTGACGAGGGTCGGTGCGCCGTGTTCGTGGAAGGCCAAGCCGTAGACTCGCAGACATCCACGTGATGGAATGGCGGCTGTCATGGGGAATGGCATTGGTCTGCCGAAAGCCGTCAACTCCACCGAGGCTCATCCTGAGCGCTCCGTGCGGCGCCGATGGTGGGCGGGCCTATTGACCTGCGTCGTCGCCGTCGGCTGGTGCTGGGGGTCCCTGTGGCCGCTGGTGTTCCTGCTCGCCCGAGGGCGGCTCCCGACGCTTCCACTCATCGGCGAAGTGAGTGACGGCTGGCCCTTCTACCACCTGTCACACGGGGTCTTCAGCGTCCTGCTGGCGGCGTACGTGGTGTTGGGCTGGCCGTTATGGCGGGTCGGCCGGGGGATCATGCGCGGCGACCCCTCCTCCGCGCGCCGGATGTGGATTCTTGCGCCAGTCGAGGCTCTTGGCTGGTGGTGCTTCGGTCTGCCCATCCCGCCATTCGTTTGGCTGTTGCGAGCGTGGCTCCTCGCGACGTCCCAGATGCGTCGACGCTCGGCAGCCAGTTAGCTACTTCGACCTGAAGAACTCGGATTGGTCGGGTCGGTCGATTCGGGTTGATCGGGTGGACGCCACGGCGGACCGCCATACGCGAAACACTATCTCCAGCAGATCTTTCTCGTGATCGGCCATAACCTTCATCTAGCGGCGTTCTTCGCCGTTCCTGTCAGAGAATCGAGCCGCGATGCGTGACATTGGCCATGAGGTGCCTGGGGCAGGGGATCTGACCGAGCACAAGGGTCTCAACGAAGGTGCCCTGACTTTCACGGGCACCCTGATGGTGGGTTTGGCGTCGGTCGCGCCGGCGTACTCGCTGGCGGCGACCCTTGGCTACGTGGTGATCGAGGTCGGCACGCTGGCGCCGGTGGCCGTCGTGCTCGGCTTCATCCCGATGCTGCTGACGGCGTTCGCGTACCGCGAATTGAACAAGGTCGTCCCCGACTGTGGCACGACGTTCACCTGGGTGACCAAGGCGTTCGGACCGAAGACGGGTTGGTTCGGCGGCTGGGTGCTGAGCATCGCCGGGATCATCGTGTTGGCCAACCTGGCCCAGGTCGCCGCGCAATACACCTTCCTGCTCATCGGCGCTGACTCCCTGGCCGACAACACCTTCTGGGTGACCGTGCTGGGGGTCGTGTTCATCGCCGTGATGTGCTGGGTCTCCTACCGCGGGATCGAGATCGCCCACTGGCTGCAGAACGTGTTGGTCGGCATCCAGTACGTGGCGCTCGGAGTTCTCGTCGTGGTCGCGTTGATCGCCGTCGCCGGATCGAACCCGCCCGAGACCGCGATCCCGATCGAGGCGTCCTGGTTCAACCCGATGAACTTCTTCGTTGAGGGCGGCGGGGGGTTCGCGTCGATGACCGAGGGCATGCTGCTGATGGTCTTCATCTACTGGGGTTGGGACACGATCCTTTCGCTGAACGAGGAGACCAAGGAGCGCGAGAAGACGCCAGGGCGGGCGGCTGTCGCGGCGACCCTGATCCTGGTGGCGACCTACATGCTCACCACCGTCGCCGCCGTGTCGTACGCGGGTGTCGGCACCGAGGGCATCGGGTTGGGTAACGAGGAGAACGCCGCCGACGTGTTCCGGGCGATCAGCGAGCCGGTGCTCGGAGACTGGAGCTGGATCGTGCTACTCGCCGTCCTGGTCTCGGCGGCGGCGTCCACCCAGACGACGATCCTTCCGGCGGCCCGTGGCACCCTCGCGATGGGTGTTTACAAGGCCCTTCCGACGCAGTTCGCCAAGATCCATCCCAAGTTCAAGTCCCCGAGCGTGTCGACCCTGTTCATCGGCGGTGTCGCGATCGTCCTGTTCGTGCTGCTCAGTCTCCTCGGCGAGAACGCCTACGGTGACGTGCTGCTCGCCATCGGCCTGCAGATCTCGTTCTACTACGGCATCACCGCATTCGCCTGCGTCTGGTACTTCCGCAACGACCTCCGAAAGGGCGGGAAGGAGTTGTGGGTCAAGGGGATCCTGCCCATGCTTGGCGGCCTGATCTTGACCTTCGCGTTCGTCTGGAGCGCCGTCGCAATGTGGTCGCCCGACTACGGGTACCTGGGCGGCTGGACGGTCCCGGGCACCGAAGTCGAGATCGGCAGCGTGTTCCTGCTGGGTATCGGCTCGATCCTGCTCGGCCTTCCGGTCATGTTCTTGATCGCCCGGCGCGGCGAGCAGAAGCCCTTCTTCCGCGGCGAGTCGCTGCACCACGACACGCCCGTCCTCGCGCCCGAGTAGCCGCGCACTGCGCCCGGCCCTGGCGATCCAGGGCTCGGTGGCTGGGGTTGCCAGTCGAGGGGGCGGTTGTGCGGCGGCTCAGTCCCGCAGCGAGGCGGCAACGTACTCGTTGGACGGTCCGCGTACGACGACGCCTGATGGCCGTTGAGCGGACAGCATCGGTATGTTCGGCTATGTGGGAGGGGGCAGGGTGGGTTGCCCCTCCAACGCGCGGACGAGCCCGGCCAGGCCAACGACGAGGGCGTCACGTTCGGCTGGGGTGAGTGCGTCGAGCAACTGCTCGTGGCGGGCCCGCAGTTCGCTGCCCAGCTGCTCGGCGACGGCGAGACCCGTTTCGGTCAGCCGCAGTTGGTAGAAACGGCGGTTGGATGGTGTGCGCTCGCGAGTGACCCATTCGCGTCGCTCCAGCCCGGCGGCCAGCCGACTGACGGTGCTCTTCTCCAGCCCAAGCAGCTGACCAAGCTCCTGCTGCGACATCGACTCGACATCGCCCAACTCCCCCAACGCCATCACTTCCGACAAGGACAGCTTCAAGCCAGCGTGTTGGTGGGGTTCCAGGAGTCCGCCGAGCCGGACCAGGCGTTGCAGCGCCCGCCGCAGCTCGTCGTCCGGGAAATGATGCCCCGCCATGGGTTGTGTCATGCAACTGTTCCGCCTACGGTGAAGTCACCAGGGTTGTTCGATACAACTATAGGAGATGCCGTGCCCGTTCTTCAGCACCACGCACACCACCGAGCCGGCATGTACGGCCTCGCCGGCCACCCCCGCCACTACGAACGATTCGCCACCGTCCTGGCGGGACCGCTGTACCGACGGGTCGTAGCCGACGTGACCGCGCAGCAGCTACCAGCGGCTGCGGTCGTGCTCGACATCGGAACCGGACCCGGCCGGGTGCCGAGGATGATCGCCGAGAAATGCCCACAACTGTCGGTGACCGGAGTGGATCTATCGCCGGAAATGATTGCCCACGCCACCGCCGCGAACGGTCAGGTCTCCGGCCCCGGCCAGGTCGTATTCCAGGTCGCCGACGTCGCCGACCTACCGTTCTCCGATGGTTCGGTCGACCTCGTCGTGTCGTCGATCAGCATGCACCACTGGGACAACGTCGCCGCCGGCCTCAGCGAGGTGGTCCGCGTCCTTCGACCCGGAGGCGCGGCCTGGATCTACGACTTCCGACCTGCCGTCAGCCGAGCCGCCCGAACGACCCCCGGGCTACCGGCCGAAATCAGTGTCGAGAACCCACTTCACGGCAGCTCCCGACTGAACCCGATCGGGCGACTTGTTCTGCGCCACCAACAGTAGAACCCGCGCCAGAAACAGGCAGAAGGACATCGATGCCAATCAGCCTCACCTGCACCCGCTGCCGGCAACCGATCACGGCCCGCGACGAGGACGACCTCGTCGCCCAGGTCCAAGCCCATGCCCGCGACCACGGTGGCGCACGCGCCACCCACATCCCCACCCGCGAACACATCCTCGCCCACCGCCACGACAACGGGATCGATCCCGCCGAGTGAGGTCACTGCGAGTCACCATCGACTGCCAAGAGCCTCGATCACTGTGAGTGTGAGGCCGTGAGCGGACTCGCGGCGGCTGCCGTCGCCCTTGCCCGCCACGTGCTTTGACGTGAACCGGCCGATCCTCGCCGCCTGGCCCCGTGGTGGGGTCCTGTCGAGCCAGTTGCTGACACCCTGCCAACGCGTGTATCCCAGCACCCTTGCAGGCGTGAGGTCGTCGCGGCTACGGAGGCCCTCGTCGTGTAGGTGTGACGAACGACAATGAAGTCGCTGCGTACCAGTCTTGCTGAGTCCAGGATGGTTCCGAGCGTGAGGTTGCCGGACAGTTTTGCCGTCGCCGAATCGGGTTCCACCAGGTCAGTCTCGCTGCTTGGCCCAGCAGCGGCGGCCGTCACATGGATCTCGTCACGGCAACTCTGCCTGCCGCAGAGCGGTCCGCCTACGGTGACGGGCACCTGTCCTAGAACTCACCGCTTTCGAAAAAGCGTCTCCTTGTGGCGCAGCGCAGAGCGAAGAGCTTCAGTTGCCTATGCGGCCTTCGGGCCTCGGGGTTGCGGCTGACGGTTTGATCGGCAGCCAGTCCAGCACCTGCTGGATCTCGGCGTCCCAATATGCCCAGTCGTGCTCACCTGGTGTGAATCGAGTGGTCAGCGGCACACCGGCTCGGGCACAGGCGGTCTCGAAGGCCCGGTTGTCGGGGTAGAGCGGATCTTCGGTCCCGCAGCACAGGTACAGCGGCGGCAGCTCGGCCGGGGGGGTCCGGTCTAGCAGGGCGAACAGGTCATGTGCGCTGCCCGCCACCTCCTCGCTGCCGAAGACTCGGTCAAACAGCCGCGGGTCTTCGGCGCGCACCCGCCCGGTGCGCAGGCCGGCCACGTTCACCGCGCCGGACAGACTGACCGCGGCCCCCAGCCGCTTCGGCTGCTTCAGCGCCCAGCGCAGGGCGCCGTAGCCGCCCATGGACAGACCGGCCACGAAGGTGTCCTCCGGCCGAGTTGACACGCGGAAGAATGAGGCGACCACGGCTGGCAGCTCTTCGGAGAGGAATGTCCAGTATCGGCCGCCGTACACCTCGTCGACGTAGAAGCTGCGGTGCACCTGCGGCATCACCACCGCGAGCCCGAGCGGTGCGACGTACCGCTCGATCGAGGTGCGGCGCAACCAGATCGTGTGGTCGTCGCTAAGACCGTGCAGCAGGTACAGGACTGGGGGCGGCTCGGTCCCGGCTCGACCGGTCATCCCGATCTGGGTGCTGGTGCCCTGCGGCAGGATCACCGTCATCGACGTGCTCAAAGCGAGGGTCTCGGAGAAGAAGTCGCAGCGCAGATGAGCCATGGGCTGGATTGTGTCAGTCACGTCGGACTCTCGCGGCGAACCATTCCGCCGCACCAAAGGCCGTGCGACCAGAGGCTGCCACGTCCTCGCGTTTGGAACCGCCCGAATCAGCATCCATCGGGCCACCCGCGCGTAGCCCACCAGGAGCTGATTCATCAGTCCGGTGTGCCCGCATCGCGACATTGCCGTCAACCCGCGGGCAAACCTGGCTGGCGCCGAACTCACAAGAGAGACGGCTTTCGAAGCAGCGAGCCCCTGAGGTCGAGCACTGAGCGACCCTGACGGCGTCTGCGACCGCCGGCATCCACGTCACGAGTTCGTCGACACTGCTGGGTACGACTCGATGGGGCTCCGCGCTCCAGGGAAGGTCGTGCCAGCGCTCTCCGACCACGATCGTGGCACCGATGGCATACAGGGGCAGCACATCAGCAGACTTCCCGTCGACCAACTAAACCACAACACGTTCCCGCTGGGTTCTCGCAGAGCGGTCCGCTGCTGACGATCCGCTGACCTGCTCGACAGGTCACGACATCCGGCCGGATCCCGCTTCGGTGGAGGGACCGGCTTGCGGATGCGGCTACGAGCCGACCTCGTGTGCCGCTGGCCGCCGCGCAACGGATCGATCCGACTTGTAGTCTTCTTCGGTGCTTGCGGCTGTGGCTTGGGGAGCGCTGGCTGGCTCGTCACTGTTGATCGGTGCGCTGCTGGCTGTGATCCGACGGTGGCCAGGTGCGCTGATCGGTGGGGTGCTGGCCTTTGGCGCCGGGGCATTGATCTCCGGAGTCGCATACGACCTGGCACAGGAAGGACTCCAGCAGTCCGGACCGCTCGTGGTGACCGTGGGACTGGCACTCGGCGCGATGAGTTTCTACCTGGCCAATCGCGTGGTGCACCGCATTGGTGGACGCGACCGTGCCGGTGGAGCTGGGCTGCCACTGGCCCTGGGTGCGCTGCTGGACGGTATCCCCGAGCAGGCGGTTCTCGGTATCGGCCTGGCGGCCGGGCAGGGCGTGAGCATTGCGTTGCTGGCTGCCATCTTCATCTCGAATCTCCCCGAGGCCATTGGCTCGGCCAGCGACATGATCAGTGCCGGACGCTCCGGTCGTTCGGTGCTTGGGTTGTGGGCTGCGGTGACGGCGGTGTGTGCCGCGTCGACCCTTGGCGGATTTGCACTTGCCACGGTCGCGGGGTCACAGGTCGGTGGCGCGATCAACGGGTTCGCCGCCGGCGCCTTACTGGTGATGCTGGTCGACGAGATGATCCCGGAAGCGCGGCGCAAGACCGGCAACTGGGCGGGCCTCGTCACCGTACTCGGATTCGCGCTGGCTGCCGGGTTGTCCCAGTTGACGTAGCCGCTCAGCGGACGGCTAACGGAGACCGTCAAGGTGGGGCCCCGCTGAGCGCCGTCGACGGATCGGCCCTTCCCGGAGGGTCATCAGGCGGACTTCTGAAGAGACGTGAGCCATTCCCGGGCGACCTGTTCGTCCTCCGCTGAGATCGAGTGGCCAACGGGCAGTGCGTGATGTGTCACGACCGCTCCCGCGCGACTCAGCTTGTCCGCAAGGCGCTGCCCGTCGCCCGGCGAACGACGGGGGTCGTGCGTCCCGTCGATGATCAGGACGGGAGTCGCACCCGGCCGGTAAGCGACATCAGCGGAGAACGGGGTCAGGGGCCGGACCAACACGGCCCCAGCCAGCAGGCCCGAGTGGGTCGACATGAGTGCCGCGGCCATGATGGCGCCGTTGGAGAACCCGACCACGACTGGTGCCTCCGTGAACTGGCCACGGCTGGTGAACCCGTGGATGAGAGCCGCCAACGCGGGAACCCTGGACGCGAGGTCCGGCTCGTCCACCCGGCGGTCAGCGTGTCGACGGAAGAAGGCGTAACCGTTGTCGAGAGCGACTGTCCCTCGCACGCCAAGCCTGGAGGCTCCCGGCGCCACCCGATCGGCCAATGGCAGGAGCGCGGACTCGTTCCCGTAGGTGCCGTGCAGGAGCACCAGCGGGACACGGGTGGTGTCGCTGCCGGCCTGGAAGCTGCAGTGGTACGTGGGTGTCGGCATCAATGCTTAACGTAAGGGTGCCGTCGGCAACGCATCAACGCTCTCGCTGTTGGGTCGCTTACCGCGCGCGATTTCCGATCCTGCAGGCGCGGCTCGACTGGCTGGCCGTGGTGAGATGAGCAGATGAGCGACCTGTGGCACGTCGAGGTGGTGCCGCTGCAGGCTCACGACGGATGGCTGCTGCGTTGCATCGAGCGGCCAGACGTCGCCGTCCAGCTCTCGACCCTCGACGACATGGGCGGCAGGATCGCGAAGGCCATCGCGGCGGCCGCCAGCTATACCGACACCCAGTCGATGGCGCTCCGCTTCAGCTACCTCCGAGGCGACATCACCCTCTATCAGCTCACGCGCCGGATGTGATGCTCTACACCGAACCCTCCGGGCTGCTTCTCCGGCCAAAGGTATTGCGCTCGGCACAGAAATGACCATTGAATGTTGCGTACCCCTCACCCACCTCAACTCCCCCGAGGATCCCGATGGAACGTTCCCGCCCCCTGGTCGGCCGCCTGCGTCGGCCCGTCGCTGCGATCGCCGCGCTCACGATCGGCCTGAGCCTGGCCCTGTCCGTACCGCCTGTTGCCCAGGCGGAGCCGAAGAAGACCCCAGCCGTCGTCAAGACCGACGTCCGAGAGGTCAAACCGGGCCAGCAGTTCTCGACCAAGAAGCTCGACCTCCAATCACGCTCCCGCGCCAAGGCGAAGAGTCAAGCGCAGGCAGCCGACACGCCCGCGGTCGGCACCACGCGTACGCTGCTCGCGCTCGACGACTACAACGGCGAGATCTACACCAAGTCGTACACACTCCAGGCGGTCGGCGCGAAGATCGAAGTCTGGGTCGCCGACGACACGTCCTTCCCGGCCGGCGACTGCCGCGCCCAGGTGCCGAACTCCACGACGGTCACCCGTGCCCAGGCACAGGAGCTGGCTGACCAGTTCGACTCCAACATGTTCCCCAAGGAGTCCAAAGCCTTCAGCGTCGCGCCCGATCGCGACGGCAGTAACCCCGATCCGGACATCACCAAAGCAGGCATCGACGCCAGCGGTGACGGCGACAAGATCATGACGCTGGTGGACAACGTCCGCGACGACAACTACTACGAGTTCCCGGCGAACCCGACCTACATCGCCGGCTTCTTCTCTTCCCAGTTCAACGAGCTGCTCGACCGCAACGTCATGACGATCGACGCGTTCGACTGGGCTCACCGCACGACGGCCAACCCGCCGGACGGCACCACCACGGATCTGTGCACCAGTCGTCCGGCCCGACCGCGTCTCTACGAAGGCACGTTCGCGCACGAGTACCAGCACCTGCTCCAGTACTACCAAGACCCCAACGAGGTCAGCTGGGTCAACGAGGGTCTGTCGGACTTCGCCCAGACGCTGGTCGGCTACGTCGACGCGACCAAGACCGTCTTCGACAAGGGGGCCGACAGTCACATCTACTGCTACCAGGGCTTCGGCACGGTCCAGACGACCTACAACCCGAATCCGCGTGACTGCGGCGGTCCCGAGAACTCCCTCACCTTGTGGGGTGACCAGGACCCGGGCAACGGTGCCGCGATCCTGGCCGACTACGGCGAGGCGTACTCGTTCATGCTGTTCCTCTACGACCGGTACGGGATCGGCTTCATGAGCACCCTGCACCGCGACGGCAACGCTCAGGGTCTGGTCGGCCTCCAGCACGCCCTCGACGGCTACGCGAACGGCGCAGACGTCTACCAGGTGCTGCACGACTTCCAGGTCTCGACCCTGGTCGACAAGTACGTCAACACCTCCAAGGGCAAGGTGAACGGGATCGCGAAGTCCCGGGTCACGTCGAAGAGCCTCAACTCGACGGTCAACCTGGGCAACCCGGCGTCCTACGCCGCTGCCGGGGCGCCGGCCAACGGCGCTGACTACGTCGGCCTACGGGCGGGGAGTGGGCTCTACCTGGACGGCTCGCAGCTCCGGTCGCTGAGATTCAACGGAGCCAAGACCCTCGTCCCCGAGCCGCTGAAGTGGACCAGCGTGACCACTGCACCCGGCCACGGGAGCGACGCAGCGCTGTGGTCGGGCAACGAGAACAACCTGGACGCCAGTGCGGTGACGCAGGTGACTGTCCCGGCGGCGAACCCGACGCTCACCTTCGACGAGCTGCACCAGGCCGAGAAGGGCTACGACTACGCCTACACGGTGATCTCGAGCGACGGCGGCAAGACCTACAAGGCCCTGGCCAACGCGAACACGGTGGACGGCCCGTACGGTCCGGCGTTGAACGGTGACGCCGCAGGCTGGGCGAGCCAGACGTTCGACCTGAGCGCGTACGTCGGCAAGTCGGTGCTGGTCGGTTTCCGCTACGTCAGCGACGGCGGGGTGAACGACGGCGGCTGGTACGTCGACAACGTCGCGGTCGGCGGCACCGTCCTCAGCGACGGCTCCAACCCGTCGGTGTTCAAGTCGTTCAGTGAGGCCCGGCCTTCCTCGGTCGCGGCCTGGAACGTCCGGTTGGTCGGGCTCGACACGGCCAAGCACAAGGCGTTGGTCAAGACGTACACGGGCCGGTCGTTCTCCCTGAGCGCTGCCGACCTCGCCAAGTTCCGCGCCTACCCCCGGGTGGTGGCCATCGTCAGCTATGACGAGCCCACCGAGCAGCTCCAGCCGCAGGCGCTCTACACGCTGACCGTCAACGGTGTAGTGCAACCGGGTGGCGGTGGCACCGGGTCCTCGGCTGCGGTGAAGGCCAGGGCCGACACCTTCTAGGAATCAGCGACCTGGGAACCCAGCTGACAAGGGAACCCCAGCTGGCATGAACGGGGGCCCACCGACATCTCGTCGGTGGGCCCCCGTCGTCGTTTCGTCGGCACCCGCACTGGGCCCCGGGCTCGTGGCCGATCCGCAAGTCCTTACGGTGACCTGGTGCCCTGCAGCCTCGGCGCATGTCGATGAGAACGTGACCGTCGCAGCGCGGTCGTCGTGGTCGTCGTGGCTGCTGACCAAGGCTGAGCGGGCCAACGCCCAGACGGTGCTCGACGACGTCCACTCGGGCGAGCGGGCCTGGTCGCAGGGCAAACACGTCCGCCCGCTGGTGCACGGCGCCACCTACTTCGCCGAGCTGGCCCAGCGGATGCGTAGACCGCATTGCCCTCGATCCAGCCGTGCCGCCGAGCACGACCAGCGATGTGGAGAGTCCGCCGCGGGTCGAGGCCGGGAAGCAGCCAGTTCAGCTCGGCGTCCACCCCCGGCTGAAGCCGAGAGCGGTCGACCGTCGCACCCGAGTCGGCGATGTCGACCAACCGCCAATGCGCCCCCGTTCACTTCGCATACGGGTGCTCGAGGGGAACACGAGCAGCTGGTCGACGAGCTCACGCTTCGTACCGACCTGGCGAATGCTGCCAAGGAGCCTGATCGACTTCAGGCAGCGTTCTCGCACGAGGGTTGGCTTCCGGAGACGGCTGCCTCGGTTCTACAAGACGAGGGGCTGCCGACACTTCAGTGACGTGCGGGAATGCCCACCGAGATCAGGCTTTGAGCAGTAGTCGTCTCCACGCGTCAGTGAGCCAAGCTGCGAAATGATCCGGTGTCCAGCCGCGCTCACCAACGAGGAGCACCCAGTATTCGGCGGCATTCATGCTCCAGATGATGTCGGCAACCTCATCGTCGGTGAGGTCGTCGCGAAGTTGTCCTGTGCCGCGCAGGTTTGCGGCGAAGGTGCGCATGTTCCTGGCTCGCCGTTGGGCGATCTCGGCCCACAATGCGGCGCAGTCCGGGTCGGTCGAGGCGGCGTCACGTAGAGCGAGAAAGATCGGGGCGAGGCGCTGCTGGATGGCGGTGATCGCCTGCGCGTAGATGGCGAGCTTCTCCTCAGCGGTCCCGGCTGCACCGATCCGGTTGACGTAGTCGCGTTGCGGAGCGGGCACGGCTTGGTCGGTGCCGGAGATCGCTGTCTCCACGAGCTCCCGCAGGAGTGCGGGTTTGCGTCCGACGGTGGCGTAGACGGTATCGATCGACACCTCCGCGCGTTGGGCGATGTCGGTCACCGTGGTGGCGCGGTAGCTCTTGGCGACGAAAAGTTCTTTGGCGGCGTCGAGCACCGCTCGCCGGGTGAGCGCGGCTTGCGCGACCCGGCGGGGAGAGTTGTAGGGCCGGCGGGCTGGTCGTTCGCTGTTGACCACGATCCCCTTCAGGCGTACTGTCGCTTTATTGATCCGAAGACTTCTCGGATCAAAATACCAGGGGGATGCGCCATGGTCTATGCCTTCATCCAAGATGTCCCGATCCGCGAGGAGCTCTACCGCCGCCTGATGGAGGAGATCGGTCCGGAGCCGCTGGCGGGAAGCCTGCTGCACCTGTGTGTTCGGCAACCGGACGGGGCGCTGCGCTACATCGACGTCTGGGAGTCCGAGGAGGCGTGCGCGCGCGCATTCGAGGAACGTATCCACCCGGCAGTCGACGCTGCGTTCGGCGGTCACCGGCCGAGCCCCGAGCCCGAAGTCCACCATCTCGACGTCCTCCACGTCAGCGGCGCATTGCTCGACTCGGCATGGTCATGACCGTCTCCGCGCGTGCGGCCGCGGCTGGCATCGACCGGTCGCGCGGGGCGCGGGTCGTGCCGGTGCCGCCGCCGCTGTACTACGCCGCAGCGTTCCTGACCGGCAAGGTGCTGCACGACGCGACCGTTCCGCTGGCGATCGGCGTCCCACCGACACTGACTGTCCTCGGCTTTGGCATCCTGGCTGTTGGAGGCGGGCTGTGTATCGCCGGCATTGTCGAGGTGGTCCGACACCGCACCACGATCGTGCCGCACAGCGTCGTATCGAGACTGGTCACGACCGGGGCTTATCGGGTGTCGCGCAACCCGATGTACACCGGGTTGACGATCGTCTACCTCGGCGCGACGCTGCTGTCGGGGACGTGGTGGCCCCTGGTGACGTTGCCTCTGGCCCTGCTGGCCGTTTACTGCCTGGTGATCAGCCCCGAAGAGCACTACCTCGCTGCCCGGTTCGGTTCCCTCTACACCAACTATCAGGCACGAACACGTCGCTGGCTGTAACGCAAGCCGGCTGCACGTCCGCAACCAGCCCGGCGAGGGTGGCAAGGTGGTGTCGATGGCTCTCGTGGTCGCGACCGGGATCGCCGCTGACGGCTCCCGAGAGGTCCTTGGCCCCGATGTCGGCGACAGCGAGGACGAGACGTTTTGGCGGGGTTCTTGCTCAGCCTGAAGCAACGCGGCCTGACCGGAGTGCGACTGGTCATCTCCGACCAGCATCCCGGGCTCGTGGCCGCGCTGAAACGGTCGTTCCAGGGCTGCGGTCACCAGCGGCGAGTAGGGCACCGAGGACCACCTCAAAGCCCACCACCCAACGGGGCGCTGTCGCGGCTACTGACTTTGCTGCCAATGAATAACGTCTTGAGCGTCCAGCCAGCTCAGGCAGGATTCCGCGACTTCCGGCCATCGCGAGTCGATGGTGAGCGAGTGCCCGCGATCAGCGAATTCGACGAGATCGGTCACGGCGGTGGTATGTCGGTACTGCTTCATGGTGGACTTGGTGATCGCTTCTGGCACCGTGTGGTCCTCACCGCCCATGATCAGAAGCAGAGGTCCGCGGTCGGAATTGCGAGTGTTGACCTCGGTTGGGGCGTGCAGGGTGAAGTTGGCGGCAGCAGCCTCGAACAACGGTCGTCCCGGGGATGGGATGGTCCAGGTGTCCCATAGGACGTCGGACTGGGCGCGCGGAATGGCGTTGCCGAATGCGAAGTGGAACTGGTCGGATGTCAAGGACACGGACCGATGTCGGTTGGCGGGGTTCTTGAACACGGGCAGCGTGGCCCAGAGTGAGGACAACGGCAGCGGGAGCACACCCTTGATCTGGGCTGCGTCGATGGCGATGCCGGCCGAACCGAGATTCTGTCCGAGCAGCTTTTCGACTATGAGCCCGCCGAAGGAGTGTCCGATCAGGATGGGTGCCCGATCCATCCCTGAGATGATCTTGGCGTAGTGCGCCGTGACGTCCTCGACTCCGTGGTCTGCGACGGCGTCAGGGTCGTCTCGGGTGGCCGTTACGCTGTCGGCTTCGCCGGGCCAGCCCGGCGCGAGGGTTTGATGGCCGCGTTGCTCGAACAGCGCTTGCCACGGTTGCCACGAGCTGGCGTGCAGCCAGAGGCCATGGATGAACAGCACTTGGGGGTGACCGGGCATGTGTTCTCCTCGTAGTGTGGGTGTCGCACTCGTGGCCGTACCGGCGCTGTGACGGAATGCGAACGTGGTCAGCCTTGCCTGATCCGGTGCAGTTCGGCTTCAGTCAGTTGACTGCATGGGCTCTCGGGTCCGCCCGCTGCCTCGGCTCAGGTGGGGTTGGTCAACAGGGTGCTGGGAAGCACCTGGTGCAGTTGGCTGCGGGTGCTGACCCCGAGCTTGGGGAAGATCCGGTAGAGGTGGGACCCGACGGTCCGGTGCGAGAGGTACATGCGCTGGGCGATCTGGCGGTTGCTCAAGCCGTCGGCCGCCAAGGTCGCGATCTGCAGTTCCTGGGGTGACAGTGTTCGCCAGGACTCGGACCCGCTGGCCAGGACCCGCTTGCCGGTGGCAAGGAGCTCGGTGCGGGCCCGGCGGGCCCATTCGGCAGCGCCGAGGACGTTGAACGCGGCGAGTGCGCGTTCGAGTGGACGTCTCGCGTCCCTGGGCCGGCGCTGCCGGCGCAAGGCTTGGCCGTGGAACAGATCCACTCGTGCCTGGTACCAGATCGAATGTCGGCCCGGGGCGTCGTGTGCCTCGCTCAGGCGTTGGTCGAACTCTCCCTCGACCGCCAGTATGAGTTGCGCCAAGGCGAGGGACTGACGGTAGCCGGGCGATGGGTGGTCGCCCAGCGCGTCGGCCAACGGTGCCACGATCTCACGAGCCGACTCCTGTTGGCCGGCGGCGGCGGCAGCTTCGGCGAAGTAATCGACCAACCACAGCTGTTCGACGGAGTGGAACGCAGGGTCGGTTGGGTCAAGGGAGTGTCGGAAGCAGTCGTACGCGGCAGCCGGTCGGCCGAGACCGAGCTCGATGATGCCTCGCGTGAACTCGACTCCGGACAGGGCCGTCGCGCTCCCGGTCAGCAGCGCCAGCTCGTTCGCTTCCGCCAGGTACGCGGCAGCCAGCTTGCCGTGACCGCGACGTCCTTCCAGGTCGGCCTGGCCCAGCCTGGCGTGCGCGCCCCAGACCGGTTGCCGGGTGTCGGTCGCGAGTCGGAAGGCTTCGTCCCCGCAGGTGTAGGCGAGATCCCATTCGCCGACGAACAACGCAGCCCAGGTTCGGATGACCTGCATCTGGGCGAGGACAGTGTGCCGGGAGTCCGTCCGCAAGCGGTCGACTGTCTTTGCCGTGAGCCTGAGGACGCGGTCGAAATCAGCGAGGTTGAACGCCGTGTTGGCTCGCTGCATCACCACGGCGGCGTCGTCTGGATCTTCACTTTCGTGGCCGTCCAGCTGTTGCAGGAGCTCCGGTCCTGCAGCCACGGTGTCGGTGAGGGCCCGAATCAGCCCGACCTGCGGGTCGTCGGGAGGTAGGCCGGTCACCGGGACTGCCTCGAGGACCAATCGGCGGGGGCGCTGGAGGTCGTTCCACCAACAGCGATAGGCCGCCACGACCAACAACTGGATCAGCTCGGCGGGATCGTCCTCGGCATCGCCCTCGACGAGCTGGACGAGCGCTGGAACACCCGCTTCGGGTTCGTGCGCTCCGTCCGACGACACGGCTTCGAGGATGGCCAAGCGGCGGGCGTGCACTGGTTCGATTCGGCCACCGCGCAGGGTCGCAAGGTAGCGGTGGAGGTCACCCGTCCGACCGAGTTCGTGGGCCGCTGTTGCTGCGGCGAGGAGGCGCGCTTGTCGTACGGCGGCGTCCGAGCTGAGGTGCGCGGAGGTTTCCAGCCACTGCTGGGCTGATGCCAGCGATCCTCGATCTGCCGCCCGGGTTCCGGCGTCGTGGAGTTCGTCGGCCAGTTCATCGTCGGGAGGGGCCGCCGCTCGAGCGCGATGCATCAGGATCTGACGTGAGGCGGTGGGGGGCAACGTGACGGCCCACGCCAAGTGGGCGGCTCGAAGCTCAACTGTTCCCGAACCGCGTCGGATGGCTGAACCCACCAGGGGATGCCGGAAGTTCAGGCGCTCGCCGTCGTCGGTGACGAGTCCGGCGAGGACAGCCGGACGCCAAAGACTGGGAGTCGCCGCAACACCGGTGAGTTCGGTGGCCGCCGCCGAGATCGACCCGATGCGGTTGTCGGCACCGACGGCGAGCACCCGGAGGCAGGCACGCACCTCCGGTTCGAGCTGCGCGGACCGGTCACCGAAGGCCTCCACCAAGCGACCAGTCAACTGGGTGTCCTCCGACTGGAGAGCAGGCCCGGGGACCGGCGAACGGGCCGCCTCGATGGCCATCGGCAGTTCCAAGAGCGCGAGCGGGTTGCCCTGGGCCTCGGCAAGAACCCGGGCCTTGGTGGCCTCACTCACTTTCTGACTCGAGATGGCCAGCAGGCGGTCCGCTTCATGCGATGCGAGTGGATGCAGCTCGAGCCGAGGCAGCAGCTCGAGGCCCGCAGAGGCAACCGTTCGGGTGGCGAGGACTGCGCTGATCCTCGAGTCGTCAATGCGCCGAACGACCAGGCGCAGGACGGCAGCCGAGGCGGAATCGATCCACTGGAAGTCGTCGACCAGCAGCACCACCCACTCGTCGTCGTCGCCGACTTCGAGGAGCTCCAGGACGGCGATGGCGATCGTGAAGGGAGAGGACTGCGGTCCGTCGGAGACCAGTGCGTCGAGCACCTCGCGGTGGGGTGCACCCAATTGTGCCCGCCGAGAAAGCACCGGACGCAACAGATCCCGGAGAACCCCGAACTCCAGCAGCTGTTCACCAGGACGCCCCTGCGAGCGCAGCACCGCGCACCCGCGCAAGTCCGCTGTGGCTGCGGCCTGATCCATCAGCGCCGACTTCCCGATACCCGGATCGCCGGTCAGCACCAGCGTTCGAGACGCCCCGGATCCCGTGACCACGGTGAGGAGCCGATCGGTCTCGGACTGGCGGCCGACCAGACCCGGCAGGCGGTGAGAAGTCAAGCGCGATGCCCCCGGATGCTGACGCTGGTTCCGAGACGGCCACGACCGTCTGCGGCTTTCGACACCATTGTCACAGTCGTCGGCCGGGCCCTGGGGGCGGGCGCCGGCACCCCACGCCGAGATCTCGTGCCTCAACGCCCGTACTCAGTCGAATGACTGAAGCGCGACAGGGCTGCTTCGAGCAGGGTGGGTACCGACCACCTCCTCGACGCACAGCAAAGGTTCGTGCCATGGCCGCCGCGCAAGATCGCCCCACTGTTCAGGGCCGTTCGTCGACACCCTCGCCAGATGCGCTTGACTCGGCGGATACCTCGTCGGCCCCGCTGCCTCCTTCAGAAGGACTCCCGGCAACGATGATGGCGCTGCGGGCCCACGCCCGGGGCGGGCCGGAGATGTTGGTCTACGAGGAGGCCCCGGTTCCCTCGCCGGTTCCCGGGGAGCTGATCATCGAGGTGCATGCTGCCGGGATCACCTTTGCCGAGTTCAGCTGGGACGAGACCTGGCAACGCGACGGGCGCGACCGGACACCGACGGTGCCGTCCCATGAGGTGTCCGGAGTGGTCACCACCGTCGGGCCCGGGGTTACGAGAATCAGTGTCGGGGACGATGTTTACGGCCTCGTTCCATTCGATCGGGACGGCGCCGCCGCCGAGTACGTTTCCGTTCCCGCCGACCATGTCGCGCCCAAGCCGTCGTCGGTCTCCCATCCGGTGGCGGCCGCCCTTCCCTTGGCCGCACTGACCGCCTGGCAGGCCCTGCACGACCACGCCAAGGTTCAGACCGGAGAACGGGTCCTCGTCCACGGCGGGGCCGGAGGAGTTGGCGCCTTCGCCGTCCAGCTCGCCCGACTGGCCGGTGCTGCCGTCACGGCGACCGCGCGAGAGAAGGATGCTGCCCTGGTGAAACAGCTGGGCGCCGGACACGTGATCGCCTTCGAAAAGGTGGGCTTCGACGAGCTCGGTCTCATCTTCGACGTCGTCATCGACACTGTCGGAGGGTCGACCTTGGACCGCTCGTTCGACGTCCTGGCTCGCGGCGGGCGGCTGGTCACCTTGCAGGCGCCCCCGTCCCAGCGTCGGGCCGATGAGTACGGAGTCACGGCGACCTTCTTCATCGTGGGTCCTGACCCGGACGCGCTGAATTCGATCGCCCACTCGGTCGACACCGGAGAGATCGAGGTGCTCGTCGCCGGGGAGTATCCGCTCGCCGACGGCCGCAAAGCATTCGAAAGCGCCCGATCGCCGACTCGTGCACCCGGAAAGACGGTCCTCGTTGTCCGCCCCTGACGTAGCCGACACAGCCGGGCTGATTTCCACGTCCGCTGCCCGAATACAGCGGCCACCTCAAACCACCGAATCCGTCCGCTGACAAGAGGTCGCACCATGCCCAGCCCGAACACCACGTCTTACGTCTCGCAGGTCCGCGGATCCACCGTCCTTCTCTCGGCCATCCTCACTCTCCTGCTGTCGTTGGCCATCGGCTTCCCGCTTCAGCCTGCCCACAGCACAGCACCCGGCCGACCATCGTCCTCGTCCACGCTCAGCAACTGAGCATGGCTCGCCGTGCCCGCGACCAGATCAGCCTGGTGGCAAGTTCCCATCTCCCGATGATCTCCCAGCCGCGAGCCGTCACCGAGCTGATCGAGAAAGCGCCCGCCGCTGACTCCAAAGGAGTCAGCCTCGCGAAGATCACTCACCGCAGCGCGGATCGCCTCCCGTTGGAACCCCACAATCACCGAACTCAGGAGAACCATGAACCACGTCCCCGACAGCGAGCTTGTCCTTGTCCCCGGCGGGTCGTTGCTGACCCCAACGGCCGAGGAGGGACGAGCTCTGGCCATCACCATGGCCCGTCACAGCATCCACAACATCCAGCCCGACCTCGACGTCCTGATCGGCGGTCGGCCAACCTACTCGACCAACCCGGACAGCCTCATCGCGGTCAGCCAAGTCATCGCCCTCGAATTCGCCACCATCGCGGCCGCGAACCGGTACTGGCGATCCTGACCGTCGCCCAAACCACGCCGCACGACTCAACTTGCCTTCGTACCAGCCTCCCGCGCGATTCGTTCTGCAGACCCGACCCATCGATGGCGACAGGGACCCCGCGGACAGTGCCACAGATCCTCATGGGTGGTCGGGACCAATTGTCGGTGCCCGGCCATCACCAAGCAGACCCTGGGTAGTGCCGCCACACGACGCCGTCACGAAGCCGCTCAAGAACGCGGACGCGGTCAGGCCTGAAGATCGCCTCGAGTTGGCAGAAAACGGCCGCTGCCCGTGCCAGGGCAGGTTGGCGAGCAGCGTCTGGGACCGAAACGGACGTCCGCGTGCAGTACGCCGACATGACCTGCTGGCTTGCGAGGGGGCCCGATCCTGGCGGGATCAAGGACCTGCCTTCCGCCCGTCGAGTGACGTCCCGCGAGGAGTGTTCGGACTTCCAGGTGTTCGTTGAGACGGTCCGCCTGTGAACACGGATCGACGGGTGACCCATTGAATCGGTGACCCACCCGAGTCTCCGGACACACCGGTGCGTTCAGGGCGATGACGGCGCGACCACCAGGTGGGAAACAATTCCCTGGGGCGAGACACAGCCCTCACGAACTCGACAGACAAGGGAGCGATATGGAAGACAGAGTGGCGTTCATCAGCGGGGGCGGCTCGGGTATCGGGCAGGCGGCGGCTGTGTTGCTCGCCCGACGAGGGATCCGGGTGGCGCTGGCCGGACGTACTCCCGACGAGCTCACCGAGGTAGCCGAGGAGATCGGGGCCGCCGGAGGATCTGCCCTCACCGTGCCCTGCGACGTGAGCGACGAGGCGTCCGTGCGAGAGGCCATTGCCACCACAGTTGAGACCTGGGGGCGCCTGGATGTCGTGGTGGCCAACGCGGGGATCAACGGCACCTGGGCTGGGATCGACGACCTCACGGTCGACGACTTCCGCACCACTCTCGACATCAACCTCGTGGGCACCTTCACCACGATCAAGTACGCGGTTCCGCACTTGCGCCGTCGCGGCGGGTCGGTGATCGTGACGTCCTCGGTGAACGGCACCCGGATCTTCTCCAACTCAGGTGCGTCGGCCTATTCCAGCAGCAAGGCTGGCCAGGTCGCGCTGGCGAAGATGCTGGCGGTTGAGCTGGGACCGGACAAGATCCGGGTCAACGTAGTGTGCCCAGGGGCGATCAGCACCGAGATCTCCGACAACACGAAGGCCGAGAACGACGACGTCAAGATCCCGGTCGAGTACCCCGAAGGCAACATCCCGTTGACCGGGGATGAGCCAGGAACGGCCGAGCAGGTCGGCGAGCTGATCGCCTTCCTCGCTTCGGACCAGGCCCGGCACATCAGCGGCACCGAGCTGTGGATTGATGGTGCTCAGTCTCTCCTGCAGGGGTGATCGCTGCTCGAACGGTTGCTTTGCCTGGTGAGCCGGGAGGACAGTGGCTACACCGGCGACCATCCGACCAAGGAGAAGTCATGATGCCGAACGGGGAGCCCACCGCCGTACGGTGGACGTTGCGGCTGGAAGAGGCGACCGCTATCGACTCGGCGGTCGCTGCCGTCGAGCCCACCATCCGATCGGCGTTCGGCACTGGCACGCGAGCAGCCGTGCTCCGGGGTGAGTGGCTCGGTCACGCGATTCACCCACTTCTGACAGACCTGGTGCTCGGCAGCTGGACGTCGGCGACGATCCTCGATCTGGTGGGTGGCGCGCAGGCGGCCCCCGCCGCGCAGCGGTTGATCGGGACCGGGCTCCTCGCCGCGGCCCCGACGGCCTGGACGGGCTGGGCGGAATGGTCCAACGCAAGTCCACGCGATCAGCGGGTCGGTCTCGTGCACGCGGTCGTCAACGCCGTCGCGATCGGCACCTACGGAGCATCTTGGGTGGCGCGCCGCCGCGGACAACGCGGCTTCGGGGTCTCGTTGGCTCTCGTCGGCGCGACAGTGGCCGGGGTGGGCGGCTATCTCGGGTCCCACCTCTCCGTGGCCCGGAAGGTCGGCAGTCATGATCCCGCCTACCGTGACGCACCGCTTGACGGATGAGGTCTGCGCTGGAGTGGCCAGGCAACGCCCCAGCCACCGTCTCCCCGGGGATGCTCTCCAAGGTCGAGGGCGAACAAGCCCTGGCTGCTGTAGAGCCGGGACCGGTAACCCAGAAGAGCGGCAGAGGCGCAGTAGCGGTGCCTGGTCGCGAGTAGCCTCGGGCACCCTGGACGTGCTCCGCGAGGTGCGAGGACTCCATCGACAGTCCGCGACCTAGACACCCCCGGGCGGTGACGGCGCCGCATCAGAGTCCCGCCGTTCCTCAGTCCTCTGACCCTCCGCAGCTGCTGACCTGCGTCACCGAGAGAGATCCGAGACCGAGCGGCCGCAACGGGTACCGGCGACACCGGAAGGGCGTCACCGGTCGCCGTCGTGGCTGAGACCTGGTCAGCGCTCTGGGGTGTTTGGCCTCGCACCGTCATGGCTACTGCCGTCGAACACGCTGACACCGACTGCTACGTGATCATCGACGGTGACGCTGTCACCCTCGTCGACGCCTGTTACCCCTCCACCTGGAGCACCATCCGAGACGGCCTGGGCTCGCTCGGCCGGAGCGTCACCGACGTCGCTGGTCTGCTTCTCACCCACGGTCATTTCGATCACGTCGGTTTCGCCCGCGGGCTGCGCGAGCGTTTCGGTGTCCCGGTGTGGATACACGAGGACGACCGCTGGCCGGCCGCTCATCCGTATCGGTACCGACCGCAGCGCAATCGCTTGCTGTACCCACTTCTTCACCCGCGGTCGCTGCCTGTGCTGGGCCGGATGGTCGCGGCCGGGGCACTCCGCGTCCGCGGGGTGGAAGCCACGAACACCTTCAGGGTCGGACGACTCGATCTTCCGGGTTCGCCCGTCGTGGTGCGAGCCCCGGTCACACCAACGGTCACTGCTCATTCCTGCTGCCGGACCGGGACGTACTGCTGAGCGGTGACGCGTTGGTCACCTTGGATCCCTACACGGGACGAACAGGGCCACGCATGGTGGCGCCAGCTGCCACCGCTGACGTCGAGCTGAACCGGCGGTCCTTGAACGACCTCGCCGCCACCGACGTGCGAATCGTGCTCCCGGGCACGGCCGCCCGTGGCTGGAAGGCAGCGCCAACGCCGTCCGCCTCGCGCATCACGCCACCTACGCGTAGGTCCGGTGCATCACGTGGTACTCAGGGTGCACCTGCAGCCTCGCGTGACGGCACAGGGCGCGCTCGTTGCCAGTGGCGACCGGACCACCGCCGGCACACCGGCAGAAGTCCGGCACCCGGCAGAAATCCGGAACGGGACACCCCGCCGATACCCTCGCGCGGGTTCGCCGCCGTGCGGCAGCGGAGACCTGGCACTCGTCCGCCACGACCGCGTCACCACCACGGCCTGCACGGGACCGAACGTCCCCCTCATCGGGGGCCTTCCTCTGGTCCTGGTGGCAGTGGCCGCGAAGCCAGCAGAAGAAGTGCCGAAATCGATGTTTGGCGGTGCCGGTTTTGGGCTAACTATCTGCGGCAAGACCAGCCTCATGGCTGCCCCCGCAGCCTCACAGCAGAACGGAGACTTGCCCATGACTCAGTCACCTCTGGGAACAAACCAGGGTCCCGGCCCCTTCGACGAAGCCGGACCTGGACAGGTTGATGCGCCCGGTTCCGGGTTCTCGGCCGCGTCGGAACTGTCCGACGACAGCCGGGCCGGTGAGCCAGACAGCACCCTCAGATACGGCACCGACCCCTACCCCGCCACTGTCCCCGACAGGAACGAGGACAACACCTCGGCGGGCGCTGATTCGACGGCCGACACCGCCAAGGCGGAAGCCAGGCAGGTGGCCGGTACGGCGGTGGACTCGGGCAAGGAGGTTGCTGCCACCGCCAAGGAGGGCGCCGCGAATGTGGCCGCCGAAGCCAAGCAGCAGGCCGCGTCCTTGTTCGACACCGTGCGGGCCGAGGCGGGCGCGCAGGCCGGCACTCAGCAGCAGCGCATCGCGGAGGCCCTGCATTCGCTGTCCAAGGAGCTCGGCGGCATGGCCTCCAGCTCTCAGGAGTCCGGCCCGCTGACCGATCTCGCCCACCAGGCCTCCCACAAGGGCGGCGAAGTCGCCCACTGGCTGCAGGACCGCGAGCCCGCCGACGTGCTCGACGCTGTTCGTTCCTACGCCCGGCGCCGCCCCGTCACCTTCCTCGCCCTCTGTGGGGTTGCTGGCATCGTCGCCGGCCGCCTGACCCGCAGCACGGTAGCCAACCGGACCAGCCTGGACACCAAGGACGACACCGGGCGGCCCGATGACCGCCCGCAGAGCTACACCCCCAGCTACTCCCCCGCGGCCAGCCCGGCCGACTACCCGGCCACCGGCGTCTACGGCGGATCAGTGGAGACGACGGCTGCAGCCGACCCCGCCCCGTACCCGACTGAGACGTCGGTGCCGGGTTCGGGCTACGGCGTTGACCCGAACCGTGGTCTTCGATGAGCTCGGCCTATCCCGAACGGGCCGGTGACCTCACGCATCCCGACCGGGCCGATTCGGTCACCGAGGCCGCGAAAGTGGGCTATACGGCCCCGCGGTCCGCCCTCGAGGCCGACGACGGACGCAGCATCGGCTCCGTCCTGGCCGACATCACCGCGAACATCTCCACCCTGTTGCAGCAAGAGATCGCGCTGGCCAAGGCGGAGGTGCGCCAGTCCGGCACCCAAGCCGGGAAAGGTATCGGCCTGTTCGCCGGTGCCGGGGTGGCCGGCCTGCTGCTGCTGGTGTTCGTATCCGTGAGCGCCTGGTGGGGGCTGGGACAGTACATCGGCAACGAGTGGTCCGCGTTGGTGGTGGCCGCCGTCTGGGCGGTGCTGGCGCTGATCTTGTTCTCGGTCGGCAAGGCCGAGCTGAAACGCGTTCAGGGATTGCCGAAAACCACCGACACATTGAGCAAAGTTCCGAACGCCCTGAAGGGCCACGAGGAGGAGAACAGATGAGCCAGAACGATCCCGAGGTGCTGCGGGCCGAGATCGCCCGCACACGGGCAGAACTGAGCGACAACGTCGACGCGTTGGCCGACACGGCCAACCCGAAGAACATCGCCAACCGGCAGGTGAACAAGGTGAAGGGCGCTGCCCGCGGCGTCCGTGAGCATCTGATGGGTGCGCCGGACGATCCCTACGACTCAGGCACGCTCGGTGACCGGGCCGACACGGTGAAAGGTAGCGTCGGCGGTCTCCAGGACCGAGCATCGGGTGTCGTCGATTCCGTCAGCGACGCACCGGCCCAGGTGCGGTCCAAGGCGCGCGGCAACCCGCTCGCAGCCGGTCTGATCGCGTTCGGCATCGGGTACCTGATCTCCTCCGCCATTCCCAGCACCGAGAAGGAGCAGGAGGCGGCCAGCCGCCTGCAGGAGAAGGCCGCCCCCCTGACCGAGAAGGTTCGTGAGGCCGCCAGCGATGCTGTCGACCAGCTCCGGGAACCTGCCCAGGACGCCGCCGCCTCCGTGAAGGATGCCGCGACCGACGCCGTCGCGAGCGTCAAGGAGGAGGGAGCTGCCGCCAAGGCTGACGTCGGGGAGCAGGTCCACACCTCGAAGGCGACCGTGAAGGACAGTGCCTCGTCCTAGTCGAGGAACATCTCGGTGGGTCCGGGACGTGTCCCGGACCCACCGACACACCTGGTGCTCGTGGCCGAGAGACGCGGCCTGCTGCGAGGCCGGGGCCGCGCTACAGCGAAAAGGTGCGGGTGGCTGATGGGGATTGACGACGACCACGTGCTGTGGTCGGCTGCGAAGAGTGACCGGTCTGGTCGCCCTCTGCTGGTGCTGCTCCACGGCCACGGCATGGACGAGCGCGTCGGCTTTGATCTGCGGCATCACCTCCCCCCGTCCCTGGTCGTGGCGTCGCTGCGAGCCCCAGACCGCGCGCGCAGCGGCTACGGCTGGTTCGCGCTCGACGCGACTTTCCAGCCCCATCAGATCGACACGGCGGTCGAAGCGGTGCTCACCTGGCTCGACGAGCAGGACGGCTATAGCTCGGTTGGTGTGCTCGGGTTCTCCCAGGGATCTGCCATCGCAGCGCAGTGTTTACGGACCCGGCCGACACAATTCGCGTGCGCGATCCTGCTGTCCGGGTTCCTTAGTCCCCTGCCGGCATCCGGCGATCGTGAACTGGTCCGGCTCCGGCCGCCGGTCTTCTCCGGCCGCGGCGACGCCGATCCGCTCGTGCCGGCGCCGTTGATCACGCTCACTGAGCAGTGGCTCGAAGCGCATACGACGCTGACGCGTTCGGTCTATTCCGGTCTTGGGCACAACGTGTCGACCGAGGAGCTCACTGACGTCGCCTCGTTCCTCCGCCACCACCTCATCTGACCCCGTCCAGGTCGAGGACATGCTCTACCCGGGTCGTCGGTTCGTTGCCTGCGCTGGTGCTGTCCTTCCCGACTGTCGGGTGGAGATGGAAGGTTCACGAACCTGCTCCTGCGATGATCAACAGCGGAACCGAGGCCAGTGAGGCGACCACGATGGTGATCCGATAGAACACGCCGGCGGCGGTGGTTGCGACGTCGTTCACCTGATCGCCCATGTATTCAGGGTCGTTCGCGACGACCAGGATCGGCAGGTAGGTCAGTGCCAGCGCTATGGCTGAGAACACCATGGAAGCCGACCAGCACGTTGACCCGCGACTGGGGCGCGCCGTGCGAGCAGACCCGCATGTCATCGCCGATACCTCGTCGAGGCCCATGATCTGGACCAGACTTCGCCGGTCGGAAGAACGAACCGCACCCGGGGAGGTGGGTGCCCCTGGTGCAGCCGTCCGGTACAACTAGGCCATGGCAGTTGTCGGCATTCATGCCTCGCACGAGCAGATCGACCCGACCGATCTGCTGGTCGCGGTCCAGCTGGCGGAGCAGGCCGGGTTCACCGGCGCCATGTGCTCCGACCACGTCAGTCCCTGGAGTGAGCGCCAAGGCCACTCGGGGTTCGCCTGGGCCTGGTTGGGTGCCGCGTTGCAGGCCACGTCGCTGCCGTTCGGTGTGGTGAACGCTCCCGGCCAGCGGTACCACCCGGCGATCGTGGCTCAAGCCATCGCCACGTTGGCGACCATGTTCGAAGGACGCCTGTGGGTGGCACTCGGCAGCGGTGAAGCGTCCAACGAGCACATCACCGGTGCGCCCTGGCCACGGAAAGACGTTCGCAACGCCCGGCTAGGTGAGTGCGTGGCGATCATCCGAGCCCTGCTCCGCGGTGAGGAAGTGACCCATGACGGGCTGGTGTCGGTGGACCGGGCCAGGGTGTGGACCCTGCCGACCACCCAGCCGCGATTGGTCGGACCTGCGATCAGTGTCGAGACCGCTGCATGGGCGGCTGGCTGGGCGGATGGGCTCGTCACCATCGCCCAACCCCACGACAAGCTCCGGCGGATGATCGACGCTTACCGCACCGCCGGCGGCGAAGGTCTCGTGGCCTGCCAGGTTCATCTGAGCTACGCCACCACCGACGACCAGGCCCGGTCCATAGCGCACGAGCAATGGCGGAGCAACGTGTTCCCGCCGCCGATCTGCTGGGACCTGGAGACACCCGAGGCGTTCGACACCATCGCCGAGAAGGTCCGCCCGGAGGACATGGATGCCTCAGTGCAGATCTCCGCTGACCTCAGCTGGCACGCTGACCGGCTGCACCAGCTCATCGACCTCGGATTCGACGAGATCTATCTGCACCACGTCGGACAGCAGCAGACCGAGTTCATCGAGGCGTTCGGGGAGCACGTCTTGCCGCAACTGCCCATCTCAGCGAAGGTGTGAGCCGATGCGTATCACCGACACCAGTGACCTGTGGTGGAAGACAGCCGTCATCTACTGCCTCGATGTCGAGACCTTCATGGACTGGAATGATGACGGTGTCGGCGACTTCCCGGGCCTGAGCCAACGACTTGATTATCTGGAGGCGCTGGGGGTGACGTGCCTGTGGTTGATGCCGTTCTATCCGACACCGGACCGTGACGACGGCTACGACATCACCGACTTCTACGGCGTCGACCATCGCCTCGGCCATCTCGGGGACCTGGTGGAGGCTGTCCGCACCGCCCGTGACCGCGGCATGCGAGTGATCGTCGACCTTGTCGTCAATCACACCTCCGACCGGCATCCGTGGTTTCGCCATGCCCGATCCAGCCGCAACTCCCCGTACCGGGACTTCTATGTGTGGGCCGACGAACCACCCGCCGACGCCCAACCGGCACCCACCTTCCCCGACCGGGAGACCAGTGTCTGGACCTTCGACGAACGCGCAGGACAGTACTACCTGCATCGCTTCTACAAGTACCAACCAGATCTGAACGTCACCAACCCACGGGTGCGTGACGAGATCATCAAGGTGGTCGGATTTTGGCTTGAGCTCGGACTGTCCGGCTTCCGCGTCGATGCTGTCCCGTTCCTGTTGGAGACCATCGGTGCCGTCGATGCAGACACCGCCTTACCCGACCCGCATGGCTATCTGCGGTATCTGCGGGAGTTCCTCGGTCGCCGGGTGGGCGACGCGATCCTGCTGGGCGAGGTGAATCTGCCCCACAAGGAGCAAGCGCTGTTCTTCGGCGGCGAGCACGGCGACGAGCTGACCATGCAGTTCGACTTCATCAGCATGCAGAACATGTACCTGGCCCTGGCACGAAAGGAAGCTGCGCCGCTGATCAAGGCCCTACATCAGCGTCCAGCAGCGGACCGCAGCAACCAGTGGGCAACCTTCGTCCGGAATCACGACGAGCTCACCCTGGACAAGCTGACCGACGACGAGCGTCAGGAGGTGTTTGCCGCTTTTGGTCCAGAGCCCCGGATGCAGGTCTACGGCCGTGGTCTGGTGCGCCGACTCCCGCCGATGCTGGGCGGCGACCCGCGCCGGATCAGGATGGTGTACAGCCTGCTGTTCGCCCTACCCGGCACGCCGGTGATGTTCTACGGCGAGGAGATCGGCATGGGCGAGAACCTGGCCGCCGAGGGACGCCTGGCGGTCCGAACACCGATGCAGTGGAGTGCGAGCAAGAACGGTGGGTTCTCCGCCGCGGCACCGAGTCGACTTTCCGGCCCGGTCGTGACTGGCAGTTTCGGCCCCGAGTTTGTCAACGTCGCCGACCAGCTGAACGACCCGGATTCGCTGCTCAGCTTCATCCAGCGGCTGACCCGCTGCTACCGGTCCTGCCCCGAGCTTGGTTGGGGAGACATGACGATCATCGACCAGCCGCATCCGGCCGTCCTCGCCCAGCAGACCAGCTGGGATGATGGGCACCTCGTCACTGTGCACAACCTCGGTGGCGACGCCCTCGTCGTACCGCTGCAACTGGCCGCGTTGCCGGTGGATGTCACCCTGGTCGACCTTCTCCACGATGGATCCGTCGAGGTCGACGCGCAGAGTCGTTGCGTCATCAACCTAGACCCGTACGGGTTCCGATGGCTTCGCGTCAGCGAACCTGGCTCTCGACGCCTCACCTAGCGTCACAGGGAAAGGTGCCGGCGAGCCGACGATCGTCGCCGCCATCGACCTCGGACGGATTTGCCTCTCCGTGAAGCCTCGGGTGCCTGCATCTGGCCAGCGGCCCCCGGGTCCCGTGAGCGATCAGTGCTTCCGCAGCAGTGACGTCAGCTCGGACTTGTTCTTGCTGGAGTAGCCGGTGAGTCCGAGCTCCTTGGCGCGTTTGCGGAGGTCGGCGACCGTCCAGTCGCCATCGGCCGACGCAACGCCTGCGTCAGTCGTCCCACGGGGCTGTGTCGTCCATCTTCTTGTAGTACTTGGCGAGATGGCTCTTCACTCGGTCGATGTCGCCGGCCGGCATGTCGATGCCGCCATGTGCGCCCTGCATGATCCCGCCGGCGGCCATCACCGCCCGTGGCACAGCCACGAGGTGCCCGTCGACGACGTCGGCGATCAATAGCTTGTAGGCGGTGAAGTTGTCCTTCGTGTCGGCGTCGTACCACACGTGTGCGTCGCGGTACTTCTCGTTCGGCTCGCCGTCAGCCTGGGCCCACTGACGGACTCGCTTCTCCGCGGCAGCGCCGTCCCAGGGTCGGTCGCGATCGGCCAGCACCAGATCCTGGAACGCAGTGACCGCCATCAGTTCCCTCCTCGTGCCTGGATGACCAGCACCAGGAGCTGGCCACACACCCACAATTTACAGTGTAAGACAATGGACCCTCGAGCGAATTGTCCGGTTGGCCCGGAGATCATTGGGGCGGTGGGAATGAGTGGTACCTGGATCGGCACGTCGGGGTGGAGCTACGACCACTGGGACACCATCATGTACGGTCCGTCCCTTCCTCCGAGGAACCGGCTTGGACGGTACGTGCAGGAGTTCGACACCGTCGAGCTGAACGCCAGCTTCTACCGGTGGCCGCGGGCACAGACCTTCACCAACTGGCGACGTCGGCTCCCGCCGGGGTTCCGGATGAGCGTGAAAGCGCCCCGAGGACTCAGCCACGGCCGGCGCCTGTACCAACCCGAGCCTTGGACACCCCGGCTCGTGGAGTGTTGGCATGCACTACGGGACCGTCGCGGTGTGCTGCTGGTCCAGCTGCCACCCGACCAGGAACGCGACGACGACCGGCTGGACTACTTCCTGCGGGAACTTCCGGACTGGATGCAGGTGGCCGTCGAACTCCGACACGCCAGCTGGATTGCCGATCCGGTCTTCGAGCTGCTCAGCCGTCATCGTGCGACCTACGTGGTCATGAGCGGTGCCCGCCTCCCCTGTGTGCTGCGCGCCACCTCCACGATCGTGTACGTGCGGCTCCACGGCCCCGACCCGCATCACTTGTATGGCGGCAGCTACAGCGACGCCAACCTGCACTGGTGGGCCGACCGCATCCGCGAGTGGCACCATCACGGTCACGACGTCTACGCCTACTTCAACAATGACGGGCACGGGCACGCGGTGACCAACGCACGCCGGCTGCGCTCGCTGGTCGCCGGCTAGCACGGTGGGATGCCATGCCCCCGCTCCCCCGGCGCCCCCCGACGGCTCCGAAGCACCGTCAACGACCGGGACGTCAGTGGGCGGGTGAGCTGGACAGCATGCAATGACGGTGGGCTTCAGCTGCTTCGACGAGCCGGCGCAGGCTGTCGAGTTCCTCGGCGCCGACCGTGTCAGCACAGCGCCAGGTCACTGACTCCACGATCTCCCGGACGATCCCCGTCAGCACCGCTGCCCGCGCCACAGCGTCCGGTCTGGACGCGACCGCGTCCGTGAACCCATCAATCACCTCACCTGGGACCGCACACTCCCAGAGCTCCTCCGCTGTACCTGCGTGCAGAGAGGTGGTACTCATCCGGACTCCTCACCGCGAGGGGTCTGCCCAGGACGCAGCTCCCTCTCATCGTCTCGAGCCGCTGTATGCAGCGACGACACCGGGACCGGCTGCTTGATCCGAGGAGATTCTAGCCCGCACCACCGCCTCGTTGTAGTCACCTGCAGGTGATGACACCCGGTCATTCAGGTAGGGCGCCGAGACGCCCGCCCACACGCACTCGGCAGATACGCGAGATGACCGCGGCGTCCTCGACTCCTTGGAGCTGCCGGAGTAGCACGGTCCGCGACCGGCACTGCGGAATGAGGGCACACCCCGCGTCCGTGCTCGTCCCACCCACGGCCAGACGTGTGAGACCGCCGCACCCTTGCTGCTTCGGCCGACACTGCCCACTGGGCCGATCGCGGGGTAAGCGATCTTGGCCACCGGACTCAGCTGGCGCCCGTGTTGCTGAGCATGCGGTTCACAGGATGGGCCGTCCGCCGGTGACTGCCAGGCGCGCACCGGAGATGTAGCTGCCCGCGTCACTGGCCAGCAGCACATAGGCGGGCGCAAGCTCGGCTGGTTGACCGGCCCTTCCGAGCGGGGTGTCATCGCCGAAGCCGGCCACCTTCTCCGGAGGCATCGTCGCCGGGATCAACGGTGTCCAGATCGGGCCGGGCGCCACGCTGTTGACCCGAATCCCCCGCTCACCGAGAAGCTGGGCCAAGCTCGCGCAGAAGTTCGCGATCGCGGCCTTCGTCGCGGCGTACGGGGCCAGCGCCGGCGACGGCATATCGGAGTTCACCGACGAGCTCCCGATGATCGCCGACCCCGGCTTCAGATGCGGCAGAGCGGCCTTCGTCAGATAGAAGAAGGCACCGACGTTCGTGGCGAACGTGTACTCCCACTCCGCGTCGCTGACCTCCTCCAGGGACTCGTGGCTCATCTGGAAGGCGGCGTTGCTGACCAGGATGTCGACACCACCGAGCTGACGGATGGCGATATCGATGATGCCGCGGCAATGCTCCGCCTTCGACACATCGCCCTTCACCAGGACAGCCCTGCGGCCGGCCTTCTCCACGTAGCTCTTGACCTCTTCGGCGTCGGCGTCCTCGTTGAGGTAGCTGATCAGCACATCGGCGCCCTCCCGGGCGTACGCGATCGCCACCGCCCGGCCGATCCCGGAGTCGGCACCGGTGATCACCGCCACCTTGCCCTCCAGCTGACCGGTCCCCACGTAGCTGTCCTCGCCACAATCCGGCACCGGCGTCATCTCCGACTGGATCCCGGGAACCTGTTGCTGCTGTTCCGGCTGGCCCATGTCCTGCCTCCTCGTTGTTCCGTGACGTGTCGCGGGCTTGGGTACCCGTGACACGTCAGGTGAAACGTGGTGGGCCGCATCGGAAGGACCTGGTTCGTTGCCATACTCGCTGGGGATCTTGCCGAGGGCGAGCTGTCGTTCGCTGTCACCGCTCGGGACGTCTGTTGGGGCAACTGTCGGTCGAACAGCGCACCACACTTCCACGCGGGGTTAACGTCCGAGGGCAATGACCATCTCCCTGACCGGGTGGGTCGGGTGCTCGGGTCGGAGCGTCCTACACGCCGTCTGTGCGACCACCGCACGAGCGCCTTCCTTCGGCGTCGGCTCAACGTCACCCGACGGTTGAGTTCGCCCCCTTCGCCCAAGTCGCGGCCCCGAGACCCTCAGCCCTAGGCTCGATGGTGACAGCTGGCCTCTGGAGGCCGGAGGGAACAGACGTCTGGAGGAGATCGTGGAGTACAACCGGCTGGGTCGGTCCAACCTGATGGTGAGCAAGGTGTGCCTCGGCACGATGCACTTCGGGCCGAAGGCGGACGAGGCCACCTCTCACGCGATCCTCGACCGGGCCTTCGAGCTCGGGATCAACTTCATCGACACCGCCAACGTGTACGGCGGAACGGCCGGGTTCGGCCGCTCGGAGGAGATCATCGGATCATGGTTCGCCCGCCGGCCGGACGTCCGCGACCAGGTCGTGCTCGCCACCAAGCAGTATCACGGACAACATCCCGAGCGACCCAACGGGGCGCGCGGGTTCTCCGCCTACCGGTTTCGACAGGCACTCACCGACTCGCTCCGACGGCTACGGACCGACCGGATCGACCTGTACCAAACCCATCACATCGACCGGACCGTCACCCCCGAGGAGTTCTGGGGAACCTACGAACGCGCCATCGCCGACGGTCACGTTCTGTACGCCGGGTCGAGCAACTTCTCCGGCTGGGGTCTGGCGATGTACCAGCTGCAGGCCTGGCAGCGCGGCGGGGTCGGCTTCATCTCCGAGCAGACCCAGTACAACCTGCTCAGCCGGGTCCCCGAGATGGAGGTGCTACCAGCGGCGCAGCACTTCGGCATCGGCGGGATGATCTACATGCCACTTGCCGGGGGCCTGCTGACCGGCAAGGCCGCCTCGATGGACGGATCGCGTACGGCCCAGGTGGAGCAGGAGTACGGCATCAGACTCGGCCCGAACAACACCCAGTTCGCCGACTACTCCACGTTGTGCCGCGACCTCGGCGAGACCGAGACAGCCGTCGCGATCGCCTGGACACTGCACCATCCCGCCGTCGACACGGCGATCGTCGGCGTACGGACAGTCGAGCAGCTCGACGGGCTGGATCGTGCCGCCGAGCTCCGGCTGTCACCGGAGACGATCGCCCGCCTCGACGACATCTTCGACATCAACCGCGGCCGAAAGATCCTGAAAGGCGAGTCACCCGAAGCACACGCATGGTGACCAGTGCCCGAAGGCGGAATCACCAGAATGCGAGGTCGACCTGTGCGGGACACCGAGAGCGTCGACGTCACCACCCCACCTGGAGGTGACGGCATCGGATTAGCCGAGGCCATGGCCGAGGCAGCTCGTGCCCTGAACGCCCCGGAGACCTTGGAAGAGGTCCTCGAGCGGCTGGTACGTGCTGCGTGCACCGCCATCCCGGGTGTCGACTACGCCGGCGTCTCGATCGCCCGACAGACAGGCATCGAGACCAAGGCCGCCACCGATCCGATCGTCGAGGAAGCCGACCAGCTGCAGTACCACCTCGGCGAAGGTCCGTGCCTCGACGCGATGGCCGGTCAGCAGGAGGCGGTGGTCCGCGACATGCGCACCGAGCGGCGGTGGCCACGGTTCGCCCCTCGGGCAGTCGAACTCGGTGTCCTGTCGCAGATGGGGATCGAGATCTTCCGACAGGGCTCGACCACTCCATCGACGAGCACGCAGCCTTCGGCTACCTCACCCGCGTCTCGCAGAACAGCAACGTCCGGATCCGCGACATCGCGCAGACCCTCGTCGACGAGTTGGCCGAACGGGGACACCCCGATCAGTAGGGGACTCGTAGGAGGGTGGTGGGAAGGCTGCCGGTGCCTTGCACCCTCTCAGCGTGACCGGACGCCAGAACTGTGCACCCCCTGATCGTTGAGGATCGGGGGCCTGTTGCTGGACATGAACGAAGCGAAGATGAGGCAGCGGACAGCCGTCATCAGCATCGTCGCTGTCCACAGCACGCTGAATCCTTCGACCAGCGAGCGGGTCGACAGCTGTCCGTTGGAGAGCGTCCATGGCGACAGGACGTACGAGACCGTCAGGGTCGTGACGGCACAGATCAACGACCCCCAGCCGACGAAGTACAACCATCCGGACGAGGCGGTCGTCCGTCGCACGTGCCCGGTCGGCGCACCGTGCAGAGCCAGGGAGCCGAGACCAGCCACGGCTATCGCAACCACCCCGAGCAGGGTGTAGACCGTCCCGCTGCCGCCATCCGCGGAGGCCGACCCTGTCACCGAGCCGTCGCCGAGCACCCCCGCCAGATACCAAGCACCGAGATTGATGGTGTAGCCGAGGCCCAGGGCGATCGACGCCCAGCGACCCGCCCGGGCCGCTCCCAACTCTGCGTAGGCAACAACCAGCTCCTCGACCGCGCCGAGCTCGTCGACGGCGCGGGCCTCGGCGGCGCGCGGGCTCAGGCCGTCGCGACGGTGGGCTTCGGCAGCGTCTTCCAACCCGTCGCGTACCTCGGCGAGCAGGTCACGCCGGGACCCGAGCAGCCACGGCAGCCGGTGCCCGAGCCGGGCCAGCACGTCGTCGATGGGGTGGCTGTGATCCGAGGTCATCACGAGGTCTCACCGAGCACTTTGCCGATGGAGCCGGAGAAGGCCGACCAGGCTCGCCGCTCCGCCGCGAGGGCTCGGCGTCCGGCGGAGGTCAGCGAGTAGGTCCGACGTCTGCGTCCACTGACGTCTGACCAGACGCCCTTGATCCAGCCCGCGTCCTCCAGCCGGCGCAGGGCGGGGTAGACGGTCCCGGTCGGCAGGTCCAAGGTGCCGCCGGAGCGCTGCTGGAGCGCCTCGATCACCGCGTACCCGTGCGCCGGACCGGACTCGAGGACGGCCAGCAGCAGGCCGTCGAGGTGGCCCTTCACGCGATCTGTCGCCATGAGTTGGCAGCCTACTCGTCCGGCCCCGAGATCGTCTGCAGGACAGGGATGTCTCGGGGTCGACCCAGGGTCTTCTGATCTTGATGCGTAGACAGTCTACCTATAGCGTCTGGAGCCATGACCACTCTTCTGCGACCTGCCGGCGAGGCGACCCCATGGGGTCGTCGACGAGCCGGGTTCGGCCTCACACTGGCCCTGCTCCGCGTCCTGGCGACCGTCCACGCGCTCCTCGTCCTGTCGCAGCCGGTCTCGATCGGTCAGTACCTGTCCGGGCTCTACGACTGGCTCGGAGTCCACGCATTCGGGGCGAGCATGGTGATCCTCTCCGCGATGCTGCTGTCGGTCGTCACGATCGGGTACGCCCTGACCGGTGGCCGCCTCTGGGTGGCCGCCGTAGGCCCGGCCCTCTTCCTCAGCGAAGGCCTGCAGATCGGCATGGGCTACCAGCGCAACCTCGCCCTGCACGTTCCGCTCGGGGTGGCGATCGTGGTGGCCACCCTGGCGTTCGCCGGGTGGTCGTGGAGCCGGGCAGCGGCGCGACCGAGGAGCGGACGATGAGGGCGATCAGCCGCCGAGCCGCGCTGACCGGCGCACTCGGACTGGTCGGCGGCGCCGTCCTGGGGAGCACCGGCGGGTGCGCGAATCCCTCCCGGGACCAGACCGCCCGTCTGCTGGCGAGCACGACCCCGCTGCCGGAGCGGTTCACCGTCCCGTTCGTGGTGCCAACGGTGAAGCAACCGGTCGCGCGCGCGGGCGGCGCGAGTGCGTACGAGATCGTCCAGCGGCGTGCCGTGCTCGAGATCCTGCCTGGCCGGCAGACGGAGGTTCTCGGCTACGACGGTCTGTTCCCCGGCCCGACCATCATCGCGCCGCGAGGCGAGCAGGTGACAGTCACCCACCGCAACGAGCTCTACCTGCCGACCGTCGTGCACCTGCACGGTGGTCACACAGCGGCAGCGAGCGACGGCTACCCGACCGACCTGCTGCTGCCGGCCGTATCACCGACCGGTCGCCGCCAGTCCGGACACGCCCACACCACCGGTGGCACCAGCGGCGTGGTCGCCCGGGGCTCCCGACCGTACGTGTACGAGAACGAGCAGCCGGCCGCCACGCTGTGGTACCACGACCACCGGATGGACTTCACCGGACCTCAGGTCTGGCGAGGGCTCGCAGGCTTGTACCTGATCACCGACGATGCCGAGGAGGCTCTAGGCCTCCCCAGCGGCGATCGCGACCTGCCGGTGATGATCATGGACCGGGCGTTCGGGGCCGACGGGTCACTGGCCTACCCGTCGCTGGATCCACGGCTGCTCGAGACCCCAGGCGTCCGTGATCCGTACGCCGCCGGCGTGCTGGGCGACGTCGTCCTCGTCAACGGTCGGCCGTGGCCCGAGCTCGAGGTGGATGCGGCCCGCTACCGACTCCGGATCGTCAACGCCTCCAACGCCCGCCGCTACCGGCTCGGCCTGTCACCCGGTCCGACCGGGGGCGGTGCACCCTTCCTCCAGGTGGGTTCCGACGGCGGCCTGCTCCCGGCACCGCTCTCCCAGGACGAGATCCTGGTGGCCCCGGCGGAGCGGTTCGACGTGGTCGTCGACTTCGGCGCCTACCCGGTCGGCACCGAGGTGGTGCTCACCAACACGCTCGGGCTCGACAGCACCGACGCCGTGATGCGGTTCCGAGTCGTCCGCTCCGTACGGGACCAGAGCCGGGTGCCCGAGCACCTCGCGCGGTTCGAGCCGTTGGAGACCAGCCCGGACACACCGGTGCGGGAGTGGCGCTTCACCCGCGGCGGAGCCGGCGGTCCGGCCCACTGGGTGATCAACGGACGCGCGTTCGACCCAGATCGAATGGACGCCCAGCCACGCCTGGGCCAGACCGAGATCTGGCGGTTCAGCAGCGATCTGCACCATCCCGTGCACGTACACCTGTCCCCGTTCCAGGTGCTCCGCCGCGGTTCGGACGGACCCGGCCCATGGGACGCCGGCTGGAAGGACACAGTGGACCTCACGCCGACCGAGACAGTCGAGGTGGCAATCCGGTTCACCGAGCACACCGGACGGTACATGCTGCACTGCCACAACCTCGAGCACGAAGACATGATGATGATGGCCGCCTTCGAGACGGTGGCCTGAACGAACACACCCCTCGCCGCTCGAGGCACCGCCGAGACTCCAAGGACCTGGCCGAACGCCGCGGAAGTCCGGATCGCAAGTGGAACTGCTCCAGCTGTTCAGCAGACCACCAGGTGCTCCACTTGGACCGACGCATTGCGGGACCGTCCCTGAGGTGTGCGTGGCTCCTGGCGAACCTCTCCCTTTCCGCGCAGATCGCGGTTCTCGGTGAACGGTCGGCTCGGGGTGACTCTTCCCTGGCGTTCACGGCATGGGTTCACAGGGTGGCCGAGGGCGACATCTGGGCGAGCGAACGATGGGCAATCCGACGGCCGGCGCCAACGCAACAAGCACGTCGCCCCTGACTCGGCAGTACCTCAAGCCAACGTCTCGCTGGCCCGTTCTACTCGCCGGTGGTTGAGCGCAGGATGGAGACACAACGACCGCTCGTGACTCGATGCCGCAAGCGCTCGGTCGCGGTGAAGCGGCTTTGGGACAGACCGCAGCCGAGGGGAGGCGTCCCACCGCCGTCAGTGGCCATGAGTCACGCTGGTCCCGTAATTCACAGTCGTACAGCAGAGCCGCGACGGCTTTGCGATGCAGGGGACCAAGTTCCTGGCCCCGAGCACGACCTACCGCATCAGATCCGGCACGCCCGCCGGATCGGTCACGCACAAACGCGCAACTTCGGTGATGGTGAGGTGGTGGCCCCGTGCGTGAGATCGAATCCGTTCGAAGGCGGCGTCGGCGGTGATCCCCCGAGCTTGGGCGAGGGCGCCTTTGGCTTGCTCGATGATGATGCGGCTGTTCAGGGCCTTCTGCAGCTGCTCAGCCAGGAGCGCGCCCCGCTGGATTGCCCGTTCCTGCAGGAGGCTGATCGTCGCTACATCGGCCAGCGCTCGAACAACGGCCAGGTCGGTGACCGACAACTGCCGCTCCGTCGCCGTAAACACGTTGAGGGCCCCGATGGTGGTGTCGCGCAGTCTCATCGGCACAGCCTCGACTGCGCCGAAGCCGGCCGCTGTGGCTCGGGGGGCGAAGCTTGGCCAGCGATCCGTCTCCTGCGTCAGGTCGGTGCTGGAGACCTGCGCTCCGGTCAGGAACGCTTCCAGGCAGGGGCCCTCACGGTTCTGGATTTGGAAGATCTCAAGCATCTCCGCTGCCTCCTGCGACGCGGCGACGAAATGGAGTTCCCCTGCCACGTCGGCCAGCATCAGCCCGACGGCCGCCGCGTCGAGGAGGTCGGCCGTGTGGCGGGTGACCGTGTGGAGGAAGTCGATGAGGTCGAACTCGTCGACCAGCGTATCGGCCACCTCAGCGATCACCGCGGCGAAACCTTCCGTCGAGGGGCTCATTGTGCTCCTTCCGCGAGAGCGACGTGCGTCGAGTGATTCCCTGCTCCGGTCATGAGCCGTCTCCGTCCAGCTGGAGCGTCCCGGACAGGACCTCCTCAGCGACGTCACCCAGCCTAAGTTGATTGATCAACGCGTAGGCACGCAGCCGGGTCATCGCCTCGACCAAACCGATCCCCAACTGGACGCTGAGCATGCCCTGCGCCTGGTAGATCCGATAGTCGAAGCCTTCCTCAAGATCACGGGCGGGCTGTCCTGCTGGCGCTGACTGCTGCCCATCGAGCAAAGCGTTCAAGGCAAAGTCAGCGAAGACCAGTCCGTCCGCGAGCTCCCCCGCGGTCAAGGGCCCCGGATTCTGCCGATAGACATCGAGCGCCCCCAACTGTGCTGCGCCGATCTGGATCGGGAACGCGAACACCGCCCGCACTCCGGCGGCCTGAGCCGACGGTGCATACCCGGTCCAGTCTCCCCACACGCTGTCCTCCAAGTCCTCGACGAGGATCGGATGCCCCAGCTCAAGGGAATCGATGCACGGACCTTCCCCGCAGAGGATCTGCAGCTCCTCCAGCCGCTCAGTCGCGGGACTAGTGGCCGCCACCCCACGCCAGCCCGCGTTCGTCTTGATGGCCACACCGGCTCCGGTGGCGTGCATCTCCTGGCCAGCCACTACGCAGATTCTGGACAGCAACGAGGGCGCCGGACTCCTCCCGTCGTCCTCGCTCCGGGCAGCGACCAATGCCCTCAGCCGTGCCCTCCGCTCAACGATCTCCAGCCCGCGTCACGTGACCACGCCTCCCCACTCCATGGCCCAACCCTCTCACCAGTCCCTGAACACTCGGCTGGCATCTGTGGACGCGGTGGAATCTGCGGACCGGACGCCGACACAACATCCGGTCGACCACCACGTCTTGGTACCGAGTATTCACCACCTGCGGCGACACCGACCGGAGAGTCGCTGGATGGATAGCAACAAGGCCCGCCGTGGAGTACATTCGGTCTCGTCTGATGGCGCCCTGGACCCCGGCGTCGAACTCTTACCGTTCGACCACCCCAGGAGTCTGCCTCGACCAACCTCGCGACATCACCCCCCCGTGCCGTATCACCCACCGATGACCGGCTCCGGATGAGGCGACCCAAGATTCCGGGAGAGCTGACCAGATGAGGTAACTGGCGGGGGAACCTGCTGCTCAGGCCCACTCTTCCGGGGCGAGGGGGCATCGAGTTCAACAGTGTGCTCGGTGCCCCCACTCGTCCCCGTACTGACGTCCTGTGCACAGCCGTCGGACTCGGTCGGCGACCTCGGATGTCCCTTGCGGTCCGCCCGCAACCATCGCGGTGAAAGGCGACGATGATGTCGTTGGTTCCAATGTCGGGCACGCTCCCAGAACCTGCTCAACCGATCGGTCGCGGCAGCGGGCGGTCTGCCCAGCACCAGCAGACCCACACCTACACCGAGCTCGCACAAGCGGTGCGGGAGCACCGCCTCAACGAGCGCACCCGTGGGTTCTACCTGACCCTGTTCACCGCGCTCATCCTTGCCCTCGGCGGCACGGCGGTGGGGATCCTGCTCCTCGACGACTCCTGGCTCCAACTGCTCATGGCCGCTTCGCTCGGCCTGATCTTCACCCAGTTCGCCTTCCTCGGCCACGAGGCCTCCCATCGGCAGATCCTCGTCTCCGGTCGGTCGAACGACCGTGTCGGCCGCATCCTCGCCACAGTGTTCGTGGGGATGAGCTACGCGTGGTGGATGAGTAAACACTCTCGCCACCACGCCAATCCCAACAAGATCGGCAAGGACCCCGACATCGAAACCGGAGCGATCGCTCCCACCGTCGAGGGCCTGGCCGGACGCGGCCGACTCAGGCTGTGGATCGCCACCCGTCAGGGGTACCTCCTGTTCCCGCTGCTGCTGCTCTTCGGACTGAACCTTCACCTCGACTCTCTCCGCGCGCTCCTGTCGCACCAGCCAGTGAAGGGGAGATGGCTGGAGCTCGCACTGCTCGTGCTGCGCTTCAGCGGATACCTAACCATCCTGTTCGTGTCCTTGCCGCTGGGCCTGGCTCTCGCCTTCCTCGGCGTCCAGTTGGCCGTGTTCGGCCTCTACATGGGTGCGGCATTCGCCCCCAACCACATCGGCATGCCGATCGTGCCTCGCGACGGGAAGCTGGACTTCCTGACCAAGCAGGTCCGGGCCTCGCGAAACGTCACCGGGGGGTGGTGGGTCACCACCCTGATGGGCGGACTGAACTACCAGATCGAGCATCACCTGTTCCCGAGCATGCCGAGACGCCACCTTGCAGCAGCCCGTCGGTTGACTCGGAGCTATTGTCACGTCCACGCAATCCCCTACACCGAGACCACCCTCCTACAGGCCTGGGGAACCGTGATCACGTACCTCAACCAGGTCGGGATTGCTGCCGATGACACATTTCGCTGCCCCACCTCCTCCACGCTCCGCTGAGACCGAGTGACCCGGCATGCCTGGAGGGACACCGCATCTCTGCTAAAGTCCACCAAGTGGTTGGTGGAGACGGCGGCGAGCGACGTGCACAGCTGGTCCGTGCGGCGTTCGATCGAGTGGCCGAGGGGGGCTTCGAAGGGCTTCGTCTCCGCCAGGTTGCTGAAGACGTCGGGATTGACCATTCGACGCTGCATCACCATTTCGCCACTAAGCAGGACCTCATCGCCGCGGTCGCCGATTACGCCACCCGCCAGTTCTGGGTGCTCGGCGATGCGGTCCCGGAAGACCCAGCCGACGCGATGCGCGCACATCTGGCCGGCCTCCGCCAACTGATCAACGACTGGCCAGAACTCCTCGTCGTCACCGCCGAGCTGGACCTGCGCGCCAGGCGCGACCCGGAGATTGCCGTGGCCCTGGACCGTCAGCAGGCCGGCTGGCGTGAGGTCTTGGTGTCGATGCTGAACAGGGGCAACGTCGGTGGTGCGTGGGCGGTGGACGCTGCGGCCTGCGCTGAGCTGGTGATCGCCGTGGTCAAGGGAGTTCGGCTGGCGCCCGACCTGGCCGGACCGGCGTTCGCGCAGCTCGAGCAACTCCTCAGGAGGGACACCTGATGAAGGTGATGATCATCGGCGGTGGGATCGGCGGGTTGGCGCTGACCCAGGCTTTGCGCCGACACCGGGTCGACGTCGAGGTGTACGAGCGCGACACCGCCCTTGGAAGCCGATGGGAGGGGTACCGGCTTCACATCAATCCTGCCGGCGCCCGTGCCCTGCACGCTTGCCTGCCCGAGGCGGGCTGGCAGGAGTTCCAGACAACGGCCGGACCGGGCGGCAGCTTCGGGTTCCTCACCGAACAGCTTGCCAAACTTGTCGTTGTCGAGGAATCAACCATGTATCCCGGCGGCGCCACTGACCCCACCGCGAACCACTATGCCGCCGACCGAGCCACCCTGCGCCGACTGCTGTCCTCTGGCCTGGACGACGTCCTGCACACCGGGGCGGAGTTCGTCGACTACGAAGTCATGCCCGACGGCCGCGTCCGCGTCGACTTCGCCGACGGCCGCACCGCCTCAGCCGATCTCCTCATCGGTGCTGACGGCGCCAACTCCCGCGTCCGTCGGCGGCTGCTGCCCGAACTGGCGACAATCGACACAGGCGCCGTCGGCATCGCACACAAGATCTGGCTCACCGAGGAGGTGCGTACGGCGCTGCCGTCACGGCTGCTCACGGGCATGAACCTGATCGACCCGGACGCGCCGTTCTTCTTGTTCACCTCAGTGTTCGAGCCGCCGGCCGGAGCCGGCCGGCCATACCTTCTCTGCGCCCTGGTGGCCCGCGCAGACACGCTACCCCCGGACGTCACCACGCTGGACAGCGACAGCCTTCGAGTTGCCGTGGACGTCCTGGTCGCCGGTTGGGATCCGCGGCTCCGACGGGCGCTCGCTCACTCAGACCCAGCAACGCGCAGCGCGGTACCGTTCCGAGCCAGCGAGCCGGCACCGGCATGGCTTCCCGGCCCGGTCACTGTGCTGGGTGACGCGATCCACCTGATGCCGCCCATCGGAGGGCTAGGCGGGAATACCGCGTTGCGCGATGCGCACCTGCTGGGACGTTTGCTGCCGGCTGTCAGTCGTGGTGAGCGGGAACTCGTGGCAGCAATCAGCGACTACGAGGCAGAGATGCGCGAATACGGGGCTGCCGCCGTGCGGTACTCACTAGAGCAGAAGGACCAGGCCCTCGCGACGGGCGCCGCGGCAAAGGCCGGCGTCCGCGCCTTCTTCCGACTCTGCCAACTCGTGCCTGCGCTACGCCGGCGCGCCTTCGCAAAGGCCTGGCTCGGCCCCGCCGAACCATACGTCTGGGAACACCGCGCCGTCTGAAGACAGCAGTTCTCGGATTGGAAAGTGTACGGATGTCGGTCACCTCTTGACGATTCGGCGTCGCTCGCCGACATCACCAGTTCGGCCGAAATCTGCATCCCAGAAAGGGGGACCTGATCCAGGGCGTCGGAGACCGTTGACGCATGCTGGATGGGTTCATCGTCGCTCCCACGGGCCAGATCCCCGCCGGCCTTTAGCCGCTCGATCTCTGCCAGATGGAACTCCGGCACGGCCCGGCTCGCAGCATCGCCGGGTCCCGATCAAGATCGGCCAGCGTAGCCAGACGTGCCACCCCTGTCGAAGATGGCGTTCACCCAGGATCGCGGCAGTCAACAAGCCT
Source organism: uncultured Actinomycetota bacterium (assembly GCA_963696135.1). Lineage (GTDB taxonomy): Bacteria > Actinomycetota > Actinomycetes > Propionibacteriales > Propionibacteriaceae > Microlunatus. The sequence goes on from CAVOJH010000006.1 coordinate 391,004, forward strand.
CCGCAGGTGCCCACGTTCAAGGGCAGGTCCCGGCGGCTCGGCGGGCACATAGACGTCGGTGTCCCACACGATCTCGGGATCCAGGGACGGTCCCCTGGGCACCACCCACGAGACGAGGACGTCGGACACGATCCAGTGTCCACGCTCTTGGCCGCAGACCAGGGATTCCCATAGGGCGCCCTATGTTGCTAACACCTCGGCACCAACCCAGCGAACTGCCGTTCAAGTCGGATTGAAGTCGGCAGAGAGATCGTCGGGATGTGACAACGATGACCATCCTCGCTCTCCCAGTCGGCCAGGGCCGGCGTGCAGCCCGCCGGCTCGAGGGTTCCAAGCGGGGCTCAATCATCGGTCTCAGTGCTGGGACTTTACGGCGGCGATATAGGCGAGGAGGAAGCCGATCACACCGGCTGACATCCCGACCACTCCAGCGGCGAGGGAAGGTCCTTCGGAGGCGGTGATCGATGCTCCGTCCGGCACTGTAAGGACGAGGGTGGTGACCGCGGCGGCGACGACGACGGCCAGGATCGTAGCGGCGATGCCGAGCGGAGAGGCGGGTCGCCGCCGGGACCGGTAGGCGGGCGGGGCCGTCCGGGGCTGGCCGCCTCGGTCGTCGTGGCCGCGGGTCCCCGACACGGTGCCGTCCTCCGATACGGGCGCTGCTGATCGCCGAGACCGGATGTCGGGGTCGGCGACGCGGATCAGGGTTGAGGTGTGAGTTGCCATGAGAATCTCCTGTCGGTGTTGAGAGGTACTGGCGTCGGCTGCCGACGCTGAGGGTCAGGACGTCCGTTTGAGTCGATCGGGGGGCCGCCATCGTGCAGCTGCGCTGACTCTGGCCGATTCTCGCCGGCCAGGACGTCGGCTGCGCGACCGAGGCCGCGGCGGCCGGTCATCTGCTCCACGCTCTGGAGTCGCTGCCGATGACCCGCACGTGCCGGATAGGGAACCCGGCATCGGCGAGACGGTCGAAACTGTCACCGGGCATGCCGGGGTAGCTGTCGGTCGCCGCCACAACTGCGGCGCTGCCCCCGAATGCTGTCGGGGGTCGGGGCCAGTTTGCTTGAGGTCATCGATGCCGCCCCTTTCATTTAGTTGGTATGCCCCAACTATATTCGACTTGGTTGGGACTATCAAACTAAGCGAGTAGGTTGTGAGTCGTGAGATCCGCGACCGCGAAGCCGGAGGAGACGGGTGCGTCTGTGCAGGCGTCGGTGGCCCGCCTGCTCCGCTGGAGCTCGCGCCGAACCCATCGAAGACTCCTGTTCGGTCCCGATGCCGACGACTTGTCACCGAACGACGTCTGGCTGCTGGACACGGTCGACGACAACGGCCCGGTCAGACTGTCTGACCTGGCGTCCTGGCAAGGTGTCGACAAGTCCACCATCACTCCCCAGGTGCGGCGACTCGAGCAGCGCGGCCTCCTGCAGCGCACCATCAGCGCCAGCGACCGACGCTCTGCCATGATCGCTCTCACGGCTGCCGGCCGAGCACTGCAGCGGCATCGGGCGACTGCCGGGGCGGCGCTGATCGATGATCTGATCCAGGACTGGTCGCAGCAGGATCGGCGGGCCTTCTCCACCCTGTTTGGTCGCTTCATCGACCGACTACAGGCCTATCCGATTCCGACGACACCTTGCACCCGTCCCCTGTCGCTCGACGAGTCGAGGCAATGACGCTCTGGTGACAGCGTGACTGGCTGGGAGCCCATAGGCGTGCTCCGGCATCCGGACAGCGGACCAGGTGGGCGATTCCCATCGTCCTAGTGTGCTGACCGTCGGGGTGCCGCTCTCGTTGCTGGGAGGCAACTCGCGGTGGCCGTCCGCGCCGGCCAGGTTCTGTCGACCGCAGACAGTCCCCGCAGACGCTGTCTGCCGCGGGACCTCACGGGTCAACGCCGAAGGTGGCGTCGACCCGGCCTAGAGGAGCCAGGATTGGCCTATCGACCGGCTCCCTGTGACCGACCAGACCCGCCACCGGGAATGCGTGAATCAGTGCCGCCGTAGAGGGTCGAAGGGTCTGATGTGTTCGGGTTGCTTGCCCGTCACCATCATCTGGGCGAGGAGCCGGCCGGTGACCGGACCGTGGGTGATGCCCCACATACCGTGGCCACCTGCAACATAGACCCGAGGGCTTCTGGAGGCTCCGATGAGTGGCAGGCCGTCGACCGTGCACGGACGGGACCCCACCCATTCGTCCCGGCGGTTAGCAAAGTCGATGCCGTGCAGGAGCGGACGCGCGGCGTCGGCGATCGCCTGCACGCGGCGGCGATCAAGCGGCGCCTCAGGCTTGCGGAACTCCATCATCCCGGCGATACGCAGCCGGTCCCCGATGGGCGTGCAGGCAACCCGCTGCGCAGGGAAGTACAGCGGACTTTCCGGGACCTGGTCGATGGCGACCGAGAACGAGTACCCCCGGCCCGCTTGAACGACGTTCCGCACCCCGAACGGGCGGGCGAGCTCGCCGAGCCAGGCGCCGGTCGCGATGACCGCTGCATCGAATTGCTCGACCGAACCCTCGGTGGTAGAGACGACCACCGCGGAGCCAATGTCCTGGAGACGGGAGACTGTCGCACTGTCGATGATCTTGCCGCCACGGTCACTCACCGAGTCCGCAAGTGCGTGGACGTAGCGTCCGGGGTCGATGAACCGTTGACCCCTGAGCAGGATGGCAGCACCGATCTCTTGCGACAGGTGCGGTTCGATCATGCGGGCCTGGTCGCCGGTCAGCGCCTCGAACTCGACGTCCTGGCCGGCCGCGTGGATGTGCTGGATCTCTTCGAGCAGCGTCGTGCGCTCTGCCTCGGTGCGGTACGCCGCGAGGAAGGACCCGGCGTCGCGTGTGTCGGCGGGTACCCCGCCCCGGTCGAGCAGGTCGAAGCTCTCCAACGACAGGTCGTTGAGGGGCACCAAGTGCCCCATCGCCGTTCTCCACGCCTTCATCGTCGAATGACGGACGAAGCCGGTGAGGAACCGCAGGAATGCCGGCTTGACGCTCGGCGGCACGTAGACCGGGGAGGAGGGTGACAGGGCTGCGCGCAACCCGTACCTGAGGACGGCCGGCTCCGGCAGGGGGGTCGCGACGCCGGGGGTCAGCCAACCCGCGTTTCCCCAGGATGAGCCCGCAGCCACCCCTGTCCGGTCGAGGACCGTGACCTGGACTCCGTGCTCCTGCAGGAACCAGGCGGTGGACAGGCCCACCATTCCGGCGCCGATGACGACGACCCGATCGGGGACGGGGTGGGTGGCGGTAGTCAAGTCCATCTCTCTTCCGTAGGTGTGTCCAACCCGTGGCGGCGTCGGGCTCTCACGATCGCGGTGCGGCATCAATGGCCGATCCGCGGAACGTCGTTGCGTTGGCGTCTCGTTGCGCGGCCTGCTGGGATTTCCGTTTGGGCGGCGGTCTGCTCGGTATCAGAAGGTGTAGTGCATGAAGGCCAAGATCATCATGGTGCCCGTGAAGCAGACGACGCCCTCCGGTGATCCGAAGAGGCCGCAGATGGCGACCATAGCCACGCAGATTCCCATGGCTACCTCCAAGACCCATGCCTTCGACGACCCACTTGCATCATCGGGTTCGGCAGGGTGGGGGTCGGCGGCGTAGAACTGCCGTTCGAGGTCGTCGAACAGCCGCCTTTCCCGCAGAGTCAACATGACAGTCATCCTTTTTTCCTGTTGCAAGTGCAGCGGCTGGGCGTGATCCCACCGCGTGACGCGCCTGTTTCCGCACATTGCGGACGGCAGGACTGGTGGTCGTTCGTTGCCGTCGGGGCAGCTACGACAGCTGGCTCCCGTCCGGTTCCTGCCCTGGGTTGCTCCTGATGAGGAGGAGAACGCCGAGACCCAGAAAGACGAAGGCGGCGCCGGGAATGCCGAGCCGAAGAGAGAACAAGGTGAGCGCAACGCACCCTGCAGTCTTCAGCGACAGGAGCAGCTGCTGGCGCTCGAGCGCGGGCCTATCGAGACTGGTGACGCGCGGCCGCGAGTCACCACGGGTCTGTTGCCGGCGAGGTCGACGGCTCATCACAGGGGTGTCGGCGGTGGTCATGGGGGCTACGTCCTTTCAGTCGAGGGGTGCGAGCGGTAGCGGCCGCACGGGCGTTGGGGTACGGGCGGTCGAGAGCGGCCGACAGGGCGACGCCCGAGTCGTGATCCGGCGTGTCGGCCGGTCGCGGACAGTCGTGGAAACGTGCCGGCGTGCCGCGTCCGATGCTCGGGCGACGTCGGACACGGTGTCCCGGGTACGGGATCACAGCTCGGGTCGGTTTCGAGCGGGTCAGGACCATGGCGAACCAGCCCGAGATAGCTGGTGGGGACGGCTGTCCGAGCAGGTGATGTGCCCAGACGGTCTACTGCGACGCTGCGCCGGCGGCCGGGCTTGCCGGTCCGGCGATAGGCCAGCGGCTGTGTACACCTCTGCGGGCCCGGCCCATGTCGGCGCGCGCCTGACACGGCGTGCAGGACCGGCTCGTGGGCAACACCTCGAGCCGTTCGATCGGGATGGGCTGGTGGCAGCGCTCACAGGTGCCGTACGTTCCGTGGTCGAGGCGGGCAAGTGCGGCGTTGATCTCCTGCAGCGCTGCTTCGGCGGCCATGAACAGTGAACGGGTCACTTGCAGGCGGGCGTCGTCGCCGGCGGCCAACGCCTCGGCGGCGTCGACCTCGACCTCCTCGATCTGCTCCACGCGGAAGCTGCGCTGCTGCTCCAGCTCGGTTCGCACGGCTGCCAGCTGCGCGGCGGCTGGTGCGGGCCTGCCTGTGGTGTCAGTGAGTTCCATGGTCATGGTCGGCTCCTTGTGTACAGCGAGAACCGGCCGGATGGGCGCATCGGCCGGCAACGCTGCGGCGCAGCGTTGAAGTGTGGTGGGTAGAGCTAGAGCAGACGCATCGCAGACGCCGACATGGGCGTCACGACGGTCCGCTGCGGGTGGCAGGACCCTGGGTGGCGATGGGGACGTAGGCAGACGCGCCCGCTGGCCAGGTGGGTGAAACCGCACCGTCCGGCCTCGGCAGCGACGATGTCGACGCTGACATTGTGGAGGTCCAGCCGTGCTCGTCCATCGTGATGTCTGGGCATCGGCACCTCCTTCTCGGCTGGGCAGCGCCGTGTGGCGCTGATGTCTCTATCGTCCCCGAACGGCGCTCGACCCGATAGAGGCAGTGTCGGTCATCATCGACGCACTGTCATTGCCGGACGTCGGCAACTACAGTGTTTGTGACGAGCGAGGGGGAACGCTATGGCACGCGGCCCAGACGTGAACCCCGATGACCGAGCCAGGGCGGATCGGGTGTCGCAGGTGGCGGCCCGCACGGCCGCAGAGGCGGGTGTGTCGGTCCAGCTGCTGGGCGAGTACCTCCAGATCCTGTCCGACGCCGCCACCGAGGGCCGGCGGCCCCAGCCATCCCAGCTGACCGCCCTGCGACAGCTGGGTGAGCAGACCGCCGCCGCGGGCGTGGACGCCGACCAGGCCGTCGACCTGTACCTGTCGGCCGCCTGGCATCTGTGGCGGGCGATGCCAGCCACCGTGGGGGACGCGGCTGGTGGCACCAAGACGGCGGCGGAGACGATGCTCCGGGTGGTGAACGAGGCGGTCGAGGTGTTGATCGACGGCCACCAAGCGGCCCGGCACGCCATGATCCGCCAGGAGGAATCCGTTCGACGGGAGTTCATCGACGATCTTCTGCGGGGCGACGCCGACGTCGCCCGTCTGATCCAGCGCGCGCAGCCGTTCGGTCTCGACCTCAGCCGGAGCCACCAGGTTCTCCTCGCCGAACCGGCGTCGACGTCTGCTCACCAGCTGGACCGGGCGGCCAGCCCCATCGAGCGTGCCGTGGTCGATCGCTACGGGGACCGTGAAGTGCTGGTCGCCACCAAGGACACCTTCCTCGTCGTCATCCTGCCCGCCGAACCCGCCGCCGACGCCAACCCAGCAAGCAAGGCCCGGCCACCGGCGACCGAGTACATCAGCACCCAGCTCCTCCGACACACCGCGCACCATCAATGGCAGGTCGCCACCGGCCAGCCCCACCCGGGCGCCTACGGCATCGCCCACTCCTACGAGCAGGCCCGGGAAGCCCTGCGGCTCGCCCGCCGGCTCCATCTCGACGCGACCACCGTCCGGTCCCAAGACCTCCTCCTCTACCGGGTGATCGGCCGCGACCAAACAGCACTGGTCGACCTGGTGCACGGACTGCTCACTCCCCTCACCCGCGCACGTGGCGGAGCCGAACCGTTGCTGCACACCCTGGAGACGTACTACGCGACCGGAGCGGTGGCCACCGAGACCGCACGCCGGCTGCACGTGTCAGTGCGCACCGTCACCTACCGCCTGGCCAGAATCGAGACGCTGACCGGAAGCAACCCCGCCAACCCCTCCGACAGTCTCGCCTTGCAGATCGCCGCCCTCGGAGCCCGGCTCCTCGGCTGGCCCACGTCCGGGTCTGTCGCTGCTGACTGAAGCACGGCGAAGGAGAGTTGTGTAGGTCAGCACCATCACCGTCCTCGGTCGGAGGTGACGTCGCTGTGACCGCGACCCTGGGTCAGGTCGGTGCCCGGACGGTCTCGCAGATTTCTGCGACGACTTCGCCCGTGACCTCGAGGCGCTCCGCGGAGACCTGGCCGGCGGAGACTCGCTCGCGGTCCTCACCCAGACCAGGGTGCTCGACGAACCGGTGAACCCAGGTAAAGCCAGCTCGGCCCCTTGACAGCCTCCACCGTGGGTGTCTATGAATGCCAGCGTCGTCATACCCGCCTGCCACAGCCGGACCGTTGTCACCCGAGGGATTCGCAGTCGTGGTTCAATCCGGGCCTGTCCACCAAGGCTGACCGACCTGGATAGTGGATACCGATCTGGTCACCCATGCGAGTATCTCCTTGGATCGCGTGGCCGGTGCGGCCGCGGCGGCGGGTCCAAAGCTCCTGGGGATGTGACACGTGTCAGATCGAGTCGGAACGTTCTTGCTGCTAGGCGCCAGCGGCGATCTGTCCAATCGGCTACTGATGCCGGCGCTCGGCGAACTTTTCGACCGTGAACCGGACCGCAGCGACATCGTGCTGGTCGGCGCCGGCACCGAAGCATGGGACGACGATCAGTGGCGTGAACGAGTGCGGTCGTCCCTGTCCACGGTGACCATCGACGCTGCGACGTGCGAGGCGGTCCTGGATTCGACATGTTACGTCCAGGCTGACGTGACGAAGGCAGACGATCTGCGCCGGCTGCTGGAGGTGGGCCCACCCGCGCCGGCCATCTACTTCGCCCTGCCGCCGGCGGTGACGGTCGCCTCCTGTCAGGCGCTGTGCTCAGTCGACCTGCCCGCCGGCACCGTACTGGCCCTGGAAAAGCCGTTCGGCACCGACGCAAACAGTGCCGCCGCGTTGAACCGGCTGCTGGCCCAGCTCGTCGACGAGAATCAGGTTCAACGCGTCGACCACTTTCTGGGTCGCTCGACGGTCCTCAACGTGCTCGGCGTCCGCTTCGCCAACCGGCTGTTCGAACCGCTGTGGAGTAACCAACACATCGAGAGCGTCACGGTCGTGTACGACGAGCAGCTGACACTGGAGAACCGGGCGCGCTACTACGACCGGGCCGGAGCGTTGGCCGACATGATCCAGAGCCATCTGCTGCAGGTGATGGCCCTGATTGCCATGGAGCCGCCGTCATCGGTGAACGCCGTGGACCTCCGCGCGGCCAAGGCGGCGGTGCTTCGTGCCTGCCGACCCTGGCGCGATGATCCCGTCACCGCGAGCCGCCGAGCCCGATACGCTGCCGGCAGTATTGACGGCCGACAAGTGCCGGACTACATCAGCGAGCCTGGCGTAGATCCGGCTCGTGACACGGAGACGTTGGCCGAGGTTGACCTCGAGGTCGACAACTGGCGCTGGTCGGGTGTGCCGTTCCGGCTCCGATCCGGCAAGGCGCTGAGGGAGCGGCGCAAGGAGATTGTGGTCACCTTCAAACCGCCGCCACACCTGCCTACCGGACTACGGGGGGATGCGGCGCCGGCTCGGCTACGACTGATGATGGGGCCCGATCGGATGGCCTGGGAGATGAACGTCAACGGGCCGGAGGATCCTTTCACACTGGACCGCATCACGCTGGCCTCTGACCTCAGCCCCGGTCGGCTGCCCGCGTATGGCGAGGTGCTCGCCGGGGTCCTCGACGCTGACCCCCTCCTATCCGTGCGTGGTGACACGGCCGAGCAGTGCTGGCGGATCCTGGAACCGATGATCGACGCGTGGCGTCGCGGGGCCGTGCCTATGGATCAGTACCCGGCCGGTTCCCGAGGTCCGACTGGCTGGCCGTTGGGCTGACCGGGAGGCAGGTGTGCCCCACTGACCCGTTTCACCCGGAGCGGTGCCAGCCCTCGACGTCGCGTGCTCTCACGCGCAGGGACAGACCAATACCGTTCTTGATGACGCGGCTCACCGTCCGATAGGTCGTGGCCGGTCTTCGCTCTTGGTGGTGACCGCGGCGGGGGCTGAAATCCTGAGGTGGCAGAGCACGTGGATGGTCATCTCGGTGATCTTGAACGTCGGTCTGGTTTCGGAGTCGGCCGCTCCCCCAGGGCCACCTCATCAGCTGGGCGAGCTGACGACTTGTGGGTCTGGCGATGCAGCTGGGTGCTCATCTGAGTGTTGTCGTCTTGGAGGTCGAGGACCATGGCGATGCCGGCCAGGTTCACACCGGCGGCCAGCAGATCGATGATGCGCCGCAGCCTGTGGACGTCGTCGGCACTGTAGAGACGGGTGCCACCGGCCGACCGGTCAGGCCGGAGCAAACCCTTGCGTTCATACAGGCGCAGGTTCTGCACACCCGTGCCGGCCAACTCGGCGGCAACCGAGATCCCGTACACACCGCGGCTGCCGTCCGCCGTGCCCGTACCCGATTTTTCTATCGTCACTCTTGCATCCTAAGACACGGCAGTGCTATATAAAAGTTGTATCGGCCACGACAGATCGTGGCTCGCGCATCCGCGACAGAACTGAATCTAGGAGGTGGAACAAATGTTGATGCGCACCGACCCGTTCCGTGACCTGGACCGGCTCACCCAGCAGGTGTTCGGCACCACCGCGCGACCGACCGCCATGCCCATGGATGCCTGGCGCGACAAGAACTCCTTCGTGGTGGAGTTCGACCTTCCCGGTATCGACGCGAACTCGATCGACCTCGACGTCGAACGCAACGTCCTCACCGTCCGCGCCGACCGGCCGGCACGGGAAGGCATCGAAGAACTCGTCGCTGCCGAACGACCGCGCGGCGTGTTCAGCCGCCAGCTGATCCTCGGCGACAACCTCGACACCGACAAGATCGTCGCCAGCTACCACGCCGGCGTGCTACGGCTGGAGATTCCCGTGGCCGAGAAGGCCAAGCCGCGCAAGATCTCCATCAACGCCACCGACGACCACGAGGCAATCGACGCCGTCCAGAACCATCAGGCCATCAACGCCTGACCAGCATTCCGCCTGCAGCGACGAGGGAGGTGATACCCATGACCCCGACTGCCCCGACCGCACCCGCCACCACTGAACAGAACATCGACCACCTGCTCCACCAGATCGAGACAGCCTGGGTCACCGAAGAGTTCGACGCCATCATCGCCGCCAACTGGCCGGCCCAACCGCGCGAGCCGCCGCCGGCCGCAGAACCCACCCACCCCGAGCCACCCTTCCCTCCATCGTCGGCTCCGCCCCAGCCGCGGAGTCGGCTCACCGATCCGCACGCGCGTCCCAGGGCGCGGGCCCGGCAACGCGCGCCACCCCGAGCCGCGCGAGACAAGTAGCGACACCATCCAGTCCGCCACACCAGACCGGGAACGGGCGAGCTGGAGCGGCGAAGCTCATAAGACCTGATGGCCGCCGACACACCCCATCGAGCAGCCTGGCACGGCCGAGCTACCCGCCCGCTCCAGCCCGCCCGATCGCCAAAACAGAAAGTGGCCGCCTCCCGCAGCAGCTTCTCCCGACGCCTGTCCGCTGGATCACAGCACCCCTCCGGCGTCCCCGCGTCAGTCAGACAGCCCATTTCGGTTACACCCCTAAGGGTGTAGGCGTCATGCGTCGATCTCTCTAGGGTGAGCGCGTGGTGGGCGCCGTCAGTGCACGCCGCCGACCTGGTGCGGCGTCACACCCACCGCATCGGCGACTCTTCAGCAGTACCCGTTGACCGCGCACCACCTCCAGGGACAAAGGGGGACCCGATGATCGAATGCACGTCCGAGTTCCGGAGCCTCGACCCGGACGAACCGACGAACCCCGTCGACCGACTGGTCACCGAGAACGAGAACCTACGCCGCAAGCTCCAGACCCTGCCGGTGATCGAGCAGGCCAAAGGCATCCTGATGGGCCGCTACGGGATACCCGCCGACGACGCCTTCGAGATGCTGCGCCGGTGGTCACAACACACCAACACCAAACTGCACCTGGTAGCTCAGACGATCATCAACAATCGATGCCCGGCTGAAGCTTCCGACAGACCGACCCATCGAGATCCAGCCTCAACACCAACGGCACATCCGCAGGGACGAGAGACAAGCGCTTCAGACGGCCACTCATGGCTTTCACCGCATCCGGCTGCGGCCACCGACACCAAAGAACAGTTCGCATCTCATCCCTGGGCACCCTGCCGAACCAGCAACAGGTGACCTATCCGATAAGCCGCCCTCTGTCAGTCGAAGGCCGATTCCCGATCGGCGGATCGGTGGGTGCGCATTGCCGCGACCCGTTCGATCAGGTCCTCCAACGCGGCTTCGAACTCGACCTCGAAGCCGCCGTCCTTCAGCTCGTCGGCCATCTCCGAGATGATCGGGTAGGACGACAGGTCGTCGGTCTCGATGAAGGCGAGGTTCACCTTCTCGGTGATGGTCAGATCCTCCAGCGTCCCCGCCTCGAGCAACAACGCCCCGAGCAGGAACGTCGCGAACGAGCGGTACACCGCGACGCTGACCTGCGGGGAGAACCCGTACTCGCGCAGTCCCTGCAGGAACGACTCGACCCACCGCAGACTCCGTAGCGGAGGTCGCAGCCAGGGCGCGGACGGCGGCCGAGTGGCCACCAGCGGGAAGATCCGCGGGTGGGTGATCGCGAGGGTGCGGACGGCGTGAGCCTGCATCTGCAGGTACTCCTGCCAGCTGGTGGAGAGGCCGTCGGCGTGGGTGGACTCGTACAGCTCGTCCATCACCACCTCCACGACACCGTCCAACAGCTGCTCGCGCCCGGGCACGTAGCGGTAGAGCGCCATCGCCTCGACCCCGAGGTGAGCGCCCAGCCGACGCATCGTGAGCTCGCCCAGCCCGTTGACGTCGATGAAGTCGACCGCGGCGCGCAGGATCCGCATCTGATCCAGTGGCCGTCGCGGAACCCGAGATGGCGTGGCGTCGACCTTCTGGTTTGCCGGGCGGCGCTGCAGGTCCTCAGTTGTCGTCGACATTGTTGCCGATCATGGAAGTGAGGAGGCGGTCCACCAACTCTTGGGCGTTCGGAGATTCGATGGTCAGGGCCCACTCGTCGAGAGTGCGGATCCGCTCCCGCTGGGGTCGGCATTCGTTCAGCGCGGGGCTCCAGAAGTCGACGCAGTTCGCCTGGTCCTCGGTGAGTCCTGAGTCAGGTCCGAGATTTGCCCAACCTGATCGGTTGGAGGAGGGCGTTGAGACGGCGAGCGCCGGCGCCCCATGAGACAGCTCTACGAGCGGCTCCCGAACCTGGCTGAGTCGCTCAGTGTGGGTGGGGATGCCACCCTGCAGGGCGGGTTTCATGTCAGGCAAGGCTCCCTTGTGGTAGTTCCGGATGCGGGTCGCTGGCAACGGATCGCGCTTCTGCGACGTGTCCGCTCGGGGTCCCTGGTGTGGTGCTGCCCCGTAGGGGCTCGTGCTCACATCTCGGGGATCTGGGATGGGGGCAGGCAACGATTTCACGGGCACCATGTCGGGGCAGGTGGGTGCGGTGGTTCGTCGCCGCGGCCCCGAGATCTGACCGACTTTGTGACTCGGAGCCCGACAGGTCATGCCGGTACGCCGCAAGCACGCGGTTGCCCCAACAGTCATCCTGCTCGTCCTACCGGTGGTCTTCAGAGGAGTGGCTGAGACAATCCAGGCGACAGTCCACGACGCCTCAACGCCGTGAAGCCACTCAGACCCAAGACCCGACGGACGTCAGCCATCCAGACCCTCCCTGGTTGCACCGTGCGATACAACGCCAGGGTCCGGGGCGCGCCACTACACCACGACTGTAGCCCACGAGTGCCCCCATTACGATCGCTCAGTCGCCGGTGATCAACCGGTCCATTGGGAAGCGATGCTTCCGCGAGCACAGCTTGAGTTCAAGCGGCACCGAGTGGGGAGGCGTCAGCATCCCACCGAGAGCGTGCAGCACAGTTGACTGCAGTCTCGACAAAGCACTTCCCCTACAACGGCACCACGAGCAACGTCTGGCGGTCCTGACATCGACGCCACGAGCGCTGTCGACTTCGTCTATGGGTCCAGGGCCGGATTGAGCGCGGCACGCGACCAGATCTGGACGACCGTTTCTTTCGGATCTCCCTACCTCCCCACACCGTCCGGCAGCAGCCTGGAGCCGACTGATCAGCCTGCAATGAGGTAGCCCGCGTGGAGCAGCTATCCACCTTGTGCGGGCAGCACGCAGTGACCGAGCGCCTTGCGCACACCCGCGGCTAGGAAGGCGGCGTCTCACAGATGACGCTCAACCACCGTCATAGGAGCAACTGGGGCGGGTCGATCACGAGAGGCCGGGTCGCGGTCCACTGGTGGTTCGACGTTTGCGGGTCACCTTCCACAGCGCACGTTGGGTGATCAGCGTGGCGACGCCGGCCGCGGTCATCCCTACCAGGTTGATCCCGAGCTGGGCGGCTGACCCGGCAAGCTGTTCGGGCGCACCGAGAGCCAGAGACAGCGCGAAATCACCGGCGGCGGGCACCGTGGTGACGGAGATGAACACGCCCACCAGTGCATTTGATCGGCCGGCCGTCTGGGACAGGACGCCGGCAGTCCCGGCCAGCACAGCGACCACCGCGGACCACTTGTCGGGCCGCCAGATGAACCCGGTCAAAGGCCGGGGCCCGGTCACATCGGACAGGTCGATCCAGCCGACGGCTCGAGCGATCAGGGCGAGCACGGCGGTGATCGCGATAGCCACCAGAAAACCCTGGACCAGGAGGCGTGCCGAGTCCTTGATGAGGTTCGGTCGTCTGGCCGCCAGGCCCACCGCCAGGGCGGCGACCACACCGAACTCGGGGCCCACGACCATCGCGCCGACCACGAGAATGGAGGAGTCGGTGACCACGGCCACCGAGGCAATGGTGGTGGCCAACGTCAGGAACGCATAGAACGACCACGACCCGCGCGCTTCGCCATAGGCGTTGTCCACCACGGCGTCCCACACGATCGCGTCATCAGGTGCACCAGGAGCGGCCCGCTCGGTGGCGCGAGCATTGGAAGACGGGGCGGCCGCCACATCGGTGACAACCACCGACCCGTCTTCGTAGAGGCCCTGGGCGCGGAGCCAGCCCAAGACGTCCGACGCTGCTTCACGGGTTACCTCGCACTGCACCAGGTCCCCCGCGGGTCGGACCCCGGACCCGTGGATCACCAACACATTCGTAGTGCGAGAGTCTCCATCGAGATGCCGGACCACCGCATCGGTGCGGCCGGGGGGCACAATCAAACGGAAGCTCAGCATCACCGGATCATCGTGACATCCACGCCCAGCAGGTAGATCGTGGTGACGACCAGTGCTGCCGTTTGGACTGGCGCGGCAGGTTCAGTAGCGCCGTTCTCGCGGCCTGATTTGCCCGGTCATGAGCTCACGCTCGTCGGAAGGAACCACCTTGCGGTCTTCAATGTTAGTGACTAACATTTAGGGGTGTTCGAACAGAGCGCCCGTCGGGCGCGCACGCAGGCGGCTCTGCTGGCACGTGCCTTGGAGCTGTTCGAGGCGCAGGGCTATGAGCAGACCACGGCGGCCGAGATCGCGGCCGCGGTCGGGGTGAGTGAGATGACGTTCTTCCGTCATTTCCCCAGTAAGGCTGAGCTGCTGCTCGATGATCCGTACGACGCTGACCTGATCCGCGCAGTCGCTGCTCGCCCGGTCGGGGAGGACCCTTTGTCGCGGACGGTGAACGGGTTGCGGTCGGCGTGGGCGAGGGTGCCGGAGCCCGCTGTGGAGATCGTGCGGCGCCGCGCTCGGATCGTGGCCGGCACCCCGAGTCTGCGGGCGGCGGTCGCGCGGAACAACCTGCGGACCGAGGACGCACTGGTCGGTCAGCTGGTGGCCGATGGCTGCGATGAGCTGCGGGCGCGGGCGGCAGCATCAGCGGTGCTGGGCGCGTTGACGGCTGCCCTGCTGTGGTGGGCGGCGCAGGAAACGGCGGACCTGTCGCGTGCCCTCGAGCAGGCCCTGTCGGTGTTCGACCCTGACACGCCGCCGGTGTCGCGGTGAGCGATCAGGTCGGGTCGAGCGGCGTCGTGGTCCAGGCGCGGGGACTGTGCCGGTCGTTCGGGGACGTGGTGGCGGTCGACGGGCTCGACCTGGACCTTCACGCCGGTGAGGTGCAGGCACTTGTGGGTCTGAACGGTGCCGGGAAGTCGACCCTGATGCGATTGCTGGTCGGGCTGCTGCGACCGGATGCGGGTCAGGTCAGCGTGTGGGGCCGACCGGCCTGGCAGGCGCCCGCGGCCGTCCGGTCCCGGATCGGGTACGTCAGCAGCTCCCACCTGTACGCGGAGCTGACCGTCACCGACCACGTGCGGTGGGCGGCTCGGCTGCACGGATGCCGTCGCCGTGACGCGCAGCGACGCGCCGACGACATGATCGACCGGCTGGCCCTGCGACGGTGGGCGTCGAAGCCGGCCCGAACACTGTCCACCGGCAACCGGCAGCGGCTGGCGATCGCCACGGCGTTGATCCACGACCCGGATCTGATGATCTTCGACGAGCCGACCACCGGGCTCGACCCGGCCGGAGTCATCGACCTACGAGCGATCATCGGCGAGCGGGTCGCCGGCGGGACCAGCGTCCTGGTCTCCAGTCATCATCTCGACGAGGTGGCCCGGTTGGCTTCGGTCATCAACGTGATGCACGCCGGACGCCTGGTCGGGAACCTCTCCCCCGACGGGGTCGACCTGGAACGCCAGTTCTTCCGTACCGTCGCCGCCGCCGCTGAGGATCGTCCGTGAGTAACGCGTTCCTCGCCGAGGTGGTCAAGCTGAGCAGATCCACCATCGGTCGGCTGGTCACGATCCTGCTGGCCGTGGCTGTACCCGTCATGGCGGCCGGGTTCTTCGCCGCGGCCCAGAGCGACGGATCGAGCCAGCTCGCCGTCAAGGTCCGTCCCCTGATCCACGGGGTCGGCTGGGACGGATACACCGGTGTCGCCGGTCAGGTGCTGACGGTCGCGGTGCTGCTCGGTGTCGGGTTCGTGGTGAGCTGGACCTTCGGTCGCGAGTTCAGCGACCAGACCATCGAGAGCCTGGTGATGACCCGACCGTCGCGGGTGGTGCTGGCCTCCGGCAAGCTGGCCGCCGTGCTGGTGTGGGCGGTGGGGGTGGCTGCCGCAGCGACCATGATCACCCTCGGTCTTGGGTTACTGCTCTCCATCGGGCCTGGGAACCCCGTGACGGGGCTGGCGCGGATGCTGGCCGGCGGCGTCCTCGCCGCCGGGCTGGGGCTGCCGTTCGCCCTGGTCGCCACCCTCGGTCGCAGCGCCCTCGCCGGCGTCGGCGCGGTCATTGGCGTCATCGTCACCACCCAGATCCTCACCGTCCTCGGCACCGGCGGCTGGTTCCCCTACGCCGCGCCGAGCCTGTGGTTGGGCATGGGCGGCCCGAACGTGTCGGTGACCCCGATCCAGCTGCTGCTGGTCGTCCCGGTCGCGGCAGCGGGCTGGGCTGCCACCGCGCTGACCTGGCAACACACCGAACTCACCAGCACCTGAACCAGAGCACGGCGCCACGGGTCATCGGTGCGAGGTCGCGCGCCGAGGCACCGGCCGGCCAGGAGATCCAGATCGAGACGATGGCGAAGAGGAACAATGAGAGCATCGCCACGGCGAGCATCACCGCCGACCTGGCCGCTGGAAGGGCGCATCATCACCGTGATCACCGTCGCGCTCGCCGGCCCATACCTGGGGCTCGCGACTTCGTCCAAGCCGGTTGACTAGCGACTTCAGTCGACGCCCCTAGCCGAACATCATCATCGAAAGGGCTTACGACGAGCCGGGGCCGTAGGTGCGGGGCGGGTTAGAAGAATCTGGTCCGAAAGTAGGACATCCCGAGACGGTAGTCGGGGTCTTCGCGCTGCCGCTGTTGATATTGCTGAGCCGCTGGATGCTCGGCACAACTCAGGATTGAGTCAACAGCGGCGCGCGATTTCGGCACCGCGCTAGGCAATCGTGCCGATGTGCCCGGGACACGTGCCGACGATTCTTCGATCTATGGCCGAGATCAGCACGTCCCCGTCCACCGCCCCCGTCCACTGCCCACCCGCCCGGCACGGACCGCCACAACTGAGCACTCTCACCACTCCGATCGGTGAATCCAACCCGACTCGCCTGCAACAGATGATTCACGCAGTGAGGTCGCCATGAACCAGGCAGAAAGTCGCTTCGATCGCGCACGCTTGCCCGACGTCGGCGAACACGACGACAATATGTCGACTGACACGCTGAGCCTCGGCCCAGACCCCACTGCTCCGACACACCATTGGCAGCGATGGTCGCTCGCGATCGTGACCGTTCTCTCCAGCATTGCTGCCCTCGCCATGATCGGCGCGCAGGACCACCGTGAACCGGGGGCCATTGGATCGATCCCTATTCCGCTCAACATCCTGGTTGTCGGTGACGCCTCAGCCGGCGGGGAGGCATGCGCACATTGCCTCAACTACGTCGCCCAGTTTGCCGCTGCCGCGTCGGATGACGGTCGCCGCCGCGTCCGCATTGACGACAAGACCATGGCCGGCCAGACACCGCCCCCCTCCGTGCCGACTCTCGTCGAGGGCCTCCACTCGACTCCAGAACTCCGATCCGCGGTGGCGAAGGCCGACGTGATCCTGCTTGCCATGGGCGACGGTGACGTAATCCACTGCCCCATGGCGCGGCGGATGCCCTGTCCAGCGAAACCCATCCCGCAGTTCCGCCAGAGCTTGACCGACTGGATGGCCGAGACCGAGACAATCCGCCATCACCGCTCGGTGAAGCTTCGCGTCATCACACCACCACCGACCTCCGGATCCCCCCGCCAAAACGATGTCGCCCGAACCGCCTGCGAGATCGCTGCCGCGCACCGCGCCACGTGCGTGAATGTGTACGACCTGGCTCGCATCGACGAGCACATCGTTGCTGCCCGAGCCGATCCGAGTCATCCCCACCTGACACAGCACGGACACGACCTCGTCGCGACGAAACTCATCGCCACCGGCATCACCTGATACGGCCTGGTGAGCTCCGGTTGCTGGCACTCTTGACCTGCCACAACCCTTTCGACGTCGGAAACGGCCTCGAAGACGGGTTAGTAGGCACGTCCGTCCACCGCAGGGTCCTGGCGGAGCGACTCCACCCCCTGGGACGGGCGGTCGACCTTCGATAGATCGACTCGACGCTGTCAAGGCTCTGGCCGTCAGGGGCTGGGGACTGGAAGGATCACCGATGCGGGCCCGCAGGGCCGCGGAGGGAGTCCAAGGCCGTGCCCAACCTGCCAGCTGGATCGCCGCCGTTGATCTCCGAGCGCGGCTCGTCTGTCTCGGGACGTGTCGGGCCGCCACGCTATCCGACGCGATTCGTCGGGCGGCGTGCCGAGGTCATGGCGTTGGGGGAATTGCTGCGGCCGGGTCGACTGGTGACGGTAGTGGGACTGGGCGGCGCCGGCAAGACGCGGCTGGCTGCGGAACTGGTTCGGGATGAAGATTGTGTGTGGGTGGACCTCTCGACAGCGACTGGTCCGGATGAGGTGGCGAGCAGGGTAGCTGAGGATCTGGGCATACCAGCTGGCGGTGGTGCGGATGCGACTGTCGGTGTTGTCAACGCGCTGCGAGATCAGCCGAGTTTGCTGGTGCTCGACAACTGCGAGGTTCAACTCGCCCCGTGTCGAGTGCTCGTCGACGCGCTGCTGGTCGAGCTGGATGCGTTCACCATCTTGGCAACGAGCCGGATGCCGCTCGCTTCGGTCTATGAATGGCTCTATCCGTTGCCGCCTCTAGCGGAGGGCAACGAGCTGTTCGCAGACCGTGCCACCCGGGTGGGTTACGCTCCGCTCGCGGTGGATGCCGCTGCGGTCTCGGAGCTGTGCCGCCGAGTCGGCGGTTCACCGCTGGCGATCGAGCTGCTAGCCGCCTGGGCACACGTCAAATCACCAGTGGAGCTCCTTGCGGGCCAGTCTGAGGAGCTGGCCACGCGCACTCTCACCGTGCAGCCCCGGCACCGGGACATAGCTGCCGTTCTGGACGCGTCGATGGCTTTGCTGAGCCCTGGCCAGCAGCGTGTACTCGCGGCGCTTGGAGTATTTGCCGGCGGCTTCACGGCTGACGCAGCCGAATCGGTCGCCCAGACCGATCTCGGCACGCTCGCAGTCCTGGTCGAGCGCGGCTTGATCTTCAGAGAGCCGACTGCGGGGGGTCGATTTGCCGTGCATGAGCTCGTCCGCAGTCACGCGCTGGCCCGGCTGCGGTCCGACGGCCAGGAGCGCGAAGAGGCAGTGCGGCGACGGCACTTTGACTACTTTGTCGGGCTGGCCGAACCGTGGACTGACCATGCTGTCTTCCATCTCGAGCCGCATCGCAGCGACTCGCTGATGGCGGAGAACGCCAACCTCGACGCGGCGCGGCGCTGGGCTGTGGGGCGAGGTGATGCCGGCGGGGCCTTGCGGCTGATGCAGGCGCTGCTCCTGTTCTGGCCGTATTCGATGCCACCCCAGCCGCGAAGGCTCGAGCGCCTGGCTGCCGTACTGGCCCTCCCCTACGATGGCGACGACCAGACCGTCCTCCTGAACCGGGCTTGGGCCTGCCACGCGGCGGGCGAGCTGACCTCGAATGAGCCGACGCATGCCCTGGAGTGGTTTCAGGAGTCCCTCGAGCATTTCCGCGGCCTGGGGCACGAGGGAGGCGAGGCTGCGGCGTTGCGGGGACTGATGGTGGCCTCGCTGTTAGCCGGTGAGCTCGAAGCTGCCGAAGCGTACAGCGATGAGGCCCGGACCGTCGTCCAACGGACCGACGACCGGCCGGGCGAGGCGTGGAGGCTCTATCAGCACGCGATGCTCGCCCTCGCCCGCGACCAACCCGACCAGGCCGCATCATGTGCGCGTGAGGCACAGAACGTCTTTGGAGAAAGGGGCGCCGACTACGGGATCTACTCGGCCTACGGAATCTTCTCGGCCGTTTGCCTGCTGGGGAAAGCACTCTGTGCTCAGGGCCGCTACGCCGACGCCGTCGCCGCCTTCGGTGCGGCCGTAGAGATTCAAGAGCGCACCGGTTTCGTTCGTGATGTCGAGGATCTGCTGGAGGATCTAGCGATCCTCGCGGCGACGCTGGGTGCGTACGAGCAGGCTGCCGAGCTGTTCGGCGCTGGAGTGACCTGGCGGGCCATCGACGCAGATCCCCGCGCGTCCTGGAGGGTGGCGGACTATCGGGCTGCGACAGCTGCCAGTCGACGCGGCGTAGGTCCGCAACGCTGGCAGACCGCCTTCGACGCCGGCGCCAAGCTGACCAGCCGTCAAGCGATCGGGCTTGCCGCTGCCGCGGTCACCGGGCTGGCTGCCCGGGCGTCGGCTAGCGCGCTCGGGCTGACTACGCGCGAGCGTCAGGTGCTGAGCCTGGTTGCCGCTGGGACGCACGACCAGGAGGTGGCCGAGCAACTTCAGCTCAGCCGACGTACCGTGCACGCGCACCTGCGGTCGGTTTACGCGAAGCTGGACGTGACGACGCGGACCGCAGCCGCACGCCGAGCCGCGGAGCTCGGGCTGCTCGGCCCCACTCCGGACTGAGCCGCTAGTGGCGCGCGCGGAGTTCGGCATCGCGGTCGGGAATTGCCGATGTGCCCGGGCTCGGTGGAGACGATGCTGCCGACCATAACCGCTATCAGCTAGATGACGACTGGGTGTGTGGCAAAACGGCGTGGATTGAGCTGTGCTCAGGTGTGGGCGACGCACACCGCAGCCCGGGGTGCTGGTAATGGACGCGTGGAAGTACGAGGCATCGTCCACGCCCGTTCGGCTCACCAACGCCGAGCCGCAAGAAGCCTTCTGCCGGCTGTCCCCCCACCCCACCGTCGTCCTATGACGAGGAGCTGTGGGGTCCGAGGTCGGGGTCTTCTGCATAGACGCGTTGGGCGTAGCGTTCAAGTGCCTCCGCGCAGCGCTGAACGGCAGACTCCGCGTTTTCTCGTTGTGCTGACCCCAGCACATCTCGATCGCGGACCTTGGCCAACCAGTTGACGAGCTTGGTGTGATCGACCTCGTTCTCCTCGAGCTCAGCGAAGCTGAAGTGCTCGGCATGGAACTCCTTGTCGATCCCGGCCAGGAAGTCGTCACACTTGTCGATGATCTCGTCGTACTCATCATCCCGGGCGGCACGGAACATCGCAGGGACGTCAGATCCGCCTCCGAGCAGGGTGCTGCGCAACAGGACCGCCGACCCCGCCATCTGGATGATCTCGTGTTGCAGCTTCCGGAGTGCCCGCTCTGCCGAGGCGCCGGCGGGCAGGGCAGCCGCGGAGCTCTGCAGGTAGATGGCACCGAGCCCTTTGAGTCGCCGCCACACCGAGACCCGCAGCCGGGAGGGCTCGGTGGGAACCTTGTAGATCAGGATCAGCCACACGTCCGGGTCGCTGCCGACAGCAGCATCCGGGCTGGGGTCCGGATCAGGCGTGTCGGGTGGCACGCCACAAGCTCAGCGGTAGCAGGACGGCGATGGCGGCCGGGACGATCCACCACGCCGGTGTCGTAGTGGTGGCCACCACACCCGTGATGATCAAGGCGATGACGATCCCGGCGGCGACGGTCCAGTCGTCTCCGATGATGAAGTCGTACCAGAACGCCCCGAAAGCTTTCAGTCGAGCTCTCACGGTGTCACTCCTACGCCGGCCGTTCCGTCGGTGGCGGGTTGGCTCTGCCGCTGCCGGCGCAGCCAGACGATGATCAGCAGTCCGTACGCGGCGATGGCCGGTGCCAGGACCAACAGGGCCGCATCTGCTCCGGGCCAGCTACCTCCGACGCCTTCGACGGCCCAGAAGGCGCCGAACGCGGTCAGCATCACCCCGACGACGAACTTCATGCCGTTCTCCGGCACCCGAGCCAACGGAGCCCGGACCACCACGCCGATGCCGGCAACCAGAACCACGGCGGCCACGGCAGCGGCTGCTGCCAGCGGAACTCGGTGGGCGTTGGTACCGAAGGTGAGCACGATGAAGACCACCTCCAGTCCCTCCAAAAGCACAGCCTTGAACGACAGGGTGAAGGCGTACCAATCGCTGACCGCCCCCCGTCGTTGCTTGCTCGCAGACCGGGCAGCAGCTACCTGGGTCGCGTAGATGGCTGCCTCGTCGTGGAGCGCCTTGTAACCACTCGCGCGCAGGATCGACTTCCGCAGCCACTGCAGCCCGAACACGAGCAGCAACCCGCCCACACCCACGCGCAGGTACGCCAACGGGATCACCGAGATCGCGGGCCCGAGGACGATCACCAGCACCACCAACGAGGCCAGGCCGCAACCGACCCCCATTAACGTGGAACGCCACTCCCGCGTGGTGCCGGACGCCAACACGATCGTGGTTGCCTCGACCGCTTCCACCAGACACGCCAAGAACACCGCTATGAACAGCGCGGTTCCGCCCATTCGTGACCTCCGACCTCAACCCAACCCGCTCGGGCCGTTATGAAGGCACTGTAACCGCCGTTACATCGCTCGGCAACCGGTGGCAAGTTGGTCAACGTACACGCCGAGGCCGGCCGCATCCTCAAGCCGCAGGCGCGTGGATGCTGTCGATGTCGCCAATGCGTCTGCCTCAACGGCCCCGGCTCGGTGCACCGGTCGCGCTGGGTGGTGTTCTGACCTCGACAGACTGCGGTTCGGGAGTCGAGGCCGGCGCCCCTTCCCGTGCGCTCACAGGAACGTCTCAGGTGCCGGGCCTCATGCTGAGGGCACGGCTGTCCAAACGGCCGTCCGGAAGGTGTTGACGATGTCAGAGTTCCCGACTGCCGGCCTGGTGCCCACGACCACGGCGATCATGGAAAGCACGCGGGCGAAGAGGTCGCGCTGGCTGATTGTCGCAGCTGTCGGTTGGGTGGGATTCTTCGTCATGGCCGTGTGGATGTGGCGGTCCGGTGAACCCACCCCCCTCGACAACACGGTCCTGGCGAGCATGGTCGCGGTGCGCACGACCGCACTCAACGTTGCAGCGACCACGCTGACCGAACTCGGCTCCTTCCGAGTGGTGGCCGTTGTCACCGCTGTCATCGCCGGGGTTCTGGTGTGGCGGACCCGGAACCTGCTGCTGCCGCTGACACTGGTGATCACGATGGTGGAGACCAGCTCGATCGTGTACCTGTCCAAGGAGGTCGTCGGCCGTGCCCGTCCCCCGATCACCACGTTGATCGGACCGCCGGCAACAGACCCGTCCTTTCCGTCCGGCCATACCACGAGCGGCTCGGTGGTCTGGGTGCTCGGAGCGCTGCTGCTGGCCTCCACCCTGATTCAGCCCTGGGCCCGCCGGTTGGTGATCGTCGCTGGAGCGGCATTGGCGGTCGTTATCGGCATGACGCGCGCCTATCTGGGCTACCACTGGGCGACAGATGTGCTCGGTGGGTGGCTGCTGGCCACCGCGATCTGCACCACGGCGATCTACTTGGCGATCCGACTGGCCCCCCACACCGACATGTTGACCTTCGGCCGCAGTGATCCGTTCTCTGATACGTCTGTGGTCGACGCGGCGTCACAACGACCCGCTGGTCTTCGAAGCACCGTCACGCCCGCCGACGTCTCGGCACCGGCAGCGGAGGCGACCGTGACCAGTAGCACCCGACGGCCCCCCTCGGCGCCGCGTCGATGAGACGCGCCGATCCCCACAAGTGGGATGCCTTTTCGGCCAGCCGGGCCGTCGTCGCTGACAACCGGGTGCCTGCCTCCGCACGTTGAGCAAGAGCTCTTCTCGGGACAGGGTCGAGGCCCGCGGGCTCAGCCCGGTTCGCGAGCTCGCGTGCGCTCTGCCTTGGTGTTCAGGGGGCCGTCCTCAAGAAGACCGGGATGTCCCCGACGGATCATCGCCTGCCATTGCTTGGCCCCTGGTACCGAGATGATGTGGTTTCGGCGTCGTCTGATCCTCACGCCCCTGGTGGGTCCTGCACGTCGAGGTGCCGAGCATCGGCAGGATCACCGCCCATCGACCGGTCGCGACCGAGGGCACGCAGCGGCTCGCTACGAGGCTCGCCGGTCTTCCGGTGATGGGCTACGCCTATCGATTCGGGCCCGGCGGATGGTCAGGAACAGTCGGTGGGCCGTGATGAGCAGAACCACCCACGCGGCGCCGACGAGCCACCCGAAGACGACGTCGGTGAGCCAATGGTGACCGAGGAACACCCGGCTGAGACCCATCGCCACTGCCCAGACCACAGCGCAGATGATCGTGATCACCCGAGCCCAGCTGGAGCGGAGCCGCCGGATCAGGAGGTAGGCGATGATGCCGGCGATGACGGTGCTGTTCAGAGCATGGCCGGACGGGAAGGAGTACGCGTACTCATACGGCGGAACCGCTTCCGACAGGGGGGGCCGGTTTCGGCCCACGATCGCTTTGCCGACGGTCGTCATGGCCAGCGATCCGGCGACGGCGAGCAGCATCAAGATCAGCGGGGTCCGGGAGCGCCACCGCCACACCAACACGATCGTGATCAGCGACGCAATGATGGTCATGCCGACAGCGCCACCGAGGTGGGTGAACCCGGTCACCACCCACATGTTGGTCGGCGTGCGGAGCGCGATGGCTTGATCGAGGACGGGCTGGTCGACGCCGGCGATCCCGTCCTGCTCCGTGACGGCGTCGTAGACGCCGGCACCGGCGGAGGTGAGACCCACCACCAGGATCAGTCCGATGCCCGCGGTGAGATACAGCACGGTGTGAGCTGACACGTTCGCGGCCAGCCTGCTGACCAACCCGACCAACGCCCGGCCCGCGCGGGTCGGCCACCGGGTCAGATCACGGCGGCCGATGTGCTCCTCACCGGTGGTGTCGTCGCTCAGCTTCACCGTGCGGACACTAACGCCGATGTCGGTGCTACCGCGAGGGCCACCGGAAACGTTGTGCTGGACCGAACAGACGGGGCGTCGTGGTCAGTCGACCCTGCTGGTCGTGGTGCGCACTGGCACGGATTCAGGGTCCGCGGCCCGCTGCGGGGGCCAGGTGCCCGTTCAGCCGGTTGGTGAGTCCCGGCAATGATCACGACGTTGCCAACAGATTCCGTGCAGCTGGCCGTGGTGTCGCTGGTGATCACCGGTGTGTTGTCGCACCTGTTCTGGTCGCTGCTGTTCGGGCTGTTCATGCTGGGTGTCGCCACCTTCACGTCATCGCGGCGGATCGACGCCCCCGCTCAGTGGCGGTACGTGGGCGTGTCCATCGCCTCTGGTGTGGTACCGACACTTTCGCTGATCTTCGCCTCCGGAGCCGTCCCGTTCACCGGTGCGTCGATCGTGCCGGTCGCCGGCATCATCATGGACGGCGCTATGACCGCCAGCTCGCTGAGCGGGCGACGCATCTTCGCCGCCCTGCGCGATGAGCACGGCACCTTCGAGGCAGGATCGTCGCTGGGGCTGCCGCGTGCCGCCGCGATCGACGAGGTCATCGGCCGACATCTCCCCGAAGCTCGAGCCCGGAATCGACCAGACCCGCACGGTCGGCCTCGTCACCCTTCCCGGCGCCTTCGTCGGCGTGCTGCTCGGCGGCGGCACACCGATCCAGGCCGGCGCCGCCCAGCTGCTGGTAGTGGTCGGACTGCTCGCCATCCAGACGATCACCGTGGTGGTGTTCGCCCGCCTGGTCCGCTCCGGCCGGCTCCTATCC
The DNA here is from genome assembly GCA_963696135.1 of uncultured Actinomycetota bacterium. Taxonomy (GTDB): domain Bacteria; phylum Actinomycetota; class Actinomycetes; order Propionibacteriales; family Propionibacteriaceae; genus Microlunatus. The sequence goes on from CAVOJH010000006.1 coordinate 416,046, forward strand.
CCCGGTCTCAAAGACACGTTGCCGATCTGACGGACATTCCCGCGGGCTGCCGAGCGATGCACCTTCCGGTCAGCAATCCCCGACCTGGGCCCTTGACGCCCCCACGCTACGGACTGGATTCTCGCTGCTCTCGGGCACCGGATTCGGGAAAGCTTTCCTTGATCATGTTGATCACCAGGATGGCGGCGATCCCCATCGTCGCGGCAACCGTCACGACGTCTGATGGGGTGTCGTTACGTCCTGAGGCGTCAGCGACTGCGGCCATCACGGTGGCGACGGCATGAGCGAACATGAGGGATCTCCTTGGGTAGCAGCAGCTCGCGGGGAACAGCAGGGTGGCGACGTCGGCCGCGTCGCGTCGCCGACACCCAGGATGTCAAGGTCGCCTAGTGCTGACTGAACTCGGCCCAACCCACCCTGGCGGCCGGGTCGGCGAGTGGGTGGAGCGGGAGTCGGTCGGGGCGCGGTTGGACCGCGTGATGGCGTCCCCCGGCTCTGCGGGCAGAACGGTTCTGCCTGCTGGGACCCGGGCCCGCGGCGCGGCGGGCGCGCCCGTGGGCGGACTGTCAGGGCATGCGATCAGCGCAAGGCAGGCACAGCATTTTGTCCTTGCATGACGTTGTGTTTTTCGATTTGTCGTGGGGGCTACCTTGGTGCGTCACGCCATGGGATTGCTCGGCTCTGTTTTGTAAAGTGTCTATTGATCTTTCATCGACACCGGCCTTAATCGCCGGGCACGATTACGGCAATGTTGCGGATACAAGAATGCCGTCGTGCGGTTGGCAGGGGTCCTTCGACGCGGCGTCTGGCCTTGGCTTTTTCGACCGTTGATGTTGGGCCTTACGACTCGTTTTCAGGGGGCCGCTGCCCCTCCGTTTCCGGGTTTCTGGTAGGCAGTGGAGCGGTCCGCGGGCGCCGTGATCGCCCCGCAGGGGCAGACGCCATGATTCAGCGGCTCGACCGGCGGCGGGCCCCGGGTCCCGGGACCCGCCGTCGTCGGATTCTGCTAGACGCCGTCGTAGGTGTTGAGGGTGTCGATCAGGGTGCTCAGGTTGGCCGCGCAGTTGGCTTGGTTGGGGCTGCCGGCGCGCAAGGACGTGAGCACGTCGTCGATCTGACCGTCGAGGGTGTGCCAGTCGGCAGGGTCGCGTGGCTTGAGTCCGGCCTCGGCGCCGTCCCAGGCGACTTCGAGGTCCTTGACCTTCGCGGTCGCGGCCGGGAGGTCGTTCGCACTCACCTTGGCCTGGACGTTGGTGGCGATCGTGGTGAAGTTGCTGACGTCGCCGAGTGCGGTGGTGGGGTGGACCTGCGCGGTGTTGGCAGGTCCGGCCGCGGCGGCGGTGTTCTGCAGGGCGGCAGCCTGCAGGCTGCCGAGAACGAGACCGGCGACGAGGACGGCGGCGGCTCCTGCTCCGGCCCAGGCGAGGTCACGGCGCCGTCCGCCGTGAGGACCCTCCCCTTTGACGGCAACACCGTGGCGGTTGACGAGGAGCTGCTCGCGGGCGACCAGGACCACGATGACGGTGAGGAAGATCGCGCTGGTCAGGCTGGCGCCGAGGCCGAGGCCGCCGAGGCTTTGATCCTGGGTGAGCAGATCACCGAGTGAGGCGCCGAGCGGCCGCGTCAGGATGTAGGCGATCCAGAAGGTCACGACGCTGTTCGCCCCCAGTCGGCGGGCCAGCCAGGTGACAGCGATCAAGCCGCCGAAGAGGAACACGCCGTTGCGGAAGCCGAGGCTGAGCGCCTCCGTGGCGAGGTCGCCGGCGGCGGTGCCGAGGGCGAAGGTGACCAGGATGGCCGCCCAGTAGAACCCTTCGCGGCGCGGTGTGTCGATGGAGGTGATGGCCAGCGTCCCCTCCTGGCGGTACCAGATGGTGAAGACGGCGGCGAGGAGGATGGAGAACACCCCGGTGCTCAGGTAGAGGCTGACGCCGAGGGTGTCGGTGAAGAAGTCGGTGATCTGGGTGCCGACGATGCTGACCAGGACCACGCACAGCCAGTAGATCCACGGTGTGTACCGGTGGGTGCGGAGCTGGAGGGTGAGTGCTGCGGCGAGGACGGTCAGCATGGCGATGTCGGTGATGGCCGGGCCCAGCCCGACGTTGACCGACAGATAGTCGGCGAATGTCTCCCCGATCGTGGTGGAAAGGATCTTGATCACCCAGAAGGTCGCGGTGATGGCTGGCACTTTCGTGAGCCATTCCTGCCGCGACATTCGTGTCTTATCTGCGACGGCCATGTGTTTCTCCTATGTTGTCGATCCGGTGTTTCGGCTGATCCCTAGTCAAATCTTGATGGCCAGACCTTGTCAAAGGTCAGCATTCAGCCCGCCCACAGGAAATGCCTAACGCGCTGGGCCGCACACGTGGGCAAGAGCAACATTTGAAGGTCTCTTCGCAAATGCCCGTTCGATGCGGGGTGGCCGTGATCAGCACGGCCTGATTCGGCGTGCTGCGCGGCTCAGCGTCCCCGAGGAACTGACCCAGCGGTGACCGCGCCGGTGCCGGCCGGGGTGGCGGGCGGAAGGGCGCGGGTCACGGTGCTCGGTCCGGGGACGGGACCTTCTTGGAGGGGTGGGGAGGGGGTCCGAGGCGACTCGGCACACCTGGGTGAGGACAGGATCAACGGGTCTCGACGATCACCTCGGTGTCCACGTCTCGCAGTCGGTGCCGCACCACCTCGGCGAGCATCGGCAGCAAGGACACGGCGACGATGGCCACCAGGACGAGGTCGATGTGGCTGCGGATCCAGGTCACATTGCCGAGGAAGAAGCCGAGCAGCAGCACACCGCAGGCCCACAGAACGCCACCGATTGCGGTGAAGCCGATGAAGCGCGCGAACGACATCCGGCTCACGCCGGCGACCAGGGTGACGAAGGTCCGGACGATGGGGACGAACCTGGCCAGGATCAGGGCCCGGTGACCGTGGTAGTCCAGGAACTGACGAGTGCGGGTGACGTAGGCGGGATTCAGGACTCTGCCGACCATCCCGGCCCGTGGTCGAAACAGCGGCGGCCCGATCAGGCGGCCGAGTGCATAGCCGCAGGCGTTGCCGAGGATGGCCGCGATGGTGAGGACCAGACAGACCAGCCCCAACGGTTGATTCACCGCACCGACCGCGACGAACAGCCCCATCGTGAACAGCAGGGAGTCTCCCGGCAGGATCGCGAACAGCCCGCACTCAGCGAAGATGATCATGGCCACACCCCACAGGGCGTAGGAGCCGAAGCCGTGGATGAGCTGCTCAGGATCCATCCAGGGCAGGCTGAGGGCGGGTAGCAGTCCGGTCACTCGCTCACGCTAGACAATCCTTCCTGAGGTGACGCTGAACCGCGTCGAGGCGACGGGCCTGTCCGGGTGCGCAGGCTCAGGGGCGACTCGATCGGTGCCGGCTGGACGGCTCCACGTCCCATCCCGGTGTCCAGTTCAGGACGCTGGCCCGCTCCAGGAACTCCTCGGTGGACATCTCACCCTTGGCCATGCGCTCGGCGAGCAGCTGGCGGGCACTGTCCTCGGGCGTGGGCCGTCGGGTGAACGGGAGCTGGTCGGGGATGAGTCCGTAGCGGCGCAACAGCACCATCGTCAAGATCAACAACGCGAGGATGAGGAGGAATCCACCGAAGCCGAGCAGCGGTTCGATGAAGCCTCCCTCTCCTCCTTCGTGGCCGTCGATCTCCAGCGGAAGCACAGTGAGAGCAGGGATGAGAGCAGTCGTCATCGCGCCAGTGTGAACCGGTCTCGCTGAGATGGACCTGAGGCGAACCTGTCTGCCCTTGGGGCGGTCACGGGTCGTCTAAGCCCGTGTCGCGTAGGCGGCGACGTCCTCAGCGGCACCTCAGCCGGTGCCTCACATGATCAAGGGGTCGCTGCCCGCCTGGTCTGCGGCCGCGACGATCCTGAGGACATCACATGACCACCTGGGCGACAACAGCTCGGCGACCGGGCCAGGGCCTGCGCTGGTGGGGGCCGTCACTGCTCCTGGTCGCCACGGCGGCGTTCCTGCTGCGGCTCCTTCCCGTCCTGCACGGCGGCGGTCTGTATGGGCGGGGGAACTACGACGACGGCGTCTACTACGCTGCGGCGTCCGGGCTGGTGCACGGTCTGCTGCCGTATCGCGATGTGCTGCTCCTGCATCCTCCGGGGATCGTCCTCGCCCTGGCCCCGTTCGCCGCACTGGCCGGACTGGTCGGAGACCCGACCGCGCTGGCGGTCGCCCGGATCGGGTTCATGCTGCTGGGTGCACTGAACGCGGTCCTGGTCGGGGTTGCGCTCCGTCGTTCCGGCTTGGCCGCAGCGGTGGTGGGTGGCCTGTTCTACGCCGTGCTCTTTCCGGTCGTGTACGTCGAACACACGACGCTGCTGGAGCCGCTGGCCACCACCTGCCTTCTCGGTGCCGTGGCCCTGGCCGGTAGCGCCGCGCAGACCCGGTCGCGGATCTGGGCATCTCTGGTGGCGGCTGGCTTCCTTCTCGGCGTCTCGTCAGCGGTCAAGATCTGGGGGGTGGTGCCCGCCGCAGCCGTCGTGGCGTGGGTGTTGATCACTTTGGGCTGGCGTCGGGCCTTGGCGACCGCTGGTGGCGTCGCGGTCGGTGCCACGGTGATCTGTCTGCCGTTCTTTGCGGCGGCACCGGGTCAGATGTGGGAGCTGGTGGTGGCCTCCCAGCTCGGCCGGCCCACCGTGGGCGCGAGCTGGGCCGGGCGGGCGTGGACGATCATCGGGCTGTCCCCGTTCAGCCACACCCCGGTGGGGTGGTGGCTCGCCATCGCCGCCGGCATCCTCGCCGGCTGCTGCGCCGCCGCCTGCACCTCACCCGTCGGCCGACTGTGCGTCATCGTCTTGGCTTCGATGCTGGGCGTGCTGTTCACCATTCCGGCCTGGTTCCTGCACTACGCGGCCGCGGCGGGAGGGCCGCTGGCGCTGGTGGTGGGTGCGGCCGCCGGATGGGCGGCGACCCGGGTGCGGAGACCGGTGCCTGTGCTGATCATCACAGGGGTGGTGCTGGGCTTGTTGGGCGTCTCCGCGCACGCCGACCTGAGGCTGCCGTTCGGGAAACCATTCCCCAAAGCGGAACTGTCGGCGGCGGTCACCGCTGCACAAGGCTGTGTCACCACCGACAACCCCATCAGCCTGATCGAGCTCGGAGTACTGTCCCGCAACCTCGACCGAGGCTGTCCGCTGGTGGCCGACCTGGGCGGCTACAGCTACTACATGCAGCCGCACCGGTCGGCCTTCGTCCCCCGTCGCAAGAACCGACCCTGGCAGAGGGCGGCCGTCCACTACCTCCGCAGCGGGGACGTCATGATCGGCCTTCGATTCACCCGCACTCACGGGTTCAGCAAGGCCAGTGACGCGACCGTCCGGTCCTGGCCCGTCCTGGCCCGATCCGGCAAGGTCATAGTCCGTCGACCAGTCGGTGGGCCGAGCAGGCCCTCTCCCCTGCCCCCGTTGGAGCCAGGACTGAACAAATGACACGGTACCGTCCCCCATCCACGCGACTCCTGCACCGAAAGGTGAGAACTGAACGAGCCCGACCCACGGGCGACTGGGCGACGATTCACCGCAGCTGACGAACCCCGCCGCCCCTGGTGCGCGTGGACGCGTCTCAGCTGGGCCCCGCGTCCAGGCGGTAACCCAGCCCGCGGACCGTGTGCAGCGTCGACACTCCGAACGGTGCATCGATCTTGCGCCGGAGGTAGCCGATGTAGACCTCGACGATGTTGTCGCTGCCCTCATAGGCGGAGTCCCAGACGTTGTCGAGGATCGCAGCCTTGCTCACGACATCCCCGGCGTTACGCATCAGAAAGTGCAGCAGCCCGTACTCCCGGGCGGTCAAGATGATCGACTCGCCGCGGCGTTCGACCGACCGTCGGGCCGGATCCAGCACCAGGGATCCCACCGTGACCAGCACCGGCCGTTCCGGGGCGCCCCGGCGGATCAGCGCCCGCAGCCGGGCAATCAAGATCATGAAGCTGAACGGCTTCGTGAGGTAGTCGTCGGCGCCCAGGTCGAAGGCGTCGGTCTGGTCGTACTCGCCGTCTTTCGCGGTGAGCATCAAAACCGGCGCCCACACATTGCGGGCCCGGAGCTGCTTCAGCACGTCATAGCCGTTCAGCCCAGGCAGCATGATGTCGAGGACGATCGCGTCATAGCTGTTCTCGGTGGCCGCCCACAGACCGACCGAGCCGTCGTTCACGATGTCGACCTCGAAACCCTCAGCCTGCAGACCTTCTTTGACGACCGCAGCCAGCCGCTGCTCGTCCTCCACCAACAAGACCTTCACGTGCGTCCTCGCGTTCGCCACTTCACAGGCTGATTGTCAGCCGTGCGACCTGAGCCCAACCTGAGAACGATCCGGCGCTGCTCCGCACAGGATCATCTCAGGATCCTGGTCTCATGCTGAGGACGGGCCGCGCATAGGGCCAAACCCGGAAGGTAGCGATGCCAGACCTCACCACAACAAGCCTCGGTGCAACCCCGCCACCGCTGGAGTTGGCTCGTGGCTGACCTCCTGACCGTGTTGGCAGCCCTCCCTCCGCTGCTGGTCCTCGTGACCGCCGCGGTGCTGCCGGCCCTGGAAGCGTCCGCGCTGGTCGGTCTGATCATCCCTGGGGAGACCGCTGTCTTCGTCGCCGGTGTTACGGCCCGAGCTGGTCAGCTGCCCTTGTGGGCGGTCATCGCAGCGGCGGCCGTCGGGGCCGTCGCCGGGGATCAGGTCGGTTACTACCTCGGCCGCCGGTGGGGTCCACGGATGCTGGATCGACTCCCCCATCGTCTCCGCCGGCACCGAAGCAACGACCACACTCTGGCCCTGATCGCGCGCCGCGGCGGCTGGGCAGTCCTGATCGGACGATGGACCGCCTTGATGCGAGCGCTGATTCCCAGTCTGGCGGGCAGTGTAGGCCTACCCAGGGGCACCTTCACCTTCTACAACCTGATCGGCGGCCTGTCTGGGCCGCCGTCGTCGCCTCCGTCGGCTACGGTGCAGGGGCCGCGTACCGGCAGGTGGAACACAGCATGGGGCATGTGAGCCAGATGGCCCTGGGGTCGCTTGTCGTCGGCGGTCTCGCCATCCTCGGCGTCCGTCATCTGCGTAGGGGCGGTGCTCCGACGGCGCGGGCAGACCAGGTGCAGGATTGAACACCGCGGAGACGACAGGGCCGCTGGGCAGGGCGGGGGCAGCAGTAGTCGATACGGGAGATGACAGCGCGGTGACCGGTCCCAACCATCCAGGAGACGTCGCGTCCAGGGCACCTGTGACCCTCGCCGGTGAGCGCCTCACGCGCCTGTTCGGTACCGGCGATCGGATCGGAGTCCGCGGCCGATCCGTCATGGTCGCCGTCGCTGTCGTCCTTGTCGCCCTCCTCATCGGTGGCACGGCGTTGATCCTCACCCTGGAAGCCAGCATCGAGCAGACGGCCGAAGCGAACGCGCAGGCCCGCGCCGCCGAGGTGGTCGCGCTGCTCAGCACGGAGGGCCCGACAGCCACCGAGGAGGCCATCAGCGGACGGACCCGCAGCAACTCCGTCGTCCAGGTCCTCGATGCCGACGGCACCGTCATCCAGGCCTCCAGCCGCGACGTCGCCGAGGACCCTCTGTCCGCCCAGCGCCCAGCCGTCGGCGACTACACCTCAGCCGAGGTGGACCTCGACACGGAGCACGGGCCAGGCGGTGAGTGGACGGTGGTGACGACCGCCTTAGAACTCGACGACACCACCTACTACGTCCAAGCAGCTGTCCCCATCGGAATCCAGCGCGCCACCATCCAGACCGTGACGTTGTTCCTACTGGCCGGTACGCCGCTGCTACTCGGGGCAGTCGCTGTGGCCGTGTGGATGCTCGTCGGACGAGCGCTGCGGTCGGTCGAGAGCATCCGGACGACCGTGGCCAACATCGACGCTCAACGGCTGACCCAACGCATAGCCGTCCCACGGACCCGCGACGAGATCGCTGCGCTCGCGACCACCATGAACACCATGCTCGACCGACTCCAAGCCTCTGACCGCGCCCAGCGAGCCTTCGTCTCCGACGCCAGCCACGAGCTCCGCAGTCCCCTGGCCACGTTGACCACGGCCGGGGAGCTGGCCGTCACCGCCAGCCCCGAGCGGCAGGCCGCCCTGCTCGCCACCATGAACGCCGAGGCCGCCCGCCTCCGCGGCCTGGTCGAGAACCTGATGACACTGGCCCGTGCTGATGCCCAGGACCTCGCCGTCCACCCGGTCGACATCGACCTCGACGATCTCCTTGCCGCGGAGGCGCACCGGCTGCGCCTGACCGGCACCGTGGGTGTCGACCTCGACATCACGCCCGCCCGCGTGGTCGGCGACCAGCAACGCCTCCAGCAGGCACTCCGCAATGTCATCGACAACGCAATTCGCAATGCCCGTACCAGCGTCCGGCTCACCCTCACCACGACCGCCTCTGAGGCGGTGCTCTGGGTCGACAACGATGGTCCCCCAGTGCCCGAGGTTGACCGGGACCGCATCTTCGAACGCTTCGTCCGGTTGGACGAGGCGCGTACCCGCGACCACGGAGGCAGTGGCCTCGGACTGGCGATCACCCGCGCCACGATGCGCGCTCACCACGGCGACGCTGCCGTGGTCGACGGTCCAGCCGGATGGTGCCGCTTCGAGCTCCGCCTCCCCCGCGTCACCCAGACAGGTCCCCCCTCCGAGGCGTCTGTGCGTCCCTGACCAGAGACCACCACACTGCTCTCAGGTTGAGCACAGTCCGTGCGGCCGATGATGCAACCATGATCATCAACGGTTCCCGAGACACCGCCGCGGATGCCAGAGAAGTCCAACCAGTTCGAGCCCGCGGCCAGCGGCCGATCGACGTTGTAGACATGGCTGTCACCGTTGAGCAGGTAGACCTTGCCGTCGAATCGCTGAGATTCTCGGACGAGGGCGTCGACCACCGGGGTGAAGCCGTAGTACTTGTCGTACGTCTGACCTGACGTACACCCAGACCATTGGCCCGTCGGAGCTTCACACGACAGGGCAGGAGGAGTGGATGCGCACCGTGACACCGCGACAGACAGGACGCAGCCGACGCCTGCCTCTCGTAGCTGCCGTCCTCGCTGCGGTGATCCTGCTGCCACTCGCCGCAGCCACCGGACCATATGTCGTCTACCTGGCCATCCGACGCACGACCGCGATCACCCTGCCGGAGCCCGACGGCCCCTACCCGATTGGGCGCATCACTCAGGTCTGGACCGACCCGCAGCGCACCGACCCGCTGAGTCCCACCCAACCTGTGCAGCGACGTCTGGCCGTGTGGATCTGGTACCCGGCCAGCCCAGTCGACACTCCCATCTCGCCGTACGCTCCCGGCGAGTGGAACGGATTGCAGCTAGGAGGTCTGCCCGGTTTGGGCGAGTCGTCGTTCCAGCAGATCCGCACCCACGTCCACGACAACATTCCCACCGCACCGGGACGCTTCCCGATGGTGATCTTCGAGCCAGGGCTCGGCTTCGCCGCCCTGCAGTACAGCAGCCTGGCCGAGCAGATCGCGAGCCATGGCTACCTTGTCGTCGCCGTCACCCCCACCTTCAGCGCCAACCTCACGGTGCTGGAGAACGGGCCAGTGCATCAGTCGCCGAACGGCAACCCGCCCAGTCTCGAAACCGACGACCTCCACAGCGGCGCCGCGGCCAGCGACGCCGCCAGACTTCTCCAGATCTGGGCCGCCGACGCCCGTTTCGCCCGTGACCAAACCCAGCAGGCCGGACGGTCGACGACCGGCATCCTCGCCGGCCACGTCGATGGCCGGCGCATCGCCTACCTCGGCCACTCCTTCGGCGGCGCCGCCGCGCTCCAGGCCTGCGCAGACGATCCCCGCTGCCAGGCAGCTGCCGACCTCGACGGCACCCAGTTCGGCGATGTCGTCCACCGCGGACTCCGCACGCCACTGCTGCTCATCGGTAGTCAGAACTCATGTATCACCGGATCGTGCACGCCGACACAACGTGGCGATCAGGCCGACCAACAGGCCGCGTCAGAACTCATCACTCACTCGACCGGGCCGGTCTGGAGGTGCCGGATCCAGGGCGCAGAGCACTTCAACTTCACCGACTACGGTGCCTACTACCTGGCTGCCCCCCTGCGCCCCCTGCTCGCCCTTGGACCGATCGGTGGTCGGCGCGCGATCACCATCACCAACACCTATCTCGTTGCCTTTCTCGACCACGCGATCCGCAACAAGCGGGAGCCGATCCTCGACGCCCCCCGCTCCCCGTTCCCCGAAGTCCAGACACCACCGATTCATCGCTGATCGTCGACCGGCCCTACTGCGCGCGGGTGACACCTGCACGGCAGCAGCCCCTGCTGGTCGAACAGACCAGCAGATCAGGCAGTCGGTCGCTCGAGCCGGGTGCCCGCCGCGGGCAGCACTCCTGCGGTGGTCATCCGAGTCCGTTTCTGCAGGGACGGCGGAAGGACGAGAGGCACCGTACGGCTCTCAGGTTCATCACAGCGAGAGCCGTGCATGCTGGGCTTCCACCAACCCTTGAGGACGGGATGAACGAGCGGAGCGAGTCAGACCTGTCCGCCGACGAGGGCGAGCCGGCGAAGGCCGGCGACGGGAGCGATGCCCGGAGAGGTCACCCGTCACGTCGTATTCGGCACCGCTGTGCAGTTGCATCGGTGAACGCCAGCACAACGATGACGTTCATGGCAACTTCAACAACGGGTTCGGTGGGGTGGTGATGCGTCATTTGGGGACCTGGATCAAAGAGCGTGGTCTCCTGCTGGCGAACCTCGTTCTGTTCGCAACATTCTTCGTCGGCATGATCATCAGCGGTGTGCAGGTCTACAACGCCGACCAGGTCGAGCACGGCCAGCCGACAGTGTCGCTGAGCGGATACCTGACCACCGGAGACTTCGTTGAGGCGACCTTCGAGAACTGGGAGAGTGAGTTCCTCCAGATGGGAATGTATGTGGTGCTGACCGCGTACCTCGTCCAGAAGGGATCATCCGAATCCAAACCCATCGACCGCCCCTCACCCCAAGACGCTGACCCCTACGACAGCCAGGACCATGCCGACGCGCCGTGGCCCGTCCGCCACGGCGGCTGGATCCTCAAGATCTACCAGAACTCACTGTCCGGCATGTTCTTCCTCCTGTTCCTGGGCTCCCTGGCCCTGCACGCAGCTGGCGGCGCCAAGGCCTACAGCGCCGATCAAGTCGCGCACGGCGGTACGCCGGTCACCTTCTGGGAGTACCTGGGCACCAGCCAGTTCTGGTTCGAGTCAATGCAGAACTGGCAAAGCGAGTTCCTGGCCATCGCCATCATGGTCGGAGCCTCCGTCTACCTCCGCCAACAAGGCTCCGCCGAGTCCAAACCGGTCGCCGCACCACACCACGCCACCGGCACCTGACCATCGTGATGGCACAGGCACTCGTCGGCCTGATACGGATTGGGAAGGAGGCTCGCAGCAAACCTTGTTGCGCATGGTGGCAGTCCGACAATGGTTTCGAGGGTCGGCGACAGGGTTTCAGCCGCTCGAGCCAGTGATGGCCCGGCACCAGTTCCGACGGGCGGCTTCCAACCAGCGGCGGCTCTTGTCGGTCAAGATCGGCAACGTCGCGTCGAAGTCGAGGTCGTCCTTCGCTCGACGATTTGTTGCCTTGTACATCAGCACATCTCTGGATTGAGATACAAGAGCCCGTCCCCATCACGCCAGGTCACCTCCTCGACTGGAGCGATGTGTTCGGGCAGCCGCCTGTTGCTCCACCTTCGGTCGACATCGGGTGTCAGCGGACGACGATCCACGGCGCGTGCGCATCTGCCCGCAGCCGGGAAGACGCGTCGCTCCTCCGTGCACGCACAGGATCATCTCAGGTATCGGCTGCATGCTGGGGGGACGGCGGCCCGGAAGGAATGGACGGTGTCAGAGTTCACGACTCGCAGGCTGGTGCCCCCGGCCAGTGCGACCATGGAAGGCACGCGGGCGAAGAGATCGCGATGGTGGAGTGTCGCTGCGGTCGCGGATTCGACGGCTGGCTTCGACGTTGGGGTGGTTCGGCAAGCGCGCTGCCGACCTGGCGAGTTCCATGGCGGGTGTCGTCGAAGTGGTACGGCGGTCGAAGCGACCGCGCTGCTCCTGGGAGTGAGAGCGCCATGAGCTCGCCTGTGGAGCCGCGTTTCTCCATCGTGGTTCCGGCGTACAACGAAGCTGCCTATCTCGGCCATGCTCTGCAGGCATTGCTGCAACAAGACCTCGCCGAGCCCTACGAAATCATCGTGGTGGACAACGACAGCATGGACAGGACCGGTGAGATCGCGGCGAGCTACGGAGTAACGGTTGTCACGGAACCTGCGCGGGGAATCTGTCAGGCGCGGCAACGTGGCACGATCGAGGCACGCGGTGAGATTGTCGTGTCGACCGATGCGGACACGATTCCGCCTCGGGACTGGCTCACTCGGATCGATCGCCAGTTCCGCTGCTCGGACAGAATCGTTGCCGTTGCTGGGCCCTGCCAATACGAGAATCCCTCCTGGTGGGTCCGCCTCTACCCCAAGTTGCTCTTCGGAGCGGTGGAGCGGGTCTTCGCGTGGACCGGCCACGTGTTCTATATCAGCGCCACCAACACGGCTTTTCGACGGTCAGCCTTTCCGGGATATGACTCGACACTGACCCAGGGCGGTGACGAACTGGATCTGCTGCGGCGACTTCGGCGTCGTGGCCAGGTCGTTTGGGATAGCAGCAACATCGTGACGACGTCTCCGCGGCGGCTGCAGCAAGGCCTGCTCTACACCTTCTTCATCTCATTCCTCACCTTCTATCTGCTCGCCTACCTGCTCAACCGGGTCAGCTCTCGGCAGATCCTTGGCATGGCTCCAGTCTTCCGACAAGAACGCCGCACTCAGCAGCGACAGAGAGACGGTCGAGACAGCAGCTCTCCGGGCCACGCCTCGCCTGTGACACGCAGCCGTACGTTGCGGAGCACTGGCGCCGCCGTTCTGCGGGTTCTCTGGCCTGAGCAGCTGACCTGGCGGGCAGTTCTCGCCTTGGCCTTGTTCGTCCCGATTTGGGCTGGACTTGCCAGCTACGGCTTGTCGGCGGGAGTCGACAACCTCGTTCGGTTCTGGACCCACCCATGAGGCGCTGGGCCCTTGGGGCTGCCATTGCCATTGCCGGCCTCGGGTACGTGACGGCGTTCCGGCCCCGCTCGCAGATCTTCGGGCCGTTCCCGTTTGAAGGCGAGACCGTCGACCCGGTGATCGCATTGACCTTCGACGACGGACCGAACGAGCCCTACACGTCACGGCTGTTGACGGTTCTGGCGGACCGAAACGTACAAGCAACGTTCTTCATGGTTGGCCGCTGCGCCGAGCGGTACCCGGCGACGGTCCGCGACGTCGTTCAAGCCGGACACGTACTGGGCAACCACAGCTACAGTCACTCGTTCAGCCGCTACCTGACCATGCCCACGCAAAGAACTGAGATTCAGCACGGCCAGGACTGCCTCGCCGCGATCGCCGACGTACGACCCGGCCTGTACAGGCCGCCTTGGCTTTGCCACTGGCCGTGGGTGCTTGCCAGCGTTCATGCTGCCGGTCTCCAGCCGGTCTCCGGACTCTTCGGGCATCCGCTTGAGGTCTTTCAGCCTCCAGCTGACCGCATAGCAGCGGCGGCGGCCAGGGTGGCCCGACCCGGAGGGATTCTGATCTTTCATGATGGCCTCGAGGCCCGCGGCGGGGTCCGTGATCAGACGGTGGCGGCTGTCGGACCCCTGATCGACACGCTGCGCGAGCGCGGCTATCGGTTCGCAACCATCGATGAGCTCCTCGGTGTGCCGCCCTACCTCACCTGAGCGCAACAAACGAGCTTCCCGTGGCTGCACTCCCGGCCGTCCGGCGCCTGCTCCGAGGCCTATGAGTCGGCGGTCACCCGCTCCACCGACCCGTGGTCGAGAGCAAGCGCGACCTGATCCCACCGTGCAACGGAGTCGCCGTGCCGTGGCGGGCAGTATGCGGACTCTGGCCCCTATGAACTTGAACGGGTCTGGCGGGGCGCGATAGTCAAGCATGACTCGGGATGCCCCGCCATGACGATCGCCCGCATCGGATCGGCTCCCAGCACGCCCATACCGCCAAAGCCACCATCGGTGGGAGTGACGCTGCCTGACGGACACCTAGCTGGCGGCCCTTCGGGGTCCGCGGTGAGGGTGTCTGTCATGGCTTCGAAGAAGCAGACGTCCTACACGCCGGCGTATCGGGGGGATGCGGCCGGGCTTCCTCGTCATTACCTGGGGTAACCGGTCGGCGTGGTGCCAGAGGAGCACGACGCCCTGGCGTGGTTCGGCGACCACCTGTCCAGTCTGTCGCTGGCCCACCCGCCGTACGCGATCTGCTGCAGATGCTGATCAGCGCCGCCGATCTGGACTGACCAGCATCGCGGCAGAAGGCCGCCGGCCAGCGCCCCGAGGGGATCTCGGTCGCGGCGATCGTCCCAGTGGAGTCATGGCGCTGGGCTGCGCGGCACGACGGTCTGGCCGCCCCACTCCTCCGGAGCGACGTCGACGAGCGTCTCGTTCAGCACCCACTGATGGCCGAAGGGGTCTGTCAGGGCGGCCTGCCGCTCCCCGTACTCCCAGTCGTGCAGCGGATCGGCCAGGATCGCCCCGCGCGCCAACGCCGCCTCGACCACGGCCGTGACGTCGGCGACCTTGAGCATTATCTGGTGCGAGCGGCCGTCGTCAGGCACCCGCCGGCCGGGACGGGGCTCGGAGAGCACCAGCTCGGCGGGCGGCCCGCCGACCAGGCCGAGCTGGGCCCGGTGCCCCTCGCCGATCCGCACGTGCTCGACGAAGCCGAAGACCTCGCCGTACCAGGCGACGGCGGCTCGGACGTCGGCGACGGTGAGCACGGGAGCGATGCGCGCGTGGGGCGCGGAGCGGTTCGTCAGCACGGACCAACGGTAGCCAGCCGAGCGGCCGACGACCACAAGATGAGGCCGCTCCCGCAGGTGCCGCACGCAAGGACTTCTCGATGGTTGGGACAGTCGCAGTCCTGGCTCTAACAAGTGGCTGCAGCGGGCCGGGGATCTGGGCGGGCTGCACACCGACACTGACCGGCGCCGAGCCGAGGTCGACGCCGCAGTCGCCAGGCATTCCGGGCGGCGCGAGGTCTGCACGGACCGCCGCGGCCGCAAGCCGACATGCGCAAGGCAGGCTGGGTCCTGTCGGCGAAGACAGTGGGGAGTCGATGCGCCGTCAGGGTCTCGTCGCCCGCACCGACGTGTTCGCTGTCGTCACCGCGAAGATCCTGCCGCCGTTCGAGACCAACTCTGACGGAGTCACCTTGCGACTCTCACAAGCGATCGGCAGCACAGGTGACGGCGTCCAGCTTCAGGGGTCGAGCAGCACTGGACGCTGCGTCTTCGCACTCCCGAACCGGAGCCCCTCGACGTCCCGCTCAGGTGGCCCACGACTTCCAACACCTGGTTTCCATCTCCGTCGGACACACAGCCCAGTCGAGACGGGAGTTCTGCACCACCCCGACCTCCCGGCACTGTCGGCGGGAGGCACGCCGCTAGCCGAGGGGATGCGGCACGACGTCACCTACTACGTGCGCTGGTCCAACTGCACCGCACACCGCGCGACCCGGCCAAGACCCATGACATGTACTTCACTTTCGACGACCTCGCTATCGCGCACTCACCCACCTACACCTCCAGGTGGCCGCCCACGACGACTGTGCGCTCGGGCGGTAGGTGGAACACGCCGGTGCGGTCGGCGGCGTTGTTGGCGAGCCAGAGGAACAGGGTGCGCCGCCACCGCGGAAGCGTGGGAACGTCTCTACGGGTGAGCCGCAGTGACGAAAGGAAGTAGAAGGCACGGTCCGGCTCCAAGTTCGCGGTCTCCGGGCCGTTGCCGCGTGCCCAGTCGAGCGCGCGGGGGATGTGTTGGCTGTCGTTGAACCCAACGCGGTAGCTGATGTGGACGATGCCGTCGTCGGCGTAGTCCAGGCTGTCGACCTTGGCGCGGTCGACGTGGCGGATGTGGGGAACGTTCTCGTTGACGATGCTGACGATGGCGATGTGCTCGTGCAGGATGTGGTTGAAGTCGACGTTGCGCCGCAGGGCGAGCGGGGTGGTCTCCTTGTCCGGGTGGGGGAAGACCGCCAAGCCGGGCACGCGAGGAATCTGCCGGGCGTGGACCATCTCGATGAAGTCGGACAGGGGGCCCTCGATGTCGCGTCGCCTGGCGTGGACCGAGGCGGCGCCTTTGCGCCAGGTCAGCATGACCAGTACCACAATGCCGGCGATGAGTAGCGGCAGCCAGCCACCATGGGCGATTTTTGCCAGGTTGGCTAGGAAGAACAACAACTCAACGCCGAGGATGAGCGTGACGGCCACGACGATCTTCCACGGGGCTACCCGCCACACAAATCCCGCCAGCATCAAGAAGATGGACATCTCCAGCAGCAGGGTGCCGGTCACTGCGAGGCCGTAGGCGCTGGCCAGTGCCTGGGAGCTCTGGAAAATGCCGATGAGCAGCACGACTCCTGCGAAGAGGATCCAGTTGATGGAGCCGACGTAGATCTGTCCGCCCTCGTGTTTGGAGGTGTGCTTCACGTTGAGGCGTGGCAGCAGTCCTGCGCGGACGGCCTGGCGGGATACGGAGAAGGCGCCTGAGATGACGGCCTGTGAGGCGATCACCGTGGCCAGCGTGGCCAGGATGACCAATGGAATGCGCGCCCAGTCCGGAGCCAGGTGGAAGAACGGATTGGCCACGCTGGCCGGGTCTTGGAGGATCTCCGCACCCTGGCCCATGTAGTTGATCGCCAGGGCAGGGAAAACTAGGAGGAACCAGGCCAGCCGAATCGGCTTGGGCCCGAAATGGCCCATGTCGGCGTAGAGCGCCTCAACACCGGTCACGGTGAGGACTACCGCACCTGCCGCGATGAAGGCGATCCCCGGGTTCCTCAAGCCGAACTCAATGGCGTGGTGTGGGGAGATGGCGCCCAGAATCTCGGGATCCGCAAGGACGTGCGGCAGGCCCAGGCAGGCGAGCGAGACAAACCAGAGAATCATGATGGGACCAAAAAAGGTGCCGACCCGCGACGTGCCGAAGCGCTGCACCGAGAACAATCCCGTGAGCACGAGCACTGCCAGCGGCAGGACAAAGCTGCCGAAACCTTGGTCGACCACCGACAGACCCTCGATAGCGGACATCACCGAGATCGCGGGCGTGATCATGCTGTCGCCATAGAAAAGACCTGCTCCCACAATTGCCATGACGATCGTGATCGCAACCAGTCTGGGACGGTCCGCAAGTCTCCGCCGCAACAAGGCCGCCAGAGACAAGATGCCACCCTCGCCGTCGTTGTCGGCCCGCATGACAAGAAACACATAGCCATAAGAGACCACGATCGTGATGGCCCAAAACACCATCGAGATGACGCCGAACACGTCTTCGCGGGAGGGTTGGACGGCGTTGTGGTCAGCGCTGAAGACCGTTTGCAGCGAGTACAGCGGGCTGGTGCCAATATCGCCGAACACCACGCCCAGTGCGGCCAACGCCAGCGTCCCCAAACCACCGTGGCCATGCGCCCGGTGCTCGATCGGTGTCGGGGCAGTGCGCGCCGCCGCTGACGGCTCAGCGGCATCGTCTACCTCAGGGAGGTTGGACTCGGGAGTACTGGTCACGGAAATCTCCTGTTGTGCGGCTGGACCGACCGCAACACTGTCCCCCACCTGACGCTCCACGCAAGCATCGGCTACTGCGTACTCCCCACGAGGGTCGGCCTGAGACCGCTGCGGCAGGAACTGATCAGCCCGTCCGGTCCACGGTCAGCGACCGACCGAGCTGTCGCGGACTCGAGCTGGCAGTGGTTGCGGGATCTCGAAGAAGGGTCGCTGTGAGGGTCTCGCGACGAGTCCGATAGGCCGCCCATCTGTAGACCCGGATCCCCTGGACCGGCCGCAGCGAGGACAAGGCCCACGAGCATGTGTGGGCAGTGACCTGATTCGTGGTCCGAAAGGACTACCGCCGGCGTGGCATCGCCGGCGCCCTGGCGCTCAGTGCCGTGAGCTTCGCCCGTGACCTCGGCGCCCGAGCCGTCGAGGGCTACCCAAGACTCACAGCCGAGGGGGAAGAGTCAGGAGACGTGTCGCTCTACGTCGGAAGCCGCGAGATCTTCGCCGCTGCGGGGTATCACGAGGTCAGCAACCCGACGCCGCGTCGCGCCGTGATGCGCGTCGACCTCTAGTCGCTCCGCCAGCAGCACGCACTGCGGTGGCAGCGAATTGATGCACCGCCGTTCCAGGAGCCGGATAGCCACAGACACCGGGAGGTACACGCTGGCGAGAGCGGCGACGACACGGGAGACCCTGAAGTCAAGTTGTCCCCGGGATAACCCCCGGCGGCCTCGAGCAGCCAGTCCAAGCAGCTGCTTTCGGCTATTCACCTAGCGGTACGTACGTCGTGACTATCAAGGGGTTGTGGATGTAGCCGGTTCCACGGGGGTGGTTTCGCGAAAGTGGTGACGATGGTCGCCCGGAGTGGTGTTCAGCCGACGCCGGAAGGTTCGGTTCATGGTCTCGGGTGTTCCGAAGCCACAGGTCTTGGCGATCTGCTCGATGGGTTTGCTGGTGGTCTCCAGCAGCCGGCATGCCGTCTCGAGCCGGACGGCTTCGACGTGGTCGGCTGCGGTGGCACCCACCTGGGCCCTGAACACCCGGGTGAACTGTCGTTCGGACAGGTTGATCTGCCGGGCGAGGGCTGGGATGGAGAGGTCGTCGGTGAGGTGGTCGCGGAGCCAGGACAGCAGATCCCGCATCGGTTCGGTGTCGGCGGCCTGCCCGGCCAGCAGGGCGGAGAACTGTGCCTGGCCGCCGGAGCGCTGCAGGTACACGACCAGCTGACGTGCGACGGTGGCCGCGGCCTGGTGTCCGTGGTCGTCGGCGACCAGAGCGAGGGCCAGATCGATGCCGGCGGTGACGCCGGCGGAGGTCCAGATGTTGCCGTCTCGGATGTAGATGGCGTCGGGCTCCACCGTGATGTCGGCGTAGCTGGTATCCAGCTGGGCGCAGTCTGCCCAGTGGGTGGTCGCCCGCCGCCCCTGCAGCAGCCCGGCGGCGGCGAGCAGGAAAGCGCCGGAGCAGACCGAGGTGACCCGACGCGCGTCACCTGCCAGCCGCCTGATCTGGGCCAGCAGCTCGCTGTCGGCGACCGCAGCATCCATACCGGACCCGCCGGCCACCATCAAGGTGTCGACGGGACCGGTGACGTCGCGGATCGCCGACGACGCGAACTCCAGTCCGCAGTTGGCGCGTACCGGGCCGCCCTCGGTGGTCACGACCTGGGTGCTGTACCGGACGGCGGGCAGGAACCGGGAGGCGCTGGAGAACACCTCGAGCGGCCCGGTCACGTCGAGGATCTGGCCCGCGTCGAAGGTCACGATGACCACGCCCCGCTCGACGGGAGGGCTGACCGTCGGCTCGGTCGCAGGCGAGTCCGTCGACCCGGTCATCGCGATCCCATGTGCTGACCGTACGCCTCGGAGACGATGGCCGATATCGTCAACAACCTGTCCTGGCGGTCGGCCCGTTGCGGCCCCACGCTGAAGACATGAAGGTCGTCTACCTGCTCTACCCCCGGTTCACCGCCTTGGACGTGGTCGGGACCTTCCAGGTTCTGGCTGCCGCACCCGGCACCCGCCACGTGTTCGTGGCCCACCGCGCCGGCGCCGTCGCCGACGACACGGGATGGTGTGCGCTGCAGGCAAGCGCGAGCCTTGGTGACGTCGCCTCCGCCGACGTGCTGGTCGTACCGGGGAGCGACCGCCCGTGCACCCCGGACCCCACCCTCATCCAGTGGCTCCGGGTCGTGCATCCCACGACGACCTGGACGCTCAGCGTCGGCACCGGGTCCAATTTTCTCGCCGCGGCCGGTGCGCTCGACGGTGCCACGGCCGCCAGCCATTGGGCGTTCGCTGAGCGGCTGACCGGTGCCGGCATCACCTACAGCGACGAGCGGATTGTCCGGGCCGGGAAGGTGCTGACCTCGGCCGGCGCCACCTCCGGCATCGACCTGGCCTTGACCTTGCTCGGTCTCAGCCACGGCCCGGCCGTCGCCCAGACGGTCCAGCTGACCCTCGAGTACGACCCCCGACCTCCCTACGACGCCGGCACTCCGGCGAAGGCGCCCGCCGACATCGGCGAACTCGTCAGCTCCTACTACGCGCGAAGGTGCCCCTGATGTCGGCCACCCTGAACCAGTCCCACTCGCCAGCGTCTGACCAGCCTTCCACCTCCGGTCACGCCAGACCCGGCAACCGCGGCCGTAGGGAGGTGGTCATCGGGATCGGCCTGGTCGTCCTGTGGGCCGTGTCCAGCCTCCTGCTCGAACTGGGATGGGTGGGTGTCGTGCTGCTGGGGGCGCTGTTGCTCGCGGCGTTCCACAGCTTGGTCCAGCGCCGACCTTGGCGGGTGCTGCTCCTTCGTGACACGGCCTCGTTCGCGCACGGCTGGGCCGGGAAGCTGCTGGTCGCCGCGGTCCTGGTCGCGGTCCCGGTGGCCATGGTGCTGACGTCGGTGGGCGGTGGCCGCTACGGCCGGTACACCGACGACAGCTGGCAGGCGCTGCTCATGGTCGGCATTCTGGCTGGCGGCTACACGGCCTCACGTCGCCTTGTCCTGACCGTGGTCATCGGCGTGGTGACCGTTGCGGTTGCGTCCTGGGTGTTGTCCCCGGAGCTGGCGGTCGCCCGCACCGGGGACCCGACGGTTCTGGCCCATCTCGACGAGCAGGCGCGGAAGGGTTGGCTGGCCGGCAATCACGCTGTCGCCGTCGCCGAGATCGACCTGGACGCGGCCCAGCCGGTGCGGCTGGCCGGGATCGGCGCCGACGACACGACCCCGATGGAGGTCGGGTCGCTGACCAAGGCGATGACCGGCCTGGTCATCGCCGACGCCGTGGCTCGCGGAGAGGTCCGCATGGATGCCCCGGTCGCCACCTACCTTCCGCAGCTGGACGGCTCAGCGGCCGGCACCGCCACGCTGCAGGAGCTCGTCACCCACACCGCCGGGTACGCCGAGTTCGGTGCCGCCACCGTCCGCCGCGCCGCCTGGATGGCGCCAATTGGCAAGAACTTCTTCACCGCCGACAGCGCCCAGATGACCGCGGAAACCAGGAAACAGAAGCTGCGCGGCCGCGGCCGCTACGCCTACTCCACGCTCGGGTCCGCCATGGCCGGCCAGGCCGTCGCCGCGGCAGCCCACCTGAGCTACCCCGACCTGATGCGTACCCGGCTGTTCGAGCCCCTCGGCATGTCCGACACGGCCATCCAGGTCGGGTCTGCCCTCGTCGCCGGTGGCCGGTCGGAATCCGGCCTCCCCGTCCAGCCCTGGGTGATGGATGCCTACGCCCCCGGCGCCGCCGCGGTCTCCACCACCAGCGACCTCGCGAAGCTCGCCACCGCACTGCTCGACGGGACCGCCCCCGGCATGGTCGCCCTGGAGCCCACCACCCTCACCGACCAGCCGAACATGCGCATCGGCAGCTTCTGGAACACCTCCACCTGGCAGACCGGGCAGACCATCACCCATCACGCCGGGCAGACCAGCGGCTACGCCGCCTACCTCGGCCTCGACCGCACCGGCCACAAGGCCGTCATCGTCTTGTCCGACATCGCCAACGACGGCAGCGACCTCGGCACCCAGCTCCTCGCCGACCGGAGCTGACAACGCGCACCTGATCGACGCGCTCTGAGCGCGTCACAACGTCCGATGAGCATGCAACCGACAGGGCAGCAGCAAGAAAAGGGAGCCATCATGATCACGACAACCGCAACCCCACCCAGCCACCTCGAGTCACCCGCGCGGCCGCCGGCCGCCAGGCGCAGGATCGGCTTGATCGTCGCTGGCTCCATGGCTGCGGGGCTGGTGGCTGCCGCGCTCCTGGTCATCGCGCCGCTGGCTCCGGCCGACGAGCACAGCCAAACCGGGATGGTCCTGCTCGGATTCGCACTCGGCTGGGCGTTGCTGGCCGTGCTGTCTGTCCGGTTCAGCGACCAGCCGCAACGCTGGGCGGCCGCGCCAGCCATGTTCATGGCGGTCGTCGGTGTCGCTGCACTCAGCGGGTCCGCGGCGGTGCAGGACGTGCTCGGCTGGACGTGGCCACCCGCCCTGTTCGTGCTCGTGGTCTGGGTGCTCTCCCGGGTCCGCCGGCAGCTGCACAGCCGGAGCGCACGGTGGCTGCTGTACGCGGTTCTTGCTGTGTTGGGGATCGCCGCGGTGGGTGGCGGCTACGAGACGGTCCGGGAGTCCCTCGACGCCAGCGCCTACCCGCCGCCCGGCCAGCTGGTCGACATCGGCGGCCACCGGCTCCACCTGAACTGCACCGGCACAGGGAGCCCGACCGTCGTCCTGGAACCCGGTCAAGGTGGGGTCTCCTCCGATCTCGCCTGGATCGCGCCGGCGGTCGCCCGGGACACCACAGTCTGCGTGTACGACCGCGCCGGCCGAGGCTGGAGCGACGCCACCGACAAACCACAAGACGGCGCCCAGATCGCCGCCGACCTGCACACGCTGCTCCACCGGGCGCAGGTTCCCGGGCCCTACGTGCTGGCCGGCCACTCCTTCGGCGGCCTCTACGTCCAAGCCTTCGCCGCCCAATACCCCAACGAGGTCGCCGGCCTGGTGCTCCTCGACTCCACCGCACCCAAGCCGGGCCCGACCCTGCCGACCAGCACCTCCGACACCATCTTCGGTCGCGTCACCGCCCTCGTGCCCGCCATCGCTCACCTCGGAGCCGGACGGCTGATCGCCCAGGCCTCCTACGGCGATCTCCCTTCACGCGCCCAGGACGAGGCCCGCGCCAACGCGTCGCTGGCGCGCAACCTCGGCAGCTACATCGAGGAGTTCGTCGAAGCCAACACCGCTATGCAGCAGGCCGCAGCCCTGACCAACCTCCACGGGAAGCCGCTGATCGTCCTCACCGCCGACACCGGCAACGACGCCGGATGGCAAGAAAAGCAGGACCACATGGCCGGCCTGTCCACCAACAGCCGCCACCGGGTCGCCCACGCCACCACCCACGACTCCATGGTCAGCGACCACGCCGACTCCGCCGCAGCCAGCCAAGCCATCCACGACGTCGTCGAGGCGGTACGCACCGCCCGACCGCTCCGCTAACCCACCCCCGCACCTCTCCAAGCTCGATTGAGGACAGCAGCGAATCCAGCCGCTGGCGATCCCTGAAGGAGACGACAGATGGACAGGAAACCTCCTCAACGGGTCGGACCCTGTTCCCCCCCGGGTCAAGGATCTGCCCGTGATGGTCTGGCCCACCCGCTGCCGATGCGACGGCTGGTGTGTGCCCCAGCGGATCAAGGCCAAGTGACACAGGTGAACGAAATGAGACTGCCGCGTGGCTGCGCGAACAGACGTCAGCTCCCCAAGGAAGGCTAAGTGTGATAGCTTTTTGGCTATGACTTATAGCCAACTGCGGCGACCCGAGGGACTGCTTGCGTACGACATGACCGGCACCACGGGCCCGCTGGTGATCTGCGTGCCGGGGATGGGTGAGCTCCGGCAGAGCTACCGCCTGCTGGTCCCCCTCCTCGTCGAGAAGGGGTGCCGGGTGGTGACCTTGGACATCCGTGGCCACGGAGACAGCGACGCCACGTTCAGCTCCTACGACGACGCTGCTCTGGCCAGTGACATCCTCGCGCTCATCGACGAGCTGGGTGAGCCGGCGTTCCTCGCCGGGAATTCCATGGCGGCCGGCGCTGCCGTGATAGCGGCGGCCGAAGCACCTGCCCAGGTCACCGGGATTGCCCTGCTCGGCCCCTTCGTCCGCGACCCCCAGGGCGGCGCGATGGCGAAGCTCCTGTTTCGGATCCTGCTGACCAAGCCGTGGGGTCCGGCAGCCTTCCTCTCCTACTACCCCCAGTGGCTACCCGGAACCAAGCCCGCTGACTACCAACAGCACAAAGCGCAAGTCCGGGAGAACCTTCGCCGTCCCGGGCACTGGCCGGCGTTCGTGCAGACCACCCGCACGTCCCACGCGGAGGCCGAGCGGAGACTCAGCGACGTCCACGTCCCCGCCGTTGTGGTGATGGGGGCAGCCGACGTCGACTGGAAAGACCCGGCCGCGGAGGCGTCGTGGATCGGCGAGCAGCTACACGCACGCGTCGTGATGGTCCCCGACGTCGGTCACTACCCGCAGGTGCAAGCACCCCAAGTCACCGCAGACGCCATCATTCATCTCCTCGAAACCGTGGGTCGTGCCTAGAGCCGGGCTCTCGCCGGCGCGGGTGGTGGACGAGGCGGCTCAGCTGGTTGACGAGGTCGGTCGCGAACGGCTGACCTTGTCCGAGCTGGCCAAGCGTCTCGGCGTGGCGCAGCCGAGCCTCTACAAACATGTGGAGGGACTCGACGGCCTCAACCGGCTGCTGACCATCCTGGCGCTCACCGAGATCGGTGCCACGATGCGACGAGCCAGCACCGGCCAGGCCAAAGAAGATGCGATCGGCGCACTGGCGAACGCCTACCGGACCTATGCCCTGACACACCCGGGGCGCTACGGCTACGTCCTGCACGCACCCACACCAGGCGATGCCGCCTGGGAAGCAGCCGCCGCCGAGATTCTGTCAATCCTCGACGATGTGTTCACCGGATACGGCATCACCGGTTCCGACGCCGTCGACGCCGCCCGTTTCGTCCGGAGTGTGCTGCACGGGTTCGTCAGCCTGGAACTCGGCGGCGGATTCGGACTGCCCCAGTCGGCCGATGCCAGCTTCCGACGCCTCGTCCACGCCACCAACCGGGCACTCAGCGACTGGTGATCCACGCGCCGGCCAGCTTCACCTTGGGGATGAGCTCCAGCTGCGAGGCAGGGCCCATGGGCTCCATTCGACCTCGAACACCTCGGCTCCAACTGCGGAGGCTTGTCGGCGCGCTTGACCTACTGGTGGCCCTGGATCGAGTGGGGCGTATAGGCGGCTTCCAGTTCCTCGATCTCGTGATCGTCGAGGCTGACGTCCATGCTGCTGAGCGCCTCGGTGAACTGCTCGGGCTTGGTGGCACCGATGATCGGCGAGTGTACGTACGGCTTACTGAGCATCCAGGCAAGTGCGATGCCCGCGCGCGGCACGCCGCGCTCCTCGGCGATCTTGGCCACCGCCTCGACGATCGATTTGTCTCCGGGGTCGTTCGGTGACGGCGCGCGCTCGTTGAGCTCGGATCGGGCGGTGCCACGTACGCCCCAATCGCGCACCAGTCGGCCACCGGCCAGCGGGCTCCACGGGATGACACCCACGCCGGTGGCGGCGCAGTACGGCATCATCTCGCGCTCCTCCTCGCGGTAGAGCAGGTTGTAGTGGTTCTGCATCGAGATGAACGGGGTCCAGCCGTTGGCCTCGGCGACGTTCTGCAGCGCCTGGAATTGCCATGTCCACATCGAGGAGGCGCCGATGTAGCGGGCCTTGCCGGCCTTGACGACGTCGTGCAGCGCTTCCATCGTCTCCTCCATCGGCACCTCGGCGTCGTAGCGGTGGATCTGGTAGAGGTCGACGTAGTCCATGTTGAGCCGGCGCAGGCTGTTGTCGATCTCGGCCAAGATCGCCTTGCGGGACTGGCCGTGCCCGTAGGGGCCGGGACGCATCTCGCCGTGCACCTTGGTGGCGACCACGATGTCGTCGCGGTCGGCGAGCTCGCCGAGAATCTTGCCGGTGATCTCCTCCGAGCGTCCCGTCGAATACACGTTGGCGGTGTCAAAAGTGGTGATGCCGGCGTCCAGAGCCTGCTTGATGATGACTCGGCTCTCGTCCTCGCCGATCGCCCAGGAGTGGCGGCCGGAACCACCACCGAAGCTCATGCATCCCACGGTGATCTGCGAAACCTTCAAGCCGCTATCGCCAAGTCGCACTACATCCACTGTCATAACTCACCACTCCTCATTCGCGTCGTCTCTCCTCGAGCCCGTACCGAACCGGGCCGGTCTGCGGCCACCTTGAAGACTGCGGCAGCGGCAAGCATGTTCCAGGTCGGGTGCGGTACAGCACGGAATCGATACCCGGAAGTCCTCGCTTGAAACCTTACTTACCCCGTCCCTTGGCCCCCCGACCACCTCCGCGCCTGACGTATGGCGTCGCTTCAATCTCGCAAACCGGTGGTTGAGCCCGGGCGTGAGACAGCCGCAGCCACCAGGAGTCCTTCGACACCGCGGTCGAGCGCGTGGGGCTGGTCGGTCAAGGAACGCACGACGATCTGAGCGCCCTGTTGCCGGCATCGCGTACTCGGTGGCCTCATCCTCGCCGTCGGGCCCGTCTTACGCATCGGTAAGTTCGCCACGCTGGTTGAGAGCTAGCGCGGCTCAGCCGAGCCGGTACCGCGCATTCCACTCGGCACAGCTGGTCCAGTTCCACCGGAGTCAGCCCACCGGGACTAGCTCACCCACCGGAATGTCCACCTCGAGTCGGTTTCCGGCCGGCGCCAACGGGCAGGCCCAGGCCGGGTCATATGCGCAGGACGGGTTGTAGCCGAAGTTGAGGTCGATCACCAACGCATCGCCGTCCCGGCCGAGATCAGCTCCCTTCACGGTGTCGAGCAGGTAGCGGCCGGCGCCGTAGCTGGTCCGCCCGGCCGTCGTGTCGCGGAACGGCAGGAACAGTCCGTTGCCGTACGAGTTGAGCCACCACAGGTCCAGCCGGCCCAGACCGGGCAGCGACACCTGGCCGACCCGGCTGAACGGCACGTCTCCGTCAGTACCAGTGGGCGGCGCCCAAGTCTGAGGCTCTGCGATCTCGATCGGCACGACGAAGCGATACGCCGGGTCGTACGTCGCGTGCAGCAGCCTCTGCCGGCCCTGCCGGGCCGACGCCGGGTGGTCGGCGAACATCCGGCTCCGGCCCGCCACCCAGATCGTGTGAGCGCGGGAAGGTTCGGCCTCGGCGCGCACAGCGGCGTACAGGTCGTGCACTGCCCGCCGCCACGCAGCAACCGCCAGGACCGCCAGCAGCTCAGTTGTCACCCGAACATCCTGCACTGCTGCCGACCGCGGTCAAACACCCCCTGAACGGTTCACCCACTTCTGAACGCACCTCAGCCGCTATGCGCTCAACTGCTCGTCCAGCGCTGGCGCTGGCACGCCGTTCACGAGACTGATCACCTCGCCGGCGTGGTCTTCGGTGATCGGCTCTCCAGCCGGCGCCGCCGCGGTCTTTACGAAAGCCACCGCCAAGTCGCCGATCGCTACCCCTTCGACTGGCCCGTCTCCACCATCGGACGCATGTAGTCAGCGGGTCTGAGCGCCGATAGACGGTCGGCTCGCGGACGCCCGCCATTCACCGGCTTCAGGAGACCGCTCTCGGTCCGTATTCGCGGCCATCGAGGTAGGACCTTGGTGCAGCTGGCCAAGGAGCATGCGCTGGAGGGACGGCTTCCGGCACATCCGAATGGGTGGTCGGTCTTGCCTTGTGGCAGGTTCTTGCCGACAAGCCCGCCCGAGTACGCAGCCGGTCACGGCACCCAGCTGGGAGAGCAGCGACTGCGATCAATGTTTGGTCGAGAGAAGAGCGGCTTCGAGGGCGTTGGCGATGAAGGCGCCGAAGTGTTCGGTGGTCCAGCCCAGCTGGGTGATCAGTAGCTGGTAGAGCTCGGGTGAGCTGTAGATCCACATTGTTTCGGCGGCCCGGCGGACGCTGATGTCCTCTCGAAGGAATCCGCGACGTGCCAGCGCCTCGGCGTTGTGCTGCATCCGGGTCATCCGTTGTGCAGAGATCTGGTCCAAGAGCCTGGCCATCTCCGCATCGGAGTGCGCGGCCTGGATCAGGAGCGACTGGAGCGGAGCGACTCGGGGGGCAACCTCGGCGGCCAGGCGGCCGATGCCGAGCATCAGCTGGTGCGGGTCAGGCTCGGTGGCTTGCAACAGATCAGAGCGGTCCTCGGCCGCGGTAGGCCCCTCGCCACGCAGACCCCGGTCGGTCAGCGCACGCACCAGTCCCGGCTTGCCGCCGAACGACTTGTAGATGCTTGCCTGGGATACCCCCGCCTCGTCGGCGATGGCGGCGATGGTGGTGGCGGCGAACCCGTCGGCGAGAAACCTCCACTCGGCAACGTCGAGGATCGCGTCGCGCGTCTGTTCTGCCGTCTCGCGGCGGCGGGTCGCGTCGTAGGGTCGGCGGCTCTTGACAGGTCGGCTCATCAGATCGCCAGCATAATTCATTCCAGTCAGCTAGAATGAAACTGTACGAGAATGATCGAGGACGGGCGGATCAACCATGACGTCAGGCGCGAACGATCCGGCGGCTATCATCCGACGCTTGATCGAGGCCACCAACCGTCGCGACCTGACATCGATGGTCGCCTGCTTCGCACCCGACTACCGCAACGAGACCCCGGTGCACCCCTCCCGCGGCTTCGTCGGCCGCGAGCAGGTCCGACGCAACTGGGTGCAGATCTTCGCCGCGGTGCCCGATCTCCAGGCGCGAGTACTCGACTCGGCCGTGGTCGGCGACCTGGTCTGGACCGAACAGGAGCATCACGGCACCCGAGCAGACGGCACCCGGCATGTCATGCGAGGGGTCGTGATCTTCCGCGTTGCGGAGGGCACGGTGACTCACGCCCGGTTCTACCTCGAGCCGGTGGATGTCGGCAGCGACCGGGTTGACGATGCCGTCCGACGTCACGTGACCGGGGCGAGCTGAGATGATCATGGTTGCCGGCGGGACCGGGCGGCTGGGCACCGCCCTGATCGGCCGGCTGACCGGTCGGGGTGAGCACGTGCGGGTGCTGACCCGGGATCCGCGGCGAGCTGCCCACCTTGCCGCTCCGTTGGTCGAGGTCGTCTGCGGCGATCTGACCACTCCTGGAACAGTCCAGCGGGCCGTCGCCGACGCAGACCAGGTCGTCTCGGCCGTCCACGGGCTGGTCGGACCCCGCGGGGTGTCTCCGGCGACGATCGACCGGGACGGCAACGCGAGCCTCGTCGACGCGGCGGCGACCGCCGGCGCGGAGGTGGTCTTGATGTCCGTGGTCGGCGCGTCCGCCGACAGCCCGATGGAACTGTGTCGGATGAAGTCTGCAGCCGAAGCGCATCTGCTCGAGGTTGCCGTACAAGCCACAGTTGTACGCGCCACCCCGTTCGCTGAGCTGTGGATCGACCTCCTCCGCCACACGGCCCGGCACTCCGGTCGCCCTGTGGTGTTCGGAAACGGTCGCAATCCGATCAGTTTCGTTTCCGTGCGCGACGTGGCCGCGGTCGTCGACCGCGTCCTCCAGGATCGCAGCACGCGCGGCGCCATCCTCGAGATCACAGGGCCCGAGAGTCTCACCTTCAACGAGCTCGCGGCCCTTGTCCAGTCAGCAGACGGTCGAAGCGCATCGGCACGCCACCTGACACCAACCCTGCTCAGAATCCTGGCAGGCACCATCGGGCGGGTACGACCGTCGTTCGGCCGTCAGCTTCGATCCGCCGCCTTCATGGACCGGACAGATCTGAGCCATGTCGGCGACGACATCGAAGAACGCTATCCCGACCTGACCCGAACCACAGTGCACGAGCTGCTCGCCTGAACCGATGGCCTGACCCTGCTCCACCCGGGTTCCGACCTCCGGCAACCACCGGGGCGTCACCATCGAGAACAAGTTGCCGCGTGACCGCCAAACGATACAAAGACCAGCAGTAGCTGGTGGTTGAACCCACCTCGTCGGGATCGAACACCGCGCGATCCGCCTCCGGCCCGCACGCACAGCACGACGGCGGCCGTTCTCGCAGCACGGTCGCTGAGCGTCGCGTCTGACACCGGCCTCAGGCCAACGGCTGCCCGTGCGCCGGTCTGCTACCGACGATCGAGGAATGGCTCACCGGCTGGAACGAAGCTGCCCGATTCCCCCTCGCGCAACGGACAGCTCTCGTGCAGTCTCGATGCGTCACTCACTGTTGCGGATGCTTGCGTATGTGAATGTGGCCAAGATCTACATTCACATTGTGACCTGGCGGAGGGTGCCCCACCGCGACACACTGCTGTTCATGTCAGCACGCGCTTCCGGGTCGATGCCCAAGGTGGCACGCGCGAGGTCGAGAGCTGCCCTCGTCGTTGCCGGAGCCGGCGCGCTGTTCTGGGGCTACTTCTGGTTCGGACTCACCGACCTGCTGGTTGTCCTCGAGCAGGACAGCGTCTTCCGGAAGAACTACATCTTGGAGTCCGGATGGGGACTGCTGTTCCTGGTCTTGGTAGCCGTTCCCCTGGTGGTGTTGACGGTCCACCCCGGGTCTCCGGTCGCCGTGACTCACCTGGCGGTGGTCACGATCGCGGTGCTTCTCGGAGGGCTGTTGCGGCCGGCCTGGCCGCAGCTGCTCATTGGGCTCGGTCTCCTTGTCATGGTCGTCCTGGTCGCCTGGATCGGTAACGGACGTCTGGTGAGGTGGCAGCGTCCGGACCCGGCGCTGTCTGTGCTCGTGTTGGCCGCGCTGCCCGCCGCGGTGGCGTACGGCTGTCAGCTGATCAGGAACACCACGGTCAAGGAGGACGTCACCAACGGGGTGACGCACTGGCCGATTCAGGCATCGCTGGCGCTGGCGATCGTCGCCCTGGTCGGCCTGGCTGCCGTTACCCGAGATCGGCTGCCTGGGTGGACAGCGGGCTTCGCCGCGTTGTGGCTAGGCGTCGAATCCGCCGTTTATCCCGATCTGAATGCGAGTCTCGGCCGCCTCTGGGGACTCCTGGTCGCTGGGTGGGCAGTCGTGGTCCTGGTCGCACTACAGATCGCCCGGCATCGAGTCCCGCCGCCATCGAAGCCCTCGCCTCCGTGAAGTTGGTCGTACCTAGCGTCAACCCATCCCCCACAGACGCGAGCCACCCTCTCAGCGGCGCCCGCGAGGCTCGCCTGCTAAAGGCATGATGTCTTCGCGACCTTCGGTTGACGTGACCGCTATGGCCGCTACATCGGCATCGTGAGTCCCTCCAGTACGTCGGGTGAGACGAGTACGAGAACGCCGAGCACGACCAGGACGACAGTGACTCCATAGGTTGCTACTCGTCGCCAAGGCAGAGTTTTCTCGATCGCGATCAGGGCCGCGACGAGCACCATCCAGATCGGGCTCATGAAGCCCAGTGCGAACAGGCAGGCCATCAGCGCCCAACAGCACCCGACGCACCAGGCACCGTTTCGCACTCCCATGCGGAGTGCACCCAGGCGGCCGTCTCGCCACGATCCGAGCAGCATGCCGAGCGGACTGCGACACTTACTCAGGCAGACACGCTTCAGCGGTGTCAGCTCGTAGACCGCCGCAACCAACAGCGTGGCACCGGTGAAGACACGCCCGCCACGTTCCCAGGCAAGATCACCGGCGACAGCGGGTCCGAGCAGACCGATCAGGAAGGTGACGATTCCGGCGACGGTCCAGGTGAGGATGTATCCGGTGACGAAGAAGGCCGACGCGAACACCTGCCGACTCATCTTGGAGTACAACGCGACGGTGGGTGCGACCGAGGGAAACATCATCGCCGCCATCATCACGATCCACACGCTGACGAACCAGCCGAACGTCCCCAAACTCGTCCACGGCCCGCTACCCATTCCCGCCATCTGACGCAGGGTCCACCACCAGCCAATCGCAGCCAGGGCCAGCAGAACCGCGACCAACCCGAGTCGAGCACGGGTGGCCTCGTAGGCGGGTTGAAGGCCTGAGCTCCGGACTGGCTGTGCCTGCTCGGCGCGGCTCATGGATCGAACGGATCAAGCAGCCCAGGAGAAGCCCGACTTGGAGAGGCCCGACTTCCCCTCGTATTCGATGCCGAAGGCGTTGATGCGGGAGCGTTTCGCTTCCGCCATAGTCAGATCCGACCCGACCGGATGGAACATCCCGGAGAAGCGCACGGGCACACCGGACTCGACCCCGAACGGCACGATGTCCTCTATCTCGAAGTCGATCATGTTGCCGACCTGGACGCTGTGCCGGAGACCGTCGTCCTCAATGCGGATCGTGGCGCGCTCGACGCCCAGCATCTCTCCGATCAGGGGGGCCAGGCCAGCCATCGGCCCTCCGAGCTGACCGCTGAACAGCTCAACGAGCTGGTCGAACTGGTCCTCGCTAGCAGCGTCGTCAATGAACACCCCAACGCGCCAGTTGCCGTCTGTCATCACCTTTGGTGTGTCAGCGATGAGCGCGATCTTGCAACCGGCAACATCGGTACCTTGGACGGAGCCTTCGCGGATGTTGAAGACCAACGTGACCCGGCAGTAGTCGTAGGTCGCACCATGATCAAGGGACAGATTGCACGGGCACATCAACTCACACGAGCACGTCTCGACGTAGCTGCCTTTCACGTTCCACGACATGACAACCCCCTCAGCCCAGTGTTTCCCTGCCGCGGCCGACTGTCAACGGATGCAGAATCAACCGGTCGAGCAACTATTCGAGCACCAAAGCCCGGTCCGTTCGGAGTCATGGTCAAGCCCAGAGAACCTCCGCTCAATGCTCTCGGGAGGCGTCTCGCATAGCGGTCCGCTGACGGGCGGCCTCCACGTGCCAGATGACCTCTGGAAAGGGCCCATCGGAACAACCGAGGCGCACTTGATCAGGCGCCCAGAATGTTCGCTAGAGGGACGGGTATCGGGCGATGTTCAGGTTCGCGTCCATCCGTTGCGAGCGCCCGACCTTCGCTGGATGGCGTGCAGGACTGCTTGTGCCCAGTGGCGTCGGCGAGAGCGTGGTGCGCGGCGCCGGTGTGCTG
Organism: uncultured Actinomycetota bacterium; assembly: GCA_963696135.1. GTDB lineage: Bacteria > Actinomycetota > Actinomycetes > Propionibacteriales > Propionibacteriaceae > Microlunatus. The sequence continues at coordinate 448,736 of CAVOJH010000006.1, forward strand.
TGGTAGCCGTGGGTCGAGGGGTCGGTGCTGAAGCCCGCCCGGTTGACGAGCGGGGTGATGTCGTAGCCGGTGTACAGCCAGCCGTCGGGCATGCGCTCATCGACCCCGAAGAGCTGTGCGATGTCCATCCAGTCGTAGGGCAGCCCACCCCAGGACCAGAACCGCGGAGTGGTGTCGCCGACGAACGCCAGCAACCCGTCCTTGATCTCCTGGCGAGACATCCACACCGGATCACCTGGCCCCTCCAGCTGCGGGAGCACTGTGGTGGCAACGAAGTCGTTGGCGCGGCTCGGGTCGAACTCGTTGGAAACCGCATAGAACTCCCGCCCGTCATCGGCGACGACCGCCAGGCTGACCAGGTCGATCTCCAGGTCACCGTCGATGAACTCGGCATCGACCACATAGTCGACCACTCCGCTCGGTCTGATTCCGTCGTCTCTGCCAGCCACCGAGCGGTAGGCGTCCCTGGCCCACCGTGCATCGGCAAGAGCATGATGCTGCTTCGCTGGCGGACCGAGCGCCTCCCGGCCATCGACCGAACCTCCCCCACCGATTTTGCCCGTGCGGGGCAGAGGGCTACGAGTCCATGGGAGAGGTAGGGGATCTGCAACCGGTCATGATCAACTTGGGTGCCACTTATGATCTTGGTCGCGGACCGGGGCGCTGACGCGGATCCGCCCACGCCCTGGGCCCGCCGGCCCTTCCACGCTGACCCCCTGGCGGGGATGCGCTCCACTCGGGTCGCCGGCCTGACGGTCACGATCCCGATCATGATCAACACCGGACCCATCAAGATCAACAGCCGCTGACAAGGAAGCTGCTGCTACGGCTGGTCGGGGAAACAGAAGAAGGCGGGCAGGAACTCCAGGCAGCGGAACGCGACGTCCCCCGATTCGGCCGACACCACCAAGGTGACACTGGCCCAACACAAGCAACTACCATCACGTTCAACGAAGCAGCGCCAAAACGTCGGCCCCAGCACACGCCGGTCGTGTCGCTCATCCGGCTAGGTAGCGACGACAGGACCCCCGGCCAGCTGTCCACCGGACCAGGCCATCGCTCACCGACGACCCAGCGGTCCGCTCAGCGGGCTATGCGGCGATGTCAGCAACGGCTCACGGCGACGTCCAGGGTCACGCACCACCCCGTTGTGACCATCGGGGTGGGAGTGGGACGATCCAGTTTCAAGCATCGGTTGGGGTTGAAGCATGGACGACCACCACAGGCGGCACCCGCTAATTACTGGCCAGAGATCCGGCCCTGATGGGTCTACCCGGTTGCGCCAGCCGGTGGCAGTTCGCGGCCTGAGACTGGAAAGATCGTTATTGCGGTCCAGTAGGCCCGCGGAGGGGTTTAGGCCGTGCCGAAGCCCGGTACGTCGTTCTCAGTGATGCCCGGGCCTGGTTCGGCGGGTTGGAGGCTGGTCGGGCCGCCGCGCTACCCGACCCGCTTCGTCGGGCGGCGTGCTGAGGTCGGCGCGCTGCGTGGTCTGCTTCAGCCGGGGCGGCTCGTGACCGTGGTGGGCCTGGGCGGTGCCGGCAAGACGCGGCTGGCCGCGGAGATGGTCGGCGGTCACACGTGCATGTGGGTCGACCTCTCCACGGTGACCGGTCCGAGAGACGTGCCACGTGCCGTCGCCGAGGCACTGTGCCTGCCCGCAGGCGGTGGTGCTGATCCGACCGTCGGCGTCGTCAACGCATTCCGAGACCAGCCGACGATGCTGGTCCTCGACAACTGCGAAGGTCAGCTCGTCGCTTGCCGAGACCTCGTCGATACCCTGCTGGTCGAGGTGCAAGCCTTGACCGTCCTGGCAACGAGTCGACAGCCGCTCACCTCTGCTTACGAATGGTTGTATCCGTTGCCGCCATTAGCGGAAGGCAACGAGCTGTTCGCAGACCGCGCCGCCCGAGTGGGAAACGCGCCCCTCGCGCATGCTGCCGACACCGTCACCGCACTCTGTCGCCGGGTCGGCGGCCTGCCGCTGGCCATCGAGTTGTTGGCGGCCTGGTCACACGTCAGGTCACCGGCCGAGCTGTTGGAGAGCCAACCGGAGGTGCTGACGTCCCGCACCGCCACCGTGCTACCCCGGCACCGCGACATGACTTCCGTCCTGGACGCGTCGATGGCCCTGCTGACCGCCGGCCAGCAGCGGGTGCTGCTGGCGCTCGGAGTGTTCGTCGGCGGCTTCACGGCTGAGGCAGCGGCAGCGGTCGCGGTCACCGATCTCGGCACACTCGCTGACCTGGTCGAGAGGGGCTTGATCTCGCGAGACCCCTCCGTGGGCGGTCGGTTCGCGGTGCATGAGCTCGTGCGCGGCCACGCCCTGGCTCGGCTACGGTCCGACGGCGAGGAGCGTGAGGTGGTGGTCCGGCGACGGCACATGGACTACTTCGTCGCGTTGGCCGAGCCATGGGTGGACAGAGCTGTGACCCCCGTCGAACCTCACCTCACGAATCCGCTGATGGCGGACAACACCAACTTCGAGGCTGCTCGGCGCTGGGCCTTGGAGCAGGAAGACGCAGGAGGGGCCTTGCGCCTGACAAAGGCCTTGGACCTGTTTTGGGCGTACGGGACCGTCCCGTCCAAGCCGCGCCGGCTGGCGCGCCTCGCTCCGGTACTGGCCCTGCCCTACGACACACATGACCACAGCGTGTTGTTGAATCGTGCCTGGGCGTGCCACACGGCCGGCCATCTGAGCATGAAGGAGCCGGCGTGCGCCAGGGAGTGGTTCGAGGAGGCCGTTGAGCAGTTCCGTGTCCTCGGTCACGAGGGAGGTGAGGCAACGGCATTGCGCGGTCTGATGGAGGCTTCGCTGCTGGCGTCCGACCTCGAGACTTCCGAGGCGTGCCATATCGAGAGCTTGGCAATCGTCCGCCGGATCGGTGACCGTCAGGGCGAGGCATGGACGATCTATCAGGACGCGATGCTCGCCCTGGCCCTCGGCCAACACGATCGCGCAGCAGCGAGCGCGCAGGAGGCCGCAAGCAAGTTCGCGGGCAACGGCGCCGACTACGGGGTCCTCTTGGCCGACTGCCGGCTCGGGGATGCCCTGTCCGCCCAGGGATGCTACGCCGAGGCAGTCACGGCCTACGGCGCTGCCGTGTCCGTGCAAGCCCGCAGCGGTTTCGTCCGCGATGTCGAGGACCTGCTGGAGGGTGTGGCGATCGTCGCGGCCGCGCTTGGCGCCCACGAGCCGGCCGCCAAGCTCCTGGGCGCCGCCGCGACCTGGCGCGCCCTCGACGCGGACCCCCGCGTTCCCTACGGCATGGCGGACTACCGGGCCGCAACTGCGTCCAGCCGACGGGGCCTGGGACCGCTGCGCTGGCAGACCGCATTCGACACAGGCGCCCGGCTGACCAGCCACCAGGCGATGGAGCTTGCCGCCGCCGCGGTCGATGAGCTGGGTGATCGCACGTCGGCGAGCACACTCGGGCTGACCGCCCGCGAGCGGCAGGTGCTGAACCTGATAGCCGACGGATCCCACGACCACGAAGTGGCCGAACGGCTCCAACTCAGCCCACGTACCGTGCATGCCCATCTGCGGTCGGTGTACGCGAAGCTGGACGTCGCCACCCGGACCGCTGCCGTGTACCGAGCAACCGACCTCGGCCTGCTGGACCCCACACCGGACTGAGTCGTGAGCGCCACGCGCGGACTTCGGCACCGAGGTCGGCAATCTATGCCGATGCGCACAGGCACGGTCGAGACGATGTTGAACCCATGACCGATCATGACCACACGTCCCTCATCAGCTGCCCATCCAGGTCTCCGTTTACGGATCTTGCGGATGCGCAGCTGTGGCCTACGGACGCCGTTCGGGACCCACCGCTTTCCAACCCGGCTGCCGCCCCGTTTGCGGCTTTCCGGCACTCACTCCGGGGTGATCGGGTCAGCCCTGAGACTTGGCGAACAGCGGTACACGGACGCAACTGAGAGGAGGGCACCGGCGGGCCAGCTCAGGGCGACGGCTGCCGACCCCCTTGGCCTCGCTCAGATTCGGTCAATCCGCAAGATCGTTCCGGAAAGCGTGACCACGAAACCGCTGTGTCCGACGAGTTCTAGCGATGTGGGCCGATTGAGGCCGCTCACCACGGTGGTGAAGGTGCCATCTGCGCCGACGGTAACGATTTCACCCGTGTTCGGGGCGGCGGGCTTGCCCTCGTTCTCGGGAAGCGGTTTCAGGTTCCAATGGCCCTGCAGCAGTCCGTACAGACGGTGATGACGGCCCTGCTCGACATCGACGATGAGGCCTCGATCACCCGCGTAGTCTGTGGCCCACTTGCCGACCACCTTCGTCGACCCGTCGCGTCGCACCGCATTGATCGCTGAATCCGACGGGAGGTGCGGGATCGGTCCGGCCGTGGCCACGAACACCCTGCCGTCGGCAACTTCCAAACCGGTGGGCACCGAGTTGGTGCTGGGGAAGGCCACCAGCTCAGTGATCCGTCCTCGCAGGTCGACACGAATCACCCGTCCGAGGTGGGCGTCGGCGACGACGAAACCGTGGCGCCACACATCGAGTGAGTACTGGAGGCCTTGTGCGGCGTTCCAGTCAGGGTCCGCGGGCGGGTGCGCCGCCGACCATGTGCCCAGGTCGGCGAAGACCGAGAACGTGCCGTCGCGCTTGAGGCGGTAGATGCCCATGACCGCATCGGGGACGCCGAAGTCGGACCCTGCGGCGGTGACGAGCACGTACGCCCGGTGATCGACGAAGGCGACGTCTATCGCGCCACCGAACCCGATCACCTGGAGTGGCAGGCCGCTTCCGACCACGGTCTCGGAACCGTTCCTCGGATCGATCCGGACGAGCGTGCCGGCGTTGCCGTTCGTGACGTAGAGGGCGCCGTCGGGTCCGATGGTGCTTCCCGATCCAAGGCCCCCGAGGGCGGTGCTGTTCAGCACGGTGACAACCGGCGTCGAGTGCCCCGGCTTCCCCGCCCACGCAGCAGTACTTGGCAGCACGAGCGTGATGGCGAGCGCGGCGACGAGCGCTGTTACGCGAGGTCGAATCATGATTCCTCCATCGGATCCACGGCGACCACCTCAATCGGGGTGACGAGAGGCACTCTGCCCAATCGGCCAAGTCGAGCGCATCGGCAATCCTGCCTAGTTCGGAGCCTTGCTATCCCTGCCGCTGCCTGTCGATGCCCTCGTCTGTGCTGCGCTCTTCTCGCGCGCTGCCGCGCCGATTCCGGACGAAGACTGGGTCGCTCGTCGGGCAGCGGGCCAGCCGGGAGACGCGAGTTGGCAACACTCTTCCGGTTCCCAGAACCGTCACTGGGTCGAGTCCTGATGCCCATGCTGCGTCGTGCCAGGCGCGGGACCACGCCTCGAGCAGCGCCGGCCATTCAACTTCGTGCTCGCGCATCCGGATGGTCGACGGATCGACTTCCATCTGACCGCCTTCGATCGAAACGGAACGGTGTCTACGGAGACACCGGCGAGGTGTACCGCGCTGACGCGCTTCGTGGCATAGGGAGTGTGGCGGGCCGCAGCGCGCGGTGCATCGCCGCACCCACGGCCATCCAGTTTCACACCGGATACGAACACGACGCCAACGATGAGCACGATGTACGTCTGCTGTGTGCTAGGCGGTCTACACGGCCGGCGGTGCGAACGCTCGCGCTCGTCGCGCGGCGGACGGCCCACCCGAAGCTGACCGAACGGAAGCCGTTTCGTAGACGCAGCCGAGGTTCGTTGACCCCAGTTCGACACGGCGAATCAGGTTCAATGGCGAGGCAGGCTCTTGGGGTGGGTGGCGGTCCCTCGGCGCCCAATGGGCGATCGGAACCCGGCGGTTACATCTAGCGCTCCTGACCGTGTGGCACTGCTCGTGCGTCGAGGCAGGACGCGATCGCTCTCGCCAGGATGCGCGGACAGGAGTGGTCAGGATGGGAACGGCTCCATAGCGAAACAAGATGGTCTCCGTTCGCCGGTCGTTGAGCGTGGTCTCTGGCTTGAGTTGGAGGACGCATTCCGGTTCTAGCAAGACGACGCGAACGCTGGCCAGATGAAGCCGCCGATCTGACGCCGGCGGCTCATCAAAGGCGCCGAGGCTGGCGGTTGACCAAACCCGAGCCGGCCGTCTCTATTGGGAAGAACAGCTGACCGACTCGAGCCGGGCGTCGCTCCCGCTCCGCGACGGGTCCTCACCCGAGATCAGCGCCGCAGGCTCGCCTGGCGGTAGGCCTTGCCGTTGCTGATCTTGACGATGGTGCCCGGCCCGGACGGGCCGCCGATGGTCCCGGCCCAGAGCTCGCCGGAGGCGGAGGTCTCCACCGCAACCACACCTGGCAGGGTCAGGTAGGGCCGAACCCGGCCGTTCCGTACAACGGAGATCTCGCCGGCGAAGAACTCCGACACGTAGACCTCGCCGTGCTTGCCGAGCGCCAGGTTGGTGGCGCCCAGGAAGCCCGAAGCCACCACGCGTGCCCGTCCGGTCGCCGGGTTCACCTTCCACAGCGTGCCCCTGGCCCCCAGAGCCGCCGATTCCGGACCGCCCGGAAGCGTGGTCACGTACAGCGAGCCGTCGCGCCCGACCTCGACGTCGGTCGGCACCGGCTCGAAGGCGTAGGTCACGCCGACGACGCAGTCCGGCAGCCCGAGCTCGTCGACCGCGGACTGGGTGACCACCGCCGGCTGCGGCGGCAGCACCGCCAGCGTCTTGATCGCGCCACCGTCGCTCACCCACCACAGGGCGTTGGACCCGGCGTCGGCGACCACCCAGCCCCCGGCCCAGGCCGCCACCGAGTAGGCGTGTGAGTCGATGCCGCCCTGGTAGGCCGGACCGAGCGCTCCGGTGACGCAAGCGTCCGTGCTGCGCGGGCCGTAAGTGTTGATCTTGTCCGGGTTCTTCACCTTCTCGTACGCCAGCGTGTCGGCCACGATCCGCTGCCCCCGGGGACCCCAGATGTTGAGTCCGCTGGCCGTGTTCTCGAACGTGTCCATGTTGGTCACGGTGGTGGTGAAAGCCATCGTCTGCCCGTTGCGGGAGAGGGCGATGCCGGAGGCCCCGGGCTGGTCGGCGGCCAGCGTCTCGTAGGCGCCGCCGCTCTTCACCCGACCCACGAGGTTGAGTCCGCCGTCGGCGAAGTAGGTCCGTCCGCCGTTCAGAGCGACGTTGAACGGCGCCCCAAGCCCAGTGAGCTCGACGCTCGGGATCGGTGCGGGACGCGGGTGCGCCGACGACGCGGTCGGCGGTACGAGCAGCAGCGCGGCGGCCACAGCGGCCGCACCAAGCAGTCTGGAGGTGCGCATTTTTCTCCCTGATGATGACGCGACACCCAGGCGCGACGAACCGACCGTCGGACAACCTGGAAGAACCCCGAGGACGTGGCGGCTGCATGCTCGCTCGGCCACGACTTGCGCGTGAGACGGGTCAGACCGGACCCACCCGGCACATCATGGCGCGAGCCGTCCCAGACCGTCAACAGGGCACCTGCGGCGTCGCCACGACGACCGGTCAAAACATCTGGGCGTACTCGCTGCCGAAAGACTTGGACCCGCCGCTCTGGGGTGGCGGCGGCCATGGCGAGCAGATGATGCACAGCTGCCCGCCGGCACGTCGTCACCCTCACCGAGGCCGCCAGTGGATGGCGGCGCCTGATGCACGGTCGGGAGACGAGGCGGCCACCGAGGAGCTGCTCTCCGAGGTCGACGACCTCACCCCTGGACCGAACCGAGCATGGCAGCCACCCGGAACCGGGTCCGTGCCGTCCGGCACCTGCTGAACCAGCCCCCGCGCCCGAACCCGCCCACCGTCGGTAGCTCCCTGACCCCCCGCGAGCTCGACATCCTCCGTCGCCTCCGCGGATCCCAGACGCCGCGAGAGATCGCCACCGACCTCTACGTGTCACGCAACGCCGTCAAAACCATCACCTTGTCGCTATACCGCAAACTCGGCGCCCACTCACGCGCCGAAGCCATCGACATCGCCCGACATCTCGACAGGGGTGACCTGCCCGCCCCGAGTCGGTGAACGCCTCCCGTCAGAGCCGCCAAACCCGAGGCCATCGACAACGCCGTCAGTGATCAGTCTTTCGACCATCTGGGAAAGGTACCGGGTTTCGGCAGCACAGAAATGGCTAGTGGTAGGGCATGAGCATGCGTGAAGACTCCGCAAACGTCCAGCAGCCCGACTGGATCTGCGAGCGCTGCTGGCGGCTCCTCCCCGCAGGGGCGTGGGACATCACATCAAGTGGCGAATGGTTGTGCCGCTCCTGCGCAGAACCGGTGACCGAGCATCGTCGACCTGAACCCGACGAAGAGAAACAACAACGACCACGCCTTCGACACTGACCACTCACGGATGCTCACCCACCCAAGGTCAAGCCGATCAGCGTACCCGGCACCTGCCGGTTGAGGGGTCCACTGCTCGCGGAAGAGTTGTCTGGTCCTTCCCCAGCACCGTTGTCATCGTGCTCGGCAGCATTCGGCGCTTTTCCGGCCAGGTGTCGTGGACAGCATCGTGTCTTATTGTCGCGCTGGACCGTGACATCCGACTCCTCGATTGACGCAGGCGACAGACAATTGTGTTCGGCCATTTCGACACCATGGACGTGTTGGAAGGAGAACACCATGCCTGCAGGGTTGCGCAACATCCGCGTACCCGACGACCTGTGGTCGACGGCCAAGGTCGTCGCCGCCCGCCGCAATGAGACGGTCACCGATGCGATCATCCGCTTCCTGGTCGCGTACACGGGGGCGAAGCCGATCGCCCCGGACCAGCTCGGCTAGCTCGTTCTCGGTTATCGGATCACGGTTGCCTAGAAGAACAGCCTCAGCTGATCCGATTACCGTCAACGACAATTCCAACCGTCGATCAACACCTGGGCCTCCAGGTCGTCGATCAGCATCGGCGAGGCCTCGTGCTGGTAGAAGGCCGCGACCCCCCATCGTCTGCGGCCCCGGTTTGATCGGAATGGCATAGACGGCGCAGCGCCCCAGACCGTTCTTGATGGCATCGGACAGCAGCGGCCACCGGAGCTCAGCCACCCCGTCGACCAGTAGCCGGGTGAATGAGGCGCTCCTCGTACGCGTCGTAACTGGGTCCTTCGCCGATCACCTCCTGTAGATCCTCCAGCCGCTCGGACCAGTCGTCCGTGGCGCACAGTGTCACGCGCTGCTCATCGGCGTAGGCAGAGGCAATGGAGAGGACCCGTCGCTGCTCCTACCTGTCCGATAGGCCGCCTATGACGAAGCTCGAGGCCACCAGCGGCTGCCGCGGTCACGCCGTTCTCGCGAGACGCCGCATCTTTCTACGGGTGGAAGCTGCGCCCGGACCCGGGAGCTTTGACGGCGGTACCGTCAGTCATGGCGGAATTCAGGGCTTCTGCGGTGAGCCGGAGGCGGATGTCTCTTGTGCTGGCGGGTGTAGCCATCGCCGTGCAGGTCTTGCTGCTGTTCTACTTCTTCGTGCTGGGACTTGGCTGGGGCGGGTTCTGGTACCTGGCCAATCTGGGTCAAGCGGCTGCTCTTCTGGTCCTGGCTCTTGCCCTGGTCTGGAAGCGTCCCTTGCTGGTGCTGCCGCTGCCGGTGATCTCGTTGCTGCTGAGCCTGACCTTCCAGGCCGTGGATCCGTCGTTGAAGACGACGGAGTGCACGGCAGCCGAACTGTCAGCGGTGGCCGAGTTGCCGCCGCCACCCGGCACGCCTGTGCCGCAGTTCTCGACCGAACCGGTCAACGGCTGCATTGCCCGGTTCAACACCACACTCACCAGCGATCAGGTCCTGGGCCATTACCGGCTGGCTGCTCGCATGGCGGGCTGGGAGGTGCAGGAGGCCGGTGAGATCGTGGTGGAGCCCGGGCAGGAACCGCCGACCCCCGGCACCGGAAGTCTGGACTTGACCAAGGACCAGATCAGCGTTGCGCTGCATCTCGAGCCCGCCGGTGAGGAAGGTCCCGCTGATACGGGAACCTGGGTGGTGTTCGAGGTCCACGAACGCCGATGACACGGGGCCTGGGCCGCCCCGCCGTCCAGCCCGGGCGACCATTGCGTGCCGATGGCGCTGACTGCGCCGGGTGCGAGTGGGCGGGCCACAACAGTGTGGCGCTCACCCTGACGCGATACGGCGGACTGTTCGAGGATGACACCGATGCTGCAGTCAACCACTTGACCACCTGCGGGGCCGCTGACCTGGTGCGCCCCTGGTGCGCCTTTTGCTGGTGGATGAATAGTTGAGGCATGTTCGTGACTAGCATCCGACCTAGTCAACAATACATTCAACATGGTAGCCCCGACGGGATTCGAACCCGCGCTACCGCCTTGAGAGGGCGGCGTGCTAGGCCGCTACACAACGGGGCCCTAGCTCGGCCGGGCCGACCAGAGGTCGAAACCGGACCGCGGAAGCGTACCAACTCCGTTGATCATCCGGCGAATCGGTGATCTCCAGCGAAGGTCTGCTTCGCTGGGGTACTAGGACTCGAACCTAGACTAACTGAACCAGAATCAGCCGGGCTGCCAATTACCCCATACCCCATCGTCGGACTGCTCCGACGAGTCGTGCCCGTCCCCGGGCACGGGGAGCAATGTTAGTGGACCGCCCCCGTTCTCTCCAAACGAGTGCCGCCTCCGGCCCGGGACTTCGGAAGTGCTGGTTCATCTCCGTCGACGGGAACGAGCCAGCGCCCTGTCGCGGTCAGCGCCCGAGCGACAGGTCCACCCGGTCCCGCAGCCTCATCCGCCGGGCGATCAGCAGGGCCAACAGAGCGAAGATGGCGAACCCGCCGAGCTGGATGCCCGAGTCCAGCCAGCTGATCGAGCTGATCCCCCGCACGGCCGCGATCGAGCTGGTCAGCCCGGCGATCACGTACGCGCAGATGTTGTTGACGACGTGCGCCCCGATGCCGGCCTCCAGACCGCCGGTCCGCCATACCAGCACCCCGGCCAGCAGCCCGAAGCCGAGCCGGTTCACGAACAGGGCCGGATTCTGCACCCCGTGCATCAGGGCGAAGATCAGGGCCGAGACCACCACGCCGAAAGCTGGGTGCGCCACCAGACTGCCCAGCGCCTGCATCAGGTAGCCACGGAAGAAGATCTCCTCGGCCGCCGCCTGGAGGGGGGAGGTGAGGACGATCACCACCAGGAAGCTCCAGAACCCTGCCTGCGGCGCCACCGTGACGTCGGTCGACCCCAGGGCCAGCGGGATCAGCGTCACGGCGTTCAGCACCACCAGCGCGACACCGGCACAGATCAGCAGGTAGCGCCAGCGCAGCCGGGGCTGCACCGAGCTCAGCCAGCGCGGCCGGACCTGGTGGACGATCGCCATCAACACCCAGCAGATGGGGATCAGGGTCGCGATGCCGAGGTTCGCAGCGATCATCCCGGCCGGGATCTCGAACGCGAGCGCGCGCCGGGTGAAGTCCGTGAACGACTCCCCCGCTCCGACCGCGCCCCAGGAGACGCCGAGCACCACCTGGGTGACCACCGCGGTCATCAACAGATAGAGCGACAACCCGCAGACCACCCCGAGCAACGAGCGCCACCAGACGTAGCTCGCACCACGAAGGATCTGCGGGTACGGGGCACCGTCCGGGGGCAGCGCCTCGGGCAGCTGGGGGTCGTAGCGGCGGACCGGATCGGAAGACGGGGATACCGATGTCGGCTTGGCCGGGGCCGGCCGACCCCGTACGGCGGGGTTACCCGAGCGACTCCGCGACTTCCTGGCCACGTCAGGCCTGTGACAGGCCGGCCCGGGCCGCCTCGATCCGGGCCAGCGACGACTCTCGGCCGAGCAGCTCCAGCGACTCGAACAACGGCGGCGAGATCTTGCGCCCGGTGACCGCGACCCGGACCGGGCCGAAGGCCAGCTTCGGCTTCAGCCCCAGACCCTCGATCAGGGCCGAGCGCAGGGCCGCCTCGATCGCCGCATGATCGTACGGCTCCACCGCGCGCACCGCCTCCGCCGCCGCGTCCAGCACCGCCCCGGCGGTGGCCGGCAGCGTCGCCGCCTCGTCGATCTCCACGTCGCCGTCGGGGGTGAACAGGAACCGGATCAGCTCCACCCCCTCCGACAGGGTGGTCATCCGCTCCTGGATCAGCGGGGTGGCGCCGACCAGCAGAGACCACTGCTCCGGCGTGGGCGGCTCGGCCACGAGCCCGGCGGTGACCAGGAACGGCACCAGCTGATCGGCCAGCTCGTCGGTGGACAGCCGCCGGATGTGCGCGGCGTTGATCGCCTCGCACTTCTTGGCGTCGAACTTCGCCGGGTTGGCGTTGACCCGCAGGATGTCGAACACCGCCACCATCTCCTCGATGGTGAACACGTCGCGGTCGTCGGCGATCGCCCAGCCGAGCAGGGCCAGGTAGTTCAGCAGCGCCTCGGGGAGGTAGCCCTGCTCCCGATACTCGGCCAGACCGGATCCCTTGTCCCGCTTGGACAACCGGCGGTTGCCGTCGCCCAGCACGGTCGGCAGGTGGCCGAAGGTCGGCACCCGCCCGCTGCCCACGCCGATCTGCGCGAGCGCCTGGTAGAGCACCACCTGGCGAGGCGTCGAGGGGAGCAGATCCTCGCCCCGGAGCACGTGGGTGATCTCCATCAGCGCGTCGTCGACCGGGTTCACCAGCGTGTAGAGCGGCTCCCCGGTCCCCCGGACGAGCACGTAGTCGGGCACGTTGACGGCTTCGAACGTGATCTCGCCGCGGACCAGGTCATGGAAGGTGATCGGCGCGTCGGGCACCCGCATCCGGACCACGAAGGTGCGGTCCTCGGCCTCGTACGCGGCCACCTGCTCGGCGGTCAGCTCGCGACAGTGCCGGTCGTAGCCCGAGGGCGAGCCCTTCGGCCGCGCCTTCTCCCGCTCCTCCAGCTCCTCGCGGGTGCAGTAGCAGCGATACGCCGTTCCGGACTCCAGCAGCTTGGCGGTGACCTCGGTGTAGATCTCACCGCGCTCGGACTGCACGTACGGCCCGTACGGCCCCCCGACCTGCGGACCCTCGTCCCAGTCCAGACCCAACCAGGTCAAGGCGTCCATCAGGCCGCGGTAGGACTCCGCCAAGTTGCGTCCGGCGTCGGTGTCCTCGATCCGCAGCACGAAGGTGCCGCCGTAGTGCCGGGCGAACACCCAGTTGAACAGGGCGCTGCGGACGTTGCCGACGTGCAGGTTGCCGGTCGGCGACGGAGGAAACCGGACCCGGACCTGATCGGGGGTGAGATCACCGAGCACCGGATCGAGTCCGGTGCTCGTCGAGGTGGACTCGAGATCGGCTGTGCTGGACAACGTGCTCACTTTCGGCTGACGCTCACTTGCGGATGACGGTGTTGGTCAAGGTGCCGATGCCGTCGACGGTGACCTCGACCTCGTGGCCGGGGAGCAGCTCACCGACACCGGCCGGGGTGCCGGTCAGGATGACGTCGCCGGGCAGCAGGGTGGTGAACGAGCTGATGTAGACCACCAGCTCGGTGATGTCCCGCAGCATCAACGACGTCGAGCCGTGCTGGCGCTGCTCCCCGTCGACGGTCGTGGTGATCATGACGTCGCCCATCTCGGCCACGCTCTGGTGGGTGGTGATCCAGGGACCGAGCGGGCAGAACGTGTCGTAGCCCTTGGCCCGGGCCCACTGTCCGTCGGTCTTCTGCAGATCCCGTGCGGTGACGTCGTTGGCCACCGTGTAGCCGAAGATCACCTCATCCACCCGCTCGGGCGGGACGTCGCGGCAGATCCGGCCGATGACCACGGCCAGCTCCCCCTCGTACGCCATCTCGTGCACGGGCTCGGGGTAGATGATCGGCTCGTCCGGCCCGATCACCGAGGTGTTGGGCTTGAAGAAGAGCAGCGGGACGACCGGCACCTCGTTGCCGAGCTCGGCGGCGTGCGCGGCGTAGTTGCGGCCGACCCCGATCACCTTGCTCCGGGGGATGACCGGGGCGAGCAGCCGCACGGCTTCCAGCTCGTGCCGCTCCCCGCTGAGCTGGACGGGCATGGAGATGGGATCACCGGTGAGGGTGGAGATCGTGTCGGGGTGCTTGCCGCCGTCGGCAGCCAGCTCGACGATGCCGAAGGCCGGGTCACCACCGGTGGAGAAACGGGCGATGCGCATCCCGTCACCCTATCCACCCGGCACGGCATACTCGGCCGCATGACCGGAGCAGACCAGTCGCAGCGCAGGCACGAGCCGTACGAGGTGGTCGACCTGATCAACGGCAAACGGCGCGGTGCTCGACTCAGTGACGCCGAAGTGGATTGGGTGATCGACGCCTACACGCGCGGCGCGGTCGCCGACGAGCAGATGTCGGCGTTGGCCATGGCCATCGCCTTCCAGGGTCTGGAACCCGATGAGCTGCAGCGCTGGACCGACGCGATGATCGCCTCCGGCGAGCGCCTGGACTTCTCGGGGCTGTCCCGGCCCACCTCCGACAAGCACTCCACCGGCGGGGTGGGCGACAAGATCACCCTGCCGCTCGCTCCCCTGGTCGCCGCCTGCGGGGTGGCGGTGCCCCAGCTGTCCGGGCGGGGTCTCGGGCACACCGGCGGCACCTTGGACAAGCTGGAGGCGATCCCCGGCTGGCGCGCCGACCTGAGCAACGCGGAGATGCTGGCTCAGCTCGAGTCGGTCGGAGCGGTGATCTGCGCCGCCGGCTCGGGACTGGCCCCGGCGGACAAGAAGCTCTACGCCCTGCGGGACGTGACCGGCACGGTGGAGATCATCCCGCTGATCGCCTCGTCGATCATGAGCAAGAAGATCGCCGAGGGTACGGGCTCGCTGGTGCTCGACGTGAAGGTCGGCTCCGGAGCGTTCATGAAGACCGAAGCCGACGCCCGCGAGCTGGCCGAGACCATGGTGCGGCTCGGCACCGGCGCCGGGGTGACCACGATCGCCCTGCTCACCGACATGGCCACGCCGTTGGGGTTGACGGCCGGCAACGCCCTGGAGGTACGGGAGTCGGTCGAGGTGCTGGCCGGCGGCGGCCCGGCCGACGTGGTCGAGCTGACCCTCGCGCTGGCGCGGGAGATGCTGGCGGCGGCGGGGCGAGACGACGTGGACCCCGCCGACAAGCTGGCCGACGGCTCTGCCATGGACGTCTGGCAGGCGATGATCCTGGCCCAGGGGGGCGATCCCGCTGCGGCGCTCCCGACGGCCCGGCACACCGAGGTGGTCACCGCGGACGCCGACGGGGTGCTGACCTCGCTGGACGCGCTGGCGGTGGGCGTCGCGGCCTGGCGGCTCGGCGCCGGTCGGGCCCGCAAGGAGGACCCGGTCCAGGCCGGCGCCGGGGTCGAGCTGCACGCCAAGCCCGGCGACACCGTACGGGCGGGTCAGCCCCTGCTCACCCTGCACACCGACACCCCGGAACGGTTCGAACGGGCCCAGCAGGCGCTGTCGGAGGCGTACGTGATCGGTGCCCGGGCACCGGAGCGTCCCGGGGTCGTGCTCGACCGGATCAGCTGACCCCCGACGACCCGATGCGGGCGAGTCGCCTCAGTGCTCCAGCCCCCAGGTGCGGTCGGTGAGCATCCGGGCCACCGCGAGCCCGATGGCCAGGGCCAGCACCACCAGACAGGCCTGGACGGCGTAGTCGAGGGCCCGGATCGTCTCGCCGGTGGACAGGTAGTAGACGGCGCGGTACGCGGTCACCCCCGGGACCATGATCACCACGGCGGGCACCGAGACCGTGATCGTCGGCACGTCGAGCCTTGGTCCGACGAGCGCGGCCAGCAGTCCGACCACCAGTGCGGCTGCCGCGGCGGCCGCCTGGGTCGGCATCCCCAGCCCGATCAGCTCCAGTCGGCCCACGTTGGCGACCATGCCGATGCTGGCGGCACCGAGCGCCATCGCCCACGGGCTGTTGAACATCAGCGCGAAGCCGAGCACCCCGACCCAGCTGGCCGCCAGCCGGAGCGCCAGCAGCACGACGGGGGCCAGGGACAACGGCTCGACCGGCTGGGGCCGCAGGCCGACCGCGGCCGATACGCCCCAGACCACCAACGCCGCGGAGGTCACGATCATCAACCCGTACACCAGCCGGGCGATGCCGGCGGAGAAGTCGAGCTTGGCCAGATCGAGCGCGGCGGTCACCAGGGCGAAGCCGGGGATCAGGAACAGCACCGCCGACAGATAGCCCGACTCGTGCTGGATGGCGGTGATGCCGGCCAGGCGGAGCACGCCGACGATGCCCAGGTACGCCAGCGAGGCGACCGCCGCGGCGAGCATGGTGACGCCGAACTGGTTCCAGCCGCGATGCAGCAGGATCCGGCGGCCCGCCTGCCCGAGACCCGCGGCCACCAGCACGGCCAGCACCTCGACCGGGCCGCCGTTGTTCAGGAACGCGAACGCGGCGCAGGCGATCGCCGCCCACGCGGCGTTCAGGAGCACCGGATAGAGCGGCGGCTTGCCGCTGATCCGGTCCAGCTCGGCGGTGACACCCTCGACGGTGGCCGGTGCGGCGTGGGCCTGTCGACGCTGCTCCAGTCCACGGGTGAAGCGCTCCAGCTCGGCCAGCCGGTCGGCGTTGACCCCGATCGCGCGGACTTCCGCGACCTCGGTCCGGAAGCTGCGGCCGCGGTGGGAGGTGGCGGTGATCTCGGTCAGGGTGACGTGGGCCTCGTGCCGATCGATGCCGAGGGCGTGGGCGACCCGGGCCATCGCTGCCTTGACCCGGTAGGAACCGTGGCCGGCCGACAGACAGAGCTTCCCGGTACGGAGGGCGACACCGGAGCGACGGATCAGCTCCAGCTCGTCGAGATCGGGATCCGGGGCCGGCACGCCACCATTGTGATCACACGGTCGTTCAGCCGTGCGCGGCCGCCAGCTGCGAGATCGCCGGCTTGGCCGGCGCCATCTCGTCGGCGTGCAGCAGCCCGTAGAGATAGCCGTCGCTGAGGGCCTCCCAGGAGGCCTCGACGATGTTCTGGCCCACGCCCACGGTGGTCCAGATCCGGCGTCCGTTGGTGGTCTGGATGAGCACCCGTACGGTCGCGTCGGTGCCGTGGCCCTGGTCCAGGATCCGGACCCGGTAGTCGACCAGGGAGAACCGGTCGACCACCGGGTACGCCGGTGACAAGGCGTTCAGCAGGGCGTGGTCGAGGGCGTTGACCGGTCCGTTGCCCTCGCCCACGACCCGCTGGGACTGACCCTTGGCCGTCAGCCGTACGGTGCACTCGGTGTCGGCCTCACCGCCCGCGTGGGACTGGGTGAAGACCCGCCAGGAGTGCACCTCGAACAGCGTCGGTAGCTGACCGAGCTCACGACGCAGCAACAGCTCGAAGCTGGCGTCCGCGGACTCGTAGGTGTAGCCGGCTGCCTCCGCTTCCTTCACCTTCTCGGTGATCCTCGCCGCCAGATCGCGGTCGGAGAGATCGAACCCGAGCTCGGATCCCTTGATCTGGATGTTCGCTCGGCCTGCCATGTCCGAGACGAGCATCCGCATGTCGTTCCCCACCTCGACCGGGTCGATGTGCTGGTAGAGGTTGGGATCGACCTTGATGGCGCTGGCATGCAGTCCCGCCTTGTGGGCGAACGACGACAGACCAACATAGGGGGCGCGAGCGCTCGATGGAACGTTCGTCACCTCGGCGATCGCATGCGATAACCGCGTCGCCTCTGGAAGTGATCCGGCCGGCAGCAGATCCCAGCCGTACTTGAGTTGGAGGTTGGCCACGACGGTGACCAGGTCGGCGTTGCCGGTCCGTTCGCCGTAGCCGTTGATGGTGCCCTGCACGTGCATCGCACCGGCATCGACCGCGGCCAGGGTGTTGGCCACCGCGCAGCCGGTGTCGTTGTGGCAGTGGATGCCGAGCTGCGCACCGGTGGTGTTGGCCGCCCCGACGATCTCCCCGATCCACGGCGGCAGCATGCCCCCGTTGGTGTCACAGAGGACCACGACCTCGGCGCCGGCCTCGGCCGCGGTGTGCACGACCTCCAGCGCGTACGCCGGGTTGGCCCGGTAGCCGTCGAAGAAGTGCTCGCAGTCGACGAACACCCGCATCCCCTCGGCGCGGAGATGGGAGACGGTGTCGGAGACCATGGCCAGGTTCTCCCGCAACGTGGTGCGGAGGGCCTGCTCGACGTGCCGGTCGTGGGACTTGGCCACGATGCAGGCCACGTCGGCGCGGGAGTCCCGCAGGGCCGCGGTGAGCGGGTCGTCGGCGGCCTTGAGGCCCACCCGGCGGGTGAACCCGAACGCGGTCAGGGTCGCGTTCTTCAGCGTCACCGCGCCCGAGGCCATCTCGGAGAAGTACGTCGTGTCACTGGGGTTGGCGCCTGGCCAACCTCCCTCGATGAAGTCCACACCCAGCTCGTCGAGCAGCGCGGTGATGGCCAGCTTGTCGTTGACCGAGAGGTTCAGGCCCTCCTGCTGGGACCCGTCCCGCAGGGTCGTGTCATACACGTGGAACGGGACCGGCGCTGGCCTGACAGGCGTCGACATCTGCGGGCTTCCTCGGATCTGCTCGGGGTTCGGGGTGCGTCATGGCAACAAAAAACCTCCCGTACAAGCACAGGAGGTCGGCGCGCTGAAGGCTTCAGCGCGCTAGGGGATAATCACCAGGAACAACACGAGACCAGTCCTACAGCATCGACTCCGAAATGGCCAGCACCTGTCCACGGAGTGAATCGTGGCGTGGCCCCGGGCTCCGTCTCCGTCCCGTTCGTTCGAACATTCCGTCACTCGACGGAACCTTCAGCCAACCCGACTCGGCTCGTTCGAACATTCCGTCACTCGACGGAACCTTCGGCCCGCCCTACCCGGCCCGTGCCGAACATTCCGTCACTCGACGGAATCTTCAGCCAAGCCGACCTGCCAGTCCCGAACATTCCGTCAGTCGACGGATTCTTCGACCGACAGGCCGACACCAGGCCGGGCCAGTATGTCCGGGATCCCTCAACGGCGCTCAGACGATCCGGCGCATCCAGCCGTGGGTGTCCTCGGCGCGGCCGTACTGGATGTCCATCAGCGCCTTGCGCAGTGCCGCGGTCACCTCGCCGGTCTCCCCCGAGCCGACGACCACGTCGCCCTCGTCGTTGTGCAGGGAGGCGATCGGGGTGATGACCGCGGCCGTGCCGCAGGCGAACATCTCCGAGATCCGTCCCGTGAGCAGGCCTTCCAGCGTCTCGGCGACGCTGATCCTGCGCTCGACCGGCGTCAGTCCCCACTCGCTCGCGAGGGTGAGGATCGAGTCCCGGGTGACCCCCTCGAGGATCGAGCCGCTCAGCTCGGGTGTGACGATCTCGCCGTCGGTGGTGATCAGGTAGACGTTCATCCCACCCAGCTCCTCGAGCCAGAAGTGCTCGGCGGCGTCGGCGAACATCACCTGGTCACAGCCGTGCTCGGCGGCCTCCTGCTGAGCGATGAGACTGGCCGCGTAGTTGCCGCCGCACTTCGCCGCTCCGGTGCCCCCAGGGGCGGCGCGCGTGTAGACGGTGGAGATCCAGATCTTGACGGGCTTCACCCCGGAGGCGAAGTACGACCCCGCCGGGCTGGCGATGCAGGCGTAGGTGACCCGGTGCGCCGCGCGGACCCCGAGGAACGCTTCGGAGGCGAACATGAACGGCCGCAGGTAGAGGCTCTTCTCGCCGCCGGAGGGCACCCAGCTGACGTCAGCGGCCACCAGGGCCTCGATGCTGCCCAGGAAGTCGTCCGGTTCGAGCACCGGCAGGGCCAGCCGGCGCGCCGACCGGGCGAACCGGTCCGCGTTCTGGTCGGCCCGGAACAGCCAGACGCTGTCGTCGGGATGCCGGTAGGCCTTCAGTCCCTCGAAGATCTCCTGCGCGTAGTGCAGCACCGCCGTCGCCGGGTCGAGGGCGAACGGTCCGTACGGCACGACCGCCGAGTCGTGCCAGCCGTCGGACAGCGTCCAGGTCGCGACCGCCATGTGATCGGTGAAGTTGGTACCGAACCCCGGGTTGTCGAGAATCGCGGCCCGCTCGCCGGTCGAGCGAGGGTGCGGGTTCCTGCGCTGCTCGAACTCCAGCGCCAATCGGTTGGACATGACTGTCACGCTAACGCACCTCCTGAGATGGCCCTGACCTGCTGGTAGGGCGTGGTTACGATGCGCCGGTGACCGCATCGACGAGTTCCCGACCCATCCAGCTCGCCGTGATCGGCGGCGACGGAATCGGACCTGAAGTGGTCGCCGAGGGCCTCAAGGTCCTCGACGCCGTGGTCGGCGAGGGCGTGGTCACCACCACGCACCACGACCTGGGAGCGAGCCACTGGCAGCGCACCGGTGAGGTGCTGCCGGACTCGGTGCTGGCCGAGCTGGCGCAGGCCGACGCGATCCTGCTCGGCGCCGTCGGCGCGGCTCCCGGGGCCACCGACGTGCCCAGCGGGCTGCTCGAGCGCGGTCTGCTCCTCAAGCTGCGCTTCGCCTTCGACCACTACGTCAACCTGCGACCCAGCCGACTGTTCCCCGGTTCGGTCACTCCCCTGTCCCCGGCGGTGACCGAGAAGGGCGAGATCGACTTCGTCGTGGTCCGGGAAGGCACCGAGGGTCTGTACGTCGGCAACGGCGGCGTCGTCCGCGCCGGCACCCCCGCCGAGATCGCCACCGAGGTCAGCATCAACACGGCGTACGGCGTCGAGCGCGTCGTCCGGGACGCCTTCGAGCGCGCCACCCGGCGTCGCAACAAGGTCACGCTGGTGCACAAGCACAACGTGCTGGTGCACGCCGGCGGGCTCTGGCAGCGGATCTTCGCCACAGTGGCCGCCGAGTACCCGCAGGTCAGCACCGACTATCTGCACGTCGACGCCGCGACCATCTTCCTGGTGCAGGACCCGGCCCGGTTCGACGTGATCGTCACCGACAACTTGTTCGGCGACATCCTGACCGACCTGGCCGCGGCCGTGACCGGCGGCATCGGGCTGGCGGCGAGCGGGAACATCAACCCGTCGGGAGCGTTCCCGTCGATGTTCGAGCCCGTGCACGGCTCGGCCCCCGACATCGCCGGGCAGCAGATCGCCGACCCCACGGCCACGATCTTGTCCGTTGCTCTGCTGCTGGATCATCTCGGTCTCTCCGACGAGGCCGCCCGGGTGGAGAGGGCGGTGCTGACTGACCTGGCCGCACGCACCGGTCAGCGCCGAACCAGCGAGGTCGGCGATGCGATCGTGAGAGGTCTCTAGCGCGTGCTGCCCTCCGCTCGCTGCGAGCGGAGCCGCCGCTCGGGAGGGATGTCGACTCCCTGCGCCCCGGGTGTCAGCCTGAGGTGCGGTGTCGGTCTGAGGTGAGCTGTCAGTCCTGCTGGGCCGGAATGTCGTCGGCGCCGGTCGAGTCCTGAACTACCTGCTCCTGTACGAGAATCGACGGGGTGACCGAGTGCGCGCGGCGGGCTCGGCGACGCGGCTGATCGCCGTTCGTCGCGGGCTGCGAGGTGGCTGCCCAATCGTCGGGGTACATCTCGTACATGGTCGACTTCCTGAGGTCGGTGGAGCGGCTGACAACAGAAATACTAGGATGTCCGACTATCGGGCTACCAACATTCGGACAGTTCTTCCCACATGCTGGACCGACGGCCCGCCGAGTCGGTGCCCGTCACGCACACTGACGAGGTGAGCGCCCCGCCCGAGTTGCCCGCGCTGGTCGTCCGCGCCCTGCGCATGTCCCTGCACCGTGGCTACGTCCAGGCCTCCCGCACCGAGACCGGGCGGCTGCTGGCCACCCTCGCCGCGACCCGTACGGGGACCATCGCCGAGTGCGGCACCGGCTGCGGGGTGGGCGCCGCCTGGCTGCGCAGCGGCGCCCCCAAGAGCACCCGGGTCATCACCGCGGAGCTCGATCCCGAGCTCGCCCACGGCGTGATGGACATGTTCGCCGACGACGACATCGACGTGATCCACGCCGACTGGTCCGATCTCGCCCAGCACGGCCCGTTCTCGCTGGTGTTCCTGGACGCCGGTAGCGCCAAGCAGTTCCCGCGGGAGCAGATCGTCGACCTGGTGGCCGAGGGCGGCATGATCGTGCTCGACGACTTCGTCCCCTGCCCCAGCTGGCCGCCCTTGGCCGGCGGCCGGGTCGACGTGCTGCGGCAGGACTGGCTGTCCGACGAGCGTTTCACCAGCGTCGACGTGATGGTCGCCGAGGACACGTCGGTGATCATCGCCGTCAAGCGCTGACCGCTACATCGACGGTGGGCGCCCGGCGCGGCCACGGGCGGCTGGGGCGGACTCGTCACGTACGCTGACCCGGTGGCGCAGGGGCAGAACAAGGCGATGCGGATCAGCATCGGGCTCTTGCTGATGACCGGCTTCGTGCTGATCTTGTTCGGTCTGATCACCCGCTACGCCGGCGGCTGGGGCGTGCCGTACTTCTCGTTCACGTCCGACCGCGGATCTCCCTGCACCAACAAGCTCACGGGCTACGTGTGCGACCCGCTGACGCTGGCCGACGTGCAGTTCTACAGCGACGCCGAGCTGCCCGAGGGCACCAAGGTGATCAGCGGCACCTACGTCGCGACCCACGACTACGTGCTGCAGGCCCGACTCGAGGTGCCCAAGGCAGCCGCGGCCCCGGCCATGGCGGCGCTGGCCGACGAGTTCGGTCCGTGCGTGGCCGGGCACCCGGTCCCGATGGAGACCACCCAGCTGACGGCGGTCTGCGTGCTGGCCAACGACGACGCCGTCACCCGCGAGGGCGAGCCCCCGAGCCGGCTGTTCGTGATCGGCACGGGCATCCGCAGCGACGACGGCACCCGGGTGGTCGACATGACCATCCGCTCCCGCTGATCCTGCGCCTACCCTGCTGACTGTCTGTGACTCCGCGGCGCTAGCCGGTCCCGGCGACACGGGCCGACCGACCGTTCGTGACTCGTCGGCGGCAAACGGTCCCGAGCCGAGCGTGCCGACTGACCGTTCGTGACTCGTCGGCGGCAAACGCCCCCGAGCCGAGCGTGCCGACTGACCGTTCGTGACTCGTCGGCGGCAGACGGTCCCGAGCCGGCGCACCGCAGAGACCAGAACCGCCCCCGACCCGAAGGTCGGAGGCGGTCCGGATGGCGTACGAGCGGCCTCAGCGGGCGGCCGTACCCTCCACGTAGTCGTCGTCGTGGGACTTGACCCACGCCATCAGACCGCGCAGCTGGTGCCCGGTGGCCTCGATCGGGTGCTCCTCACCCTTCTTGCGCAGCTCCTTGAACTCCGGCGCGCCGGCGTCCTGGTCGTCGATGAAGCGCTTCGCGAAGGCCCCGCTCTGCACGTCGGCCAGCACGGCCTTCATGTTCTCCTTCACGTGTGCGTCGATCACCCGCGGTCCGGAGACGTAGTCGCCGTACTCAGCGGTGTCGGAGACGCTCCAGCGCTGCTTGGCGATCCCACCCTCGTACATCAGGTCGACGATCAGCTTCAGCTCGTGCAGGCACTCGAAGTACGCGACCTCGGGCTGGTAGCCCGCCTCGGTCAGGACCTCGAAGCCGGCCTGGACCAACGCGCTGGCGCCGCCACAGAGCACGGCCTGCTCGCCGAACAGATCCGTCTCGGTCTCCTCGGTGAAGGTCGTCTTGATACCGCCGGCCCGCAGACCACCGATCGCCTTCGCGTAGCTCAGGGCCAGGGCCCAGGCCTCGCCGGACTCGTCCTTCTCCACGGCCACGATCACCGGGACACCGCGACCCTCGGCGTACTCGCGGCGCACCAGGTGACCCGGGCCCTTCGGGGCGACCATGCAGACGTCGACGCCGGCCGGCGCCTCGATGTAGCCGAACCGGATGTTGAAGCCGTGCGCGAAGAAGAGCGCGTCGCCCTCCTGCAGGTTCGGCGCGATCTCCTCGGCATAGATCGTGCGCTGGTACTGGTCGGGGGCCAAGATCATGATCAGATCCGCCTCGGCGGCGGCGTCCGCGACGCTGACCACCCGCAGACCCTCCGCCTCGGCCTTGGCCACCGATGCCGAGCCCGGCCGCAGTCCCACGCGTACGTCGACGCCCGAGTCCCGCAGCGACAACGCGTGCGCGTGGCCCTGGGATCCGTAGCCGATGATGGCGACGCTGCGGCCCTGGATCACCGACAGATCGGCATCGGAGTCGTAGAACATCTCTGCTGGCACTTGGTGGTTCTCCTTGTCGGAAGGGATTCGGTCCGACCGGATGAGTCGGACGGGGATCGGGTCAGAGGGTGTGGGACGAATGTTCCACAGCTGGGGTGGGGCGGCCGCGACGTCTCAGCCACCCGATACGCATCGTCAGACGGCCCGTACGTGCTTGTAGCGCTCGCCGCGCTGGGTGCGGTCGGTGATCGAGCGACTGCCCCGACCGACCGCGACCAGACCGGACTGCACCAGCTCGCGCAGCCCGAACGGCTCCAGCAGCTTGAGCAGCGCATCCAGCTTCTCGGGACTGCCGGTGGCCTCCAGCGTGATCGAGTCGGCCGTCACGTCGACCGCCTTGGCGCCGAAGAGCTGGATGATCTCCAGCACCTGACCGCGATGGTCCGGTTCGACCCGGACCTTGACCAGGATCAGCTCGCGGCGGACCGCGTCGCGCTCGAGCTCGACGATCTTGAGCACCTCGATCAGCTTGTTGAGCTGCTTGGTGAGCTGCTCCAGCACGTGGTCCTCGAGGGTGACCACGAGGGTCATCCGGGACATGTGCGGGTACTCGGTGGGGCCGACCGCCAGCGACTCGATGTTGAAGCCGCGTCGCGAGATCAGCGAGGAGACTCGGGCCAGCACACCCGGCTTGTTCTCCACCAGCACACTCAGCGTGTGCGTACCGGCGTCGGTCGGGCTGTTCACAGCTGCTCTCCGTCCCAGCGCGGGGCCATGTCGCGGGCCACCTTGATCTCGTCGTTGCTGGCGCCGCCGGCGATCATCGGCCACACCATGGCGTCCTTGTGCACCACGAACTCCACCACCACCGGCACGTCGTTGATCGACAACGCCTTCTCGATCACCGAGTCCACGTCGTCGGGCTCCTCGGCCCGTAGACCGACGCAGCCCATCGCCTCCGCCAGCTTGGGGAAGTCGGGGATCCGGTTGGTCTTCAGGTCGGTGTTGGAGTAGCGACCCTCGTAGAACAGCGTCTGCCACTGCCGCACCATGCCGAGGCTCTGGTTGTTGATGATCGCGATCTTGATCGGGATCCCTTCCAGGGCACAGGTGACCAGCTCCTGGTTGGTCATCTGGAAGCAGCCGTCACCGTCGATGCCCCACACCGTCGAGTCCGGCCGGCCGACCTTGGCCCCCATCGCGGCCGGCACGCAGTAGCCCATGGTGCCCAGACCACCGGAGTTGAGCCAGCGTCCCGGGAACTCCCAGGGCAGGAAGTGCGCGGCCCACATCTGGTGCTGGCCGACACCGGACGCGTAGTAGGCGTCCGGCCCGGTCAGCTCACCGATCCGCTGGATCACGTGCTGCGGGGAGAGGCTGCCGTCGTCGGGCAGGTCGTAGCCGGTCGGGTACCGCCGTTTGACGTCGGTCAGGAAGCGGGCCCAGTCGGCCACGTCCGGCAGCTGGCCGCCGGCCTTCAGCAGACTGGTCAGCTCGCCGATGATCTCCTTGGCGTCGCCCACGATCGGCACGTCGGCGTAGCGGTTCTTGGAGATCTCGGCCGGGTCGATGTCGGCGTGGATGACCTTGGCGCCTTGGGCGAAGGTCGTGAGGTCGCCGGTCACCCGGTCGTCGAAGCGAGCGCCGAGGGCGATCAGCAGGTCACTCCGCTGCAGGGCACCGACCGCGGCCACGTCGCCGTGCATGCCGGGCATGCCCATGTTCTGCGGGTGGCTGTCGGGGAGGCAGCCGAGCGCCATCAGGGTGGTCACCACCGGGATGCCGGTCAGGTCGGCGAGCTCGCGCAGCTCCTTGGACGCCTGCGCCTTGAGCACGCCGCCACCCACGTAGAGGACCGGGCGCTTGGCGGCGACGATCAGTCGGGCCGCCTCACGCACCTGCTTGCCGTGCGGCTTGGTCACCGGGCGGTAGCCCGGCAGATCCAGATGGGTCGGCCAGGTGAAGCCGGACCGGCCCTGCAGCGCGTCCTTGGTGACGTCGACCAGGACCGGACCGGGTCGACCGGTGCCGGCAATATGAAAGGCTGCCGCGATCGCGGCCGGGATCTCTTCTGCCTTGGTGACCAGGAAGTTGTGCTTGGTGATCGGCATGGTGATGCCGCGGATGTCGGCCTCCTGGAATGCGTCAGTACCGATGGCCGCCGAGGCGACCTGACCGGTGATGGCCACCAGTGGCACCGAGTCCATGTACGCGTCAGCGATCGGGGTGACCAGGTTGGTCGCCCCCGGGCCCGAGGTCGCCATGCAGACGCCGACCTTGCCGGTCACCATCGCGTACCCCTGAGCAGCGTGCCCCGCGCCCTGCTCGTGGCGGACGAGGATGTGGCGTACGTGCTCGGAGTCGTAGAGCGGGTCGTAGGCGGGGAGGATCGCTCCACCAGGGATCCCGAAAACGGTCTCCGCACCCACTTGCTCGAGGGACTTCACCAGGGACTGGGCACCGGTGAGCTCACCGGTGATGTCCACGTCGGCCATCTGCCGTACTCCTGTCATTGCCGAACCTGCCAAATGTTACGCCCGTGCTACGCCGAGCCTCCCCGGCAAGAAAAAACCCCCGCCGCCGGATGGCAGACGAGGGAGCGCGTCGGTGGTGAGATCTGAACTCAGCCGACACGCCTGGGAACTACGAGGAGGAATGCGCTATGCACCCGATCACCTTCGCCCATACCGTCGGGTCCGTCAATCCGCCGGGCCGGGTGTCTTGCCATCCGGAAGGACCCTCGGGGGCCCTAGTTGTTGCCAACCGGGACTTTCTCGTGGTTCACGGGTCGGAACCCGGCGTGTCGGAGCCCGGAGGGCGTTTGAGCCGCGGGTTTGTCCCGCCACGGCTGGCTAACCTCGGTGGATGACGGCGCACCGTGCGTTCTTGGCCGGCAGCGGCCTTGCTCTCGGGCTCATCCTCGGAGGGATGGTCGAACCAGGTCCGGTGGTGGCCTCTGTGCAGGAAGCGAGCGCGGTCAGCCCGAGCAGTCCCGCCAGGAGCCGGCCTCGCCTCATCCGGCCAGCGTAGGTGGGCCCTCAACCGGCGGCGGTCGCGCGAACGGGTCGGGCGAACGGTCAGTCCAGCAGTCGCTCCGCCGAGGTCAGGAACGGTCGCCCGATCTCCTCCGAACCGAAGCCGAGGACGTACAGACCGGTCGACACCCGTTCCAGGTAGGCCCAGCGCCAGATCCGGGTGGCGTCGACGCCGGTGCGGTCGGCCAGCAACTCAGCGTACGACTCCACCACCGGGCGGCCCTCGCGGAGCACGCCCGACGAGAAGTCGCGCATGGTGACACCGAGGTCGTAGGCACGGTCGGCGACGAAGCCGTCCGGGTCGACGAAACAGAAGCCGGTCTCCGCCCCCGCGCGGCGCCGCGGGACCAGTAGGGCGTTGCCCGGATGCGGATCCCCGTGCACGACCACCAGCGAATCCGCGGGCGCGTGGGCGAGCATCTCGGCGTAGCGGAGCGCCTGATCGCGGACGGCCACCGGACAGGGTCGCTCGAGACGTTCCCAGTGCTCGGTGATCAGCCCGGCCAGCCCGATCGCCTTGTCGGCCGCGTCCGGCACCCGGTCCACCGACGCCGGTTGCCAGGCGATGGCGAGAGTGTCGGCCAGCACGGCGAGCTGGTCCGGGGCGGACCGACCACTCGACTGCAACGGGTCGCCCAGCTCCTCCAACAGGATCGCCTGCCGTCGGACGTCCGCCCGCAACAGCCGCGCGTAGCCGCGCCCGTCGGCCGCCGCGAGCACCCTGACCTGACCGTCCAGCTCGTCGCCGTCCAGCACGACCTTGAGCACGGCCGAGGAGCCGTCGGCGGTGCGAGCCCGGACGACGTAGGAGTTGCTGCCGCCCGGCAACGACCGACCGAGATCGAGCCCCCAGTCCCGGGCCAGCTCCGCGAGCCGGCGAGGCAGCGACTCGGCCCAGGCCTGGCCCCGCTCCCCCAGCGAGGCCACCCGGGCGCGAGTCAGCGGCTGCAGCCGTACGGTCATCGGCTCGCTCCCCGTGACGCGGACTCGACCGGGGCCGCCGCAGACCGTGCGACCGCGGCCCTGGCTGCATACGCCGAGGGGGTCTCGCCCAGCATCTCGACGAAGGTGTTGGTCAGGTGCGCCTGGTCGTAGAAGCCGAGCTGTGGCGCCAAGGCACCGAGGTCAACCCGCGGATCGCGTTCCAGGGCCAGGGCCGCCTCCTGGAGGCGGAACCGGCAGAGCACCCACTTCGGACCGATGCCGACCTCGCGCCGGAACCGGCGCTGCAGGGTCCGCTCCGACAGCGCGACCGATCTGGCCACCTGGTCGACCCGGACGAGTCCCGGGTCGGTGGCCATCAGGTCCACGACCGGGCCCACCCCCCTCGGCGCCGCGGCCGGTCGGCAGCGCTGCAGCTCGGTGCGCAGTCGCTCCAGCGGACCTGCCGGGTCGGTGTCCGGCCCGAGTCCGCTGTGCAGGGAGCCGACCGCGGAGCCGAGCAGCTCCCCGGCCGGCACCACCGAGTCGGTCAGACCGGCGACGTCGAGACCGGTCCAGGCGTGAAACCCATCGGGTCGGAACCGCGCCCCGGCCACTCCTCCACGACCGGTGAGCGTGACCCGGAAGACCCGGGTGACCAGGCCGTGCACCAGCGTCGCGGGCATCGGGTGACCGTGCCGGAGCGTGCCGGCGTCACCCCACTCCACGGTCAGGTGCATGGCGGGAAAGGAGATCACCGTCGACTCGAGCGGGTCTGCGTCACCCCGGTCCCAGGTGACGGTCCAGAAGTAGGCGATCCAGGGCACCAGCGCTTCACCGGCCGGGTACCGATGGGTGGTGAAGGCGTCGGCCGTGGCCGGCCGACGCACCAGGCCTCGCTGAGGTGTGACCGTCACGGCACTGACGCTAGCCGTCGACACCGACAGCTGGCGGATCTTTCCAAGCGAGTGTCCACGGTCGCCGCCAGGATGGACGCTATGACCTCGATCCCGTTCCGCCCCGCCGGCTACAGCACGCTCACCCCGTTCCTGTGCGTCGCTGACGGTGCCGCCGCCATCGACTTCTACGTCGCCGTGTTCGGCGCTTCCGTGATCAGCCGGATGGACCTGCCGGACGGACGGGTCGCCCACGCCGAGCTGCAGCTCGAGCAGGGGCGCCTCCAGCTGGCCGACGCGCTGCCGGAGTACGGACTGACCGCGCCCGGCGAAGGTCCGGTGACCCACTCGATCGCGATCTACGTCCCCGACGTCGATGCCACGACCGCCACGGCCGCCGAGCACGGCGCGACCGTCCGCGAGCAGCCGAGCACATTCGTCACCGGCGACCGGTTCGCGTCGGTCCTCGACCCGTACGGCCACCGCTGGTCCATCATGACGCGCGTCGAGAACGTCTCCGACGCCGAGGCGGAGCAGCGGGTGGCCGAGTGGGCGGCCACGGAGATGGGCAGCTGAGTCCGACCCGACCGGCTACTCCGTCGCAGCGCTTGGCAGGATGCCCCCATCGGCAGCTCGGAGGGGGCGGGGCGATGGACGTACGGATGGCGCACCTGGTGGGCAGCCTGCCCGGAGACACCCCGGAAGAAGCGATGTCGACCGCCCTCCAGGTGCTGGGACCGCGGCTGCGCTCACTCCCCGACGGTGAGACGGGCGAGCGACGCAACTGGGTGATCTCGATCGTCGACAGCCTGCGGGACCATCCCGATCTCGAGGTCGTCAAGGCCGGCGACTGGTCGGACTACGACAAGACACCGACCCTGCGGGTCCGCCGGGGACACACCTTGTACGGCGCGAACCTCGACTTCGGCCACGTGGCGGCGGTCAGCGACAGCTATCCCGTCTTCGAGCGGCTGCGGGAGTTCTACGACCTGCCGGACCTGGTGTTCCAGTCCGGCGTGCCGAGCGATCTGGACCTCGCCATGTTCACCCTCGGCCCCGCCGGCGCGCTGCGCCACCGCCGGCCGTTCACCGAGGCCACGCTGGCCGAGATCCGCGGGGTGCGGACCGTCGCCGGACCGGCGACGGTGTTCCAGATCGAGCTGCCGGTGGAGCTGGTGCTGCTCGCCAAGGTCCCCAAGCCCGCCCTGCCGCTGGTCGCCGGCCGCCTGGCCGGCGGCATCAGCCGGCTCGCGGCCGCGTCACCACCGGGCGCTGTCTTCGGTCTGCACCTGTGTCTCGGGGACATGAACAACAAGGCGTTCGGCACCATGGGCGACGTGGCACCGCTGGTCGAGCTCACCAACGCGATCGTCCGGCGCTGGCCGACCGGCCAGCGCCTGTCGTACGTGCACGCGCCGTTCGCGGCCGCCGATCAGCCGGCCACGACTGACCCCGCGTTCTACGCGCCGCTGGCCGGGCTGACGCTCCCGTCGGGCACCCGGTTCGCGGCCGGGTTCGCGCACGAGTCCCAGGAACTCGACGACCAGCTACGGGTGCGCAGCCTGATCGAGCAGGGACTCGGGCACCCGGTCGACATCTCGGCGGCCTGCGGCCTGGGTCGGCGTACGGCCGAGTCGGGCCTGGCCGTGCTGCACCGTACGGCGGAGCTGTTGGACGAGTGAACCGGCCGAGCCGGGTCAGTGGACCCGGTGGGCCGCCTTGGTCCGCTCCTTGACCGTCACCCGGAAGCCGAGGTAGCGGCGGGTGAGCAGGCGGATCTGCGCGTCGATGGCGGGCAGGCAGAAGAAGATCGGGCCTACCAGGGGCAGCCCCGCGAACTCGACGACCATCTTCGCCCAAGCGCTCTTCGGTCGCTCGGCCGGCCGCTTGGGCAGCAGGCTCAGGGCCACGAAGGCGGAGATGATCAGGCTCGTCGGCGCGACCACGAGCGCGAGCAGGTTGGCCAAACCGGCCAGCTCCGACAGCATCAGGCTGGAGTGAGTGACGATCGGCTGCAGGTAGTTCGACAGCGGGCGCAGGCAGAGGATGAGCAGCGGCACGGTCGCCCACAGGTGGAACTGGGTGACCTGACGGAACGTCTGCAGGGCCTTGTCCCGCCACGGGATCCGCTCGTTCAGGACGTTCTGCTCCATCAGGTACGGGAAGTCGATCACCCCGTACGACCAGCGCCGGATCTGGCGGTACTGCTCCTTCATCGTCGCCATCCAGCTGTGCGAGTGCACGGCGTCGAGGTAGACGGGCAGGTGCAACGGCACCGTCTTGGCCCGGCCGTCGCTGCCGTAGTACATCCGCCAGTACTGCCGGGAGTCGTCCGGGATGACGTTGGTCGACCAGTAGTTGACCCCGACCAGCGCCTTCATACCCAGCGCGTGCGAGGAGAAGATGCGCAGCCGCTCGGGGCGGGTGGAGTCGACCAGCGTCCACATGCTCGCCACGTAACCGACCAGGCGGGACGCGGTCGGCACCTCCCAGGCGTTGTTGTGGAACAACAGCACCGGCTGGTAGCTGTCCACGTCCCGATCCGGGTTGGTCAGGTAGGTGTAACTCAGGACGGTGAAGTAGTGCGGGCTCGGCCGGGTGTCGGAGTCGAACGCCGACACGATCACCTGGTCGTCACGGATGCCGTCGCGGTGCAGCTCCTGGCGGGCCAGCTGAGCGCCCCAGCTGATGTTGGCACCCTTGACCCGGCCCTCGCCGGGCAGACCATCGGGGTGCTGGGTGGCCAGGAAGTGCCCGAAACGGTGCGCGTACGCAGCCTCGATGCCGGCGATCTCGGCCTGACCCCAGACCGGGGAGCGGCCCTCGAAGGTCAGGCAGATCATCAGCCGGTCGGCCGGGAAGTCAGCGGCCAGGATCGCGTCGAGCGACTGCTCGATGATGTCGGAGGACTCGCTGTAGACCGGGATGACGACGAGGTGGTGCACGTCGTCGGGGGCCGGGACCTCGGCACCGCTGTGCACCCAGGCGTTCAGCGCGTGCAGCTCCTCGACCTCGGACCGGGTCAGGTCGGGGCGGTCGACGAGCTCGTGGATGCGGGCGTACGGGTCGGTCAGGTGGCGCAGACGCTGGTGCCAGTCGATGGCGCGGTAGCGCTTGATCGTCCGGTACTCCTTCGCCTGCCGGAGCGCGAGACTGAGCGAGACACCGAGCCAGAAGAGCAGGTAGCCGCTGAACGCCAGATAGGCCGCGGTCGGCGAGATGACCAGCAGCAGGACCGGGATCAGCACCGGCAGCACGAGCATGACCGCGGGCAGCGACTCGAGCACGCGCTGAGTCTGGTAGGCCGCGCGCGTGGCCGGCGGCTTCTCGGCGCTGGTCAGAAAGCCCGATGCGATGACAGAGTCGGTGATCGGAGCTCTCCTTAGCGTCGGGCCGCGCCGGACCGGTGTGGGGTTCAGCTGGCGGTCTTGAGGTGTGAGGCGCGACGGTGGTCGCTCACCTCACGTCATCGATGGTATCGGACGGACCTGCTGTGAGCCGAGTGAGAAACTCGCTCGCAGCGGGCCCGGGTGATGAAACTCACCCTAGTGGGGGGCCCGAACCGACCTTCGCACGCCACGCGGGCCGGTCGTGGGCGTGGTCACCCCCGGCGCACCCCTTCGCGCCTCAAACCGTTCGTGACTCCGCGGCGGCAAACGGGGATCAGCCCTGACTGCCCAGGAACCCTGCGTGACTCCGCGGCGGCAAACGGGAGTCAGCGCTGACTGCCCAGGACGTTCGTGACTCCGCGGCGGCAAACGGGAGTCAGCGCGCCGAGTGCCCAGGACGTTCGTGACTCCGAGGCGCAACGGGAATCGGCGGACGCGTCCGATGACCGCATCCCACCGGGAAGTCACGAACGGCGGGCCGGTACGTCACAGGGGAGCACCAGATCCCACCGGGAAGTCACGAACAGCCAATCTGGCCGAGCAAGCCCGCAAACGGACGAGCGTGTTTGCTCGCGCGTCGGTCCAGAGGGAGTCCGTCGCTCTGCTCGCGGTCGCTCGCGAGGAGGTCAGCTGCAGACCGCACCCACGTTGGCCGACTTGACCAGCTTGGCGTACTTGGCCAGCACACCGCGGCGGGCCGGTCGCTCGGTGGGGGTCCAGACGGCCCGGCGGCGCTCCAGCTCCTCGGAGTCGACACCCAGCTCGAGCAGACCCTGGGCGACGTCGAGCGTGATCGGGTCGCCGTCCTGCACCAGGGCGATGGGGCCGCCCTCGGTGGCCTCGGGGGCGATGTGACCGACGCAGAGCCCGGTGGTGCCGCCGGAGAAGCGGCCGTCGGTGATCAGCATGACGTCCTTGCCCAGACCGGCGCCCTTGATCGCGCCCGTGATGGCCAGCATCTCCCGCATGCCCGGGCCGCCCTTCGGCCCCTCGTAGCGGATGACGACCACGTCGCCGGCGACCACGGTGCCGTTCTCCAGTGCGTCCATCGCGGCCCGCTCCCCGTCGAAGACCCGCGCGGTCCCCTCCCAGACCTCGGTGTCGAAGCCGGCGCTCTTCACCACCGCACCCTCCGGCGCCAACGACCCGTGCAAGATGGTGATCCCGCCGGTCGGGTGGATCGGGTTGGACAGCGCCCGGACGATGGTGCCGTCGACGTCGGGCGGGGCGATGTCGGCCAAGTTCTCCGCCATGGTCTTGCCGGTCACGGTCAGGCAGTCGCCGTGCATCAGACCCGCGTCCAGCAGTGCCTTCATCACGACCGGTACGCCGCCGACCCGGTCCACGTCGTACATCACGTACCGACCGAACGGCTTCAGGTCACCCAGGTGCGGCACCTTCTTGCCGACCCGGACGAAGTCGTCGAGGGTCAGGTCGACCTCGGCCTCGTTGGCGATGGCCAGCAGGTGCAGCACGGCGTTGGTGGAGCCGCCGAAGGCCATCACCACGGCGATCGCGTTCTCGAACGCCTCCTTGGTGAGGATCTGCCGAGCGGTGATGCCCTGCCGCAGCATCTCCACCGCGGCCATCCCGCTGCGGCGGGCGAAGCCGTCACGGCGACGGTCGACCGCCGGCGGCGCGGCCGAGCCGGGCAGCGACATACCGAGCGCCTCGGCGGCCGAGGCCATGGTGTTGGCCGTGTACATGCCACCGCACGCGCCCTCGCCGGGACAGATGGCCTTCTCGATCTCGGTCACCTGCTCGCGGGTGATCAGACCGGCCAGACAGGCCCCGACCGCCTCGAAGGCGTCGATGATGGTGACGTCCTTGTCGCCGACCTTGCCGGGCATGATCGAACCGGCGTAGAGGAAGACGGACGCGAGATCGAGCCGCGCCGCGGCCATCAGCATGCCGGGCAGCGACTTGTCGCAACCGGCCAGCAGCACCGAGCCGTCCAACCGCTCCGCCGACATCACCGTCTCGACCGAGTCGGCGATGATCTCCCGGCTGACCAACGAGTAGTGCATCCCCTCGTGGCCCATCGAGATGCCGTCGGAGACCGAGATGGTGCCGAACTCCAGCGGGTACCCGCCGGCCGCGTGCACACCGTCCTTGACGGCCTTGGCCAGTCGATCGAGCGACAGGTTGCAGGGAGTGATCTCGTTCCAGGACGAGGCCACGCCGATCTGCGGCTTGGCGAAGTCCTCGTCACCCATGCCGACCGCACGGAGCATGCCACGCGCGGCGGTGGCTTCCAGCCCGTCGGTCACCACCCGGGAACGGGGCTTGATGTCGATGCCGTCAGGGGCGGAGGAACCGGCGGGGCTGGGCGCAGAGGTGTCCTCGGTGATCGTCTGGGGGGTCATGGCGGTCAGGTTACCGCCGCGACCTCGCGCTTCCGGTGGGCACTCACCATCTGCCACCCGAGCCCGGCGACCAGGGCGAGACCCATCAGCGGCCCGAGGTTGGCGATCACCTGCTGGAAGAAGGTGTAGTTGCGCTCGGGGTCGCCCCCGTACGGGAGCACCGCCAGGGGAAGGCAGACGCTCACCCAGATCACCCAGGCGCCGGCGAGCAGGCGCACCCAGCGCGGCAGGTTGCGACCGAGCACCACCGCCACACCCATCGGCAGCACCCACACGTGGTGGTGGGTCCAGGACAACGGCGAGGCGAGGCAGGTGCACAGGCCGACGAGGGCCACCGCGAACACCTTCTCCCCCGCCCGCCACCACTGACTGGCGACCACGGCACCCAGCAGGGCGACCAGACCACTGATCGCCAGTCCCAGCAGGGTGAGCGCGGTCGTCTCGCCGATCACCCGGTAGACCACCCCGAGCAGCGACTGGTTGCCGACGTAGATCGGCGAGGCGGTCCGGGTGTTGCCGCCGGACAGACCGAACCAGAACTGCCAGGTCTGGGACCACTGGAAGATCGCGCCGAACGCCGTGAACGCGAAGAAGCTGATCACCGCCGTCCAGGCGATCCGCTTCCGACCGGCCAGGAAGGCGAACACCGCGAACAGGGCCGGGGTCAGCTTGATGGCGGCGGCCAGTCCGATCAGCGTCCCCTGCGGGAGCCGCCCTCCCAGGCCCCCTGGTCGAAGGCCAGGACCTCGCCCTGCGGGCCGATCGGGCAGCAGGTCGGCCACCACCAGCGCCATCAGGATGGTGTTCACCTGCCCGTACCCGAGCGTGGTGCGGAGGGGTTCCATCGCCAGCACGACAACGACACCGACCAGTCCCAGCACCCAGCCGCGCGGCACCCCGCAGCGCTTCATCACCGACTGCTGGGCCCAGATCAGCAGGAACGTCCAGACCAGCTGCCAGAACCAGTACGGGCCGACGGCGAGCGGGACCATCAACACGGCGGCGATCGGTGGGTAGATGAAGTAGAGGTTCCAGAACGGGGTCGTG
This sequence comes from uncultured Actinomycetota bacterium, assembly GCA_963696135.1. GTDB lineage: Bacteria > Actinomycetota > Actinomycetes > Propionibacteriales > Propionibacteriaceae > Microlunatus. Next base: position 484,304 of record CAVOJH010000006.1, read on the forward strand.
GTCGCGTAGATGTCCTTGCCGGCCAGCATGTCCTGGACGGCGTAGACGTAGACCTGCAGGTCGATGGTGGACGGCTGCCAGGGCCAGGCGACACCGTGCGAGATCACCCAGGGCAGGATCGCCAACGCCACCAGGTACGCCGGCAGCAGCTCGACGACCCAGCGGAGCACCGGCTGCCGTGGCCCGGGATCGGAGATCCGCAGGCCCGTGGCCGAGGTCTGCAGAGTCACGCCGTGATCTCGGCGAGCACGGAGTCGAGGTCGCTGTCGTCGCCGCGATCCGGACCGATCAGATTGGCCAGACCCGGACGGTCGGCGTAGCGAGGCACCAGGTGGACGTGCAGGTGGAAGACCTCCTGACCGGCGACCTCCTTGGCCGACGACAACAGGTTGAGTCCGTCGGCTTTCAGCGTGTCGACCAGCAGCCGCGCCGTGGCGTCGACGGCGGGGCCGATGACCGCCAGCTGGGGCGGGTCGGTCAGCAGGTCGGTGACGTGCTCGCGCGGCACCACCAGGGTGTGTCCCCGCTGCCACGGCGAGACGTCGAGGAAGGCGATGGCGGTCTCGTCGGCGTACACCTGCCGGGACGGGATGTCCCCGGCCACGATCCGGCAGAAGATGCAGTCCGGCTCGCGGCTCATCGTGCTTCCCGGATGACGTTGTGCAGCGGCTCCCCGGCCACGAACCGCCGCAGCTGGGCGGCGACCAGGCGATCCGCCCGCGGCCAGAACGCCGAGCTGGCCCCACCGACGTGCGGGGAGATGAGCACGTTCGGGATCTGCCACAGCGGGTGCTCGGGCGGCAGCGGTTCGGGATCGGTGACATCGAGTGCGGCGCGGATTCGTCCGGTCCCGGCCTCCGCGACCAGGGCGTCGGTGTCCACCAGCTTGCCGCGGGCGACGTTGACCAGCAGGGCGTCGTCGGGCAGCCGGCGTAGCAGATCGGCGTCGATCAGACCCTCGGTCTCGGGCGTCTGGGGTGCGATCACGATGACCACGTCGGCGTCGCGCACCAGCTCCGGCAGCTCGCTGGTCGCGTGCACCCGCGGTTCACCGTCACGGGCCCGACGGGCCACCCGGGTGATCGAGGCGACCTCGAAGCCGGCCAGCCGACGCTCGATGGCTTCACCGATCCGCCCGTACCCGATGATCAGCACCCGTTTGTCAGCCAGCGCACTGCCGAACACGGGCGACCAGCTGCCCGCCGGCTGCTGCCGGGCGAACCTGTCCAGGTGCCGGCCGCTGGCCAGGGTCAGGGCCAGGGCCAGCTCGGCGGTGCTGGCGTCGTGCACGCCCGCGGCGTTGCACAGGGTCGCGGTCTCGGGCACGTGCGGCAGGAAGTTCTCATAGCCGGCGGTCAGCGTCTGCACCACGCGCAGGTTGCTCATCTCGGCCGCGCAGGACAGCTGCTCCTCACCCCGCATGTAGGGGATGACGTAGAACTGCGCCTCGGTCACCGAGTCGGGGTAGTCCTCGCCGTCGGCGCGGTAGCAGTCGACCCGGACACCGTCGGGCAGCCCGCCGAGTCGCACGGCTGCTTCCTCCGGCGAGGCGTACGGCAGCCAAGCCACGATGTCACCCACGACTACTGCTCCTGTCCTGTCGGCCGGAGGCCGAACTCCGTTCGGCTGCGGCACCCACCGGCAGCCGTACGGGATGCCCGGCGTCGGCCAACGCCTGCTTGACGTCGGTGATGCGGAGCGTACCGAAGTGGAACACGCTCGCGGCCAGGACCGCGTCGGCCCCGGCGTCCACCGCGGGCGGGAAGTCCTCGGCCTTGCCGGCCCCACCCGAGGCGATCAGCGGTACGTCCACCACCGCGCGCACGGCGCTGATCAGCTCCAGGTCGAAGCCGGCGGTGGTGCCGTCGGCGTCCATCGAGTTGAGCAGGATCTCCCCCACCCCGAGCTCGACGCCGCGGCGTGCCCACTCGATCGCGTCGAGGCCGGCGCTCTTGCGGCCGCCGTGGGTGGTCACCTCGAACCCGGACGGCTGGTCGGCGCAGCGCCGGGCGTCGACGGAGAGCACCAGGACCTGGTTGCCGAAGCGGCGGGTGATCTCGGCGATCACGTCCGGGCGGTGGATGGCGCCGGTGTTGATGGCCACCTTGTCCGCTCCGGCCCGCAGCAGCTGGTCGACGTCGGAGACGCTGCCGACCCCACCACCGACGGTCAACGGGATGAACACCGTCTCGGCGGTTCGGCGCACCACCTCCAGGGTGGTCTCGCGGCCCTCCACCGACGCCGAGATGTCGAGGAAGGTCAGCTCGTCGGCTCCCTCGGCGTCGTAGACCCCGCCGAGGGCCACCGGGTCACCGGCGTCGCGCAGGTCGACGAAGTTGACCCCCTTGACCACCCGACCGTCGTGCACATCCAGGCAGGGGATCACGCGGACCGCCACACTCATGCTGCTCACCCTATCCAGGTCACACCGACCCGATCCCCACTCCGCGAGAGATCGAACCCGCGCGCAGTCGGGCGGGGACCTGGCGCGCATCTATCGGCACGACCACTGTCGTGGCCGACCGCTAGGGTCGTCCAGGTGAGCAGGATCGACGAGACCTTCGCGGCGCTGCCGCTGCGAGAGCTGGCCGACGCGGCGCTGTCCCGCGCGAATGACCTCGGCTGCAGCCACGCCGACGTACGGGTCGTCCGGGCGCTGCTGTCGAATCGCAGCTTCCGGGATCGTGACCTCGAGTCCAGCAGCGACAACCAGACCCTGGGCCTGTCGGTCCGGGTCGTGCACGACGGGGTGTGGGGCTTCGCGGCCGGCATCACCCTCACCTCGGAGTCGGCCGCCGCCCTGGCCGACCGGGCGGTCGCGACCGCGAAGGTGTCACGCCCACTGACCCCGGACCGGGTCGAGCTCGCCGACGAGCCGGTCCACGCCGACGTCGAGTGGGTCTCCGCTTACGAGCAGAACCCGTTCGAGGTCCCCGACAGCGAGCGCAGCGCCCGGATGCTGGAGCTGAGCGGGCGGTTGCTGGAGGCTGACGGCGTCAGCCACACGAGCGCGAGCCTGACGCTCGTCCAGGAGAACACGTTCTTCGCCAACCTCGCCGGCACGCGCACACAGCAGCAGCGGATCCGACTGATGCCGAGGCTGACGGCGATCAGCGTCTCGGACGCCGGCTTCGCGACCATGTCCACCATCGCCCCGCCGGTCGGCCGCGGCTGGGAGTACCTGTCGGGCACCGGCTGGGACTTCGACGCCGAGATCGCCGAGCTGCCGACGCTGCTCGCCGAGCACGTGGCCGCCCCGTCGGTCGACGCCGGCCGCTACGACCTGGTCGTCGACCCGACCAACCTGTGGCTGACCATCCACGAGTCGATCGGTCACGCCACCGAGCTGGACCGGGCGCTGGGGTACGAGGCGGCGTACGCCGGCACCTCCTTCGCCACCGTGGATCAGCTCGGCACGCTGCAGTACGGCAGCCCGGTGATGAACGTCACCGGTGACCGGGTCGTCGAGCACGGACTCGCCTCGATCGGGTACGACGACGAGGGCGTGGCCGCTCAGCAGTTCGACATCATCCGCGACGGGGTGCTGGTCGGCTACCAGCTCGATCGCCAGATGGCTGCCCTGCGCGGCCTCGATCGCTCCAACGGCTGCGCGTACGCGGATTCCGCCGGCCACATCCCGATGCAGCGGATGCCGAACGTCTCCCTGCAACCGGCACCCGACGGACCCTCCACCGCGGAGCTGATCGGGCAGGTGGAGCGCGGCATCTACGTGGTCGGCGACAAGTCATGGTCGATCGACATGCAGCGCTACAACTTCCAGTTCACCGGGCAGCGGTTCTTCCGGATCCAGAACGGGCAGCTCGCCGGCCAGCTCAAGGACGTGGCCTACCAGGCGACCACCACCGACTTCTGGGGGTCGATGGAGGCGGTTGGCGGCCCGCAGACGTACCACCTGGGCGGCGCCCTGAACTGCGGCAAGGGCCAGCCGGGGCAGGTCGCCCCGGTCTCCCACGGTTGTCCGTCGGCGTTGTTCCGCGGGGTCAACATCTTGAACACCCAGTCCGAGGGAGGGCAGTCGTGAGTCGCGCAGCCGAGCTGGTGGAGCGGGCGCTGGCCGCCGCACAGGGGCCCACCATCGCGTACGTGACCGAGCGGTCCGAGGCCAACCTGCGCTGGGCCGGCAGCGCGCTGACCACCAACGGCGAGATGACCAGCACCGAGCTGACCGTCGTCGCGACCGCCGAGGTCGACGGTGGGACCGGTGTCGGCACCGTCAGCCAGCAGGTCACGGACGTCAGCCAGGTCGCGGCCCTGGTCGCCGCGGCGGAGGCGGCGGCGCGGACCTCTCCGCCCTCGCCTGACGCGGCCCCGCTGGTGGAGCCGTGGGGGTCCGGGGACGACTTCGGCCTCGAACCTGACACCACCACGATCGAGGTGCTGAGCGACGTCGCCAGTGACCTCGGGCGTTCGTTCACCGACGCGGCCGGCCGGGATCAGCGGTTGTTCGGGTTCGCCGAGCACATCGTGACCACCACCTACCTGGGCAGCTCGACTGGGCTGCGACTGCGCGGCGTTCAGCCGACGGGCCGGCTGGAGCTGAACGGCAAGTCGAGCGACGGCTCCCGGTCGGCCTGGGTCGGCGCAGCCAGCCGCGACTTCACCGACGTCGACGTGACCGCCCTGACGGCGCAGCTGGCCACCCGGCTGGGCTGGGCCGAGCGTCGGATCGACCTGCCCCCGGGCCGCTACGAGACGATCCTGCCGCCCGGCCCCGTCGCCGACCTGATGATCTACGCGTACTGGACGGCCAGCGCCCGCGACGCCGAGGAGGGGCAGAACGCGTACGCGACCCCCGGCGGCGGCACCAAGATCGGTAGCCGGATGTCCGACCTGCCGCTGCGACTGTTCTCCGACCCGCACCGGCCGGGACTGGAGTGCCTGCCCTTCGTCGACTTCGGGTCGGCGGGCGACGGGACGTCGTTCAGCGCGGACGCGGGCCTCCCGATCGCGCCTACCGACTGGATGCGTGACGGGGTCTGGAACGAGCTGATCCGCAACCGTGCCTGGGGTGGCAAGACGGATCGTCCGGCCACTCCGCCCGCGGACAACCTCGTTCTGGACGGCGGCGGCGACGCCACGCTGGAGGAGATGATCGCGCGCACCGAACGTGGGTTGCTGCTGACCTGCTTGTGGTACATCCGGGAGGTCGACCCGGAGCGGCTGCTGCTCACGGGGCTGACCCGCGACGGTGTCTACCTGATCGAGAACGGTCAGGTCAGCGGGGCGGTGAACAACTTCCGCTTCAACGAGTCACCGCTGGAGCTGCTGGGTCGGGTCAGCGAGATCGGGCGCACCGAGAAGGTGCTCTGCCGCGAGTGGAACGACTTCTTCAACCGGACCGCGATGCCGCCGATCCGGGTGCCGGACTTCAACATGTCCACGGTGTCGCAGGCCAGCTGAGGTCCGCTCAGTTCTCGTCGAGCCGAGCCGCCACGTCGGCCGGGAACCCGCCGGTGGCGATGGGGCTCCACCGGGTCGGGGTGATCCGGATCAGAGACTTGTTCTGCAGCCGCATGGCGGCGCGGTACTCGTCCCAGTCGGAGTGCTCACCGGCGATGCAGCGGAAGTACTCGACCAGGGCGTCCTCGGCCTCCGGCATGTGCAGCACCTCGGCGTCACCGTCGACCTGCACCCACGGTCCGTCCCAGTCGTCGGAGAGCACGCAGACCGACACGCGCTGGTCGCGCTCGGCGTTGACCGCCTTGGCCCGACCCGGGTAGCTGGACACGACCAGCCGGCCCTCGGGATCGACACCGCCCGACACCGGCGACAGCTGTGGTCGGCCGTCACGACGGGTGGTGCCGAGCAGGAAGTGATGGCGGGGCCGGACGAACTCCAGCAGCTCGGCCAGCTCGACGGCGGTGTTGGTGGCGACAGATCTAGGCATCCGTGGAGCCTACGCGGGATCGTCAGCGGCGGACGAGGCCGCCGGGCCCTGATCCGCGCCTCGCCGTTGAGGCGCGGACCAGGCGGTCTGCTGGCCCCGGTGCTCCCTGCGATTCGCGCAGGAGCAGGGCCACCCTTCACGGGGCGCGACGCGGCCCGGTGGTTCGTACCCCGGGGACCGGTGCGCCCGGTACGTCGGAGCGGGCGACGACCTGGACGACGGTGGTGAGGGCGATGTCTGAGACCACGTTCACCGCCGTCAGCGTCACCGGCGACGAGGTCGGTCCGGCGACCGCAGTACCGGCGATCGATGCCGTCCCGTCACCGTTGTCGGTGAACGTGAGCCCCGCCGGCAGCTCGCCCTCCAGGCCGATGCCGGCGGCCGGGAAGCCGACCGTGCGGATGACTTCGGTGGTGGGCTCGCCGGCCACGACGACCACCGGTCCTCGGCTGCGGAACGCCGGAGCCTGCTGGACCGTGAGGGTCAGCCGCTCGTAGCTCGCCCCCGAGGCGTTCTGCGCCGTCACCTCGACGGTCAGGTCCCCGACCGGGCCCGTGGCTGTGCCTTCGATGGTCGCGCTGCCGTCACCGTGCGTGGTGAGTCGCAGTCCGGGCGGGAGCTTGTCCACACCGATGGCCGGAACAGGGTCGCCCTCGGCTTCGATCAGGTACGACGTACCGGCCCGACCGAGCACGAAGGTGACCTCGGCCGGCAAAGTGAGGGTCGGACCCGAGTCCGAGGCGTACGGGTAGGCCTGGGCCAGACTGGTCGGGCCGACCAGGAGCGCCAGCACCCCGAGCAGCACCGACACGACCACGATCACCGGGCGCCGCGGCTGCGGCGAGCGGGATGAGGGCATGACGGACTCCAACGGGATCGGCGGCGATGATCACGATGGTGAACCGCTTGAGCGCTCACGACAACACCAGTTGCGGAATCGATGTGCAGCCGTGAGTGAATCGTTATCACTCGGCGGCCACGTCGGGGGTCAGGCCTCGGCGATCTCGTCCTCGACCGCGTCGTCCGGTGAGTACGCCACCACCCCGCGCCGCATCGCGCGGACCACGGCGCGGGCGGTCTCACGGACGGGTCCGGGGCCGGCGGCGTCGGCCACCTGGCCCGCGAAGTCCAGCACCTGGCGCACCCAGCGAACGAAGTCGCCGGCGGTCAGGTGGCCGTCGGCGAGCACCACCGCCAGCGGTCGGCCGGACGCCCAGCCGTGCGCCGATTGACTGAAGCCGATGTCTGGTTCCGGACCGCGCGGAAGCCGGTTGTCCCGTTCCACCAGGGACACCTCCCGCCAGATCCGGCGCACCCGGGTCATTGCCTCCTCGCTCACCCCGTCCGGCATCCGCGGCTTGCGCCAGTGGTCGTCGCTGCGGCGCGACTCGTACACCAGTGACGCCAGCACGGCGGCCAGCTGCGGCGGGGTCAGGTTGTCGAACACGCCCGACCGGATGCACTCGGCCGCCACCAGATCGAGCTCGGCGTAGATGCGGGCCAGCATCCGACCCTCCCGGGTGACGACGTCGCTGGTCTCGCCCCCGAGGTAGCCGAGTGAACCGAGGACGGTGCAGATCTTGTCGAACTGGGTGGCGATCGTGTTCGTCCGCGACGACACACGCTGCTGGGCGCGCTCGTTCTCCCGTTCGAGTCGCAGGGCGCGTTCGGCGTACCGGGCGTGCGACTCACGGTCGGGGCAGTTGTGGCAGGGGTGGCGACGCAACCGGTCCCGGAGGTCGTCGATCTGCTCGGCCACCTCCCCGCTGATCCGCCCGGGGCGATGTCGCTGCGGGTTGAGGTCGATCTCGGCGAGCTTGGAGCGGAACGCGGCGCCGAGGTTGCGGCGCGATGCCGGCTCCTTCGGGTTGAACTGCTTCGGCACGCGCATTCGACCCGCCACCGCCGGCGGCGTGGGGAAGTCGACCAGCGACAAGCGGCGGACGTGCCGATCCTCGGTGAGCACCAGTGGGCGCGGGTTGTCCCGGTCGCCGGTGCGGGTGTCGGGGTCGATGACCACCGCCCAGCCCTGGTTCTTGCCGCCCGGCACCCGGATGATGTCGCCCGGCATCAAGGTGAGCAGGACCTGGGTGGCCTCGGCCCGGCGATCGGCGCTCCGCTCGCGACTCGCCTCCGCCTCGACAGCGCCGATCTCGGCGCGCAACCGGGCGTACGCCTCGTAGTCCCCGCGGTCACACGCCGTTCTGCCCCAGAGCTCCGCGATCGCCTCGGTGTTGCGGACCAGCGACCGGGAGAGTCCCACCACGGAGCGGTCGGTCTGGAACTGGGCGAACGACTGCTCCAGCAGCGATCGCGCGCGATCGCGCCCGACAGCCCCGACCAGGTTCACCGCCATGTTGTAGGTCGGGGCGAACGAGCTCTTCAGCGGGTACGTCCGGCGCGAGGCGAGCCCGGCCACGGCCCGTGGATCCAGTCCCGGCTGCCAGACCACGACGGCGTGCCCCTCCACGTCGATGCCGCGGCGACCGGCCCTCCCGGTGAGCTGGGTGTACTCCCCCGGCGTGATGTCGGCGTGGGTCTCGCCGTTGTACTTGACCAGCTTCTCCAGCACCACGCTCCGAGCCGGCATGTTGATGCCCAGGGCCAGGGTCTCGGTGGCGAACACCACCTTGACCAGACCCTTCACGTACGCCTCCTCCACGGCCTCCTTGAAGGCGGGCAGCATGCCGGCGTGGTGAGCGGCGATCCCGCGCTGCAGGGCCTCGACGAACTTGTCGTAGTCCAGGGCGCGCAGGTCCGCGGCCGACAGTCCCGCGACGTGACGGTCGGCGATCCCGGCCAGCACGCTCCGCTCCTCGGCCGAGGTGAGCCGCAGACCCGAGCCGAGCAGCTGACCGACGGCGGCGTCGCAGCCGACCCGGGAGAAGATGAACACGATCGCGGGCAGCAGCCCCTCGGCGTCCAGCGCGGTGACCAGGTCCGCCCGGGAGGCGACGGCCAGCGACCGCGGCCGACCGGCCCCGCCCTCGGTCCGGGAACGGTGCGCCGCTCCCCCATACGCGCCGCTGCCGTACGCGACCGTCCGCTTGCCCTTGCCGCTACGGCCCCGCGGCCGGCGGGAGTCGTCACGGACGTGCCGGGCCTCCTCCTTGCTGACCTTGACCAGGGCCGGGTTGACCTCCGCGTTGGCCTGGCTGGGCAGCGCCACCGCGGTGGGCGCCTCGTCCTCGAACAGGTCGTAGAGCCGCTTGCCGACCAGCACGTGCTGGAACAGCGGCACCGGACGTCGCTCGGAGACCACCACGGCCATCTCGCCGCGGACCTCCGACAGCCAGTCGCCGAACTCCTCCGCGTTGCTGACCGTGGCGGACAGGGCCACGAGCTGGATCGACTCGGCCAGCCCGATGATGACCTCCTCCCAGACCGCGCCCCGGAACCGGTCGGCGAGGTAGTGCACCTCGTCCATCACCACGAAGCCGAGGTTGGTCAGCGTCGCGGAGTTGGCGTAGATCATGTTCCGCAGCACCTCGGTGGTCATCACCACCACGGGCGCCTCGGAGTTGATGCTCGAGTCCCCGGTCAGCAGGCCGACGTTGGCTGAGCCGTGGCGGCGGACCAGATCGGCGTACTTCTGGTTCGACAGCGCCTTGATCGGAGTGGTGTAGAACGCCTTGCGACCGCGCTGCAACGCCAGCCAGATCGCGAACTCGCCGACGATGGTCTTGCCCGCTCCGGTCGGCGCGGCCACCAGCACACCCGAGCCGCCCTCCAGGTGGGCGCAGGCTTCGCGCTGGTAGTCGTCGAACGCGAAGCCGTACCCGTCGGCGAAGGCGGTCAGCTCGGGCGTGGACTGGGCGGTGCGGAAGCGTTGGTACGCCGCCGCGGGGCTGATCGCCGCCTCCGAGTCCTGATCGAGCGGTCCGCCGGTGGGGTCTGGACGTTCGATCATGCCCGCCACGCTACCCACTCCGACTTCTGTGCCGAAAACCACGTTGATCGCGGATAGCGGTACAAAAGATCGCGGAGGGGGACCTGGCGGAGTCCGGGGGGCGAGCAGCGAGGGTCAGGGCACGTTGACGCAGAGCAGACCGGGACGGACCTCGATGTCCAGCGGGCCGGCGGTCAGCGACTCGCCGTCTCCGTAAGCGACCAGGTCGGGGCGCTCGACCCGGACGGTCCGCGCCCGGACCCGCTCCACACAGGGGTCGCGGACGAAACGACCGGAGAACGTGTCCGGGAGCAGGCGCAACAGCTTGGCGCGACTGGCCGAGTGCACGATGGTCAGGTCGAGCAGTCCGTCGCTCGGGTCGGCGTCCGGACAGATCTTCATGCCGCCGCCGTAGTAGGAGCTGTTCCCCACCGCGAGCAGCATCGCATCGAGCTCGCGCTCCTCGCCGTCGATGACCAGCCGGTACGGCAGCGGGTCGAACGAGGCCAGCTCGACGAGCGCGGCGATGGCGTACCGGAGCGTTCCCTTGGGTCGCTTCATCGCGTTCGCGCGAGCGTTCACCAGCGCGTCGAAGCCGGTGGCCACGACCCCACCGACGAACTCGTCGTTGACCTTCAAGACGTCGATCGGGCGCGGTGCACCGGAGACGATGGCCCGGGCCGCCGCCACCGGATCCTGGACGTCCATCCCCAGCCCACGACACAGGTCGTTGCCGGTGCCGGCCGGGATCAGCCCGAGATCGGAGACGCCCGGACGATCGGCGACCACGTTGATGCCCAGGTGCACCATGCCGTCGCCACCCATCACCACCAGGGTGCCGACGCCGGCGTCGAGGGCCTGGACGGCCATGGTCCGGGCCTCGTCGACGTTGCGGCTGAGCAGGATCTCCAGTGGACGACCGGCGTCGCGGAACACTCCTGCCACCTCAGGCAGCAGACGCTGGGCACGTCCCTTGCCGGACGAGGGGTTGACCACGAGTGCGATGCCGCCGCCGAACCGACGACTCTCTGGTTCGGGCCCGTGGTTCCCGACTCCGTCCGAACTGTCGCTGTAGAGGGTCATCGGGCTAGTCGCTGGTCTTGTCGAGGTCGTCGAGCGCCTTGTCGTGCAGCACGATCTCCCCGTCACCCTCCAGCACGCGCTTGGCCTTGCGCCGGTCCAGGACGTGGGCGAGTGCCTCCGCGACCAGGAACAGGGCGGCCATCGGCACGGCCAGCGCGAGCATCGAGAAGGGGTCCGTGGACGGGGTGGCGACGGCCCCGAACACGAAGGTGCCGAAGATGACGTAGATCCGCGCCTTGGACAGCTGAGAGGCCTTGACGACACCGACGATGTTGAGCATCAAGACGACCAGCGGAATCAGGAACGCGATGCCGAAGACCACCATCAACCGGAGCATGAACGACAGGAAGTCGTTGATGTTCTGCAGGTTGGCCACCCCGTCCTGGGTGAACCCGAGCAGCACGGCGATGCCCTTGGGCATGATCAGGTAACCGGTGACGACACCCGCCAGGAACAACGGGGTCGCCGTGCCGATGAAGATCATCGCCCACTTCTTCTCCTTGGCCAGCAGGCCGGGGACGATGAAGGACCAGAGCTGGTACAGCCAGACCGGCGAGGTGAGCACCAGGCCGGAGACAAGGCAGACCTTCAGCGCCAAGGTGAAGGGCGAGGCGAGGCCGATGTTGACCAGATCGGTCACCTGGTCGGGGTTCTTCTCCTTCAACGCGGCGATGGCCACGTCGTAGGGGTGCCGGAGGATGTCGAACAGCTGGCTGTAGAACAGCGCCGAGACGATCATCCCGATCACGATCACGCCCACAGCGATGACCAGGCGGTAGCGCAGCTCGCGCAGGTGCTCGAACAGGGTCATCGACCCGTCCGGCGGGGTCGGCGGGGGCTTGAGCCAGTTCAGGTTGAACCGAACGGGTCGGCCCAGGATGGAGAGAGCCACAGCGGTGTGAGAGCCGGTACGAGGGCTCAGAGGTCCTTGCGGACGTCGTTGGGCGCCGGATCCTGGATGGGGGTCTGCGGCGCCGGCTGGGTGGCCGGCGGCTGGGTGGTCGGACCGGCGATCTGGTCGTTCTCGGTGTCGTCGGACTTGAGACCCTTGGTCTCTTCCTTGAACTCCTTCAGAGCCCGACCGGTGCTCTTGCCGAGGCCGGCGAGCCGAGACCCACCGAAGAGCAGCAGCACCACCGCCAAGATGATCAGCAGCTCGGGCACCCCGAGTCCGAACATGGCCATTGGGAGCATCTTTTTCCTTCTTTCCGACGGATTCCGTTTCAGCGGTGAACCGATCCGATCACTGGATCATCGGCCATCCTACGTCGCTCGTTACGCAGACATGCCTATCTCGGCGTCGTCGATCTCGGCCTCGTCCTCGTCGCTCAGGTGCGGGAATCGGCGTGGTGGGCCGCCGTCCTGCGGCACCTCGAGCTGCTCGAGCAGTCCGGCCAGCTCATCGGCTCGCTCCAGCAGGGTGCCGACCGCGTCGAGCAGGGCCTGGCTCTTCCGCCACAACGAGATCCCGAAGCAGATCACCATGGCGAGACCGCCCAGCGCGATCACCACGAACACGACGACCCAGAACATCTGAGGGAGCCTACGCCAGCCCGAGCGCCGCGTACTGGTCCAGCGCTTCCCGAGCGACCTCGACGGCGGAGTCGCCGGCCCCGGGTGGCGACAGCACGCGCGCATGGCCGCCGAGGCGGAGCAGCATGCCCTCCAGCCACAGCGGGTGACTGACCCGGACGGTGACCACCAGACCGCCATCGGGTCGCGGTGCGACCTCCTCGGTCGGGTAGTACTCGGCGATCCAGGCGGCGTGCTGGTCGAGGGCCAGGGTCACCAGCGGGGCGTCGGCCAGGGCATCGAACCAGCCTCCGCTCAGGTCCCGCAGGGTCACGTCGTGCTCGACGATGTCGGTCTCGGTCACTTCCACGGCCGCGATCCGGTCCAGCCGGAAGGTCCGAAGCCCGTCGGCGAGATAGCACCACGCCTCGAGATAGCCGTAGCCGTCGAGCACGAAGACCCGGAGCGGGTCGACCTGGCGGCGTGTCGTCTCCGCCCGGGTCGCGACGTCGTAGGTGATATCGAGGCGCTTGCCGCGCTGCAGGCCCTCGCTCACCTGGGCCTGGATCTCGTCTCGGCCACCCTGCACGAGCACCGCCGCCTGCGCCGAGTGTGCCTGGCTGCCGGCCACCGCCTCGAGCTTGGCCAACGCGGAGTCGATCGCCGCCCGCTTCCCCGGTCCGGCGATCCCGCGCAGGGTGCGCAGGGCCAGCACCAGGGCCAGCGCCTCGTCGCCCGACAGCCGCAGCGGCCGGGGCAGGTAGTCGGCGTTCGACAGGTGGATGACGCCCTCGCCGTCCACGGCGTCCATGTCGATGTCGATCAGGTCACCGGGAGTCAGGCCGGGCATCCCGCACATCCACAGCACGTCCAGGTCGGCCCGCAGCGTGACCGGACTGATCCCGAACGCGGCGGCCACCTCGGTGAGCGGGACACCGTCGTGCTCCCGGAGGTACGGGACCAGGGCCAGCAGCCGGCGCACCTGGGCGCGGGAGGTCATCATGCCGACGCCCGTTCGTCGTCGTCGAGGTCCTGCTCGACGTCCCGCTCCGCGCTCGTCGCCACCCGAGCCAGCATGTCCAGCACCCGACGGCGCAGCTCGGGCGGATCCAGGACCACCGCGTCGGCACCGTAGCGGACGATCTCCTCGGCCAGGGTGTGCAGGTCGGAGAAGCCGACCGTCAGGGTCTCGAACCCGACCGGTAGCCGCACCTCGGGTGCCTCGACAGCCTCGCGGCCGGCGCCCGCTTCCGCCGACCGGCCACCTCGCCGCAGGGTCGGGCCCTTGCCCGCGCGGACGGCGACCGTGGCGGTGCGGTGGGGTTCGCGGGGAGCCAGCGAGCGGGCGAGGGCCCGCAGGTCGAGGTCCTCGGGCACCTGGTAGGCCCCGACCTTGGACAGCCGACGGGGCTTGTCGGTGATCCGGGTCAGCTTGAACATCCGGGTGGCCTGCCGGTCGGTGTCGAAGCCGATCACGTACCAGCGGCCTTTCGAGGCGGTCATCCCCCACGGTTCCAGGGTGCGTTTCTCGCTCCCCCGGTAGGTGAACGAGACCCGGACACGGTCCAGCACCGCTGTCCACAACGGCTCGAACGCCTCCTCGCGGGCCTGCACCGACGGCTCGAGGGCGGCGAGCTGGGAGGTGTCCGGCTCGACGCCGGCCGCGCGCAGCTTGGCAAGTGCGCTCTGGGTGGACTCCGCCACACTCGCGTGCTGCCAGACCCGGGCCGCGACCCCCACCACGGCCGCCTCGTCGGCGTCCAGCTCGACCGGCGGCAGCTCGAACTCCGAGGCCTTGATCCGGTAGCCCGGCTCGTCGTCGAAGAAGGCGTCGAACGAGCCGACCTCGATCGGGACACCCAGTGCCCGCAGCTCGTCCTTGTCCCGCTCGAAGGTGCGCTCGAACGCGGTGTCGGAGAGATCGTGGTAGCCCTCGACCGCCTCGCGGATCTGGCTCTTGGGTAGGTAACGACCCGACACCAACAGACAGATCGTGAGGTTGAGGATTCTCTCGGTCTTACGTGATGTCATGCTCAACTCCCGTACGACCGCAGGTCGTCACTCCGAGGGCTCCGTGCCGACGCGCCACGCTACCAGCATTCGAAAGGGTTTCCGATGAACTCCGGTGCGGGCCGCTACGCGCCGAGCCCGACCGGCGACCTGCACCTCGGGAACCTCCGGACCGCCCTGCTGGCCTGGCTGTTCGCCCGCTCCTCCGGCCGGCGGTTCCTGCTCCGCTACGAGGATCTCGATGCGAGCCGGGTCCGGCCTGGCGTCGCCGAGCGGCAACGGGCCGATCTGGAGGCCCTCGGGCTGGACTTCGACCCGCCGGTCCTGGTGCAGTCCGAACGCGCCGCCGCGTACGCCGACGCCCTGAGCCGCCTGTCCGGGCAGACGTACGAGTGCTTCTGCACCCGCCGAGAGATCGCCGAGGCGGCGTCGGCGCCGCACGGCGAGCCCAGTCGGTATCCAGGAACCTGCCGCGACCTGACCGCTGCGGAGCGCGCCGAGCGACTCCGGTCCGGCCGCTCGCCCGCCCTGCGGATCCGGGCCGACGGAGCGACGATGACGATCACCGACCTGCAGCACGGCCAGGTGACCGGGCGGGTCGAGGACGTCGTGGTGCGACGCCCGGTGGTCCGGCAGTACGGGGACGGTGCTGCGGCGTACCAGCTGGCCGTGGTGGTGGACGACGGCGCCTCGGGGGTGGATCAGGTGGTGCGGGGCGACGACCTGCTCGCCTCCGCGCCGACCCAGGCCTGGCTGGCCACCCGGCTCGGGCTGCCGGTGCCGACCTACGCCCACGTGCCGCTGGCCCTCAACGTCGACGGGCGGCGGCTGGCCAAGCGCGACGGCGCCGTCACCGTGGCCGATCTGGGTCCCCTCGGCTGGACGCCCGCCCGGGTGCTCGGCCTGCTGGCCACCTCACTGGGGCTGGCCGAACCCGGCCAACCTGTCGTCGCGACTGATCTGCTGGCCAGCTTCGACCCGACACGACTGCCGCGGGCGCCCTGGATCGTGCGACCCGACCAGCTCTTCCCGGTCGATTGTGGGTGAGGGCCTCGGGCAACCCCTCCGCGGTGACGGAAACCCGCCTCTCACGGGGCCGCACCCGGCGTGTCGCACCGGTGTGTCGTCCGTGACTGGCGGGCTTCCGTCAGCGCTCGGTCTACAGAGCGCCCACCACTCCCGCCGTGGTCAGCAGGTGCGTCATCTCGAAGGTGTTCCCGACTCCGTAGGTGGGCGTCCACTCCGGGTCCTGGGCCAGGTAGCTCTGACTGTCACCCTCGATCAGGCCGTAGATCACCTCGCCCACGATCCGCCCACCGACCGGTCCGAGATGCCGCCCGCCGGCCTCCACCTGGGCCTCCCGGAGCACGTAGAACCACAGCGGCGTGCGCTCGTCGAGGTGGCAGAAGGCCAGGTCGGCCAGATCGGTGGGCTTCAGCACCGGCAGCTTCATGGCCTTCGCGACCGACTGACCCGACGGCACCTTCATCGTCAGACTCCGCTGCAGGTTGCGGATGGCCAGCGAGTCCGGGCTGCCGGCGGACTGACCCAGCAGGTGGAACAGCGCACTCGACAGCGTGGTGTCGATGAGCTTGTTGGGCCGGACCCGACCGTCGGAGAAGTCGAAGAAGGTCTGCCAGTCGACGTAGCGGCGCGGCGCCCGGCAGCCCCCGCGCAGATCGGCCGGATCGTCGGCAGCCGGGAGCGTGTGGTCGAAGATCATGGCGAAGAACTGCTGACTCACATCGCTCGCGCTGGTGCCGAAGTTGGCCCGGTAGCTGGGCCGGACCTGGGAGTGACCGAACCGGTACGCCGCCACCGAGAACTCCACCGGGATGTACGGATCGTGCCGCCAGTCGTAGAACTTCCGGCCGTTGGCCACGATGTCGGCCATGGTCGCGACGCCGACGGTCTTGGGCAGGAACTCGTGCACGATCATCCACTGGTAGTGCCAGCGCACGATCCGCTGGGCCTCGGCGAACACCTCCTCCGTGGTCAGCACGGCACCGAGCGCGTCCTTGACGTCGGCCACCACCGCGTTGTGGAAGAGCAGCATCGCCAGGTGCAGCTGGGAGACGATCAGGTTCTCGTCGTTGCGCGGGTCGCCGAGGATCGCGACGTTCTGGCTGTTCCGGGGCAGGTCGTGGCGCGGATTGCCGTTGACGGTCACCGCGGCAGAGCCTGGGATCTCCTCCACCAGCATGGTGGTCCGGCCGTGGTCGACGGCCTGGTCGTAGAGCGCGGGACTCACCCCCGGACCGCCGCCGTACAGGCTGTCCAGGTCGAGCGCCGGGATCCGGAAGTTGCGGATGGACTCGGGATCCTGCCGACGCGCCAGACTCGAGGTCGGGTCGAAGGTCATGTCGTGGTCGAGGAACTGGCCCAGGAACGTGAAGCCGGCGGTCAGGTCCGGGTTGTTCGGGTTGTGCGCGCTCTTGGTGGGATCGGCGACGAGGGCTACCGGGTCACTCAGGTCGTCGGCGGCATCCATCAGGCCGCCGGGTCGACCGATCTCGGTCAGTGCGGCGCGGATGGTCGGCGTATCGGCCGAGAACGCCGGCAGCGTCGGGAACAGCCGCCCGAAGCGGCCCCGATCGTAGAACGTGGAACTGGGGGTCGTGACGCCGTTGTCGGCAGATCCGTGGCTCATGACCAGAGGAGCCCCAGAGCTGGAGGCTGATACGGGGGTTCTGGAGACTGAGACGGGCTACTGGCTCGGTGCCGCGAACAGCAGATCGACGACGAGCACCAGCGTGGTGTCCTTCTCGATCTTCGGGCTGGCGTTGCCGTCGGGGTAGCCGTCGGCCGGCGGCACGATCAGCAGCACCCGGCTGCCGACGGTCTGACCGGTCAGACCCTTGGCCATCCCGGGCAGCAGCCCGGCCACCTGGTACTCCTGAGGACCGGACTTGTACGAGTCCTCCAGGAGCTGTCCGTCCCAGGTGTACCAGCGGTAGTTGAAGGTGATGGTGTCGGTCGCGGCGACCTTCGCGCCGTCACCCTTGATGATCGGCTGCACCGTGAGCGTGGTCGGCGGATCGGTCTTCGGCATGGTGACCTCGGGGACGCCGTCCTTGTCGGTCACCGTGGGCAGACCGGCTTTCGGTGGGACCTCCTCGCCTTGCGGGCCCTCCAGCGGCACGGCCACGATGTCCACCACGAACAGCAGGGTGTCACCGACCTGGACATCGATCTGGGGGTTGCCTCCGCTGGAGTCGTAGCCGTCCGGCCCGGTGATGCCGATCAGCACTCGGCTGCCCTGCTTCTGGCCGGTGAGGCCCTTGCCGAAACCGGGAACGACCTGGGCGAGGTTGAAGGTCGCCGGTTTGCCGCGTTCGAACGAGTTGTCGAACGTCTTGCCGGTCCGGCCGTTGATCCCGACGTAGTTGACGGTGACGCTCGAACCCTCCTTGATGGCCGGGCCGTCTCCCTCGCTGATCACCTTCGTCTGCGTCTTGCTGATGGCGAAGGGCGCCTTGAAGGTGACCTTGGGCTCCTCGCCGTACTCCCCCGTCACCTTGATCGCGTCCAGGTTGTCGGACGGCTTGACCGAGGCCGCCGACGCGGACGGGCTGGCGCTCGCCGCGGGCGAACCGGAGGCCGGCGCGCTCGGCGAGGCACTGGCCGCGGGGTCACCCTCGTCGCCGCAGGCGGCCAGCAGCGGGAGGGAGACAGCCACAGCGGTCACCAGCAGGGTCTTCAGGGCGCGGCTCGTACGCACGGAACGCACAGGTCGGTCAACAGGCACCGGAGAACCTTACCCGGACCGGAGGAAAGCCTCCGGCGCCTCACAGCGGCAGCGACTGCGGCAGTGGCCCGGGTCAGCTGGATCCGGACGAGGACGGGCGCCGCATGGAGGCGATCAACCGATCCACCCGCTCGTCGGTCGCCAGGAACGGGTCCTTGCAGAGCACGGTGCGCTGGGCCTGGTCGTTGAGCTTGAGGTGCACCCAGTCGACGGTGTAGTCGTTCCGACCCTCCTGGGCGGCCCGGATGAAGTCACCGCGCAGCTTCGCCCGGGTGGTCTGGGGTGGCACCGACTTGGCCCGGAAGATCTCCAGCTCCCCGGTCACCCGGGCGGCCATCCCACGAGCCTGGAGCAGGTCGAAGAGACCGCGCCCGCGGCGGATGTCGTGGTACGCCAGATCCAGCTGCGCGATCCGCGGGTCAGCCAGTCCGAGCGCGTGCTTGGCCGCGTACCGGTCCAGCAGCTTCTGCTTGATCACCCAGTCGATCTCGGTGTCGACGAGGGCCAGCTTGTCCTCGGCGACCGCCCGCAGGGTCCGCTCCCACAGATCGAGCACCCGGTCGA
>CAVOJH010000007.1:0-360896 GCA_963696135.1 uncultured Actinomycetota bacterium
TTGGGCGAAGCTCGCTTCCTTCGGCGTGACCAGAACGATCCGATCGGGCATATGCGGGACAAGTCTGCGCCAGCCGTGGGCGACGATACGGTCCGGCCCTCAGGGATCCGGCCCTGGCCCGGGAACTCGCCGGTGTGCAATGGCTGGGATGACTCAGGGATGGCACCTGAGCTCGGATTCCGACGGCGTCCGGCTCGCTCAGAGCCGGACCACCTGAGGGACACCAGGGTGTCGATGGGAGGCATCGTCGAGAAGGTCGACGCGAAACACGTGCCAGTCCCCTCCGGCCAGCTCCACGAACAGCCCGTTGGCGAGATCGTCGCCCGAACGGTTGTACGTGACGTGGTGCGTGGGGTCGGTAAGGAGGCAGGACGCGCCGTTCAGCTCCGTCCACGGTGTGCTGATCATGGCTGCTGCGGTCTCGTCGTCGAGGTTGACCACGATCAGCCATCGTTGCGCGCCGGTCCAGGTCCACGCGAGGACTCCGCGATGGGACTCGTTGTCGTCCCACCCCGATCTTTCACACAGTTGCCAGATCCCCGAACGCAACGCCGGATCGGCGAGCACGGCCAGAAGATCGCCGTAGAACACCGTTGCGGACTGGTCCACCGGTTGGTCCGGCCGGCGACCCAGGAAGACCGGCAGGTGGACGGTTGCCCCCGTGAGCTGGCCGTGATGCACCAGTCGCAGACCGGTCTGTGTGAGGGCCGTGACCGCGGCGACCGGTGCCCGCTGGCCGAACGCCTTGGCGGCGCGTTGCTCGTCGTGGTTCTCAGTGAACCGAACCAGCCGTTGCTGGTACGCAAGGTCGGCAAGGAGGTGGAGCCGGGTCTGTTCTGCCGTCCCGTGCAGTACTCGGTCGTACAGCCGCTTGTCGTAGCAGTAGTCGAAGCCTTGCTGCTGGAGTGCCCACTCCAGATCCCAGTACGCCTCGGCAATGAACAGGAATCCCGGATGGTGCGCCCGCACCTCGTTGATCACGTGAGGCCAGAAGTCATCAGCGGGTGGATCCCCGACCCTCGTTCCCCAGGTGCGACTGAAGATGTCGTTCATGACGAGCATCGCCATGTCACAACGGACGCCATCGCACTGGTCCGCGATCAGGCCGAGGGTCTGCACGGTCGCCGATCGCAGCTCGGGTGCGAAGGCGTTGATCTGCACGACATCTGGCCAGGCCGGGAAGTACGGGTCGCGGCCGTTGGCGAACACACGGCCGGCGATCCGCACGAATGACTTCGGGTCGCGTGCGAGCTGCTCATCGGTCCCCGTGACGCACACCTCCGGGCGGGCGACGGTCCAAGGATGGTCCGGCGCGATGTGGTTCGGGACGAAGTCGAGGATCAGTCCGACGTGACGATCGGCGAGCGTTTCACGCGCCAGGGCGAGCCCCTCTCGACCCCCGAGGTGGTCGTCGACCACGTAGTCACGCACACAGTAGGGCGAACCGACAACATCCTCGGAGCGCCAGTCGGGTAGCGCTTCGTCGAACTGTGCGGTCAGATCGGTGTTGGACAACGCGATCATGACACCGACCGGGCTGCGCTGCCACACGCCCATCAACCAGACCGCGTCGAATCCCTGGCCGGCGATCCGGTCCCATTCGTGCTCCGGCACGGATCCGAGGTCGACCCTCCGGTGCTCGCGACGGCTGAGCTCCGCGAGCCAGGCCCAGGTGTTGATCTCGTAGACCATCGGATTGGACAACGCACGCAGCTCCATCGGCATCCTCGCTCAGCTGTGGGTGGACGGTCTTGCTGACGGGCTTTCGCCCATTCCTTGGTACTGGCCTTCGGTCACTCCGGGTCGGGCGGGGATCGCACCTGCATGGGAGCCTCGGCTCGCACCAGCACAACCCGCTCGAGGCCGCGGTGCCATCACCCGTCTCGGGTGAATCGAACCCCCGCAACAGGCGCGCGAACCCCCTGCTACCAACGTCTCGGTGAACCCTTCGTGAACTCCGATTCCATGCCCTGGTGTGTGGTCCTGCCCGGACGACACTGAGAACCCCGTGGACCTGATCCCAGGTCCACGGGCCCTGACAGGACTGGCGGCGCCGAACCAGCCCTCCTCGGTGGCAACCTGCGCCGCGGTCTGCACGTCGCCATCGTCCTTCCTAGCTGGAGATGTGATGCCTGAGAATTCAAGCTCCCGGACGCCTGCACCAGTCACCGCCGAGCATCAGCGCCTGGCCACCCTCGGCGCCCGGCCCGAGGACGACCTGTTTGCCTCGAACCCGTGGTACCAGTGGGGGCCGTACTTGTCCGAACGGGCATGGGGAACGGTGCGCGAGGACTACAGCGACAGCGGTGACGCGTGGGGCTACTTCCCCCATGATCACGCTCGTTCCCGGGCCTACCGATGGAACGAGGACGGTATGGCCGGGCTCTCCGACCTCCGGCAGGAACTGTGCTGGTCGCTGGCGCTGTGGAACGGCGTCGACCCGATCATGAAGGAACGAATGTTCGGCCTGACAGGCCCGCAGGGCAACCATGGCGAGGACGCCAAGGACTACTGGTGGTACATGGACGGAGTGCCCAGCCATGCCTGGCTCCGCTGGCGTTACCACTACCCGCAGACGGCCTTCCCCTACCAGCAGCTGATCGAGGAGAATGCTCGACGATCTCGGGACGATCCGGAGTTCGAGCTCCTGGACACCGCAGCTTTCGACGACGACCGGTTCTGGATCGTCGATGTCGCCTACGCGAAGGCCTCACCCACCGAGATCCTGGCCCGCTACCGGATCAGGAACCCGTCCGACGCCGAGGCGTCCCTGTCGGTGCTGCCGACCTTGTGGTTCCGCAACACGTGGCAGTTCTCACACGAAGCCACCGTGCCGAACCTCTTCCAGGATGGGGAGGCCATCGTGGTTGATCACCCCCGCCTCTCCGGCTACCGGCTTGAAGCAGCGCCCACCGATGACGGAGTGCACGCCACCGCGCTGTTCTGTGACAACGAAACCAACGCCGGGCGCCTGTTCGGCTCGACACCCGTGTCCGCCTACCCCAAGGACGGCATCAATGACCACGTCGTCACCGGTGCGAACACGGTCAACCCCGACCAGCGCGGAACGAAGGCCAGCTGGCGGTACGACCTCAGGATCCCTGCTCGCGGGACAACCGAGCTTCGGCTGCGTCTGCACCGGCCGGTGGGGCCCGAGACATCACCCCAGTCCTGGCACGGACCACGCTTCGACACGGTGATGGCTGACCGCGAAGCGGACGCAGACGAGTTCTACCAGGCGATCTCGCAACCGGACACCCCACCTGAGCAGATGCAGATCGTGCGCCAGTCCTGCGCCGGACTGGTGTGGAGCAAGCAAATCTACCCGTACCGGGTGAGCCGATGGCTCGACGGAGACCCGACTCAGCCGGTCCCGCCGGCCGGTCACCGCTCAGGTCGCAACGGTGGTTGGCGACACCTCGATGCCTTCGACGTGCTTGCGATGCCGGATCCCTGGGAGTACCCCTGGTTTGCCGCCTGGGATCTTGCCTTCCATACGATCCCGTGGGCCCACCTCGACCCCGTCTTCGCCAAGTACCAGCTGCTGGTGCTGCTCGGCGAACGCTTCCAGCACCCCAACGGTGCCTTGCCGGCATATGAGTGGAACTTCGACGACATCAACCCTCCGGTCCACGCGCTCGCGGCACTCCGCGTGTTCCAGATCGACGGGGGCGGTGATCACAAGTTTCTCGAGCGGGTGTTCCAGAAGCTGCTGATCAACTTCACCTGGTGGGTCAACCGGGTGGATGCCGACGGGAACAACATCTTCGCCGGCGGCTTCCTGGGACTGGACAACATCTCGCCGGTTGACCGCTCCCACCTTCCCGACGGCCTGCGGCTGGACCAAGCCGACGGCACCGCCTGGATGGCCTACTACGCCATCGCGATGCTCACGATCGCGGTGATCCTCGCCGAAGACGACCCGGTCTACGACGACATGGTCATGAAGTTCATGGACCAGACCGTGCAGATCATGGAAGCGCTGGCCACATCGGGCTGCTTCGACCCCGATGACGGCTTCTTCTACGACCGACTCACCGACGCCGCCGGAGCCAGTGTCTCGATCAAGGTGAAGACGCTGGTCGGCGTGATCCCCGCCCTCCCGGCCATCTCCGTGCCCACCCGCAACATCCAACGCCTGGAGCAGCTGCGGGAACGAGTCGCCCGCCGCCTCGAGCATCGCGGACAGAGCGGCATCCTCGACTGGCGGGTGCGGGGGCGCGACGGTGATGAGCGTCTGCTGCTGTCGATCGTGCCGCCCGAGCAACTGGCCCGGATCATCAAGACCCTGTTCGACGAGAACGAGTTCTTGTCGCCCTACGGCCTGCGATCTCTCTCGAAGCGCCACACACTGCCATACCGGCTGGAGACCCTCACCCGAGCCGACATCTCCTACGAACCTGCCGAGTCCCGCACCGCCATGTACGGCGGGAACTCGAACTGGCGGGGGCCGATCTGGTTCCCGATGAACTACCTGGTGATCACGGCGTTGCTGCAGTACAACGACTTCCTCGGGCCTGGCTCGACCTTCGAGTACCCGACGGGATCTGGAGCCCACCTCACCCTCAGCGACATCGCCGCCGACCTGTCGAACCGCCTCACCAGCATCTGGCTGCCGGGCGCCGACGGTCGGCGACCCGTCTACGGAGCCGTCGACAAGCTACAGAACGACGCGGCATGGAAGGACAACCTGTTGTTCTACGAGTACTTCCACGGTGACGATGGCGCGGGCCTCGGAGCGATGCACCAGACCGGCTGGACCGCGGTTGTGGCTGATCTCCTGCTCGACCCCCCTGGCCGGCGCCGACGCTCCCTCTTCGACCAGGCCGATCACCCCCACGCGGACCCTGCGGTCGTCGCAGCCGACCCCGCACTCTGACCCTGCCCGATCCGACGCCGAACCCTGTCGCCGCACCACCTCCGACCACATCCGTTCCCTGAAGACAGGAAGAGCCTTGGACCAGCACGCATCGGGCCCACCCCCCTCATCAGCGCCGAACCTGCGCCGGGTTCTCGTCCCCCTCGCCCTGGCTCAGTTCATCTGCAGCTTCGCGGGCTCCAACATGAACGTGATGATCACCGACATCAGCCAGGATCTCGACACCACGGTGCAGGGGGTCCAGGTCGCGATCACGATCTTCCTGCTCGTGATGGCCGCCCTCATGATTCCCGGCGGCAAGCTCACCGACATCATCGGTCGGAAGCGTTGCTTCGTCATCGGGCTGTCCGTCTACGGTGTCGGCGCGCTCATCAGCGCAATCTCACCGGGTCTGGGCACGCTCATCCTCGGCAACTCGATCCTCGAGGGTGTCGGCACCGCCCTGCTGATCCCACCCGTCTACATCCTGACCACGCTCTACTACACCGACCTGCCGTCCCGGGCCAAGGCCTTCGGAGTGATCAGTGCCCTCGGTGGCGTCGGCGCAGCGGCCGGCCCGCTGATCGGAGGCGTGATCACCACGGCCATCAGCTGGAGGGCAGCCTTCATCTTCCAGGTCCTGGTCATCGCTCTCATCCTCATCCTCAGCCGCAACCTGACCGATCCGCTACCACCCGACCACAGTCGCTCGTTCGACGGGCTCGGCGCCGCACTGTCCGCCACCGGACTCGTGCTGGTCGTGCTCGGCATCCTCGCTGCAGACAACAACCTCTGGCTGACCGCAGCGCTGATCACAGCCGGACTGGTCGTCCTGCTGCTCTTCTTCGTCTCCGTACGCGCCAAGGAGAAGGCCGGCCGGGAGCCGCTGCTGTCCACCGCACTGTTCCGGAACCGGACCTCCAACCTCGGACTGGTCACGCAGAACGTGCAGTGGATCCTGCTCCTCGGCTCGTCCTTCGTGATCTCGGCGTACCTGCAGGTCGAAGGTGGCTACAACGCCATCCAGACCGGCGTGATCTTCACAGCCGCCACAGTCGGCCTGCTGGTCACGTCACTGCTCGCCGAGCAGCTCGCCAAACGCTACGCCCAGCGGACGCTCATCACCGTCGGCTTCCTCGGCACGATCGCCGGCATCGCACTGTTGTTGCTGCTGGTCCGCCAATCCTCGTCGGTGGTCGCCTTCGGCCCGGGACTCCTGCTCATCGGACTCGGCCTCGGCACGATGCTCACACCCTCGGTCAACGTCGTCCAGTCCAGCTTCCCCGAGAAGCTCCAGGGCGAGATCTCCGGACTGTCGCGCAGCATCTCCAACCTCGGCTCCAGCCTCGGAACTGCCATCGCCGGAACCATCCTCGTTGCCGGCATCACCACCACACCCGCTCGCGCGTACGCACTCGCGCTCGCGTCACTTGCCGCACTCGGGCTCATCGGCCTGGTCGCTGCCCTACGACTGCCGCGACAACCAACCAGCCGTGTGACGGATCAGCACACCGTCGCCCTCAGCCACAGCCCTGCTGGCGACCACGGCGACCAAGCCCCTACAGCCTCCTAGACACCCCATAACGGGTGGCGTCATAACGGGTGGCGTCGCGCAGCGACCCGCGACAGTCGCGCCGGCCCCTGGCGAAAGGTTGTCGAACTGTTCCAGCCTCGGTGGCCGCTCAACCATAGATAATGTGCTCGCGTCCGGCGCCATACGTCATGGACGTCAAGTCGAGGACACGACGGTAGACCTCGCACCTCAGGACGGGATGCAAGCTCAGAAGCGTCAGTGATCGTCCTGGTGGAGCCACGCTGATCCTGCTTGTGCGCACCTCTATGGCGTTTCCGGTGTGCTCACCTTGCCGATCATCGGTGCCAGCCCACCAACATCGGCCGCCCACACCCGTTGTCGCCGGTAAGGCGAGCGCACGGCAATTCGTTCACGAATCGCTGCGTGGCGCACCGCCGATGGCCACGCGTCTGCGGGCCAGTCTCCACAGAAAGGTTTGGTTGAGCAGCGTGGCAACGCCGGCCGCGGTCATCCCTACCAGGTTGATCCCGAGCTGGGCGGCTGACCCGGCAAGCTGTTCGGGCGCACCGAGAGCCAGAGACAGGGCGAAATCACCGGCGGCGGGCACCGTGGTGACGGAGATGAACACGCCCACCAGTGCATTTGATCGGCCGGCCGTCTGGGACAGGACGCCGGCAGTCCCGGCCAGCACAGCGACCACCGCTGACCACTTGTCGGGCCGCCAGATGAACCCGGTCAAAGGCCGGGGCCCGGTCACATCGGACAGGTCGATCCAGCCGACGGCTCGAGCGATCAGGGCGAGCACGGCGGTGATCGCGATAGCCACCAGAAAACCCTGGACCAGGAGGCGTGCCGAGTCCTTGATGAGGTTCGGTCGTCTGGCCGCCAGGCCCACGGCCAGGGCGGCGACCACACCGAACTCGGGGCCACGAAATCCGGAAGATGGCGCCTGACCCGTTCCATCGGACCGAATGTGGAGGTCTCTGTCCAGGGTGCCCACTTCAGCCGGTTCGCCTTCCGATCGAGGTGCTGCGCCAGCGTACCGGTATCGGGGAGCAAGCCGAGGTTGGTGAGATCGTGACCCTTTGGAGGCGCAGCTGACTGGTCGTACGAGCCTGACGCTCCTCCCCCGTCAGCCCTTGATGCCGGTTTCGGCCACACCCTGGACCAGGTAGCGCTGCAGGAAGAGGAAGACCAGGACGAGGGGTGCGATGGAGACGGCAGCAGCGAGGAACAGCTCGTGCAGGTTGATCGTCTGCGCGGTGAGGAAGGTCGACAGGGCCACCTGCACGGTCCACATCGACGAGTCCTGTCCGATGACCAGGGGCCAGAGGAACGCGTTCCAGCTGGCGATGAAGGTGATGACTGCGATAGCGGCGAAGAAGGCCCCGGAGTTCGGCACGACGACGCGCCAGTAGGCCCCGAAGTACCCGAGTCCGTCGACCCGCGCCGCCTCTTCCAGGCTGCTGGGGAAGGCGAGGAAGTACTGCCGGAAGAGGAAGGTCGTGAACCCGGAGAACAGGACCGGAACGATGATGCCCTGCAGCGAGTCGACCCAGCGGAGCTGGGAGACGATGATGAACGACGGGATGAATGTCACGGCCGGCGGGATCATCAGCGTGACCAGGATCGCGTAGAAGATCGGCGTCGCGTAGCGGTAGGGGATCCTGGCCAGCCCGTAGCCGGCCATCGAGCACAGCAGCAGCTGGCCGGCGGTCTGCAGCACGGCAATGATCGCGGAGTTGACGAGGCTCCGCAGGATGTTCACGGCCGGGTCGCTGAACAGCTCGGCGAAGTTCTCCCAGTGGATGGTGCTGGGGAAGATCGTCCAGGTCGCGGCGGTGATCTCGAGGTCGCTTGCCAGGGCGTTGCGGACGATCAGGTAGAAGGGCAGCAGGAACAGCACCGAGGCGATCACCAGGGCCAGATACCTCAGGATCGTCACGACGACGGTCACCGGAGTGACCTTGCGGCGCCGGTGGCTGAAGGCCCGCTGCTGCGGTGGCCGCTCGGTCAGCGGCGGCGCGGTGGCACTCATTCGGCCCTCCCGAACCCGAAGATCCGGCCCTGGGCCAGAGTCACGATCATGATCAGCAGGGCCAGGATGACGGCACCCGCGGTGCCGTGGCCGAAGTCCTGGTTGCCCTGGGCGGTGTAGTACAGGTAGACCAACGGCGGCCGCGCGAACGAGGAGTTGCCCAGCAGGTTGAAGAACTCGTCGAAGGCCTGGTAGGCGTTGATCAGGAGCAGCAGCAGTACCGCCACGGAGGTGGCTCGCAGCTGCGGGAAGGTGATGAACCGGAACGTCTGCCATGAGTTGCGGGCGCCGTCCACCGCCGCAGCCTCATAGAGCTCCGGCGAGATCCGCTGCAACCCGGCCAGGAACAAGATCATGTAGAAGCCGATCTGGAGCCAGAGACGGACCGTGACGATCACCAGCCAGTACCACGGCGGGTCCGTGGTGGCCAACCAGGCGACGTTGTCGACCCCGAAGATCCCGATCACCTTGTTGGCCAGGCCGAAGCGAACGCCGTTGAAGATCGAGAGCTTCCAGATCAAGGACGCGACGACGTAGCTGCAGGCGGTGGGCAGGAAGAAGACCGAGCGGAAGAATGCGCGCGCGACGGTGATGCTGTTGAGCAGCAGCGCCAACCCCAGGGACAGGGCGAACGTCAGCGGCACGATCAGCGCCGCAAAGACCGTGAAGGTGATCAGGCTGTCCAGGAACGGCCCCGGTGAGAGCAGATCCAGGTAGTTCTGGAAGCCGACCCAGTCCCCCGGCGTCACCGTGTTCTGAGCGCGGGAGAAGCTGAGCACGACGGACCAGACGATCGGCACGTAGACGAACACGATCAGACCGATCAGGAACGGGCCGACGAACAGCCAGAACGCGCTGGTCACCCCGCCGGGACCGCCCCGGCGCCGGCGCACCGGCGGCGCTGTCGGCGCCGCGGGTGCATCGACGGACGACACCGCCACCGGACTCAGCCGAACAGCCGCTGGAGCTCAGCGTCGACGGCCTTCTCCGCCTTGGCCAGGTTGGCGTCGATGTCACCACCCTTGCGCACGATCGCGGTGGCCGCGTCGGCGTAAGCATTGCCCATCTTCGGCGTCCACGCCGGGTTGGCGGCGACCGCGCTCTCGTTGAAGATCTTGAGCGCGTCGGAGGCCGGACCGGCCTGCAGCTTCTCCGCCTTGGCGGCCAGGGACTTCCGCGGCGGGATGTGGAAGCCGTAGCTGAGGTTGAAGTCCTCCTGGTCAGCGGAGTTGTCGATCCAGAGCCACTTGACGAACGCCTTCGCGGCCTCGACGTCGCGCGCCTTGGCGCTGACCATCGCGCCCCAGCCGCCGGCGAAGGTCGAGGGCTTGCCGACGCTGCTGCTGAAGGCCGGCCAGGCGACCACCCCGAAGTCGTCGCCGATGGCCTTCTGGATTCCCGGCATCGCCCACAGCCCGCACCACTGCATGGCGGCGAGTCCTTGGGTGAACGAGGACGGATCCCACCAGTCGGTGGGAGCACCGAGCAGCAGCGACTTGCTCTCGAACAGCTCGCGCATCTTGGCGAACGACTGCTTGACCTCGGGTGTGGTGAAGCCCGGCTTGTTGTCCGAGGTCAGGTAGTCGCTGCCCACGGTCCACAGGATCGGTCCGAGCAGCGAGCCGCCGCCGAAGGAGGGCGTCACCCCCGCGTCGTTGCCGATGAAGAGGCCCTTCTGGTCGCCGGTGGTCAGCGCCTTGGACGCCTCGATCAGCTCGTCGACCGTCGTCGGCGGCTTGACCCCGGCCTTCTCCAGCATGCTCTTGCGGTAGTAGAGGACGCCCATGTCGTCGACCATCTTGATCTGGTAGATCTTGCCGTCGACCGTGGAGGACTTGATGTCGGCCTCGGTGTAGTCGTCCTTGACGTCAGCCATGATGTCGTCGAGCGCCACCACCTGACCGCTCTTGACCTGATCGATGTTGGGGCTCGACTCGAAGACATCGGGACCGGAGCTCGACAGCAGCCCGCTGTTGAGCTTGGACGTGTAGTCGCCCGGGGTCCACTGCACCTTGACGGTCGCGTCCGGGTACTCCTTGGCGTAGCGCTCGACCGCCTGCTGCGTACCGGCTTCGCCGTACTGGTGATACCACTGGTTGATGGTCGGCTTCGAGCCGCTCGCCCCACCCCCGCCGCCGTCGTCGCCGGACAGACCGGAGCTTCCTCCGCAGGCGGACAACAGCGGCGCCCCGCCGACAGCGGCGGCGGTCAGGCCCAGGCCGGCCAGGATCTGCCGGCGGTTGAACATGCGATCGGTCATCGTGTCACTCCTTCGTGATCACCGGATACGTGTGGTGCACGACCGCTCAGCCAGCGCTCCCGCACATCTGACCGCAGACTAACCCTTCTTCTCAGGGTTGGCACAAGGGCTCACCCAGAATTTCTTGGTTCTCGCTTTTCCACAGCATTACTGGAATCCTAACCGCCATGACCCTTGTTCTTGCGGCTGGAGGAACGGCTACTGCCGTCGTCCGGTCGCGGAGCCGACCCGACGGCGGGTGTGCTGGATCGTGACGGCGCCGACCGACGCGACGAGGTTGCGCCGACAGACGGCGCGGGACATCCGCAGCACGAGCCGGTTCGCGGTGCTGCGCGGGATCTACACCCTCGGCACGCCCACCCGGCACGAACTGACCACGCTCACCGGGCTCAGCTTCGCCACCGTCTCGAACGTCGTGACCGAGCTGATCCGGGTCGGGATGCTGATCGAGGCCGAACGCGAGAAGTCGAACGGCGGCCGCCCGCGAGCCCGCCTGCGAGTGCCGACCGGCCGCGGAATCCTGGTCGGCGTGGACGTCGCCGAGACCTATGTCCACGTCGACGCCTTCGACACCGCCCTGGTCCGCCTGTCCCGCCACGGGCGAACCCTCACCGACCGTTCCGATCCCCCCTACGTCCTCGGAGAGATCGCCGGCTGCATCCGCGAAGCCATCGTGGCGAACCCGGGCGAGGTGCTCGGCGTCGGCGTGAGCATGCCCGGCCAGGTCGAACCGTCCGCCGGGGTGTCGGTGTTCGCCCCCAACTGGCACTGGGCCGACGTGCCCGTCCAGCAGATGCTCGGTGACCTGCTGCCGGTGCCGATCAACGTCGACAACCCGCTGAAGGCGACCACCGTCGCCGAGCTCTGGTTCGGCGCCGGTCGTGGGGTGCATGATCTCGTCACGGTGAATCTCGGCACCGGGGTCGGGACCGGCATCGCGATTGGAGGCGAGCTGGTTCGCGGTGTTACCAACAACGCCGGCGAATGGGGCCACACCACCTTGGTGATGGACGGACGCCGGTGTCGGTGCGGTCGCCGCGGCTGCGTCGAGACCTACGTCGGAGTGCCGGGGATGATCACCACCTTCGCCGAGCGGTATCCCGATCACCCCTACCTCGGTGACAGTCAGCAGCAGTTCGTCGAGAACGTCCGGGTGGGTCTTGAGGCGGACGCTGTCGAAGCCAAGTGGCTGGTCGAGCAGCTTTCCCATGCTTTGGGCGAGGCGCTCGCCAACTTGGTCAACCTGCTCAATCCCGAGCGGGTTGTGCTGACCAGCTGGGCGGCGATCAAACTGGGCCCCTGGCTCCTGGCGCCCACCAGGGCGCAGATGCTCTCCCAGTCGATCACCGGATCGGCGACGGCGACCCAGCTGACGGTCACCGAGATCGGCGAGAACCCGGTCGGGCTCGGGATGGCCACCCTCGCCCTGGAGCGGTTTCTCGAGCACGTTGGTGTCCCGGCGGGACGCGGCTTCTCAGCGGCTCCAAGTTCCTAGGTTCGAGAGCCGCAGCCCAAGACCCCACAGGTGCCGCACATCTACGGCCGAGGCAGAGCCGGTCGGACGCTGAATCGAGGAGCGCTGCAAGCACAGGGACCGAAGCAGCCCACGCCGCTCGACACGCCTGCACCGAGCAACTCATGGCCGTCGAGGCACACCAGCAGTCCCCTCACACCCCACAGTCAACGACCCGGCTCCATCAAAAGGTGATTCGAACCATCAATCCGACCGAGACAGCTCACCCTTCGACATCACCACTCGGACATGTCGCCATCCTGCCAGCCGGACCCCGACCCGAGGGATCGAATCGGAGGTCGTCATCTTCGCGCGGCATCGTCGTACGGAGCTCCCACTTCGGTGTCGTCTCCGGACGCCTTCTCGGGTTCGATGCCCGGCCTTGCAGCCGCGCGGCCGGCGAGGCGGGTCACCCCAAGCACCATGATCGCCAGACCCGACACCTCGGCGAGGACGACGAGCGGGGCGGTGAACAGCCGCTCCCGGAAGACCACCAGACCGAACGTCAACGACACCACGAGCTGACAAATATTCAGCACCGGTGTCGATACCGACAACCGCGTCGCCTGGTACGCACGCTGGTTGAGCAGTATGGCGCCGACACCAACACCAATCAACGCCCAGGCCGTCCAACGAGACAGCAGGTGCAGCACACCATGACTGGCTTCCCCAGTGCTCAGCTTGAGCAAACCGGCTACCAGGCCGAACAGAATGCCCGAGGCGGTGGCGAGCAGCACACCGCGGACGAGTGGACGCCCGCGGCGGCGACGGGCCAACAGCGCCAGCACTGCCGCAATGCCCAAACCGCACCCGACCACGACCCATGTCCGGGACTCGTCCGGAGCCTGTGGTGCGCTCGGCCGCAGCACCCCGATGAACAGGGCCAAACCGACCCAAGTCACGACCGCCCAGCCCAGTTCACCGCGCGACGGCAACCGTCGGTCGATGACTGAGCGGGCGAAGACTGCAAAGACGATCCCGCTCAGGATGATCGGCTGCACCACACTGAGGCCTCCGAGGCTCAAAGCAGCCGCATGCAATGCGAACGCTGTGGCGCACAGCCCGGCACCGACCAGCCAGCCCGGACGCCGGAGAAGAATCCGCACCATGCGACGTTTGGAGTCGGTAGGCGCCGAACCCGCCGACCGGTGCTGCAACGCGCTCCCCACGGCGAAGAACGCCGCGGACGACAAAGCAACCAGCACCACGGTGATCATCGCACCGGTGCTCCTTTCTTCGACAGCATCTGCGGCCAGGCTGCACACGCACCGAGCGAGAGTCGCAGGTGCGGACGACACCCCAGTACCCGCATTCGCGCCGATCTCACATCCGATCACAACGAACGTCTGTCCCAGGCCCTTTGGTCGCGGCGACCCGTCCCTTTCGGCAGGGCTCCATACCAGTCAGCTCCGAGTGGCACAGATCGTTGCGCCCCCAGGGCGGCACTCATGGGTCGGGGGGCGTGAGCAGGGCCTTCCCCCAGCTGAGCAGGAGACACCCGATGAAGATCACCACGATGCGCGGGCTGGACGCTCGCGCTGCCTTGAACAAAAGATCCTGTCCGGAACCTCGCTCCACGGCGGTTGGGCACGGGGAACTGTCGTCGCCTGACAGCTGTCCGATAGTCCGTCATATGTCCGCATACGGGCCCGTTCGGCGGGCGCCCTGCACCCCCGCCCACCAAAACCGAGGAGGCGGGAGAGGCCAACCTGGACCGCGTTGGTCGTCTGATCGCGATCCAATCGAGTGGGCGGCGCTGCCGCATCACCTGCAGTGGACCAACTGCCCGACGAGGTAGCCCCGACCAGATCTTGGTCTTCGTGCTAGCCGGCCAAACCGACGGCCTGGTGCGCGCTTCGATGGCCAGGCGTCGGTGCCGTTGCCCGGCGAGGCTGACGTGCTGCCCAGCGGGGTCGACTCCATCCCGCCGACTCGAGGTAGGCAGCTCGCTGGAGCCTGCCAGCCTCATCGCCGACCACTCGTTCGGCCAGCGAGCGCTCCTCATGCTGCGGCTGTCACGACGTCGGATCGGGGATCGCCTCGAAGTGCCGTGAGGAACTTCTGGACAGAATTACACCGGCGCCCCAGCTTGAGGTGCTCTGGATCTCGCTCGAGAAGCACCTTCGACTTCTGCCCAATCACCAGCCGACATCCACGGACCGGATCAGCGCGCCACCGGCACCTGTCAGGGTCGGGTGGGGACGAACGGCCGCTCCTCGACGGTCTTGCCGACCACCAGGGCCCGCCCGGGCGGAACCTCCCGCCACAGACCCGGCAGGTCGACGAGAGGCTCCGAGACGACCACCCGGGTGTCGTCGGAGAAGTGGGCGAGCCGCTCGCGCTCGGGATAGAGCAGCCGGACCGAGGGTGCGTCCTCGGTGACGAACAGGCTGTTCACCTCCGGACCACTCGCGTACCGGGCGGCGTACAGGAGATCCCCGTCGGTCAGCCCGACGGTCATCTGCAGCGGCTCCTCGATCCCCTGCTCGCGTCCGCACGCCTCGACGAACCCCGCCATCCGCTCCAGCGCGCCCAGGGGGTCCTCCGGCAACCCAAAGGTCAGCGCCAGGTAGAACATCAGCTCCGAGTCCGTCGAGCCCCGGACATGGTTGAACAGGTCCGGGTCGACGGCGAGCAGCAGCTCGCGCCGCACCGACTCAAACTCGGCGATATAGCCGTTGTGGACGAACAGCCAGCGCTGGTAGCGGAAGGGGTGGCAGTTGGTCCGTTGCACCGGGGTGCCAGTGGCGGCGCGGACGTGGGCCAGGAAGAGTGGCGACTCGACCTCCGCGGCCACTTCGAACAGGTTCTCTTCACCCCAGGCAGGGTCGGCGCTCCGGAACAGGGCGGGGACGTCTCGACGGCCGTACCACCCGAAGCCGTGACCGTCGGCGTTGGGCACCGACATGCCGGGCGCATGGCGGCGGCTCTGCTCGACCAGCGATCTCTCGGGCTCGTACAGGAGCTCCGACGGCCGGAGGGGAGCACCTCGGTATCCCAGCCATCGACACATGGCTGGAGCCTGCCACGTCCACCATCCGGTGGCCAGGTGCGGTCCGGGTCCCCGCCGTGACGCCACTCGCGGCCGGCGCCCGTCGATGGATCCCAAGGCCACCTCGAAGACCGTTCCCACCGGTGACAGCATCCGGGGGCACCGGCGCCCGCGGGCCGCCGGCCAGCCACCACAAGGGGATCTCGGTCGCGGCGACCGCCCGGTGGAGTCACGGCGTCGGGCTGCGCGGCACGAAGGTCTGGCCGCCCCACTCCTCCGGAGCGACGTCGACGAGCGTCTCGTTCAGCACCCCCTGATGGCCGAAGGGATCGGTCAGTGCCGGCCTGCCGCTCCCCATGGGCCCGATGACCCTCGCCGATCCGCCCGAAACGGTGCAAGACAACGCTCATGAACAAGGGGGGGTCTAGCGTGAAGGGCCTTGTCAGAGTGCAGGTGCGATCATCCGCGAAAGTTCCTGACAAGTCTGCCGCGAGAATCAGCGGGTTGGGGTTCGATTCCCTCGCGGCGCGCGATATACCTCACGCACGGAGGCCATACCTGACCTGCGACCGGCCACCAGCCCCGGTCTGGCGATGTCCCTTCTGGTGGCCACAACGCGTTTGGACCACTCATCGCTGCGCTGCGGTCGAACATGCGTACGATTGACGGACGAAGCGCGACGGCCTACGCAAACCGGCCTCGTCCACCGCAGGTCGACGCTGTTGCCGTCGCGGTTTCACCCATTCCGGATGACGACAACCGCGGGCCCGCGCGGGAGCATCGTCATGCCAGGGATCCCCCGCGTAAGGGCCGATGATTGCTGTCCTCGAATCGGGAGGGTTGATGCGCACAAGCACCGTGATCACCCACGTCGAGATGATTGGCCGGATGAATCGACAGTCCCAAGATGTCGATCCAGTTCGTTTGCGCGCCTCATGCCTGTGCGGGCTCACGTCGACGCCGACTCGATGGCGCGGTGAGAGCAGGGACCTGGCGCGGGTGCACCAACTCCGGAGAAGGGATCGAGAACGATGAGCAAGAAATCCAAGAAGGCGAAGAAGGCGGCCGCGTCGACCGGGTTGCCGGAGACCGTGCTGGCGCCTGGCTCCGAGGGAGACGCGGCCGGTGGCGCCAAGCCCAAGATGAAGCAGAAGGACTACGAGAAGCAGATGCGTCGTCTGCAGGGGGAGCTGGTGGCCATGCAGGAGTGGGTCAAGTCCTCCGGCGCGAAGGTGTGCATCGTGTTCGAGGGACTGGACTCGGCGGGCAAGGGCGGCACGATACGTCGGATCAGGGAGCGGACCAGCCCGCGGGTGTTCAAGCACGTCGCCCTGCCAACCCCGACGGAGCGGGAGAAGTCGCAGATGTACATCCAGCGCTACATCGCCCACTTCCCGGCTGCTGGCGAGGTCGCCATCTTCGACCGGAGCTGGTACAACCGCGCAGGTGTCGAGCCGGTGATGGGCTACTGCTCCAAGGAGGAGAGCGAGCGCTTCATCGAGCAGGTGCCGGCGGTGGAGAAGGCGATGGTCGAGAACGGGATCATCTTGATCAAGTACTGGCTCAACGTCAGTGTCGACGAGCAGACCCGTCGGCTCGGGAACCGGATCGAGGACCCGCGCAAGATCTGGAAGCTCTCTCCTACTGACCTGAAGTCCTACAGCCGTCACTACGACTACTGCCAAGCGCGCGATGTCATGATCGCTGCCACCGACACCGGATGGGCGCCGTGGTTCGTGGTGGACAACGACGACAAGAAGCGCGGCCGGCTCAACATCATCAGCCACCTGCTCAGCCAGGTCCCGTACGAGCCGCTCCCGTCGCAAGACGTGAAGATGCCCCGCAGGCCGACTCCGGGGGGCTATGTGCCACCGGATGCTTCCTTGCAGCACCACATCCCGACGCCGTTCTAGCAGCCGCGTGGTGACCGGATCCAGACGATGACCGAACAGAAGGACTGGCGATGACGGACAAGACGATGGTGCCGAGCAAGGATGGGTCTCAGGTCGGGACCGCGGGCGCGGCTGAGAGCTGGTACGCGCTCTCGTCCGCCGATGTCGCGCAACGGCTGGGCGTCGACCCGGCGAGCGGGATCTCAGGGGCGAAGGCGGCCGAGCTGCTGAGGACGAACGGGCCGAACGCGCTTCCTGCCGAGAAGCCACCGCCCGGCTGGACGTTGTTCCTGGCCCAGTACAAGTCCTACATGCAGATCATTCTCGTCGGGGCGGCGATCGCCTCGATCGTGATCGGCCAGGTGGCCACCGGGATCGCGGTCTTGTTGATCACGGCACTCAACGCGTTGGGCGGCCTGCGGCAGCAGGGCAAGGCAGAGAGCGCGATGAACGCCCTGCAGTCGATGCTCAAGACGACGGCCCGGGTCCGTCGTGACGGCTCCGAGGTCAAGGTCGGTGCAGACCAGGTGGTCGTGGGTGACGTGGTGCTGCTCGCGGCCGGTGACGACGTGTGCGCCGATGGGCGGCTGGTGGAGGCCACGTCGCTGCAGATCGATGAGTCCGCGCTGACCGGTGAGAGCGTTCCCGCCTCGAAGAGCACCGACGTGATCACCGATGCCGACCCGGTTCTGGGGGACCAGTCGAACATGGCGTTCATGAACACCCCCGTCACGCACGGCAGTGGGGTGATGATCGTCACCGGGACCGGTGCCGACACCGCGGTGGGCAACATCTCGGGGATGTTGAAGTCGGCACCCAACCTGAAGACCCCGATGACCAAGCAGCTGGACACGTTGACGCTGTGGATCGCAGCAGCGGCCGGATTGACCATCGCGATCATGTTCATCGTCGGGATCTCACGAGGGGACTCGCCTCAGGTGATCTTCACGACGGCCATCGCGTTGGCGCTAGCCGCGGTGCCGATGGCGATGCCGACGGTGCTCCAAGTCATCCTCTCCAGCGGGTCGAGGGACCTGGCTGCTCATGGAGCCGTGGTGAAGAGCCTGGACTCGGTGGAGACGCTGGGCTCGACGTCGGCGATCAACTCCGACAAGACCGGCACGCTCACGATGAACCAGGTCACGGTCGTGGAGGTGATCGATCCCACGGATCGGTACACGATCACCGGCATGGGCTATGGTCTCGACGGCCAGGTCGAGCACACCGCAGGCAACACGAACACGATCGAGGCAGCGATCCTGCCGTTCCTGATCACCAACGACGCCAAGCTCGTCGACGGCAAGGTCGTGGGAGACCCCACCGAAGGGGCTCTGCTTGTCCTCGGGCACAAGGTGGGCCTCGACACCGAAGGCACCCAGGCGGCCAACCCCCGGCTGGCGACCCTGCCGTTCGATCCCACCTACAAGCTCATGGCAGCCTTCTGCGACGCCAGGGACGAGTCGGGAGAGCCCGTCGTGCGCGTCTTCGTCAAGGGTGCGGCCCCCGCCGTGATCGGGCGGGCCACGTCTGCCCTGGCCAAGAGCGAGAGCATCCCCTGGGGGGATCAGCAGAACCAGCGAGCCAACGAGGAGATGGATCGCCTCGGCCGCCAAGGCCTGCGGATCATGGCGGCGGCCACCAAAGACATCGACCCCCGGGTCTTCGATCCGGAGGGTGACCTGCTCTCACTGGTCCAGGGACTGCAGCTGACTGCACTGGTCGGGATGATCGATCCGCCGCGGCTGGAGTCCCTCGACGCAGTCCGGGCCGCCCAGGACGCCAACATCCGGGTGCGGATGGTCACCGGTGACGATGTCGTCACGGGTGCGGCGGTGGCCAAGCAGCTCGGCATTCCCGGCGAGGCGATTCTCGGCACCGACCTGGCAGCGATGTCCGAAGCCGAGCGCCTCACGCGCATCGACTCCATCGGCGTGGTCGGACGGGTGGCGCCGGAGCACAAGGTGCTGATGGTCGAGACGCTCCGCAAGAAGGGCGAGGTCGTGGCCATGACCGGCGACGGGGTGAACGACGCCCCAGCCATCAAGGCCGCCGACATCGGCATCGCCATGGGATCGGGGACCCAGGTCGCGAAGAACGCGGGTCGGATGATCCTCACGGACGACAACTTCGCCACCATCGTTCGAGCGGTGTCCGAGGGCCGCAAGCTCTACGACAACATGCTCAAGTACATCCGGTTCATGCTCGTGGCGCTCGTCACCTACGTGGTGACCTTCCTGTTGGCGAGCCTGCTCAACATCGCCGGGGGGCAGCCGTTCTCCGCCGTCCAGATCCTGTGGATCAACTTCCTGATCACCGCCCCCGTCGGCATCGCGTTGGGTCTGGACAAGGAGACACCCGGCCTGATGAAGCGTCAGCCGCGGCCACGCGCGGCTTCGATCATGACTCTGGCAGTCATCTTGACGGTGGGCCTGGTCGGCCTGTTCATGTCGATCGCGATCGACCTGCTGATCGTGTTCGGGACGAACGAGTACGACAAAGCCGAGATCGCCAGCACCATGGGGCTCGTGGCCTTCTCCCTGATGCTCGTCGTCGCAGCCTTCGAATCACGCGACGAGAGGGCATCCATCCTGCGCGTGGAGACCTTCGACAACAAGACGCTCAACATCACCGCGCTGCTGGAGATCGCACTCGCGCTCATGATCGCCCGCGGCGGTGCGCTGACATCTGTGCTCGGCACCGCAGCCTTGTCCAGCACCCAATGGCTGATCGGAGCCCTACCCGCACTCGTGCTGTTCATCCTGTGGGAGCTCGGAAAGGCTATCGCCCGCAGCCGAGGCAGACGGGACGCCTAGGGAGCCGTGGAGGATCAGGCCAATCCGGCTTGCAGCTTCCTGACGACGGAGCGGAGAGACTCCAGGTCGGACGGGCGGGCAATTCCGCGTTCGCCGTCGTCAAGCACCATCTGGGCGGCCTCGACCAGTGCTCGCTGACGCTCCGGGTCCTCCGACAGGGCCGATGCGCAGGTGCGGAGCAGCCTCACCAGAGCGAGCAGTACGGTCACCTCGCTTCCTCCGTACCGGCCGATCATGGAACAGATGAAGTGGATGTAGTCGCCGAAGGTGTTCCCGGGCACGATCACCCGAGCGGCTCCCTCCGAGTCCGTGAGCGTCAGGGTCCCCAGTGGGCGCGTGGCCAGGTCATTGGCGATCGTCGACAGGTGGTCGATCGCCTGGACGGCGGTATACGGGTCGTTGACGGCCGGTGACAGGGCTTTGCACGCGATGTCGATCAGCTGACGCAGGCCGAAGGCCACGTCCTGCTCGCCGGTGCGCTCGAACCCGATGCGCACGGAGTTGTTCAGTGCAGCCTCGAAGACGGGAGGGTCTGGGGGCGGGTCGTCGGCCGTCGAAGCCCACACCCAGCCCAGAACTGTCCCAGCGATCACGTGCTGGCCGACCCGGACCCGCAGACAGATCGTGGTGTCGGACCCCGCTATCGGCGGAAGCATCAGCTCCGGATGAATGGTCTGGACGTATCCGGTACGGCGGCTGGACAACGCCGCCGCCCAGCCGGGCGCTCGGGGAGGCGGCTCGGGGGTCTGCTCGGGGGCCAGCCGGTTCAAGGCTCTCCGGGTGTTCCGCTCGACCTGCCGGGTGATGGCGTCGATCTGGATCGAGTGGGCCAGGTGGTCGGCGTAGTAGACGACCATGCCCAGGCTGGCGAAGAGCAACACGATCGACCCGCTGACCGCGAGCCGGGGATAGTCCTCGGTCCTGGCGCCCGACTCCACGCCCACGGTGAACGAGCCAGCGGCAGCGTAGACGAACGTAGCGATGAACACGCTCAGCACGACCTGGGTGCCACGGTCACGCAGGAAGTTGCGCAGCAGTCGGGGTGAGAACTGAGTCGAGGACAGCTGCAGGGCCACCACCGTGAGTCCGAGCGTCAACGCGATCACCGTGACCACGGTCCCGGTCACCTCGATCAGCAGGCTGCGCGCGTCGTCGGCTGTGCCCTGGAAGGCGACATGGGAGAGAACGGAGCCGGGCCGCACCCTGACGTGGGCCATGGCGAACCCGGTCAGCAGAGCCAGCAGCGCGGCGATGCCGGGCATCACCCAGAGGGTGCCGTTGGCGTACTCCCGCCAGCGCTCCCACCACACGGCTCGCTGGCGCCTGCGCCGCCGATCGTGGGCCCTGCCTGAACCGCTCATGTCAGGCAACAGGCTATTCCCGATCCTCGGGGGTGGTGGTGTGTGAGCCTGCGTGGGTCTTGCGCCGGCTACCGGCGCGGAGCCGGTGCCGGCCGCTGAGACGGCGTGGGGATGGTGTGGACGATGATGGCGGCGGCGGCCACCCGGTGGATCGCTTGTTGTCGTGGCGGGTGGTGGCGCCCCATGAGAAGTGCCAACGGGATACCTGCGGCCGTCATGATGGTCAGGAGGATCGCCGCGCCGGACAGGCCACTCGCGAGTGCCTCGGCGGTGCTTTGCCCGGTCGCCTGTTCAGCGCTGGCAGTGGCGCTGAAGATGGACCCGGCGGCGGCGACGGCCAACGACCCGCCGACATATCGGGCCATGTTCGAGATGCCGGATGCCTGGCCGACCTGGTCGGGCGACACGCTCGCGGTGGAGGCAGAGGACGCTGGGCCGTTGGCCAGGCCGAGGCCGATGGCTGTGACGGCGAGGGGCAGCACGAAGACCGCGTAGGACCATGACGGGCGGACGAAGACGAGCACCAACAGCGCTGCGGCGGCCAGGCCGAACCCGATGGCGATCGCGTTGCGCGATCCGATCCTGACCGCGAGCGGTGTGATCAGGGGTGTCACCGCGATCATCGCCGCGGCCGCCGGGAGGGTCGCCAACCCTGCCTGCAGTGCGTCCATGCCGAAGGTGGCGGGGTCTTGGAAGTAGAGGCTGATCAAGTACATCAACGCGTTGATCGCACCGGCGACGATCAGGATCACCAGCGTGGCGCCGACCAGGATGGCGTTGCGGAGCAACGCCAGGTCGACGAGCGGCGCCGCCACTCGCTGCTCGACCATGACGAAGCCGATGCCGCCGAGCACCGCGATCACCAGGCAGATCATCGTCCCGGGCGAGACCCAGCCCCAATCTGCGCCCTTGCTGAGTGCCAGCACGATCGGAACCAAGACGACGGCGATCAGAACGGTGCCGGCGAAGTCGATCGACCGTGGCCGAGTCGGATCGCGTGATTCCTTCACGGTGAGCAGGGTCAGCGGGATGCAAGCGGCAGCGATCACGGCGTCGATCCAGAACAGGCCCTGCCACCCGGTGAGGCCGACGAGCACGCCGCCGATCAACGGCCCGATGGCGGCACCGGCTGCCGATGCTGCTCCCCAGAGCGTGATCGCGCGCATCCCCGCGGCGCCGGAGGATGCCACCGACAGCAGGCTCATGCCGCAGGCCAGTAGCGTCGAGCCGGCGGCTCCCTGGATCATCCTCCCCGCGACGACGCCGACGCCGTTCGGAGCCATCGCGATCAACACGCACGACGCGACGAAGAGGATGAGGCCGGCCAGGAACACCTTCCGTCGACCGAAGACGTCTCCGAGCGCGCCGGACGTGACGATGACGGCCGCTCCGACGAGCATGTAGCCGGTCACCGCCCACTGCAGCTGGTCGATCGGCGCGTTCAGGTCCTCACTGATCGCGGGCAGCAGAATGGTGACCGCCGAGGTGTTCGCGTTGACGATCAGCGCCGACACGCAAGCAGCGAGCAGGACACCGACGCCGGCGGGATGCCCAGGGTCGGTTGTCCGCCCCGACGGCGGTGTTGGCCCTCGATCGGAATCGGGTGCGTCGACCGGGGTCGACGGCTTCGTGAGATCGCCGGCGTCACTCGCTTCCGGCCCTTCGTCCGCCCGTGCCATCGGCCCTCCCACTCCAGGACCCGCAGCGGGTGCGCTCCCCTCACCGTCCGCGAACAGCACGCGCCACGTCGATGACGGGCTGTGGTACGGCAGGTGAATTCCTGGCTCACGTCGTCTCCGTCGGTGGCTTCACCCACCGCGGGTGAAGCCCCGGCGCCCGAACGGTTCCAGCCTCGTCCTTGACGGTGCGACAGCGGCTGTCCAGCTGTCCAGGCGCAGTGACGAGGAGGACCGACGTGGATGCGGTGATCTTCATACTCGAGGCGTTGGTCGTGCTCGGGGCGATCATCATGGGTACCCGCCTACGCCGCAGCACGGGTAGCGCTGCGGAGTGCCTACAACGGCATCCCCCCGTGGAAGCAGGGTCCGGTGGATCGATCCCGCTGCTCCACACCCTGCAAACTGCCGCACCGCAGGCCGAGTTCATCCTCTGGGGACCCGAGGACGTCGCCAGAGCCCGCATCCACGCCTCCGACGAAAGCGTCGATCCCAGCGAGATCGAACGACTCATCGTGAGCCAAGCACAGCTCATCCAGCTACTCGCGACGAAACCTTCAACTGGGTCGTCGACCGCGGAAACCGTCCCCGTCCCCACGAGTGGAACCCGTTAGGCACCTGAGACCCCATCCAACCAGCCGCAACCGTGAAGGGCATCAACATGCGCAAGACTGCTTCGATCGTCGGAATCGTCCTCGGCGCCATCTTCGTCGTCGCTGGAATCGTCACCTGGATCGTCATCACCAGCACGTTGTCGAGTCAGAAGATCACCGTGTCGGAGGACGCCAGCTGCCGAGCCGGTGCCACCGTCGCGGGACCGATCAGTGCCTACTGTCAGGCCAGCGTGATCGACAAGCACACGATGGAGATCACCAGCGGCAAGACCTATGCCGAACTGGATCGAGAT
The DNA here is from genome assembly GCA_963696135.1 of uncultured Actinomycetota bacterium. Taxonomy (GTDB): domain Bacteria; phylum Actinomycetota; class Actinomycetes; order Propionibacteriales; family Propionibacteriaceae; genus Microlunatus. Next base: position 23,845 of record CAVOJH010000007.1, read on the forward strand.
GATCCCAACCGCAACACGGCGATGACCTCCTCGTTCCTGCAGGCATCGCTGTTCACCTCGGTCGTCGCCTTCGGCGTGGCGGCGATGGCCGTGGCCGTCGGTATCGCCTTCGTCTTGTTCGGACTTGCCCTGCGCGAGCCGGAGGTCGCGGCTGCCCGGCGAGGAACGGCCTAGGCACCCTCGACCACCCTGCCCAGGGAGCCGGGGCGGCAGCGCGGTTGACTGGCCCCCATGTGCAGATGGATGGCCTACTCCGGTGACCCGATCTCGGCTGAGGAGCTGCTGTACAAACCTGCGCACTCCATCATCGACCAGAGCCTGCATTCCAGACTCGGTGCGACCACCACCAACGGTGACGGCTTCGGCATCGGCTGGTACAGCGGCCAGATCGCGGAGCCGGCCTGCTTCAAGGCGATCGAGCCCGCCTGGAACGACGCCAACCTTCGTGAGCTGGCACCCCGCATCACCACGCCGCTGCTGTTCGCGCACATCCGAGCGGCGACCGGCACGCCGGTGCAACGCTCGAACTGCCACCCCTTCCGACACGGAAAGTGGCTGTGGATGCACAACGGCATGATCCGTTCCTTCACCCAGATCAAGCGCGACCTGGTGCTGGCCGTCGATCCGTCTCTGTACTCCCGCATCAGTGGCTCGACCGACTCCGAGACGTTGTTCTACCTGGCGCTGACCTTCGGCCTGGCCGAGGATCCCTTGACCGCCATCGCTCGGGCGATCGGCCTCGTCGAGAAGGTCGGACACGCCGCCGGCGTCGACTATCCCTTCCAGGGCACCGTGGCCACCAGCGACGGCGAGTCGATCTGGTCGGTCCGCTACTCCAGTGAGCAGCAGAGCCGCTCGCTGTTCTACTCCACCGACGTCACCACGCTCCGACATCTCCATCCGGAGGTGCAGATGCTCAAACAGCTGAGCGCCGAGGCTCGCCTGGTCGTCTCCGAACCCCTCGGTGACCTGCCAGGTGCCTGGAACGAGGTCCCCGAGTCCATGGCCGCCTGGATCCGGCCCGGCGACGACGAGATCCTGCCGTTCAACCCCATCGCAGACTGACTGGCAGCGACCACCGCGTCCGGGTGGCCGACGACGAGCCGATCGCCATCGACGGCCTGGGTGGCTGACCTGACGCTTGCCGGTCGCGCGGACACCCAATGATCATCTGGGGAGAATCAGGCATCGGACGGGTGCAACCCCGTGCCGCGGTGGGGCGTAGACACGGTGTCCGCATTCGACCAAGGAGGTTCGGAATGTCCGTCACCCGCAAGGCCGTCATGGCCGCCGTCGCTGCCCTCGCTCTGAGCGGCAGCATGATCGTCTCCCCAGCGCCGGCCGACGCCCACACCTACACCAAGGAGGGCACCGTCTCCGCCAAGGAGGCCGGAAAGCTCTTCAAACAGGCGTTCAAGCAACGCTGCCTGACCGTGTACGAGGCACAGCACATCGCGCACGGCAGCGGAGTGGAGAACTGGTCTGACGACGACGGCGACCTGACCCTCGTCTTCTCCGGCACCAGGAAGAGCGGCATCGCCTCGGTCGCCCTGTCGATCGACGGCAACGGTTGCACGGGAGTCGTGACCGCGTACAAGAGCTGACCGCACGCCCGGCCCGTCCCGTCATGCCGACGGGCGGGCCGGGCTCGACTCAGCCGCTGACCGCGGCCGCGAGCTGGGCCAACGACGTCTCCAGCTCGTCCTTGCTCACCAACGGGAACGTGATCTTCCTCAACAGCTGCTTGTCGGTCACCGACGACCAGTCGTACGTGAGGGTCACGTCGGTCTGCTCGGGCCCCGCCGGGGTCAGCTCGTAGAGCCACTCCCAGCCCGGGGGCTCCTCACCGGCCGGAGCGGTCTTCCAGGCCAGCAGCTGGTTCGGCTGGTAGCCCGTGACGTGGTTGTCCGTCTGGTACTCCCCGCCCATGTGGTCGCCGGCCATGTTCATCCGGAAGGTGTCGCCGACGGCGCTGATGCGCTGGGGGTGGTCGGCGGAACGGAGGAAGCCCGAACCGTCGAACTCGGCGTGCCGATCGGGGTTGGTCAACAGGTCGAACACCTGTGCCGGAGCGACGTCGATGCTGCGCTGCACGGTGATGGAGGTCTCGTCAGTCATGGCTTACAACGTACACATCGCTCTCCGCGGCGGAGGTGCGAGACTGCTGCGGTGGGTGGTCGGCCGGAGGGTTTCTCGTACCAGCAACGAGGCGAAGAGGTGGTCATCTCCCACGTCGGCCGGCGAGCGACCGTCCTCCGGGGTCGCCGGGCGGTCGACTTCCTCGCCGAGGTCGAGCTGGGCGACGGCCAGGAGCTGATGGCCCGGCTCACCGGGAACTACCGGCGCGGCAACGAGCGAATCGCCCGCCAGCATCCACGCAACAGCCAGCGCTGAACGAGCGGTTCCACCCACACTCGGTTGCGTGAGAACGTTCACGGAGTATGTTGAAACGATGCACTTTCGTTACCTCGGCAATTCCGGTCTCAAGATCTCGGAGATCACCTACGGCAACTGGCTGACCCACGGCTCCCAGCTGGAGAACGAGCAGGCCACGGCCTGTGTCCACGCCGCGCTGGATGCCGGCATCAGCACGTTCGACACCGCCGACGTGTACGCCAACACCAAGGCCGAGACGGTCCTCGGTGAGGCTCTGCAGGGTCAGCGGCGCGAGTCGTTGGAGATCTTCACCAAGGTCTTCGGTCCGACCGGCCCCAAGGGCCACAACGACGTCGGTCTGTCGCGCAAGCACATCCAGGAGTCCGCCCACGCCTCGCTGCGTCGGCTGCAGACCGACTACATCGACCTCTACCAGGCCCACCGGTACGACTACGAGACGCCGCTGGAAGAGACCATGCAGGCGTTCGCCGACCTGGTCCGCCAGGGCAAGGTCCTCTACGTCGGGGTCAGCGAGTGGACCGCCGAGCAGCTCCGGGACGGCGCCGCGCTGGCCAAGGACCTCGGCTTCCAGCTGATCTCCAACCAGCCTCAGTACTCCGCGCTCTGGCGGGTCATCGAGGCCGAGGTGGTCCCCACCAGCCGCGAGCTCGGCATCTCCCAGGTCGTCTGGTCCCCCATCGCCCAGGGCGTCCTCACCGGCAAGTACGTGCCCGGACAGGATCTGCCGGCCGGCTCGCGGGCGACCGACGACAAGGGCGGCGCGAACATGATCGCCCGCTGGCTGCGCGACGACGTGCTGGAGCGGGTGCAGCAGCTGAAGCCGCTGGCCGCTGACTCCGGTCTGTCGATGGCCGCCCTGGCCGTGGCCTGGGTGCTGCAGAACGACAACGTGGCCACCGCGATCATCGGCGCATCCCGACCGGAGCAGGTGCACGACAACGTCGCGGCCGCCGGGGTCACCCTGCCGGCCGAGCTGCTGGCCAAGATCGACGAGGTGCTCGACCCGGTCATCGAGCGTGATCCGGCCAAGACCCTGGAGAGCTCACCGAAGACCCGCGAGGTCTGATCGAACGCTGCTGACGCGTCCGGACTAGTGGTTGCGACCGGAAGTTCGTCAAGGGTGCCTGGACACCGGACACCCCGACGAACCTCCGGTCGTGACCACTAGCCTGCTCGCCGTGGAGTCCTACCTCGTGCCCGGACGCGAGGCGACGGCGGAGATCGAGGTCAAGCGGTCCCGGTTCCGCGCGCGGATCGTCCGGGTCGAGACCGAGGAGGCGGCCAGGGCGGTCATCGCCGACGAACGGCGGGTCCACGGCACCGCGGGACACCACTGCTCCGCCTTCGTCCTCGGCCCGACGGCTGCGACCCTGCGCAGCAACGATGACGGCGAGCCGTCGGGCACCGCGGGGCCGCCCATCCTCGACGCCCTCCGCGGCGAGGGCCTGAGCGACGTGGTCGCCGTCGTCACCCGGTGGTTCGGCGGCACGCTGCTCGGCACCGGTGGGCTCGTGCAGGCGTACGGTGACGCGACCCGCGCTGCGATCGTGACGGCGGGGACCTGCGTCCGGCGGCTGCGTCTGCGACTGCAGGTGACGGTCGACTTCGCCACCTCGGGCCGTCTCGAAGACCAGCTGCGCCGGATCGCCGAACCGGTCGAGGTCGACTACTCCAGCGGCGAGCCCACGATCAGGGTCGGCGTCCGGCCGGCGGATCGCCGTGTCACTACCGCCACGATCATGGCCGCCACGAACGGCTCCGCGTCGATCGTGGAGCTGCCGCCGATCTGGGTCGACGACCGGTAGCGGGGTCAGGCCGCCGCCGGGACAGACGTCGCCGGAACAGACGTCACAGATACAGCCCGGTCTGACCGTCGGGCAGACCCTCGGTCGCCACCGCGTGCAGGTCCCGCTCCCGCAGCAGGACGTAGTCCTTGCCGCGGACCTCGACCTCCGCGCGATCGTCCGGGTCGAACAGCACCCGGTCGCCCACCTTGACGCTGCGAACGTTGGCGCCGGCCGCCACCACCGTCGCCCAACCGAGCCGCTTGCCGATCGCCACGGTCGCCGGGATCACGATGCCGCCACCGCTGCGGCGCTCGCCGCTCTCCCCGTCGGTCGAGACCAGGACCCGGTCGTGCAGCATCCGGATCGGCAGCTCCTCGCCGGCGTCGGACGTCGGGGACACGGTCAGCTCCCACCCCGGCGTACCAGGGCGCGCACGATCGTCAGGAACACCAGGCTGCCCGCCACGGCGCCGGCGACGGCCAGCACGCGGTTGGTGCGCAGGTCACCCCGGGCATTGAAGATCAGGGCTTTGCCGGCGTCCACCTCATTACCGACGAACTGCTTCACACCTTCGATCTGACGCTGCTTGATGCGGTTCGGGTGGACCTGGTCCACGAACTCCTCCGCGGAATGGGCGATCCGAAGCCGAGCCGCGGCCAGATCGGCCTCGATCTGCTCGGGCGTCCTGGTGGGCTGGGTGCTGTCGTTCGGGGCCACGTCACTCCTCGTGATCTGAAGGTCGCCTCAGCGTAGGGCAGGGTGGTCGTCGTTCGCTGCTCGCGCCGCGCTGTGGGCGCTTCTGGTCGTCACTCGCTGCTCACTAAGCGCTGAGGGCTCTGCCTTCCCTCCTCGCTCGCAGACGAAGAACGTGTCTGCTCGCTCGTCGGTCCAGACAGAACCGGCGCTTCGTTCGCGGCCGCTCGCGACGGGAAAGTGCCGAAGGAGGGACTCGAACCCTCACACCCGAAGGCACAGGAACCTAAATCCTGCGTGTCTGCCAATTCCACCACTCCGGCTCCGATCGATGACGGTCAGATCTTCAGGTCGCGCTTCAGCTTGTCCACGTGGCCGGTGGCCTTCACGTTGTACTGCGCGACATCGACCGTGCCGGTGCCGTCCTCGGCCACCTCGACCACGAAGGTCGAACGGATGACACCCTCGACGAGCTTGCCGTAGAGCATCTTGCTGCCGTACGCCGCGTACGCCGTCAGGACCTCCTTGTCCGGATCAGCCAGCAGCGGGAACGCCACCGACTGGGCCGCCTTGAACTGGGCGAGCTTCTCGGGGCTGTCCGGGGAGATGCCCACGACCGCGAGGCCGGCGGAATCGAGGTCGGTGACGGCGGCGGTGAAGTCGACGGCCTGGGTGGTGCACCCCGGAGTCATCGCTGCGGGGTAGAAGTAGACGATCACCTTCCCGCCGGCGTAGTCGGCCAACGAGATCTGGTGACCGTCGGCGTCGGTCAGGGTGAAGGCGGGGGCGGTGTCGCCAGGGGCCAGTCGATCGGTCATGATCACCACCTTAGCGAGCCGGCCGTACGGAGATCTCCGCTGCTCGTCGCTCGGGAGCCGGCCGCTCGCCCGGCAAAGGCGATGGACCTCGTCGACACGCGACAAGAGCACAGGAGCCTGGTGTGGCTCCTGTGCTCTCGAGGCGTTCCTGAACGGGCGAGCGCCCCTCAGGGTCAGTCGTTGGCCGGCTTCGCGGTGCCGATGTTGGGGTTGTTGCCGACGCCCTCGTCCAGCGCCACCTTCGAGGCAGTGATCGCTGCGTACGTCACACCGGCGATCGCGGCACCGATGATCGGTGCGACGAAGAACAGCCACACCTGGCCCAGTGCGGCGGGGCCGGCGAACCAGGCCACCCCGAGGGAGCGGGCCGGGTTGACCGAGGTGTTGGTGACCGGGATGGACACCAGGTGGATCAGGGTCAGACCCAGGCCGATGGCGATCGGGGCGAAACCCTTCGGAGCCCGGTCGTCGGTGGCGCCCAGGATGATGTAGAGGAAGACCGCGGTCAGCACGACCTCGATCACGAAGCAGGCCAGCAGCGAGTAGCCGCCCGGCGAGCGGTCGCCGTAGCCGTTGGAGGCGAACCCGCTCTCCACCGCGTTGAAGCCGGGCTTGCCGTTGGCGATCACCAGCAGCACCGCACCTGCGGCCGTGGCCGCCACGATCTGGGTGACGATGTAGGGCAGCAGCAGCTTCGGGTCGAACCGCTTGGCGATCGCCAGACCGATCGAGACGGCCGGGTTGAAGTGACCGCCGGACACGTGACCGAAAGCGAAGGCGCCGGTCAGGACGGTGAGACCGAAGGCCAGGGCAACACCGAGGAAACCGATGCCGAGCTGGATCGGGTCGGCGTCACCGCTGAGGAACGTGGCGGCCAGCACGGCGGATCCACAACCGCCGAGAACCAGCCAGAAGGTGCCGAGAGCCTCGGCGCCGAGCTTGGCGCTCAGCGGGATCTCATTCATGGGGACTTGTCTCCTTGAAGCAGGTCCACCCACCGCGGACCGTTCGGCAGGAGACTACGGTCCGGGCCTCGCAATAACACGCCTCACACACCGCAGTGGACCGCACTATTCTGAATGTCTCCTAAACGTGATAAAAGCGAAACCGTCCCGCTCGTCCCTTCGGGTTTCCTGCCAGTCGGCGCCGATCTCTGGGAAGATCACGTCGCCGGCGGGCTCGGCGTCCACCTCGGTGATCTCCAGGGTGTCCAGGCGGTCCCAGGCCGCGGCATAGACCTCACCCCCTCCGGCCACGAAGACCTTGGCCGGGGTCAGCGCGTACGCCCGGTCGAAGGCGGCGTCCAGGTCGGGGGCGACAACCACTCCGTCGGCCCGCCACGCCGGATCTCGCGTGACCACGATGGTGGTGCGGCCCGGCAGCGGACGACCGATCGAGTCGTACGTCTTCCGGCCCATGACCAGGACGTGACCCATGGTGAGCGCCTTGAACCGGACCCAGTCCTCCCGGATCCGCCACGGGATGTCGTTGCCCGCCCCGATCACGCCGTTACGGGCGACCGCGGCGATCCCGATCACCTCCGGCCCGAGTCCTCGAGGGCCAGGAACCCGGCTGGCACCGGTCGGTGTGTCCTCACTCATCAGGTCAGACCGCGATCGGGGCCTTGATCCCCGGGTGGGGCTCGTAGCCCTCGATCACGATGTGCTCGAGACCGAAGTCGTCGATGTCGGTGATGGCGGGGTCGAGGCGGAGGGTGGGCAGCGGCCGGGGTTCGCGGGCCAGCTGCCGTCTGGCCTGGTCGAGGTGGTTCAGATAGAGATGGGCGTCGCCGAGGGTGTGGACGAAGTCGCCCACCGCGAGGTCACAGACCTGCGCTACCAGGTGGGTCAGCAGCGCGTACGAGGCGATGTTGAACGGCACACCGAGGAAGATGTCGGCCGAGCGCTGGTAGAGCTGGCAGGACAACCGACCGCGCTGGTCCGCGCTGTCGGCGGGCGCCGGAGCGACGTAGAACTGGAACATGGTGTGGCACGGCGGCAGTGCCATCTGGTCCAGGTCGCCGACGTTCCAGGCACTGACCAGGTGGCGACGTGAGTCCGGATTGGTCTTCAGACCGGAGATCACGGCGGCGATCTGGTCGATGTGGCGCTCATCCGGGGTCGGCCAGGATCGCCACTGGTAGCCGTAGATCGGGCCCAGCTCACCGGAGTCGTCGGCCCACTCGTCCCAGATCGTCACCCCCTGCTCGTGCAGCCACTTCACGTTGGTCGCCCCCTGCAGGAACCACAGCAGCTCCGCCACCACCGACCGCACATGCACCTTCTTGGTGGTGAGCAGCGGGAAGCCCTGCGTCAGGTCGAAGCGGAGCTGGTAGCCGAACACGCTCAGCGTGCCGGTGCCGGTCCGGTCCGACTTCTCCACACCATGGTCGATGACGTGCTGGAGGAGATCGAGGTAGGTCTTCACGGGTGGGTCCCTCCGGTGGTGTCGCTGGCCACCAGCCAGCCCTGCAGGTCGGTCAGGATCGCCCGGACGGCACGACCCCGGTGGCTGATCGCGTCCTTGGCTACCGGGTCGAGCTCGGCGGTGGTCTGCTCGTGCCCGTCGGGCACGAACAGCGGGTCGTAGCCGAACCCATTCTCTCCCCTGGGTGACGTGAGCAGCCGCCCTTCGACCACGCCGTGTCGTACGGCCTCGGTTCCGTCGGGGGCCACCATCGCCATCGCACAGACGAACTGCGCCGTCCGGTGCGGATCGAGGACGTCGTCGAGCTGGCGCAGCAGCAGCTCGTTGTTGGCGGCGTCGGTCGAGCCCGGCCCGGCCCACCGCGCCGAGCGCACCCCGGGCATCCCGTTGAGTCGGTCGACGGCGATCCCGGAGTCGTCGGCCAACGCGATCCGACCGGTGTTCGCGACGGCCGCCCGGGCCTTGATCAGCGCGTTGCCCTCGAAGGTCGTCTCCGTCTCGGCCGGCTCTGGGTAATCCCGGCAGGTCGTCGAGCCCGAGCACGGCCACGTCGAGACCCGCGGCCTCCACCAGTCGGCGGAGCTCGGCGAGCTTCTTCGCGTTGTGGGTCGCCAGCACCACCTCGGTCGGGCTCATCGGTCCTGCTGCGCGATCATGCGGTGAGGGCGGCCTGCTGGAGGCGGGTCAGCTCCGCGCACCCGGCGGTGCCGAGGTCCAGCAGCCGGTCCAGGGTGGCTCGGTCGAACGGTCGGCCCTCGGCCGTGCCCTGCACCTCGATGAACTCCCCCGCCCCGCTCATCACGACGTTCATGTCGGTGTCGGCCCCGGAGTCCTCGGTGTAGCAGAGGTCCAGCATCGGCGTCCCGGCGACGATGCCGACCGAGATCGCGGCCACCGAGCCGATCAACGGCTCACCCGCGAGCAGGTTGCGCTGCCGCAGCCACTCGACGGCGTCGTGCAGCGCCACGTAGGCGCCGGTGATCGACGCGGTCCGGGTGCCGCCGTCGGCCTGCAGCACGTCGCAGTCGAGCACGATGGTGTTCTCGCCGAGGGCGCGGTAGTCGATCACCGCGCGCAGGCTCCGACCGATCAGCCGACTGATCTCGTGGGTGCGACCGCCGATCCGCCCCTTGACCGACTCGCGGTCGGAGCGGGTGTTGGTGGCCCGGGGCAGCATCGCGTACTCACTGGTGACCCAGCCCAGACCGGAGCCCTTCCGCCAGCGGGGCACACCCTCGGTGACGCTGGCGGCGACCAGCACGCGGGTGGAGCCGAACTCCACCAGCACCGAGCCCTCGGCCTGCTCGAGCCACCCCCGGGTGAAGCTCACCGGTCGGAGCTGGTCGTTCTGCCGGCCGTCGGCGCGGCCCGTGCCCCGATCTCCTGCCGTGGTCGCCTGATCTGCCGTGCTCATCTGCTCTGCTGTGGTCACAGGTCAGAACCTTAGGCGCTCCCGCCGACAGTCCAACGCACTCCGGAGGCGGCGAGCTCGACCGGTCGGCTCGTCACGCCTCGGGCCTCGGCGCGCACCTGCTCCGGGTCGTGCCACGGCGGGATGTGGGTGAGCACCAGGACCCCGACACCCGCCGCCTCGGCGACCTCGGCGGCCTGGGCGCCGGTCAGGTGCAGGTCGGGTGGGTTGTCCGGTCCCGTCAGGAACGCCGCCTCCGCCAGCAGCAGATCGACCCCGAGGGCGAGCTCGGCCAGCGCCGGAGTGGGGCCGGTGTCGCCGGTGTAGACCAGGCTGCCACCGGCGGTGGAGTTCTCGGTTACCCGGAGCGCGTACGCCTCCACCGGGTGGGCCACCCGGGTCGCGGCGACGGTGAAGGGACCGACCGTCTGCTCCGTGGCCCAGACCCGGTGCTCGAACCAGTCCGCGATGGACAGTCCCGGCTCGCACACGCCGTTGACCTCATAGGCGCGCTGCAGGCGCTCTGGGGTGCCGGCCGGGCCGTAGACAGGGATCCGACGCCACGGCGCGGTCGGGGCGTAGCGGCCGGCGACATAGAGACCACACAGGTCCAGGCAGTGGTCCGGGTGCAGGTGGCTGAGGGACACCGCGTCCACCTCGGACGGATCGAGATAGCGGTAGAGCGCGCCGAAGGAGCCCGGTCCGAGGTCGAGCAGGAGCGAGAACGTACGGCCCTCGTGGGGCGCCTGCACCAGATAGCTGGAGGCCGGGGAGACCGGACCCGACACCGAGCCGCTGGCTCCGACGATCGTGAGCTGCACCCTCCCGACTCTAGGCGGGACGGGGTCCGGGCCAGATCAGGGTCGCGGGGTGGCGGCGAACTGGTCCACCGTGGAGATCAATTCCCCACCCATCAACCGGTGACCGATACCGGCGAAGGCCTCCGGGTGACCTGTCGTCCAGAATCGGTGGGTCGCTTCGCGGGGCCGGTCGTGGCCGAGCCCGCGCCGGGTGAGCGTGGCGTACACGTCCTTGGCGCACTCGTCGGCACTGGACACCAGGGTGACCTCCTCACCCAGGACGTAGGACAGGACGCCGGCGAGCAGCGGGTAGTGCGTGCAGCCGAGGATCAGGGTGTCGATGCCGGCCTCGCGCAAAGGCTCCAGGTACTCCCGGGCACACGCCAGCAGCTCGGGTCCGCCGGTGATGCCGGCCTCGACGAAGCCGACGAAACGCGGACAGGCTCGAGTCACAAGGTCGACGTGGGGGGCCGCGGTGAAGGCGTCGTCGTACGCCTGCGAGGTGGCCGTCGCGGTGGTGCAGATGACGCCGACCCGACCGGTCCGGGACGCAGCCACCGCCCGCCGGACGGCCGGCATGATCACCTCGACGACGGGTACGTCGTAGCGTTCCCGGGCGTCGCGGAGCACGGCGGCGCTGGCGGAGTTGCAGGCGATGACGAGCATCTTCACCCCCTGGTCGACCAGGTGGTCCAGGCACTCCAAGGCGAACTCGCGGACGTCGGCGATCGGCTGGTCCCCGTACGGCGCGCGGGCCGTGTCGCCCAGGTAGACCACGTCCTCGTACGGCAGCTGGTCGATCACCGCCCGGGCCACGGTCAGTCCGCCGAACCCGGAGTCGAAGATGCCGATCGGCGCGGCCGGGCGCCCCGCGTCTACCTGGGTCACGGCGATCCAGCCTACGCAACTGTCGGACGGAGATGGCAGGCTGGCGGTGCCATCGACGAGGAGGCGCACCGCATGACCCTGGATCTCACCCAACCCGCCGAGCAGATCGCGACCCTGGTCGCCGCTGTGACCGACGACCAGCTGGACGCACCGACGCCGTGCCCGGAGATGACGGTCGGCACGTTGCTGGCCCATCTCGCCGCTCTGGCGCAGGCCTTCACCGACGCGGCCGCGAAGGTGCTGGGCCCCACCACCCAGACTCCACCGACCGCAGCTGTGCCGGTGTTGCCCGACGACTGGCGGACGGTGATCCCGGCCCGGCTGGAGTCGCTGGTGGCGGCCTGGCGGCAGCCGGAGTCGTGGCAGGGCGAGACCACCGTCGGTGGTGTGACGATGCCGGCCACCGACATCGGCTACGTGGCGAACAACGAGCTGGTGCTGCACGGGTGGGACCTGTCGGCGTCGACGAACCAACCCTTCGAGGTGGCCGAGCCGAACCTGGACGCGTCCTGGGTGATGGTCTTCAACACCCCCGACGATCCGGCCGCCCGGGGTGGCCTGTTCGGCCCCCGGCTGCCCGTGGCCGAGAGCGCTCCGCTGCTGGACCGGGTCCTGGCGGGCGCCGGGCGCGATCCGTACTGGTCGCCGGAGGGCTGAGTGCCCGGTGACGGGCGGCGCCCGGTCAGCAGGAGCCGCACCCGGGTCGCCTCGGTCGCCACGGTGCTGGTCCTGCTGGTCACGGCCTGCGCCGCGCCGGCACCCGAAGCCAACGGCCCGGGGCTGACCTCGGCACCGCCGACCGCCAGCACCTCGTCTCCCACGTCCGGAGCGTCTCCGACAGCGCCGACCCCCACCAGAGCCAGTCCGGACCAGGCGTCAGCCAGTCCGGACCAGGCGTCAGTCAGTCCGGACCAGGCGTCAGTGAGTCCGAGCTCTACCGGCACGCCGTCCGGGGCCATCACCCACGTGCTCGCCATCTCCGTCGACGGCCTCAACCCCCGCGCGATCACCGAGCTCGGTCCGGCCGGAGCTCCGACCTTCCACCGGCTGATGCGGGAAGGCGCCTACACCCTGGACGCCCGGACCGAGCGGGAGCAGACACGCACGCTGCCCAACCACACCGGGATGCTCACCGGACGCCGGATCGACGCCAGCCGAGGCGGACACGGGGTCACGTACAACACCGACATCGGCCGCAGCCGCACGGTGCACTCTTCCGCCGGTGAGTACGTCTCGAGCGTGTTCGACGTCGTCCACGACCACGGCGGTCGGACCGCGCTGTTCGCCACGAAGACGAAGTTCGCGCTCTACCAACGCACCTGGAGCAGAGACGGCGGCCGGGACCGCGTCGGCGCCGATGACGGCAGGGAGAAGATCGACCGGTTCGTCGTCGACACCGACGACACCCGCCTGGTCGAGAAGCTGAACGCCTACCTGGAGGACGGGCCCGGAGAGTTCGTGTTCCTGCACATCGCCCTGCCCGACGAGATCGGGCACAAGGACGGCTTCATGAGCGATCGGTACCTGGCCGGTGTCCGCGCGACCGACGGTCTCCTGGGCAGCGTGCTGGACACCATCTCCGCCCGGCCCGCCCTGCGCCGGGACACCGTCGTGCTGCTGACCGCCGACCACGGCGGCGACGGCGAATCCCACTCCGACCAGAGCAAGATCGCGAACTACCAGATCCCGTTCATCGCCTGGGGACCGGGAGTGCCCGCCGGGCGGGATCTGTACAGCTACAACGAGGACCGCCGCGACCCCGGCACGTCACGCACCACGTACGAGGGTCCACAGCCCATCCGCAACGGGGAGATCGCGAACCTGGCCACGGACGTCCTCGGCCTGCCGAAGGTCCCCGGGTCGGAGTTCGACGCCGACCAGGACCTGGTGATCTTCGCCGGCTGACGGCGGCGGTGGTGCGGGAGACTACGCCCAGACCTGGCCGTCGAGGAAGTCCTCGGCGGAGTCCAGATCGGCGGTGTAGGCGCCGGTGGAGAGGTACTTCCAGCCGCCATCGCAGATGATCAGCGCGATGTCGGCGGTCTGGCCGGCCTTGGCGGCCCGCACGCCCTGAGCCAGCGCGGCATGCACGATGGCACCGGTGGAGAGCCCGGCGAAGATGCCCTCGCGGTCGAGCAGCTCACGGACCCGACGGACCGCGTCACGCGAGCCGACGGAGAAGCGCGAGTCCACGTACTGCGGATCGTAGAGCTCGGGCACGAAGCCCTCGTCGATGTTGCGCAACCCGTAGACCAGCTCACCGTAGCGGGGCTCGGCGGCGATGATCTTGACCTCGGGCTTGGTCTCCCGGAAGTAGCGGCCGATGCCCATCAGGGTGCCGGTGGTGCCGAGCCCGGCGACCACGTGGGTGACCTCGGGCAGGTCGGCGGCGATCTCCGGACCGGTGGTCAGGTAGTGCGCCTCGGCGTTGGCCGGGTTGCCGTACTGGTAGAGCATCACCCAGTCGGGGTGCTCGGCAGCCAGCTTCTTGGCCACCGCGACGGCTTCGTTGGAGCCACCGGCGGCCCGCGAGGACACGATCTCCGCTCCCCACATGGCGAGGATCTGCTTGCGCTCGATCGAGGTGTTCTCCGGCATCACGCAGATCAGCCGGTAGCCGGCGAGCTTGGCGGCCATGGCCAGCGAGATGCCGGTGTTGCCGCTGGTCGGCTCGAGGATCGTCGCGCCGGGCCGCAGGGTGCCGTCGGCCTCGGCCTTCTTGATCATGCTCAGCGCCGCGCGGTCCTTGATGGAGCCGGTCGGGTTGCGGTCCTCGAGCTTGGCCCACAGCCGTACGCCCGCGGCCGGTGAGAGTCGCGGGAGCCCGACCAGCGGGGTGTGGCCGACGGAGTCGGCCAGGGAGTCGTAGCGCACGGTGTGGGTGGTGCCGAGTGTCGAGCGGTCAGCCGCCGGCGACGGCCGGCAGCACGACCACGACGTCGCCGTCGGCGGTCGGGGCCTCGAGCCCACCGGTGAACCGGACGTCCTCGTCGTTGACGTACACGTTGACGAAACGGCGCAGCGCAGACTCGTCCACCAGCCGTGCCTTGAGGCCTGGGTAGCGACCCTCGACGTCGTCGATCACCTGCGCGAGCGTGGTCCCGTCGCCCTGGACGGCCTTCTCACCCTGGGTGTAGGTCCGCAGGATCGTGGGGATCCTCACTTCAACGGCCACGTTCGTCGTCTCCTCGGTAGTCCGCCGGCACTTGGTCTGGAGCCAGTGGTTCGATCTGTCGCGTTACTGCTGTGGACAACCGCCGAGGCGGCAGTCGTTATTCCGATCCGGCCGGGTCGGCACCCGTGACCTCGATCTCCTCCTCGGTGACCACCCCGTCCAGGATCCGGTACGAGCGCACCTCCGCCGGGCCCTCGTCGGCCCCGGTCTCGGCCACCGACACCAGCAGGTAGTGGGCCTGCGGCTCCGCGGCGTAGGAGATGTCGGTCCGCGACGGGTAGGCCTCGGTCGAGGTGTGCGAGTGGTAGACGACCACGACCTCCTCGTCGTTGCTGTCCATCTCCTTGTAGAGCGCCAGCTGCTCGGCCGGGTCGAACCGGAAGAAGGTCGGCGACCGGTCCGCGTTGGTCATCGGGATGAGGCGAGCGGCCAGATCGGAACCCTCCGGCCCGGCGATGATCCCGCACGCCTCGTCGGGGAAGTCACGCCGAGCGTGAGCGACGATCGCATCCACGTACGCCTGAGAGATCCGCAACACGCCCGCCAGCGTAGGGCGACCAACCAAGGACTGAGACGCCCGCCCGTACTCCGGACGGGTGGTGCGGGCCCCCCAACTGCGCGGGTGATATATCCCCCGCGCAGTCGAATCGAAAGCCCTCAGGAGCGACTCCGCGAGCCCTCGAACCCGCGCGAAGGTGGCGACTGAACGACTGCGCGGGTGATATATCCCCCGCGGAGTCTGAATCGAGAGCCCGCGATGAGACTCCGGAGCGCTGGCGGAAAGCGCTGGCGGAAAGCGCCGGCACTGTTCTGACGAACGAAGGAGCGACACGCTTTTCGTCGCGAGTGAGCGAGGAAGCACAGAGTCCTGAGGCGCGACGCCGGCGCGACCAATGTTAGAGCGCGCTGATCAGGGTCTCTTGGGCGAAGCCCAGCCAGTCGTACACGCTGACCATGAACACTCGCGGGTCGTCGTCGGGGAGGTCGGAGAGCTCTTCGGCGGATTCCGCGTCGGTGATGCCGAGACGGGTGGCGACGGCGATCCGGACGCTCGTCAGGGTGCGCAGCCAGGCCTGCACCTCGTCCGGCGGGATGCGCAGGTCGCCGGCACCGAGATCGGTGGCGGCCAGGCGATCGAGCACCACCTGGGCGTCGGTCACCTTCGTGGTCTTCAGCTCCCGCTCGGTGAACCGGCGGAAGTCCGACGAGGCGGCGGCATCGTGCGGGTACGCGTCCGGGAACAGACGCTGCAGGACGGGGTCCTCGTGGGTCTCCGGCTGGTCCGGGTCGCTGGCCAGGTCCTGGGCCCACAGCTCGAAGGGGTCGTCGGACACCGGCTGCGCGTACGACTCGGGCTCACCGTCGCTGATCATCTCGACCAGCTGGGTGACCAGGGAGGACAGCAGCTCCACCTCGTACGAGCTGAGATGGGTGACCGCGGCCCCGCTCTTGCGACGGAACTTCTTCACCGAACCCCGCTCACTGATCGGCCCCACTCACTGATCGGCCCCGCTCACTGATCGGCCCCGCTCACTGATCAGCCCCGCTCACTGATCAGCCTTGTCGAGCGTCGCCCACAGGCCGAACTCGTGCATCGCGGTCACGTCCCGTTCCATCTCCTCGCGGGACCCGCTGGAGACCACGGCCCGGCCGTCGTTGTGCACCTGCAGCATCAGCTTGTGCGCCTTCGACTTGCCGTAGTTGAAGTAGGTGACGAAGACGTGCGTCACGTACGACATCAGGTTGACCGGATCGTCCCAGACGATCGTCACCCAGGGGATGTCGAGGAGGTTGTCCTCCAGGGGGCGCTCCGCGATCGCGGTGCTTCCGGCGGGCGTCACCTGCCCGCCCTCTGTCTCGGGCATAACCGCCATTGTCGCAAACTCCCCGAGCGAGACCGACCGCCACCGCTCCGCGCCCCACCCGACGGTCTAGGTTCACCTGTGTGAGTCTCTCCAGCCAGTGGGGTCCGAGCGAGATCCCCACCACAGCTCTGCTGACCGACCACTACGAGCTGACCATGCTGCGCGCGGCGCTGCTGGCGGGCACGGCGAACCGGCACAGCGTCTTCGAGCTGTTCGGACGGCGACTGCCGCCGGGTCGCCGCTACGGAGTGGTCTGCGGAGTCGGCCGCGCGTTGCGGGCCCTGCGGGCGTTCCGGTTCGACGAGGAGTCGTTGCGCTTCCTGCTCGACACCGACGTGGTCGACGCACGTACGGCCGACTGGCTGGCCGACTTCCGGTTCTCCGGCGACATCTGGGGCTACCCGGAGGGGGAGGTGTACGTCCCGGGTTCACCGCTGATGATCGTGGACAGCACCTTCGCCGAGGGGGTGGTGCTGGAGACGGTGCTGCTCAGCATCTACAACCACGACTCCGCGATCGCCTCGGCCGCCTCCCGGATGACGGCGATGGCCGGCGACCGTCCGTGCATCGAGATGGGTTCGCGGCGCACCCAGGAGCTGTCGGCGGTGGCCGCGGCGAGGGCCGCCTACATCGCCGGGTTCGAGGCGACGTCGAACCTCGAGGCGGGTCGGCGCTACCACGTACCGACCCGCGGCACGTCGGCCCACTCCTTCACCCTGTTGCACGGCGACGAGTCCGAGGCCTTCCGCGCGCAGATCGCCGCCCTCGGCGAGGACACCACGCTGCTGGTCGACACCTACGACGTGATGAACGCCGTCCGCACCGGGGTCGAGCTGACCGGTGGCCGGCTGGGTGCGGTCCGGTTGGACTCCGGTGACCTCGCCTTGCTGGCGACCCAGGTCCGCGAGCTGCTGGACTCGCTCGGGGCCAGCCACACCAAGATCATCGTCACCTCCGACCTCGACGAGTGGAACATCGCGGCCCTGTCCGGCGCACCCGTCGACGGGTACGGGGTCGGCACCGCCCTGGTCACCGGCAGCGGACACCCGACCTGCGGGTTCGTCTACAAGCTGGTCGCGCGGGCCGACACCGACGCGCCGGACGCTCCATTGGTCTCGGTGGCCAAGAAGAGCACCGACAAGGTCAGCGTCGGCGGCCGCAAGTTCGCCCTGCGGCGGCTGAACGACGCCGGGACCGCCGAGCTCGAGCTGATCGGCATCGCGGCCCCGCCGTCGGGCGACCACAACGACCGCGAACTGCTGGTGCCGCTGGTGACCCGCGGTGAGATCGTCGGGGAGGAACCCCTCGAGGCCGCGCGGGAGCGGCACGTCCGCTCTCGCCGGGAGCTCCCCTTGGAGGCGCTCAAGATGTCGAGGGGCGAGCCGGTGATCGAGACCGCCTACCTGGACGAGCACGGGCGGCTCGACAACCCGTACGCGCCGAAGGTCTGAGGCCATGGCCCGCGCACTGATCGTGGTCGACGTGCAGAACGACTTCTGCGAGGGCGGGTCGTTGGCGGTCGCCGGCGGCGCCGACGTCGCCCAGCGGATCGCCGAGCTGATCGGAGCCGACCACGGGTATGACCAGGTGGTCGCCACCAGGGACCATCACGTCGACCCGGGTGACCACTTCGCCGACCAGCCCGACTTCGTGGACTCCTGGCCGGCGCACTGCGTCGCCCACACCGAAGGCGCCCAGCATCATCCGAGCCTGGACCGCGCTGCCTTCGCGGCGATCTTCGACAAGGGCGAGTACGCGGCCGCCTACTCCGGCTTCGAGGGGACCTCGGCCGACGGCGAGCCACTGGCCGACTGGCTCCGGCACCGCGGCGTCGACCGGGTCGATGTGTGCGGGATCGCCACCGACTACTGCGTGAAGGCCACCGCGCTGGATGCCGCTCGGAACGGCTTCGGCACCACGGTCCTGCTGGACCTGACCGCGGCCGTCGACCCGACCAACACAGACGCGGTGATCGGTGAGCTGACGGAAGCGGGTGTGACGACGGTCACTCCGGCGTAGAGTGCGCCGCAGGGGGCAACCATGGACGTCGCAGATCTGGTTCGACAGCATTACGGCGGGGTGGACCTGCAGGCCGGGATCCTCGCCGGTCTCGCCGGCGTGGGGGTAGATGTCGACCACCTCACGGTCGACGACCTGAGCGCGGTCGATCAGCTGCACGCTGGCTTCTCCGACGCCACCCGTCATCTCCTGAGCCGACTCGGCGTCGGTCCCGACTCGCACCTGCTGGATGTCGGCTGTGGCATCGGTGGTCCGGCCCGGCTGGCCGCGGCCGACCACGGCTGCCGGGTCACCGGGGTGGACCTCTCGCCCGACTTCGTCGCCACGGCGACGTCATTGACGGCGCGGGTCGGGCTGACCGATCTGGTGGATTTCCGAGTCGCCAGCGGCGATGACCTCGGCGTCGACGACGCGTCCTTCGACGCGGCGATGATGGTCCATGTCGGGATGAACATCCCCGACAAAGCCGCCGTGTTCACCGACGTCCGACGGGCGCTGCGCGACGGCGGGACCTTTGCGGTGTTCGAGCAGATGCGGGTCGGCGACGGTGACCTGCCCTATCCCCTGCCGTGGGCCGTGGACGCCCGGTCGTCGTTCGTCGCCAGCCCCGACGAGTACGCCCGCGACCTCGAGTCGGCCGGCTTATCCGTGATCGCGACCGAGGACCGTACGGCCCAGACCGCGGGTCCGCCCGGAGGGCCCGCACCGCAGGACGGGTCGCCGAGGCTGAGTCCGATGGCGGTCTTCGGACCGGAGTTCGGTCGGCGGATCGGCAACAACATCGCCGCCACCAGCGCCGGTCTGCTCGGCACCGTGCTGATCCTGGCGAGAGCCTCCTGATCCTGGCCGCCTGACCGCCTGGCCGCCTGACTGGGGCTGTGCAGAGGTCGCGGCTACCGCCCGCCGCCTACGGTGGGGGCATGACGGAAACACATAGTCGCCCTCAGCGTTGGTCGACGGACGGCCTACCCTCCCAGGCCGGTCGCACGGTGATCATCACCGGCGCGACCAGCGGCATCGGCTTCGCGGCCGCGAAAGTGCTGGTCGACAAGGGCGCCCGAGTGGTGCTGGCGGTCCGCAACCAGACCAAGGGCGCCGACGCCGTGGCGCGGCTCGGCGGTCTGGCCGAGGTCCGACAGCTCGATCTGGCCGATCTGAGCTCCGTCCGCGCGTTCGCCGACGGGTGGGACGGTCCGGTCGATCTCCTGATCAACAACGCCGGGGTGATGGCCGTGCCACTGAGCCGGACCGCCGAGGGCTTCGAGCTGCAGCTCGGCACCAACCACCTCGGTCACTTCGCTCTCACCAACCTGCTCCTGCCCCACCTGACCGACCGGGTCGTCAGCGTCAGCTCCAGCGCGCACCGGATGGGTCACATCGACCTCACCGACCTCAACTGGGAGCGCCGTCCGTACAAGCAGTGGCCGGCGTACGGGCAGTCGAAGCTCGCCAACCTGTTGTTCGTGCTCGAGCTGGAGCGGCGGGTGACGGCGGCCGGCTCGAACGTCCGCGCCCTGGCGGCCCATCCCGGCTTCGCGCGCACCAACCTGCAGGGCCACAGCGGCAACGCCTGGGCCGATCGCGCGACGATGATGGTCACCAAGGTCGTCGGGCAGTCGGCCACCCAGGGTGCCTGGCCGACCCTGTTCGCCGCGCTGGCGGACTTGCCCGGTGGCTCCTATGCGGGACCTGGCGGCTTCGCCGAGGCGCGCGGACTGCCGCAGCTGGTCGGCCGCACACCCGAGGCCAGCGACCCCGAGCTGGCCAAGCGGCTGTGGACCGCGTCGGAGGACCTGACCGGGATCAGCTTCCCGCTCTGAGAACCCGCGGGGTGTATCAGCGGCGCAGCGCGCGGTCCCAGCTGCCGGCGTAGCGGCCGTCGTCGCTGGCCCGGGCCCCCGGTCCCAGCTCCAACGGCCGGAACGTGTCCACCATGACGGCGAGCTCGTCGAAGAAGTGCTTGCCGATGGCCGACTCGGCCGCCCCCGGCTGCGGGCCGTGGCTGTGGCCGCCGGGGTGCAGGGTGATCGAGCCGATGGCGATCCCGGAGCCCTTGCGGGCCTCGTAGTCGCCGCCGCAGTAGAACATCACCTCGTCGGAGTCGACGTTGGAGTGGTAGTAGGGCACCGGGATGGCCAGCGGGTGGTAGTCGACCTTGCGCGGCACGAAGTTGCAGACCACGAAGTTGCTGCCCTCGAACACCTGGTGCACCGGCGGCGGCTGGTGAACGCGACCGGTGATCGGCTCGAAGTCGTCGACGTTGAACGTGTACGGGTAGAGGCAGCCGTCCCAGCCGACCACGTCGAACGGGTGCGTGCTGGCCACCACGATCGACCCGACGATGCCGCTAGGTCCGTGGCCGCGGTGCTTGGTGTAGATCGGCACGTCGGTGCCCTCGGCCAGCAGCGGCTCGGTCGGTCCGTGCAGATCCCGTTCGCAGTACGGGCTGTGCTCGAGCAGCTGCCCGTACTTCGACAGGTAGCGCTTCGGCGGTCCGATGTGGGAGCTGGCCTCGATCGCGTACGCCTTCACCACCCCGTCCGGCAGCCAGCGGTGCACGGTGGCCCGCGGGATGATCACGTAGTCCCGGTCACGGAAGGCCAACGCCCCGAAGACCGTCTCCACGGTGCCCGAACCGGACTCGATGTAGACGCACTCGTCGCCGGTGGCGTTGCGGTAGAGCGGCGAGGCCTGGGCGCCGACCACGTAGCTGATCCGCACGTCGGCGTTGCCGAGCACCAGGACGCGTCCGGTGACCAGGTCGTTCTCCGGCGGATGGTGCCCGGCGAACAGATCCGGCAGGCGCAGGTGAAGGGGCCGCAGCGGGTGGTTCGGCACGGTGGTCAGGTCCGGCAGACCCCAGTCGTGCGCGTCGCTCATGGCCGACGGGATGCCCCGGTGGTACAGCAGGGATGAGTCCGACGAGAAGCCCTCCTCCCCCATCAGCTCCTCCGCGTACAGCGTGCCGTCCAGCTGGCGGAAGACGATGTGACGCTTCGGCGGAATCTCCCCGACGCTGCGGTAGAAGGCCATACCTCACAGTAGCGGCGGCGCGCGTGGGCGACGAGAGACCACAGACCGGCCCGCCGATGAATCAGGATGGTGGTCATGTCGTCTCCGGAACCTCACCCGGCCCCCGCCGTCGGCGACGTCCCGCGGGACCTGCAGCGGGTGCTGCTGGCCTACCTGATGAGTGCGATCGCGCTGCTCTGCGGGCTGCCGGTGCTGCTGATCGGCTGGTTCGCCGCCTCCCGGTGCTCCGGCGAGGGTTTCCGCTGCCTCGGCTGGGTCGTGTACGCGATGCTGGCGGCCGTCCTGGTCGCCGTGGTCGTGCTGCCGTTCCTGGCCCGCCGGTTCCGGCTCGGGATCTGGTGCGCGCTGCTGACGATCGCCTTCGTGGCCGCTCCCCTGGTCCTCGGTGACGGCAGCATCAACGCCGGCACCGCCTTCCTCGGGCCGGGTCTGGCTGCCTGGGTCAGCGAACCGCGTGATCCCGCCCCGGCCGGTCCGCTGGCTCCCGCCGGGGAACCGCCGTCCGTCGCACGCCACTGGGTTCCGCGCTGGGTGGCGGTGGGCGTGCTGGTCATCCTGATCCCGGCCCTGGGTCGAGTCATCTGAACCGGTCGTCAGCCGGCGTCCAGCTCGCGCAGCACCGTCGGCGGCGCCACCGTACGGAAGGCTTCGGTGACGATCGCTCTCAGCTCGTCGTCGTCGACGGTGCGCAGGTGAACACCGAGCCAGCCGCGGTGGCCGACGTAGGGCGGCCGGAAGAACCGCTCCGGCTCGGTCTCCACCATCTCCACCTGGACCCCGTCGGGGGCGGCACACCAGATGGCCAGTCGGCCGTCCTCGTGGTGGTCGTCGACGAACATCACGAAGCACTTCTTGTCCCGGATGAAGAAGGCAGGCCCACCGTGGCTGGGTCGCTCCGAGCTCTGCGGCAGCGCGAGACAGGCCGATCGGAGTCGGGCGAGCTGCACCTCGACGTCGGCGGCGGTGTAGTCGACAGCGTCCCTGGGAACCGGCGGTGGCACGGGCCTATTGTGCAGGCGTGGACGCCATGGATGCACTGTTCGCCGGCCTGATCGACGACGCCGCGGTGTTCCCGCCGGGCAGCGCGAGCGTGCCCGAGGCCGTACGTCGGCACCTGGAGCACCGCTCCGCCTGGTACGCCCCGCTGATCGGACCGCTGGTGGTTCCGGACACGGAGCTGGCTCAGGTGTCCCGGGCCGCGACCGACGCCTCCGCTGACGCCACCGCCGAGGGCCTGCCGGTCAGTGTGGTCATCAGCAGCGGTGCCGGCGGTCTGGTCGCCCTGGCCCGCCGCGACCTGCCCGGCCTCGAGATCGTCGCCGCGGAGATCGCGCTGCGGGACCTCGACGACCTGACCGGGAATGCGGGCCGGGTGGTCGCGGCCGCCGAGGAGCTCGATCCCGACGAGGTGTCGGTGTTCGTCGAGGTGCCCTTCGGTCACGGCTGGATCGGGGCCGTCGAGGTGGTCGAGGCCGCGAGCCTGTTCGGCAAGATCCGCACCGGCGGTCTCGAGCCGGACGCGTTCCCCACTGCCGACCAGCTCGCTCAGCAGCTGTCCGTGCTGATCGAGGCCGATCTGCCGTTCAAGGCCACCGCCGGCCTGCACCGGGCCTGGCCGAACCGTGTCACCGACGAGCGCGGCGAGACCCTGCACCAGCACGGTTTCCTGACCCTCCTGATGGCCATCGAGGCGTTGATCGACGGCGCGGGTACCGACGCCGCCGTCGACCTCCTGCACCTGGACGACCCCGGCCGGATCTTCACCGCACTGCAGGGGTGGGACGAGCCCGCCGCGGCCCGGGTGCGACGCCGGTTCCGCAGCTTCGGCTGCTGTGGGGTGACCGAGCCCGTCGACGACCTGGTCGCCCTGGGTCTGCTCGAGGGTCCGCGGGAGGTCCGATGAGCTGGTTCGAGGTGGCACCGGGTTCGCCCTTCGGCACCGCGGAGCTGCCGTACGGCATCTTCTCCACCCCGGACTCCTCCCGGCGGGTCGGGGTCGCCGTCGGCGACCGGGTGCTCGACCTGGCGGCGGTGGCCGAGACCGCCGGACACGACGCGGAAGTGTTCCAGCAACCCAGCCTGAACGCCTTGATGAGCCTCGGCCCCGGCGTCTGGGCGGAGGGCCGGGAGCTGCTGCAGTCGCTGCTGGACGACGACGAGTCGGGTCGCGACGTCGTCGAGCCCCATCTGCTTCCGCTCGACTCGGTGACGATGCACCAGCCGATCGAGGTGGCTGACTACGTCGACTTCTACGCCAGCGAGCACCACGCCGCCAACGTCGGTGCGATCTTCCGACCCGGTGGGCCGCCGCTGACCCCGAACTGGAAGCACCAGCCGATCGGCTACCACGGACGAGCCGGCACCGTGGTGCCGAGCGGGACGCCGGTGATCCGACCGAACGGCCAGCGCAAGGCGCCCGACGAGGAAGGTCCGAGCTTCGGACCGAGCCGCCGGCTGGACATCGAGGCCGAGCTCGGCTTCGTGGTGGGTGTGGGATCGCGGCAGGGTACGTCGGTCGGGGTGGACGCGTTCGCCGAGCACGTGTTCGGGGTGGTCGTGCTCAACGACTGGTCGGCGCGCGATCTGCAGGCCTGGGAGTACGTCCCCCTCGGTCCGTTCCTGGGGAAGAGCTTCGCCACCTCGATCTCGGCCTGGGTGCTGCCGCTCGCGGCGCTCGAGCCGGCCCGTCGACCGCTGCCGCCGCAGGATCCACCGCTGCTGGACTACCTGCGCGGTGACCTCCACGGTTACGCCATCGACGTCGAGGTCTGGCTGAACGGCTACCTGGTCAGCACCTGCCCGTACGCCGCCATGTACTACGCACCGGCCCAGATGGTCGCCCACCTGACCAGCAACGGCGCCTCCCTGCGGACCGGGGACCTGCTCGGATCGGGAACCATCTCCGGCCCGTCGCTCGACCAGCGCGGATCGCTGCTGGAGCTGACCTGGAACGGCTCCCAGCCGCTGCTGCTGGGCGCCGAGGAGCGGACGTTCCTGGCCGACGGCGACGAGGTCGTCCTCCGGGCGCACGCGCCCGGCGCGGGTGGCACGGTCATCTCGCTGGGTGAGGTGGCCGGCCGGATCGAACCGGCGCCCTAGCGGTGGTGTCGTCACCGATGTCGGTGACAGGTCGACGGTCGGGAGCCGTGGCCACTAGCGGATCTTGACCACCTGGGTCTTCGCAGCCACGTCGTGCAGTGCCTGCCGTTTGGGGTTCCAGAGCGGCATCAGGACGTCGACGATCCGGATGACGATGAGCATGGACTGCACGTTCGGGATCGTCCAGATCAGGGCCCGGATCAGGCACGTGGACCAGCCCAGCCGCTCGGTGCTGCGACCCCGGTCGACCGGCACGACCCTGAGCCCGACCACCATCTTGCCGGGCGTGGCGGAGCGCCAGTGCACGAACAGCGTGATGTACGCCGTGTGCACCACCAGACTCACCAGCAGCAGGATCAGCTGGTCGTTGGCCGACAGCAGCGCCGTCAGGTCCGGTTGCGGCGGCATCGGCTGACCCTGCTGGGCCGCCTCCACGGTGGCCCGGAAGTAGTCACCCAGCGTGGAAGCGAGTCGGAGGTAGATCGGCAGCAGCAGCAGCGAGGTCGACACACCGACGATCACGGCGTCGATCACCACGGCCAGCGCCCGCCACCACCAGCCCGCCAGCGGCACCCCGTCCTCGGTGGTCGGGACCGGCTTGCTCGGGTACGCCGCCGGGAAGGCGGCCGGTTGGCCGTAGGGCGCCTGCCCGTACGGGTTCTGCTGGGGCGCCTGCCCGTACGGGTTCTGCTGGGGAGCCTGCCCGTACGGTGGCGCCGGGTAGTGCGGCTGACCGACGTGAGCCTGCGGTGGCGGTGCCGCGCTCTCGTTCGGTCGGGTCGTCCGCGACCACTGCCAGCCATCCCAGTAGCGCTCGTTGGCCCGGTTGACCGGATCGGGGTACCAGCCGCTGGGGGCGGCGTGGCGGCCCGGCGGTACCGGGGGCGAACCTACGGGGATCTCGGACACGCCACCCAATTTAGTGGGTGGGGAAGGGAGTCAGAGATTGCCGCGGCGTTCCTGCTCCCGCTCGATGGCCTGGAACAGGGCCTTGAAGTTGCCCTTGCCGAAGCCGAGCGAGCCGTGGCGCTCGATCAGCTCGAAGAACACGGTGGGCCGGTCCCCGATCGGGCGGGTGAAGATCTGCAGCAGATAGCCGTCCTCGTCCCGATCGACCAGGATGCCGCGCTCCTGCAGAACCTCGATCGGCACCCGCACCTCACCGATCCGGGCCCGCAGTGCTGGGTCGGTGTAGTAGGAGTCGGGGGTGGCCAGGAACTCCACCCCGGCGGCCCGCAGCGTGTCGACGGCAGTCACGATGTCGTCGGTCGCCAGCGCCAGGTGCTGGGCGCCGGGACCGTCGTAGAACTCCAGGAACTCGTCGATCTGGCTCTTCCTCGCCGCGATGGCCGGCTCGTTCAGCGGGAACTTCACCCGGTGGTTGCCGCTGGCCACCACCTTGCTCATCAGCGCCGAGTAGTCGGTGGCGATGTCATCGCCGATGAACTCGGCCATGTTCGTGAAGCCCATCACCCGGTGGTAGAAGTCCACCCACTCGTCCATCCGGCCGAGCTCGACGTTGCCGACCACGTGGTCCAGCGCCCAGAACACCGGCGGGCGATCGCCGACCAACGTGTCGTCGTAGGCGACGTAGCCCGGCAGGTAGGGGCCCGTGTAACGGGACCGGTCGACCAGGGTGTGCGTGGTGTCTCCGTACGCGGCGAGGGTGGCCGACCGGACCGTCCCGTGCTCGTCGGACACGTCGTGCGGCTCGACCAGGATCCGCGCGCCGACCCGTACCGCGTGGGCGACGCAGACGTCGACGTCGGGCACCTCCAGGCTGATGTCGGAGACGCCGTCGCCGTGCGTGCGGTGGTGGTCCAGCAGCGGGCTGTCCGGGGCGACGCCGCCCATGATCACGAACCGGCAGCCGCCGGAGGTCAGCACGTACGCCTTGTGGTCCCGCTGCCCCGTCTCCGGGCCGGCGTAGGCGACCAGCCGCATCCCGTACGCGGTCCGGTAGTGCAACGCGGTCTGGGTCGCGTTGCCCACCACCCAGACCACGGCGTCCCAGCCGGTCACCGGGAACGGGTCGCCGGAGGCGTCGTACTCCACCAGTCCGACCAGCTGACGCAGCTGCTCGGCATCGAGGTGGGCGAGCTTCTCTTCGTTGGTCAGCACGGCATCGGTCAGTACATCGGTCATACTGAGGATCATGCGGACGGGTGACAAACTGCGCAATCAACCACTGACGCGCTGGACAACCTGATCATCCCCGCTCGATCCCGCACCGAGGCGAAGGGACACCATGACCACTGAGACTCCCATCACACTCGATCGCCTCGACCGGGAGATCATCGCGCTGTTCGCCGCCCAGCCCCGGATCGGTGTGCTGGAGGCGAGTCGCCGGCTGCGGGTGGCCCGCGGCACCGTGCAGGCCCGCCTCGACCGGATGGAGCGCACCGGAGTCGTCACCGGCTGGGGACCAGACATCTCCCCGGTCGCGATCGGCTACGGCGTGACCGCGTTCGTCACCATCCAGATCGCCCAGCACTCCGGTCGGGAAGCCCTCACCAGGCGGCTCGAGGACATCCCCGAGGTGCTGGAGTGCTGGACGATCACCGGCAGCGGGGACCTGTGGTGTCGGATCGTGGCCCACAGCAACGCCGACCTGCAGCGGGTCATCGACCTGATGGTGAGCGAGGACCGGGTGGTGCGCTCCTCCACCCTGATCGGGCTGTCCGAGGCCATCCCCTACCGGACCGGACCCCTGGTCGCCGCGGCCCCGACCCCGGCATGACAGAGCCCGGCACGGCTGTCCCCACGACGCCGGGCGCTCCGACCAGGATCGGTCGCTATCCCGTGTCCCGGCGGCTCGGGGCGGGCGCGTTCGCGACGGTCTGGCTGGGCCGGGACACCGACTTCGACGTCGATGTGGCGATCAAGGTGCTGGCCGACAACTGGGCGGCCGATCCGGCGATCAGGGAGCGCTTCCTGACCGAAGCCAAGTTCCTGCGCCGGATCCGCGATCGACGTGTGGTGCACGTGTACGGCATCGGCACCTTGGACGACGGCCGGCCCTACTTCGTCATGGACCACCTGGATTCCGGTTCGCTGGAGGATCTGCGTCGCTCCGGGGTCGCCCCGGCGGAGGCCTTGCGCCTGTGCGCCGAGGCGGCCCGCGGTCTCGAGGTGCTGCATCGCCACCACCTCGTCCACCGCGACGTCACACCGGGCAACCTGCTGCTGACCAGCCGACCCGACGGCTCGTTGGCCGTCGTGGTCTCCGATCTGGGGGTGGCCCGTTCGGTGATGGACTCATCCGCGGGCGCGATGGTCGTCGGGACGCCGTCGTACATGGCCCCCGAGCAGGCCGACGGCGGGGCGGTGGACGCTCGGGCCGACGTCTACGCACTGTGCGCGGTGGCGTACGCGCTGCTCACCGGCGGCCCGCCGTTCCCGGTGCTGACCATCGCCGACCTGACGGGCCGGCCGGACGACGCCGCACCGGCCCCGCTGGCGGCACGACTCCGCGCCCCGGCCACCCTCGACGGGCTGTTCCTGTCGGGCTTGGCCACCGACCCGCACCGACGACCACCGAGTGCCGCTGTGCTGGCCGAGGCGTTCGACCGGCTCGCCGACGAGCTGGTGGGGCTGCCGAGGCGGACGACAGCGACAAGCGGTGCACTTCCGAGCCGACTACGCCACGAAACCGCGCCGGTTGTTCCGGTCCCGCCCCCGAGTGCGCCGACGACCCCGTCCACCGGACGGTCCTCGACCTTCTACGTCGCGATGACGGCGCTGGCGGTGCTGGTCTTCACTGCGTTCCTGGGCATCGTCATCGCGGTCAGCCTGTAGGTCTGTGACGCCGGGCGCTCAGGCACCCTTCTTGCGGGTGATGGCCCAGTGCCGGATCTCGTCGATCCGCTGCTGCAGCTCGTCGGCACTGGCCACCGCCGACGGCGGTCCACCGCAGGCGGTGCGGAGCTCGGCGTGGATCACCCCGTGGGGGGTGTCGGTGCGGTGGTGCCAGGCCCCGACCAGACCGTTGAGCTCCTTGCGCAGATCGCGGAGCACCTGGTGGGTGCTGGGTTCGGCATGCTCCGGGCGGGGCGCGCGGCTGGCGTGATCGGCCTGCCGTCGCCGCAGCAGGTCCTTGACCTGGTCCGGCTCCAGCAGTCCCGGCAGCCCCAGATAGTCCTGCTCCTCGGCGCTGCCCGCCTGGGCGGTCAACCCGAAGTCGGCGCCGTCGAAGACCACCCGGTCGAAGTCGGCCTCGCTGCCCAGCGCGGCGAAGGTGCCCTCCGGCAGGTCCGCCTCGGTCTCGGTGAGCTCCGCCGCGGCCAGCAGCGCCGCCTCGTCCGGCTCACTCCGGGGAGCGAGGACGTGGTCCCGCTCGCGCTCCATCTCGGCCGCGAAGCTGAGCAGCAGCGGCACGCTGGGCACGAACACCGACGCCGTCTCCCCCCTGGCCCGGGCCCGCACGAAGCGGCCGACGGCCTGGGCGAAGAAGAGGGGCGTCGACGTGGTCGTCGCGTACACCCCGACCGCCAGCCGGGGCACGTCCACACCCTCCGACACCATCCGGACCGCCACCATCCAGCGCTGGTCGCCCTGGGCGAAGGCGGTGATCTTCTTGCCGGACCCGGTGTCGTCGCTCAGCACCAGCGTCGGCTTCTGGCCGGTGATGGCCTTGAGCAGATCCGCGTACGCCCGCGCGCTCGTCTGGTCCGTGGCGATCACCAGCCCACCGGCGTCAGGCATGTGGCTGCGGACCTCCGTGAGCCGGGTGTCGGCGGCCTGCAGCACCGCAGAGATCCAGGAGCCGTGCGGGTCCAGCGCGGTCCGGAGCGCCTGGGCCGCCAGGTCCTTGGTCATCGGCCCCCCGAGACGGGCGTTGACCTCGTCGCCGGCGCTGGTCCGCCACTGCATCTCACCGGAGTAGGCCATGAACAGCACCGGCCGGACGATGTTGTCGGCCAGCGCCTCCGCGTACCCGTAGGTGTAGTCGGCCACCGACCGCAGTCCGCCGTCACCCATCGGCTCGTACCGCACGAACGGGATCGGGTTGGTGTCGGAGCGGAACGGCGTGCCGGTCAGCATCAACCGCCGCGTGGCCGGGTCGAACGCCTCCCGTACGGACTCGCCCCAGGACATCGCGTCGCCGGCGTGGTGGATCTCGTCCAGCACGACCAGGGTCTTGAAGCCCTCCACCCGGATCCGCAGGGCGAGCGGGTTGGCCGCCACGCCCGCATAGGTCAGCGCGATCCCGTTGAAGTCCTTGGCGGCCTTCCCCTGGCGGACGCCGAACTGCGGGTCGATGGCGATCCCCACCCGGTCGGCAGCCTCGGCCCACTGCGTCTTCAGGTGCTCGGTCGGCGCCACGATGACGATCCGGTCGACCACCCGCTTGGCGAGCAGGTTGGCGGCCACGGTCAAGGCGAAAGAGGTCTTCCCCGCGCCCGGGGTCGCGACGGCGAGGAAGTCCTTCTGCGGCGTCTCGAAGTAGGCGTGCAGGGCGGCTGTCTGCCAGGCCCGCAGCTTGGTCGCCGTGCCCCAGGCGGCCCGATCCGGGAAGGCCGGCGGCAGTCCCGTGATCGCGAGATCGGTCGCGTCGAGCGCGGGGGTCGGCCTGGTCACCGGCGCGAGTGTAGTCGCGGAATCCGACCGTTCCGGGCACCCGCCACGCCGCCCCGCCTGGCGGTCAGCGGTACGCGGAGTCGTTCCGCACCGGCCCGATCCGCAGCGAGCTGGCGGTGGCGGCGAGGCCGACCACGATCATCGCGGCCAGCAGCGCCCCGAAGGTCAGGGACAGGTTCCCGGTGTCGTGCAACGCCGCGAAGATCGATCCGGTCAGCCCCACGAACAGCCCCGAACCCAGGGCGTCGCCCACGTTCAACGAGGCTCCGTTGCGGCCCTGATCAGCCGCCGGGGTGAGGGTCATCACAGCCAGACCGGTGCTGGCGGTGGCCAGTCCCATGCCGAAGCCCGCGAACAGCCAGCCGATCCCGACCAGCCCGAACCAGAGCCCGGGAAGCACGGCGGCGACGAGACAGACCGCGATGCCGAGCGTGACCGACAACGTCCCGTACGTGATCAGCCGGTCCCGCCGCACCCGCAGCCAGGACTGGGACTGCAACCAGGAGGCCGTGGTCCAGCCGATCGCGCCGACGGTCAGCATCGCCCCGGCCACCACCAGCGGGACGTGCCGTTGCTCGACCAGCATCAGGGGCAGGAACGCCTCGGAGCCGAAGAAGGCGCCCGGGAGCAGGGCACGTACCCAGATCACGGCCGTCAGACCGGGGCGCCAGCGCAGGAAGCCGGGCGGCATCAACCGCGGCAGCGACAGGGCCAGACCCACCAGGCCGGCAGCGAAGAGGACGATCGCCACCACATCCAGCCGCTGCCCCGCGAGCTGGATCGCGGCCGCGGACAGGGCGACGATCCCAGCGGCCCACAGCGGCGCCGGCTTGGGCCGGTCCGGTCGCTCCTCCGGCGGGGTGAAGTTCCTGATCAGGGTGAGGAGGGTCGGCGTGGACACGATGGCGCCGAACGCGACCAGCGGCAGCACGGCGAAGAACACCCAGTGCCAGCTCAGGGTCTCGGTCAGCCAGGCCGAGATCGGCGGCCCGATGAAGGCGGGCAGCACCCAGGCCGTCGAGATGTAGGTGAACATCCGCGGCCGCTGCCGGGCGTCGAAGGCGTGCGCGATCAGCACGAACGCGGCGGTGTTCATCACCCCGCTGCCGAGGCCCTGGACCAGTCGACCCCCGACCAGCTGGAGCATGTGCTCGGCCGTACCGGCCACGACCAGGCCGACGGCGAAGATGGCCATGCCGACGAAGAGGGGCTTGGCCGGACCGATCCGATCGCTCAGCCGGCCGGCCACGACGGTGGCGAACAGCATCCCGATCACGAACGCCGAGAACGCCCAGGCGTAGTACTCGAACCCGTTGAGGTCACGGGCAGCCACCGGCATCGCCGTCGCCACGGCGATCGACTCGAACGCGATAGCCACCACCGTCGTGCAGATGCCGATGGCCAGCGCGCGACGCGAGACGGGGGCGCCGGTCGTCGGGGCCGACGACGGCGGCTCGGGGTGCTCGGTGGACATCCGGGCCATCCCACCACTCTCCCGTCGACTTGTCAGATCGGGTGGCTCTTCGGGCGATCAGCGACACCGACGGAGCGAGTGCCTACCGCTGACGGCCCGGGCTTCCTAGACTGGCCGGGTGACCCAGCAGCAGCTCAGCCCCGGTGCGGAGACGATCCTCGACGAGCGGACCGAGTTCCGCGTGGACGAGGGTGACCACGAGCGGTTCTCGCACTATGTGCCCAAGGACAAGCTCACCGAGGCGATGGTGATGGGTACGCCGGTGGTGGCCCTCTGCGGCAAGGTCTGGGTGCCGAGCCGCGATCCCCAGCGGTTCCCCGTCTGCCCGGAGTGCAAGAACATCTGGGACGGTCTGCCGGCCAACGGCAAGGGCGGCAAGGGCGGCAAGGGCGGTAAAGGTGACAAGGGCGGCGACGGCAAGGGCGACGGCGACGCCTGAGCGTCAGCGGTCCTGCTCTGCAGCCTGAGTCTCAGCAGAACGAGCCGTACACCTGGCGCGCGACCGCGTTGCCCTTCGGCGGCTCGACGGCGCAGTTCACGGTGCCGGTCGTCGGGTCGGCCTCGGCCGTGAACCGCCAGCGCTGCTCCTGACCGGAGCAGTCCACGATCACGTCGGCGGTGAGCAGACCGGACGCGCTGTACAGCACGTACGTGCCGGTGGCGTTGTACGGGCGCTTGTTGGCGTCGGTGCCGGTGTCGGGGGGCTCGGGTCGGGTGAGCAGCACGGTGTTCTTCGAGGACCCCTCGATCAGGTCAGCGATCTTCTTGATCGTCGCCTCGTCGTCGATGGTGGTGACCGCGTCCGGCGCGGTCAGGACCGGCAGGCTGAAGTCCGTCTGCTCCCGGGTGCCCGGCGTCAGGTTGCGACCGTCCGAGACGAGGGTGACCACCTCTGTGGTCCGCCGCGGTTCCACGGTGGACCGCTCGATCCGGATCGGGGTGACACTCGTGCAGGACACCTGGGCGACGCTGGGGGTGCCGGAACTGCCCGGCGTGGCTGATCCGCTCGGGGTAGCGGAACCTCCCGGACTGGCCGACCCCGAGGGGCTGGCGGTGAGGTCCGGGCTCGCGGTGCCCGATCCACCGGGTGAGGGCTGACCCGACGCGGTGGCTGTGGGATTGGTCGGCAGCATCGGTGGGTCGCTCCGTCCGCACCCCACCAGGGCGAGGACGACGAGGATGACGGGCAGCGCGGCCGCACGGAGGGGGCGCCCGATGCGTCGACGATCCGTGGCGGTCGGCATACTGCGGAGCCTAGAACCCGCGGTGCCGGCGTGGTGGTGCGGGTCACCGAACTCCCCAGCACCCCCAGCGTGAGGCCCGCTCATGACCGATCACACCCTCTACCTGCTCCGGCACGCCAAGTCCTCGTGGAACGAACCGCTCCGAGACCACGAGCGACCGCTGGACGCCCGCGGGGTACGTGATGCGGGAGCGGCCGGGCGGCTGCTGGCCGGGGAGGGCTGGCGACCCGATCTGGTCCTGTGCTCGACAGCGGTGCGCACGCGCGAGACCTGGCAGCACGCCGTGGAGGCCGGCGCAGACGCGGGTGAGGTGCGCTTCGTCGACGCCATCTACGAGGCCTCGGCCATGCGCCTGCTGGGGCTGGTGCAGGCGACCGAGGAGACCGTCGGCAGTCTGATGCTGATCGGACACGGGCCTGGTCTGCCGGGTCTGGCCGAGGGTCTCGGCGCGCGGCCGGAGCCCCGCGCCGCCTGGGCCCGGCTGGACACCAAGTACCCCACCGCGGGACTCACGGTGCTGCGGTTGTCCGGCCCGTGGGCCGCCGCGACGCCGGGCGAGGCTGAGCTGATCGCCTTCGAGGTCCCCCGCGGCTGATCCTGACGACGTCAGGAACACCACTGCGTCAGACTCTCCTCACCCGGGCCGCGAAGGGGTCGACACGCCGCGCAGAGCTTCAGCCGGGGTCGTTTCACCGCACCTCGGGCTGGAGCACGCGCCCGGCCGGGATCAGCTCGGACCCGGCCACCCACGACGCCGGAGCACCAATGCTTCCCTGGTGACGGTCAGAACGTAGTCGGGGTCGGTGGTGAGCATCTTCCAGGTGAAACGCAGGACCAGCCATCCGTCGAGCAGCAGAGCGTTCTGCCGTAGCCGGTCGGTCTCGAACACGTCAGCCTTCGAGTGGTGTTCCCAGCCATCGACCTCGCCGGCCACGCGCTCACGCTGGAAGGCGATGTCGAGGAAGTAGGTGCCTGCGCCTGGTAGCACCAGCTTCGCGTTGGTCGACCAGCCGGTGATCCCGTCCCGGCGATAGAGACGGTGGGCCAGTCGCTCGGCGCGGGACCACGGTTCCGCCCTGGAGTCGAGCATCACCCGCCAGCGATCGGCGTTCCCCCGCCGGTGCGACGTGAGCGTCAAGGCCGTGGTCAGGCTCTCCAGATTCGCCTGCTTGCTGCGCAGGGCGACGTCGATCGGATCCGAGTCGTCGAGGGTCGCCAGCTCGATCGCGGTGAGTGACGGCGTCGTCACCGGGATGGGACCGCTCAGCTGCACGAGCTCGGACGGGACTCGCCACCGGGTGAACTCGAACCCATGCTGGGCACGGTGGCGGAACGGAGAAGCGACCTGCACCGTCGACCCGGTCGTGATGTCGGGCCAGTACGTCAGGGAAGCGGCCGCCCGGCCCCGGATCACGGCGTCGGGGTCCCAGCGGGTCACCGCGGCCATCTTGATCACCGGGTCCTCGGCCTGGCCCGGGTCGGCGAAGACGCCGGGTAGCACGCGCGTCAGTCGGCCCTTCACACAGGCCCTGGTCAGCGCATCGTCGAGCCCGGGATGCTCGCGGCGCAGGATGACCTGCTCGGTGGCCAGCAGGTGCTCGATCACATCGTCGTGCTTCACCACCAGAGCCTGTGGACGCCTGGCCCAGTTCGACCGGGTATGCCGAGAATCTGTGGACAGAGCTCGAGGTCCCGGGGTGCCTGTGGACAACCTCCAGGTGCGTCAAACCCTCCTCACCCGGACCGTGGAGGGGTCGACACGCCGCAGAAAGCCCCAACCGGGGCCGTTTCGACGCACCCCGACGCCGGGCTCAGTCCAGCGCCAGCCAGGGTCAGTCCAGCGGGGCCATGTCGACGCTGACCTTCATCGTGGACTTCTTCGCCTCGGTGAAGATGACGCCCTTGACCGGGGTCACGTCCGCGTAGTCGCGGCCCCAGGCCACAGTGGCGTGGGAGGCGTCGATCAGCCGGTTGTTGGTCGGGTCCAGGTACATCCAGCCGTTGCCGGGGATCCAGCAGCCCACCCAGGCGTGTGATGCGTCGGCGCCCACCAGCCGCGGTTTGCCCGGCGGCGGCCGGGTGGCCAGGTAGCCGCTGACGTACCGGCCGGCCAGACCCAGGCTGCGCAGCCCGGAGACCATGAAGTGGGTGAAGTCCTGGCAGACGCCCATCCGGTTCTCGAGCAGCTCGGCCACCCGGGTGGACACGGTGGTCGAGCCGGACTTGTAGGTGAAGTCGGCGTACACCCGGTGCATCAGCTCGGTCACCGCCTCCCCGATCGGGCGGCCGGGGGTGAAGGACTGCTCGGCGTACGCCTGGATCCCGGGCGGGATGTCGACCAGGGTCGAGGCGAAGACGAAGTCGATGGTGCGCCAGGCGTCCGGGTCCCGCTCGGCCACCGTGCCGGGGACCAGCGGCCGGGCCTCCTCCCAGGGACGGGCCAGCGCCTCGGCGTCGTAGCGGGGCGGATCCACCTCGACCTCCGACGTCGCGGTCACCACCAGCTCGGTGTGCGGCGTGGTGACGTGGAAGTAGGACTTGGTGTTGCCGTAGAGATCGACGTGCCGATACAGGTCCGACGCCCCCGGGTCGACGGTCACCTCGTGGGAGACGCACCGCTGCCAGTCGAGGTCGCGGGGCCGCAGGTGGAACTGCCCGTAGCTGCCGGTGACGTCGTCGTCGTAGGCGTACGTGGTGATGTGCCGCACCCGGTACCTCATCGCGCCACCCCTCCGGTGTGAGATCTCATCGCGCCACCCCTCCGGTGTGAGATCTCATCGCGCCACCCCTCCGGTGTGAGATCTCATCGCGCCACCCCTCCGGTGTGAGATCTCACTGCCGGCCTCCCACCGAGTTGCCCCACATCGGCTGCGGCATCGGCGGCAGCTGCTGGTACTGGTCGCGGATCGCCTCGGAGAGATCGCGCAGCTGGGCTGACAGTCCGGTGAGGAACGCACCCAGGGCCGCGCGACCGGTCGGCGACGGACCCTCCACCGAGCCGAGCAGCTCGGTCAGATCGACCTGACGCAGGTTGTGGGCCAGCGCGTCGGCCAGTCGCAACGGCCGCGCCGTGGGGGACGCGTTCGGGATGGCCCTCAGGTCGCCCAGGATCCGCTCCACCTGGTACGCGACCGAGCGCGGGTTGCGGACGTCGGAGACCAGCAGCTCCACCGCGGCCTCGACCCGATCCCGCCCGCGGTAGCGGCGCCGGTAGGTGACGATCGACTCCGAGGCGGTGAGCACGGCCTCGACCACCATCCGCTCGGTGTCCCACGGCCGCTCCACGCAGACGGTGGCCTGCAGCAGCGACAGCACCTGCAGCGCGCGCTCCAGGCCTCGACCGGTGTCGAGCATGTACCAGCCGGCGTCGCGGACCATGTTCTCGCTGACGATGCCCGCCAGGGCCAGCAGCCCGGAGAGGATGCGCTCGCTGGCGTCGGTCAGCTGGAGACCCTGGTCGTACGGGTTCGCCGCCAGCGCCGCCGAGGCCCGCTCGATGTCGGCGAGCACCATCCAGACGTCGTCGGAGAGCTGATCGCGGACACCCTGGGCGGCCAGCGACAGGGCGGACAACGACTGCGCCGCCGTGCCGGACCGGTGCCGCTCCAGCAGCAGGGCCCGGAGCTCCGGCATCATCTCCCGGCCGCTGGTCAGGAAACCTGGATAGGTGGTCGACACCTTGGTGACCGCCTGCAGCAGCACCTCCAGCGTCCGGCCGGGCGTGAGGTCCATGTCGGTCTCGATGGCGACCGTGCGGGTGGCCAGCGTGAGGCGGAGCAGGTCCTCGGCGCGCTCGGCGTAGCGGCCGAACCAGAACAGGTCCGCCAGCACGCGCGGGACCATCGCCGCGGTGGCCGCGTCCACCGGGGCGGCCAGGTGCTCGGCCTCGCCGCGGACGCGGACCGAGGTCGGTCGGCCGGGGACGATCGGGTGCTCGCTGACCACCCAGACGTCCTTGGCGATGCCCCCGCCGGGAGCGGTGACCAACGCACCGCGCGACTCGTCGGCGTCGTCGCTGACCCGGGCCAGGCCACCGAGCATCGCCGTGTACGACGCCCCGTCCCGGACGGCGAACGATCGGAGCACCACGTTCCGGGGCACCAGCTGGTCGTCATCGGTGGTCGGGGCCGAGGAGAGGTTCAGCACCTGCTGGCCGACGTAGCGGTGCGGGTTGGCCCGGATCATGGCCACCACCTGCTCCTGCTGCGCCCGGGACAGCGCGTGGGCGCGCACGCTGCGCCCGCGGCCCCGGCTGGTCGGCCGGATGACCAGCTCATCGAGGTGCTCGGTGACGTAGCGCAGCCCGTCGCGATCCCCACACCACCAGGTCTGCACCGACGGCAACCTCAGCGACTGCCCGAGCAGCCGCTCGCACAGATCGGGCAGGTACGGCATGAACGCCGGGTTCTCCACGATGCCGGAGCCGATGGTGTTGACCACGCTGACGGTGCCCTGCCGGACGCACTCGACCAGACCGGCCACCCCGAGCCGGGAGCCGGGTCGCAGCTCCAGTGGGTCGGTCCAGATGGAGTCGACCCGACGGAGGATGACGTCGACCTCCTCCAGCTTGCCCAGCACCCGCATCCACACCCGGCCGTCGCGCACGGTGAGGTCCCGCCCCTCGACCAGCGGGAAGCCGAGCAGGGAGGCGAGGAAGGCCTGATCGAAGGCGGTCTCGGACAAGGTCCCCGGGCTGAGCACCACGACCCGGGGGTTCTCCACCCGGGCCGGCGCGGAGTCGACCAGCGCGGTCCGCATCGCCTGGAAGAACGGAGTCAGCCGGTGCAGGTGCGCCGCGTGGTAGACCTCCGGCATCACCCGGGAGACGACCCGCCGGTTCTGCATCGCGTAGCCGGCGCCGGACGGCGCCTGGGTCCGGTCCGACATCACCTTCCACTGGCCGTCGGCGTCCCGACCGAGATCGACAGCGACCATGAACAGCGACGGGCTGACGATGTCGGTGCCGACCAGGGTGCGCAGGTACTCGTCGTGGTCCAGCACCGCAGCCACGGGCAGGTGTCGACCCGCCAACAGCTTCTGGGCCCCATACAGGTCGGCGACGATCGCGTCCAGCAATTCGGAGCGCTGCACCACGCCGGCCTCCAGCGCCGACCACTCGCGCTCCTGCAGCACCAGCGGCAACGGGTCCAGCCGCCAGGGCACCTGCTCGGCCAGCGGCTGCGGCTCCGGCGGCTTGCCGGGCACCGTGGTGGTCGCGTCGGCGAACGTGATCGCCGAGGCCGGCCCCGGGGTGTAGGTGACGCCGTCGTCCTCGAGCAGCCGAGCGACCTCCCACTGCGCACGTCGCAGATCCGCACCGGCGTAGGACTGCAGGCCTTCGGCCAGCCCCGTCCAGGCTTCGCGGACGTTGCCCTGCGGCCCGGCGAACTCGTCGTACACCGGCACACCGACAGCGAACATGTCGGGCTGGACCAAGCGATCGAGGTAGCGCTCGAGGACCGTCATCCGCGACCCCAGCGCCGTGGGGTACGCCGCCGGAGATCGAGGGTCAGCGGGTAGTCGTCGGCGTCGCTGCCCCGC
Organism: uncultured Actinomycetota bacterium; assembly: GCA_963696135.1. Classification (GTDB taxonomy): domain Bacteria; phylum Actinomycetota; class Actinomycetes; order Propionibacteriales; family Propionibacteriaceae; genus Microlunatus. The sequence continues at coordinate 62,096 of CAVOJH010000007.1, forward strand.
CAGGCGGCGCGCTCGGCCAGGGCGTCGATGTCGATCGCGCCCGTGGTGTGGCCGCTCGCCTCGAACCGGCGGGCCCGCCGGGCCTCCGCCTCCTTCGCGTTCACCGGCGGGTGATCGTAGGAGCGACCGCCCGGGTGGACGACGTGGTACGTGGCCCCGCCGAGCGAGAGCCGGTTGCCGAGATCCACCACGTCGAAGACGAGCGGGGTGTCGATCTCCAGCGTCGGGTGCAGCGCCGACCACGGCTTCCAGGCCTTGTAGCGGACGCCGGCGACGTAGCTGCCCGGGGTCCCGGTCGCCTGCAGCGGCACCGGCCGACCGTTGCAGGTGACGGCGTACCGGCTGGTGTCGAAGCCGGTGACCAGCACCTGCACCCGCTCCACCGAGGAGTCCACGTAGCGGGCGGTGCCGCCGGAGCTGGACTCTTCGCCGAGGACGTTCCACGGTTCGATGGCGGAGCGCAGCTCCAGGGTGGCGTCGCCGATCTGGCTGATGCCGATCCGGGGGAACCGGAACTCCAGGTACGGGTCGAACCAGGCGAGGTCGATGTCGATCTGGTGCCGCTGCAGGTCCGCGACGACGTCGGCCAGGTCGCTGGCCACGAAGTGCGGCAGCAGGAACCGCTCGTGCAGCCGGGTGCCCCAGCGGATCAGCGGAGCCCGGTACGGGTCCAGCGCCGAACGCGCCAGGATCGAGCGGACCAGCAGGGCCTGGACCAGCGCCATGTCGGGGTGCGGCGGCATCTCGAACCCGCGCAGCTCGAGCAGCCCGAGCCGACCGCGGGAGGAGTCCGGGCTGTACATCTTGTCGATGCAGAACTCTGCCCGGTGGGTGTTGCCGGTGATGTCGGTGAGCAGGTGCCGCAGCGCCCGGTCGACCGCCCAGGGGCGGTGGTCCCACGTCTCGTCCGGCCGGTCGACCAGCCGCTCGACCTCGGAGAAGGCGATCTCCAGCTCGTACAGGGTCTCCGGTCGACCCTCGTCCACCCTCGGGGCCTGGGAGGTGGGGCCGATGAACCGGCCCGAGAACAGGTACGACAGCGACGGGTGGTGCTGCCAGTAGGTCAGCATGCTGACCAGCAGATCGGGTCGTTGCAACAGCGGCGACTTGGCCGGCTCGGAGCCGCCCAGGGTGATGTGGTTGCCGCCGCCGGTGCCGCTGTGTCGACCGTCCAGACCGAAGGTCTCGGTGCCCAGCCGGCACTGGCGCGCGGTCTCGTAGAGGTTGGCGGTCAGCTCGGCGAACTCGTTCCAGCTGGACGTCGGGTGGACGTTGACCTCGATCACGCCCGGATCCGGGGTGACCATCAGCACCTTGGCCCGGGAGTCCGGGGGCGGGCCGTAGCCCTCGAAGACCACCGGTACGCCGACCTCACGGACGACCTCGTCCAGCAGACCGATCAGCTCGGCGAACTTCTCCAGCTTCTCCAGCGGGGGCAGGTAGAGGTGCACGATGCCGTCCCGGGCCTGCACCACCAGCGCGGTCCGCGACGGGGTCTCGTCGGGGTCGACCACGACGGCCTCGGGGGTGCCGGCGGTGAGCTCGGCGCCGGACTTCGTGTAGTCCTCCTCGCCCTCGAACTCGGGGTCCTTCCAGTTCACCGAGGACAGTGGCATCCGCGCACCGGCCGGGGAGTCACCGGGCAGCAGCACCAGCCGGCCGCGACGGAACCGCCAGCGGGCACTCGCCCAGCCGTTGCCCCACCAGGCCGGGGTGAGCGGCAGGGCCCAGGCGGCGGGGACCGACAGGTCGGCGTCGAGCGCGGACACCAGGCTCGGATCGGCGTCGGCGGGGTCGTCCTCGGCGGACGGCGGCGCACCCTCGGGCTTGCCGACCTCGCCGGCCAGGGCCGCGAACGGGTCCTCGAAGCAGGCCTGCAGCGCGTCGTCCGGCAGCCCGAACCGGGCGGCGACCAGGCGAGCGATCCGCTCGGCGGCGTCCGCCGCGTTCTCGTACGAGGTGCTGGGGTCGAACGGGTCGGCCAGCAGCGCCGGATCGGTCCACAGCGGCTCGCCGTCGGTCCGCCAGATGAGGCCGATCTGCCAGCGGGGCAGGGGCTCACCCGGGTACCACTTGCCCTGGCTGCGCTGGATCAGGCCACCGGGGGCGACGTCGGCGAACAGCCGGATCGCGAGGTCGTTGGCCAGCGCCCGCTTCTCCGGGCCGTCGGCCGCGACGGTCCACTGCGGGGAGGTCATGTCGTCGATGGAGACGAACGTCGGCTCGCCCCCCATCGTCAGGTCGAGCCCGAGATCACCCAGGATCTTGTCGACCGAGGTGCCGACCTCCTGCAGGTGCGCCACCTGCGCCGGGGTGTACGGCTTGGTCACCCGCGGGTCCTCGTGGAACCGGGTGACGGTGTTGTGGAAGGCGAACTCGACCTCGGTCGGCTCGGTGGCGCCGCTGATCGGCGAGGCGTTGCTGGGGTGCGGGGTGGCGGCCAGCGGGATGTGCCCCTCGCCCGCGAACAACGCCGACGTCGGGTCGAGACCGATCCAGCCGGCCCCGGGGATGAACACCTCGGCCCAGGCGTGCAGGTCGGTGAAGTCCTCCTTCGGGCCACCCGGTCCCTCCAGCGGCTCGTTGTCGGAGGTGAGCTGGACCAGGTAACCGGAGACGAACCGGGCCGCCAGGCCGTAGTGCCGGAGGGCGGCGACCAGCAGCCAGGCCGAGTCGCGGCAGGAGCCGATAGCCCGGGTCAGGGTCTCGTCCGGGCTCTGCACCCCCTGCTCCATCCGGACCGAGTAGCCGACGTCGCCGTACACGGCCGCGTTCAGGGCGACCAGGAAGTCCACGATGGCCACGGGGGGGACCTGGCCGTCGGGTCCGGGCTTACCGATCGGCAGAGCGTCCAGCCAGCCGGTGAGCACCGGCCCGAGACCGAGTCCCGGGGAGTCCTCGACCGGGGCCAGGTAGGCCTCGAGATCCGCGCGGAGGCCGCTCGCGTACGAGAACGGGTAGGTCTCCGCGTACTCCTCGACGAAGAAGTCGAAGGGGTTGATGACCTCCAGGTCGGCGACCAGCCCGACGGTGATGTCGAGCTCGTCCGCCTTCTCCGGGAAGACGACCCGGGCCAGGTAGTTGCCGAAGGGATCCTGCTGCCAGTTGATGAAGTGGTTGGCCGGCGAGATCGTCAGCGAGTACGCGTCGATGGGGGTCCGGGTGTGGGGGGCCGGACGCAGTCGGATGACGTGGGGCCCGATGTCGATCGGTCGATCGAACCGGTACGTCGTACGGTGCTCCAACGCGACCTTGATACTCATCCCTACTGCCCTCCAGGTAGCCCGAAACGACCGGTCGCGGCCTCGTCGTCGGGGCCGCGCCGGTCGGGTGAGTAGCGAATCAGTACCGGTAGTGGTCGGACTTGTACGGGCCCTCCACGGGCACGCCGAGGTAGCCGGCCTGGGTGGGCGTCAGCTCGGTCAGCCGGACACCGAGAGCGTCCAGGTGCAACCGGGCCACGGCCTCGTCGAGGTGCTTGGGCAGGGTGTAGACGCCGACCGGGTAGTCCTCGGTTCGCACGAACAGCTCGATCTGGGCCAGCACCTGGTTGGTGAAGGAGTTGCTCATCACGAAGCTCGGGTGGCCGGTGGCGTTGCCGAGGTTCATCAGACGTCCCTCGGACAGCACCAGGATGGTGTGCGCGGCGTCGGTGTCGGCGTCGAACGTCCACAGGTCGACCTGCGGCTTGATGTTGGTGCGCCGCACGCCCGGGGTCTTGGTCAGTCCGGCCATGTCGATCTCGTTGTCGAAGTGGCCGATGTTGGCCACGATCGCCTGGTGCTTCATCCGCGCCATCTGATCGGCCGAGATGACGTTGAAGCAGCCGGTGGCGGTGACGTAGATGTCGGCGATCGGCAGGGCGTCCTCGAGAGTGAGCACCTGGTAGCCGTCCATCGCCGCCTGCAGCGCGCAGATCGGGTCGATCTCGGTGATCACCACGCGGGCGCCCTGTCCGCGGAGCGACTCCGCGCAGCCCTTGCCGACGTCGCCGTACCCGCAGACGACCGCGACCTTGCCGCCGATCAGCACGTCGGTCGCCCGGTTCAGACCGTCGATCAGCGAGTGCCGACAGCCGTACTTGTTGTCGAACTTCGACTTCGTGACCGAGTCGTTCACGTTGATGGCCGGGAACAGGAGGGCACCGCTGCGGTGCATCTCGTAGAGCCGGTGGACACCGGTGGTGGTCTCCTCCGTGACGCCCTTGAGCTCGTTCGCGACCGCGGTCCAGTCGTAGCCCTCGTCGATCGTGCGCTTGAGCAGCTTGAGGATGACCTGGAACTCCTCCGGGTCGTCCTCGGTCGGCTCGGGCACCTCACCGGCCTTGAGGAACTCGACACCCTTGTGCACCAGCAGGGTCGCGTCACCGCCGTCGTCGAGGATCATGTTGGCGAGCTCGTCGCCCGGCCAGGTGAGGATCTGCTCGGTGCACCACCAGTACTCCTCCAGCGTCTCGCCCTTCCAGGCGAAGACCGGGACACCGGCCGGTGCGTCGGGGGTGCCGTCCCGGCCGACGACGATCGCGGCGGCCGCGTGATCCTGGGTGGAGAAGATGTTGCAGCTCGCCCAGCGCACCTCGGCTCCGAGGTCGACCAGGGTCTCGATCAGGACGGCGGTCTGCACGGTCATGTGCAGCGAGCCGGCGATCCGGGCACCGGCGAGGGGCTTGGACTCACCGAACTGGGAACGCATGGCCATCAGGCCGGGCATCTCGTGTTCGGCGAGGTTGATCTCCTTGCGGCCGAACTCCGCCAGGCCCAGGTCGGCCACCTTGTAGTCGGCCGTGGACAGGGCTGTGGACATCGTCATGTCGGGAAGCCTAGGGCGCCACCCACCCGACGATCAAAGACGGCGCGTCTCTGGGACGACTGATCTGTCCTCGGAGCGGCCCGTTGTGCTGCGGATCACCAGGCTGGGTGAGATCAGCAACGGCCCTTCGTGGCTGAAGGCAGGTTCGCGATCGGCGGGTCGGATGCGCGCGTGCGCCCGGGTCACGGCACCCTCGGCCAGCGCCGCGGTGTCCTGCCCGACGGTGGTCAGGCGGGTCCAGGACGCGTGCGCGAGTCGGCTGTCGTCGTAGCCGACCAGAGACAGATCGGCGGGAACCCGTACGCCGGCGTCGCGGACCGTCTGCAGGAAGCCGATCGCGCACCGGTCGTTGAAGGCGAACACCGCGGTGGGCGCGAACGGCCCGGTGGAGCGCTCGGCCAGGAAGCGTCCCGCGGCCCTACCCCCGTCGGTCTCGGTCAAACCGCCCGGCCAGAGCTGCGCGCGATCACCGAGACCGGCCGCGCGCATGGTCCGCCGGAACCCTCGGCGTCGCTCGGCCGCCCCGGGCGCGCGCTGCCCGTCGAGGTGGACCACGTCTCGATGACCCAGGGACAGCAGGTGCTCGGTCGCCAGCCGGGCGCCGAGCTCGTCGTCGGTGCGGATCACCTCGATGCCGGGCGCCTCCACGGCGCGAGCCAGGACCACGACCGGGGTGCTCGACCCGTACGCCGCCAGCTCGCTCGCGGTCAGCGTCGGGCCGAGCACGAGCACCGCGTCGCAGCGGAAGTCGAGCAGCTCGGCGATCGCCTGCTGCTCCGACCGACGCTCGGTCACGCCGCTGAGGACGAGCTCGAGCCCGTGCCGGGCGGCGGCGGCGTACAGGTCGGAGATGAGATCGGCGTGGAACTCGTGCCCGACCCCGAACACGACACCGAGCAGGTTGGTGCGCTTGCTGCCCAACAGACTCGCTCGCCGGTCCGGCCGGAAACCGAGCTCGGCGGCGGCCCGGCGGACGCGCTCGCGATTCTCCGGGCTGGCGCCGGGGAGCCCGCGAAACACGATGGAGACGAGCGCCCGGGACACGCCGGCCCGGGTGGCAACGTCCTCCATGGTGGGTGTCTTGCCGGATTCGGCCGACGGCTGCGTGGACCGGTCGGGGTCCGTATCCGCCTGGTCCATGGGGCTGAGGGTAGAACGAGCGGCCGGCCAGCGAGCCACGGGACGCCGACAAGGAGGTTCGGGCACGGGTGAGGACCGCCAGGCGTGTCCGATCCTCCTGCTCGATGCCCCTGGGGAAACCGGTCCACGGCGGTCGGTCCCGTGTCACCCTGCCGGGCGTGGGTCGATTCGACGATGAGTGGTACGCGACGAAGGTGCCGCGTAGGAGACAGGATCTGCGCATCGCCGGTGTCTCCCGCCGAGCGATCGCCGGCTCGGGCTTCCAGCGCACGGCTCGTGGTCATCACCGGCGCGCCGGGACACGGCCACGGTCACCTACCGACAATCCAGCGCGAGGCTCCCTCTTGACTTTGTCCGGACATCTCGCTCACACTTAGAGCGCTCTAGGGTCACGTCTACGGTGGAGGAACAGCAGATGGTCACACAGGTCGGGATCGGTCTGATCGGCGCCGGACGGATCGGCGCTTCGCACGCACGGCTCATCGCCGAGCGCGTGCCCGGAGCTCGCCTGGTCGCGGTGGCCGATCCGCGTCCGGGCGCCGCTGCGGTGCTCACCGACGAGCTGGGCGGGACCCCGTACGAGGATCCGGCCCTGCTGGTACGCGACGCGGGAGTGGACGCCGTGGTGATCGCCGCCGCCTCCGTGGTGCACACCGAGCTGGTGGAGCTGGCCGCGGCCGCCGGCAAGCCGGTCTTCTGCGAGAAGCCGATGGGGATGGACCTCGCCGAGGTGGACCGGGCGATCTCGGCCGCGGAGCGGGCCGGCGTGGCCCTGCAGGTCGGCTTCAACCGACGCTTCGACCGCGGGTTCCTGGATGCCCGTCGAGCGGTGGTCGACGGCGCGCTCGGCGACATCCAGCTGCTCCGCTCGCTGACCCGCGATCCGGGGCTGGCGAATCCGGCCGGCGTACCGCCGTGGACGATCTTCACCCAGACCCTGATCCACGACTTCGACACGCTCAACTGGCTGAACCCCGGGGCCGAGCCGGTCGAGGTGTACGCCACTGCCGGTGCCCTGATAGCTCCCGAGTACGCCGCCGCAGGGCTGCTGGACACCGCCGTGGTGGTCATCACCTACGACAACGGCGCCCGCGCGGTCGCCGAGGCGAGCTTCTCGGCCGCCTACGGCTACGACGTCCGCGGCGAGGTGTTCGGCTCCCGGGGCATGGTGACCGTCGGGGACGGCGCCCGGTCGAGTGCCCGGCTCTTCACCGCGACAGGCGCCGCGTACGAGACCACCCGCAGCGACACCGAGCTGCTTCGGGACGCGTACACCGGGGAGTTCGTCGAGTTCACCGCCGCGGTCCGTGAGGGCCGGCCGCCGTCGGTCACCGGCACCGACGCGCACCGGGCGCTGGCCATCGCCATGGCCTGCATCGACTCGGTCCGCGCCCACGCCCCGGCGCTTGTGGCCGGCCGGACCTCCGCCGGCCTGGTCGGTGCCCGATGAGCGCGTACAGCCTGTCGGTGTGCGCCGAGATGGTGTTCAGCGAACTGCCCCTGATCGAACGGGTCGAGCGGATCCACGCGGCCGGGTTCGGGGTGGAGATCTGGGACTGGAGCACCAAGGACATCGACGCCCTGCGTGCCACGGGTGCCCGCTTCACCTCGATGACCGGCTACCTGCGCGGCACCCTGACCGATGCCGACGGCGCCGACGAGCTGCTGGCCACCGCCGCCCAGGCGATCCCGGTCGCCCGGAGGTTGGGCATCACCACCCTCAATCTGCACGGCACCGGGTTGGGCGAGGGCGGTCTGCCGGTCCGTCCCGTCGAGGTGGTCACCGGGACGATGTGGCTGGCCGCCGCGGCCACCCTGCGCCGGGTCGCGGCCCTGGGCGAGCGCGAGGGTGTCACCTTCGTGCTGGAGAACCTGAACACGGCGGTCGACCACCCCGGTACGCCGTTCGCCCGAGCGGCCGACTGCCTCGCCTTGATCGAGGCGGTCGACAGCCCGCACCTCAAGCTGATGCTCGACCTCTACCACGCGCAGATCGGCGAGGGGAACCTGATCGAGCTGATCCGGCGCTGCGGCGACGCCATCGGCGAGATCCAGGTCGCCGACGTGCCGGGCCGCTGCGAGCCCGGCACCGGCGAGATCAACTACCCGGCCATCGCCTGCACCCTCGCGCAGCTGGGCTACAGCGGTGTCGTCGGTCTGGAGGCGTTCGCGTCCTCGGACTCCGACCTCGCCCTGGAGCGCTTCCGCACGGCCTTCACCGTCTGACCCGGGTTCGCCCCCGCGAACTCAGCCGAGGAGCCGGCTCCGCTGCTGCTCCCCCATCTCGCCGTACGGGTAGTCGCTCGCGCCGAGGTCGCTGGCCACGTCCAGCGCAGCGGTCTCCTCCAGGTTCAGGTGCAGGTCGGCGGCCTCCAGGTTGGCACGGAGCTGCTCGACCGTCCGCGCCCCCAGGATCGTCGAGGTGACACCCGGCCGGTCGGTCAGCCAGGCCAGCGCGACGGCAGCCATCGACGCGCCACGACCCTCGGAGACCTCGGTGAGCGCATCGATGATCCGCCAGGTGCGGTCGGTGCCGCCGCGCCGTTCCCAGGCCTCCATCCCGCGGTCCGGGTTGTCGCCCAGCCGGGTGTCGCCGGAGGGCCGCTCGCCGCGCCGGTACTTGCCCGACAGGTAGCCACCACCGAGCGGGCTCCAGGGCAGCAGCCCGAGGCCTGCGTCCTGGGCGGCCGGCACGATCTCCCACTCGATCTCACGCACGATCAGGCTGTACTGCGGCTGCAGCGTCACCGGGCGACTCGCGCCGAGCGCCTCGGCCACCGCGACGATCTTGGTCAGCTGCCAGCCGGTGAAGTTGGACAGCCCCCAGTAGCCGATCTTGCCGGCCCGGACGAAGTCGTCGAGGGTGCGGACAGTCTCCTCCAACGGGGTCCACGGGTCGTACGCGTGCACCTGGTAGAGGTCGACCCGATCCACTCCGAGGCGACCCAGTGAGGCGTCCAGCGCCCGGGTCAGGTGGCGACGGGACAACCCGAGCCCGTTGGGCTCGTCGGCCATCCCGAAGCGGCCCTTGGTGGCCAGCACGACCCGCTCGGTCACCTCGGCCGGTCGATCCGCGAACCAGCGTCCGATGATCTCCTCCGAGACCCCGCCGGAGTAGACGTCGGCGGTGTCGACGAGCGTCCCGCCGGCCTCGAGGAAGGTGTCGAGCAACGCGTGTGAGGTCGCCTCGTCGGACTCCGCACCGAAGGTCATGGTGCCCAGACAGAGGTTGGAGACGGCGCAGCCACTGCGCCCGAGTGTTCGGTAGTCCATCCCCCGTTTCTACTCCCTCACCGCCGAACCGCCGCTCGGGTCGGCAGGAAACCGCGCCCACGTATCGGAATCGGTGCCTCGAGTGTCATCTGGGATGGCACCTATTCGGGGGCGCCGCAGGTCCAACGGAAGGGGCATCCATGCCTACCTCGAAGTCCGGGTCGTCGTCGCGCCGCAGTGGCTCGACCCGCAAGCGCGGCACCGCCGCGGCCACCTCGCCGGACTGGGCTCCGGCCATCCGCGGCACCGACGGGATCATTCCCGGCGAGGTGCTGCTGACCCTCCAGCCGGACGCCGCCGACGGCATGACCTCCTCGGTCCCGTTGCATCCGGCCGGTGTCTTCGGCGCCGCCGAGAACCTCGGGGTCGACGACCTCGACGGGGTGCTCGCCGAGCTCGGGGCGCACGACATCACCCGGTTGGCGCCCTCCCCGGTCGGCATCGCCGGTGTCCAGGCCGGTGACGACGATCTCGGTTTGCTGGACGGGCCGAGCCACATCCTCAGCCGGACGTTCCGGGTCCGCATCTCGCCCGAGACCGACGTGGAGGACGCCGTCGCCCGGCTTGCTCAGGTCGGCTCGGTCGAGCTGGCCGAACCGAACCGCTGGCGCGAGACGATGGCCACCCCGAACGACCCGCAGTTCCCGAACCAGTGGGGACTGACCAAGATCAACGCCCCTTCCGCCTGGGACATCAGCACCGGGTCTGCCTCGGTCGTGGTCGGAGTCATCGACAGCGGCTGCGATCTCGATCATCCCGAGCTCGCCCCGCTGCTGGTCAACGGCTACGACATGGTCGACCTCGGGGCGAACCCGACGCCGCCGTCTGGGTGGCGGTTCGAGGGCGACTTCTCCGGCCGGGACGCGATCCCGGAGGACGAGGTCGGTCACGGCACGCACGTGTCCGGCACCATCGCTGCCCTGTCGAACAACGGCGTCCAGGTGGCCGGGGTCGGCTGGCAGACCAGGATCATGCCGGTCAAGGCCCTCACCAGGATGGTCCGGATCAGCGACGGCCGGGTGTCCGGTGTCGGATCCTCCGCCGATGTCGCCGCGGCGATCCGCTGGGCCGCCGACAACGGCGCGCACGTGATCAACATGAGCCTCGGGGCAGACGCGGCCACCAGCGTGGAGAGCAGCGCAGTCGCGTACGCCGTCGGCAAGGGCGTCGTGGTGGTCGCCGCCATGGGCAACGACGGAACTTCCAACCCGTCGTACCCCGCCGCCTACCCCGGCGTGGTCGCGGTCGGGGCCGTCGACAGTGCGGACAAGAAGGCGCCCTTCTCCCAGACCGGAGCGCACATCAGCCTGGTCGCCCCCGGGGTGGGGATCCTGTCGACCTACCTGGCCGGGGGCACGACGACCATGTCCGGCACCTCGATGGCCACTCCGCACGTCGCCGGGGTCGCCGCGTTGATCAAGGCGGTCAAGCCCAGCGCCACCGGAGCCGAGATCGCCGACATCCTGCGGGACACGGCTCGACCCCTCAAGGACAACGCCGCCGACCCGGTGCCGAACAACGCGTACGGTCACGGCTGTCTGGACGCCAACGCCGCCCTCGTGAAGGCCCGGGGTCCGGTCATCAAGCCGACCATCACCATCCACCTGCGGACACCGATCATCGCCTGCCCACCGAGGACCCTGGTGATCAACCAGTGCCCACCGCCGCACTCGGTGTTCCAGCCGCTCTGTCCGCCGAAGACGATCAGGATCAACGAGTGCGGGCTGTTGATCACCAAGATCCCGGCGATCTGCCCGCCGGTGACGATCACCCGCCCGCCGATCACGGTGGCCTGCCCGCCCACCACCTTCCCCACCACGATCCGGACGGTGCCGACCCAGCCGATCCATCGGGGGGCAGCGGTGGGCTACGACCCGTACGGCGTGCTCGGCGAGACCGCCGCGAGCGGTGACGAGGCTCCCGGGGCGAGCTACCAGGCCGGCTACGAGGCCGGGTACGCCGCGGCGGTGGCCGAGCTCGGTGAGGCGATGGCCGCGTCCGGCGCCGAGAGTGATGGTGGCGCGGAGAGTGCGGGTGGTGCGGGCGAGGACGTCCAAGCGGGTCCGGGGGACGTTTACCGGCCTTACCCGCGGTCCCTGCTCTACTACTGCCCGCGGACCGTCACCGAGCCGTCCTGCTTCGTCCTGCAGACGGTGCAGCCGTGGCGGTGCGGTCCCACGACCGTCGGTACGCCGTGGTGCCCGGTCGAGATCCCCACCTGGCGGCGACCGATCCCGACCACGCCCTACCAGCAGCCCGGCCCGGCCGGGTACGGCGAGGACTGGGGCTATGACCCGTACGGCCAGAGCCCGTTCCAGGGCTGAGTCGATGCCGACGAACGCGGCCGCACCCTCGGGTGCGGCCGCATCCCCGGCCCTATCCCCCCTGACTCGATCGCACGTACCGGCGCCAGTCGCCGCGCTGCTCGACGTCGGTGTCCTCGATGAGATCGGCGCGTCCCTGGCTCGGGTCGACGACGTGTCCCGCGCCCATCCCGTCTGGCGGGTCGGTCTGGCCGACGGTCGCCGGCTGGTGGTCAAGGCCGGCATCGGCCACGGTGGACCGGACCTGGCCGTTGAGTGCCTCGTCTACCGGATGACCTGGTGGTGCGAGCCGCTGGCGGCCGCCCTCCCCGTACCGCTGGTGGTCGACGAGGACCGGCAGCTGCTGGTGCTCGCCGACGTCGGCGGGCCGGACGGCACCGGGTCGCTGGCCCAGCAGGTGGGCTTCCCCGCGCTGCTCGGTAGCGGACGACCCGGTTCGGCGGTCCCGGTCTCGACCGTGTCGCCGGACACAACCGGCGCCCTGGGTCGGACCGTGGGCGCCCTGCACCGGGCCACGGCCGGGTTCCCGCTGCCGCCGGCCCCACCACCCCTCGTCCTCGCCCTCGTCGGCCGCGCCGAGCAGCCGTCCGGGGCCACCTCCCTGAGTGCCCTGGTGCGCGGCACGCTGTCCGCCCTCGACAGCCGTCAGCTGGTCACCGACGCCGTGGCGGAGCTGCGGCGACCGGTCGGGGGGTGCCTGGTCAACCACGACCTCAAGTGGGACAACGTGGTGCTCACCGGATCGGCGCAGCAGCCGGTCCTGCTGGACTGGGAGCTGGCCGGGCTGGGCGACCCCGCCTGGGATCTCGGCTGCCTGCTGGCCGAGCACCTTGTCCGGAACGGACAGCTCGAAGACCCCGTCCGGAACGGACAGCTCGACGAGGGCGCCCGGGCCCTGCTGGCCGGCTACCGGGACGGGGCGAGACTCCGTACCGAGATCGTCGCGACCTTCGCTCGCCGGGTCGTGCTGGCCGCCGGTCTGCGGATCGTCCAGCTCGCCCTCGAGGTGGCCTACACCCCGTACGCCGGGGACGGTGACGCCGTGACCCGACTGACCGAACGGGCCGAAGCCGTGCTCGGTGCGGCCGGGCCCGTGACCGAGGAGGTCGTCGCATGCCTCTCCTGAACGCACCCGGCCAGCTCGACCCGGCGATGAAGTCCCCTCTCCGGGCAGCCGACGCTCTGGCCGACGTCCGCCGAGCCCTGGCTCTGATCGCCGAGGATGACCGGGCCAGCGGGCTGCTGGCCGGAACCGACACCGACCCGGATCCCGAGGGCGACCTGGCCAACTGGCTCTACGGTCGGTGGTGGTGCGGTCTCGACGCCCATAGCGAGCAGACACCGGCCGACCCGACGGCCGCCGCCCGTGGTGCCGCTCGGCTGGAAGCGGCCCGCCGAGTGGGCGCGCCGACCTCGACGGGCTGGCTGGTGCTGGCCGCGACCGGTGACGTCCTCGTCGCCGCCCGGGCGACCGGTCGGCTCCGTACCGTCACGGACGCCGTGGTCGGATCATCGCGACCCGGCTGCGCTCCGCGGCCGGGTGACCTGGTCACCCTGCAGCACGGCAGCTCGAGTCTCGATCCGTCGGGTGCCTGGTGGTGGGCGCACACCGACCGACCAGACGATCTGGCCGACGTGCCGCTCGACCGCTGGTACGTGCACGCCCGAGACCTGGCGGGCGCGAGCGCCGTCGTACCCCTGCTGCTGCAGGTGGCCGCCGAGGCCGGGTGCGCTCTGTCGCTCAAGTGCCCGCCCGTGGCCCAGGGCTACGGGCGCCGGGACGCTCTGGTCGCCTACCTGCCGCGTCAGCACGCGAACCGGGCCGAGGCCGCCCTCCGGCGCCGGGGCAATCGGTTCGGCGCGCTGCTCGCCCCCGAGGTGCCGCCGTGCACCCGCCGGCTGGTGCCGGGGATCGCCCAGGCCGAGGACACCGATCAGGCCGGGATCAGCTACGGCCAGCTGCGCTGCAGTCAGGTGGCTGCCCTGGCGGCCAGGTTCGAGGGTCGACCGATCTCCGACCGATCGCTCACCGCCGCCCTGGCCGAGCTGGGCCTGGACGTCCACGCCGTGGAGAAGGTGCACTCGTGAACGATGTCGAGGCAGGCACCGCCGACACCGAGTACGCGGCCGCGGCCCGCCACCTCGCCGACCGGCTGCAGTCCCTGGCCACCTCTGGTCCCCACGGCGTCCCCGTCTGGTCGGGGGACGACGTCGACCCGGTCCGCTCGAGCGGCGATCGGGTGGTCCTCACCCACGGGCGGCTGGACGACGGGCTGCTCACCGGGAGGACGGGGATCGCCGCCGCCCTCGCTCTCTGCGCCCGGCTGCCCGACGGTCGACCGGAATGGTCCGACCTGGCCTCCCGGACCGTACGCTCGGCGGTCCGGGAAGCCCTGGACGCGGCGCCGGCCCCGGGCGGGCTCGGCTGGTCGAGTGGCTGGCTCGGGACGGCCCGGGCCGCCGGCCTGGTGGGCCGCTGGACCGGCGACGGCACCCTGGTCGAGGACGGCCGGACCCTGGCCGGACGCGCGGTCCGGACGCTCGCCGACGACCCCGGATCGTGCCCGGACTACCCCGACCTGCTCGACGGCTGGGCCGGTCACCTGGCTGCCGTGGCCGCCGCGGAGCTCCACCCCGCCGACGAGCCGACCCGACGGACGGCGGCCACGGCGCTGCTGCAGCGACTGATCCCGTACGCCGGCGACCACCCCACCATCCCCGACTCTCCGGTGAGCTGGCCGATGGCGGGGACCGGTCCGGCGGTGATCGGGCTGGCTCACGGTGGGTCCGGCATCACGATCGCGTTGGCCGGAGCCCGAGCGGCCGGTCTCGCGTCCGCCGACTCGCTGGACCAGCTGATCGCGGGCACTCTGAGGTGGGAGGACGGCCACTTCCGGCCCGAGGCCGGCGGCTGGCCCGACCTGCGCAGCGCGGCCGACGTCCCGGGCCTGGCCTGGTGCCACGGCGCACCTGGGGTGGGCATCGCGGCCGCCTGTCGCACCCTCGCCGGTGTGGCGGCCGGCGCCGAGCTCACCTTCAGCCGGGCCAGCCGGATGGTGCTCGCGTACGGCCGACCGACCGGCTCCGCACCCGTCGACGGCACCCTGTGCCACGGGTTGACGGGACTCGTCGAGCTGCACCTGCTCGGCGCCGAGGCGTGGCCCACCGCCCGTCGAGAGCACCTGGCGAACGCCCGGCTGCTGGCCAGGCACCTGACTCGGGCAGGCCGGTCGGAGCCGGGCTGGGTCTGCGGTGTGCGGGGCGGACGGACACCGAACGTGCTCACCGGCCTGGCGGGGGTCGCCTACACGCTGGCCCGCTGTCACGACCCGGCCCTGGCGCCGAGTCTCGCCCATCCGGGCCTGCCGGCCCTTGTCCCGGCCGCGGCGTGAGTTGACCATGGCACCATGTCGACCCGCGTACTCGTCACCCTGCAGCCCGACGCCAGCCCCGACCGGGTCGGCGCCGCCCTGACCGCGCTGGGCGCGACCGAGGTCCAGCCGCCGCAGCCGGAGCTGCCGGACGTCTGCGTCGCCACCGTCGACGAGCAGCAGCACCCACCGCAGGAGTGGGCCGCAACGGTCGCACAGATTCCGGGCGTGGCCGGGGCCGAGGTCGACCAGCTCCGCTGGAGCCTGTGACCCCGGCCCCGATCCCCCGAGATCAGCCGGTCAGCACGCCACCGGGGTTCCGTCGGCGATCTTGTACTGTGACCGGCTGTCGAACAGCAACGGGATCAGGCCCCGGGTCGGCTGCGCCAGGGTGACGTAGCGACCGTCGGCGTTGGCGCGGCTGGTGACCCCGTGCAGCGCGAGCGTGGTCCGGACGTCGGTGAAGGTGGCTGCCGACAGCTGGTACCCGCACATCGGCTTGGGCTCCACCTGGGAGGCGCTGGTCGGGATCATGTCGTCCTGTCCAGCAAAGTAGACGATCCCGTCACCGGCCCGGCCGAGCTCGGTGTTGCGGGCCGCGGCCGCCGCCGTCTCCCGGGCCAGCAGGTCGCGGTTCTCGATCACCATCTGCACCGAGCCCACCGCATTCGCGTAGTTGACCTCGACCCGGCGCCGGTTGAGCAGCGGCGCATCGGCCTCCTCGGCGTCGTTCAGCGGCTCGTTGGCCGTCTCCGAGAGCATCCCGGCGACGTTCACCAGCCCCGCGTAGTTGCGCAGGATCCGCGCCTGCCCGTCACCGGCGACCTGCCGGAACGGCTCGCCGTCCTTGACCAGCTGGCCGTAGATGCCGGAGCTGTAGCCCAGGCTGGTCACCTGCGCCGACGAGTACTTCTCGCTCATCTCACGGGCCAGATCGTGCATGACCGGGTCGACGTTCCGGTTGCGCGGCCACAGATGCAGCAGGTCGGTGTCGTAGAACTCGCCCGGTCCGAACTCGTGCAGGTCGTTGAGCACATCGGGCTTCCAGTCCCGGATGATCTTGACGATGGCCCGGGCCTCCGGTGTCGCCAGATCCATGTAGTCCCGGTTCACGTCGACGCCCTCGGCGTTGCCCCGGGTGTCGGCCACCCAGCCGTCGGGGTTGGGGTTCACGAACAACACGGTGGTCCGCTCCAGGAACCGGCTGAGCGCGGCGTCGGCGGTGAAGGCCAGGTCCCGTGCCATCTGCAGGCAAGCCTCGCGGCCGGAGTTCTCGTCACCGTGCACGGAGCAGGTGAACAGGACGACCGATCCCCCGGCCGCGGCCGCCTGGTCGGCAGGGGCCGGCGCGCCGACGGCGACCAGCTGGATGGGGCGGTTCTGCAGGGAGCGACCGACAGTCTGCACCCGGACGCGGTCGCTGGCGGCGTCGAGGTCGCGCAGGAACCGCACAGACTGGGGCTGCGTCGTCCAGGCGGAGCCGTTGCTGGTCTCGAACGGGGTCTTCACCGTGTCCGGCGCCGCGGCGAGCGTGGCCTTCAGACCCGCACCCTTCGGTGGATCGGCCTCGGCTTGCCCGGCGACCAGCACCAACGACGTCGTCAGTCCTGCGGCCACCGCGGCGGCCATCATCTTTCGTCTCACCCTCAGTCCGTCCGACTGAGGCCGCACAGCACACGAAGAGCCAACCGTACGGCCATCTGGTTCCCCGAGCTAGGCGCGAACGTGGGCGCCACCGGAAGCCTGAACATTCCGTCACTCGACGGCATGTACCACGTCCGTCCCCGGAAGCCTGAACATTCCGTCACTCGACGGCATGTGCCACGTCCGACCCCGTACGCAGCCTGAACATTCCGTCGAGTGACGGAAAGTTCCACACCCAACCCGTACGCAGCCGAACTTTCCGCCGAGTGACGGAAAGTTCCACACCCACCCCGTACGCAGCCGAACCTTCCGCCGAGTGACGGAATGTTCAGAATGAGGAGGGCAGAGGAGGCAAAGGCGCGATGCCTCAGTGGGCGGGGGCCCCCGGTCGGTCCGGACGTGGCGCCGGCACGTAGTCCTCGTGGTAGATGTCGGGTTCCAGGTAGAGCGCGGTGACCATCGGCTCGGCGGCCCGAACGGCCACCTCGGCGGCGTCGATCGTGTCGGCCACCGCCTGGGCGGTCGATGTCGCGCTGACCCCGATCTTGGCGGCCACCAGGATCTCCTCCGGTCCCAGGTGCAACGTCTTCATGTGGATGACCCGCTCGACGCCCTCGACCCCGGTCAGGGCGGTCTCGATCCGGCCGACGGCCTCCGGGGTCGCGGACTCGCCGAGCAGCAGGCTCTTGGTCTCGATGGCCAACGTGACGGCCACGGCGACGAGCAGCAGCCCGATCATCGCGGTGCCGATCACGTCGAAGATCCCGTTGTGGGTGATCAGGGTCAGCCCCACCCCGAACAGCGCGAACAACAGCCCGAGCAGCGCGGCGAAGTCCTCCAGCAGCACCACCGGCAGCTCGGGCGCCTTGGCCGCCTTGATGAACCGCGCCCACGACTGCCGGCCCTTGGTCTTCGACGACTCCTTGATCGCGGTCCGGAACGAGAAGGACTCGGCCACGAGCGCCAGCCCCAGCACCAGCAGCGGCACCCACCACCAGGAGCTCTCGAGCAGGCTGTCCGGGTGCCCTGACCGGAGGCTCTCGAACTTGTGGAACGCCTCGTAGAGCGCGAACAGGCCACCGACGGAGAACAGCACGATCGAGACGATGAAGGCGTAGATGTAGCGATCCCGGCCGAACCCGAAGGGATGCTCCGGCGTCGCCGCCCGTTGGGACCGTTTGCCGCCGATCAGCAGCAGGGCCTGGTTGCCCGAGTCGGCGACGGAGTGGATCGCCTCGGCCAGCATCGAGGACGCCCCGGTCAGCGCCCAGGCCGCGAACTTCGTCACCGCGATGAACAGGTTCGCGGTCAGCGCCGCGACGACAGCCCTGGTCCCGCCCTCGGTGCTCACGCGGTTCCCACGTCGGTGCTCACGCGGTTCCCACGTCGGTGCTCACGCTGTCTCCACGTCGTTGCTCACAGGGGCGATTCTGTCAGCCCGGCACCGGAACGGCGCTCGCGACCCGAGTCTCAGCTGGCCAGGTACCGGCCGAGTCCCACGGCCAGGTAGACCGAGGTGTACATCCCGGTCTGCAGCAGGGCCGCGTATCGCTCGACATCGGAGCCGCTCGCGTGCTGGATGACGCACACCCGGATGTCGTTGCGTTCGGCGGTGGCTTTCAGCCGGGCCTCGGCGGTGCGGATCGGTGACTCCGGGTTGCCGTCGTCCAGGAGCACCAGGGCCGGCCGCCGATCGGCCGAGATCGCGTCCTCGAAGGGGTCGGCGAACGGGTCGCGGGGGGCGGCCGACTCCAGCACGGGGATGAGCTCGTCGGCGTCGGCGGCCAGGGCGGCCCGTCCGCTGGCGGCACGTAGCGCCTCTGCGACCCGGCGGCTCGCCCGGGAGGCCAGCACCGAGCCACCCCAGACCAGCGGCTGCGCCTCGGCCAATCCGGTGGCCAGGTCCTTGGCCGGGTTCTCCGCGACGTCGGTGAACGGCGAGCAGTCAGTGGCGACCTGGTCCATGGCGTCGGCCACCCGCCACGGGTCGACCTCGGGCCCCAGCTGCATCCGATGCAGAGCGGCCAGGGACACGATGGCCGCGGCCAGTGGGTCGGCGGTCGCGGTGGGCAGCAGGATGGTCGAGCTCGAGCCGGCGTGATCGGCGATGGTCGAGGCGGGCGGGCAGGCGATCAGCAGCTGGGCCCCCCGGCGTACGGCTTCGTGCACGGTCGCGACCAGCGCCGGCGAGCTGGACTCACTGGCCATCACCACCACGAGGTCGAGGGCACCGACCCAGCCGGGCAGACCGTACGCGGGCCAGGCGACGAACGGCACCGGGCAGACCGGTTCCAGCATCGCCCGGATGAAGCGGGCCTCGCTGCCGGCCGCGATCACCGCACGCGGTCGGTCGAGCTGGCCGATCTGCAGCAGGGGCTCCTCGGCCTCGCCGATCTCGCGTCGCAACCGCGCGCCGGCCTCGGCCAGGCGGCGGAGTCCGGCGTCGGCACTGCGCAGGGCCTGCTTGTCTTCCAACCAGGAGTCGTCGAACATCGCTCAGGGACGCTCGGGGTCCGTCGCCGACGCGCCGGTCGCCGGTCCGGAGGCCGAGCCGTTGGTGCTCGCACCGACGTCGGCGGCGCTGGCCGCCGTGGCCGTCGAGTCCACCGCACCGGCGGAGGCCGCGGACGGGTCCGCCGCCCCGGCTGCCGATGCGGACGAGCCCACCGGGCTGGCCGACGCCGCCGACGCCGCCGAACCCGGCAGGTCGGGTCCCGGTCGGCGCGCCTCGTCGATCAGCAGCACCGGGATCCCCTGCCGCACCGGATAGGCCAGGCCGCAGTCGGCCGCCAGGCAGACCAGCTCGTCACGATCGTGGTCGACCGCCAGCGAGCCGTGGCAGTTGGGACACGCCAAGATGTCGAGCAGCTCGGGTGCCAGGTCGATGGCCATGCAGTCTCCTCGGTCGAGCGATCGGTGTGCGACCCTCAAGTTCTACCGCACGATCAGGCAGTTCCACCGCACGATCACGCGCGGATGATGGCCAAGGCCTCGTCCCGCAAGGCGTCGACCTGCTCGGCCGTCGGGGCCTCGACGTTCAGCCGGAGCAGTGGCTCGGTGTTGCTGGGCCGGACGTTGACCCACCAGCCGTCGCCGTTCAGGGTGAGCCCGTCGACCCGGTCCGGCACGGCCCGGTCGCCGAAGTGCCGCTCCAGGGCGACCAGGATCGGCTCCACCTCGGTGACCGTCGAGTTGATCTCCCCCGAGGCGGCGAACAGGCTGTACCGCTCGACCAGCCGGGACAGCGGCTCGGTCGACTCCCCCACTGCCGCCAGCACGTGCAGCGCCGCGAGCATCCCGGTGTCGGCCCCCCAGAAGTCCCGGAAGTAGAAGTGCGCCGAGTGCTCGCCACCGAAGACCGCATCGTGCTCGGCCATGGCGGCCTTGACGAAGGTGTGCCCGACGCGGGTGATGACCGTACGGCCGCCGGCTTCGGCCACCAGCTCCGGCACCGAGTGCGACGTGATCTTGTTGATCACGATGGTGCTGCCCGGGTCACGGGCCAGCTCGCGGACCGCGATCAGGCCCGTGATGGCCGATGGCGAGACGACCTCGCCCCGCTCGTCGATCACGAAGCAGCGGTCGGCGTCACCGTCGAACACCACCGCCAGATCGGCGCCGTGCGCACGCACCGCCGCCTGGGCGTCCACCAGGTTGGCCGGCTCCAGCGGATTCGGCGGGTGGTTCGGGAAGCTGCCGTCCAGGTCGAGGTAGAGACCGACGATCTCCAGGTTCTGACTCGCCAGGACGGCCGGGGTGGTCAACCCGCCCATCCCGTTGCCGGCATCGACGACGACCTTGAGTCGTCGGATGCCCGACAGGTCGACCAGGGACAGCAGGTGGTCCGCGTACGCGCCGAGCAGGTCCCGCTCGGTCCGGGTACCCCGCCGGGCCGCGGGCTCCACACCATCGGCCAGGGCGCGTTCGCGGATCGCCACCAGCTCCGCCGGCTCGACCGGCTGCGCCCCCGGGTGACAGAACTTGATCCCGTTGTAGCTCCCGGGGTTGTGGCTGGCGGTGAACATCGCGCCGGGCAGACCGAGCGAGCCGGAGGCGAACCACAGCCCGTCGGTGCTGGCCAGACCGATGTCGACCACGTCGGCACCGCGGCTCAGCACCCCGTCGGCGAAGGCCGCGGAGAGCTCCGGGCTGGTGGTCCGCATGTCACGGCCCACCACCAGCGCTCCCGATCCCGCGGAGATCTCGAAGACGTCGGCGGTCGCCGCACCGATGGCGTACGCGCCGGCGGCGTCCCACTCGGGGTCGGGACCGGTGGCGACACCGCGGACGTCGTTGGCCTTGAAGATGCGCGCGTGGATCATGGTGCGCTGATCCTAGGCGTGGTCGGTGGGGTCAGGCGTCCGGATCGGCCAGGACGGTGAGATGACCCCGGCGACCCAGCTCCTTGATGCCGGACCGCTGTTCCCGGGTGCGGGGCTCGGCCGGACCTGCGGGCACCGGCTGGTCGTAGGAGAACCCGACCTCGCGGACCGCGTCGGCCAGGGCCAGCAGGTCGTCGACGTTGGGCTCCGGATCGGCCGAGTTCTCCAGCCGGATCACCTCCCAGCCCCGGGGGGCGGACAGGTTCTGCGCGTGCTGCTGGCAGAGGTCGTAGCCGTGCGGCTCGTTGCGGGCCGCCAACGGGCCGAGGACGGCGGTGGAGTCGACGTACACGTACGTCAGCGTCGCCACCGCAGCACCCGGGCAGCCTGCTCGCGAACAACGCCGTGACACCACGGCCGAGACGCTACCCGCGGGCTAGAGTGCACGCCATGTCGACTCGCCGCAGGGACCGTCACCAGCGCGGTCTGCGGGGGCCGCTCGCCTTGCCGAACACCTACGGTGGCCGGGCCCGACCACCGCAGCCGGCCGGTCGTGCGGCCTTCTTCGACGACTCGGTGCACTCCGCGGTCGACCGGATCGCCGTGGCCTGCCCGGACGCCCTGGTGGGTGTCACCTTCGGGATCGAGGACGTGCCGGCGCTGCCGCCGTCCTGGGCTGGCGACCGGGTTCCGCTGGCCGCGGCCGTCGAGGCCGACGCCGAGCGGATGGCGCAGGTGGTCGTCTACCGCCGTCCGCTCGAGCACCGGGCCGCCAGTCGGCGCGGCCTGCGGATCCTGGTCTACCGCACCATCGTGGAACAGCTGTCCGCCCTGACCGGTCGCCCGGTCAGCGACTTCGACGCCGAGGACGATCTGGACTGAGAGTCGTCAGTCGCTGTTCACGGCGCGCTCGCGACGGTGTCAGCGACCGACCGACGGGTCGAACTCCACCTGCGGAGCCCGGCTGGCCACGTCCGGTGAGATGACCGGCACGGTGGCCACGCCGGCGATGCCGCCCGAGGACGCGAGGAACGTGACGCCCCCGACCACCGACCCGTTCGCCGGCACCGACACCACCAGGTAGGCCGCCTCGCCGACGTCCAGCCGTCGGGTCGCGGTGGCGTGCGGGACCAGCAGCACGTCGTCGTCGTCGATCTTGACGCCGTCGTAGCCGAACACGTCGAAGGACAGGGCGACGTCGTTCTCACCGCCGTTGCTGAGCACGAGCTCGGCCTCGGTCTTGTCCAGGTGGACCAGCGGGACCACGCCCGTCCGCACGATCGGCGCGGTGGCGGACTGGACGGCGAGGTCGGGCAGCGCGTCCGGGCCGATCGCCTCCGAGAGGACCGAGCCGGTGACCGGTTGATCGCTGGTCAGCTCGATCGCCGCTGCGGCGCCGGCCAGGCCGGCGGCCACCGAGACCTCCGCGGTGCTCTCCGGCGGCACCTCGAGCTGCTCCGCGCCGGCCGGGGCGAAGGCGCCGTCGACGCCGAGCACGTTCACCGACACGGTGGCCCGGTCGGTGCCGGGGTTGGCGACCACGAGGGTCCGGGTGCCGGCACCCTCGGGGATTCCCGGGATGACGACCGAGCGGGCCGGGGCCACCGCCGAGAGCTGCCAGTCCGCGCCGGTGGGCTCGAAGTCGACGCTGCGGCGGGCGAGGGCGACCGCGGAGACCCGCCCGGTGCTGGCGCGGACCGAGACGGTGAGCGGTCCCTCGACAGTGACCAGGGTGTCCAACGAGACGGTACGGCTGCTGCCGCCCTCGATGACCAGACCGGGACTCCCGGGCACCACGACCAGTCCGTTACGCCCGTAGAACCGCAGATCCACCTCGGCCTGACCGGCGTCGGGGTTGGTCAGCACCAGGTCGGTCCGGTAGGAGGGGTTGGCCCCGACACCGACGAACCAGTGCTCGGTGGCCGGCGCGGCACAGGTGGCCGCCATCAGCCCGGACTGGTCGCCCTTGGTCGCGCTGCTGGTGATCATCCCGCTGCCGGCGGTGGCCATCACACCCTCACCCGTCAGCACGACCGGAGCGTCGGGGGCCTTCTGCTGGTCCCCGAAACCCTGCCGGTCGATCGTCAGCAACGGTGTGCTGGACCCGATCGCGGTGCCGGTCAGCGTGCCCTCCCGACCCGGCGCCTTGCGCACTGCGACGGCGGAGATCGTCGCGGTGGCGTCGGTGGCCGGTGAGGTCGTGCACACGGTGGTGGTCCGACCGACGAGCGGGGACTGGCTCGGCGTGAACGGTGCCGCTTCCGGTCGGACCAGGGTCCCGCCGACCGCCACCAGGGCGACGGCCACCAGGGCGATGCCGACGGTGAGGAGCCGACGCAGGGTGCTGGCCGCGGTGCTCCGGGAGGAGGGACTCACTGGGCTCGCCCCCCGACGAACGCCGCCCGCCGAGCCGTACGGACCGGATCACGGACCTCCGGCCGGCGGATGCCGGGGGCGGCGAGGACCAGACCGACCGCGAGCACGATCCCCTGCCCGATGAGCAGCCACAGGGTCGGTGAGGCGAGGTGGACCGAGACCGTGCCGCCCGCGGCCGGCAGCCGGAAAGCCTGCTGCCAGCCGTCCGTGGTCGGTGTCAGCTCGACACCGTCGGCACTGGCCCGCCAGCGTGGGTCGGCCGCCTCGCCGAGCCCGAGCCGGCGATCGCCGCCGCCGGGCGCGACCACCGGCGGCAGCGCGTCGACCGCGGTGGTCTGGTCGCCCTCGGACACGGTCACCCGGGTCACGGCCGGCTGCAGCTGCCAGACGGTGGTCGTCTCGCTGCCGCTGGCCGTCCCCAGGGCGGGGGTGTTGTCGATCCGGGCGACCTCCTCGGTGGTCGCCCCGGTCACCCACACGTACCCGATGCCGAGGCTCCGCAGCTGCGGGGAGATGTCGGAGTCGGCCGTCCCGGCCACCATTCGCTGGACCAGGTCGCCGACCTGGTCGGGAGCGGCGGTCGAGCCGCCGAAGGCGAACCCGCGGTCCGCGTCACCGAGCCGGAGCTGATCACCGAAGATGACGGAGTAGTGGGCCTCACCGGCCGGGGTGCCGCCGTGTTGCAGGTCGATGGCGAGCACCCGCACGCCGGCGTCGGACAGCATCGCGTTCTGCAGGTACGGCGGCAGCGCATCCAACCGCTGCCGCTCGATCGGTCCGCTGGCCCCCGCCCAGATCCACCAGCCTGCCGAGCCCAGCAGAGTCACCACGACGAGGAGACCGGCGACCACGCTGGTGGGCTGCTGCCAGCCGAAGCTGCGATCGCGCAGCTCCGCGGACAGCCCGTCCACCCCGGCGGCGGCGGCCAGCACCAGGGCACCGAAGGCGATCAGCAGGTACGCCCCCGTCCAGGGGCGGATCTCGCTGCCGGTCGGCGGCACGGAGACGACCAGGCGACTCAGCACCACGGACCCCGCCAACCCGGTCACCGCAGCCACCCAGGCGCCGACGACCACGGCCCGGCGGGGACGGCGGGACAGCCCGATGACCGCGGCGACCCAGATGACGCCGAAGGAGATGGCCCCCAACCAGAGCGGCGGCAGACCCGGGCCGATCTCGCGACCGATCAGCAGACCCCAGACCTCGGGTGCCGCGCCGGCGGCCGTCAACGCGGCGTCGGGTCCGGCGAACAGCCGACCGGGGTACGCGATCAGGGCCGGCCACCACGGCGCCCAGACCAGCAGCGGCAGCCCGACGGCGAGACCGATCCGGCCGACCTTCCGCGGGGTCCGCCGCAGCCAGATCGCGCCCACCGCACCGAGGACGACGGCCACCAGGATGAGCGAGGGCTCGAAGGCGGTCAGCCCGACGAGCACCACCCCGGCACCCCAGCCTCCCCGCCACGCCTCGGGGGCGCGGGGCCTCCGCAGCACCAACCCGCGCAGGGCCAGCACCAGCATCGGCAGCAGGATCGCGACCACGCTGAGGGTCAGCCGCCCTTGGTTGGTGCCGCCGAGCAGGACCGGCAACATGGCGTACGCGACGGCGGCGCAGATCCTCACCCGCCGGTCGTCGACAGTTGCGCGGAGCAACGGGTAGACGGCGAGGTAGGCCAGCGGGACCACACCCAGGAGCAGGGTCGAGACGAACCACTCCGGTTGGCCCGCCAGCACGGTGGAACCGAGCGCCATCAGCGCGAGCCACGGCGGCGGTGCCACCCCCGGAGCGCCGGGGATCGCACTGGCCGCCGAGGCCCAGAGCTGACCGAGCCGGTCCGGGGACGGCAGCAGGGCCGGGGCGTCCAGGTGTCCGAGACCGAGCAGGGAGCGGGCGGCCGCGAGGCTCGCCAGCAGGAGCAGGCCACCCACGATCACCACCGGCGCGAGCAACGGGTGGTTGCCACGATCCTCACCGACGGTGGAGAAGTCGTCACCGGTCAGCTCGTCCAGCGTCGCGGCTTCGCTGTCGCCGGCCAGCTCGCGGTAGCGGTCGGACACCGTACCGGTCACTGACTCGACCGCCAGCCGCACACTCGACCACCACGGCGGTCGCAGGCCGGCGATCAGCGCGGCCCTGTCTTTGTCGGTACGCCTGTCGCGCTCGGTGAGACCGTTCCGCAGCCGACGACGATAGGCCCGGACCCGGCGGGGATGCGAGAACAACCAGCCGAGGGTGGCCAGCTCGTCACGGGAGCGCCGCGGGGCCTTGCCGAGCAGGTAGCCCAGGGCCCGGATCAGGCAGTCCAGCACGAGCCGCAGCCAGGTGAAGGGCAGCCGCCAGGTCGGGGCGTGTCCGAGGATCAGCAGCAGCCCGAGCTGCTGGTCGACCCGGTCGGGGTGCTTGCCGCCGGCGCCCCGGGGTCGCAGTCCGGCCCGACCCACTTGGCGGTGCACCATCTCCGCACGGGGGGTGGTGACGACCCGGAGTCCGCGTGCGGTGGCCCGCCAGCCGAGCTCGACCCCGTCCCGGAAGCAGGCGACGTCGGGATCCAGCCCGTCGAGGGCACGCCAGTCGACCAGACGGAGGAGCATCCCGCAGGTGGAGACGCCGAGGTGCTGCTTCGGTTGGTCGCGTTGACCCTGGTCGATCTCTCCGAGGTCCAGTCCGAGGTCGCGGCGGCCCGTCCGGGCGATGCTGGCACCGACCTCGCTGATCTGGTGACCGGCGTTGTGGCGGCGCCGCGGGAAGACCAGCTTGGGGCCGGTGATGTCGACGCCCGGGTCACTCACCACGTGGCCGAGCAGCTGCTGGAGGGTGTCGGCGGCCGGCACGGCATCGTCGTGCAGGAGCCAGAGCCAGTGGTCCGACGCGCCGTCGGATCCGGCCGATGCTCCCCCGGCCTCGGACTCGGCGGCCAACGCCGCGGCGATCCCGGCTCCGAAGCCGCCCCGCGGCGGGCCGGTGACCACCGCGTCGAGCACCCCGTGACGCTCCGCCCGTTCGAGCAGCTCCACGGTCTTGTCGGTGCTGCCGTTGTCGACCGCGATCAGCCGGGTCGGTTTGTAGGTGAGGCGGGAGAGCCCCGCCAGGGTCTCGGGTAGCCAGGCCTCGGCGTCCAGGGTGACCAGCACGGCGGTGACGGTGCAGCCGGAGAGATCGGGGAGCGGGTCGGCATCGTGCCGATCGGCCAGCCAGGCCCAGCGGTCGGCTTCGTCCTCGACCTGGGCCACCCGCAGGTCATCCCAGCTGTCGGCAGGGGTCGCCCCGTGAGGGCGCTCCTCGCTCACGTCATCGTCCATGAGTGTCGGAAGAACCTCGCGAGAGTCGTACGGCAGCGGTGCGGCCTCGGCTCAGGCGCAAGGCGTCGACCACTGTATGCGAACTCGCGGAGAGTGCCGCATTACGACGGGCACCGGCTCGATCGCCGCCGACAGGCAGACGGCTGGGGAAGTCCGCCTGCTCGTGCCCGTGAGCGCTAGACCGCGCGCTTCTTCAGCTTGCGCCGTTCGCGCTCCGACAGTCCGCCCCAGATGCCGAACCGCTCGTCGTGGCCGAGTGCGTACTCCAGGCACTCCGAGCGCACGTCACAGGACAGGCAGACCTTCTTCGCCTCCCGTGTCGAGCCGCCCTTCTCGGGGAAGAAGGCCTCCGGATCGGTCTGCGCGCACAACGCTCGCTCCTGCCAGCTCAGCGCGCCCTCGTCGACCTCAGCTTCTTCGTGCTCCATGTGTTGCCTCCTCGACCCCGGGGTTCAATGCCTGCCGAGGGGTTCGCGGCCCCACGACGATCATGCGTCGACCAAACGACCTCTCCCGGCGCTCCCGTGGCGTCGGTACTGGTGTTGATCGAACAACATGGGTGAAATTACACGCCCGTAAATGCACCCAAGTCAAGGCCGAGTTTGGTATTGGGCCGGTTTGCTCACCCGAGCCTCATGCGATAAGGGCCGGACATTTGGTGCGGAAGGCGTACGTTCTGCGGTCGCCGGGGCGTGAGCGCTAACGCAGGTCGTCGTCCTCGGCCGCCGTGGGTGCCGGCGCCCGGGGCGGGGCGACAGCCTCCTCGGCCGTCGTCGGCGGAGGTGCCCACGCACCGCTCGTCACGGCGCCGGCGGTGGCGGCCGGGTCCGCCCACGACAACCCGGGCTGGCCCTGGGCCGCGTCGTCGGCGGTCAGCCAGACGGCGCCCGTCGCCTCGTCCGCCTGCCAGGCGGCGGGCAGCCGGTCCGGTGCCGCCGTCACGGCGGGCACCTCATCGGGCTCGGTCACCGTGGCGGTCAGGGATGGCCTGTCTTCTGCCGTCGTGCGGGCCGCGGCGGCACGACGAACGGCCAGCACGACCGCCACCAGGGCGGCCACCGGAATCGCGAGGCGGAGCAGTCCCTCGATCACGAGCAGCACGAACCCGATGTGGGGTGTCGGCCACGACACGAGGGTCCCCACGTTCGCCACGGCCAGGACGAACCAGCCGAGCACCGTCAGCCCCACCACCACCAACCCGGCGACGGCGATCGGCCAGGCGTGCGGGCTCAGCGCCGGAGTCTGCTCAGCCGATCCAGCGTCGCGCACCGGCGTGGTGCACCACAGCACCGCGATCGCCGCAGTCATCAGCAGGAGCTCGTCCCCACCGGGGATCGCGCCGACGTACCCACCGGTGTTCCTCGCGTCGTACGCGAGCCCCAGGGCGATGCCGCGCACCACGAGCATCAGCGCGAGGGCGACCAGGAGCGCCACCGCAAGCGGTTCACGCCACCGGTGCCAAGGCTGCATGCGGCTCACCTTAGTGCTCGACGCGTGGAACACTGGGCGCCGTGCAGGTGGTGGTGCTGGCCGGTGGCGTCGGGGGTTCACGGTTCGTCGCGGGGGTGCGCGCGGCCTATCCGGCGGCGCAGCTGACCGTGGTCGTCAACACCGCCGACGACATCACCCTGCACGGTCTGCGCATCTGCCCCGACCTGGACACCATGACGTACACGCTGGGCGGCGGGATCGATACCGACCGCGGCTGGGGCCGGGCCGGTGAGACCTGGCGGGTCAAGGACGAGCTGACGGCGTACGGGCTGGAGCCCACCTGGTTCGGGCTCGGCGACCTGGACCTCGCCACCCACCTCGCCCGGACGCAGCTGCTGGCCGCCGGGCTGCCGCTGTCCGAGGTCACCCGGCGGGTCACCGCCCGCTGGCTGAGCCACGATCCCCTGCTCACTCTGCTACCGATGACCGACGACGTGGTCGAGACCGAGGTTGCCATCAGCGACCCCGAGGCTCCTGATGGCCGCCGTTGGCTGCACTTCCAGGAGTACTGGGTGCGGCTGCGGGCCGCCCCCGACGCGTTGGCCGTCCGGCGTACGGGGATCGGGCACACGCGCCCGGCCGCCGGGGTGGCCGAGGCGCTCACGAGCGCCGACCTGGTGCTGGTGGCGCCCAGCAACCCGGTGGTCTCGATCGGCCCGATCCTCGAGGTCCCCGGCATCCGGGCCGCGCTGGTCGGCACTGCCGCGCCCGTGATCGGCTTCGCCGGCATCCTCGGCGGCGCTCCGGTCCTGGGCATGGCCCATCGGTTGCTGCCGGCCATCGGGGTGGCGGTCGACGCGGCGGCCGTCGGCCGCCACTACGGCTCCCGGGACGCCGACGGGGTGCTCGACCTCTGGGTGATGGACTCCGCCGATGCCGACAGCGCCCCCCAGCTGGAGGCCGACGGTCTGCGGGTCGCGGTCACCGGACTCCTGATGAACAGCCCGGATGCGACCGCCGAGTTCCTCCGGCTAGCCGTCAAGGCCCTCCCGGCCTGATGGTCCTCCTCTTCGCTCCTGGGGGCCTCGGCGAGGTCACCCCGACCACCGACCTGATCACCGAGATCCTGCGGGTGATCGACGGCGACCACGGTCCGCTGCGGCCGGGCGACATCATCGTGATCACGTCCAAGATCATCAGCAAGGCCGAGGACCGGTACGCCGACGCCGCCGACCGGGAGGCGGCCATCACCGAGGCGACCCGGGCCGTGGTTGCGCAGCGCGGTCCGATGCGGATCGTCCGTACCCACAGCGGCCTCACCCTGGCCGCGGCCGGAGTCGACACGTCCAACGTCGAACCCGGCCGGATCCTGCTGCTGCCCGTCGACCCGGACGCCTCCGCCGAGCGGCTGGCCGCAGGTCTCAGCGAGGCCGTCGGCGGCGATGTCGGCGTGATCATCTCCGACACCGCGGGCCGGCCCTGGCGCCTCGGCCAGACCGACCACGCGATCGGGGCGGCCCGGGTCCGGGTGCTCGCGCCGTACGCCGGGCAGGTCGACGACTACGGCAACGAGCTCGCGGTGACCACGATGGCCCTGGCCGACGAGCTGGCCGCGGCCGCCGACCTGGTCAAGGGCAAGCTGGGCGGCCGACCGGTAGCGGTGCTGCGCGGCCTGGCCGAGCTGGTCGGTCCGCCACGGGCCGAGGCCTCCGGTGCGGAGGCCATCCTGCGGACCGGTCGTGAGGACCTGTTCAGTCACGGCTCGCGCGAGGCCGTGCTCGCCGCCCTCTGTCGGGCGCTGGGCGTGCCCGATGCCTACCCGGAGCTGGTCGGGGTGGACGCCGAGGCGGCGGCCGATGCGCTGCTGGCCGGCGGCGACCTCCCCGCCGATCCGGCCGTCCTGGTCCGGCGCCTGCTGGACGTCGCCCAGCACCTGGGGGCCTCCGAATCCTCCGGTACGCCAGCCCCACCGGGATAGACTCCCGGCGTTTGTCCGTTGTGTCGGGCAGCGTCTCGCCCGAGCACACGAGGAGATACCGTGGCCAAAGAGCCCGCCAAGGCCACCGGCGGCAACCGCCGCCAGCAGCTGGCCGCCCTGGAGAGCCAGCAGAAGTCCGCGCAGCGCCGCCGTTCGTTCGGTCTGCTGGCCGTCTGCGTGGTGCTGGCCGGCGCCTTGTTGGCGTACCCGATCTACCTGGTGGTCAAGGACAGCCAGGCGAGCAGTGCGGTGCTGGCCGACCTCGGCGTGGCCGCGGACGCGGCCGGTTGCGATGCCGCCGCGACCCACCCGGCCTCCGGCAACCAGAACCACGTCGCCGACGGCACCAAGGTGGCCTACGACCGGACGCCGCCGGACTCCGGTCCGCACTACGCCTCGCCGGCGCCGTTCACCAAGCGCTTCTACACCACCGACGACCGGCCGGCCGTGGAGAACCTGGTGCACAACCTGGAGCACGGCTACACCGTGGTCTGGTATCGCGACAGCGCTCCGCAGGCCGACAAGGACGCGTTGGCGGCGATCGCGAAGACGTTCACCTCCGAGGACTACGACCCGAACCAGAAGTTCATCGCCGCGCCCTGGACCGAGGCCGACGGAGCCGGTTTCCCGGACGGCAAGAACGTGGTGCTGACCCGCTGGACCGCCGACCCGAGCAACCCGGCCGACACCACGAAGCAGCAGGGCGTCCGTCAGCCCTGCACCGCCGTCAGTGGCGCGGCGATCGAGTCGTTCATGCAGACGTACCCGTCGACGGACTCCCCAGAGCCCAACGGGGCCTGACGACCCGGGCCCTGACGACCCGAGCCCTGACGTCTGGGCTCAGGCGTAGGTCGTCCCCAGCTGGTCGGTGACCGCCGCGACCAGCTCCTTCACCCGCTCGGACTCCCCCAGCGGGGCGACGACAGTGATCTGGTCGGTCTGCACCATCACGGTGTCGGTCATCCCGATCACTGCCAGCAGCCGACCGTCGTCGCTCTCGTTCATCACCAGGTTGTCCCGCGAGCCGACCACCACGGCGGTGCCGGTGACCGCGTTGCCGTGCTCGTCCCACGGCAGCTGCCGGCGCAGCGAGGGGTAGCCCCCCACGTCGTGCCAGATGATCGGCAGCTGGACGGCGACCACGTGCCCGTCCGTGCGTCCCTGGGAGGCCGGCTCCATCAGGGCGTAGTCCACGCTGATCTTCGCCAGCTTCGGGTAGATCTCGGCCAGCCGGTCGGGATGGGCGGCCAGCTCGGTGACCAGTCGGTGCGTGTCCGGCAGCAGCTGATGGAGCTGGTCGAGCACGGTGCGCGCCTGCCAGACGAACATGCCGGCGTTCCACCAGTAGTCGCCGGAGTCCAGGTAACCCTCGGCGGTGGATCGGTCGGGCTTCTCCTTGAACCCGAGCACGTGACGCACGCCCGGATGACCGGGCAGCGCCTGACCCCGGTGCAGGTAGCCGTACCCCGTGTGCGCGGTGGCCGGCACGACCCCGAAGGTCACCAGGGCGCTCGCGTCGGCCTCGGCGACCTCGAAACCCTCGCGCAGCGCCTCCTGGAAGGCGGCGGTGGGTCGCATGACGTGATCGGAGGCGACCACCGCCATCACGGCGTCGGGATCGCGTTCCGCCAGCACGGCCGCCGTCCAGGCGATGGCGTTCATCGAGTCGCGGCCCTCGGGCTCGCCGAGGATGTTGCCGGGATCCAGCTCGGGCAGCTCGGCGGCCACCACGTGGGCGTAGTCCGCCCCGGTGCAGACCCAGACCTGCTCGGGTTCCACCACGCCGTCCAACCGCTCGTACGCGAGTCGCAGCAGACTCTGACCGCCGAGGATGCGAAGCAGCTGCTTGGGCATGTCCCGACGCGACAGCGGCCACAGCCGCTTCCCGGACCCGCCGGCCATGATGAGCACGTGACGCATCGCCACAGGCTAGCGGCCCTACGATCACCGTCATGCAGTTGATCTCCCAACGGCTCCACCGGCGGACGACCACGGCCGGCGCCGATCCGCTGGTCACCTACTACGACCTCGGTACGGGCGAGCGGACCGAGCTCTCCGCCGTCACCGTGACGAACTGGGTGCACAAGACCTGCCACCTGCTGGTCGACGAGTACGGCCTGGATCTCGGCGACGTCGTGGAGCTGGACGTGGCCCGGACGCATCCGGGCCACTGGGTGACCATCTGCGTGGAACTGGCCTGCTGGACGCTGGGGGTCACGGTCGCGGTCGACGGTGGAGCCGACGCCGAGGCGGGGGTGCGGTTGGTCGTGGCCGGTCCGCTCTACCCAAGCGCCGCCGAGCACGCAACCGAGCTCGGAGCCGACCTGCTGGCCTGCAGCCTGCACCCGCTGGGGCTGCCGTTCGCCGAGCGGCTGCCCGACGGTGTGGCCGACTTCTCCCTGGAGGTCCGCGGCCAGCCGGATCAGTACGAGGCCGTCGCCGTACCGGAGGACGAGGTGGCGTGGCGATCCGCCGAAGCCACCGTGACGCAGGCGGAGCTGGCCGTGGCGCGCGAGTCGACCCAACGCCGACTGCTCCGCCCGTCGACACCGTGGGCCACCGCACGCGACGGCATCGTGGCGGCCTTGATCGGCGGCGGCTCGGTCGTCGTGGTCGTGGGTGAGGACGAGGCTGCCCTGGAGCGGATCCGGGAGACAGAGAACATCGACGGCGACGTCGGATAGCGTTCGATCGCTACAGACCGGCCGAGCCGAGCAGTCGGCCGATCGCGTAGGTCACAGCCATGGCGAAGCCACCACCCACCATCAGGCGCACCACGGCCGGCCCGACCTTCGCCGACCCGAGCCGAGCACTCACCGCCCCGGTGATCGCCAGCGCGATCAGCACCGTCACGAAGGTGAGCGGGATCCGCAGCTGCGGACCGGACAGCACCATGGCCAGCAGGGGCGGGATCGATCCGACGGTGAACGCGACGGCCGAGGAGAGCGCCGCATGCCACGGGTTGGTCAGCGCTTCCGGGTCGATCCCCAGCTCGACGTCGACGTGCGCGGCGAACGCGTCCTTGGCGGTCAGCTCCTCGGCCAGCCGGCGGGCCGTCTCCGGACTGGCTCCCTTCGCGACGTAGAGCGCCGCGAGCTCGTCGAGCTCCTCGGCCGGCGAGGTGGCCAGCTCGGTCCGCTCCTTGTCCAGCAGGGCGCGCTCGGTGTCGCGCTGGCTGCTGACGGAGACGTACTCCCCCAAGGCCATCGACACGGCTCCCGCCACCAATCCGGCGACTCCGGCGGTCAGGATCGTCGCACTGGCGGCAGTGGCCCCGGCAACGCCGACGACGAGGGCGGCCGTGGACACGATGCCGTCGTTGGCGCCGAGCACACCTGCCCGAAGCCAGTTGAGTCGTTGCGGCAGGCCACCATAGTGGGGCTCAGCGGCGTGGGCGGTCGGCGAGGTCGGATCGTGATCGTCAAGCATGGTTGTCTCCGTCGGTTGATCGATGGGCGGTGGCCGGGTGGGCCGAGGGCGTGAGCCGGACAGCCTGCACACGGGGTAGCCGGCCGCGGAGTCGCTCGGCAGCCCGGTGCTCGAGCTGGTGGAACTCGCCGACGGGCATGGTGGGGTCGCTGCCGACCGTAGCCTCCACGACCAGCCGATGACCGACCCATCGCATCCGCAGGTGGTCGACCGTGTCGATGCCGGGCACCCCGGAGATGGCGAGCTCGGCCTTCATCACCAGCGCGGGGTCGACCCCGTCGAGGAGCCGGCGCCCGATGTCACGGCTGGTGCCGATCAGCAGGACCACGATCGCGGTGCTGATCAGCAGCCCCACGATCGGATCCGCCAGCGGGAAGCCGAGCCAGAGGCCGAGGGCGCCGAGCACCACCGCGAGCGAGGTGAACCCGTCGGTGCGGGCGTGCACGCCGTCAGCGACCAGGGCGGCAGAGCCGATCCGTCGTCCCACGCGGATGCGGTAGCCGGCCACGATCTCGTTGCCGGCGAACCCGATCAGCCCAGCGACCGCCACCCAGCTCAGGTTCGTCACCGGATGGGGATCCAGCAGACGCCGTATCGACTCGACCCCGGCCAGCAGGGCGGAGATAGCGATCATGACCACGATGAAGAGTCCGGCCACGTCCTCCAGACGACCGAAGCCGTACGTGTAGCGGCGGCTGGGAGGACGTCGTCCGATCACGAAGGCGATCCACAGCGGCACCGCGGTCAAGGCGTCGGAGAGGTTGTGGACGGTGTCGGCCAGCAACGCCACCGAGCCGCTGATGATCACCACCGCGATCTGCAGCAGAGCGGTCAGACCCAAGATCACCAGGCTCAGCTTGACGGCCCGGATCCCTTGCCTGCTGGTCTCGAGAGCGTCATCGATCATGCTGGAGCTGTCATGACCGTGCGGCACGAACAGGCCACGCAGGACGTCGCGCGGGCCGCCCCGGTCGTGGTGATCGTGGTCGTGGTGATCGTGGTCGTGGTGATCGTGGTCGTGGTCGTGGTGATCATGGTGGTGGTGCCGGCCCTGAGGATGATCATCATCATGATCATGACGACCGGTCACGCCTGGTCCTCGGGGTCGCGGCGGTGGTGGCGCGGTTGTCCGATGGCGTGCTCTGCCTGGTGGACGGCGTCGGTGACCAGCTGAGAGGCGTGCTCGTTCTCCAGCCGGTAGTACACCCGGTTCCCGTCCTGTCGTGCGGCCACGATCCGCGCCAGCCGGAGCTTCGCGAGGTGCTGCGACACCGCAGCTGGAGCCTTGTCGACCGCGGTCGCGATGGTGTTCACCGGCAGCTCACCGCCCTGGAGGGCCAGCACGATGCGGACCCGCGTCGGGTCGGCCAGCATGCTGAACACCTCCACCGCCAGATCGACGAGCTGGGCGTCGACCCGGCTCGGAGCGTCACCCTCCATGTCCTGCGCATCTGCGTACATGTGCAGATACTATCCTCGGTTCCGTTCTCGGGAAGTCTTCGTACTGCTACGATGCTACAAACGTCAGTACGAACTGCCGCTTGGAGGTGATCAGAGGTGTGGTGGTCCTGGCTACCGATGAGCGGCGCCGCCATCATGATCATCGTGCTGCTGATCGGGCTGCGACCGGTTGCCCGGTGCCGGTTCAGTGCGACCTGGATCCGGGAACAGCGGGCACCGATCACCGCCGAACTGAGGACGGAGGTGGAGAACGCACGGTGGCAGCAGCGCGTGGGAGGCATTGCCGGATCGATCGTCGCCACGTTGTTCTGGCGGAACGCCGTCCGCGGTGAGCGCCTGTGCGAGGTGTGCTCTCTGCCGGTCAGTCTCGGCTTGCCGATCATCGTCCTGATCATGACCGCCCTTCCCCGCACTCGCGGTCCGAATGACGACCTGATGTGGAATCTGGTGCTCGTGATGGTCTTCGTCACGTCGGCTCTCGCCTTCAGCGGCCAGCAGCTGCTCCACCGCGGTCCGTCCGGGAAGCATCGAGACGCGGCACTGCAGGCGGCCCGACGCGCGTACGAGACCGTCTGATGCTCGTCGTCGACGCGTCCTCGCCGGTGCCGCCGTTCGAGCAGCTCCGACAGCAGCTCGTGGCGCAGATCGAAGCCGTCGAGCTGCCCCCCGGCACCCAGCTGCCCACCGTCCGTCGACTCGCCGGCGACCTGGGGATCGCACCGAACACCGTCGCCCGTACCTACCGCGAGCTGGAACAGGCCGGACTCGTGCGCACCGCCGGACGCCGCGGCACCGTGGTGGCCGAGCCGTCGAGCGATGTCGGGGAGGACGCCCGTCGCTCCGCCTCCGACTTCGTGCGGCGGATGCGCGCGCTCGGTCTCAGCCCCACCGAGACGGTGCAGCTGGTGCGCCAGGCGTTCGACCACTAACCACGACGGCAGCAGGGAGCAATCGGCGAGATGCAGACCGTGGTGGAGCCCGGCGACTGGGAGCACGCGTGCTGTGGCTCGCCCTACGAGCGCAACTCAGTGGTCGAGCTCACCCGCCTGGTCGTGCCCCGCAAGGACGGCACATCCCGCTACGTCGAGAGACACCACGACCTCGACTCCCGACATCCCACGACCACGATCCGGGGACGCGTGGCCGCCATCCACATTCGGCACCAGGACGGCTCGACCGAGCAGCTCGAGCGGCTCCCGGTGACATCGTCAGACATGGAGCTCCACCTGGATGAGTTCCCAGAACCCCTGTGCCTCGGCTCAGCTGTTCTGCGGGAAGCCCAGGTTGAGACCACCGTGGCTGGGATCGAGCCAGCGGGAGGTGACCACCTTGCCGCGGGTGAAGAAGTGCACCCCCTCCATGCCGTGAGCGTGGGAGTCACCGAACAGCGAGGACTTCCAACCACCGAAGGAGTAGTACGCCATCGGCACCGGCACGGGCACGTTGATGCCGATCATGCCGACCTTCACCTCGTTCTGGAACTGCCGGGCCGCCCCACCGTCGTTGGTGAAGATGGCGGTGCCGTTGCCGTACAGGTTGTCGTTGATCAGCTTCACCCCATCGGCATAGGTGTCCACTCGGACCACCGAGAGGACCGGGCCGAAGATCTCGTCGGTGTAGATGCTCATGTCGGTGGTCACGTGGTCGAACAGCGTCGGGCCGACGAAGAAGCCCTCACCGTCCGCGTCGACCTGCGGCGTCCGCCCGTCGACGACGAGGGTCGCGCCCGCAGCCTCGCCGGCGTCGACGTAACCGGCCACCCGATCGCGGGAGACGGCGGTGACCAGCGGGCCCATGTCGCAGCCACGGGTGCCGTCGCCGGTCCTCAGCGTGAGCGCACGCTCCTTGATCTTGGCCACCAGCTCGTCGCCGATCTCACCGACGGCCAGCACAGCGGAGATCGCCATGCAGCGCTCCCCCGCCGAGCCGAAGCCCGCGTTGATGGCCTGGTCGGCCGCCAGGTCGAGGTCGGCGTCGGGCAGCACCAGCATGTGGTTCTTCGCACCGCCCAGGGCCTGGACCCGCTTGCCGTGCGCGGTGCCGGTCTCGTAGACGTACTTCGCGATCGGGGTCGAGCCGACGAAGGAGATCGACTGCACCTCCGGGTGGGTGAGCAGGCCGTCCACGGCCACCTTGTCGCCGTTCAGCACGTTGAAGACACCGTCGGGCAGACCGGCCTCCTTCCACAGCTCGGCCATCCACAACGCCGCCGTCGGCACCTTCTCGCTCGGCTTCAGCACCACGGTGTTGCCGGCCGCGATGGCGATCGGGAAGAACCACATCGGCACCATGGCCGGGAAGTTGAACGGGGAGATGATCCCGACCACACCGAGCGGCTGGCGGACGGAGTGCACGTCGACCTTGGTCGAGGCGTTCTCGGTGAAGGCACCCTTCACCAGGTGCGGGATGCCGCAGGCGAACTCCACGACCTCCTGGCCGCGGCTGACCTCACCGAGCGCGTCGGAGAGGACCTTGCCGTGCTCGGAGGTGATGATCGCCGCGAGCTCGGACTTGCGGGCGTTCAGCAGCTCCCGGAAGGCGAACAGCACCTGCGCCCGCTTGGCCAGGGAGGTGTCCCGCCACGCCGGGTAGGCCGCGGCGGCGGCCGCCACGACGGTCTCGACATCGGCCTCGGAGGCGAGCGCGAGCTGCGCGCTGACCTCACCGGTCGCCGGGTTGGTGACGTCG
Source organism: uncultured Actinomycetota bacterium (assembly GCA_963696135.1). Classification (GTDB taxonomy): domain Bacteria; phylum Actinomycetota; class Actinomycetes; order Propionibacteriales; family Propionibacteriaceae; genus Microlunatus. The sequence continues at coordinate 99,641 of CAVOJH010000007.1, forward strand.
GAGAAACGGCCGCTGGTCCCTTCGAAGGTTGCGCCGTTGGTCCAGTGGTGAAGCGTCGTTGCCATGGTGAATGTCCTTACTCGGTGGGGATCAGGGACGGGTGGTGGTGAGGGAGAGCGTCACCGCACGGCCCCCGTGTCGAACTTCCCCATGTCGATGGACACAGGGCTGCAGGAAGACAGGTAGGTCTTGGTGCGCTTCGCGATGGGCAGCGGTACATCCGGGGCGCACGGGTAGAGATCGTGCTCGATGATGCCCTTGATCTCGCGGCCCAGGCCGGCGAGCGCCTCCAGCACCGGCGGCATGTCCGGCAGACCGAGCGGCGGCTCGATCATGGCGCCCATCTTCACCGCCTCCGGGAAGGACAGGTCCTTGTCCAGCACCTCAGACACCACGGCCGGGTTGACCTGCTTGAGGTGCACGTAGCCGATCCGCTCCGGGTAGCGAGTGATCAGATCGACGCAGTCGCCGCCGTAGTAGGCGACGTGGCCGGTGTCCAGGCACAGGTTCACGTACTCGGGATTCGTCGCCTCCAGGAAGCGCTCGATCTCCGGCTGGTAGCCGACGTGGCTGTCGGCGTGCGAGTGGAACTGCACGTGCAGGCCGTACTCGGCCAGGATCCGCCGACCGAGCTCGTCGTGCCCGGAGGTGAGCAGTCCCCACTGCTCGTCGGTGAGGCTGCGTTCCTCCTTCGGCTCCCCGGTCTTGTGATCCCGCCAGACGTCGGGGATGACGACGATGTGCTCGCCCCCGACGGCCTGCGTCAGGGCTGCGACGTCGGTGACCTGCTTCCAGGTGTAGTCCCAGGAGTCGGGCTGGTGGAGGTGGGAGAACACCGTCCCGGCGAGCACCGAGAGGTTGTGCGCCGCGAGCGTCTCCTTCAGCTCGTTGGGGTCGTTGGGCAGGTAGCCGTACGGCCCGAGCTCGATGGCCTCGTAGCCGGCCTCGACGACCTCGGCGAGGAACCGCTCCGCCGGCACCTGCTCGGGGTCACTGGGGAACCAGACCCCCCACGAATCCGGGGCGGTACCGATCGTGAGGCTGGACCCGGAGGGTCCGCTCGTCGCGCTGGTAGTCACTGCTGCCTCTCTGCTGCACTGGTGGTTGAGGAACGGAACTGGGCGATGATCACGCGGTGGGCGTGAGGAAGGTCTTCTGCTCGGTCTTCTTCTGCTGGTAGAACTCGCTGGCCCGCTGGGTCGACGCCAGCGTGGAGGTCGAGCTGACCGGCACGTCCCACCAGGACTGCGAGCTGGGCGCGTCGAGCAGCGGATCGGTCTCCACGTAGATCACGATCGGAGCCTCGGAGGCCTTGGCCACCTTGATCGCGTCGGCGAACTCCGCCTTGGTGCTCGTCTTGATCACCTCGAGGCCGAAGCTGGCCGCGTTCGCGGCCAGGTCGACCGGGAGCTTCTCCCCGTCCAGGCGACCGCTGGTCGCGTTCCGCTTCCGGTACGACGTCCCGAAGCGCTGCGAGCCCAGAGACTCCGACAGCGAGCCGATGGAGGCGAAGCCGTGGTTCTGGACCAGCACGGTGATGATCTTGATGTCCTCCTGCACCGCCGTGGCGAGCTCGGTGGCCATCATCAGGTACGAACCGTCGCCGACCATCACGAAGACGTCCCGGTCCGGGCAGGCCAGTCGGACGCCGAGGCCACCGGCGACCTCGTAACCCATGCAGGAGTAGCCGTACTCGACGTGGTAGCCCTTCGGGTCCCGGGTCCGCCACAGCTTGTGCAGATCACCCGGCATCGAGCCGGCCGCGCAGACGACGACGTCGGTCGGGTCGGACAGCTCGTTGACCAGACCGATGACGGAGTTCTGGGAGAGCAGACCCGGGGCCGGCTCCTCCTCCGCGTACGCCTTCGCCACGGCAGCGTCCCAGGCCGCGTCCAGCTCGGTGTAGCGGGCCGCGTACGCGTCATCGACCCGGAAGCCGTCGAGCAGACCGGTCAGGGCTGTCAGGGCCTCCCGGGCGTCGGCCTGCACGGCCAGACCGGAGTGCTTGACCGCGTCGATCGGCGCCACGTTGATGTTGACGAACCGCACCCCCGCATCCTGGAACGCGGTCCGGCTGGCGGTGGTGAAGTCCTCGTAGCGGGTGCCGATGCCGATCACCACATCCGCCTCCGCCGCGATCGCGTTCGAGGCGGTGCTGCCGGTGGAACCGATGGCCCCGAGGCACTGCGGGTGGTCGTAGAGCAAGGTGCCCTTGCCGGCCTGGGTCTGACCGACCGGGATGCCGGTGGCCGCGCAGAACGCCGCCAGCGCCTCGGTGGCACCGGCGTAGTGCACGCCGCCGCCGGCCACGATCAGCGGCCGCTCGGCTGAGCGGATGATCTCCGCGGCGCGAGCGATCACGGCGGTCTCCGGGAGCGGCCGGGAGACGTGCCAGACCCGCTTGGCGAACAGCTCGACCGGCCAGTCGTACGCCTGCGCCTGCACGTCCTGCGGGAAGCAGACCGTCACCGCCCCGGTCTCCGCCGGGTCGGTCAGCACCCGCATGGCTGAGATCAGCGCAGCGGGCAGCTGCTCGGGCCGCCAGATCCGGTCGAAGTACTTGCTGACCGGACGGAACGCGTCGTTCACGGTGACGTCGCCGGCGTACGGCAGCTCGAGCTCCTGCAGCAGCGGCGAGGCCGCGCGGTCGGCGAAGGTGTCGGCCGGCAGCAGCAGCACCGGGATCCGGTTGATGGTGGCCAGCGCCGCGCCGGTGACCATGTTCGTGGCGCCGGGGCCGACGGAGCTGGAGATGGCGTACGTCTGCAGCCGGTTCCGCATCCGCGCGAAGGCGACCGCGGAGTGGACCATCGCCTGCTCGTTGCGGCCGAGCACGTACGGCAGCGCGCCGGGCTCATCGATCTCGGCCTGCAGCAGCGCCTGGCCCAGACCGGCCACGTTGCCGTGACCGAAGATGCCGAAGCAGCCCTCGAAGAACTTGTACTCCACCCCGTCGGACTCGCTGTACTGCTGGCTCAGGAACTTCACGGTCGCCTGGGCGACGGTCAGGTGCAGGGTCTCACCCATGATCAGGAGTCCTCTCGGGTCAAGCGGGGATCGACCGGCTGGTCGGCCCAGGTGCCGCGCACCCAGGTCTGGTCGGGGTGGTCGGAGATCTTCCAGGCCCGCTCCCCACCATCGGGATTCGGCGGACCGGCCATCACGTTCAGGTAGTACATGTCGTAGCCGGGGGCGGCCACGCACGGACCGTGCCAGCCGTACGGCACCAGCACCGCATCACGATCGTGGACCTCTTCGCAGAGGTCGATGTCGTGGCCCGGCGAGGACGACGTGCGCATGAAGCCCAGGCCCGGTTCGCCGTTCGGGCCGGCGGCGATCTCGAAGTAGTAGATCTCCTCCAGCTCCGACTCGGTCTCGGTGGCCTCGTCGTGCTTGTGGGCCGGGTAGGACGACCAGTTCCCGCCGGGCGTGATCACCTCGCAGGCGATGATCGCGCCGGCGGCCAGCGCCTGCGGCGTACCGAAGTTGCGGACCTGCCGGCTCGACTGTCCGGCTCCGCGGAGCTCGACCGGCACCTCGGCCACGGGGCCGTAGTGCGCCGGCAGCGTGGCGTCGCTCACCGCGCCGCACAGGGCGTACCGGCCGCCGTCGGTGGAGGTGAGCGTGGCGGTGGAACCCGCGGGGAGGTAGACGATGTCGGTCGGTCCGGCGAACACGTCGGTCCGGCCGGCCAGGCTGAAGGTCTCGCCGCCGGTGGTCACCGAGGCGCCGCCGGACAGTGGCACCACGATGATCTCCTCATCAGCGCAGGAGAATCCGTGCTCGGCGCCGCCCTCGAGGGTGATCACCCGCAGGCTGGAGTAGCCCCAACCGGCCGAGGTCGGGGTGATCTCCAGGTCGTACGGTCCGACGGCGGCAGCGCCGGCGGGCAGATACAGCTCACTCATCGACAGGCTCCTCAGCGCACCAGGGAGACGGCCGTGTCGACCGCCTTGGCCACGTCGTCGTCGGCCGGGTAGAGCATGGTGCGCCCGACCACCAGGCCACGCACCGACGGTAGCGCCAGAGCCGCCTGCCAGGCCGCGTAGGTCTCGTCCGGATCGTTGTCCGGATCTCCGCCGAGCAACAGGGTCGGCATCGTGGTCGCCGCCATCACCCGCTCCATCTCGGGCACGACCGGCAGCTTCATCCAGGTGTACGCGCTGGAGGCGCCCAGACCCGACGCGATCGCGATCGACTTGATCACCGCATCGGCGCTGAGGTCGTTGACCACCGCGTTGCCGACCCGGCTGGACATGAAGGGCTCGACCATGGCGATCCGGCCGGCCCGGTTGAGATCGGTCACCGCCCGCGCACACATCTCCAGGGTGGCGACGGTCGCGGGGTCGGCCAGATCGATCCGGGCCAGCATCTTCGCCCCGTCGAAGCGGGACTCGATGGTGCCGCGCACGTCATAGCCGGTGGCCCGGTCGTCCAGCTCGAAAGCCGAACCCTGCAAGCCACCCCGGTTGATCGAGGAGAAGACGAGCTTGCCCTCCAGGGCACCGAGCAGCAGCAGGTCCTCGGCGATGTCGGCCGTGGCCAGCAGGCCGTCCACGCCTGGCCGCGAGAGGGCCGTGACGAGACGCTCGAGCAGCCCTGTCCGGTCGGCCATTGCGGTCGGGTTGCCGGAAGCGCCAAGAGCGCCGCGGGCCGGGTGATCACAGGCCACGATCATCAGCCGGCCGTCGCTGCCGGCGATGCTGCGGCGACGGCGAGCGGCGAGCAGCGCACCGATCCGCTCCGGCTCGTAGAACCGGACGTCGCCGATCTCGGCGACCGAGGAGACGAAGCGGTGCGCCTCGGAGGCGGTGGGGTGCTCGGACGGCAGCGTCTGGGTCATGATGTCGCTCCGGCCGGCTGCACGTGGACGGCGCTCGCGTCGTCGAACCGCTCGTTGGGATCGCCCCCGGCGAGCAGCGTCTCGATCTCCTCCGAGGTCGGCATGGCGGTGGAGCACTCCAGCCGTGAGGCGACGATGGCGCCGGCGGCGTTGGCCCGGGCCAGCACCTTCTCCAGCGGCCAGCCGGCCAGCAGGCCGTGGCACAGCGAGCCACCGAAGGAGTCTCCGGCGCCCAGGCCGTTCAGCGGCTGGATCATGATCGGTGGCGAGACCACTCGCTCGGTACGCGTCTTGGCCAGCACGCCCTTGGGACCCTGCTTGACGATCGCGAGCTCGACCCCGGCGTCCAGCAGCGCGTCGGCCGCCTTCTCCGGGTCGGTCTCGCCGACCGCGACCTCGCACTCCTCGCGGTTGCCGACGGCCACCGTCACGTACGGAAGCGCCTTGCGCACCTGCTCGCCGGCGGCCTCGGGCGTGGCCCAGAACATCGGCCGGTAGTCCAGGTCGAGCGCGGTGATCGGCTTCCGAGCGCGCGCCTCGAGAACGGCGAAGTGCGCGGAGCGGCTGGGCTCCTCGCTGAAGCCGGTGACCGACAACCACATCAGCTCGGTCGCGCGGACGGCGTCGAAGTCGATGTCGTCGGCGCTGACCTGCAGGTCGGGAGCGGTCGGCTTGCGGTAGAACCACAGAGGGAAGTCGTCCGGCGGGAAGATCTCGCAGAAGGTGACCGGGGTGGCGTACTCGTGGTTGGTGACCACGTGGCTGTCGTCGACCCCGAGCTCGGTCAGTGCTCGGCGGACGAAGCGACCGAACGGGTCGTCGCCGACGCCGGTGATGATGCCGGCCCGACGACCCAGGCGGGCGGCGGCGACGGCGACGTTGGCGGTGGTGCCCCCGAGGTACTTCCCGAAGGACGTGACGTCCTCCAGCCCCACCCCGATCTGCTGCGGGTAGATGTCCACCCCGCTGCGACCGAAGGTCAGCACCTCCAGAGGGGACGACGGGGACTGAGCGGAACTGCTCATCACTCTCCTTCGAGGGGTGCAGGCCGGCGCGGCGACCACTGCGGACGACGGTAGTAGCGGGTCGGTGGGAACGTCAAGATTTGTACAGACAAATTATCATTCTTCTCAGACCGGGTCACAGGTCACCCTCCAGGAACTGGGCGCGACCCAGCCCGAAGGACCAGTCGTCGCGGCCATTCGCCACCACCGAGACGATCAGGTCCGTGGGTGCCACGTCGCACTCCGCCTCCAGACGCTTGGCCAGCTGCTCGTACGCGGCCTTCTTCTGCTCGGTCGTCCGCCCCTGCTGCACGATCTGGATGACCACCACGCCGGCGGTCCGCTCGAACCCCAGCCCGGTGTCCTCGGCGATGATCTGGCCCACCGGGTGCTCGGTGATGATCTGGTAGCGATCCCCCGGTGGCGCCGCGAACACATCCAGCATGACGCCCTGGACCACGTCGGCGATCTTCCGCAGCTCGGCGGGCGTCCGACCCTGCTGGACGTCGATGCGAACAAGTGGCATGGGAGTGACCTCGTCTCGTGGGGAGAACACCAGCATAGTTTGTAAGGACATAATGTCAATGCAGTTTGGCCTGAGGACGGATCGGTCTTGAACATTCCGTCATTCGACGGCTTGTGCGGCCGTCGGCGGCGGATCGGTGTTGAACATTCCGTCATTCGACGGCTTGTGCCGGCCGTCGGCGGCCTCCGGTCTTGAACATTCCGTCACCCGACGGCTTCCGCGGCCTTCGGCCCCCTCGGGCCCTGGGAACGGTCACGTCAGGCCGCCGACGGCCGACCGGGGTAGCACCGGCTCCATTCAGGCGACAGACGCCGTCTTCTGAGGTGCTGGCCTCGGTCGACAAGCGCGGTCCGTACGCGCTCGACCGTTGCCGCTGGCTCGTCGTACACGTCCGCGCTCACCAGCACGATGAACAGCCAGCCCTCGCGTTCGAGCTCTTCCCGCCGGAGGAGGTCCGAGCGGCGTTGAGACGTGTTCAGGTGATGACGGCCGTCGTACTCGATGACGATCCGGTCGCCGACGTAGCTGAGGTCCAGCCGACGACGCCAATCACCGTTGGGATAGCGGATGATGTGGTTGGTGGTCGGTTCGGGGAGCCCGGCCAGCACGATGAGCATCCGCACCCGAGACTCCATGGGCGAGTTCACTCCTGTACGGACCAGGCGTGCCGCGCGACGCGCGAGCCGGCACCAGCGGCCGGTCCACTCGTCAGCTGCGGCGACCAGATCCTCCGGGGACAAAGCGGCTGCGGTCACCAACGAGTCGCCCGCGACCACCAGATCGACCAGGTTCGGGCGTGTCGACGCGAGTTCCACGAACGCTCGCGCCGGTGGGCTGACGGCCACTCCGTGCCGCCGTCGAGGCGTGAGGACCGGATCGGCCACGTGCGCCACGACACCACGCCGCTCCGACCGCGTCGACCTGATCGGCGAACTGAGGTGGATCTCGGAGGTCGGTGGCGTCCACCCACCCCACAGCAGCACGGCGGTGTGGTGGCTGGCATAGGAGCCGGGCGGCGCGACCAGCAGGGCGGCTCGGGCTCGAACCGCGACGGTGATCTCGACGTCCGCGGCGACGTAGATGCCGTGGAAGATGCGTCGGAAACGGTGACCGGCCAGGTCGTTGTCGGCCAGACCCGACAGGAGAGCCTCCTTCCTGGTGAACGGTCTGCGTGTGTTCAACGCCTTCGGCTGCGGGGTTGTCATACCGTTCAGCGTCGAGTCTCGGAGACGGCTGTGGATGCCTGAAGTGTCTGCCGTTCGCCGAAGGTGTCGGCCGATGTCCGTCCTTGTTGGTCGACTTCGCACGAGTGTTGTCCGAAACACGCCGTGGCGCCTTCGCTGACCCGATCGCCCGACTGGAGGAATCCGTCGGTTGACGGGAAGTTCGTACGTCTGCCGCGCCGGTGAGGGAGCTTTCCGTCGACTGACGGAAAGTTCAACACCGTCCGCCGAGTCGCGCCGCAGAAGCCGTCGACTGACGGAAAGTTCGAAAAACAGGTCGCGATTGGCACACACCAACCACCGGCTCCCGAGGAACCGGTCAGCGGCGTCCGACCAGGAACCCGCTCCCCCAGGCCAGGTGGGTGGCGGCCAGCACGGCCGGCAGCCAGCGTCGCGCCTCCGGTGGCAGGGTCGCCGGCGCCGTGGCCATCACGTAGGTGACGAACGTGGCGTACCCACCCGGGGCGAGCGCCCCCAGCTGCAGGAAGCGGGAGCCGGTGACGCGTCCGAGCAGCGCCCCGAGCGTCCCCACGCCGATGGCCACGACGGCGGCCGGCGGCGCCAGGTAGCGCACGCTGGCCGTGTCCGGGTGGCGCCGGACCACCTCGCGGCGCCACTTGCCGGTGTCGTACATCTGCTTGATCAACGCCTTCAGCGTCGACCTCGGGCGGTAGGTCACCCGGAGCTCGGGCGAGAACCAGACCGTCCGGCCCGACTGCCGCAACCGGTAGTTCAGCTCCCAGTCCTGGGCCCTGAACATGGTCTCGTCGAAGCCTCCGACGGCCTGCACCTCCGCCTTGTCGAACACCCCGAGGAAGACCGTGTCGGCCGGTCCGGCCGGCACGTCGCCCTGGTGGAACGCGGCCCCGCCGAGGCCGTACCGGCTGGTGTAGACGAAGGCGACCGCCTGCTCGAACGGTGTCCGCCCACGCGCCTCCATCACCCCGCCCACGTTGGCCGCCCCGGTCTCGGCCAACAGCTCGACGGCCCGGGCGATGTAGCGCTCACCGAGCTCGCCGTGACCGTCGACGCGGACCAGGATGTCGTGCCGGGCGGCCGCGATGGCGAGGTTGAGGGCGTGCGGGGTGCGGCCCACGGGGTTGTCGACGACGGTCAACCGCGGGTCGGCGATCGCGAGCTCTTCGGCGATCTCGTGCGTCCGGTCGGTGCAGGGCCCGATCGCCATGATGAGCTCGAGGTCACCCGGGTAGTCCTGCTCGAGCACTCCCGCCACCGCGGCCCGCAGATGCTGCTCCTCGTTGAGGATCGGCATCACGACACTGACGCCCGGCCAGGCGCGTCCCTGCTCGTGATCGGTCGAGGTCACGACACTCAGCTCGCCGAGCAGACCGACCCGAGGTCCTCGGTCTGCTGGCCCGGCTTGAGCGTGGCGGTCGACTTCTTCGTGCTCTTCTTGGAGCTCGAGGTGCTGGGCGACGGCGACGACGACCCGGAGTCACCGGCGGGGACCGTGGTCGGCTGCTCGGTCGCGGTGGGCGCCGGGCTCGGGTCGTCCTTGGCCTCGGCCTTGGCGATCTTGGTCGCCACCATCTTGTGCATCTTGGCGAAGTCCGGGCTGCCCGGGTAGATCACCGGCGGGATGAACGCCACGCTGGAGATCGGCTTCTCCTTGGCCTTGAGGGCGAGCTCCATCAGCGTGTCGATCTTGCGCGGCGGGATGTCGGTCTCGACGATCTCCTTGCCGGCCGAGGCGATCTGGTTGAAGTTGGTCAGCACCGTCACCGGGTCGAGCTGCTTCAGCATCGCGGTCATCACGCACTTCTGCCGGGCCATCCGATCGTAGTCCGACGAGTCGGACCGCGACCGGGCGAACCACAGAGCCGAGCGACCGTCGAGCAGCTGGTTCTTGCCCTTCTCCACGTAGCCGTACAGCTTGGCGTGGCCGCCACCGATCGGGATCCGTCGGTTGACGTCGATCCGGATGCCGCCGACGGCGTCGACCAGGGCCTCGAAGCCCTTCATGTCGACCATCGCGTAGTAGTTGATCTTCAGCCCGATCGCGCCCTCGACGGCCTCCTTGGTGGCCTGCACGCCCGGATCCTCGACGCTGTCGGGGTAGATGCCCGGATGCGTGCTGGCGTAGGTGTAGACGGCGTTCAGCATGCAGGAGTGGTCCTTGCAGCCGTACCCCTTCGGGAACTTCTTGTGCATCGGCGAGCTCTCGGGGAAGGGCACGTCCTCCATGTTCCGGGGCAGGCTGATCAGCACCGTACGACCGGTCTCGGCGTCGATGCTCGCCACGGTCAGGCTGTCGGGTCGAAGGCCCGTACGGCCCTTCCCGGCGTCCCCGCCGAGCAGCAGGATGTTGTAGCGCCCGGCCTGCGCCTTGGTCTCGCCGCCGCCGGCGAACACCGACGTCATCAGACTCCGCTGCGACGACACGATCGAGGCCGAGGCCACCAGTCCGCCGACCACGACCAGCACCAGGACCCCGCTCATCGCCGCGAAGCCGAGGCGATGGCGGCGGGCCAGCTCGGGCGGCCGGGCCAGCCGCCACGCGTCGATGAAGAGCAGACCCCAGCCGACGCCGAGCACGACCAGCAGCACCTGCAGCGTCACCAGCACGGTGGCGTTGGTGAGCAGGCCGACGACAGCCGACCGCCAGACCAGCGCGCCGACGCCGAGCAGCAGGAGCAGCGCCCACAGGGAGATCCAGGTCCAGACGGCGATCCGACCGACCCGCTTGTTGCCGGCCGCGAGCTGGGCCGAACCCGGCAGCACCAGGGTCATGCCGAGGAAGCTCAGCGCTCGGCGCAGCTTCACCCGCTCGCTGCGCTGTTGAGAGGAACGCAGCGACGGCGGTGGCAGATGAGACGTCGGCTCGTCCACTCCGGAGTCGGACACGTGGAGCCTTTCGTCGGGCGGGAAGGAGCGTCGGGCAATGAGCTTCCGCCAGTATGGGCGCCACAGGTGGACCCTCCGGGCGCGCCACGCCGGGGCCGGACGGGATCGCCACGGGTACCCTCGACGGCATGTCACCGAGTCCCGACGACGACCTGGACTGGTTGTACGGTCGCGACGATCGTCGGCCGTCGGAGCCTGAACCGACCCAGGTGCTGCCTCCCGACGTGCTCGGTGCGGGCCGTCCCACGCCGCCGGGTGGCCGGTCGCCGTACGGTCCAGCACCCACCCCCCAGCAGCCGTACGGGCCGGCTCCCCAGCAGCCCTACGGGCAGGCTCCCCAGCAGCCCTACGGGCAGGCCCCGCAGCAGTCGTACGGGCGGGCCGCCTCCGGTCAGCCGGTCCGTCCTCAGCCGGCGCCGCCCCCGCAGGGTCCACCCGGCTCACCGCCCCGCGGACCCCAGGGCCCGCCCCCCGGCGGCGGCCCGAATCCGGCCAAGCGGAAGCGCCCCGTACGCCGCGTTCTCGCCGTGCTGGCCGCGGTCCTCGCAGCCCTGTTGGTGTGGCTGATCGCCGTCCCGGTCTACGCCTGGAGTCGGATCGACAGGGTCGACGACGTCCCCAGCGGGCAGCGCCCGGCCAACCAGCCCGGTACCACCTTCCTGCTGGTCGGCTCGGACTCGCGCGAGGGCTTGACCAAGGCCGAGAAGAAGAAGCTGGGCACCGGCAGCACGGCCGGTCAGCGGACGGACACGATCATGATCTTGTCCATCCCGCCGAGTGGGAAGCCGGCCCTGATCTCGATCCCCCGTGACTCCTACGTGCCGATTCCCGGCAACGGCACCAACAAGATCAACGCCGCGTACGCCTTCGGCGGCCCCGAGCTGCTGGTGGAGACGGTCGAGCTGAACACCGGATTGCGGATCGACGCCTACACCGAGATCGGCTTCGGCGGCTTCGTCAACGTGATCGACGCCCTGGGTGGCATCGAGATGTGCCTGCCCAAGGCGATCAAGGACAAGGACTCGCACCTCAACCTGAAGAAGGGCTGCCAGACGCTCTCCGGCACCAACGCCCTCGGCTACGTCCGGATGCGCAAAGCAGACCCGCTGGGTGATCTCGGCCGGGTTCAGCGGCAGCGACAGATGCTGGCCGCGATCGCGAAGGAGGCGGCCTCACCGCTCACGGTGGTCAGCCCGGCGCGCTACTGGAACCTGTCGACGGCGACCGCCGACGCGGTCAGCATCGGCGAGGACACCACGTTCTTCGAGATGGCCAAGATGGCCAACGCGATGCGCAAGGTCTCCGGGGGCCAAGGCTTCACCCTGACCGTTCCCGTCGCGGATCCCGGCGCGTCCACCCCGGTCGGCTCGGCCGTCCTGTGGGACGAGGAGGAGGCGAAGGCGATGTTCGCCGACGTGGCGCGGGGCGACACCAGCGACCTGGAGAAGTACGCGAAGTAATGGGTCCACTCGCGCCGACAGCGTACGTTCACCGGCTACGTCGTCACTCTTCATGAAGCCGGAAAGGCATTGGCTTCACTCATCACTCCTCCGCACGCCGGGCACGCTGTCTTCCCGCTCGTGAACCAGCACGTGGCGCAGGTACTGCATCGGCGCTCCGAGGAACCGGCGGTAGTGGTCCACCACCCTCAAGTCCTCCCAGGTCGTGGGAGTGAGTCCGTTCTCGTCGAGCTGCAGCACGGTGGCTCCCGGGATGGCGGCCAGCACCGGCGAGTGCGTTGCCAGCAGCACCTGGGCCCGCGGTTCGGCCGCCAGCTCGGCCAGCAGTCCGACCAGCACCAGCAGACTCTCGAAGGACAGCCCGGCCTCCGGTTCGTCCAGCACGAAGAAGCCGCCGTCGACGAACCGGTCGGTGGCGAGCATGGCCAGGAACGACTCGCCGTGGCTGAGCTCGTGGAAGGTCGGCTCGTAGCTGCTGCTGGGATTGGCTTCCAGATAGCTGAACAGGCCGTGCATGGTCTCCGCCCGGAGGAAGTAGCCCCAGCGGGACCCGCCGGCGCCGCGGGTGAGCTGCAAGCACTCGCCCAGGGGCGACTCCGATGGTCGGGTGGAGTGCCGCGCGCCGGTCGAACCACCCTCCGGGGACAGCCCGAACGCCATCGCCACGCCCTCGACGATGGTCGACTTCCCAGCGCCGTTCTCGCCCACCAGGATGGTCAGCCGGTCGAGGTCGAGGCCGTCGTCCAGCAGCTGGCGCACCGCGGGCAGGGTGGCCGGCCAGGTGTCCCGGCGGAGGGGATGGTCGTGCCGCTCGGCGATGCGGCGGACGGGATGTCGCTGCCTCAGCCAGCTCGACGACTGCTCGCTGCTTCCCACCCGTCAGACCCTATGCGGCGACGCTGGCCGGTCAGACCTTCGGCAAGCCGGCCAGCAGCTGACGGGCCATCACGATCCGCTGCACCTGGTTGGTGCCCTCGTAGATCTGGGTGATCTTCGCGTCGCGCATCATCCGCTCGACGGGGTAGTCCCGGGTGTAGCCGTAGCCTCCGAGCAGCTGGACGGCGTCGGTGGTGATCTCCATGGCCACGTCGGAGGCGAAGCACTTGGCGGCGGCACCGAAGTAGGTGAGATCGGCGTCGCCGCGCTCCGACTTGGCCGCGGCCACGTAGGTGAGCTGGCGGGCCGCTTCCAGCTTCATGCCCATGTCGGCCAGCATGAACTGCAGACCCTGGAACTCGGCGATCGCCTTGCCGAACTGCTGGCGCTCCTTCACATAGCCCAGCGCGTAGTCCAGTGCTCCCTGGGCGATGCCGACGGCCTGGGCGGCGATGGTGACCCGGGTGTGGTCCAAGGTCTTCATGGCGGTGCCGAACCCCGTGCCCTCGGCCCCGACCAGCCTGTCGCCGGGGATCCGGACGTTGTCCAGGTAGACCTCCCGGGTCGGCGAGCCCTTGATGCCCAGCTTCTTCTCGGGCGCCCCGAACGACACGCCCTCGTCGGCCTTCTCCACCACGAACGCGCTGATCCCCTTGGACCGCAGGTCCGGATCGGTGACGGCGAAGACGGTGTAGAGGTCCGAGACGCCGGCGTTGGTGATCCAGCGCTTGGTCCCGTTGAGCAGCCAGTCGTCACCGTCGCGGACCGCCCGGGTGGTCATCCCGGCCGCGTCCGAGCCCGCCTCGGGCTCGGACAGGCAGTAGGAGGCCATCGCGTCGCCGGTCGCCAGCGACGGGAGGTAGCGCTGCTTGAGCTCGTCGGAGCCGGTCAGCAGCCACGGCATCGAGGCCAGCTTGTTGACCGCGGGGATCAGCGAGGACGACGCGCAGGCCCGAGCGATCTCCTCGATCACGATGGCCACGGCCAGGGCGTCGCCGCCCACACCGCCGTACTCCTCCGGCACGTGCGGAGCGTGGAAGTCCGCGGCCCGCAGCGCCTCGAAGGACGCTTTGGGGAACTCGCCCAGCTCGTCGGCCTCGGCCGCGTGCGGGGCCACCTTCTCGTCGCACACCTCACGGACCGCGGCCCGGAACGCCCGGTGCTCCTCGGTGGGGGTGTAGATCTCGTCGAACGCGCTCACACGCCCACGATAGTCCCGGACCCTACTGGCGAGTAACAAGTGGCCGACCCCCATCCGACTCCGCGGGTGAGATATCACCCGCGAAGTTGAGACCGGTCGGCACCTTGCCGGTACTTAACCGGTCAAGTAGCCTCGGTTGACGTGACTTCCTCTGCCTTGACCAGCTCCCTGCGCCGCACCTCGTTGGACACCGCCGACTCCGCGGCCGGAGTCGCCTGGCAGCTCTCGCCACTGACCGAGGTGCCCGCCGACTGGAGTGCGGTGGGCGTGACACCGATCCCGGCGACCGTTCCAGGTGAGGTGGTCGCCGACCTGCTCGCCGCCGACCTGATCCCCGATCCGTTCGACGGCGACAACGAGGACCGCCTGCACTGGATCGGGTCGACGGACTGGTCGTACCGGACGACGTTCGCGTTCCACCGCGGCGATGACCAGCGGCACGACCTCGTCTTCGGCGGCCTCGACACCATCGCCACCGTGCTGCTGAACGGCACCGAGATCGCCCGGACGGCCAACCAGCACCGGTCGTACCGGTTCGACGTGACCTCCGTCCTCCGCGACGGCGACAACGACCTCGAGGTCCGCTTCGAGGGTCCGGTCACCGCAGCCCAGCGGCTGTCCACCGAGCTCGGCGACCGACCGCGGGCGTACGCGCACCCGTTCAACGCCCTCCGCAAGATGGCCGCCGGCTACGGCTGGGACTGGGGACCCGATCTCGCGGGAGCGGGGATCTGGCGATCGGTCGAGATCGAGTCGTGGAGCGGCGTACGGCTCGGCTCGGTCCGTCCGCTGGCGCTGGTCGAGGGCACCGGCGGTCGACTGGCGACCCGCGTCGACCTGGAGTGGGCCGACGCGTCCGGCGACGCGGTCGAGGTCGTGGTCAGGCTGGGCGACCGCACCGTCACCACCGAGGTCGCGCCCGGCCAGACCGAGGTCGAGCTCGACGTGACCGTCCCCGATGTCGAGCTGTGGTGGCCTCGCGGCTACGGCGCCCAGACGCGCTACGACGTGACCGTCGAGGTGGCTGGCCAGTCCTTCGCCGCCGCCGTCGGCTTCCGCACCGCCGAGCTGTCGACCACCCCGGACGCGTACGGCACCGGCTTCTCTCTGGTGATCAACGGCACCCCGATCTACGTCAGAGGCTTCAACTGGATCCCCGACGACGCCCTGCTCACCCGGCTGACACCGGACAGCTACCGCACCTCGATCGACGAGGCGGTGGCCGCCGGGGCCAACCTGTTGCGGATCTGGGGCGGCGGGATCTACGAGAGCGACGCCTTCTACGACGTCTGCGATGAGCTGGGGATCCTGGTCTGGCAGGACTTCCTGTTCGCCTGCGCGGCCTACAGCGAGGACGAGCCGCTGCGCAGTGAGGTCGTCGCCGAGGCACGCGAGGCCGTCACCCGACTCTCCTCCCGACCCAGCCTGGCGGTGTGGAACGGCAACAACGAGAACATCTGGGGCTACGTCGAGTGGGGCTGGCGCCAGCAGCTGGCCGGTCGCAGCTGGGGTGACGGGTACTACACCGAGCTGCTGCCGGCCATCGTGGCCGAGCTGGACCCACGGACCCCGTACTCCCCCGGTAGCCCGTTCTCCTACGCCGACTACCACCACCCCAACGACTTCCGCAGCGGCACCATGCACATCTGGGACGTCTGGAACCAGCTCGACTACACCCACTACCGCGACTACCCGGCCCGGTTCGTGTCCGAGTTCGGCTTCCAGGGCCCGGCCGCCTGGTCGACGCTGTTCTCCGTGGTCCATGATCAACCTGCCGATCCGTACGGCACCCAGATGCTGGTCCACCAGAAGGCTCACGAGGGAAACCTCAAGCTGGAAAGGGGTCTGGGTGATCATCTGCCTGCCTGGTCGACCGCTGGCGGCGCCGACATGGACGACTGGCACTGGCTGACCTCGCTCAACCAGGCCCGCGCGGTGGCGTACGGGATCGAGCACTTCCGTAGCCTCTACCCGCGCAACACCGGTGCGATCGTCTGGCAGCTGAACGACAACTGGCCGGTCGTCTCCTGGGCCGCCGTGGACTACGCCGGCATCCGCAAGCCCCTGTGGCACGCGCTGAAGCGGGTGTACGCGGACCAGCTGCTGACCTTCCAGCCGCGCTCGGACGAGAACGGCGCCCAGGTGCCGGCACTGATCGCCCACAACGACTCCCCGACCGCCTGGGACGGTGAGCTCGTGATCACCCGGTGCGGCACCGGAGCCGGTACGCCGGTGCTGGCCGAGCAACGACTGCCGCTGCACCTGGACGCCAGGTCCGCGATCACCGTCGCCCTGGACACCGACGTGGTGACGGCCGACGACGAGACGGCCGAGTTCCTGGTGGCGACGGTGGCCGGAGACCGGCCCGCTTCGGCGTTCGGCTACTTCGTCGAGGACACCGCCCTGCAGCTCGTCGGACCGGACGAGGCGTACGAGGTGGACGTGCTGCCTGTCGAGGAGGGCTATCAGGTCCGACTGGTGGCGAAGGCCCTGGTCAAGGATGCGGCCCTGTTCCCGGATCGGCTGGACGCGACGGCCCGGGTCGACACCGGTCTGATCACGCTCCCGGCCGGCGCCACGCACACGTTCGCGGTGACCGGTTCCGGGTTGGACGAGGTCGCCCTGACCGGCCGGCCGGTGCTGCGCAGCGTGAACGACCTGCGCTGACCCCCGCCCCAAAACGCGATCTGCTCGGGTTCGTCGGCGTTGCTCGATCTATAGAGCGAGCAAGGCCGACAAACCCGAGCAGATTGTCGTGGTGAGGCTCAGACCGTGGCGGCCAGCGGATCCCAGTCGGCCGGCAGCGGCTCGGACGGCTGGACGGTGCTCTCCACCTTCACGACCTGACCGGACTCCGACGCTTCCGCGATCGAGACCATCACGTCGAGCACGTGGTAGGCCAGCGCACCGGTGGCCCGGTGTGGCCGGTCCTCCCGGATGGCCCGCGCGATGTCCAGCGCACCGGTGCCGCGCTGCGACTTGGCGGCCGTCGACTCGAGCGGCTCCCAGTCGTCGCCGCCCGGGCGGCGCAGTCGGATGTCCCCGTCGAACATGTTGGGATCGGGGATCTCCAGCGAAGCGTCGGTGCCGGTCACCTCGAGCAGGATCCGCGGCACCGCAGAGTCGAAGCTGAGCACCAGGGTCAGCACCTGGCCGCTCTCGAAGCGCACCAGGGCCGTGGTCTGGCTCGGCACCGTGACGTCGAACTCCTCACCGGCCTTCGGCCCGGCGTGGATCGTGCGCCGCTCGCGTGCCTTGGAACCCACCGCGGCCACCGACTCGACCGGACCGAACATCTGCACCGCTGCGGTGAAGTAGTAGGGGCCGATGTCGAACAACGGGCCCGCGCCCTCCTGGAACAGGAAGGCGGGGTTCGGGTGCCACAGGTCCGGGCCGGGCTGCTGCATCAAGAACAGCGCACTCAACGGCTTGCCGATGGCGCCGCTGGCCAGCACGCGCTTGGTGGCCTGCAGGCCCTCGCCCAGGAACGTGTCGGGTGCGCAGCCGACCCGCAGGCCGGCGGCCTCGGCCGCCTCCAGCAGCTCCTTGCCGCTCTCGCGGTTCAGCCCCAGCGGCTTCTCGCTCCACACGTGCTTGCCGGCCGCGATCGCGGTGCCGAGAACCTCGGTGTGGACGGCGGGCGGCGTCAGGTTGATCACCAGCTCGATGTCCGGGTGGTTCAGCACGACGTCGTTGCCGCCGTGCAGGGCGACGCCGTACTCCTCGGCCTTGGCGGCGGCGATCTCGGGGTAGAGGTCAGAGATGGCCAGCAGCTCGGTGTCGGCGAACGCCTTCAGGTTCTCGATGTAGGTGCCACTGATCACTCCAGCGCCGATGATGCCGACGCCGACGGGTCCCTTGCCGGTCATCAGCGAGCACCCCCCTGGTCCGCAGAACTGGCGACCAGGAACTCGCGACTCGCTCCGACGGCCTCGACGAGGTCACCCTCGGAGTCGTCGAGCTCGACCACGAACAGGGCCGCCGGGGCGGCTGCCATGTAGTCGTTGACAGGCACGGATCCCGAGCCCACGGCCACCTGCTTCTTGTTGTCCAACGATCCATCTCCGTCCTTGATGTGCAGCGCGACGACGCGTTCGCCGAGCCTTTCCAGCAGTGCGGGCACGTCGGCACCGCCGACGTAGGCCCAGTACGTGTCGACCTCCAGCACCACGCCCGGATCGAGCTGCTCGGCGAGCACCTCGAGCCCGTGCTTGCCGTCGATCAGGGAGGTCAGCTCGTACTCGTGATTGTGGTAGCCGACGGTCAGACCGTACTCGGCGGCCTTGGCCGCGGCCGCGTTGAGGTCGGCCGCGATCGCGGCGATCCCCTCGGCGGTCGCCCAGGCGGCACGATCGCTGGAGGGCACGATGATGGTCTTGACGCCCAGCTCCTGGGCGGCGACGAAGATCGCCTCCTGGTCGTCGGCGGCCAGCAGCCCCATGTGGGTGGTCGGTGCGGACAGGCCGTGGGTGCTGAGCCCCGTCTTCAGGTCGTCGAAGAACGTGGTGAAGGCGAAGGGCTCGACCTGCGTGTAGCCGAACGCAGCGATCTTCGCCAGGGTGCCGTCGAAGTCCTCGGCGAGCGCTCCACGCACGGTGTAGAGCTGGACCGACAGCTGATCAGGGTTGGGCATGCTTCTCCTCGTACGGAGCCGCGGGACCGGCTCTTGGTGTTCGTGGACGGCTTCCACCCTTTCACTAAACGCGTGTTCGGGAAAGGGTGCTGTGGACTTGGTGTCGGTCATTTCGCCAAACCGGTTCAGTCGCTAGTCTCGGTCCACCATGAGCCGCGTGACCATCAACGACATCGCCCATCGTGCCGGTGTGTCGAAGGGAGCGGTCTCGTACGCCCTGAACGGTCGTCCGGGTGTGTCGGAGAAGACCCGGACCAAGATCCTCGACGTGGCCTCCGAGCTCGGCTGGGCGCCCAACCGGACGGCCAGGATGCTGTCGGGCTCGCGGACCGAGACGTTCGGACTCGTGCTGGCCCGCGATCCTCGGACGCTGGGCTCGGAACCGTTCTACATGGAGTTCGTGGCCGGGCTGCAGAGTGTGCTCTCCCAGCGGGGGTACGCCCTGCTGCTCCAGCTCACCGCCACGTCGGCCGACGAGCTGGAGCTCTACCCCCGGTGGTGGTCCGAGCAGCGGGTGGACGCGGTCGTGGTCGTGGACATCCACCTCTCGGACCCCCGCGTGCCGGCGCTCCGGGATCTCGGCGTCCCGGCGGTGTTCGTGGGAGACCCGGTCGCCACCGGAGGCTTCACCACCGTGTGGACCGACGACGCCACGGCGATGGCGTCGGCGGTCAGTCGTCTGGTCGAGCTCGGCCACCGGCGGTTCGGCCGGGTGGCCGGACCTCCCGGTCTGAGCCACACGTCGGTCCGGGATCTCGCCTTCGAGCAGGCTGTCGCGGCCGCGGGTCTGTCCGGCACGATCCTGCACGCCGACTTCTCCGACGCCTCCGGCGGGTGCGCCACCCGCGAGCTGTGGAACCGACCCGAGCCGCCGACGGCGATCCTGTTCGACAACGACCTGATGGCCATCGCCGGCCTCTCCGCCCTGACCGAGCTGGGGATCTCGGTGCCGCAGGAGGTCAGCCTGCTGGCCTGGGACGACTCCGCGCTCTGCACCATCACCCACCCGAAGCTGTCCGCCCTGAACCACGACGTGATGGCGTTCGGCGCGCACGTCGGTCGGCGGGTGTTCGATCTGCTCGAGGGCGCGGAGCCCGCCGCTCACCTCGACTCCACCCCGGTGCTGGTGGAGCGGGAGAGCACCGCCCCGGCCCCGCGCTGAGCTCAGTGTCTCGGGGCGTTCGCCGCGTCAGGTGAGGCCAGCAGCTCACGGGTCAGGAACACCCCACCCGCCGTGGCCACCGGGAACACCACCACGGCGACGAACGGGATGGCCAGCAGCAGGAAGCAGGGCACCGAGAAGCCCAGCACCCGCCAGCGTCGACGCTGCATGGCGGCCCGACGTTGCGCCAGTCTCGGGATGCCTCGGCGTTCGAAGCTGGGCCCGATCAGCTCGAAGGCGAGCATCCAGCCGCCGAAGCACGCCGCGACGACGGGGATGACGGTCTGGCCCACCACCGGGATGAACTGGGCCAGGAACAGCGGCAGCGCCGCGGCCACCGAGATCGCGATCAGCCCCACCGACTGGCGGAGCGCTCGCGGAAGTGAGCTGGTCCACGGCTCGTCGTGGTCCGGCAGACCGCCGGAGATCTCGTCGTCGACGGCCTCGCTGATCTTGTCGTAGATCGGAGCGCCGAAGGCCATCGTCAGGGTGCTGAAGGAGATGATCATGACCAGCAGGGTGACGCCGAGGACCCCGGCCCCGGCCAGCACCTGGGTCGCGGTGCGGGCGGCTTCGGCCCAGCCGTCGGCGAAGGGGGTGATCGCGTCGGCGATCACGCTCAATCTCGTGACCAACAGCACCAGCAGCACCGCGAAGATCACCGACATGATGAACGGCGGCACCGCACCCAGCCAGAACAGCCGGGGTCGCTGGGCCAGGAACCGCAGTCCCTTCAGCAGCAGGGCGGCTCCGCCCACGGCGTCGGAGATCATCGCGTGGCCGACGCGTCACGGACCTTGGCGCCCTTGGCCTCGGCCGTCGCCTGCAGCGCCGCGGCGAAGGTGACCAGTCGAGCGGTCAGCTCGGGATCGCCGGTGGCCAGGATGCGCGCGGCCAGCAGACCGGCGTTGCGGGCGTTGCCGATCGCCACGGTCGCCACCGGGACACCGCTGGGCATCTGCACGATCGACAGCAGGGAGTCCATCCCGTCCAGGTACTTCAGGGGCACCGGCACACCGATCACCGGTAGCGGGGTCAGGGCGGCCAGCATCCCGGGAAGGTGGGCGGCGCCCCCGGCCCCGGCGATGATCACCTCGAGTCCCCGGAGGTGGGCCTGCCGGCCGTAGTCGAGCATCGCCTCCGGCATCCGGTGCGCGGAGACGACGTCGGCCTCGTACGCGATCCCGAACTCCGCCAGCGCCTCACCGGCGGCGCTCATCACGGGCCAGTCCGAGTCCGAGCCCATCACGATGCCGACCCGCGGCCGGCCTGCTGAGGCCACGCTGTCTGCTGCAGTCATGCGTCTTCTCCCATCAGGTAGCCGGCGGCGTGCCGAGCGCGTTTGCGGACGTCGTCGAGATCGCGACCGTACGTGGTCACGTGCCCGACCTTGCGGCCCGGCTTGACCTCCTTGCCGTACAGCTGGACCCGCAGCCGCCGGTCCCGGGCGAAGCAGTGCAGCAGCGCCGACGGGAGATCGGTGACCGAGCCTCCCAGCACGTTGGCCATCACCGTGTACGGGTCGCGCGCCGCCGGGTCCCCGAGCGGCAGGTCGACCACGGCGCGCAGGTGGTTCTCGAACTGCGACGTGTGCGCGCCGTCGATGCTCCAGTGCCCGGTGTTGTGTGGCCGCATGGCGAGCTCGTTGACCACCACGGTGCCGTCCGGGCGCTCCATCAGCTCGACGGCGAGCAGTCCCACCACTCCCAGCTCGTCGGCGATGCCGAGGGCCAGCTGCTGGATCTGCACCGTCCGGTCACCGTCCAGCCCCGGTGCCGGGGTCGTCGTCTCCACACAGACCCCGTTGCGCTGCACGGATTCCGACACCGGATAGGCCACGGCCTGGGCCGACGGCGACCGCACCACCAGGGCACTCAGCTCGCGGCGGAAGTCGATGAACTCCTCCGCGATCACGGCGACGCCGGCGCTCAGCTGCGCGAACGGCTGGTCGGCGTCGGCAGCGGAGTCGAGCTTCCAGACCCCTTTGCCGTCGTAGCCACCCCGAGAGGTCTTGGCGATCACCGGCCAGCCGATCTCCTCGCCGAAGGCGATCAGCGCCACCGCATCCGGCACCACCCGATAGATCGGACAGGGAGCGCCCCACGCGCTCAACCGATCCCGCATCACAGCCTTGTCCTGCGCATGCACCAGGGCCTCCGGGCCGGGCCGCACCGCGATCCCGGCGGCCACCAGCTCGTGCAGCAGGTCCGTCGGCACGTGCTCGTGGTCGAACGTGATCACGTCGCACCCGGCGGCGAAGGCCTTGACGGTGGCCGGGTCGGTGTAGTCGCCGACGGTCACGTCGTGGATGACGGTGGCCGCCGAGGTGTCCGGGCCCTCCGCCAGCAGCCGCATTCGCAGCCCGAGGCCGGTGGCCGCCTCGTCCATCATCCGGGCGAGCTGGCCGCCGCCGATCACGCCGACCACGAACGGTCGCTGAGAGTCCGATGTCACTTGCCGAAGGATATGGGCGAGACGGCTCTCGGCGGAAACGCCGGTGTCCGGTCGTCTCCGAGCAGACGGAGGACCACCAGAACTGACCACACAGGCACCGTCGGGGATCACGACTGACGGTTACCCTGCGGGGTGACAACTCCGCGCGGTCTGCGCTCGGGCCTCGTCGTCGCGGGGGTGGGGCTGATCGCCACCTGCTACGGCCTGGCCCGCTTCGCCTACGGCCTGTACGCCCCGCGCTTCGCCGAGGAGTTCGAGCTCACCGCCGGGCTGACGGGTCTGATCGCGGCCGGCAGCTACCTCGGCTACTGCCTGGCCATCGGGTCGAGCATCCTCGCCACGGCACGCTGGGGTCCACGTCGGGTGGCCGTGGCCGCCGGAGCGGTCGCCGCCGTCGGGATGGCGACGGTCGCCGTCTCACCGTCTTCCGCCGTGCTCGCGGCCGGGGTGCTGATCGCGGGATCGAGCACGGGAATCGCCTCACCGCCACTCGCCTCGGCCGTGGCGCGATGGGTCCGGGAACGCTCGCGTGACACCGCTCAGACCGTGGTGAACGCCGGCACCGGGATCGGGGTGCTCGTCTCCGGGCCGGTGGCGCTGCTGCTGGCGGATCATTGGCGTACGGCCTGGGCGTTGTTCGCCGCCACCGCCGTGATGATCACCATCGCAGTGGCCCGCGCCGTCCCCGGCGGCGGTCGCGCCGAACCCGACCAGCCCGTTGACCGGACCCGTCCGGCGGGGCTCGCTCGGCTGATCGTCGCGTCGGTGTCGATGGGGCTCGCCAGCATCGCCGTGTGGACCTTCGGCCAGGAGCTGGTGGCGGACGAGAGCCCGACGAGCTGGGCGGCACCGGCGACGTGGACCGTCATCGGTGCCGCCGGTGTCGTCGGCGCCTTCTCCGGTCCCCTGGTGGCCCGCCTCGGTGTGGGCCGCGCGTGGACGGTGCTGATGGTGATCCTGGCGGTCGGCATCGCCGGCCTGGCCGCCGGCGCGGCCAGCTCGGGCTTCGCTCTTCTGGCCGGTGCGGTCTTCGGCGCGTCCTACATCGCCCTGACCGGCGTCGTCCTGGTCTGGGCCACCCGCCTGTACCCACAGCGGGCCTCGTTCGGGGTCGGCCTGGCCTTCTTCATGATCGCCGTCGGCCAAGCCGTCGGCGCCCTGCTGGTCGGACTGCTGGCCGACGGCACGAGCGTCGCGACCACCTTCTACGTCTGCGCGGCGGTCGCTCTGGCCGGCGCCCTGCTCACTCTCCGCCCGGTGCACCTACCCGCGCCGTGAGCGACCACTCCTTGGTGGCACCCGCCGCCAGCACCTGGTGGGTGCCCGCGGCCACGCCCTCGGCCACGGACAGCGGGTGGCCGGTGCACGGCTCCAGCACCAGCACGTCGAGACCCCGCCACCCGCCGCCGTACGAGGCGAAGGTCCAGCAGGACGGCAGGTCCGCGACGTCCCACGACAACGCGAGTCCGGTGCCGTCGGCGGGATGGGCCACGCCGCAGTGACCCGCTGTCAGCGAGGTGGCGATCAGGAACTCGGTCACACCTCTGGCGCTGGTGTCGGGCAGGCGGCGAAAGTCGTGCTCGACACCACCGACCACCGCGAAAGGCCAGGCGAACCGTCCGCCCTCGGGTCGGGTCCTGGGGTCGCCGAACTCGTGCACGAGGACGTCGCCGCCGGCCAGCGCGATGGCCGTGTCGGTCCGCAGCCGGACGGCGACGTGGGACTTCCACAGGAACGGCAGCTCCCGCCGACCCTCGTTGGTCACGGTGTAGTCGGTCCGCAGCCCCTGACCGTCACCGAGCACCAGACGCTTGGTCACCCGGGTGGCCGAGATCGGGGGACGAACGGTGAGCTCGAGGGCGACCTCGTCGGCCACTTCGGTCAGGTCGGTGATCATCCAGGGCAGCGACCACAGCTCGCCGTGGTCGGGCATCGCCTCGCCGGCCAGGACCTCCGGCTCGTCGTTGGGAAACAGCTCGTCCCAGCCACCGAGGAACACGTCGTCGTAGCCCGAGCCGAACGGCACCGGTCGCACGGGCACCCGGTCGTTGCGCCAGAGCAGCTCGACGTCGGCCGCCTTGTCGACCAGGCTGATGATCTTGCCGCCGAGCCCGGGCAGCACCACCGCGCGCAGGTGCCGGTTCTCCAGCACGACAGCTGGCTGACCGGCCAGCGACCACTCGGTGCTCAGTCTCGGCGAACCCTCAGCCGACACGCAGGCGCTCCAGCACGTCGCGGTCGACCTCGATCCCCAGGCCGGGACGGTCCAACGGCACGCGGACCCGACCGTCGACGAAGCCGATCTCCCGCCGGACGAGATCACGGGCGATCGGTGAGGTCGACACGGTGTGCTCGATCAACCCGCCGTTCGGGATGGCCGCCGCGAAGTGGGTCGAGGCGGCGACCAGCACCCCGCTCTTGAAGGCGTGCGGCACCACGCGGCGGTGCCGCTGGTGAGCCAGCCACGCCAGTCGCCGGCCCTGGGTCAGTCCACCGCAGCGCGCGAGATCGGGTTGGATCAGGTCGACCCCGCCCTCGTCGATCAATCGCTCGAAGGCGGCGTAGTCGCTCTCGGCCTCGCCACCGGCGATGGTCAGCGAGCTGCGCTCGGACAGTGCCCGGTAACCGGTCAGGTTGTCCGGAGCCACCGGCTCCTCCAGCCAGCCGATGGCGTAGGTCTCCAGCATCGAGGCCATCCGCAGCGCGGTCTTGGTGTCCCAGACCTGACCGGCATCGATCATGATCGTCACGTCGTCACCGGCAGCGCGGCGGATCTCCCGCACCAGTGACTCGTTGAACGCCAGATCCTGGCCTATCGGGCCCCACCCGAACTTGATCCTGCGGTAGCCGCGCTCGGCGTACCGCGCCGCCTCCTTCGCCGCCAGCACAGGGGTGTCGGGCATCACCAGACTCGCGTACGCGTCCAGCCACTCCGACCGGGCCCCGCCGAGCAACCGGGCGACCGGCAGCCCGAGGACCTGACCCGCCAGGTCCCAGAGGGCGATGTCCACGCCACTGATGGCGTGCATCGTCGCACCGCCGGAGAAGTAGCGGCTGCCCGACACCATGGCGTGCCAGCAGACGTCGATGTCCAACGGGTTGCGGCCGAGCAGGATGGAACGAAGCCCGCGAGCGATCAGGTGCGAGGGCTCTGCCTCGACCACGGCCTTGGCCACCAGGGGTGCGGAGTCCACCTCACCGACCCCCACCGTGCCGTCGTTGGCCGTGACGAAGATCAGCAACGTGTCCTGGGTGCCGTCGCACCGCTCCGCGTCGATCTCGTCCAGCCGGCAGAAGACGGCCTCGACCTCGGTGATCGTCAGGTCGGCGGTCCCGGGCCGCGACGTCGTCGAGTCGGACATCACCGAGCTCCTCGCTGGGGTTGGGTCCAGGGCAGAGCGGGTGTCGCCGTCCCGTCCGCGGCGATCGGCTCGGGTGTCAGCACCCGCTCCCCCAGCTCCTCGCTCACGATCCCGCGGACCAGAGCGGCCTGCGCGATCAGCTCGTCCGGCGAGGTACGGCTGGACACCGCGCTGATGCTGAGCGCGCCGGCCGGGATGCTCGGCGAGTCGAGGAACAAGGGGAAGGCGATGCAGGCGATCCCGAGATCGTTCTCCTGCAGGTCCATGGCGAAGCCTCGCGCCCGACCCTCCCGGAAAGCGCCGTCGAGCTGCTCGGCGGTCGTGAGGGTGTGGGCCGTCTTGGCCAGCAGCGGCCCGTGCTGGGTCACGTAGTCCTGCACCGCGGCGAGGTCAAGCAGGCGATGCATCAGCAGGGCCTTGCCCAGGCCCGTCCGGTACGCCGGGTTGGCCCCGCCGATCACCGAGCTCATCTGGAAGGTCTTGCGAGTGGGGGAGACCTTCGCCTGGTAGACGATGTCGGCGCCGACCAGCACGCCGTAGTGGGTGGTCTCCCCCGTCGCGTCGGCCAACCGGCGCAGGACCGGCTCGACGGTGAGGCTGGACTGCTGGCTCTCGTGGTAGCCGAACACGAGCTGCAGCAGGTCGAAGCCGAGGTGGTAGACGCCGTCGGCGTCCTGGCGGGCGAACCCACTGGTCACCAGGGCGGCCAGCGCCCGGTGCACACTCGACTTCGGCGCCTCGACCGCCGCCGCCACGTCGCCGAGCCGGGCCCCGGCCGGCCGCTCACCCAGACACCGCAGGATGGCCAGCACGCGCGCCGAGCCCGTCAGTCCGCCGTCCGACATCGTTCACCACCCACCGATACGCATCCGTTGTGCGAGGTGCTTGACCTCCTCGATTGCTGTCGTACGATAACACCATCCCACTCAGAGGAAAGATGTTCCGATAATCGGAACGACAGGCTCAATGGAGAGAACGGGAGTCATGACGGCACTCGCGTCGACCTCGAGGTCGGCCCCGCAGACCCAGGACCCGCCGCGCCGGCGGGGCACCCTGGCGCGGCGGCAGGCCGTGTGGTGCTACGTCTTCATGGCCCCGGCGATCCTCGGTCTGCTGCTGTTCTCCCTGGGACCGATGATCGCCTCGCTGTGGCTGAGCTTCACCTCCTACGACCTGCTCAGCTCACCGGAGTGGGTCGGCACCGAAAACTACGTCAACCTCGCCCAGGACCCGCTGTTCCGCAAGTCGCTCAGCGTGACGCTCATCTACGGGCTGGTGGCGGTGCCCTGCACGATGCTGATCGCTCTGGTCCTGGCGATCATGCTGAACGCCAAGATCCCCGCCCTGCCGTTCTTCCGGTCCGCCTACTACCTCCCCAGCGTGATCAGCGGCGTCGCTGTCGCGACCCTGTGGAAGTGGATGTTCAACGGCGAGTACGGCCTGATCAACGCCGGTCTGGCCCGGATCGGCATCGCTGGTCCGGCCTGGCTGACCGACGAGCAATGGGCCCTGAGGGCGTTGATCTTCATGAGTCTGTGGGGCTTCGGCGCCACCATGCTGATCTACCTGGCCGGGCTGCAGGGGGTGCCCAAGGAGCTCTACGAGGCGGCTCAGGTCGACGGCGCCAGCCGGATCCGTCAGCACCTGCACATCACCGTGCCGATCCTGTCGCCGGTCACCTTCTTCAACCTGATCATGGGCATCATCGCCAGCCTGCAGGTGTTCGCCGAGCCGTTCGTGCTGACCAAGGGCGGGCCCAACAACTCCACCCTGCTGCTGTCGGTGTACCTCTACCAGAACGCTTTCCAGTACCTCAAGATGGGCTACGCCTCAGCCATCGCCTGGGTCACCTTCGCGATCATCCTCGTCTTCACCCTGCTGGTGTTCCGGTCGATGCCCATGTGGGTGCACTCCGAGGCGGGTGAGGAGAAGTGAGCACCGACGTCCGCCCGTTCCGCGCGAGCAAGTCCCGGCCCCGGATGACCCTCGGTTCATGGGTGCTGACGATCGCCCTGTCGATCGGCTGCCTGCTGGTGCTGATGCCAGTGGTCTGGATGGTGCTCACCTCGCTCAAGGCACCGGACCAGGTGTTCAAGATGCCGCCCATCTGGATCTTCCAACCCCAGTGGAGCAACTACCCCGAGGTGCTGCAGCTCGTCCCGTTCCAGCGCTACATCCTCAACACCGCGACCATCGTCGGCATGGTCACCGTCGGGACCCTGCTCAGCTGCTCCTTCTGCGCGTACGGTTTCGCGCGGTTGAAGGCGCCCGGGCGCAACGCCATCTTCCTGATCTTGATGGCCACGCTGATGCTGCCCACCACGGTCACCCTGGTCCCGACCTACATCGTGTTCAACCACCTGGGTTGGCTGAACACGTTCAAGCCCCTGATCCTGCCCGCGTTCTTCGGCTCCGCCTTCTTCATCTTCTTGTTCCGCCAGTTCTTCCTGGGCATCCCCAAAGAGCTGGAGGAGGCCGCCAGGATCGACGGCGCCGGCTACCTGCGGATCTGGTGGACGATCTTCCTGCCACTGTCCTGGCCCGTCATCGCCACCGTCTCGGTGTTCACCTTCGTGGCGGCGTACAACGACTTCTTCGGACCGGTGATCTACCTGTCGGACGAGTCCAAGTACACGATCGCGGTCGCCCTGTCCTACTTCAGCGGCTCCCCGCGCATCGGACCGCAGACCCACCTCCTGATGGCGGCCACGACCATCGCCGCTCTGCCCTCGATCGTCGTCTTCCTCCTCGCCCAGCGCTACTTCATCAAGGGGATCGCCGTCAGCGGCGTCAGCAAGTAGCTCGTCCAGCCCGACCACACCCACCCGCCTCTACCAGCACCCAACGAAGGGGGACCGTTCTCATGGTCAATCCGAGCCCGTTCCGTCACCTCCCGGTCAGTCGCCGCACGCTGCTCGGCGGGCTGCTCGGGGCCTCTGCCCTGACCCTGGCCGGGTGCTCCGGCAGCGACCAGCCGGCCGCCGAGGCACCGGCGCCCAGCAGCACCGAGATCCTCGGCCGCACCGATCTGGAGGTGCTGGCCTGGACCAACGGGCCGACCATCGACGACAACTTCAAGAAGCGGGTCGCCCAGTTCAACACCGAGATGGCCGGCAAGTTCACGGCCAAGATCAACTTCCTGCCGTACGACCAGTACTGGCAGAAGATCCAGCTGCAGTACGCCGCCAAGAAGCCGTTCGACATCTACTACTGGGACGTGCAGGCGTACGCGCACTTCAAGAAGGACCTGGTTCTCAACCAGCAGCCGGCGATCGACGCCACCGAGATGGTGGACGCCGACAAGTACCCGACCAAGCTCTACGACCCGTGGAAGTTCGACGGCAGCAACCTCTACTGCGTGCCGGAGAACATCCAGTCGATGGCCCTGTTCTACAACAAGACCCACTTCGACGCGGCCGGCATCGACTACCCCGACGCCACCTGGACCTGGGACAAGGTGGTCGAGGTGGCTCCCCGGCTGACCAAGAAGAACGGCAGCAAGGTCTCCCAGTGGGGACTCGACATCGGCGATCTCGGGGTCTGGTGGGGCATCCAGACCCTGGCCTGGGCCGCCGGCACCGCCTTCGTGGACAAGCCGCTGGAGCCGACCGCCTTCCAGATGACCGACCCCAAGGTCGTCGAGGCGATGGCGTTCGTCCAGAACCTGATGTGGGAGAAGCACGTCGCCCCGCGGCCGGAGGAGCGCGCGGCGGTCAGCGAGAACAACGGTGGCTTCTCCTCCGGGGCCTACTCGATGATGCCCGGCGGCACCTGGAACATCGCCTCGTACACCCAGATGAAGGACGAGTGGGCGATGGCCCCGTTGCCGCTGTACCAGGGCAACAGCACTGCCCCGTACTGGTTGGGCGGCTGGGTCGTACCCGCCAAGTCGGGAGCCATCTCCGCCGCCCAGGCCTTCGCGATCTGGAGTGCCACGACGTTCCAGTCGACGATGGCGAAGAACCACGACTGGATCCCGCTGCAGAACGCGGCCCGCGGCTCCAGCGAGATGCTGGACGGCATGCCGGACGGCTTCACCGACGCCATGGAGAACCTGCCCAACGCCCGGATCGGTGACATCTACACCGGCAACATGCAGCAGATCTTCAACGAGGTGTTCGGACCGAACTTCGATCAGCTGTTCAACAACAAGCTGACACCGGCCGACGCCGCCCAGAAGATGCAGGACGGCGCCACCAAGCTGTTGACCTGATGCGTGCCCTGGTCCTCGCCGAGGTCGGCCGGTTCGAGCTGGTCGATCTCCCGGACCCTCAACCGGGAGCCGGCGAGGTGCGGGTGCGCGTCACCCAGTCGGGGATCTGCGGGTCCGAGCTCGGCGGCTTTCGGGGAACCGACGGGCTACGGCACCCCGGTTTGGTGTTCGGCCACGAGCTGATCGGGATCGTGGACGCGTACGGACCCGGGGTGCCCCCGGACCGTCGACTCGAGCCGGGCAGCCTGGTCACCGTCAACCCGGTGTGGTCGTGCGGTCGTTGCCCGATCTGTCGTGCCGGACGACCCAACGTGTGCCCGGACCGGCGACTGCTGGGCGGCCACGTGAACGGCAGCAACGCCGAGCTGGTGGTGGTCGACGCCGGGTCCCTGCACCCCATCGACGCCGACGGTTCGGGCACGATCATCCTCGCCGAACCGACCGCCTGCGCACTCCGCGCCGTCGGCCGGACCGGTGTCGGACCGGGTGGCTCGGCCCTGGTGCTGGGTGCGGGGCCGATCGGGTTGCTGCTGCTGGAGGTCCTGCGACAGAAGGGGGTCGAGGTGCTGCTCTTCACCGAGCGGATGGACGGTCGTGTACCGGCGGGTCAAGCCAGCGGTGGTGTGCGGCTGCCGGACGGCGACGACGACCTGTTGGACCGGGTCCGGGAGCGTACCGGTGGTCACGGTGTGGACGCCGTGTTCGATGCGGTCGGCAGCAGCCAGACCCGGCAGAGCGCGGTCCAGGCGGTCCGGCCGGGTGGAGACGTGTGTCTGGTCGGGTTGCACTCAGGCGAGTCGATGCTGCCGGTACGGGATCTGATCCGCCGCGAGGTCGCGTGCGTGACGAGCTTCGCGTACACGCCCACGGACTTCGCCGAGGCGATCGCACTGCTGCAGTCCGGTGACGTCGACTTCCACGGCGAGATCGTGCACGCCGGTCTGGAGGCGGGACAGTCCTGGTACGAGCGCCTGGTGGCCGGGCATCCCGCCGGCAAGATCGTGCTGGAGCCGAGCCCGGCCACGGGGACCGCAGGGGTGTCCCGGTGACCACCGCGTATCGCATCCTCCCGGCCGGCACCGGCGCATCCCCGGAGCTCATTCGCCGGACCGGTACGGCGGAAACCTGGGCGACAACCGTCACCGGCCCCACCGACCCGGCCGGGGCCAGTCCCGATCTGATGATCATCGAGCTGCCGGCCACCCACGCGCTGTCCGGCTTCACCAGCTCGTGGGGACTGGAGTTCGAGCCACGGTCGCTGGCTGCCGACGAGCCGGTCGTCTGGGAGGTCACCAGTGGCCGCTCCAGCAACGGCGCCCTGCCCTGGCTGGCCGCCGAGACCGACGCGGGGGTCGTCGTGATCACCATCCACTGGAGCGGCAACTGGCGCTTCGTCATCACCCCCGGATCCGACGGCACGCAGATCGCGGTTGGTCTTCATCCGGACGGACAACGGGTGATCCTGGGCTCGGACGAACGGCTCCGGTTGCCCGAGGTCAGTGTCGCCGCCGGCGAGACGACCGCCGACGCGTCGGCGTCGTTGGCCACCGTGCTGTCCGAGCAGGTGCCCCCGTCGGCCGCCGGTCTGCTGACGGAGTGGAACCACTGGTGGCCGTACGAGGACGCCGAGATCGACGAGGAGACCTTCCTGGCCGAGGCTTCGGTCGCGGCGAACCTGGGACTCGAGGTCGCCGTGCTCGACGCCGGCTGGTTCGGTCGACCCGAGGCGAGCAGTGACTGGGTGGCCGAGCGGGGTGACTGGCACCGTGTCAACACCGCCCGCTTCCCGCACGGGCTGGCCTGGTTGGCCGAGGAGACCCGCCGACGCGGGACCGCTTTCGGCATCTGGATCGAGGCCGAGGCCATCGGCCCGGGCGCGACCGTCGCGGCCGAGCACCCGGAGATCGTGGCCCGGACGGCCGACGGCTCGCTCGGCTACGTCTGTCTGGGCTCCCCCGCCGGCCGGACGCACGTGCACGATCACGTCGCCCGGCTGATCGCTGAGACGGGTGCCCGCTGGATCAAGTGGGACTTCAACCTCGACCCCGGCTCGGGCTGCCGGCGCGGTGATCACGGGCACGACGCCGACGACGGTCTGCTTCGGCACTACCTCGGCCTGTACGCGGTGCTGGACCGGCTCCGTGCCGCGCACCCGGACACGATCTTCGAGGCGTGCTCCTCGGGCGGCCTGCGGATCGACGCGGGTCTTGCCGCCCACGTCGACGGCTTCTTCCTGTCCGACCCGGACTGGACCGAGCACCACCTGACGTGTTTGTGGGGCGCGGCCCGGCTGCTCCCCCCGCGCCAGCTGCTGCACTGGCCGCAGAGCGAGTGGCGCGGCGAGCACCGATTCCAGAAGGTCGACTACTCCGGCACCTTGATCACCACCGAACAGTTCGACACCAAGATCAGAGCTGCGATGCTGCACCGCTTCGGCATCTCGATCCGGTTGACCCAGCTGCGGGCCGACCTGCGCGAGCGACTCCGCCATCACCTGCGGGTGTACGAGGCGTCCGTCCGACCGCTGCTGGTCGACGGGATCCTCCGGCCCCTGACGGATCAGCCGCTGCGCGAGGAGAAGGGACACCGACAGCCCGGGTACCAGCTGACCTCGGGCGATGACCACGTCGTCGCGGCGTACCTGCTGCCACCCCAGTGGGGCTGGCAGCCGGTGCTCGCGGTCGGTCTGGATCCGACCGCCGAGTACGAGATCCGCGACCTGGACAGCGGGCAGCAGGTGGCCGTCACGACGGGGGCACTCCTGCAGTCCGAGGGCTTGCCACTGCCCACCGGGTCGGCGACCTCGGTCTGGTGGTCGATGCGGCGGACTCGATGATGCGGCCGGCAGCCTCAGGTCGGGTAGGGATAGCAGCGGGCCGTCGCGCCGCCGTCCACGGTCACTGCTTCGCCGTTGACGAAGGACGCCTCGTCGGACAGCAGGAAGGCCACCACCCGGGCGACCTCCACCGGTTCGATCAGCCGACGGATCGGATGCAGATCTGCGTACTCCGCCAACAGCGCCGCCGGGTCGGCGGCGGCGTCCAGGAAGCTCTGGGTCAGTGGAGTGCGCACCGCGCCGGGACGGACCGCGGTGCAGCGGATGCCGTGCGGACCCTCTTCGACAGCGAGCTGTCGGGTGAGGGCGTCGATGCCGCCCTTGGTCGCCGCGTACACGAACGACTCCGGAAAGCCCACCAGGGCGTGGATGCTGGACAGGTTGACGATCGATCCGCCGTGGCCGTGCATCACCTCGGTGGCGACCGCGCAGCCCAGCAGGGTGCCGACCAGGTTGACTCCCACGATGGCGGCCAGGTCGGACTCAACCAACGCGCGGGCGGTGGTCGGGCGTTCGATCCCGGCGTTGTTCACCCAACCGGTGAGGCGACCCAGCCCTTGCGCCACGGCACGGGCCTCTTCATGATCAGCTCGCCGGGTGACGTCGCCGGAGACCGGCGCGAACCACGACCCGAGCTCTGCGGCCAGCCGGTCCAGCCCGGCGTCGTCCCGGTCGAGACCGACGACCCACCAGCCGCGCTCGACCAGGATCCGGGCGATGGCCTCGCCGATGCCGCTGGCCGAGCCCGTGACCACCACCGCCCCGTTGCGTCCGTCCACGCACCCAACCTAGTCCTCGTTCGGAGTGCCTCGTGACCCCTCTGCCACCCGATGTCGAGCTCGTGCACGGCGCGCCGTCCGGTGAGATCGCGGGCTTCGTCCGGCTGACCACGGGCCTGCATGATCATGGTCCGGCCGGGACCGTGCTGGCCGAGGTCCAGCTCCCCGGCCGGGTTGTCGAGATCGAGTGGCTCTTCCCGTTCTCCTGGGACAGCGCCGACCGCGGCGTGGTCACGGCCACCCGGCGGCTCGAACCCGGCGATCGGCTCTGTCTGCACGCCGGCCCGTACGGTACGGCCGACGCGGTCGCCCATCGCGACGGTGTGGGAATGGAGTTCCCACCCACCGGTGACGGGCACCGCTACCGCCCGGACTCCGTGCCGCCACCGCAGCCGGACGACGAACATCAGGACACCGCAGCGTGGCTGGTCGCACGCGTCGCCGACCGGTACGTCTGTCTGGCCTGGGAGTACAGCGGTCACCTGATCATGACGGTGGAGGTCGTGACCGATCGGGTGGTGGTCCGCTCCCTGCTTCCCGCCGACACCTTCACCCCCGCATTGGACGCGCGCTCCGGTCCCGGTCCCACCGGCTGGTTGAGCGTCGGGCCGGGCGATCTGGAGGCCGGGGCGTCCGCGCTGCGCCGGCTGATCACCGAGGAGATGATCACTCGCCCCGACCTGTCCGGCGTTCCCGGCCAACCCGGTTTCCCCTGTCTGGTAGCCAACTCCTGGGGAGTCCAGGAGAACACCTCGACGAGGAGGATCCTCGAGATGATGGACGCCACCGCCGCCGTCGGGGCAGAGGTGTTCGTGGTCGACAAGGGGTGGGAGCGCTCGGTCGGCGACTGGCGGCCGAACGACCGCTTCCCGTCCGGGTTGTTGACGCTGTCGCAGGAGGCTCGGCGGCGCGGGATGGGGTTCGGGGTCTGGTGTGGCTGGGGCAACGCCGATCCCCGGTCTCCGGTCGCGCTCCAGCATCCCGACTGGCTGTCCACCTGGCGTGGCCACATCCCGGTGCTCAGCTTCGACAACCACGGTCTCTGTCTCGGTCACGAACCGGCCCGCGACTGGGTCCTGGCCGAGCTGAGCCGGATGGTCACCGACTTCGGTCTCACCTGGCTGCTGCACGACTTCGAGACCATCGCCCGGTGCGACGCGACCACGCACACCCACGATCCCGGCGCCGGGGAGCACGCCGCGGAGGCCGCCTTCCACCACGTCCTCCGCAGCCTCGCCGCCCGCTTTCCCGCCCTGGTGCTGGAGAACTGCTGGAACGGCGTACGCCCCCTCGACCTGGCCATGATCAGAAGCCACCACACCACGATCACCGAGGACCACTGCCGTACCCACGTCAACAGCCTGGCGAAGGTCGGCCTCGGCCGTTACCTTCCGCTGGATTGGCAGAGCGCCTACATGGGCGCCGACGACCTGCCC
Source organism: uncultured Actinomycetota bacterium (assembly GCA_963696135.1). GTDB lineage: Bacteria > Actinomycetota > Actinomycetes > Propionibacteriales > Propionibacteriaceae > Microlunatus. Next base: position 134,514 of record CAVOJH010000007.1, read on the forward strand.
ACTCGGGCTCGGCTCGCGCCGTACGTGATCGGCGGCCCGTGGGTGCTGATGGACGACCCAAAGACGTGGACGGAACAGGACCGTACCGATCTCGCACGCGCCGCGGACGTGTTCAAGGCCTGGCGCACCGACCTCCGCACGGCGACGATCACCCGGATCTCCGCCGCGCCGACCAGCGTCGACACCGTGCTGGCCACCCTGGCCGACGGCCGCGCACTGGTGGCGATCAGCGCCCCGCCGGGAGTCCGGCAGATCGAGCTGGACCCCGGCTTCGTCGGGACCTACGTGCTGCGGGACGAGTGGTCGGGTACCGAGAGCGCACAGGACCTCGACGGTTCGCCGTGGCTGATCGACGTGGAGCCGACCGGCGACGGTCTGATCCTGAGCCTGACACCGCGATGATCACCAGCAGGTGAAGCCGCCGTCCACCAGCAGGTCGACGCCGGTGCAGAAGGCGGCCGCGTCGCTGAGCAGGAACACCACGGGTCCGACGATCTCGTCGACCGTGGCCATCCGGCCCAGCGGGGTCTCGGCCTCGAAGACCTGCACCTGCTCGGCCACCTCGGGCCGGGTGTTCATCGGGGTCGCGGTGTACCCCGGACTGATGGCGTTCACCCGGATCCGCCGATCGGCCCACTCCATCGCCAGGCTCTTGCTGAGGTGCACGACCCCCGCCTTGGCCGCGTTGTAGTGCGCCTGCAGCAGCCCTCGGTTGACGATCGAACCCGACATCGAGGCGATGTTGACGATCGCGCCACCACCCTGGTGGAGCATCGCCCGACCCTCGGCCTGACAGGAGAGGAACACCCCGGTCAGATCGACGTCGACGACGCGTTGCCACTGGGTGAGCGACATCTCCTCGGCCGGTGCCGCGTTCGCGATGCCGGCGCTGTTCACCGCCAGGGACAGCGGACCGAGCTCGGCCTCGGTGCGGCGTACGGCCTCGGCCACGGAGTCCGGATCGGTGACGTCGGCCGGCACGGCGATCGCTCGACCACCGGAGGCCGTCAGCTCCGCGACCACCGCGTCGAGGCCGGGACCCGGCAGGTCGAGGCAGGCGACCGCTGCACCCGAGGCGCCGAGGCCGAGCGCGACTCCGCGCCCGATCCCGCTGGCCGCACCGGTGACGATGGCGGTCCGCCCGTCCAGTCGGAAGTCCGGGGCGAGAGTGGTCATCGGGCCGAGCCTGTCACCAACGCCCGGGCCGCGTCGGCTATGCCCGCCGCCGACATCCCGTAGCGGTCCAGCAGGAAACCGGCGGATCCGGTGGGGGCGAACTCGGGTACGCCGAGGATGGTCATCCGGACCGGATGATGTTGGACCACCGTCTCGGCCACGGCTCCCCCCAGACCACCGGCGGTGGTCGCCTCCTCGGCGGTCACGATGCCTTTCGTCTCGCGGGCGGCGGCCAGCACGGCGTCGACATCCAGCGGCTTGACCGTGGGCATCGAGATCACCCGGGCCCCGATGCCCTCGCTGGCCAGCTGTTCGGACGCCGCGATCGCCCGCCAGAGCACGGTGCCGTTGCTGATGATCGTGACGTCGCTACCGTCACGCAGGGTGTGAGCGAGGCCGGGGACGAACTCGTAGTCGACGTCGTACACCTCCGGGACGGCCATCCGGGAGACGCGGATGAACGACGGACCCTCGGTGGCGGCAGCCCAGCGCATCGCGGCGGCCGTCTCGACCGGTGAGGCCGGCACCACGATGATCATGTTGTCGATCGCCCGCAGCCAGGCGATGTCCTCGATCGAGTGGTGGGTCGGGCCCAGCTCTCCGTACGCCATCCCCGGGCTCATGCCGCACAGCTTGACGTTGCGGTCGGAGTAGGCGACATCGGCCTTGATCTGCTCCAGCGCGCGTCCGGTCAGGAAGCACGAAGCGGCGGAGACGAAGGGGATCCGGCCACCGTTGGCCAGACCCGCCGCGACACCGACCATGTCCTGCTCGGCGATGCCGACGTTGATCAGCCGATCGGGGAACGCCTTCTTGAACGCGTCCAGCTTCGATGAACCGACCGAGTCGTTGACCACGCCGACGATGCGGTGATCCGCCTGGGCGAGATCGGCGAGGGTCTCGACGTAGGCGTTCCGGCAGTCGAAGCGTGGTTCGTCGGCGATGGGGGCCGCCGAGGCTGGTGTGGTCGTGGTCGTCATGACGGAAGTCCTTCCTCGGGCGCGGGGGCGGTGCGGGCGAGCTCGTCGAGCGCCTGCTCGAGCTGGGCCTCGGTGGGGACCTTGTGGTGCCAGGCCACGTTGTTGGACATGAAGGAGATCGGGTGTCCCTTGTGGGTATGGGCGATCACGAAGGTGGGCTTGCCAGGTCGGAACGGTGCGGCGGACAGCACGTCGAGCAGCTCCCCGTGATCGTGCCCGTTGACCTCCACCACCGCGAAGCCGAAGGCCGCGGCCTTCTGATCCAGCGGGTCCAGGTCGTTTGTCTCACGGGTGGTGGCGCCCTGCTGCAGCCGGTTGCGGTCCACGATCACGGTGAGCGAATCCAGCTCGTACTGGGAGGCCGCCATCATCGCCTCCCAGTTGGAGCCCTCCTGGAGCTCGCCGTCGCCGGTGAGCACGTAGGTCCGGCGCCGGGACACGTCGAGCTTGGCCGAGATGGCGTGGCCCACGGCGATGGGCAGGCCGTGACCAAGGGGCCCGGTGTTGGCTTCGATGCCCGGCACCTTGGTGCGGTTCGGGTGCCCGTTCAGCCTGGACAGTGGCTTGAGGAAGGTCGCGAGCTCGGAGACGGGGAGGAACCCGAACGCCGCCAGCGTCGTGTACAACGCACCGGCCACATGCCCCTTGGAGAGGATGAACCGGTCGCGCTCGGGGTCGTCGACGGTCTCAGGGGTGATGTTCAGCACCGCCCCGTACAGGGTGGCCAGCACGTCGATGGCGGAGAAGTCCCCGCCGATGTGTCCGGCTCCGGCGTGGTGGACCAGCGTCGCGTCCTGGATCCGGATCTGCCGTGCCGCCTCAGCGACGTGGGCGACCTGCTCGTCCCGGGTCGCGTACGGCGACATCCGGCCGAACACCGGCAGGGTGGCGTGCTCGGCGCTCAGCGTGGTCACGAGTCGTCCCCGATCATCGAGCTGAGCAGCACCTTCTGGACCAGCTTCTGAGCCGCCAGGGCATCGTGGCGGTTCTGGGCATCGGCCAGCGCTTCCTCGTCCAGCGCGTCGAGAGCCCGGTGCAGCGCCTTGAGGAAGGTGATCGCCTGCTTGGCGGCCTGCACCGAGTCCTCCCGGAAGGGGAACTGGTCGAGCTGCCAGACCCCTTCCCAGTTGTTCTTGCGCAGGGTGTGGAAGAACTCGAACGTCTCCACCAGGTGCACCGAGCCGACCACCATGTCGTCGTCCCAGCCTCGGAAGTTGTCGTTGACGTCGATGGCGAACAGCTTGCCGTGGTCGATGCACAGCTGGGCAGCATCGGCCGGCGTCTCCAACCCGTACAGGGAGTGACCGAAGTCGAGCAGCACGCCGAGGTTGTCGCAGCCGGTCTGCTGGATGGCCAGCAAGGTCCGGGCGGCGTTCGGGAAGATGATCTTGTTCCGGGGCTCCCGCGGCTTGTACTCGATCACGAACTTGATGTCGGGGTGGGCGTTGCACAGCTCACGGAGGGCGTCGATGGCCAGGTTCCACACGTCGTGGTAGTTCACCTGGAACGGGTAGTCCCAGCCGTCCTGGCCGAACCAGAGCTTGACGTAGTCGCAGCCGAGCTCCTTGGCCAGCGCGGTCGCTTCGTGCAGCAGCGCGAGAGCCTGGGCCCGGACAGCGGGATCGGGGTTGGTGATCGACCCCTTGATGAAGTCCTTGTTGTAGATCTCCGGCGTGACCGCGATGGCGCGGAGGTCGTTGCGGGTCAGCGCGGTCTTGACGTCGTCCAGGGTGCCGTCGAAGCCCGCGAACGGCCAGTTCAGGTCGACCACGGACAGGTCGCCGACGGCGCCGGCGAGGTCGATCTGCTCGATCAGGCCCACGGGCTCTCCGTAGCCCTCGGTCGCGTAGCGGTCCAGGTAGGTGGCGAAGTGCCAGATGCCGGCACCGAAGACGGGCAGTGCAGTCATGGGAGACCTTTCAGGGAACGACGTTCAGCGGAGTGAGACGGGCGGCTTCCCGGCGCCGAACCGGCGGATCTTGGCGAACATGTCCTCCAGCAGGAAGCGCACGTCGACGGACTCACAGACCTGCACGGGATGGCCCGAACCAGGGACGTAGTGCCCCTCTCCGCCGAACCGGGGGGCCGGCACGGTCCGGAAGACGCCGCTCTGCGGGTAGAGCAGGAGTGAGACGGCCGGCGAGTCCCCCAGCGAACGCGACTCGATCGGACCGGGGTGGTACGCGGAGTTCCACTCCTTCAGCTGGCGGATCAGGTAGTCGGCGAGCTCACTGGTGCCGGCGATCTTCTCCTCCAGCTCGGTGTAGGAGACCGACACCATCGGGTAGACACTGCGTGGCACCTGCCACAGCGTGATGCCCGAGTCGAACACCACGTTCGCGGCCGCGATGTCGTTGGAGAGGTTGAACTCCATCTTCCGGCGCAGGCCGAGATCACCGTGGCCCTCCCCGCCGATCCAGATCACCGTCACGGGCCGGTCGACGATCGCGGGATCGAGCAGGATCGCCGACGCCATGTCGGTCAACGGCCCCAGGAACGCGACGTAGAGGCGGTCGTCCGCCGAGGCCAGCAGGCTCTCGGCGATGATCAGCCGGGCGCCGGGCGAGTCCACCGGCGTGTCCTCGTCCGCGATCGGGACCGCAGCGCCGTTGGCCACGGCGACGCGGCCGCTCAGCTCCAGCAGCTCCAGCAGCAGGTCGACTTCCTGCCGCGAGTCGATCATGCTCTGGTCGCTGCGCCAGGTGCCGAAATGGGCCGGGATGATGCCCCGCACGTCCAGGCTCGGCGAGAGCAGCGCGTGCACGATGGCGTACTGGTCGTCTCCCTCGTTCTTGGCGTCGGTGTTGATGATGGCGCGTCGATGCGTGGCCACGTGAGAGACTCCGATTCGCTTGCATATCCATTCGATACTGCATAATCTCTCGCCGCCGGTCCGCTCGTCAAGCGATAGCGTCCGTTGCGTCCGGAAGGAGTCACCGATGCCCCAGATCCTGGCCATCGACCAGGGCACCACGAACAGCAAGGCGGTCCTCGTCGACGGCGGCGGTGTCGTCCGCGCCATCGGCTCCGCTCCGGTCGGGGTCGCGCACCCGTGGCCGGGTTGGGTGGAGCAGGACGCCGAGCTGCTCTGGGCCAGCGTGGTGACCGCGATCGAGCGGTGCCTGTCCTCGGTCGACGCAGCAGGTCTCGATCTGGCCGCGGTGGCCCTGTCCACCCAACGCGAGTCGGTGGTGGCCTGGGACCGGCGGACCGGGCGGCCGCTGGGTCCGGTGATCGGCTGGCAGGACGTCCGCACCGCCCAGTGGTGCCGCGAGCGGACCGGACCGATCGATGACGAGCTGGTCCGCAGCCGGACCGGACTACGGATCGACGCGATGTTCTCCGCCCCCAAGATCGCCTGGCTGTTGCGCGAGTGTGCCGCCGACGTGCGCCCCGCCGACGTCGCCGTCGGTACCGTCGACGCCTGGCTGGTCTGGCGACTGACCGCCGGTGAGCGGCACGTGACCGAGGCCGGCAACGCGTCACGCACCCTGCTCTACGACATCGTGGATCTTTCCTGGTCCCCCGCACTGCTGGAGCTGTTCGAGATCCCCGGCGTCGTGCTGCCCCAGGTGCTGCGCTCGGACGGCGACTTCGGTGTCTGCCGCTCCGTGCCCGGGATCCGTGACGGGGTGCCCATCACCGCGGTGCTGGCGGACTCGCATGCCGCCATGTTCGGGCACGGCTGCACCGAGGTCGGCAGCGCGAAGGCGACCTACGGCACCGGGACGTCCGTGATGACCCCGACGGCGTCGTTCGTCGCCGGCTCGTCGCCTGTCCCGTCGACCCTGGCCTGGCTCACCGAGGCACCGACGTACGCCCGGGAGGGCAACATCCTGTCGTCCGGGGCGACGCTGGCTTGGGCGGCCCGGCTGCTCGGCACGAGCGTGACCGATCTGCTGACGCTCGCGGCGACCGTCGACGACGCGGGAGGAGTGACCCTCGTGCCGGCCTTCACGGGGCTCGGCGCCCCGCACTGGGATCGCGAGGTACGCGGGGTGCTCACCCAGCTCGACCCGGACAGCGATCCGGCGCGCATTGCCCGGGCGGCCGTCGATGCGGTGGCCCACCAGGTCTGCGACATCGTGGAGATCATCGACGAGGACTCGGCGACCCCGCTCGCGAGTATCCGCGCCGACGGCGGCATGACCGCCTCGGCCCTGGTGATGCAGACCCAGGCCGATCTCCTCGGTCGCCCGGTGGAGGTGGCGGATCTGCCCGAGGTCTCCGCCCTCGGCGTGGCCGATCTGGCCCGGCGGCGGATCGGCGCCGTGCCGACCGTCCGCTCGACCGGTCGGGTGTTCCACCCCACCATCGACGACGTTGCCCGCGCCGCTCGACGGGATCTCTGGCGGGAGCAGGTGCGCTGGCTTCGCTCGGCGCCACGCCCCCGAACACCGCGTTCTCGTCGGCGACCGAGGCCGGACGGATAGGGTCGAGCTTCGCAAGGAGAGAGGCAGGTGACGTGGCGCAGCCCGCAGGCGTGACCCGCGTCTCGTCCGACGGTCAGGTGCGGCTGATGACCAAGATCGCGCACCTCTACCACGAGCAGCAGCTGCGACAGAGCGAGATCGCCGCCATCCTGCACATCTCGCAGGCCAAGGTGTCCCGGCTGCTGAAGCGGGCCGGCGAGGTCGGCATCGTCCGTACGGTCGTGGTCGTCTCCCAGGGTGTGCACACCGACCTCGAGCAGGCCGTCGAGGATCGCTACGGACTGCTGGAGGTGGTGGTCGCCGATGTCGACGGCGACGACGCGGCCATCTCGGCCGGGTTGGGATCGGCAGGCGCCAGCTACCTGGAGGCGACCCTGTCCGGTGGCGAGCGGATCGGTGTCTCGTCCTGGAGCCAGACGCTGCTCTCGGTCGTCGACCGGCTGCGCCCGTTGCGGACCTCGGGGGCGGACTCGGTGGTCCAGCTGGTCGGCGGCGTGGGCGTCGCCTCCGTCCAGGCGCAGGCGAATCGGCTGCTGGACGAGCTGGCTGGTCTGATCGGTGCCGCGCCGACCTTCGTCCCCGCCCCTGGCCTGGTGGGCGACCCGACGGTCCGGGAGAGCCTGCTCGCCGACCCGGCCATGCAGAGTGTCGCCGGCGAGTGGCAGAACCTCACCATGGCCCTGGTCGGGATCGGCAGCCTGCAACCATCCCAGCTCCTGCAGGCCAGCGGCAACGCCATCGCCCCCGCCGACGAGGCCACGCTGCTCCGGCTCGGCGCGGTCGGTGACGTCTGCAACCGCTACTTCGATCTGGACGGTCACCTGGTCCACAGCGATCTCGATGCCCGCGTGGTCGGCATCGACCCGGTCACGTTCCGTACGATCCACCGACGGATCGGCCTGGCCGGTGGGGCCCGCAAGCACGACGCCATCCGCGCCGCCCTCACCGGCAACTGGGTGAACGTCCTCGTCACCGACCTGTCCACCGCTCGCGCCCTGCTGGCGGCTTCTTGACCGCCGACGGCCCCACCGCAGGTCCCGTCAGGAAGCTCTGGGACACGATCGCCCACCTCGGACCCGAGGCGATCAGGTTCGGCATCGTCGGGCTGACCGGGGTCGCTCTGCAGTTCGTGGTCTTCAACGTGCTGCGGTACGCCGGCCCCGGGGGCGAGGGGGTGCTGGCCAGCAAGCCGATCACGGCTCAGGTGATCGCCATCGGTGCCGCCACGGTGATCACGTACCTGGGCAACCGCTACTGGACGTACCAGCACCGGGCCAAGGGCAACCCGGTCCGCGAGCTGCCGATCTTCCTGCTGCTGAACGGGATCGCGATCGCGATCGGCGCGGTCTGCCTGGCCCTCTCGCACTACGTGCTGGGCCTGACGTCGCCGTTGGCCGACAACCTGTCCGGCAACGTGATCGGGCTCGGCCTGGGCACCCTGTTCCGGTTCTGGTCCTACCGCAAGTTCGTGTTCACCGGGGACTCCTCGGTGGCCCCGACCGAAGGCGCCCCCTAGGGCCGCTGCTCCTCCATCTCCTGCACGCTCCGCAGGATGCAGAACTCGTTGCCCTCCGGATCGGCCAGCACCACCCAGCCGCGGCCGTCGGGCAGTCGCCGATCGTCCACCTCCGAGGCCCCGAGCTCGAGCAGTCGCGCGAGCTCGTCGTCGCGGCTCCCCTCGGCGGGACGCAGATCCAGGTGCAGCCGGTTCTTGACCTGCTTGGCGTCCGGCACCTCGATGAACAGCAGCCGGGTCGTCCCGTCGGGCGAGAAGATCATGCACTCCTCGTGGCCGGGCTCGTTGGGGTCGTCGGGGTCCTCGGCGTAGCCGAGCACCTGCGTCCACCAGACGGACTGCGCATACGCGTCCCGGGAGTCGACGGTGACGTGGCTGAGATAACTGACCATCCCGTCAGGATCGCACGGGACCGTGGATCAGCTCGGTCATGGTGACGTGCACGTCCTCGACATCGGGCACGTCGTCCAGCACCACCGGCCCGGCGTCGGCGGCGGTCTGCACCCGCAGGGTGCCGCAGCCGAGCATCCGATCGGACAGGCTCCGCTGGTACGTGACGTCGTTGACGCGGGCCAGCGGCAGGTTGGTGCCGGACTTGTTGAGGATGCCGGTCCGGGTGATCAGCCGGTAGTTCGTCAGCGTGTACGTCGTGGTCCGCCACCGCAGGAACGGGATGACGCTCCACCAGGTCGCCAGCACCCCGGCCACGATCGCCACCGCGAACTGACCCACCGGACGGAAGTCGTACGGGATCAGCGCCGCCCCGACCCCGAGGAGGGCCCCGCAGGCGACCAGTCCGGCCGCCGGCCAGAACAGGACCTTGCCGTGGGTGCGCATGTGCATCAGCACGCGCTCGTCTGCGCCCAGCAGCTTGGCCGACAACCCCACCGCTCCATGCTGACACAGCGGGGCAATCCTGGCGTCGGACCGCAGACGGACCCGGGAAGCCCCCCATCAGACCCTGGCCAGGGGGTTCTGGCGCAGCGGTCAGCGCAGGTGAGTGACATCCCCGGCGGCGAACGTGTGCACCCCGGCCGGCGTCCGGACGCGCAGCCGACCCTCGGCGTCCACCCCGACCGCCTCACCGGTCACCGACGAGCCATCGCCGGTGAGCACCCGGACGGACCGACCGATGGTGCCGGACCGAGCGAGGTAGTCGGCCGCGAGCTCGGCGTCCAGACCGTCCTCCCAGCGGTGATAGAGCAGCGCGAGCGTGGCCAGCACGGTGGCCATGATCTCGGCCCGGACGAAGCGCTCCCCCGGTCGCAGCACCGCGAGCGAGGTCGCCGTGGGTACGGGCAGCTCGTCCGCGGCGAGATGGACGTTGATCCCCAGGCCCAGCACGCAGGCCGGCCCCTGCGGGCCGTCCACCCGCTCGGCCAGGATCCCGCAGACCTTGGCATCGTCGACCAGCACGTCGTTGGGCCACTTGAGCAGCGCCGGCACCCCGGCGACCGCGCGCAGGCTGTCGGCCACGGCCAGCCCCGCCAGCAGCGGCAGCCAGGTCCAGGTCGCCGGGTCGCGTTCGGGCCGCAACAGCACCGACATCGCGATCGAGCTGCCGGCGGGTGCGGTCCAGGTCCGCCCGAGTCGCCCGCGGCCGGCCAGCTGGTGGTCGGTGGCCAGCACGAGACCGGCCGGCTCCCCTTGTCGGGCCCGCGCCGCCAGATCGGCATTGGTGGACCCGGTCGACGCCACCACCTCGGCGGTCCGCCACAGGCCGTCCGTGCCGATCAGCTCGGCGTTCAGCCGCTCGGTGTCGAGCGGGTCCGCGTACGTCACCGGGCCACCGTAGTGCCCACGAGCACTAGGGTGCGGAGCTATGGACGACATCGACATCCACACCACCGCGGGGAAGCTCGCCGACCTCCAGCGGCGGGTGGACGAGGCGGTGCACGCCGGGTCGGCGGCGGCCGTCGAGCGTCAGCACGCCCGCGGCAAGCAGACGGCCCGAGAGCGGATCGAGCTGCTGTTGGACAAGGACTCGTTCATGGAGCTGGACGAGTTCGCGCGGCATCGCTCGACGTCGTTCGGGATGGACCAGAAGCGTCCGTACGGGGACGGGGTGGTCACCGGCTTCGGCACCGTCGACGACCGGCCCGTCTGCGTGTTCAGTCAGGACGTCACCGTGTTCGGCGGCAGTCTCGGCCAGGTCTACGGGGAGAAGATCGTGAAGATCATCGACTTCGCCCTCAAGACCGGCTGCCCCTTGATCGGGATCAACGAGGGCGGCGGGGCGCGGATCCAGGAGGGTGTGGTGTCGCTGGGTCTGTACGGGGAGATCTTCCGCCGCAACACCCACGCCTCCGGAGTGATCCCGCAGATCTCGTTGATCATGGGCGCTGCCGCCGGCGGGCACGTCTACTCCCCTGCCCTGACCGACTTCGTGGTGATGGTGGACCAGACGTCGCAGATGTTCATCACCGGCCCGGACGTGATCAAGACCGTCACCGGCGAGGACGTGACGATGGAGGAGCTCGGCGGTGGCCGGACGCACAACACCAAGTCGGGCAACTCTCACTACCTGGCCGCCGACGAGCAGGATGCGATCGACTACGTCAAGGCGTTGCTGTCCTACCTCCCGCAGAACAACCTCGAGGACCCACCGGTCTTCGAGACCGACGCCGAGCTCGACCGAGGTGACGACGACCTCGCTCTGGACACCGTCATCCCGGACGCGCCGAACCAGCCGTACGACATGCACGAGGTCATCTCGGCCGTGCTGGACGACGGTGAGTTCCTGGAAGTGCACGGCCTGTTCGCTCCCAACATCGTGGTCGGCTTCGGTCGGATCGACGGCCGCAGTGTCGGGATCGTGGCCAACCAGCCGCTGCACTTCGCCGGCTGCCTGGACATCGACGCGGCGGAGAAGGCCGCGCGTTTCGTCCGTACCTGCGACGCCTTCAACATCCCGGTGATCACGTTCGTGGACGTGCCCGGGTTCCTGCCCGGTACCGACCAGGAGTGGAACGGCATCATCCGCCGGGGCGCGAAGCTGATCTACGCCTACGCCGAGGCCACCGTCCCCCTGGTCACGGTGATCACCCGCAAGGCGTACGGCGGGGCGTACGACGTGATGGGGTCCAAGCACCTCGGAGCCGACGTCAACCTGGCCTGGCCGACGGCGCAGATCGCCGTGATGGGTGCTCAGGGAGCGGTGAACATCCTGTACCGCAAGGAGCTCGCCGGACACGAGGATCCCGACACCCGGCGGGCGGAGCTGATCACCGCGTACGACGACGAGCTGGCCAACCCCTACGTCGCGGCCGAACGCGGCTACGTCGACGCGGTGATCATGCCGCACGAGACCCGGGTGGAGATCACCCGCGCCCTGCGGCTGCTGCGCACCAAGCGGGAGACCCTGCCGCCCAAGAAGCACGGGAACATCCCCCTGTGAGCGCGTCAGAGGACGACATCGACCCGACGATCCGGGTGGTGGCCGGACACCCCACTCCCGAGGAGCTCGCGGCGCTCGTGATCGCCCTGTCGGTGGTCTCCGCCGAGGCTCCCGAACCCCAGCGCCCTGCTCCGTTGCGCGGCTGGTCGGATCGCTCGTACGGATTGCGGACAAGTCTGCGGCCCGGACCCTGCGCCTGGCCCTCATCCGGCCGACGAGGGGCTGGGTAGTCTGCGAGCACCGGGCCCAGGCGTGGGCCCCGACCCCGGAAGGGCCCGACGATGAGCTCGATCGACGACATCCTCGCCAACATCCCGATCAACTCCCTCGCCGATCAGCTGGGCGTGGATCCCGCGACCGCCGAGTCCGCGGTACGGGAGGCACTCCCGGCCCTGCTCGGCGGCATGCAGGCCAACGCCGCTGACCCGCAAGGTGCCGCCTCGCTCGCCGGCGCCATCGACAGCCACTCCTCGAAGCTGGTGGACGGCGGGGTCAACCTGGACGACGTCGACACCGGCGACGGCGAGAAGATCGTCGACCACGTGTTCGGCGAGAACAGCGGCGCCGTCGCCCAGACCCTGGGTGGCAACCTCGGCGGCAACTCCGACCTGATCAAGAAGCTGCTGCCGATCCTCGCCCCGATCGTGCTGTCCTACCTGTCCCAGAAGATGCGGGGCGGCGGCGGCACCGCCGGCGCCCAGGGCGGCAGCGGGCTGGAGGACCTGCTCGGCTCGATCCTGGGTGGGCTCGGTGGCGGCCAGGGTCAGCAGAGCGGTGGCGGCGGCATCCTCGACATGCTCGGTGGACTGCTCGGCGGCGGCAGGCGGTAGAGGGCCGCCCGCCGCCGACAGCGCTAGCCGGTCGTTCCTCAGATCTGCAGCCAGACCGCCTCGTCCACTCCGAGCGTGCCGGACGCGGCGTTCCCGGACGCGACCAGGATCTGGGCGTCCGCCGGCAGGGCGTACGCGTCCGGGCCGAAGTTGACCACGCAGCGGAAGCCCGGGTCCCGGGTGAAGGAGAGCACGCTCGCCGGTACGTCGTCGTCCCAGGTCAGCGTGCCGTCACCGAGGGCCGGGTGGCGACGACGCTCGGCCAGCGCCGCCCGGTAGTGGTTCAGGTGGCTGGCCGGGTCGCCGTCCTGCGCCTCCGCGGTGAGGGCCGCCCAGCCCTCGGGTTGCGGCAGCCAGGGCGGGTTGTCGGCGGAGCCGAATCCGTACGGGGCCCGAGTGCCCGACCACGGGATCGGCACCCGGCAGCCGTCCCGCCCGCGCACGACATGGCCGGAGCGTTCCCAGGTCGGGTCCTGGAGCAGCTCTTCGGGGATGTCCTCAACCTCCTCCAAGCCGAGCTCGTCGCCCTGGTAGACGTACGCGCCACCCGGGAGCGCCAGCTCCAGCAGCACCGCGGCCCGGGCACGCCGGCGACCCAGGGCCACGTCGGTGGCTCCTTGGGGGACGGATCCCACGCCGGCGAACGATTCGAGGTCCATCCCGTCCGGGGTGAACCGGGCCCCGGTGACCGGTCGACCGTAGCGGGTGACGACCCGGGTCGTGTCGTGGTTGGCCAGCACCCAGGTGGGGGGTGCCCCGACCGCACCGGTGGCTCGCAGGGTCAGGTCGATCACGTTCCGCTGCGACTCCGCTGACCACTCGCACATCAGCGCGTCGAAGTTGAACGTGCTGTGGAGCTCGTCCGGGCGGACGTACTTGGCCAGCTCGGAGGCCGGAGTCACCCAGGCCTCGGACACGAACACCCGCGCACCGAGGTCGCTGTCGACGTAGGAGTCGGCCACCGTCCGCCAGCGGCGCAGGATGTCGTGCACGTGTGGCTGGTTCAGGTACGGGGAGCCGGTCAGCGAGTTGGCGAGCGGCCGGCCCGTGTCGGGATCGACGTCGAGGTCGGGCAGACCCGGAGCCTTGGCCATCGAGTTGGCCACGTCGATCCGGAACCCGTCGACCCCGCGGTCGAACCAGAACCGCAGGATCGCGTCGAACTCGTCGACCACCGCCCGGTTGTCCCAGTTCCAGTCGGGCTGCTTGATGTCGAACAGGTGCAGATACCACTGACCCGGGGTTCCGTCGGGATCCGTGGTCCGCTCCCAGGCACCGCCCCCGAACATCGCCGGCCAGTTGTTGGGCGGCAGCTCGCCGTCATCGCCCAGGCCGTCGCGGAACAGGTAGAGGTCGCGCTCGGCCGAGCCCGGCGCGGCCGCCAGAGCCGCCTGGAACCAGGCGTGCTCGTCGCTGCTGTGGTTGGGGACCAGGTCGATCAGCACCCGCATCCCCAGCTCGTGCGCCCGGGCCACGAAGGTGTCGGCCTGCTCCAGGGTGCCGAACTCGGGCAGGATCCCGCGGTAGTCGCTGACGTCGTAGCCGCCGTCGGCCAGCGGCGACGGGTACCAGGGACTCACCCAGACGGCATCGACGCCGAGCTTAGCCAGGTAGTCGAGCTTGTCGATGATGCCCTGCACATCGCCGGTGCCGTCTCCGTCGGCGTCGGCGAAGGAGCGGGGATAGACCTGGTAGACGACGGCGCTGCGCCACCACTGGGGATCATCGTTGAGAGGCATCCCCCTAATCTAGGGCGATGCGACTCGTGCTGGCGTCCGCGTCTCCGGCCCGGCTCGCCACCCTGCGGAGCGCCGGGCTGGCGCCCGAGGTGGAGGTCTCGGGCGTCGACGAAAACACCGTCCACGCCGGCAGCGTGTCCGAGCTCGTCGCCGCGCTCGCCCGAGCCAAGGCGGAGACGGTCGCGGCGCGGCGAGCGGCGGTCGACGTTGATCAGGTGATCATCGGCTGTGACTCCCTGCTGGAGCTGGAAGGGATCGGTTTCGGCAAGCCGGCCGACGCCGCCGAGGCCGTCCACCGGTGGCAGCTGATGCGTGGCCGCTCCGGGGAGCTGCACACCGGGCACCATCTCGTACGCCTGCCCGGCGGGGAGTCCCGGACGGCCACCGCCTCGACCACGGTCCACTTCGCCGACCTCGATGATGACGAGATCGCCGCGTACGTGGCCACCGGCGAGCCGCTGCTGGTCGCCGGCGCCTTCACCATCGACGGACTCGGCGGTCCCTACGTCGAACGGATCCAAGGCGACCACCACAACGTCGTCGGCATCAGCCTGCCGCTCCTCCGCCGGTTGCTGGCCGACCTCGGCGTGGGCTGGGCGGAGCTGCGGGGTTCGCCGCCGCGGGCGCTCTGAGCGGTGCTCAGGCCGGGCGCAGCACGATCGCCGACGTCGCGCCGGTGCCGGTGAAGGCGCCGGTCCAGCCATGGCCCTCGAAGGTCATCGCCTTTCCGGCGTCGGCACGGGCGTCGATCGCAAAGCCCTGGTTCGGCAACGTCGCCCGCAGGTAGTCCTCGACGGTCTCCGGACTCGGGCGCGCCAGCACGATGGTCACGACATTGGGCTGATCCACAGCGGTCGTGACCACCAGGTCACTCGGCAACGAGAACTCGTCCAGCGGCCCGTTCGTGAAGCCGAGCTGGCGCAGGGTGACCCCGGCGACGGTGGCGCTCGGGCTCGGGGTCCCTGGAGGGGGCGAGGTGGACGGCGCGCTCGACGGACTGGGTTCGGTGGTCGACGTGGGGGGTGTCGCACTCGGGGAGGGGTCCCCCGGGCCGGCCGCGGCTCCGCACCCGCCGAGGCACACCGCTGCCGCCGTGGACACAGCGACCACACGCCACCGACTTGTCGCCATGGCTGCCAACCTAGCCAAGCCCTCCACACGGTTCCGCTGTGGACCGCTACGTCAGTGGTTCCCCACTCGGCATGACGCCGGCTCGGCGCAAAAGTCCTTGCTCATAGGCAAGGGCAGTAGCCGCGGCTCGGTTGGGGACGTCCAGCTTGCGGTAGATGGCCATCGAGTGGTGCATGACGGTCTTGGTCGACAGACCGAGCTGCTGGGCGATCTGCCGGTTGGTGGCGCCGGAGGCGAGCTCGATCAGGACCTCCCGTTCGCGCGGCGTCAGGAGGTGGAGCCCGCCGCCCTCCGGAGCCGAGTTGATCGCGAGTGGCCTCGCCAGCTTCCGGGCGAACTCTTGTGCCTGGTGATTCGCCTCGCGCAGCGTGCAACCCGTGGCAGCGGCGGCTGAGGCCGCATACCGGTCTGGTTCGACCTCGGCGGTCAGCACCCTGCAGTCCTCGTCGTACTGGGCCGCCGCCGCGGGCGTCACACAGCGTCTGAGCATCGACTCCAGCGGTCGCACACTCTCGCGCAGGAGCACGGCGGTGTCGAGATCGCCGCTGCGGATCGCGAGCGAGACGACGGCTGTCACCCCGGCGACGGTGGTGATCGGGTCGCTGCGAAGCCGGTCAGCGGCCATGATCAACAGCCGCCAGACCCAGTGCGCCGAGCGGTGCAGATCGCCCGCCGCCAGGCTCTGCCAGAACAGGTCGTGCAGAATGGTCATCGCGATCAACGGGTGGCCCGTGCGTTCACATTCGTCGAGCAGGCCGCGGAGATCCGACAGCGGCGGATCGAGCTCGGGGCGCACATCGGCTGGCAGCGTCAGCAGCAGGCGGGAACCGTTCACGACCGACAAAGTGTCAGCGTTCTCGCGGCCGCGGGTGACAGCTGACGATGCGAGACGCGCCGTCTCGTCGACGTTGCCGTTCATCCGCATGACCATGGCGACCCACGCCTCGAACCGGGCAAGGGCAGGTTGGTTGTCCAGGCGTCGAGCCAGCTCGAGGCCCTCGTGGGCCGCGGAGACCCCGCGAGCCAGGTCGAGGGTGAAGTTCAGCGAGGCGATGGTCAGCTCGAGTGCCTCCAGGAGGCCAGGACCGTCGCCGGACTCCCGGGCAAGCGTCGTCGCCTCAGCGAGGCGCTGCGACGTCCAGGCGGCAACGGCGGCGAGATCGTCGGCTTCCCGCGGACGCAGGACCGTCGACCAGATGAGGGCACGCGCCTGCAGCTCGGGGCGGGCCTCGATGCCGGCGACGAGCAGATCATCGAGCCGGGTCGTGAGGACGGCGGCCGCCCCGGGAAGGTTCTGCAGGGCTGGAGCCACGGCGATGGCGAGCGACAGCGCGTCGTCGACCGTACCGTCACGCATCTCGTGATCCAGGGCGGCCGCGATGTCGGCCCACTCTCGTCGAATGACCTCGCCGCCGGCGAGGCATCGCGCTCTGAAGTAGCGGGCGTGCCGCTGTCGCAAGGCGTTGGCTGATGCGCCGACCAGAAGTCTGCTGGCGAAAGCGCGAACGAGCGCCGACATCGCGAAGCGCGCCGCACCGGGTCCCGTCGAGTCGAAGTCGAGGAGGTGGGCATCGACGAGCTCGACCAGGGCATCGCAGACGTTCACCAGGGGTTCGGACTGCTCGACGACCGCGTCGGCAGCATCGGACAGGAAAGGCCCCTGGAACACCACCACTTGGGCCAACGCCTGCTGGGCTGACTTCCCGACGAGGCGATAGGCACCGCCGAGGGCCTCGGTGAGGCTGCGTCTCGGTCCGTCGCCCGGTCGAGCCCCCACCTCGGTCTGCGGACCGATGCGACGCCACAGTGTTCGGGCGATGAAGCCGGGTGGAAGCGTGACGGTCCGCGCGGCCGCTAGCTCGATGGCCAGCGGGACACCGCTGGCCTGCTGGCACACCGCGACGACATCGGCCCGGACCGATGGGTCAGACAGGTCGAGTCGGGCCCCCGCGGCGGTCGCCCGCTCGACGAACAGCGCGATGGCAGGTTGATCGATCCCATCGTCCCCCGAGGGCAGGGGAAGCGGGTCCACCCGTACGAGGTGCTCCCCAGGGAGATGCGTCGGGCGGATCGCGGTCAGCAGCACCACTGTCGATGTCGGTCCGCTCAGGAGATTCGCGACAGCTCCTGCCAGGCCGTCGATGCTGTCGACGTCGTCGAGCACGACGACGCGGCGACCGTCCCCCGGTGGTGCCGAGCGGCCCCGTTCCGGTGACGCGCCGTCGGCCGAGAGCCGGCGCGACCCGACGAAGGCGTCCTCGAGCAGCCGGACGTCGGTCATGGTCGCGGCCGGCACGAGCTGTCCATGACCGACTGCGTCGAGCACCGCACGCGCCAGCGACGTCTTCCCCACACCGGGCATACCCGTGATCGTGACGAGCCGGACATCATGACGGGTGACCAGATCGATCAGGCACTCCAGCTCCCGATCCCGGCCCAGCAGATCCCGATCGGCGCTGTGGTCTGCGCCGCCACCCATCGCAGCAAACCTCACGATTCGCCCCCGAGTCCCGGCCCTCGTCGCTCACAGCTGTCATCCGCTGCCCACCCCGGGCATTTGCCCGATGTGTCCCGCAGGCTTGCGATCCTACACTCGCTGCACCGCCGAAGATCGTGTGAAGACGAGCCCCGGTTCGGCTCGTGATCATCGGCGACGGCCCGGCGCGACGGCCCCTCTGGGAGGGCGTACGTCAAGGCTCGCCGCGACGGTAGACGGGAGGCAGGGACGTGAAGGGGTGTGGTCACCACGGCTCGTGGCACGGGCGGGCTCACCATGGCTGACGTCTTGATCTCTCACCCGACGCCCAGGGGTCGAAGGCGAAGGACGATGTTCCTCCGCATCGTGGCCCTGGCGGTCGGGCTGGCTCTCGCGGTGATCGGCGCGGAGCGGGGGATGTTCGGTAGCCATCAGCAGCCGGTACTGCACGTTCTGGTGCTGACCGAGTCATCCACCAGCACCGTCAGGTGCCCGTCCTGTGTCACCTACCTCCAGCAGTACGCCGACGTTCTGGCGCGCGGTGCGAACAAGCAGGTCTGGATCGAGCACCTGAGCTGGCAGCAGCGCGAGGTGCAACCTGCCGAGTCTCCGACCGCGCGGGCGGACGCGCGGTCCGGCCTCCGCCTGAGACAGTCCCTCGGTTCGGCCGACCTCATCGTCTTCAGCGTGGGCGACGAGCACTCCATGATCACGCTCCGGGAAGACTCGTGCGACAGCGTGGGCGCTTCATCATCGCCGTGCACCACCTCGGTGAGCGAGTTCGACCGTCAGCTGAGGGCCGTGCTGACAACGATCGACGCGATCCGTAGCCAAGATTCTCGAGTGTTGGTCGTGGCGGCACCCGATCCTCACAACCGGAAGGCTGTGCCGGCGGCGCAGCTCGCTTGCGAGGCAACGCTCGAGCTGGGGGGCATCTGCGTCAACACCACGCCGCTGGTGGCCCGCGGCGTGCTGTCACCGACCGAGTGGCACGGATCCGTCGACGAGCTCGCCATGGATCAGGCGGGGCACGATGCCGTCGCCGAGGCCGTGCTTCAGTACGCAGACCGGTGACCAGACGTCACCCGGGTTGACGCAACAGCCCGGAGCCACGGGACACCAGGCGCACGAGCGCATCCAATGTCGCCCGGACACCGAGATCGCTGCTGTCCAGCAGCACCGTTCCGGGGTGCCGGAGCCGACTCGCGGGCCGAAGGTCGGCGACCAGGTGTGCAGGGTCACGGTTCGGCTGTTCCGCACACCGAGCCAGGATGACGTCCTCTCGCACCAGGAGCGTGACGTGATGAACGGCCATGTCGTGACCGAGCGCAGCGACGACCGGTGCAGTGTCGTGGGGATCGAAGATGCTGTTGCCGGTCAGGATGACGGTGCGCCAGCCGTGCTCGACCAGCGACCGCGTCCAGGCGACAGCCTGTTCCATCACCATCGCGTTGCGATCATCGCTGTACTCGAGCTCCCAGAGCGGGTCGATCGCCTGGTAGAGCGTGTCGAGGTCGATGGCGGCCACAGGGTGTCCCCACGCGGCGATCATCGCGGCATGACCGAGACGACAGAGCGTGGTCTTCCCGGAACCCGAGCTTCCCGCGAGCAGGATGCACCGGGGTACGGCAGGGCGACTGCTCACGAGGAAACCGTATCCGGCATCAGCGCATCCGCAACATCAGTCGATGCGGGCGCGCCGGAACGGTGAGAGAACCAAGATCATCGCCGACCCGGCGAAGATCACCGCGCAGGCGATCAGAGCCGACCCGAAGCCGAACCGGGCGGCGGCCAGGCCGGCAAGCGGAGAGACCACGACGACAACGGCCCGGTTCAACGAGCGCATCGTGGTGTTGGTCCGTGCCTGCAAACCGTCGGGGGTCAGCGCCTGCCGGTAGCTCATCTCATGGGAGTTGCTGACACCCATGGCCCAGCCGTGGCAGAGCTGACCGAGCGCGAGCACGGCGAACACCGCCCAGACCGCGGGCAGGAGCCCAGCCGAGAGCATGATCACCACACCGACGCTCGACACTGCGTACGAGCAGATGATCGCGCCGCCGGTTCCCAGTCGGTGGCCGATCGACGTGCTCACCGTGGCTCCGGCCAGCGCGCCGACACCGGCCGCCGCCAACGCCAGTCCCAGCTGGAACGGAGACAGATGGAGCTGGAGATAGGCGTACGGCGCGATCACCACCGCCAGGATCGCTTGGGCCGCGAACCAGACGTGGGTCGAGACCGCGAGCCGACGCAGTCCCGACCCGCCGTAGACCCACGTGGCGCCCTCGGTGATCTCCGCACCGAGCACCCGGGCACTCACCCGCACCGAGCTCGTCGGGGCGGGCTCCGGAACACTGCGCAGGGTTGCCACCAGCACGGCCGAGAACAGGTACGTGGCAGCGTCCACCACCACTGACATCGGGGCACCGACGATCCTGATCAACGCACCCCCGACCGCGGGCCCGGCCGTCTGCGCCACCGCGTCGGCACCGTCGAGGCGAGCATGGGCACGCTGCAGCTGCGCACGGGTCACCAGACGCGGCACGAACGACATCGAGGCCGCGTCGTTGACCAGCGACACGCTCCCGAACACGACCACGATGATCAGCAGCAGCGGGAACGTCAGACGATCAAGGGTCCAGGCCAGCGGGATCGACAGAAGCAGCACTGCCCGGATGACGTCGGTGACCACCATCATCGGCCGGCGGCGCACCCGGTCGACGAGAGCCCCGACGACCAGTCCCAGGACCAGGTAGGGCAGCCACCGCGCAGAATTGAGCCACCCGACCTGCACGGCCCCGCCCTGCAGGTTCACCACCACCAGCGTCTGCAGCGCCAACAGCGTCACCGCGCTGCCGAACCCGGAGACCGCCTCACCCCACCAGAAGCGACGGAAGCCCGGTGCCAGGCGATCACGATCAGCTCCGGAGCTCACGAGCTGACTCTCCCAGGAGTGGAGCGCCTCCGTTCGGACCGGTGCCCGCATTGCCGCCGCCGGTGGGCCCCTCGATGGCTGGCGTTCGTCGTGTGACGGACCGACTGCTGGCGGAGGGCGCTCGAGAGCCTGCGCGTCCGCTGGCACCGCGACTGACCCGGCGGGCGGTGCTGGCGCTGACCGTCGGCGCCGGGGTCGGCGGGGCTCAGTGCCTGTGCTCCAGCCCGCGACCGAATGCGTCCCCTACCGGCGGATCAGATCGTCTTCGCGGTGGCGTCGCCCCCGGCCGTCGCCCCACCGGTGGAGTGGGCGCTGCAGTCTCCTTCCCTGATCGTCTACGGGAGCGGCCGCGTTCTCCGCGCCCTCACCTCTGCCGGTCGCCACACCGTCCCCTCGGCGTACTCCGTCGCACAGGTGGAGGCGCAGCAGGTGGCGCGGTTCGTCGCGACCGTGGGCCGGAGCGGTCTGCTGGACAGCGACTTCGGCGAGCCACGGGTCAGTGACCTCAGATCGACACGGGTGTGGTTGCACGGTGCCGACGGCGAGCAGCGGGCGTCGGCGTACGGGCTCGATCACGACAACGACAGCTACGTGTCCTGGGTCTACCGCCTCCGCCGGCGGCGCCTCCGGTCGCTCATCGACAACGGGTTCGCACTGGCCGGGGACACCGGCACGCCCTACGAGCCGGAGCGGGTCTTCGTTATCGAGCCGGCGGTCCACCGCGACACCTCCGAGGCCACCGTCCGCTGGCCAGGTCCCGATCCTGTGTCGTTCCTGCACGCGCCGGGACCACGGAGTCCGTCCGTGCAGGCGTGCGGCGAGATCGACGGACCTGCCGCTGGCGAGCTCTACGCGGCGGCACGTTCCAGCGAGGATCAGCGCTGGCTCCTCGGAGGCCGAACCCGAGCGCTCGTCGTGAACCCGTTCCCGATCGACCTGGACTGCTGATCCTCGGTGGCGCAGCCATCCGCAACGGATACCCTCTCAGACGATGTCCGAGACCCTCGAGCGACCGGTGAGCCGGCTGCCCGCCCCCATCCGAGCGCTCCGCCCACGCCAGTGGGTGAAGAACTTCCTCGTCGTCCTGGCGCCGCTGGCCGCCGGTTGGCTGTTTCGCCCCGAGGTGCTGCGCGGCGTTGCTCTCGCGTTCATCGCCTTCTGCCTGGTCAGCTCGGCGGTCTACCTGCTCAACGACATCCGCGACGTCGACGAGGACCGACTGCATCCGAAGAAGCGGTTCCGCCCGATCGCGGCCGGCGAGCTGAGCGTGCCGGTGGCCGCGGTGATGGCGATCGTCCTGGGCCTGGGAGGCCTCACCCTGGGGTACCTGGTCGACCCGGGCCTCGCCATCACGCTGGGCGTGTACGTGGTCATCCAGATCCTCTACTCCACCGTGCTGAAGCACCTGCCGGTGATCGACCTCGCGGTGGTGTCCAGCGGCTTCCTGCTCCGGGCGATCGCCGGCGGCGTGGCGGTCGGCGTCCCGCTGAGTCAGTGGTTCCTGCTGGTCGCGTCGTTCGGCTCGCTGTTCATGGTGGCCGGCAAGCGCTACTCCGAGCTGGTCTCGGTCGGCGCCGAGGCCGGCACCCGTAAGTCCCTCGATCGCTACTCGGCGTCGTACCTGCGCTTCGTCTGGATCCTCGCGGCGGTGCTGGTCGTCACCTTCTACAGCCTGTGGGCCTTCGAGAACCGGGGCAACCCTCCCCTCGGCGTACCGTGGACCGCGATCTCGATCGCACCGTTCACCCTGGGCATGCTCCAGTACGCCCTGGAGGTGGACGCGGGGCAGGCGGGCGAGCCGGAAGAGGTCGTGCTGCACGACCGCGTGCTGCAAGGATTGGGAGTGATCTGGTTGGCCACCATCTCGATAGCGGTGTTCGCATGAGCAGCGACGAGGAGCCGACGCGGATCCAGCCGTCGCCCTTGGTGGAGAGCCAGCTCCAGGTCCCCCAGCAGCTCGTCGAGCTGCACGGCTGGGGTCGTGCGGCCGGAAGTCGGTCGCACCTCGCCCGGATCGACACCATCTCCGGCGCGGTGTCCGCCCTGCGGAACGCCGGCGATCGTGGTCTGGTCCCCCGCGGCCTCGGTCGTTCGTACGGCGACGCCGCGCAGAACTCCGGCGGCACCACCCTCGACCTGACCCGACTCAACAAGATCCTGCAGGTCGACGCCGAGGGCGACGTGCCGACGGTGAGCGTGCAGTCCGGGGTGAGCATCGACGCCCTGATGAAGGCGTTGCTGCCCTTCGGGCTGTGGGTCCCGGTGCTGCCCGGCACCCGCCAGGTGACCATCGGCGGCGCGATCGCGGCCGACGTGCACGGCAAGAACCACCACACCCAGGGCAGCTTCGGCAATCACGTCCGCGAGGTGGATCTGCTGACCGCCGACGGAGCGATCCGCACGGTCGGACCGGACGGGGACGACTCGGAGCTGTTCTGGGCGACCGTCGGCGGGATGGGCCTGACCGGGGTGATCCTCCGCGCCACGGTCGCCGTCCAGCGGACCGAGACCGCCTACTTCACCGTGGACACCCAACGCTGCGGCGATCTGGACGAGCTGATGGCCACCATGACGGAGGGGGACGAGAACTACACCTACTCGGTGGCCTGGTTCGACGCCGTCACCCGCGGCAAGCACCTCGGCCGGGCGGTGCTCACCCGAGGCAACAAGGCCAAGCTCGCGGACCTGCCGGCCAAGCTGCGCACCGATCCACTGCGGTTCGCCGCGCCCTCGTTCGGCACCATCCCCGAGGTCTTTCCCAACCGGATGGTCAACCTGGCCACGGCCAAGGCGTTCAGCGCCATGTGGTTCCGCAAGGCGCCCAAGCACAGGGTGGGTGAGGTGCAGAACATCACCACCTTCTTCCACCCGCTGGACATCGTGGCCGAGTGGAACCGGGTCTACGGACCGAACGGGTTCCTGCAGTACCAGTTCGTCGTCCCCTTCGCAGAGCACGAGACGTTCCGGCGGTGCGTGGAGATGATCGTCACCTCCGGTCACCTGTCCTGCCTCAACGTGCTCAAGCGGTTCGGTCCCGGCAACGCCGCGCCCCTGTCGTTCCCGATGCCTGGCTGGACCCTGACCGTCGACCTGCCCATCGAGGACGGCTTGGACCGCCTCTGCAGCGCGCTCGACGAACAGGTCGTGGCCGCTGGCGGCCGGTGCTACCTGGCCAAGGACTCCCGGTTGGATGCCGCCACGTTCCGCCAGATGTACGCCCGGCTCGACGACTTCCTGACTGTCCGGCAGCGGGTCGATCCCGCGCGGGTGTTCACCTCCGATCTCTCGCGGCGGCTCGGCCTGTGAGGTCCGTCCGCTCGCGCACCCGCTCGACCACCGAACCAGGAGTCCTGAAGAATGATTGATGCCGTCGGCAATCCCCAGTCCCTGCTGCTGCTCGGCGGCACGTCCGACATCGCCCTGGCGATCGCCCGGCGGTACGCCATCGGACGGCAGCTGCGGGTCGTGCTCGCGGCTCGGCCGACCTCGCGCCGCACGGAGTCCGCGGCCGAGCTGACCGCCCTGGGTTGTGCGGTGACCGAGGTCGATCTGGAGGCCCGCGACCCCGGATCCCACGCGGCCACCATCGACGCGGCGTTCGCGGACGGCGACATCGACATCGCCGTGGTGGCCTTCGGGTTGCTCGGCGACCCGGAACGGGCCTGGACCGACCCCGCCGAGGCCCTCGAGCTGATCGAGGTCAACTACACCGCGCCGGTGCACCTCGGGGTGCTGCTGGCGAACCGCCTGCGGGCCCAGGGGCACGGCAAGATCGTGGCGCTGTCGAGCGTGGCCGGTGAGCGGGTCCGCCGCTCGAACTTCGTGTACGGCTCCACGAAGGCCGGACTGGACGGGTTCTTCCTCGGGCTCGGCGAGGCGCTGCGCGACAGCGGCGTCGGTGTGCTCGTGGTCCGCCCCGGTTTCGTGCGCTCCAAGATGACCGAGGGTCTGGACGAGGCGCCGCTGGCCGTCACCCCGGAGGACGTGGCCGATGCGGTGGTGTCGGCGGTGAAGCACCGCAAGGAGCTCATCTGGGTGCCGGCGGCGATGCGACCGGTCATGTCGGGGCTGCGGCACGTGCCCCGTCCGCTGTTCCGCAAGCTGCCGCTGTAGGGAGCTTCCCCCGTCCGGGCGTCACACTAGGATCGGCCCATGGTTCTCGAGGTGGCGATCATCGACGTGACGGACGCGGACGGGTTCGAGGCAGCGTACCGCGGAGCTCGAGAGCAGCTGACCAGCACCGAGGGCTGCCGCTCGGTCCGGATGACCCGCGGGGTCGAGACCCCGAAGCGGTTCGTGCTGATGGTCGAGTGGGACTCGGTCGAGGCGCACGAGAAGAACTTCCGGGAGACCGAGCGGTTCAAGGCCTGGCGCTCGGCCATCGGTCCCTACTTCGCCGAAGCCCCGCGGGTGGAGCACTTCACCGACGTCGACTGAGCTGTCTGTCGTGGACCTCGGCGATCTCGTCGACGCGCTTCCCGAGGGCTGGTCCGAGGTGACGTACGCGGGCCGCCGGTACGGGCTGACCAAGATCACCCGCACCGGCGGACGCAGCCTGAGTGTCTACGCCGAGCAGCTGAACGGCCCGGACGTGATCAGCGCCAACGTCTACCGGACCGGCGCCGAGGACGTGCTCAAGCCCTGCGAGATGCCGGCGGAGAAGGTGCTGGACTTCTTGCGGGGCGCGGACGTGGTGACAGACTCCGGGGACGCTGTCAGGGTGTCGCCGAGATCGAGTCGATGGTGAGGGTGTCCTGCGCCGTCTGCGCGGTCGGGTAGAGGGCCACGTTGGTCACCCCGGACAGGTCCAGCACGGCATCCTGCGGCGCCCACGGGGGTGGCGCGAAGTCGGTCCACGGCACGACCACCACGCGCCCCTCGGTGCCGGTCAGCCGGAGCTTGTGCTCCCAGAAGGACCCCTTGGCCGTGAACTGCAACCCGACCTCCTGACCCTCCCGGTCCGGCTGGACCCAGAGCCGGAGACCGCTGGTCCCCCGCCAGTCCTGAGCCGCCGGCAGCGCCCGGATCACCCCGGAGTAGCCGTTCGCACCCGTCCCGAACGTCAGCACCATGCTGTGGCCGGAACCTTCCCCGGGCTCACCGAGCGTCGGCGTGATCGGGTCTCCACCGCTGTTGCGCGTCCAGGCCTCCTGGAGGTCCGCGTCGGTGGCGTACGTGTCGAAGTCGTCGACCAGCACCCCGGGGGTCGCGGCGCGGGTGGCGAAGCTGACGGGCGCGCCACTGACCTCGGTCGACCCGACCCCGTTGACCGCGCGGACCCGGACGTACAGGGTCCGCCCGCCGGGCCAGGCCCGGGTGGGCTCGTACGTCGTGGCGGTCAGCCCGCTGACCGAGAGCAGCGGGTCACTCAGATCGGCGTGCTCGGAGACGACCAGGTCGTAGTACGCCGTGTTCTCTGCCGGCTGCCACGCGATCGACGCCTGCGTGCTGACGCCTTCCGAGCCCGGAGCCGGGGCCGTGAGAGCGAACGCACCGGGCGCGGCGGTCGGGATCGCCGCCCGGTCGGTCAGTCCGACCCGGGTCAGGCGGTACCGATCACCCGCCAGCCAGCGCAGTCGGACGCCCGTGATCTCGGTCAGACCGCTGACCTGGGCGGACCAGGTGCCATCGCCGTTCCTGGACACCGCAGGGATCACCGTCCGCCAGCGGTCTCCTTCCGTGCTCACCTGGACGGTCGGCCGGGGCCGCCGGTCACCTTCGAGGACGAACCATGCCTTGACCAGATCCTTTGCCGGGTAGGAGATCCAGCCGGTGCGGCCCGCCGCCGGGGCCACCTCGACACCCGTACGGGTCGGGGTCCGGCGCAGACTCGCACTGTGTCCGGAGGTCACGAACCAGTCCTCCAGCGGGTCGACCACGGCAGCGGTGTTCCGGGCGACGCCGACCGCGACCGACGTCGCCACGGTCCGCCCTGCCGCATCGACCGCCAGCACTCGGTACCGGCTGCTCGCCGGTACCGTCGCGCGATCCAACCAGGGAGCCTCGTTCGCGCTCACCAGCGTCTGCCCACTGACCGTCTTCCAGCCGCCACCGAGCACACTGCGCTGGATCCGGTATCCGTCGGCCCCGGCCGTCCCCCGCCACGCCACCGCGTTCAGTCCGGCGGTCTTGGTGACGCCACTGACCAACGGCCGCTCCCCGACCACCCGCGTGATCTTCTTCCCACTCATCTCGGCAGCGAACCGCGTCAACGCCGCCACGTGATCACGCATGGCCTCGTCGTCGCCGGGGTGGTGCAGGGTGAACCCGTCGTCGTGCTGGACGTAGCCGTAGTGGTCGGCGTGCGGGAACAGCGACCAGTAGGTCGCACCGCTGACGTTCGGGTCGTCCGCGACGGCGGCCAACAGCTCGTCGGTGGCCGAACCGCTGCCGAACTCGCCGGCGAGGTAGACCTTGCCGGCCTCGGTCACGGTCTTGGCGTCGGCCCGGATCCCGGCCGCGGTCGGCGGGTAGTAGTGGCTGTCACTGATGTCGACGTCGCGGGCCGCGAGCACGGCCGGGTCCACGCCGAACTGCTTGCCGGCCGCCACCAGCTGCCGAGGGGCCAGCTTCTTGACGTACGCCGCGTTCGCCTGAACCCAGTCGGTGGTCATCCCGTTCAGCTCGTTACCCAGCTCCCAGGCCATGATCGTCGGGTCGTCGACGTACCGCAGTCCGGTGTAGGGGTTGCGGTGCTGCAGCAGCTGCTTGACGAAGCGCTGGTAGGCCGCCCGCGCATCGGGATCGGTGTAGAACAAGGCGCCGTCGTCATCCGTGCTCAGGCCCAGCCAGCGCAGGTAGTCGAACCGGCTGCCGTGGTAGTACTGCCAGTTGTCGGTCAACGGGATGATCAGCTTCAGGCCCTGTCGCCCGGCCTCGGCGATGGCGTAGTCGATCGGGTCGAAGGCGGCGGCGTTGTAGCGGCCCAGCTCGGGCTCCAGCGCTTTCGGCGTGCCGGTGGAGACCCCCAGCGTGTGGGCGCGGACGGCCGTGGCCCCCATCGCCTTGGCCGTGGTCAACCCGTCCCGGATCCGGAAGTAGGTCGGGTAGTCGACCGCACCGGGGGCGGCCGGGTCGATCCCGCCGACGTTCTCGTCGAGTCCGAGCCAGTACGCGTTCGGTCCGGCGAAGCGGAACGGCTTGCCGCCCAGGGTGAGTCGGGTGCCGTCGCGTTGGACGAAGCCGGAAGCCGGGGCCGCCGGGGCGGGGCCGGCCGAGAGCGCCAGGCTCAGCACCGCCAGCACCGTGGCGAGCAGGGCGGCGACGAGACGGCGGAGGGTCGAGGGAACGCGAGGCATCGTTGCTGGTCCTTCTCGGATCGGGAGGTGGCTCAGCGCGAACCCTCCCCCGACGGTGCGCTGCGGTTTCCTGTACTTAACCGCTTCAGTCTCGGGTGTGTCAACCCCCGTATGACTGTCGACTGCCCAGCCAGCCGCCGCGCCATGGCCAACCGAAGCGCTTCAGCGTGCCCACCTGGACGTCGGCGCTCTACGCTGCTCTCGTGACGACACCGCGGGCGCTCGGGCGGCCCACGATCCGGGACGTCGCCGACCGGGCCGGGGTCTCGATCAGTGCGGCGTCGTACGCCCTCAACGGCCGCCCCGGCGTGTCGGCGACGACGCGCGACCGCATCCTGGCGGCGGCGGAGGCCCTGGGCTGGCTGCCGGACAGCTCGGCGCGACGACTGGCGAGCTCTCGCAGCGAGACCATCGGCCTGGTGCTCCCCACCTCGACCGCCGACTCGTTCGGGGTGGCGCCGTGGTTCATGGAGTTCATCTCGGGCATCGAGTCGGTGCTCGCCGAGCGTGGCTTCGGTCTCCTGCTGCAGGTGGTGACCGATCGGGACGCCGAGCTCGCGGTCTACAGCACCTGGACGAGGTCCCGCCGGGTGGACGGCGTGATCTTGGTCGACATCGCGGCGGACGACCCCCGGGTGGCGGCCGCACCCACGTTCGGCTTCCCGGTCGTCGTCGCCGGTCCACCCGAGCAGGCGGCGGGGCTGCCGTGCGTCTGGACCGACGACGAGGCAGCCGTCGCGCAAGCGGTGCGCTATCTCGCGGCCCTCGGCCATCGTCGTCTCGCCCGAATCGCCGGTCCACCGGAGCTCGCCCACATCGCGGCCCGCCAGCGGGCGTTCGATCGGGCCGCCGCGGACGCGGACCTGGAGGTGCGCACCTGGACCACGGGCTTCGCGATGGAGGTGGTGCGCTCGGCCGTCCGCGAGATCGTCACCACCCGTCCGCGACCGACGGCTCTGCTGTTCGACGACGACCTGGGGGCGGTGCTGGCGCTGGGTGTCGCGCACGAGATGGGGATCGCGGTGCCGGGTGACCTCAGCCTGCTGGCCTGGGACGACTCGTTGCTCTGCCGGTCCACCTACCCGCAGCTGTCCGCGATGAGTCACGACGTCCGCGGCTACGGAGCCCACGTGGCGCGCCTGCTGTTCGCCACGCTCGAGGGCGCTGAGCCCGCCGTCCACCTCGACACGACCCCCAGGATCACTCCACGGGGCACCACGGCCCCGCCGGGGAACGGGCGCGGGCCACACTGAGCTCATGCGCTTCGTCGCCCGGCTCGGCCTCTCGTCGGCGCTGGTGGCCGGTGCCGCAGTGCTGGGTCTGGTGCCCTCGGCAGCAGGCGGCTGTGTCGGTCCGCTGATCGGGCTCGGATCGACACCGCCCGCGATGCCCAGCTCTGTGAGCGCCTCGGCCGTCGACCGAGACGCCGAGGTCACCGTGTCCGGTCGCTGGTTCTTCACCGGCTGCTCCGACACCTACGTCGGCGGCGGCTGCTCGGGTGACGGCCTCGGCCGGCCGCTGGAGACGCAGTCCCCGATGACGGGTGTCCGACTCGAGCTCGTTCAGGGAACGACCGCGTGGCCTCTCGGCACCGCCGACGCCACCGGCGACGACGACGTCGTGGCCTGGCAGGTACGCATCCCCGACGACGTCCGCAACGGGCCGGCCACCCTCACCGCGGCGGGCGCCGAGCTGCCCGTCGTGATCACGGACTGAGGCGGTCCTTCAGCCCCGGGTTCAGCCGGCCAGCTTCGCCTGGATCTCGGCGACCTCGTCCTCCAGCGGCTGGTCAACGCTGACCACTATCGCGTTCTCATCCGGTTCGAGCGGCTCGAGCGTCGCCAGCTGGGAGTCCAGCAGGCTCAGCGGCATGTAGTGGCCGGACCGCTTCGACATCTGGGCGGCGATCTCGTCGCGGGTGCCGGCCAGGTGCACGAAGACCACCCCCGGCCCGCTCAGCCGGTCCCGGTAGATCCGTCGCAGCGCCGAGCAGGTGATGATTCCCGGGGTACGCGCGTCGGTGTGCGCACGGATCCAGGCCGCGACCTTGTCCAACCAGGGCCAGCGATCCTCATCGGTCAGGGGCGTACCGGCCCGCATCTTCTCGACGTTCTCGGGCGGATGCAGGTCGTCGCCCTCGGCCAGGTCCCAGCCGAGGCGATCGGCCAGCAGTCCGGCGACGGTCGACTTGCCTGTGCCGGACACCCCCATCACCACCAGGACAGGAGGCACGTCGTTCGCCGTCGTCTGTTCCGCCATGGGCACTCACCGTAGTGGCAGGGCGGACGTCACTGCACCGGCAGGCCTCCCTCCGACCGCAGGCCTCACTCCACCGGCAGGCCCATCGCCCGGGCGATCAACAGACGCTGGATCTCCGAGGTGCCCTCCCCGATCTCCAGCACCTTGGCGTCACGGTAGAAGCGCGCCACCGGGTACTCCTCCATGAAGCCGTAGCCGCCGAAGACCTGGGTGGCCAGTCGGGTGGCGGTCACGGCCGACTCGGAGGTGTAGAGCTTGGCGATCGCCGCGGCCCGTTTCAGCTCGGCCGGATCGATCTCGGGATCCGCTTGATCGTCCTTGAGCTGCGCCGCCGCGTAGACCAGCAGACCCGCCGTGTGCGCCATCACGTCCAGGTCGGCGATCATGAAGGCCACCGCCTGCTTGCGCCCGATCGGCCCGCCGAACGAGTGCCGCTCCAGGGCGTAGTCACGGGCAAGATCACGACAGGCGCGGATGCAGCCGAGTCCCAGCGCGGCGATGGCGATCCGCCCGTCGTCCAACGTGGACAGGAACTGCGCGTAGCCACGACCCCGGACGCCGAGCAGATGATCTTCCGGCACCCGGACGTCTT
This sequence comes from uncultured Actinomycetota bacterium, assembly GCA_963696135.1. Taxonomy (GTDB): domain Bacteria; phylum Actinomycetota; class Actinomycetes; order Propionibacteriales; family Propionibacteriaceae; genus Microlunatus. The sequence goes on from CAVOJH010000007.1 coordinate 165,273, forward strand.
CCAAGATCACCGGGTGGGTGTCGGAGGCGTGCCAGCCCAGCTTCTCGTACGCGGGACCGACGGTGAGACCGGGCGTACCGGCCGGGACCATGATCGTCGAGAGCTCCGGTCGTCCGTCGTCGCGCAGCCCGGTGACGGCGGTGACGGTGATCACCGAGGTGATCGCGGTACCCGAGTTGGTGATGAACTGCTTGCTGCCGTTGATCACCCAGGTGCCGTCCACGAGCTCGGCCCGGGTCCGGGTGGCCGAGGCGTCCGAGCCGGCCTCGGCCTCGGTCAGCCCGAAGGCCGCCAGGGTCCGCCCGGCCAGCAGGTCGGGCAGCCAGCGCTCCTTCTGCGCCGGCGTGCCGAAGCGGGCGATCGGGTTAGCCCCGAGCCCCAGCCCGGCCTCCAAGGTGATGCCGAGGGACTGGTCGACGCGACCGATCTCCTCGATGGCGATGCACAGGCTGGTGAAGTCACCGGCACCGCCGTACTCCTCCGGTCCACCGAGACCGAACAGGCCGAGCTCGCCCATCTGCCGGACCGCCTCGAGCGGCAGACCGCCGTGGGCGTTCCAACCTGCGACGTGCGGTGCCAGCCTCTTCTGGGCGAACTCGGCCACCACCCGGCGGAAGTCCTCGTGCTCCTCGCCGAGCCGATAGCCGACGGCCACGTCAGCCCAGTTCGAGGGACGTCGTGGCGTCGCCTTGTCCGGTGACGTCCCACAGGTGGTGGATCACGTCGTGCAGGAAGTACTGGCACAGGGTCACCACCGTGAACTCCGATCCGTTCGACCGGAATCCGCGGCGGTCGAGCTGATCGGGTCGCAGGGAGCGGACCCGGGCGACGAAGGCCAGGGCCGCGGCCTCGAGCTCGTCGGCGACGACCTCCGGGTCCTGCTCGGCGTACCGCTGCTCCACGGCGGTCGCGTCCTGGTCCCAGTTGGCGAAGGTCGGTTCGTCCTCGCTCAGCATCAGCGCGAGCCGTTCGTCGAAGAGCCGGTAGACGTCGCGGACGTGCGCCCCGTACTCCAACGGGGACCAGACCGTCGGCTCCCGTCGGGCCGCGACGGCCGGGCTGGACCGCAGGATGGCGACCCACTCCTCGGCGGCAACGAAGGCCCGCTCGGGCACCTCGCCGATCGCGACCTCGCCCGCCGAGAGACCGCACTGCTCGCAGCGACGGCTCAGGGTCCAGGTCCAGTCCTTGGTGTCCGGCTCCGGTTCCACGTGAGCCAGGCTAGCGCGCGGACCCTCCTCGCAGCGACCGACGGAACTGCTCCTGCGCACCCCTTGCGCCGCGCCGGAGCACAGGAGTAGACATCTCCTACGCACCTCTTCGGAGATGCGGATCGGACGCCAGGACGAGGTTCGCACCCAAGGGGAAACTCGAGGGCGACACAGTCTGACGCTGTGGCGGAACCGCACGTCCCGACCGATCGGCACGAGTCGTCAGAACTCACGCCACCACCGTGGGGCCTCGGGAGACTCATACTCCCCCGAGGCCCCACACCCTTTCTGCTCGGCCCTCGCTGACACCCCGGGCTCTCGCTGACACCCCGGGCTCTCGCTGACAGAATGGCGTGATGCCCGTCGACCTGAACGCCGACCTCGGAGAGTCCTTCGGGCGCTGGCGTCTCGGCGACGACGACGCGCTGCTGACCATGATCACCAGCGCGAACGTGGCCTGCGGTTTCCACGCCGGCGATCCGACCACCCTGCGCCGCACCTGCCGGTCGGCGGTGGAGCGTGGAGTCGTGATCGGGGCCCAGGTCGGCTATCCGGACCTGGTCGGCTTCGGCCGCCGTTTCCTGGACATGGCGGCCGATGATCTTGCTGCCGCCGTGGTCTACCAGATCGGGGCGCTCGACGCGCTGGCCCGGTCGGTCGGTGGTGCGGTGGCCTACGTGAAGCCCCACGGCGCTCTCTACAACGCGATCGTCGACCACGAGGACCAGGCCGGCGCCGTGATCGAGGCGATCGTGTCTCTCGACGACCGGCTGCCGCTGCTCGGGCTCCCGGGTTCGGCCGTCCTGGACATCGCGGCCCGACGGGGACTCCGGACGGTCACCGAGTACTTCGTCGACCGCAACTACACCGCCGAGGGTCGGCTGGTCGACCGCAGCCTCCCGGATGCCCTGATCACCGATGCCGACCTGGCCGCCGAGCGCGCTGTGGCGGCCGCCCGCTCCGGAGTCGCCGACTCGCTGTGCCTGCACGGAGACTCTTCCGACGCCGTCACGATGGCGACGACGGTCCGCGCCGCGCTGCTCGACGCGGGGATCGCGCTGGTGCCGTTCGTCGAGGTACGCGGATGAGTCGGCGACTGCTGCCGTACGGGGAGCGCGGGCTGCTGCTCGAGTGCGAGGACCTGACCGAGACCGTCGGTGTGCTGCGTGCCCTCCAGCGCCTCGACCTCGACGAGGTGACCGAGATCGTGCCCGGAGCGCGGACGATCTTCCTGCGATCGAGTGAGCCGCTGAGCCCCCGGCGCCAGCGCGAGATCCTCTCGCTCGAGCCGGTGAGTCCGGTCGGCCGAGACTCGGCCGAAGTGGTGATCGGGGTCCGCTACGACGGCGCGGACCTGACCGAGGTGGCCGAGCTGGTCGGCCTGACGCCCGACGAGGTGATCGCGGCGCACACCGGGCAGGCCTGGACGGTCGGCTTCTGCGGCTTCGCGCCCGGCTTCGGCTACCTGCACGGCGAGAACGACACCCTGCGGGTGCCCCGCCGAGCCCAGCCGCGGACCTCGGTCCCGGCCGGGGCCGTCGGGCTGGCCGACGTGTGGTCGGGCATCTACCCGCGCAGCGGTCCCGGCGGCTGGCAGCTGATCGGGCACACCACGCAGTCGCTGTGGGACCTGGACCGGACCCCTCCCGCGCTGCTGCAGCCCGGCACCGTCGTCCGCTTCGTCGCCGACGGCGGCTGAGGTGCTGGTCGTCGACCGCACAGGAGCACAGGCGCTGCTGCAGGACCTGGGCCGCGACGGCCACGCGCACCTGGGTGTCTCCCCGTCGGGAGCGGCCGATCGGGCGGCACTCCGGCTGGCCAACCGGCTGGTCGGCAACCCCGAGGACGCGGCCGCCGTCGAGTGCCTGCTCGGCGGGCTCGCGGTGACGGCCTCGGCGTTGCACTGGGTCGCGGTCACCGGCGCGCCGACCGACGTGCTGGTGAACGGCAGGCAGGTGGGCTCCCACACCTCGTTGCCGCTACGCCGCGGGGACACACTCGTCATCGAGGCTCCGACCGAGGGACTCCGCAGCTACCTGGCCATCCGGGGTGGCTTCCAGGTCGCTCCGACCCTGGGCAGCCGATCGACCGACGTGCTGTCCGGACTGGGGCCGGAGCCGTTGACGCCGGGTGTGGAGCTCCCGGTCGGCGACCCGCGCCAGCCGCTGCCGGACACCGATCTCGCCCCGATCGCACGACCCCGTACGACGTTGGCGGTGCTGCCGGGGCCGCGCCGGGACTGGTTCACCGACGAAGCCTGGCAGACGCTGCTGACCACCGACTGGCAGGTGTCGAGCGACTCCAACCGGGTTGCCGTACGGCTCGACGGTGCACGACTCGAGCGGTCGAGGACCGAGGAGCTGCCGTCGGAGGCCATGGTGCGCGGTGCCATCCAGGTGCCGTCGTCCGGACTGCCGCTGATCTTCGGGCCGGACCATCCGGTCACCGGCGGCTACCCGGTGATCGCCGTACTGACCGACCGCGACGCCGACCATGCCGGACAGCTGCGGCCCGGCGGGACGGTCCGCTTCGTCCTGGCGCGTGAGGGCCTCCGGGGAGCCCCAACCCACCTCTGAACCAGCACTATGCTCCCCCCGTGCCCATCACCAAGGTGCTCGTCGCCAACCGGGGAGAGATCGCGGTCCGGGTGATCCGGGCAGCCGCGGACGCCGGGATCGGCAGCGTCGCCGTGTACGCCGACCAGGACATCGACGGCCTGTTCGTCCGGCTGGCCGACGAGGCGTACGCGCTCGGCGGGGCGACCCCGGCGGACAGCTACCTGGACATCGCCAAGATCCTCGCCGTGGCCCGGCGATCGGGGGCCGACGCGGTCCATCCCGGGTACGGGTTCCTGGCCGAGAACGCCGCCTTCGCCCAGGCGGTGATCGACGCCGGTCTGATCTGGATCGGTCCGCCGCCCTCGGCCATCGAGGCCCTCGGGGACAAGGTCAAGGCCCGGCACATCGCCGAGCAGGTGGGTGCCCCGCTCGTCCCCGGCACGGCTGAGCCGGTGAGAGACGCCGACGAGATCATCGCGTTCGCCTCCGAGCACGGCCTCCCGGTCGCGATCAAGGCCGCGTACGGAGGCGGGGGGCGCGGACTCAAGGTCGCTCGCGAGCTCACCGAGATCCCCGAGCTCTTCGAGTCCGCCACCCGGGAGGCGGTCAGCGCGTTCGGTCGCGGCGAGTGCTTCGTCGAGCGCTACCTGGACCGTCCCCGGCACGTCGAGACGCAGTGTCTGGCCGACGCCCACGGGAACGTCGTAGTGGTCTCCACCCGGGACTGCTCGCTGCAGCGCCGCCACCAGAAGCTCGTCGAGGAGGCGCCCGCGCCGTTCCTGTCAGCGGAGCAGATCGACCGCCTCTACACCGCCTCCAAGGCGATCCTGGCCGAGGCCGGTTACGTCGGCGCCGGGACCTGCGAGTTCCTGGTCGGCCAGGACGGCACCATCTCCTTTCTCGAGGTGAACACCCGCCTGCAGGTGGAGCACCCGGTGTCGGAGGAGGTGTCGGGTCTCGACCTGGTTCAGGAGATGTTCCGGATCGCCGAGGGTGGGCCGCTCGGCTACGACGACCCGGAGGTGCGTGGCCACGCGATCGAGTTCCGGATCAACGCCGAGGACGCCGGCCGGAACTTCCTGCCGGCCCCCGGGACGTTGACCGCGTGGCAGCCGCCAGGCGGGCCCGGCGTCCGGGTCGATGAGGGCTACCGAGCCGGCATGACCGTGCCCGGCGCCTTCGACTCCCTGATCGCCAAGATCATCGTCAGCGCCGCCGATCGGGACACCGCGATCGCCAGGTCCCGGCGCGCACTGGCGGAGCTCGTCGTCGAGGGCATGCCGACGGTGGTGCCGTTCCACCGGGCGGTGCTCGACGACCCCGCCTTCGCCGCCGCCGACGGCCACTTCGGAGTGCACACCCGATGGATCGAGACCGAGTTCTCGGGCGAGATCACTCCCTACCCCGGCCCTGCCGCCGACGCGGCCACGCCCGCCGAGAAGACCAGGGTCGTCGTCGAGGTCGACGGGAAACGGCTGGAGGTGGTCCTACCGGCCGGACTCGGCGGTCCAGGTCGCCGCGGCGGCGCCCGCTCGACCGCCCCGAAGCCCGCCCGGCGCCACGGCGGCGGGGCCGCCGGAGGAGGATCGTCCGGGGACGCGCTGACCTCACCCATGCAGGGCACGATCGTGAAGGTCGTCGTGACCGAGGGTGACGCGGTCGAGGCGGGTGATCCGGTCGTCGTGCTGGAGGCGATGAAGATGGAACAGCCGTTGAACGCGCACCGGGCCGGCATCGTCACCGAGCTGAGCGCCGAGCCGGGCGCCACGGTCACCAGCGGCTCGGTGCTGTGTCGAATCGTCGACGCCTGACGGCGAGGGTCGGATCGTCGACGCCTGACGGCGAGGGTCGGATCGTCGACGCCTGACGGCGGGGGCCGAATCGTCGACGCCTGACGCTCGCCAGCCCCAAAAACTGAGTAAGAAAGGCCCGGCGTGGTCCGATGTCCAGAGCTGACGGGAGAGACTGGAGCCCATGACTGAAGTGCTGGTCCTCCTCATCGTCGCCGCCGTGGTCGGTGGCACGCTGCTGTACCGTCGCAAAGCGGTCCAGCAGCGGGAGAACGAGCAGCAGGCCGAGCTGGAGAACCAGCTGTCCACCTCGAAGCGGGCCGCCGACGAGGACGTGACCAAGTTCGGCGAAGAGCTCCAGCGCCTCGACATCGACGTGTCCGGTCATCCGCTCGACGAGCCGATGCAGCAGGACTACCAGCGCGCGCTGGACGCGTACGAGAACGCGAAGATGTCACTGGACCAGGTCCGGGTGCCCGACGAGATCAAGCACGTCACCGAGATCCTGGAAGACGGGCGGTACGCGATCGCGTGCGTCAAGGCCCGGGTGAACAACCAGCCGCTGCCGGCCAAGCGCCCGCCGTGCTTCTTCAACCCCGCCCACGGCCCCTCGTCGCAGGACGTCGACTGGGCTCCGCCCGGCGGTGCGCCTCGGGCCGTACCGGCCTGTCCGGCCGACGCCGAGCGGGTGCTGGCCGGCGCCGATCCCTACATCCGCACGGTGCAGGTCGGCGCTCAGCGGGTGCCGTACTGGCAGGGCGGTCAGGCGTACGCGCCCTGGGCCCAGGGGTACTACAGCCGCTGGAACGGCAGCGACCTGCTGACCGGTGCGCTGATCGGTGGCTTCCTGTTCGGTGGTGGCGGCAACATGTTCGGCGGCATCGGCGACGGCATCGGGGAGATCGGCGAAGGCATCGGTGAGGGCATCGGCGGTCTGGGCGAGGGCCTGGGCGAGATGTTCGGAGACATCTTCGGCGATTGAGTCAGTCGCGTAGTGCGTCTACCAGCGGCACCAGCGTCTCCGCACAACCACCGTCGATCTTGACCGTGGCCAGTGAGTCGCCGCGCGTGACGCCGCGGTTCACGATCACCACGTCCCGCCCCTGCTTCGCCAGATGGCGGACGAACCTGAGTCCCGACATCACCGTCAGCGACGATCCGAGCACGACCAGCACCTCGCCCGCATCGACCAGGTCGTAGGCGAGCTGCACCCGGTCCTTGGGCACCGACTCACCGAAGAAGACGACATCCGGCTTCAGCCGTCCCCCGCAGGCCGAGCAGTCGGCCAGGACGAAGTGCTGCCACTCCTGCACCACCGCATCGCCGTCCGGCCGCAGCTCGGCGTGCTCGGCCGGAGGTTGGCCCTCCAGTCCCGGATTCAGCTCGGTGAGCCGCCGTTGGACGTCGGCTCGCCGGGTCCGGTCCCCGCAGTCCAGGCAGACCACCCAGGCGATCTCGCCGTGCAGGTTGACCACCAGCCGGCTGCCGGCCCGGCTGTGCAGCCCGTCGACGTTCTGGGTGACGACCCCCATCAGCCCGACCGACTCGAGGTCCACCAGGGCTCGGTGTCCTTCGTTGGGGTGCGCGTGGCCCATCCGTGTCCAGCCGAGGTAGGAGCGCGCCCAGTAGCGCTGCTGGGCCGACCTGGAGCGGACGAACTCGGCGTACTGCATCGGCGTGGCTCGGATCGATGTCGGCCCCCGGTAGTCGGGAATGCCGCTGTCGGTGGATGCTCCCGCGCCGGTCAGGGCGGTCCAGGTGCGCTCACGCAGCAGCTCGGCCAAGCCGGTGATCGCCTCGGGACCCTCGGCCCATGAGACCGGCGCGAGGTCGATCGCGCTCGCCTGCCACACCATGAGGTCTCCCGTCGAGCTCCGGTCACCGACAACGTGTGAGTTCAGGGTGCGTCCTGCGCCCCGAACTCACACACTGATTCTGCTCAGGCGGACAAGAGCGGCGAGCCGGTGACCCGCTGAGCGCGAATGTGGCCGGGTCTGGCCGCAGGTCCGGGGCGGTCCGCAATTTCCATCCACGGATGGAAATTGCGGGAAGTTCGGCCCGGGAGAGCACGGAAAGTCGTCCGTGGATGGAAATTGCCCACCACGGCGCACCTCGGCTCAGCCCCCTGCCGGGCCCCTGCGAACCCCTCAGTTCGCCAGGAACCCGAGCAGGTGCTCGTTGACCTCGTCGGCGTGCGTCCACAGCAGACCGTGCGGCGCGCCCTCGATCTCGGCGTACGTGGCGTCCGGCAGCAGCTCGGCGAACTTCCGCCCCGTCTTGTCGATCGGCAGGATGTTGTCCGCGGTGCCGTGCACGATCAGCGCTGGCACGGTGATCGCGTCGATGTCGGCCCGGAAGTCGGTCGGCCAGGTCAGCGGGGCGGCCGCGGCGGCGTAGGCGCCGCTGCTCGCGGCGACGTTCCAGCTGTTCCGGACCGCTTCCTCGCTGATCCGCGAGCCGAGGTTCTCGTCCAGGTTGTAGAAGTCGGAGAAGAACCCGGCGAAGTAGGCGTAGCGGTCCTTCGTGACGTCGTCGGAGATGCCCTGGAAGAACTCGAGCGGTCCGGCGCCGTCGGGGTGCTCCTCGGTGATCAGCAGATAAGGCTCCAGGGAGGCGAGGAAGGCGGCCTTCGCGATCCGGTCACTGCCGTAGCGCGACAGGTAGCGGGCCACCTCGCCGGTGCCCATCGAGAAGCCGACCAGCACCACGTCGGTCAGATCGAGCACGTCGAGGATGGTGGCCAGGTCCGCGGCGAACGTGTCGTAGTCGTACCCCACCGACGGCTGGGAGGAGCTGCCGAACCCACGCCGGTCGTAGGTGATCACCCGGTAGCCGGCCTCCAGCAGGACGTGCGTCTGCTTCTCCCAGGACGCCCCGTTCAGGGGGAAGCCGTGGATCAGGACGACCGGCTGGCCGCTGCCCTGGTCGTTGTAGGCGAGGTCGATGTCGGCCGTGTTCTCCTGGCCGACGGTGATGAAGGGCATGTCACTCCTTGGGTACGAGGTCGTTGCCGTGCAGGTGGAGCTGGCGGGCGGCCTCGGCCAGGGAGCCGGAGACCGACGGGTAGACCGTGAACGAGCCAGCCACCTGGTCCACGGTAAGCCGCTGCGAGACGGCGATGGCCAACGGGTAGATCAGCTCGCTGGCGCGCGGGGCCACCACCACACCGCCCACCACGATCCCGGTCACCGGCAGGCAGAACACCTTGACGAACCCCTCGCGCAGACCCTGCATCTTGGCTCGGGCGTTGCCCTGCAGGGCCAGCTTCACCGTGGCGACCTTCGGCATGGCCACGTCGGCCTGAGCCTGACTCATGCCCACGGTGGCGATCTCCGGCGCGGTGAAGACGTTGCTGGACACGATCTTGAGATCCAACGGAGCGACCGCGTCGCCGAGCGCGTGCCACATGGCGATCCGACCCTGCATGGCAGCCACCGACGCCAGCATCAGCACCCCGGTGCAGTCACCCGCCGCGTAGACGCCCCGGGCCGAGGTCCGCGACACCTTGTCGGCGGTGATGAAGCCACCGCGGTCGAGGGTGACCCCGGCCTCGACCAGTCCCATCTCCGCGGTGTTCGGGATCGACCCGACCGCCAGCAGGCAGTGCGAGCCGACGATCTCGCGACCGTCGTTGAGCCGGACGATCACCCGGTCGCCCTCCCGGGTCACCGACTCGGCCCGGCACTTCGACAGCACCGTCAGACCGCGACGCTCGAACACGTCCTCGAGCACCTGGGCGGCGTCGGCGTCCTCACCCGGCAGCACCCGGTCGCGCGAGGAGACGAGCACGACCTCGGCGCCCAGGGCGTCGTACGCGCTCGCGAACTCCGCGCCGGTGACTCCGGAGCCGACCACGATCAGCTTCTCGGGCAGCTCGTCCAGCGCGTACACCTGCGTCCAGGTCAGGATCCGTTCACCGTCGGGCACGGCGTCGGGCAGCACCCGAGGGTGGGCCCCGGTGGCGATCAAGATCACGTCCGCGTCCAGGGCGACCTCACCGTCGGCGGTCTCGGCGATCACCCGCTCCTTGCCGTCGAGGCGACCACGACCCCGCAGGATGGTGACTCCCTGGTCGGTCAACCGTCCGGTGATGTCGTCGGACTGTCGATCCGCCAGCTCGAGCACGCGCCGGTTCACCGCAGCGAGGTCCACGTGCACCACGGTCTCGGCGTCCAGCGCGTCCTTGCCGCCGAACCGGATGCCGAGCTCGGTCGATTCCGCCACCCCCGTCATCACCTCCGCGGTGGCGATCAACGTCTTGGAGGGCACGCAGTCGGTGAGCACGGCCGAACCACCCAGACCATCGGTGTCGACCAGCGTCACCTCTCCCCCGAGTTGGCTGGCGACGAGCGCCGCTTCATATCCGCCGGGGCCGCCGCCGATGATGACTACACGGGTCACGCGCGCATTGTTCCACGAGGGCGCCCGTGCTCCGCGCTCAGCGTCGTGAGGTTCGGTAACCTCCTCGACGTGCAGTACGCCGCGTACGGGAGCAATCTCGACCCCGCCCAGATGACGTCGCGGTGCCCGCACTCGCCGTTGCGCAGCACCGGCTGGCTGACCGGTTGGCGACTGACGTTCGGTGGCGACGGCTGGGACGGGTCGCTGCCCACCCTGGTCGAGGATCCCGAGTCCCAGGTCTACGTCGCGCTCTACGACGTCACCGACGCCGACGAGACGACCCTGGACAGCTGGGAGAGCGCCGACTCCGGGCTCTACCGCAAGGTCCGGGTCCGGGTGGCGACGCTGGAGGGCGAGCTCACGGCCTGGGTCTACGTGCTCAACGACTTCGAGGGTGGCCTCCCCAGCGCCCGGACCCTCGGGATCCTGGCCGACGCCGCCGAGGTGGCCGGCGCACCGTCCGACTACGTGACCGAGCTGCGCTCGCGCTCCTGCGCCAGCGGTTGGTGAGCGCCGGTCCCTCCGCCCTGGCTAGAGTGCGGAAATGCCGTCAGACCCGGATCCGAAGACGACCGCGACCCACGCCGCCCGGACCCTGCTGGAACGCCTGGGGCTGAGCCGACTCGATCTGGCCATGGTGCTGGGTTCCGGCTGGTCGGCCGCCGCTGACGATCTGGGCGAGACCCTGGGCGAGCTGCTCCTGGCCGATCTGCCCGGGTTCTCCGCTCCGTCGGTCGCCGGCCACGGGGGCGCCCTGCGCGTCGTCCGCACTCCCGCCGGCAAGATCGCCGGGATCTTCACCGGGCGCACGCACTTCTACGAGGGCCGCGGGGTCGACGCCGTGGTGCACGGGGTGCGGACCGCGGCCGCAGCCGGCGCCGAGGTGATCGTGCTCACCAACGGGTGCGGCGGTCTCAACCGCGACTGGGCTCCCGGCACCCCGGTGCTGATCAAGGACCACATCAACCTGACCGGCGCGAGCCCGCTGCGGGGGGCGACGTTCATCGACCTGACCGAGGCGTACTCGGCTCGGCTCCGTGACGTCGCCCACCAGGTCGACCCCGATCTGCCCGAGGGCGTCTACGTGCAGTTCCGCGGGCCGGCGTACGAGACGCCGGCCGAGGTCCGGATGGCCGGGGTGCTCGGCGGCGACCTGGTCGGGATGTCCACCACCCTGGAGACCGTCGCTGCTCGGGAGGCGGGGCTGGAGGTGCTCGGCATCTCCTTGGTCACGAACCTGGCCGCCGGCATCTCCCCCACTCCGCTCAGTCACGGCGAGGTGATCGAGGCCGGGCTGCTGGCCGGCCCGAAGCTCCGGGGTCTGCTCGCCGGCCTGGCGACCCGCCTGTGATCGAGCCCTCGGCGGGGTCGTTCGAGCCGGCGAGCACGCTCCCCGCCGACCTCGCGGATGCGGTCAGCCGCTGGTCCGCCCAGGATCCCGATCCGGACACCCGCGGCGAGCTGGCGAGTCTGCTGGACCAGGTCGCGGCCGGATCGAGTGAGTCGCTCGACGAGCTCACCGACGCCTTCCACGGTCGGCTGCAGTTCGGCACCGCGGGTCTGCGCGGAGCGATCGGGGCCGGCCCCAACCGGATGAACCGGGTCGTCGTCGGTCAGGCTGCGGCCGGTCTGGCCGCCTACCTGTTGGCCCAGGGGCTGGCCGGTGGCTCGGTGATCATCGGTCACGACGCCCGGCACAAGTCCGACGTGTTCGCCCGCGATACCGCCGAGATCGTCGCGGCTGCCGGCTTCCGGGCGCTGCTGGTGCCGGTGCCGACGCCCACTCCCGTGATCGCGTTCGGCATCGGGCACTTCGGCTGCGTGGCAGGTGTCGTGGTCACGGCCTCGCACAATCCGCCGCAGGACAACGGCTACAAGGTGTACCTGGGCGACGGTTCCCAGATCGTGCCGCCGGCCGACGGCGAGATCGCCGAGCGGATCGAGGAGCTCACGCACCGCGACCTGTCCGACGTACCGCGCAGCGACGACTACGTCGAGCTCGGGGACGAGCTGGTGGAGGCCTACCTCACCCGGGTCACCTCCCTGGTACCCGCCGAGGCACCACGCGACCTCCGCTGGGTCTACACGCCGATGCACGGCGTCGGCGGGCGGGTGGTCGCCGAGGCCGTGGCCCGCGCCGGCTTCACCGGCGCCGAGGTGGTGGCCGAGCAGGCCGAACCCGATCCCGACTTCCCCACCGTCGGGTTCCCCAACCCCGAGGAGCCGGGGGCCATCGACCTGGCCCTGGCCTTGGCCGAGCGGACCGGCGCCGACCTGGTGGTGGCGAACGACCCCGACGCCGACCGCTGCGCCATCGCCGCACCGATCGACGCCACCTGGCGGATGCTGCGCGGGGACGAGCTCGGAGCCCTGCTCGGCGACGATGCCCTGCGTCGCGGGGTCGAGGGCACGTACGCCTGCTCGATCGTCTCCAGCTCGTTGCTGGCGGCGATGGCCGCCGCCCACCAGCAACCGTTCACCTCGACGCTGACCGGGTTCAAGTGGATCGGCCGGGTGCCCGGGCTCGCTTTCGGTTACGAGGAGGCGATCGGCTACTGCGTGGATCCGCGGGCCGTGCCCGACAAGGACGGCATCTCGGCCCTGATCCGCGTGCTCACCCTGGCCGCCGGTCTGAAGGCGGAGGGCCGGACGGTGGCGGACCGTCTGGACGAGATCGCCACCACCTACGGGGTGTACGAGACCGACCAGCTGTCCGTACGGGTCGATGACCTGACGCTGATCGACGCCGCCATGATCCGGCTCCGGACCCAGCCGCCGACCACGCTTGTGGGTCGACCCGTCCAGGTGATCGACCTCGCCGCCGGCACCGACGAGCTGCCGCCCACCGACGGGGTGCTGCTGGCGGGCGAGCGGGTCACGGTGGTGGTCCGACCGTCCGGCACCGAACCCAAGCTGAAGTGCTACCTCGAGGCGAGAGTCGCCCTAGCGGAGACCGCGGGTCTGGCGTCCGACCGGCACCGAGCCCGCGACACGCTGGCCGAGCTCCGCCGGGAGATGTCGTCCTCGCTCGGGTTGTGACCCGGCTGAGGCCGCAGCTGTCGCGGCCTGCACGAACGGGTCGGACTCTCAGCCCGCACCGGTAGTTTCAGCTCCGTGGCCATCCCCCTTCCACCCGAGTCGGAACGGTTCGAGCCCGACTCTCTCGCCGACTGGCACGACTGGCTCGCCGAGCACCACGCGACCGCCACCGGCATCTGGTTGGTCGGGCCGCGCCGGAAGCCGACCGCGACTGACCTGACCTACGACAACCAGGTGCGCGAGGCGCTGTGCTGGGGCTGGATCGACGGGCAGGCCAAGACGCTCGACGAGACGCGGGGCATGCAGCGGTGGACACCGCGCAGCTCACGCAGCGGCTGGTCGCGCACCAACCAGGTCCGGGTCGCCGAGCTCGAGGCCGCCGGGCGGATCCAGCCGGCCGGCCGGGCCGTCATCGAGGCGGCCAAGGCCTCGGGGATGTGGACCCTGTTCGACGACGCGGAGAACCTGATCGAGGCGCCCGCCCTGACCGCCGCCCTGGACGCGGTGCCAGCCGCGCGGGCCGCCTGGGACTCGTTCCCGCCCAGTGCGCGCAAGAACGCCCTGGCGATGATCGCCCTGGCCAAGCTGCCCGAGACCAAGACCAAACGCATCACGGCCATCGTGGACAAGGCGGCTCGTGGCGAAAGACCCTGACTCATCTCGGCGCGTTGACCACGAATATTCGCGCTACCTCGCAGTTGAACGCTACGATCTTCGGCATCGAAGTTCTTGGGGCGACGTCGTGGTGCTCGCCCCCGACGAGGAGGTGCCCGATGGCCGAACGCGTACAGATCAGTCCCGACGAGGTCCACGAGTCGTTGGCGGCCCACGTGCTGACCGACGGCATGAAGCTGGTGCTCGACCTGCAGGCCAGCCGCGGTTCGCGGATCGTCGATGCCCGCTCGGGTCTGCGCTACCTGGACATGTACACCTTCTTCGCCTCCGCCCCGCTCGGGTTGAACCCGGCCGGCATCGTCGACGATCCGGCGTTCATGACCGAGCTGGCGCAGGTCGCGGTGAACAAGCCGGCGAACCCGGACATGTACACCACCGAGTACGCGGAATTCGTCGAGACGTTCACCCGAGTCGTCGGCGACCCGGCGCTCCCGCACCTGTTCTTCGTCGAGGGCGGGGCGCTGGCGGTGGAGAACGCGCTCAAGATCGCCTTCGACTGGAAGAGCCGGCAGAACGAGGCCGCCGGCCGCTCGCCCGAGCTCGGGACCAAGATCATGCACCTGACCCGGGCGTTCCACGGTCGCAGCGGCTACACGATGTCGCTGACCAACACCGAGCCGATCAAGACGGCGCGGTTCCCGAAGTTCGACTGGCCGCGGATCGAGGTGCCGGCGATCACCTTCCCCCTCGACGAGCACCTGGCCGAGATCGTGGCGGCCGAGGATCGCGCTTTCGCACAAGCGAAAGCGGCGTTCGAGGCCCATCCGCACGACATCGCGGCGTTCATCGCCGAGCCGATCCAGGGCGAAGGCGGTGACAACCACATCCGGCCCGAGTTCTTCCGCCGGATGGCTCAGCTCGTCCATGATCACGACGCGTTGATGATCTTCGACGAGGTGCAGACCGGGATGGGCACCACCGGCACCGCGTGGGCGTACCAGCAGCTGGGGGTGCGCCCCGACATCGTCGCCTTCTCCAAGAAGGCCCAGCTCGGTGGCGTGATGGCCGGCGGCCGGGTCGACGAGGTGGCCGACAACGTGTTCGCCGTCTCGGGTCGCATCAACTCCACCTGGGGCGGCGGTCTGGTCGACATGGTCCGGTCCCGTCGGATCCTGGAGATCATCGAGACCGAGGGTCTGATCGAGGCGGCAGCGGTCAAGGGCGCACGCTTCTTGACCGGCCTGGAGTCCATCGTCGCCGCCCATCCCGATCAGGTCGCCAATGCGCGCGGCCGTGGGCTGTTCCTGGCCGTCGACCTGATCGATCGCACCGTCCGCGACCAGGTCGTGGCCGACCTGCACGATCGCGAGCACGTGATCGTGCTGCCCTGCGGTGAGCGGTCGATCCGCTTCCGTCCGGCACTGTCGGTGAGCAACGATGAGATCGACGAGGCCGTGTCCGCCGTGGCGCGCGCGGTGAGCCACGTCTTGGAGCAGCAGAGCCAGCACCACCTGGAGGAGAGCAGCAAGTGAGCACCATCCGTACGGTCACCTCCGTCGTCGGCGGTCAGCCGGTCACCGGCTCGACGACGATCAGCAGCACCAACCCGACGCGTCCCCGTGAGGTCGTGGCCGAGGTCAGCCTGGCCGACGCGTCGGTCTTCCTCGGCGCCGCCGAGTCGGCCAAGAAGGCCCAAGCCAGCTGGGCAGCGGTCCCCGCCCCGGTCCGGGGCCGCGCGATCGCGCACATCGGTCGCCTGATCGAGGCCAACGCCGAGTCGCTCGCCCGGATCGTCACGGCCGAGATCGGCAAGCCGTACGCGGAGGCGCTCGGCGAGGTCCGCGAGATCGTCGACACCTGCGACTTCTTCCTCGGCGAGGGTCGGCGCCTGTACGGCCAGACGGTGCCCAGCGAGATGCCGGACAAGCA
Organism: uncultured Actinomycetota bacterium; assembly: GCA_963696135.1. Taxonomy (GTDB): domain Bacteria; phylum Actinomycetota; class Actinomycetes; order Propionibacteriales; family Propionibacteriaceae; genus Microlunatus. The sequence continues at coordinate 180,816 of CAVOJH010000007.1, forward strand.
GCTGTTCACCTTCCGCAAGCCGGTCGGCACGCTGGCGATCATCACCGCGGGCAACTTCCCGGTGGCCGTGCCGTCCTGGTACATCGTGCCCGCCCTGCTGGCCGGCAACACGGTGGTCTGGAAGCCGGCCGAGTACGCCGCGGCGAGTGCGGCGGCCTTCCACGACCTGTTCGTCCGCGGCGGGGGTCTGCCGGACGGGGTGCTGAACATCGTGCACGCCGATGGCGCGGCGACCTTCGCCGGGCTGGACGCCGCCCTCGAGGCGGGCTTCATCGACAAGGTCGGCTTCACCGGCTCCTCGGCCGTCGGCCGAGAGATCGGCGCCCTGACCGGGCGGCACCTGCAGACGGCGTGCCTGGAGCTGGGCGGCAAGAACCCGCTCGTCGTGACCCCGAGTGCCGATCTCGATCTCGCCGTGGAAGGCGCGCTGTTCTCCGGTTTCGGCACCGGCGGCCAGCGCTGCACCAGCCTGGGCACGGTGATCGTGCACGCCGATGTGCACGACGAGTTCCTCAGCCGGTTCAACGCGGCCGTCTCGGCCGCCCGGGTGGGTGATCCGACCCAGGACGTGCTGATGGGCCCGATGCTGGACAAGAAGTTCGCCGACCGGTACGAGGAGTACCTGGACTGGATCCAGCCCCACCACCGGCCGCAGGCCGCCATCGGGCGGATCGGCGACGACAACCCGCGACACGGGTTCGTCGGCGAGGTGGGTGACGGGCTGTTCTACCACCCCGTGGTGGTCGACGGCGTCCGGCGCGGTGACCGGCTGTTCGAGGAGGAGACCTTCGGACCGATCGTCGGCGTCACCACGTACCGGTCGCTGGCCGAGGCGATCGAGCTGGCCAACGCCCCCGGCTACGGGCTGTCGTCGGCGATCTACACCACCGACCCGCAGGAGGCGTTCGCCTTCCGGGACGGGATCGGGGCCGGCATGGTGTCGATCAACAACTCGACCTCCGGCGCCGAGGCACACCTGCCGTTCGGCGGCAACGGGAAGTCCGGCAACGGGTCGCGGCAGTCCGGCATCTGGGTGCTCGATCAGGTCACCCGCTGGCAGTCGGTCAACTGGGACTTCTCGGGTCGGCTGCAGAAGGCCCAGATGGACGTGGTCGAGCTCGTACCGGAGCTGGACTTCCGGCTCGACGACTGATCTCCTGCCCCTGATGCCCCCCACCCATGAGCACTGATGACCCTCCCCGACCGGCACTGATGGCTGCCACTCCCGACGAGGCCCTCGACGCGCACCTGCGCGGCACCCTCTCCGCGTTGTCCGACGCTGTTGTCGCTCCGGCGACGACGGCGTCGGACGACTCGGAGCGGGGGTGGTGGTGGAACCTGTACGAGGCGCAGCTGCGGAGCCGCGAGCTCGATCTGGCGGCCCGTCGGCTGCAGCGCCAGGGGCGCGGGTTCTACACGATCTCCTCGGCTGGCCACGAGGCCAACGCCCTGGTGGCGCTGGCCCTGCGGCCGACCGATCCGGCGCTGCTGCACTACCGATCGGGCGGCTTCTACTGCGCTCGGGCCTCCCAGGTCCCCGGCTCGACGCCGGTCCGTGACGTCCTGCAGGGTCTGCTCGGGGCCGCCGACGAGCCGATCGCGGGCGGGCGGCACAAGGTGTTCGGTCACGGCGACCTGGCGATCGTCCCCCAGACGTCGACCATCGCCTCCCACCTCCCCCGGGCGGTCGGGCTGGCGCTGTCCCTCTCCCGGGCGCACCGACTGGGGATCACCTCGGAGTGGCCGGCCGACAGCGTCGTGGTGTGCTCCTTCGGGGACGCGTCGGCAAACCACTCCACCGCGACAGGAGCGATCAACAGCGCCCTCAACGCGTCCTTCCGTGGGCTGCCGGTGCCGCTGCTGTTCCTCTGTGAGGACAACGGTCTGGGCATCTCGGTGCCGACTCCGGCCGGCTGGATCGAGCACGCGTACGGCTCCCGTCCCGGCCTGACCTACGTCGCCGCGGACGGGGCCGACCCGGAGTCGGCCCGTGGCTCGATCGAGGGCGCTGTCGCGGTGGCTCGCGAGCGGCGGACGCCCGTCTTCCTGCACCTGCGCACGGTGCGCTATCTCGGCCACGCGGGCAGCGATGTCGAGATCTCCTACCGCACGCCCTCGGTGGTGGAGGCCGAGCTGGCCGCCGACCCGATCCTGGGCACCGCCCGTGCCCTGCATCGGCACGGGGCTACCGTGTCCGACCTGTTCGCTCGGGTGGACGCCGTACGGGACGAGGTCGAGTCCGCCGCCGACGAGCTGACCGGTGCCGAGCTGCTGCGGTCCGGAGCCGAGGTGGTGGCGCCGCTCTCTCCCCGTCGACCCGAGGAGGTGGCGCGCACGGTGGCACGACTGATCGCGGCTCGCGAGAAGCGCCCACCGCGCACTCTCGCCGAGTCGATCAACGCGACATTGGCCGAGCTGCTCGAGGCGGACCACCGGGTGACGGTCTTCGGGGAGGACGTCGGCGGCAAGGGCGGTGTCTACGGCGTCACCCGCGGCCTGGCCCGCCGGTTCGGTCGGGCCCGAGTCTTCGACACCCTGCTCGACGAGCAGTCGATCCTCGGTCTGGGGCTCGGGGCCGGACTGGCCGGTCTGCTGCCCATCCCGGAGATCCAGTACCTGGCCTACCTGCACAACGCCGAGGACCAGCTGCGCGGCGAGGCGGCCACCCTGTCCTTCTTCTCCCAGGGCCGCTATCGCAATCCGTTGGTGGTGCGGATCGCGGGACTGGCGTACCAGAAGGGCTTCGGCGGCCACTTCCACAACGACAACGCCGTCGCTGCGCTGCGCGACATCCCCGGACTGGTGGTCGCCTGCCCGAGCCGTGGTGACGACGCGGCCGCGCTGCTCCGCACCTGTGTCGCTTCCGCCGCCACCGACGGCACGGTCTCGGTGTTCCTGGAGCCCATCGCGCTCTACCACTCCCGAGATCTGCACGCCCCCGGCGACGAGGGCTGGCTGAGCGTCGACGACGGCCGACACGTGCCGATCGGACGGGCTCGGAGCCACGGCCCCGAGGCCGCTGACCTGACCATGATCAGCTTCGGCAACGGGGTGCTGATGAGTCTGCGGGTGGCCGAACGCCTCCGGCACCTAGGCATCGTCGCCCGCGTGTGCGACCTGCGCTGGCTCGCTCCGCTCCCGATCGAGGACGTTCTGGTCGAGGCCCAGCTGGCCGGCCGGGTGCTGGTGGTCGACGAGACGCGGCATGATGGCGGGGTCGGTGAGGGCATCGTCACCGGGTTGGTCGAACAAGGCTTTGCCGGTCCGATCCGTCGGGTGTCGAGCCTGAACTCCTTCGTACCGTTGGGAACCGCCGCTCAGCACGTGCTGCTGGGCGAGGACGACATCGAGAAGGCTGCCCAGCAGGTAGCCGGAATGGATCGCAGATGACCGGCACCGCCCCCCTGGACCTGTTGAAGGTCGACCACCTCCTGACCGCCGACGAGCGCGACATCCAGGCCACGGTCCGCGAGTTCGTCGACCAGCGGGTGAAGCCGTTCGTGGCCGACTGGTACGAGCGGGGCGACATCGACCTCGGCATCGTCAAGGAGGCCGGTTCGCTCGGTCTGCTCGGCATGCACCTGGAGGGGTACGGCTGCGCGGGCACCAACGCGGTCTCGTACGGTCTCGCCTGCCTGGAGCTGGAGGCCGGCGACTCCGGTGTCCGCAGCCTGGTCTCGGTGCAGGGATCGCTGGCCATGTTCGCCATACGGCGTTGGGGCAGCGAGGAGCAGAAGCAGGCCTGGCTACCCGACCTGGCTGCCGGGGAGAAGATCGGCTGCTTCGGTCTGACCGAGCCCGACTTCGGTTCCAACCCGGCCGGAATGCGTACGGTCGCCCGCCGCGACGGCGACGACTGGGTGCTCAACGGCACCAAGATGTGGATCACCAACGGGTCGGTCGCCGATGTCGCCGTGGTGTGGGCCAAAGCGGATGCGGATGGTGATCATCCCGCCGGCATCCGGGGCTTCGTGGTGCCGACCGACACCCTGGGTTTCTCCGCCCCCAAGATCACCAAGAAGCTGTCGCTGCGCGCGTCCATCACCTCCGAGCTGGTGCTGGAGGACGTCCGGTTGCCTGCTGACGCGATCTTCCCCGAGGTTGTCGGACTCAAGGGACCGCTGTCCTGCTTGAACGAGGCCCGGTTCGGGATCGTGTTCGGAGCCCTGGGTGCCGCCCGGGACTGCCTGGAGACCACCATCGACTACGCCGGCACGCGCGAGGTCTTCGATCGTCCGCTGTCGTCGTTCCAGCTGACCCAGGCCAAGCTCGCCGACATGACTCTCGAGCTGCAGAAGGGATTCCTGCTCGCTCTGCACCTGGGTCGGCTGAAGGATGATCATCGGCTCGACCCGCGACAGGTCAGTCTCGGCAAGCTCAACAACGTCCGCGAGTCCCTGACCATTGCACGCGAGTGCCGGACCATCCTCGGCGCCAACGGAGTCACCCTGGAGTACCCGGTGCTCCGGCACGCCAACAACCTGGAGTCGGTGCTGACCTACGAGGGCACTTCCGAGGTCCATCAGCTGGTGATCGGTCAGGCCCTGACGGGAGTCGCCGCCTTCAGCTGACGGGTGTCCTCAGCTGCCGGGGGCGTCCGGCTCAGCCGATGTGGCGACGAACCTCGTCCAGGTGCGCCTTCGGATCGTCGGCGTAGAACGCGATCCGACGGACGACCGCCGGACCGCGGGTCGTCCGCACCGTGACGTCGTGCTCGAGCAGGATCTCGAGATTGGTCTCGTCGCCGACCCGGACGTGCACGGTGGCCGACCCGTCGTCGTCGATCGTCAGCGCGGGTTCGCCATCCTTCCGGGTGCGTCGAAGCCGACCCACCGAGTAGACGTCCTCCCAGGACACCGGGATGTCGACGTCGGCGGCGAAGCGCACCCGCACGCCGTCCGGGCCTACCGCGTGCGGCGGGTCAGCACCCCCAGCAGCAGGCCGACGAGCCAGATCAGTCCCCACCCGCCGAGGATCAGCAGCGGCAGCCGGAGCCCCGGCGCCCAGCGGTGGACGATCAGGTCGACGACGACCAGCTCGACCGCCGAGACGACGGTCAGCACGATGAGGATGGACAGGATCGGCGCGGAGTAGGTGAAGCCGACGGAGCCGGCCGGAACGCGGGGGCGGCGGAACACGAAGCGGAAGATGCTCTGGTACCCGTGGATCTCCATCGCCCAAGCGCGTCCGAGCAGCCAGCGCAGCCGAGACCAGGCCCCGCGCCGCCGGGACGCGACGGCGAGGGTGCTCATGCTGCGGATCCGCCCGTGATGCTCACCGTGCCGCTCCTTCCGCGGCGGCGGCCATCAGCAGGTGCAGTCGCTCAGCGATCCGCGACAGGTCCTGGGCGAGCTGCTCCAGACGCCGGCGATCGAGATCGCCGACCAGGTCGGTGGCCAGCTGCTCCCGCTCCCGGGCCATGGTCGCCATCGTTGTCCGGCCGACCTCGGTGAGGGCGACCAGCACGGCCCGCCGATCGGTGGGGTGAGGTCGGCGTTCGACGTACCCGGTCGACTCGAGTGCGTCCACCAGGCTGGTCACCGTGCGCGGTGTGACCTCGAGCGCCGACGCCAACGCGGCTTGGGTCATGGGACCCGAGTGGCTCAGCTCCCAGAGACAGTGCACCCGGGAGGTGGTGAGCGGAGTGCCGTCGAAGGCTCCGGCCAGGTCCTGCTGGACGAGCAGCGAGATGTGCAGCAGTCGGTCCAGGATTGCCACCGGTTCGGTCATATCGTGAGGTTACTACACTATGTCGTTAATACACTAGTTCGTACGCGTACCGGCAAAGGCCGCACCCGGGAGACTGTCAGTGCCTATCCGTAGATTCCCCTGTAGACATCGGATCTGGGGAAGGCTGGTGGTCGACGTGTCCGACTCGAGGGAGCTGGACTGCCCGGACGCGGAAGCGCTCGGTGGCAAGATCTGCGCTGCCGCCGGGCTCGCCGCGCAGTCGGAGTGCCAGCTGCTGGAGCTGATCGGCGAGTTCGACGCCGGCAACGCCGTCCGCTGGTGGGACGGCGTGAAATCCCTCGCGCACTGGCTGTCCTGGGCCTGCTCCATGTCGCCCGGCACCGCCCGCGAACACGTCCGCGTCGCCCGCGCCCTCCGCCGCATGCCCACCCTCCGCACCGCCTTCCGCGACGGACGCCTGTCCTACTCCAAAGTCCGCGAAGCCACCCGTGTCGTCGACCACGTCGACGACGCCGACCTCTGCGAACTCGCCCTCACCGCCACCGCCGCCCAGCTCGCCACCACCATCGCCGGCTACCGCACCGCCGCCGGCACCCGGATCACGCAGGAACGCGAACGGGGGCTCACTTGGACCACCCGTGAGAACGGCACCGTCGACGTCCGACTCCGGCTCCCGAAAGAGGACGCCGCCCTCCTGCTCGCCGCCGTCAACGCCGCCAAAGAGCAGTACGGCACACCACCTGAGCCCGACACAGGCAGCAGCGGCACCGCCCCCAAGACCGACACCACCCCGGCGTACACCTCCGCCGACGCACTCCTCGACATCGCCCGCGTCTTCACCCGCACCGCCCCCGAAGATCGCTCCGGCGAAGACCGAAACCTCGTCGTCGTCCAGGTCCACGCCGACCAACTCACCAGCACCGGAAACGCTCCCGCGGGAACGTCCGAACCCGAACAGCAGCCCGAGCACGCCACCCCTGATCCGACCTGCCACCTCCAAGGCGTCGGCGGCATCGAACCCGACACCGCCCGCAAGCTCGCCTGCGACAGCGACCTCCTCGGCGCCCTCCTCGACCGTCACCGCGGGGTCCTCGCCCTCGGCCGCACCCGCCGCCTCGTCACCCGTGCCCTCCGCCGAGCCCTGATGATCCGCGACCACGGGATGTGTCAGTTCACCGGCTGCCACCAGACCCATCACCTGAAGGCCCACCACCTCATCCACTGGGCCGACGGCGGCCCCACCGACCTGGACAACCTGATCCTGCTCTGCCAGTTCCACCACACCGCCGTCCACGAAGGCCAGCTGACCATCCGCCGCACCACGGCCTCCCCGTCCGCGGCTACCACCTGGGAGTTCGTGATGCCCGACGGGAAACCCCACCGCGACTGGTACACCGCCGAGGGCCTGCTCACCTTCCTCAACCAACACGCCGACCGAACCCGCGCCGAACAACAACAGAGCGAACGCTCGACCATGATCACCAACGTGACCGGGTTCCACCACCCCGACGCCCAACGCATCCAACCCCGGTGGCGCGGCGAACGTTACGACCGCCACGAAGCCGTCCAAGCCCTCTTCCGGATGCCGCTGCTGTCTGAGGACGAGAAGGCCGCCTGACCGTGCGCGACTTCGGACCGTGGGAGTTCCAGCTGATGCTGCTGCGCCGGATGGCGGATTTCCAGCCCGGGTTGGTGACGGCCGCATTGGACGAGATGGGTGCGACCCGGACGCAACAACGCGCCGCCCATCACCGCTGGCAGCAGCTGCTCAGATCCTCGCGCTTCGATCACGGGATCGCCGGGATTCGCGCTGCCCTGGGCCCGCCGGAGTCCGACGCAGAGCACGTCACCGCATACGGAACGGTGCGCGAGCAGCGTTGGCGACTGCCCTACCTGTGGCCCGAGTTGCGCTGGAGTGTGCTCAGTGGCCTGGCCGGCACCGTGCTGCGCAGTGAGCTCGTTCGGTTACGACCACGAGAGCCCGTTCTCCCTTCGAGCACCTCGCCGCCTGCGCCCTGGTCACTCGTGGTGGCCGACACCGCCGCTCGCCTCGCCCACCACCGGGACGACACGATCACCAGTCGCACTGTGCTCTGGCTTCCCTCGCGGGACGGGGACTCACTCCGGCTCACCTTCGTCTGGGGTCTGCTCCAGGAGTGCGTGGTGATGGACCCTCCGACAACGGCTGCGGCCGGAGGGTGAGAGCGGGGTCAGTCCCAGCGGCGCGACCTCTTACCGGTCGGCCGCGAGCTCGTCGCGGATCACCAGCACCAGCGTCGCCGGTGCCCGCTTCCCGCGCACCTCCAGGATCGTTCTCTGCACGGCGCGATAGTCGTCGGTCGTGGGCGCATCGTCGCCGTCGTAGAGCGAGAGCACAGCGGCCAGAGCCTCGTCCTGTTCTTGGTGGTTGTCGCGGAACGCTGTGCGCACGGGCTCGCTGCCCAGCAGGTCGACGTCCCGCATCCGCGCGTCCAGCCGGAGGCGTTCCTGGGCCAGAGCCTCGGGTTTGGCACCCGTCGGGTCGGGGCCATCACCGTCCTCGGCGTCCAGGTCCGAGACGACGGCGGCCATCGCCTTGTCCTCGAGGGTGTTCGCGGTCGCGACCTCGTCCGCGTACGCCTGATAGGCCTTGAGCCGCTGGTCGATCATGAACTCCGCTGCGCGGTCGGGTTGCTGGGCCTGCACCACGAGGAACGCGGCCATCGCACCCAGCAGGGCACCGACGAGGACGCCGCTGGTGAGGAACAGCCAGGGCGTCGGCGCCCGGTCCGGTCGACGACTGCCGACGGCAAGGGTCTCGGCCTCGGGCATGGAGATCTCCCCAGAGAGGTGGTAGCGCTCAGTTCAGGGTCACCGTATCGGCGAAGTGGTCCCACCCGAGCCCCACCTGGTGACCAGGTCGCGGGCGATCTCCGCCGGTGCCCGGTCGTCGGTGGCGGCGGCGAACGCCTCCAACCCGATGCGCTCCAACAGCTCGGCGAACGCGACGCTCCGCTCGCCGTAGGCCTCGAGCTCGGCCCGCACCTCGGTGGAGAGCTCCGCACCGCGGGTGCGCACCTCCACCTCGCGGCGCAGCACGATCCGCTCCCGCACGGTGTCCGCCCGGGCGGTCAGCCGGCAGAAGGTGAACTCTGCTTCGGGGATCGCCTGCTCGAACCGGTCCCGGTCCTCATCGCCCACCAGGATGCCGGAGACGACGAGCAGCCGTACGCCAGCAGCCGCGAAGCCGGCCCAGATCCCGGCCAGGTTCCGCGCCACCAGCTCGGCCTGATCGGCTGGCGCCGGCGTGCAGAAGCCCAGGTAGTCCGTGTCGACGTAGGCGACGAGCTCGCCCGCCTCGGCCAGCTGGCTGTACGCCTCCCAGCCGACTGCTGACTTCCCGACGGCGTCGGCGCCGTAGAGCCAGAGCACCGCCCAGCGCGGAGCGCCACCGTCAGGCACCGCGGTCATGCGGGAGCCACGTCGTCCAACAACTCCGCGACCAGCTTCCCGACGGCGTCGACCTCGATCAGGAAACCGTCGTGGCCGTGGTCGGAGTGGACCACCACCAGCGGATCGGCGGTCGGGATGCCGGCCGCGAGTCGCACGCTCTCGGCCACGGGATACAGCCGGTCGGAGTCGATGCCGGCCACCATGGTCCGGGCGGTCACCCGAGCCAGGGCGGCCTCGACGCCACCACGATCCCGACCGACGTCGTGGCTGTTCATGGCCTCGGTCAAGATCACGTACGAGCCGGCGTCGAACCGTCCGATCAGCTTGTTCCCTTGATGATCGAGATAGCTCTCGACCGCATAGCGGCCGCCCTCGGCGACTGACTCCCCACTCTGGTCGGTACGACCGAAACGGACCGCCAGCTCGTCGGCCGACCGGTAGGTGATGTGAGCGATCTGCCGGGCCACGGCCAATCCGGCCACCGGTCCGCGGCCGCCGCCGTCGACGCGAGAGAAGTCACCACCGACCCACGCCGGGTCGGCGGTGATCGCCCGCACCTGAGCGTGACACCAGGCGATCTGGTCAGCCGAGGCGGCCGGCGTGGTGGCCAGCAGCATCAGCCGCTCCACCCGGTCGGGCACGATGACCGCCCACTCCACCGCTCGCATCCCGCCGGCCGAACCACCGAGCACCAGCGCCCAGCGCTCGATGCCGAGGACGTCTGCCAGGGCGATCTCCGCGGTCACCTGGTCTCGGGTGGTCAGGCGCGGGAAGCGCGACCCCCAGGCCTGCCCGTCCGGGGCCGCCGACGCCGGACCGGTCGATCCCTGGCAGCCACCCAGGATGTTGGGCGCGATCACGAACCAGCGATTCGTGTCCAGGGCCTGCCCCGGTCCGATCAGGTGACCCCACCAGCCCGGCGTGGGATGCCCCGGACCTGCAGCGCCGACGACGTGGCTGTCGCCGGTGAGTGCGTGCAGCACCAGCACGGCGTTGTCCCGCGCCGGCGACAGCTCCCCCCAGGTCTCGTACGCCAGCCGCACGCCGGGCAGCCCTCCCTCGGCCCACACCGTGGACGACCACTCCAGGGGCAGCGAACCCAGCTCGACGAACCGGCGGTCACCCGCCGGGTCGCCGGGTTGCCAGGCGGGGATCAGGCCTCCTTGGCGGCCCGGAACCCTGCGTCCAAGTCGGCCAGGATGTCGTCGATGTTCTCGATGCCGACGGCCAGCCGGACCAGGCCCGGGGTCACGCCGGTGCTCAGCTGCTCGGCCTCGCTCAGCTGGCTGTGCGTGGTCGAGGCCGGGTGGATGACCAGCGAGCGCACGTCGCCGATGTTGGCCACGTGGCTGTGCAGCTCGAGGGCGTTGACGAAGCGCTTGCCGGCCTCCAGCCCGCCGACGATCTCGAAGGCCAGCACGGCCCCGGCACCCAGCGGCGCGTACTTCTGCCCCAGGTCGTACCACTTGCTGGTCTTCAGGCCCGCGTACGCGACGCTCTCCACCTCATCGCGTCCGGTCAGCCACTCGGCCACCCGAGCAGCGTTGCTCACGTGCCGCTCCATCCGCAGGCTGAGGGTCTCGATCCCCTGGGCCAGCAGGAACGAGTTGAAGGGCGCGGCGGCGGGACCGAGGTCGCGGAGCAGCTGCACCCTCGCCTTGAGGATGAAGGCCAGGTTGGCCCCCAGCGCACTGCCGACGCCGAGGTCGGGCGCGTAGCGCAGCCCGTGGTAGCTCGGGTCCGGCTCGTTGAACTGCGGGAACCTCTCCGGGTCCGCGGCGTAGTCGAAGCGGCCGGCGTCGATGATCGCGCCGCCGATCGCGGTGCCGTGGCCGCCCAGGTACTTGGTCGTCGAGTGCACGACCACGTCGGCGCCCCACTCCAGCGGCCGGATCAGGTACGGCGTGGCCACGGTGTTGTCGACGATGAGCGGCACCCCGACCTCGTGCGCCAGGTTGGCCACGTTCTCGATGTCGAGGATGTCCTGCTTGGGGTTGGAGATCGTCTCGGCGAAGAAGGCCTTGGTGTTCGGCCGCACGGCCGACCGCCACGACTCGAGGTCGTCGGGATCATCGACGAAGGAGACCTGGATGCCCAGCTTCGGGAACGTGTAGTGCAGCAGGTTGTAGGTGCCGCCGTACAGGCTGGGGCTGGCCACGATGTGCGAGCCGGTCTCGGCCACGTTCAACAGGGCGAGCAGCTCGGCGGACTGACCGGACGCGGTCAGCAGTCCACCGACCCCACCCTCCAGCGACGCGAGCCGCTTCTCCACCACGTCGGTGGTCGGGTTCATGATCCGGGTGTAGATGTTGCCGAACTCCTTCAGGGCGAAGAGGTTCGCGGCGTGGTCGGTGTCGTTGAAGACGTACGACGTGGTCTGGTAGATCGGCAGCGCCCGGGCTCCGGTGGCGGAGTCCGGCTCCTGGCCGGCATGGATCTGACGGGTCTCGAAGGACCAACTCTGGCTCATGTCCAGCAACGTAGCCGGGCGCACGGGGCATTGCCCAGTGTCTCAGTAGACAACCCGATCCGGTCGCAGCGCGTAGGAATGGGGATGAGCCTAGGATCGCTGCATGACATCGACCGTCCCCCTGCCGGCTCACCTGGAGGACGCGGTCCGGAGCGAGACGTCACTGCGGCGCTTCCTGGAGGGACTGCCCGGGGTCGATCCGGTCGGCGTCGAGCAGCGGGCGGCGGCCCTGGCCACCCGGTCGATCAAGAAGGCGGCCAAGCTGGCCGCCATCGACCTGGCCATCTCGATGGTCGATCTGACCACGTTGGAGGGCGCCGACACCGAGGGCAAGGTGCGCAACCTGTGTCGCAAGGCGATGCTGCCCGACCCGGAGTTCCCCGACGTGCCGCGGACCGCGGCCGTGTGCGTGTATCCCGATCTGGCCGCGACCGCGGTGGAGATGGTGCGCGGCAGCGGCGTCAGGGTGGCCGCCGTCGCGACCGCGTTCCCGTCCGGCCGCTCCAGCGTCGAGGTGAAGCTGGCCGACACCCGGATGGCGGTCCAGGCCGGCGCCGACGAGATCGACATGGTGATCGACCGCGGCGCCTACCTGTCCGGCCGGTACGGGGTGGTGTTCGACCAGATCCAGCAGGTCAAGGCCGCCTGCGGCGACGCTCGCCTCAAGGTGATCTTGGAGACTGGTGAGCTGGCCACGTACGACAACGTCCGGCGGGCCTCCTGGCTGGCCCTACTGGCCGGCGGGGACTTCATCAAGACCTCCACCGGCAAGGTCGCTCCGGCCGCCACCCTCCCGGTCACCCACGTGATGCTGCAGGCCGTCCGCGACTGGCGGGACCAGACCGGCCAGCAGCGCGCGGTCAAGCCGGCCGGCGGGATCAAGACGACCAAGGACGCCATCCGTTACCTGGTGGCGGTGCACGAGGTCGCCGGTCCCGAGTGGCTGGATCCGTACTGGTTCCGCTTCGGTGCCTCCTCGGTGCTGAACGACCTGCTGATGCAGCGCCGCAGCCAGCTCTCCGGGCACTACTCCGGACCCGACTACGTGACGCTCGATTGATGCGCGACTCTGTCGCGACGGACTGAGGAGATAGCAGTGGACTGGGAGTACGCCCCCGCGCCCGAGTCGGCGGTCATCGGAGCGATCAAGGACCGCTATCTGCCGTTCATCGACGGCACCTTCGTCGAGGGCGGCGGAGACGACCTGATCACACACAGCCCCGGCACGGCCGAGCAGCTGTCCACCGTCTCGACGGTGAACTCCGCCGATGTCGATCGCGCCGTCGCCGCCGCCCGGCGCGCGTACGAGAAGGTCTGGGCTCCGATGTCCGGCGCGGAGCGCGGCAAGTACCTGTTCCGGATCGCCCGCGGCATCGCCGAGCGGGCCCGGGAGCTGGCCGTGGTGGAGACCCTGGACAACGGCAAGCCGATCAAGGAGACCCGCGACTTCGACGTGCCCACGGCGGCGCAGCACTTCTTCTACCACGCGGGCTGGGCCGACAAGCTGCAGCACCTGGGGCTGGGCGCCGACCCGCGCCCGCTGGGTGTCGCCGGTCAGGTGATCCCCTGGAACTTTCCGCTGCTGATGGCCGCCTGGAAGATCGCGCCCGCGCTGGCGGCCGGCAACACCGTGGTGATCAAGCCTGCCGAGACCACCCCGCTGTCGATCCTGGTGCTGGCCGAGGTGATCGCCGACGCCGACCTGCCGCCCGGCGTGGTCAACATCGTCCCCGGGGCGGGGGACGTCGGCTCGACCCTGGTCAACCACCCCGGTCTGGACAAGGTCGCCTTCACCGGCTCCACCCCCGTGGGGCGCTCGATCCAGCAGAGCCTGGCCGGCTCCGGCCGCAAGCTCACCCTGGAGCTGGGCGGCAAGGGGGCCAACATCGTCTTCGCCGATGCTGCCCTCGACCAGGCGGTGGAGGGCATCGTCAACGGCATCTTCTTCAACGCCGGTCAGGTCTGCTGTGCGGGCTCTCGGCTGCTGGTCCAGGAGTCGATCGCCGAGGAGCTGCTGGCCAAGCTGCGCGCCCGGGTGGAGACCCTGCGGGTGGGTGATCCGATGGACAAGAACACCGACGTGGGCGCGATCAACTCCGCCCGCCAGCTCGAGCGGATCACCACCCTCACCCAAGCCGGTCGCGACGAGGGGGCGGAGATCTGGTCGGCCTCCTGCCCGCTGCCCGAGCGCGGCTGGTACTTCCCGCCGACGCTGATCACTGCGGCCAGCTCGTCGATGCGGGTGTCCCGTGAGGAGATCTTCGGACCGGTGCTGACCGTGCTGACCTTCCGGACACCGGACGAGGCGCTGGCCAAGGCCAACAACACCCCGTACGGGCTGTCCGCGGGAGTCTGGACCGAGAAGGGTTCCCGAGCGATGGGGATGGCCGCTGGTCTGCGAGCCGGAGTCGTCTGGGACAACACGTTCAACCGCTTCGACCCGGCCGCCTCGTTCGGCGGTTACGGCGAGTCCGGCTTCGGCCGGGAAGGTGGACCGTCCGGGATGGCGGCCTACCTCGACACCGACGACGAACCGGTGCTCCCGGAGTCTCGCGGAAGGAAGGGACGGCGATGAGCCACCTGGCCGTGCCCAAGACGTACAAGCTCTATCTCGGGGGCAAGTTCCCTCGCTCCGAGTCGGGTCGCACCTACCCGCTCCGTGACGCGGACGGGGCGCTGCTGGCCAACGCCGCCCGCGCCTCTCGCAAGGACGCCCGGGACGCGGTGGTCGCCGCCCGCAAGGGCTTCGCCGCGTGGTCCGGCGCGACACCGTACAACCGGGGTCAGGTGATCTACCGGATCGCGGAGATGCTGGACGGTCGACGGGCCGAGTTCATCGAGCTGCTGAGGAGGGGCGGCGCCGGAGCGTCGGCGGCCGGTTCCGAGGTCGACGCCAGCGTGGACCGACTGGTGCACTACGCAGGCTGGACCGACAAGCTCCCGGCCGTGTTCGGCTCCAGCAACCCGATCTCGGGTCCCTACTTCTCCTACTCCGCCCCCGAGCCCACCGGGGTGGTCGCGGCGCTCGCCCCCACGGGGGCCCCGCTCCTCGGGCTGGTCTCGGTGATCGCGCCGATCGTGGCCGGCGGCAACGCGTGCGTCGTCGTCGCGGCGGAGTCCGACGCGTACGTCGCCGTCACCTTCGGCGAGGTGCTGGCCACCTCCGACGTGCCCGCCGGGGTGGTGAACCTGCTCACCGGATCGAGTGCCGAGATCGCCCCGCACCTGGCCGCCCACGCCGACGTCAACGCGCTCGACCTGACCGGGGCGGAGGCCGAGCTGGCCACCGAGCTGGAGCGGGCGGCCTCGGAGACGGTCAAGCGGGTCTACCGGCCGAAGGGCACACCCGACTTCACCGCCGCCCCGGGCACCAGCCGGTTGCGGGCGTTCCTGGAGATCAAGACGGTCTGGCACCCGACCGGGGCCCTGTCGCTCGCCGGTGGCTCTGCGTACTGAGGTGTCTGCTCAGCCAGCTCCCGGGGCTCCCCGTTCACACCTGGCCCGGGTCGTGCTCCTCGCCGGTCCGTCCGGCAGCGGGAAGTCGCGGGTGGCCGCTCTGTCGGCCTGCCCGCAGCTGAGGTTGGACGACTTCTATCTCGACCTCGACCACCCGGGACTCCCCCGCACCCTCGGCATCGTCGACTGGGACGACATCGCCAGCTGGGACACCGCCGGCGCCCTGGCGGCGATCGTCTCGCTCTGCACGACCGGCGAGGCACCCGTCCCGACGTACGACATCGCCACCAGCCGCCGGGTGGGTCGGCACGCTCTGGACCTGGAGGGAGCTCCCTGCTTCGTCGCCGAGGGCCTGTTCGCGGCCGACCTGGTCGCGGCCTGCCGGGACGAAGGTGTGCTCGGTGACGCGCTGTACCTCGACCGGCCGCGGCTGCTCACCATGCTGCTGCGGTTCGCCCGCGACGTCCGGGAGCACCGCAAGCCGATCGGGGTGCTGCTCCGCCGCGGACTGGCGCTCTATCGGGCCGAGCCCGCGATCCGCGCCCGGGCCCTCGCGCTCGGCTGCCGGCCGGTCAGCCTGCGGGAAGCCCTGCAGGTGGTCGAGCAGAGGATGCACACTAGGTCCTCGTGAGTGAACCCCAGCAGCTGCGGATCGCCTACCAGGGCGAGCCCGGTGCCAACTCCCACATCGTCTGCGTGCAGCACTACCCGAACGCCGAGGCGATCGCCTGTGCGTCCTTCGAGGACGTGTTCGCGGCGGTGGACACGGGCGAGGCGGATCTGGCGCTGATCCCGATCGACAACTCGATCGCCGGTCGGGTCGCCGACATCCACCACTTCCTGCCCGGCTCGGGGCTGCACATCATCGCCGAGCACTTCCTGCGGATCCGCTTCCACCTGATGGGGGTGCCCGGCACGACGCTGGAGACGATCAAGACGGTGCACTCCCACGTGCACGCCCTCGGTCAGTGCCGCAAGATCATCGCCGAGCACCACTGGCGACCGTTGATCGCCGGTGACACCGCCGGTGCCGCCCGGGAGATCGTCGAGGCGAACGACGTCACCCAGGCCTCGATCTCGCCGCCGCTGGCCGCCGAGATCTACGGTCTGGAGGTGCTCGCGCGCGACATCGAGGACGAGGAGCACAACACCACCCGCTTCGTGCTGCTGTCGCCGGAGTTCGTCCAGGCTCCGGCGGGCAACGGGCCGGTGGTGACCTCGTTCATCTTCAACGTGCGGAACCTGCCGGCCGCCCTCTACAAGGCGCTGGGCGGGTTCGCCACCAACGGCGTCAACATGACCAAGCTGGAGTCCTACATGGTGAACGGCGAGTTCACCGCCACCCAGTTCCTGGCCGAGGTCGACGGCCACCCCGACGACCTCGGACTGAGCCGGGCACTGGAGGAGCTGACCTTCTTCACCACCGAGGTGAAGGTGCTCGGCGTCTACCCGGCCGATCCGTTCCGGCTCTCCTGACTCCCGCCTCGCCGATCAGGACGCCATGATCACGAAGGTCGCGGCGGCGGTCGACGGCAGCCGGTAGTCGTAGCCGAAACCTGTGACCGGCCAGGGCACGTTCTGGACCCGACGACCGTCGTTGTAGTAGCCGACGACCCGCGACCCGTCGGTCAGGACGTCGCTGTCCCGGATCAGATCCCGGCCGACCGGGCCCGGTGTCGTGGCCAGATCGGCGTGCCGGAGGTTCAGCTCGGCGATCGACCACCAGCTGCCCGAGGAGGCGCCGCTGGAGATCCGGACGTAGCGCGCCGTCGACTCCGGCAGCGCGATGATCATCTCGCCGGTGCGACCCGGGCCGCGGGCGACCGATCGCCAGCTGGCGCCGTCGTCGGACACCTGCACGACGTAGGACCGCAGGTAGTCCCCGGTGCTCTTCCCGACGTCGAGCGAGACCTCGGTGAACGTCTGCGCGCGGCCGAGGTCGACGGTCAGGTTCATGTCCTCGGCCTGCCCCTCACCGGAGCTCCACCGGGTCGCCGGATCACCGTCGAGCAGGTGCGCCAGCGGATCTTCGGCGGTCGGCGTCACCCCCGCCGCCGTCACCGTCCAGTCGGCGCGGTCGAGAGCGGTGGCGGCCCCGGATCGCTTCAGCTCGGCCCCGTACGGCAGCGCGTAGGCCAGCCAGCGGTCGCCGAGCTTCACCTGGCTCATCGCCGCGATCACGTCGGGGCCGACACTGGCCGTCAGACGACCGGTCGGCGTGCCGGCGGGGCCACGTCCGTAGTCGAGGTCGACCCAGCCCAGGTCGCCGGCCGGAGCGAGTCGTTCCGGAGCCCGGAAGCGGTAGGTCGCCGCAGCCCCTGGGGCCAGGGTGGCGCTCACGTGGCGGTCGCCGACAGCGAGGTCGACGGCCCGGGACTGGTGGCCCTGGTTGTGGGCGACCACGACCAGGGACCCGTCGCGGTTCCGGTAGGCCACGTTGCTCACCGGCGACCCGGCCGGCTGCGAGGAGCCGATACGGACCGCTCCGGGGGCGACGAACCGGCTCGCGTGCGCCAGCGCCCAGTACTCCAGGTTCTTGGTCACCGTGCCGTCGTCGTTCACCGTGACCACGCCGCGGCAGGTCTCACAGCCACCGACGAAGGGACCGTTGCGCTGATCGAGGGCGAGGTTCCACAAGATCACCGACTGGCCCCAGTTGCGCGGCACCCCGATGACGGCGTCCATGGTGAGGTCGAAGGCCTCGTCGGGCGTGCCCTGCCACTCCCCGCCCGAGCACTCGGTCAGGAATGCCTGCGCGTGCGGGTAGTTGTTGTGCGACACGGACTGGGCCGACACCTCACCGCCGTAGCAGTGCCAGGCTGTGCCGGGCACGTAGCGGGCCGCCTGCCGATCCTGGTAGATCGCCTCCGGGTAGTCGGTGATGTCCCAGTTGTGGTCGTAGCCCAGGATCGTGGTGTCGTCCAGGCCGGCCCGGTCCAGGGCCGGTCCGAGGTGTCGGCCGAGGAAGCGTGCGGCTTGTTCGGGCATCACCCCCATCCCGGGGTAGTCCTCGGGCTCGTACAGCGGCTCGTTCTGCAGTGACACGTAGTCGGTGGGGATGCCCGCCTTCGCGTACGCCCGCACGAACTTCACGAAGTACTGGGCGTAGGCCTTCTCATACTTCTTCCGCAGCGACCCCTGGACCAGGGAGTCGGTGTCCTTCATCCACCCCGGTGCGCTCCACGGGCTGGCCATGAAGGTGAGGTCCGGGTTGATCGCGTACGCCTCCCGGAGCCGCGGCAGGATGTACGCACGGTCGTGGGCGATGCTGAAGTCGGACAGGTCGCGGTCGGTCTTCCCGGTCGGCTGGTCGTCGTAGGAGTACGCCTGACCCACCGCGAAGTCGGAGGCGCCCATCGGCTGCCGCAGCATCGACAACCCGATGCCCTCGCGGGTGGAGAACAGGTCGGTCATGATCGACGTCCGGGTCTTCGCCGGGAGCCTCGACAGCACGTACGCCGAGGAGTCGGTCATCGAGGCCCCGAACCCGGTCATCTTCTGGTAGCGCCGGGTCGGGTCGACCACGATCGCGTCCTGGGCGCCCGCGCCGTCCTGCCAGCGGAGGGAGGGCTGGCGCGCGAGCCGTTGATCGGTGTTCAGGTCGGTGACCCAGGAGTCGACGCCGGAGCTCCAGGCCGGCGGCGACGGTGTCGCCGCGACCGTTGCCGGTATGGCGGTGAGCACCAGAGCGGCCGCCAGGCCGGTCCCGATGAGACCGAGAGCAGTGCTGTGCCGTGCCATGGATCCTCGCTTCGTTGCGTGACCGGCTTCGCCCCACGACGGATCACCCCACCGTACGACCTTCGCGGACTAGCCTGAAGGGGTCGAAGCGACTCCACGGGAGGTTGACTCGTTGTCGGAGCACGATGCAGGACCACTGTTCGCGGTGGCGGCCGAGGCCTACGACAAGCTGATGGGGCGCTATCTACCGACTCTGTCGGTGGTCTTCGCCGACGCGGCCCAGGTCGACTCGGGTCTGCGGGTCCTGGATGTGGGGTGCGGACCAGGGGGCCTCACCACCGAGCTGGTCCGGCGGCTCGGTCCGACGGCGGTGGCCGCCGTCGACCCGTCGCCCTCGTTCGTCGCCGCGTGTCGCGAGCGCCATCCCGGCGTCGACGTGCGGTTGGGGGCGGCCGAGGAGCTGCCCTGGTCCGACGACGAATTCGATGTCACGCTGGGCTCCCTCGTCTCGGGCTTCCTGAGCGACCCGGCCGTCGCCGCCCAGCAGATGCGACGGGTGACCCGACCCGGCGGCCGGATCGGTCTCTGCTTCTGGGAGCTCGAACGGATGCCGCTGCTCACCGCCTTCTGGCGAGGCGTTTCCGAGATCGACCCGGCCGCGGTCGGCGAGTCGGATCGATTCGGCCGCCGCCAGGGTCAGCTGGCCGGTCTGCTCGAGGCGACCGGGCTGGACGACGTGACCGAGTCGGCGCTGCTGGCCACGGCCGAGTACGCCGATCTGGACGACTGGTGGTCGTCCTTCACCGGGGGTGCCGGTCCGGTCGGCGCCCAGTACCTGAAGATGACCGTGGCCGAGCGCGAACAGGTCCGGAGCCGGAGCTTCGAGCTGCTCGACCGCCCCCAGGCCTCGTTCAGCCTCGAGGCCTACGCCTGGTGCGCGGTGGGCAGCGTCCCTCGCTGACCCGGACGACACGACAGAGACGCGGACCGACCGGCCCGACCAGCGTTACGCTGTGCCTGGCTCGGGGGCCGAATGAATCTGGGAGATGCCGTCATGCGCGCAGGAACCGTTCGCACCACTCTCGTCGCCCTGGTCTCGGCCGCGGTCGCCCTGGGGTCCTTGCTGGTGCCACCGACCGCCGAGGCCGCCGCCCCGCGGCTCACCGTCACCAAGGTCGCCGGCGGCCTGTCGGTGCCCTGGGACGTCACCTGGGTGGGTTCCCTGCTCTTGTTCGACCAGCGGGCCGGCGGGGTGTGGTCCAAGCGCGGCTCGGCCGCACCGCGGCCGGTGTCGATGCCCCTGCCGAAGATCTTCGCGCAGGGCGAGTCCGGCATGCTGGGCGTGGTCGCCGACCCGAAGGCGTCGAGCAACAAGTACTTCTACACCTGCATGGCCGTGGCCACCAGCAACGGCAAGGCCAAAGACGTCGAGGTCTGGAAGTGGCGTCTCACCTCCGACACCACCGCCACCAAGGTGAAGGTCCTGGTCACCGGCATCCCGTTGACCTCGGGACGGCACTCCGGCTGCCGACTGCGATTCCGGTCAGCCACGATGCTCTACGTCGGCACCGGTGACGCCGCGGTCGGCACCAACCCGCAGAACCTGAAGTCCCTGGGTGGCAAGGTGCTGCGGATTCGCAGTGACGGGTCGATCCCCCGGACCAACCCGTTCTACGCGAAGGGTGGCAACGCCCGGTACGTGTGGACGTACGGACACCGCAACGTGCAGGGCCTCACCTTCCGGGCCAGCAACGACCAGCTGTGGACGGCCGAGCACGGACCCGACCGGGACGACGAGGTGAACCGCATCCTGAAGGGTCGCAACTACGGCTGGTCGCCGACGGGCAGCGGGTACAACGAGAACCACCCGATGACGGACAAGAGGCGCTACCCGAAGGCGTACAGCGCCAAGTGGAAGTCCGGCTCGCCCACGGTGGCCACCAGCGGGGCGACCTTCGTCACCGGTGCGGGGTGGCAGTCCTGGAACGGCAAGCTGATGGTGGCCAAGCTCAAGGGCAAGGGCGTGATGGTGTTCACGGTGTCCAAGTCGGGCAAGACCAAGCGGGCGGCAACCATCCTGACCGGCTACGGCCGGATCCGCACCGTGCAGCAGGGCCCCGGCGGCGCGCTGTACTTCACGACGTCGAACGGGAGTGGCGACGCGATCTACAAGGTGACTCCGCGAAGGTGACTCCGCGAAGTTGAACTTCGCTCAGGCGTCGGCGGCGGTGAGAGCGACCGCCTCGTCGAGCGTGTCTTCCTCGAGGTGGCTGTCGATCTGCGCCAGATGGGCCCGACCCACGAACAGGACGCCGGCGGCGATCAGCAGCCCGGCGCAGCCGATCCAGTAGGGAGCGCCGTAGCCGAGGACGCCGGCGATCACCCCGGCCAGGGCCGGCGCGGCGGCCCCGCCGACGAAGCGGACACCGCTGTAGGTCGAGGAGGCGACGGCGCGCGGCAGATCGGTGGCCTCCATCACCGACTCAGTCAGCACGGTGTTCATCACCCCCAGGAACAGACCACCGATCACGATCCCGACGATCAGGACCCGAAGGTTCTCCACGTTGACGGCGAGGACGGCCATCACGATCGCCAGGGCACCGAGCATCGCGTACAGGGTGCGGCGACGACCGAACCGACGGGTGAGCACCGGGGCGACGAAGACCGAGGTGACAGCGAGGGCGATGCCCCAGCCACAGAAGATCAAGCCGAGCTCGTGCGCCCCGAACTCGGCGACGCCCGCGGCGTGCGCGGCCTGCTCCAACGGGAACGGGCTCCAGGCCAGCAGGCTGAAGAAGCCGAAGTTGTAGAACAGGGCGGCCAGACCGAGGGTGAGCAGCGCCGGCCGCTGCAGGGCCCGGAAGGTGGCGGTGAGGGCCACCGGCTCCGGCGTGGTGGTGTCCCGGCCCAGCAGGATCGTCAAAGCGACCAGGCCGATCGCCATCAGGACGGCGGTGCCGAAGAACGGGCCGCGCCACGAGATGCTGCCGAGCGCGCCACCGAGCAACGGACCGATCGCGATGCCGAGACCGAGGGCGGCCTCGTACAAGATCACCGCGCTGTCGGCCCCACCGCTGGCCGCGCCGACGATCGTGGCCAGGGCGGTCGAGATGAACAAGGCGTTGCCCAGCCCCCAGCCGGCCCGGAAGCCGATGATCATGCCGACGCTGTCGGACGCGCCGGCCAGGGCCGCGAAGATCACGATCAGGGCCAGGCCCAGCAGCAGGGTGCGCTTGGCGCCGATCCGACTGGAGACGAAGCTGGTGAAGAACATCGCGAGACCGGTGACCAGCAGGTAGCTCGTGAACAGCAGCATCGTCTGTGCCGGCGTCGCCCCGAGATCGGCGCTGATCGCCGGCAGGATCGGGTCGACGAGACCGATGCCCATGAAGGCGATCACGCAGGCGAAGGCCACGGCCCAGACGGCTTTGGGCTGCTTGAGCAGAGACACGGATGCGGCGTGCGCGGACACGAGAGGGGACCTCCAACGAACATTTACTTAGCCTGACTATGTAAATAGTAGCACGGACATCGGAGCGAACTGGCGGCTGGCCCCCGCGGGGCGGGAGCGGCGAAAGCCGACCGTGGTCGGAAAACGCACACGCCAGGGCAGTCCCCCGGACCGGCGGGCGCAGGTCTGGCGGGAGGGTCAGCCGAGACGGGCGAAGTCCGGGCCGGTCTCCCCCAGCTTCTCGTCCAGCTTCGCGAACAGCGGTGACGGCTTGGCCAACGGCTTGCCGGGCTCGATCGGGATCGAGGCCCAGCGAGCCTGCTCCCCGGCGTAGTCGCCCATCAGCACCGGGTAGTCCGGGCCGCCCTCTTCGGAGACCGTACGGATCTCCGGCTGCGCCGCCCAGACGCCGGAACCGCCGAGTGCCTCGTGCACCTGCTGCGACGCGTGTGGCAGGAACGGGGTGAGCAGGGTGTTGGCGTCGGAGACCACCTGCAGCGCGGTGTGCAGCACCGTGTCCCGACGGGCGGTGTCGTCCTTCAGCTTCCACGGCTCGTGGTCGGAGATGTACTTGTTGGCCGTCCCGACCACCCGCATCGCCTCACCGATGGCCTGCTTGAACCGGCTGCGCCGCAGCAGCGCGCCGACGGTCTCGAACGCCTGCCGGGACGCCCCCATCAGCTCGTGGTCGGCGTCCCGCAGGTCGAGGGCCGCCGGGATCGCGCCGACGTTCTTGTGCGCCATCGACACCGACCGGTTGACCAGGTTGCCCCACTCGTTGGCCAGCTCGAAGTTGTTGCGGCGGACGAACTCGTCCCAGGTGAAGTCGGTGTCCTGGTTCTCCGGACCCGCCACCGAGATGAAGTAGCGCAGGGCATCCGGCCCGAACTCGTTGATGAAGTCCCCGACGTAGATCACCTGGCCCCGCGAGGTGGAGAACTTCGACCCGCTCATGGTCAGGAACTCGCTGGAGACGATCTCGTCGGGCAACCGCAGCTCGCCCAGCGGGCCGACCTGGCCGCCGTGATCTCCCTGCCCGTTGTGACCGAGCAGGATGCCCGGCCAGATGACGGAGTGGAAGACGATGTTGTCCTTGCCCATGAAGTAGTAGCCCAGCGCCTCCGGGTCCTCCCACCACTTCCGCCACGCCTCCGGGTCACCGGTACGGCGGGCCCACTCGACCGAGGCCGACAGGTAGCCGATCACCGCGTCGAACCAGACGTACAGCCGCTTCATCGGCTGGTCGGACCAGCCGTCCAGCGGCACCGGCACCCCCCAGTCGAGGTCCCGGGTGATCGCCCGCGGCTTCAGGTCCTGCAACAGGTTCTGGCTGAACTTCAACACGTTGGGGCGCCAGTCGGTACGCGAGGACAGCCAGCTGCCCAGCGAGCCCGCCAGGGCCGGAAGGTCCAGGAACAGGTGCTCGGTCTCGACGAACTTCGGCGTCTCCCCGTTGATCCGGGAGCGCGGGTTGATCAGGTCGATCGGGTCGAGCTGGTTGCCGCAGTTGTCGCACTGATCGCCTCGGGCGCCGTCGTAGCCGCAGATCGGGCAGGTGCCCTCGATGTAGCGGTCGGGCAGCGTCCGGCCCGTCGACGGCGAGACCGCGCCCTTGGTCTGCTTGGCGACGATGTATCCGTTGTCGAACAGGCCCTTGAACACGTCCTGGACCACGCGGTAGTGGTTCCGCGTGACGGTGCGGGTGAACAGGTCGTACGACAGTCCCAGACCCTGCAGGTCCTCGGCGATCACCCGGTTGTACTTGTCGGCGGTCTGTCGGGTGGTCAGCCCCTCCCGCTCGGCCTGGACCAGGATCGGGGTGCCGTGCTCGTCGGTGCCGGAGACCATCAGCACGTCGTGGCCGCTCATCCGCATGAACCGGGAGAAGACGTCGGAGGGGACACCGAAACCGGAGACGTGACCGATGTGGCGCGGGCCGTTGGCATACGGCCACGCGACAGCGGTCAACACGCGAGAGCTCATATGACTCAGCCTAGTGCGGCGAGACAGGGCCCCGAACCGCGTTTCCGGCCTCGCCGGCCGCCCACGTACAGTCGCAGCCGTGGCGGGCGAACGGTAGTGCCGGACTCCACCGAGCCCGATCGTCGGCTGCTTCGTCCCGATCTGCGGTTGGTGATCGCCGGCACCACCGGCCGGGGCCGACAGCCGGCGCAGTTCTACGCCGGGCCCGGCAACCGGTTCTGGGAGCTCCTGGACGCCGGCGGCCTGGTCGCCGAACGTCTCGACCCGGAGCACGCGGAGCGGCTGCCGGCCCTCGGGGTCGGGCTCACCGACCTGGTGATCGAACGCGTCCAGCGAGTCGGCCACGAGCTCGAGATGATCATCCACCGCACCCCCTTCGACACCGCGATCCGCTGGGCGGCACCCCAGGTGGTCGCCTTCGTGAGCAAGACGGCAGCGACCTGGTACGCCCGCGGTGCAGGCGAACGGCTGCCCCGCGGCTACGGCGAGCTCGACTGGACCGTGGCCGGCATCCCGGGCTTCGTGCTGCCCGGGCCGTCCGGGGCGAACAACGGCATGCCGCTCGCGCTGCGGACGGCGCTGTGGGGCGACCTGGCCGACTTCCTGGAGGCTTCCGCCGTACCGCCGATCAGGCGGTCTTGACCGCCTGCAAGGTGTACGTCAACGGCATCCGGTCCGGCCGCTCGGGCAGCCGGAACTCCCCGTCCTCGCCGGCCACCATGTCGGGCATGGCCTGCCAGGGCACGCTGCGGTGCTCCTCGAACCCGGTGATGGTCAGGCCCGCCGCGAGGACCGCGGTGAGGATCTCGCCGATGCCGTGGTTCCACTCCGCCGAGCGGGTGTTCGCGAACTCGGTCTCGGTGCTGACGTAGGTGCCCGGCTCGTCCCAGATGGTCGGCTCGGTGCGCTCGAAGTACGGGAAGTCGATCACCAGCGACCCGTCCATCCGGTCCAGGTCGGTCGCCCAGAGCACGGGATGTCCTTCCCGGATGAAGAACCGGCCACCCGGCTTCAACAGGTCGGCCACCACCTGCGCCCAGCGGGCCACATCGGGCAGCCAGCACAGCACCCCGATCCCGGTGTAGACGACGTCGTACGTCTCCGCACCCAGCACCTCGACCGCGTCGTACACGTCGGCGACGTGGTAGTCGATCGCCGTTCCGGTGGCGGTAGCCAGCGCCCGCGCCTGCTCGATCGAGGCGGTGGAGAAGTCCAGGCCGGTCATCGTCGCGCCCAGCCGCGCCAGCGACAGCGTGTCGGTGCCGATGTGGCACTGCAGGTGCGCGCCGCGCAGACCGGTCAGGTCACCCAACCGCGGCCGGTCGAAGCTGACCACGTCGGACAGGTGGGTCGGGTCGGCGACGTAGCGCTCCACGCCGTAGTCGGGGGATGCGGCGTGCGCGGGCGCCCGCTCGTCCCACATGGCCCGGTTCAGGGCAAGGTACTCGTCCACGAGACGACCTTAGGACGGCCGCACCCAGCACGAGGAACACGTCCACGGGCGGGACCACCTGAGCGCCCCGACGGTCGGCTTGGCCGCACAGTTTCCATCCACGGACGGCACCTGTGCGCATCCGAGGCCGACCCGACAAGCAATTTCCATCCACGGACGAGATTTACCCCGCCCCGAGGAAGCCACCACCTACAGCAGCGGCGACACCAGGCGCGAGACACCCTCCTTGACCGCCCAGACGTAGCGGTTGCCGAAGGCCTTCGACCGATCGAAGGGGGTGCACAGGGTCAGGTCGTCGAGGTAGACGTCGCGGAGCCGGCCACCCAGGTCGGCGTCGTAGAAGAACGCGTTGACCTCGAAGTTCAGCCGGAAGCTGCGATAGTCCATGTTGGCGGTGCCGACCGAGCCCATCTCGTGGTCGACCAGCACGGTCTTGGCGTGCAGGAAGCCGTTGCGGTAGATGAAGATGCGCGCTCCCGCCTGGGCCAGCTCGTCGGCGTAGCTCAACGTCGCGGGGTAGACGAGCAGGTGGTCGGGCTTGTCCGGGATCATCAGCCGCACGTCCAGCCCGGAGCGGGCGGCGATCTTCAGAGCGTCGAGGACCGCGAAGTCGGGCATGAAGTAGGGCGACTGGATCCACACCGACCGTCGCGCGGAGTCGATCATCTTGATGTAGCCGAACTTGATCCGCTCCCAGGACGAGTCCGGACCGCTGGCGGCGATCTGCAACGCCACCCGTCCTGGTGCCTCGGTCGGCTCGATGAAGTACCCGTCACGCCAGAGGACGCGGTCCGCGGGGACCGCCGCCGCGTTCCAGTCGGTCAGCAGCCGCTGCTGGATGGCGGACACCGCACTGCCGGTGACCCGCAGGTGGGTATCGCGC
Organism: uncultured Actinomycetota bacterium; assembly: GCA_963696135.1. Classification (GTDB taxonomy): domain Bacteria; phylum Actinomycetota; class Actinomycetes; order Propionibacteriales; family Propionibacteriaceae; genus Microlunatus. The sequence goes on from CAVOJH010000007.1 coordinate 207,316, forward strand.
CAGTAGCCGAACCTGGCCTTTTCTCCGAGGTACTCATCGCCCACGTTGAACCCACCGATGTAGCCGATGGTGCCGTCGATGACCACGAGCTTGCGGTGGGTCCGGTTGTTCACCCGCAGGTTGATCAGTGGCACCTTGTTCTTGAAGAAGACCGCCACCTTGCCTCCGGAGGCGCGCAGCGCGGCGAGATCGCGCTTGTGCACGTCCCGCCCGCCCAGCGCGTCCCAGAAGATCAGCACCTCGACCCCCGCCCGGGCTCGGTCGGTCAACGCCTCGAGGATGCGGGTGCCGAGCCCGTCGGCCCGGAAGATGTAGTAGTAGACGTGCACGTGGTCGGTGGCCGCGTAGATGTCGGCGATCAGCTGGTCGAACTTCTCCTTGCCGTCGTGGAAGACCCTGACCAGGTTGTCCTCACTGAGCCGTGCACCGTCGTCACTGACCAGCAGCTCGATCACGTGGACGTTGCGGCGGGCGACCTCGTTGTCGGGCACCAGCGTGCCCGTGGTCAGCGCCCGGCTCTGCTCGCTGATCAGCTCGTCGTAGTCGATCCCGGAGCCCTCGAGCTTGGCGAAGATCTTCTCCTTGGTCAGCCGTCGCCCGACGAACACCCAGAGCAGGAAGCCGAACAGCGGGATGAAGAACATCACCAGGATCCAGGCCCACAACGAGCTCGGCTCACGGCGCTCGCGGAACATCGTGATGATCGCCAGCGCGATGTTGACCAGCAGGATCAGCGTGACCAGGGTCGTGACGATCGAGACCGCATCGCCGAACAGGGACTCCCAGCTCACCCCGTCCGCCCACTCATCCGGTGGCTCCGCTCATCCAGTGGCTCCCAGGGCTGCGAATCCGGGTTTGATCACGTCCTCGATCAGCCGGAGCCGCACGTCGAACGGGTAGAACGCGCTCTTGGCCGCGTTGATGGTGAACCAGCGCACGTCGTCCAGGGTGTAGTCGAACGCCTCGCACAGCAGAGCGAACTCCCGCGACAGGGTGGTCCGGCTCATCAGCTGGTTGTCGCTGTTCACCGTCACCCGGAACCGGAGCTGACGCAGCAGACCGATCGGGTGCTCGGCGATGGAGGCCGCAGCACCGGTGTGCACGTTGGACGACGGGCACATCTCCAGCGGGATCCGTTGATCCCGGATGTAGGCGGCCAGATCACCCAGCTTGGGCTTGCCGTCCGGCCCGAGGGTGATGTCGTCGATGATCCGCACGCCGTGACCGAGACGGTTGGCCCCACAGATCTGCACCGCCTCCCAGATCGACGGCAGCCCGAACGCCTCGCCCGCGTGGATCGTGAAGAAGGCGTTGTTGCGCTTCAGGTAGTCGAACGCGTCGAGGTAGCGGGTAGGTGGGTAGCCGGCCTCCGCGCCGGCGATGTCGAAGCCGGCGACCCCCTGGTCGCGGTAGTCGATCGCCAGACTCGCGATCTCCCGGGACGGTCGGTTGTGACGCATCGCGGTGACCAGCTGACGGACCACGATCGAGTGCCCGTCCGCGGCGGCCGCGGCCATCCCTTCGGTGAGTCCGTCCCGGACGGCTTCCACCGCCTGCGCTGGGCTGAGTCCGCCCTCGATGTGCTGCTCCGGAGCCCAGCGGGTCTCCCCGTACACGACCCCGTCGGCAGCCAGGTCCTCGACGAACTCCCGGGCCACCCGCCGCAGGTTGTCCGCACTCTGCATCACCGCGACCGTGTGCACGAAGGTCGACAGATAGCGCTCCAGCGGTCCGGAGCTGGCGGCATCGTGGATCCAGGCGGCCAGTCCGTCGGCGTCGGTGACCGGCAGCTCGTGCCCGGTCTCGGCCGCCAGATCGATGATCGTCTGCGGCCGGAGGCCACCGTCGAGGTGATCATGCAGGGACACCTTGGGAGCCGCACGCAGGATGTCGGCCGGGACACTCATCTGGTCTTCTTCCGTACGTGGTCGAGATCCTCGGGGCCGAAGGCGAGCGGCAGCACTTCCTCCATCCGCCGGATGCCCTGGGGGGAGTCGACCAACAGGTTGGGTCCGCCATGTTCCCACAGCAGCTGACGACACCGTCCGCACGGCATCAGTCGCTCGCCGAGTGCGTTGCTGCAGGTGAACGCCACCAGCCGACCGCCACCACCGGCGTGCAGCGCCGACACCAGCCCGCACTCCGCGCACAGCGTCACCCCGTACGCGGCGTTCTCCACGTTGCAGCCGACGACGATCCGGCCGTCGTCGACGATGGCCGCGGCCCCGACCGGGAACGTCGAGTACGGCGCGTACGCCCGCTTGGTGATCGCCCGCGCGACCTTGCGCAGACCCTCCCAGTCGATCGGCGGTGTCGTGCTCATCTCAGCTCTTCTCGTACGGGATGCCGTCCGCGGCTGGTGCGCGCACCCGTCCGACGAGGCCGGCGACGGCGATGATCGTCGCCACGTACGGCAGGATCAGCAGGAACTGACTCGGCATCGGCGTGCTCAGGGTCTGCAGCTGGGACGCCATCTGGGTGACGAAGCCGAAGAACAGCGCCATCAACGCGGCCAGGCCCGGGTGCCAGCGGCCCATGATCAACGCGGCCAGGGCGATGAACCCGTTGCCGACGGTGAACTCCTTGCTGAAGGACCCGGTCGAGGCCAGGGTGAAGAAGGAACCACCGAGACCGGCCAGCAGGCCTCCGGCGAGCACCGCCGACCAGCGGATCCCCCGGACGCTGATGCCCACCGTGTCGGCGGCCTCGGGGTGCTCACCGACCGAGCGGACCCGCAGCCCCCAGGACGTCTTGAACAAGATCAGCCAGACCACCAGCACGGCCAGACCGGCGAGATAGGCCAGGATGTTCTGGTTGAACAGCACCTTGCCGAAGAAGGGGATGTCCGACAGGAGCGGGATCGGGATCGACTCCAGCACCGGGGCGTTGTTGTACTCGGCCGACGCGGGCTGGACGAGCTGGTCGAACAGGAACCCGGTGACCCCGACCGCGAGCAGGTTCAGCACGACCCCGAGCACCACCTGGTTGACCAGGTAGTTGATCGAGAACAAGGCGAGCAGCGCTGCCATCACCACCCCGGCGATCATGGCCGCCAGCAGGGCCATCGGCACCGACTGGGTCACGCTGCCGACCACCGCCGCGGCGAACGCGGAGGCCAGGAACTGGCCCTCGATCGACACGTTCACCACGCCGGCCCGCTCGCAGAGCACGCCGCAGAGCGCACCGAACACCAACGGCGTGGCCAGCGACAGCGTGCCGGCGAACTGGTTGCTGACCGGGAACGGCAGATCGCGACCGGCGGCAGCCCAGGTGAGGAAACCGACGACCAGCGCCAAGCCGGCGATCGTGCCGGCGATGGCGGGCCAGTGCCCGGCCATCCGACCGGACAGGAAACCGACAGCGGCTGCCAGCAGCAGCAGCGCACAGGCCAGCACGGTGACCACCCCGGGCAGCGAGACGGTGGGCAGCTGCACCTCGTCGAAGGCGTCGGAGAGGGCGAACCTGGCCATCCCGGTCGTGGACGGGAGCAGAACGAGCAGCAGCACCCCGACCACCGCGATCAGCACACCGGTGGAGAGTCGCTGGCGCCGTTTCTCACCGGACTCGATGTACTGCATCTCGGTGCCGGGCTGATCGCTGCCGGGCCGGTCGCTGGTCGGCCCGCCGGTGACGGGAGCGTCCGTGGTCGGCCCGCCGGCGACGGTCGCGTCAGTGGTCGGATCGGGGCGGCTCATGCCAGGCCTCCCTCGGTCGTCGGTCCGATCGGTCGGACTCTGCGGGTCTTGACGAACGGCAGGATCGTGGTGATCAACGCGGGCGCCGCCACGAACAGCACGATCAGGGCCTGGAGCACCGTCGTGAGGGTCAATGGGGTCTGGGCCACGCTCTGCATGGCCAAGCCGCCGGCGTGCAGCGCACCGAACAGCAGCCCGGCGAGCACGGTGCCCAGGGGTTTGGACCGACCCAGCAGGGCGACGGTGATCGCGTCGAAGCCGATGGAGCCCACGATGCCGGCCGACAACGGCACCGGCACGCCCGACGCGCTGGGGCCGAGGGCCGCTTGCACCCCGGCCAGTCCGGCCAGCGCCCCGGCCAACGTCATGGTGATGATGGTGGTCGAGCCGACGCTCATCCCGGCCGTGGCCGCGGCGTGCGGGTTGGCGCCGACCGCCTTGATCGCGAAGCCGATGGTCGAGCGATCGAGGATCCACCAGACAACCACGGCGGCGATCAGCGCGACCACGAAGCCGAGGTGGAGCTGGCTGCCGGCGAGGCGCGGGAAGGTGGCGTTCCAGTCGATGATCGGTGAGATCGGGTCGGTCCGTCCGGGCCGCTGGAATGCGGCGGTGGTGAGGAAGTAGGCCAGCAGTCCCGCGGCGATGTAGTTCATCATGATCGTCACGATCACCTCGTGGGCACCGGTGCGGGCCTTGAGCCAACCGACGATGCCACCCCAGATGCCGCCCCCGATGATGCCGGCGACGACCGCCACCAGGAGGTGCAGGACCGGCGGCAGGTGCAGGGTGAACCCCACGTACGCGGCCAGGATCGCCCCCCAGATCGCCTGACCCTGGGCACCGATGTTGAACAGACCGGCTCGGAACGCGAGCCCGACTCCGAGGCCGGCGCAGATCAGCGGCGCGGCCTGGGCGGTGGTCTCGGTGATCGCCTGCCAGCTCCCCAGCGAGCCGGCGATCAGCGCACCGTACGCGCTGCTGACCTTGTCCCAGCTGGCGATCAGGGCGTCGGAGGGACGGGCGAAGAAGTACGCGTAGGTCGAGCGGACCTCGCTGTCGGAGACGATCATCAAGATCGCACCCACGATGAAGGCCAGCACGATGGCCGCCACTGTGGTGATCACGTCGGTCCACGGGATCTGCCGGCGCGGCCGCTTGGTCGGCGCCTGCTGCGACGGTGAGGCGTCACTCATGTCCCACCCCCTGCTCGAAGGTCGCGTCCTCTTCGGCGGCCGTGGTGACGGAGGCTGCCGCGAAGGCCTCCTCGGTCGGTACGCCGGCCATCATCAGACCCAGCACCTCACGGGAGGTGTCCGGTGGCACGATGCCGACGAGCCGGCCGCGGTACATCACCGCGACCCGGTCGGCGAGCGCGACCACCTCGTCCAGCTCGGTGGACACGATCACCACGGCCGTGCCGCGATCACGCTCGGTCACCAGTCGACCGTGCAGGAACTCGATCGCGCCGACGTCGACGCCGCGGGTCGGTTGGCTGGCGATCAGCGCCGACAGCGGTCGAGACAGCTCGCGCGCCAGCACGACCTTCTGCTGGTTCCCGCCGGACAACGAGGTCACGGGTGCGTCGACCGACTGCGTACGGATGTCGAACTCGGCCACCCGGTCCTCGGCGTTGCGCCGGATCGCGGCCAGGTCGAGCGCGGGTCCCTTCGCGTACGGGGGCTCGTCGAAGGTGTTCAGGACCAGGTTCTCCGCCACCGAGAACGAGCTGACGAAGCCGTCGTGCTTGCGGTCCTCGGGCACGTAGCCCAAGCCGTCGGCGATGCTCTGCTTCGGGGTGTGCTTGGTGATCGAGCGTCCGTCGAGGGTCACCGTGCCCTGGCTGATGGGGATCAGACCGAGCAGGGCCTCGACGAGCTCGGTCTGCCCGTTGCCCTGCACCCCGGCGATGCAGACGATCTCGCCGCCCGACACCTCCAGGTCGAGCCCATCCACCACCAGCGCGCCGGCGGTGTTGGCGACCGAGATCCCCTCCAGCACCAGCCGCGGGGTGTCACTGCGGCGGGGAGCCTCCTTGTCCACCAGGAGATTCACCGCGCGTCCCACCATCAGCTCGGCCAGCTGGCCCTCGGAGTCGGTGGGCTGCGCGGTGCCGACCACCTTGCCCCGCCGGATGACGGTGATCTTGTCCGCGATCGCCCGCACCTCACGAAGCTTGTGGGTGATGAAGACGATGGCCTTGCCCTCGTCCCGCAGCGACCGCATCACCGTGATCAGCTCGTCGATCTCCTGCGGGGTCAGCACGGCTGTCGGCTCGTCGAAGATCAGGTACGTGGCGTCGTTGGCCAGTGCCTTCAAGATCTCCACCCGCTGCTGGATGCCGACCGGCAGGTCCTCGATCAAGGCGTCCGGATCGACGGACAGCCGGTAGCGATCCGACAGCTCCCGGACCGTCTTCCGGGCCTGGCGCATGTTGAGCACTCCGGCGGTGCTCTGCTCCCGGCCCAAGATCAGGTTCTCGGCCACGGAGAACACCTCGACCAGCATGAAGTGCTGGTGCACCATGCCGATCCCGGCCGCCATCGCCTCCTTCGGCGTGCGGGAGGTGTGCGATCGTCCGTCGATGGTGATCTCACCCTCGTCGGGCTGCAGCATCCCGTACAGGACGTTCATCAGCGTCGACTTGCCGGCACCGTTCTCACCCAGCAGGCAGTGGATCTCGCCCGGCCGGATGTCCAGGTCGATGTGGTCGTTGGCGACCAGGGAGCCGAAGCGCTTGGTGATCCCGCGCAGCCGCAACCCCCCGGTGTCTGGGTCAGGGGTGTCCGGCTGGGGTTCAACACTCACGGACCAGTCCTCCTCACAGGCTGCTCGATCTGGGGCGATCCTTGCAGGAGTCGGCGCCGAAGGCGACGGTTGGTTCGACAGTCGGCACCGAAGGCGACGGTTGGTTCGACAGTCGGCACCGAAGGCGACGAAGGGAGACCCGGGCGGGTCTCCCTTCGTCGGTCGGGGCGATCAGGAAGTCGGTTGACCGATCAGGAGGTCGGCTGACCGATCAGGAGGTCGGCTGGGACTTCGACTCGATCTTGATCTTGCCGGAGATGATGTCCGCCTTGAGTGCATCGAGCTCGGTCTTCATCTCGGCCGGGACCTTGGCGTCGAAGTCGTTGAACGGCGACAGCCCGGTGCCCTCGTTCTCCAGCGTCCCCACGAACGGGTCCGCGCTGAAGGAGTCGTCCTGCGCGGCCTTGATCGCGTCGAACACCGCGACGTCCATGCCCTTGTAGACACTGGTCATGATGTTGGCGCAGTAGTTCGGAGCGCTGACGCAGCCGTCGGTGTCCACCCAGATGGCGTTCACCTTGCCGCCGGAGGCCTTGGCGGTCTGCAACGCGCCCTCACCGGCCGGACCGGCCACCGGGAAGATGATGTCCGCACCCTGGCTGGTCAGACCCTGAGCCGCACGCCCACCGCCCTTGACGTCCTCGAACGGCTTGTCGGACTGGACGAACGTGCCGTCCTGCTTCTCGGCGTTCCAGCCGAGCACCGAGACGCTCTTGTTCTTCTGCTGGTTGTAGTAGGCCACGCCCTGGGCGTACCCGTCCATGAAGATCGTCACGGTCGGGATGTTCAGGCCGCCGAAGGTGCCGACCTTGCCCGTCTGGGTCATGCCCGCGGCGAAGTAGCCCGCCAGGAAGCTGGACTGCGCGGTGTTGAAGACCAGCGGCTTGAGGTTGGTCACGCCGGCGAACTTCGCGTCGTTGGAGTCGACGATGGCGAACTTGATGTCGGGGTTCTTCTTGGCCGCCGCCAAGGTGTCGTCGGCCAGCAGGAAGCCCACCGTGACGATGATGTTGCAGTCGGCGTCGACCATCGACTGGATGTTCTTCGCGAAGTCGGCCGTGGTGGCGGACTCGACCTCGCCGGTCTGGATGCCGAGCTGGTCCTTGGCGTCCGTCAGTCCCTTGTACGACGTCTGGTTGAACGACTTGTCGTCGAAGCCACCCGAGTCGGAGACCATGCAGGCCTTGAAGTCACCCGTGGCTGCGCTGGCGCTACCGCTCGGCGCGGCCGACGAGCCGCTGCCTTCGGTGCCGGGCGCCTGCGCACAGCCAGCGAGAGCCAGCGTCGCCGCGGCAGCGGCGGCGCACAGGCCCAGGAAAGTCTTCTTCACTCTCATGCCTCCTCGGCAGGATCTAACGAAACAATCTGTTGTCCGGCGAACTCATGACCGCACGCATCGTCGGCCTGGCCCATGATTCTCACAGACTCTAACCGGACCCTCAGGGATTGCTGCGATTCCGGGTAACGATCTGGGAAATTCCGGCCTGGTGCCCGGGTCTCGTGCACAGAACCACCATCTGGTTCAGACGACGGGCTCGATCGGTCGGCTCGCCACCGCGGCCAGTGTCGCGACGCCGACCCGGATGCACTCCTCGTCCACGTCGAAGGTGGGCTGGTGGATGTCGGCGACCGAGGACCGCCCGACGGGACGGACCCCCAACCGGGCCATGGCCCCCGGCACCTCGCGCAGCATCCAGGCGAAGTCCTCGCCTCCCAGCGACTGGTCGGTGGCGGTCACCCCCTGCGGACCGAGGACGGACCCGGCCGCCTGGCTCAGTCGCTCGACCCCGAGCGGGTGGTTGACCGCCGGCGGCACCCCGGCCGTGACCGAGACCTCCACCCCGACGCCGAACGGCTGCACGATCTGGCTGATGAGCTCAGGGATCAGCAGCTGCCCCGTCCGCCAGCCGTTCTCGTCCAGCGCCCGCAGGGTCCCCTCGATCACCCCGACCTGTGGGATGGCGTTGGGCGCCGATCCGGCGTGGATCCGACCCCACATCATCGACAGCCCGCTGCGCGGATCGACCCGTCGCGACAGCAGCAGCTGCGTCTCGGTGGCCAGCGCCCCGAGGGCACCGACCAGGTCGGCGGTCAGGTGCGGTCGCGACGTGTGACCGCCGGTCCCGGTCAGGGTGACGGTGACCTGATCCACGGCCGAGGTGATCGGACCGACCCGCAGCGCGATTCGGCCGACGTCGGTGCGCGGATCGCAGTGCAGCGCGTACACCTCGCTCACCCCGTCCAGCACCCCGCAGGAGATCGCGTCGACCGCGCCACCGGGGCTGGTCTCCTCGGCCGGCTGGAAGATCAACCGGACGCCGCGGTGCAGCTGACCCGCCTCGCGCAGCCGAGCGAGGACCAGACCGACGCCGAGCACCACGGTCGTGTGCACGTCGTGCCCGCACGCGTGAGCTGCTCCGTCGGTGACGGAGCGGTAGGGCACGTTCTTGCCGTCCTGGATCGGCAGCGCGTCCAGGTCGGCTCGCAACCCGACGAGATGGTCCGGTGAGTCGACCCCGTCCGGGAGGATGTCGCAGACCGCACCGGTGCCCACCCGCAGCACCTCCGCGTGCAGCCCGGCCCGACCGAGGGTGTCGACCACCAGCTGGGTGGTGCGGTACTCCTCGTGGCCCACTTCGGGATGGGCGTGGATGTCACGGCGCAGGATGACCAGGTCGTCGTACCGTCGATCGGTCTCCTCCTGGATCAGCTGAAGCCGCGAGCTCGTGGACGTCTGCACCTGCACCGGGTCAGTTTCTCACTCCGCCGGCCTCCTCCGATCGAGACGCTGAGACGTGGGCAGATGGAAGAAAGGATAGGCTCCCCTTATCAGTGACGTTGAACCCGGCGAAAGGGCCACTCGTGGGCTACTACTCCGACTACTACCGCGCCGACGTACGCGAAGTGGTGGCATTGACCCCCCACATGATCCGGATCGTCTTCAGCGGGGAGGACCTGCGGCGCTTCGTCAGCAGCGGTGACCCCGACGAGCGGCTGGTGGTGGTGCTCCCCCGGCCGGGCGAGCGCGAGGCGCCGGCGCCGGTCCGCCAGGACGACGGCACCCTCGACTACCCGGCCGACGACGAGCCGGAGATGCGCAGCTACACGGTGCGCCGCGTCGGCACCGGCGAGCTGGTGATCGACTTCGTCCGCCATGAGGGCGGCGCCGCCGCCTCCTGGGCGATCCAGGCCCGCCCCGGTGACGTGGTCTACCTCAGCCCCGCCGGCGGCTGGTACAAGCCTCCGGCAGACACCACCTGGCAGCTGCTGATGGCCGACATGACCGCCCTGCCCGCCCTGGGCCGGATCCTCGAGGAGCTGCCGGCCCAGCAGCGGGCCGTGGTGCTGGCCGAGGTCACCGAGTCGGCCGACAGCCAGCGGATCGACAGCCCCGCCGACGCGACCTACACGTGGTTGTCGGGCAGCGGCAACGGCCAGGGCCCGAGCCGTCTGCTCCAAGCGCTGCAGGAGATCGAGCTGCCCGAGGGCCCGGGCTACATCTGGTTCGCTGGCGAAGCGGCCGAGTCGCGGGCGGTCCGCAAGCACGTGCGGCGCGAGCTCGGCTGGCCGACCGAGCGCTTCACCATCATCGGTTACTGGCGGGTGGACAAGGAACGTTGGCTGGCGCGTTATGAAGAGGTCGGCGAGAGCCTGGAGAAGGTGTACGAGAGCGCCGTCGCGTCCGGTCTGTCCGAGGGCGACGCCCTGGAGATCTACGAAGAGGCGCTGGAGAAGGCGGGACTTTAGCGCTGGACTTCATCCTTCCCGCATGAAGCCCCATGCTTCAGCCCGCTGGATGCTTAAGCCCGCTGGGGTGGCTCAGCCGGCGGACAGCGCGATCAGCGCGACCGAGGTCAGCGCCACCAACCAGCTGGCGAAGCTGCCGACCAGGAAGTACTCGGTGATGTCGCTGGCCCCGCCGTAGCCCGGGTCACCGGCGCGAGGCACCCGCAGCTCGGGGAACCGCAGCAGGGACTTCGCGGCCACCACGATCGCGGCGCCGGTCAGGCTCCCACCGACCCCGAGCCCGAGGATGAGCAGCCGCTCCATCGGACCGAGGACCCGCCCACCGCGCAGGGTCTTCTCGTTGTCACTGGCCGGCACGCCGACGAGGTCCAGCAGCAGTCGGACGATCAGGTTGGCCGTCGAGATCTGCAGCAGCAGCGCGGCGGCCACCAGCAGCACCTGCTCCGCCGGCAGGTGGCCGAGTCCCGAGCGGGCCAGAGCGGCGCTGAGGAACGAGGCGCTCCCCGCTGCCGACCCGGCGAGCAGCAGCGCCAGGAGCCCCGCGACGAAGGACGCGTACGCCCCGATGGCGGCGCGCGCCGGGGTGATGCCCACCGGCACACCGAGCGTCGGGACCCGGCCGAAGCGCGCGGTGGCGACGCCCGACCCCAGGACCCACCCGGCGATCCCGACGGTGGCGATGATCCAGGCGGCCCACCCCGTCCCGCCCGGGCTGACGGCGACGGCGATGAGGAGCGACAGCACCGCGCCGGCCGCTGCCGCGACGACCACTGACCTCACGCGGAACCGGAGCCGCGACCGGACCAGGTCCAGCCCGGCCACCAGCAGCAGCCAGAGGGCCAGGGCCGTCACGGCGAGGGATTCTGCGAGGGCGAGAACATGCGCTGAGCATCCCGGACGGCGGTGACACCCTTGGCGAAGGCCTGGGAGACGGCGGAGTCGCTGATGCCCTCCTCGGTGGCGATCTGGTGCTGGCTGGCTCCCTCCAGGGAGCGACGCAGCATCCGCCGCGATCGGTCGTTGAGCCGGTCGACCAGCCCGTCGCGGAGGATCAGGAACGCGTTCACCAGCTCGGCGGGTCCGGCCGAGCTCACCGCGTAGCGATCGTCGTAGGCCGTGTGCCGGCCGCGACCCAGTGGCTCACCGAGCGCCTCCAGAGCGGCGCGAGCTCCCCACCAGGCCTCGCCGTCCTGCAGCATCGGTGTCCGATCGGCGCCGAACACCTCACGTTCACCCACCCCGATGCCACAGCGCGCGTCCATCGGCGCGGGCAGGTTCAAGCGGACGAGCAGCGACGCCAGGGTCGCCCGTCCGAGGTCGGCATACACGCCCTGGAACTCGTCACCGACCGTCGTCTCGAGCCGGTCCACGGGCGGAGCGACCTCGCTCGTCGCGCGCAGGGCCTGTTCCAGGCCGGCCTGCGCGGCGGACCGCGAGGTCGATCGGCGCGATCCGACCAGGTCCCCGATGAGCGCGAAGACCATCTCCATGGGATGAAGCATAGCACTTCACTCGGCAGAAATGAAGCGAAGTACTTAACTACCTGCGGTCGCTCCACAACTGCTCGATCGGGACGCTGCGTCCCAGGACGGTGCACGCCGCGCGATGACCGGACATCAACGCGGCGGTGACGGTCGCGGGGTCCTCGGTCCAGGTGGCCTCACCGGCGAGGTGCAGCACGCCGCCCACCGGGGTGGCCAGCAGATCATGGTCCTCGGGCGTGGAACCGACCGTCATGTACGCGTACGAGCCCCGGGCGTACGGGTCGTCCTGCCAGCGGGTGACGTGCACCTGATCGGGCTCCTCGACGGCGTCGCCGTAGAGCCGACGGAGCTCGGCGAGCACGGAGGCGACCACCCGGTCGTCGTCCCAGCCACGGATCTCCTGCGCACACGGTCCGGCGGCGAAGGTGAGCAGCGTCGGCTCCCCGTGCAGCCGTGTGAGGTCGTAGAAGGAGTGCCACCAGGCACCGTGTGCACCCTGCTGCCGGATCGCGTAGACGCCCTCGTCCCAGAACTGACCGGGGAAGCGTAGGAAGATCTTCTCGAAGGCGTTCATCTCCAGCCGCCGCACGGCTCCGGCCACCGGCTCGGGGAGCGGCGGCTCGATGACGAAGTCGTCGGACGTCAGCACCCCGATCGGTACGGTCACGACGGCGCGATCGGCCGTCACGTCGCCGTGGTCGGTGCTGATCGTGACACCCTCACTCGACCAGCGCACGCGCCGGACGACGTGCTCGAGTCGCACCTCGAGTCCGAGGGCGAGGTGCTCGGCGAGCCGGTCGTAGCCGTCGGGGAACACGACCTCGTCGCCGTCGACCGCGTCGTCGTCCAGGCCGTGGGCGTCCAGGGCGTCGATCCAGACGCCGTACTGCTCCTCGGTGCGGTGCCGCAGGTACTCCCGCACCCGCTCCGTCCGGTCGGGGTCCCAGTCCTGCTGGGCCAGAGTCGTCTCCACCACGTCGCCGTACGAGCTGCCCGGGGTCGAGGCTGCGACGGTGCGGGCGAGTCCCTCGTCGAACGCGTGGATGTCGGCGGCGAACCGCTGCGCCGCTTCGTCGCTCAGGCGCCGGCCGTCCGGGTCGTAGTAGGCGATCGGGCGACTGTCCGGCTGGTACGCCCCCACGGTGAACTCCACCGTCGGCAGACCGAAGGCGCGCGCCGCCGCGGCCAGCGGGCTGTCGTCGATGCCGTGGATCCAGGAGGCGCCGAGATCGGTGACCCGGCCGTCACTGCGGTCGGTCCAGGTGCGCCCGCCGATCCGGTCGCGGGCCTCGAGGACCGCTACCCGGTGCCCCGCCCCGGCGAGCAGCCGGGCCGTGGTCAGCCCCGACACGCCCGCGCCGACCACGACGATGTCGTACTGGCTCATGCTCATCTCCCCTCGCGGTGCCGGGCCGACCCATCACCCGTCAGAACCGCTCCGTCGGCTGGTAGGTCCCCCACACGTCGCGAAGAGCGTCGCACACCTCGCCCACCGTGGCCCGGGCCGCCAGCGCATGCCGCAGCGGCACCAGCACGTTGGCGGTGCCGGCGGCCGCTGCCCGGACCGCCGCCAGCGCAGTCGCCACGTCGGCTCCGTCCCGCTCGGCCCGCAGCCTCTCCAGCCGCTCGGTCTGCGCCGCCTCGATCGCCGGGTCGACCCGCAGCGGCTCGTACGGCTCCTCCTCCGCCAGCTGGTAGCGGTTCACCCCCACCACCACCCGCTCTCCCGCGTCGACACCGCGGGTGACGTCGTACGCGGACCGCTCGATCTCGCTCTTCTGGTAGCCCTCCTCGATCGCCGCCACCGCCCCGCCCCGGTCGGCGACCTCCCCCAGCAGCCGCTCGATCTCGGTCTCCAGGTCGTCGGTCAACGACTCGACCACGTACGACCCGGCGAAGGGATCCGCTGTGGCGGTGAGGTCCGTCTCGTACGCCAGCACCTGCTGGGTGCGCAGCGCCAGCCGGGCGGACTTCGGGGTGGGCAGCGCGATCGCCTCGTCGAAGGAGTTCGTGTGCAGCGACTGGGTGCCGCCGAGCACCGCGGCGAGGGCCTGCACGGTCACCCGGACGAGATTCACCTCGGGCTGCTGGGCGGTCAGCTGCACCCCGGCGGTCTGGGTGTGGAAGCGCAGCATCGCCGACTTCGGGTCCTGCGCACCGAAGCGTTCGGTCATGATCCGGGCCCAGATCCGCCGGGCCGCTCGGAACTTGGCCACCTCCTCGAGCAGCGTGGTGCGAGAGACGAAGAAGAACGACAGTCGAGGGCCGACGTCGTCCACCGCGAGCCCGGCCGCCAGCGCCGCCTCCACGTACGCGATCCCGTCGGCGAGGGTGAACGCGACCTCCTGTGCCGGCGTCGCCCCGGCCTCGGCCATGTGGTACCCGGAGATGGAGATCGTGTTCCAGCGGGGAAGGTGTTCCCGGCACCAGGCGAACGTGTCGCTGACCAGGCGCAGCGAGGGTGCCGGTGGGTAGATGTAGGTGCCGCGGGCGATGTACTCCTTCAGGATGTCGTTCTGGATGGTGCCGGTCAGGGCGGTCAGCTCGACGCCCTGCTCCTCGGCCACCAGCGTGTAGAGCAGCAACAGCACCGCGGCCGGCGCGTTGATGGTCATCGAGGTCGACACCTCACCCAGCGGGATATCGCCGAAAAGGGTCCGCATGTCCTCGATCGAGTCGATCGCCACCCCGACCTTGCCGACCTCACCGGCGGCCAGCGGAGCGTCGGAGTCCATCCCCATCTGGGTGGGCAGGTCGAAGGCGACCGACAGCCCGGTGGTGCCGTGCGCGATCAGCTCGAGGTAGCGGGCATTGGACTCCGCGGCAGTGCCGAAGCCGGCGTACTGCCGCATCGTCCAGGGCCTGGTCGTGTACATCGACGGGTAGACACCCCGGGTGTACGGGAACGCCCCCGGCGCCCCCAGCGCGGTGGCGGGATCGAAGCCGTCCAGGGCCTCCGGTCCGTAGACCGGCTCGAACGGCGTGCCCGACTCGGTCTGACCTCGCATCGTCGTCCTCTCCTCGGTCGTGCCCGCCGGCTTGATGAGAGCATTCTCACCGCCGGCTCATCTCGTCGCGCTGACGACTTTGGCATCCTTGCAGGATGCCCGCCGACCGCACCCGGGACCGCGCCCGGCGTTCGGCGCGGCTCTCGGCCCGCCGACCCGTGCCCTGGCGCCCCGTCGTCTGGGGACGTCCGTTGGCCATGCTGTCGGTCCGCGCCCGCATCCTCACCGCGGTCCTGGTGACCACCGCCATCGGCATGCTGGGCGCGGGTGGTGTCTCGTACCTGATCGCCCGGGAGCAGACCCTCGACAACATCCGCAGCTCCCTGCTGCAGGAGAACGAGGAGATCAACACCGTGGCCGCACTGGCCGGCCGGGGCGAGACCGGCCGGACCATCACCGGTCCGGGTGACGTGCTGTGGCTGGCCATCAAGAGCTCGGTACCGGATCCGGACGAGGCCATCATCGGGCTGGTCAACGGCAAGGTGGAGTGGGTGCCCAGCTCGGAGGAGCCGAGCCAGAAGTCCCTGGAGGACGACCCGGAGCTGATCGCCGCGGCGGCGGCGGTGCGCCCGGGCCAGCCGGTGCTGCTGCAGCGGATCTCGACCGCGGGCCACCCCGACATCGCCTTCATGTCCATCCCCGTCCAGGTGAAGGGCTCCCCCGACCTGGGGCACTACGTGGCCGCGGTCGACGTCCGGCTCGCGTTCCAGCCGATCATCCGCACCCACCTGACGTACGCGGGCGTCGCCCTGGTGGCCCTGGTGGCGATCGGCATCGTCGGCTACCAGGTGGCGGGCAGGCTGCTGTCCCCCTTGAGATCCCTGCGGCAGACGGCCCAGCGGATCACCGAGACCGATCTCAGCGAGCGGATCCCGGTCGATCAGCTGGCCACCGACGAGGTCGGCGATCTCGGTCACACGATGAACGCGATGCTGGATCGCCTGTCGGCCTCCTTCGACAACCAGCGACGGCTGCTGGACGACGCCGGTCACGAGCTCAAGACCCCGATCACCATCGTCCGCGGCCACCTGGAGCTGATCGACCCCCACGATCCGAGCGACGTGGTCGAGACCCGGGACCTGGCCATCGACGAGCTCGACCGGATGCGTCGTCTGGTCGACGAGATCTTGATGCTGGCCAAGGCCCGCCGTCCCGACTTCGTGCAAACCGAACCGGTGGTGGTCGCCGACCTGCTCGCCGGGGTGCTGGACAAGGTGGTCGCCCTGGGCGATCGCCGCTGGCTGATCGAGGCCACCAGCAACGAGGTCGTGACCCTCGATCCCCAGCGGATCGCCCAGGCCCTGATCCAGCTCGTGGCCAACGCGCTCAGGTTCACCCCACCGGGCTCGGTGATCGCCCTCGGCGGTCGGATCTACGGGCCCGAGGTGCGACTGTGGGTGCGCGACGAAGGCACCGGGATCGCCGCGGACGACCGCAGCCGGATCTTCGAGCGGTTCGGCCGTGGCACGGACCCGACCGGTACGCAGCCGCCGGGCACCGACGACGGTGCCGGTCTCGGGCTGGCCATCGTCGATGCGATCGCCCTCGCCCACCACGGCCGGGTCGCGCTGGCCACCGAGGTCGGGGTCGGCTCGACCTTCACGCTCTGCCTGCCCCGCTCCGGCCGGTCGTTCGACACCGACACCGATCTCGGGGTGTCGGAGCACGAGACGGACCCGCCGGTACGGCCTCCGGCCACCCACCAGCCACCGACGAGCGATCCGACGACGAAGGAGACCGTGACATGGCCGCCATCTTGATCGCCGAGGACGAGCCGCGGATCGCTGCGTTCGTCGAGAAGGGCCTGCGGGCGGCGGGTCTGTCCACCACGGTGGCCCGCACCGGGCCCGACGCCCTGGACTACGCGTGCACCGGCGAGTTCGACCTGATGGTGCTGGACATCGGTCTGCCGATGATGGACGGCTTCGCCGTGCTGGAGGCCCTGCGCGGTCAAGGGTCGACCCTGCCCGTGATCATCTTGACCGCTCGGGACTCGGTCACCGACACGGTGGCGGGCCTGGAGGGCGGTGCGGACGACTACATGGCCAAGCCGTTCCGGTTCGAGGAGCTGTTGGCCCGGGTCCGGATCCGGTTGCGGGACACCGCTCCGGCCCAGTCGGTGGTGCTGAGCCACGGCGAGCTGAGCCTGGACCTGAGGACGCGGGTGGTGTCGGTGGCCGGCAAGCCGGTCGAGCTGTCAGCGCGAGAGTTCACCTTGATGGAGACGTTCCTGCGGCACCCCAACCAGGTGCTCAGCCGCGAGCAGCTGCTGTCGCGCGTCTGGGGCTATGACTTCGACCCTGGCTCCAACGTGGTCGACGTGTACGTGCGCTACCTGCGGAACAAGATCGGCAGCGACCGGATCGCCACCGTCCGCGGAGCCGGCTACCGGCTGTCGGTCTGAGCCTGCCCGGACCCCGGACGTGTGGTCCCAGCCCGGGGTGTCGGCTCAGCCCGGGGTGTCGGGTCAGCCGGGAGTGTCGGGTGACTTCGGCGACTTCGGACTGATCGGACTGGCGGCCGAGACCGTCTTCTTGCCGGATGGCTCGGATGTCGGCTTGGTCGTTTTCGCCTTCGCTTTCGCTTTCGTGGTGGCCGAGGGCGTCGGCGACGCCGTCGGAGTCACCCGCTCGGCCCGCGCCCGATTGGCGGCCTCGGCGTCGATCACCAGACCGCGCTGCTCGGGACCGGCGTCCGCCGTCGGCGACCCGTAGACCGCGACCACGGGCATGATCACCAGCGCCGCGGCTCCACCGGCGACGACCCACTTCGTTCTCGTCCGCATGGGTCCCAGACAACTACGCCCGGATGAGGCACCCGGGAGACCAGGATGAGAGACCTCTCATGTGCGGGGGGCGGAGGCAGGGCAGTTTCCATCCACGGACGGGATCTCACGCTGGGGACCCCACGCACACACGGCAATTTCCATCCACGGACGGGATCTCACACTCGGGACCCCACGCACACACGGCAATTTCCATCCACGGACGGGAATTCACCCTCGGACCCTGCCCCGGACACAACCTGCCCCGGACTCAGCCGGCGCTGCGGACGAGTCGCTCGGCGGCGTCGACGATCTGCTCGGTCTCGACCTCCCAGCGAGGCTCCTGACCCCGGTACGGTCCGGTGGCCAAGGAGACGACCACACCGGCCGCCCGCAACCGAAGCTCCACCGGGTCGACGCGCGCGTCGAAGACCGGCATCCAGGTCCGGACGAGCTGGCTGACCCGGGCGGCCTGGACCGTGCTCATCCGCTGCACCGTCGACAGGTGGGCGACCAGGCACGCGAGGTCGTCGGCGCGACGGCCGGGACCCACGGTGTCGATGTCGAGCAACCCGGTGACCCGCCCGTCGGCCACGAAGAGCTGGCCCTCGTGGAAGTCGCCGTGCGTCGGTTCGCTGCCCGGCTCGACCCCGGCCAGTCCGCCCCGGACCTGGTCCACCAGCCACCGCAGCCGGGCCTCCAGCGGGGGCAGGGCGGCGGCCACCATGGCCGCGTACTGGTCGATCGCGTCCGTCCACGGGTTCCGTCGCGGCAGGGTCGCGACCTCGCGGGGCATGGCGTCCAGAAGACCGACCAGCTGCTCGGCGGTGCAGGGCGGCTCGGGGTCGAAGATCGCCTGCGCGAGCGGACGGCCCGGCAGCTGGGGCAGCACCAGCAGGCAGTCGTCGGTGGCCGCGGCGACCTGCGGCGCGGGCAGTCCCGCGCCGAGCAGCAGCTGGTGGCGGCGCAGGGTCGGCTCGAACAGCTTCTGCCGGAGCACCTTGATGTAGAAGACCGCGCGGCGGCCGCCGATCGGCACCGTGGCGCGCAGCACCGCGCGCCGCCGCGGTCGATAGCCGATCATCTCCAGCTCGACCTGGTCGGCCTCGAGCAGCTCGGGCGTGACCTCGTACGCGTGCAGGAGCGCGGCGACCTGCTCGGGGTAGGCGGCCCGGATCAGCCCGGGCAGGTCGGGGTCCCGCGGGTAGAGCCAGACCGCGACCTCCCGCAGCCCGTCGGCGAAGATGACCGCCCGCTCATCGGTCTCGGTCCGGCCGCCGACCCGGACGCTGGCCCCGAGAAGCTCGTTCCGCCGGCCGAACGGCCAGTCGACCACGGCGGTGTAGGTCGCGGTGGTCGAGCGCTGAGGGTGCGCGTCCACATGGTCGAGCTGCCAGGTCACCAGCGTGCCACCACCGTGGTCGACAGCGGCCCGCAACAGCTCCTCCACGTCGGTCGAGGTGAGCAGCACGGACCCGTCGGGATCGGGGTTCGCGGTCAGGGCTCCTCCTCCTGCTGCGGTCGGATCGGATCTCGGTCGCGCACGATCCTCGCACGGCGCGGGCCGGATGCACGGAAGCCGTTCTGGTGTGGGTGGGCCGTTGATGTATCAGACCGGCCCTGGACCTATCAGACCGGCCCTGGACGTATCAGACCGCCCCTGGATGTATCAGGCCGGACCGAGCACACTCATCGAAGAGGTATGAGCACGAATCCGAGGTCGTCCCGACAGCAGCCCCACCAGCCGGTGCCCGACCGGTCCGACGAACGGAGACCTCCGATGCCCGGAAAGCTGGAGGACGGACTGGCGACCCGCGCCGGCCGTCTCTTCGCCGCCTACCGCGACGGCGACGAGGCGGTGATGGCCGACCTCGTCCGCACTCTCACCCCGATCCTCTGGCACACCGTTCGCGCCGTCCGGCTGGACACCGCGGCCGCCGAGGACGTGCTGCAGACCGTGTGGTTGACCCTGGTGCGCAAGGCGGACACGATCACCGAGCCGCAGGCGGTCCTCCAGTGGATGATCGTCACCACCCGCCGAGAGGCCTGGCGCGTGGCCAAGGCCGCCACCCGGGTCCGGCCCGAGGACTTCGACTCCGCGGTCGGGCAGGATCAGACGCCGAGTGGCGAGTCGGTGGAGGACGATGTCGTGGCCGCCGACTCCCAGAACAGGCTCTGGCAGCACATCCAGACGCTGCCCCAACGGTGTCAGACCCTGCTGCGGGTGATCGCGTTCGCCGACCGTCCCGACTACGCGGAGCTGGCCCGCTCCCTGGGGATGCCGCAGGGCAGTATCGGACCCACCCGCGGCCGCTGCCTGGCCAAGCTCAGGCTCGTGCTGGCCGCCGATCCAGCCTGGGAGGCACGATGAACGCCCACGACCACCACGGGCCCGGCCGAGACGGCGAGGCCGTCACCGCCGACGACCGCGAGCTCGCCCTGGCCGCCGAGCCGTTGACCGAGGCGGACTACGCGCTGCTCGACTCTCTCCAGGTGCTCTACGACGAGGCCGATCCCGTGCCCGACGGTCTGGTGGAGCGGATCCAGTTCGAGATCACGCTGGACGCCCTGCACGCCGAGCTGGCCACCCTCACCCAGCTCGATCTGGCCACCAGCGGCGCCCGCAGCGCCTCGACCGAGTCCGTCCGGACGATCACCTTCACCGCGGAGACTGTGACAACGATGGTGACGATCAGCCCGCAGCCGGACGGCAGCGTACGGGTGGACGGGTGGGTCGCCCCGGGTGCCGGGCTGCTCGTCGAGGTGCTGCTGGCCGACGAGGCACGCGGCACCCGCGCCGATGACGACGGCCGCTTCGTGATCGAGAACCTGCCGGCCGGGCTGGCCAAGTTCGCCCTGCACACCTCCGACGCCACCGGCTCGCCGCACACCGTGGTGAGCCCGACGATCGAGCTGTAGCCCTCCCTGGTCCGGAGACCGCCCCAGTTGTAGAACTGGGGCATGGAGCGACCCCAGCTGCAGCTGACCTCGATCACCATCGGCACGGACGACCCTCGCGGACTGGCCGCGTTCTATCGCGAGCTGCTGGGCTGGCAGGTGACCGGCGACGACCCGCCCGAGGGAGAGGACCCCGGGTGGGCCCAGCTGAAGGCACCGGCGGCCGCTGCACCGGGTCCGACCCTCAACTTCGAGGGCGAGCGTCTGTTCCAGCGGCCGGTCTGGCCTTCGACCGAGGGTGGTCAGAACGCCACCCAGCACCTCGACATCTGGGTGCAGGATCTCGACGCGGCCACCGAGTGGGCCACCTCCGTCGGTGCGGTGCTCGCCGACTTCCAGCCGCAGGACGACGTCCGGGTGCTGTTCGACCCCAGCGGGCACCCGTTCTGCCTGTTCCGCTGAGCGTGTACTCCGGAGCTCAGCGCGCCGGCAGCAGTCCCACCTTCGCGTAGACGTCGGCCACGGTCTTGGCCGCGACGTCGCGAGCACGTGCCGCACCGTCGGCCAGGACGGCCTCCAGCTCGCCGCGCTCCCCCAGCAGCTCGAGGGTGCGGGCCCGGAACGGCGTGGCGAAGGCACCCACCGCCTCGGCCACCGCACCCTTCAGGTCCCCGTAGCCGCGGCCCTCGAAGTCGGCCACCAGCGTCTCGACCGGGGTGTCGCTCAGCGCCGCCAGGATGGTCAGCAGGTTGGAGACACCCGGCTTGGCGGCCTCGTCGAAGGTGATCGAGCGATCAGAGTCGGTGACCGCTGACTTGATCTTCTTGACGTTCACCCGGGGCTCGTCCAGCAGGTTGATCAGCCCGGCCTGGGACGCGGCCGACTTGCTCATCTTCGCGGTCGGCTCAGCCAGGTCCTGGATCTTGCCGACGGCTCGGATGATGTGCGGCTCCGGCACGGTGAACGTCTCGCCGTAACGGGCGTTGAACCGCACCGCCAGGTCCCGGGTCAGCTCCAGGTGCTGTCGCTGGTCCTCACCGACCGGCACCTTGTCGGCCTGGTAGAGCAGGATGTCGGCGGCCATCAGGATCGGGTACGTGAACAGCCCGACGTTCGCCGCATCGGCGCCGGCCTTGGCCGCCTTGTCCTTGAACTGGGTCATCCGGTTGGCCTGACCGAAGCCGGTCAGGCAGCTGAGCACCCAGGCCAGCTGGGTGTGCTCGGGTACATGGGACTGGATGAACACCACGGACCGCTGCGGGTCGATCCCGGCGGCCAGCAGCTGGGCGGCACCGAGCAGGGTCTGGTCCCGGCGCAGCGACGGATCCTGGTCGAGGGTCAGCGCGTGCAGGTCGGCGATCCCGTAGAAGGCCTCGAACTCGTCCTGCATCGGCACCCACTGCCGCAACGCGCCCAGGTAGTTGCCCAGGTGCAGCGAGTCGGACGTCGACTGGGCCAGGGAGAGCGCGCGGGGACGGTGGGTGTCGGAGGCCATGACCGTCATTCTTCCACGGGCCTGCCGTCAGTCAGCCGGAATTGTGCTCTGTGGCCGGTGTACCGGCGGTCGCCGGATCGGCACCTGCGGGCGTCTCGGCCGGCACCCGCTTGACGTCCAGCCGGGCGGCTCGGCGACCGTCCAGCTCGGTCACCTTCAGCTCCAGCCGTACGGTCTCGTCGTCGTCCCCCGGCTGCAGCGCATCGACCTCGACGCTCGCCTGGAGGCTCGGGAGCTGACCGCGCGCGGCCATGAAGAACCCGGCCACGGTGTCGTACGGTCCCTCGGCCAGCTCGAAGCCGGTCTGCTCCGCGAAGTCGTCGAGGGTGCTCAGACCGTCGACCTCGATCGTGTCGGGTCGCGACTGCTGGGGCGCGACCACCACGTCGTACTCGTCGGTGATGTCGCCGACCAGCTCCTCGACCAGATCCTCCATGGTCACGATGCCGGCGGTGCCGCCGTACTCGTCCAGCACGATCGCCAGGTGTGAGCTCTCCCGCCGCATGTCCGACAGCGCCCGGAGCACCCGTACGGTGTCGGGCAGGCTGACCACCGGCCGGACCAGATCCGCCACCGGCGTGGACCGGTTGCTCACCTCGGGATCGAGCAGATCGCGGACGTGGACGAAGCCGATGATGTCGTCCGCCGAGTCGCCCATCACCGGGTAGCGCGAGTGCGGCGCCTGCAGCACCTCGCGGACGGCCTTGTACGCGGGCATGTCCCCGGGCAGGAAGTCGACCTCGGTCCGCGGCAGCATCACCTCCCGCAAGCCTCGGGCGCCGGCGTCGAAGACGTCGTCCACGATCCGCCGCTCCTCGTCGCCGAGGGTCGAGGAGCCGCTGACCAGGGCGCGGATCTCCTCGTCGGTGACCTGTTCACGGCCGGCGTTGGGGTCGCCGCCGAGGATCCGCACGACCACATCGGTGGACACCCCCAGCAGCCAGATCACCGGCCGGGCGAGCTTGGCGATGAAGTCGACCAGCGGCGCGAGCGCCAACGCGAACGCCTCCGACCGCTGCAGGGCCAGCCGCTTGGCCGTGAGCTCGCCGAGCACGATCGAGACGTAGCTGATGATCGCGGTGATGATCACCAGGGCGATGGTGTCGGCGACCGTGGTCGGGAGCCCGGGGAACCAGCCCTGCAGTGCGGGGCTGAGGGCGGCGGCCAGGGTCGCGCCACCGAAGGCGGCCGAGAGGAAGCCGGCCAGGGTGACGCCGATCTGCACCGCGGACAGGAACCGGTTGGGGTTCTCGTTCAGCCGGGCGACCGTCCGACCGCGGGATCCGCGGTGGGCCAGCTGCTTGACCTGACTGTCGCGCAGCGAGACCAGGGCCATCTCGGCCCCGGCGAACACACCGCCCACGCAGATGAAGACCAGGATGAGGGCGATGTTGAGGACCAGCTCGGAGGTCATCGTCGGGTCGTCACGGTGCGGAAGCGCTGGAAGTCACCTCGGTAATCGTAGTGAACTCGGCCGGCGGGTCCGCTTGGATGGACCCGTGTCCGCTGCCAGCCAGTTCCCCGACGTGGTGCCGGTGCTGGTCGACCCGGCGGCCGGGGTGCTGCTGCGAGCCCACCGGGAGTCCGACATCGCCGGGATCATCGAGCAGTGCCGTGACCCGGAGACGATCCGGTGGACGACCGTTCCCACTCCGGCGGAGGGCTACGGCGAGTCCGAGGCCCGAGCCTTCCTGAGCAGGATCCCGTTCGGTTGGGAGGGCGGTGGGCCGTACGTCTGGGCGATCGAGCTGCTCGCCGGGGCGAACCGGGAACCGCTCTCGTTCGCCGGCAGCATCGACCTGCACCCGCGCGAGCCCGAGCTCTTCTCGGTCGGCTTCGGCCTGCACCCGGCCGCGCGGGGGCACCGGGTGATGACAGCGGCGCTGCGTCTGGTCCGTGACCACGCCTTCGACGTGCTCGGCGTGCAGGCGATCCGCTGGCAGGCTGTGGTCGGCAACTGGGGCTCCCGGCGGACGGCCGCGGCTGCCGGCTTCCGGTTCGACGGCTCCGCTCGGTGCCTGCTGTCCCATCGCGGCGAGTTGTTGGCCGGCTGGCAGGCCACGATGACCGCCGATGACCACAGGATCGATCTCTCCTGGCCGCCACCGCCGACCCTGGCCGGCCACCGGATCAGCCTCCGGCCGTTCACCGACGCCGATCTGGGTCGGATCGTGGAGGCCTGCGCCGATCCTGTCACGGCCTACTGGCTGATCTCGCTCCCCCAGCCGTACGGACCCGGTGACGCCGTGGACTACCTGGAGGGCGTCCGGGAGATGGCGGCCCGCCGGACCGGCTGGTCCTGGTGCGTCGCAGATGCCGAGGACCGGTGCCTCGGCGCGGTCAGCTTGGAGGGGTTCGGTGGCTACGCGCGACGGCTCGAGATCGGCTACTGGGCCCACCCGGACGCCCGCGGTCAGGGCGTGGTCACCGAAGCGGTCCGGATCGTCACCGCCCATGTCGAGGATCAGGATCTGGCCGACTCGGTGATCATCCGCTGCGCGGCCGGGAACGCGGCGTCCCGACGGGTGGCGGAGGCGGCCGGCTACGTCCGCAACGGAGTCCAGCCGGCCAGCGAGCCACTCGGCGACGGCACGCTGGACGATCTCCTCCTCTATACCCGAAGGGTGTGACGGCGAGGACGGAGTCGTCAGCCCTTCAGGGCGCCCGCCGCGATGTTGGCGATGAAGTGGCGCGAGCCGATGATGAACACCCCGATCAAGGGCACCACGCTGATCACCGCGCCGGCCATGATCATCCCGTAGTCGGTGGCGTAGACCGAGTTGAGCGTAGCCAGGGCGGTCTGCAGGGTCTGGCGCTGCGGGTCGACGAGCACGACCAACGGCCAGACGTAGTCGTTCCAGGCGCCGATGAAGGTGAAGATGCCCAGGAACGCCAGTCCGCCCCGCAGCATCGGCACACCCACCGACCACCAGGTGCGGAAGAACCCGGCGCCGTCGATCCGGGCCGACTCGATCAGCGAGTCGGGGATCGAGGCGGAGGCGAACTGGCGGAGCAGGAAGATCCCGAAGGCGTTGGCCGCGCCCGGGATGATCAGGGCACGCAGGTCGCCGATCCAACCGAAGGCCGACATCAGCACGAAGCTGGGTACGAGGGAGAGGCTGCCCGGCACCAGGAACGTCGCGAGCAAGATCACGAAGAGCACGTTCTTGCCGGGGAAGTCGTACTTCGCGAAGGCGAACGCGGCCAACGAGTCGAACAGCATCACCAAGATCGCCAGGGCTCCAGCGACGATCACCGTGTTGACGAAGGCGCCCACCAGGTCGATGTTCGAGAGCACGTTCTGGACGTTCTCGACGAAGTGGGGACCGAAGGTCAGCTTCGGAGGGGAGGCGAAGATGTCGGCGGTGGTGTTGGTCGACATCGCCAGCATCCAGTAGAACGGGAAGAGCGACAGCAGGACGCCGACCAGGACGCACAGGTGGGTGACCAGTCGAGCCACCAGGTTCCTCGCCTGGCCCGGGTGCCGCTCCCGGCGACCCGTCGTCGCCTTGCCCGGATGGTTCAGGGTCGTTGTGGTCATCGCGTCTGCTCCTTCTGCTTCTTGCCGGCCGGAAGCACGTCGCGTTCTCGCAGCAGCCGCCAGTTGATCGCGGCGAACACCGCCGCCAGGATGAACAGCGCCCAGGCGATCGCCGAGGCGTAGCCGAAGTCGAACTGGGTGAACGCCTGGTTGTACTGGTAGAGCACGATGGTCATGCCCGCCTCGTCGGTACCGCCGCTGTTGCCCAGCAGCACCTGCGGCTCGGTGAACAGGCTCAGTCCACCGATGGTGGAGGTGATCACGGTGAACAGGATCACCGGCCGCAGCAGCGGGATGGTGATCGAGGTGAAGATGCGCCAGCTGCTGGCCCCGTCGACCCGGGCGGCGTCGTAGAGCTCGGTCGGGATGGACTGCAGACCGGCGAGGTAGATGATCGCGTTGTAGCCGGTGAACCGCCAGATGACCATCACCGAGATGGTGATCTTGATCCCCCAGTCGCTCGACAGCCAGGCCACGGGCTCGGCACCCAGGGCGGTCAGGGCCGAGTTGACCAGCCCGAAGCTGTCGGAGAAGACCGACCCGAAGACGATGGTCATCGCCACCATGCTGGTCACGTTCGGGATGAAGTAGGCCACCCGGTACGCGCCCTTGAACCGGATGTTGGAGTGCAGCAAGAACGCGATCACCAGGGCCAGGAACAGCATCGGGATGGTGGACAGGAACCAGATGATGAACGTGTTGCCGACGGCGTTCCAGAACCGGGTGTCGGTGAGCAGGTACTGGTACTGGGCCAGCCCGACGAACTGGATCTCACCCATCCCGTCCCAGTCGGTGAAGGACAGCACGATGGAGAAGACGATCGGGAACAGCCCGAAGACCAAGAACAGCAGGTAGAACGGCGCGACGGCGACGTACTGCGGCCAGTAGCTGCGCCAGGACTTCCGTCGGCGCGGTGCGGCGGTCGCGGGCTCGGGGGTGTCGGTGGTCCGGTCGGGAGCTGCCACGCTCATCACAGCACCCCTCTCTTGGCGAGGATCTTGTCGGTCTCGGTGACGGCCTCGTCCCAGGCCTGCTCGGGGTCCTTGCCGCCGGCCTCGACGTTGGCCAGCTCGGTCGCGAAGGCCGTGGTCTGCGACTCGTAGGTGCTGACGAACGTCGTGGGCACGGACTCCGCGGCCCGGGCGAAGAACGCAAGCGGATCCTGAGGCCCGAAGAAGCCGGTGCCGCTGGCCATCTGCCCGCCGGTGAAGCTCGCCGGGGTGGACGGGAACAGCTGGACGTCGTTGAAGGTGGCCGCCTGGTTCTGCGGCGTGGTCAGCCAGCTGAGGAACGCGAACGCGGCTTCCGGGTCCTTGCAGGTGGCCGGGACCGCCAGGAAGGACCCACCGCTGTTGCCCGGACGGTCCGGTTGGTTCGCCAGCCGCCACTTCCCCTTGGTGTCCGGTGCGGTGTCGGCCAGGATCTCGGCCCACCACACCGCCTCGATGTGGCCGGCCACCTTGCCGGCGACCCAGCCGGAGTTCTGGTCCGTGGCGATCTGCAGGTTCCCGGTGATCTTGCCCTGGATCGCCGCCACCGCAGTGTCCCAGGCCTTGCGGACCGCGCTGTCCGGCGCGGCGTAGAGCGGTCGGTCGCTGGTGTCGAAGTACCGTTCGGGACTGGCGTTCAGGTACTGGGTGAAGATCATGGTGGCGTTGGCGATGAGTGCGACGTCGCTGTCGGCCCGCAGCTTGGCACCCAGCTCGATGAGCTGGTCCCAGGTCTTGATCGACTCCCCCACCTCATCGGGATCACTCGGCAGACCGGCGGTCTCGAACAGGTCCGACCGGTAGTACAGACCGGTCGGTCCGGTGTCCATCGGCCAGAAGCAGAACCGGCCCGTCGGCGTGGTCCCCAGCTGCCACTTCCAACCGAAGAAGTCGTCTTTGAACCGCTCCGCACCGAGAGTGTTGAGATCGACGAACAGGTCCTCGTTGGTGAAGTAGAGCGCGCAGTTGGAGTTCACCGCGGTGATGTCGGGGATGTAGGCCTTGCCCGCCAGGCTGGTGCGCAGCTTCGTGTCGAAGGTGCCTCCGATCACGTCCGCCCGCAACCGTTTCGCGGTGTCCGGAATCTGTGCGGCGGCCTGGGTGAGCAGCTTCGGGCTGATCGACCGGTTCCAGTACCAGAGCACCAGCTCGGCCGGATCGGTCGAGATCGAGACGTTGCGACTGCAACCGGCCAGCGGCCCGGCCGTGGCGGCCAGCCCGAGTCCGGCGGCCGCCGTGAGCAGCTGGCGGCGTGTCAGCCGACCAGGCGGAAACTGCATCTGGGTCACCTTTCGTCACCGATGACGATGGACCCCCCGAGGTGCGTGAGCGTTCACGCACTGCGAGACAGCAGACCACCGGCCCGCTCGGGTGTCAACCCCTCGGGCTCGGTCATTGCTGATTTCCTATGTGCACAACGACAGAGTATTGCGGTCAGGGCATTGACCGAGCCAGTCAGGACGTCTACGCTCGACTTCGAATAGTGAACGTTCACGATCTTGCCGCGCTCCTGCCGGCCGAAGGGAAGCTGCTGCCATGTCGACGTCGACCGTGCCACCCGTCCGCTGGGCCGTGCTCGGGCCGGGTTCCATCGCCCGCCGATTCGTGTCCCAGCTGCCCTCGTGCCCGGGCGCCAGCCTGGTGGCGATCGGCAGCTCCGACCCCCAGCGGGCCGCTCGGTTCGCCACCGAGCAGACCCCCGACCTGACGGTCCGCACCGGTTCGTACGACGAGATCCTGGCCGACGAGGACGTCGACGCGGTCTACCTCTCCACCGTCCACACCACCCACCCGACGCTCGCCATCGCCGCCCTCGAAGCGGGCAAGCACGTGCTGTGCGAGAAGCCGCTGGCGGCCAACCACGCGTCCGTGATGGCGATGGCCGAGGTCGCCCGCCGCACCGGCCGGGTCCTGCTGGAGGCGTACATGTACCGCTTCCACCCGCAGACCCGCACCGTGCTGGAGCTGATCGGCGACGGCGTCGTCGGCGAGGTGCAGCACGTGGACGCCTCGTTCTCGTTCCGGGCCGGTGAGCGGACCGGTCGGCTGTTCGATCCGGCCACCGCCGGCGGCGGCATCCTGGATGTCGGCGGCTACCCCGTGTCCTACGCCCGCGCGATCCTCGGCGCGGCGAGCGGTCGAGGAGTGCTGGAGCCGACCGCGGTCACCGCCCGCGGCACTCTCGGTCCGACCGGGATCGACGAGTGGGCGGTCGCCGATCTCACCTTCCCCGGCGGCGCCACGGCGAGCGTGCGGACGGGCGTCAAGATGGCAGACCCCACCACGGTCACCGTGCACGGCTCGCGCGGCACCTTGCAGCTCAGCGATCCCTGGACCCTCGGGACCGAGCAGCGGATCGTGATCAGCACCGTCGACGGCGAGCGGGTGGTTGAGTTCAGCGGCGACCAGCCGTACGGGCTGGAGGCTGCGGGACTGGCTCGCGCTGCGGCGGGCGACGGTGTGGTGAGCGAGATGACCCTGGCCGACTCGCTCGGCAACGCTGCTGTGCTGGACATCTGGCGGGAGCAGATCGGGTTGCGCTACCCGTTCGAGGCCGACGACAGCGAGATCTCGACCGTCTCCGGTCGACCGCTGCAGGTCCGTGCCGACGCCGTGATGCCGTACGGGAAGATCGACGGCCTCGACCTGCCGGTGTCCCGCCTGGTGATGGGCTGCGACAACCA
The DNA here is from genome assembly GCA_963696135.1 of uncultured Actinomycetota bacterium. Lineage (GTDB taxonomy): Bacteria > Actinomycetota > Actinomycetes > Propionibacteriales > Propionibacteriaceae > Microlunatus. The sequence continues at coordinate 236,429 of CAVOJH010000007.1, forward strand.
GCAGACCCTGGCCCACGCTTCGGCGATGTTCGACCACTTCTTCGCCGCCGGCGGCAACGCCTTCGACACCGGCTACATCTACGGCAGTGGGCTGCAGGAGCGGCTGCTCGGTCGCTGGATCGCCAACCGCGGAGTCCGGGACCAGGTGGCGATCCTGGTCAAGGGCGCCCACACGCCGCACTGCGACCCCGAGTCGATCACCAGCCAGCTCACCGAGTCGCTGGAACGACTGGGCACCGACTACGCCGACCTCTACCTGATGCACCGCGACAATCCCGCGATCGCGGTCGAGGAGTTCGTCGACGTGCTCGACACCGAGGTCCGTCGGGGCCGGATCAAGACCTTCGGCGGATCCAACTGGACCCCGGCTCGGATCGATGAGGCGAACGCGTACGCCGAGAGGACCGGCAAGCACGGTTTCTCGGTGCTGAGCAACCACTTCGGTCTGGCGGAGGCGTACGACGTCCCGTGGGCCGGCTGCGAGCACGTGACCGACGCCGCGTCCAAGCGGTGGCTGACCGAGCGGCAGATCCCGCTCTTCCCCTGGTCCTCGCAGGCGCGCGGCTTCTTCACCGGCAGGGCGCGACCCGAGGACCGCAGCGACGCCGAGCTGGTCCGCTGCTACTACAGCGACGACAACTTCGAACGGCTCCGTCGGGCAGGAGAGCTCGGTGACACCCTCGGTGTGGCAGCGACGGCGATCGCGCTGGCGTTCGTGCTGCACCAGCCGTTCCCTACGTTCCCGCTGATCGGACCGCGGAGCATCGCCGAGACCGCGTCGTCGATGGCTGGGCTGGGGGTCGAGCTGAGCTCTGAGCAGGTGGCCTGGCTCGACCTGCGCGACGGCACGGCTCGCTGAGCCGCGCTCTCTAGGGTGTGGGCATGCAGCGGGCGGCCACCATCCACGACGTCGCCGCCGCTGCGGGGGTGTCGCGGCAGACGGTGACCCGAGCGATGAACGCCATGCCGGGGATCAGTGTCGACACCCGCCGGCGCGTGCTCGCCGCCGCTCGGGACCTGCACTACCGCCCCTCGCGCTTCGGGCGGGGTCTGGTCAAGGCCGACCACCGGATGCTCGGGCTGGTCCTGGACGACCTGACCAACCCGTTCTATCCCCAGCTCGCGTCGGCGGTGACCGGCGCGGCGGGGCGGGCCGGTTGGAACGTGGTGCTGACCGACACGACCCACGCCGGCGACCGGGCGACCCTGGTGGCGGACCTGTCCCGGCAGGTGGACGCCGTGATCGGCTACCTCCGACTCGATCCCGAGACCCAGGCGGGGTTGTTCGCCGGCGTGCCGGTCGTGGAGATCGACCCGACCCGGCGTCAGCCGCTGAACGGTGCGGTGGCCTTCGACCTGCGGCCGGCGATGCGCGACCTCGTACGGCACCTGGTCGACCACGGAGTGCGGCGGCCGCTGATGGTCGATCAGGCCGCTCCCGGGCAACGGTCGGGGCGAGCCAGGACCTTCGCGTCCGAGCTCGATCGGCGTGGTCTGGACTGCGACCACGTCGCCATCGCCACCGGCTCGACCGTGGGCGACCTGGCCGCGATAGGGGCCGCGCTCGACGCGCATCCCGGGGCCGACGCGGTGCTCGTCTACAACGACCTGCTTGCCCTGGGTGTGCTCGGCGCCCTGCGGGACCGTGGTCGGCGTGTCCCGGAGGACGTCCGGGTCGCCGGGATCGACGGACTCAGCATCGGCGAGCTGGTCGCCCCACGGCTGACCACACTGGCCCTCGACATGGCCGAGGTCGGCCGGCTGGCCACCGAGCTCGTGCTGGGCATGCGGGCGGGCGAGCTGCCGCTGTCCGGGCCCGAGGTCCGACGCAAGGTCCGTCACCGGCTGCTGCTGCGCGACTCCGCCTGACCGACGGGAGGCACCACAGGTGAGAGGGTAGGGCGATGACTTTGCGGGTGAGTGTCATCGGTACCGGCTATCTCGGGGCCACCCACGCGGCGGGGATGGCCGAGGTCGGGCACCGGGTGGTGGGGATCGACATCGACCCCGAGCGGATCGCGGTGCTGGCCGCCGGCCGCTCCCCCATCTTCGAAGATGGCCTGGAACCGCTGCTGGCCCGGCACACCGGCTCCGGACGGCTCCGCTTCACCACCGACTACCGGGTGATCGCCGACTGGGCCGACGTGCACTTCCTGGCCCTGGGCACACCGGCCGGTCCGGGCGGCGCCGCCGACCTCCGCCAGCTCGAGACGGCGATCGACAGCCTCGCCCCGCTGCTCACCCGGCCGACCCTGGTGGTCGGCAAGTCGACCGTCCCGGTCGGCACTGCCCTGAAGCTGCAGGAACGGCTGCGCGCCCTCGCTCCGGCCGGGGACGGCGTCGAGATCGCCTGGAACCCCGAGTTCCTGCGCGAGGGCTTCGCCGTCGAGGACACCCTCCGTCCGGACCGGCTCGTGTTCGGGGTGCAGAGCACCGGTGCCCTGGAGGTGCTCGAGCAGGTGTACGCCATCCCGCTCACCGAGGCGACCCCCGTCGTCCGCTGCGACCTCGCCACCGCGGAGCTGATCAAGACCGCCGCCAACGCCTTCCTGGCCACCAAGATCAGCTTCATCAACTCGATGGCGCAGATGTGCCAGGCCGCCGGTGGCGACGTGGTGCTGCTGGCCGACGCCCTCGGCTACGACAAGCGGATCGGTCGGGAGTTCCTCAACGCCGGGCTCGGTTTCGGGGGCGGCTGCCTGCCGAAGGACATCCGGGCCCTGGCCGTTCGCGCCGAGGAGCTGGAGATCGATGTCCTGGCCCAGCTGATCGAGGCAGTGGAGGCGATCAACGCGGGCCAGCGCACCGAGCTCGCCGAGCTGGCCGTCGGGCAGCTCGGCGGCGACGTCACCGGAGTCCGGATCGCCGTGCTCGGCGCGACCTTCAAGCCCGGGACCGACGACACCCGGAACTCCCCCGCGCTCACCGTGGCCGACCAGCTGCACGCCGCCGGCGCCCAGGTGATGATCTACGACCCGCAGGCCAGGCTCCCCGCCCGCGACAACTTCACCCAGGTGGGCAGTGTCGAGGAGGCCGTCACCGGCGCCGAGATCGTGCTCCACCTGACCGAGTGGCCCGAGTTCCGCTACCTCGATCCGGAAACCCTCGGCGCGCTGGCCAAGAACAAGATCATCATCGACGGCCGGCTCAAGCTGCACGCACCGACCTGGCGCGATGCGGGCTGGAAGGTCGTCCAGATCGGCCGAGCAGCCAGCCTCTGACCCGAGGGTCAGAGTCAGAGGTCCGCGAGGGCTGCGTTGAAGGTGACCGACGGACGCATCACCGCGGTGGCCAGCTCGTCATCGGGACGGTAGTAGCCACCGATGTCGGCCGGCGAGCCCTGTACGGCGAGCAGCTCGTCGGTGATCACCGTCTCCTGCTCACGCAGCTTGGCCGCCAGCGCGCCGAAGTCGGCCGCGAGCTCGGCGTCTTCGGTCTGCTTGGCCAGCTCCTCGGCCCAGAACAGCGCCAGGTAGAAGTGCGACCCGCGGTTGTCGATGGAGCCGACCCGACGAGCCGGGGACTTGTTCTCGTCCAAGAACGTGCCGGTGGCCCGATCCAGGGTGTCGGCCAGCACCTGCGCCCGCGGGTTGTCGGTGGTCTGGGCCAGGTGCTCCAGCGACACGGCCAGGGCCAGGAACTCACCCAGGCTGTCCCAGCGCAGGTAGTTCTCCTTGACCAGCTGCTGCACGTGCTTGGGCGCCGAACCACCGGCGCCGGTCTCGAACAGGCCGCCTCCGTTGATCAGCGGCACCACCGACAGCATCTTGGCCGAGGTGCCCAGCTCGAGGATCGGGAACAGGTCGGTCAGGTAGTCGCGGAGCACGTTGCCGGTCACCGAGATGGTGTCCTCACCGCGCCGGATCCGCTCCAGCGAGAAGGCGATCGCCTTCTCCGGCGAGAGGATCGAGATGTCCAGACCGGCGGTGTCGTGCTCGGGCAGCGTCTCGTTGATCTTGGCGATCAGGTTGGCGTCATGTGCCCGCGTCTCATCGAGCCAGAAGACAGCCGGCAACCCGGTCGCCCGGGCGCGGCTGACGGCCAGCTTGATCCAGTCGCGAATGGGTACGTCCTTGGTCTGGCACATCCGCCAGATGTCACCCGGGGCCACCTGGTGCTCCAGCACGACGGTGCCGGCCGAGTCGGTGACCCGGACGGTGCCGGCGACGCCGATCTCGAACGTCTTGTCGTGCGAGCCGTACTCCTCGGCCGCCTGGGCCATCAGCCCGACGTTGGAGACCGAGCCCATGGTGGACGGGTCGTACGCGCCGTGGGCCCGGCAGTCGTCGAGCACGACCTGGTAGATCCCGGCGTAGGAGGAGTCGGGCAGCACCGCGAGGGTGTCGGCCTCCTGGCCGTCCGGACCCCACATGTGGCCCGAGGTCCTGATCATGGCCGGCATCGACGCGTCCACGATGATGTCCGACGGCACGTGCAGGTTGGTGATGCCCCGGTCGGAGTCGACCATGGCCAGCGCCGGACCGTCGGCCAGCCCACGATCGATGGCGGCCTTGATCTCGGCCCCCTCCGGCAGCGCGTCCAGGCCGGCCAGGATGCCGCCGAGTCCGTCGTTGGGCGACAGACCCGCGGCGGCCAGCGTCTCGCCGTAGGTCGCGAACACCTCGGGCAGGAAGGCCCTCACCGCGTGCCCGAAGATGATCGGGTCCGACACCTTCATCATGGTCGCCTTGAGGTGGACCGACAGCAGCACGTCCTCGGCCTTGGCCCGGGCGATCTGCGCGGTCAGGAAGGCCTGCAGCGCTGCGACGCGCATCACGGTGGAGTCGACGACCTCACCGGCCAGCACCGGCACCGACTCGCGCAGCACCGACTCGCCCCCGGCGTCGTCGACCAGGGTGATCGTCAGCGTCGTATCGGCGGGGATGACGACCGACTTCTCGTTGGAGCGGAAGTCGTCGGCCTCCATGTGCGCGACGTTGGTCTTCGAGTCGCTGCTCCACACCCCCATCGAGTGCGGGTGCTTGCGGGCGTAGTTCTTCACCGACAGCGGCGCGCGACGGTCGGAGTTGCCCTCGCGCAGCACGGGGTTGACCGCGGATCCCTTGACCTTGTCGTAGCGAGCCCGCACCGACCGGTCCTCGTCGCTCTGCGGGTCGTCGGGGTAGTCGGGCAGGTCGAAGCCCTGCTGCTGCAGCTCGCGGACCGCGGCCTTGAGCTGCGGGATCGACGCGGACACGTTCGGCAGCTTGATGATGTTCGCCTCGGGCGACTTGGCCAGCTCGCCGAGCTCGGCCAGCGCGTCGGCGACCCGCTGGTCCTCGGAGAGACGCTCGGGGAAGAGGGCGAGGATCCGGCCGGCCAGGGAGATGTCCCGGCTCTCCACGTCCACGCCGGCCTTGGCGGCGTACGCGGCGATGACCGGCAGCAGGGAGTACGTCGCCAGCAGCGGCGCCTCGTCGGTTCGGGTGTAGACGATCCGGGCGGACGGCTGGACCATGCGGCAACTCCTTGGCCTGGGGGAACGGACTCGGCACGTTCCGGACCCTCGAGACCGGAGCGAGCCGTCTTTCTTGACATCAAGATATCGCGGGTCGGGCGGGTTGGCCGACCGTCTCTGCCGCGCTTCAGTCTGCCCGAGCGCCCGGGGACGGGTCCACTGACCCCTCGGGTGGTCGTCAGAGCTCGGGTTCGGGAACGTGCACCAGGTCGGCCCGATCCCAGGGCCGCTGATCGGCGGCGTACGCCTCCTCCATCGGGATCCAGTCCGTCAGCCACCGCTCCCGGAGTGCGGGCCCGTCGCGCTCGGCGATCCGAGCCCGGCGCACAGCGACCGGCACCTCGATCCAGATGGTGATGTCCCACGGCACCGGCAGCCGGACGTCGGTGGCGGAGACGCCCTCCACGATCACCGGCACCCCGACCGGCACCGGGTGCCACTCGGCGCCGACGTCGGCGGCGAAGTCCCAGCGCTGGTAGCGGCCGGGGCGGCCGGCCAGCAGGGGCTCCACCACCTGGCGGACGAACCGGTCCCGGTCCCAGCCCGGCAGCTCCGGGCGGGCGAAGTCGTCGTTGTGGATGACGACCGAGCCCGGGAGCGCCGCGGCGACCCGGGCGGCCAGGGTGGTCTTGCCGGAGGCGCCGAAGCCGTCGATCCCGACCCAGCGCGTACCGTCCACTCCGGCGAGTGCGGTCACCACGGCGGTCACCGGGTCGATTCCGGACACCACGCCCTCCCCCAGACGGTCTCCGGCCACGACCTCACCGTGCCGATACGCGTCGTCCTTGCTAGCGTCACCCTACGGTTGCCGGTCACCGGCGACAGTCGATGAGTCTCGAGGAGATCGCGTGAGCACACCCGTCAAGGTCGCCGTCACCGGAGCCGCCGGCCAGATCGGCTACAGCCTGCTGTTCCGGATCGCCAGCGGATCCCTGCTGGGCCCCGACACCCCGGTCGAGCTGCGGCTGCTGGAGATCACCCCCGCGCTCAAGGCGCTCGAGGGTGTGGTGATGGAGCTGGACGACTGCGCGTTCCCGCTGCTGTCCGCGGTGCAGATCGGCGATGACCCGAACGTCGTGTTCGACGGGGTCAACATCGCCCTGCTGGTGGGCGCGCGTCCCCGCAGCAAGGGCATGGAGCGCGGGGACCTGCTGGAGGCCAACGGGGCGATCTTCAAGCCCCAGGGTGCGGCCCTGAACGCACACGCCGCCGACGACATCAAGGTGCTGGTGACGGGCAACCCGGCCAACACCAACGCGCTGATCGCGAAGAGCAACGCCCCCGACATCCCCGCCGAGCGGTTCAACGCCCTGACCCGGTTGGACCACAACCGGGCTCTGGCCCAGCTGGCCGCCAAGACCGGCACGACGGTCAACGACATCAAGCACCTGACGATCTGGGGCAACCACTCCGCCACGCAGTACCCGGACATCTTCCATGCGGAGGTGAACGGCCAGAACGCGGCCGAGCTGATCGACGACCAGGCCTGGTTGGAGTCGACCTTCCTCCCGACCGTGCAGCAGCGTGGTGCCGCGATCATCGAGGCCCGGGGCGCCAGCTCCGCCGCCAGCGCCGCCAACGCGACCGTCGACCACATGCGGGACTGGGTGCTCGGCACGCCGGAGGGCGACTGGGTGTCGATGTCGGTGCCGTCCGACGGCTCGTACGGGATCGCCGAGGGGATCATCACGAGCTTCCCGTGCACCACCTCCGGCGGTGACTACAGCATCGTCCAGGGGCTGGCGATCAACGAGTTCTCCCAAGGCAAGATCGACGCCAGCGTCGCCGAGCTGCAGGAGGAGCGCGCGGCGGTCCGCTCGCTCGGCCTGGTCGAGTGACCTCCTGCGGGTGCGTCCATCACCGATCCACCCGCGGACGACCGGCGAATGGCACCCTCCTTAGGGAACACTAGGTGCCATGACTGAGAGCGGATCGGGACGGCCCGACGACCGGGACCCGCTGCCGGGTGGTGGCGGAGACGCCGCTGACGACTACACCCCGTCGGCGTCCTGGGAGACCAGCCGGGGCAGCAGCTGGGAGAACACCACCCCGTACGAGAGCCCCTGGGCCGCTCCAGGATCGTCCGGCACCGCTGAGTCGGGAGCCTCTGCGGCGGATCGGCAGGCCGACGACGGACCGTGGCCGACGTACCCGGAGCAGGACCCCCCGAGTCACCAGCCGTCCCCCGGTGGCTACCAGCAACCCTCGCAGGGCTACCCACAACAGGGCTACCCACAACAGGGCTACCCACAGCAACAGGGCTACGGGTCCCAGCCGAGCAGCTATCCCAGTGCCGGCGACCCGTACCCCAGCTACGGTCAGCCGGCCCCGCCGCCCCAGCCGGACTACGGCTCGCAGACCGCCTACTCCCAGCCGGGGAGCTACCCAGCCCAGCCGGCGTACGGGCAGCAGCCCGACTACGGCCAGCTGCCGGCGTATGGGGTCAATCCCTATCAGCAACCCGCGTACGGCTACGTGCCGCCGAACCACCCGCAGGCAACCACGGCCTTGATCCTGGGCATCGTGGGTATGGTGCTGTGCCCTTTCGTCGGCATCGCGGGCTTCGTCATCGGTGGCCGGGTCCGCCGGGAGATCGACGCCGCCCCCGGTCAGTGGGGTGGTCGAGGACTCGCCACCGCCGGCTGGGTCCTCGGCATCCTCTCGATCGTCTACGCAGCCCTGGTCCTGGTCTTCACCGTCATCGGTATCGCCAGCAGCTGAGCCACCCCGTCACCGCCCACCACCGGAGGAAGAACGATCATGAGCGACACCAACCAGAACCCGTCACCCGACCCGAACCAGCCGGCCGGCCCGAACCAGCCGTGGGATCCGAGTCAGCCATCCGGTCCGGCCCAGTCCTACGGGTCCGCTCCGTCGTACGGTGCGGACCAGCCCCCGGCTCCGACTCAGCCCTACGATCAGGGCCAGTCCTACGGCTCGACTCAGTCCTACGGCTCCGCGCAGTCCTACGGCTCCGCTCCTGAGGCACAGGGCGGTTACCAGCAGCCCGCCTACCCGCCCGCCCCGCAGTCCGGTTACGTCGTCGCCCAGCCGTACGGCGCGCTCCCCGAGCACCCGCAGGGCACCACGATCCTGGTGCTCGGCATCGTCGGGTTGTTCGTGACGATCTGTGCCCCGATCGCCTGGTACATGGGCAGCAAGGCGCAGAAGGAGATCGCGGCCAGCGGTCAGCACTACTCCAACGAGCAGAACATCAACATCGGCAAGATCATCGGCATGGTGCTCACCATCCTGGCGATCGTCGGCATCGTCATCGCCATCATCTTCATCGTGATCGCTGTGGTGGCCGGCGTTGCGAGCAGCGGTGGCTGAACGGGGCGAGCTCGGCGTGACCGCGTCGTTCCGGGGTGACCTGATCGAGCTCCGGCGGCGGCTCCACCAGGTACCTGAGATCGGTCTCGACCTGCCACAGACACAGGCGATCGTTCTCGGCGAGCTCGCCGGGCTCGAGCTGGAGATCGCCACCGGCGACTCCGTGTCCTCGGTCGTGGCAGTGCTGCGGGGAACGGCGGACGACCACACCGGTCGGGTCGTGCTGTTGCGGGGCGACATGGACGCCCTGCCGGTCGTCGAGGCCAGTGGTGAGACCTTCACCGCCACCGGTGACGCCATGCACGCCTGCGGCCACGATCTGCACACCGCCGGCCTGATCGGAGCGGCCCGGCTGCTGAACGAGCGCCGCTCCGAGCTGCGGGGCGATGTGGTCTTCATGTTCCAGCCCGGCGAGGAAGGCTGGGACGGCGCCGGGGCCATGATCGAGGAGGGCGTGCTCGACGCGGCCGGTCGTCGCGCGGACGCGGCGTACGGGTTGCACGTGTTCGCCAACATGCTGCCGCTGGGGCAGATCAGCAGTCGCCCAGGCCCGCTGATGGCGGCCTCCTCGGGTCTGTACGTGACGGTGCGGGGCGCCGGCGGGCACGGTTCGCGACCGCACGCAGCGGTCGACCCGATCGTCGTGGCGGCCGAGATCGTGACCGCACTGCAGACGGCGGTGACCAGACAGTTCGACCTGTTCGACCCGGTGGTGATCACGGTCGGGACGTTCCACGCGGGCACCCGGCGCAACATCATCCCCGAGACGGCGGCTTTCGAGGCGACCGTACGGACGTTGTCGGAGGCCCAGCTGGTCGCCGTGGAACAGGCCTCGGTCCGTCTCTGCGAGCAGATCGCCGCCGCCCACGGGTGCCGGGCCGAGGTCAGGTTCGAGCGCGAGTACCCGGAGACGGTCAACGACGCCGACGCGACCGCGTTCGCCCTCGGGGTCGCCGCCGAGCTGTTCGGCGCCGACCGGGTCCACGCGCTGGCCAACCCGGTGATGGGCTCGGAGGACTTCAGCCGGGTGCTCGCCGAGGTACCCGGCTGCTACCTGTTCGTCGGCGCCTGCCCGGGTGATCCGGACACGTCACCCGGGAACCACGCCCCCGGCGCTCGGTTCGACGACAGCGTGCTCGGCGACTGTGCCCGGTTGCTGGCGGAGCTGGCGGTGCGGGACCTCACCGCCGGCTGAGCCGTCGGCGGGTGCGAGTGCCCTTCCCTAGATCGATCGGGTGTAGTCCACGACGGGGTAGCCGTAGAAGCCGAGCGACTCGTACAGGCGGCGGGCCGAGGCGTGGAAAGGGTCACCACCGGTCCCGACGTGGACCACGGTGACGCCCCGCTCTCGCAGCCGGTCCAGGGCCGCTCGACAGGTCGCTGTGCCCACCCCTCGTCGGCGGGCGTCCGGGTGGACGGCGACCATCTGCAGGCGGCCGGACCCGTCCTCGTTCACCTGCCAACCCACGTAGCCCAGCGGTGAACCGCCGCCCGCGGTCTCTTCGGCGAGCACGATGAACCGGTTGGCCTCGGGGTCGTGGAAGGTGGGCACCTCTCGGCGGTAGTCGTCCGCCCAGGTTCCGTGGTCGTGGGCGAACACGGCGGGATCGAGCAACGCGGGCAGGTCGACCTCGAACAGGGGGCGAAACGCCTCGATGGTCAGCTCGATCAGGGCCGGCAGATCGGCGCGTTGGAAGTCTCGAATGTGCATGTGGCTGCGCTTCTCTCGGTGCGGCAACGGTTTGATCGTACGGTCGGATGACCGCACGTCGACGTCTGCGGCCCGTTGGGGGCCGCGCACTCAGCGGCGGGTACGGCCGGCGGCGAAGTTGAGACAACTCACGTGGTGACGGTACCGGACCGGATGGCTACGGTCGTGGTCGTGACGGATCTCGGTTGGCGGCCACAGGCAGCCCGGGTGGCCGCGTTCTTCGACAAGACGCTAGGTACTGCCGCCTCCGGGGTCTTCGTTCACGGCTCGGCGGCACTGGGTGGCTGGACCTCGTCCAGCGATCTGGACCTGCTGATCACCTCGAAGGTGCTGGACCGGGACTGGCCGGTCATCGGGCGGCGGCTACTGAGCGAGCTGGCGACCGGACCGTCGGTGGAGCTGTCGATGGTGAGCGTGGCTGCGGCGGCCAGACCCGAGCCGCCCTGGCCGTTCCTCCTTCACGTCAACCAGGCAACGGATCGTGTCGTCGCCGACGGCGGCCAAGGCGATCCCGATCTGGTGTTGCACTACCTGGTGGCGCGGAACAGCGGGCTGGCGATCACCGGACAACCAGTCGACGCCGCGATCGGGGCCGTGCGGCGAGCGGACGTCCTCACGCACCTGCGGGACGAGCTGACCTGGTCGATGGAGCAGGCAGATCAGCGGTACGCCGTGCTCAATGCTTGCCGGGCCCTCGCCTACTCACGGTCCGGTTCCGTTCTCTCGAAGATCGACGGCGGTGCGTGGGCACTGGAACACGGCATGGACGCCGGCATCGTGGAGTCCGCGCTGGCCGCTCAGCTCGGAGGCAGGGATCTCGGACGCCCGACCCCCGAGGCACTGGCATTCGTCGAGCGGTGCCGGGCCGAACTCGCCTCCCGCTGAGCGACTGTTCCTCGCATGCGTGTTCGAAGAACTGTCAGTGGGTTCACCGCCCGCAGGGATCACGGCGTCACTCAGGCACGTGACAGACCGCCTCCACGTTGTTGCCGTCGGGATCGCGGACGAAGGCGCCGTAGTAGGAGTCGTGATACTCCGGCCACAGTCTCGGCTCGTGCAGCACTTCCGCCCCCAGCGCGGTCGCAGCGGCGAAGAAGGCCCGCACGCTCTCTCGGTCGGTCGAGGTGAAGGCGATGTGGGACTCGCGGAACCCCTCGCCGGAGTTGAACGCGCCGATCCAGAAGTGGGGGTGGCTGTCGGTGCCGAAGCCGATCGCGACGCCGAAGTCCATCTGCCGTGAGGATCCCAGCGGAGCAAGGACCGCGTCGTAGAAGGCGGCGCTGGCGGCCAGGTCAGTGCACTGGATACCGAAATGATCGATCATGGCCTGATCGTCGCACCTGCCTCAGACAGTCACCAGGTCGTCACCCGCCCGGACGACGGTGCGCGTCCGGCGTGGGCCGTGCCCGCAGCACCCGGTTCAGTCGTCCGCAGGCCCAGGCCAGACCGACGAGCAGCAGAGCGATGGCCGCGCAGGTGATCGCGACCGGTCCGACGCCGCGAGCCGCGACATCGAGGAACGGGTACTGGATCAGCACGCCGACCACGGAGACCCCGCCCGTGACCGCCGCTCAGATCCGAGCAGTCCGGATCACCGCGTGCTCCGCAGCGCACCATCGGCTGTGCGACCGGCTGCCCGCGCTCCGAGCCGGGTCAGCACCCGCAGCACCGTCCGCACTGCCGGGGTGTCGACCACCCCCTCGCGGACCAGGGCGTAGATCGAGCGGACCGGGGTCGGGCTCGTCACGGGCACCGCAACCACCCCGGGCGGCAGCTGCCGGGCCCCCAGCGTCGGCAGCACCGTCAAGCCGATCCCGGCCGCCACGAAGGCCATTGCCGTCGGGTAGTCGTGCGCCTCGACGTGGAACGGCGGACTGAAACCGGCCGCGTGACAGGCTTCGATCAGGTTCTTCCGGCACCAGCCCCGGGCGAAGTCGTTGTCGACCCAGCGGTCGCCGGCCAGATCCACGAGATCGATCTGTTCCCGCTCGGCGAGCGGATGCCCGGACGGCAGAACCGCCACGTACGGGTCGTCGAGCAGGTGCTGCGCCACCAGGCCCGGTCGGTGGATCGCACCCTGCTCCACGGCGATCTGGAGATCGGGGCGCTCGGCCGGATCCGTCGGCACGTCCTCACGGAGCGCGAGGTCCAGCCGGACGGCCGGGAACTCCGCCATCATCGTCGACACCACCGTCGGCATCCAGGCGGAGCCGACTGACGCGAAGTAGGCGATCGACAGCGACCCCGTCCGACCGGCCCGGAGATCGCCGACCACCGACTCCACCTCACCGAGCCGGGACAGCACGCCGTCGATCTCGAGCGCCAGGGCCCGACCGGCCGCGGTCGGCTCGATCCCCCGACCCACCCGCGAGATCAGGGCCAGACCCGTCTCGCGCTGCAGGGCGGTCACGTGCTGGCTCACGGCGGACGGGGTGTAGCCCAGGTTGTTGGCGGCGGCCTGGATCGAGCCGCTGGCCACGACGGAACGGAACACCCGCAGACGATGGACGTCGAGCATGGCTCCGACACTACAGTCAGACTGAAGGTTCGTGAAGATGACGTTGCTTGTGCTTACGTCTTGAGGCGTCAAGGCTGGTGTCATGAGCTCGGATCTCACCCTCGACAGCACACTCGGCACCGCCGTGGTCAGCCGCGAGCGGAGCTGGTTGCCGCTGGTCGCCGCCGGCATCACCATGGTGCTCTGGGCGTCGGCCTTCGTCGTCATCCGGGCACTCAGTGGCGCGGTCGATCCGGGCCCGCTGGCCCTGGGTCGCCTGCTGGTCGGCTCGTTCGTGCTGACGGGCGTCGCCCTCGTCCGACCCGGTCGTGGCCCGCTCCGGATCCCCCGCGGGCGGCCACTGGTGCTGATCATCGCGTACGGGGTGCTCTGGTTCGGCGTCTACACCATCGCGGTCAACGCGGCCGGACGCTACCTCGACGCCGGCACCAGTGCCATGATCGTCAACCTCGCCCCGGTGATCGTGGCCGTCCTCGCCGGCCTCTTCCTGGGCGAAGGGTTCCCGCGGCAGCTGATGATCGGGCTGCTGATCGCCTTCGCCGGTGTGGTGATCATCGCCTCCGCGTCCCGGACCGGGCAGGTCGACCCGTGGGGGGTGGCCCTCGCCCTCTCCGCCGCCGGTCTGTACGCGATCGGCGTGCTGCTGCAGAAGCAGGCCCTGGCCACGGTCGATCCGGTCACCGTCACCTGGCTCGGCGCCCTCGCCGGCACCGTGGCCACGCTGCCCTTCCTGGGTTCGCTGATCGCCCAGCTGCGCGCGGAGCCGTGGTCGGTGACGGCCGGCGTGGTCTACCTGGGGGTCTTCCCGACGGCGATCGCGTTCCTGCTGTGGAGCTACGCCCTCGCCCGCACGAGCGCCGGTCGGATGGCGGCGTCGTCGTACGTGGTGCCAGGGATCGCCGTGCTGTTGTCCTGGACGTTCCTGGCCGAGGTCCCCGCTCCGGTCGCGCTGCTGGGCGGCGCCGTCTCGCTGGTCGGCGTCGCCCTGACCAGGCTGCCGCTGCGTCGAACCGGTCGGTCCTAGCGCTTCCACTCTCCCGCGGCACGGGTCACTGCCGATCACTCCAACGCTCGTACTCGCCGTAGACCGTGGTCCAGGTGGCTTCCGGCACCGCCCTCTTCACGGCGGTGTACAGATCGCCGGAGCCGGTGGCCACCGCCCGCTTGCGGACGGACTGGTCGGTGGCGTCGCGCAGCTCGGCGGTGATCACCGCCGAACCCGGCGGCGGGTCGTCCTCTGCCCCGGTCTCGACGACCGCCGTGCAGGCGGCGGCGACCAGGGTCGGATCGGGGCGGAAGTCGTCACCCCACGCCTGCGGCGATCCGTACCCCGGGGTGACCTCGAAGTGGCCGCGCTCACCGTCCAGGGTGATGGTCCACTCGACGTGGAAGGGCGGCGGCACCGAGCTTCCGACGTAGCTGAGGGTCCCCGTGACCGGCGCCACGCAGTCGCGGTCGACCAGGGCGCACCCGGTACAACTTCCGGCGGCGAGCAGCGGAGCGACCAGCAGGAGGCGCAGCCAGCGGGCGGGCATGCGCGCACGATAGAACCCGCCGGGGTCGCCACGCAGGAATCGACAGCCGCCCCGGGCGGGCAGTCGACCCTCCGGTCGGTGAACCCTGATCGCTACCTGGTCACCCTGTGCAACCTCGGCACCCGGGCACTGCGTCGGACTCCAGGAGCGCGTGTCGCTACCCACCGGAGTCAGCGGGCGCTCACTCAGCCGGGACGGCCCGGCACCGCGATCGACAAGGCGATGATCGCGATCCCACCCAACGTCAGCACGGTGATGTCGAACGGGCGGCTCCGTACCTGCAGCAGTCCGGCGTCGCGCCCCGGCAGGGCGCCGCGGATGACGGCACCGACGAGCAGCGAGGTCCCGATGATCAGGCCTCCCAGTCGCCAGGTCTGGGCACCCACGATCGCCACCACCAGCCCGAAGACGACCCCGATCAACACCACCAGCAAGGGCCACAGCCGGGTGCTGCGGCTCGCCGGTCCGGCGTCACGCGAAGCCATCGCTGCCGCTGCCTAGCTCCGGGTCCGGGCGTCGGCTTCGGCCCGCTCGACCACGTTGGTGAGCAGCATGGCGCGGGTCATCGGACCGACCCCGCCCGGCACCGGCGCCACCCAGGAGGCGACGTCGTGGACGCTGGCGTCCAGGTCGCCGGCCAGGCCGGCCTCGGTCCGGGTGATGCCGACGTCCACGCAGACCGCTCCGGGCTTGATCATGTCGCCGGTGATCAGCCCGGGCCGCCCGGCCGCGGCGACGACGATGTCCGCGGTCCGGGTGTGCGCGGCGACGTCGACGGTGCCCGTGTGGCAGAGCGTCACCGTGGCGTTCTCGCTCTTGCGGGTCAGCAGCAGCCCAAGCGGCCGGCCGACCGTGGTGCCGCGGCCGACGATGCAGACCTCGGCCCCGCTCAGCGCTATGCCGTTGCGGCGCAACAGCTCGACGATGCCGCGTGGCGTGCAGGGCAGCGGCGCAGGCTCGCCCAGCACCAGCTTGCCCAGGTTGACCGGGTGCAGGCCGTCGGCGTCCTTGCCGGGGTCGACCAGCCCGAGGGCACGGTTGTCGTCCAGGCCACCGGGGAGCGGCAGCTGCACGATGTAGCCGGTGCAGGTCGGGTCGGCGTTCAGCCGGGCGATCTCGGCGTCCAGCTCGGACTCGCTGACCGATGCCGGCAGCTCGACCTGGAGCGAGGCGATGCCCACCTGGGCGCAGTCGCGGTGCTTGCCGGCGACGTACGCCTTGCTGCCCGGGTCGTCCCCGACCAGCACGGTGCCCAGCCCCGGCGTGATGCCCTGGGCCAGAAGGGCCTGGACCCGGACGGTCAGGTCGGCCTTGATGGTGGCCGCCAGGGCCTTGCCGTCCAACAGCTGTGCGGTCATGTCGTTCTCCTGTCCCGCGCGGGGCTCAGTGGTAGAAGTGTCGGGCGCCGGTCAGGTACATGGTGACGCCGGCGGCCTTCGCCGCCTCGATCACCTCGGCGTCACGGACCGAGCCACCCGGCTGCACGATCGCGGAGACACCGGCGTCGATCAGGATCTGCGGACCGTCGGCGAACGGGAAGAACGCGTCGGACGCGGCCACCGAACCCTTCGCCCGGACCCCCGCCCGCTCCACCGCGAGCCGACACGAGTCGACCCGGTTGACCTGACCCATGCCGACCCCGACCGAGGCGCCGTCGTGGGCCAGCAGGATCGCGTTGGATTTGACCGCTCGACAGGCCCGCCAGGCGAACTCCAGGTCGGCCAGCACCTCGGGGGTCGCCGGCTCGCCGGACACCAGCTCCCACGCCGCGGCCGTGTCGTGCTCGGCGTCGACGGTGTCCACGGCCTGCATCAGCATCCCGCCCGAGATCCCGCGGGTCTCGATGCCACCGCGGTTGGCCGGGTCGACGACCAGGATCCGGATGTTCTTCTTGGCCTGCAGCACCTCGACGGCGCCGTCCTCGTACGCCGGCGCGGCGATCACCTCGGTGAACACCTCCGCGACCTGGTGGGCCATCGCGACGCTGACCGGTCGGTTGGTGGCGATCACCCCGCCGAACGCCGACACCGGGTCACAGGCGTGCGCCCGAGCATGAGCCTCGGCGATGTCCACGCCGACCGCGATGCCACACGGGTTGGCGTGCTTGATGATCGCCACCGCCGGTGCGTCGAAGTCGTACGCGGCTCGACGCGCGGCGTCGGTGTCCACGTAGTTGTTGTAGGACATCTCCTTGCCGTGCAGCTGCTGCGCCGTCGCGAGCCCACCCGGGAAGGCGCCGTCGACATAGAGCGCCGCCCGCTGATGCGGGTTCTCTCCGTACCTGAGCACGGCGGCCTTGTCCCAGCTCCCCCCGACCCAGCGCGGGAAGCCGCTGCCGTCGCTGGTGTCGGTCACCACGTTGCCCATCCAGGACGCCACGGCGATGTCGTACGTGGCCGTGTGCACGAACGCGGCCGCGGCCAGCGCCTGGCGCTCGGCGAGGTCGAACCCGCCGTGGACGAGTGCTGCCTGCAGCTGCCCGTACTGGTCGGGTGAGGTGACCACCGCGACCGACGCGTGGTTCTTCGCCGCGCCGCGGACCATCGACGGACCGCCGATGTCGATCTGCTCGATCGTCTCCTCCTGGCTCGCCCCGGCCATCACGGTGTCCACGAACGGGTACAGGTTGGAGACGAGCAGGTCGAAGGGCGCGATCCCCAGCTCCGTCAGCTGGGTGCGGTGCGACTCGAGCCGGGTGTCGGCGAGCAGGCCTGCGTGCACGAACGGGTGCAACGTCTTGACCCGGCCGTCCAGGCACTCCGGGAACCCGGTCAGCTGCTCGACCTGGGTCACCGGTACACCGGCCTCGGCGAGGGTCCGGGCGGTCGACCCGGTGGAGACGATCTCGACCCCGGACCCGGCCAGGGCGAGGCCCACCTCGACCAGTCCGGTCTTGTCGTAGACCGACACCAGCGCGCGCTTGATCGGACGCCGGTCGTTCTCAGTCGTGCTCATGCTGTCCCGTCTGTCACTGGTCTGGGGTGGTCACTGGTCTGTCGGTCACGTTCGGTTGGCCGTCCTGGTCTCAGGTCCATCGCACCCGGCGGTCGTCGAGCCGCCAGCTGCGCGTGGCCAACCGGTGGGTGGTCTCCACCAGCAGTCGCCGCTCGACGATCTTGATCCGCTCGTGCAGGCTCTCCACGGTGTCGTCGTCGGCCACCTCGACCGCCGCCTGGTCGAGGATGGTCCCGGTGTCGACGCCGGAGTCTACGAGGAAGACGCTCGCCCCGGTCACCTTCACCCCGTAGGCGAGGGCGTCCCGCGGCCCGTGCATGCCCGGGAAGGACGGCAGCAGCGCGGGGTGGGTGTTGATGACCCTGCCACCGAAGCGGTCCAGGAAGACCGGACCCAGCAGCTTCATGAAGCCGGCGCTGATCACCAGATCCGGCTCGTGGGCCGCGACCAGGTCGGTCAGCTGACTGTCCCAGGCGCTCCGGTCGCTCCCCTTGGCGTACGGGTGCGCGAACGTCGGCACCTCGTACGCGGCCGCGCGGTCGAGCCCGGCGATGCCGTGGCGATCGGCGCCCACAGCCACCACCCGGGCACCGTACGCGGGATCGGCGCTCGCCTCCAGCAGCGCCTGCAGCAGCGTCCCCGACCCGGAGATCAGCACGACCAGTCGCGCGGGACCGGTGGGGGTGGAGGGCACGGGCGCCACCCTACCGATCCGGGAACACGGGCCCGCCGCAGGCGAGATCGCGGGTCCTGCCTCAGCCGATCAGCTGGGTCGGTTCGTCCCCGCTCAGATCCGGTGCGTCCGGTGCATCGGGTGCGTTCCGGCGTGATGAGCGGCGGCGGGTGATCGGGGCGGTCAGCTCGGCTCGGTCGTCGACACCGTCGTCTTCTCTGTCGTCGTCGTCGACCGGCTCAGCGCCCGGCGGGTCCTGCTCGGTCTTGGCCACGCGCGGGCGGCGCCGCCACAGTCCCAGCACGAGGCCGCAGATCGCGCCGGACAGACCCATGGTGGAGGTGGACATCACCAGGACCGGTACGAGCTCTGGCCCGAGACCGGCAAGCAGGTCGGTGCCCAGGTCGCCGCTGGTCAGCCAGGCGACGCCGGTGAAAGCGACGCCGGAGAGCACCCCGGACAGTCCGCCGACCAGCGTCGTCTCGTCGAATCGGGCCGTGGGGCGGGCCAGCACCACCAAGGTGGCGGCCACCGCACCCGCCGCGACGCCGAGCGCCAGCCACCACAGGTGCGACACCCCGCCCGGGCCGACGTCGGGTACCGCGGTCAGCAACGGGATCGCCGGCAGCGCGCCGAGCTCGGTAGCGGCCGGGGAGACGATCGAGCCGTTGCCGAGCGTGAAGCCCGGACCGATCGCGTAGCTGGCGGCCCAGACGATCGCGTTCGGGGCGTACGCGAGCTGACCGACCAACAGGGCGATGTTGCCGATGACCCCCGCGTCGAGGGCCGTGAGCAGGGTCGTCATCCGCTCGAGGTTGAGAGCGAGTCCGGTGGCCAGCACCGCCGCTCCCCCGGCGAACATCAGCAGCAGCGCCGCGAGGACGGCCCGCGGCACCGCACGGGACCAGGCCGGCCAGGTGTCCATCGGCCAGCTCTCGCGGGTACGGCAGCAGCCCCAGGCCGCAGCCGCGGCAACCACGACGAGCATCACCGTGCCGGCCCGCAGCGCGGCCATCGGACCACCCACCAGCAGCCCGACCGCCAGCAGCGGTACCAGGTAGCCGAGAGTCGTGACGATGCACACCATCGGTGTCACGGTCGGCGACTCCGGACTCCCGTGCCGGGCGGCGTAGCCGGCCGTGCTGGAGATGAGCCAAGCCACCAGCAGGGTGACGCCCCACGGGATCAGGGTGACCGAGACGGCGCCGATGGTGGCTCCGCCGCCGTTGGCCAGCAGCCACAGCTCGGTGCCCACGGTCAGCGCCTGACCGAGGGTGCCCGGTTCGGCCGCGAGCCACCCGGCCACCACGAGGCCCGTCACCAGGACCCAACCACACAGCGCACTGAGCAGTCCGGCACCGGCGGCGAGCGCGAGCCAGGCGACTATCGGGAGCTCATCGGAGGCGCCGGCACCGACCACGACGGTCGGCTCGGTCGCGGCGAGATCGATGTCGCCGCGGTCCCGGCGCGGTGACAACAGGGAAGCCATAACGGTCCCCATGCTCGCCCAGAGTCCTGCTACGCCCCGCCCGGACACGCCCATGCCGGGTAAAGTCGTCGTGTTTGTGCTGCGTCGGTGGGGCGTGTCGGGGTCGGGTGGAGACCGCGTGGTCCCGCTCATCACCGCGGACAGCAACGTCGAAGAAGCAGGAGAAGCCCCACGATGTCTGACGAGCCCGAGGCATATCGTCCTCGCCGCGCCTGGCGCGAGGAGCAGTCCTCCGCCGCGGAGCCGACGACCCCGGAGAGCGAGCCGACCCACGACGGTCCGAGCGACAGCGCGCCGACCGACGACGAGCCCATTA
Source organism: uncultured Actinomycetota bacterium (assembly GCA_963696135.1). GTDB lineage: Bacteria > Actinomycetota > Actinomycetes > Propionibacteriales > Propionibacteriaceae > Microlunatus. Next base: position 256,417 of record CAVOJH010000007.1, read on the forward strand.
ACGTCGGTCCGGGCGACCGTTCGATCGGGAGCGACGACGTCGGTCCGCCTGCTGAAGCCCCGGACCTGGATCCCGACGCAGGCGCCGACCCGGCCCCGGACGCCGAGCCCGACCCCGCCGCCAGCACCGAGGACGCCGCCAGCACCGAGGACGCCGCCGCGGCAGACCCCGACGACGTACCGCCTCCGCTGTATCGGGATGAGTCGACGGCGATCCGCTCGCCCCAGTCCGGCGACGACGCGACCACGGACCGGGGACTCTCCGACGAGACCACCATCTTGAGCCGAGCCCGGGAGCGCAAACGCAGCCAGTCGGAGCGCGATCCGGACGCGACCACCTTGCTGCCGCGCGCCGCGGGCGGCCGCCGTTTACCCCCGCCCGACGACGACGTGGAGGACGACGACCTCGAGGCCGACCCGAAGGCCGACCGTCGCCGGCTGCTGCTGCTGATCGGTGCCGTCGCTGTGGTCGCCATCCTCGGACTGGTCGGCGGGTACGCGATCATCAAGACCACCGGCCAGCCGACCGCCGCGCCCGGGCCCTCCACGAGCGCCGGTCCGACCGATCCCGGGGCGACGCCGAGCGGCGAGACGTCGGACCCGGGCACGGCCCTGATCACCGACGACCTGATGCTGTCAGCGGCCCAGGCCGAGACGATCGACAAGAAGCGCACCTGGAAGGTCGCGCTGACCCAGCGCGGCACGACGGAGGACTCACCCCACCACCCCGCCTGTCTTGCGACCGACGTCACCGAGGGGTCCCCGCCGCCTCAGCAGACGGTGCTCCGGCTGCTCAGCAGCAACGGATCGGACTCACCGGCGGCGCTGCACCAGGCGACGTCGTACACCAGCCCGGAGGAGGCCGCGCAGGCGTACGCCTTTGCGGCTCGGTCTCTGGGGAACTGCTCGATGACCGGCGGCTGGATCTACGAGGGCCATCTCGTCGGCGGGGTCGGCGACCAGGCGGTCGGGGTGACGATCCAGGTGCTGGACGGATCCACCACCGAGTACCGGACCGTCGTCCTGGCTCGTACCGGACGGATCGTCGACGTGATCGACGTCGCCAAACCCGACAAGCCCGTGACGGCCAAGCGGGTGGCCGAGGTGGCCGGATCCGTGGTGGACACCCAGTGCCAGGCCGCCGGTGGGGCCTGCTCGGACGAGCCGGAGGCTCAGGACGGTCCACCCCCGCTGGGTGGCGACCAGCCCGGGTTCCTCGCCTCGGGCGACCTGCCGCCGATCGGCCCCGAGCTGGCCCGCTGGGCCGGGACGACGCCGGGAGAACCGGATCCCGATCTGCTGCGCGGCAGCGGGTGCGAGACCGTCGACTGGTCCAAGGTCGAGGCAGAGTCACGCAGCCACCGCACCTATCTGCTGTCCGACAGCAGCAGCCGCTTCGGGCTGGACGAGGTGGTCATCACCACCGCAGACGATAAGGCCGCCACCAAGCTGGCCGAGAAGATCCGCGACGGCTGGAAGAGCTGCAGCGAGCGGCAGCTGACCGCGACCGTCGCCAAGGTCACCGACATCTCCGGTCCCGGCGCGAAGAGCATCGACGTGAAGGGCTGGACGACGGAGGTCTCGCAGAAGGCCGACGACAAGACCACCAAGTACCGGGTGGGCATCGTCACGGCCGGACCCAAGGTCGCGTTCTTGTTCCTGAACCCGTTGGACGATCTCGACCTCACCGCCGACCAGTTCGACGTGGTCACCCTGCGCAGCGGCCAGCGTGCCAGCCAGGTCAACTGACCCGGGCCCGTGCGGTTCGTCGACGTCGTCCGGGTTCTTGACGAGCTCGAGTCGCGCCGAGTGCGGTACTGGGTGGCGGGCGGCTGGGGCGTGGCCGCCCTGGCGGGCGGCCAGACGCGAACGCACCGCGATCTCGACCTGGCTGTCGACGCGGACACACTGCCCGCCTGCCTGCAGGGTGTCGCGTCGCTCGGCTACGTGCCGGAGACCGACTGGCTTCCCGTTCGCGTCGAGTACGCAGCCGTCGGAGAGCTGTGGGTGGATGTCCATCCGGTAACCTTCGACGACGCGGGCCACGGCCGACAACAAGACCTCGGCGGCGGCCACTTCGACTACCCGCCGGAGGCTTTCGGCGTCGGAAGCCTCGAGAACCGGGCGATCCCGTGCCTGTCGGCGGCCCAGCAACGTGTGTTTCACTCCGGCTACGACCCACGCCCGCAGGATCTCCACGATCTCCGCGTGCTGGCGGCGCTCGACGAGTAGCCCCGATGAGGCGGGTGAGCGTGAGGTGGACCCGGATCGCGGTGGAGACCGCCGTGGCCGTCATCGGGCTACCGAACCTCAGCCGCCTGACCCAGCGCGAGCCGCAACAGCCGAGTACCCACTGAGGTGGCGCCGTTGCGCAGGTGCCACTCGGCGCCCGCGAGCCGGCGCAGCAGAAGGTAGAACGGGATCACGCTGCGCAGGGTGCTGTCCTCCTCGGGCTCGGCGAGGTAGCCGTTCAGCACCTCCGTGATCAGGCGATCATCGGTCAGCCCGACGACGGCCAGATCCATGGCGGGATCCCCCGGACCCACGTCGTGGAGATCGATCAGCCCCGCCACCCGACCGTCGCGGACCAGGAAGTGCTCCGCGCGCCCGTCGAACAGCGTGAGGCGACCTTCCCGTCGGACGAGGGCGGGCTCGAGCTCGCGGTGCCAGTCGAGCAGGCGCCGCACCTGGGCAGCGCCGGCGCCGGCGGAGGGCCACCACGCCGCCACTTCCTCGGTCCAGGCGGCGATCCAGCCGGCGATGGTCGGCTGACCGGAGAAGGGCGGAGGACCGGGCAGCGTGTGCACCGCCCGGAGCAGACGCCCGACCTCCCGCTGGGTCCGGGCCGGACTCGCCGAGCTGATCGGATCGCCCTCGATCCAGCGCAGGAGGAGCACCGACGGTGGGCCCTCTCGATGGTCGATGATCTCGGGCACCGGCAGCCCCGCGACGCCCAGTGTCCGGTTGGCGTCGACATCTCCGGTGAGACCTCCGGGTGCGTCAGCGGTCTTGAGCACGAACAGCCGGCCCTCGTCGTCGCGGACCTGCACCGTGGCCCGGCCAGGGCCCGCCTGGAGGAGACGGGTCGGCCGGAGCGCGAACTCACCGGCAAGCTGCACGAGCTCGCTGCTCACCGAACTGGCCATGTCCCGATCCAACCAGGAGGGACCACGCCCCCGAGTCACGTACGGTCACGCACCCCGCGGCCCACCAAGACAGAACACGCCCCCGAGTCACGTACGGTCACTCCATCCGACCGGTGGGTGCGGCTGACGGTGGGATGCGGCAGGGTGACGGCGTGCACTTCATCGGCATCGACCTCGCCTGGGGCGACAAGCAGCCCACCGGCCTCGCGGTCATCGACGACGAGGCACGACTGCTGCACGTGAGCGCGGTGCGCACGGACGACGAGATCGCGGCCGGACTGGCGGCGTACGTCGACGGCGACTGCCTGGCCGCCATCGATGCCCCGATCGTGGTCACCAACGCCACCGGGTCACGACCGGCGGAGCAGCAGCTCAGCAAGGACTTCCGCCGCTACGACGCCGGCACCCACCCCTCCAACACCGGCAAGCCCGAGTTCGCACACGGCACCCGGGCCGCCCGGGTGGCCAAGAGACTCGGCCTCGACATCGACCCGCGGTCCGGTCGGCGGCGACGGGCCATCGAGGTCTACCCGCACCCGGCCACGATCGTGCTGTTCGGACTGCCGAAGGTTCTGCGGTACAAGGCCAAACCCGGGCGAGACGTCGACCTGCTCCGGGCTGAGCTGCTGACGCTGATGAGCTTCGTGGCCGGCGTCGTCTCCACCGACGAGACCTGGGCCGGGCTGCAGAACCAGGTCGAGAACGCGACGCGCAAGAGCGAGCTGCGGCGGGTGGAGGACCAGGTCGACGCCGTCCTGTGTGCCTACCTCGCCCACTTCGCCGAGCACCGTCCCGACCTGGTCACGCGGTACGGCGACCCGGAGACCGGCTACATCGTCACGCCCACTCTCGGAGCCGAGGTCGTCCCGCCGCAGGCGGATCTGGTGCGCGAGGCGGTGCGGGAGTACGCCGCGCAGCACGCTGAGCTCACTCGCGCCGGGGAGCAGGCGGTCGCTCTCGTCCAGGGACTGCTCGACGAGGCCGGCATCAACTACCTGTCGGTGAGCGGCCGGACCAAGTCGGTGCCGTCGTTCGCCGAGAAGGCCGCCCGGACGAAGGCGGGGATGCCGGTCTACACCGACCCGGCGAGCCAGATCACCGACCTGCTGGGCGTCCGGGTGATCACCTACGTCCGCGACGACGTCGACGCGGTGGCCGACGTCCTCGCCGAGCAGGTCCTCGTGCACGACGATCGAGACTGGGGTCTGCAGACCGCTAACGAGGGCCGCTTCGGCTACGCGAGTCGCCACCTGATGATCGGTCTCGATCCGTCGAGGGAGGACCGTCCCGACTTCGCCCACCTGCGCGGGCACCGGGCGCAGGTGCAGGTGCGGACGGTGCTGCAACACGCGTGGGCCGAGTTCGAACACGACATCCGCTACAAGGGCACGGTGCCGGCCGAGCACGTCGGTGAGTTCGACCGCCGCTTCACCCTCGCCGCGGGGCTCCTGGAGCTCGCGGACCGGGAGTTCTCCGAGATCCGGGAACGGCTCCGCGGCGCCGCTCCCGAGGTCAGCGAGGCGCGGAGCGACGACGACCCGCGCTTCGACACTCGTGAGCTGGCGGCCTTCCTCGCCGGGCAGTACTCGGAGGCTGGCTGGTCCCGGACCGACCACTACAGCTGGATCGCCGGCCTCCTGCTCGAGCTCGGCGTCACCTCGCTGGTCGAGCTGGGCGAGGTCCTGCGTGCGGCCGACGAGGCCACCATCGCCGCGCGGATGGACTATCGACACCCGCCCGGCGCCGTCCGCCGGCTGGACGACGCGTTGCTCTGGGTCTTCGGTGAGCGCTACGTCGCGCTGCACCAGAACGCCGAGCGCGCCGGACTGCTCCAGCACCGGCTCGAGCGACTGAAAGGCGACACGGCCACAGCGGGCGCCGACGAGCGGTGATGCGCGGCCGGCGCGGCTCAGTGGACCCGGCCGAGCCGCACCAGGGCGAGCAGCAGCGCAGCCAACGACTCGTTGTCGGTGATCTCGCCGGCCGCGATGAGGGCCAGCAGCTCGGGAATCGGCACCGCACGGACGCTGGTGATGCCCTCGGCTTCCTGCTCCGTCCCCCCGACCGGGTGCAGACCGGTGGCCAGCACGACCCGACCCGGGGCGTGGGCGACCCCGTTCAGCGAGTACACCGGACCCAGATCGATCAACGAGCGCGCGGCCAGACCGGTCTCCTCGCGGAGCTCCCGACCGGCGGCGGCGAGGGTCTCCTCACCGTCGGTGCCGCCGGCGGGCACCTCCCAGGACAACCCGCCCAGGGAGTACCGGTCGACCGCGACGAGCACGACCTCGTCCGCCTCGGTCACCGGCACCACGAACACGGCCGGGGAGCGGACCTCGACGACGCCGTACACGCCCGGCTGTCCGTCGGGCCGCAGCACCGCGTCCTCGCGGACCCGGATCCACGGGTTCTCGTACGTGACCCGGGACCCGAGGGTCTGCCAACCGGCCATCAGGCCTTCGTCATCAGCTCACGCATCAGCTCGGCGGTCTCGCTCGGCGTCTTGCCGACCTTGACCCCGGCGGCCTCGAGGGCCTCCTGCTTGGCCGCCGCGGTGCCGGACGAGCCCGACACGATGGCGCCGGCGTGGCCCATGGTCTTGCCCTCCGGAGCTGTGAAGCCGGCGACGTAGCCGACGACCGGCTTGGTCACGTTGGCCTTGATGTACTCGGCCGCCCGCTCCTCGGCGTCGCCGCCGATCTCGCCGATCATCACGATCGCGTCGGTGTCGGGGTCGTCCTGGAACGCCTGCAGCGCGTCGATGTGGGTGGTGCCGATGACCGGGTCGCCACCGATGCCGACGGCGGACGAGAAGCCGATGTCGCGCAGCTCGTACATCATCTGGTAGGTCAGCGTGCCCGACTTGGACACCAGACCGATCCGGCCCGCCTTGGTGATGTCAGCCGGGATGATGCCGGCGTTCGCCTGCCCGGGCGAGATGAGCCCGGGGCAGTTCGGCCCGATCAGCCGGGTCTTCGACCCCTGGGACAGGGTGAAGAACTCGGCGCTGTCCTTGACCGGGACACCCTCGGTGATCACCACGGCCAGCGGGATCTCGGCTTCGATGGCCTCGACCACCGCTCCCTTGGTGAACTTGGCCGGCACGAAGATCACCGTGACGTTCGCGCCGGTCGCCGCGATCGCCTCGCCGACCGAGTTGAACACGGGCACCGAACCCTGCTCGAACTCGACCTGCTGACCACCCTTGCCGGGGGTGACCCCGCCGACGATGTTCGTCCCGGAGGTGAGCATCCGCTGGGTGTGCTTGCGCCCCTCGGAGCCGGTCATGCCCTGGACGATGACCTTGGACTCGGAATTCAGAAAGATCGCCATGTCAGTTCGCCCCTCAGCCTGCAGCCAGCTCGGCGGCCCGGCGGGCCGCTCCGTCCATCGTGTCCACCTGTTCCAGCCCGGGCAGGGCGGCGTCGGTGAGGATCTGCCGCCCCAGCTCGGCGTTGTTGCCGTCCAGCCGGACGACCAGGGGGACGTCGACGTGCTCGCCCTTCGCTCCCAGCAGCTCGAAGGCCTGCACGATGCCGTTGGCCACCGCGTCGCAGGCGGTGATCCCGCCGAACACGTTGACGAACACGCTCTTCACCTGCTGGTCGCTGATGATGATCTCCAGCCCGTTGGCCATCACCTCGGCGCTGGCGCCGCCACCGATGTCGAGGAAGTTGGCGGGCTTCGGTGAACCGGCGAACTCCTCACCCGCGTACGCCACCACGTCCAGCGTGCTCATCACCAGGCCCGCGCCGTTGCCGATGATGCCGACACTGCCGTCGAGCTTGACGTAGTTGAGGCCCTTGGCCTTGGCCGCCGCCTCCAGCGGGTCCTCCGCGGACTTGTCGGCCAGCTCGGCGTGATCGGCGTGGCGGAACTCCGCGTTCTCGTCCAGCGACACCTTGCCGTCCAGGGCGACGATCTTGCCCTCGGCGGTCTTCACCAGCGGGTTGACCTCGACCAGGGTGGCGTCCTCGCCCTCGTACACCTTGCCGAGCAGCTGCAGCACCCGAGCGATCTCGACCGCGTCGTCACCGTCGAACCCGGCCGCCGCGACGATCTCGTCGGCCTTGGCCTGGTCGATGCCGACGTTCGGGTCGACGGGCACCCGGGCCAGTGCCTCCGGACGTTCGACCGCGAGCTGCTCGATCTCCATGCCTCCCTCTTTGGAGCACATGGCGAGGTAGCTGCGGTTGGCGCGGTCGAGCAGCAGGGAGAAGTAGTACTCCTCGGCGATGTTCGCCCCTTCGGCGATCATCACCTTCTGCACCACGTGGCCCTTGATGTCGAGACCGAGGATGTCCTTCGCCTTCTCGGCGGCCTCCTCCGGTGACTTCGCGACCTTGACGCCGCCCGCCTTGCCGCGACCGCCGGTCTTGACCTGTGCCTTGACCACCACGACCGGGCTGGCGATCTCGGCCGCCGCGGCCGACGCCTCCTCCGGGGTGACGACGGTGATGCCGCGCAGGACGGGAACCCCGTGTTTCTCGAAGACGTCTCTCGCCTGGTACTCGTACAGATCCACTCTGGCCTCCATGTCCGTGTACGCCCCGCGCAACCCGTTCCAGGGCGCGGCAAGTGGGCGTCGTCGCTGGCGTTCGGGCCTGAGCCTAGTGGTCCGGAGCGGCGCGGACGACCTGGGCCCTAGCGGTCGGCGCTGCTCACGTTCGCCCGCACCCAGGCCACGATGTCGGCCATCGTCGCCCCGGGAGTGAACACGTGAGCGACACCCATCTCCGCCAGCTCGGCCCGATCGGCTTCCGGGATGATGCCGCCGCCGAAGACGACGATGTCGGACGCATCCGCCTCGGCCAGCTGGTCGACGACCCGGCGGAACAGGGTCAGATGGGCTCCGGACAGCACGGACAGCCCGACGGCGTCGGCGTCCTCGGCGAGTGCAGTGGCGACGATCTGCTCGGGTGTCTGGTGCAGACCGGTGTAGATGACTTCCATCCCGGCATCGCGCAGGGCTCGGGCGACGACCTTCGCCCCTCGGTCGTGCCCGTCCAGCCCTGGTTTGGCCACCACGATCCGCAGCGGCCGCGTCGGGGCCGCCTCCTCGGGTCCAGACGATTCCGCACCGGCGTCGGTTGCCACGCGGCGAGCATATCGAGCCGAATCCGGGAGGTGAGCGAGGTAACCTTCCCACGTGCTCGGATCCGCCATCGGAGGCATTTCACGCGTTCTGACGCGCGATGTCCCTCGGGTGGCCACCGGGATGGCCCGGGAGGCGGGCTGGGTGACCGCCCACCTGATGACGTACCCGCTCGGACTCCTCGCTGAGCCGAGCAGCAAACCGGACCGGCACACCCTCGGCGGACTCAGTCCCCACCAACGCAGCCTGGTGCACTACGCGGTCGACGCGGCGGCCACGCCGATCCTGCTGGTGCACGGCATCGTCGACAACCACACCATCTTCTCGCCGTTGGAGCGTGCGCTGCGCCGGCGGGGGTTCACGGACCTGTCCTCGTTCGACTACGGCGTGCTGACCCATGACGTCAGGACGACCGCGCAGGACCTTGCCGCCGCGATCGAGAAGCTGACGTCGGAGTCGGGCTACGAGAAGGTCCACGTGATCGGCCACAGTCTGGGCGGTCTGATCACTCGGTACTACGTCCAGCGGATGGGCGGCCACGAGCGCGTGCACACCGTGGTGACACTCGGGACGCCGCATCAGGGCACCGCGCTCGCCCGGGCCGGCTCGGTGCTCCCCCTCATCCGCCAGCTCCGCCCGGACTCCGACCTGATCGCCGAGCTCGCCGAGCCGGCGCCCGACTGCGACACCCGCTTCATCGCCTTCCACAGCGATCTGGACCAGCTGATCCTCCCGGGCCGGAACGCACGGATCGAGCACCCCGATCTGCGGGTCCGCAACGTCGCGGTCCGCGGCATCGGACACATGTCGTTGACCAACGACGGCGGCATCGCCTTCCAGATCGCCGCTGCTCTCGCGCAGCTCGACGACCGGGTCGAGCTCGACCCCCACGAGACCACGGTGGCGAGCTCGCTGGTCGACTGAGCGGGCGATCCACGGGGAGCTCCGGGGGTGGCGGTCGATCGATGCTCACCCCCGAGATGAGTCCGCCTCCGCACCTGCGCACGACCCGCTCCCCCGGGTACCCTTGAGGCTGCGCTTGGTGCGCGGTCCTCGGGGGTGGGCCGACGGTTTGAGCTTTGGTTATCAGTCCGTTATCTTCGTCACAGCCCATCGAACCGGGCTCAGGCGCCTCGACACGGGTGGTTGACAACGAGGGGAGCGAGTCAGGTGGCATCGCAGCGAGCCGAGCACCGTGGCTGGCTGTCCCACGGTCTGGCCGCCCTCGCCATCTCAGCTCTCGGGCTCGCCGTGGCCGGTTCGGTCTCGCTGACCACCAGCGCGCAGCCGATCGCCGCTCCCGCTCCCCCCGCCAGTGCCGTGCAGACCGACCCGGCTGGCGCGGTGCCGGTCACCGCCGGCGCCCCCGTCACCGGCACCACCCCTGCCGGCTCGACGAACGCGGGCACGTCCTCGGAGGCCGAGACCGCAGCCGCCGACCCCAGCCTCGCCGCGTTCACCCGAACCGTGGCGGTCGAGGACACCTCGCGCAGCCCGCGGCTGCAGGCCGCGGTGGTGAAGGAGCGCGCCGCGCAGCGGTCCGAGGACCTCGCGAAGTCTGCCGAGCTGGCCACCCAGGCCGCCCGGCAAGCCGGGGGTGCCGCCCGCAGCCAGGAGCTCGCCACGAGTGACCGCGCCACCCGCCAGGCCGCGGTCAAGATCGCTCAGGAACGTCTCGCGGCCGCTGTCCGCAAGCGGGTGGCTGCCGAGACCGAGCGGCAGGGCGTCGAGAGCACCGACACCACCGCCCCGAGCTCGACGACCTCCGGTACCGACGTGACGACGATCGTCCCGGCCGGCGGCAGCAGCTCGTCCCCGGTGCCCGGTGCCGTCATCGGTGCGCACTTCGGCCAGTACGGCCTCTGGTCGCGCTATCACACCGGCCTCGACTTCCGCGCGGGCTACGGCACCCCCATCAAGGCGGTCGCCGACGGCGTGGTGGTGTACGCGGGCAACAGCGGCGACTGGGCCGGCAATCACGTGGCGGTCCGGCATGCCGGCGGCGTGACGTCGATGTCGTCTCACATGTCGTCGATGGCCGTCAGCGCGGGCCAGTCAGTGAAGGCGGGCCAGATCATCGGTTACGTCGGTCAGACCGGGCGAGCCTTCGGCCCGCACCTCCACTTCGAGCTCTACCCGGCCGGGATCAAGTACGGCGACGTCTACCGAGCCGTCAACCCGGTGCCGTGGCTGCGGACCATCGGCGTCAACGTCAACTGAGCCTCCATCTCCGCCCGCCACCGAGCGGTCGGGATCCCTAGCACACCACCGGGTCACGCTTCAGTCATGACCACGACCGTGGACACGTCGCCAGCCTGACAACCGGTTGGATTCGTCGGCTCACGCAGGAAATTCCGCCCCTGAGACGTGGCTCACACGTATCAGGAGACGTTCGTCACAAAGCCGTACTCAGAGGTGTGACCACCCTGTCAACTGGTACAACTCGACTTTGGACGCGTGTTACCAATCCGTTATGGTCGATGAAAGTTCACCGATCCAGCAGCTGCTGGAGAGCTTCACTGGCTGAATCCGATGCTGTCGCGACCAGGGATTCCGGCCTCGCTGAAGAGACCTGACCTGTCGTCGATCGAGGAGTTCCAGCCGTGCCCCGAACGCAGTCCCAGCGCGCCCTCGCGCGCCGTGCCGCCCCCCAGGACGACCGATTGCCCGAGGCCGTACGCCTGCGCAGTGGCGTCATCAACGCAGGGTTGGCCACTCTGGCCGTCTCGGTGCTGGGCCTCGGTGTGGCGGTTTCCGCGATGTCCACCAGCGCCGCTCAGGACACCCACGTCGCCACCGTCAGCGCCCCGGTGGTCACCACCGTGGCTCCCGGGGTCAAGCAGCCGTCGGTCTTCCAGCGCGACGCCACCACCATCAGCCGCTCGAACTTCCGGGCCGCCCTGACCGACAGCCCGCAGTCCGACGCGCTGGATGCGCTGGCCCTGACCGAGGCCGCCGACAAGGCCGCCGAGCCGGTGGAAGTCGATGACAAGGCCGTCGAAGGCCGGACAGCTCTGCTGGCCAAGGAGTCACGCGCCGCCGAGAAGCGGGCCACCAAGCTGGAGAAGAAGAAGGAAGCGGCGAAGAAGGCCGCCAAGAAGAAGGCCGAGGCCGCCAAGAAGGCCCTGGGCATCGCGACCATGCCGGTCAAGTCGTACAGCATCGCGGCTCGCTTCGGCGACGTCGGCGCCTGGGCTCGCTATCACACCGGCTTCGACTTCTCCGCCCCGATCGGCACCCCGATCTACGCTCCCACCGCCGGTGTGGTGGTACACGCCGGTAGCGGCGGCAAAGCCGCCGGCTGGGCCGGCAACTACGTCGTGATCAAGCACGCCGACGGCACCCAGACCCTGTACGCGCACATGTCCTCGATCTCGGTTCAGTCCGGGGCCAAGGTGACCGGCGGGACCCGGCTCGGCCAGGTCGGTCAGACCGGCCGCGCGTTCGGCCCCCACCTGCACTTCGAGGTGTACCCGGCCGGCGCCGAGCCCGGCGACGTCTACAGCGCGGTCAACCCGCAGCCGTGGCTGAACAAGCTCGGACTCAAGCCGTAGCCACCCAAGAGAGTCCCCCGGCGAACACACCGCTGGATCCGGCCCTCGTCCGGGCGGCCGTGGCCGCAGCCACCGGACGGGAGGCGACGAGTCTCCGCCAGGTGGCCGGTTCGGTGGCCAACGTCGACTTCGTGGTCGACCTGGCCGATGGGACCCAGGTGGTGCTCAAGACCGGCCCGGCCGCCGAGATCGCCGCCGAGGCATGGGCCTGCCGGCGACTCACGGCCCTCGGGTTCCCGGTGCCGACGGTGGTGGCGTCAGCCGTCTCCGGAGCCGATCTCGGTCGGCCCTACCTGGTGCTCGCCTTCGTGGCGGGTGAGGCCAGTGAGGATCCCCGGGTCGCGTACGAGGCCGGCCGCTGGTTCCGACGCCTGCACGCCGACGAGCTGCCGGGGTGGGGACCGCTCGTCCCGGAGTCCGACACCGATGCGCGCGGACGCCACGACACACCGCGCCAGGCCGTCACGGCCGAGCTCGCCGGGGTGCCCGACCTGATCCGGGCGGGTGTCCTCGACCCGTCCCTGGCCGATGCGGCCGTGACCCTCGTCCGGGTGGACGCCTTGCTGGAGCCCGCAGGCCCCGGGGTTCTGCTGCACCACGACCTCAAGCCGGCCCATCTCTTCGGCCACGCTGACGGCGGACCGATCCGGCTCTCGTCGGTGATCGACTGGGGCGACGCCTGGGTGGGCGACCCGTTGGCCGACCTGGCTCGGCTGTCGATGAGCGGTCCGTCGATCACGGCCGCGTTCCTGGACGGGTACGGCCTCGAGGCGACCGATCCGGTTCTGGACACCCTGGCCCGGCATCGCCTGCTGTGGAACCTCACCGCCCTCGGCTATGAGCACCGCGCCGGCGGCGACTGGTTCGACGTCTACCGCGACCGGGTGCGCGACGACGTCGACCGCCTGAGCTGACCCGACCTCCCTGAGCTGACCCGACCTCCCTGAGCTGACCCGAGTTACAGCTTCTCGATCGGGGCGTGCCGCACGGCCAGCCGCTTCGTCCCGTGCGAGCCGAAGTCCACGTCCGCCCGCGGATCGTCGGTCGAGCCGGAGGTGGCGATCACGGTGCCGAGCCCGAAGCTCGTGTGCAGCACCTTGTCCCCGGCCGCCAGCACCGGGACCGCCTTGGTCGTCGACCGCCGTCCGGAACCGAAGGCGGGTGATCCCCCGTCGCCGCCGCCCGCTGGACGCCGTCGCCAGCTCGTCTGGCTGCTGGCCGAGGTGTTCCGCCAGCTCGTCGTGGCGGAGGCCAGTCGGCGCCAGTCCACCAACCTGTCGGGGATCTCGGCCAGGAAGCGGCTCGGCGGATTGTGCTGGGGCGCCCCCCAGGCCGACCGGACGACAGCGCGGGTCAGGTAGAGACGCTGGCGTGCCCGGGTGATCCCGACGTACGCCAACCGCCGCTCCTCCTGCAGCTCTTTGTCGTCCTTGGCCGCCAGAGACCGCTGATGCGGGAAGACGGCGTCCTCGAGCCCGGTCAGGAACACCGTGTCGAACTCCAGGCCCTTGGCTGTGTGCAGGGTCATCAGCGTGACCACTCCGGCCGACTCCCCCTGATCGGGGATCTGATCGGAGTCAGCGACCAGAGCGACCCGCTCCAGGAAGGCGCCGAGGGACGGGTCGGGTTGGGGTGCCCCGGCGGCGAGGCTGAGCGCCACGTCGTCGTCGCCCGCGGGATCCCCCGGCGTCGCCGCAGCCAGCTCGCCGGTCCGCGGGTCCACCCCGGTGAGCTCGGCCAGCTCGGCCAGCTCGTCGGCGGTGAGCCCGGCCAGATCCTCGGCGCTGAGATCGAAGTCGCCCGGTGCGACAGGCGTCGCCTCGGCCACGAACTCCCGCGCCACCCCGATCAGCTCCTGCAGGTTCTCCAGCCGGGTCTCGTCCTGAGGGTCCTCGGAGCTGCTCAGCTCGGTCAGGTAGCCGGACTTCTCCAGCACGCTGAGCAGGATCTGATCGGCCGGTATCCCGGCGGCCACCATCGCCTCGTGCTCGTCCATGAACGCGGCGAACTCGGTGAGCAGCCGAGCGGATCGGCTCGCCAGCCCGTCGATCTCGTTCACCCGGCGCAGGGCGTCGCCGAAGCTGATCCGCTCGCGGGCGGCCAGATCGGCCACCGCACCCTCGGCCTTGTCCCCGATCCCCCGCTTCGGCACGTTGAGGATCCGACGCAGCGACACGTCGTCGGCCCGGTTCGCGATCGCCCGCAGGTACCCGATGGAGTCCCGGATCTCGCGCCGCTCGTAGAAGCGCACCCCGCCGACCACCTTGTACGGCATGCCGACCCGGATGAACACCTCCTCGAAGGCACGGGACTGCGCGTTGGTGCGGTAGAAGACGGCCACGTCGCCGTACCGGATGCCCTGCTCGTCCCGCAGCTTGTCGATCTCGCCTGCCACGAACTGGGCCTCGTCGTGCTCGCTGTCGGCGACGTACCCGGTGATCAGGTGACCGTCGCCCGCATCCGACCACAGACTCTTGGGCTTGCGGCCCTCGTTCTGCACGATCACCGCGTTCGCGGCGTTCAGGATGGTCTGGGTGGAGCGGTAGTTCTGCTCCAGCAGGATGGTGCGGGCCCCGGGGAAGTCCGACTCGAAGTCGAGGATGTTGCGGATGGTCGCGCCGCGGAAGGCGTAGATGGACTGGTCCGAGTCCCCCACCACCATCAGCTCGGGCGGCTCCGTCGCCAGCTCACCGGGCGGCAGCTCGACGTCGGCGGAGCACAGCTCCCGGATCAGCACGTACTGCGCGTGGTTGGTGTCCTGGTACTCGTCGACCAGGACGTGCCGGAACCGCCGCCGATACTGCTCCCGCAGCTCGGGGAACGCCTGCAGCAGGTGCACGGTGGTCATGATGATGTCGTCGAAGTCGAGGGCGTTGGCGGCCGCGAGGCGACGCTGGTAGTCCGCGTACGCCGCCGCGTTGCTCTTCTCGATGTCGGTCTCCGCGCGGGTCGCCGCGGTCTCGTGGTCCACCAGCTCGTTCTTGTTGGTGGAGACCCAGCTCATCACCGCCCGGACCGGGAACCGTTTGGGATCCAGCTCCAGATCCGTGAGGACGAGCTGCATCAGCCGCTTGGAGTCGGCGTCGTCGTAGATCGAGAAGGTGCGCGAGAGGCCGAATCGGCTGATCTCACTGCGCAGGATCCGGACGCACGCGGAGTGGAAGGTCGAGATCCACATCAGCTTCGCGCGGTTGCCGATCAGGTCGGCGACCCGGTGCCGCATCTCGGCGGCGGCCTTGTTGGTGAAGGTGATGGCCAGGACCGAGCCGGGATGGACCTTGCGCTCGCCCACCAGGTACGCGATCCGGCGGGTCAGCACCCGGGTCTTGCCCGAGCCGGCACCCGCCACGACCAGCACCGGCGCACCCTCGTGCAGCACCGCGTCCCGCTGCGACGGGTTGAGTCCCGCGAGCAGGTCGACCTTGGGTGGTCGTGCGGTGCGACGGCTGCGCTGAGCGGTGGTGGCGGCGGCACCGTCGGCCGACGCACCGTCATCCGGGCTCAACAGGGCCTCCCAGGTGAGCTCGTCGGTGGTCGGCGGACGACCGTGGGCAGATTCGTGCTGTGGTGCTGCTGTCATCTCAGCTCCACCCTAGACGTCATCGCCCACGCCTAAGATCGACGGCATGGGGTGGCGGCGGATCAAGGTCAAGACGGTAGTCACGAACGCTGTGCTGGCCGTCGCCGCCGTGCAGGGAGCGACCCTGCTGACCCTGATGGCCATCGACCAACGGCGCAAGCGCAACCGGGCGCCCGCGGTGTTCCCGCGGGTGCCGCCGCGCTCGGTCACGGCAGGCGGCTCCGAGGTGACCGTCTACACCTACGGGGAGGACCTCTACTACGACATGCTCGGCGCGATCCGCCAGGCCAGGTCGGAGGTCTTCTTCGAGACCTTCATCTGGAAGAGCGACGCGATCGGCGAGTCGTTCAAGCGCGCCCTGATCGACGCCGCAGAGCGCGGCGTGCAGGTCTTCGTCGCGTACGACGGGTTCGCCAACCTCGTCGTCCCACCCGCGTTCTTCGATCTGCCGCCGTCCATCAAGGTCCGCCGGCACCCCGTGATCGCCAGTCCGTTCCGACTGTTCCGCAACTCCGGTCGCGACCACCGCAAGCTGCTGGTCGTCGACCACGACGTCGCCTTCGTCGGCGGCTACAACGTCGGCTCGCTCTATGCGACCGACTGGCGAGACACCCACGCTCGGCTGACCGGCGACATCGTCTGGGACATGCGGAACGCGTTCATCGACTACTGGAACCTGTTCACCGGTCCCGGCCGGCCGGCGCTTCCCGACTCCGGCAGCGACCACTGGCAGTCCGAGATCCGGGTGCACCGCAACCTGCCTCGGCTGCTGGTCTACCCGATCCGCAACATGTATCTCGACGCCATCGACCGCGCGTCCCGGCACATCTACCTGACCCACGCCTACCTGATCCCCGACTCCGACATGCTCGCCGCCTTGATGCGGTCGGCCCGGCGTGGCGTCGACGTGCGGATCATCGTGCCGGCGGAGTCGAACCACATCGTGGCCGACTGGCTGTCCCGCGGGTTCTACGGACAGCTGCTGCGCAGCGGGGTCCGGCTGTTCCTCTACCAGGGGGCGATGGTGCACGCGAAGACCGCCACCATCGACGGTCAGTGGTCGACCATCGGCACCGCCAACATCGACCGGCTCAGTCTGCTCGGCAACTACGAGATCAACATCGAGGTGTTCAGCCCCGACGTGGCCCGTCAGCTGGAGGAGATCTTCGCCATCGACTCCTCCAACGCCACCGAGCTGACCGAACCGGAGTGGAAGAGCCGGCACGCGATGGTGAAGTTCTCCGAGACCGTGCTGGCCCCGTTGCGCCCGCTGCTCTGACCAGCTCGCCTCGTTCCGACCGGCCGACCCGCACCCCTCTTCTCTCGACTGCGCGGGGGATATATCCACCGCGGAGTCGAGCGGAAGGACTTGCACAGGACGTCGGCCGAGGCGATACTTGTGGTCTGACCACACGGTCGGACCACACGGTCGGACGCGACGCCGCGGGAGGACGATGAGCGACCAGCGAGCCTGGCAGGTCGTCCTCGGTCGGATCGAGAGCGATCTGGCGAGCGGAGCCCTGAAGCCCGGCGACCACCTGGCGCCCGAACGCGCCCTGGCCGCCGAGCTGGGCGTGGGACGGTCGAGCGTGCGCGAAGCCGTACGGGTGCTGGAAGTGCTGGGGCTGCTGCGCACCCAGACCGGATCCGGCCCCACCTCCGGCGCCGTGATCACCGCCGCACCGAGCGACGGCATGTCCGTGCTGATGCGACTCCAGGTCGCCGCCCAGGGTTTTCCGGTGACCGACGTCGTCCGGACCCGGCTGCTGCTGGAGACCGCCGTGATCGGCGAGCTCGCTCTCGCCGAGGTTCCCGACCTGACCGAGGCTGACGCCCTCCTCGACGCGATGGACGACGACGCGCACGCCAGCGCCGAGTTCCTGGCTCTGGATGCCCAGTTCCATCTCGCCCTGGCCGGCGCGGCCGGCAACCAGGTCGTGCTCGCCACCATGGCCGGGCTGCGCACCTCGATCGAGGGCTATGTCCGGACCGGCGCCGCTCAGCTGGGTGCCTGGTCGCCGGTCGCTGCCCGGCTGCGCGCCGAGCACCGGGCGATCGTGGCGTCCGTCCGCGCCCATGATCCCGAGACCGCCCGCCGGCGGGTGCACGAGCACATCACCGGCTACTACGCCGAGGCCTTCCACGCCGGCGGATCCACCACCCCCTCGAAGGAGAGCTGACCATGGTCGAACGCCATCTGCCCAAGCCGCGGGACCTCGCGCCGCTGATGCAGTTCAAGAAGCCCGAGCTGAGCGCCAAGAAGCGTCGGCTGGAGAAGGCACTGACCGTGGCGGACCTGCGCGCGATCGCGAAGCGGCGTACACCGAAGGCCGCTTTCGACTACACCGAGGGCGCCGCGGAGGGCGAGATCTCGTTGGCCCGAGCCCGACAGGCGTTCGAGGACATCGAGTTCCACCCGTCGATCCTGCGGGACGTCTCACGGGTGGACACGTCGCGGGAGGTGCTGGGGGGCCCGGTCGCGCTGCCGTTCGGCATCGCGCCGACCGGCTTCACCCGGATGATGCAGAGCGAGGGCGAGCTCGCGGGCGCGGCCGCGGCCGGCGCGGCGGGGATCCCGTTCTCGCTGTCGACGATGGGGACATCCTCCATCGAGGACGTCCAGGCAGCCAATCCGAACGGTCGCAACTGGTTCCAGCTGTACATGTGGAAGGACCGGGACCGCTCGATGGCCCTGGTCGACCGGGCGGCCCGGGCGGGCTTCGACACCTTGTTGGTGACCGTCGACGTGCCGGTGGCGGGCGCCCGGCTGCGGGACAAGCGGAACGGCATGTCCATCCCGCCGGCCCTCACCCCCGGGACCGTGATCAACGCCATCCCGCGGCCGGCCTGGTGGATCAACTTCCTGACCACCGAACCCCTCGCCTTCGCCAGCCTGGATCGGTGGAGCGGCACCGTCGCCGAGCTGCTGGACACGATGTTCGACCCGACGGTCGACTTCGAGGACCTGCGGTGGGTGAAGGAGCAGTGGCCCGGCAAGGTCGTGGTCAAGGGTGTGCAGAACGTCGCCGACGCCCGCCGGCTCGCCGAACTCGGCGTGGACGGGATCGTCTTGTCCAACCACGGCGGACGCCAGCTCGACCGGGCGCCGATCCCGTTCCACCTGCTGCCCGAGGTGGTCCGCGAGGTCGGTGACGACCTGGAGGTGCACCTGGACACCGGCATCATGTCCGGCGCCGACATCGTGGCGGCGGTCGCCCTGGGCGCTCGGTTCACCCTGGTCGGGCGCGCCTATCTGTACGGGCTGATGGCCGGCGGTCGCGAAGGCGTCGACCGGGTGATCGACATCCTGCGGAGCGAGATCGAGCGGACGATGCGGCTGCTGGGTGTGGTGTCGCTGGACGAGCTCGAACCGGCGCACGTCACCCAGCTCGCTCGCCTGGAGCCCCGGCCCCGCTGAGGTCGACGGCACCACGACACGCGAACGGGTCGGCCCCGGTGGGTCCGACCCGTTCTGTCGTCCGACTCGGCGGCGTCAGGCGCTCACCGACGTCTGCGCGTCGCTGTCGACACCTACCTCGGCCTTCTTCCTGGCACGGGCGGCGGCGACGTACAGTCCGGCGAGGGTGATCAGCAGGATCGCCCCGTAGACCCACCAGCGCGCATCGGCGGGCACACCGAAGCTCTTCAGCAGGATCCGTGAGTTGCTCAACAGGATGAATCCACCGATTGCCACGCCCAGCAGGTGGGTCGGTGCGTAGCGGACCAGCACGGCAGCCAGCGGCGCGGCCACCAGTCCGCCGGCCAGCAGGGCCAGCGCGAACCCCCAGTTGATCCCGGCCGCCCCCAGACCGACCAGGAACCCGAGGCTGGCCGCCGCGGACACCGCGAACTCACTGGTGTCGACCGAGCCGATCACCTTCCGGGGCTGCAGGCGACCGTCCGCCAGCAGCGCCGGGGTCGCGACCGGGCCCCAGCCGCCGCCGCCGGTGGCGTCGATGAAACCGGCGAACAGGCCGAGTGGCGCGAGGAACTTGAGGCTGATCGCCTTCTTGAACTTCGGTGGTGCGAAGCCGATCACGAACCGGGCCAGCACGTAGGCGCCGAGCAGCGCCAGGATGGCGGCCATGATCGGCGCGGCCGCCTCGGTGGACAGCGAGGACAGCACCGTCGCGCCGGCGAAGGCGCCGATCGCACCCGGACCGGCGATCCGGGAGACCACCCGCCAGTCCACGTTCCTCAGCTTCCAGTGGGACAGACCGGAGGCGAGGTTGGTGCCGAGCTCGGAGAAGTGCACCGACGCCGAGGCCGCCGCCGGGGTGAGCCCGGCCAGGATCAGCAGGGAGCTCGAGGTGACGCCGTAGCCCATCCCGAGACTGCCGTCGACGAGCTGGGCGACGAACCCGACCAGGGCCAGGACGATCAACTTGCGCATGAGGGGAACCTTCTCCGGGGGAACGCTGCCATAAGCCTAGTAGTTATCTAGGAATTAGTTGGAACCCTAACATCGCCCTCGCCACCGGGATCAACCATGCGTCTCATCAAGTGGACCGTTCGCTCACGATGTGGGCATCCGCAGCGGGCCCTCGACGGCCCCCTGACAGCGTCCGATGGATGGTCGGGCACGCGACCCAAGCCGTACGCGACTTCCCGGCGGCAAACGGGCAAGCGTGCCAGTGCTGCGGTGACCGTTCGCGACTCCCCGGCGACATCCGCCGGTCGCAGCCGGTGCTGCCGTGACCGTCCGCGACTCCCCGGCGGCATACGGGCGGCCGAGTCGGTGCTGCGGTGACCGTTCGCGGCTCAGCGGCGGCATACGGCGAACGGAGTCGGTGGCCTCACGGCCTCGGGCGAGGACTAGACCCAGGCGTTCGGGTTCGCGACGAGCGCCGAGACGGCCTCCGGCAGGGTGCCCGACGCCACGTGAGCCAGGGTCACGCCTTCCAGGATCGCGCGCTCGGAGGCGCGCAGGGCGATCCAGACCTCTTGCAGGGAGGCGGCCGCCCCCTCGTACTCCAGGTGCTCCGGCCGGCTCCCCCGGACGTTGGCCAGCTCTCCGTCCAAGGCTCGGATCACGTCCGCGATGCTGATCTCCGACGCCGGCCGGGCCAACCGGTAACCTCCGTCGGGTCCTCGCTGGCTACGCAGCAGACCGCCGCGACGGAGCTCGCCGAGAATGCTCTCGAGGTACTTGTTCGGGATCTTCTGCGCTCCCGAGAGCTGCTCTACCGTGCGAGGAGCGTTCGCGGCCGCCAACTCAGCGACGGCACGCAGCGCGTAGTCGACTCGCGCGGACAGCCTCATGAGGCGACTGTAGTGGCAATCGCGCGTCGATTCGTCAGGCCCGGGTGGATGAACGGGCCGAGCGACTCGCTACGGACTGGGAGCACGCGGTCAGCCCCAGAACACGGCCACGCCGGCGTTGGCCAGCGTCAACGCGGTGATCAGGCCCCAGAGTCCCTTGGGGATGGACTGGAACTTCCGGTTCTTCGCCACCAGCAGCACCACGATCGCCGCCACCGCCAGCTTCACACCGAGCTTGGCGTGGTTGACGGGATCGGCCGGGTCGTTCCCGAGCTCGAGGAGCGCGGCCAGCGCCAGCCCGCTGGCCAGCTGCGTCCACGCCCCGATCAGCATGGTGCGGCTGACCTCGGGCGCCACCGATCGGAACTGCACCAGGCAGCCACCCAGCAGCGCGGCGAAGCCGATCAGGTGCACCAGCGTCAGGAGCTGGAAGACGAGGTGCATGAGCGTGAGGATAGTGACTCACGGTGCAGGTGGGACGCATGTGCTTCGGCACGTCGCCGGACCGGTACCGCGAATCGTCGGCGTGGGCCCGTACGGTTGACTGCCATGGGCATCATCGGCTGGATCCTCATCGGACTCATCATGGGCGCGCTGGCCAAGGCCGCGCTCAATCGCAAGGGCGGCACCTGGGTCGGCTCGCTGCTGATCGGCGTGGTCGGTGCGCTCGTCGGCGGCTTCCTCGGCAGCATCGCGTTCGGCAAGGGCATCGGCAGCTTCTGGTCGCCCTGGACGTGGCTGCTGGCGTTCGTGGGCAGCGTGATCGTGCTCGCCGTCTGGGGAGCGATCTCCGGCCGCGCCCCCAAGCGCTGAGCTAGACCAGCCGGCGGTCCGTGGCCCAGCGCGTGAGCTGGTGGCGGTTGGACAGCTGGAGCTTGCGCAGCACGCTGCTGACGTGCGTCTCCACGGTCTTGATGGAGATGAACAGCTCCTTGGCCACTTCCTTGTACGCGTACCCGCGGGCGATCAGCCGAAGCACCTCCCGTTCCCGCTGAGAGAGCCGGTCCAGGTCCTCGTCGATGGTCGCGAGGTCGATGGCTCCCGAGAAGGCATCCAGCACGAAGCCGGCCAGTCGCGGTGAGAAGACCGCATCGCCCTCCGACACCCGTCGGATCGCGTCGATCAGCTCCTCGCCGTTGATCGACTTGGTCACGTAGCCGCGGGCACCGCCCCGGATCACCCCGATCACGTCCTCCGCCGCATCGGAGACCGACAACGCCAGGAACTTCTGGTCGGCGTCGACGAGATGCACCCGGCGCAGCACCTCGACACCCCCGCCGCCGGGGAGATGCACGTCGAGCAGCACGACATCGGGATGGGTCTCCGCGATCACCGCGACCGCGCTGTCGACATCGGCTGCCTCGCCCACGACAGCGACCCGCTGGCCGATCTCGGTCTTGACCCCGCTGCGGAACATGGCGTGGTCGTCGACCACCACCACCCGGGTCAGCTGCGGGGCGCCGGTGGCGTCGGTGCCGGGTTGCGGGGCAGTCCCACCGGGCCGTCCCGGTACGCCTCCCGTCGACCGACCCGGCGTATCGGTGTGACGTCCGGAGATGGCCGGCGGTGGGGGTGGCATCGCGCCGGGGCGCGGAGCCGGGGGGATGGCGCCGGGGCGCGGAGCCGGGGGGATCGCGCCGGGGCGCGGAGCCGGCGTGCCGGAAGGATGGGGTGGCTGCTGGCCACGGTGTTCGGTCATCGGTTGATCTCCAGTCGCACTTCGGTTCCGTCGCCCGGGGCCGTACGGATCGTCGCCGATCCGCCGTGCCGGGCCATCCTGTCGATGATGCTGTGTTTGACGCCGAGCCGGTCGTCGTCCACGCCGTCGAGATCGAACCCGGCTCCGCGATCGCGGACGAACACCTCGACCCGGTCCTCGTCCACTTCCGCGTACACGTCGATCTTGTCGGCACCCGAGTGCTTGGCCGCGTTGACCAGGGCCTCCCGGGCGGCCCGGACCAGGGCCACCAGCGGCTCGGTCAGCTCGCAGTCGCCCACGGCGACCACCTCGACCGGTACGCCACGATCGTCCTCCACCTCGGCGGCGGCCGTGGCCAGGGCCGCCTTCAGGGTCTTGTCGGCGTTCTGCTCCCCGTACAGCCAGGAACGCAGCTCCCGCTCCTGGCGCCGGGCGAGCTGCTGCACGGCCTTGGGATCGTCGGCCGAGCGCTGGATCAGAGCCAACGTCTGCAGCACGGAGTCGTGCAGGTGCGCGGCCATGTCGGCTCGGGCATCCGCCCTGACCTTGTCGGCCCGCGCCTCGCTCAGGGCGGTGCGGGAGCGGTACAGCCACGGTGCCAACACGATCGCCAGGCCGGCGAGGGCCAACACGGTCATGGCCATCACCTCGGGCAGCTCCTGAATCAGGTTCTGCTGGGCGACCACCATGCCGAACGCCGCCCCGACCAGAGCCAGGCCGACGACCACCCGCAGCACCGCCGGCCAGCCGCCCCGGGCCACGAAGGGCGCCAACCAGACCCGACCGCCGCCCTCGGCCCGCCACCGGCGCTGCTGGCTGGTGTCGGCCTGCCGCCACACCAGGGCCGCGCCGGCACAGGCGAACGCCACCGGCCAGAAGAGGTGCTGGCTGAGTCCCCAGCCGCTGGTCTGCACCAACCACAGCAACCCCGTGGCGAGGGCGGCCAGGGCGAGCAGAGTGCCCCAGTCGATCCGCCGCTTCGGCTTGGTCGCGGTCCGCAGACCGTTGCGGCTCGCCGCTTCCAGCCCGGGGGTGGAGTCCTCCGGCTCGGGTGGCAGCAGCAACCACAGAGCGCCGTACGCGATCGCCCCGAGGAACTGGACCAGCAGCAGGCCGACGAACCCGATCCGGATCACCATCACGGGCCAGCCGAGGTGCCGCGCCAGCCCGGTGCAGACGCCACCGAGGATCGCGCCCTCGGCGACCCGGGTGGCGCGGGGTCGGTGCGGCTTCTCCTCGGCTCCGGGGCCGGTGGTGAGCCCCGGGGCCATTCCGGGTGTCTCGGTTGCGGCACCGATAGCGGGCAGGTCGGACGCGTCGGGCTGACGCTGCGCTCCGAAGCCGGTGGTGGACATGATGACCACAGCCTCACACTCGACGGGCCCACAGACCAGCAGGGTCACCCCCGAACGCACCCCCAGAGGCGTCGTGCGACGTCGACGGGCCTGCTTCGGTTCCGGTGGTGGGGCGATGAGCGGGACGAGTGGGGGTCGTCCCTGATGGATCGGGAGGCCCGGACGGAGAGGATGGTCACCATGAGTTCGGTGTGGTCGATCCGTCGCAGCACGGTCGACAAGAAGGTGGCGGGGGTCTGCGGTGGCGTCGCCCGCCACTGGAACGTGGACCCCGTCCTCGTTCGGGTCGGCTGGGTGCTGCTCGCCCTCAGCGGTGGCGTGGGCATCGTGTTGTACGCCGCCGCGTGGCTGCTGGTCCCCGCCGACGGCGCCACCAGCTCCACGATGGACGACCTGACCAAGGGCTCCACCCGGGGCTGGCCGCGCGAGGCTTGGGTCGCCATCGTCGCCATCGCCTGCCTGATCACCTTCGGCATCTTCAGCTCCACCACCACGATCGGCTTCGGGCCGGCGGTGGTCCTCGCTCTGATCTGGTACTTCGGCTACTACAAGACGCGGGTGAAGCAGTCGACCCCGCCGCCGTCAGCGCTGAGCGGGCAGCCGACGACATCGACTCCGCCGCCCGCGGCCGAGCCGTTCCGCTACCCCGGACCGCCCACCCCCTTCACGGAGGCGGCAGAAGCCTGGCGGCAGCGGGTGGACGACATGCGCCGCAGCTCCGGCGCCCCGGGATCGGCGACGCCGCCGGCGTACCCCGTCGCGTCCGCCACCCGACCCGACCCGACACCTACCTGGCAGACCTACCCGCAGAGCGCGGGTCCCTCGACCGTGCAGGACCCGGTGAGCCCGGACGTGCTCGAGTCGGCCGCCCACGCCGACTTCCTGGCGGCTCCCGATCCGGTCGGCCTCTACACCGAGGCTGCCCCGGTCAAGGCGGCCGCGGCCCCGAGCCGCCGGACCCAGGCCCACTCGTTGTCGGCTCGGCGACTGCGCCTCGCGTCGGTGGTGGTGCTCGGCCTGGTGCTGCTCGGGCTCGCCATCGCTGACGCGTTCGGGGTGCCCATCACTCCGTTGATCTACGCCGCCTCGGCGCTGCTGGTCGTGGGGCTGACCCTGGTGGCGGCGACCTGGCTCGGACGCGCCCGCGGCATCCTGCCCATCGGTCTGCTGCTGCTGGTGGTCGTCCTCGGTCTCTCGGTAGCCATCCCGGCGAGCCGATTCGCCCACCAGGTCGGCTACACCAGCGTCGCCCAGCTACCGGCCCAGCCGGTCACGGTGGATCGCGGGGTGCTCAACGTGGACCTGAGCCGGCTCGAGGTGACCGAGGACGCGACCTTCGCGGCCGATCTCGGCACCGGAGCCGTACGCATCGTCGCCCCGCCGAACACGAACATCGTGCTCGACTACTCGGTGGGCAACGGGGCTGTGCTGGACAACGACCAGACAGTTGCCAGCGGCGAGCGCCTGACCGGGACGTCGCCGCTCGGCCGTTCGGTCGACTCCGAGCCCACCCTGACCCTCGACATCGACGTCGACCAGGGCGTCGTGGCGGTGAAGCGATGAAGCGCCGTGACACCGTCGCCCTGATCTTCGGGTTGCTGCTGAGCGGCGTCGCTCTGGGCTCGTTGTGGTTCGCGATCACCGGGACGCTGGACTGGGAGGTCCTCAAGCTGGCGATGCCCATCGGCCTGGTCGTCGTCGGCATCGCCGGACTCGCCGTCTCCCGCACCGGCGACTGACCCGCCGCCCTTTCTCACTCGTTCACCTTTCGTCAGACAACCCAGAGAGGCTTGCTCATGAGCACCCCGTACCCGCCCCCACCGCGTCGCCTGATGCGCGACCCGAACAAGAAGCTCATCGGAGGTGTCTGCGCCGGCCTGGCGAAGTACCTGAACATGGACGTCAACCTGGTCCGGATCCTCGCGGTGGTCATCACGCTCTTCACCGGCATCCCGATCGTGCTGTACCTGATCGCCCTGTTCGTCATGCCGGAGGAGGGGGCCACTCCACCACAGCCGCCGTACGTGAACGGTCCGCAGCCGGGTGCCTACGACGCCGGCTACCCGAGCCAGTACGCCGCCCAGCAGCCGTACGGGGCTCCGGCGCAGCCGCCGGTCGACCAGGTGTGGGGTCCCGGCGGGGCGCCGTGGGAGCAGCCGCAGACCGCGTCAGCGCCCACGACGTCGGCAGCCGCGCCGGCACCCCAGAGCTGGACCCAGCCGGGTGCGCCGGAGCCGACCGTGGTCGAGCCGGCCAGCCCCGAGCCGACTCGCACCGAGCCGACCGGCACCGAGCCGACCGGCTACGACACCGCACCCGTCACGCCCGCAGCCGACCCGGAGACCCCTGAGCCCGGGGCGGACAAGAAGGACTAGCTCGTCCCTACTCCCACTCGATGGTGCCCGGGGGCTTGCTGGTGATGTCGACCACGACCCGGTTCACCTCACGGACCTCGTTGGTGATCCGGGTGCTGATCCGCTCCAGCAGGTCGTAGGGCAGCCGACCCCAGTCGGCGGTCATCGCGTCCTCGCTGGTCACCGGGCGCAGCACGATCGGGTGCCCGTAGGTGCGACCGTCGCCCTGGACCCCGACCGAGCGCACATCGGCGAGCAGCACCACCGGGAACTGCCAGATGTCACGATCCAAGCCGGCGGCGGTCAGCTCGGCCCGGGCGATGGCGTCGGCTTCGCGGAGGATGGCGAGCCGGTCGCCGGTCACCTCACCGATGATGCGGATGGCCAGCCCCGGTCCGGGGAACGGCTGGCGCCACACCATCGCGGCGGGCAGTCCCAGCTGCTCGCCGACGGAGCGGACCTCGTCCTTGAACAGAGTCCGCAGCGGCTCGACCAGGCCGAACTGGAGGTCGTCGGGGAGGCCGCCGACGTTGTGGTGGCTCTTGATGTTGGCCGCGCCCTCGCCGCCTCCCGACTCCACCACGTCCGGGTAGAGCGTGCCCTGGACGAGCCAGTCGACGGCACCGGACTCCCCCACGATCTCGCGTGCGGCTCGTTCGAACGACCTGATGAACTCCCGACCGATGATCTTGCGCTTGGTCTCGGGATCGGTCACCCCCGCCAGCGCACCGAGGAACTGCTCGGCGGCGTCGACCACCTTCAACGCGACCCCGGTCGAGGCCACGAAGTCCCGCTCGACCTGCTCGGCCTCGCCCTGGCGCAGCAGTCCGTGGTCGACGAACACGCAGGTCAGCTGGCTGCCGACCGCCTTCTGCACCAGCGCCGCAGCCACGGCGGAGTCCACCCCGCCCGACAGCCCGCAGATCACGTGCGAGTCGCCCACCTGCTCGCGGATCACCGCGATCGAGTCGTCGACGATGTTGGCCGCCGTCCAGTCCGGGGTGCAGCCGGCGATGTCGTACAGGAAGCGCTCGAGCACCTGCTGACCGGCCTGGGAGTGCAGCACCTCGGGGTGCCACTGCACCCCGGCGAGCCCAGCGTCGACGTTCTCGAAGGCGGCGATCGGGGCGCCCGCGGTGCTGGCCAACGCGGTGAACCCGGCCGGCGAGGCGGCCACGGAGTCGCCGTGACTCATCCAGACGTTCAGGCTGTCGGGCAGGTCGGCGAGCAAGGTGCCGGCCACCCCGATCGTGGCCTGGGTGCGGCCGAACTCGCTGATCCCGGTCTTGGCGACCTCACCGCCCAGCGCCCGGGCCATCGCCTGGAAGCCGTAGCAGATGCCGAAGGCTGGCAGGCCGGCGGTGAACAGGCCGGGGTCGACTTGGGGCGCCCCGTCGGCGTACACGGACTGCGGTCCGCCGGAGAGGATGATCGCCTTGGGTCGTTTGGCCACGATCTCGGCCACGCTCGCGGTGTGCGGCAGGATCTCGGAGTAGACCCGGGCCTCGCGGACCCGACGGGCGATCAGCTGGGCGTACTGGGCGCCGAAGTCGATCACCACCACCAGATCGTGTCGACGCTCCATCTCCGCCTCGGTCACCTTGCGTCCCTTCGCCAGCCCGATGAGGGCCCGAGTCTAGGGCAGCCCGCTGACCGTGCCGTACGTCGAGCGTTGGGCGGTGATGGTTGGATGGTGACGAGCCCTGCTCGAACAACGTGAGGAGATCCATGCCGGACATGGCGAAGATGGCGTACCAGCCGATCGGGCTGGCGGTGAGCCTCGCATCCGCGGCGGTCGCCGGCAGAGTGGTCGGACTGATCTGGAAGAAGCTGGCCGATGAGGACGAGATCCCCGACGCCCTGGATGCGCAGTACTCGGTGGGCAAGGTGCTGGCCGCCGCACTGATCCAGGCCGGGATCTTCGCCGTCGTCCAGGTCCTGGTCAACCGGGGCGGGGCGAAGGCGTTCGAGCGGATCACCGGCGCCTGGCCGGGCAACTGAACCTCGGCTACCAGACGAGAAACAGCTCCGGCACCCTGATCCTGCGATCAGGTGCCGGAGCTCTCGTTTCTGCCGGTTCGGCTAGCTCAGGCCCCGCTTGGCGACGTCCGCCCGGACCGCCTTCACCGTCGAGTTCTTGGCCTTGAACGCCTTCTTGGCGTCGGACTTCGCTCCGGAGACCGGCCCGCTCAGCGGGTAGACCTTCCGGTCGTCCGGCAGCGGGCTGGTCGCGCACCGGGTGTCCCGGGCCGGCAGCGTCGGTAGCCGGCTGAACAGGAACGTGTCACCGATCTTCTCCAGGCAGGTCGACGGTCCGTCGATGTAGAGACCGTGCTGGCCCTCGTTGTCCACGCTGACCATCACGGTCTTGCTCGCCGTCTTGCGATGAGCGGCCAGCGCCCCCTCGTACGCGGTGGCGGGGTCGCCCTCGGACTGGAACATCAACATCTTGGTCTTCAGTCCGGCCAGGTCGATGGTGCGGGTCTGCGGCTTGAACTTCCAGTAGGCGCACAGCGGGACGGTGTTGAGGTAGCCGGTGAACGGGTACTTCTTGGCGTCGCTGTCGGCCCGCTTGAGCAGCTTCGTCAGGTTGCCGGGGGTCGCGCTGTCGTTGCACCGCACGATGGTGCCGGCCAGGTCCACCGACACGAGCGCGGAGCCCTTGACCTTCGACGCGGTGCGCTGGACCAGGAACGGCGCCTTGCTCATCGGGGACTTGATCCGCTTCTGGAGCGTGCGCCGATACTTCCCCGACGACGGCTTGCGGACGAAGTCCCCCGAGGCGTCGATCACGTAGCCGGCGCTGGCGAAGCCCTCGTCGGAGTAGATCAGGCTCGCCGTGATGTAGTCGAGGTCCTCCGGCCCCATCACCGGGGTCTTGCCCTTCTTCAGGGCCTTCTTCGCCTGCGTGGCCAGCTTCTTGCGGGTCGACTCGTACTTCTTCTTCACCGACTTGGCGCTCTTACCGAGACCGAAGTCGGCGTTGTGCCGAGCCAGGTACGGGAACAGCATCTTGTCGCGACGCCGCTGGAAGGAGACCGAGTCGAGGGTCTGGTTGGCGTACATGCTCGTCGTCCACTGCATGTTGGAGTCGAGGATGAACCGGCCGACCTGGTTCGGGTAGGTGTCGGCGTACCAGGCGCCCAGCCAGGTGCCGTAGGAGTAGCCGACGTAGTTCAGCACCGGGTAGCTCTTGGCCTTGTTCTGGGCCAGCAGCTGACGGAGGAAATCGAGGTCCCAGACGGTCTGCTGGGTGTTGATGTAGCGGGCCAGCGGTTGGCTGGCGCACGCCTCGCCGAACAGCTTGGCCTCGGCGATCTCCATCGCGTGGGTCGCGCGGTTGCGCACCCGCCGATCGGCGACCTTCGGCAGCTTGCTCAGCTTGGCCTTGGTGGTCAGGCACTTCACGTTGGTGCTGGCTCCGAAGCCACGCGGGTCGAAGCCGAGCAGGTCGTACTGGCGGAGCCGGGGCTCGCCACCCTGCCCGGTGACGTCGGGCATCGACAGGGCCTCGGTCAGCATCCGTCCCGCTGCTCCCGGCCCGCCGGGATTGCTGGTGAGCAGTCCTTTGGACGCGCCGGCGGCCGCCAGGTAGGCGATGGCGATCCTGATGTCGCCCCGGGCTGGGTTCTGCCAGTCCATCGGGACCTTGACCGAGGCACACTGCGACTCGAAGTCCCCGGCGCACTCCCCCCAGCCGATCGCCTGGTTCAGGTACTGCGCGGGGACGGCCGGCACCTTCGGTTCGGCGGCCTCGGCGGCCGGCGTCAGCATCGGTACGGGAGCGAGCAGCGCCACCGATGACGCCACCAGCACCGCTATCCAACGACCGAACCGACGCGGCATAGAGCTACTCCTCGAGAATCAACGCGCCAGGACGAGAAAGACGCCTAAGCAGTGTGACTGCTGGTCCCCATTCGACCAAACTTCTCGCGAGAAAACACGGGGTGCGAGAGATCCTCAGGCTCGGCCGAGGGCCTTGAGGACGCGGAGCGCGCCGGTCAGCCCGGTGACGAAGGCCTCGGGCGACAACCCGAAGCTGGGAGCGAGCGGGATCAGCGACTGGGTTCCGATGGCCTGGGTCTCGACGAACCGCAGCAAGCCCTCGGGCCCCTGCCGACGACCGAGACCGGACGACTTCATGCCGCCCATCGGGGCGTCGATGCTGCCGAAGGTGGCTCCGTACGCCTCGTTGACGTTCACGGTGCCGCAGTGCAGCAGTCCGGCCACGCGGCGACCGCGCGCGGGATCGGAGGTCCAGACGCTGGCGTTCAGGCCGTACTCGGAGTCGTTCGCTCGCCGGATCGCCTCGGCCTCGTCGCGCACGCGGTAGATGCTGACCACCGGGCCGAAGGTCTCGCCGGCGTAGCAGTCCATCTCCTCGGTGACCCCGGTCAGCACCGTGGGCTCGTAGAAGAGTGGTCCCAGATCGGGACGACGACGACCACCGGTGAGTACCTGGGCACCCTTGCGGCGGGCGTCCTCGACGTGGGCCTCGACCCGGTCCAGCTGTTCGGCGCTGACCAGGCTGCCCATCTCGTGCTCGTAGTCGAGCGAGCGACCCAACCGCAGGGTCCTGGTCTTCGCCACGAACGCACTCGTGAAGGTGTCGTGGAGCGCGTCCGCCACGTAGATCCGCTCGATCGACACACAGAGCTGTCCGGCGTTGCCGAAGGACCCGCGGACCGCACCGGCGGCGGCGGTCTCGACCTCGGCGTCATCCAGCACCAGCAGCGGGTTCTTCCCGCCCAGCTCCAGCGAGCAGCCGATCAGCCGCTCGGCGCACTGCCGGGCGACGATCCTCCCGGTCGCGGTGGAGCCGGTGAAGCAGAGGTAGTCCACCTGGGAGATCAGCTCGGGTCCGACCTGGTCGCCGGCCCCGTAGACCACCTGCCACAGATCGTCGGGCAGGCCGACCTCGCGCAGCAGATCCACGGCGGCCAGCGCCACGTACGGGGTCTGCAGGTCCGGCTTGAGCAGGATCGCGTTCCCGGCGACCAGCGCGGCCAGCCCGTCCGCGATCGTGGGACTCAGGGGGTAGTTCCAGGGGGCGATGATGCCGACCAGACCCAGCGGCACGTGCCGCTTGTCGACCCGGGTGAGCAGCGGGACCATGCCGCTCCCCCGTTGGTCGTGCAGCACCTGGCGAGCCACCCGGGCGTAGTAGCGCGCGGTCATCGCGAGGTGGACGATCTCCTCCATCGCGGTCAGCCGCGCCTTGCCACCCTCGTACTGCAGCAGGTCCGCCAGCTCCTCACGCCGGTCGAGGAGCGCGTCGTGGAAGTCGAGCAGGACCCGCTGACGCTCCGCCAGGGGCCGGGCCGCCCAAGCCGGCTGCGCGACCCGGGCGCGGGTGACCGCGACCGCGACGTCGGCAGGGGTGGAGGTCGGCAGCTCGACCACGAGGTCGTCCTCGTACACCGACCGCCACGGCCGGGTGGGACCGGTGGCGGCCAGCTGGGCGGCCAGCCGTCGGCCGTCCCAGGGCAGCGGATCGGTGGCCACGGAGCTGACAGTCGACATACGGCCCAGGGTAGTGAGTTCTCCCCGGCCACGGGCGGTGAGCGGCGAGTGACGAGAATGCTCTCCATGGACGCGGACGTCATCGTCATCGGGGCCGGGCTCTCCGGCTTGGTCGCCACCCGCGAGCTGGCCGAGGCGGGCCGCTCGGTGCTGCTGCTGGACGGCGAACCGCTGCAGTCGCTCGGGGGGCAGGCGTACTGGTCGTTCGGTGGTCTCTTCCTGGTCGACTCCCCCGAGCAGCGTCGGCTCCGGGTCCGCGACTCGGCCGAGCTGGCCCTGGCCGACTGGCTCGGCAGTGCGTCGTTCGACCGACCGGAGGACTACTGGCCCCGCCGCTGGGCGGAGGCGTACGTGCAGTTCGCCGCCGGCGAGAAGCGGTCCTGGCTGCACGGTCTCGGGGTGCGCTGGTTCCCGCTGGTCCAGTGGGCCGAGCGCGGCGGCTACACCGTGCCCGGCCACGGCAACTCCGTCCCGCGCTTCCACGTCACCTGGGGCACCGGTCCGGGCATCGTGCAGCCGTTCGCCGACGCTGTGCTGGCCTCCCACCGGGTGCGGATCCGCAGCCGGCACAAGGTGACCGGGATCGACGTCGGTGAGGGCGGCGTGCGCGTGCACGGTTCGGTGCTGACGGCCAGCGAGGCCCCCCGCGGCGCTGCCAACCCGACGTCCACTGTCGGGGAGTTCTCCTTCTCCGCCCAGGCCGTGGTGGTGGCCAGCGGTGGCATCGGCGGGAACTTCGACCTGGTCAGGAAGAACTGGCCACGCGCCTACGGGGAGCCGCCGCAGACGATGATCGCCGGGGTGCCGGACTACGTGGACGGTTCGATGATCGAGGTCGCCACCCGGGCCGGTGGACGGGTGATCAACCCCGACCGGATGTGGCACTACCCGGAGGGCATCCTGAACCACTCGCCGGTGTGGACCCACCACGGCATCCGGATCCTGCCGGGTCCGTCGAGCCTGTGGTTGGACGCGCAGGGCCGGCGCCTCCCAGCTCCCCTGTTCCCCGGCTTCGACGCTCTTGGAGCGCTCCGTCACATCACGGCCAGCGGTCACGACCACTCCTGGTTCGTGGCCGACGTCGAGACAGCGGCCAAGGAGTTCGCCCTCTCCGGCTCGGAGCAGAACGGCGACCTGACCGGCAAGGACCTCCGGCTGCTGTCCGGTCGGCTGCGACCCGGCCCCACTCCCGAGCTGCAGGCCTTCCTGGACCGCGGCGTGGACTTCCTGACCGCCACCACCACCGACGAGCTCGCGGCGAAGATGAACCAGCTGGTCGGCGAGCACCTGGTCGAGCCCGGTGCTCTCCGGGAGCTGATCGAGGCTCGTGACCTGCAGGTGCGCTCGGGTCTGGGAAAGGACCCGCAGGTGGTGGCCACCGCGGCCGCCCGCCGGTTCGTGGTGGACAAGCTGATGCGGGTCGCCACCCCGCACCCGTACCTGGATCCCCACCGCCCCGGCGAGGGCCGGGCCGGGGCGGGCGGGCCGCTGGTCGCGGTCCGGCTGCACGTGCTGACGCGCAAGACCCTCGGCGGTCTGGAGACCGATCTGGACGGACGGGTGCTGCGGGCGGACGCCTCGCCCCTGTCAGGCGTGTACGCGGTGGGCGAGGCCGCCGGCTTCGGGGGCGGGGGCATGCACGGCTACCGGGCGCTGGAGGGCACCTTCCTGGGCGGCTGCGTGTTCAGCGGCCGGACTGCCGGGCGGGCCCTGGCCGCCGCGCTGGCCGACTGAGGCTCAGCCGCGGGACGCCTGCAGCGTCTCGTGGTGGCGGACCACCTCGGACACGACGAACGTCAGGAACTTCTCGGCGAACTCCGGGTCCAGCTTCGCCTCGATGGCCAGCGACCGGAGGCGAGCGATCTGTTGCGCTTCCCGGGCGGGGTCGGCCGGCGGCAACCCGTACTCCGCCTTGAGGTGACCGACCTGCTGGGTGATCTTGAAGCGTTCGGCCAGCAGGTGGATCAGGGCGGCATCCATGTTGTCGATGCTGCCCCGCAGCCGGAGCAGCTCCGCGGCCACCGCCGGCTCCATCTCCCGATCGTCGGCTGCCCCGGCACGCGTGACTGACCCCTCGCTCATGGCCGTGGAGCCTAGTGCCTTGTCGCCCAGGGAGTTCCATCGTGGGAATGCGGGCTCCGCGCCGACGGCCGCTGTGACCTTCCCGACACGGACGGGTCACATCCTGGGCAGCGGCTGTGACGAGCGCGACGCAGACCAGAGGAAGAGATGGTCTGATACCAGTCGAGCACACCAGTTGGCCGTTGACGGCGGGCTGCACGCAGGTCCCGCCCCGCCTGACCGTCCGTCCCTCCGGGTGCGCACTGGTCCGGTCGATCAGACCAGTTGACGACAGTCCGATGTCCTACTACCGAGCGATCATTCAGTGTCGCCATCCGTTCACCCGGTGGTCACCAGAGCCCTCTGCGGCCGGCCCGAAAACGCCGTAAGGTTATGCCCATCGAAGCAATCGAGGATCTCCATCCAGGAGCTTCCAAGATCATCACTTCGACACTCATCTCGATGAGTGCTGGCGCAGCCTAGGAGCGCCGGACTACCCGGGACGGTTCGCACGTATGAGGCGCGAACACCCCGCCGTGGCAGAGCTGCCGCACCGTCGAGTCGAAACCGAACCGCACCGCTGCCGGTGACCTTCGTGATCTTGCCCGGATCAGGTCGGACTCACCCAGCGTCGATCACCCACGTGATCGAGCGCGTTCACCGTTTCCCTCGGCGTCCCACGAACACCGAATAGTGGAGAGTTGCACTATGGCCCGTCCGGCCCACGACTACGCACGCGTCGATAAACACGTGCCCGTCACCCGCAGAGCGGAGACGGCAGACCCGTACTCGCCCGTGATGATCTTGCTCAGCTTGATCGCCACCCTGGGCATCCTCTTCTACGCTCAGTTCCTGCTGAAGCCGAGCAACCGGGGAGACCTGCTCCCCTACGCTCTCGTGATCGTCGCCGAAGTGATCTTGGTGACGCACGCCCTGCTGTCGATGTGGACCATCCTGTCCGGCCGCAAGAGCCCGCGAGAGTTCTCCTTCCACGAGTCGAAGCGCCTGATGTTCGACAAGAAGGCGATCAAGGCGGCAGGCCTGACCGACAACCCCGAGCTCTGGCCCGTCCTGCTGGACGGCAAGAAGATCGACGTCGACGTGTTCATCACCGTCTACGGCGAGGACCTCGACAAGATCAGGGCGACCGCGACCGCCGCGATGGCGATCAAGGGCAAGCACCGCACCTGGATCCTCGACGACGGTCGTGCCGACGACGTGAAGGCGCTGGCCGATGAGCTGGGTTGCTACTACATCCGCCGGCTCAGCTCCAACGGCGCCAAGGCGGGCAACATCAACCACGCCCTGTCGATCGCCAAGGGTGACTTCTTCTGCGTCTTCGACGCCGACTTCGTGCCCAAGCCGGAGTTCCTGGTCGAGACCGTCCCGTTCTTCATCAACGCCAACGTCGCCTTCGTGCAGACCCCGCAGACCTACGGCAACCTGGTCAACCTGGTCTCCCGCGGCGCCGGCTACATGCAGGCGGTCTTCTACAAGTTCGTTCAGCCCGGCCGCAACCACTTCAACGCCGCGTTCTGCGTCGGCACGAACGTGATCTACCGCCGGGCCGCGGTGAACGACATCGGCGGCATCTACACCGACTCCAAGTCCGAGGACGTCTGGACCTCGCTGATGCTCCACGAGCGGGGCTGGAAGACGATCTACATCCCCAAGACGCTGGCCATCGGCGATGCCCCGGAGACCATCGAGGCCTACACCAAGCAGCAGCTGCGGTGGGCCACCGGTGGCTTCGAGATCCTGCTCAGCCACAACCCGTTGAGCCCGAAGCGCAAGCTGACCATGGACCAGCGGATCATGTACCTGGTCACCGCGACCCACTACCTGACCGGCATCGCCCCGGGCATCCTGCTGATCGTCCCGGCGCTGGAGATCTTCTTCGATCTCCGACCGGTGAACCTGGACATCACCTGGCAGACCTGGCTGCTCTTCTACGCCGGCTTCTACCTGATGCAGATCGTGCTCGCCTTCTACACGCTCGGCTCGTTCCGCTGGGAGGTGCTGATGCTCGCCGCGGTGTCGTTCCCGATCTACATGAGCGCACTCTGGAACGCGATCACGAAGAAGGAGCAGAAGTGGCACGTCACCGGCGGCAAGGGGAAGGCCAAGTCACCCTTCAACTTCATGATCCCGCAGGTGCTGGTCTTCTTCTTCCTGCTCCTGACGTCGGTCGTCTCCATCTGGCGGGACCTGGGTAACAGCCAGCTCAGCCTGGCCACGGCCTGGAACGTGACCAACACCTTCATCCTCGGTGCCTTCATGATCGTGGCCCTGCGGGAGAACTGGCACATCAACCACCCGTCGAAGAACCTGGTGCCCGACCCGGTCGAGCACCTGGCCGACGAGGACACCGTGATGCTGCGGACCCAGGTCATCGTGCCGCCGCAGCTGGCCGCGGAGCTCGGGGTTCCCGAGCTGGCCACCGTCACGAGTCCCGCACCGACGACCACCGACGACGACAACGACAACGACTCCGTTCCGGCAGGCGCCGACCGCGCTCACGCCGACAGTGATGCGAAAGAGGTAGCAGCGAAATGACCTGGACCAACCGACTCCGCCTGTTCGGAGGGATCCTCGGCGTCCTGCTCGTCGTCGCGGCCCTCACCCTCGTGTTCAACCAGCGCCAGATCAAGGTGACCAGCCTCGACGCCACGGTCGCCACCGACACCTACGACGTGGGCGCTGCCTACGGCGGCACGGTGACCAAGCAGTACGTCAACGAGGGCGACGTCGTCGCCAAGGGCGACAAGCTCTTCACGCTGCAGAGCGTGCCGCTCCAGCAGGACCTGTCGAACGGCCTGAAGCTGAGCGACAACGAGGCCTACGACGTCGACGCCAAGGCCGGCACCCTCACCTACAAGGCCACCGTGGCCGGCCAGGTGACCTCGCTCAAGGCCAAGCTCGGCAACGCGCTGGGCACCGGCGCTCCGTTCGCCTCCATCTCGGTGGTCGGCAGCGAGTTCGTCGACGCGAAGTACCTGCTGTCCCCCCGTGACTACGACCGTGTGGTCGAGGGGTCGACGGTGGACATCCTGCTGCCGAACAACCAGATCGTCACCGGGACCGTCTCCACCATCGAGGTGGCCACCGAGAACGCCAAGGCGCTGACCGAGGTCCGGGTGGACAGCAAAGAGCTTTCCGACGCCAGCCTCGACAACCTGACCAAGAACGGCACCCCCGTCATCGCGACCCTCCAGCTCCGCGACGACGGACCGCTGGCCGGGGTCAACGACCAGGTGTTCGACTTCCTGCGACAGATCGGGCTCAAGTAGGCCCACCCCTCGGCTCCGCCGAGAACCGAGCTACACCCCTCGGCCTTGCGAGAACCGAGCAACACCTCTCGGCCTTGCGAGAACCGAGCAACACCTCTCGGCCTTGCGAGAACCGAGCAACACCTCTCGGCCTTGCGAGAACCGAGCAACACCTCTCGGCTCCGCCGAGAACCGAGCTAGACCGTGTGGTCGAACCCGACTCCTCACCGACGTGAGTCGGGTTCGACCACACACACCGACTGACTACTGAAGGGACGTGACGTTGCCCAGCATCTGGCGAAGCAAAGGTCCGTCGAACGATATCCAGCACCACCACACCAGCCCGCCGAGCTCTCGGCTCAGCCGGCGCTCCCTGCTCGCCGGACTGGCGGCCACCTCGGTGGCGGTCGGCCTGGCCGGCTGCGGCGCGACCTCCGCCGGTCAGACCGGCTCGGGCGCCTCGGGCTCCGGCCCGACCGGCACCGGCGGCGAGGTCTTCACCAAGCAGCAGATCGATCCGCTGCTGGCCGACATCGTGAAGAAGACCCCCAAGGAGCTGCCGATCACCCGGCTGGCCGACGGCCTCATCCCGCCGACCAACCGCTGGTTCTCGGGTCTGGCCTTCGGCGAGGAGGCCATGCCGGTCTTCCCGATCCCGCTCAGCTTCGGGTTGACCGACACCGGCTTCGCCTTCGGACTGCCCACCATGACCACGAGCGAGAAGGCCATCTTGGGCGGCTACAAGCCCGAGATGGACATGGCCTTCGGGGCGAAGAAGGCGCTGGTCAGCGCGTACGACACCCTGACCGTCACTCTCGACCACCTCGACGCCGACGACAAGCTGATCGGCAAGACCACGATCGTGCAGGGCTCGCCGTACGTCCGCTTCACCGCCGAGACCGCCACCGAGATCACCGCCCCACTGCCCAACACGGCATCCGGTGACTTCTGGACGACGCTGGCCGGTGAGACCACCTACGGGCTCGTGGTGACCGACGGCGACGTCGCGGACAAGAAGATCTCGCTGAAGAAGGGCGGCTCGGCCGTCTGGTTCGTGGTGCCGACCGACGGGACGGCGGACAAGCTGGCCGAGCTGGCCGGCAACCACGTCACGGGCAGCTCGGTGAGCTACAGCCTCGACGGGGACGTGGTCACGACCACGCTCACGTACGCGGCGAAGGGCGGGACGGTGTTCGCCATCCGCCCGCACCAGGCGAAGGGTCTGGACAAGGGCATCGCCACCGATCTCGGCACCTACCCGAGCATCTACGGCACTCTCAAGGTGGCGTCGGGCAACGAGCTCACCTACACCGTGCCGCTGTCGGAGCCGACCTCCGCCCTCGACCTGAGCAAGCTCAGCAAGGACGAGAAGTCCGAGCTCGGTGAGCAGGTCAGCAAGGACATCGCGGCCACCAAGGAGTGGCCGGCCGACACCTACTTCGGCGGCAAGAAGCTGTACCGCGCGGCGATGCTGTACCAGCTCGCGCAGCAGCTGGAGCTCGCCGAACCGGCGAAGACGATGGGCGACGCCCTCACCGAGCAGCTGACCAAGTGGACCGAGCCCAAGGGCGCCGACACCCGCAGCGAGTTCTGCTTCGTCTACGACGAGCAGGCCAAGGGCATCGTGGGCTTGACGCCGTCGTTCGGCTCCGACGAGTTCAACGACCACCACTTCCACTACGGCTACTTCCTGTACGCCGCGGGGGTGCTGACGCAGGACAACCCGGAGCTGGCCAAGAAGCTCCAGCCCGTGATGGACCTGGTGGCGGCCGACATCGGCTCGAACGCCGGCAACGGCTCCTTCCCGGACCGTCGGGTGTTCGACGTCTACGCGGGCCACTCGTGGGCCTCCGGCACGTCGCCGTTCGCCGACGGCAACAACCAGGAGTCGAGCTCGGAGGCCATCACGGCCTGGACCGGACTCGCCAAGTGGGCCAAGAGCTCCGGCAACGACGCGCTGGAGGCCGAGGCCATCTGGATGCTGTCCACCGAGGCGCAGGCCGGGTTGGACTACTGGACGAACTTCGACAACGCCGAGCCGATCTACTCCGGGTACGGGCACAAGATCGTGACCCTGAACTGGGGCGGCAAGCGGGACTACGCCACCTGGTTCTCGCCGGAGCCGGCCGCCATGCTCGGCATCCTGGTGATCCCGATGAGCCCCGCGTCGACCTACCTCGGGGGCGACCCCGAGCGGATCACGGCCAACGTGGAGGAGGCCACCAGCGGGAAGTTCGACCAGAAGTTCGGTGACTTCCTGCTGATGTACGCCGCCCTCGCGGGCGACGACCAGCGCAAGACCGCGCTGGAGTCGGCGCGCTCGTTGGCCGACGAGTGGATCGACGACGGCAACAGCCGGGCGTATCTGCTCGCCTGGTTGATGACCGTCAAGAGCTAGGGCGGATCTCGCCACAGACTGCGGGGGCGGTCGGCGATCGCCATCACCCTCGCGTAAGGCCTGTCCGTCGCTGCATTCGGTAAGTGGCGGTCAGGAACGGGCAGCGGGTCCGGTCTCATCACAGGTGAGACCGGACCCGCGTTGGTCTACCGTCCGTAAGAACAGCAGCAGCCCCAGTTCATCACAGCCGCTGGGTCATCTTCCAGTGCCTGGCCGAACTCCTCCCCGGGCGAGCATCAGTTGACCGTGACGACCGTGCCCTGCCCGCCGGGGTACTCGACCCAGCCCACGTAGGGAACCGACTGCTCCACACCCGACCAGCGGGCGGTCAGGACGAACGGCTCGCCCGCGGTGGCCTCGGTCTGCGAGGGCTCCACCGTGAAGCTCCCCACGCCGCCGGCAGCTTGGACCAACCCGGTCTGGGCCGTGAAGGACGTCGAGGTGGTGCCCGGGGCGTTGCCGGCGTTGACGACCTGCAGCGCGTAGTCCCCGGCCACCGGCGACGTACTGGTCGAGTCCGAGGACGACGGCTTCGGCACGACGAAGGACTCGCTCGACGACGGTCCGGTCGACTGCCCGACCAACCGGGCCACCGCGTTCGCGTCGTACTGGTAGACGTACAGGTCGAGATTGGCGCCGGAGTCCGACGATCGCACCGTGAAGCGTGCCGCCTTCGTGCCGGGGGTGGGCCGGACGCGATAGGCGAAGCTCTGGCTGAGCGTCAGGGACCCGGTTCGCGGGCTGCCGGTGGCCAGACCACTCGCGACCGCGGTGAAGGGCCCGGTCGTACCAGAGGTCACGCGGAACCGCACCTGGCCCGACGATCCCGTGCCGGCGACCTGCGCCGGAGCCTCGAGGGCCCGCGGGGTGACCGCCAGCGGGATGCGCACGGCGCCGCGCTTGCCCTTCCAGGTCAGGAACCCTGTAGCGGCCTTGTCGTAGCTCGTCGTGGTCGGCGTGAACGTGACCCGGAAGGTCCGGGTCTGGCCGGCGTGACTGAAGTCCAGCACCGACGGGCTGACGTCGACGTCGACACCGGATACCCGGGCGGCGACCCGATAGCGTCCGGCCGCGACTGCGGTCACCCGACGGGTCACGGTCTGCCGGCCCACCAACCGACCGATCGCGATCGACGGGGAGTTGTAGTCGCTCGGGTCGATCGCCTTGGTCCTCGTGCCCGTATCCATACCGAGACCCTCGAGGTAGCCCAGCCAGTCCCGCTGACCCGCGGGGTAGACCAGACCGGGGACGAACATCCGCTCCGGCACGACCCGTCCGGCGCCCTGAGCGAACGGATCGGTCACCTTCTTCCCGGAGCCGTCGACGAGATCGGCGGCGGTGGTCATCAGCGCCGACTTGATGTTCATCGGCGACCAGGTCGGTCGCACCCCGGCCCCGAACCACAACGCCGCGAGCCCGGCCACCTGGGGGGCCGACTCCGACGTCCCGGAGAGGAACCCGAAGTCACTCCCCTCGTCGCCGAGCGGGGCGGTGGCGCCCAGGATCGACACCCCGGGCGCGACCAGGTCGGGCTTGAGCGTGTCCCCTCCGGTGCCCACCGAGGGCCCTCGGGAGGAGAACGTGGCGATCTGCGGGTACGCCAGGTCGGTCGACGTCTCGTTGCCCTCGGTCAGGGTGGCCGTGGCACCGGCGGTGGCGGCGTAGGCCGTGATCGCGGTGGAGGCCGGCGGGTCGACGTGGACGGTCGGCACGCTGTGCAGGTCGCCGTCCAGGGTGTTCGTGGTCAGGTTGGCCAGCACCATGCCGATCCCGCCGGCCCGCTCGACCTCGGCCGACTTGACGATCCGGTCCACCACCCCACGGGCGCACACCACGATCGTGCCGGCAGCCTTCGCCGGGTCGAGGCTGTTCGGTGCGCAGGCGGCGGCGTTGGCCGCGGTCTGTCCGTCCGCCACCACGGCGGCACCGTTGACGAGGGGGGCGGGCCCGAC
The DNA here is from genome assembly GCA_963696135.1 of uncultured Actinomycetota bacterium. Classification (GTDB taxonomy): domain Bacteria; phylum Actinomycetota; class Actinomycetes; order Propionibacteriales; family Propionibacteriaceae; genus Microlunatus. Next base: position 297,664 of record CAVOJH010000007.1, read on the forward strand.
CGGCCCGTCGACGGTGGTGGAGATGCCGGCGTACGCCTGACCGTTGCCCAGGGTCACGGTGCCGTAGTAGGGCGCGATCGTGTGAGCTCCGACCGTGGTCACCCACGGCGAGGTGCTCTGCACGGTCGAGGCACCCGGCCCGGAGTTCCCGGCGGAGGTGGCGACGAAGATGCCGGCCGACGCCGCGGCCAGGAAGGCGAGCTGGACCGGGGAGGTCGGGTCGTCGGCGGCGCTGATCGAGAAGTTGATCACGTCGACGCCGTCAGCGATCGCTGCGTCGATCGCTGCCAGGACGTCGGAGTCGTACGCACCGGACTGGGCGGCGTCCTTGGCCTGCCAGACCGCCTTGTAGGCCGCGATCTTCGCCGCCGGGGCGACCCCGGAGATCCGACCGAAGTTGCGGTCGTCCACGACGGCTCGGACCCCGTGGTTGCCGACGGCGATCGAGGCGGTGTGGCTTCCGTGGCCCTCGCCGTCGCGCGGGGACACGACGTCGTCGCGCTCGTTGGCCGGCACCCTGGCCAGCCAGGTGTCACCGAAGTAGCGGGCACCGACGATCTTGGTGTTGCAGTCGTCGACGGTGAAGCCCTCGCCGGGCTGGCACCTGCCGGTGAAGGTCGCGCCGTCGGACTTGGTCATCGTGATGGTCTCGCCCGAGCGAGTCGGCACGAACGGCGCCCCGCCATGCCTGGTCTTCCGCGACGACGTCTGGAGGGGCTCGCCGGCGAACGAGGCGCTCTCGGGCCAGATGCCGGTGTCGATCACACCGACGACCACCCCGCGGCCCGCGTCCTCGGGACCACCGAGCTTCGACCAGACACCGTCGGAGCCGGACAGCCCGAGGAAGTCGACCGACTTCTTGTCGTCCGGCATCCGGCGCAGGCTGTCCCGGTGCACCGACACCACACCGTCGGTGCGAGCCAGTGTCGCCGCCTGCTCGCCGGTGATCTCGGCGGTGAACGCGTTCAGGCCCACCTCGTAGCGCTCGTCCGGGGTCGAACCGATCCGAGCGGCGACCGTGTCCTGGCGCTTGCGCAGGTACGACCGGTAGCGCTTCGCGTCCGCGCTGTCGAGGTCCACGTCCTCACCCTCGGCCGGCTGGGTGGCGTCGTAGCCGGCCACGTCACCGTTGTATGCCGCGATCGGAGCGTCGGCCAGCGTGACGATGTAGTCGCTCTCCGTGCTCGCCCCAGTCGGTATCGCCACCTCCGGCCCGTCGGCCGGGACGGACGCCTCAGTGGGGTCGGCCGGGACGGACGCCTCAGTGGGGTCGGCCGGGACGGACGCCTCAGTGGGGTCGGGCGGATCCGCCGAGGCCACGGGGCTGAGCCCGTAGGCGAGCAGCGCGGACAGGGCGCAGGCAAGCGCGATCGCACTTCGCCGGCAGCGAGTTGGGGTCGCTGAAGACATGTTGGTTCCTTCACGAGAGACGCTGCGACCCCGTTCCCCCCGAAATTCCCGGCGGCGCCCCAGTGGCCCCGACAGTAACAGTGAACGTTCTCCTGCGTCACCCGTTGGAAAAAGCCGAGGGCCGGCCGATCACGCAACAGATGCGTGTCCGGCCGGCACCTGATGCGTCTCCTCGGGCTCAGTTCACGGCGAAAGGTGGCCGGGGTGGAGGTGGTGCCCGGCGCGTTGGCGTAGCCGATCACCTGAGTCAGATAGTCGCCCGTCTCCGGAGCCGGCAGCACGACGGTCTCGTTCGCCGCTCCGGTCGCCGACTGGCCGACCTGCACCGCGGATCCGTCGACGATCTGGTGGACGTACAGATCGAGGTCGGCCGTGGTGTTCGGAGTCCGTACGGTGAACTGGGCCACCTTGGCGTTGGCCGGAACAGTCACCGGCAGCACTGCCTGGGCGCCGGGACTTGGCGGTACCACCGAGCTTGGACCAGACGCCGTTGTTGCCGGACAGCTCCCACAGTCTGACCTGAGAAACACGTGGGCTTTCTCGTCAGCCGACCCTCACGAAGGGCGCAAGTAGGCTTGACAGTGACAGCGGGTCGACAGGCAGTCGAAAGCCAGTCAATGATTCTTGCGAAGGACGTCCTCGTGCGCATTCGTCCCGGATTGATCGTCACCTTCGGCGTGCTGCTGGCGGCATCCGCCTGCAGCGGAAGTGGCCCCGGTCCCGTCGCCTCACCCTCCGCGCCGGGCACTCCCTCCTCCTCCTCCAGCGCTGCCCCTTCGACGCCGTCCGGCACCCCATCCGGGGCAACCACCGGCAGTCCGGGCGGGCCGTCGCAGCTGACGGTCGTGGTCGACGACGGGGCCGGCGGCACGTCGACCTGGAACCTGACCTGCGACCCCACCGGCGGCGACCATCCCGACGCCGAGCAGGCCTGCGCCGCGATCGAGGGACATCGCTCCGCACTCAACCCGGTGCCCAAGGACAGAATGTGCGCCCAGGTCTACGGAGGTCCGCAGAAGGCCACGATCACCGGCACCTGGCGTGGTGAGCAGATCTTCGCCGCCCTGTCGCGGACCAACGCCTGCGAGACCGCTCGGTGGGACGCACTGGTACCGCTGGTTCCGTCCGGCGGCCGGTAGCCGTCGCTCAGCGGTCGGAGCGCTCAGCGATCGGCCGCCGCCCGGCGCAGGTAGCGACTGATCTGTCGGGATCTCTCGGCATCGTCCCAGCCCAGCTCGGCGGCCATCAGCTCGGCGACACCGGCCGCTGCCTCCGCGCCGCCGTCCCAGGTCTCCATCGAGATCCGAGTTCGGCGGGCGAGCACGTCGCGCAGCTGCGTCGCTCCCTCGTGAGTGACTCCGAACCAGACCTCGACGGCGAGATAGTCCGGAGCACCTGGCAGCGGTCGGCCCAGCTCCGCTCGCTGCTCGATCGCCTCGATCAGCACGTCGACCTCGGATCCGTACCGCTGGAGCAGGTGCTCCAGCACGACGACGTGCACTCCTGCCCTACGGGCCAGCAGGTGCCGCTGGTTCCACCGGGCGGTGAACCCGTCCGCCCCGAGCAGCGGCACCCGCAGAGTGGTGGAGGGCGGATGGAGACCGCCGATCTGGCCGACGGCCGCGTCGACCGCCCGCTCGGCATCACCGCGGTAGCCGGCCAGCCCGCTGCCCCGGACCAGCACCACGCCGGGGACGGGCACCTGCACGGTCGGTGTCCGGCCACCGTCGGGACCCAGCGGTGCGGGTCCGGTGAAGGTGCTCTCCACGGCGTCGGAGGCGATCGGCCGCGCGAGATGGGCGTTGAGTGCCGCCAGGAGTCGGTCGGGCTCCGACCAGGCCGCGGTCGTGCCCACGATCCAGTGCCTTCCCCAGGGCACCACGTAGACGGCACGGTCGCTCTCACGCAGCACCAGTCCGGTCGACGCCCGGAGCCGGCTGCGCGGTAGCACCAGGTGAACGGTCACCGGCGGCTGCGTCGGGCTCGGTGACCGGCCACCGGCTGCGCCCGGCAGCAGGTGGGACAGCTCTGAGCCGGTGGCGAGCACCACGACCCGGGCACGCACGGTGACCGGCCCTCGCACCGGGTCCTCCAGCACGGCCCCGTTGACCCGCCCGGCCCCGTCGACGGTTGTCCCGCTCGACGGTCCGGCGTCGGTCACCAGCCGGCGAACCGGTGTCCGAGCCAGGGCCAGGGTGCCGTACGCCATCGCCGTCCGCACCACGGCGATGGTCAGCCGAGCGTCGTCGACCTGGGCCTCGTACAGCTGGACGGCTCCGGTCACCCCGTCCATCGCGACCGACGGGGCCAGCCGCGGCACGGCGCGCCGAGGGAGCTGCCGATGCCCCGGGAGCACCCCGGGCTGGCGGATGGAGAAGGCCGCGGCGTCGTACAGGCTCAGTCCCGCACCGACGGCGAGCCGTTCCACCGGACCGCCGGTGAGCGGGACCAGCAGAGGGACCCGTCGAACGAGGTGCGGCGCCGTGCGGTCCAGCAGCAGATCGCGCTCCCGGCGCAGTGCGGCGACGGCGGGGACACCGATCCGACGGAGGTCGACCAGGCCACCGTGCACCAGCGTGCTGGTCCGCCCGGACCTGCCCCCGCCCCAGTCCCCCGCATCGACCAGGCCGACCCGGAGGCCACGGGTGACCGCGTCCAGCGCGACCCCGGCACCGACGATGCCGCCACCGACGACGAGCACGTCGAGATCGGCCGCAGCCAGCTCAGCGGCGGTGGTGCGGGCGACGGTCACGCCCCCACCGTACGAGGGTCGGGGCGGGCTGGTCCGTCCAGACTCAGCCGACGATGACCTCGACCCGCTGGAACTCCTTGACCTCGGTGTAGCCGGTGGTGGCCATCGCCTTGCGGAGCGCCCCGACCAGGTTCATGGTGCCGTCCGGCACCGTGGATGGTCCACGCAGGATCTGCTCGAGGCTGCCGACCACGTCGAACGCGACCCGCTCGCCACGGGGCAGCGTGGCGTGCCAGGCCTCGGGCCCCCAGTGGTAGCCGCGGCCGGGTGCCTCGGCAGCCTTGGCCAGCGGCGAGCCGACCATCACCGCGTCGGCGCCGCAGGCGATGGCCTTGGCGATGTCACCGGAGCGACCGACCGAGCCGTCGGCGATCACGTGCACGTAGCGGCCGCCGGACTCGTCGAGGTAGTCCCGTCGCGCCGCGGCCACGTCGGAGACCGCCGAGGCCATCGGCACGGCGACCCCCAGCACGTCCCGGGTGGTGTGCGCGGCGCCGCCGCCGAAACCGACCAGCACCCCCGCCGCTCCGGTACGCATCAGGTGCAGCGCGGCCTGGTAGGTGGCACAGCCACCGACGATGACGGGCACGTCGAGGGCGTAGATGAACTGCTTCAGGTTGAGCGGCTCCGCCTTGCCGGCCACGTGCTCGGCCGAGACCGTGGTGCCGCGGATGACGAAGAAGTCCACCCCGGACGCGACGACCGCACCGGCGTACGCCTGGGTGTTCTGCGGCGACAGGGCACCTGCGGCAGGGACCCCGGCGCTGCGGACCTCGGCGACCCGCTGCCCGATCAGCTCCTCCTTGATCGGCTCGGCGTAGAGCTCCTGCATCCGCCGGGTTGCGGCGCCCGGGTCGTCGATGGCGGCGATCTCCTCGAGCAGTGGCTCGGGGTCGGCGTACCGGGTCCACAGTCCTTCGAGATTCAGCACCCCCAGCCCACCGAGCCGGCCCATCTCGATCGCGGTCGCGGGTGACATCACCGAGTCCATCGGGGCCGCGATCAGCGGGAAGTCGAAGGTGAACGCGTCGATCCGCCAGGTCAGGTTGACCTGCTCCTCACCGCGGGTGCGGCGGGACGGGACGATCGCGATGTCGTCGAAGGCGAACGCCTGCTGCGCCCGCTTGCTTCGGCCGATCTCGAACATGGGATTCCTTGCTGACAGCACCGTACGACGACTCTGTCTGGTTGCTCGGGGATGAGGGGACGGGGAGGAAGGGAGGGCGAGCGGGGCGGCTAGCCGGCGTAGTTGGGTGCTTCGACGGTCATCTGGATGTCGTGGGGGTGCGACTCCCGGAGGCCGGCCGAGGTGATCCGGACGAAGCTGCCGCGCTCGTGCAGCTCCCGGATGGTCGAGGCGCCGGTGTAGAACATCGACTGTCGCAGGCCGCCGATGAGCTGGTACGCCACCGCGGCGAGCGGACCCCGGAACGGCACCTGGCCCTCGATGCCTTCGGCGATCAGGTTCGAGTCGCTGGTGACGTCGCCCTGGAAGTAGCGGTCCTTGGAGAACGAGGCGTTGCGCCCGCGGGAGGCCATCGCGCCCAGCGATCCCATCCCCCGGTACGCCTTGAACTGCTTCCCGTTGAGGAAGATCAGCTCGCCGGGACTCTCCTCGCAGCCGGCCAGCAAGGAGCCGAGCATCACGGTGTCTGCGCCGGCCACGATGGCCTTGGCGATGTCGCCGGAGTACTGCAGACCGCCGTCGCCGATCAGCGGGACACCGGCCGGCTTGCAGGCCCGGGCGGCGTTGTGGATCGCGGTCACCTGGGGGACGCCGACGCCGGCGACCACCCGGGTGGTGCAGATCGAGCCCGGCCCGACGCCTACCTTGACGCCGTCGACGCCGGCATCGACCAGGGCCTTGGCCCCGGCGTAGGTCGCCACGTTGCCTCCGACGATGTCGACGTCGCGACAGGCAGCCTCGGCCTTGAGCCGCCGGACCATGTCGACGACGCCGTGGGAGTGTCCGTGGGCGGTGTCGACGACCAGCAGGTCGACGCCCTCCTCGACCAGGGCCATCGCCCGCTTCCAGGAGTCGCCGAAGAAGCCGACTGCCGCGCCCACCCGGAGCCGTCCCTGGTCGTCCTTGGTGGCGTTCGGGTACTGGTCGGACTTGACGAAGTCCTTGAGGGTGATCAGACCCTTGAGCCGGCCCTGGCCGTCGACCAGCGGCAGCTTCTCGATCTTGTGCCGGGCCAGCAGCGCCATGGCGTCCTCAGGGGCGATGCCCACCGAGCCGGTGACCAGCGGCATCTTGGTCATCACGTCGCCGACCAGCCGACTGGGATCGGTCTCGAACCGCATGTCGCGGTTGGTGACGATGCCGAGCAGGGTCAGATCCCGATCGACCACCGGCACACCGGAGATCCGGTACCGGCCGCACATCGCGTCGGCCTCTCCGATCGTGGCCTCCGGGGAGATCGTGATCGGCTCGTCGATCATGCCGGCCTCGGAGCGCTTGACGATGTCGACCTGGTGCGCCTGGTCCTCGATGGACAGGTTGCGGTGGATCACCCCGAGACCGCCCTGGCGGGCGATCGCGACCGCCATCCGCGCCTCGGTCACCGTGTCCATCGGGGAGGAGATCAGCGGGATCTTCACCGAGATCCGTTTGGACACCGGCGTGCTGGTGTCCACCTCGGACGGGATGATGTCGCTCTGGTTGGGCTGCAGCAGCACGTCGTCGAAGGTCAGACCCAACGTCGCGAACGGCTGTGGCACGCCCGCGGGTGTGAGATCGCCCATGGTGTGCGACACGTGTTCCCTCTCTTGCCGTACGGATCCCCGGGTCACGCCTGCGGCCCGGCTACCGGTCCAAGACTATCCGGAACCAACCGCTGGACCCGCCGAGACCGCAGGATGACCGGGCGTGACTTCGCGGCGACAGCCGGGCTCAGACCGGGCGCACCCGACAGCCGGACGTGACGTCTCGGCGCCAACCGGTCAGCCGGTCAGCAGTCCCCGCCGCCGCAGCAGCGGCTCGATCCGCGGCGGGCGACCCCGGAACGCCTCGAAGTAGCCCATCTCGTCGCCGCTGCCGCCTCGGCTGAGCAGCTCGGCCCGGAACGTGTCGCCGGCCTCCCGCAGCCGGTCGCGGTGCTCGGCGAACCACTCGACCGTGTCGGCGTCGAGGATCTCGCTCCAGATGTAGGAGTAGTAGCCGGCCGCGTACCCGGAGGAGAAGATGTGGTTGAAGTAGCGGCTCCGGTAGCGCGGCGGGATGGCGGCCATGTCCAGCCCGACCTCAGCGAGGACTCGGGCCTCGAAGGCGTCGATGTCGCCCACGGCGTCGTCGACCTCGGCCTCCGTCAGCCGGTGCCAAGCCAGGTCCAGCCAGGTCGCGGCCAGGAAGCTGATGGTCTCGCGTGCCTGGTCCGAGCCACCCTCGACCTGCAGAGCGGCGATCTGGTCGGCGGGCAGGGGTTCGCCGGTCTCGATGTGCCGGGCGTAGCCGGCCAGCAGCTCGGGATCGGTGCCCCACATCTCGTTGACCTGCGAGGGGTACTCGACGAAGTCCTTGGACACCGCGGTGCCGGCCAGCCGTGGGTAGGTGACCGAGGACAGCAGGCCGTGCAGGGCGTGACCGAACTCATGGAAGAGGGTACGGATCTCGTCCATGCTCAGCAGCGTCGGCTGACCGGCTGCCGGTTTGGCCAGGTTGAGGTTGTTGACCACCACCGGCAGCTGCTCGAGCAGCCGGTTCTGGGCGACGAGCGACTCCATCCACGCGCCGCCCTGCTTGCCGGGGCGGGTGTAGAAGTCGCCGAGGAACAGCCCGACGGGGGCATCGGAGGAGTCGAGCACCTCGTAGACCACGACGTCCGGGTGGTAGCCGACCAGATCGGTGCGCCGCCGGAAGGTCAGGCCGTAGACCGCACCGGCGGCCCCGAAGACGCCTTCCTCCACGGTCCGGGTGAGCTCGAAGTGCGGCCGCAGGATAGCCGCGTCCGGTCCCCCGCCCTCTCCCTCGTCGCCGGCGGCATCGACCCGCCCGGCGTAGTAGGCCCAGTCGTGGGCGCCGAAGTCCCGGTCGCCGGTGTCGGCGGTCAACGCCTCGGCCAGCCGCGCCTGGTCGCGATGGGCGTTCTCGACGGCGGCCGGGATGAGCTGCTGCAGCGTCGCGTCGAGCCGGGCGTTGGAACCGACAGTACGGTCGGCGAGCACGTAGTCGCTGTGGGTCGGGTAGCCGAGCAGCACAGCCCGGCGGGCCCGGGCGACCACCATCGCGCGGACGATGTCGCTGGTGTCGGTGTCGGCGTCAGAGCCCCGGCCGGTCGAGGCCGCCAGCACCCGACGGCGGAGCTCGCGGTGGCGGAGCGCGGTCAGTACCGGCTGGTGGGTGGGCAGGATGAGCTCGATCAGGTAGCCGTCGAGTCCGCGCTGCGCAGCCGTCTCCGCGGCGGCGGCGATGGCGTCGTCGCTGAGCCCGTCCAGCTCGGCGACGTCGGTGACGTGCACGGCCGATCCCTTGGCCGCGGCGAGCAGCCGGACGCCGAACTCGGCGGCGAGGGTGGCCAGCTCGGCGTTGAGCTCGCGCAGCCGGTCCTGGTCGGCCTCATCGAGGGCGGCGCCGGCCCGGACGAAGTCGAGGTGGTACCGCTGGAGGAGCTTGGCCGACTCGGCATCGAGCCCCAGCTCGTCGCGGTGGGCGTACAGCTCGTCGATCCGGGCGAAGAGCGCGCGATCCAGGGTGATGGCGTCGGCGTGGGCGGACAGCTTGGGGGCGTACTCGGTCTCGATCGCCTGGAGCTCGGGGTTGGTGTCGGCCGAGGTCAGGCACCAGAAGACCCGGCGTACGCGATCGAGGATCCGACCGGAGCGCTCCAGCGCGACGATCGTGTTCGCGAAGGTGGGCGGGGTGTCGCGGTGGGCGATCACCGCGACCTCGGCCAGCTGCTCGGCCATCCCGGCGTCCAGACCGGGCCGGAAGTGCTCGATGGTGATGTCGGCGAAGGGCGGCAGCTGGTACGGCAGGTCGCTCGCGCTGAAGAACGGGTTGTCCGGGCCGGTCTCGGAGATCACCGAGCGAGCCTAGTGGGCGATGGGTCGGACGCAGACACGGACGGCAGCCCCAGGGGCTGCCGTCCGTGTGTCGGGAGAGCGCTGCGAGGTCAGTCGTCGTAGCGGTTCTGGTCCTCCCAGCGATCTTCCTGGCGGTCGCTGGCGTACTTCTGCTTGACGACGTCGGCGCCGGAGCCACCGCTCACGGTGTCCTTGGCGGTGCCGCCCTCGACCAGGTCACGGCCGGAGTTCCCGTAGAGCTTGTCGCGGCCGCTCTCGCCCTCGACGTGGTCGTTGCCGGAGCCGCCCTTGATGTAGTCCTTGCCGGAGCTGCCTTCGAGGTCGTCGTGGCCGCTGCCGCCGTCGATCCAGTCGTTCCCGGAGCCGCCGTCGACCTCGTCGTTGCCCGCGCCGGCGCAGATGATGTCGTTGCCGCCGTTGCCGTCGATCTCGTCATGGCCGCCGAGGGCCACGATCACGTCCCGGCCGCTGGTGCCCTCGATGTCGTTGCTGCCGTTGGTGCCGACGATGGTGGCCCGGTAGCCGTTGCAGCTGTGGGCCGCGGCCTCGGCGGAGGGTGCGGCCAGCGCGGTCAGGCCGAGGCCGAGACCGAGGGCGGCGGGGACGACGGCCCAACGAACGACGCGACGGGCGGTGGTGGAGATGGTCATTTCCGAACTCCTCTGGGTGGAGAACGGGCCGGGTGCCCGTCTGAGAGAGATTCCACCGGCTGCGGATGAGACGACCATGACGGCCAGATGAGGGAGGCCTCATCTGGATGAGGTCCGACTCATCCGGGTCGACGTGCAGCGCGGGACCGCCGGTCGGGCGTTTTCCGACCACGGGCGACTTGTTGGCCCCGGACCCGGACCACCCGTACGCATTCCGACCACGGACGGCATCCGCACCACTCCAGCCCCACCCGTCTGCCCGAAGGCCGCCCATGGTCGGAAAACGCACGCAGGGCACTGCCACCGGCAGTCCGGACCGGGATGCCACCAGCAAGTCCGGACCGGGAAACGCACAGGGCCCTCCCCCGAAGGGGAGGGCCCTGTGGACCAGCTGATCCAGCGAGCGGTCAGTGGCTGTGCCCGTGGCTGTGGCCAGCCGACTCATCCTCTTCCTCGGGCTTCTCCACCACGAGGGTCTCGGTGGTGAGCAGCAGCGAGGCGATGGACGCCGCGTTGGCCAGCGCCGACCGGGTCACCTTGACCGGGTCGAGCACGCCGGCCCCGAGCAGGTCGCCGTACTCGCCGGTCGCCGCGTTGAAGCCGTTGCCCGGCGTCATCTCGGCCACCTTGGAGGTGACGACGTAGCCCTGGTAGCCACCGTTCTCGGCGATCCAGCGGAGAGGCTCGGCGAGCGAGCGACGGACGATGCCGACGCCGACCTTCTCGTCACCGGTCAGTCCGAGGTCGCCATCGAGAGCGGCACCCGCGTGGATGAGGGCGGAACCGCCACCGGCCACGATGCCCTCCTCGATCGCAGCGCGGGTCGCGGACACAGCGTCCTCGATCCGGTGCTTCTTCTCCTTGAGCTCGACCTCGGTGGCCGCGCCGACCTTGATCACGCAGACGCCACCGGCGAGCTTGGCGACCCGCTCCTGCAGCTTCTCGCGATCCCAGTCGGAGTCGGTCCGCTCGATCTCGGCCTGCAGCTGCGCCACGCGCGCCTTGACCTCGTCGCTCGAACCCGCACCGTCGACCAGCGTGGTGTTGTCCTTGGTGACCACGATCCGACGAGCACGACCCAGGGACTCCAGGCCGATCTGGTCGAGCTTCAGCCCGACCTCGGGAGCGACGACGGTGCCACCGGTCAGGATGGCGATGTCCTCGAGCATGGCCTTGCGACGGTCACCGAAGGCCGGGGCCTTGACGGCGACCGAGGTGAAGGTGCCGCGGATCTTGTTCACCACGAGGGTGGACAGAGCCTCACCGTCGACGTCCTCGGCCACGATGAACAAGGTGCCGGACGCGCCGATGACCTTCTCCAGCAGTGGCAGCAGCTCGTTCATCGAGCTGATCTTGCCGGAGTTGATCAGGATGTACGGGTCGTCGAGGACGGCCTCCATCCGCTCCGGGTCGGTGACGAAGTAGGGCGACAGGTAGCCCTTGTCGAACTGCATGCCCTCGGTGAAGTCGAGCTCGGTGCCGAAGGTGTTCGACTCGTCGACGGTGATCACGCCGTCCTTGCCGACCTTGTCGAACGCGTCCGCGATCAGGGTGCCGATCTCGGCGTCCCGGGCGGAGATGGTGGCCACGTGGGACATGTCCTCGGTGGTCTCCACGTCCCGGGCGATCTCGCGCAGACGCTCGACGACGGCGGTGACCGCAGCGTCGATGCCCCGCTTGAGGCCGATCGGGTTGGCACCGGAGGCGACGGCCTTGAGGCCCTCGTGCACCAGCGCCTGGGCCAGCACCGTCGCGGTGGTGGTGCCGTCACCGGCGACGTCGTTCGTCTTGGTGGCGACCTCCTTCGCGAGCTGGGCGCCGAGGTTCTCGTAGGGATCGTCGAGCTCGACCTCACGGGCGACGGTGACACCGTCGTTGGTGATGGTGGGGGCTCCCCACTTCTTGTCGAGCACCACGTAACGGCCCTTCGGGCCGAGGGTGACCTTCACGGTGTTGGCGAGGATGTCGACGCCACGCTCGAGAGAGCGACGCGCCTCCTCGTCGAACTGAAGGATCTTTGCCATGGGTGGAGTTCCTTACTTGGTGACGGTTGAGGTTTCTAACGTCACTTCGTGACGACAGCGAGGATGTCGCGAGCGTTCAGCAGCAGCAGGTCCTGGCCGTCGTACTTGACCTCGGTGCCGCCGTACTTGCTGAAGATCACGACGTCGTCGACGGAGACGTCGAGCGGGACGCGGTTGCCGTTGTCGTCGATCCGCCCGGGACCGGTGGCGAGCACCTTGCCCTCCTGCGGCTTCTCCTTGGCGGTGTCGGGAATGACCAGGCCGGACTTGGTGGTCTGCTCGGCCTCGAGCGGCTGGACGAGGATGCGATCCTCGAGCGGCTTGATCGTGGTGGACACGTTCAAACCCCTTTCAGTTGGAGTACGTGTGTGCGAGTACGTTGGTCGGTGCGTCGTCGCGGGTGCCGCCTCGACCGGTTGGCACACTCCAGGGGAGAGTGCCAAAACGACATTAGCACTCACCTCTAGGGAGTGCCAGCACCAGTCTGTGAAGCCCCGAAGAGCTTGCGGATCCGGTCGTTCACCACGTGGCCTGCTACGGACTCAGAAGAGCTTGCGGAGCTGCTCGTTGAGCGCGAGCACCGCCATGAAGCCGAAGAACAGCGTCGACCAGATCAGGGCGGCGATCCGGTAGCTGCGGACCTTGATGCTGTCCGGCAGGGCGGTGCGGTTCATCACCAGCAGCAGGATCGAGTACATGAACATCATGACTCCCGCCGTGCAGCCGGAGATGACCAGCAGCACCAGCGGCTGGTCCAGCCCGGCCAACAGGATGGCGATGCCGATCCCGACGATCCCCAGCACCAGGTAGGTGTAGAGCCGGCTCTCGGTGATCTCCCGGTCGCGCAGGTAGGTCGACTTGAGCACGTCCGACATCAGCCGGGTGGTGTAGTCGACGATGCCGACCGCGGCGGCGAACAGCGAGAACGCACCGATCCCCCAGAACAGCACCGCGAACCACTGGCCCACGGTCTCGGCCAGCACCTGGCCCTCGGTCTGCAGGAAGCTGATGTTGTTGGCCACGTCGTCGCGGCCGTACAGGGTGGCCACGGCCAGCATCGAGGTCGCGGTGATGGTCAGGATGGTGATCAGCACGAACGTCGACAGCTGCTCGACGTTGGCGAACTTCCACCACCGCTTCCAACGGTCCCGGTTCTCCGGGGTGTCGGGGAACACGTACGCGCCGACGAACCGAGCCGCGTGCTTCTCACCGGTGATCGGGCTGACCAGGCTGGGCACGTGGATCCCCATGCCGAATCCCTTGTCCCGGATCCAGTTGCTCTGGCAGAGGTTCTGTCCGCCACCGGCACCCGCGTACGCGATCGCGCCCATCATCAGCGCGAAGCCGAGCTCGGCGGGGAACTGCCCGAAGCTGGTCACCGCCTGGGGCAGCTCCGCCCAGGTGTCACCCTTGACGACCAGCGCCAGGGCGACGATGAAGAACCCCCCGATCAGGATCACCTTGACGGTGATCAGCCGTTCGAGGGCCACGTAGATCCGGGGGGCCAGGGTCAGGATCAGCGCCACCACGACCAGGATCGCGATGGCGATCCAGCGGATGGAACCGCCGAAGATGTAGGAGAGCATCGCCGCCGAGCTGGTCGCCCAACCCGGCCACAGGTTGGCGAAGTAGGCCATGATGGCGAAGACCAGGCCCCAGTGACGCCCGAGACGGTTGAAGCCGGTGAGGGCGGTCTCCCCCGTGGCGAGCGTATAGCGCTCGATCTCCATGTTGAGGAACCACTGGGTCATCACGCCGACGACGGCGCCCCAGAGGAAGACCAGTCCGACCTGACTGGCGATGTAGGGCCACAGGATGAACTCGCCGGACGCGAGGCCCACTCCGGCCCCGACGATGCCGGGTCCGATGATCTTCAGCCACCCGGACGGCGGCTCCGGCAGGTCGGCGACCTTGGGCGGCCCCAGGTGCTTGGTGCGCAGACTGAACCCGGTCTCCGCCGGGTCGACGTCGAGGGTCTTGTCGATCGAGGTGTCGCTGGACATACACGCCTCCTTGCGCGGAATCCGAAGTTGACACCGTAAACGCAGGGGCCCGTGCCTGTGAACCCTCCGGCCTGGCTTCGCACCGGACTCCGCGGGTGGTGCAGCACCATGGTTCAACTGCGGTGGCGTACCCGGGTCAGTGCTTCCTGGGCCACCCAGTGGCGGCTGGAGTCGGGGGCGGTGATCTCGCAGACGAGGGTGTTGTCGATCACCGAGGTCGCTCGGATCACCGACACGTGCGACGGCGGGATCTTGCGGCCGTCATCCAGGGCGATCGGTGCGGCCGGCCGAACCGGCGTGCCGACGACCAGCGGCTTCGGCTTGAGCAGCCACATGATGATCAACAGGATCGGCCCGAGGATGATGCCGAGGACCAGGAACAAGCGGTCGTCGTAGCCCTTGCGCCGGGCGTCCCAGGCGGCCGCGATACCCGCCGCGACATAGAGCGCGACCAGCAGAACATCAGTCACGCTCGTCAGCCACCCATGATGAGACAGCTGCCGCTGGCCGTGGCGACGACCGCCCCGGCGGCGTCGCGGACGGCGCCGTCCACGAAGGCCACCCGACGCCCGGGCTTGGTCACCTGGGCGTGAGCGCTCAGGGTGCCGCTGGCAGGAGTGACGGCGCGCAGGTAGCTCACCTTGATCTCGATCGAGGTGTAGCCGACCCCGGCCGGCAGCTGGGTGTGCACCGCGCAACCGAGCGCGGAGTCCAGCAGCGTGCAGACCAGTCCGCCGTGCACCATCCCGATCGGGTTGTAGTGCGACTCGTGCGGCTCGCAGGTGAACCACGCCTCCCCGTCAGCGATCCGGGCGAGCGTGAACCCCAGGGTCTGGGCGATCGGTGGCGGCGGCAGCCGGCCCTCGATCATGGCGGACAGGTAGTCCCGCCCTGCGAGTTCCCGACCAGCGAGAGCGCCGACGGCCGGATCGTGCCAGGTGATCTCGCGGCTGCGCTCCTCGCCCCAGTCGGCTGGCTGGTCGGATGGGTGTTGGACGGACATGGTGGCGAGCCTACTGACGGCGCCTCCAGAACACCTGGCGCACAACGGTGGCGTACTCACCACGCGATCGCGCCGGCTCTTCTCGGTCAGGCCTCGCGCAGCCGCCTGACCACGAGCAGGAGCGTGCCCGTGGATCCACGCGTGAGGACCACGGTGGCCGACCCCGAACCCCGCAGCTTCAGCCGCTTCCGTAGCACCGCCGGGTCGAGATCCAGCCCCCGCTTCTTGATCTCCAGGGTCCCGACACCTCGGTCCCGCGCCCAGTGCCGCAGTGTCTGCTCGGTGTAGGGGTGGACCTCCAGCACCTCGAAGGCGGTCGCGTACGGGGTCGGGCGCACGGTGTCGGCGGTCAGGTACGCGATGTCGGGGTGCAACAACCGGGCGTCCAGGGCATCACCCAGCTGGGCGATGCCGCCGGCCCTGGTCACCGCCCCGGCGGGCTCGTACAGCACCGACCCGACCGGTCCTACCGCCAGCGGCCGGGCAGCCGGGTCGACGACCAGCCGGTCGTCGGGCAGCAGCAGCGCCACCCGAGTGCCGAGCATCGTCCCCGGCCCGGCCCACAGCCCGACCTCGACGGTGTCACCACGCTCACTCACCCACTCCGCCTCGACCACGGCCGGGATCACCCGGTGCGGCAGCCCTGGCCCGAGCTTCACTCCGACGGTCCGGTCACCGGACAGCAACGTCTCGACGAAAGACCACGGTGGGCTCAGGTCCTCCAGCCGCCAGCTCCGTCCCCGGCCGGTCCGGCGGGCCGGGTCGGCGAACGCCGCGACGCCAGGACCGCCCAGCAACGTGGGGGCCAGCTCGACCGCGTCCCCGACCAGGACCTCGGCTCGGTCACCGAGATTGGCCTGGGCGATGGCGGCCGTCTCGGGATCGGAGTCCACGGCGACCACCTCGAGCCCGGCGTCCAGCAGGGCCAGCGCGTCGACCCCGATGCCGCAGCCCAGATCGACCACCCGGCGTACGCCGGCGGCGACGAAGCGGTTCGCGTGATGGGCGGCGACCGCCGCCCGGCTGGCCTGTTCCAGTCCGGCCCGGGTGAACAGCAGCCGGTCGGCGCGGTCGCCGAGCTTGGTCCGGGCCGCGCGTCGGAAACCGACCTGGGTCAACGCGGCGGCGGCCACGTCCGGTGGGAACTGCGCCCGCAGCGCGGTCGCCGCGGCCAGGCTGTCCGGGTCGCGTTGCGCGGCCGCGGTGGCCAGCGCCTCGACGCCGACCGGGGTGGAGAGCAGATGCGTCTCGGGTCGCGTCACAGGCAGATGCGACCGACCGGCAGTCGCGAGTCCGCCCCGATGTCCGGCGGCGAGGGTGCCGTGCCGGCGGTCACCACCGCCGCGCCGAGTGCGGCGATCATGGCGCCGTTGTCCGTGCAGAGCGCGGGACGCGGGGTCCGCAGCCGGATACCGGCGGCCGCGGCCCGCTCGGCCAGCAGCTCACGCAGTCGCCGGTTGGCCGCGACCCCACCGCCGATCAGCAGATCCGTCGCCCCGGTCGCCTGGCAGGCATCGACGGCCTTGGCACTGAGCACGTCGCAGACGGCCTCCTGAAAGCTGGCCGCTACGTCGGCGGTCGGCACCTCACGGCCCTCGGCCTCGGCCGTTTCCACGTACCGGGCCACCGAGGTCTTCAGACCGGAGAAGGAGAAGTCGAAACGGTGCCGCTCGAGGTCCCGCCGCCCGGTCAGTCCGCGCGGGAAGGCGATCGCCGTCGGGTCACCGTCGGCCGCGGCGCGGTCGATGTGCGGTCCGCCCGGATAGGGCAGCGACAGCAGTCGAGCCACCTTGTCGTACGCCTCCCCCGCCGCGTCGTCGATGGTGCTCCCGAGCTCGGTGATCGAGTGAGCGACGTCATCGACCTGCAGCAGCGAGGTGTGCCCACCGGAGACCAGCAGCGCGAGGCACGGCTTCGGCAGGGGGCCGTGCTCGACCAGGTCGACGGCGACGTGTCCGGCCAGGTGATTCACTCCGTACAGGGGCTTGTCGAGCGCGAACGCCAAGGCTTTCGCGGCCGCCAGACCGACGACCAACGCCCCCATCAACCCCGGTCCGGCGGTGACGGCGATGCCATCGATCTCGGAGAGATCGATGTCGGCGGCTTCCTGGGCGCGACGCAGGGTCGGCAGCAAGGCTTCCAGGTGGGCCCGGCTCGCGACCTCGGGCACCACCCCGCCGAAGCGGACGTGCTCGGCGACGCTGGACGCCACCTCGTTGGCCAGCAGCTCGGTGCCGCGAACCACCCCGACCCCCGTCTCGTCGCAGGACGACTCGATGCCCAGGATCAGCGGACCGCTCACGACAGGTCCCCCTTCGTCTCGGTGGCGGCGGGAGCCGGGGGCGTCCAGCTCGGCAGGTCCCACAGCCGCAGGATCAGCGCGTGCCGACCCGGCCCGTAGTAGTCGTCGCGTGCGGTCAGCTGCTCGAACCCGAGACCCTGGTAGAGGGCGATGGCAGGGTCGTTGTCCCAGGCGACCTCCAGCATCACCGAGCGCGCGCCCGCGTGCCGGACCGCCGTCAAACCAGCCACGACCAGGGCCGCGCCGATGCCCTGCCGGCGGTGCCGCGGGGAGACGACCAGTCGGTGCAGGTCCGCGACGTCACCCACTGTCTGCAGGGCGATCACGCCGACCGGGACGTGCATCCGGGCCAGCAACGTGGTCCGCCCGTCGCCCAGCAGCTCACCCTGCCAGCTGCGTTCGCTCCACTGCTCGGACGGTGCGAACCCGGTGAGCTCCAGTCCCATCACGCCGGGCAGGTCATCGCGGCGTGCGGTCGCGATGCTCATCCGGGACTCGACGGCACTCACCGCGCGGCCCTGCGGATCAACACGGACTTGCGCCGCCCGGGTTCGGTGGCGTCGGGCCGGCGCAGGTAGAGGGGCTCGACCCCCGCACCGACGAGATGCAAGCCGACCGCGGCCAGGACCGCCGGATCCAGGGTGGTCGGTCCGTCGACGACCTCGAGCCGGTCCGGGTAGAGGAGCGTGCCGGGACCGATGGTGGGTAGCCGGGGCACCTCGTCCGCCGCATTCACCGCCGGACCTTCGAGCCGGCTGCCGTCCGCGGCGTACCGGGCCCAGTAGACCTCTTTGCGTCGGGCGTCGGTCGCCACCACGAACTCCCCGCCGGGCGCGGCGATCGCGTACTGGGCGGCGATCACGTCGAGCGAGCAGATGCCGTGCAACCGGGCCCCGGCGATCTCGGCCAGCACCCGGGCGGTGACGATGCCGACCCGCAGACCCGTGTACGGCCCCGGACCGAGTCCGACCACCACATCGGTCAGCGCGGTCGCCGCGACACCGGCCTCGGCGCAGACCCGACGGATGAGGGGGGTGAGCTGTTCGACGTGGGCCATCCGGTCGTCGACCTGGGCGGTGGCCACCGCCGTACCGTCGATCGCCAGGCCGACGCAGACGACGGTGGCGGTGTCGACACCGAGCACGACCGAACGGCCGGTGGCGTCAGGCATGGTGACTCCGGATCTTCAGGCTGTGCAGGTCGACGTCGGACCACCGCTCTCCCACCGGGCGCAGGATGACCAGCCGACTGTCGGGGTGCTCGTCGCCACCGGTCGGGTGGGCGGAGCGGCGGATGTCGATCTCCAGCCGGTGATCGGCCAGACCCTCGGCCAGTCCCGCTCCCCACTCGACGACGGTGACGGCGTCGCCGGCGGTGGCGTCGAGGTCGAGGTCGTCCAGCTCCTCGGCGCTGGTGAGCCGGTAGGCGTCGACGTGCACCAGGACCGGCCGCTGCGACCGGGAGGGATGGATCCGGGACAGGACGAACGTCGGCGAGATGACCGCACCCTCGCTGTCCAGACCACGACCGATGCCCTGGGTGAGCGTGGTCTTGCCGGCCCCGAGGTCGCCGCTGGCGATCACCAGGTCGCCGGGTCGCAGCAGGCCGGCGAGCCGGACACCGAGATCCTGCATCTGCTCGGCGGTGGGGACATCGACGGCCACCGGCAACGACCGGGCCAGCACGACCCCGTTGCGAGCGGGTCGAGCGACGGCGAAGCCGCGGTGCTGCCAGAACGCGATCAGCTCGGTGATCTCCTCCCGGGCGAACAGCTCGGTGGTGAGGAAGCCGAGCTCGGCCGCGTAGTCCAGGGCCGCATCGACCATCGCGGTGGCGATCCCGTGTCGCTGGAACGCCGGATGGACCGACACCCGGTGCCAGCTCACCAGCCCGGGGCGATCGGGATCCGGGTGCAGCAGGATCGAGCCGGCCGGGGCACCGTCCACGGTCGCGTAGATCCCGCCAACGGCGGCCAGCTGGGCCCGGATCGACTCCGGGGTCTCTTCGATCGCCGTCGACGGCGGATCGAGCGGCGGTCGTGCTCCGAACGCGGCATGGATCACGTCGACCATCCCCGCCGCATCGGCAGGGGTGGCCACCGACACCACCAGGTCGGCCACGGAGATGTTCACCGACGGAAGGCTAGTCGGCCGCGGCGTGGGACCGCGTCGGCGGCTGCTCTGCGTACGTCGGCGATCACTCGGGGGCGAGCAGCGTACGGCCGTCCTCGGTGATCACCCAGAACGGGTTGTGGGCGATCTCCCAAGGATGACCGTCGGGATCGACGAAGATCCCGGAGTAGCCACCCCAGAACGTGGCCGCCCCTGGACGCCCGATGGTGCCCCCGGCCTGCGCGGCGGTCTCCAGCACGGCGTCGACCTCGGCCGGTGTCCGGACGTTCTGGGCCAGCGTGACGCCACCCCAGCCGCCGGAGTCGACCACCGCGGAGTCCTCGGCCAGCTCGGACCGCCCCCAGAGCGCGACCACCAGGCCGCCGGTCTGGAAGAAGCTGACACCGTCGTCGCCGGGATGTCGTTGCCAGCCCAGCGCTTCGTAGAACCGGGTCGCCCGCTCGAGATCGGCCACCCCCAACGTCACCAGACTCAGTCGCTGTTCCATGCGTCAGCACGCTAGTGGGACGGTCCGACATCCCCAGAAAACGGCTGACGCCCCGTGTCACGCGTGACCCCCCTTGCGGTGGGGCGTCGACGGGTGAAACGGGGCGTCAGCGGGTGTTCAGGTGGTGCAGCCCGTCAGTAGCGCGGACGACGGCCGGCGGAGCCGCCGCGGAAGTTCCCGCGGCTGCGGTTGCCCTGTCCGGGGTGACGCCTGGCGGCCCGAGCCGGCGGCGCGACGAGCTTCTCGAACTCCTGCTGGGACACCGCCGGGCCGCTGGGGACCCGGGAACCGGTGGCGGCCACCACGAGGGTGTCGCCCGGCTCGGCGTTCAGCGGGACGGTCTGCACACCGGCCTGGCGGGTGAGGCGCTCGACCTCACGACGCTGGTGCGGCAGGGCCAGGGTCACCACGACCCCGGTCTCGCCGGCCCGAGCCGTACGTCCGGCACGGTGCAGGTAGTCCTTGGGTCCGGCCGGCGGGTCGACCTGGAGGACCAGACCGATCTCGTCGACGTGGATCCCGCGGGCCGCGACGTCGGTGGCCACCAGCACGGGCAGACGCCCGTCCTTGAACGCACCGAGCATCCGGGCGCGCGCGCCCTGGGTCAGTCCGCCGTGCAGCGCACCGGCGAGCACGCCCGCCTCGCGGAGCTGCTCGGCGACCCGGTTGGCCCCGAGCTGGGTGCGGACGAAGATGACCGTACGGCCGTCCCGGCCCGCGATCTCGGCCGTCACGGTGGCCTTGTCCGACGGGCGAACCAGGAGCACGTGGTGCTCCATCGAGCCGACACTCGCCTGGGCAGAGTCCACCTCGTGGGTGACCGGGTCGGACAGGTAGCGCTTGACCAGGCGGTTGACGGCCCCGTCGAGGGTGGCCGAGAACAGCAGTCGCTGTCCGCCGGCCGGCACGGTGTCGAGGATCTGGGTCACGGCGGGCATGAAGCCCAGGTCGGCCATGTGGTCGGCCTCGTCGAGAACGACGACCTCGACGCGGGTGAGATCGGCCGCACCCTGGTCCATCAGGTCGATCAGCCGGCCCGGCGTGGCGACGACGATGTCGACCCCCCGCTCGAACGCCTTGAGCTGGGGTCCGTACGGCATGCCGCCGGCCACCAGGGTCAGGCTGAGTCCCTGGATCCGAGCCAGCGGCGCCAGCACGTCGGCGACCTGGAGCGCGAGCTCACGGGTCGGCACCAGCACCAGGGCCCGCGCGCAGCCCGAGGGTGCGTTCGAACCGGACAGGGTGGCGATCATCGGCAACCCGAAGCCGAGCGTCTTGCCCGACCCCGTCTGCCCACGACCGAGCACGTCCCGGCCGGCGAGCGCGTCGGGGATGGTGGCGGCCTGGATCGGGAACGGCTGGGTGATGCCACCGGCGTGCAGGGCCGAGACCAGGGCCTTGGGGACACCGAGCTCGGCGAAGCCACCGGAGGTCGGCAGCGCCGTGGTCGACGTGGTCGACACGTCCTGCGCCGGCGCCTCCCAGCTCATCTGGTCGGACTCGGGCGCCGACGACTCGCCGCGACCCCGATCGGAGCGATCGGACCGCTCGTAGCGGGGGCGATCATCGGAGCGTCGGTCCTGCTGGCGCGAACGGTCGTACGAAGGGCGGTCGCTGCTCGACCGGTCAGTAGGACGGGCCGATCCGACCGCGAACGGTCGTACGACGAACGGTCACTGCTCGACCGGTCATAAGAGGGCCGATCCGAGCGCGAACGGTCGTACGACGAACGGTCACTGCTCGACCGGTCATACGACGGACGATCCGACCGCGAACGGTCGTCACGGCCGCGATCTCCGCGGTAGCCGTTGGACGAGCGATCGTTGGAGGAGCGGTCATTGGCCGGACGATCGCTGCGGTAGCCGTTGGACGGGCGATCGTTGTTCTCGTACCGGGGACGGTCGCTGCGCTCGTAGCGCGGACGGTCGTCGCCGCGGTCGGTGCGAGGACGATCGTTGCGGTCGTACTGACGCGGTCCGGAGCTGCGCGAGTCCGAACGCTGCCCGTCGCGACGCTCGTAGCTGCGCCCCTCGGAACCGCGGTTGTCGCCGCTGCGCCCGTCGGAACCGCGGTTGTCGTAGCTGCGGCCCTGCGAACGGGGGGTGTCGGAACGAGGGTCTTCGTACTGGCGCCCGGAGCTGCGGCGCGGCGGGCGGTTGCTCTCGCGGCGCTCGGCCGCAGACCACCGCTGCTTGGGGGTACCGTCGGCCTTCACGCTCTTGGCGCCTTTGGCGGCGGTCTTCTTGTTGTGGGCGCGCGCGGACGCACCCGAGGTCTTGCCGGACATCTCGGTCTCACTTCTGGCCCGTTGAGTGGGCTGGTTGGTAGGCACGTCAACGGCCATGGACTTCACAACCAGCTGGGCGGGAGACGTTCCTCGGTGCCATCATCGGCACACTTGCGGCCCGAACAGGCAGATCACCGGCTCGGAAGAAACCATCTTACCAGTATTCGGCGAGTGGCCCCGCCACTGCGAAGGGAGTGGTATGAGGTTCAGCCGAGGTTGCGGCGGACGCGAGTGATCAGGTCCGACAGCACCCCGTCGAAGACGTCGTGGTGCTCGATGATCCCCATGTGACCGCAGTCGGGCAGCCGGCGGACGTCCGCGCCCGGCAGCAGCTCGATGATCTTGTCCGTGTGCCTGATCGGGGTGATTGCGTCGTCCTCGCCACCGATCACGGCCGTCTCGACCGTGGCCAGCACGCTGAAGGCGTCGTACTCGTCCAGCTCGGCGAACGCCGGGTAGAAGTCGCTGATCACCGACATCGGGGTCTGTCCGAGCATCTGGTTCATGAACTCGACGTAGCTCGGCGGGACATCGGAACCGTAGGAACCCTTCTTGGTGAAGACGAAGCTCAAGTCGGATCCGGCGGTCCGGCCACGTTCGACGACCTCGGGGATCCGGTTGAGGGCGGCCATGGTCGGCTGGGCGATGCGACCGAAGGTACGCCCCGGCAGCCCGCGGATCGGTGAGTGGTCGGCCATCTCCCCGGCCGCGGTGGAGAAGAGGGCGACGCCGCGGATCCGGGTGCCGAACAGCTCGGGGTGAGTACGCGCGAGATGCATGATCGTCATACCGCCCATCGAGTGCCCGACCAGCACCACCGGGCCGTCGCCCGCCACCTCGTCCAGGACCTGCAGCAGGTCCTCGGCCAGCTGCGGCACCCGGCACAGCTCCCCCGCCGACCGGCCGGATCGACCGTGGGAACGCTGGTCGTACAGCACGATCCTGAGCTCGTTCCGGAAG
Source organism: uncultured Actinomycetota bacterium (assembly GCA_963696135.1). GTDB lineage: Bacteria > Actinomycetota > Actinomycetes > Propionibacteriales > Propionibacteriaceae > Microlunatus. Next base: position 320,699 of record CAVOJH010000007.1, read on the forward strand.
TGCTTCCGCTGGAAGTGCCAGCAGTCCAGGCTCAGCGCGTAGCCGTGCACCAGGACCAGGGTCAGGTCGTCCCCCGGCCCGGCCGGCGAATCTCCACCGTCGGCCGGCAGCTCGTCCACCTCTGTGTGGAGCCGTACGCCATCGGGGGTGACCACCTCGGGCCCGCTGGAGCGGAGCGAGAAGAACGGCTCGTCGTCGGCGTCGTCGCGTTCGGCGTGCAGTCGCTTGGAGACGATCCGCCGCTCCAGCTCGAGCCCGAGCGCGATGCCACCACCCGCCAGGGCCAGCACGCTGGCCGCCAGACCGAACGCCCCGGCCCGATTGCGGGCGCCGCCGCCGGGCTTCGAGGCCGAGACCCGGGAGGCGGCCTGCTGGGCCGCGCCACGGGCAACCGCCGTGGAGGCCGCGGTCTTGGCGACGGCAGCCTTCGAGGCCGGCCTCTTCTGCGCGGGCCTCTTCTGCGCGGAGCCCTTCGAGGCGGGGGTTTTCTGCGCGGAGCCCATCTTCGCGGGGGCCTTCGCGACAGGCGGCTTCGCGACAGGCGGCTTCGGCTCAGCCACGATCACGTCCCTCTCCGCGGTGGTAGATCCGGGGCACCCGGGCACCGATCCGGGTGACGATCTCATAGCCGATGGTGCCGCACCACGCGGCCCAGTCCGCCGCCGTCGGCTCACCATGATCACCGGCTCCGAACAGCGTGACCTCCTGGCCCACCTCGGCGGGCGCATCGGCTCCACCGAGCTCGATCATGAACTGGTCCATGCAGATCCGACCACGGATGGCGGCGCGTCCGTCCCGCCACGCGACCTCGGCGGTGTTGCCGGCGTGCCGCGGGATGCCGTCGCCGTAGCCGAGCGGCACCAGGCCGAGCGTGGACGGAGCCTCCGCGTGCCAGGTGTGCCCGTACGAGACGCCCGCGCCCGCGTCGATGATCTTGACGTTCGCGAGCTGGGCCCGCAGCCGCATCACCGGTCGGAGCCGGACTCCGGCCAGGGCGGCGATGCCGGTGTCGGGATCGATCCCGTACGCCGCGATGCCGATGCGCACCAGGTCGTAGCGCGCCTGCGGCAGCAACAGGGCGCCCGCCGAGTTGCTCAGGTGGCGCACGCTCGGCGTCAGCCCGGTGTCCAGCGCGACCCGGTACGCGGCCTCGTAGGCCACCTGTTGATCATGGACCGAGGAAGCCCCCGGCTCGTCCGCCGCAGCGAGGTGCGACCAGACCCCGACGACCTCCACGGCCCCGACCTGCTCGGCGTGCCGCGCGGCCCGGCAGACCGCCGGCCAGTCCCCCACGGTGGCACCGTTGCGGGACAGCCCGGTGTCGATCTTGAGATGGACCCGCGCCCGACGTTCCGCGATTCCCGCGGCCAGGACGATCGCGGCGATCTGCTCCGCCGACTGGGCGGAGACGTCCACGTCACCAGCCACCAGCGGGGCGAGCTCGGCATCCGGTCCGTACAGCCAGGCCAGCAGCCGACCACGATCCCCCGCCTCGCGCAGAGCCAACGCCTCCTCCGGCGTGGCCACCCCGAGCCAGTCCGCCCCGGCCTCACGAGCCACCCGGGCACACTCGATCATCCCGTGCCCGTACGCGTCCGCCTTGACCACGACCATCACGCCGGCCGGGGCGACGTGCGCGCGGAGGGTCTCGATGTTGGCCACGAAGGCGGCCAGGTCGATCAGCGCCGATGCCGTCCGCGGGTCGATGGCCGGACTCACTGCGGCCTCCTGGACTGAGCGAGCTCACCGATCACCGTGGCACAGTGCCGGGCCAGCTCCTGGGGCGGCAGCGGACCCGGGAAGCGGGCGGCGGCCATCGCCTGCACCGACGCCGCGAGCACCGCCGCGGTCGGGGCTCCGACACCGGCCGCCAGCACGGCAGCGCACAGGCCGCCGAGCACGTCGCCGGAGCCGGCCTGCCCGGTCCAGGCGGGCCCGGGCACCGCCACCTCGACCGTCGCGCAGCCCGGTGTCGCCACCAGCTGGGTCGCCCCCTTGAGCAGCACGGTCGCACCGGTGCGATCGGCCCCGGCCCGGACCGCGGTCACCGGGTCGGTCGTCACGTCGTCGCGGTCGCAACCCAGCAGCCGGGCCAGCTCCCCGGCGTGCGGGGTCAGCAGGGTCGTGTCGGGCACCCGGTCCGGCAGGTGCCGCAGCCCGTCGGCGTCGATCACCACCGGCACCCCGGAGTCGATCAACCCGATGATCACCTGGTCGCCGTCGGCCCGGTCGCCCCAACCCGACCCGACCAGCCAGGACTGCACCCGTCCCTCGCCGAAGACGACGTTCGGCAGCTCGCGACCGATGATCTCCGCCGACGCCTGCGCGCCGCGGTAGCGGACCATTCCCGCTCCGCCGTAGACGGCACCGAGCGTGGACAGCACCCCGGCGCCCGAGTAGGCCTCCGAACCGGTGTCGACGCCGACCACCCCGCGGGCGTACTTGTCACTGGTCGGACCGGGGACCGGCCAGTGGGCCGCGACGTCGTCGGACTCCCAGGCGGCCAGGGCGGGTGCGGCGCCGGTGACGTCGAGTCCGATGTCGACCAGCTCGATCAGCCCGGACCGGCTGGCCGCCGGCTCGATCAGGTGACAGGGCTTGTACGTGCCGAAGGTGACGGTCCTGATCGCTCGGACCGAGCCGCTGGGAGCGAGTCCGGTGTCGGCCGACACCCCGGACGGCAGGTCGACTGCGAGGACCGGGATGGTCCGCTCCGCGGCGGCGGCGACCAGTGCCGCCAGCCGATCCGGCAGACCCGGACGTCCGCCGATGCCGAGCACGCCGTCGACGACCAGGTCCACCCCGGTCAGGTCATGATCAGCGAAGGCCTCCCCCGCCACCAGTCGACCACCCGCCGCCAGCAGGGCCGCCAGACCCGCCGCGTGCGGTTGCCCGAGGGCGCTGACGGCGGTCACCGCACAACCCCGGCGGGCCAGCCGTTGCCCGGCGTACAGCGCATCCCCACCGTTGTCGCCAGGTCCGATCAAGATCACCACGCGAGCTCCGTACACGGTGCCGCGGGTGCGGGCGAGCAGGTCGGCGGACCGGACCGACAGACCGTGGGCGGCGCGCTGCATCAACGCGGAATCACCGACCACCGCCATCGCGGCGGCTTCCAGGGCACGGATCTGGGCGACCGTGTAGGCGTGGCGCACGGGCTAGCCCTCGCAGACGACCATCGCCGAGGCGATGCCGGCGTCATGGGACAAGGACAGGTGGACGTGCCGCACGCCGAGGGCCCGAGCCCGGTTCTCGACCGTCCCGGTGATCACGAAGTACGGTCTCCCGCCCGTGTCGGTCTGCACCTCCGCATCGTGCCACGCCATCCCCGCGGGGGCGCCGAGCGCCTTGGCCAGGGCCTCCTTGGCCGCGAACCGGGCCGCCAGCGACGCCACCGAGCGCTCGGCCTCCAGCGGCGTGAACAACCGCTGGACCATGCGGGGGGTGCGCTCGACCGCTTCGGCGAACCGCCGTACGTCGCACACGTCGATGCCGATCCCGACGATCATGGTCGACCCGCGATCACGACCCGGGCGGCGGTCGTGCCGATCACTCGACCGTGACGGACTTGGCCAGGTTGCGCGGCTGGTCGACGTCGTGACCCTTGCGGGTGGCCAGCTCACAGGCGAACACCTGCAGCGGCACGATCGCCACCAGCGGCTGCAGCAGCGTCGGCACCTTGGGCAGGGTGATGATCACGTCCGCGTACGGCGTCACGTCGTCCCCCTCCTCCGCGAGCACGATGGTCCTCGCCCCGCGGGCCCGGATCTCCTGGATGTTGGAGATCACCTTGTCGTGCACCAGATCACGACCCTGCGGCGGCATCACCACGAACACGGGCAGCTGGTCCTCGATCAGCGCGATCGGACCGTGCTTGAGCTCACCGGCCGCGAAGCCCTCGGCGTGGATGTAGGCGAGCTCCTTGAGCTTCAGCGCGCCCTCGAGCGCCACCGGGTAACCCACGTGCCGGCCGAGGAACAGCACCGACGGCGCGTCGGCGAAGTCGGCGGCCAGCCGCAGCACCCCGTCCAGGTCGGCCAGCTGTCGCTCGATCGCGGCCGGGATCTTCTCCAGCTCGTCGATCAGCGCGGCGATCTCGTCCCCGAACTTGGTTCCCCGGACCTGGGCCAGGTAGAGACCCAGCAGGTAGCAGGCCACCAGCTGGGTCAGGAAACCCTTGGTCGAGGCCACCCCGATCTCCGGGCCGGCGTGGGTGTAGATCACCGCGTCGGACTCGCGCGGGATGGTCGACCCGTTGGTGTTGCAGATCGCCAGCACCTTGGCCTTCTGCTCCCGCGCGTGCCGGATGGCCATCAGCGTGTCGGCCGTCTCACCGGACTGGGAGATGCTGACCACCAACGTGCTGGGTCCGACGATCGGGTCGCGGTAGCGGAACTCGCTGGCCAGCTCCACCTCACAGGGGATCCGGGTCCAGTGCTCGATCGCGTACTTCGCCACCATGCCGGCGTAGAACGACGTCCCGCAGGCGATGACGATGATCTTGTCGACCGCCCGCAGCTCCTCCGGGGCGATCCGGATCTCGTCCAACCGCAGCGCACCGCTCGCATCGTGGCGTCCGAGCAACGTGTCGGCGACCGCCTTCGGCTGGTCGAAGATCTCCTTGCGCATGAACCAGTCGAAGCCGCCCTTCTCGGCGGCCGAGAGGTCCCAGGACACGTGGTACGGGTGGACCACGGCAGGTTCCCCGGCGAACGTGATCACCTCGACCGTCGAGGGGGTGATCGTCACGACCTGGTCCTGGCCGAGCTCGATCGCCTCGCGGGTGTGCTCGATGAAGGCGGAGACGTCGGAGGCCAGGAAGTTCTCCCCGTCCCCGACGCCGACCACCAGAGGTGAGTTCCGGCGGGCAGCCACCACCGTGTCCGGCTGCTGAGCGTCGATCGCCACCAGGGTGAAGGCCCCTTCGAGCCGGTTGCAGATCGCCCGCAGCGCCTCGGTCAAGCCGGCGCCCTTCTCGACCTCCAGGCCCAGCAGCTGGGCCGCGACCTCGGTGTCGGTCTGCGAGACGGGGGTGATGCCGACCTCGGCGAGCTCGGCGCGAAGCAGCGCGAAGTTCTCGATGATCCCGTTGTGCACGAGCGCGACCCGCCCGTTCGCGGACGCGTGCGGGTGGGCGTTGACGTCGGTCGGGCCTCCATGGGTGGCCCAGCGGGTGTGGCCGATGGCCAGACCGGTGACCGGGAGCGGGTTGTCGGACAGCTCCTTCTCCAGGTTGGCGAGCTTCCCCGCCCGCTTGGCCAGACGGAGCTCACCGTCCGCGACGGCACAGACGCCGGCCGAGTCGTAGCCTCGGTACTCCAGCCGGCGGAGCCCGTCGACCACGACGTCCACCGCCGACTTCGGGCCCGCGTACCCGACGATTCCACACATGGCGAACACTGTACGGGCTCGGCGGCGACCGATCCGGGTTCTCGACAGGCTGGTCGGCGCGAGCGTACGACTCCCCGGTCGTGGTCGACAGCGCGGCTGCGCACGGGTGAACAGATAGTGTGACGGGCGTGACAGCAGGCCAGCTGGGGCATGTCGCCGGGCCGTACCTGGAGCGGCGACGGGCCGACTGGGCGGAGCTGGCCGCCACGGCCCCGATGACGTTGGACGCGGCCACTCTGGAACGCCTCCGCGGGCTCAGCGATCCCACCAGCCTGACCGACGTCCGCGAGGTCTACCTGCCGCTGACCGGGTTGCTCAGCCGCTACGTCCGCTACACCGGTGAGCTGCACGCCGCCACCAACGGTTTCCTCCAGCTGACCGCGGCCCGGACCCCGTTCGTGATCGGTGTCGCCGGCTCGGTGGCGGTGGGCAAGTCCACCACCGCCCGCCTGCTCCGCGAGCTGCTGGCCGCCTGGCCCGAGCACCCCCGGGTCGAGCTGGTCACCACCGACGGCTTCCTGTTCCCCAACGCCGAGCTCGAACGCCGGGGTTTGATGCACCGCAAGGGGTTCCCCGAGTCGTACGACCGACGGGCCCTGCTCCGTTTCGTGATGGACGTGAAGTCGGGAGCGGAGGTGGTCAGCGCCCCGGTCTACAGCCACCTGGTCTACGACATCGTGCCCACGGAGCGGGTCCGGGTGCAGCGGCCGGACATCCTCATCGTCGAGGGTCTGAACGTGCTGCAGCCCGCCCGGGTCCGGGCCGACGGGACCACCGGACTGGCGGTGAGCGACTTCTTCGACTTCTCCGTCTACGTCGACGCCGATGCCTCCGACGTCCGCCGCTGGTACGTGTCCCGGTTCCTGTCGCTGCGCGAGACGGCTTTCCGTGACCCCCGCTCGTACTTCTCCCGGTTCGCCGAGCTGAGTGCCGCCGAGGCGGTCGCCCGGGCCGAGTCCCTGTGGGACACCATCAACGGGCCGAACCTGGCCACCAACATCCTGCCGACCCGCGGGCGCGCCACCACCATCCTGCGCAAAGGCCCCGATCACCGGGTGGAGTGGGTGCGGATCCGCAAGGTCTGAGGCAGGTCTCCAGGGGCCGCTCGTCCCGACTCCGCGGGTGATATATCCACCGCGGAGTTGGGTGTGCCGCCGACCTGCCAGCTCGGAAAGCCGGGCGAGAAACCCCGACGCGGTGGTGTATCAACCCGGCGGAGCACGTCTCTTGTCCATCGAGTTCGCTCACCCGGGGCCGGCCAGATGTTGCGCAGCCGACCGATGCGATGCGGGGCGCGCTCGCGCAACGCCAGGATTCACGACGGTGGGATGCGGTTCGGCGATGGGGGCTGCGCCGCATCCCCACCTACCGGGGGGTACGTGGATTCCACGGGGCTCGGCTGTCGAGCGTGTCGGGGGACTCAGCACAGACCGAAGTGAACGTCACGGGACCGGTCACTTTCCCGAGTGATCGGTCCCGACGCCCGTCCCCGTGGGTTTCCGAAGCATCAGGCGGATCGCGGGCGACCATCGGCACTGTCCGTGGCGGGCTCTACCCTCCGGCCATGAGCACTTCCTCCTCCAGCCGGCCGTTCTTCGACATCTCGGCGGCGAGCGCCATCAAGCTGGGGTTCTTCGCGGCCCTGGGCGCCACCTTGTTCAGTCTGATCCTGACCGTGGTCGCGGGCGTCATCGGCGTGGTGATCGCCCTGATCTTCGGCACCAGCCTGTTCGCCCTGTTCGGCAGCTGAGGGCGCGGCGCCACACAGGCGCCAACCAGTCCGCCGGTCTCGCTCAGAGGGCGAGTCGCTCCCGGACGACGGCGGCGAGATGCTGGGCGACCTCGTCGGCCCGGTCCAACGTCTCGGCCTCGACCATCACCCGTACCAGCGTCTCGGTGCCCGAGGGACGCAGCAGGACGCGACCGGAACGGCCGAGCTCGATCGACGCCGCTCGGACCGCGGCGGCCAGCACCGGGTCGGTGTCCGCCCTCGCTTTGTCCACCCCGGGCACATTCACCAGCACCTGCGGGAGCCGCACCATCACCGACGCGAGATCCGCCAAGGACCGGCCGGTCTCGGCCATCCGGCTCATCAGGTGCAGACCGGTCAGCACGCCGTCGCCGGTGGTCGCGTACTTCAACAGCACCACATGTCCCGACTGCTCTCCACCGAGAGAGAACCCGTTGGCGTGCATGGATTCGAGCACGTAGCGGTCGCCCACCCTGGTCTGCTCCACCGTGATCCCCGCGGCTTCCATCGCCCGGAAGAACCCGAGGTTGCTCATCACGGTGGCGACCACCGTGTCGTTCGTCAGCTTTCCCGACTCCTTCAGCGCGCCGGCGAGGATGGCCAGGACCTGGTCACCGTCCACCGTCCGGCCGGTCGCGTCGACCGCCAGGCAGCGATCAGCGTCCCCATCGAGGGCGATACCGAGGTCGGCACCGTGGTCGATGACCGCCGACCGCAGCGCGTCCATGTGCGTCGATCCGGCGTTGAGGTTGATGTTGGTGCCGTCCGGTTCCGCGTGGATCCGGATGACCTTGGCACCCTGGGACTCGAAAGCCGCCGGTCCGGTCTGAAAAGCCGCGCCGTTGGCACAGTCGACCACCACGGTGATGCCGTCGAGACTGACCGGCCGCTCGAGGCTGCCCACGAGGTGGGCGATGTAGGACTCACCGAGCGACGGGTCCTCCCGGACCCGCCCGACGGCCGCACCGGTGGGCCGGGACCATCGCTCGCCGAGCCGACCCTCGATCGCATCTTCGAGGGCGTCGTCCAGCTTGGTGCCGCCACGCGCGAAGAACTTGATCCCGTTGTCCGGCATCGGATTGTGGCTGGCCGACAGCATGACCCCGAAGTCGGCGCCCGTCGACGCCGTCAAGAACGCCACTCCGGGGGTCGGCAGCACACCCAGCCGGATCACGTCGACCCCGGCGCTGGCCAGGCCCGCGACCACGGCGGCCTCCAGGAACTCCCCCGAGGCACGCGGGTCACGGCCTACGACCGCGAACGGTCGATGGCCGGTGAACTCACCGGCTTCGGACAGCACCCGGGCAGCCGCCAGGGCCAGGTCGAGCGCGAGCTCGGGGGTCAGGACCTCGTTGGCGACCCCTCGGACACCGTCGGTGCCGAACAGTCGACCCATGTCGAGAGCTCGGCCGCGATCAGCGCTTGCTGTACTGGGGAGCCTTGCGGGCCTTCTTCAGACCGGCCTTCTTGCGCTCCTTGATCCGAGAGTCGCGGGTCAGCATGCCGGCCTTCTTCAGGGCGGGCCGGCTGGCTTCGGCGTCGACGGAGTTGAGCGCCCGGGCGATGCCGAGACGCAGCGCGCCGGCCTGACCCGTGATGCCACCGCCGTGGATCCGCGCGATGACGTCGTAGGAGCCCGGGACCGCAGCGGTCGAGAAGGGCTCGGAGACGATCTGCTGGTGCACCTTGTTCGGGAAGTAGTTGTCCAGGGTGCGACCGTTGATGGTCCACTGGCCGCTACCGGGTGTGATCCGAACACGGGCGACGGCCTCCTTGCGGCGACCGGTGGCGCCGGCGGCGGCTACCACGGCGGGGCGACCGGTCGCGCCGGGTCCCTGCTGGGCAACGGCCTCGGACCGGTAGGCGATCTCGCGGTCGCCCTCGGTGAAGGGGACGACCTCGTCCTCGACGATCTCGGTAACGGTGTCAGACACTGATGCGTTTCCTTGCTTGTTCAAAGGGGTCGATCTTGCGATCGGGCGGGCCTACGAGCGAACTCGGCGGATCTACTGGGCGATCTGCGTGATGGCGTACGGCTTGGGCTGCTGGGCACTGTGCGGGTGCTCCGGGCCCGAGTACACCTTCAGCTTCTTGATGAGCTTTCGGCTCAGCTTGTTCTTCGGCAGCATTCCCCACACCGCGAGCTCGACCGCCTTGCGCGGATCGGAGTCGAGCAGATCGCCGTAGCTGGTCGACTTCAGACCGCCCGGACGACCGGAGTGGCGGTAGGCGAGCTTGTCGCTCCGCTTGTTCCCCGACAGCGAGATCTTGGAGGCGTTGACGATGACGACGAAGTCCCCGCCGTCCATGTGCGGGGCGTAGGTCGGCTTGTGCTTGCCACGCAGCAGCGTCGCCGCGGTGACCGCCAGACGACCGAGGACGATGTCGTCGGCGTCGATGACGATCCAGTCACGAGTGAGGTCACCCGGCTTGGGGCTGTACGTAGACACGGTCGTTGACCAGCTTCCATGAGATGTGCGAAATCTGATGCGCGCCCGGACCCGTACGGCATCAGCCGCGGGCATGCGTAGGCACAACAGCGACCAAGATTACTCGTCCGTATCGGCTGGGTCAAAACGTCGCCGCAGGCCCCTCCGAGGAGGCACGACCAGGGTATCCCCAGGCCGGTCGGGCGGTGACCGTGTGTTCGGGGTCACCTGCTCCCCACTGGCCCCGGGAAGTTGGGCCCGCGTAGGTTACGGCTATGACGGATACGCTCAGCATCCGCGATAACCGGACCGGCCGCGACTACGAGCTCGCGATCACCGACGGGACCATTCGCGCCGCCGATCTGAAGCAGATCACCGCCGGCGAGGAAGATCCCGGCATCGCCACCTACGACCCCGGCTTCGTGAACACGGCTTCGTGTCGCAGCGCCATCACCTACATCGACGGCGACAAGGGGATCCTGGAGTACCGGGGTTACCCGATCGACCAGCTGGCCGAGCACTCCACCTTCCTGGAGGTCTCCTACCTGCTGCTGCACGGCGAGCTCCCCACCCAGCCGCAGCTGGACCAGTGGGTGCACGACGTCACCTACCACACGTTCCTGCACGAGAACTGCAAGCAGTTCATCGAGGGCTTCCGCTACGACGCGCACCCGATGGGCATGCTGATGGCGTCGGTCAGTGCGCTGTCGACCTTCTACCCCGACGCCGGCACCATCGCCGACCCGGACGTCCGGCAGGCCCAGATCACCCGGCTGATCGCGAAGATGCCCACCCTGGGCGCGTTCGTCTACCGGCAGCAGCAGGGCAAGCCGTACGTCTACCCCGACAACCGGCTGTCCTACTCCGCCAACTTCTTGGCCATGTTGTTCAAGATGAGCGAGCCGACCTACCAGGCCGACCCGCGGCTGGTGAAGGCGCTCGAGGTGCTGTTCATCCTGCACGCCGACCACGAGCAGAACTGCTCGACCAACGCGGTCCGCTCGGTCGGCTCCTCCCAGGTCGATCCGTACTCGGCGGTCGCCGCAGGTGTCGGCGCCCTCTACGGCCCACTGCACGGTGGCGCCAACGAGGCGGTGCTGAAGATGCTGCGGCGGATCGGCACCGTCGAGAACATCCCGGGCTTCATCGCCGGGGTGAAGGAGGGCAAAGAGAAGCTGATGGGCTTCGGCCACCGGGTCTACAAGAACTTCGACCCGCGGGCCACCATCATCAAGAAGGCGTGCGACGACGTGTTCGAGGTGACCGGGGTCAACCCGCTGCTGGCGATCGCCAAGGAGCTGGAGAAGATCGCGCTCGAGGACGAGTACTTCATCAAGCGCAAGCTCTACCCCAACGTCGACTTCTACTCGGGTCTGATCTACGAGGCCCTGCAGTTCCCGCCGGAGATGTTCACCGTCCTGTTCGCGATCGGTCGTACGCCGGGTTGGCTGGCGCAGTGGTCGGAGCTGGTGCAGGACAAGGAGCAGAAGATCGCCCGGCCGAAGCAGATCTACACGGGCGCGCGCAACCGCGACTTCGTGCCCATGTACCGCCGCTGAGTCCTTCGCACCACAGCCGACACCACCCAGCCGTCCGATCCTCGATCGGGCGGCTGCGTCGCGTCCGGGCGCTGCTGAGCCCGACCGGGCCGCCTGCGGGTGACTGCTGATGGCTGCGGGTGCCGCCCGGGGTTTGAAAATTCCGTCATTCGACGGTTATTGCGGCATTGCCGAGCTCCGGTTGCTGCAGTTTCCGTCACTTGACGGATTTCCCGGTGTCCCCACAGCTCGCACATCCGCAGATACCGTCATGTGACGGAAAGTTCGGGGTCAGGAAGGTCGCACCGCGCAGGCAGGCTCGGGGTCTCGTGGCCCTGCCGCCGCGCTCCACGCCCGACGGTCATAGGCTTCGAGAGTCCCACTCGCTCGATCGCGAGGCCGTACGACGACATGTCGTGTGACCTTCCCCCCTCTCGAGAGGCTCCACCCATGGCTGTCGTCAACGTCGAAGTGAAATCGACCCTCTCCCCCGCCGAGGTGCTGACGGTGCTGACCGACTTCAGCGAACGCCGAGCGGAAGCCTGGCCCGGGGTCGACCTGGAGCACCTGGTCGTGCACGAGACGGGCGCGGACTTCGCCGAGGTGACCGAGGGCAACGCGACCACGTGGGAGAGGGAGCGCTACGAGTGGGACAGCGCGTCCGGCACCGTCACGGCCAAGACGCTCGACTCGAACGTCTGGGCCGAAGGGAGTCGCTGGGACTACCGGATCACCCCGGTGGACGGCGGCTCACTGGTCGGAGTCCGGTTGGAGCGGCACGGCAAGAACCTCAAGGGCAAGCTGATCGGCGCTCTGCTGCCGGTGGTGGGCAAGAAGGTCGTCACGGCCAGCCTGGCCAGCGCCCTGAAACTGGCCTGAGCTGAAACTGGCCTGAGCCGAACTGGCCTGAGCTGAAGGCCTGACTCAGCGAGCGCGTACGACCCGACCCTCGTCCCAAACCGGCTCGTCGGCCTCGTACACCCCGCCGTCGGCACCGAAGACCAGGTACCGGTCGAACGAGCGCGCGAACCAGCGGTCGTGGGTCACCGCGACCACCGTGCCCTCGAACAGCGACAACCCGTGCTCCAGGGCCTCGGCGGAGGAGATGTCGAGGTTGTCGGTCGGCTCGTCGAGCAGCAGCAGGGTGGCCCCGGAGAGCTCCAGCAGCAGGATCTGCATCCTCGCCTGCTGGCCTCCGGACAGCTGCTCGAACCGCTGCTCGGCCGCGTGGGCCAGCTCGTAGCGGTCGAGTCGTCGGGCGGCCTGCTCCTGCCCCATCCCGTCCCGGTGCTCGTCGCCCCGGTGCAGGATCTCCAGCAGGGTCCGGCCCGTCAGCTCGGGGTGATGGTGGGTCTGGGCGAACCACCCCGGTCGTACGCGGGCGCCCAGCTTGGCCGATCCCGTGTGGGCCACCGGCGGCACGTCCAACGACTCGACCGGCCGGTGCTCGATGTCGGGATCGGACCCGCCCCGGGCCAGCAACCGCAGGAAGTGCGACTTGCCGGAACCGTTGGAACCGAGCACCGCCACCCGGTCACCGAACCAGATCTCGGCGTCGAACGGCTTCATCAACCCGGTCAGCTCCAGGTCGGTGACCACGATCGCCCGCTTGCCGGTACGGCCACCGCGCAGTCTCATCGAGACCTGCTGCTCGCGAGGCACCTCCTGAGGCGGCCCGGCCTCCTCGAACTTCGCCAACCGGGTACAGGCCGCCTGGTACCGGCCGGCCATCCCGTCGTTGTAGGCGGCCTTGATCTTGAGCGACTGCACCAGCGTCTTCAGCTTCTCGTGCTGCTCGTCCCAGCGACGACGCAGCTCGGCGAACCGACTCATCCGGTCGGCCCGGGCCGCGCCGAAGGTCGCGAACCCGCCGCCGTGCACCCAGAGCGAGTTGCCCGCCGCCTGCAGCTCGAGGGAGGCGATGGCGGTGGCTGCCTCGGCCAGCAGCTCGCGGTCGTGGCTGACCAGCAGCACTGTCTTCGGCGTGGTCCGCAGCTGCTCCTCCAACCAGCGCTTGCCGGGGACGTCCAGGTAGTTGTCGGGCTCGTCGAGCAGCAGCACCTCGTCCGGTCCGCGCAGCAGCGCCTCCAGCGCGAGCCGCTTCTGCTCACCGCCGGACAGCGTCGAGAGCTCCCGCCACTTCACCCGCTCGAAACCGACCCCGAGCGCCGCGACGCAGCAGGTGTCGAAGGTCACCTCCGCGAGATAGCCTCCGGCGTCGGCATAGTCGGCCAGCGCCTGCGCGTACGCCAGCTGGATCGGCTCGGTGTCGTCGCTCATCAGCTCCAGCTCGAGCCGGTCGACCGCGGTCACGGCGTCCCGCAGCCGCGGCGGGCTGAGCGAGAACAGCAGGTCGCGGACGGTGGTGGTGTCGCGGATGCTGCCGATGAACTGGCGCATCACGCCGAGCCCGCCGCTGCGCGAGATGGTTCCCTCGCCGGGCAGCAGATCGCCCGCGATGATCTTCAGCAAGGTGGTCTTGCCGGCTCCGTTGGGCCCCACCAGGGCCACCACCGCGCCATCGCCCACCCGGAACGAGATGTCGTCGAGCAGCATCCGGCCGTCGGGGAGCGCGTAGGACACGCCACTCAGATCCACGTGCCCCATGGCGGAGACTCTAGCCAGCCGAGCGGGGGTGATTCACCCGGATTTCGGTCCCTGCTCGCTCCGGAGGACTCAGCCGGCTCAGGCGGCCAACAGCATGGCCAGCGCCGCGGTGTCCACGTTGCCCTGCGGATCGACGCCCACCTTGTTCACCAGCTGGGTGACGTTGCCCTCCACGTCGGCCTCCACCCAGGCCGCGCGGTGCTCCAGACCCAGGTGCGGCAGCCCCGGCAGGAACACGCAGCCGGAGGCGACCTCGTAGTCGGGAACGGAGGAGAACGTGCTCGACGGAGGGTGCAGCACGACCAGACCCGGCGGCTGCGGATGGGCGAACTGCCCGGGGGTCAGCGGGTGGTCTCCCAGCAGGGAGCCCTCGGCCACCACCAGACCCACGGCCCCGGCCTGCGGCTGGTCGGGGACCTCCTCGCGGACCCGGAAGACGGTGCTGATCGGCAGCAGGCCGGGCACGGCCGCCATCCGCACGGCGAGGACGAGGAACTTCGCCCACTCCACCGTGTCCTGGGGCCAACGCCCGATCAGCAGGAAGCCGTAGAGGGCGCCCTTCGACTGCAGCGGCGCCACCTCGATCGATGACCGGAAACCATCCATGATGACCTCCCCACTCATCCAGCAGGCCCCGGCAGAGTCCGGGTGACCTCACTCTCCACATCGGGTCGCTGATGCACAAGAGGCCACTGGCACCGGGGCTAATACCGTGACGAGACTGAAACACCCGATGTCAGGCGGATCACAGGTGAATCCCACCGACCGCTCCGATTCTGGCGGTTCCGCGTCACAATGGCACCATGCCCACTCGACCGTGGCTGCGGTGGCTCGTGCCCTTCGCTGCCGTCCTCGCCATCGCCGCCACGACCCTCGTCGCCGGAAACGCCTCCGCCGACGAGAAGCTGCCGCCACGCAGCGCCGAGCAGCTGCTCGTGGATCTGCAGCAGGCGGAGCCGGCCGGGTTCTCGGGCACCGTGCAGCAGTCCGCCGATCTCGGCATCCCCGCCCTGCCCGCCATGGGCGAGCAGAGATCCGACTTCTCTTCCTTGATCTCGGGCACGCACAAGCTCCGGGTCGCCTACGCCAGCCCGGACAAGTCGAAGGTGGCCCTGCTGGGTGATCTGTCGGAGAGCTCGGTGATCCGCACCGGCTCCGACGTGTGGACCTGGTCCAGCAGCGACAACGCGGTCACCCACGCCACCATCGACGCCTCGGATCGCGGCGGGGAGTCCGACAAGGCACCGACCGACGCCCCCAAGACCCCTCAGGAAGCCGCCGCCCGCTTCCTGACCACGGTCGGACCGACCACGCAGGTGGCTGTCGCGACCGACACGACGGTGGCCGGGCGGCCGGCGTACGAGCTGGTGCTGACCCCCAAGCAGACCGGGTCGCTGCTCAGCAGCGTCCGGATCGCCGTCGACGGGACCGAGCACGTGGCCTTGCGGGTGCAGGTGTTTGCCGGTGACCGGGCCGACCCTGTCGCCGCGATCGGCTTCACCGAGGTCGACTTCAGCACCCCGGCCGACTCGGAGTTCGCGTTCACCCCGCCGAAGGGTTCCGAGGTCACCGAGGTGACGCCGGAGGACAACGCCGGCAAGGACGGGAATGACTCCGACGCCAGCAAGGCGCCCGAGCCGACGGTCGTCGGCGAAGGCTGGACCACCGTCATGGTCGGCACGCTGCCGAACGGCGATCTGCCCGACGCGAAGCCCGACGAGCAGGGTGGCGAGCGCGGCCCGGATCTGCAGGCGTACCTGGCTCAGCTCCCGAAGGTGTCCGGCAGCTGGGGGTCGGGTCGGCTGCTGGCCGGCACCGCCTTCTCTGTGGTGATCACCGACGACGGTCGGGTCGCGGCCGGTGCGGTCGGGCCCGAGCTCCTGTACGACGCCCTCGGGTGAGCCGCTCCACCGAGGTGTCAGCACCCCAGGTGGCTCCGGCCGCCGCCGAGGCTGACAGCTCGGCCCCGGTGCGGACCCGGCAGCTGACCAAGCGGTTCGCCCACCAGGTCGCCGTCGACGGCGTCGATCTGGTGGTGCCGGCCGGTTCGGTCTACGGCTTCCTGGGCCCCAACGGTTCCGGCAAGACGACCACCATCCGGATGCTGCTGGGGCTGATCAGCCCGACCTCGGGCGAGGTCGACCTGCTGGGTTCGCCGATGGCCGGCGACGGGCGCGGCAGCGACGTCTCCGTGCTGCGCAGGGTCGGCGCCCTGGTCGAAGGGCCGGCCTTCCACCCGTACCTGTCCGGCCGCGCCAACCTGCGACGGCTGGAGGCGGCCGACCCGTACGCCGACGCGAGGTCCAGCGGACGCCGGGTCGATGCAGCTCTGGATCGTGTCGGGCTGCTGACCGCGGCCCGGAAGCGCTACCGGGCGTACTCGCTGGGGATGCGCCAGCGACTGGCCATCGCTAGCGCGCTGCTCGTCTCGCGTGATCTGCTGGTCCTCGACGAGCCGACCAACGGGCTCGACCCGCAAGGCACCCGCGAGGTCCGCCATCTGGTCTCCGAGCTGGCCGCCGACGGTACGACCGTGCTGGTGTCCAGCCACCTGCTCAGTGAGGTCGAGCAGATGTGCAGTCACGTCGGCGTGATGTACGCCGGGCGGCTGGTCGCCCAGCAGACCCTGGCCGACCTGTACGCCGGCACCACGGTGTCCGTCCGGGTGCGGACCACCGATGACGGGGCCACCGGAGCCCGGACCGCCCTGACGGCTCTCGGACTCACGTCCGTGGAGACTGTGCCGGCCCACGGAGAGACCGCCACCGTGACCGCCGCCCTGGGCGAGATCGCCCTGGACCGCGTGGTGCCCGCCCTGGTGAGCTCCGGCGTCCCGGTGCTCGGTTTCGAGGTCGCCTCAGCCAGCCTGGAGGACGTGTTCGTCCAGCTCACCGGTGAGGGGTTCGAGGTCAGTGGCTGAGTCCGAGGTGCTGGTGAGCGAGGGCGCCGAGCAGCGAGCGGCCGCCACGCGTGCGCCCGCAACCTTGGCGCGCTGGCTGCCGGTCCGGTTCCTGGCCTCCGAGCTCGGCCTGATCTTCCGGCGCCGCCGCAACATCGCCGGGCTGGCCGTGCTCGCCGTGGTCCCGATCATCCTGGCCGTCGCCGTGAAGACCGCTGGCGGAGGCGGGGGCGGCCCCGATTTCATCGACGCCATCCTCGGCAACGGGCTGTTCGTGGCCTTCGCGGCGCTCACCCTCGAGCTGCCACTGTTCCTGCCCCTGGCCGTCGCGACCATCGCCGGCGACTCGGTGGCAGGTGAGGCCAACATCGGGACCCTGCGCTACCTGCTCACGGTGCCCGCCGGACGGACCCGTCTGCTGGTGGTCAAGTACGCGGCCATCGTCGTCTTCTCGTTCGCGGCCGCCGCCCTGGTCGCCCTGGTCGGCAGCGTGATCGGGTTGGCCCTCTTCGGCGGCGGGGACATGATCCTGCTCTCGGGCACCACGGCGTCGTTCCCCGAGGCGATCGCACGGCTGCTCCTCAGCGTCGCGTACCTGGGCTGTGGACTGAGTGCCCTGGGCGCCATCGGCCTGTTCGTCTCCACCCTCACCGAGCAGCCGATCGGCGCCACGGTCGCGGTGGTGCTGGTCAACCTGATGATGATCATCTGCGATGCGGTCGAGCAGCTGTCCTGGTTGCACCCGTGGCTGCTGACGCACTGGTGGACGGCCTTCGGCGGCTTGCTCCGTGATCCGATGGCCACCGCCGATCTCCAACGCGGTCTGCTGACGTTCGGGGCGTACGCGGTGGTGTTCTGGCTGCTGGCCTGGGCCCGCTTCACCACCAAGGACGTCACCAGCTGAGCCGGCGCGTGCTGTCGTCCGGCACCGCGAGTTAGGTGAATTTTTCACTCGAGAGCTCTTGACCCCGACAGATTCTGTCGCTGAGGTGAGCAGGGTCACCGACACCAACCGCCCTGATCGCGCTGCAGCGGATCTCCGACACCAACGGCGGCAACCGGGCCGCGCCGGACGGCGCGCGCGCCACCGCCCCGGGGTACGACGCCAGCGTGGCCTACGTCGCCGATCAGCTTCGCCGGGCCGGCTTCATCGTCAGCACACCGGAGTTCTCCTACCCGGTCGAGGTCGAGCTGGCCGCCTCGTTGACCGTCGGCGGCACGGCGTACCGGATCGACAAGATGAGCGAGAGCATCGACACCCCGGCCGGAGGGATCACCGGACCGATCCGGGTGGTGCCCGAGGACGCCACGACAGGCTGCGAGACGACCGACTTCGCCGGACAGGGCTTCACCGGCTCGGTGGCCCTGATACGCCGGGGCGGCTGCACCTTCGAGCAGAAGTCGCTGAACGCCGCGGCCGCCGGTGCTGTCGCGGCCGTCATCTCCAACAACACGGCCGGTCCGCTGACCAACGTGACCATCACCAACGAGGGCCCGATCCCCGTGGGTGGCATCAGCCAGGCAGACGGCACCACGCTGGCCGTCCAGGCCGGCACCGCGGCCACCGTGGACATGCGGTACGAGGAGCAGACCCGGACCAGCAAGAACGTCATCGCCGAGACCCGGACCGGCAAGAAGAACAACGTGGTGATGGCCGGAGCTCACCTCGATGCGGTCTACGCCGGGATCAACGACAACGGCACCGGATCGGCCGCACTGCTCAACGTGGCGACCACCCTCGGCGGATCGCCGAACGTCAGCAACAGGGTCCGCTTCGCCTGGTGGGGCGCGGAAGAGCTCGGTCTGATCGGCTCCGAGCAGTGGGTGGCGAGTCAGACGTTCGACCAGAAGCTCGACATTGCCCTGTACCTGAACTTCGACATGGTCGGCTCGCCCAATGCGGCCTACTTCGTCTACGACGGGGACAACTCCGACGCTGAGGGCGCGGGTGCGGGTCCGTACGGTTCCGCCCAGATCGAGCAGACCTTCGTCGACTTCTTCGGGGACCGGTTGGGGATCGAGACCGAGGGGACCGACTTCTCCGGACGTTCCGACTACGGGGCATTCATCGCCAACGGCATCCCCGCGGGCGGTCTGTTCACCGGCGCCGAGGGCATCAAGACCGCTGCTCAGGCGGCCGAGTGGGGCGGGAACGCTGGGATCGCGTACGACCCCTGCTACCACCAGGTGTGCGACAACCTCGGCAACGTGGACCGTACGGCCCTGGACCGCAACCTGGATGCGATGGCCTGGTCGGTCGGCGTCTACGCCTACTCGACCGAGGACATCAACGGGGTGCCTCCGCGGGCCCAGCGGCTGAAGCTCCGGGCGGCGGCGAAGAACAAGGTCAAGCTGGCCAGGACCTACGTGCCCAGCGACAAGGCGGCCTGACCACAGGGAGGTCGTTCACGTCACGCAGTCACCGGTCCGCCACGCTCGTCGTGGCGGACCGGTGGTGCGTCGGGGGTGACCCACTCTGGGTAGGGTCTGGGCCGTGACCGAGCCGATCCAGCAGCCCGTGCGCACGCCGCGGGTGCAGCGGGAGGTCACCTCGTTCGTTCGCCGGAGCACCCGGATGCGGCCGGTCCACCTGCGCGCCTGGGAACGACTGCGGCACGCGTACGTGCTGGAGGTGCCGCACCGAGCCGCCAGCACCTCGATCGCCCCGGGCCACCCGCTCGACCTCGCCGTTGTCTACGGCCGGACCGCTCCGCTGGTCGTCGAGATCGGCCCGGGCACCGGCGAGTCCCTGGTGGCCATGGCTGCGGCTCGACCCGAGGTCGACGTGCTCGCCTTCGAGGTCTACCTGCCCGGAGTCGCGCGCACCGTCAACCGGCTGCACGAGACCGAGATCACCAACGTGCGGCTGCTCCAGTCCGATGCCGTCGACGGACTGAGGAATCTGCTCGGCCCGGCCAGCGTGGAGGAGGTCTGGACCTTCTTCCCCGATCCGTGGCCCAAGGTCCGACACCACAAGCGACGGCTCGTCGACCGAGCGTTCGCGGAGCTGGTGGCCGGTCGGCTGCGTCCGGGCGGGGTGTGGCGACTGGCCACCGACTGGGCGGACTACGCGACGCAGATGCGCTCGGTGCTCGACGCCCAGCCCGAGCTGGAGAACGTGGGGACGGCCGCCGACGGCTGGGCAGTGCGCGACACCGAGCGCCCGCTGACCCGGTTCGAGCAGCGCGGGATCGAGGCGGGTCGCACGGTTCTCGACCTGCGCTACCGGCGCCGATGAGCGGGCCGGCGATCGAGGCCCCTGCGCCGACCCCCACGCCGAGCGCGAGTGCGGAGGATCTGGATCCTGGTCCGGTGGCGCCTCGACGTCCGTTACGACGGGACCGACTTCTCCGGCTGGGCGACCCAGCGGGACCGCCGCACCGTGCAGGGGGATCTCGAGCTCTGGCTGGGGCGGGTGCTCTCACTCCCCGAGCCACCGCGACTGGTGTGCGCCGGTCGCACCGACGCCGGCGTGCACGCCCGGGGCCAGGTCGTGCACGTCGACCTGACCGACGGTGCCCTGTCCGATCCGGTGGCGGTGCTCCGTCGGTTGCGCCGGGCCCTGCCTGCCGACCTCGCGGTGACGGCGATCCAGCAGGCACCGACAGGCTTCGACGCGCGCTTCGGCGCCATCTGGCGGCGCTACTGCTATCGGATCAGTGACGCGGTGACCGTGCCGGACCCGTTGCGTCGCCGCGACACGACCTCGATCCCCCGCTCGCTGGACGTCGAGCGGCTCAACGACGCGGCGCAGACCCTCATCGGACTGCGCGATTTCGGTGCCTTCTGCAAGCGCCGGGAGGGGGCCACGACCGTCCGGACCCTGCTCGAGCTCGCCGGCGTCCGCGGCCCGGAGGCCCGGATCGAGATCACCGTGCGCGCGGACGCCTTCTGCCACTCGATGGTGCGGTGTCTGGTGGGCGCTCTCGTCGAGGTCGGCGGCGGACGCCGTACGGTCGACTGGCTGACCGGCCTCACCGCCGCCGCCGTGCGCAACAGCGAGGTGCCCGTGCTGCCGGCGCACGGGCTGACGCTGGAGGAAGTGGGCTACCCGCCGGAGCACCAGCTGGCCGAGCGAGCCGCGGCCTCGCGGACACTGCGCACCCTGCCGCCGACGCAGGAGACACCGTGACCCTTCCGACAACGGAGGAATCGCCATGACCCTTCCGACAACGGAGGAATCGCCATGACGGAGCACTACTTCAGTGACACACCGACCGGCCCGGAGCGCCGACGGGAGGTCACCATCGACCTGTTCGGCCGCACGGTCACGGTCGAGACGGCCAACGGGGTCTTCGCCGGCGACGGACTGGACCGCGGCACCGCCGTCCTGCTGCGGGAGGTCCCGCCGCCGACCGGATCGCCGCGGATCCTCGACCTCGGCTGTGGCTGGGGGGCGATCACGCTCGGCCTGGCGCTGACCTGCCCCGGGGCCGTGATCGACGCCGTCGACGTGAACGACCGCGCGCTGGCGCTCTGCCGCGACAACGCGGACCGACTGCAGGTGGGCCGACAGGTCCGGGTCCGGCGACCCGACCAGGTGCCCGCCGAGACCAGGTACGACCAGCTCTGGTCCAACCCCCCGATCCGGATCGGCAAGGCGGCGCTGCACGAGCTGCTGCTGACCTGGCTGGCGCGACTGACCCCGACCGGGGTCGCTCACCTGGTGGTGGCCAAGAACTTCGGGGCCGACACCCTGGCCGGCTGGTTGATCGAGCAGGGCTTCACCTGCGTCCGCACCGGCACGGCCAAGGGTTTCCGCGTGCTCCAGGTCCGTCCCGGCGGCTGACGGCACTTGCTCAGCCGTCCGAGACCGCCGACAGCACCTCCGGCCACCGTCGATCCAGCACGACCCCGCCGCGGACCACGCCCTGCCAGAGGGTCAGCGCGCCGATCACCGCCCCGACCACGAGACCGAGCCAGCCCAGCCAGCCGACCCAGAACGAGGCGATCACCAGCGCGATGGTCGGCGCCGCCAGCAGGAGGCTGACGGTGCTGGTCACGCCGAACGCGGCCAACGACGGCAGCCCACCGCTGGTGCCCTTCTGGAACGGGTTCGCCCCCGGCGGAGGCGCCGGCCACTGCCAGAGGGTGCCGACGAAGGCCCCGACACCGATGCTGACCAGAGTCAGGGTGACGCTGACGGACAGGACGGACAGCCACACCGACCACTCGCCGGACAACCACAGCCCGACCACCGTCAGCACCGCCACCACGGGTACGAAGACGGTGAGGGTCGACAGCACCCGGCCGAGCCTGTCCTCGACCCCGCGCACCCCCGAGCTCGCGTGCAGCCAGATGGCGCTGCCGTCGTAGCTGAGGTCCTGCGCCATGCTCGAACCGATCAACCAGCACAGCAGAGCCGGGGCGAAGGCAGCGATCAGCGGCTCACCGTACGGGTTCGCCAGCTGGGCCACCATCAAGATCACCGGACCGATCAGGAAGCCCGCGATCCCTGCCACGTAACGGGGGTCGCGCCTCCAGTAGCGCAGCGTCCGCGCGGCGACCCCACCGACCGGGGTGGCCGGGTAGAGCCGATCGACCAGTCGGCCGCCACGCATCCGCCCGGCTCCACGGGCCGCTTCCAGCGGTTCGGTCAGGCGCTTGTCGAGGTAATGGCCCCAGACCAGCCACAGCAGCACGACGAAAGCCACGGCCAGCAGCAGCCGGACACCGGCGATCGGCCAACGACCCGAGGCGACGTCCGCCGGCACCGCCCAGACCCAGCCGAACGGCGTCCAGCTCGCCACGGTGGCGGCGTCACTCAGCAGGGTCCGGAAGTGGTCGACTCCCTGACCCAGCAGGCCACCCACCAGATTCGCCCCGACCCCGAACACCAGACCCAACCCGGCGAGCCCGACGAAGGCGAAGTCCCGGAACCGCCGAGAGCTGAGCACCGCGGAGAAGGCCGCCGTCCCCGCCCGGGAGAGCAGGAAGCAGGTGGCCACGCCGATCGGGATGGTCACCACGGTGGCCAGCAGAGGACCCACCCCCCGCGACCAGCTCGCGAGCAGCCCCAGCGCGACCAGCACGGTGGCGACACCGGTGCTGCTGATCAGACCCGAGACCAGCAACCCGGGCATGATCTCGCGAGCCCGCACCGGCAACAGGGCGAATCGGGACGGGTCGAGGGTCTCGTCGATTCCGAACACCAGCAAGGACAGCAGCAGCCAGCCGGCGGTCAGGGTCGCGAACGCCAGCACCGTGACATCGGCGGTCAGGGCCACTGACGTCCACCGAAGCGCGACCAGCCCGACCAGGGCCAGCACGACGACGCCGAGGGCGTAGACGATGCCGATGATCAGTCCGACGGTCCGCCAGACGCTGCGGCGCAGGGCGTTGCGCAGCAGACTCAGCTTGAGCCGGACGAGGATCGCAACCACGCCAGGGCCTCCTCCCCGGCCGCCGTGTAGCCCACCAGCTCCAGGAAGCGGTGTTGCAGACTCCCGTCGCCGCGGACCTCGTCAAGGGTCCCGGCGGCCAGGACCCGCCCCTGGGCGACCACGGCCAGCTCGTCGCACAGGCTCTCGACGAGCTCCATCACGTGGCTGGAGAGCACCACGGTGCCACCACTGGCCACGTAACCGCGGAGGATCGCCCGGATGTGCTCACCGGACACCGGGTCCACGGACTCGAACGGCTCGTCCAAGATCACCAGACGCGGTGCGTGGATGAGGGCGCAGGCCAGGCCGATCTTCTTGGTCATGCCAGCGGAGTACTCCACCACGAGGGTGTTCGCGTCGTCGGCGAGTCCGAGCGCCTGCAGCAGCTCGGCCGAGCGCGCCGTGATGTCGGCCGGGGGCACGCGGCGCAGCAGCCCGACGTAGCGCAACAGCTCCGTGCCGGTCAGCCGGTCGAACAGTCTCATCCCGTCGGGCAGCATCCCGATCAGGGACTTGGCGCCCGCGGGATCGCTCCACACGTCGCGGCCCAGGATCTCCGCTCGACCCGCATCGGGGCGCAGCAGCCCGGTGGCCATCGACAAGGTCGTGGTCTTTCCCGCGCCGTTGGGGCCGACGAGTCCGAACAGGCACCCCGGCCGTACGGTCAGGTCCAGGTCGTCGACCGCGATCTTGGGGCCGAAGCGCTTGACCAGTCCGGTCAGCGCCAGCGCCGGCGGACGCGTCGCGGGGTGCGCACTCATGCCCCCAGTGAACACGGCCCGCTCGGTAATTCCTTACCGGGACGAGAACCTGTGAGGTTCGTCATTGACTTGGATCACGTTTTCTCGTTACGTTGATTTAACACTGAGAGCGCTCCCACGGTCTCGGTTCCCCCTCCCCCATCCACCGCGTAACCAGTCTTCATCCCCGAGGAGACTCCCATGGCAACGCTGCCGACCCCGCCCTCGAGCGACCCCTCAGCCGGGTCCTCATCCGCCCCCGACGCCCCGCCCACCCCCACTCCCCTCGGCCCACCGGGACTCGCCCGCGCTGGGAAACCGCCCCAGCGTCGATCCCGGTTGACTGCCTCCCTGGTCGCCCTCAGCCTCGCCGCCGGCACCCTGGTGGCGGGCGGGATCGCCCGCCCGGCCGAAGCCGCGGTCACCACCGTCGGAGCCGGCTCGTACACCACGACCCTGCCCGCCGGGAAGTCGTTGCCGACCGGTTGTGGCGACATCTCCACCAACCCTCGCGGCGCGCTCACGGCCAACGCACCCAAGGGCCCGGTTCCCACCAACGACTGGTGGTCGTCGATCCTGTTCAAGAAGACCGACTGCGCGTTCGGCGAGCCGCTGTACGCCCACCCGGCGGCCTATGACACCTACCCCGGTGGTCTCGGCATCTCCTACACCAACACCCCGACGATCACCGGCACCGCGACCGGCGTCGGTGAGTACAAGTTCAGCTACACCCGCGACCTGCTGGTCGGCGTCGCCGGCCTGAACGTCGGACGGGTTCAGGTCGACGACTGGTCGGACTGGACGGTCAGCCCGGCCTGGGTCGACGGCAGCCGCTCGTTGAAGGCGACCATCGGCCACGGACTGCCGATGTCCTACTTCGACGTGACCGGTGGCGGCAGCGCGCAGATCAGCACCGACGGTCCGCCGAAGGTGTGGGCGACCAGTGGTTCCATGATCGGCTTCAGCATCCGTGATCATGACTATGTCGCGTACGCCCCCACCGGGGCCAGCTGGGTGGTGAACGGCTCGTCGATCACCTCGACGCTGGGCGGCAAGGACTACTTCAGTGTGGCCGTGCTCCCCACCAAGACAGCCGACACCGACAGCACCCGCACGTCCCTGGCGACCTCGTACGGCCATTACGCCCACGCGCACGTCACCGGGACCAAGATCAGCTACAGCTACTCCGCCGGCACCGGCAAGGTGAACAGCACCTACGCCTTCACCACCGAGGCCAAGGAGGGCACCGAGACCAAGACCGTGGTGTCGCTGTACCCGCACCAGTGGAAGGACCTGGTCGGAGGGTCGCCGATCAGCCAGACCTACGTCTCCCCCCGGGGGCAGATGAAGAACCTCGTCGGTGTGTCCAGCTTCGCGACCTCGATGACCTACCACGGGATCCTGCCGGAGCTGCCGGCGGTGGCCACCTCCACAGGTGCCGACAAGGCGACCTTGATCAACTACCTGAGCCAGGTCGCGGACGACCCGGCCGGCGAGCAGAAGCCCGACACGTACTGGGCCGGCAAGGGTCTGGGCCGATCAGCCAGGATCGCCGAGATCGCTGACCTGGTGGGCGAGACGGCCACCCGGGACAAGGCGCTGACGGCGATGAAGAGGACCCTGGAGAACTGGCTGACCGCCTCCTCCGGCGAGAACGACCATCTCTTCTACTACGACCAGAACTGGGGGACCCTGATCGGCTACGAGGCCAGCTACGGGTCCGACCAAGAGCTGAACGACCACCACTTCCACTACGGCTACTTCATCGCGGCGGCAGCCACGGTGGCCAAGTTCGATCCGAGCTGGGCGAAGTCCAGCGAGTACGGCGGCATGATCGACCTGCTCATCCGGGACGCCAACAACTACGATCGAGACGACAACCGCTTCCCCTACCTGCGAGACTTCGACATCTACGCCGGTCACGACTGGGCCTCCGGGCACGGCGCCTTCGCCTCGGGCAACAACCAGGAGTCGAGCTCGGAGGGGATGAACTTCGCGGGTGCACTGATCCAATGGGGCCAGGCCACCGGCAACACCGCCGTCCGCGACGCCGGCATCTACATCTACACGACCCAGGCCGCGGCCATCGCCGACTACTGGTTCGACGTCGACAACGACGTGTTCCCGTCCCAGTTCCAGCACAGCACGGTCGGCATGGTGTGGGGCGACGGCGGTGCGTACGCCACCTGGTTCACCGCCGATCCGGAGAAGATCCAGGGCATCAACCAGCTGCCGATCACCGGCAGCCACCTCTACCTGGGTCTGCACCCGGCCTACAACAAGATCAACTACGACGAGGTGGTCCGCAACCGCGGAGGTGAACCAGGAGTCTGGCAGGACATCCTGTGGGAGTTCCTCGCTCTCGGCGATCCCGATCTGGCGCTCAGCAAGTTCAAGGCCAACCCGAACTTCCCCTCCGAGGAGGGCGAGTCCAAGGCGCACACCTTCCACTGGATCCGCAACCTGGCCGCCCTGGGCAACGTGGATGCCGGCATCACCGCCGACAACCCCTTGGCCGCGGTGTTCACCAAGAACGGACAACGCAGCTACGTGGTGGCGAACATCTCCTCCGCCGCCCTGACCGTCACGTTCTCGAACGGGACCGAGGTGACAGCGCCGGCCGGCAAGACCGTGGTCACCGGGGCCATCACCTGGAGCGGCGGCAACGCCTCGGCCACACCGGGGACGGATCCCACACCCACGCCGACACCGACCCCCACGCCCACTCCGACACCAACGCCCACTCCGACACCGACCCCCACGCCCACCCCGACACCAACGCCCACCCCGACACCAACGCCCACCCCCACCCCGACCCCGACGACACCCACTCCGACGCCCACGAGCCCGACCCCGACGCCGACTCAGCCGGGTCGGTACTTCCTCGGCGGTGACGGCAGGCTGCGGAGCACCGCCACCACTGCCGGTTCGGTCCAGCTGGCAGCAGCGAACTGCCAGTGCGACGGGACGCCGGAGACGGCCACCGTGTTCACGGCCACGAAGGTGACCAAGAGCTGGACGGGCGGCAACGCCGCCTTCGATCTCGCAGTCGACGCGGGAACGGCGGTCGGCAGCGCCAGTCAGGTCCGGATCTCCTACGACCTGACCGGCAACGGGTCGTTCGACCGGGTGGAGACCTACCGGTACTTCGCCACCGACCCGGTGGTCGGCTACGAGCACTACACCCAGGACCGGCAGCTCCTCGGTGCCACCGGCACGATGGGCGCGCTGAGTCGTGGCACGGTCAAGGTCGAGGTGTGGAACGCCATCGGCAACCAGCCGACCACCCTCGGTGTCGGGTCACTGTCCCGGTTGGACCTGCCGCTGCGGTGACCATGCTCGCGCGGCCCGACCCGATGGGCTGACGCGTACGGCAGCACCCACCCGACAGACGTGTCGCTCGGGATCCTGGCTGTCGCTCTATCTACAGATCGAGCGACAACCTCGAACCCGAGCGACAACGTTTCTCAGGTGGGTGCTGTTCCGCTCAGGGGCGGCCCTCCACGCCGCCCGAGACGTCTGGAGGGCCCCGGACTAGGATCGGAGGCGATTCCGAACAGGTCCCACAACGAGGAGAGCAATGGCTGACTACGTCCTGCCCGATCTGCCCTACGACTACGGAGCACTGGCGCCGCACATCTCCGGCGAGATCATGGAGCTCCACCACGACAAGCACCACGCCGCCTACGTCAAGGGCGTCAACACCGCCCTCGACCAGCTGGCCGAGGCCCGCGACAGCGACTCGTTCGGGAGCCTGGTCGGTCTCGAGAAGACCCTCGCCTTCCACCTCGGCGGACACATCAACCACTCGGTCTTCTGGCCGAACCTGTCCCCCGACGGCGGCGACAAGCCGACCGGCGACCTCGCTGCCGCCATCGACGAGTACTTCGGCAGCTTCGACAAGTTCCGCGGCCACTTCGAGGCGAACGCCAACGCCATCCAGGGCTCCGGCTGGTCGATCCTGGTCTGGGACGCCCTCGGGCAGAGGCTGAACATCGTCCAGCTGTACGACCAGCAGGCCAACGTGCCTCTCGGCCAGGTCCCCATCGTGCTGCTGGACATGTGGGAGCACGCGTTCTACCTGCAGTACAAGAACGTCAAGGCCGACTACGTGAAGGCCTGGTGGAACGTGGTCAACTGGGCGGACGCCCAGGCCCGCTTCACCGCCGCGGTCGCGCAGACCCCGGGGCTGATCGTCCCCTGACCTACCTGACAGGTCACAGCGTCAGTGCGGCGTCCACCCGGTCGGGTGGGCGCCGCGCAGTCGTCAGGACGGCGCCCACCTGGCGTCAGGTGGCACAGGCGCGGGGCGCAGACTTGGCCCCGTGAGCGACATCGAGCTCCGTTGGTTCGACGACGACGGCGTGAGCCGTCGTCACCTCGCCGAGCTGAACGACCGGCGTCCGCGGACCGACGGCTTCGGTTCGCTCCACCGGAGGTGATGCACCTGATGCGCGACCTGTTCGACCAGTACGAGCGCGTCGCACGTATCAGTCAGAGCCAGCTCGAATTCCTGATGGGTGTGACCGAGTTCCACCGAGCACGTACCGACACGAAGATGACCCTCGCCGCCGAGCGGCTGGCCGTGAGCGCGGCCGTCACCCTGCCGGTGACCGCCCTCTCCTCCGTGGTCGGCATGAACGTGATCGTCAACGCCTCCGCGCACTGGGTGATCTTGATCATCCTGCTGGCCGTCATGCTCGCGATGTCGGATGTGGTGCTCCGCTGGACGAAGCGGCTGGGCTGGTGGTGAGCTCCCCCGGCGGCTACCGGGACCGATCGGGTTCGCGGCGATCCACCGTGACCGAGCTGCCCTCGTCCGCCGTCAGGAACCAGGCCTGCCCGGTGCCGAGCACTCTCCCCGACGCTCCGCCGGCTCTCACCGAACCGTCAGTGCCCGGGTCCAGGATGACCACTGTGTTCTCATCGACCGCGATCCCCGAGGTGGCCAGCCCCGCCGCGACCGTCGCGACCAGCCGGGAGAGGGTCCCCCACTGGCTCGTGTGCACCTCGACCGTCGATGAGATCAGCCCGAGTCCGTCGACGACGGTGACCTGGTCCAGATCCTCAGCGTTGTCCTCGTGCGTCACCGCCGTGGAGCCGAGCCGCCATCCTCCGAGCAGGGCCCGTTGCGGAGCGATCATCGCGCCGGCGGAGAACCCCGCGTACGGCACACCGCCTCTCACGGCGGCACGGATCGCATCGGCGTGCGGCTGGAGCACCCGGTGGTAAGCGGGGGGCAGTCCGCCGCCGACGAGCAGCCCGTCGAGGTCTTCGAAGAACGTCGCGTCCGGGGTCGAGCCGTCGATCAGTCGGAGAGGATCCACCTGGTCCTCCGCCGCGGTCGCCGGCTCCACGGCGATCTCCCCGGACCGCGCCAGGGCCTGCCGGAACCAGTCGACGGCCGGCTCCAGGGCCGCCTGCTCCGCCACGATCACCACGGCGATCCGGGGGTTCGCACGTCCGGCCCTGGCCGCGCGGACGCGAGTCTGCGCGACGAACGGACCGTAGACGGTCTCGGCCAGCTCGAGATCCCGACCGCCACCGATCAGATGCACACTCATGGCCTCGGGAGCGTAGTCGGCGGGTCGTGGACCCGATGACCCCGGTGGTCGCCGACCCCGTCGCCGTGCACCGGTCGGCGGTGGTGATCGGGGGGAGCATGGCCGGTCTGCTCACCGCCGCGGCTCTGGCGAGGCATGGCTGGACCGTGCACGTACTGGAGCGGGACCCGCTGCCGATCGAGCCGCAGCACCGGGGCGGCGTCCCCCAGGATCGGCAGGCCCACATCCTGCTGCACCGGGGCATGGTCGCCATCGAGACCCTGCTGCCCGGGTTCCGGGGCGCGCTGCTGGCCCGTGACGCCGTGCCGTTCGACACCGGCTCCATGCCCTGGCTCGGCGAATACGGCTGGCTGGCCACCGGTCTGCACGGTTGGGAGATCGTGTCCGCAACCAGGCCGCTGGTGGATGCGGTGACCCGCAAGCTGATCCGGGCGGTCCCGGGAGTGACTGTCCACCCCGAGACCAGGGTGACGGACCTACGTGCCGGTACGGAGGGGTGGGTGGTCTCGGCCCAGCCGACCGGTCTCGGCGACGACGCGGTCACCACGATGTCCGCCGAGGTCGTGGTGGACGCCTCGGGACGCGGGTCGCGGCTCGATCGATGGCTGCCGGAGCTGGCGAAGAGCGGCGTCGACGAGGTCGATGCGCGGGTGGGCTATGCCGGCCGTCTCTACCAGCAGGGCGGCCCCCTCCCGGTGCGGTCCGGGGTGATGGTGTTCGGTCGCGCCGAGGACGGCGCCTCCGGACTCGCCCTGCCGGTGGAGGGCGGACAGTGGATGATCTCCGCGACGGGGCTCGGCGACGAACGTCCGCCCAGGGATCCCGCCGGCTTCGAGCACTTCCTCGACGGGCTGCGCGACCCGGCCATCACCGACCTCGTGGGCTGCCTCGAGCCGGTGACCGACGTCGCGGTCCACCGGCAGACCGCCAACCGACGCCGAGGTTGGGGGCTCCGCGGCGGCTGGCCGGCCGGGCTGCTCGTCGTCGGTGACGCGCTGTGCTCCTTCAACCCGGTCTACGGTCAGGGCATCACCGTCGCCGCTCTCCAGGCGGAGGCCGTGGCCGGCTGGCTCGCCGCGGACCGGGCGATCGACCACCGGCTCCAGCGCCGCCTCCGAGCGATCACCGACCTCCCCTGGTCCATCGCGACCAGCAACGACCTCCGGTTCCCGACGGCGACCCTTCGGCCGTCGGTGCAGCAACGTCTGGCTGGCCGCCTGACGGACCGGATGGCCCGCCTCGCGGCGGCCGGCAACGCGCGTGCCACCCGGGCCTTCAGCGACGTCTACCACCTGATGGCGTCCCCGGCCGCGTTCCTGCACCCCGCTTTGCTGCTCGCTGCGGCCCGACCCCTGCCAGACGCGCGGCTGCCCCGGCCGGCTGTGCTCGACGAGCTCAGTCGGTCCCGTCGGGAGCAGCCACCGGCGGCCCCAGCAGACGCTTGACGTCGTCCAGGGTGTCGGCCTCGGCCGCCTTCTTGTCCGGGCGATAACGGAGCACCCGGGCGAAACGCAGCGCCACCCCACCGGGATAGCGGGTCGACTGCTGCAGCCCGTCGCAGGCGATCTCCACCACCGTGGTCGGCTGCACGTGAACGGTGTGTTGATCACGGCTGGTCGCGATCGCCGCGAAGTGCTCGGTCTGCCAGCGGAGCAGCTCGTCGGTCATTCCCTTGAAGGTCTTGCCGAGCATCACCGGCTCCCCGGACGTGGGGTCGCGGGCCGCCAGGTGGATGTTCGACAACCAGCCCTGCCGGCGCCCGTACCCCCACTCGACACCGGTCACGATCAGGTCGAGGGTGTGGCGTGGCTTCACCTTGATCCAGGCCGCCTGCCGACGTCCGGCAGCGTACGCCGCGGCCGGCTGCTTCACCACCACGCCCTCGAACCCACGAGCCACCGCCGAGTCGAAGACGCCGGTGAGCTCCTCGACGGTCGTGACCGTGGTGCGTTCGACCCTGAGCTCGGGTGGCAGCAACCGCTCCAGCTCGGCCGCGCGCTCGGTGAGTCCCACGTCGAGCAGGGTGCGTCCGTTCACGTGCAGCACGTCGAAGAAGAACACCCGCAGCCCCAGGCCCTGTGCGTCGTTGGTGTGGGTCGCGGCGCGCGAGGCCACCAGCTGGAAGGCCTCCGGTCGGCCGTCGGAGCGCAGCGCCAGCACCTCACCGTCGAGCACCAGCTCGTCGGCACCGATCGTCCGAGCTGCCGCCACGACCTCAGGCAGTCGCTCGGTGATCTCGTCCAGCGACCTCGTGAAAACCCGTACGTCGTCGCCGTGGCGGTGGACCTGCACCCGGATGCCGTCCAGCTTGACGTCCACGATCGCGGGCACACCGGACTTGCTCAGGGCGTCGGCCGGTCCTGGGGCGCTGGCCGCCAGCATCGGCTGGATCGGTGTCCCGACCGACAGGCCCACCGCCGCAAGCGCCCCGGCTCCACCGACCACCAGCAGGTTCGCTGCCTCGGTGGTGGAGGACAGCAGCATGGCGGCGCGTCGCACCACGGCTGGATCCACGGCGAACGCCTTGGCCATCCCCTCCTGAACCAGCGCGTCCATCGCTCCCTGCCGGAGGTCGCCGAGCACCAGTCCGCGCAAGAACTCCTGCTCCCGCTCGGTCGCCTGACCGAACAGGTCCGTCGCCAGCGCCGCGCGGCGGTTCACCGATCCCGGCCCCGACAGACCGGCCATGGTCTCGAACGTCTCGTCCACCTGGTCAAGGGTGAGTGATGCCTCGGGCGCCGGGCTCGGGAGCGCGGCCAACCCCCGCCAGCCGAGTCCGGGGCGGCGCTGACGCAGCGACCCCGCCAGATAGCTGACGGCGATCTCGAGGTCGCCGGGTCCGGCCTCGGCCAGGGTGGCCGCCAGCAGATCTCGCTTGGCGTTCCTCGAGCGGGTCGCGGCGACGGCGGTCCAGGTCTCGGCGAGTCGATCCAGCAGCACCTCCCCATCCTCGCCCCGGCCACCGACATCCGTCCCCGGGAAGGGCGAACGAGCCTCGTCCAGGCCTCTCGAAGGTCACGATTGGATACCGACGCCACCTGACGAAGATCTTGCTGCCATGAAGGCTGGCGCCCACGTCGAAGTGGTATACGCTCCCCGGTGTAGGAGCGCTCTCACAAAGAGCGTTCGCAACGATGTGGTTACTAAATGGGCGTTAGGCATTGACACCGAACCGGTTAAGTGGTGTGTTGTCACCTGAACGTTCGTTGAGAGTGGGGGACGCGATGCCGCAGACCACGGGGATACTCCGCCGTGCCTGTTTCGCCACCCTCCCTTCCGGGTCCGTCCCGGCTCACAGTTCGCCTGTGCAGCGTCAGGCTGCGCAGCACCCGACGGCTCATCTCCAGGCCCGGGGAACCCGCATCACCGATCGTCCTGCGGTCGCCCACCCACCTGTGGCGACACCGTACGGAACGATCAGTCCTCTCCGTGAGGGCACTCGTAGTTCGGCCGTCGGCCGAGTCATCCACGGATCGGCCGTCGGCCGTGACGACAGTTGCATCACCGCGTTCCAAGGAAGGAAGCAATGAACGACCAGAATGATCACGACTTCACCGGTGCGGACCTCAAGGCGGCAGTGACGGGTTGGACCCCGAACCGCCGCCGGTTCCTCTCGGTCGCCGGCCTCGCGGTCGGCGGTGCCGTGGTGGGCACCACGGCCGCTGGCTGCGGCACCGCCCAGACCGGCAACAGCTCGGGAGGCGACGGCGAAGCGAAGGGCCGCGCCGGCGCCGCCGGCGAGACCCTCTTCATCGCCGGGTTCCAGTGGGGACCGCCCACCAGCTTCAACCCGTTCGGTGCGAGCCCCGCGTGGCCCACCGGCGGCGGCCAGAGCCAGCTGATCTACGAGTCGCTGCTCCGGTTCAACCTGCTGGACGGCTCGCTGACCGGTGGTCTCGCCAAGGAGGTCCAGCAGCCCGATGAGAAAACCATCGTGCTCCCGCTCCAGGACGGCACCAAGTGGTCCGACGGCAGCGAGCTCACCGCCGAGGACGTGGCCTTCACGTTCGACCTGGCCAAGCAGACCGCGCTGTCGTTCTCGACGATCTGGAACTACGTCGACAGCATCGCCGCCACCGACGCCCGCACGGTCACGATCAAGCTCAAGGACGATCCCTACAACCCCGGCTTCGTCAAGAACGTGCTGAGCACCACCTTGATCGTGCCCAAGGCCGTGTGGAGCAAGATCGCCCCGGACAAGATCACGGCCGACACCAACCTGACGCCCGTCGGTTCCGGTCCGTACAAGCTGGACAAGGCCGACCAGACCCAGGTCAGCCTGGCCCGTGACGACGCCTACTGGGGCAAGGGCGTCTTCGGCACCCCAGCGATGACCGCCATCAACCACCCGATCTTCAAGAGCAACAACGACGGTGACCTGAAGCTGGAGAGCGGCGAGATCGACGTCTCCCAGCAGTTCACCGCCCAGATCTGGAAGATGTGGGAGGACAAGGGTGCCCCGGTCGGCACCTGGCTGAAGGACAAGCCCTACTACGTCCCGGGCAACATCCCGCTGATCATCTTCAACCTGGAGAAGAAGGGCCTGGACAACCCGAAGGTCCGCCAGGCGATCGCCTACTCGATCGACTACGCGAACATCGCCAGCACCGCCATGTCGGACTACTCCGCGCCGGCCAACGCCTCCCTGATCATCCCGACCGGCTACGAGTCGAAGTACTACGACTCCGCAGCGGTGGAGTCCCAGGGCTGGAAGTACGACAAGAACAAGGCCGTCGAGATCCTCGAGGGCGACCTGAAGGCCAAGAAGGGCTCCGACGGCATCTACGTGCTGCCCGACGGCACCAAGCTGGGCGGCTGGAAGGTCATCTGCCCGACCGGGTGGACCGACTGGAACACGGCCCTGGAGATCGTGGCCAAGTCCGCCCAGGCGGTCGGCATCGGCATCACGACCGAGTTCCCGCAGGCACCGACCTGGACCCAGAAGATGCAGAACGGCGACTTCGACATCGTCATGAACGGGTACT
This sequence comes from uncultured Actinomycetota bacterium, assembly GCA_963696135.1. Classification (GTDB taxonomy): domain Bacteria; phylum Actinomycetota; class Actinomycetes; order Propionibacteriales; family Propionibacteriaceae; genus Microlunatus. Next base: position 354,985 of record CAVOJH010000007.1, read on the forward strand.
CCGGCGTCAGCCCGGCCAGCCCCTGGATCCGGTTCCGCGACGCCCTCGACGATCGCGGGGTCGCCCCCATCGGCAAGCGGGCCGACTGGAACTACGGTCGGTTCAAGAACGCCGAGGTCGCGGCCCTGGTCGACGCTGCTGCCGGCGCCAAGAGCGACGACGAGGCCAAGACCGCCTACGCGTCGCTGGACAAGATCTACCGCGAGGAGATCCCCTGCGTCCCGCTGATGTACCGTCCGCTGGAGTTCTACGAGTTCAACACGTCCAACTGGGAGGGCTTCCCGACCGAGGACGATCCCTCGGCCCCGCCGATGTTCTCGGGCGCCGGCATCGGGTGGTTGTTCAAGCTCAAGCGCGTCGGCGGCTGAGCGTACTGATCCCCTAGAAGGCGGAGGCACCCACAATGAACCTGGCGCGCTACTTCTTGCGCAAGATCGGCTGGTACCTGGTCGTGTTCGTCGCGGCCATGCTGATCATCTTCATCATGCCCCGAATGATCCCGGGCAATCCGGTCGACGCTCTCGTCGCCCAGATGACCCGGGGCGGTGGGGCGAGTGGAGATGCGGTCAAGGCCATCTACGAGAACTACATGCGAGAGTTCGGACTCGACCAGCCGATGTGGAAGCAGTTCCTGACCTACTTCGGCAACGTGCTGCAGGGAAACCTCGGCACGTCGTTCGCGCAGTATCCGGCGTCGGTCAACACGTTGATCGCTCAAGCGCTGCCCTGGAGCATCGCGCTCCAGCTGCCGGCGATCATCGTCGGCTGGGTCGTCGGGAACATCGTGGGTGCCATCGCCGCTTTCAAGGGAGGCTGGTTCGACCGTGGGGGATTCCTCGCGTCGCTCTTCCTCTCCTCCATCCCGGCCTACTGCCTGGCCATCATCCTGCTCTTCGTCTTCGCCGTGACGCTGGGGATGTTCCCGGTGGGTGGTGCCTACTCGTTCGGCCTGTCGCCGGAGTTCTCGCTGGCCTTCTTCGGTGATGCGATCACCTACTTCTGGCTGCCGTTCTGGTCCATCGTGCTGGTCTTCATCGGCGGCCAGGCCGTGGGCATGCGGTCCATGGCGATCTACGAGAACGGTTCGGACTACGTCAACTACGGCCGCGGTCTGGGGCTGCGGGACCAGACCACCGTGCGCTACATCTTCCGCAACGCGATGCTCCCACAGATCACCGGTCTGGCCCTGGCCATCTCCGGCATGATCGCGGGTGCCCTGATCATCGAGCTGGTCTTCTCCTACCCCGGCCTGGGCACGCTGCTGTTCGGTGCGATCGGGACGAACGACTACCCGGTGATCCAGGCCATCGTGCTGCTCATCACGCTGGCCGTCCTGCTGGCCAACTTCTTGGTCGATCTCACGTACGGCCTCATCGACCCCCGAATTCGGGCAGCACAGAGCGGAGACCGCTGATGAAATCAGTCCACTTCAGTCCGCGCTTCTACGTCGCGGCGGTGATGCTGGCCATCATCCTGCTGATCGCGATCTTCGGACCGCTGCTCGTGCAGACCGACCCGAACGCCACCGTCGGCGGCCTCTACGACAAGCCCGCCGGGTGGGGTCCGCTGTTCCTCGGCACCGACAACGAGGGCCAGAGCGTGATCGCCAACCTGGTCTACGGCACCCGCACCTCGTTGATCGTCGGCCTGATCGCCGGCACCATCGCCACCGTGATCGGCTTGGCCGTCGGGCTCATCGCCGGCTTCAAGGGCGGGCTGGTCGACAACATCCTCTCCAGCGTGACCAACATCTTGCTGGTCATCCCGGTCATCATCGTGATCATCCTGATCAGCGTCGCGCTCGACAGTCGCAGCATCTTCGTCTTGGCCCTTGTGATCGGCGTCTGCTCCTGGCCCTGGTTGGCCCGGGCCGTGCGGGCCCAGACCACCAGCGTGCGAACCCGGGAACACATCGACGTCGCCATGATGTCGGGTGCGAACCTCTGGTCCATCCTGGCGCGCGACGTGCTGCCGTACCTGCTCTCGTACGTGGTGATGGCCTTCGTCCTGCAGGTGTCCGGGGCGATCTTGTTCGAGGCGACCCTGAGCATGCTCGGGCTCGGCCCGAGCGGGGCGGTCAGCCTCGGTGTGATGCTCTATTGGGCGATCGCGTGGGGCTCCGTCCGCACCGGCGCCTGGTGGGCCTTCGTGCCGCCGACCGTGATGCTGACGCTCATCTCGTTCTCGCTGCTGCTGCTGCAGTCCAGCCTGGACGAGCTGTTCAACCCGCGACTGCGGCGCGGCAGGATGAAGCGCAAGCCGGGCACCGGCTCAAAGTACGAGCTCCCGGCCGCCGAAGGTCCGTCCCCGTCGCTCAGCGCCGGAGGGGTCATCGAGGGTCCGGCACCGATCCAAGACAACCAGGGGGTACGGGACTGATGGCGGAACTGCTCAACGCCCAGAACATCCGCGGCGTCTACTACACCCCGACGGGCGCCGAGGTCGTCGGTGTCGACAACGTCTCCATCCAAATGGCCGAGGGCGACGTGGTCGGTCTGGCCGGCGAGTCCGGCAGTGGCAAGTCCACTCTGGGCGCGATCATCTCGCTGACCGCGCGCGAGCCCCTGGTGGTCGAGCACGGGACGCTGGCGATCGACGGCAAGGCGCAGGACCTCTCCAACATGGCCAGCATCCCGCGGACCTGGCGAGGCGCGGTCGTGTCCATGCTCCCCCAGGGAGCGATGAACTCGGTCAGCCCGACCATGAAGGTCAGGGATCTGGTCTTCGACGTCATGCGGGCCCACGACGGCAAGATCAAGAAGGACGAGGCACTGGATCGCGCTCGGGACCGGCTGGTGACTCTGGGCCTACCCACTCGGGCACTGGATGCTTATCCGCACCAGCTGTCCGGTGGCATGAAGCAGCGGGTCGTCACCATCATCAGCACCCTGCTCAACCCGCGGCTGCTGGTCGCCGACGAACCGACCTCGGCGCTGGACGTGTCCTCGCAGAAGGCGCTGATCGAGATGCTGCTGGAGATGCTGGAGAAGGAGATCATGTCCGGCGTCATCTTCGTCACCCACGACCTGCCGGTGCTGCGGACCGTGGCCAACCGGATCGCCGTCATGTACCAGGGCAGGGTCGTGGAGTCCGGGCCGACCGCGGTGATGGTGGAAGACCCGGAGCATCCGTACACACAAGCGCTGCTGAGCTCGGTGCTGACCCCGGAGCCGAAGTACGCCAAGATCAGGATCGAGGGCATGCGGGCCTTCGACAGAGAGCTGTTCGAGGCTCCGGAGGTGAAGCACTGATGGACGGGATCTTCACGGGCGAGAATCTGACCAAGACATTCGGGAGCGGCAAGACCGCGGTCACCGCCGTCAACGACGTCTCGTTCGCCCTGCAGAAGGGCCAGATCACCACGATCGTGGGTGAGAGCGGATCGGGGAAGTCGACCATCGCGCGGATGGTGCTCGGACTGCTGCCGATCACCTCGGGCACCATGACCTTCCAGGGCAAGGACGTCACCAACCTGAAAGGCAACGACCGGGCCAAGTACTGGGTGGACGTGCAGGCGGTGTTCCAGGACCCGTTCTCGGCGTTCAACCAGTTCTTCACCGTGAAGACGCTGCTCTACCGCTCGCTGCGGCTGCTGCACGAGAGCGTCGGCCAGGACCGGCTGGAGGAGGCCCTCGGTCACGTCGGGATGGATCTGTCGGTGTTGGACCGCTACCCCCACCAGCTGTCGGGTGGTCAGCGACAGCGGGTGATGATCGCCCGGGCCCTGATGCTGCGGCCGACGCTGCTGGTGGCCGACGAGGCCACGGCCATGCTCGACGCGTCGTTGCGGGTGAACATCCTCAACGTGCTCACCGACCTGCGGGACGAGCTGGACATGACCGTGCTGTTCATCACCCACGACATCGGTCAGGCGTGCTACGTCGCCGATCAGGTGCTGGTGATGGAGCACGGCATCATGGTCGAGCAGGGCACCGTGGACCAGGTGATCTTCCATCCCGAGCACGACTACACGAAGAAGCTGGTGGCCGACGTGCCCAAGCTGCACGAGGAGATCGAGCTCAACATCGGCGACCACGAGGCGGCGGCCCGAGACCTGGCCTGAGCCTCTGCCGAACGCTGCGGCCCCGTCCCTCGCTCGAGGGACGGGGCCAGCTGCGTTTCTGGTCCCGGTGCCGGCCACCGGAGCGGTGTCAACCCGAGCAGGTCGCCGGATCGCCGGTCGCGGAGTAGTGCTTGGCCCCAGCCGATAGTCGGCTCTGGTTGGTCACGGTTTGACCGAGGCTCACATCGTGAGGCAGCCAGCCGGCGGCTCGGACTCCCGCTCGGGAGCGCCCGCGATGGCTCGTTCGGGGAGCCAGATCACGAACGTGCTGCCCGGTCCCGGAGCATCGGCGAGCAGCAGCCGCCCGTCGTGGCTCTCGATGACCTGCCGTGCGATGGCCAGGCCCAGTCCGGTGCCGGCAGACGCGGCGCCGCGATGGAACCGGTCGAACACTCGCAGTCGATCCTCCGCGGCGATGCCAGGCCCCTGATCGGCCACCGAGACCCAGGCCCAGCCCTGGGGACTGCCGATGCTGACCGTGATGGTGCTGCCCTCGGGGGCGAGGCGGATCGCGTTGGCCAGCAGGTTGGCCAGCGCCCGCTCCAAGGCGGCGAGCGGTCACAGGCGGTGTTGTCCTCCGTGGGTAACGTTCCCGCCTGGTGATCGCCGCGCAGCACGCGGACGAGGTGGTGACGGTCCTCCGCGAGCTCTACGACGCGAGGTTCCCCCTGCAGCGCATGAAGCTGGTGAGCGAGTACGACGGCGACGACGAGACGGCGATGGCGGCCAACAACATGTCCGGCTTCAACTGCCGCACCGTGGCCGGCACCACGCGCTGGTCACAGCACTCCTTCGGCGCGGCCATCGACCTCAACCCCGTCCAGAACCCGTACGTGACAGAAGCCGGAGTCTCACAGACCGCAGGTGAGCAGTACTCCCGATCCGGAGACCGCCGGGCGGCCGTGAAGGCCTCATCACCGGCAGGCGACTCGGTCGTGGTGAAGGCCTTCCGCGACGTCGGGTGGGAGTGGGGCGGGGACTGGAGCAGTCCCAAGGACTACCAGCACTTCTCCGCGGCTGGTTCCTGACCGAGCCTCCGGTCGGACGCAGAAACGGCGCCCACCTCGCGAGGGGTGGACGCCGTTCCGGTGTTCGCGAACCGCGTTCGGCTCAGGCCTTGGTGCCGGACTCGGCCTCTTCGGTCGAAGAGTCGTCGCTCGGGGCCTCCTGGTCGGAGACCGCCTCGTCCCGATCCTCGGTGCCCTCGACCAGCTCGGTGGCCGGGGACTCGTCGGCGCTGTCCGGTGAGGCCGGGCTGTCGGCGCTCTCCGGGCTGGCCGGGCTCGACTCGGAGACCGGAGCGGTGGCCGGCGCCGCAGCGGCCGGAGCCACGGTCGACGTACGGGCCGCGACGGGCTCGGTGACGAGCTCGATCAGCGCCATCGGGGCGTTGTCGCCCTTACGCGGACCGACCTTGGTGATCCGGGTGTAGCCACCCGGACGGTCCTCGAAGGTCGGGGCGATCTCGGTGAACAGAACGTGCACCACACCCTTGTCCCGAACGGTCTTCAGCACCTCGCGGCGGGCGTGGATGTCGCCACGCTTCGCCTTGGTGATCAGCTTCTCGGCCACCGGACGCAGGCGCTTGGCCTTGGCCTCGGTGGTGACGATCTTGCCGTGCTCGAACAGCTGGCTGGCCAGGTTCGCCAGGATGATCCGCTCGTGGGCGGGGCTGCCGCCCAGGCGTGCGCCCTTGGCTGGTTGTGGCATCTCAGTTCTCCGTTTTCTTCTTCATGATCAGCTCGTCTACAGGTCGCTGGTCGCGCGAGCGGAGCGAGCTCCGGCCCGTGCGGCGAGCACCGTCAGTCTTTGGGTGTGAGCGGAGCGAGCTCCGGCCCGTGCGGCGAGC
>CAVOJH010000008.1:0-32680 GCA_963696135.1 uncultured Actinomycetota bacterium
GCTGAGCGAGACGACTTCGATCCCGTACGAGGCGTTCAGCGCGGCCACGAGTCGCTGCTGCTGCTGCACACGGCCTCCATCAGCCGAACCTGACACTCTTCGCCACGGGACCCGGCACACTCGGCGATAGACGGTCGGCTACTGCGTGCTTTCGCACGCCGGTGTTGGCACGGACCCTGAGGGAGACGACTCGCGCGGGCCGGTCTTCGAGGATGCGGGTGCACTACCTCTCTCTTTTTGGGTGCGCGAGGACGGCGAGCCAGCGCCGCAGCGCACGCGATCTGCGGGAGATCCGCGCGGTCAGGCCATCAGTTAATTGCGCCAAGACGTTCAGCGCAACGGATGCGTGGTCGTTGGAGGATGTCGTTTGGCGCGAGGAGTCGCGGAATCGGCCGGACCGTACTGGCTCAGTTCCCGGAGATGATGTGCGGCAGCGCTTCGTCGAAGAGCTCCACGAAAGTCGCCGGGGGGAGGATGTAGCTCCGCGGCTTGGCGGCGGCGGCTAGGTCGGCGCCCCAGTCGGCAGCACGCTCGCGCTGGAGCGGCGTTCCGTGGTGGCCGGGGCTGTCGAACTGGCAGTCGCCGACGGTGTAGAAGCTCAGCAGCGCGTCGGCGACCCGCTTCTTGTTGAGCGACAGGCCCTTCTTGTGGGTGCCGTAGTAGGCGGCCATGGCGTCGGCCATGAGCTCGGTACGGCGGGTGGCCTCGGCGGGGTCCGTCGGTCCGCTGTCGAAGACGCCGATCTCGAACTGGACATGATGCCCGAACTCGTGGGCCATGATCACGCGGATCCCCACGTCACCGAGGCCAATGGCGTCGTAAGCGTCGATGATGCCGTCGCCCATGATGAGCTTGTCCGGGAGCGCCGCGATGAAGGGGTCAGCCTCCCCTTCGCCGGTGAAGGCGAACGCGTTGAGCGTCCAGAGCGGGTTGTCGTAGAAGTCGCCGTGGGTCTGCATGAAGTCGGCCACGGTGGCGGCTTCCGCCTGGATCTCGGCCAGGGTCATCGGGTCGAGCTCACCGGTCGCGACCATGGCGGTGAGGGTCTTCGCGATGCGATTGGCGTCGAGCAGCACGTCACCGTGCATGGCCATCAGCTGGATGTCGGCGGACTCGATGTTCCAGAACCGGCGCAGGTCGCGGAAGGTGTTCTTGATCTGCTGAGCGTGGGACTCGAGAGCGTAGTCGGGGTCGTTGGGAGTGCCGAAGAACAGCGCGTCATAGGTCGGCACGTTGAACAAGGTGTCCTGATGGGCGACCAGGAAGTCGAACTGCTCCTCGGTCATGCCGGCAAAGAGCTGATCGGTGTAGGCGTCGAGCAAAGTGCCTTCGCACTCGCTGGGCGCCACAGCCCGTGCCAGGGCGGCCTGGGCAGGGTTCGGAACGAGGCGATAGTGTGCCGCATTTATCGGACTGGCTGTGGCGGTACCCGTTACGGCAGTACTCAAACCTGCCAGCGCGAGCAGAACCGCGGCCCCGAGCGCCACCAATGAACGGATTGATCTTGTCACGCGCATCTCCTCGATAGGGACCGAGTCGTTCTTCCCGCGGGTCAGGTGGGACTGCCACGATAAGGCCGCCCGACGTCGCTTGGGGAGACCCCTTCGGGTGAGCGCCTCGCTCACACCTCGGTCCACGCGAGGGCTTCGCTTGGGTCACCTTCGTCGGCGAACTCCCAATTGGGTACCGCGGAGACCTGCCACGCGGCCACGTCGAATAGGAGGTTCTGCGGACCGCACTGGAAACCGGGCCGATTACCGCGCCGACGATCCCATCGACCTCGCTGCGGTGCTTCACTTTCACCCTTATCTGCACGAAGGAACCCTCCGCGAGCAACATTTCATTCGTGAACGCGAGACCCCCCGGGCGGGTCGTCCCATCAGGATGACGATCGGTTCATTGATGTGGGAGGGCGACGTGATCGAGGGACTGTCCCGTGCACACACGTCTGGGGAACTGACGTCAAGCGAGACACCGGCGCGGTGTCACAGGGTTGCTGGCCATCTCGAAGTTGACAGGCTCAGTTGCGTTGCTGGTGGTGAAACGTGTTGGCGAGCAGGGCGAGCGCGATGATCTGTGTGGTGGCCACGGCGGCGATCAGGGCGGGTGTGGAGCGTTCGTAGAGGGCTCCGGCGAGAGCCCCGCCGACGACGGCGGCTGCGCCTTGGACAGCGGCGAAGATGCCGTAGGCGGTGGCGCGCCGACCGGTGGGTGCGAGGTCGGCGACGAGGGCTTTCACGGTGGAGTCCTGGATGCCGACGGCCGCACCCCAGATCAGTACACCGGTGATGGCTACGGCGGGGGCGCCAGCAAACGCGAGGGCCGGAACGGCGGTGACGAGGATCGGCAGGACGAGCAGGACGCGGCCCTTGATGCGGTCGTACAGCCAGCCGGTAGCGAGGGCGGCTATCGCTTCGGCGGCCATGGCGGCCGCGTAGATGAGCGGGACCACCGCGACGGGAACGACTCCGTCTTTGCTCAGGTGGTAGGAGATGACGCCGAAGCTGACCAGGCCGGCGGTGGTGGCCGCGCTGGCGGCGGCGAACAGCCAGAACGCGGCCGGCAGCCCGGATGCCCGGCGGGAACCGGTCTCCCTCGGGGGAGCTGCCGGGCCGTTGGAGTCTGGCCCGGCCATCGATAGCTCGGGGGCGGGGTCGCCCATCCGGCGGCGAAGCCAGATCAGGATCAGCAGGGCTAGGGCGCCGGGGATGACCAAGATGGCGAGCGCAGGCCACAGGGCGCCGGTGACGGCGGCGACCCCGGCCACGAGCAGCGGACCAGCCACAGCGCCGGCCTGGTCGAGCGCTTTGTGGACGGCGAGGCCGCGACCGAGGCCGACGGCGTCGGCGGCATGGGCCAGTAGCGCGCTCTTGGCGGGGCTGCGGACCGCTTTGCCGGTCCGTTCGGCCAGGATGAGCACACACGCCACCGCCAGGCCGGCGCCCGCAAGGAACGGGGTGACCGCCAGCGCCGGAACGCACACGGCCGTGAGCGCGTATCCGGCGAACGTGAGGGTCCAGTACCGCCCGCTGCGGTCGGCCCACGAGCCGGAGAACAGTCGGAGCACGAGGGCCATCGCTTCCCCGGCACCGGTGACCAGTCCGACCAGGACCGCGGACGCGCCCAGCGACGCGAGGAGCGGGCCGCTGACGGCGCGAGCACCCTCGTAGACCATGTCAGCGCAGAGGCTGACGATCCCGAAGCCGACGACCGCCCGCCACGGCGACCAGGCTCGGGCGACGGTGACATCGGCGGTCACGGGGTGTTGGACGGACATCTATCCAGCGGCCATCGATCCGCGGCCGTCATGCCGATCTCCCGGTCGCCGGTTCTGACATGGTGGCTCCCGGCGGGGAACTGGGCTCGAGGCGTCGGCTGCGCTGCACCCTGTACTCGCGCCAGGTCAGGATCAGGATGGTTACGTCGAACAGGGTGAGTGCGACCAGTCCGAGGGTCGGGTCAAGTGCGATCCGGTACAGCTGGTAGCCGATGAACAGGGTCAAAATGGCGATCATCCAGGGGTAGGCCCACAGCTTGTTGAGGAGCAACGCGACGACCAGGACGACCTTGACGATGCCGTGGACGAGGAGGTAGACGGCCCCGAACAGGACGGCTGGCCCGGTGAGCCCGTGCGCGGTGTGCAGCAGGTGGGTGGCGATCAGGTCGTGGGGGTCCTCCGAGAGCTCCCCTTGAGTCAGCACCGCCGCCAGATGCGTGATCTTCTCGGGGGTGGCGAACAGCAGCAGCAGGCCGCCGATCAGCTCCACGCACCCGTTGAGGCCCTTGGCGATGATGCCGATCTCGAAGACCCGGTCCAGCCAGTCCTGAGGCTTGAACACCCGTCAGCCTTTCCAGACCCCGGTGGCGGCAATGTCAGTGTTGCTAGGCATCGGGGTCGCTGACCCGGGCGTAGACGTGGTCGGCGTAGACGGCGAAGCGTTCCTCGCAGGATTTCAGGTCGGTGGCGGAGTCGATCGAGGCGGGAATGCCGAGGAGGTCGCGGCTGCGGAGCTCGCGGTACCAGCGGCGGAGCCGGTCCAGGCTCTGTTCCTCCTCCTCGAGCTCCGCGAGGGTGTACTTGCCGATGCGTTCTTCCTTGTCCAGCTCGTCGAGGTACTTGCCGCAGTCGGCGTGGAACTCTGCCCATTCTGCTTCCCGGGCGTCGACATACAGCTGAGTCAGCCTGTCAGCGTCAGCTTGTCCGTAGCCTCGGGCAGCCAGCACGAGCAAGGACCCCGAGGCTGCGTCCACCAGTGCGGCCAACCGGGTCAGCAACGGCTCTACCGCCGGCAGGTCCGGCACCGCCCAGGTCGCTTGCCCCAGGGCCACCGCACCGGATCGGCGCAGCTCGCGCCACACCCCCATGCGGTGACGGGCCGGTTCCGTCGGCATCCGAGCCAACAGCACCAGCCACCGAGCACGGTCCAGGCGATCCTCCATGCATCCATGCTACGTTACAAACGTGACATTCGAAGAGGTTCATACGTCACACCACCCCCGTGCAGGAGTGTTCGAAGGCAGGTCCTGCCTGGAACCCCGCCCTCGGTGCGTCGGCATCGGCATCGGCGCACGATGAACGACATCGACGAGTTCGTGGAGATCCTGGTGGCGCTCTATGTCGTCGTCATCGCGTTGATGGTGGTGCTGACCCGGCTCGAAAGCACCTTGCACGACCACCCCCGCCCTCGGTCCGCCTCCCGGCGGTCGGAGCTGGCCCCCGTCGAGGCGGAGTCTGCTGAGCGTGGGCGTCGGTCGCGGCCGCACGTCGACGGGTGAGCGCACCATGGGCACACAGTCTGTCCACTCCCGCCGTGAACGGGCCGCGCGGCAGCTGACGGCGGTGTTCGGCGCGGCCACGGTGTTGGCGACGCTGTTGTGGCTGCTGACGAGATGGGATACGCGGCAGGCGGGCTGGGTGGAGCTGATCTTCGCGACGGTGAATGTGCCACCGACGCCTGGATCATCGACAACGACACCGTCGCCGGCACCGGCTACCAACCAAAGCTCACCGGCGACCCCGGCGGGCAATGGGTGCCGCTGAAAGGTGCTGGGATTCCCGTCGCAACCGGTAGCCCCACCACCGACGGGACCGTGTTTCTGCAGCCATCAAGGACTCCACGCTGGCCCGAGGTGGTGCACTGCAATGTGGAGGAGAACAGCGACCAAGAACTGTTCGACAATATGGCCGGCAAAGGGATGAGCCCGGCCTGGATCAACACCCACACCATCGAAGGTGACCCCTGTACTTCTACACGTTCTTCAACGTCGTCTTCCGACCCTCGCTGGGAGCCAACCAGCCCGCCGTGCATGGACTGGACCAGTCCCCTTCGAAGCCGTCCGACACGACCTCGACGACACCCAAGGATTCCACGTCACCCAACTCACCGATACGCCGCCTTACGTCGGAACTCATCAGCTGCAGGTAGTCGATGATGATCAGCCTCAGACTCTGGCGCTGCTTCAACCGGCGCGCTTTGGCCCGGATCTCGGCCATCGACAGATTCGCCGAGTCGTCGATGTACAGGGGTGCCTCGGAGACCTTGGTCATCACGTTGGCGACCTTCGTCCAATCGTCGTCGCATGTGGCCGCTGCGAAGGTTCTCCAACGGAGCCGACCCCTCCGCCGACAGCAGTCGCATCGTGATCTCCATGTGCGACATCTCCAGCGACAAGTCGCCATGGGAAGACCGTGGGCGACCGCGGCCGCACGGGCCAGATCCAACCTCAGGGTCGACTCGCACGACGCTCCGCCGCGCCAGACGCCTGGACCGACTCAGAGGATCAGCGACATTCGCCCTGGTCAAAGAGTCTTTGCCGGCTCGATCACCCAATCCGCGCTGAGGGGGTTAGCCGAAAAGTCCCCCTCAGACACAGAACAACTCGTGGTGGCCCGGCCGCCCGTGGTAGCACAAGCGGTCGGTCACGAGCGGTCGAACCTGACTCCCCGGGGGTCGGGTCCGAGGATGCAGAAGACCAGCACGACGAGGCCACCGATCCCGCCGATCAGGAACAGCACCAAGGCCCCGATCAGCGCACCCACCGCCGCTCCACTGACGTCGCCGCCGCCCAGCTGGTCGGCGGTCAGTGCCAGTACGCCGTACACCAGCGGCACCAGCGCGACCAAGGTAGGCAGGACCAGCAGGTACCACCACCCGGACCGGTTCGTGTCGTGCAGTCGGCGGACCGTGACGGCGAGGGTGGGCACCACTGTCGCCAGCGACCAGACCAAGGAGGGCACCGCGGGCAGCAGCACCTGCCGGATGTTCAGACCCGCGTCGGCTGGGTCGAGGAAGAAGCCCCCACCGGACACCAGGCTGCCGACGAGCTGCAGCACCATCGAGATCACGAACGCGATCAGTGCCCACCACCAGTACTCGCTGCGACTGGCTCGCCCGGAGAACACGGCGAACTTGCGCCAGAAGCGCGACGCGGCCTGGCCGATGGTCGCGTCGTACTGAGGTAGATGCAGCGGAGCCGGGCCGGAAGGCCCCGGCTGCCAACCACCGTACGGCGGTTGGTTCGACCACTGCTGAATCGGTGGCTGATTCGACCACTGCTGATTCGGCGGCGGTTGATTCGACCACTGCTGATTCGGCGGTGGCTGATTCGACCACGGCTGATTCGGCGGCGGCGGCACACTGCCGGAACCGGGATCGGACACACGCATCTCCTGACAAGTGGAACGTCGGGTCTCATGGTCGCCCAGCTGTTCTCGCGCCGGCCGACGGGGTGGAGTTTCACCGCGTCTCGTCCGGAGCACGCTCGGTTCAGCGCCGCGACACCCGGCTCGATCGCCGACACTCTTCTGCCAATCTTGTCACTGAAAACTTGTCAGTGGTAAGTTCCAGCCGTGACCTCGACCTACCACCACGGAGATCTTCGTCGCGCGGTGCTGGATCGAGCGGCCGACGTGATCGCCGCCGAGGGTCCGGGGCGGTTCAGCCTGCGCTCGCTGGCCGCCGATCTCGGCGTGAGCCACGCCGCACCGAGGCATCACTTCGGTAGCCGTCAGGGAGTGCTGACCGCACTGGCCGCCGAGGGCTACACGCTGCTCGCCGAGCAGCTACGGGGCGTGCGGGAGAGCGGCGGCGGGTTCGCGGACGTCGGAGTGGCGTACGTCGGCTTCGCGGTCGCCCATCCGTCCCACTTCGAGGTGATGTTCGCACCCAAGCTGTTGGACCCGAGCGACATCGCCCTCACTGCGGCTCGGGAGCTCACGTTCGCCGAGCTGCGCGGCGGGGTGCAGGCCCTCGAGAGCGAGGGCCGGGTGGCCGACGCGCCCGCGGCCGTCTTGGCCGCCTGGTCGATCGTGCACGGCATCGCCACCCTCGCGCTCTCGGGGAACCTCGACGCCTCGGCGTTGCGTGGTCACGTGGCCGAGGGGGATCTGCTGGAGATCACCCGCCGAAGCGCCCAGCTCTTGTTCAACCCGGTACCGGACGATCCTTCGTGACCCCCGCAGCAGCAAGCCGAGGAGCTTCCTGATGGACAGCAGCAATCTCATCTCGACCGGCATCATCCTGCTGATCGTGATCACCATCGCGTACGGCGGGACGTTCCTGCTGAAGGTCAGTCGCGGCAGCGTGCCGGTCAACGACCTGCAGCGCAGCTTCTTCCGCGCCGGCCACGCCCACGCCGGTGTCCTGGTGATCCTCGGGCTGGTGGTCCGGCTCTGTCTGCAGCATCCGGCTGTTCCGGCCTGGAGCACCTTCCTCGCCGGCTTCGTGCTCTACGCGGCGGTGCTGATGTCGGCCGGGTTCTTCCTGTCCGTCACGGGTCGAGATCCGCAACGACCGAACCGCTGGATCGTTCTGCTGTGGCTGGGGGTCGCCAGCCTGACCGTCGGCCTCGCCGGCGCCGGGGTAGGTCTGATCATCGCCGGACTCGCCGGCTGATCAGGTTTGTCCGCGGTCGCTCAGCGGCCGCTGGGTGCCAGGTACAGCCCCAGCTCCGACGCCAGCCGCTCCCGTCGGCCAGCCGGCGGCCGGCGCCCTTGGCGCTGGCGCTGAACAGCGCGGTGAGGATGTCGATCACCATCGCCACCACCGCTGGTGAGACGGACGGGGTCTCGGGGTGCAGGCGCTGCGCGTCGGCGCCCGGGGCGGGCTGATCGGCCACGATCACGACCTGGCGGGCGTACGCCGCGAGCGCTGCCCCGGGCTACGCCGCGGAGCTGAGGGCGCTGCCCGAGCTGATCGGCCCGGACGTCGCGTACGAGTTCCTGTCGCTGCAGCCGCCGGTCTCGTCGCCCCTGGACGGTCCGTGGTTCACCGCCATCGCGGAGACCGTGCGACGCGCCGACCCGGACGCTGTCGTCATCCCGGTCTGCCTGACCGGTGGCACCGACGCCAAGGCCTTCAGCCGGCTCGGGCTCGCCTTCTGCGGCTTCGATCCGATGGGCGAGGACCCGGACGGTCGCCGCGCGGCGGGCGCCCACGGGGTCGACGAGGGTACCCGTCGCCTCCCTGGTCTGGGGCGCCGCCGTGCTCGAAGACCTGCTGACCACGATCTAAGGGGGCGCGGTCAGCCGCCGACCGCCGCGCGGAGGCGCCGCCCGACGCTGCGCATCGCGTCCGACACGTCGTCGCGAGGGTCCTGATCGGGTTCCCACTCGGCCAGCACCGCGTACGCCAGCGCCCGCTGCGTGCTCGGCCAGCGTGGTACCGGTCAAGGCGTCCCGCACCATCGCCGACCAGGTCACCGGGACCCGGGTCAACGGCGTCAGCGGCTGCGACGTCACGCCCGGCGTCACGGTTCGCCCAGTCCGAGGAAGCTGCGCAGGTCTTCCGCGCCGATGACCTCCAGGGGATCCCCGCGACGGAGCTCGCCCGGGGTGAGGACCAGCTTCTGGTTCAACGCCATCTCGCCATCGCGCCGCTTCAGCCGGACGACGCCGTTCGGGCGGTAGCCGACCTTGCGGCTGACGGCGAGCGAGGCCGGGTTGTCGAGGAAGGCCCCGGAGGTGACCTCCGCGGCGCCCAGCTCGTCGAACGCGTACGCGCAGACGGCCTGCCGCATCCGGGTGCCGATGCCCCGCCCCTGATGAGCGAGACCGAGCCAGGATCCCGTCTCCACCGTCTGGGTGACGGCGAAGTCCCGACCGTGCAGCCCCTGCGTACCGACCAGCTCGCCGCCGACGCGGACGGCGAACAGCAGATCGAACGCCTCCGGTCCGAAGCCGGCCCGCACCGAGGAGAAGTAGCGGACCATGTCGACCGGCAGCTTCTCCGGTCCCGCGAGGGTCCACGGGGTCGAGAACGGCATCGCGTCGGGGGCGTGGATGCCGGCCAGGGCGAGCTCGACCAGACCCGGCACGTCGTCGTCGCTGATCACCGTCAGCTGCAGGTCACCGGCGCGCAGCCGGAGCCGGTACGGGGGCCAGAGGTCTGCCAGCGTGGTCATGCCCATGATCATCGGCCGAACCCGGCGGCCGCCGCCACCGGGTTTCCCGATCGAGTCTCAGCCGGCCATCCCCGGCTTGAGGACGATCTTGATCGCACCCTCGGCCTTGCGCTGGAAGATGTCGTACGCGTGCGGGGCCTGCTCCAGCGGCAGCCGGTGGGTGGCGAAGTCGTCAACGCCGAGCGGGTCGTCGTCGCCGAGCAGCGGCATGATGTGGTCCACCCAGCGCAGCACGTTGGCCTGTCCCATCCGCAGCTGGATCTGCTTGTCGAACAGCGTCATCAACGGCAGCGGATCGGCCATCCCCCCGTAGACACCGATCAGCGAGATCGTCCCGCCCCGTCGCACCATGTCGATCGCGGCGTAGACCGCGGCCAGTCGGTCCACGCCGGCCTTGGAGATCAACGGGGCGGCGACCGCGTCCGGCAGCAGACTCGCCGCCTTCTGCACGAGGGACGCCGCCGGCGACCCGTGCGCCTCCATCCCGACCGCGTCGATCACCGCATCGGGCCCGCGACCCGACGTCAGCTCGCGCACCACGTCGGCCAGGTCGTCGGGATGCTCGGACAGGTCGAGGACCTCGATCCCACGGGCGCGGGCCCGGGCGAGCCGCTCCGGCACCAGGTCCACCGCGATCACCCGGGCGATGCCGGGTCGCAACGAGGCGATCCGGGCCGCCATCTCACCGATGGGACCGAGGCCCAGGACGACCAGGGTCCCGCCGTCCGGCACGGCGGCGTACTCGACCGACTGCCAGGCGGTCGGCAGCACATCCGACAGGTAGACGAAGCGCTCGTCCGGCGGGCCGTCGGGGACCTTGATGTGGGTGGTGTCGGCCAGCGGAACCCGGAGGTACTCCGCCTGACCGCCCGGCACGGAGCCGTACAGCTCGGAGAAGCCGAACAGGGCTGCGCCCGTGCCCTGCTCCCGCACCTGGGTCGTCTCGCACTGGGTGAAGAGGGACTGGTCGCACATGAAGCAGTGGCCGCACGAGATCTGGAACGGCATCACCACCCGGTCGCCGACCGCCAGCCGCGACACCTCGGAGCCGACCTCCTCCACGACTCCCATCGGCTCGTGACCGAGAATGTCACCGGCGTTCATGAAGGCGCCGAGGGTCTCGTACAGGTGCAGATCCGATCCGCAGATGTTGGTGGAGGTGATCCGCACGATGGCGTCGCCCGGTTGCTCGATCCGCGGATCGGGTACGTCTTCGACGGACACCTTGCGCTTGCCCTGCCACGTCACTGCTCTCATAATCGCCATCTCCTGGTACTGGTCTGCGGCTGGGATACTCGGACTTTACGCTGTATACCTAATGAGTGGCCCGCTTCGGGTGGCACGAGAGGTGAACCATGTCGGACCGGTCAGCAACTGACGTGGGTGATGCGCCCGCCGCGGACGCGGCGCGTTCGCAGCCTCCCGGCGCGGAGGCCGAGCGCCCTCAGGACATCCCCAAGCGTGGCTGGCTGCAGATCCTCAAACGCAGCTGGGCCCAGACGACCGAGGACCAGATCCCGCTCATCGGTGCGGGAGTCGCCTTCTTCGGTTTCCTGGCGCTGTTCCCGTCGCTGATCGCGCTGGTGCTCGCGTACGGGTTGTTCGCCGACCCATCGACCATCGCGACCCAGATCAACTCCCTGGGCAGCGCCCTGCCGACTGAGGTCAAGGACCTCATCGTCACGCAGCTCACCGAGCAGTCCCAGCGGACGGGGGCGCTCAGCGTCACCGTGATCATCTCGCTGCTGCTCGCCCTGTGGAGCGCCTCCGGCGGCGTGGCGAACCTGGTGCTGGCGATCAACACCGCGTACGACGAGACCGATGACCGCCCCATCGTCAAGAAGCGGTTGCTGGCCCTGGCTCTCACCCTCGGAGCGATCGTGTTCATGATCGTCCTGGTGACGTTGATCGCGGTGCTGCCGATCGTCTTCTCGATCTTCGACGGTGGGCCGTTGCGCTGGCTGGTCCAGGTGGTTCGCTGGGTGCTGATCGCGGTCTTGATCATGATCGCGCTCGCCGTGCTCTACCGGGTCGCGCCGGACCGCGATGCACCGAAGATGCGCTGGGCCTCCCCCGGGGCGATCGTCGCCACGCTGCTGTGGCTGATCGTCTCGCTCGGTTTCTCCCTCTACGTCACGTTGTTCGCCAGCTACGCCAAGACCTACGGCGCGCTGGCCGGCATCGTCGTGCTCCTGATGTGGCTGTGGCTGACCTCGTACGCTCTCCTGTTCGGGGCGGAGATCAACGCCGAAGCCGAGCAGCAGACGATCAAGGACTCCACCGTGGGTCCGGCGAAGCCACTGGGTCAGCGCGGCGCCGTCGCGGCCGACTCCCGACCCCCCACCGACAGCAAGACCGGCGACAGCGACACCGGCGATCACACCGCGGCCGACACCCCTTCAGCGACAGGACTCACCATGACCAGCGACACCGAGGACCGGAACGTCCCGGCCACCCGAGCGGCGGGTGACACCCCGGCGACCCCGCCGACCGCGTACCCCGACGACTCGATCGCCGCGTTGATCACCCAGGTGACCGAGGAGTCGAGCCGACTCGTCCGCACCGAGCTCAAGCTGGCCCAGGTCGAGATGACCGCGAAGGCCAAGACCGCGGGGGTCGGCATCGGCGCCTTCGGGGTGGCCGGCGTGCTCGCCCTGTTCGGCATCGGCTGTCTGATCGTGACCGCGATCTTCGCCCTCGCCCTGGTGCTGCCGACCTGGGCGGCGGCCCTGATCGTCGGAGTGCTCGTTTTCGCCATCGCCGGTGTGGCCGCGCTGATCGGCAAGAAGAAGGTCGGTGAGGCGACACCCCCGATGCCCGCCAGCGCCGTCGAGAACGTCAAGGCCGATGTGGCCGAGATCAAGGAGAGCGCCCGCAGATGAGCAGCAGCCCGAACGACCCGACGATCGATCAGCCCACCACGACCCCCGCGGTGGACACGCCGGCGGTGGACCGGCCGGATGCCACGAAGGACGAGCTGGAGGCGGATCGTGCCGCTACCCGCGAGCGGCTCGCGGCGTCGATCGAGGCGCTGGTGGCCAAGACCGATGTGAAGGGCCAGGCCAAGGCCAAGGCCACCGAGACCGCCGATCAGGTGAGGTCCGGCGCCGAGGACGTGCTCGATCGGGTACGGCAGCTGCCGCCCGTGGTGCTGGCCGCCGCGGCGATAGGAGTGACGCTGGTCGCGATCCTGGTGATCAGGCGCAGTCGCCTCAGCTGACGCCGGACGCGCTCGCGGTGCCGCGGACGTAGGCCTTGACCGTGCCGAGCCGCTGCCCGACCGACGTCCCGTGCGGCTCGATCGTGTACGGACCGACCGAGGCCGGCACGACGAACGTCTCGGCGTAGTGCACGACGAACGGCGCGAAGGCGCCCGACGGGCTGGTGACCACCGCCTGCGCACCCTCGACCAGGTTCAGCACGTTCACCGTGCCCGCGGTGTCGTGCTCGACCGGTCCGGTGAACCAGTGCCGTCGGACCTCGATGAACTCGAGCTCGTGCAGACCCGTTCGTTCCTCCACCCAGCCCGGCCCGGTGGCCAGCTCCTCGGTGCGGTGCACGAGGTTCTCCGCCACCCAGGTCGTGCGTCGCTCGGTCTGCACGTTCGCCCGGGCGTGGTCGAGGTGGACCGGACGCGGCACGCCGTCCAGTCCGAGGCGACCCCAGTCCCACATCTTGAAGGTGAACAGGTACGGGGTGGCCGAGATCTCGAGCACCATGGAGTTGCGGCCGGAGCAGTGCACCGTGCCCGCCGGGATCAGGAAGTGGTCGTGCTTCGCGGCCGGGTACCGGTTCACGTACGCCTCGGCCTCGAACGGGTGCTGCCCGTCCTGGGCCGCGGTGAGCTCGCGGAACATCTGGTCCACGTCGGCGTCGTCACGCAGTCCGAGGTAGACGCCTGCGTCATCCCCGGCATCGAGCAGGTAGTAGCTCTCGTCCTGGGTGTAGGTCATGCCGAAGGTGTCGGTGATGTAGTCGGTGAGCGGATGGACCTGCAACGAGAGGTTCCCGCCCTCCATGGTGTCAAGGAAGTCGAACCGGATCGGGAACTCGGCACCGAAGCGAGCGAAGGTCAGCGGTCCCAGCAGCTCCTGCGGTCGACTCAGCACCAGGTCCATCGCCGGGATCTCGATCATCGTGCCGTCCACGTCGAGCAGCAGGCTGTTCTCCTCGGGCACGCAGTCGAAGCACCAGGCGTAGTTGTTGTCGACCGCCTCCAGGCCCACCACCTCGGCCATCCAGGTGCCGCCCCAGGGCCCCGGGTCGAAGAAGGGCACCAGCCGGAACGGCCCGGCCGTGGCCCGCTCCAGACCCGCGTGGAACGCCTCCGCGGTGACCAGGTGCGCGTCGTCGACCGTCCTGGTGGTGTCGAGCAGGAAGTCCATGATCGGGAAGAGTCGCCGCTTGTGTCGGTCGGCGATCCGCCACTCGACGAAGTAGCCACGCTTCACCTTGCGGAGCACGTCCTGCCCACCGTTGGCACAGCGCCAGTTGGGCATCCCCCGCCGATAGCGCTGCTGCAGCTCCCACCGGGGCAGATCGGCGAGCACGACGACCGCCGTCGACAAGGCGGATCCCTCGGCCGGCCCGCCCGTGCTCGCGCCGGCCGCGTGGTCGAGGAGCAGCTGGGCCGCACCCCAGCCGAGGACCACCGTCGGAGCCGGTTCGTCCCGGATCCGGGCCGCGATGTCCGCCAGCCTGTCCTGGTCGTACAGCTCGCTCAAGCGGTGGTGGCTGAGCACGCCGAAGACACGGTCGTCGGTCAGGTTGCGGGCCAGCAGCGCGTCGATCTCCTCGATCGGCCGGGCCGCCGCAGCCTCGACGTCCACGACGCGGTAGCCGGGCAGGTGCCGGTGCGCCTCCGCGGTCAGCGCCGCCAGGTCGACACCGGGATAAGTGTCGATGATGATCAACGGAGCCGCGGACCCTGCCTCGGATCGCTGCCGCAGCGTGGTCCAGACGCTGGCCCCGGAGCTGACCCGACGGGCGTCGGAGGCGCCAGGAGGGACCGGGATCGCCGGGAACCTGTCGTAACCGCGGTGGTCGAGTGGCACGGTGCTCATCTGTCGTCCCTTGCTGTGGTCTGGGTGAGGGCTGCGAGTCCGCGCAGCACGGACCGGGCCGGATCGTCGGCGACCACGACCGTCGGCCGCGGCACCGACGACCACAGGTGCTGGTGCAGGTAGTGCTCGATCTGCTCGACGCGGGTGCCGGCGAGCTCGACGGCTCCGCCGGACAGGATCACGACGCTCGGGTCGTAGGCGTGGCAGAGATTCACCGCGGTGATGGCCCAGGACTGGATCACCCGGTCGGCCAGCCGATGTCCGCCCGGATCCGGCGGCGCGGAGAAGACCTCGGCCATGGTGATCCCGGTCGGCAGGCTCCAGGAGCCGCCGTAGACCTCCGCACAGCCCAGGTTTCCGCAGTTGCAGGGCTCACCACCGCGGTCGATGGTCAGGTGCCCGCCGAGAATGCCGGCGTGACCCGACCGGCCCCGGATCAGCTGCCCGTCGATCACGGCGGCCGTGCCGATGCCCGTGCCGGCGACCAGGAGCACCGCGTCGCGGGCGCCGACCGCCACCCCGTCAGCCAGCTCCCCGAGCAGCGCAGCGCGGGCGTCGTTCTCCACTGCCGCCCGCACCCCGAACCGCTCGGCCGACCAGCTCGCCAGGTCCAGACCCTGCAGGTAGGCGTATTTGCCGTGTGCGGCGACGAGGCGGGTTCCGTCCCGGTCGACGACACCCGGCACGGCGATGCCGACCCGGATCGGATCACCGTCGGGTCGCCGGTGGTCGGGTCGCAGGTCGTCGGCCAACCGGACGATGGCGTCCAGATCGGAAGGCTTTCCACGGTTGGGAATCGCATCGGTGGTGAGCACCGCGCCGTCGCGGATCCAGGCGGCCTTCAGCGTGGATCCGCCGAAGTCGAGACCGAGAGTCAGAGACGGCACGAGGTAACGTTACCATCGCTGTCGCGCGGACGCACCTGGCCGTGGCAGGGACCAGCCGTCGCGTTCTCGCCTGGGCTACGCCCTTCGATCAGGCAGGTGCAGGCTGGTCGGCAGCTCGATCAGCCGGGCTGGTCCGTCGAACCCGCCGTCCAGTCGCTCGGTCAGCATCCTGGCCGCGCAGCGCCCCAGCTCTCGCCCGTCGTGGTCGATGACCAGGAGCGCGACATCGACCACGTCCGCCAGCTCGAAGTCGTCGAAGGCCAGCACCGTCAGCTCGTCCGCGGACCGGCCGAGCTCACCCCGACGAGCCAGCGCCCGTACCAGACCGACCGTGTTCCGGTTGTTCGCGCACAGGACGGCCGTGAGGTCGGGATGCTCGTGCAGCAAGGACTCTGCGACGACTCGGTGGTGATCCGGGTCGTCGGCGAGCGACGACCCGTCCTGCCGCAGCAGCTCGTCGCGGACCGGCACCCCGGCGTCCTCGTGGGCGAGGCGGAACCCGTCGAGGCGCCGACCGCCGGTGAACGACGACATCCCGGAGCCGAGGAAGCCGATCGCCCGGTGACCGCGTTCCAGCAGGGCGATCGTGCCCTCGTAGGCGCCCTGGACATCGGCCACGATGACGGTGTCGGCACCGACGCCGGGCACCTGGCGCGATGCCAGCACCACCGGTACGCCGCTCAGCCGACGAGGCAGCAGATGGGTCCGCCCCCCGGTCGGCACCACCAGCAGACCCTCCACCTGGCGCCCGATGAACTCCGCGACGAGCCGCTCCTCCCGTGCCACGCTGTCCGCGGTGCTGCCGATCATGAGGGTCCGGCCGGTCTCGGCCAGCACCTCCTCGGCCCCCAGCAGGAACTGCGCGTAGTACGGGTTCGCCACGTTGCTGATCGCCACCCCGACCAGCCCTGATCGCTGGCCCGGACGCAGGCTCCGCGCCTGCTCATTGCGTTGATAGCCCAACGCAGCAACGGAAGCACGCACCCGGTCGGCGAGCTCCGGGGACACGGTCGAGCGGCCGTCCAGCACCCGGGAGACCGTCATCGGGCTGACGCCCGCGTGGCTGGCGACGGCAGTGATCGTCGGTCGCCGACTGGTCGACATGTCCCCTCCTCTACCTCGTGATCTCCGGAGGTGCCTCGCGGTCGGAGGAACGATGAGGTCCGGCACTTGCCCCGCTGCGGGACGATCGGTAGCGTAGAGGCGAGGTAACGATACCAGTCGCGCGCCTGCTGCCTCCCGCCCGCCTGCCGGGTGCCCGCAACTCCACCGAAAGGCTCGACCGTGGCCACCCACGCCATCCTCTCGCCCAGCCCGGTCTGGGACGCCTCGCTCCAGCGGACCAAGATCATCTCCCACGCGATGGACGCCCAGGCGGTCGTCGACGGGGTGACCGTCGGGCTCATCGCCGAACCCCTGGTCGCGGCCGACGGTGACGGCTTCCTCCAGGCCGTACGGCTGCAGGTGGTGGGCCGTGAGCAACCGATCGACCCGGCGCTGGTCCGGATCCGGTTGGGCGGCGCCGAGGTGCCGGTGCGCGGCGAGCAGGTCGGCGCGGGTGGCGTCCGGCTCCTCGTCCCCGAGGTGGACGGCCCGACGGAGCTGGTGGTCAGCGTCGCCGACCCGGCCGTCGAGCTGAGCACCGTCCTACAGCGGCCGCGGCACTACGACGTCCACCTGATCCAGCACAGCCACTACGACATCGGTTACACCGACCGGCAGCACGTGGTGCGCGCTCAGCACATCGACTACCTCGATGCGGCGCTGCGGCTGATGCGGGACACCGACTCCCTGGGCGAGGCCGCCCGGTTCCGCTGGAACGAGGAGGCGCTGTACGCCGTCACCGAGTGGCTGACGAACCGGCCGACCTCCCGGCACGACGAGCTGCTGGATCGGATCCGGGAGAACCGGATCTCGCTCTCGGCGATGCCGTTCAACCTGCACACCGAGATGTGCTCCACCGACGAGCTGCACGAGCTGCTCGCGCCGGCCCTGGATCTGAAGCGGCGGTACGGGCTCGACTTCCGCGTGGCCATGCAGACCGATGTGCCTGGTCAGGTCGTCGGACTGCCCGACGCCCTGGCCGGCCTCGGGGTGCGCTACCTCAGCGTGGCGCACAACTGGGCAGGTCGCTCCGACCCGGACAACGCCGGTCAGCTGTCCATGCCGCGGCTGTTCCGCTGGGTCGGCCCCGAGGGCGGCGAGCTGGTCGTCTGGCGTACCGACACCCCCCACGGACTGGCCTACATGGAAGGGCCGATGGTCGGGTTCCACGAGTCGTACGACGTCGCCACCGACGTGTTCCCCGCCTACCTCGCCTCGCTCGGCACCCGGGCGTACCCGTTGCCCCTGGGCAGCATCTTCGGCTGGCTCGACGGGGGCGCGGACACCGACAGCCGACCACCGTTCGGCGGTGACGTCCTGCACCTGCGCACCCACGGCCGCTGGTCGGACAACGCCGGGCCGAGCCGAGCCGTCAGCGACATCGTCGAGGAGTGGAACCGTCGCTGGGTGTTCCCCCACCTGAGGGTCTCCACCAACGAAGCCTTCTTCGACGCCGCCATCGAACGGGCCGGGGACACGCTGCCGACCTACCGCGGCGACTGGAACGACTGGTGGGCGCACGGGGTGGGGGCGGCCGCTGCACCGGTCGGCCTCGGGCGACAGGCCCAGAACGACCTGGCCGACGCGGCGACCCTCGGGGCCGGCGCCACCCTGCTGGGCGGCGCGACCGCCGCCGACGGGCCGGTGGTCGACCCCGACGCGGGCTACCACCAGCTGGCGCTGTGGGACGAGCACACCTGGGGCGCGGCCAACTCCTGGCACCACACCGACCACGGCGCCGACGCCGGGGAACACCAGTGGTACTGGAAGGTGGCCCGCGCCTACGAGGCCTTGGACGCCTCTGACCACGCGCTGCGGCTGGCCACCGGCGCGCTCGGCCGAGCCCTCCCCCGAGCCGAGCACGCGGCCGCCTCGCTCTACGTCGTCAACACCACGGCCGCTCGACGCGATGACGAGGTGGAGGTCTTCCTGCCGGCCAGCATCGTCGGACTGACGACCCCGATCGTGCTCACCGACAGCCGCAGCCAGGAGACGCTGCCGCACACCGAACGGGACGAGCCGGCGGGCAGCCGTGGGCTGGGTCGCTACCTGCGCTGTCGCGTCGCCGACGTGCCCTCGGTCGGCTTCGTCCGGCTCGACATCACCACGGTCTCCGGCGAGCGGACCGACAGCAGCCGACCACTACCCGATCCGACGCTGCTGCAGAACGAGGCGCTGGCGGTCCGGATCGATCTGCAGACCGGCACCCTGAGCTCGGTGGTCGACCGGGCCAGCGGCCGCGAGCTCGTGAACAGCGACGCCGCCCTGGGCTTCAACCACTACGTGTACGACCGCTACGCCACCGTGGGTCAGTCCAACCACAACTCCTCGAAGTTCGCCGACATCGGCAACCTGGCGCTGATCAGCAGCCGCGACGTCGGTGGCCCGGCGGCGGTGGTCGAGGCGACCGAGGACGCCCGTGGTCAGCAGGTGGTGCTCGAGCAACGGGTCGCCGGAGCCGACTGGCTGCGCGTCACCTACCGGCTCCCCCGCGATCTCGCCCACCTGGAGATCACCAACCGTCTCAGCAAGTCGAGCACCTGGGACAAGGAGAGCGCCTACTTCGCCTTCCCGTTCGCGGTCGCCGAGCCCGAGGTGCTGCAGGAATCGGCCGGCGGTCTGACCGGGTCGGGTCAGGAGACGGTGCCGGGTGGGGCGGAGTACATGCGGGCCATCCGCCACTTCATCTCGCTCGCGGACGGCGAGCAGGCCGTCGGGTGGGCCACCGCCGAGGCGCCCCTCGTCGAGATCGGGACGATCGGCCTGCCGTACGTGCCGTTCCCGTCGACGCTGCCGGTGATCGAGCCGGCCACGGTGTACTCGTGGGTGCACAACAACATCTGGGACACGAACTTCCCGGTGGAGCAGGCGTTCGAGACGACCTTCCGGTACCGGGTCGCGGCGGGCTTCGGGCACGCTCCCAGCCTCGCGGCCCGGACGGCTTCCTCGCTGGTGCAACCGCTGCGGCCGGTGCTCTCGGAGACCGCGGGCGCGCAGCCGCCGACCGACCGCTCCCTGCTCGGCCTGTCCGACGACAGAGTCCGCCTGATCGGGCTGCGGCACCTGGATGACGGCTCGATCGTGATCCGGCTGGTCTCGGTCGACCCAGCCGGCGCATCGACGGAGCTCACGCTGCCGGACGGGACCGTCGAGGCCTGGGAAGCCACCTACCTGGGAGAGGTCGTCCGGCCGTTGGAGATCACCGACGGACGGGTGATGATCTCCTTCACCGGTTCAGGTGCGCGGGCCGTCGGGTTCCGGCTCGGGTAGCCCGCCGCGCGAGAGCACCGTGGGCGGGTGACCGACGTCAACGCCGCCCGGCCCGCAGCGCCGACCCCAGACGTGTCGCCTCTACGTCGACGTTCAGCTGGGACGCGTAGAGCCCGAGATCGTCCGCGGCGTGGCCCAGGTCGGGGTCGAAGGCCAGGCCGGCCGGGCCGGCCAGGAGGCGCACCTCCGGGAGGGCCGCCATCACGGCGTGCGCGACGACGGCTCGTGACTCCGTCACGACCTCGGCGACGAGAGTCGCGGTGGCGGGGTCCGGCAGGTCGGACCACAGCTCGTCGAGACGGTGTCCGGCAGTGCGCACGGCGACCAGTGCTGCGATGAGCTGCAGTCGCACACGTCCCAGCCGGGCATCCTGGGCCTCGGTGACACGGCGACCGGCCAGCATCGCCACGGTGACGTCGAGCACTCGGCTCAGTCCCCCCGCCCACACCGCCGCGACACCGACCCCGCCGGGCAGGAACTCGGGGCGGCCGAGGTAGAAGCCCGGTTCACCGACCACGTCGGCGGCGTCGACGACCAGGTCCTCCACGGTGACCGTGTGCGAGTGGCTGACCCGCATCGCCGAGGTCTGCCAGTGGCTGCGATCCACCGGCAGCCGGTCGACGGCGAGATCCACGAGCAAGTGCGTCTCCGGATCAAGCCAGACCGGCACCAGTGCGCGGTCGAGGATGCCGGCGCCGGAGGCGAAGCGGATGGTGCCGTTCAACCGCAGGTCGGCACTCTCGACGACGGCCGCGATGCCGGTTCCGGCCGACCGAGAGGCCCAGACGCCGTACCGGGCAGTCGGCCGCGGCTCGACGCCGGCCTGACCGAGGATGCGCAGCGCGTCGACGTGGCCCTCGACGAGCCGACCCAGGGGGATGTCGGTGACGCCCACCCGGAGCAGGCCCTCCGTCAGCCCCGCCCAGCTCAGCTGCGGCCAGTCGAGGCGGCCGGCGAGCCCGTCCATCGCTTTGTGCAGCTCGGCGGGGGCCGGGTCGTGGCGTGGGTAGGCGTCCGGCAGCGTCCAAGGCAGGGGGTCGCAGGTGAGGGCGAACGACGCGCTGGTGCTCATCGGGTGGCTCTCTGGATCGTCCGGGCCGTCGGGCTCGGTCGCGGCGGCCGGTTGGGCATCATGAGGCGCCTCGGCGCAGGACGTCCAGGACGAAGTCCTGGTCCACGTGACGCACCGCTGTCTGCCAGCCCGGCTCGGACGTCAGGGCCTGGACGGCCTCACCGTTGACATCGAAGCCACTGAGGTGAGCGTCGTGCGGGAGGTGGCGCCAGTGGATCACCAGGATCTCGGCGTCCTCGGCAGCGGCGTTCGAGATCGCGCGCCACATCTCGGCCCGGTCGGGGGCCGGTAGGTAGTACGCGAACTCGGCGATCACGATCAGGTCGAAGCCGCCGTCTGCCGAGCCCGGGAGGCAGGGCTGTCGCATCCGGCCGACTGACACCTGGGGCAGTTCGGCGCAGCGGGCGGCGGTCAGACGAACTGCCTCGCCGGAGATGTCGGTGGCGAGCACGGAGTCTGCCCGCGTCGCCAGGTGCACGGCGAGCTCCCCCGTTCCGCAGCCCGGATCCCAGGCCGACCGGTACCTCGCACGGGTCAGGGAGGCCAGCACCACAGCTCGTTTGCGCTGCTCGTAGAAGCTCGAGGCGACCTGCCACGGGTCCGGATCGTCGCGATAAAGGCTGTCGAAATCCGGGACGTTCACCATCAGGTGCTCCTGTGTTCCACCCGACTCAGGCACGGCCCGAGTCAGTGAGAGGTTGAGTTTACAACGTATGCCACGCACCAGTCGGGCGGCATCCGACTCCACGCGTACGGCGACACCACGGACGTCGGGCATCGTTTCGCCGGATCAGCCCGGGGCGCAGCGCACAGACGAGCCGGAGTGGACCGTTACTGTGGCGGCGCCGCTGGGGGGACCGAGGAGGCTGGTGTGGAGTCATCGTTCATCTCGTTGTTCTGGATCGCCCTGTGCGGTGTGATCGCCCCGCTGGTGGCGGGGCTGATCCCCCGGAAGCTGGTGCCCGAGGTCGTCATCCTGTTGATCGCCGGAATGGTCATCGGACCCTTCGGGCTGGGTCTGGCCCAGACCGACGACGCGATCGGTCTGCTGCGCGAGCTCGGTCTCGCGATGCTCTTCCTGCTGGCCGGCTTCGAGGTGGAGCTGGAGGAGCTGACCGGACGATCCGGTCGCCGGGCCCTGGGAACCTGGGGGGCCTGCTTCGCCCTCGCCCTGATCCTGGTGTTCTTCGCCGGTCTGCTCGGTGTGATCCACGCCGAGGTCGCCATCGCCATCGCGCTGTGCTCGACGGCCCTGGGCACCCTGCTGCCGATCATGAAAGACGGTGGACTGCTCGGCACCCCGGTGGGCAAGGCCGTGATGAACCACGGCGCCTGGGGTGAGCTCGGGCCGGTCGTGGCCATGGCGATCCTGCTCGGCACCGGAGGCGCTGGTCAGGCGATTGTGGCGATCATCATGTTCGGACTCATCGCAGCTGCCGTCACCCTGCCGTGGCGGCGGCTCCGGCGGGACACCTCGAAGATGTTCTCCGTGGTCCAGGCCGGCTCGGAGACCACCGGACAGACAACGGTCCGGTTGACGGTGCTGCTCCTCGTCGCGCTGTGTGTGCTGGCCGAGCTGTTCCGGCTCGACGTGGTGCTCGGCGCCTTCGCCGCCGGCTTCGTCCTCCGTCAGGCGATACCGCAGGGCGACGAGCAGCTGGAGCACAAGCTCAACGGGCTCGCCTTCGGGATGCTCATCCCGGTGTTCTTCGTGACCTCAGGGATGGCCATCGACGCCCGAGCCGTGGCCGCCGCGCCGTCGGCGCTGATCGTCTTCGTGCTCCTCATCGTGGCGGTGCGCGGCCTGCCGGTGTTCGTCTCCAGCCGGCTCGAGCGTGATCGGGTCAGTGGCGCACGTCTGTTCGGCACCCGCGAGAGCGTGCGGATCGGTCTCTTCGCCGCCACCGGGTTGCCGATCATCGTCGCGGTCACCACCACCGCCGTCTCGGCGGGGCAGATGAGTCAGGCCAACGCCTCCGTGCTGGTCGCCGGTGGCGCCGTCACCGTCTTGACCATGCCCCTGCTCGCCACGCTTCTCGGCGGGCGGACTGCGGTGTCGGACGTCAGTCCGTCTCGCCCCGCTTGACCGAGGTCAGCAGCAGCTGCGCGACGTCGAGCACCTCGACCTCCTCGCGAGCTTCCCCCGCGTGCTGCTCGGCGGTCAGACCGTCGGACAGCATCACCCGGCAGAACGGGCAGCCGACGGCGATCTGATCCGCCCCGGTGGCCACCGCCTCCTTGGTGCGGTTGACGTTGATCCGCTCGCCGAGCTTCTCCTCCATCCACATCCGGCCACCACCCGCACCGCAGCAGAAGGACTTCTCGCTGTTGCGGGGCATCTCCTCGAAGGTGGTGTTCGGGATCACCGCGAGCAGCTCGCGCGGGGGGGCGTACACCTGGTTGTGTCGGCCCAGGAAGCACGGATCGTGGTACGTGATCTTCTTGGTCGCCGTCTCGTCAGCGGCCGGGGCGACCGGTGTCAGCCGGCCGTCCTTGACCAGGCGGTTGAGCAGCTGGGTGTGGTGGACGACCTCGAGCTCGACCCCGAACTGGGCGTACTCGTTCTTCAGCGTGTTGAAGCAGTGGGCGCAGGTCGCGACGACCTTGGTCGCCTTGGCCTCCTTGAGGGTCTCAGCGTTCTCCGTCGCCAGGCCGGCGAACACGAACTCGTTGCCCGAGCGGCGGGCCGGGTCACCCGTACAGGTCTCGCCCTTGCCCAGCACGGCGAAGTCGACACCGGCGATGTGCAGCAGCTCGGCCACGGCCTGGGTGGTCTTCTTCGCGCGGTCCTCGTACGCGCCGGCGCAGCCGACCCAGAACAGCCACTCGACCTCGGTCAGGTCCTCGACGTCGACCCCGACCTGCTTGACCTCGAACGGCAGCTCCTTGGCCCACTCCATCCGCTTGCTGGGCGCCATGTTCCAGGGGTTGCCCTTGTTCTCCAGACCCTTGTAGAGCCCGTTGAGCTCGGACGGGAAGTCCGACTCGAGCAGCACCTGGTGCCGCCGCATGTCCATGATGTGATCGACGTGCTCGATGTCGACCGGGCACTGCTGGACGCAGGCCCCACAGGACGTGCACGACCAGAGCACGTCGGGGTCGATCACGCCGAACAGCTCGGCGGTGCCGATCAGGGGCCTTTCCGCTTCCTTCACCGTGGCCTCGGGCAGTGCGCCGCGAGCCTCCTCGGCCGCTTGCAGATAGGGAGCCTTGGCGTACGCGTGGTCGCGCAGCCCCATGATCAACAGCTTCGGCGACAGCGGCTTGTCGGTGGCCCAGGCCGGGCACTGGGACTGGCAGCGGCCGCACTCGGTGCAGGAGCTGAAGTCGAGCAGGCCCTTCCAGGTGAAGTCCTCGATCTTGCCGACGCCGAGGGCGGCGTCCTCGTCGAGGTCCTCCAGCTGCTCGAAGTCCAGCGGCTTGCCGTCGACCATGATCGGATCCAGCCGCCCCAACGAGGTCGTGCCCGGGTCGCGCTTGAACCAGATGTTGACCCAGGCGCTGAACCGGTGCCAGGCGACCCCCATGGTGATGTGCCGGGCGATCACGATCACCCAGGTCATCGAGATGATGATCTTGATCATGGCGACCAGGAACACCAGGTTGTCCAGGGTGGCGCTGCTCAGACCCTCGAACGGGACCCCGAGGAACCAGGTGAGCGGGAAGTCCCACTTCGTGCCGGTGCCGTGGGCGTACTCGAGACCGCGCAGGATCAGCCCGCAGACCACGACCCCGAGGATGACGGCCTCGACGAAGTAGGCCTGCCAGAACGTGGAGCCGAAGAAACGGCTGCGACGGCCCTCGGTGCGGGGGTGGTTCCGCTGCCGGATGACGATCAGTCCGACGATGCCGATCAGGGTGAGCCAGGAGAAGATGTCGGCCCACCACTCGAACACGATCC
Organism: uncultured Actinomycetota bacterium; assembly: GCA_963696135.1. Taxonomy (GTDB): domain Bacteria; phylum Actinomycetota; class Actinomycetes; order Propionibacteriales; family Propionibacteriaceae; genus Microlunatus. Next base: position 24,700 of record CAVOJH010000008.1, read on the forward strand.
AGTGCCCGATGATCGGCAGGGCGAAGGTCGGCACGAACAGCTGCCCGTACGCCGTCGCGACCAACGAGCTCAACGTGATGAAGCCGATCATCACGAACCAGTGCAGGACTCCGACCCGCTGCCATTGCAGCATCCGGGTGTGTCCCAGGGTCTCGGTGACCAGGCCCTTCCACCGCGCACCCCGCCGGTCGCTGCGGCCGACCGCCGGCCGGCCGAGCCGGATCACGGACAGCATCGAGCGGATGGCCCGAACGGCCAGCACGACGGCGACGGCGGTGATCGCCAGCGAGACGACGATCGCGACAACCTGCACGGTTCTCGGCTCCTCTGTACGGCTCTTGCACGGTCTGCACGGGGGGTCGTTCTGCTTGTGAACCTAAACCCTACTCGTCGGTAACATAGGTGTGGCGCGAGGCATCCTGGGGTGACCGTTGCTGACTTCCCGGCGTCATCCGGCCTCCGGCCCCGCTCACGCACCGACCGTTCATGACTCCCCGGCGGCAAACGGCCAACCCGGCCGCTCACGCATCGACCGTCCGTGACTCCAGGCGACAAAACGGCCAATCCACCCGCTCACGCACCGACCGTCCGTGACTCCCCGGCGACAACCAGCACGAGGCGCGGAACGTACGCGCCTCGAGAGCGGGATCCGACAGACCGAGCTAGTGGAAGTCGCGGGACGTGGAGCGAGCCACCGTCGCGGCGGACTGCGGCAGCACCGCCGCCAAGGGATCGAACCGGTCGGCGACCAGGTTGGTCACCCCGTCGGCGTACTCGACCCGTCCGCGGATGACCAGGCCGTTGCTCTGACGGCCGATCCGGCGGTATCGCTTCCACATCGGCTCCGAGCAGACGATGTTGAGCATCCCGGTCTCGTCCTCGAGATTGAGGAAGGTGACCCCGCCGGCGGTCCCCGGGCGCTGCCGGTGGGTGACCAGGCCACCCACCCGTACCCGTCGCTGGTCATCGCCCTCACCCAACGACGCGACGGGGCGGATGCCCTGCTCCTCCAGCGCCGCCCGCAGGTGGGAGATCGGGTGCTCCCCGGGTGAGATCTTGGTCGCCCACAGATCGGCCAGGGTCAGCTCCACGTCGCTCATCCCCGGCAGCTCCGGCGGAGCGGCGTCGACCGCCGTGCCGGGCAGGGTGTCGAGGGAGTCCGCGTAGCCGGCGTTCCACAAGGCCTGCCGCCGGCTCAACCCGAACGTGTCGAACGCCCCGGCGGTGGCCAGCGCCTCGGTCTGGGCCACGGTCAGTCCGGCCCGCCGGACCACGTCGTTCATGTCCGCGTACGGCTGCCGCTCCCGCTCGGCCACGATCTTCTCGGCCAGCGTGCGACCGATCCCGTTCACCGAGGTCAGCCCCAGCCGCACCGCCGCTCCCCCGTCCCGCCGGTGCTCCGCGCTGCGGTCCGGCGCACCCCGTCGGAAGCGCTCGACCTTCGGCTGGTCGGCCGTCCGGCAGGAGTCCATTCCCCCGGGCGTGATCGTCTCGGCACCCGCCTCCGCAGCGCCCGCACGCTCGTCCATGGACAGCCGCTCCAGGTCCGCGTCCACCCCCGACACCGCGATGTCGGGGCGGCGCACCTCCACCCCGTGTCGGCGGGCGTCGGCCACCAGGGACTGCGGAGAGTAGAACCCCATCGGCTGGGCCCGCAGCAGTCCGGCCAAAAAGGCGCCCGGGTAGTGCAGCTTCAGCCACGAGCTCGCGTACACCAGCAGAGCGAAGCTGATCGCGTGGCTCTCGGCGAAGCCGAAGCTGGCGAACGCCTGGATCCGGGCGTAGATCTCGTCGGCCACCTCCGCGGTGATGCCGTGCATGGCCATCCCCGCGTAGAGCTTCGCCTTCAGCCGCTCGATCTTCTCCACGCCCCGCTTGGAGCCCATCGCCCGGCGCAGCAGGTCGGCGTCGTCCCCGGTGCAGCCGCCGACGGCGACGGCGATCTGCATCAGCTGCTCCTGGAACAGCGGCACCCCCAGCGTCTTCTCCAGCACCGGCTTCAGCGCCTCGTGCAGGTAGGTGATCTCCTCCCGGCCGGTGGCGCGCCGGATGTAGGGATGCACCGCCCCGCCCTGGATCGGGCCGGGACGGATCAGCGCGATCTCGATCACCAGGTCGTAGAACTTCCGCGGCTGCAACCGTGGCAGGGTGCCGACCTGGGCTCGGCTCTCCACCTGGAACACCCCGATCGAGTCGGCCCGGCAGAGCATGTCGTACACCCCGGCCTCCTCCTTGGGCAGCGACTGCAGCGTCCAGGTCTCGCCGAGCCGGGCGGCGACGAGATCCAGCGTGTACTGCATCGCGCTGAGGATCCCCAGCCCCAGGAAGTCGAACTTGACCAGCCCCATCCAGGCGCAGCTGTCCTTGTCCCACTGCAGCACCGTGCGGGCGTCCATCCGACCGCGCTCGATCGGGCACACCTCGCCCACAGGTCGCTCGGTCAGCACCATCCCGCAGGCGTGGATGCCCAGGTGCCGTGGCGCGCCCAGCAGCTCGTCGGCGAGCTCGACGACCGGTGCTGGGATGTCGTGCTCGTTCTGCACCGGGATGGCGCCCCAGGAGTCGATCTGCTTGGACCAGGCGTCCTGCTGGCCGACGGAGTGACCGAGCGCCTTGGCCATGTCGCGGACCGCCGACTTGGGCCGGTAGCTGATCACGTTGGCCACCTGCGCGGCGTTGCGACGGCCGTACCGGCGGTAGACCTCCTGGATCACCTCCTCCCGCCGGTCGGAGTCGAAGTCGACGTCGATGTCGGGTTCCTCGTCGCGGGTCGCGGACAGGAACCGCTCGAACGGGAGACCGTAGAGGATGGGGTCGACGGCGGTGATGTAGAGCACGTAGCAGACCACCGAGTTGGCCGCGGATCCCCTGCCCTGGCAGAGGATCCCGCGTTTCCGGGCGAAGTCGACCATGTCGTGCACGATCAGGAAGTAGCCGGGGAAGTCCTTCTCCTCGATCACCGCGAGCTCCCGCTGCAACCGCTCGTACGCGATCTCGCGCCGGTCCGGGTAGAGCTCCTCCACCCCACGCCGGGTCAGCTCCCGCAGCCAGCTGATCGGAGTCTCCCCCGGCGGCACCTCGAGCTTGGGCAGCCGCGGCTTGGCCAGCCTCAGGTTGAAGGCGCACTCCTGCGCCACGGTCACGGTCTGCTCGATCACCCCGGGGTAGCGGGCGAAGATCCGGGCCATCTCCTCCCCGGACCGCAGGTGCGCCCCCGGCACCGGCAGCCAACCGTCCATCTCCGGCAGGCTGCGGCGGGCCCGGACGGCGGCCATGGCGCTGGCCAGGCGGTACTGCCGCGGCTGGGCGTAGTGCACCGCGTTGGTGGCCACCACCGGCAGGTCGTGCACGCGAGCCAGCTCCACCAGCCGGTCGTTGATCGTCGAGTCGTCGGGACGGCCGTGGTCGACCAGCTCGACCACCACCCGGTCGTGACCGAACAGCGCCGTCAGGCGGTCCAGCTCCTGGGCCGCGGCCTCCCCTCCGCCGGCGGCGAGTGCCTGGCGTACGCGACCCTTGCGGCAACCGGTCAGGATCGTCCAGTGCCCGTCCGCGGCGGCGGCGAGCTCGTCCAGGTCGTACAGCGGGCGACCCTTCTCGTCGCCGCGCAGCTGCGCCTCGGTGATCGCCGCGGCCAGCCGGTGGTAGCCCTCGACCCCGCGAGCCAGCACCAGCAGGTGGGAGCCCTCCGGGTCGGCGACCCCGTTCTGCGGAGTCCGCAGCCCCAGCGACAGCTCGGCGCCGTAGATGGTGGCGAGGTCGTAGCCCTGCGCCGCCTCGGCGAACCGGGCGACGGCGTACAGCCCGTCGTGGTCGGTGATCGCCAACGCCGTCAGCCCGAGCCGGACCGCCTCCTCGATCAGGTCCTCCGGATCCGACGCCCCGTCGAGGAAGCTGAAGTTGCTGTGACTGTGCAGCTCCGCGTACGGAACGGTCGCCTGCTGCGGCGGAGAGGGCGGAGCACCGCGCTCCCGCCGACTGCGACTCCAGGGCGGGATGGGATCACCGTTGCGGTCCAGCTGCGCAGCCGGATCAGGCTCAGGAGCCAACGCCGGCCGACGCTCAGGCGACCGCCCCAACGGCGACTGGTTCAGCCGTGCCCAGTCAGGATCCAGCGGATCATCAGGACTCACCCGCCCCGACAACCGCGCCTCCAGCTCCGCCCACGGAATCGGCGGGTTGTTCCACCCCATAGCTCTTCAGCCCCCTATGACGAGTCGATCGGGCGCGCACCGACCGACTGCGGGGGGAGTCTGGTGGTGCGTCGAAGGGACCTGGACGGGCCTGGCGGGAGCGCCGGAGCCTGCGAAGGCGCGGATGGTCGTCCCGAGACGCACCACCAGACTCCCCCCGCAGACCCGCACCCGGGCGCCCGATCGACTAGTCATAGCGAGCTTCTGTCCACCATTCGCCCTGCTCCACCAGCAGCAACCAGGCGCTGCCGTCCAGACCGACAAGCTGGAAGCGCGCGACCTGCCGGGCACCGTCCGGGTCCCACCACAGCTCATCGATCGGCCACGGACCTGCCCAGGCCTGCACCCCCAGCTCCGGACCGGCCGGATCGGGACGGAACCGGGTCGGCTCCCCGATCACCAGACCGCGATCCGAGACGGCCACCGAGCGGCCGTCCTGGCCCACCACGGTCGCCGGCCGGGGAGAAGTGAAGACCCGGGTCGGCGCCGGTGGCGGGATGCTGCCCGGCCACGGCAGGGACCGCGGCCGCAGACCCTCGGCACGCTCCCCCCAGGGCACGGCCGCCTGCCGCTGCGCGGCTCCGCGACCGCCCTGCACCGACGGCGCCACGACCGCCTCGGGTCCGAGCATCCCCTGCAGCCGCGCCACCCCACGCTCCACCCGGTCGTCGGTGGCGCTGCCCCACAGTCCGTCTCCGTGGTCGCCGAGCGACTCCACCGACTCCGGCACCAGCCGGACCTCGCACACCGGCTCCGGGGCCGGATCGCTCTGCAGCTGCCAGAACACCCGGTCCACCAGGTCGGCCGAGCCGAACCAGCGGGGGTGCCCCCAGGTCCGGACACCCTGCCAGCCACGGTCACCGCGCACCTCCACGGTCACGGTGGTGCAGACCAGCCCGTGCCGACTCAGCTCGGCGACGAAGCGGTCGGCGGTCTGCCGGGTGCTGAAGACGATCGGCTCGATGGTCTCCAGGGGCGGCTCGAACGCCACCCGCTGGGTCAGCTCGAGCGGGGGACGACGTCCGGCGGCCACCCGCACGTCGGTGCCCCGGGACAGCCGGTGCAGCCAGCTGCCGTGCCGCCCGAACCTCGTCGCCACGTCACCGGCCGACAGGGCCGCGAACTCCCCCAGCCGTCGGATCCCCAACCGGCGCAGCAGACCGACCAGCTCGGTGTCCCCCAAGGCACTGATCTCCAGGTCGGCCAGGAACCGGGCCGACCCCTGCGGGGGCACCACGAACCAGCTCTGCGCCTCCGCGCGGCGAGCCGCCTGCTCGGCGGCGAACATGCCGTCGGCGATCCCGACCCGGCAGTCCCACACCCCGTACTCGACGAGCATCTCCGCGATCACCGCCGCCGCCTGCGGCTCACCGCCGTAGAACCGCCGCGGCACCGGCAACGCGCAGATCCCGGCCCGGATCGGGGTCACGGTGGCGACCAGCTGCTCGAGCCCGGACAGCACCAGCTCGTACGCCCGCAGGTCGCGCGTCTCGTTGGCGTCGACCACCGTGAGCTCGGGGCAGCGACCCACCGCATCGCGACGCCGCATCCCCCGACGGACCCCGTCGAGTCGAGCGGCGGCCGAGCAGGCCAGCACCTCGTTGGCGGCCACCACGGCGACCGGGTCGTCGGCCGACAGCTCCTCGGCCGCGATGGCCGCGACCACCGGCCAGTCCGGGCACCAGACGACCATCACCCGCGGGGTGACGGAGCTCGACGGTGGGGGCGCCTGCACGTCCGCGCCCGCGGCGGTGGTCCTCGTCCCCACCGCCTCCGACAGGTCGGGAAGGGCATCCAGCACACTCATCCGGCGGCCACCTCACTCCCGTACGCGCTCGTCTGGTATCCGCGGGACTCGCGGCCACCGGTCTCCACCCGGACGTCCAGGTGCTGGTCGGGGAGCCACAGATCGACGGTCCGGTCCGGCACCCCACCGCCGCGCGACCGGACCGTCACCCGGCGGCTCTGCAGGTGGCCGTGGCCACGACCCAGACCCGACCAGCGGTTGTCGGTCACCCTCAGCCGGCGCTGCGGTCGCGGCCAGGCCCGATCACCGAGCTGGCCGGAGTCGACCAGCAACGCCGCATCCTTCTGCCGCAACCGGGCCAGCATCCGGGCGGCCTGCTGCTCGGATGCGACGACCGGGGGGCGCACCAGCACCAGGGAGGTCACCTCGACCAACCCGGCGGTCACGCTCAGCCAGTGCTCCCCCGGCTCGGGCACCACGATGCAGCGACCGAGGTCGACGCCGAAGGCCAGTGCGGCGTCGAACCCGAACTCCGGCACCCCGACCACGGCGGTCCACTCGCCGGCCTGGGACGGACCGGCCATCAGCGACATGGCCAGACCCGGGCTGTCCAGGCTGCAGACCATCCCCGTGTGCAGACTGACGAGATCGCTCAGTCCGGGCAGCAGCGGCAGCTGCCGGGTGACCGCGGCCCCCTGCATCCGGTTGACCCGCTGACGCAGGTCGGCGATGGTGGGAGCGGCGGTCACCACTCCATATTCGAACTTTTGTTCGAGTACGTCAAGCGGGTGTCTCACGACCGCGGAGGGTCCGGATCACCAGCTGCCAGAAGACCAGAACCGCCAGCAGACTAGCCCCGACCACCACCAGTCCCAGCGGCACGGCGGTCCCCTCCCCGCCCAGACCGACCAGCGGCGCGACCAGGGCACCGGCGATGTACTGACCCAACCCGAGCAACGACGAGGCCCGCCCGGCCTGGTGCGGGTAGTCAGCCAGCGCGATCGTGGTCGCCGACGGGAACACCATCCCCACCGGGCTGACCATCACCCAGAGCGAGATCAGCAGCGGCACCAGACCCGCACCGGTGAGTGCGCTGAGCAGCACCCCGACCGACCCGAGCAGGTTCATCGCCAGACCAGCGCCGAGCAGCCGCTCCGCCGGCCACCGGCGGGCCAACCGGGCACCCACCTCCGACATCGCCATGATGCCGAGCGCGTTGACCCCGAACACGTACGAGAAACCCTGCGGCGACATCCCGTAGACCCGCTGCAGCACGAAGGTCGAGCCCGCGATGTAGGCGAACATGGCGGCCCCGGCCAGGCCGGACGAGAACGCCGCACCGAGGAACAGCCGGTCGCCGAGCAGCTCCCGGAAACCGGCGACGTTGTCCCGCAGCCCGCCGGCACTACGGCGTTCCGGCGGCAGCGACTCGGACACGCCGAGCAGACCGGCCACCACGAGCACCAGCCCGAAACCCGCCAGCACCACGAAGATCCCGCGCCAGTCCGTCACCCGCGCCAGCTGGCCGCCGACCAGCGGTGCCACCACCGGGGCCAGCCCGGAGACCAGGATCAACCGGGAGAAGACGATCAACAGGGCACGGCCCTCGTACAGGTCCCGGGCCACGGCACGCGCGATCACCAGACCGGCCGCCCCGGAGAGTCCCTGCAACAGCCGGAGCACCAACAGCACCTCGATGCTCGGAGCGAACGCGCACGCCAACGAAGTGAGCGCGTAGCAGACCAGACCGATCAGCAGCGGGCGACGACGACCGAACTGGTCCGACAGCGGACCGGCCACCAGCTGACCGACCGCCAGACCCAGCAGACAGGCAGTGATCGTCAGCTGCGCGCTGGAGGCGCCGGCGCCGAGATCGGACGCCAGCTCCGGCAGCACCGGCAGGTAGAGGTCGAGCGAGATCGGTCCGAACGTGGACAGCATCCCCAGCACCACGACGGTACGCCGCGGACGTCGATCGCGGACCACAGCGCCGGCACCGTGATCGTGATCGGTGGGCGGGTCGGTCGGGCTCGGCACGTGC
>CAVOJH010000009.1:0-73683 GCA_963696135.1 uncultured Actinomycetota bacterium
TGGCGCGACACCGGTCCCGGCGGACCCCACGATCGCTCGGCCGCGTTCCTCGGACTGCCGTTCGCCGAGCCGCCGGTCGGACCGCACCGCTTCGGCGCACCGGTCCCGGCGGGTCCGTGGGAGGGCGTCCGTGACGCCACCGCGTACGGGCCGACGGCCCAGCGTCGCTCGTTCGGCGAGGTGACCGCCATCCCGGAACCGTCCATCCCGGGCGACGCCACGCTCAACGTCAACGTGTTCACGCCCGTTCCGGGACAACCGGACGCCGGTCTGCCGGTCTTCGTCTGGATTCACGGCGGCGGCTACAAGGCCGGCTCCCCCGCCAGTCCCTGGTACGACGGCCGCGCCTTCAACCGCGACGGCGTGGTGACCGTGACGCTGTCGTACCGGCTCGGCTTCGACGGCTTCGGCTGGATCCCCGACGCCCCGCACAACCGTGGTCTGCTGGACCAGATCGAGGCCCTGCGCTGGGTGCGGCGTCACATCTCCGCGTTCGGGGGAGATCCCGAACGGGTGACCATCGGCGGCCAGTCCGCGGGCGGCGGCTCGGTCTGGGCGCTGCTGGTCTCACCGGCGGCGCGTGGCCTGTTCGGTGCCGCGATCAGTCACTCCGGCGCGCTCGACGTCCAGGCGGCCGAGACCGCCGAGGCCAACGGCCGGGCCCTGGCGACGCTGGCCGGCGTCCCCTGGACGCGCGAGGGCCTGGCCACCCTGACCGAGGACCAGATACTGGATCTGCAGGACCAGGTCGGCGTGGCACCGCCACCCACCGACCTGGCGGGAGCGGTCGACGGCATCCTCGCCACCGGCGGCGTGACGCTCGCCTACCTGCCGTACGTGGACGGCGAGGTCCTGGACCGGTCCGTGGCGGAGGCCCTGGCGGCGGGTGTGTCTGCCGACATCCCGGTCATCACCGGAGCGACCGCACACGAGTTCACCGGCGTCGGACCGCTGCTCGCTCCCTTGCTGGCTACCGGCGACCTGACCGAGGTGCTGCGCGCCTCGGAGCTCGGACCCGTCACGGACGACATCCTGACCGCGTACGGCGACCTGCCGGCCGGACCGGCCTCGGTGCTGGGCCAGCTGATGACCGAGCTCAGCTTCCGGGTGCCGATGATCACCTGGGCCGACCTGCGCGGCAGCGCACCGACCTGGCTGTACGACTTCCGGCTGCGCCACAGCGAGACGGGCCTGGCCGCTCATTGTGCCGAGCTGCCCTTCGCCTGGGATCTGCTGGACGCCCCGCAGGTGGACTCGTCCTGCGACCCGAACCCGCCCCAGGAGCTGGCCGATCTCATGCATCGCGGCTGGGTGGTGTTCCTCCATGATCACCGGGCGCCCTGGCCGGTCTGGGGATCGGACCGCCTGGCCGCGATCTGGGACCGAGAACCATCGGTCGGTCCCGCCTTCGCCCTGGAGGTTGAGATCGCCGCTACCCTCCGACTGCCCTGATCTCCGAACCCCAGATCCCCACGACACAAGGACGACGACGTGCCCAAGCCCCCGCTGACGACCGTGACCGCCGCCGACGGAACGACCTTCCGAGACCTCGACCATGATCAGCAGATGGCGCCGTTCGAGGACCCACGACTGACGCCGGCGGAACGGGCCGACGACCTGGTCGGGCGGCTGTCGCTGGCGGAGAAGGCCGGGCTGTTCTTCCACGAGATCATCGAGGTCGGCCCGCAGGGCACCCTGATGGAGGGGGACGGGGCGGTGGCCCGCTCCTCCACCCGGGGTGTGGTGCTGGACAAGCTGATCAACCACGTCAACGTGCACGCCCTGCCGTCGGCACGCGAGTCCGCGGAGTGGTCCAACGCGCTGCAGGAGCTGGCGACCACCACACCGCACTCGATCCCGGTCACGGTGAGCACCGACCCACGACACTCGTTCGCCGAGAACAGCGGCGCCGCGTTCGCCGCCGGTGCCATGTCGGCCTGGCCCGAGCCTCTCGGGCTGGCCGCGCTGAGGGATCCCGAGCGGGTACGGGAGTTCGCCGAGATCGCCCGCCAGGAGTACGTGGCCGTGGGGATCCGGTCGTCGCTCCACCCGCAGATCGACCTGGGCACCGAGCCCCGCTGGGGCCGCCAGTTCCACACCTTCGGCAACGACAGCGCCTTCGTCGCCGAGGTGGCGGCCGCCTACATCGAGGGCTTCCAGCTCGACCGTGATCTCGGTCCCGGCTCGGTGGCGACCATGGCCAAGCACTTCCCCGGTGGCGGCCCTCAGCTCGACGGGGAGGACCCGCACTTCCCGTACGGACGTGAGCAGATCTACCCCGGCGGTCGTTTCGATGATCACCTGGTCCCGTTCCGCCGGGCCATCGAGGTCGGTACGTCGGCGCTGATGCCCTACTACGGCAGGCCGATCGGCCTGGAGCTGGACGGGGAGGCGATCGAAGAGGTCGGCTTCGGCTACAACAAGCAGATCCTCACCGGCCTGCTGCGCGATCAGCTCGGTTTCGACGGCGTGATCTGCACCGACTGGGGTCTGATCACCAGCACGGTCGTGTTCGGGCGGCCACTACCCGCCCGGGCCTGGGGCGTGGAGCACCTCAGCGAGCTGGACCGGTTGGTCAAGATCATCGACGCGGGCGCCGACCAGCTCGGCGGCGAGCAGCGGACCGAGCTCCTGGTGCAGGCCGTCGATCAGGGTCTGATCACCTCCGAGCGGATCGACCAGTCGGTGCGCCGGCTGCTGATCGTGAAGTTCCAGCTCGGCCTGTTCGACGACCCCTTCGTCGACCCCGACCTCGCCGAGGACGTCGTCGGTCGGGACGACTTCGTCCGAGCCGGACGCCGTGCCCAGGCCGAGTCGATGGTGCTGCTGCACAACGCCGAAGTCGACGGGGTGCCGACGCTGCCGCTGACCACACCGCTGGCGGTCTACGTCGAGGGCATCCCGGCCGAGGAGGCCGCCCGGCTGGGCGACGTGGTCACCGATCCGGCGGACGCAGACGTGGCGGTGATCCGCCTGCCGGCTCCGTTCGATCCCCGCGACGACTTGTTCCTGGAAGGCTTCTTCCATCAGGGTTCGCTGGAGTACCGGCCTGGGCTCGTGGCCCGGCTCCGCGACCTCGCCGCCGTCGCCCCCCTGGTGATCGACGCGAATCTGGAGCGCCCGGCCATTCTCACCCCGTTCACCGAGTTCGCGGCCGCGATCCTGACCGACGTGGGCGCTTCGTCGGCTGCCCTGGTCGAGGTGCTCTCCGGGAACGTCGCTCCCCTGGGTCGGCTGCCGTTCGAGGTTCCGCGCTCGACAGAGGCCGTACGGAGCTCGCACTCCGATGTGGCCGACGACAGCGAGAACCCGCTGTACGAGCACGGTGCCGGGCTGAGCTACTCGTGAGGAAGAGCGCCTCACCAACCGACTCCGTCTACTGGACGGTGGACCCGGTGATCACGGGACTTCCCTTCCCGAGGTAGAAGATCCCCGGGTAGTTCTCGAAGCTCTGCGGGGCTGACTGTCCGCTGGGCACGTAGGTGTTGTTCTTGCTGACGGATCGGTCGATGATCAGTCGGCCCGTGCGGTCGTTGCTGACGTAGAAGATGGCGCTTCCGCCCGCCTTGGCGGTGTTGTACTGGATGTCGCTCCCGGCGATCGTCAGGTCGTAGGTTCCTCCGTCGGTGTAGATCGCGCCGCCGCTGCCGCCGCCCGGTGTCCCGGCCTTCGCCGGATTCGCGCAGCACCCGATGGCGCTGTTGTAGCTGATCTGGCTGTTGAGCAGGGTGATCGGGGTGCGCAGGCCACTGATGGCGCCGCCGTTGGAGCACTTGTTGCCCTGCCCGCTGGCGCCGCCGAACGTGCTCTGCACGATCGCCACGGGCTCCTGGTTGCGCGCGGCGTACGACGTATCGAGATCGTTGGGGGTCGAGGACCGTTGCGCCAGTACGCGAACGGCCGCACCACCCAGGTCAGGTCCGTTGGTGGCGCAGGAGTTGCGGACGAACACCGACCGGACGACCTGAGTCGGCCGCCGAGTGCAAAGATCGCGCCGCCACCGTTCGAGCCCTGGCCCACGTCGCCCGGCGACACGTACGAGGCGTTGGTGGCGTTGCCGTCGGCGAAGGTGATGTTCTGCACCGTCACCTGCGGCCACTGGGGTGCGTACAGACAGTTCCCGGACACGGTGCCCAGCGAGGTGTCGCAGGTGTCGACATAGAGGATGCGCTGGGTGTTGCCGCCGGACAACGTCACCTTGCCGCCGCCGTCGATGACGAGCTTCCTGGTGCTGTTGCGCACCTTGAGCGTCTGCGAGAGCGTGATCGTCAGCGGATCGGGGCCGCAGTTGAAGGTGATCACTCCCCCGGCGGTCACGGCGGTCACGACCGCCGCCGAGGTGCAGCTTGCCGGCGTGCCGGTGCCGATCACCCGATCGGGAGCGCTGACGTCCTCGACTCCCCACCCCGTCGGCACCGTGGCGGTCCCGTTCGGGTTGCCCGGGGTGAAACCGGGGGCGGTGGTGGGGGTGGTCGTCGTGAAGCCCGCATCCGTCGAGGATGCTGCGTTCCCCGCCGCATCGGTCGACCTGACCTGGAAGCGGTACGCCGTGGAGGCCGTGAGACCGGTCAGCGTCTGGCGGTGCGACGTCGTCAGTGACGTGTCGGTGGTCGTCGTCGAACCGTAGGTCGACGTCCTTCCGTCGGCGATCTGTGTGGTGGCAGGCTCATCCGTGGTCCAGCTGATGGTGACGCCGTTCTGACCGAGCGCGCTCGTGGCGACGGCGCTGATCTGCGGCGCACGGGTGTCTGCCGGTGGCGGCGTGGTCGGTGGTGGCGTGGTCGGTGTCGGTGTGGCGCTCGGCGCCGGCGACACGTCAGGGTCGCGTTGTAGACCGATGTCGGAAACCCGGACGTGCCGTACCGGACCGCCGCTGGCGGGGCTCGACGGCGAGTTGAAGAAGCGCTCATCCCCGGCGTAGCGCCGGGTGCGTTAGGGGCGACGATGCGCTGCGTCACCGACACCGGGGCGGCGAACGTGACCATCGGCCAGCCCGACGCGGCTGAATCGAACGCGAGCTCCGGTCCGCTCGGCGGCGGCGGTGCGACGAGACGCGCATTTCGGCGGCTCAGGCAGATCTGGCTCAGCGGACAGAGCTGGCCACCGGCTCTGGGTGCCACCACTTGCCGGCGAACTTTCCTTCGAGCGACAGCTCCGCCCAACCGAAGTTCGCTCGGTGGTCGAGAAGGCGCGTCTAACCACAGGCCAGACCATGGTTGCCGACCGATCCTCTTGACTCCTTGAGGCTCATGCCCTTCTTGATGCCTGGCGGCCAACCACAGGTCGTCGGGTACTCGGATGCTGCGCAACCTCGTGTGCATGGTCTACCCCTCTCAACGTCCTGATGGTGTCGCTAGGGGCGAACACAATTCGTCGGTCACCTCCGGAAGCCGCGGGGTGGGATCACGTCACCTGGACGCCGCGCATCCGGGTGAGCCGCCGTGACCGGGAAGACGACCGGGACGCCGCTTGAACTCGCGACTTCGTGATCGTGTTCTCGGCGAGCTACTCCCGCTCGACCTGCGGCCGTCCTCGGCGTAAGTGCTACGTCGTGCTCGGTCGCAAGGCGGCCTGTAGAGGTCCGACACGCCTCGCGCACCTCGACGGCGTCCGGCACACCTGGACGGCGAACCGGACACGACTGGACGGCCGCGATCGAGACCTGGACGCATCCAGCAGACGGCTGCGGAACGCCACCCGGTTGGTGACCACGACCGCAATGAGCACCTCGTCGTCTCGGCCACCGACAACCCTGCCGCCGGACATCACCCGACACACCTCCCGCTCGAAGCTCTGCGAGGTCGCGAGGACGACCTCCAGCGGCGGGTCGACCTCCCAGGTCATCGGGTCGAAGCTGAGCCGCGGCACCACACCAGGTGGCTCCGCTGAGCCGGGCTGCCCGATCACCACGTCATCAGCCATCCGGCGCACCACGAACTCCTTGACCATGCCGGACTCCACCTCCCGGCCCCGCAGCATCCACCCCGACGGCCCGTTGTGCAGCAAGTGCGGATGCACAGTGCGCGGACGCTGTCGATAGCTGAACCAAGCCAGACAATGACGGTGGACTGCCCGCTCCAGATCAGCCAAATGGGCTGGCGGGGGCGGAGTCTGGGCATCGGCATCGCGGAGCGCCTGCTGCAACGCTGCCCGCTCACCCGGACTCAGCAACAGGGCCATCCGGTTGTCACGGGCGTGCAGGACGTACCTACCGTCCTGGCCGTCATCGCCACCGCCTGCGATGTCCCAGCCAACCTGTCGCAGCCGACGAATGTCACGCCGAAGCGCCGCCAAACCCGACTCGGTGTCGCCCGGGTAGCCAGCCAGGCTCGCCAGCCTTCGAGCGGACACACCGTTGTCACCGCTGTCCGAGAGCGCGAGCAAGATGCGGATCAGCCGTTCCATCGCCGTGGCCTGGTCTCGACCTGCTGCTTTCGCCACGATCCACTTCACCACACTGCGGCGCCCCGGGTACAGGGGTCATGCTCGGCCGGCGAGTTCCAGAACCGCAGATGCGTTGATTCCCCGCCAGGCGCACTCCGACCACTGGTCGCACCAGGTCGTTGCGGCTGTCCCTGCCAACCACTTCCTTCATCGCGTAGCCCGCGGGGCTGGATGTAGCTGCCGATGGCTCGGTGCAGCCTGGTGTGACCTCTGGCGGAGGAGGAGGTCCACAACCTGACATCCGTCGTGACCGAGGACAAGGCCATGTCCGTGCCGAGGTGTCTCCTGCTTCGACCGGGTTCTGTTCGCCACTCCTGGTCTTCTGTGGCCAGTACCGCCACCCAGGAGCACACAAAGCCACGATGACCATGAGCAAGATCACGATCACCGAGTCCGGCTTGATCCACCGGTACCGGATCAGGTACCGCGTCGCCGACCTGGCGCGCCCGTTGATCCCGGCTGGCGCCTCGTCCAGATCAGCGCCGAGACCAAGACACTGGACCTCTGTGAGGTCGCGGGCAGGGCCTCCGTCGAGCGGACCCTGATGCGCTTCGACGGGCGGCGATTCTATGTCGACCCGGAGCAGAGCCCTTGGGTGCTGCTGGAAGGCCACCATCTCGTCGTCACCTGCGAGGGGACCGTCGTGCTCGCGCCGGACGCCCGATCTCCCCTCGGGGCCGGCGAGACGTACGTGCTGAGTCCCGACGAAGACCTGCCCGAGGGCCCGGAGGTCGTGTGACCCTCGCCGTTGCACGTGGACGAGGAGGTGGCTGACAGCTCGTGGGCCCCACACGCCTGGGCCACCGAGTGACCGGGCCCGGCCGAGCCACCGTCACCAGCACCCGAAGAACAGCAGCGGGCAGCCGTCGAGTGCCTGGCACCCAGAACTCGCTCTTCCGCCTGCGCCCGGCTCACGGCCACGTCCGCTGCGAACCACCCGTTGTGAGCACCGGGGTCGGGGTGGGACGATCCAGTGTCAAGGACGGTGGGGTTGAGACATGGACGACGACCACGCGACGACCGGGCCCGGTCAGGGCTACGGCGCCGACGCATCTCCGTTCCGTCCACCGCCTCGCCGGCCACTGATCCAACGACTGGTGCCGGCCGCTGAGCATGTGCGGGGCTATCGCGGAAAAACCTTGGGGCGTGACGCTCTGGCGGGGGTCACGGTGGCCGCGCTCGCGCTTCCGGCCGCGATGGCCTACGCCGAGCTGGCCGGCGTGCCCCCGGTCGTCGGCCTGTACACCCTGCTGCTCCCGGCGGTCGCCTACGCGTTCCTCGGGTCCTCCCGTCAGCTGATCGTCGGACCGGAAGGTGCGATCGCCGCCATGGTCGGCGCGGCACTGATCCCGATGACCCCCGACCCCGACCAACGCGCTTCCCTCGCGGCCTCACTGGCCTTGCTGGTCGGCGCGGCCTACCTCCTGGCCCTCCTCGCCCGGCTCGGCTGGATCGCCGACTACCTGTCTCGGCCCGTACTCATCGGCTACCTGCAAGGCGTCGCAGTGGTCATGATCGTCGGGCAGCTGGGAAAGCTGCTCGGCCTCAGCATCAGCGCGGAGACACCACCGGGCCAGGTGATCGAGGCAATTCGCGAGCGTGGCCAGGTGAGCTGGCCCACCCTTGCCATCGGCACGGCGTGTCTGGCCCTGTTGCTGCTGGGCCGGTGGCTCACCCCCCGACTCCCGGCCGCGCTGATCGTCGTGGCACTCACCATCACAGCATCCGCCGCACTGGGTCTGGCGGCGTACGGCGTAGCCGAAGTCGGAGAGATCCCCGCCGGGCTGCCCCGCCCCACCCTGCCGGACCTGCATCTGAGAACCCTGGTCGAGCTGGTCCCGGCAGCGTTGGGGATCTTCTTCGTCAGCTTTTCCGACGAGATCCTGGTGGCGCGATCCTTCGCCGGACGCCACGGCCAGCATGTCCGCGCCGACGCCGAGCTGACCGGCCTGGGCGCTGCCAGCCTCGCCGCCAGCATCAGCCAGGGCATGCCGATCGGCGCGAGCGGCTCACGCACCGCTGTCAACGACGAGATGGGAAGTCGAACGCAGTTCTCCGGACTGCTGGCCGCCGGCGTGATCGCCCTCGTCTTGTTGTTCCTGACCGCCCCGATGCAGTACCTGCCCACCGCTACCCTCGGCGCGGTCATCGTTGCAGCATCGATCGGGTTGATCGACCCGAGCGCTTGGCGGGGACTCGCCCGGGTCAGCAAGGTCGAGGTCGCCATCGCCGCCATCACCATGATCGGCGTCATCGCCGTCGGTGTCCTGCAGGCCCTTCTCGTGGCCGTGGCGCTGACGGTCATCGACGCGATCCGGCGCAGCGCGAAGCCCCACGACGCCGTCCTCGGCCGGGTCGACCGGCTCGACCGCTACGCCGATGTGAGATTCCATCCCTCGGCCACGGTGACCCCCGGGGTACTGATCTACCGCCTCGACGACCGGCTCTTCTTCGCCAACGTCAACTACGTCCAGTCCCGACTCCGGGAGGCGATCGCCGGTGCACCCACACCTGTGCACTGGCTGGTCTTCGACGCCGAGGGACTCAGCCACGTCGACGCCACCGGTGTCGACTTCCTCACCGACCTGATCGCGTCGCTACGGAAAGAAGACATCAGCTTCGTGTTCGCCCGACTCAAGAGCCCGATGGCCGAGCACCTCACCGAAGTCGGGGTCCTCGAGCTCATCGGCGAAGAACACGTCTTCCCCACGGTGCACGCCGCCGTCGCCGGCGCTGCGGCACAACCCTGATTCGGCATCATCCCTCGGGAGAGGCTCTCGGGGAACCCGAGGCCAGCCCGCTCGGCTCAAGCTGACGGCTTCAGATCGGACAGCCGGATCAGGCGGAAGGAGCTCGCGAGCCTGGCGGTTCTGTTCGACCCTTGGCCTAGCGTCCGGTCTGTCCCCACCGACCCCCTCTCCAATGGAGTCCACCATGGCCGCCGCTGCAACCGAACCGCCGGATCACATCGAGGTCACCAGCCGGCGTGGCCTCGTGGTCGTGGCGATGTGTGTGGTCGCCCTGGTCGCCGGGCTGGCCCTTCGGCATGTCGGAGCCATGCTCGGGGACGACACCGGGGCGATGGTGGGCATTCTCGTCGCGAGCCTCGGTTCGATCTTCTTCTTCCCAGCGCTGCAGACCTACCTGCTCGCTCTGCGGCCGGCCTGATGCTCAACCGATACTTCCTCGGGCGCGGCTCGGCGATGCTGGACGCCTGTGGTCACAGCCGGGACGCCGCCGAGGAGGCTGCGGTGGACGTGCTGGACGTGCTGGACGTCAGACGACCAGGGACCCGAGCCGGTCGGCTCGAGTCCCTGTTGTCCAGCCTGTGAGAGGCGGTTTCAGCGGTCGGGCTGACAGGATTTGAACCTGCGACCCCGTGACCCCCAGTCACGTGCGCTACCAAGCTGCGCCACAGCCCGCTGCAGCCGTCCGGACGGGCCCGGCCACGAGGGGGAACTCTACTATGCCCGACCGCTCGGGAAGGAATCCGAACACGCCGTGGTCGGCTCCCGTCTTCCCCCGGTCAGCGCCGGGTGGCACCCCAGCCGAACAGAGCCGCCATACCGAGGATGCTGCGGGGTGCGTACGCGGTACGCCACAGCCCACCGTGCACCGCGGCGTACGCCTCGTCCTGCCAGGTCTGCTCGTGGGACGGTCCACCACCGGTGTGCAGGTCGTGTACCAGCAGGGCGGCCATCAACACGTTCGACGTTGCCGGCTCGAACACCTCCACGCCGAACCGATGCGCTCCGGCGTACGCCGCGGCCAGCGCCCGGTTCTTGACCACCGAGCGGGTCCGGGTCGGCGGGGCCACGTTCATCGAGACCAGCGCTCCGTCCTGTCTGGCGACGGTTGCCCGCCACCGCTGGAGTCGCTTGGCCAGCGCGTAGTTGGGTCCCTGTTGCGGGATCAGGCTGTCGTTGATCCCCGGGTCGGCCCCGGCCACGTACGCACGGCGCAGCAAGCGGCCACCGCTCAGGCTCCGCAGCGGCCGACCCAGGACCTTGGCCGTGCGTGAGCGGGTCCTCGTACGCATCGGTCGCCGCCCGGACCGCGTCGCCCGGCACCGCGAAGACGTCTGTCGGGGTGGCCAGGAACGCCAGGGCCGTGTCCGGCCGCTGCGCCTGCAGACGGGTGCTGAGGACATCGACAGCGGTCGCCACCCGGACGTTGGTGGCCCCGTCGGCATAGACGTAGTTGCCCACGACCAGCTGGGTCCCTTCTGCCGCCTCCGCGAGCCAGTCGGCGACGGTCGGAGCGTCGGCGAGCAGGTCGACCCCGGCCGTGGCCGGATCGGCCCCGGTTCCGCCGCCGAGCGTCGGCAGCAGCAGCCGGCCGGCCCGTCGGTGTGCCTCGCCGAGCAGCCGGGTCCAGATCGCCGGCCGGGGCAGGTCGATCGCGGCCACCCGGGCGCCCCAGCGCAGCAGCGGGATCAGCGGTCCCATCTCGGCACCGGCGCCGAGCACGGCCACGGTCCGTCCTTCGAGCCGCAGCCACTCCGGGTGATCGAGGACGGCACCGACGGCGTCGGCCACCGTCGGCTCGACCACCCCGGCGGCGATCCAAGCGTCGATCTGGCGTCGCAGCTCGTCACCCTGCAACCGGCGGCCGCGGAACGGCACCGACAGCTCAGGCTCGGGGTCCCCCGTCCCGATCACCTCGGCCGTGGTGGGCCGGACGTCGCTGGCAGACCAGTCGGCCAGGGGTCTCTCGGTCGCGCCCTCACGCACCACGAGTCGCGACAGCAGGCTGTCGAGGCCCGCCCGGGCGATGGTCACGGCTGAGTCCCCGCCGATCCCGGCCTCCACCAGACGGCGAAAGTGCACCAGGTAGTCGCTGCGCCAGGCTGTCTCCTGCTCGGCGGCCCGGGCGCCCGCCATATCGACGGGGCGGAGCGCGTCGGCCACCACCGCGCGTCCGACGGCCGTGGTGCTGCGCCGGCCCTGGCCATCCCGGGGAAACACCACCCCGTGCTGGTCGTCGGACTCGCCGCGCGTCGTCGCCCCCGGATCGGTCACCGTCTCATCCTGCCGGAATCCACCCCGACTGCGCTCTGCGGATCGGAAGGGTTCCGGACCGAGTTACGCCACCGAGCCAGCAACGGCGCGTGTTACCGCCGAACCACGAACCGGGTCACGCCACGGAGTCACGACCGTCCACGTACTGCACCGGACGGCGACACCACCAGAGGTCAGCGGCTCTTCTTGCCGCGCTTCTCCCGGGCCCGCACCTGCAGATGGACCGGCGTACCGGTGAAGTCGAACTCCTCGCGCAACCGGCGTTCGACGAAGCGGAGGTAGCCGGCTTCGATCTGCCCCGAGGTGAACAGGATGAATGTCGGCGGACCCGCCTGCGCCTGGGTGCCGAACAGGATCCGCGGCTGCTTGCCGCCCCGGACCGGGTGCGGATGGGCAGCGACGATACGACCCAGGAACGCGTTCAGCTTGCCGGTGGAGATCCGCTTCTCCCAGTTGCCGAGCGCCTCGTCGATCGCCGGTTGCAACCGGTCGACGTGGCGGCCAGTGCCCGCGGAGATGTTGACCCGCGACGACCAGGCGAACTGGACCAGATCCCGCTCGATCTCACGGTTCAGGTAGCGGCGGCGCTCCTCGTCGGTCAGATCCCATTTGTTGAAGGCGATCAGCAAGGCCCGGCCGGCCTCCTCCACGGAGGTGAGGATGCGCAGGTCCTGCTCGGTGACGGGTTCGCTGGCGTCGATCACCACCACGCACACCTCCGCCCGCTCGATGGCCCCGTGGGTGCGCAGGCTGGCGTAGTACTCGTGTCCCGACGCCTCCTTCACCCGGCGCCGGATGCCGGCTGTGTCGATGAAGCGGTAGATGGTGCCGTTGACCTCGACCAGCTCGTCGACCGGGTCGACGGTGGTGCCGGCCGCGTTGTCGACCACCACCCGCTGCCGTCCGGCGAGTGTGTTGAGCAGACTCGACTTGCCGACGTTCGGCTTGCCGACGATGGCGACCCGTCGTGGACCGCCCACCTCGGCGTCGGTCTCGCGCGGAGCCGTCGGCAGGGACTCGAGGATGGCGTCCAGCATGTCCCCGCTGCCCCGGCCGTGCAGCGCGGAGACCGCGTACGGCTCCCCCAGCCCGAGACTCCACATCTTGGCGGCCTCGGCCTCGGTCCGCGGGTCGTCCACCTTGTTGACCGCCAGGACGACCGGCTTCTGACTGCGTCGCAGCACCCGGACGACGGCCTCGTCCTCATCCATCACGCCGACCGTGGCATCGACCACGAACAACACCGCGTCCGCCAGGTCGATGGCGATCTCGGCCTGCCCGGCGATCTGGGCGGCCATCCCGGTGGCGTCCGACGCCCAGCCTCCGGTGTCGACGACCACGAACTGGCGGCCGTTCCACAGCGCGTCGTAGCTCACCCGATCGCGCGTCACACCCGGTACGTCCTGCACGACGGCCTCTCGGCGGCCGATGATCCGGTTGACCAGGGTGGACTTGCCGACGTTCGGCCGACCGACCACGGCCACGACGGGCAGGATCTCCTGCGTATCGGAACCGCCGACCTCGTCGGCGGTCATCGAGACACGACCGAGGAACCGGCGCCGGCCGACGCCGTCTGCTGCGTCGGCTGAGCCAGGTCGGCGATCCGGTCGATCACCTCGGCGAGGGTCAGGTGGGTGGAATCGACCACGACCACACCCTCGGCGGCCTCGGTGAACTGGGCCACCGTCGAGTCGTCCCGATCCCGGCGGATCACCTGGTCGGTGACGTCGGCGCTGGTCACCCGCTGCCCCAGCTCGGCCTGCCGACGGGCCACCCGGGCCGACGGATCGGCGACGAGCAGCACCCGGACCGGCGCCTCGGGAGCCACCACCGTGGTGATGTCACGTCCTTCGGCCACGATGCCCTGCTCGGCGGAGGCGATGATCTGCTGCTGACGAGCGACCAGGTTGGCGCGCACGGCGAGGTTGGTGGCGACCGAGCTCACCGCTGCGGACACGACCGGCTCGCGAATCGCCTCGGTCACGTCGTGGCCGTTGATGGTGACGCCTTGGTTCTCGGGGTCCAGCTCGACGGCGATGTCCGCGGACTCGACCAGGTCCGCGACGGCGGAGGTGTCGGTGGCCGCGACCTCCGAGTGCAGCACCAGCCAGGTGGCGGCGCGATACATGGCGCCGGTGTCGAGGAAGGACAGACCCAGCTTCTGCGCTACGCCGCGAGCCGTGCTCGACTTGCCTGATCCGCTCGGACCGTCGATCGCGACCACCAACGGGGTGGTCGAGGCCCGAGGGCGTACAGGTGCGGATGGGGCGGCGTTGCGGTCGGACACCCGGTCAGACTACCGGGCTTGTGTTGTCCTCACTCGCTGCTCACTGGCGCGCCGCTCGGCGCGGTCGCTCGCGAGGTGAGTCAGGGCTGGACGTTCCACCCCTGGGCGGTCATCAGCTCGGCCAGCCCGGCAGCCGCCTCGGGCTCGACCGACAGCGCCAGGTAGCCGACCTGCCGGTTCTGGTCGTGGTCGATGGCCACGTCCTCGACGTTGACCCCCGCCCGCCCGACATCGGCGAACAGTGTCGCGAGGGCGCCGGGGGCATCGGGGATCTCGATCACCACCTGCCGGTACGCCACCGCGCGGGCCCCGTGCTTGCCCGGGATCCGCCGGGTGCCGGCGACCCCGCGGGCCAACCGGGAGCGCAAGGGCGACCGTGTCCCGGTGACCGTCGGACTGGGTGGCCGCCCCTTGCTCGATCGCCCCGATCAGCTGGTCCAGCTCGTCGCTGACCTGACGGAGCTCGGCGAGCACGGCCGCGGAGTTGGCGGTCAGGATCTGCTCCCACAGGCCGGGGTCGCTGCCGGCGATCCGGGTGACGTCCCGCAGCCCAGGGCCAGCCAGGGCGAGGTCCTGCTCGCCGATCGTGGTCAGATGGCCGGCGGTCAGCACCGACATCAGGTGCGGCAGATGGGACACCCGCGCGACGGCGGCGTCGTGGTCGTCGACGTCCATGGTGACGGTACGTGCCCCGCACGCCAGCGCCAGGTCGGTGACAGCGTCGACCGCCGCCCGGTCGGAGCGCCGGTGGGGGGTGATCACCCAGGTGCGGTCGGCGAACAGATCGGGTCGGGCCGCAGTCGGGCCGGAGTGCTGCGTGCCGGCCATCGGATGCGATCCGACGTAGCGGTGCAGATCCCGGTGACCCCACACGGTGCCGAGCACCTCGGCCTTCACCGAGCCGACGTCGGTGACGGCAGCGTTCGGGTACGTCTCCAGAGCGTCGCGGACCACCGTCGCCAGGGCGCGGGGCGGCACCGCCACCACGACCAGGTCCACGTCCGTCGCGGCTGGGGTCGCAGTGGAGCCGGCCCCGAGGGTCTCGGCGACCCGGGCGTGGCTCGACTTGGCGTCCCGCAGGAACACCGACCAGCCCTGCTGGGTGAGGGCGCTCCCGATCGAGGCCCCGATCAGGCCCACCCCGATCACCACGACCCGGGTGCCTCCCGGGGCCGACGTCGGACGGTCAGCTGGACCGGCGCTCACTCCTCCGAGTGCCCGAGCTCGGTCTCGCGCACCTCCGCCGGCGGGACGGCCGGGGGCGCTTCCGGCCCGAGATCGGGCGGCGGGGTGTCGGACGCTTCCGAGCCGTCGGTCAGCAATCCCGTCAGCCAGGTCCCGTGGATCCGCCGGAACTTCCGGGGGAGCACGCGGCTCCGATCGAGGATCGCGACCTCGAGCGCGGATGCGCCCAGCTCGCGCGGCGCGACGTTCGGGCCGCCGTCGGTGGACAGTGATCGCACGGCGAGCCGGACAGCGGCGGCCAGGTCCATGCCCGGCTGGTAGCCGCGGCGCACCGTCTCGGTGATCGCCTCGGCCGAGCCGCCCATCACCGCGTACCCGTTCTCGTCGGCGACCGAGCCGTCGTAGGTGAGCCGGTAGATCTGATCGGTCTCGGGGGTGGGACCCAGCTCGGCGACGACGATCTCCACCTCGTACGGCTTCTCACCTCCGGAGGAGAAGATGGTGCCGAGCAGCTGCGCGTACGCGTTGGCGAGTCCCCGCCCGGTGACGTCGGTGCGGTCGTAGCTGTAGCCCCGCAGGTCCGCGTACCGGATGCCGGCGGTCCGCAGATTCTCGAACTCGTTGTAGCGACCGACGGCGGCGAAGCCCAGCCGGTCGTAGATCTCACTGACCTTGTGCAGCGCCTGCGACCTGTTCTCGGCGACGAACAGGATGCCGTCGGCGTAGCGCAGGACGATCACCGACCGGCCGCGGGCGATGCCCTTCCGGGCGAAGTCGGCCCGGTCCTTCATCTGCTGCTCGGGGGCGACGTAGAACGGCATGCTCACAGTGCGCCTCCGGTGGGGTCGAGGACAACGGCGACCCCGGTGAGGTCGAGGACGGTGTTCACAGCAGCGGTGCTCCTGGTCCGTCCGGTCGCTGCATCCGAGCGGCGACCACCTGGTCGACGATGCCCGCGATCTGGTCGTCGGCGACCCGCTGCACTCCTGCGGCGGTCGCGATCATCACGATCGGGAAGATCCGCCGGGTGAGGTCGGGTCCGCCGGTGGCGGAGTCGTCGTCGGACGCGTCGTACAGCGCCTGGATGACCGCGGTGGCGGCCTCCATGTCCGTCAGATCCTGCCGGTACAGCTTCTTCAGCGAGCCGCGGGCGAACACCGACCCCGAGCCGACCGAGAAGAAGGCCTGCTCCTCGTACCGGCCGCCGGTGGCGTCGTAGGAGAAGATCCGACCCTCTTCACGGGCCAGGTCCCAACCGGCGAACAGCGGCATGACGATCAGCCCCTGCATGGCCAGACCGAGATTCTGCCGGATCATCGTGGCCAGGCGGTTGGCCTTGCCGACCAGCGACAGCGGCGCGCCCTCGATCTTCTCGTAGTGCTCCAGCTCCAGCTGGAACAGTCGCACCATCTCGACGGCGAGACCGGCGGAACCGGCGATGCCGATGATGGAGAACTCGTCCGCCGGATACACCTTCTCGATGTCGCGCTGGGCGATCATGTTGCCCATGGTGGCCCGACGGTCACCGGCGACGACCACACCGCCGGGGAAGGTGGCGGCCACGATCGTGGTGCCGTGCGGGGCCAGGTCGGTGGCGGAGGCGCCGCTGAAGCCGGACCGAGAGCCGGGCAGCACGTTGGGCGCGACGGCCGCGGCGAAGTCGGAGAACGAGGACGTGCCGGCCTGCAGGAAGGCCGGCGGGAGACCGGCGCCGTGGAGCGGGGCGTGGTCGTGCGAGGGCGTCAGACGGTCGGTCACTGCCCGCCCTTCTGCACGAAGGAGCGCACGAACTCCTCGGCGTTGCTCTCCAGGACGGAGTCGATCTCGTCCAGCAGCGAGTCCACATCGGCGTCCAGCTCGGCCTTGTGGGCGGTGTCGGCCGGGGTCAGCTCCTCGTCGGTCTCGGTCTGCGACTGACGGGTCCTGTTCCGGCTCTGCTCCGACTCAGGCATCGCTGCACCTCCTGCGCCTCGATGGGGCTGTTGCGACCGCCGATGAAGTCGGCGGTCGACCGATGCCACCAGGGTAGTGCGAGAGTCCGACAGTCGATCGGACGTGAGATGGGGTGTAACCCAGTCGACCCACCCGGGGGCGTGTCGGGCGCCGCCCCGGGGTGCCGTTTCTGACTCGACCGCTGCATCCGGGGCGCCGGGCGGTGGGCCTGGTGACCGTCTTCGGCTCGGGGCGGCGTTCGGTCCGCGCCCGGCGGCCGTGATGTCCGTTCTCGACTCGCGGGCGTCATCCGGCGGTTGCCGGGGCGTCGGGATCGGGGACGGTCGCCGACGCCCGATCTCACCCCCGAGTCAGAAACGGCAATCGGCCGCACCTACCCGACGCCCGGATCGCGCCACGGAGTCAGAAACGGGATCGGCGCCCGCGACGGCCCGACCGCGACACTCACCGGTCCAGGTTCTCGAACAGCTCGGTGACGTCGGCGCTGGCGTCGATGATCGAGCCCACCTGGGCGCGAGTTCCCTTCAGCGGATCGAGCAGCGGGAGCCGCTGCAGCGCCGGCTTGCCGGGTACGTCGAAGATCACCGAGTCCCAGGAGGCGGCGACCACCGCGGGACCGTACTTCTCCATCACCCGGCCCCGGAAGTAGGCCCGCGTGTCGGCCGGCGGGTGCAGCCGCGCCCGCTCGATCTCGTCGTCGGTGACCAGGCGGCGCATCCGCCCCTTGCGGACCAGGGCGGCGAACAGGCTGCGCCGGGGATCGACGTCGCAGTACTGCAGGTCGATCAGGGCCAGCTTCGGGGACCCCCAGCCCAGGCCGTCGCGATCACGGTAGGACTCCATCAGCTGGAGCTTGGCGACCCAGTCCAGCTGGTCGGCCAGCTCGGACGGATCCCGGCGCAGAGCGTCCAGCGTCTCCTGCCAGCGGGTGAACACGTCCTTGGCCTCGATCTGCGCCGACTCGACCAGGTCGCCCGCCCGCAGCTCGTAGCAGGCCCGGGCCGCCCCAAGGTAGATCTCCTGCAGATCCACCGCGGTCATCACCCGGCCGTCGGCCAGGGTCAGCAGCTGCCGGCAGGTCGGGTCGTGACTGACCGCCCGCATGGTGAGCACGGGTTGGTCGACCCGTACGTTGCCCGGCACCAGGCCGCCTTCGATGGCCCGCAGAACCCAGGACGCCGTGCCGACCTTGAGATAGGTCGACGTCTCCGACAGGTTCGCGTCACCGGTGATCACGTGCAACCGCCGGTGCCGGGTCGCGTCGGCATGGGGTTCGTCGCGGGTGTTGATGATCGGGCGGTTGAGGGTGGTCTCCAGCCCGACTTCCGCCTCGAAGAAGTCGGCTCGCTGACTGATCTGGAACCCGGGCTGCTGGCTGGCCTGCCCCACTCCGATCCGACCGGCCCCGGTGATCACCTGCCGGGAGACCAGGAACCCGGTGAACTGGGTCACCACCCGGTCGAACGGGGTGCTGCGCTCGAGCAGGTAGTTCTCGTGCGTCCCGTACGAGGCGCCCTTGCCGTCGGTGTTGTTCTTGTACAGCCGGACGGACCGGCCGAGGTTCTGACTGGCCTGGTCGGCGGCGATGGCCATCACCGCGTCGCCGGCCTTGTCGTACCGCACGGCGTCGAGGGCGTTGGTCACCTCGGGCCCGGAGTACTCCGGGTGGGCATGATCGACGTACAGCCGGGCTCCGTTGGTCAAGATCACGTTCGCCATGCCGAGATCGGCGTCGGTCAGCTGGTCGGGGTGCGCCTGGTTGCGGCTCAGCTCGTACCCCCGGATGTCCCGTAGCGGGGTCTCCGTCTCGTAGTCCCACCCCGCCGGCTGGGCGGTCGTGGTCCAGCCGTAGCCCTTCACCACGTGGTTGGACAGCTGCATCGGGTGCAGGTCCTCGCCAGGGCCCTGACCGAGGGCGGAGATCCCGTACTCGGTCTCGATCCCCATCACCCGCAGGACCGGCGGCAACCCAGATGTCGGTCCGGCGGTGGCAGTCATGACGCAAGCCTAGTGTCGCGAGTTTCCTGAATCGGTTCATCGAGGGTTCGCGGCGGCGTAGTGTTCTGCGCCGTGAACGCTCTTTCCGCACTCGTGGTCGACGTCGTGGCCGTCACCGTGTTCGCGATCCTCGGTCGGAGCAGCCACGCGGAGGCGAACACGCTGCTGGGAGTTCTCGGTACGGCGTGGCCGTTCCTGGTCGGCGCCGCGGCCGGACACCTCGTCTGTCGAACCGCTCGCGAGCTGCGCGACGATCCGACCGGCTGGCGCCCGGGACTGGTGATCTGGGCCAGCACCGTGATCATCGGCCTCGTCCTGCGCGTCGCCACCGGCGACACCGCCGCCTGGTCCTTCGTCATCGTGGCCAGCATCGTCCTCGCTGTCTTCCTGCTCGGCTGGCGCACTGTCGTCCGTCTCGTCCACCGCGCCCGCACCCGCACCGACGCCCCGGTCTAGCTCAATTCGGGTGATCTATCCCGCGGAGTTGATTCGAGGACGCGTCACCGACCGCACAGAGCCGCCCGACCCTCGCCCGCGAAGCCGACTCGAAGGGCGCGAAGCAGCGCAAGGCGGCGCGGCCAAGAGCGCCGCCGAGCAGCGAAGCGCCTACAAGTACTGCCCGGTGTTGGAGACCGTGTCGATGGAACGACCCGGATGACTCCCCTTCTTGGAGCTGATCAGGGTCCGGATGAAGACGATCCGCTCCCCCTTCTTGCCGCTGATCTTGGCCCAGTCGTCGGGGTTGGTCGTGTTCGGCAGGTCCTCGTTCTCGGCGAACTCGTCCAGGCAGGCCTGCAGCAGGTGGCCGATCCGGATGCCCTTGACGCCGGTGTCGAGCAGGTCCTTGATCGCAGTCTTCTTGGCCCGATCCACGATGTTCTGGATCATCGCGCCGGAGTTGAAGTCCTTGAAGTACAGGACCTCCTTGTCGCCTCCGGCGTAGGTGACCTCGAGGAACTGGTTCTCCTCCGACTCCTCGTACATCCGCTCGACGGTCCGGTCGATCATGCCGCGGACGGTGCTCTGCCGATCACCGTCGAACTCGTTCAGATCCTCGTGGTGCAAGGGAAGCGTCGGCGTCAGGTACTTGCTGAAGATCTCCCGGGCCGCTTCCGCGTCGGGGCGCTCGATCTTGATCTTGACGTCCAGCCGGCCGGGTCGCAGGATCGCGGGATCGATCATGTCCTCCCGGTTGGAGGCACCGATGATGATCACGTTGTCCAGGCCCTCGACCCCGTCGATCTCGCTCAGCAGCTGCGGCACGATGGTGTTCTCCACATCCGAGGACACGCCCGAGCCACGGGTCCGGAAGAGGGAGTCCATCTCGTCGAAGAAGACGATCACCGGCATTCCGTCGGACGCCTTCTCCCGGGCGCGCTGGAAGACCAGCCGGATGTGCCGCTCGGTCTCGCCCACGTACTTGTTCAGCAGCTCGGGACCTTTGATGTTGAGGAAGAAGCTGCGTCCTTCCTGGCCGGTGCGCTCGGTGACCTTCTGGGCCAGGGAGTTCGCGACGGCCTTGGCGATCAGGGTCTTGCCACACCCGGGGGGTCCGTAGAGCAGGATCCCCTTCGGGGCCTTGAGCTCGTGCTCGGCGAACAGCTCCTTGTGCAGGAACGGCAGCTCGACGGCGTCTCGGATCGCCTCGATCTGGTTGCCGAGGCCACCGATCACCGAGTAGTCGATGTCGGGCACCTCTTCCAGCACCAGCTCCTCGACGTCCAGCTTGGGCACCCGCTCGAAGGCGAACGACACCCTGCGGTCGACCAGGAGGGAGTCGCCGGACCGGATCGGCTGCTGCTTCAGTCGGGCGGCCAGCCGGACGATCTGCTCCTCGTCGCCGTGACCGATCACCAGGGCCCGGTCCCCGTCCTCCAGGACCTCCTTGAGCAGGACGACCTCACCGACGTCGGTGAACTCCTGGACGCCGACGACGTTGAGGGCCTCGTTGATGATCAGCTCGCGGCCCGGCTCCAGGCCATCGAGCTCGACGTCGGGGCTGACGCTCACCCGCATCTTGCGGCCGGAGGTGTAGATGTCGGCGGTCTTGTCGGGCGCCTCGGCCACGAAGACACCGAAGCTGGCCGGCGGTTGAGCGAGCCGGTCGACCTCGGACTTCAGGGACACGATCTGGTCGCGGGCCTCGCGCAGCGTCGCGGCGAGGCGTTCGTTGTTGGCCGCGGTCGTACGCGCATCGGAGCGCGCGTCCGCCAGCCGCCGCTCCAGCATGGCGACGTCGTGCGGGTGGGAGGCCGTACGCTCCCTCATCCGCTCGAGCTCGTCGCGCAGCAGGGCCAGCGTCGACTCACGGTCGTCGGGACGGTCGGTCGATGTCATCGAACACCTCCTAGACGCAAGACCTTACCCGCGATCACCTCGAGGGCCGGTGTAATCCTCGCCATACGCGCCGGGCGCCGGACGCCGTCGTCGGGCGGGGGCGACGACCCCGGGAGCCAGCCGGCGGGCGAAGATCAGGAAGCCGGTGTGGCCGACCATCGCGTGCTGGGGCCGTACGGCCAGTCCCTCGGCGTGCCAGCCACGGACCAGCGACTCCGTCGCCTCCGGCTCGGTGAACCCGGTGTGTATGCGGATCGTCTCCACGGTCCGGGCGAGCTGGGTGGTGGTGGCCACGTACGCGCAGAGCACGCCGCCCGGCACCAGCACCTCCGCGGCCGCGTCGACGCAGTCCCAGGGCGCCAGCATGTCGAGGATGACCCGGTCGACCTCCCCGGGCGGGTCGGCGGCCAGCCGCTCGACCAGGTCGCCCACCCGCAGGTCCCAGCCGGGATGGGTCCGGCCCAGGAAGTTCTCCACGTTCTTCTGCGCGATGGCCGCGAACTCGTCCCGCCGCTCGTAGGAGATCAGCCGACCGGTCGGCCCGATCGCGCGCAGCAGGGAGATGGTCAGGGCTCCCGACCCGACGCCGGCCTCGATCACCCGGGCCCCGGGAAAGACGTCGGCACCGCCGACGATCTGCGCCGCGTCCTTGGGGTAGACGACCGCCGCCCCGCGCGGCATCGCCACGGTCACGTCGGCGAGCAGCGGCCGGAGCGCCAGGTACGCGGTGCCGCCGTGGGAGTGCACCACGACGCCTTCGGGGCCACCGAGCAGGTCGTCGTGGGCGATGCCGCCCTTGCTGGTGTGGAACACCCCGCCCTCGGCCAGCAGCACCGAGTGCTTGCGCCCTTTGGCGTCGGTCAGGGTCACCCGCTCCCCCGGCCGGAGCGGGCCGGCGCCGACCCCTGCGTACGCGCGCGGGTCGCCGTCGATCTCGTCCTGCTCAGGCACGGAACATCCCCCACAGCCCCAGCTGCCACCCCGGCCCGAACGAGTTGGCCGGGACCTCGACCTTCGGTGCGGTGAACACGTACTCGTCGGACTGGGTCATCGGCAGCAGCACGAGATCGGCCGCCGCCTGACGCTGCAGGCTCGCCATCGCTCGGGTCGCTTCGGCCTCTTCACCGATTCCCGCACCCCGGTACTGGCGCTCCAGATGGGCGACGTCCTCGGCGCTGGCCGGCAGCGGGGCGTCCAGGTAGGGCTGCAGCCACGCCAGCCCGGTCGAGGTCCACGCCTTGCGGTCCAGCACCATCAGGTCCGGCGGATCGGGGTCGGCGGTCGGGTCGACGGCCCGCACGCGGACGCTCATGCCACCCGTCTCCTCCAGCCGGGTACGGATCTGGGTGGCGATGTCCTGCCCGTTCGGCATCGTCGGGTCGTAGCCGAGGGTGAGCTGGATCCGGTTCGACCAGGTCACGTCGGGCTTGGCGCTACCGCCGAGCGGGAAGGCGCTGATGTGGTCGGGGATGCCGCCTGGCACCACCGAGTCCAAGGTCCGATCCCCCTGCAGCGCGACCGCGATGGCGTTGCGCAGATCCGCATCCGAGCGGTGCGACGACTGCGCCGACCAGGCCAGCATCAGCACCCGGGTCCCGACCTGTGTCTGCATGCCGTAGCCGGCGTCGGTGGTGTCGTTGTCGTTGATCGTGACCTGCCGGCTGTAGCGGGTGATCGCGGCCGAGCTGAGGCCGCGCCAGACCACGTCGGCGGTGCCCGTCTTCATGGCGTCCTCCAGGGCGGCGGAGCCGGCCACCGTGGAATAGAGCACCGAGTCCATCCGTGCCGGCGTCCGCCCGACGTAGGTCGTGTTGCGTTGCAACCGCAGCACACCCTTGTCGAAGCTGGTCACCGAGAACGGACCGGAGCCGACGACGGGCTGGTCGCTCGGCCGCACCTCGTCGGAGTTGTAGACCTGCTCGTCGACGATCGAGGCCGAGGGCGACGCGAGGGCCCACCCGAACTGGGTGTCGACCCGGCTCAGCACGAACCGAACGGTGAGGGGATCCGGCGTGTCGATCCGCCTCAGGGTGGAGAGCAGCGGCGCCGATGAACCGGCGACGTCCAGGCGCAGCGCCCGCTGGATGCTGAACTTCACGTCGCTGGAGGTCAGCGCGTGCCCGTTGTGGAAGACCACGTTCGGGTTCAGCGTGCAGGTGTAGACGGTGTCAGCGGTGAACAGGCAGTCCTTCGCCACGTCCGGTTTCAGCACGGACTGACCGGGCTCGGACGTCATCAGCCGCTGGAACACGTTCAGCGACAGCACGACCGAACCCGGATCCGTGATGGCCGCCGGGTCCGTCGTCCGGATCGCGTCGGTCGACAGCACGGTCAGCGGCGGTGCCGTCGGCGTGCTCTGCGAGGGGTTCGGCTGGGGATCGACGTCGGCGGGCGTGCAGCTCGCCAGCACCAGCAGCAGGCCCGCCGCCACCGCCGCCAGACGCCTACTCGGCACGGCCGGCAGACGCGAAGAGGTCGGCAAGACGGTCGGGATCCAGACCGACGAGCGTCGGTACGGTGACACGCCGTGGCGCCGCCGGAATGGCCACCACGTGGGGGATGCCGATCACCACGGCCCCGGCCGCGTTGCCGGAACGGGCGCCGGTGGCCGAGTCCTCCAGCACCACGCAGGCGCGCGCATCGACCCCGAGCAGTGCGCACGCCTTCTCGTACGGCTCCGGGTGCGGCTTGCCCATGGTGACCTCGTCGCCACCCACGGAGACGGCGAAGGAGCCCTCGGGCAACCGCTCGAGCACCGCGTCGAGCAGCACCCGATAGGACGCCGACACCAGCGCGCACGGGGTCTCGGCGGCCCGCAGCGCGGCCAGCAGCTCCAGGGCACCGGGCCGCCAGGGCAGCTCGTCGGCGGTGCGGAGCTGCGCCACCACGCGTCCGAGCAGCTGCTGCACCATCCAGATCGGTGCCAGGTCGGTGCGGCCGATCGTGGTGAGGATGTAGGACGCCGAGTCGATCAGGTCGCTGCCGACCAGCTTCTCGGCATGCTCCATCGACCACGGCCGCCCGAGCTCACCCTCGATCACCTCGAACTCCGCCGCGATCCACAGCGGCTCGGTGTCGGCCAGGGTCCCGTCGAAGTCCCAGAGGACGGCCTCCGGTGGTGCGGTGCGGGGCAAGGGCTCGGTGGGGGCGGCGTGATTCATGGCCCGGTCATTCTCGCAGCCCCTGACAACCGGGATCACCCAGAGACCCGGCGTGACTGTGTGATCGTGATAACCCGTGCTCGTCGACGGACCTCCCGGCCCCGTCAGACTCCGCCAGGACCGGACGTCGGCGGTGGCGTGCGCAGCGACCGAGACGTGCACCCCGATCTTCGTCCATGATCAGTCGGAGGTCGTTGACGCTCGATCGGTGAGACCGCCCAGCGTGGCGTCGATGGCGGCAAACGCCTCTTCGGTGGTGATACCGGCGATCAGCACCTGCTGAGCCAGGCCGTAGCCGAGGGCGAACAACGCCTGACCCAGCCGCTGCGGGTCCAGTGATCTCGGCAGGTCGCCGTCCTCTTGCGCCTGCGCGAACAACCGGCCGAGCTCCTGCTGGGTCCCGGCGACGGCCTCGCCGATGATCGCGCGCAGGCCCGGATCGCTGGCCGCCCGGGTGAGGAACGCCTGCCACACGGCCGCTCCGATCCGGGTCCGCTCGTCCCGCGGGACCGGTTGGCCGACCAATGTGCGCACCGTCTCGAGCGCACCGAGTGCTGCGGTGCGCTCGGCGAAGGACGACGCCGAGACGTCGATCACCATCTGGCAGGTGTGTCGGAGCAGCTCTTCCTTGCTGGCGAAGTAGTGCTGCACCCGCCCGAGCGAGATCCCGGCCTCTGCGGCAACCCGTCGCATTGAGACGGCGTCGAGACCGTCCTCGGCGATGACGGCCCAGACGGCGTACGCGATCTCGGTGCGGCGTTGCCGGTGATCGACTTGGCGGGGCATGGCGCCAAGATAGCAATACAACTGACTTGCTACAGTGGCCGCTGATTCCCGAAAGGCCCGTGACTCCCGAGAGGCAGGGGTGAGCGATGACCAGTCCAGACGATCCCCGACGACACGGACGCCCGCGTCGCCTGATCCGCCGCACGGTCCGGGTTGCCGTCATCGCCTTGGCAGCCTGGGGATTGATCACCATCGTGACGGCGCGACCGGGCATCGGCCAGTTCCGATCCGTCGCAGGCCAGCGCGACTACCGAGCCGCATACGCGAAGGCGATGGCGATCCTTCCGTCACCGACCCGGACCGAGGACATCGCCACCGATCTGGGCACCGTCAGGGCCTATCTGTGGAGGTCGCCATCATCGAGTTCCGACACGCCGGTGCTGCTGCTCCCCGGTCGGACCTCCGGGGTGCCGATGTGGTCGGAGAACCTGGCGCGCCTGCTCGCTCACCACTCGGTGATCGCGGTCGACGCACTCGGCGACGCCGGCCTGTCGGTCCAGTCGACCCCGCTGACATCGACCGAGGACCAGGCGATCTGGATCGACGAGGTCATCCGCCGCCTGGCGCCTGATGGGGTCCACCTCGTCGGCCACTCGTTCGGCGGGGCCACCGCGGTGACCTACGCCCGACTGCACCCCGAGCGGGTACGCAGTCTGGTGCTGCTCGAACCGGTGTTCACGTTCGGCTACCCACCCGCCCGCCTGATGGCCTGGACGGTCCTCGCCTCTCTGCCGCTGCTGCCCGAGTCCTGGCGCGAACGGGCCCTCACCGAGGTCGGCGGTGGCGAGCGGGCGGAACCGGGCGACCCGATCGCGTCCATGATCGGTGCCGGTGCTGCTCACTACCAGGCGCAGCTGCCGAACCCCCGCCTGCTCAGCGCCGCTCAGCTCGACACGCTGACGATGCCGGTCTATGTCGCTATCGCGGACAGCCACTCGCTGGCCGGCGGGTCGCGGGCCGCCGATCGGGCACGACAGCTGCCGCACGCGACCGTGGAGATCTGGCCCGACACGACGCACTCACTGCCGATGCAGGTCGCCGAGCAGCTGGACGCGCGCCTGCAGGAGTTCTGGACCGACTGAGCCGTCCGCGGGTCGGCGATCACCGTCTCGGCCGTCGGCGATGGGTTCGCCCTCGTGAGCCCACCGTTCTGGGGCGAGACACCGCCCGCGACCCCGGTCTCGACGGTCGCGACGGCGTGCCGGTTTTGTTCGTGATGGGAAGTTGCCAGTCACGCTCGCGCGACCGGCGAGTCGTGGTGCACGGACCCCGTGACACGCGCGTTCCCGTCACTGTCCACAGGTGACCCCGGCGCCCGACCGTCATCCACAGATCTGCGTCACCCCCGGTCGACACCGACTCGACGTCCACAGACTCTCGTCGTGAAGAACGACGACATCATCGACGAGCTGCTCGCACTCGACCAGGTCATCCTCGCTCGCGAGCACCCCAGGCTGGAGAACGCCCTGGTCCGGGCCGCGTCCGCCGGACGGCTGGTCCGCCCCCTGCCGGGCGTCTTCGCCGATCCGGGCAACGCCGACCAGCTGCTGACCAAGGTGGCTGCGGTGTCCCGCTGGGACCCGAACGCGGTGATCCGCGGCCGGGCGGCCGCCGCGCTGTCGTACTGGCCCGAGCTCGAGGTGTCGACCGTCGAGGTCGCCTCCCCCACCCGGCACACAGCTCAAGCAGGTTTCGCGTTCCAGCGGAGACGAATCCCCGCCGAGCTCGTCCAGCGCCGCGGTCCCTTCGCCTTCACCACTCCTCCGCTCACCGCCATCGAGCTCGCCACCCTCGACGACACCGACCCCATCGACATGGCCCTCCGTCAGAAGGTGGCCGACCTCGCGAGCCTGCAGTACGCGCTCGACCAGACCAGCAAGCGGCCCGGCAACACCGAGCGGTGGCGGGTGTTGCTCGACTCCCGCGCGGAGCCGTGGTCGAAGGCCGAACGGCTGGCCCACCGTCTCTACCGCGCCGCCGGGATCACCGGGTGGGTGGGGAACCTGAAGATCTGGGTGCCGCAGCTGTGGACGAGCTACTACCTGGACATCGCGTTCGAGCGGCAACGACTGGCGTGCGAGATCGACGGTCGCGAGTTCCACGACA
Organism: uncultured Actinomycetota bacterium; assembly: GCA_963696135.1. Taxonomy (GTDB): domain Bacteria; phylum Actinomycetota; class Actinomycetes; order Propionibacteriales; family Propionibacteriaceae; genus Microlunatus. The sequence continues at coordinate 27,279 of CAVOJH010000009.1, forward strand.
CCGACGACGCGTTCGAGACGGATCGAGAACGGCAGAACGTGATCGTCCTCACCGGCTGGACCGTGCTGCGGTTCACCTGGAAGATGCTGACCGAGCAACCGGACCATGTGGTCTGGGTGACGCGGCAGGCCCTGGCCATGCTCGACGGGAAGGCGCCTCTCGCGAGTCGGGCTCGGCGCGACACGCCGTGGGTCACTGCGTAAGTGGCAACTTCCCGTCACGAAGAAATCGCGAGACACCCCGCGTCAACGAGCGTTGAAGTACTTCGCCTCCGGGTGGTGCACGATCAGCGCGTCGGTCGACTGCTCAGGGTGCAGCTGCAGCTCCTCGGACAGCTCGACGCCGATCCGCTCCGGCTTCAACAGGTTCACCAGCTTGGCCCGGTCCTCCAGATCGGGGCAGGCCGGGTAGCCGAAGGAGTAGCGCGAGCCGCGGTAGGACTGGTCGCGGATCATGTCGTCGATCGAGCCGTTGTCGGCGGCGAAGCCGAGATCGGCGCGGACCCGGTCGTGCCACAGCTCGGCCAGACCCTCGGTCAGCTGGACGCTGAGCCCGTGCAGCTCCAGATAGTCGCGGTAGGCGTTGTTCTCGAACAGCACGGCGGTGGCCTTGCTCACCGCCGCGCCCATGGTGCACAGGTGGAAGGCCACCACGTCCGGGCCCTTCTCCTGCGCCAGCGCGCGGTCGCGGAAGAAGTCGGCCAGACACAGATGGCGACCCCGACGCTGCCGGGGGAAGGTGAAGCGGTGTCGTTCCGGCGCCCCGACCTCGGCGCCCGGGTCGAGCACCACCAGGTCGTTGCCCTCGCTGTAGCAGGGCCAGTAGCCGTACACGACGGCGAACTCCGCGATGCCTTCGGTCTGGATCCGGTCCAGCCAGGAGCGCAGCCGCGGTCGGCCCTCGACCTCGATCAGCTCCTCGTACGTGGGACCGGTACGTGAGCCCTTCAGTCCCCACTGACCCATGAAGGTGGCCCGCTCGTCCAGGTACGCGGCGACGTCGGCCAAGGCGATGCCCTTGACGATCCGGTCTCCCCAGAACGGCGGGGTGGGCACGTCGATGTCGACCGCCACGTCGGAGCGGGTGGTCGGCTCCGGACCCTCCTCGGTGATCGAGGCCGGTGTCTTGGCCTTGACCCGCCGCTCGCGTGGAGCGGGTAGGGCCGCGCCCTCCTCGCCGCGCTTGACGGCCATCAGCGCGTCCATCAGCCGCAGCCCCTCGAAGGCGTCGCGGGCGTAGCGGACCTCGCCGGCGTAGATCTCCCGCAGGTCCTGCTCCACGTACGCGCGGGTCAGGGCGGCGCCACCCAGGAACACCGGGTACGACGCCACCCCGCGGGTGTTCATCTCCTGCAGGTTCTCCCGCATCACCACTGTCGACTTCACCAGCAGCCCGGACATCCCGATCGCGTCGGCTCTGTGCTCGTCCGCGGCCTCCAGGATCGTGGTGATCGGCTGCTTGATGCCGAGGTTCACCACGGTGTAGCCGTTGTTGGTGAGGATGATGTCGACCAGGTTCTTGCCGATGTCGTGCACGTCGCCCTTGACCGTGGCCAGCACGATGGTGCCCTTGCCGGCCGAGTCGGTCTTCTCCAGGTACGGCTCCAGGTAGGCCACCGCGGTCTTCATCACCTCGGCCGACTGGAGCACGAACGGCAGCTGCATCTGGCCGGAGCCGAACAGCACCCCGACGGTCTTCATGCCTTCCAGCAGGTCGGTGTTGATGATCTCCAGCGCCGGCTTCCCGTCGGCCAGGGCGAGCTCGAGGTCTTCGGTGAGACCCTTGCCCTCGCCGTCCACGATCCGACGCTGCAGCCGCTCGCTCACGGGTAGCTTCAACAGCTCGGCGGCGCGCTCGGCCTTGGTGTCGGCGGTGGTGACCCCGTCGAAGATCTCCAGGAAGTGCTGCAGCGGGTCGTACGCCGGCTCGTCGTCGGTGGCCGGACGACGCCGGTCGTAGACCATGTCGAGCGCTGTCTCGCGTTGCTCGTCGGGGATCCGGGCCATCGGGATGATCTTGGCCGCGTGCACGATGGCGGAGTCCAGACCGGCCTCGATGCACTCGTTGAGGAAGACCGAGTTGAGCACCACCCGCGCCGCCGGGTTGAGCCCGAAGGAGATGTTGGACAACCCGAGAGTGGTCTGCACCTCGGGGAACCGCTCCTTGATCGTCCGGATCGCCTCGATGGTCTCGATGCCGTCGCGGCGGGTCTCCTCCTGACCGGTGGCGATCGGGAAGGTCAGCGCGTCGATGATGATGTCGGAGGTGCGCATCCCCCAGTTCTGAGTCAGGTCGGTGATCAACCGATCGGCGACCCGCACCTTCCAGTCACACGTCCGGGCCTGGCCCTCTTCGTCGATGGTCAGGGCCATCACCGCAGCACCGTGCTCGGAGACCAGCTCCATGATCTTGGTGAAGCGCGAGGTCGGGCCGTCGCCGTCCTCGTAGTTCACCGAGTTGATCACCGCGCGACCACCGATCCGCTCCAGCCCGGCCTGCAGCACGGGCGGCTCGGTGGAGTCCAGCACGATCGGCAGGGTCGATGCGGTGGCCAACCGGTATGCCAGCTCGCTCATGTCGGCAGCACCGTCGCGACCGACGTAGTCGATGTTGAGGTCCAGCAGGTGCGCGCCGTCGCGGATCTGGGCGCGGGCGATGTCGACGCAGTCGTCCCAGCGCTCGGCCAGCAGGGCCTCGCGGAACGCCTTGGAGCCGTTGGCGTTGGTGCGCTCCCCGATCGACAGGTAGCTGGTGTCCTGCCGGAACGGCACCTCGGCGTACAGCGACGCCGAGGCCGGGACGTGCACGGGCTCACGGACCACCGGGGTCCGGGTGCCGAGGCGCTCGACCACCTGACGCAGGTGCTCCGGCGAGGTGCCACAGCAGCCGCCGACCAGGCCCAGACCGAACTCGCCGACGAACTGCTCCAGCGCGTCGGCGAGCTGGACCGGGGTCAGCGGGTAGCGCGCGCCGTCGGAGGTCAGCTCCGGCAGACCGGCGTTCGGCATGCAGCTGACCCCGACCTGCGCGTGCCGGGCCAGATGTCGCAGGTGCTCACTCATCTCCGCCGGACCGGTCGCGCAGTTCAGGCCGATGAAGTCGATGCCCAGCGGCTCCAACGCGGTCAGGGCCGCCCCGACCTCGGAGCCCAGCAGCATGGTGCCGGTCGTCTCCACGGTGATGTGCACGATCAGCGGCAGGTCGACGCCCGAGGAGGACATCGCCCGCTTCGCACCCAACACGGCGGCCTTGGTCTGCAGCAGGTCCTGGCTGGTCTCCACCAGCACCGCGTCGATGCCACCCGCGACCATGGCCGAGACCTGGGTGGCGTACGCGTCCCGCAGCTGGGCGTACGGCAGGTGGCCCAGGGTGGGCAGCTTGGTGCCGGGACCGACGCTACCGAGCACCCAGCGTGGCCGTTCGGGGGTGCTGAAGCTGTCCGCCGACTCCCGGGCGATCCGGGCGGCGGCCTCGGCGAGCTCGCCGATCCGGTCGGGGATGTCGTACTCGTTCAGGGCCGAGAGGTTCGTACCGAACGTGTTGGTCTCGACGCAGTCCACCCCGACCTCGAAGTAGGCGTCGTGGATGGCGCGGACCACGTCGGGTCGGGTGACGCTGAGGATCTCGTTGCAGCCCTCGAGCTGGTCGAAGTCGTCCAGCGTCAGGTCGTACGACTGCAGCATCGTGCCCATCGCCCCGTCGCCGATGACAACACGTCGGGACAGCTCGCTGCGCAGGTCGGACACCCCTGGAGGATAGACCGCAGGCTCACTCGTCGGTCTCGATTCTCGGTCGGTGGCGGCGTCTACAGTGTCTGGCATGAACGAGCAGGTGAACGCCGGACTGCGTGGGCTGCGCGACCCCTTGGTGGTGGCGACCTTCAGCGGGTGGAGTGATGCGGGCAACGCGGCCAGTGCCGCGGTGGAGCATCTCGCCGAGGCGTACCAGGCGGAGCTGGCCTACGAGCTCGATCCCGACGAGTTCTACGACTACCAGGTCAATCGACCCGAGGTGTCGCTGAACGCCGACGGCGAGCGCGAGATCACCTGGCCGACCACGCGGATCAAGACCGCGCAGCTGGCCGGCGGTCGGGACCTGATCCTGGTGGAGGGCATCGAGCCCAACCTGCGCTGGCGCCAGTTCGGTGGCCTGATCACCTCGGCCCTGCGCTCGGCGAATCCGTCTCGGGTGTTCGTGCTCGGCGCCCTGCTGGCCGACACGCCGCACACCCGGCCCGTGCCCGTCACCACCACGACCCGCGACCCCGGACTGATGGAGACGTACGGGATCGGCGAGTCCACCTACGAGGGTCCGACCGGCATCGTCGGGGTGATGGCCGACCTGCTCGCTCGGTCCGGGCTGCCGACGATGTCGGTGTGGGCCGCGATCCCCCACTACGTGTCGCATCCACCCTGCCCCAAGGCGACGCTGGCGATCCTCTCCCAGCTGGAGCGTCTGCTCGACGTGCCGCTCGACTTCGGGGAGCTGCCGGAGCTGTCCCGAGCCTGGGAGCGTGGCGTCAACGAGCTGGCGGCCGAGGACACCGAGGTCGCCGAGTACGTGACCCAGCTGGAAGAGCAGCAGGACGCCGCCGAGCTGCCCGAAGCCAGCGGCGACGCGATCGCGGCGGAGTTCGAGCGCTACCTCAAGCGCCGCCAGGGAAATTGAGCGATTCTCCCTCGCGGCTGCCGTCCGGATCTTAGGATCACCGGGCGACGTCGGGCCCGCCGGCTGCGCGCACTTCGAGGGAGAAGACCACGTGACCACAGACCAGCCCGATCAGTCCCTGGGCCGACGCCACCTGCTCCGCGGCGGCGCCGTCCTGGCCGGGGCGGCCGGACTGACCGCGATCGCCTCCGTGACGGCTCCGACGGCCTCCGCCGCCGATGGCGACCCCGTCCGGTTGGCTGACATCAACTCCGCTTCCACCAGGACGACTATCCAGTCGAACAACTCCGGACAACCGACGCTCGGTCTCCAGAACGACGACGGGCCGTCGCTCTATCTCCAGGTGCTGCCGTCTGAGTGGAACGGTGACCTCGCCGTGGGAGAGATCGCCAACACCCAGTACGGGCCGATGATCGGAGTCGACTACGGCGACGGCGACGGTCCCCAGAAGACCTTCCTGACGACAGCACTCGACATCGACTCCCTGGCCCTGCCGATCGCCACCGCCCCGGTACGGGTCCTGGACACCCGCTCCGCCGGTGGCCGGACGGGGATCGTCCGGCGGTCGAGCACCGGCGCGTTGGACAGCAGCGGCCGACTCACGAGCGGTTCCTGGATCGATGTGGCAGTGGACGCCGCCGACGCCACGTACTCGCTGGAGGCAGCGTTCCTGAATCTGACGGTCACCGGCAGCCTGGGCAGTGGCTTCCTGACGGCCTACCCGCCCGGCGTGAAGCCGAGCGCGTCGACGCTCAACTACACCAAGGGCCAGACCATCGCCAACGGCTGCTTCGTGCAGGTCGGGGTGGCCGGCGGCGCCTTCGTGGTGCGGCTCGCCGCCTCCGCCACGACCCACGTCATCGCCGACCTCACGGGTGCGACAGTTGCTTTCGTTCCCGGGCCTGCCGCGGCGGTGGCTGCCCGTACCGCGAACGCTCCGCGTCGCCGGGTCCTCCGCAAGCCGCTGGCCAAGCTGGGGCGCAGCCGCCGCTGAAACCCGATCGTCGGTCGCCGCTGCTCAGCCGGCGCGGCGACCGGCGGCGTCAGCCATCCCCCGCAGCTCGTTCACCATCGCGTCCGGATCGTCGGCCCCGAACACCGCCGATCCGGCCACGAAGGAGTCGGCCCCGGCCGCGGCACAGCGCTCGATCGTCTCCACCGACACACCGCCGTCGACCTGCAGCCAGATGTCGCCACCTGTCTCGGCCAGCAGTCGTCGGGTGCGTTCGATCTTCGGCAGGCACAGGTCGAGGAACTTCTGCCCACCGAAGCCCGGCTCCACCGTCATGATCAACACCAGGTCCAGCTCGGGCAGCAGCTCGGCGTACGGCTCGATCGGCGTCGCCGGCTTCAGGGCCATCCCGGCCCGGGCGTGCCGGGCCCGCAGCTCACGGGCCAGGCGGACGGGCGCGTCAGCGGCCTCGACGTGGAAGGTGACCGAGTCCGCCCCCTGCTCGGCGTAGGTCGGCGCCCACCGGTCGGGGTCGGAGATCATCAGGTGCAGGTCGAGCACCTTGTCGGTGACGCGTCGGATCGCCTCCATCACCGGCAACCCGATCGTCAGGTTGGGGACGAAGTGGTAGTCCATCACGTCCACGTGCAGGGCGTCCGCGCTCGGGATGGTCTCGATCGAGGTCTGCAGGTTCGCGAAGTCCGCCGACAGCAGGCTGGGCATGATCCGGTTGGTCACGCAGGCGACCTTAGCGGGCCGCCGAGCAGTCAGCGCCAGCCGCCGAGCGGTCAGCGCCAGCCGGCGAGCTGGACCTTCGCGCGGGTCTGGGACGCCTCGACGGCGGCGTAGGTGGTGGCCAGGCTGCCGAGGTTGTTCCGGCCCGAGATCTCCGGCTCCTGCCCGCTGGTGATGGCGCGGGCGAACTCCGTCAGACTTCCCGCCCGGTCCACGCGCTCCACGACCGGGAGCTCGAGGGTCTCCAGGATCCGGCCCCGACGCACCATGACCACGTCCGAGCGCCACCCGTCCGGGCCGTCGCCGCGACTGGTCCACCACACCTCACCGCCGGCGAAGTCCATCCGCCACTCCCCGGCCCACGCGGTCTTCGGTCCGCTGCTCACCCAGCTGGCGCGGTAGGAGGCGACCACGTCCTCGCCGCAGTCGATCAGTGCCACTCCCTCCGACGGGCCGGTGAACAGCGACCACTCCGGATCCCAGGTGCGACAGCTGATGGCGGTGACCTCACGGCCGAGCACGTACCGCAGCAGGTCGAAGTGGTGGATGGACATGTCCACCAGCAACGGCTCGGCCAGGGCGTGGTGGGGACCGGCGATCCCCTCCCGGCCGGAGAACTGGCGGAAGTCGATCTCGACCGCGTGCAAGTCGCCCAGATCACGGTCGGCGACCAGCTTCCGCACCGTCTGCACCGCCGGGAAGAAGCGGTAGTTCTGGCTGACCGCGACGATCCGCTGCTGCTGGTCGGCCAGCGCGACCAGGCTCTCGGCCTCCGCCACGCTCGGGGCGAACGGCTTCTCGATCAGCACGTGTCGCCCGCTGCGCAGCGCGGCCTCAGCGGCCGGCACGTGCCCGACCAGGCTGGCGGTGACCAGGACCGCCTCCGGGTCGGTGGCGTCGATCGCCTCTTCGACGGTGCTGAAGCACCGGTCCGGGGTGGTCAGACCGGCGGCGATGGCCAGCTCCCGGGACCCGGCGAACACGTCGGCCGTGCCCACCACCTCGACCTCCGTCACCTCTGGGATGACCGTGGCCGCCCAGTTCCGTCCGAAACCGCCGAGTCCGACCTGGAGAATGCGCACGGCCGACAAGCCTGCCACAGATCGGGCCGTCATGAGAACGTTTCAGTGCGGGCGTGTCAGATAGGCCGCGAACATCGCGTCGGTGCCGTGCCGGTGCGGCCAGAGCTGCAGGTACGGACCGACGAAGGCGTCCTCCGGCAGCTCGGGCAGCACGGTGGCGGCGGGCACCAGGTCGACGTCATCGCGGCCGGCCAGCACCTCGGTGACCACGTCGACGGTCTCCCGGCGGTGGGGTGAGCAGGTCACGTACGCGATGACACCGCCGGGTGCGGCGGCGTCCAGCGCGGCCGTCAGCAGTGCCACCTGGAGGGGATGGAGCTGCTCGACGTCGCCGGCCGTCCGTCGCCAGCGGGACTCGGCCCGCCGACGCAGGGCGCCCAGTCCGCTGCAAGGCACATCGGCCAGCACCCGGTCGAAGACCCGACCGTGCCAGGCGGGACGGGTGCCGTCGGCCACCACCACCGTCGGCGCTTCGGGATAGCCACGCAGGCCCTGGGCGACCAGCCGCGCCCGGTGAGGGGCGAGCTCGACGGCGACCAGTCGAGCGGACCGTTCGGCCGCCAGCCCCGTCAGCAGGGCCGCCTTGCCGCCCGGCCCGGCGCACAGATCCAGCCACCAACCGCGCTCCGACGTCGACGCGATCCGGCCGAGACCCCAGGCCGTCAGCTGAGACCCCTCGTCCTGCACCCCTGCGGTCCCCCGGCGGACGGCGTCCAGCTCGGCGGGGTTCCCCGACCAGCTCGCCGCGTACGGGCTCCAGCGTCCCGGCTCGGCGCCGGCGTCGAGCAGCTCGTCGACCGAGGCGAGACCGGGCCGGACCACCAGACTGACCGGGGCGGAGTCGTTGTTGGCCAGCAGCGCGGTCTCGAGCTCTGCGGCAGGCAGCAGCTCCGCGTACGCCGCCACGATCCACCGCGGATGGGCGCTGCGCAACGCCAACGCATCGACGTCATCGAGCCCAACGGCAAGATCGTCGGTCCACTCCTCGTACGACCGCGCCGCGACCTTGCGCAGCACGGCGTTCACCAGCCCGGTCACCCGCTCGCCGACCGTGGCCGCGGCCAGATCGACAGTGGCGGCCACCGCCGCGTGGGTCGGCACCCGCATGCTCAGCAGCTGGTGGCAGCCGAGTCGGAGCAGGTCCAGCACGGCCGGCTGCAGGGTGCCCAGCGCCCGGCCGGAGGCCGCCACCAGGATCTGGTCGTACGTTCCCGTCATGCGGCAGGTGCCGGCCAGCAGCTCGGTGGCGAAGGCGGCGTCCCGGCCGGTGATCCGGCGCTGGGTCAACAGCGGTGGCAGCACCAGGTTCGCGTACGCGTCGTCGGCGTGCACGCTGCGCAGACCGTCGAAGGCGGCCCGGCGAGCGGGATCGACCAGACGCCGCCGTCCCGCTGACCGCGGAGACGCCACGTCAGCTGCCCAGGGCTTCGCCCGGGGCGAACGTGACCCCGCGGGCCCAGTCGGCGGCCAGCATCGTCTTCTTGCCCTGCGCCTGCACCTGACCGAGCTCCACACCGGTGCCGTCACCCGCCGCCACCGTCACCGACCGCTTGGTCACCGCCAGCTCCCCGGGTACCCCGGGCCGGTCCGACACCGGGGTCGCCGAGTTGATCTTGAACCGGTCGCCGCGGAAGGTGGTCCAGGCCCCGGGTGCCGGCGCGCAGCCGCGGACCACGCGGTCGATCTCGACGGCCGACCGGCTCCAGTCGATCCGGGCGTCCTCGACGGTGATCTTGGGCGCCAGGGTGATGCCCTCGCTCGGTTGCTCCGTGGCGGTCAGACTGCCATCGGCGATGCCGTCCAGCGTGGACACCAGCAACCGGGCACCGGTGACCGAGAGCCGCCGCAGCAGATCCCCCGAGGTGTCGGTCGCCCCGATCGGCTCGGTCACGGTCGCGAAGGTCGGGCCGGCGTCCAGGGCGGCCACGATCCGGAAGGTGGTCGCTCCGGTCACCGCGTCCCCGGCCAGCACCGCGTGCTGCACCGGGGCCGCCCCGCGCCAGGCCGGCAGCAGCGAGAAGTGCAGGTTGACGAAGCCGTGCGGCACCAGGTCGAGCAGGTTCTGCGGCAGCAGGGCTCCGTACGCCACCACCGGGCAGCAGTCCGGTGCGATCTCGGCCAGCCGGGACAGGAACTCCGGCTCGCGCGGCTTGGCCGGCTTCAGGGTCTCGATCCCCAGGTCGGCCGCCCGCTCGGCCACCGGGCTCGGGGTCAGCCTCTTGCCGCGCCCGCTGGGGGCGTCGGGCCGGGTGAGGACGGCCACGATCTCGTGGTCGGAGCCCAGCAGCGCCTCGAGGCTGGGCAGAGCGGCCTGAGGGGTTCCGGCGAAGACGATGCGCACCGGCCGGAGTGTAGCCCCCGGACCCCGTGGTGACCGCTAGCCCAGGGCCGCAGGATCGACCCGGACCCGGAGGGCTCCGTCGCTCTTCTTCGCGCTCCGCACCGCCGTCACGTCCTTGACGGCGTGCACCAACGCCCTCCCGCTCAGCTGGGGGGTCCGCAGCGTCAGCCGCTCGATCGCGTCCTCCGTCCCGGCCAGCGTCACCCCCGGCAGCGGCACCGGCCCGAGGATCTCGAGCGGGTCGGGACCTCGGAGCAGGTCGACCACGTCGGTGAGGGTCGAGGCGGTCCCGTCCACGGTCACCACCTTGGCCGCGGGTGGGAAGTGCGCCTCGGCCCGTTCGGCGAGCTCGCGGGCGGCGAAGCCCGCCGGATCCAGCCGGACCAGGGCCTGCAGCGCCCGGGCCGCGCTGTCCCCCGCCGCGATCACGGAGCCGCCGTCGGCGCCCGAGCGGACCAGGGCGACCACGGCCAGCCAGCGACGCAGTGCTTCCTCCGAAGCCCGCAGGTCGGCGCGCAGCAGCAACAGGTTGGTGTCCAGCAGCACGGCGCCCGCGTACCCGCCCACAGCAACCGGCTCGGCACCCGGGGTGGCCACGACGAGGGCCGGCGTGTCCGGCACCTCCGGCAGCACCCCGCCGCCGCTGGACTGCCGGATGACGGTGTTGGGAAAGGCGCGCCCGAGCTCCTCCGCCGTCCGGTCGGCGCCGACCACCGGCGATCGCAGCGACCGGCTCTCGCAGATCGGGCAGGCCCAGTCCGGGTGCAGCAAGCCGCACCAGGCACAGCCCAGCCCGACCGTGCGATCCCGACGGTCCCCGCCGTGCTGCTGGCGGAGCGGACCGTGGCAGCGTCGGCACCGAGCCGGCTCCCGGCAGTCGCCGCAGACCAGCGCCACCAGGTAGCCCGAGCGCGGCACCTGGATCAGCACCGGTCCCTGCGGCAGGCTGGCTCGGACCAGCTCGAACACCTCGTGCGGCAGCCGGGCCGAACGGGCCGCCGGGTCACGAGCCAGGGCCAGATCGGAGTCCACCGCCGCCCGCACCCGGGGTGCTGTGTGCCGGGTCTGGGTGCGGTCGGCGGCCAGCTCCTGCAGCCAACCCCGCTGCACCCACTGCTCGGCCTCGCAGCTGCGCGCGTAACCGGCCGCCAGCACCGCGCTGTGCTGCTGGGTCGCCCGGAGGGCCAGCACCGTCCGGGTGTGCGGATAGGGCGCCCGCTGCTCGGCCAGCAGGTCGTCGCCGTCGTCCCACAAGGCGACCAGGCCGAGGTCGCGGACCGGTGCGTACGCCGCCGCGCGGTTGCCGATCACCACCCGGACGTCGCCCCGGAGCGCCGCCAGGAAGGCTCGGTAGCGGGCGGCCGGACCGGCCTCTGCGGTCAGCTCGACGAACCCGGGTCGGCCCAGCACCCGGGTGCAGGCCGCGCGCAGCCGGGCCAGGTCCCGCTGGTCCGGCACCACCAGCACCGCCCCCCGGCCGCTGTCGGCCGTCGCCCGGGCCGCGGCGGCGAACCCGTCGGCCCAGTCGCTGCTGGGGTGGTGCGCCGGGATCACCTGCCAGTACGCCCGTGGGCGGCCGCCGGAGCGCAGCGCGTCCAGCAGGCCCGCACCGGTCGGGTACGTGGACAGGGCACCGTGGTCGATCGGATCGAGCTCCGGCAGCCCGGGCCGCTGACCCGGCTCGGCCTTCTCCGTCGCGGCGTGCCGGGGTGGGATCGCCAACCGCAGCACATCGGCGAAGCAGCCGGCGTGGTGATCGGCGACGGCGCGGACCAGCGCGGCGATCTCGGGCGTCAGCACCGGTTCGGCCGACGTGACCTTGGACAGCGGGCTCAGCTCCCGATCGCTGTCGCTGCTGGCCAGCCGCTCGAGCACGAAGCCGTCCCGCAGCCGCCCCGCGAACCGCACCCGTACCCGCGCCCCGGGCACCGCAGCCGCGTCCTCGGCCGGGCCGACCCGGTAGTCGAACGGCCGATCGAGGTGCGCCAGCGACACGTCGACCGCAACCCGCGCCACCGGCAGGGTCACACTCGGGGTCTCGGGCACCCGCCGATGATGGCAGCAACCGCCGACAACCATGCTGACGCACTCCTCCGGTGACTCACGCACCCGATGCAACTCTTGCGTGGGCACCGCGAGCCGTGCGTCAGCGAGTTCTCGGGTCGGCTGACAGAGTGAGACCGTGCCCGAGATCCCGCCCCCACCCCAGCCGGCGGACAAGCCGTCGCAGCCGGCCGACAAGCACGGCGACCGGCTGCTGCTCACCTACCTCGCGGTCGCCATGGTCGCCACCGGACAGCCGGTGCACGAGATCGACGAGGACCTCGATGCGGTCGGTCGCCGGCTGGGCTATCCCGATCTGCAGGTCGCGGCCGGGCCCACGGGGGTGAGTCTCGCGCTCGGCAGCGGCGAACCGGCCACCGTGGAGACGGTGAACGGCTCGCTGCGACTGGACCAGGCCGCCGAGGTCCGGCTGATCCGTGGTCAGCTGATGGCCGGCGCGATCGACCGCGGGCAGGCGTTGCAGCGGCTGACGTCGCTGCGGGGCCGGCCCGAGCGCTACCCGGCCTGGTTGTCCGCCCTGGCCTGGGTGATCGCCTCGGTCGGGATCGGGCTGATCCTGCAGCCCGGCGGGGTGAACGTGGCCTTGACCGCGGTCGGGTCGGTGATCGTGCTGGGGTTGGCCCGGCTCGGTGCCCGGAGCCGTGCGCTGGCCACGCTGCTCCCCAGTGTCGCGGCCTTCCTGGTGGCCTGCCTGGTGTTCACCACAGCCTCGGCCGGGCTGGTCGACGGGGCCTTGCGTACCTTGCTGCCGCCACTGGCCATCCTGCTGCCGGGCGCGATCCTGGTCACGGGACTCTCCGAGATCGCCGCCGGGGCGATGGTCGCCGGCGTGTCACGGGTCGGGTACGGGATCGTCCAGCTGCTGCTGTTCGCGCTCGGCATCCTGGCCGCGGCCGCCCTGCTCCGGGTGCCGCCCGAGGCGCTCAGCAACATCCGGGTGGACACCCTGGGCTGGTGGGCGGCGCCGCTCGGGCTGCTGCTGGTCAGCGCCGGACTGTGCCTGATGGAGAGCATCCGGCTGTCCCTGATGCCGTGGGTGGTGCTGGTGCTGTTGGCCGCCTTCGGCGCCCAGGCCCTCGGCCAGCAGCTGTACGGCGCCCCGCTCGGCGGCTTCCTGGGCGGGCTCGCGGCGAGCGTGGCCGCCTCGGTCGTGGAGCTGGCACGACCCCAGCTGCCCCGCCTGGTGCTGTTCCTGCCGGCGTTCTGGATGCTGGTGCCAGGCAGTCTCGGACTGCTGTCGGTCACCGAGCTGGCCCTGGGCCCGACCGGGTCGGGGTCGGCCGGCTTCGGGGTGGTCCAGCTGGTCGGCGCCATCGCCCTGGGGCTGTTGGTCGGTTCGGTGCTGGCCAGGTCACTCCGACTTGTCAGCGTCCGTGGTCGCTCGGGCGACCACTCACGCTGACACGTCGGGTCTTGGTGAGCGGGGTCAGCCCTTGACGGCGTTGGCCAGCGCGTCGGCCCGGTCCGTGTTCTCCCAGGTCATCCCCGGCAGGTTCCGGCCGAAGTGCCCGTACGCCGCGGTCTGGGCGTAGATCGGCCGCTTCAGGTCCAGAGCGGCGATGATCGCCGCCGGCCGCAGGTCGAAGGTGGCCAGCACGGCCTGCTGGATCTGGGCGACCGGCACCGTCTCGGTGCCGAAGCACTCCACGTAGAAGCCGACCGGGTGCGCCTTGCCGATCGCGTACGCGACCTGGACCTCGCACCGTCCCGCCAGACCGGCGGCGACGACGTTCTTCGCCACCCAGCGCATCGCGTACGCGGCCGAGCGGTCGACCTTGGAGGGATCCTTGCCGGAGAAGGCGCCCCCGCCGTGCCGGGCCATGCCGCCGTAGGTGTCGACGATGATCTTGCGTCCGGTCAGGCCGGCGTCACCCATCGGGCCGCCGATCTCGAACCGGCCGGTCGGGTTGACCAGCAACCGGTGGTCGGACGCGTCGATGTCGAACCGGTCCAGCACCGGCTCCACCACGTGCTTGCGGATGTCCGGGGTCAGCAGCGTGTTCAGGTCGATGTCGGCGGCGTGCTGGGTCGACAGCACCACGGTGTCCAACCGGACCGCGCGCTCGCCGTCGTACTCCACGGTGACCTGGGTCTTGCCGTCGGGGCGCAGGTACGGGATCGTGCCGTCCTTGCGGGCGGCGGACAGCTCCTCGGCCAGCCGGTGGGCCAGGTCGATCGGCAGCGGCATCAGGCTGTCGGTCTCGTTGCAGGCGTAGCCGAACATCAGGCCCTGGTCACCGGCGCCCTGGTGGTCGAACGCGTCGCTGGACTCACCGGTCCTGGACTCGAAGGCGTCGTCCACGCCCTGGGCGATGTCGGGCGACTGCTGGCCGATGGCGATCGACACCCCGCACGAGGCCCCGTCGAAGCCCTTGGTCGAGGAGTCGTAGCCGATGTCGAGGATCCGCTTGCGGACGATCTTGGGGATCTCCGCGTACGCCTCGGTGGTGACCTCGCCGGCCACCACCACCAGTCCCGTGGTGACCAGGGTCTCCACCGCCACCCGGCTCTGCGGGTCCTGGCGCAGCAGCTCGTCCAGCACCGAGTCGCTGATCTGGTCGGCGATCTTGTCCGGGTGACCCTCGGTCACCGACTCCGAGGTGAACAGCCGTCCTGCCATCGTGATCCCTTCAACTTCCGCGCTTGACGTCTCGCCGTCGGGTTGCCCCCGTGAACGGCTTCGGACAACCTAACCAGAAGACCGCTGCCGCAGGGCGCAATCCCAGATCAGGTGGGCCAGAAAGTCCTTGCTGCCGGCGTGGGGGCCATCGGCACCGTCGGCGGTCAGCAGCACGATCTCGTTGTCCGGCCGCCCGAACGCCTTGTGCTCGCCGACCTCGTTGAGCACCAGCAGGTCGCAGCCCTTGCGCAACAGCTTCGCCTGACCCAGCTGCAGCAGCGACGCCTCCGGGGTGGGGGTCTCGGCGGCGAAGCCGACCAGCACCTGGCGTGGGTCGGTCCGGCTCCGGACGAGCGTGGCCAGCACGTCGGTGGTCTGCACCAGGTCGACGTGCAGGCCGCCGTCACCGGCCTTCTTGATCTTGGTGTCGCTGCGGCTCGTCGGGGTGAAGTCGGCCGGCGCCGCGGCCATCACGACCAGGTCCGCCGTGGCGGCTCGCTCGGCCATCGCCGTGGCCGAGATCGCCGGTCGAGACGATCGGGTGCACCGTCGTGCCGGGCGGGGCCGGCAGGGTCACATTGGCCGCGACCAGGTCGACCTCGGCGCCGCGCAGCACGGCCGCCCGGGCCAGGGCCCAGCCCATCAGGCCCGAGGAGCGGTTGCCGAGGAACCGTACGGGGTCGAGGTGCTCGCGGGTGCCGCCGGCACTGACCACGACCCGCAGACCGGTCAGATCGCGAGCCGCCGCCCGCTGCACGATCGACGGATCGGCCAGCACGGCCGTGGCGACGGCGGCGAGCTCGGCGGGATCGGGCAGTCGACCGGGTCCGCTGTCGGGACCGGTCAGTCGGCCCGAGTCGGGGTCGACGACCAGGCACCCCCGCGAGCGCAGGGTGGCGACGTTGGCCCGGGTGGCGGCGTGCAGCCACATCTCGGTGTGCATGGCCGGGGCGAACACCACCGGACAGTGGGCGGTCAACAGGGTGGAGGTGAGCAGGTCGTCGGCGCGGCCGGTGGCGGCCCGGGCCAGCAGATCGGCGGTGGCCGGGGCGACGATCACCAGATCGGCCTGCTGGCCGAGCCGGACGTGTGGCACCTGGTGCACGTCGTCGAACACCGACGTGTGCACTGGCTTGCCCGACAGGGCGGCCCAGGTCGCGGCGCCGACGAACTCCAACGCCGCCGCGGTCGGGATCACGGTCACGTCGTGACCCTCGGCCTGGAGCCGCCGGAGCAGCTCACAGGCCTTGTACGCCGCGATCCCGCCCGCGACCCCGAGGATGACGCGGCTCATCGCAGGCGGGAGGCGAGACCGGTCAGGCCGGGTTGTCGTACGTCGGGGTCTCGGAGTCGGGCTCCGCGGTCTCCTCGGTGTTCTCGTCGATGCAGGCCAGGACGCCGGCGTTGATCTCGCGCATCGCGATGGACAACGGCTTCTCCTGGACGCCGGTCTCCACCAGTGGGCCGACGTGATCGAGCAGACCCTCGCCGAGCTGGGAGTAGTACGCGTTGATCTGACGCGCCCGCTTGGCCGCGAACAGGACCAGTCGGTACTTGGAGTCGGAGTGGGTGAGCAGCTCGTCGATCGGGGGGTTGGTGATCCCCTCGGCAATCACGTTTCCAGACAAGTGGGAACCTTTGGCTTGAGTGTGCATGGCGTGAACGTGCAGAGTGTCGGTAGGTGTCCTGAGGGCACGGCAAGACCGGCCCGTAGGACTACAGACCGAGCAAGTCTACCAAGTCCGCCACCGCATGCACGACGTCGCGGTTGACGACAGTCGTGTCGAACTCGCTCTCGGCCGCCAGCTCCCGGGTGGCGGTGTCCAGCCGGCGGGTGCGTTCCTCCTCCGTCTCGGTGCCGCGACCGACCAGCCGACGCACCAGCTCGTCCCAGGAAGGCGGGGCCAGGAACACCAGGCGAGCGTCGGGCCAGTTGGCCCGGACCTGGCGGGCGCCCTGCAGATCGATCTCCAGCACCGCCTCGCGGCCCTCGGCGATCGCGGCGAGCACCGGCGACCGGGGGGTGCCGTACCGGTGGCGGCCGTGCACGACCGCCCACTCCAGCAGCTCGTTCTCCGCCACCAGCCGGTCGAACTCCTGCTCGCTGACGAACAGGTAGTGCACACCGGCCACCTCACCGGGCCGGGGAGGTCGGGTCGTCGCCGACACGGAGACGAACACCTCGGGGTGCGCCTGCCGCAGGGCGGAGACGACGGTCCCCTTGCCGACCGCCGTCGGACCGGAGACGACGGTCAGGCGCGGTCGGCGCCGGTCGGCCGTCCGACTGTCGCTCACGTGACCCCGTCCCGGGTGGCGCTCACGTGACCCCGTCCCGGGTGGCGCTCACGTGGAGCGGGCAGCGAACTCGGTGACCAGCGCGGCGATCTGGTGCCGTCCGAGACCGCGCAGGCGACGGTTGGGGGCGATGTCGAGGCGCCCCATCACCCGCTCGGCTCGGACCGCCCCGACCCGGGGCAGCGCCTTCAGGACGTCGACCACCTTCGCGTGGGCGATCACGTCGTCGGTCTCGGCGGTGGTCAGCACATCGGCCAGCGTCAGCTCTCCGGTTCGGAGTCCCTGCTTCACCGCCGCTCGTCGGCGTCGCGCCTCAGTTGCGGCATGTCGGGCCTGCTGCCGCTGCTCGTCGCTCAGCGGGGGAATCGTCACACTCGGTCCTTCGAAAGCCTGCGGGAGCCCGGCGTGGTGCACCTGCGCACCGACGACCGGGGCTTGTGAACCTACCCCACCGGCAGTGAAGTTCTCATCTGGGCCAGCATTTGCTCGGCCTTGGCGCGAATCTGCAGGGGGTCCGGTCCGACTCCCATCAGCTCGCGGCTGGCGGACGGCAGCACGTACGGGAGCGCGTCCCCGAACACCTCGACCAGCTCGGCGGCCCCGGCCCCCTGGGCCCCGATGCCCGGTGAGAGGAGCGAGCCGTGCACCTGACTCAGATCCACCCCGGTCCGACCGATGGTGGCGCCGACCACCAGTCCGACGTTCCCGTACGCCTGGCCGGCGTTGGCGGCGGCCGCCGCGTCGACGATCTCCTCGGCGACCAGCCGACCGGCGGCGGTGCGCGCGTGCTGGACCTGCCGGCCCTCGGGGTTGGAGGTCAGGGCCAGCACGTAGACCCCGCGGTCCTCCTGCTCGGCCAACGCGATGGTGCCGGCGAGGGAGCCGAAGCCGAGGTAGGGGCTGACGGTGATCGCGTCGGCGGCCAGGGGGGCTCCGTCGGCGAGGTAGGCGGCGGCGTAGGCGTCCATGGTGGAGCCGATGTCGCCGCGCTTGACGTCGAGCAGGGACAGCGCCCCGACGTCCCGGAGATCGGCCAGCACCCGCTCGAGCACCGCGATGCCCCGGGAGCCGTGCATCTCGAAGAACGCCGACTGCGGCTTGAACACCGGGACCAGATCGCCGAGCGTGCTCACCATGGTGCGGGCGCACCGCTCCAGACCTTGGGCGTTCACCGGCAGATCCCACTGGGTCAGCAGCGCCGGATGCGGGTCGATCCCGGCACACAGCGGACCGCGGGCGGCCACCAGGCGGGCCAGTCGTTCTCCGTACCCCGTCATCGGGTCGTCCTCTCCAGAGCAGCTGCAGCGAGTCGGGCGTTCAGGCCGGTGACCAGACCGGGTCCGGCGTAGATGAAGCCGGTGTAGAGCTGGATCAGGCGGGCACCGGCGTCGAGCAGGGCCAGCCCGTCGTCGACCGTCATCACCCCGCCCACCCCGATCACCGGCAGGTCGGTACGGGTGGCCAGGAACCGCACCACCTCTCGGGCCCGGATGGTCAACGGAGCACCGGAGAGTCCCCCGGACTCGGCGGCCCGGTCCGCCTCGCGGGGGTCGACCCCGGCCCGGGACAGCGTGGTGTTGGTGGCGATCAGTCCGGCGGCACCGGACCGCTCGACCACGTCGAGGGCCTGCTCGAGCGCCTCGTCGGTCAGGTCGGGGGCCAGCTTGACGAACACCGGCACCGGATCGCCATCCGAGGCGAGCCGAGCCGCCTCGGTGGTCAGGGACGTCAGCAGGGCGGCCAGGCTGTCGGCGTCCTGCAGCGCCCGCAGGCCCGGGGTGTTGGGGCTGGACACGTTGACGGCGACGTAGTCGGCATGGGGGGCCAGCAGCCGGAGCGAGTCGAGGTAGTCCTCGGCCGCGTCGGCCAGGGGCGTGACCTTCGACTTGCCGATGGAGACGCCCACCGGCATGCCGACCGCACCGTTGCCCCGGGCCACTCCGGCGGCCGCGAGCCGCTGGGCCAGCGCCGCCGCGCCGTCGTTGTTGAAGCCCATCCGGTTGACGATCGCCCGACTCTCCGGCAGCCGGAACAGCCGGGGCTGGTCGTTGCCGGGCTGGGCCCGGGCGGTCACCGTGCCCAGCTCGGCGAAGCCGAAGCCGAGCGCGGCCCAGGAGCGTACGGCCACACCGTTCTTGTCCAGCCCGGCCGCCACCCCGACAGCACCCGGGAAGTCGATCCCGGCCACCTCGACCGGTCGGCGGCCGCGTGCCAGCAGCGCTCGGCTCGCGGCCCGCAGCGGCGGCACCCGACCCAGCACCGGCAGCGACCCCAGCGTCTGCTCGTGCACCCGCTCGGCATCGCCGCCGTACGCCCGGAACAGGACGGGGCGGACGAGTCGCCGGTACATCAGAGCGTCAGGTCTCGACCCAGGTCAGTCGACCAGGACTGCAGCGAGCGGACCCCGATGTGGCCCTCCCGGATGGCCTCGATCCCCTGCACGGCCGCGGCCAGTCCCTGCACCGTGGTCACGCAGGGCACGTTGCGGAGCACCGCGGCGGTGCGGATCTCGTACCCGTCGAACCGTGGTCGGCCGTCCGGGCTGAGCCCGTGCGGGGTGTTGAAGATCAGGTCGACCTCGTCGTCCAGGATCGCCTGCACGATGGTCTTCTCCCCGTCCGGACCGGGTCCGGCGCTGTGCTTGCGCACGGTCCGGACCTTCACCCCGTGGCGACGCAGCATCGAGGCGGTGCCGGCGGTGGCCAGCAGCTCGAAGCCGAGATCGGCCAGCCGCTTGACCGGGAAGATGACGAACCGCTTGTCCCGGTTGGCCACCGAGACGAACACGGTGCCCCGGCTGGGTAGCGGTCCGAAGGCGGCGACCTGGCTCTTGGCGAAGGCGGTGCCGAAGGCGATGTCGATGCCCATCACCTCACCGGTCGACTTCATCTCCGGTCCGAGGATGGTGTCCACGGAGGTGCCGTCCACCGTACGGAAGCGGTTGAACGGCATCACGGCCTCCTTGACCGCGATCGGCCCGGTGTGGGACTCCGCGGCGCCGTCACCGACCGGGCGCAGCAGACCTTCGCCCCGCAGGGTGGTGATGCTCGCGCCGAGCATGACCCGAGCGGCCGCCTTGGCCAGCGGGGTCGCGGTCGCCTTGGAGACGAACGGCACCGTACGCGAGGCCCGCGGGTTGGCTTCGAGGACGAACAGGGTGTCGCCGGCCAGCGCGAACTGGATGTTGATCAGCCCGCGAACCCCGACCCCGTCGGCGATGGCCCGGGTGGACTCGCGGATCCGGTCGATCACCTCCGCACCCAGGGTGATCGGGGGCAGCGCGCAGGCGGAGTCGCCGGAGTGGATGCCGGCTTCCTCGATGTGCTCCATCACGCCACCGAGATAGAGCTCGCTGCCGTCGTAGAGCGCGTCGACGTCGATCTCCACCGCGTCGTCGAGGAACTGGTCGACCAGCACCGGGTGCTCCGGGGAGACCTGGGTGGCCCGGTCGATGTAGGACGCCAGGGTGCTCTCGTCGTAGACGATCTCCATCCCGCGTCCGCCCAGCACGTACGAGGGCCGCACCAGCACCGGGTAGCCGATCACCTCGGCGATCCGCTGCGCCTCGGCGAAGGACCGGGCCATCCCGTGCTTCGGGGCGGGCAGGTTGGCCTCGGCCAGCACCTGGCCGAACGCGCCCCGCTCCTCGGCCAGGTGGATGGCCTCCGGGCTGGTGCCCACCACCGGGACGCCGGCGTCCTTGAGGGCCTGCGCGAGCCGCAGCGGGGTCTGCCCGCCGAGCTGGACGACCACCCCGGCGATCGGTCCGGCGGCCGCCTCCGCGTGGTAGATCTCGAGCACGTCCTCCAGCGTCAACGGCTCGAAGTAGAGCCGGTCGGCGGTGTCGTAGTCGGTGGACACGGTCTCCGGGTTGCAGTTGATCATGATCGTCTCGTAGCCGGCGCCGCCGTTGTCCGGCGCACCGGAGAGGGCCATCGCCGCGTGCACGCAGGAGTAGTCGAACTCGATCCCCTGCCCGATCCGGTTCGGGCCGCTGCCCAGGATCAGCACCGCCGGCCGGGTGCGCGGCTCGACCTCGGTCTCCTCGTCGTAGGAGCTGTAGTGGTACGGCGTCGTGGCGGCGAACTCCGCGGCACAGGTGTCCACCGTCTTGTAGACCGGCCGGATGCCCGAGGGCCCACCGGACCCCGCGGACGACGTCCTCGCGGAGGTGCCGCAGGGCCGCGATCTGGGCGTCGGAGAAGCCGTGCCGCTTGGCCGTGCGCAGCAGGGCCGGGGTGAGCTCGGGCGCGGTCTCGACCTCGGCCGGCGACCTCGGTCAGCAGCACCAGCTGATCGACGAACCAGGGATCGATCTTGGTCGCCTCGTGCACCTGCTCGGGGCTGGCGCCGGCCCGCAGCGCCTGCATCACGACCTGCAGCCGGCCGTCGTGCGGTCGCGACGCCACCCGGAGCAGCTCGTCGACATCGGCCGGGCTGACCGGGCGCACCCAGTCGAACGGGGCCTTCGGGTCCTCCAGGCTGCGCAGCGCCTTGCCCAGCGCCTCGGTGAAGTTGCGACCGATGCCCATCGCCTCACCGACGCTCTTCATGTGCGTGGTGAGGGTGTCCTCGGCGGCCGGGAACTTCTCGAACGCGAACCGCGGCACCTTGACGATGACGTAGTCCAGCGTCGGCTCGAAGCTGGCCGGGGTGACCTGGGTGATGTCGTTGGGGATCTCGTCCAGGGTGTAGCCGATCGCCACCTTGGCGGCGATCTTGGCGATCGGGAATCCGGTCGCCTTGGAGGCCAACGCGCTGGAACGGGACACCCGCGGGTTCATCTCGATCACGATCATCCGACCGGTGGCCGGATCGATCGCGAACTGGATGTTGCAGCCACCGGTGTCCACCCCGACGGCGCGGATGATGGCGATGGAGACGTCGCGCATCCGCTGGTACTCGCGGTCGGTCAGCGTCATCGCCGGGGCCACCGTGATCGAGTCGCCGGTGTGCACGCCCATCGGGTCGAAGTTCTCGATCGAGCAGACGATCACCACGTTGTCAGCGCGGTCCCGCATGACCTCGAGCTCGTACTCCTTCCACCCCAGGATCGACTCCTCGATCAGCACCTCGGTGGTCGGGCTGGCGGCCAGTCCGGCGCCGGCGATCCGCCGGAGCTCCGCCTCGTCGTGCGCGAAGCCGGAGCCGACCCCGCCCATGGTGAAGCTGGGCCGGACCACCAGGGGGTAGCCGAGCTCGTCCGCGGCGGCCAGCACGTCGTCCATCGAGTGGCAGATCAGGCTGCGGGCCACGCCCACATCGGGGGTGGCGGGGTCGGCGTACCGCGGGTCGCTGTCCAGCCGGTCGGGGGCCAGCTCGAGGTTCTCCACGATCGCCTTGAACTGCTCCCGGTTCTCACCGCGCTGGATGGCCTCGATCGAGGCACCGATCAGCTCCACGCCGTACTTCTCCAGCACCCCGTTCTCGTGCAGGGCCACCGCGGCGTTCAGCGCGGTCTGTCCGCCGAGGGTGGCCAGCAGGGCATCGGGACGCTCCTTGGCGATCACCAGCTCGACGAACTCCGGTGTGATCGGCTCGATGTAGGTCGCGTCGGCGAACTCCGGATCGGTCATGATCGTGGCCGGGTTGGAGTTGACCAGGATGACCCGGAACCCCTCCTCCCGCAGCACCCGGCAGGCCTGGGTGCCGGAGTAGTCGAACTCGCAGGCCTGGCCGATCACGATCGGACCCGACCCGATGACCAGGATCGAGCTGATGTCGGTGCGCTTGGGCATCAGCGACCACCCTTCTTGCTGGTCATGAGATCGACGAATCGGTCGAACAGGTAGCTGGCGTCGTGCGGACCGGCCGCGGCCTCCGGGTGGTACTGCACCGAGAACGAGACCAGCTCGCCGTTCGTGTCGCGCAGCTCCAGCCCTTCGACCACGTCGTCGTTCAGCCCGACGTGGCTCACCGTCGCGATCCCGTACGGCGTCTCGGTCGGCTGCCCGAGCGGGGCGTCGACGGCGAAGCCGTGGTTGTGGGCGGTGATCTCGACCCGCCGGGTGGTCAGGTCCATCACCGGCTGGTTGATGCCGCGGTGCCCGTAGGTCAGCTTGTAGGTGCCGAAGCCCAGGGCGCGACCGAACAGCTGGTTGCCGAAGCAGATGCCGAAGTACGGGATGCCGGCGGCCAGGACCTCACGCAGCACCTCCACCGGCCCGTCCGCGGCCTCGGGGTCACCGGGACCGTTGGAGAAGAAGACTCCGTCCGGGTTCCGGGCGGCGATGTCGGCGAAGGTGGCGGTGGCCGGCAGCACGTGGGTCTCGATCCCCCGCTCAGACATCCGGTACGGGGTCATCGACTTGATGCCCAGGTCGAGCGCGACCACGGTCAGGCGCTTCTCCCCGCGGGCCTCGATCACGTACGCGTCGGAGGTGCTCACCTCATCGGCCAGGTGCGCGCCCAGCATGGTCGGCTGCTCCAGCACCCGGGCGAGCAGCGCGGCGGGATCGCTCTCCACGCTGGACACGCCGACCCGCATCGCTCCGCGCTCACGCAGGTGCCGGGTCAGCGCGCGGGTGTCAACGTCGGACATCCCCACGATGCCCTGGGTGGCCAGCTCGGCGGCCAGGCTGCGACGCGAGCGCCAGTTGGAGGGGACCCGGGCGGCATCGCGGATCACGTAGCCGGCGACCCAGATCCGGCCCGACTCGTCGTCTTCGTCGTTCCAGCCGGTGTTGCCGATGTGCGGAGCGGTCGCGACGACCACCTGTCGCGCGTAGCTCGGGTCGGTGAGGGTCTCCTGGTAACCCGACATGGCGGTGGCGAACACCGCCTCGCCGAAGGTCTCCCCGATCGCACCGAACGCACGGCCGCGGAATGTCCTCCCGTCTTCGAGAACGAGGATCGCCTCGGGGACCGGCGACGTGGTCGCGGGCGTGGGAGAACCAGCAGCGTGCATGACCGTCCTTTCCTGCCTCACTGGACAGGTCTTAAAGGGTGGCTTTGACCGCGACCGAGGGTAGCAGTCTTCGGCGCTCGAGCCCGCTTTGCTCACTCCGGGCCCGGTTGCCGCTCCCGGCGCAACGCGGCGGCGACGTCGCGGCGACTGCTGACCCCGAGCTTCGCCTTCACGTTCGCCACGTAGTTGGCCCCGGTCTCCGATCGCTCGTCGGGCGGGGTCCTGCGCCCGGGTTTAGGTGGTCGGAGCGGTCGGGGTGGTCGGGGTCATGGACGTCAGCGAATCGCAGCTGTATCACGGGACGGCAGAGCACTCCGTTCACGGGCGAGGCTCGGCTGTGCACTGGATCACTCTTCTATTTAGTTGCACTATGCATCTCGGGTATCTATAGTTGTATGAAGCAAGCAACGAGGCTGCGCCGTCCTCACCCACTGCCGAAGTCGCAGGAGATATTCCGTGTCCGCCACTGTCGCCCCACGCCGCGCCGCCGAGCCGGCGCTCATGACCCATCGCCAGATCCTCGAGGCGATGACCGGTCTGCTGGCCGCTCTGTTCACCGCCATGCTGTCGTCCACGATCGTGTCGGTGGCCCTGCCGACGATCATCGGGGACCTGGCCGGCACCCAACGTCAGTACACCTGGGTGATCACGGCCGCCCTGCTGGCCACCACCGTCTCGACTCCCATCTGGGGCAAGCTGGCGGACCTGTTCGACAAGAAGCGGCTGGTCCAGGTGGCCATCGTCATCTTCGTCGCCGGCTCGGTCGCCGCCGGGTTCGCCCATACGGTCCCCTTCCTGCTCGCCATGCGGGTCGTCCAGGGCCTCGGCATGGGTGGTCTGACCGCGCTGGTCCAGGCGATCATGGGCACGATCATCGCCCCGCGGGAGCGTGGTCGGTACGCCGGCTACATGGGCTCGGTGATGGCCGTCAGCACGGTCTCCGGTCCGCTGCTCGGTGGTCTGCTGGTCGACACCGCCCTCGGCTGGCGCTGGTGCTTCTTCGTCTGCGTACCGCTGGCCGTCATCTCGCTGTTCGTGATCCAGTCCACGCTGAAGACGTTCGACGTGGGCCGCTCGCACCCCAAGATCGACTACCTCGGCGCCGTCCTGCTGGCCGGCACCGCCAGCCTGCCGATGCTGTGGGTGACCTTCGCCGGCAACGACTTCGCCTGGTGGAGCTGGCAGACCGCCGCCTTCCTCGGCTCGACCGTGGTCCTGCTCGCCGTCACGGTGTGGTGGGAGCTGCGCACGCCGGAGCCCCTGGTACCGATCCGGCTGCTGGCCAACCGGACCGCGATCCTGGTCATCGTGGCCAGCGTCTCCGTCGGCATCGGCCTCTTCGGCGGCACCACGTTCCTCGGGCAGTACTTCCAGCTGGCGCGGGGCTACAGCCCGACCCACGCCGGTCTGCTGACCATCCCGCTGATGGTCGCCCTGCTGCTGTCCTCGACGCTGTGCGGTCAGCTCGTCAGCCGCACCGGCCGCTTCAAGCGGTTCCTGGTCGGCGGCGCGGTCTCCCTGACCGCCGGACTGGTGGTGCTCGGCAGCATCGACCACACCACGCCCATCTGGTTCATCATGATCGGCATGGCCCTGATGGGTCTGGGGGTCGGCGCCATGATGCAGAACCTGGTGCTGGCGGTGCAGAACACCGTGGACGTCAAGGACATCGGGTCCACCTCGGCGAGCGTCGCCTTCTTCCGCTCGCTCGGCGGCGCGCTCGGCGTGTCCGTGCTCGGCGCGGTGCTGGCCGACCACGTCCAGCAGCTGATCGTCGACGGCCTGGCCGCCCTGGGGATCAGCGGCAACGGCTCGGCTCCGGCCAGCCTGGACCTGTCCAACCTGCCGGCTCCGGTCGTGCAGATCATCCGCGGCGCGTACGGCGACGCCACCGGCCTGATCTTCCTGATCGGCGCGGGCGCTGCACTGGTGTCCCTGATCGCGGTGTCGCTGATCAAGGAGGTCCCGCTGCGCAGCACCATCAGCCTGAAGGCAGCTCCGGCCGCTGTGGCGGCCGGCGAGGCATCGGGGGCCGTCACGGCGCCGGTCGCCGACACCGATGGGCCGCGTCGGCGCCTGGACGAGCCGGTGGCCGCCGGCTCGCGCTGAGCCGAGCCTGCTGACACAGCAACGCGGCCTCCCCTGCTCGAGGGGAGGCCGCGTTGTCGTTGCCCGAGAGAGTCCTTGTCAGGCGATGTCGGCGGACGCGGTGGCCTCCGGTGTCGCCTTGGTCTCGACGACCGTGCGCAGCACGCCGTTGACGAACTTGGGCGAGTCGTCGGTGGAGAGCTGAGAGGCCAGCCCGACCGCCTCCGAGACGGCCACGGCGTCCGGCACGGGCGTGTGGTCGATCTCGAACACCGCGATCCGCATGATCGTGCGGTCCACCCGGGGCAGCCGCTGCAGACTCCAGCCGTCGGCCAGGGCCAGCACGATCCGGGCGTCGATGGCCTCGCGGTGCGTGCTGACCCCTTGGACCAGCGTGGTGGTGAAGTCACGCACCGGCGGCTCGGCGTCGGCCGAGCGCTCGGCCAACGTGGTCAGCACGTCACTGTCCCGCAGGTCGGCCTCGAACAAGATGTCGAGGGCGCGCTTGCGGGCCTTGGTCTGGGTGCTGCTGTGGGTGGTGCGTGCGGTCATACCGGTTCTTCGCTGCTCGATCCGGGCTCAGGAGCCGACGCGGCCGAGGTAGTCGCCCGTACGGGTGTCGACCTTGACCTTCTCGCCGGTGGTCAGGAACAACGGGACCTGGATCTGCAAGCCGGTCTCGACCGTGGCCGGCTTGGTGCCGCCGGTGCTGCGGTCACCCTGCAGACCGGGCTCGGTGTAGGTGATCTCGAGCTCGACCGAGGCCGGCAGATCGAGGTAGAGGGGGTTCTCCTCGTGGATCGCCACGGTCGCGTTCTGACCCTCGAGCAGGTAGTTCTTCGCGTCGCCCACGGTCTCGTCGGCGATGGACAGCTGCTCGTAGCTGCTGATGTCCATGAACACGAAGCCGGCCCCGTCGTGGTACAGGTACTGCATCTCGCGACGGTCGACGTTGGCGGTGTCGACCTTGGTGTCGGAGTTGAACGTGCGATCGACGACCTTGCCGGACAGCACGTGCTTCAGCTTCGTGCGGACGACGGTGTTGCCCTTGCCGGGCTTGTGGTGCTGGAACCACACCACCGACCACAGC
Source organism: uncultured Actinomycetota bacterium (assembly GCA_963696135.1). Classification (GTDB taxonomy): domain Bacteria; phylum Actinomycetota; class Actinomycetes; order Propionibacteriales; family Propionibacteriaceae; genus Microlunatus. The sequence continues at coordinate 54,121 of CAVOJH010000009.1, forward strand.
TGACCGTCGAGGTCCAGCACCATGCCGTTCTTCAGATCGTTCGTCGACGCCACGTCGTTGCCCTTCGCGTACTCGGTGAGTTCTTGTGGCCCTCGCGGGACCAGCGTCGCAGTCTAGTCGCTGCGGACGTCCCGTCGATCCGGCTGCGGCAGTGGAGATCGGACAGGCAGAGGGGACAAGCGAGGGCCTCAACAGGCCAGCCACGGCGTGTCGCGGTCGTAGAAGCCCGTGAGCCCCGCGTTTGGCCCGCGCAGTGCCACCGCCTCCTGGGTCGTGGCGATCACATACGCGGGATCGGAATCGAGCATGTGCCAGGTGAACCGCAGCACCAACCAGCCCCGGAGCATCAACGCGTTCTGCCGGATCCGGTCGCTCTCGAAGAGGTCCACGTCCGTCTCGTGCAGCCGACCGTCGATCTCGCTCGCGACCCGCTCCCGGCGGAAGGCGATGTCGAGGTAGTAGGTCCCCACATCGGGGACCACTGTCTTCAGGTTGGTGGTCCAGCCGGTCATGCCCGCCCGCCGGTAGATCCGCTGCGCCAGTCGCTCGGCGGCGGACCACGGCTCGTCGCGGGAGTCCAGCAGCACCCGCCGACGATCGGTGTGCCCGCGGCGGTGGCCGGTGAGCTGGATGGCCTCGTGCATGCTGGGCAACGAGGCAACGCGTTTGCGCAGGGCGATGTCGATCGGGTCGGTGAAGTCGGAGGTGGCCAGCTCGATCGCCGTCAGAGCCGGCACGGTGGTGCGTACGTGCTCGACCTCCCGGACAAGGTCAGGTGGGATCCGTCGCTCGACGAAGGTGAACCCTCGCTGCCTCGCGTGCCGGACCGGTGACGCCACCACGAGCGGCCCGACCGCGATCTCCGGCCAGTAGGTCAGCGCTGCGGCGCCTCGACCGCAGATGACGGCGGACGGATCCCAGCAAGCCACGGCGGCGGCTTTGATGGCCACCTCGTCGGCCCGCCCGGCGTCGACGTAGACACCCGGCAGCAGGCGCCGGAGTCGGCCTGCCTCGGTGCCTCGGAGGATCGCGTGACGGAGGTCGCGATGGTCCCGCGCGAGGAGAACGGGGTCTTCGGTCAGCAGCTGCTCGATCAGCGTGTCGCTCTTCATGGAGTGAATCTGTGGATCGCGCCCGAGATCGACCGGGGTGCGGGCAGATCTGTGGACAGCGAGAGGCGCCGCCGCAACCTGTGGATGAGCGGCGACCGGGACAAACGGGGGGCTCAATGGCTTGCCGAGGTGCGACACGCCGACGTGTGACTGATGAGGCGCGGGTTTGCGAACTCTCAGACGATGCTGAACCCGGGCGGCAGACCGGCCCGGCCGGTCAGCGCGCGCACGACCGCCGGGGCCTGGTCGGTGAGGGCGACGACGCCAGCGGTCAGCTCCAGCGCGGCTCGCCACACCTCGACGCCGAAGGCCGGCGGCGCGACGCCGAGGGCGTCGGCGATGTCCACCCCGTGCACCACCAGCTCGAAGGTGCGGGTCTCCAGGTAGACCGAGAGCCGCATGCCGCCCGCGATGGTGGTGATCAGCGGGTCGTCGGCGCGCTCGCACTGGGGCAGGACGCGGTCCACGATCGCGGTGAACGCCTCAGCCGGTCGAGGACCGAGAGCCTCACCGGCGTCGCGGCCGCGCTGGGCGACCCCGCCACCGGCGTCCGCCGCCAGGCGTTGCCCAGCCACCACGTACGCCGCCGCGGTCGCCAGATCCTCTCGCTCCGCCGGCCGCTGGAGATAGGTCTCGACGGTCAGCAACGCTCGGCTGGTGTGGCCGACGAGGGCCCGCAGATCCCACTCCCCCAGCCCCGGGCCGTCCCAACGCCCGGGCGGGATCGTGCCGACCAGGTCGGCCACAGCCCGTGCCGCCTGGCTGTAGCGGGCCGCCTGCACGCGAACCGGGCTCATCAGCACACTCCCTTCACCTCACGAGAACAGCCGGGCGATGATCGCGCTCGCACCGAACGCCACCGCCAGGAACAAGACGCAGCGTCCCAGGAACAGGGCGACCGCGAACAGCCAGGCCGGCATCTTGGTCGCCGGGACCAGGAACTGGACCGCGAACACGGGTGGCAGTCCGGTGGCCCCGGACAAGAAGATGATCGCCGAACCCCAGCGGCTGTGCCCGATCAGGGCCAGCAGTCGCGCCGACCAGCGCCGGTAGGCCGATCGGATCCGCCCGGGTGGGCCCTGGTCGGGCTTCGCGGTGGTGCGCTCCCGCAGCCGGTCGATGCGGTGCTGCAGGAAGGGGAGACGGGTGCCGTGGCGCAGACCCAGCACGATGGCGGTCTTGCCGATGGTCTGCCCGAGGGCGACGCCGACCGCCGCCGACACTTCGGCGGTGAGCCCCAGTGCCTGGGCGGCCACGATGTAGACCTCGGAGTTGAAGACCGGGATGAACGACGACAGCAACCCGTAACCGACGGAGGCGAAGAACTCCGTGACCAGCCGCCAGTCCATCTAGCCGAGGGCCATGTCAGCTGATCGCGGCGTACGCCGACTCGAGCAGCTCCGGCTCGGGTCCGGCCAGGATCGCCGGTCGGGCCAGCCCGTGCAGCACGACGAAGCGCAGCGTCGACCCGCGGGACTTCTTGTCCACGGCCATCAGTGCGCGCAGCTCGGCGTACGCGTCCGCCCGGTAGCTGGTCGGCAGCTGCAAGTCGGACAGCACGCTGCGGTGCCGCTCGACCAGAGCGGTGTCGATCAGCCCGGCGCGCTGGGCGAGCTCGGCCACGAACACCATGCCGGTGCTGATCGCCTCGCCGTGACGCCAGCGGTAGTGCTCGTGCTGCTCGATCGCGTGTCCCAGGGTGTGGCCGTAGTTGAGCGCCTCGCGGCCCACTTGGGTGCCGACCGAGGTCGCCTCCCGCAAGTCGGCGGAGACAACCGTGGCCTTCACCTGGACGGCCCGTCGGACGAGCTCGGCCAGCACCGGCCCGGTCGGATCGAGGGCGGTCGCCGGGTCGGTCTCGACCAAGTTCAGGATCTCGGGATCAGCGATGAAGCCGCACTTGACCACCTCGGCCATGCCCGATCGCAGCTCGGCGATCGGCAGGTCGGTCAGGGTCTCGAGGTCGCAGATGACCCCGACCGGTTCGTAGAAGGCACCGACCAGGTTCTTGCCCTCGGGGGTGTTGATCCCGGTCTTGCCGCCCACGGCGGCGTCGACCATGGCCAGCAACGAGGTGGGTACGGTGACCAGCCGCACCCCGCGCAACCAGGTCGCTGCCACGAAGCCGGCCAGATCGGTGGTCGATCCGCCACCGAGTCCGACCACCGCGTCGGAGCGGGTGAACCCGGCGGAGCCGAGCACGGACCAGCAGCGGGCGGCGACCTGCGCGGTCTTGGCGGCCTCCCCGTCGGGTACGTCGATGCGGACCGGCTCGATCCCCGCCTCGCTCAGCGCGTGCACCACCCGCTCGGCGGCGTCGACCATCGTCGGCGGGTGCAGCACGGCGGTCTTGCGCACGCCCTCGCCGACCAGCGCCGGGATCCGGTCGTGCAGGTGGTGACCGATCAGGACCTCGTACGGGTGGTCGGCCGAGACGGTGACCGGGTCCACGGTCACGTGGGCAGCCCGGCCACGACGACGACCACGACCTCGTCGGCGGTGCGGTCATCGGTGGCCACCGCCACGGTGGCGACCTCGGCGTAGAGGGGGGTGCGCTGGTTCAGCAGCTGGATCAGTCGGCCGCGCACGTTGCCCAGCAGCAGCGGCCGGGCGGAGTTCAGCCCGACCCGGTCGGCGGCCGCACCCGCGGACACCTGCAACCAGACCACGTGGTGCTCGGCCAGGGCCCGCCGGACCGCGGCGGACAACACCGCGCCACCGCCGAGCGAGATCACTGCCGGGAGGTCGAGCAGCTCGAGGGTGGTCGACTCCTCCAAGGCCCGGAAGGCCGGCTCTCCCTCGTCGACGAAGATCTCGCCGATCGGCTTGCCGGCCCGCTCCACGATCACGGCGTCCACGTCCACGAAGTCGCGGCCCAGCTCGGCGGCCAGCAGCGTGCCGACCGTCGACTTGCCCGCCCCCGGAGCCCCGACCAGCACCACCGGGCGCTGTCCGCCGGTCACCGCTGCGGTGCTCACGAGTGGATCCTGAGACCGCGCTCGGCCACGTCGGCCAGGTACGCCTGGTGGTTCCGCCGGGTCTCGCCGACGGAGTCGCCGCCGAACTTCTCCAGCGCCGCCTCGGCCAGCACCAGGGCGACCATGGCCTCGGCGACGACCCCGGCCGCCGGCACCGCGCACACGTCGGAGCGCTGGTGATGGGCGACGGTGGCCTCGCCGGTGGCGGTGTCGATGGTGCGCAGGGCGCGCGGCACGGTGGCGATCGGCTTCATGGCGGCGCGGACCCGTAGCACCTCACCGGTGCTCATCCCGCCCTCGGTGCCGCCGGCCCGGTGGGTGGCCCGGGCGATGCCGTCGGCGCCCGGCACGATCTCGTCGTGGGCCAGGCTGCCGCGGGTCCGGGCCAGGGTGAAGCCGTCACCGACCTCCACCCCCTTGATCGCCTGGATGCCCATCAGCGCCGCCGCCAGCTTCGCGTCCAGCCGCCGATCCCAGTGCACGTGCGACCCGAGACCCGGGGGCAGTCCCCAGACCACCACCTCGACCACGCCGCCGAGCGTGTCACCGTCCTTCTGAGCGGCCTCGACCTCGGCGTACATGGCCGCGGACAGGTCCCTGTCGAAGCAGCGCAGCGGGTCGTCGTCGATGACCGCCAGGTCGTCCAGCGTGGGCAGCAGACCGTCGGCCGGGCCGGCCACCGTGCCGAGCTCGACCACGTGGCTCAGCAGCGTGATGCCGTACGCCTGCTGGAGGAAGTTGGTGGCGACCCGGCCGAGGGCGACCCGGGCGGCCGTCTCGCGCGCGCTGGCCCGCTCCAGGATCGGCCGGGCCTCGTCGAAGTCGTACTTCTGCATGCCGACCAGGTCGGCGTGTCCCGGCCGCGGCCGGGTCAGCGGGGCGTTGCGGGCGCGGCCGGCCAGCACCTCGTCGTCGACCGGATCGGCCGACATCACGGTCTCCCACTTGGGCCACTCGGTGTTACCGACCTGGATGGCGACCGGACCGCCCTGGGTCTCTCCGTGCCGGACGCCGCCGAGGATGGTCACCTGGTCGGCTTCGAACTTCATCCGGGCGCCGCGACCGAAGCCGAGCCGTCGCCGCGCGAGCGCCTCGGCGATGTCGCCGCTGGTCACCTCTACGTGAGCCGGGAGTCCTTCCAGGATCGCCACCAGGGCGGGCCCGTGGGACTCGCCCGCCGTCAGCCATCTGAGCATCGGGCCAGTGTTCCACGGGCGGACCGCTCCCCCGACCTTCTCCCACTCCGCGGTGGAAATATCACCCGCGCAGTCGGAGGAGAGAGAGTCAGCCGGTGGCCAGGGCGGCGTGACCGGCCTGGTACAGCACCGCGGCCGGCACGGACGAGCCGGTCATCAGCTCGATCTGCAGCAGCGCCTGGTGGACCAGCAGGTCCAACCCGTTCAGCACCACCCGGTCCCGGGTGACGGCCGCCTGAGCCAGCGGGGTCGGCCACGGGTGGTAGATGACGTCGAAGACGGCCGCGCTCGCGCCGGCCAGCTCATCGGCCCGGTCATCGGCCGCGCCGGCGTTCACCGTGGAGACCAGCAGATCGGTGGGTCCGACCAGCTCCTCCCAGGCCTGCAACCGCGCCCGGACGCCGAGCCGCTCGGCCAGCGGCACCAGCACCGCGGCCTTCGCCGGGGTCCGGGCGACCACCGTCACCTCGGCCACACCCAACCGGGCCAGCGAGACCAGGGTGGAGCGGGCCGTCGCCCCGGAACCGATGATCGTCGCCCGCTCGGCGGCCACCCCACCGGCGGTGAGCGCGTTCACCAGCCCGCCGACGTCGGTGTTGTACAACCGCCGGACGCCGTCGGCGAAGATCAAGGTGTTGCTCGCCCCGGCCAACCGCGCCAGCTCGTCGACCTCGCCCAGCTCGAGCGCGGCCTCCTTGAGCGGCATGGTCAGACTCAGCCCGCGCCAGTCGGGTCCGCAGCCGGCGACGAAGCCGGCCAGCTCGGCCGCCACCACCTCGTGCCGCTGGTAGTCCCAGTCCAACCCGAGGTGCGCGTACGCGGACCGGTGCAGCGCCGGCGACAGCGAGTGCGCGATCGGCGACCCGAGCACCGCGCACGTGCGTCCGACCCCGGCGGGGTCAGCTGTCACAGCGACCGGCCTTGGCCTTGCACCAGGCCTGGAACTCCTTCACGTACTTGTCGTGCTCGGCCTGGGTCTTGGAGAACTTGGTCTCGCCGGTGTCGAAGTTGACCGTCACGAAGTACATCCAGTCCCCGTCCGCGGGGTTGGCCGCCGCCTCCAGGGCCGCCTGGCCGGGCGCGGAGATGGGACCGGGGGGCAGCCCGGCGTACTTGTAGGTGTTGTACTTCGACGTGCTCGCCCGGTCCTTGGGCGTGGTGGTGTTCGTCTTCAGGTTCTCGGCGTAGATGACGGTGGAGTCCAGGCCGAGCGGCTCGCCCTTGTCCAGGCGGTTGTAGAGCACCCGCGCCACCTTGGCCCGGTCGCCGTCGGCCCGGACCTCCTTCTCGATGATGCTGGCCACGATCACGAGCTCGTACGGTGACCGGTCCAGCTTCTTCGCCTGACTCTCGAGGTCGATCTCCTCGGCGACGTCGTTGAACCGCGACGTCATCTGTCGGAGCACCGAGGTGGCCGACGACTGCGCGGTCAGCTCGTAGGTGTCGGGGAACAGGAAGCCCTCGGGTCGGTTCTTCGCGTACGCCGGCAGGCCGAGCGACTTCGGCTTGTCCAGCGCCTTCTCGTACGCCGACTTCTTGATCTTGGTGCCCTTGACCAGGGCGTTGACCTGGGCGGACAGCCGCAGACCCTCCTGCACCGTGAACTGGGCACGCACCCGGGACTCACCGGGGTTGATCAGCAGGGTGAGCGCGTCGATCGCCCGCATCTCGGTCTGCATCACGTAACGACCGGGCTGGATGCTGGTGGAGCGCTCCTCCGAGGCGACGGCCTCGTTCCAGGCCTCCTCGGACTGGACCACCTTGTTCTCGACCAGGACGTCACCGATCTGGCTGACGGTCGCGCCGTCCGGCACGGTGACGGTGATGCTGCCCTTGCCCGGGCCCGGGTAGTCGGCGACCTCGCCCCATCCGTCGAGCAGCCCACCGACCCGGTCGTAGACGAGGTAGCCGCCGAACACCAGCACGGCGGCCGCCACCAGGACGGCGAGACAGCCCTTGCCCTTGTGCACGATCTCGCGGGCCGGGCTCGGTTTCACATCCGGGTCCAGCATCGATGTCACGCGTCGGTCTCCTCGGATCTGGGTCTGTTGCCCAGCTAGTCGGGCGCGTCCGCGACCGATAGTAACTCGCCAGGCGCATACCCCACGTGACGTTCGCTGTCCAGCGCGTGTTCCAGGATCGCGGCGGCGGCCGCGGCATCGATCCGGGACCGCTGCTTCTTCGCCGACCGTCCGCCCTCCCGCAGACGTTGGGCCGCCGTCACCGTGGTCAGCCGCTCGTCCACCAGCCGGACCGGCAGCGGGGCGACCACGGACACCAGCGCGGCGACCTGGGACCGTACGGTGGCGGCGGCAGGCCCCTCCCCGCCGGACAGCGAGCGCGGCAGGCCGACCACCAGCTCGATGGGCTCGTACTCGCCGACCAGGGCGACGATCCGCGGGATCGCGCCCGGTCCGGCCGGCACCGCCTCGACGGGATAGGCGAGGGTGCCGACCGGATCGCAGGCGGCCACGCCGATGCGGGCCTGCCCCCAGTCCAGCGCCAGCCGGACGCCGGGTCGGAAGCCGGTCGAGCCGGTCACCGGGTGGCGATGCCGCCGATGGCGTACTCGACGTCGGTCAGGGCCTGGTCGATGCCGCCCGCGTTCGTGCCGCCGCCCTGCGCCAGGTCGTCCTTGCCGCCGCCCCGGCCGCCGAGGGCCTCCGCCGCGATCTTGACCAGCTCGCCGGCCTTGACCCCGCGCTGCCGGGCACCCTCGGTGGTCGCGATCACGACGGCCGGCTTGTCCGGGGTGCCACCGATCACGGCCACCACCGCCGCCGTGCCGGCGACCCGGTTGCGCACCTCCTGCACCAGCCCCCGGAGGTCGTTGCCGCCGACCCCGTCGGCCCGGTGGGCGATGTAGTCGATCCCCCACATGTCCTTGCTCTTGGCCACGATCGCGCTGACCCCGGCGAGCAGGTTCGCCGACTTCAGCGACGCGATCTCCCGCTCCGCCTCCTTCAGCTGCGCGACCATTCGCGCCACCCGTTCGCTCAGCTGGTCCGGCTGCACCTTGAGCGTGTCGGCCAGGCCCATCACCAGCGAGCGCTCCTTGGCCAGGTGCTGGAACGCCTCCATGCCGACGAAGGCCTCCACCCGGCGGATGCCGGAACCGACCGAGGATTCCGCGTTGAGCGCCAGCAACCCGACCTGGGCCGACTGCGCGACGTGGGTGCCGGCACACAGCTCCCGGGACCAGCCGTCGCCCATGTCGACCACCCGCACCACCTCGCCGTACACCTCACCGAACAGACCGATGGCCCCGGACGCCCGGGCCTCGGCCAGCGGCATCAGGGTCGCCGACACGCCGAGGTCGGCCCGGATCGCCTCGTTGCAGAGCTGCTCGATCTTGGCCTTCTGGTCCTCGGTCACCCCGTGGTTCCAGCGGAAGTCGAGCCGCATGTAGCCGGGCCGGTTGAACGAACCAGCCTGCAGCGCGGTCGGCCCGAGGATCTCGTGCAGCGCCTCGTGGATCACGTGGGTGGCCGAGTGCGCCTGGCAGGCGCCGAGGCGCCAGTCGCCGTCGACCACCGCCTGCACGGTCTGACCGGTCCGCAGCTCGCCCTCGCCGACGGTGACCTTGTGCACGACCAGGCCCTTGACCGGCCGCTGCACGTCGACGACCTGCAGCCGCAGTCCGTCCGCTGTGACGATCTCGCCGTGGTCGCCGGACTGGCCGCCGGACTCGGCGTAGAAAGGGGTCTCGGTCAGCACGATCTCGACCTGGTCGCCGGGCAGCGCCACCTCGCGCAGCTCGCCGTCGACCACGATCCCGCGGACCGCGGACTCCTGAGCCAGGGTCTCGAAGCCGGTGAACGGCGTCTCCCCCTCGGCCCTGAGCCGGGTGTAGACCTCGGTGTTGATCCCGCTGCCCTTCTTGGAGCGGGCGTCGGCCTTGGCCCGGTCCCGCTGCTCCTGCATCAGGGTGCGGAAGCCGGCCTCATCGACCTCCAGACCCTGCTCGCCGGCCATCTCCAGGGTCAGCTCGATCGGGAACCCGTACGTGTCGTGCAGCTGGAACGCCCGGTCGCCGGACAGGGTGCTGGCCGACTCGGACCGGGCCTTGCTCACGGCCAGGTCGAACAGGTGCGTGCCCTGGGTGAGGGTGCCGCGGAACGCCTCCTCCTCGGCGTACGCGATGTCGGAGATCCGGGCGAAGTCGGTCGCCACCTCCGGGTACGAGCCCTGCATCGCGTCCCGGCTGACCGGGAACAGCTCGCCGAAGCTGGGCGCGTCCATGCCCAGCAGGCGCATCGAGCGGACCACCCGGCGCAGCAGCCGGCGCAGCACGTAGCCGCGCGCCTCGTTGCCGGGCGTGACACCGTCGCCGATCAGCATCAGCGCGGAGCGGACGTGGTCGGCGACCACCCGCAGCCGGACGTCGTCGCCGTGGTCGGCGCCGTAGCGCTTGCCCGCCAGCTCGGCCGCCCGCTCGATCACGGGGTAGACCTCGTCGATCTCGTACAGGTTGTCGACGCCCTGCAGCAGGTACGCGACCCGCTCCAACCCCATCCCCGTGTCGATGTTGGGTCGCGGCAGCGGGCGCACGACGTCGAAGTCGTCCTTGGCCCGGACCGCCGACAGCTCCTCCTGCATGAACACCAGGTTCCAGATCTCCAGGAACCGGTCCTCGTCCACGATCGGGCCACCATCGGGTCCGTACTCGGCACCCCGGTCGATGTAGATCTCGCTGCACGGACCGCCCGGTCCGGGGATGCCCATGTGCCAGTAGTTGTCCAGCAGCCCGCGCCGCTGGATCCGGTAGTCCGGCAGCCCCGCGATGTTGGACCAGAGTGCGGCGGCCTCGTCGTCGGAGTGCAGCACGGTGACCCAGACCTTGTCGGGGTCGAAGCCCAGGCCGCCCGCCTCCTGGGAGGTGGTGACCAGGTCCCAGGCGTACTTGATCGCCTCGGCCTTGAAGTACTCACCGAAGGAGAAGTTGCCGTTCATCTGGAAGAAGGTGCCGTGCCGGGTGGTCTTGCCCACCTCCTCGATGTCGAGGGTGCGGACGCACTTCTGCACGCTGGTGGCGCGGCTGAACGGCGCCGGCTCGGCCCCGGTGAAGTACGGCTTGAACGGCACCATGCCGGCGTTGACGAACAGCAGGGTCGGGTCGTTGTAGAGCAGCGGTGCCGACGGCACCACCTCGTGGCCGCGGGAGGAGAAGAAGTCCAGGAAGCGGCGCCGGATCTCGGCGGTTTGCATGGTGTGTTCCTCGCAGATGTGTCGGCCCTGAACGGGACCGACGGTGGGTCGGTGGGCTACTGGGGCAGGCCGATCGTCTCGCGGAGCTCCGCCTCACGCTCGGCCGACGCAGCTCGGACCCGGGCCACGAAGGCCTTGGTCGCGTCGCCCGCATCCACCACCGACTGCTGCACCCGCTCCACGAGTGCCTCGGGGCTGTGCTTGTCGATGTAGTCGCGCGCCTTGACCACCACGTAGATCGTCACGCCGGCGCCGACGGCGAACCAGAAGACTCGTCCGAACATCGATCAGCCCTTCCTCTCCAGCTCGGCCGGTCGGCTGCCGCCGCCGGTGAAGCCGGCCTTGATGCCGTGGGCGAACGAGGCCACCTTGATGATCGGGGTGCCGACCGCGTGGGTGAGCAGACCCGAGACCTGGGCCGCGTTCTCCGACAACGACGCCGCGTTCTTGCTGAGCACCGCCACCTCGTCGGTGACCTGCCCGAGCCGACCGATCTCGCCGTTGGTGACGCGGACCGTGTCCTGCAGCTCGGTCAGGATCGGGACGGACTCCTCGCCGATGTCGTGGACGGTCTGGCGGAGCTCGTCGAGCACCCGCCCCGTCTTCCACAGGGGCACGGCGACCATCCCCACCAGCGCGACGAAGGCGACGGCGGCGATCAGGCCGGCGATTCCTCCAAGAGTCATGCGGGGTTCCCTCTACTTCGTGGGTCTGGTCAAGGTCGTGGAGAACCCTACCCCGCCAGGTGGGGGTCGTTCGCCCTACTTACGCCCCAGCAGCTCCTCGATCCGGGCGAGCCTCGCGGCCAGGGCGGCCTCGGCGCCGTGGTCGGTCGGGCTGTAGTAGCGAGCGTCGGTCAGCTCGTCGGGCAGGTACTGCTGCTCGGCGATCCCGTGCGGGTGGTCGTGGGCGTACTGGTAGCCCTTTCCGTGCCCGTACGTCTTCGCGCCGGCGTAGTGGGCATCGCGCAGGTGCGGCGGGACCAGTCCGATCTTGCCCGCGTGCACATCGGCCAGGGCCGCGTCGACCGCGGTGACCACGGCGTTGGACTTGGGGGCCAGGGCCAGCGCGATGACCGCCTGGGCGAGGTTGATGCGCCCCTCCGGCATGCCGATGAACGCCACCGCGTCGGCCGCCGCCACGGCGGTGGTCAGCGCCGTCGGGTCGGCCAGCCCGATGTCCTCGCTGGCCAGGATGACCAGCCGGCGGGCGATGAACCGGGGATCCTCCCCCGCCGCGATCATCCGGGCCAGGTAGTGCAGAGACGCCTGCACGTCCGAGCCTCGCATCGACTTGATGAAGGCGCTGATCACGTCGTAGTGCTGGTCACCGTCGCGGTCGTAGCGGATCGCCGCCTTGTCGACCGCCTGCTCGACGATGTCGGTGCTGATGGTCGTCGCCCCCACCGCCCCGGCCCCGGCCGCCGACTCCTCCAGGTAGGTCAGGGCCCGGCGGGCGTCGCCACCGGCGAGTCGGAGCAGGTTGGCCCGGGCGTCGTCGTCCAGCGCGTACGCCCCGCGCAGTCCGCGGTCGTCGGCCAGCGCGCGGTCCAGCAGGCCGGAGATGTCGTCGTCGGTCAGCGGCCGCAGGGTGAGCAGCAGGGAGCGCGACAGCAGTGGGGAGATGACCGAGAAGCTCGGGTTCTCCGTGGTGGCGGCGATCAGGGTGACGAGGCGGTTCTCGACGGCCGGCAGCAGCACGTCCTGCTGGGTCTTGGAGAACCGGTGCACCTCATCCACGAACAGCACGGTCTGGCGACCGGTCCGCAGATCCCGCCGCGCCTGGTCCAGCACGGCGCGGACGTCCTTGACCCCGGCGGTGACCGCGGAGATCTCGACGAACTTCGAGTCGGTCTGCCGCGACACCACCGAGGCGATCGTCGTCTTGCCCACCCCGGGCGGGCCCCACAGGAACACCGACATCGGTTCCCCGGTGGCCAGTCGCCGCAACGGCGAGCCCGGGGCCAGCAGGTGCTGCTGGCCGACGATCTCGTCGAGCGTGCGGGGCCGCATCCGGACCGGCAGCGGCAGCCCGCTGCGGTCGTCGTCGCTGTCCCCGGCCCGGTTCGCGTCGGCCAGACTGCCGCCGGTGGTGGCGGACGCGGCGGTCGTGGGCGAGCCGATCAGGCCGCCGAACAGGTCTTCACTCATGGCGGGGCCAGCCTAGTGTCGCCACCCCCGCAGGCCCGCGGGACGCCCGGCAACGGTCAGCGGATCTGACGGATCCTCGGGGAGCTCCCCCACGCCTTGTCGGCGGTCAGCGCCTCGGCGGCCAACCTCTCGGCCAACGCCAGGCACAGCCGGTCGCCGAGCGCTAGATGCGGGAACTCCGTCCACAGACTCGCTGCTCGCTCGCCGTCGATCATCTCGACGGGTGCGACGGCCAGGTCGTAGCTGAGCAGAAGCGCCCGCGCCAGCGACCAGTCCCCGCTCCGTCGTGCCACCTTCTGGGCCACTTCCGACCAGTTCGCCGCGCCGCAGACGGCGCCGTCGATCAGCTCCTGCTCGACGAGGTCAGAGCCATCCTCGCCTTGCAGGAAGGCCAGCACAGCCGACGCGTCCAGGACGATCATGACCGATCGGCGGCAGCTTCGGCCTGTCGGTCGGCCAGCAGCTCGTCGACCAGGCTGCCCCCGGCCAGCTGGACGCGGACGAGCACCTTGGCCTGCTCTCGAGACGTCAGCACGAGTCCTCGGGGGGTTTCCACCAGCACAACGGGGGTGCCGGGTGTCAGTCCCAGACGAGCACGAAGGTCGGCCGGGATCACCAGGCGACCGCGATCTCCCATCACTGCGGAGAACGTCCCACTCATGCCACGAGCGTACCATTCGGAGGCGATCCTGGGTTCGGCACCACGTCCGGATCCGTCACCAGCCGGGCGTGGGTCTCCACATCGAACCGGAGGTCGCCGTAGCGGAGCTTGGAGCGCTCGATGCCTTCGGTCATGAACCCCGCGCGGGCGGCGACCCGGCAGGATGCGATGTTGTCGACCCGGTGTCCCAGCTCGAGGCGGAACAGACCGAGATCGCGGAAGGCGTGGTCGGTGAGCTCGATCAGTCCCCACGTCGCCAGACCTCGCCCGCGGAAGGCTTCGGCCACCCAGTAGGAGGCCCAGGCCGTGTCATGGCGATGCTCGATGTGACTGAGCCCGACGTGGCCGACGGCCACCCCGTCCACGCTGATCGCCCGGTCCAGCCGGTCCGCGAGAGAGGTGGCCCAGTGACGCTCGATGTGCGTCGCGCAGGCCGCCTCGCTGCGAAGGTCGGCGTCGCCGAGCTGTAGACCCAGATCGTGACTCGTCGCCACCGCCCGACGCAGCGCGGCGGCATCTCCGGTCGTCCAGCGTCGCAGTTCGAGGTCCACCTGCCGATGATCCCAGGTAGCGTCCGCAGGGTCTGCAAAGTCGAGCAGTGGCGACGCGCAGGACGCGCGGCGCCGAGAGGGAGAGCATGTCTGTGAATGGTGAGCCGCCGGCCGGGCACTCGGTGGGCGAGAACACGGTGGCTGGGGCACTGGCGTCCCTGGTCGGTACCCGCCGCCGGGTGATCCTGGTCGCGGTGACCGTCCTGGTGGGGGTCCTGGTGGCGTTCGGCCAGGCCCTCGGACTGCCCCTGGAGCTGCGAACCTTCGCCCGGGTCGTCCCCCTCACCCAGCTCAGCATCTCGGTGCTCACGCCGTTCGCCACGGCTTTGCTCACCCACGACCTGCGGACCTCGAACGCGTCGCTGCGCAGCCGCTGGCTGGCCGCGGGGATCTACGGTCTGCTGGCGGGCGTCATGGGTGCCGCCGCCTCGGCCGCCGCGGTGGCCGTTGGCTCGGGTGGGCCGCTCGGCACCGTCGACCCCTGGGCCGGTGCGTGGCCGGCAGCCCTGGGCAGCCTGGTCGTGCAGCTGATCCCGGTCGGGGTGGGCTGTGCCGCCGGGCTGTTGATCCGCCGGGCCCGGAACGCCCAGCTGGCGACCATCGCGGTCCCCCTCGCCGCGTCCTTCCTGCTCGGCCGCTACGTCCCCGACGGGACCACCGACTGGGCGACTCCGCTGGCCGCCGCCAGCCACCTGCTGCCCGGCCCGATGACACCGCTCACCTGGGCTCAGTGGGTCGTCACGGCCGCCCTCTGGGTGGTGCTGCCGAACGCGATCGGGGCGCGGCTGCTGCACCGGCGACGGGTCGCCGACGCAGCCGCTGCCTCGGGGGAGCCGGCTTAGTCACTCGGCTTGGCGTCGACGCCCGCCTCCTTGCGCTGCGCGGGGGTGATCGGGGCGGGCGCGTCGGTCAGCGGGTCGACGCCACCACCGGACTTCGGGAAGGCGATCACCTCGCGGATCGAGTCGGTGCCGGCCAGCAGAGCGCAGATCCGGTCCCAGCCGAAGGCGATGCCGCCGTGCGGTGGCGCACCGAAGGCGAACGCGTCGAGCAGGAAGCCGAACTTGGCCTGCGCGTCCTCGGCCGACAGCCCCATCACCGCGAACACCCGCTCCTGGATGTCGCGGCGGTGGATACGGATCGAGCCGCCACCGATCTCGTTGCCGTTGCAGACCAGGTCGTACGCGTACGCCAGCGCCGACCCAGGATCGGTGTCGAAGGTGTCCAGGGACTCGGGCTTCGGCGAGGTGAACGCGTGGTGCACGGCCGTCCAGGCACCCGAGCCGACGGCCACGTCGCCGGCCGCGACCGCGGCGGCGGCGGGCTCGAACAACGGCGCGTCGATCACCCACAGGAACGACCAGGCCGACTCGTCGATCAGCCCGCAGCGGCGTCCCACCTCGAGCCGGGTGGCACCGAGCAGCGCCTGGGCGCCCCGGCGGGCGCCCGCGGCGAAGAACACGCAGTCTCCCGGCTGGGCCCCGACCGCGGAGGCCAGGCCGTCCCGCTCGCCGTCGGACAGGTTCTTGGCCACCGGGCCACCGAGGGTGCCGTCCTCGGCGACCGTGACGTAGGCGAGGCCGCGGTGCCCGCGCTGCTTGGCGAACTCCTGCCAGGCGTCGAAGGTGCGCCGCGGCTGGCCGGCTCCGCCAGGCATCACGACCGCACCGACGTACTCGGCCTGGAAGACCCGGAACGGGGTGTCGGCGAAGTAGGCGGTGAGGTCGGTGATCTCGGTCTCGAAGCGCAGGTCGGGCTTGTCGGAGCCGTAGCGCTCCATCGACTCGGCGTAGGTGATCCGCGGGAAGGTCGCGGGGGTCTGGTACCCGATCAGCTGCCAGATCGCGGCGATCAGCTCCTCGGTCAGCGCGATGATGTCGTCCTGGTCGACGAAGCTCATCTCGATGTCGAGCTGGGTGAACTCGGGCTGCCGGTCGGCGCGGAAGTCCTCGTCGCGGTAGCAGCGCGCGATCTGGAAGTAGCGCTCCATGCCGGCCACCATCAGCAGCTGCTTGAACAGCTGCGGACTCTGTGGCAGGGCGTACCAGCTGCCCGGTTTCAGCCGGGCCGGCACCAGGAAGTCGCGCGCACCCTCGGGCGTGGAGCGGGTCAGCGTCGGGGTCTCGATCTCCACGAAGTCGCGCTCGACCAGCAGGTTGCGGGCGACCTGGTTGACCCGGCTGCGCAGCCGGAGGGCGTGGGCGGGGGCCGGGCGACGGAGGTCGAGATAGCGGTACCTGAGCCGGGCCTCCTCACCGACGGTGACGCGCTCGTCGATCTGGAACGGCAGCGGGCCGGACGAGTTGAGCACCTCGATGCCGCTGGCCGCGACCTCGATCTCACCCGACGGCAGGTCCGGGTTGGCGTTGCCGTCGGGTCGCAGCTCGACCACCCCGGTGACGGCGATGCAGAACTCGTTGCGCAGGTCGTGCGCGCCGGACGCCTCCAGGATCTCGTCCCGGATGACGACCTGGGCGACGCCGCTCGCGTCCCGCAGATCGACGAACGCCACCCCGCCGTGGTCTCGACGCCGGCCCACCCAGCCGGCTAGGACGCATGACTGACCGGCGTCGGTGGCACGCAGGGTGCCGGCGCCGTGGGTGCGGATCACGGGACTGTTCCTCCTCGGAGACGATGCTCGTGCTCGTACGGGCACGACTGGCCGATCCTACGGTCCCTGGACAGGCGAGGTAGAACTTGTTTATGAGGCGTCTGCTGCTGGCCCTCGCCGCCGTGGGTCTGATCGCGTTCACCGTCGTCGTCAACCCGACGCCGGCCGCTGCCTGCTCGTGCCTGGGCATCTCCACCCGCCGGGCGGCCGAGCAGGCCGAGGCGGTGTTCGTGGGCACGGTCACCAAGGCCGAGGAGTCACGGATCGGCGGGGAACGCGCGACCCAGCTGCGCTTCGACGTGAGCCGGGTCTACAAGGGCACCGTCTACGCCGACCAGGTGATCACCACCCCGGCGGACTCGGCCGGCTGCGGACTCACCCCGGAGGTCGGCTCCACCTGGGTGATCTTCGCCAGCGGCGTCATCCAGGGCGAGGGACGGTCGGCCAAGCTCCGGCTCACCACCACGCTGTGCGACGGCAACCTGTCGGGCTCGTCGCCCCCGCGGGTGCTGGGCCGGGCGACCCAGCCCCTGCCGGGGCCGTCGGACCGAACCGAGCGGGCCGAGACGACCGACGCCCGGCTCACCCGGGGCCTGGTGATCGGCGGGGTCGGGATCCTCGGGCTGGGCGCGTTGATCGGCATCGGTCTGGCGTACCTCTGGCGCCCCAAGAAGGCCTGAACCCCCCACCACCGGTCAGGGCGCGGGTCTCAGGGCCTGAAGGCCGAACCGGCCCGGTCCAGGGCGCCCTCCTCGATCGGCAGCTTGCCGGCCCGCGCGGCCGCCACGAAGGCGGCGTGGTCCACCTCGGTCTGGTTCGCGTACGCCGCGGCGAACCGGCACATGGCCTGCTCGATGTTGTCGCCCTTGCCGAAGTAGCCGGCGATCATCGAGGCGCCGCTCGTTCGGGCGTGTCCCTTCGCGAGCAGGTGCCCGACGATGCCTGCGTAGTCGGTCAGCGCCGCCGTGTCCATGGCGTCCAGCGGGATGGTGCCCTTCATGTTCCGGAACTGGCGGACGTAGTACTGGAACTCCCCCACCGTGGTCCAGCCCAGCAGCGGGTCGCTGACGGTCTGCAACGCCTGCTGGTACTCCACCACCCGCTGGCCCTGGTGGGCGTGCCAGGCCGACTCGCCGTGCACGTACGGCGCCAGCACCGAGCGGCGAGCCTGCTTGAGCTGCAGGAACAGCACGTCGTCGGGACTGCTGCCCTCCAGCAGCACCACGTACGCCCGCAGGCCGACGCTGCCCACCCCGACCACCTTGTGGGCGACGTCCAGGATCGTGTAGCCGCCCACCACCCGGCGCCAGTGCGGGGCCAGCGTCTCGAGGTAGCCGTCCAGCGCCTCGGCGATGGCGTCCTCTTCGGCCCGCATCACGTGGGTGATCAGCGGTGGCTCCTCGACGATCTGCCGCTGGCCGTGGTGCTCACGGGTGAACCGGGGCAGCGCCCGGTCCGAGGTGCGGTGGCGGGCCCGTTTCGCCGACCGCTCGATCTCGGCCCGCAGCGTCTTCTCGGTGGCGGTCTCGTGCAGCCGGTGCACGTCGAGCCGGTTGTAGGAGCGCATCAGCAGCGGCTCGTCGGCCAGGAACACGACCTCGTCCCGGTACGCCCGCACACAGGAGGCGACCGAGTCCGCACACTGCTGCTCGCTGCTGCCGTTCTCCCGGCCGGCGACCCAGATGCTGGCCACCAGGCGCCGCAGGTCCCACTCCCAACCGCCCGGGTGAGCCTCGTCGAAGTCGTTCAGGTCGATCACCAGCTCGCCCTCGGGCGAGGCGTAGAAGCCGAAGTTGCCCAGGTGGGCGTCGCCGCAGATCACCGGGGTGATGCCGGTGGCCGACAGCGCGGCGACGTCGCTGGCCATCACGATCGCGCTGCCGCGCAGGAACCCGTACGGCGAGCCCACCATCCGGGCCACTCGGGTCGGGATCAGCCACTCGAGGCGACCCTGGTGGGACTGCCGGATCAGCTCGACCGGATCCGGCCGATCGGCCCGGACCTCCCAGTCGCCGAGCGAGGAGCGGGGGACCTTCTTGCGCAGCGCCTTGCCCAGCGCGTACCGCTCCTTGCGTGAGGTGGGTCGGCGACGGAGCGACCCGTACGGCGCGCTGTCGGCCTCGGCGAGCACGACGTGCCCGTTCCCGGCGGTGGTCATCGTCCGTTCCACTCCTCTCGGACCGGCTCGGCATCGAGGAACTGCGCCAGCCGCTCCAGCTCGGTGTCCACGGCGGCTCGCTGACGAGCCGTGGTCCCCGGGGCGAGGGCCACGGCGCCCCGGACCGTGCGCCGCCGACCGTCGACCATCGTCCGCCGCCACACTCCCACGTTGACCAGTCCCGCGTTCACCGAGCCCCAGCGCAGGTCGTCGTCGGGCGGGTGCGGGTGCCCGGCGGCGAGCGGGAAGTTGAGTCGCGGATAGCTCAGGGGGAGCTCGTCGTAGAGCGGCAGCAACCGGACGATCTCCCGGGCCGCCGCCGGTGCGATCACGGGTGCGGCTGGATCCCACCACAGCTCCTCCTCGCCGACCGTCGCGGACTCGAGCCGGTCCGCGACCCGGCTCGCCGCAGCCCGAGCCGCGGTGAGCGTCAGCGACGACCAGCGGACGAAGTCCCGGACGCTGGTCGGTCCGTGCCCCACCACGAACCGCAGCCACAGCTCGGCGAGCGGATCGTCGGGCGTGCACACGGGGCGGTCGGCCAGGCGCTCGGTCAGCAGCGCGTACGTGTGCTGCTGGCCGCGCAGCGGGCCGCTGACGATCAACCCGTCCAGCTCGGCCCGCATCACCAGGTAGGTGAGTCGCATGCCGACCGGTGCCTCCACCCCGGCCGCCGCCAGGTGTTCACCGATCTCGGACCGGGTCAGACTCCGGCCCCCCTCGAGCATCGCGACCAGCAGGTCCGAGGTGCGCGCCATGGTCGCGGCGTCGACGCCTTCCCGGCGGTACATGCCGGCGTTCTTCTGGTGCACGCGGTCAGCGGTGGCGGCCAGGATCCAGCCGATGTCGGCCGGGGCGACGAGGTGCCAGGTCGGACGCAGGACATGCGTCCGCAGCAGGTCGCCGGCGTCGAAGGCGGCGACGATGCCGGCGTGCGT
>CAVOJH010000010.1:0-55114 GCA_963696135.1 uncultured Actinomycetota bacterium
ACCGTCAGTACTGCTCGGTCTCGGTGAAGTCGGTCTCTTCTTCTTCATCGAGGTCGTCGTAGCGGCCGATCGCGCTCAGCGGATCGAAGCCGGGTGCGCTGTCCTTGAGCGACAGACCCATCTCGTGCAGCTTCAGCTTGACCTCGTCGATGGACTTGGAGCCGAAGTTGCGGATGTCGAGCAGGTCCTGCTCGCTGCGCGAGACCAGCTCGGAGACCGTGTGGATGCCCTCGCGCTTGAGGCAGTTGTAGGACCGGACGGTCAGGTTCAGGTCCTCGACCGGCAGGGCCAGGTCGGCGGCCAGCTGCTCGTCGATCGGCGACGGGCCGATCTCGATGCCCTCCGCCTCGACGTTGAGCTCACGCGCCAGACCGAACAGCTCGACCAGGGTCCGGCCGGCCGACGCGACGGCGTCGCGGGGGCGGATGGCCGGCTTGGACTCGACGTCCAGGATCAGCTTGTCGAAGTCGGTGCGCTGCTCGACGCGGGTGGCCTCGACCTTGTAGGTGACCTTGAGCACCGGCGAGTAGATCGAGTCGACCGGGATACGGCCGATCTCGGCGTCGATGGTCTTGTTCTGGACCGCGGACACGTAGCCACGGCCACGCTCGACCACGAGCTCCATCTCGACCTTGCCGTTCTCGTTCAAGGTGGCGATGTGCAGCTCGGGGTTGTGCACCTCGACCCCGGCGGGCGGGGCGATGTCGGCGGCGGTGACCGGACCGGCACCGGCCTTGCGCAGGTACATGGTGACGGGCTCGTCCTCCTCGGAGGAGACGACGAGGCCCTTCAGGTTCAAGATGATCTCGGTGACGTCCTCGACGACGCCCTCGATGGTCGAGAACTCGTGCAGGTTGCCGTCGATCTTGATGCTGGTCACGGCTGCGCCCGGGATGGACGAGAGCAGGGTGCGACGCAGCGAGTTGCCGAGGGTGTAGCCGAAGCCGGGCTCCAGCGGCTCGATGACGAACCGGGAGCGGAAGTCCGACAGGACCTCTTCCGACAGCGACGGGCGCTGAGCGATCAACATGGTGGTCTTCTTCCCCTGCAAGAACCTCTATTTGATCTTGCAGAACCTGAGCCCATCCGGGGCTCAGGGGTCCAGCCACTCACGCCTGACCGAGTTGTCAGCACTGCTGGTCGCACCGGCGACCACCGCGGCTGACAACTCGGCAGGTGAGAGGTCTTACTTCGAGTAGAGCTCGACGATCAGCTGCTCCTGGACGTCGATCACGATCTGCTCGCGGGTCGGGAGCGAGTGGATCAGGATCCGCATCCGGTTGGGCAGCGCCGTCATCCAGGCCGGCACGTCGCGCTCGCCGTGGGTCTCACGGGCGACCACCAGCGGTGTCAGGTTGAGCGACTTCTCCTTGACGTCGATGACGTCATGGGCGCTCACCCGGTACGACGGGATGTTCACCTTCTGGCCGTTGACCACGAAGTGGCCGTGCACGACGAGCTGGCGGGCCTGCCGACGGGTCCGGGCGAACCCGGAACGGTAGACCACGTTGTCGAGACGCGACTCCAGGATCTGCAGCAGGCTGTCGCCCGTCTTGCCCTGGCTCTTGTTGGCCTCGACGTAGTAGCGGCGGAACTGCTTCTCCAGCACGCCGTACGCGAACCGCGCCTTCTGCTTCTCACGGAGCTGGAGCGAGTACTCCGACTCCTTGGTACGACCCCGGCCGTGGACGCCGGGCGGGTAGGGACGGCGCTCGAACGCCGAGTCGCCGCCGACCAGGTCAACACCCAGCCGACGAGACTTCTTGGTCATGGGACCGGTATAGCGAGCCATGTTCTCTTAGTCCTGTTCGTTTTCGGGTCAGACGCGGCGGCGCTTGGGAGGGCGGCAGCCGTTGTGGGGGACGGGGGTGACATCGGAGATCGCACCGACCTCGAGGCCGACGGCCCCGAGCGAGCGGATGGCGGTCTCGCGGCCCGAGCCCGGACCCTTCACGAACACGTCGACCCGCTTCATCCCGTGCTCCATGGCCCGACGACCGGCGGCCTCGGCGGCCATCTGCGCGGCGAACGGGGTGGACTTGCGCGAACCCTTGAAGCCGACGGTGCCGGCCGAGGCCCACGCGATGACCGCACCCGTGGGGTCGGTGATCGAGATGACGGTGTTGTTGAACGTGCTCTTGATGTGCGCCTGACCGGCGACGACGTTCTTCTTCTCCTTGCGCCGGACCTTCTTGGCGCCGGTGTTGCGGCCTGCTGTAGCCATGTGTGCCTAACTCTCCTGGATCTCTACTCGCACAAGCCCGCTCAGCGGGCTTTCTTCTTGCCGGCGACGGGCTTGCGCGCGCCCTTGCGACCGCGGGCGTTGGTCCGCGTGCGCTGACCGCGCACGGGCAGGCCGCTGCGGTGACGACGGCCCTGGTACGAGCCGATCTCGACCTTGCGACGGATGTCTGCGGCCACTTCGCGGCGCAGGTCACCCTCGGTCTGGTAGTTGGCCTCGATCCAGTCGCGCAGGGCGACGAGCTGATCGTCGTTCAGCTGGTGGACGCGGGTGTCGCCACTGATCTCGGTGGCGGCGAGAGTCTCCAGGGCACGGGTGTGGCCGATGCCGTAGATGTAGGTGAGAGCGATCTCCAGACGCTTGTCGCGCGGGAGGTCGACCCCGATGAGACGTGCCATCAGGCGGTACTGCCTTTCGAGTGACGTACGGGCTCGGGACTGCCGAGGATCCGACGCGGAGGTGTCTGGCGTGATGCGTCCCCATACCTGTCCACCCGATGCTCGGGTGGCCCCCCGATGTTGCGAAGGGGCGGGGCCCCGGCCTCCGACCGGGGGTGGACCCGGGATCCCTCCTCCGAAGAGGGGGTCACCCGGGGTGCGATCACGTTGGGAGGATTATTCAGTTGTGGCAGGTTGCCGGTGACCTGAGTCGAACCCCGGCGAGCTCCAGAGCCTCAGCCCTGACGCTGCTTGTGCCGCGGGTTCTCGCAGATCACCATCACGCGACCGTGCCGGCGAATGACCTTGCACTTGTCGCAGATCTTCTTCACGCTCGGCTGGACCTTCATCGAGCTACTTTCTGTCGGCGTCGAGCACGCTGACGCGAGCTCGAGTGATGGTGGACTTACGGGACGACCGGTGTTACTTGTGCCGGTAGACGATGCGACCCCGGGTGAGGTCGTAGGCGGAGAGCTCGACGACCACTCGGTCCGACGGGAGGATGCGGATGTAGTGCTGCCGCATCTTGCCACTGATGGTGGCGAGAACCTTGTGCCCGTTGGCCAGCTCGACCCGGAACATCGCGTTGGGCAGAGCCTCGACGACGGTCCCTTCGAGCTCGAGTGCTCCTTCTTTCTTCGCCATGAACTCACTATCTATCGACAACATGCGGAAACGGACCACCGAGAAGGTGGCCGACGGGTAATAGTAGTTCAAACAGCCAACCCACCCAAATCTCTCCTCGCGAGCGGCCGCGAACGAAGCGCCCGGCTCTGCCTGGACCGACGAGGGAGCAGACACGTCTTTCCGTCTGCGAGCGAGGAGGGAAGGCAGAGCCGGACAGGCGCGCAGGGAGCAGCGAGCGAGGACAACACTGCTACGCCGCGGCGGCGCTTCCCTCACGCTGCTGACGCTCGGCGTAGAGGTCCACGCTCTCGCGCAGGGCCTTCAAGATGTAGGGCGGGAACTCCATCCCGTTCTTGTTGGCCCAGAGCAGTCGCGCCTCCAGCCGGCCGATCTCGCGGGCGTACGCCTCCAGGTCGGCGTCCAGCCCGAGAGCGGTGACGAGCTCACCCATGTCGGCCTTGTAGCCGTCCATGGCGTTCGTCCCGACCAGGTTGTAGGACTTCTCCCGCAGGACCTGAGCCAGGTAGAGCTGCCAGGGCTTGAGCACCCCGTCCTGGATCATCGCGGTCGCGGACATCTGGTAGAAGGCGAAGTGCCCCGGTTCCTGCTGCTTGATCGGGGTGATGATCGTCTCGGCGATCGCGCTCTCCCCCAGCTCGAGCATGCCGGCGTTGATCTGGTTGTACGCGAGCACCGCCTGCCGCTCGGTGCTCGCCCCGGTGAGGAAGTAGAGCAGCTTGGCGACGTCCTGGATGGGAGAGAGGTTGGCCAGGGTGCCCAGGATCTTGATCTTGAACGAGACCTCGAGGTGCGGCTCGGCCGCCGGCCGACCGAGATCCTGCTGCAACCGGTCCAGGATGAGTCCGTGCTGGATCTCCTGCGGCTGCCAGACGTCGGCGTAGAACGTCTTGTTGGTCTCGTCGACGTCGGGGAGCAGGCAGAGCAGCTCCAGCACGTTGCGATCGACCTCGAGCTCGACGCGAGCGAGGTAGTCGATCACGTGACCGTACGAGTCGGCGACAGCCTGCGGGTTCTTGATGGTGCGGTCCACCGAGTCCAGGGTGATCGGCGGGTAGAGCTCGCCGAGCCGTTGGACGTGTTCAGCGATCTTCTGCTGAGTGATGGGTTGCCGTGGCACACCACAATGCTATCGACGTCCGGCCGCGGATGCAGGCCCCTGGGTGTGGTTCCGGCCACACTTTGTTAGGGATACCTAACCGATTCGTCCGGATGGCGATCTACAAAAGGATGGCCAGCAGGATCACGATCAAGATGATGGCGCCGACCACGACACCGCCGGTCACCAGGGCCAGCTTGCTGGCGTCGCGGGGTGCAGCGAGCTCCCCGGGCTGTCCGCCGACACTGGCCACGATCGCCGGATCGGCGTACGTCTGCAACGGTGGCAACCCCTGCACGACCGGCACGAGCTCCCCCATCCGCTGCGCGCCGAAGAGGGTGTCGAGCCGCGCCTGGAAGTCGTCGCCGTCGATCGTGCCGGCGGTGAAGGCGGAGTTGAGCTGCGTGCTCAGCTGGTCGCGCAGCTGGTCCGGCACCGGGGCGTCGGGACTGCTCCGGTACGGCGAGGAGATCGGCAGCTCGCTCATTCGGCCAGGGTACTCGCCACCGCGGGCATGACCTCCGTACCGAGAAGCTCGATGCTGCGCAGCATCGTCTCCGGCGCCATGATGGCGTTGGTCATCTGCAGGGTGAACCGGGACAGACCTCCGAGGGCGGGCGAGAGCGCGGCCATCTTGGCCGCGACGGTCGCGGGACTGCCGATGAAGTAGGGGCCGTGCTCGCCGAGCGACGCGTCGTAGGAACGCCGGGTCGGCGGCGGGAAGCCGCGCTCGCGGCCCATGGACGTGAAGGCCTGCTCGTAGCCGGGCCAGAAGGTGTCGGCCGCCTCGCGATCGGTCTCGCCGACGAAGCCGAAGCAGTGGACGCCGACCGGCAGGGACTCCGGCGGGTGCCCGGCCTGAGCGCCGGCGTTGCGATAGAGGTCGATCAACGGGCGGAACCGCCGCGGGTCGCCGCCGATGATGGCGACCATCAGGGGCATCCCGAGCAGTCCGGCCCGCACGAACGAGGCCGGCGTACCCCCGACGCCCAGCCACATCGGAAGCCGATCCTGCAGGGGGCGGGGAAAGACACCCTGGCCGGTCAGGGCGGGCCGATGGCGTCCGGACCAGTGCGGGTACGCCTCGTCGCGCAGCAGGAGCATGAGCTCCAGCTTCTCCTCGAACAGGGAGTCGTAGTCCGCGAGATCGAGGCCGAAGAGCGGGAACGCCTCGGTGAAGGAGCCGCGGCCGAGGACGAGCTCGGCGCGGCCGCCGGAGATCAGGTCGAGGGTGGCGAAGCTCTCGAAGACCCGCACGGGATCGGCGGCACTGAGCACGGTCACCGCGCTGCGCAGCCGGATGCGGGTGGTCTGGGCGGCCGCGGCAGCCAGGATCACCACGGGGGCGGAGTCGAGATAGTTCGACCGGTGGTGCTCGCCGACACCGAACGTGTCGACACCCGCTCGGTCGGCGGCCACGACCTCGGCCAGGAACTGGCGCATCCGCTCGGCCGAGGAGTAGGCGGTGCCGGTCCTCGGATCGGTGACCTCCGAGACGAAGCTGTCGATGCCGATCTCCATGGGACCCTCTCGCTGCCGGAACGGGCGACGACGCCCGATCGCTCGAACTCCTATCATCTCCTGCAGGACACCAAGGAGGGAGCCGACGTGGGCCGGGCCACCGTCAAGGACGTCGCCGCGCGCGCCGGGGTGTCTCCCAAGACCGTCTCCAACGTGATGAACGCGACCTTCCCGGTCGCCCCCGCCACCCGGGAGCGGGTCGAGCGGGCCGTGGCCGAGCTGGACTACGTCCCCAACTTCTCCGCCCGCGGGCTCCGCAACGGCCGTACCGGGATGATCGCCCTCGCCCTGCCGGAGCTGAACACGGCCTACTCGGCCGAGATGGCTCACCACTTCGTCAACGCCGCGCGGGCGAAAGGCTGGGCCATCCAGATCGAGGAGACGAAGGGTGGGACGGCGCCGGAGCACGAGCTCCTGCACAAGGGACGGGCCCACCTGGTGGACGGGCTGATCCTCAACCCGGTCTCGTTGGAGACCTCGGCGATCCAGCCGGGAGTCGTGCTGCCTCCGGTGGTGGTGATCGGGGAGGTGGACCAGCCGATCGCCGATCACGTCTGGATCGACAACGTGGCCGCCACGGCGGCCATGGTCGCGCACCTCGTGAGCACGGGGCGGCGCCGGATCGCCGCGATCGGCGTGATGGACAGCGAGAGCGCCCGGCTCCGGCTTCGGGGCTACCGGGAGGGTCTGGCCGACGGCCGGGCTGGCGTACGACCGGGACCTCGAGGTCGTCACGACCGGCTGGGGACCCGCGGGTGCCGACGGCACCGTCAGCGCCCTGCTGGAGCGGGCGCCCGACGTGGACGCCCTGTGCTGCTTCACCGACGCGCTGGCCATGGGTGCGCTGCACGCGATGTCCGCGACCGGTCGCCGGGTGCCGGACGACATCGCCGTCGCCGGCTACGACGACGTGTGGGAGTCCGCCTACTTCGTCCCGGCGCTGACCACCATCGGGTTCGACAAGGCCGAGCTGGCCCGCACGGCGATCGAGCTGCTGGCGGCGCGGATCGCCGATCCGTCCCGCCCGACCGAGACGGTGACCCTGCCGTACACGCTCGTCGTCCGCGACAGCACCTGACCCCACCTCCCACCAGCGAGGGTCCCGGGCCCACCGGCGGAGGGTCCCGGGCCCACGGGCGACTGTGGGCTCGGCTAGGAGGACTTCTTGCCCCGCGGGTTACATCGTTGTAGCCTCGCCGTCGACGTACCTCGACGTAGACCCAGGAGTGCCCGTGCCCACTGCTCGCCTCGTCCTCGACTCCGCCTTCGCCCTCGCGCCCGTCCCCCGCCGACTCTTCGGCTCCTTCGTGGAGCACATGGGCCGGTGCGTGTACACGGGGATCTACGAACCCGACCACGCCACCGCCGACGAGGACGGTCTGCGCCAGGACGTGCTGGAGCTGACCCGGGAGATCGGGCCCACCCTGGTGCGCTATCCCGGGGGCAACTTCGTGTCGAACTACCGGTGGGAGGACGGGGTCGGCCCCCGCGACCAGCGGCCCACACGTCTCGACCTGGCCTGGCACTCGATCGAGACCAACCAGTTCGGACTGCACGACTTCATGTCCTGGGCCGACAAGGTCCAGACCGAGCCGATGATGGCGGTCAACCTCGGCACGCGCGGCCTGCAGGAAGCCTGCGACCTGCTCGAGTACACCAACCACTCCGGCGGCACCTACTGGTCGGACCGGCGCATCGCCAACGGGGCCACCGACCCGTTCGGGGTGAAGCTGTGGTGCCTGGGCAACGAGATGGACGGGCCGTGGCAGGTCGGCCACAAGACGGCCGACGAGTACGGACGCCTCGCCAACGAGACCGGCAAGGCGATGCGGCTGATCGACGGCGACATCGAGCTGGTGGCCTGCGGGTCCTCGAACTCCTCGATGCCGACCTTCGGTGCCTGGGAATCCACGGTGCTCGAGCACTGCTACGACACGGTCGACTACATCTCGCTGCACGCCTACTACGAGGAGCGCGACGACGACGCCTTGTCGTTCCTGGCCAGCGCGGTGAACATGGACCGCTTCATCGAGTCGGTGGTGGCGACCGCGGACGCGGTGCGGGCCCGTGGGCGGCACAGCAAGAAGATCAACCTGTCCTTCGACGAGTGGAACGTCTGGTACATGCGGCGTTTCGGCGGCGACGGGCCGAAGCCGTCGACGGTCGAGTGGAAGGCTCAGCCGCGGCTGATCGAGGACGAGTACACGGTGACCGACGCGGTGGTGGTCGGCACCTTCCTCAACTCGCTGCTCCGGCACGGCGACCGGGTCACCGTGGCCTGCCAGGCCCAGCTGGTCAACGTGATCGGACTGCTCAGGTCCGAGCCCGGCGGCGAGGCCTGGAAGCAGACGATCGCGTACCCGTTCGAGCAGATGGCGCGGCTCGCGCGTGGTCAGATCCTGCAGGTGGTCGCCAGCTCGGATCTCTTCGACTCCGACGCCTACACCGACGTACCGGTGGTCGACGCCACCGCGACCTACGACGCCGAGACCGGCCGGGCCGCCGTCTTCGTGGCCAACCGGAGCCTGACCGAGACGGCGACGCTGGAGGTCGACCTGCGCGGCATCGGCGGCAGCGCCGTGCGCGGCGCCACCACCCTGCACGTCCGCGACGGGCAGGATCGCCACACCAGCAACACGACCGAGCACGACGCAGTGGTGCCGACCCGGTTCGACGACCACGCCGTACGGGATGGTCGACTGACCGCCACCCTGCCGGCACTGTCCTGGACGGTCTTCGAGCTGGACGCCCGCCGGGAGGGCTGACGCGGCGGTGCCGGCGGACGCGGCCCGTTTGCCCGCACCTGCTGCACAACGAGCCCCGCACCCCGGTCCAGCGGCCCGTCTGCCCGCACCTGCTGCACAACGAGCCCCACGACCCGGCGAACGCGGCCGTCTGCCCGCACCTGCTGCACAACGAGCCTCTTGTACGCTCGCCGCCGGAGGTGGTGGCGTGCTGCGAGGGGCCAACCTGCCGATCCTGGGTGACTTCAACCAGCGGCTCGTGCTGGACGTCATCCGTCGCCATCCCGACGGCATCGGCCGGGTCGCGGTCGGCGCGGCCACCGGGCTCACCCCCCAGACCGTCTCCAACATCGTCCGCCGGCTCGCCGAGGCCGGGCTGGTCGCCGAAGGTGAGCGGGTACGGACACCACGCGGCAAACCGCCCACGCTGCTGCACATCGAACCGACCCGGCACGTCGCGGTGGGCATCCACATCGACCCGGCGCAGGTGTCCGCGCTGAGCATGGATCTCGCCGGTGAGGTGCACCGGGTCGCGTCGGCACCCACGCCGCCGGAGGTCACCCCGGCCACGGCCGTGGCCATGGTGCAGGACCTCACCCGCGAGGTGCTCGCGGACTGGTCCGGCGTCGCCGACGACGACGTCGTCCTCGGCATCGGGGTCGCCGCCCCGGGCCCGATCGATCTGGAGCACGGCAGCCTGCGCCGACCACCCCAGCTGCACGGCTGGGCCGACGTGCCGTTCCGCGACACCCTCCGCGCGGCGCTGGGGCGGCCGGTGCTGCTGGACAAGGACGTCATCGCGGCCGTGACCGGCGAGCACTGGGCACCCGGCGGCCCGCGCGACGACTTCGTGTACGTCTATCTCGGCTCCGGTCTGGCCGTGGGTGCCTGCCTCGGCGGTCGGGTCCATCGCGGCACCACCAACAACGCGGGCGAGATCGCCGGACTGTTCGACCCGGGACCCACGCCGAGCAGCCTGGTCGCCGAGGCCGCCGAGCTGGGCCTGCTGCCGAGCTCCCCCGCGTCCTTCCCCGCGGTCCAGCCCGCCTTCGAGGCCCTCTGCCGGATGGCCGGCTCCGACCCCGTCGCCGACGCGCTGCTGGTCGCCGCGGCCGACCAGCTCGCCCGGGGGATCGCCACCCTGGTCAACGTGCTCGACGTCGGCGACGTGGTGCTGGGCGGCCCTTCCTGGCCACCGGTCGCCGACCGCTGGCTCGAGCTGTTGCCGAGCCGGATCTCGCGTCGACTGTCCGCCCGGAACGAGGTGCAGATCATGGGCAGCCGGTTGGCCGACCACGGCTCGGCGTACGGTGCCGCCACCCTGGTCCTGCACCATTTCCTGAGCCCGGTGCCGGCGCTCCCCACTGGTTAAATCAAATCGATTGCGTTAATGTTGGCCGGTGCACTCCCACTCCGATCTGCTGACCCAGCGCCTCGACCGTTTCGTCCGCGACCAGCTCACCCCCGCCCTCTACCGGGAGCGGCAGCCGCTGGCTCTGCAGGCCTGGCCGGTGCCCGACGAGCCGGTGCCGTTCGCCGAGGCGGTCACGGGTGCGTACGAGCCGGTCGCGACCGGCACCCGCTGGGGTCGGGCCTGGTCGACGTTGTGGCTGCACGTGCAGGGCGCCGTGCCCGCCGGCTGGCGAGACGTCCCGGGCACCCGGGTCGAGGTCGCCATCGACCTGGGCTTCACCGGCGGACCCGGCTTCAATGCCGAGGGTCTGGCCTGGCGGCCGGACGGCACCATCATCAAGGCCATCTCCCCCGACAACACCTGGCTGCCGGTGGACTCGGAGGCGATCGACTTCTACCTGGAGGCCGCGGCGAACCCGGACGTGGGCGCGGCGATGGCCGGTGGCAGCTTCCGGCCGACCATGCTGGGCGACAAGGCCACCGCCGGCGAGGACCCGCTGTACGAGCTGCGGGCCTTCGACGTGGTGCTGCTCGACCTCGAGGTCTGGGAGCTGCTCCGCGACATCTGGACGCTGCGCGGGCTGATGGCCGAGCTGAGCGTGGAGAACGCGCGCCGGTTCGAGATCCTGCACGCGCTCAGCCGGATGGTCGACGTGGTCGATCCGGCCGACGTCGCCGGCACCGCGCCGGAGGGGCGCCGGCAGCTGGCGGACGTGCTGGCCGCCCCGGCCGCGGCCTCGGCCCACAAGATGGTGGCCGTCGGGCACGCCCACATCGACTCCGCCTGGCTCTGGCCGCTGCGCGAGACGGTCCGCAAGGTCGCCCGGACCTGGAGCAACGTCGCCGACCTCGCCGACCGTGACCCCGACTTCGTGTTCGCCTGCTCCTCGGCCCAGCAGTACGCCTGGATGAAGCAGTACTACCCCGCCCTGTTCGAGCGGATCCGTGGGCTGGTGGCCCGCGGCCAGTTCGCCCCCGTCGGCGGCATGTGGGTCGAGTCGGACACCAACATGCCGGGCGGCGAGGCGATGGCCCGCCAGTTCGTGGCCGGCAAGCAGTTCTTCCTGGACGAGTTCGGGGTGGAGACCGAAGAGGTCTGGCTGCCCGACTCCTTCGGCTACTCGGCGGCCCTGCCGCAGATCGTCGCCGCCTCGGCCTCGCGCTGGTTCCTGACCCAGAAGATCTCCTGGAACCAGGTGAACAAGATGCCGCACCACACGTTCTGGTGGGAGGGCATCGACGGCACCCGGGTCTTCACCCACTTCCCGCCGGCCGACACGTACAACTCCGTCATCTCCGGCTACGAGCTGGCCAAGGCCTCCCGCCAGTACGCCGAGAAGGGCGCGGCCAACCTGTCCCTGCTGCCGTACGGTCACGGTGACGGCGGTGGCGGACCCACCCGGGAGATGATCGCCGCGGCACACCGCACCGCGGATCTGGACGGCTCTCCCCGGGTCGAGCTCAGCAGTCCCCGCGACTTCTTCTCCCGTGCGGAGGACGAGTACGCCAACGCGCCGGTGTGGCGGGGCGAGATGTACCTGGAGCTGCACCGCGGCACCCTGACCAGCCAGCTGAAGACCAAGCAGGGCAATCGCCGCAACGAGCACCTGCTGCGCGAGGCCGAGCTGTACGCGGCCACCGCGGCCGCCCGGACCGACTACGGCTACCCGTACGACCGACTGGCCGAGCTGTGGGAGATGGTGCTGCTGCTCCAGTTCCACGACATCCTGCCCGGCAGCTCGATCGCCTGGGTGCACGCCGACGCCGAGCGCAACCACGCGGCCATCACCGCCGGCGCGACCGAGATCATCGAGGAAGCGCTCGCCGCTCTGACCGGCGGCGGCGACACCGAGATCACCGTCAACGCCGCTCCGCACGCCCGGATCGGGGTGCCCGCGCTGGGCGCCTCAGAGGCCGGCGCCGCGCAGGAGGTCGGGGCACCGGCGGTCACCCGGGTGTCGACCGAGGGCGAGCTCGTCGTGCTGGACAACGGCATCATCCGGGCCACGATCGATCGCCGGGGGCACCTCGTCTCGCTGGTCGACCACGCCGACGGCCGCGAGGCGATCAGCCCCGACGAGCCGGCCAACCGGCTCCGCCTGCACCGCGACGAGCCCGCCAACTGGGACGCCTGGGACATCGACGAGTACTACCGACGCACCGTGATCGAGCTCGACGACGTCGACACGTTCACGGTGGAGGGCAGCGGTGTCGTCACCGAGCGTCGGACCCCGGCCGGATCGACCATCCGGCAGCGGATCGTGCTGGCCCCCGGAGCGAACGCCCTGGCGCTGGAGCACGAGATCGACTGGCACGAGCAGCAGAAGCTGCTCAAGCTCGGTTTCGGGTTCGACGTGCACGCCGACCAGGTGGCCGCCGAGACGCAGTTCGGCCACCTCTACCGGGCCACCCACACCAACACCTCGTGGGAGGACGCCCGGTTCGAGACCTGCGCGCACCGCTTCGTGCACATCGGCGAACCGGGCTACGGTGTCGCGGTCACCAACGACTCGACCTACGGCTACGACGCCCAACGGCACACCCGCGGCGATGGCGGCACCACCACGACGGTGAACCTGTCGCTGATCCGCGCGCCGCGCTACCCCGACCCGTACGCCGACCAGGGCGAACACCGGCTGACGGTCGCCGTCCGGCCCGGCGCCACCATCGGCGACGCCGTCGAGGAGGGCTACCGCACCAACCTGCCGGCCCGGGTGGTGCGCGGCCACCACGCCTTCACCCCGCTGGTCGCGGTCGACAACCCGGCTGTCGTGGTCGAGGCGGTCAAGCTCGCGAACGACCGCTCGGGCGATGTGGTCGTCCGGCTCTACGAGTCGCGCGGGGCACGGGCCGAGGCCACGGTCAGCCTGACCGACGGCGCGGCTGCGGTGCTCGCGACCGATCTGCTCGAGCGGACCGGCACCTCCGGCGTACGGGAGTCCGGCGAGCTGGCCGACGGTGTGGCGCACCTGCGGTTGCGACCGTTCCAGCTGGTCACGCTCAGGTTCTCCCGCTAATGGGCTTCTCCCGCTGACCGGTTCGGTCTTGTCCCGCTCGCCGATGTCGCCCACCATGACCAGATGAACGAACCAACGGTGCTGCGACGCTGGACGGGCTGGATCAAGCCCGAGGACCGAACGGCGTACCAGGTCTATCTGGAGGAGACGGGTCTGTCGGCCTACCGTGCGACGGACGGCAACCTCGGCGCCTGGGCGACCTACCGCGATCTCCCCGACGGACGCTGCGAAGTGGTCACGGTCTCCCTGTGGCGCTCGCGGGCCGACATCGAGCAGTTCGCCGGGGCCGACATCTCCAGGGCCGTCTTCTATCCCGAGGACGACCGGTTCCTGGTCGGTCGGGAGACCACTGTGGACCACTTCGACGTGGGCACCGCGACCCACGACTTCTAGTCGGCGGGGAGCACCTCCGGCAGCCCGAAGGTCGCGAACAGCGAGGTGTCGAAGTACGACACCACGTGGGCGACACGACCGTCGCGGATCTCCAGCTGCTGGATCTGGAAGGCCCGGTGGCGGCCGTCGTCGCCCAGCATGTACAGCCCGTACGTCGGCTGGCCGTTGGCCATCACCGGCACCATCCGCTGGTCGCCCGGGCCGTTGGCCGGGCAGTAGTTCGAGATCAGCTGGTGGATCGCCGCCGACCCCTGATACCAGGCGGTGAACGGCGGCATCTCCCAGACCGCGTCGCTCTTCAGCAGCGCGATGATCCGGTCGACGTCGTACGCCTCGAAGGCGGCGACGTAGTCCTCCAGCAGCTGTTGCGTGTGAGGGTCGTCCAACGGCTCGAGCGGACGGTCGGCGTCCGGATCGAGCTTGGCCAGGTGCGCCCGGGCCCGCTGCAGGCTGCTGTTCACCGCGGCGACGGACAGATCGAGTGCGGCGGCGACCTCGCTGGCCTGCCAGGCGAGCACGTCCCGCAAGATCAGCACGGCCCGCTGTGGCGGGGTCAGGTGCTGCAACGCCGCCACGAAGGCCAGCCGGACGCTCTCCCTGGACACCACCTCGTCGCCGGGATCGTCGGCCGCCCGCTGCCAGACCACCGAGTCCGGCAGCGGCTCCAGCCAGGCCACCTCCTGGCGGATCGCCAGGTCACCGGTCGGCGGACCGCTCGGCTGACCGACCCCGGTGGGCAGGGTCCGGCGGTGCTTGCTGCCCAGGGCGCTGAGGCAGGCGTTGGTGGCGATCTGATACATCCAGGTCCGCACCGAGGAGCGGTTCTCGAAGTTGTGGTACGCCTTCCAGGCCCGCAGGTAGGTCTCCTGCACCAGGTCCTCGGCGTCGTGCACGGACCCGAGCATCCGATAGCAGTGGGCGGTGAGCTCGCCCCGCAGCGGCTCGACCATCGTCATGAACGTCTCGTCGACCGTGGTTGCCACACTCATGGCTCGAAACTACCGGCCGGCGCCGACAGTGTCTCGGGGTGCAGCCAAACCGGTGCCGCCCGATGAGTTCTCGGTGGTCTGCGGGTCGACACCAGCGAGGAGTCCGTCCCCCACCGCCAGGAGCGCGCCCGTGAAGCGGTTGATCTTCGTCAACCTGCCCGTCGCCGATCTCGCGGTGGCGACGACGTTCTACACCGGACTGGGCTTCGGGCTGAACCCGGAGTTCTCCTCCGCTGAGTGCAGCTGCATCCTCGTCGCCGACGGCATCGTCGTGATGCTGCTGACCCGGGACCGGTTCGCCGACTTCACCGCCGGTCCGGTCGGCGACCCCCACACCGGGACGACGGTGATCAACTGCCTGTCCGCCGTCAGCCGTCCTGAGGTCGATGTCCTGGTCGCTCGGGCCCTCGCCCACGGCGGCAAGCCGTGGCTGGACAAGATCGCCGACGGGCCGATGTACGCACACAGCTTCGCCGATCCCGACGGCCACGTCTGGGAGGTCCTGTTCATGGAGATGACCGGCTGAGACGGCCCGCCCGATCTGGACCGGTCCCTCAGTCCGCGGGCGGGACCAGACCCGTGTGGTGGGCGCAGAAGGCCAGCAGGTCGGCCCACTCCGCCGCCACCAGAGTGGTCGGCTTGCCGGCACCGTGCCCGGTGGCGACCTCGATCCGGGTCAGCACGGGAGCATCGCCGGACTGCGCGGCCTGCAGCGTGGCGGTGAACTTGTGGCTGTGCAGCGGCACCACCCGATCGTCGTGGTCACCGGTGAGCACCAGGGTGGCCGGGTAGGACGCGCCGGCGGTGATCCGGTGCAGCGGCGAGTACGCCAGCGCGTCCGCGAAACCCTGCGGGTCGTCCGGGTCGCCGTAGTCGGACTTCCACGCCGCACCCACGGTGAACAGGTGAAAGCGGAGCAGGTCCATCACCCCGACCCCGGGCACCGCGGCGGCGAACAGCTCCGGTCGCTGCGTGATCAACGCTCCGACCAGCAGGCCGCCGTTGCTGCGACCGTGCACGGCCAGCCGGTCGCTGGTCGTGACCCCGGTCGCGCTCAGGTCCTCGGCCACGGCGATCGCGTCGTCGAACACGTTCTGCTTCCGGTCCAGCCGGCCGGCCAGGTACCAGTCCGTGCCGAACTCGCCCCCACCCCGCAGGTTGGCGACCACCAACGCGCCACCGGCGGCCAGCCAGCCCGTCCAGCCCGGCCGGTAGTCGGCGAAGATCGGGATCTTGAAACCGCCGTAGCCCCACAGCAGGGCCGGTCCCGGACCCTGCCAACCTTCTGGGGTGATCAGGAAGTAGGGCACCTCGGTCCCGTCGGCGCTGGTCGCTCGACGCCGCTGGACCGTGATCACGGGTTCCGGCACCTCGACGGTGGCGACCGGGACCAGGTCGGCGAGCGCCTCCACCTCACCGGTCCGGGTGTCGACCCGGTACGCCGACGTCGGCGAGGTCACCGAAGACAGGCCGACGAACAGCTCATGATCATCCGCGCGTCCGTCCAGGCCGACCAGGGAGCCACCGGCCAGGTCCAGGCGATGGCGTACGGTGCCGTCCCAGTCGAGCAGCCGGACCACCGGGCTCACGTCGGCCAGCGTGGCCACCGCCATGCCACCACCGACGGCCTCGATCGCCACCAGGGTGTCCGTGCCCGGCCGGTGGACCTCGGTCAGCACTGGTCGACCGTCGGCGCCCGGCGGTTGCGTCGGATCGGTCCACACCACCCGACCACGCGGTGCGTCCAGGTCGGTCTCCAGATAGAGCCGCCCGTCCACCAGCTCGATCGGCAGCAGCTCCGCGATCGCCTCGTCCATGATCACGATCGGATCCCCGAGCACGGTCCGCCCGCCGAGGTCGCCGAGGGGGTAGAGCCAGAGCCGGTTGCGGGAGTCGGTGCCCTCGGTGATCGTCACCGCGACGTAGCGGCCGTGCCCGATGACCCGCGCGTACAGGAAGATCTGGTCGTTCTCGGGAAAGGCCAGGACCTGCTCATCCTGGTCGATCGGCTGCCCGATCCGGTGGATCGTGAGCCGCCCACCACCCAACGCCTCGGTGCCGGTCCCGTCGTCGCCGTGGTGGCCGAAGTCGAGGTAGGCGAACGACTGGCCGTCGGGCAACCACTCCGCCGAGCAGAACTTCGTGGTGATCGCCGGGTCCGGCACGTCCGTCCCGCTGGACAGGTCACGGACTCGGAAGGTCTGCCAGTCACTACCGGACTCGCTCACCCCGATGGCGGCGTACCGGCCGTCGTCGGAGATGGTCAGACTCTGCAGCGATGCCCTTCCGTCGGCCGACAGGCGATTCGGGTCGACCAGCACCCGCCCGCCGGCGCGCAGCTCGGCGAGCGAGTCGGCGACGTACCAGATGTCCTGATCGGCGTGACCGTCGTTGCGGTCCACGACGTAGCGACCACCGCGGCAGAACGGCACCCCCGCCGTGGGCCGGTGCAGCACCGCCGTCATCGTGCTGGTGAACCAGGGGCGTTCCGGCAGTGACTCCAGGTAGGACTCGGAGGCCGTGTTCTGTCGCTCGACCCAGTCCACCGTCTCGGGATCGTCGGGATCCTCCAGCCAGCGGTAGGGATCGGCGATCTCCTGCCCGTGCAGCGTCTCGACGACGTCGCCACGGCGGCTGAGCGGGTAGTCCATGATCACCACGCTACGCCCGGTACGAACCCGGGTGTGTCTACGCTGATCGGGTGACCGAGCCGGCGACGCCTCCAGCGGACGAGCCGTCACGGCGCCGCCGTGGCCGTCCCCGCAAGGGTGAGTCCAACGCCCGGGAGCGCATCCTCGCGGCGGCGACCGACGAGTTCGGCGAGCACGGCTACGACGCCTCCACGACCCGAGCGATCGCCACGCGGGCAGCTGTGGACCCCGCCCTCCTGCACCACCACTTCGGCACCAAGGCCGATCTGTTCGCAGCCTCGATCGGTGCTCCGTTGCGGCCGGACCTCGCCGTGCCGGAGATCCTGACCGGCCCACCGGAGCGGACCGGCGAGCGGCTGGTCGCCTACGTCCTGGGGATGTGGGAGTCGCCGACGGTCGGACCCCGTGCCCTGGTCATGCTCCGGACCAGTCTCAGCAGCAAGCGCGCCACCCCGTTGCTGGCGGCCTTTCTGCGGCGCGAGCTGCTGGACAAGGTGGCCGCCGGGCTCGACGCGCCGGACGCCGGGCTGCGGGCCGATCTCGCCGCCTCCCAGATCGCCGGGCTGATCATCGCCCGGTACGTGCTGCGACTGCCCGACCTGGTCGCCGCCCCCGACGACGACCTGATCGTCCGGGTCGGGGCCACGGTCCAGCACTACCTCTTCGACTGAGTGCCCCACTCCGCGGGTGGTGCGGCACCCGCGACGTCGGGTGCCCGGAGCTCTCACTTGACCAGCGGCCGCGGGCGTGGATAATTCATCGTATGGTGAATAACGCACCGGCCGCCGCCGTCGTCGACCTCGTCGACCTCGGCGACATCGGTCCCGAGGACCTCGCGACGGTCGGCGGCAAGGCGCTCAACCTCGGTCGGATGCTGCGGGCCGACCTGCCCGTGCCGCCGGGTTTCTGCGTCACCACCCCGGCGTACCGAAGGGTCGTCGGCGAGCGTCTGAGCGGATCGCTGATCGCTCTCACGGGGACCGGCGAGATCGCCGAGGGCGAGGCGGCCGAGCAGGCCCGGGAGATCGTCCTCGCCGCCCCGGTGCCCGACGACCTGGCCGACGCCATCACGGCGCGCTATCGGGCCCTCGGCGACGACGTACCGGTGGCGGTGCGCTCCTCGGCCACCGCCGAGGACCTGCCCGGGGCCAGCTTCGCGGGTCAGCAGGACACGTATCTCAACGTGGTCGGCACCGACGCGGTGCTGGACGCCACCCGACGCTGCTGGGCCTCGCTGTGGACCGAGCGGGCCGTCAGCTACCGCACCACGCAGGGCATCGACCACGCCGAGGTCGCCCTGGCGGTGGTCGTGCAGCTGATGGTCGACGCCGACGTGGCCGGAGTGATGTTCACCGCCAACCCGGTCACGGGCAACCGACGGCAGCTGGTCGTCGACGCCAGTCCCGGGTTGGGTGAGTCCGTCGTGTCCGGATCGGTCAACCCGGACCGCTTCGTCCTCGACGCCGCCACCGGCACTGCGGTCGAGGTGACGGTGGGCGACAAGCGCACCGCCGTCCGGTCGGTGGCCGGCGGCGGCACCCGGACCGTGGACACGAACGCCTCGGCCGACCCCTGCCTGACCACCGCGCAGCTCCACTCCCTCACCGCCCTCGCCGCCGCCGTCACCGCTGTCTACGACGACCCCCAGGACACCGAGTGGGCCATCGACGCGGACGGAAGTCGCCTGGCTCACGCAGGCTCGGGCCATCACCACGCTCTACCCGGTGCCGGAGTCCGCCGCCGCCGGCGACCGGGTCTTCCTCTGCGCCAGCCTGGCTCAGGGCCTGACCCGGCCGATCACGCCGATGGGCCGAGCCGCGTTCCGGCTGATCGGCACCTCGCTCGCCACCGTGGCCGGTCACCGGCCGGCCGACAGGTACCGCGGTCCGTCGGGATTCACCGACGCCGGTCAGCGGATCTTCGTGGACATCACCCCGCTGCTGCGCCACCCCCGGGCCCGCCGGGTCGCCGTCCGGGTGGCCGGGGTGATGGAGGCCCGCACCAAGGCGGTGCTGCAGTTCCTCGAGGACGACCCGCGCTTCGGACCCGATGAGAGGACCACCGGCCGAGCCTGGCCCGTCCTGGCCAGGATCCTCGCTCACACCAGGGCACCGCTCGGCCTGGTCCACGCCCTGATCAGCCCGGCTTCCGCCCTCCGCCGGGTCGACCGGATCGAGCGGGCGATCCACGCCCGCTGGCGGCTCCCGGCGTCCGCCACCCCCACCGAACGGCTCGATGCGGTCGAGGAGCGCCTCGGCACCGACACGTTCCTGGTGATGCCGAGGGTCTTCCCGTACGCCGCCGCCGGTCTGCTGTCGATCGCGGTCGCCCAGCGCCTCGCTCCGGCCGAGCTGGACCCGGTGCTGTTCGCCGAGGTCCGGCGCGGCTTGCCGCACAACGTGACCACCGAGATGGATCTCGAGCTGTGGCGGCTGGCCAGCCGGATCGGCGCCGACCCCGCGGCGGCCGAGGCGTTGGGCTCGATGTC
Organism: uncultured Actinomycetota bacterium; assembly: GCA_963696135.1. GTDB lineage: Bacteria > Actinomycetota > Actinomycetes > Propionibacteriales > Propionibacteriaceae > Microlunatus. The sequence continues at coordinate 19,640 of CAVOJH010000010.1, forward strand.
GGCGGGGACGGCGGCGCGGGCGTACGGGCAGGGATCGCTCCCGGCGGCGATCCAGGACGGGCTCGCGGACTTCCTCGCGGCGTACGGTCACCGCGCCGTCGCCGAGATCGACCTCGGCATGCCCCGCTGGCGCGACGACCCCACCCACCTGCTCGGCGTGCTGGCCAACTACCTGCAGCTGGATGATCCCGATCTCGCCCCGGAGCGCCAGTTCGCCGAGGGCGCCTCGATCGCGGCGGCCGCGATCGACCGGATCGTCCGGGCCACCCGTCGCTCGGGTCCGGTCGGACCGTTGCGGGCGATCATCGTCGGCCTGGCTCTGGATCGGGCGCGGAACCTGATCGGGCTCCGGGAGCGGCCGAAGTCGCTGTGGGTGTACGCGCTGGCGGCCGCCCGCGCCGAGCTGCAGCGAGTCGGCGATGCCGCCGTGGCCACCGGAGCCATCGAGGATCGCGACGACGTCTTCTTCCTGGATCTGCCGCAGGCCCGGCTAGCGCTCGCCGGAGCCGACCACCGGGTGGAGGTGCGAGCGAACCGGGAGTCGTACGGGGTCGAGCTGCGCCGCCGCCACATCCCGCGGGTGCTGCTGTCCGATGGCACCGAGCCGGAGACGCTGATCCGGACCGACACCCCCGACGGCGCTCTGGTCGGCAGTCCGGCCTCGGTCGGCGTGGTGAGCGGCCCCGCCCGGGTGATCCTCGATCCCGCCGGCGCCCACCTGGCGCCGGGCGAGATCCTGGTCGCCCCGTCGACCGATCCGGGCTGGACCCCGCTGTTCCTGACCGCCGCCGGCCTCGTGATGGAGATGGGTGGGTCGATGTCGCACGGCGCGGTGGTGGCCCGGGAGTACGGGCTGCCGGCGGTGGTCGGGGTGCCGGACGCCACCAGCCGGATCAGCACCGGCGACTGGGTGACGGTCGATGGTGCCGCGGGCTCGGTGGTGGTCGAGCCGGCTGCGTCGATGTCACCCCGGCTGGGGCCCGAGGCCGCCGACACGCCGTGAGAACCCCCGAGCGGGGTGACATTTCCGCAGGACCGGTCAGCTCGGCCAGCGGCTGAGCAGCAGCAGCACGCTGCCGGCCGCGGCGGACACCGTACGGAGGTGGTTCAGCCGGGTCCAGTCGCTCAGGTAGGTCCGCCACGCCTTCTCGGTGTCGGCGGCGGCGGGGTCCAGCGCGGCCAGCGCCTCGTTCCGGGGCACGTGGTAGCCGATCGTCAACCCGACGCAGACCAGGTACGTCGCCGCACCGGCCACGACGAACCCCCAGCCCGGCCCACGACCGATGATCGCCGCCACCGCCAGCCCCACCGCGAGCACCGCCGTGCCGAACAGGGTGAGCATGAACACCGGGTTGGGGGCTGCTCGGTTGATCTCCTGCATCGACCGGACACCGACGGCGGCCGGGGCCCGTCCCAGCCCGGTCATCACGAAGCCGGAGAAGGCGAGGAACACCCCGGCCGTCAGTCCGGCCCCGATCCCGGCCACCAGGATCAGCCAGCTCAGCATCGCTGCACCCCCGTCATGTCCACGCGCAACCCGTCACGCCCCGAGTCAACCGCGCCCACAGCGACGGTCCACGCGATATCCGCAGCGGTTCCTGCGTTATCGTCGCGTCATGGATGACGCAGCCAGTGGTCGAGGCGCGCGCCGCGGCGCCTTCACTCTCCAGGTCGTGATGACGGCGCCTGGGGGCTCGACATCCGCGATCAGGCCCCTTGTCGGTGCTGGCGGTCACCCCGGAGAGGCCTGGGTGCGCATCGAGGGCGAGCCCCGTCGGTCATGCGGCGGGGGACGTGCACTCGTGCGCGGACCCGAGCCGTACGTGGTCGCCGACGGCCCGACGACCGCGCCTGACGTGGCGATCCTGCCGGGGCAGGTCTGCGTGGGCCCCGGCGGCGAGCACCTCGACCAGGCGATGAGCGTCGGCGTGAGCACCTGGGGCAACCGTCTCGACGGGGAGACCACCATGCTGGTCGGCACCTACGCCTCCGACGGCGAGATCGGCCGGCGGCTGGTCGAGGCACTCCCCCGGCTGCGGGTGCTTCCGGCCGGCGACCTGGGCAGCCCGCTGACCGGCCTGCTGGCCGCCGAGCTCAGCACGGCGCGCGTCGGGCGCCGGGCCGCCCTGGACCGGCTGGTGGATCTGCTGGTGATCGAGGTGGTCCGGGCTTGGGCCCAGGACGACGAGACCTCCCCCAGCTGGCTCACCGGGGGCGCCGATCCCTGCGTCGGTGCGGCACTCCAGCTGATCCAGGACAGCTGCGCCGAGCCGTGGACGGTCGCGTCTCTCGCGCGCGCGGTCGGGCTGTCGCGGGCCGCCTTCGCCCGCCGCTTCACCGAGGCGGTGGGCCGCGCCCCGATCGCCTACCTCACCGACTGGCGGATGACGGTCGCGGCCGACCTGCTGCACGAGCCCGGGGCCACCGTCTCCACCGTGGCGACGCGGGTCGGTTATCCGAGCCCCTTCACCTTCAGCGCGGCCTACAAGCGCCACTTCGGCGCGAGCCCCCGCCATCACCTCCGGGCCTCGGCATGAGCGCCACCCCCAGGGCCACAACCGGGCCTGGCGGGGATGGGCTGCGAGTCGGCTTCGTGCCCGGAGTCACCCCCGACAAGTGGGCCCGTTCGTGGCGCGAGCGCCCCGGCCGGACCCGGCTCCGCCTGCTGCCCCAGGAGGAGCCCGAGGCCGAGGCGGGCGTCCGGTCGGGTGACCTGGACATGGCCCTGGTCCGGCTACCGGTCGAGCGCGAGGGTCTGCACCTGGTCCGGCTCTACGACGAGGTCGCGGTCGTCGTCGTGGCGCGTGATCACCCGGTCGCCGCCTTCGACGAGATCGACCTCGCCGACCTCGCCGACGAGCAGTTCATCGGCGGCCCGCCGGACGATCTCGCGACCACCGTCGAGCAGCTCGACTTCCCGCCCATGTCCGCCCAGGAGGCTGTCGAGGCGGTCGCCGCCGGTTCGGGAGTCGCCATCCTGCCGATGTCGGTGGCGAGGCTGCATCACCGGCGCGACGTGGTGCACCGACCCGTCCGAGGTCTGCCCCCCACCACGATCGCCCTGGTCTGGCTGGTGGAGCGGGACGACGAGCACACCCAGGCCTTCGTCGGGGTCGTCCGAGGTCGGACGCCGCGCAGCTCGCGCGGTTGATCTGCCGGGTTCGACTTTATTCAACCAGTCAGTTGACAACACCCCTGCCCCCGACCTACGGTTGTAATCAACCAAACAGTTGAGGAAGGGTCTCATGGCCGATCAGCTCTCCCGGGTCTTCGCCGCCCTGGCGGATCCGACCCGGCGTGACCTGGTGGCGCGGCTGACGGTCGCCGACGCCACGGTCAACGAGCTGGCCGAACCGTACGAGGTCAGCGTGCAGGCGATCTCCAAGCACCTGAAGGTGCTCGAAGACGCCGGCCTGGTGACCAAGGGCCGCAAGGCGCAGACCCGACCCGTCCACCTGGAAGCGGAGGTGTTCGACCTGATGACCGCCTGGATCGAGCGCTATCGCCGACGCGCAGAACAGCGCTACCAGCGCCTCGACGCGGTGCTGGCCGAGCTCGAGGACACGGCCCCCCGACGCCCCGCGATCACCACCACCCCACCCACGAAAGGACCAGCGTCATGACGACCACGACCCACTCCCCGGAGGCCACCATCAGCGCGGACGAGCGGCTGCCCATCATCCGGATCACCCGCGACTTCGACGCCTCCCCGGCCCAGCTGATGCGGGCCCACCTGGAACCCGACCTGTTCGCGCGTTGGGTCGGGCCGGACGGGATGGACACCACGATCGACGTCTGGGACGTGCGCGACGGCGGCAGCTGGCGCTACGTCGCCCGCCGCGACGGTCAGGACTTCGGATTCCGCGGTTGCTTCCACCGGATCGGCGAGGACACCATCGTGCAGACCTTCACCTGGGAGGGCATGCCGGAGGACGTTGCGCTGGAGACCCTGCGGTTCGAGGACCTGGGCGACGGCCGGACGCGACTGCACGCCCAGTCCCTGTGTGACTCCTTCGAGGGCCGGGACGCCTGGCTGCGCAGCGGCATGGAGGTCGGCGTCGAGCAGGGGTACGCGAAGCTCGATCGGGTGCTGGCCGCCGGGACCGACGCGTGACACCGTCCGAGCGCCACGCCTGGGTGGCCGGGACCTTCTCGGATCGTGTCGACGGCGTCCGCGACTGGGAGGCGCCCGCCCCGGTGCCCGGCTGGGTGGCTCGAGACGTGGTCGCGCACCTCGTCGACTGGATGCCGGGATTCCTCGCCGGCGGCGGTGTCACCCTGGTCGTCGACGGACCTGCCGTGACGGAGGACCCTGTCGGAGCCTGGCACAGTCATACCGCGGCCATGCAGGCCCTGCTGGACGGACCCGATCCCGACCGGGAGTTCAGCCACCCGATGGCCGGCACCCATCCCCTGAACGCCGCGATCGACCAGTTCTACACGAATGACGTGTTCATGCACACGTGGGATCTGGCCCGGGCCACCGGTCAGGACGACACTCTCGATCCGACGCTGGCCGGCGAGCTGCTGGCCGGGATGCAGCCGATCGACGCGATGCTGCGGGAGTCCGGTCAGTACGGTCCGCAGGTGCCGGTGGCCGAGGACGCCCCGGTGCAGGACCGACTGATGGGCTTCATCGGTCGCGACCCGGCCTGGCGGCCGTGACGACAGCTGCCGCGATCGTTCGCGAGCTCCACCTGTTGGCCGACCCGGGACAGTACGCGAAGGTGCTGGCCCGGGTCGGCGATCCGGCGGCCGTCATCGGGGTACGGATGCGCGACGTGTTCGACCTGGCCAAGCGTCACCCGACTCTCGAGCTCGAGCAGATCGACGCCCTGCTCGACGAGCCCTCGTACGAGGCGCGCATGGTCGCCGTCAGCATCCTCGACCTCCTGGCCCGGACACCTCACGCGTCGACCGAGGACCGCCGTGCCTGGGCCGCGCTCTATCTGGACCGGCACGACCGGTTGGACCAGTGGGACCTGGTCGACCGTGCCGCACCTCGGGTGATCGGGGGCTGGCTGCTGGTGGCCGATCCGGCCGAACGCCAGGTCCTCACCGCGCTGGCCGCCTCCTCAGACCCGAACCGTCGTCGGACGGCGATCACCGCAACCTTCTGGCTGGTGAGACACGGCGAGACCGCTGACGCTCTGGCCCTTGCCGACCGACTCGTCGACGACCCCGAGGCCCTGGTACGCAACTCGGTCGCCGTGGCCCTGCGCGAGGTGGGCCGGATCGACGAGAACCAACGGGACGTCTTCCTGGCCGGCCACGCCATCCGCGTCTCGGCACCGGTCCGTAGGGTCGCGCTCAGCTGATGGACCGAGGGCTACTCGGCCAGCGGGCCGAAGGGGGCGCCGATCTCGGCCAGCATCGCCTCTCCCCCGTCGGGTGAGGTGAGCACCCAGATGCCGCGCTCGGTGACCGTCATCGAGTGCTCCCAGTGGCAGGCCAGCGACCCGTCGTCGGTCACCACTGTCCAGTCGTCGTCGAGCACGGAGTTGGCCGGGTCACCGGCGGTCAGCATCGGCTCGATGGCCAGGGCCAGGCCCGGCACGATCTTGGGACCCTTGCCGGCCCGACCGAGGTTCGGCACGTCCGGTGGCTGGTGCATGGCCGAACCGATCCCGTGGCCGGTGTACTCCTCGACGATCCCGTACGCGGTCGGCAGAGAGCCGACGTAGCCCTGGACGGCAGCCGAGATGTCGCCCACCGTGCCGCCGATCCGGGCGGCAGCGATGCCGTGCCACATGGCGAGGCGGGTGGCCTCGCTCAGCTCGCGCGCCGCCGCGTTGCCGGTGCCCACCAGGACGGTGACCGCCGAGTCGCCGTGCCAGCCGGCCACGATCGCCCCGCAGTCGATCGACACGCTGTCACCGTCGGCCAGCACCCGAGGACCCGGGATGCCGTGCACGACCTCGGCGTTCACCGAGATGCAGGTGACGGCCGGGTAGCCGTGGTAGTCGAGGAAGGAGGGTGTGGCTCCGGAGGTTCGGATCACCTCGGCGGCGACGGCATCGAGCTCCGCGGTCGTGATGCCGGCCCGGACCGCACCCGCTGTCGCCTGCAGAGCAGCGGCCACCACCAGGCCGGCCCTGCGCATGCCGATCAGGTCGTCGGGTGACTTGAGCTCGATCCCACTGCGACGCCGCAGGAGGCTCAGGAGGGATCCCCGATCAGCTCCGCGCTCCCGGCCCCACCCTGGAAGGTCTCGTCCAGAGCGGCGAACACCCGGGCGGAGACCTCGTCGATCTCACCGAGACCGTCGACCTCGACCAGCAGACCCCGCGAGGAGTACACCTCGAGCAACGGGGCGGTCTGGTCGGCGTACACGTGCTGCCGGACCCGGATGGTCTCCTCGTTGTCGTCGGCACGACCCTCGATCTCGGCCCGCTTGAGCAGTCGGGCCACCACCGCGTCCTCGTCGGCGAGCAGCGACAGCACCACGTCGAGCGGCGTACCGCGCTCGGCCAGCGCCGCGTCCAAGGTGTCGACCTGGGAGGGCGTCCGCGGGTAGCCGTCCAGCAGGAAGCCGTCCTCGCAGTCGGCCTCGGCCAACCGCTCGGCCACGATCTGGTTGGTGATCTCGTCGCTGACGTACCCGCCGGAGTTCATGATGTCGCGCACCTGCTGCGCGAGCGGGGTGTCTGCGGTCTTCATCGCGCGGAAGATGTCGCCGGTGGAGATGGCGGGGATCCCGTAGTGCTCGGCGATCAGCTTGGCCTGGGTGCCCTTGCCGGCACCGGGCGGGCCCATGATGAGGAGACGCATCAGCGGAGAAACCCTTCGTAGTTGCGTTGCTGCAGCTGGCTCTCGATCTGCTTGACCGTGTCCAGACCCACACCGACGATGATGAGGAGAGAGGTCCCGCCGAACGGGAAGTTCTGGTTGGCGTTGAGGAAGATGAACGCCACCGACGGCAGCAACGCGATCAGCCCCAGGTAGAGCGACCCAGGGAAGGTCAGCCGGGACAGCACGTAGCCGAGGTAGTCCTCGGTCGGCTTGCCCGCCCGGATGCCGGGGATGAAGCCGCCGTACTTCTTCATGTTGTCCGCGACTTCCTGCGGGTTGAACGTGATCGCCACGTAGAAGTAGCAGAAGAACACGATCAGCAGGAAGAACGTGATCATGTAGAGCGGGTGGTCACCGCGGACGAAGTAGGTCTGGATCCAGGTGGCGATCTGGGAGTCGGGACGGAACTGGGCGTACAGGGCGGGGATGTAGAGCAACGAGCTGGCGAAGATGACCGGGATGACGCCCGCCTGGTTCACCTTGATCGGGATGTAGGTGGTGGTGCCACCGAACACCCGCTGACCCACCATCCGCTTGGCGTACTGCACCGGGATCCGGCGCTGGGACTGCTCGACGAAGATCACGCCGGCCATCACGACCAGTCCGAGGGCGATCACCAGCAGGAAGACGATCCAGCCGTTGGCACCGGGACGCGCGACCCGCAGCGCCCAGAGAGCACTGGGGAAGGTGGCGGCGATCTGGGTGAAGATGAGCACCGACATGCCGTTGCCGACGCCGCGCTCGGTGATCAGCTCACCGAGCCACATGATGACGCTGGTGCCGGCCGTCATGGTCAGGATCATCACGATGATCGGGAAGATGCTGGTGTCGTGCACCAGACCGGGGCAGCCGACGAACAGCTGGTCGTTGACGGCCAGGGTGACGAAGGCCGTCGAGTTGAGCAGGGCCAGCACCAGGGTGAGGTAGCGGGTGTACTGGGTGATCTTCGTCTGACCGGACTGACCCTCCTTCTTGAGGGCCTCCAGCCGCGGGATCACCACGGTCAACAGCTGCAGGATGATGCTCGCCGTGATGTACGGCATGATCCCCAGCGCGAAGATCGCGAGCTGGAGCAGCGCGCCACCGGAGAACAGGTTGATCAGCGAGTAGAGACCCTGCTGGTCACCCGACGCGGCCTGGTTCAGGCAGAAGTCGACCTGGGCGACGTTGACGTTGGGGGTCGGCATGATGGAACCCAGCCGGAAGATGGCCAAGATGGCCAAGGTGAAGAAGATCTTCTTGCGTAGGTCCGGAGTCCGGAATGCGTTAGCGAACGCGGCGAGCACTCCTGCCCTCCCTTTCCTTCTACGTGGCCTGACCTGAGCCGCTCGGTTGCGACGGCGCGCCCCGTGCGGCTCACGCGCAGGACCGCCCGACTCTATCAAGTGATGGCGCGGAATCCGGCATCACCAGCAGCAGAGACCACAAGGGCCGCCCGGTCTCCCGGACGGCCCTCAGGCGTACCTGCTGATGTCTCAGCGGATCACAGCTCGGTGGTGGACCCACCCGCCGCGGCGATCTTCTCTTTGGCGCTGGCGGAGAACGCGTTCGCGCTCACCTGCACGGCCACGGTGATGTCACCGTTGCCCAGCACCTTCACGGGCTGGCCGCTGCGGACCGCACCCTTCTCGACCAGGTCGGCGACACCGACGGTGCCCCCCTCGGGGAACAGCGCCGAGAGCTTGTCCAGATTCACGATCTGGAACTCGACCCGGAACGGGTTCTTGAAGCCGCGCAGCTTCGGCACCCGCATGTGCAGGGGCATCTGCCCACCCTCGAAGTTCTCGGGGATGTTGTTGCGAGCCTTGGAGCCCTTGGTGCCACGACCGGCGGTCTTGCCCTTGGAGCCCTCGCCACGACCCACGCGGGTCTTGGCGGTCTTGGCGCCCGGAGCGGGACGGAGGTGATGAACCTTCAGCGCCATGTCACTCCACCTCCTCGACGGCGACCAGATGGGACACCGTGGAAATCATGCCCCGGATCTCGGGACGGTCTTCGTGCGCCGCCACGTCCCCGATCCTCTTCAGACCGAGGGTACGCAGCGTGTCGCGCTGGTTCTGCTTGCTGCCGATGCCGGACTTGACCTGGCTGACCTTCAAGCGCGTCATCAGTGCACCGCCTCCTTGCGGGCCCGCAGCAGGGCGGCCGGGGTGACGTCCTCGACGGACTTGCCGCGGCGTCCGGCCACCTGCTCCGGCGTCTCGAGGGACTGCAACGCGACCACCGTGGCGTGCACCACGTTGATGGCGTTGGCCGAGCCCAAGGACTTCGCGAGCACGTCGTGCACACCGGCGCACTCGAGCACCGCGCGAGCCGAGCCACCGGCGATGACACCGGTACCCGGCGACGCCGGACGCAGCATGACCACGCCGGCCGCCTTCTCGCCCTGCACCGGGTGCGGGATGGTTCCCTGGATCCGGGGCACGGTGAAGAACTGCTTCTTGGCTTCCTCGACACCCTTGGCGATCGCCGCGGGCACCTCCTTGGCCTTGCCGTAGCCGACACCCACGGTGCCGTCGCCATCGCCCACCACGACCAACGCGGTGAAGCTGAACCGACGACCACCCTTCACGACCTTGGCCACCCGGTTGATGGCGACCACCCGCTCGATGTACTGGCTCTTGTCGGCGCCACCTTGGCCACGACGATCGCCCTGGCCGCGACGGTCGCCACCTGCACCGCCACCGCGGCGCTGGCTTCCACTCATATCGCTCTACCTATCTCTCGTCAGAATCCGAGGCCGCCTTCGCGAGCGCCGTCTGCCAGCGCCGCGATCCGACCGTGGTACTTGTGACCTGCTCGGTCGAAGACGACCTGCTCGACCCCGGCAGCTTTCGCCCGGTTCGCCAGCTCGACACCGACCTGCTTGGCCTTGGCGCTCTTGTCGCCCTCGGCGGAGCGGACGTCGGCCTCCATGGTCGACGCCGAGGCGAGCGTACGGCCCGCCACATCGTCGATCACCTGGGCGAAGATGTGCTTCGCCGACTTGGAGACCACCAGCCGCGGCCGCTCCGGGGAACCGGAGACCTTCTTGCGAACCCGGACCTGCCGACGCAGCCGTGAGGCCGTCTTGGTTGCCGTGTGCTTCGACTTGGACAGTGAAACGCCCATCGTCACTTACCAGCCTTTCCGACCTTGCGGCGGACGTGCTCGCCCGCGTACCTCACGCCCTTGCCCTTGTAGGGCTCCGGCTTGCGCAGCTTGCGGATGTTGGCCGCGACCTCACCGACCTGCTGCTTGTCGATCCCCAGGACCGTGAACCGGGTGGGTGCCTCGACGGTGAAGGTGATGCCCTCGGGCGCGTTCACCTTGACCGGGTGCGAGAAGCCCAGCGCGAACTCGAGCTCGGTCGGGCCCTTGGAGATGACCCGGTAACCGACGCCGACGATCTCCAGCTTCTTCTCGTAGCCGGCGGTGACCCCGGTGACCATGTTGGACACGAGCGTCCGGGTCAGGCCGTGCAGCGACTTGCTCTCCCGCTCGTCGTCCGGTCGGTTCACCGACAGCTCGCCGCTCTCGGCGCGCTCGACGGTGATCGGCTCGGCGACGCGGTGCGACAGGGTGCCCTTGGGACCCTTCACCGAAACCTGCTGGCCCTCGAGGCTCACCTCGACACCGGACGGAACGGCGATCGGCATCTTGCCAATGCGTGACATGTTCTTTCCTCTCTGGTGTCTAGTGCCTCACCAGACGTAGGCGAGGACTTCCCCGCCCACCTTCTGGCCGTGGGCCTGCTTGTCGGTCATCAGACCGGTCGACGTGGAGATGATCGCGATGCCCAGACCGCCGAGCACCTTGGGCAGGTTGGTCGACTTCGCGTACACCCGCAGGCCCGGCTTGGAGATCCGCCGGATCCCCGCGAGCGAGCGCTCCCGGTTCTGCCCGTACTTGAGCGTGATGGACAGCGTCTTGCCGACCTCACCCTCGGCCGGGTCCTTGACGTCCCAGCCGGCGATGTAGCCCTCGGAAGCCAGGATCTCCGCGATCCCCACCTTGATCTTGCTGTGCGGCATCACCGCGGTGTCGTGGTACGCCTGAGAGGCGTTCCGCACCCGCGTCAACATGTCCGCAATCGGATCGGTCATCGTCATTGCTTGATTACTTCTTTCTCGGAGTGGTATCCGCCGACTGCGTCGTACGGACCTGCACCGTTATTGAGTCTGTTGGGGCCTCGAGCTCGAGGACTGCACCACGTTCTGGTGACCACCAGGCCAGCGGCGTCGGTCCTCCCGGCCGCTGCGCAGGGACGTGGATGGGACTGGCCGTCGGCCGGAGCTTGCGGAGGCCGACCGGTTGTCCAAGCGCGATCCAGGAGAGGACCAGACGACCCACCGCAGGTCACCAGGACGACTTGGTGATGCCGGGGAGCTCGCCCTTGTGCGCCATGTCGCGGAGGCAGATCCGGCAGAGACCGAACTTGCGGTACACCGCCTTGGGCCGGCCGCACTTCTGGCAACGGGTGTAAGCACGCACACCGAACTTCGGCTTGCGGGCCTGCTTGACCTTGAGGGCTGTCTTCGCCATCTATCTCACTTCTCCCGAGTCAGTTCTTGCGCGCGGCCCAGGCGGGGCCCTTGGCCTTCGCCTTGGCCGGCTTCGGGTTGTCGTTGAACGGGAAGCCCAGGTGCTTCAGCAGCGCCCGACCCTCATCGTCATTGCTCGCCGTGGTGACCACGGTGATGTCCATGCCCCGGCTGCGATCGATCTTGTCCTGATCGATCTCGTGGAACATGACCTGCTCGCTCAGCCCGAACGTGTAGTTGCCCTGGCCGTCGAACTGGTGGCTGTTCAACCCGCGGAAGTCGCGGATACGAGGCAGCGCCAGCGCCAGCAGCCGGTCCAGGAACTCCCACATCCGGTCGCCACGCAGCGTGACGTGGCAACCGATCGGCATCCCCTCCCGCAGCTTGAACTGCGCGATGGACTTGCGGGACCGGGTCACCTGGGGCTTCTGACCGGTGATGATGGTCAGGTCCTTGACGGCACCGTCGATCAGCTTGGAGTCGCGGGCCGCCTCGCCGACGCCCATGTTCACCACGATCTTGGTCAGACCGGGGATCTGCATGACGTTGTCGAAGCCGAACTCGGTGTTGAGCGCCGGGGCGATCTCGCTGCGGTAGCGCTGCTTGAGCCGCGGCACCGCACGGGTCTCGGTGGTCGTGGCGGTCATCAGATCTCCTCTCCGGTCGCACGAGCGATCCGGATGCTGCGGTGGCCCTTGTACTCGGAGCCGTCGGGACGACGCTTCGTCGCCTCGACACGGTTGTAGCCGACCCGGGTCACCACGTCCTCGCCGTCGCTGTTCTTCACGAGCAGCTGGACGTTGGACACGTGGATGGGGGCCTCCGAGGAGACGATCCCGCCCTTGGTCTGACGTCCCTGCGGCTGAGCCGAGGTGTCCTTCAGGTGCCGCTTCACGATGTTCACACCGGAAACGGTGACCCGCTGGGCCTCGGGGTGCACCGCGATGATCTCGCCGACCAGACCCTTGTCCTTGCCGGCGATGACCTTCACCCGGTCACCCTTGATCACGTGCAGCTTGTTCTTCGTCATTCAGATCACCTCCGGGGCGAGCGAGATGATGCGCATGAAGCGCTTCTCGCGCAGCTCACGGCCGACCGGACCGAAGATGCGGGTCCCGCGGGGCTCGCCGTCGGTCTTCAAGATCACCGCAGCGTTCTCGTCGAACTTGATGTACGAGCCATCGGCACGCCGACGCTCCTTGACCGTGCGGACGATGACGGCCTTGACGACCTCACCCTTCTTCACGTTCCCGCCGGGGATCGCATCCTTCACGGTGGCGACGATGACGTCGCCGATGCCGGCGTAGCGGCGCCCAGAGCCGCCGAGCACCCGGATGCAAAGGATCTCCTTCGCCCCGGTGTTGTCGGCGACTTTGAGCCGCGACTCCTGCTGGATCATCTGTTATCTCCTGGTTGTCTCACCGGTTCCCGGTCTCCCGGGCCTTGCGGAACTGCGTTGTACTCCCTCGGAATCTGGGGCGGAGCCCCAGCGGGGGAACTCGGGGGCTGGGCCCCCGAGCGTGTGATTACTTGGCCTTCTCGAGGATCTCGATGAGGCGCCAGCGCTTGGTGGCGGACAGCGGCCGGGTCTCCATGATGCGGACCCGATCACCGACGCCGGCGGTGTTGGCCTCGTCGTGCGCCTTCATCCGGCTGGTCTGGCGCAGCACCTTGCCGTACAGGCGGTGCTTCACCCGGTCCTCCACGGCGACCACGATGGTCTTGTCCATCTTGTCGCTCACCACGTAGCCCTCGCGGACCTTGCGTCGGCCCCGCACTGCGGCGGCCGCATCAGCAGCACCCCGTGAGGGGGTCTCGACCTCGACGGTCTCGTTCACGTTCTCACTCATCTCAGGCCTCTACCTTCTCCGCCTCGGTGCCCTCGGCGGCGTCCGGGTCGTCCACGATGCCCAGGGTGCGTTCCTGGATGACCGTGTAGATCCGGGCGATGTCCTTGCGTACTTCGCGGAGCCGACCGTGCGACTCCAGCTGCCCGGTGGCGGACTGGAAGCGGAGCGAGAACAGCTCCTCCTTCAGCTCGGTCACCTTGGTGTTCAGCTCGGCCCGGTTGAGGCCGCGCAGCTCAGCTGCGGTGGCGCTCTTAGCCATCAGTAGTCTCCTGCTTCACGCTTGATGAACCGTGCCTTCATCGGCAGCTTGTGGATCGCGAGGCGCATCGCCTCACGGGCGACGTCCTCGGTCACGCCGGACAGCTCGAAGAGCACCCGTCCCGGCTTGATGTTCGCGATCCACCACTCCGGGGAACCCTTGCCGGAACCCATCCGGGTCTCGGCCGGCTTCTTGGTCAGCGGGCGGTCGGGGTAGACGTTGATCCACACCTTGCCGCCACGCTTCATGTGCCGGGTCATCGCGATACGAGCGGACTCGATCTGCCGGTTGGTCAGGTAGGAGGCCTCGACGGCCTGGATCCCGAACTCACCGAAGGCGAGCTTGGTGCCACCCTTCGCCGCACCGGTCCGCTTCGGGTGGTGCTGCTTGCGGAACTTCACCCTGCGGGGAACCAACATGACTCAGGCCTCCTGTCCTGCGGTCTCGGTCGTGGCGGCGGCCGTCGGCTCCGCAGCGGGAGCCGCGGTCTCGGCCGCACCCTCGGCGCGACGACGACCGCCGCGCTCGGGCCGGTCACCACGGGTCGGGCGATCGCCCCGGCCGGGACGACCCGGACGGTTGCGGCCACCGGCGGCGCTGCGCGCGGCCTTCTGGGCCGCCCGCTCCGCACGGGTGCCGGCGACATCACCCTTGTAGATCCACACCTTCACACCGATCCGGCCGAAGGTGGTGCGAGCCTCGAAGAAGCCGTAGTCGATGTCCGCGCGCAGCGTGTGCAGCGGCACCCGGCCCTCGCGGTAGAACTCCGACCGGCTCATCTCGGCGCCGCCCAGACGACCGGAGCACTGGATCCGGATGCCCTGGGCACCGGCTCGCATCGCACTCTGCTGCGCCTTGCGCATGGCCCGACGGAACTGCACGCGGGAAGCGAGCTGCTCGGCCACACCCTGCGCCACCAGCTGAGCGTCGATCTCGGGGTTCTTGACCTCGAGGATGTTCAGCTGCACCTGCTTGCCGGTGAGCTTCTCCAGCTCGCCGCGCACGCGCTCGGCCTCGGCGCCGTTGCGACCGATGACGATGCCCGGACGGGCGGTGTAGATGTCCACGCGCACCCGGTCCCGGGTTCGCTCGATCTCGACGCTGGAGATGCCGGCGCGCTCGAGGTTCTTCGTCAGCATCCGTCGGATCTTGACGTCCTCGCCCACGTAGGCGCTGTACAGCTTGTCGGCGTACCAACGGCTGCGGTGGTCGGTGGTGATACCGAGCCGGAAGCCGTTCGGGTTGATCTTCTGGCCCATGGCTCAGGCCTCCTTGTTGCTGGTCGGCTCGACGACGACGGTGATGTGGCTGGACCGCTTCAGGATCCGGCTGGCAGAGCCCTTGGCCCGCGGACGGATCCGGCGCATGGTCATCCCCTCATCGACGTACGCCTGCGACACGTACAGGTCGTTCCGCTTCAGGTTGTCGGTGTGCTCGGCGTTGGCGATGGCACTGGCCAGCACCTTGTACACCGGCTCGCTCGCGGCCTGCGGGGCGAACTGCAACGTGGACAGCGCATCGTCCACTCCCATCCCGCGGACCAGGTCGACGACGCGGCGGGCCTTGGTCGGGGAGACCCGGACCTGGCGCGCGATCGCGTACGAACCGGGACGGTCGCCGAGCAACGCCTGGCGGCGGCTGGGACGTGTGTCCTTGCTCATGTGTTCTCTGATTCCTTCTCTGCGGTGCCCCCGCGTCAGCGGCGGCGGGACTTCCGGTCGTCCTTCTCGTGGCCCCGGAAGGTCCGAGTCGGGGCGAACTCGCCGAGCTTGTGACCGACCATCGAGTCGGTCACGAACACCGGGACATGCTTGCGACCGTCGTGCACCGCAATGGTGTGACCGATCATGTCGGGCACGATCATCGAACGGCGCGACCAGGTCTTGATCACGTTCTTGGTGCCCTTGGCGTTCTGCACGTCCACCTTCTTGGCGAGGTGGTCGTCGACGAAGGGCCCCTTCTTCAGGCTCCGTGGCATCTCTTCTGTGCTCCTGCTCAGCGCTTCTTGCCGGACTTGCGGCGACGGACGATCAGGCGACTGCTCGCCTTGTTCTTGTCACGGGTCCGGCCCTCGGGCTGGCCCCACGGCGACACCGGGTGGCGACCACCGGAGGTCTTGCCCTCACCACCACCGTGCGGGTGGTCGATCGGGTTCATGGCCACACCGCGGACGGTCGGGCGCTTGCCCTTCCAGCGGTTGCGGCCGGCCTTGCCCCAGTTGATGTTGGACTGCTCGGCGTTGCCGACCTCACCGACGGTCGCGCG
This sequence comes from uncultured Actinomycetota bacterium, assembly GCA_963696135.1. Lineage (GTDB taxonomy): Bacteria > Actinomycetota > Actinomycetes > Propionibacteriales > Propionibacteriaceae > Microlunatus. The sequence continues at coordinate 35,329 of CAVOJH010000010.1, forward strand.
ACAGCGGACGTCGACCAACCGCATCTCACCGGACGGCATCCGCAGCGTGGCGTGCGTGCCCTCGCGGGCCACCAGCTGGATGGAGGCGCCGGCCGAACGGGCGAGCTTCGCGCCACCGCCGGGTCGCAGCTCCACCGCGTGCACCGTGGTGCCGACCGGGATGTTGCGCAGCGGCAGGTTGTTGCCCGCCTTGATGTCGGCACCCTCACCGGCCTCCACGGCTGAGCCCTGGCGCAGGCCCTGCGGCGCGATGATGTAGCGCTTCTCGCCGTCGGCGTAGTGCAGCAGTGCGATCCGAGCCGTGCGGTTCGGGTCGTACTCGATGTGCGCGACCTTGGCCGGCACACCGTCCTTGTCATAGCGCTTGAAGTCCACCAGCCGGTACGCCTGCTTGTGACCGCCGCCGATGTGCCGGGTGGTGATCTTGCCGGAGTTGTTCCGGCCACCGGTCTTCGGACTCGGGACGAGCAGCGACTTCTCCGGAGTGGACCGGGTCAGCTCGACGAAGTCGGCAACGCTGCTGCCGCGACGGCCCGGCGTTGTCGGCTTGTACTTACGGATACCCATGAGGTCAGATTCCTTTACTGCGTTCGGATCCCGGTCAGCCGACCGGTCCGGAGAAGATGTCGATGCGCTCACCGTCGGCGACGCTGACGATGGCCCGCTTGGTGTCGGGACGCTTGCCCCAGCCCGCCCGGGTCCGCCGCTTCTTGCCCTGACGGTTGATGGTGTTCACCCCGGTCACCTTGACCTTGAAGATCGACTCGACGGCGATCTTGATCTCGGTCTTGTTGGCGTCGGTGGCCACCAGGAACGTGTACTTGTTCTCGTCCAGGAGCGAGTAGCTCTTCTCGCTCACCACCGGGGCGAGCAGGATGTCGCGGTGGTCCCGGATCTTCAACGCGTTGCTCATCGCAGCTCCTCCCCATCGTTCTCGGACGAGGCAGCAGCCTCGGTCGCCTCGGACTCGGTCGCCTCGGACTCGGGGGCGACGTGCGTCTCGCTCTCGCGAGCAATGGATTTCGCGGCCTTGCCCTTGGTCGGCCCGGCCACGTAGGTGCTCAGCGCCGAAGCGGTGAACACCACGTCGTCGTTGACCAGCACGTCGTAGGCGTTCAGCTGGTCGACCGTGATCACGTGCAGCGCCGCGGCGTTGCGCAGGCTGACCCAGGCGAGGTCCTCGTCCCGGTGCAGGACGACCAGGGTCTTGGTGGTGATCTTGTCCCCACCCAGAGCCTTGGCGACCAGCGACAGCGCGGTCTTGGTGGACGGCACGTCACCGATCGTCAGGTCGGCGACCACGTGCACGCGACCGTCACGAGCCCGGTCCGAGAGCGCACCGCGGAGGGCGGCGGCGATCATCTTCTTCGGGGTCCGCTGGGCGTAACCACGCGGCGTCGGGCCGTGCACGATGCCGCCACCGGCGTACTGCGGCGCGCGGATCGAGCCCTGCCGGGCGCGACCGGTGCCCTTCTGACGGTACGGCTTGGCGCCGCCGCCGGAGACCTCGGAACGGGTCTTCACCGAGTGCGTGCCCTGCCGGGCCGCGGCCAGCTGCGCCACCACGACCTGGTGGATCAGCGGGATGTTCGCGGTGACGTCGAACAGGTGGCCCGGCAGCTCGACCGAGCCGCTGGTGCCGCCGTCGGCGTCGATGACGTCTACCTGGCGCGAAGCGCCGCTCTCATCGGACTGGCGCGAAGCGCCGCTCTCATCGGACTGGCGCGAGGCGCCGCCGTCGATGGTCTGAGTCTCGCTCATGCCACCTCTCCCTTCTTGGCCGCGCTGCGCAGCACGACCAGGCCACCCTTGTTACCGGGGATGGCCCCCTTGACCAGGATCAGGCCGCGCTCGGCGTCGATGCTGTGCACGGTCAGGTTCTGTACGGTCACTCGGTCGTGGCCCATCCGGCCGGCCATCTTCAGGCCCTTGAACACACGACCGGGGGTCGCGCAGCCACCGATGGAACCCGGCGAGCGGTGCTTGCGGTGCACACCGTGGCTGGCCCGCAGACCGTGGAAGCCGTGTCGCTTCATGACACCTGCGGTGCCCTTGCCCTTGCTCACACCGGTGACGTCGACGACCTCGGCCGCCTCGAACACCTCGGCGGTGAGCTCCTGGCCCAGGGTGTACTCACTGGCGTCGTTGGTCCGCAGCTCGACCAGGTGCTTGCGCGGGGTGACGTCGGCCTTGGCGAAGTGCCCGGCGTCCGGCTTGGTCACCTGCTTGGCCTTGATCGCACCGAAGCCGAGCTGCACGGCGGAGTAGCCGTTCGCGTCGGGGGTGCGGACCTGGGTGACGACGCACGGACCGGCCTGGATCACCGTCACCGGGATCACGCGGTTGTTCTCGTCCCAGAGCTGGGTCATGCCGAGCTTGGTGCCCAGCAGACCTTTCACCTTCTTGTTCTCGCTCATTGTCTCTTCAAACCTCAGAGCTTGATCTCGATGTCGACGCCGGCGGGCAGATCCAGCCGCATCAGCGAGTCGACGGTCTTCGGGGTGGGGTCGATGATGTCGATCAGACGCTTGTGCGTCCGCATCTCGAAGTGCTCCCGGCTGTCCTTGTACTTGTGCGGAGAACGAATCACGCAGTACACGTTCTTCTCCGTCGGCAGCGGCACAGGACCGGCAACGCGAGCACCCGTACGGGTCACCGTGTCGACGATCTTGCGCGCCGACGAGTCGATGACCTCATGGTCATAGGCTTTGAGCCTGATGCGGATCTTTTGTCCCGCCACAGTTCGTCCTTCTCTCGTAACTACCGGTATGTCCGACCCCCGAGGTCGGGCGTGTCGCACCGACCGGACGCAGTCAGGTCCGAGTCCTGCTTGCTAGGGGCTGTCGCCTGGAGGCCCTCGACCGGGTGGTCGATGGCCAGACGATGAAGGTCTCGCGGTTCGGCTACCACTGCACGCGCCGCACGATCTCTTGCGATCTCGTACGCCCTGCGCAGGGCACACCCCGGCGACCTCCGTCGGAGCAACCTGACGATTCTTTCACCAGACGCGCGCCAGGGCAAATCGAGGCCGATCGGCTCCCGGAGCGCTGTTGTCCGGCTGCCCACCATAGTCGGTCCGCTCAAGGAACCAACCCTCAGCCGCTCCCCTCCCTCGCGGCGCGCAGCTGCCAGACGATGTCGCGACCGAAGGACCAGACCAACGTCACCAGGGAGGCGGCCAGCAGGGTCGGTGGCAAGGCCGGTGCGGCTTCAGCGACCCCCGTCAGCTCCAGCGCGAGGGCGGTCAGCAGGCGTGACGCCCTGGATCACGGCGACGACCTTGCGGGAGTAGTGGTACGGCAGCGGCATCCGCAGGGCCGTACGGATCCGGCGCGGGGCGATCCAGCCGGCGGCGACGTAGCCGTACCGCAGGCCACCGATCGCCAGCACCCACCAGCCGGCGATACCCAGAGCCGGCACGGCCAGACTCAGGGCCATCAGCAGCGCCGCGTCCGTCTCCATGTCGAAGCGGGCACCGAACGCCGAGCTCTCACCGCGGGCGCGGGCCACTGCCCCGTCCACCCCGTCGAGCACCAGGCAGCAGGTGCCGACCACCACCATCGCCAGCAGACCACCCGGGGTGAGTCGGCCCAGCAGCGCCTGCAGGGTCAGGCCGATCACCCAGCTGGTCCCGACCACGCGGGCGAGGGTGACCAGGTTGGCGGCGCCGAACCGGCGACGGTGCCAGTAGGCGAGGATGACCGCCGCACCGCCGACATAGCCCAGGGAGGCGCCGAGCGCCGGCAGCGGCAGCAGCAGACCGACGCCGCCGGCCGCGGCGAGCCCGGCACCCTCGACGACGGCTCCCGTCGCCAGGGGCTGCCACGGCCGTGGCCCACCGAGGTTCACGGTCCGATCCTAGGCAGCCGCTGTGAACGTGAGGGGGGGTGTCGGAGGAGCCCTAGCCGAGCCAGCCGTTCTCGGTGGCGATCCGTACGGCCTCCGCCCGGCTGCCGGCGCCGAGCTTGCCCATGGCCGACGAGAGGTGGTTGCGGACCGTTCCCTCGGACAGGAACAGGCTGCCGGCGATGGCGCTGGTCGACGCCCCCGACGACGCGGCGACCAGGACCTCCATCTCGCGGGCCGTCAGGGGCGACGCTCCGATGGAGAGACTGGCCGCGGCCAGCGAGGGGTCGACCACCCGCAGTCCCTGGTGGACGCGTCGGATCCCCTCGATCAGCTGCTCGGCCGGCGCGTCCTTGACCATGTACCCAACCGCCCCGGCCTCCATCGCGCGGCGCAGGTAACCCGGCCGGCCGAAGGTGGTCAGGATGATCACCCGGGTCTCGGGGCGCGCCGCCATGATGACGGCGCAGGCGTCGATCCCGTCTGCTCCACCGTCCCCCGGCGAGGGCATCTGCACATCGAGCAGCACCACCTCCGGTGAGGTCTCCTCGACCTTGCGAACCGTCTCGGCGACATCGCCCGCCTGGCCGACGACCCCGATGTCGGCTTCCAGCTGGAGCAGCGCCGTGAACGCCTGCCGGATCATCGCCTGGTCGTCGGCGAGCAGCACGGTGATCACGGGGCGGTCACCACACGTCATCACGGCGCGGTCACCGCGGGGGCGGGTCGGACCCTCTCCCGGCCTGCGGCAGGCGACCAGAGCTCGGCCCGCACGACCGTTCCGCCGCTCTCGCCGGCACCGACCTGCAGGGTCCCGCCGGCCGTCTCCACCCGGCTGCGCAGCCCATCCAGACCGGAGCCCGACCGCACTCCGGTGGGAAGTCCACGACCGTCGTCGCGGATCTCGACGGCGGCCGGTTCGACGACGACCGTGCAGACACCGGCGCGGCTGTGGCGGACCACGTTGGTCACGGCCTCGCGGACCACGTAGCCCAGCAGCTCGCTCGCCTGGTCGCTCAGCGGCGGCAGGGCCGAGGGCATCCGCGACTCGATCCCCGCCGCCAGCAGCACGGACCGGGCGCTGGCGATCTCGGTCGCCAGCCGCACCTCGCGCATCCCGGACGCGGTGGTGCGGACATCGGCCAGAGCCTGACGCGAGACCTGCTCGATCTCGGCGATCTGCGCCTTCGCCGCAGCCGGGTCGAGGTCGACCAACCGGGCCGCCAGGCCGGCCTTGATCGAGATGGCGGTCAACGAGTGCCCGAGGATGTCGTGCAGGTCCCGCCCGATCCGCTCGCGCTCCGCGGCGACGCTCAGGGTGGCGACCCGCTGCTCGGCCCGCTGCGCCCGACCCTGGGCGGCACCCGCCTCCATCCCGGCGGCGGTGGCCAGACCCATCCCGGCCGCGACCACGCTGATGTAGACGGCGGTGTCGCCACCACCGAAGGGAATCGTCGCCGCGATCAGCAGCCCCAGCACCACCACGGCGATCCGGGACTGCCGCCACGGCAGCAGGGTGGCCATCATGATCGCCACGTACGCCCCGTACCCGACCAGCGACCACCCCCAGGTCGGGTAGCTGGCGATCAGCACCCCGGCGTAGGCGCCGATGTAGAGCCAGCGGGTCCGCAGCGAGCAGTCGGCCACCCACGCCGTGGCCAGGTAGCCGAGCGATCGCGATCAGCAGCACCACCCGATCCGCAGGGCCAGGTCGGCCGGTGACGGACGCCCTCGGTGACGGCGGCGATGGCGAAGAGCAGGAAGACCAGGCCGAAGGCGTAGATCCAGACCTTGTTCTGCGCCGCCCGCCGCAGGGTGAACGGCGCCGCCGCATCCGGGCCGTAGTGGCGCGCCGGAGCGGTGGTGGGGTCGTCGCAGGCACCCTCGTACTCGGGACGGAAGATCGACCAGATCGTCTTCCGCTCCGCGCCACGCGCGGCGTCAGCCGACATCGGACTGCTCCCTCCTCGTCGGTGGTGCGAGCTCACCGCTTGCTGCTGGCCGTGGCGCGTCGGAATCCCAGGGCTCCGAGCACCGTAAGTCCAACCGCCCAGGCCAGCAACACCAGCACCCCGGTCCAGGGGAACGCGGTGTCCGGCAGCATCGGCCAGCGACCGAGCTCGGCCAGCCAGTACGACGGCAGCGCCTGCGCCAGTCCCTGCGCGACCGGCGGCATCATCTCGGTGGGCAGCCAGAGGCCACCGAGCATGGCCAGCAGCAGGAGGACCAGCGTGGTGACACCGCCGACCGCCTCGGCCTTCACCCACAGGCCGATCACGATGCCCAGGATCGCCAGCGGGATCAGAGCCAGCCACATCAGCGCCAGCGACGCCAGCCAGACACCCGCGGGCAGCCGTACGCCGCCGATCAGGAAACCGGCACCGAACACCAGCAGCAGCGACGGCAGCACCAGGACCATGATCACGCCCGCCTTCGCGAGCAGGAACTCCCGGGGCGCGAGGGTGGTGACGCTGAGCTGGCGGAACCACCCCGATCGGCGTTCGGTGGCCAGCTGCGCTCCCCCGCTCATCGCCGCACCGAGCGCACCGTACGCCGCCATCGAGACCATGATCATGGCCGAGACGAGTCCGGCATCGGGGCCGGACCCGGAGAAGGTCTGACTGAACACGATGTAGAGCACCAGGGGCATGCCGACCGCGAACACGACGAAGGCGAAGTTCTTCACCGTCAGCCAGGTGCTGTGCACGGCATAGTGCAGCGGCGCGGGCCAGCGAGGCGGCCCACGGCGGGTGGTGGTGGTGTTCATGGTGGGCACGGTCATGGGCGGAGCCTCTCGGGAGTGAGGAGCGATTCTGAACGACGTGCCCACCTGCGGCGGGCGTTGCTGCGTCGTTCAGAATCGCGAACGAACGAGTGAGACCTCGCGGCGCTCAGGACCGCGGAGCGCGGAGCGCGACCATCAGACAGAGTCATCACAACTCCTCGGACTGGTCGTGGGTCAGGGTGAGGAAGGCGTCCTCGAGACTGGCGGAGACGACCTCGATGTCTATGGCGGCGGGGTGTCCGGTGATCAGCGCGCGCAGGGTGGCGTCGGAGTCGGTGGTGCGCAGCAGCAGTCGGCCGCCACTCCGCTCAGCCGCGATCACGGCCGGCAGCGTGGTGAGCTCGGCGAGGGTGAGTCCCCTGGTCGGCCAGGGTGATGGTGCGATCGGCGACCCGGCTCTTGATCATGGACGGGGTGCCGTCGGCGATCAGCCGACCGCGGGCCAGGACCACGATCCGGTCCGCCTCGGCGTCGGCCTCGTCCAGGTAGTGGGTGGCGAACAGCACCGTCCGGCCACCGGCGATGAACTCCCGCATGGAGGCCCAGAAGGCGCGTCGGATCTCCACGTCCATGCCGACCGTCGGCTCGTCCAAGATCAACAGCTGGGGGTCCGCCATGATCGCCAGCGCGTACCGGAGCCGCTGAGCCTGGCCGCCGGACAGCTTCTCGGTCTTGGTCTTCAGGAAGGAGCGGAGATCCGCCCGCTCGATCACCTCCTCCAGGGTCAGCGGGTGGGCGTGCAGACCCTGCATCAGGCGCAGCACGTCGTTGACCGTGGCCTCGTGCAGGAGCGCACCGGCCTGCAGCATCACGCCCACCAGACCTTGGCGGACGGCTTGGCGCGGCGTACGGCCGAAGACCGCGACGCGACCCGCGTCCGGCTCGGTCAGCCCGGTGATCATCTCGGTGGTGGTCGACTTGCCGGCACCGTTCGGCCCGAGCACCGCGACGATCTCACCGGGCGCGATGGCCAGGTCGAGACCGTCGACCGCCCGGACCGTCCCGTACGCCTTGTGCACCCCTTCGAGCAGGATGGCCGCGGGCTGATGCCGGACGGCCGTCGGGGACGGTGATCGGCGGGGCGCGAGGTCGTCGGCGGGGAGACATGGATCTGAGTCTGGTCCGGTGGACGCCACAACACCTCGGCCGAGCGTCATCACCTGACCGTGACAGGTGTCATGTGCTGATGGGCCCGCTCGCGACGGCGGCGCGCATTCACCGGCTCCGTCGTCACTCTTCACGACGGCAAAAGCGCTCCTTCCCTCATCGCTCCTCCGCACGCCGGGCACACCACCTTCCCGCTCACGGGCCAGTGGGCCCGATCGCGACGGCGGCGCGCATTCGCCGGCTCCGCCCACGGGCCTAGGTGACCTCGTGACGATCACCGCGGGTGTGGCCGCCGGCCACCCGGCCACGGCCCAGGCCGGCGGCGACATCCTGGCCGCGGGCGGCTCGGCGGCCGACGCCGCGGCGGCCATGGTGCTGACCAGCTGCGCGGCCGAGACGCTGTTCACCGGGCTCGGCGGCGGTGGCTTCGCCATCCACTACGAGGCCGCCACCGGTGAGACGCGCTGCCTGGACTTCTTCGTGTCGATCCCCGGCCTGGGCGGCCGGTCGCCCGGACGAGGACAGCCGATCGAGGTGGTGTTCGTCGGTCAGGCGATCCCGTACGAGATCGGGCCGCCGACCGTGGCCGTGCCGGGTATCCCGGCCGGCGTCCTGCACCTGTGGCGACGCTGGGGACGGCTGCCCTGGGCCGAGGTGGTGGCCCCCGGACGGCCGGCCTCGCTCGGTTCGGTGTTCCCGAGCACGCACGCCGATCTGCTGCCCAAGGTCTCCCCCGCCTTCCACGTGTCGGACGGGATCGAGGTCTACAGCCGCCCGGACGGGAGCACCCTGCAGGGCGGCGATCTGGTCGCGCACCCAGCCCACCCGCAGGCGTACGACCTGCTGGCGGCGGAGCCGGAGTCCTTCTACCGCGGCGAGTACGCACGAGCGGTGCTGCAGGTCCTCGGCGACACGTCGGCGATGGAGGCCACCGACCTGGAGGCGTACCGGGTGATCGAGAGCAAGCCGCGTCGGGTCGGCGTGCACGGCTTCGGGGTGCTGGCCCGGGGTGACGACCTCGACGACGTGCTCGGCACCATGCAGGCCGCCGCCGCCACCATGACGGGCGATCCGATCACCTCTCCGGCCGCCGCGCGGGCCCTGGTGGAGGCGCTGCGGGCGCCGGACCGACGGGCCGAGACCACCAACCTGGTCGCGGCCGACACCGACGGCAACGTGTGCGCGGTGACCACGAGCCTGGGGCTCGGCTCCGGGGTGTGGGTGCCGGACTTCGGGGTCCACCTGAACTCGATGCTCGGCGAGGGCGAGCTCGTCCGCGAGGGCGTCGCCCCCGGGATGCGGATGGGATCGATGATGTCGCCGATGCTGGCCATCGACCCGAGCGGTCGTCCGGTGGTGGCCGCCGGGGCCGCGGGTGGCAGCCGGATCCGCTCGGCGCTGGTGCAGACCATGCTCCGGATGCTCGAGCACACTCCTCCGCAGGCCGCGATCGATGCGCCGCGCCTGAACGCCGTACCCGGGGCCGTACGACTGGAACCCGGCTTCTCCACCGAGGTGGAGCAGGCGCTGGCCGCCGACGGCGACGAGGTCGGGGTCGCGGAGACACGCGATCCCTACTTCGGCGGGGTGTCCGCCCTCAGCTGGCTCGGGGCCGGTGCCGATCCGCGGCGTTCCGGTCACGTCGAGCTGCACCTCGCCGCAGATCTGCCCGACGCCCCACCACCCCGCCCGGCGGAGACCGACGGGTGTGGGGCGGTAGCCTTCGGTGGTGACGCCGCCCTCCTCCACGTACCGGCTCCAGATCCGCCGGAGCTTCACCCTCGCGACGCCGCCGCCACCGTCGACTATCTGCGCGATCTCGGGGTCGGCGCGGTCTACCTGTCACCCATCCTGCCGTCGACCACCGGCTCCGACCACGGGTACGACACCACCGATCCGCTCCCGATCGACCCCGACCGGGGCGGCGAGGAGGGCTGGGCCGCGCTGCTGGCGGCCGCCGCGAACGCCGGACTGCAGGTGGTGGTCGACATCGTGCCCAACCATCTCGGCATCACCGCGGCCCGCGAGAACCCGTACTGGTGGGACGTGCTCACCAACGGACAGGCGTCGGCGTACGCGAATTGGTTCGACATCGACTGGAGTCGCCCGATCATCGTCCCGGTGCTGGGTGACGAGGCGGTGTTGAGCGTCGAGGACGGCGAGCTCACCTACTACGAGCACCATTTCCCGCTCGCTCCGGGAAGCTGGAGCCCGGGCGACGATCCGGAGGCGGTGCACGAGCGGCAGCACTACCGCCTGGTGCACTACTCGCGAGGGGATCGGGAGCTCAACTACCGCCGGTTCTTCATGGTGACCACGCTGGCCGGGGTCCGGCAGGAGGATCCTGCGGTCTTCCGGGCCACGCACCGGCGGGTGGCGACGATGATCGAGGAGGGCGTGACCGGTCTGCGGGTCGACCATCCCGACGGCCTGGTCGATCCCGGCGAGTACCAGGAGCGGCTGGCCCAGCTCGCGCCCGAGGCCTGGATCACGGTGGAGAAGATCCTGGAGCCGGGCGAGGAGCTGCCCGACTGGCCGGTCGCCGGCACCACCGGCTACGACGCGATGCGGGAGGTGAACGGGGTCTTCGTCGACACCGCCGCGGAGGCCGAGGCGACGGAGCGCTACCGGCGGCTGACCGGTGACCAGCTGACCAGCGCCGAGCAGGTCGAACGCGGCAAGCGGATGATCGTCGACACCCTGCTCGTCGCCGAGGTCGACCGGATCGCGACGCTGGCACCGGAGGTCGACGAGGCGGCGGCGGCGGTCGCCGAGGTGGCAGTGGCCTTCGCGGTCTACCGGTCCTACCTGCCCGACGGCGTGGCCGACCTGGACAAGGCGCTGGTGCTGGCCGAGCAGCGTCGACCCGAGCTGGCCTCGACCTTCGCGGCGCTGTCGCCGCGCCTGCACGACGCGTCGGACGAGCTGGCCCGACGGTTCCAGCAGCTGAGCGGTGCCACCATGGCCAAGGGCACCGAGGACACCGCCTTCTACCGGTACGCGCGCTTCATCGCGCTCAACGAGGTCGGCGCCGACGCCGGTGAGTTCGGCATCGGGCTGGACGACTTCCATGCCCTGCAGGAGGTACGCCAGGAGCGGCAGCCACTGTCGATGACGTCGCTGTCCACCCACGACACCAAGCGCGGCGAGGACGTGCGGGCCCGGCTGGCGGTGCTGGCGGAGGTGGGTGAGGAGTGGGAGCGCTTCGCCGTGGAGCTCCTGTAGCGATCCGGGATCGCCAACCGGCCCTTCGCCTACTTCCTCGCCCAGACGCTGGTCGGGATCGGACCGGTCGAGGACCGGGAGCGCCTGCACGCGTACGCGGAGAAGGCGATGCGGGAGGCCAGCCAGGAGAGCGCGTGGACCTCGGTCGACGCAGCGTACGAGAGCACCGTCCAGGCCGGGATCGACCTCGCGTACGACGACGCCGGACTCCGGGATGCCTGGCAGCGGCTGCTGGCGCTGGTCGAGCAGCCCGGCTGGTCGAACGCTCTCGGACAGAAGCTGGTCCAGCTGACGATGCCGGGGGTACCGGACGTCTACCAGGGCACCGAGCTGTGGGAGGACTCGCTGGTCGACCCCGACAACCGTCGACCGGTCGACTTCAGTCAGCGGCGGGAGCTGCTCTCGTCGCTCAGCACGGCACCGCCGGTCGACTGCTCGGGCGCAGCCAAGCTCTGGGTCACGACCAGCGCTCTCCGGCTGCGTCGCGACCGACCGGAGCTGTTCGCCGCCTACACAGCGGTGCCGGTGTCCGGACCGACGTCCGCACACGCGATCGCGTACGACCGGGGTGGTGCCGTCACCGTGGCCACCCGGCTGCCGATCGGCCTCGCCCGCGCCGGCGGCTGGGGGGACACGATCCTGGAGCTCGACGGGTCCTGGACCGACATCCTGACCGGGCGCACGTACACCGGCCCCGTCCGGCTCGCCGACCTGCTCGACCGCCTCCCGGTCGCCCTCCTCACCCGCTGACCTCGCCCCGCCCCCGGATCCCCTGCACGTACCGACTCCCACTTCGCACCAGCTCCGTCAGCAGGGCGGCGCCCCAACTCCCACTTCGCACCAGCTCCGTCAGCAGGGCGGCGCCCCAACTCCCACTTCGCACCATTCCGGTCATCTCCGCACCAGGTAGACGAGGTGCGAAGTCGCCGCAGCTGGTGCGAAGTCGAGCATCGACGCGGCTGAAGACGGCCCGGATCGGCGCAGCTGCCGGGGCCACGGACTGGGGTTGTCCGCCACTTGAGATCCGGGGCGGAGTTATCCACAGAATCGCGACCGAGAACTAGCCACTGCCGCAGAGTCGCTGATCGGCTGTCTCGGATGAGCGATGTCTTGCTGACCCGCGATCTGCTGTCTCTGGGGTTCGACCGCGCGGAGCTCAGAGCCCAGGTGGCCGCCGGCACTCTGGTGCGCGTGCGACACGGTGCGTTCCTCCGCGCACCGCTGTCGGAGGACGTCCCGGATCGAGGAGCTGCACCGGCTGCTGATTATGGCGACTGAAGCAGCTCGGGGCCGGCTCAGTGATCAGCCATGGGTCAGCAGCGGTGCTGCACGGCCTGCCGGTCTGGTCGGAGCCATCCGATCACGTGCACCTCACCCACGATCGCAACTACGGCGGACAACAGCGCCGTCTCGTACAGGTGCACGGGACCCCGCTCGACGAGGGCGATGTCGAGGTGATCGACCACGTGCCCGTCACCTCAATGGCGCGTACGGTCGCCGATCTCGGTCGCAGCCTGCCACTCGACCAATCGGTCGCTGCCGGAGACAGTGCGCTACGACTCGGTATGAGCGGGGCGGACCTCGCGGCCGTCCTTCGGGGGATGCAGCGATGGCCCGGAGTCAACGGGGCCCGCACGATGTCGAGTCTTCTCGACGCCCGCAGCGAGAGCGTCGGGGAGTCCGCGAGTCGGGTACGGATGCATCTCGACGGACTGCCCGCGCCGGAGCTCCAACGCGTCATCGGGGACGCGAACGGCGAGATCATCGGCCGGGTCGACTTCGTGTGGGAGGAGCATCGCACCATCGGCGAGTTCGACGGCCAGGGCAAGTACAACGAGCTCCGCGGCAACGGAGTCAGCAAGGCCGACGTGGTGGCCGCGGAGAAGCGCCGCGAGGACCGCATGCGTGACGCAGGCTGGGCGATCGCGCGGTGGGAGTGGCCGGATCTGTACGCCGACCGGGGTCCGAGATCGCATCGTCCGAGCGTTCCGACGTGCCGGCTACCCGTTGCTCACCCTTCATGCAGCCCGACATCGCACCAGCTAGGTCACCTTCGCACCGGCTACACGTGGTGCGAAGGTGACGAAAGTGGTGCGAAGTGTGCATCCGAGGGGCAGTGTGCGTCCGAGGGGCAGTGTGCGGGGGCAGTGTGGATCCGAGGGATGCAGTGCAGACCTCACACCGACGGCGTCAACAGCACAGTGGTCTGGCTTCCGACCTCCACGAAGCCGAGTCGCCGGGCGATGCGGCGGGAGGCGTGGTTCTCGATCCGAGATCTCCACTGCGGGACCAGACCGGCGTCCAGGGCGTCGTTCGCCGCGATCGCCGCAGCCGTCACGCCGAAGCCCCGTCGGCGAAACGTCGGCGGTGTGAGGACGCCGAGCTGCGCGACGATCCCCTGCCACTCCTCGTAGCCGGCGCCGGCGGTCGGTCGGTCGAGCTCGTCCAACGTGACCAGGACCCGGCCCATCTCGGCCAGACCGACCTCGGTCACGTCGTCCGGTGGACAGGCCGCTTCGAGGTCGACCACCGCAGCCGGGTCTTCGGTGACGACCGCCGTGTCGAGGTGGGATCCGGAGACGTAGGCGTCCGTGAAGGCGAGGGACGACTGCCCGAGGAGTCGGCCGCCGCGATCCACCGCCACCGTCAGCATCGTGCCGGCGACGTCGGAGTCGTCGTCGTCGAGGGCCGGGGCCAGAGCCAGGGCCCACGGCGGGCCGATCAGCACGCGCCGGTCCCAGAGCCTGACGTACATGACGACGGCATCGTCTCGTCTGGTGATCACCCCGGATGACGGGCGGTCGAGCGCGTCATCGGCCAGGCCCAGGACCCTCGACCAGGCCAGCCGGATGATCGCCTCCGTGTTCGCCTCCACCGCTCGATCGTAGGGCGCACCCCACTCCGCACCAGGTGCGTCGCCTCCGCACCAGGTCTGCGTGGTGCGGAGACGACCGATCTGGTGCGAAGTGGGGATCGGGGTGCCCGAAGTCGGCGCGGAGTGGGGATCGGGGTGCCCAGCCCGAGTCCGGTGCGGAGTGGGGATCGGGGATGCCCGGGGTCGAGCGGGAGGGGCGGCAGTCGAGAGGGCCCGCGCACGCATGCAACAGGGCCCCGCACCTGATGGTGCGGGGCCCTGTCGGTCGTGCTTCAGGCTGGGTGCCTGGTCAGACCACGATCACTTGAGGATCGTACGAGCGGAGCTCGTCACTTGAGGATCGTACGAGCGGAGCTCGTCACTTGAGGATCTTGGTGACCCGGCCGGCGCCGACGGTACGACCACCCTCGCGGATGGCGAACTTCAGCTCCTCCTCCATGGCGATGGGCTGGATCAGCGACACGGACATGTCCGTGTTGTCGCCCGGCATCACCATGTCGGTGCCCTCGGGGAGGTTCACCACGCCCGTCACGTCCGTGGTACGGAAGTAGAACTGCGGGCGGTAGTTGTTGAAGAACGGCGTGTGACGGCCGCCCTCCTCCTTGGAGAGGATGTAGACGCGAGCCTCGAACTCGGTGTGCGGGGTGGTCGTGCCCGGCTTGATCACGACCATGCCGCGCTCGACGTCCTCGCGCTTGGTGCCACGGAGCAGCAGGCCGACGTTCTCGCCCGCCTGGCCCTCGTCGAGGAGCTTGCGGAACATCTCCACACCGGTGACGGTGGTGGTCTGCTTGGCCTCACGGATGCCGATGATGTCGACGGTCTCGTTGACCTTGACGACGCCACGCTCGATCCGGCCCGTGATGACGGTGCCGCGGCCGGTGATGGTGAAGACATCTTCCACCGGCATCAGGAACGGCTTGTCGATCTCGCGGACGGGCTGCGGGATGTGGCTGTCGACGGCATCCATCAGCTCGATGATCGACTCGCCCCACTTGGCGTCGCCGTTCAGGGCCGGGAAAGCCGCGACCTTGACGACCGGGATGTCGTCGCCGTCGTACTCGTACTCGCTGAGGAGCTCGCGCACCTCGAGCTCGACGAGCTCCAGGATCTCCTCGTCGTCGACCATGTCGCACTTGTTCAGCGCGACGACGATCGCCGGCACACCGACCTGACGGGCCAGCAGCACGTGCTCGCGGGTCTGCGGCATCGGGCCGTCGGTGGCGGCGACCACGAGGATCGCGCCGTCCATCTGGGCCGCACCGGTGATCATGTTCTTGATGTAGTCGGCGTGACCCGGGCAGTCGACGTGCGCGTAGTGGCGCGCCTCGGTCTGGTACTCGACGTGCGCGATGGAGATGGTGATACCGCGCTGCCGCTCCTCGGGGGCCTTGTCGATCTGATCGAAGGCCGAGGCCTCGTTCAGGTCCGGGTACTTGTCGTGCAGCACCTTGGTGATCGCCGCGGTCAGCGTGGTCTTGCCGTGGTCGATGTGCCCGATGGTGCCGATGTTGACGTGCGGCTTAGTCCGCTGGAACTTGGCCTTGGCCACTGAGGCTCCTTCTAGCTTGTTCGCCACGCTGTTCTGCGGGGCGCTTCTTGGGTTTTATACGGTGTCGGCCGGGTTTGGTCCGGCCTAAGTGTTGTGGACGAACCGTCCTAGGTCAAACGGTTCTTCCACGGTCCAGGGGGACCCGCGATCACTCGCCGCGGGCCTTCTGGATGATCTCGTCGGAGATGGACTTCGGCGTCTCCGCGTAGGAGTGGAACTCCATCGAGTAGTTCGCCTGGCCTGAGGTCTTGGACCGCAGATCGCCGACGTAGCCGAACATCTCCGACAGCGGCACCAGCGCCTCGATCAGCTTGTTGCCGTGCTGGTCGTTCATCGCCTGGATCTGACCGCGTCGAGCGTTCAGGTCACCGATGACCGTGCCCAGGTAGTCCTCCGGGGTGATCACCTCGACAGCCATCACCGGCTCCAACAGAGCCGGGTCGGCGCGCCGGGCAGCCTCCTTGAAGACCATCGAGCCGGCGATCCGGAAGGCGAGCTCGGAGGAGTCGACATCGTGGTACGCGCCGTCGGTCAAGGTCACCTTGATGTCCTCGACCGCGTAACCGGCCAGCACACCGAACTGCATGGCGTCCTGAATCCCCTCGTCGACCGCCGGGATGTACTCCCGGGGGATGCGACCACCGGTGACCGCGTTGACGAACTCGTAACCCGAGCCCGCCTCCTGCGGTTCCAGCTTGATGATCACGCGGGCGTACTGACCGGAGCCACCGGACTGCTTCTTGTGGGTGTACTCGACCTTCTCCACCGCACGGCGGAGGGTCTCGCGGTACGCCACCTGCGGCTTGCCGATGTTCGCCTCGACCCGGAACTCACGCTTCATCCGGTCGATCAGCACCTCGAGGTGCAGCTCGCCCATGCCGGCGATGATCGTCTGACCGGTCTCGTCGTCGGTGTGGACCCGGAACGTCGGATCCTCCTCGGCGAGGCGCTGGATGGCGACACCCAGCTTCTCCTGGTCGGACTTGGTCTTGGGCTCGATCGCCTGCTCGATGACCGGTGCCGGGAAGTCCATCGACTCCAGCACGACCGGGTTGGCCTGGTCGGACAGGGTCTCGCCGGTGGTGGTGTCCTTCAGACCCATCACGGCGACGATCTGACCGGCACCGACGCTGGCGATCTCCTCACGCTTGTTCGCGTGCATCTGGTAGATCTTGCCGATCCGCTCCTTGCGGCCCTTGGTGCTGTTCAGCACCGTGGAGCCGGCCTCGAGCTTGCCCGAGTAGAGGCGGATGTAGGTCAACCGGCCCAGGTGCGGGATCGGCCGCGATCTTGAACGCCAGGGCGGAGAACGGGTCGGTCGCATCCGGGTGCCGCTCGATCTTGACCGACTCGTCGCCCGGCTTGAAGCCGTCGATGGCGGGCACGTCGACCGGGGACGGCAGGTACGCGATGACGGCGTCCAGCAGCGGCTGCACACCCTTGTTCTTGAACGCGCTGCCACAGAGCACCGCGGTGATCCGGCTGGACAGCACGGCCCGACGGATCGCCTTCGCCAACAGGTCCGGATCGACGGAGTCCTCGTCGGTGAGGTAGGCCTCCATCAGGTCGTCGTCGTAGTCGGCGACGAGCTCGACGAGCTCGTGGTGAGCGGCCTGAGAGCGCTCGAGCATGTCGGCCGGGATGTCCTCGACCGCGTAGTCCTCACCGATCGTGGTCTCGCCGCGCCAGGTCAGCGCACGCATCTTGACCAGGTCGACGACCCCGAGGAAGCCGCCCTCGGAACCGATCGGCAGCTGCAGCACGGCCGGAACGGCGTTCAGCCGGTTCTTGATCGTCTCGACGCAGAAGTCGAAGCTCGCACCCGTACGGTCCAGCTTGTTGACGAAGCAGATCCGCGGCACCTTGTAGCGGTCGGCCTGGCGCCACACCGTCTGTGACTGCGGCTCGACACCCGCCACGCCGTCGAACACCGCGACGGCGCCGTCGAGCACACGGAGCGAGCGCTCCACCTCGACGGTGAAGTCGACGTGCCCGGGGGTGTCGATGATGTTGATCTGGTGGTCTTTCCAGTGACAGGTCGTCGCGGCGGACGTGATCGTGATGCCGCGCTCCTGCTCCTGCTCCATCCAGTCCATCGTGGCCGCGCCCTCGTGAACTTCACCGATCTTGTAGTTGATACCGGTGTAGAACAGGATGCGCTCGGTCGTGGTGGTCTTGCCCGCGTCGATGTGGGCCATGATCCCGATGTTGCGGACATGGGTCAGGTCGGTCTTGATGTCGACAGCCATGGTGTGGCTTCAACCTCTCCTCAGTGGATCTGTGCGGGCGATCGCCTGGGCCGGGCGGTCGGGGTGCGACCAACCCGGCGGGCCAGTGACCTACCAGCGGTAGTGGGCGAAGGCCTTGTTGGCTTCGGCCATCTTGTGGGTGTCCTCGCGACGCTTCACCGCGGCCCCCAGGCCGTTGGACGCGTCGAGGATCTCGTTCATCAGTCGCTCGGACATGGTCTTCTCACGCCGCAGCCGCGCGAAGTGGACCAGCCAACGCATCGACAAGGTGGTGGCGCGAGCCGGCTTCACCTCGATCGGGACCTGGTAGGTCGCACCGCCCACGCGACGGCTCTTGACCTCCAGGGACGGCTTGACGTTGTCGAGTGCTCGCTTGAGGGTCTGCACCGGATCGATACCGGTCTTGGTGCGGGTGCCCTCCATGGCGGTGTACACGATGCCCTGGGCGATGGTCTTCTTGCCGTCCAGCAGGATCTTGCTGACGAGCTGGCTGACCAGCGGCGACCCGTACACGGGGTCGACCATCACCGGGCGCTTCGGCGCGGGGCCCTTGCGAGGCATTTACTTCTCCTTCTTGGCGCCGTAGCGGCTACGGGCCTGCTTGCGGTTCTTGACACCCTGGGTGTCGAGCGAACCGCGGATGATCTTGTAACGAACACCCGGCAGGTCCTTCACGCGGCCTCCGCGGACGAGCACCATCGAGTGCTCCTGCAGGTTGTGGCCGACGCCGGGGATGTACGCAGTGACCTCGACGGAGGACGACAGGCGAACACGGGCGACCTTGCGCAACGCCGAGTTGGGCTTCTTCGGCGTCGTCGTGTACACCCGGGTGCACACGCCACGGCGCTGAGGGGAACCCTTGAGCGCGGGCGTCTTGTTCTTGCTCACCTTGTCGGTGCGGCCCTTGCGGACCAGCTGCTGAATCGTGGGCACCGCTTACTGTCTCTTTCTGCTGCGTGGATGGGGTCGTGAACCGGCAGACTGCTACAGGTCCACAAGTGCGACACCACCGCAGAGACCGAACGAACAGGTCGACATGGGGGCACGCACCAGAGCCGGGCAAGCCCGGACACAAGCGCCTAGGTTATCTCGTCGGACGCATAGGGTCAAAGCGGCGAGAGGTCCCGCACTCCGATGGTCGAGCCTACCTGCCGGGGCCAAGGCGGCCCGGATGCCGGCCGGCTGCTCCGGCCACGGCCGGCCCGTACGGAATGACAGGGGCGATCGCCTGGTTGACCAGGACGTGACTCGTCTCTCCGTCTTGGATCTCGTCCCCGTTCGCACCGACCAGACCACCGCCGACGCCGTCGCCGCCTCCGTGTCGCTGGCCCGGACCGCCGACGAGCTGGGGTTCACCCGCTACTGGGTGGCCGAGCACCACAACATGCCGGCCGTCGCGGCCACCAACCCTCCGGTGCTGATCGCGATCCTGGCCGCGGCCACCGCGCGAATCCGATTGGGTTCGGGCGGGGTGATGCTGCCCAACCACGCTCCGCTGGTGATCGCCGAGCAGTTCGCCCTGCTGGAGGCGGCGTACCCGGACCGGATCGATCTCGGGGTCGGTCGGGCTCCCGGTTCGGACCCGGTCACGAGCCACATGCTGCGGGCCGGTCGCCAGGACCAGGTGGACACGTTCGCCGACGATCTCTCTGCCCTGTCGCTGATGATGCAGCCCGAAGGTGTGGAGCTGTCCCTCGGCGGACGCTCCTATCCCCTGGCCGCCACCCCGGCGGCCAGGACCGCGCCGAGGGTGTGGCTGCTCGGTTCGTCGATGTACTCCGCCGACCTGGCCGCGTCGCTCGGTCTGCCGTACGTGTTCGCCCACCACTTCGGTGGCGAGCAGACGCTCACCGCCCTGCAGCGCTACCGCAGCCAGTTCCAGCCGTCACCCGAGACACCCGAGCCGACCACCATCGCCGTGGTCAACGCCGCGGTGGCGGACACCCAGCAGCAGGCGGACCGGCTGACCCTGGCCCAGCGCCGTACGATGTGGCGGCTCCGGAGCGGTCAACCTCTGGCCGCCCAGGAGCTGGTCGAGGAGGCGGAGGCCGATCCACTGCCCGCAGCCGCCCAGCAGGCCGCGGACGACTTCGCCCGCAGCTGGTTCGTCGGCACGCCCGAGTCGGTTGCCGCCGGGGTCACCGCGC
>CAVOJH010000011.1:0-9236 GCA_963696135.1 uncultured Actinomycetota bacterium
CGCCGCACCGCCGACATAGCCCAGGGAGGCGCCGAGCGCCGGCAGCGGCAGCAGCAGACCGACACCGCCGGCTGCGGCGAGCCCGGCACCCTCGACGACGGCTCCCGTCGCCAGGGGCTGCCACGGCCGTGGCCCACCGAGGTTCACGGTCCGATCCTAGGCAGCCGCTGTGAACGTGAGGGGGTGTGTCGGAGGAGCCCTAGCCGAGCCAGCCGTTCTCCGTGGCGATCCGTACGGCCTCCGCCCGGCTGCCGGCGCCGAGCTTGCCCATGGCCGACGAGAGGTGGTTGCGGACCGTTCCCTCGGACAGGAACAGGCTGCCGGCGATGGCGCTGGTCGACGCCCCCGACGACGCGGCGACCAGGACCTCCATCTCGCGGGCCGTCAGGGGCGACGCTCCGATGGAGAGACTGGCCGCGGCCAGCGAGGGGTCGACCACCCGCAGTCCCTGGTGGACGCGTCGGATCCCCTCGATCAGCTGCTCGGCCGGCGCGTCCTTGACCATGTACCCAACCGCCCCGGCCTCCATCGCGCGGCGCAGGTAACCCGGCCGGCCGAAGGTGGTCAGGATGATCACCCGGGTCTCGGGGCGCGCCGCCATGATGACGGCGCAGGCGTCGATCCCGTCTGCTCCACCGACCCCCGGCGAGGGCATCTGCACATCGAGCAGCACCACCTCCGGTGAGGTCTCCTCGACCTTGCGAACCGTCTCGGCGACATCGCCCGCCTGGCCGACGACCCGGATGTCGGCTTCCAGCTGGAGCAGCGCCGTGAACGCCTGCCGGATCATCGCCTGGTCGTCGGCGAGCAGCACGGTGATCACGGGGCGGTCACCACACGTCATCACGGCGCGGTCACCGCGGGGGCGGGTCGGACCCTCTCCCGGCCTGCGGCAGGCGACCAGAGCTCGGCCCGCACGACCGTTCCGCCGCTCTCGCCGGCACCGACCTGCAGGGTCCCGCCGGTCGTCTCCACCCGGCTGCGCAGCCCATCCAGACCGGAGCCCGACCGCACTCCGGTGGGAAGTCCACGACCGTCGTCGCGGATCTCGACGGCGGCCGGTTCGACGACGACGGTGCAGACACCGGCGCGGCTGTGGCGGACCACGTTGGTCACCGCCTCGCGGACCACGTAGCCCAGCAGCTCGCTCGCCTGGTCGCTCAGCGGCGGCAGGGCCGAGGGCATCCGCGACTCGATCCCCGCCGCCAGCAGCACGGACCGGGCGCTGGCGATCTCGGTCGCCAGCCGCACCTCGCGCATCCCGGACGCGGTGGTGCGGACATCGGCCAGAGCCTGACGCGAGACCTGCTCGATCTCGGCGATCTGCGCCTTCGCCGCAGCCGGGTCGAGGTCGACCAACCGGGCCGCCAGGCCGGCCTTGATCGAGATGGCGGTCAACGAGTGCCCGAGGATGTCGTGCAGGTCCCGCCCGATCCGCTCGCGCTCCGCGGCGACGCTCAGGGTGGCGACCCGCTGCTCGGCCCGCTGCGCCCGACCCTGGGCGGCACCCGCCTCCATCCCGGCGGCGGTGGCCAGACCCATCCCGGCCGCGACCACGCTGATGTAGATGGCGGTGTCGCCACCACCGAAGGGAATCGTCGCCGCGATCAGCAGCCCCAGCACCACCACGGCGATCCGGGACTGCCGCCACGGCAGCAGGGTGGCCATCATGATCGCCACGTACGCCCCGTACCCGACCAGCGACCACCCCCAGGTCGGGTAGCTGGCGATCAGCACCCCGGCGTAGGCGCCGATGTAGAGCCAGCGGGTCCGCAGCGAGCAGTCGGCCACCCACGCCGTGGCCAGGTAGCCGACCGCGATCAGCAGCACCAACCCGATCCGCAGGGCCAGCTCGGCCGGTGACGGACTGCCCTCGGTGACGGCGGCGATGGCGAAGAGCAGGAAGACCAGGCCGAAGGCGTAGATCCAGACCTTGTTCTGCGCCGCCCGCCGCAGGGTGAACGGCGCCGCCGCATCCGGGCCGTAGTGGCGCGCCGGAGCGGTGGTGGGGTCGTCGCAGGCACCCTCGTACCCGGGACGGAAGATCGACCAGATCGTCTTCCGCTCCGCGCCACGCGTGGCGTCAGCCGACATCGGACCGCTCCCTCCTCATCGGTGGTGCGAGCTCACCGCTTGCTGCTGGCCGTGGCGCGTCGGAATCCCAGGGCTCCGAGCACCGTAAGTCCAACCGCCCAGGCCAGCAACACCAGCACCCCGGTCCAGGGGAACGCGGTGTCCGGCAGCATCGGCCAGCGACCGAGCTCGGCCAGCCAGTACGACGGCAGCGCCTGCGCCAGTCCCTGCGCGACCGGCGGCATCATCTCGGTGGGCAGCCAGAGGCCACCGAGCATGGCCAGCAGCAGGAGGACCAGCGTGGTGACACCGCCGACCGCCTCGGCCTTCACCCACAGGCCGATCACGATGCCCAGGATCGCCAGCGGGATGAGAGCCAGCCACATCAGCGCCAGCGACGCCAGCCAGACACCCGCGGGCAGCCGTACGCCGCCGATCAGGAAACCGGCACCGAACACCAGCAGCAGCGACGGCAACACCAGGACCATGATCACGCCCGCCTTCGCGAGCAGGAACTCCCGGGGCGCGAGGGTGGTGACGCTGAGCTGGCGGAACCACCCCGATCGGCGTTCGGTGGCCAGCTGCGCTCCCCCGCTCATCGCCGCACCGAGCGCACCGTACGCCGCCATCGAGACCATGATCATGGCCGAGACGAGTCCGGCATCGGGGCCGGACCCGGAGAAGGTCTGACTGAACACGATGTACAGCACCAGGGGCATGCCGACCGCGAACACGACGAAGGCGAAGTTCTTCACCGTCAGCCAGGTGCTGTGCACGGCATAGTGCAGCGGCGCGGGCCAGCGAGGCGGCCTGCGGGTGGTGGTGGTGTTCATGGTGGGCACGGTCATGGGCGGAGCCTCTCGGGAGTGAGGAGCGATTCTGAACGACGTGCCCACCTGCGGTGGGCGTAGCTGCGTCGTTCAGAATCGCGAACGAACGAGTGAGACCTCGCGGCGCTCAGGACCGCGGAGCGCGGAGCGCGACCATCAGACAGAGTCATCACAGCTCCTCGGGCTGGTCGTGGGTCAGGGTGAGGAAGGCGTCCTCGAGACTGGCGGAGACGACCTCGATGTCTACGGCGGCGGGGTGTCCGGTGATCAGCGCGCGCAGGGTGGCGTCGGAGTCGGTGGTGCGCAGCAGCAGTCGGCCGCCACTCCGCTCAGCCGCGATCACGGCCGGCAGCGTGGTGAGCTCGGCGAGGCTGATCCCCTGGTCGGCCAGGGTGATGGTGCGATCGGCGACCCGGCTCTTGATCATGGACGGGGTGCCGTCGGCGATCAGCCGACCGCGGGCCAGGACCACGATCCGGTCCGCCTCGGCGTCGGCCTCGTCCAGGTAGTGGGTGGCGAACAGCACCGTCCGGCCACCGGCGATGAACTCCCGCATGGAGGCCCAGAAGGCGCGTCGGATCTCCACGTCCATGCCGACCGTCGGCTCGTCCAAGATCAACAGCTGGGGGTCCGCCATGATCGCCAGCGCGTACCGGAGCCGCTGAGCCTGGCCGCCGGACAGCTTCTCGGTCTTGGTCTTCAAGAAGGAGCGGAGATCCGCCCGCTCGATCACCTCCTCCAGGGTCAGGGGGTGGGCGTGCAGACCCTGCATCAGGCGCAGCACGTCGTTGACCGTGGCCTCGTGCAGGAGCGCACCGGCCTGCAGCATCACCCCCACCAGACCTTCGCGGACGGCTCGGTGGGGCGTACGGCCGAACACCGCGACGCGACCTGCGTCCGGCTCGGTCAGCCCGGTGATCATCTCGGTGGTGGTGGACTTGCCCGCCCCGTTCGGCCCGAGCACCGCGACGATCTCACCGGGCGCGATGGCCAGATCGAGACCGTCGACCGCCCGGACCGCCCCGTACGCCTTCTGCACCCCTTCGAGCAGGATGGCCGCGGGCTGATCGGACGGCCGCGGTGATGCGGTGATCGGCGGGGCGCTGCTGCCGACGGTGGGGAGGATCATGACCACGAGTCTGGTCCCGTGGACGCCGCAGCCCCTGGGCCGAGCGTCATCACCTGGCCATGACAGGTGTCATGTTGATGGGCCCGCTCGCGACGGCGAGGCGCATTCACCGGCTCCGTCGTCACTCTTCACGACGGCAGAGAGCGCACCTTCCCTCATCGCTCCTCCACACGCCGGGCACAGCGCCTTCCCGCTCACGGGCCTTGGGGCCCGATCACTAAGGTGACCTCGTGACGATCACCGCGGGTGTGGCCGCAGGCCACCCGGCCACCGCCCAGGCCGGCGGCGACATCCTGGCCGCGGGCGGCTCGGCGGCCGACGCCGCGGCGGCGATGGTGCTGACCAGCTGCGCGGCGGAGACCTTGTTCACCGGGCTCGGGGGCGGCGGCTTCGCCATCCACTACGAGGCCGCCACCGGTCAGACCCGCTGCCTGGACTTCTTCGTGTCGATCCCGGGCCTGGGTGGCCGGTCGCCCGGACGAGGACAGCCGATCGAGGTGGTGTTCGTCGGTCAGGCGATCCCGTACGAGATCGGCCCGCCGACCGTCGCCGTACCGGGTATCCCGGCCGGTGTCCTGCACCTGTGGCGACGCTGGGGACGGCTGCCCTGGGCCGAGGTGGTGGCCCCAGGACGGGCGGCCTCGCTCGGATCGGTGTTCCCGAGCACCCACGCCGATCTGCTGCCCAAGGTTTCCCCCGCCTTCCACGTGTCGGACGGGATCGAGGTCTACAGCCGCCCCGACGGGAGCACCCTGCAGGCCGGCGATCTGGTCGCGCACCCAGCCCATCCGCAGGCGTACGACCTGCTGGCCGCCGACCCCGAGTCCTTCTACACCGGCGAGTACGCACGAGCGGTGCTGGACGTCCTCGGCGACACGTCGGCCATGGAGGCGACCGACCTGGAGGCGTACCGGGTGATCGAGACCAAGCCGCGTCGGGTCGGCGTGCACGGCTTCGGCGTGCTGGCCCGGGGCAACGACCTCGACGACGTGCTGGGCACCATGCAGGCCGCCGCCGCCGGGATGACCGGTGATCCGATCACCTCTCCGGACGCCGCGCGAGCCCTGGTGGAGGCGTTGCGGGCGCCGGACCGACGGTCCGAGACGACCAACCTGGTCGCTGCCGACGCCGAGGGCAACGTGTGCGCGGTGACCACCAGCCTCGGCCTCGGCTCCGGTGTCTGGGTGCCCGACTTCGGGGTCCACCTGAACTCCATGCTCGGCGAGGGCGAGCTCGTCCGTGACGGCGTGGCCCCGGGGATGCGGATGGGATCGATGATGTCGCCGATGCTGGCCATCGACCCGAGCGGTCGCCCGGTGGTCGCGGCCGGCGCGGCGGGCGGCAGCCGGATCCGCTCGGCGCTGGTGCAGTGCATGCTCCGGATGCTCGAGCACACCCCGCCCCAGGCGGCGATCGATGCTCCGCGCCTGAACGCCGTACCGGGCGCCGTCCGGCTGGAGCCCGGCTTCTCCGCCGAGGTGACGGAGGCGCTGGCCGCCGACGGCGACGAGGTCGGGGTCGCCGAGACCCTCGATCCCTACTTCGGCGGGGTCTCGGCCCTCAGCTGGCTCGGCGGCGGTGCCGATCCGCGGCGGTCCGGGCAGGTGGAGCTGCACCTCGCCGCGGATCTGCCCGACGCCCCACCACCCCGCCCGGCGGAGACCGACGGTTAGCCTTCGGTGGGTGACGCCGCCCTCCTCCACGTACCGGCTCCAGATCCGCAAGAGCTTCACCCTGGACGACGCCGCCTCGCTGGTCGGCTACCTGCGCGATCTCGGGGTCGGAGCGGTCTACCTGTCACCCATCCTGGCGTCGACCACCGGCTCCGACCACGGGTACGACACCACCGATCCCCTCACGATCGACCCCGACCGGGGCGGCGAGGAGGGGTGGGCCGCGGTGCTGAGCTCGGCCGCGGACGCGGGACTGCAGGTGGTGGTCGACATCGTGCCCAACCACCTCGGCATCTCCGTCGCGCACGAGAACCCGTACTGGTGGGACGTGCTGAGGAACGGGCAGGAGTCGGCGTACGCGAGCTGGTTCGACATCGACTGGAGTCGCCCCATCACCCTTCCGGTGCTGGGCGACGACGCCGTGTTGAGCGTCGAGGACGGCGAGCTCACCTACTACGAGCACCACTTCCCGCTGGCCCCGGGATCGTGGAGCCCGGGTGACGATCCGGAGGCGGTGCACGAGCGCCAGCACTACCGACTGGTGCACCACTCGCGCGGGGACCGGGAGCTCAACTACCGCCGCTTCTTCACCGTGACCACGCTGGCCGGGGTCCGGCAGGAGGACCCCGCGGTCTTCCGGGCCACGCACCAGCGGGTCGCGACGATGATCACCGAAGGCGTGACCGGCCTGCGGGTCGACCATCCCGACGGCCTGGTCGACCCGGGTGAGTACCAGGTGCGGCTGGCCCAGCTCGCCCCCGAGGCGTGGATCACGGTGGAGAAGATCCTGGAGCCGGGCGAGGTGCTGCCGGACTGGCCGGTCGCCGGCACCACCGGCTACGACGCGATGCGGGAGGTGAACGGGGTCTTCGTCGACCCCGCCGGTGAGGCGGAGGCGACGGAGCGCTATCGGCGGCTGTCCGGTGACCAGTTGACCAGTGCCGAGCAGGTCGAGCGGGGCAAGCGGATGGTCGTCGACACCCTGCTCGTCGCCGAGGTCGACCGGATCGCCACGCTGGCACCGGAGGTCGAGGATGCCGCCGCGGCGGTCGCCGAGGTGGCAGTGGCCTTCGCGGTCTACCGGTCCTACCTGCCCGACGGGGTGGCCGACCTGGACAAGGCGCTGGTGCTGGCCGAGCAGAGGCGACCCGAGCTGGCTGCGGCGTTCGCGGGGCTGTCGCCGCGCCTGCACGACGCGTCGGACGAGCTGGCCCGACGGTTCCAGCAGCTGAGCGGTGCCACCATGGCCAAAGGCACCGAGGACACCGCCTTCTACCGGTACGCCCGCTTCATCGCGCTCAACGAGGTCGGTGCCGACGCCGGTGAGTTCGGCATCGGGCTGGACGACTTCCATGCCCTGCAGCACGTACGCCAGGAGCGGCAGCCACAGTCGATGACGTCGCTGTCCACCCACGACACCAAGCGCGGCGAGGACGTCCGGGCCCGGCTGGCGGTGCTGGCGGAGGTCGGCCCGGAGTGGGAACGCTTCGCCGGCGACTTCCTGGAGCGATCCGGCATCCCCAACCGGCCCTTTGCCTACTTCCTCGCCCAGACGCTGGTCGGCATCGGTCCGGTCGAGGACCGGGACCGCCTGCACGCGTACGCGGAGAAGGCGATGCGGGAAGCCAGCCAGGAGACCGCCTGGACCTCGGTCGACGCAGCGTACGAGAGCACCGTCCAGGCCGGGATCGACCTCGCGTACGACGACGCCGGGCTCCGGGATGCCTGGCAGCGGGTGCTCGCGCTGGTCGAGCAGCCCGGCTGGTCGAATGCTCTCGGCCAGAAGCTGGTCCAGCTCACGATGCCGGGTGTACCGGACGTCTACCAGGGCACCGAGCTCTGGGAGGACTCGCTGGTCGACCCCGACAACCGTCGGCCGGTCGACTTCAGTCATCGGCGGGCGCTGCTCGCGTCGTCGACGACTGGTCCCCCGGTCGACGGCTCGGGGGCAGCGAAGCTCTGGGTGACGACCACCGCTCTCCGGCTGCGCCGCGACCGGCCGGAGCTGTTCGGCTCCTATGCAGCGGTGCCGGTGTCCGGACCGACGGCGGCACACGCGATCGCGTACGACCGGGGTGGTGCCGTCACCGTGGCCACCCGCCTCCCCATCGGCCTCGCCCGGGCCGGCGGCTGGGGGGACACGACGCTGGACCTCGACGGACCCTGGACCGACACCCTGACCGGCCGGGCGTACGCCGGCCCCGTCCGCCTGGCCGATCTGCTCAGCCAGCTCCCCGTCGCCCTCCTCACCCGCTGACCCCACTCTGTGGAGCCAATACCGACTTCGCGGTGGATATATCACCCGCGAAGTCGGCCTGGCCGGCGACGGCGGCCCATCGTCCACAGGTGTCGGAGTTATCCACAACCACTCCTTGGCGCGCCGCGGGAACTCGTGATCGTGTCCGCGCATGGACGACCTCGTCACGGCCGGAGACCTGATCGCTCAGGGCCTGAATCCCAACGACGTGCGCTCGCTCGTGCGGCGCGGCACCCTCACCCGTCTTCGACATGGCTCGTACCTACTCGGGCCCCTCGATCCGGATGAGGACGATCCCGGCGGCTACGTGGCCCATCGTCGGCTGATCGATGCGAGTCTGAAGCATCTCGACCCGGGGGCAGTGCTCAGTCATGGTTCGGCAGCGGTGCTCCACGAGCTCCCGATCTGGCGCCACTCGATCATCACCGTGCAAGTGACACGAGACGGCAACCAAGGCGGCGAACGACGACGCCACGTGCACGTCCACAAGACCCCTGTGTCCCCGGAGGACATCACCACGGTGGACGGCATTGCCGTCACCACACTTGCGCGGACGGTCGCAGACCTCGGTCGATCGACCCCGTTGATGGAGAGCGTGGCGATGGCTGACCAGGCACTTCGAGCGGGCCTGGGCCTCGAGGATCTGGAACGCGTGCTGCGAGGCATGAAGCGGTGGCCGGGTGTTCGCGGTGCGCGCACGATGGCCGACCTCATCGACGTCCGTAGCGAGAGTCCCGGCGAGTCCGCGAGCCGCGTACGGATGCTGCAGGACGGCGTTCCCGAGCCCGAGCTGCAACGAGTCATTCTCGACGAGCGCGGCGAGTTCGTGGCCCGGGTCGATTTCGCCTGGGAAGACCGGCGCACGGTCGGCGAGTTCGACGGCGCCATCAAGTACGGCACGCTGCTCAGACCCGGCCAGACAACGGTAGACGTCCTCGAAGACCAGGATCGCCGCGAGGATGCGATTCGCCGAGCAGGCTGGGAGATTGCGCGCTGGGGGTGGCCGCAGCTCGGCCAACCGGGCGAGATCGCGTCGCGCATCCGGGATGCCTTCCGCCGAGCTGCCCCGAGAACCGAGGTCGGCGGCGCCTGAATCCCGACTCCGCGGGGGATATATCCACCGCGGAGTGGGATCGGGCAACGGCGCGGGTGATATATCCACCGCGGAGTGGGAACTGGGATGCAACAGGGCCCCGCACCTGATGGTGCGGGGCCCTGTCGGTCGTGCTTCAGGCTGGGTGCCTGGTCAGACCACGATCACTTGAGGATCGTAC
>CAVOJH010000012.1:0-31039 GCA_963696135.1 uncultured Actinomycetota bacterium
CGCCGTGCTCATCGGCGACGGGCGGATCGTGGCTGTCGGGCGCGAAGCAGCTCGATCGGTCGGTCGGCGAGACCGTGACGCGGATCGACCTGCAGGGGCGCTTGGTCACCCCGGCCTTCGTCGACGCGCACGTGCACAGCGTGCAGACCGGCTTGCTCGAGGTCGGTCTCGACCTGCACGGCTACCGGAGCCGGGAACAGGTGCTGGACGCCGTCGCCGGTCGGCTGGCCGCCGGTGGGGCGACAGTGGTGTTCGGTCAGGGTTGGGACGAGCGCGCCTGGCCGGATCCGCGGCCGCCGACGCTGGCCGAGCTGGACCGGGCCGGCGGCGCCTCGGTGCCCGTGTACCTCGCGCGGGTCGACGTCCACTCCGCGGTGGTGTCCTCCGCTCTGGCCGACCGGATCCCGGGGTTGTCGGACAAGGTGGGCTTCCGAGCGGACGGGCTCCTCAGCCAGGACGCGCACCATCGCAGCCGGGTCGCGGTCAACGACCTGTTCTCCGACGGTGATCGACGTACCGCCGCGCGAGCGGCCCTGCGGCGGGCGGCCGAGCTCGGGGTCGGCACGCTGCACGAGCTGGGGGGTCCGCACCTGGGACCGTACGAGGACCTGGAGCGGGTCGTCTCGGCCGGCGCCGAGCAGGGTCAGCACGTGGTGACCTACTGGGGCGAACAGGCGACGACGTCCCTGATCGACCAGGTGCGCGCCGACGGCGTCCGCGGTCTGGCCGGGGACCTGTGCGTGGACGGCGCGATCGGTTCGCGGACGGCCTGGCTGACCGAGCCGTACGCGGACGCAGCCTCTGGGCAGAGCCAACCCAGAGGTGCCCGCTATCTCAGCGTCGAGGAGATCACCGACCACCTGAGGCTGTGTACGCGAGCCGGGCTGTCCGGTGGCTTCCACTGCATCGGTGACGCCGCGGTCTCGGCCGCGGTGTCCGGTCTGGAACGGGTGGCCGCCGAGCTCGGGATCGACCCCGTCCGCCGCGCCCGGCACCGACTCGAGCACGTGGAGATGGTGACGCCGGCACAGATCGCCACCCTGGCCCGGCTGAGCGTCGCGGGCAGCGTGCAACCGGCGTTCGACGCCGCCTGGGGTGGACCAGATGAGCTGTACGAGCAGCGACTCGGCCGTCGGCGGGCGGCGACGATGAACCCGCTGGCGGACTGGCACCGATCCGGGGGCGTGGTGGCCTACGGCACTGATGCGCCGGTCACCCCGCTCGCGGGTTGGGCCATGGTGGCCGACGCGGTACGGCACTCACGTCCAGACCAGCGGGTCGGGGTCCTCGAGGCGTTCGCGGCGGCCACCCGCGGCGGGCACCTGGCCGCCGGCGACACCGACGCGGGGTTGCTGGCGCCGGGGCAGCGGGCGCACCTGGCCGTGTGGGACACAGAACCAGGGTCGCTGGACGAGGCCACAAGCCTGCCGGATCTGGCGGGCGGGGCACAGTACCCGGACTGCGCTGTGCTGCTGGTCGACGGACGGGTGGTTCACGATCCAGCGGGTCTGCTCCCGGGTCCGCCCGACCGCCCGTGACTCTGCGGCGTGTTCCGGCGCCTGTCGCGGCGTGCCGTGTGTACGTTCTCGACTCCGCGGCGGGATCCGGCTCCGGTCAAGCGCTGGTGGCCGAGGCAGCCGGAACTCGCTCGACCACGGCGCTGGCCAGGCGCGCCACCCGGATGGCGTTCACCCGGTCCCGGACCCCGAGCTTCCGGTAGGCGTGCTGCAGGTGCTTCTCGACGGTCCGCGGTGAGCAGGCGAGTCGACGGGCGGACTGCCGCGTGCTGAAGCCATCGCTGATCAGCTGCAGCACCGCCAGCTCACGACCGGTCAGGCCCAGGTGCGTCCCAGGATCTTCCGCAGTCGCCACCCGTCCGCGCAGCGCACAGGTCTGCCGGTCCAGGGTGACCAGCGATCGCTGGACGTAGCGGGCGACCAGCAGGTCGTCGTCGTCGAAGTCACGGCGGTCACGTGCGACGACGAAGAAGCAACCGCTGGGCCCCTGTCGGCGGTAGTAGATCGTCATCTGCTGCTCCAGCCCGAGCCGCTGCAGCGGCGCCACCAGGATCGATCTCCGGGCAGCGGGTACGAGCCCGTACGGCACTCGGTCGGAGGTCTGCGGATCGGTCGACGGCGTCCTGTCGTACCAGGCGGTCAGCGGATGGCAGTCACGGTGCAGTCCAGCTCGGAACTCCTCCATGGTGGCGGCGTGGATGGCCATGGCATCCGTCGGGTTCAAGATCATCTCGGTCATCACCGGGCCCTCCATCGAGCTCCAGCTCGTGACATTGACCTGGAAAGCCCCCCGCAGGCGCTCCAGCACCCGGTCGACCGGCATGGTCGTCAGCGGTTCACGGAGCCAGTCGAGGACGTCGTCCATCCAGTCGACCACCCGCGACAACTCATCCGACATGGCGGCCTCCGAGCTTCCTCGATTCGGGCCTGTCGTCAAGAATTCAACCGCACTTGTGGTCGCCGCGCACCTAGTCGACGCCACGGAGCCGTGTACGCGGTCAGCCGGCGGCGCACCTGATGTGTTCGGGTGCCACGCCACTGATGTGCCCGGCGAGCTCCTCGGCCTCATCGGCGGTGAGCGCGGTGTCGGACGTGGTGAACACGCCGAGCGGGTCCCCGAAGTAGGCACACCGCACCGCGAGGACCGGGAACGCGCGGAGCTCGGTCCGGAAACCGCGGAACGCTCGGCGCCCGGGCAGCTTCGCGGAGACGCCGGGGTCGCTCTGCAGCACCACGACCGGGCCACCTGCTTCGGTCAGCCGGGCGAACGCGGGCGAGTCCGGACCGTGCGTCCGGGGATTGATCCGGCCCTCCGGAGCGGGATCGACGATCAGCACCATTCGATCGTGCAGGGCGGGCTCGTTGCTGAGCAGGGCCCGGTACGTCCACCCCTCGACGAGCAGGGGAGCGTCCTGGAGCGTCGGATGCGCGAGGACCCGCGGAAGATCCCGCCAGCCCTGCCCCAGGTGTCCGTCGACCGCCCGGAGCGCCAGGTGGCTCGGCAGGGTGAGGACGACGACCAGCAGGCACGTGGCGATCGCCGCCGTCCGACTCCGGCTCCACAGGGCCTTGACGGTGACTGCGGCGCCGATGGCGATGGCCGGCAGGCAGAAGGTCCAGTACCGGGCCACCAGTCCGGGACC
Source organism: uncultured Actinomycetota bacterium (assembly GCA_963696135.1). Taxonomy (GTDB): domain Bacteria; phylum Actinomycetota; class Actinomycetes; order Propionibacteriales; family Propionibacteriaceae; genus Microlunatus. The sequence continues at coordinate 3,161 of CAVOJH010000012.1, forward strand.
CCACCCGAGCAGCTGCAGCCCACAGAGCACCAGCGGAGGCAGTGCGACCCAGGTGGCCAGCAGCACCGCCTGACGCCGTTCACCTCGACGCCACCACAGGATCACGCCGACCGCCAGCAGCACCAGCGTCACGGCGGCCGCGGGCACTGTCAGCGGAGGGGAGAGCATCCCGACCGGCAACCGCAGCAGCTCCTCCGCCATATTCGCCGCGGTGACAGGTGCCGGGTCTGGTTGTCCGACCGCCCGGTCGGCCACCACCAGCAGATGCGGTACCACCAGGACGACCCCGGCCGCCGCACACAGGGTGGTCACCACGACCTCGCGGCGTCGGTCGCCGCTCGGGGCCAGGAGGGAGGTCAGCACCAGCACCGGCAGGATGAGCAAGGCGTACGGCTGCAGCAGGCCGAGGACCGCCACCAGTCCGACGAACACCGCCCGGCGCGACCAGCTGCCGAGTCCGCCGTACCAACGGAGTGTCAGAGCGACCACCAGCAGCACGCTGAAGGCGTACGGCCGCGCATCCTGGCCGTAGCGGGACACGGCCGGCAGCACCAGCATCGTCGCCGCGGCGAGGAGCCCGAGCCATCGGCCGCCCATCCGCGTGGCCAGCAGCGACGTCGCGCCCACCGCCGTAGCCATGGCCAGCACCGACGGCAGTCGCAGCCACCACTCGCTGGTCGAGGGGAGCGCCCACACGTTCGCGAGCAGGTAGTACGGGAGGAGCGCCGGATCGGACTCGACGGTCCGCAGCACCTGGTCCAGCGGGCGGCGGGCGACCATCACCGTCGCCGCCTCGTCACCCGACCAAGCGGGTACCCAGGAGCCGGCGACGAGGAGGAGGGCGGCGGCGCCCCCGACGGCCAGCGCCGCGCCGCGTCCCAGACCTCGGCTGCTCGCCACCCCTGCCCCCGTTGTTGCTCCGACCGGGTCGCCGCCGCCGACTCTCAGGGGCATGGTTCCTCCCGAGTGGATCGGTCGACTCGGGATCCATGCTCGGGCCGATCTCGGTGGTGCCGCCATGCGTAGTTCTACGTACTCGGTGAGGATGGACCTCATGACACATCGAGCACTGGTGACCGGAGTGGGACGGCTACGGGGGATCGGTGCCGGGATCGCGGCCGGGCTGGCCGACGACGGCTGGGACCTCGTGCTCTCGTACTGGCAGCCGTACGACGGACGTCTCGGCCTCGAGGGCTCGCCCGACGACCCCGATCAGCTGGCCGCGACGCTCCGGGGCACCGGCCGTCGCGTCGAGCTGCTCGAAGCGGATCTGGAGGACCCGGTCCAGGCCGCGGCTGTCGTGGACCGGGCCGCCGAGCTGCTGGGCCCGCTCGACGCGCTGGTGATGTCGCACTGCGAGAGCGTCGACTCCGGAGTGCTCGACACCACCGTCGAGAGCTTCGATCGGCACTACGCGGTCAACGTCCGAGCGACCTGGCTGCTCACCGCCGCGTTCGCCCGCCAGCTGCCCGCCACCGGCGGCAGCGTCATCGCCTTGACCAGCGACCACACCGTGAACAACCTCCCGTACGGCGCGACCAAGGGTGCCCTGGACCGCCTGGTCCTCGCCGCCGCTCATGAGCTCGGCGACCGCGGTCTCCGCGCGAACGTGATCAACCCGGGCCCGATCGACACCGGCTGGATGGACGACGCCATCCGTGCCAGTGGTCTGGCCTCCCAACCCCTCGGCCGCCTCGGCACCCCCACCGACATCGCCAACCTGGTCCGCTTCCTCCTCTCCGACGCCGGCAGCTGGATCAACGGCCAGCTCCTCTACAGCAACGGCGGCTTCCCGAAAGGCCACCTCCCCGTCTGAGCTGGTGTCGCGATGGGGGTCTGGGGTGGGTCTCGGGACGACCATCCGCCCTCGCAAGCTCGGGCTCCCGCCAGACCCGTCCAGGTCCCGTCGACCCACCCCAGACCCCCATCGCTCGCCGTCTCGTACGCTGGTTCGGCCTTCGCTCCTGTGACTGGGACCGGGCGTCCTCGATCCGCACGCCGACAGGAGAGCGTTCGGGGTCCTGGGGTGCGTCGAAGGGCCGTGGACGGGCCTGGCGGGAGCGCCGGAGCCTGCGGAGGCGCGGATGGTTGGCCCGAGACCTCCCCAGGTCCCCGAATGCTCACCTCACCACCGCGTACTCATCACCGCCGGTTATCGACGTCCCGTCGCCACTGGTCCCGGCCAGTAGGATCTCGGGGTGTCCATAGCGAGTGCCGATGTGATCGATCCGGCACCGGTCGACACTCCTGACCGATTCGCGTGGCGTCACAACCGCTGGCTCCGCGGCCTGGCCGCCGTCGTGGCCGGCGTGCTCACCGGGCTCGCCTGGCAGCCGTACGGGCTCTGGCCGCTGCTGCTGATCGGCATCCCAGCACTGACGCTGCTCGTCCGTGACGGCGATGTCACCCGTCCGCGGCGTTCGGCGTTCGGCATCGGCTTCCTCTACGGGCTGGGTCTGCTGGGAGTCTCGATCAGCTGGATCCACGTCCTCGGCAGCTGGATCGCGGTCCTGCTGATCGCCTTCGAGGCCCTGTTCTTCGGGCTGCTGGGAATCACGTTGCATCTGACCTCGGCGCTGCGCTGGTGGCCGCTGGCGGCGGCTCTGTGCTGGTCGTTGATCGAGTTCCTCTACTCCCGGGTCCCGTTCGGTGGGTTCGGCTGGGTCCGCCTCGCGTACGCGGCCGTGGACACGCCCCTGGCCGGTTTCCTGCCGCTGATCGGCGTTGCCGGCGTCTCGTTCTGCGTCGCCCTCGTCGCGCAGAGCGTGGCGTACGCGGTCGTGCTGCTGCTGACGCATCGCCATGACCCGACCGCCCGCCGACGGCTGATCCCGGTCGGCGTCGGCATCGTCGTGCTCGCCCTGCTGGGGGCCGGTCTGCGGTACGTCCCGCTGAGCAGCTCGGCGACCGCCGGCTCGGTGAACATCGGCATCGTGCAGGGCAACGTGCCGGGGCGGGGGATCGAGGCCCTCGGTCGGATGCGGTCGGTCACCAACAACCACCTGAGCGAGACCATCAATCTGATGGTGAAGGCGCGACTGGGCTTGGCCCCGATGCCCGACTTCATCCTCTGGCCCGAGAACTCGACCGACATCGACCCCACCCTCGACCCGGTCACCGGTCGTACCGTCCAGGCTGCAGCCACGCTCGCCGGTCGCCCGATCCTGGTCGGCGCGGTGATGGAGGGACCGGGACCCGACGAGCGGCAGACCGCGGCCCTGTGGTGGGACCCGGTGGCCGGCATCCTGGCCCGCTACAACAAGCAGAACCTGGTGCCGTTCGGCGAGTGGATCCCGTTCCGCACCCAGCTGCTGCCGCTGATCCCGATCCTGAAGGAGGTCGGCGCCCAGTCGGTGGCCGGCACCACGCCCGGGGTGCTGACGGTTCCCCTGGACGGCCGGACCATCAAGGTCGGCGACATCATCTGCTTCGAGCTGGCCTACGACTCCACGATCTACTCCACCCTGCGGGGCGGCGCCCAGGTGCTGGTGGTGCAGAGCAACAACGCCACCTACGGCGGCACCGGACAGATCGAGCAGCAGTTCGCCATCACCCGAGCCCGGGCGATGGAGAGCCGTCGCGAGATCGCGGTGGCCACCACCAACAGCGTCTCGGGTTTCATCGACGCCGACGGTCGCGTCGTCGAGCGGACGAAGGAGTTCACGGCGGCGTCGTTGGTGGTCGACATGCCGCTGCGGAGCGGGCTCACGCCGGCGGTGTTGATCGCGCCGTGGTTGGACCGGGCCCTGGCCCTCGGTGGTCTGCTGGCGGTGTTCCTCGGACTGGGGGTGCTCGCCCGCCGGGCTCGCCGCCGCTCGTCCGAGACACCGGTACGGCAGGATGAGACGTCCTGGTCGACCGGCCAGGACAGCCCAGAACCGGAGGCAGCAGGCAGATGAGCGACGATCTCGGTCGCGTGTTGGTCGTCATCCCGACGTACAACGAGCGGGAGAACATCGACATGATCACCTCCCGGTTGCGGACGTCGGTGCCGGACGCCCACATCCTGATCACCGACGACAACTCTCCGGACGGGACCGGCCAGCGGGCCGACGAGCTCGCCGCGGCCGACGACCACATCCACGTCCTGCACCGACTGGGCAAGGAGGGCTTGGGCGCGGCCTACCTGGCCGGCTTCGGCTGGGGACTCGAGCGCGGGTACGGCGTCCTGGTCGAGCACGACGCCGACGGCTCGCACCAGCCCGAGCAGCTACCCCTGCTGCTGGATGCGCTGCAGGACGCGGACATGGTCAAGGGCTCCCGCTGGGTGCCCGGAGGCAAGGTCGTCAACTGGCCGAAGTCACGCGAGATCCTGTCCCGCGGCGGCAGCCTGTGGACGCGGATGATGCTGGGAGTCCCGCTGCGGGACGCCACCGGCGGCTTCAACGCGTTCCGGGCGGCGACCCTGCGCGGCATCAAGTTCGACGAGATCGCCTCGGCCGGCTACTGCTTCCAGATCGACCTCGGTTGGCGCGCGCTGAAGGCCGGCTACCGGGTCGTCGAGGTCCCGATCACCTTTGTCGAACGGGAGTACGGTCAGTCCAAGATGAGCCAGAAGATCGTCGCCGAGGCCCTGGTCCGCACGACCTGGTGGGGCGTGAAGCACCGCACCCGGCAGCTCCGGGGGCTCGCGGACAAGAAGCGCCGCGAGCTGGTCTGACCGTGTCCTACGTAGCACCGCAGCAACGCCGGGGCGGCAGCTGGATCCTGCCGGTCCTGCTGGTGGCGATGGTGGCCCTGCCGTTCGTGGAGATCTACCTGATCGTGCAGGTCGGCCAGCTGATCGGGGTCTGGTGGACGCTCGCCATCCTGGTCGGCGAGGCCCTGCTCGGAGCCTGGTTGATGCGTCGGGAGGGAACCCGGGCGTGGAAGGCGCTGAACGAGGCGTTCGCCAGCGGGAAGATGCCGACCGGCGAGCTGGCCGACACGGCGTTGATCCTGGTCGGCGGCGTGCTCCTGGTGATGCCGGGCTTCATCACCGACTTCTTCGGGCTGCTGTTCCTGCTGCCGTTCACGCGACCGCTGGCCCGCAAGGTGCTGGCCTACGCCGTGGCCCGACGGATGAGCCGGATGGGGGTCTCGACCATCCAGCTGCGCCGCGACGGATCGGTGATCGAGGGCGAGACAGTGGAGGATCCACAGCCGCCGTCGGACGCGAGCCGATCGGGATCGGCCTCGGGGCCTGTCATCATCGCGGGCGAGATCGAGGACGGGAAGAGTTAGGCTTCTGCTCCTCGGTATACTCGAAGTATGACCACGACGATCAAGGTGAGCGATGAGCTACGCGATCGGCTGAAGACCCAGGCCGCGCGCGACGGCCTCACGATCGGTGCGCATCTCGCCCGCCTCGCGGATCATGACGATCGCCGCCAGCGTCTGCTGGCTCTCAAGAGCGCGATCGCGGAGACCTCGGCCGAGGGACTGGCGAGTCACCGGACAGAGTCCGCCGCTTGGGAGCGCGCGGAACTCGCCGACGCGCAGGGGTGACCGATCTCGAACTCACACCCGGCGTGGTGGCCTGGGCGTCACTCGACCCGGTGCGGGGGCGTGAGCACGGCGGTCATCGCCCCGTGCTGGTGGTCGCTTCCGCCGGCTATCTCGACGCTGTGACGACGCTCGTCATCGTGCTGCCCATCACGACTGTCGACAGGGGCTGGCCGAATCACGTACCCGTCGACGGTTCCTCTGGTCTCGATCGCTCATCCTGGGTGATGACCGAGCAACCGCGGACCCTCGCCAGGGATCGCCTCACCACGATCTCCGGGCAGGTGTCAGGCTCTTGTCTGGCGGCCGTGCGCACCTGGCTCGGCGACTTCCTCGATCTCTGATCCTCGTACGGCACGACCCGAACGTGCCCGGACATGCTTTCGGCACCTGATCCGGTGAGATCAGGTGCCGAAAGGTGCGTTCTCGAGGGCTGACCCCATCGGGGTCAGCGGCGCGGCTCAGGCGCTCTTGCGACTGCGGTTCGCCGACGCGTAGTTCGGACCCAGTTCACCGGAGCGGAGGAGATCGAGCCGTTCGGCCAGCAGATCCTCCAGCTCGGCGATGCTGCGGCGCTCACGGAGCATGTCCCAGTGCGTACGCACCGGCTTCTCCTCCTTGGCCTCCGCCCGGACGCCGTCGGAGCGCAATGACTCCCCACCGCAGCGTGGGCACTCCCACACAGCCGGCGTGTCCGCCTCAGCGGCGAACATCAACGTGAAGTGGTGGTTCCGAGGGCAGTCGAAACCGACCTCTTGGCGCGCCGCGAACTCGACACCCGCCTCGTCCTCGAAGCTCTTCGCACCGAGACCGGTGCCTCGCAAAGAACGATCTGCCATGTCTGCCTCCCGACTGCTGGTTCAACCTGTGTGGTTCTTTCCCCGAGAGGTTCAACTATCGATGCATCCCGAATGTTCCAGTTCACGCTATCGAACATCCGCGGCTGGTGCCGGGCGACGATCCGATGGCGGTCGAACAAAGGCCATGCACACCCCACCGCCCAGCAGTACGACCGCGATACCGACGATACCCATCCGGTCGCTGGCGAACACACCGGCGAACAAGGCGAAGAGCCCGGGGGCCAGGAAGGACACCGCGCGGCCGGTGGTGGCGTACAGGCCGAACAGCTGACCCTCCTGCCCGGGATGGGCCAGCCGGGCCAGGAACGACCGCGAGCTGGCCTGCGCCGGCCCCACCCACAGGCACAGGGCCAGCCCGAAGATCCAGAACATCGTCGATCCGGACGCAAAGAGCAGCACAGTGGCCGAGACGACCAGACCGCCGAGAGAGACCAGGATGATGGTCTTGGGACCGATCCGGTCCTCGATCAGACCGCCGACGAACGCGCCGATGGCCGCCACCACGTTGGCCGCGACGCCGAAGATGACGACCCCGGACGCGCTCAGGCCGTAGACGGAGACTGCCAGCACCGCGCCGAAGCTGAACACCGCCGCCAGTCCGTCACGGTAGATCGCACTGGCCAACAGGAACCAGACCACGTGGCGATCGGTCCGGAAGAGCGCACGGACGTCCCTGATCAGCTTCTTGTACGAGTCGAGGTAGCTCATCCGGTGCGCCTCGCTGGCCGGCACCTCCGGCACGGTGAGCAGGACGGGGATCGCGAAGACCCCGAACCAGACGGCGACCACCAGCGCCAGCACCCGGTAGCGGAGCCCTTCCGCATCGGTTACCCCGAACAGCCCGACCTCGGGGGAGATGAAGAGCAGGTACGCGGCCAGCAGCACCACGATGCCGCCGAGGTAGCCGCTGCCCCAGCCGAACCCGGAGATCCGGCCGATGTTCGCCGGGGTGGAGATCTGGTGCAGCATCGCGTTGTAGGAGACGTACGCGAACTCCATGAACACCGAGCCGGCCGCCATCAGGACCAGACCCAGCCACAGGTAGGCCGGGGAGTCCTTCACGAAGAACAGACCCAGGGTGCTCACGATGACCAGGGCGGTGAACAGCGCGAGACTGGCTCGTCGGCGTCCGCCCTCGTCTGCCCGCTGCCCGGTCACCGGGGCCAGCACGGCGATCAGCACTCCCGCCGCGGCCGTCGAGATGCCCAGCCAGGTGGCGCCGGACAGTCCGAGGGCGGCGTCGGGGCCGCCGACGGTGCTGGTCAGATAGGGGGCGAACACGAAGCTGACGACGATGGTGGAGTACGCCGACGACCCCCAGTCCCACAGCGCCCAGGACGCCACGGCCCGGCGCGGATGGGCCGGACGGACCGAGAGGAGCGGATCGCGAGCATCCGACACGCTCACGAGGGATCCCCGGTTCCGTGACTCTCGGTCCACCGACCACGGCGTTGCAGCACGGTCTTGAGCGTGTCAGGTCGATCCGTGAAGATCCCGTCGACACCCGCATCGAGCAGCTGCTCGATCTGCCGCTCGTCGTCGACGGTCCAGATGTGCACCTGTTTGCCGTGCCGGTGCACCGTGGTCACCAGACGGTCGGTGAGGATCTTCAGGTCGCGGCCGAAGACGCGTTGGTCGATCGGCATCTGCAGCACCGGAGCTGGCGAATCCAGGGCCGCGGTCAGCCAGGGACCGAAGCGGTTGACGGCGATCCCGGCCGCCGACGCCGACGACGCCGTTCGCGGGCCGACCAGCCGTCGCAGCCGGTGCAGCCGGCGGATTCCGAACGAGCTGACACAGACCCGTTCGTAGGCGTCGTGCTCGGCGATGGTCCGGGCCAGTGGCTCCACGGCGGCGGAGGACTTGGCGTCGATGTTGAACCGAACGTCGGGAAAGGCCTCGAACAGCTCGCCGAGCAGCGGAATCGGGTCCCGGCCGCCGATCCGCGCCTGGGCCACGACCTCGTACGGCAGTGCGGCGATCCTTCCTGAGGCGTCGGTCACCCGATCGAGCTTGCTGTCGTGGAAGGCAATGAGCTCCCCGTCGGCGGTCAGGTGGACGTCGGTCTCCAGGTAGCGGTAGCCGAGCGCCACCGCTTCGGCGAACGCGTGCAGGCTGTTCTCGCGGTGCAGGTTGGGTGGGTAGAGTGCGCCGCCGCGGTGTGCGAAGGCGAGGAAGTCGGTGTCGAAGTAGGCGTACGCATCCGCGCGCATGCCGTCATTCCAGCATGCCGTCGGAACGGCGCTAACTCGCCTCGACGCCCGGCAGGTGCTCGAGCAGGTTCGCGCCGACGTCGGGCATCCAGAACGGGGGACCGAGGACGACGAGATAGGTGTATCCGAAGCCCGCGCAGACGGCGAAGAAGATGATCCAGAAGGCGACCTTCTTGCCGGTCGGCCAGCCACGGAACTTCTTGATCTCGGCCTTGAAGCGCTGCCGCAGCCGGTACGCCCACTCGAACTCGCTGGACCAGATGGCCAACCCCAGCAGCACCAGCGGGATCCCGCCGGGGCCCGGCAGCGGACCGGTGACCAGGCCGAGGCAGATCAGCAGCAGACCGGCGAACCCGACCGCGACCCGGTAGATGCGGAGCTGGTGGGGGTTCTGCCGGATCCGGCGACGCCAGGCCCAGCGGTCCTCCTCCGGCTCGATCAGGACGTGGTGATGGTGCTTCTCCGAGCCGGCCGTACTGCTCGGGCCCGCGGTCACCGGGGACTCCGCAGCGGACCCGGGTGGGGCCTCGACGGGATCGGGTTCGGCGGGGGCGGCGGTCACGGGCGAGGTGGGAACCCGGTGCGTGGCCCGCACGCCATGGTGCCGTGGATGAGCCGGGGAGAGACCCGCGCCGCTGTGCGCATCGCGGCTGCTCCTGTCCTCGACGCCGGCCGACATGGGCACAACTCTAGGGGGAGAGGTCAAGGCCCGGACGTGGCCCCGGTCACAGGCTCGGAACGGCCGGATTCCACCCGTGCGCCCACGCCGCGGGTGCCACAATGACGCCCGTGACCACGATCTTGTCCATCCAGTCCTCGGTCGCGTACGGCCACGTCGGCAACAGCGCGGCGACGTTCCCCCTGATGAGGATGGGTGTCGAGGTGTACCCGGTGCTCACCGTGCACTTCTCCAACCACACCGGGTACGGCGAGTGGCGCGGCCCGCTGCTGGCCGCCGCCGACGTGGCCGACGTGATCACCGGCATCGACGAGCGCGGTGCGCTGGAGCGGGTCGACGCGGTGCTGTCGGGGTATCAGGGCGGCGAGGACGTCGGCGCCGTCATCCTCGACGCGGTCGCGCTGGTGAAGTCGCGGAACCCGGCGGCCGTCTACTGCTGTGACCCGGTGATGGGTGACGTGGGCCGCGGCTTCTTCGTCCGGCCCGGGATCCCTGAGCTGATGCGGGACACCGTGGTGCCGGCGGCACAGATCATCACCCCGAACCAGTTCGAGCTGGAGTACCTGACCGGTCGGTCGACATCGACGGTGGCCGAGGTGCTCGATGCGGCGGATGCCGCCCGAGCGCTGGGTCCGGAGACCGTGCTGGTGACCTCGGTGGTGCACGAGGCCGCGGCGGGCGGCACCATCGACATGATCGCGGTGACGGGGGAGGGCGCGTGGTCGGTGACCACCCCGTTGCTGCCCCGCACGTTCACCGGGGCCGGCGACCTGACCGCGGCGACGTTCCTGGCCAACCTGTTGACGTCGGGCTCTGTGTCGCAGGCGGTCGGTCGGACCGCCGCGGTGGTCTACGGCGTGCTCAAGGCGACCGTGGACTCCGGACTGTCCGAGCTGCAGCTGGTGGCCGCCCAGGACGAGATCGCGGCGCCGTCGAACACGTTCGAGGTCGTTCGGCTGCGCTGAGCGGGACGAACGCGGGGTTCAACGGCCGATCCGGCCGCGACACGCCGTTGGCGGGCCCCTTCAGCCGCACCTTTGTCCCGCTCGAGGACGGGAAATCAGTCCCGGAACACCTCGATGTTGGCGCCGAGCGCGTTGAGCCGGTTGGCCAGGTCCTCGTAGCCGCGGTTGATCACGTACACGTCGCGCAGCACGGATTCACCGCGCGCCGCCAGCATGCAGATCAGGATGCAGACGGCCGGACGTAGGGCCGGCGGGCAGACGACCTGCTGGCCGCGCCAACGGGTCGGCCCCTCGACGATGATCCGGTGCGGGTCGAGCAGCTGCACGTGGGCGCCGAGCCGGTTGAGCTCGGTCAGGTAGATGGCCCGGTTCTCGTACACCCAGTCGTGGATGACGGTCTTGCCCTGCGCGGTGGCCGCGATCACGGCGAAGAACGGCAGGTTGTCGATGTTGAGTCCGGGGAACGGCATCGGGTGGATCTTGTCGATGGGGGACGCGAGCCGCGACGGGCGGACGATCAGGTCGACCAGACGGGTGTGGCCGTTGGCCGCCACGTACTCCTCGCCCAGGGTGAAGTCGAGGCCCATCTCCTCCAGGATCGCCAGCTCGATCTCCAGGAACTCGATGGGCGCCCGGCGGATCTCGACCTCCGACTCGGTCACGATCGCCGCGGTGATCAGGCTCATCGCCTCGATCGGGTCCTCCGAGGGGGCGAACTCGACGTCGGTGTTGATCTGTCGCGCGCCGCGGATCCGCAGGGTCGTGGTGCCGATGCCCTCGATCTCGACACCCAGCCGAGTGAGGAAGACGCAGAGGTCCTGGACCATGTAGTTGGGGCTGGCGTTCCGCAGCACGGTCACGCCCGGGGACAGCGCGGCCGCCAGGAGGGCGTTCTCGGTGACCGTGTCGCCACGCTCGGTCAGGATGATCGGCCGCTCGGGCTCGACCGCCGGATCCACCTTGCACAGATAGAAACCGTCGGTCGCGGTGACGTCCAGACCGAAGCGGCGGAGCACCTGGAGGTGCGGCTCGATGGTGCGGGCGCCGAGGTCGCAGCCGCCGGCGTACGGGAGCTCGAAGTTGTCGTAGCTGTGCAGCAGCGGGCCGAGGAACATGATCACGCTGCGGGTCCGCCGGGCGGCCTCGAGGTTCATCCCCTCCAGGTTCAGCTCGTGCGGTCGGACCAGCTCGAGATCGGCGCCATCGTTCAGCCAGTTGGCCTGCACCCCGATGCTGACCAGCACCTCGAGGATCCGGTTGACCTCCTCGATCCGGGCGATGCCGCGGATCACCGTACGGCCACGGTTCAGCAGGCTGGCGCAGAGGAGGGCGACGGCCGCGTTCTTGGACGAGCGGACCTCGATGCTGCCGTTCAGCTTGGCGCCGCCGCGCACCCGCAGGTGGACCGGGCCGGTCGGGCCGACCGAGATGAGGGGGGAGTCGAGGGCCGCCGCGATCCGGTTGACCATCTCCAGACTCACGTTCTGGTTGCCGGCCTCGATCCGGTGCACCGCGCTCTGGCTGGTGCCGAGCACGCTGGCGAGCTGGGTCTGGGTGAGACCACGGTGCTTGCGCGCATCGCGAATAAGGGAGCCGATCCGATCCAGTGAAGTATCCGTCACGGGAACGACGGTAACTCATCCGTGAGATATTTCCGGTATCCAGGGCGTGTCGTGTTCCACACACCGGCCGGTGGCAGGGCGTCTACCCGCTTCTCTAGAGTAACGCCCATGAGTGACCACTATGACGTCGTCGTGCTCGGTGCCGGTCCCGGCGGCTATGTCGCCGCGGTGCGCGCCGCCCAGCTCGGCCTGAAGACCGCGATCATCGAGCTCAAGTACTGGGGCGGGGTGTGCAACAACGTCGGCTGCATCCCGACCAAGTCGCTGCTCCGCAACGCCGAGGTCGCCCACCTCTTCACCCACGAGGCGAAGACCTTCGGGATCGGCGGGGACGTCACCTTCGACTTCGGGGTTGCCTACAAGCGCAGCCGTACGGTGGCCGATCGGATGGCCAAGGGCGTGCACTTCCTGATGAAGAAGAACAAGGTCACCGAGATCGACGGGTGGGGGACCTTCAAGGACGCCAAGTCGATCAGCGTCGAGGGCCCGAAGGGCACCACCGAGGTCACCTTCGACAACTGCATCCTGTCGGTGGGAGCGACCACCCGGCTGCTGCCGGGCACCTCGCTCAGCGATCGCGTGGTGACGTACGAAGAGCAGATCATGACCGAGGAGCTGCCGAAGTCGATCATCATCGCCGGCTCGGGCGCGATCGGCGTCGAGTTCGCGTACGTGCTGGCGAACTACGGGGTCGACGTGACCATCGTGGAGTTCCTCGACCGGATGGTCCCGCTGGAGGACCCGGAGATCAGTGCCGAGCTGGCCAAGGCCTACAAGAAGCTGGGCGTCAAGGTCCTCACCAGCACCAAGGTCGAGGCGATCGATGACTCCGGCGACAAGGTCAAGGTCACCGTGTCACCCGCGAAAGGCGGCGACTCCTCCGTGCTGGAGGCGGACAAGGTGATGCAGGCGATCGGCTTCGCCCCGCGGACCCAGGGCTACGGCCTGGAGAACACCGGCGTCGAGCTCACCGAGCGCGGCGCGGTCGCCATCGACGACTACATGCGCACCAACGTGCCGGGCATCTACGCGATCGGCGACTGCACGGGCAAGCTGCTGCTGGCCCACACCGCCGAGGCGCAGGGTGTGGTCGCCTCCGAGACGATCGCCGGGGCCGAGACCATGCCGGTGAACTACGACATGATCCCGCGGGCGACCTACTGTCAGCCCCAGATCGGCTCCTTCGGCTACACCGAGCAGCAGGCCAAGGACAAGGGCTACGAGATCAAGACCGCCAAGTTCCCGTTCACCGCCAACGGCAAGGCGCACGGGCTGGGAGAGGCAACCGGCTTCGTCAAGCTCGTCGCGGACGCCAAGTACGGCGAGATCCTGGGCCTGCACATGATCGGCCCGGAGGTGACCGAGCTGCTACCCGAGCTGGTCCTGGCCCAGCAGTGGGACCTCACCGCCGAAGAGGTGGCCCGCACCGTGCACGCGCACCCGACCCTGTCCGAGGCGCTCAAGGAGGTCGCCCACGGCATCAGCGGTCACATGATCAACATGTGATTCAGCTGGTCTCGCGGGCGACCAGGGTCGTCGGCAGCAGGTCGAGCTGCGGCGGCTCCTCGCCGGCCAGCAGGGCCAGCAACAGCTCGGCCATCCGACGGCCCATCAGCTCCGACGGCTGGGCCACGGTGGACAGCTGCGGCTGCAGAGCGGTCGCGGTCGGGCTGTCGTCGTAGCCGACCACCGCGACGTCGCCGGGCACCGACCTGCCGGCTTCGGCGAGCACGTGCAGGGCTCCCCGCGCCATCAGGTCGTTGGCCACGAACACGGCGTCCAGATCGGGCCAGTCGGCGAGCAGCGCGCGCATGGCCGCGGCACCCCCCAGCTCGGTGAAGTCGCCGATGGCCAGGGCGTCGGCGGGCAGCCCGGCGGTCCGCAGGCCCTCGAGCCAACCGCTGCGCCGGTCCACCGCCGCCAGCATGTCGCCCGGCCCGGTGATGGTCGCGATCCGACGACGCCCGGACCCGACCAGGTGCTCGACCGCGGTCCGGGCGCCGTGCACGTTGTCGATGTCGACGTAGTGGCATGACGCCAGATCGGCCAGCGCCGGTCGGCCACCGAACACCACCGGGATGATGTCGCACAGGTCGGCCAGATCCCGATCGGCGGCGTGGTGGGAGACCACGAAGGCACCGTCGACGTTGCCGCCGCGCAGATAGCGGCGGGTCTTGCGGGTGGGGTCGGAGCTGGAGACGAGCAGGTTGAGGATGTAGTCACTGTCCTCCATCCGCTCGGTGATGCCCTGCACCACGGAGGCGAAGAACGGGTCGTTGAAGAACGTCGTCACGCGCTCGGGGACCAGCAGGGCGATCGCGTACGTCTGCCGGCTCGCCAACGAGCGCGCGGCCCGGTTGGGCACGTAGTTGAGCCGCTCGATCGCAGCGTTGACCGTCTCGACGACCTCCGGGCGCACCTTGGGTGACCCGTTCACCACCCTGGAGACGGTGGATCGGCTGACGCCCGACTCCGCCGCGACCAGCTCCAGGGTCGGGGCGCCGGAGATCCGGGCGCGGGGGAGCGTGGTCTCGGTGTCCAGCTCGGTCTTGCCGTCGTCCGCCATGGTGGTCCCCGCCTCCTGCACAGGCATCGGTGCTACCTCTGTCCTACCTCAGCAGCGACGTCGGCGTGATCCAGACTGCGAGAAGCGATGATGTCGGCGTACTCCCAACCGGACGCCTTGACCGTGCGCCGCTGGGTCTCGTAGTCGACGCTCACGATGCCGAAGCGCTTGGCGTAGCCCCACGCCCACTCGAAGTTGTCCATCAGGGACCAGTAGAAGTACCCCTTGACCGGGACGCCCTCCGCGACGGCCCGGTGGATGGCGTCGAGGTGAGCCCGCAGGTAGGCGACCCGATCGGCGTCGTCGACGCTGCCATCGCGAGTCACCTGGTCGGCGAAGGCCACGCCGTTCTCGGTCACGTAGAGATCGGTGCCTGCCGGGCCGGCGTACTCCGCGTGGACTCGGTGAAGCAGCTGACGCAGACCGTCCGGTGAGATCACCCAGCCCATGTCGGTGCGGGGCACGTCCTGTTCGACGGGATACACGTCGTGGACCGCGGGGAAGGGGGAGCCGGTCACCCGGTCGGTCGGCGCCTCGGTGGCGGTGACCGGTCCGGTCGGCGTCCCGCTGACCACCGCGTCCTGGTAGTAGTTCACCCCGAGCACGTCGATCGGGGTCGAGATGATCGCCAGGTCGCCCTCACGGATCACCTTCTCCAGGCCCAGCCCGGCGACATCGGCGAGCACGTCGGCGGGGTAGCTGCCACGGAAGATCGGATCGAGGAAGATCCGGTTGGTCTGCCCGTCCAGCTGGCGTACGGCCTCGAGGTCGGCTTCAGCCTGAGGGTCCGCCGGGCGGTACGGGGTGAGGTTCAAGGTGAGGCCGAGACTCAGGTTCTCGTCGGCGGCCCGCAGCTGCTGCACCACCAGCCCGTGACCGAGCATCAGGTGGTGGGCGGCCGCCAGACTCTGCCCCGGATCCTGGATGCCGGGGGCGTGAGCCCCGGCGGCGTAGCCGAGGAACGCCGAGCACCACGGCTCGTTCAGGGTGGTCCAGACGCGTACGCGATCACCCAGCCGGTCGTGCACGAGGTGGGCGTAGTCGGCGAACCGGTACGCGGTGTCGCGGTTGGCCCAGCCGCCGTCCTCCTGCAGGGTCTGCGGCAGGTCCCAGTGGTAGAGCGTGAGCCACGGCATGATGTCGTGCTCCAGCAGCTCGTCGACCAGCTTCGCGTAGAAGTCGAGGCCCTTGGGGTTGGCGGCCCCGGCGTCCGGCTGCACTCGGGCCCACGAGGTGGAGAACCGGTAGCTCTGCAGACCCAGGCTGGCCATCAGGGCCACGTCATCGCCGTACCGGTGGTAGTGGTCGCAGGCGACCGACCCGTCGTCGCCGTTGATGACCGCGCCGTCGACCCGGCAGAACACGTCCCAGATCGAGTCGGTGCGACCGTCGGTGTGGTTGGCACCCTCGATCTGGAAGGCCGCGGTCGCCGCCCCGAAGAGGAAGCGGTCGTCGAATCGGCGCTCGGCCATCAGCACACTCCTTGTTCGTCGTCGAACCCCCCACCGTGGAGGTGAGAGCGCTCTCACGTTAGGGAGCGCGGAAACCCGATGTCAAATGATCGTCACTCGCGGTGTTGTCGTCACTCGCTGCTCACGGCGCTCCACCGACTCCGTCTTCCCTCCTCACTCGCAGACCAAGAGCTCGTCTGCTCGCTTCGTCAGTCCAGACGGAGTCCGTCGCTCTGTTCGCGGCCGCTCGCGACGGGGACCTCGCTCGCGACGGGCTAGGAGCTGACGTACTCCTGCAGGCGGTCGCGCTCGAACTGGAGCGTGGTGATCGTGGACTTGACCACGTCGCCGATGCTGATGATGCCGCCGAGGTGACCGTCGGCGTCGAGCACGGGCAGGTGCCGGATCCGGTGATCGGTCATGGTGGGCATCAACGACTCGACGGAGTCATCGGGGTGGCAGGTGTGCACCACCTGGGTCATCACCGAGCCCACGGTGGCCGACAGCACGTCGGCGTCGGTGGCCAGGTGGCGGACGACGTCGCGTTCGGAGACGATCCCGGCCATGGTCACACCATCGGTGGACACGATCACAGCACCGAGATTGTGCTCGCGGAGCAGTGTGACCAGGTCGCGTACCGAGGAGTCCGGGGCGATCACCACCACATCGGAACCCTTGCTCTGGAGAATGTCGCGGATACGCATGACAGACCTCCTTCAGCCCTGGGGAAAGGCTATCGGTCCTGGCTCCACCTGAACAGGGCGAGTGCGTCGTCGGTCCCTGGGTCAGAATGGCTGACATGGCCACCTACCTCACCGGCAACGCCACCGCCGACGCGCTGCTCGACTCGGATCTGAACGCTCTGCTGATCGGCATGGTGCTGGATCAGCAGGTACCGATGGAGAAGGCATTCAGTGGTCCGGCGGTCATCGCCGAGCGGATGGGCGGCACCTTCGACGTGGCGGCCATCGCCGCCATGTCCGAGGAGGACTTCGTCGCGCTCTGTGCGGCCAAGCCGGCGATCCACCGGTTCCCGGGATCGATGGGCAAACGGGTCCACCAGGTCTGCCGGGTGCTGGTGGACCAGTTCGACGGTCGGGCGGAGAACGTCTGGGTCGACGCCTCCAGCGGCGAGGAGGTGCTGGAGGCCGTGAAGTCGCTGCCCGGCTTCGGGCCGGAGAAGGCGTCCATCTTCACCGCCCTGCTGGGCAAGCAGCGCGGCGTGACCCCACTCGGCTGGCGGGATGCGGCAGCTCCGTTCGGCGAGGACGGCGTGTTCCGCTCCGTCGCCGACATCGTCGACGACGAGTCCCTGCAGCGGGTACGCGAGACCAAGCGGGTCATGAAGGCGGCCCGGAAGGCAGTGGCAGCGGACAGCACGGACTGAGCTGCGCACCCAATCGCTTCTCGGGCTCATGCCGTCAGCGACAACCAGGGCGAGATGGGCCGCTGGTCGCGGACCTGATCGGTCCAGGCGGTGACGAGCCGATCGACTGCGCGTACGGCGACATCGGCCGGTTGCGTGTACGGCAGCCGCAGGTGGCGCTCACCGCCACCACCGAGGAAGAACCGGGGACCGGGGGTGATCAGCACGCCGTGGCGTTCGGCGGCCATGGCCAGCCGGGTGGACGACTCGGTGGGCAGCTCGGCCCACAGCACGAGTCCGCCGGGTGGGGTCGGCACCCGCCAGTCGGACAGCCGCTCGCCGAGATCGGCGATCAGTCGGTCGCGCTGCTCGAGCAGCCGCAGCCGCTGCTCGGCCAGCAGCGGCTCCGGGTCGGCGAGGATGTCGGAGAGAACGAGCTGCTCGAAGACGGGCGACGCCACGTCCAGAATCGCGCGCTGCTCGACCAGCGGTCGGATCAGCTCGCGGGGAGCCCGGATCCAGCCGATCCGCAGACCACCCCAGTACGCCTTGCTGGCCGATCCGATGGTCACGGCCTCGGCGGCGCTCGCGGCGAAGGGCGCCTCGATCGGACCTTCCAGCCGCAGGTCGGCGGTGGACTCGTCGATCACCGGCAGGACCCCGTGCTGGCGCAGCAGCCGCGCTGTCCTCACCCGGTGGTCGCCGGACATCTGCCGGCCCGTTGGGTTGTGGTAGTCGGGGATCAGGTAGGCCAGCCGCGGAGCCGACTGCCGCAGCAGCACCTCGAGTCGATCGAGATCCCAGCCGTCCTCGGTCAGCGGCCACGACACCCCCCGACCTCCGCCCCGCTGGATCGCGTCCATCGCGCCCGGGTAGGTCGGTGACTCACAGACGACCCGGTCACCGGTGGTGAGCGCGGTCCGGAGCACCACGTTGAGGGCGGCCACCGCACCGGAGGTCACGACGATCTGGTCCGGTCGGGTCGGAAGCCCGCGGGCCACGTACCGGTCGGCGATCCGCGCGCGCAGCTCAGGCAGGCCTTCGGGTAGGTAACCGGGGTCGGCCAGCAGCGGTCCCATCCGCTCCACGGCGCGCCCGAACGCGGCCGCCACCTGGGTCGGCGCGGGGCCGGCCGCGAAGGTCAGGCTGATCACACCCTGCGGCACCGGCGTCGCCACCATCGCGGTGGGCAGACTCACCAGACCGGTCGTGACGTGGCCGGAACCGCGGCGTGCCTGGACGAAGCCGGCGTCGCGCAGTCGGGCGTACGCTGCCGCGACCGTCGTCCGGCTGAGTCCGAGGCCCTCGGCCAGGCTGCGCTCGCTGGGTAGCCGAGTGCTGGCCGCCAGCCGACCGTCGACCAGCAGCATCCGGATCCGCGCGGCGAGATCCTCGTACCGGGGGTGGGTGAGGGGTGAGTCCCCGAGCAGCCGGGCCAGCTGCTGCGCCGTCACCTGCGTCGCGATCACAGGCCAATCTTGCGCTGAAGGGGCCACTTCTGCCAGATGGTGAGCCAGAAAGAGGCCACTTGCTCCCGAGTGGCCCTGGCCCGACCACCGGCAGCGATCCATGCTGGGGGAGTGAGCACGACGACCGAACGCAGCGGCCTGACCACTCTCGGCCCCGTGGAGCAGCTCTGCGCCGGCCGTCTCGGGCGTCGGCTGCCGCAGCTGCTCGGTGGTCTGGTGCTGTACGGCCTGTCGATGGCGATGCTGGTGCGCGCCGGTCTCGGGCTCGATCCCTGGGACGTGCTGCACCAGGGCCTCAGTCACTACCTGCCGTTGAGCTTCGGCGCGGTGACCATCCTGGTGGGCGCCGTGGTCTTGCTGCTGTGGATCCCGCTCCGGCAGAAGCCCGGTCTCGGTACCGTCCTCAACGTCTTCGTGGTCGGTATCGCGGCCGACGTCGGCCTGTGGCTGATTCCCGCTCCCGACCAGCTGGCGAGCCGGATCGTGATGATGGTCAGCGCCGTGGTGCTGAACGGGATGGCCGGGGCGATCTACATCGGCAGCCAGCTCGGACCGGGACCGCGCGATGGCTTGATGACCGGGCTGGCCGCCCGCACGGGTGGCAGTCTCCGCCTGGTCCGGATCGGCATCGAGCTGACCGTGCTCGTGATCGGGGTGCTGCTGGGCGGCACCATCGGCGTCGGAACCGTGCTCTACGCCCTGGCCATCGGCCCCCTGGTGCAGTTCTTCCTGCGGTACGCGATCGTCCCGTTGCCGGGGGTTTCTCGCGCCGTTCCTGACCGATCGACCCCCAGCCGTTGACGGGACGTTTACTCCGTAGTCGGATGGGCGCGTGCCTTCAGTCGAACTCGCGAGCCGTCACGGTTATCAGGTCCTGGTCAGCGTCGGGCTGGTGAGCTACGGCATCGTGCACCTGGTCCTGGCCTGGATCTCCGCTCAGGTGGCGCTCGGAGGAGGGGGAGGCGGCGATGCGTCCAGCACGGGTGCCTTGAAGGAGCTCGGCCAGCAGCCGTTCGGCATCGTCCTGCTCTGGGTGATGGCCGTCGGGTTGCTGGCCCTGGTGTTGTGGCAGGGGCTGGAGGTCGTCGGTGGCAAGCCGGGTGCCGACGCCAAGGACCAGCTCAAGAACCGAGGCAAAGCGGCGGGCAAGGCCGTGGTCTACCTGGTGCTCGGTCTCACCGCAGCCCGGATCGCCGTCGGAGCCGGGTCGAGCGCGGGGTCCGGCGAGGCCGAGGAGACCCTGACGGCCCGGCTGATGAGCGTCCCGTTCGGTCGCGTTCTGGTCGTCGCGGTCGGGATCGCCGTCCTGGCCGTGGGCATCAGCCAGATCGTCAAGGGCGTACGGCGGAAGTTCGTCCGTGATGACCTCGATGGTGGTGTTGCGCCGTGGGTGGCCAAGCTCGGCACGATCGGCTGGGTCGCCAAGGGCGTCGCACTGAGCCTGATCGGGGTGCTGTTCTGCTGGGCTGCGGTGAAGCACGACCCGAAGAAGGCCGGCGGGATGGACGCGGCCCTGGGCACCCTGCGGGACCAGCCCTTCGGGACCGCGCTGCTGCTCGCGATGGCCGTCGGCTTCGCGGCGTTCGGTGTCTACTGCTTCGTCTGGGCTCGGAACGCCAAGACGTAGCTTGCGCCCAGGGCCGGACAGGTCGGCGGAGCAGCCGGAACCCACCGCGGAGCCACATGCGGCGGACCGCACGCTCGCGGAGCAGCCGGAACCCACCGCCGAGCCACATCCGGCGAAATCGCACGCTCGCGAAGCAGCCGGAACCCACCCCCGAGCCACGTCTGGGAATCGGTCCGAAGGACGCGCTGCTGGACAGCGACCCACCCGCCGGTGAACGAGGACAGCGGCTGTCGGTGCGTGCTGTTTGACTGTTCCCATGGGACGCAACAGCCGCCAGCGACGAGCCGCCAAGCAGAGGGACCGGGCGCGGCGCGGGCCGACACCATCCGGGCAGGTGCCACCACGACCGGCGCCGTCGGAGCTCATCGACGACCTGCTGCGACAGCACGGCGACGACGACCGCCGTGATGCGGCTGGTGACGCCGGTCTGACGGCGGAGCGGGCCCGCCCGCACGTTCCCACACGCGACCTGGACCACGAGGCCGGCCTCCACCTCGAGCGGTTGATGTCCTGGGCGACGATCAAGACGAGTCCGAGCAGCTTCTCCCGACTGGTCGAACGCGAGCTGAGCGGGCTCGACAAGGAGGTGCTCGCCCGGCTGGACGAGGTGGCCAGCGCGCGTCTGCTCAGCGGTGCGGGCCACCAGTGGGAGCGCGGTTGGCAGCCCCGTGACCTGATCCACGTCGCGACTCGGATCGACAAGTGGTCGGCCCCGCTGGCCGCCGACGTCGCGGTCGAGCAGGTCCGGCGATCCGGCCGCGTCGACCTTGCGCCGCCGGCCTGGCGCGAACAGCTCGAGGCAGCGGCCGACCGAGCCCGGTCGGCCGACATCGGCATCTGGTCCACACGCCCCGAGTGGCTCGCCGTGGACCGGCTCGTGATGGCCGGCGTGCCGGCGCTGGCGGCCTGGACCAGCGCGCTACGCCTGCTCGCCCGCCTGCACGAGCTGCCTCCATTGGCCCGGACGCTTCCGCCGCCATCCGCCTGGCGGGCCGAGCAGCCATCGGCACCTGCACCCCGCACGACGACCCCGCGAGGCGAACCGAGCCCCAACCGGGACAAGGTGCTGTCCACGATCCGCTCCCTGCTGGCCAAGGCCGAGTCCACCGAGTTCGCGGCCGAGGCCGAGGCGCTGTCCGCCAAGGCGCAGGCCATGATGACGCGGCACGCGATCGACGAGGCGTTGCTGCATGTCGGTGACAGCGACTCCATCGAGGTGCTCAGCCGACGGGTGCTGATCGACAGTCCGTACCCGCTGGAGAAGGTGCATCTGCTGTCCGCCGTCGGTCGCGCCAACCGTACGAGGGTCGTGTGGATGGAGGACCTCGCGATGGCCACTGTGGTCGGCACACCCGTCGACGTCGACCAGGTCGAGCTGCTGTTCGTGTCGTTGCTGATCCAGTCCACTCGCGCCATGGCCGAGGCCGGCACCACCCAGCCGGGGTCGTTCGACCGATCGCCGCGCTTCCGGCGCTCGTTCCTGACGTCGTACGCGGTGCGCATCGGCGAACGGCTGAGCGCTGCCGACGCGGAGACGACGGCGTCGTACGGGTCGGAGCTGGTGCCGGTGCTGCGCCGGCAGGAGGAGGTCGTCGATGCCGTGTACGAGGAGCTGTTCCCGAACACGCGCGAAGCGACCTCGACCCGGACCTACGACCGGCGTGGCTGGGATGCCGGGCGCCAGGCCGCCGATCGGGCCAGCTTCGTAGCGGGCCGCCTCGCCGGTTGACGAGACGGCGCCACGCTCACCGGATGCGGCTCACGGCACCCGGTCGAAGACATCCGGGTCCGGCCCGGTCCGCTCGTCCTTGTTCAGCGCGCTGATCGCCGCGATGTCGGCATCGGTCAGCTCGAAGTCGAACAGGGCGAAGTTCTCCCGGACCCTCGACTCGGTCACCGACTTCGGAAAGACGATGTCGCCCCGCTGCACGTGCCACCGCAGAGTGACCTGGGCCGGTGTGCGGTCGACCCGCTCGGCGATCGTGACGATGGTCGGGTCGTCCAGCACACCGCCTTGGGCGATCGGCGACCAGGCCTCGGTGGCGATGCCGTGGTCGGCGCCGTACGCGCGGACGGTCTCGTTCGTGAGATAGGGGTGGACCTCGATCTGGTTCACCGCCGGCACGACCGTGCACTCTGCGGCCAGCCGGTTGAGGTGGTGGGTCTGGAAGTTGGAGACTCCGACGGCGCGCGCCCTGCCGCTGGCGTAGATCTCCTCCATCGCCTTCCACGTCTCGACGAAGTCCGTCACCGTGGGCAGCGGCCAGTGCACCAGGAAGAGGTCGACGTAGCCGATGTCGAGGGTGTTCAGCGTCTCCGCGAAGGCGGCCAGCGCGTCGTCGTACGCGTGTGCACCGTTGTTCAGCTTGCTCGTGACGAAGATCTCCGAGCGGTCGATGCCGGATGCACGGACGGCCTCACCGACCCCGGCCTCGTTGCGGTACATCTCCGCGGTGTCGATGTGGCGATAGCCGACCTGCAACGCCAGCGCCGTCGCGTCCTTGGTCTGATCGGGTGGGATCTGGAAGACCCCGAAGCCGAGCTGGGGGATGCTCACCGCGTTGTTGAGGGTGATGTCGGGAACAGCTGATGCCATGAGGAAGCGGCGTCCTTTCTCCGGTACGGTTTACCTCTTAAACCCGCAAGGCGGTCTTCAGCGCCGAATGCCCGGTTCTCCCGAGCCGGCACCCGCCTCCGGCCAGCTCTCGACAGTACGCCACGCTTGCCGAACCGGCGCTGTCTGCCTCCCGAAGGGGGAACCATGGGAACCCGACGTCTCAGCCTCGGCTGCACCTTCGTCCAGTGGTCTCAGCTGCCCGTGCACGCCGTCTTCCAGGTGGAGCCGGTGCTCGATCAGATCGCCACCATCAAGGACGAGGAGTGGGTGAGCGACCCGGCCATCCAGACCCGCACCTACCGCGACATCTACGGCAACCGGTGCCGGCGGATGATGCTTCCGGCGGGGCGGTCGGAGATCACGTTCCGGGCCACCGCGGAGGTGCCGGACGCCACTGAGGAGATCGACCTCGACGCCCCGGAGATCCCGCCGCACGAGCTGCCGGACGACGTGATGATCTACACGCTGCCGAGCCGCTTCTGCCTGCCCGACGAGCTGGCCAACGAGGCCTGGTCACGGTTCGGCGGAGTGAAGCCGGGCTACGGCCGGGTGCAGGCGATCTGCGACTACGTGAACCAGCACCTGACCTTCCAGTACGGCACCACGACGGCGTGGAGCACGGCCGCCGACGTGCACCGGTCCGGGTACGGCGTCTGCCGCGACTTCACCCATCTGGCCGTGTCCCTGTGCCGCGCGATGAACATCCCGGCCCGGTACGTCTTCGGCTACCTGCCGGAGATCGATGTCGACATCAAACCCTCGCCGATGGACTTCGCCGCCTGGATGCAGGTGTGGCTCGGTGACCGCTGGTACACCTTCGACCCGCGCAACAACATGCCGCGCAAGGGGCGGGTACTGATCGGGGTCGGCCGAGACGCCGCCGACGTGGCGATGAGCACCGCCTTCGGGGCGCCCTGGCTGGAGTCGATGGTCGTGGTGTCGGAGGAGATCGAAGCCGACTGAGACTCCACCCGGGGCGATGACGCCTTCGTGAGGTCCGCTACAGCCAGCCCTTCCGGCGGAACACCGTGAACAGGATCAGCGCCAGGGCGAGCATCATGGCGATGGCCATCGGGTAGCCGAACCGCCAGTCGAGCTCGGGCATGTGCACGAAGTTCATGCCGTAGATGCCGCCGATCAGCGAGGGCGCGAACAGGATGGCCGCCCAGGAGGAGACCCGCTTCATCTGCTCGCCCTGTTCCAGGCTGGTCTGGGTGAGCAGCCGAGTTTCCTCGCTCTGCCGTTGGGCGGTGAGGGTGGCGTCCACGCTCAGGGCGTTCTGCAGCAGCGTGCGGAAGCTGTCGATCTGCTCGACGATACGCAGCACGTGATCTTGGACGTCGCGGAGGTTGCGCTGCAGCTCGATGTCCACCCGGTACTTCTCGAAGCCGCGGGCCAGGTTGTCCATCATGGAGACCAGCGGCTTGACGGCCCGCTGGAAGTCCATCACCTCACTCATCAGCAGGTAGATGCGCTGAGAGACGTCGGGGTCGCCGTCGAAGAGCTGCTGCTCGATCTCGTCGATGTCGTTCTCCAGGCCCGCCACCACGGGGGAGTAGTCGTCGACGACCTGGTCGATGATGCTGTAGAGGATCGCCTCCGGCCCCTGCATCAACAGCCCGGGGTGCTTCTCCAGCCGCAAGCGCACGCGGGCGAGGTCGGGACGCTCGGCGTGGCGGATGGTGACCACGAAGTCCGGGCCGGTGACCACGTGCAGCTCGCCGAACTCGACCTCCTCCTCGGCGTCCAGGTAGCGGGCCGGCCGCAGCACCGTGAACAAGGTGGTGCCGTAGCGCTCGAGCTTGGGTCGCTGGTGGGCGACGATCGCGTCCTCGACCATCAGGTAGTGCAGGTCGAACTCCTGGGCCACCGACTGGATCATCGTCTCGCTGGGCCGGTAGAGACCGATCCACGCCAGCCCGTCGCGGCGCTTCTGCAGGTCGTAGGTCTGTTCCAGGGTCGGCGGTGAGTCGACCCGGTAACCGTCGACGTAGACGGCGTTGTCCACCACCCCTGGCTTCGGCACGGGATCAGCCTCGCACAGCGGAGCCGTCGGGCCGGGGCACGAATCCCGGGCGGAACAGGTAGGACGTCAGCAAGGTGGCCAGCACCACGAACAACACCCCGCAGAAGATGTGCAGCCCGACCACCTCGGTCCGCGCCAGCACCACCTGCAGCGTCTCGACCGCGAGCAGGATGGCCCCGGCCAGGACCGGCCAGCGCGGTCCACCGACTCGCCGGTAGGCCACTGCGGTGATGATCACGGCCACCGTGAGGGCGAGCAGCGCGTACGCGTTCGCGCCGTGCACCGGTTTCAGTCCCTCGCTGCCGCCGAGGAAGCCGGCGGCCAGCCCGGCCTGGCCGATGGCCAGGCTCATCAGCACGGTCGCTTCGATCTGCAGGGCCACCAGGGCGCGGGGTCGACGGGCGGAAGAGGTCGCCATGGGGTCATTGTGCCCCTGGGTTCCCGGACGGCAGAGTGAGGTCATGACCGCGTCTCTGGATCCCGGCCCGGGGGAGTGGCCGCCCTCCGACGACGTGGTCGTACGACTGCGTGCGGCGGGCTGCGTGTTCGCCGAGGAGGAGGCCACGCTGCTGGTCGAGGCGGCCGCGGGGGAGTCGTCCGTGCTCGCTCGGCTGGTCGCTGCCCGGGAGGCCGGTGACCCGCTGGAGCAGCTGCTGGGCTGGGCGGCGTTCTGCGGCCGCCGGGTGGCGGTCGGGCCACGGGTGTTCGTGCCCCGGGTGCGGACCGAGTTCTTGGCGGAACGGGCGCTCGCCCTGCTTGACGACGGAGACGTGGTGGTCGAGCTCTGCTGCGGCGTGGCCGCCGTGGCCGCAGTGCTGCAGTCCGACGGACGCCTCGGTGAGCTGTACGCCGCCGACATCGACCCGGTAGCGGTGGGTTACGCCCGCCGCAACGTCGCCGAGCCCGGTGTGGTGCTGGTCGGTGATCTCTACGATCCGTTGTCGAGTGGACTCCGCGGTCGGATCGACCTGCTGGTCGCGAATGCGCCGTACGTGCCCACCGACGCCATCGCCCTGATGCCGCGAGAGGCTCGTGATCATGAGCCCCAGGTGGCCCTGGACGGCGGCAGCGACGGGGTGGACATCCAGCGGCGGATCATCGCCGGGGCACCTGGGTGGCTGCGGGCCGGAGGCTCGGTGCTGATCGAGACGGGACGCGAGCAGTCGGTGATCACGGCGGGGGAGATGCGCGCCGTGGGGCTGAGGGTCGAGGTGGTGGTCGACGACGAACGGGATGCGACCGTGGTGGTCGGCACGTCCGCCGATCTCTTGTGAATTGGCGCCAACGGCGCCACAATGGCGCCATGACCAGCGTGCAGATCAAGGATGTGCCTGACGAGACGCACCGCGTCCTGCGTCGGCGGGCCGCTGAGGCGCATCAGTCACTCCAGGAGTATCTGCGGTCCCGGTTGATCGAGGAGGCGAGCCGTCCGACCGTGTCGGAGGTGCTCCAACGAGCGGGGGAGCGCGGTGGCGGCACACTCGGCTTCGACACCGCCGCGCAGGCCGTGCGGGCCGACCGTGATCGTCGTTGACGCCAGTGTGCTCGCCCCCGCCCTGGTCGACGACGGCCCATCGGGTGTGCGGGCTCGGGGCCGACTGATCGGTGAGAGCCTGGCAGCTCCCGAGCTCATCGACCTCGAACTGACGTCGGTGTTCCGGGGTCTCACCCGTGTCAAGAAGCTGACCGTTCGGCGGGCTCAGGACGCCTTGGTCGACCTGGCGGCCCTGCCGCTGGAGCGTGCCGCTCATCGACATCTGATCCAGCGCTGCTGGGAGCTCCGCGAGAAGCTCACCCCGTACGATGCGGCCTACGTGACCCTGGCCGAGCTGCTGGCCGTTCCGCTGATCACCGCCGACACCCGGCTGGCGCAGGCACCACGGATATTTTGTCAGGTGGAGGTGCTGGCGCCCTGAACGGTACGGAGGAACAGCGTCTGCGCGACCTCGCCCTGCTGCGTCGGGTTCGGGACCGGATCGACCGCGAGTACGCCCAGCCACTGGACGTCGAGGCGCTCGCCCGTGGCGTGCACCTGTCGGCCGGTCACCTCAGCCGGCAGTTCAAGGCCGCGTACGGCGAACCGCCGTACAGCTATCTGATGACGCGGCGGATCGAGCGCGCGATGGCGCTGCTGCGCCGCGGTGACCTGAGCGTCACCGAGGTGTGTTTCACGGTGGGATGTTCGTCCCTGGGCACCTTCACCACCCGCTTCACCGAGCTGGTCGGGGTGTCCCCGGGCACCTACCGGCAGCAACAGGTGGACGCGGCCGCGGGAATACCGTCCTGCGTGGAGAAGCAGGTGACCAGGCCGATCAGGAATCGAGAAGGACGGACCGGGTAGCCGGCGATAGCGTGACAGCCATGGACATCAGCATTCACTCCAGCTTCCTGCCACACGACGACCCCGAGGCTGCGCTGGTCTTCTATCGCGACACCCTCGGCTTCGAGGTGCGTCTCGACGTCGGGTACGAGGGGATGCGCTGGATCACCGTCGGTCCGGTCGGTCAGCCCAGCACCGCCATCGTCCTGCACCCGCCGGCTGTCGACCCGGGCATCACCGACGAGGAGCGCCGCACGATCGTGGAGATGATGGCGAAGGGCACCTACGGCGGTCTCAACCTCGCGACGGCCGACCTCGACGACACCTTCGAGCGGCTCCAGGCCAGCGGCGTCGAGGTCGTCCAGGAGCCGATCGACCAGCCGTACGGGGTGCGTGACTGCGCCGTCCGTGACCCTGCCGGCAACCTGATCCGCATCCAGCAGCTCGTACCGCAGGGGGAGTGACGGAGTGACGATGGGCAGGACGACGAAGGCCTCAACAGTGGGGCGCCGCGCTGCGCGCGATCACGACGTGATCCGGGTGGTCGGGGCCAGAGTCAACAACCTCAAGGACATCAGCGTCGAGATCCCGAAGCGGGAGCTGACCGTGTTCAC
>CAVOJH010000013.1:0-18994 GCA_963696135.1 uncultured Actinomycetota bacterium
AGTGCACCGTGCCCGGAGCGACGGCGGTGACGACTGCACCGGGGAGCCCAAGAGCCCGCGGACGTCTGGCGTGGGCGAGGCGTCGTCGCTTCGTGCTGGTCATGAACCGCCTTCCGGGCGGGGTGCCGACCTCGAGCAGGATCATCCCGAGCTGATTGTCGAGCAGAGTAGTACCACGCGCTGCGAAGCCCCGCGGCACCTCTCGAGAGTGCTCGCAGGCCAGGGCGGTGCCAGCCTGCTTTGCGCGCACGAGGGTGTGCAGCAAGGATGAGGCGGTGACGGACAGTAGGGGACAGCGACCTGGCGGTGGGCAATCCGGCGGTTCCGGGCGATCCAGTGGTGGCGGCGGCGGCGCGCGGGGCGGTAGCGGCGGCTATCGAGGTGGCAGCACGGGCGGCGGTGCTGGCCGTTCGGGTGGAGGCGGCCGCGGTCGAGACGACCGGGGTGGCGACGGCCGCGGTCGAGACGACCGAGGAGGCGGAAGCCGAGGTGGCGGAAGTCGGGGCGGCAGCGGCGGTCCTCGTCGCGATGACGGTCCCACCCGCAGCGGCAGCACTGGTGGTTCCGGCCGCGGCAGCACCGGTGGTCCGGGGCAGGGCCGCAGCTCGGCTGCCCGCAAACCGCAGGGTCGCTCACCCGGTCGTCCGTCCGGCCAGCAGCGTTCCGGCGATCGGGCCCGCAACGAGTACGGCCGCGGTCCGGAGGCCTCCGATGCGCGTCTGCCCGACGGCCGGCTGCCGGACCGACGCCTGCCGGACCGTGGACGTCCGGACCGTGGTGGCTCCGATCGTGGACGTCCGGACCGTGGCGGCTCGGATCGCCGGTCGTCGGATCGTGAGGAGCGCACACCGCCACCGCCAGGTCTGCAGAAGCGGGCCGACGAACCGCGACTACCGGCCGAGGTCGACACCCGGGGACTGCCGCGTGGGGTCAAGGCAGAGCTCCGTGGGTTGCCCAAGGACCTGGCGGAGGTCGTCGCCGGGCACCTGGTGACGGCGGGCATGCTGATCGACGAGGACCCGGAGCTGGCCTACCGGCACGCGGAGGCGGCGCGGCGGCGGGCGGCGCGGCTCCCGGTCGTCCGCGAGGCGGCGGCGGAGACGGCGTACGCCGCCGGACACTGGGACGTCGCCCTGTCGGAGTTCCGGGCGCTGCGCCGGATGACGGGCACCGACGACTACCTGCCGGTGATGGCCGACTGCGAACGAGCCCTCGGACGGCCGCAGGCTGCTCTCAAGATCGCCAAGGAGGCTCGACGCAAGCCACTCGAGCCGGCGCTGGCGATGGAGATGCTCATCGTCGAATCCGGGGCCCGGAACGACCTGGGGCAGCAGCCCGAGGCCCGTCGGGTGCTGCACCAGGCGATCCTCGATCTCGACGACCGTCGTGCCGCCCAGCTGGGCACGGCCGCCGCGCGGTTGTACTACGCCTACGCCGACGCCCTGGAGAACACCGGAAAGCAGGGCGAGGCTCGGCAGTGGTTCGACCGTGCGGCACGGTTGGACGGCGAGGGCGAAACCGACGCCGACGAGCGTCGCGATCTGCTCGATGGGATGTTGATCACCTTCGATGACAGTGATCCCGAGGACCTCGAGGCTGCGGACGCCGAAGGCGCGGACTCGGGCGAGCACCGGGGATGGAGCGGCGACAGCGGGGAGGACCCGCGTCGATGAGCGTGCTCGCTGATTCCTACGACGCCGCTCTGTTCGATCTCGACGGTGTGGTGTACCTGGGGCCGGTGGCCGTCGACGGTGCGCCGGAGGGTCTGCGTGCCCTTCGGGATCGGGGCACCAGGGTCGGCTTCGTCACCAACAACGCGGCCCGGCCGCCCGCCGCGGTCGCCGAGCACCTCGGCGAGCTCGGCATCGTGGCGAGCGACGATGACGTGGTCACCTCCGCCCAGGCCGGTGCCCAGCTGGTCGCCCATCGGTTCGGAGCGGGCGCCAAGGTGCTTGCCGTCGGCGGCCCCGGCGTCTGGGACGCCCTCACGGAGGTGGGTCTCGTCGGGGTCCGCTCGGCGGAGGATCAACCCGTCGCCGTGCTGCAGGGCTTCGGCTTCGACCTGACCTGGGACCAGCTCAACGAGGCGGCGATCGCGATCCACCGGGGCGCGCACTGGGTGGCCACCAACATCGACCCCACCCGGCCGACCGACCGGGGGATCGTGCCGGGGAACGGTGCCGCGGTCGCTGCCGTACGACTCGCGGTGGACGTCGATCCGGAGGTCGCCGGAAAGCCGTACCGCCCCCTGGTCGACGCGACGGTCGACCGGCTCGGCGCCGGCCACCCGATCTTCGTCGGAGATCGGTTGGACACCGACATCGCCGGTGCCGTGGCCGCCGGGCTGGACAGCATGCTGGTGCTGACCGGAGCTCACGGCCCGGTCGACCTGGTGGCGGCCGGAGCTGACAGCCGGCCCACCCACCTGGGCTACGACCTGCGGGACCTGCTGCAGCCGGCTCGGGAATGCGTCGAGCGTCCCGGAGAGGTGAGCTGTGGGGAGCAGACCGCGGTCCTCGACTCCGGCAGGATCGAGCTCGTCGGCACCCCCGACGACCGCTCGTCGGCCGTCGACGCGCTCTGGGCGACGGCGAACCTGGCCTGGCGGGTCGCCGATCTGGGACGGGCCGCCGATGCCACCTCGGCGGTGCAGGTGATCAGCGCGGTGCTGGCCCGTCGGTGACGACCCACGCCGTGGCGTCGCCGGGCAGCAGCCCGGCGACGAGGTCGACGCTGCTCAGCACCATCGTGCCGGTGGGCAGGGGGATCGCGCCGGCGCCGAAGTTGATCACGCAACGCCAGCCCCCGCCCCGACGGAACCGGAGCACGTCCGGTGCCGAGTCCTCGAAGGTGAAGCTCGGATCGCTCGAGGTCTCGGTCGTCACCAGCCGGCGGCGCAACCCGATGGCCCGGCGGTACAGGTTCAGCATCGAGTCATCGGCGCCGGCCTGGACGTCGGCCGCGAGCCCGGCGAACCAGTCGGGTTGCGGCAGCTCGGTCGCGTCGCCGCCGAAGCCGTACGACGGTCCGGACGCCGTCCACGGCAAGGGGACCCGGCACCCGTCGCGGCCCTTCTCCCGACCCGCGGAACGGAACGCCATCGGGTCCTGCAGCACGTCGCGGGGGAGATCGGCCACCTCGGGCAAACCGAGCTCCTCGCCCTGGTAGATGTAGACCGAACCCGGCAGCGCCAGCAGGGCCACGATCGCGGCGCGCGCTCGGCGGCGGCCCAGATCCTCGTCACAGTGGGGATCTGCGCCGTCGGACAGCAGCCACCGCCGAGCCACCTCGATCGGGGTCTCCGCCGATGACACGGGCAGCCCGTACCGCGACACCACCCGGGCGGTGTCGTGGCAACCGAGCAGCCAGGTCGTGGTGGAGCCCGACTCGACCATGTCCGCCACGCCGGCCTCGATCACCGTGCGGTAGCTGTCCGGTCGCCAGCTCGCCTCCTGCATCGCGAAGTTGAACGCCTGGCCGAGGCTGGTCGGTGCGGCGTAGCGCGCCCGCCGGCTGGGATGCACGGACGCCTCGGCCACGGCGAAGCGGGGCGGGTTGTAGGAGTCGAACACGTTCCGCCAGTCCCGGTACACCAGCTGCAGGTCATCCCGGTCCCACAGCGGGTGGCTGCCGTCCTCCCGCTGCATCATCTCGATGTCCGGCCACGGGACGTACGGGGTGGACAGGTCCTTGACCAGGCCGTGGGCGACGTCGACCCGGAAGCCGTCCACCCCGCGATCGGCCCAGAACCTCAGCGTGGTTCGAAAATCCTCCCGCACCTCCTCGTTGTCCCAGTTGAGGTCGGGTTGCTCCGGGGCGAACAGGTGGAAGTACCACTGGCCGTCGCCGACGGGTTGCCAGACCGAACCGCCGAACAGCGACTGCCAGTCGTTAGGCGGCTCGCTGCCCCCGGGTCCCTCGCCGTCGCGGAAGATGTAGCGGTGCCTGGCAAGAGATCCGGGCGGCGCGGCCAGTGCTTCGACGAACCAAGCGTGTCGGTTCGAGCTGTGGTTGGGAACGATGTCGACCAGCACCTTGATGTCGACCGCGTGCAACGCGGTGATCATCTCGTCGAAATCGGCCAAGGTGCCGATGCGGGGATCGACGTCGCGGTAGTCGTCCACGTCGTAACCGCCGTCGGCCAGGGCCGAGGGGTAGAACGGTGAAAGCCAGACCGCGTCGACGCCGAGATCGGCGAGATAGCCGACCCGCGAGATGACGCCTTGCAGGTCACCCATGCCGTCACCGTTGGCGTCGGCGAACGAGCGGGGATAGACCTGGTAGATGACGGCGGTCTTCCACCAGTCGGGATCGTGCGGGGACTGCTGGGTCGGTTCGGTCACGGCGCGATTGTTCCAGGGGGCCGCCGGTGTCCGCTGAGAGGTTCCGCGGGCTACCGTTGCGCAGGTACGACCCCACTGGACGAGAAGGCGGCGAGATGGTTCGAGAACAGATCCAGAACTACGTGAACCTGATGACCGGGCTGCGCCGGGCCACCAAGGCCAAGGCGTCGGAGGCAGCGCAGGGTCTCCTGTCGGCCACCGGACTCGACGACGTCGCCACCGACGCGGGTGAGCGGGTGAGCAACCTGGCCGAGGAGATCCTCACCGCCAGTCGAGCCAACCGCGAGCTGCTGGTGAAGATGATCAACACCGAGATCGACAAGGCGGCCGCGCGGACAGGATTTGCGCGGGCGGAGGACCTCGACGGACTCCGAGCCGAGCTGGCCGAGCTGCGCGCGGCGTTCGCCGAGCAGGCCGCTAGGGCCGCGACCGCTCAGGCAGCTGCCACCGAGGCGACCGTGGTGGCAGCCGCTGCGGCGGCCGCGGCGGAGGATGCGGCCAGCTCGGCGGAGGAGGCCGCGGTCTCGGCCGAAGAGGCCGTGGCCGCGCCGGTACCGGAGCCGGGCGCCGCGGTCGAGAAGACCGCGCCTCGCAAGGCCGCCGCGAAGAAGACCCCGGCGAAGAAGACCCCGGCGAAGAAGACCCCGGCGAAGAAGACCCCGGCGAAGGCAGCACCGGTGAGCGCAGCGACGGCGAAGGCAGCGGCCACGAAGTCCCCGGCACGGAAGACGACGAAGGCGACGCCGGCGAAGAAGGTGACACCGGCCAAGACGGCGACGGCGGCAAAGGTCCCGGCGAAGAAGAGCCCGACCAAGCGGGCAGCCGTCAAGAAGGCCCCGGTGACGAAGGCGGCGACTGAGTGAGCGCCGAACCGGGGGGCGAGGACCGGACCACCCCCGACCAGGTCGACGAGCCACCGGCCACCGGGCTTCCGGCGGTCGACGATGCCCTTGCCGGGCTGGCCGATCTGGACCAGCGCCCGGTGAGCGAGCACCACGGCGAGCTCGCCGCCGCCCACGAGGTGCTGCACGCCGAGCTGGAATCGCCGTCCGGGCAGGGCGAAGGCCGCGGCTGAGTGGACGCTGCTGATCCGGCCGGGGGAGCCGGGGGCTCGACCCGGCTCGACCGCGCCGTCGCGGATCGTGGTCTCGCTCGGTCCCGAGCAGCAGCCGCCACCCTGATCCGCTCCGGTCGGGTACGAGTGGGTGATCGGGTGGCGGACCGCCCATCGATGCCGGTGACCGCGGCCGACGCGATCCAGGTCGAGCAGGACCCTTACGTGTCACGGGCGGCGTACAAGCTCGCCGGCGCCCTGGACGAGCTGGCGCTGGACGTCACCGATCAGCGGGCCCTGGACGCCGGTGCCTCCACGGGCGGCTTCACCCAGGTGCTCCTGCAGGCGGGTTGCCGCGAGGTGATCGCCGTCGACGTCGGGCACGGTCAGCTGGTCGAGGAGATCCGTTCCGACCCGAGGGTGCGGACGTACGAGCGGCTGAACGTCCGGGACCTCGGGCTGGAGCACGTGGACAACCGACCTGTCGACCTCGTCGTCGGCGATCTCTCGTTCATCTCCCTGCTCGTCCTGCTGCCCGCGCTGACGGCGGTGGTCGATCCCGCGGGATCCCTGCTGCTGATGGTAAAGCCGCAGTTCGAGGTGGGCCGGGAGCGACTCGGTGACCGAGGTGTCGTCCGTTCGGCCGCGCTGCACGTCGAGGCGGTGTCTGGAGTGATCGGCGCGGCCGCCGCTCTGGGCTGGCAGACCCAAGCCGTGGTGCCCAGCCGCTTACCGGGTCCGGCGGGCAACCGGGAGTTCTTCGTGCTGCTCGCCCGACGCGCACCGACCGCTCCGGTCGATGTCGCAGCGTCCGTCGGGTCCTCCTGACCCCGGCCTATGCTGTGCCGGGTGACGCCTCAGCCCGCCCAGCCCGCCGCTGAGGCGCGTCGGGTCGCCGTGCTCACGCACCTCGGCCGACGCGAAGCGGTCGATACCGCGGCCGGCATCATCGAGAGACTGTCCGCCGCGGGCATCACCGCGCTCGTCCCGGAAGCCGACGCCGACATCCTGAACGCGCGGTTGCACGACGCGACCGTGGTCGGGGTCGCCCCCGGTCAGTTCGCCGAGCAGACCCGCGACGTCGAGCTGATGCTGGTGCTGGGCGGCGACGGCACGATCCTGCGGGGCGCGGAGAAGGTGATCACCTCCGACACCCCGCTGTTGGGCGTGAACCTGGGTCACGTCGGGTTCCTGGCCGAGGCGGAGGCGGCGGAGATCGACAGCATCGTCGAGCACGTGGTGAACCGCACGTACACGGTCGAGGAGCGCTTCACCATCGACGTCACGCTGCGTGACCACGGCGAGGTGATCTGGACCTCGTTCGCGGTGAACGAGGTCTCCATCGAGAAGGCCGCCCGGGAGCGGATGCTGGAGATCGCCGTCGAGATCGATGGTCTGCCGCTGTCGCGCTGGGCCTGCGACGGGGTGCTGGTGGCCACCCCGACCGGATCGACGGCGTACGCGTTCTCGGCCGGCGGCCCCGTGCTGTGGCCCGAGCTGGACGCGCTGCTGCTGGTGCCGCTCAGCGCTCACGCTCTGTTCGCCCGACCGCTGGTGCTCGGTCCGACGTCGATCATCACCGTCGAGCTGATCCACGCCTCCCCGGTGCACGGGGTGGTGTGGTGCGACGGGAGCCGCTCGGTCGAGCTGCGGGTGGGGATGGAGATCGAGATCGGACGGGGCCGGCACCGGCTGCAGCTGGCCAGGTTGTCGCGGTCGCCCTTCACCAACCGGCTCGTCAACAAGTTCCAGCTGCCGGTGGACGGCTGGCGGGGGACTGCCGATCGCCACCGGCGTCGCTCCTCGGTGGAGGGGACGGTCGATCCGGGACCGACCGGACCATGATCACCGAGCTGCGGATCACCGATCTGGGCGTGATCAACGACGCGGTCCTCGCCCTGCACCCGGGTCTCACCGTGGTCACCGGCGAGACCGGGGCGGGCAAGACCATGATCGTCACCAGCATCGACCTGCTGCTCGGTGGCCGGGGGGACCCCAAGGCTGTGCGGACGGGAGCCCGGCGCGCCGTGGTGGAGGGTCGGTTCGCCCGGGTGTCCCCCGACACCGTACGGCGGGTGGAGGACGCCGGTGGCGTGCTGGACGACGACGGCCCGGACGACCCGGGTCCTGAGCTCCTGGTGGCCCGGCAGATCACCCCGAGCGGGCGTACCCGGGCCTTCGTCGGCGGGGCACAGGTGCCGGTCGGACGAATCGAGGAGCTGGTCGGCGACCTGGTGACCGTGCACGGCCAGTCCGAGCAGATCCGGTTGGCCGGCCGGGACCGGCAGCGCGACCTGCTCGACCGTTCGGCCGGGCCGGAGCAGCACGCACGGCTGGCGAGCTACCGGGACTGCTACGACGAGCTGCGCACAGCCGTCGCCGAGCGGGACCGGCTGCACGCCGAGGCGCAGGAGCGGGCCCGGGAGATCGACGTGCTGCGATTCGGGCTGGAGGAGATCGGGCGAGCCGACCCGCAACCGGGTGAGGACGTGGCCCTGGCGGCGGAAGCCCAACGGCTGCAGGCCAGCGGCGATCTGCGCGTCGACGCCAACGCGGCGATCGAGGCCATCGCCGGCTCCGACGACGAGGCCGGCGGAGCCCTCTCGGCCCTGGCCGTGGCACGGCAGGCCACCGGCCGGCTGGCTGAGGCCGATCCCGGTGCCAAGGAGCTGTCCGACCGGGTCCGCGAGGTCGGTTACCTGCTGAACGACCTGACCGGTGATCTGTCCCGCTATCTCGACGGCCTGGAGGCCCAGCCGGGCCGGCTCGAGCAGATCGCCGAGCGCCGGTTCGAGCTGGCCGGGCTGCTACGCAAGTACGGGTCGAGCTGCGACGAGGTGCTCGCCTGGTCCGAGCGGGCGATCGTGCGCCTCGAGGATCTCGAGCAGGCCGACGACCGGATCGGCGAGCTGTCCGCACGGATCACCTTGCTGCAGCAGCAGGTCGACGAGCTCGCGGTCCTGCTGCACGACGCCCGGACGGCTGCGGCGTCGGTGTTCGTCGAGCGCGTCCGGGTCGAGCTGGCGGCACTGGCCATGCCACACGCCCGGTTGCAGTTCGAGCTGACCACGATCGATCTCGGCCCGACCGGATCCGACCAGGTCGACCTGCTGTTCTCGGCCAATCCGGGGAGCGCCCCGCGCAGTCTCGGCAAGGTCGCCTCCGGTGGGGAGATGTCGCGGGTCCGGCTGGCCGTCGAGGTCGTCCTGGCCGAGGGCGGCGGTTCGGTCACGTTCGTCTTCGACGAGGTGGACGCCGGCGTGGGTGGCGCGGTGGCGGTCGAGATCGGCCGTCGGCTGGCGTTGCTGGCCCGGCACCGACAGGTCATCGTGGTCACCCACCTGGCCCAGGTCGCCGCGTTCGCCGACCGACACTTCGCGGTGGTCAAGTCCGACGACGGCCAGGTCACCACCAGCGGCGTCCGAGAGGTCGCCGAGCGGGACCGGGCCGTGGAGCTGGCCCGGATGATGGCCGGCATCGAGACCACGGACTCGGCACTGGCCCATGCCGGTGAGCTGTTGGAGCTCGCCTCCCGCTGACCCAGCCGCCTCCTTGCGGACTCCGCGGGTGATATATCCCCCGCGGAGTCGAGGGTTGGTCCCTCTTTTCGGTGCGATTCCCGACTTCGCTGGTGCTGCAACACCCGCGAAGTCGGTGGTTCGGGTGGCGACGCGCCGGGGGATGCGAGCGGACGAGGGGTCAGCGGGTAGCCTGGAGTTCCGTGGGAGCCCGCGATCGCCAGACCAAACATCTCTTCGTCACCGGTGGGGTCGCATCCTCGCTCGGTAAGGGCCTGACGGCCTCCAGTCTGGGCAGTCTGTTGGTGGCCCGTGGACTGCGCGTCACGATGCAGAAGCTGGACCCGTACCTGAACGTGGACCCGGGCACCATGAACCCGTTCCAGCACGGCGAGGTCTTCGTCACCGAGGACGGCGCCGAGACCGATCTCGACATCGGCCACTACGAGCGCTTCCTCAACGTCAACCTCGCGGCTCACGCCAACGTGACCACCGGCAAGGTGTACTCGTCCGTGATCGCCAAGGAACGCCGCGGCGACTACCTGGGTGACACGGTGCAGGTGATCCCGCACATCACCAACGAGATCAAGGACCTGATGCTCGGCATGGGTGGTCCCGACATCGACGTGGTGATCCACGAGATCGGTGGCACCGTCGGCGACATCGAGTCGCTGCCGTTCCTGGAGGCCGCTCGGCAGGTGCGCCACGACGTCGGCCGGGAGAACTGCTTCTTCCTGCACGTCTCGCTGGTGCCGTACATCGGTCCGAGCGGTGAGCTGAAGACCAAGCCGACCCAGCACTCCGTGGCGGCGCTGCGGCAGGTCGGCATCCAACCCGACGCCATCGTCTGCCGCTGCGACCGGGCGATCCCGGAGTCGGTGAAGCGCAAGATCTCGCTGATGTGCGATGTCGACGTCGAGGCCGTGGTGGAGAACACCGACGTGCCGAGCATCTACGACCTGCCCAAGGTGCTGCACGCCGAGGGACTCGACGCTTACGTGATCCGTCGGCTGGACCTGCGCTTCCGCGATGTCGACTGGACCCTGTGGAACGACCTGCTCGACCGGGTGCACAACCCGAAGGAGGAGGTGGTGATCGCGCTGGTGGGCAAGTACGTCGACCTGCCCGACGCCTATCTGTCGGTCTGCGAGGCGCTGCGGGCGGGCGGGTTCGCCAACCGGGCCAAGGTCGTCGTCCGCTGGGTCGCCTCCGACACCTGCGAGTCGCCCGAGGGTGCGGCGCGCGCCCTGCAGGACGTGGACGGGGTCTGCGTACCGGGCGGTTTCGGTATCCGTGGCGTGGAGGGCAAGGTCGGGGCGATCAGGTACGCCCGGGAGAACCAGATCCCGATCCTGGGTCTGTGCCTCGGTCTGCAGTGCATGGTGATCGAGGTCGCCCGGCACCTGGCCGGTCTGGAGGGCGCGGACTCCTCGGAGTTCAGCCCGGAGTCGCCCCACCACGTGATCGCCACCATGGCCGAGCAGATCGCCATCGTGGACGGCCAGGGCGATCTCGGTGGCTCGATGCGGCTGGGTTCCTACCCGGCCGAGCTGCAGCCGGGTTCCCTGGTGGCCAAGCAGTACGGCCAGACCGAGGTCGCCGAGCGGCACCGGCACCGGTACGAGGTGAACAACGCGTACCGACCTCAGCTGGAGGAAGCCGGTCTGGTGATCAGCGGCACGTCGCCCGACGCTCGGCTGGTCGAGTTCATCGAGCTTCCGGCGGAGGTTCACCCGTACTTCGTGGCGACCCAGGCGCACCCGGAGCTGAAGTCGCGGCCGACCGTGCCGCACCCGCTGTTCGTCGGGCTGGTCGACGCGGCGCTGGAGCGTCGGCTCGCCACCCGGCTGCCGGTGGACGCGAAACCAGGAGCCCGGCGGTCGTGAGCCCTGCGGTCGAGAGCACGCACGTGCGGGACTCCGCCGAGTTCGGCGGGCACGTCCTGACCAGGGCAGAGCTCGTCGACCAGGCTGTCGCCTGGCCGGTGACGGCTGAGCGGGTGCTCGGCGCTGGAAGCTTCACCGCGCTGCTGCAGGACGACATCACGGCCCCCGACGGGTCGACCCTGCAGCGGGAGTACCTGGAGCACCCCGGCGCGGTCGGCGTCATCGCGCTCGACGCTGCAGGCCGAGTGGCCCTCGTCCGCCAGTACCGGCACGCCGTACGTCACCGATTGCTCGAGCCGCCCGCCGGCCTGCTGGACGTCGACGGGGAGGCGTACGTGCTGGCCGCCCAGCGCGAGCTGGCCGAGGAGGTGGGTCTGGCCGCCGACACCTGGCACGTGCTGGTCGACCTGTTCACCACTCCGGGCATCATCGCGGAGAGTCTGCGGGTGTACCTGGCTCGCGATCTCCGACCGGC
This sequence comes from uncultured Actinomycetota bacterium, assembly GCA_963696135.1. Lineage (GTDB taxonomy): Bacteria > Actinomycetota > Actinomycetes > Propionibacteriales > Propionibacteriaceae > Microlunatus. The sequence goes on from CAVOJH010000013.1 coordinate 11,277, forward strand.
CGAGGCACCGGACGGCTTCGTGAAGGAGGGCGAGGAGGCGGAGATGGAGCTGTCCTGGGCTCCGCTGGCCGAGCTGGTCGACGCCGTGCTGGCCGGTGACCTGCACAACCCGACCATGGTCAGCGGCGTGCTGGCGGCCTGGGTCGCGCAGCTGAAGGGCGACGACTTCGCCACGTTGCGGCCCGCCGACGCTCCCTGGCCGGCGCGTGACGCCAACCCCGACCTCGGCGAGGATGCTCAGAACCGCTGAGACCGCTCCGACCAGCTCGTCGGCCGACCTCCCCGGGTGCGGCGCGGACGAACCGATTCATTACGCCGCCGCCGTCGCCCGACCCCTGGCCGACCAGGAAATCCCGGGCGGGCTCGGCGTGGCCTGACTATCATCCCCGTCATGACCAGCTCGCCCGCCGACCCGTCGCCGTTCCGGACGCGCCCGGCGGTGGGCCAGCAGCAGCGCGACCGAAGGGATCCAGCCGGACGCCGTTCGTGATCACGGCGTTCCTGGCCGGGCTGGTCGCAGGTTATGGGATCGCCATCCCGGTCGGTGCGGTAGCCGCCTACCTGATCACCCTCGGCGCGGCCCACGGCTTCCCGACGGCGGCTGCCGGTGGTCTCGGTGCGGCGAGTGTCGACGCCCTGTACGCGGGGGTGGCGGTCACGCTCGGTGCCCTGCTGGCGCCGCTGATCATGACCGTGGCCACACCGCTGCGCTGGCTGTCGGCCCTGGTGCTGGTCGGGGTCGCCGTACGCATGATCGTGCTGGGACTGCGACCGCGATCGGGCTCGGACCAGCCGCCGGACGCGCCGTCGCCGGGTCGGGCCTACACGACCGTGTTCGTGATCACCCTCGTCAACCCGGCCACCGTCGTCTACTTCGCCGCACTCGTCGGTGGCGCCACGGTGAGCTTCGGTCGAGCGTCGGAGGCGGTGAGCTTCGTGCTCGCCGCCGGGATCGCCTCGGCCAGCTGGCAGCTGCTGCTCGCGGGCGCCGGTGCGGGCCTCGGACGGGTGCTGACCGGGCCGGCCGCCCGCCGTTGGACGGCGGTGGCGGGGGCGGCCGTCGTCCTGGCCCTCGCGATCTGGACGCTGCTGGCACCCTGACCTGGCCGGCCGTGGCCGACGCTACGGTGTCGGCGTGGACGCGATGCTGGTACTGACGAACGCCGGGGCCGGATCATCCGACCAGGAGCATCTGGACCGGGCCCTTGCCGTCCTCCGGCGAAGTGCGGACGTGGAGGTCGTCCAGACCGGTGCGGACGGTGAGCTCGATGCCGCACTGGACCGCAGTCAGGGACGCACCGTCGTGGTGGCCGGCGGCGACGGCAGCCTGCACCTGACCGTGACCCGGCTCTACGCGCGCGGCGAGCTCTCCGACACCGTGCTCGGACTGCTCCCGCTGGGAACCGGCAACGACTTCGCGCGCGGCACGCAGATCCCGTTGGAGGTCGAGGAGGCCGCCCGGGTCATCGTGGCCGGGCACGCGCGTGACCTGGATCTGATCGTCGACGACTCCGATCACCTGGTGGTGAACAACGTCCACCTGGGCATCGGCGCCGACGCCTCGCGCTACGGGGCCCGCTGGAAGAAGCGGGTCGGCCGGGTCGGCTACCCGATCGGTCTGCTGCAGGCCGCCTTCGCCGATCCGTACCGGCTCCGGGTGACCGTCGACGACGAGGTCGTGGCGGACGGGGAGCACCGGTTGCTCGAGGTGTCGATCGGGAACGGCGCCACGGTCGGTGGTGGGCTTGCCCTCAATCCGGGCGCCGATCCCGATGACGGCCGCCTGGACGTGCTGGTCGCCCGGGCGTCCGGAGCCTGGCGGCGGGTGACCTACGGCGTGGACCTGGCCCGTGGAAGGCACCCCCAGCACCGCGATGTGGTGCACCGGCTCGCCACCCGGGTGGAGGTCAGCGGCGAACCGGTCCACCTGAGTGCCGACGGCGAGATCGCCGGCCCGATCACCCATCGCGAGTGGCGGCTGCTGCGCGACGCGTTGAACATGATCCTGCCGGAGTAACCCACGGGAAAGATCACCCGCCGGGACGATCTCCGGGCCGCGGGGGAGATCAGGGGCCACCTCGGGTCTCAGCCGGACACGTCCCGGATGCCGGCACAGGGGCAGTCCGACGAGCATCCGCTCCATGAGCATCGCCACGACCTCCGGTGTCCAGCCAGACCAGTACCGACGTCACCCGACCGCCCGCCGGGTCGGCTGGGTGATCATGACCGTGTTCGCCCTGGTCATCGGCGGGTACGCCGTCGCCCTGGTGGTCAGTGGCTTCCGGCTGGTGCCGGGCGAGATCGCCGCCAACCGGTTCCCGACCCCGCTCGGGCTGCGGGTGCACATCGTCGCCTCCGGGCTGGCTCTGCTGATCGGCCCGTTCCAGTTCGCCCGGGCGCTCCGCCGGCGGCAGCCGCGCGTGCACCGGTGGCTGGGGCGGACCTACGTGGTCGCCTGCCTGGTCGGCGGTGTCTCGGGTGGGTTGATCGCGATGTTCTCCCACAACGGCCCGGTCGCGGGAGCGGGTTTCCTCGGGCTGGCCATCAGCTGGCTGGCGGCCACCGCCCTCGGCTTCCGGGCTATCCGCGCCGGTGACGTCGCCCGGCACCGCCGCTGGATGACCAGGTCCTTCGCCCTGACGTACGCCGCCGTCATGCTCCGGATCTACCTGCCGATCGCCATGGTCGTCGGGCTCGAGTTCAGCCAGGCCTACCCGGTGATCGCCTGGCTGTGCTGGCTGCCCAATCTGGTGGTCGCCCAGCTGCTGATCGCCCGGTCCGAGGCCCGACCCTCCCCGCTCGGGGCGGCCGACCACTAGGATCCGGGCATGAGGGTAGGCGTACCGTCCGAGGTCAAGAACCACGAGTACCGGGTAGCCATCACCCCTGCCGGTGTGCACGAGCTGGTCCGTCACGGGCACCAGGTCAGTGTGCAGGCGGGCGCCGGGCTGGGTTCCTCGATCGCCGACGACGAGTTCGCCGCCGCCGGCGCGACCATCGCCGCCGGCGCCGACCAGGTGTGGTCGACCGCCGAGATGATCTTGAAGGTGAAGGAGCCGATCGCCGTCGAGTACGAGCGGATGCAGCCCGGTCAGGTGCTCTTCACCTACCTGCACCTGGCCGCCGGTCGGGACTGCACCCGTGCCCTGCTCGACGCGCGGGTGACCGGGATCGCGTACGAGACCGTGCAGCTGCCGTCGGGCCAGCTGCCGCTGCTGGCACCGATGAGCGAGGTCGCGGGGCGTCTGGCCCCCCAGGTCGGGGCCTACCACCTGATGCGCCAGGGCGGCGGTCGGGGAACCCTGATGGGTGGGGTGTCGGGGGTCTACGCCGCCAAGGTGGTGGTGATCGGCGCGGGGGTGTCCGGGATGAACTCCGCGGCCATCGCTCTGGGCATGCAGGCCGAGGTCCTCTTGCTGGACAAGAACATCGACCGGCTCCGCGAGGTCGACAAGATCTACCAGGGACACCTGCAGACGGTCGCCTCGAACGCGTACGAGATCGAACGGGCGGTGCTGGACGCCGACCTGGTGATCGGTGCGGTGCTGGTGCCCGGCGCGAAGGCGCCGACCTTGATCAGCAACGAGCTGGTGTCGCGGATGAAAGCCGGCAGCGTGCTGGTCGACATCGCCATCGACCAGGGCGGCTGCTTCGAGGACAGCCGACCGACGACCCACGCCGAACCGACGTACATGGTGCACGGCTCCGTCTTCTACTGCGTCGCGAACATGCCGGGGGCGGTGCCGCACACCTCGACCTACGCGCTCACCAACGTCACCCTGCCGTACGCGGTGAGTCTGGCGAACCGGGGTTGGCGAGCGGCCTGCGGTGCCGATCCGGCCCTGGCTCTCGGGCTGAACACGCACGACGGTGAGCTGACCAACGGGCCGGTCGCGAACGCCCACGAGCTGCCGTACCGCCCGCTCGCCGACGTCCTGGGCTGAGGACGCCGAACGGGTGGTGGCGACCGAGCTGACCGCGGCCCAGGCCGTCGAGGGGTATCTGGACCACCTCCGGGTCGAGCGGGGGGTGTCCCCGCACACCAGTGCGGCGTATCGACGTGATCTTCGTCGGTACGTCGAGTTCCTGTCCAGCAAAGGAATCGGCGATCTCGAGCAGGTGAGCCCGCTGGTGGTCGCGGAGTTCGCCGGCGACCTGCGGGAGGGAGATCTCGCCCCGGCGAGCACCGCCCGGATCGTGGTGGCCGTGCGCAGTCTGCACCGGTTCGCCGTCGACGACGGGATCACCACCTCCGATCCGGCCCGCGAGGTCGCACCACCGAAGGCCGGTCGCCGACTGCCGAAGGGACTGAGCCTGGCCGAGGTGCAGGCGCTGCTGGAGACGCCTCTGGTCGAGACCCCGCTCGGACTGCGGGACGCTGCCCTGTTGGAGCTGTTGTACGGGACCGGCGCCCGGATCTCCGAAGTCGTCGGCCTCGACGTGGACGACGTTGGTCGGCTTGCGGAAGTCCCTTCCGACGTCTCCCGGCTCGCCGATGCGCCGGCCGAGGACCCGGTCGGACTTCGGCTGTTCGGCAAGGGGAGCAAGGAACGATGGGTGCCGGTCGGTTCCTACGCACGCGCGGCGCTCCGCGCGTACCTGACCCGGGCCCGACCCGGACTGGTAGCCAACGGCCCCGGCACCCCGGCGCTGCTGGTCAACAGCCGCGGGGGTCGGCTGTCCCGGCAGAGCGCCTGGACGATCCTGCGGACGGCCGCCGAGCGCGCCGGCATCACCGCCGACGTGTCGCCCCACACGCTGCGGCACAGCTACGCGACCCACCTGCTGGAGGGCGGCGCCGACGTCCGGGTCGTCCAGGAGCTGCTCGGTCACGCCTCGGTGACGACCACGCAGATCTACACCATGGTCACCGTCGACCACCTGCGCGAGGTGTACCGCTCGGCTCATCCACGGGCCATGGGCTGATCCCGACGGCACAGACGTGGGGCTCGGCGGGACAAACCTGCGGCTCGTCCCGCCTCAGGAGCCTTCGGTGAGCGTGTCGACTCGCTGAGCCGCGCGTTTGTCCCGTTCCGGCTGACCGCCGACGGGAGATGTCGACAAAGCGCCAAGCGCAGGGACTAGGCTGCCCCAGGCAACGGAGGGAGATCCGCGAGTGGAGCACGACGGCGAGGTCCGGCACGAGGATCAGCAGCAGCAACCGGCCCAGGTGGAGTCGATCCCGGAAGACACCGGTGACGCCCTGTTCGCGGCACCTGAGGTCGATCCCGGCCCCGAGCTCGGGCCGACCGGGCGACCCTGGCCGGAGCTGCCCGACCCGGAACCGCTGACCGAGCACGGTCCGGCGGTGGTGATCGCCCTCTGCAACCAGAAGGGCGGGGTCGGCAAGACCACCACCACCATCAACCTCGGCGCCTCTCTGGCGGAGCTGGGGCGCAAGGTGCTGCTCGTCGACTTCGATCCGCAGGGATCGCTGTCGGTCGGCCTGGGGATCAACCCGCACACCCTGGAGCTGAGCATCTACAACCTGCTGCTCGGGCGGGATGCGACGGCGGAGGAGGTGATCCGACCGAGCGAGATCGAGGGGATGGACATTCTTCCGGCCAACATCGACCTGTCGGCCGCCGAGATCCAGCTGGTCTCCGAGGTGGCTCGCGAGCAGACCCTGCAGCGTCTGCTGCGGCCGCTGCGACCCGTGTACGACGTGATCCTGATCGACTGCGCCCCGTCGCTTGGCCTGCTCACCATCAACGCGCTGACCGCGGCGGACAAGGTGATCATGCCGATGGAGTGCGAGTTCTTCGCCCTCCGCGGGATCGCCCTGCTGACCGACACCATCACCAAGGTGCAGGACCGACTGAACCCGGACCTGGAGGTGCTCGGCATCCTCGGCACCATGTACGACCCGCGCACCCTGCACACTCGCGAGGTGATGGAGCGGGTCGTGGACGCGTTCGGAGACGTGGTCTTCCACTCGGTCATCCGGCGGACGATCAAGTTCCCCGAGACCACGGTGGCCGGCGAGCCGATCACCACGTACGCGTCCAACTCGCCCGGGGCGGCCTCCTACCGGCTGCTGGCCAGGGAGGTTCTGCAGCGGTGTCACGCCGGGTGAAGCTGCCCGGTGCGTCGGAGCTGTTCCGACCCACCGGGCCCGAGCCGACGGCGCCGACGGTCAACCGAGCCGACGGGGACGTCGCGACCGATCGTGCGGTGGACCAGCGGCCGACGGAGCCGACCGACACGGGCTCGTCCGCGGGCGGCGGCTCCGGGCGGGTACGGCACGAGGAGAAGATCACCGTGTACGTCAGCCGCGACGAGCTGCTGGCGATCGAGCAGGCGCGGTTGCGGTTGCGCGGCGAGCTGGGCCTGGCCGTGGATCGCGGACGCCTGGTCCGGGCCGCGATGGCGTTGGCGCTGGCCGACCTGGACACGGCAGGTTCCGACGGTGAGCTGGTCCGCCGGCTGACAGCCTCTTGATCACCGTGCCGACCGACGGTGTGGCGACGGGTGGGCCCCCGGACTCCCCGGCCGCCCAGGGTCAGGACGACGGGGTCTTCTCGGTCCACCTGACGAACTTCACCGGCCCGTTCGACCTGCTGCTGCAGCTGATCTCCAAGCACAAGCTCGACGTCACCGAGGTGGCCCTGTCGACCGTCACCGACGACTTCATCGGCTTCATCAAGGCCAGCGGTGACGCCTGGGACCTGGAGCAGACCAGCCAGTTCATCGTGGTGGCGGCCACGCTGCTCGACCTCAAGGCCGCCCGGCTGCTGCCCTCGGGGGAGATGACCGACACCGAGGACCTCGCCCTGCTGGAGGCGCGGGACCTGCTGTTCGCGCGGCTGCTGCAGTACAAGGCGTACAAGCAGATCGCCGCGCTGCTGGTGGAGCGGCTGTCGGTCGAGGACCGCCGGCACCCGCGGCAGGTGGGACCCGACCCCCGGTTCGCCGCGCTGCTGCCCGAGATCCGCTTCACCATCACCCCGACCGAGCTGGCCGCGCTCGCGGCCAAGGCGATGGCGCCCAAGCAGGCCGACGTGATCTCGCTGGCGCACCTGCACACGTCCACGGTGAGCGTCCGGGAGGAGGCGGCGCTGGTGATCGACCGGCTCCGCCGGGCCGGGACGCTGACGTTCCGCGCCCTGGCCTCCGACGCCGCGGACCGGGTGACCACGGTGGCTCGCTTCCTGGCCCTGCTGGAGCTGTTCCGGGAGCAGGCGGTCGCCTTCGAGCAGCTGACCCCGCTCGGCGAGCTGACCATCCGCTGGACCGGGAGCGCTTCCGGCGACCTGGAGATCTCCGACGAGTTCGACGACGACGCCTCGGCGTCACCTACCGAGCTGTCCGCACCGGTGGTCGTCGGCACCACCGCAGACGCTGACAACTCGGCTGAGAAGGGACCGGCATGAGCGAGAAGACTCGAGAGGTGTCAGAGGGCGCGCCGGCCGACGCCACCACCGGTGATGACACCGCGGACGTCCGGACACAGACGGCCGAGGAGATCAGCGGGGCGCTGGAGGCCCTGCTGCTGATCGCCGACGAGCCGATGCCGGAGACGGAGCTGGCCGCGGCGGTGGGGGCGCCGACCAGTCTGGTCGCCGACGCGCTGGCCGAGCTGGTCGCCTTCTACGACGAGACCGGCCGCGGTTTCGAGCTGCGGCAGATCGGCGGCGGCTGGCGCTACTACACCCGCGAGGAGCACGCCGACCTGATCGGTCGCTACCTGCTCGACGGTCAGCAGGCCAAGCTGTCGC
>CAVOJH010000014.1:0-450911 GCA_963696135.1 uncultured Actinomycetota bacterium
CCACCCACACCTGCCTGGACTGCGGGTGCTACGTGGAGTTCCGGGCGTCCTTGGCGACCAAGCGCTGTCCCCGCGGGCGCTGGGCGGCCTGAGGCGCGTTCAGGGTCGACAACTTGCGGCAACCTCTACCGCTGCGACGGCCCCGGATGACTGAATAGCGGGGAAACCTCCCCAGCAGCAAAGGACCGTTGCCCGACCATGTGGACTCTCTCCGGATTCTCCGACGAGATCGACCAGGACTTCGCCACCCAGTGCGAGGTCGTGACCCGTCTCGGCCTGAAGTACATCGAGATCAGGAGCGCCTGGGGGACGAACATCCTCGACCTCGACCCCGACCGCTGGCCGAGGTCCAGCGGCTGCTGACCGAGCACGGTCTGCAGGTCTCCAGCATCGGGTCGCCGATCGGCAAGATCAAGATCACCGACGACTTCGGTCCGCACCTGGAGCGGATGCGGCACGCCGCCGACGTCGCCCGGCTGCTGCAGGCCCCCTACCTGCGGCTCTTCTCCTTCTTCATCCCCGAGGGCGACGACCCGGACGATCACCGCGATGAGGTGATCACCCGGATGCGGGCGATTGCTGACGTGGCCGAGCAGGCCGGGGTGATCGCCGTGCACGAGAACGAGAAGGAGATCTTCGGCGACATCCCTCGCCGCTGCCTGGACATCGTCGAGGCCGTCGACTCCCCGAATCTGAAGCTGGCTTGGGATCCGGCCAACTACGTCCAGTGCGGGGTGAAGCCGTTCAGCGAAGGCTACGCCGGGCTGCGACCGCACACCGTCTACATCCAGATCAAGGATGCCCTCTTCGCCGACTCGTCGGTGGTCGTGGCAGGGGCGGGAGACGGTGAGGTGCCCGAGACCGTCCGTGCCCTGCGCGAGGACGGCTTCGACGGCTTCTTCTCCCTCGAGCCGCATCTCGGCACGCAGAACTCCCTCGGTGGGTTCTCCGGCGCCGACCTGTGGATCGGGGCGCACAAGGCTTTCACCGACATCCTCCGCAGCGAAGGGATCGCGTACGCATGAGTGACTCTCAGTCGTCCGAGCGCCGCCGCGTGGCGCTGGTCGGCGCCGGTGTCATCGGCCGCCACCACGGACAGGTCCTCACCCAGCTGGTCGACCGCCTCGAGCTGGTCGCGGTGGTGGACCCGCACGCCGAGCGGGCGCAGCAGATCGTCGACGATCACGGCGGAAAGCCGTACGCGAGTCTGGCCGAGGCGTTGGCCGGGACCGAGATGGACATCGTGGTGGTCTGCACCCCGACTGGCACCCACGGCCAGCTCGCCATCGAGGCGCTGCAGGCGGGCAAGGACGTGATCATCGAGAAGCCGGCGGAGATCACCGTCGAGCGCACCGACGAGATCATCGCCGCCCAGCAGGCCTCGGGTCGACTGGTCACGGTCATCTCGCAGCACCGCTTCGACCCCGCCACCGAGGTCACCGTCGACGCCATCGCCGCCGGCGAGCTCGGCCGGCTGACCAGTGGCATCGCCTCGATCGACTGGTGGCGCGGCCAGACGTACTACGACTCGGGCGACTGGCGTGGCACCTGGGAGCTCGACGGGGGTGGCGCGCTGATGAACCAGGGCGTCCACACCATCGACCTGCTGGTGGCCACGATGGGCCGCCCGGTCGAGGTGTTCGCCTACACCGGCACCTTGGCCCACGAGCGGATCGAGGTCGAAGACGTCGCGGTCGGGGTGGTGCGTTTCGCCAGCGGTGCGCTCGGTGTGCTGCACGCAACCACCGCCGCCTATCCGGGCATGAGCGCCCGGTTGCAGGTGCACGGGGACAAGGGATCGGTGATCATCGACAGCGACATGCTGAGCTTCATCCACCGGACGCCGACCACCACGACTGCCACCGAACGGGCGTACGGCAAGTCGGACGACGACACCATCAACCAGGTCGAGGAGTTCCCCGAGGCTTCGGGGGCGAGCCTCAGTGCCGGCGCGGACCCGGGCCGGCTCGGCCCGGTCGCGCACCGTCGCCAGTACGAGAACTTCCTGGCGGCGTTGGACGGCGACGAGGAGCTCCGCGTGGACCTGCAGACCAACCGGCAGGCGATCGCGATCATCACCGGCGTCTACGAGTCCGCGCGGACCGGTCGCCCCGTGGATCTGACATGAACGGGCGCCTGACGTGAGTCGGCTGGCGGTCAACCCGATCCAGTACTGGGCCAGGGCCGGACGGACCCAGGAGGTGCTCGACGCGGCGTTCGCCGAGCTGTCGGCGATCGGCTTCACCGCCGTCAAGGCCGACGTGCCCCAGGGCATGACCGCGGCGGCGTACCTTGACTGGTTGAACAGCTACCGGCTCGCACCCTCGGTCGGTCTGTTCAGCTCAGCGTTCGACGAGACGATCGACATCGCCGCGGAGACGGAGCGGGCCAAGCGGTTCGCGGGCGTCCAGGTCGCACTGGGGATGGACCGGACCATGGTGTCCTCGGTCGCCGTGGCGGCCCGGATGGAGCGTCCCGCCGTGGGCGCCGACTTCAGCCAGAGCCGGCTGAACCTGGCGATCGAGAACTGCGGGGTGATCTGCCAGGTGCTGCAAGCCGAGGGACTGCGCCCCCTGCACCACTCCCACGTCGGTGGGGTCTTCGAGACGGAGCGGGAGATCACCGCCCTGCTGGACGACCTCGGCTCCGACCTGATCGGCATCGGACCCGACACCGGACACCTGCGCTGGGCCGGTGTCGACCCCGTCGCGTTCCTCACCCGGTACGCCGACCGGATCGGTGCCCTGCACCTGAAGGACGTCTTCGGAGACTTCCTCGACGGCCGGGCAGGAGAGGCCACCTACCGCGAGCAGGTCGACTCGAAGCGGCTGTGGGCCGAGCCCGGGCTCGGGGTGCTCGACGTCGCAGCCATCCTGGCCGCGCTGCCGGACGACTACGACGGTGACGTGATGATCGAGGTGGACGAGCCCAGTACCGCGACCAAGCGGGAGTCGCACGAGATCTCGTACGCGTGGGCCCAGCGGCACCTGCCGACTCTCGTCTGACCTGGGAGAGCGGTCAGCGGGACTCGAGCACCTCGACGGGGTCGCCCACCCGAACGTTCCCGTACGGCGCCTCCGGCACCCCTGATCGAGACGGCGCCTCCGGCACCCCTGATCGAGACGGCGCCTCCGGCACCCCTGATCGAGACGGCGCCTCCGGCACCCCTGATCGAGACGGCGCCTCCGGCACCAGGTTCACCGCGAACCAGGTCTTGCCGTCCCACCGCCGGTGCCGGGCCAGACTGACCAGCGGCTCCTTGGTCCGCAGCGCCGTCATCGGGTCGATGGTGGTCAGGACACACCGGTCGCACAGCTTCACCACCCGGAACGCGACCTCGCCGACCCGGATCCGCCGCCATGTGTCCTCCGCGAACGCCGGTGCTCCGCGAACCACCAGGTTCGGACGGAACCTGAGCATCGGCACGGGTCCGTCGTCCGCTCGAGGCCCGTCGGCGATCCAGGTGTTGAGCTGGGCCAGGGACTCCTCGGTAGCCAGCAGCAGTGGGTAGGCGTCGGCCAGCGACACGGTGTCGTCGGTCGCGCCGTAGGCCGGGTTCACCGGACGACGCCGCGGGTCGTCGAGATACACCAGACGCAACGGACGACCGATGACCTGGGAGAACCAGTCTGCGGCGCTCTCGTCGGCCACCCGGGCCTGGAGCCGGTCGTCCCAGATCTTCACGTCCACCAGGGGCGCGGTCTCCGGCCGGTCGACGACCAGATCGGGTGACCCCGGCGAGGTCAGGTGCAGACCGCGGTCGGTGATCTCAGGCATGACCAGCACCAGCCGGTTGGCCTCGCGCGCCGTCACCACCTCACCGTCCGGGTCCACCAGCATCCAGCGTCGGTCACCGATCAGGCCCCATGGCTCGACTTCGGCGACATCCAGATCCTCACCACGGCAGGACTTCACCGGGTAGCGACGGAGTCCGATGAGGCGCAGATCGACCGGCTGCTCGGAGACAGTCAACGCTCGCGCTCAGTCCACGATGGAGTGGATGCTGCGCTGGACGATCAGCGGATCGGGCGGGTAGACGACCGAGGTGTCCTTGTCCGCGTACTCGTACTGGTTGAGGAAGAACCGCATCGCGTTGATCCGGGCCCGCTTCTTGTCGTTGCTCTTGATCGAGGTCCACGGCGCCTCGTCGGTGTCGGTCCGCAGCACCATGGCCTCCTTGGCCTCGCTGTAGGCGTCCCACTTGTCGAGGGACTCCAGGTCCATCGGGGACAGCTTCCAACGACGTACGGGATCGATCTGGCGGATCGCGAACCGGGTCCGCTGCTCGGACTGGGTCACCGAGAACCACAGCTTGGTCAAGGAGAAGCCGCTCTCCACCAGCATCGACTCGAACAGCGGTGCGTGGTTGAGGAACTGCTCGTACTGCTTGTCCGTGCAGAAGCCCATCACCCGCTCGACTCCGGCCCGGTTGTACCAGGACCGGTCGAAGAGCACGATCTCACCGGCGGTGGGCAGGTGGCTGATGTAGCGGTGGAAGTACCACTGGCCGCGCTCGGTCTCGGTCGGCTTGGTCAGGGCCACGGTGCGGGCCGCACGGGGATTCAAGTGCTCCATGAACCGCTTGATCGTGCCGCCCTTCCCGGCGGCGTCGCGTCCCTCGAACAGCACCACGATCTTGCCGCCGGTGTCCTGCAGCCAGTACTGGAGCTTCAGCAGCTCGATCTGCAGCGCGTACTTCTCGCCCTCGTAGACGTCGCGATCCATCCGCTCGTCGTACGGGTAGTCCTCGCGCCAGGTCTCGACCGGGTCGCCGCCGGGATCGATCAGGTCCGGGTCGGAACCGTGGTCGTCGTGGCTGACGGTGAAGCCGTCCCGGAGCAGGAGGTCGAGGTACTCACGAAAGTTCTCCCGGATGATCACGGGACTCAGTATCGACCCGGTGGGCGAACAGTGGGTGAACGGGGGCAGCCGGACGAGATGGGCAGCAGGTGTTGACGGACGGGGCGAGCCTTTCGAGGATGGTCCTGACGGAACGACGAACCCGGAGGTCGTGATGGCGGAGGCAGTGCTGCTGGTCGGGACGAAGAAGGGCCTGTGGATCGGACGCAGCGACGAGCGGCGTGAGCGGTGGGAGTTCGGCAAGCCGGAGTTCCTGATGGAGGGCATCTACGCCACCAGCATCGACACCCGAGGAGCCAGCCCGCGGGTGTTCGTCAGCGGACACAGCGAGCACTGGGGACCCGGGGTCTACCGGTCGGACGACCTCGGACGCACCTGGACCGAGACCCAGGGGGCGGCGGTCCGCTTCCCGACCGACCTGGGCGCGAGCGTGGAGCGGGTGTGGCAGATCCAGCCCAGCCCCGCCGACCCCGACGTGGTCTGGGCGGGCACCCAGCCGTCCGCGCTGTTCCGCTCGACGGATCGGGGTGAGTCGTTCGAGCTGGTCCGCTCCCTGTGGGATCACCCGCACCGACCCGACTGGGGCGCCGGGTTCGGCGGGCAGGCCATCCACACGATCGTGCCGGACCCGACCGACCGTGACCGGGTCACGGTGGCGATGTCCACCGGCGGCGTCTACCGGACCGAGGACGGCGGCGAGTCCTGGAACCCGTACAACAGCGGCATCAAGGCCTACTTCTTCCCCGACCCGTGGCCCGAGTTCGGTCAGTGCGTGCACAAGGTGGCGAGCCACCCCGACCGACCCGAGCTGATGTACGCGCAGAATCATCACGGCGTCTACCGGACCGACGATGGCGGATCCACCTGGACCTCGATCGCCGACGGGCTGCCGGCCGACTTCGGTTTCCCGATCGTGGTCCACCCGCACGACCCGGAGACCGTCTTCGTGTTCCCCCTGATCGCCGACGGGGCCCGGATCCCGCCGGACGGCGAGGCGCGAGTCTGGCGCTCCACCGACGCCGGACGGACCTGGACGGCGTCCAGCAGAGGCCTGCCCGACGAGTTCTACGCCGCGGTCATGCGTGACGCGATGTCGGCCGACGACGCCGAGCAGACCGGCCTCTACGTCGGCGCCCGGGACGGCTCGGTGTGGGGCAGTACTGACGACGGCGACTCCTGGTCCGAGATCGCCCGCCACCTCCCCGACGTGTTGTGCGTACGGGCGGCGGTCGTCTAGCCCAGATCACCCTCGGCCGGCGGCACCGGCGGACGGAACGATGCCGCGAGCTCCGCGCGCGACCGCACCCCCCGCTTCCGGTACACGCTGGTCAGGTGGTGCTCCACGGTCTTCGGACTGAGGAACAGAGCCGCCGCGATGTCCTTGGTGGACCTGCCCTGGGCGGCGCGCAGCGCTACCCGAGTCTCCTGGGCGGTGAGGGCCTCCTCCGTCTGCGCGCGTCGGCTGCGCGCCGTGGCTCCGGTGGCTGAGCGCTCCGCCGCGGCCCGCTGCACCCAGCCGGTCAGGTCCATGCCGGTGAAGGCGTCGAGGGCAGTGTCCAGCTGGACGCGCGCCCGGACGCGCTGCCCGGCCCGCCGCAGCTGGATGCCGTAGAGGAGGCGCGTGCGGGCGGCTTCGAAGTGGTCGGGCGCCTCGGCGTGGGCGGCGAAGGCGGCCTGGAAGGCCAGGTCGGCTCGTGTCTGGTCGGGGGCCGTCAGTCCGCGGCAGCGGGCAGCCAGCGCGCGCAGCCACGGCGCTGCGGCCGCCGGGGTCGCGGCGCTGAACCGGTCGGCCAGCGCGATCGCCTCCTCGCGCCGACCCAGGGCGAGGTAGGCCTCGACGAGGTCGGGGGCGACGCCGAGCGGTTCGCCCATGGAGCCGACGCCGTGGTCGGCGGCGAGCCGCGCCTCGAGGATGGTCGCGGCGGAGGCCGGATCCGCGCGACAGAGGGCGCAGAAGGCGGCCGTGATCGCCTGGTGAGAGGCGACGGAGGTGGTGCCGGCGCGATCGGTGAGGACGGTCGCCCGCTGGAGAGCGGCCCGGGCCTCGTCGTGCCGACCACGGGCCGCGGACTGCCAGGCCAGCATCTCCTGGGCCACGGCGACGTCGGCGGCGTACCCCAGTTGCTCGCCCAGCTCGACCGCCTCGCCGGCGTCCGCGAACGCCCCGGCGTGGTCGCCGAGCCAGGCGCGGGCGGTGGCCGACAGGCTCAACGCCGGGACCAGGATCCCCAGGGCACCGCGGGCCCTGGCCCGGTTCAGCTGGTGGGTACCGAGCGACATCACCAGTCCCGGGTCGCCGAGGAAACCGCCGGCGAGGGCCAGATAGAGGAGGGAGCGCGGGTCGTCGCGCAGTGGGGGTCCGGCGATCTGCTCGATGACGTCGCTCAGCAGCGCGCCGCCGGTGGCCGGGTCGCCGGTGAGGGTGGCGGCGAACCCGCTGGTGAAGTCCGCGAGCATCCGTTGCCGGGGATCGAGCTGGTCGGCGGCCGCGACGATCGCCGTCGCGCAGTCGGCCACCCCGGCGACGTCGTTGAGGCGGAAGCGGGCCAGCGCCAGCTCGGCCAGGGCCTCCGTACGCTGTTCACCGTCGAGTCGCCCGACCGCCGACGTGAGCAGCTCGACGGCCGCCGGAACCGAGCCTGCGTACTCCTCCAGCATGCCCAGGGTGAGCTGCGCGAGACCTGCGGCCCGGTCCGCACCGGGCGCGTTCAGCACCCGCGCGGCCAGCAACCGGGCCCGGCCCGCGTCGCCGGCGGTGAACGCGTCGGCGGCGGCGGTCGCCAGCCAGTCCCCCTGCCGTACTGGATCGTCGGTGAGCCCGGCCGCCCGCTCCATCGCGACGGACGCGGCTGCATACCCCTGGCGGCTGCGGGTGTGGCCCGCGGTGCGTACCAGGTCGAGCGCCAGTGACCGGTCGGGACCGACCACGGCTTCGGCCCGGTGCCAGGTGCCGGCGATCGACTCCGGGTCCGCCGCCAGCACCAGGCTCAGGGTGCGGTGGGCCGACCGCCGGTCGGCGGCCGTGGCCCGGCTCAGCACCGCGGTCCGGATCAGCGGATGGCGGAACTCGATCCCGCCGCCCGCGTGCACCAGGATGCCGAGGTCGGTGGCCTGGTCCAGCGCGGCCGCGACCGCGATCTGCTCGAGTTCCAGGGCCGCGGCCACCGTCGCCTCGTTCCCCGATCGATCGAGCGCGGTCAGCAGCACGGCCCGGCGGGCCGGGGCCGACAGCCCGTTCAGGTGCTCCCCGTACAGGCGCAGCAGGCGGTCACCGACGGCCGGAGCCTCCGGCAGCGGTGCCGCACCGACCCGCTGCGCCTCCGTGAGTCGCTGCGTGATCTCGAGCATCGCCAGCGGGTTGCCGCCCGTGTCGTCCGACAGCCGATCGGCCACCCGGTCCGACACCCTCCCGCGGAGGAGGGCGCGCGCGTCCTGATGGTTCAGGCCCGGAAGCGCCACGACCGGCAGGCCCTGTACGAGCTCTGCCGGGACCTGGCCCGATCGCCCCGCCCAGACGAAGCAGACGGGGTCGTGCCGGAGCCGGCGGGAAGAGAACGCCAGTGCGGCGGCCGACTCGCGGTCGAGCCACTGCAGATCGTCGATGAGGAGGACCACCGGACCCCGGGCGGCTTCGGCGGCCAGCAGCGACAGCACGGCTGCGGCGACCAGGAACCGATCGGCCGGAGCCTCCGGTGGCGTCCAGCCGAGCGCGACGGACAGGGCAGCGGCCTGGACGGTGGGGATCTCGGCGAGCACGGCGCGAAGCGGACCGAGGGCCTGCAGCAGACCTGCGTGAGCGAGCACCGACTCGGACTCGACGCCTCGGGCCCACAGGCAGCGGCAGTCGCCGGCCCGTCGGGCGGCCGCCTGCAGCAGGCTCGTCTTGCCGAGGCCCGGCTCGCCCTCGAAGACGACCGACGTCGTGCAACCCGCACGAGTGGCCTCGAGCAGGGCATCCAGCCGGCCGAGCTCGGGCCCGCGCCCGGCCAGCTCTCCCGGCAGCCCGGGAGCCTTGCCCGTCCGAACAGGGGATTCTCCCCATGCGAACGACCGGTGCCGGCTGGGAGGGTCGACCGACGGCACATCACCTACGGGAGGTCTCGATGAGGACATCGATCACGATCCTAGGGACGCGGCGCCCGGCCTGGCCGGCCCGGGGACTCGACCGGCGGGCGGGGTAGCGCAACCATGGTCGCCTTCGCCGGTGTGTCCCACGTGGCGCTCACGGTCACCGACCTGGACGTCAGCCAGCGCTTCTACACCTGGGTGCTCGACTTCGTGCCGGTCCTGGACGTGGGTTACGGCCGGATCTGCATGCACCCCGCCAGTGGCTTCACCCTCGGGCTGATGCGCCACGAGGGAGCGGCGGGCGAGCGGTTCACCGAGCTGAACACGGGTCTGGACCACCTCGGCTTCGCCGCTTCCTCCCGGGCCGAGCTGGAGGACTGGGAACGCCGGTTCGACGAGCTCGGCGTCAGCTACACGCCCATCCGGGACATGGAGATGGGGTCGCACCTGAACTTCCGGGATCCCGACGGCATCGCGCTCGAGTTCGACGTGCCGAACGAGCTGGCCCTCCGAGCGCAGGAGGCGCTGGCGGCCGGCCCGTCGCCGGACGAGATCGCCGCTTTCGTGGCCGCGCACCTCGGTCCGGAGTACGTCCCCCGCGCTTGAGGTCCGGGGGCTGCGCTCTGTCAGTGCCGTGCGCCAGAGTTGACACCCCCACCGCGACCACGAGGAGCGACTCATGCCCGGCAACCCACCACCGTTCGACAACGAGACCGACGGGATCCTGCTGTATCTGATCCAGCAGCGCGACGGTCTGCGCTTCGCCGCGTACGGGTTGACCGAGGAGCAGCTGCGACAGCGGGCCACACCCGCCAGCTCCCTCACCGTGGGCGGTCTGCTGAAGCACGCGACGGTGACCGAGCGGGGCTGGATCGACATCCTGGCCGGTGCGTCCGCCGAGAAGACGGAGGAGGAGTACGGCTCGGACTTCGTCGTGGCCGACGACGAGAGCCTCGCCTCGCTGCTCGACCTGCAGGCGGCGACGGCGGCCCGCACCGAGGAGGTCGTCCGAGCCCTGCCCAGCTTGGACGGCACCGTCCAGCTGCCCGAGGCGCCCTGGTATCCGCAGAACTCCCACGGCTACTCCGCCCGCTGGATCCTGCTCCACGTGATCGAGGAGCTGGCGCGGCATGCGGGCCACGCCGACATCATCCGCGAGCACGTCGACGGAGCCACCATGTACGAGCTGATGGCCGGGGCGGAGGGCTGGCCAGCGACCGACTGGCTGACTCCGTGGCAGCCCCCGGCCGAGCGTCCGTGAACCATCGGTCAAAGCCAACGCACAGGAAGTAAGGCTACCCTTCCTGGTATGGCTGAACGTTCCCGTCCGTCCCGTCCGACCCGGTCCGCGACCGTCCTCCGCAAGGAGTGGCTGTCGCCGGGCATGGTGCGTCTCCACTTCGTGGGTGACGACGTGCGGGGGCTGCCCGAGCTGACGCTCACCGATCACTACGTGAAGCTGCTGTTCCCGCCGGTGGGGACGGACTACCGCTGGCCGTTCGACCCGGAGCAGATCCGGGCCGAACGCCCGGCGGAGGAGTGGCCGGTCACGCGGACCTACACCATCCGCTCCTTCGATCGCGCCACCGGGGAGCTGGCCATCGACTTCGTGGTCCACGGTGACGCCGGACTCGCGGGGCCGTGGGCCGCGACCGTCGAGCCGGGTGAGTCCATCGGTTTCCACGGACCGGGTGGCGGTTACGCGCCCGATCCGGCGGCCGCCACCCATCTCCTGGTCGGTGACGAAGCCGCCCTGCCGGCGATCGCGGCGGCCCTGGACGTGCTGCCCGAGGACGCGTCCGCCGAGGTGTTCGTGGAGGTCGCCGACGCCGACCACCAGATTCCGTTGCGGGAGACCAGCCGCACTCGGCTGACCTGGGTGCACCGTGGCTCGGCCCCGTACGGTGCGCCCCTGGCCGCGGCCGTCCGGGAGACCTGGGTGCCGGACACCCGGGCCCAGGTCTTCGTGCACGGCAACGCCGAGCTGGTGAAGGACCTGCGACGGTTCCTGTTCGTCGACCACCGCCACGACCGGCGTCTGGTGTCGATCTCCGGTTACTGGCGTACGGGACTGAACGAAGACGGCTGGCAGAGCTCCAAGCGGGTGTTCAACGAGCAGATGGAGACCGAGGAGCAGTCAGCCCTGGCATGAGCCTGAGGGCTGCCCCTGGCGTGAGCGCGCCCGCCCCGCCAGGCGTCGAGCCTGCCGACTGCGTTGGCCTGAGCCGCCGACTGCGTTGCTCTGAGCCCGCCGGGCCGGGGCGGTATCGTCACCGGCTGGGACACTGCAGCAGGAGATGAGGTTCCGATGAGCAGCAACGTCGCCGACTGGCGTGCCAGTCACGTGCCCGGCCGCTGGCCGGTGCTGATGGGCCCGACGAGTCTCGTGGTTCTCGATCCGACGACGACCCTCGACCTGACCGGGCTCTGGGAGAAGGTCGTCGGCAGCGCGTCCATGGGCGAGCTCGTGACCGCGCTGGCTGCCGTCGGACCGGACCAGAGTCCCGACCTCGTGGCCCTGTTCTGGTCACCCACCGGCATGCGGTCCCTGGTCCGGGGTAACGTCCGGCTGCTCGATCCCGCAACCGCCGAGGTCGTCGCGGACGGCGCCGGGATGCTGACCTGGCGCGAGGTCGGACTGGACGATCGGGACCAGCTGGAGATCGATCTCGGGGCCGGACCGGTCGGCACCCGAGGACTGCCGTTGGTGGTCGGTGCGGTCCGGGCGGGCTCGATCCGGATCGAGTCGGGGGCGACCGCCGCCGTGATCTCGCCGCAGGCGATCTCGTTCGAGGAGACGATCCCGCCTGACGAGATCGCCGACTGGCCGGCTCGGGACGCCGCCGCTCAGGCTGAGGACTCGATACCGCTGGAATCCTCCGAGTCCGACCCGATCGCGGCCGGAGCCCTCTGGCCGCCGGCACGCCGGAACCCGGTCGCCGTTCCGCCGCTGTCGCCGCCCTCGGCCCTGCCGCCCGTTTCGGCGCCTCCGGAGCTTTCGCCGGCGGCGTCGAGCGACACCGCCGAGGACGACGTCGAATCCCCGCTCGGCGGTGGCGGGCTGACCCGCCGGACCTCCCCACCCACCGCCTCGGCGGTGGTCGACCAGAACCGCTTCGAGATGGAGAACGGCGACACCGCGCTGATGGCTGTCCCGCCCGGGCACCCGGCGACGGCCGAAGAGGAGGCCGAGTCACGAGCCCAGCACACCGGCCCCCTGGTCCAGGCCGCGATCTGCCTGTCCGGTCACCCGAATCCTCCGTACGCCGACCGCTGTGGTCTGTGCGAGGCTCCGGTCCCGCCGCAGACGACGCAGCTGGTGCCACGACCGGTGCTCGGCATCCTTCGTTCCCCCGACGGCTCGAGCGTCCAGATCGACCGACCGATCCTGGTCGGGAGAGCGCCGGTGCTCCGCGACGACCTGGCCGAGGTGCCCGAGCTGATGCGGGTGCCGAGCCCCGGACAGGACATCAGTCGTACGCATCTGCTGATCAGCCCGGACGACTGGGAGATCCGGCTCACCGACCTGCACTCGACCAACGGCACCCTGATCGTGCGGCCCGGTCCGGGCGTCGAACGGCTGCAACTTCAACCCGGTGAGCCGTACGCGGTCGTGGTCGGAACCGTGGTCGAGCTGGGCGACGGGGTCGCCGTCCTGGTCGACGGTCCGCCACGACCCGGCAGCTGAACCGCCCGGTGCAGCCAGTCGACGCCTCGGCTGGGTAGGGTTCGGGTCACGAACCCGCCTAGGCGATGGGAGAGGCCGTCATGCCCAACTCGCGTACGACGACTGGCCTGCCGCCCGGCGTCCTCGCCGGAGCAACAGGACCGAGACTGCTGGCCGCGCTCGTCGAGGTCGGCCCGGTCTGGCTGCTCGTCGGCCTGGCACTGCTCTTCGCCTTCGTCCTCAACGGCTCCGTCCTGGTCGTCGTGCTGTGTCTGGTCGTCGCCCTCGGCTGGGCGGCGCTGGTCTGGGCGCAGCGGGCCACGCGGGCCGCCGGCCCCGGTATGCGGCTCGACAGCCTCCAGGTCGTCGGGCTGAGCGACGGTCGCCCCCTGGGGTGGGGTCGGGTGCTGCTGCGCTGGCTCGTGTTCGCCGGTCTGACCGTCACCGTGGTCGGTCTCGTCGCCATGCTGATCGTGCTCACCCGGCACCCGCGTCGTCAGGGCTGGCACGACCTCGCGGCCAACGCCGTGGTGATCAAGGAACGACCGTTGGCCCCGCCCCGGCCCAAGGCGGCCGTGGCGCGGACCGCGCGGCCGAAGGCCGCAGCGAGCGGATCCGCGACGGCGGCTACGACGAGCTCGTCCCGACCGCCGGCCGCCTCGGGCACGTCGGCCACCAAGACGCCAGCGGCTGCGACAACGGTGAGCACGGAGGCCGCTGCTTCCACCACCGAGGCCGAGGAGACCGTCGTCGTCGAGGCCGAGGACGGTCAGGGAACGTCGGTCGCCGGGCCTGCGGCCGCCGGATCGCTGACCGCCGTCGAGGAGGCCGGCCAGGCGGCCGACGACGCCAGCGAGATCGACGAGGACGACGAGATCGACGAGTCGGTGGTCCCCCCGGAGTGGATGCTGCGGCTGGACGACGGGCGGAACGTCGCGGTCGACGGACTCGTCCTGCTGGGTCGCAATCCGCAGCCGCGGGTGGGTGAGGAGGACGCGACCTTGATCAAGGTGTCCGACGACACCCGGACGGTTTCCAAGTCACACCTCGCCGTGGGCGTCGACGTCAGCGGGCTCTACGTGATGGACCGCGGTTCCACCAACGGGACGATGGTCACCGCACCCGACGGCGGCCAGCGCCCCTGTCCTCCCGGCGACGTGGTCGACGTGCCAGCAGACTCGGTGATCTCCTTCGGCGACCACTGGCTCGAGGTCCACCGGCCGGGCCGCGACCACTAGGGTCACTCCCATGCTGCTGTCCGACCGCGACATCAAGGCCGAGATCGACCGCGGCCGCATCGGCTTGGAGCCGTACGACCCGGGCCTGGTGCAGCCGTCCAGCATCGACGTCCGGCTGGACCGCTACTTCCGGGTGTTCGAGAACCACCGTTATCCCCACATCGACCCGGCCGAGGACCAGTCAGAGCTGACCCGTCCCATCGACGTGAAGGCGGACGAGCCGTTCATCCTCCACCCCGGCGAGTTCGCGCTGGGCTCCATCTACGAGGTCGTCACGCTGCCCGACGACGTGGCCGCCCGGGTGGAGGGCAAATCGTCCCTGGGCCGCCTCGGACTCCTCACGCACGCGACGGCCGGGTTCATCGACCCGGGTTTCAGCGGTCACGTCACCCTCGAGCTGTCCAACGTCGCCACGCTGCCGATCAAGCTCTGGCCGGGGATGAAGATCGGTCAGCTCTGCTTCTTCCGGCTGAGCTCGCCCGCCGAGCACCCGTACGGCTCGGCCCTCTACGGATCGCACTACCAGGGTCAGCGGGGGCCGACCCCGAGCCGCTCGCACCTGAACTTCCACCGCTCGGAGGTCTGAGGTGCCCAGCGAGTCTGACCGCTCTCAGCCGGCCCGGTAGACCGCGATCTCGCCGGAGGCGGTCCGAGCCCGGATGCTCACGTACGGCTCGCCCTCGACCGGCTCGCTGCAGGCGTCCATCGCCACCCGTACGGCACCGCTGGTCGAGCTCAGATCCAGCCACGCCGTGAGTCCGTCGGCGATGCCGATGGTCAGCGACCCGGACGCCGTCCGCAGATCGACCGAGCCACTGGTGGACGGCACGGAGATGTCACCGGAGCCGGACGAGGCGCGCAGATCGGCCCTGGACAGCGAGCGAACCAGCAGGTCACCCGACCCGGACTTGGCCGTCAGGGCACAGCGAGCCTCGCCGATGACGAGGTCGCCGGAGCCGCTGGTGATCCGGGCGGCGCTACCGCTCAGCACCCCCACCGACACCGACCCCGACCCCGAGGTGACGTCGAGGTCGACGGCTCCGCTCAGGCTGATGTCGCCGGAGCCGGTGGTCAGTCGGCACCGGCCGAGCAGGGCGGTGGAGGTCACGTCCGCCGATCCCGTCCGGGCGGTCAGCGCCGTGCCCGCGGGCACCCCGATCCGAATGTGCGCGGTCTGAGTCCGGAACACCTGGTCGGGGAACCAGATCCGCAGGGTGTCCGCCTCGTGACGGATGCTCGCCTGCTGCAGCAGCTCCTCGTCCGCGCTCACGGTGCCTTCGACCAGGTCCTCGCGTGGCCCGGGCTCGACGTTGATGGAGCCGCGACCCAGGTTCTCGATCACGACGGCTCGGACGCCGGTGGCGTCGAAGGTGCGCGCCGTCATCGGACCCAGCCCTGCACGGTGCCCCGTCGAGCGGGATCAGCACCGGGCCCGTCGCCGGGGTGCCGGCTGCGACCACCGAACATGCCGCCCGCTCCGAAGGGTCCGTTCGGACCGAAGACCCCGTACGGCCCGAACGGGCCGCTCTCGCTCGGAGGTGCCGGTCGGGTCGGTGGCGGCGGTGGGGTCGGGCGTTCGTCGAGGGCCACCATCACGGCCCGGAGCAGCCAGGCGTTGGTGGAGATGCCATCACGATCGGCCTTCTCGTCCACCTTCGCCTTGACCGACGCCGGTAGCCGCAGACTGATCCGAGCCACCGGCTCGTCGTCGTCGGTTGCCCCCGCTTCCCCGAGCGTCGAGTCCGAGTCCGCGTCCGCTGCGCCGGGTTCTGCTGCCCCGGGGTACGGCGTGAAGTCGTCGGGCAGCAGCAGAGTCGGTTCGGGAGTGGGGGCCGGGACGAGCACCACGAGCTCGGGATCCGGGCCGTTCATCCGCAGCTCCACCGAGGTGGGGGCCGTTTCGGCGCTGATCTGGGCGGCGGCGTCGGAGAGGGCCCGGATCAGGGCGAGCCGGGTGCTGGATTCCACCGCCCCGCCCAAGCGCTCCGCTGTCTGCCGGGTGTTGTCGTCGCCGAGCGCGGCGGCACTGGTGACGCCGTGACGGACTGTTTCGAGATAAGGAGAAAGATCCATGACACCACTATGACGTCACATTGACGTCAAAAGCAAGAGGCGTGATGTCGCGGACTTCCCGATCGTTCGACCAGGTCGGCGAGGGAAGTGGGGGCACGCCGAGGCGCCTACCGGGCAGTCTCCATGGCGACGTCTAGGGTCGACGTGGTTGGCGGCGCGGGCGACCGGCCAGTCGTGGTCGCGACCCGCAGGAGCGTCGAGGCCCACCAGGACGAGGTAGCAGGGGTTTCGCGTGATCGAGTTCGAGTCAGTCTCCAAGACCTTCCGGGACGGGACGACGGCCGTCGACAACCTGAGCCTGGTCGTGCCGTCGGGTCAGATCACCGTGATCGTGGGGCCGTCGGGTTGCGGCAAGACGACCTCGCTGCGGATGGTGAACCGCATGCTGGAACCGTCCAAGGGCAAGATCACCTGGGACGGGAAGCCGGTCAAGGCGCGGCGGAAGACCGCCCTGCGCCGCCAGATGGGCTACGTCATCCAGAGCGGCGGCTTGTTCCCGCACCGGACGGTGCTGGAGAACATCGCGACCGTTCCGGACCTGCAGGGCTGGGACAAGCAGAAGACGAACAAGCGCGCCCTCGAGCTGCTCGGCAGCGTCGGGCTGGACCGCAAGCTGGGTGGCCGCTATCCGGCTCAGCTGTCCGGGGGTCAGCAGCAGCGGGTCGGTGTGGCCCGTGCCCTGGCGGCCGATCCGCTCGTGCTGTTGATGGACGAACCGTTCTCCGCGGTCGACCCGGTGGTCCGGGGCGAGCTGCACGAGTTCTTCCTCGGCCTCCAGCGGGAGCTCAGCAAGACCATCATCATGATCACCCACGACATCGACGAGGCGATCAAGCTGGGCGACCGGGTCGCCATCCTGCGGGTCGGCGGCAAGCTCGCGCAGGTCGGTACGCCGCAGCAGCTGCTGGACGAGCCTGCGGACGCCTTCGTCGAGGGTTTCGTCGGCAAGGACCGTGGCTACCGCTCGTTGTCGTTCCAGTCGGCGTCGGGTCTGACCCTGGGGGATGTGCAGGTCGTCCGGGAGGCCGGCTTCACCGGGGGTGATGCCCCGGTCCTGGTGGTCGACGGCGACGCCCGTCCGGTCGGCTGGTCCGATCCTGCCCGGTCCGGCTCCGTGATGGCTCTCGGGGCCACCTTCGATCCCGAGAGCGACTCGCTGCGGACGGCCCTGGACGCGGCCCTCACGTCACCGGTCGGGTTGGCCGTCGCGGTGACCGGCGAGGCTCGCCGCTACGCCGGTGTGGTCGACGCCGACATGATCCTGCATCAGGTCACCCAGGCCCGAGCGCAGATCGCCGAGTCGATCGCCGTCCGGACCCATGACGAGCAGCCGACGGCAGGCGTCGCTCCGACCTCGCCCCAGGACCTGCCGCCGGAGTCGCCGGAGCAGGCCCCGCAGGACGCCGTCGTGCCGGTCGCCGATCAGATCGAGACGGCGTCGTCGTTCGAGGATCCGGACGCGACATCGGTCCGGGGCGTTCCCCCGGTC
This sequence comes from uncultured Actinomycetota bacterium, assembly GCA_963696135.1. Lineage (GTDB taxonomy): Bacteria > Actinomycetota > Actinomycetes > Propionibacteriales > Propionibacteriaceae > Microlunatus. The sequence continues at coordinate 17,396 of CAVOJH010000014.1, forward strand.
GAGAGCGTCGGCACCGTGGGAGCCGTCGCCGCCGTGGGTGCCGCCGCCGGCGCCTGGTCGGCGGAGGACGAGGATCCGGACGCCACCCGTATCGCGGGCCCGCTGCCGGCGCAGGACACCGTGGCCACCTCCGAGCCTCCTGCGGAGGCTCCGCCCGAGCCCCCGGCAGATCCCTGGGCCGCGCACGAGCCGAGGTCCCGGTCGAGTCCGAGGTCCCGGTCGAGTCCGAGACCCCGGTCGAGTCCGGGAGCTACGCGGAGCCCGAAGCCCCGTCAGAGCCCGAGATCCCGGCCGACCAGGCGTACGCGCCTGCTCCTGGCGACGACGAACCGTACGGGTCCGAGGTGCCGCCCGTCAGCGACGAATCGTCGGCCACTGCCTACGACGCCCAGCTCGCCAGGGACGAGGCGGCTGAGTCATCGGTTGCCACACCCGATGCCCCGGCACCGGACGGGCCGCCGCGCTCGGACGACGAGCACGCCGGCACCCCCGTCGAGGACGCGCCGCAGATCGACCAGCCAGCTGCTTCCGATGATCATGATCGGGAGCCACCTCGATGATCGACTGGGCCTGGATCCAGCGCAACCTGGGCATGATCGCCCAGCTGCTGGTGGAGCACGTGATCTTGTCGATCGTGCCGGTGCTGGCCGCGATCGTCATCTCGATCCCGCTCGGCTACCTGGTGTTCCGTACCGGCCGGTTCGCCAACTTCGTGCTGGCCGTGCTCGGCATCGTCTACGCCATCCCGTCATTGGCGTTGTTCGTGGTGATGCCGGTGATCCTGGGCACCAAGATCTTGAACCCGGTCAACATCGCCGCCGCCCTGACGGTCTACTCGGTGGCCCTGCTGGTGCGCAGCGTGGTCGACGGTCTGCGGTCGGTGCCCGCGTCGGTGAACGCCTCGGCGGCCGCCGTCGGCTTCGGCCGGCTGCGACGGTTGTTCCGGGTCGAGCTCCCGCTGGCCATGCCGGTGATCTTCGCCGGTCTCCGGGTGGTCACCGTCTCGAACATCGCGCTCGTCAGCGTGGGTGCGGTGATCGGCACCGGGGCGCTCGGTGAGCTGTTCACCCGCGGTCTCAACAGCGCGTTCCTGACCCCGATCCTGGTCGGCCTGGTGCTCAGCCTGCTGCTGGCCCTGCTGTTCGACTCGATCATCCTGCTGATCCAACGGGGAGCCCTGCCCTGGGCTCGTGGTCGGAGGACCGCATGATCTGGGAGTACGTGCTGGATCCGGCCAACTGGACCAATCCCGACGCCGGCATCTTCATCCTGTTGGCTCAGCACCTGGCCTACACCGCGTTGGCCGTGCTCGCCGCCGCCGCCGTCGGCATCCCGCTCGGCATCTGGATCGGACACACCGGCCGCGGGCGTTTCGTCGGCATCGGGCTCAGCAACGCGGCGCGGGCGATCCCCAGCCTCGGTCTGCTGGTCCTGGTCGTCACCCTGCTCAGCACCGGCATCGGACCCGTCGTAGGGGTGCTGGCCATCCTCGCTCTGCCGCCGATCCTGACCGCCACCGCGGCCGGAATCAGTGGGGCGGACTCCGAGGCCGTGCACGCCGCCCGGGCGCTCGGCATGACCGGCAACCAGATCATCGGCAAGGTCGAGTGGCCGCTGGCGCTGCCGCTGGTCATCTCCGGGCTGCGCAGCGCGACCCTGCAGGTGGTGGCCACCGCGACGATCGCGGCGTACGTCTCCGCGGGTGGCCTCGGTCGGCTGCTGATCAGCGGTCAGGCCACGGCCAACTACTCCGAGATGTTCGCGGGCGCCGTGCTGGTCGCGGCACTGGCGATCCTGCTCGATCTGCTGCTCGGGCTGATCGGGTGGTTGGCGGCCCGGCGCACGAATCCGGGCCGCGCCGCCGAGGTCGCCTTCGCTGCATCCAGATAGGATTACTCGGCAAATACCGACCGTTCCCACGGCGACGCCTTGAGACGGACGCCAGATACGGAGTGCAGGACATGAGTTTCACCCAGCGAATCCTCGGCCGAGGCCGCCGCGCTCTGGTCGTGGCCGGCATCGGTGCCGCCACCTTCGCCCTGGCCGCCTGCGGCGGCGGGGGCACCGACCCGCTCGCCGACAGCTCAGGTTCGCCGAGCGCGGCGGCGGGGGGCGGCAAGGTCGTCGTCGGCTCGGCTGACTTCACCGAGAGCCAGATCCTCGGAGAGCTCTACGCCCAGGCGATGAAGGCGAAGGGTGTCGACGCCTCCACGAAGCCGGGCATCGGCTCCCGCGAGGTCTACATCAAGGCGTTGCAGGACAACTCCATCTCGGTGGTCCCGGAGTACACCGGCAACCTGCTGCTCTACTTCGACCCCAAGGCCACGGCGACGACCGAGGCGGAGATCGCGGCCGCGCTGCCGACGGCGGTCGGCTCCGACCTGAAGATCCTGGAGCCGTCGCAGGCCCAGGACCAGGACGTCTACGTGGTCACCAAGCAGACCTCGGAGGAGAAGGGGATCACGTCCCTGGAGGACCTCAAGAAGATCTCGTCGACCTCGATCCTCGGTGGGCCGGCCGAGCTGCAGGACCGCGCGTACGGGCCGCCCGGACTGGAGAAGATCTACGGCGCCACGTTCAAGCAGTTCAAGCCGTACGCGTCGCCCGCGGTGAAGGTGAAGGACCTGAACGACAACAAGATCCAGGTCGCGAGCTTCTTCACCACCGAGGCGGCCATCCCCGACAACGGCTACGTCAAGCTGGAGGATCCGCAGTCGATGATCCTGCCGCAGAACGTGGTGCCGCTGGTTCGCGCGGACGTGGCGTCCAACACGGCCGCCGTGGACGCGATCAACGCCGTGCAGAAGGCCCTCACCACCGAGGAGCTGACCGCCCTGAACAAGTCCGTCGACGCGGACAACCAGGACCCGGATCAGGTCGCAGCCGAGTGGCTCACGTCCAAGGGTCTCGCCTGACCGCCTGACCGACGTACGTCACCCGCCCCGCCGGCCCGATGGCCGGTGGGGCGGTGTCGCGTTCGGCCGTCCCGCGTCGAACTGGCCCCGACTGAGTTCCACCGGCCGCGACACGCCGAGCCGCGGCCCGGGCGGAGTGAGTTCTCCGCACCGGTCGCCACCACCTACCTGCAGGCCGACCTCAGGCGAACAGGGCGACCACCAGCACCAGCGGGAGCGAGACGAGTGAGCCGATCACCGTCACCGCGGTGAGGGTCTTCAGCGCGCCACGGGTGGACAGTCCGAGCAGGCTCTTGAACATCCAGAAGAAGTTGCTGTTCACGTGCACCGCGAACATCGCGCCGGAGGCGATGGCCAGGCCGATGGCGACCGGCGCCACGTCCAGGGAGGCGAGGATGGGGGCCAGGATCCCGGCCGCGGTGATGGCCGCCACCGACACCGAGCCGATCGCCAGGTGCAGGAGGGCCGCCACGAACCAGGACAGCAGGATCGTGATCACGATCGGGGCGCCGGCGTCGGCGGTGAACAGGCCGGCCAACACGTCACCCAAGCCCGTGGCCTCGATCACCGCTCCCAGCGAGCCACCCACGCCGGTCACCAGCAGGATCTCGCCGCTGGTGTGGAAGCCCTCGCTCATCGCCTCACCGGTGCGGTTGATCCCCAGACTCCGCCGGGTCAGCACGTAGGCCCCCAGCAGACCGACGAAGAGGGCCACGTTGGCGTTCCCGACGAAGGACAGCAGGTCGGACTCGATGCCGACCAGCCCGAGGAAGGCCGCGGTGGCGATCATCAGCAGCGGGATGATGATCGGCAGCATGCCGACCACCAGCGGCACCGGGGGCCGGGCCCCGACCTTCGCCGCCTCCGGCGAGGCGTGTTCGTGCTCGATCTGGTTCTCCTCGTCGGCCTCGTCAATCTCGGGCTTCCAGTAGCGCAGCCGAAGCAGCAAGCCGAACAGGAAGGTCGTCACGATGGCGGTGACCGGCCCGAGCACGACCCCGAACAGCAGCCAGTTGCCGAGCGGCACCTCCAAGAGGCCGGCGATCGAGACAGCGGCCAGCCCGGGCACCACGAACACGTACCCGGCGAAGATGCCGACCCCGATCGCCCCGGCCATCCGGGCCAGGCCGGTCGGTCCGATCACCGGACCGGCCGTACGTGCGATCGGGGAGGCGAGCACGACCTGCACGTCGACGTAGATGGACGGGAAGATCAGTGCCATGGTGGACGTCATCGCGTACGGAAGTCGGCGGGACCCGACGACGCGGACCAGCGCGTTGACCAGCAGACCGAAGACGCCACAGGCGTGCAGCAGCGATCCGATCAGCACGCCGAAGCCGATCAGCAGACCGACCTTGGTCATGATCTCGCCGAACCCGGTGGTGATGGCCTTGATCGTCCCGGTGAAGCCGACGCCGGTGGCGAGGCCGAGGTAGAGCGAGGACAGCACCAGGGAGATCACCGGATCGACCTTGAACCTGATGATCAGCACGATCACCAGCACGATGGCGATCGCGGTGTGCAGTACGACCATGGAGCTGCTCTCCTCGGATGCGGGCTTCCTCGGATCGGGTGCTGAGCAACCTATGGCCCGGCGGCAGCGCCCGCGCAGCCGGGTCGTCCGGGGTGGACCGTCCCGGGATCGGTCAGTCGGTGGGTTCCGCCGGGGCCTTGCCGGCCCGCTCGTCGCGCTCGGCCCACTCCAGCAGCGTGTCCAGTGCGTACGGGTGGTCGTCGATGCCCGCGTGCAGGTCACCCAGCTCGGCGAACCTGGCGGGAACCGTGGCGATGGTGAAGTCGCGGGGATCGGCATCGGCGATCTCGTCCCAGCGAACGGGCGTCGACACCAGACCCAGAGGCGTGCCGCGGACCGAGTAGGCGCTGGCGATCGTGTGGTCGCGGGCATTCTGGTTGTAGTCCACGAAGATGCTGGCCGGGTCGCGGTCCTTGCGCCACCAGGTCAGATCGACGAGTCCGTCGGACCGTCGCTCCACCTCGCGGGCGAACGCCCAGGCGGCTCGTCGGACGTCGGCGAAGCCGTGGTCGGGGGGAATGCGCACGTAGATGTGCAGACCCTTGCCGCCGGAAGTCTTCGGATAGCCCACCGCCCCGAGCTCGGCCAGCACCTCCTCGACCAGAGCGGCGACGCGCCGGACGTCGTCGTAGGTCGCCTCCGGCATCGGGTCCAGGTCGATCCGCCACTCGTCGGGGGACTCGGTGTCGTCCCGCCGGGAGTTCCAGGGGTGGAACTCCACGGTGGACATCTGCACCGCCCACACCACGTCGGCGGGGTGGCTGACGCACAGCTCGTCGGCGTACCGCTGATAGCGCGGGAACAGCACCCGCACCGTCTCGATCCACTCGGGTGCCCCCCGGGGCAGTCGCTTCTGATGCACCTTCTCCCCGTCGACGCCGTCCGGGAACCGGTGCAGCATGCACGGTCGGTGGTAGAGCGCGTTGACGATGCCGTCGGCGACCGAGAGGTAGTAGCGGGCCAGGTCGAGCTTCGTCTCGCCCCTGGCGGAGAAGTAGACCCGGTCCGGGTTGCTGATCTTGACCACCCGGTCGCCGACCTCGAGCTCGATCCGCCCGTCCGACTTCGCCGCCACGTAGCCGAGACTACGGGCCGCCTGTGACAGTGCCGGACTCGACCTTGACCTCAAGCCGACTCGAGGTTGCATGCTGGCGACATGTTGTCAGAGCTCGCGCCTACGGTGGCGCCATGAGCATGGAGTTCGCGGCGTGGAACTCGCTGTACCACATGATGACGGCGCAGCAGGATCGGCGGCCGTTCACCTGGGCCACGGTCAAGCGGATCCTGGGTTTCGCCAGACCCCACACGGCTCAGCTGGTCGGCTTCCTGGTGCTGAGCGTGGTCGGTGCGTTCCTGGCGGTGGCGACCCCGCTGCTGGCCGGCCAGGTGGTCAACCTGATCTTCGCCACCGCTCCGTTCGCGCAGGTGCTGCTGATCGCCATCGCCATCGGGGTCATCGCGATCGTGGAGGCCGGGCTCGGTCTGCTGCAGCGCTGGCTGTCCGCCCGGCTCGGTGAGGACCTGATCCTGGACCTTCGGCGGGCGGTCTTCGACCACGTGCTGTCGATGCCGGTGGCCTTCTTCACCCGGACCCGCACGGGAGCCCTGGTCAGTCGGCTGAACAACGACGTGATCGGCGCCCAGCGCGCGTTCTCCGAGACGCTGTCCGGGGTGGTCAGCAACATCGTCGCGTTGATCCTGGCGCTGGTCGTGATGATCGCGTTGTCCTGGCAGATCACCCTGCTGGCGCTGGTGCTGCTGCCCGTCTTCGTCATCCCGGCCCGGAGGATGGGGCGGCGACTGGCCCAGCTGCAGCTGGAGGGGGCCAACCACAACGCGGTGATGGGCAACCAGATGACCGAGCGGTTCTCGGCGCCGGGTGCCACCCTGGTCAAGCTGTTCGGCCGCCCCGAGCGCGAGTCCTCGGAGTTCGCGATCCGCGCCAGCCGTGTTCGTGACATCGGCGTTCGCAGCGCCATGGTGCAGACGATCTTCATGACCGCCCTGACGCTGGTCTCCGCCCTGGCTCTGGCGCTGGTCTACGGTCTGGGCGGCTGGTACGCGCTGCAAGGCACCCTCGAACCCGGTGCGGTCGTCACGCTCGCCTTGTTGATCACCCGGCTGTACGCCCCACTCACCGGACTGGCGTCGGCGCGGGTCGAGGTGATGAGTGCGTTGGTCAGCTTCGAGCGGGTCTTCGAGATCTTGGACCTGAAGCCGCTGATCACCGAACCGGAGCGCCCCGAGACGCTGCCGGGCGGGCCGCTCTCGGTCCGCTTCGACGACGTGACGTTCGCGTACCCGTCAGCGGAGAAGGTGTCCCTGGCGTCGCTGGAGGAGGTCGCCGTGCTGGACACCCGCGGCGGGGTCGACGTGATCCACGACGTGAGCTTCGAGGTGGGTGCCGGCCAGATGGTCGCCCTGGTCGGTTCCTCGGGGGCGGGCAAGTCGACCATGGCGCAGCTGCTGGCCCGGCTCTACGACGTGGACGACGGTGCGGTCCGGCTCGGCGGCGTCGACGTCCGCGATCTGAGCTTTCCCGACCTGCGGCGGGCCGTGGGGATGGTGACCCAGGACGGTCACCTGTTCCACGAGTCGGTCCGGGAGAACCTGTTGCTGGCCGGCCCGGAGGCCAGCGAGCACGACCTGTGGGACGCGCTCCGGCGGGCCCGGCTGGATGCCCTGATCGCCTCGCTGCCGGACGGGCTCGACACGGTGGTGGGGGAGCGTGGCTATCGGCTGTCCGGTGGCGAGCGACAGCGCCTGACCATCGCCCGGCTGCTGCTGGCCCACCCGCGTGTGGTCATCCTGGATGAGGCGACCGCCCATCTCGACTCGACCTCCGAAGCCGCTGTTCAGGCCGCCCTCGGCGAGGCCCTGGAAGGACGAACGGCCGTCGTGATCGCCCATCGGCTGTCGACCATCCGGGCCGCGGACCTGATCCTGGTGATCGAGGACGGCCGGGTTGCAGAACGCGGCCGGCACGTCGACCTGCTGGCGGCCGGCGGTCGCTACGCCGAGCTCTACGAGACCCAGTTCGCGACGCAGGAGGCCTGATCAGACCTGACTGTCCTCGCTGAGCTCGTGCTGCAGATCGGGGATCGGTGCGGTCACCTCGTGCAGGGGGAGGCTGACCACGAACCGGGTCTCTCCCGGGCGGCTCTGCACCGCGACGGTTCCGTGGTGGGCCTCGACGACCGCCGAGACGATGGCCAGGCCGAGGCCGGTGCTGGCCCCCCGGGCCGCGCCGGCGGCGCGCACCCGGCTGGTGTCGGCCCGAGTGAAGCGCTCGAAGACCCGATCCACGATCTCGGGGGCGATGCCGGGACCGTTGTCGGAGACGGTGATCAGCGCGCGGTCGCCGACGGTGCTCAGGGCGGCTTCCACCCGGGTCCCCGCCGGGGTGTGGGTACGGGCGTTGGCGAGCAGGTTCGCGACCACCTGGTGGAGCCGGAACTGATCCGCCGGTACGGTGACCAGCTCGTCGGGAAGCGACAGGGACCACGAGTGGTCGGGGCCGGCGGCCCGGCCGTCGCTGACCGCGTCGATCAGCAGCGCGTTCAGGTCGGTGGGCTGGATGTCCAACTCCGGGCCGGCGTCCAGTCGGGCCAGCAGCAGCAGGTCCTCCACGAGCCGGGACATCCGATCGGCCTCCGACTCCACCCGCGACATCGCGTACGCGGCGTCCGGCGGGATCGCCTCGCCGCTGCGCTGGGTGAGCTCGGCGTAACCCCGGATGGCGGCCAGCGGGTTGCGCAGCTCGTGCGAAGCGTCGGCCACGAACTGACGGACCTTGGTCTCACTCGCCTGTCGGGCGGCCAACGCCTCCTCGATGTTGTTGAGCATGTGGTTGAGCGCGAGTCCGACCCGGCCGACCTCGGAATCGGGATGGGTGTCGGCCGGCGGGACCCGGACGGCGAGGGCGACCTCACCGCGGTCCAGCGGCAGCTGCGACACCTGCTGAGCCGTGGCCGCGACCCGGTTCAGGGGACGCAGACTTCGTTCGACCAAGGACCGGCCGATCAACGCGGCGGCCCCGACGGCCAGGACGGACAGCACGATCTCCACCGCGATCAGGTTGGCCAGGGCCGCATCGACCTCGGCGAGCGGCAGCCCGACCGCGTACGTGACCGCGCCGTCGTAGCCCGTCCAGCTGACGACGCGATACCGGCCGAGCTCGGGCAGGTCGATCGTGGTGGCCCGTCCGATGGTGGACTCGGCGGCGAGCTGGGCGGCTGTCTCGTCGTTGGTCCAGGTCGGCTTGGTGCGACGCCCGTCGTCCTTCAGCACGATCGCCTTGGGCTGGATCCCGTCGACCGCGATCAGCATCAGCGTGCCGACCGTCTGCCCGAGGGTCTGGATGCCCTCCGGTGGGGTGTCATCACTGCCGGACGGACCGGGTACGCCTCGCATCGCCCGGCTCTTCGCGTCCATCAGCTGGGAGTCCAGCTGGCTGGTCAGCTGGGTGCGGGTGGCGAGCGCGGTGAACAGGCAGAGCAGGACCGCGATCACGGCCACCAGGCCGACGACGCGGAGCACCAGCTGGCGCGCCAACGAGCCCCGCCCGGTGGGGGCGGGCGTCGGGGAGGTGTCGAGGGTGTCGGTCGCCGGGGACATCACACGGCCGGGCGGAGCACGTACCCGGCACCGCGCATGGTGTGGATCATCGGGGCATGGTTGGCGTCGATCTTCTTGCGCAGGTACGAGATGTAGAGCTCGACGACGTTGGCCTGGCCGCCGAAGTCGTAGTTCCAGACCCGGTCCAGGATCTGGGCCTTGCTCAGCACCCGCCGCGGGTTCCGCATCAGGTAGCGGAGCAGCTCGAACTCGGTCGCGGTCAGCTGGACCGGGTCACCGGCCCGGCTCACCTCGTGGCTGTCCTCGTCCAGCGTCAGGTCGCCGACCACCAGCAACGACTCGCTTCGACCGGTCGCCGCTCCGCTGCGTCGCAGCAGGGCGCGAAGGCGGGCGATCACCTCCTCCAGGCTGAACGGCTTCGTCACGTAGTCGTCGCCGCCCGCGGTGAGCCCGTTGATCCGGTCGGAGACGGCGTCCTTGGCGGTCAGGAAGATGACGGGCACATCGGGGTCCTCGGACCGCACCCGTCGCATCACCTCGAGCCCGTCGAAGTCGGGGAGCATCATGTCCAGCACGATCGCGTCCGGACGCACCTCCCGCGCCGCCTTGACCGCCTCGTTGCCGGACGCCGCGGTGGAGACCTGCCAGCCCTCGTACCGCATGGCCATCGACAACAGCTCGGTGAGACTGCTCTCGTCATCGACCGCCAGGATCCGGATGGGGGTTCCGTCGGGCCGGGTGAGGGGTGCGGGGGACGTCTGCGAGCGGCTCATGCTGTCCATCGTCGGGGTGGCACCTCCGTGAGAACTGTGGCTTCACTGTGACACACCTGTGAAGTCCACCAACGACGAACCACCGGCTCGATCGACCAGGAGGTCGTCGGGCCGGTGGTCCGGGGTGCTCGAAGCGGCGGCGCCGCAGGCGTCACCAGGTCGAGGCGCTCACCATCGACGAGGTGCCGGTGGTCGTGGAGCCGGTCTCGATGTCCTCTTCGGTCTCGGTGCTCTTGGGCCGGTGGAACAACCGGTCGATGGCCACCCGTCCCGGGCCGAAGCAGAGCAGCGTCAGGGCCAGCAGGGCCAGCGTCACGTTGTACTCCCAGCCACCCGCGTAGACGCCGGCCGGGTCGACCAGGTCCGGGCCCCGCCAGTAGTTCGTGTACGAGATCAGCAGCACCTGCTGCACCACCGCCAGCAACGCGACCAGCGGGGTCAACGCACCGAGGACGAGGAAGATGCCACCGACCAGCTCGAGGATGGTGACCCCCCACCCGGCGTAGATCGGGTACGGCACGGCGAACTGGGTGAGGTACTCGATGTACTTCGGCACGCCATCGGTGGTGAACAGCCACCGAGTGAGTCCGTGCCAGATCATGAGTCCGCCGAGGCCGAGTCGGATCAGCAGGAGGGTGATGTCACGGAGGACCTGAATGAAGGCGGTCATGGCACTGTCTTTCCTTCGAGGGCGATGCTGGCGCTTACGCTACGCACCGACACGCCCGATGTAGCGACACCACGCCGTCCGGCGCGCGGACCCGCGTGCACCTCGAAACGGTCGGCCACCTAGGTTGCGGGGATGGCCGACGAGCGCGAGGTGCTGACCTGGTCCGACTTCGGGGCCGCGAGCCGGGTGCTGGCCACCGAGATCGCCACGAGCGGCTTCCGCACCGACATCGTGATCGCTGTCGCCCGCGGAGGTCTGCTCCCCGCCGGGGCGCTGGCGTACGCGCTCGGCACCAAGGCCGCTGGCACGCTGAACGTGGAGTTCTACACCGACGTGGAGGAGACGCTGCCGGCGCCGGTGGTGCTGGAGCCGATGCTGGACACCGTGGCGCTGGCCGGCAAGAACCTGCTCGTCGTGGACGACGTCGCCGACAGCGGCCGGACCCTTGCCCTGGTGATGGAGCTGCTGACCCCGCACGCGGCCTCGGTCCGTTCGGCCGTGCTCTACACGAAACCGCGGACGGTGATCCGACCCGATCACTCCTGGCGGGAGACCGATCTGTGGATCACGTTCCCGTGGTCCGCCGAGCCGCCGGTCACCGCGGGGACGTCCCACGCGGGCGGGTAGGTAGCGCCCGCCGCCCGGATCGTTCGCCTACAGAGCGCCCTTGGCCGCGTCCCCGGTCGGCAGCGGGACCAGTCGGGTCACCTCGACCGGACGCTCGAGCAGACCATCCAGGGCGAGGCCGAGCTTCCGGACCGGCTCGCCGCCACCGTGGGCGTCGAGGAGCTCGACCGAGGTCCACTTCTCCAGCATCACGATGGTGCCGTCCGGGGCGTCGTGGATGGCGTACAACTCACACCCGTCCTCCTCGTGCACGCCGGCGATCGCCGGCTTCAGGGCCGCGACCACCTGGTCGTGGGCGCCGGGACGGGGAAAGAAGTAGGCCGTGACGATCACGGGGACGGTGGCATCGCTCATGACCGCCACTCTGGCACGACCGGATCCGCCATGCTGATCGGGTGCAGCTGTCCGAGACGCCCAGAACCCGACTGACCCGGCTCAGTGAGCGGGGCCGCACCGAGGCCGAGGACCTGTACGCCGTCCTCGACGCGGGCCTGGTCGGCCACCTCGGTCTGGTCCGCGACGGGGCCCCGGTCGTGCTGCCGATGGGGTACGGGCGGCGCGGCGACACGCTCTACCTGCACGGGTCGAGCGGCGCCGGGTGGGCGCGGGTGCTCGACGGTTCCGCCGTCTGCTTCACCGTCACCCACGTCGACGGCGTCGTGTACGCCCGCTCGGTCTTCGACCACTCCCTCAACTACCGCAGCGCCGTGGTGCTGGGCACCACCCGCCGGGTCGACGACGCCGACGAGAAGTGGAGCGCGTTGGAGTCCGTCACCGAGCAGCTGTCACCCGGGTCGTGGGCGTACGCCAGGTTGCCGACCAAGCGTGAGCTGGCGGCCACCTCGGTGTACGCCCTCGAGCTGACCGAGGCCAGCGTGAAGATCCGCACCGGTCCGCCGCACGACGAGCCGGAGGACGTGGTCGCCGGCGGGCGCTGGGCCGGTGTCGTTCCGGTCCGTACGGTGTTCGACGCTGCCGAGGCGGCGCCCGATCTCGATCAGGGCCCGGTCCTGCCGGCACACGTGAGGGATCGGCGACCAACCTGACCGTCGGATCTTCGTGCTCGCCATAGCGCCTCACGGGCGCGGCAGCACGCCCAGTAGCGCCGAGGTGAGGGCGACCCGGAGACCATCACGCAGGTCCAGATGAAGCACGGCGAGCTCGGGCACGGGGCGGCGTACGAGCTCGGTCATGGCCGCGAGCGTGGCCAGAGTCAGCTGACACACGGCCAACGGCCCGCTCGGGGTGGAATACTCGGGGAAACCCAAGGGTTGAGCCTGGTACGCTCAAGTTGTAGGTTGAGCGTCATACACTCAAGGAAACCCACTTCCACACCGGAGGATTGAAGAACCATGGCTCGTGCAGTCGGTATCGACCTCGGAACGACCAACTCGGTCGTCGCCGTGCTCGAAGGTGGAGAGCCCACCGTCATCCCCAACGCCGAGGGGTCCCGCACCACTCCGTCGGTCGTCGCGTTCGCGAAGGGCGGCGAGGTGCTGGTCGGCGAGGTCGCCAAGCGGCAGGCCGTGACCAACGTGGACCGCACCATCCGCTCCGTCAAGCGCCACATGGGCACGGACTGGAAGGTCAAGATCGACGACAAGGACTACCGTCCCCAGCAGATCAGCGCCTTCGTGCTGCAGAAGCTGAAGCGGGACGCGGAGGCCTACCTCGGCGAGCAGGTCACCAACGCGGTCATCACCGTCCCGGCGTACTTCTCCGACGCCGAGCGCCAGGCCACCAAGGAGGCCGGTGAGATCGCCGGTCTGACCGTGGACCGGATCATCAACGAGCCGACCGCCGCCGCGCTGGCGTACGGACTGGACAAGGGCGAGACCGAGCAGACGATCCTGGTCTTCGACCTCGGTGGCGGCACGTTCGACGTGTCGCTGCTGGAGATCGGTGACGGCGTGTTCGAGGTGAAGGCCACCAAGGGCGACAACCGCCTCGGTGGCGACGACTGGGACTCCCGGGTCGTCGACTGGCTGGTCAAGCAGTTCAAGAACAAGAACGGCACCGACCTGAGCCAGGACAAGATCGCCCGGCAGCGCCTGCAGGAGGCCGCGGAGAAGGCGAAGATCGAGCTCAGCTCCGCCAGCGAGACCTCGATCAACCTGCCGTACATCACTCTCGGTGAGTCCGGCCCGCTGCACCTGGAAGAGAAGCTGACCCGCTCGCAGTTCCAGCAGCTCACCTCCGACCTGCTCGACCGCTGCCGCACCCCGTTCAACGCGGTGGTCTCGGACGCGAAGATCAGCGTCGGCAAGATCGACCACGTGATCCTGGTCGGCGGCTCCACCCGGATGCCGGCCGTCGTCGAGCTCGTCAAGGAGCTGACCGGCGGCAAGGAGCCCAACAAGGGCGTCAACCCCGATGAGGTCGTCGCCCTCGGCGCCAGCCTGCAGGCCGGTGTGCTGAAGGGTGAGGTCAAGGACGTCCTGCTGCTCGACGTCACCCCGCTGAGCCTCGGCATCGAGACCAAGGGCGGCGTGATGACCAAGATCATCGAGCGGAACACGACCATCCCGACCAAGCGGTCCGAGGTGTTCACGACCGCCGACGACAACCAGCCGTCGGTGATGATCCAGGTCTACCAGGGTGAGCGGGACTTCGCCCGGGACAACAAGTCGCTCGGCAACTTCGAGCTGACCGGTCTACCGCCGGCCCCGCGCGGCGTGCCGCAGATCGAGGTCGCGTTCGACATCGACGCCAACGGCATCGTGCACGTGCACGCCAAGGACCTGGCCACGAGCAAGGAGCAGTCCATGACCGTGACCGGCGGGTCGGCCCTGAACAAGGACGACATCGCCTCCATGGTCAAGGACGCCGAGGCGCACGCCGAGGAGGACAAGAAGCGGCGTGAGTCGGTCGAGCTGCGCAACGAGGCCGACAACCTGGTCTTCCGCACGGAGAAGCTGCTCAGCGAGAACGGCGACAAGATCGGTGACGACGTCAAGCAGCCGGTCGAGGAGTCGCTGGCCGAGCTGAAGACCGCCCTGGAGGGTGAGGACATCGACGCCGTCAAGGCGGCCGTCGACAAGGTCAATACCACCAGTGCGGCCGTGGGGCAGGCCATGTACGCCGCGGCTCAGGCGGCCAGTGCCTCCGAGTCGGCCAGCGCCGAGGGCGAGAGCACCGGCGGCACCGACGGCAGCAGCGCCGGGTCCGACGACGACGTGGTCGACGCCGAGATCGTGGACGACGACCAGAACACGGGGACCAAGTGACCGAGTCCGACCGCGAGACCCAACACACCGGACCCACCATCCGGGACAAGCGTCGGATCGATCCGGACACCTACCAGGTCCGGGAGCCGCAGTCCGCTGCGGCCCCCGGGGCTGGGGCTCCGATCGACCCGGAGGCCGGTACGCAGGTGCCGGTCGACTCCGAGGAAGTCGCCCAGCTGAAGACGGCTCTGGCCGATCGCACGGCGGATCTGCAGCGGCTGCAGGCGGAGTACGTGAACTACAAGCGCCGGGTGGACCGCGATCGCGATGTCGCTCGCAAGAGCGGGATCGAGGCGATCCTGAAGGACCTCATGTCGGTCCTCGACGACGTCCGTTCGGCCCGTGAGCACGGCGAGCTGAGCGGCGGCTTCAAGGCCGTCGCCGACGAGCTCGAGCGGGTCACCACGCGCAACGGGTTGGAGACGTACGGCACCAAGGGTGACCCGTTCGACCCACACATCCACGAGGCGCTGCTGCACGCCCACGCCGAGGGGATCGACGGGCCGACCTGCGTGGAGATCCTGCAGCCGGGCTACCGGATCGGTGACCGCGTGGTGCGGCCCGCCCGGGTCGCAGTGGCCGAGCCGGACCCCAATGCGGCGCCGTCCGAGGCGGCGGCTCCGGAGGCGGCCACGGAGGCGGCCGATGCGCCGTCCGACGACGAGCACTGATCACGTGAGGGTGTCGGGTGGCCTCCGGGCCGCCCGACCCCTGACCATGGACAGCAGGATGAACCGGACCGGTTCGACCGATCCCCAGAGCCTCGAGAGGAGGCGTCCGTGAGCACCAAGGACTGGCTGGAGAAGGACTACTACAAGGTCCTCGGCGTGGCCAAGGACGCCAAGCCCGACGAGCTCAAGAAGGCCTACCGCAAGCTGGCCCGCGAGAACCACCCCGATCAGAACCCGGGCAATCCTGCCGCCGAGAAGCGGTTCAAGGAGGTCTCCGAGGCCAACGACGTGCTGTCCGACGTCAAGAAGCGGAAGGAGTACGACGACGCCCGCAAGCTGTTCGGTGGCGGCGGTTTTCGCTTCCCGGGGAGTGGCGGGTCCGGCGGTCAGGGTGGTCCCTCGGCCGACGACCTGTTCCGCAACGCGTCCGACAACGGCTTCACCGACTTGTTCGGCGGGCTGTTCAACGGCGGTCAGACCCGGACTCAGCGCTACTCCTCCGCGAGGGGCCCGCGCCGCGGCAGTGACGTCGAGGGCGAGGTGACCGTCGACTTCGTCGACGCCATCGCCGGCGTCACGGTGGGCATGCAGATGATCTCCGACGCGCCCTGCGAGGCCTGTCACGGCACCGGCGCGAAGGCCGGCACGGTGCCGCACGTCTGCGCCACCTGCCAGGGCTCAGGCATGCAGACCTCCACCTCGGGTGGGGTGTTCGCGATGACCGAACCCTGCAAGGACTGCCACGGTCGCGGCATGGTGGTCGACGATCCGTGCCCGGTCTGCCACGGTTCCGGTCGTGGTCGCTCGACCAAGACCATGCAGGTCCGGATTCCGGCCGGGGTCACCGACGGTCAGCGGATCCGGCTCAAGGGCAAGGGTGGTGCCGGCGAGAACGGCGGCGCCGCCGGGGACCTGTACGTCATCGTGCACGTACGACCGCACCCGGTGTTCGGCCGGACGGGTGACAACCTCACCCTGACCGCACCGGTCACCTTCCACGAGGCGGCCGTCGGCGGCGAGATCGAGGTGCCCACCCTCGGTGGGTCGGCGGTCAAGCTCCGACTGCCCGCCGGTACGCCGAACGGCCGTACCCTCCGGGTGCGCGGCAAGGGGGTCTCCCGTCGCGACGGAACGACCGGCGACCTGCTCGTCTCCGTCGAGGTCGTGGTGCCGTCCTCGCTCACCCCCGAGGCCCGGCAGGCCCTGGACTCCTACGCCGAGGCCGTGGGAACCCAGAACCCGCGGGCGAAGTTGTTCGCCACGGGTTCGTGAAGGAGTAGGCGATGAGTGGAGCGCAGCTGCCCCAGCAGATCGACTCCGACGCGCCCGTCTTCGTCATCTCGGTGGCCGCTCAGCTGGCCGGGATGCACCCGCAGACGCTGCGGACGTACGACCGGATGGGTCTGGTCGTGCCTCGGCGGCTGGCCAAACGCGGTCGCCGGTACTCGGCCCGCGACATCGCGCGGTTGCGCCTCGTGCAGCGACTGAGCCAGGACGAGGGCATCAACCTCGAGGGCATCCGCCGGATCCTGTCCATGCAGGACGAGCTGGACGAGATGCGTCGTCGGCTGGAGGAGATGGCCGCGGTGCTCACGGCGGTGCACAACGCGCCGCCCGGGTCGCGGGTCTTCACCGCCGACGGCACCGGCGGGGTGCACCTCGGCGGAGCGGGGGCCCGGCGGACCCGGGGCGTCCTGGCCCTGCCCGCCCGCGAGAAGTAGCCGTCCTCGCCTCCCGCTTCGAGTCAGTCACGGCTGACTCAGGAGTCGGTGGCGTCGCGTCGGGCTCGAGCCCGACGCTTTCCTTCGTGCATGGCCCGCACCCGTGCGATCGGGATCTCCTGCCCCTCGGCCACGAGCACCTCGGGTAGGGACTGTGGCGACGGCAGCGCCGAGCGCCACGGATCGCCGTCCAGCTGTGCGACGGCGGTGGTGAGGGTGAAGTCGGCCGGGGTGATCCGATCGAGGTCGTCCCAGGAGACGGGAAACGACACCGGTACGCCCGGCCGGGCCCGCGGACTGTAGGTCGCGACCACGGTGGCGCCACCGGCCCGGGTCGAGTCCAGGAACACCTTGCCGGCCCGATCCTCCTTGACGTACGCGGTCGTTCCCAGCGCCGGATCGAGTCGCTCGGCCCGGGCGGCGAGCGCTCGGCAGGCGGCGGCTGCGGCGTCGGGGGCCGTACCCGGGATGAGCGGGACGAAGATGTGCGCTCCCTTCGCGCCGCTGGTCTTCACCGCGCCGGCGAGTCCCAGATCGGTCAGGGCGGCGCGGACCAGGTGCGCGGCCGCCACCACCACGTCGAAGCCCGCACCCTCCGGCGGGTCCAGATCCATCACCAGGAAGTCGGGCTCGTGCGGATGCGCCAGCCGGAACAGCGTGACGTGATACTCCACGGCACGTTGGTTGGCCAACCACAGCAGCGTACGGACGTCATCGACCACCGGGTACGAGATCTCCCGCCGCGACGCCTCGGCCCAGATCGCTGTCCGTGCGACCCAGTCCGGGGTGTACTTCGGCAGGTTCTTCTGCATGAACGCGGGTTGACCAGGACGGACCCGGATGACCGACAGCGGCCGATCGTCGAGCACCGGGAGCATCCGGTCCGCAACGGCCTCCAGGTAGTCGACGAGGTCGCGTTTCGTCGC
Source organism: uncultured Actinomycetota bacterium (assembly GCA_963696135.1). Classification (GTDB taxonomy): domain Bacteria; phylum Actinomycetota; class Actinomycetes; order Propionibacteriales; family Propionibacteriaceae; genus Microlunatus. The sequence continues at coordinate 35,038 of CAVOJH010000014.1, forward strand.
GCCGGCGCCGTCGAACAGCTCCTGGTCCAGGTGGCTGAAGGAGATCCCGGCACGTTCCTCGTCGGGCACGACGCTCCTCTCGTGGTGGAGTCTCCGCGATGGTGGCTCCAGGCTACGACCACCGCAGCCGACGACCCCGGCCATCCGTGGGGGTTCAGGGTGACCAAGGGTTGAGTCGATGTCACTCAGGGTGGAATACTGAGGCCCTGACCAAAGGTTGAGCGTAGTAGACTCAACCTTGGATTCGACTCTCGAAGGACCTGCATGGACACCAACAAGCTCACCACCAAGAGTCGCGACGCCGTCTCAGCGGCGTTGCGCAACGCGTTGACGGCCGGCAACCCGAGTGCTGAGCCGTCGCATCTGCTGCACGCCCTGCTGATGGTGCCGGGCAACACCGTCGCTCCGCTGCTGACCTCCGTCGGAGCCGACCCGACGGTGGTCGACGCCGCCGCTCAGGGCGCGATCACCAAGCTGCCGTCGGCCAGCGGCTCGTCGGTCAGCCAGCCCACCTTGTCCGGTTCCTTCGCCCGGGTGCTCGCCGACGCGGAGACCCGCGCCGAACAGCTCGGCGACAGCTACGTGGCCACCGAGCACCTGCTCATCGCCCTGGCCGCCGTCGCCTCCGACGCGAAGAAGATCCTCACCGACCTCCACGTGACGGCCGACGGTCTGGCGACCGCGTTCAACGCCTCGCGCGGATCCAAGCGGGTGACCAGCCAGGAGGCCGAGGGAACCTCCTCGGCCCTCGACCAGTACGGCGTCGACCTGACCGAGCAGGCCCGCGAGGGCCGGTTGGATCCCGTCATCGGCCGCGACACCGAGATCCGCCGGGTGGTGCAGGTGCTGGCCCGCCGGACCAAGAACAACCCGGTGCTGATCGGTGAGCCCGGCGTCGGCAAGACGGCCGTCGTCGAGGGACTGGCCCAGCGCCTGGTCGCCGGTGACGTGCCGGACTCCCTGAAGGGTCGCCGGCTGATTTCGCTGGATCTGTCCTCGATGGTCGCCGGTGCGAAGTACCGCGGTGAGTTCGAGGAGCGGTTGAAGGCGGTGCTGACGGAGATCCGGGACGCCGAGGGCCAGGTGATCACCTTCATCGACGAGCTGCACACGGTGGTCGGCGCCGGCGCGTCCGGTGACTCCTCGATGGACGCGGGCAACATGCTGAAGCCGATGCTGGCCCGCGGTGAGCTGCGGATGATCGGCGCCACCACCCTGGACGAGTACCGGGAACGGATCGAGAAGGACCCCGCCCTGGAGCGGCGGTTCCAGCAGGTCTACGTCGGCGAGCCGAGTGTCGAGGACACGATCGCGATCCTGCGCGGACTGCGAGAGCGGTACGAGGCGCACCACAAGGTGGCCATCACCGACGGGGCTCTGGTCGCGGCCGCGACGCTGTCGAACCGCTACATCACGTCGCGTCAGCTTCCCGACAAGGCCATCGACCTGATCGACGAGTCCGCGTCGCGGCTGCGGATGGAGATCGACTCTTCCCCGGAGGAGATCGATCAGCTCCGCCGGACCGTGGACCGGATGAAGATGCAGCGGTTCGCCCTGGAGAAGGAGTCCGACAGCGGCTCCGTCGAGCGGTTGAGCCGGTTGGACGGCGAGCTCGCCGACGCCGAGGAGGAGCTGCGCGGGCTCGAGGCGCGGTGGGAGGCCGAGAAGCAAGGCCTCAACCAGGTCGGTGACCTGCGGCAGAAGATCGACGAGCTGAGAACCGAGGCTGACCGGCTGCAGCGGGAGGGTGAGCTGCAGCGGGCCGCGGAGATCCTCTACGGCGAGATCCCCGAGCTGCAGGGTCAGCTGGCCCGGGCCGACGAGGCCGAGAGCCAGACCGACACGATGGTGTCGGAACAGGTCGGGCCGCACGACATCGCCGAGGTGGTGTCCAACTGGACCGGGATCCCGGTCGGCCGGCTGCTGCAGGGCGAGAGCGAGAAGCTGTTGGCCATGGAGGCCCGGCTCGGCGAGCGGCTGATCGGCCAGAAGCCGGCGGTCAAGGCCGTCTCCGACGCCGTCCGGCGGGCGCGGGCCGGCATCTCCGACCCGAACCGCCCCACCGGGTCGTTCCTGTTCCTCGGCCCGACCGGGGTGGGCAAGACGGAGCTGGCCAAGTCGCTTGCCGAGTTCCTGTTCGACGACGAGCACGCCATGATCCGGATCGACATGAGCGAGTACTCCGAGAAGCACTCGGTGGCGCGGCTGGTCGGTGCCCCTCCGGGCTACATCGGGTACGAAGAGGGCGGACAGCTCACCGAGGCGGTGCGGCGGCGCCCGTACGCGGTCGTGTTGCTGGACGAGGTGGAGAAGGCGCACAGTGAGGTCTTCGACATCCTGCTCCAGGTGCTCGATGACGGCCGGCTGACCGACGGTCAGGGTCGTACGGTCGACTTCCGCAACGTGTTGTTGATCTTGACCTCCAACCTCGGCTCGCAGTACCTGGCCGATCAGACGCTCGACCCGGCGATCAAGCGCAACGCGGTGATGGGGGTCGTGCGCGGGGCGTTCAAGCCGGAGTTCCTCAACCGGTTGGACGAGATCGTGCTCTTCGACGCGCTCGGCACGGAGGAGCTGGCCAAGATCGTGGAGATCAGCCTGCGCCGGCTGAACACCAGACTGTCCGATCGTCGGATCTCTGTCGAGATGACCCAGGCGGCCAAGGACTGGCTGGCGCTGACCGGCTTCGACCCGGTCTACGGCGCACGGCCGCTCCGTCGGCTGATCCAGACCACCATCGAGGATCAGCTGGCCCAACGGGTGCTCGGCGGCTCCGTCACCGACGGCGACGTGATCACCTTCGATGTGGACGAGGCCAAGGACGGACTGGTGGTCGCGCAGCCGACCGCGTTGGTCGTCTGAGCAGGTGAACGACAGGACGAGGGCCGGGGCAGCTGCTCCGGCCCTGGTCCTGTCCCGGTCAGCCCTGGTCCTGTCCCGGTCAGCCCTGGTCCTGTCCCCGGTCAGCCCTGGGGCTGGCCCGGACCTGCGATGTTGACCAGCCACTGGACGCCGAACTTGTCGGTCAGCTGACCGAAGTAGTCGCCCCAAGGAGCCTGGTTCAGCGGCATCGCCACCTCGCCGCCGTCGGCCAGCGCGTCGAAGTAGCCCCGGATCTCATCGGTCTCGTTGCCGCTGATCGAGATCGTGCCGTTGCTGATCTCCCCGGGCATCTTCGCCGGGACGTCGGAGATCATCAGGGTGAAGCCGGACGGCGTGGTGAGCTGGCTGTGCATGACGCTGTCCTTCTCGTCGTCGGCGACACCCGGCATCTGGAAGTCGCCGAAGGTGGAGACGGTGAACTCCCCGCCGAGCACAGACTGGTAGAACTCGATCGCCTCGCGAGCCTGGCCGCGGAAGTTGAGGTAGGGGTTGAGCAGAGCCATGGTGATCCTCTCGAATGTGGTGAGCTGCGGACATTCTGCTCCGCGGCACTGACAGCCGATAGACCAGAGACCGGCACCGAACTCATCGGGTGTGTGATGATCACCCCGGGATGGCACCAGGGCGTACGAGGAGGCGGAGCTGAGCGACGAGATCGTGCTCGACACGGGGTCGCAGGTGGTGATGCTGGTCGAGGACACCGCGCGACCCGGGGCGTACCTGGTCCGGATCGGCGGCACCGACCAGTCGTACGTGGATCTGGCCGACCCGCTGAGGCTCGAGTTCGACTACGTCCAGCGGATCGCCGACGTGGTCGACGAGATCGCACCCGACGGAGAGCGGATCAGGATCGTCCACGTCGGCGGTGCGGCACTCACCCTGCCCCGCTACGTGGCTGCGACCCGGCCGAGCTCGGCTCAGATCGTGTTGGAGCCCGACGAGGAGCTGACCCGGCTGGTGCGTGAGCACCTGCCCCTGCCCCGGCAGAGCGGCATCAAGATCCGCCCCGTCGACGGCCGCGCCGGGATCGCGGCGATGCGCGACGGGTTCGCCGAGCTGGTGATCGTGGACGCGTTCGCCGGGGCCCGGGTCCCGGCCGAGCTCACGACGGTCGAGTTCCTCACCGATCTGCGCCGGGTGGTGGGTCCGACCGGGGCGGTGGTGATCAACGTGACCGACAGCGGGGGCCTGACCTATTCCCGGCGGGTGCTCGCTGGAGTGGCGGAGGTCTTCGACCACGTGGTCTACGGGGCCGAGCCCGCCACCTTGAAGGGTCGGCGGTTCGGCAACGTGATCCTCACCGGTTCGGACGCCCCGCTGCCGGAGCAGGCGCTGATCCGCCGTGGCGCCGGGTCGATGTTCCCCTACCGGTTGATGACGGGGATCCAGATCCGGCGCTTCATCGGACACGCGGCACCCTTCACCGACACCGACGCGGAGGCCTCACCCGATCCGGTGACCGGCGGCGCGCACTTCGGTTGACCGGTCTGCGCTTCGCGCAGGAGCGTCCACGGGTGGCGGGGTCACTCGACCGGCTCACGGCGGGCGCGGTTCGCGCTGGCCCCCTCGATGCGGCCGGTCACCACGAGCAGCAGCAGCAGATAGACGCCGAGTTGGGGATTGACCAGGCTGACGACCGCACAGACGGCGAACACGGCGGAAGTCAGCCACGCCAGCCCGATCGGGCGACCGACCGCGCGATGCACGACCGCGGTCATGGCCAGGGTCAGCAGGGACAGGACGAGCATGGTGCCGATGTAGAGCGGGCCGCTGACGGTGTTGAGGTCACGGCCGATCATCGCGGTCGGGAACGGCAGGAACGCGATCACCAGCAGCCAGAACATGTTGATCAGGCCGAGCCGGGGGACAGCGGGGTGGCCGGCGACCTGCAGCCGGTGGTAGAGGGTGCCGTGAGCGGTCCAGAACGCGTAGATGACCAGGAAGCTGATCACGAACGACTGCAGCAGCTGACCGTTCTGGGCCCAGAGCGTCGAGAGGTCGGTGACGTCGATGTCGTTGACCACCTCGACCAGCGGCAAGATCAACAACGTCATGGCGATCGCGACCACGGCGTCGGTCAGTGTGATCGTCCGCTCGACACCCGGACCGTCATCCGGCGGACTGCTCTCGGCCATACCGAGCAATATGTCCTACAGCTCGAGCGTCCGAACCAGCGGCACGCCCGGACGATAGGCGAGATGGTGGTGGCTGGGGGCGTCGATGACGGCCAGATCAGCTGGCCCGTCCACCCGGATCCGGCCGATGTCGTGACGGCGCAGGGACCTCGCCGATCCGGCAGTGGCGGCGTAGAGGGCCTGGGCGGGTGTCAAACCCATCTCGCGGACGGCCAGGGCGATCATGAACGGCATCGAGGAGGAGTAGCAGGTGCCGGGATTGCAGTCGGTGGCCAGTGCGATCGCCACCCCGGCGGCCAGCAGCCTCGCTCCGTCGGGGAAGGGGGAGCGGGTGCAGAACTCGACCCCGGGGAGCAGGGTCGCCACCGTCGTGGACGCCGCGGCGGACAAGACGTCGACGTCGGCGTCGGAGAGGTACGTGCAGTGGTCGACACTGGCGGCCCCCAGCTCGACGGCCAGCTGGACGCCCGGGCCGGGGCCCAGCTGGTTGCCGTGCACGCGCAGCTCGAGCCCGGCTCGGCGGCCGGCCCCGAGCACCGTCCGAGCCTCGTCCCCGTCGAAGGCGTACGGGGAGGCCGGCTCGCAGAACACGTCGATCCAGCGGGCGTACGGGGCCGCGGCGTCCAGCATCTCGCCGGTGACCAGAGTGAGGTAGTCGGCGCGTCGGTCCCGCCACTCGGGCGGAACGACGTGGGCGCCGAGGAACGTGGTCTCGGACGTGATCTCGGCGGCCAGCCGCAGCGCGCGGGTCTCGTCGGGGACACTGAGGCCGTACCCGCTCTTGATCTCCACGGTGGTGGTTCCCTGGGATCGCATCTCGGCGACCCTTCCCCCGATCAAGGCGCGCAGCTCGTCATCGGAGGCCGACCTGGTCGCGGACACGGTGCTCGCGATGCCACCGCCGTCGTACGGTGTGCCGGTCATCCGGGCGGCGAACTCCGCCGAGCGGTCGCCGGCGAAGACGAGGTGGCTGTGGGAGTCCACGAAGCCGGGGATGAGGGTCCGACCCCCGAGATCGATCTCCCGGTCGGCGGCCGGTGCCTGCGCTGCGTTCCCGATCCAGGCCACCCGTCCGCCCTGGACGACCAGGGCCGCGTCTGGACGGATCCCGAGCCGGTCGTCGGTGCTGTCGTCGCAGGTGACGAGCTCGGTGATGCCAGTGATGGCGGTGCTGATCACGATTCCTCCAGGTCGGCCAGGACGGCGGTCAGCAGAGCGGCGGCACTGCCGAGCCGGTGCACTCCACTGCTCACCACTCGTCGACCGCCGATGATCACCTCGCGGACGTCCGCAGCGGTGGCACTGTAGTGGACCTGACCGGGTCGGGACCCGGCGGTGCGGACCGACGACGGGTCGATGATCACCAGGTCGGCGGGTGCTCCGACCGCGAGCCGCCCGCCGCCAGACCAGCCCAGGGCAGTGTGGCCGCCGGGAGCGGCGGCCGTGATCAGCTCCGCCGGGCTGAACCGGCCACGCTGCCCGGTGGCCAGTCGTTCGTGCAGCTCCAGCCCGCGCAGCTCCTCGAACACGTCGATCACGGCGTGCTGGTCGCTGCCCAGGCTGAGAGGACTGCCGGCGTCGTGCAGTGCTCGGGCGGGACCGATGCCGTCGGCCAGGTCCCGCTCGGTGGTGGGACAGAAGCAGACACCGGTCCCGGTGTCCCCGAGCAGGGCGATGTCGGACCTGGTCAGATGCGTGGCGTGCACCGCGGTGGTGGTCGGTCCGAGCAACCCGTGACGGTGCAGCAGCTCGGCCGGCGTACAGCCGTAGAACGCTCGTACGGCGGCGTTCTCGGCGGGCTGCTCACTGAGATGGACGTGCAGCGGTCCCGCCGGGCACAGGCCGGCCAGGACCGCGAGGTCCTCGCTCGGCACCGCGCGCACGGAGTGGACGGCCGCACCGATCCGGACGGCGTCGGTGCCCGCGTGGGTCGTGGCGAACGCGCCGACCCGGTCGGCCCAGGCCTGCACGCTGCCGTCGGAGAAGCGCCGTTGAACCGGGTCGAGCTCGTGATGACCGTGCTCAGTCAGGCCACCGGCGAGGTAGCAGACGTCCAGCAGGGTGAGCCGGATCCCGGCGTCGGCCGCCGCCGCCACCAGGGCCTCGCTCATCGCGTTCGGATCGGCGTACGAACGTCCGCGATGATCATGGTGCAGGTAGTGGAACTCGCCGACGACGGTCATCCCGGCCAGCACCATCTCCGTGTAGACGGCTCGGGCGAGCGAGAAGTAGTGATCCGGGTCCAGCCGGGAGGCGAGGGCGTACATCTGTCGGCGCCAGGTCCAGAACGTGCCGCCGTCGGCATGCGTACGCCCACGCAGGGCTCGGTGGAAGGCGTGGCTGTGGGTGTTCGCGAAGCCGGGCAGGGCGATGCCGTCGAGCACCGTGTCGACCGGAGCGGGTGGGGTGTCCGTGGTGACCGCGGTGATCACCCCGGCCTGCTCGGTGATCCGCACCCGGTCGGCGATGCGGTCCGGCAGGTGAGCGACGGGAACCCAGTAGGCGGTGCTCACGGACGCTCACCGGCCGTCTCAGGCCCCACGAGCTCGGTGAGCGCCGCCGTCAGCGCGTCCACCCCGGCCAGGCAGTCGACGCGTTCGGCGTGCTCGGCGGGGGAGTGCGAGATCCCGGTGGGATTGCGGACGAAGATCATTCCGGTCGGGATCCCCGTGCCAGCGAGGATCCCGGCGTCGTGACCTGCTCCGGTACCGAGTAGCGGCGCGGCGGGCAGCACCCGGCGCAGGCGAGCCAGCAGGTCGAGGTCGAACCGGGTGGTGGCGGTCCAGGACTCTTCCGTGACGGTCGCGCCCCAGTCTGCGGCGGCCGCGGTCACCTCGTCGACGGTCCGCCGCAGCGCTGCTTCGTCGGCGCCGCGAGCGTCCAGCCACCCGGTGGCGGCGGACGGGATGGCGTTCACCCCACCCGGGGTGATCACGGTCTTGCCGATGGTCGCCACGCACCCCTGGGTGGTGGCGGCCGAGCGAGCGGCCAGGATCGTCGAAGCCAGACCGATCATGGCGTCTCGCCGGTCGTCCAGTCGGGTCGTGCCGGCGTGGTTGGCCTCCCCCGGGAAGGTCAGCCGCCACCGCCCGTGCGGCCAGATGTCGGTGCCCAGCGCGACCGGTTGGTCGAGATCGATCAGTCCTCGTCCCTGTTCGACGTGCAGCTCGACGAAAGCACCGACCCGACGAAGCGCCTCCGGGTCGGGCCCGATCAGCTCGGGCTCCCGGCCGGCCGAGCGCAGCGCATCCGCCATGGAGACGCCGTCGCCGTCCCGCAGACCCAGGGCCCGCTCCGGCGCCAACGCGCCGGTGATCACCCGGGAGCCGGCGCAGGCGACCCCGAACCGAGCGCCCTCCTCGTCGGCGAAGTTCACGATGCCGAGGGGCCGCTGTGGCCGGAATCCGCTGTTCCGCAGGCGATCCAGAGCGGCGAACGCGCTGACCACGCCCAGCGGGCCGTCGTACGCTCCGCCGTCGGGGACGCTGTCCAGGTGGGAGCCGGCGACGACTCCGGGGGTCGAGTCCGGGTCACCCCACCACGCCCACTGGTTGCCCATCCGGTCGAGGGTCAGGTCGAGGCCGCGGCTGCTGGCTTCGCCGGCGAACCACTCGCGCAGTTCGTGGTCCTCGCGGGTGAGGGCGTACCGGCGATAGCCGCCGGTCTGGGCGTGGCGGCCGATCTGGGCGAGTTCGGCCCACTGACGATCGAATGATCGCGCCGACCCGGAGGTCACGCACCCTCCTGCTGCGCCAGACCGAGCGCTCTCGCGCTGCGCCGACGGAGCGCTCTCGCGCTGCGCCGACAGAGCGCTCTCGCGCATGGGCACCCGCACGCCGCGCTCCGTGGCAACGTCGACAGCGGTGTCGTAGCCGGCGTCCACGTGCCGTATGACGCCCATGCCGGGATCGTTGCTGAGCACCCGGGAGAGCTTCTGGGAGGCCAGCTCGGTGCCATCGGCCAGACACACCTGCCCGGCGTGGATGGAGCGGCCGATACCGACGCCGCCGCCGTGGTGGATGGACACCCAGCTGGCGCCGGACGCGGTGTTGACCAGGGCGTTCAGCAGCGGCCAGTCGGCGATCGCGTCGGAACCGTCGGCCATCGCCTCGGTCTCGCGGTAGGGACTGGCTACCGAACCGCAGTCCAGGTGGTCCCGCCCGATCACGATCGGGGCGCTGACCGCCCCGGAGGCCACCAGGTCGTTGAAGGCCAGACCGGCCTTGTCACGCTCGCCGTACCCGAGCCAGCAGATCCGGGCCGGCAGGCCCTGGAAGGCGATCCGTTCCTTGGCGCCGCGCATCCACTTGTGCAGCCTGTCGTTGTCCGGGAACAGCTTCAGCACGGCCTCGTCCGTGGCGTGGATGTCCTTCGGATCACCGGACAGGGCGGCCCAGCGGAACGGGCCCTTGCCCTCGCAGAACAGCGGCCGGATGTAGGCCGGCACGAACCCCGGGAACGCGAAGGCACGTCCGTAGCCACCCTGGCGGGCCTCGTCGCGGATCGAGTTGCCGTAGTCGAAGACCTCGGCTCCCGCGTCCTGGAACTCCACCATGGCCTGTACCTGGCGGGCCATGGAGGCACGGGCTCGGTCGGTGAACTCCTCCGGCTTCTTCGCCGCCAGCTCGTGCCAGTCCTCCAGGCTGACGCCTGCCGGCAGGTAGGACAACGGGTCGTGTGCGCTCGTCTGGTCGGTGACCACGTCGATGGCCACGCCCCTGCGCAGCAGCTCCGGGAAGACCTCCGCACAGTTGCCGACCACTCCGATCGACCAGGCCCGGCGGTCGGCTTTGGCCCGGAGCGCGTTCTCCACCGCGGAGTCGAGATCCTCGGCGATCTCGTCGAGGTAGCGGTGATCGACCCGCCGCTGCAGGCGAGCCCGGTCCACGTCGACGATCAGGCAGACCCCCTCGTTCATGGTGACGGCGAGCGGCTGGGCGCCACCCATGCCGCCGCAGCCCCCGGTCAGGGTGAGGGTGCCGGCCAGCGTGCCGCCGAACCGCTTCTCGGCCACCGCGGCGAACGTCTCGTACGTGCCCTGCACGATGCCCTGGGTGCCGATGTAGATCCACGACCCGGCGGTCATCTGTCCGTACATGGTCAGACCCTGCTGCTCGAGTCGGCGGAACTCGGGCCAGTTGGCCCAGTCCGGGACCAGGTTGGAGTTGGCGATCAGCACCCGCGGGGCCCACTCGTGCGTCCGCATCACGCCGACCGGACGGCCGGACTGGACGAGCATGGTCTCGTCGCCCTCCAGGTCGCGCAGCGTGCGGACCATGGCATCGAACGAGCGCCAGTCGCGGGCCGCGCGACCGGTACCGCCGTAGACGACGAGGTCGTCCGGGCGCTCGGCGTTCTCTGGGTCGAGGTTGTTCATCAGCATCCGCAGCGGGGCCTCCGTGGCCCAGCTCTTGGCGGACAGCGTGGTGCCGCGGGCTGCGCGGACGGGACGGGCGCCTTCCATGATGAGTCTCTGCTTTCTGTGTTGTTGGTGTTCGCTCCGATTACACGCGGATCTCGCTCGAACCCGACGGTGTCGTCCCTCTTCGCGCAACGGAAGAGCGTGTTTCGCTCATCGATCCTCCATCCGTCGGCGCGAGATCCGGTCACTGGGAGCTCTGGTCTGTTCGGTTACTCGAGGGGTCCGGTGACGGACTCGGCGGCGGCAACCACGCCGCCGCTCGCCACCAGCTGGACGGCGATCTCGATCTCGGGCGCGAGCCAGCGATCCGGACCGGGGGCGGGCGCTCCCGCGGCGCGCAGGGCAGTGATCACCGCTGCGGTGGCGGGGGCGGGCGTGAGGGGAGCCCGCAGCTCGAGACCGCGGGCGGCGGTGAGCAGCTCGATCGCCAGCACCCGGGTCAGACCGTCGACGGCCCGTCGCAGCTTGCGCGCCGACGACCAGCCCATCGAGACGTGGTCCTCCTGCATGGCCGAGCTGGGGATGGAGTCGACCGAGGCCGGGGTGGCGAGTCGCTTGAGCTCGGAGACGATCGCGGCCTGGGTGTACTGGGCGATCATGTGCCCGGAGTCGACCCCGGGATCGTCGGCCAGGAAGGCGTTCAGGCCGTTGCTGCGGGCCCGGTCCAGGAACCGGTCGGTCCGGCGCTCGGCGATGCTGGCCAGGTCTGCGACCACGATGGCCAGGAAGTCCAGCACGTAGGCGATCGGGGCTCCGTGGAAGTTGCCGTTGGACTCGACCCGCCCGTCCGGGGTGACGACAGGGTTGTCGATGGCGGAGGCGAGCTCGATCCCTGCCACCGTACGGGCGTGGGCGATCGTGTCGCGAGCTCCGCCGGCGACCTGGGGCGAGCAGCGCAGCGAGTACGCGTCCTGCACCCGGGTGCAGTCCCGTGTGCGATGGCTCTCGCGGATGGCGCTGCCCGCCATCAGCGAACGGAGGTTGGCCGCGGAGGCGGCCTGGCCCGGGTGGGGCCGCAGCCGCTGGAGATCGTCGGCGAAGACGTCGTCGGTGCCGAGCAGTCCCTCCACGCTCATCGCCGCGGTGATGTCGGCGACCCGCACCAGGTTGTCCAGGTCGTGCAGCGCGAGGACGAGCATGCCCAGCATCCCGTCGGTGCCGTTGATCAGCGCCAGGCCCTCCTTCTCGGCCAGCACCACCGGGGTGATGCCCGCTGCCGCGAGCGCCTCGGCCGCCGGGCGGAGCACGCCATCACGGTCACGGACCGTGCCCTCGCCCATCACGGCGAGCGCGCAGTGCGCGAGCGGAGCAAGATCACCGGAACAGCCGAGACTGCCGTACTCGTGGACGATCGGGGTGAGGCTCGCGTTCAGCAGATCAGCGTACGTCTGCACGACGATCTCGCGGACTCCGGTACGGCCGGTCGCCAGGGTGGAGAGGCGCAACAGCATCAAGGCCCGGACGACTTCGGTCTCCACCTCGGGCCCTGAGCCCGCGGCGTGCGAGCGGATCAGGCTGCGTTGCAGCTGGGTCCGCATCACCGTGGGGATGTGTCGGGTGGCCAGGGCGCCGAACCCGGTGGAGACGCCGTAGTGGGGCTGCGGGTCGTCGGCCAGCGCCTCGATCACCGTTCGGGTCCGACGCACCTCGACCAGCGCGTCCTCGGCGAGCTGCACGGTGACCCCGTGCCGGGCGACCGCGACGACCTCGGCGGCGGTGACGGGTGCCCGGCCCACCGCGACGGAAGAGATCAGCTTGAGCATGACCCCATTCCACGCGAACCGACGCCGCCCGAGATAGGGGTCGGCTGGTCATGGTGTCTCATATCTGAGACTCTGAGGCGTGTCCCTCTCGCCGGCGGCCGACACCGTGCTGCGGATCCTGGTGCTGCTCGCCCGGCAGGTCGAACCGGTGCCCGCCGCAACCGTGGCCACCGGCCTCGGGTTGCCGCGGTCGACCACGTACCGGCTGCTCGGAGCGCTGGTCGAGCAGGGGTTCGTGAGCTACCTCCCGGAGGAGCGCCGCTACGGGCTCGGGGTCGTCACGTTCGAGCTGGGCTTCAGCTACTCCCGCCAGATGCCGCTGCGGCGGATCGCCCAGCCGGTGCTCAGCCGGCTGGCCAGCACCACCAGGGAGAACGCCCACCTGGCCGTGCTGCACGGCCCCGACGTCTACTACGTGATCGAGCAGCGGGCCCCGCGTCGGCGAACGCTGGTCAGCGATGTCGGCGTGCGGCTGCCCGCGACGGTGACCGCGTCGGGGCTCGCCATCCTGGGGGCGCTCTCGGCCGCCCAGGTCCGGGCCATCTTCCCGAGCTCGGACGCCCTGGTGGAGCGCGCCGGTCACGGGCCGACCACCCTCCGGGATCTGCGGACGCTGCTCGGCGCCGTTCGCGAGCGGGGCTACGCCCTGGAGGACGGCCTGGTCACCGCGGGTCTGGCCTCCGTGGGTGTACCGGTGCTGGACCGGACCGGCTACCCGGTGGCCGGGATCTCGGTGACCTTCGAGGCCGATCGGGTGGACCGAGATCGCTTCGACCAGCTGGTGGCCGACGTCCGTCGCGCTGCGGCCACACTGACCCGTCGGCTGGGCGGTTGACCTGCTCCGCGGGTGCCGCGCCACACCCGCGGAGTCGAGTCGCCGATCAGCCGCCGGTGGTCACCGGCTCCTGGAGCTCGGTCTGCCACGGCTCGGGCATGCCCTCGCCGTACGCCAGATAGACCTCGCGGTTGTAGCCGGCGGACCGGTAGCCGTGCGCCGCGATCCAGCCACCCAGGGTCTGGATCGTCGGCATCACGTCGTCCATCGGGCCCGTGTGGATGATCACCGCCGCCGAGATCTCGGGCAGCTCGGTGATCTGGAGACCGATCGGCTCGGCATCGTCGGCGATCGGAGCCGCGGCGTGGGCGATCAGGCCCTCGCCGTCGCCCGCGTCCTCGTAGTAGGCGATCGGTGCGCTTACGCAGGCGACGTCGCTCGCTCCGAGCCGACCCATCACCTGCTCGAACAGCGGACCCAGCACGGGCGTGATGAACTGCGGCTCGAACCCGCCGACCGGAGCGCTGAGCTCGGCCACCCGGACGGCCGGAACGGTCTTGATCTCGACTTCCTCGGACATGACATCCTCCCTCTCGATGACTCGGAGCCTCGCCTCGACCCTGGCCAGTCGCGCCGTGTCCGCTGCGATCTGCTCCCGCAGCTCCGCTCGGCGCAGCCGCAGCATCCCGCGCAGCTCGTCCACGTCGATCTCGTCGTCGACGACGATGGCAACCTGGTCGAGGGTGAACCCGAGATCCTTGAGGGCCACCACCCGGTTGAGCCTGGTGAGCTGCTCGACGGCGTAGAACCGGTAGCCGGTGAGCGGATCGACGGACGCGGGTCGGAGCAGACCGATCGCGTCGTAGTGGCGCAGCATCCGCACCGACACGCGGCCGGATCTGGCGAAGTCTCCGATGCTGAACATGATGTCTCCAGGAATACGGCCTGACACCGTGTCAGGGTCAAGCAGCCGAGCCGAAGTCTGACGGCACGAGCGTGTGGGGTCCCCGCCTACCCTGGACCTCATGTCGCAGTACCCCGGGTACCAGGCGCCCGGTCCGCACGGCGCGCCGCAGTTCAGCCCGCCCGCGAGCCAGCCGACGGCTCCGCTGCCGACGGCGCCGATCCCCACCGGCTACCGGCCGGATCCGTACGGTCGGCCACCGCTGCCGCAGGCGCCGGTCCCGGCCTGGCCGGGGGCGCCACAGCCGTACGCTCCGGTGGTCCGACGGCAACGTCCGGCGGTGATCGCGATGGCGGCGACGATGACGGTGACGGCGTCACTGCAGTGGCTGTGTGCGCTGAGTCTGGCCTGGCTGGTGGCCACGGCGGGTGCCGCCGGCCTGTCCACCACCGACGTCGAAGGTGCGGTTTACCACATCCTGCGCCGCTTCCATCTGCGGATGATCGAGGGCCTGGCCCTGCCGCTGTACGGCTTCCCGACGCTCGCGTTCTTCCTCGGCTTCGTGGTCCTGGCCCCGCGGGTGTGGGCCCGGCTCGCGCTCACCCTGACCGGGGTGGCAGCACTGGCCTGGTCGGCCTGGTGGCTGCGGAACGACATCTTGTGGTGGCTGCCGATCGGCACGTACATCGGCATCGTCTGCCTGATCCTGTGGACCCCCGGTGCCACCCAGTGGTATCGGCAGCGGGCCGCGTCCCGCTGACTCGCGCAGGTGAACGCGCTCGGCTAACCCTCCGCCAGACCGCTGAGTCGGCGGACGGCCTCGTCGAGCACCGGGTCGGACTTGCAGAACGCCCACCGGACGTACGGGCGGCCGGCGTCGGTGCGGGCATAGAACACCTGGTGGGGAATGGCCACCACCCCACAGCGATGCGGCAGGTCGCGACAGAACGCGACTCCGTCGTCGTAGCCGAGGGGCCGCACGTCGGTGGTCATGAAGTAGGTCCCGCGGGGGAGCGCCGGCTCCAGACCCACCGATCGCAGACCGGCGGCCAGCCGGTCCCGCTTGCCCTGCAGCTCGTCCCGGGCGGCGGCTACCCAGGCGTCGCCCTCGTCCAGCGCCTGGGCGATGGCGGGCTGGAACGGCGCCCCCGAGACGTAGGTCAGGAACTGCTTGACCGCGGTCAGCTCGGTGATCAGCTGCGCCGGGCCGAGCGCCCAGCCGATCTTCCACCCGGTGGCCGAGAAGGTCTTGCCCGACGAGGAGATCCGGATCGTCCGCTCTCGCATCCCGGGGAGGGTGGCGAGTGGCAGGTGCTCGGCACCGTCGAAGACGAGGTGCTCGTACACCTCGTCGCAGACCACCAGGAGGTCGTGGGTGATCGCGAGCTCGGCGATCGCCGCCAGCTCCGCTCGACCCAGGACGGCGCCGGTCGGGTTGTGCGGTGAGTTCACCAAGATCATCTTCGTGCGTGGGGTGACGGCCGTCCGCAGCTCATCGAGGTCGAGGACGAAGTCCGGTCCGAACACACCGACGCCAACGATCCGGCCACCGGCGAGGGCGACCGAGGCGGCGTAGGAGTCGTAGAACGGTTCGAGGGCGATCACCTCGTCGCCGGGATCCACGAAGGCCAGGATCGCAGCAGCCAGCGCCTCCGTCGCGCCGGTGGTGATGATCACCTCGGTCTCGGCGTCGTAGCCGAGGTCGTAGTGCCGGCGGCTGTGGTCGACGACCGCCTGCCGCAGGGGCGCGATCCCTCGACCCGGGGGGTACTGGTTGACGCCTTCGGCGATGGCGCGCTCGGCGGCGGCCAGCATGAACGCCGGCCCGTCGTAGTCGGGGAAGCCCTGACCGAGGTTCACCGAGTCGGTGGCCACCGCGAGGGCGGACATCTCGGCGAAGATCGTGGCGGCGGTGGACCCGACCCGGCCGGCCTTGAACCGGGAGCTGCTCACGTCGACAGGGGCCATGACGCTCACCCTAGCCAGCGGCCGCCTGGCACCCGGTCGGTTGCCGGGCGGCAGAATCGAGCGCGCGTCCCGACACGTCCGCGGGTGACCCGCTGGGTACTTCGAAAGAAAGGGTGATTCTGCTCACAGTCGCTCACAGCGAGGGGTCCGGATCGGCCTTCTCCAGGTATGAGGCACCTACTTCGTGAGCTCTTCGAGTCCGAGACCGTCGTGGTCCGTCGTGAGCATCCCGAACTGCACGAGGCACTGAAGGGACTGCTCGCTCGCCGGGAGATCGAGTCGGTTCTGCCCGGCGTCTACGCGCTGCCCGACAGCCGCGCGTTCCCCGAGGTCCGGGCGCTCGCCCTGCGCCGGTACGACCCGGACGCGATCCTGCTGGGCCGAGCGGCCGCTCGCTTGTCGTTCTGGCCGGGACTGGAGGTCAGGGAGGTGAAGGCCGTGACCGGCCACCATCGAGCGCCGCAGGTCGGCTACCGCTTCGTCCGCCGGCACCTGCCCCCGGAGCTCTGGACGGAAGTCGACGGCTATCGCCTCACCGTGCCGGCGCTGACCGCTCTCGACCTGTGCGATGACATGGGTGGGGACGCGATCGACGAGGTGCTGCGGCGGCGCAAGGCGACGCTGGCCGATCTGCACGAGGTCATGGCACTGATCCGCAAGCAGCCGGGCAACGAGACGCGCCGCAAGCTGCTGCGCGAGTCGAGCGACGAACCGTGGTCCGCCGCCGAGCGGCTGCTCCACCGGCTGCTGCGGGAGGCAGGCATCGAGGGCTGGCACGGGAACGTCGAACTCGTCATCGGCAACAGCACGTACGTCGTCGACGTCCTCTTCCGCGGCGAGCGACTGGTGATCGAGGTGGACGGTCGCCACTTTCACGGCGAGGCCCGCTTCGAGAGTGACCGCTGGCGTCAGAATGCGCTCGTCGTCGACGGATGGCGGGTGCTTCGGTTCACCTGGACGATGCTCGAGCGCTACCCGGAGCGGGTGGTGGAGCTGATCGAACAGGCACGAGCGGCACAATCGCCCTCGCGCCGGGCAGCTTGAGCGTCACCGACGCCTCGCCGTGTCGATGAGTGCTCGATTCTGCTCAGGACACCTGCAGACCCTCCATCGCCTGCTGGGCCGGCTCGTTGTACTGCGGGGAGTTGCCGGGCACCGATGAGGCGAACAACCCCGCGGAGCCGTTCTCGAGGTCGACGATCACGACGGTGAGCAGCTCGTTGGTGGCCTCGAGCTCCGGGATGGAGAAGCTGAGGTCGGATTCCATGATCCAGGCGTCGTGACCGTCCACCGTCATCGCCTGGCTCTTCGTGTCGTTGCGGGTCACCTCGGCGTTGCCGTAGAAGGTCCCGGTCACGCAGCGCAGCACGATCTCGGCGCCGTCCTTGGGCTCGAAGAACCCGTCGCCAGCCACCAGCTCGCCCACCATCACCGCCGCTCCCCAGGTGAGGGATGAGGTCTGCTCGGTCTGGACGAACTGCTGCAGCACGTCGCGCCCGAAGGGCACGTCGGACTCGGGCTGGGGCGGCCCCCACGGTGAGGACAACCGCGGGTAGGAGAGCGGGCCGCTGTGCACCCGACCGTCGTTGGGTTGCGGTGTGGGCGTGCTGCTCGCCTCGGGCTTCGGGCACACGTCCGCGCTGGGATCGCCGCCGGGCACTCCCGGCAGACCGCCGAGCACACCACCCAGGCCGCGGACGGCGAGGACCACCAACACCACCAACACCACCGCGACGGCGATCAAGCCGATCAACCAGCCGCGGCCGGAGCGTTTGGCGGGCGTTCCCGGCGGGAGCGGTGCCGGGCCGGGCGTGCCGGGAGGCCCGAGGGGGCCCGTAGGACCGGTGGGGGGAGGTGTCGGCGCGCCGCCAGGCTGGGTCGTCAGCTGGTTGGTCCAGCCGTGGCCGTCCCAGTAGCGGTACGCACCGGGCTGGTTGCCCGGATCGGGATACCAGCCGGCTGCGCTCATGCTGGAGGAGTCTAGTGTCGCGCGTTCTCAACGAGCCTTGAGACGCGTGACTCGGCGCGCTCGTGGACCGGAGCAGGCACAATGGCCGGATGGTCCAGTCCCTGATGGATGATCTCGCCGATCCGGACGAGACGCCGACCCCTCGGGGACCTCGCCGTCCGACCTCGGCGCTGACCGTGATCGGGGTGCTCTTGCTGGTGGCCGGCCTCGGCTGCCTCGGCTGGGTCGCCTGGCAGTACTTCGGGACCAACGTGACGTCGGAGAAGGCGTTCCACGAGGAGACGTCCCAGCTGCGGGACAAGTGGGCCCAGCCGACCGAGGAGTCCGGCAGCGGTTCCGGCGACACGAAGGGCAAGGGCGAGCTCACGCCGGCCGTGATCCCGGGGGATGCCATCGCACTGCTCCGGATCCCTGCCTTCGGTTCCGACTACGAGGTGCCGATCCTGTCCGGGACCGATCTGTCGTTCCTCAACCGTGGCGTGGGCCACTACACCAGCACGGCGCTCCCAGGACAGGTCGGCAACTTCGCCATCGCCGGACATCGCGTCACCCACGGACAGCCCTTCGCCCGGTTGCTCGAGCTGGACAAGGGTGACGAGATCATCGTGGAGACGCGCGACGCGACCTACACGTACGTGATGGATGGCTCGCCGCGGAACCTGACCGTCAACGACACCGAGACCTGGGTTCTGGACCCGGATCCGCAGAACCCAGGCGCCGAGGCGACCAAGGCGTTGCTCACGCTGACGACCTGCCAGGACCTGTTTCACTCACCTGATCGTTCTGTCGGGTTCGCCCATCTCGCGAAGACCATCGAGAAGCCTTAGCGGCTGTTTGACGGCAGCAGCCCGGGTGCGTATGCTGGACTAATAGTTAGTGGACGAATTGATAGGACACAACGTATGTTGACGACCGAGCAAGCCCAGTACGCCGAAGACGACGCTCGCAGCCTCGAGTTCGTCCAACGGCTGATCGCGTCCTCGGCCGTCGGGCTGTTCGTCGGCTCGATCTCGGTCGTGCTGGCCGCCTACCTCGCGGCTGGCGGCACCCAGGATCTGCCGCGCGACAGCGTGATCGGGCTCTGGGTGATGACCGGCGTGATCGGTCTGGTCGCCGCAGCTGCGGTGCTCGTCCTGCACCGCCGGCACTGGTACGCACCGTGGGTGCTGCTGGGTCTGCTGCCGATGCTGGTCTCGGCGTACTGGATCCTGTGATCGCCGAGCCGGAACGAGACACTCCTACGGTGACCTCCATGACGAACTCCGTTCCCGACCTGCTGGCGCTGGAGAGCCAGGTCTGCTTCGCTCTCGCGGTGGCTTCGCGCCGGGTGATCGGCCTGTACCGGCCGGTGCTGGAGCCACTGGGGCTGACCCATCCGCAGTATCTGGTGATGCTCGCGCTGTGGCAGCACGAGCCGCTGTCGGTCCGCCGGCTCGGCGAGCTCGTCAGTCTGGAGCCGGCCACGCTCTCCCCGTTGCTGAAACGGCTGGAGGCGATCGGTTACCTGCATCGCAGGCGTGATGTGGCGGATGAGCGCAGCCTCAAAGTCACCCTGACCGAGGCGGGGCGCTCGCTCCGGGATCGGGCGCTGGCCGTGCCGTCCACGATCATGGCGAGGCTGGAGATGGACGCCGATGAGCTGCGCGACCTGCACGCGGTCCTCACCGACGTGATCGCCCACACCGAGGGCAAGGTCTAGCCGGCCATCGGCGGGGCGCTCGTTGGCTCAGGCGAGCAGCTTGGCCTTGGCCGCGGCCAACTCCTCCGGTGAGCGCACCGGCGGACTGGAGCTGGGCCTGCGCCTGGGCCTGGGCATCGGCCTGCTGCTGGCTGTACGTGTCGCCGCTGGCGATGGGAAACGGCGCCGGAGGTGGCCTGAGCCGTGCCGGCGATGACGGCGGAGGGATGTCGACGTCAGGGCATGGGCACCTTGACGTCGATGCCGCCCTCAACGGTCAGTCGACGAGCGATCGTGGTGATCGTGGGCGCCGGGACGAATCCGCCGGCCAGCAGTGCCTCGCCCTGCCGGAACCGGGAGGACTGGTTCAGCAGCTGTCGTGGTACGAACCCGAACAGGTCGCCGAGCTCGGCCAGGTCGTTGGGTGAGTTCATCCGCATCAACGTGAGGTTGTCGCACTGGCTCACGATGCCGCTGTGCACCTTGGACGGTCGTTGGGTCGAGAGCAGCAGCCAGAGGCCGTACTTGCGGCCCTCCGCGGCGATCTGGATGATGCGGTTGCGCACCGCCCGACCGAGCAGCGACTCCAGGTCCGGTGAGCACAGGTTGTGGGCCTCGTCGATGACCAGCAGCACCGGTCGCCGCTCCTCGCGTCGGTTCCAGAGGTCGTTCAGGACGCTCAGGGCGACCGTGAGCTGCTCGTCCTGGCGCTCCAGGCTGCCGAGATCGAGGACCGTCGCGGCGGGGCGTTCCGCGATGATGTCGGAGGCCGAGGGGTGGTCCAGGGCCCAGATCTCCCAGTCGAGCAGCCCGAGGTTCTCCAGCCGTCGGCCCAGTGCCCGGCTGCCGGGATCGTCGGATCCGAGCAGGGAGGCGCCGAACTCTCGAGGGTCCCGCACCTCGGTCGTGGGCTGGTGGTGCACCATCGCGTTGAACTCCTCGCGGTGGATCACGGGATCGAGGCGCATCAGGGCACCCCGCGAGGCCAGGTCCATGGACCGCAGCCGGGCCCGCAGGGCGTCCGGCCCGTCGCCGCGGCGGAGCACCCGTACGGGCCGGTCGGCCAGCTGCCCGGCCGTCTCCGGGTGGACGTGCGGCAGGGTCTCGCCGAGGCGGACGAAGTCGCTGTTCGGATCGAAGATCACCATCGGCAGCCGGGTCCGGAGGAGGATCTGCTCCAGGGCCACCCCGAGCGCGTACGTCTTCCCCGACCCGCTCTGTCCGCACCAGAAGGTGTGCCGGTTGATCCGCTTCGGGATCAGCCCGACCGGGACCGACGGGTCGCTGACCAGGGTGCCGATGGGCAGGGTGGCGCCGGAGGCCTCGAAGAAGTCGCGGACGGCGGTGGGGTCGCTGCGCCGGGCCGAACCCGACCGGAACGGAGCGGGGGTGACCGGGCCGGGCAGGATCGAACCGGCGGCCCAGGTGGTCGTCTCGGTGACCTCGTCGACCGATTCGACGTAGCCCAGGTGCTCGGCCCCCGCGCCGTCGGCGATGGTCACGTAGTCGCCCGGACGCAGGCCTTCGTCGGCCGACGTCCGGAGCCGGAACGACCGGCCGTCGGGCGACGACACGATCGTCGGTGAGGTGGGATCGTCGGGCAGGGCTGCCGCTGCTGTCATGTGTCCTCCACGCTCGTCGACTGCACCCGAACCGTGGCACGTCCGAGGCTGACGGGCAACGGGTGGTCGCCGGATTCCCCCGGATAGGGTGACGAACCGTGACCGCCGCAGCCGCACCAGACGACCACCGCGCCCTCGTCGACGCCGTCCGCCGCCTGGCCGTGATCCACGGCGAGGTCCGGTTGGCCAGCGGGAGGACAGCCGACTACTACGTGGATCTCCGCCGGGTGACCCTGGACGGCGCGGCCGCGCCGCTCGTCGGTCGGGTGATGCGCGCGCTGGTCGCCGACTGGGAGTTCGACGCGGTGGGCGGCCTCACCCTCGGCGCGGATCCGGTGGCGACCGCGATGCTGCACGCGGCCGCCGCCGAGGGCGGTCGGCTGGACGCGTTCGTCGTGCGCAAGTCCGAGAAGGCCCATGGCCTCCAACGACGCATCGAGGGCTCCCCGGTCGAGGGCCGGCGGGTGCTGGCGGTGGAGGACACGAGCACCACCGGCGGCTCGGTGCTCACCGCCGTCGAGGCGCTCCGGGAGGCGGGGGCCGAGGTCGTGGGGGTGGCGGTGATCGTCGATCGGGACACCGGGGCGAAAGAGCAGGTCGAGTCGGTCGGACTGCCGTACCGGTACGCGATCTCGCTCGAGGATCTCGGCCTGTCCTGACCTCTCTGACTCCTTGTCCTGACCCTCTGCGCCGGGAGTGTCCTAGGGTCGCACTAGGGTGGGCCGCACCCCTGAGAGCTAGGAGCAACCCGATGGGTACAGCCATCACCGTGATCATCATCCTGCTGGTGGTCGTGGCGGTCATCGCGCTCGTGGCGATGAGTGCCTACAACGGCTTCGTGAAGTCGCGCAACCTGATCCAGGAGTCGTGGCGCCAGGTCGACGTCGAGCTCAACCGGCGTTACGAGCTGATCCCCAACCTGGTCGAGACGGTCCGGGCCTACGCGGCCCACGAGCGCAACACGCTCGAGGACATCACCCGGCTGCGCAGCCAGGCCCAGCAGCTGTCCCAGTCGGAGGGTGGCCTGCCCAGCCAGCAGCGCGCCGACGTGGAGGCTGAGCTGTCGGGCGCCGTGCGGAACCTGATCGTGAGCGTCGAGGCGTATCCGGACCTGAAGAGCAACACCAACTTCCTCGAGCTGCAGCGTCAGCTGGCCGAGACCGAGGACCGGATCGCCAACGGCCGGCGCTACTACAACGCCAACGTGCGGGTCTACAACACCAAGGTCGAGTCCGTCCCGACCAACATCATCGCCAACGTGTTCAAGTTCGAGAAGGCGACGTACTTCGAGGTCAACGACCCGGCCGTGCGGCAGGCGCCGAACGTCAGCTTCGGTGAGATCGCCTACCGCGGTGACCAGCAGCAGCCGCCGGCGCCGTCCCAGGGCCAGCTGCCGCAGCAGGGCGCCCCGGGTTACGACAACCTCCCGAACCCGCAGCAGCAGTACGCGCCGCCCCCTCAGCAGTACGCGCCGCAACAGGGTCAACCGCCCCAGGGCCAGCAGCCCCAGTACCAGCAGCAACCGCCGCAGCAGACGTATGCCCCGCAGGGGCAGCCCCAGTACCAGCAGCCCCAGTACCAGCAGCCGCCGCAGCAGCACTCGGCGCCCCCGCAGCACTCGGCCCCGCCGCAGCACTATGCACCGCCCCAGCCGCAGGACAGCCCCGGTCAGGGCGAGCCGGCGTCGCCGCAGCACTACGCGCCGCCGCAGTCGGGCGACCAGCCCGGCTCGGGGTCGCAGCAGACCGGTGGTTCGTCGGGTGGCTACCAGCCGCCCAGCACCCAGTGACCGGAGACCGCCAGTGACCGGAGAGACCGCGTGATCTACCAGCAGCTCGGACCGTCGGGACTCACCGTGTCGGTGGTGGGCCTGGGGTGCAACAACTTCGGCGCCCGGATGGCCGACGAGGACGTGCCGACCGTCGTCGGGGCGGCCATCGACGCCGGCATCACCCTGTTCGACACCGCCGACGTGTACGGCAACGCCGGCGGCTCCGAGACACTCCTCGGCGCGGCGTTGAAGGGTCGCCGGGACGAGGTGGTGATCGCCACCAAGTTCGGCATGGACATGGGCGGGGCCAACGGACCGGACTGGGGGGTGCGCGGTTCGCGTCGCTACATCCGGCTCGCGGTCGAGAGCAGCCTCCGACGTCTGGGGACCGACTGGATCGATCTGTACCAGCTGCACCGACCCGATCCGCACACCCCGATCGAGGAGACCCTGGCCGCGCTGTCGGAGCTGGTGACCGAGGGCAAGGTCCGCTACATCGGTTCCTCGAACCTGACCGGTTGGCAGGTGGTCGACGCCGACTGGACCGCGCACTCCGGTGGCTACGAGGCCTTCGTCTCGGCCCAGAACGAGTACAGCTGGCTCAACCGGGACGTCGAGACCGAGCTCGTGCCGGCCCTGGAGCACACCGGACAGGGCCTGCTCCCGTTCTTCCCCTTGGCCAGGGGTCTGCTGACCGGCAAGTACCAGCGGGGAGCGACCGCGCCGGACGGCACCAGGCTGGCGTCCCAGTCGGACGTGCTGGCGTCCGCCGACTTCGACACCGTCGAGGCGCTCCAGTCCTTCGCCGACGAGCGCGGACTGACCCTGCTCCAGATCGCGATCGGCGGGCTGGCGGCGATGCCGACGGTCGGTTCGGTCATCGCCGGCGCGACGAAGGTGTCCCAGATCGAGGCCAACGTGGCGGCCGGGTTGTGGCAGCCGACGGCTGACGACCTGCTGACGTTGATGGAGCTCACCGCCTGACCAGGCGACCATTTGCTCGGCTCGCTACCGTCGAGACATGAGTGCCCCGCCCGGCTGGTATCCCGACCCGGCGGGTGCGCCGGGCCGGTTCCGGTTCTGGGACGGGCAGGGCTGGGGTGCGGCGACCACCGACCGACCAGATGCGAACATGCCGCCCCAGCAGCCTCTCGCCTCGAGATCTGCGACTCCTGTCGGCGGCGGCATCCGGCCGACCAACGCCGCGCGCGTCCCGGCCACGCCTCGGCGACGACTCTGGGGGTGGTGGCTCGGCGCCGCGGCCGTCCTGGTGGCGATCGTGGTGGTGGGGGTGCTCGTCGTGCGCGCCGTCGGCGGGTCGATCCTCAGTCCGAACACGGGTGAGGACCCCGGCCAGGAATCGTGTCCGACCGCAATCAGCACGAGCTCACCGACTTCGCGGGTGTCCGACGGTCGCGTCCACAGCGGTCTGCTCTCCTATCCCCGGCTGGCGCCGCCGTTCACCGCCCCGGTGCCCGACGAGCGGACGCCGTTCGGCCACGACGTCCAGAGCCAGCAGGCGGAGGTCGAACGCTCGACCGACGGCGGCACCATCTGGGTGGCGTGGGCCCTGATCGCTCGCCTGCTGGCCGGTGACGGTTTCTACGGTCCCGAACAGGGAGCGGGGGTGGTGGCCGACTGCGTGGTGGCGCTCTTCTACGACAACCACGAGATCAACCGCACCGACACCCGTCGCGAAGCGATCACGGTGGACGGGCACGACGCGTACCTGATCGAGTCGCACCTCACCTTCGACATCCCCGGCATCAAGGCCAAGGGGGAGACGATGATCGTGGTGGTGGTCGATGTGGGCACCAACGGCGAAGCCGGCCTCTTCTACGGGACCATCCCGGACAACGCGCCGCAGTTCCTGCCACCGATCCGGGCGGCGTTGGCCGATCTCCAGGTCGGCTGAGGTCGACCTACAGCTCGGCAGTGGGTTGCGTCGGCGCGGTGGCTGCGGCCAGTGCCTGCTTGGCCCGCCGCTTGTGCAGCACGTACTCCAACATCATCGGGATCACCGAGATGAACACGATCAGGATGAGGGCGGCTTCGAGGTTGTCGTGGATGAACGGGACCGTGCCCAGGTAGTACCCGAGGGTCGTGATCCCGCAGACCCACAGCACGCCGCCGATCGCGGTGTAGGTGATGAACCTGCGGAAGTCCATCTTCCCGACGCCGGCGACCAGGGTGACGAAGGTGCGGACGATCGGCACGAAGCGGGCCAGGATGAGCGCCCGGTTGCCGTACTTCTCGAAGAACACGTGGGTCTTGTCGACGTACGACTGCTTGAAGATCGTGCCCATCAGACCCGATCGCGGCTTGAACAGCGGTGGACCGATCTTGCGGCCGATCCAGTAGCCGGTCACGTTGCCGAGCACGGCGGCGACGGTGAGGACCACGCAGACGAAGAACAGGCTGTGGTCGATCACACCGATGGCGACGAACAGCCCGACGGTGAACAGCAGCGAGTCCCCAGGCAGGATGGCGAACAGCCCGCACTCGGCGAAGATGATGAAGGCGACACCCCACAGGGCGTACGGTCCGAAGAGGTGGATCAGGTTCTCGGGGTCCATCCAGACCGGCAGCAGCATCGGCGTCAGCAGGGCGGCGTCGAGTGCGGTCACCGGGTAAACGATACCGTTCGGCCTCGTGGAAACCCCAGGAAACGGCGACGTGAGCCTCGGCACGCTACCAGAGGGCTCGGTGGACTACGGAGTGGGTCCCCATCCTCGTCCGTGGCCGCAGGGTCCCGGCTGGGACGCCGACCTGCTGGCCGAGGGGGACCGTCGCAACGTCCTCGACGAGTTCCGCTACCGGACCGTCGACGCCATCGTCGCGGAGCTGGACACCCGCCGCCATCCCCTACGGGTGGCCATCCAGAACTGGGAGCACGACTTCAACATCGGCTCGATCGTGCGGACTGCCAATGCGTTCAACGTCGCCGGGGTGCACATCCTGGGACGCCGTCGGTGGAACCGTCGCGGCGCCATGGTCACCGACCGGTATCTGCACGTGCACCATCATCCCGACGTGGCCTCCTTCGCGGCGGCGATGGCGGCCGAAGGTTGCGCGATCGTCGGCGTCGACAACCTGCCGGGATCGGTCCCGCTGGAGTCGACCCGGCTGCCCGAGCGGGTGTGCCTGGTCTTCGGCTCCGAAGGACCGGGCCTGACCGACGAGCTGGTCGCGGTGTGCGAGCAGCTGGTGTCGATCAGTCAGTACGGCTCGACGCGCTCCCTGAACGCCGGCGCGGCGGCGGCGATCGCGATGTATCACTGGAGCGTGCAGTGGGCCGTCCCCGACAACGTGTGAGATGAAGGCCGAAGACGCACCCTGAACTCACACGCTCTTTCGGCCCGGCGGCAGGAGCACGCCGAACACGGCCAGACCCACGACCGGAAGGAGCGGCCAGACCGGGTTGAGTCCGCTCGGGCCGACCATGCCGGCGGTGGCCATCACGGCCAGCCCGGCACAGACGCAGAGCGCCGCGCAGATCGGGCGCCAGGTGGCGGGGGAGGGTCGTGGGTCCGGACGGGGTGACTCGAAGCGCCCGAAGATGAGCACGAACCCGTAGGTGACGGTCAGCAGGACCAGCCACCACACCGGCCGGGTCAGCCACCAGGCCGCGCTCAACGGTTCCAGTCCCAGTCCGACGCCGCCCAGCGCGACCAGCAGGGACGAGACGGCCACCATCGCGGTGAGGTGCCACAGGAACCAGGTCATGATCCGGGAGTTCAGCACCACCGTGACGAGCCAGACCCGCGGTCGCTGCAGCCAGCGGGTGAGCGGCGCCTCGGCCAGCAGCACCAGTCCGGCCTGCAGCATGCCGAGGAAGGCCATGGTCACCCGGGTCGGGTTGGAGTTGCTGATCGCGTCACCGGCGGCGGTGATCATGGACACCGGGTACGGACCGAGCCCGACGAGCACGGCGAGACCGACCGCCCCGATCCCGGCGAGCAGCAGCTTTCGGCGCACGGTCGCGAGCCGGCCGTCCAGCCAGGCGTACCCGAACTGGTGGAAGCTGGCCCACACGATCAGGTAGTTGGGGTAGCCGGCCAGCTCGGAGCCGGTGCCGATGCTGATCACGTCGACCAGACCGGCCAGCACCACCCCCCCGGCGATGGACCACCAGCCGAACCGTTCCCACAGCACCAGGCAGGCGGGCGCGAACGCGATGACCAGCAGGTACGCCGCCAGGAACCAGGTCGGGATGAGGGCCATCTGCGACAGGATCTGCACCCGCTCGGGCGTCACCCCGGCGGCCAGCAGGATGATGCAGGCCGCCAGCCAGACCAGCAGCAGCGGGATCAACGGCAGACCGAGACGGCGGAGCCGGGCGCGCAGCCAGCCGCCGTACCCGATGCCCTTGCGGCGCGCCGACCGCCAGGACAAGCCGTTGGCGTACCCGCCGACGAGGAAGAAGACGGGCATCACCTGGAACACCCAGGTCAGCGGATGTGACCAGAGCGCGTTGTCCAGCACGCCGTGGGGCTGGATGCCGTCGGGGTCGACGGCCACGATCGTCCAGTGCCCGAGCACCACCACGGTGATCGCGGCGGCCCGGAGGAAGTCGATCACCCGGTGCCGGGTGGGTGGTGTCGCGGCCGCGACCCGTTCGGCGCGGGACATCTGGGGTTGGGCCGTCGGCATGGAGGTCATGGTGCCACTCCCGCGGGGGCGGGGTGCCTCCTTCGTAGGTCAGTCGTAGACGTGTGTCGGTGGTCACACCTAGGTTGTCTGCAGCGCCACCCGGATCGGTCCGGTCTCGGGTGCCGCTCGGGGGGTTCGGCGGACCTCCGCATCCTGGTCCAGCTGTGTCGAAGGAGCCCTGCGTGCGTCGTCCCCCGCGTACCCGTCGATCGAACAGGACGGTGCGCCTGGCGCTCGCTCTGAGCCTGGCGCTGGTCGCCGCCCTCGGGTTGGTCAGTCTGCCGCCGTCGCTGTCCGCTCAGGCCGCCGTGCGGACCGCCGCACTGGTCGGCAGCCTGCAGTCCGAGCTCGGCTGCCCGGGTGACTGGCAGCCGGACTGCGCACAGACCGAGCTGGCCAAGGACCCCACCGGGAACACCTACAGCGCGGTGTTCTCGGTCCCGCAGGGAACGTGGGAGTTCAAGATCGCGATCAACGACTCCTGGGACGAGAGCTACCGCGCCGACGGCACCAAGGGCGAGTCCAACAGCCCGCTCGTGCTCGCCGGCACCACCGAGGTCCGGGTGGTCTACGACGACGCCACGCACAAGACGACCATCACGCCCACCGATCTCGGCGGGGATCGCGTCACGGCCGCGGACCGCCGGCTGGCCATCGACAGCCCGCGCAACGGACTGACCGAAGAACGGTTCTACTTCGTGATGGCCGACCGGTTCGCCAACGGGTCGACCGCCAACGACAAGGGTGGGCTGACCGGCGATCGTCTGGCCACCGGCTACGACCCGACGGACAAGGGCTTCTACCACGGCGGTGATCTGAAAGGGGTCACGGACAAGCTCGACTACATCAAGGGAATGGGCACGACGTCGATCTGGCTGACCCCGTCGTTCAAGAACCGCCCGGTGCAGGGCAGCGGCGCCAACGCCAGTGCCGGCTACCACGGCTACTGGATCACCGACTTCACCCAGATCGACCCGCACCTGGGCACCAACGCCGAGATGAAGACCCTGATCGACAAGGCCCACGCCAAGGGCATGAAGGTCTTCTTCGACATCATCACCAACCACACCGCGGACGTGATCGACTACGCGAACCCGAATGCCGGCGGTAGCGATCCTTACACCTACATCAGCAAGGACCAGCGCCCGTTCACGAGGGCCGACGGGACGGCGTTCGACGATCGCGACTACGTCAACAAGCCGTTCCCGCCCTTGGCCGCCGACACCTCGTTCCCGTACCAGCCGGTGTTCGACGCACCGGCGGATGCGACCGTCAAGGTGCCGTCCTGGCTGAACGACCGCACTCTCTACCACAACCGAGGCAACTCGACCTACAGCGGCGAGAACTCCACCTACGGGGACTTCGCCGGTCTGGACGACCTGTTCACCGAGAACCCGAAGGTCGTCTCCGGCATGGAGGACATCTACAACGCCTGGGTCGACCTCGGCATCGACGGCTTCCGGATCGACACCGTCAAGCACGTGAACCTGGAGTTCTGGCAGCAGTTCTCCCCCGCCGTGCTGGCGCACGCTCGCGAGCGGGGCAACGACGACTTCTTCATGTTCGGTGAGGTCTACGACGGGAACCCCGCCTACTTGAGCACCTTCACCACGGCCGGCAAGCTGCCCGCCACCCTGGACTTCGGCTTCCAGGGCGCAGCACAGCAGTTCGTGGCCGGCAAGAACGCCACGGTGTTGCGGGACCTGTTCGCCGGGGACGACTACTACACCGACACCGACTCCAACGCCTACGAGCTGCCGACGTTCCTCGGCAACCACGACATGGGCCGGCTCCCCGCGTTGCTCGGGACGGCCGACAACAAGCTGAAGCGAGTGGAGCTGGCCAACCAGCTGATGTTCCTGACCCGCGGTCAGCCGGTCACCTACTACGGCGACGAGCAGGGCTTCATCGGCGCCGGTGGTGACAAGGAAGCCCGGCAGGACATGTTCGCGACGAAGACGAAACAGTACGCCGACGAGGCCAACCTGTACGGCGCCGGGGCGAGCGGAGCCAAGGACCGCTACGCCACAGACACCGACCTGTACCTGTTGATCAAGGAGCTGTCGAAGCTACGGAGCAAGCACCCGACGCTCGCCGACGGCGCCCAGATCAGCCGGTATGCCGACGCCGGACCCGGCGTCTACGCGTTCAGCCGGATCAACCCGAAGGACGGGCGCGAGTACCTCGTGGCTGTGAACAACTCCGACAAGACCGCGTCGGCCGACTTCGACACCTACAGCGCCCAGATGCTCTACCGGCCGGTCTACGGGACCGACACCGCCGTGCCCTCGCGACGGGACGGGCGGGTGAAGGTCAGCGTGCCGGCCATGGGGGTCTCGGTCTGGAAGGCAGAGCGGCGGGCCGATGCCGGCGCGGGTGTGCCGGTGCTGTCGGCCCGGGTGCCCGGCAGCGGCGCCGACTTCAGCGGTCGGGCCAAGATCAGCGGGGTTGTGCAAGACGATCGTTTCGCCCAGGTGACGGCGACCTACCGGCTTGCCGGCGACACCGCGTGGACCACGCTCGGCACCGACGACTCCGCTCCGTTCGCGGTCTACCACGACGTGTCGAGCCTGCCCAAGGGATCGCTGGTGGAGTACCGGCTGGTCGCCAAGGACCTGCGCGGGCGGTACGCCGTGGCCACCACCTCCGGGGTCGTGGGGACCAAGGGCACCGACGCCGAGGCCCCGGGCACGGGCGCGGGTCCGGTGACCCAGCCCGCCAACGCCTCCATCCCGGGAAGCCACAACTCCGAGATGGGGTGCCCGGGGGACTGGCAGCCCGAGTGTGCGGAGGCCCAGCTGAAGCGGGATGCCAACGACGACATCTGGAAGACGACGGTCCCGGTCGCGGCAGGGGACTACGCGTACAAGATCGCCATCAACAAGTCCTGGGACGAGAACTACGGCGCGGGCGGGGCACTCAAAGGCCCCGACATCTCGTACAAGGCGCCCGGCGGCAACCTGACCTTCTTCTACGACCACCGCACCAAGAACATCCAGAACACCGCCCAGGGCGACCTGGTGGTCGCGGCCGGCAGCTTCCAGTCCGAGCAGGGGTGCGTGAACAAGGCCGGTGAAGAAGGAAGACTGGGCACCGTCGTGCATGCGGGCCTGGTTGGGTGATCCCGACGGCGACAAGATCTACACCTGGACGGGCACGGACATCCCCGAGGGTGACTACGAGTTCAAGATCGCGTTGAATCTGGACTGGGGCAAAAGCTATGGCGAAAGAGGCGGCACTGCCAACGTCAAGTTCCGGGTTCCGGCCGACGGACTCACCGTGCAGTTCCGCTGGGACTCGACGACCACGTTCCCGACCGTCGCGGTGAGCGAGCCGGCCAGCTCGACCGATCTGACCAAGGCGAAGGCGTACTGGGTGAAGCCCGGACTGCTGGCCTGGCCGGCGGACGCGGTCCCGGCGGCCGATCAGCCGGGGATGATGCGCTGGCTTCTGCAGTCCTCCAAGGACGCCGGCATCACCGTCGACAGTGAGCGGATCCGGGCCGACCGGAACGACGACCTGCGGTACGACCCGGCCGGGCTGCCCGCGTCGGTGGTCCGCGACTTCCCGTACCTGAAGGGCTATCTCGCGCTGCGGTTCGATGCCTCGGACGCGCGGGTGAAGAAGCTGCTGCAGGGTCAGGTCGTGATCGGGCAGTACGACGACGGCTACCAGCTCCGGGACGGCACCGGGGTGCAGACCGCGCTCGTGCTCGACCAGCTGTACGGCAAGAACGCCAAGAAGCAGACGTACGGGATCGACTGGAGCGGTGACCGCGGCACCTTCCGGCTCTGGGCTCCGACGGCTCACGACGTCTCGTTGCTCACCTGGCCGGAGAAATCGGCGGCGGACGCCCCGGCCTCGGCCGCGACCAGGACGGTGCTGCGGGCGCAGCCCGACGGTTCTTGGGAGGGTCGACCGTCGGGATCGGCGAGGGGGGTCCGCTATCTCTACGAGGTGACGGCCTACCAGCCCCAGACCCGCAAGATCGAGACCAACCTGGTCACCGACCCGTACGCGGTCGCGTTGACCCTGGACTCGACCCGCTCGGTGGCGATCGATCTGGACGACCGGGCGTACCAGCCGGCGGCCTGGCGGACCACGGCCTCACCGAAGCTGAACCGGGCGGTGGACTCGACGATCTACGAGCTGCACGTCCGGGACTTCTCGATCAACGACACGAGCGTCCCGGCGGACCACCGAGGCTCCTACCTCGCGTTCGCCGACCGTCAGGGTGCGGGCTGGCGGCATCTGCGCACCCTCGCCCAAGCGGGGCTGAACACGGTGCACCTGCTGCCGACCTTCGACATCGCCTCGATCCCGGAGGACCCGGCGAAGCAGAAGACCCCGGCCTGCGACCTGGCGTCGTACGCCCCGGACGGTGAGCAGCAGCAGGCCTGCGTGACCGCGGTCGCCGACGCGGACGCGTTCAACTGGGGCTACGACCCCTGGCACTGGATGGCGCCGGAGGGCTCGTACGCGTCCTCGGCAGCCAAGGCCGACGGCGGCGCCCGGGTGGCCGAGTTCCGCACCATGGTCGCCGGACTGCATGCCGCGGGCCTGCGGGTGGTGCTCGATCAGGTCTACAACCACACCCCGACCTCAGGCAACGCGAAGACCTCTGTCCTCGACAAGGTGGTGCCGGGCTACTACCAGCGGCTGGACGCCAACGGTGCGGTGACGACGTCCACCTGCTGCCAGAACGTGGCCACCGAGAACACCATGGGCGAGAAGATCATGGTCGACTCGACGGTGCTGTGGGCCAAGCAGTACAAGGTCGACGGCTTCCGCTACGACCTGATGGGACACCACAGCAGGGCCAACATGCTGGCCGTGCGGTCGGCCCTGGACAAGCTCACGCTGCGCAAGGACGGGGTGGACGGCAGGACGATCTACGTCTACGGCGAGGGCTGGAACTTCGGTGAGGTGGCCAACAACGCCCGCTTCACCCAGGCCACCCAGGGCCAGCTCGGCGGCACCGGGATCGGCACCTTCTCCGACCGGCTGCGCGACGCCGTCCGCGGCGGGGGACCGTTCGACGAGAACCCGGGCAAGCAGGGTCTCGGCACCGGTCTGGGCACCGACCCCAACGGGGTGGATCCCGACAACGCGGCTGCGGTCAGAGCCCGGCTGGCCAACTCGACCGACCTGGCCCAGCTGGGGTTGGCGGGCAACCTGCGGGCGTACCAGTTCCGGACCTACGCCGGGGACGTGAAGCGGGGCGACGCGATCGACTACAACGGCAGCCCGGCCGGGTACGCCGACCAGCCCGACGAGGTGGTCAGCTACGTCGACGCGCACGACAACGAGACGCTGTTCGACGAGCTGACCTACAAGCTGCCGGAGAACACGCCGATGGACCAGCGGGTCCGGGCGAACACCGTGGCCCTGTCCTTCACCGCCTTGGCGCAGACCCCGTCTCTCTGGCACGCCGGCACCGACCTGCTGCGCAGCAAGAGCCTGGACCGGAACTCCTACAACTCGGGTGACTGGTTCAACACCCTCGACTGGACCGGTGCCGACAACGGCTTCGGCCACGGGCTGCCGCCCAAGGCGGACAACCAGGCCAAGTGGACCTACCAGAAACCGCTGCTGGCCGATCCGGCGCTCAAGCCGTCGGCCGCGGAGGTCAGCACCGCCACGGCCCAGGCTCAGGAGCTGTTGAAGCTGCGCTTCTCCACGCCCTTGTTCCGGCTCGGTTCGGCCGAGCTGATCCAGCAGAAGGTGACCTTTCCGGTCTCCGGCACCGCCGCTGCCCACGACGGGGTGATCGTGATGCGGATCGACGACACGGTCGGCCGCGACGTGGACCCGCGGCTGCGGGGTGCGGTGGTGGTCTTCAACACCGGGCCGCAGCCGGTCGCTCAGTCGGTGCCGGGGCTGAGCGGCGCCTGGGCACTGTCCTCGGTGCAGGCGAGCGGTACGGATCCTGTGGTGAAGACGGCGGTCTGGGACGCTCGGGCCTCGACCTTCACGGTGCCCGGTCGTACGGTCGCGGTGTTCGTGCAGTCCTGAGGTTCGTGAAGGGCTGAGCGACCCTCACGCTGCCAGGCTGGGCTCGGGGACGTCGGCCATCGAGTGGGCGCTGCGCAGCGGCGAGCGATGGAGCGGGATCAACGCGGCCAGACCGAGCACCGCGGCGGTGAGGATCGTCGTCCGCGGCCCCCAGGCCGACGCGAGGGCGCCGCCGAGCAGTGCCCCGACCGGGCGGATGCCGTAGTTGATCGAGGAGAAGGCACCGACCAGTCGTCCTCGCATCTGCTCGGGCATGACCTTGATCATGACCGAGTTGATGGTGATGTCGTAGATCACGATGCCGCCGCTGACCAGGAACGTGCAGCCGGCGTACAGCGCGATCTTCGCCGTCGTCGAGGCCTCCGTCGGGATGAGACCGACGACGAGGAAAGGTGCCGAGAACAAGATCACGCCCGCGGTGACCACGGGATACAGGCCGACCCGGCCGGCCAGGCGGGCGGCACACAGCGCCCCCAGGACCGCGCCGGTCGCGCCGATCCCCTGCGCGGTGCCGATAGCGGCCGGGGTGAGCTGCAGGGTGCGGGTGGCGTACAGCAGCACGACCGCGACGATGGCGAAGCTGGCCAGGTTCATGATCGTGGTGCACCACAGCGCCGACGACAGCCACGGGCTGCCCAGCAGGGCCCGGAGACCGTCGCGGACGTCGCGGACCACGTCGGGTCGACGGCGCTCCGGACACAGCTCGCGGACCCGGAGCCCGGCCAGGGTGAGAGCCGAGACGAGGTAGGAGGCGCAGTCGATCAGCAACGCCACCGGCGCGGTGACCACCTGCAGCAACCACCCCGCCGCCGGCGGTCCGCCCAGGGCGGTCACCGAACGGGCGGTGGAGTTGAGGGAGGTGGCGGTCATGATGTCGTCGAGGCCGACGACCCGGGGGAAGAAGCTCGCGTACGCGGTCTGCGACACCACCCCGGCTGACCCGACGACGACGGCGACGACCAGCAGATGGAGCGTGCTGAGCCGATCGAGGGCGAAGACCACGGGGACGCTGGCCAGGGCGACCGCCCGGACCAGATCGGCGGCGATCAGGACGATCCGCTTGGAGGGCAGCCCGTCCACGATCGAGCCCACCGGCAGCGCGAGCACGTACGGGATCCAGCTCGCCGCGGTCAGCACCCCGAGCTGCCAGGCCGGCGCGTGCAACAGCGTGATCGCGATCAGAGGCAGGGCCAGACTCGTCACCTGGTCACCCAGCATGGAGACCGACTCGCCGCCCCAGAGCCGCGCGTAGGGGCGGTTCCGCCGCAGGAGCTCGATCATCATTCCTCGGCCGCCGGCATCACGTGCCGCACCATCCGCACCGACCGGGCGCCCGCCGGTGGGATCGCACGGCGGATGTAGGGGGCGAGCAGACCCTCGAGAGCCCGGTTCACCTCGGCCAGCTCCTCGGGGGTGAGGCGCACCGTCGTGTCCTGGGTGCCGGAGCGAGCGAGCCACTCCCGGGGCAGTGTTGGTGCGACCTCGTGTCGCCATTGCGCGACCACGTCACCGCTCACGTCGTCCAGGGCCGACTGCAACGCCTCGGCGGCGGCGAAGCTCGACTCGTCGGTGACGGCATACCGGAAGCCGGTGCCGACCTGCCGCCAGAAGCGCTCGCGACCTCGACCCAGCTCGGGCGCGTCCTCCACCAGCCCGTGCTCGGCCAGGTGCCGCAGGTGCCAGCTGGTCACCGACGGAGAGGCGCCCACCTTCTCGCTGAGCATGGTCGCGGTGGCCGGTGCCGACCGGAGCTCGAACAGGATGCGGACCCGAACCGGGTGGGCGAGGGCGCGCATTCCCGCGGCGTCCAGCTCGACGTCGCCGTACGGGTTCGTCATCGCTCGGCCGCCGGACGATCGGATGAGAGAGTCATATCGATACTCTAGTATCGATACACTTCTCTCGACAACCCGCTGCGGACGCCAGGCCTCAGGGGGCGGGGACGTGAGACGTCTGACCTCAGCTCGTAACATGAGAAACCTTGACCGAGTTCTCAGATGGGTCCAATGTTGACCCATGGGCAACCTGTCTGACAGCCGTACAGCTGGTCTTTCGGTGTTTCCCCGTCAGTCCGCTGTCGGTTTCGTGCTGGATGATCTTCAGGACGGTATTGCTGCGGGCGTCATCCGCGTCGGTGACCGGCTGCCGTCCGAGGCGGCGCTGGCCGCTCGGTACTCGGTCAGCCGGTCGGTGATCCGCGAGGTGCTCAGGGCGAGCGCGGCCCTCGGTCTCACGGTGACCCGCACCGGCAAGGGCACCTTCGTCGTGGGTCGTCAGGCCGGAGACCTCGTCTTCGGGGACTACTCCTCGGCGGACCTGCTGGAGGTGCGACCGCATGTCGAGGTGCCGGCGGCCGGGCTGGCCGCCTTGCGCCGGACCGAGGAGGACCTGGAGCAGCTGCAGGCCCTCAGCGAAGGCATGGAGGTCGAGGCCGACCCGCAGGTCTGGATCGGGCTCGACGCGACCTTCCACGTGATGGTCGCCGAAGCGTCCAAGAACCCGGTGTTCGCTCAGGTGGTCCGGTCGATCCGGTCCGCTCTGTCCGAGCAGTCGGCCATGCTCAACGAGCGGTCGCGGCCGCGACGCGGCCAATCCGACGCCGAGCACCGCAGCATCACGGCAGCGATCGCCCGCGGTTCGGTGGTCGAAGCCGAGGACGCCATGCGGTTCCATCTCGACCAGGTCCGCGACGCCGTGGTCGACTCTCTGTCCGATCTGCCGCCTCCCTGAGGGTGGTGGAACACCCCACCGTCTCCACCGGCGACGCACCATCGCCATCCCGCCCGACCCTTCGGTCGGCACCGTCCCCACGACGCCCACCCGGATCCCCGCCGGGTGCCCAGAAGTTGGCGCCCGCTCGCCCTTCCCCGGTGAGCATCCCCCACGAATCGAGGCACAGTGACGCAAGTCGACACCGAACCCACCAACCCCCACTCCTCCCACAACGCCCATCTCAACGCCGAGCAGGTCGGCTACAAGCAGACGCTGAGCCGGCGCCACGTCCAGATGATCGCCATCGGTGGCGCCATCGGCACCGGACTCTTCCTCGGCTCCGCGTCCCGACTGCACAGCGTCGGTCCGGCTCTGCTGCTCAGCTACGCGTTCGTCGGCGTGATCGCCTACTTCTTGATGCGCGCTCTCGGTGAGCTCGTTCTCCACCGGCCGACGTCGGGCGCCTTCGTCTCCTACATGCGCGAGTTCTACGGCGAGAAGGCCGCGTACGTCACCGGCTGGATGTACTGGCTCAACTGGGCCCTGACCGGCATCGCCGAGCTGTCGGCCGTCGGCCTGTACGTCCAGTACTGGATCCCGACCATGCCGACCTGGGCGACCGTGCTGATCGCACTGGCCGTGGTGCTGGTGATCAACCTGCTGTCAGCCCGCGCGTTCGGCGAGTTCGAGTTCTGGGCCGCCATCGCGAAGGTCGGCGCCATCGTGGTCTTCCTGGTGGTCGGCACCATCGTGGTCGTCTTCGGGCTGAACGTCGGCGATCACAAGGCCGGCTTCTCCAACCTGTGGAGCAACCCGGGTGGCTTCTGGCCGACCGAGGACCCCTACAACTGGTACGGCCCGCTGCTGGTCATGTCCGGCGTCGTGTTCGCCTACGCGGCGATCGAGATGGTCGGTGTCGCGGCCGGTGAGATGGAGAACTCCGAGCGCGAGGTGCCGAAGGCGGTCAACGCGGTGATCTTCCGGATCGGCGTGTTCTACTGCGGCTCGATCCTGCTGCTGGTCTGCATGCTGCCCACGCAGGACTACACGGCCGGGACCAGCCCGTTCGTCACCGTGTTCTCCAGGATGGGACTGACCTGGATGGCCAGCGTGATCCAGGCCATCCTGATCGTCGCTGCCATGTCGAGCCTCAACTCGGGCCTGTACTCCACCGGTCGGGTGCTGCGCAGCCTCGGCATGTCGAAGCAGGCTCCGGCCTTCACCCTGAAGATGAGCAGCCAGGGTGTCCCGTGGGCCGGCATCGTGATGACCTCGGTGGTCTTCGTCTTCGGCGCGGTGCTGAACTACCTCGAACCGGACGCCTTCGAGATCGCGCTGGAGGCGGCGGCCATCGGTGTCGTGTTCACCTGGGCGACGATCTTCCTCAGCCAGCTGCGGTTCCGCCAGCTGGTCAACCGCGGCGTGCTGCCGGCGAGCAAGTTCCCGGCGCCCGGCTATCCGTGGACCAGCTACGTCGGGCTCGCCTTCCTGCTCTTCGTCCTGGTCGGTATGTGCATCTCCGGCTGGCAGTCATCCCCGTACTTCTGGCACAAGACGACGTTCATCGTCGTCGTGATCGGCATCCCGATCCTCGCGATCTTGCTGGTCATCGGCTGGTTCATCGTGCGACGCAACGTGATCGCCCACACGAAGGGCCGGATCAAGGCGGTGTGGTCGAACGACGGACCCACCTACCCGGGCTTGACGCCCGAAGAGCAGGACCGTGAGAACGACCCCGGCACCAACCCGATCGATCCGGAGGCGAACTGATGAGGACTGCGATCCGACGGATGGTCACCGCCGCCGTCGCCCTGACCGCCCTGGCCACCGCGACGGGCTGCGGCTCGGGTGAGATCAACCAGGACCCGACGGTCGTCCCCGGGGCCAGTCCGGGCGGCAGTCTGCGGATCGGCATCTCCTTCGACCAACCCGGTCTCGGCCTGAAGGACGGCGACAGCTACACGGGGTTCGACGTCGACACGGCCACCTACGTGGCCAAGTCGCTGGGCGTGCCGGCCGAGAACATCACCTGGATCGAGGCCGATCCGGGCAACCGCGAGAGCCTGCTGACCAGCGGCGCGGTCGACCTGGTGTTCTCGACCTACTCGATCACCGACGAGCGCAAGCAGACGGTCGACTTCGCCGGTCCCTACTTCGAGGCGCATCAGGATCTGCTGGTCCGCCGGAACGAGGAGGAGATCACCGGCCCGGAGACCCTCGACAACCGGGTCCTCTGCTCGGTGGCGGACACCACCTCGGCCGCCCTGGTCAAGGAGAAGTTCAAGGGCACCATCGATCTGCGGGAGTACTCGAAGTTCTCCGACTGCGTCGCCGCCCTCGACCGCAGCGAGGTGGATGCTGTCACCACCGACGACGTGATCCTGGCCGGCTTCGCGGCCGAACCGAAGTACCGGGGCAAGCTCAAGGTCGTCGGGGACGGCTTCTCCGACGAGCTGTACGGGGTCGGCATCAAGAAGGGCGATGCGGCCATGGTCGAGAAGGTGAACGCAGCGCTGAAGGCGTACATCGACGACGGTTCCTGGAAGGCCTCGCTGGAACAGACCGTCCGTCCGTCCGGCTACAAGATCCCCAAGCCCCCCACCCCGGGGAGCTGATCGAAGAGGAGCAACCGGTGGATCCCCACTCGAGCACGCTCCAGGAGTTCCTGGCGCAGCACGAGCCGTTCGCCTCGCTCGACCCGACGGCCGTCGCGACCATCGCGGCGGCCGCTCGGGTCGTGCGGTTCGAGGCCGGCGAGCTGATCGTCGACGCCTTCATCGATCCGAACAGCGAGATGTTCGTGGTGATCGAGGGCCAGGTCGACGTCTGGAACGACCGCGACCGCCTGCTCCAGGTGCCCGACGAGCGTCTCGGCCCCGGCGAGGTGTTCGGCTTCTCCTCGATGCTCACCGAGCGCTCGGTCGGACCGCGGGTCCTGGCGACCGGGCGGACCGAGGTGGCGGTGATGCCGGCGTCCGTCGTCTCGCCCGCCTTCACCTCGGCCGAGGGTGCTCGCTTCCTGGCCGCGCACATGTCGGCGGCCATCCGGCGGGGAGCCCCGCGACCGACGTACAGCCTGGTCGACGACCTGATCGCCAACGAGCCGCTGGTCGTCGCCCCGACGGACACCGCGTACGAGGTCGCCTGCCGGCTGACCGAGCGGCAGCTGACCGACCTGCACCTGCCGTGCGCGGTGATCGAGCTCGGCGACGGCCGGTACGGCATCGTCAGCGACTCGCTGCTGCGTCGGCACCTGATCGTCGACGGGCGGCCCGGCAGCACACCGGTGGGGCAGCTCCTCGACGCACCGGCCCCGACCGTACGCCTCGGGGACTCCGCCACCGAGGCCCTGATCCTGCTGCTGGAGACCGACGCCGAGTATCTGGTCGTCGTCGACGCGTCCCGACGACTGCGAGGAGTCGTCGCTCCGCGGGACTTCGCGGTCTCGCCGACCACCGCCGGGGTGTCGCTGCACGAGCAGCTGCGCCGAGCCGACGACACCGACGAGCTGGTCGACCGCGCTCGGCGGGTGACCGGCACCCTGGACGACCTGCTCACCGGGGGTCTGACCTCGCACCGGGTGATCGCGGTCTACTCGACCCTGCTGGACACGCTGGTGCGGCGGGCGATCACCCTGGTCTTCGCCGCTCATCCGGAGCTGTCGGTCGACGCCTTCACCTGGTTGTCGCTGGGCAGCAACGGACGCCGCGAGGCGGTGCCGAGCTCCGACGTCGACACCGCGGTCGTGTTCGCCGACGGACTGTCGCCGGCGGAGATCGAGGCGTACCGGCACGCCTTCGGCGAGGTCCACGACGTGCTGGCCCGAGCGGGAGTCAGCGGTGACCACCACGGGGCCACCGCGCCCCACCCGACCTTCTCCCGCACCAACGACCAGTGGCGGGCGGCCGGTCAGGAGTGGATGTCGGCTCCGGAGAAGAACAAGGGGGCCGTGATGGCCTCGCTGCTGGTGGACGGTCGCGCGATCTACGGCGACCCCGGGTTGCCCGCGGTGACTCGGGTGTTCTCCGAGCTTCGCCGCCATCACGGAACCATGCGCCTGCTGCTGCAGGAGTCGCTGTCCCACCGGGCGCGGATGCACTCCGTGCTCGACGTGCTGGTGCGCCGGGACGGCGTCTTCGACATCAAGTCCGGCGCGATCCTGCCGGTCGTCAACCTGGCCAGGTGGGCCGCCCTCAGCGTGGGGTCCGCGGCCCTGCCGACCACCGAACGGCTCCGGGTGGCGTCGGGCTCGGCCATGCTCCCGGCCCGGCGGGCCACGAATCTGATCGAGGCGTTCGAGGTCCTCCAGCGACTGCGGCTGCGCTATCAGCTGCTGCAGCTCCGGTCAGGCGAGCGACCCACGGATCAGCTCACTCTGGATCGCCTGTCCCCGATCGACCGGAGCATGGTGAACCAGGCGGTGCGCGAGGTGGCCGCGGCGCAGCGCCGGATGGACAACATCTCCCAGTACGTGCCGATCGACGCCTGGACGGCACCCGAGGAGTCATGAACCCCGTCAGCCCGGCCAGCCCGATCGGCGACCACCCCCCGCACGGGACCCGGATCGCCGTGATCGGCGACGTCGGCGGCCACCTCGCCGAGCTGCGGCGCGAGCTGGTCAGACTCGGCGCGGACGAGGAGACCGGTGAGCTGCCCACCGACCTGACGATCGTCCAGGTCGGTGACCTCGTGCACCGGGGACCCGACTCGGCCGGTGTGGTCAGGCTCGTCGACCGCCATCTGCGCGGACGACCCGGTCAGTGGATCCAGCTGGTCGGCAACCACGAGGCCCAGTACCTGACGGCACCGGCCTTCCACTGGCCCGAGCGTCTGGACAAGGAGTCGGCCGACACCGTACGAGCCTGGTGGTCCGACGGGCTGATGCAGGTGGCGGTGGTGGTGTCGGACGCCGACGATCGCGACGTGCTGGTCACCCACGCGGGGCTGACGGCAGGCTACTGGCGGCAGGTGCTCGGCGCGCCGATCGACGCCGTCCGGGCCGCCGAGGCCCTGAACGTCCTGATCGGCGACCACGACGCGGTGGTCTTCCGCCCGGGGCAGATGCTGACCGGTCGCGGTCCGGACCTGGCGGCCGGACCCTTGTGGGCCGCGGCGGCGACGGAGCTG
The DNA here is from genome assembly GCA_963696135.1 of uncultured Actinomycetota bacterium. Taxonomy (GTDB): domain Bacteria; phylum Actinomycetota; class Actinomycetes; order Propionibacteriales; family Propionibacteriaceae; genus Microlunatus. The sequence continues at coordinate 76,435 of CAVOJH010000014.1, forward strand.
GTACCGGGCTGGCTGGGCGCCGGGCTGCCCTTCAACCAGCTGCACGGACACACCACGCTGTACGCCTGGGATGAGCACCGCTTCACCGCTCGGGAAGAGATCGCCCGGCGGACCACGCTCGACGAGCCGGCCCGGCACGAGAGCACCAAGCTCGGGGCCGCCCGCATCATCGGCATCGACCCAGGTCACGGCCGGGTGGCCAGCCCGTCCTGGCGGGCCTGGCAGCCGGTGAGCTCCGGCTGAGCCGCTGCCACGTCCCCGACTCCGCTGGGGATATATCACCCGCGAAGTCGAGTTCGGAGGGTGCCGGGCGTCAGAAGCGGGTGGCCCGCATCGTGGTCCAGATGTCGGCGACGGTCTTCAGACCGACCAGCAGCAGCACGAGCCAGACGTCCTGGCCGGCCAGTGAACCCATCGCGGTCACCGTCGGGCGCAGCACCTCGGGCACCGATGAGCCATCGAGCTGGCTCAGGGTGACGGCGAAGGCGATGATCACCGTCACGTGCAGCACGATGATCCGCGGATACGGCTGCAGCATCGCCTTGGCGGGGGAGACCACGTCCCGCTGACCGGCGCCGAACCACACCGTGTAGACCTCGACGGTGTAGCGGATCACGATCAGCACGATGGGCAGGCCCAGGAACAAGAAGCTGGCCTCGACACCCAGGGTGTAGGCGACGAAACCGGTGAACACGGCGTGCACCAGGCAGAACAGCCCGTAGTGGAAGCCGAAGAACAGCGCGAACGTGGGCGGGCTGCCTTTCGTGCGCTTCCCGTTGATCGTCACCGTGGGTTCGCGTTCGCCCTTTCCGTCGCCGCGGGCGGTGAGGATGCGAACGACGTTCCAGGCGCCGATCACGGCGTTCTCCACCCAGAACAGGATGAACACGTTGCCCGCGGGCCAACCGAGGGCCACCACCCCGAGCACGGTGATCGCGTTCAGCCCGACGGCCAGCGCGACCGGCAGCACCCAGGTCCTGGTCGGCTGTTCGCTCCGGGTCGACGCCTCGTTGGGGCGCGGCTCCTGGCTCGAGGTCGGCCCCATGCTCCGGATCGATGGGGTCGGGTACTGGCCGACGCTGGGCTCAGTCAGTCTGGGTCACCTTCTTCAGCCCACGAGGGGCGTCGGGGTCGAGACCGAGCCGGCGGGCGAGCCGTTCGATCGTCACCTGGGCGGGGATCGCGAGCACCAGAGGCGCCAGCAACTCACTCAGGGTAGGTCCCGCCAGGGCCACGTCGCAGGCCGCGCGGAACGCGTCGTCACCGCCGATGCCGAGCACCGGGCTGCCCTTGCCGCGCACCGTCGCGGCCAGCTCGACCAGCCCGGGCAGCGTCGGCCCGGACGGCCCGGCTACCAGGAGCGTGACCAGCTCGTGGTCGACGATGGCGATCGGTCCGTGCTTCAGGTCGGCGTACGACAGCCCGCGCACCGGCCGCAGGCAGGTCTCTTCCAGCTTCAGGGCCACCTCGAGCGTGGTACCGAAGCACAGACCGCGACCGCTGGCCAGCACCTCATCGGTGCGGGCCAGGGCGTCCACCATCGCGTCCAGGTCGCCGGGCGCGTCCAGCAGCGCCTGGGCCTGGCCCGGCACCTCGGCGAAGCCCGCGTCCAACCGACCCGGCTCCGGGGCGACGGCGTCCACGGCCACGGCCAGTGCGGCCACCTGGGTGGTGTAGCTCTTGGTCGCCGGCACGGCCTTCTCGGGGCCGGCCAGAGTCTGCAGCGCGATGTCGGCGGTCCGGGCGAGGGGCGATCCGTCGACGTTGGTCACGGCGATGGTCGCCGATCCGCAGGCCTTGGCCCAGTCCAGCGCCTCGACGATCTCCTGGGTCGAGCCGGACTGGCTGACCCCGATGGTCACGGTGTCGGCCAGGTCCAGGCGCGCGTCGTACAGGGTGGCGACCGAGGGCGCGGCCAGCGAAGCCGGTACGCCCGCGTGCACCTCGGCCAGATAGCGCGCGTAGATGGCGGCGTTGTCCGAGGAGCCGCGGGCGATCAGCAGCAGCCGGTGCCGACCCCGTGCCAGCCGGGCGATCTCCGCGCGGCGGGGGAGCAGACTGCTCAGGGTCCGTTCCAGAGCGGCGGGCTGCTCGGCGATCTCCAGCGCCATCTGGGTCACGAGGTCGGCTTCCTTGTCCGGCACGGGGTGCTCCTCCATACTGGTCTGCGGTGGTCTTATGGTCCGACCCCATCGGCTACAGCTACGGAGACGTCGTGGAGCGTGAGGTCGGAGGCACTGCCTTCGGAACCTACCGGGTCGAGCGGCCGCTCGGATCGGCCACCACGAAGCGGGCTCAGGTGCGGGCGATCCTGGAGCAGCTGATCGAGGCCGAGCTCAGCCCGGGCGATGCGATCCCCTCGGAGCGGGTGCTCGTGGTGCGGCTCGGCGTGAGTCGGGTGACGGTCCGGCAGGCGATCGCCGACCTGGTCGACGCCGGTGTGCTGGAGCGGGTGCACGGCAAGGGCACCTACGTCACCGGCCCGCAGATCGACTCCCGGCTGCACCTCACCTCCTTCTCCCGGGAGATGCGCGACCGGGGGCTGATGCCGGCCACCGTCGTGCTGTCCGCGAGCGAGGAGGCGGCCGACGACGACGTGTCGTACGCGCTCCGGATCCGGCCCGGGCGCCCGGTGATCCGGGTGGAGCGACTGCGCACCGCCGACGGCACCCCGATGGCGTACGAGGTCGGCTACTACCCGTCGATCCTGTTCCCGGGTCTGCTGCAGCGGGAGCTCGGCGCCCTCTACGACGTGTTCGCCAGCGAGTACGGCGTGGTGGTGACCAGCGGCGAGCAGACGGTGCGCGCAGAGGCGGCCGACGCCCAGCAGGCGCGTATCCTCGGCACCACCAAGCGGGCTCCGCTGCTGGTGCAGGAGCGGGTCACCTACGCCGGCGAGCGGGCGATCGAGCTGTCCACCTCGTGGTATCGCGCCGACCGCTACCGGATCCACATGGCCATCACCCCCCGCGGCGCCCGCGAGAACTGAGGAGACCCGATGGGATTCGGACCACCGGAAGAGGGCGCCTACCTGGGCGGCCTGAGCGTCCGGCGGAGCACTCGGCCGTGGTTCACCGCCGGGTCGCCGTACGAGGAGCTGGCGCTGGTGCACGACCCGGCCGGACCGCTGCTGCGGGTCGCGCGGCGGAAGCGGAAGTTCGTCTCCCGGGTGATCAGCCTTGGCATCACGCTAGCGATCATGATCGGCATCTACCTCTGGCAGCGCGACCAGTTCAGCTACTCCGCGCCCTGGGTCATCTACGGGATCATGCTCGGCATCTCCGTCGCCTTCGCTGTCTTCTCCTTCCTGGCCTGGCGTCAGGCGAAGAAGATCCTCGCCGCGATGGGCCAGGGCATCGCTCTGCGGCTGGGCCGGCCGGGGGTGGAGATCACCGGCGCGTACGTGCCGTGGTCCGACCTCGGGAGCCTGGCGGTGACCAAGGGGAAGCTCGGGCACGGACCCCAGTTCACCGTGACGCGAACCGACGGGCACTCGCTGTCGGTGCCACTGGACCAGCTCGAGGTCTACCCGGCGACCCTGGACAGCACCGCCCGTGCGTACTCGGGCGGTCGCTTCGGCGTGGATCTGGCCGCGCTGGAGAACTGAGTCCGGCGTCGACGGGACCGAGCAGACCACGTGGGCAGTGGTCGTAGGGTCGCAGACCCCCTCGGCACCCCTGTCGGATTGCTGCAAAGATGAGTCTCGCCGGCCAGGCGCCGGCGGTTCGGTTCCCCCGCAGAAAGAGTGACGCCATGCCCATCGCAACTCCCGAGGTCTACGCCGAGATGATCGACAAGGCGAAGCAGGGCCACTTCGCCTACCCGGCGATCAACGTCAGCTCCTCGCAGACCCTGAACGCGGCTCTGCAGGGCTTCGCCGAGGCCGGCTCGGACGGCATCGTGCAGGTGTCCACCGGCGGCGCGGAGTACGCGTCCGGCCCCACCATCAAGAACATGATCTCCGGCAGCGTGGCGCTCGCAACGTACGCGCACGAGGTCGCCAAGAACTACGGGGTCACCATCGCCCTGCACACCGACCACTGCCCGAAGCCGAAGCTCGACGGCTTCGTCCGGCCGCTGCTCGCGATCTCCGCGGAGCGGGTCAAGAACGGTCAGAACCCGCTCTTCCAGTCGCACATGTGGGACGGCTCCGCCGTGCCGGTCGAAGAGAACCTGGCGATCGCCGATGAGCTGCTGGCCCTGACCAGCGCCGCGAAGATCATCCTGGAGATCGAGGTCGGTGTCGTCGGTGGCGAGGAAGACGGCGTCAGCAACGAGATCAACGACAAGCTCTACACCACCGTCGAGGACGGTCTGCGGACCATCGAGGTGCTCGGTTCCGGCGAGAAGGGCCGCTACATCACCGCCCTCACCTTCGGCAACGTGCACGGTGTCTACAAGCCGGGCGCGGTCAAGCTGCGGCCCGAGGTGCTCAAGGACATCCAGGAGCAGGTCGGCGCCAAGATCGGCAAGGAGAACCCCTTCGACCTGGTCTTCCACGGTGGCTCCGGCTCGACGCTGGAGGAGATCCGCGCTGCCGTCGACTACGGCGTGATCAAGATGAACATCGACACCGACACCCAGTACGCGTTCAGCCGCCCGGCCGCCGGTCACTTCTTCACCAACTACGACGGTGTGTTGAAGGTCGATGGCGAGGTCGGCAACAAGAAGGCGTACGACCCCCGCGCCTGGGGCAAGGTCGCCGAGGCCGGCATGGCCGCGCGCATCGTCGAGGCCTGCGAGCACTTGCGCAGCGCCGGTACGTCCCTGAGCGCCTGATCGTCGCACGCTTCGATCCCGCTTCCCTTCGCGGAGCGGGCAGACTGGCCCCGTGACCACAGCAACCACCGGTGGGGAGCTCACGGGGCCGGTCCCGATCAGCCGCGTCTGGTCGGGGACCAAGGTGCTGGCCGAGGACCTCGCCGGGGAGGACCTGGGTGACGTCCTCGACCTGCACGACGACGCCTCCGCGTGGTGGGTGCTGGACCGGTCGAGCGACTATGCCCGCGACGAGCTGGAACGGGTGATCGCGGAGTTCGGGCTCGACCGGTTCGTGGTCCGGGAGCTGCTGGCCGATGACCACCGGGCCAAGTTCGAGGAGATCGGCCAGGCCCGGCTCGTGCTCACCAACGCGGTGTCACTGGACCGGTCCACCGCTCGGGTGACGGTGCACCCGGTGAGCCTGCTGGTGACCGACCGGGCGGTCGTCTGCCTGGCCGATGTCACCCCCGACGTCGATCCGGGTCGCTGGCTGGCCGTCGCCGGAGAGCGGTTGGCCAAGGGCGGCACGGAGGCAGCGCTGCAGATCATCATGTCGGGCGTCGTCGACACGTACGCGGCGGTCGTCGACTGGTTGGAGCAGTCCGGGGACGAGCTGGCCGACGACCTGTTCGGCGGACACCCGCTGTCCAAGGAGCGGCAGCTGTGGGCCTTCCGGCTGCGGACCGGACTGACCGGACTGCGCCGGGTGACCGAGCCCATGCGGACGGTGATGACCGACCTGCGGGACAGCCATCAGCAGGCGCCGGTGCCGAAGGGGCGCCGCAAGGATCCGCTGGTCGGCCGCCGGTGGAACCTGATCACCGAGCACCACGAGCGGGTGGCCACCGCCGCCGACTCCCTGCGCGAGTCCCTGGTCTCGGTCCTGGAGACCAGCCTGGCCCTGGCCGACGTCCAGCTGAACGTGATCATGAAGAAGCTGACGGGGTGGGCGGCCATCATCGCCGTCCCCACCCTGATCACCGGTTTCGTGGGGATGAACGTCGGGTTCCCGTTCATGGGCACGGCGTACGGGTTCTGGATCTACCTGGTGATCATGCTGGCCGCGGCCCTGGTGCTCTATCTGACGTTCAAGCGCAAGGACTGGATCTAGAGGTTCAGCTTGTCGATCGGTTGGAGCGTGTCGATGCTGGCGGACCGGAGCGCCTGGTCGGAGAGGACGAAGACGTCGTCACCGATCACGAACGACCGGCTGGCCATGCCGTCTCCGGCGGCCACCCGCACCTTCCCGAGCTCCTTCAGCCCGTCCTCGGTCGCGCGCAGGAGCACCACACCGCTGAACGCTCCCCGGCCCTGGTCGTCGCCGTACACCTCGGCGGGAGCGATGATCAGATCGCGCGGCTGCCAGTAGAGGAAGGCTTTGGGGTCGAACTCGGCGCCCGCGGCCCCGGCACCCTCGGTGTGCGTGGCGATCCGGCGAGGAGACGTCGGGTCGGTGATGTCGAACAAGGAGAACTGGACGCCGGGCTGAGCGCCGGGATCCGACTCCACCCCGCTCTGTCCGACGCCGAGCAGCAGGTTCTTCCCGATCGGGTGCAGGTACCCCGAGTAGCCGGGGATCTTCAACTCGCCCAGGACCACGGGGGTTGCGGGGTCGCGAAGATCGAGCACGTACAGCGGATCGGTCTGACGGAACGTGATGACGTACCCACGATCCCCGATGAACCGGACGGCGCGGATCGACTCGTTGTCCTTGCGGCCCAGCCCGCCGACCTGACCCAGCTGGTGCAGGGTCCCGTCCTGCTCTCCCAAGGTGGTGACCAGGCCCTCGGTCACCTCGCGGGTGTTCACCCAGCCCCGCCGCTCCGAGACCGTGGACGCGACCCGGAGCACACCGTCGTCCTCCGACATCGCGTACTGGTTGAGCAACATCCCGGGCACGTCCCCGGATCCTCGGTACGAGCTGCGCGCCCGACGTCGAGGTGACGAACTTGTGCACGCTCGTGGTGGCCGGTGTCCCGTTACGGGTCCACTCCGTGGTCGAGACGTAGGTCGAGGTGCCGGTCGCGTAGATCTGCTGTCCTGCGGCGACCACCCCCACCGCCTGACGCTCCTGCAGAGCAGAGGTCATGTCGAATGACGAGACCGCGACCGTGTCGAGTCCGGAGAACTTCTCCGGGCGGGCCAGGTCGGCGCATTCGACCAGGTGGCCGCCGCCGACCTGGGCGCCCTTTCCGTCGTCGAGCACGTACGAGGGGATCCAGTCGTCGATCGTCGTGTTCGCCACCGCAGTCCGCAGATCGTTCTCGGACTTCTTCGTGAGGCGACCGTCGCGGGTGAAGTCCGGCGCCGGTGCATCGACGTCCGGTGACGCCACGGTCACCACCCGGACCTGCGTCCCGACGAGCCGGGCGTCGAGCACACTGCCGTCGATCGTCAAGGTGGCGATGAGCTCAGGATCGCTGAGTCTCGAGATGTCGTACATGGTCACGGTGGCCTGCGCGCCGAACCACGGCGACCCGGGCTCACCACCTTGAGCTGCCTCGTCGCTGAAGACCAGCAGACGGTTGCCGGACAGGAACACGTTCCGCGCCGTCGACCCCGGCAGGGTCGTCTGTCGGGTGAGCTCCCCTCGCACCGAGCTGATCAGGTGGACGCGACCCTGGGCGACGGCGATGATCCGTCGGCCGTCCGTCTTCACGATGTCCGGCTCGTCGACGCCGGCCTCCTGGATGTTCGTGTCCGAGTGCGCCGGGGCGCCGGCCGTCGACTCGGCCCCCGCCGACGAGGCGGCCCTGTCCTCGCTGGTGGCGAGGACGCCTCCGCCCACCCGGTTGATCAGGTCCTCGGGAGCCTCCGCCTGGAAGTACTGGAGCAGGTTGTCGCAGCTGGAGAACGGCCGCAACGCCCCCGTCACTGCGAAGGCCGCACCCCCGCCACCCGAGGCACCGCCCGCGCCGCCGGAGGTGACGCCGCCGCCGGACGCGGCACTGTCGCCACCCGTGACGAAGCCCGCCCGCAGCATGGGTACACCGATCGCCACAGCACCGACCAGGATCGACGCGGCCACCGCGAGGCGGAGCGGACCTCGCGACGGCGGGCGCTGTGCGCGCCGGATGCCTTCGTCATGGTGAGTGGGCAGCTCGGCGATCTGACGTCGGACGGCGTCCGCGGCATGTCGGGCTCGGGTCTCGAAGTCGCTCATCATGGCTCCAGCTGCAGGTGGCGCGCGACCGATGCGCGCGCTCGGCTCAAGTGGGTCTTCACGGTGCCTTCGCTGCAGTCCAGGACCGCGGCGATGTCGCGCACGCTGTAGTCCTCGAAGTAGTAGAGAGCGACCGCCTGTGCTTGCCGTGCGGGAAGACGACGGACGGCCTGCCAGAACGCCTCGTCACCTTCTTCCAGCCCTACCGAGCTCGGTGTCCGCTTGGCCAGACGCACCAGGGCCTTTGCCTCGACGAGGCGACGTCGCAGCACCGAGGCGGCGCGATGGCAGGTGACGCGTCGGATCCAGGCGCCCGGCGCATCGCACACTGCCACCGAACGCCACTGGCGGAAGGCGGCGGTGAAGGCATCCTGGGCGACGTCCTCGGCCGCCGACCGGTTGCCGGTGAGCACGAACGCCAGTCCCAGCACGTGCCGGTGCTCCTTGCGGTAGAAGTCCTCGAACGACAACGGCTCGGTCGACTCCTCGGCCGGACGTCTGACGGCGGCGAGCGAGGGCCGCGCCGGTACCGAAGGCGAGGCGTCGCTCACTGTCGCTGCTCCTTGGCTGTCCATCACAGAGTCACTCGCTCCAGGAGGCTCCGCGGTTGACACGTCAGGAGAACATTTTCGGTCAGCTGTCGATCTGTCGCCCCAAACGCCGAGAAGGAGCTAGGGACACGCTCTGCGAACCTCGAGCGTGTCCCTAGCTCCTTCTCGGGGTCAGGGCCGGGCGTACGGGAAGGGTCAGACCTCGAGCACGCCATCCACCCGACGCGGGACGCCCAGCGGGTTGCTCTCGTGCAGCTCGGCCGGCAGCACCGACTCGGGAGCGTCCTGGAAGGTCAGCGGCCGCAGGAACCGGCGGATGGCCGTGGCCCCGACGGAGGTGTGCACCGAGGTGGTGGCCGGCCAAGGACCGCCGTGGTGCTGGGACCAGGTGACCGACACCCCGGTCGGCCAGCCGCCGAACAGCAGCCGTCCGACGCGAGGGGCCAGCAGCGCCGTCAGCTCACGGACGTCCTCGCCCTCGGCGGCGTGGATGGTGCCGGTCAGGCTCCCCTCGACCGCTGCCAACGCGGTCGCCAGCTCAGCGGCCGAGGAGTAGCGCACCAGCAGGGTCACCGGACCGAAGCACTCGGCCAGCAGGGCCTCGGGATCGGCGGTCACCTCGGCGGCCGAGGTGGCGAGCACGACCGGCGCCGGCGACTCCGCGTCGGCGGCGGACCGGGTGCCGGCGATCACCTCGACGGCCTGGTGCTCGGCCAGCTGGCCGAGATCCTGCCCGAAGCCCTTGACGATGCGCTGGTTCAGCAAGGGCGCGGCAGCTGCCCCGCCCATGGCCTCGGCGACCTGCGCCTCGAAACCGGCACCCTCGGGCACGAACACCACTCCGGGCTTGGTGCAGAACTGCCCGGCGCCCAGGGTGAAGGAACCGACCAGACCCTTGGCCAGCGCGGCACCGTCGGCAGCCACGGCAGCCGCCGTCACCACGACCGGGTTGATGCTGCCGAGCTCGGCGTAGAAGGGGACCGGTGCGGGTCGCCCGCTGGCCAGGTCGTACAGGGCCCGGCCGCCGGTCAGCGAACCGGTGAAGGCGCCGGCGGTGATGGCCGGGTCCTGGATGAGGACCCGGCCGGCCTCCGTTCCCTCGATCAGACCGAAGACGCCGTCCGGCGCACCGGCCTCGGCCAGCGCGGCGGTGACCACCGCGGCGGTCCGGCGGGAGAGCTCGGGGTGACCCGAGTGCGCCTTGACCACGACGGGGCAGCCGGCGGCCAGGGCGGAGGCGGTGTCGCCGCCGGCCACCGAGAAGGCGAACGGGAAGTTGCTCGCGGAGTAGACGGCGACCGGGCCGGTGGGCACCAGCAGTCGACGGAGCTCGGGCTGCGGCGGGGTGGCCGAGGGCAGGGCGTGATCGATGATCACCTCGAGGTACGCCCCGTCGCGCAACACGGCGGCGAACAGCCGGAGCTGACCGGTGGTCCGGCCCACCTCACCGCTCAGCCGGGCCTCGGGCAGGTGCGACTCGGCCACGGCGACCGGGACCAGCTCGGCCTTGGCGGCGTCGAGCGCGTCGGCCACGGCCTCCAACCACCGGGCGCGCTCCTCCCGGGAGGCGGCGGCCACCGCCGGGGCGGCAGCGGCAGCCGCGGCGGCGGCCTGCGGGGCGGTCAGGGTCGAGGTGATCGTGTCGGTCATCGTGATGTCCTCTCGTGTGCGCCGGGGCTGTTCCGGTGCGGGCGTACGGGCTGGTCGGTCACTCGGTCGAGGGGAGGAAGGCGAAGCCAAGTCCGGGTCGCTCGTCGACCACCAGGTCGCCACGCTCACGGCGGACCGGGGTCGGAGCGGTCACGAACCCGAGAGCTTCCAGACCGGCGTCCTCGACCTCTTCCACCCAGACGGTACCCGGCAGCGTGGCGGCGAGCTGGGCGGACAGATCGGGCAGCAGGTGCGGAGCCAGCACGCGGTTGCTGGATCGGGCCAGCTGGGCGATCCGCAGGAACGGCGTGATGCCGCCCACCCGGATGATGTTCGGCTGCAGGATGTCGACGGCGTCGGCGGCCACGAACTCAGCGAACCGGTAGAGCGTGTGGAGGTTCTCACCGCAGGCCAGTGGCACCTCGATCCGTTGCCGCAGGGTCGCGTACCCGAGCAGGTCGTCGGCCCGTAGGGGCTCCTCGATCCACTGCAGGTCGAAGCGGGACAGGGCGCGGATGGCGCGTTCGGCGGTCGGCAGGTCCCAGCGCTGGTTGGCGTCCACGGCCAGCCACCGGTGCGGACCGAGCACCTCGCGGACGGCGGACACCCGCTCCACGTCGCGGTCGAGGTCGGGGCTGCCGACCTTCATCTTGGCGCCGCGGTAGCCCGCGGCGACCCAGCGCTCGGCCTGGGCGACCAGCTCGTCCAGCGAGTAGTGCAGGTTCACCCCGCTGCCGTACGCGGGTAGCCGGTCGGTGCGGCGTCCGATCAGTGCACCCACCGAGGTCCCGGTCGACCGGGCACGCAGGTCCCACAGGGCAAGGTCCAACCCGGCCAGCGCGATGGTGGTCAGACCACCGCCACCGGCTTCGTGCAGGTGCAGCCAGGCGTCGTCCCAGAGCAGCTCGGGATGAGCCGGTCGGCCCACGGCGAACGCGGCGATGTCGTGGTCGAGCAGCGCCTGGACGGCGTACGGACCGATGGTCGGGGTCCAGCTGAAGCCGACTCCGGTGGCACCGCCGGCGTCCACTTCGACGACCACGAGGTGCATCTCGGGCACGTCGGCGCCCCACGGTCGCAGCAGCTGACGGGTGAGCAGCCGGGTCCGTACGGCGTCGATCGGTGGCACCGTGCTGACGGGCATCAGACGGGGCCGGGGGTCGCCGGGGCGGTCAGCTCGCGGGCGTGGGCCAGCAGGTCGGCCAGCCGGGCCTCGTGCTCGGGCGTCGGATCGAGCAGCGGGGCGCGGACGCCACCCGACCGGCAGACCGCCCTGTCGCACGCCGGCCTTGACCAGCGCGACGGCGTAGCCGGGCACCGTGTCCCGCAGGGCGACCAGCGGTCGATAGAACTCGCGCAGCAGTCGCTCCCGGGCGACGTCGTCGCGGGCGATGTAGGCGGCGTAGAAGGCGTTCGCGATGTCCGGCGCCATGGCGAACACGGCGGAGGAGTAGAGCGGGATCCCGATCCCGCGGTAGGCGGCCTGGGTCAGCTCGGCGGTCAGCAGGCCGTTGAAGAACAGGAAGTCGTCGCGACCGGTGTCGCCCACCTCGAGCACGATCTGCTGCGCGGTGTCGACGTTGCCGACGCCGTCCTTGAACCCGATGATCTTGGGGTGTCGGGCGAGCCGGCCCATCGCCGCCGGGGTGAGGGCGGCATTGGCCCGGTGGTAGACGATGATCGGCAGCTCGCTGGCCTCGGCGACGGTCTCGAAGTAGCGGATCAGTCCCTCGGGCGGAGCGCCGACCAGGTACGGCGGCAGCACCAGCAACCCGTCCGCTCCGGCGTCGGCAGCGGCCCGGGCGCAGGCGACGGCATGGGGGAGTGGCCCACCCGCGCCGCCGAACACCGGCGACCGGCCGCCGGTGGCGGTCACCGACGTCTGCACGACGGCGGCCACCTCGCCCAGGTCCAGCGCGTGGAACTCGCCGGTGCCGCAGGCTGCGAACACCGCACCCGGTCGGTGGTCGAGCCGGGACGCGATGTGCTCGCTCAGCAGACCGGTGTCCACCGCGCCCGCGGTGTCGAACGGGGTGACGGGGAAGAACAGCACCCCGTCGAGCTGCCGGATGGGCGCGTACGTCTGGTCGGTCATGATGCGTCGGTCTCCTCGATGAGCACTGCCTGGTCGGTGCTGAGCTCGGTGCGCCAGCTGCGGGACGGCCGCCAGCCCAGCAGCGAGGCGGCCTTGGCGATCGAGAACGCTGGCGCATGGCCGGTCAGTCCGGCGGCCAGCTCCTCGGTACCGGGGAAGAACTGCGGGATGAGCTCGGCCAACGGCTTGGTGGCCAGGGCGTCGGCGGCGCCCACGAAGAACGTCTGCCCGTTCTCCAGCTCCGGCGCACCGGCCAGCCAGGTGTCGACGAAGTCGGCGGCGTCGCGGGCGTCGATGTAGTTGAACAGGGACACCGCGGCCAGCGCCGGGTCGGCCAGTCGCTCGGCGACGGTGTGACCCTGCTGGGTCGGAGCCCCCGCCCACTCGTCCGGGGAGAGCACGAAGCACGGCCGGAAGCTGCCCACGGCCACGGCCGATCCCTGCTGGGCGGCGAACATCGCCACCAGGTGCTCGATGGCGGCCTTGGAGGCGGCGTACGCGTTCCACGGCCGCAGCGGGTGCTGCTCGTCGATCGGCAGGTACGCCGGGCGCCAGCCCGTCGGGGCGCCGTAGCCGAGCGGGGTGGGACTGGAGGACGCCAGCACCCGGGTCGCTCCGTGGGTCACCGCGGACTGCAGGACGTGGAAGGCGATCGAGGTGTTGGTGTCCCAGATGACGGCCTCGGGCGCGCTGAACGGCGTGGCGATGGCGGCCAGGTGCACCACGGCCTCGGGCCGGACCCGGGCGAAGACGGCGTCGGCGGCCGCCGCGTCGGTGAGATCCACCGCGATCTGCTCGGTGGCGGGCAGACCGGGCAGCTCGACCCGGTCCAGCGAGATCACCTCGTGGCCGTTGCCGACCAATCCGGTGACGACGCTGGCGCCGAGGCGCCCGGCACCTCCGGTGACGATCACCTTCATGAGCGCGTACCTCCGGTGACGAGGGTCGTCACGACCGGGAGCCGCCGGACAGCACCGGCTCGGTCGCGTCGGTGCCGACCACCCCGGCCGCAGCCGCCTCGTTCAGGGGCAGGCCGAACTCGGCGGTCTCGACCGCGCGGCGCTCGGCCAGGCTCTTGTTGCCGGCCACACCCACGATCACGCTGCGGATGCCGTCCAGGTAGCCGGCTGCGCGGCCCAGTGGGTCGTCGGCCGCACCGCGGAACAGGTCGTCCAGCAGCATGGCGTCGCCCCCGCCGTGGCCACCCTCGCCGACCGGGATCTCGATCTCCTGGGCCGTTTCCCAGTGCCGCTGCAGCAGCACCCGCTCACCGAGCGGCCGGACCTCGTCCGCGCCGGCGGCGTCGTGCACGGCGGAGGGGTCGACGACCGAGCCCTTCTTCTCCCCCGCGGAGCGGAGGTGACCGCGCTCGACCACGTCGAGCTCGATGCGACCCTCGGTGCCGTTGAAGGCGACCCGGTAGCCCTCCCACGGTCCGAAGGCGCTCAACGAGTACGACATGGTGGCGCCGCGGGCGTAGTCCACGATCAGGTTGAGGCTGTCCTCGATGGAGATGCTGTCGTTGAACACGTCGAGATCGCGCTGGTAGCCGTCGGCGGACTCGGCGTCGAGGTAGAGGCCCTTGAGCAGCGGGTCGGCGGCCAGGTCCAGTCGGAACGGATCGGCCGGGTCGTTGTCGCGGCTGAGCGGGGTGCGCTCGCCCAGTCCCCGGGCGTCGGCGTTGGCCTTGCCGTAGAACTTCAGGCCGCCGCTGGCGTACACCCGGGTCGGCACGTCGGCCAACCACCAGTTGACCAGGTCGAAGTGGTGGGTGCTCTTGTGCACGAGCAGACCACCGGAGACGTCCTTACGACGGTGCCAGCGGCGGAAGTAGTCGGCGCCGTGGGCGGTGTCGAGCAGCCACTCGAAGTGCACCGAGGTGACGTCACCGATGGCGCCGTCGGCGATCAGCTGGCGGACCACGGAGTTGCGCGGGGAGTAGCGGTAGTTGAACGTCACCGTGAGATCGCCCGGCGAGGCGTGCACGGCGTCCACGATCCGGCGCAGTCGACTGTCGTCGATCGTCATCGGCTTCTCGGTGATCACATCCAGCCCGCGCTCCAGGGCGGCGGTGACGTAGATGTCGTGGGTGGCGTCGGGGGAGGTGACGATCAAGGCGTCCGGTCGGGTCTCGTCGAACAGCCGGGTCAGGTCCTCGGGGGCGTAGGTGGGCACCTCGGCCAGACCGTAGCCGTCGCGGTAGTAGTCCATCCGGATCGGGTTGGGATCGCAGAGGGCCACCAGCTCGCCCACGTCGGCGTGGGTGCCGGTCAACGCCCCCACGTACATCCTCGCCCGAGACCCAGTCCCTACGATCGCGTACCGCCGACGTTGGTCGACCATCTGTGCTCCTCTGTCAGTAATCGGTTTCTCGCCCTCTACCCTAAGACGCGTCGATGGTCCTACGCAAGCCTTTGCGCGATTTCTGCCACACCCCTCGACTTCGCTTGGGTGGCCGACTAGGGTCGCACGCAGCCGATGAGAAATGGTTTCTCACAGCTGCGCCGAGGGGAGTGTCCATGGGTCGACGGCCGAGCCGCGATCGGTCGACCATCGGCGACGTCGCGACGCAGGCCGGAGTGTCGCGGGCCACCGTCTCCCGGGTGATGAACGGACTCTCCACGGTCGATCCGAGGATCGCGGCCCGGGTCCGAGCGACCGCCGTCGAGCTGGACTACCGGCCCAACCAGGTGGCTCGCAGCTTGGCTCTCGGACGAACCCAGACCATCGGGTACGTCGTGCCCGACCTGACCAACCCCTCCTTCCACGGCGGGCTCCGTGGACTGTCCCGGGCAGCCGCAGCACAGGGCTACCGAGTACTGGTGGCCGACAGCGCCGAACACGCCGAGGACGAGCCCCTGCTCGCTCTGGAGACGCGGCGTCGATGCGACGCCGTGGTGCTGGTGGCCCCCCGGATGCCGGACGAGGAGCTGGCCCGGCTGCTGCCCGACCTGCAGCCCGCGGTGCTGCTCAACCGCAGGATCGAGGGCGCCGGACTGCCTCAGCTCGACGTCGACTGGGCGTCCGGGATCCGCGACCTGGTCCGCCACCTCGCGGGACTCGGCCATCGTCGGATCGCTTATCTGCAAGGCCCCGCCGCCAGTCGATCCAACGCCGCCCGGGAACGGGCACTCGACGCCGCGGTCGACGTCGAGGTGGTCAAGATCGCCTGCGGGGCGATGTTCCACGACGGACACGCCGCGGCCGGGCAGGTGCTCGACGCGGGCGTGACGGCGGTGGTGGCCTTCAACGACGTGGCCGCCCTGGGCCTGCTGGGGGCTCTGCACGAGCTGGGCACCGACGTCCCGGGGGAGCTGTCGGTGGTCGGTTTCGACGACATCCCGTTCGCGGCCTACACGTGGCCGCCGCTGACCACGGCGTGGGTTCCCCAGGAGCAGATGGGTCGACTGGCGTGGGAGCGGCTGTCGGCGCTGCTCACCCCGACCGACGCCGTCGACGGCCTCGCGGCACCTCCGGTGGTGGGTGGGCCGGAGGTCGAGGCGTCCGGCGACCAACCAGCGGCCGAGCAGATGCTGATGCGACCGCGGCTGGTGGTCCGGGGCAGCACGGGTCGTGCACCGGGATCCTCGTGAGCACGCGTGGACACGGCTGCAGAAACCGTTTACGCTGAGAGCGCAAGCGTTTACGTGTTCGATCCCCGACCTTCGGAGCTTCTGCTCCTGGTCGACGGGTCGCCCTGGCCGCCCGCTGAGACGGCGACGAAGGAGTACCGATGACGACAGCGACCGAGCCGGCGGGTCATGCCGCGCCCCCGTCCCGGCCCAGCCCGACCGGGCACGACCCTCGCCCCGAGCGCGGCGTGAAGCGGGCCCGCCTGCTCGAGCTGCTCGACCGCCACGGAGCGGATCGGATCGTCCTCACCTCGGCCACTGCTCTGGGTTGGTACCTCGATGGTGCCCGCACGCACGTCAGTCTGGGCGCTCCGCCCATCGTCGCGGCCGTGGTCGACCGGACCGGTGACACCGTGCTGGCCACCGACAACGAGGTGGACCGGTTGATCGGCGAGGAGCTGCCCGCCGGTGTGGACGTCCGGGTGGTGCCCTGGGACCAGCCGCTGCCCCTCCCCGCCGCCCCGGGCACCCTGACCGAGGACGACGTGGCCGCCGAGCTGCGCCGCCTCCGCGTCCCGCTGCTGCCCGCCGAGACCGCTCGCTTCGCCGCCCTGGGGGCCGAGACGGCGGCTGCCTTGACGCGGGTGCTCGGGCGCGCCTTGCCCCAGCACCGCGAGCTGGACGTGGCCGCTGAGGTTGCTGCTGAGATCGTCCGGTTGGGCGCCGAGCCGCTGGTCGTGCTGGTCGGCGGCGGGTCGCGTACCGGTGTCCGCCATCCGCTGCCCACGTCGGCCTCACTCGGCCGGCGCGCCCTGGTGGTCGTCTGCGCCCGACGTCACGGGCTGATCGTCAACGTCAGCCGCTCCGTCGCCTTCGCGCCGCCGACCGCGACGGAGGAGGACGCGCAACGACGGATCCTCGGGGTCGAGGCGGCCTACTTCGACGCGTTGGTGCCCGGCGCGACGCTGGCCACGGTCTTCCGGGCCGGCTGCCGGGCGTACGGGACGCACGGCTTCGACCCCGACGAGTGGCGCCGTCACCACCAGGGTGGGGTCGCCGGCTATGCCGGCCGCGACCCGAGGGCGACCGACGTCACCGACGATCCGATCCGGACCGGGCAGGCCTTCGCCTGGAACCCGACCGGCGACGGGGCGAAGGTGGAGGACACCGTGCTGCTGACCGAGCACGGACTCCAGGTGCTCACCGTCGACCCGGCGTGGCCGACGGTGTCGTACGAGGGCCGGCGACGCCCCGACGTCCTGCGCCGCTATCTGGACTCCGCGGGTGATGCGTCCCCCGCGAAGTCGAGAAGAGCCCACTCCGCGGTGGATGTATCACCCGCGCAGTCAGGAGAGGCTCGCGGATGAGTGTGCGGGTGACCGTGTGGTCGGAGAACCACCATGAACGCCATGAGCCGGCGATCGCCGCGATCTACCCCGACGGGATCCACGGCACCATCGCCGCGGCCCTCGCCACCGACCCGACGTTCACCGTGCGGACCGCCACCCAGGATCAGCCCGAGCAGGGACTCGGCGGTGACCTGCTGGAGGAGACCGATGTGTTGCTGTGGTGGGGCCACAAGGTGCAGGGCGAGGTCGACGACCGCCACGTCGAGACCGTCCGCCGCCGGGTGAGCGAGGGGATGGGCTTCGTCGCCCTGCACTCCGCCCTCAACGCCAAGCCGTTCCGAGCCGTCGTCGGCACCACCGGCCGCAGCTTCGGCTTCCGGCACGGAGGCCGCGAGCTGGTCTGGACGGCGACCGCCGGGCACCCGATCGCCCACGGCATCCCCAACCCGGTGATCGTGCCGGACTCGGAGATGTACTGCGAGCCGTTCGACGTCGGCCAGGTCGACGAAACCGTCTTCATCTCCGGCTTCGACGGTGGCGAGGTGTTCCGGTCGGGTCTGACCTTCCGACGGGGGCGCGGCAAGGTCTTCTACTTCGGTCCCGGACACGAGGAGTACCCCATCTACCACGACCCGACCATCCAGCAGATCCTGCGCAACGCCGTGCACTGGGTGACGCCGGACGCCCCGCCGACCCTGGTGATCCCGAGCGCGCCACGGGACCGCGACAAGCCGGTCGACTGGTTCGCGGGCAGCAGCCGATGAGCACCGTCGAGTCGGCCGACGGAGCCGCGATCGCGGTCATCGGCATCCACGGGCACGGGGCGTCGCACGTCCGCAACGCCTTGACCCGGGGACGGCTGGTCGCGGTGATCGATCCGCGGCCACCGGCCGCGGGTTCGCCCGCGGAGCTCGCCGGGATCGCCTGGTACGCCGACCTGGACACGTTCCTGGCCGCCGGCATCCCTGTGGACGTGGCAGTCCTCTGTACTCCGCTGCCGACCCACGCACCGATGACCACCACCCTGCTGCGCGCCGGGATCGACGTGCTGCTGGAGAAACCGCCGACCACGACCATGGCCGAGTTCACCGATCTGCTGGCGGTCGAGGCCGAGACCGGTCGAATCTGCCAGGTGGGTTTCCAGAGTCTCGGCTCGGCAGCGCTGGCCGCTGTCGCCGGACTCGTCGCCCGCGGCGAGATCGGTGAGGTCTCGCACATCGGCGTCGCGGGCACCTGGGTGCGGGCGACCTCGTACTTCCGACGAGCCCCCTGGGCCGGCAAGCGGATGCTGGGCGGTCGCCCGGTCGTCGACGGTGTCACCACCAACCCGCTGGCCCACGCGACGGCGACTGCACTGCGGCTGGCGAACGCACGCCGGGTCGACGACGTCGTCGACATCGACCTCGAGCTCTACCGAGCCAACGACATCGAGGCCGACGACACGTCCAGCCTGGTGCTGCGATCGACCACCGGACCGACGATCGCCGGAGCCCTGACCCTGTGCGCGCCGGTGAACACCGATCCGTGGGTGACCGTGTACGGCAGCGCCGGTCTGGTGCGTCTCTTCTACACCCGCGACGAGGTGAGTCTGGAGCTCGACGGCCGGGAGCCCGTGGTCACCACGTACGAGCGGGTGGACTTGCTGGGCAACCTGCTGGCGGCGCGGGCGGGAGACGCCGAGCTGCTCAACCCGCTGGCCGACAACGGGGCCTTCATGGCCGTGATGGAAGCTGTGCGCCTGGCGCCGGATCCGGTCCCGATCGACCCTTCGCTGGTGACCTGGGAGCCGGTGGACGGGGCCGACCCGGCCGACGTGCACCCGGTGATCGCCGGGGTCACCGAGGCTGTCCACCAGGTCGCGACCAGCGGCACGGGATTCCGTGCCGTGGCCGCTCCCTGGGTGTAGTTCCCTTGTGCAGCAGGGTTTCTAGAGGTTGAGCAGGGTATCTAGAGGTTGAGCAGAGTTTCTGGAGACTGATCGGGGTTCCTACAGGTTGATCGGGCGCAGCACCCGGTCGATGCCGTGGGCGATCTGCTTGTTCCCCTTGTTGATGTTGGCCTGGACCACGTACGGATCGGCGTCGTCGGTGTCGGCGTCCACCAGCTTGATGAACAGGTGCGAGCGCACCTTGACGGTCACCGTGCCGCCCGACGCCATGGTCAGCGCCGCACCGTTGGCACGCAGGGCCTGCTTGTAGGTGATGGTCGCTCCCGGGACCACGTGATAGAGCAGCACGGCCTCGACCGTGTCGATCCCCAGCGAGGCGACGACGGTGAAGACCTTCTTCTCGCTGCGGTACGAGGTCCCGGTGAGGTCCTGGACCAGCAGCCGGAAGGCGCGATCGGTGGGCAGGAAGGCCGTCACCGGGGTCTTGCCGTCGGCCAGCACCTTCACGGCACTGTTCGGCTTGGCCTTGAGCACGGCCTGCACCGCGTTGTCGACGATGTCGTAGTCGTTCCAGTTGCGGTCGAACCCGCTGCCGTCCTTGGCCAGGACGCTGGCGAGGCTGCGGTTCCCCGACGACGACGTGTGGGCCGAAGCCGGCGGAGCGGCTCCGATGGCAAGAGCCCCCGCGACGAGCAGGGCGGCCCCCATCTTGGCGATGTGGCGTAGCACCATGTCGATCCTCCTTGATCTCCGCCGGGATCGACCCGGTCGGCTGGTTGGTCGTTGCCTTCTTCCAGCCACCGAGTCGATCCGGATGCGTTGGCGATAAGGACGTCTCCCGTACCAGGTGGTGCCCGACGCCGGGCCGCACACCTACACCCTCGAGCTGCTCGACCAGCTGGGACTGGCGACGTCTCTGCTGAAGCTGCCGCACTTCAAGGCCACCCGCTTCCGGGCCCACACCCCGGTGGGCGCCATCACCCTGGCCGACTACGGACAGCTGCGGTCGGACTTCCCTTACCTGGTGCTGATGCCGCAGGCTCGCTTCCTCGACGTCCTGGCCCAGGCCTCGGTCGAGCTGCCGACCTTCACCCTGCAGACGGTGCCCGGGTGAGAGAGCTGATCATGGACGGTGACCGCGCCGTCGGCGTACGGTGGCGCGGCCCCGACGGCCCGGCCGCGCTCACCGCCCGGGTGGTGGTCGCCGCGGACGGTCGCTTCTCCCGGCTGCGGACGGTGGCGGGCGGTCCCGTCATCGATCTGGGGGCCAGCAGCGACCTGCTCTGGTTCCGGCTGCCGCGCCGGGCGAGCGACCCGCCCGAGGCCGATGTCGATCTCTACTTCGGTCGGCGCAACTACGTCGCCCTGTTGGGTGGCGTCTCGGACTGGCAGATCGGGTACACGCTGCCGAAGGGCGGCTTCGCCGCGGCTCGGGAGGCCGGGGTCGAACCCATCCGGGCCTTCCTGCGACACCACGTCGGTTGGCTCGAGGACCGGATCGAGCTGCTCACCGGGTTCGAGCAGACGACCCTGCTGTCCGTGGAGCTCAAGCGGCTGCGCACCTGGCACCGACCGGGTCTGCTGTTCATCGGCGACGCGGCGCACGTCATCTCGCCGGTCGGCGGCAACGGCATCCTGATGGCCATCCAGGACGCGGTGGCCGCGGCCAACCACCTGATCCCCACGCTCCGTCGACCCGATCCGGTGCCCGAGGAGACCCTGGCCGCCATCCAGGCCGATCGCGAGGAGGCGATCACCAGGGTCCAGGCCGATCAGGCGAAGGTCGAGAGCCAAGCCCTCCGGGCCCGGGAAGCAGGTCGGCCGCTGATCCCGGGGCGACTGCTCAAGATCGTCACGGCACTGCCGGGGGTGCGAGCGCGCGGTGCGCGCAGCAACGCGTACGGACCGCAGCCGCCGAAGCTGGATCTCGGCCTGTTCGCGTCGGAGTGAGGCGCGGGAGGGGCACTAGGGTGACGGGGTGAGCGAACCTGTCACCCACCGCAATCTCCTGGCCGCCGCCGGCGCCGGGCCTGCTCCCAGTCTGCTGCCGGAGATCGGCCCCGCCATCGGCGACGACGCGAGTCACGCCGAGCTGGTCGCCGCGGTCGTGGCCGAGCCGGCCGGCAGCCGGGCCTGGGCCCAGCTGGCCGAGGAGGCCCTGGCGGTCGGCAGCTCCGAGGGAGACGTCACGGCCTACGCGTACGCCCGGACGGGTTACCACCGCGGTCTGGACGCACTCCGCCGGTCGGGGTGGAAGGGCGCCGGGCCGATCCCGTACGAGCACGAGGCCAACCAGGGCTTCCTGCGTGCCCTGTGGTCGCTGGCCCGGGCGGCGCAGCGGATCGGTGACGAGGTGGAGTACGAGCGGTGCGCCCAGTTCCTCCGCGATTCCACCGAAACCGGCTACCGGGCGCTGACCAGCGCCTTCCCGCTAGAGTGAGGCAGTAAGAGTCCCTGCGGCAACGGCTGCCCGGGGACTTCACTGCTGAGTACAGAGGCGGCGATCACATGCCGGGCATTGTGGTGGTAGGAGCCCAGTGGGGCGACGAAGGCAAGGGCAAGGCGACCGACGAGCTGGGTGACCGGGTCGACTACTGCGTCCGCTACTCCGGCGGCAACAACGCGGGCCACACGGTGGTCGTGGGTGGCGAGCGTTATGCGCTCCACCTGCTGCCGTCCGGTGTGCTGAACGCCAACTGCACCCCGGTGATCGGCAACGGGGTGGTGGTGGATCTCGACGTGCTGTTCAGCGAGATCGACGGCCTCGCGGCCCGCGGGGTGGACGTGTCCGGGCTGCTGGTGTCGGCCAACGCGCACATCATCGCGTCGTACCACCAGACCATCGACAAGGTCACCGAGCGGTTCCTGGGCAAGGCCCGGATCGGCACCACCGGTCGCGGCGTCGGCCCGGCCTACTCCGACAAAGTGAACCGGATCGGCCTGCGCATCCAGGACCTGTTCGATGCCTCGATCCTGCGGCAGAAGGTCGAGGCGTCCCTCGACCAGAAGAACCACCTGCTGGTGAAGGTCTACAACCGGGCGGCCCTCGATCCGGTCCAGGTCACCGAGCACCTGCTCTCCCACGCCGAGCGGCTCGCCCCGCACGTCGCCGACGTGAGCCGGGTGCTGAACACCGCGCTGGACGCCGACAAGGTCGTGCTCTTCGAGGGGGCCCAGGCCCATCACCTCGACGTGGACCACGGCACGTACCCGTACGTGACGTCCTCCAACCCGATCGCCGGTGGCGCCTGCGTCGGGGCCGGCGTCGGTCCGACCCGGATCGACCGGGTGATCGGCATCGCCAAGGCCTACACCACCCGGGTCGGCGAGGGCCCGATGCCGACCGAGCTGTTCGACGAGGACGGCGAGAAGCTGCGCGAGATCGGCGCCGAGTTCGGCACCACCACGGGCCGCAAGCGCCGCTGCGGCTGGTTCGACGCGCTGGTGGTCGAGGCGGCCTCGCAGGGCAACGCGTTCACCGACATCTTCCTGACCAAGCTGGACGTGCTGACCGGCTGGGAGCAGATCCCGGTCTGCGTCGCGTACGACGTGAACGGCGAGCGGCACGAGACGCTGCCGGTCAACCAGTCCGACTTCCACCACGCCACGCCGGTGTACGAGTACCTGGACGGCTGGACCGAGGACATCACCGGTTGCCGCTCGTTCGATGACCTGCCGAAGAACACCCGCCGGTACGTGGAGCGGCTCGAGGAGCTGTGTGGTGCACGGATCTCCGGCATCGGCGTCGGCCCCAGCCGCGAGCAGTCGATCGTGATCAACTCGCTGATCTGAGCCGATCTCCCGATCAGGGCACTCCGCGGGTGAAATATCACCCGCGGAGTGGGATAGTGCGGCGCCTGACACGCGTTAGCTAGAATCCCGCCATGCCGCGCAAAGCCACCTCGCAGGACGTCGCCGATCTCGCCGGGGTGTCGCGCAGCGCGGTCTCCTTGGTGCTGAACGGGCACGGTGACGGGAACATCGCACCGGACAAGCAGACCTTGATCATCGAGGCGGCGCGCCAGCTGAGCTACACGCCGAACGCGGTGGCCCTGAGCCTGCGCAATCGGCGCAGCTCGACGATCGGGGTGGTGACCGACGCGATCGCGACCACGGCGTTCGGGGGTCAGCTGCTGCAGGGCGCCTCCGACGCCGCGGTGGCCGAGGGCTATCTGCTGCTGGTGATCGACACCCAGAAGGATCTCGAGCGGGAGGGGCACGCGTACGAGACGCTGCGGAACCGGCAGGTCGACGGCTTCCTGTTCGCGGCCATGGGTCTGCGTCCCTACGACGCGCCGCCCGCCCTGCGTGGTGCTCCGGCGGCGCTGGCCAACTGCTACGACCCCGACGACAGCCTCCCGGCCTTCATCCCGGACGAGGTGGCCGGCGGGCGGGCGATCACCCAGCACCTGATCGAGCAGGGACACCGCGACATCGTGATGCTCACTGGGACGAGCGACGTGATCGCGTCCGGGTTGCGGGAGCGGGGGTTCGCCGAGGCTGTTGCCTCGGCCGGGCTGCCGGCGACCGCTCCGATCACCACCGGTTGGGAGATCGACAAGGGGTACGCGGGCGCCATGCACGTCCTGACGGCGACCCAACCGCGGCCCACGGCGATCGTCTGCGCGAACGATCGGGTCGCGATCGGCGTGGTGCTCGCGGCCGCCCAGCTGGGTTTGTCCGTGCCGGCCGACGTGTCCGTGGTCGGCTACGACGACGACGAGAACGTGGCCCCGTGCCTGGTGCCGGCCCTGACGACCGTACGGCTGCCGCACCGGGAGATGGGGGAGCGCGCCATGCGGACGGTCCTGGCGGGGGTGCTCGGCGACGCGGCACCAGTGCTGGCGGCCACCCCGACCCGAACGCCCCGGACGCTGCTGGACTGTCCGCTGGTGGTCCGTGACTCGGTCGCCCCACCCCGCTGAAACCGCCAGAATCACCCCCGACTCACACCGACCGCTCCTTGGTGCCGAGGAGTCCACATGCCACCGCCGAGTCATGGACGGTCAGCCGACCCCGCTCCGCTTGTGGGCGGATGCCACCGCCGAGTCACGGACGGTCAGCCGACCGGGTCAGCTCAGCGGACGGATCCCGGCGACGTCGTACTCCGCCACCGATGCGCCGAGGATCGTGGCCCCCTGCTCCTCGTCCACGCCGGCACCCCGGAAGGCCTCGACGTCGGTCTGGCTCTCCCAGCGTTCGAGGATGTTGATCCGTCCCGGGTCGACCAGATCCGCTGACAAGGCGAAGTCCAGGCACCCGGCCGCGCGCCGGCCCGCCTCGACGACGGCCCCGCAGGTCTCGAGGTAGGCGTCTCTGTCGTCGGCCGCCACGATCAGATGCCCGCTCACGATCACCATGTCCTGTCGACCAGCGGCCGGCCGGGAACTCATCGGGTCAGGCGTGCTCGGCGGTCAGCCAGCTCGCGGCGCGGCCCAGGAAGTCCCGGTGCGCGGGGCTGTCGTACGACCGCGGGTCGTGCCCGAGGCCGTCGTAGACCACGCGTCCTGCGCCGTGCTCCCGGGCCCAGATCATCGGGTGGATCAGGCCGTCGTGCTCATGATCACCGAGCACCACGACGTCGTCCCGCACATCCAGGTAGCTGTAGCGCTCATCGAGCACCTCGAGCTCGGTGTCGTCGCCGGCAACCGGATGGACCCCGGCGTGCAGCCGGATCCGCGTGAGATCGAGCGGCGGGTGCATGGTCGTCCCGCGCACCCAGTGCCCGCCGAGGATCTCCGGCCAGCGGGGCATCGTGGTGAAGGACGTGGCACTGACGTGCATCCCGAGCAGCCCACCGCCGCCGTCCAGGTGGGCGAGCAGCGCCTCCTGGATCTCGATCATGGTCGAGATCGGGCGGGGCGTCGTGGGGTTGCCGATGTTGATCACCACCAGCCGACGGGCGGCGTCCAGAGCGCAGAGGGACTCCTCGACCGTCTCCGACACCTCGACCCGGTGACCGAGCGAGTCGATCACCTCGGCCAACCGGGCGGACGTCTCGGCGAAGGGGTGCCAGGGGTCGGCGTAGTCGCCCGCTCCGCTGATGATCAAGGTCTCGGTCATCGACGTCCCATCAGGACCGCGGCGCAGCGGTCGACTCCCGCACGACCAGCTCCGCCGGGATCATCTTTCGCCGAGGCCGGGTGGCCTGGGGTCGGGTGGTGAGCAGCAGGGCCTCGCGGCCGAGCTCGCTCAACGGGAACGCCGCGGTGGTCAACGACGGAGAGATGAGCTCGGCGACCGACACGTCGTCGATCCCGGTCACCGAGATCCGACCCGGCACGTCGAGGCCGGCCCGCCGCAGACCGGTCAGCACCGAGATCGCCATGGCGTCGCTGAGGGCCATCACGGCCGTGGCTTCGGGATGGGCTTCGAGCGCAGCGATCGCCGCTTGTCCGGCGTCGTGTCCGGTGAAGTCGGTCTCCACGACGGTGGCGCGGGCGCCGGCCGCCGCCAGCACCTTGACCACTTCCCCTTGCCGGTCCTCCACCGTGGTCAGGCTGGGCAGTCCGGAGATGACCACCAACTCGCGGTGCCCGATCTCGACCAGGTGCCGGGCGACCAGACCGGCCGCGCCCTTGTTGTCGGGCTGGACGGCGTCGACGCCGAGGAAGTGTCGACCGATCACCGCCGCCCGACCGCCGCCGGCCTCGTAGCGGGCCAGCAGGTCCTTGGCCTGCAGCTCACGCTGGGCGTCGGTGTAGCCCGAACCGGCGATGATGATCGCCCGCGCTCGTTGGGCGACCAGGCTCCGGATCTGCTTCAGCTCGCGCTGCGGATCGCGGGTCGAGTGCCCGATCTGGACGGTCAGGTCGGCCTCTTCGGCCGCCCGGACCACACCGGCCGCGATCTCGGTGAAGTACGGGTCGTCGATCTGGTTCAGGATGAGGCCGACGATCGTGGTCGTGCCGCCGGCGAGCGTGCGGGCGTACGAGTTGGTGACGTAGCCCAGCTCCTCGGCGATACCGCGCACCTTCTCCGCGACGGTGTCACTCACCCCACCCAGTCCGCGCAGCGACCGGGATGCGGTGGCGATCGAGACGCCCGCCGCGTCGGCGACCTCGGACAGCCGTACGGCCGCGCGTGGAGCAGACATGGACCGCTATCTCCTCACCGGTCTGGAGGGACCTCTTGTCGACTGGGGTCACCGTAGCGTACGCTGTCGCAAACGGTTAACGTAAGCGTTTGCGCGAGGCATCGAGTGTCGGTCGGACGAAGGGACAGTGAGGTCGAGATGGCGGTTCGGACAATCAAGGTGATCATGAACGGGGTGACCGGTCGGATGGGGTACCGGCAGCACCTGGTTCGCTCCATCCTGCCCATCCGCGACGACGGCGGCGTGGTGGTCGGCGACGACCGGATCCAGGTCGTGCCGGTGCTGGTCGGCCGCAACGCCGACAAGCTGGCCAAGCTGGCCGAGCTGCACGATGTCGCCGAGTGGACCACCGATCTCGACGCCGCCCTGGCCGACCCCGAGGCGACGATCTACTTCGACGCCCAGGTCACCTCCGAGCGCACCGGAGCCATCCTGGCCGCGATCGAGGCCGGCAAGCACATCTTCACCGAGAAGCCGATCGCCGAGTCCGTGCTGGACGGGCAGAAGCTGGTGACCGCCGCGCAGCAGGCCGGCACCATCACCGGGGTCGTTCACGACAAGCTCTATCTCCCGGGCCTGGTCAAGCTCAAGCGGCTGGTCGACCTCGGCTTCTTCGGCCGCATCCTCTCGGTCCGCGGCGAGTTCGGCTACTGGGTGTTCGAAGGGGACGTGATCCCCGCCCAGCGCCCGAGCTGGAACTACCGCGCCGAGGACGGCGGCGGCATGGTGCTGGACATGTTCTGCCACTGGAACTACGTGCTGGAGAACCTGTTCGGCCCCGTCGAGGCCGTGATGGCCAAGGCCGTCACCCACATCCCCGAGCGCTGGGACGAACAGGGCAACTCCTACGCCGCCACCGCCGACGACGCGGCGTACGGCATCTTCGAGCTCGAGGGCGGCATCATCGCCCAGATCAACTCCTCCTGGGCCGTGCGCGTCGACCGCGGCGAGCTGGTCGAGTTCCAGGTCGACGGCACCCACGGCTCGGCGACCGCCGGCCTGTTCGGCTGCCGCATCCAGCCCCGGGCCCAGACGCCCAAGCCGGTCTGGAACCCCGACCTGCCCACCGACCAGGACTTCCGGGCGCAGTGGGAAGAGGTGCCCGACATCGAGGAGTACCCGAACGGGTTCCGTGCGCAGTGGGAGCAGTTCCTGCGCGACGTGGACGCCGGTCGTCCGCACGGCTACGACCTGGCCGCCGGGGTCCGTGGACTCCAGCTGGTCGAGGCCGGGCTGCAGTCGTCGGAGGAAGGCCGCCGCGTCGTGATCGGGGATCAGGCCTGATGAGCGTGATCACCGACTCCGCCACCATCAAGCTGCCCCGAGCCGACGGCTCACTGCGCGAGGTCACGCTGGAGGCCCCGCGCACGTGGGTCGACCACCCGCAGCCGTACGAGACCAGGGTCGCCTTCGCGGCGGCTCACGTCGTCGTCGACCCGTACGCGGAGAACGTGCCCGGTGCGCCGGCCGCCATCGACTGGGACGCCACCCTGGCGTTCCGCGCTCACTTGTTCCGCTACGGCCTGGGTGTGGCCGAGGCGATGGACACCGCCCAGCGGAACATGGGTCTGGACTGGGCGGCGACGCAGGAGCTGATCTCCCGCAGCGCCGCCCAGGCCCGGGCCGCCGGGGCCCGGATCGCCTCCGGCGCCGGCACCGACCACCTGCCCGCCGGGCCGGCCACCATCGAGGAGGTGACCGCCGGCTACCTCGAGCAGGTCGCGTTCGTCGAGGGTGCCGGCTCCCAGGTCATCGTGATGGCGTCGCGCCACCTGGCCGCCGCCGCCCAGACGGCCGAGGACTACCGGACGGTGTACGACACCGTCCTCACCCAGGTCGGCCAGCCGGTCGTGCTGCACTGGCTCGGAGACGTGTTCGACCCGCAGCTGGCCGGCTACTGGGGCAGCAGCGACGTGGACACGGCCACTGACACCTTCGTCCAGCTCGTTCATGATCACGCAGCCAAGGTCGACGGGGTCAAGGTGTCGCTGCTGTCGGCCGCCCACGAGATCGAGCTGCGACGACGGCTCCCGGCCGGTGTCCGGCTCTACACCGGTGACGACTTCAACTACCCCGAGCTGATCGAGGGCGACTCCGAGCACCACTCCGACGCCCTCCTGGGTGCCTTCGCGGCCATCGCTCCGGCGGCCTCGGCCGCGCTGACCGCTCTCGATCGGGGCGACGTCGATGACTACCGGGCGGAGATGGCGCCGACGCTCGAGCTGTCCCGGCACATCTTCAGCGCGCCGACGTTCTACTACAAGACCGGGATCGCCTTCCTGGCCTGGCTGTCGGGGCACCAGGACGGCTTCGGGATGGTCGGCGGCCTGCAGGCGGCCCGCTCGCCGGTGCACCTGGCCCGGGTCTTCGAGCTGGCCAACTCGGCCCGGCTGCTGCCGGACCCGGAGCTGGCCCGCCACCGACTCGGGTTGATCCTCGCCGCCGCCGGGATCCCGGCGTGAGCGCGGCCGTCGAGACGGTGTCGACACACCGCCGACGCGAAGCTCGCTCGGCTGTCGCTCAACCAGCGCACGACGGCGAGCTGGACTTTGCGGGAGGCGATCGACGGCTGCCTGGCCGCCGGACTGTCCTCGATCGGGGTCTGGCGCGAGCAGCTGGCCGAGGCCGGTCAGCAGAACGCCGTCCGCTGGCTGGCCGACGCCGGTCTGCGGGTCTCCACCCTCTGCCGCGGCGGCTTCTTCACCGCCTCGGACCCTGCCGCCATCGAGGCCGCGCACGCCGAGAACGTCCGGGCGCTCGACGAGGCCGCGGCCATCGGGGCGGCGACTCTGTGTCTGGTGCCGGGTGGCCTGCCCGCCGGCGACCGGGATCTACCGGCCGCACGTCGGCGCGCGGCGGAGGCGATCGACAAGCTGGTTCCGTACGCGCGCCAAGTCGGGGTTTCGCTCGGCATCGAGCCGATGAACCCGATCTACGCCGCCGACCGCGGCGTGGTCTCCACCCTCGGGCAGGCGCTGGACATCGCCGAGCCGTACGCGAGCGACGAGGTCGGGATCGTGCTGGACACCTTCCACGTCTGGTGGGACCCGGACCTGGAGGCGCAGATCGCCCGGGCGGGTGAGCGCATCCACAGCTATCAGGTGTGCGACTGGATCACCCCGCTGCCGGCCGACGCCCTGCTGGCCCGCGGGATGATGGGCGACGGTCACATCGACTTCGCGACCATCGGGTCGTGGGTGGCCGCGGCCGGCTACACCGGGGACATCGAGGTGGAGATCTTCAACGCCGACGTCTGGGCGACCCCGGGTGACGAGGTGCTGGCCACCATGTCCGCCCGCTACCTGGAGCTCGTCCAGCCGTACGCCTGAACGGGTCGGAGTCACTCGAGCCAGGTCGTCTCGAAGGTCGGGCTGGCGTGGATGTGGATCGCCTCGTAGCCCTGCGGACCGGTCCGGAACGTGTGCGGAGTGCCCGGGGGCACGATCAGCACCTGCCCGGCCCGTCCTTCGATCCGCTCGGCCCCGATGGTGAAGGTCGCCGACCCCCGCCGGATGAGGAACGTCTCCGCGTACGGGTGCAGGTGCAACCGAGGTCCGACCCCCTCCGCTGTCGTCGACTCGAGGATGATCGACACGTTGGCCGAACCAGGCAGCTCGGTGTAGTTCTGTGCCCAGTCCTCGCCGTCGTCGCGTCCGTCGGTCCGGTCGATCACGAAGCCGTCCATTCCCGGACGGTACGTCCGGGTCAGCCCAGACGCCAGACCCGAGCGCCGTCGGGAGCGCTGACCTCCCAGTGCGCGGCGGCGGTCGGGTAGTGCCGCGAGGTCGCCGGCGGGCCGTCACCGAACACCTCCACGATCGATCCGTCGACCAGCACGCGGGCGGAGCCGGTGGTCTGCGCGGCCACCTCGCGGGTCCCGGTCTCCGGATCGACCAGGACCAGGTCGAGCGGTCCCTCGGCGACGACCTCGAAGGCTGACTCGCGGATCGGCTCCGCCGGGTCGAGCTCGGTGGTGCGCAGCTCGAACAGCTCGACGGCCGGACGGCTGATCAGTCCCGCAGGACCCAGGGACAGCTCGCGGGGGAAGGTCAGCACACCGGCCCAGCCGGCCGCGGTGACCTCCTCCGGCGTACGCTGCGCGCCCTCCCAGGCCCAGCCCCAGAGCAGTACGCGGTCGTCGTCGACCAGCACCTGCGGCGCGTAGAACGTCGGACCGTCGTCCACCGACCCGCCGGACTCCGCGACGAATCGCAGCCCGTCCTCGATCTCGATCAGGGTGCCCACCAGATAACGGACACCGGCCAGGTCGTGGGTGCCGTCGACGTGCCGCCACTGGGACAGCAGCAGCACCCACCGGTCGCCGAGCTGGACAAGGTTCGGGCACTCCCAGATGTTCGCCGGCACGACGGACGCGGCCACCGGGTCGTCGATGGTGAGCAGGGGGCCGAGAGGCGTCCATGCGTCCAGGTCGTCGCAACCGTAGAGCAGCAGCTGGGGATCACCGGCCGGGTGGCCGGCACCCTGCACCGCGTACCGGTGGCCGCCGAACCGGAACACGAACGGATCGCGCACCTCGGCGATGGCAGGGTCGTCCGGCGTGCCGACCTTGATCACCTGGTCCTGATGCCACTCGCGTAACGTGCGATCACTGCGGGCGACGGCGACGCCGGCGTTCCAGGCGTGATCCGGCACGGCGGTGTACACCGCCGCCGGCACCCCGTCGTCGTCGACCACACAGCCCGACCAGCACCCCCCAGCATTGGGCGAGCCCGGGAGCGGCGCCAGGGCGATCGGCTCGGCCGTCCAGTGCAGCAGGTCCCCGGAGCTGGCGTGACCCCAGTGCACGTTGCCGTGCGTCGGTCCGTCCGGGTTGTGCTGGTAGAAGACGTGGTACCGGTTGTCGATGCGACAGACACCGTTCGGATCGTTGAGCCAGCCACTGGGCGGCATGATGTGCAGGCGAGGGCGCTCGGAGATCACGGCGTCATCGTAGGGGGCACGGGTCAGGTCGGACAGGGTCACGATGTGGTTCTCCTCGACAGGGCTAACGCGTGTTAGGTAGTCTGCAGGACGCCCTAACACGTGTCAAGTCTTCATGCCGGTCTTGCATCGCGTGACCCGCCCGGCGGTCGGTAGGCTTCGCGGGTGCCTGCGCCCGACCCGATCCAGCCGCCTTCTCCCCTCCGGCGTCTCCGCGTCCTCGTCATCGGCTCCGGCGGCCGGGAGCACGCTCTCGCTCTGGCCCTCGCCGGCGACCCCACGGTGGTCGAGGTGCACTCCGCTCCCGGTAACCCGGGGACCGGGCGGGTGGGCGCCAACCACCAGGTGGTGGCCGACGATCCGGAGGCGGTCGCCGCGCTGGCCACCGAGCTCGGGGTCGATCTGGTGGTGGTGGGGCCGGAGGCCCCGCTGGTGGCCGGCGTGGCCGACGCCGTCCGCGACGCCGGGATCGCCTGCTTCGGCCCCTCCAAGGCCGCCGCGCAGCTCGAGGGCAGCAAGGCCTTCGCCAAGGACGTGATGGCCGCTGCCGGGGTGCCGACCGCGGCCGCGCGGGTGTGCGAGACCGCCGAGGACGTCGCGGTGGCCTTGGACGAGCTCGGGTCGCCGTACGTGGTCAAGGACGATGGTCTGGCCGCCGGCAAGGGGGTCGTGGTGACCGCCGATCGCCAGATCGCCGTCGCCCACGCCGCATCCTGTGGGCGCGTGGTGATCGAGGAGTTCCTGGACGGTCCCGAGGTCAGCCTGTTCGCCATCACCGACGGCACCACCGTCGTCCCCCTGCAACCCGCCCAGGACTTCAAGCGCGCGTACGACGACGACGCCGGCCCCAACACCGGCGGCATGGGCGCCTACACCCCGCTGCCCTGGGCGCCGGACGGTCTGGTCGACGAGGTGCTCCGTACGGTGCTGCAGCCCACGGTCGACGAGCTGGCGCGCCGGGGCACGCCCTTCAGCGGTCTGCTGTACGCCGGGCTCGCTCTCACCGCCAGGGGCGTGCGGGTGATCGAGTTCAACGCCCGCTTCGGCGACCCGGAGACCCAGCCGCTGCTGGCGCGGTTGCAGACGCCGCTCGGCGGGCTGCTGTACGCGGCTTCGACCGGCACGCTGGCCGAGCAGCCGCCTCTGGCGTGGTCGGACGGGTCGGCGGTGGCGGTCGTGCTGGCCGCGGAGAACTACCCGGCGAGCCCGGTGACCGGTGGGGTGATCGACGGCCTGGACACCGGCACCGCGGACGGCACCATGATCATCCAGGCCGGCACCGGACTCGATGCCGAGGGGCGGGTGATCAGCACCGGTGGTCGAGTGCTCGCGGTGATCGGCACGGGTCCGGAGCTCACCACCGCGCGGCACGCCGCCTACGCGGCGATCGCGCAGGTGCAGCTGGCAGGTTCCTTCTACCGTACGGATATCGCCCGGAGGGCGGCTGATGACGAGGCCCGGAGGGCGGCTGATGACGAGGCCCGGAGGGCGGCTGATGACGAGGCCCGGAGGGCGGCTGATGACGAGGCCCGGAGGGCGGCCGATGACGAGGCCCGGAGGG
Source organism: uncultured Actinomycetota bacterium (assembly GCA_963696135.1). GTDB lineage: Bacteria > Actinomycetota > Actinomycetes > Propionibacteriales > Propionibacteriaceae > Microlunatus. The sequence continues at coordinate 109,062 of CAVOJH010000014.1, forward strand.
CGGCCGATGACGAGCTGAGAGCGGTGCAGCCGTGAGTGTTCCCAACGTCCTGGCCAACCGGTACGCCTCCGAGGCGATGCGGACCGTGTGGAGCCCGGAGAACAAGATCATCGCCGAGCGGCGGCTGTGGATCGCCGTGCTGTCGGCGCAGCGGGATCTCGGCGTGGACTTCGGCGGCGACGACCCGGATGTCGTGATCGAGGCGTACGCCGCCCAGGTCGAGCGCGTCGACCTGACGAGCATCGCCGCTCGGGAGAAGATCACCAAGCACGACGTGAAGGCCCGGATCGAGGAGTTCAACGCCCTCGCCGGCTTCGAGCACGTGCACAAGGGGATGACCAGCCGAGACCTCACCGAGAACGTCGAGCAGCTGCAGATCGTCTCCTCCCTGATGATCATCCGCGACCGCCTGGTCGCGTCCCTGACCCAGCTCGCCCGGCTGGCCATGGCGTACGCCGACCAGCCGATCGCCGGCCGCTCGCACAACGTCGCCGCACAGATCACCACCCTGGGCAAGCGTTTCGCCACTGCCGCCGACGAGCAGCTGATCGCGTACCGGCGGATCGACGAGCTGATCGCCCGCTATCCGTTGCGAGGCATCAAGGGGCCGGTCGGCACCGGCCAGGACATGCTCGACCTGCTGGGTGGGGACGGACGCAAGCTGGCCGAGCTGGAGCGGCTGGTGGCCGTCCACCTGGGGGTGGCCACGATCTTGACCAGCACCGGACAGGTCTATCCGCGCTCACTCGACTTCGACGTGGTGACCGCACTGGCCCAGGCGGCGGCCGCCCCGTCCAACGTGGCCACCAGCATCCGGTTGATGGCCGGCCACGAGCTGGTCACCGAGGGCTTCCGACCGGGTCAGGTCGGCTCCAGTGCGATGCCGCACAAGATGAACACCCGGTCCTGCGAACGGGTGAACGGTCTGGCCGTGATCGTCCGCGGCTACGTGTCCATGGTCGGGGAGCTCGCCGGCGACCAGTGGAACGAGGGTGACGTCTCCTGCTCGGTCGTCCGCCGGGTGGCTCTGCCCGACGCCTTCTACGCGTTGGACGGACTGTTCGAGACCTTCCTCACGGTGCTCGGTGACTTCGGCGCGTTCCCGGCGGTGATCGACAACGAGCTCCAGCGCTACCTGCCGTTCCTGACCACCACCAAGGTGCTGATGGCCGCGGTCCGCAAGGGAGTGGGTCGGGAGACGGCCCACGAGGCGATCAAGGAGCACGCCGTCAGCGTCGCCCTCGCGATGCGGGAACGTGGACTGGCCCGCAACGACCTGTTCGACCGACTCGCCGCCGACGGTCGGCTCGGCCTGAGCCGGGCCGAGCTCGACGCCCTGGTGACCGAGCCGCTGACCATGGCCGGCACCGCGCAGGACCAGGTCGCCTCCCTCGTCGCCCAGGTGGAGAAGATCGCCGCCCAGCACCCCGAGGCGGCGACCTACGCGCCGGGCGACGTGCTGTGAGCGAGCCGGACGCGGACGGACTGGGCCGGCGGTTCGTCGGCCGGGTGGTGGTGGTCACCGGGGCCGGCCACGGCATCGGTCGGGCAGTCGCCGAGCGGCTGGCCGCGGAGGGTGCTCGACTGGTGCTGGCCGATCTCGACGAGGATGCCGCCACGGCCACGGCGGAGCGTCTGCTGCCGGCCGAGGTGGTGGCGACGCACTGCGACGTGCACCTCAGACCATCGGTGGACGCGTGCATCGATCTCGCCGTGCGGCACTTCGGTCAGCTGGATGTGCTGGTCAACGTCGCGGGCGGATCCATCGTCATGCCGGCCTTCGAGGACATGACCGACGAGGCCTGGAACGAGATGCTCGATCTGAACCTGACCGGGGCGATGCGGTGCATCCGTGCAGCGCTCCCGCACCTGCGACAGCGGCCGACCGCGGCGATCGTGTCGATCAGCTCCGTGAACGGTCTGGCCGGTTTCGGGGAGGTGGCCTACTCCTCGGCCAAGGCCGGTCTGGGTCTGCTCACCCGCAACCTCGCGATCACGCTGGGTCCGGCGGGCATCCGCGTCAACGCGGTCGCTCCCGGCACCGTACGCACCCGCGTCTGGGACGGTCAGGACGGTGGCGCCGACCGACTGCGACCGCTCTACCCGCTCGGCCGGGTCGGCGAGCCGAGCGACATCGCCGCGGCCGTGGCGTTCCTCGCCTCCGACGACGCCGCCTGGATCACGGGTGTGACCCTCCCGGTCGACGGCGGCGTGCTAGCCGGCCCCGCCCAGCTGATGCCCCTCCTCGACTCCTGAGCGTCCCCACCCGACTCCGCGGGAGATACATCCACCGCGGAGTCGGGTGGGTGTCCGGCTTCTGGACTTCGCTGGTGTTGCAGCATCCGCGGAGTCGGGTGGCCGTCCCCGGATCGTGCGCCCGACACGCCGCCGAGGGGAAGCCGACGCGCGGGGATCGTTGACCCGGCGCGACGGCCGACGTAAGTTCTCGCGTTTGTGCGTACCTACCTCCAGCTCGCAGCCGCGGGCTTCCAGCGGTACAGCACCTACCGGATGGCGATCGCCGCCGGTGTGATCACCCAGTCGGTGTTCGGCTTCATCCGGGTCAGTGTCATGTTCGCCGCGGTCGCGGCCGCCGGTGGTGAGCTGGCCGGTTACGACCAGCAGCAGGCGTCGACGTACGTGTGGCTGAGTCAGGCCCTGCTGGCCCCGGTCGCCCTGTTCGGCTGGACCGAGCTCGCCGACCGGATCACGACCGGCGACATCGCCGTCGACCTGGCCCGGCCGGTGGACGTGCAGCTGTCCTGGTGGGCGGCCGATCTCGGCCGGGCGGCGTTCCAGCTGCTGACCAGGGGACTGGCTCCGCTGCTGATCGGGGCGGTCACCATCGGTCTCGCCCTGCCGGGGTCCTGGACGGCGTACCCGCTGGGTCTGGTCAGTGTCCTGCTGGCGGTCTCGCTCAGCTTCATCCTCCGGTTCGGGGTCAACCTGATCGCCTTCTGGTCGCTCGACATCCGCGGCTTCATCGGTCTCTACCTGGTGATCGTCGCTCCGTTCAGCGGTCTCTACGTGCCGGTGCACCTCTTCCCGGACTGGCTGCGGACGATCGCGTACGCCACCCCGTTCCCCTCGCTTCTGCAGTTCCCCATCGACGTGCTGAGCGGTCGGGTGCTCGGGCTGGACGCGCTGCTGGTGGTGGCCATGCAGGCGGGCTGGCTGGTCCTGCTGGTCGCCGTCACCCGGGTGCTGATGGCCCGGGCCGCCCTCCGGTTGGTGGTGCAGGGTGGCTGATCTCATCCGCCCGGTGCCCGGCATCAGCCGCCGCGAGTCGATCAGGGTGCTGCTCGGCTCCCGGATCCGCAGCCAGACCGCCTACCGGACGAGCTTCTGGCTGACGGTGGCGACCTCGGTCGGGGTCGGGCTGATCGAGTTCATCGAGATCTACGTGATCTTGACCAACGTGCCGGTGTTCGGCGGCATGACCTTCGCCCAGGCGGCCCTGGTGTTCGCGCTGGCGAACATGGGGTTCTCGTTCGGGGACATGGTGTTCGGGCAGTTCGACTCGATGCCGTCCCACCTGCGACTGGGGCGGCTCGAGGTGATGCTGGTCAGACCGCTGCCGCTGATCCTCCAGTTCGTCACCGCCGACTTCCAGCTGCGCCGCCTCGGTCGCGTCGCGGTCGGTCTGGTGATCATGATCCTGGCCCTGGGCTTCCTCGACCTGTCGCCGACCCCGGCCACCGTCTACCTGTTGATCATCACCCCGTTCGTCGGCGGTGCCATCTACGGGGCGCTGTTCGTGATGGCCGGCGGCGTGCAGTTCTTCGTGATCGACGGGGCGGAGTTCACCTCCGCGTTCGTCTACGGCGGCTCGTACGCCGGCCAGCTGCCCGGCAGCGTGCTGCTCGAACCCGTCCGGATCCTGTTCACGTTCGTCATCCCGGCCACCGCCACCGCGTACCTGCCGGCCTTGATCATCTTGGACCTCCCCGGGCCGGCGTTCCTGCCGTCCTGGCTGGGCTGGTTCGCCCCGTTGTTCGCCGTCTGGGCCTGGGTGCTGGCCCTGCTCGCCTGGCGCGCGGGCATTCGCAAGTTCACCGGAGCAGGGGGCTGATCATGACCGACACCCACGACGACAGGGACACCGAGCCGATCATCGAGTTCACCGACCTGCGGCGGTCCTTCGTGGTCCGGCAGAAGGCGGGCCGGGTCCGCCGGACGAAGAAGATCGTGCACGCGGTGGACGGGGTCAGCGTCCGGATCGGCGCGGGCGAGGCGTGCGGCTACATCGGGGCCAACGGGGCCGGGAAGTCGACCACGATCAAGATGATCACCGGGATCCTGGTGCCGACCTCGGGCACCGTCCGCACCTGCGGTCTCGATCCGGTGCCGCAACGGCGGGTGCTGGCCCGCGAGATCGGGGTGGTGTTCGGCCAGCGCAGCCAGCTCTGGTGGGATCTCCCGCTGCGCGACTCGTTCCGGATCCTGGCGGCCATCCACCGGCTCGACCCCGAAGCCGCCCGCCGGCGGACCGATCGGCTGGTCGACGGCCTCGGCATCGTCGATCAGCTCGACACCCCCGTACGCCAGCTGTCGTTGGGGGAGCGGATGCGCGGCGAGGTGGCCGCGGCTCTGGTGCACAGCCCGCGGTTGCTCGTGCTGGACGAGCCGACCATCGGGCTGGACATGATCAGCAAGGAGCGGCTGCGGCACTTCCTGATCACCGAGCGGGCCGAACGCGGCACCACCCTGCTGCTCACCACCCACGACATGAGCGACATCGAGCGCCTGTGTGAGCGGGTGCTGGTCGTCGACCACGGGCGGCTCGTGTACGACGGCACGTTGCCCGGACTGGCCCAGCGGGTCGCGCTGCAGCGCGTGCTCGTGGTCGACCTGTGGGAGCCGCGACCACCGCTGCAGCTGGCTGAGGCCACCCACATCGGCAGCGACGGCGACGGTGTCCGTCAGCGGCTCGCCTTCTCGCCGCACGACACCACCGCGGCCCGGGTGCTCGCCGAGGTGTCGGCCCAGGTCGAGGTCCGGGATCTCACTCTCGAGGAGCCGGCCATCGAGGACATCGTCCGGACGCTCTACCACTCGACGTAGGCATGTCTGCTAGACGACCTCGACCGGGCACCGCAGCCCGGACGCTCGGGCCAGCCGCCGGTCGGTGGTGAGCAGTGGCACGTCGAGTGACTCGGCGACAGCGACGTACGTGGCGTCGTAGTCAGACAGGTTGCGCCGAGGCGCCCACATCCGGTCGAGCAGGTGGGTGACCGGCCGGCGTCGGATGATGAGCAGCTGGAACGAGGCGAACGCGGCATCACCCTGGTGCTGGTCCAAGCGTCAACTGGTCACGGGACGGCGCAGCACGTGGGTCACCTCGCTGTCGATGAGGTGCTGTGCCGTCAGGGATCGCCCGGCCGACATCGGGTGGAGATCCACCCAGATCAACGTTCGCGACTCCGCGGTGGATATATCTCCCGCGGAGTCGGCACCGGTGTCGGGGACCCTGGGTCGGAGAGGAGCGGCACTCACCGATCACGGCCGGATGGTCACCGACTTCTCCACGGTCGTCCCGTTGGTGCGCGGGAAGAGGTCGGCGTACGAGAAGGACGCGTGCACGTGGGCGGTGATGTCGGTCGTCCCGCCGCTCTCCCCGTGATAGCCCACCTCGAACTCGATCTCCTCGCCCGCCTCCAGCACGTCGTTCGGCTCGAAGCCGGTGCTGGTCTGGGGGAAGAAGACGAACATCTCACCCACCTGGGCGTCGCTCGGCAGCCGCGGATCGTCCCGGTCACCGGTGGCGCGGGCCTCCAGGATCGTGGCCACGCGAGCGCTCAGCAGGATCACGGCGGGCGAGTCGACCTGCAGGTGGACGGTGACGTCGGTGAGTCGGATCCCGCGCGGCGCGTCGGCGTTCTTCACGCGCACGGTGAAGGTCCCGTCGTCGCCGCGACCGAGATTCCTGGTCACGTCGCCGATGCGGACCTCGACCTCGGTCCTGAGGTAGTCGGCCGTGGCGCCGGACAGGTCGGCGAGGCTGATGGTGGTGGTGGTCATGATGGTGCTCCTTGTGCAGTGAGGGAAACGGTGGACGGGGTGGTGAGGGCGTCGAGCAGCGCGTTGCGCCCAGGGCGGTCGGTTGGATAGGGCGACGAGCCGAACCACGGCCCGACGTGGGCCCTGATCTCGGGATCGGCGAACACCTCGGTGGGCAGGGCCAGCAGGGAGGCGATCCGGGTGTGGGCCCGCAGGAGCACGGGGTCGTCCCGGGCGCCCGCGACCAGGGCGGTGCTGCCCGTCCAGGCCGGATCGTCGGTCCGGTAGGGCCGTCCGGCGGCCTCCACCGCCATCTCGGCAACGCGGTGCCGGCCGAAGCCGACGGTGGCCTGGAGATACGGCTCCACCCGCTCCCGCAGCAAGGCCGCGTACGCGATCGCGACCGGCCGCGAGCCACCGGAACTGCCGGAGCCGTGCCCGGCGACCGCGTCACGGAGAGCGACCGCCTGCATCGCCCCCAGGCTCAGCCCGCGGCCCAGGAACGGGCTGGTGGTGGCCCAGGCGTCGCCGACGGCCACCAGCCCGTCCACCACCGGCACCCCGCCCGGGGCGTACTCCCGCACGATGTCCTGCAGTCCCGCCAGCGGGCGTACGTCGTCGAGCGGCGTCCCGGCCAGCCAGCGCTCGTCGATGCCGCTGGCCCGCATCGCCGCCTCCCAGCACGGCTCCTCCCGCAACCGCCGGGTCGCCGAGTCGGTGGAGCTGACGATGAGCGCCAGACCCCAGGTGCCGTTGTCGGCGGGCAGTGTGAGCACCGAGTACGAGGGGTGGTGCGTCAACGCCCCGCCCGTCCCCGTCGGAGGTCCGTCGGGGGACCCGTAGTGCCGCGTGTAGTAGGTGAGACCGACCGTCGACCGGTGCTCGACCGGGGCGAGGCCGAGCGGTGTCAGCCAGCCCGGCACCGGGCTGCGGTGGCCGGTGGCGTCGACCACCAGGTCGGCCTCGAGCACCTCGTCCTCGGTCCGGACTCCGCCGATCCGCCGGTCGCCGTCCGCCCCGTTGGTCGTCAGTCCGGTCACCCGCACACCGCGGCGTAGCGTCAGACCCGGTTGCACGGCGGCCACCGAGGCAAGCGCCGCCTCGATCACCGGTCGGCGCCCGGTCACCGTGTCGAACTGCTCGTCGCCCGCCTGGTGACCGCCGGTGGCAGAAGCCGGCTGCAAGTGCAGCTGGTTGACCGGCCGACCACCCAGGGCGAGCAGGGTGTCGGCGACCTCAGGGAGCTCCTTCCGCATCACCCGGTACCAGCGGGGCAGGGCGACGTGCACCTGCCGGAACTGATTCACCCCGGGCCGGCTCCAGTCGCTCCACGCCTGGTCCGCCGTGGTCCCCGGCTGGGCACCGTCCCGATCCAGCACCGTCACGGCGTACCCGGCGCGGGTCAGCAGCAGGGCGGTGGTCAGACCGGTGGGTCCGGCGCCGAGCACCACCACCTCGCGGACGGGTCGAGCGGCGAGACCTCGGGTGCTGCTGTCGAGCTGGTTCATGGCGCCTCCTTCGTGGCGACGCCATGCTCCTGCGATCGGCTGCTCACCTACCAGGTCACTCGGTGCTCACTTCCTGTCCGATCTGACCGACTCCGCTGGTGCTGCACCACCAGCGACGATGGCCGGCGTCAGGTCCGCCGCGGCCCGTCGGGATCCAGCTCGATCGCCCAGAGCACCTCGACCAGGCGGTCGGTGGCCCGAGCGAGATGGCGACGGTAGGTGCTGAACGGCAGATCCAGCAGCTCGGCCGCTGCCTCCTGGGACGGTGCACCGGCCAGGAACGTCCGCTCCAGCACCCGGCGGTGCTCTGCGCCGCCCCGCTCCCGAGCCAGCTCGACGATGGCCTCCCGCAGGACTTCGGCCAGGGCGGCCGGGGGATCGGTCGCGTCGGCCGGCACCAGGGCACTGGTCAACAGCGCGGACCCATCGAGACCGCCGGACCGCGTCAACCGGCGCAGGGCAGCCCGGACGGCGGCGTCGAACGCGATCCGCGTCAGCGGCACCGGTCGCATCAGGGCCGCCGGCGGCGCGCCGGTCTCCCCGGTCAGCTCGCGGGTCGCCATCATCTCGAAGAACGCCGAGGCGGGGAACGCTCGACGGTCCCAGCCGAACACGGTGATCCGCTGGCGCCCCAGGTCCAGGTCCAGCATCGGGGTCAGAGCCAGATAGTCGAAGTAGCGGGCGTAGGGCCCGTCTCTGAAGCCGGTGATGAAGCTCCACGCGGCCGGGACCGTGGCCCACTCGAGGATGCAGGACACCCCGGTGACCAGCAGCTGCAGGGGGTCGCCCTGGTAGCGGGTGGTGGCGCCCGCGAACCGGTTGACGTTGACCCGCTCACCGGGACGCAGCGGGCCGCGCTCGGACACCAGCTGCCAGATGGCCGCCGCGACCGGGTCGTCGACCATCAGGTCGGGCGGTCCGGGCAGGTACACCTGGAGCGTGAACGCCGCCGTGCCGGTGTCGGCCCGACCGTGGTACGCGCTCCTCGGCTGCGCCTCGAGCCACCGGCGCGCGAGAGCCGCGGACCGAGGTCCCTCGTTGGCCTCGATCAGGGCCACGATCTCCTCCCGCTCGACCGGTCCGGCCCGCGGCACGCTCAGCTGCCCGCGGTCCCGCAGCAACGAGGTCTGGGCCGCCAGGGGTGTCTTGCGGTGCAGCAGCAGCACCTCGGCGGCCGCCCGATCGGGATGCGGTTCGCTCGCGTCGGCCATCCGGTCCAGGAAGTAGCCGCGCACGGCCCGGTGCAGCTGGACGTACTCGGTCGGTGAGCGGTGGGCCAGCTCCGCCTCGAACAGCTCCCGTACGACGTCGTGCACGTACAGCCCGAGAGCGCCCTGCCGGACGTACGGTCGTGACTCGAGCCACGACCACACCTCGGCGGCTCGCGGACCGATCATCCAGGTGAGCAGGTCCTGGGTGGTCCGGGTGGCGTGCGCGCAGGTCGCCAGAGCGGTCCGGTGCGCCTCGTCGGGTACGTCATCCAGGATCAGGGCGCACAGCTGACCGACGGCATCCGGGGCATCCGACAGCTGGTCGGGTCTGCGACCGGACCGATCCACCTCGGCCAACATGGCCAGGGCCAGCGGGTAGCCGCGGCCCAGCTGCGCCAGCCGGCTCACCTGGTCGGTCACCCCGAGCCCGAGGAGTAGATCGCGGCTGTCGTCGTCGTCCAGCTCGTCGAGGCGGTGCACGCTCACCAGCCGGCGCCAGCCCGGGTCCAACCACCAAGCCGCCACGGGCGCCTCGCGGCCCGCGACGACCGTGAGCGCTCCGGCGGGACGCGCCGGCAGGAACTGGGTCCGGAACCACCGGTCCAGCGGAGCCAGCAGCTCATAGCCGTCCACCAGCAGCACGGCGGACGGGTCGCCGCTCGTCCGTTCGTCGACGGCCGCGAGCACGGCTGCCGGCGAGCACTCGACATCACGAGCGTCCAGGTACGTCACGCGCCGGCCACCGCCACGGGTGAGCCGCGCCATCGCGTCCAGCAGGGTCGTCTTGCCGATCCCGCCCGGCCCGTGGACGAACATCACCCGGACGTCCGAGCTCCCGGTCAGCGCCGCGGAGAGCAGGTCGAGCTCGCGACCGCGACCGACGAAGCCGTCGTCGCGGGCCACGCCGAGCCGACCGGCGAGCTGGTCGCGTACCGGTTCCGTCGGGGGAAGGTGAGCCGCCCCGAGCTCGGGAGCCACCACGCCGTCAGGGTAGGCCTGCCGTTGTGGGGTGTCGAGGGCTTTGCCGGAGGGTCCCGCCTCAGTGGGGAGCGGGCACCGAAACCGACTTCACGAACGCCGCGAGCTCGGCGGCCATCGGCGCCGGCTCCCACGAGTGCATCGCGCCCGGCATCTCCTTCTCGACGCCGCTCGGCACAGTGGCGACGATCATCCGGGCTCCGATCGGCATCTCGTCGAACGTCTCGGTCCCGTACATGGCCAGCACCGGTACGGCGACGCTCGTCAGGGACCCGGCGGCCAGCTCGGCGGTCGCCCAGGCCAGCGACTGCGCGTCGGCCCGGGTGCTGACCACGCCGGCCGCGATCAGCGGCCACTCGGGCGAGGCCTCGGCGCCGGCCAGCCACTCCGGCGGCATGTCCTTCATGTAGTGCCGTTGGGCGGCCTCGGTGTCACCCGCGTCGATCAGCCGTTCGATCTCGTCCGACCAGGCCTGGATCTCGGTGGCGTCAGAGGCGACCGGGGCCTCCCACAGAGCGAGCCCGGTCACCGGCAGCCCGGCCGTGGCCGCCCGCAGGGCGAGCGAGCAGCCCGACGAGTGCCCGCAGAGCACCGCGCTCCCGCCGGCCACCTCGATCGCCGCGGCTATGGCGTCCAGCTCCCGGTCCAGATCGAGGACGCCCGCAGCCTTGCTCTCGCCCCGGCCGAGGCGATCGAAGACCACCGCGGTGACGCCGAGATCGGCAGCACCCTCCGCGGTCTCGGTGGTGATCGGGTCAACGGCCCGGAACGGTCCGGCCCCGGCGATGAAGACCAGGCCGGGCCCGCTCCCGTACCGGTCGTAGGCGACGCGATCCCCGCGGGCGGTGGTGGTGAAGTCGGTCATGGTTCCTCCGTCGGATCTCTGTGCTGGCGAATTTCTGTACTGGCGAGTTCTGTTTCTCTAAACTAGACTGACGAGTCCAAAGTGTCAACGAGGAGGTTCGCGATGACGGACGGGTTGCGGCCGAGCTCACTGCGCAAGCGTGCGGCGATCCTCGCGGCCGCCGAGCAGGTGTTCCTCCGCGACGGCTACGTCGGCGCCAACATGGACGAGCTCACCGCGCTGTCGGGGGTCTCGAAGCAGACCGTGTACGCCCATTTCGGTAGCAAGGAGGCCCTGTTCGTCGAGCTGGTCGAGAGCATGACGCGCGGGGCCGGCGACGGCGTGCACACCGACGTCCTGCCCGATCCGACCTCGTCGGCGGATCTCCGAGGGGCGCTGACGGACTACGCCGTACGCCAGCTGACAGCGGTCCTGGCACCGCGGATCCTGCGGCTGCGGCGGTTGGTGATCGGCGAGGAGTCCCGGTTCCCCGAGCTGGCCAGGGTGCTGTGGGAGAACGGCCCGGCACGAGCCATGGACGCCCTGGCCGGCCACATCTCCCGGCTGACCGACCAGGGCTGGCTCGTCGCGCCGGACCCCCAGGCGTCGGCCACGTACCTGAACTGGCTGGTGATGGGGGAGCCGGTCAACCGAGCGATGCTGCTCGGGGACGAGGCGGTGGCGCCGCGTGCCGTGATCGAGGCGCACTGCGCCGAGGCCGTTCGGATCTTCCTGGCGGCCTTCGCCGCGGTCGAGTGGACCGGGCAACGCATCGCGCCCCCCGCCAAAGAGGCGAGGGGCGCGATCGAGGGGTGGGATTCAGCTGGTCGGGATCAGTAGACCGAGCGCTTGCGCTCGTCGGGGATCAGCAGCCAGCCGGCCAGGTAGATCAGGATCTGCGGGCCGGGCAGCAACATGCTGAGCACGAAGATCAGACGGACGACGTTGCTGGACAGACCGAAGCGGCGGGCGATTCCGGAGCACACCCCCGCGATGACTCGGTCATTGGACGGACGGGCGAGGCTGGCCATGGTGGCTGGTCCTTCTTCCTGGTTCGAGTGGGTGAGCCGGTCGGGCTCGTGGTTCCACCATGCCCCTGTCGCACCGAGAAAGCACGGGTTCGGGCCGGAGTTCCGGGATCGCTCAGGGTCGGTCCGGGGCGAGTACCCACGGGCGACGGGCTGGCAGGATGGGCGCGTGACGCTGACGACCGGGCCCCAGTTCGCCGACCAGCTCGACTACCCGCTGCTGCACCGCGGCAAGGTCCGCGAGCTCTACGCCTACGACGACGACCGGCTGCTGATGGTCGCCACCGATCAGATCTCGGCGTTCGACTACGTGCTGGACAGCACCATCCCGGACAAGGGGGCGGTGCTCACCCAGCTGTCGCAGTGGTGGTTCGGCCGGCTCAGCGACGTCGTCGACAACCACGTGCTGTCCACCGACGTGCCCGGCTCGGTGCGGGGCCGCGCGGTCATCTGCGAGCGACTGGAGATGGTCCCGGTGGAGTGCGTGGCCCGCGGCTACCTGACCGGGTCCGGCTGGCTGGAGTACCAGCAGACCCAATCCGTGTGCGGGGTCACGCTGCCGGCCGGTCTGCACGACGGGTCCCGGCTGGACGAGCCGATCTTCACCCCGGCCACCAAGGCGGCGATGGGTGAGCACGACGAGAACGTGGCGTACGAGGTCGTCGTCGACTCCGTGGGTGCCGAGGTGGCCGACCGGATCCGGGAGCTGACCTTGACGGTCTACCGCCGGGCCGAGAGGACCGCCCGGGACCGGGGGATCGTGCTGGCCGACACCAAGCTCGAGTTCGGCCGGCGAGCCGACGGCACCATCGTGCTGGCCGACGAGGTCCTGACGCCCGACTCGTCCCGCTTCTGGGACGCCGAGGCCTGGGACCGCGGGGTGCTGGACTCCTACGACAAGCAGTACGTCCGGAACTGGTTGCTGCACGACTCCGGCTGGGATCGCCACGGCGGCGAGGCCCCGCCGGCCCTACCGGACGCGGTGGTGGCCGCGACCCGGGAGCGCTACCTGCAGGCGTACGAGCGGTTGACCGGAACCCCGTTCACCGCTTGACGCTCCGCTCCAGAGCCGTCGCAGTGACGCCTTGGTCAGCCCCCGCAGGTGACCGTGGCGCCGTTGACGTCGTGCACCCCGGGACCGAGCTGAGCGCACTGACTCAGCACGGCCGTGAGCGCGACGATCGACACGATGCCGATGATGATCGCGACGACCGTGCTCAGGATGCCCACGATGATGCCGATCAGGGCCGGGGTGTTCTTGAAGCCCGCCTTCTTCGACCTCCGGAGGGCCACGATGCTGATGATCAGACCGATGATCGCGGTGAAGAACGACAGCACCAGGCCGATGATCCCCAGCGTCTTGCCGGGGTCCTCGGCGGGCGGCGCGGCGTACGGCTGCTGGTAGCCCTGCTGGGGATAGCTCTGGGGCGGGTAGCCCTGCGGTGGCGGGCCCTGCTGTGGGTAGCCCTGCGGTGGCGGGCCCTGCTGTGGGTAGCCCTGCGGTGGCGGGCCCTGCTGTGGGTAGCCCTGCGGTGGCGGGCCCTGCTGTGGGTAACCCTGCGGTGGCGGGCCCTGCTGCGGGTAACCCTGCTGGGGATCGCCCTGGGGCGGCTGGTCCCCGGGCGAGGGGGTGTGGGGATCGGACATGAGGACTCCTCGAGCGGGGACGGATCGATCCGTGCTCATGCTCGCAGCGCGAGCGGGGCGCCGCTACCAGGCGTCACGACGCCTCTGGTCATCGTGACCGCATCGTGACGCCTCGGCTCGCGGGCGCAGCCGGGCGGCCGAGCCCCAGTAGGATCGCGGCCATGGCGCGAGTGGTGGTCGACGTGATGCCCAAACCCGAGATCCTCGACCCGCAGGGCAAGGCGGTGACGGGTGCGCTCGGCCGGCTGGGCTACAGCGGGCTCACTGTGCGGCAGGGCAAGCGGTTCGAGGTCGAGGTCGACGGTGAGATCACCGACGAGCGGCTCGCCGAGGTGCGCGACGCCGCCGAGAAGCTGTTCGCCAACACCGTGATCGAGACCTTCGACGTCCGGGTGGACACCGACAGCTCGGACCACGCCTGATGGCTCCGCGGATCGGTGTCGTCACCTTTCCCGGCTCGCTGGACGACCAGGACGCGCTGCGCGCCGTCCGGCTGTCCGGGGCCGAGGCGGTCCCGCTCTGGCACGGCAGCGACACCCTGACCGAGGTCGACGCGGTCATCCTGCCCGGCGGCTTCTCGTACGGGGACTACCTGCGGTGCGGGGCGATCGCCCGGTTCGCGCCGGTGATGACCGAGGTGATCCACGCCGCTGGTGAGGGGATGCCGGTGCTCGGCATCTGCAACGGCTTCCAGGTGCTCTGCGAGGCGCACCTGCTGCCGGGTGCGCTGATCCGCAACGAGCGGCAGACCTTCGTCTGCCGGGACCAGCGGCTGCGGGTCGAGTCGGTGGACACCACCTGGACCTCGGCCTTCACTCCGGGCCAGGAGATCACCATCGTGCTGAAGAACGGTGAGGGTCGCTATCTCGCCGACACCGAGACCGTGGCCCGGCTGGAGGGGGAGGGTCGGGTCGTGTTCCGCTACCTGGACAACCCCAACGGCTCGCTGAACGACATCGCCGGGGTCTGCAACGAGCGCGGCAACGTGGTGGGGCTGATGCCGCACCCGGAGCACAACGTCGAGTCCCTCACGTCGCCCAGCCTGGACGGACGGCCGTTCTTCGCCAGCGTGCTGGACTTCCTGGGAGAGAAGGTCTGAGGAAGCTCGGAACAACGTGTGAGACCGGGGCTCGTCTGAGACCTCCGACTCACACACTGATCTCCGGTCGGACGACCCGGCCGCACCCCGGTAGCGTTGGCGCGTGGCCGACACCGTCGAGAATGCAGCTTCCACTCCCGATCAGCCGCAGCCCTGGGCCGAGCTCGGGCTGAAGGAGGACGAGTACCTCCGCATCCGCGAGATCCTGGATCGCCGTCCGACCGGGGCCGAGCTGGCCATGTACTCGGTGATGTGGTCGGAACACTGCTCGTACAAGTCGTCCAAGGTGCACCTGCGCACGTTCGGTGAGCTGACCCAGGAGACCCCGGTCGGCAAGCTGCTAGCCGGCATCGGTGAGAACGCCGGCGTGATCGACATCGGTCAGGGCTACGCCGTCACCTTCAAGGTGGAGTCCCACAACCACCCCTCCTACGTGGAGCCCTACCAGGGCGCGGCCACCGGGGTCGGCGGCATCGTCCGCGACATCCTGGCCATGGGTGCGCGCCCGATCGGGGTGATGGATCCGCTCCGCTTCGGCCCGCTGGACGCCCCCGACACGGCCCGGGTGCTGCCCGGGGTGGTGGCCGGGGTCGGTGGCTACGGCAACTGCCTCGGTCTGCCCAACATCGGCGGCGAGGTCGTCTTCGACGCCTCCTACGCCGGCAACCCGCTGGTCAACGCCCTCTGCATCGGCGTGCTCCGGCACGAGGACCTGCACCTGGCCAAGGCCACCGGGGTCGGCAACAAGGCCATCCTGTACGGCGCCGCGACCGGCGGAGACGGCATCGGCGGGGCCTCCATCCTGGCCTCGGAGACCTTCGAGGCGGCCGGCGACGGGTCGCCCTCCGGGCAAGGCGGTCCCGCGAAGCGCCCGGCCGTGCAGGTCGGCGACCCGTTCATGGAGAAGCTGCTGATCGAGTGCACCCTCGAGCTGTTCGCCGCGAAGCTGATCACCGGCATCCAGGACTTCGGCGCGGCCGGCATCTCCTGTGCCACCTCCGAGCTGGCCGCGGCCGGTGACGGCGGCATGCACGTCGACCTCGACGTCGTACCGCTGCGGGACTCCACGCTGAGTCCCGAGGAGATCCTGATGAGCGAGTCCCAGGAACGGATGATGGCGATCGTCGAGCCCGGCGACGTGGACGCGTTCATGGCCATCTGCCGCAAGTGGGACGTGCTGGCCACCGTGGTCGGCGAGGTCACCGACGGCGACCGGCTGATCATCGACTGGCACGGCGAGACCATCGTGGACGTCGACCCGCGGACCGTGGCCCACGACGGCCCGGTCTACGAGCGTCCGTACGCCCGGCCGGACTGGCAGGACGCGGTGCAGGCCGACGGGGTCGAGCGGCTCGCCCGCCCCTCCGGCGGCGCCGAGCTGGCCGACACCCTGCTCCGCCTGGTCGGTTCGCCGAACCTGTGCGACAAGTCGTGGGTGACCGACCAGTACGACCGCTACGTGCGGGGCAACTCCGTGCTCGCCCAGCCTGAGGACGCCGGCATGCTGCGGATCGACGACGCCACGAACCTGGGCGTCGCGCTGGCCACCGACTGCAACGGGCGGTTCGCCTACCTCGACCCGCGGCAGGGTGCGCAGCTGGCGCTGGCCGAGGCCTACCGGAACGTGGCCGTCAGCGGCGCCCAGCCGGTCGCGATCACCGACTGCCTGAACTTCGGCTCACCCGAGGACCCGGCCGCGCTGTGGCAGTTCACCGAGGCGATCGCCGGTCTGGTGGAGGGCTGTCGCGAGCTCGGCACGCCGGTCACCGGGGGCAACGTGAGCTTCTACAACCAGACCGGTGACACCGCTATCCTGCCGACGCCCGTGGTCGGCGTGCTCGGCGTGATCGACGACGTTACCGCCCGGATCCCGATCGGCTTCGGCCGCGACGGTGACGAGCTCTGGCTGCTGGGGGAGACCCGCGACGAGCTCGCCGGCTCGGCCTGGGCCGACGTCGTGCACGGTCACCTGGGTGGGCTGCCGCCGTCGCTCGACCTGGCGCACGAGAAGCGGCTGGCCGGGCTGCTGGTGCGGGCGGCCCGGCGCGGACTGCTCAGCAGCGCCCACGACCTCGCTGACGGCGGGCTCGCCCAGGCCCTGGTCGAGAGTGCGCTGCGACGGGGGATCGGGGCGACGGTGGCGCTGGGCGACGACGACCCGTTCGTCGCGCTGTTCTCCGAGAGCACCGGTCGGGTGCTGGTCTCGCTGCCGGCGTCTCGTGCGGCGGAGCTGCTGGAGCTCGCGGCGGGTGCCGAGGTGCCGGTCCGCCGGCTCGGGGTCACCGGTGGCGATGCCCTGGAGGTCGAGGGTCAGTTCTCCCTGAGCCTGGACCAGATCCGGACCACCTGGCAGGCCCCGATCCCCGCCGCCATGGCCGCCGCCGGCCACTGACCCGCTGCCCTCGCTCAACTCCGCGGGTGTCGCAGCCCCCGCGAAGTCAGTTGTCTCGGCTCGATCTCAACTCCGCGGTGGATATATCCACCGCGGAGTCGGATCAGTCGTTGCTTACGGGGCGCCCTGCTTGACCCGATCCGCGTAGACCGCGCGGAGCCGGTCGTTGTTCTCGTCGCCGCCGGGGATGTTGGCCGAGATCAGCACCGGTACCGGCTGACCGGCCTCGACCAGCAGGCCGCAGGCCTCGGTCACCATCATCTGGGCGATCAGCGCACTGGTCACCGTCGAGGTGGCCAGGATCGGTCCCTGCGGCGATCCATCGGGGGCGTCCGGGAGATCGAGGACCGCGTCGCCGAAGGCGCCGCAGTTGTCGATGACCACGTCGGCCAGCTCGAAGAGCCGCTTCCCGCTGGGGTGCCGGGACGTGATCTTGGTCGTGTGGTCCATCGACGTGACGGCGATGAGCTTGTGACCGCGTTCGGTGACCAGCCGGGCCAGCTCGACGGTCGAACCGTTGCCGCCGGAGTTGGAGCAGATCACGAACACGTCCTCGGGCTGGATGTCGTGCACCTCGAGCAGCTGCGCCGCCAGGGTGTCGTCGCGCTCCAGATGGGGATCCATCACCTCGTCGACCGACTTCGGCCCGAAGAACGCCAGATCGGTGATGGCGATCTTGTTCGCCGGCACCAGCCCGCCGGCGCGGCCGGCGATCTCCATCGCGAAGGACCGCGAGTGGCCGGTGCCGAACACCTGCACCACACCGCCCTTGCCCACCGACTCGGCGAGCAGCGCGGCCGCGGCGGCGATGGCGTCCGTCTGAGTGGAGGTGACCTTCTGGGCCGCGTCGAGCAAGACCGCCGCCGCCTCGAACTGGTTGATCCGCTGGTGGCTCATGGTTCCCCCCATGTGTGTGACTTCTTGACCCGATCGGCTCCGAGTCGGTGAGAATCCTATTCCCTGAACGCCCTACGCTCCCACCATGGACCTCGTTCAGGCCGTACGTGACCAGTTGCCCGCAATTCGTGCGGATCTCGAGGCGCTGGTGGCCATCCCGTCGATCAGTGCCGATCCCGACCGTGCGGCCGACCTGCAGCGGAGCGCGGAAGCGGTGGCCTCACTGCTGACCGGGGCCGGCTGCCCGGAGGTCCAGATCGTCAGCGCCGGCGGCGGACCGGCCGTGCTGGGCCGGTATCCGGCGCCACCCGGGATGCCGACGGTCTGTCTGTACGCCCACCACGACGTCCAGCCGACCGGTGACGAGGCGCAGTGGAGCAGTCCGCCGTTCGTGGCCAGCGAGCGGGGAGACCGCCTGTACGGCCGTGGCTCCAGCGACGACAAGGGCGGGTTCGCCGTCCACCTGGCCGCGCTGCGCGCCTTCGGGGGCCGGCCGCCGGTGGGGGTCACCGTGTTCGTCGAGGGTGAGGAGGAGGTCGGCTCCCCGACGCTGGCCGCCATCCTGGCTGCCGAGCGGGACCGCCTGGCCGCCGACGTGTACGTGATCGCCGACTCCGGGAACTGGGCCGTGGGCGAGCCCGCGTTCACCACCACGCTGCGGGGGCTGGCCGACTGCGTGGTGGAGGTGCGGACCCTCGATCACGCGGTCCACTCCGGCGCGTACGGGGGTGTGGCTCCCGACGCGCTGACCGCGCTCTGCCGGTTGCTGGCCACCCTGCACGACGAGGCGGGGAACGTGGCCGTCGCCGGACTGCACCACGGCACGGGGCCGGAGCTGGAGTACCCGCCGGAACGGCTGCGCGCCGAGTCCGGGGTGCTGGACGGTGTCGACTACCTCGGCGACGGGTCGGTCGTCGAACGGCTCTGGAACCGGCCGGCCATCGCCGTGATCGCCCTCGACACCACCCCGGTGGCCCGGGCCTCGAACACTCTGATCCCCAGCGCTCGGGCCAAGGTGAGTCTGCGGGTCGCTCCCGGTGACGACGCCCGCCGGGCTCTGGGCTGCCTGCGCGAGCACCTGGAGTCGCATGCTCCCTGGGGCGCTCAGGTGACCGTCACCGACGGCGACACCGGGGAGCCGGCCGAGATCCCCTTCTCCGGTCCGGTCGCCGACGCCGCGCGTAGCGCCTTCACCCAGGCCTGGGGTCGCGAGCCGGTGCTCGTCGGCCAGGGCGGCTCCATCCCGCTGGTCGCCGAGTTCGCCGACGCGTTCCCCGGCGCGGCGATCCTGGTCACTGCCGTCGGCGATCCGGACTCGCGTCCGCACGGCATCGACGAGTCCCTGCACCTGGGCGACTTCGAGGCAGCCTGCGTGGCCGAGACCCTCTTCCTCCAGGGCCTGGCCGACACCAGCACCCCCTGACCCCGACTTTTGTGCCGCCGTCCTCACCAATTCAGGTTCCCGGCACAAAAGCCGGACCGGAGGTCGAGGCGGGGCGGGGCGGGGCGCCAGGCTGACTGGTTCAGACCAGTCAGGCCTGTGGGCGTCCGTATTCCGTGGGAAAGATCATGTTTCCGCGTCTGAATCGTGTCAGACCAGGGCAGACCAGTTGTTATCATTGACCATGGACCTGCTTCAAAGGTCCAGGCAATGGCGCCTCCATACGAACTCTTCGATGGAGGAGAACTCATGTTGGAGTCCTTCAATGCCGCCCGCGTGCGGCGTACTCGTGCTCGTCACACCCGGCTGGAGCGTCAACAGCTCCAGGCCGATCTGGCGAGCTTCACCTCGGACGCGGATCGCTTCGATCTCGAAGCGACCCTCGACCGCTACCCGAACCAGCAGACGCTGGAGATCCGGCGGCTGCTCGCCCAGCAGGCCGTCAGCTGACCTGATCTGACAGCACGGGAAGCGGATGTCGGCCACCGGCCGGCATCCGCTTCTCTCTCTCCCGCCCCGAACTGACGCTTTCTGCACCGACATCCACACGAGGCGTGGATAGCGGTGCAAAAAGCGGGCGGTGGGGGGTCAGTCGCTGAGCTGCTTCCGGTGGACCTCGGGCAGGCTGGCCAGCAGGCGATCCTGCACCGTCGCCCGGACGGCGTCCGGGATCTCACCGAAGCAGCGCAACCGGGTCAACCCGCCGTCGGGGTAGACGTCCAGGCGCAGGTGGGTGGCCAGCCGGCGCTCGGGCACCAGGAAGCGGTGCCGGGTGTCCACCAGCACCGGGGTCTTCGGCACCACGTCCCACCAGGCGGCTTGGGACTTCAGCGAGCCCGCCGACGCGTCGGCCATCTGCACCCGTACCGAGCCGGGGGCGTTGCCGATGAAGTACGACGTGTCGATCTCGATCATGGTCGGCTCGCCCGGCACCCCGAGCGCGAAGACCGCCCAGTCGTTCCCCGGCCCACGGCGGCGGGCGTTCTCCCAGCCCTCGCCCATCAGCCGGGCCCGGCTCGGCAGGATCAGGTTCGCCGGCGAGGAGTAGAAGGCGTCCGAGGTCTCCAGCAGACGTCCGCCGTTCTCCAGCGCGATCAGGTCGACCGTGCTGGTCAGGAACCGAGGATCGAGCACGACCTCGCCGTGCACCCGGAACCTGGCCACCCCGCCGTCGGGGTAGATGGTCAGCCGGACGTGCGTCCAGCGGCCCGGGTTGTCGACGGCGTAGAAGTTCTCGGTGTCACCCTGAGCGGGCGACCGGGGCACCAGCGTCTCCCAGGTGGCGTCGTCCAGCTCCGCCGGCGGCGGATAGCCCTCCACCGACGTCGCCTCCACCGAGACGTACGGCGGGAAGTTGCCCTTGAAGAAGGCGGTGTCGACCACCACCCCGTGCACGATGCCGGGCACCCCCAACCGCACGATGGCCCAGTCGTGCCCGGGTTCGCGGCGGCGCCGGGTCTCCCAGCCGTCGTACACCTTGCCGGTGTGCCCGAACTCGTCGGCCGCGTGCACGGCGGGCAGCGGCATGATCAGGTTCTGCCGAGGAGCGAACAGCTCGTCGTTGGCGCTGACCACGCTGCCGGCGAGGTCGCGGGAGGCCAGGTCGGGGTAGCGGGTGAAGCTGGGCATGGCCGCCATTGTTCCCGGCCGCCGACGACGCCGAACCCGGTCCGGGCCCCCGGCTCGCGATCGTTACATGCGGGTGCGAGCATTTCGCTGTGCCCGATGCCAACCCGCCCGCCCAGACCATCGCGTACCCGGCGCCCGGTGCTCGGCCGCGCCACCTCCGCGAACCCGCGCTGCCCCCGCACGTCATCGTGCTGTTCGGGGCGACCGGAGACCTGTCGCGCCGCAAGCTGATCCCGGGACTGGCCCATCTCGCCCTGTCGGCTCTGGCGCCCGACATCCAGGTCGTCGGCACCTCGCTGGAGGAGATGAGCGACGAGGAGTTCCGGGCCTTCGCCAAGGAGTCGCTCGACCAGTTCAGCCACCGGGCGCTGACCACCGAGCAGTGGGAGGAGTTCTCCTCCCGGCTCAGGTACGTGCCGCAGGGCCGCGGCGCGGAGGGTCTGGCCGCTGCGGTCGCGGTGGCGGAGGAGAAGCTGGGTGGCACCGCCCCGCGGCTGCACTACCTGAGCGTCCCCCCGGCCGCCGCGCCGGCGGTGATCAAGATGATCAAGGATGCCAACCTGGTGGAGTTCTCCCGGGTGGTGATGGAGAAGCCGTTCGGTACCGACCTGCGCAGCGCGGTCGAGCTCAACGCGGGACTTCACCAGACCTTCGACGAGCGGCAGATCTTCCGGATCGACCACTTCCTGGGCAAGGAGGCGGCCCAGAACATCCTGGCCTTCCGGTTCGCCAACGGTCTGTTCGAGCCCATCTGGAACCGCAACTTCATCGACCACATCCAGATCGACATCCCCGAGACCCTCGGTCTGGACAAGCGGGCGATGTTCTACGAGTCGACCGGGGCGTACAAGGACATGGTGGTCACCCACCTGTTCCAGGTGCTCGCCTTCGTGGCCATGGAGCCGCCGACCGCCCTGGAGCCGTTCGCGATCAGCGAGGAGAAGAACAAGGTCTTCCGGTCGCTGCTGCCGATCAACCCGCGCGACGTCGTCCGGGGCCAGTACGCCGGCTACCGGGACGAGCCGGGGGTCGCGCCGGACTCCGACACCGAGACCTTCATCGCGCTGCAGTGCGGGCTGGACAACTGGCGCTGGGCGGGGGTGCCGTTCTACCTGCGGACGGGCAAGCGGCTGGCCGAGGGGCAGCGGATCATCTCGATCGCCTTCAAGGAAGCCCCCCGCAGCATGTTCCCGGCCAACTCCGGGGTCGGTTCCCAAGGTCCCGATCACCTCACGTTCGACCTGGCCGACGAGTCGAAGGTGTCACTGTCCTTCTACGGCAAGCGGCCCGGGCCGGGGATGCGGATGGAGAAGCTCTCCATGCAGTACTCCACCAACGAGACCTCGTACGCCGCCGACGTGCTGGAGGCGTACGAGCGGTTGATCATGGACGCGATGCGGGACGACCACACCTTGTTCACCACCGCCGAGGGCATCGAGAGCCTGTGGGATCGCTCGATCCCGCTGCTCGAGGACCCGCCGCCGGTGAAGTCCTACCCACAGGGCAGCTGGGGTCCGAACTCGATCCACCAGCTGGTCGCCCCGAACGCCTGGCGGCTGCCGTTCGAGCGGACCTGGCGGGAGAAGAAGGGCTAGCTGGTCAGCGCGCCAGCGACCCGGAGGAACTCGTCGGCGGCGTGCGGGCCGATGTTGTCGCCCAGGCAGTAGGCCCGGTAGGCCCGTCGCTTCTCGGCCAGCGGGTCGTCCCCGTGCAGATGATCAAGGGCCTCGTCCAGGGTGGACAGGTCCGGCTCGATCACGTACGCGACCCGCGCCATCGGGAACTCGGCGGTGAAGGCCTCGCCGGCGGAGAGGACCGCGCACATGGCGAACGGCTTGCCGGAGGCGAGGTAGTCCGAGGCGATCGAGGACACATCGGTGATCAAGGCGTCGGAGGCGTTGAAGCAAGCCGGCACGTCCCACTCCTTCTCGGCCTTCTTGCCCCAGACGTGCTGGCGTCCGCTCGCCGTCCGGTCAGCGGCCAGCAGCTCGTGGATGGCCTTGATCCGGGCCGCGTCCGCACGGTCGTTGTAGCTGATCGGGTGCGGCCGGAACACCACTGTCGACCCACGCTCCAGCACGGCTTTGATCATGGTCAGACCCGTTCGGCAACGAGCTGTAGTTGGTGCTGGGGCGACCGCCCTTCCAGGTCGGTGCGTAGAGCACGGTGCGCGGTTCCCCGGCCGAGAGTGGCTCGTCGCGGACCGCGATCGTCTCGATCTGCGGCCGGCCGACGATCTCGAACCGGCCGGGCGGCACCTCGATGCCGTGAGCTGCGTAGCGGTCGGCCCCCTGCTGCCCCGAGACGAACAGCTTGCTGTAGGTCGCGTGCCGCGGGTTGTAGTTGGCCTGCTTGTCGGAGTCGCCGTGGTTCAGCCAGACGTGGGTCATCGGGTAGCGCTGGAAGGTCGAGTTCGCCGGGCTGCCCTGGACGTAGAACGCGGCCTTCATCGACGGCACCACCATCGAGTCCAGGTGGTCCGACATCTTCTTGTCGGTGCGCGGCACCAGGATCGGCTTCTTGGTCATGGTGGCGATCTCGGCCACCGTGGCCGGGTTGCGGGTGATCACCACGTACGGCTTGTCGAGCCGCTCCAGATACGGCAGCCACATGCCGAGCTGGTAGCGCGCGCCCTGGGTGGCGGCGTAGTAGACGACGAAGGCCGGCGCGTACGCCCGCAGCGCGGCCGGAGTGTCCCTCTCGATCCGCTTGCTCGCACCGGTCGCCCGCAGCGCCTGGCGGACCGTGAGCATGGTCAGCGGCACGGTGGCCAAGGCCGGCACGAGCAGGGTCCAGCCCGAGGCAACGACGGCGGCCAGGACGGCTGTGAGGACGATGGCCAGCACGTTGCCGGCCGTGATCCAGCCGGGGGAGAACCGCGCCTTCGGCACCGGCGGCACGCCGGGCAGGTTGCGGACGACGATCTTGGTGGTGCCCAGCAACGTCTTGACCAGGGGCTCGGCCATCACCAGCAGCAACAAGATTCCGAGGGCGACCCAGGCCGCGGCCACCTCGACGGTGCCGGCCTCTGGGCGGGAGTGCAGGTAGATCCCGCCGACCCCGACGACCAGCAGCAAGCGGACGCTGACGAAGTAGCCGAGCAGACCGGTCTTCGGCTTGGGGTAGAAGTCCGACCAGCGACGGACCAGGATCCCGATCAGGGACGCCAGGCCGGCCAGGGCGCCGAGCGCTCGTACGGTCGGTGAGTCGGTCGTGATCAGCAGGGCGACGGCGACCACCGCGCCCAGGTTGATCAGGTTGCGGACGGCGAAGTCGCCGAGCTCGGTCTGAAGCCGACGGAGGCGGCGTCGCCAGGACGACGATCCCGACGACGGCGAGGGTTTCTCCGACCGCGTGGACATGGCGACGACCCTAATGGCCGTGACCCGTTCCGCCCGGGAGCCCGGCACCGCGCCGTCAGGTCGGGATCGGTGCCGTCGACGCGATAGCATGAGGCAGTGCCAAACTCACCGGGCTCGCCTCCGGCTAGACGCGCAGATGGTCGCCTGAACCACGACCTCGACCCCCAGGACCGCGGTCCGCAGGACGCCTGTGGTGTGTTCGGGGTCTGGGCCCCGGGGGAAGAGGTGGCCAAGCTCAGCTACTTCGGCCTCTACGCCCTGCAGCACCGCGGCCAGGAGTCCGCCGGGATCGCGGTCAGCAACGGGTCCCAGATCATGGTCTTCAAGGACATGGGTCTGGTCTCCCAGGTCTTCGACGAGTCCACTCTCAGCTCGCTGCGTGGGCACCTGGCCATCGGCCACGCGCGCTACTCCACCACCGGGGCCAGCGTCTGGAAGAACGCGCAGCCGACCTTCCGGCCCACCGCCACCGGTGGCATCGCGCTGGGCCACAACGGCAACCTGACCAACACCCTCGAGCTGCAGAGCTGGCTGGCGGAGCGGGACGCCCAGGAGGGCTCGCTGGTCCCCGGCGCCCTGTCGCACGAGGCGACCAACGACACCTCATTGGTCACGGCACTGCTCGCGACCTACTCCGGGTACACGATCGAGCAGGCCGCGATGGAGGTGCTACCTCACCTGAAGGGCGCCTTCAGCCTGGTCTTCATGGACGAGGAGACGCTGTACGCGGCCCGCGATCCGCAGGGCGTCCGTCCGCTGGTGCTGGGCCGGCTCGAGCGCGGCTGGGTCGTGGCCAGCGAGACCGCGGCCCTGGACATCGTGGGTGCCTCCTACGTGCGCGAGGTCGCTCCCGGCGAGCTGATCTGCATCGACGCCGACGGCCTGCGGAGCAGCCGGTTCGCCGAGCCGGATCCCAAGGGCTGCCTGTTCGAGTACGTCTACCTGGCCCGCCCCGACACCATGATCAACGGCCGCCGGCTGCACTCCGTGCGGGTCGAGGTCGGCCGGACCCTGGCCAAGGAGTACCCGGTCGAGGCCGACCTGGTCATCCCGGTGCCCGAGTCCGGCACCCCGGCGGCGATCGGTTACGCCGAGCAGTCGGGGATCCCGTACGGGCAGGGCCTGGTCAAGAACTCCTACGTCGGTCGGACCTTCATCCAACCCAGCCAGACGATCCGCCAGCTCGGTATCCGGTTGAAGCTGAACCCGCTCCGCGACGTGATCGCCGGTAAGCGGCTGGTGGTGGTCGACGACTCGATCGTCCGCGGCAACACCCAGCGGGCCCTGGTCCGGATGCTCCGCGAGGCCGGGGCGACCGAGGTGCACGTACGGATCTCCTCGCCGCCGGTGAAGTGGCCCTGCTTCTACGGCATCGACTTCGCCAGCCGGGCCGAGCTGATCGCCAACGGTCTGTCGGTCGACGAGATCTGCCGCTCGATCGGCGCGGACTCGCTGAGCTACGTGAGCCTGGACGGTCTGGTCGAGGCCACCGAGGCCGGCATGGACAAGCTGTGCCGGGCCTGCTTCGACGGCGTCTACCCGATCGAGCTGCCGCTGGCCGAGCGACTCGGCAAGCACGTGCTGGAGAGCGAGCCTGCCCTGCGCACCGGCGACGACGGGCTGACCGCCGCAGCCGCCGGTATCGGCGCCGCCGACGCCCTCGCCCGCCCGTGATGGTGTTCGTGGGTGCTCTGCCGCTGGCCCTCATCAACTGCGCGGGTGATATTTCCCCCGCGCAGTCGTCCGAACTCAACTCCGCGGGTGATATTTCCCCCGCGGAGTCTGGATCTGCGTCTGGAAGGCTCCGCTCGTGACCGAACCTGAAGGGTCGGAGAAGTCGGCGTACGCGGCCGCCGGGGTCGACATCGAGGCCGGGGACCGGGCCGTCGAGCTGATGAAGGAGTGGGTCGGCAAGACCCGCCGTCCCGAGGTGCTGGGCGGTCTCGGTGGCTTCGCCGGCTTGTTCGACGCGGCCCCGCTCACAAGACTGGCGCACCCGGTACTGGCCACGTCGACCGACGGGGTCGGCACCAAGGTGGCCATCGCCCAGGCGATGGGGGTGCACGACACGATCGGCTTCGACCTGGTCGGCATGGTGGTCGACGACCTGGTCGTGTGCGGCGCCGAGCCGCTGTTCATGACGGACTACATCGCCTGCGGCAAGGTCGTGCCGGAACGGATCGCGGCCATCGTGAAGGGCATCGCCGAAGCGTGCGTCCAGGCCGGGTGCGCGCTGGTCGGGGGCGAGACGGCCGAGCACCCCGGGCTGCTGGAACCCGACGAGTACGACGTCGCGGGTGCCGCCACCGGTGTGGTCGAGCGGGACGCCATCCTCGGTTCGGACCGGGTCCGGCCGGGTGACGTGGCGATCGCCATGGCCTCCTCGGGTCTGCACTCCAACGGCTACTCGCTGGTCCGGCACGTCTTCTTCACCTCCGCCGGCTGGTCCCTGGACCGGGAGGTCGGCGAGCTCGGCCGCACCCTCGGTGAGGAGCTGCTCGAGCCGACCCGGATCTACAGCCTCGACTGTCTCGCGCTGATCGGTGGCGCCGAGGTGCACGCCATGAGTCACGTCACCGGGGGAGGCTTGGCCAACAACCTCGCCCGCGTCGTCCCCGACACGGTACGGGTGCGGATCGACCGGGCCAGCTGGACACCGCCGCCGGTGTTCGACCTGGTCGCCGAGGTCGGACAGGTCGCCCGCGCCGATCTCGAGGCGACACTGAACCTCGGCGTCGGGATGGTGGCCCTGGTGCCCCCGGATGCCGTTGACGACGCGCTGCGCACCCTGGCCGATCGAGGACTGCCGGCCTGGGTCTGTGGCGAGGCCGAAGGGGTCGAGTCCGGCGTCGGCGAGCGGGTCATCCTGGACGGTCGGCACCCCGCGCGCTGAAACGGTACGACTCCGCAGGGAGTTCGGCCGAGCAGTCGCCGGGTGGCTACTTGCAGCATTGCTCCTATTGGGTAGCCTTTGCCCCACGACTGTTCATTCATCCTGCGCCGTGGCCTGAGCCAGCGGCAGACGACAAGTGCGAGGGGGTCGACCCGACATGGGGCGCGGCCGTGCGAAGGCAAAGCAGACCAAGGTGGCCCGGGAGCTGAAGTACCGCTCCGTCGACACCGACTTCACTTCCTTGGAGCGAGAGCTCCGGGGACCCGACACCGGGCACGACATCCCTCCGGCCTACGCGGACGAGGTTCCGCCGGGGTACGAGGATCTCGCCGAACGCGATGATGACGACGGCGAAGGCGGCTACGGCGACCTGCGCAAGTCGGGGTGATTCCCGCCGAGCGACCCGCTGGGGCATAGCCTTGGTGGTATGAGCCAGAACCCTTACTCCGCTCCCGACTCCGAGGGCCGCCAGCCCTCCGACTCGCAGGAGCCGGAGGATTTCGTCCCGACCTCAGACGCCCCAGCCAGCGAGGCGTCCACGTCGAGCGGCTCGTCCTTGGACGCGCCCACCGATCAGCCACAGGGTCACTACGCGCCACCGAGCGCATCCGAGGACCCGACCTCCTACGGGTCGGCCTCTCAGGCATCGGCAGGCTCGTACGGATCGGCGTCCGAAGCCGGTCCCCAGCAGCCGTACGGACAGCAGGCGCAGCCGCCGTACGGGCAGCAGCAGCCGCCGCCCTACGGGCAGCAGCAGCCGCCGCCCTACGGGCAGGGGCAGGGCTACGGTCAGCAGCCGCCCCCCGCCTACCCGCCCACGGCACAGAGCGGCCAGTCGGCGTCCGATCCGTACGCGCAACCGCCCTACGGTCAGGCCCAGGGGTACGGTCAGCAGCCGAATCAGGGCTACCCGCAGCAGGGGTACGGCCAGCAGCCGCCCCCCGGCTACCCGCCCACCGCCCAGAGCGGGCAGTCGGCCTCCGACCCGTACGGTCAGCCGCAGGGCTACCCGCAGCAGGGTTACCCCCAGCAGGGATATGAGCAGCAGCAGGGTTACGGGCAGCAGCCGCAGCAGCCCGGCTACCCGCCGGTCGCGGGCTACCAGCAGCCCGGGTACCCGCAGCAGTACCAGGGCCAGCAGGCACCGATGTCGCCGAGCGACGAGCGGCTGTGGGCGACGCTCACCAACATCTCCATCCCGTTCTTCGGTGTGATCGGCCCGCTGATCGCCTACCTGGTGTTCAAGGACCGCAGCCCGTGGCTCAAGGAGTCGGTGACCGAGGCGCTCAACTTCTCGATCCTCTACACGATCGCCCAGGTCGTCAGCTCGATCCTCACGGTCGTGGTGATCGGCGCGATCCTGCTGCCACTGATCGGCATCGCCGCCCTGATCCTCTGCATCCTGGCCGCGATCGCCTCCAACAAGGGCGAGCAGTACAAGTACCCCGTCAACTGGAGGCTGATCAAGTAACGACGGCTCTGTTGAGGCGCAGCAGTGGTGCTCGCCCGCGCCTTTGGCTCCTCTAGTCACGGCGGAGTTGCGGTGCTCGCCCGCGCCTTGGATCGCTCGTTCGTCGCGCATCGACACCGGACGGAAAGACATGTCCGGTGTCGATGCGCTCCTGCACTTCGCGATCACGCGGGCTTGCGCTCCGCTCCGCCTGCAAGGCGGTTGTGGTGACCCACGATGCTTGAGGGCATGACGTGGGAATCCGACATCCTCGATGGGTTCGAGTCGCTCGACATCCCGTTGCCGGAGGCGGCGCGGGCGCCGGGGGAGTCGGACGAGATCGAGGTCGTGGCCACGCTGGTCCGGCGGGCGGGGGGTGAAACCTCGGAGCATGCCGTGCTCTACCTGCACGGGTGGAACGACTACTTCTTCCAGACCCACGTGGCCGACGCATTCTCGGCGGCCGGCTTTGCGTTCTACGCCCTCGATCTGCGCCGGTACGGGCGCAGTCTCCGACTGGGGCAGCTACGCGGCTTCATCGCGGACCTGACCGAGTACGACCAGGAGCTGAGCGCGGCCGCCGACCTGATCGGCGCGGAGCACCAGCAGCTCACCCTGTTGGGCCACTCCACCGGGGGGCTGACCGCGACGTTGTGGGCAGCCGACCACCCCGATCGGGTGGCCGGGGTGATCCTCAACTCCCCGTGGCTGGACCTGCAGGGGTCAGCCATGGTCCGCGCCCTCGGCGGTCCCGTGATCGACGCGGTGGGCGGGAACCGGCCGACGGCGGCACTGCCACTGCCGGACTCCGGCTTCTACGCGCGGACGATCCACGTCAGCCAGGAGGGGGAGTGGGACTACGACACCGAGCTGAAGACCAGCCCGTCCCCGGCCATCCGGGTGGGTTGGCTGCGGGCGGTCCTGCAGGGGCACCAGAAGGTCGCCGCCGGTCTGGGGCTGCCGATGCCGGTGCTGGTGATGACGTCGGCGAAGACCGACTTCGCCCGCAGGTGGCATGACGGGCTGCACGCGGCGGACACCGTGCTCGACGTCGAGCAGATCGCACGACGGGCCACCAAGCTCGGTCGGCACGTCACCATCGTCAAGTTCGACGGCGGTCTGCACGACCTGTTCCTGTCCCGGCCGGGGGTCCGCGACCGCGTTTTCGATGAGCTCGGGCGCTGGTCCGGGGCATACCTGACGCGTGCTGGTTCGGTCCTTTCGGATGCTGCCTTTGATCCGGTCAGGGGCCACTGATTGAATGACACCGTGACTGATATGCCGCACGTGGTCGTCATCGGTGGTGGGTTCGGTGGTCTGTCGGCAACGGAGACCCTCGCAAAGGAGGGTTTCCGGGTGACGCTGATCGACCGTCACCCCTACAACACCTTCCAACCCCTCCTCTACCAGGTGGCGACGGGGGGTTTGAACGCCGGCGATGTGACCTACTCGCTGCGCTACTTCAGCGCGCGCTATCGCAACGTCAGCTTCCGTCGGACGACCGCCATCGGTCTCGATCACGAGAAGCGCGAGGTGCTCTGCGACGACGGCGTCAACATCGGGTACGACTACCTGATCGTCGCCAACGGCATCACCACCAACCACTTCGGCATTCCCGGGGCGGCGGAGTACAGCGTCTCGATGTACACCCGGGCCGAGGCACTCCGGGTGCGCGACATGATCTTCGGCGGCATCGAGACCATCGCCGGCATGTCCGAGGAGCACACCGGCGGGTTCACCGTCGTGGTGGTCGGTGGCGGTGCCACCGGTGTCGAGATCGCCGGCCAGCTCGCCGAGCTCAAGAGCCACGCCGTGCCGGTGGTCTGGCCCGAGCTCAACCCCGCCCTGATGCACGTGGTGCTGGTCGAGATGGGCCCGGCCCTGCTCGCACCGTTCGACGACAAGCTGCGGCGCTACACCCTCCGTGAGCTGGTCAAGCGCGGCGTGGACGTACGGCTCAAGACCGCCATCTCGGAGGTGCACGCCGACCGGGTCGACTTCAAGAGCGGCCAGACCATGCAGGCCGACCTGGTGATCTGGGCCGCCGGCGTCTCCGGCTACCCGCTGCTGCGGGACTGGGGTCTGCCGCTGGGTCGTGGGGGTCGGATCGAGGTCAACTCCGATCTGAGCACCACCAACGACGAGCGCGTGTTCGCCATCGGCGACGCGTCCGTCATCGTGGACAACCCGCTGCCGCAGCTCGCCCAGCCGGCCCTGCAGACCGGCAAGCACGCCGCCCAGCAGATCACCCGGATCCACCTCGGCCAGGCGACCGTGCCGTTCGAGTACTTCAACAAGGGCACGATGGCGACGATCGGTCGCGCCGACGCGGTCGTCCAGCTGCCCAACGGCCTGAAGCTGACCGGCATCATCGCCTGGCTCGGCTGGATCGCCCTGCACATCATGTTCCTGCTGGGCAGCCGCAACCGGGTCCAGACCCTGATCAACCTGGCCGTGCGCTACTCCGGTCTCGGTCGCTCGGGTGTGATCGTCGGTGACGTGGCGGAGACACCCCGCCTGAAGGCGATCAAGCAGAAGTAGGCCGGTCGGATCCGATCGTGGACAGCACCTGGTGGCGGACGGCCGTCATCTACCAGGTCTATCCACGGTCGTTCGCCGACTCCGACGGTGACGGGGTCGGCGACCTGCCGGGCATCACGTCGCGGCTGACGTCGCTCGCGGCGCTGGGCGTCGATGCGGTCTGGTTGTCGCCGTTCTTCAGCTCGCCGCAGGTCGACGCCGGGTACGACGTCAGCGACTACTGCGACGTGGATCCGGTGTTCGGGACGCTGGCGGATCTGGACGCGCTGCTGGCTCGGGCCCATGACCTGGGCCTGAAGGTGATCGTCGACCTGGTGCCCAACCACACCTCCGACCAGCACCCGTGGTTCCGCGCCGCCCTGGCGGACGGTCCGGGGTCGCCGGCCCGGGCTCGCTACCACTTCCGCGATGAGCCCACCGACTGGCAGTCCGTGTTCGGCGGTCCGGCCTGGACCCGAGTGCCGGACGGCCAGTCCTACCTCCACCTGTACGACCCGGCGCAGCCCGACCTCAACTGGGCCAACCCGGAGGTACGGGCCGAGTTCGAGCGGATCCTGCGATTCTGGCTCGACCGCGGCGTCGACGGGTTCCGGGTCGACGTCGCCCACGGCCTGGTCAAGGACCCGAGCTACCCGTCGTACGGCGGCAGCCCGCTGGGCTTGCTGGCCAAGCGCGGCGCGCCGTACTGGGATCAGGACGGGGTGCATGACATCTACCGGTCCTGGCGAGCGATCCTCGACGCCTACACGGCCGCCGACCCGGATCAACCGCGGATCCTGTGCGGCGAGGCCAACCTGGCCATCGAGCGCGCGATCCGCTACGTACGCCCGGACGAGCTGCACCAGACCTTCAACTTCCCCTATCTGCAGACGCCGCTGGAGCCGGTGGCGTTGCGCCGGGTGATCGACGACTCCCTGTCGGCGTACGCCAGCGTGGGCGCCCCGGCGACCTGGGTGCTGTCCAACCACGACGTGGTGCGGCACGCGAGCCGGTACGGCTACCCG
Source organism: uncultured Actinomycetota bacterium (assembly GCA_963696135.1). GTDB lineage: Bacteria > Actinomycetota > Actinomycetes > Propionibacteriales > Propionibacteriaceae > Microlunatus. The sequence continues at coordinate 140,986 of CAVOJH010000014.1, forward strand.
GCCGACGCGCAGCCGCGGATGGGGGTCGGGGCGGACGACCCGCAGCCGGACGCGGCGCTGGGGCTGCGTCGGGCCCGTGCGGCGATCCTGCTGATGCTGGCGCTGCCCGGCTCGGCCTACCTGTACCAGGGCGAGGAGCTCGGTCTGCCCGAGCACACCACGATGCCGGACGACGCGCGCCAGGACCCGAACTGGGAGCGCTCGGGCCACACCGAGCGCGGGCGTGACGGCTGCCGGGTGCCGCTGCCGTGGCTGGCCGGGATCGACGGTCTCGGCTTCACCGACGGCGTTCCCTGGCTGCCCCAGCCGGACAGCTTCGACGCCTACGCCCGCAACCGGCAGGAGGAAGAGCCCGGCTCGACCCTGCGCCTGTACGTGGGAGCGCTCGCGTTCCGTCGGTCGCTGTCGCTGGCCACCGGTGAGCTCCGCTGGATGAGCGACCCGGACAGCGCGGTGCTGGAGTTCGCCTCGGCCGGGATCCGGGTCACGGTCAACCTCGGCACGACGGCGGTGCCCCTGCCCGAGGAAGTCGACGTGCTGCTGGCCAGTGAGCCGCTCGAGGCGTGGACGGTGGAGCCGGACGTCGCCGTCTGGTGGCGGACGGTTCAGGCGTAGCGCGCCGCGACCGCTTCCGCTTCGGCCCCGTAGCTCGGCCCGTGCGTGACCGCGTGGACCAGCAGCGGATGGAGCTGGTGCAGCCCGATCAGCTCGCGCCAGCCCGTGGGCAGGGCGGCGGCCTCGGCGTACGCGTCGGTGATCGTGGGCAGCTCGGGTGCGCCGAACAGGTGCAGCATGGCCAGGTCGGTCAGTCCGTGACCGCCGTGGGCCGCTGGGTCGATGAGCACCACACCGGTCCCGGTGAAGATCACGTTCCCGGCCCACAGATCACCGTGGAGCCGGGCCGGTGGTCGGCCGTCGTCGAACTCACCCGCCCGGAGTCGTTCGGCGACACGGTCGACGAGGGTCCGACCGCGCGGGCTCAGGCTTCCGCTGGCAGCGGCGGCCTCGGCGTACGGGAGCAGCCGCTGGTCGGCGTAGAAGGTGCCCCAGCGGTCGGTGGGGACGAGCGGCAGTGGCTGGGTGCCGATGTAACCGTCGCCGGTCCAGCCGTCCGGTGGCGCCCCGTACGCCGGCGCACCGGCCCCGTGGGTGACGGTCAGGGCCGCGCCGAAGGCGGCCGCGGCCCGCCTGGTCGGCGCGACCGGGATCAGCCGTGGCAGGACCAGCCGGTCCGGCGACACATCGAGCACCTCGATGATCTGGGCCGCCCCCGCCCCGGCGGCCGCCAGCCAGGCCAGGCCGGCGGCCTCCGCCGGATAGGCGTCGGTCGCGGTCGGCCGCTTCTTGGTGAAGGTGTCAGCCACGTTCAGCGAGACCTCGGCGCGGGGACCTGTTCAGACCGGCAAGGTCCCGCGGACGATGGAGTTGCCGGAGTGCGCGGGGTTTCCACCGGGTTGCTGGACGGAGATGTCGATCAGTGGAAAGCGACTCACGTCCAGATCCTCGGGCAACACGAAGCGTTGGCCGGGCTGCGACAGCGGCCCGATCGGGGTCATCTTCGTGGCCGTGGAATCGGCCAACCAGACCTGCTGGATCCCGTCCACCGGACGCGGGGTTTCCATGGTGATCACCAGGATCTTGTTCCCGGCGGCGTCTTCCTCCAACGTGGCCACGCCGGCGGCACCCGACCACGCCGGCAGAGGCTCCAGCGGAGCGGAGGAGATGACAGTGTCGTTCGAGGTGAACTGCTGCCAGGCGAGGGTGCCCCCGATGCCCGCCAGCAGCGCCAGGCCGGCGGCCAGAGCGAGACTGAGCACCCGACGCCTACTCGGGGTGGGCCGATCGAGCCGCTCCGGTGTCTCTGCCGGCTCGTCCGCCGGCGACGGAACCGCGACGAGAGGTCTGGTCGCCGGGGACTCCGGCGCCGCTGCTGTCGCCGAGGACTGCGGCGCCGCCGCGGGGCGATCGCCGGCTTCGAGACCGACGACGGGTGGCACGAGATCGGAAGAGAACTCCGAGCCGAAGCCGAGCTGGTCCCGGATCCGATTCCAGACCGCCGGGCTGGGCGTCTCCAGCGTGAAGTGATCGGAGATGGTCCGGCTGACCTGCGACAGGTGGCCGAGCTCGCTCAGCTCCCGTTCGCAGCTGGGGCAGTGGGCGATGTGGTCGAGATCCTCCGAGCTCGCTGCCTCCTGCTCGCCGAGGGCGACCAGGGCCAGGACCTCAGGATTCGTATGCATCCGGAATCACCTCCATTCGGTTTCTGAGCTTGATGAGGCTACGGCGGATGTGGCTCTTGACGGTGCCTGGCGGCATCGACAGCCGCTCGGCGATCTGGGTGTGGGTCAGGTCCTCGAAGAACGCGAGCCGGAGGACCTGCTGGGGAACGGCGTCCAGCCGGGCGATCTCCTCGGCGATCGCGAGCTGCTGGGCGACGTCGACGGGAAGACTGTCGGTGGTGACGGTGTTGCTGGCCACCTCGGTCTGGATCCGGCGCTGGCGACCCCGGGCCGCGTGCGCGTCGACGATCTTGTTCCGCGCGATCCCCATCAACCAGGTGGGCAGCTTGGCCCGTTCGGGTTGGTAGCGGTCACGGCCCTTCCAGGCCGCGATGAACACCTGCTGGAGAACGTCCTCCGCCTCGGTGACGTCACCCAGGGAGCGCAGGGCGACGGTGTAGACGAGGGGTGAGTAGCGTCGGTAGAGCTCCTCGAGCGCGCGCTCGTCACCGTCGCCGAATCGCTGGGCGAGATCGGCGGGATCTTCCGCACGGGTGACCACGGCGGTGCCCCCTCCCTGGTACGCGATCATCGGTCCGGCTCGGCGATCACCACGACGTTGTCGCGGTAGCCGTTGCGGGCATCGTACGCGCCACCGCAGGTGAGGACGACCAGTCGTGGCGCACCGTCGCGGTCGAACAGGTCATCCACCGGCAACCGGGTCCGGTCGACCAGGCGGCGGGAGATGATCCGGTACGCGTGGTCGTCGCCGGCGCGGTCGGTGAGGACGATCCGATCGCCCCGGCGAACCGAGGTGAGTCGGGAGAAGGGTCCGAGCCCTTCGGACCGGGTGTCGACGTGCGCGGCGATCACCGTGGTGCCCGATCGATCACTCGGAGTCGAACCGAAGCGATACCAGCCGGCCCGGCGAACGGTGCCCGGCAGCTCCATGCTGCCGTCCTTCGCGACTCCGGTGGGACGGACCTCGACGTCGACGTCGACCTCGGCGATCCGCACCCGTACCGGCTGGGCGGCTCTGCCGTTCGGTCGGGAGCGGGGGGCCGCGTCGACAACGGGCACATCGGGCACAGACACCGACGTCGGTTCGTCGACCGTCTGCTCCGGCCTTGTCCGCGGCTGCTGCTGCCGGGCGCTTCGCCGCCGGGCGAAGGTCGAGGGAGGAGAGGCGAGTGGTCTGCTCCGACGTCTGGGCCGACACGGTCTCGGTGGCGTCGGCGAGAGAGGGGGGTAGCACCCCGACGGCGGCACAGCCCAGCCCGATGACGGTCATCACACCGACCGCCGCCGACACCAGCGGCCCGGCCGCCCCGAGGGGGCGACCGGACCGGTTGGTGGGGGAGGGATTCATTGCGGGGACGAGATCCCGGTCAGCTCTTCGACCGGGTGGCCACGGGCTTGGCCGAGCGACGCACCAGAAGGGCGCCGGCCAGTCCGAGGACCAGAGCCGCCAGCACGCCCGGAAGCGCACCGTTGGCCGCGAGGCCTGCTTCACCGGCGTGGACCCCACCGGGTCCGGAGTGCAGTCCGGAGATGGTCTGGGTGGCCAGCTTCAGGTTGTCGTCCTCCAGCGAACCCCACGCGTACGCGATCGTGAGGGTGCCGTCCTCGACGGTGACATCGGCCGGGCCGATCACCGGCTTGGTGGTGCCGGCCGCTGCGACGGCGGCCTCGACGGTCCCGGCGTCCAGATCGAGGCTGGCCTCGTCGGGGTTCTTCAGGTCCTCGACGACGGGGTCGCCGCCGGCGAGGATGTCGACGGCGGGCGCCGCGGCCACGTGCCGGACCGTCAGTCGGCCCTGGCCGGCGTCGGTCTTGGAGGTGTCGTTGGTGAACAGGGTGGCCGTCGGGTCACCGTTCTCCTTCAGGTGCGCGACCGCGGTGTAGTTCTTGCCACCGGCCAGCTTCAGGTCGATCGGGCCGATGGCCGGATCGGAGTCGTCCTTGGCGTCGGATGCGGTGATCGCCACCGTGTAGGTGCCGGCGTCGAGCTTCAGCGGTCCGGCCAGGGTGCCGGGCTTGAAGTTGTTCAGGGTGCGCTCGCCGTTGACGTACACGTCGACCGTCAGACCGGGAACGGCGTGCAGGACAGACAGCTGAGCCTGATCAGCGGCGTGCGCGGGCAGCGCCAGCCCGGACAGGGCCAGCGCGGTGGCGGCGCCGATCGCCAGAATGCGTCGTCGCATGGGGTCCTCCTCCTATGGAGTGAATGGGATGTGCTGTCTTCCCTGGTCAGAGCCCTGTTGGTTGCAAGCATCCGTTGGCGGCGTGTCGAGAGAATGACTCATTCGAGGCGACCTGTGCGCGGAGACGATGCGCAGAAACAGCAATGCCCCGCCACGGGGGCGGGGCACTCGATGCTGCGGTGGTGGCCAGGGCCGGGGTCGAACCGGCGACCTTTCACTTTTCAGGCGAACGCTGCTACCAGCTGAGCTACCTGGCCTCGCCCGGTGCACGCGAACGTGCGGTCCGGACGCCAAAGCGGTGACCACACATGCGATCACCGCTTCCGCGACCCCGACGGGACTCGAACCCGCGACCTCCGCCGTGACAGGGCGGCGCGCTAACCAACTGCGCTACGGGGCCTGGTGTGCGCTCCTCATCGAAGCGCCCGCGAAACTATAGCGCAGGATCCGCGAGGGTTCGAATCGTCGGCAGGGGCCGGAACCCACCTTCTCGGTGGGCCTGAGGGAGCGCGCGTGGTGCCCTCGCAGTGGTATCCCCCCACGGGATTCGAACCCGCGCTGCCACCTTGAAAGGGCATTTCTGAGGATGCTGCACCAGTTCCCATGGTGGTCGCTAGCTGCTGGATCCCATCATGAATGGACATGATGGAGTTGCGCTGCATCGATCGGCGTATCGACAGTGAGCATGAGGGCCCACATCCCGCCTCCCGGGCCCTCGCCACGAAGTATCGGCTCGCTGCGGGTCGCGCCACGGCACAGCTGAAACCCTTCTGCTTCCGCCGGGGCCGCGGCCACAAGCCGCTCGATGGACGTGGTCCCCAGCCCGGTGTACGCCTGCCGGGAACCACCCAGCTCAACTCCTCGACGGCGCGCCGTCGAGGTAGTCGAATACCGCGCGAGGCGCCCGGCGCCGGCGAGTAGCCGAAGGTCGGAGGTCGACGCGGCACCGGCCAACCGTCGACCGGTACGGCAACAGAATGTCTACCAGACGCGGATGCGCGGGCTCCCTGAGGTCAGGGTGGTGAGCGGGCCGGGCGGGTAGGAGTTGGTCGAGGTCTTGTCCGCTCCGACGAGGTCGGCGGTCAGGGCGATCGGGGTGCCGTCGGGTTCCTCGAAGTCGGCGTCGACCAAGCGGACGCGTTCGAGGTCGGCTCCGCTGACGGAGTGGACGCGGATGGTGTCGAATGCGATCGGCAGGTGGCAGTCCAGGTAGACCTCGGCACCTTCGTCGACGACCGTGGCCGTGACGTCGCTGCCGTCGAGGGTCATCGCCCCCTGCTCGGCCTCGTAGGCCTTGGCGCCGGCGACGTAGACGTTGTCGCGGATGAACACCGGCTGCTTGACGTCCCGGAAGCGTTCGTGATCGCCGCGGGTGGGATCGGCCACGAGCGCCAGGTAGGCCTCCAGCGACGGCGGGTGCCCGTCGTAGCCGGCGGTGCCGTGGCCCACTGGTCGCAATAGCCGGTGTGACGTCTCGCCGTACGCCAGTGCCGGGTCCCCACCGAGAAAGATGTTGCCGATGTAGCGGTCGTCGCCGCCCAGGATGGCGGCGTATCCGGCCACCTGAGTGCTGTGCGGAACGTGGTACGGAGTGGGTCGCTCCAGGACGGGCTCGAGGTAGACCGTGCCGCAGAACAGGTTGTTGACGAAGGCGCCGCCTTGGCTGAAGAGCTCCAGCGACACCCGGGACGCGAGAATGTTGTGCTCGACCACGTGGGGTCCGTGGCTGACCTCGATGAACAGGTCACGGTTGTTGGCGTACATCAGGTTCCGCGACACCCGCGTGCCCTGGGTCTGCCAGTCCAACCAGACGCCGAGCGAGCAGTCGTGGATCCGGTTGTGGCGGATGGTCACGTCGAGCGCGGCGTGCAGCTTGATGCCACCGATCTCGTAGCCGTAGTACTCACGCTTGATCGCGATGTTGTAGATGTGGTTGTCCTCGATGGTGGAGAACACACAACCGAGGTGACCCACGATCCCGTTCTGGCCGCAGTCGTAGATGGTGTTACGGCGGATCGTGTGGGAACCGATGTGCTCCCGGTCCCAGCCGACATGTCGAGCGGCGAACACCGACTCCAACTGGTACTGGTAGCCGGGCTTGTCCCGGCGCACGGTGGCGAAGTTGTGCCCGGTGGAGATCTCCTTCCCGATGGAGACCGCCGAGCACTTCGCATCGTGGATGACGTTGTCTTCGATGATCCAGCCCTTGGCCCAGTTCGGCCCGATCAGTCCGGGCTGGTCCGCGGTCGGCGGAGCCCACGGGGTCGCGGCCTGGGCTAGCTCGAACCCGCGGACGGTGATGTAGTCGAGATGATGTTCCACCGGGTAGAAAACCGATCGGCGGACGTTGATCTCGACAAGTTCGGCGTTCGGGTCCGTGCCCGGAAAGTTGGCCCAAACCGTCGTCTGGTCGGGCCCGACCTCGGCGTTCCAGACCAGCTGGGTCTGTGCGGGGTTACGGATCTTGTCGACGGTTCCGGTCCAGTTGTCGATCATCTCGGTGCGCAGTGGCGGATTCGACACTTCCTCGACGGTCGACACCTCGTAGAAACTGGTCCCGTTCAGATAGACCTCGCCCAGATGCTTCTTCGGGACGGACGCGTCGGCGTACACGATCCAGTCACCGTCGATCTCCTCCGCGAACGGGTTGAACGACCCGAACAGCGCGTTCGAGAGGGTGATCGTCCAGACGTCATCACGGACCCGCTCCCAGCCGGTCACCGGCTCGGAGCCCTTGATCACCACATGCTCACCAGCGGCGGCGGTGTAGGTGATGCGCCGCCGATCACTGAGGCCGCCCCGACGCGGTTGGACCCACTCGCGATACTCCCCGCCGTGGACCACAACGGTGTCTCCGGGCTGGGCCAGGGCGGCTGCCCGGTTGATGGTCCGAAACGGACGAACCTCAGACCCGTCGGACTGATCGGATCCAGTGGTCGCGACATGAAACTCAGATGACATTTTCGACGCCTCTCGCTCGGGTTGGTCAGGGCCCCGGGTCAGGCACCCGGTGGCAGGGGTGATTCGGTTGCGCGCCATGCCCAACGAGCAGGCCGTGCGTTCAGAAACTTTCGGAAGGGTTCACCTCGTCATCGCGGCCAGTCCGCCACGAGATGCTCGGCGACTCGGATTGCGTTCGCCACAATCGTCAGGGTCGGGTTCACGCTGCCGTTCGTGGGATGCAAGGAGGAGTCGCAAACCACCACCCGGTTGCTGCCCCAGAGCCGTCCATAACGGTCGGTGGCCCCACTGGCCGGGTCGTCACTCATGCGTGCGGTGCCGCACGAGTGCTCGCCGGCCGCTGAGGCGGTTGCACCGCCGAGCTGACGGCGGATGTCGTGGGCGCCGGCGGCGCGCAGCCAGCGGGTTCCGTAGTCGGCCATGCCCGCTTCGACCTCGAGCGATGCCGGATGGGCGCTCTTGCGCAGGCGCGCTCCGGGCTTTCCCCATCGGTCGAGAACCCGGGCGAGGGTGACACCAGAGGTCTCATCCGGGATCTCCTGCCCCATCCCGAACACGCCGAAGGCGTACGGCCTCCGAGCTCGCATCCATCGCTTGTGATCGGCGCCCCAACGAGGAACGCCGCTGGTGGGATCGATCGCTGAGGTCAACGGGAGCACACTCATCAAATCGACGATCACGCCGCCGCCCCAGGGAATCGAGTCGGCGTGAACATGGTCCAGGGTCGCAATCGAATGACCCGGGCCCAAACCGTTCTTCATCGGTTCGTCGACCTCGCAGCGGATGCTGACGAAACGATGATCGTGGAGATGCCGACCGAGCTGATCGTTGCCGAGTCCGCTGGCGAGCAGCAGCCGCGACGACTCGACCGCTCCGGCGGCGACGACGACGACGTCGGCACGCACCGTGCGCAACATGGGTTCGCCGGAGCAGTCGGTCATCACATCGACCGAGGCACCTCGTGGGCCATCACGGACGACGATGGCCTCGGCGTCGAAGACGATCTCGGCATTGCCGGTGGCCAGTGCCCTCGGGAGGAAGGTGTTGTGAGCACCATTCTTGGCGTCCACCGGGCAGGCGTGCCCGACGCATGACGAGCAGCGCACGCAGGCCGCCCGGCCTGTTGCCGGCACACTGTTGATCGCCAACGGGATCGCGCCCCAGGTCCATCCCAGCCGCTCGGCGGCGCCGGCGAGCAGTTCACGGGCGGGCTCGGTACCCATCGCGGGCATCGGGTAGCCCTTCGATCGCGGCGTTCGCGCTGTCAGCGCACCCTCCTCGCCGGCGACCCCGAGCTCCCACTCGGCGAGCGTGTAGTAGGGCTCCAACTCGTCGTAGTCGATCGGCCAGTCGGCCAGCGTCGCGCCCTCCGGGTTCCCGTACAAGCGAGCCATCTCGAAGTCCTCGGGGAAGAACCGCCAGGCCATTCCCTGCCAGAGCCGGGTGCCGCCGCCGAAGGCGTACGCGTTCAACCCGTACGCCCACGCGTCCCCGTCACCATCCACGACCCGCTCGTTCACGCGACCGTGACCAACGTCTTGAACCGCGATCCGGGGATGATCACGTCCCGGACCGGCCACGGAGTCGTAGACCGCGTTGCGCTTTCCGTGCAGATGGTCGCCGCGCAGGTTGCTGTTCGACAGAGGGCGGGCACGCTCGACGACCAGCACGCTGTGTCCCGCCCGGGCCAGGGCCTGCGCCGCCACACCTCCACCGGGACCCGAGCCGATCACGATCGCGTCGTAGTGGGCCCGGAGTCGGCTCGGCGCCGTCGACGCCGGCAGGTCCGGATCGATCGGCGTCACCCCGTCGGGCACCTCACGAAAGCCGATCATGGAGAGCCCGCTGGGCCAGGACTGATCGTGACCTCGATCGGCTGCGCTGCGCCGTGACGCGTAGAAGCCTTCCCAGCACAATCGGCGCAATGCGGCGAAGTCGGCACCGAGAGTCTGCTGCTCGGAGATCTTCTCCAGCACACGGTCCTGCTCGTCGGGCTCCGCCACCGCAAAGCCACGACTCCTGAGCTCATCGACAAGCCGTTCCACGGCACTCAGAGCCCATTGCAGCTCGGTGCCGCGTTCCGTTAGGTACTCACCGACACCACCCTGCCAGCCCCCCGGCCATTCGTCGGCCGGGATGACCCGGTCGACAGCTGCTCGAAGCTCGGCTGATCCGGTGACCTCGAGCCATCGTCGCGGTGCGCCGGGCGCGCCTTCAGCGCCGGACATGTGTCCCTCCCAATCTCATCGCCCCCGAGTCCAGGTCAGCCCGAAAGGTAACCTCAACCGATTCCTCGAGCCAGGGTGGAGTGACCAGGAAACTCGATCGCTTGTGGGGACGGCGGGGCCGTCGAGGAACGGACGATGAGTTCTGTGGCCAGCTCGATCTGGCGGCCGACGGGCTCGCGCGACTCGATCATCGTCAACAGCATCTCCGCTGCGGTGCGACCCATTTCCGCCAGAGGCTGGCGGACAGTCGTGAGCGGGGGCGATACCCAGCGAGAGATGGGGAGGTCGTCAAAACCCACGATGCTGAGGTCCTGAGGTATGCGTCGCCCCGTGACTCGCGCCGCTTCGGCAACGCCGAACGCCTGTTCGTCGCTACCGGCAAAGATCGCGGTGGGCGGATCGGGCAACTCGAAGAGCTCGCGAGCGATCTGATATCCGCCGATGTGGTGGAAGTTGCCGTCACGGATCAAGGCTGGGTCGACCTCGATGCCCGCGGACTCCAGCGCAGCGCGGTACCCGTCGATGCGGGCGCGGCTGCACAGCATCGCCACCGGTCCGCCGATCACGGCGATCCGCCGGTGACCAAGGGCCAGCAGATGCCGCGCCGCCGACAGCCCGCCGGCCCAGTTGGTCGCGCCTACGGTGGCGACGTTGGGCTCGGGCAACTTGGCGGCCGGATCGATCAACACGTACGGAACATGAGCCTGGGCGAGGATGCGTTGATCCAACGGAGTCAGTTCGGAAGCCACGATGATGGCGCCGGACCGGCCCGCCGAGGCGAGGTCCATGGACCACGGGCGCGAGTCGGAAGGCTTCGGCATCGACGACACCACGACATCCATCAGGCTCGACGTGACCCCGCGCAGGATCTCGACGGAGTACGGGCTGTCGAGGGCAGTGAAGATCAGGTCGATCAACCGCCGCCCCCCCGTGAACCGGGTGACCAAGGGTCGGCCGGGAGGCACGTACTTGTACTGGATCAGGAGCCGCTGCACCCGTGCGCGGGTCGCCGCCGAGACGTCCGCACGGTCGTTGAGCACCTTGGAGACGGTGGCCAACGACACACCGGCGGCGTCCGCCACGGTCTGCAAGGTGGGACGGTGGGCTTTGGTCACTGGTCCGTTCCTTCTCGGTGGCCCGCAACTCCCGTGGAACAGGTCCGGGCCCGGTCATCACGTCGAGCAGCTCGAAAGATTTCGATGCTCAATCTTGATCTTGAGCTGTTGAGCCGTTAGGACCAAGAGAAGCGGCTCCCAGTAGGGCTGTCAAGTACTCTGCACGAACCTGTTGACGCAACGGGGGGAGGGCCCTACTGTGCTTCTTGGAGCAGAGGTTTCGTTCTCTACCGAAACCTCTCGACGGGGTCTGGCGCGGTCGCCATGCCTCCACTGCGGCTCGGGGGTCACCCGCTGATCGTCACCACAGCCTGCAGCGCAACGCCGGCCGACAACATGAAGAATCACGCGTGAGTCACGTCAGCAAGACCCGCGAAACCGCTAGTCCATCCGAGCAAAGGGGCCCATCCGATGGTAGGCAACTCAGGTTTGTCACGTCGTTCTTTCCTGGCACTCAGTGCCGCTGCTGTTGCCGGGCCGGCCCTGCTGGCCGGATGCTCGGATGACACCAGTGCCGGAGGTGGAGGAGGTGGTGGCAGCACCGCGCCGCTCAAGTTCTGGAACATGCCCTGGGGATCACCGGCGTTCAACACCTTGGACCAGAAGATCACCGAGGCCTACAAGCCGGCCGAGGGTTCGCCTCCCATGACCTACCAGGTCATCCAGTGGGCGAACTTCACGCAGACCTTCGCATCGGCGGTTGCCTCCAAGACCAACCCGGCGGTCAGCTCCGGAGGCGGCACCCAGGTCTTCCAGTTCGAAGATCAGGGCGGTATCGAGTACCTCGACGAGATGTACGCGACCTGGAAAGAGAACGGACTGTACGAGGACTTCCTGCCGGGACTGATCGACACCCTGAAGGTGGAGAAGGGTTATGCGGCGGTTCCCTACAACCTCGATATGCGAATCATCTGGGTCAATCAGGCCCTGATGGAGGAGGCCGGGGCCAAGGTGCCCACGGATTGGCAGTCCTACCTGGACGCGGCCGCAGCCCTGAAGAAGAACAACATCTACGGGTACGGGACCGGCGCCGGCGCCGGCGCCTACACCGGACAGCACGCGCTGGTCTGCTGGATGATCAACAACGGGGGTGGGCTCTTCGATGAGCAGCAGCAACCGAACTGCGTCACGCCCGAGAACACCGAAGCCATAAACTTCGTTCTCGAGATGGTGTCGAAGGGCTATGTCGACCCGGCCAGCGCCACCTACACCTCGGACAATGTGGAAAGCCAGTGGAAAGCCAAGAAGTTCGCCATGGGTATCAACGGCGGTGGTCTGGCGGACAATATCGGTGGCGATGTGGCGAAGGACCTGGCGGTCATCAGCCCGCTCACTTCACCCTCCGGTAAGAAAGGCGCCCTCTACTTCCCGAACAACATCATGGTGTACAAGAACAACGAGAACATCAAGGGTACCGAGGCCTTCCTCACGTATTACTACCAGAACATGGCACCGCTGTGGACTGAGAACACCGGCATCGGATTGCCGCCGCTCAAGTCGATCAGTCAGACCCCGGAGTTTCAGGCGGACAAGAACAAGGTCCGGATCATCGAAGAGTGGCAGCCGATTGCCAAGACGTGGGCCGCCCCGGGCGGGGAGGCCAACTTCTTGAACGTGACGACAGTCGACGCGACCCCGGCGATGAACGTCTTCACCCAGTCGATCCTCGGCGGATCAACTGACGCAACCTCAGCCTTGACGAAGCTTCAGGATGCGATCAAGGCCAACATGAAGTCCTGACGTGCGTTACAGCCGATCAGGACAGGTCCACCTCCCTGAGCGACGCACCATGATGGCCGCGACCGAGTCGCGCCCGCAGCCAAGGATGTGAGGCAAGTGTCAGCTCCAACAGCTGGGCAGAGCTTGGCCCGGGCGCGAAAGGGCGTCGCGGTCGGCGGCTCAGGGGCGCCACCGGGAAAGCGCAAGGCTCGGCGGACCGGTCCCAGTCCATTTATCCTGCTCGCGTTCGCGGCGCCATCCTTGATCCTGCTGTTGCTGATCAACCTCTATCCGTTGATCTATGCGGGATACCAGAGTCTGCGGGACGGCAGTCTGATCTCGGCCGGCGACTTCGTCGGCTTGGAGAACTACAAGGATGTACTGACCGACCCAGTCTTCTGGCAGGCAGCCCGCTTCACAGTGATCTTCACGGTGGTCGGCGTATTCGGCAGTTGGTTGGTGGGTCTCGCACTCGCCATCATGCTCAAGGGCCGTTTCCCCTTCAACACTGGATTCAAGGTGCTGCTGCTGCTTCCATGGGTGGTCCCGGTCGTCGTGTCCGCGACCTCATGGAACTGGCTGGTCGCTACTCCGCAGAGCCCGATGCCTATCCTGGCCGAAGCGCTCGGACTCGGTAACGTCCTTTTCCTGGCCAATCCCGTGCTGGCCCAGGTGACGGTCTGCCTGTTCAAGGTCTGGATCAGCTTCCCGTTCATGATGATGATGATGGCCGCAGCCCTCGAGTCGGTGGACAACAACGTCTACGAAGCGGCCAAGGTCGACGGTGCGAGCAAGTGGAAGACACTCACGGCAATCACCTTGCCGATGATCTCCCGCTCGACGTACATCAGCTGGATCCTGATGACGATCTTCTGTGTGAACGATTTCTCCACGATCTTCCTGCTGACCGGCGGCGGACCGGTGAATGCCACCCAGTCGCTGGTCGTGCTGGCCTACGTCACAGTCTTCCAGAACTTCCAGACCGGGCCCGGGGTGGCGATTGCCTTCCTGATGACATTCGTCCTGGTCGTGATCTCCGTCGTCTTGTACCGGCGCATCCGGAAGGTGCAGATCCTATGAGCACAGCATCTATCTCCGGCAGCGCACGCGCGACGACATCACGCGTTGCGCCCACCGCCACCAAGAAGGAACCCCACACGCGCGGCAGCTGGTTGCGGTTCTTCGCCATGTTGGTGATCACCGCGGTCGTACTCGTTCCGATCGTCGCGGTCGTCATACTCTCTCTCCAGCCGGCGCTGGGTAGCACGAGCACGGCGGCCTTCACACTCGAGAATTTCGTCAACGTCTTCAGCCAGACTGAAGTCCTGACCTGGCTGAAGAACAGCATGCTAGTGACGATGGTCACGGTCGTGGTGGCCACCGCCGTTGCGGCGCCGGCCGGATATGTGTTGTCGCGGGGCCGGAGCCGGTTGGTTTCTGGATTCTCGTTGGTGTTGTTCGTTGTGCAGTCCCTGCCCATCGTCACCGCGGTGATCCCGCTGTTCATCCTGTTCGCCGAGTTCGGCCTGGTCGACACCCTGACGGGCATCATGATCATCTACGTCGGTTCCACCATGTCGGTGGCCATCTGGATGATGGCGGCCTACTACGACTCCATCCCCATCAGTCTTGAGGAGGCGGCGTGGATGGACGGGTGCACGGTCTTCAAGAGCTTCCGCCTCATCGTGTTGCGGAACTCGCTGCCCGGCATCTTGTCCACGGCCATCTTTTCCTTCTTGTTGGCCTGGAACGATTATCTGGTCGCCCTCGTCTTCTTGCGATCAAGTGAGAAGTTCGTGCTTCCGGTGGGCGTGCAGAGCTTTTTCCAGCAGAACTCGACGAACTGGGGCCTGGTGATGGCAGTGGCTGTGGTCATGATGTTGCCACCGGTGATCTTGTTCGCGACGTTGAACAAGTACTTCAGTGTGGGCGGGATCGGCGGGTCACTGGCCGGCGCGTAGGCAGCCTCGCAAGCGATCCACCCCGCGGGGAATCACCGGACGACCCGTACCGGCAACGCTCGCACCCCATGCACGAACTCGCTGAAGATGAATTCGGGTTCGCCGACCACCAACGCCGGCATCCGTCGAAAAATCTCCCGGTACAGCGACTTCAACTGAGCTTTCGCGACGGCGCTCCCCAGACAAAAGTGCACGCCGCCGCCACCGAATGCGACGTGTTGGGCTCGTGGTCGTCTCAGGTCGAAGGTCCCCGGAAAGGTGAAGACGGTTGCGTCTCGGTTGCCGGAACAGTAGAACAAGGCAACCTTGTCGCCGGCGGCGATCCGAACACCATGGAGCTCGGTGCGGACCGTGGCCGTCCGGGTGAAGACGATGACCGGTGAGGCGTATCGCAGGAACTCCTCCAGCGCGTCATCGATTCGCCGCTCGAAGTCGTCGCCGAGCCAATCGCGTTCGGCCGGGTTGTCGTGAAGTGCGAGCAGGCTCAGTGTGGTGGCTTGCTTGGTCGTGTCATCACCCGCGACGACGAGCAACAGCATCGTCGAGAGGATCTCCGCGTCGCTGAGTGACCGGCCATCGACCTCCGCGTTCACCAAACAGGTCACGAGGTCGTCAGCAGGCACTCTGCGGCGGTAGCGGGCGAGGCTTGTGCACAGGTTGGTCAAGTACGCGACCTGGGCCTCGTAGAACGCCTGCATCGTGATACCCGTCGGAAGCTGGGCCGGAAAGCCTGATCCGACGTAGGCGTCGGCGGCGGCGACGAAGGAGTCGTGCTCGCTCGGCGGCAATCCGAAGAGGTCGGCGATCGTTCGCAGCGGAAGTTGAGCCGCGACCTCGCGCACGAAGTCGAACTCGCCCTGCGCGGCGGCCCGGGCAACGATCTGCTTGGACCGCCGCTCGATCGTATGTCCAAGACGTGCGACGGCCTTCGGCGTGAAGGCGGTGCTGACCACTCGCCGGAGGCTGTCGTGGTCTGGTGGGTCTAGAACCAGCATGTTCGGGTCAACCCGGAACGGGGCGGGGCGTAGGTTGACCTGGCCGAGCTCAGAGCTGAACAGCTCGTGATGACGACTCGCGTAGGCGATGTCCTCTGCCGTGGTCACCGCCCAGAAGCCCGCTTCGTGGTGCTTGCTCCTCGGGTAGCCGGGCGTTTCCAGCGCGGGGTGCCAACTCACGGGCCGCTCCGTGCGTAGCCGGCTGAAGGCCGCATCCCGAACGTGAAAGGGTTGGCCCCAGAATGCGACACTCGAGATGTCAACGTCGGTGTCGACCCGGTGATCTGTTCTGAACAGACGTACCATCGGTCCTCCCGTTCGCCGCGCCGAACCTAGCCCGCTCCAGATCCGGCGAACTGGTTTCAGCGCTGTCACAGCATGGTTTCGGAGCGGCCTCAAGTGCTCAGACCACAGATCGTCGGAGATGGTGTCGTGACTAGGTCGAGGGTCTGGGCGATTCGTCCGGGCGACGACACCGCCCGGACCGTCGAGTCGATGATCTCAGATCAGGTCGAGAGCTGCAGTGCAGTGGCAGCCAGCGCGACCTCGTTGCCCTGGCAGACCGAAGGCCGCGACTCGATCGCCAACATGCGAGTTGTCGACGCCGTCTACGCCGCCGCCGGAGTGGCGGGACGTTGAGGCGAATGGCCGGTCAGTCCAGCCAGAGTTCGCGCGGGGGAACGTGCAGCTCCAGCTCGGACCACAGGTCGTCGGGAATCTCCACGGTGGCCAGGTGCAGCGTTTGAGCGAACCGTCGTGGCGAGGATATTCCGACCACGGTCGAGGTGATCACCTCGGACCGCAGCGAGAACTGCAGTGCCGCGGCGGCGAGAGGTACGCCGTAGCGCAGACAGACCGCTTCCATGGCCAAGGCCGCCTGCGGGATCTGGTCGTCGCGGGTTCCGTAGGCGTACCTCTGGTGGACGCCCGGTCCCTTCGAGAGCATGCCCCCGCCGTACGGGGCTGCATTGAGTACGCCGAACCCCCGGTCGGCCGCCGAACGAAAGAGCGCATCCGCCGAGCGATCGAGCAGGGTGTACCTGTTGTGGCTCAGCACGACCTCGAACTCACCGGTGTCGAGGTAGCGCTGGAGCAGTCCGACCGGGCCCCCGGCGACACCGAGATGCTCGACCAGCCCTCGATCGCGGAGGTCGACCAGAGCCTCGACAGGCCCGGCCGGAGCCACTCCCTCTTCGAACGAGATCCGCTCCGGATCGTGCAGATGCAACAGCGGGATCCGGTCGGTCCCTAGTCGCTCCATGGACTCCTCGAGGGAGGCCCGGACTCGGTCACCGGAGAAGTCACCGGTGTGCGGGTCGGGATCGACCTTCGTAGCCAGCACGACCTGCGCGGGGAGCCCGCCGGCGCGACGGATCGCCTCGCCGATGCGACGTTCCGCGGTGCCGTCCTCGCCATAGCCGTTGGAGGTGTCGATGAAGTTGATCGAGCTCTCGAAGGCGGCGAGAACGGTGGCGACGGCCAGTTCCTCGTCCACGGCGTACCCATAGAGTTTCTCCATGCTCGCCAGCGGGCTGGTGCCGAAGCAGATCGGGGTCACCCCGAGTCCCGTCTGGCCCAGCAGCCGGAGCGACAGTGGCGGGTTGCTCAACGGACCGCTCCGACCGGTTGCGGAGCGTAGTTCGCGAAAACGTCCCGGCTCGCGTGGTACGCGTCGACGATGCGGTCCAGGACAGCATCGGTCGTCTCGTCCGCGCCGGTCGTGTCCGGGTAGTCGGCCCGCCACTGGATCATCCGCAGGGCCGCTCGGTGGAAAGTGAGCTTCGGCGCGAAACCGGATACGAAGCGGCGGAATCGAAGTGCTGGTCGCCGATCGCGGCGAGGAGGGACCGATCGTCCGTCACGTCGCCCGTCAGCCAGGTCACGGCGTCGGGCCGTTGCCGAGCCGCGCTGTTGTTGTCCCCGTTCAAGACGTTGACCGACATCCCCCCTTTCCAGGGAGAGGCGCACGCAGGACGAGCTGATCGTGCCCGTTCCACCGATGGAGAGGACGCGGAGCGCCGCGCTGTCGTCTTGCATCATGCGAGAGATCCTCGTTCCGTTGTGCGTGTGTCCTCGTCAGAGCCGGCCCGCGTACCACTCCTCGAAGCCATTCTCGACGACGAAGATCAGTATGTCCTCGGCCCGTACGCCCGCCACACCGAGCCGCACGACGTGGCGCATAGCCATGTGCTTCTTCGACGACAGCACTGCGTAGCGACGATGACATGAGGTCCCCAACGAGGCCCTGACAAACTGGACTCGACGGACCACCCTCTACGCCGACTAGCGTTTCCCCTGGTCAACGCCCTTCTAGAGGTATCCCCAACGGGATTCGAACCCGCGCTGCCGCCTTGAAAGGGCATCTCGTCGTAGGCCCCAAACAGCTGATTTCTTGCGGACGAGTCCTTGGCATCATCCTGTCTGAGCTCGCGCCGAAAGATGGTGGGCGAGATACTTCCCCGACTGGGTCCCCGGTGAAGCGATGGCCGCTACCAGGCTCATGCTCGGTGAGCTCCGCAAGGTTCTTCAGGTAGGCGCTCCCCTCCGGGTGACCCCTGGTCGGGACCTTGACGTGCAGCCCCCGGCGAGTTGATCTTGAAACGGCAGCCGCCAGGCCGTTCGGTCCTGGTCGAGTGAGCAGCTCCCGACAGTGGCCAGCGGTGTGATCACGACCTTCCACGACCATCAAGCCCTTGGCTGTGAAGGTATCTCTGCAAGGAACCGTAGGGTTTCGGGTCCGGCTCGCCTGCGGCCTCGGTGATGGCGGCGCTGAGGGTACGCAGCTTGACGTTGCGGATGGAGGACCATCGCCGTAGAACTTCGAAGGCCGTATCAGCATCGATACCGTAGTAGCCCATCAGCATTCCTTTGGACTGCTCGATCACCGGCAGACTCCCGAGGAGCGCACGCAGATCAGCGGGAGTCATCTGCTCCCATTTCTGATCGTCGTCTCGCTCCCATGACAGCCGGCGATTCATCTCAGGATCATTCACAGGTGCCGGTGCGACCGCTGACTCCTGGCACTGACCCGCTTGATGGGCGGGCGTGACGTGGACGAGAGAGGCGACTGACACCGTGGGATCTTCCGAGCTGGAGAGTATTTTGGCGCCTGCTCCTACTGACCGGCCCTCCAGAGGTGCCCGACGCCCGACCGAACCAACTGGTCGCGGGGTGCTGGACATGGTTGACACCGTCCTGAGGGATCGATCGGAGACGCCTGCCTTGTGCAGGCGCCACCTATGAAGACCAGGTGCGTTGTGAACCATGACGTGCGGGGGGATGAGAGCCGTTACGCATCATCCGGTGACGTTGTTGCAGTCTTCACTCAGACGGCATCGGGGCCCTCACTAATTGCGACGGGCCACGGAACCTGCGGCGCCAGAGGGGTCCGCCCTTGATGGAGGCAGATGATGAGCGAGCTGAGCATGTGGGCTGAGCACCGGCGTAGGGTGCGGGTATGGGCGCCGCGGGGGTCGTCGACGAGCCCGAAGGCTCTCCTGCTGATCAGTGGGATGGAGTGGAACCGTTGATGCCGATCGTGAGTCGGATCATTCGAGCCAGGGTGGCGGACCCGACGGTTGCTGAGGACCTGGTGCAGGAGACGTTGGTGAAGGTGCTGGCGAAGACGCATCGGATCGCGCCGGGCATGCTCGAGCCGTACGCGATTGTGACAGCGCGGAATGTGGTGCGGTCGTTCTGGGTCGAGCGCGACCGTCACCGACGCAACCAGCATCGGGTTCTCGAGGTGACATCGGTCGAGTCGCCGGACGAGCAGCTTCTGAAGGGTGTTGATGCGCAGGCCATCTCGGAGGCGCTCACGCGGTTGTCCGAGCGCGAACGTGCGGCGCTGCTCGCTCACGAGGTGTCTGGTCGTGACACGAAGTCCATTGGTGCCGATCTTGGGTTGACGGCCGGGGCGGTGGCGGCCCAGCTGAACCGCAGTCGCGCCCGTATGCGGGTGGAGTACCTGTTGGCGTTGCACCATGTTGATCCGCCGACAGATCGGTGTCGACCGGTGTTGCTGGCGCTGTCGGCGGCCGACCGGCGCCGACAGAACGAGGTCGGGGCCCCCCGTCATCTGCTGGAGTGTGAGTCCTGCGCGATGCTGAGCGGGCCCCTGATGGAGCGGGGCCAGCCTCGAGACAACGAGATACGGATCAAGATCGAATCTGACGCCGATATCGTGCTGGCGCGCAAGGGTGCTCGCCAGCTCGCCGCGAGGTTGAACTTCACCGCCACGGAGTTGACAGTGGTCGCGACCGCGGTGTCGGAGATAGCCCGCAACATTGTGCGCTTCGCTGAGCGGGGGGAAGTGTTTCTTGAACTGTTGGACGTGCCACGGCCTGGTCTTCGGGTGGTGGCGCGTGACACCGGGCCCGGGATCGCCGACGTCGACCGGGCCATGACCGACGGTTACAGCACCTACCACGGTCTCGGCCTCGGGACTGCCGGGTGCTCGGCGTCTGATGGACGAGTTCGAGGTGGCCACGGAACGTGGCCGAGGGACGACGATCACGATGACCAAATGGCGACGGGAAGGATGACATGACAGACGAATCGAGCAGCGACGAGCAGGTGGCGGCGGACTTTCCGACCCTGGATGCCGAAGATGAGGACCAGCTACTTCCACAGCTGGTGTCCCACTTGCGCGAGCACCGGACGCGGCTGCGGCAGGAGTGGGAGCTGCGCATCCAGGACGCCCACCTGCTGCACGCCATGACACCACAGGAGATGGCCGCCGAGACCACCTCGGTGTACGACAACTACGTGGAGGTGCTGGAGACCGGGAGCGTCGAGGCTCTGCAGCACTATGCGCGTGACCTGTCGGAGCGCATCATCCCTCGAGGCGTGGAGACGCACGAGGTCGTGGGCATCGTGCTCCTGCTCCGCGACGTCCTGGCCCGGTCCTTGTTCGAGAAGTACCAGGGCAGCTCCTCCTTGCTGAACAGGGTTCTGGACGCCTATGAACCCGCCGCGAACCGCATCGCCAACACGGTGGCGGTGAGCTTCGTGGACGAACGCGAGCGGGTCATCCGGCAGCAGCAGGACTCGATCCGGGAGCTGTCGACGCCGGTGCTGCCGGTCCGGGAGCGGCTGCTGATCCTGCCCATCATCGGTGTGCTCGACACCGAGCGCGCGCGCCAGCTCACCGAGCAGCTGCTGTCGGGGATCCGTACCCATCGGGCGAAGGTGGTCGTGATCGACATCACCGGGTCGCCCGACGTCGATGAGGCGGTCGCGAACCATCTCGTTCGCACCGTCGACGCCTCGCGGTTGATGGGGGCCAGCGTGATCATCACCGGTCTGTCGCCGGAGATCGCGCAGACCCTGGTGACCATCGGGGTCGACCTCAGCAAGATGAACACGATCGGCGATCTCCAGGGTGGTCTGGAGGAAGCCGAGAGGCTGCTGGGCTTCCGCGTGACCAAGCAGGAGGAGCTGGCCGAGTAGTGGACACCGGACCGGCGCTGGTATCGATCCTGCGACAGGGGCCCTACCTGATCGCATCGATCCACACTGCCCTGGATGACTCGCAGCTCGTCAGGTTCCAGCGCGATCTGATCGACCGGATCGGTGAGCACCGGTCCAGAGGTGTGATCATCGACGTCGCCGCGCTCGACGTGCTGGACTCCTTCGGGTCTCGCACGCTGCGCAACATCGCCGAGATGGCTCGGCTTCGGGGCGCGATCACCGTGATCGTGGGGATCCAGCCGGATGTCGCCTTCGCGATGGTGCTTTTGGGCATGGATACCGGAACGGTCCACACGGCGCTCGATCTGGAGGAGGGGTTGACCTATCTCGCGACCCGCGCCGGGTCTGGTGCCACCCGGGGGCGGGCGACCCCATGAACACCGCCCACGCGCTTCAGCGCGACTGTCGGGTGGCGTTCCTCCGGTGCCGTCGAAGCGGCGTCAGAGTTCTTCCTCGAGGTGCTGGCCTCCTACCACATGACCAACGATCGAGCCGGCTGACTGTACTGGGTTGAGGGAGGCAGAGGCGCAGCGGGCTCTGCCGAGTGAGCAACATGCCGCAAGCCGACACGGTCGTTGGTCACGAGTCTGTTCGGCATTGACAGGTGGGCGATCGGCAGGCCGGCCGCCGGTGCCCTGCCAACCGCCAACGGAGGTGACACCACTGCTCACCATGACCAGCGATGGTCATGCGGAAATCGTCACGCCTGCACGCCCGGTCGGCAGCGATTCTCCAGAACCGACCGCCGAGAAGCGATTTGACGTACGACCCGGGACGGAAGAATCCAGCGCTGGTAGGCAGTGCGAAGGTGTCGAGCGGCCCGGATGGCCAGACCCGCTCTCACCGAATAATACTGGCGTGGATTCAATCTGAACAGGACGAACAGAAGTCAGGACGGGTCGGACAGCAGCGGAGAAGGCTGGTTGCGGCAGTGTCTGCGCGCAGTTGAGCTTGTCGTATCTGTGGCGTCAGGGATCAATGGTTCTGGGGTCGATGGTGGCGTGTGTCGAAGGATGCGCTGTCACGTTTTCGCAGGCTCCAGGTCCCGCCGACCGCAACAGCGGACATTGTCGAGGGGTGAACAGTTGGGTTGACGTCGTTGGCGCTTCCCGCGGCGTTGCCCGTGCAGCCGGACCGTGCTCAGCCGACAGCGTTACGGCCGCCCGTTCGGCTCCACGTCATGACCGACGGCTGTGAGTGTCTTCATCTGTGGGAGCCCGGCGCGGTCGACTGCCCCACACGGTCGGCGCTCGTGCGGCACGTGGTGCCGCCACGCGCATCCTCCCTTGGGGCGTGTGGCCGCGGGCCCGTCAGGTGCCCCCGCCTGCGGCCACACCCCCAATCCGCACGTCGCTGAGGAAGGTGACCGAGGTGGCCGTTTCAGGCAGATCCATGGTGAGCGGACCAGCAGCAGTGTCGATCATGCGGCAGGGCCACGATCTGATTGCCTCGGTCCACACCGCTCTCGACGACTCGCAGTTGGCTCGGTTCCAGCGGGACCTCAATCACCGCATCGGCGAACACCGAACCCGCATGGTCATCATCGACGTCGCGGCTCTCGATGTGGTCGATTCGTTCGCAGCCAACATCCTCAGCGCCTGCGCCACGATTGCTCGACTTCGAGGCACCGAGCTGACCGTGGTCGGCATTCAACCCGACGTGGCTCTCACCATGGTCGAGGTCGGCCTGACCACAGGCGCTGCGCACACCGCTCTCGACCTGGAGGACGGCATGGACTACGGCGGTCGCCCACGTCCCCGGCCGGCGTGAGGATGTCACGGACGCTCGAAGGCACGCCTGGTCGCCAGCGGTTGGGCGGAGCAGCGATCGCCCCTGCGGTGCACGGCTTCCGCTCAGCCAGTGATGTGGCATACCTGTGCCGTTGCAGCGCGATCCCTCCGCCTATCAGGCGATGTGACCTACTTATTGTCGTCTTCGTTTCCTGGCCGGTTCTGGGCGTTTTCGACGATCTCGCTGGCCTCCTCATAGGAGATGACCCGGGCCGGGGCCGACTCCCCAGGGGTGCGAGCAGGCGTGACGGCCGGGACCTCGGCCTGTGCCACCTCGACGGATTCCATCTGCTCGACCGGGGTCGTCGTGGACTGGCTGCTTCTGCCGGCAGCGGCAACCCCCGCAGCCGTGGCCGCCGCGGCGGCTGCGACGCCGAGCCCTGCGGCCACAGCCTTACCGGACACACCTGCTTTCCCCCGGTCGCCACGGGAGGTGTCGGCGTCATCGACGCTGGGCGTGCCCTCAGTGCCTCCTGTGTTCACCGAGCCGCGCCACGCACCAGTCGCATAGCCCTCGGACTCAACGAAGCTCTTGAACCGCGCCAGATCGCCCTTGGCACGGTTTTCGACCACGTTCAACTTGTCGCCGACCTTCTCCACCAGGCCTTCGGGCTCGTACTCCAACGACAGGTGCACCAGAGTGCGCCCGCCCAGGTCCTGGAACGTCACTGCACCAGCGTTCGTGGCACCCTCAGTTGCCGCCCAAGCGACCTTGCGCTCAGGGATCTGCTCCAAGACCTTGGCCTGCCAGCGACGACGGACGCCGGCAATCTCGGCGACCCACTCCAGTCGGTCGTCGCTGAGCTGGGTCACGCTGGTGACTCCACTCATGAACTGGGGGAATTCTTCGAATTGGGTCCACTGGTTGTAGACAGTGGAGACCGGCAGATTGACGTCGACAGATTCTTCGACATGGGTGCTCATGGCGTCTCCTCGCGCTGGTGGGTGTGGTGACCTACTTACCCACTCCAGGCTGACTGACACAGCAATGCTCCTTCTGATCCTCGACGACGAGGTTCTGTACGGTTCCTGCGGTTCACCCACCGCTCCCGCCAGTCGGGCGGCCCGTGGACCTTGTGATCATTCCCGCGTCATCGCGCCGGCGGCTAGGCGTCATCAGGAGTAGGGCCGAGGACGCCTGTCGCACGAACGGGCGGGGCGGGCGCCCGAAACGGTGTGGACGGCTGGCCAGTGTTCAGCGCAGAGTCCGGCGAGGAGTCCGTCCGTCGGATAGGTTCGACTCAGTTCTTGTGCGCGTTGTTACGGGCGGATCGGGGGATCAGCGTGAACGAGGCTGCGCCGCACCAGGGACGTTATGTCGAGTGGCTGGTCGAGCAGTCGATGCTCAACGATGCGAGCGCGGCCGCGGGCCAGCTCGCAACGGTTGGCGGGATGGCCCAGAACCCGTTCGGGGTTCCGGATCCGGCGCGTGCGATCGAGAAGGCTCCGGTCTGGTTCACTGCCTACCCGGTGTCCATGGTCACCAAGCGGGGGGAGTCGTTCCTGGAGACCTTGTGCGATGAAGCCTTGTGGTCAACGTTCGAGATCCTGGGGATTGCCGCAGTGCACACCGGGCCGGTCAAGCGTGCGGGCGGGATCTCGGGATGGGATGTCACGCCCAGCGTCGACGGTCAGTTCGATCGGATCAGCACGCACATCGACGAGGCGTTCGGGACGGAGCAGGAGTTTCGGCGGTTGTGCGCGGTTGCCGCAGCGCACGGCGGCATCGTGATCGACGACATCGTGCCCGGGCACACGGGTAAGGGGGCCGACTTCCGGTTGGCCGAGATGAACGTCGGCGACTATCCGGGCATTTACCACATGGCCGAGATCCCGCGGCAGCACTGGGGGTTGCTGCCCGAGGTTCCGACCGGCCAGGACTCCGTGAATCTGGGACCGGAGACCGAGGAGCGGCTGGAGCAGGCCGGGTACATCATCGGCCGGCTGCAGCGGGTGATCTTCCACGATCCGGGGATCAAGGACACCAATTGGAGTGTGACCGGGCGGGTGACCGGTGTGGACGGTGTGCAACGACGCTGGGTCTACCTGCACTACTTCAAGGCCGGTCAGCCGTCGATCAACTGGCTGGACCCGACATTCGCCGGCATGCGGCTGGTGGTGGGAGATGCGCTGCACTCGCTCAACCACCTGGGGGCCGGCGCGTTGCGGCTCGACGCGAACGGGTTTCTGGGCCTCGAGCCGGCCGCCGGCGCGGATGAGCCTGCCTGGTCAGAGGGCCATCCGTTGTCCGACGCGGTCAATCAGCTCATCGCCAGCATGGTACGCAAGGTCGGCGGTTTCACGTTCCAGGAACTCAACCTGGCCATCGAGGACATCAAGCGGACCTCCGAGCATGGCGCCGACCTTTCCTACGACTATGTCAGCCGTCCGTCGTACGTTCACGCCCTGACCACCGGAGACACCGAGTTCCTGCGGCTCACCCTCAACGCTGCCCTCGAACAGGACCTTCAACCGATCGGCCTGGTGCACGGTCTGCAGAACCACGACGAGATGACCTACGAGCTGACCCACTTCGCCGCAACCCACAACAGTGACTGGTTCCGTTTCCGAGGCGTCGACCGGAGCGGTGACGAGCTCGCCCGCCTGATCCGATCGGAGCTCGTCGCCGGGCTGACCGGCTCGGCGGCGC
Source organism: uncultured Actinomycetota bacterium (assembly GCA_963696135.1). Lineage (GTDB taxonomy): Bacteria > Actinomycetota > Actinomycetes > Propionibacteriales > Propionibacteriaceae > Microlunatus. The sequence continues at coordinate 166,300 of CAVOJH010000014.1, forward strand.
CGTACAACCAGACGTTCACCACCAACGGCATCGCCTCCACGCTGGCCACGATCTGCGCCGCCGCGCTCGGCTACACCGACCTTGACCATTTGTCAGCTCAGCAGATCGAGTCCATCACCCAGGCCCACCTGCTGCTCGCGATGTTCAACGCCTGGCAGCCCGGGGTCTTGGCGCTGTCCGGCTGGGACCTGTGCGGCACCCTCACGATCGACCCCGAGCGAATCCCGGACCTGGTCGCGACCGGCGACACCCGATGGATCCATCGCGCCGGGTACGACCTGATGGACTTCCAACCGGCCGCAGCCGAGTCGGCGACCGGCATGCCACGCGGAGTCAGCTTGTACGGGTCACTCCCACACCAGCTCGCCGATCGGAACTCGTTCGCCTCGCGGCTGCGCCACATACTCGACGTGCGTCGGCGCTCCGGGATCGCCACCGGTCAGCAGTTGGCGGTGCCCGACGTCTCCGATCCGGCCCTGCTCGTGATGATTCACAGGCTTCCGAACGAGCAGGTCCAGGCGACAGCGCTGAACTTCTCCGGCCGGCCCATCTCCGGACAGGCCGAGTCGAAGCACTTCGGAATCGGTGACAGCCTGATTGACCAGTGGAGCGACCGGCAAATCGGAGAGATCGGACCCGATCGAACCGTCAATCTCCAGCTGAAGCCACACGCCGGGATCTCGATCCTGGTCACTCACCCGGCAACGCAGCGGCGGCCACATCGTCAGGGAACGGTGACCGTCGCCGAGGTGCCCGATCACGCCCCGCCCCGATAAGCCGCCTGCAGCGCTGAAGATTGCTCCGGAGCGACTTGCGCAGACTCAAACGGAGCCACACTCGTCGGCGGGCCGACTCCCGCAGGTCCGACGGTGAAGGCGATCACCACGCGTGCCCGGGTCACGTTCCCACTCAACGCTCGACTCGACATCATTGTCTGGTGGGTCGGTTTCACTCAGGGTCCGAGCGTCGTGATCGACATCGACGCCCAGGACAATCCGTCGGCATCCGGAAGTGTTGTCCGGGGTCTTGATCCACCGGCTTCGAGTAGGCATCAAGCCACATTGTTGGTGAAGGGCACGATATCGATCCGGCATCGCGTCTAGAAGTCTGCCAGACCTGACGGGCAAAGGTGGCGCGGAACATCGGCACCCCCTGGGACCTCGTGAACACCAGGGCGTCACCGCCGGTACCGACATTGCCGACCCAGATGCTCAGTGATCTGGCCGATCACGGCGTGCGACTGGCACCGAGCGCCTAGAGCGACGGGTCTTCGGCTCGTTCCCGAGAGTCATCGAGCCGTTGACCTCTACGGCGGTGCTGGTCACGATGTTGGGCGATCGACGCTCATCGATGCAGCAGGCTGGACTGCACGACGCTGACCTTCCACACCCTTCGGCCCAGCTTCGTTGCGATCCTGGTGGCTGCGGGGTGCAACCTCCGAGAGGTGTCGGAGTGGGCTGGGCACAACCGTGTGGCCTTTACTCTCACCCGCTACGGCCGACTGTTCGAAGATGACACCGATGCGGCCGTGAAGCGCCTGGACGACCTACTGAAAGTTGTCGACACACGGCCCTAAGACCGCCTGGACCGCATGACGCCGTTACGAACGTCGGCCAAGATTTGGCGTTCCGCCTCGTCAAGACGCATTTGAAGCAGTATCCCCAACGGGATTCGAACCCGCGCTGCCGCCTTGAAAGGGCGGTGTCCTAGGCCGCTAGACGATGGGGACCGGCCGAACCGGACCGACTCTACCGAACCTCGGGCGACGTATCAGCCGGATCCGTCGGCTGCTCCTCTGGTGAGAGCCCGCTTCGCGGGCGACCGGGGAGGCGTGGGGCGATGGGGGAGTCAGTCGTCGGAGGTCGGGCTGTGGCCTGGCCGGAGATGGGACGCTGGGCCCGGATCTGGCTGACGGTCTACGTGGCCGTCGCCGTGGTCGACCTGATCGCGGAGACCGCGCACCTGTTCTGGGTGGCGCTGGCGGCCCTGATCCTGGCGCTCCCGGCCCTCGGCGCGGTGCTGGTGACCTCGCGGCCGCGGAACCGGCTGCGGCACTGGGTGCTGGCCGCCCTGTTCTTCGGCTGGCTCGGCGACTGGCTCGGCGACCTCCTGGTGCCGCACATCGCCTGGAAGATCGGCTTCTTCCTGCTCGGCCACATCTGCTTCCTGGTCGCCTTCTGGCCGTACCGGTCGCGCAGTGTGCTCGACCGGCCCGGTCTGCTGGCCTGCTACGCCCTCGGGATCACGACGCTGTTGGCCTGGGCGGTCCCGTCCGCCGGTTGGCTCTACGGCTCGGCCCTGGTCGCGTACGGCCTCACGCTGGGCTTCATGGCGGTGCTCGCCACCGGCCTCGGTGCGACGGCCACGGTCGGCGGCATCGTCTTCATCATCTCGGACATGTCCATCGCCGTCACCAGCTTCGTCTACCCCGGGCGGCTCGAGCACGCCGAGCTGTTGATCATGAGCACCTACCTGGTGGCCCAGCTGCTCCTGGTGCTCGGCGTCATCGACGCCCCCGACCCACCGGCCCGTACCGCCTCCTCGGCGACCGTCGAGACGACGAGCGGGAACCGGCCCGCCGTCAGGCCGTCCCACTGACCCGGTCATCGCCCCAACACCCTGCCGGCCACCGCGACCACTCACGAGTACCCACGAGAAGGAACGACCATGGCTCTCACCGCCGTCGACCTGCTGGACCTCAGCCAGGCCGAGCTCGACGACCTGTTCCGTGCCTCCCCGGCCGGCCCGATCCCGGCCGGTGAGGGGGACGGCACGGTGATCTTCGCCCCCGACACGGTCGCGGGCGACATCACCGCGAAGCTCGTCCACCTGATCGCCTGGAAGGGGAAGATCTTCGATCCAGAGAAAGGGGATCTGCGCAACGAGATCAGCCCGTTCGGGATCGACGCGATCCGGGCGAGAGTGTTCTACGGGACCAGCTGGTTCGACGGCGCCGAGGCGATCATCATCGACTACAGCGAGACGTCGCTGGTCGCCCAGTGGATCCGCGACGAGATCCGGTTGGTAGCCCCGGGCCTCTACCTGGGTGTCGTGTTCTGGGACGGCACCAAGATCTTGAACTTCGCGTTGACCTTCGACCCGGCCCAGTAGCGACGTGTCCACGGCCGTGTGTCTGCAGGCGGTGCTGCGCGACGGTGTCGGTCCTGATCTGCGAGCCGATCTCGCGGCGGCGGACGCGGACGTCTCCGCGGGCCGCAGTCCGTTGGGGGCCGTGCCCGGCGTGCACTTCGCCCGCTGGATGATCGTGCCCGGCGACTCGTCGCTGCCGGGTGGCGCGGTTCCGGACACCCTCGTCTACACCGCCGACGTCGACGGTTCCCCGGCCGCACACCTCCGCGGGCTGGATCGGCTCGCCGGAGCTCTGCTGGACCGGGTGTTCGGCCACTGCATCGACTACCCGACATCACCCGGCGACCGGCTCCGGTGGCTGCACCGGCACCGGGTGGCGAACGCCGCGGTGTACGTCAACACAGTCGGTCTCACCGTGGACCGGATCGGCGACGAGGCGCGGTTGAGTGACTGGCTCCAACGCCGCCTGGACCAGCAACGAGCGGAGCTGAGGAGTCTGCGACCGGACGAGATCCACCGCCGTCTCCGGGCGGCGCTGGCGGAGGACCCGGCGATGGCGTACGCGCTGGATCCGGCCACCGGCGAACCGCTGACAGCCCGGGCACGACGGTGGCTCACCCTGGCGGCCGCGGTGATCATCGTGCTCGTCCTGCTGCCGCTGCTGATCGTGATCGGCATCCCGTGGCTGCTCGCGCTGCGCCGTCTGGAACGGCGTGACCCGAGCTCCTTCGAGCGACCCGACCGCAGCCTGGTCAACCAGCTCCGCCGCCGGGAGGATGCCTTTGCGCACAACCCGTTCGCGGCCCTCGGTGTGGTCAAGGCCGGCAGCCTGCGGGCCAGCACCGTCAGGATCGTCCTGCTGGGGATCTCCGTCGCGGCCTCCTGCGTCTTCGTCCGAGGATCGCTCGCCGGCGTCACCACGATCCACGTCGCTCGCTGGGTGCCGCTCGACGGTGGCCGTCGGATGATCTTCACCAGCTGCTACGACGGGAGTCTGGAGAGCTACATGAACGACTTCATCGACAAGCTCTCCTGGGGGTTGAACGTGATCTTCAGCAACGGGGTGGGCTACCCACGGACCCGTTGGCTGATCTTCGGTGGCGCCCGGGACGAGCAGACGTTCAAGGACTACCTGCGCTGTCACCAGCTGGAGACGGCGGTCTCGTACGCCGCGCACCCGACCCTGACCATGGCCAACATCCGCGCCAACGCGGTCATCCGGCGCGGGCTGACCACCCCGCTCGACGATGCCCGGGCGGCCGAGTGGCTGGCGTTGCTGTGAACGGCGCCGAGCTGGACGACCTGCAGGCCCTGCTGCGCTCGGCCCTGCGGACCCTGCCGCACGCCCGCTACGCGCTCTACCACCTGCCGGTGGGTGCGGACGGGCGCCGGTTCCTGGCCACCCTGGTGGACGACGTGACCTCGGCCGCCGACCGCGATGCGTCCGTGGCGACGCAGGTCGCGCTCACCGCCACCGGTCTCGCTGGGCTGGGGGTGCCGTCGGTGATCATCGACGGGTTCAGCGACGAGTTCCTGGCCGGCATGATCGGTCGGAGCCGGTTCCTGGGGGACACCCCTGAGGACTGGCAGTGGGGGCGTGGAGACCAGGACAGCGTCGACCTGCTGGTGATCACGTATGCGGCCACCCCCGACCTCCTCACCACGGCCGGCGGCACTCTCGACGCACGGGCCGCCGCCTTCGGCGCGGTGCTGCTCGATGCCCGCGAGACCCACGGCAGCAGCGAGGTGGAGCCGTTCGGGTTCCGGGACGGCATCTCGCAGCCGTACGTCTCGGAGCTCGCCTCCAGCGCGGACGACACGCGGGCCCGACCGGTCGCGCTGGGAGAGTTCGTGCTCGGCTACCCCAACGCGTACGGTCTGTTGACCCAGCGACCCGTGCTGCCGCAGCACCTCGATCCACAGGGCCTGCTGCCGGTGCTGCCGGCCGGCGCGGACCGCAGCCATCCCGACGGCGGTCGCGATCTGGGCCGCAACGGCACCTACCTCGTGCTGCGCACCCTCGCCCAGGACGTGGACGCCTTCGACGCGTACGTGACCACGACGGCCGCGGAGCTGGGGCTGGCCCCCGAGCTGCTCGCCGCGAAGATGGTGGGCCGCTGGCGTGGCGGCGCGTCCCTGGTGCAGAGCCCGGACGCCGATCGCGCGGAGCTGGCCACGGCCAACGACTTCGGCTACCACCACGACGACATCCGCGGTCTGCGCTGCCCGGTCGGCGCCCACGTCCGCCGGGCCAATCCGAGGGACTCCCTCGATCCACGACCCGGATCGGACGCCTCGCAGGCGGTCACCGATCGGCACCGACTGCTGCGTCGCGGCCGGGTCTTCGCCGACGACGGACAGCAGGGTCTGCAGTTCGTCGCCCTGAACGCCAATCTCGGTCGTCAGTTCGAGCTCGTCCAGCACAGCTGGCTGAACGACCCGAAGTTCGGCGGGCTGACCACCGACCTGGACCCGCTGGTCACCCCACGCACCCCGGACGCCGTGTTCACCATCCCCGGCGAGCCGTTCCGCACCCGGGTCTGTGGGCTGCCGGAGTTCGTCACCACGCTCGGCGGGGCGTACTTCTTCCTGCCCGGTCGCCGCGCGCTCCGTTATCTGGCGGCTGGGGGCTACCTGGCTGGGGGGTCGTGGTGAAGCTCGACAGGCTCGTCAACCACCTCCTGGTCCGCGTCTTCTGGGTGGCGCGCCGGATCGACCCGCTCATCCGGCCACTGATCGACGTCGCCGTACGGCCCTGGCTGCAAGCCCTCGTGCAGTGGAACGTCCGCCGCCGGCTGCCCGACGACGGACTCGCCCTCGCCGAGGAGCGGGAGCAGCCGGGCGAGGCGGCGGCGACCGCGTCGATCATCGCCGCGATGTCGAGGTTCACCGAGACCACGTACGCGCACACCCACGCCGAACGCGCCGGCAACACGAAGACGTACGGGGTCGCGCGGGCCGAGCTCACCGTGGCCGAGGGTCTGCCGGTGCAGCTGCGACACGGGCTGTTCGCCCGGCCGGACACCTACCGGGCGTTCGTCCGGTTCGCCGGACCGGGACCGACGGCGCCACCGGATCTGCGCGACAACGCGATCATGAGCATCGGCGTGAAGGTGCTGGGGGTGGCCGGGCCGAAGCTGCTGGACGAGGAGTCGTCGACCCAGGACCTGCTCGGCATCAGCGCTCCGACGTTCACCACTCCCGATGTGGTGCAGAACGCCATACTGCAGCAGGAGATCGGAAACCGGACGCCGCTGTTCTACTTCATCCGTCCCACCCACCCGCACCTGGCGGACCTGATCATGCAGGGGCTGTACGCGGTCACCGCCGCGAGTCCGCTGCAGGTCGGCTACGACAGCTGCGTCCCCTTCCTGCTGGGCGACGGTCAGGCGGTGCGGTACCTGTTCGTGCCGCGGCCCGTGGTGTCACCGCACCATCGGCTGCGGGTGCCGCTGCGCCCCGGGCCCGAGTACCTGCGCGAGGCCATGATCACCACGCTCACCACCCGGGGTGTCGCCTTCGACCTGTTGGTGCAGCGGCAGACCGATCCGGTGACGATGCCGGTGGAACACGCCGGGGTGGTGTGGTCCCAGCGGCGCTCGCGGCCGGTGCGGGTGGCGACCCTGCGGCTTCCCGTGCAGTCGTTCGACACCGCCGAGCAGCTGCGGTTGGCCGACTCGTTGCGGTTCAACCCGTGGCACTCCCTGCCAGAGCACCGCCCGCTGGGCAACCAGAACCGGGCTCGCCGGACGATCTACGCCACCTTGGCCGACGTACGCCAGCGGATGAACGCGATGCCGCATCGGGAGCCGACGGAGAGCGACTGGCTCACGTCCGCGTCCGAGGACTGAGGTCTCATCACCTCGGGGGGACCAGGGAAGACGTTCGTGGGGGTCGGTTCCCGGGGGAGAACCGACCCCCACGTCTGGGGGTTCGGCGAGCCTCAGCCGAACACGGTGATGTGCACGTGGTTCTTGTGGTTGGCCGAGTCGCCGCCACGGTCGGCCATGTAGCGCCAGCCTTCCTTGTCGCGCTCGATGTTCCAGATGTGCTGGTTCCAGATCACGTAGTTGATGCCGAGGCTCTTGGCGTTGGCCTTCGCCCAGAGGGCCACCTTCTGGCCGAGCGCCTTGCCGGAGGCCGACTTGTAGTTCGGGATCATCAGGTCCAGGGCACGGCCGGACGGGTGGTCGGGCAGCGCATCCCGGCGGACACCGCCGATCGAGGTGATCTGCGGGAAGGTCGCCCGCACCGCGCGATGGACCTTGATCGCGTTCGGCTTGAGACCCTTCTCCACCGGGTACGCCGGCACGGCCGGCTTGGTGGTGGACAGGTACTGCGCGGTCACCCAGCGGACAGCGTTGTCGTACACGATCTGCATCCGGGCGTTCTGCACGACGCCGGTGATGCTCAACGCGGTCCCGATGCCGACCTCGGTGACGGATTGGAAGCTCGCGTCGGGCGTCGAGCGGATGATCAAGGTCGTGGTCGCGTAGCGGGTGCCGGTGACCTTGGGCAGCCCCGGCGCGACCGGACCGCTGCTGACCGGGGTGCTCAGGTACTTCGCCGTCACCCAACGGATCGCGTTGTTGTAGATGATCTGTGCTCGACCGTTCTGGGTCGTGCCGGTGATCGAGACGGTCTTGCCCTTGGCGATCTCGCCGACGACCTTGTAGTCGGCACCGGAAGTCGTCCTGACCAGCAGGTCCGCCGTGGTCACCCGGGTGCCGGTGACGGCGGGCAGACCGCTCGGCCGCCGGAGGTACTGGGTGGCGATCCAGCCCGTCGAGGATCCGTTCTTGACCTCGGTGTAGCCGCGCGCCGCCTTGCCGGTCAGGGTGACGGTGGTGTTGTCGGGCAGGACCCTGATCTTGCCGTACGAGAGCCCGGGTCCCTTGCGGAGGTTGACGTCGGTGGTGGTGACCCGAGTCTCGGCGGTCGTGCCGCCAGGCAGGGTGGCGCCGCCCTTGAGGTACTGGCTGGAGACGAAGCCGGTGCCGGCGCTGTACTTGATCTTGGTCCAGCTGCCGGTGGTGCTGACCGCCGTGACCGTCTGGCCGCGGTACAGACCTCCGATGATCTTGCTGCTGGTGCTCGCCGCGGACCGCACGTTCACCGCGGTGGTCGCGGTCACCGAGGTGTCGGCCATCGCCGTCCCGGCGAACCCGGAGACGAGGCCCGAGAGAGCCAACGCGGACGCCACGACGACCGTTCTGCGTGTCGTGCTCACGTGCGTCTCCGTTCACCGTTCAGGTTCTTCAGATTCGGGCTGGTGCACGTCCGCACGTCTCGTCACGTCCGTAACAACAACCCCAGATAACGCAGGACTCTAAACGCGTCACACCCGTAACGGCAAGACGTGAGTGGCACTTTGGTCACTTTTGCAACGCGACACGCCGGGCAGCAGGCGAAAACTACAGTGTTGTTATTCTCAGGTTCCTGATGAGTCGAGGAGCGCCAGTAGCATCGAAACGGTGATCTCCCTGGCCACCGCCGAGTTCGAGGAGCTGGTCTCCCAGGCCCTTGACACCATCCCGGTCGAGCTGACGTCCATGATCGAGAACTGCGTCATCGTGGTGGAGGACTACCCGCCACCCGATCAACCAGGTCTGCTGGGGCTCTACGAGGGCATCCCGCTGACCGAGCGGGGCGACTTCTACAGCGCGGTGCTGCCGGACAAGATCACGATCTACCGGCACCCCACGCTGGCCATCTGCGACACGATGGAGGACGTGATCGAGGAGGTGCACATCACCGTGGTGCACGAGATCGCCCATCACTTCGGCATCGACGACGCCCGCCTGCACGACCTGGGCTACGCCTGATCAGTGCCTAGGCCAGCAGCACGTACGCGATCCCACCGACGCAGGCCAGCGACACCAGACCGGTGAGCATCGCCGCATTGCGGCCGACCCCGGTGTCGGTGGTCAGCACGCGCCCACGAACGGCTGACCGGATGGTCGCAGCCACACCGAATACCGCGCCGAGCAGCACCACGAGGCCGACCGCGACGACCAGGGGCACCGACACCTCGGCCAGCAGTCGGAGCACGCCCAGCAGACACACCACGCCCGCGAGGACCGTGCGCTGCCAGGCGAGCCGGGTGCGCTCGGCGGGGAGTGTCGGCTCCGGGGTCACGGCTACCGCAGACCGACGACGATGATCGCCAGCACGGCCACGGCGGCCAGCACGGCGGTCAGCAGCGGCATGGCGGGAGAGGAGGGCAACGGCTGCCCGGTGCGTATGGCCCGCTCGTTGCGGAACCACCGGACGTACGCGCCGGTCGCGCAAACCAGCCCGCAGACCAGCAGCAGCAGCGAGGCGAGCTTCAGCTCCAGACTCATCTGGCCGACGATGGTGCTGACCGCCGCGATCGCGGCGCCACCGGCCAGGAACCCGAGCGAGGTCCGGATCCACGCCAGGAAGGTCCGCTCGTTGGCCAGCGAGAACCGGGCGTCGGGCTCGGACCCCACCCCGTAGACCGACCGTGGCCAGCGGCGGTCGTCGCGCTCGTCGTCAGTCACGCCCGTGATGCTAACGACGGGCGCCGGAGCGCGAGGTTCTGGCCGAGCAGCACCGACACCAGCACCAGCACGGCTCCGGCGATCTGCCAGCCGTTGAGCACCTGGTCCAGCACCACCCAGCCCAGCACCGCGGCGACGACCGGGTTCAACAGACTGAGGAAGCTCACCGCACTGGCCGGCAGCCGCTGCAGGCCCCAGAACCAGAGGCTGTAGGCGATGATCCCGCTGAACAGCACCAGGTACACCAGGCCGCCGATGTTGCGGGCGGTCAGGCTGTCGGGCAGCCCCTCGATCGCCAGCGTGAAGGGCAGCAGGGTCAACCCGCCGAGCAGGAACGTCCAGCCGGTGAAGCCCGCGGCACTGAAGCCCGGTGGGTGACCCCAGCGCTTGGTGAGCACGGTGGAGAAGCCCATCATGATCACGCAGGTGGTCATGGCCAGGATGCCCCAGCCGTCCAGACGGGCGGTCGAGCGCAGCACCAGCAGGCCGACGCCGACGATGCCCAGGCCACCGGCGACGATGTCGATGGTCCGGATCTTCGTGTGCAGCAGGGGAACGGAGAGGACGACCACGATCAGCGGGGTGATCGAGTTGATCACCGAGGCGACGCCACCGGGCAGCAGGTAGGCGGCGATGAAGAGCAGCGGGAAGAACGCCGAGCAGTACATCACCGACAACAGGACGAAGCGCCCCCACCAGCCGCGCGGCGGCCACGCCCGGGTGGCGAGCACCAGCACGACACCCGTCGGCAGCGACCGCATCAGGGCCGCCAGCAGCGGTCGCCCCGGGGGCAGGAACTGGGTCGTGAGCAGGTAGGTGGTGCCGAAGATCACCGGGCAGATCGCGGCCACGTACGCCCAGCGGGTGGAGGGCTGGCTCATCGGATCAGATGGCTCTGCCGTGAGCTGGAGACCCAGGTCGCGCAGCTGCCGAGCAGACCGGGCACCAGGTAGCCGGACTGCAGGTCGAGGTGACTCATCAGCTGGGCACCGGTCGCGGAGGCGATCTGCCGACGGACGGCATCGTCGGCGACGATCACGGGCATCACGGTGATCACCTGCCGAATGTGGTTGACGGCAAAGGTGGCGAGCAGCTCCTGGCCGATGGCCGGAGCCACCACCACCAAGGGGCGCCCGGTCGGCAGCTGGTGCTCCAGCACGCCCAGCAGCTCGCGCACCGTCGCGATGTCGGCGTCGGCCACCAGCACGTCCGGCCGGCGGAGCACCGACCAGGCCGTCTCCCGGTCGGTGACCAGATCGGCCGTGGCGTAGCCCTGCTCGATCACCGTGGTGTCGGGGGCTGCCATCGCCGCCCGCAGCTCGTCCCGTTCGGCGGGGGAGAGGTCCGTCGGGTTGGCGTCGGGCGGTGGCCGTCGGGCCTGCAGCTCGGACAGGTAGTTCGGGGTGGGGGCGTCGGGGGAGAACTTGGGGATGGACCGCTCGGGCGGAGCCAGCATCTCCCGTCGCCGACGCTCGTTGATCCGGCGATCCCGGACCGCGCCGAAGACGATGGCGACGACACCGATGACGAGGACCGCGATCAGTCCCAGCTGCCAGCCCTCCACGGCGGCCAGCCTGCCACACCGGGCTGGGTAGCCTGGGACGCACGAACACGGCAGCGGACGCGTGACCGTCCGCGGGACCGGAGGAGGTGCCATGGCCGGCTACGAGTCCTGGATCGACCGGCAGATCCGCGAGGCGCAGGAGCGCGGTGAGTTCGACAACCTGCGCGGGGCGGGCGAACCCCTCAAGGGCCTGGATGGCCGCCAGGACGAGAACTGGTGGATCAAGGGTCTGCTCGAGCGCGAGAACCTGCGGCCACCCCTGCCGGGCTCGCTGCTGCTGCGCAAGCAAACCCGCGAGATCGACGACTTCGTCGCCGACTGCACCACCGAGGAACAGGTCCGCGAGCTGGTGCAGGACCTGAACACCCGCATCCTCGACGCCCGCCGCCGCGGCATCGACGGTCCGAAGATCGTCATCGGAGAAGTCGACGTCGAACGAGTCGTCCGCGAGTGGCGGGAGCGCCGTGCGGCGTCGTAGGTCTGGGGCCCTCAGGCGGTGATGTCGACCAGCCGCTCGAACAGGAACTCGTACGGCAGGTAGCCGGTCGTGTACTCGTGACCGTGCTCGTGGCCCAGCAGCTGCGACATCTGCAGCAGGCGCCAGCCGTCCTGCAGAGCGTCGAGCCCGTTCGCGTACGGGGCCTCGTCACTGTCACCCATCGTCGGATGGGATCGGCCGGTGCCGTCGTACCGGGTCCAGCCGATCACGTCGGAGTCCAGGGCCGACGTGCCGAGGTAGAGGACGAGGAGCTGCTGGCGCAGCTGCGGGGTGGCCGAGGGGACCGCGAACGAGTCCTCGACGGACAAGGCGGGCCTGTTGGACGTGGTGGTGCTCATGCGGAGCCTTCCTGGAGCTGGTGGGGAGTGCGGAGTGACCGGGCGGTGAGGCGGGGCCTCACAGGCCCCAGCCGTCGGCGGACCGGTTGGATCCGAGCCGCACGTCGGTGGCGCCCGGGGCGATGTGGCTGGGACGGATCTGCTCGCGGGTCAGGTAGTAGTCGATGTCGAACTGCTCGTCGCCGGTCAGGTAACGCCAGAGCTTGGCCCGGTTGACCAGCTCGAGGCGTCCCTCGTTGGCGTGGGTCCAGCCGAAGGTGCTGGACAGCTCCTGGCGTACGGCCGGGTCGTCGATGTCGTCGGTGTTCCACAGCCGCAGCTGGCGGACGGTCGGGTTGAACCTGATCTTGAACATGTAGCGCGGCTGGTCGGAGTCGTTGCGCCGACCGCCGTGCCAGATGCCGTGGTGCAGCAGCACCACTGTGCCGGCTTCGCAGGTGAGCCGGGTCTGGCCGGCCAGGTTCTGGTAGCGGCCGATGCCGGTCTGGTTGATCCGTCGCAGATGCGTGCCGGGCACCGACAAGGTGCCGCCCTGCTCCAGCGTGACCTCGCGCGGGTAGTACATGAGCTGGACGTCGAAGGCGTCGGTGCGGGTGTCGAGGATGGCGTCGCCGTGCATGTTCTGGGCCTCGCCGCCGTGCGGCGGCCGGACGTGGACGGCGTGGTGGTCGATCACCGGGTCGGGACCGACCAGGCTCTGCACGGCCCCGGCCACCGCCGGTAGGTCGAGGAGCTCGCGGACGAAGCTGCCGACCGGGAAGACGGTGTCGAGGGGGGTGCCGTACGGGTGGCCGGGGAGGCCCGCGTCCAGCACTCCGATGGCCCGCTCGTTGAGGCTCTCGGGCACCACCGCACTCAGCGCGATGCTGCCGTGGGAGACGAAGTGGGCCATCTCCACCGACGTCAGCCGGTGCTTGCGATCGACCAGGGTGGTCATCGGGTGATCCTCTCGACGTGCTGGTTGTTTTTCACTTCCGGTTCCTCACCGTAGGCGATCCGTGTCTGCCCTGTGGTGGTCTGTGGTAGGCATCTACTGGTGAGAATCCGGCATGCGCCAGAGATCCCGACGGTGACCATGAGCCTGGCGGAGCCGCCGGTCGTGGTGTCGCAGGGGCGCGCGAAGCACGGGGTCGCGCGCCTCGTCGACGAGTTCCAGCTCCCCGACCTGTGGTCGCTGCACCTGTACGACTACGCCGCCGAGCTGGAGGTCGACGGAATCGGGTATGCGATCACTCCCGGCAGTGTCAGCCTGGTGCCGCCGGCCTCGCTGATCCGCTACCGGTACGAGGGGCCGTCGACCCACCTGTACGCCCACCTCCGGACCGCACCGGCGGCGGCCGGCGACGAGGCGACCTGGCCGCTGCACCTGGTCATGTATCCCGGACCCGAGCTGGCGGTGATCACCGATCTGATGGAGTCCGCCGTCGACTCGGCGGCCAGCCGGCCCGAACGGACCCGGGCCGACATCTGGCTCGTGCTGCTGCGGTTGACGGCGCTGGATCGGGGTCGTGACCCGGAGTCCCGCCACCGCAGCCCGGCCCAGGAGCACCTGACCCGTGCGCTGGCCCACATCGAGCGGCACCTGTCCGAGCCGCTGACCGTGCCGCAGATCGCCGCGGCGGTGGGGGTGTCGCACAACCACCTGACCCGCCTGTTCACCGCCGGTCCCGGTCTGACCGTCGTCGGCTACCTGCGTCGACGACGCATCGAACACGCCCGCCAGCTGCTGGTGCACAGCACCATGTCGATCTCCGCCATCGCCTCCACCGTCGGCATCCCCGACCTGCAGGCGTTCAACAAGGCGTGTCGTACGGTGACGGGGCTCGGCCCACGTGCGTTGCGGGAGGCGGGTGGGGCTCACAGCTGAGTCCACGCTCGTCGTGACGTCGTCGGGCGGGTGCCAGGTCGCGCGGCTCGATCCGGTGCTGTTGAATGTCAGTTCGTGCGCCTGCGGGCGTACGGGCCTCTAGCTCAATTGGCAGAGCAGCGGACTTTTAATCCGCGGGTTGTGGGTTCGAGTCCCACGGGGCCCACACACGGTGTCGGTGTTACCCGTCAGGAAGAGCGGGTTGGAGTCCATCAGCTCGTCCATGATCATCACCTGGTCAGGTGCGGTCACTCCCATCGCGACGTTGTCCGCGGTCGGGAACCCGTCGAAGAACTCCAGCCGCCCGATCCTGGTGTCGACCGCGTCCGGGGTCATCACCGATGTCGGGATCGGGTGGTTGAAACCGGGTGTCACGTCACGCATCTGAAGTCTCCTCGTTCACGGCGACGCGGGGTCGCGCCTGGTGCTCGATCGACGGTCACGACCTCGGATCGACGATCGGAGAGGGATCTTCGGCCACACGACGAGTCAACCCTGAGTCCGGCACCCGCGCATCGTTCAGTTCGCGTGGACGTCCGTGCTCACAGCAGCGGTGGTCAGATCCAGGCGATCCGATCGCCCGGCGGGCCACGGGGGGAGTTCGCGCCGAGGTAGTCGGTCAGCGACTCCAGATCATCGCCGCCCGGGCACGTCGACGGGTGCGCGGCGACAATCGGTCAGCCCTGACAGTCGATCAGGTCGAGGGCCGATCAGGGCAACGGTCGATCCCCGGCTCCCGGATGACGAGGGTCGCCGGACAGAATGACGCTGTGAGAGCTTCGCGCCCGCTTGCCGCGATCGCCGTGACAGTGCTGATCGCCGCGGTGGTCGGTGCCTGCACGGCCAACTCGCCCGGCGATCCCACCAACTCTCCTGCTCCGACCGTGACGAGACCGCCCGCGCCGGAGGGTGAGCTGCCGGCAGCGCTGCAGGGAAAGCTGCAGGCCGCGCTGGATCAGACGATGAAGGAGTACGGCGTGCCCGGGGCCGCGGTGGGGGTGTGGATCCCGGGGGAGGGTGCCTGGACGAAAGCCGCCGGACTCGCCGACATCGACAACGACGTGCCGGCCAGCACCGACATGACGTGGCCGCTGCGCAGCGTGACGAAGTCCTACACGGTGACGCTCATCCTCCAGCTGGTGGACGAGCGGGCGATTCGCCTGGACGACACGATCGATCAGTACGTCGACGGGGTCACCAACGGCGACACGATCACCTTGCGTCAGCTGGCCGACATGTCCAGCGGGAACGCCGACTACACCAACGACGACTTCCTGGCCGAGTTCCAGAAGGACCCGTCGAAGATCTTCACCCTCGACGAGCTGAACGGCTTCATGCTCGGCAAAACCGAGCAGTTCGCCCCGGGGGCGAAGAAGGTCTACACGAACGCCAACACCAACCTGCTCGGGGCCGTGGTGGAGAGGGTGACCGGGCAGCCGTACGCCGAGGTGCTCGCGCAGCGCATCCTCGTGCCGCTCGGGCAGGAGCACACCCGCTACATCCTCGATGCCGGCACCTGGGCCGAACCGCATCCGGTCGGCTACGCGCCGGGCGAGACCGGCCCGCAGACCCAACCCGACAACCTGTCGATCTTCGGCCCGGCCGGTTCCATGATCACCACCATCGAGGATGGTCGGGTGTGGGGGGAGATCCTCGCCACCGGAGCGCTGCTGAAGCCCGAGACCCAAGCCGTACGGCAGCAGGGGGCACCCCTCGATGCCGGCCCTCCGTATGACCTCTATGCGCTGGGGATGGGCCAGACCGACGGCTGGTGGGGGCACAACGGTGAGGGTCTCGGCTTCACCGCTGCCGTCTTCCACCAGCTGGACACCGGGGCGAGCGTGGTGGTCTTCATGAACGAGTCGAACGTGATGCCCAAGGCGCACCCGGCCGACCAGCTGTTCCGCCGAGTCGCGGAGATCCTCCGCGCTCAGTGACGACGGCGCGACCCTCGCTCTCCCTTCGCCCCGGACAACACCGCGAAGTCGGCCCGATCCTTGGCGGCGTCGGGCTCGTCCTCGCGCGGATCAGCCTTACCGGCCAGGAGAAACGGCCGCGGGACGATCCGGCAGGTCACTCCACCCAGCTCGCGTCGCTGCTCGCCGAACGGCTCGCTCGACCACCGCCCGGGTTCGCCGGGGAACGGGATGAAGATCTGCCCGCCGGCGTCGGCGACGACGAAGGTGAGCTCCAGCAGCACGGTCCCGGAACGGAAACCGGCGCCGACCGCCTCGTCGTCCACCGGTTCGTAGCGCCAGCCCGCCAGCTCGAGGAGCCGCCGGATCTTCGGGTAGTCGTCCCGCCAGACGGCCAGGTCCACATCGTCGTGGGGCCGCGTCACCGTGCCGACCCAGAAGTCGACGGCCCAGCCGCCGAAGAGCCAGTAGTCCAACCCGTGCTGCTCGAGCAGGGCGTCCAGCGACGCCAGCGCCGTCAGCTGCTCCGCAGCCCGCACCTCGGCTGACACCTCCATGTCGGGACCCTACCGGCGAACCGACTCGAGGTCTCGGCGCGTCGCGTCATCGTCCTGGCCGCGGAAGTGGTTCCTTCGGCCGCTGATCACCAGCCAGAAGATCAGCGCCACCTCGCCGACGAACGTGAACTGGCCGATGCCGACCGGGTCGTCTCCTCCCAGCACCGCGGAGAAGCCGTCGATGAGGTAGCCGAGTCCGGCGATCGCCACCAGGACGCCGAGATCTTCGCCAGATAGCCCGAGCGGTACGCCAGGTAGCCGATCAGCAGCAGATGGACACCGAACAAGATCAGCCCGACGTTCCAGATGGTCGTGGAGTCACTGACGGCCTCGCCGACGAGATCGGGATCGTCGCGGAGTCCGACCGCCTGGACGAGTTGGCTGATGGCGACCAGATAGACGTCCGCGTAGGCGATCCGAATATCCGGCGGCCATGGCCGCGACCATCGAATCTGTCTGCCAGGCGAGCGCGGCGTATCCGCAGTACTTAGTACGAGAAGTTACCATACATAGTACGAATTCGACCGAGCCGGAGTGAGATGACCGACCGCAGTGAACAGGATCCCCGTCCGGGCCGTCCGGCCCTGAGCCGCGAACGGGTGGTGCAGGGGGCGGTCGAGGTCGCCGACGCCCGGGGCATCGCCGCACTGACCATCCGGTCCCTGGCCCAGCACCTCGGCGTGAAGCCGATGTCGCTCTACTACTACGTGGCGAACAAGGACGAGATTTTGGACGCCATCGTCGACGTCGTCTTCAGCGAGATCGACCTGCCCACGGTGGACGGGGACTGGCGAGCCGAGGTCCACCTCCGCACCACCTCGGCTCGGCACGTCCTGCGCCGGCACTCGTGGGCCATCGGACTTCTCGAGTCCCGCACCTCACCCGGCCCGGCCACCCTGCGTCATCACGAGGCGATGCTCGGCACCCTGCGGGGGGCCGGCTTCTCCCTCGAGATGACCGCCCACGCGTACGCGCTGATCGACAGCTACGTGTACGGGTTCGCGCTGCAGGAGGCGGCCCTCCCGTTCGAGGGATCGGACACCGCTGCCGCCGTGGCCGGGTCGATGATCGAGGAGTTCTCCAGCGGCCAGTACCCGCACCTGCTGGAGCTGTCCACCCAGCACGTGCTGCGACCCGGTTACGCCTTCGGCGACGAGTTCGACTTCGGGCTCAACCTGATCCTGGACGGCCTCGGCGAGGCTCTCGGCTGACCACCGGCGGCGCTAGCGGTCGCGCGACCGGGGGATCGTGAGGGTTACTTCTTGTCGCGCAGACGTTCCTTCTCGGCGATCACCTCGGTCTGCACCCGGCGCTCCTTGAGCAACCAGGGCGGCGGGGCGGCGAGCAGCTCACCGATCTGATCCGCGTCGAGGGCGTCGCCGACGTCGCCGCGGGCAAGACCGGAGCGGGAGATGCCCAGCTTCTGGGCGACCACGTCGCGGGGAAACGGACCGGTACGGCGCAGCTCGACGAGCCAGTCCGGCGGATCGGCCCGCAGGGCGTCCAGCTCGGCGCGCGTGAGGGAAGACCGCTGGAACTCCTCGGGTGCGGCCGGGAGATAGATCCCGAGCTTGTTGGCCGCCGTCTGGGGCTTCATCGTCTGGCTCACGTCCAGCAGCCTAGTGGCGACAGGCCTGGCCGCGAGCCGGCGTGATGCGTGCGACCGGCACGAGCGTTGAGAGCCTCACCGGCCGACGCGACACTCGGCTGATCGGGCCTCGACATGGAGAAGCGGATGAACGACGTCATCGTCACGATGGGGGACGGTCGCGAGCTCGGTGTCCGCGAGTCGGGAGTGCCCGACGGATCGCCACTGGTCACCTGTCACGGGACACCGGGAAGTCGCTGCATCCGCCACCCGAATGGCGAGTACGAGCGGCTCGCCATCAGAACCATCGCCCACGACCGACCCGGCTTCGGGTTGTCGACGCCAGTGTCCGACCCGGATCATGATCGCCGAGGAGGACGTGCTGACGGCTCGGCACGGTGCATGGTTGGCCGCGACCATCTCTGCGGCGGAGCTGATCACGGTGCCGGGCGGCCACGTGGGTCCCCGTCACCGCCAGGAGGAAGACCTACTCGCCTGGCTCACCCGCTCAGCCGTCGGCCGCTCAGGCGCTGCCGGCCTCGTACGCCAGCCGGCTTCCGACCCCGACCCCCCAGGCCGACATCGATCCGGCCGGCGACTCGATCGTCGCCGTCGCCTTGAACCGCGGCCGAGTGGCGCCTACCCACGGCTTCAACGTGGCCACCTTGATCACCACACCGTCCCGATCGACCACGGCCACGTCGATCGGATAGCGCATGCCCATCATGTGCACCGACGGGCACTTGGTGATCCACAGAGCACCTTCGACCGCGTCGGTACCCAACAGGCCTTTGCGTCGGGAGTCGGCGGTGTCGGCCAGGGCGGCGGCTGCCACGTCTCGACCGTCGCAGAGCAGCCGACCCGGTCCGGGTCCGAACACCGTGTGCGCCATCGCCGCCCTCCAGAAGTCCTACCGGGAAAGGCACCGAGGATCGTCCGGACGGCCGATGAAGTGACTCGGTGCTCGATACAATCGTGCCTCATCCACAGGGCCGGGAACGTCCCGCCGACACCAGGGGGACCGCAGGTTGGCTCGCCGTCGTGACGTGGAGCGGGCCTCTCGACGCCGCAGCGTCACCGACCGGATCCTCGTCCTCGTCCTCGTGGTGGTGGCGGCCTCGGGCTTCATGAGCGCCCTACCCGCCACGGCCCAGGTGGCGGTCGGGCGGCTGGCCTGTCGGGTGGGCTCCCTCGGTCTCGGGGCCTGCGGTGCTGACCCGGTCGCGCTGACCGACCCTGAGCTGGCGCCGCCGCGGTGCGCCGCGTTGGCGGCGCTCGACGAGGCGTTGCCCGAGGTCCGGGTGAGTGAGACCACCACCCCGTCCGGTCTCCGGATCCAGACCCGTACGGCTCGATCGGGCGACAGCGTCCTGCACCTCGGCCCCGACCAGACCACCGAGCCACCCCTGCTGCTCGCCGGCCAACGCCGAGGGCGACAGGAGGTGCTGCCCGGCGTCGACGTGTCCACCTCGGTCGACTGGTTCCTCCCGGGCGGGCAGGGCGGCGACATCGTCGTGGCCGCGGCTCTGGAACAGCACCGCCAGTGGCTGCAGCACCGGTCGAGCCTCGCCCCACTCGGAGCCGTCTTCGGCTCCTCGGGTCGGGAGCTGCCGAGTCCCACCCTGCTCCGGAGTCGGGTGTGGCCGGGGGTGGCGCAGCTGC
Source organism: uncultured Actinomycetota bacterium (assembly GCA_963696135.1). Lineage (GTDB taxonomy): Bacteria > Actinomycetota > Actinomycetes > Propionibacteriales > Propionibacteriaceae > Microlunatus. The sequence continues at coordinate 185,905 of CAVOJH010000014.1, forward strand.
CGCCCCCGGCCGATACGACAGCGGCCCTTTCCGACACCAGGAACCGGGTGGTGCTGCGAGCGGATCAGCCCGCACACCTGGTCACCAACAGCATCGACCGGGACAGCGTGCTCACCATCTCCCTGACCGGCACCTGGGCCGGTCAGCCAGTGACCGGCGCCGCGTCCTGGCGGCGGGCGGCGTCCGGTGAGGTGGAGCAGGTGACGGTGGCGGTGGTGGCCGCCCGCTCCCTGGTCAAGGGTGAACCTGCGCTGCCGAAGGGGTCGGCGGAGGTCGCGTACATCACGATCCCGGTCGCCACCGCCGGTGAACGTCGGCTGGTCGAGGGCTGGTTGAGCCGACCGACCGGCTTCAGCCTGCCCCTCACCGAGCTGCTCGGACTGCGGCAGCCGGATGTCCGCGACCAGCTCGCCGCCTTCCTGACCCGGGCCGCGACCGTGACGGTGCTGCGCCACGGCGACACCGATCGGCTCGCGCTGACCCGGCGGGTGACCGATGAGGTGATCGCCACCGAGCGGGTGGAGCGCGCGGACACCCGGCTGACGGCAGCGTTCACCGTGGCACCGCAACCGAACGGCGAGCCGCGCACCCTCGCCGAGGATCCTGCGTGCGCGAGCTCATGACGCCGCCCAGCCGGGTCATCTCCCGTCGCGCGGCGATCGCTGTGGGGTTGGCGGCCGCGGCCGGACTGACGCTTCGCTCGCGGCCGGCGCAGGCCGGCGAGATCACCGTCGGTGACCTCGTCTTCGAGGTGCCCGCCGACGTCGTGTCCGCCGACCCGAGCGACCAGCTCGGCAGGAACTGGCAGTGGTACGGGCGCACCGACGACAACCAGCTCCGGCCTCGCGGGGTGGTGCTGGCCCGCGCCGACCTCGGCACCGCGGAGCCGGTGGAGGTGCTGGGACTGCTGCTGGCGTCGACCGCCTCCGGGCTGCTACCCCAGATCGCGCTCTCCGGTCGGCGCAGCCGCGTGGTCGACGGCAGCGAGCAGACCCGGATCGCCCTGTCGTACGCGCTGGGCCCGAAGCTGCGCTACGGAGGCGAGCTGCTGATCGCCGCGCGCTCCGACGCGCCGAGCGGGCTCGTCGTCGTGCTCGGTGACGACACGGTGCCGACCAGCTTCCTCGACGGCGTGCTCGGATCGGTCCGGTGGCGCGGGTGAGATCGACTGCCGTACGCGCCTGGTTGGTCGCCCTGGTGGCGGTCGGCCTGGCGGGCGCGGGCGTGACCTCGCTGGCCGCCGGGAGCGCGGTGACCTCGCTGCCCCGCATGTCGGTGGCCGCCGGCGCTCTGGCCGCCTACACCGCGGTCGTCGCGCTGCTCGTCACGCCGCGGCGGGAGCGCACCTGGTGGCGCTGTCTGTGGTGGGGCGGCCTGGTGCCGGTGGTGATCGCGTTCGTGACGGTGGTGCTGGTGGCGAGTCGCGTCGGCTTGGTCCCGGCGATCCTGGCGGGTCTGCCCTGGTTGATCGGGGCCTTACCGGTCTGCCTCGCCGGTCCGTGGCTGCCGGCTCTCCCGCCGCTCCGGCTGCGCCGCCACGGATCGTCTGGTGGCCAGGCGTTCGACTGACGCCACCGGCCGTCAGCTCACTTGGTCAGGCGCGGATCGACGTCCTCGACGTCATCGGCCAGCTGCTGGAAGAAGAAGCGGCCGACGACCGGACGGAACTCGACCGTCTGACGACCGATGCCGCAGTCGATCCACGTGGTCATCGGACCGGGCGGCGGTGGTGGGGGACCGTCGTCGGAATCCTCGTCGTCGGCGGGCGGGTCGTCGGGCTCGTCGCTCGGCTCGTCGAAGGACGGATCGAGCCGGCACTCGTCGGCGGTGAAGGTCGTCTCGGCTTCGGCCTTGGCCGACACCTTGTCCCCGGCGACGGCCGTGGACCGCAGCTTCACCGACACCGAGACCTCGTCGGCCCAGACGTTGTAGCAGTAGGACGTCAGGTCGGCCCCGTTCGCCGCCGCCAGCCGGGCCGCCTCGCCCCGGCCGTTGCCCAGGCAGGTGCCGCCGCCGACCATGAGGGGGATGTCAGCCGGGGTGGTGAAGCCGAGCAGCAGGTCGGTCGGCAGGTCGTCCAGCACCCCGCGGGCCCCGCCGAGGGCGGCCGCGTCGGCGGCGTGCTGCGCGCCCGAGCTCTCGTTGGAGGCCACGGCGCCCATGGTGGTGATCACCCCGGCGAAGAGAGCCACCAGGATGCCGATGCCGATCACCACGGTGACCGGGGTCGCGCCGGCGTCGCGGCGGCGACGGACGGGTGTCGTCTGCTCGGTCATGATCGTTGCCCCTTGGCCCTGACGTGCTGTTCGGTGGTGCTGGCGGCGCATGATCGACGGTGATCATCTCCCCCGAAACGCCCGACGGCCGGGCGAGGAGATCCTCGCCCGGCCGCCGTGCTCTGAGGACTCAGGCGCCGCCGGTCGAGCTCTTGATCTTGTTGATCAAACCGGTGGCCCACGCGCCCAGATCGGCGTCGTTCACCGCGGTCACCACCGCCAGGATGATGATCGCGGCCACCGCGATCGCGGCGATGTACTCCAGCGAGCCCTGGCCCGCTTCGCGACGCTGCTTCAGCTTGTCGGTTGCAGTGAGCTGCCACACGTAGAGGGTGACCAGCAACTGGTTCATGGGAGTTCCCCTTTGCTCGCGACCCTGTTCGGGTCTGCTTCGGCTCCCGCCTTGTTGCGGTCGCGCTGACAAGAACGAATCTACGGAGATCGAGGGTGGGAGACATGGGCCCCAGGACCCAGCTCCGGACCCAATCTCGACGGTGTGCCGGACTCATCGCGCTGGGTCTTGCAGCCACAGGGCGACCGCGTGACCGCGGCTGGTCACACCGAGCTTGGCGAAGATGTGGTTGATGTGGTTCTTGACCGTCTTCTCCGAGATGAACAGCTTCCGCGCCACAGCTGTGTTGGCGGCTCCCTGAGCCACCAGCTCCATCACGTCGGCCTCACGCTCCGACAGCCCGTACGTTGCCGCCCGGGACGCCGCGGTGGCGACTGGACGGGACAGGGCGGCCACCGCCTGGGCCGAGAACGTGCCGAAGCCACGAGCGGCCATCCGGACGGCCGACAGCAGCTCGTCCTCAGAGAAGTTGCCGTGCACGAGGTAGCCGAGAGCGCCGGCCTGAACGGCGGCGGAGATCACCTCCGCCGAGTCCGAGTACGTCAGCATCAGCACCGACGTGTACTCGGTCACCTCGCGCGCCGACACGACGCCGTCCTGACGGGGCATCCGTACGTCGAGCAGCATCACGTCCGGCTTCTTCGCCTTGGCCAGGGCGACGGCGGCCAGCCCATCACCGGCCTCGCCCACCACGACCACGTCGTCGGCGGTGCCGAGCAGGCTGCGGATCCCCATCCGCACCACGGCGTTGTCGTCGGCGATCGCCACGCGGATGGCGGGCCGGGCGTCGACCTCCTCGATCACCATGCCGGGATCGATCATGCTGGGATCGGTTGTCGGGTGGCTGTCCATCGGATGGTGGTCCCCTCTCCCTCGATGGAGTCGATCTGCATCGCGCCGCCCACCTGGGCCGCGCGTTCGTGCAGGCCTCGTAGGCCGAAGTGCCCGCTGGCTTCGCCGCGGCGGGCGCGGAGCGGGTCGAAGCCGATCCCGTCGTCGCGGACGACCAGCTCCAGACCGCCGGCGTCAGCGGTCAGCTCGACCTCGACGAGAGTTGCTTCGGCGTGCTTGGCGATGTTGTGCAGCATCTCCCGCAGGGCGGCGGCCAGCTGCGCGGTGACGGCGGGATCGGCGTCGACCACGCGGACCACGGAGAGCTCCGACGCGACACCGGTCTCGGCGCTCCAGTCGTCCAGGATCTCCCGCACCACGTCGACGGTCGGGCGGTCGAGCTGTCCCTGGCGCAGTCCCACGAGGATCGTCCGTGCCTCTTGCGCGGCGGTCTCGGACGCGGCCGCGAGCTCCCCGGCGAGCTCGCGCGCGGCCACCGGATCGTCGTCCACCGTGCGCCGGAGCGCGGACGCGGCCATCGAGATGCCGTGCAGCGACTTGCCGACCGAGTCGTGCATGTCGCGCGCCAACCGGGCTCGCTCGTCGGCGGCCCCGACGGCGGCCACGGCTGCGGCCACCTCCTCCCGGGCCTCGACGGCGCTGGCGACGGCCGTACGCATCAGCACGCCGATGATCACGAAGCTGACCACCAGCGCGGGCGTACCGGCGAGCAGGGCCAGCCAGCCGGTCCACGTCTCCGGCAGGGTGCCGATCAGGATGCGCGGTGCTCCGAGGGACCCCAGAGCGAGGGTGGCGGTCAGCACGACCAGGAACCGGCGGGGGAAGAGCAGACCGGTCAACAGAGCGGAGCAGACCACCGTCAGCGCCGCCGGTTGCGCCGCGCCCACGCTCAGCAGCAGACCGAGGGTGAGTGCGATGTCCACCATGGCGAGCAGCGGGTGCCGGATCAGCACGCGGATCTGCCAGTTGCCCAAGCCGAACATCAGACTGGCCAGGGCGAGCAGAAGCAGACTGAGGACCGCCGCGGGTGCCGGATCCGGGCCGGCCAGCACGGCCGGGGTGGCCAGCAGCAGGCAGAGCAGCCGGGCATGGAAGACCCACCGGACGAGGCGGAGATAGCCGGGGTCGTCCAGCAGCGCGCCGGCCCAGGGCGGTGCCGCGTCAGCGACGCTCACGGCAGTTTCTCTCGGACTCTTTGCAGGGTCTTTCCGACTCGCTGCAGTCTCTTCCCGACTCACTGCAGGGACTCCATCAAGCCGTTGAAGTCGATGCCCGACCCGAGGGCCAACCCCACGATGATCAGGATCAGCGCGGCCGGCACCATCACCAGCGAGGTCACCAGAGTCACCTTGGGCACCGTCTGGGACGCCTTGCGCCGCAGCGCCTGGGCGTTCTCCCGGCGCATGTCCAGCGCGATCTGGTTCAGCGTCTCGGCCAGTGGTGCACCCAGCTCGTCGGCCTGCAAGAAGGCCGTGGTGAAGCTGCGGACCGCCGTCGAGCCGGACCGCCGTTGCATGGCCAGGAACGCGACCTTGGTGCTGGCGCCGTGCCCCATCTGGTCGAGAGTGAGCCGGACCTCGTCGGAGATCGGTCCGTCGAATCGGTCGATCACCCGGGCCAGCGCGGAGCGGAAGGCGATGCCGGCATTCACCGTGACGGCCAGGATGTCGAGGAAGTCGGGCAGATCCCGGTCGATGCTCTCCCGCCGACGGCGTCCCTGCCCCGAGATCCTGGCAAGAGGGAGCAGCGCGGCGACCAGCGGGCAGATCGCCGCCGCCAGCAGCTGACCCTGGAGGACGAACAGCACGACGACCGGGACGAGGAGCAGGGCCCACCAGCAGACGGACCGCAAGAGGCTGTCGACGCTGACGCCGACGGGTCGCCCGGCGGTGTCGATCAGCTGCTGCAGGTAGCGGACGCCGGCGGTCCCGATCAGCCGTCGAAGCCGCGGGGCGAAGCGACCGGCCAGCCGGTTGACGGGCGAGAGCCGGGCCTCACGCCGCCGTTCCTCCTGCAGCAGGATGAGGTCGGCGGCATCGAGGTAGTCGCGGGGGCTGGTGCGAGCCATCCGCAGGCCGAGCAGGAACACCAGCAGCGCGCCGGTCGCGCCGAGCGCCGGCCAGAGCGTGGAGAACTGGTTCATCACTGCTCCACCCTCGTCATCCGCCGGATGACCAGGAAGCCGGTGGCGAAGAGGACGATGCCGAGCACCAGCGCAATCTGCCCGACGATGTTCTGGGTCATCAGCTCGACCGTCCCGGGCCGGATCGTGTTCAGCATCAGCAGGATCCCGAGACCGAGAACTGCTACCAGCACGCTGGTCGAGCGAGCCTGGGCCAGCGTGGTGCGGACCTCCCGACGGACCTCCTTGCGGTCGTCGAGGGTGAACGAGATGTCCCGCAGCGCCTTGACCAGTGATCCGCCGGATCGCGCGGAGACGACCATGGTCGACATCAGCACCCGCACCTCACGCGAGGGCAACCGGTCGTTCATCTGCAGCATGGCCTCCTCCAGCGGAGCGCCGAAACGGACCGCGGAGTTGAGTCGCTGGATCTCCGACCGTGCCGGCTCCGCCATCTCGGCTTCCGCGACCGCCCAGGCGGTCGCGATGCTGAGGCCCGCGTTGGTCGCGTTGGACAGGATGCGAGCCAGCTCGGGGATCTGCTGGACGAACTTCTCGCGCCGGCGCTCGCGTGCCCGCTTCAGCCAGGTGCGGAGCAGCACGTACCCGCCGACCAGTCCGACGACCCCGAACAGCGGCGCGAGCAGCCGGGCCAGCACGTAGGGAACGGTGACGGTGACCACGAGGAAGATCACGAAGACGACGATCGGCGGGTAGCGGAAGCCGGCCATGGTCAGCTCGTGCTCCAGCCACCGGCCGATGCGGGTCCGGTTGAACCAACGCGAGAGGCGGGCGATGCCCGAACCACGGGTCACCTCGGTCTCGCTGCCCTGACGGGCCGCGATCCCCACCTCGCGGCGCTCGGCCGAGTGGGTGGCGAACTCGGCCAGACCGGCGATCGCCAGCAGGACTGCGAGCACGGCGCCGGCCATGATCGCCAACGTCATCCGACCTCCCACGCCTCGGGCAGTGTTTCGCCGGCCAGTGCGAGCTGTCTGGCCAGCGTCTCCGGCACGGTGTGCCGGATGAACTGCCGACCGATCGGGTCGAACTCCGCGATGGTGTGCAGGCGGTAGTCCTCGCGTCGCTCGGAGGTCACCGCGGCGATCTCGACGATGCGTCGGGTGCCGTCGGAGGCCCGGGTCAGCTGGACGACCAGGTCGATGGCGTCGTTGACCTGGTCCCGGATGGCGGCGAACGGGATCTCCACGTCGCTCATCGAGGCGAGCGTCTCCAGACGCGAGAGGGCGTCGTACGCGCTGTTGGCGTGCACCGTGGACAGCGAGCCGTCGTGGCCGGTGTTCATGGCCTGCAGCATGTCGAGGGCCTCGCCACCGCGGACCTCGCCGACGATGATGCGATCCGGCCGCATCCGCAGCGAGTTGCGGACCAGGTCCCGGATGGTGATCGAGCCCTTGCCGTCCGCGTTCGGCGGTCGGGTCTCCAGCCTGATCACGTGATCCTGGCTGAGCGACAGCTCGGCGGCGTCCTCGACCGTGACGATCCGCTCCCGCGACGGTACGAACTGCGACAGCGCGTTCAGCAACGTGGTCTTGCCCGAGGAGGTGCCACCGGAGACGACGATGTTGGCCCGGGCCCGGACGCAGGTGGACAGCAGCTCCGAGGACTCTCGGTCCAGGGTGCCGCGTTGCAGCAGCTCGGCGAGACCGTACGCCTTGGGGAACAGCCGGATGGTCACCGCTGGTCCGGTCAGCGACAGGGGCGGCAGCACGACGTTGACGCGGGCTCCCCGCGGCAGGCGTGCGTCGGCAGGCAGGCGCGCGTCGACCATCGGACTCGACTCGTCCACTCGGCGGTTCACCGCGGAGACGATCCGGTCGATGGTCTGCAGCAGCTGTGCTTCCGAGGTGAAACCGCTGGGGATCCGTTCCACCCGTCCGAACCGCTCGATGAAGACGGTCTGGTGGCCGTTGATCATGATCTCCGAGATCGACTCGTCGGCCAGCAGCGGCTCGAGCACGCCGAGACCGACCGCCTCGTCGACGACGCGGCGGATCAGGGTGGACCGCTCGCGGGTGGAGAGGATGACACCCTCACGGGAGATCAGGTGTGCCAGCACCCGTTCCAGCCGTGCTCGCCGTTCCTCGGGGGCAAGCCGGGTGAGCTCCTGCAGGTCCACCTCGTCGAGCAGCAGCTGCTTGAACCGGTTGACTTGCGCGTCGTCCGCGACGATCTCGGACTTGTCGTTGGTCTGGAGCCGCGCGAAGCCGCGGCTGAACTCGCGCCTCACGGCATCGTCACCGATCGGCTGATCGTGCGATCGGTGATCACGACGATGGAGGGTGCCCGGGCGGTGACGGTGACGCCGTGGTCGGGACCGTAGGTGGACACCGACACCAGCGAGACGCCGTTCGGCAGGCTGGCGGCCGCGGCGGACTGGGGCGACTGACCCAGCGAGTAGGCGCGGGCGCCGTCCCGGGCCGCCTGGGAGACACCGTGGCTGGCGTACGCCATGGCGAAGATCTGGACGATCACCACCAGGACGCCCATGGCCAGGGGGATCAGCACGGCCGCCTCGACCGCCGCCGAGCCGCGTTCTCCGGCCTTCGCCCGGAGCTGAGGGATGGTGATCATCTCGGCTCCTCGACCACTGTGTGCGACACCTCGATGGTGGCCTTGGACGAGGCGCCGTCGCCGATCAGCAGCGGCGGAGACACCCGTACCAGCACCGACGAGCCGTCCGACGTCACGGTCGTGAAGCTACGCAGGGAGGCGGGCAGAGCCTCGTTCGCCGCCGCACTCGGGCTGTCTCCCAGCGAGGCGGCGCGGGCCGCCGCGGTGGCGGCCACGCCGGACCAGACGAAGGACACTCCCCACACCAGGAACTGCAGGCAGATCATCACCACCAAGACCACAGCCGGCATCATCAACACCGTCTCGAGGCTGGCCTGGCCGGACTCCCCGACCTTCTGCTTGGCTCGTCTGCCCTTCTTCGGCGTGATCTTGCGCTGCCCGTTGGTGGCACTCCGGTCGCCAGCGTCGGCCTTGGAGTCCGGTGCGCTCGACGCGACGTCCACCGAACCGCCGGCATGCGAACTCGCGGCGTTGTGCGACCCGTTTGCACCATTCGGCGAGGGGGTCGTGACGGAGGCCGCGGCCGCTCGCCGGAAGGAGCGGTAGACGTCGAGCTCCTCGCCCAGACTGCGCAGGCTCTTCCACCAGATCTGGTTACGGACCTCGGCCGGGGTCCGGCTGTTGCCGGCCCGTTCCAGCCCACGGTCGAGATCGGGTATCAGCACCTCGGAACGATCACCGAGAACCAGCTCGTCGATCGTGTCCTGCTGGATCTCGGAGCGTCGGACGAACTTGTTGACCACGACCTTCAGGGCCTCGTCCGACACCACGCCGAGCGACTCCCAGGCCAGGGTCTGGCGGCGAGCGGCACGCAGGGCCGGCACGTCGGCGGTGACCACCTGCAAGGTGATGTCGGCGGTCTCGACGATGGCGGCCTGGGTGGTGGTGACCGCCGAACCGGCGTCGACCACCACCAGGTGATAGAGACCGCGCAGCTGCGCCAGGATGCGGCGCACCGCCTCCGGGGTGACGAACTCGGTGTCGCGGATCTCCGGTGGGGCCAGCAGCAGGTGCAGCCGGCTGCTGTGCACCACGACGGTGTCGGAGACGGCCCGGGGGGACAGGTCCTCGCTGATCTTGGCCAGGTCGGCGATCGACACCCGGTGCGCGACGTCCAGATAGCTCGGGACATCGCCGTTCTCCACCGCGAGGTCGACCAAGCAGACCCGGATGTTCGGGTCGCTGCGCACCACGTCCCAGGCCAGGTGGGCGGCTATCACGGTGGTGCCGACACCGCCCTTGGCCCCGGCGATGGCGATCACCCGGGCGCCACGGTCGGCCCGGCGCGCCGACGCCTCCGGGCTGTCGGTCATCGCGGCCCGCAGGGTCTGGGCCCACTCGAGGACCGAACCCAGGCGGTGGTTCACGTCCTCCAGACCGAAGGGGAACTCGAGCACGCCGCGCGCTCCCGCATCGAGAGCCGCCCGGTAGGTGGCGGCGCTCTGGCTGGTGGTCACCACCATCACAGCCAGGCCGGGGTTCCGGAGCGTCAGGTCCCGCACCGTGTCGGTGACCGAGGCCGGTCCGAGCACGTCGTGCACGAACAGCAGGGTGGGGCGGTGACTGCGTACGGCGGAGACCATCTCCTGGGTGGACTCGGCCACGAACGCGACCTCGATGTCGGCGTCGGCCTCGTCGAGACGGGAGCGAAGCTCCTGCACGATGACCTGGTCGGCGATGGCGATGACTGCCCTGGTCATGAGCGGAGCCTCTCGGGAGTGCAGGAGTGATTCCGGGCGACACGCCCACCTGACAGATGCTGAGCCGTGTCGTACGGAATCGCGACGAACGAGCGAGACCTTGCGGAGACCAGGACCGCGAAGCGCGGAGCGCGACCATCGAACACGGTCACTCGGCACCGTCCTCGGGTACGGCCTTGCCGCCGAGGTTGCGGGCGTCGAAGGTCTTGCGTTCCTTGCTGCGGTCCTGCGCGACGCCGGGCGGGAGGCCGATCAAGCGGACCTCGTCGGCGAACGACGCCGCGTACGTCACCGACAGCGCCGCGTCGGCCTTGAGGGCCAGCGTCACGGGGATCACGTTCTGGATCGACTTCGCGTCGGGGGCCTGGACCTGCTGCTGACCGAGCACCGAGACGACGCGAGCGTTCTCCACCAGGATCCTGGCCTGCTTGGGCAGGCCCTTGACCTGGTCGAACGCCACGTACACGTCGACCCGGTCGCCTGGTCGGACCCGACCGGCGAGACCGGTGACGGCGTCCACGTTGACGGCGACCTCGCGCTCGGTGGGATCGAGGTCGCTGGCCGGGACCAGCGCGTCCAGGCTGATCGGCGACCCGGCGGTGACCGGGGTGGCGGTGACCCGGCCGTCGATGTCGGAGGACTTGAGGATGGTGTTGTCGGCTGCCCAGCGCTGCGGCACCTGGACCGGCTCGGTGTTCTCGCTGGACAAGGTGGTGAAGGGAGGAAGGTCCTTGGTCACCTGGTAGACCGTGACCATCGGACCGACCTTGGTGTTGACGCTCGACACGTAGCTGGCGACGCCGACGAAGACGAGGACGGCGGCGACGACGGCCAGCACCATGAAGGCGACCCCCCGTCGCTGGCGTGGGTTCATGCTCATGCTGCTTCGCTTTCCTGCGTGACGGTGTCGTGCCGGGGTCGGTCGGTGGATGAATCGTTCGGGGTGGGCGGCCTCGAGACGGGTGCCTCCGCTGCGCGCGCGGGTGTCGCCGGCAGCGCGGTCAACAGCTGCGCAGACCGTGGCGCGTACGGGCTGTCCTCGATCTGGGTGTCCACGCTGTGGTGTCGGCCACCATCGAGCTGCACCTCCAGCCGAGCCGGTATCGGACCGGCGGTGTAGAGCAGCTCACCGGCGCGGGGTCGCCAGCAGTCCGGCGTGGTGATCGCGCGCTGACCCAGCTCGAGGATGGGCCCTCGGCCACCGACGAGACAGCGGAGCCGAGCGCCGAGGCTCAGATCGACACCACGCAGGCGCCAGGCCGAGGGCGACCAGACCAGACTCCGAGCGGTCGACAGCTCGGCCCGAACCAGGTCGAGAAAGGCGTCCATCCCGGTCATCCACGGCGCCGACTCGAGGATCCGGTCCGCCGCCACGGTCAGGGTGAGCGCGTGATGCCTACTGGCCAGCACCGACACCCGCGCGGAGGGGCGAGCCGCGGCCACCAGATCTGCTTGTCGTCGTGCCGACGACTCCGTGTGCTCCGGGGTCAGCACGACGACCTCCTGGTCGGGCTGGTCGGCCACGACCCGCAGGAGAGCAGCGGGCGAGCCGCCGGGCACCCCGGCCACGCGGCCGAGGCCACTGGTTCCGACAACAGCGATCAACACGTCACACCTCGACTCCGGCGACCTGACATCGCACTGAGGGCGTCTGCTCGAGGAGAGCCCCGAGCCGAGGTACATGCTGGCAACGCAAGGGGTCACCCGTTCCGGTTCGCGGGAGCTCTGGATGATCTTGACCGCCGGATCGCGAGTGCGACGACCAGGCCGAGCAGAGCCACGATGCCCGCTCCCACCCCGGCGGCGATCACCAGCGAGCCCATGCCCGGTCGGGTTTCGTCGCTCGGCGGGGTCTCGGTGCCGGCGGAGGCCGACGGCTCGGAGGTCGATCCGGGAGTGGACGTGCTCACCGACGGGGACGGCGACGGCGTCGAGGCGTACTGCGGCTCACCCGTCGCTGCGCCGTCAACCGTCAGGTCCAGGCGGATCGGGAGGACGCGTCCCGAGGTGTCCTCGGTGCTCTGACGCGCCTGGACGGAGACGTAGTAGTCGCCGGCGACGTTGGCGTACGACGCCCGGGCGAGTGGCTCACCTTCGGTCGCGACGAGCAGCTCATGGGGGATCTCGCGGTTACGGACCCGCACCTGCGGGGAGTTGGCGGTCAACTTCTTCCGGTTGTCACCCTGCAGGACACCGCTCTGTCGGGTCAACGGCACCCGTGACGGGGTGTAGATCATGGACGCCACGGTGACCGCCTCGGTGCTGGTCAGGTCCCAGCCGTCCCGGTCCGACGGTGCAGTGACGGTGGTCCGCAGGCGTTGCCCGGTCTCCAACCTGATCTTGTAGAAGACGCTTTCGCCGACCGCCGGTGCGTCGGCGAAGGAGCCAGGGGTCAGCAGAGGAGCGTTGGTGAACGACGAGCCGCCGACGGTGCGTCGGACCGGTTTCTTCGCCGGTACGGCAGATCCAGTCTGCGCGAACGACGAGACGGCCTCCGGCAGCGACGCGAGATTGGTGATCTCCGGTTCGGCGGTGACCAGGATCTCGGCCCCCGCCGTCTTCGCTCCGTCCTTGTCGCCACGCTCCACCGACAGCACGAGGGGTGCGGTCGTGCACGCGGGGTCTTTGGTCCCGCTCACGACGGCCCCAGAAACCACGACTGTGGCATCCGCGGTCTCACTCAACGTGTCGACCTCATCGCAGACCTCCCCGCCGTCGGTCGACAACTTCAGCGACCAGTCCTCGCGGTTGTACGACTTGGTCGGCTGGACCAGGCTGTTCACCGACACGGTCATCGTCTCGCCGGGTCGGCGTGTGATCCGGTAGAAGCGCTCGCCGCCGTCGGGCCCGAAACGATCTTGGTACTGGCCGGTCGTCAGCTCCGGCGCCCCATCCGGGCTCTCGGTTCCGGTCACCCGGGTCCCGGTGATCGCAAAGGGACGCAGCGCCCGCTGGGTGATCTTGCGGAGCGCCTCGGACAGGTCGTCGGACTCGTCGGCGTCGTAGTAGGAGCCGTTGCCCGCTTCGGCGATGCACTTCAGCTGCTTGCGGGCCTTGCCCCCGACGTCGAGACCGACCGCGTTGAACTGCAGGTCGACGCCCTTGTCGGCGAGCTTGCGGGCGACCGGGCAGGGGTCGCCGGCGCAGGACTCCTCGCCGTCGGAGATGAGCACCAGGACCCGGCGACCGGAGTCGCCGAGATCGTCGACCGCCTTGCCCAGCGAGTATGCGATCGGGGTCTCACCGACGGCCTGGAAGGAGTCCACGGCCTTGTACATCTTGGTGCGGTCCAGTGGCCCGATCGGCAGCACCAGCTTCGTGTCCTGGCAGGCTTTCGGGTTCTCCGCCTTGGGTTCGGCGATCTCCGAGCCGTAGACGCGCAGTCCCACGTCGGTACCGGCGGGGAGGGCGTCCGCGACCTGCTTGAGCGCCCGTTTCGCCGCGGCGAACTTGGTGCCTCCGGAGGATATCTTCTCGTTCATCGAACCCGACACGTCGAGCAGGAGCAGGACCTTCGCGGGGTCCTCGGCACGGGCCGTCAGCGGCGCCGACAGCCCAGTGGCGACGACCGTCCCGGCCAGCAGCAGCAACAGCGCGCGCCAGAGTCTGGTCTTGGTCACGGCTTGGTACCCCCTGATCTGCACTGACCGAAGAACTCCCGAACGGTAAGCAGAGACGAGGTCGTAAATCCAACCGGAGCCGAAAAAGGCTCCCTCGGACGCGCCGATCGGGCCGTGATCTTCGTCACGTACGCGGTCACGATGATCCTGCAGCGAAGATGAGGCAGGCGAGGTAGGCGCCCGCCACCATGGCCGGACCGAAGGCGATGTGTGAGTGACGATCGGCCCGCCGGCTGATCAGCAGGACCGCCGCGGCGACGCCGCCGAGGACGAACCCGGCCGCCAGACCGATGGCAGCTGCGCGCCAGTCGAACCAGCCGAGCAGTGCGGCCAGCACACCGGCGAGCTTCACGTCGCCCAGGCCCAGACCGCCGGCACCGGGGGACAGCAGCGCCAACACGGTGAACACGGCCACGGCGACGCCGGCCGAGGCGGCCGCCACCGCTAGCGCGGACCATCGGCCGGTGACCACCGAACAGGCCAACAGGGCGACAGCGGTCACCGGGTAGGCCGGCAGGACGAGGCGGTCGGGCAGCCGTCGTACCCGGAGATCGATGTGCACCAGCGTGAGACCCCAGAGCAGGGCGATCAGATAGACCGCCGACACCAGCAGAGGCTGCCGGGCGAAGAACGGCACGGCCAGTGCAGCGCCGGCGGCCGCGGCCACGGCGATCCACCAGCGGGGCAGGACGCGGTACAGCGTGTCGTCGGCGTCATCGCGCCAGCGTCCGAGAGCCGCGCCGATCACCGCGCCCGCTCCGGCTGCGACGGCGGCTGCCGTCAGCCACGTCCACCACGTCATGATCCCCCCTGTCCGATGAGGATGTCAGAAGAGCTGGGTCTGGCGGTGGGTCCGTGGGCCCAGGACCGGCGCCGCTCGGATGCCTACCGTGTAACGACTATGAGCATCTGGACGAGTCTCCGAGGCCGAGCGGTGCGACTGCGGCGTCGATCCGCCGCCGGCGCCGGGACCGTCGAGTACGTGGCGGCCATCGCCATCGCCGCGATCATCATCGGGGCCGTCGTGGTCGGGGTGAACAACGCCAAGGTCGAGGTCTACTCGGCGCGTGTGCTGTGCCTCATCCAGAGCGTGGTCGGGGCGGGCCAGTGCGACGAGGCCGTCGGGGACGGGCCGGGAAGTGGCTACGGGCCGGACAACGTCAACGAGCCCTGGTACTGCGAGATCTTCGGCATCGGCTGCTCCGATCAGCCGACCACCGACCCCGACGACGTCGAGATCCCCGACGGCCTGGATCGCAACGACCCGATCGTGCAGATGATGCTCAGCACGGAGCGCGGCAGACAGGTGCTGCAGTGGCTGGCCGACAACGACATCCCGATCGTGGTCGATCCGAGCGCCACCGGGGCGTTCTGGAACGGGTCCGAGATCGTCCTGGGCCCTGGCTACGACAACGCGGCCGTGCTGGTGCACGAGGCCAACCACGCCCGGTACACCGTGGAGGGCAGGCACGCCGAGGTCTCCAACCCGGACCGTGACGCGTACGTGCACGGAGCGGTGGACGAGGAGGTCGACGGCACTGTGCAGCAGATCCTGTCGGCCCAGGAGTTCCGCAACGCAGGTGCCCAGCTGGGCAGCCAGCCGGGGGAGTCGCAATACAATGCCGCGTACCAGCAGGTGATCCGCGACGGTGGCAGCCAGGCGGAGGCTCAGGATGCCGGCTACCAGGCGGTGAGCGACCTGTTCTACAACGGTGGCATGGTGACGTCCACGAACGGACAAGCCTATCCGGACTACTACGGCAGCTACTGGGACAGCGAGCACTGATGAGGGAACTGTGGAACTTTCGCACCGACCGAGCACGTTGCCAGGATGTGTCGTCCCCGTTCCGTCGTGCCCGGGCGGTGACCGCGCTCGCCGCGGTCACCGCGCTGCTGGCCCTGCCGGCCTGCACACCGGAGCAGTCCCCGCCCACCTCGCCACCGTCGCAACAGCCGAGCAGCTCCGTGACCAGCTCTCCTGACGCCTCGGACACCCGTGGCCGTCTGGCTGCGGGGCTCCAGGGCAGCAGCCCGGTCAACGCCCGGCTGGTCAGCGACCCCAAGACCACGCTGACTCCGGTCGAGGCATCGTGGCTCACTGGCTGGCAGATCTTCGACGTCCAGAACCAGACCCCGCCGCATCCCCGTCGCGTCGTCGCGGCGCTGTCGGACGCGGGTGAGGCAGTGGTGCTGACCGGTCAGCCGGACGCCTTCTCGACGATGCTGAAGCAGGCAGGCGTCTCGGTGAGCTCGGCCGACGTGGCGGCGCAGGTCGCCACCGTCTTCCTGGACAGCACCAGGACGTACGAGACCCTCTCGTACCGCGTCGATGACGCGGACGACATCCGTTGGCTTCCGACGCTGACCGCGGAACAGCAGAAGGCGCGGGATGCGGTGATCTCCAGCTACGGCGATCGGATCGGTCCGGCCAAGGCCACGCAGTCCTCCTCGGGCTGGACGGTGGAGGTCTGGACGATCAGCGGAGCCGACCTGGTCCGTCACGAGACCACCATCGGCACCGACGGGACGGTGACCGACAAGACCGAGACGGTGGCCACCGATCTTCCCGTGCCTGCTTCGCGCTGACGCAGTCGAACCGCCGCCCGCTGAACCGCCGTGCCCTCGGCATCACCAGCGCCCGGGCTCCCTACGGGAGCAGGGATCCGAGGACCTGAACGCGGTCTCTGGTTGATCAAGCTGGCCGGGTGACCGTATGTGACTCGGTGGCGGCTTCCGGCTGGCTGGTGGGGACCGTACGTGACTCGCCGGTGGTGCCTGGCTGGCTGGTGAGCGGGCCGGGTGACCGTAGGTGACTCGCCGGTGGGATCCGGCTGACCGGTGGGCGGGGCTGCACCCGCGGGATCCCGTGGACGTCCCCGCCGTCCGAGAGCTCCGGAACGGTCAGGCGACGCACTCGGGGAAGTCGACCGGCGGGCGGACGCCGTCGGACCCAGGGATCCCGAGGTAGGTGGCGACCTTGGCCTTGGAGTCGGTCGTCTCCAGGTTGAAGTCGACCCCGAAGGCCACCCCCAGCTTGACCTCGAGAGCGAAGCCCTGCTTGTCGGTCACGTTGTCGTACTCGACGTTGCTCACCGTGGCGTTCGTGTACATCAGGTTCTGGAACGGGTCGCCGTCCACCAGGCGGTCCGGCCGGTACGTCTCGGGGGACACCGCACCCTCCCCGCTGGCCTGGGCCGCCAACCACTGGTTCACCAGATCACGTTGGGCTGCTGTCTTCACGTCCAAGGACGCGGTCGTCACCGTGAGGTTGCTCGCCGAACCGGACTGGGAGGCGTTGCCACCGAGGTCGGCTTGACCGGAGTTGACCGAGCCGGTGGCCTTGCCCTCTCGCGTGGTGACCAGGGCCACCTTGATGATCTCGCCCTGGTCGTTGCGGGTGATGGCCATGCTGGACCCCTGGACGCCCTTGAGCTCACCGGCCAGCGGGCCGAGGGCGGCGTTGCCCTGGATGAAGGCCTCGCCGGTCGTCGTCCAGGTGGTGTTGCCGGTCTCGAGGTCGTTGATCTGGGTCCACTTCTGGCTGCCACCGAACTTGATCCCCGCCTCGGCGAGCTTCAGGTTCGGCACGCCCGACTTCTGGTCGTCCGGCAGGTTCTTGTCGGCGGGATCGAACGGCAGGCTCAGGCCCACCTTCCCGCTCACATCGCCTTCCACGGTGAAGCTGCTGACGTTCTGGCTGGGCGGCTTCGGCGGGTCGACGAAGCCGCCGGTGAGCCACTGCCCGATGGCGTAGCCGCCGTAGGTGTCGCGCCGGAGCATCTCCTGCTGCATGAGGTACTCGTCCAGCTGGTCCCGCATGGAGTCGGCCTCGTCCTGGTCCTTGAACACCCAGGTGCTGCCGTAGTCGACCTTGAAGCCGCCGCCGAAGTCGACCTTGGCGCCCCGCTCGAGCTCGCCGATGTCCATCTTGCCGCCGACGCCTCCCGTCAGGCCCAGGGAAGCACCGTTCGTCGCGGTGTAGGTGACCGTCCCGTCGCTGTACGTCGCCTGGATGAAGCCCGCGTTCTCGCCGAACTTGATGAACGCGATCTTGATCTCGGAGTTGACCTTCTCCGCCCGTTCGGTGATCTTGCACTTGGTCGGCTTCGGGTCGAAGGGCGGCTGCTCGGTGGGTGGTTCTTGTTCGTCTGAGTCGCCGCAGGACCCGCCGCCGCCGACCGAGGTCATGATCGTGCAGAGCACTCGGGTGGTGTAGGCCCCGATGTTCGCACCCTGGACGCCCAGGACGATGGCCGCGATCACCAGCGCCGCGATACCCCAGGCCGCAGCGACCTCCACCATGGCCGCGCCTGCCGCGGGCCGGGTGCGTACAGCCCTCCAGCGGGTCAGCATGTCTGGTCCGTCCTGTCGTCGTGTCCCGGCGACACTAGCGGCGAGAGGTCTCTCGGACATGGGCCCGAGGGCCCAAACCCGGGCCTGGCTGTCCGGGTGGCTCTGGGGAACTCCGCGACGACGTACGGGTCACTGCAGGACGGGCTTGAGCTCCATCGACTCCAGGATGCGTCGCTCGAGGTCGGCGTCGAACTGCGGCTGCAGCACCGAGACAGCGACCGACTGGGGGTACGGCCAGTGGGCAGCGACGAACCACTCACCCGAGAGCTGGGAGCCGGTGTTGTCGGTGATGGTGTACCGGGTCACCCGCCCCGTGGTCGCGCCCTTGATCTCCACGTCGCGGCTCTCCACGATCTCGAAACCCTTCAACCCGACCTGAGCCTGACCGATGAGGGTGCCCATGGCCGCGGCGGCCGTCGGGTACTCGCCGAAGTCACCGGAGACCTGCTGCTGTTCCACGGAGTCCGGCGCCAGCCGGAAGCCCTGGGTCCACGGCTCCTCCACGGCCAGCTCCGTCGCCCAGTCGGACGGCCGGTCGACGGTCAGCTTGCCCACCGTGACCTCCGTGTACGCCGACGCCTCCGGGTCCGTGCAGCCGGGCAGCAGCGCGAGGGAGAGGGTGAGGAGCAGGGCGCAACCGAGCCGCCACGCCGGCCCCCGCCCGCCACGGCCGGCCTGCTCCGTCTGACTTCTGCGTCGCATGCCGGCCGAGATTACCCGCCCGATGGGCTTTTCTGCGGCACCAGGTTAAGGGACCTCGCTCCGTGTTAATGTCCCGACCCTGGCGGCTCGTGGTGGGTCATCACCACCCGCCGGTGGTGCTGCTCTTCGTCAGGGGATGGTCTGTGGACATCGCGGTTGCCGGTTCGTCCGGTCTCGAGTCGGTGCTCGGTGTCGGCGACGGCCCGACGGCCCTGCTGACCGCGCTACCGGCCACCCCGTCCGAGCACGTGCTCCTGCTGACCCCGCGTCACCTCGAGCGGCGTGCCCGGGAACAGGCCCACGTGGTCGTGGCCAGCCACCGCGACCTGCGCGTGGGTGTGCTCGTGCTCGACCACCACGCGCTGACCCTGACCCTGATCGGTGCTGCCGTGCACGCCCTGCGGGACACCCCGTCCGGGTGGTCCGAGCCGGGTGCCGCCGTGCAGCTCGTCCGCCAGGCCGCCGTACGCTCACGCAGCATCGTCTGGCACCCGAAGGTCCTCGGCCTCCGGCGCCCGGTGCCCTCGCTCGCCCAGTCGGCCGCGAGCCTGGTGCGGTCGGGTGGCTACTTCGTCGAGCTCGGCACCGACAACGGTCCGGCCCGGGGACCGGGCGGCTTCGCGCCGGACGGTGAGGAACAGCTCTACACCGCCGAGGACCCGCCCGCGCTGTTGCGGAATCAGCTGGGCGACACCGTTCCGCGCACCGTGTCGGTCATCTCGGAGGCCGGGGCGCCGTACCGCACTCGGCGTACGGTCGAGCTCTGCGGCCTGGCCGGACCGGCCTGGGCTCCGCTGGCGCAGGACAGCTGCGAGATCTGTGGCGCCGGTCGTCCCCTGTCGGGCTGCCTGTTCTGCGGCACGGGCTCGGCCGTGCGCTCGCAGCCGGTCGGCTCAGCGGTCTCCGCCGCCGGCAGCTGAATCAGTCCCGATCGCTCTCCTGGAGCGATCGCCGCCGCCACACCAGGCCGACCACCAGCGACTGCAGCAGCACGACCACCAGAGAGCCGGCCACCCACGGGAGCAGTGCCGACGGGGTTCCCTCCGGCTGGCGGAGCTCAACGAGCAGACGCAAGACCACAAAGCTCACCAGACCGAACCCGGCGGCCAGCGCGACGGCGGCCCAGTGGCGATCCCGCGGTGGGTGAGCCAGCTTGCCGACCGCCAGCCCGGCGACGGCGCCGATCCCCACCAGCACGAGGCTGGGTACCAACGGGAAGCTGAGCACGCGCCGACCGAGCAGGAGCGTCGGGAGAAAACCGAGGAACGCGCCGGCCAGCTGGGCGGGCAGGGTCAACACCGTGAGCCGGAGGGCAAGCGCCCGCCACTGTTCGCGGATCGTGCTGTCCGTTGCCGTGGTCATTCCCACAGTCTGTCGCGTCCCCGGGTCGGGGCGCGTCGCGTACGGGAGCTGCCGGTGAGCCGATCAGGGAACGCAGGTCGCCGTCGGCGGACGGTCAGGCGAGCTCGTCCAGGTCCGCCAGGGATCGGCGCTGACGGCCATGGGAACTCCTTCGGTGGCGTTCTTGCGTCGGAAAGTCACCGAAACGCGAAGACGCCCACTCGGCACCCCGGCAGGCGGGGGAGGGGTCGGCGCGCCTGTTGCACGGCGCGCCGACAAACCACACCTGGCTTCTCGCCCATTCCGATATCGATCGGAGGCCCGATCACGATCGGGCGGCGAGCCCGTGTCGACGGGACACCCTGACGCGTCCACGACGACCTGGCCAGCACCCTACTGGTGAGTAGCGTTGCGCGTGCGGCGTACAGGAAGTTCGACAGGCTTCGATATGACGGCTCGACGCAGGCACAGCCGCGGAGCGCGAGGTCCAGAGATTGTCCCTCCGGAGGAGGAAAGCGGTCCGTCGGGAGGGGATCGGGGGAATCCCCTCCCGATACGGACTACTGTCGTGGCGCTGGCAGCGTCAGGTCCGCCGCGCCTACCTGCCACAACACGGGCACAAGGGGAGTTGCCCGGGTGGCACTGTGTCGGATTCCGGAGCTCGGGGGTTCCCCGGTTACCGACAGCCATAACTCTAGGCCCTGGTCAGCGGTGCTGACAGCCAAAATGCTGTCCGCTTTGTGCAATGTCCTCAAGAGGACAACTTCGCCTCTCAGGCGTCGGTGGGCACAGTGTCCCTAGGCTGCTGCCGTGTCGACAACCGCCACCACCGAGGGCGCCGAGCCCGCCGATCCAGGTCCAGGACGCCGGCGTCAGAGCCAGATCTACGGGGACGGGGCGCGCGGTCGACGGCCCCGGGTGCCGACCGACGCGGAGGCGCTGGAGCGTCGGGCGCGACGGGCGATGAGCCGACGCGCCTGGGCATACGTGTCCGGGGGTGCCGGTGAGGGACGGACCATGCGGCACAACCGGGACGCCTTCGACCGTTGGCGGATCGTGCCTCGGGTCCTGCACGGGGTGGGGCGCCGTGAGCTGCGGACCGAGATCCTGGGCACGGCCATGCCGGCACCGGTGTTGGTAGCCCCGATCGGCGCTGCCGGGCTGGTCCGCGCCGACAGCGATGTGCAGATCGCCAGGGGTGCCGCGGCGTCGGGTACCCCGTACGTCTTCTCCAGCCAGGGTTGCCACCCGATGGAGGACACGGCGCGGGCGATGGGGGCGACACCGTTCTGGTACCAGCTCTACTGGTCGAGCGACGAGCAGCTGGTCGACTCGATGATCCGGCGGGCCGAGCTGAGCGGGGCCGCCGCTCTGGTCGTCACCGTGGACACCACCGTGCTCGGGTGGCGGCCGCAGGACCTGGATCTGGGTTCGCTCCCGTTCGCCCGCGGCGAGGGCATCGCCCAGTACACGTCCGATCCGCGATTCCTCGCCCTGACCGCGGATCGGTCCCGACGACCTCGGCCGGCCGGGGAGCGCGACGAGATCACCCCGGGTGCGGTCGCGACCCTGCTGGCGATGTCGCGGCGGTATCCGGGCAGGCTGCTGGAGAACCTCCGTTCGCCGATGCCGCGGGCGGCCGTCCAGACGTTCCTCGACCTCTACTCCAACCCGTGGCTCAGCTGGGACCAGCTCGCCACCGTGAAGAGCCGGACCACCCTGCCGGTGTTGATCAAGGGGGTGCTGCATCCCGACGACGCCCGCCGCGCTGTCGAGCTCGGCCTCGACGGAGTGATCGTCTCCAACCACGGCGGTCGCCAGGTCGACAACGCGATCGCCGCCCTCGACGCGCTGGTGGCGGTGCGCGAGGCTGTCGGGCCCGACGTGGTGGTGCTCTTCGACAGTGGGATCCGCACGGGAGCAGATCTCTTCGTTGCCCTGGCGCTCGGCGCCGATGCCTGCTTGCTGGGACGACCGCACGTATACGGACTCGCGCTGGCCGGTGCCGACGGTGTGCGTCAGGTGATCGACAACCTGGTCGCCGAGCTCGACCTGATCATGGGACTGACCGGCGTCGTGAGTGTCGCCGACATCGGCAGTGATCAGCTACACCGAGCGCGAGAGGCGTTGTAGCACTAGGATCTCGTCATGATCGCACTCGTCAGTCCCGAGAGGGCCCGCAGATGGCCGTGACCGACGAGGCGATCGCCCGGATCCGTGATCTGATCAGGTCCGGTGGTCTGCGGCCAGGTGATCGGCTGCCGCCGGAGAAGGAGCTCAGCGAGTCCCTCGGCCTGTCGCGCAACTCCTTGCGAGAGGCGGTCAAGGCGCTGGAGATGATCAACGTCCTGGACGTGCGCCGGGGCGACGGGACGTACGTGACGAACCTGCGCCCGAGCTCGGCGATGGACGCGATGTCCTTCGTGCTCGAGCTGCAGGAGGACGAGACGATCTTGGACCTGCTCGAGGTGCGCCGGATGCTGGAGGCTGCAGCCGGCGCCAAGGCCGCGGCTCAGATCACCGGCGCCCAGGTGGAGGAGCTGCGCCGGATGCTCGGCGAGGTAGGCGCCGACTCCGACGTCGAGGCGCTCGTGACGCACGATCTCGCGTTCCACCGCCAGATCGCGAGTCTCGCCGACAACGAGTTCCTCTGCGACCTGCTCGATGTGGTGGCTGGGCGGACGAGTCGGGTACGCGTCTGGCGCGGGATCACCCAGGAGGGTGCGATCGAGCGCACGCTCGGTGAGCACGCACTGATCGTGGCGGCTCTGGAGCTGCGCGACCCGGCCCTCGTCGCGGCCCGGCTAACGGCGCACGTCTCCGGCGTCGAGGACTGGGTCCGCCGAGCCCTGCTCGAGGACCCCGTCCCGCGGTGAGTCCAACCCGCGGCGGCTCAGCCGCGGACGGCCGCCGCCAGTGCCGGCCAGAGTGCCGGATCGATAGTCGTGCGCATGCCGGCCAGGGACGCGCGGACCTGCCAGTCCGCCGCGGCACCCACGGTCACGTTGACCACAGCGGGGAGCGTCCACGAGTACTGCACCGCGGCGTCGGCGACCGTCACGCCGAAGTCGGCGCAGACCGCGTGCACCCGCTCCAGGGCGGCCAGCCGATCGGGGGTGATCGGGGCGTACTCGAAGTGCAGGTCCGGCCCCGGGGTCGCGGCCGCGAGCGCTCCCGAGTTGAACACCCCGACGTTGACGATGCCGACGCCGTGCTGCTGACACAGCTCGATCAGCTCGGCCCCACGGTGATCAAGGATCGTCAACCGTCCGGCGACCATGATCAGGTCGCACAGTCCGGTGCGGACAGCGGTCGCCAGGGCTCGTACGGACTTGGACCCGATGCCCACCGCCCGGACCAGTCCGGCCGCCTTGGCCTCCGCCAGTGCCGGCATCCCCGTGGCGATGCCGCCTTCGAGGTCGTACTCGTCCGGATCGTGCAGGTAGGCGATGTCGATCCAGTCCGTACCGATCCGCTCCAGGCTCTCCGACAGCGAGCGCCGGACCCCGGACGGGCTGGCATCCCAGACCCGTCGGTGCGCGGCCGGCACCACGAAGCCCTCGTCGTCGGTGCGCCCGGCGTTCTCCGGCGTCGGTGCGAGCAGCCGACCGACCTTGGTGGACAGCAGGAACTCATGCCGCGGATAACGGGCCAGAGCAGCGCCCAGCCGACGTTCGGCCAGTCCCAGCCCGTAGTGCGGGGCGGTGTCGAACGCACGGATGCCGCCCTCCCAGGCGGCGTCGATGGTCCGGTGCGCATCGTCGTCGGAGATCGCGTGGAACAGGTTGCCGATGCCGGCCGTCCCGAGTCCGAGGCGGCCGAGATCGGCGGGGATGTCCAGTCCCGGACCACTCATGCGAGGAAGAGCTCGACAACCGGTACGGCGACGGCGGGCTGGCGGATGGGCAGCGTCAGGGTGAGTGTGCCGGCCGGCTGGCCACCCATCGTGGTGTTCTGAGCCGCCGCATCCGGATCGATGGAGGAGAACGCGATCTCGGAAGCGTCGTTGAGCAGCTGGGCGTAGGCGACCTTGCCCGCGAGACCGGGCAGGTGCACGTGCTCGAACGGCCAGGCGAACAGATGCAGATAGAGCCGGTCGCCCCGCTGCGTGTAGCGGCAGTCGGTGGGTGGGGTGTACTCGCTCGGGCCGGCGCCGTAGATGGATCGTCCGTGCACCCTCGTCCACTCACCCAGCCCGGTCAGGATCTCAGCCGACACGGGGTCGAAGTTGCCACGGCCCGTCGGGCCGATGTTGAACAGCAGGTTGCCGGCCTTGCTGACCCCGTCGACCAGCATCCTGACCAGCATCTCCGGCGTCTTGAACAGGGTGTTGTCGCGGTAGTAGCCCCAGCTGCCGTTGATCGTCTGGCAGGCCTCCCACGCGACCAGCTCGCCGTCCCGCCTCATCGGCTCGGAGGGCTGGTACTGCTCGGGAGTCACCAGGTCGCCGGGAATGTCGAGTCGGTCGTTGATCACGATGCCAGGCTGGAGCTCCCGGGTGAGAGCCATCAGCTCGATCGAGCCCCAATCGTCCTTGCCCTTGTTGTTGAAGATCTGAGGCATCTGGCGCTCGGGGTAGGAGAAGTCGTAGAAGAGGTAGGAGATCTCGCCGTAGCCGGTCAGCAGCTCGCGCACCTGGTTGTGGAGGTACTCGCGATAGCGGGCGATGTCGCGGCCCTCGTTGAGCTCCGGCACGTTCTCCTCGTCCCGCAGCGGGTGCAGGCCGTCGACGGTGAAGTCCGGATGATGCCAGTCGAGCAGGGAGTGGTAGAACCCGATCTTGATCCCCTCGGCGCGGAAGGCGTCGACGAACTCGCGGACCAGATCGCGGCCGAACGGGGTGTTGGTGATCTTGTAGTCGCCGTACTGGGTGTCCCACAGGCAGAAGCCCTCGTGGTGCTTGGTGGTCAGCACCGCGTACTTCATGCCCGCCTGCTTGCACTGGCGGGCCCAGTCCACGGCGTCGAACAGATCGGGATCGAAGTGCTCGAAGTACTTCGCGTACGTGTCGGGGTGGATGCGCTCCCGGTTCTGCACCCACTCGTGGCGACCGGCGAGGGCGTACAGGCCGAAGTGGATGAACATGCCCAGCCGGTCGTTCATGAAGGCAGCGATGTTCGGAGGCGCGGGTGTGACCTCGGTGACTGTCATGGTCAACCTCTCAGTTGGCCTGGAAGCGGTAGCGCTCCAGTGCGTCGGTGGTCATCTCGGTCCCGGCCCCCGGGGCCAGGGGAGCGACATAGCGTCCGTGCTCGATCCGTACGGGATCGACGAAGTGCTCGTGCAGGTGATCGACGAACTCCACGAAGCGGTTGTCCCAGGTGCCGCTGACGGCGATGAAGTCGATCATGGACAGGTGCTGGACGGCTTCGCACAAGCCCACCCCGCCGGCGTGCGGGCAGACCCGTACCCCGAACTTGGCGGCCAGCAGCAGGTTCGCGAGGTTCTCGTTGACGCCGGCCACCCGGGCGGCGTCGATCTGCATCACGTCGATGGCCTCGAGCTGCAGCAGCTGCTTGAACATCACCCTGTTGGCGGTGTGCTCGCCGGTGGCCACTGGGACGCCGTTGAGTCCCTTGCGGATGGCGGCGTGGCCGACCAGGTCGTCGGGGCTGGTCGGTTCCTCGATCCAGGCGATGTCGTAGGGCTGCAGCTGCTTCACCCAGGCGATCGCGTCGTCCACGTCCCAGCGCTGGTTGGCGTCGATGGCGATCTGGATGTCCGGACCGACCTCGGCGCGCGCCAGGGACAGGCGTCGGATGTCGTCGTCGAGGCTGCCGCCGACCTTGAGCTTGATCTGGGTGAAGCCCTCCGCCACGGCCTCGCGGGCGAGCCGCAGCATCTTCTCGTCGGAGTACCCGAGCCAACCTGGTGTGGTCGTGTAGGCGGGATAACCGTGCTGGAGCAGCAGGTCGGTGCGTTCCGCGCGGCCAGGGACGGCCTTGTCGAAGATCTCGAGCGCCTCGTCGGGTGTGATCGCGTCGGTCAGATAGCGGAAGTCGACGAGGTTGACCAGCTCCTCGGGTGACATCGCCGAGACGAGCTGCCACAGCGGCAGACCCGCTCGTTTGGCCTTGAGATCCCACAGCGCGTTGACCAGGGCGCCGATGGCCATGTGCATGACGCCCTTCTCCGGTCCGAGCCAGCGCAGGTGCGGATCGTAGACGAAGCGTCGGTAGGTGGCGCCCATGTCGACGAGCAGGTCATCGACCGACTCGCCGAGGAGCATGTCTGCCACCGTCTGGATGGCTTCGGCCGCGATGTTGTTGCCGCGGCCCGTGGTGAACACGAAGCCCGCCCCGACCAGACCGTCCCCGGCGTCGGTGGCGAGCGAGAGGTAGGCCGCCGAGTAGTCGGGGTCAGGGTTCATCGCGTCCGAGCCGTCGAGCTGCTCGGACGTGGGGAAGCGCACGTCAACGGTGGTCGCTGCGGTGATCCTGGACAAGGGAGCCCTCTCGTCGGCGATGGTGTGGAGCACGGAGGCCCAGATCCTGAGTGTCCCCAGACGATGCCGAGGGCACCCGTCGGGCGTCGCCTGCGGAAGTCAGCATCGAGAGGAGCAGCCGGCCCCGGTCGACCGGTGACCGCAGTCAATCATCGGATGTATGTGTCGTCAAGAGGTGAGTTTCTGACAGCACCGCGAAGTCTCTTGCTTGGTTCCGGCTCTCGCTGAAGGCTTTATCCAAGCGTGATCTCCGTGCCCTTGCCGTCCGACTCGGAACCTTCGGAAACGAGTCAGTCACAACGGAGATTGGTACCTAGACATCCTATGACTCATGTGGAAGGCTGCCGCTGACAATGAGGTTGCCAGTCCTTTGGGCGCCGCAGCGGCACCGAAGTGTCTGCGCTGCCTCGGCTGGGACCGCCCGGCTCAGGCGACGGTCAGGTCCTCGATGGCTTCGCGATCCCACTCGATACCCAGTCCGGGACCGCGTGGCACCTCCGCGTGTCCGTCACGGATGGTGATGTCGGTGGTGGTGAGGGCCCGGAGCTGGGGAATGCGTTCCAGATAGAGCCCGTTCGGGATCGCACAGACGAGCGGCAGGTGCAGCTCCATCAGGAAGTGGGGTGCGACCTGGATGTTGAACGTCTCTGCCAGGTGGGCGACCTTCAGCCACGGTGTGATGCCCCCGACCCGTGCCACGTCGACCTGAACGATGCCGGCGGCTCCTCGCTGGAGGTACTCGCGAAACGCGGCGGCGGCGTACAGGCTCTCCCCGACGGCGATCGGAACGGTGGTGAGCGAGGCGAGTCGCGCATGTCCGGCGATGTCGTCGGCGGGCAGCGGTTCCTCGAACCAGAAGACATCCAGGTCCACCAGCATCCGGCTGCGGCGGATCGCCTCGGCTGCGGTGAACGACTGGTTGGCGTCGACCATGATGTCCAGCTCGTCGCCGACGGCGCCGCGCACGGCCGCCAGCCGCCGTCGGTCCTCGACGGCTGACGGTTTGCCGATCTTGATCTTGACGCCGCCGAGTCCGTCCGTGACCGACTGCTGGGCGTGCTCGACCAGCTCGCCCTCGGTGAGATGCAGCCAACCGCCCTCGGTGTCGTAGACCGGAACCCGATCACGGAACCCGCCGGCCAGCTGCCACAGTCCGAGGCCGAGAGCCCGGCAGCGGGCGTCCCACACCGCGGTGTCCAGGGCGGCCAGGGCGAGCGAGGTGATCGCTCCGGTCGTCGTCGCGCGGGTGATGGTGAAGGCGTCGGTCCAGATCCGCTCCGGACCGTGCACGTCCTGTCCCACGACGGTCTCGAGCAGGGTCGTGCGCAACAGGTCCAGAACAGCCCCGCCGCCGGTGCCGATCGTGTACGCGTAGCCGAGGCCGACCACGCCCGACTGGGTCTCCAGCTCCACGAAGATCGTCTCTTGCTTGACGAACGACTGGACGGCGTCGGTGCGCACCTGCTCGACGGGCAGGTCGCAGAGCCAGGCGCGGGCTCGGACCACCCGGTCCGGGGCGGTGCCTCCGGGCTGTCGGGCCGGAGTCGGCGAGCTGGCCGGTTGGGCGCTGTGGGTCATGTCGTGCCCCGCTCGACGGAGGAACCGGTGGGCGGTCCGTAGATGAGCAGCGCCGTGCCGACCTCCGCCTGCTCCCGTTCTGCCGCAGACCACCCACTCAGCAGAGCGTCGATCCTGATCATCGACTCGGCGTAATCCGTGCTACCGCGGGCCATCGGCCAGTCGCTGCCGATCATGGTCCGGCCCGCGCCCGCCGTCGTACGGGTGAGCTCGACGACCCGCGCCAGCTCGGTCTCCGTCGCCGGTGCCAGACCGCTGCCGGCGAAGAGACCGGAGAGCTTGACGACCACGTTCGGCCGACCGGCCAGCTCGGCGAAGCCGCGTTCCCAGCGGGCCCAGGCAGCGGGATCGCCGAAGGGAGGCTTGCCGCAGTGGTCGAGCACGAAGGTCGTGTCGGGCGCAGCATCCACGGCCGTCACGAGAGCAGACCACACGGTGGGGAAGGCGTTGGGGACGTCGACCGGCAGCCCGCCTTCACCGAGCAGCCGCAGACAGCTGATCGTCGTCTCCGCGGCAAGCTCCTGGAGATCGTCGTGATCGTGCCAGAGCTGGCGTACGCCGACCAGGCCCGAGCCCGCACGGCGCGCCAGCTGATCCTCCAGCGCAGCAGCGTCGTCCAGAGGTAAGAAGCCGACGACGCCACCGACGGACGGCTCTCGGGCTGCCAGATCGAGCAGCCAGTCGGTCTCGGCCAGATGGTCGGCGGCCTGGACGAGGATCGCGGTCGTGACCCCGACCTGCTCCATCGCGGCGCTGACATCGCCGAGCTCGGAGTCGGCGTGGATCGGGCCGAGCTCGGGGGTGTTCCAGCCATACCACCCGGCGCTCAGGCGCCACAGATGCAGATGGGTATCGATCATGTCCGTTCCGTTGAGCTGTCGAGTGTCGGGTGTGCTTCGTCGACGGGCGAGCGGTTCTGACCATGTGTCCTACAGGGAAGCCAAACCCTAGACATCCGATCTCTGCGCCGTCAACCCGTCCTCAGTGCCGTCAGGCTCGTCCTTTTCGGCGACGCCGTCCGATGTATGGTGGTCAGCGGCCACACGCCTCCGCCGCGAGGTGGCCCCGGCGTCGATTTTCGCTGCTCACCTGGAGGAGACCCGATGAAGTTTGCTCGGCTTCGAACCGCGGACGGCACCAGACCTGTGGTGGTGTCCGGCGATGAGGCGTACGACCTCAGCGAGCTGCTGGGCGACCTGACGCCCAGGACCCTGCCGCTGCTGGCCGAGGCGGCGACCGCCGCCGCCGGCGGGCAGCTGAACCGGGTCGATCTGGCCGACGCCGTCTTCGAGGCTCCGGTGGCCTCGCCCGGCGCGGTGATCGCGATCGGCATGAACTACGCGGCCCACGCCGCGGAATCGGGTGCCGCGCCGCCGCCGGTCCCGGTGATGTTCCTGAAGACCCCGAACACCATCGCCGGTCCGGACGACGACTTCCGGATCCCGGCACGCGCAGCCAAGATCGACTGGGAGGTCGAGCTGGCCATGATCATCGGCAAACGGGCGTACGAGCTCACTGACGACGAGGACCCCCTCGACTACGTCGCCGGCTTCACCGTGGTCAACGACCTGTCGGAGCGGACCTTCCAGATCGAGGAGTCCGGTGGCCAGTGGAGCAAGGGGAAGTGCGTCCCCGGTTCGACGCCGATCGGCCCGTGGTTGGTGACCACCGACGACGTCGACCATCACGATCTGCGGCTCCGCAGCTGGGTGAACGACGAACCACGGCAGGACTCCTCGACGGCTGACCTGATCTTCGACTGCCCGACGATCATCCGGCACCTGAGCCAGTACCTGGCGCTCGAAGTCGGCGACGTGGTGCTGACCGGTACGCCGGAGGGCGTCGCGTTGTCGGGCCGCTTCCCGTACCTGCGACCCGGTGACGTGGTCCGGATCGAGATCGACGGCCTCGGCGCGCAGCGGCAGCTGATGACGGGCGCCGAGACCTCTGCGGGTGCCGGAGCTTCGGCAGGTGCGGGGTCGGCCGCGTGAGCGGGGACTTCGACGGTCTGGTGGCCGCGGTCACCGGTGGCGCCTCCGGCATCGGGGCCGCCATCGCGGCCGAGCTGGTGCGCGGCGGTGCCCGGGTGGCTGTGCTCGATCTGCAGGCCGACGGCGTGGCCGAGCCACTGGTCGGGTTCCCCTGCGACGTCGCCGACGACGTGTCGGTCAGGGCCGCGATCCAGGGCGTGGTGGACCATTTCGGCCAGCTCGACATCGTGGTCAACAACGCCGGGGTGGGTGCCCAGGGCACGGTGGCCGACAACCCCGACGACGAGTGGCAGCGGGTCCTCGACATCAACGTGATCGGCATGGTCCGGGTGACTCGCGCGGCCCTGCCGCACCTGCGCGCCTCGGCGTCCGCGGCGGTGGTCAACACCTGCTCGGTCGCGGCGACGGCGGGTCTGCCGCAGCGGGCGCTCTACAGCACCACCAAGGGCGCCGTGCTCTCGCTCACCCAGGCGATGGCCGCCGACCACCTGCGCGAGGGGATCCGGGTGAACTGCGTCAACCCAGGCACCGCCGACACCCCGTGGGTGGGTCGGTTGCTGGACAGTGCCCCCGATCCGGCGGCCGAGCGGGCGGCCCTGGAGGCCCGCCAGCCGCACGGACGGCTGGTCAGCGCGGAGGAGGTGGCCGGTGCCGTGGCGTACCTGGCCAGCCCGCGCGCCGGTTCCACCACCGGCGTCGCGCTGGCCGTCGACGGGGGCATGCAGGCCCTGCGGCTGCGCCCGCCGGGACAGTGACCCGGGACTGACTCCGGAACACCGGTCGGCCGGTCAACCTCGTCGTCGGCGCAGGTGCAGGACCGCGCAGTCGACGCGCGGTGCGGGGCTGAAGGCGCGGCGGGGAACGACAGAGCCGAGTCGTCCCTGGAAGCGGCGTGCCGCCCGCGGCCGGCCGTCCGACCAACGCAGCGCGACCGAGCGGGGCAGCACCAGATCGAGCGCGATCACCCCGGTCTGCTCGAGTGCGGACCGGATCAGGCTGCTCGCGATGCCGAACGGAGGGTTGGCCACCACCCGTACCACTCGTCGCGGATAGCGGAAGTCGCGGGCGTCCATCTCGACCACCCGGACATCGAGATCTCGTACGCGATCGCGCAGTCGCTCGGCTCGGCCGGGGTGGACCTCGACGGCGATCACCCGGGCGCCGGTGCGGGCCAGCGGCACGGTCAGCGCGCCGTCGCCGGCCCCGAGCTCGACCACCAGCTCACCGCGCTGGATGTCAGCCGCCCCGACCACGCGTTCGGCCCAGTCAGGACGAAGGCGGTACCAGTCCCGCGACCCTCCGCCGGACATGGAAGACCGCCATGCAGATCATCATGGTCAGCGACCGTACGGGCCGGCTCGATCCCGGCCAACCGATTTTCACTGACGCAACTCGTGTCCCCTCGTGCACCGTCCGGGTGACGACCGGATGCGGCGGGTATTCACGTCCGGCGGTGGGGCGTGTGCGGGCGGGGCCGGTTGTCGCCGGGGAGTCGGGTCCGGCGGTGTGGCGGGCTGGGGTGGGGACCGGATGCCGCCGCCGAGCCATGTTCGGCGGGGCGGCATGTGCGGGTGGGGACCGGATGGCGCCGGAGAGTCACGTCCGGCGGTGCCGCGGGTTCTAGACTCCGATGCCGTGGTCGACGACGTGGCGGTGCGCGAGCTGGCGGGCATCCAGGAGATGACCGCCGCGTCGAGCCTGTGGGACTCGATCTGGCTGCGGGCCGAAGCCGGTCACGAGGTGGATCCGTCGCTCATGGTCGCTCTCTCGCACGCCGGCAGCTATCTCGCCGGCGCCTTCGTCGGCGAGACGCTGGTCGGCGCGGCACTCGGGTTCTGGGGTTCTCCGACGTACGGGGCCCTGCACTCCCACATCACCGGGGTGCTGCCCGCGCATGCCGGGCAGGGCGTGGGGTCGCTGATCAAGAACCACCAGCGGGACTGGGTCCTGGCCCAGGGCGGCAGCGCGATCACGTGGACGTACGACCCGCTGGTCTCCCGCAACGCGCACTTCAACCTGAACCGGCTCGGCGCGCGCCCCGAGAGCTACCTCCTCGACCTGTACGGCGAGCTGGCCGACGACCTGAACCGGGGGGACCCGAGTGATCGGCTGCTGGTCCGCTGGGACCTGACGACCTCGCCACCCCCGGCATCGAGCAAGCCCGCGATGGCGCTGGTGCTCGACCGGGAGGGCGCGCCCGCGGTCGGCCTCACCATCGGCGACCTCGACCCGGCGACCCCACTGACCGTGGCGGTGC
This sequence comes from uncultured Actinomycetota bacterium, assembly GCA_963696135.1. Taxonomy (GTDB): domain Bacteria; phylum Actinomycetota; class Actinomycetes; order Propionibacteriales; family Propionibacteriaceae; genus Microlunatus. The sequence continues at coordinate 218,089 of CAVOJH010000014.1, forward strand.
CCGACGACATCACCGCACTCCGTCGCCATGACCCGGCCACCGCCTCGCTCTGGCGCCTCGCGGTGCGAGAGGCACTGGTGCCGCTGGTGGATCGCGGCTGGTCGGTCTCGGGGTTCGATCGCACCCACGGTTACCGGGTGGAACCGCCGCCGCACCCGACGTCGGCCGACGCTCGGTGAACGTCAGGAGACGACCATGATCATCACCGGCCTGCGGCTGCATCGACTGTCGATGCCGTTGATCAGTCCCTTCACCACCTCCTTCGGCACCGAGCACACCCGGGAGGCGCTGATCGTCGAGGTCGAGGCGGACACCGCCGCGGGACCGGTCACCGGCTGGGGCGAGTGCGTCGCGATGGAGGAGCCGTTGTACTCCTCGGAGTACGTCGACGGCTGCACCCAGGTGATCAGCCGTTGGCTCACCCCCGCGCTGACCTCTGTCGAGGATCTGACAGCCGAGACCGTCGCGCACCGCTTGCGGCACGTGGTCGGCCACCCGATGGCCAAGGCTGCGGTGGAGATGGCGGTGCTCGACGCGCAGCTGCGAGCATCCGGACAGTCCTTCGCCCAGTACCTCGGCGGGGTGCGGGACACCGTGCCGTCGGGGGTCTCGGTCGGCATCCAGGACTCGATCGAGCAGACGCTCCGGGTGGTCGACGGCTACCTCGACGACGGCTACGTACGGATCAAGCTGAAGATCGCTCCCGGTTGGGACGTCGAGCCGGTCCGGGCCGTCCGAGCGATGTTCGGGGACGACGTGCCGCTCCAGGTCGACGCCAACGCGGCGTACACCCTGCTCGACACCCCGACCCTGCGGCGGCTGGACGAGTTCGGTCTGCTGCTGCTGGAGCAGCCGCTGGCCGAGGACGACCTGCGTCAGCACGCCATCCTGGCCACCCGCGTGCAGACCCCGATCTGCCTGGACGAGTCGGTGGTGTCCGCGGCCTCGGCCGCCGACGCGATCGCCCTCGGCGCCGCGCAGGTGATCAACATCAAGCCGGGCCGGGTCGGCGGCTACCTCGAGGCGGTCCGCATCCACGACCTCGCCAAGGCCAACGGGATCGCCGTCTGGTGCGGCGGCATGGTCGAGACCGGGCTGGGCCGCTCGGCGAACGCCGCCCTCGCGTCCCTGCCGGGCTTCGTGCTCCCGGGTGACATCTCCGCCTCCACGCGCTTCTACGAGGTCGACCTCACCGAACCCGTGGAGATGGTCAGGGGTGAGGTGGCCGTGGACACTGCCCCTGGCGTGGGTCGGGCTCCCATCCCCGAGCTCCTCGCCCGGTTCCGGACCGCGGAGGTCGAGGTCTTCCGCCGCTGACAGCGGCGGCTGCTGGTGCGATCATGCGGCCATGACCACCGAGCGTTCGCGACTGCCCGGCTACATCGCGGCCGGTCTGGCCATGGCCGCGATGGCGGTGATCGGGGTCTTCTACGTCTCCGCCGGGCTGGTGGCTCCCCTGTGGGCGGTGATCGGACTGGTGACCATCTGGGTGGTGCTCGTCGTCGTCGGCGTTCTCTGGTTCCGCCGGCGTCCCTTCCTCGTGCTGCTCCTTCCGGTGATCGCGGTGCTGGTCTGGTTCGGCGCGCTCACGCTGGGCGAGCGGCTGCTCGGGTGGACGGCCTGACTCCCTCCCCGAACGAGGCCGAAGCGTGATGTGGCGGTGATGGCCAAGCCCTTGACCAGCCGATAGGTTTACGCGATAAATCCACGACTTCGGTTGGGAGGCGGGAATGAACAGAGGATTGATCGGCGCCATCATCGGCGTCCTGGTGATCATCATCTTGGTGTTGGTGATCATGCGTATGGTGTGACGCCATCGCTGTCGACGTCGGCGACCGCGCTGCGGTGCCGACGTCGCCAGCCGAGCTGATCAGCCGAGGTCGGTCCCGGGGCCGGGGCGGTCCGGGCCGCTCGATCCGAGGACGATCTGGACGACCCGCTGCAGGTCGGGCGTGAGGTCGCGCTCGCCGACCGTCACCGACTGCTCACCGATCTCGACCGTGTAGACGAACCGGTCGGGCAGGCTCTCGCTGGTGGTCACCTGCTGCAGGTCGACGCGTCGCAGCAGCCGACGCACCTCCTCGCCCTGCGGATCGGTGCCGAGCTCGATCTGGGCGCTGCGCACCTGTCCGGCGAAGCCGCCGCTGCGTCGCACCGCCACCTTCTCGGGCGCTTCGTCCGCAGGCGCCTCGCCCGCAAGCGCGGCACGGCCGGAGGCTGCGGGTGCGGCACGGCCGGAGGCTGCGGGTGCGGCACCGCCCGAGCTTCCCTCGTAGGGCGACTCCTGCTCGGGACCCCCGGCCGGAGCCGGTGCCGGCTCCACCACGTCGACGGGCACCGAGCCGTCGAGCACCCCGACCTCCACCCAGGCCGCCCGCACCTGATCCGGCACAGCCGTGCCGGCGAACAGCTGAGTGGCGGCCGCGACCGTCGCATCGGCGAAGCCCCGGAAGTCGGTCGAGGCCCCCACAGCAGAGGAGGTGAGTGCGCCGTACCAGACCTTGCCGGTCTGCTCCCAGCTGTGACCGCCGACGCTCCGTGCGGCCAGGGCGAAGGCCCGGTTGGGGATGCCCGAGTTCAGGTGCACCCCGCCGTTGTCCTCGGTGGTGTCGACGTAGTCGGCCATCGACCCGACCTGGGGGTCCTTGCCGAGCTGGGGGTCGTCGTACGCCGTCCCGGGCTCGAGCATCGAGCGCAGGGCCTTCGCGTTGATCCCCGGCTTGAAGAGTCCTTCGCCGATCAGCCAGCTGGCCTGGTCGGCGGTCTGCCCGGCCGCGTGCTGGATCGACATCGCGGCGAACACGTCGGCGATGCTCTCGTTCAGCGCGCCGGGCTGCCCGTTGTAGGTGAACCCCGACGTGTACTGCACCACGCCGTGGCTGAACTCGTGCGCGAGCACGTCGGCGGGCTTGGTGAAGCGTTCGAAGATCTCCCCGTCCCCGTCGCCGAAGACCAGCTGCTCGCCGTCCCAGAACGCGTTGTCGTAGTTCTGGCCGTAGTGCACGGTCACGGTGACCGTGCTGCCGGCACCGTCGAAGGAGAGGCGACCGAACTGCTGCTCGTACAGCTCCCAGACCTGCTGCGACCACTCGTACGCCTCGTCCACGGACGCGTCGTCGCTTGCAGGGTCACCCTCGGACCGCACCACAGCGCCGGGCAGCGTCTCCTCGTTTCCGGCCGAGTGGATCACCCAGCGATCGGCGTCCTGGGCGGCGGCGGACGCGCGTGCCGACGGCTCGGCTGACGCCTGCTCGCGCCGCTCGCGGAAGCCGGCGTCGATCCGGAGCGTGTGCCCGCTCGGGTCGGCGGCGGCCGCGGCAGGCCGATCTTCGGTGGCGAGGTGGCGCAGCAGGTAGGGCGGCACGAACGCGCAGGGGACCCGCCGCGGCAGTGGGGAGGGGGAGGAGAAGGGCTTCATGACTCCAGAGTGCACCCAGCCTCCGACAGTCCACGCCCGGGCGGCGAGGACGACGGTCGAGGGTCGGCCCGTTATCTGTACGGATCGAGAATGAAAGTGAGAAAAACGGCCGGATGGGTTGACCGGGGCGGCCGGCCGGGTCGATTCTATCGAGGCGGAACCTTTTCGCCGCCCTCTGCGGGCCGTCCACCGGACCCGTATATCACAGGGCCTGGAGCGAACGGGCTCAATGACCCTCGGTTCTTGTTGGCTCGCCCGGCGAACTAACGCGAGTTAGGCGTGTCCACTTGATGACATGTCCGCTTTTTGCCACCTCTTCGCTGGTGACGTTCACACGCGGTGACCTTAGGTTGGCTCCATACGTCAGGGGATCTTTCGCGTCGCGGGAACGACGCGAATGACCAGGGAAGGGATCACATGCATCGAGTCATTGGTGCGCGTCGTTGGGGTCGGCTGTTGGGAGCAGCTGTCCTTGGTGGTGCGCTTGCGGCGGGTGCCCTCGCGGCACTCCCGGCAGAGGCCGCAGTTCACAGTTCGTCGGTGAGAGCCGCGTACGACACCGACCTGGGTAACCTCGGCGAGGACGGGACCTACAGCGATTCCGGATCGGGTGCCTCTGGGCACACCGACGGCAACTCGCTCGGGAACAGCTTGAGCAACACCGACGGGAACTCGCTGGGGAACAGCCTGAGCAACACCGACGGCAACTCGCTCGGGAACAGCCTGAGCAACACCGACGGGAACTCGCTCGGGAACAGCCTGAGCAACACCGACGGCAACTCGCTGGGGAACAGCCTCGGCAACTCGCTCTGATCTCTGACCCGCCGCAGCGCGGGTCGAACGAGCGCTCATGACCAGGGCGGCCACCGACAAGGGGCCGCCCTGTCGTCATGTCTGGTGCAGGTTTCCTGCCCGGGTCGGGGTGCCGCCGGTCAGCGCCGCTTCAGATGCAGGCTGTCCGCACGGACGAGTGCGGCACCGAGTTGCAGGCGGGTGGTCACGCCGAGCTCATCCATCAGCTCGGAGATCCAGCGACGGACCGATCGCACGTTGATCCCGAGCTGGGTGGCGATCGCGCTGTCGGTCGAACCCGTCATCAACAACGAGATCAGCATCTGCCGGCGAGGGTCGTTGTAACCGGACGCCATGATCGGCACCGACTGGTCCCATACCGACTCGAAGAGCCAGACGAGAGCCTCGACGAGCTGTGGATGGCGCACGACCGAGGCCCGGAGCTCTTGGCCGGGGTCATAGGACCGCATCGAGGGGATGAGCGCGACCTCGGTGTCGACCAGGAGCAGCTTCATCGGCACCTGGGCGGTCCGTGACTTCTCACCCCGGGCGGCGAACAAACTGAGCTCGGCGAGTCGATCACTGTCGAAGCCTGGATGGTAGACGCAGCGCATCACGATCCCGCGTTCCAGGGCCTGCCACTCCGGTGAGCTGGCGCTGAGGGTCTCGACCGTGGCGGCGGCGCGATTGTCGACGTACGGGGGCTTGTCGAAGAAGCAGATCTCCTTCTTGGCGTTCTCGCAGATCCCGTCGCGGGCGGCCACGATCGCGTCGGTGCCGAGGAGCACGGTGATGCTGTCGTCATCCGCCTGGTTGCTCGCTGCCGCGAGCAGATAGTTCTGCAAGGACTCCGCCGCTGCTGAAGCTGCCCGGAGCTCGGCCTCTCGCCGCTCACGCAGGATCCGGACACCGTCGACGAGCGGTAGCGCCCGCCAACCCTCGCTGCCAAGGTCGGCGGCCAGCCCGAAGTCGACGAGCTCGCGCAGGTGTCGGTGCAGCTGGTCGGCGTCGTACGCGGTCGACGTCTCGGCGAGGTGCTCAGTGGTCGCTGGGCCCCGTTGGGCGAGCACGAGGTAGACGGCCTCAGCGTCGGAGCTGATACCGAGCGACTGCAGCATGGCGCGACACACCTCCGAACTCCGCGTACGGCTGTGGCGCCGGTGCGGCAGGCGCATCGCCCCCCGATACGCTGAGCGTCGCACCAACCTCCACTCGACCGTGATCGTCTCACACACCCGCAGGAGCCTCGCGCCATGACCGCACCATCTGTCGCGCTCCGCGCTCCGAAGTCACGCATTTCCACGAGTTTCGCTCGCTCGTTGCGATCGGTGACGACGGAAAGGCGTGTCGTTCCCGATCGCTCCTGCACTCCCGAGAGGCTCCACCCATGACTGAACTCGCGCAGATCGGTGTCACCGGCCTCGCCGTGATGGGCCGCAACCTGGCCCGCAACTTCGCCCGTCACGGGCACCGCGTCGCCGTCCACAACCGCAGCTACGCCAAGACCGAGTCGCTGGTCGCCGACCACGGTGACGAAGGCACCTTCATCCCGTCGGAGTCGATGGCCGACTTCGTCGCCTCCCTCGAGCGTCCCCGTCGGGTGATCATCATGGTCAAGGCCGGCGGACCGACCGATGCCGTCATCGCGGAGCTGGTGCCGCTGCTGGAATCCGGCGACATCATCATCGACGCCGGTAACGCCCACTTCCCGGACACGATCCGCCGCGAGAACGAGCTGAAGGCCAAGGGCCTGCACTTCGTCGGTTCCGGGGTGTCCGGTGGTGAGGAGGGTGCCCTGCTGGGTCCCTCGATCATGCCCGGTGGATCCCGCGAGTCGTACGAGTCGCTCGGACCACTGCTCGAGTCGATCTCGGCGAAGGTGGACGGCACACCGTGCTGCACCTACATCGGCCCCGACGGTGCCGGCCATTTCGTGAAGATGGTGCACAACGGCATCGAGTACGCCGACATGCAGCTGATCGCGGAGGCGTACGACCTGATCAAGCAAGGCACCGGCAAGTCCGCCGCGGAGATCGCCGACATCTTCCGTTCCTGGAACGAGGGTGACCTCGAGTCGTTCCTGATCGAGATCACCGCCGAGGTGCTGTCCCAGACCGGCGCGGACGGTCTGCCACTGGTCGACGTGATCCTGGACCAGGCCGAGCAGAAGGGCACCGGTCGTTGGACGGTGCAGAACGCCCTCGATCTGGGGGTGCCGATCACCGGGATCGCCGAGGCGACCTTCGCCCGTGCTCTGTCCGGGTCGGTGCCGCAGCGTGAGGCCGCCCGGGCGGTGCTGCCCGGGCACGCCGCGGAGTGGTCGATCAAGGACGTCGAAGGCTTCGTGGAGGATGTCCGGCAGGCCCTGTTCGCGTCGAAGATCGTCGCCTACTCCCAGGGGTTCGACCAGATCGCGGCGGCCAGCGAGGAGTACGGCTGGGACATCGACCGCGGGGCGATGGCACGGATCTGGCGCGGCGGCTGCATCATCCGGGCCCGGTTCCTGAACCGGATCACCGAGGCGTACGAGCGCACGCCGGATCTCGCGCTGCTGATCTCCGACGAGTACTTCACCGACGCCATCTCCACGGCGCTGCCGGCGTGGCGGCGGGTGGTCGCGGGGGCCGCGCAGAACGGGATCCCGACGCCGGCGTTCTCGTCCTCGCTGGCCTACTACGACGGCATCCGGGCCGAGCGGCTCCCGGCGGCCCTGATCCAGGGACAGCGTGACTTCTTCGGCGCGCACACCTACCACCGGGTCGACAAGCCGGGCACCTTCCACACCGAGTGGACCGGTGACCGGACCGAGTCGGCGTTGGATGCCGAGGAGGCCAAGGCGCTGCCGCCGGAGCCGGCCGAGAAGGCTGACCCGAGCCCTGCGTGAGGTGACGAAGGGGCCTGAGATGTCGGAAGGGCCTGAGTCCTCGTGGTGAGGCTGGCGGGTCTGCGGAGCTACACCCGACTGGCCCGCGAGAAGCTGGGCAACCAGCTGACCGCTGGTCGGTTCGCGGGCGAGGCCACGGCGAACGGCCCGGTGCCGGAGGATGCGGTGGCGCTGTTCCTCGCGGTCGGACCGGAGAACGCGTACCAGTTCGAGCAGTGGCGGCTGCCGTTGGAAGCACTCGCCACGCGCCGACCGGTCGTGGTGATCGTCGACCGCCCGGACACCGGTCGTCTGGTGCTCGCCACCAGCGCCCTGCCGATCGCCTTCGCCCGGGCCAGTGGGGAGCTCGAGACGCTGGTCGACCGGCACCGGTTCACGGCAGTGCTCTACCCCAACCAGGTGGAGCAGAACTTCCGGATGCTCCGCTTCGCCGAGCCCGTCCACCTCCAGATCGGGCACGGCGAGAGCGACAAGGGCGGCAGCGTCTCCAACCAGCACAAGGCGTACGACTACACCTTCATCGGTGGGCCGGCTGGGCGGGAGCGGCTGGCTCGCGCGCTCTACGACTTCGACGCCGAGGCACGGATCCGCGAGGTCGGCCGGCCCCAGCTCGACCACGAGTCAGCGGGCGGACCCGATTGGGCCGATGACGGTCGGCTGCGGGTGCTCTACGCCCCGACCTGGGAGGGCGACCGGGCCAGCATCCGCTATGGCTCCCTGGTCAGTCACGGCGCCGCGATCATCGGCACGCTGCGCGCCGACTCTCGGGTCCGCATCATCTACCGACCTCATCCCCGCCTCGGGCGGGCCTCGTCCGCGCACGGTGCAGCCGACGCCCGTATCCGGGCCGCGCTGGCCGCCGACGGGGACCGGCACCTGGTCGACACCGGACCGTACGGCTGGCAGTGGCGGTTCGCCGACCACTGCATCACCGACGTGTCCGCGGTGGCGTACGACTGGTTGGCGACCGGGAAGCCGCTGGTGATCACCGAACCGGCGGCGGGTGCCTATCGCCCGCCCTCCCGGCTGCTCGACTCCCTACCCCTGCTGCCGGCCGACCGCGCCGGCGACATCCAGGCTCTGCTACCCCAGGCCGACTCCCAGCTCGGTGAGCTGACCCGGCACTACTTCGGGGAGACGGCCGATGGGGCCAGCACACTCAGGTTCGAAGCGGCCCTCACCGAGGTGATCGACCAGCGTCGCCGCGAGCTCACCGCCCGCCTCCCGCTCTGACCAACTTCGCGGTGGATATATCTACCGCGAAGTCGCGTTTACAAACCGCGGAGGAAGTCCACGTCGTCGTCGGGGGCGCGCGGGGTCGACCGCTTCCGGGTGCCGAGCGACTCCGCGTTCGGGCGACCGAAGAAGAGCCACGCCAGTGCGCCGAAGAGCGGCACGCAGATGACGACGGTGGCCCACAACCAGCGAGGCATCCGGCGGACCGCGTACGGCTGCGCCTGGGCGACCTCGACCACGCAGTAGATCATCAGCAGCGCCACGATGATGATCGGTAGATAGCGGGCCATCTCCCAAGAGTATGCGCGTGCCGGAGCGTCGGCTACCGCCAGGTTGAGTTCGTCCCGGCTGCTCGCCCCGGCCGTCAGATGCGGGGCAAGCGAGAGCGGGGCCGATAGGGTGATCGGATGCTCGAGGGGACGCCAGCGACCGGTCGTCCGGCCGACCCGACGATCGCCCAGCTGCGCGAGGTCACCCAGCCGCCCAGCGTGCGAACCCGGGCCGGAGCCGAGCACTGGGTGGCGAGCGCGTACCTGCGGGACGTCTCCCCGTACCTGACCCGGATCTTGTTGAAGGCCGGCTTCTCCGCCAACGGCGTCACCTGGCTGATGATCGCGTGCACGGCGCTGGCCGCGTTCTCCACCGCCTGGTGGACGCTGGCGGGCGCGATCCTGGTCGTGGTGTTCATCCAGCTGCAGATGCTGCTCGACTGCTGCGACGGCGAGGTGGCCCGCTGGCGCCAGACGTCGTCCCCGAAGGGTGTCTACCTGGACCGGGTCGGTCACTACGTCGCCGAGTGCGGGATCTCCGTGGCGCTGGGGATCCGGGCCGCCCGCGAGCTCGAGCTGGGCAACGTCTGGGTGAGCCTCGGACTGCTGCTCGGACTGCTGGTGTGCCTGAACAAGGTGGAGAACGATCTCGTGCACGTGTCCCGGCACTACGCCGGTCTGCCGCAGATGCAGGACACCGAGTCGGTCCGCAAACCCAGTCAGGGTCTGCTGAGGACCGCTCGTCGGGTGGCGCGCTTCATCCCGTTCCACCGGGTCTTCCACTCCGTCGAGCTGTCGCTGTTGATCCTGGTGGCCGCGGTGCTCGATCTCTGGCTCGACGGGGTGGCCACGCAGTGGCTGCTGATCGGGCTCTGCGTCGCCGCGGCGATCACGTTGGTCGGCCACCTGGCCGCGGTGTTGAGCTCGCCGAGGCTGCGATGACCGGCGTGGTGGCGACCAGACCCCGCTATGGCGTCGTCGTGTTGACCATGGGCAAGCGGCGCGGCGATCTGCAGCGCGGGCTGGAGTCGCTGCTCGAACAGCGGGACGTGGACCTGGATGTGGTGGTGGTCGGCAACGGCTGGCAGCCGACCGGACTCCCCGACGGGGTCCGCGCCCACGGGCTGCCCACCAACCTCGGCATTCCCGCCGGTCGCAACGCCGGGGTGGATCTGGTCGACGGCGACCTGCTGTTCTTCCTGGACGACGACGCCCGGCTGCCCACCCCGACCGTGTTGGCCGAGCTCGCCGAGCTGTTCCGTACCGATCCGACCCTCGGTCTCGTGCAACCGCGGGTGGTCGACCCCGACGGCCGCCCGGCGCCGCGCCGGTGGACACCCCGGCTGCGGGCCAGCGACCCAGGGCGCAGCAGCCCGGCCATGTCGGTCTGGGAGGGTGCGGTGGCGATGCGGCGGGAGGCGTTCGCGTACGCCGACGGCTGGCCGGCCCCGTTCTGGTACGCCCACGAGGGCATCGAGCTCGCCTGGCGGGTCTGGGACGGCGGCTGGCACGTGCGCTACGACGGCACCATCGAGGTCTTCCACCCGGCGATCACCCCGACCCGGCACCCGGAGTTCTACCGCTTCCAGGCTCGCAACCGGGTGTGGCTGGCCCGGCGCAACCTGCCGCTGCCGGTCGGTCTGCTCTACGTGCTGTCCTGGGTGCTGGTCGGCGGCGTCCGGCTGCGGACCAGGTCGGCGCTGCGGGAGACCGTACGGGGCTATCAGCTGGGGCTCACCGAGGAGTGTGGGGTACGCCGGCCGATGAGCTGGCGGACGGTCGGGCGGATGACCCGGGCCGGCCACCCGCCGATCATCTGATGCGCGTCGAGGGTCCCGCGGCGGACCGGGACTGGCAGGCCTGGGCGATCGCCCAGGTCGAGGCCGACGCCAACCGCACCTCCGACACCCACCTGCACGTGTTCCCGTTGCCGCCGGACTGGGGTGTGCGGCTCTACCTGAAGGACGAGTCGGTGCACCCGACCGGCAGCCTGAAGCACCGGCTGGCGCGGTCGCTGGTGCTGTACGGACTCTGCAACAACTGGATCCAGCGCGGCACCACCCTGGTGGAGGCGTCTTCGGGGTCGACCGCGGTCAGTGAGGCCTACTTCGCCCGGCTGCTCGGGCTCCCGTTCGTGGCGGTGATGCCGGCCAGCGTGGTCCGGGAGAAGTGTGACCTGATCGGCTTCTACGGCGGCCGCTGTCACCTGGTCGACGATCCGGCCGCCATCTACGACGAGGCCGAGCGACTGGCGCGCGAGTCCGGCGGGCACTACCTGGACCAGTTCACCTACGCGGAACGGGTGACCGACTGGCGCGGCAACAACAACATCGCGGAGTCGATGTTCGACCAGCTGCGGCTGGAGCCGGACCCGGTGCCGACCTGGGTGGTCGTCGGCGCGGGCACCGGTGGTACGAGTGCGACGATCGGCCGCTACCTGCGCTACCGGCAGTTCCCGACCCGCCTGTGCGTGGTGGATCCGGAGGGTTCGGCCTTCTACCCGGCCTGGAGCACGGGCGACCGTACGGTGACCGCCCGCGGCTCCCGGATCGAGGGGATCGGTCGACCGCGGATGGAGCCGAGCTTCATCCCCGAGGTGGTCGACCGGATGATCGCGGTTCCCGACGCGGCGAGCGTGGCGGCGATGCGCTGGTGCACGGCGTTGCTCGACCGCCAGGTCGGCGGCTCGACCGGCACCAACCTGTGGGGTGCGGTCCAGCTGATCGCGGAGATGGTGGCCTCGGGTGAGCGGGGGAGCGTGGTCACCCTGATCTGCGACGACGGGCGGCGCTACGCGCACACCTACTACGCCGACGACTGGGTGGTGGCCCAGGGCTGGGACCCGGCCCCGTACGCGGCGGCTCTGCGCAGCTTCCTGCAAACCGGCACCCTGACCCACCCCTGACGGTTCTCTGGGTGGCCGGCCCTGTATCTGCTCGGGATCGTCGGTTCTGCTCGACCTATAGCCCGAGCAGAACCGACAAACCCGAGCAGCAGTGGGCTGGCGAAGCGGAAGGGGTCAGGCGAGGAGCAGGCCGACCACGAGCCCCAGCGCGTACGCGAGCTCGGCGGTGCCGCTGGACTTGAGGACGGCGATCAGCGCCGGACCCTGGGCGCCGCCGAGGACCCGACGGACGGCGGGGACCAGGAGCGCGATGCCGACCAGTCCGAGCAGCGCCCACCAGGTCGTCCCAGCCGCGACCACGACGACCGCCACCGCCGCGAGACCCACCAGGGCGACGTAGAACCAGCGGGTGCCGCGATCGCCCAACCGCGTGGCCAGGGTGTGCTTGCCCACGGCGAGATCTCCGCGCAGGTCGCGCAGGTTGTTGGCCACCAGGATCGAGCAGGCCAGCGCACCGATCCCGACGGCCACCGGCCAGGTCGTCCAGGGCACACTGCCGACCTGGACCAGCACGGTGCCGGACACCGCCACCAGCCCGAAGAAGACGAAGACGAAGACCTCGCCGAGCCCGCGGTAGCCGTACGGGTGCTGGCCGCCGGTGTAGTACCAGGCCGCGAGGACGCAGGCGGCGCCCACGATGATCAGCCACCAGAACCCCGTCAGCACCACCAGGACGAGACCGGCCGCCGCGGCCACCCCGAAGCTGGCGAACGCGGCCCGCTTCACCGACCGCGGCTCGGCCAGACCGGAGCCGACCAGGCGCAGCGGTCCCACCCGGACGGCGTCGGTGCCGCGCACCCCGTCGGAGTAGTCGTTGGCGTAGTTGACGCCGACCTGCAGGGCCAGGCTGACCAGCAGCGCGAGCAGCGCCTCGACCAGGGAGAAGCCGCCCGCCCAAGCCGCCACACCACTGCCGGCCAGCACCGGAGACACCGCGGCCGGCAGGGTGCGCGGGCGCGCTCCGGCCGCCCACTGCGCTGCCGTCGGGCGGCGCGGCCGGGTCAGGTCGGTGCTCACGTGGGGTCCTCCGGGCGGTCGACCGGTCGTCCGGTCAGGTCGGCGATCAGCTGTCGGCGATCGATCTTGCCACCGGACGTGCGGGGGAGCGCAGTCCGGACCACCAGGCGGCGGGGTAGGGCGTAGGCCGGGAGCCGGTCGGCGAGCGCGGTGCGGAGGCCCGACAGGAAGAATCGCCCTTCCTTCGCGACGGCCGAGCGTGGGTCCAGCGCAGGCGTCGCGACGAGCGCTTGATTCTGCTCCTCGGTGATGACGGCCACCACCTCGGAGCCCCACTCCGGGTGCGGTACGCCGACCACGACCGCGTCCGTACCGGCCACCAGGCCGCCGGCCCAGGTCCGGACTGCCCGCTCGACGACGGCGAGATCGACGTTCAGACCACCGGAGATGACCACGTCGTCGATCCGCCCGAGCACCGTGACGCGACCGTCGCGGTCGACAGTGCCTCGGTCGCGGGTGATCAGCCGGCCACCCACCAGGGCGTCAGCGGTGGCCGCCGGATCCAGCCGGTAACCGGCGAACAGCGTCGGACCACCGATACCCAGCCGCCCGCCGTCCTCGACGGTGACCTCCACGCCGTCCAGCGGCACCCCGTCGTAGACGCAGCCGCCACAGGTCTCGCTCATCCCGTACGTGGTCACGACCCGGATACCGGCCACGGCCGCTCGGTCCAGCAGCGCTGGGTCGGCCGCCGATCCTCCCAGCAGCACGGCCTCGAAGCGGCGCAGGGCCGCCGTACGGGCCGGGTCGGCCAGCGCACGGATCAGCTGGGTCGGCACCACCGACAGATAGTGCGGGCCGTCCCCGGTGAGGTCGAGGGCGGCCAACGTGTCCAGCCGACCGTCCACCGCGAGGACGGGACGGTCGGCCACCAACGAGCGGACCAGCACCATCAGACCGGCCACGTAGTGCGCCGGCAGGGCGAGCACCCAGCGGCCGGGCCCACCGAGCCGACGATGGGTGGCCTCGGCCGAGGCGATCAGCGCCGACTGGGACAGCACCACCCCACGGGGTCGGCCGGTCGAACCCGAGGTGGCGACGACGGCCGCCGCGTCGGTTTCCTCGACAGGCGCCTCGGGCCGGAGCATGGCCAGGGTCTGTTCCCGTTCGGCAGGATCGGCCGGCAGCGGGGCGGTCACGCCGGCACCGGCGAGACTGCGACGCAGCGAGTCCAGCACCGCGGCGGTGCCGTCGGCGAGGTGCAGCCGGTCGGTCACGGCTGCCACCGTACGCGGTCGGGCGGCCGCCGCCTGAGAGACTGACCACCCACCACCGAAAGCGAGCATCCGTGGCTCGTCCACGCCAGCCGATCCTGTCCCGCGACCTGATCGTCAGCACCGCTCTCGACCTCATCGACCGCACCGGACGGTTCACCCTCCCCGACCTCGCTCAGCGGTTGGGGGTGAGCGCCTCCTCGCTCTACCACCACGTCGGCGGGAGGGCCGACATCGTGGAGGGCATCCGCGGGCGGCTCGTGGCGCAGATGACGGCGCCGACCGAACCGGACTGGCAGGACGCTGTCGTGCACTGGGCGACGTCGTACCGGGACGCGTTCGCGGCCCACCCGGCGGCCATTCCGCTGCTGGTCGGCCAGACGGTGTCGGACCCGGTCACGCTGTCCCAGTACGACAAGCTGGCCGAGGTGCTTCAGACCCGCGCCGGTCTGACCGGCGACGACCTGGTCGTGGCCATCACGATGCTCGACACCCTGTGCCTGGGTGCCGCGCTCGATCTCGGCGCCCCGTCGGAGGTCTGGGCCGTCGATCGCGATTCCCCCCTCACCCGCTCGCCGGGTGAAACACCGCACGAGGAGCTCTCCCGGACGGCCTTCGACCGCCAGCTGCTGCTGATCGTGACCGACCTGGCCCGGGCTACCCAGCCGGAGTAGCCGGCAGGGTGCAGGATCGACGGGTGACGGTGCCCAGGGTTCGCAAGGGAGATCGCGTCCGGCTGGTCTCGCCGGCCAGCCCAGCCTCCCGCGACGGGGTGGCCCGCGGAGTCGAGCTGTTGGAGTCCTGGGGACTGCGGGTCGAGATCGGCCGGCACGCCTTCGACCACCTGGGCTATCTCGCCGGAGACGACCAGGCTCGACTGGCGGACCTGAACGAGGCCTTCCGCGATCCCGGCGTACGAGCCGTGTTCGCCACCCGGGGTGGCAAGGGCGCCTACCGGATCGCCGACGGGCTGGACATCGAGGCGGCCAGGGCCGACCCCAAGCCCCTGGTCGGGTTCAGCGACATCACCTACCTGCATCTGGCGCTCCAACGCGCGGGGGTCCCGGGCAGCGTCCACGGACCGTTGCTGAACTGGAACGACGACTTCTGCGATGCCCGCTGCGCCGAGAAGCTCCGACGGGCGCTGATGGAGGTCGAGCCGGTCAAGGTGGCCAGCGACCCGGCGGCGTACACAGCTCGCTTCACCGCCGGCGAGCCGGTCACCGGCACCCTCGTCGGCGGGAACTTCGACACCGTCAGCCGCTCGGTGGGCTGGGCGCTGCCCGACCTCGACGGCGCCATCCTGTTGCTGGAGGACCATCACGGCACCGGGCTCGGCCAGATCGATCGCTGCTTCGCGCAGCTGGTCCACGGCGGCCACCTCGACCGGATCGTGGGCGTCGCGCTCGGCACGTTCGGCGAGTTCGAGACCACCGAAGCGAGCGGCTGGACCCTCGCCGACGTCGTCTCCGGTTGGCTGGACCGCCTCGGCGTACCCGTCCTGGGCGGGCTGCCGATCGGTCACGGGCGCAATCCGGCGACGGTGCCGCTGGGTACGAGGACCACCATCGACCCGGCGGCGGGCCGGATGACCGTGGCTCCGGGGGTGCGGTGATGGCGGTCGATCCGAGTCGAGGGCCCGAGGTCCGGACGGCTGCCGGAACGCTGCGCGGCACCCGCGAGGCCGGTACGGCTGTCTTCCGCGGCATCCCGTTCGCCGAGCCACCCGTCGGCGCCCTGCGGTTCGCGGCGCCCCGCCGGACACCCGGCTGGGTCGGAGTGCGGGAGGCGCTGGCGTTCGGTCCGCCGCCTCCGCAGGGCGGTCACTTCGGGATGGGCGCACGGGCGCAGGAGGCGATGGGCGACGACTGGCTGACGGTCAACGTCTGGTCACCCGATCCCGGTCCGGATGCGGGGTTGCCGGTGATGGTCTGGATCCAGGGTGGCGCGTACGTGATCGGCATGTCCGGTCTGCCCGAGTACGACGGTGGCCGGCTCGCCCGAGACGGCGGCGTCGTGGTGGTGACGTTCAACTACCGGGTCGGTGTCGAAGGCTTCGCCCAGATCGCGGGGGCGCCAGCGAACCGGGGCCTGCTCGACCAGGTCGCCGCGCTCGAGTGGGTCCGCGACCACATCCGGGCGTTCGGCGGCGACCCCGACCGGGTGACGGTCTTCGGTCAGTCGGCCGGAGGAGGATCGGTCGCGGCGCTGCTGGCGATGGACCGGGCGTCCGGGTTGTTCCGCCGGGCCATCGTGCAGAGCATGCCGGGCACGTACTTCTCACCGGAGCTCGCCGCGGACGTCGCGGCCGCGTGCGCTGCGGAGCTGGGCCTGCGTCCGACAGGTGCCGACCTGGGGGACGTGGACCCGCGACGGTTGTCGGCCGCCGCCGACTCGGTCGGTGCCACGCTGGGTCGGCGGGTGGACCGGTGGGGTCGTCCCGCCTACCGCTTGATCCCGTTCTCGCCGGTCGTCGACGGAGAGGTCCTGGCCGTCACACCCTGGCGGGCCCTGACCGATGGTGCCGGCGCAGGTGTCGATCTGCTGGTCGGCCACACGCGCGACGAGCAGCGGCTGTTCACGGCCATCGACGGTCTGCTCGGCGCGGTGAGCGAGGAGCAGGCGGCACGGGCCCTCCAGATCCTGGCGCCCGGTCCCGACGGTGCCCGCGACTATCGGGAGGCCTTCCCGTCGGCGGGCCCGGATGAGCTGTACGAGCTGGTCCACTCCGACTGGCTGTTCCGGATGCCGTCGCTGCAGCTCGCCGAGGCGCAGGCGGCGGGCGGCGGTCGGGCCCACGTCTACGAGCTGACCTGGCCGGCTCCCGGGATGGGCGGAGTGTTCGGCGCCTGCCACGGTCTCGATGTGCCGCTCGTCTTCGGCAACCTCGACCGAGGTCAGCCGGCGATGCTGATCGGTGACGCACCCTCGCCCGAAGCGGAGGTCGTGTCTGCCCAGATGCTCAGCGCCTGGGCGGCCTACGCGGCCAGCGGTGATCCCGGTTGGCCGGCGTACGACACGGATCGACGGCTGGTCCAGTGTCTCGACCTCGAGTCGGCCGTCGTCGCCGACCCCGAGGAGCGGTCCCGTCGGATCTGGCACGACCACGCCTTCTTCGCCTTGCCGTTGATCGGTGGGTAGAGCGGATCGTCCCGGCCTGTGGAGTTCTGACGATGTCAGTGCGGGTCACGAACCGCCGGCCGCAACCACCAGCTGGTCGCGCCGGCGGGTGAGGTAGGCGATCTCGGCGGTGTTGGTCGCCAGCTCGATGGCCTTCTCGTACGCGGTGCGGGCGTCGGCCGTCCGGCCGAGGCGACGCAGCAGGTCGGCGCGGCTGGCGTGGTACGCGTGGTAGCGCGACAGGTCCAGCCGGTCGATGATGGCCAGCGCCACGTCCGGTCCGTCCAGCTCGGCGAGCGCGACGGCTCGGTTCAGCGCCACGACCGGTGAGGGATCGATGGCCGCGAGCTGGTCGTAGAGGGCCACGACCTGGGACCAGTCGGTGTCTCGTGCGTCCCCGGCCGAGGTGTGCACCGCGTTGATCGCGGCCAGGATCTGGTGGCGGCCCGGCCGTGCCTGACCCGCGGCGACGGCAGCGAGCCGCTGGCGGACCAGTGTGTGGCCCTCGGCGATCAACCCGGCATCCCAGGCGCCGCGGTCCTGCTCGACGAGCGTGACCAGCTCACCGGTGGCCGAGACCCTTGCCGGCCGGCGGGCCTCGGTGAGCAGCATCAGCCCCAGCAGCCCGATCACCTCGCCGTCCGCCGGCAGCAGGGCCCGCAGCAACCGGGTCAGCCGGATGGCCTCCAGCGTGAGGTCGCTGCGGACGGGTTCCTGCACAGGATCCGAGCCGAGGTAGCCCTCGTTGAAGATCAGGAACAGGACGGCGAGGACTCCGGAGACGCGGGTGGGCAGGTCCGCCGCCGCTGGAACCCGGTAGGGGATCCGGGCCATCGTGATCTTGCTCTTGGCGCGCGTGATCCGCTGGCCGACCGTCGACTCCGGCACCAGGAAGGCCCGGGCGATCTCCGCCACGGTCAGACCTCCGACCAGGCGCAGCGTCAGGGCGATCCGGGCTTCCATCGCCAGCGCCGGGTGGCAGCAGGTGAAGATCAGTCGGAGTCGGTCGTCGTCGATGGCTCCTACCGGCTCGTGCGGAGTGTCGTCGTACAGCATCTGAGCCTCGTTCTGCTTGTCGTCGCGTCGTGACTCTCGGCGCAGCCGGTCGATGGCGCGTCGGTTGGCGGTGGTGGTGATCCAGCCGCCGGGATTGGCGGGTACGCCGTCGGCGGGCCACCGCTCGACGGCGACCGCGAACGCCTCCGCTGCCATCTCCTCGGCGAGATCGAGGTCGCCGAAGCGCCTGGTCAGCGAGGCCACCACCCGGGCCCACTCCTCGCGGTGGACCCGGGTGATGGCTTCAGCGACGAGCGTCACAGGCTGCCGAAGGGACGCACCTCGACCTTGCCCCGGCAGGCCTTCGACCCCTCGGCGGCCAGCCTCAGCGCCACATCCAGGTCGGGAGCCTCGATGATCCAGAAACCGCCGAGGTACTCCTTCGCCTCCAGGTACGGACCGTCGGTGATCACCGTCTCGGCACCCTGTCCGTCGACCACGGTGGCGGTCGTGGCCGGCGCCAGACCGTCGGCGAAGACCCAGTAGCCGTCCTTCTGCAGCTGCTGATTGAACTCGTCGGTGTCGGCCATGGCTTGCTTCATCGCCTCTTCGGTGGGGTAGTTGCCGTACTCGTTGTACTCAGCCGCTCCGTAGACCGACATCATGTAGCGCGTCATCTCTGTCTCCTCACGTCCTGCGGGCCGGTCGACCCGCTTCTCACCCCTGCCACGAACGCCGACCGCCCGATCCGACATCTGCGCCCCCACATTTCCGCGAGCGCCCGACACCGAATCCTCTACGCTGACCGACGTGAGCAGGATCTTCACCGTCAGCGTCGCGTCGGTCTATCCCCACTACATCGCCAAGGTGGAGAAGAAGGGTCGGACGCAGGCGGAGCTCGATCAGGTCATCGAGTGGCTGACCGGGTTCGACGAGACCGAGTTGCGCGGCCACCTGGACGACGGCACGACGTTCGAGGACTTCTTCGCGGCTGCGCGGCTCAACCCGAACGCCTCCCTGATCACGGGAGTCATCTGCGGGATCCGGGTGGAGACCATCGAGGACCCGCTGATGCAGAAGATCCGTTACCTGGACAAGCTGGTGGACGAGCTGGCCAAGGGGAAGGCGATGGAGAAGGTCCTGCGGGCCTGATCGCCGTCGGATCCACGCCGATCCCTCCACGTCAGCCGGCGGCGAGCAATCCGTGGCGCTCGAGCACGGCCCGAAGCTGAGCGCGTTCCTCGTCGGAGGCCCCGACGAGAGGCAACCGCAGGCTGCCGACCCGATGACCGGCCAACGCGAGAGCCGCCTTCACCGGGATGGGGTTGGTGGTGATCCCCATCGCCGCGTACACGTCCCGCAGCGAGGCGTCGATCTCTGCCCGGTGCTCGGGTTCGTCGACCATCCGACGCATCTGCTCGCCGACGAGGTGACTCGCGACCAGGATGCCGCCGCACCCGCCGAGCTCGAGGGTGGCGAGGAAGGCTTCGTCGTTGCCGGCGTAGAGACCCAGGCCGTCGACCTGGGCCAGGTTCGCGTTGTTGGCCTGCTTGACGTACTCGACGTGGTCGAGCTGGGCCAGCTCGGCGAGCAGGTCGTTGGGCAGGTCCACCCCCACCCTTGCCGGGATGTTGTAGAGCACGATCGGCTTGTCGGTGGCGCGGGAGACCTCGCCGTAGTGGGCCAGGACGCCGCGGCGGTTGGGCCTGTTGTAGTACGGGGTGACGCTGAGCACCGCGTCGGCGCCGAGCTCGGTCGCCTGCTCGGTCAGGTGCACCGCGTGCCGGGTGTTGTTGGAACCGGTCCCGGCGATGATGGTGCTGCCGCTGGGGCGCTCCTGGACCGCCAGCTCGATGACCCGCAGGTGCTCCTCGTCGGTCAGTGTGGAGGCCTCGCCCGTGGTGCCGCAGACGACGAAGCCGTCCGAACCGTGCGCAGCGAGGTGGCGCATCAGGTCGACGAACGCCTCCTCATCCACGTTCAGGTCGTCGTCGAACGGCGTCACGATGGCCGTCAGCACGGCTCCCAAACCTTGCGCAGTCACGGATCGCATCCTTCCAGACGTGGCCGGATCCGACTGCCGTCGCCAGTCGACGGTTGGTGGTGACAAGCGGCGCACTGTCGAGGCGTACACACCACGAAAGCGCGCCGCTCGGGTCAGCTCTCTTCGACCGTCGCCGCGGAGCGTGGCTCAACTCACGCTCAGCGTGACCGCCGCACCAGTCCGCAGGCGACCCGATCGCTGGCGTTGCCGGTCCGGGCCGTGAGGTCGGGGGCGGCGGAGCTGTTCGGCTGGTACTGGTTCGGCTCCCCACCGACCGGGATGTTGCCGAAGTTGTCCGGCTTCGCGTGCAGGATCACCGCGGTGCCGCGCAGAGCAGCCGGATCGATCCGGTCGGTGGTGAACGAGATGCGCGCCGTCCCGTCGCGGAGCACGAGCGGACTCGGCAGATCCCCGTTGTGACTGCCGTGGGTCTGGCCGCTGGCGGACAGGTGGCCGTCGGCGGAGACGAACCAGGTCGACGCCGCTGCGGAGGGGTCGGCCACACAGCCCACGCCGTTCGTGGGGTCGTTGTTGCTGTGGACGTGGAAGCCGTGGAACTGGCCGGCCGCCACGTATCTGTTCGGCCAGAGGCGGGCATCGACCCGCATGTCGTGCCGGGTGATGCGGAACTTCACCGTGCCCACCGATCGGCCACGGGCGTCACGCAGCTCGGCCCGGAACTGGGCGTCGCCGGCTTCGGCCGAGTGACCTATCGCCAGACCGCCGGCCACGGCCAGCGTGATCGTGGCGCACCCGATCGCGATGGCCTTCCGCACCGACATCGGTCCCTTGAACGCCATGACGCCTCCTTGTGCCGAAGTCCTCATGGTCCACCCCGACCGCTGGTTCTGGCTACCTCTCGGAACCACTTCTTTCGCCGTTCGGACTTTGGGAACTCTCGACCTTCCCACTCGTGCCGGCGAAAAGATCCCGGATCCATGTCGAGAACGCCCGGCCGGCTCCGTCCCAGGGTTGAGCGCGACCCACAATGGGCCGCACCACACGAAGGAGATCGTCATGGCCAAGTTCCTGTTGCTGAAGCACTACCGTCGCAACGCCGGTCCCGAGGACCTGGTCGGCGTCCCGATGCAGGAGTGGTCGCCGGAGGAGATCGACGCCCACATGGCGTACATGAGCGACTTCGCCACCAAGCTGGAGAAGGCCGGCGAGTTCGTCGACGGCCAGGCGCTGTCGCCGGAGGGCACGTTCGTCCGCTACGACGGGGCCGGTCGTCCGCCGGTCACCGACGGTCCGTTCGCGGAGACCAAGGACCTGATCGCCGGCTGGATGGCGATCGACGTCGACTCCTACGAGCGGGCCATCGAGCTGGCCGGCGAGCTGTCCGCCGCACCGGGCAAGAACGGCGAGCCGATCTACGAGTGGCTCGAGGTCCGGCCCTTCCTGACCGAGCCGCCCACGGTCAGCGAGTGAGCCAACCGGACGACGAGGTCCTGCTGCGGGATCTCATCCCGACCGTGCTGGGTGTCCTCGTCCGTCGCGGAGCCGACTTCGCGACGGCCGAGGACGCCGTGCAGGAGGCGTTGCTGTCCGCCGTGCAGACCTGGCCGGCTGAGCGGCCGCGCGATCCGAAGGGCTGGTTGGTCACGGTCGCCTGGCGCAAGTTCCTCGATCTGGCGCGGTCCGATGCGGCCCGCCGTGTCCGGGAGGACGCGGTGCAGGACGAGCCGGCTCCCGGTCCGGCCGAGACCTCCGACGACACCCTGGAGCTGTACCTGCGGTGCGCGCACCCGGCCCTGACGCCGGCCTCAGCGGTCGCCCTGACGCTCCGGGCGGTGGGCGGTCTGACCACTCGACAGATCGCAGCGGCCTACCTGGTGCCCGAGGCGACGATGGCTCAGCGGATCAGCCGGGCCAAGCGGACCGTGGCCGACGTCCGCTTCGACCAACCCGGTGATCTCGGCACCGTCTTGACCACGCTCTACCTGGTGTTCAACGAGGGGTACACCGGCGACGTCGACCTGGTTGCGGAAGCGATCCGGCTCACCCGACAGCTCGCGCTCCTGGTGAGGGCCGGCGGTCGGGACGAGCCGGAGGTCACCGGGCTGCTCGCCCTGATGCTGCTGCATCACGCCCGTCGGGACGCCCGCACCGACGCGCACGGGCGCCTGATCCCCCTGGCGGAGCAGGACCGGACCCGCTGGCGCACCGAGCTCATCGCCGAAGGCGTCGACCTCCTCCAGGGCGCCCTGGAACGCGACCGGCTCGGTCAGTACCAGGCGCAGGCCGCGATCGCGGCCCTGCACGCCGACGCCAGGACCGCCGAGGAGACCGACTGGGTGCAGATCGTCGGCTGGTACGACGAGCTGCTGGCGCTGACCGACTCCCCCGTCGTGCGGCTCAACCGGGCGGTCGCGGTCGGTGAGGCGGACGGCGCTCCGGCGGGTCTGGCCGCCCTCGCCGAGGTGGACCCCACGATTCCCCGCTACACCGCGGTCACCGCCCACCTGCAGGAGCTGGGTGGGAACCTGACCACGGCCAGCCAGCTCTACGTCGAGGCCGCCCGTCAGGCCCAGAACCTCGCCGAGCGGGACCACCTGACCCGGCAGGCGGCCCGGCTCCACGCCGTGCTCGAGCGCGACTGAGCCGTCGGCGGCCCGTACGCTCGCACCCGTGCTGCACACGTACGCGCTTCCGCTGCGCACCCGGTTCCGCGGCATCACCACCCGGTACGGCATGGTCTGGCCGGGGTCGGCCGGTTGGGCGGAGTGGAGTCCCTTCCTCGACTACGACGGCGACGAGATCGTGCCGTGGCTCCGGGCCGCTGACGAGGCCGCCGAGCAGGGGTGGCCGTCGCCCGTCCGGCACGAGATCGAGGTCAACGCGACAGTCCCCGCGGTCGGGCCCGAGCAGGCCGCCGTGCTGGTGCGCGACGCCGGGTGCCGAACCGTCAAGGTCAAGGTCGCCGAACCCGGTCAGGCACTGGGCGACGACCTCGACCGGGTCGCGGCCGTGCGGGACGCGCTCGGTCCACACGGCCGTATCCGGGTCGATGCCAACGGTGCCTGGGACGTGGAGCAGGCGACCGACGCTCTCCGGCGGCTCGCCGGCCACGGACTGGAGTACGCCGAGCAGCCGTGCCGGACGGTCGACGAGCTCGGCTCTCTCCGGGTCGCCCTGGCCCGGTCCGGCGTGGATGTACCGGTCGCGGCCGACGAGTCGATCCGGCGCGCCAGCGACCCCTACCTGGTCGCCCGCCGGGGCGCGGCCGACATCGCCGTTCTCAAGGTCCAGCCACTCGGCGGCGTCCGGGCCTGCCTGGCGATCGCCGCCGAGATCGGCCTGCCGGTGGTCGTGTCGAGCGCCCTGGAGACCTCGGTGGGGATCGCTGCCGGGGTGGCCTTCGCGGCGGCCCTGCCCGACCTGCCGTACGCGTGCGGGCTGAACACCGTACGACTGCTGACCAACGACCTGGCCGACGATCCACTGGTCGCCGTCGACGGGCGCCTGCCGGTGCGTGCCGCAGTACCGTCCCTCGATCGACTGAGCAACCACGCTGCCGACGCGGACACGACCGCGTTCTGGCAGGCTCGGTTGGACGCGACGCGGCACCGGGCCGCGGAGCGCCGGGCGCAAGGGAGGGACGACCGTGGGTGACTCCTCTCGCTGCGCTCAGCTGGTGGTCACCGAGCTGCTCGGGGCCGGGGTGCAGGAGGTCGTGCTGTCGCCGGGATCGCGGAGCGCACCGCTGGCGTACGAGCTGCTGGAGGCCGACAAGATCGGGCTGCTCCGGCTCCACGTGCGCATCGACGAGCGGACCGCCGGGTTCCTCGCCCTCGGCCTGGCCAAGGCCTCGGAACGACCGGTCGCGGTGGTGACCACGTCCGGGACGGCCGCCGCGAACCTGCACCCGGCCGTCCTGGAGGCGTTCCACAGCCACATCCCGCTGGTGGCGATGACCGCCGACCGACCGCGCGCCGCGCGGTACGCCGGCGGAAACCAGACCACCGACCAGGCCGGCTTGTTCGCCCGGCACGTGCGCGCCGAGACCCAGATCGACGACACCCCCTCGACCCCACGCTCCTGGCGGTTCGAGCTGGGGCGGGTGCTGACCGCGGCGACCGGTG
This sequence comes from uncultured Actinomycetota bacterium, assembly GCA_963696135.1. Classification (GTDB taxonomy): domain Bacteria; phylum Actinomycetota; class Actinomycetes; order Propionibacteriales; family Propionibacteriaceae; genus Microlunatus. The sequence continues at coordinate 242,069 of CAVOJH010000014.1, forward strand.
CCCGGAGCGGTACCCCGGGCCCGGTGCACGTCAACCTGTCCTTCAGCGAGCCGCTGGTGCCCGGTGTGGAGGCGGCCCCCATCCAGCCCGAGCTGCTGGTGACCGCCCGCGTGACCCGACCCGATCCGGTCGACCTGACGGTCGGGCCGCAGACCCTGGTGGTGGCCGGGGCGCTGTCACCGTCGGCGGGCGCGGCTGCCCGTGCGTTCGCCGAGCAGGCCGATCTGCCGCTGCTGGCGGAGCCGGTCAGCAACGCCCGCGGGGGGCCGAACGCGCTGGCCACCGGCCGGTTGCTGCTGCGGACGGGTCTGGGAGACGAGATCGAGCGGGTGGTCATGTTCGGCCACCCGACGCTGGCTCGGCCGGTGATGCGGCTGCTCGGCCGAGAAGACGTCGAGCTGGTCGTGGTCGCGTCCACCGCCGAGTGGATCGATCCCGGCACCAACGCCCGCCTGGTGACCGATGCGGTGGCTCTGGACCCCGCCGGCGACGGCTGGCGAGCCCGCTGGACCGAGGCCGACGGGGCGATGTCGGCGCGGCTGGCGGAAGTGCTGGACGGGCTCGCCTACCTCAGCGGCCCGGTGGTCGCCGGCCGGCTCTGGTCGGCACTGGGCGGCGCAGACACCCTCGTCATCGGCTCGTCCTCACCGGTACGGGATCTCGACCTGGCCCCGGTCAGCTCCGCACCCCCAACCGTGTACGCCAACCGTGGCCTGGCCGGCATCGACGGGACGATCTCCACCGCGATCGGGATCGGGCTGGTGGTCGAGCGGCCGACCCACGCGCTGGTCGGCGACGAGACGTTCCTGCATGACACCACCGGGTTGATCGTGGGTCGGCACGAGCAGCGACCCGATCTGCGGATCGTGGTGGCCAACGACAACGGCGGCGCGATCTTCGCGACCCTCGAGCACGGGCACCCGATCCAGTCGGGCGCGTACGAGCGGATCTTCGGTACACCGCACGACGTGGACCTGGAACGGCTGGCCACCTCCACCGGTGCCGCCTACCGCCGGGTGGAGACGGGGGAGGACCTGGCCCAGGTGCTGGCCGAGCCCCCGCTGGGGATCGAGGTGGTCGAGGCCGTCATCGACCGGCGGCTGCGGCGGGTGCTGGACAACGAGATCGGATCGCTCACTGTCGCGGTCTGAGCTGGTGTGGGGCCGTGCGGTGCGGAGAAGTCACCCCGACTGGGCGAGATCTCGGCGCGTCGCGCCGCTTGAGGGCGGGGTCGGGCCGATCCGACGCGGAGGCCGACGATCACCCGGTCCCACGGCCGCGGCATCATCGACGAGTGACCAGGCTGCACGTGTCGGGAACCGCTGGTGTCCAGATCGCGGTTGCTCGCAGCGGCGCCGGTGCGCCGATCGTGCTCGTGCACGGGTCGGGCGGCGGGCTCGACTCCTGGGCGCCGGTCGCGCCGTTCCTGCAGAACGACTTCGAGCTCTGGACGTACGCGCGGCGCGGTTACACGCCCAGTGGCATCGGTGCCGACCCGAAGACCTATGCCGATGACGTCGGGGACCTGTCCGCCGTGCTGGATCCGGACCTGATCGCGGCGGCGGAGGCGCACACGGCCGATCTCGAGGCCATGGTCGCCGACGACCCGGATGTTGCCCGTTGGTCCGGCATCGAGGTGCCGACGCTGCTCCTGCAGGGTTCGGACACCTGGGATCCGATGCCGGCCACGATGGATGACCTGGCCACCGCACTGCCTGTCCCACCGCGGCGGGTCACCGTGGAGGGTGCGTCGCACTTCGCCTCGCACACAGCACCCGCGGCTTTCGCCACCGCCGTCCGGTCGTTCGTCGAGACCCACTGAGCTGGGTGGTACGCCGCGAGCGGACCCACCGAAGCCTGAAGCCCGTCTACGCGGTGCCGCGGTGCAGCGCCACGATGCCCGTGGACAGGTTCCGCCAGGCCACGTCCTGCCAGCCGCTGTGCTGCATCAGGGTGGCCAGTCCAGCCTGGTCCGGCCAGCTCAGGATCGACTCGGCCAGGTACTCGTACGCGACCGGGTTGGAGGAGACGATCCGGGCGATCTGCGGGATCGCGGCCACCAGGTAGTTCCGGTAGAGCACCCGGAACGGGGTCCAGGTCGGGGTGGAGAACTCGCACACGACCAGCCGGCCGCCGGGTTTGGTGACCCGGCGCAGCTCGGTCAGGGCGGCCGAGGTGTCGGAGACGTTCCGCAGCCCGAAGGAGATGGTCACCGCGTCGAAGCTGTCGTCGGCGTACGGCAGCTGGAGCCCGTCACCGGCCACGAAGGCCAACCAGGGGCTCCGGCGCTTGCCGACCGTCAGCATGCCGAGTGAGATGTCGGTCGGCACCACGAACGCCCCGGCCGCCGCGAACGGCTCACTCGAGGTGCCGGTCCCGGCCGCGAGGTCCAGCACCCGGTCGCCGACCTGCGGGTCGACCGCCTCCAGCACGAGCTTGCGCCAGGCCCGGTCCTGGCCGAGCGACAAGACGTCGTTGGCCAGGTCGTAGCGCTCGGCCACCCGGTCGAACATCGCCGCCACCTCGGTCCGGCCCTTGGCCAGACTGGCACGGGCCCCGGCAGCGGTCTCCTGGTTCACGAGCGCCAGCCTGCCACGACTCAGAGCTTGACTCCGGCGATCGGATCGGTCGTGGGCTGCGATGATCCACCGGCCGGCTCGAGAGTGACCGCCAGCTGCTGGGCGTCCTCGAGGGGTCCGTCCTCCATCCACTGGGTCACGTCGCCGCCCTGATCGATCAGGGCGTTCGGGGTGATCTGGGAACCGATCATCCAGAGCTGGTAGACCTTCCCGTCCACGGGGGGCGCGACGTTGTCACCCAGGAAGAGGGCCTGGTCGCGCTCTTTGGAGACGACGAACGAGACGGGCGCACCGTTCATGGTGGTGGCGTAGACCTTGGCGTCCGGGGCGGTCAGCAGCTCGTTGACCTGCTGGGTGGCGACCTGCTGGTTCTGCTGGTTGCCGCGGAGCACGGACACCCAGCCACCGAGTCCGACGACCAGGACGAGGGCCGCGGCCACGAGTCCGGTCAGGATCCGGCGGGTACGCCGTTGGCGCCGCACCGCCAGCTCGTCCACCTGCCGGCGGTCGATGGTCGCCTCGGGGTCCAGCGGCGGCAGTCCCGCCGTCTCCGGTCGGCCGACGGAGCTCCCCGGGGTCGACGTCTCGGCGGACGCCCACCAACCGGGCGACACCGGTGATCCCGGCGTCTCCACGGGCTGCTCGGGCGGCAGCGGCCGTACGGTCGCGATCTGCCACAGCACCGACGTCCGAAGACTCGGTGGGGGCGTGGCCTCGGACAGCCAGGTCAGCTCGGCTGCCGTCTCGGTGAACTCGGCCACCTCCCGGCGGCAGCTCTCGCAGCCTTCCAGATGCTGCTCGAAGACGGTGCGCTCGTCGTCGTCCAAAGCGTCGGCGACGTACGCGCCCACGGCCCCGTGAGGATCGTGCACGTACGGGTCGTAGCCCTGTGAGTCAGACATCTTGCACCCCCTCTCGCCTGGACGCCGCGGTCATGCTTCCACTCCGAGTGTGTCTCGTAGTCCGATCAATCCGTCTCGGATCCGTGTCTTCACGGTGCCGAGAGGCAGCTTCAACAGTCCGGCCACCTCACGGTGGGTGTAGCCACCGAAGTAGGCCAGGCTGACCGCTTCCCGCTGCACCGCGGTCAGCGAATCCATCCCCTTGCGTACGCGCTCGGTGTCGAGCCGGTGCTCGAGCGTGTCCCAGACCTTGTCGTGCGGTGTCTCCGCGTCCAGTCGGGCCCAGTCGGTGTCCCGCCGGGTCTCGCTCACGGTCGAACGCACCCGGTCGACGGCGCGGCGGTGCGCGATGGTGACCATCCACGACATCACGCTGCCCCGCTCGGTGGAGAAACGACTGGCCAGCCGCCAGATCTCCACGTACACCTCCTGGGTGACCTCCGCCGCGAGGTCCGGAGACCTCAGCACCTTCAGCACGACGCCGTAGATCCGGCTGGCGGTGGCGTCGTAGAGCTCGGCGAAAGCCTCCTCCTGACCCCGCGCGGAGCGGTCGAGGAGGTCGGCCAGTCGGGCCGCCTGTCGCTGACGTCCCCCGACGTCCGCATCGGCGGGTTCCCCGAGCCCTTCCGGCCCGACTGACCTGGTCACAGACTGATCCTCTCAGGGTTGGCCCGGTTTGCGGTTGGCTGCTGGCCGGGCGTGGTGAGAATCAGGACTTCGGCAGCAGGACCTTGTCGATGATGTACACGGTCGCGTTGGCGGTCTGCACGTTGCCGCAGACGACCATGGCCTGGCCGTTCACCTCGAAGCTCTCACCGGAGCCGGTGACGGTGACGGGCTGGCTCTTGTTGAGCGTCTGGTGCTCGCCGGCCAGCTGGTCGGGCGAGAGGCGACCGGCGACCACGTGGGCGGTCAGCACGTCGGTCAGCAGACCCTTGGGGTCGCCCAGAGCCTTCTTCAGGGTGGCCGGGTCCATCGCGGCGAACGCGTCGTTGGTCGGCGCGAACACGGTGATGTCGTCGGTGGTGTTCAGCGTGTCGACCAGGCCGGCGGCCTTGACGGCGGTGACCAGGGTGGACAGCGCGGGGTTGTTGCTGGCCGCGGTGGCGACCGGGTCCTGGGACATGCCGTCGAAGGAACCCTTGCCGGTCTTCGGGATGGAGGAGCAGGCGGTGCCGAACGGCTCGGTCATCGAGCCCATCGACTCCGAGGCCGACGGGCTGGCCGGTGCCGACATGGACGGGCTGCTCATCGGGGCGGACGAGGTTCCGCCGGCCGGGGCGGCCGCGTTGCTGTCCATGCCACACGCGGCGGCGCTGAGCGGCAGCAGGATCGCGGCGGTCAGCGCAGCGAGGCGGGTCGCGTTCTTGCGGGTTCTCATGGTGATCATGACGTGTCCTCCGGTGATTGAACGTCCCCGGTGGGGTCGTCTCACAGAAGGATTCGGAGCCTGGGGGCTGCCGGATGGCCGATAGCCGAACTTTCTTTCGGCGTGGGGATCCAACTCGATTCGGGCACCGGTCGGGCACCGGTGGGTCGACCCCGGCCCGCACTACAGTCGAGGCTCTCAGCTCGTGAGCAGTCAGCGACACCCAGGAGTCACCTCAGATGCACCGCCGTCTCGCCTGCACCGTCGCCGCCGGAATCGCGGCCGCCACCCTCGCCCTCACGAGCTGCGGGGGAGCGCAGACCAGCAGCACGCCGTCGGCCCAGGAGTCGGTGGCGGCCCCGCCGTCGTCGGAGAGCAGCCCGGCGACCAGCCCCACGGCGGCACCCAGCACCCCGAGCGACCAGCCCGGCGTCGACGGGGAGAAGCCGTCGAAGCAGGAGATCGTGGCCGGGCTGACGACGTTCTACCAGCAGACCCAGGGGCTGTCGGCCGACAAGGCCAAGAAGTTCGCGCTGTGCATGGTCGACGAGATGTACGACAAGGCCAAGACGACGACCCTCGAAGCGATGCGGGACGGGGACACGACCAAGATCGCCACGAGCGATGCCGGGCTGGTCGCGGAAGCCGGTTTCACCTGTCAGTCCGCGCTCGAGTAGCCCTCGGTGGCACCCTGGACGGTGCCGTTCGGACGCGACGCGTCACCCCGGTGCCGGTGGTCGTGGGCGGGATCCACCGGCTCGAGGGGGCAGAATCGCCCTCATGGCAAAACGCACCACCGTGCTCAAGGTGTCGGGACTGAAGCGCGCCTTCGGCCCCAACACCATCTTCGACGGGTTCAATCTCGAAGTGCGGGCGGGTGAGGCCATCGCCCTGACCGGGCGCAACGGCGCCGGCAAGTCCACCCTGCTGCGCTGCCTGGTCGGTGCCGACCGTCCAGACGACGGCACCATCGACGTGCTCGGTACGCCGATGTCGGAGACCTCGCCGGAGATCCGCCGCAACGTCGCCACCGTCATCGACGACCTCGACTTCTTCCCCGACCTGAGTGTGGTGGAGCACCTCGACCTGCTGGCCCGCGCGCACGGACAGGACGACCCGGACGCGATGGTCGACGAGGTGCTCGACGAGGTGCAGCTGGTCCCGCAGGCCGGCCAGCTGCCGGGCACCCTGTCCTCGGGTCAGCGCCGTCGACTCGCCCTGGCCACCGCCTTCGTCCGGCCGCGCAAGCTGTTGATCATGGACGAGCCCGAGCAGCGGCTCGACGTCGAGGGTGTGGCGTGGCTGTCCCAGCGGCTGCAGGCCGAGCGCAAGAGCGGACTGGCGATCGTGTTCGCCAGCCACGAGCCGTCGCTGGTCGAATCGGTCGCCACCCGGGTGGTCCGGCTCGGCGAGGCGCGATGAGCACCGCCGACGCGACCGGCGACGAGTTCCGCGAGTACCCCGCGCACCACGACGCCGGCTTCGAGGGTCCCGAGGAGCCCACCCATCTCGCGGTGCCGTCGGCCGCGGAGCTGAAGGGCCTGATCCGGGACTGGCGCAAGGGGCGGGCGACCCGCAACCTGTGGGAGGCGTTCTCGGACGCCTACATCGCCGTGATCGCGGCGCTGATGATCGGCGGTGCCATGGTCAACGTGGTCATCCGCGCCCAGCGGGTGGTCTCCGAGTGCAGCTCCGAGTCGTGCCTGTCCGCCCGCACCGTCCTGCCCTGGGCCGCCCTGGCCCTGGCCGTGGCCCTGGCGCTGGCCGTCTCCCGGTTGTTCGGCCCGGTGCTGGCCTCGGCCGCCGAGGGCTTCTGGCTGCTCGACACCCCCGTCCGCCGGGCGCGTCTGCTCGGCCCGCGGCTGGCCGCGGCGCTGGTGGCGGCGCTGGTCGTCGGGGCCCTGATCGGGGGCGCGATCACGGCGCTGACCGGTGGGACGGTCGTCGGCATCATCGTCTGGTCGACGGCGACCGCGCTGGCCGCGATGTCGGCCGTCTCCTGCGCCGCCGCCCAGCAGGGCGCCGAGCGACACCGGATGACGGCCGTCGCCACCTACCTGTTCGCCGTCCTGGGTGTGGCGTCGCTGGTGTCGGTGGTCGGCATCGCGGCCGGTTGGTTCAGTCTCGGCATCAGCGAGGACGTCGACGCGGAGATCGGGTACGCGGTGATCGCGGTGACGGGCGTGCTGCTCGCGGTCAGCCTGGTGCTCGCGATCCTGCGGCTGGGTCGGATCCGGCGTACCCGGTTGGTCAGTGGCGGTGCCCTGGTCAGGGGCATCTCCGGCGCCTTCTTCGCCCTCGACTTCGGGCTCGCGCGTGACATCGTGGTCGAGCGACGGGCGGTCGCGGTCGGCTCGGTGCGTCCCAAGCGAGGGCGCGGGGTGGGTCGGCAGGCGCTGGTCTGGCGGGAGTGGCAGCGGTTGCTCCGGTTCCCGCAACCCTTGTTCATGCTGGCCGTCACCCTCGTCGTCCCGTACGCCTGCGACGCCCTGGGGATGAGCACCCTGACGCCGGTCGTGGCGGCGCTGGCGCTGTTCGGGGCCAGCGTGCCGCTGCTCGGCGGCTTGCGGGTGCTGACCAGGACCGGCGGGCTGTCCCGCTGTCTGCCCTTCTCGCTGGCTCAGCTGAAGATCTCCGCCATCACCGTGCCGGCCATCCTGGTTGCCGCCTGGGCCGTCCTCACCGCGCCGGCGTACCTGGGCTTCGGTGACGGCGCCACCACCCGCGCCTGGGATGAAGCTCTCCTGATGGCGATCGCCACCGGTGCCGCCGGGCTGCTGGCCGCGATCCGCTGGGTGCAGGCCAAGGGGCCCGACTTCAGTGCACCGATGATCTCGACCCCGTCGGGCGCGTTCCCGCCCGGACTGATGTCCAACGTGTTCCGCGGCTTCGACGTCTGCCTGATCGCCACCGCGCCGATGCTGCTCGGGTTCTCGCCACTGTGGTCGCTGGCCATCTGCGGCATCGCCGCCCTGATCCTGCTCAACTCGATGGATGCGGAGTCGATGCGGGCCCGGCAGGCCGAGCAGCAGCGCCAGCTGGACCAAGCCAAGAAGCAGCGGGCGGCCGCCTCGGCGACACAGCAGCAGAAGAAGCGCTAACCAGCCCGCTCAGTCCACGCTGAACTGGATCTGGTGCCAGCCGCGGGCGCCGCTGGGGAACACCTTGGTGCGCTCCTCCGGCTGGACCGTGCCGGCGCCGTCCGTGGCGCGGACCTGGGCGGTGTGCCGGCCGGCCGGACCCTCGTACCGGTAGGACCACTGGCGCCAGGTGTCGATGCCGGCGGTGTCGGCCAGCGTCACGGCCTGCCAGTCCCCGTCGTCGATCCGGATCTCGACCTTGTCGATGCCGCGGTGCTGCGCCCAGGCGGTGCCGCCGATCATCTTGCCGGCGCCCAGGGTGCCCAGTGACTTCGGCACCTCGATCTTGCTCTGGGTCAGCACGGGGGCGTCGGTCGCCCAGTCCCGCTCGGTCCAGTACGCCGTCCGCTCCGCGTAGGTGGTGAACTCGATCCGCTCCAGCCACTTGGTGGCCGAGACGAACCCGAACAGACCGGGGACGACCATCCGGGCCGGGAACCCGTGGGCGTCGGGCAACGGTTGCCCGTTCATCCCGACGGCGATCATGGCGTCGCGGCCGTCGCTGACGGCGGCGTACGGGGTCGAGCACGTGTAGCCGCTGTCGGAGGAGTAGCTGAACACCTGGTCCACGCCGGGCTTGACCCCGACCCGGTCGAGGATCTCGCTGAACGGCACCCCGAGCCAGCGGGCCGAGCTGACGTACTGTCCGCCGACCTCGTTGGAGACGCAGGCCACGGTGATGTCCCGCTCGATCATCGGCAGCTCGAGCAGCTGGTCGTAGGTGAGCTCCAACGGCCGGTCGACGCCGCCGTCGATGGTCAGCTTCCAGGTGCCGACGTCGACTCGCGGCGTGACCAGGGAGATGTCCACGCGGTAGAAGGCGTCGTTGGGAGTGGTGAAGGTCTGCACGCCGGCCACCTGGACACCGTCGGAAATCGGCGGCGCCGCGGACTTCGGTCGCGGCAGCCGGATCAGCTCGCGGGCTGCGAGTCGGGTGCGGTTGATGGCCTCACCGACCCCGGCACCCACGGCGGCGAGGACACCCACACCGGCCAGCGTGACGAGGAACCGGCGTCGCGATCCGTCGGTGATGGTGGGTGAGTCCGTACGGCTCTGCGGTGCTGCGGTAGGAGCTTGTGAGGCCCGGGTGATCAGGGCCAGCGCAGCCACACCGACCCCACCGGCGACGATCGCAGGTACAGCGCTCCAGGCCCCGCCGGAGGAGAGACCGGCGCGGAGGAGCGCCGCCCCCGATCCGACGAGGCCCAGAGCACCGATGGCCACCAACGCCGTGCGTGGACGCCGCCAGGCCAGCAGGCCGATCCCAGCGGCCGCGACCAGCAGCACGATCCCGATCCCGCTGATGAGAACCGGTTTGTCCCAGTTTCCCAGCAGCCGGACCGCGATCTCCTTCACCGGCGTCGGTGCCGCATCCACTGCCACGGAACCGACGGCGATCAGCGGCGACGCCGCTGGTCGCGACATCGCCGCGGCCACCGCGTGGCCGACCCCGAGGGCCGCCGACGCGGACAGCACCCCGGCGAGTGCTTGCGTCGACTTCCGTGGCATCCCCATGCCCCACATTCGGAGCGAGCGGTCGTGCGGATGGGTCGTGACGGGTGCGGAGATACGCTGCCAGGGTGAGCAGCACCGGCCCGTACCCGCCCCGGCTCTACGCCCGTACGGTCGAGATCGAGGACCCCGGTCCGCTCGCCTCCCTGCTGCCGAGCCGGGACGCGTACGCCTGGGTGCGGCGCGGTGAGGGCATGATCGGCTGGGGCGAGGTGGTCCGCAGCAAGCCCGGGTCGGTGGCCGAGGCCGAGGAGTGGTGGACCGGTCTGATCGCCCAGGTGGTGTCGGTGAGCGACCTCGACCACACCCCGGGCGCGGGGTTCATGGCCTTCGGCAGCTTCGTGTTCGATCCGGCCACCACCGCCGCCCGGTCCACCATGGTGGTGCCGAGCACCGTGCTCGGTCGCCGCAACGGTCGGGCCTGGCTGACCCAGATCGGCACCTCGTTCGTGCACGACGACGCGCTGCCGCCGGTCACCACACCGGTGGCGCCACGCACCATCTCGTACGCCGACGGCGGCCTCACCGGGCCGCAGTGGGAGGCGGCGGTGGCCGAGGCAGTCCGCCGGATCACCGCCGGAGACCTGGAGAAGGTGGTGCTGGCTCGGGACCTGCTGGCCCGGGCGAGTGAGCCGATCGACCCGCGGTGGATCGTGGCCCGGCTGGCCGAGCGGTACGAGCGCTGCTGGACCTACCTGGTCGACGGACTGGTCGGCGCCACCCCCGAGATGCTGCTGCGCCGGGAGAACGGCCTGGTCACCTCGCGGGTGCTGGCCGGGACCATCCAGCGCAGCGGGGACAACACCCGCGATCTGGCGTCGGCGGCGGCCCTGGCCCGGTCCAGCAAGGACCTGGAGGAGCACGAGTACGCGGTGGCCTCGGTGGCGGACGCGCTGGCGCCCTACTGCTCCGGGATGAACGTCCCGGATGCTCCGTACGTGCTGGAGCTGCCGAACGTCCTCCATCTGGCCACCGACGTGACCGCCGTGGCCGGACCCGAACGCACCTCGCTGGGACTCGCCGCGGCCCTGCATCCCAGCGCGGCGGTCTGCGGGACGCCGACCGAGAAGGCCCGGGAGACGCTCGCCGAGCTGGAGCACCTGGACCGCGAGCGGTACGCCGGACCGGTCGGCTGGATCGACGCCCAGGGCGACGGGGAGTGGGGGATCGCGTTGCGCTGCGGCATCGTCGACGAGACCGACCCCCGGCAGATCCGCCTGTTCGCCGGCTGTGGCGTGGTGGCGGGTTCCGACCCCCAGGCCGAGCTGACCGAGTCCAACGCCAAGCTCGTGCCGATGCGCGACGCCCTCGGCTGACGCGAATGACACCTCCGAGCGAGGGTCTGGCGGCGGTCGTGCTGGCCGGAGGTCGGTCGCGACGTTTCGGGGGCGACAAGCTGGCCGCGGAGATCGCTGGTCGGACGCTGCTCGATCATGCCGTCGTCGATCTGCCCCCCGGGGCGGTGCTGTCCGTCGTCGGCCCGAACCGGCCCCTGAGCCGCCCGGCGACCTTCCTCCGGGAGGACCCGATCGACGGCGGACCGGCTGCCGCGCTGATCACCGGACTGCTCTGGGCGCTCGCGACCGGGGCCGAGGCGATCGCGACGCTGCCCGGCGACGCGCCGGCCGGCGGACGGGCGGCGGCGGCCCTGCTGGCAGAGCTCGGCCGACAGGATCGGGATGCGGTGGTCGGCGTCGACGCGTCTGGCCGCGACCAGGTGCTGCAGCTCGCGCTGCGGCCCGCCGCCGCTCGCCGTCTGATCGAGCTCGCCGGTCCGGATCGGGGGCACGACCAGTCGGTTCGGCGACTGGTGACCGCCCTGTCGCCGGGCCGGCTCGTCCTCTCCGACGACGAGTCCCGCGACATCGACACCGCGGAGCAGCTGAGGCATTTTCGCAACCTCCGCCGCACGTAATTCGACGCAGATTTCTTGTCTGGCAAGGGAAAACCCTGCGACGCGGTCCGGCCCCCGAATGACGCTCGCGGCCGCCGAGTCGTAGGGTAGGTTCGCAGAGTTCGTGAACGTTTTCACGAGCGCTCACCCCCACTCTGTTCACCGCTGACGTCCGGGAGGGACGATGTCTGTCGAGGCCGACGTCCTCGTCGTGGGCGCCGGACCCGCCGGTTCGGCCACCGCGACGCATCTGGCGCGTCGCGGGCTGGACGTGGCCTTGCTGGAGAAGGCGCAGTTCCCGCGGGAGAAGGTGTGCGGTGACGGACTCACCCCGCGCGCCACCCGGCAGCTGATCCGGCTCGGCATCGACACCAGCGAGCGGGCCGGCTGGCTCCACAACAAGGGCCTGCGGATCTACGGCGGGTCGACCACGCCGTTCGAGCTGCCCTGGCCCGAGCTCGCGGACTTCCCGTCGTACGGGCTGGTCCGCCCCCGCTCCGACTTCGACGACCTGCTGGCCCGCAACGCGGTGGCCGCCGGCGCCAAGCTGTACGAGCTCTGCACCGTGAGCGCGCCGATCGTCGACGACCGGACCGGTCGGATCGTCGGTGTCACCACCAAGGACGGCCAGGAGTTCCGCGCGCCGCTGGTGGTGGCCGCCGACGGGAACTCGACCCGGCTCAGCCTGGCCATGGGTCTGGCCAAGCGCGACGACCGGCCGATGGGCGTGGCGGTGCGCACCTACTACGAGAGCCCCCGCCACCTCGACGACCACCTCGAGTCCTGGCTGGAGCTCTGGGGCGGTACGCCCGGGCAGAGCGATCTGCTGCCCGGCTACGGCTGGATCTTCGGCATGGGCGACGGCACCTGCAACGTCGGGCTCGGTGTGCTCAACACGTCCTCGGCCTTCGGCAAGACCGACTACAAGGACCTGCTCAAGCGGTGGCTGGACAACACCCCGGAGGAATGGGGTTTCCGCGACGAGAACATGACCACCAAGGTGATGGGCGCGGCCCTGCCGATGGGCTTCAACCGCACGCCGCACTACACCAAGGGTCTGCTGCTGGTCGGTGACGCCGGCGGCATGGTCAACCCGTTCAACGGCGAGGGCATCGCGTACGCGATGGAGTCGGCCGAGCTGGCCGCCGACGCCATCGCCGAGGCGCACTACCGTGGCGTCGGCACCAGCACCGCGGAGCGGGCGCTGCAGGGCTACCCGGCCCAGCTCAAGGCTGATCTCGGTGGCTACTACACCCTGGGCAACGTGTTCGTGAAGCTGATCGGCAACCCCCGGGTGATGTCGATCTGCACGAAGTACGGTCTGCCCCGGAAGACCTTGATGCGATTCACCCTGAAGCTGCTGGCCAACCTGCACGACAGCCGGGACGGGGACGCCATGGACAAGATCATCAACGCGCTCTGCCGGATCGCCCCCGCAGCATGAGAGACAGCAGCATGAGAGACAGCAACAGCCGCCTGAGCGGGCGAGGAGTGGTGTGGTGAACCCCTACCTGGGCATCGTGATCATGCTGGCGCTCGCGTCGGCGTTCGTCGGGCTGACCATCGTCACCTCCATGCTGGTGGGTCCGGGCCGCTACAACCGGGCCAAGTACGACTCGTACGAGTGCGGCATCCAGCCGACCCCGCAGCCCCTGGGCGGCGGGCGCTTCCCGGTGAAGTACTACATCACCGCCATGCTCTTCATCATCTTCGACATCGAGATCGTCTTCCTCTATCCCTGGGCGGTCTCGTTCGACCAGATGGGGACGTTCGCGCTGGTGGAGATGGTGCTGTTCGTGATCACCGTCTTCTTGGCCTACCTTTACGTGCTGCGTCGCGGCGGACTCGAGTGGGACTGATGAGCGTGACCGCAGCGAACACCAGCCCCACCGGCGAGGTGTGTTGATCACGATGTTCGAGCTCCAGACCTACCCCCGGGAAGGAGATCACCATGGGTGTTGAGGAAAAGCTCCCCACCGGCGTGCTGTTGACGACGATGGAGGGTCTGTTCGGCTACATGCGGAGCGCCTCGTTCTGGCCGGCGACCTTCGGGCTCGCCTGCTGCGCGATCGAGATGATGACCTACGGTGCGCCGCGCTACGACTCCGGCCGTTGGGGCCAGGAGGTCTTCCGGGCCTCCCCGCGCCAGGCCGATCTGATGATCGTGGCCGGTCGGGTCAGCCAGAAGATGGCGCCCGTCCTGCGGCAGATCTACGACCAGATGCCCAACCCCAAGTGGGTTCTCGCGATGGGGGTCTGCGCCAGCACCGGCGGCATGTTCAACAACTACGCGATCGTCCAGGGCGTCGACCACGTGGTGCCGGTGGACATGTACCTGCCCGGCTGCCCACCGCGACCCGACATGCTGATCGACGCGATGTTCAAGCTGCGCGACAAGGTCGCGCACACGCCGGTCGGCCTGAACGCGATCGCCGCCGACGAGGCCGCCGAGGCGCGCCAGCTGGAGGCGCCGGCCGCCCACGAGCTGAAGGGCCTGCTGCGGTGAGTGACAAGCCGACCGAGCCGACCGGGCCGCACACCGAGTCGGACGCCAAGGCGCCGATCACGGGTGCTGTGCCGGACGGCGAGTCCGCTCCCGACGCGGGCACGAAGTCGGAGTCGGCCACCGGTGCTCCGGCCGAGGTCGCCAGCGACGAGTCCGAGGCCGCGGAGGGGACCGCCGAGGGTGCGGTGGAGCGAACCGGCTCCAGCGCCGAGGTGATCGAGACCCGGCAGGGCATGTTCGGTGTGCACGGCACCGGCGACACCTCCGGCTACGGCGGTCTGACCCGGACGATCGAGTTCCCGGCCGCGTCGCTGCCCCCGTACGGAGGGTGGTGGGACCAGGTCAATGACCGCATCGGTGAGGTCGTGGGGAGCTACTCCGACGTGATCGAGAAGGTCGTCGTCCATCGCGGCGAGATCACCTTCCACGTCGCTCGGGCGCACCTGGCGACCCTGGCCCGGCAGCTGCGCGACGACGCCCACCTGCGGTTCGAGTTCTGCAGCAGCGTCTCCGGGGTGCACTACCCGGCCGACAAGGGTGCCGAGCTGCACGCGGTCTACCACCTGCAGTCGATGACCCACAACCGTCGGATCCGGCTCGAGGTCTCCTGCCCCGACGACGATCCGCACATCCCGTCGGTGGTGCCGACCTACCCGACCGCCGACTGGCACGAGCGCGAGACCTGGGACTTCTTCGGGATCATCTTCGACGGCCACCCGGCCCTGACCCGGATCTTGATGCCGGACGACTGGCCCGGTCACCCCCAGCGCAAGGACTACCCCCTGGGCGGCATCCCGGTCGAGTACAAGGGCGCCACCATCCCGCCACCCGACGAGCGGAGGAACTACTCATGAGTGGCACTGATACGACCACCGACCCGTACGGCGCCTTCACCGAAGACGCCGAGGGGCAGGTCTACACCGTCACCGGGCAGGACTGGGACGCCCTCGTCGCCGAGCAGGCCGAGCGGGGTGACGAGCGGATCGTGGTCAACATGGGCCCGCAGCACCCGTCGACCCACGGCGTGCTCCGGCTGATCCTGGAGATGGAGGGTGAGTCGGTCACCGAGGCGCGTTGCGGCATCGGCTACCTGCACACCGGCATCGAGAAGAACATGGAGTTCCGCACCTGGACCCAGGGTGTGACGTTCTGCACCCGGATGGACTACCTGGCTCCGCTGCACAACGAGGCCACCTACTGCCTCGGGGTCGAGCGGCTGCTGGACATCGAGGACCAGATCCCCGAGAAGGCGAACGTCATCCGGGTGCTGATGATGGAGCTCAACCGGATCTCCTCCCACCTGGTCTGCATCGCCACCGGGGGCATGGAGATCGGGGCCCTGACGGTGATGACCATCGGCTTCCGGGAGCGGGAGAAGGTGCTGGACGCCCTCGAGCTGATCACCGGGCTGCGGATGAACCACGCCTACATCCGGCCCGGCGGCGTGGCCCAGGACCTGCCGCCCAACGCCCTGCCCCACCTGCGGGATCTCGTGTCCTGGTTGAAGAAGCACCTGCCGGAGTACGCCGACTTCTGCAACGCCAACCCGATCTTCATCGGTCGGCTGTCCGGGGTCGGTCACCTGGATCTGGCCGGCTGCCTGGCCCTGGGCATCAGCGGACCGACCCTGCGCTCCACCGGCTACGACTGGGACCTGCGCAAGAAGCAGCCCTACTGCGGCTACGAGACCTACGACTTCGAGGTCCAGACCTGGGACACCAGCGACGCGTACGGACGGTTCCGGATCCGGCTCAACGAGATGTGGGAGAGCGTCAAGATCGTCGAGCAGTGCATCGCGCGGCTGGAGAAGATGGAGGGCGATCCGATCATGGTCGCCGACGGCAAGATCGCCTGGCCGGCGCAGCTGTCCATCGGCAGCGACGGGATGGGCAACTCCAACGAGCACCTGAAGCACATCATGGGTGAGTCGATGGAGGCGTTGATCCACCACTTCAAGCTCGTCACCGAGGGCTTCCGAGTCCCGCCGGGTCAGGCGTACGTGCCGATCGAGAGCCCCCGCGGCGAGCTCGGCGCCCACGTCGTCTCCGACGGTGGCACCCGTCCGTTCCGCGTGCACTTCCGGGATCCGAGCTTCGTCAACCTGCAGGCGATGCCGGCGCTGTGCGAGGGCGCCATGGTCTCCGACGTCGTCGTGGCGGTGGCGAGTCTCGACCCGGTGATGGGAGGAGTCGACCGATGAGCCTGACCGAGCCGAATCCGCCGAGTGAGCCGGGGCGGTCCAACGGGCATGCCGGTGGGGACGTCGGCAGCGAGGAGCTGGTCGGGCAGCTGACCAGCGGTGAGGCGCCGCGGCACGGGCACTTCACCACGCACTTCGACGAGCCCAGCATCGACCACTCCGTGGGCGGCACCGCCATCGACGAGAAGACGATCGAGGAGCTCTACCTGATCGCGGCCCGGTACCCGCAGGCGCGGTCCGCGCTGCTGCCGATGCTGCACCTCGTGCAGAGCGTCGAGGGTCGGGTGACGCCGCGCGGGATCGAGGTGTGCGCGGAGATCCTGGGCATCAGCACCGCCGAGGTCAGCGGCGTGGCCACGTTCTACACGATGTACAAGCGCCGTCCGGTGGGGGAGTACCACGTCGGGGTGTGCACCACGGCGCTCTGCGCGATCATGGGCGGCGACGAGGTCTACGCCCGGCTGCAAGATCATCTCGGGATCGGCAACGACGAGACCACCGACGACGGCAAGATCACCCTGGAGCACCTGGAGTGCAACGCGGCCTGCGACTTCGCGCCGGTGATGATGGTCAACTGGGAGTTCTTCGACAACACCACCCCGCAGAAGGCGTGCGAGGTCGTGGACCAGCTGCGGGCCGGCGAGACGGTGACGGCCACCCGCGGGGCACGGGTGTGCACCTGGCGCGAGTCCGAGCGGGTGCTGGCCGGGTTCTCCGACAACCGGGCCGACGAAGGTCCGACGTCCGGGGCCGAGTCTCTGCTGGGGTTGAGGATCGCGGCCGAGAAGGGCTGGACCGCCCCGCCGGTGCCGGGACGCGACCAGACCGGGTCCGAGCAGCCGGGGCGCGAGGGGGAGGAGAACCATGGTTGACCTGTTGACCCCGGTGCTCACCGCCAACTGGGGCGATGAGCGGGCCTGGAAGCTGCACAACTACGAGCGCCGCGGCGGTTACCAGGGCCTGCGCAAAGCGCTCGAGATGACACCGGCCGAGGTGGTGACCGAGGTCAAGGACTCCGGTCTCCGCGGCCGTGGTGGCGCCGGCTTCCCGACCGGCATGAAGTGGGGCTTCATCCCTCAGGACAACCCCAAGCCGAAGTACCTGGTGGTCAACGCCGACGAGTCGGAGCCGGGCACCTGCAAGGACATCCCGCTGATGATGGCCTCGCCGCACACCCTGGTCGAGGGTGTGATCATCGCGTCGTACGCCATCCGCGCCGCGTACGCGTTCATCTACGTCCGGGGCGAGGTGCTGCACGTGGTCCGCCGGCTGCAGCAGGCGGTCCGGGAGGCGTACTCGGCGGGTTATGCGGGCAAGAACATCCTGGGCACCGGCTACGACCTGGAGATCGTCGTGCACGCGGGCGCCGGGGCGTACATCTGCGGCGAGGAGACCGCCCTGCTCGACTCGCTCGAGGGTCGGCGCGGCCAGCCGCGGCTGCGGCCGCCCTTCCCCGCCGTCGCCGGTCTCTACGCCAGCCCGACGGTGATCAACAACGTCGAGTCGATCTCCTCGGTGCCGTGCATCCTGGCCAACGGGGCGCAGTGGTTCGCCTCGATGGGCACCGAGAAGTCCAAGGGCATGACGATCTACTCGTTGTCCGGGCACGTGAGGCGACCGGGACAGTTCGAGGCGCCGCTGGGGGTCACCCTGCGCCAGCTGCTGGACCTGTCCGGCGGGATCCGGGAAGGCCACCGGCTGAAGTTCTGGACCCCGGGTGGGTCCTCCACGCCGATGCTGACCGACGAGCACCTGGACATCCCGCTGGACTACGAGGGTGTGGCCAGTGTGAAGTCGATGCTCGGCACCAAGGCGCTGCAGTGCTTCGACGAGACCACTTCGGTGGTCCGCACCGTGCTGCGCTGGACCGAGTTCTACAAGCACGAGTCCTGCGGGAAGTGCACCCCGTGTCGTGAGGGCACCTGGTGGCTGGTGCAGATCCTGAAGCGGATGGAAGCCGGCCAGGGCGAGGAGGGCGACATCGAGAAGCTGCTCGACCTGTGCGAGAACATCCTCGGCCGCTCCTTCTGTGCTCTCGGCGACGGGGCGACCTCGCCGATCAGCTCGGCCATCCAGTACTTCCGGGACGAGTTCGAGCAGGCCATGCACACCCCGGCCTGGGAGCTGTTCCCGTACGAGCGCAGCACGATCTTCGTCCGTGAGGGAGCGTCGGTATGACCGAGTCGTACGGGTCGGTGGCGGCCGCGGTGTGCGTTTTCCGACCACGGGCGGAAGGCGTACGCGCTGCTGGTCGGCGAGCGAGCGAAAACCGGCCGTGGTCGGAGAACGCACGTGCGGGTGGCCTCGTGGCCGGCGATAGCCGTCCGTGGTCGGAAAACGCACGCACCGGCGCAGGGAGGACGTCTCGATGACCGCTCTGCTGGATGGGCGCGCTCCGCGCTCCGCGGTCCTGAGCGCCGCGACGTCTCGCTCCTGCACTCCCGAGAGGCTCCGCTCATGACCGTGACCTCCACCCCCGGGCAGGACCTCGAGAAGCGCGAGGACCTGATCACCCTGACGATCGACGACGTCGAGGTCAGCGTGCCCAAGGGCACCCTGGTGATCCGGGCCGCCGAGCTGATCGGCACCGAGATCCCGCGCTTCTGCGACCACCCGCTGCTGGAGCCGGTGGGCGCGTGCCGACAGTGTCTGGTGGAGATCCCGGACGCCGGCAACGGCCGTCCGATCCCCAAGCCGCAGGCCTCCTGCACCCTCGAAGCCGCCGCCGGCATGGTGGTCAAGACCCAGGTCACCTCGCCGGTGGCCGACAAGGCACAGCACGGGAACATGGAGTTCCTGCTGGTCAACCACCCGCTGGACTGCCCGATCTGCGACAAGGGCGGCGAGTGCCCGCTGCAGAACCAGGCGATGTCCCACGGTCAGGCCGAGTCCCGGTTCCACGACGTCAAGCGGACCTACCCGAAGCCGATCAACATCTCGGCCAACGTGCTGCTCGACCGCGAGCGCTGCGTGCTGTGCGCCCGCTGCACCCGCTTCTCGGAGCAGGTCGCCGGCGATCCCTTCATCGCGCTGATCGAGCGCGGCGCGCTGCAGCAGGTCGGCATCTACGAGAAGGAGCCGCTGCACTCCTACTTCTCCGGCAACACCATCCAGATCTGTCCGGTCGGCGCGCTGACGTCGTCGGCGTACCGGTTCCGTTCCCGACCCTTCGACCTGGTCTCGGTGCCGAGCATCGCCGAGCACGACGCCTGCGGGTCCGCCATCCGGGTCGACTACCGGCGCGGTCAGGTGATGCGCCGGCTGGCCGGCGACGACCCCGAGGTCAACGAGGAGTGGATCACCGACAAGGACCGGTTCGCGTTCAGCTACGGACGGGGGGCCGACCGCCTGACCCGCCCCCTGGTCCGCGACCTCGACGAGGACGGCACCTCGGTGCTGCGGCCCGCGTCCTGGCCGGAGGCCATCGACGTCGCCGTCCGCGGCCTCCAGGCGGCGATGAACCCACCGACCGATCCTGACGCTCCGGAGGCGGTCGTGGCCGCGAGCCCGGGGAGCCGGGTGGGTGTGATCACCGGTGGTCGACTCACCCTGGAGGACGCGTACGCGTACTCGAAGTTCGCCCGCGCCGTGCTCGGCACCAACAACATCGACTTCCGCTCCCGCCCGCACAGCCACGAGGAGGCCGAGTTCCTGGCCCACGCCGTGGCGGGCACCGGGCTCGGCGTCACCTACGCCGACCTCGAGCAGGCCGACCGGGTGCTGCTGGTCGCCTTCGAGCCGGAGGAAGAGGCCGGTGCGATCTTCCTGCGGTTGCGCAAGGCGGTCCGCAAGCAGGGCCTGCCGGTCGCCACGATCGCTCCCTACCTGAGCAACGGCAACCACAAGCTCGACGCCACCCTGATCGCCACCGCCCCGGGAGCCGAGGCGAGTGCGCTGGCCGAGCTGCCGACAGATCTCCAGCCGGGTCCGGGTTCCGTCATCCTGGTCGGGGAACGCGCCGCCCTGGCCTCCGGCACCCTGACCGCCGTCCAGCAGCTGGCCGAGCGCACCGGCGCCAGGATCGCCTGGGTGCCTCGTCGCGCCGGTGACCGGGGCGCCGTCGAGGCCGGCTGCCTGCCCCACCTGCTGCCCGGCGGCCGTCCGGCCGACGACCCGGCGGCACGGGTGGACACCGCGGTCGCCTGGGGGACTCCCACCGCGCTGCCGACCGAACCGGGTCGGGACACCGACGAGATGCTGCTGGGTGCCGGTGACGACGAGCTGGGCGCGCTGATCGTGGCCGGAGTCGATCCGAGCGACCTGCTCGATCCCGGAGCCGCGCTGGAGGGTCTCGAGAAGGTCGGTTTCGTGATCAGCATCGAGGCTCGCGCCTCCGCGGTCACCGAGCGGGCCGACGTGGTGCTGCCGATCTCCCTGATCGAGGAGCGACCGGGCACCTTCGTGAACTGGGAGGGTCGCCACCGCGGCTTCGACGCCGTGTTCGCGAAGCCGAGCTCGATGAGCGATCTCCGGGTGCTGGCGGCGCTGGCCGACGGTCTCGGCACTCCCCTGCAGCTGCGCACCGCCGCCCAGGCGCGGGCCGAGCTGGAGGAGCTCGGCGCCTGGTCCGGCCCGCGGGCCGCCGCCCCGTCCATCGGTGCCGGCGCTCCGGCCCTGCCCGGTGGCGGCGAGGTCGTGCTGGCGAGCTGGCGGATGCACCTCGACCACAGCTCCGCCGTGGCCGATGCGCCGTACCTGCTCGACACCGCCCGCCCGCCGGTTGCGGTGCTCAGTCCTCAGACGGCCGCGGCCGCGGGGGTCGACGGGCACGTCACCGTCAGCAACGACCACGGTTCGATCACCCTGCCGGTCCAGCTGGCCGAGGAGATGGTGCCGGGCGTCGTCTGGCTGCCCGCCCGACCGCGCGGTCACGACGTGGCCACGCATCTCGCGGCGGCCTCGGGCGATCCCGTACGGATCCAGGGAGTGTGACGTGGACGTGTTCCTGAACGACCCGTGGTGGCTGGTGCTGATCAAGGCCGTCTTCGCCCTGGTCTTCCTCCTGGTGATGACGCTCTTCACCATCTGGTTCGAGCGCCGCGTCGTCGGACTGATGCAGCACCGCAAGGGCCCGACGATGAACGGCCCCTTCGGCCTGCTGCAGTCGCTGGCCGACGGCATGAAGCTGATGTTCAAGGAGGACTTCACTCCGAAGAACGCCGAGAAGGTCGTCTTCATGATCGCGCCGTTCGTGATGGCCATCCCGGCTGTCACCGCCATCGCCGTCATCCCGATCGCCGGCGTGGTGCAGATCCCGTTCACCGACATCAGCACTCCGCTGCAGGTCACCGATCTGCCGGTCTCCGTGCTCTTCATCGTGGCGCTCGCCTCGGTCGGCGTGTACGGGATCGTGCTGGCCGGCTGGTCCGGTGGCTCCACCTACTCCCTGCTGGGTGCTCTGCGCTCGAGCGCGCAGGTGATCTCGTACGAGATCGCCATGGGTCTGGCCCTGGTCGGGGTGTTCCTCTACGCCGGCTCGCTGTCGACGTCGGAGATCGTCGCCGCTCAGGCGCAGCCCAACTTCACCCTGTTCGGCCAGACGTTCCCGCTCTGGTACTGCGTGATGCTGATCCCGTCGTTCGCGATCTACCTGATCTCGATGGTCGGGGAGACCAACCGCGCCCCGTTCGACCTCCCGGAGGCCGAGGGCGAGCTGGTCGGCGGCTTCCACACCGAGTACTCCTCGATGCGCTTCGCCATGTTCTTCATGGCCGAGTACATGAACATGATCACCGTGTCGGCCCTGGCCACCACGCTGTTCCTCGGCGGCTGGCACGCTCCGTTCCCGTTCAACCTGGTGCCCGGACTGGATCAGGGCTGGTGGGGCCTGTTGTGGTTCGTGCTCAAGGTCCTGTTCTTCCTGTTCCTGTTCGTCTGGCTGCGGGGGACCCTGCCGCGCCTGCGCTACGACCAGTTCATGAGCTTCGGCTGGAAGTGGCTGATCCCGATCTCGCTGGTCTGGCTGATGGCCGTGGCCGCGTTCCGGCTCGGCAACCGGGAGGGCTGGTTCTCCACTCCGACCTTCTGGGTCATCGCCGGCATCATCCTGGTGGGACTGATCGTGTTGACCTTCGTCGGCGGCAACGAGGACACCGAACCTCCCGAGCTGGAGCCGTACGACCACTTCGACGCCTTCGCCGGCGGCTATCCGGTGCCTCCGCAAGGTAGCCAGCAGCTGCCCGAGCTCGCCGGCCTCCTGGTCGGCGAGGAACCGCAGGTGGCGCAGGACTCCGCACCGCCTCGACGCGCCCACGCGATGCCCCCTGAGCCGACGAATGCCGAACAGACGAACCCCGAGACAACCCGAGAGGAGCAGTCCTGATGGGTGTCTTCGACCCGATCGCCGGGTTCGGTGTGACCTTCAAGACGATGTTCCGGAAGACGTTCACCGAGGAGTACCCGAACGGACCGAAGGTGACCGCCCCGCGGTTCCACGGGCGCCACCAGCTGAACCGCTGGCCCGACGGGCTGGAGAAGTGCGTCGGTTGTGAGCTGTGTGCCTGGGCCTGCCCGGCCGACGCCATCTACGTCGAGGGGGCGCAGAACACCGACGGTGAGCGGTTCTCGCCCGGGGAGCGGTACGGCCGCGTCTACCAGATCAACTACCTGCGCTGCATCCTGTGCGGGCTGTGCATCGAGGCCTGCCCGACCCGCGCACTGACCATGACCAACGAGTTCGAGCTCGCCGACGACAGCCGGGCGAAGCTGATCTACGAGAAGGACGATCTGCTCGGACCGCTGCTGCCGGGGATGGAGCTGCCACCGCACGAGCGTCGGCTCGGCGACGACGAGCAGGCGTACTTCCTCGGCCTGCCCGCCACCGGCAAGCCGGACGACCGGGCCGGGGACATCAGCGGCTGGACCCCGCCGGTGCCGAACCAGGGCATCCCGGGGCGCAAGGCGCGGGCCAAGGCCGAGAAGTCTGGCAAAGAAGGCACCGAGCGGGAGAAGGCCGGCCGATGAGTGTGGTGATGGTTCCCCTGGTGACGGGAGCCGAGGTGGCCTTCTGGCTGCTGGCGCCGGTGATGATCCTCGGTGCCCTCGGGATGGTCCTGTCGCGCAAGCCGGTGCACTCCGCCCTCTGCCTGGCCGCGGTGATGATCTCCTTGGCGGTGCAGTACGCCGCCCAGGACGCCCCGTTCCTGTTCGTGGTGCAGATCATCGTCTACACCGGCGCGATCTTGATGCTGTTCCTGTTCGTGCTGATGCTGGTCGGAGTCGATGCGGCCGACTCGCTGGTCGAGACGATCCGTGGCCAGCGGGTCTGGGCCGTGATCGCCGGCGTCGGCTTCGGTCTGCTGCTGGTGTTCGCCGTCGGCAACGCGGTCGTCGGCTCCCCGCTGGGTCTGGACACGGCCAACAGCCAGCACGGTGGCAACGTCCAGGGCATCGCGGCCCTGGTCTTCACCCGGTACGTGTTCGTCTTCGAGGCGACCGCCGCCCTGCTCATCACGGCCGCCCTCGGGGCGATGGTCCTCGCTCACCGCGAGCGGCTGACGCCGAAGAAGAAGCAGCCCGAGCTGGTCGCCGAGCGGATGCAGAAGTACGCCGAGACCGGCCTGCACCCCGGGCCACTGCCCAGTCCCGGTGTGTTCGCCCGGCACAACGCGGTCGACACCCCGGCTCTGCTGCCGGACGGCACGGCCTCGGAGCTGTCGGTGTCGGCGACCCTGCGCGCCCGGGGAACCGTGGCCGACGCCCGCGAGCTGTCCGCCCCGATCGAGCACACCCTGCGGGAGATCGCCGGCCCCGACGGTGAGGACGACTCGGTGAGCGACGCCTCCCGCAACGTCGGGCAATCGCGGGCCGGGGGAGGGAGCGACCAGTGAATCCCGACTACTACATCGGACTGTCCGCGATCCTGTTCACGATCGGGCTGATCGGCTTCATGACGCGGAAGAACGCCATCGTCGCGTTCATGTGCGTCGAGCTGATGCTGAACGCGGCCAACCTGTCGCTGGTCACCTTCGCACGCGTGCACGGCGCGTTGGACGGACAGGTGGCGGCATTCTTCGTCATGGTGGTGGCCGCGGCGGAGGTCGTGGTGGGACTCGCCATCATCGTCTCCATCTTCCGCACCCGCCGGTCGGCCTCGGTCGACGACGCCAACCTGTTGAAGTTCTGAGGGGACAGCGGTGAATCTGCTCGAAGTGGTCACCCCGGTCGCGGCCGAGGGGCTCTTCTCGTACGCCTGGTTGCTGATCGCCATCCCGGCGGTGAGCGCGGCGATCCTGCTGCTGGTCGGCAAGGCCGGCGACGCCTGGGGTCATCTGCTCGGCACCCTGGCTCCGATCGTGTCGTTCGTGATCGGGGTGGCGCTGTTCGTCCAGCTGCTCGGTCGCGAGGTGCCCGACCGAGCGGTGGGCGTGCCGGTCTACACCTGGATCACCTCCGGTCGCTGGGACATCAGCGTCGGTCTGCTGGTCGACCAGCTGTCGATCGTGTTCGTGCTGCTGATCACCGGCGTGGGCAGCCTGATCCACGTCTACTCGATCGGCTACATGGCCCACGACGAGCGGCGTCGACGCTTCTTCGGGTTCCTGAACCTGTTCATCGCCGCGATGCTGCTGCTGGTCCTCGCCGACAACTACCTGGTGCTCTTCGTCGGCTGGGAGGGCGTGGGCCTGGCCTCGTACCTGCTGATCAGCTTCTGGCAGCACAAGCCGTCAGCGGCCGTGGCCGGCAAGAAGGCCTTCGTGGTCAACCGGGTCGGTGACCTCGGCATGTCGGTGGCGATCATGCTGATGCTGGCCGCCTTCGGCTCCTCGGCCTTCGTCGACGTGAACGCCGGCGCCGCCGCGATGCCGGGTGGGATGGCCACGGTGATGGGTCTGCTGCTGCTCCTCGGGGCCTGCGGCAAGTCCGCCCAGGTGCCACTGCAGTCCTGGTTGCTGGACGCCATGGAGGGCCCGACCCCGGTGTCGGCGCTGATCCACGCCGCCACCATGGTGACCGCGGGTGTCTACCTGGTGACCCGCTCCTTCGCGATCTTCGAGCAGACCGAGGCGGCGGCCACCGCGGTGGTCATCGTGGGCACCGTGACGCTGCTGGCAGGAGCCTGGATCGGCTGTGCCAAGGACGACATCAAGAAGACGCTGGCCGGCTCGACCATGTCGCAGATCGGCTACATGATGCTGGCCGCCGGGATCGGCCCGGCCGGGTACGCCTTCGCGATCTTCCACCTGCTGACCCACGGCTTCTTCAAGGCGAACATGTTCCTCGGCGCCGGCTCGGTGATGCACGGCATGGACGACGACGTGAACATGCGGCACTACGGCGCGCTGTCCCGCGCGATGCCGGTCACCTTCATCACCTTCGCCGCCGGCTACCTGGCCATCATCGGCTTCCCGTTCTTCTCCGGCTTCTACTCCAAGGACCACATCATCGAGGCCGCATGGGAGCACAGCACGCTGGTCGGGGTGCTGGCCATGCTCGGCGCCGGCGTGACCGCCTTCTACATGACCCGCTTGATGCTGATGACCTTCCTCGGCCAGAAGCGCTGGTTGGCCGCCTCAGCCGGAGGCGACTCAGAAATCATCCGTCACCCGCACGAGTCGCCGGCGGTGATGACGGTGCCCCTGATCATCCTCGGCTTCTTCTCCTTCTCCAGCGGCCTGTTGCTGAACAACTGGATCGTCGGCTGGTTGGATCCCGCGTTCGGTATCGCCCACGGGGAGGAGCATGCGCCGAGCCTGCTGCACGTGACCCCGGTCGGCATCGCCACGTTGCTGCTGGTGGCGGTCGGTGTGGCCATCGGCTTCGTCTTCTTCGGTCCCCGCAAGGACATCCCGCTGATCGCGCCGCAGAGCCGTTCTCCCTTCACCCTCGCCGGCCGCAACGACCTGTACGGCGACGCACTCAACGAGGCGGTGCTGATGCGTCCCGGCCAGCAGCTCAGTGACGGCCTGCTGCGGTTGGAGGACGACGGCATCGACGGGGCGGTGAACGGGACCGGATCGGTGATCACCCAGGTCTCGGGCCAGCTCCGCAAGGTGCAGAACGGTTTCGTGCGGTCGTACGCGCTGACCATGGTCCTCGGGGCCGTGGTGGTCGGTGCTGTGATCGCCCTCGGACGGCTCGGCTAGGAAGGAGCTGACATGACTTTTCCCTGGTTGAGTGTGCTGGCCCTGCTGCCGCTGGTCGGCGCCGCAGCGCTGATCGTGGTCAAGGGCCAGGCGGCCAAGACCCTGGCGTTGGCCGTCTCGCTGATCGCCTTCGTCATCTCGGTGGTGCTGCTGGTCTCCTACCGGCCCGGTGCCGGCATGCAGTTCAGCGAGCAGGTCGCCTGGATCAAGCCCCTGGGCGTCTACTACGCCCTCGGTCTGGACGGCATCGGCATCACCCTGGTGCTGCTGGTCACCATCGTCACGCCGCTGGTGATCATCGCCAGCTGGAACGACTTCGACGCCGACGGGGCTCCTGCGTGGGTCGCCTCGGGGGACACGACGGCGCCGCCGCCGAAGTACGACAGCCGGGTGTTCTTCGCCCTCGTGCTGGCCGTCGAGAGCTCCGCGCTGTTCCTGTTCCTGGCCACCGACGTGTTCCTGTTCTACGTCTTCTTCGAGGTCATCCTGATCCCGATGTACTTCCTGATCGGTGGCTTCGGCGGGGCCCGTCGCAGCTACGCGGCGGCGAAGTTCCTGATCTTCGGTCTGCTCGGCGGCTTCGTGATGCTGGCCAGCGTGATCGGGCTGTACGTCCTCTCCGTCCAGGCCGGCCCGGCGAGCTATCTGCTGTCCGACCTGAGCCAGCTCGACATCGCCACCGACACCGGCCGCTGGCTGTTCCTCGGCTTCATGTTCGCCTTCGCGATCAAGGCGCCGCTGGTGCCGCTGCACACCTGGCTGCCCGACGCCGCCGAGGAGTCCAGCCCCGGTGGCGCGACCATGATGGTCGGCGTGATGGACAAGATCGGCACCTTCGGGATGATCCGGTTCTGCCTCGGCCTCTTCCCCGAAGCCAGCCAGTGGGCCACTCCGGTCATCCTGGTGCTGGCGGTGATCTCCATCCTGTACGGGGCGATCCTGGCCATCGGCAGCCGCGATCTGATGCGCCTGATCGCGTACACCTCGATCAGCCACTTCGGCTTCATCGTGCTGGGCATCTTCGCGTTCACCAGCCAGTCGATGGTCGGCTCGACGCTCTACATGCTGAACCACGGCCTCTCCACGGCCGGGCTCTTCCTGGTCGTCGGCTACCTGATCAAGCGGCGTGGCTCGCGCGACGTGTACGCCTTCGGCGGGGTGCAGAAGGTGGCCCCGGTGGCCGCCGGCCTGCTCCTCTTCGCTGGGCTGTCCACGCTGTCGCTGCCGGGACTGTCCAGCTTCGTGTCGGAGTTCATGGTGCTGGCCGGCACCTTCAGCCGGCACCCCGCGTACGCGGCGGTCTCGACCCTGGCCATCGTGCTGGCCGCGCTCTACATCTTGTTGATGTACCAGCGCACCATGACCGGTCCGGTCACCCCCGACGTGGAGCGGACCATCACCGACGACCTGAACGGTCGCGAGCGCCTTGCCCTGGCCCCGTTGGTGATCTTGATCTTGCTGCTCGGGGTCTTCCCGAAGCCGATGCTCGACATCATCGGACCCTCGGTGGAAGCGACCATGCAGCACGTCGGAGTGTCCGATCCACAACCGTGGGTGACGGCAGAAGGGGGTAGGTGAGCCTGATGGAGATCACTGCTCCCACCATCGAGTACGGGCTCTTGATGCCCTTCATCCTGATCTTCGCGGGTGGCTGCCTCGGGGTGCTGGTCGAGGGCTTCGTGCCCCGCGCCAGCCGAAGGGCCGCGCAGCTGACCATCGTCTACGCGGCCATCGCGGCCGCGTTGTTCATGACCTTGCGGAACTGGAGCGTTTACCCCCCGACGGTGGCCGCCGAGGGGTCGGTCAGCATCGACGGGCCGACCTCCTTCATGTGGGTCATCCTGTTGATCTTCGGGGCCATCTCCTTCCTGCTGATCGCCGACCGGACCGCGGAGAACGGGACCAGCGTGTTCGCCCCGCAGGCTGCGGCCGTGCCCGGGACGGCGGCGGAAGCGGAGGCGGTCCGCGCCGGCGTCGAGCACACCGAGGTCTATCCGCTGGCGCTGTTCGCCCTGTCCGGCATGATGCTGTTCCCGGCCTCGACCGACCTGATCACCATGTTCATCGCGCTGGAGATCTTGTCGCTGCCGCTCTACGTGCTGTGCGGGCTGGCTCGCCGGCGTCGGCTGCTGTCGCAGGAGGCGTCGCTGAAGTACTTCCTGCTGGGCGCGATGTCGTCGGCGATCTACCTCTACGGTGCGGCCCTGCTCTACGGGTACGCCGGGTCGTTCGACTTCTCGGCCATCGACACCGCCCTCCGGGCCGGCACGGGGGACTCCCTGCTGCTGCTCGCCGGGATGGCTCTGGTCGGAGTCGGGCTGCTGTTCAAGTTCGGCGCCGTGCCGTTCCACTCCTGGACCCCCGACGTGTACGTGGGTGCCCCGACCGCGGTGACCGCCTTCATGGCGGCCTGCACCAAGATCGCCGCCATCGGTGCCTTGATGCGCGTGTTCTACGTGGCGCTCGGCGCGGACCGCTGGGACTGGCAGCCGATCATGGCGATCATCGCGGTGGCCACCATGGCTGTCGGCTCGGTGGTGGCGATCAGCCAGACCGACGTCAAGCGGATGCTCGCGTACTCCTCGATCGCCCACGCCGGATTCTTGATGACCGCGTTCGTCGGCGCTTCGCAGGCCTCGTCTGGCAGCCCCGCCGGCGGTCTGACCAGCGTCTCCTCGGTGATGTTCTACCTGGTGGCGTACGGTGCCGCGACCCTCGGTGCCTTTGCCGTGATCACCCTGGTCCGCGACCCCAGCGGGGAGGCGACCCTGCTGTCGAGCTGGGTCGGTCTCGGCCAGCGTTCACCGGCCGCCGCCGTGGTGTTCTCGGTGTTCATGCTGAGCTTCGCGGGCATCCCGCTGACCAGCGGGTTCATCGGCAAGTGGGCCGTCTTCGCGGCCGCCTGGAACGGTGGCGCGGAGTGGCTGGTGGTGGTCGCCGTGGTGATCAGCGTGGTCGCCGCGTTCTTCTACATCCGGGTCATCGTGTTGATGTTCTTCTCCGAGCCGTCTCCCGGTCCGGTGGCTGTGATCAAGCCCGGGACCTCCACGTTGGTGGCCGTCGGTGTTGCTGTGGTGGCTACTGTGGCTCTCGGGCTGTTCCCCGGGCCGCTGCTCGAACTGGCTCAGGCAGCCGGGGAGTTCGTCCGCTGAGTCACAATGGTCCTGCCGGCCGCGTTCCGCGGCGGGGGTGACGTGCTCGGCGCGTTCGCCGGTGGGGTGACTCGCCCGCCGCGGTGAGCGGCGCGGCGGACGAGGATCGAGGAGTGTTGTGCTGGCAGAAAGGGCGCGGGAGGTCGCGTTGGAGGCGACCGTCCGCGAACGACTCGAGCTGATCGAGTCCGCGTTGCTCCGGGCCGCCGAGGCCGATTCACCGATGGTGACGGAGGCGGCCCAGCACGTCATCGCGGCCGGTGGGAAGCGGTTCCGTCCGCTCCTGGTGGTGCTCGCGTCCCAGTTCGGTCCGGCCGACGGACCGAGCGGTGGAGCCCCGGTCGACGATGTGGTCCGAGCCGCCATGGTGGTCGAGCTGACCCACGTCGCCAGCCTCTACCACGACGACGTGATGGACGAGGCGCGCCTGCGGCGGGGCTCGGCCAGCGCCAACGCCCGCTGGGGCAACACGGTGGCCATCCTGGTCGGCGACTTCCTGTTCGCCCGGGCCTCCGAGGAGGTCGCCGAGCTCGGACCGGACTACGTACGACTCCAGTCTCGTACCTTCGCCCGGCTGGTCCAGGGCCAGATCGCCGAGACGGTCGGGCCGCAGGACGCCGACCCGTTGGAGCACTACCTGTCCGTGGTGGCCGACAAGACGGCCTCCCTGATCGCCACCTCCGCCCTGTTCGGGGCCAAGGTGGCCGGCGCCGAGCTGTCGGTGCAGCGGGCCCTGGCGGCGTACGCCGAGGAGATCGGCACCGTCTTCCAGCTCTCCGACGACATCATCGACGTCACCTCCGACGAGACGGGCAAGACGCCGGGCACCGACCTGCGAGAAGGCATCCCGACCCTGCCGACCCTGCTGTTCCGGCGCTCTGCGGACCCGACCTCACCCGCGGACGCC
This sequence comes from uncultured Actinomycetota bacterium, assembly GCA_963696135.1. Lineage (GTDB taxonomy): Bacteria > Actinomycetota > Actinomycetes > Propionibacteriales > Propionibacteriaceae > Microlunatus. Next base: position 272,315 of record CAVOJH010000014.1, read on the forward strand.
CAGCTGCTCCGGCTGCTGGACTCCGACCTCCGCGACGACGCCGACCTGGCCGAGGCGCTGGTCCTGCTCCGAGCACACCCGTGCGTCGACCAGGCGCGGGCCGAGGTCCAGCGTCGGGCGGACCGAGCCCGCTCCTTCCTGATCGACCTGCCCGCCGGTCCCGCCCGGGAGGCACTGGCCGATCTCTGTGACTCGGTGGTCACCCGAGCGCGCTAGTGGTCACGACCGGAGGTTCGTCGGGGTGTCCGGTGACGAACCTCCGGCCGCAACCACTAGTCCGCGATCGCTTGGTAGGCCACCGACCGGAACGCTCGGTTCGGCTGCTCGGGTCCGGTCATGTACTGCGTCATGAACACGCCGACGAGGTCTTCGACGGGGTCGACCCAGTAGTAGGTCGTCGCCGCGCCGGACCACCCGAACTCGCCGATCGAACCGGCACTCTGGCTGGCGGCGACGTCGAGCAGCACCCGCGAGCCGAGACCGAACCCGTACCCGGGGGTCGGATCACCCATGATCTCCCAGGGCAGCATGGCCGGAGGTAGTCGGTTGCCGTGCATCAGCTCGAGCGTCTTGCGGCCAACGACTCGGTGGCCGTCGAGCTCTCCGCCATTGGCGAGCATCTGAGCGAAGCGGAAGTAGTCGTCGATCGTCGAGAACAGGCCGACGCCGCCGCGAACGAACAGGTCCGGCGTCGACGTCGGGTAGGTGCCCGAGACGTCGATGCGTTGGTTGAAACCTGCCAGGTCTGCCGCGACCAGGTCGTCGGCGCTGTAGTTCTCGCCCACGAGATCAGGCAGGCCGTACATCGCGGCGAGTCGGGCCAGCTGCTGGTCTGGCACTCCGAACGCCGTGTCGATCATGCCGAGGGGGCCGAACAGGTGCTCGGCGAGGAAGTCCCCGAGAGGCTGATCGGCGATCACCTCGATGAGCCGAGCGGCGACGTCGATCCCGACCGAGTAGTGGAACCGCTCTCCGGGCTGAAACGCGAGGGGCAGAGAAGCGATCAGGTCGACGCACTCCTCCAGCGTGCGGGTCGCATCGTGCATGACTCGATGGTCGCGGTAGAGCTGGGCCGCGGGGTTGTCGACCATGAAGTCGTACGTCAGGCCGCTGGTGTGACCGAGCAGGTCGGCGACGGTGATCGGGGCGGTGGCGTCGACGAGGGTCCCGTCGGCGTTCATCACCCTCGGTGCGGCGAAGGCCGGCAGGAAGGTGGCGACGGGCTGGTCGAGCTGGAACCGGCCCTCCCCATGGAGCAGCATCAAACCGGTCGACACGATCGGTTTCGTCATCGAGTAGATCCGGAAGATCGTGTCATCGGTCATCGCGGCTGCAGTCTCCGCGTCGCGATGGCCGTACAGGCCCCGGTGCACCACCTGTCCCCGGCGGGCCACGAGCGTGCTGATGCCGCGCACGACGCCTCGGTCGACGAACGCCTGCATCGCCACATCGATGCGTTCGAGCCGCTCCGCGCTCATCCCGACCGATGCCGGGTCGACTACGTGGTGCACGACCATGGTTGCTCCATCCCTGTCGAGCGGTGCCGTCCGGTGGTCATCGCGCTGGGACCATCCTCCTCTGGGCCGATCAACGAGTGCAGGTGCGCATTCTCGACTCCGTCTTCACGCCTCGTCTTCACTCCTCGCGTCGGGAGAGTCACTGGCCGCAGGCGGTGATGTCGTCGACTGTCGGCGCGCACTCGGCGAGGATGCCGCCGAAGGTCTCCTTGGTGTACTCGTCGACGCGGGTGCGGAACGAGATCGGAAGGCCGTCCACGTACACATCGGCTCCCGGCGCGTCGGCGCTGGCGGCCAGCCAGGTACGGACGGAGCGGGTCTGCGCGGTGTCGACCCAGGCGAGGGTCTCGTCCATCACCGCGACCCAGCGCTCCCGCGTGGCCGTGCGGTAGTCGGAGCTGATGCTCAGGTTCACCGAGGTCGTGAAGGTGCCCGTGCCCTGCAACCAGAGGTCGTCGCCATAGCCGTCGACGGTCCGTTGGCAGCTGCGAATCGACGTCACTTCCGGAGTCGTGCAGGTGTAGCCGTGCGCCTGGGCGGCAGTCGCCAGAGCATCGACCGATACCGCCAGGGTCGTCGCGGACGGTTGCAGACCAGGCCCCGGCCGTCCGGCCGCCCGAAACGTCGAGGTGGGGCCGGGCTGCCCCAGTCCGGTGACGACGACAGCAGTGCCCCACCCGAGATCGAGGACCGACTCGGCTGTCGTGGCGGCCGCCGCAGCTGCCACCCGCTCTCGCTCTCGAGGTGGCAGCCCGATCGCCCGGCTGACGACACCGAGGATGTCGCCGTGCACCTCCGCCCGATCCCGCCACTTCTCCCCGACGTCGCTCTGGACGAGCTGGATCAGCCCGGTGTCGGTGGTGGCGACCAGCTGCACCTGGCTGGTGCTCAGGTTGCGGACCCGGGTGCACGAGCGGGTCACCGTCTCAGCGGTGCTGACAGCATCGGAGCACGAGAACCCGAGTCCTCGCAGCCCGATGGTGGCCTCCTGCACCTGCCCGGTGAGGTCGACGGCGGTGTCTGCCACCGAGCCCGAGGCCGTCCGCTCATGGACGGCGAACGGGGCCAGTGCGACGAGGACGAGCACCCCCACCGCCGCCAGCGCCAGCACCCCGAGCGCGCGCAGGACCCGGACCGTGGTCGAGGCCGAGGACCCGGCTGCGTCCGGTCGAGGAAGGGTGTCAACCACCATGCTGGTCTCCCGCTCGAGGCAGCGACGACGCCGAGCGCCATCCGCCTCACCACTCTGTCAGCACCTCTGCTCGGGTGCCGGCCGCCGGTCTCTTTTGGGTCATTCAAAAGAGTGCTAGCGTTCGTCGTGATGACCGCCAGCCACACAGAACCTGCCGCCGACGACGCGATCCGTGCCGTCGGGTTGCGCCTGACCGACTCGCGGCGCGCCGTGTTCGATGCCCTCCGCGAGCGCCCGCACGCGAAGGCGGACGAGGTCCTCGATCGGGTCCTGGAGACCGTGCCGGGCACGAGCCTGCAGTCGGTCTACAACGCGCTCAGCGACTTCGCCGACGCCGGGCTGGTCCGACGGATCGAGCCCGCGGGGCACCCCGGACTGTTCGAGCTGCGGGTCAGCGACAACCACCATCACCTGATCTGCAGCGTCTGCGGCACGGTCGAGGACGTCGACTGCGTGGTCGGGGCCGCCCCCTGCCTGACGCCGTCCGACGACCACGGCTTCGTGATCCGCGTCGCCGAGGTCACCTTCTGGGGGACGTGCGCTCGCTGCTCGAACCCTTCCCGTACCTGATGATCCACTCCACCCGGCCGATCCACGCACAGACAGGACAGCGATGACAGACAGCGACACCCCGGTCGTCTCCGAGACCGAGACCGATTCGACCACCACGACCGGTGAGGAGACCCAGGCGGCCGGCGTCTGCCCGGTCATCCACGGTGAGGGGCAGCAGCCGCACCCGACGAACGGGTCGGCGAACGAGAACTGGTGGCCCAACCGGCTGAACCTCAAGGTCCTCGCCAAGAACCCGGCGGTGGCCAATCCGTTGGGTGGAGACTTCGACTACGCCACCGCTTTCGCCACCCTCGACCTGCCCACGGTCAAGACCGAGATCGAGCAGGTGCTGACCACGTCGCAGCCGTGGTGGCCGGCTGACTTCGGGCACTACGGTCCGCTGATGATCCGGATGGCCTGGCACTCCGCCGGCACGTACCGGGTGGGCGACGGGCGCGGTGGCGCGGGCGCCGGCCAGCAGCGGTTCGCTCCGCTGAACAGCTGGCCCGACAACGTCAACCTGGACAAGGCCCGGCGGCTGCTGTGGCCGGTGAAGAAGAAGTACGGCCAGAGCCTCTCCTGGGCCGACCTGCTGATCCTGGCCGGCAACGTGGCGCTGGAGTCGATGGGCTTCCAGACCTTCGGGTACGCCGGCGGTCGCGCCGACGTCTGGGAACCGGACGACGACGTGTACTGGGGTCCCGAGACCACCTGGCTCGGCGACGAGCGCTACACCGGGAACCGGGAGCTCGACCGCCCGCTGGCCGCGGTGCAGATGGGTCTGATCTACGTCAACCCGGAGGGCCCCAACGGCAACCCGGATCCGCTGGCCTCGGCCCAGGACATCCGCGAGACGTTCGGCCGGATGGCCATGAACGACGAGGAGACGGTCGCGCTGATCGCCGGCGGCCACACCTTCGGCAAGACCCACGGCGCGGCACCCGACAGCAACCTCGATCTCGACCCCGAGGCGGCCCCGTTGGAGGCCCAGGGTCTGGGCTGGAAGAACGGGTTCGGCAGCGGCACCGGTGACGACACGATCACCAGCGGGCTGGAGGTCACCTGGACCTACCACCCGACCCGCTGGGACAACGAGTTCTTCCACATCCTGTTCTCCTACGAGTGGGAGCTGTTCACCAGCCCGGCCGGCGCGAACCAGTGGCGGCCCAAGAACGGTGCCGGCGACGACCTGGTGCCGCTGGCCCACGACCCGTCCGCGCGTCGTGAGCCGCGGATGCTCACCTCCGATCTGGCCCTGCGGGTCGACCCGGCGTACGAGAAGATCTCGCGCCGGTTCTACGAGAACCCGGCCGAGTTCGCCGACGCCTTCGCTCGCGCCTGGTTCAAGCTCACCCACCGCGACATGGGTCCGCTCGTCCGCTACCTCGGTTCCGAGGTGCCGTCGGAGGAGCTGCTCTGGCAGGACCCGCTGCCGGCGGTCGACCACGAGCTGATCGACGAGGCGGACGCGGCAACGCTGAAGGAGCAGATCCTGGCGTCCGGGCTGAGCACCGCCCAGCTGGTGTCGACGACCTGGGCCGCCGCTTCCTCCTTCCGGGGCAGTGACAAGCGGGGCGGCGTCAACGGCGCCCGCATCCGGCTGGCCCCGCAGAAGGACTGGGAGGTCAACAACCCGGTGCAGCTGACCACGGTGCTGGAGACCCTGGAGGGCATCCAGAACCGGTTCAACGAGGGGCAGGCCGGGGCCAAACGCGTCTCGCTGGCCGACGTGATCGTGCTCGCGGGCAACGCCGCGGTCGAGCAGGCGGCTCGGTCCGCCGGCGTCGACGCGGCGGTGACGTTCCACCCCGGGCGGGTGGACGCCAGCCAGGAGCAGACCGACGTGGAGTCGTTCGGCTACCTGGAGCCGACGGCCGACGGGTTCCGCAGCTACGCCGGCAAGTACGCGACCCTGCCGGCCGAGTTCCTGCTGGTCGACAAGGCCAACCTGCTCACCCTGAGCGCGCCGGAGATGACGGTGCTGGTCGGCGGTCTGCGGGTGCTCGAGGCCAACTGGGACGGCACCTCGGTCGGGGTGCTCACCGACCGTCCCGGCGTGCTGACGAACGACTTCTTCGTCAACCTGCTGGACCTCGGCACCACCTGGAAGCCGCTGGATCCGGGCTCGTACGCCTTCCAGGCCACCGACGACGCCACCGGTGAGGCGACCTGGATCGGCAGCCGGGCCGATCTCGTCTTCGGCTCGAACTCCGAGCTGCGGGCTCTGGCCGAGGTGTACGCCAGCGACGACGCGACCGAGAAGTTCGTTCGCGACTTCGTGGCGGCCTGGGGCAAGGTGACCGAGCTGGACCGGTTCGACCTGCACCGCTGACTCACACCGCACCGAGGTCGTCACACGGGCCCGCTTCCGATCTGGGAGCGGGCCCGTTGCGTCGGTCCGGTCGGTCTCCGTCCGGGCCCGGGCCCGGGCGTGGGCGTTGGCCTGGGCGCAATTCCCGTCCGTGGATGGAAATTGCCCGTCAGGGCCGCGGGTGGGAGCGGCAATTTGCGTCCGTGGATGGAAATTGTCCGTCAGGCCGCGGGTGGGAGCGGCAATTTGCGTCCGTGGATGGAAAATGCCCGTCAGGCCGCGGCTGGGAGCCGGTCAGGCTGCGCTGGGCCGGCTGACAGCAGCGTCGATCACCAGATGGCGACGCGCTCCTCCGGCTCCAGCCACAGCTCGTCGTCCTCGGTGACGCCGAACGCGGCGTAGAAGTCGTCCACGTTGCGCACGATCTGGTTGCACCGGAACTCGTTGGGGGAGTGCGGGTCCGTGGCCAGCCGCTGCTTGATCATCTCCGGTCGTGACTTCGCCTGCCAGATGGCGCCCCAGGACAAGAAGAGGCGCTGCTCGTCGGTGTAGCCGTCGACCGGCTCGGGGGTCGCGTCGCCGCGGGCGATCCGGTACGCCTTCAGCGCGATGGACAGACCACCGAGATCGCCGATGTTCTCACCGATGGTCAGCTTGCCGTTCACGTGCGAGTCCGGTGCCTCGATCGGCGACAGGGCGTCGTACTGGCCGATCAACGCACCGGTCCGCTCGTCGAACGCGGCCCGGTCGGCCTCGGTCCACCAGTCCCGCAGGGCGCCGTCGCCGTCGCAGGTCGAGCCCTGGTCGTCGAAGCCGTGGCCGATCTCGTGCCCGATGACCGCGCCGATGCCGCCGTAGTTGACCGCGTCGTCGGCGTGCTCGTTGAAGAACGGCGGCTGCAGGATCGCGGCCGGGAAGACGATCTCGTTCTTCAGCGGGTGGTAGTAGGCGTTGACCGTCTGCGGGGTCATCAACCACTCCTCGCGGTCGACCGGCTGCCCGATCTTGGTCAACGACCGGTCGAGCTCGAACGACGACGCCCGCTGGACGTTGCCGATCAGGTCGTCGACCGCGATCTCCAGGGCCGAGTAGTCCCGCCACTTGGTCGGGAAGCCGATGTGCGGCCGGAACTTGGCCAGCTTGGTCAGCGCCTCGGCCTTGGTCTCGTCGGTCATCCAGGCCAGCTCGGTGATCGAGGAGTGGTACGCCTTGATCAGGTTGGCCACCAGCTCGTCCATCCGCTGCTTGGCCACCGGGGAGAAGTGCCGCTCCACGTACACCTTGCCGACGGCCTCGCCCAGGGCGCCTTCGACCAGACCGACGCCCCGCTTCCACCGCTCCCGCAGCTGCGGCGTGCCCTGCAGCGTGGTGCCGTAGAAGGCGAAGTTCTCGTCGACGAAGGCACTGGACAGATAGGGCGCGTACGAGCCGACGACCCGCCACTTCAACCAGAGCTTCCAGGTCTGCAGCCGGTCGTCGGTCAGCAGCGCGGCGACCTCGGTGAAGAAGGACGGCTGTTCCACGACCACCTCGGCCATGTGTCGCTCGTCGATCTCGGCCCCGGCCATGAAGGTCCGCCAGTGCAGGGCGGCGCTGCCGGCGCTGAACTCGGCCAACGACATCAGGTTGTACATCAGCTTCATGTCGCGGGTCTTGACCTTGTCCCAGTGGCAGGCCGCGATCGCCGTCTCGAGATCGAGGATCTGCTGGGCGCTGTAGGCGACACCCTCGACGTCGGCCAGGCCCAGCATCCGGGCGATGTGGGCGAGATACGCCTCGCGGATCCCGGTGTACTCCGCCTCGCGGTAGTACGCCTCGTCGGGCAGTCCGAGTCCGCTCTGGCCGACGAACATCACGTAGCGGTTCGGATCGCCGGGATCGGACTCGGTGTCGACACCGACGAGTCCGCGCACCCCGACCCGGGCGAGCGCGCCCATCAGCTCGATCAGCTCGGGCACCTCGGTGACGGCGTCGATCCGGGCGAACATGCCGCTGAGCGGCTGAGCGCCGGCGGACTCGATCGCGTCCGTGTCCAGGAAGCTCGCGTACAGGTCGGCGATCTTGGCTTCGTCGCTGCCGTCGGGCGCGGCCGATCGGTCCATCCCGGTGATGATGTCGCGGACCGCTTCCTCGGCGGCGTCGCGCAGGACCATGAACGAGCCGGTCAGCGGCTTGTCGTCGGGAATCGGTGTCCGTTCGATCCAGGCACCGTTGACGTGCCGGAACAGGTCGTCCTGGACCCGCACGTCGGTGTCGAAGGTGGAGAAGTCGAGGGCCGGGGTGGGTTGCGTCACGTCTGCGATGCTACCCACGCCCGGCCCTCGGTCTCCGCGATCGTCCGCGGTTCAGCTGACGAGCTAGCTGCGCTTCCAGACGACCTTCAGCGGGTCCTGGGTCATGTTGACCACCGGCTTCGGAGAGGTGTAGGGCGTGATCCGGCAGCTGCCGCCCTTGCACTCGCCCTCGGCCTTCATACCCAGGTAGACCGACGCCTCGGCCACCGCCGGGTTGTCGTAGTCCAGTCGGGGCTTCATGTTGTCCAGGGCGTCCTTGTCGTAGGTCCACTTGAAGGTGCCCTCCTTCGGAGTCGCACCGCTGACCTTGGTCACGTTGTTCGGGCAGCCCGGGTTCTTGAGGTCCTTGGACTTCATGCACTTCTTGACGCTGTCCTCGACCGCGTTCGTGAACGCCTTGTCGCCGGCCGAGGTCAGCGTGGCCTGGATGTCGGACAGTCCGTCGGGGTACTCGGTCGGGCTCTTCAGCACCAAGGTGTTGCTCTTGCCGTAGTCCACGTACTTGTTGCCGGTGGTGAACGTGTACGACCCGGGGAACAGCAGGACCTTGTCGGTCTCGACGTTCACTCCGTTGATCAGCATGGGCAGCGTCTTGGACCGCCGCGACTGCAGATCGAGGTCGGCCGCGACGTCGCGCAGCTTCCAGACGTCGCCGTCCTTCTCGACCGAGAAGTCGGTGTTGATGGCCTGCTTGCCCATCGTGAAGGAGGCGGCCACCCGGTACGCGTACTCGTCGTCGACCTCGGGCACGTTGATCGCTCTGATCGGTGCCGTCTTGTTGGAGGCGGCGAGCACCTCGTTGGTCAGGAACGTCGTGTCGGTCGGTGCGGTGCTCGCGAACGCGAGGGCGGCCTGCGCGTCCCCGGCGGCGATCGCCTCGAGGTAGCCCTGCACCGCGTCGGACGCCTTCTTGGCCTCGGCCGGCGGTGCACTGCTGGTGCCGCCCCCACCGGTGCCGCCGCCGGCGACCGGGTCATCCCCGCCGCGGCTCACGGCCACGCCGATGCCGATGGCCGCCACCACCAGCGCGAGCACGACCGCGCCGATGATGATCGGCACTGCCTTGGACTTCTTCGGTGGCGGCCCGCCCGGGTTGTAGGCACCGTACGGCTGCTGCGGACCACCGGGTCCCTGCGGACCACCGGGTCCCTGCGGACCACCGGGTCCCTGGGGGCCACCAGGTCCCTGGGGACCCCCCTGGCCGTACGCCGGGTAGGGCCCGCTCGGGGTCGGTTGGCCGTAGGCCGGCCCGGAGTAGCCCGGGCCACCGCCATACGGCTGGCCGGGCGGGGTCGGCGGCCCCTGGTTGGGGGGGCCCTGGTTGGGCGGCCCCTGGTTGGGCGGCCCCTGGTTGGGCGGCCCCTGGTTGGGCTGCCCGGGCTGGTTTCCGAAGGGGTTGTTCCCGCTCACTGTGACTCGCTTCGCTCTTGTCGTGGTGGGTCAGCCGACCTGGGCGCGACGAACCGACCCGATCTGGGCGGCTCGGCCGCAGCGGATGGGCGCTGGACTCCGAGTGACCCGGAAGACGTTACAGAACGAGGGGGCCAGCGGCAGGATCTGGCGGAAAATATGAGCCATCCGTACAAAAGCGACGGCGCCGATCCCTGGCGGGGATCGACGCCGTCGCTGCTGCGGCCGACAGAGCTGGACGCTCAGGCGGCGGTGACCGCCTTGCCGGCCTTCCGGACCTGGAGACCGAGGATGATCAGGACGACGCCGAAGATGATCGCCCAGATGCCGATCAACCAGATCAGGGCGACCAAGCCGATACCCAGGTTGAACAGCACCACGATGCCGAAGATCAGGCCGATCGCTCCGGCGACGACTCCCCAGACCCAGGCGCCGGGGGCCTCCTTCCGGATGGAGACGTTGGCGACGATCTGCAGGGCCCCGATCAGGATCGCCCAGATGGCGATCAAGATCACCATGAAGCCGATCGTCTTGCCCGGCCACACCAGGATGACGATGCCGAACAGCAGGCTGACGATGCCCAGGAAGACGCGGAGACCCACACCGGAGGTTCCCCGGTGCCGGATGGCATCGATCAGGTCGATGATGCCGTCGACGATGGCGAAGATGCCGATGACGACGGCGAGGACCAGCGCGGTGCCGATGGGCACCACCATGGCGACGATGCCGAACACGATCAGGAGCGCGCCGCGGACGACGGCCCAGATCCAGGCACCTTTGGCGATCTCGGCGTACTGCGTGGAGATCGGGTTGGACGGGAGGGTGGACATGACGGTCCTTTCAGACAGGCCCGCTTCTCGCAGGGGACGACCACATCCTGGCCCGTTCGGGTCACAGTCGGCGGACAGGCTCGCGGGGTGAGCAGGACGGTTATGACCCTGTGACCTCTGGTACGGAGTGACCTCTGGTACGGAGTGACCTCTGGTACTGACCAGGTCGGCGTCGGGCGAAGCCCGGTCAGATCGGCTCGGTGGCCTCGACGACCTCGGCCGGCTCCTTCTGTCGAGCGCGGCGCAGCCCGACGACCGTGAGGAGGATCAGCGCCGCCCACACGAGGGCGAACCCGAACCAGCGCGCCGGCGACATCGCTTCCCCGAAGTAGAACACCCCGAGCAGGAACTGGACGGTGGGCGTCAGGTACTGCAGCAGCCCGACCGTGCTCAACGGCAACCGGGTCGCGGCGGCCGCGAACAGCAGCAGCGGGACCAGCGTGACCAGCCCCGAGGACGCCAGCAGGAGTGACTGCCCGAGCCCGTTGTGAGCGAAGACCAGGGAGCCGGTGGCCTGCAGCCAGAGCAGGTAGCCGACGGCGACCGGGGTCAGCACCGCCGACTCCACCGTGAGCGTCTCCAGGGCGCCGGAGTCGATCTGCTTCTTGAGCAACCCGTACGTGGCGAAGCTGGCCGCCAGGATCAGCGAGACCCAGGGCGGGTGACCGTACTCGACCGCGAGGACCAGCACGGCGACCCCGGCCAGACCGACGGCGACCCACTGGCCCACGGCCAGCCGCTCGCGCAGCACGATCACGCCGAGCAGCACCGACAGGATCGGGTTGATGTAGTAGCCGAGCGCGGCCTCCACCACGTGGCCGCTGTTCACGGCCCAGATGTAGACGCCCCAGTTGACCGCGATCAGCGCGGCCGCCGCGGTGAGCAGCAGGAGCGTGCGCGGCCGGGCGATCGAACGCCACCAGCCGCGGCGACGCAGGACCAGCAGCAGCAGCCCGGCCAGCACCAGGGACCAGACGATCCGGTGGGACAGGATCTCCAGTGGCCCTGCGGCGTCGAGCAGCGGCCAGTAGAGCGGGACCAGGCCCCACATCCCGTAGGCGCCGAGACCGTACGCGATCCCGCGCCGGTGCCGCTCGCGCTCGTCCACCACTCGCCCTTCCCACCCGACCACCTGGTCGGACGGAGTGTACGTCCGCCGGATGGTGCCGGACGTGCGACTCCGCGGGTGCTGCTGCACCCGCGGAGTCGGCGGAGCTTCAGTCCTTGCGGTCGGAGAGGAGTGTGCCCGCGGGCGTGACGTCGGCCGACGTGTGGCCACCGTCGTCGGAGCCCGAGCCGGGCACCGCATTGGGCAGGGTCACGATGTCGAAGGTCTCGCCACCGTGCTGGCTGACGCCGGAGCGGATGCTGCGGGTCACCACCGAGGACGCCAGCTTGTGCCGCAGGATCAGCGGATCGGCGTACAGGTCCTTGGTCAAGGCGATGCACATGCCGACCATCACCACCACGAACGGCAGCGCGGCCACGATGGTGATCTGCTGCAGACCGGTCAGTGCCTCGGACGGGTCGTCGCCGCCGGCCAGCAGCATCACCGCGGCGACAGCACCCATCATCACGCCCCAGAAGATCACGATCGGCTTGCGGGGCTCCTCGACACCGTACGAGCTGATCGACCCCATGATGATCGAGGCCGAGTCCGCACCGGTGACGAAGAAGATGCCGACCAGCACCATGATCAACACGATGCTGATGCCGGTGATCGCGGACGGCATGTTGAGCGCGTCCATCAGGTTGTAGAGCGTCATGCCGGTCTCCACAGTGGGCACGCCGTCGACGTCGGTGACCATGGGCGTGGTCGTCCCGGCCGCCGTCGCCGCCGCCTGGAGGCCGATGGCCGAGCCCCCGAAGATCGCGAACCAGAGCAGCGAGACCGCACTCGGCACCAGCAGCACACCGCAGACGAACTGTCGGATGGTGCGACCCCGGCTGATCCGGGCGATGAACATGCCGACGAAGGGCGTCCAGCTGATCCACCACGCCCAGTAGAAGATCGTCCAGCTCGAGAGCCAGGCGGACATCTCAGGGCCACCGGACGCCGCGGTCCGTGAGGCCATGCCCGGCAGATCCTGGAAGTACTCGCCGACCGCGGTCGGGATCACGTTCAGGATGAAGATGGTCGGCCCCGCGACGAAGACCAGGAACGCGAGGATCGCGGCCAGCACCATGTTGATGTTGGACAGCCACTGGATGCCGCGCTCGATGCCGGAGACCGCCGAGGCCACGAACGCGCAGGTGAGCACGGCGATGATGACGACGTAGATGACGGCGCTCGGCTGAGCCATCGCCCCGTTGGCCTGCAGACCCGAGGCGATCTGGATCGCTCCCAGTCCCAGCGACGCGGCCGAGCCGAACAGCGTGGCGAAGATCGCCAACATGTTGATGATCTTGCCGCCGGCGCCGTTGACCGCCTTCTTGCCGAACAGCGGGGTGAAGATGTCGGAGAGGAGCTGACGTCGTCCCATCCGGTAGGTGCCGTAGCCCATGGCCATACCGACCACGGCGTACATGGCCCACGGGTGCAGCGTCCAGTGGAACAGCGAGGTGGCCATGGCGATCCGGGCCGCCTCGGCGGTCTGTCCCTCGACGGTGCCCGGCGGCGGGTTGACGTAGTGGTAGAGCGGCTCGGCCGCACCCCAGAACATCAGCCCGATACCCATGCCGGCGGCGAACATCATGGAGATCCAGGACCAGGTCTTGAAGGCCGGCTTCTCGCCGTCCTTGCCCAGCGGGATGTTCCCGAACCGGCTGGCGGCGAGCCAGAGGACGAAGACGACGAAGATCGAGGCGGTCAGCACGAACGCCCAGCCGGTCGCGTTCATCACCCAGCCGAGCGCCGTGGTGGAGGCGGTCGACAGGCTGTCGGTCCCGACGAAGCCCCAGATCACGAACGCGATGGTCAGCGCGGCGACCACGCCGAAGATGACCTTGTCGACGCCCTTGCCGATGGCGTCGAGCTTGAGGTTGTCCGGCCGGTGGTCGAGGAGGCGGCGCAGCAGCGCCCGGTCACCCTCGTTCTCCTGCCGGTTGACGGACTCCTCCGAGTACTCCTCGTCGTCCTCCGCCGGCTCGTGAGCGTCCGTGATCGGGGGTTTGAGATCGGTCATGAGTGGAGCCTCTCGAGAGGAAGGAGCGATTCCGGACGACACGCTTCTCGTCGTCCGGAATCGAGAACGAACGAGCGAGACCTCGCGGAGCTCAGGACCGCGGAGCGCGGAGCGCGATCAGATGATTCGGTCATGAGTGGTCTCCCAGGGTGACGCCCGGAGGCAGGTTGGGGGCATCGGAGGAGAGCTCGACGAAGATGACGCCGTCGATCACCTCGACGCGGTGGGTGCGAACCGAGCGCTTGGCCGGGGGCTGGTCGACCTCGCCGGTGCGCAGGTCGAAGCAGGACGCGTGCAGGGGGCACTCGACCAGGCACCCCTCGAGCCAGCCGTCGGCCAGGGACGCGTCCTGGTGCGTGCAGGTGTCGTCGATCGCGTACACCGCACCGTCGTCGGTGTGGAAGACGGCGATGGGCGGGGCCGCGTCGACACGCAGGCCCTCGCCCGTGGGGATGGCGGAGAGGGGACCGACTTCGAGCAACTCGAGCCTCCGTCGAGGTAGTGGGGGTCGTTCGACAGCAGAGGTACCCAGAGAATCCGCCCCGCGACCCAATTCTGTCAAGCACGAACGATGCAGATACTGCACCTGTCACACACTTGTAAAGCAGCCCCGAACTGGGCGCTGACAAGGAACTGCGTGTTCTGGCGCGTCTTCGGACTGTTGCGGTAGGATCGACGCGTTCCGCAATGTGCTACTTCTCAGGCGGTTGTCTGTGTCTTCCTCCCTGCTCGTCGTGGGGGCCGGTCTGGCCGGTCTCGGTGCTGCGCGTGCGGCCCGACGGTCCGGTTTCGCCGGCCCGGTGACCGTCGTCGGCGCCGAGCCGCACCGACCGTACGATCGCCCGCCGCTGTCCAAGGACTATCTGCTGGGCACCGTCGGTGTCGCCGACGTGGGACTGGAGGGATCCGCCGAGGACCTGGGCGTCGACTGGCGCCTCGGCACGGTGGCGACCGCCTTCGATGCGGCCAACCGCCGACTCACCGTGGCCGGAGGCGAGATCCTCGAGGCGGACGCCGTGGTGCTGGCCACGGGTTCGACGGCTCGGCGGCTGCCGGGCGTGGCGGGTCCGAACGTGCTCACCCTGCGCACCCTGGACGACGCGGATCGGTTGCGCTCGCAGCTGCGACCGGGCGCGTCGGTGGCGATCATCGGCGCCGGTCTGATCGGCTCCGAGCTGGCCTCGGCCGCGCTCGTGCTGGGCTGCTCGGTGACGCTGGTGAGCAACGAGGCGAACCCGCTGGCCCGGTTGTACGGCGACGACCTGGGCCGGGTGTTCCTGGACTGGCACCGCGAGCACGGAGCGGAGTTCGTGTTCTGCACCTCGGTGACCGGGGTGGCGTCGGAGCGCGGGCTCCACGAGCTCCGCGTCGGCACGCCCGACGGCGAGCGGCGAGTGCGGGCCGACGTGGTGGTCGTGTCGGTGGGCGGCGCGCCGGATGTCGCCTGGCTGGCCGACTCGGGTCTCGCGATCGTCGACGGAGTGGTCTGCGACGAGCGTGGCCTGACCTCGGTCCCCGGCGTCGGCGCGGTCGGGGACTGCGCTTCGTGGTGGGATCCCCGACTGGGTCGCCATCATCGCGCTCAGCACTGGACCGACGCCCTGGAGCGGCCGGCGACCGTCGTGTCGGCCCTGCTCGGCGTGGCGGCGGTGCGGGCGCGGCCGCACCTGCCGTACTTCTGGTCGGATCAGTACGGTCGCAAGATCCAGCTGGCCGGCTATCCGGCCCTGGCCGACCGGATCGAGATCGACGGCGAGACCACCGACCTGGCCGCCGGCTTCCTGGGCGTCTACCGTCGCGGCGACGAGCCCGTTGCCGTGGTGTCCGTGGGTCGACCGCGTGACTTCACCCGGTGGCGCAAGCAGCTGACCGCGAGCCTCGGGCACCGGCCTGACCAGCCCGCGGCAGCCTCGCTGCCGGTCGATCCGGTCGCGGTCGGCTGAGTTCCGCATTCTCGCTCCACCGCTGCAACCCCCTCAGGAGGCACTCGTGACCGTGCTCGATCCGTCGCTGGCTGCGGTCCGCGCGCAGATCTCGGAGAGCCTGATCTCCACGTTGCCCGGGATCAGCTACGTCGCGCCCGAGGTGTTCGCGGCGGAGCAGGAGGCGATCTTGGAGCAGAGGTGGTTCTGCGCGGTGCGCGCCGCCGACCTCCAGGACCCGGGATCGTTCCGTACGGTGCAGATCGGCCGGGAGAGCGTCATCATCTCGCGGAACCGGCGAGGCGAGATCCGTGCGTTCTTCAACATCTGTCGGCACCGGGGTGTCCGGCTGTGCGCCGAGCCGGAGGGCCAGGTGACGAGGGCGTTCCAGTGCATGTACCACGCATGGACCTACGACCTGGACGGCAAGCTGATCGCGGCGCCGAACCTGACCAAGATGCCCGACATCGACCGGCAGACGTACTCGCTCGTGCAGCCGCACGTCCGGGAGTACCTCGGCTACGTGTGGATCTGCCTGGCCGTGGAACCGCCCTCCTTCGACGACGAGGTGATCGGAGCGGTGCGGGACCGGCTCGGCGACGAGCACCTGATCGACGGCTACGACGTGGCCAGCCTCGCCCTGGGTCGCCGGATCGTCTACGACGTCGCGGCGAACTGGAAGCTGATCGTGGAGAACTTCATGGAGTGCTACCACTGCGCGACCATCCACCCCGAGCTCACCGAGGTGCTGCCGGAGTTCGCCGACGGTCTGGCCGCCCAGTACTTCGTCGGTCACGGGGCCGAGTTCGGTGACGACATCCAGGGCTTCACCGTCGACGGGTCGGCCGGGCTCGACCGGTTGCCGGGGATCGCCGAGGACCAGGACCGGCGCTACTACGCCATCACCATCAAGCCGAACGTGTTCATCAACCTGGTGCCCGACCACGTGATCATCCACCGGATGTTCCCGTTGGCCGCCGACCGCACAGTGGTCGAGTGCGACTGGCTGTACCTGCCCGGGGTGGTCGAGTCGGGTCGGGACCTGGACGCGTCCGTCGAGCTGTTCCATCGGGTGAACCAGCAGGACTTCGAGGCCTGCGAGCGCTGCCAGCCGGCGATGTCCTCGCGGATCTACGCCGGTGGCGGGGTGTTGGTGCCGAGCGAGCACCACATCGGGGCCTTCCACGACTGGATCCTCGAGCAGGTGGGTCCGACAGTCGAGGCGGCTCGCGCGGAGCAGGCTGGTGGTCCGAGGTGAGGGCCGTCCGGAGTGACATCGCCGAGGTGGTGCCGTTGGAGGTCGAGGACGACCAGTCCCGGGCCGGCGGCATCCAGTCCGTCGATAGAGCGGTCCAGATCCTGGAGCTGCTGGCGCGCAACGGTCGGACCGCGGTCAGCGAGGTCGCCGCCGAGCTCGGCGTGCACAAGTCGACCGCCTCCCGGTTGCTGAACGCGCTGGAGAGTCGTGGGCTGGTGGAGCAGGACAGTGCTCGCGGCAAGTACGACGTCGGGGTCGGTCTGCTGCGCCTGGCCAGCACCGTCAGCGCCCGACTGAGCATCGTGCAGCGCGTTCGACCCGTGCTGGAACGCCTGGCCGACGAGTTCGACGAGACGGCCAACCTCGCCGTGTGCCGCTCGGGGCAGGCGGTGAACGTCGATCAGGCCATGGGTCGGTCGCCGCTGATGACGTACGACTGGATCGGCAACGCCACCCCGTTGCACGCCACGGCCAGCGGCAAGATCATGTTGGCGGCGATGTCGTCGGCAGAGCGCTCCCGCGCGCTGGGTCGCCGTCCGCTGCCTCGGAACACCGACGCCACCGTGACCAGTCGTCGCGACCTGGACGCCGAGCTCCGTTCGATCGCCGATCGAGGGCTCGCCAGCACCCGCGGCGAGCTGGTCGCCGGACTGAACGCGGTGGCCGTGGCGGTGCGGGATCACCGTGGAGTGGTGGTCGGCTCGATCAGCCTCTCGGGTCCCGACATCCGGTTCGACCCCACCGATCCTGCGGTCACGGACGCGATGCTGGCCGCGGGGGCCGACGCCAGCGCGCGGATGGGTCACGGCAGTGATGGCTGACTCCTGACGCTGGCCGTGGCCCGCCGGTTGACCGGATGGCCAGAGCGACCTAATCTGAAGACTGATATATCAGTCGTCGATCTACTGTGGAAGGACGACCGTGAAGCCTGTGGATGCACCGCCACCGCCCGGGGCGGATCTGCCGGCTCACCCGGACTTCCTGTGGCGCAACCCGGCGCCGAAGAAGAGCTACGACGTGGTCATCGTCGGTGGCGGCGGGCACGGTCTCGCGACGGCGCACTACCTGGCCGCCAACCACGGCATCACGAACGTCGCCGTGCTGGAGAAGGGTTGGCTGGCCGGCGGCAACATGGCCCGCAACACCACGATCATCCGCAGCAACTACCTGTGGGACGAGAGTGCCGGCATCTACGAGCACGCGCTCAAGCTGTGGGAGGGCCTCGAGGCCGAGCTCGACTACCCGATCCTGTTCTCCCAGCGCGGGGTGCTGAATCTCGCTCACACCCTGCAGGACGTCCGTGACTCCGTGCGTCGGGTCAACGCCAACCAGCTCAACGGGGTCGACGCCGAGTGGGTGGACGCCGCCGGCGTCAAGGAGCTCTGTCCGATCGTCAACGTCCGCCCGGACATCCGCTACCCGGTCCTGGGTGCGACCTACCAGCCGCGGGCCGGGATCGCCAAGCACGACTACGTCGCGTGGGGGTTCGCCCGCAGTGCCGACCGGGCCGGCGTCGACCTGATCCAGAACACGGCGGTCACCGGGTTCCTGACCGAGGGCGATCGGGTCGTCGGCGTGCGGACGTCCCAGGGTGACATCGCCGCCGGGGCCGTGGCCCTGGCCGCGGCCGGCAGCACGTCCCTGCTGACGGACGAGCTGGGGATCAAGATCCCGATCCAGAGCCACCCGTTGCAGGCGCTCGTCTCCGAGCTGCTCGAGCCCATCCACCCGACCGTGGTGATGAGCAACGCGGTGCACGTGTACGTCTCCCAGGCGCACAAGGGAGAGCTGGTGATGGGCGCGGGGGTCGACAGCTACAACGGATACGGCCAACGCGGGTCGTTCCACATCATCGAGCGGCAGATGGCCGCAGCGGTCGAGCTGTTCCCGGTCTTCGCGCGGGCGCACCTGCTGCGGACCTGGGGTGGCATCGTCGACGTCACCCCGGACGCGTCGCCGATCGTCGGACTCACCCCGTACGACAACCTGTTGCTCAACTGTGGTTGGGGAACGGGCGGGTTCAAGGCCACCCCGGGTGTCGGCTGGGTGCTGGCGCACACCATCGCGACCGGCAAGCCGCACCCGCTGAACGCACCGTTCGCCCTCGATCGGTTCGTCACCGGTCGCCTGGTGGACGAGCACGGCGCCGCCGCCGTGGCCCACTGAATTCGTGCCGAGCAAGGTCATCCAGGAGTCGATCATGCAGCTCATCGCCTGCCCGTGGTGCGGGGACCGCGAGGAGGAGGAGTTCGCCTACGGGGGGCAGGCTCACGTGCCCTACCCGGACGACCCCGCCGCTCTCGATGATCACCAGTGGGCGGAGTACGTCTTCGTCCGCCGCAACCCGCGGGGGCTGTTCCTCGAGCGCTGGAACCACACCGCCGGGTGCCGCCGATGGTTCAACGCGGCCCGGGACACGGCCACCCACCGCTTCCTGGCCACCTACCGTCCCGACCAGCAGCCGCCGGTGACCGCATGACGGCGCGGGTGGGAAGATTCGGCCAGCACCTGGACCGGTCGCGCCCGATCGGCTTCACCTTCGACGGCGTTGCGTACCAGGGATTCGCCGGGGACACCCTGGCCAGTGCGTTGCTGGCCAATGGCGTGACCACCCTCGGGCGGAGCATCGGTCTCGGTCGCCCACGTGGGGTCGTCGCGGCCGGGGCGGAAGATCCCTGCTCGCTGGTGGACATCGAGGCGCCGTACGCGGAGCCGATGCGGTTGGCGACCACGATCGAGCTGGTCGACGGACTGGTGGCCCGGGGCCTGCCGGGACAGGGGCGGCTGAGTCCGGAGCCGGATCGGGCGCGCTACGACAGCGTGCACCTGCACGTCGACGTGGCCGTGGTCGGCGCCGGACCGGCCGGCCTGGTGGCGGCCCTGGTCGCGGCGCGGGCCGGGTTGCGCGTCGCCCTGGTCGACGAGCGCCCGGCGCCCGGCGGGTCGCTGGTGCCGGTCCCCGCCTGGGTCGACGAGGCCAGGGCCGAGCTCGCCGCGTCGACGGACGTGACGCACCTGCAGCGGACGACGGCCTTCGCCCTCTACGACGACAACCTGGTGCTGGCCCTGCAGCGTCGTACCGACCATCTCGACGTGTCGCCCGAGAACGCTGCCCGGACGAGGATCTGGCGGATTCGCGCCGACGAGATCGTGGTGGCCACCGGGGCCCACGAGCGGACGATCGGCCTGGCCGACAACGACCGTCCCGGTGTGGTGCTGGCGCGGTCGGCGTACGAGTTCCTGCACCGGTACGGCGTCCTCGTCGGGCGCCGGATCGTGCTGCTGACCACCAACGACGCCGCGACCCTGCTGCTACCCGATCTGGAAGCCGCCGGCGCGGAGACCGTCGCCGTGGTGGACGTCCGCGACGGCGTCGGGGTGACCGGCGTGCTCGGTGACACGCGGGTGACCGGCGTCGTGCTGAGTGACGGCCGCCGGCTGGACTGCGACGCCCTGCTGGTCAGCGGGGGGTGGAACCCGGCCGTGCACCTGTTCAGCCAGGCCGGGGGAAAGCTCCGCTACGACGACGGACTCGGCGCCTTCGTACCGGCCGGGCCGGTGGACGGCGTCACGGTGGTCGGATCGGCGGCCGGTGTCCTCGACGAGGGGACCGTGCTCCGCCAGTCCCGGGTGCGGGCGGAGGAAGTCGTCGGTCGGCTCGGGGCCACGCCGGCACCGGAGTCGGTCGGTCCGGCCGTGAACCCGGCGGCGGTCGATCCGGGAGCGATCTGCTGGAGCATCCGCCCCGAAGGCGCGGATCCGACGACGCTGACCACCCACTTCGTCGACCTGCAACGCGATGCGACGGTCGCAGACATCGCCCGCGCGGTCGGAGCCGGGATGAGCTCGGTGGAGCACGTCAAGCGGTACACGACGATCGGCACCGCTCACGATCAAGGAAAGACCTCGGGGGTGCTGGCGTCCGGGATCGTCTCCGAGCTCACCGGTCTGCCCCTGGGCCAGCTCGGCACGACCACCCACCGGCCGCCGTACGCGCCGGTGCCCTTCGCGGCACTGGCCGGACGCGATCGTGGTGATCTCTACGAGCCCGTTCGGGTGACCGCCGTGCACGACTGGCACGTCGCCCAAGGCGCCGAGTTCGAGCCGGTGGGGCAGTGGCTGCGCCCTCGCCACTACCCTCTCGACGGCGAGTCGATGGACGACGCCGTCCGGCGGGAGACCGCTGCCGTCCGTGCCGGGGTGGGGATCCTGGATGGTTCGACCCTGGGCACGATCGACGTGCGGGGTCTCGACGCCGGGGTGTTCCTCGATCTGATCTACACCAACCTGATCAGCTCGCTGAAGCCCGGCATGGTCCGGTACGGCGTGATGTGCGGGGTGGACGGGATGGTGATCGACGACGGCACGGTGATGCGGCTCGAGCCAGACCGGTTCATCGTCTTCACCACCACCGGTGGCGCGGCCAAGATCCTCGACTGGATGGAGGAGTGGCTGCAGACCGAGTGGCCGCAGCTGCGGGTCCGGTTGTGCTCGCTGACCGATCACTGGGCGACCTTCCCGGTCGTCGGGCCGCAGTCGCGGGCCTTGATCGGCTCCGCGTTCGCCGACGTCGACGTCAGCAACGAGGCGTTCGGCTTCATGGCGGTGCGCGAGACGTCGCTGGGTGGGGTGCCGGTGCGACTGGCTCGGGTGTCGTTCTCGGGCGAGCTGGCGTACGAGGTGAACGTCGACTCCCGTTACGCACTGGACCTCTGGGAGATCTTGATCAAGGCAGGGGAGCCGTACGGACTGACCCCGTACGGCACCGAGACGATGCACGTGCTGCGGGCCGAGAAGGGCTATCCGATCATCGGACAGGACACCGACGGCACCGTCACCCCGCACGATCTGGCGCTGAGCTGGGCGGTGTCGAAGAAGAAGATCGACTTCATCGGCAAGCGGTCGTTGGCCCGTCCGATCACCACGGCCCCGGGGCGGCGACAGCTGGTCGGGCTGCTGCCCGTCGATCGATCGTCCAGGCTGACCGAAGGATCCCAGCTCGTCACGGTGGGTGCGGCCGACCTCGGCGCGGCCCGCCAGCAGGGACCGGTGGCGATGCTCGGGTTCGTCACGTCGTCCTACGACAGCGTCGCCCTCGAGCGGCCGTTCGCCCTGGCCCTGCTGGACGACGGCTTCGCACGGATCGGCTCGACCCTGACCGCCGTGCACAACGGGGTGGGGGTGCCGGTCCAGGTGACGTCCCACGTGCTCTACGACCCGGAAGGAGCCCGTCGTGACGGCTGATCTGCTGACCGCCCGGGGACCGCTGGACGGCTACGCCGATCGATTCGCGGCGTCGGCCCTGACCATCGGTGCGCTGGTGCCGGTGCGTCAGCTGTCGCTGCGGATCGAGCCGGAGCTGCCGGCCGCCGCCCGAGCCGAGGAGCTGATCGGGGTCAGCCTGCCGAGCGCCGGTCACTCGGCCTCGGTTGGTGAGGTGCGGGTCTACTGGCTCGGTCCGGACGAGTGGCTGCTCGTCGGCCCGGCGGACGAGGCGGCACTGGCGGAGGTCCTTCGGCCGGCCGGCGGTGCCGTGGTGGACGTCTCCGGGCAGCGCACGGTGATCGAGATCTCCGGACCGTACGCCAGGGAGGTGCTGGCCAAGGGCTGCGCCCTCGACCTGCATCCTGGGGTGGTGTCGGCGGGTTTCGCCGTCCCGACCCTGCTGGCCCACGTCCCGGTGACCATGGAGGTACGGGAGAACGGTGACCCGGCGCTGGGTTCGGCGGCCGAGATCGCGGTGGCGATCATCGTGCGGACCACCTTCGCCCGCCACCTGGCCGACTGGCTGCTCGACGCCGCCATCGAGTACGCACCCTGAGCCCTCCACAGTTGTCGACTCCGCGCGTGGTCGAACCCTCGCGCAGTGGGAGATGTCAGAGGGCGGCGCGGACCGACTGCTCGAAGCGCTCCACGTGCGTACGCGCCAGCTGCGCCGCCCGGTCGGCGTCGCCGTCCAGGATCGCGTGCACCAGGTCGGTGTGACTGTGCAGATGGCCCGCGACGTGGTCCAGGCGATCCATCACCAGCACCCAGATCCGGGTGGCCAGGTTGTTGAAGCGGACCAGCGAGTCCTCCAGGAACGGGTTCGCAGCCGCCCGGTAGATGGCCCGGTGCACCGCCGCATCGGCCTGCAGCAGGGTGACCACGTCGACGCTGTCGTCCAGGCCGTCGAGATCGGTGATCGCGGCCCGCAGCGCCTCGGTCGCCGCAGGGGTGGCATAGCGAGCGGCCCGTCGAGCGGCCAACGGCTCCAGCTCGGCGCGGATCTCGGAGAGGTAGGCCAGATCGGTGATCTCCACCCGGGTGGCGAACGTCCCCCGGCGCGCGTACGTGACCACGAGCCGGTCCTGCTCGAGCCGCTTGAGCGCTTCCCGGACGGGGGTGCGCCCCACACCCAGCTCGGCGGCCAGGGTCTCGTCGTTGATGGGGGAGCCGGGGGCGATCTCCAGGGTGACGAGCCGCGCGCGCAGCGCGTCGTAGGCCAGATCGGCCAGGGACTGCGGCGCTGCGCCGATGTCGATGGTGCTCACGCACGCTCCTCCTGCCGACCGGTCTTGACCCTGCCCAGCATAGAGCCGCATACTGATATATCACTAGTGTATCTGGCGGCTGATCGGACGATCGGTCGCCGGGGCGAGGGGAACCGATGACTGCGACCGCCGTACGGGAGACCGCCACCCGACCGCATCCCGCCGACACCGGCGTCCACCACGACGTGCTCACGCTGCGGTGTCCCCAGCAGTCGGGGATCGTCAACGCGGTCACCTCGTTCCTGGTCGAGCACGGCCTGGACATCGAGGAGCACCAGCAGTTCGACGACCGGGTCAGCGGCACGCTGTTCCTCCGGACGGCCTTCACCGGCCGCGACGCCGACACCCTCGATGATCTCCGGCGCGCGTTCGCGATCGTGGTCGATCGGTTCGAGATGGACGCCCGGTTCCACGACGCGACCCCGGATCGACTGTTGATCATGGTCTCCAAGCTCGGTCACTGCCTGAACGACCTGATCTTCCGCTGGCGGGCCGGCAGTCTCGGTGCGGACATCGCCGTGGTGGCGTCGAATCACGAGACTCATCGCCCGATGGTCGAGGCGGCCGGACTGCCGTTCGTGCACATCCCGATCACCGCCGACACCAAGACCGAAGCCGAGGCGCGCCTGGAGGGTCTGATCACCGCGTACGACGTCGACCTCGTGGTCCTGGCTCGCTACATGCAGGTGCTCAGCGACGGACTGTGCACCCGGCTGGACGGTCGGGCGATCAACATCCACCACTCGTTCCTGCCCGGCTTCAAGGGTGCCAAGCCCTACCACCAGGCGTACGCGCGCGGGGTCAAGATGGTCGGCGCCACCGCCCACTACGTGACCCCCGAGCTCGACGAGGGCCCGATCATCGAGCAGGAGATCATCCGGGTCGACCACACCTTCGACCCGGACGCGCTGGCCACCGTCGGCCGCGACGCCGAGGCGCTGGCGCTGTCGCGAGCGGTGCGCTGGCACGGCCAGCGCCGGGTGCTGCGCAACGGCTCCAGCACCGTGGTCTTCCGCTGAGCCCCTCAGAACTCGCGACCAGCAAGAGGAGTAGTCGATCATGAGCAGCCCTCGTGTGGTGATCATCGGTGCGGGCATCGTCGGCGCCAACCTGGCCGACGAGCTGGTCAGCCGCGGCTGGACCGACATCACCGTCGTCGAACAAGGGCCGCTGGCCACCCCGGGTGGTTCCACCTCCCATGCCCCGGGACTCGTCTACCAGACCAACCCGTCCCGCTCGATGGCGTTGTTCGCCGGGTACACGGTGCAGAAGCTCCTCGGCCTGTCCGACGACGGCCGCTCCTGCTTCGACCAGGTCGGCGGCCTGGAGGTCGCCACCACACCGGCCCGGCTGGAGGACCTGAAGCGCAAGCTCGGCTGGGCTCAGTCCTGGGGGATCGACGCCCGCTTGGTCGACGCCGACGAGTGCGTACGACTGCACCCCCTGCTGGACCGGGAACGGGTCCTCGGCGGCTACCACACACCCACCGACGGACTCGCGCTCGCGGCCCGGGCGGTGCAGCTGCTGATCGGCCGCAGCGAGCGTGCCGGTGCGGTCTTCCGCGGCGGCACCGAGGTGATCGGGATCGAGCAGGCCGGTGGTCGGGTCACCGGCGTACGGGTCCGCGCGGGCGCGGACGAGGACACCATCGCGGCCGATGTGGTCGTCTCCTGTGCGGGCTTCTGGGGCCCGAAGATCGGCGCCATGGTCGGGATGGCGGTGCCGCTGCTGCCGCTGGCTCACCAGTACGCGATCACGACCCCGGTGGACGCCCTGGCCGGCCGGAACGCCGACCCCAACGGTGCCGGACTGCCGATCCTGCGCCACCAGGACGCCGATCTCTACTACCGCGAGCACGGTGATCGGATCGGCATCGGCTCGTACGCGCACCGCCCGATGCCGGTGGATCTGGACCGGGATCTGCGCCGCTACGCGCCGGATGAGGTCACCGCCACGGCGATGCCGTCCAGCCTGACCTTCACCGCCGACGACTTCGCCCCGTCCTGGACCGATGCCCGGACGCTGCTGCCGAGCCTGCGTGGGGCGGACATCCAGCGCGGCTTCAACGGGATCTTCTCGTTCACTCCCGACGGCAACCCGCTGGTCGGTCAGAGCCCGGACCTCGACGGCTTCTATCTCGCCGAGGCGGTGTGGGTCACCCACTCCGCGGGAGTCGCACGGGCGGTGGCCCAGCTGCTGGTCGACGGCCGTTCGGAGATCTGCCTGGCCGGCTCCGACGCGGCCCGGTTCGAGGCGGTGCAGACCACCGACGCGTACGTGCGGGAGACCGGCCAGCAGAACTTCGTCGAGGTGTACGACATCCTGCATCCGCTGGAGCCCAAGCTGTCCCCGCGCGATCTGCGGGTCAGCCCGTTCCACGCCCGGCAGACCGAGCTCGGCGCCTTCTTCCTCGAGGCGAGCGGCTGGGAGCGACCGCACTGGTACGAGGCCAACGCCGACCTGCTGGCCGAGCTGCCGACCGAGTGGCAGCCTCCCGAGCGAGACGGATGGGCGGCCAAGTTCTCCTCCCCGATCGCGGCGGTCGAGGCCTGGAAGACGCGGACCGGGGTGGCGATGTTCGACATGACCCCGCTGAAGCGGATCGAGATCACCGGTCCCGGAGCGGTCGCGCTGCTCGAGCTCACCACGACGGGCAACGTCGCGCGCAAGCCCGGCGCGGTGACCTACTGCCTGATGCTGGACGACGCCGGCGGCATCCGTTCCGACGTCACGGTCGCCAGGCTGGCCGACGAACGGTTCCAGGTCGGCGCCAACTCGGGCATCGACACGGTCTACCTGATACGGGAGGCACGGCGGCTCACCGCGGCTGATCCGACCCGGTGGGTGCAGGTCCGCGACATCACCGCGGGCACCTGCTGTGTCGGCCTGTGGGGACCGCTGGCTCGCACGGTCCTCGGCCGGGTCTGCGCCGACGACCTGTCCAACGAGGGCCCGCTGCGCTACTTCCGCTGCGTCGAGATCACCGTCGGCGGCGTACCGGTCACCGCCCTCCGGGTGTCCTACGTCGGTGAGCTCGGCTGGGAGCTCTACACCAGCGCCGAGCTGGGGCGGCGACTCTGGGACACCGTGTGGGAGGCCGGGAGATCGTACGGGCTGGTCGCCGCCGGGCGTGAGGCCTTCAACGCGCTGCGGCTGGAGAAGGGCTACCGCTCCTGGGGCACCGACATGACCACCGAGCACACCCCCGCCGCGGCCGGACTCGGCTTCGCCGTCAAGGACCGCGACGGCTTCGTCGGGCGTACGGCGATCGTCGGCGCCGGGCCGCCCTCCCAGCAGCTCACCTGCTTGACGGTCGACGACGGACGCAGCTTGGTGCTGGGCAAGGAGCCGGTGCTGCTCGACGACAAGCCGGTCGGCTACGTGACCAGCGCGGCGTACGGGTTCAGCATCGCCCGCCCGATCGCGTACGCGTGGCTCCCGGCGGAGCTGGACGTGGGCACGAAGGTCGAGCTCGAGTACTTCGGCACCCGGATCCCGGCCACTGTCACCGCCGAGCCGCTCTACGACCCGGAGATGACCCGGTTGCGCGGTTGATCCGGGTTGGGGTCTGCCTCGGCACCGGCTGCCTGATCTCCGCCGACGGTCAGCGCAGTCCGAACGCCGTCAGGAGATCGGGAGTCCCGGCACCCTCGCGGAGCGGCTTCCGCCCGGCCATCCGCAGGATGGTGCCCGACAGCGCGTAGTGGTCGAGGCCGGCGTGGACGGTGCGGCCGTCCAGGGACGGATGCAGGACGACCAGCGGGACGCGGTTGCCCGAGTGGTCGTCGTCCTCGTCCCAGGTGATGATCACGACCAGCCGGCCGGACGTGAAGTCGGGCCCATTCTTGATCGTGGGCAGCCATGAAGTCAGCCAGCGGTCGGTGACGGCACCGGAGCAGTCGTGCCCGTCGTGGCAGACGTCGGGAACGAGCAGACCGAAGTCGGGCAGCCGGCCGGCGGCGATGTCGTCGGCCAGCGCGCCGTGCGTGGGAGACCCTGCCGGCACGTCGAGCTGTCGGCACGCCTTCTTCTCATTCGCGTTGGCGAAGTAGGCCCAGGGGTTGTGCCGGACCGCGTAGTCACCGTGGTTGCGGGTCGCGCAGTTGGTGGGCATCCCGTCGGCGTAGGCCTTGGCGGTGTGCCCCCCGGCGAGCAGCTCACCGAACACCGAGTGACCGCTGATCGGGTGGACGTCGGGGTCCTCGTCGTCGCGGACGCCGAAGGTCGAGCCCCCCGCGATGGCCAGGTAGTTGGGCAGTGACGGGTGGGTGATCGCGTCGTAAGCGGTCGCGGAGCCGTACCGGTGCCCCTGGGACGTCAGGTACGGCAGGTGAGCGCCCACGTCGGCGACGCTGCGGTTCTCCTCCATGATCAGCAAGATCTTGTCCACCGCGACGGGGGCGGTCGCGCCGGGCGTGGTCGACGGTGTGTCGGTGCTGGAAGGTGACGGTGTGTCGGTGCTGGAAGGTGACGGTGTGTCGGTGCTGGAAGGTGAGGGGGCGACGGACGGTGAGTCCGGCCCGGACGGTGGGCCGGCCGTCGTGGCGGGCGCGGCCCGAGGGCCGGTGGTGACCGGTCGGGAGCTCGCCGGGGCCGCGGTGCAGCCTGTGATGATCACGAGCGACCCGGCGAGGGCCAGGGCGAGGGCGCCGAGGCGCGCTGACATCCGACGGGCCAGGCCGACGGTCGACTCAGACATCACGGAAACGCAACATCTTCTTGGCCGCGGCGCGGAGCAGCTGGTCGGCCCGGGTGTAGGGAAGCCGCTCGAACCGGTACTCGGCGTAGTCGATCCCGTCGGCGCCGAAGCTCTCCTTGAACTGCGCCAGGGGCCGCGACTGCCCGGACTCGCCGAGATGGTAGGTCAGGCAGCCTTCGGCGCAGGCGAGCTGCAACATGCTCCACTGGACCAGGGAGCCGGCCTTGGTGGAGCCGACCCGGTCGATGTCCATGGCGCTCCGGGTCACGTGGGCGGTCTGGCCCAGCAGCATGATCGACCCGTACGCCGGCTGGTCCTCGATGTAGGCCATCGTGAGCACGAAGGCGGGACCCAGCCGGTCGGCCATCACCGCGAGCTTCTCGAGCGGATCGCGGCGACCGGCGCGCCAGCGGGCCAGCCGGAGCGGCTCGTGCTGACGAGTGGCCCAACGGTCCACCGAGCTCAGGTACAGGTCGTAGTAGGTCTCCAGGAGTGCGCCGGTCCGGTCCACCTCGATCCGGACACCGGCCCGTTCGGCGCGACGCACGTACTTGCGGGCCCCCCGGTGCACGCGGGACCAGACGGCGTCGACCCCACCGCTGAGGTCGACCACGTGCGCGTGCCGGCGCACCGGCAGCGCGGTGTCGCCGGTGGCCGCCGCCCAGACCTCAGCCCGCTTCGGATCGGGTCGGAACCACAGCCGCTGCGCGCCGAGGCCGACCAGATCGGCGAGGATGCGCCGCAGCGTCTCCTCGTCCAGGTGCCGGCCGACGACGCCGCCCATGCCCCAGGCGGGGGGCGGGGAGAGCAACCACCCGCCGGCCCCGGGCAGACCCGTGCGGCGGACCAGGGGAACGACGAAGCGTCGTCCGTCGGCACAGGCGTAGAGCCGGGTCGCGTCTTCGTAGGCGCCGCCGGCGCAGATCGCGTCCACCCACTCCGGTGCGTGCTCGGGCAGGGCGTCTGGATCTTCGGCCACCACCGCCCGCCACTGCGCCCGGCGTTCAGCGGGGGGTGGGTCGGCGACCCAGAGCTCCGGCGACCGAGCAGGCATCGACGACCGGGCGGGCCTCGAGGACCGGGCCGGGACCGGCTGGCCGGACACCGGCTGTGCTGTGACCGGCTGAGCGTCGGGTGGAGTCACCGGGCGCTGCTCGTGGTCGGTCATCGGAGTCCTCACTGTGGTCATCCCGTCCGTTCGCTGCTGGGGAGTTCACCCAGGATGGACGTGCCCGCTGTGACCAACCTGAGGGATGGAGGACTCAGCCGGCACTGGTCCCCGGAGCCCTCGGCGTGTCGGGGTCGAGCCGGTAGCCCAGGCCGCGAACCGTCTGGAGGGTGCTGAGTCCGAACGGGACGTCGATCTTCTTGCGCAGGTAGCCGATGTAGACCTCGACCACGTTGTCGGCACCCTGGTAGGCGGAGTCCCAGACGTTGTCCAGGATCTGCCCCTTGCTGACCACGGCACCGGCGTTGCGCATCAAGAACACCAGCAGGCCGTACTCCCGAGCGGTCAGCTTGAGCGCGGTGTCGGCCCGGGTGACCACCCGGCGTACGGGGTCCGCCACCAGAGACCCGACCGAGATGAGTACCGGGCGCTCGGTGCCGCCGCGTCGGATCAGCGCTCGCAGGCGAGCCACCAAGATCATGAAGCTGAACGGTTTCGTCAGGTAGTCGTCCGCCCCCAGGTCGAAGGCGTCGGTCTGGTCGTAGTCGCCGTCCTTGGCGGTCAGCATGAGCACCGGGGTCCAGATCTGACGCCGTCGGACCTCCTTCAGCACGTCGTACCCGTTCAGCTTGGGCAGCATGATGTCGAGGACGATCGCGTCGTACTGGCTCTCGATGGCGGCCGCCACACCGTCGACGCCGTCGACGGCGATGTCGACGACGAAGCCCTCCTCGACCAGACCGTCCTTGACGGTCCGGGCGAGTGCGGCCTCGTCCTCGACCAGCAGAACCCTCATCCGTGTCTCCTGTCCCGACTCTCGTGCCGCTGCCATCCTGCGCCCTTCCCAACCCGCCCGCCCGCTCGGTCGTGGTTGCGGCGTTCCGGCCGGGCGCCCACCCTGGCTCAGTTCGCTCTCAGGGGTCAGAGGGATACTGCGACGACGTCGCCGGGCGCCGTGCTGTGGTCGCTCCCTCGATGCACACCGGCCCGTCGGTAGGGAGCTGATGACAGACGGGAGGGAACAGTGGCGAGGAGGCGGATCGTGGCGACGCAGACGGCGACCCAGCCGCCCGGGGAACGTCTCGGCCGCGCACGGGTCGGCATCCGCGCCCGATCGGTGGGGGTGACCCTGCTCGGGGTGGTGGCCGCGATGCTGCTCGGCGGCGCCGGACTGGTGTTCGTGCTCGAGGACAACCTCGAGACCACTGCCACCGCGACAGCCGAGGCCCGGGCGCGCGAGGTCGGGGACCTGATCACCACGACCGGTCTCACCGAGGCTACGGCGACGATTCTCGCGGAAGCCCGGAGCGGGCAGCTGGTGCAGATCATCGACCCCGATCACCGGGTGCTGGCCAGCTCCACCCGCGGCCTGTCGGCCGCACCGATGGTCGAGCTGTTCCCGGCGGTCGGGACGAGCAGCACCGCGGAGGCCACGGCGCTGCTCGATGCCCCCGGCGAGTGGGCAGTGGTCGCCCGCGGCGTGTCGGCTCGTGATCAGACGTACACCGTGCAGGTGGCGATCCCCATCACCGCGGAACGGGCCGCGGTCCGCTCGGTCGCTCGCTATCTGATCCTGGTGACGCCCCTGCTGTTGGCCGGTGTAGCCCTGGCGGTGTGGTTGCTCGTTGGTCGAGCGCTCGGCCCGGTGGAGCGGATCCGTCGAGAAGTCGCCGCGATCGACTCCACCGACCTGACCCGCCGGGTGCAGGTGCCTAGCACCGCCGACGAGATCGCGTCTCTCGCCCGCACCATGAACGGGATGCTGGACAGACTGGACCGAGCCGATCGAGCGCAACGCTCCTTCGTGTCCGACGCCAGCCACGAGCTCCGGAGCCCGCTGGCCACCCTGACCGCCGCGGCCGAGCTGGCCGGGGACGCGGACGGTCCCCGACGGGAGCGGTTGATGGCGACCATCGGCGAGGAGCTGGTCAGGATCAGCGCCCTGGTGGACGACCTGATGACGCTGGCGCGGGCGGACGCCGCGGACTCCCGGGTGCAGCTGGAGGACGTGGATCTCGACGACCTGGTCGACGGACACCGTCGTCGCCTGCAGATGACCAGCGGACTGGAGGTGTCGGCGGCCGTCCAGCCGGCCCGGGTGGTGGGTGATCCGCAGCTGCTGGACCAGGCGCTCCGCAACGTGATCGACAACGCCGCCCGGCACGCCAGGACCGCGGTGCGACTGACGGTCGGCCAGGACGGTCGCACCGCGGTGGTGCAGATCGACAACGACGGTCCGATCATCGCTGCGGGCGACCGGGAGCGGGTCTTCGAGCGGTTCGTCCGGTTGGACGAGAGCCGGTCGCGCGACGCCGGCGGCAGCGGCCTCGGACTGGCGATCTCGCGCACGTCGATCGACCGCCACGGTGGGTCGTTGCAGGTCGTCGACACCGCCGACGGCTGGTGCCGCTTCGAGATCCGGCTGCCGATCGGCGACGCCGACTGACGCAACCTCCGACTTCGAGTGGCCGTCAGCCGACGACGGTCCAGGTGTCCGGTCCGGCGATCATGGCCTGCAGCGCGTCGTCGTCGGAGCCCTTGTCGGTGGCCAGCTTGACCTGCTCGCGGGCGAGGTCGTCGTACGTGGGTGCCTCGACGTCGCGGAAGATGCCGATCGGGGCGCGGTGCAGGACACCGGAGTCGGTCAGCCGGGACAGGCCGAACGCGAACGACGGATCCTGGTCATGGGCGTCGTGCACGACCAGCTGGTCGGCGCCCACGGAATCCACGTCGACGATCTCGAACGCACCCGAGACCGGGTTGCGGACGACACCCTTCGATCCCTCGACCCCGAAGCGGATCGGCTCCCCGTGCCGCAGCGGGATGATCGCCTCGGCGGAGGTCTCGGAGTCCTTCATCGAAGCGAACGCGTCGTCGTTGAAGATCGGGCAGTTCTGGTAGATCTCCACGAACGACGTGCCGCGGTGGGCCGCCGCCGCGCGCAGCACCTCGGTCAGGTGCTTGCGGTCGGAGTCGATGGTCCGGGCCACGAAGGTCGCCTCGGCGCCGAGCGCCAGCGAGACCGGGTTGAACGGGTTGTCCAGCGAACCCATCGGCGTCGACTTGGTGATCTTGCCTATCTCGGAGGTGGGGGAGTACTGGCCCTTGGTCAGACCGTAGATCCGGTTGTTGAACAACAAGATGGTCAGGTTCACGTTGCGGCGCAGCACGTGGATCAGGTGGTTGCCGCCGATGGAGAGCGCGTCGCCGTCTCCGGTGATCACGAACACCGCAGCGTCCTCACGCGCGGTCGCCACGCCGGTGGCGATCGCGGTCGCCCGGCCGTGGATCGAGTGCATGCCGTACGAGTCCACGTAGTACGGGAACCGCGACGAGCAGCCGATCCCGGAGACGATGACCGTGTTCTCCTTGCGGATGCCGAGCTCGGGCATGAAGCCCTGGAACGCGGCCAGCACGGCGTAGTCGCCGCAGCCGGGGCACCACCGCACCTCCTGGTCGGAGGTGAAGTCCTTGCGGTTCAAGGGCTCGAGCGCGAGCGGTACGCCCGCCATGCCCGGGCCGATGGGAGCCGTCGGAGCGGCGGCCGGCCCGCGGCGACCGGCGGGTCCACCGGGGCGACCGTTGGGCCGCTCGGTGCGCGGCGGGTCGGTGCGGGGAGGAGCGGTGCGAGACCGACCCTCGGTGTCGTGGCCGTTGACGATGTCCTGTCCGCTGACGGAGGTCACGCGGGTACTCCTTCGATCGAGTCGATCTCGGCTTCCAGGTCGGCGGCCAGCTCGCTCAGCGAGATGGGCAGGCCGCGGACCCGGGAGTAGCTGTGCACGTCGACGAGGTACTTGGCGCGCAGCATCGTCGCGAGCTGTCCCAGGTTCATCTCCGGGACGATCACGCGGTCGTAGCGGCGCAGCACCTCCCCCAGGTTGGCGGGGAACGGGTTGAGGTGGCGCAGGTGCGCCTGGGCGATCCGGCGGCCGGACTTGCGGACCCGGCGGACGGCGGCAGTGATCGGACCGTACGTCGACCCCCAGCCCAGCACCAGCACGCTGGCGCCGAAGCCCTCGCCGGCGTCCGGGTCGTCGACGGTCACGTCCGGGATGTCGCGGACGATGCCGTCGATCTTGGCCTGCCGGGTGCGGACCATCTCGTCGTGGTTGGCCGGGTCGTAGGACACCGCCCCGGTGTCCTTGGCCTTCTCGATGCCACCGATCCGGTGCTGCAACCCAGCCGTACCGGGGATGGCCCAGGGCCGGGCCAACGTCTCCGGGTCGCGCCGGTACGGCAGGAAGACGTCCTTGCCGGCCTTGTCCGTGGCGTTGGGGGCGGTGGCGAACTCGGGGTCGATCGGCGGGATGGCGGACAGGTCCGGCACCTCCCACGGCTCGGCCCCGTTGGCGATGTAGCCGTCGGACAGCAGGAAGACGGGGGTGCGGTACTTGACCGCGATCCGGATCGCCTCGATCGCGGTGTCGAAGCAGTCGGACGGGGTCTGGGCGGCGAGCACCGGGACGGGCGCCTCGCCGTTGCGGCCGTACATCACCTGCAGCAGGTCGGCCTGCTCGGTCTTGGTCGGCATCCCCGTGCTGGGTCCGGCGCGCTGGATGTCGCAGATCACCAGCGGCAGCTCGGTCATCACGGCCAGACCGATGGTCTCGGCCTTCAGCGCGACCCCGGGGCCGGAGGTGGTGGTGACGCCCAGGTGGCCGGCGAAGCTCGCGCCGAGGGCCGCGCCGACACCGGCGATCTCGTCCTCGGCCTGGAACGTGGTGACGCCGAACCGCTTGTGCTTGCTCAGCTCGTGCAGCACGTCGGAGGCCGGGGTGATCGGGTAGGCGCCGAGGAACATCGGCAGGTTGGCCTTGCGCGCGCCGGCCACGAGTCCGTACGCCAGCGCGACGTTGCCCGAGATCTGCCGGTAGGTGCCGGCCGGCATCGGGGCCGGTGGCACCTCGTACGTGACCGCGAACACCTCGGTGGTCTCGCCGAAGGCGAACCCGGTCTTGAAGGCGGTGATGTTGGCGTCGCGGATCGCCGGCTTGTTGGCGAACTTGGTGGAGAGGAAGTTCAGCGTGCCCTCGGTGGGTCGGCCGTAGAGCCAGGACAGCAGACCGAGTGCGAACATGTTCTTCGCGCGGGAGGCGTCCTTGCGGGACAGCCCGAACTCCTTGACCGCCTCGACGGTCATCCCGGTCAGGTCGAGGGAGTGCAGCTGGTAGTCGGCCAGCGAGCCGTCCTCGAGCGGGTTCGTCTCGTAGCCGACCTTGGCCAGGTTGCGCTTGGTGAAGTCCGCGGTGTCGGCGATGATCAGCCCGCCGCGGGGGAGGTCGTCCATGTTGGCCTTGAGCGCCGCCGGGTTCATCGCCACCAGCACGTCCGGGCGGTCGCCCGGGGTCATGATGTCGTAGTTGGCGAAGTGCAGCTGGAAGCTGGAGACGCCCGGCAGGGTGCCCTGGGGGGCGCGGATCTCGGCGGGGAAGTTCGGCAGGGTCGAGATGTCGTTGCCGAACGTCGCCGAGTCGGCGGTGAACCGATCGCCGGTCAGCTGCATGCCGTCGCCGGAGTCGCCGGCGAAGCGGATGACCACCCGGTCGAGCGTGTGGACCTGTCGCACTGCGTGGAGCCTTCTTCCGTCTGGACTGCCCCTCGCCGGTGGGCGTGGGACGGCCCCACGCGGGTGTGGTGCGCAGGACCGGGCGCGGTTCTCACCGCTCGGGCGCGTCAACGCCCTAGCCATGATAAGGGCGTCCTCACCGAGAACTATTCCCTTCTCAGCCCGAATGTGCCCCGGGTGACCGACACCACGTCACCGCCAGCAGGGCGGAGAGTGGCTGCAGCTCAGCCGTGGGCGGCCGGGTCCGTCGCGTACCAGAGCGCCATCGGCAGCTGGAATGACGTGAAGCAGTAGTTTCCCATCGGCAGCCAGTAGTGGTACTCCTCGACCGTCGCCCCCTGGAAGAGGACGATGAACTGCCAGTGGTCGGCGTACATGCTCCACACCCGCCGCTTGCGGACCTCACCCTCGTCGGTGAACGTGAGGGTGCGCTCGAGCTTGACGATGTCGTTGTAGGTGTTGTCGCTGGACGCCACGACCGAGATGTCGGGCAGCGCGGTGATCCCCTCCTCGAAACCCTCGCGCAGCAGGGGCAGGTCGTCGGCCTTCACGGCGACCTCGAGATCGCGGACGGCGACCGCGAAGTGGGTGGCCTGGTCATCGACGTCCGGCCCGGCGATCACGCCGTCGAGCTCGTCGTCGAGGCTCGAACGGAACCAGTCCGAGGGGTGCCGGAACTCGAAGCGACCCTGAGGGTCGGTGTAGCTGGTGACCCCGGTGAACCGGGGTCGTCCGGTGCGGGTGGCACGGACACTCATTCGAGCTCCCCACTCATCAGCTGCTCCGATGTCTCGGTCTCAACGGCCTTGAAGGCGTCCGGCGACGGGACCACTGCACCGGTCAGCTCCAGCTCCTCGGCGAAGTGGCAGGCGACCATCCGCGGGCGCCTGGCTCCTGCCGCCGAGCCGCCTCGATCGGACGAGATCTCCCGCAGCTCCGGCGTCTCGTCGGTGCACTTTTGCTGAGCGTACTTGCAGCGGGTGTGAAAGTAGCACCCCGACGGCGGGTTGGCCGGGCTCGGTACCTCGCCCTTCAGCGGCTCCATCACGTGAAGCTTCCGCGGGTCTGGCTGGGGGACCGCGCCGAGCAGCGCCTCGGTGTACGGATGCAGCGGACGCTTGTACAGCTCTTTCGTGTCGGAGATCTCGACCACGCGGCCGACGTACATCACCACGACCCGGTCGGAGATGTGCTCCACCACCGATAGATCGTGGCTGATGAACAGGTAGGTGAGTCCCAACCGCTCCTGCAGGTCTTCCAGCAGGTTGATCACCTGGGCCTGCACCGAGACGTCCAGGGCGGAGACCGGCTCGTCGCAGATGATGAGGTCCGGGTCCAGGGCCAATGCACGGGCGATGCCGATGCGCTGGCGCTGGCCACCGGAGAACGCGTGCGGGTAGCGGCTGGCGTGCTCGGGTCGCAGCCCGACCACGGTCAGCAGATCCGCCACCTTGTCCCTCAGCGCTTGGCCCTTCAGCACCTTGTTGATGACCAGGGGTTCGGCGATCACGCGGCCGACGGTCATCCGCGAGTCCAACGAGGCCATCGGGTCCTGGAAGATGAACTGCATCTTTGGGCGGATCTTGTCGAGCGTCTTGGTATCAGCGTCCTCGACGTGCACCGGACCCAGCTCGGGGTGGCGGAAGATGACCTCGCCGCCGGTGGGCTCCTCCAGCCGGATGATGGTTCTTCCGGTGGTGGACTTGCCGCAGCCGGACTCGCCGACGATGGCGACCGTCTCGCCGCGGTCGACGGTCAGTGAGACGCCGTCGACGGCCTTCACCTGGCCGATCACGCGGCGCATCGCCCCGCCCTTGATGGGGAAGTGCTTCTTCAGGCCGCGTACCTCCAGCAACGGACCCTCGGCCGGCTCGCGCGGCTCCTGAGCGCTGTCCTCGGACGGTTGGGCCCGCTTCGGGGTGGCGGTCTTGGTCGTCTCGGTCATCGCCGCGCCTCCGTCGTCGAGCCGGCCAGCGCACGTTCGTCGTCGTAGAGATGGCACCGAACGCCGTGTCGCACGGCCCCGGGCAGCAGCGTCTCCGGCGGGATCACCGTCCGGCACACGTCGCCGATGAAGTC
Organism: uncultured Actinomycetota bacterium; assembly: GCA_963696135.1. Lineage (GTDB taxonomy): Bacteria > Actinomycetota > Actinomycetes > Propionibacteriales > Propionibacteriaceae > Microlunatus. The sequence goes on from CAVOJH010000014.1 coordinate 308,774, forward strand.
GGGGCACCGCGGATGGAAGCTGCACCCGGGCACCTTCGTATAGGGATCGGGGACCGAGCCCTTGATCACCTCCAGCGGTGTGTGCTCGGCCGCGCCGATCCTGGGGATCGAGCGCAGCAGCGACCGGGTGTATGGGTGCTTGGGGTGATAGAAGATGTCCTCCACCGACGCGCGTTCCACCACCCGACCCTGGTACATCACGATCACCTCGTCGCACAGCTGGGCGACGACGCCCATGCTGTGGGTGATGAACAGGATCGACATACCGATCTCTTCCTTGAGGCGGCGCATCAGAGCCAGGATCTGGGCCTCCGTCGTCACATCCAGCGCCGTGGTCGGCTCGTCGGCGATGAGGAGTGCTGGATGGCAGGACAGGGCCATGGCGATCATGGCCCGTTGCCGCATGCCGCCGGACAGCTCGTGCGGGTAGGAGCTGGCGATGCGGGCCGGGTTCGGCATCCCGACCTGATCCAGCATGTCGATAGCCTGAGCCCAGGACTCCTTCTTGTCCGGGTTCTGGTGCAGCCGGATCGCCTCCTGGATCTGGAACCCGATGGTGTAGACCGGGTTGAGGGAGGACATCGGCTCCTGGAAGATCATGGCGATCTCCGATCCGCGGATCGCACGCATGGCGTCGCTGGTGGGCTTCAGCCGGGTGATGTCGACCTCACCCGACCTGTCCAGAGCCGCCTCGAGCTCGGCCTCGTGCTGTGTCGACTCGCGGCGGTCGCCCGGGGGGCGGCGGAACACGATCGAACCATCGGTGATCTTGCCCGCGCGCTCGAGGATCTGCATGATCGCCCGGGCCGTCACGCTCTTGCCGCTGCCGCTCTCTCCCACCACCCCGAGCACGGAGCCACGGGGCACGTCGAAGGTCACCCCGTTCAGCGCGCTCACCTTGCCCAGCGTCGTCTTGTACTCCACCTGGAGGTCGCGCACGGTGATGATCGCGTCGCTCGAACCGCGACCGAGATCGTCGGCCCGGCGGCCATCGGCTCCACTGCCGCCGCTGACTTTCCGCCTCGTGGTCATGTCGTCAGTCTCTCCTCAGGTCTGCGGACGAGCCGGTCGGGCTCTCTCCGGGTCGCACTCTCCGGCTCACTCATCTGCGGTTAGCTGTACGGATCCACCGCGTCGCGGACACCATCACCTAGGAGCTGGAAGGAGGCGACCGCCACGATCACGAAGACGGCCGGGAGGAGCACCCACGGGTACTGCTGGAGCACGTCGATGCGCTGTGCGTCCTTGAGGAGCACGCCCCAGCTGATCGCCGGTTCGACCATCCCGATGCCGAGGAACGACAAGGTGGTCTCGGCGATGATCGCGGCCGGGATGGCCAGCATTGACACCGCCACGATGTGGCTGGCTGAGTTGGGCAGCAGATGGGTGATGATGATCCGAGGGGACTTTGCCCCGGCGGACTTGGCTGCGGAAACGTAGTCGGACTTGGCATAGCTCATCACCTTGCCGCGCACCTGGCGGGCCAGTCCGGCCCAGGCCACCAGGGCCAGGATCAGCGTCATCAGGAAGTATCGTTTCGTCACCGACATGTCCGGGGAGAGCACTGCCGCCATCGTCGCCCACAGCGGCAGGGTCGGGATGGACATGATGACCTCGATGAATCGCTGGATGAGGGTGTCGGTCTTGCCGCCGGCGTACCCGGACCACGTGCCCATGACCGATCCCAGGATGGTGGCGATAGCCACGCCGATCAGGCCGATGGTCAGCGACACCCGGCCGCCGTAGAGCGTACGGGAGAAGATGTCGCGACCCTGGCCGTCGGCCCCGAAGAGCAGCAGCTTCGCGTCGCCTTCCGGGGCGACGATCAGGTGCCGGTCCGTCGGGATCAAGCCGAGGAACTTGTACTCGAAACCATGCCCGAAGAACTGCAGCGGGATCGGGTTGCTGCAGTCCTTGACATACGTGGTCGAGATGTTGACCGGGTCGATCTCCTGCTTCACCGTGCACATCGCCGGACCGCCGGACCAGGTCAGGGAGCTCGGTTCGGCGTACTTGTACGCCTGGTCCACCGCCACCGGGTCGTTCGGGGCCAGGAACGGCGCGAGGAGCGCGGACAGGTAGAGGAGGCCGAGGACGATCAGCGAGACGATCGCGAGCTTGCTCTGCTTGAACCGGCGATACATCAGCTGGGTCTGGGAGACCTCGCCGACCTTGCTGTCGGCGACGACCACTTCCGCTGCCGCGTCGGAGTCGGTGTCGGTGTCGGACGGTTCGTCCAAGCCGGCACCGGTGATCTGAATTTCCGTCATCTGGCCCTCCTAGTCCAGGACCCGAGCCCGCGGATCGATCCACATCAGCAGCAGATCGCCGACCAGGTTCCCGATGATCAGCAGGGCCGACAGCATGACGAGCAACGTGGCGGCAACGTAGGTGTCCTTGACGATCAGCGTCTGGAGAAGCGCCTGCCCGGTGGTGGGCAGGTTGAAGATGATCGAGACCACGGCCTCACCACCGATGATCACGCTCAAGGTCGTGCCCAGGGTCATCACCAACGGGTGCAGGGCGTTACGCACCGCGTGCTTCCAGATCACCTTGCGCTCCGGGACGCCCTTGGCCCGCGCGGTCTGCACGTACTGCTGGCCCAGGACGTCGAACAGGTTCGCGCGCATCACGCGGGTCAGCCAGGCCGTGCTGGCGACCGAGATCACCAGCAGCGGCATCCACAGGTGGGCGAGCATGTCGAGCAGCTTGTCCAGGCTCCAGGGCGCATTGCGGTACTCGTTGGAGAACAGCCCCCCTACGTCGATGCCGCCGAACTGCACGGCGGCCACCAGCACCGCGAGGGCCAGCAGGAACTCCGGGATCGCCACCCCGATGAACTGGATCAGGGTGATGATGTTGTCGCCGAGGGTATAGCGGTGGGTCGCCGAGTAGACGCCGACGGGTATGGCGATTCCCCAGGCGACGATGGTCGCGCCCAGGGCCAGGGCGACCGACAGCCCGAAGCGGCTCCAGATCACGTCGGCCACCGGCTGACGGTAGGCGAACGACATGCCGAAGTCGCCTCGGATGAGACCGCCGGCCCACTTGCCGTACTTGACGATCCAGGGGTCGTTGACGCCGTACTGCTCCTCCAGCGCCGCGACCTGCTCGGTCGAGACCGTGCTGCCCATGGAGCGGAGCCGAGCGATCTCGGAGTCGACCGCCGACCCGGGCGCCAGCTCGATGATGAAGAACGTCAGCAGCGACACCAGAAACAACGTGATGACCATGTAGCCGAGACGCCGCAGGATCCAGATGACCATCTGCAATTCCCTTCGATCAGGGTTTGATCGGGTCGAGAACGGCCGGGATCAGCTGTGCTCGCCGGGATTGTCCCAGAAGTAGCACTCCGGATCATAGACCGCAGGGGTGGGGTGGATCCAGGGATTCACCATGCCGCCCTGGGCCAGGTTCTCCTTGCGCGGAACGTTCTTCAGATCCGTCTTGATGACCATCACCTGCGGGTAGTTCGCGACCGAGCCCATCATGAACGGACCATCGGAGACGTGGATCTTGATCATGTCCCAGACCTGCTGGTGGCGCTTCGTCTCGTCCGGCTCGATCTTGCTGGCGTCGTAGATGTCCCACAGCTTCTGGATGGGGCCGTTCTTATCGGGCTCCACCCGCGGCGGGTTCCGATCCCACGGGCTCTTGTCCAGCTGCTTGGTGTTGGTGTCCGTTCCGAGCTGCTGGTACCACTGCCCCTCCAGCGGGGCCCAGCGGGTGTATTCCAGCGGGACCAGCCACTGCGGGTAGACCAGGTGGTTGGGGCCGTCCCCGACCTCCCAGTTGCTGTGGGCCATCAGCTTGCCGGTCTTCCACTGGTCGTCGAACGCCTGCGGAGCGATCGGGTTGCTCTTCATCGTGATCCCTACTGCCTTCAGGTCAGAGATCAGCTGGTTGTCCTTGGTTATGTGCTCCTGCGAGGCGTCGGCTGGGATGTCGATGCGCAGCGAGAGCTTCTTGCCGTCGGGTAAGGTGCGCATCCCGTCGCTCCCGGCCTTGAGGCCGAGCTCGTCCAGCAGCGCCTTGGCCTTCTCCTGGTCGTACGCGACGTAGCTGTCCCGCCAGCTGGTGTAGGCCTGCTTCCCGGTGTCGTTCACCGTGTACTCGATGGCCTTGGGGCTGAGGGTGCCGGTGGTGGGCTCGCCGGTGTTGAAGTAGACCGACTTCTGGACGGCCTCGCGGTTGAAGGCGTGCGAGATCGCCTGCCGGAACTTCGGCTCGCGGATCAGCTTGCGCAGGTCGTCATCCACGTAGTCGTAGTTGAAGAAGAAGATCGACCCGGTGCCCGACCCGCTGTCCCACAAGACCACCTCGGTCTTGGCGCGCTCGGCACTGTCCCGGAGGCCCTGGACGTCGTTGAGGGTGATCTGGTTGAAGCCGCCCTGGCAGTAGTCGACAGAACCCTGCTGGACCTGGAGCTTGCCGGCCTCCGCATCGCTGACGACGCTGATCTGGATCTCGTCGATGTAAGGGAGCTGGTCACCGTTGGGCATCACGGCGTAGTAGTAGGGGTTGCGCTCCAGCACGACGCTCTTGGTGTTGTCGAACGACTTGCACTTGAAGCCGGTCATGGTCGGGCACTCCGGGTTGCGGATCCAGTCGGCCTTGGCCTCCATCACGCCACCGACGGCGTCCCAGTTGTCGGGGACATTCTTGCCGTACTTCGGGTGGAACTGCTTGACGTAGTGGCTCGGCATCATCCAGATCGGCCCGTTCTTGCCGACGTTGCCGTTCACCCACATGGCCATCCGGTCGGCCGTCAGCGGTGCCGGCGCGTCGAAGGTCATCTTCAGGGTCAGGTCGTCGACTGCGGTGAACTTCGCCAGCGTTCCCTTACCCGAGCGCGCCTCGTCCGGTGCGGTCTGAGCCAGGTGCTGACCCGCGATGATGTCGTCCCACCAGAACATGATGTCCGCGGTGCTCCAGGGCTTGCCGTCGGACCACTTGAGGCCCTTGCGGAAGTGGAAGGTCCACTCCGACGCGTCGTCGTTGGACTCCCACGTCTCGACGAGTCCGGGCACGACGTCCTTGCCGTCGTTGAGGTAGCGCAGCGGAGAGTGCCCGTAGAAGAACTCGCGGTTGCTGTCCGCCTTTGCCATCCCGGTGGTGGTGAAGGTGTTCATGTTGAGCTTGCCGCCGTACTTGCCGTCGGTGGCCCACGAGTGCGGGATGACGTAGGGGTGCTCGGGCAGCCGCTGCTCGACCGGCGGCAGGCCAGCGCTGTCCAACAAGGGCGACTGCTGGTACTTGCCGGGCATCGCGAGCGGCTTGCTGGACGAACCCACCCCGGAGGAGCCACCGCTCTCGGTGCTGCCTCCACTCTCCGTGCCACCCCCGCTCGGCGTACAGGAGGCCAGTGCTACGGAACCGGCCAAGACGGCCGATCCGTAGAGGAACTGGCGACGGGAGATGCGGCTGAGATCCATGGGTCCTCCAGTGCGTTCGACGTCGGTGTCAGTGCCGGGACTTCAACGTTGAAAAATGTTGGACAGCAGGTCAGTGGGGAAAACGATCTTCCGCCCGTCGACTGTCGCTTCGTTCCGTATCGTTGCCCGAACGTGTCGAGACTTTACTCATGACACGGCCCCGTGCGAAGCCCCCGCCGCCGAAAACACTGCATCGGTTGTGAAACTATTCAACGCGTACGATCGGGAACCGTCTCGATCAGGCCACGGGACCGCCGTGCTCAGTCGGTCGGCGGAGCGCTCCGGTCCCCCCTTGCTGCCAGGGGAGCGGACCCGCGAGCGGGCGGAACTCGACGCCGATCGCCGCCAACCGCTCCAAGTGGGCGGGCAGCCGGTCCGAGAACTCCTCGTACGAACGACCTTCCGGCGCCGACCAGGCCACTTCAGCGTGGGCACAGGCCCGCGGGAACAGCATGTAGTCGACCCGCCGGGTGTCCGGCATGTACTCCCGCCACACCTGGCACTGGGTGCCGAGGACCTTGTCGTGCACCTCCGCGGGCAGGCCGGCCAGCGGTTCGAAGGCGTACGCCTGCTCGAGCGGCAGGTGGCCGCCGATCGCGTACGCCTCGCTCGGGTCGTCACTGGGGTAGTAGTCGAAGTAGGTGTGGGTGACCGGGCACATGATGACGTCCATCCCGGCCTTCGCCGCCGCGATCCCGTACGAGGCGTCCCGCCAGGCCATGGCGACGGCACCGTCGAGCGGCCCTTCGTCGTTGATCTCGTCCCAGCCGACCAGCCGGCGGTCGCGAGCGGCCAGCCAGTCTCGGAGCTGCTCGGTGAGCCAGCGCTGCAGGTACTCGGGTCCGGGCAGCCCGCGGCTCTCCGCGAGGGTGCGCGCGGCCGGGCTGGCCAGCCACTCCTCCCGGGGGCACTCGTCGCCGCCGACGTGCACGTACGGGCTGTCGAACACCTCGAGGAGCTCCGTGTACAGGTCGAAGATCATGGCCATGGCGTCGTCGCTCAGGTTCAGCACCTCCGGGAAGACGCCGAACGTGGTCGCCGGCTCGTAGCCGGTCTCCGGGTGGTTGCCGAGCTCGGGATAGGCGGCCAGCAGGGCCAGCACGTGTCCGGGGAACTCCAGCTCGGGCATCACCGTCACCCCGCGATCGCTCGCGTAGCGGACCAGGGCCCGCAGCTGGTCGTGGGTGTAGAAACCGCCGTGCGGGGTGCCGTCGGCGAAGTCCTGGAAGTGCCGCTGGGTCTCCGATCGCCAGCTGGCTCGCTCCTGCAGCTTCGGGTACTTGTCGGAGGCGAACCGCCAGCCCTGGTCCTCGGTGAGGTGCAGGTGGAACACGTTGTACTTGTGCAGCGCGATCAGGTCGACGAACCGGAACAGGTCGGCCAGCGGCATGAAGTGCCGGCCGACGTCGAGGTGCACCCCGCGCCAACCGAAGCGCGGCTGGTCGCTGATCCGCACGCCCTCCACCGCTAGCGGCTCGCCGGTCGGCGCGGGCCGCAGAGCCGACGGTGGCAGCAGCTGGCGCAGGGTCTGGGTGGCCCAGTTCAGGCCGCGGACGGTGGCGGCGGTGAGCTCGATGCCCGCGTCGCTCACCTCGACCACGTACGCCTCGTCGGCCAGGCTCTCGTCCTTGATCAGGCGCAGAGCGCCGTCGGTGGTCGTCGGCAGCTCGAATCCGGTGCCGGGGGACAGCAGCCGGCGGACGACAGCGGCCCAGCCCGGCTCGTCGGTGCTGATCGCCAGCTCCGCGGTCAGCGCGAACCGGCCGGGTCGGGGTTCGGTGCTGACGGGCTGCGGGAGGACAGAGTGGGCGGACGGCATCGTCGTGGAGGTCACCTGATTCACCCTAGGCGGTGCGCATGCCCGGCTCACCCCCCACTGAAAACGTTCACCTGGCACACCAATCCCACTCCGCGGGGGATATATCACCCGCGCAGTCGATGTTGCCGGCCCCAACGCCCACTCCGCGGGTGATATCTCCCCCGCGGAGTTGGGAGAGGCGTGGCTCAGGAGGCCAGCGCCGGGTGTGACTGGGGGTCGGCGAGCAGGTCGGCGAAGACGAGCTCGGCGGACCCGACGGCCAGCAGGTCGGAGCCGAGCTCGGCCGGGACGATCTCGAGACCGGCGCTGAGGGCGGCGAAACCCGTCCGCCGGACCCGGTCCTGCAGGGCGGATCCGGTGGCGGCCGCGAGGTCGGCCAGGAACCCGCCCAGGACCACCACCTCCGGATCGAGCACGTTCACCGTGTTCCCCAGCGCCTGGGCCAGCCAGGCGAGCTGGCGCTCGACCTCGGCCACGACGCCGGGCGAACCGTTCGCGATCGCCGTGTCGAGGACGGTCCCCAACGACTCGGCCGCCACGTCGTCCAGGCCGAGGACCTCCAGCAATCCGGCGCGCGTCACCTCCGTCTCCAGACACCCGGTTCGGCCGCAGTGGCAGAGACGGCCGGCCGGGTTGACCACGGAGTGGCCGAGCTCGCCGGCGTACCCGTGGCGCCCGAGCAGCGGTTCACCGCCGCTGACCACGCCACCGCCGATCCCACTGGCACTGCCGTTGAGATAGACGACGTCGGTGCGGTCCCGGCCCGCACCGAACCACAGCTCCGCCACCAGGGCTGCTCGGGCGTCGTTGGAGACCACGCAGTGATAGCCGGTCGCCGCTGTCAGCCGGTCGGCCAGCGGCTCGTCGCGCCAGCCCAGGTGCGGGGCCAGGGTGACCGTACCGGTCGACCGCTCGACCAGACCCGGTACGGCCACGCCGATCCCCAGCACCCGGAATCGGGTGTCGAGCTCGGACCTCATTCCGGCGACCAGGGCGGCGACCAGGTTGACCGCCTCGGTGGCCGTGGGAGCCGACGCCACGGGGTAGCGGATGCGCTTGTGCACCACACCACCGAGACCGACGAGGCCGACGGTCACCGCGTCGATGTCCGGGTTCACCGTGAGCGCCACCACGGACTCGTCGGCCGTCACCAAGGGACTCGGTCGGCCCACCCCGGCGGGTGCCATGGGGCTGGTCTCGGACGCCAGCCCGAGTGCGGCGAGCTCGCTCACCAGACCGGCGATCGTCGACCGGTTCAGGCCGGTCCGGCGGGTCAGAGCAGCTCGCGACAGAGCCCCCTCGCGATGCACCAGAGTCAGCAGTCGACTGAGGTTGTGACGGCGCGCCGGCGCCGTCGTCGCACTCGACGCGGCGGGTTGGCTCATCGTCGTACCCCTGGGTTTGTTGCCAGCTCTGACACCGACACGATTCCCGTACGGTAACGCACATCGCCCCTTGACGGAGCCACCGAAGGGCAATAAGTTGTGTTCGTCAACATTTGATCCCATTCGCCAACGGAGGCACCCTCATGAGCTTCACGCCCACCCCCGCCGACAAGTTCTCCTTCGGTCTGTGGACCATCGGCTGGGTCGGTCAGGACCAGTTCGGCAGTGCGAGTCGCGCTCCGCTGGACGTGGTCGAGGCCGTGACCAAGCTCGGCGAGATCGGGGCGTACGGCCTCACCTTCCATGACAACGACCTGTTCCCGTTCGAGGCCACCGACGCCGAGCGGACCGCTCAGATCGATCGACTGAAGGCCGTCCTGGCGGACACCGGCGTGACGGTGCCGATGATCACCACGAACCTGTTCAGCCACCCGGTGTTCAAGGACGGCGGGGTCACCTCCAACGACCGCGCCGTGCGTCGGTTCGCGCTGCGCAAGCTGCTCCGCAACATCGACCTGGCCGCCGAGCTCGGCGCCGAGACCTTCGTCATGTGGGGCGGTCGGGAGGGCAGTGAGTTCGATGCGGCCAAGGACGTCCAGGCCGCGCTGGCTCGCTACCGCGAGGGTGTGAACATGCTGGCGGAGTACGTCACCGACCAGGGCTACGACCTGCGCTTCGCGATCGAGCCGAAGCCGAACGAGCCCCGCGGTGACATCCTGCTGCCGACGGTCGGCCACGCCATCGCCTTCATCCACACCCTCGACAAGCCCGACCTGTTCGGCGTCAACCCCGAGGTCGGTCACGAGCAGATGGCCGGACTGAACTTCACCCACGGCATCGCGCAGGCCCTGGACGCCGGCAAGCTGTTCCACATCGACCTGAACGGGCAGCGCAGCATCAAGTTCGACCAGGACCTGGTCTTCGGCCACGGCGACCTGCAGAACGCCTTCTCGCTGGTCGACCTGCTGGAGAACGGCGGACCCGGTGGCGGTCAGGCCTACACCGGCCCGCGGCACTTCGACTACAAGCCGAGCCGGACCGAGGACTACGACGGCGTCTGGGAGTCGGCCAAGGCCAACATGCGGATGTACCTCATCCTCAAGGACCGGGCGGCGGCCTTCCGTGCCGATCCGGAGGTGCAGGCGGCGCTGGCCGCGGCCAAGGTGGCCGAGCTGTCCGAGCCGACCCTGAACCCCGGTGAGACCTACACCGACCTGCTGGCGGATGCTGCTGCCTATGAGGACTTCGACGCGGAGCCGTACTTCAACGGCAAGGGCTTCGGCTTCGTGAAGCTCCAGCAGCTGATGCTCGAGCACCTGATGGGTGCCCGCGGGTGACTTTTGTCGCGGGGGTCGACTCGTCCACTCAGTCGGTGAAGGTGGTCGTCTGCGACGCCGACACCGGTGAGGTGGTCCGCTCCGGGCGGGCCGCCCACCCCGACGGTACGGAGGTGTCGGCCGCCGCCTGGCTGGACGCCTACCGCGAGGCGACCGCCGATCCGAACCTGTTGGCCGGCGTCGACGCGATCAGCGTCGGCGGCCAGCAGCACGGCATGGTGACCCTCGACGCCGACGGTGAGCTGGTGCGAGATGCCCTGCTGTGGAACGACAACCGCTCGGCCGGCGCCGCCCGGGACCTGATCGACGAGCTCGGCGGTGCGCAGGCCTGGGCCGACGCCGTCGGCGCGGTCCCGGTGGCCTCGTTCACGGCCTCCAAGATCAGGTGGCTGGCCCGGAACGAGCCCGAGAACGCCGCCCGCGTCCAGCGGGTGGTGCTGCCGCACGACTACCTCACCTGGGAGATCGGCGGTCGGTCCTTCGATCCGGTCACCGATCGCGGTGACGCGTCCGGTACGGCCTACTTCGACGCGGTCACCGACACCTATCGCGACGACCTGGTCGAGCTCGCCTTCGGTCGGTCGCTGCAGCTGCCTCGGGTGGCCGCACCGGACGAGGTGGTGGGCGAGACGCCGGAAGGCATCAAGATCGCGGCCGGGACCGGCGACAACATGGCTTCCACCCTGGGCATGGTCGTGCCGGACCGCACGGCGCTGATCTCGCTCGGCACCAGCGGGGTCGCCTGCCTGCGCAGCGCGACCCAGACCCACGACCCCAGCGGGGTGGTGGCCGGCTTCGCCGACGCGACCGGCACATTCCTGCCGCTGGTCTGCACCCTGAACGGGGCGCGGAACCTGGTGGCCATGGCCAAGACGCTGAACGTCTCGCTGGACGAGTTCAGTGCGCTGGCCGTCTCGGCGCCGGCGGGCAGCGAGGGCCTGGTCTTCCTGCCCTACCTGGAAGGTGAGCGGACGCCGCCCCTGCCGGACGCGCGGGGCGAGCTCCGCGGCGCCACCTTGTCGAACCTCACCGCGGCCAACCTGGCCCGCGCCACCATCGAGGGTGTGCTCTGGAGTCTGGCGTACGGAGTGCAGGTGCTGCGCGAGCAGGCGTCACCCGTCGACCAGGTGATGCTGACCGGTGGAGCAGCCCAGTCGCCGGCGGTCCGGACCATCGCCGCCGCCGTCTTCGGCGTACCGGTGCTGGCCACCGACCCCTACGAGAGTGTCGCCGTCGGCGCGGCCCGGCAGGCCGCCTGGGCGCTGACCGGGACCCTGCCGGACTGGTCGGCCCCGATCTCTGGGACCTACGAGCCACAGCCGGGGGAGAGTCAGGCGGCCGCCGAGCTGGACGGTCGCTATCGGGCCGCCCTGGCCGAGGTCTCCGCACGGTTCTGAACAGGTGGGAACGTCGAGTCCGCCGTGGTGGAGATCACGCACGTACGGCGAGTGCGGTGACCCGAAACCGGAAGAATGAGCGCCACTATGAGCACTCCCGTTCCTCCGCTTGACTGGCCGCACTACGGCATCGGCTCCGTGGCCGCCGTGAAGCGGGTCTTCCAGAAGTACGCCACCTTCACCGGCCGGGCCAGCCGGAGCGAGTTCTGGTGGTGGACCCTCGGCAACGTCATCGTCGTCAGCGTCCTCTACGCGTTGATCGTCGCGCTGGCAGTCGCCGGCCGGACCCCCGATGGCGAACCCGGCCGGGCGCTGATAGCGCCTACGATCTTGTTGGTGGTCTGGGCCCTGGCGGTGATCATCCCGTCCATCGCCGTGACCGTCCGTCGACTGCACGACGCCGGCCACAGCGGTTGGTTCTACCTGTTCAGCGTGTTCGGCCTGGGCATCGTCACGCTGGTGCTGTGCGCGATGGAGACGTCGCCGGCTGCGGCCACGTACGGTCCGCCCTACCCGCAGGTTTATGCGCCCGGTGGTTACGGATACGGGTACCCGAACCAGGGCTACGGTCCGCCCTCCGGCCAGCAGCAGTACTGACCTCCCGACCTCTGAGCCGCCGCGGACCTCGGGTCCACGGCGGCTTTGTCGTCTCCGGGTCGCGGCCCTTTCCGGGCCGAGGCTCAGCGCGGCCAGACGCCGGAGCTGCCACGCCGGTGGCTCCCCAGCAGGTGGGTGTCGACGATACCCACCGCTTCCATCAGGGCGAACATCGTGGTCGGCCCGACGAACCGGAAACCCTTTTTCCGCAGGGCTTTCGCCAAGGCCACCGACTCCGGTGAGCTGGTCGGGACGTCGGCGTACCGGATCGGCACGGGTGTGTCGGCCGGCTGGAAGGACCAGAGGAAGTCGGCCAGTCCGCCCTCGGCCCGCAGCGCCACCGTCGCGGCGGCGTTGGTGATGGTGGCGTTCACCTTGGCCCGGTTGCGGACGATGCCGGCATCACCCATCAGCCGCTCGACGTCGTCGTCGTCGAACGCCGCCACGGTGTCGGGATCGAAGTCGGCGAAGGCGGCCCGGAACGACTCGCGCTTCCGCAGGATCGTCACCCAGGACAGACCCGACTGGAACGCCTCGAGACTGAGCCGCTCGAACAGCCCCCGCTCGTCGCGGATGGGCATGCCCCATTCGCTGTCGTAGTAGGACTTCAGCGGTTCGGTGGCGCCCCAGGTCGGTCGGGCGAGCCCGTCCTCACCGATCACCAGATCGGGGTTGTCACTCATCGCTGCTCCTCTGGATCCGACATGGTTCTGGGACCTGCTCAGTCACTCAGCCCGGTGACCCGGAGGGTGATGTTGATCCGGCCCTCGGTCAGGCCGCAGTCGTCCGGTGCGGTGCCGGGGATGATCTTGGTGACGCCGTGGTACGCCAGCCGGGCCGGCCCGCCGAACACGAACAGGTCCCCGGATCTCAGCTCGACGTCGGTGAACGGACGGTTGCGGTTGACGGTGTTGCCGAACCGGAACACGCACGCGTCGCCGACCGAGAACGACACCACGGGCGCCAGCGAGACCTCGTCCTTGTCCTGGTGCAGCCCCATCCTGGCGTCCGCGTCGTAGTAGTTGATCAAGGCGGTGTCGGGCCGGTACGTGGTGGACTCCGTCCAGCCGACCTCGGTCAGAGCGCGGCGTCCCAGCTCCTGGAGCCAGCCCGGGAGGGGGAGCACCCGCGCGCCGTTGACGTCGTCGGCCTGACGCGAGTACCGGTACGGCTGCCAGTGCCATCCCAGACAGACCGTCGTGACCGACATCGGGTGACCTCGGACGGTGGCCGACCGGATCGGCACCGGCCCGGCGGCCCAGCCCCGGAAGGCAGTGACGAGGTGGTGCTGCTCGGCCGACGAGAGCCAGGCCGGGGCATGGACGGCCCCGGGCACGACCTCGTACGGTGCGCTCGGTGGCTCCAGGTCGAACAGCGTCATGACCGGAGACTCCCGGGAGCGAGGACGCTCATGCGGCCAGTCCCGCCTCGAGGTCCAGCAGCGTGCGCTTGGCATCCAGACCGCCCAGATAACCGCCCAGACTCCCGTCGCCGCGCAGCACCCGGTGACAGGGCACGACCACGGGTAGCGGGTTGGTGGCGCACGCCGTCCCCACCGCCCGCACCGCCGTCGGTCGACCGGCCAGCGCAGCCAGCTCGGCGTACGAGACCGTGTGCCCGTAGCCGATGGTCGGCAGCAGCAGCTGCACCGCTCGTCGGAACTCCCCGGTGGTGGTCAGGTCGAGGGGCAGATCGAAGTCGTGACGGGCGCCGGCGAAGTACTCGTCGAGCTCGCGGGCCGCCGGGTCCAGCCGTCGCGGTGCCTCCAGCACCCGGGGACTGATCGTGCCGGCGAGCTGATCGAGCACCCGATCATGGTCCTGGCTGGCGAAGGCGACCCGGATCAGGCCGCGTTCGGTGGCGACGAGCAGCAGCGAGCCGAGCGGTGAGTCGACGCGGCGATAGGCGAGGTCGAGCAGCTGAGCCTCCGCCGCCTTCTCGGCGAGTGTGCCCCGGAGTCGTTGCAGCGTGGGTCCGTCGACGTCTCGTAGCGACGCGAGCGGGTTGTCGGTGACGGTCATTCCTGTCCTCCTGTGGTCGGTCTCGCCAACCGTTTCCGCAGCGTACGCAGGCCGTCTGACACTGCCCGGCGGGCAGCCTCCGGCGTACCGCCGAGCTCGGCGGCGACCTGCGCGTACGGGAGGTCGGCGAGGTAGTGGAGCGTGACCGCGGACCGCTGCTTGTCGGGCAGCGATCGCACCGCGTCGGCGAGCTCGTCGTCGACGGAGCCGGGCTGGCCCAAGGTGGATACCCGGTCGTCCTGCTCGGCGATCGGGGTCGCCCGGCGCTGTCGCGCGCGGACGGCGTCGATCGCCTTCCGGTACGCGATCGTGGCCAACCAGGCCGCGTGGTCGGCGTCGGCCGGCAGGTCCGGATAGGCCCGGAGTCCCGCCAGGAACGTCTCCGACCAGGCGTCGTCGGCGTCGACGGGACCGAGCACGGCTCGACAGACGCGCCAGACCCGGGCCCCGTGGTCGCGGACCAGCTGATCGAACGGTGGTTTCGCAGTCATCACAGAAGAAGACGCTTCGGCAGGGGTGAAACGTGAGGTCGCTCGCCGAAGACGACACCACCCCCGCCGCCGGGGCGACGAGGGTGGTGCGTTTCAGCTGCGCCGGTGGGAATCAGGCTTCGTCGGACTTGAGATCCTCGGCCTTCGCCTGCAGGTCGGCGAGGGCCTCGTCCTTGGCCGCCTCCGCGGAGTCGGCGGACTCCTCCAGCGGAGTGGCGATCGGGTCCCCGGTCACGTTCTCGGTGAAGACTGCCTCCTCCGCAACGAGGTCCGGCCCGCCCGGGTCGGCCGGTGTCTCTGTCACGGTCTCCACCGAGGGGATGGTGTACTCGGTGCCGGCCGCGGCGGCACCGCCCGCACCTGCAGCGCCAGCAGCGGCCGCGACCTGATCGGCCGGTGCGTCGCCACCACCGGTGACGTGGCCCTTCAGATCGTTGAACGCGCTCGTCGCGTCAGCCGTGTCCACGTCGCCGTCGTCGTCGGTGTCCAGCTTGTCCTTGGCCGCGTCGACCAGATCGCCGGCCTTGTCCTTGGCCACCTCGAAGGCGTCGCCGGCCTTCTCGCCGAGCTCTCCGGCCTTGTTCTTGATGTCGTCCAGGAAACCCATTCCGCATGCCTTTCTCGTCGCCCGCCGCGTCGCTCGGGACGGATCCTGGCGACATGCTAGAACGCGGGCAGGGCAGGTGCCGAGGGGGCTGCTCCGCACAGCTGGTCACGAATCCGCAGATCGCCCGTACGCGAGCCGCCGCAGCAGCCACTCCGCCGGACCGCGCAGACCGCGTCGCTCCAGCACGGAACACCTCACGACCGTGCCCAACCAGACGGCGATCGCCAGAGGGGCCACGCCCGCGCTGCCCAGGACAGCACCGAGGCCCAGGCCCCAGGCACAGAGCAGTGGGGCGAAGATCACCGACTGGGCCAGGTAGGAGGAGAGGGACCGCTTGCCGACCGCGGTGACCGCGGTGGTGAGGGGGCCGACGGTCGGACCACGCCGCGCCAGCGCGGCCGCGATCAGTCCGAAGAGAGCGACGTACCCGAGCCCTCCGAACAGTCCGGTCAGCGACTGAGTGGCGAGGAACACCCAGCCGACGTGATCCGGTACGGGTAGCACACCGATGTGTTCCAGCGCGTGCACGGCACCGCCTCCCCACCCGAGCGTGATCCCGACGACGGCAGTCGTGACCAGCAGACGCCGATGGCGCTCCGGCTCCTCGAGGACGCGCTGCCGAGCGGCCCAGAAGGCGGTCAGCACGGCGATCGGTATGACGAGGGTGAGCACACCCTGGAACAGCAGCAGGGTCACCCACTCCGACAACCGGGCAGGATGCTCGCCGGCCAGCTCTCGATGGCGTTGGTGTCCTTGATGCCGGCCAGGAAGTTGTCGGCCTGGGCGGGCAGCGGCGAACACGCTGCCGATGACCGCGAACACGGTCGCCAGGATGAGGATCCCGGTGAGCACGTTGGCCCAGACGAGAAGCGTCTTGTTCTTCCTGTTCAGGAAGCCGGCGGTGAAGATCAGCCCGACCAGCCCGTACGCGCCGACGATGTACCGAACCACACAGGGCCGCGTGGGCGGCGCCGATCACGATCATCCACAGGTGGCGCCGACGGAGCACCCTCCGGACCGCGTGCGGCTCGGCTCCGCGGTCGCGGGAGCGCTGGTACATCTGGACGATCCCGTACCCGAACAGGAACGCGAACATCGGGTACACCCGGGAAGTCGACGGCGGTGATGATCACGAACTGGACGACGCTGTCCAGCGTCGTGCCGTCGGTGGGGTGGATGGAGGAGCTGCTGGTGGGGGAGCCGTACAGGTACCACGGGGTGTTGGCCAGCGCGATGAGCAGCAGCATGAAGCCGCGGGCCAGGTCGGGGGCCAGGGCCCGGCTGTCCGTGCTCAGGGGCGGACGGCGTGGGCTTCAGGGTCGCCGTCGGCCGACTCGGCCAGATGAGGGTGTCGATCGGACAACACCCTGGCCGGACAGACAACACCTGAGCAGATCGGGAAACAGATCGGCCAACACACGTGCCCGATCGTGATCTGGGACGGGAACTCAGGAGGGTGTGATGTTCGTCATGGTGTACGCGGTCGCCGCGAGCCGCCGGTTCGCATCGGCCGCCGGTCTTGTATAGGGTCGCGCGCCATAACGGAGGTGGCAGTGTGGTCAATCGTCTGACGGTGGGAAGCTGCGGGACGGTCCTCGTTCTGGGCCTGCTCGTGGCTGGCTGCACCCCTGATCCCGGGACGACGCCGAGCGTCACGCCGACCCCCGCTGTCTCGTCGCCGACACCATCGCCGAGCCCGACGCCGACGCCGACCGAGAACGCTCAGGAGCGTCAGCAGAGGCTGGACTTCGAGGCGGCGGAGAAGGCGTACCTGACGGCACGTCGAGGAGACGGAGCGGCTTGCGCTGCAGGCGGGCAGTCCGAAAGCCAACCAAGGTGCTGACGGAGAATCTCGGCGGGAGCCTACTCAGATGTCCAAGTGGATGATCTTCGAACGCTCAAGGACAACGGATGGCGCACAGACCGACCGCACTGTCCGTGTCGGTTTCTGCGAATGGCGGGTGGAGTGCGAGAGAACTTGCACTGACGGCTTGTGAGGACGCCACCAAGGTCCGACTGCTCGACAAGGACGACAGAGAGGTCGCGAAGGATCGTCCATCGCCGCTTCGTTCAGACACTGACTGCGACGAAGGTCGACGGACGTTGGAAGATCACGGGAGTCGATTCGAAGATCGTGAAGTCGTTCGAGACCGAGTCAGGATGCGCAGACGTGAACCCGCGCTGTCCGGCTGCTGTCCTGCTGTTCGTCGCTCTGGCGATTGTTGCTGGAACTGCCTCCGTCGCTGAGCCGACGCCGGTGCCAGGCGCAGCGAATCACAGGAAAGTGCGGGAGTTGCGGTCGCGAACGAGGTCTTCGAAGGGCGACGAACGCGTCGGGACCTCTCACGGCTGGAGCGGTCCAGACGGCCGAAAGCAGGTACCCATGAAGCGAAACTGCCGGCGTACCAGCGAGCCAGCAAGAGGTACTACGACCAGCTGGGCAAGTATCGAGACTGCCTCTCGGAGCGAACCGCCGCCTGCGTCGCACCGGCCCCCAGGTCCATGCTCCTCGGCGCGATTGCCTTCGAGGACGGAAGACCGGCGGGCAGCACGGCCACTCATGACGCCCGGTCAGGCCGGCGCCATTGCCGTCGCCCGCCTCCAGCTCCCGCTGAACCCTCCGAAGGTCGGGCCCGACCCGAAGGTCAACAAGTGGAAGATGGCCGCCGTCGGCTACCCCCTCTGGGTGTGGGCCGACGGACCGACCCACGTCGGACCGGTCAGCGACAGCGTGGCCGGGTTGTCGGTCTCCCTCGATGCCCAGTTGACCAAGACGGTCTTCAAGATGGGTGACGGACAGACTGTCACGTGTCGCGATGGCGGGACGCCGTACACGAAGGGCACGAAAGCGGCGACGCCGTCACCGGATTGCGGCTACCGCTACGAGAAGCCGAGCCTGCCCAAGGGCGACTACACGGTCACGGCCATCGGCTACTGGGCCGTGACCTGGACCGTCAACGGCACCAGCGGCGTCATCACCGTGCCGCGGGCGGCCAGCGCCCCGCTACCCGTGGGCGAGGTACAGGTCCTGGTCCGCTGATCGACCGAGTGCCTTACCGAGTGGTAGCGGCGGCATGCTGCCCGAGCTCAGCGGTAGTTGCTGAACTGCACCGCGAAGTCGTAGTCCTGCGCCTTGATCAGGGCCTGAACGGCCTGGAGGTCGTCCCGGCTCTTGGAGCTGACCCGGAGCTCATCCCCCTGGATCTGCGACTTGACGCCCTTCGGGCCCTCGTCACGGATCAGCTTGGACACCTTCTTGGCGTTCTCCTGGTTGATGCCCTCGGACGTGGTGGCGGTGATCTTGTAGAGCTTGCCCGATGAGCGCGGCTCACCGGCGTCGAGGGACTTCAGACTGACGCCACGGCGTACCAGCTTGGACTGGAACACGTCGAGGACGGCCTTGACCCGCTCCTCGGAGTTCGCCTCCAGCTCGATCGCCTCACCGGACCACGCGATGGACGCGTCGGTGTTCTTGAAGTCGAAGCGCTGGCGAACCTCCTTGACGGCCTGGTTCAGCGCGTTGTCGACCTCCTGCCGGTCGACCTTGCTGACGATGTCGAACGAGCTCTCCGAGGCCATCGGCTCTCCTCCTGCGGGTCTGGTGTTGGGCTCTGGGCCACGTTAGCGCCGACCCGGTGAAGTGGATTGGGCGGTCTCGGTGGGAGTTGCTATTGTTTGCGATCGTTGCCGACGCCCCGCGAGGGGTCGAGGTGGCGTGGCAGGTTGCCCGAGTGGCCAAAGGGAGCAGACTGTAAATCTGCCGGCATCGCCTACGTTGGTTCGAACCCAACACCTGCCACGAGTAGAAAGTCGTCTCTGACAAGGGGTTTAGCGCAGCCAGCCCGTGTTGCACGGTCCGGAAGGGGAGCAGATCAACGTCTGCTCAACGTCTCGCCTAATTGACTGCACCTGAACTTCAAAGCCCGCTGACAAGGGGAAACTCTGGAGTCGGTCGTCCGAACGGAGGCTGGGTGACCGTTCCGTTCCCCGGTTGTGCCCTGTTCGGTCCCGCGACACGCCGAGGAGAGCAAGCGTTTGCTCAACGGTCGTGCCCGGGTGCGCGGCTGCCCAGGACCTCGTCGACGTCTTCGCAGCTTCAGCTCAGGTGGCCTTGCCGGGCGTGCTGTGTGTTGGGGTCGTGGACCAAGCCGCCGACGTTGAGCCGGACGCCACGGTTGGTGAGTTCGTCGACGATGTCGCGGGCGTCTGGCACCGAGCTGGCGAGCCGGTCGAGTTTCGTGACGACCAGGGTGTCGCCTTCCCGGCAGGCGGCGAGGGCTTCGCGGAGTCTAGGTCGTTCGACTCCGAGAGCGGCAAGGCCAGCCCGTTGGGATGCCAGGTCCTGATTGACGGTAAGACTCGCGCGTAGCCGATCAGGTTGAGTCACGGAACCGATTTCTCACATGAACCCCTTTGACCGGGCATTTCCCGTGCGGGTCTTACGAGAATCCACCTGAGCCTACGGGCGGCGGACTTCTGCTCAGCATGCTCGTTGTCGGAGGACGGAGGGCCAATGGTCATCTGCTGCTCCAGCCCCAGCTTGATCAGCGGGGTGACCAGGATCGTCCTCCGGGTCCGCGGCACCAGTCCGTCCGGCACCCGGCCGGCGGTCTGCGGAGCGGCCGAGGGCGTCTTCTCGTACCAGACGGACAGCGGATGGCAGTCGCGGTACTTCCCGGCCATGAACTCGGCGGCCACGCCGGCGTAGTGACGCAGCACGTCGGGCGGGTCGAAGACCATCTGCGTCAGCAGGTCGCCGCGCTGCTCGCTCCAGCTCGCCACATTGACCCGGTATGCCACCCGCAGCCGGGCCATCACCCGATCGATGGGCATCGCGGTCAGCGGCTCCCGCAGCCAGGAGAGGAAGTCGTCCAACCAGTCGACCACCCGCTGCTGGTCTGCCACGACGGCCTCCGCCCACGCCCGGTGCACGTATGTGGGCAGGATTCAACCGCACTTCGGCCGATTGCGCACCGACTCAGACGTGACTTCGCCCGCCGCGGGTGACCGCCGCGGCGCCGGTCAGCAGCAGGCAGCCGGCCACCAGCACGACGCCCAGGCTGCGCCGAGGGGCGCCGGTCGAAGCCAGGTCACCGTGATCGGTGCCGCAGACCCCGGCGACCGCGCTGCCGCGACCGGCATTGGCCTCCCACCCTTCCGGAGTCTCGGTGTGTCGGGTGGCGGCGTGCCAGGTCACGACCGAACCCGCCGGGAGCGAGAGCTGCTTCGCCTTGTCGTCCCGGACCCGGATCTTCTGGGCCGGACCGCCGTCCACCCGGTAGCTCACGTCGTACGTATCCCAGTACGTCTGGGTGCGCAGCGAGAGTCCCTGGCAGGTCGAGGTCACCCGAAGACAGGGCGGCACCTCGATGAAGACCCGGTCGTACGGCAGCTCGGCGCGGTCGGTGAAGACGTGGAGGTCGTAGTAGCTGGGCGGCAGTCGCAGCTCCAGGTGCCGGTCGCCACCAACGGTGCCGGAGTCGACGACGGTGTGGAAGTCGAAGACCTTGTAGCGGACCGGGCGGCCCTCCGGCGGGGCGAACCACAGGTCGACCTGGCCGTTGGACTGCCGGTTAGGGGCGCAGGCGATCCGCCCGCGGGTCATCGTGTCGCCGCAGTGCTGCTCCACCTCGAACTGCCACTCCTCACCCCCGAACGAGCTGGGCTGGTCCTCGCTGAACCAGCGGGACGCTGCCCAGCCGGCGACCTCGCGCAGGGTCGAGACCGTACGGGTCTCGCCGGGTGCCAGGGTGATCGTGCCCCCGTCGTCGACGACTGGGTCGTCGCTGCCGTCGTCCTCTCCGGCTCCGTACCTGATCACGAGCGCGGGGTTCTCCGGAGGATTGGTGAAGGTCATGTTCTGGCAGCTGCTGATCGCGGTGACGCAGCGGAGGACTTCGAAGTCCTGCTGGTCGACGGCCACCGTCTCGCCCGCCCGGAAGTAGGAGAGGCGGTAGACGCCCGGGGTCAGGCCGTCGAGATCGGCGGGGCCCGGGTCCCAGTCCTCGTCGTTGTCGATGTAGGTGAAGGCATCTCGCCTGATCACGGTGCCGTCGCGGCTGAGGGTCCACTCGTACCGTTCGCCGTCAGAGCCACCGTCGACGCCGTTGAGCTGTACCTCGGTCCCGCCGCCGCCCGTCGAGCAGGTCAGCACGTCGACGGTGGAGTACTCGTCCTCGTCGTCCGGCTCGGCCATCGCGACGGGTCCGAGACCGACGCTCAGTAGGGCGCCAACCACGAGCATCAGCAGGGCTGTCGACCAGGGTCTACGCATCGTCCACCGCACACAGGACACGGAGCGGGGCGACACTGCTGATCTGCTGGGCGACGCCGTCGGCCTCGTCGGCCGTCAGAGCGGACTCGATGGTAGTGAACACGCCGAGCGGTTCGCCGAAGTAGGCGCAGCGCACGGGAAGCAGCGGGTACGGCGTCAGCTCGGGCCCGAAGTCGGCGAAGAGGCGGCGGGTGGGCAGCGTCTCGGCGTAGCCCTGCTCGCCCTGCAGGACGACCACCCGCCCGTGCTCGTCGAGCAGCCGCGCGAAGACGGGCGAGCCGGGACCATGCGTGCGCGGGTTGATGCGACCCTCCGGTGCGGGGTCGACCACCAGCACCATCCGGTCCGCCAGCGACGGGTCGTTGCTGACCAGGGCTCGGTAGCTCCATCCCTCCACGAGCAGCGGAGCGTCGCGCAGGGCCGGATGATCCAGCGCGACCGCCAGGTCCCGCCAGCGCTGTCCGAGGTGTCCGTCGACCGTACGGATCCACAGCTGGGTGGGCAGTCCCAGCAGCATCAGCACGGCGAGCAGTCCGACAGCGAGCGCCGGTCGCCAGGACCACAGCCGGGTGAGCACCACGGCGACGCCGAGCGCGATCGCCGGCAGGCAGAACGTCCAGTAGCGAGCGACCAGCCCGGGGCCGCCGCCCAGCAGCTGCAACAGACAGAGCGCGACCGGCGGGACCAGGAGCCAGCCGGTGATCAGGGTGGCCAGGCGACGGTGGCCCGCGGTCCGCCAGGCCAGCACGAGACCGACCAGCGTGAGCAGCACGACCAGCAGCGCGAACACCGGAGCCAGCGGTGGCGTGAGGACGGCGGCCGGCAGCCGAAGGGTCTCCTCGGCCAGGTTCGCCAGGGTCAGCGGGGGCGGGTCGATCTGGCCGATGGCCCGCCGGGCGACGAACAGGAGGTACGGGCTGATCAGCACCAGGCCGGCCGCGGAGCAGCCGCCGAGCACCAGCAGCTCCGTCCGCCGGTCCCGCAGCGGCTGCAGGAAGGTGGTGGCGAGCAGCACCGGCACCAGCAGCAGGGCGTACGGCTGGGTCAGTCCGAGCCCGACCAGGAGGACGACGAAGGCGACCCGGCGCGGCCAGCGGTCGAGCCCGCCGGACCATGACCAGACCAATGCCACGGCCAGTAGCACGCTGAAGGCGTACGGGCGGACGTCGTGGGCGTAGCGGGAGGTGGCCGGCAACGCGAGCAGCACCAGCCCGGCGGCGATCCCGCCGCGTCGGCCCAGCCACCGGATGGCCAGCGCGGCCGTGAGCGTGACCGCCGAGGCCATGGCCAGGACCGAGGTGAGCCGCATCCACCAGGCCGCGGTCGACGGCACCGCCAAGACGTTCAGCAACAGGTAGTAGGGCTGCAGCGCCGGGTCGTACACGCTCGTCTGCCGCACCTCGGCCAGGGTCCGGCGGACGACCATGATGGTCGCCGCCTCGTCGCCGGACCAGGCGGGCACCCAGGACCCGGCCACAAGGACAGCGCAGGATGCCACCCACAGGGCGACGAGCTCGCGGGCCGGTCGCCGAGTCCGGTCAGTACGTGGCACTGCCACGGTGGTGATCATGTCCGCCGCCGACGGCTCTCGAGGCCATGTCCCTCCCGGATGGTGCGACCGACCGCTCCTGACATCGTCTGGCGAACGGCCGGCGGCGGCTATACGTAGTACTACGTAGCTGTCGCGGCGGCTGCGCGGTCGGGAAGGATGGGCTGTGACCGGGGGAGGGAGCTCGTCACGTCGTCGATCATCATCGCTACGATGCCTATCCACGGGCACGTCACGCCTCTGTTGGCGGTAGCGCGACACTTGGTCGAGGCACTCCCGACGACAACCCGGCTTGCGGGCGCCCTCGCCAGCTTCGGCAGACCGCTCTCTCGGTCCCTGTTCGTGCCCATCGAGATTGACAGCGTCGCGGCGCTTGTCGTCTGCCTGGTCAGCGGCCCTTTGCCGACAGAATGATCGGCGAGAACCTCCAGTTCTCTGAGGTGATCCGCAGGTCGGTCTCACGAGAATGGTGGCCGCCGGGCCACGATCGGGACAGGATGAGCCCCATGACGGGTGCGACAGGACAGTCGAGAGATGTCGCGGCGGTAGCGGCCGGTGCGTTACGGCTCGCCTCGGGCGTGTCGTTCCTTGTCGCACCTAAGGGAGCGCACAAGCTTTGGGCGGGTTCTGCGGACTTCGGACCGACGGTGAGCTTGTTGCTGCGCTCGATGGGATACCGGGATGCGCTCATCGGCGGGCTGCTGCTGCAGGCGGGGCTGCGCGGACGCCCTACCGCCGGTTGGTTCCTCGCCTCCGCCGGTGCGGACACCGCCGACCTCGTGGGTGGACTCACCAATCACGCCCAGATGACCAGGGAGCAGCGGGGTCGCGGCTACGCCGGCGCTGTGGTCGGGATTGCCGTAGGGCTGCTCGGCGCCGCCCGCGATGCCATTCGTTGACTAACGTCGGCACACCCAGGTCGCGGCAATCGATCGAGGACGGGTTGCGGCGAGAACCTTGGGTCGGTCCGGTCTTCCCAGCTGGACGGAATTTGGGGCTGGCGTGAGTACGGCGCAGTGGCTCGGGAGCCTGTTGCATCGGCGCCACGACCGTGCCAATCTCCGCAACCCTCACCAAATGGTATGCCGAACTCACGGTGATCTCTGGCCGCGGACCTCCTAGCCGCTGGGCCGGCGTGGCGGAGTCAGCACGAGGTGCCGCGCGCCAGCTTCAGAGAAGCCGGCTACAGCTCCGACGCTGCGCCGGCCAGGTCGAGCGGCGGAATCGGGTAGACCCGTTCCGTCGCGAGCTCCAGCGGAACCCGGCTGGTGAGCAGAATCCGGAGCTCGGGTGCCGCGGCGAGCAGCTGGGTGATCACATCGCGGCAGCCGGCCGCCACCTGTTCGCAGTTGTCCAGCACAAGGACCGCGTGTACATCGGCCAGCGCCCCGCACAGGGCCGCTGTGGGTCGGCTTCCGACGCCTGCTACTGCGAGGCTGTCGGCGATGGCCTGCGGGACGAGGTCGGCATCTGGGACTTCACCGAGCGCCGTCCAGAGGACGTCTGTCGGATCCCGGTCGGGTCGACCGCTGCCGAGCCGAATGGCCGCTTCGGTGGCCAGTCGGGTCTTGCCGGACCCCCCGACGCCGCACACGCTGACCAGGCGGTGGTCGGTGAGGAGGGCGAGGATCTCGGCGATCTCGGCCGCGCGTCCGACGAGCCTCGACTCGTAGGTAGGCAGCCGGCTCGCCGCAGCGTGCATGACCTGACGCTACACAGGGTTGCCACGCCTGGCGAGCCGATGCGCAGCAGAACACCATCGAGTTGGCCACCCACCGGCTGTCGCCCGGATTAGGTGGATTTGCCGATGCGCGGGCGGACGCCTGCGCCCAGGCTGGGTGCATCAACCTGGCAGTCAGCCAGCACGAAGAAGGGGCTGATCGACATGTCTGCGGAGGAGAACAAGGCACTGTTTCTGCAGTTCTTCGATGACGTCTGGAGAGGCCGACCTCCCTACGACGATTCCTGGATAAAAGAGATTCAAGCCGCGTTCCCCGATCTCAAGGCGACTCCCGATCGGGTGCTGGCCGCCGAGGACGATCATGTGGTGATCATCTTCACCGTGACCGCCACTCACCAGCAGGACTACAAGGGCATCCCTGCCACCGGCGAGCCCATCACCTTCCGGGGAACGACGACAGCGCGTCTGGAGAACGGGCAGATCGTCGAGGAATTCCCCTTCCTGGAAAAGATGGGTGCGGTGATGATCGGCCAGAACTTGTAGCTCGACCACGTGGCCCCGCGCAGGCCACAAATCCAAGTCACATGTGCCGCCCGGGTCTCACACCGCGGTAGGCACTGCTTCGACCGGTCCACTCAGCACCCTGATCGCGTGAGCCGTGATCTTACTGATCACAGTGGCTGCTGGGGCGTACGCTCCGGCTCATCACCAACTCGGCAAGGAGACCACGATGTCAGTCACGGAGAACAAGGAACTGGTGCATCGCTACTTCGACGAACGATGGAACCAGAAGAATTACGCCGTCATAGACGAGCTCCTCCCCCCGAATTGGGACGTCGAAGAGCAGAAGACAATGGTGGCGGCCACGCACGCCGCGTTCGGCAACCTCCGACTGACCATGGACCAGCTGATCGCTGAGGACGACCAGGTCGTCGTCCCCTGGGAATTGACTGGGATCCACCAGGGCGAGTCGATGGGCATCGAACCGACCGGGAAACAGGTCACCTTTCGGGGACTGGCCATCCTTCGAATCGCCGACGGCAAGATCGTCGAAGACGAAGCGTACGGCAACATGCTTGAGGTTCTGTTGGGCAAGTCGTAGCCCGGCTGCCCGGATCATCTGATGCAGAGTCATCAGACTCCGCACGTACCGCCGGTGTCACGGCCGGTGCCGCACCCTGCGCCCCTTGCGGCGACCGTCGTCCTCACTCGGCTATCGGGCCGTGTGGCCCCGAGGATCTAACGGCTCAAGTTGTCTCTGAGTTGTTCGTGGCTCCACGCCAGGTGCGCACCAACGTCTCGGACATGAGCAATCTGCTTGTGTGCCGGGTGGGTCGGCACACGTGGAGGACCGAGAGGGCGCCGGGTCGATGACGTCGAGTCCGCTCGCCTGGTCACCACGGGTCGCGTCACCCATCATCCGGCACAATGTCGAAAGGCGGCCGAGCGCTGGATCCAGTTCACCTTGATAAGGGGCAAGCGCATCGAAGTCTGCAAGGTTTTGGCCAACTGACGAACAAGGAGCTGATTGACATGTCTGCGGAGGAGAACAAGGCCCAGTTCCTCCAGTACTTCGAGGACGTCTGGGGTGGCAAGTACCCCGAGGACGAGGAGTGGTTGGGAGGGATTCACGCCGCGTTCCCCGACTTCAAGATAACCCCCGACAAGGTGCTGGCCGCCGAGGACGATCATGTCGTGATCATGTTCACTGTGACCGGCACTCACCGTGAGGATTACAAGGGCACCCCTGCCACCGGCAAGCCCATGACCTTCCGTGGGGCGACGATGGCGCGCATCGAGAATGGGAGAATTGTCGGCGAGTTTCCCGTCGTCGAGAAGTTGGGCTACGACATCGGGATCTTCGACTAGGACCTTGTAGTAACAGCAGGAATGATCGACACCTCACGAGGGTAGGTCGCCCAGACAGGCACAGGTTCTTCGCGACCGGCCAGTCGCCGCCCACCGGCTGCATCCCTCACCAGGTCCGCTAATGATGATTGAGGAGCTGCTCGCCGGCCGCGAGGGTTCGGCCAGATTCCACTTCAGTCGACGGACGGCTTACGGGCCACGTTCACTGGGATCAGACGCCACCGGCTCCGAGAAACCGTCGCCCTAATCACCAGTGTCCAGCTCCTCTCAGAAGCTTCAGGGCGCGACGACTACGGCCAAATCCATCCGCGTCGACGTCAGTAATGGACCGTGTGGGACACGATCGTGACCGGCACTCGGAACCTACCCGAACAGGCGGTGCCGTTCGGTTTCCGTGGCGTGTGGATTCTCTTCCCCGGTGGGTGCCGCGCAACCCAAGGTGGGTTGGACGCTGCTACCGTGACAATGATCCAAGGAAAGGGACACAGCGCGCGTGGCAGCCAAGTTGGGCGCTCTTCCACTGCCGCCCCTGAGGGCCCCAGACCAAAGCGAAGTCCGACGCGTGCATGTCGTGGACCGAGAGACCTTCGCGAATCGGGGGTAGTCAGCCGGCACGTCGCGGCTCCGTACCTCGCCGATAACGATGGGCCACCGCGCCTGTGCCGCACGAGGGTCGGCTATCGGTCTGTGTCACCTGCCGGATCCATACCGACGCTGCCATGCTTCGCGGGGCGATCAGCCTCTCGATCTTCTGGAAGCCGATCGACGGTCAGCGACGTGGTCTGACCCACTTCGGGCTCAAGCCCGCTGGGCGGGACGGGTCTGCCGTACTCGACAGCGTTGACACCTACAAATGCCCGCCCGAGGCGCCGAAAGAAGCCGTCACGTCGACCCGTTCTGTCCATGGCCACAACGCTGATCGCGCTCACTGAAATTCCCCACTGACGCTCACCGAAATTCCCCACCCGTGTGGCTCCGCTAACGAGGGCGGGTCCCCTTCGACGCTGGTGGTCTCCGACCACGCACCAGTTGTTCGAAGGAGACCCGGTTCTCATGATCACACGGGAGGACGACGTGGACATCCACGCGCTTCACCGGCAGGGCTGGACGATTACCGCGATCGCCAACCATGTCGGCCGGGACCGCAAGACGGTCCGCGACTACCTGACCGGCAAGCGAGAACCGGGGGTGCGCAAACGCACTGAGGATCCGTTCGCGCCGTTCGTGGAGTACGTGACCGCGAGGCTGGCCGAGGACCCGCATCTGTGGGGCATCACGCTGTTCGACGAGCTCCAGCCGTTGGGGTTCGACGCCTCGTATCCGACCCTGACACGCCAGATCCGGGCCCGGAACCTGCGCCCGGTCTGCACCGATTGCGGGCGGGTCACGGAACGGGCGAACGCGATCATCCCGCACCCGGCCGGGGAGGAAACCCAATGGGACTGGGTCGACCTGCCCGACCCGCCCGACGCGTGGGGGTGGGGGGCGATGGCGCATCTGCTGGTCGGCTCGCTGGCCCACTCCGGTCGGTGGCGCGGCTACCTGTCCCCGGTGATGGACCAGCCGCACCTGGTGGAGGGACTGGACCGGATCAGCCGGGGTCTGGGCGGGCTCACCCGGCAGTGGCGGTTCGACCGGATGGCCACGGTCTGCCACCCAGGGTCGGGCCGGATCACCGCCACCTTCTCCGGGGTCGCGAAGCACTACTCGGTGATGATCAGGATCTGCCCACCCCGGGCCGGGCACCGCAAAGGGGTGGTGGAGAAGGTCAACCACACCGCGGCGCAACGCTGGTGGCGCACCCTCGCCGACGACATGTCGGCCGAACAGGCCCAAGTCGACTGCGACCGGTTCGCCAGCGTCCGGGGTGACACCCGGCTGCGCCGCAGCACCACCGGTGACCGGAAAGCCACCGTGGCCACCGTCGCGGCCCGGGAACCGCTGCGGCCGGTGCCGCCGACGCCGTATCCGCTGCTGCTGGCCGAGTCCCGGGTGGCGTCACGGCAGGCGCTGGTCGGCTACCGCGGCAACTTCTACTCAGTGCCACCCGAGCTGGCCGCCGCAACGGTCACCGTGTCCCGCCTAGTCGGCGCCCCGTTCTGCGACCTCGCCACCAGCACAGGAATCGTGGTCGCCCGACACCGGCTCGCCCCGGACGGCGCCGGCGTCGTGGTCCGTGACCACGGTCATGTCGCCGCCCTCGACGCCATCGCTCTAAAGGCCGCCGCGGCCGCTCGAGGTCCGCATCGCCGCAAGGAACGCATCCCACCCGGTGATGCGGCTCGGGCCGCCGCCGACGCCCTCCGCAGCGCCGAGCAACCCACCCTCAGCCCGGTCATCGACCTGGCCGCCTACGAACGCGCAGCCCACGGAAGGAACACCCTGACATGACCACCAACCCCGGCACCGGCAACCCGCCCGTCGATCGACCGTTGACTGCCGCCGCGGCCACCCGCTACCAACAGCTCCGCGGCCACCTCGCCGCGCTGCGCCTGCACACCGCCGCCGAACAGCTGCCCGCCGTCCTCGACCAGGCCAACACTGAAGGCCTGTCGGTGACCGCCGCCCTGGAACGGCTGCTTGCCCTCGAGGTCGACGCCACCGAGGCCCGCCGGCTCGCCGGCCGGCTCCGGTTCGCCTGCCTGCCCACCCCAGCCTCGCTGGACGACTTCGACTTCGACGCCGCCGCCGGCCTGGACCGGCAGCTGGTCGCCGAGCTCGGCACCTGCCGCTACCTCGAATCGGCCACCAACGTGATCTTGATCGGACCACCCGGCGTCGGGAAAACCCACATCGCCGTGGGATTGGCCCGAGCGTCCGCGCACGCCGGCTACCGCACCTACTTCACCACCGCCGCCGACCTCGCCGCCCGCTGCCACCGGGCCGCGATCGAAGGACGGTGGGCCACCACCATGCGTTTCTACGCCGGACCCACCCTCCTCGCCATTGACGAACTCGGGTATCTACCGCTACCGGCCGAAGCCGCCTCGGCGCTGTTCCAAGTCGTCTCACAGCGCTACCTGAAAACCTCGATCGTGCTCACCACCAACCGCGGCGTCGGCGCCTGGGGCGACATCCTCGGCGACACCACCGTCGCCGCCGCTATGCTCGACCGGCTCCTGGATCGCAGCGTCGTGATCAACCTCGACGGCGACTCCTACCGCCTCCGCGACCACCACGCCCGCAACGAACAGCTCCGCCGCACAACCACCGGTACCCGCCAACCACTACGCTGAACACCGCCCCCGGGTGGGGAATTTCGATGAGCACAACTGGGGAATTTCAGTGAGCGCCATCAACGCTACGGCCGGCACTTTCCGGGGTCGTCTTGACATCCAAAGCCGCGAGGGCAGGTTGGGAGAGCGGTCCGCTTCTGCACGCAGTTGGTCGCCGGCGATCAGCGCCAGGTGCTGAGTGTCCCGCTCGGTCCGTCACAGTTGTAGATGGTGCGCGCGCCTGGTGCCACGAACGGGGCCGCATCGTCGGTGGCCTCCACGACGATGCCGCCGTCCTTCACGCAAATGCGCACCCAGATCTCATGGCGGACGAGTTGCAGACCCAAAAGGCCGCCAACAACGAGCATCATGGCGACGAACCCGAGCAACAGCTGGCGTCTCGGGCGCGAGGAGCTGAGCGCGCTGCGGTCATCCACCGAAGTTTCCGTCTTCATCAACGCCACACCGCCCTCCTGCGAATTCAGTCTGCGCCTCGCGGATCGCCAATGTCACGGGGTAGCTCGCTTGTGCTCGTTAGAGGGTCCCCTTACGACGCCCATCTCGGCCTCGATCGGGCCGCATCTTCAAGATCAGAAAGCGAAGTTCGACGATCGTGCTGCGGCGGGGTCGGATCGCTACCTCTCGGTACCGACGGACGCCACGACCACCGCAGCAGCCAGGGCGCCGAACAGCAAGACGGCCACTAGCGGATCCATCACGTCGGGCCCCTCGGCGGGCCGTGCAACGGTGAGGCAGGCGGCGCAGCCGAAGATGCCGACGGCGGTGGCCGCTGCCGAACCGAGAGCTGCCCGAAACGGCTGAGCGGATTGCCGGACCTGCTTGGCGAACAGGCCTGCCAGCAGTGCCGCAACGACGGCGAGAAGAACCGGAGGGCTCCCCGTCCACGCGGCCGCTGACGAGACCGACCAGATCAGCCAGACGACGACGGCTGCCGCGGCCACGACGATGATCAAACTAAGGGTCGCCGCTCGGGTGCCGGCGGCAGTCAGCACCAGACCGGCAGCCCAATAGCTTGTCAACGACGCACCTGCGACCCACCAGCCGGCCGGATCGTGCCCGGCCCCACCCGCCGCCGGCGACATGAACCAGCCGAGAACGACGAGGAGCCACAGACCGGTCAGCACGCGGAGAGCTCGCGCCGCAGGCCGGGGAGCGACAGGGCCGAACGGTGGTCGTCGCGCCGCCCACCACGACAGCCCGCTGAGCAGAACGAGGATCACCACCGCCTCGCTGAACACGCTGATGGACACGTCGCCGTAGCGCCGGACAGCGAGAACGGCGGCGAGCAGTAGGAGGATCCGCGCGGCGAGTTCGGCGAGGACGGTCGGCATGGTGATCACCGCCCGAATGCAGCCGGTCGTGAATCGGCGCCGCTCGACGGAATCCTGGATGCCGTGCAGTTCTGCGCGCATGGCCGTCGCCCACTCGACACGATGAGCCGGAAGCATCCAAGCCACGGCTGCGAGCAGCCGATCTGCCCAGCCGCCAGGCTCGATGCTCGTCGGGAGGGGCCCCTGATCGGCGGGATCTGTGTTGGTCATGCGAACGAGCCGGAGGTCGGCAACGTCGCGGACGCGGTGGACCGTCGCTCGGTGGTGGTCTCGAGGAGGAGGTCCACGCCGGCTCCGAGGATGCGGTACAGGTGGCGGCGCGGGCGACCAGGTGGAGAATCCACCTCCCAACTCGCGGCCACCAGGCCACGGTCAGCCAGCCGGATCAAGATCGGGTAGAGCGATCCCGCTTTCAGTCCGACCTGACGCCCGAGATCATAGCCGTGACGCTCCCGAAGGGGTGGCTCAGCGAGAGCACTCAGAACGGCGAGCGCCTGCGGTGAGAGTCGACGATTCACACCATAACTCTATCTAGATAGAGGTCCCCTGGGGGCGAATTCGGCAAAGCAGCACTCCGTTCCTCGAAGGATCACACACGCCCTGCAGGTCGGCCCAAACGAGCCCACCACCGGGGAGTGGCCTTGGCCGACTACTCGCCCTGCTTCACCCCCAGTGCGCTGCGACAAGGATTGGTCTGGTGTGCTCGATGTGCAATGCTGCCGAGACTTCCGACGGAAGCGCTCGCCCCTGTTGAGATCAGCGTGACCCGCGAATCGACCGGCTGACGTGGCACGCTGATCGTTCTGACAGCTTTCCTCAGTTACCGGAGGACGGTCGGCTTGCGGACACGCGTACTGGTCGCCAACGGCTAGCGGCGAGCAGTTCGAGACCGTATCCGTGCAAAGATCGCGCATGACGACGAGGGTGAACGCGGACAACTTCGCGCGGGCTGAGACGGATCGAATGTTCCACGATCTGCAGAAGAACGCCAGTGGCATCAACCAGTTCCTGCACAACCGCGAGCCAGCCGCGATCGACAAACAGACCGTGATCCGACTCAACCGCGACACCCTCTACAGCTTTGCCGTCGTCGACGTCACCGACGGTGCGACGTTGACCCTGCCCGAGCACGGCAACCGCTACCTCTCCGCCATGGTCGTCACCCAGGACCACTACGTCGAAGCGATCTTCCACGACCCCGGAAAGCACGAGCTGACGGCTGATCGGCTCGGCACGCCCTACGTCACCGTGGCGGTGCGCACCCTGGTCGACCCCACCGATCCAAACGACATTGCCGCCGTAGCCGCGATCCAGGACCAGATCGTGTTGACTGCGGGTTCGGCGACCCCGTTCAACAGCCCGGCCTACGACACCACCTCCCTCGATGAGACCCGAGACGCTCTGCTGTCCCTCGCCCGCAACCTCACTGGGTTCGATCACATGTGGCTCTCCTCAGGGTTCTGTGGGTAATTTGATCTTGATACCGGCGCAGCAGAGGTAGATCGTGGCGGCGAGTGCGTCGGGTCCGTGGTAGCCGTAACCGCGGCGTTGGATGGCTCTGATCTTGGTGTTGGTGCCCTCGCTGCGTCCGTTGGACAGACCCCGGGTGATACTGGCGATGATGCTGTCGAAGACGCGGGCGACTTTGTCGGCCAGGACCATCATCGAGGGAATGTGTGATCGTCGGGCCCGTCGGATCCATTGGGTCAGGTAGTCGGCGGCGTGGCGTGGTTCCACGATCCGGTAGAGGTCTCGGAGTTCCTCTTTCAGGGTCCAGGCGCAAAACAGCTCGGCTCGTTCGCGGCGGAGCACAGCCAGGATCGTGCGGTGCTGGCGGGTCAGCTTCTCGTGGGCGTAGCGGAGCACGGTGCGGGTTTGGCGCCAGGCCTGGGTTCCGTTGGTGGCACGGAATCGGTCTTTCAGCTCCGCGACCCGGGCGTTGGCGAGGCTTCTGTCGACGGCTTCGTTGGCCCAGGCGATGACGTGGAAGCCGTCCATGCAGATCGCTGCGTCGGGGGCGTGGGACTCGGTCGCGGAGATGTAGGCGACGGAGGCGTCCATGGTGACCGCCTCCAGCGTCGCGGTCCGGTCGGGACCGAGGTGGTCGTAGAACTGGTGGAGGGGTCGCTGCGGAGCGGCCCTGGCCGACCCACACCACCTTGCCGCTGTCGTGGTCGACGACCACGGTCAGGTACTTGTGGCCGCGACGGTAGGAGATCTCATCGACACCGATCCGGTAGAGCCCGTTCAGTCGGGAGTCGTCGAGGTGGTCGGCCACGACCCGGGCCAGGATCGTGGTGACGCTCTCCCAGGAGGTGCGGAGGAACCGGGCCAGGCCGGTCTTGTCCATCCGCTGCGCGAGCCAGGCCACGACGTCTTCGAAGTCCCGGCTGAACCGTGACCGGGGCCGGGCCCAGGACACGTCCTCGGTGACGACTCGCCGACAGACCGGGCACCAGATCCGGGCCAGCTTCGCTCGTAGCCAGACCCGGACGGTGGCCAGGTCGAGGTGTCGCCAGGTCCGGCTGGTCCAGTCGTAGCGGCCGGTGGTGGTGAACCCGCACGGGCACCGGTGGACCCGCCGGCGTGGGACGAGGTCGACGACCAGTCCGTCGTCGGACCACTCGACGGCGCCGATGGTGGCCCCGGCCAGGCCCAGGACACGGTTGAATAGGGTCGTGACGCGCACGCGTGACGCCTCTCGATGGGGTTGGTTGTCTCAGCAACACCGAACCTAGACCGGCATTACGCGTGCGCGTCACTTCCACGTTCAAGACACGCTGAAACTCAACCACACAAGCGGAAACGTCACTCCGGCCAGGCCCTCAGCACCCACAAAAGCCCGAGGAGAGCCTCACATGTTCGGCACCAAGGAAGAGATCCAGCCGGTACGCCACCTGATTGGCACCGCCGCCGGCTGGGGCGGACTCCCGACCAGCGAAGCCGCCTACATCGGAGTCGACCCCCGCCTGCCCGTCGGACTGTACGAGCTCACCGTCGCCGACGTTCCGGTCGACGGCTTCTGGTCCATCTCGGTGTACAACGCCGAAGGCTTCTTCGAACCCAACGAACGCGGCGCCTATACCGTGAACAACATCACCGGCGTCCCAAACCAGGACGGATCGATAACCGTCCGCTTCGGGAACTACTCAGCAGAGGTTCCCAACGCCATCCCGATCACCGAGGGCTGGAACTACCTAGTGCGCCTCTACCGGCCCCGACCCGAAATCGTCGCAGGGCATTGGATCTTCCCCTCGCTCACCACCTAGAATCACGACCACTTCGCGCGTTCACGGTGAGCGGTCGGCTTACGGCTTCGGTTTGGTCCAAGCGATGGTGTGGCGAAACCCGAGTCGGTGACGGATAACTGCTCCCGGCATGTCCTTGACTAGCAGCTCCCCTAGCTCGTCGAAGGACAGGATGGGGTCGCGGACCGGAAACGGCGGTGGCTGCACGCCATCGGCCCTGCTGGGCCAAGGATGCTTCACGTACCCGATGACCGGGTTGGTGATCATGGACGCAACGTCCCACGCGTGGTCGCGCACGGTGCGCGGCTGAGCGAGTCCGACGGCCAGGAAACGTCCGCCGGGGCTGAGTCTCCGACGAACCTCGTGGACCGCCTTAGGCACGTCGAGGTGATGCAGGACCGCAACCATCGTCACCAAGTCATAGGTCTCATCGCCATCGGTCCAGTCCTCACCAGTAATGGTGACATTCGGGAGACCAGCACAGCGCTGCGCCGCCTGATCACGCATCAGGGGATCGACGTCATTGCCGACCACCCGACCGACGTGGGGTGCGAGCGCGGCGACCAGCTCACCACGACCACATCCGACGTCCAGCGCCGTGCGGCACGGCTCAGGCAGGTTCGCGACGATCCAACTGTGGAAGTGGTCGTTGTGACTCCACGGGTGACGAGCGTTCAGCTTCGCCATCCCTGCAGACAAGGCGCCACCGGCGAAGGTTCTCGCCCACCGCCGTATCGCCACCGGGCGAGTCTGCCAGGGTGGCGAGCCTCCCGCCCGCAACAACGGCACGGGCGCGTAGACGGCTCGCCTGCGTCGTACGCCTCGTTCTCGGAACACGGTCGGCTTGCGGGCGGGCGTCTGGCCACTCAGGCGCCGTGCTTCTAGTGCAGGAATCATGGATCTCCCAATTGGAGCCACGCGAAGACCATCGACGCGTCCGCTAGAGGGCGGCCTACGGACAACGATCCAAGGCCAGATACCGCTTCTTCGGGCTGCTACTTGACGCTATGCGCCCGTTGCGGGCGCTACTATGTGGCCACCGAGGGACCCTTGTGCGGGGGCTTCTGCCTCCGCAACCCCGGCGAACGGCGAACCGCCCACCTTCCGGCCGGGCTGCAGATCGGTCCCGCATCATGTCCATGCGTCAAGCTCCAGAATCGTCTGCACCCGGACCCCGCGGATCGGCCAATCTGGCGCCGCCCGACGGCACAGACCCAGCGCGGACAGGGCGGTTTAAGGATCGCGCGAGCCGCTGGACGGCTGGCATTGCCCTCGGCGTGGTCTGGGTGGGTGTTGGCTGGTGGCTCGGCCTGGACGTCGTCGGATTCATCCTTCTCGCCGTGGGCCTCAGCATGATTTTCCAGGTGACGGTGCGCCGCCGGCCCCTGCGGCAACTGTGGGCTCGCGACAGCACGACGTTCGCCCGGCACCTGCCCGGCAAGCTGGGTGTGGCCGCGGTGTTGCTGCTGGCAGTTGCCCTCATGGTCGCGGAGGCCGTGGTGCAGGGCACCTATGTCGATACCGGCTGGATGGCACTGGTCATGGCTGTCGTCCTGGTCGCGGTCTACGCGGTCGGCCGCCGGCTCTTGGTCGCGCTCACCGTCGGCGCCCTTGTTGTCGTCGCTGCGACGGCGATCATGGCGCCCCGGTTGGCCGCCGACCGGACCGGCGACTCCCGACTCACAGCCGAGCTAGCCCGGCTTCAGAGGAGCGGATACCTGGACGGGATGCACGATCTGGTCGTGGTGACCATCGATTCCAACGCATCGGAACCGACCCGTCAGGCCACGGTGGGAACGCTGTCGGGGACGACGCCAATGGAGGTCGGGTCGTTCACCAAAGCACTCACCGGGCTCATGGTCGCTGACTCGGTCCAGCGGGGTGAGCTCGCGATGAACGCCCCTGTGTCGGCGTACCTTCCCGAGCTGGAGGGGACAGCCGCCGGAACAGCCACGATCCACGACTTGGTGACCCACCGATCGGGATACCCCGAGTTCGACACGGCATCCTTCCGGCGAGCCGCTTGGCGAGCCCCCATCGGGGACAACTTCCTTGCTGGTGAGGTCGACGCCGTCCTCGCCGCGGCCGCCACTGCCGACCTTGATGCCCCCGGAACCTACAAGTACTCCACCCTCGGCGCGGCCGTCGCCGGGCAGGCAGCAGCCCGTGCGGCCGGGCTCGCCTATCCCGACTTGATGCGGACCCGCCTGTTCGAACCGTTGGGGATGACCCACACAGCTGTGCAGACCGACACCGCACCCGTCGCCGGCGGAAGGTCCGCAGCAGGGCTCCCTGCCCAGCCGTGGATCATGAAGGGCTACGCCCCCGGCGGAGGCGTCGTCTCCACCGCAGACGACCTCACCATCCTGGCCACCGCCATCCTCAACGGCACCGCCCCCGGTCTGGACGCCCTGACTCCAACAGAACCCGGCAACGCCGGCAACACCCGGGTGGGTGCCTTCTGGCAGATCTCGCAGTGGCAGAACGGCCAGACCATCAACTGGCACAACGGCCAAACCGCCGGATACGCCTCCTACGTCGGTGTCGACCTGGACCACCATCGAGCCACCATCGTGCTCTCCGACATCGGCCGGCCCGAAGTCACCGACCTCGGAATCACGCTGCTGGCAAGCATGAGGTAAGTACGCATCAGGCGACACCTGGACCGCTTGTAGTCTGACGAAGCCCACTGGCTGTTGGCCGGCTCAGCTTCTCGCAGGACGGTCCCCTTACGGTGACGATCACGGCCTCACTGGCCCGCTACGCCTCAGAGGCGTCGGCGGCCATCGGTCACTCGGCCGATCTGTCTCATCTGATGCATGAATCGTTCATCGGATGCGACGAGCCGGCAAGCGGCTCTGACCAGGCGGTCCATCGCCGCCGGGGCGCCGGACGGCTTCGATTCGAGCACATCGGGGCCAATTGGCCGCTGCTCGCATTGCTGGTAACAGCACCTATTCGAAGGAGGCGAATGCTCGCCAAATCGGGGCCATACCGGGCACATCGCGAGGACCCTCGGGTGGAGTTTGATCGTCGCTAGGGTCCTAGGCGGGAAGGACCGCTGTTGACTCGATTTCAACGAGCGCTTGGGGTCCTCCCTCAGGATCCTTGCCAAGCATTGTGACGCCGATGAGCGTGGCCGGGGGTCCGTCTTCGCCCATGACGTCGGTATAAGCCTCCCACGCTCGGTCCATGTTGGTGTCGTCCTCCAGGCACACCACGTAGATCACCACTCTGACCAGGTTGGCGAGCGTGCCCCCCAAGTTGGTCAGGATCGACTCGATGTTGTGCATGGCAGCACGCGCCTGGTCGCCTGCGTCGGCACTCTGGAGCTTCTCGTTCTCGTCCCAACCCCACAGGCCGGCGAGCCAGACGGTCCTGCCCGAGCCGTCGACAATCGACGCATCCGCCGGGAGGAGAGGTGACTTAACTCTGGCTGGCGTTCGGTATTTGCTAATCATGCCCGGACGGTACCGTCTCGGTGCGT
The DNA here is from genome assembly GCA_963696135.1 of uncultured Actinomycetota bacterium. Lineage (GTDB taxonomy): Bacteria > Actinomycetota > Actinomycetes > Propionibacteriales > Propionibacteriaceae > Microlunatus. Next base: position 346,538 of record CAVOJH010000014.1, read on the forward strand.
GACCACGCGGCAATTCGTTCTGTATTACTGACGATAATCAACAGAATCGTGAGTAATAGCGCCGTGTCGTCAGGTCGGATCACGCCTCCCGCGTAGGCCGCAAGGCCGATGACCCGATCCCTACTGTCACGTTGGGGTGTCTGGAGGACCGTGAGCGACGGCGGTGGTCGACGGCTGTCCGGTCCCCATGTCGTCCCTGGGAGGCTCGTTCAGTACTAGTTTGCCCTAGTCAAAGCGGGGTTGCGTGGCGGTCTTTAAATCTGCCGGCATCGCCTACGTTGGTTCGAACCCAACACCTGCCACGAGTAGAAAGTCGTCTCTGACAAGGGGTCTTAGCGCAGCAGCCCGTGTTGCACGGTCAGGAACGGGAGCAAATCAACGTTTCGGCTAATCGACTGCACTTGAACTTCAAAGCCCGCTTACAAGGGGAAACTCTGGAGTCGGTTCGTCCGAACGGAGCTGGGTGACCGTTCCGTTCCCCGGTTGTGCCCTATTCTCCCGCGACACGCCGAGGAGAGCAAGCGTTTGCTCAACGGTCGTGCCCGGTTTGCGTGGCTGCCCAGGACCTCGTCGACGCGGTCCACGACGACCGTCCCAGGGGCCGTCATCGCCGCAGCTCTCCCGCGGCACTCGCCCCCAACTCCAGATCGCGCTCCGGCGGGTCTGATCTGAGTCGATGGCGTACCGGGGGCAAGGGCGACCCGCCACAGCGAGGTGTCGCCGGTGCCCCGCGGCTCGGGGTTGCCGTAGGTGACGGTGGTGCAAACGAGGGCGTGGGTGGGTTCGGCGGGAGCGTGGACGACGGACATGGCGCTCTCCTCATATTGGTCAAGTGTATTGACCAGCTGGGTTCAAGGGCCGAGTTTAGTCAACTGAATTGACCATAGATTCACCGGGAACCGGGGGAGCGATGGGCACGGTTGTGTCGGAGGCCCGTGACAGCATGTGCGGATCATGCGGTACGACGAGATCGAGCACCTCCAGGCCCACCATCCGGCCTGGGTGCTGCTGCGCTCACCCCACGCATCGCTCGTGCTCGGCTTCCTCGGGCGGGTGTTCGTGGACGGCAACCGTGGCGGCCAGTCGGCCGAGGTCCTGGTCGGCCTGCTGGACGACGAGCTGTACGCGCTGAACACGCGGACCGACGGCGACCCCCCGTTCCCGCGGTCGGCGGCGGCGTACCTGGACGACTGGGCGTCGCCGGAGAAGAGTTGGCTGCGGAAGTACTACCCGACGGGGGTCGACGAGCCGCACTACGACATCACCCCGGCGGTCGAGAAGGCCGTGCTGTGGTTGAAGGATCTGCGCCGGCGGGAGTTCGTCGGCACCGAGTCGCGGCTCAATACGCTGTTCGAGCTGCTCCGGCAGATGGTGTTCGGCGCCGACGACGACCCGCAGAGCCAGCTGGTCGATCTCCGCCGGCGGCGGGCCGAGCTCGACGAGCAGATCGCCCGGGCCGAGCGAGGGGAGGTGGAGCTGCTGGACGCCACCCGTCAGCGCGATCGCTATCACCAGTTCGCCCGCAACGCCCGGGAGCTGCTGGCCGACTTCCGGGAGGTCGAGGAGAACTTCCGGATCCTCGATCGGCGGCTGCGCAAGCAGATCGCCGGCTGGACGGGCTCTAAGGGTGCCCTGCTCGACGAGGCGCTGGGCAGCCGGAACTCCATCACCGAGTCCGACCAGGGCCGCAGTTTCCAGTCCCTGTTCGACTTCCTGCTGTCGCACCAGCGGCAGAGCGAGCTCAGCGAGCTGCTCGACCGGCTCGGGAAGATCGCTGACCTGGAGGACCTGGACCCTCGGTTGCGGCATGTGCACTTCGACTGGATCGACGCGGGCGAGCGCACCCAGAGCACGGTCCGGCTGCTGTCGGAGCAGCTGCGGCGGTTCCTGGACGACCAGGTGTGGGTGGAGAACCGACGCATCTTCGATCTGCTGCGCAGCGTCGAGGCGACCGCGGTCGAGTTCCGTCAGCAGCCACTGACCCTGACCATGGAGCTGCCGGCGATGGCGGTCGAGGTCGTCCTCCCGTTCGAACGGCCGCTCTATGCGCCGGTCGCGCCGGTGAGCCTCGACTCCGACAACGTGCAGGTGGGATCGGGGGAGTTCGAGGCCGACGTCCTGCTCGACCAGCTCTACGTGGATCGCGACGCGCTGGCCCACACGGTGCGGTCGACGTTGCGTGATCGCGGGCAGATCGGGTTGGCCCCGCTAATCGAGGACCGCCCCCTCCAGCACGGGCTGGCCGAGCTGATCGGCTACCTGTCGCTCACCGATGCGTCCTTCGACGTCGTGTTCGACGACGAGCGGCGCGACGAGATTGGCTGGGTCGACGATGACGCCGAGCGTCGGGCCGACCTGCCCGCCGTCACATTCACCCGTAGCTCCCCGGAGGGCGCACCATGAGCCAGAGCCTGCCTGAGACTAGCGAGCTGACGCCCGTCCTGGTTCAGCTGCTCAAGGGACCCGTGCACCGCGACGGCCACGAGAAGATCTGGCACCAGCTGCTGGGTCTGCGGTCCGCGGTGGCCGACTACGTCACCGTGCTCGGGCTGCAGGTGGTCGTGGACGAGGCGGAGGGCTACGCCTACCTCCGCAGCCGCCCGGTCGAGGAGACGGGCGAGGAGGTCCCACGGCTCATCCCGCGGCGCTCGCTGTCCTATCCGGTGAGCCTGCTGCTGGCCCTGCTGCGCAAGAAGCTCGCCGAGTTCGACGCCGTCAGCTCCGACAGCCGGTTGGTGCTCAGCCGCGAGCAGCTGATCGAGCTGGTGCGCACCTTCCTACCCGACAGCAGCAACGAGGCGCGGCTGGTCACGACCATCGACAGCCACATCGGCAAAGTCGTCGACCTCGGCTTCCTCCGACCGCTGCGCGGCCAGCCCGACCAGTTCGAGGTGCGCCGGATCCTCAAGGCGTACGTCGACGGGCAGTGGCTGGGCGAGTTCGAAGCCCGGCTGCGGGCCTATCGCGACCGGCTCGACGACGAGGAGGTGGCGTCATGACCGACGCCCTGTTCAGCACCTTGGAGCTGGCCGACACCGACCCGACCCGGACCCCTGGGACCCGGTTGCGGCGGCTCGAGGTCTACAACTGGGGGACCTTCCACAACCGGGTCTGGACGTTCGACGTCGACGGACACAACGCTCTGCTGACCGGAGACATCGGCTCCGGCAAATCGACCCTCGTGGACGCCGTGACCACGTTGCTGCTGCCGTCCCAGCGGATCTCCTACAACAAGGCGGCCGGCGCGGACACCCGGGAGCGGGACCTCCGGTCGTACGTGCTGGGGCACTACCGTTCCGAGCGCAACGAGATCACCGGTGCCTCGCGACCGGTGGCGCTGCGGGACGCGCGAGCGTACGCGGTGCTGCTGGGGGTGTTCGTGAACACCGACTTCGACACCACCACCACGCTCGCGCAGGTCTTCTGGAGCCGGGCGAGCGACACCGGGCAGCCGGAGCGGTTCTATGTCGTCGCCGACGGCGAGCTGAGCATCGCCGAGCACTTCGCCGACTTCGGCGGTGATCTGGCCGAGCTCCGGCGACGGCTGCAGCGCCAGGAGATCAAGCCGTACAAGGCGTTCCCGGAGTACGGTCGCGAGCTGCGCCGCCGCCTCGGGATCGAGTCGGAGCAAGCCATGGAGCTGTTCCACCAGACGGTGTCGATGAAGGCGGTTGACAACCTGAACGACTTCGTCCGCCACCACATGCTGGAGCCGTTCGACGTCGGCGCGCAGATCGAGAGCCTGGTCCACCACTTCGAGGACCTGACCCGCGCCCACGAAGCGGTGGTCCGGGCCCGGGCCCAGCTGGAGCTGCTGGTGCCGTTGGTCGCCGAGCTGGACACGCACGACAAGCTGGCCGCCGAGGTGGCCGACCTGGGACGGCAGCGCGCCGCTCTGCCCTACTTCCTCGCGGGTCGGCGCGCACGGCTGCTGGAGGTCGAGCTGGACGCCGCGCAGCAGCGCATCGCCGACCTGACCGCAGAGGAACGCGCCGATCGCGAGCTGGTGGGCGGGCTGCGGGTCAAGGAGGCCGAGCTGTCGGTCGAGATCGCCGGCCACGGCGGGGACCGGATCGCCGGCCTGGAGGCCGACCTCACCCGGCTGACCGAGCTGCGGGAGACGCGCCGCCGGACCTTCGACCGATTCAACGCGTTGCTGGCCGAGGCTGGGCTGAGGGCCTTGACCACCGTCGACCAGTTCGCCGAACGGCACGAGCAGGTCGGTGCGCTGCGGGTCGAGCTCGAACGCGAGCGGGCCAACGCCCAGAACGCGGGCACCGAGGCGCGGGTTGGTCAGCGCGAGACCGGCACCGAGGCCGAGGGGATCGCCGCGGAGCTGCGGAGCCTGCAGGGCCGGCACAACAACCTGCCGACCGAAGCGGTCGCCGTTCGGCGACGGCTGGTCGAGGACCTGAGCTTGCCGCTCGAGCGACTTCCGTTCGCCGGCGAGCTGCTCCAGGTGCGCGCGGAGGCGCAGGAGTGGGAGGGGGCGGCCGAGCGGGTGCTGTATTCGTTCGCCCGCTCGCTGCTGGTCCCCAACGACCTATACGACGTGGTGGCCGCCTGGATCGATCGTCATCACCTCGGCACCCGGTTGGTCTACTTTCGGGTCCCGGAGCGGGTGGCGCCGCAGCCGGCGTCGAGTCGCCGGGCCGGTCAGCTGCTGCTGGCCGACTGTCTCGAGATCAAACCCGACACCGCAATCGCCGACTGGCTGTTCGCCGAGCTGGACCGCCGTGCGGCCCACGTCTGCGTGGCGTCGGTGGCCGAGTTCCGCGGGGTGACCCGGGCGGTGACCCGGGCCGGGCAGATCAAGGACCGGGAGCGGCACGAGAAGGACGACCGCCGGGCCATCGACGACCGGCGCTCGTTCGCGCTCGGCTGGACCAACGAGCGCAAGATCGACGCGCTGCTGGAGGCCGCGCACGCGGTGAACCGTCGGCTGGAGCAGGTGCGGGCCACCATCGCGGCGGCCGACCGGCGGCTGGGCGAGCTCGCCGACCGGTTGTCGGCGACGCAGCGGCTGGGGGAGTACGGCTCGCCGGCCGAGCTCGATTGGAGCCGGGTCGTGGCCGATCTGACGGCCACCCAGGCGCAGCTCGACGCGCTCCGCCAGTCGTCGGATCTGCTGACCACCCTGACGGCGCAGCGGGATCAGGTCCGCGCCGAGACGACGGCGGCCGAGGGGCGGCGCTCCGTCCTGCAACAGCGGCTGGGGAGTGCCGGCACCGTCCGTGACCAGCTCCAGGCCGCCCTCGCCGGCGTACAGGAGCTGTTGCGTGACGCGGCGGTGGTGGCCACGGCGGAGGCGTCGTTCGCCGCGATCGAGAAGCGGCTGCGCGAGCAGCTGGGTGAGCTCGACGCCACCGAGCTGGAACGACGCCAGTCCGCGGTAGTGGCCGACTGGACCGACCGGATCGAGCGACGGACCCAGAGTCAGCAGCAGGCCGCCCAGCGGGCGATCCGGCGGATGGGCGACTTCCGCGTCCGCTATCCGGCCGAGACCGCCGAGCTGGACGACACGGTGGCGGCTGGTGATGACTACCGCCAGCTGCACGACCGGGTCGACCAGGACGACCTGCCGCGGTTCGAGAGCGAGTTCAAGGAGTCGCTGAACAAGAACACGATCCGCGACATCGCCACCTTCTTCGCCCAGCTGAGCAAGCAGGAGACGTTGATCAAGGAACGGGTGGCCCGGATCAACGACTCGCTGACCGCGATCGACTACAACCCCGGTCGCTACATCGTGCTGGTGCCCGATCGCACGCCCAGCCTGGAGATCAGGGACTTCGTCGCCGACCTCACCGCCTGCACCGACAACGTGGTCTCCGAGGCCACCGAGCAGTACTCGGAGCAGAAGTTCCTGCAGGTGAAGAAGATCATCGACCGATTCCGGGGCCGTGAGGGTTACGCCGACGTCGACCGTCAGTGGACCCGGCGGGTGACCGACGTCCGCAACTGGTTCGTGTTCTCCGCCTCCGAGCGGTGGCGCGACGACGAGAGCGAGTACGAGAACTACACCGACTCCGGCGGCAAGTCCGGTGGCCAGAAGGAGAAGCTCGCGTACACGATCCTGGCCGCCTCGCTGGCGTACCAGTTCCGGCTCGACTGGGGCACGAGCCGCTCCAAGGCGTTCCGGTTCGTGGTCATCGACGAGGCGTTCGGGCGTGGCTCGGACGAGTCGACGAAGTTCGCCCTGCGGCTGTTCACCCGGTTGGGTCTGCAGCTGCTGATCGTGACCCCGCTGCAGAAGATCCACGTGATCGCCCCGCACGTGTCCGCGGTCGGCTTCGTCGACAACCAGGGTGGCGGCTACTCGCGGCTGCAGCGGATGACCATCACCGAATACCGTCGGCGGCGGTCCGAGCGGGTCGATGGCGATCGTTCGCTCGAGCGCTCGGGGACCGATGGCTCAGGCCGTGGTCGGTCGGGAGCCGGGGGATGGGAGTCCGGCCGGGCATGACAGAGGGGAGCTCGACCGCCTGGACCACCGTCGGCGATCTCCGGGCGGTGCTGGAGCGGCGCTGGCGATCGGGGCGGTGGCTGACTGCCCACGCGGCCGGTGACGACTGGACGCCGCTGTCGCTGCCGGTGCGCGGGCCGAAGGCCGACGAACTGCTGGACCGGCTGGACGACGTCCGGGCCTGGGTGGCGCGCTTCGAGCGGGACTGCGCTCCGACGGCGCGCCGACCGGGGCTACGGATCGAGACCAAGATCGTGCGGGGTCGCCGGGTGGGGGCGAACGAGCTGCCCGCCCGGGTCTGGATCGACACGTTCGCGCAGCTGGTCGGCGTTCTCGACGTCCGGGCGGAGCTGGCTCGGTTCGACGGGCTGTTGCGTCTCACCGAGGAGCGGGCGCCCTCGCTGCGGGACTGGGTGATCGCGCACCCGCGCCAGGTCCTGGAGCAGGCGGAGGTCTGGCCGCTGCTGCTGGACTGCGTGGTGTGGATGGCGGCCCGCCGCACCCCCGAGCTCTACCTGCGGCAGGTCGACGTGCCCGGTGTGGACACCAAGCTGATCGAGGCGAACGCCGGGACCCTGAGCAGTCTGCTGGACGCGGCGCTGCCGCCCGAGCGGGTCGACCAGCGGTTCGGCCGCACCGACATCGTCGGCCGGTACGGGTTCCGCCGTCGCCCCGACTACACCCGGGTCCGCTTCCTGGCCCCTGTCACCGTCGTCCCCGGTGGGTTGTCCGAGCTGATGTTCCGCACCGAGGAGCTGACCGGGCTGGATCCCGAGCTGGGCGAGGTGATCATCTGCGAGAACGAGATCAGCTATCTGGCGCTGCCGCCGCGTGCGGACACCCTGGCCATCTTCGGCTCCGGCTTCGCCCTGGGCTCGGTGGCTGGGCTGAGCTGGCTGCAGCAGAAGAAGATCATCTACTGGGGCGACTGCGACACCCACGGCCTCGTGATCTTGAACCGGCTCCGGGCCCGCTACCCGGAGGTCCGCTCGATCATGATGGACGTCCACACGCTGCTGGCGCACCGGACGCAGTGGGTGCGCGAGGAGATGCCGACCCGGATCCCCCTGCCCCACCTGGACGAGTCCGAGGGTGAGCTCTACCGCGCCCTGATCGAGGACCGGTTCGGGTCCCGGCTGCGGCTCGAGCAGGAACGGATCCGGTTCTCGCGGGTACGGGAAGCGCTGGCGGCGGTGTAGGTGCGGGGCAAGCAGTACGATTCGGCCAGAATAGGCGGGAGGGGCAGTCTCGCTCAAGACCACGTTCAGCCCTGCGGCGCCGACTCCCGCTTCGCGATCCTGCGCTGGCGGCAACCGATCCCGGGTGACTTCCGGCTGACGCCGATGTCGCCCGAGCGTCTACGGGTGTCCGGTCCCTATACGGTCCCTGGAAGCATTGACTGGTGGTGTTTCTCCTAGTCAACGCCAAGTTGTCTGGCGGTCTGTAAATCTGCCGGCATCGCCTACGTTGGTTCGAACCCAACACCTGCCACACCAGGTCGAACGTCCTCTGACTAGGGCGTTCGACCTCTTGTGTCGGGGACCCTGTGTCCGGCTGGTATCGGCTGAAACCGGTGACATGCGGCTGGTCCATCCCTATAGCGTCCCTGAAGGCGGGTTATCCGGGCGCAGTGCGTAAGGAACAGTCAACAGCGGTGAGGCAGCCTCGGCCGCTGTGAAGGCTTTCGCACGGGACGGACTTCCCCGTCGGCCCGGTGCTCGAGGGGGACCCGCTCCCGGATCTCGCCGGTGTTGGTCCAGCTGCTGCCGGATCGGGGTCGAGCATCAGTGAGCCGAATCTCCCCCCATTGTTCGGACTCGGTGGGGGAGAGTGAGGTCATCGCCGATGTCGCCGCCGCCGTCAGCGCCGCGACACCGCCTACCTTCTTGTTCAGCACCAGCGGCGACACCCTCGTTCCGATCCGGAACTCCTTGGCATTCCTGGCTGCCCTGGCTGAGCACGACGTCCCGTTCGAGTCACACATCTACCTGCTGGGCCCGCATGGGATCAGCCTGGCCAAGCCGCTGACCGCCAACGGCGTCGCAGCGTTCGTGGACGCGGCCGCCGCGCAATGGCTGGCCGATTCCGTGCGTTTCTTGCAGGCTGTGTTCGGCAACTTCGACACGACGGGCGAGGCGGAGACGTACCAGACGCTAGTTGATCGCCGCCGATTCGGGCTGACCGCACCAATCGGGCGACTCCTTGCCGAACCCGTCGCGGTCGCCATCATCGACCGCCATGCCCCGCAGCTGCGCGCTTGGGTCGAGGAGAACCCACTGGCGACCGGGATGGGCCTATCTGAGATCGCGAAGACCCAACCTGAGGTGCTTCCAGCAGAGACACTCCCAGTTCTTGGCGACGCCTTGGCCGACCTCAATGTCGGCTGAGACCGCGCGGCCCGAAGCTCGACTGGCCGGCGGCGGGGGTTCCGTTCCAGGGCCCCGCTCAGCGAGCAAAGGGGGCGCCGCTATCGGAGCGACAGGCGGTCACTCACGGGACTCGCGTCAGCGTCACGATTGCAGCCAAGATCGCCGCCACCACGCCGTCGACGGCGAGAGGCACCATGCCGATCCAGTACGCGGGGATCGGATCGAGCCGATAGAAAATGAGGTAGCAGGCCAGCCCGACGAGCGTCGCGATCGCTGTCGCGACGATCCAGGCGGACGCCGCCGGCACCTCCAGCACTCCGGCCGTCCGCAACGTGATGCCGGCAGCGAGTTGCACGGTGGCCCAGACAACGATCAGCGGGAGCTCGGTGGTGACGGGCCGGTGGGCGACGCCAGCGGTGACGTACAGCAACAGTGCACCGACGAACACTCCGCTGACGATCGTCGCCGCCAGCGCCGCCGGTGACGCCTTCGGGAGAAGGGCCGCGATGCCGACGACCAGCAGAACCAGGCCGGCGAGGCCGCCGAGGACCGCTCCGGCGAGGAAGAGGCCGCCGCCGGGTGGAGTCTGCACCGACGGTCTGAACGTGATCGTCCACCAGACGAGGTAGCTCAGGCTGCAGACGACGAGCAGGACCTCACCGATCACGATCACCAGCGGGCCGCCCTCGAGTGCCTGCCACCTGTGCACCGTTTCACCCTAGCCTCGGCCTGTCATCCGGGCGCTTGATGATCTTGGTTTGGGACTTGGGTGGGCGGCGCCCAGCGTTGGGAGACTTCGCGCATGGTGGGCGCCCGGCTGTCGCGTCGGGTGGGCGGATTCCGAGGTTCCCTGGTTGGCAGGGCAACTGCCGGGCTGGTCAGGTGAACGCGGCCCTTAGCCGGTCGAACCCTTCGGCGATGACGGCGGCCCAGCGCCAGGTCTTGGCGATTCGCAGGTGCAGCTGGCGGGCGGTGCGGGTGAGTCCGGCGGCCACCTGGAGGATCCGGTAGCGGAAGGTCGCGATCTCGCAGCGGGCCAGGGTGGGGGTGTCGGCGAAGCAGATCGTCTTGGTCCAGCAGACCAGGTCGACCGCGGTCAGCACGACCTCCAGCCAGGCGGCGTTCTCGTCCCACCCCCGCAGGGCAGATTCCGCAGCCCGGTCGCCTTCGTCTCCCGGATCCGGTCCTCGACCCGGGCGTGTTGGCGGTGCCGCAGCTCCAGCCCGGCGACCTGGCCAGGCACCAGGCGCGGCGCGGTGTCGGTCAAGAACGCGGTGATCCGCATCCCGTCGACATCGCTGAAGGTGAGCTGCGCCCCGGGATGGGGGCGTTCCTTGCGCAGGATCAGCCTGCACGACCGAGACAAGAACGACCAGAGGGTCTCTTCACGCGACACCGGACCGCCAGGTCGAACGTGTTCCGCAAGTCGTCCCTCCAGCCGGCAGGTGTCAGTGGCTGTTGGCGAGCGGTTCCTGCGTTGGCACGAGCGGCCTGTTGCCGGGCACCCATTGAGCACACGACGGAGCGCGTGATCTATGACCTCGACGAAAACCGATGTCGACAGCGGCGCGAACCCCGCTGAGGTCCAGTAGGCAGCGTCCACCGAGAAGCCTCACCGGTTGGTGACGAATGCGGCGAGCAGTCCCATGGCGGCGTGCCGGGCCGCCTCGGCGCAGTCCCGGGTGAGGTCGTCCCACGCGGCGACGCTCGCGTCGGCGTGATCAAGCACGTCGGTTGCGGCGACGAACTCGGCCTGCAACGGATCGAAGACCTGACGCACACGGGGTTGCCGGTCGGCGTAACAGACACCGTCTTGGTCACCACAAACGGCCTCCAGCAGCAGCTGGAAGGTCCACCAGTAAGACCCGTCCGCCGGCTCGTCCGGCAGGGCCGACTCCGGGCACGGACCGGCAGCCGCGGCTGCTCCGGAGGTCCCGAGCCCGGAAGGCAGCTCCGACCCGCCGACCGCGACCGGAATGTAGATGCTGGTGCACGGTGTGGTGGCGGCCCACCACCAGTACGCGTGCCTCGCTCCCGGGACAGCGATCACCGAGGCCGCGGTGTTGCCCCACGTGAACCCTGCCGGACTGGCATGCATGCACAGCGTCAGGAAGTCCGGCCGGGCGGCGTTGAAGGCCGGACCGCCAAGGAAGGTCTGCTCGTAGTGATCGGTCAGGACCGTCCGGGCGGCGGCCCAGTCGACGCCAGCGGTTGTCGCTGCCGAGTCGAGCAGCTGCCGGGATCGTTGCAGCCGGATATGGGACAACTGCAGCGGCGTGCCGGGATCGGTGATCGTCTCAGCGACATCCAGCCGTGGACCCGAGCCCAGCCACCGGTTCCCCCGCGCCCTGTTCTCAAGGCCAGCGGAGAGCGCGGTCCAATCAGTTCGGATGGTCGGCTCGTTGGAGATCGCCGCGGTGCCCGACTCCACGCGGCGCACGGCCCAGTCCCGGCCGCTGGTCTCCAGGACGTAGGCGTCGTGCGGGTCGGCGATCGCGTACGCATTGTCATAGGCGGCCGAGGCGCGGTCCTGACCGACAGTGCCGGCACCCCACTGCCCGTATCGCTCGAGCAGACCGGTGATCACCTCCACGGCCTCTGCCGCCGAACCGCCCCGTTCCAGGCCAAGCCGAAGCAACTCCATCCCCAACAGGCCCAGAGGGGGTCGTTCGGTGCCCTCGGCGACGGCCCGGCGATCGGCTGCTGCGGTCGCAGCCAGGTCCCTGGTGAAGAGCGCCTCGTTGCCGATCACCACCCCCTCGGAGTTCATGCCGATCTCATGGCCCCAGCACCAGTACGGCGACGAGGCGATGTGGTCATACGTCTGGTCGGCGTCAGGAATCTCCAGGTACGCCAGCTCCAACCTGCCGCCACCCGAGCGAGCCCGAACGCGTCGCAACGGCTGGCACTCCCGTGCCGGCCGATCACTGTTCTTACCGAAGAGGAGCCGTCCTCCTACAGTTGCATCCGGCATGGCGACGAAGCTGTCACAGCTCCAACTGGGCGACGGCATTGCCATGGACCGACGATAGTGTTCACCACGCGGGATCCGGGCAGGCGTAACCGCACTTTGCGATGCGCTCTGTCGATCTATACCAAGTTCGGCGTCGCCACCTATGTTGAGCCGAACGTCTGGGTCGGGCACAACCCTCAGAAGCACGGAGCGCAAGACATCCCTCAACCGAAGCAGAATCTGCCCACCCCGTCGCCGCCAGCGAGTAGCTCCTCGATCGTCAGTAGCGGGCCGTCGTCGGGTGGCCGTCCGTCTCTCGGCGTTCACCAACCGGGTCAAGCGTCACATCGGTTACCTGCCTCGGTCCCCGCCCGACCGTGAGGGAGGCAATATCCTTGCTCGGAGGAGGCAGAGGTGGATGTGCAGAATCGGCCTTTCCGGTCGCGCACGCGAACGGGTCTACTGCGTTGCGGCGTCGTTGCCGGCCCCCTCTTCAGCTCCGTCTTTCTGGTCGAGGGTGCGGTCCGATCCGATTACCACCCTCTGAGACACCCGATCAGCTCGTTGTCCCTCGGGCCGACGGGCTGGACACAACGAGCCAACTTTTTGCTGACCGGCGGGCTGTATGTCGCCGGTGCCGTCGGCCTGTGGCAATCCCGGACCCAGCCCGGCCTGGACACTCGGGCGGGACCGATCCTGCTCGGCACCGTCGGTATCGGCTTGATCGGCGCCGGCGTGTTCCGCTGCGATCCCATCAACGGTTATCCGCCCGGCACCGCCGATATGAGTGCTCGTACCCCGGCGGGCCACCTGCACGACGGGTTCTCCTTACCCGTCTTCCTCTGCCTGCCGGCGGCGGCGGTCATCTACGCTCACGCAGCATCAAGGGCCGGTGACCCCACCTGGGTCATCGGTTCGCTCACAGTCGCGGTCACCCAGCTCGCCGCCTTCGTGGCTGCCGGCGCAGGTTTCAGCCAAGAGCAGCCTGCGCTGGTGTCGTCAGCGGGGGCGTTTCAACGCGCCTCCGTCATCGCCGGGTTCGGCTGGTTGAGCGCCTGGTGTATCCACGCTCTGCGGATCCAGCGCCCGGTCTGACCAGGTGCGGAAGCAGCCTCTTTGGGGCGCCCAGCATGCTTGGGTAGCGCACGAAGTAGTACCGCCAGTCGTACCGGCCAGACCCTTCTTGCTCCGTCACCACTCGTTCTCAATTGCCTCCAGCGCCTCGGCTGCGGCCCCTTTGCGCTTGACTACATCTTCGAGCAGATGATCGACGACCGTTCGCATCACCGCTCTTCCGTCGCGCGACCCGCCGGTGAGTACGTCTCTCCACGAGCCGCCGCCGCGGCGCTGCCCGGAGACACCGAACTTTCTCCGCGAGCCGAGGGTCCGCGAGTAGTCGCCCTTGGTCAGCAGAGCGGCTGGATGACGTGGCAGAGCTTCATCTGCGGTGACATTGCGGAAGGCCTCAGCGCGCGCACTGAGCGCGGCCGGGTCGAGGTGAAGGTGCCCGGTGCTTCTCGTGGCCGAGGTGTTCGGTCATCTCCTCGTTCAACGCTGTCTCGAGCACGCTCTCGGTGAACTGCTTCAACAGCGCGTCCGGGCCGGTCAAGGACAGGCCCTGCTCCCGGGCTACCCGGACCAGCTCCTTGGCCGCCAGCTCCTTGGCCGCCAGCTCCTCCGCTGAGGGCTCCGGCTTCGTCTTCTTCGGCACAGTCTCCGGTGTCAGGCTCTTGAGCGGGCTGCGAGTCAACGTGCCGTCGGCAGCGGTCTTCTTGCCAGTCCCGAGCGTCTCGAGCCAGCCCCGCAGGGTGCCGCGCTCGATGCCCAGGTCGTCGGCGATGCCACGCACCGTCGCGCCCGGAGTGGACTCGTACAAGTCAACAGCCTGCCGACGAAACTCATCGGTGTAATGCTTGCGGGGCTCACGGGCTTCGAGGGCAGGGTCTTTGCAGTAGCGCTCTACGCATCAGGAGTGCTGGTACGCGGGTCAGCTGCAGGGTCACTGCGCCGGTTGTGTGGCGATGAGGGCTGTGTGGGCGGCAGTATGTTGCCTTCTGGCCAGGAGGATCGCCGCAGCAATCAGCCAGAAGGGAAGCAGCAGGTAGTTCACGAGTCCGCCCGGCGGTATGCCGGCGTCGCCCAGTGCGCTGAGGATCCCCATCACGAGCGTGACGATGGCAAACCATCGTGGTAGCACCGCGTTCCTTACCCCGGCCAGACCGGTGGCGAGGAAGGTTGTGGCGATGCCGATGCCCATTCCGGCGAAACCGAAGTAGCTGACGAAGCTGAGTTGGTGCAGCGCGGCGTCATCCTGGGCGTCGGCGGCGCCGTTGATCAGCGCCCAGTTCCACAAGACCATCTGGGCGAGGCCTGCGGCTGTGAGCAGCAGGCCGCCGTAGGCGATGTCGGAGTATGTTGCCTCCCGTGCCTCGGCGGAACGGAGCTGGCTTCGGAGCGCGGTCGCGAAGAACACCAACGCGATGCCCATGATGACCAGACAGGCGACCGCGGCGTAGTTCACCGCAAGATGAGCGTGGATTGTCGCTGTGGTAGCCGTCCCCGGGTGGTCCGCGGCGTCCACCTTGAACAACGACCCTTGTCCGATCCAGGCCAGACCGGCGATCGCGCCGGTCCAGGGCAGAAACCTCTCGAACCTGCTGAGCGTCATTGGGTGCTCCTCTGAACGTGTCCGGCGGCCCTCACCGGTACTGCAACCATCGCTAGTCGGCTGACCCGGCCGCATGGTGTAGATGTCCCGGTCCGGCCGGGAAGTGTTCCCGGGACTGCTGGCGTGACCATGTGGGGGGCGCGACACTGAGGACATGTTCAATGCAGCCGTTGCGATCGCGACGGCGGTACCGGTCGTGCTCGGCCTCTTGGTTGTGCGGCGGAGCGACCAGCACCGGATTGGCTGGCTGCTTGTAGCCCAGGGCGTCTTCGTCGGTGTGCTCCTCGGTAGTTCGCGGGTCCCGGTCGCGGGCGCCGCCTCTTTGGTGATCGACCAGCTGGCCCAGGGCAGCTGGATCTTTCTGTTTCTGTGTCTGGTGCTGATCGCCTATCTCTTGCCAGACGGGCGCCCACTCTCGCGAGGGTGGCGGCTGTGGATGCGTGCCGGACTGGCCGGTGTGGGGTTGTTTGTCGTCGGGGCGGCCGGAGATGACAGCGGATTCCGGGAGGCTCACGATGGTCTCGAGCCGCCTTTGTCCTGGCTCCCGGTGCCGCTGTCGGACCTGCTCGGGCTGATCGGTCTGTTCCTCGTGGTGCTGTTGTTCTTCGGCTCCGCGGTTTCGGTCGGCAGCCGACTGCGGCATTCGCTCGGTGAGGCCCGGCTGCGGCTTCTTTGGCTGGTCTGGGGCGCCCTCGCCGTCCCGCTGGGTCTGGTGCTGTTGTGGGTCAACTTCTTCGTCCTGGGCGGACGCGAAGGGCTCACCATCGCCACGTTGACCGCAGTCAGCGTCGCACTGCCGACCGCCATGGCTGTTGCGATCCTGCGTCACCACCTCTTCGACATCCGGCCCGTGTTGAGCCGAACCGTGACGTACGGGGCGCTGCTCGTCGGAGTGGTCACCACGTACGCGCTGATCGTGCTGGCCGCAGAGCGGCTCGGCGGGAACGGCACTGCGGGCGGTCTGCTGACGGTCGCGGTTGTCGCTGTTGCGGTGCAGCCTGCGCACTCGTGGCTGCGCCGCCGGATCGAGCGGTGGGTCTATGGCTACCGCTCCCAGCCCCAGGAGGCACTTCGGCTGCTCGCGGACCGGGCCGACGCGGCGGAACCCGCTGCCCTGGTCGCGGCTGTCACCGAGGTTGTGGCTGAGGCGCTCCGGGTGGAGCGGGCCTGGGTCGACACCGATGGTGCGACGGACGACGAGTGGATGGTTCGAACTCCGTTGGTGATTCGTGGCGAGATGCTCGGCGCTCTCGTTGTTCAGGTGGAGCCGGGGCGGCGGTTGTCACCGGCCGACATTGCTTTGTTCCGCGACCTGGCCCGCTACGCGGCGGTTCTCGTCCGCTCGGAGCAACAACGCGATCAGCTGCGGGAGTCACGGGCACAGATCGTGGCCGGGCGTGAGGAGGAGCGTCGCCGGATCCGTCGGGATCTTCACGATGGTGTCGGCCCGTCCCTCGCAGCGATCGTGCTCAAGCTCAATGCCGCGGAGTCGAGGACCGAGCACACCGAGCGGTCCGCCTTGGTAGCCGAAGCGCGGCAAGAAGTGCGGCAGGCGATCGCCGAGGTTCGGCGGCTTGTCGACGACCTGCGTCCGCCCGCGATCGACGAGGTCGGGCTGCTTGCCGCCATCCGCCAGCGGGCCGCCGCCTTGTCCGGCGACCTCACCATCGAGGTTGCGGGACCGGACCCGATGCCGGCGCTTCCGGCGGCGGTGGAGGTCGCGGCATTCAGAATCGCGTCCGAGGCTATGACGAACGTGGCACGCCATGCTGCAGCCACCCGATGTCGGGTCGACCTGGTCGTCAACGGTCGATTCGAGCTCACAGTCGCTGACAACGGCCGCGGTGCCGACTCAGGGGCCCCGACCACGGGGCGAGGGGCCGGCTGGATCTCTATGCGCGAGCGAGCTGCCGAGCTCGGCGGCACCTGCACTATCTCCCACAGACCCGAGGGTGGCATGGTCATCCACGCCATCGTTCCGCTTGGCAGACCCCAGGCGAAGGACGGCGCCGTGGGGGCCCCCGCATGATTCGGCTGCTCGTGGTCGATGACCATCCCGCGTTCCGACGGGGACTCGAGCTGATGCTGGCCGGCGTCGACGACATCGAGATTGCCGGTGAGGCGGAGACCGGGCTGCGAGCCGTCGAGCTCGCCGGGAAGCTGTCGCCCGACGTGATCTTGATGGACCTTCGGATGCCTGACCTCGATGGAATCGAGGCCACCCGCCGGATCACCCGCCACGCGATGGGGCCCGCGATTGTGGTCCTCACGATGTTCGAAGATGACGACTCCGTGTTCGCGGCGATGCGGGCCGGCGCCCGTGGCTACCTGCTGAAAGGTGCCGAGCAGGAAGAGATCGTCCGCGCGGTCCGCGCCGCCGCGGCGGGGGAGGCGATCTTCGGTCCGGAGATTGCGCAGCGGGTGATCGCACACTTCGCCAGTGGGGCGGGGTCGACCACGGTCGCGTTCCCCTCCCTGACCGAACGGGAGCGCGACGTGCTCGAGATGGTCGCCGTGGGCAAGGGCAACGCGACCATTGCCCACGAGCTGATGATCAGTCTCAAGACCGTACGCAACCACGTATCCAACGTCTTCACCAAGCTGCAGGTCTCCGACCGATCGGCGGCAATCGTCATGGCTCGAGAAGCTGGCCTCGGCAGACCCGACCCCGCCAGATCAGAACCGGGTTCACCCACCCCCCGAACGGGCGCTTCATTATCGGAAACATGACCGTGGATCCGTCGACCACGAGCCATCGGACCGACGTCGTCATCGCGGTGATGTCCGGGTCCGATCAGTGTCTTTTTCGTGATCGATGTGATTCAGGCGGATCACCTTGTTACGAGTCGCTCGGAAGCCGTCCTGACAGGCATCGCTGAGCGTGAACCTGTCCCTCTGCGGACGCTTGAGACCGTCAAAGTCTGCTTCATTGGCTGCCGGTCTGGCAGCACGGACACTGCATACAGGCGGTCACCGGCTGGTGGCCACGCTGGAGAAGGTGCGTCGCGATATCTTGGCCAGTGAGTATGGTTCGGGGACACGTGACTCGGAGCGTTAGCCAGTCCCGAATGTCAGCAGGCTCAGCCGAAGTTGGAGCTGCCCAGGTCGGCACCCTCCTCACACCCGGGCAGGATCAAGAAGCTGCTCTTCCGGTGCGGTTGAACTCGCCGGTGAGACCGGAATCCCCGAACGGGCATCATGTCGTCGACCCCGTTGTGCACCCTCAGGAATCGCCCCCTACTCGGGGTCGGGTGTCAACCGTCATGCGCCCTCATGCCGCCCCGAATGCCGTCGTCTCATCCACCACCAGACGCCGCCACCACCAGCCGCGAGGACCAGCAGGAGCCATGGCCACCAGGTCGTGCCCGTCTCCGAGGTCGGAGCCTGGACGGTTGGGCTGGACGACTCGCTCTGCGTGCCAGTGGCGGTGGTGGGTGGGACGCTTGTGGGCGGGTTAGGTGACTTCGCGGACGCAGTCGGGCTGATCGAGGCAGCCCGGGTCGTCACCGTCGCGGTGGCAGATGTGGTCACCGTTGCAGTGGCCGTCGTTGTAGTGGTCGGAGTCGAGGAGCTGGCCAGGGTCGCGGTTGGAGGCCTTGACGCCGATGTCTTCGGCACCGTCGGTGGCGCGACACTCGACGCGGGCGGGCGGGTCGATGTGTTCGAGGCGGACGGGCGGGACGCGGTCGGCGGCGCGACACTCGAGGCAGGCGAGCGGGTCGGCGCACGCGTAGGTGTGGGTGAGCCCGGCCTCGATGGCAGGCTCACGGTCGGGACCGCGACCGTCGGCTCGAGTGACCTCGTTGGCGAGGGCAGCCCGGAACCGCTTCCCCCCGAGCCGCACCCCGCGGCAGCCACCACCATGATCAGCAACGCCGCCACAACCGCCACTCGCATGGCTCTCCCCCTCAGATACCCCTTCGTTGCAGCACGGCAAAGCCTGTAACGACGGATTGCCAATGACAGCACGCTAGTTGCCGGGCGCCTGATTGGGTTGCAGAACCAGACGCCAGGTTCGTTCTGGTGTCGCGCCGACAAGCGCCGGTCCGGATGCTACCGACCTCCCGCAGCAGCGGAGGCCGATTGAGGCACCGTGGAGTGGTGGACTTCCAGTGATCAGGTGAGCATGCCGTCGTTCCAGTGAAGCAGAAGCTAGTCCAGGTCTGACGTCGTCGCCAGGAGCGCCGCGGTTCCAGCCGATCGCCGTCGGCGACCACGGTGGTGACGTACCTGGCGTCGGATCGGCCGCTGGCTTCGCGAGGCGCGGGTGCGGTCGGGGGGCCCATTTGGGGGACTGCGTCGACTCCTGCTGCCGTCGGTGACTTCAGTGTCTTTGACTGGTTCCTTGAGCCGGTGTCCATGGTCCTTGGTCGGGACCATGTTTGTCGAGGGTGAGTACACCGGGGATCTCGAGATGGGCGGGTAGGTCGATGCCGCGGGCGAAGTCCGCCCACAGGGCTCGGACGGCTGAGGCGGCCTGTTCGATCTCGTCCCAGCTGGCGCCGGCGAGCATGGCCGCATCACTCCAGAACTCTTCGGTGCCGAAGAGGAGCGCGACGTCGATGCCGTGCGTGCTGCCGAACCGGTTCCCGGCCGCGGACCAGGTCAGCAGGTAGCGGTGGGCGGTGCCTCCGGCTTGGGCATGTCGTCGAGCGAACTGGTCGGTGGCTGCACCGTAGACCGACGCGGTGGTGCGCCGAACGATCGCTCGGGTGAGAGCCTGGCCGACAAGTGGCCACCGGCTCAACGCGGCGATCAATGGAACGGTGGAGATGAAGAAGGAGGTCTCGTCGGTGTTGGTACCGATCAGTACAGGAATGTCGGCGGCCTTGTCCAAAGCGCTCTCGACCTGATCTTCCGGGGGAAGTGGCGGCCGCCCATATTGGACGCCGAACGGCATGCCTCCTCGTAGGCCGAACCGCGCGGATGCGCGAATCACGCGTTGTTGGCGGGTCAGGATTTCTGCTGCCGACATTTCGGCAGCGAGGCGGGCGCCGCGGATCATCGCCGCGGTCATTCGTCGGCGTCCGGTGCGGATGCCCAGCGGAGCGCTCTGAATTATGGCCCGCCGGAACAGGTGCTCCCCGTTCGCTGAGGCCATCAAGTGCACTAGAGCATCGGCGCCGGCCGACTCACCGAAGGCGGTGATGTTGTCCGGGTCGCCTGAGAACGCCGCGATGTTGCGTCGCACCCAACGAAATGCTTCTAGTTGATCGAGGAGCCCGAGGTTTGCCGGCCGATCGTTGTCGCCGAGATAGCCGAACAAGCCGAGCCGGTAGGTGACAGCGACCGCAACGACCCGCTGTTCGGCCACCAGACCAGCCGGGTCGGTGAGCGAGGAGTCGCCCGCGCCGGTGACGTAGGAGCCGCCGTGGATCCACACCATCACCGGAAGCCGCTCATCTGGCCGCGCGTCAATGGGCATGGTGATCGACAGGCGTTGGCAGTGCTCGTCCTGGCCCAGGTTGTCCAGGCCGTCGCCACCGCACATGTAGTCGATCAGTTGGCTTCTGTTCTGCGGACAGGCGGGTGACCAGATCGTCGCGGCATAAGCCTCCGTCCAGTCTGGAACAGCATGGGGAGCACGAAATCGCTCGGCGGTCGCGTACGGGATTCCCGTCGCTCGCCGGACCGACTCGTCGACCCACCCCTGAATCGGCCCGACGGGCGGCCGATAGATCGGGGCGTTCTGTCGGGACGTCACCGTCATCCTCTCCTCGTCAAGCTCGCTGCAACTGGGGATGGGACCGTCTCTGTAAGTCACCACACACTTCGAACCATTTCATGGCCGCCCTTCGTTCGGGTTGGTGGACGGAAGTCCAGCTTCTGCCTCGGTCCGCTTCCCGAGGTTAGTGGCGAGCCGGGCGAACTCTCGGGCCGTTCGATCTGCGGCGGATGTCCCCGATGTCAGGGAAGCAAAGCGGCCCAGGTGCTGCACCCGATCCGACCCCGCGACGCCGCCCGGCAGACCCTGCGTGGTCACGGTGTCATGGCGGCTTCGTCGAGGGTGGCCAGGGACCAGCACCAGCGTCGCGAACACGCCCGACCAGACCAAGATCAACAAGGCACAAGAGAGGCGCCGTCGAGATCCCATCCCGGCGGCGCCTCACCATGCCCACGTGACAGGCGGCAACCACATATCAGATGTGCTCGGCTGCGGAGGAGGCGGCTCGGGCTTGGCCGACCTCTGCAACTTCACCGCGGGACTGCTCGCCGAACTCGCGCCGGATTGTCTGGGGCAGTCCGTTGGATCGGATTCTCAGGAGCTGGCGAGCTCAGTGGCGCGAAGTGGCCGGGGCCGCTTGACTGCGGCCGTTGCGCCGATCAGCGCGACCCCGTAGTGGATGGTGGTTTCGACACCGGCGGGGTGTGCCCATGGTGGCGCCAGGAAGCTCAGCGCCACGGTGGTCGGCAACACGATGATGAGGAGCCCGAGGACGCGGCCTCCGTAGCCGAGTGGGTTGGTTCGCAGAACGGCGATGCCGAGCACCAGACTGGAGAGGATCATGCCGGCGAATGCAATGCTGGCGAGCCAGCCCCACGCGATGCCGAGCGGGCCGCTCGGCGGTACCTGGGCCAGCACCACAATCGGGGCGATGATGATGAAGCCGGCGGCCAATGCGCCCAGGCTGCCGATGAGCACGTATCGAAGCCCTCTGACGAGACGGTTGGCTCGGTGAAAGCGCGCGCATTCGCGGATGAGCACCCAGGTGAGAGCGGCGTAGGTGAGGCCGTGCACGAGACCCCCGCCCACGATCCAGCCAGGGTGTCCAGAGCCATCGGAGAAGACGGAGTTGCTGCCGGTGAGGCCGTGCAGGATCGCGTCGAAGAGCGCGATCGCGGAGGTGAGGGTCGCGCCGATCAGGGCGACCACGTGATGTCGGGACAGGTTCATCGGATCCTCGCTTTCGTGGCGCCGGCCTCGGTGGTGGGCGCGTTTCGACGGTAGGTGTTGAGCGAGGGTGCTTCCCTCAGCCGTGAGGGAGCGATCCTGCTGTCGTGCGGAGGATTCGCGGATCCTCCGTGCGGACGATGCGCGCGGCCGTGCGAGTTCCTATCCTGGCGTCATGCGCCGTTTTCGGTTCCCGCATGTCGGCATTCTGCTGGCAGCCTCCGCGGTGGCTGGTGGTCTGGCCGTGTATGGCCGGGTGGGGTGGCTGGACTGGTTCTTCGTGACGGTGATGCTCACGACGGTGGGCCTTGTCGTCCGGGCTGGTGTTCGTGCGTGGCGACACGCTGTGGTCGAGCGGCAACGGATGGTTCGGGTCTCGTCGGCCGAACCTGTCGCCGTGGCACGGACCGCGGTTCGCGAGGAGCGGCGGCGGCTCAGCCAGGACATCACGGATTGCCTGCGGCAGACACTGCTCGCCGTCGAGGCAGAGGCGGCGACCGCCCTGAACGCACCGGAGCCGGTACCAGGGATACAGCGGATCCGACGGCACACCCAGTTGGCGACCACGGAGCTGCGCCGCCAACTCGGTCTGCTGCGAACCGCCGAAAGGGGGTCTGCCGACGCGGCGTCGCCCCCAGCCGGCGGCCGCAACACACGCATTGTGCCCGCAGACCTGACACTCGCTGTGCTGGCGGTGCTCCTGGCAGGCATCGAGTCGCTGGTTTACCCGAGGATGGACGGGGTCGAGCTGTCCTGGATGTCGACCCTGTTCACGATTGCGGCCGCAGGCACGATCATCGGGCGCACGGTCGCGCCGGGGACGGCCGCGTTCGCGTGTGGCGCGTTGTTCTGGATCGGCGTCCCGCTCGGCGCCCCGGTAGAGGGTGGCTTCTGGGTGTTGATCACCGTGGGTGGTCTGCTGTGGACGATCGGCGCCCGGGTCGGAACGTCGTGGTGGGACCTGGCAGGCGGGCTGTTCTTGGCGGTCGGCAGCACGGGTCACATCTGGCTGCTGAGCCGCGACAACGTCACGATGTGGCTCTTGATCGTCGGTGTGGCGATCTGCGGCGGTCTGGTCGTCCGGTTCGCGCGTCGGGTGGCCGGGTCAGCCCGTGCGCAGGCCGACGACCGGGAGACCGAGCTGCAGTTGGCTGCCGCCAGCGCGGTGACCGCGGAGCGGCGAACCTTCGCGCGCGAGCTCCATGACGTGGTGTCTCACGCTGTGGGGTTGATCGCCGTGCAGTCCGGGGCGGCCGAAGTGGCCTGGCCCGTTGATCCGAGTGGGACCAGGGAGTCGTTGCGAGTGATCGGCACGACCGCCAGCGGCGCATTGGCAGAGCTGAACCGACTGTCCCCCGACCGATCAGCCACAACCAGAACCGTTCGGGACCTGCACGCCCTGGTGGAACGGATCCGATCCGCCGGGACATCGGTGGAGCTGGATGCTGACCCCGACGAGGAGGCGGTGCTTGCACCGGAGGTGTTCCGCACCGTGCAGGAGGCTCTGACCAACGTCGTGCGCCACGCGCCCGGCGCCTCGGCCCGGGTAGCGATCACAGGCACCGCGGAGGAGACGATGGTTCTGGTCGTCGACGACGGTACGAACGACTCGCCGTCGCAGCAGCGCGGCTACGGGCTGGTCGGCTTGGCCGAAAGGGTCACTCTCGCCGGCGGTGTGCTGGAGACCGGACCGGGACAGGATGGGCGCGGGTTCCGAGTGGCGGCCAGTCTTCCCAACGGCATCGGGCTGATGAGGTGACGGTCCGGGTCGTCGTAGTCGACGACAACGAATTGCTCCGAGCGGGACTGCTGACGGTGCTCGGCAGCGATCCCGGGATCAGTGTGGTCGGCGAGGCCCGCAGCGGGCCGGCTGGCGTTCAGGTGGCGCTCGCCCGGCAACCCGACCTGGTGCTGATGGATGTCGAGATGCCAGGCGGTGACGGAATCACCGCGACCCACCAGATCGTCGGGAAGGCACCGCACATCCGAGTCCTGATCTTGACCATGTTCGACCTCGACGACTACGTACTGACCGCACTACGCGCGGGCGCGTCTGGCTTCCTACTCAAAACCACCGAGCCGCAAGCCCTGATCCAGGCGGTGAAGGAAGCAGCCGCCGGCAACACCACCCTTGGCCCCACCGTGCTAGCGCGGCTGGTCGACAGCTACGTCGCTCAGCGTCCCCGGCAAGCCACCGTTCCCGGGCTGGCCGACCTGACCGGCCGCGAGCTCGACGTGCTGCGCTCGATGGCCCGTGGTCTGTCCAACGCCGAAATCGCAGCCGAGCTTTTCCTCGCCGAGACGACCGTCAAGACCCATGTGGCGCATGTTCTGGCGAAACTGGGCGCCCGCGACCGCGTCCAAGCCGCCGTGCTCGCGCATCAGGCCGGACTGGCCACCCGATAGGTGCCCGGCCATGACCGAGCGCCAGTTCGGAGAGCTGACGACCCTGCCGCACGGCCGGTGCCGGCGCCCTCCTTGCCCCGGTCCGGCGCCCGTCTCATCCCCCAACCCTCGAAGCACGACGCCCGACATCAAGCCTCCGGACCGATGAAGACGTCACAACGATCCGTTGTCCGCGCTCTCGCCATCAGGTCCGGCGGCCCACGACAGCGAAAAGGGAGCAAGACCTGCAGCGAGCGCATGGCTGTCGGCGGGGTCTCGCGATGCGCTTGCCGCGTCACGCACGCAGATGACACCAGGCGTGTCGGTGACGGTGATCTGGAGTTCATGCTCGGTGGGGTGGTGGTCACCGAGCAGTGGCTGGCGTCGGGTAGGAGAGTGTCGGCGGTGTTGGAGAGCCTCGGTGATGATCCGGAATGTTGCGAGTTCGACCTCGGGCCGGAGCCTGCCACGACCTCGTTGTAGGCAGGCTCATGCCGCGGGTCGGCCAAGCAATCAAACACGACCTCGGGTTGGCGGCCGAGGCATGAGCAAACAAGCGCCGCTCTTTGGCCTCGACCGACCGGTGACACCTGCGAGTACGCCAACACTGCCATCCCCGGCCACCTGACGACGGTGACGTCTGGTCGGTTCGTCGAGGACCTTTAGCCCTGCACAAGTCCGCGCCCGCAGTCGATACTGTGAGTGGGCATGGCGGCGCTGAAGTGCAGCTCCGGCACCTCGCCAGGCTCCGACTGAGAGGAGCTGGCGCGCGATGAACGACGCCGAACACGGAGGGCTGCCTCGCGGCTCAAGCCATTTCAGAGAGCTGACCCGGGCGGAGTGCGAGGAACGGCTGCAAGAGCATGTGGTCGGCCGCGTAGGTTTCTGCGGTGCTGCCGGGCCGTTGATCCTCCCGGTGAACTATCGGGTCCACACCGGCCAGGTAGTGTTCCGCACATCGGCGTACGGCATGCTGGCGGAACTGCGGCGACGGACGCCGGTGGCGTTCGAGATCGACGGCATCGACGAGCCTGCAGAGACCGGCTGGGACGTCCTCGGCCGCGGCACCGCCGAAGCAGTCATGCACGACCATCTCCTCACCGAGCTGTGGGGCAGCGGTCCGATCCCATGGGCCAAGGGGACCCGCAACATGTTCATCGCCATCACCTTGACCTCGCTTACCGGCCGGGTCATTCGAGGGCCCTTCGCCGACTGACCGACCTGGCGCCGAACCGGGCCTGCCGATGCAGCCAGGTCGAAGGCTCTTGCGCACCCGATGTGACACCGCTGCCTCCGGCCGACATCCATTCCTGGCCAACGACCGCTCAGGACCGTTGCCCATACCGACCCGGCGGGTCTGGTCGAGGCAACCGGAGACGCCACACAACCACGGCGATGGGGCGAGCGTTGGTGACATCAGCAGCTCGTCCGGGAACCGCACCAGCGTGTTGCCGCCGATGATCAGGACCGACCATTTCTCATCAGAGCTTCGGCCCGCCACCCACTTCTGAGGCGCAGCATTCGGGGCACGCCCCGGGGTGACCAGAGCCGACGCCCCCACACCTCACACTAATCAACCGTTGCGTGGGGACTCTGTGGGCGGCAATTCGGATGAACGTGGGGCGGCTGATCCCACAATCGACTGGGCAGCAGACAAGCGGTGAGATCGGCGGCAGACGGTGCGGAGCCCAGGCCGAGACCGCGCCCGATGAAGGGGGTTGACGTCTGATAGCGATCGGGGGTCCGGCGGCCGGTAGGTCTCCAGGTTTGGTTCATCTGGTTGGCCTGGAGATGGATGACCGGTAACTGCGGAGCCTGTCGGTGTGACAGTGATGTGCGACCTGGGTGATCCCGGTGACTGCCACCGGGACCCTGCCGACGTGGGCTCGGTTGTTCGCTGCCCAAGCTTGGTCTTGCCGCGGGTCGGTTCTGAGGTGGACACTCGGCCATGGCGGAGATCATGGTGCGAGTGCTTGGTGAGTCTGAGTGGTCGCTCTACCGCGACGTTCGTCTGGGTGCCCTGGCGGAGTCGCCGGGTTCATTCACGGCGTCCTTGGCTGAGGAGTCGGTCCGTGAGGAGCAGTTCTGGCGTGATCGGATGACCCGATCGCATCGGCTGGTGGCTGAGCGGGGCGGCGTGCCATTGGGGATTGTCAGCGTCGGACCGTTCGAGGACGACCCCACGGCGGCGGAGGTTTTCGGTTTGTACGTCATGCCTGACGCGCGCGGCAGTGGCGTCTCGTGGCGGTTGATGGAGGCCGCGGCAGCTCTGGCTGCCCGGGACGGCTATGTGCAGCTGTATTGCTGGGTTGGTACCGACAACGGGCGCGGCCTTGGTTTCGCGACCAACTTCGGGTTCCGGTCCACCGACGATCGGCGTCCAGCGAACCGCTCCGATGCCGAAGATGGCGACCAGCAGATCGCGCTGGTGTTGTGGCTGGAGCCTGACTCCACGGTGACCCCCAACCCGACAAGCGGGAAGGCAGTCACTCGCGAGGGCCCGGACAGGTGAGCATGGCCAGTCCACGCAGCTGCGCACCGTTGACGTTCCTACCGTGAGAACAGGATCGATCTATTGGGTCTGCGCCGCGTAGCGGCTCGGACGCCGGGGGACACCGACCGGACGAGATCGCAGGAGGAAGCCATGGGTGATGTACTGATGCTGGGTGGTGGGATCTGCGGGCTGGCGACCGCAATGCTGCTGGCCCGGGACGGCCACACGGTGAGGGTGCTGGAGCGCGACCCGGCGGAGGTCCCCGGCACGGTCGAGGATGCCTGGGAAACCTGGGATCGGCGCGGTGTCGCCCAGTTCCGGCAGACCCACAATCTGCACCCCCGCGTGAAGCATCTGCTGGAAGCGGAGCTGCCCGACCTTCGGGATGGTCTGGTGCGGCACGGTGCCTACCGGATGAACATGATCGGTGGCCTCCCGCCGATGATCGCCGACCGTGACCCGCGACCTGGCGACGACCGGTTTCTGACCGACACGGCACGGCGCAGCACCGCCGAGTACACCTTCGCCGATGCCGCGCGGAACGAGCCCGGGGTCACCATCGAGCGGGGCGTCACAGTGGCAGGTGTGCTCACCGCACCCTCGGTGACCGACCGAGTGCCGCACGTGGTCGGGGCGATCACCACCGATGGGCGCGAGATCGGCGCTGACCTGGTCGTCGACGCCATGGGGCGGCGGTCCAAGATCGGCGGCTGGTTGACCGCAGCCGGTGGCCGGCCGCCGTACGAGGAGGCCGAGGACTGTGGGTTCACCTACTACACCGTCTACTTCACCGGATCGACGCCGCCGCTCCTCGGCCCGGTCGTCACCGAGTTTGGGACGATCTCTTTCATTACGCTGCCCAGCGACAACGACGTTTGGGGGATCACGGTGTGGTGCGCCTCAGGAGACCGGCCGCTCAAGGCGCTGCGGAACCTGGAGACCTTCAAGAGGGTCGTCGCGTTGTCGCCGATGCAGGCGCCGTGGCTCGACGGTGAGGCCATCACCGGGGTGCTCGCGATGAGTGGGGTCGTCGACCGGTACCGACGCTTCGTCGTCGACGGCAAGCCGGTGGTGACGGGGCTGGTTGCCGTAGCCGACGCGTGGGCCTGCACCAACCCGTCGGCCGGGCGTGGGATCGCGCTCGGGCTCGCCCACGCCGTCCGGCTGCGCGACACGATCCGCAAGAGCGATGGCGACCCGGTACGGCTCGCGTACGCATTCCACGAGATCACCGAGACCGAGCTCACGCCCTGGTACACCAGCCAGGTCCGCACCGACCGGAACCGCTATCAGACCATGGACGCCCTACGCCAAGGCCACCCGCCGCCTCCACCTGCCAGCGATGACTACTCCCAACGCGAGCGGCTGTTCTGGCAGGCCATGCCCTTCGACCCCGACCTGTTCCGCGCGGCAATGGAGATCATCTCCGCTCTCACCCTTCCTCACGACATCTACGCAAGACCCGGGATCATGGACCGAGCCGAAGCCATCGTCGGTCAGCTACCCGTCGGCGCACCCCCAATGCCCGGTTCCTCCAGGGCGAACCTGCTAGCAGCGATGAGTTAGCAGTCGGTTCGACGAAAGCATTCATGCTTGTAGAGCCCGATCGTGGTCCCGGCGAGGGCGCAGTCGAACGGCCGCCTCGGCACAAGATCGCCCTCGGCCAGACCGGCCATGGCTAGAGCAGCAAAGCTGGCGACGACGGCCGCCGCGATCGCTATGAGCCACCATGGCCGTCGACCTGTCGGCGCAGATGGGTCATCCCCGAGCGTCAGGCTCTCAATCATCGTCGGGATCATGACGAGGCCCCGTCATGGTTGAACCGCTGGGCTTGGTGCCGCTGGTGGGTTTGGTAACTCGCAGAGGTGCTCATCGGTCCCAGGTTCACTTGATTCGTGAGGCCGTGGCCCGAGGCACAGGTCGTCAGGGCTCGCAGTTCAGTCGGCGCCGCCATGCCAGGGATGGGCAGAAGGCCTTGGGTCGCGGGGAACGCCGCGACGAGGTAGTCCTGCCGAAGACACAGGTCCTGAATGACGACGAGCAGCGCGTCGACGGCTCGCGGCATCGAGCAGCAGGGTTGGACGCACCAGGTGGTAGGTCCGCCGGGCTCCGGTCGCCATCGGCAACTGACGCGGCCTGGCGTGGATGAGGGGCTGTTACCGGGAGCCCTGAGCGAGCCGGTCTCTTGTGTACTCGGTCCCGTGAAGCCATGCTCGTCTACGAGGGTGGCACCAGTCTGTGCGATGGAGTACGGCGTCCACTCGGAAACGGACTTGTCGTGGCTGTCGATGGAGAGCTGTTTGGTGATCCGCTGCCGACGTTCTTGACCCGCTTCGTCGGCCGTGATCGCGAATGTGCTGCCCTGGCGTTCTGCCTCGATGACGCGCGTGTTGTGACTGTTTGCGGGGTCGGCGGTGCGGGAAAGACCCGCTTGGCGCTTGAAGTGGCCAAACGAGTCAGATCCCAGCGGACCAGTTTCGAAGCGTCGATCGAGGTCGTCTGGGTGTCCTTGGCTGACGTCGTCGACCCAGGCGACGTGGGGCCAGCGATGGCGACCGCGCTCGGGCTCTCCGGGCCAGCAGCAAGTTACAGTGCCGCCCTTCTTGCGCGGGTCGTGGGGTCGAGCCACGTGTTGCTCGTCTTGGACAACTGCGAGCAGGTCAGGGCCGCCTGCGGCTCTATGGTCGCTGAGTTGGTCGAGTCCTGCCCGGGGCTGACCGTCTTGGCGACCAGCCGGCTTCCCCTTGCACTGAGTACGGAGGTCGTGTATCCGATCCCACCCCTGGGGTCTGTCGGTGAGCAGTCGGATCCGTATGCGAACGACGCAACAGCTTTGTTCATGGATAGAGCACAAACCGTTGCTCCGGCATACCGCATGACCGATCTGAACGCCCGCATCGTGGCCGACATCTGTCGAACACTGAGCGGACTGCCCTTGGCCATCGAACTCGCCGCCAGCTGGATCCGGGTGCTCGCGCCCCGAGACCTGCTGAGCCATCTGTCGGAGACCTCCACGAAGCTCGTGACAGACGCACCGCATGTCGACGAGCGACACCGAAGCATTCAAGCTGTGCTTGACAACTCGTGGCAGTGGTTGGCTGAGGCGCAACGATCCGTGCTGGCTGCGCTGGGGGTCTTCGTCGGTGGCTTCACCCCGGCGGCTGCAAGTGCGGTCTCCGGAGCCGACTTGGCGACGTTGGCATATCTCGCGGAGCTGTCGTTGATCCAGCGGGTTCCTGAGACCAGCGGCGGCACCCGCTTCCACGTTCACGAACTAGTCCGCGCGTACGCTGTGGAGCGGCTGGAACGACCAGCAGAGATCCGTGACCGGCACGTGAGCTACTTCCTCGACGTCATCGAGAGTCGATCGTGGGGTACACCTGTCGAGCCTCTCTGGTCGGATCCGCTGGGCGCTGATCTCGCCAACATCGAGGCGGCCGCAGCGTGGGCCATGAAGCGGCAGGACGCCGAAGCAGCGCAGCGGTTGGCCGTTGCACTGGACCACTTCTTTCTCTTCTGCTTCCCTTCCGAAGCTCGACGACTTGCCGTGCTGGAAGAGTCTCTGGCTCTCCCAAGCCGGGTTGACTCCACTTCTGCGCTCGGGGCCCGCGCTCAGGCGTTGCAGCGTTGCGGGCTGCGGCTCATCTCCACGAATCCACAGCGCAGCATCGAAAAGCTGGAGGAGGGAGCCGGCCTGTTCGAGCAGCTCGGCGACTCCGCGGGGTTGGCCCTGTGCATCAGCAGCCGTGGAAACGCACGGATGCTCCTCGGCGATCTCGTCGGCGCTCGGAGCGACTGCCTCCAAGGTGTCGCGCGCTCCACGGCTGCCGGCGATCGGCAAGCGGCAGCTTGGGCGCTGGAAAGCGCCGGCGCAGCCGCGCTGCTCGCCCAGAACTGGGAGGCGGCCGTCGATGAGCTCAGCCGAGCGGCCGACGATTTCGCTGAACGGTCGACTCCCCTAGGGGTCTGCCGCTCGCTGTTCGAGCTGTCCATCGCTCACCAGATGCGCGGCGACTGGATCGCCGCCGTCGACGCCTGTAAGCGTGCACTCCAGCACGAGCGGGACTACCGGCTGGTCGCCGAATGGGCCGACATCATCGACGTCGTCGCACGGCTCAGCGGCGAGCTACGCCACTTCCGTACGGCGGCCCAACTCCACGGAGCCTCGGCTGGCTGGCGTGCCGCCTACGAGACGGTCTCCTACGCGCCGCAGATGCGCAGCTTCCTCCAGCCCGACCGCATCCGACGGCAGCTCGGGCAACGCGCCTGGACTGACCCGTACGTCGCGGGCGGTCGGCTCGACATGGAGGAAGCAACCGAGCTGGCCGTAGCCGTTCTGGACGACCTGCGCAAGGAAGTCGACCTCTCGTCCACCGGCCTCTCGCGACGTCAGATCGAGGTCCTCTGTCTCGTTGCCGAAGGGCTCGGTGACGCCGAGATCGCCAACCGGCTGATGCTCAGCCGGCGGACGGTCCAAGCCCATTTACGCTCGATCTACCAGAAGCTGAATGTGACGTCGCGGACTGCGGCAGTCCGAGCAGCCCATGCCATCCCGGGCATGTCGGTCGTCGACTGAGCGGTGAGGAGCTGTCGTCGGCGCGTGCGTCGGCAAACGTGTCGGCGCCGAGCGTCAGAAGCCGACCGAGGGCAGCGAGTGTAGTTGGAGGCGACGGGTCCCGCGGACCGCGATGACTAACGATCCCAGCGGTGCCTCACCATGCCCACTTGCCATGCGGTCACATGTCGGCTTGGTCAGGTCGGGTGCTTGTGGGTGGCGCAGTCGCGCGTGGTGAGGTAGAGCAGCAGGCGTGCCTCTGCGTCGGCCTGAGCGGGTTCCTTGAGCTGGACCGCTACGGGGGCTGAGACCCCCATCGCTTGCGTAGGAGTCGAGTGGGTCGATCCGTGCCGTGGGCGCGGAATCGACCACTCCTCGGAACGGCCGAACGGCTACGAGCTGCCGTCGGCCTTCGCGTACCCGATGACCGCCTTGCCGACCTCTTCGCCCATCGCCACGCCCTCGACGAAGTCGCTGCGGAAATGGATGCCGGCCCACATTCGTGACGCTGCGTTTTCCTTGGCCCGGCTCAGGAAGTAGTGCTCGTCGCGTGGAAACAGGTACCCGAGCATGGTTGCCATCGCGGTCAGGTCGCATGCGTGACCGGACGGGTAGCTGGCGAGTGGGTAGGTCGTCCACAGTGTGTCGATCGTCGGGTCGAAGTGGGCCGGTCGCCCGACGAGGTAGTAGTACTTGGCGTCCCAGCACGCAATGTACGCATCGAGGAGGGTGGCGTACACCAGCGCGTAGGTGCGCGCTGCACGGGGCGGGTTCGTGTCGAGCTTGTACTCGTGGATCTTTTGGTTGATGTCCTCGAGCACG
This sequence comes from uncultured Actinomycetota bacterium, assembly GCA_963696135.1. Taxonomy (GTDB): domain Bacteria; phylum Actinomycetota; class Actinomycetes; order Propionibacteriales; family Propionibacteriaceae; genus Microlunatus. The sequence goes on from CAVOJH010000014.1 coordinate 378,139, forward strand.
ATCAGCTCGACGTCGACCGCGTAGTAGAACGCCACCTGCGCAGCGTTCAGGAACGCTCCCGAGTCGGGCTCCGGCCGGCCGGCCGGGTCCTGGGGCCAGTAGAACAGCTCGGCGAAGTCAGGCTGCTGGCGGCGCGGGTAGTTCTTCACCTCGGCCAGTTCGACTGTCCGCGCGTGCGAGGCCTTGGCCGGGGGTGGCTTTGGCCGGAACGCCGTGACGTCGCCGATCACGAGCGGCTTCCACTTGCTGATCATGATTTGGAAGCCGTCGTCCTTCGGCAGAACCGGGTACGAGCCGTCGCCGCCGGGGTATGGCGCGTTCGGGTCGCCCGGGTAGGGCGCGCCGAACCCGTCGACGTCGATCCTCCTGCTGGCGACCTTGGCGGCGACCGCCTTGCCGAGCGCGTAGCCGGCCTTGAAGTCGCTCGGGTGCTCGACCCCGGCGGCGACGCGTGAGGCGGCGTGTGCGGCCGCCCGCTCGGCCAGCTGGGCCGCCTGGTCGGGGTAGAGGTGGCTGAGCACGCCGACCGCCGCACCGGCTGCTGCGCCGTGTTCGCTCGGGTACGACGGGCTGTTCGGCGTGTCGATCGCCGTCTTCAGCCTGTGGTCGCGCGGGCGCTGCCGCCGGTAGTGCTGCTTCCAGGCCCACGCGGCGATCGTCGCGTCGTAGATCGCGAGGTTGAGGTAGGTGGGTACCCGGTACGTGTCGGGTGCCGGGTTGGCGATGAGCATCTGCGCGCCGATCTGGTTCCAGCGGAAACCGGGCGATCCCGTGTCCCAGAACGAGATCGCGTCGAGCGTTTCGTCCGAGTGGGCCGCTGCGGCCTTCACCACCGCGTCGAGGTCGCGTTTGGCCGCCTGCCCCTTTGGCGGCGGTGGCACCGAGATCTCCTTGCCTGATTTGAGCACCCACGTCTTCCAGGTGCCGGCGCCCGGCTCGACGCCGCGGTTGCGTCCGCGATCGTGCCCTCCCTGCGCGTCGTCGGCGTGCGCGGAATCGACACCCGCACTGGTCAGGATCGCGGCCGCACCGGCGGCTCCTGCGGCCTTCAGCGCCCATCGGCGGCTGACGCCGCCCGTCGTCTCCATCTCTGGCATTTTGTCGTCCTTCCAATCTGCTGCGTGGTGTCTGCGGGGGTGCTGGCATTCCTCACTCTGTCGTCGGCCGGGTGGACTCGGCATCGGCAGATTTGCCTAAACTTGGCGTTCGCGCCTCAACGTTGGGCATCTCGACGGTGCTCAAATCCGCGCCGCCGACGGCGGTTCCGCGAACTGTGTACAGCTCGCATGTGGAGCAAGAGCGTCGGCGAGCTGGCGGCCCTGATCCGGGCCCGGGAGGTGTCCAGTGTGGAGGTGGTTCAGGCCCACCTGGACCGCATCAGCGATGTGAACGAGTCGGCGAATGCCATCACGGTCGTGCTTGAGGATGCTTGGGTCTCCAGGGTGCTCGCCTGACGCCCGGGGATCTGACCCGTCAGGTATCTCCGGCGGCGATCCCGTGCTCTGATGAGGTGTGAGCAACCCGAGGGCCTTCCTCTACGGGCCGCGTGGACCCATCTCCCGCACGTCGGGCGTGCTGGCCGCGCCAGAAGCAGCGGTGTTCGCACCCTGGCCACGAGCCCTGGATTCACAGACGCCATTCCTCATCCGGATCGTGGCCGACGACGGACGAGAGGAGTGGGCGCAGCCGCAGGAGGTCGAGCTGCCGCGGACGGATGCCACCGGTCGCGACTCGATCGGCCTGGTCGTGCTGCGCCAGCGCAGCGAGTTCCCCATCGATCTCGGCCCGAAGGTCACCCCAGACCAGCTGACCGAGGCGCTGCAGACCGATACCGCCGCCGACGCGTTGCCGGGCCTGGGGCCGCAACGGTTCGGCCCGCTCACTCGACGTACTCGGCCGCCCGCCCTGCCCGGCACCGGCCCGACCGTGCCGGATCCGGCGTTGCCGGACACGTTCACGGTGCGCAACCAGGCCGCGCCGGCTCACGTCGCCTTCTCGATCTGCCGCATCTTCCGTTGGGACTAGCGATGGCCCTCGCAGCCGGACACCCAGTCGACACCACGCGGACCCCTCGCAGTCTGCGGAACCCCCGTGATCTGGGAGTTGCCGTGGGTGCGGTCGTCCTCGACCTCGCTCTGTTCAGCCAGCTGTCCGATGCCGGCGACCAAACCGCGTGGGTCAGTCGTGCCGTGCCGCCGGTGGTGATCGTCGTCGCCGGGCTGGTCGCGATCGTTCCGCTCGCCTACCGGCGTAGGGCACCCTTCGCGGTCTGCCTCATCCTGGCCGGACACGCAGCCGCGGTCACGCTGCTGCTCGGCTCGCGTCCGTTCGTGTCGCTCCTGGTCGCCCTCTACGGCGCCGCGGTCTGGCTGCCGCGGCGCCGGGCCCTGGGCGCGGTGGCCGCCGTGTTGGCGGCGCATGCGCTCGCGGTGGGGTACGAGGGTTCTTTCGCCGGCGTCGACGGATTCGCGGTGGCCGCGGTGGCATCGATCTACCTGCTGGCCGACGTCGCGACCTGGGGGGCTGGCCGCTGGGGTGCGAGCGCCCGGGCGAGACGGACTGCACGGCGGATGGAGGAGCAGCAGACGACGCTCGCGGCCGCCGCGGTGGACGCCGAACGGCTGCGGATCTCGCACGAGCTGCACGACATCGTCGCGCACGCGGTCACGGTGATGCTGCTGCAGGCGGGCGGCGCGCGGGCGGTGCTGCGCAGTGTCGGCGACCAGTCCGCGACGGCACCGGCCGTGGAGGCGTTGGACGCCGTCGACGTGACGGGTCGGCAGGCCGTAGCCGAGCTGCGGCGACTGCTCACCGTGTTACGAGCCGAGGGTGCCGAGAGCGAGCGGGCCGGCGTCGGTCCGGCCATCGGCCTGGCGGAGTTGGACGTCCTGGTCGAGCGGGTACGCGACACAGGCGTCGCGGTGGTGGTGCGCACGGTCGGCGTTCGGAGACCACTGGACCCGAGCGTCGACCTGAGCGCCTATCGGGTCATCCAGGAAGCGCTGACCAACATCAACAAGTACGCCGGACCGGGAGGCTGCGCCGAGCTGATCCTGGACTGGCGTCCCGACCGGCTGATGATCACCATCGATGATGACGGCCCGCACGGGCCGCTCGGATCCCTGGGCAGCGGCGGGTTCGGTCTGGTCGGGCTCACCGAGCGAGTGACCTTGATGGGTGGCCGGCTCGAGCACGGCCCACGGCTCGACGGCGCCGGCTATCGTGTGCGAGCACAGTTTCCGTTGACTGACTCGATCGAGGCGACGCCGGTGATCGAGGAGCTCCTGGAGTGCAGCCGATCATGATCAGGGTGCTGCTGGTGGACGACGAGCGTCTGGTGCGCACCGGTCTGTCGATGATCATCGGTGGGGAGCCCGACCTGTTGGTGGTCGCAGTTGCGAGTGACGGCGCCGAGGCCGCTGACCTGGCCGCCCGGCACCGGCCGGAGGTCGTCGTGATGGACGTTCGGATGCCCGGCGTCGATGGGATCGAAGGTGCGGAACGGATCCGTGCGCTGGGTGCCGGGGCACCCGCGGTGCTGATGTTGACGACCTACCGGGCCGACGAGTCCGTACGCCGTGCCCTGCGCGCGGGCGCTTCGGGGTACGTGCTCAAGGACGCGGCGCCCGCCGAGCTGGCCATCGCCATCCGGGCGGTGGCGGAGGGCCGGGCGTGGCTGGATCCGACGGTGGCTCGCGATCTGCTGCCCGAGCTGGCGCGGGAGCCCGTGGAGACGACCCTCCCGGATCGACGCGGCGCTCCCGAGCTCACCGACCGGGAGCGTGAGGTCCTGAGGCTGATGGCGCACGGTCTGTCCACCACCGAGATCGCCGAGCACTGCACGATCGCCGAGACCACGGTGAAGACCCACACCGGCCGGATCGTGGAGAAGCTCGGGCTACGGGACCGGGCACAGGCCGTGGCGGCCGCGTACCGCCGGCACCTGCTCGACGCCGACGACCCGCTGCCGCCCCGACCCGGTTCGCGTACGCGCTGACCGCGTGACGGCCCCTACTGGGTGCGGCCTTCGACGACGAAGCAGCCGCCCTCGAACGCACCACCCTTGTCGGAGCTGCCGCTGATCCGCCAGTACGGCGTGATGGTGTGCGTGCCCTTGCTGAGCGGGATCACCGCCAGGGCGTTGCGGGTCTGCCAGAAGTCGGTGTGGTTGGCGAGGTTGCCTGGGCCGTAGTACTTCTCGCGAACCGGTCCACGGTCGACCTTGTAGCCGACCCGGATCTCCGCCTGCTCGCTGACACCCATGTCGGCGGACAGGTTCGTGACGACCTTGCGGGCGCTGGTCCCGTTGTTGACGGTCACCGCCAGGCCGAGCGGCTGCCAGCCGCTGGCCGGGGTGATCTCCTTGAGGCCGAACGCGCACTTCTCTTGCGCGCCGGGAATGGCTTCGGCAGTCGGCGCGAAGACCGCGTACGAAGCCACGCCGCTGAGCAGTGCGCCGGCGGCGAGCAACGCGGCGGCGCGCTTGGTGGGACGAGTCATGATCAAGAACCCCCTGAGTGATCGGCCGAACCTGGTGTCCGGACTGCGATGTGGTTCGAGAGTGACAGGATGAGAGAGGGTGTCGCGTCGTCCCTGGCGATGATCTTGGTCATCCTCCTGGGGGTGTACGCCGTCGTTGCTCCCACCCGGTGGACGACCCGAGACCCGTCCGATCTCACATCGTCAGCGACAGTGAGCGGGCAGCTTTCGGAGCACCTGACAACGCCATGGTGCGGGACGCCGTGGTCGACAACGCCTACGGCGAGGCGCGGCTCATGGTCGCCGCGATGGTGGCCGGCCCGAGTTCGGCGTATTCGTCCTGGCCGAAGACTGGCGGCCACCTCAGCCATGTGTACGCCAAGCGCGGTGTGAGCAACCGCGCACGCTTTCGCCCAGCGGGCAGGGGAGCGCCGCCAGTCCAGGCCAGGCTTCGACGCCCCAGTGGTGTTCGAGATTCCCGAAGAGCGTCGAGCTGGTACGCCAAACCCAGACATTTGTCGGGGGCGCGCAAGGCGCATCTGATGCTTCACTGATCGCGCATCGGATGACCAACGCGCCATCAACGCGGTGAACGTTTCAGGAAGGCGACTCCAATGACACACCGCAACTCACGGGCGAAGACGTTGACGCCGTCGCAGAACCGGGCGACGCCGAGACCCGGTAGTGCGGGGGCGGCGTGTCGTACGTGCCGCCCACCTAGCCGACATCAGCCAGCGATCCACAAGGAGTCAGAGGAATGACCGTCACCCTCGCCAACATTCGAGCCACCATGGACGACTACCTCGAAGCGCTCACAACCCGTGGCGATTTCGCCGTCTACTTCACCGACGACGTCACGTTCGAGTTGATCGGTACAGCGCAGGTGATCAGGGGCCGGTCGCCGGTCGAGGACTTCATCCGATACGCGCACGAGACAGCCTTCGACAGCAGCGTTGAGGTCAGGACGGTCACCTTCGACCAGGACGGCAGCCGCTGTGCGCTCGAGCTTGTCTTCAGCGGGCCGCACACCGGCGACTTCATCGGCATACCCGCGACCGGGCGCGAGGTTCGCGTGCCGTACTGCGCGTATTACGAGTTGACCGACGATGGCATTTCGGCCGTGCGTGTGTACGGCGTCCTACAGGAGCTGATCAGCGCGTTGACGGCTTAGCCAGCTGGCTTCGGTCCATCGATACGAGGTGGACGGCGGGCGCCGCACCAGCCGGACGTTCGACACTTCACGAGGAGAAGCGATGAAAGCAGCGGTGGTCGAACAGATCGGCGAACCCCTGGTGATCCATTCGGATTGGCCCGACCCGCGGTGCGACTCTACGGACGCGGTCTTGAGGGTCGAGGCGAACGGCATGTGCCTCACCGACTACCACGTTTGGCACGGCGGATGGCCCTGGGTGGGCATCCAACCTTCCGTCCCCTTCGTGCTCGGTCATGAGTATTGCGGAGTGGTCGAGGAGGTCGGTGCCGATGTGCGCGGCTTCCGATCCGGTGACCGTGTCGTTGTGCCCGTCAACCACAGCTGCGGTATCTGCGAGCAGTGCCAGGCCGGTCATCAGAGCGCATGCCTGGATGTTCGGTTTCCGATGTTCCACTATTCCGGAGGGCACGGCCGGTACGCCAAGGTTTCACGCGCCGACGTCAATCTCGTACGCCTGCCGGAGTCCATCTCGTTCGTGGATGCCGCCAGCATGGGCTGCCGCTTTGCGACCTCCTGGTACGGGGTAGTTGATCAGGCCGGGGTGACTGCGGGTGATTGGGTCGCCGTCTTCGGCTGCGGCGGCGTTGGGTTGGCCGCAGTCCACATCGCGACCGCACTCGGCGCGAACGTGATCGCGGTCTCGCGAACTGAAGCAAAACTGGATCTGGCATCAGAGCTCGGTGCGGTCGCCACCATTGACGCAGCCGGGGAGGATGTGGCGGCACAGGTCGCCGAGTTGACCGGCGGTGGCGCGCACGTCACCGTCGATGCGCTCGGCGACGAGCAGACTGCCATTCCCGCGTTGTACAGCCTGCGGACGCGGGGCCGTCATCTGCGCTTGGGTACCTCGAGCAAGCAGCAGGGTGGACATATCCGGGTGCCCGTTGATCTGCTGGTGTTCAAGGAGCTCGAGATCATCGGCTCGCTCGGAATGCCGGCGGCGCGCTTCCCAGCCATGCTCAGGATGGTCGAGTCCGGCAAGATCCACCCAGGCAAGCTCGTTCAGGGCACGGTGAGCATCGAGGAGGTGGGCGATGCGCTCGTGCGCATGGGCACGTCGAGCCCGGCGGGTATGCGAGTGATCAACAAGTGGTGAGTGGGTCAGGGATCCATCCCCATCGCTGGCTCGTCAAGATCGCCGTCGAGGGCGTAGGAGATGCATCTGCGGCCACGGCACACGTCCGGACCCCTCAAAGGATCATGTTGCGGAAGGTATCGACACATGATCACCGGCGGTGTCGGCGGCTGCGGCGTTCGGACGGCCTCAGATTTTGGAGCGAATCGAAGGAGAGAAGATGAAACTCATCGCGCGCACAATCGTCGCCGCGTTGGCCCTCACGACCATCTTGGCGCCCGTAGCCGTGGGCCAGACGGGCCCCGATGCAAATGATCATCGTCGTCCGTCCGTGGTGCCGGCCAGCCACGTCGCCGGGAACTCGGGTGGCAGGCTGCTGGGTGATTGGTTCGTCGAGAATCTCACGCTGTCCACAAGTGCCAGCCCGTTCGGCGGATCCGACAATATCTGCCTCGATATCGGCCACCGCGGCAAGGTCCTGTCGCCAGCAGGCGGGATCCTGATTCCCCCCGAGAACAGGGTGATCGAGATGACCTGCCCAGTCGAGGCAGGACGACCGGTGGTGATGGTCATGACGTCCGCCGACTGCAGCAGCGCCGAGCCTGGGCCCTTCTTCGCCGACACACCTCGCACCCAGCGCACGTGCGCGCTTCGGAACCTGAGTACGATCCCCGTCCGATCGATAAACATCAGTGTGGACGGAAGTAGTCCCGTTGACATCCACCAACGCCGTTTCCTCGAGGTATCACCGCAGCGATCGGTTGTCTTCCCTGTGGATCCTGTGTTCCAAGCCACACCCGGTCCTGCAACCTTCGTCGCAGCTGCCTGGACCGCTGAGATCCGGGGCATGAAGCGAGGCAATCATACGGTCGTCGCCACGCCGATCTACGAATTGGAGGACGGTCCGCTCGTGCTGCCGTTCATCGTGCACTTCCAGGTCGTCGGTGGGCGCGGGCAAGGTGGCCATTGAACAGAGGTCGACACACCCGTGTGGGACAGCCAGGCTGGTCGATCGATCCCGTACCTGCGACTTCTGGGGGACCTCTCGTGGTCGAGCTCGGCTGCGGCTGGATGGGCACGGATTGTTGCGCAGTTGGGTTGAGCGGGACCTTCAGTGAACGACTCCCTGGGTTCGGCCCTGCACCACGGCCCAGGCAGACTTCCTGATCTTCGAAAGCCGACTGTTGGGTGGGCGGCGTGGAGGACCTCGCGTACGCCGGGCACGCGCGGTTGCCACGCCCGCATCCAGGTGGCGTCGACCATGAGAGGAACGTACAAGACGCACGCACCGCCGGCGGCCGATCATCGGACCAATGGTCGATGAACCCGTGAGCTTCCCCGCCCGAGCGGCACCTGTGCTACGAGATGACCCCGGCACCTTTGCCGGGCGGACAACGTGGCCGCGTTCCGGCTCGAGCCGGCTCAGTTCACCGCCCCGGTCGCGCTCGTGCGATCCGGCGGCATCGTCGTGAACGGTACGGCGTGGATGCCCGCCACCGGCGACCCCGACCGGGACGTGCGTTCTGCGATCGTTGTCATCCGCAGCAACGCCGAGCGACTCACGCAGCTGGTGTCCCTGGTCGACCACCTCGAGCTCCAGGTAGAGATCGCCCGCCACATCCCACTGAGCGATCTGCCCGCCCTCCACGTGGAGGCTGCCGCCGACCGGATCAGCGGCAAAAGTCATCGTCATCTCCGACCCGGCCTGACCGACATCAGACCGACAGCAACCCGGCGTAGAGGCTTCCGCCTCGGCGTTCGCGAGGGTCGGCGGCTCGGAGATCGATGTGTCGTCACTGGACCGCCGTCGACGCGCGACGACGGGTTGTGAGGTGCTCCGGATCCACTGCGCGTTGGGGCTCTGCGTCACTGCTCCTTCCCAGATGTCCTCTGGCTTCGGTGCACGTTGATTGATCGTCCCGATTGGTGGCTGTGGCGGGACGCGGGGTTCTGAGGCGAGCTGGTGGGACTACACCCCCGCGCCGATACTCCGAGCCGGCCAGCTCACAGCCAATCGCTAGCAACTGCGTGGGCAGTTCATGGCAAAGCGCGCTTCTCTCATAGGGACCTGCCAAGCCCTACAGAGGAGCAGCCATGGGCACCGCACCCGCCGATTCGACCCCACACGTCGAAGCTGAGCACCCACCCCTCACACGGATCGGCATGCGCCGACCTGTGCGGATGATCGCGGTCGGGCTGTTGGCCGGTGCGCTGGTCGGCCTCGCCGCCACGTCCGCATCCGCCGCACCGCTGGCCGCTGCCGCCTCGAGCCCCGCTGGGCTGCACGCGGCTGACGTGCCACAAGCTTCTTGGGCGGACCAGCCGTGGGACGTGAACGAGAATGGTCGTGCCAGCACCCGGAGCTCTGGGGCCGCCGCCGCTCAGGCCGAGGGTGTCGTACTCATCGACACCGAGCTCCGGTACGCGGGGGCTCGGGGTGCCGGGACCGGGATCGTGCTGACCTCCTCGGGCCAGATCATGACGAACTACCACGTCGTCGAAGGCACGACGAGCATCGCCGTGACGGTGGCCAGCACCGGCGCCACCTACCCGGCGACCGTCGTCGGACACGACCAGACCCATGATGTCGCGCTGCTCCAGCTGAAAGACGCCTCCGGCCTCGACCCCATCGCACTCGATCGCGATCCGGTGGCCGTCGGCGACCAGGTCACCGCTGTCGGGAACGCCGGCGGAACAGGCTCGCTCACCGCGGCCGAGGGGAACGTCACCGCCCTCAATGCGACCGTGACCACAGCCGCCGAGGGCACCGTGGCCGCAGAGACCCTGACCGGCATGATCGAGACCGATGCCGATGTCGTCGCCGGCGACTCGGGTGGTCCGCTGTTCGACGCACAGGGCGAGGTGACCGGCATCAACACAGCAGGCTCGAGCGGACCTGAGATCGACAGCTTTGCGATCCCGATCAGAGAGGCCCTGAGCGTTGTCGAGCAGATCAACACGGGCACTGAGACCGACACGGTCCAGGTCGGCGCCAGTCCGATGCTCGGCGTGCTGCTCGGCGACACAGCCAGCTCGCGCAACGGATCGCAGGACGGCATGCCCGGCGATGCCTCTGGTCCGTGGGGCACGGACGGCACCGGTGCCAGCCGCGATGGCGCGATGGTCCAGGATGTCGTTCCCGACGGGCCGGCCGCTCAGGCTGGGCTGGCGGCCGGCGATCTGATCACCGCCGTGGACGCGCAGTCGATCACCACGGTCGACGAGCTGAGCGACCTGCTCGAGGCACACGACGTCGGCGACAGGATCGCGGTCCACTGGATCGACAGCAGCGGCACCGACCACAACGCAACGTTGACCCTGGTCGCCAACCCCATCGCCTGAGCCAGCCCGGCGAACCAGTGTGATCCCTTGGTCGGTCGGATTTCCCGACGACCCAATACCTGTCACGTAGATCTGACGATGAAGTGGAGAAGACGATGAGTGTGAATCGCAGGCAGTTCCTGCTGGGTGGCTTGGGACTGGCCGCCGCTGCGACGACGATGGGCTTGACGGGGTGTGCTCCGGGCTCGAGCGAGAGCGGTGGCGGTGGCGGCGATGCCGGCACGGCCGATCTGACCTTCGCCTGGTGGGGTAACGACGTCCGCAACAAGAACACCACGGCGGCGATCGACGCGTACTCGGCGGCGAACCCGGGTGTGAAGATCGCTCCGCAGCCGGGTGAGTGGGCGAGCTACTGGGACAAGCTGGCCACCCAGGTAGCGGGTAACACGGCTCCGGACATCATCCAGATGGACATGGCCTACATCTCCGAGTACGGCAACCGGGGTGCGCTGCTGGATCTGTCGAAGGTCGATACCTCGAAGTTCATCGAGGGCACCGTCGACTCGGGCAAGATCAACGACACGTTGTACGGCGTCAACGCGGGCATCAACTGCCTGGTGGTGCTGGTCAATCCGAAGATCTTCGAGAAGGCCGGCATGGATGTGCCGGACGACAAGTCCTGGACCTGGGACTCGATGATCGACACGGCTGCGGAGGTGGCGTCGAAGGCGAAGGTGACCTTCGGTTTCCAGTCGCTGGTCAGCGCGAACTTGTTCCAGGCCTGGATCCGTCAGCAGGGCAAGGAGCTGTTCACTCCGGATGCTCTGGGCTTCGACGTCGCCGACGTCACGAGCTGGTTCGACTATCTGTCCAAGGCTCAGAAGGCCGGCGCGATCGGTTCGCCGTCGCAGATCACCGAGGAGTTCGCGAAGTCGCTCGACCAGAGTGCGATCGTGGTCGGTACGGGTGCGTTGGCGTTGTCGAACTCCAACCAGCTGGAGGCGATCACCGCGGCGGCGGGCACTGAGATCACCATGCTGCGGTACCCGACGATCGCGGGGAACTCGGCCGAGCGGAAGGCGTGGTACAAGGCGTCGATGCTGTGGTCGGCTTCGGCCGAGACCAAGAATCCTGATGCGGTGGTCGCGTTCATCGACTGGCTGGTGAACTCGCCTGATGCTGCCGATCTGCTCCTGGCCGAGCGTGGTCAGCCGGCCAATGGTGAGATCCAGGCTGCGATCAAGTCCAAGCTCTCCAAGGAGCAGCAGAGCGTTCAGCAGTTCCTGGCCGACATCAAGCCGGAGCTGGCCGACACCCCGATCGCCCCGCCGCCTGGTGGTGGCAAGGCTGATGAGGTCATGCAGCGTTTCGCGACCGAGGTGCTGTTCGGTCGCCAGAGCAGCGCGGAGGCAGCTCAGGGGTTCGTCGACGAGATGCAGTCGAACCTCCAGGGCTGACGATGAGCGCCCTCCGTCCTCCCATCGTGATCGAGACTGCCCTCGCCGCGGCTTCCCACCCTGAACACTCACTCAACAGACCACCAACCACAGAAGGAGATCAACTCGTGCTGCCGGCTTCGGACGTGAAGGAGGCAACGTCGCCCCCGATGGGCGACGACCCGACAGGGGGTGGCGTGTCCGTGGGTGGAGATCTGAACAGCGGAGCACGGAGGGCAGGAGTCGGAGCGCCAGCTCGCCAGCACCCAGCCCTCAGACGCGACCGATCGGGTCCCGGGGCGCGCGTGCTGGTGGTCGAAGATGACGAGGCACTGGCCGAGATGCTGTCTCTGGTGCTCCGCAACGAAGGATTCGTCCCGATGTGGTGTGCCCGCGGCGACAAGGCGCTGGACACCTACCGTCGTGGTCGCCCCGATCTGGTCCTGCTGGACCTGATGCTCCCCGGCAAGGACGGCATGGCCATCTGCCGCGAGATCCGCTCCGAGTCGCCGGTGCCGATCGTGATGCTGACCGCCAGGTCCGGCACTGGCGACGTCGTCGCCGGCCTGGAGGCGGGCGCCGACGACTACGTGGCCAAGCCGTTCAAGGCCAAGGAGCTGATCGCCCGGATCAAGACCCGGCTACGACACTCACCCGAGCTGACCGACCACCACAAGCTGCGCATCGGCGACCTCGTGATCGACCCCTGCGGACACACCGTCAAACGCAACGACAAGCCGATTTCCCTCACTCGGATGGAGTTCGACCTGCTCCTCGCCCTCGCCCGTCGACCCCAGCACGCCTTCAGCCGACAGATGCTTCTCGAACAGGTCTGGCACTTCCGGCCCACCGTCGACACCCGGCTCGTCAACGTCCAGGTCCAGCGACTCCGCGCCAAGATCGAACGAGACCTCGAGCACCCCACCATCGTCGTGACCGTGCGTGGAGTCGGCTACCGAGCAGGTGAGCCGCCGGTAGCCGACTGAACGCATTGCGGTATGGCGTGCAGATGCCTTCAGCAGGCGCCATCACCGAGGCGCAGAGGCGCATCGACAGGGGAAGTGGCACCAGGGTGGTCAGGCGCAGGTTGAGGAGCCACTCGTGATCCACCCACGACTCGGGTGGGCCGCCGTGGTCGCGATCTGTGGTCTGAGAACGGCGCCGAACCAGACAGTGCCGAGGCTCAGCGGCGCCCCCTAGACCGTGGCGGCGTGAGCGTCAGCGGTCTGCGGCTCGCGCAGCGCGAGTCCGAACAGCACGAAGGCGATGCCTATCGCTACGGCCATGGCCGCAACGCCGAAGGCAACCACCGAGGTGAACAGCGACGCCTGGAGGAACGAGGAGGTCATCGCGGTATCGCGGTTGGGATCCTCCCTGTCCAGCTCCGCGTAGGTCTTGCCGCCGGTGATCTCCATGGTGTGCTTGTCGATCACGCTCGCCTGGCAGTACGCACTGATCGGTCCGGCGACCGAAGCGCCGGCTCGGCAGTCAGCGTCGTCGGACACGGCGATCTTCTGGGCGGACAACGTGCTCGTGATCACCACCCAGGTCACGACGCCGGCGACGACGAAGATCGCGCCGAAGATGATACCGACGATCGAGGCAGTCTTGCGCATGGTGAGACCTTCCTGGTCAGGCACCGTGGGGACGCGGGTACCTGACGACTGTTGGGGCTGGACCAGGTGGGAAGGCCACAAGTGCGACCACTGGCACGGCGGAGTGTGACAGCCATCTTGGTGCTCAGCGCATGGCTGTTCTGTGGCGTCCCAATTTCAGCGAGGATTGGCACTGGTCGGGCTGGTTCGATTAGCGTTTCGACTCGTCCGACGGCCGACGGTGCCGACGGTGAGATGTTTGTCTCGACTGAAAGGCACTTCGATGGGTTTCTGGGACTTCTTCGGGCTTCTGATCTGGAGCTTCTTCTTCGTGATGTACCTGATGGTGCTGTTCCACATCTTCGGGGATCTGTTCCGCGACCGCGATCTCGGCGGGGGCGCGAAGGCGCTGTGGACGATCGGGCTGATCCTGCTCCCCTTCCTGCTCATGGTGATCTACCTGATCGTGCGGGGACGTGGAATGGCTGAGCGTCAGGCAGGTGCGATCCGGCAGGCTCAGACCGAGACGGACCAGTACATCAAGTCGGTGGCCAGCTCATCGAGCCCGGCGGACCAGATCTCCTCGGCGAAGGCGCTGCTCGACAGCGGTTCGATCACGCCGGCCGAGTTCGACCAGCTGAAGGCAAAGGCACTCGCCTGATCGAGGGGCAGCAGCCGGCCCGGCCATAGTGAGATCCGTGGCCGGAGCCGGCTGGCCCCCGTGCCAGCAGCACACACACCACCCGGCCACGGCGACCAGCTGATCGATCTCGGCGACGCTCGACAAGGAGAACCCATGTCCATCCCCCAGTCGTCCGGCTCGGTACCGGGTCGCCGCGTCGTGGTGACGACCGGACGTCTGTGGGCGGGGGGTGTGGCCACCGGTTGCATCGCGGCCCTGGTGGCGGCGGTCGGGGTGCTGCTGTGCGGTTCGGTGCTGGATGTGAGTCTCGTACCCACGCTCGTGGTGCCGATCGCCGACTCGCTTGCGTTGAACTACGCGCTGACCGCGTTCTTGCTGGCGTTGGTCGCAGTAGGGGCGGCGCACCTTCTGTCGGTGACGACACCCCGTCCCCGGGTGTTCTTCGGCTGGCTCGTCGGGCTGGGCACGGTGGCGGCGATGGTGATGCCGTTCGCTGCCGAGGGCAGCCTTGCCGGCAAGATCTGTACCGCGTTGATCAATCTGGCGGTCGGGATCGCGATCGGCACGCTGTTGTCAGCGGTGCTGTCCCGCACCGTCACCGATCCGGAGCGGTCGTGGCAGCAGCGCTGACCTGCGCGGCCCAGATGGCGTCCGGTGTTCCCTTTTCACCCACAACCGGTCCGGTGGCCACGCGTGCTGCTCTTGGGGACAGCATCCTCGCTGCCGCCGACCTCCGGCGACTTGACGGCGAAAGGCAGACTTATGAGCGACAAGGACGACGCCACGCTTGATCTGTATGTGGCCGCCTACAGCGAGCCCGGCACGGCAGAAGAGGATTGGAGCACGTTGAAGGCGCTCGCCGCCGATGACGTGATCACGGTCGGAGCGTTGGCCCTGGTGAACCGCGACACCGAGGGAAAGCTCCACGTCAAGGACACCACGAACGAACCCGGCATCGGAGCGGTGGTCGGCGCCGTCGGTGGTGCGTTGGTCGGCCTGATCTTTCCGCCAACACTGCTGGCCGCGGCCGCGGTCGGGGCAGGACTGGGTGCGGGTACCGGCACGATCATCGATCGTGTCACGAAGCGGAAGATCAAGTCCGATGTCGAGTGGGCCGTGCCCAACGGCGGGTCAGGTGTCGTGGTGGTCTTCGACGAGCAGTGGGCGGGCGAGGTGGAGAAGGCGCTGACGCGCGCGGACAGGATCTCCCGCAACCACCTCCACGACGACGAGGCCGAAGAGAACGCCACGCCGTAGCGGATGCCCGAACAACGCGACCGCGCATCGCCGAGCACGAAGGACACCGGATCCCATCGATGCCGGATGCGTGGACACATGTCCCACCGGGTCGATGCGAAGTGTGTTGGCGCTGGGGTCGGGCGACGTCGGCGATTCACCGGGTCACACGGCTGCTGCAGCCGCCGAACACCGCCGATGCCGGCCAGAATCCAACATGTTCAGCAGCGGCGGCCCTACCCGCGGTTCACTTGTCCGGCCGAGCCTGCCAGGATGTGCCACGGGCCCCGCGAGAGGGATCCCATTCGACAACCGATACCGAGGTGGACCATGCCCGACGACCAGCCAGTGATGACCGCTCTTGCCGAGATCACCGCAGTCTCCCTGCTCCACAGCAACCTCCCTGCCCGGGAGCACATGATTGCCAGACTTGCCGCTCTCGTTGCGGTCGACGCCCCGACCGCCTCCTACGTGATGAATGCCAGCACCGCGGCCGAGACCGGAATCACCGTGGAGGATGTCCAGAGTCTCCTGGTGGCGGTGGCCCCCCTCGTGGGCACCTCCCGAATCGTCACCGCTGCCGAGCGGATCACCGATGCACTCGGTTTCGTCATCGAGCTGGCCATCGCCGAGATCGTTGCCGAGCTCGAGGCCGAGGAAGCCGCCGAGAGCGCTGAGTAGTGCCGCTGTACACGCCGGTGGGTCGCCGTCAGTGGATCCAGGGTCGACAGTGGTGACCAGGCCCTCGATCCGGCGGTACAGCGCACACGAGCAAGCAGGTCGTCGTGCCTGGCCGATCCCGGCCTCGACCCCCGATGATCAGACGACGGACCCAGTTCGCGGCGGTCATCCAGGTGATCGTGAGCGTTGAGCTGGGTCTGTCGGCCTGACCCTGCGTGCTAGGGCCACACACGGCATCGTCGGATTTCTGCACAACGAAAGGGGCATCCGATGTCCACCTCGGTTACGGCCACCACTGATCAGGGCTGGCACACCATGCCGGCCCAAGAGGTCCTGGAAGTTCTGCAGGTGGACCGGGCACGGGGTCTGGCTGCTGCCGAGGTGACCGCGCGGGTGGGCACCTACGGCAGCAACCGGTTCACGGCGGGCAAGGTCGAGCCCCGGTGGCGGGCCTTCCTGCGGCAGTACGCCGACCCGATGCAGGTCGTGCTCCTGGTGGGCGGCGTCGTGAGCCTCTACCCGCTGAAGGAGCTGGAGACCGGCGTCGTCCTGATCCTCCTCACCTTGTTCAACGCCGTCCTCGGTCTTCGGCAGGAGGGAAAGGCTGCCGCCGCCGTCGCCGCCCTGCAGCAGATGATGATCGTCACGGCCCGGGTGATGCGCGACGGTGAGCTGCAACAGATCCCAGCCGAGCAGCTGGTGCCCGGTGATGTGGTGGCGATCGAGGCCGGCGATGTCGTCCCAGCGGACGGGCGTCTGCTGCGCGTGGCGACGCTCGAGGCCGCCGAGTCCGCACTCACGGGGGAGAGCCTCCCGGTCGCCAAGGGCATTGATCCGGTCGCCGAACCTGACACGCCGCTGGGTGATCGAACTGGCATGGTCTACATGAACACGAACATCACCCGCGGTTCGGGGGAGTTCGTGGTCACCGCGATCGGGATGGAGACCGAGGTCGGCAAGATCTCGGGACTGCTGCAGTCTCAGGACGACACGAAGTCGCCACTCACCCGCCAGCTCGCTACCCTGACGCGGCAGATCCTGTGGATCGCCGGAGTTGCCCTGGTGGTGTCGATGGTGTTGAACCTGGCCCGGGGTGCCGAGTTCACGGTTCTGTTCGCCGGGGCGGTGGCGTTTGCAATTGGCGCACTTCCGGAGAACCTGCCCGCGGTGGTCACCACCATCCTGGCGTCCGGCACGCAGGCGCTGGCCAAGGCCGGCGCGATCATGAAGCGGATGCAGTCGACCGAGACCCTCGGGTCGACCTCGGCGATCAACTCCGACAAGACCGGCACGTTGACGCTGAACGAGATGACTGCGGTGCAGATGGCGTTGGTCGGCCGTCGCTTCGCGGTCGATGGCACTGGATACTCGACTGCAGGCACCATCACGCGGGTCGCCGGCGAGCCGCCGGTCAACATGGATGACTTCCTGTTGCCCATGGTCTTGGCCTCCGACGCCGTGATCAGCAACGGTGAGCTCATCGGCGATCCGACCGAGGGTGCCTTGGTCGCGCTGGCGGCCAAGGGCGGGGTGGATGCCGTCGCAACACGCCAGGCCTACCCGCGGATCGCGGAGCTGCCGTTCGACGCCGACTACAAGCTGATGGCCACTTTCCACCGCATGCGCGACCTGGCGGGTCGCGACATCGTGCGGTGCTTCGTCAAGGGCGCACCCGATCAGCTGCTCGCTCGAGCCGCCACCGTCTGGGACCCCGACCGCGGCGCGATCTCCGTCGACGGCGACGCCACGCAGCGGTATCTGGCCGAGAACGAGCGGCTCGGTGGGCAGGGCCTGCGGGTGATCGCGACCGCCCGCAAGGACTTCGACCCTGCCGACTTCGACCCGGCAGGTGACCTGCTCGTGGCGGTCACCGATCTTCAGCTGCTGGGGCTGGTCGGCATCGTGGACCCACCGCGGCCTGCGGCCAAAGCCTCCATCGCCACGGCACGCTCGGCCGGGATCCGGGTCCGGATGATCACCGGCGACCACGCGGTCACCGCGGCCGCGATCGCCTCGGAGCTGGGCATCGACGGCAAGGTGATCACCGGCGCCGACTTCGCAGCCTTGGATGACACCCAGGCGTTGGCGGAGATCGACGACGTCGGCGTGATCGCCCGGGTGACCCCTCAGGACAAGGTGCGGCTGGTGGATCTGCTGCAGCGCAAAGGCGACATCGTCGCGATGACCGGTGATGGGGTCAACGATGCGCCAGCGTTGAAGAAGGCTGACATCGGCATCGCCATGGGCATCACGGGCACGGAGGTGTCGAAGGAGGCTGCGGTGATGATCCTCACCGACGACAACTTCGCCACGATCGTGAAGGCGGTCGAGCTGGGGCGTGGCCTCTACGACAACCTGACCCGCTACATTCGCTTCCAGATGGGATGTTTGTTCGGGTTCATCGTGACGTTCCTGGGCTCCAGCATCCTCTACATCCTGGGCGGGGTGCCGTTCCTTCCGCTGCAGACGCTGTGGATCAACTTCACCACCTTGCTGTTCCAGGCGATCGGTCTCGGCTACGGTCAACCGTCCGAGGGGTTGATGCAACGTCAGCCCCGCTCGCCCGACACGCCGATCCTCACCCGGGGGCTCTTGATCTGGCTCGTCACCGCCGGCGTCATCATCGGTGCCGGCACCCTTGGTGTGATCGCCTGGTCCGAACGCGTGTACAGCGAACCCGTCGCCCACACCATGGGCGTGGTCACCTTCTCCTTGTTCACTCTGCTGTTCTCGATCGCCACCAAGGACGAACGACGCACCGCGTTCACGCTCGACACGGTCTCCGACAAGACGTTCACCAAAGCCACCGGTCTGTCGATCCTGACCTTGATCCTGGCCACCGTGCTCGGGCCGTTGCAGGCCTTTCTCGACACGGTCAGCCTGAGCTTTCAGCAGTGGCTCGTCTGCCTCGCTCTGGCGTTGACGATCCTTGTGGTCTCCGAGATCTGGAAGGCCGTCCAACGACGAACCCCGTCCGGTCGCGCCCAGCAGAGCACCCTCACCCTCAGCTGATACGCCGTCAACGGGGGGTGAGGTCAGAGGACGAGCCCGGACTGGTACGCGATCACGACGAGCTGGGCGCGGTCACGGGCGCCGAGCTTGATCATGATCCGGCTGACGTGGGTGCGGGCGGTGGCGGGGCTGACCACCAGCCGCTCAGCGATCTCGGCGTTGTTGCTGCCCTCGCCGATCAGGGCTAGCACCTCGCGCTCACGGTCGGTCAGGTCGGCGAGCCGGGGGTGGTCGTGATGTCTCGGTGCCGGCCCACCGGTCTGCAGGCTCTCGATCACCCGCCGGGTCACCGACGGCGACAGCAGCGACTCTCCCGACGCGGCCAGCCGGACGGCGCGCAGCAGATCGGTCAGGTCGGTGTCTTTGACCAGGAAACCGGCGGCGCCCGCCCGTAGTGCGGCGAACACGTTCTCGTCGGTCTCGAACGTCGTCAGCATCACGACCCGAGTCGCCGCGGTCTCGGGCGCACTCACGATCTGCCGCACGGCCTCGATGCCGTCCAGTCCAGGCATCCGGATGTCCATCAAGATCACATCCGGCGGCCTCTGACGTGCGAGTCGGACGGCCGCGAGACCGTCCTCGGCCTCCCAGAGCAGGGTGAGGTCGTCCTCGGTGTCGATCAGCACCCGGAGCGCCATCCGGATCAGCTGCTGGTCGTCGGCGATACCGAGGCTGATCACCGGTCGGCCGCCCGGATCGTGATCGGCAGGATGGCCTCGACGACGGTGCCACCCCCTCCGCCAACGCCCTCCCGGGTGCCGGGACGGACATCGACTCGACCACCGACCGCGGTGGCGCGCTCTCGCATGCCACTGATGCCGTTGCCGGGCCGAAGATCACCATCGTCGACGCTCGGCCCGTCGTCGCTGATCAGGATCTGCAGTCCGCTGTCGGTGAGGGTCGCCTCGACGGTCACCGAGGCGTCGCCGGCGTGCCTGACCACGTTGGTGAGGGCTTCCTGCACGATCCGGTACGCCGCATGGTCGACGGCAGCCGGCACCCGATCGCCGAGGTCACCGGAGATCCGTACCTCGACCGATCGTCCGGCGGCGCGGAGGGGCGCGACGAGAGCATCGAGCTGTCTCAGTCCGGCCGGTGGGCTCGTCGGGTCCGGGCCATCGGCGTCACGGAACATGCCGAGCGTGTGCCGGAGCTCGGCCAACGCGTCCTTGCTGGTCAGCCGGATCGCCTCCAGTGAGGCAGCCACCTGCTCGGGCCGCTTGTCCAGCACGTGCAGCGCCACCCCGGCCTGCAGATGGATCACCGACAGGCTGTGACCGACCACGTCGTGCACCTCGCGAGCGATCCGCATCCGCTCCGCATAGACGTACCGATCCCGTTCGACCTCCCGATCCCGTGCGTCCGCCTCACGCCTGGATCGCCAAAGCACCACCAGCAGCGCGGGCAGGACGACGGCCGCCGAACCGAACAGGGCCGCCGGCCAGATCGCCGGATCGAACAACCCGCCGTAGGGCTGGCGCCAGAACCCGGCCGACATCATGAGGGGCAAGCCGACCAGCCAGGGTGTCCAGCTGCGGAGCGGGAGCGTCATCGCCATCCCGAGCACGGCCAGCCCCGGCGCGAGCAGCACGGGCCCATACGGTCCGCCCGCCGCCAGGAACGCGGTGGTGGCGAGCACCACCGCAACGAAACCCGAGCGCGGGAAGACGCGGCGCACGATCAACCCCGCCACCATGACCACGATGGCGAGGCCGACCAACCACGGCAACGACCAGGCGGTTGACGTGAGCTCCGGATCCGGCACCCGGAACGGCGGTCCGCCGTGCCGCATCGTCATGCCATCGCGCAGGGCCGGTTCGTCCCGCCCCGCGGCCCAGCGGGTGCTGCCGTACGCCAACGCACCGACGGCGAGCGCGAGGGCAGTGTCGACCGGGAGCACCTGTCGGGGACGGGTGGCCAGCATGGCGTCGAGCCTAGGTGGTCGGCGCAGCCCGCACATCGGACCGTGAACGTACGTGGCGTACGTCAGCCGACGTAGGCGAGGTGTCGCCTCCGAGCCGATGTGCCGAGCCGTCCGCAGCGGCAAGGTGAAGGACATGGATCATCCCTTTCCGCCCGGCATGGGCCCAGACCCGCATGCCTTCGCGTTCTTCCCGATCTTAGGAGGCCTCATGTTCCTGCTCTTCTTGCTGCTGGTCGGCGGCACGCTCTTCTACCTCGCCCGCACCGGTCGGATCTCGGCGCCGCCCTGGGCGTCGGTCCGTCCGTCGCCGGAGTTCGAGGCGCGCAGGGTGCTGGCCGACCGTTTCGCCCGCGGTGACATCGGCTCCGACGAGTTCATGGAACGCGCCAGCGTGCTGAACTGGACGCCCGGTGTCGAGCCCGCGAAGGTGAAGGGCAAGGGCCGCAAGCGCTCGTGACCGGCGCGGCGCTGACGGGAGGGTGGCGATGACGGAACCTACGGGCGCGAGCTTGCGAGAGCGCTCCCGACAGGTCCTGGATGACCACTGGGATCCTGAGCGTGGCTGGTGTGTGCCGAATCCAGCGACCTACCCGCACCTGTGGCTGTGGGATTCCTGTTTCCACGCCATCGTGTGGGCGTGCCTCGAGGACTCGCGAGCGGTGTCAGAGCTGGACGCCGTGCTGGCCGGTCAGCTGTCCGGGGGGATGGTGCCGCACATGCGCTATGGGGGTCAGCCGCCTGACACCTGGCTCGGGCCGCTGGCGAGCACCTCTTCGCTCGCTCAACCGCCCATGTTCGGTCATGCCGTTCGGGTGCTGACGGATCACGGGATGTGGCTGTCGGACACGGTGCTGACCCGGGCCAGGCGCGGGCTGGACTGGTTGTGGACCAACCGCCGGACCGCGGATGGTTTGATCTTCGTCGTGCATCCGTGGGAGGCCGGCAATGATCATGGTCAGCGATGGGACGACTGGGAGGCGCCGAGGCGCGCACCGGAGCTCTATCGACGCGAGGTGCGGACCGCCTGGAACAAGGCACTGGTCCATGACCTGCAGTTCGATGACGACGGAGCGGCACGCTGGTCCGCGTCCTTCGTCGTCTGTCCGGCGGCGTTCAACGCCTACGTGGCCTTCAACCTGCGCGAGCTGGCAGCCGTGCTCGACGACACCGAGCTCACGGCCCGGGCAGACGACCTGAGCAGCGCCATCGACGCTCATCTGTGGGATGAGACACAGCACCTGTGGGTGGACCTACCGGTGGTAGGCGGCGGTTCATCGGCCGGACTGCCTGTCAGCGACGGTGTGATGCCGGCCCTGGTCACAGCCGACTCCGCGAGAGCCAGGGCGGCGCTGGCTCAGCTCGATGATCCGCTCCGATTCGGCGCCCCGTTCGGACCCGCCAACATCATCCGCGGACATCCCACCTATGCCCCGGACGTCTACTGGCGTGGTCCGGCCTGGCCACCGTTGAACTATCTCTTCCACCTCGCCCAGCGCCGCTGGGGGCTGACTGAGCAGGCGGGCGCCAACGCGTCGCGGTCCGCGCGGGCGGCCGTGGCCAGCAACTGGGCGGAGTACTGGAATCCGGAGAGCGGAACCGGCCTCGGTGCCTCACCGCAGTCGTGGACCGGGCTCGTCTTCGCCATGTCGAACCCATAGACGGTTCCAGCAGGAGATAGCCCGATCCGTCCTGCGATCAGAGAGCGTTGACAATCAGCAGGAGATCTGCCGGAATGGCTTGGAAGGCAAGGTGATCTCTCGCGAGGGGCGCCGCCGGTCTGAAGGTCGGATTCTGGTGGCCGTCGAGGACGAAGGCGATTGATGGAGCGGTTGAGTACGAGTGGGCCGGCCGTGAGCGCCAGGCCGACGTCGCAGCCGAACCTGGATCACGCGGTGGAGGACCTGCGTGCCGGCGCGGAAAGGCTGCGCTGGACACCGCCGGCAGCCCGGGCGCAGCTGCTCCGGGACTGTCTGGCCTGCGTACACCCGTTGATGGGGGAGTGGTCGCGTACGGGACTGGCGGTGAAGCGCCTGCCAGAGGATAGCGCGGAGGAGTGGTTCGCGGGTCCGGTGCCGGTGGTCGCCCACCTGCACGCTCTGGCCGAGACCCTGGACCGGATTGCTGTTGACGGCCGGCCGCCGATGGGCACGGGGATCCGTTCGCGCGCGGATGGTCGCCTCGAGATCTCTGTGCATCCGGCTTCGAGCCTGGACAGGGTGTTGATGAGTGGGGTGCGGGCGCACGTCCTGCTACGGCCGGGTGTCGACGTGGAAGGGGCGGTCGAGGCGCAGGCGGAGCTCTACCAGCACGCCAGCGCCGAGCCGGGTGTCGCTGTCGTGCTCGGGGCCGGGAACGTGTCGAGCCTTCCGATCACGGACGTCGTCACTCAGCTGTTCAACGAGGGTCGAGTCTGTGTGCTCAAGATGAACCCTGTGAACGAGTGGTTCGGGCCTCTGCTGGAGCGGGCGCTGAGCCCGCTCATCGGTGCGGGCCTTCTCCGTGTCGTCTACGGCGGCGCGGACGTGGGGGCATACCTGACTCAACATCCCGGCGTGGACTGGGTCCATGTCACGGGATCGGCGGCTACGCATGATCACCTGCTGTGGGGAGCCAGTGGACCCGATCATGATCGCCGTCGACGCGGTGAGCTGCCACCGCTGGTCACCGTCCCGGTCAGCGCCGAGCTGGGCAACATCACGCCGGTCGCCGTGGTGCCGGATGCATATGAGCCGTCCGAGCTGGCCTTCCAAGCTCGCAGCGTCGCGACCATGGTGACCAACAACGCGTCGTTCAACTGCCTGTCGGCGAGGATGCTGGTGACGGCGAAGGGCTGGCCTCAGCGAGAGCAGTTCCTCCGGCTGGTCATGGGCTATTTGGCGGACACGCCGACCCGATACGCCTACTATCCGGGCGCCCACGAGCGCTTTCGACGCTTCAGTGATGGACGTGAGACACGCCAGGTGGGTGACGTCGGTGGGGAGAAGCTGCCGTGGACGCTCATCCCCGATCTCGACAGCAGCGATCTCGACGATCCCCTGTTCCGTGAGGAGCCCTTCTGCTGCCTGCTGTCCGAGGTCTCGGTCGACGGCCGTGACCCGGTGGAGTTCCTGCAACGGGCGACGGACTTCATGAACGAGGTGTTGTGGGGAACCCTCTGCGCAGCCATCGTGATCTCGCCTCGCCTGGAGCGTGACCCGACGATCGCGACTGCACTCGATCGTGCTGTGGTCGATCTGCGCTACGGCAATGTCGCGATCAACGCGTGGCCGGCGTTGAACGTCGCCCTCCCCAGCCTGCCCTGGGGCGGCCACGTCGACGGCGTCGGCCCGGTGACGCAGAGCGGCACGGGAGTCGTCAAGAACAGCCTGATGCTCGGCGGTGTCGACAAAGGGGTCTTGCGGGCAGGCCTGACCGTGCGACCCACGCCGCCGTGGTTCAGCGACAACCCGAAGGCAGGGCGAGTCGCGCCGGCCTTCGCCGACGTCATGGCGCGCCGTCGATGGCGGCAGCTGCCGAGGCTGATGGCTCGGATGATCTAGCGTCATCGTGCGGCAGACTGCCTCGGGTGTCGCTCCGGGGCGGTATCAGCGGACAGCCGTCTGGCTCCTCCGACCATGTCCAACATCAATCTCGAGTCGCTCAACCTTCCTGGGCACTTCATCCGACATGCGGCCTTCCTCGGTGAGCTCACGCGACGGCGCGGCCCGGTCAATGACTTCGCGTTCACTCTGATCACTCGGGGCACGGGCAAGGTCGCCATCCGGTCGGTGAACTTCCGGGACCGATTCCTCCGGCACCGGGACTTGCGCATCCACCTCGAGGGTCCGGCGGGAGGCGGCGACGAGCTCTGGATGCAGGACAGCACGTTCTTCTTCGAGCAGGGACTGGCAGATCGAGCGGGGGTGTCTTTCCGGTCGCTCAACTTCCCCGACCGGTATCTGCGACACCGGGACTTCCATCTGGTGCTGGACGCTCCGTCGGGGCCCGACGACCAGTTGTTCAGACGGGACGCGACCTTCGTCAGAAGGCCGGCGGCGGTGCTGATCGACGACGGCACGGAGCTCAATCCCGCCTAGCTGTACCCGGCCGGGTACACCTAGCGCCTTTTCCTGGACGTCACCGCCGTCTGCCCCACTACCGGGGACGTCTCGCTGCGGGCGGCAGGAGGGCATGGGGTCGGGTCTGCCCGCTCGACTGGTACCAGTACGCCACGGTGGACACGTCGTCGTGCCGTTCGAAGAGCTGGTGCCCGTCGTGGCCGATCTGCTGCAGGGTGACCCGGATGTCGCGGTGGAACAGGATCGGGTCGGGCAGGTGCCAGCGGTACATGCCGTGGCTGGGCGGCATCGGGGTCGCGTACGGAGCGTAGTGGGTGAGGTCGTCGAGCAGCCGCTGGTGGTAGCCGGCGTACGGGGAGTTGAAGTTGATCACCCGCGGCGCACTGTCGGCGGCCAGCTGGTCCTGGAAGCCCCAGGCGCCGCCGACGTAGTCCTCGAGTCCGGTGCCGCAGATCGTCGGCAGGTCGTCACCGTCGAGGTAGAACTTCATCTCACCTTCGCCGTACCAGAAGCGTTCCAGGGCGGTGAGGGCGATGAAGGTCCCGACGTAGCTGCCGGTGCCGGAGACACCATCGAGCACGACATGATCGTCGCCGGCGTCGTTGGTGGCGTTGGTCCGCCGCCACTGGGCGTGCAGCAGCCCGACGTCGTCCCCGAGGTCGTCTCCGAGGGTGTAGTCGATCTGGAAGAAGACGCAGGGGACCTCGCCGGGGTGGTCGCTGGTGATGGTGATGGTGGCGTGCCGACGGAAGGGCATCGGGAGGTAGCAGTTCATGCCCCCGCTCGGCGCGACGACCATCGCGGCGGAGGTCAGCTCGGCCCGGGTGGCGAAGCCGTTGCCGAAGAAGTCACCCAACGGCACCTGGATGGCCGGCTGGGGGTCATGGTCCCAGTGGACGGTGAGGACGAGGTCCCGGAGCACGTACGGTCCGTCGGGCGTCTGGTCGGGGACGGTGATCCAGATGTGCCGGATCACGCCGGGGCCGTCGATGTCGGCGAGGGTGAGGGTGCCGCCGGCGGGCAGCGGAAGGAAGGCGCGGCCCTTGCGGCCGGGGCCGAGCGGGGACGCGGCGGTGCCGCCCGCGTTCGGGGCGCCGTCGGGGTTCTCGGCGGTGATGGCTCGGCTGACCACGCCGGGTCGGTAGCGCACGTAAGCGGGCAGATCGGTCGGTGAGTTCATGGAACGCATCACCTGTCTCGGGTGGCGGGCTTCGGCCCATCGGCTGGATGTCTCTCGATCATGACCTGCACCGGTGCAGCTGCGACAGGGTGGTGCCACGAGTCGGCCCTGGTCACCGGCACACAACCCGGCCGTCGCTGGCTAGGATCCGGCTGTGTCAGATGATCGGGTCGCCTCCGGGTCGCCCGCTGCCGGGCTCGAGGCCAAGGTGCTCGAGACCACGCTGCTCGAAGCCAGGCTCTCGGTGCCGCGCCGCCGGCCGGGATCGGTCAGTCGCGCCGATCTGATCGAGACGGCCCGCACCGGCCCGGCTCGCGTCGTGGGCATCACGGCCCCCGCCGGCTACGGCAAGTCGACCCTGCTGGCCCAGTGGGCGGAGGTGGATGATCGGCGTGTCGGGTGGGTGTCGCTGGATCGCTTGGACGACGACCCGTCGACGTTGCTGACCCTGTTGGCTTCCGCGTACGGGCAGATCTCGGGTCAGAAGGATCTGGCGTCCGACGTGACCGGGCTCGGGGTATCGGCCTTGGGTCGGGCGGCGCCCCGCGTGGCCACCGCGTTCCGCACCTGTCCCGTCCCTTTCGTCCTGTTCCTCGACGACCTGCACGAGCTCCGGTCGCCGGACTGCCACGATGTCCTGAGCGTGGTGGTGGGAGGCATACCGGACGGTTCCCAGCTGGTGGCCGCGAGTCGTTTCGAGCAGCCGCACCTGCCCCGGTTGCGGGCCTCGGGGGACGCCGTGGAGTTCGTGGCCAGTGACCTGGCCCTCGATGCCGCCGGGGCGGGGCAGATCTTCTCCCAGGCCCACGTGCAGATCACGGCGGAGGAAGCCGCGGCGGTGACCGTACGCACCGAGGGTTGGCCCGCCGGCCTCTACCTCGCCGCATCGATCGCCCGGAACAGCCACGGCGATGTCCTGGCGATCACCGGTGATGACCGCTTCGTCGCCGACTACCTCTACAGCGAGTCTCTGGCTCAGCTCCCCGACGGTGTGCAGCGGTTCCTGCGCCGGACAGCGATCGTCGACCAGGTGTGTGCCCCCCTGTGCGACGCGATCCTCGGTGAGCCCGGTGCGCAGGCCCAGCTGTCCGGGCTGGAGGCCACGAGTCTGTTCCTGGTTCCGCTGGACCGACGGCGCGGCTGGTTCCGCTACCACGCCCTCTTCCGGGAGTTCCTGCTGAGCGAGCTCCGCCGGGTGGAGCCGGACCTGATCCAGACACTGCACCTGCGAGCCGCGGACTGGTACGAGTCGAACGGCTCCCGGGCGCTGGCGCTCGAGCAGCTGATGAAGACGTCCGAGCGGGGCCGGTCCATCGAGCTCGCCACGCAGGTGCTGTTGCCGACCTTCCAAGCCGGTCAGTCGTCGACCGTGCAGCGCTGGCTGGCCACCCTCGGTGGTCCCGCAGCGCAGGAGTACCCCCCGCTCGCGGTGCTCGCCGCCTGGCTCGCGGCGCTCACCGGGCAGACGGCCGAAGCCCAACGGTGGGCGGCCTTCGTCGACACCGCGACGTTCGATCTCCAACCGGTGGACGGAACCGCGTCGTTCGACTCAGCCCGGGCCATGCTGGCGGCGCTGATGTGCCGAGCGGGACCGGAGCAGATGGCGACCGATGCGGGCCTGGCCGTCCAGCAGGAGCCGCCGTGGAGTCCCTGGCGCGCTGTTGCCCTGGGCCTCTCGGCGGAAGCGCAGCTGCTTCTCGGAGACACCGTTGCGGCGACGCGACTGTTCACCGAGACGTCGGCGGTGGCTGCGCAGCTCGGCAACGTCAACACCGCCATCCTCAGCTGTGCCGAGCTCGCGGTGCTGGCCATGGACCGCGGGCGCTGGGGCGAGGCGGCCGATCATCTCCGGGTCGCGCTGAGCACGATCGACGAGCACCGGCTGCACGACTACTCCCTCAGCGTGCTCGCGTACGCCGCGGCGGCCCGGCTCGCCGTGCAGCGCGGCGACCGTAGGGAGGCGGACCTGCAGATCACCCTGGCGATGCGCACCCGGCCGGCGTGCTCGTTCGCCCTTCCGTGGTTGGCGGTCCGGGTGCGGCTGCAGCTGGCCAAGGCCCTGGCGGCGAATGCCGACGAGGGGTCGGCGCGGCATCTGCTCGGGGAGATCGACGACATCGTGAGCCGACGGCCGGCCCTCGGCGCGTTGGTCGAGGAGGTGTCGGCACTTCGGCTGGCGCTGACCTCGGGTGGGCATGGCCCGCGATCAGGGGGCACACCACTCACGCAGGCGGAGCTGCGTCTGCTGCCGTACCTGCAGACCCATCTCACCTTCCGCGAGATCGCGGACCGGTTGTTCCTGTCCCGCAACACCATCGCCACCGAGGCGGGTTCGCTCTACCGGAAGCTGGGCGTCTCGTCGCGCAGTGACGCGGTGGACCGCGCGACCTCGGTCGGGCTGCTCGGGGGGTAGTCGCGCTCGACCGGTACGGAGGACTGGCTCCCCGGCGGCGGGGAACCGGTCTTTCACCCGATCTGGATGACGACAGCCCGGCCGGCGCATCACAGGATCAGGCTGGCACGATGCGAGAACAGGACAATCGAGAGGGGACCGGAATGGCGATCGACACGTTCATGGTCTACGTCGGCGTGTACGCCGACGTGGACGCGGCAAAGGCGGATTACGAGCTGATCCACGATCTGCACACGAAAGCGGGGCTCATCGACGCCTACGACGCCGCGGTGATCCAGCGGCGCGACGACGGCAAGGTCAAGATCGTCCGCAAGCACGAGACGCCGACCCGCGTCGGCGGTGTGCTGGGCGGTGGCGTGGGACTGGCGACCGGCCTGGTCGTGGCTCTGTTTCCCTTCGCGGCCATCGGTGGCGGCCTGTTGGCGGCCACCGCGGCCGGTGGGACCGTCCTGGGAGCGTTGGCGGGCCACGCAGCCGCGGGCATGAGCCGCGACGACCTCAAGGAGCTCGGTGAGGAGCTGGACGCCGGTCAGGCCGGCCTCGTCGTGGTCGGTGTCTCGGACATGGGGGCGAAGATCGAACGGGAGATGAAGCGGGCCGAGAAGATCCAGGCGAAGGAGCTCAAGGCAGACGTCGACGACATCGAACGTGACGCCGCGGCTGGCGACGCGGCGGTCGAGGGGTAGCGTCCTCGCCCGTGATGGGCCCCGGCGGGGAGCTCCCCGCGATGACGTCTCCGGCGCCGACGAGGCGCCGGAGACTGTGGGGATGGTTCCTCGACTACGTCTACCTCGTCCGCTGGACCGTCCGGGGCGTGGTCGGTCGGCCGCACCCGGAACGGTTGCTGGAGCCCGCGGCGCCGGCGCGGTCGCCTGTCCTGCTGATTCCGGGCGTGTTCGAGCACTGGCGGTTCCTGCAGCCGGTCGCCGACCACCTGTTCAGTCGCGGACACCCGGTGCACGTGGTCGGCGACCTCGGCTACAACACCGGTGCGATCCCGGACATGGCGCTGATCGTGTCGGGGTACCTCGAGCGCGAGGACCTCAGCGACGTCACGGTGGTCGCGCACAGCAAGGGTGGGTTGATCGCGAAGCAGGCACTCAGCCACCCCGGCACTCTGCCGCGGGTCCGTCATGTCATCGCGGTCAACACACCGTTCTCCGGCTCCCGGTACGCCTCGCTGTTCCTGCTCCGTAGCGTGCGGATGTTCGCTCCGAACGGTGGCGTCATCCGCGCACTGGGTCTCGACATCGCCGTGAACCAGCGGATCAGCTCCCTGTACAGCGTCTTCGACCCGCACATCCCCGAGACCAGCCATCTCATGGGGGCGGAGAACGTCGTGCTGCCCACCGTCGGGCACTTCCGACCGCTGGCCGCCCCGGAGACGCTGGGCCTGATCACCGCGATCATCGACAGACCCTCGTCCGGCGACCGGCCCTAGACGTCGCGCGTTCTCCGACGCGCCGGCTCGGCAGTTCTGTTCGACGTCACTGCGACACTCGCGCAGCTCGCGGCCTCGACAGGAGACGGCCGCCGCATCGGAGACATCGGAGAAGCAATGAAGGTACTCAGACGCGCCCTGACGGTGCTCGTCGGCATCGCCCTGGCGGCAGGGGTCGGGCTGGCCGGGGTCCGTCCGGCCGACGCGGCGCCGTCGTCGTCGGTCACCTGGACCAACGCCCAGGTCGTCCGCTGGAAGGATGGCGACACAGTCGTCACCAGCCGCGGCACGATCCGGCTGATCGGAGTCGACACCCCGGAGACCGGCCGCTGCGGGGCGACGACGGCGACGAAGTCGGCCAAGAAGTGGGCCCCGGTCGGCAGCACCGTTCGGCTCGGCAACCCGAAGAGCGTCAAGGACGAGGATCGTTACGGCCGGTCCCTGCGCTATGTGGTGCGGAAGGGCGTCGACGTCAGCAGATCCCAGATCGTCAAGGGATCCAAGGCGCGCTACGACTCGACCGACGGCTACCAGTGGCACCCGCGCCAGGCCGGCTACCACAAGGTCGACAGGGCCCACAAGAACTACTCCTGCAAGAAGAAGACGTCGGGCGGTGGAACCTCGGCCAAGCCCGTGGGGCACAACTGCCCGAAGTCGGCCCCGATCAAGGGCAACCGGCCCTCGCACATCTACCACTTGCCCGGCCAGAGGTTCTACAAGATCACCGGCCCGGAGATCTGCTTCAGCACCGAGAGCGCGGCGCGAAAGGCCGGGTACCGCAAGTCCAAGGTCTGACCGCAGCCCTGCTCCTGATGCTCGTTCTCCGCTCGATCGTGGTGCCGATCCTGGCCACCGGTGGTTCCTGCTGTCGGGACCTCGGCGCGGAGCCTCAGATCGACAACCCGATGACCAGCCCGAGCCCGGCCACCGCGCGGTCGCCAGCAGCGTGCCCAGTCCGTAGAGCAGGGCGGCCGGCACGCGTCGCTCCTGCACCAGGCGTACGGTCTCGAAGTTGGCCGTGCTGAAGGTGGTGTACCCACCCAGGAATCCGGTGCCGACGACCAGTCGTACGGTGTCGGGCAACAGGTGGGCGATGGTCAGGCCGGTCAGCAGGCCCAGGATCAGCGAGCCGCTGATGTTGATCACCAGGGTGCCGAGCGGGTACGCGGATCCGGACCGGGACCGGATCGCACCATCGACGACGAATCGGCTGACGGCCCCGAGACCGCCGGCGGCGATCAGCAGCAGGACGACGACGGGGCTCACGCTCCCGCCCGTGGGCTCCGGCGGGCGGCGGCCCAGATGCCGGCGGTGCACACCAGGAAGCCGACGACCACCGTCGTGAGCGCGTACGCGATCGCGGTGGCCGCCTGCCCCGTGCGCACCAGCAGATCGACCTCGACAGCCAGCGCACTGTAGGTGGTGAAGGCGCCGCAGAAGCCGGTGCCGACCAGGAGCCGGATCCGTCGCCGGACGCCGGCATCCGGACCACCACGGGCCAGCGCCTCGATGACCAGCCCGAGGACGAACGCTCCCACCAGGTTGACTGACAACGTCGCTAGGGGCCAGCCCTCGCGGGCCGGCACGAGAAGCGTCATCACGTAGCGAGCGGCCGTCCCGGCCATGCCGCCGACCGCGACCAGGCCGAGGGCGCCAGGGGTCAGGTGCAGGGGGACTCGACGCGACCGCTCACCGACTCCGGGTTCCGTCGGGAGGTCCGGGTCCTCGGGTAGCTCGGCGTGTCGGTCGCTCACCGGCGCCCGCCTCGATCGGTCGTCATCGTCGCTATCGTCTCCCAGGCACCGGTGATGCGCGCCCACGGGCTCTCGGGATGGCCAAACGTGCGGTTCAACAGCCGACCGGGGCCCGACACGCGGGGGGAGATCTGTTGAGGTGCACGGTTGTCCCGATCTCCTGCCGGTTCGCCGCAGCTCAGCGCCAGCGCGACCAGGCGGCCTGCTTGGTGGTGCCGGAGATCTGGGCCACCTGGCTCCAGGAGCCACGCTCGGCGACCAGCCGGGCGGCTTCGCCCAGGCTGGTCCCCACCTGTCCGCTCAGGGCGACCAGCATCCCGAAGGCCTCGGTGGTGCCCCGGTTGGTCAGCTCGGCCAGGGCGGCCCGGATCAGCGCGTCGAGCTCGTCGTCGCTGAGGTGGTCGAGGGAGTCCTGCGGTGGCGCCATGGTGATCCATTCTCAGGCGTCGTGCAGGACCACGTCCACGGTGTCACTGGGTGAGTCGAAGGTGCGCGGCCACGCGCGGTCCGGCCAGCGGTAGATCACCGTGCGCTCCGCCGGACGGTAGTCGGCGGTGTAGAGGGTGCCGAAGCCGCCCGCGTAGTCACCCACGTGCAGGGGCGGGGTGAGCAGCTCGTGGGCGAGGTCGTCGGCGGTCGCGCGCTCGGCCACCAGGTCCTTCAGCTGCTCGACCCGTTCGACGCTGCGGTAGTACGTGGCGTGGGCGACGTCGAGCGGCTGCTCCCAGCGGTGGTTGGTCGCCGCCGGCTGCCCGGCGAACTCGGCATCGTGGCCGGGCCGCAGGTGGGCGGTGCGCACCGTGCCCTGCGCATCGATCATGGTGACGTTGTACGCCATCGCGATCGGCAGCCGGGCCAGGGCCGCCTCCGCCTGCTCCGTGGTCTCACAGGTCTCCAGGAGGTAGCGCAGCACGACGGGGATGGCGAAGCCCTCGCCGCTGGTGCGGTCGCCGCCGTACGCCAGCGAGACGGCGAGGCCGGCGGCGTTCATGCCGTCGAGCAGACCCCACAGGCAGTCGCCGGTGCCGATGACGGGCTGCAGGTAGTCGGTGGACAGGCTGACCTGCTCGAACAGGTCCGGGGCGTAGTCGTAGTTGCGCAGCAGGGAGGGTGACGGGTGCACGGTGGTCACCTGGCTGCAGCCGGCCGGGGCGAACGTCGGCAGATCCCAGCCCGTCAGCAGCGCGGCGGCGATCTCGTCGTGCCCGGTCTGCTCGGAGAGCTTCGCCCAGGCGGGCAGCAGCTCGGGCATGTGCTTCGCGAGGGCGGCGCCGGCGGTCCGCAGCGAGGGGCGGGCGCCCCGGCCGTCGCGGAGGTAGAAGGCGCGGTAGGCCGGCCAGGTGCTGTCGAAGAGGGCCTTCCAGCGAGGACCGGGGGTCGGCTCGTGGATGCCGAAGAAGGTGAAGGGGTAACTGGTCATGCGTCAAGGTTTACTTGACGATTGGCGTCAAGTCAAACTTGACGCAAGAGCGGGGCGGCCGGGGGCAGTTGGGGACGTATCGCGCCGAACGTCGAACCACTCCTCTGCTCAACGACCCTGTTCTGCTCAACGACCCTGTTCCGCTCAACGACCCTGTGGACCTCGGAGGATGACATGCCCCTGCACGCGTACGGCGTCCTGGTCGGCGCCGCGGTGGACAAGCGGATCGAAGCCGGTGACCGGACGCCGCACTTCCAGATCCAGCTGCAGGCCGCCGGCACGCGCTACCGGATCGCGGTCAACGTCCGGTCCGCTCAGGACCCGCCGGACCTGCTGTACCTGGCCGACGAGGCGTTCGCGCACCCGGTGCTGGCGAGCATCGTCGGGCTGGATGACGGGTTCCACCCGCTACCCAGCGGCCCGGGTGGGGCCGCCCTCGACTTCATCCGCGGGAACCTCTTCGACCGCACCCTGATGCGGACGCTCCCGTCGAACCTGCCGGGACCCGACAACGACCTGTCGGATCGCCTCGACCACTTCGTGTCCCGGGCGCTGGCCGATCCCCAGGCGAGGGTGTACGCGTTCGGTGAGCGCTGGGGTCCGGAGTCGGGCCTGCCGGACAAGGTGTTCGGATTCCAGCCCGGCAACGGCATCCACGACATCCACATGAATCAGGGCAACGGTGGCCAGTTCGCCGGCGACAACGGGGTGTGGCAGGACGGAGCGCTGCTGATCCACTTCCCGGCGCAGTCCCAGTGGGTCGGGTTCTTCCTCGCCTTCCAGTCGCAGGGCTGGCACACCGACGACCGGACCGGGCACATCATCGCGGTCCCGGGCGACGCGGCCGACCGCCGGGTGCGGATCGTCGCGGCCCTGGTCAATCCCGTCGGGCCGGCTCCCGAGCTCGAGACCATCACGCTGCTGAACAGCTCACCGGACAGCATCGACCTGACCGGGTGGTCGGTGGTCGACCGGCTGAAGCAGCGGTTCGCGGTGCCTGCCCAGAGCCTGCCGGCCGGCGCCACTCTCCAGCTGGGGGTGCAGCCACCGGTCGCCCTCGGCAACAAGGGTGGACTGATCACGCTGCTGGACGGGCACGGGCTGAAGGTGGACGGTGTCGCCTACACGGCCGCCGATGCCCCGGAGGGCTGGACCACCGTCTTCTGACCAGGATCAGGCGCCGCGGATCCTCCCGGGGAAGCTGCCACGGCACCACGTGCCTCGAGTTTTGTCCGGGACCGGTACTGGCCCCTGGACGGCGGTCCCCGGGAGGATTAGCGTGAACCCCGAGTTAACCGGGGATCTGGGGCCCCGGTGCTCGTTCTCGGGGGAGCACACATGATCGACCAGGTCATCGGCGCGGGCAGTTATCGGGTGGGTCGACTGCTGGCCCGGGGAGGCATGGCGCACGTCCGGCTGGGGCTGGACGTGCGGAACGGTCGAGCGGTGGCCGTGAAGTACCTCAACGCGGCGTCGCTGCGCGACGAGAACGCCCGACGCCTGTTCCGAGCCGAGGCGACGACCGCGGGACTCGATCACCCGGGGGTGGTCCACGTCCTCGACTCCGGGACCGCCGAGGACCTCGCCACCGGGGCCTCGATCCCGTACATCGTGATGGAGTTCGTCCCCGGAGACTCGTTGCGCACCGTGCTGCGCCAGGATGGGGCGCTCGGGCTGGACCGTGCTCTCGACCTCACCGTCCAGCTGCTCGAGGCGTTGGCGTACTGCCATGCGGCCGGTCTCGTCCACCGCGACATCAAGCCGAGCAACGTGATGGTGACCCCGTCCGGTCGGGTCAGACTGGTGGACTTCGGCGTCGCCCGGCACGTCGGCGACGCGAGCGAGCAGCTGGATGACGCCTCGCGGTTCGTCACCACGGCGTACGCCTCGCCGGAGCAGGCGCAACGGTCTCCGACCGACAGCCGCAGCGATCTCTACTCGGTCGGCTGCGTGCTGTACGAGCTGTTGACCGGCCGGCCACCCTTCGTCGGTGAGGAACAGGACGTGCTCTTCGAGCGCCTCGTCGACGAGCCGAAGGCTCCGAGCGCGCACAATCCCGAGGTCAGCCCCGACCTCGACGCCGTCGTGCTGCGCAGTCTCCGCCGGGATCCGGCCGACCGCTACCCGTCGGCGGAGGCGATGAAGGGCGATCTCGAAGGGGTCATGCGGTCGCGCCGGGCGCCGGCCGCCCCGCCGGTGGAGCCTCGAGACGTCCCGGCCGCCGCCAGTGCGGACTGGCCGGCGGTGAGGGTGCTCCGACCCGCCCGTCCGGCTCGTCGGCGCAGGACGGTTCGCCTGATGAGCGGCGTGGCTGCCGCCTTGCTGCCCCTCGCCGGCTTCAGTGTCTTCCACCTCCGCGGACCGGACCAGATGGAGGGCGCCGCCATGGCCCTGAGTCTGGGCGGTGTTCCCGGGGGAGCTCGGTCGCCGGGGGGAGCGGGTCGACCATCTGGTCACCGCCGCCCCTGCTGTCGACGGCGTGGGTCGACCAGAGCTGTGAGCTCGCGGCCGACGCTGTGCTGGTGCCTGCACGCGGCACTGTGGAGGTGCCTGCGCGCGGGGCCGTGGAGGGAGCCGCCGCCGCGGCCGTCGCGAGCGCTCGATCGAACGCCGGCAGCCGTCCTGCCGCCGCGCCCCGGTCCAGCACGCGGCCCGTGGGCGTGGCAGCTCGGCCCGGACCTCGGAAGCAGCGGGCCCCTGCGGTGAAGCAGAAGCCGGTCAAGCGGGCTGAGCCGGCGCCGAAACCGAGCAAGCCTGCGCCGCCGCTGAAGCCGAAGCCGAGCAAGCCCGCCGAGCCCCCGAGGCCCAGCAACCCGAGGCCCAACAACCCGGCGCCCAGCAAGCCGGATAGACCAAAGCCGACGCCCGACAAGCCGAAGCCAACCACGCCGAAGCCGGACAAGCCGAAACCGAAGCCGGACAAGCCGAAGCCCAAGCCGGACAAGCCGAAACCCAAGCCGGACAAGCCGAAACCCAAGCCGGACAAGCCGAAGCGGACAAGCCGAAGGCGGACGCGCCGAAGGACAAGCCCAAGCCCGACAAGCCGTAGTGCACCTCCGACACGTCAGCACCGAGGACGAGCGTCGGCCGTCCTCAGCCACCGACCACGGACAGGGCTCCTAGGCGAGTCCCAACCCCTTCTCCAGCGCCGCGATGATCTTGGGCCGCAGCTCCGTCGCGGCGATCACCTCGTCCACCGAACCGACCTCGACGGCCCGGTGGATGTTGTGCACCCGGTCGAACTCGGTCGCCACCTCACCGAGCTTCTCGCTGCGCACGTCGCGGCGGACCTCGGCCAGCTCCGTGGCCACCGCCGCCCGCGCCGCCCCGGAGGCGGCGGCCAGCTGCTGGTCCAGGGCCACCACCCGCGGGTCCTTGGCCGTACGGGCGTCGACGTCACGACTGAAGACCACGGCCGCGGCCGGGGCGCCGCCGAGCACCGAGGCGTACGAGCCCTCGACGGCCAGCGTGGTCATCGACGGGTTGAGCGCCTTGGAGAACACCACGAACGCGCCACCGTGGTAGCGGCTGATCACGCAGAACACGATCGGGCCGTCGAAGTTCACGATGGCCCGGCCGATCTCGGCGCCGTACTCGAGCTGCAGCGTCCGCATCGACTCGGGTGAGCCGTCGAAGCCGGACAGGTTGGCCAGCACCACCACGGGCCGGTTGCCGCTGGCCGTGTTGATCGCCCGCGCGGTCTTCTTCGACGACCGCGGGAACAGGGTGCCCGCGGTGTAGACGTCAGGTCCGTCGGTGGGCGGGAATCCTCGCCGTGGGACGGATTTCGACTCGATCCCGATCAGCGCGACCGGCAACCCGCCGAGGTGCGCGTCCCAGATCACCGACGTCTCGGCGTCGGCCATCCCGGCCCAGCGCTCCTGGGTCAGATGATCTTGGTCGGCCACCGCGGCCATCACCGTACGGATGTCGAACGCCTTCTTGCGATCGGGGTTGGTGAGCGGGGAGAAGATGTCGCCGACGGTCGCGAAGCCCGAACCGGTCGGGTCGTGCGGGAAGGTCGTCACGTCGCGATCATGGGGATCGGTCGTGTCGGCCCGCCGCGGACCGTCCTCACCCGGGGCCACGTACGTGTGGTCGTAGTGGGCCATCAAGATCTCCCGGGCACCGGCCAGGTCGGGCGCCCAGTACTGCGCCTGCCCGTTCGGACCCATCACCCGGTCGTAGCCACCGATACCGAAGTTGTCCTCGGCCGAGACGCCGCCGGAGAAGTCCAGCGACTGCTTCCCGGTCAGCACCATGGCGCTGTCCGGGGTCATGATCAACACACCCTTGGTGTGCATCAACATGGTCGCCTCGGCGTTCCAGTAGGGCTGCGCACCCACGTTGATACCGGCCACCACGACGTTGATCTCACCGCCGTCCTGGGTGAACTCGACGATCCGCTTCAAGGCCCTGGCGACCCAGTCCATGTTCTCGGTGCCCGACTCCATCGAGATCCGGGCCCCGGCCGAGACCGCGAACCACTCCACCGGTACGCCCATCCCCTCGGCCAGGTCGAGGGCCGCGATGATCCGCGCGCACTCCGCCTCCGCGACGGCGCCGAGGGCCCGCAGCGGGTCCCCGCAGAGCAGCACGCGCCGCACGCCCTCGGGGTAGCGATCGGTCGGCGAGGAGATGACCCCGGCGATGATGCCGGCCTTGTTCTGACCGTACGGCCTCGTCACCGGGGCGAGCGCACCCGTGTCGTCGAGGTCGTACTCTTCGGCGCTGCCACCCGGTCCGGCGATCATCGCCTGCAGCTCGTACGGGTACACGACCCCGCGCCGCTTGGCCCGGACGACCTTCTGGTCGTAGTCGTCGAGCGGCTTGAGCCGGTACAGCGGCGGGGCGCCGAGCGTGGTCACCACCCCGGATCCGGGCTGGTAGTGGAAGCCGGCGACCATCATCTGATCCGTGCCGTCGGGCAGGGCGACCGTGCCGCCGACCAGCAGCTCCTCGATCCCGGCGCCGGTGGTCATCGGCGCGATCTGGCCCTGCAGCGCGGTCAGCTGCTCGGGGTCGGCGTCGATGGTGGGCCAGATGTAGACCCAGACGTAGTTCATGTCCAGCCGCTGACCGGCGGCACCGGCCGCGGCCCGGACCCGGCGGATCGCCTCCCGGCAGTTGGAGATCGCCCGCTCCGCGTGGGGCAGACCGATCACCTGACCGGCCTCGTCGCGGACCACGGCGAGCTGGCGGACCTGGGCCATCGCCACCAGCCGCTGGTCGGACGGGTTGTCCGGAGCGACGCAGCGATAGAGCAGCACGTCGTCGGGGGCGTCGAGCCGGGTCACGTCGAACTCCCGCAACCGACCCAGCGTCATCCGCCGAGCCACCATCGGGTGCACGCCGCGGACCAGGGTGTCCTCGGTCAGCGCCTGATCCGGATCGTCGGCTCCGGGCTGGGGCCGGAAGACGAAGTAGCCGACCGGGCGGCCGGCGCCGGGGCAGGTGGCCACGGTGAGGCGGCTCCCTTCCCGGGCCAGTCCGAGACCTGCCAGCCGATCCGCGATCAGGGCGGAGGCCTGGTCGGCGTTCTCGGGCGTCTCGGGCCACGACAGGTACAGATCGACCACGCTGCGGTGCCCGGCGGGGGCGCTGGCGATCTCGGCGGCCAGCGCCGTGACCAGGCCACTGCCGGGGGCCAGCTCGTCGAAGCGACCCACGGTGGACACCAGGTGGGTCGGTCGTCGATCGGTGGTGTAGTCGGCGCTCGCGAACGGGCGGCCGTCGACGCTCACCTCGTGCAGGTCGCGCAGCTGGTACTCGCGGTAGTGCCGCTTGATCAGCACCGCGAGCATCGGTTCGTCGGCGGGGACGGTGCCGCCGTCGATCCGATCGGCCAGGAACCGCACGATCGGCTCGGGGATGGCGGCGAGGGCGTCGATGATGGCGTCCCGCTCGGCCCCGGCCGGCATCCCGGTCAGGGTGACCAGCTGGGCGGCCACGCTGTCCAGGACACTCTGTCGCTCCGCGTCGACCAGGGGCTGGTCGTACCACCGGAAGCGGACGCTGCGGGCCAGCTCGCCGACGACCGGGAACCGCAGCTGGGTCGCGGTGACCAGTCGGTCGAGGACGTCGCGGTAGGTCTGCTCGAGCTGTGGAGCCGGCGGCTGCTCACCGATCCAGCGCTGCAGGATCGAGGTGGCCAGCTGGACGTCGGGGGCCCAGCGCTGCTGGGCCAGGAACACCCGGAACACGGCCCGCTCCAGCTCGGGGGTGTGGTCCAGATCGGTCACCCCGTAGTGCCGCAGCACCCGCAGGAGCTTGTCGCGGAAGTCGTCCGGCAGGGCACCACGGTCGGGATCGAGGCTGCGCAGGTAGGTGTGGAAGTGCTCCCGCGGGCTGTGCACCTGGTTCTCCAGGTGCCGGTCCTCGCCCGCCGGTCGGTTGCGCGAGATGTCGGCGAAGTCGGCGAACGCCTCCAGCAGGCTCAGCTCTCCGGCCAGGGGCGACCGACCATCGGCCACCAGCTGGTCGCGATCGGCCAGGTAGGCGGTCAGGGTGTTGCCGTTGTCGGTCGGGTCGACGTCGTAGCCCCGCAGCACCGCGTACAGGTCGCGGCGCCGGGTCTCTGCTCGCGGCTCCGGATCGGACGACGGTGCGCCGTCGCCCGGCAGCTCCAGGTCGATGCCCGCGCTCTCGGTCACGGCCTCCTCGACGTCACCGACCGGCTCCAGCCGGACCAGCGGAGCGCCGGTCTCGACCTGGCTGCCGGTGGACACCAGCAGCTCCCTGATCCGTCCCGCGAACGGTGCGTTCAGCACCGTCTCCATCTTCATCGACTCGAGCACCAGCACCGGGGCCCCGGCGGCCACCTCGTCACCGACCGCGGCCGGGGTGGCCACGACCAGGGCGGGGGCGGGGGACCGCAGCACGCCGCCCTCGTCCAGGCTCACCCGATGGGTGACCCCGTCGACCTCGACCAGCTGGATCGGGCCGTGGGCGGCGGTGACCAGGCGGTGGGTGCTGCCGCCGACGGTCAGTCGACTCTTGTACGCGTCGAGCCGGTCGATCTCGGCGTCGACCGCCTGCTCGTCGGCCCCGTTGGTGATCACCACGCGGAAGCGTTGCGGGCCGGTGCGATACACGGTCACCTTGTACGCGTTGCCGCGCAGCTTGAGGTCGATCGCCTGACCCGTCCGGTGCTGGACCTGCGGCCGGCCGCCGCGGGCGGTCTCGATCAGCCGGGTGCGTTCGAGCGCCTCCTCGGTCTCGTACGCCTCGATCCCGGCCGCCACCAGCGCCACCCCGGAGTGCCGGTGCGCGACCAGACCACCCTCGGCCCGGACCTTGTCGATCCAGCCGGTGTCGGCATGGGCGTCGATCACCTCGGGCGCGGACAGCAGGTCGAGCACGAAGCTCTTGTTGGTCGAGCCGCCCTCGATCACGACGGTGGTCTCCTGCATGGCTCGGCGCAGCCGGGCCAGCGCCTCGTCCCGGTCCCGGCCGAACGCGATGATCTTGGCGATCATCGAGTCGAAGTCGGCGGGGATCGCGTCGCCCTCGCCGACGCCGGTGTCCACCCGGATCCCTGGTCCGGCGGGGAGCTCGAGCAGGGCGATCCGACCGGGGGAGGGGGCGAAGTCGCGGTCGGGGTCCTCGGCGTTGAGACGGGCCTCGACGGCGTGCCCGACCTCCACCGGACGCTCGCCGGTCAGACGACCGCCACCGGCGATGTGGATCTGCAGCTTCACCAGGTCGGTGTCGGTGGTGATCTCGGTGATCGGGTGCTCGACCTGGAGCCGGGTGTTGACCTCCAGGAAGGCGAAGAACTTGTCACCCGGGTGGTACAGGAACTCGACGGTGCCCGCCCCGGCGTAGTCCACTGCGATCGCCAGCCGCTCGGCGGAGGTCTTCAGCTCCTCGACCTGCGCAGGGGACAGGACCGGGGAGGCGGACTCCTCCACGACCTTCTGGTTGCGCCGCTGGACCGAGCAGTCCCGGACCCCGAGCGCCCAGGCCGTGCCCTGACCGTCGGCGATCACCTGGACCTCGACGTGCCGGGCCCCGGTGACCAGGCGCTCGAGGAAGACCACGCCGGAGCCGAAGGCCCGCTGTGCCTCGTCGCGGGTGCGCTCGTACGCGTCGCTGAGGTCGGCGTCGGAGGCCACCATCCGGATGCCGCGGCCACCGCCGCCGGCGGTCGCCTTGAGCATCAGCGGGTAGCCGATCGAGGCGGCCGCCTTGGTGGCGTCCTCCAGGGTGTCGACCCCGCCACCGCTCCAGGGCGCGACCGGGACCCCGACCTCCTCGGCGATCAGCTTGGAGCCGATCTTGTCCCCGAGCTTGCGCATCGCCTCAGGACTGGGACCGATGAAGGTGACCCCGATCCGGGCGCACAGCTCGGCGAACTTCGGGTCCTCGGCGACGAAGCCCCAGCCCACCCAGGCGGCGTCGGCGCCGGTCTCGATCAGGGCCTTCTCCAGCACGGCGTAGTCCAGGTACGGCCGGTTCGCGGCCGGGCCCAGGTCGTACGCGAGGTCGGCTTCGCGGACGAACATCGCCCGCCGCTC
The DNA here is from genome assembly GCA_963696135.1 of uncultured Actinomycetota bacterium. GTDB lineage: Bacteria > Actinomycetota > Actinomycetes > Propionibacteriales > Propionibacteriaceae > Microlunatus. The sequence goes on from CAVOJH010000014.1 coordinate 419,500, forward strand.
ACCCTCGGTGTGCAGGGCCACCGTGGCGATCCGGCCTCCGTCGGGTCCGGCCTGCGCGTTCAGATCTCGCACCGCGTGGATCAGCCGCATGGCGGCCTCGCCACGGTTGACGATGGCAATGCGCGAGAACATCGAGTGTCTACCTCCGGAGGGCATCGGCGTTGAGACCCGAGGCGCGGGCGTCTCAACAGGGCAGCCTGCCACCTTTTGCCCCGCTGGTCTTCCCGGGGGTCGCCCGCGCCGCGTGCTTGTGACTGCGAAGGGCGTGGTCTCCACCTACGGTGAGACTCTCGACGAGATGCGCGACGCTCTTCGTGAGCAAGGTGTTCCTGTGCGGACCCGTCACCGGACGGGTTGGCAAGCGCATTCTCCGGGACGCACGTGATGGCGCTGTCCGGCCGTCTGTCGGCAGGTGCTGGGAGACGGGGACGGGCCTATGTCAGCCGGCGGCTTGTTGTGTGGCATGTGCGGGCAGACGGGTGACCGCGTGTCCGGCGGCGGGTCGTTGTGTGGCATGTGTGCGGGCAGACGTGTTTCCGCGTGTCCGGCGGCGGCTCGTTATGTGGCATGTGCGGGCAGACGTGCCGCCCGCGCTCGGGGGCTGGCACTTTGTGCAGCATGTGCGGGGAGACGGGTTACCGCGTGTCCGGCGGCGGCTCGTTATGTGGCATGTGCGGGCAGACGTGCCGCCCGCGCTCGGGGGCTGGCACTTTGTGCAGCATGTGCGGGGAGACGGGCGGTGTCCACGGCTTCTGTTACGCCACCCGCATGCCGGTGGTGACGGGCGGACGGACCGCCGGGCGGGCTCCCGCCGTCCGGGCCAGCGCGATGGTCGACCAGCCCATCGCCAGCACGGCAGCGACGACCACCACCCATCCGCCCGGTGATGTCTGCAGGCTCTCGCCGAAGATGGCCACCCCGCAGACCGCTCCCGACAGCGGCGTGAGCACGGTGATCGCCGGTTGCGAGGCCGACAGATCGGAGGCCTGGAAGGCGAGCTGCTGCAGGGCCACGCTGGCCACCGACATCACCAGCAGGGCGTACAGCTCCCAGCTGGTCACCACCGCCGCCAGGTGCAGTCCGTCGACGGTGCCGATGGTGAGCACCGACTTCGACAGGGCTGCCTGGACGCCGAACATGATGCCGGTCGCCACGGCCAGCAGCAGCGCGCGTCGGTGCCCGTGCTGTCGACGGCCGAGCACGCAGACCACGGCCACGACCGCCAAGGTCGGGATCAGCACGCGGACCCACGCGGACAGCGGCTGCACGGAGACGCCCTCGGTCGGGCGACCGACCGCGACGAAGGCCGCCAGACCGACGGTCAGGATCGCGGCGTTGACCCACTGGGTCCGGGTCATCCGCTGCCCGGCGTAGCGCGCCGCCAGGGGGAGGGCGAACAGCAGGCTCGTCACCCCGACGGGCTGGACGACGAGGAGCGCCCCGACGGCGAGGGCCCAGGCGCCCAGGCCGACGGCCAGCACACCGAGGCCGTAGCCGAGCAGCCACCGTGGTCGGGTGATCATCGCCCTGAGCAGGCGCAGACCACGCTGGCTGGCGGAGGCCGCCTCGGTCTGCTGCAGGACCGTGCCGATCGCGCCGACCAGGGCCGAGGCCAGCGCCAGCAGCACCGCGAACCAGGTGCTGTCCATGGCAGTCCTCACGTCGATCGGGGCCTGGCCCATCGGCCGGTGGCATCATCGCAGGCATGGACACCGACCGCGATCGCGACGCAGTGGGCCGCGATCGCGACGCCGCGGGACGGGCCCGACAGGCGCGGCCCCGGGATCGGCTCGGCCGACCGCTGGCGTACGGGACCCCCGGCGTCGAGCCGGTGTCGGAGGACCCGCTGCCACCGGTCCCGACGATCGAGGCGGCACGGGCCCTGCTGGCCGAGGGTCGTCCGTTCTCGGCGCACGAGGTGTTCGAGGCCCGCTGGAAGGATGCGCCGACCGGTGAGCGGGACCTGTGGCAGGGCCTGGCCCAGCTGTGCGTCGGCAGCACCCACCGCGAGCGCGGCAACGCCCGGGGCGCGCGGACGCTGTGGCAGCGAGCCCTGGGTCGGCTGACGACCTACGCGACCACGGACCAGCCCACGTACGGGCTGGACCTGGACGCGATCACGGCCTGGCTGCACCGACAGCTGGGTGAGCTGACGGACGGGTCCGTGGCAAGGGATCCCGGACCGCCACCGCTCTGAGGCGCTGCGCCTCGGTGATCGGGCTCCAGCCGGCCGCCGGGCGTGCGGACGCTCAGTGCCGGTCGAGTAAGGCCGCCTCGAGGCGGGCGACGATGTCGCTCGGGGTCGGCTGGGTCGCGATCTCTGCCCGAACCTCCCCGGCGGCCTCGATGAAGGACGGTTCGGTCAGCAGCCGGCCGACCAGCTGGCGGATGATCAGGGGGTCGATCGTGGCCGGGTCGTGGGCGAGACCGACGCCGCGGTCGACCACCCGCTGCGCGGAGAGCGGGTTGTCGGCGAAGGCGGGCAGCACGAGCTGGGGAACACCGTAGAACAGCGGCGCGGCAGTCGTCCCGGAGCCGCCGTGGTGGATCAGCAGAGTGCAGGTAGGCAAGAACACCGACAGGGGCAGGTAGCCGACCGAGCGCACGTTGGCGGGCAGCGTGCCGAGATCGGTGAGATCGGCGGAGCCGGCGGCCAGCACCACGTCGACCTCCAGCGCGGCCAGCGCCTCGATCACGACGCCGAGGCTGGTGGTGCCGGTGTTCCTCGGGACCACGGTGCCGAGAGTGACGCCCACCCGGGGGCGGTCGGTCGGTTGCCGGACCCAGTCGGGCACGGCGGCCCCACCGTTGAACGGGACGTACTGCATGCCCCACCACGGCCGGTCGTCGCGAGCATCCGGCTCGTCGGCCGTCAGTCCACCCATGCTCGGTGCCCGGGGGTCGATCCGCGCGACGATCCTGGGACCGCCGGCCGGGATGCTCAGTCGCTCCCGCAGGGGCAGCACGACGGCCTCGTCGGCGAACGGGTTGGTGCGTGCGCGCCAGTCGGCGTCCCGGTCGGACCAGGAGATCCGGTTGCCGATCTCCAGCACGGGTACGTCGACGGCGGCCCCGGCCAGGGCCCCGACGAGATGATCCCCGGTGGTGGCCACCAGATCCGGTCGGAAGTCACGAGCCGCGGCGATCGTTGGTTCGGTCATGGTGGCGGTGAACATCGCGAACGGCGCCCGCGCCCGGGCCGCAGCGCTGATCTCCGGGGGGAGATCGTCGGGTACGGCCTCGGGGTTCCCGATCAGACCCATCATTGCGCCCCACCGAGCCCGATCGGGGAACACGTCGATCACCGTGAGCCCCGCACCGGCCGCCACGTCGGTCATGGAGCTGGTCGTGGCCAGGGCGACCTCGTGACCGGCCGCTCGGGCGGCCCAGATCAGCGGCACGATCGGCAGCATCAACCCGTATGCGGGAGCCGCCGTGAAGAGGATTCTCATCGCGGATCGGCTCAGAAGGGCGTCGGGATGTACGTCTTGGGCCGGTCCGACTCGACGTAGCCGCCGGCCCGTCCGCGGCGCGGGAGCGTGATCTCGCGGTGCTCCAGCGGCTCGTACGGCACCGTGTCGAGCAGGTGGCTCTTCTTGCCCTTGCCCATGAGATCTCCTCCGGATGGTGGTGAGAGCGACGCCGTCGGGCCACTCTCGGCGCGAGCTGGCGAGGCCATTGTCGCGTGCTGTGTCGGTCGACCACTCGTGGGTACGCGGCGCAGCCTCGGACCCTGCCGACAACCCTGTGCGTCCTGACCAGGAGCGATACCGTCATCTCGGCGAGATCGCGACCAGCGCCCCTGGTCACCACATCCGAGGAGGAGCGATGTCGAAGGTCCTGGGAATGCACGAGATCACACTCGGCGACGGCGCGGACGCGGCCGAGTTCGAGCGGCTGGCGGGGGCGGTCGTCGGCCTACCGGCACCGCCCGGCATGGCGGTCAAGATCCTGAAGGGGGACCGCGGAGCCCGGACCGGGCAGTACACGCTGGTCATCGAGATGGACAGCATCGAGGTGCGGGACCGCTACTTCCCGATCGAGCACGAGGAGTCCCCGGAGCTGCTCGCCTTCTACGCAGCGAACCCGGACGCGAGCGAGGCCTGGCAGCGGTTCACCAGCTTCGAGCCGTCCTCCGACGTCGACACCGACTACGTGGTGATCGCTGAGTAGTCGGGGCTGCCGGCGGACAGCCTCCCTGGCGACACCGCGGGGGATGAATCACCCGCGCGGTCGGTGCCGTGGGGTGCCGCGAGGTGGGCGAGCCGGATACCGCCGCGGAGCCATGAACGGTGGCCGGGTGGGCGCGGACAGATGTCCGGATACCGCCGCGGAGCCATGAACGGTGGCCGGGTGGGCGGAGGGGCTGTCCGGATGTGACCGCGGAGCCAGGAACGGCGAGAACAGGGAGGGTCCGGCAACGGTGTTCCCTGGCGCCGAAGAGCCCTGGACGCGCCCTGCGGGAGCCTGCGTTCGACGGGCGGATCTATGCTCAATCAGAGTGCTCGGAGCATAGGGCGCTCGCACGATGCCACCGAGCCGATGGAGACGTTGATGGCACGACCCTCGGAACGACCGGACGGCAGCGGCAAGACGGGTAGCGACGAGCTGGCCCGCGTGGTGCGCGAGCGGCGCGAGAGCCTGGGCTGGACCCGGCAGCAGCTGGCCGACGCGACCGGCATCCCGTACCCGACGATCGCCCAGATCGAGACCGCCTACCGCGGGGTATCGCCGTCCCGACTCGGCGTGATCGCCCGGGTGCTGGGGTTGGACCCCAAGGATCTGTACGAGGTACTGGCATCGCAGGGAGAGGTCGGCGCGGAGCCGGCCCCGCTGTCCGAGGCACCGGCGCGGGGGAGGAGCGCGCAACGTTTCCGCGCCGCCGGGTCGTGGCACGACAACCCGGGGTTCGCGGCCGCTGCCTCGGTGGCACCGGTCGGACGACCTCCCCGGCCCGTCCCGCCCACCCCCGACCCGAGGTCGGCCCTTCCCGCGCCGACAGGGCCCTCTGACCAGCAGTCGCCGGACGTCATCGGTCAGGTGGTCGAGCTGCTGTCGCAGCTGCCGGCCGCCAAGCGCATCGAGGCGCTCAGCCGGGTTCAGCACGTCGTCCTGGACCAGATCGTGCAGGAGCGGGTCGAGGGTGCCGACCGCCCGATGTGACGATCACCCGACGGGACAAACGGGGGGTTCACGGCCGATGGTGACGTTCACACGGGCATGTTGCGCCGTTGAGCCACGCCTTTGTCAATCCGCGGGCCGAGGACCGTCATGGTGGACCGCATACACGTCGCCGGAGCGACCGTCGGAGGGGGCTCGCAGCGAGTTGATCATGGTCGGCGCGTCCAGCCACTGCTGGTCCCACCACCGATGAGTCTCCACCCGGGAACGGCGGAACCGGTAGTCCCCGAGGGTGGCCAGCCGCTCCACGCAGGCCACCGCTCGCTCGGCGGCGATCGGGAGGTACTCGAACGACAGCGCGCGAAGGGGGCGACTGAGACCGCTCAGCACCTCGTGCTCGAAGCCTTCGACGTCGATCTTGCAGAACTGCGGTTCGCCGTGGCGGGCGATCAGCTCATCCAGCGTGGTCATGCGGATCGGCAACGCCGTGTCCCAGCGCACGTGCTGGAAGCCGGGGTCGGTCGACACCTCATCGATCCAGCTCGCCGCGAAGCTGGAGACGGTGGGGGTGCGGCTGCTGAGGTGCAGAGTGCTCGTCCCGGACGTGGCGGCGACACCACACACCTCCAGGCGCACGCCCGGGTCACGTCCGTAGAGCAGTCGTAGGACGGTCACCAGATCGGGCTGCGGCTCGACCGCCACGACGCGGGCGCCGAGGCGGCGGAAGACCCGGACCCGGTTGCCGACGTGCGCGCCCAGATCGAAGGCCAGATCGCCGGGTGAGAGGAACTGCCCGTAGAACCGGCTCAGTCGACCCCGCCGCCAGAACGGCCCGTAGTAGACCGCCAGTGACCGGCTGAGGCCGAGTGCCCGACCGACGATCGGCGACCCCTTCACGGGCTGAGTCGTCGTTCGCTCCGCCACCGACGCAGCGGATCGGACTCCCAGGCGCCGGGGTCGAACGGCTTCAGCCCGAAGGCCACGGCGATCACGTCGTCGCGCCGATGCAGCACCAGGCCGCGTTCGGGCCACAGCTCCTGCCGCCACGCACGACCGAGCTCCGAGCTGATCACCGTCGGCGGCTCACCAAGATCATCCAGGGCATCCGGTGGTGGGCTGGGTTGCCGAATCTCCAAGCCCACCACGACATCCCCGAGCACCCAGGCCGTCACGCCGCTCGGTGCCGCGGTGCCGGAGTAGACCGCGAACTGGGTCGGCTCGCCCCCGAACATGCCGCCGTGCAGCTGCTCGGACCGACGGGGCCCGAGCTGGGCGTCGGCCTCGGCCAGGGTGCACGCGTCGAGACCACCGAAGTCGATCCAGTGTCCCTCGGCGTACGCGCGCAGCTCGTTCATGATCACGATCCTGTTCAGTGGACGGGAATCACGACCCACTCGCCCGGCGTGGGCTCGCGGTGGTTGAGGTCGGGGTTGGCCCGTTGGATGGAGTGCTCGCTGACCCCGTGCTGCTCGGCGATCTGAGCCTTGGTCTCGACCACCTTGTTGCCGGCTCGGTCACCGACCTCCAGGGTGCGGTGGTGGGTCGTGCCGGGCACGAGCAACCCGGTGGTGTGGGCCGACGACGGCAACGGCCCGGCGGCGGGCAGACCGGGGTTGGCGCTCACGATGTCGGTCTCGGGAGCGCCGGTGAGGATGCTGACGGCACCCACCGAGCGTACGGTCGTGGGGATCTTGACCCGCTCGGGGGCGAGGAACTTCTTGGCGTCGGGCGCCGCCGGGTCGATCATGTCGCCGTTCGGCTTCAGACCGATGTGCTCGACGTGGCCGAGGAAGAAGGCGGCACGGACCGCATCGGTACCGACGGTCGACTCGATGGTCTCGGCGTGGCCGAGGTACTGCTGATACTCACCGGCCGAGTAGTCCGGGACGAACCTCTCCTCGAAGCCGGCCACGTCGCCGCCCTCGACCTCCGTGCGCCGACCGGCGTCGGTGTTGGCCTTGGCGGAGGCGATGCCCCCACCGTGCAGCAGCACGTCCTTGGTGAACAGCTCGCAGAAGCCCTCGGTCAGGATCCGGTTGTTCGCGGCCGCGTTGAAGTTCGGGTGGGCGAGCGTGTGGATGTACTCGTGCACGAGCACCTCCCAGTTCCGCCACCGCCGCAGTCGCTCGGCGTCGGACATGCCGCCTGGAGCCTTGGGTGTGGCCGAGAAGCCGGGGCTGTCGACGATCGAGGTCTGGGCCATCACGATGGGCCCGGGCAGGGCGACAGCGAAGCCGAAGCGGTCCAGCCGATCCAGGTCGACCTTGTTGGTGCCCTTGGCCACGAACCGCTGCTTGACCCCCTCGGCGAAGGCGGTCTCGTCGGCGGAGCGGTCCTCGTTGAACCCGTGGTCGGACTGGGCCTTCGAGGAGGTCGAGTCGGTCTCGAAGATCCAGTCGGCCGTGTCGTCGGCGTCGGGCGTACGGTCGCTGGCGTCGAGGAGGTTGACGTCGGCCTCGAACCTGAAGGCCGCTCGCGCCGCCTCCTGCGGAGTGGTCAGCACCGCGGCGGCCGCCAGCCCACCGAACACGGCGTCGACGTCGCTCTTGGCGGCCCGACCGGCGCCCTCCATGTCCTTGGTGGAGACCACCCGGCCCGCGGCCTTGGCCGCCTCCTTCTTCTTGAGTTTCGGGGTCGCGTCGTCCAGGAACTTCTGCATGGCGGCGGTGACCGCGGTGTCCAGCTCGCCGCGCTTGGTCGCGTCGGTGCGACCGTCCCACTCCTTGGCGGCACCGCCCGAGCCGGTGGACGTCGGGTTGAGCTCGCCCTTGATGATGTCGATCTCGGGCTTGGTGGGGGCGTCGGCGGTGCCCGTGTGATCGGTGCCGACAGCGACGGCCTCGTCCGTGCCGGCACTGTCCTGGCGGTCCATCGCCTCGTACGTGAGCGGACCGATGATGCCGTCCGGATCCAGCCCGTGCGCCGACTGGAACCGGGTGACCGTCGAGCGCATCGCCGCGTCGTAGACACCGCTCTCGGCGAGCGGGGTGCCGGGGGCGCCGATCGCGTTCAGCCGCTGCTGCGCCTTGGTGACGTCCGGTCCGGCGTCTCCGGGTCGCACCCAGGTCTGGGCTCCCTCACCCTTGGCGACCGACGCCCGCTGGAGCGAGCTCAGCGGTGCCGGATCCACTGGTCGTACGAGGGTCGTCACGGCGGCGTTGCCGGCGATCCGCTGGAGCTCGGCGAGGTCGGTGACGGTCAGGGCGGTCGGCCGGGTGCGCGCGGACCGGGAGCCGAGTCCGTTCGGTGAGGGTGGTGGCCGCCGCACAGGACGGACCGACGGTTGCTCGTCCAGCCGCCGGTGGAGTGCCTGATCCGGATCACTCACCTCACCCAGTCTGACCCGTGCCCGCCCACCTCGCTCAGGGCGGAAAGGGCAGAGTCGTTGCCCGATGGGGACGACATCGTTCCGGTCCAGGGCGATCGGCGGGACACTACCGTCGGGTGGGGTGTCTCGGAGCGGGGCGGAGGGTGCAGCATGACGACAAGTCCGGTTCGTGATCATGATCAGCCGTCATCGGGCCGCGGGTCACGGCTGATCGCGACACCGACGGACCCGGAAGAGGCGTCGGGTGCGTTGTGGCAGGAGGTCCGCCACCGGTTCGCCTGGTACGACCGGGCGGCCAACCGGAACCGGTGGGCCTATTACGCGGTGAAGCTGATGTTCCTGGTCGGCGGGGCCGGAGTGACGGTCCTGGCGGCGATCTCGGCTCCGGCCATGATCACCGCGATCCTGGCCGGGTCGATCGTGGTCCTCGAGGGGATCCAGCAGCTGTTCCGCTTCCACTCCAACTGGATCTCCTACCGCGCCACCGCGGAGACGATCAGGGTGCACGCCTTTGCGTACGTGGCCGGGGTGGAGCCGTACGACGACGGTCGGAACCGGCGTACCCGGCTGGCGGAGTTCGTGCGCGACCAGGCGCTTCGGGAGAACTCCACCTGGAGTCGCATGATGAAGACCAGCAACCCCCGCAGCTCGGGCACCAGCTGAGCGGAAGCGGTGCGACCGATGGATCCGTACCTCGGCGAGAGCCCTTGGGCCGTCCTCCAGGCGATGGTGCTGTTGTCCGCGATCCTCGCCTGCGTGGGCACCTGGCCGATCTGCCACCTGCTGCTGCGACGCTACCGGCGACGCATCGCCGAAGGCATGCAGAGTCGACGGCCCTCGCCGCCCGCTTCGCCGGCGACAGTCGATGATCATGGACCGGCGTCCTCGGCGGTCGCGGATCCGGGGCCGTCGATCACCGTCCGGGAGGCAGCCGTCACCGTCCGACCGGCCTCGCTGGCGGGGGCCCGCGGACAGGCCCGCCGGGCCCAGGGGATCTTCGCCCTCGCGGCTGCTGCGTACGGGCTGGCTGGTGCGGTGGTGTTCACGATCGTCGGGCATGAGGGCTGGCGACCGCTGTGGCTGCTGGCGTACGCCTTCGTGTTCGCCTGGCCGCTGGTGCCCACCTGGTCGGTCCTGTCGGTGAGCAGCCGGCGTGCCCGGCTGATCGCCTGGCCGATCTATCTCGCAGCGGCCGCCGGACTGCTCGCGCTGGCCCGACCCGCGAACCTGCTCGACGTGGTGCTGCTGATCTTCCCGGTCGTGTTCGTGGCGGCCACCAGCGCGAAGTCGTTGCGCGGAGCGGCCTGGCTGGTCGCCCCGGTCCTGCTGATGATCGGTGTGACCGTGAACGCGTGGCGGTTGGTGGCGCGCTATCTCCGCTTCGAGGCTCCGTTCGACGGGTTCGCCTGGGGTGCGGTCGTGGTGGGGTCGGTCCTCCCGATCGTCGCGCTCGGCTACGTCTGGCTGACGGCACGGCTCTACCGCAGCAAGTGGACGAGCGATCAGACCCTGCTCATCGTGCAGTGGTGGTTCGTGTCGTCGCTGTGGTGGATGATGCTGCTCGGCGTCCAGGGTGGTGCCGCCTGGTTGCTCTCGGCCGTGCCGTACGTGCTCTTCATGGCGGTGCTTGCGGTCGGTCTGCGGATCCCGCCGCCCGGGAGGGGCGTGCGCCTGCTGCTGCTGCGGACCTTTGGCGCCCGGGGACGCAGCACCCGGTTGGTGTCCGTGCTCGCCCGGCAGTGGCGCTGGATCGGCAGCGTGGAGCTGATCACCGCGCCGGACGTGGCCAGCGAGACCCTGGAACCGGACGAGTTCCTGGACTTCCTGCTGCGCCGGCTGTCCCGGCGTCTCGTCGCCGACGATGCGGTCGTGCCGGACCGGCTCGCCGCGCTCGATCTCGAACCGGATCGGGATGGTCGGTTCCGGGTGAACGAGCTGATGTGCACCGATGACACCTGGCAGCTGGTCTTCGAGGGACTGGTGACCCACGTCGACGCTGTGCTGATCGATCTCCGGGATCTCGGCGAGGGTCGCCTGGGGGTCCGGCACGAGATCGAGCGGGTGGTCGCGGTGGTGCCGCTGGACAAGGTGGTCGCGATCGTGGACCCGACGACGGACCGCCCGACCCTCGCCGCGGTCCTGCGACGAGCAGCGGCGCTGGCCCCGGCGACGTCACCCGTGCACCGCGATCGGGAGCCGATCCTGTGGACGGTGGACTGGGCGACGGGGGGCGACGAGCCGGCGCGCCTGCTCGCTGCAGTTGCCGAGGCGGCCGAACGCGCGGCGTGCTGACGTCAGGCAGAGCCGCGGTCAGCGGTTGGTCCGTGCCCTCCGGGGCTGACGGCTGGCCTCGGTCAGCTGCCGCAGCAGCTCGGGGTTGTGATCGAGCTGGGTCTGCAGGCGGAGCAGGCCCTGCCGCTGGAGTCGGGCGACGTCGACGGGAGAGAGGCCGAGCTGGCTGCCGACCCGGTCCAGCGAGCGGGCGCTGCTCATCGCCAGCACGACCCGGCACTCCGGTCCGCCGATCAGCTCGCTCACCCGGCGCAGCAGCAGCTTGCGCTGCTTGGTCAGCGCCGGCGACCGCACCGTGGTGCTGAGACCTTCGAGGATCCGGCCGAGGGCGACGGAGGAGCGGTCGACGGGCCGCGTCCGACTGGCCGGACCGGTCGCGATCTCCCGCATGGCCCGCCTGATCCACCCGTCCAGGTCCAGCGGACAGGACGACGTACCGAAGGTCTCGTCGAACCGCTCCAGGGTCCGTTGGACCAGCAGGTCGGTGCCGAGGTCGCTGTTCAGTGTGAGGGCGCGACGCCGAGCGATGGCTGCGATCTCGTCGAGCGGGGCACCGACGGAGGTGACGACCGGAGTCGCAGGTGACTCGGTCGAGGGGGTCGCCATCCTGGACGACATAGGGATCCTTTCGGGAGCTTCGGGGCTGACAGTCGCAGCATGACCGAGGGGCCGAACAGAACTCCGCGCGCCGATTCGGTCGCCCCGCGTCGTGACGTCAGCCGTCTCGTGTTCACTACTGCACAACACGAGAAGAACCGAAGGAGCCCGCCGTGGTGCGCATCATCTTGGACACCGATCTCGCCATGGGCGCCCCCGGCTCGGACGTCGACGACGGCTTCGCTCTCGCCCTGGCGCACTCCGACCCGGACATCTCGATCGAGATGATCACGACGGTCAACGGCAACACCGATGTGGAGAGCGCCACCATCTTGACCGCGGAGCTCGCGCGTCGTCTCGGGATCGCGGAGATCCCCATCGTCAAGGGCGCCGCGGCCGCGTTCACCCATCCCGACATCAAGCGCTCGCCGGCACCCCACGTGGCGGCCCTGGCCGACTCGCTGCCACCACCGGCGCCCGGTTACGCCGCCGTCGAGATCGCCCGCCACGTGCTGGCCGACCCGGGTGAGATCACCGTGGTCGCCATCGGGCCGCTGACCAACGTCGCGGGGGCCCTGATGCTGGATCCGGGTGTCGCGTCCGCGATCAAGGAGATCGTGATCATGGGTGGGAGCTTCTTCAGGCCGATGCCGGATCGGGGGACGTCAGCTGAGTTCAACGTCTGGGTCGATCCCGAGGCCGCGGCCGCCGTGCTGCGGTCCGGGGTCCCGCAGCGGTGGGTCGGGTTGGACGTCACGCTGCAGGTCCGCCTCACCCGGGACCACGCTCGGCTGATGCAGACAGCGACCACGCCGTTCGCCCCGTTCGCCGGCGAAGCCACTCTCGGCTGGATCGACCACCTCGCACAGCAACACCCGGGTGACCCCGCCGGGGCGGACTCCTGTGCCATGCACGATCCCCTCGCGGTGGCCGTGCTCACCCAGCCGGACCTGGTGGAGTTCAAGCCGGCAGCCGTCTCCGTCGGCACCGGGGACGGCGAGACCCGCGGCGTGATGATCACCGATCTGCTGGAGTCCGCCGATCCTTCGCCGGCCAACTGTCGGGTGGCCGCCTCGGTCGACGCCGACGCCTTCCTCGCCCACTTCCTGGGTCATCTCCGCGGCCTGTGAGGCGAAGCCTGCCGCCGCCCGCGAGCTCGGTGGTGATCAGGAGCGTCAGCGCCGGCCGCGGGTGCGGGACTTGAAGGCGGCGTCGGCGGAACTCAGCTTCGCGGCGCGGGCCACGTCTCCGTACGCGGCCTCGTCGGCGAGCCGATCGATCAGCTGGAGCTCTTCGCGCAGCTCCGCTGCCAGCGGCGCCGGGGCAGCGGCTTCCGCCGTCCGCAGCATGGTGCGCGCGCTGTCCAGGGCCGCGCCGGCGGCGCCGGAATCCCCGCTGGAGAAAGCTGTCGAGGCGACTCGCTTGGCCTGCTGGGCCTGCTGGAACGCGGCCTCGGTCCGCACCACCGGATCGGGGATCCGGCCGGCCGCCTGATCACCCGGGACGACGTTGACGTGCAGCGGCAGGGTGACGGTCTGCTGCTCCAGGGCGGGCAGCGTGACGTACCCGAACGTCAGGGTGGCGACCTCGGCGAGCCCCAGGGCGGGGATGCCCGGCACGTCGAACGTCATGATCAGCTTCCGGGTCTCGCCGGCATAGAACGCGCCGAGCTCGATCATGATCCCGTCCGACAGCGCGGCTACCGACAGGTCGTTGATCACCCGGACCGCCCTGACCTGAGGCGTCATCGTCACCCTCAGCGACCCGGCCTGGGCGACCAGGGCAAGCAGACCGTCGATCTCGCCGGCGATCAGCTTCCCGGCCTCGTCGGCCGTCTCGGCGAAGTGCTCGTTGCCGGCACCGCCGGCCGCGAGAGCCGACAGCAGCCGCTCGTCGTAGCCCAACCCCATGCCCAGCGTCGACGTGGTGATCGAGTCGGTCTGGGCCCGCCGGGCCAGATCGCCGAGCTGGACGGGATCGGTGAGTCCGGCGTTCGCGTGCCCGTCGCTGACCAGCAGCACCGTGGCGCCCGCCCCATCGGCGGCACGCCGGGCCTCCTGCAGCCCCCGCAGATACCCACCCGACAGGTCGGTCGAGCCGCCCGGGTGCACCTGCGCGATCGCCGCCTTCACCGCCGGCTTGTCCGTCAGGGCGCCGGCCGGGACCGCGACTGCCGTGTGCTGGTCGAAGGTGACCAGGCCGAAGCGGTCGTGGGGGTCGAGCTGGTCGATCAACGCGGTGAGCGCGGCCTTGGCCTGCTCCAGCCGGGGGCCGGCCATCGACCCGCTGCGGTCGAGCACGACGACCAGGGTGCTCGGGGCGCGGTCGGCGTCAATCGGCTGCTCGGGGGCGGTCAGCTCGACCAGGACGGAGAGCTGGTCGTCGGTCTCGTGGGCGAGGACATCCAGATCGAGATGGGCGGAGAGATGCATGGTGGTCGTCCTGTTCTGCCGTGAGTGAGCTACGGCGCCGGTGGGTGCTGTTGAGCTCCTAGAATAGCGCTTCTAGAATAATGCTTCAAGAACAACGGCGTCCACGAAAGATCGTCGGCGACCCGGACCCTGGACAAAGTTCTGATGCCGACCCGGCTCGCCGTCACTAGCGTCGACAGCACGAGAACGCAGCCGGTGTGGGGACCGGCTGCGTCTCGCCCACCACGTCCGAGGAGGAGCAATGGCGAAGGTTCTCGGTGTGCACGAGATAGAGCTCGGCGCCGACAAGGATCCGGCCGAGTTCGAGCGGCTGGCGTCGGCTGTCCTGGCCGAAGCCGCACCCGAGGGGCTCAACTTCCGGGTGTTCAAGGCTGACCGGGGGCCCCGGAACGGCCGGTACATGATCCTCATCGAGATCGACAGCGTCGAGGTCCGGGACAGGATATTCCCGATCGAGAACGCGGACTCGGCCGAGGTCCTCGCCTTCTTCGATGCGCACCCGACGGTGGGCGACGCGTGGGGGCGGCTGGACAGCTACGTTCCAGACTTCGGCGTGGCGACCGACTACGTGGAGATGGGCGGCTAGGCCGCGTCAAGAGATCGAAAAGTTCGCTGGGCACGTCAGGGCAGGTGACACGGCGGCCGCGGGACACAGGGTGCGACTGCGTCCCTGATGCGCTGCGTTCGACGCACGTGAGAGTCATGAGGGCGAGGGAGCGGTCGGGATGGACGAGCTGGCGGCGGAGACACTGCGAAACCGGATCGACGGAGAGGTGATCACCCCGCTCGATGTGGGGTTCGAGGAGGCTCGACGGTCCTGGAACGCCGACATCGACCGACGACCGGCCGCGGTGATCCGATGTGCGAGCGCCCAGGACGTGATCGCGGCGATCGGCCACGGCCGCGATCATGATCTGGAGATCGCCGTCCGCGGCGGAGGGCACAGCTTCGCGGGGCACTCGATGTGCGAGGGCGGCCTGGTCGTCGACCTCGGACGGATGAACGGCGTCCGGATCGATCCTCAGGGCCGACGTGCTCGCGCGCAGGGCGGTGCGCTGCTCCGCGACCTCGACGCGGCCACCCAGCAGCACGGACTCGCGGTGCCGTCCGGGGTCGTCGGCCACACCGGGGTCGGCGGGCTCACGCTGGGCGGAGGCATGGGGTGGCTGTCCCGACGGGGCGGCCTCACCATCGACCATCTCGTCGGCGCCGAGGTGGTCACGGCGGACGGTCGGATCCGGCACGCCAGTGCGGCCCAGGAGCCCGACCTGTTCTGGGCCCTGCGCGGGGGTGGCGGCAACTTCGGCGTCGTCACCGAGTTCGAGTTCGATCTGATCGACGTCGCCCCGATGGTGCAGTTCGGCTTGTTCTTCTGGCGTTCCGAGCAGGGACGGGACGCGCTCGCCGCCATGCGCGATGTGGTCCGCGAGCTGCCGCTGTCGCTGAACGCGATCCAGCTGGCGGCGTCCACCGCGCCCTCGGCGCCGTTCGTGCCGACGGAGTTCCAGGGCCTCACCGGTAGCGGTTTGATGCTGGTCGGGTTCGACGACGACGATGCTCACCGGGAGGTCACCGAGCGGCTCCGCCGGACGGTGCCGCCACTCTTCGATGTCGTCACGCCGATGCCGTACGTGGCCCTGCAGCAGCTGCTCGACGAGGGGAACGCTGGGGCTTCTACGCCTACGACAAGGGCGGCTACATCGCCGAGGTCAGCGACGACGTGATCGAGGTGCTGACCACCATCGGCCCACGCAAGCGGTCGCCGATGTCGGCGGCGCTCATCTACCCGCTGGACGGCGCCTACTCCGATGTTCGCCGACGAGGCGACGGCCTTCAGCGGCGGGCGGTCGCCGCGCTGCTTCGTGACTCTGGTGGCGATGACCCCGACCCCGGAGCCGCTGACCGCCGAACGGGCCTGGGTGCGGGAGATGTTCGACGCGCTCGAACCGCACCTGCTCGACGACGGCACCTACGTGAACGTGCTGCCCGACAACGACGAGGTGCACCTCAGCCGCAGCTACGGGTCGAAGTACCCGCGGTTGCAGGAGATCAAGGGCCGGTACGACCCCGACAACGTGTTCCACGGCAACGCGAACATCAGACCACTGGTCACCACACCGTAGGAGGAGCGATGGCGAAGGTCCTCGGCATTCACGAGGTCGAGCTCGGAGAGGCGGATCCAGCCGAGTTCGAGCGGCTGGCGCGGGCGGTGGTGGCCGAGACCTGGCCCGGCGGGATCACGTTCCGGCTGTTCAAGGCCGATCGCGGAACGCGGGACGGCAAGTACCTGCTCCTCATCGAGATCGACAGCGTCGACGTCCGGGACCGGATCTTCCCGATCGGCGGCGAGGATCCGCCCGAGGTCGTCGCCTTCCTCGAGGAGCACCCGGAAGCGGGCGTGACCTGGGACCGGTTGGAGCGCCATGTGGCCTCCATCAACGTGGGGACCGACTACGTGGAGATCATGGGGTAGAGCGACCGTCAGAGGTCGAACGGTCGTCGGGCCAGCAGCTGAGACCGGGACCGGACGCCGATCTTCGCGTACACGTGACTGAGGTGGTACGCGACAGTCTTCGGACTCAGCACCAGCACCTCGGCGATCTCCTTGTTGCTGCGTCCGTCGGCGACGAGGCGAGCCACGGCCTCCTCCTGGGGCGTCAAGCCGGGTGGCGGGTTCGGCGACTCGGCATCGGGCTCCGGCCCCGCTCCGCAGGCGGCCAGCTCGGTGCGGACCGCCTCGAGGAAGGGGTCGGCACCGAGAGCGCCGAACCGGCGTTCGGCCTCGCGGAGGTCGGCAAGGGCACCGCGTCGCTCGCCACGTCGACGGAGGAACCGGCCGCGGCTCAGGTACAGCACGGCGTGCTGCAGGACGTCCGCGTCCTCCGCCGAGGTGTCGAACGCCGTCCCGTAGGCCCGGCGCGCGGTCGAGAGATCTCGTCGGTGCACGGCCAGATCGCCCCGCACGCGAGCCAGGGCGGCAATCCGTGACCGCCGTCCCCGCTGCCGGGCGGTCGTCTCCCACCGACTGAGCGCCTCGTCCGCCTCGTCGTGGCGGCCGAGCGTCACCAGCGCCTCCGCGTAGTGCACCGGCCAGCTGTGCAGTCCGGGCTCCTGGTGGAACTCCTGGCCGTGCTCCATCAGCCAGCGAGCCGAGGCCAGCACCCGCTCCGCGTCACCGCGGCACCAGGCCAGGTGCACCGCCGCGTTGGCGGCATAGCCACGGGTGAACTCGATCCCGAAGCTGGCCGCGGCGCTCTGGGCCAGGGACAGCTGGGCCTCGGCGGCCTCCCACCGTCCCCGGCTCGCCGGGACGAGCACGGCCACGGCGTGCCCCCACGGCGCCATCCAGTGCTGCTCGGTGTCCGCGATCAGGCCGAGTGCCTGTTCCGCGATCGCTGAGGCGACGTCCCAGCACCCGCGTCGGAACTCCGCTTCGGCCAGGAGCACCAGAATGACCAGCTTGTTGGGTTCGATGCCGTCCGGACCGGTCGCGGTCAGCAGCTCGACCGGAGACTCCCCGTGTCGATGGTCGACGAGGTTGGGTCGGAGTCGGACCCTGAGATGCTCTGCGGCCAGGGTCGGCTCATCGCGGAGCAGCTGGGTCATGCCGCGCATGCCGACGAGCTCCCGGTAGCCGGCGTCGTTGGGGTCACCGTCGGTCGGCAGCAGGGTCAGGGCCTCATCTGCTTGCCCCTCCATCAACAACGCGCCGACCAGGGTGGCCAGCGTGGAGGCTCGAGCGCTCGGGTCGAGCAACCGGCTGCTCATCGCCGTACGACACCAGGCCTTCGCCGCATCCCCCTTGCCCTGCATCAGAAGCATCTCGGCGAGCAGTCCGGCGAGCCGGTCGCGTTCCAGCGGTTCCAGGTCCTCGGCCAGGTCCCAGGCCCTCTCCGCCAGCGCCTCGGCCGCCGCGAAGTCACCGGACATCCAGGCCATCAACGCTTGCATTTGAAGTCTCCGGGCCGTGGGCGGAATGGCGTCCACCTGGTCGCGGTAGCCCGCGGCGACGGCGAGATCCCCGGCCACCAGCAGCGCGTACACGCCATCGACCAGCAGCGCGTCGCGCTCCGAGCGATCGGGATGCAGCCGGGCCGCGTCCATCAACGCGTCGGCCGCGGTGCGCCAACCACCCCGCGCGATGTCGTTGTGGCCCTGCTCGGCGAGCCGGTCGGCCAGGTCGAGGTCGTAACCGACGGTCGCCTTCGCCAGGTGGTTCAGTGCCTCGATCCCTTCGCTCACCTCGGCGGCAGCGCGATGCAGGGCGGCCAGGTCCGCCTCGCCGCAGTCCTGGAGCACGGCGGCCCGGATGACACTGTGGTCGAACACGAGCTCGAGCCCTCGCGACCTTCGCTCCACACCGGCGATCTGTGCGGTACGGAGCTCGTCCGCGGCCGCGAGCGGATTCGCCACCCCGGCCATCTCGGCGGCGGCGCAGAGGTCGCAGCGCAGTCCGAGCACGGCCGCCGCTCTCGCCAGGCCGCGTGCGGGCGACGACAGCCGTTCGAGCTGGGCGGCGACCAGACGGGCGAAGGGCCGCGGCGCCGGCAGGGGCGCGGACAGCCACCCGCCGCCCGGAATCAGGCCCTCCTGGAGCAGAGCCCGCAGGTGCAGCGGATTTCCCCCGGTGTGCTCGCGGAGCCGCCGGGCCGCACGTTCGTTGACGTCACGATGGCCGTACAGCGCGGCGAGCTCCCGAACTTCATCGACGCTCAACGGGTGCAGGTCGAGGCGGAGACCGCCGGTGTCGATCATGGTCAGCAGGCCCTGGGGAAGGCCGACCGTGCCCTCGGGGCGCGAGGCCAGAACGGTGACGATCGGCTCGTCCGGCATCCGCCGTAGGGCATACCCGATCGCCGTGAGCGACGGACGGTCAGCGAAGTGCACGTCGTCGACCACGAGCACGACGCAGCTCTGGTCAGCCCCGGCAGCGTGCAGCCGATCGCGGAGGGCGTCGCCGGTCGCCTGCAGGTCTCCACGGACTCCGGCGGACGTAGGCCGGCGGTCGGTCGGGCCACGGCCGGAGGGGACGTCAGCGGGGAGGCGCGCCAGCAGCTGGTCATAGACGCCGAACGCGATGGCCGCCTCGGACTCGTCGCCGGACACCCGGACGACCAGCGCATCTGTCGTCCGGGCGATGAACCGGTCGAGCACCGCCGACTTACCCACGCCCGCGGGTGCCTCGACCAGGGCGACGGCCGGGGTCTGAGTGGCGGCGCGGCGCACCAGGGCGTCCAGATCCACGAGCTCGGCCTCTCGACCCACGAAGATCGCGTCCATCCGACAGCACCCCACCGTCCCCCGATGCCGCCGATCCTTGCGCGGCGAACCCACCGTGTCTACCGATGGATCGATCGCCTATCGGAACTGATCGCCTATCGGAACTGAGCGAGGACCAGCAGCATCACCGGCAGTGGCAGGGCCACCAGGCCGGCCAGGACGAGATGCAGGCGGCGCCGACCGACCAGCAGCGCGACGAACTCCCGCAGCATGGCGCTCGGCCAGTAGTAGCGCGCGGTCCGGGCGCCGGAGGCCTGGGCGGGGATGCCGAGGCGACGGGCGAGGATCGCGGCCCGGAGCACGTGGTAGTCGCTGGTGAGGATCAGCCCCTCGGCCGGATCGGGGGTGATCGGACCACCGAGCAGGCGGTCCAACCCGTGAGGGATCCGGGCCACGGGAGACACCGTCGTGACCGGGACCTCGGGCTCGGCGAGCGAGGTCCGGGTGATCAGCTCGGCGGTCAAGCGCAGGTTCTCCTCGGTGGTGCGCGACCGGTCCTCGACGGCCAGCCGGTCGGAGTCTGCTCCCTGGGCGATGGCCCAGGCCGCCATCGCCTGCGCCTCCGGGACCGTCTCGTCCGGTCCCTGACCGCCGGACATGATCATCAGCTGGGCGCCGCGTTCGGCGTACGCGGTCTGTCCGGCGGCGATGCGTCCGGCGAGCAACGGTGGCACTCGATCACCGTCGATCAAGCCGCTGCCCAGCACGACCACCCAGCGCGCGGGTCGGCCGCGGACCAGCCGCGGATACAGCCAGGAGTAGAGGAGGAAACCGACGAAGACGAACCCGGCGTACGCCGCCGCCAGCCCGACGACCAACAGCGCGGCGATCAGCCACAGCGGCGCGCCCAGCAGCAGCACGAACGGCGACACCGAGAGGGCCAGCAGGGCCAGTCCGGCGAGCAGGGACAGCGCGTTGGCCGGGCTCCTGCTCTCGCGCCGGAGCATGATCACCCCGTTGATGATCAAGAAGACCGCCACCACGTCGATCAGCACCGGGGCGCCGACGATCAGCAGCGCCAGCAGTCCCTGCAGCAGACCCGCTCCGGGCACCCCGAGGCCGGCCGCGAGCTCCAGCGCGAGCAGCGTTCCGGCCAGCAGCCAGAACCCGTTGGACAGGCGACGCGGTTCCCGTCGGGTACGCCGGATCGCGACCACCAGCACCCCGAGGGACACGGCGGCGCTGAGCAGGGTGACCAGCACCGAGACCAACGCGGCGGCAGACATCAGCGGTCGCGGTCGGTCGGTTCCGGCATGGGCTCAGGGTAGGTGAGCCCGTGTCGGCTCAGTCCGGTCGGGCCGCCCAGCTGCTCTTCGGTGGCCGCAGCCTCAGGCGCGCTCGGGAGAGTCGGCCAACAAGACGGTGATCTCCGACGCGGCGTCGGCGGGCAGCGGTCCGAAGGCCAGCGCGGCGGCGTTCTCCTCGGCCTGCTCGACGGTCCGTACCCCGGGCAGCGGGATGATCGCGGGATCGACGGTCCACAGGTAGCCCAGCGCTCCCTGCACCAGCGTCCGCCCGCCGACGGTCAACAGCTCCCGGACGGAGGCGAGTCGGCTCAGCCAGTCGCCCATGGCGTCGTCGTCGAAGTAGTTCCACCACGGGGTGTCGAGCCGTACGTCGCCGGGCGCCGGCCGACGCTCGGCGGTGTAGCGGCCGGCGAGCAGTCCCATGGCCAACGGCGAGCGGGCCAACACGGACAGTCCGTGGTCGCGCGCGAGGGCCAGCACGTCGGTCGACCAGCCGAACACGTTCGCCTGCGTCTGCACGGTCAGGCAGTGCGGCGAGCGGGCGAACACCTCGATCACCTCCGGGGAGTCCTGGGCGGTGCCGAACCAGCGGATCTTGCCTTCGCCGACGAGCTCCTCGAGCGTCGCCACCACGTCCTCGGCCCCCGCGGCACCCTCGGCACCACCGTGCAGCTGCAGGACGTCGAGGCGGTCCCGCCCGAGCCGCCGCAGGCTGTCGGCGCACTGGCGACGGACGGCCTCGGGGGACACGTCCTCGCCGCCACCCGACCGCGACTGCTCGTCCACGACCAGCCCGAACTTGGTGGCCACCACGATCTCGTCCCGGATCGAGCTCGGCAGCTCGGCCAGCGCGCGGCCGATGACCCGTTCGGAGTGCCCGGTGCCGTACGCGCTCGCGGTGTCGATCAGCCGTACGCCGTGGTCGATCACCGCGTGCAGCGCGGCGACGCTGACGTCGTCGTCGACCTCGCCCCACCCGGCGTCACGGCCGTCGAAGGTCCACGGTCCGCCGAGGGCCCAGGTGCCGACGCCGAGGGCTGAGACGTTCGGGCCGTGCAGCCCGAGGGGGTGGGTGGGGGAGAAAGCAAGAGCAGTCACAAGGCGTGTCCTTCCGAGGAGGAGGTCTGGGAGTCGGCAGCCGCGTCGAAGCGCTCCGGAGAGCTCAGGTTCGGGCCTGTACTGGGCCAGCCGGGCGGTGGCGGTGGGGCGGATCGGCCCGCCTCGTTCGCGGTGTAGGCGTCGATCTTCCAGTCGATCACCGCGAGATCGGACTGCAGCTGGCCGAGCTGCGCCGAGACCCGCTCCCGATGCCGGCGCAGCAGCGCGATCCGGCCGGAGCGGTCGCGGTCGGCGCGGGCACGTTCGACGAAGGCACGGACGTCCTCGACCGGCATCCCGGTGCGACGCAGTCGGATGACGACATCGAGGAGTCCGAGGGAGAGCTCGTCGAAGACGCGGTGGCCGCCGGCGGTGCGGGGCAGGTCGCCCAGCAGCCCGCTGCGGTCGTAGAACCGGAGCGTCTCGATCGGGATGCCGGTCTGCTGGGACACCTCGCCGATGGCGAGACCGATCGCGGGGCTTGTGGTGGGGTGCGGGTCGGACATGCCCTCCACTGTGCAACCTGGAGTGGACTCCAGGTCAAGCCCTCGTCAGCGGATCTTCTCCGAACCGGGTCCGGCGGGTTACAGCTGGCCGAGGCCGGCCCCGAGGATCACCACACCGATCAAGCACATCAGGAGGGCGGTGACCACGCGTCCGTGCAGCTCCAGCCACTCCTGGGCGCGGACCAGTCGTGGCTGCATCAGCTCGGGCATGGCGATCGTGGAGATGATCGGGATCGCCACGGTGCTGGCCGAGATGACCACGTAGAAGGCGATGTCGATCACCGCGTCGCTGGCCGACAACCCCTTGCTTCCCCCGATGGCCAGTCCGGCCGCCACCCCCAGCAGCAGTCCCTTGGGCCGGAAGTTCAGGATGACGGCCAGTCCGAAGGACGGCCAGGGTCCGAACGACCTGACCGCGCTCAGCCACTTGGCGCCCTGCGCGGGGGCTGCGGGATGGCGCGCGGCGCGGACACCCGAGACGACACCGAAGACCACCAGGGCGGCACCGATGACGATTCCGGCGATCCCGAAAGCCGTCTGCTGGGTCCGCACGGTGGCGATCGGGAGGGCCTGAGCGCCGTAGGCGGCCACGGACACCACGATGGTCAGACCGGCGACCCAGCCGATCAGGAAGGCGGCGCCGGAGATGTTCCGTTTCGGCGACAGCAGGATCAAGATCGTGGCCGTGATCGGGACCGAGCTGAAGGCGACGGCGACAGCGATGGGTAACACCTGTCCTAGTGCCGACAGCACAGATCAGCTCCTCGAGAGGTGTCTCAGATGACGGCGTCATGTTAGCGGCAGCCAGCAGGTCGCTACGGCCGGTGAGTGCCGGGTCAAGGGCTCGGAGAACAGCAGGACGTGCTGGCTGTCGACGAGCCACCCGCGCGAGGGCCCTGCGCTCGGGGCCCGCGCCACTTGGCTCCGGTCGTCGACGGATCGTAGGCTCGGGCCGGTGGCGAACAGAAAAGACAGACGCGGTCGAGGAAAGGGCCAGCCGCCCCAGCGACGCCCGCTCCGGTCGGTGCCGCCCCCATCGCCTTCTGAGGAGGTGGGGGACCCTGAGCTGCTGACGAGTCTGCGGGCCGCTCTGCGGTCCGACGACCCGATGGAGCTGCTCGCCATCGCCAGCAGCCTGGTGGAGGTGATGGTCCATCATCGGGACGACCCGTTCGCGGAGCCGGCCGGGGAACGCCCGAACCTCACCGAGCTGGTCGACTCCTTCATCGACCACTCGTACGCCGAGACCACGGCCGCCCTCACCGCCATCCGGACGCTGGTCCCCGACGAGCTGCTGGCCGCCAGGATCGGACGTGAGCTGTCCCGCCGGTCGCAGCCGATGCCGGCTTGGCTGACCGAGCTCGTGGACGCGCGAGCCGAGCCCGACGCGTGGGTGGCTTCGCACGTGCTGGGCGACGGCGACAGCTACCTGATCGCCGTCACGATGCCGTCCGGACGAGGCCTCACAGCCTTGGTCTACGTCGATCACAACCTCGGAACGGTGGTCAAGGACGCGTTCGTGATGGTCGAGCCGCTCGCGGCCGTGGCCGAGACGATGGCGGCCCGAGCGAGCGATCCCGACCAGACCATGACGCTCGCCGACCCGGCGTTGGTCCGCGCAGTGGCTGAGGAGGCCATCGAGCGCGGCGCAATGACGTACCCGCCGCTGGAATCCGACACCTGGCCGATGTGCCGACCGCTGGTCGAGTGGATGCTGCGGCTGCTGCCGGCCGGCGGCTGCGTCCCCGAGCGTCCGGACTGGCCCGAGGCGACGATCGCCGCCCTGGCCGACGACTTCTTCGCCTCCCGGTTCGGCGAGGGTCTGGACGACCGCGATCGCCGGGGGCTGCTGGAGAGCGTGCTGTGGTTCGGCACCGACTACGGTCCGGGCGATCCGCTGCGCTGGAGCGAAGTGAGTGTGGAGATCCTTCTGCTCGACTGGGTGCCGCGCAAGATCGTGGCCGATTCCTCCTACCTCGCGCAGCTGCCGCACCTGCTCCGCCAGTTCATCCGGTACGCGCACCACCAGCGCGGCATCCGCCGGAGACTGACCTCGGAGACGGTGGCAGCCGTCGATCGTTTCGAGCCTGAGTACCAGCGACTGATCCGGTCGGATCGACCCCAGGGGCCCGCCGCGCTGATCGCCCAGGCCCTGCTCGCACGGGCGGGTCAGGACGGCATCGACCTCGCTGACCTGGATCTCGATGATCGTGATCTGGACGAGATCGCCGCCGGCGCGCTGGGCTGGGCCGGGCTCGATCTGAATCGGAACATGGTCGACATCATGCTGCGCAGCCTGGACGATCAGGTCGGGGGACGGGCGGCGCTCCAGGGGGTCGACGCCGAACCGCTGCCTGACGAGCCGTTCGCCTGGGACGGCATCGCCGACGACATCCGCCCGGTCGTGGGGCACGTGCTGACGTCCTGCGACGCCTGTGCTGACGAGCTCCTCGACGTCGAGCACCGGACGGCGATGCGTCGGTTCTTGAGGCGCGCTGCCGTGGCGTACCCGGAGCTGTTTCGGCGGAAGGCATCGCCGGTGCGCGGCGCCGCCGCTGTCGCCTGGGCGATCTGTCGGGCCAACGAGACTGCCGGTGACCACGACTCACCTCTGACGGTCCAGGAGCTCTTGGGCTGGTTCGGGGTCAAGGGCAGCGTGTCCCAGCGGGCCGAGCCGATGCTGCGAGCGATCGGTGTCGAACCGCAGCGCGGCTACGGGCCGCTGAGCTTGGGCACCGCGGATCTGCTGGTCTCCGGTCGACGGTCGGTCATCCTCGAGCAGCGGGATCGTCTGCTGGCGGAGTGAGTGCGCGGTCACCGTTCGTCAGGTGGCGGCTGGCGCCGATGACCAAACGTGACGCGGGGTGACGTCAGCCCGGCAGCGCCCAGTTGGCGACGGCAGTTCCCGGGCGGAACCCCGCCTACCATCCGCCTGCCGGACGAATGGGTGGCCTCAGCGGTGGAAGGATGCGAAACTCACGTCTCGGCTACGGCGGGAGGTGAATCGATGGCGAGGACGGCTGGACGGGATCAGCTGAAGCCGATGGAACGGCTGATCAGGATCCTGATCTGCCTGGCCGACGGTGATCGTCGCGGAGTGCCGATCGATCGCCTGCTGCGGATGGCCGACCTCACCGAGGACACCGACGCCACCCGGGCTCAGCTGCGTCGGGACCTGGCGATCCTGAGGCAGGGCGGCTGGGACATCCGCAACGTGGCCGGCGAGGGCGAGGACGGCCGGTATGTCCTGCACGCTCAGGACAACACGCTCGCCCTGCTGTTGACCCCGGGCGAGCTGGCAGCGCTGCGCGAGGTCTGGACCGCGGCCAGCATGGACCACGCGAAGCCACCGCCCTTCATGGGTCGGCTGCACCACGCCGTACGCGACCGCAGCCTGACGTCGTTCGGCTACGACGGACGCCGCCGCGTCGTGCACCCCGACGCCCTCTACGCGACCGGGTCTGGCTGGGTGCTGCTGGCCCGGGAGGACGAAGCGGATCCGCCGAAGGAGTTCGTGACCGCGTGGATCCACGACCTCTGGGTCGACCAGCCCGGCACCGCGAGTCCCGTGCCGGAGCTGCCGGCCGAACGGCTCGACCCGATGCGATGGCATCTCGACCCGCCGATGCGGGTCCGGCTGGCCGTGCCGACCCCCTTCGTCGAGGACGTGCTGGCCCTGCTGCCGAGGTCGGCGATCGTGCCGACGGGAGGCGATGAGCGGGATCCGGACGAGACACTGGTCGACCTGATCGTGACGAACCAGGCGACCTTCCATACTCGGCTCTATGCCCTGGGCCTACGGGCGCGGGTGCTCGAGCCGGCGTCGCTGGTCGAGGAGATCGTGACGAACCTGCGCGCCGTGGCCGCCGGGACCGGGTCGTGAGGGGGGTCGATGGCGATCTACGGTGACCGGGTGGCGCTGCTGCCCCAGCTGCTGCAGATCCTGCACTACCACCCCGACGGCATGCGGTTCTCCGACCTGGCGCACGAGGTCGGCCGGAGCGAGGCCGACATCCGGGAGACGTTGCGGGTCTATCACCTGACCGATCTGGCGCACTACCTGCCGAACCTGGTGGCGCGGCCCGACGTGCTCGAGTTCCTGGGCGACGATCCCGAGGACGACGGGGACCCGTCAACGGCGACGCAGGTGAGACTCAGAGGGTCCGCTTTCGGCGAGGAGCTCGGGGTGGCCCACGTGAAGCTGGAGGACCTGGCCCGGCTCTATCGGGTGGCGAGCGATGCGCTGGCACTGCAACCGGAGGACCGGGTGCTGGCGTCGGCGGTCGGCAAGCTGGCAGATGGTGTGCTGCCCGGCTTCCGGATCATCGAACCCGAGCCGTGGACGCACCTCGACGAGCTGCGGGCGGCAATTCAGGACCACCACCGGATCACGATCACGTACGCCCGCGCCTGGTCTCCGGTGATCGAAGAGCTGACGATCGATCCCCACCTGTTGATCAGGACCCGTCGTGGCTGGGAGCTGGACGCGAGTCCCGGCGACGCCCGTAGTGCGTTGCGGACCTACCTGCTGGCCAACATCCGTTCCATGTCGGTGCTGTCGGAGACCTTCGAGGTGCCGGACCACCTGACTGCCATGATCACCAAGCACCGCACCGAGCTGGTCGTGATCATGGATGTGCCGCCCAGCGCGCGCTGGGCGGTGGACAAGTACGCGGAACGGGTCGAGCTGGTCGAGGAACGAGCGGAGCTGACCCGCCTGAAAGTGCGTCTGCTGCGGCCGTACCGGCTCCGGGTGGGATTGATGCTGGTCGCCGGTGGACCGTCGGCCAGGGTCGTCGAACCGGAGGAGCTGCGCCAGGTCGGGGCCGAGGTGGCCCGGATGATCTTGCGGTCGTACGAGTCGCCGCCAGGAGATGCGTGACCCGGGCGGATCCCGCCATCACAGCGATCGACCTGGTCGAACTGCCGACTCGCTATCCACGAACCGTCGGTCGCAACGCTCGGTTGGGCAGCCACGGCGCCGGGGGTACGTCGACGGTCGCGATCCTCCGCACGGACTCGGTCCACGTCGGCTGGGGCCTGGTCGAGCGCGTTGTCGCGGGGGAGTGGACCGAGACGGTCATCGGTCGGCCGCTGTCGGAGCTGATCGACCCTGACTCAGGGGTGCGGGACGACGCGTACGGCTTCCTGGACGTCCCCTTGCACGACCTGCTCGGTCAGGTGCTCGATCTGCCGGTCCACGCGATCCTCGGGGGCAGGGGCGAGACCACTGTCGAGGTGTACGACGGGGCGATCTACTTCGACGATCTCGATCCGGCCTCGGACCCGCGGGGGATCGAGGTCCTGCTGGGGGAGTGTCGCGCCGATGAGGCCCTGGGCTACCGCGGCTTCAAGCTCAAGATCGGCCGGGGACACCGGTGGCTGGGTCGGGCGGAGGGTGACCGGCGTGACATCGAGGTCACCCGCGCAGTCCGCGCCGCGTTCCCGACGGCCACCATCCTGGTGGACGCCAACGACGGCTACGACGTCGAGGGCATCTGCGGCTACCTGGACGCCGTCGCCGACGTCGGTCTCTACTGGCTGGAGGAGCCGTTCCTCGACGACGCCGACGACCTCGCAGCCTTGCGCGGCCATCTCGACGAGGTCAGTCCCGCG
Organism: uncultured Actinomycetota bacterium; assembly: GCA_963696135.1. Lineage (GTDB taxonomy): Bacteria > Actinomycetota > Actinomycetes > Propionibacteriales > Propionibacteriaceae > Microlunatus. Next base: position 447,017 of record CAVOJH010000014.1, read on the forward strand.
ACCAAGATCGCGGACGGCGAGTCCGATCCCGACCTCGAGATGCTGCTGCCGATCGCCGGTCGGCACCACCTGGACGTGCTGCTGATGGACGTCATGTCGTTCGGACTCACTCCGTGGCGCCGGATCATGCCGACCCTGGTCGAGCTCGGCGTCGCGGCCTCACCCCACGCCTGGGGGCGGCCGCTGAAGACGATCTACGCCGCGCACCTGGCGGCCGGGCTCGGCAACGTCGAGATCGTCGAGGGGGTGCCGGGCAGCACCGACGGTGTGGACACCTCGGCGCACGTCTTCGCCGACGGCCGGCTGACGCTCGCCGACCGGCCCGGGTTCGGGCTATCGGTGCCGCGGCCGTGAAGGCGGGGGCGGGCCGGCGATGATCGTCAGCCGTTGCCCAGGGAGATCGTCTGGCCCTCGATCGTCTTGACGATCCGCCGGATCGGGCCGAGTCCACGCAGGTCGAAGTGCATGATGTCGCGGCCCGAGCCGACGGTGTCGTCACCGAGCCAGGTCAGCCCGCCACCGGCGGAGCTGGTCAACGCGGAGACCAGCCGACGGTCCAGGTGCAGGAAGCCGGTGGTGGGCTGGTTCCAGCTCTTGGCGGACTCTTGTGCGTCCAAGGTCCGACGGTCGGCCTTGATCTGCTGGACCCAGGCAGCCGCCGTCCGGCTGTCCTTGCCCGCCAACGCCGTGATCCTCGCGTCCAGATTCGCCCGACCCGCCGCGGTGTCGAGCGTGAAGTAGGTCGCCAGCGCGTTCGAGGCGGTCTGCAGCTTGTCGTAGCTGGCCATTGCTCGAGCGTCCTTGTCGGCGTTGGTCGGCCGGGTGTGGAAGTCGGCCTCCGCCGGCGTCGTGCCCTCGACGAGCAGCTGAGCCCGACCGATCACATCCGAGATCGCCTTGCTGCGCGCCGGATTCTCCACGAACCTCGCGTTCGTCGCCGACGGGTTCACCAGGTACGGGTTGCGACCGCCGTCGATGTCGATGGCCAGACCGAAGGAGTGCAGGCTCTCGCCGACCTTGCGGAGCGAGTGGGCGCCCCCGAACCAGCCGGCCGCGGGTGGCGTCTCGTTCTCCAGCGCCTTCTCGGCCAGCTGCCAGCCGCTCGGCCAGGAGCCGGTGACAGATGATCGAGTGGTTGAGGAACGTGGTGCTGGTGACCTCGGCGAACCAGGCGGCGGTCCCGGTGGTGATGCCGTTGGCCTTGAGGGTCTCCTCCTCGTCGCCCCGCTTGCGCAGCACCATCAGCTTGTCGATCTCGGCGAGTCGCTTCTTCTCGACTGGGGTGAGCTGCTTGGTGGCCTGATCGACGGTCTGGCCCGCCTTCTCGGCCGCCTCGGCGGTCGCGACCCGGGCTTTCCAGGCGTCCTTGATCTGCTGGTACTCCGCCTTCAGCGCCGGTGTGTCACCCACGCTCGGCATCGCGGCGAGCTCGGCGTCGGACATCAGGTGCTCGGCCACCCCCGGCACGGGTCCGGCACGCCTCGCTGTTCCGGTGGGCGTCGGCCCGCCCTGGCCAGGCAGCACCCCGCCGGTGGTCTGCCCGTCGCCGGGCTCGGTACGGCGTTGGACGTCGACGGCCACGATACGGTCGCGTACCGCGGCCGCGACGGCGGCGTTGCCGGCCAGCCGTTGCAGACGAAGCAGGGGCGGCGGCTCCCCGGCCGCCGTCGGCTCCGACGCCGCCGACCCGGGGGTGGGCGAGCGCCGGATCCTCGCCCGGTCGCGGCTGGTCACGTCGGACATGGTCACGCCAGCAGGGGTTCTGCACAAGGCGGAACCGGGCTGTCTGCCCGATCGGGCAGCCGAGCTTCGGGCAGCCGAGCTTCAGGCAGCCGGTGTCTGAGAGCGGCTCAGGCGCGGCGCTCGGGCGGGGCGGTGTCGGTCGCCGACGAGTTGCTCGGCGGCTGGCTGGTGGGCGCATGGTTCGTGGGCGACGGGGCGTGTGGGGCGGACGCGTGCTGCTTGTCCAACCCGTCGGTGGAGAGGGCGCCGAGATCGGGCAGACCCATGTGCGGCTTCTGCTGCTTCTTCGACCTGCTGACGAGGGCGATGATGACGACGATGGCGATCACGACGATCGCGATGATCAGCACGGTCACACCTGTGCTCATGGACGTTCCTTCCGTCGTAGGAGGTTGTTACTTAGTCCAACTGTGCATCGCGGCGGAGCGGGAACCAATGGGTTCGTGGGCACGCGGGCTCTCGTGATCAGCCACACTGGACACCGTGCCAGACCCTGGGGAGCCAGTCGGGTTCGACGACCGCTACGTCATCCCGTACTACCTGCAGCTGATGGCGTTCAACGCCGCCGAGGCCGACGAGGTCGTGCTGCGGGAGATTCGTATCCGAGCGGGCGAGTTGTCGGTCGACGAGGTTCGTCGACTGCTGCTGGATGCTTGGCGGCCCAGGGTGATGGGTGCCTGGTATGCGATCGCTCGACCACGACCGGAGCTCAGCGACGCCGTCCACGCGTCACTCCGCACCTGTCAGGGTCACTTGACCTCGCCGCCGCTGATCGTCGCCGCGCTGCAGTATGCGCGCGAGGACACACGCGGCCGCGCTGGACGCCTACGCGGAACGGGATCTTCTGCACGGCTGGGGTGCCGCTGGCTTGGCGCGCGCCGCAGCGGAGGTGCTCGGGGAGCATCGGCGGACGACCGTTGCTGTGGGTTCGCCGTCGACCGAGGACGTGGAGACCCTGAGATCCTTGAGACGGACCGCGCAGCTGCTCGGCTCGAGCTGACCGCACTCGCCGGATCCGTGCACCAACTCGAGTCACCACAGCGGGCGGACCGGCGGCAGCTCACCGTCCTCGTCGCTCGTGACACTGATCAGGTCGGCGCGCAGCGCGGCGAGGCGATCTTGGCCGATGACGTCAGCCCAGCGGTTCTCCAGCTCGGTGTAGATCCTTTCTGCGGTTTTCTGAAGATCCCGTCCACGATCGGTCAGCTCGATCGGGCGGACCCGGGCGTCACCGATCGACTCACCGCGTCGGGCGTAGCCGGCATCCACCAGGGCCTCGACGAGCTTGCTGGAGGCCTGCTTGGTCATCCCCATCAGGACTCCGAGCTCACCGCTGGACAGGGGACCTTCCCGCAGCGCGAGCAGCGCGAACCCGTACGCCGGCCGCACGTCGGTCCAGCCGCGACGGGCGAGCTCGGCGTGCAGGTCGGTGATCAGCTGCCGGTACGCGATCGCGAACAGTCGCGCGAGCGGCGGCTGCGCCTCGTCGGCGGCCTGGCTCACTGGGCCCACGGCGGTGTGAACTGCGTGCCGTCGTCGAGGCGGGCCTGTCCGCCGACCGGTAGGCAGCACAACAGCTCGAGCGGCTGGTCGGCGCGTTGCCGAGCCGGAAGCGGCACTCCCGGCGGCACGACGATGGCGTCGCCGGCCTGGGCCGTCGCCCGAGTGGCGTCGATGATCACGTCGGCGCTGCCGCTGAGCACCACGAAGATCTCTTCCCGGGTGAGGGAGTGCGGGAGTCGGCGGCGTACCGGGAGCGATGCTCACGCGCCAGAGCGACGTGTCGTCGGTGCCGCCGCGGCTCGGGGTGGCCAGGGACGTGAAGGTGGTGCCACCGAGGGCGTGGGTGGGTGCGGTGGGGGCGTGGACGACGGACATGGCTCTCTCCTCGGGGTGGTCAACTGTGTTGACCATCATGGATCACAAGGTCTAGATCGTCAACTGGGTTGACGAACGAGAATGGGACGATGCCGGACATCGCCATCGAGTCCATCGATCCGACCGGCGCCGAAGCCGTCGCCTGGAGTGCGGCACTGTGGGGCGAGATCCAGCGTCGCTACCACTTCGTCGCGCCCGACCCGTACGACGCCACCAGCTTCACCCCCCCGGGTTCAGCCTTCTGGGTGGCACGCATCGAGGGCCAAGCGGCCGG
>CAVOJH010000015.1:0-46312 GCA_963696135.1 uncultured Actinomycetota bacterium
CGATCGGGCAGCAGGTCGGCCACCACCAGCGCCATCAGGATGGTGTTCACCTGGCCGTACCCGAGCGTGGTGCGGATCGGTTCCATCGCCAGCACGACCACCACACCCGCCAGTCCGAGGACCCAGCCCCGCGGCACCCGCAGCGCTTCATCACCGACTGCTGCGCCCAGATCAGCAGGAACGTCCAGACCAGCTGCCAGAACCAGTACGGGCCGACGGCCAGCGGGACCATCAACACGGCGGCGATCGGCGGGTAGATGAAGTAGAGGTTCCAGAAAGGGGTCGTGGTCGCGTAGATGTCCTTGCCGGCCAGCATGTCCTGGACCGCGTAGACGTAGACCTGCAGGTCGATGGTGGACGGCTGCCACGGCCAGGCGACACCGTGGGCGATCACCCAGGGCAGGATCGCCAGCGCCACCAGGTAGGCCGGCAGGAGCTCGACGACCCAGCGCAGCACCGGTTGCCGCGGCCCTGGGTCCACGAGGCGCAGACCGGTGGCGGACGCGGCGGGAAGGCTCACGCCGAGATCTCGGCGAGGACGGTGTCGAGGTCGCTGTCGTCGCCGCGATCCGGACCGATGAGCTGGGCCAGACCCGGACGGTCGGCGTAGCGCGGCACCAGGTGGACGTGCAGGTGGAAGACCTCCTGGCCGGCGACGGACTTGGCCGACGACAACAGGTTCAGGCCGTCGGCCTTCAGCTTGTCGACCAGCAGCCGCGCCGTGGCGTCGACGGCGGGGCCGATGGCGGCCAGCTGCGGCGGGTCGGTCAGCAGGTCGGCGACGTGCTCACGCGGTACCACCAGGGTGTGTCCCCGCTGCCAGGGAGACACGTCGAGGAACGCGACCGCCGTGTCGTCGACGTAGACCTGCCGCGACGGGATCTCGCCGGCGACGATCTTGCAGAACAGGCAGTCCGGGTCGGTGGTCACAGCTGCCATCTCACGCTCCACCGATCTGGTTGTCCAACGGCTCGCCGGCGACGAAGCGACGGAGCTGCGCGGCCACCAGTCGGTCGGCGCGCGGCCAGAACGCGGAGCTCGCCCCGCCGACGTGGGGGGCGATGAGCACGTTCGGGACCTGCCACAGTGGGTGGTCCGGTGGCAGCGGTTCGGGATCGGTCACGTCCAGCGCGGCCCGGATCCGGCCGGTCGCGGTCTCGGCGACCAGGGCGTCGGTGTCCACCAGCTTCCCCCGCGCCACGTTGACCAGCAGCGCGTCGTCGGGCAGCCGGCCCAGCAGCTCGGCGTCGACCAGGCCCTCGGTCTCCGGCGTCAACGGTGCGATCACGATGGCCACGTCGGCGTCCCGCACCAGGTCGGGCAGCTCACCGGTCGCGTGCACCCGTGGCTCACCGTCCCGGGCGCGGCGGGCGACCCGGGTGATCGAGGCGACCTCGAAGCCGGCCAGCCGGCGCTCGATGGCTTCGCCGATCCGGCCGTAGCCGATGATCAGCACCCGCTTGTCGGCCAGGGCACTGCCGAACACGGGCGCCCAGCTCCCGGCGGTCTGCTGCCGGGCGAAGGTGTCCAGGTGCCGGCCGCTGGCCAGGGTCAGGGCCAGCGCGAGCTCGGCCGTGCTGGCGTCGTGCACGCCTGCGGCGTTGCAGAGGGTGACGCCGTCGGGGACGTACGGCAGGAAGTTCTCGTAACCGGCGGTGAGGGTCTGGATCACCCGCAGCTGCGTCATCTCACCCGCCCGGGAGAGCGTCTCCGCCCCCTTCATGTACGGCAGCACGTAGAACTGCGCCTCGCCGATCGATCCGGGGAAGTCGTCGCCGTCGGAGCGGTAGCAGTCGACCCGGACACCGTCGGGGATCCCGCCGAGCCGGTCGGCCGCCTCCTCCGGCGACGCGTACGGCAGCCAGGCCACGATGTCACCCACGACTACTGCTCCTGTCCTGATGCGCCCACCGGCAGCCGTACGGGATGGCCGGCGTCGACCAGCGCCTGCTTGACGTCGGCGATGCGGAGCGTACCGAAGTGGAAGACGCTCGCCGCGAGCACGGCGTCGGCCCCGGCCGCCACCGCGGGCGGGAAGTCCTCGGCCCGGCCCGCGCCGCCGGAGGCGATCAGCGGGACGTCCACCACCGCGCGGACGGCGGCGATCAGCTCCAGGTCGAACCCGGCAGTGGTGCCGTCGGCGTCCATCGAGTTCAGCAGGATCTCCCCGACGCCGAGATCGACACCCCGGCGAGCCCACTCGATCGCGTCGAGACCGGCGCTCTTGCGGCCCCCGTGGGTGGTCACCTCGAAACCCGATGGCTGCTCGGTGCAGCGGCGGGCGTCGACCGACAGCACCAGCACCTGGTTGCCGAACCGGTGGGTGATCTCGGCGATCACGTTGGGACGGAGGATCGCGCCGGTGTTGATGGCCACCTTGTCCGCCCCGGCTCGCAGCAGCTGGTCGACGTCGGAGACGCTCCCCACGCCGCCGCCGACGGTCAACGGGATGAACACGGTCTCAGCGGTCCGCCGGACCACCTCCAGCGTGGTCTCGCGCCCCTCCACCGAGGCGGAGATGTCGAGGAAGGTGAGCTCGTCGGCACCCTCGGCGTCGTACACCGCGCCCAGCGCCACCGGGTCCCCGGCGTCGCGCAGATCGACGAAGTTGACGCCCTTGACCACCCGCCCGTCGTGCACGTCCAGACAGGGGATGACGCGGACGGCGAGACTCATGCGGTCGACCTCATGCTGTCAACCCTAATGGTGTTGTCGTGCCTCATCGTGTTGTCGGGGCGGCCCGCTAGGGTCGGCTGGGTGAGCAGGATCGACGAGACCTTCGCGGCGCTGCCGCTGCGGGCGCTGGCGGACGCCGCGCTGTCCCGGGCCGGCGACCTCGGCTGCAGCCATGCCGACGTCCGGGTCGTCCGGGCCCTGTTGTCGCACCGCAGCTTCCGCGACCGCGACCTGAAGTCCAGCAGTGACGACCAGACGCTGGGTCTGTCGGTCCGGGTGGTGCACGACGGGGTGTGGGGCTTCGCCGCCGGCATCACGCTGACGGCGGAGTCGGCCGCCACCCTGGTCGATCGAGCCGTGGCCACCGCGAAGGTGTCGCGGCCGCTGACCCCCGACCGGGTCGACCTCGCCGACGAACCGGTGTACGCCGACGCGGAATGGGTCTCGGCGTACGACCTGAACCCGTTCCAGGTGCCCGACGCCGACCGCAGCGCCCGGATGCTCGAGCTGAGCGGCCGGCTGCTGGACGCCCCGGGGGTCAGCCACACCAGCGCGAGTCTCACCCTGGTGCAGGAGAACACGTTCTTCGCCAACCTGTCGGGCACCAGGACCCAGCAGCAACGGGTCCGGCTGCTGCCGAGTGTGACCGCGGTCAGCGTGTCCGACGCGGGTTTCGCGACCATGTCCACCATCGCGCCTCCGGCGGGCCGCGGGTGGGAGTACCTGACCGGCACCGGGTGGGACTTCGACGCCGAGATCGCCCAGCTGCCGTCGCTGCTGGCCGAGCACGTGGCGGCGCCGTCGGTCGAAGCCGGCCGCTACGACCTGGTGGTCGACCCCACCAACCTGTGGCTGACCATCCACGAGTCGATCGGCCACGCGACCGAGCTGGACCGGGCACTGGGTTACGAGGCGGCGTACGCGGGCACGTCCTTCGCCACCGTCGACCAGCTCGGCACGCTGCAGTACGGCAGCCCGGTGATGAACGTGACCGGCGACCGGGTGGTCGAGCACGGACTCGCCTCCATCGGCTTCGACGACGAGGGCGTGGCCGCGCAGCGGTTCGACATCATCCGCGACGGCGTGCTGGTCGGCTACCAGCTGGACCGGCAGATGGCGGCGCTGCGGGGACTCGAGCGCTCCAACGGCTGCGCGTACGCCGACTCCGCGGGCCACATCCCGATGCAGCGGATGCCGAACGTCTCCCTGCAGCCGGATCCCGCCGGGCCCTCCACGGCCGACCTGATCGGCCGCGTCGAGCAGGGCATCTACGTGGTGGGCGACAAGTCCTGGTCGATCGACATGCAGCGTTACAACTTCCAGTTCACCGGGCAGCGGTTCTTCCGGATCGAGAACGGGCAGCTGGCCGGTCAGCTGAAGGACGTCGCCTACCAGGCGACCACCACCGACTTCTGGGGATCGATGGAGGCGGTGGGTGGACCGCAGACCTACCACCTGGGTGGCGCCCTGAACTGCGGCAAGGGGCAACCGGGGCAGGTCGCCCCCGTCTCCCACGGCTGCCCGTCCGCGCTGTTCCGCGGCGTCAACATCCTCAACACCCAGACCGAGGGGGGTCAGCAGTGACAGACGGAGGGGGCAGCCGCGCAGCCGAGCTGGTGGAGCGGGCCCTGGCCGCCGCGAACCGGCCGACCATCGCGTACGTGACCGAGCGGGCCGAGGCCAACCTCCGCTGGGCCGGGAGCGCGCTGACCACCAACGGGGAGATGACCAGCACCGAGCTGACAGTGGTCGCGACCGCCGAGGTCGAGGGTGGCACCAGCATCGGCACCGTCAGCCGGCAGGTCACCGACGCGGGCCAGGTCCCTGCGTTGGTGGAGGCGGCCGAGGCGGCGGCACTGTCCGCCCCACCCTCGCCCGACGCGGCCCCGCTGGTGGAGCCCTGGGGCCCCGAGGCGGACTTCGGTCTCGACCCGGCGGGCACCACGATCGAGGTGTTGAGCGAGGTCGCCCTCGGCCTCGGCCGGTCGTTCGCCGAAGCGGCCGGCCGTGATCAGCGGCTCTACGGCTTCGCGGAGCACATCGTCACCACGACCTACCTGGGCAGCTCGACCGGCCTGAGACTGCGGGGTGTGCAGCCGACCGGCCGGCTGGAGCTGAACGGCAAGTCGAACGACGGTGCCCGATCCGCCTGGGTCGGTGCGGCCAGCCGTGACTTCAGCGACGTCGACGTGACCGCCCTCGCCGCCGAGCTGGCGACCCGGCTGGGCTGGGCCGACCGTCGGATCGACCTGCCGCCCGGCCGCTACGAGACGATCCTGCCGCCCGGACCGGTGGCCGACCTGATGATCTACGCGTACTGGACCGCCAGTGCCCGGGACGCCGAAGAAGGCCAGAACGTGTACGCCACTCCCGGCGGGGGCACCAAGATCGGCACCCGGCTGTCCGAGCTGCCGCTGCGGTTGTTCTCCGACCCGAACCGACCCGGACTCGAGTGCCTGCCGTTCGTGGACTACGCGTCGGCCGGCGACGGGACGTCCTTCGCCGTCGACGCGGGGCTGCCGATCGGACCCGTGGACTGGATGCGCGACGGGATCTGGAACGAGCTGGTCCGCAACCGCGCCTGGGGCGCGAAGACCGACCGGCCCGCCACCCCGCCGGCGGACAACCTGATCCTCGACGGAGGCGGGAGCGCGACACTGGAGGAGATGATCGCGCGCACCGAGCGCGGCCTGCTGCTGACCTGCTTGTGGTACATCCGGGAGGTGGACCCCGAACGGCTGCTGCTCACCGGACTGACCCGGGACGGCGTCTACCTGATCGAGAACGGCCAGGTCAGCGGGGCGGTCAACAACTTCCGCTTCAACGAGTCACCCCTGGAGCTGCTCGGTCGGATCAGCGAGGTCGGTCGCACCCAGAAGGTGCTCTGCCGCGAGTGGAACGACTTCTTCAACCGGACCGCGATGCCGCCCGTCCGGGTGCCGGACTTCAACATGTCGACCGTGTCGCAGGCGAGCTAGGCGGGCTCAGTTTCTCGAGCTCAGGCGTCCAGTCGGGCGGCGACGTCGGCCGGGAACCCGCCGGTGGCGATCGGGCTCCACCGGGTCGGGGTGATCCGGATCAGCGACTTGTTCTGCAGCCGCATGGCGGCGCGGTACTCGTCCCAGTCGGAGTGCTCGCCGGCGATGCAGCGGAAGTACTCGACCAGGGCGTCCTCGGCCTCGGGCATGTGCAGCACCTCGGCGTCGCCGTCGACCTGCACCCACGGGCCGTTCCAGTCGTCCGACAGCACGCAGACCGACACCCGCTGGTCCCGCTCGGCGTTCACTGCCTTGGCCCGCCCGGGATAGCTGGACACCACCAGGCGGCCCTGCGGATCGACGCCTCCGGAGACGGGAGACAGCTGAGGTCGGCCGTCGCGGCGGGTCGTGCCCAGCAGGAAGTGGTGGCGGGGGCGGACGAACTCGAGCAGCTCGTCCAGCTCGACGGAGGTGTTGGTTGCCACAGATCTAGCCATGAGCGGGAGCCTACGCCGAGCCCTGATCCGCGCCTCGCCATTGAGACGCGGACCAGGCGGTCTGCCGGCCCCGGAGATCCGGAGCCTCGATTCAGGGGGCGCGACGAGGCCCGGTGGCCGGCACCATGGAGACCGGTGCGACCAGCGATCTGCTGTTCGCGGGGGCATCGGCGTGGTCGACGACCTGGACGACGGTGGTGAGAGAGTCGTCCGAGACCACGTTGACCGCCGTCAGCGTCACCGGCGAGGACGTCGGTCCGGCGACCGCCGTACCCGCGATCGACGCCGTCCCGTCGCCGTTGTCGGTGAACGTGAGGCCCGGAGGCAGCTCGCCCTCCAGTCCGATGCCGGCGGCGGGGAAGCCGACGGTGCGGATGACCCTGGTGGTGGGCTCACCGGCCACGAAGACCACCGGTCCACGGTCGCGGAAGACCGGGGACTGCTGGACCGTGACGGTCAGCCGCTCGTAGCTTGCCCCCGAGGTGCTCTGTGCCGCCACCTCGACGGTCATCTCCCCGACCGGGCCGGTCGCGGTGCCTTCCAGGGTCGCGCTGCCGTCACCGTGCGTGGTGAGTCGCAGTCCGGCCGGGAGCTGGTCCACCCCGATGGCCGGCACCGGGTCCCCGTCGGCTTCGATCACGTACGACGTACCCGGGTGACCGAGCACGAAGGTCGCCTCGGCCGGCAGCGTGAGGGTCGGCCCGGAGTCCGAGGCGTACGGGTAGGCCTGGGCCACGCTGGTCGGCCCGCCCAGCAGCGCCAGCACCCCGAGCACGACCGACACGACCACGATCACCGGACGCCGCGGCTGCGGCGGGCGGGATGAGGGCATGACGGACTCCAACGGGATCGGCGGCGATGATCACGATGGTGAACCGCTTTAGCGCTCACGACAACACCAGTTGCGTAATCGATGTCCAGCCGTGAGTGAATCGTTATCACTCGTCCGGGTGTCGAGTCGCTGGGCGGTCCGGCCGCGGCACCGAGAGGTCAGGCCTCGGCGATCTCGTCCTCGACCGAGTCGTCCGGCGAGTACGCCACCACTCCGCGCCGCATGGCCCGGACCACGGCGCGGGCGGTCTCGCGAACAGGTCCGGGACCGGCGGCGTCGGCCACCTGGCCGGCGAAGTCCAGGACCTGGCGCACCCAGCGGACGAAGTCACCGGCGGTCAGGTGGCCGTCGGCGAGGACCACGGCCAGCGGTCGTCCCGACGCCCAGCCGTGCGCCGACTGACTGAACCCGATGTCCGGTTCCGGACCCCGCGGCAGCCGGTTGTCCCGCTCGACCAGGGACACCTCGCGCCAGATCCGGCGTACCCGGGTCATCGCCTCCTCGCTGACGCCGTCCGGCATCCGCGGCTTGCGCCAGTGGTCCTCGGTGCGCCGCGACTCGTACACCAGCGAGGCCAGCACGGCGGCCAGCTGCGGCGGGGTGAGGGCATCGAACACGCCGGACCGGATGCACTCGGCCGCCACGAGATCGAGCTCGGCGTAGATCCGGGCCAGCATCCGACCCTCCGGCGTGACGACGTCGCTCGTGTCACCCCCGAGATAGCCGAGTGAGCCGAGGACGGTGCAGATCTTGTCGAACTGGGTGGCGATCGTGTTCGTCCGCGACGACACGCGCTGCTGGGCGCGTTCGTTCTCCCGTTCGAGCCGCAGCGCCCGTTCGGCGTAGCGGGCGTGGGACTCCCGGTCCGGGCAGTTGTGGCACGGGTGGCGACGCAACCGGTCGCGGAGATCGTCGATCTGACCCGCCAGCTCCTCGCTGATCCGCCCGGGCCGGTTCCGCTGCGGGTTGAGGTCGATCTCGGCGAGCTTGGAACGGAACGCGGCTCCGAGGTTGCGGCGCGAGGCCGGCTCCTTCGGGTTGAACTGCTTCGGCACCCGCATCCGGCCCGCCACCGCCGGCGGGGTGGGGAAGTCGACCAGGGACAGCCGACGGACGTGCCGCTCCTCGGTCAGCACCAGCGGTCGCGGGTTGTCCCGGTCGCCGGTGCGGGTGTCGGGATCGATCACCACCGCCCAGCCCTGGTTCTTCCCGCCCGGGATCCGGATGATGTCGCCCGGCATCAGGCTGAGCAGAGCCTGCGCGGCCTCGGCCCGGCGATCGGCGCTGCGCTCGCGGCTCGCCTCGGCCTCGACGGCGCCGATCTCCGCGCGCAACCGGGCGTAGGCCTCGTAGTCGCCCCGATCACACGCCGTGCGACCCCAGAGCTCGGCGATCGCCTCCGTGTTGCGCACCAGTGATCGGGACAGCCCCACCACCGAGCGGTCGGTCTGGAACTGGGCGAACGACTGCTCCAGCAGCGACCGGGCCCGATCGCGCCCGACGGCCCCGACCAGGTTGACGGCCATGTTGTAGGTCGGGGCGAACGAGCTCTTCAGCGGGTACGTCCGGCGCGAGGCCAGCCCCGCTACGGCACGCGGGTCCAGCCCGGGCTGCCAGACCACGACGGCGTGACCCTCGACGTCGATGCCACGGCGACCGGCCCGCCCGGTGAGCTGGGTGTACTCCCCCGGCGTGATGTCGGCGTGCGTCTCCCCGTTGTACTTGACCAGCTTCTCCAGCACCACGCTGCGGGCCGGCATGTTGATCCCGAGGGCCAGGGTCTCGGTGGCGAACACCACCTTGACCAGGCCCTTCACGTACGCCTCCTCGACCGCCTCCTTGAAGGCGGGCAGCATCCCGGCGTGGTGCGCGGCGATCCCGCGCTGCAGCGCCTCGACGAACTTGTCGTAGTCCAGGGCCCGCAGGTCCGCGGCCGAGAGTCCCGCGACATGTCGGTCGGCGATCCCGGCCAGCACATTCCGCTCCTCGGCCGAGGTCAGTCGCAGACCGGAGCCGAGCAGCTGACCGACGGCGGCGTCGCAGCCGACCCGGGAGAAGATGAACACGATCGCGGGCAGCAGCCCCTCGGCGTCCAGCGCGCTGACCAGGTCCGCCCGGGACGCGACAGCCAGCGAACGCGGTCGACCGGCCCCACCCTCGGTCCGGGACCGGTGCGCGGCCCCGCCGTACGCGCCGCTGCCGTACGCGTGCGTCCGCTTGCCCTTGCCGGTGCGACCGCGCGGCCGGCGGGAGTCGTCCCGGACGTGCCGGGACTCCTCCTTGCTGACCTTGACCAGCGCCGGGTTGACCTCCGCGTTGGCCTGGCTGGGCAGCGCGACCGCGGTGGGCGCCTCGTCCTCGAACAGGTCGTACAGCCGCTTGCCGACCAGCACGTGCTGGAACAGCGGCACCGGCCGTCGCTCGGAGACGACCACGGCCATCTCGCCACGGACCTCCGACAGCCAGTCGCCGAACTCCTCCGCGTTGCTCACCGTGGCGGACAGGGCGACGAGCTGGATCGACTCGGCCAGCCCGATGATCACCTCTTCCCAGACCGCGCCGCGGAACCGGTCGGCGAGGTAGTGCACCTCGTCCATCACCACGAAGCCGAGGTTGTTCAGCGTCGCGGAGTTGGCGTAGATCATGTTCCGCAGCACCTCGGTGGTCATCACCACCACCGGCGCCTCGGAGTTGATGCTGGAGTCCCCGGTGAGCAGACCGACATTGGCGGATCCGTGCCGGCGGACCAGATCGGCGTACTTCTGGTTCGACAGCGCCTTGATCGGGGTGGTGTAGAACGCCTTGCGGCCGCGCTGCAGCGCCAGCCAGATCGCGAACTCGCCGACGATGGTCTTACCCGCCCCGGTCGGCGCGGCCACCAGGACGCCCGAGCCGCCCTCCAGGTGGGCACAGGCCTCGCGCTGGTAGTCGTCGAAGGCGAAGCCGTACCCGTCCGCGAAGGCCGTCAGCTCGGGCGTGGCCTGGGCCGTCCGGAACCGCTGGTACGCCGCCGCCGGGCTGATCGCCTCCAGCTCCTGATCGAGCGGTCCGCCGGTGGGGTCTGGACGTTCGATCATGTCCGCCACGCTACCCACTCCGACTTCTGTACCGAAAACCACGTTGATCGCGGATAGCGGTACAAAAGATCGCGGAGGGGGACCTGGCGGAGTCCGGGGGCGAGCAGCGAGGGTCAGGGCACGTTGACGCAGAGCAGACCGGGACGGACCTCGATGTCCAGCGGGCCGGCGGTCAGCGACTCGCCGTCCCCGTAACCGACCAGGTCGGGGCGCTCGACCCGGACGGTCCGCGCCCGGACCCGCTCCACACAGGGGTCGCGGACGAAACGACCGGAGAACGTGTCCGGGCAGCAGGCGCAGCAGCTTGGCGCGACTGGCCGAGTGCACGATGGTCACGTCGAGCAGTCCGTCGCTCGGGTCGGCGTCCGGACAGATCTTCATGCCGCCGCCGTAGTAGGAGCTGTTCCCGACCGCGAGCAGCATCGCATCGAGCTCGCGCACCTCTCCGTCGATCTCCAGCCGGTACGGCAGCGGGTCGAACGAGGCCAGCTCGACGAGCGCGGCGATGGCGTACCGGAGCGTTCCCTTGGGTCGCTTCATCGCGTTCGCGCGAGCGTTGACCAGCGCGTCGAAGCCGGTGGCCACGACCCCACCGACGAACTCGTCGTTGACCTTCAAGACGTCGATCGGGCGCGGTGCACCGGAGATGATGGCCCGGGCCGCCGCCACCGGATCCTGGACGTCCATCCCCAGCCCACGACACAGGTCGTTGCCGGTGCCGGCCGGGATCAGCCCGAGATCGGAGACGCCCGGACGATCGGCGACCACGTTGATGCCCAGGTGCACCATGCCGTCGCCACCCATCACCACCAGGGTGCCGACGCCGGCGTCAAGGGCCTGGACGGCCATGGTCCGGGCCTCGTCGACGTTGCGGCTGAGCAGGATCTCCAGTGGACGACCGGCGTCGCGGAACACTCCTGCCACCTCAGGCAGCAGACGCTGGGCACGTCCCTTGCCGGACGAGGGGTTGACCACGAGGGCGATGCCGCCGCCGAACCGACGACTCTCTGGTTCGGGCCCGTGGTTCCCGACCCCCTCCGAACTGTCGCTGTAGAGGGCCATCGGGCTAGTCGCTGGTCTTGTCGAGGTCGTCGAGCGCCTTGTCGTGCAGCACGATCTCCCCGTCACCCTCCAGCACGCGCTTGGCCTTGCGCCTGTCCAGGATGTGGGCGAGCGCCTCCGCGACCAGGAACAGGGCGGCCATCGGCACGGCCAGCGCGAGCATCGAGAAGGGGTCCGTGGACGGGGTGGCGACGGCCCCGAACACGAACGTGCCGAAGATGACGTAGATCCGTGCCTTGGACAGCTGGGAGGCCTTCACCACACCGACGATGTTGAGCATCAAGACGACCAGCGGGATCAAGAACGCGATGCCGAAGACGACCATCAACCGGAGCATGAACGACAGGAAGTCGTTGATGTTCTGCAGGTTGGCCACACCGTCCTGGGTGAAGCCGAGCAGCACGGCAATGCCCTTGGGCATGATCAGGTAGCCGGTGACGACACCCGCCAGGAACAACGGCGTCGCCGTGCCGATGAAGATCATCGCCCACTTCTTCTCCTTGGCCAGCAGGCCGGGGACGATGAAGGACCAGAGCTGGTACAGCCAGACCGGCGCGGTGAGCACCAGGCCGGAAACCAGGCAGACCTTCAGCGCCAAGGTGAAGGGGGAGGCGAGGCCGATGTTGACCAGATCGGTCACCTGATCGGGGTTCTTCTCCTTCAACGCGGCGATCGCCACGTCGTACGGATGCCGGAGGACGTCGAACAGCTGGCTGTAGAACATGGCCGAGACGATCATCCCGATCACGATCACGCCCACGGCGATGACCAGGCGGTAGCGCAGCTCGCGCAGGTGCTCGAACAGGGTCATCGACCCGTCCGGCGGAGTGGGCGGGGGCTTGAGCCAGTTCAGGTTGAACCGAACGGGCCGGCCCAGGACGGAGAGAGCCACAGGAGTGTGAGAGCCCGGACGAGGGCTCAGATGTCCTTGCGGACGTCGTTGGGCGCCGGATCCTGGATGGGGGTCTGCGGGGCCGGCTGGGTGGCCGGCGGCTGGGTGGTCGGCCCGGCGATCTGGTCGTTCTCGGTCTCGTCGGACTTGAGACCCTTGGTCTCCTCCTTGAACTCCTTCAGCGCCCGACCGGTGCTCTTGCCGAGGCCGGCGAGCCGGGACCCACCGAAGAGCAGCAGCACCACCGCCAAGATGATCAGCAGCTCGGGCACGCCGAGTCCGAACATGGCCTGTGGGATCATCTTTTCCTTCTTTCCGACGGATTCCGTTTCAGCGGTGAAGCGATCCGATCATGGATCAACGGCCATCCTACGTCGCTCGCTACGCAGACAAGCCCATCTCGGCATCGTCGATCTCGGCCCAGTCCGCGTCGCGCGGGTGCGGGAATCGGTGTGGTGGGTCGCCGGCCACGGGCACCTCGAGCTGCTCGAGCAGCCCGGCCAGCTCATCGGCTCGCTCCAGCAGCGTGCCGACCTCATCGAGCAGGGCCTGGCTCTTCCGCCACAACGAGATCCCGAAGCAGATCACCATGGCGAGACCGCCCAGCGCGATCACGCCGAACACGATGAACCAGACCATCTGAGGGAGCCTACGCCAGCCCGAGCGCCGCGTACTGGTCCAACGCCTCCCGGGCGACCTCCACGGCGGAGTCGCCGGCCCCGGGCGGGGACAGCACCCGCGCGTGCCCGCCGAGGCGGAGCAGCATGCCCTCCAACCACAGTGGGTGACTGACTCGTACGGTGACGACCAGTCCGCCGTCGGGACGCGGTGTCACCTGCTCGGTCGGGTAGTACTCGGCGATCCAGGCGGCGTGCTGGTCGAGGGCCAGGGTCACCAGCGGGGCGTCGGCCAGGGCGTCGAACCAGCCACCACTCAGGTCCCGCAGGGTCACGTCGTGCTCGGCGATGTCGGTCTCGGTCACCTCCACGGCCGCGATCCGGTCCAGCCGGAACGTCCGCAACCCACCGGCGAGATAGCACCAGGCCTCGAGGTAGCCGTACCCGTCGAGCACGAAGACCCGGAGCGGGTCCACCTCCCGACGCGTCGTCTCGGCCCGGGTGGCCACGTCATAGGTGATGTCCAGCCGCTTGCCGCGCTGCAGGCCGTCGCTCACCTGCGCCTGGATCTCGTCTCGACCTCCCTGCACCAGCACCGCCGCCTGCGCCGAGTGGGCCTGACTGCCGGCCACCGCCTCGAGCTTGGCCAGCGCGGAGTCGATCGCGGCCCGCTTCCCCGGTCCGGCGATCCCGCGCAGGGTCCGGAGCGCCAGCACCAGGGCCAGCGCCTCGTCGCCCGACAGCCGCAGCGGCCGCGGCAGGTAGTCGGCGTTCGACAGGTGGATGACGCCCTCACCGTCGACGGCATCCATGTCGATGTCGATCAGGTCGCCGGGCGTGAGCCCCGGCATGCCGCACATCCACAGCACGTCGAGATCGGCACGCAGGGTGACCGGGCTGATCCCGAAGGCGGCGGCCACCTCGGTGAGCGGGACACCGTCGTGCTCACGGAGGTACGGAACCAGGGCGAGCAGCCGGCGCACCTGGGCGCGGGAGGTCATCATGCCGACTCACGCTCATCATCGACGAGGTCCTGCTCGGCGTCCCGCTCCGCTCGGTTCGCGACCCGACCCAGCATGTCCAGCACCCGACGGCGCAGCTCGGGCGGATCGAGCACCACCGCGTCCGCGCCGTAGCGGACGACCTCCTCGGCCAGGGTGTGCAGGTCGGAGAACCCGACCGAGACGATCTCGAAGCCGGCCGGGAGCCGGATCTCGCCCGGGTCACCAGCGGCTGCCGCACCCGTCGAGCGACCACGCCGCCGCAGGGTCGGACCCTTGCCCGCGCGCACGGCGACCGTCGCGGTGCGATTCGCCTCACCGGGATCCAGCGAGCGGGCCAGCGAGCGCAGGTCGAGGTCCTCGGGCACCTGGTAGGCACCGACCTTGGACAGCCGTCGCGGCTTGTCGGTGATCCGGGTCAGCTTGAACATCCGGGTGGCCTGCCGCTCGGTGTCGAAGCCGATCACGTACCAACGGCCCTTCGAGGCGGTCATCCCCCACGGTTCGAGAGTGCGCTTCTCCTTACCTCGGTAGGTGAACGAGACCCGCACGCGATCCAGCACGGCCGTCCACAGGGGCTCGAACGCCTCTTCACGGGCCTGCACCGACGGCTCGAGGGCGGCGAGCTGGGATGTGTCCGGCTCGACACCGGCCGCGCGCAGCTTGGCCAGCGCGCTCTGGGTCGACTCGGCCACGCTCGCGTGCTGCCAGACCCGGGCCGCGACCCCCACCACGGCCGCCTCGTCGGCATCCAGCTCGACCGGTGGCAGCTCGAACTCCGACGCCTTGATCCGGTACCCCGGCTCGTCGTCGAAGAAGGCGTCGAACGAGCCGACCTCGATCGGGACGCCCAGCGCCCGCAGCTCGTCCTTGTCCCGCTCGAAGGTGCGCTCGAACGCTGTGTCGGAGAGATCGTGGTAGCCCTCGACCGCCTCGCGGATCTGGCTCTTGGGTAGGTAGCGTCCCGACACCAACAGACAGATCGTGAGGTTGAGGATTCTCTCGGTCTTACGTGATGTCATGCTCAACTCCCGTACGACCGCAGGTCGTCACTCCGAGGGCTCCGTGCCGACGCGCCACGCTACCAGCATTCGAAAGGGTTTCCGATGAACTCCGGTGCGGGGCGCTACGCGCCGAGTCCCACCGGGGACCTGCACCTCGGCAACCTGCGCACGGCCCTGCTGGCCTGGCTCTTCGCCCGCTCCAGCGGGCGACGGTTCCTGCTTCGCTACGAGGATCTCGACGCGAGCCGGGTCCGGCCCGGCGTGGCCGTGCGGCAGCGCGCGGACCTGGAGGCGTTGGGCTTGGACTTCGACCCGCCCGTGCTGGTGCAGTCCGACCGCTCCGCCGCGTACGCCGACGCCCTGGCTCGCCTGGCCGGACAGGTGTACGAGTGCTTCTGCACCCGACGCGAGATCGCCGAGGCGGCATCGGCGCCGCACGGCGAGCCCGGCCGCTACCCGGGAACCTGCCGGAACCTGACCGAGGCGGAGCGCGCCGAGCGCCTCCGGTCCGGCCGCTCCCCCGCCCTGCGGATCCGGGCCGACGGAGCGACGATGACGATCACCGATCTGCAACACGGCCAGGTGACCGGCCCGGTCGAGGACGTGGTGGTGCGGCGTCCGCTGGTCCGGCAGTACGGGGACGGGGCCGCGGCGTACCAGCTCGCGGTGGTGGTCGACGACGGCGCTTCGGCGGTGGACCAGGTGGTGCGGGGCGACGACCTGCTCCCCTCCGCGCCGACCCAGGCCTGGCTGGCCACTCGGCTCGGGCTGCCGGTGCCGACCTACGCCCACGTGCCGCTGGCCCTCAACGCCGACGGGCGGCGGCTGGCCAAGCGCGACGGTGCGGTCACCCTCGCCGACCTGGGTCCCCTCGGCTGGACGCCCGCCCGGGTGCTGGGTCTGCTGGCCGCCTCCCTGGGGTTGTCGGAGCCCGGCGAACCGGTCGACACAACAGACCTGCTGACCCGCTTCGACCCGACGCGAGTCCCGCGGGAGCCCTGGATCGTGCGACCCGACCGGCTCTTCCCGGCAGAGTGACGGAAATCTGCCTCTCACGGGGTGGCCACCGGCGTGTCGCACCGGTGTGTCGTCCGCGAGCGGCGGATTTCCGTCACCGCCCGATCTACAAAGCGCCCACCACACCCGCCTTGGTCAGCAGGTGGGTCATCTCGAAGGTGTCGCCGACACCGTAGGTCGGGGTCCACTCCGGGTCCTGGGCCAGGTAGCTCTGACTGTCACCCTCGATCAGGCCGTAGATCACCTCGGCCACGATCCGACCGCCGACCGGCCCGAGGTGCCGACCGCCGGCCTCCACCTGGGCCTCGCGCAGGATGTAGAACCAGAGCGGGGTCCGCTCGTCGAGATGGCAGAAGGCCAGGTCGGCGAGATCGCTGGGCTTCAGCACCGGCAGCTTCATGGCCTTGGCGACCGACTGACCCGACGGCAGCTTCATCGTCAGACTCCGCTGCAGGTTGCGGATGGCCAGCGAGTCCGGGCTGCCGGTGGACTGACCCAGCAGGTGGAACAGCGCACTCGACAGCGTGGTGTCGATGAGCTTGTTGGGCCGGACCCGACCGTCGCAGAAGTCGAAGAAGGTCTGCCAGTCGACGTAGCGGCGCGGCGCCCGGCAGCCCCCGCGCAGGTCGGCCGGATCGTCGGCGACCGGGAGCGTGTGGTCGAAGATCATGGCGAAGAACTGCTGACCGACATCGCTCGCACTGGTGCCGAAGTTGGCCCGGTAGCTCGGGCGGACCTGGGAGTGACCGAACCGGTACGCCGCCACCGAGAACTCCACCGGGATGTACGGATCGTGCCGCCAGTCGTAGAACTTCCGACCGTTGGCCACGATGTCGGCCATGGTCGCGACGCCGACGGTCTTGGGCAGGAACTCGTGCACGATCATCCACTGGTAGTGCCAACGCACGATCCGCTGGGCCTCGACGAACACCTCTTCCGTGGTCAGCACGGCACCGAGCGCGTCCTTGACGTCGGCCACCACCGCGTTGTGGAAGAGCAGCATCGCCAGGTGCAGCTGGGAGACGATCAGGTTCTCGTCGTTGCGCGGGTCGCCGACGATCGCGACGTTCTGGCTGTTACGCGGCAGGTCGTGGCGCGGATGACCGTTGACGGTCACCGCGGCAGATCCTGGGATCTCCTCGACCAGCATGGTGGTCCGGCCGTGGTCGACGTCCTGGTCGTAGAGCGCGGGACTCACGCCCGGACCGCCGCCGTACAGGCTGTCCAGGTCGAGCGCCGGGATCCGGAAGTTGCGGATGGACTCGGGATCCTGCCGACGCGCCAGACTCGAGGTCGGGTCGAAGGTCATGTCGTGGTCGAGGAACTGGCCCAGGAACGTGAAGCCGGCGGTCAGGTCCGGGTTGTTCGGGTTGTGCGCGCTCTTGGTCGGATCGGCGACGAGGGCTACCGGGTCACTCAGGTCGTCGGCGGCATCCATCAGGCCGCCGGGTCGACCGATCTCGGTCAGTGCGGCGCGGATGGTCGGCGTATCGGCCGAGAACGCCGGCAGCGTCGGGAACAGCCGCCCGAAGCGGCCCCGATCGTAGAACGTGGAACTGGGGGTCGTGACGCCGTTGTCGGCAGATCCGTGGCTCATGACCAGAGGAGCCCCAGAGCTGGAGGCTGATACGGGGGTTCTGGAGACTGAGACGGGCTACTGGCTCGGTGCCGCGAACAGCAGATCGACGACGAGCACCAGCGTGGTGTCCTTCTCGATCTTCGGGCTGGCGTTGCCGTCGGGGTAGCCGTCGGCCGGCGGCACGATCAGCAGCACCCGGCTGCCGACGGTCTGACCGGTCAGACCCTTGGCCATCCCGGGCAGCAGCCCGGCCACCTGGTACTCCTGAGGACCGGACTTGTACGAGTCCTCCAGGAGCTGTCCGTCCCAGGTGTACCAGCGGTAGTTGAAGGTGATGGTGTCGGTCGCGGCGACCTTCGCGCCGTCACCCTTGATGATCGGCTGCACCGTGAGCGTGGTCGGCGGATCGGTCTTCGGCATGGTGACCTCGGGGACGCCGTCCTTGTCGGTCACCGTGGGCAGACCGGCTTTCGGTGGGACCTCCTCGCCCTGCGGGCCCTCCAGCGGCACGGCCACGATGTCCACCACGAACAGCAGGGTGTCACCGACCTGGACATCGATCTGGGGGTTGCCTCCGCTGGAGTCGTAGCCGTCCGGCCCGGTGATGCCGATCAGCACTCGGCTGCCCTGCTTCTGGCCGGTGAGGCCCTTGCCGAAACCGGGAACGACCTGGGCGAGGTTGAAGGTCGCCGGTTTGCCGCGTTCGAACGAGTTGTCGAACGTCTTGCCGGTCCGGCCGTTGATCCCGACGTAGTTGACGGTGACGCTCGAACCCTCCTTGATGGCCGGGCCGTCTCCCTCGCTGATCACCTTCGTCTGCGTCTTGCTGATGGCGAAGGGCGCCTTGAAGGTGACCTTGGGCTCCTCGCCGTACTCCCCCGTCACCTTGATCGCGTCCAGGTTGTCGGACGGCTTGACCGAGGCCGCCGACGCGGACGGGCTGGCGCTCGCCGCGGGCGAACCGGAGGCCGGCGCGCTCGGCGAGGCACTGGCCGCGGGGTCACCCTCGTCGCCGCAGGCGGCCAGCAGCGGGAGGGAGACAGCCACAGCGGTCACCAGCAGGGTCTTCAGGGCGCGGCTCGTACGCACGGAACGCACAGGTCGGTCAACAGGCACCGGAGAACCTTACCCGGACCGGAGGAAAGCCTCCGGCGCCTCACAGCGGCAGCGACTGCGGCAGTGACCCGGGTCAGCTGGATCCGGACGAGGACGGGCGCCGCATGGAGGCGATCAACCGATCCACCCGCTCGTCCGTCGCCAGGAACGGGTCCTTGCAGAGCACGGTGCGCTGGGCCTGGTCGTTGAGCTTGAGGTGCACCCAGTCGACGGTGTAGTCGTTCCGACCCTCCTGGGCGGCCCGGATGAAGTCACCGCGCAGCTTCGCCCGGGTGGTCTGGGGTGGCACCGACTTGGCCCGGAAGATCTCCAGCTCCCCGGTCACCCGGGCGGCCATCCCACGAGCCTGGAGCAGGTCGAAGAGACCGCGCCCGCGGCGGATGTCGTGGTACGCCAGATCCAGCTGCGCGATCCGCGGGTCGGCCAGTCCGAGCGCGTGCTTGGCCGCGTACCGGTCCAGCAGCTTCTGCTTGATCACCCAGTCGATCTCGGTGTCGACGAGGGCCAGCTTGTCCTCGGCGACCGCCCGCAGGGTCCGCTCCCACAGATCGAGCACCCGGTCGATCGTCTGGGTCCCCAGCCCTTCGCGGCGGACGAACTCGCTGACCTTCTCGTAGTACTCCGACTGCAGATCCAGGGCCGAGACGCGGCGGCCGTTGGACAGGGCCACGGTGACCCGGCCGGTCGGGTCACGGCTCAGGTCGCGGATGGCCCGGATCGGGTTCTCCAGGGTGAGGTCCCGCATCGGGACACCCGCCTCGATCAGCCGCAGCACCAGCTCCGCGCTGCCCACCTTGAGCAACGTGGTGGTCTCGCTCATGTTGGAGTCGCCGACGATCACGTGCAGCCGCCGGTAGCGCTCCGGGTCGGCGTGCGGCTCGTCGCGGGTGTTGATGATCGGCCGGCTCCGAGTGGTGGCCGAGGACACCGACTCCCAGATGTGCTCGGCCCGCTGGCTGACGCTGTACTCCGCGCCGCGAGCCGTGTGCAGCACCTTGCCGGAACCGCAGATCAGCTGCCGTGACACCAGGAACGGCACCAGCACGTCGGTGATCTTGGCGAAGTCGCCGACCCGGGAGATCAGGTAGTTCTCGTGGCAGCCGTAGGAGTTGCCGTGGCTGTCGGTGTTGTTCTTGAACAAGAAGATGTCACCGCTGATGCCCTCGCTGGCCAGCCGCTGCTCGGCGTCGATGATCAGGTCCTCGAGGATCCGCTCACCGGCCCGGTCGTGGTTGATCAGCTGGACCAGGTCGTCGCACTCCGCCGTGGCGTACTCGGGATGGGAACCGACGTCGAGGTAGATCCGGGATCCGTTGCGCAGGAAGACGTTGGACGACCGACCCCAGGTGACGACGCGCCGGAACAGGTAGCGGGCGACCTCGTCGGGGGTCAACCGGCGCGTCCCTCCGGAGGTGCAGGCGACGCCGTACTCGGTCTCCAGCCCGTAGATGCGCCGGTCCACGATCCTCCTCGTCAGACTGCTGTTGCCGCCCAGGTGCGAGCTCAGCTGTTGGTCAGATCCAGCAGCTCGCCGAGCTCGTCGCGAGTCAGCTCGCGGAACTCCCCCACCTTCAGGTTGCCCAGCCGGACGGGACCGATGGCGGTTCGCGACAGCTTGCGTACCGGATGTCCGACCGCGTCCATCGTACGGCGCACGATCCGGTTCCGACCCTCGGTCAAGGTGATCCGGACCAGAGTCTTCTCGGCCGCCGACGAGACCACCTTGACCGACGTCGGCCGGACCGGGCCGTCCTCGAGGGTGACACCCTGCCGGAGGCGCTTGATCGTGTGCGGGCTGAGCACGCCCTCGACCTCAGCCAGGTACGTCTTCGGCACCTCGAACGAAGGGTGCGCGAGCCGGTGGCCGAAGTCACCGTCGTTGGTCAAGATCAACAGGCCCTCCGTCTCGGTGTCCAGCCGACCGACGTGGAACAGCCGGTCGTTGGCCGAGCGACGACCAGGCACCTTGCCCACCAGCAGGTCGGCCAGGGTGCGTCGGCCCTCGGGGTCGTCCATCGTCGAGACCACGCCGCGCGGCTTGTTCAGCACCAGGTAGAGGTGCCGCCGGGGTGGCGGGATGCGGGAACCGTCCACCCGGACGGTGTCGCGCTCGGGATCCACCCGCATGCCCTGCTCGGTGACCAGTCGGCCGTTCACCTCGACCCGGCCCTCGTTGATCATGTCCTCGGCAACCCGCCGGGAAGCGACACCGGCCGCGGCCAGCACCTTCTGCAGGCGGATGCCCTCGGTCGTGTCCTCAGCCATCGGTGTTCTCTCTCTCGTGGTCGTTCACTTCTGAGCTGTCAGACTGGAGTGGTCGCCGGGGCAACCACAGGATCTGACAGCTCGGGTACGGCTTGGGGTCTCGCCAGCTGGCTCAGCTCGGCCTCGAGCTCATCCACCTCGGGCAGGTGCGGGGCCAGGGCCGGCAGGTCGTCCAGGCCGCGCAGCCCCATCCGCTCGAGGAAGTAGCCGGTGGTGCGGAACAGGATCGCGCCGGACTCGTGGTCGTGCCCGGCCTCGGCCACCAGACCCCGAGTCAGCAGCGTCCGCATCACGCCGTCGACACTCACCCCGCGGACCGCG
Source organism: uncultured Actinomycetota bacterium (assembly GCA_963696135.1). Classification (GTDB taxonomy): domain Bacteria; phylum Actinomycetota; class Actinomycetes; order Propionibacteriales; family Propionibacteriaceae; genus Microlunatus. The sequence continues at coordinate 20,935 of CAVOJH010000015.1, forward strand.
GAGATCCGGGCCCGGGAGATCGGCTGCTGGTAGGCCACCACGGCCAGCGTCTCCAGCGCCGCCTGCGACAGCTTGGCCTGCTGACCGTCGAGCAGGTAGCGACCGATCAGGTCGGCGTGCTCCTCGCGGGTGTAGTAGCGCCAGCCGCCGCCGATCTGCCGCAGCTCGAAACCGCGGCCGGTCTCGTCGTAGAAGGCGACCAGCTCGGCCAGCGCGTCGGCGACCAGACTGGTCGGCGCCCCCACCGCCGCGGCCAGCTCCGTCTCCGGCATCGGCTCGTCGGCGATCAGCAGCAGGGCCTCCAGCGCCCCGCTGATCTCCTCGGCCGTCTGTGTCCGGACGTCCGCGGTGTCAGCACCGGTGGTGGCGTCGGCCGGCGCGCCCTCTGACACCTGGCTGGAGTCTTCTCGCTCATGCCGGTCCCTTCTCAGCCGAGTTGTCAGCGTCTGCGGTGGTGCCGACGACCACCGGTGCGGACAGCTCGGTAGCGTGACGCCGAGGCGTCGTCGTCGAACTCGTCGGAGATCTCCAGGTCGCCGGAAGCGCTCCCGGTCCAGCGGATGGTCAGCTCGCCGAGCGGGGTCAGCTGCTCGAAGGCGACCGCCTGCTCCCGGAACAGCTCCAGCAGGGCCAGGAAGCGAGCCACCGTGGTCACCCGGTCCGCGGCGTCGGAGGCCAGGGCGCGGAACGTCAGCGTCCCGGCCCGGCGGAGCCGGTCGATCACCAGCGCCGCCTCCTCCCGGACGCTCACCGTGGACGTGTGCAGGTGCGCCAGCGAGATCACGTCGGCCTGCTTGGGCGCCATCGCCTTGGCCGCGAGCGCGGCCAGCTCGGTCGGGGTGATGGTGAAGCGGATCTCGGGCAGCAGCGCGGCGAACCGGGGGTCGGGTCCCACCTGCCGCGGGTGCCGGCGGTCCTCGACCGACAGCCGCTCCACCAGCAGCGCGGCGATCTGCTTGTACGCCTTGTACTGCAGCAGCCGCGCGAACAGCAGGTCCCGCGCCTCCAGCAGGGCGAGGTCCTCGGTGTCGGTCATCTCCCCCGAGGGCAGCAGCCGGGCGGCCTTGAGGTCGAGCAGCGTGGCCGCCACCACGATGAACTGGCTGGTCTGCTCCAGGTCCCAGGCGTCACCGCTGGCCTTGATGAAGCCGATGAAGTCGTCGGTGACGGTCGACAGGGCCACCTCGGTGACGTCGAGCTTGTGCTTGGAGATCAGCTGCAGCAGCAGGTCGAACGGGCCGGTGAAGTTCGTCAGGTGGACCGAGAAGACCCCGTCGTCCTGACCCTGGGCGGCCGGGGAGTCCGGCGGCCCACCCGTCGCCACACCGTCGGTCGGCACGGTGATCAAGAGGCTGTCAGCCGGCGGACCAGCTCACCGTCGGAACCTGCCGTGTCCAGGTCGGCCAGCGCCAGCGCCATCGCGGCCCGGACCAGGCGTCCGCGATCCACGGCCAGGCCCAGCTCGCCGCGCAACCGCAACCGCGCCTGCTCGATCGCCAGCAGCTCGTCGCGGCTGACGTACACGGTGATCTTCTCCTCGTGCCGTACCCGCCCGGAGCCGCCGCCCGCGGACGAGCCCGTGTCGGTCGGCTCGGCCGGCCGCTGGTCCACCGCACGATCGGACGCGACGTCCCCGTCGGCTCGGCTGACCGTCGGCGCCGTCGGCTCGGGCCCGGTGGGTCGGAACAGCTCCGACGCACCGGGCAGCTTCACCCGGCGTGACACCGCTGCAGAACCTCCCTGGCCAGCAGCCGGTAGGAGGCCGCCCCGGGCGAGTTGGACGCGTACGTGGTGATCGGCTCGCCGGCCACCGTGGTCTCGGGGAACTTGATCGTCCGCCGGATGACCGAGTGGAAGACCACGTCTCCGAACGCGTCCACGACCCGCTCCATCACCTCGCGAGTGTGCAGGGTGCGCGGGTCGTACATGGTGCCGAGGATGCCGAGCACCTCCAGGTCCGGGTTCAGTCGGTCCTGCACCTTGGTGATGGTGTCGGTCAGCAGGGCGATCCCGCGGAGGGCGAAGAACTCGCACTCCATCGGCATGATCACCTTGTCCGCCGCGGTCAGCGCGTTGATGGTGAGCAGGCCGAGCGACGGGGCGCAGTCGATCAGGATCACGTCGTACCGGGTCGCAGCGGCCGCAGCAGACGCTGCAGGGTCTGCTCGCGAGCCACCTCGGAGACCAGCTGGATCTCGGCGGCCGACAGGTCGATGTTGGCCGGCAGGATGTCCATCCCCTCGATCTCGCTCGGTCGGATCACCTCCTCCGCCGTCGCATCCCGGCCGAGCAGCAGGTTGTAGATGCTCAGCTCCAGGGTGTGCGGGTTGATCCCCAGGCCGACCGACAGCGATCCCTGCGGATCGAAGTCGACCAGCAGCACCTTGCGGCCCAGCTCCGCCAGAGAGGCGCCGAGGTTGATGGTGGTGGTGGTCTTGCCGACGCCGCCCTTCTGGTTGCAGAGCGCGATCACCACCGCCGGACCGTGCTCGGTCAGCGGCTCCGGGTCGGGCAGCTCCGGCCAGGGACGCCCGGTCGGTCCGAGCTCCGGCCCGGGATCGACCTCGGTGCCGCGAACAGGGCGTCACCGCTCTCTGCCGGCATCGACCCACCCGCGGTGACTCCACCTGGGCCGGTTCCTGCTGCTGATCCTCGTGCCGGACCTCGCCGTCGTGCTCCACTCGCGGATCTCCCTCCGTTGCCTGGGCAGCCTAGTCCCTGCGCTTGGCGCTTTGTCGACATCTCCGGTGGGCGAGTCGTCGGAACGGGACAAACCCGCGGCTCAGCGAGTCGACACGCCTGCAGACGGCTCGGGAGCCGCGATGAGCCGCTGGTTTGTCACGCCGAGCCTCAGCCCATGGCCCGTGGGTGAGCCGAGCGGTACACCTCGCGCAGGTGGTCGACGGTGACCATGGTGTAGATCTGGGTGGTCGTCACCGAGGCGTGACCGAGCAGCTCCTGGACGACCCGGACGTCGGCGCCGCCCTCCAGCAGGTGGGTGGCGTAGCTGTGCCGCAGCGTGTGCGGCGACACGTCGGCGGTGATGCCGGCGCGCTCGGCGGCCGTCCGCAGGATCGTCCAGGCGCTCTGCCGGGACAGCCGACCACCGCGGCTGTTGACCAGCAGCGCCGGGGTGCCGGGGCCGTTCGCCACCAGCCCCGGCCGGGCCCGGGTCAGGTACGCGCGGAGCGCCGCGCGGGCGTACGAGCCGACCGGCACCCAGCGTTCCTTGCTCCCCTTGCCGAACAGCCGCAGCCCGACCGGGTCCTCGGCTGGCGCATCGGCGAGCCGGGAGACGTCGTCCACGTCGAGGCCGACGACCTCCGAGATCCGGGCACCGGTCCCGTACAACAGCTCCAGCAGGGCGGCGTCCCGGAGTCCGAGCTCGGTCTCCACCAGGGGCGTCTCCAGCAGCGCCTGCACCTCGGCCAGCCTGAGTCCCTTCGGCAGCCGGCGGCCGGCCTTGGGTGGGGCGACCTCGCGGGCCGGATCGGAGGTGGTGATCCCGTCGTCGACGGCGAACCGGTGCAGACTGCGCACCGCCACCACGATCCGGGCCGTGCTCGCCGGCGCGAGATCCCCCTCCCGCAGATCGCCGGCGAACTCGGCGACCACCAGCGGACTGACCTGCTCGAGGTCCCCGATTCCCTTGCTGGACAGGAACTCCACGTACCGACGAAGATCACGACGATAGGCCGCGCTGGTGTGCGGGGACACCCCCCGCTCCACCCGGAGGTGGTCCAGGTAGCCCTCGACGGCCTGCGCCGCGGTCAGCTCGCCGGCCGCCACTCGATCCGGCGTCCTCAGCCGAGGACGTCGGCGAGCGGGCGGTGCGGCAGCTCGTGAGCGTGCGCGACCGGCGCGTTGGTCAGCTCGCCGTCGTGGGTGTTGAGGCCAAGGGCCAGGGCCGGATCGGCCCCGCAGGCCGCCCGCCAGCCCCGGTTCGCCAGACTCACCGCGTACGGCAGCGTGACGTTGGTCAACGCGTACGTCGAGGTGTGCGGCACCGCCCCCGGCATGTTGGCGACGCAGTAGAAGACGGAGCCGTGCACCATGTAGGTCGGCTCGGCGTGGGTGGTCGGCCGGCTGTCCTCGAAGCAGCCGCCCTGGTCGATCGCGATGTCGACCAGCACGCTGCCGGGCTTCATCCGCGACACCAGCTCGTTGCTGATCAAGGTCGGCGCCTTCGCGCCCGGCACCAGCACCGCACCGATCACCAGGTCGGCGTCCAGCACGGCCCGCTCGATCTCGTACGCGTTCGAGGCGACGGTCTGCAGATGGCCCTGGTAGATCTTGTCGACCTCCCGCAGCCGATCGATGTTCTTGTCCAGCAGCAGAACCTCGGCCTGCATGCCCAGCGCGATGGCCGCCGAGTTCATCCCCGAGACGCCCGCGCCGATGACCACCACCTTGGCGGCGTAGACCCCGGAGACCCCGCCCATCAGGGTCCCCCGACCGCCGCCCTGACGCATCAGGTGATAGGCGCCGACCTGCGGAGCGAGGCGGCCCGCGACCTCGCTCATCGGCGCCAGCAGCGGCAGCTGTCCCGACGGCAGCTGCACGGTCTCGTACGCGATCCCGGTCACCCGGGCGTCGAGCAGCGCGCGGGTGCAGTCGCGACCGGCGGCCAGGTGCAGATAGGTGAACAGCACCTGCCCCGGCCGCATCCGCTCGTACTCGAGTGCGATCGGCTCCTTCACCTTCAAGATCATCTCGGCGGTCGACCAGACCTGGTCGGGTCCGGTCGCGAGGGTCGCGCCGGCGGCGGCGAACTCGGCATCGGCGATGGAGGATCCCAACCCGGCGCCGGCCTGCACGCTCACCTCGTGTCCGTGCCGGACCAGCTCGTGCACGCCGGCCGGGGTGATGGCAACTCGGTACTCGTGGTTCTTGACCTCGGACGGTACGCCTACCCTCATGCCCGGATCCTAGTGCTGGGCGAGCCCGAGCGGGGAAGGTCGGGAGTCGGACCGGGCGATCAGCAGCTGGGCGACGGCCAGATTGGGTAGCCAGCACAGCCAGGCGATCACCGGGTACGCCTGAGCGAACTCCAGTCCGACGATCATGGCGACCGGCAGGTAGACCCGGAGCATCACGGCCGCGTACGTCAGCGCGAACGACCGGGTCATCCACCGGCGGTGCCGGGCGACGTCGCCGGCGCGGATGGCCCCGTAGCCCAGGGTCGTCGCCGCCAGCCAGCTGATGGCCAGCCCGAGGAAACCGGCTCCCGCGACCGGGCCGCTGCTGGAGAACATCGCGATCAAACCACCCGAGAGCCCGCCGACCACGCAGGCGATCACGTAGGTCCGCCCCAGCCAGCGATGCACGCGGGGCAGCCGGCGGCGGAGAGCCCGCGCGAACTGGAACGGGCCGACCAGCAGGGCCAGCCCCGAGGCGACGATGTGCACCCGCAGCCCGAGCGGAGTCGGGAAGCGGTTGGCGGCGATCTCCCCCGGGACCAGCCGGAAGCCGCTGGCCACCAGGGCGACGGCGTAGCCACCGACGGCCACGGCGAACGCGGTCATGATCGCCCAGCCCACGCGGCGGGCGGTCGCGTGCGATCGGATCCGGTCGGTCCGGTCGGCGGTGGTCGTGGCGATGCTCATGCAGCGGATGCTCGTCCGACCGCCCCCGTGCCGGCATCCGGGACGTGTCCGCAAGGGACCCGAGGCGCCCCTGATCATCCCCCGTGGTCAGGTGGTCTCCCCCTGTCAGGTGGTCAGCTCGGCAGGATGACGTTCATCGCGTTGCGCAGTACCCGCCACTCCCGCCGGGTGATCGGGCCGGCGATCTCTCCGTCGGCGCTCAGGTGGACGGCCTCGCCACTCACCTCCACCTGGGTGGCCAGCCGATGCACCACGTCGCGGCGCTGCGGGTGCCGTCCCCGGGCGAGATCCACGCCGTAGGTCACCCGCCGCCAGGCCCCGGACGCCCGGGCGACCAGCACGTCCAGGCGGCCGTCGTCGGGGTCGGCGCCGGGGTTGAGGGCCAGCCCACCGCCGACCGTGGCCCCGTTGCCGATCGACACCTCCAGCAACCCGTGCTCCCCGTCCGCCACGACCTCGTCGTCCACGGTCACCCGCAGCCGGTACGGGTCCTTGAAGGCGGCCTGCAGCATCCCGAGCGGGTACCCGACCCGTCCGACCCTCTTCTTCCAACGCGCCCCGTAGCGCGATGCGTCGGCGCCGATCCCGAGGTGGACGTTGTTCACCACCAGGTGGTCCTGGTCGTCGATGATCAGATCCACGTCGCGCACCTGCCGGGCCACGATCACCCGGGCAGCCTCCTCGACGTCCAACGGGATCTGGGTACCGCGGGCGAAGTCGTTGCCGGTGCCCAGGGGCAGCAGTCCGAGGACGGTGTCGGAGAGCTCGCCGCGCTCGTAGAGCCGGGACACGGTCAGGTGCAGACTCCCGTCGCCGCCTGCCACCACCAGGGTGCGTCCCTGTCTCCGGTCCAGCGCGGCGTCCAGCTCACCGTCCTCACCGGTCTGGACGACCTCGACGTCCGAGTCCCGCCCGAGCACGGCGACGGCTCGGTCCAGGTTCTCCTGGTCGGATGATCCGGCGGCGGCGTTCGTCAGCACCAGCATCGCGTCCACGCCGACACCGTAGCGCCGGCGACCGCTCCGCCGCGGTCAGGGAGCCAGCAGAGTCCAGGCGGCGAGGGCCAGCACGACGGCCGCCCCCACCATCGCGGTCCACCGGCGTGCGGCCGGTCCGGTCAGCACCCGCCCGAGTCCCGCACCGGCCCCCGCGAGCAGCAGCTGCCAGCTGGCCGAGGCGATCCCGGCGCCGAGCACGAAGGCCACCGCCTCCGAGGCAGCGGCGAAGCTCACCGTGGAGCCTCCGACCAGCGCAGCGAAGTAGACCACTGTGGCCGGGTTGACGAGAGTGATCATGAAGACGATCGCGTACGCCCGCCGCGGCGACGGCGCATCCGGCGGCCGCTCCGTTGCCGATCCGGCGCGTCGGCCGGAGACGATCATCCGGACGGCGACCCCGACCAGCACCAGCGCCGACAGCCAGCGCAACGGGGTCTCGACCACCATGATCAACGGCGCCAGCAGCGCGCCGAGGACGACGGCGACTCCGGCGTAGAGCCCGTCGACGCTCGCGGCACCGAGTCCACCGGCGGCCGCGGTCGGGAAGCCGTGCGCCGCACCGAGGGTGATCAGGTAGGCGGCCACCGCACCGACCGGGATGGCGATCCCGTAGCCGGCGATCAGGCCGGCCAGGAAGGCCGCGATCACGATCGGCGGCCGACGGGATCCCTTCGCTCGCTCGGCTGCCGACGGGCCGCCGGGCGCGTCGAGGACGGCGTCGGGTGGCGTGGCGAGTCGATCATGATCGTGACCGTAGTCGAGGTCGCCGGCCTCCGCATCCTGGTTTGGTGGTCGCTCGAGGCCGTGGACGCGCTACAGCGGCTCGTTGCGGGCCGGCCAGGGTGCGTCGGCCGGCCGCAGCGCGGCGAAGTCGTCGCCCTCCCGCTGGGCCACCCAGGCCGCGAGCACGCCACTGACCAGGGTCGGGTTGTGCAGGTCACCGGCGAGCACGGCGGCCACGACGTCGGCCAGCGGAGCCCAGGAGAGCTCCATCTCGGCCTCCTCGCCCTCCTTCACGAAACCGTCGGGCGCGGCGACCGGGCGGAGGTCGCGGGCCAGGTAGACGCGCAGGCTCTCGGCGATGATCCCGGGGGTGGTGAACAGGTCCACCAGCACCTGCCAGGTGCCGGCCGCCAGTCCGACCTCCTCGGCCAGCTCTCGCTGGGCCGCCAGCACGTACTCCTCCCCGTCGACGTCCAGCAGACCGGCCGGCGCCTCGATCAACCGGTGCCGGACGGCGTGCCGGTACTGCCGGACGAGCGCGACCCGGCCCGCTCCGTCCAGCGCGATGATGCCGACAGCACCCGGGTGACGCAGGTACTCCCGCTGCAGCGTCGCGCCGTCGGGGGCGGTGATGTCGTCCTGAACCAGCGCGGTGAAGTTCCCAGCACCCAGCACCCGCTCGCCGGTCACCGGCCACGAGACCGGTACGTCGACCAGGTCGGCGCGGGTCAGGCTGTGCCCGCCGAGCTCGTCGCGACCGTCGGAGCCGGAGCGCGCGACGGGGCCGGCGACCTCGGGGATCATGACTTGGCGTCGACCGGCAGCCGGGTGGCGAGCCGGCGCTCCAGCGCCGCATCGACCAGTCCGACGAACAGCGGGTGCGGCACGGTCGGCCGCGACTTCAGCTCCGGGTGCGCCTGGGTGGCGACGAAGTACGGGTGTACCCGCGCGGGCAGCTCGATGAACTCCACCAGCCGCGAGTCCGGCGAGGTGCCGCTGATCACCAGACCGGCCTCTTCCAGCTGGCCGCGGTAGGCGTTGTTCACCTCGTAACGGTGGCGGTGCCGTTCGGCGACCTCGGTCTGGCCGTACTGCTTGGCCACCAGCGAGCCGGGCTGCAGCTCGGCCGGGTAGGAGCCGAGTCGCATCGACCCACCGAGATCACCCTGTCCGCCGACGATGGCGATCTGCTCGGCCATGGTGGCGATCACATGGTGCGGCGCCTCCGGGCTGAACTCCGAGGAGTCCGCGCCGGTCAGCCCGGCCAGGTTCCGGGCGACCTCGATCACCATGCACTGCAGACCCAGGCAGAGACCCAGGATGGGGATCTGGTTCTCCCGGGCGTACCGGATCGCACCGACCTTCCCCTCCACCCCGCGGATGCCGAAACCGCCCGGGATGCACACCCCGTCCACGTCCTGCAGGGCCCGAGCCGCACCCTCCGGGGTCTGGCAGGCGTCCGACTGGACCCAGCGGACGACGACCTTGGCCCGGTTGGCGAAGCCGCCGGCCCGCAGCGCCTCACACACCGACAGATATGCGTCCGGCAGGTCGACGTACTTGCCCACCAGCGCGATCACCACCTCCTCCTTCGGGTTGTGCACCCGATCGAGCAGGTCGTTCCACAGCGTCCAGTCGACGTCGCGGAAACGCAGATCCAGCCGGCGGATCACGTACGCATCCAGGCCCTCGGCGTGCAGCACCTTCGGCAGGTCGTAGATGCTCGGCACGTCGGTGTTCTCCACCACGGCCTCGACGTCGACGTCGCACATCAGCGAGATCTTGCGCTTCACCGACTCCGGGATCTCCCGGTCGCAGCGGCAGACGATGGCGTCGGGCTGGATACCCACCTGCCGCAGCGCCGCCACGGAGTGCTGGGTGGGTTTGGTCTTGAGCTCACCACTCGGCCCGATGTAGGGCACCAGCGACACGTGCAGGAAGAAGCAGTTCTCCCGACCGACGTCGTGACGTACCTGGCGGGCGGCCTCCAGGAACGGCAGCGACTCGATGTCACCGACCGTGCCGCCGATCTCGTGGATGACCACGTCGATGTCCGGACCACCCATGCCGAGCATCAGGTCCTTGATCTCGTTCGTGATGTGCGGGATCACCTGCACCGTGTCGCCCAGGTAGTCGCCGCGGCGCTCCTTGGCGATCACCGTCGAGTAGACCTTGCCGGTGGTCACGTTCGCGTGGGCCGCCAGGTTCACGTTGAGGAAGCGCTCGTAGTGCCCGATGTCGAGATCGGTCTCGGCGCCGTCCTCGGTGACGAAGACCTCACCGTGCTGGAACGGGTTCATGGTGCCGGGGTCCACGTTGAGATACGGGTCCAGCTTCTGCATCGTCACGCGCAGCCCGCGGGCCACCAGGAGACTGCCCAGACTGGAGGCGGTCAGGCCCTTGCCGAGCGAGGACGCGACCCCGCCGGTGACGAAGAGGTGCTTGGTCTGACGATCACGGGCTCCCACGGAACTCCAGGCTACCCGCTGACTCCCCGTCAGCTCGCATCCCCCGGCGCGTCGCCCACGAATCAGCCGACTCGGTCAGCGCGAGGCGAGCTCGAGCAGCTCGCCGGCGTGCGCCAGCGCCGAGTCTGTGGTCTCGATCCCGGCCATCATCCGGGCCAGCTCCACGGCTCGGTCCCGCTCGGCGACCTCCCGTACGCCGCTGGTGGTGACCTGACCGTCGTCGGACTTGACCACGGCGAAGTGGCGGTCGGCGAAGGCGGCGACCTGGGCCAGGTGGGTGACCACGATGACCTGCCGGTGGCGGGCCAGCAGCGCCAGCCGTCGGCCGATCTCGACCGCCACCGCGCCGCCGACCCCGGCGTCCACCTCGTCGAAGACGAACGTGACCGAGCCGCCACCGTCGGCGAGCACGACCTCGACGGCCAGCCGGACCCGCGACATCTCCCCGCCGGAGGCGACCTTGCCCAGACTCCGCGGTGCGCTGCCCGGATTGGCCGAGAACAGCAGGTCCACCTGGTCGGATCCGGTCGGACCGAGGTCGACCGTGGTCAGCTCGAACTGCAGCCGGGCGTGCGGCATCGCCAGCGCCGCCAGCTCCCCGCGAACGCGCTCGACGAACACCGAAGCCGCGGCCGCTCGGGCCTCGTGCAGCTGAACCGCGAGCTCCTCGAGCCGCTGCTGCAGCACGGTGATCCGCGCGGACAGCTCACCGATCCGGTCGTCGGCCAGCTCGAGATCCTCGAGGCGTCCGATTGCACGCTCGGACCAGGCGAGCACCTCGTCGCAGCTCGACCCGTACTTGCGCAGCAACCCGGCCAGCTCGAACCGTCGCTCGGCGATCTGCTCCAGCCGGCCCGGCTGAGCCTCCAGTCCGTCCAGGTAGCGCGACAGGTCACCGGTCAGGTCGTTCAACAGATAGCCGACCTCGCGGACCCGGTCCATCAGCGGCTTGGCCCCGGCGTCCGCCTCGGCCAGTCGGTCGGCTGCCTGGCGAGCGACCGCCAGGGCCGCCATCGCTCCCCCGGCCTCGTCGTCGGAGCCGGCGATGGCCTCGATCGCCGCGCCGGCGTCGATCCGCAGGTCGTCGCTGGCTTGGAGCCGGTGGGCCTCCGACGCGAGGGCGACGTCCTCGCCCGGCAGCGGTCCGACCCGCTCGATCTCCTCCAGCCCGAACCGCAGCACGTCGATCTCCCGGACCCGCTCCAGGGCCTCGGCCTGCAACCGGTCCCGCTCCGTCACGGCCAGCCGGAGCTCGTCGTAGCACTCCCGGTAGTGCGTGAGCCGTGCCTGTTGCTCGGCCCCGGCGGAGCGGTCGAGCAGGTCGCGCTGCCGGTCTCGGCCGGCCAGCCGGATCTGCTCGGACTGCCCGTGCACGGTGACCAGGTCTCCGACCAGCTCGTCGATCCGTCCGACCGGCACCTGCGCACCGCCGACGAAGGCTCGGGTCCGTCCGCTCGGGGTGATCTGCCGGGCCACCAACAGCTCCGGCCCCGGCTCCTCCGGGCCGTCGACGTCCAGCTCACCCCCCGCCTCCTGCACCCGTCGCACCGTGTCGGCCGACACGTCGGCGAACCGGCCCTCCACCACGGCGCGACGGGCGCCGGTCCGGACCGCCTTGGGATCGCCACGACCTCCCAGCAGCAGGTCGATGCTGGTGACGATCATCGTCTTGCCCGCTCCGGTCTCGCCGGTGACCACTGTCAGTCCGGGGTGCAGCGCGAGAACAGCGTCGTTGATCACGCCCAGATCGGTGATCCGCAGCTCGGTGATCATGATCCGGCCGGTTCCGGATCGGCCGGCCCCTCTGTCGACGGGCGGCGGCGATCGCGCTCCGCACTCCCCCGCCAGCCGTCCACCGGCAGCTGGAACTTGTTCACGAGTCGGTTGGTGAAGGGCGACTGCGAGAGCCGGGCCAACCGCAGTCGGTGCTGGCCGCGTCCGATCTCGATCTCCATCCCCACGCGCAGCTCCACCGACCGGCTGCCGTCGCACCACACCACGCCGTGCACCGGGGACGCGTGGATCAGCTCCACGGTGATCATCGAGTTCGGACCCAGCACCAGCGGTCGGGCGAACAGGGCGTGGGCGCTCAGCGGCACCAGCAACAGCGCGTCCAGCTCGGGCCAGAGCACCGGGCCGCCGGCCGAGAACGCGTACGCCGTCGAGCCGGTCGGGGTCGCCACCAGCACCCCGTCGCAGGCCCAGCGCGACAGCGGGAGGCCGTCGACCTCCACCGCGATCTCCAGCATCCGCTCCCGGGCAGCCTTCTCGATCGAGACCTCGTTGACCGCGAACGACGTCCAGATCACCTCGCCCTGGTCGCGCAGCGTGACGTCGATGGTGAACCGCTCCTCGACCGTGTACGTGCGGTTCACCACGTGGTCGACGATGCTGTCGATCTCCGCCGCCTCCGCCTCGGCCAGGAACCCGACGTGACCCAGGTTCACGCCCAGCAACGGGGTGTCGGAGGCGATGACCTTCTCGGCCCCGCGCAGGATCGTCCCGTCGCCCCCGAGCACCAGCATCAGCTCGACGTCGCGGGTCTGCTCGGCGAACTGCCCGGGCGCAGCCCCCTCCACGGTCGTGTCTCGCAACCGCGCGTTCAAGATGTCGGTGTCGGCTTCGGGGACCACCGCTGTGATGCCGGCGGCGGCCAGTCGCTCGATGATCCCGGTCGCGGTGACGACTGCCTCACGACGGCCGAGGTGGGTGAGCACCGCGACCCGACGTGCCTGAGGCGCGGGCTGGGCGGGCGGAGGCGTCACGCGGCTCAGCATAGGCCGGGGTCAGGGGGCGACGACGGATGCCGCGACATCGACCGGAGCCGTCGGCGGGCGGCGGGCGAGGTGCACGAAGAACTCTCGATTCCCCGACGGACCCGGCAGCCGGCTGGGCACCACCGCCTGGGTCTGCCAGCCGAGAGCGGCGGCCGCGTCGACCACGCCGGTCACGGCCTCCACGTGCAGGGCCGGTGCACGGACCACGCCGCCGTCACCGAGCCGCTCACGGCCCACCTCGAACTGCGGTTTGACCAACAGCAACAGGGATCCCGCCGGATCGACGACGGCCGCCAGTGCCGGCAGCACGAGCGTCAAGGAGATGAAGGAGAGATCACCGACGACGAGATCGACCGGGGCCCCGCCGACGTGCTCCAACCGGAGGTCGCGGACATTCAGCCGCTCGTACGTGCGGACCCGCGGATCGGACCGGAGCTCCTCGACCAGCTGATCGTGCCCGACGTCGACGGCGATCACCTCCGTGCACCCGGCCTGGAGCAGCACCTGGGTGAACCCGCCAGTCGAGGCGCCCGCGTCCAGGACCCGCAGATCGGCGACGTCGAGCTCCAGCTCCCGCAGGGCACCGGCCAGCTTGTGCGCGGCGCGCGACACGTACGGGTCGCGCTCGACCCGGATCACGTCGTCGGCGGACACCGGCATCGACGGCCGATCGGCGACCCGGTCACCGACCCGTACCTTGCCGGCGCGGATCAGGCCGGCGGCGGCCGCCCGCGATCGAGCCAGACCCCGATCGGCGACCGCGCGGTCGAGCCGGGTCGGAACGGCGGTTCCCCGGGCCGGATCCGCAGCGCTCACTCAGCCGCGGCCTTCGCCCTGCTCGGACGGCGATTCCAGCTCGGCGTGCAGCACCTCGTGGGCGGCGGCGAGATCGGTGTGGTGCTCGCTCACCGGTCGCTGGTCCAGATCGGCGAGCCCGGCGAGGGCTTCGTCGACCGCCGGCAGCCCGGTGGCGGGCGGTCCGGTGCCCGGGTCAGCGGATTCCGGTCCGTCGACATCCGGTCGGTCCGGCGACGGCTGGTGCGGAACCGGGCGCTCGCTCACTCGGTCGCCGCCGTCGTCGCCGGCGCCTTCTTGGACGCCACCCGCTTGGCCGGAACCTTCGCGGCCGCGGTCTTCTTCGTCGCCGGTGCCTTCTTGGCGGCCACGCGCGTGGTCGGAGCGTTCGCGGCCACAGCCTTCTTCGTCGCGGTCTTCTTCGTCGCGGTCTTCCTCGTCGCCGTCTTCGTGGCCGGCGCCTTCTTCGTGGCCGGCGCGGTCTTCTTCGCCGTCCCCCTCGCAGCCGGCGCCTTCTTCGTCGTCGCCTTCGTGGCCGGCGCCTTGGTCGTCGCCCTCGTGGCCCGGCGGGTCGCCGGCGTCGTCTTCGCCGCGGGCGTCTTCGCGACTGTCCTGCGAGCCGCCGTCGTGGACACCGGGGCGGGCTCGGGCACCGGTGTAGCCGCTGCCTCCTCCGCCGAGACGGCAGCCTCTTCCGCAGAGCTGGCCGCTTCCTCGGCTGCCGCGGCTGCTGCAGCGGCGACCACTGTCGCCTCGGTGGCGACCACGGTGGCCTCGGTGGCGACCGCCTGCGCGGTCGTCGCCCGGGCGGTCTGCTCGGTGAACGCAGCTCGCAGATCGGCGATCTCGGCGCGTAGCCCGTCGAGGTCCTCCGCTCGAGCGAACCCCGTTCGCGCGGCGGCCTTGTCGATCTCGACGTTGATCATCTTCACCAGCAGCTCGCGATTTGCTCGACTGGCCGTCAGGATCTCCTCGGCCAGGTTGCTCACCCGCTCACCAGCGTCGGCGGCGACGTCGTCGAGTCCGGTGGCCGACAGCAGTCCCTGCGCCGCCTCGGACGCCTTGGCCCTGGTGGCCCGGCGCAGCCCGGTCATCAGGTTCACGTAGTTCTGGATCTGCTCTCGAACCATGTCGTTGCCTTCTCGTGCGGTGGGGGTCCTACCGGCGCAACGGTAGCCCGTGCGACGCCTCGCGGACACCCGGAGGCCGATCGGAGCAACCACTCCGCGCCCGGATCGTCACCGACGGGCCAGCACCGCGCTGATCACCTGCACCGCCGAGGTGGCATCGGCGACCCGTCCCAGATCGGCGACCCGCCAGGCCAGGTTCGCCGTCGCCCAGAGCGCGTCGACGGCCGACGAGCGGTCGTCGGGGGTGCCGACGAGCTCGATCCTGCCGGAGTCGAGGACCGCGGTCTGCTCCCCACAGCTCACCTCTCCGGGACGCTCGACGCATTCCCGAGCCGGCTGCAGCAGGTCCCGCAGGTCGTAGCCCAGGTGGGTGGGCCGGCTGTCAGCTCCGGCCGCCACCAGGTCGACCGGGCCGTGAGCTCCGGTCAGCACCAGCATGCTGTCCAGCCCGGCGGCCACGGCACCGGCGATGTCGGTGTCCAACCGATCTCCGACGAAGATCGGGTGGCCGGCGCCGAGCCGGTCGACCGTCGCGTCGACCAGGGGGCGGTACGGCTTTCCGGCGACCTCCGGATCGACGTCCACCGCGAGTCGTACGGCAGCGACCGCGGCACCGTTCCCCGGCACGATCCCCCGGTCGGTCGGCCGGGTGGGGTCGATGTTGGTGGCCACCCAGTGCGCGCCCCGGTGGATCGCGATCGCCGCCTCGTTGAGCTGGTCCCAGGTCAGGTCGAAGCCGAAGCCCTGCAGCACGGCGACGGGTTGATCCTCCGCCGAGCGGACCCCGACGAGACCCACCTCCGTGAGGGCGTCCCAGACGCCGGGGCCGCCGACGGCAAGCACCTTGGCGCCCGCTCCGAACCGATGGGCGACCAGCTGGGCACCGGCCTGGGCGGAGGTGACCACGTCATCGTCGCTCGCCACGATGCCGAGCTCGCCGAGGTGCTCGGCGACCGCGGCGGGCGGCCGGGCCGCGTTGTTGGTGACGAAGCCGACCCTGGTGCCCCGATCCCGAAGGGCACGCAGACCCTCCGGCGCACCGTCGACGGCCACCGGCCCCAGGTACACCACACCGTCGAGATCGAACAGAGCGGCGTCGTAGGAATCAGCGAGCACGCTCATCGACGCGGGTCCTCCCCGCTGTCGCCGCTCCATCCCCGGTGCTCGCCCGAGTCCGCGCCTTCGGCGTCCGCAGCCTCGAGGTCCTCGGGATCACTGTCATCGAAGGTGATCAACATCCCATCGAGCAGATCGCGACGCTCGTCGGCGTCGGTTTCGCCCTCGCCGTCCAACCGTGCCGCACGGTCGAACCACTGCCGAGCCTCGCCCTGCTTTCCGGTGTTCTCCAGGGCGTCGGCGTAGGCGTAGTACAACCGCGCGGCGGCCGTGCCCAGCTGGGCGGCACGACGGTCGTCGAGATCGAGGATCGCCTGGTGCAGCACCCGACGGGCCTCGGGCTGCTGCCCCAGGTCGTTCCGGGCCCCGGATTCGACGATGAGCATCTCCATCGCCAGCGCCGGCTCGAGTGGCTTGCGTCGAGCCTCCTTGGCGATCTTGAGAGCAGCCTGCGGCCGTCCGAGGGCTCGTTCGCAGTCGGCCATCACCGGCAGGTAGTCGTCGGTGCCCGTCATCCGGCGCAGCGCCCGGAACTCCGACAGGGCGACGTCCCAGTGTCCGGCGGCGTACGCCGTCTCCGCCGCCGCCTCGCGGACGACCGGGAGCCGCGCCGCCCGCCGCCGCGCCGCCTCCGCGTGCCGGTAGGCCAGCTCCGGGTCCTCGTCGATCAGCATGCCCGCCGTCACCAGGTGCCCGGCGACGACCTCCGCCAGGTCCTTGGGCAACCCACGGAGCTCTGCCTTGACCCCACGCGGCAGTCCCCGGGTGTCGACCTCGGCCGGTAGTCGCGGTTCGTCGGCCCGCTTCTGCAGACCTGGCGGTGGCGGTGTGCGCTCCTCACGATCCGACGATCGGCGATCCGAGCCGCCACGGTCCGGACGTCCACGATCGGAGCCGAGCGAGCCACGGTCCGGACGTCCACGGTCCGGCAGGCGTCGGTCCGGCAGCCGGCCGTCGGGCAGACGCGCATCGGAGGTCTCCGGACCGCGGCCGTACTCGTTGCGGGCCCGATCGCCGGAACGCTGCTGGCCGGACGGACGACCGGGTGAGCGACCCTGCGGTTTGCGGGCAGCCGAGCTGCGACCCTGCCCCGGACCACCGGTGCTGCCGCGGCCGGAACCACCAGTGCTGCCGCTGCGGGTGGGACCGTCATCGCGACGAGGACCGCCGCTGCCGCCCCGACTTCCGCCACCTCGGCTTCCGCCTCCTCGGTCGTCTCGACCGCGGCCGTCGCCGACCCCGGTCGTCTCGACCGCGGCCGCCTCCACCCGAACGGCCAGCACCGCCGCCCGTGCTGCCACCTCGATAGCCGCCGCTACCGCCCCGCGCGCCGCCGCCGCCACCACTGGATCGCCCGGAACCGCCGGATTGCCCACCGCCAGGTCGCTGTCCCCTACTGTCCGTCACCGCCTCATCCTTGCTGCACACCCTCGTGCGCGCAAAGCAGGCTGGCACCGCCCTGGGCAGACGCCCCGCCCGCTTCACGGCAGCTTCCTCGAAACTGGTGGTCGTCAACCCCTCTGGGTGGTCAGTCCGTCGACCCGGCATGTCGAGAACGCTCCCCGGTGCTGGTCACGGACAACCTGCCGCCCGCGTGTCACCGACAGGAACCGCAGTCGACCGATCTCTACCTCGTTCGGGAGGCTCGGCAACCACGCGCCCGGCGATCTTTCTCCCGTCCTCGAAGAGCGAGCACTCTCGACAGCTCGAGGTGCCGTGGGGCTTCGCAGCGCGTGGTACTACTCTGCTCGACAATCAGCTCGGGATGATCCTGCTCGAGGTCGGCACCCCGCCCGGAAGGCGGTTCATGACCAGCACGAAGCGACGACGCCTCGCCCACGCCAGACGTCCGCGGGCTCTTGGGCTCCCCGGTGCAGTCGTCACCGCCGTCGCTCCGGGCACGGTGCACTAGTGCGGGCCATCGTCTTCGCCGAACCGGGGTCGTGGTCCCTGACGGAGGTCCCCGACCCCGTGCCAGGTCCCCGCGACGTGCTCGTCCGGGTCGAGGCCGTCGGTCTCTGTGGCACCGACCTCCACGTCCTGGATGGAGAGTTCGCGCCCACGCGGTATCCGATCATTCCGGGTCACGAGACGTCCGGGGTGATCGAGGCCGTGGGCGAGCGGGTCACGGAGCTCGCTCCCGGTGACCGGGTCTCGGTCGATCCGACCCTCACGTGCGGCGAGTGTGCGTACTGCTCGGTGGGTCGATCCAATCTCTGCGAGCAGTGGAACGGCTCTGGGGTGGCACGCACCGACGGATCGACCGCAGAGCTCACGGTGGCGCCGGTCCGCAACGTCCATCGTCTCCCGGACGACGTCGACCTGGCCCTGGCCGCCCTGATCGAACCACTCTCGTGCGCCATCCACGGGTACGACCTCCTGCCACGACGGATGGGTGAGCACTATCTGGTCTACGGCGCCGGCACCATGGGCCTGATGATGGCTCAGCTGGCACCACGCGCGGGAGCAGCCAGCGTCACCGTGGTCGACCGCAATCAGTCGCGGCTGGAGGTCGCCCGGGAGCTCGGCGTGGACCGCGTGCTGACCAGCGCGGACCAGGCGGACCGTCGTGGCGGCTGGGACGTCGTCATCGACTGCACCGGGGTCGTCGCGGCGATCGAGGACGGGCTCACTCGGGTCCGGCGAGGCGGCGTCTTCCAGCAGTTCGGTGTCGCTCCCACCGAAGCAACCGCCAGCTACTCCCCATTCGGCATCTACAACGACGAGATCAGCGTCGTTGGGTCCATGGCCGTGCTGCACAGCTACGCGCGAGCCGTGGAGATGTTCGCCGCCGGCGCCCTGGTCGCCGACCGGATGGTCAGCCACGCGTACGCCCTCGAGGACTACGGGGAAGCTCTGGACACGTTCCGCGCGGGCACCGGTCGGAAGCTGCAGATTCGGCCCCACGCCGCGGATTCGCGCCAGCTGTTGTGAGCGCCCAGAAGACAGGGCCGTCATCTACCTCCACCACAGTCGCTCATCGGCGGGTCCGTAACGACGACAAAGCCCAGAACCGCTCGGTTCTGGGCTTGTTCAATGAGGTCAGGACATCACAAAGGTCCTGAAAGTACTTCAAGGCCGACCACCGAAGTGGTCGACCTTGAAGTGTGTTGTCCGGCGACGTCCTAGTCTCCCACACGGTCCCCCGTGCAGTACCATCGGCGCTGAGAAGCTTAACTTCCGGGTTCGGAATGGAGCCGGGTGTTTCCCTCTCGCCATGATCACCGAAACTCTATGGAGATGTAGATCGCGGGCGAATCAATGAAGTTGAATCGCAATTCCCGACCGTATCTCGGGAACTGCACAGTGGACGCGTAGCATCTTTGTAGGAACAAGCCCTCGGCCTATTAGTATCGGTCAGCTCCGTGCATTGCTGCACTTCCACATCCGACCTATCACCCAGTGATCTGCTGGGGGCCTTACCAGGTTACCCTGTGGGAGCCATCATCTTGGAGCGTGCTTCCCGCTTAGATGCTTTCAGCGGTTATCACTTCCGAACGTAGCCAACCAGCCGTGCCCTTGGCAGGACAACTGGCACACCAGAGGTTCGTCCGTCCCGGTCCTCTCGTACTAAGGACAGCCCTCCTCAAGACTCCTACGCGCGCAGCGGATAGGGACCGAACTGTCTCACGACGTTCTAAACCCAGCTCGCGTGCCGCTTTAATGGGCGAACAGCCCAACCCTTGGGACCGACTCCAGCCCCAGGATGCGACGAGCCGACATCGAGGTGCCAAACCATGCCGTCGCTATGGACGCTCGGGCAAGATCAGCCTGTTATCCCCGGGGTACCTTTTATCCGTTGAGTGACGGCGCTTCCACGTGCCACCGTCAGATCACTAGTCCCGACTTTCGTCCCTGCTTGAGATGTCTCTCTCACAGTCAAGCTCCCTTGTGCACTTACACTCGAAACCTGATTGCCAACCAGGCTGAGGGAACCTTTGGGCGCCTCCGTTACCTTTTAGGAGGCGACCGCCCCAGTCAAACTACCCATCAGGCACTGTCCCTGATCCGGATAACGGACCTAGGTTAGATATCCAGAACAGCCAGAGTGGTATTTCAACGTTGACTCCACAACCACTGGCGTGGCCGCTTCAAAGTCTCCCACCTATCCTACACAAGCTGTACCGAACACCAATACCAAACTATAGTAAAGGTCCCGGGGTCTTTCCGTCCTGCTGCGCGTAACGAGCATCTTTACTCGTAGTGCAATTTCGCCGAGTCCGTGGTCGAGACAGCGCCCAAGTCGTTACGCCATTCGTGCAGGTCGGAACTTACCCGACAAGGAATTTCGCTACCTTAGGATGGTTATAGTTACCACCGCCGTTTACTGGCGCTTAAGTTCAGTGCTTCGGTTGCCCTAACACTTCCCCTTAACGTTCCAGCACCGGGCAGGCGTCAGTCCGTATACAGCGTCTTACGACTTAGCACGGACCTGTGTTTTTAGTAAACAGTCGCTTGGGCCTGGTCTCTGCGGCCTCACCCGCCGTCGAGAGTAAATCTCTAGACAGGTTCGGCCCCCCTTCTCCCGAAGTTACGGGGGCATTTTGCCGAGTTCCTTAACCACGGTTATCTCGATCACCTTGGTATTCTCTACCTGACCACCTGTGTCGGTTTAGGGTACGGGCGGCTCTAGAACTCGCTCACGAAGGTTTTCTAGGCAGCATAGGATCACCCACTCGTTCGAACGTATTCGAACCAGCCGTCATGTCTCAGGATATGTGAAGCGCGGATTTGCCTACGCTTCTCCCTACGCATTTAGCCCGGGACAACCATCGCCCGGGATGGGCTACCTTCCTGCGTCACTCCGCAGCTTGCCTAATACGAGTTTGGGTCGCAGACTCACGCTTCTTTGACCCGAAGGTCGCTGATGCGCTTGCGTGCTTAGCATTACTCGCCTCGGCAGGGACGTGCTAGCGCCGGTACGGGAATATCAACCCGTTGTCCATCGACTACGCCTGTCGGCCTCGCCTTAGGTCCCGACTTACCCAGGGCAGATTAGCTTGACCCTGGAACCCTTGGTCTTTCGGTGGAGGAGTTTCTCACTCCTCATTCGCTACTCATGCCTGCATTCTCACTCGTGTGCTCTCCACGGCTGGGTTACCCCGCCGCTTCATCGCGCACACGACGCTCCCCTACCCATCCACGCACCTGGATCGAAACCTGGTACACGCGTGAATGACACAGCTTCGGCGGATTGCTTGAGCCCCGCTAAATTGTCGGCGCAGAATCACTTGACCAGTGAGCTATTACGCACTCTTTCAAGGGTGGCTGCTTCCAAGCCAACCTCCTGGTTGTCTCCGCAACTCCACATCCTTTTCCACTTAGCAATCGCTTAGGGGCCTTAGCTGGTGTTCTGGGCTGTTTCCCTCTCGACTACGAACCTTATCGCCCGCAGTCTCACTGCCGCGCTCTCACTTACCGGCATTCGGAGTTTGGCTAATTTCGGTAAGCTTTTGGGCCCCCTAGACTATCCAGTGCTCTACCTCCGGCAAGAAACACGCGACGCTGCACCTATATGCATTTCGGGGAGAACCAGCTATAACGGAGTTTGATTGGCCTTTCACCCCTATCCACAGCTCATCCCCCAGGTTTTCAACCCTGGTGGGTTCGGGCCTCCACGACGTCTTACCGTCGCTTCACCCTGGCCATGGATAGATCACTCCGCTTCGGGTCTAGAGCACGCGACTGAATCGCCCTATTCGGACTTGCTTTCGCTACGGCTTCCCCACACGGGTTAACCTCGCCACGTACCACTAACTCGCAGGCTCATTCTTCAAAAGGCACGCCGTCACCTCGCACACAAGGTGCTCAGCTCCGACGGATTGTAGGCAATCGGTTTCAGGTACTATTTCACTCCCCTCCCGGGGTACTTTTCACCTTTCCCTCACGGTACTTGTCCGCTATCGGTCACCAAGGAGTATTTAGGCTTAGCGGGTGGTCCCGCCAGATTCACACCCAATTTCAGGGGTTGGGTGTTACTTGGGGTGACGATCAACAGTGATTGGTTTACGTCTACAGGGGTGTTACCTTCTGTGCCGCACTTTCCCAAAGTGCTTCGACTTCATCAATCATTTCTTACTGTTTGATCGGTTGACAGCTCGATCAGATCGGCCCCTCAACACCGCACTTGCAACGCCTGTCAGCTATCACACAAGTACGGTTTGGCCTCTTCCGCGTTCGCTCGCCACTACTTACGGAATCACGGTTGTTTTCTATTCCTGTGGGTACTGAGATGTTTCACTTCCCCACGTTCCCTCCAACTGCCCTATGTGTTCAGGCAGAGGTCGCCGGACATTACTCCGGTTTCTTTCGAGGTTTCCCTATTCGGAGATCCCCGGATCGAAGCTTGTTTACCAGCTCCCCGGGGCTTATCGCAGGTTACAACGTCCTTCATCGGCTCTTGGTGCCTAGGCATCCACCGATTGCCCTTAGTAGCTTGTTGTTACTACAAAGATGCTCGCGTCCACTGTGAAGTTCTCAACATACGGGCGGTAACACGAGCCGACTTCAACGTGTGAGGAGAAGCCGGCATCGGTCCGCGTGAAGTCCCCAGTGTTGCCACCGAAGCTTCAGGACCCAACAGCGTGCTCGGGCCTCATCTCTATCTTCTCTCGAGGTTCCACTCCCTTGCGGGTTGTACTGACGAGATCAGTAGATCTGAGGCTTAATGGTCAATGTTCCACATTCCAGAGCTGCTCGGCGCCAGGACGTTTGCCTGACAAACCGAGCTGGATGAACCCGAAGGCTCATCGTGATGCTCCTTAGAAAGGAGGTGATCCAGCCGCACCTTCCGGTACGGCTACCTTGTTACGACTTAGTCCTAATCGCCAGTCCCACCTTCGACGGCTCCCTCTCTTGCGAGTTGGGCCACCGGCTTCGGGTGTTACCGACTTTCATGACTTGACGGGCGGTGTGTACAAGGCCCGGGAACGTATTCACCGCAGCGTTGCTGATCTGCGATTACTAGCGACTCCGACTTCATGGGGTCGAGTTGCAGACCCCAATCCGAACTGAGACTGGCTTTTTGGGATTCGCTCCACCTTGCGGTATTGCAGCCCTTTGTACCAGCCATTGTAGCATGCGTGAAGCCCTAGACTTAAGGGGCATGATGACTTGACGTCATCCCCACCTTCCTCCGAGTTGACCCCGGCAGTCTCCTATGAGTCCCCGGCATTACCCGCTGGCAACATAGGACGAGGGTTGCGCTCGTTGCGGGACTTAACCCAACATCTCACGACACGAGCTGACGACAGCCATGCACCACCTGTATACCGACCTTGCGGGGGCTACATCTCTGCAGCTTTCCGGTATATGTCAAACCTAGGTAAGGTTCTTCGCGTTGCATCGAATTAATCCGCATGCTCCGCCGCTTGTGCGGGCCCCCGTCAATTCCTTTGAGTTTTAGCCTTGCGGCCGTACTCCCCAGGCGGGGCACTTAATGCGTTAGCTACGGCACGGAACTCGTGGAATGAGTCCCACACCTAGTGCCCACCGTTTACGGCGTGGACTACCAGGGTATCTAAGCCTGTTTGCTCCCCACGCTTTCGCTTCTCAGCGTCAGGAAATGCCCAGAGAACCGCCTTCGCCACTGGTGTTCCTCCTGATATCTGCGCATTCCACCGCTCCACCAGGAATTCCATTCTCCCCTGCATTCCTCTAGTTTGCCCGTATCGGAAGCAGGCTCAGGGTTAAGCCCTGAGTTTTCACTTCCGACGCGACAAACCGCCTACAAGCCCTTTACGCCCAATAATTCCGGACAACGCTCGGACCCTACGTATCACCGCGGCTGCTGGCACGTAGTTGGCCGGTCCTTCTTCTGCTCCTACCGTCACTTGCGCTTCGTCGGAGCTGAAAGCGGTTTACAACCCGAAGGCCGTCATCCCGCACGCGGCGTTGCTGCATCAGGCTTTCGCCCATTGTGCAATATTCCCCACTGCTGCCTCCCGTAGGAGTCTGGGCCGTATCTCAGTCCCAGTGTGGCCGGTCGCCCTCTCAGGCCGGCTACCCGTCGAAGCCTTGGTGAGCCGTTACCTCACCAACTAGCTGATAGGCCGCGAGCCCATCCTTGACCGCCAGAACTTTCCACCTCAACTGATGTCGGTCGAGGTCGTATCCGGTATTAGCAGCTGTTTCCAACTGTTATCCCGGAGTCAAGGGTAGGTTGCTCACGTGTTACTCACCCGTTCGCCACTGATCATCAAAGCAAGCTTTGAGTCACCGTTCGACTTGCATGTGTTAAGCACGCCGCCAGCGTTCGTCCTGAGCCAGGATCAAACTCTCCGTTGAAATCTATTGGTATCGGTTGCAAGCAACCGAGTTAACCGTCTCAACTAGTTCGATCGCTGACGCAGACCCAAGCTGGGTCTGTATCAATCAATCAAAGGAAATCCGAACTCAGACCGAAGGTCACCTTGCCGGCTAGGCCGGTTCGGTTTGCTTCGTTGATGCCTGAGCACGGGGTATTTAGTGCATTATTTGGCATTGACTTTTAAGCACGCTGTTGAGTTCTCAAGTTTCGGGTGCACACCGCGCATTTGTCTCGCGACTCTTGCTTGGGGCAACTCGACTTACTTTATTCGGGTCTTTCTTCGGAGTCAAATCCGCTTTCCAGACCCATTTTCAGGTATTTACCGATCCCTTGTCGCATCTGCGATTCGTTCTCGGCAACCCGACTAACTTTATTCAGTTCCTCATCCGGAGTCAAATCCCGGATTCAGTTCCGAACCGCCGCTTCTCCGCTCTCACGCTATCGCGTTCCGGCTTCGAGGCAACCTGCCCTACCTTACCAGGCTCGCGGTCGAAGTCAACTTCCCTCGATCTCGATCCCAGCCCCGCCACGACGTCCACGGATCCTCATCACCTGTCGTCGTGTTTCAGAGCGCGCAGGACCAGAGGCTTGCTTGGTTGTGGTGGGTGTCCTCTCGGGTCGGCCGCTGCTCGGAGTCTCCTCCTTGTCGCGTCCCGCACCCCTCAAGGCTCAGAGAACATTACGCGTGCGGTTCGTGGGAGTCAAATCCTCCGGGCTGTGACCGCGCTCACCCGGCTACGACCGGTCGAGGGACACCGCGCCGACTGTTCGCTTGCCCCGTCGGGTGATCACGTAGCGCCCGTACAGCAGGTCCTCGTCGACCAGTCGTGCGTCGGGATCGCTCAACCGGGCGTTGTTCAGGTAGGCGCCGCCCTCGGCGATCGCTCGTCGCGCCGCCGACCTGCTCGCGACCACCCCACTCGCCTCCAGCACGTCCACGACTCCCGGGAGATCGGCGTCCACCCGGACGACCGGGGCGTTCAGCTCCCCGACCACGCTGGCCAGTGTGTGCTCCGACAGCTCACCGAGGTCCGACCGCCCGAAGAGGGCGGCGGCCGCCGCGACCGCCGCGTCCCGTTCCACCGGTGAGTGGACGAGGGCCGTGATGTCATCGGCCAGCACTCGCTGGGCCGCGCGCAGGTGCGGCGCCTCCACGGTCTGGCGTTCCAGCTCAGCGATCTCCTCCCGCGGACGCTCGCTGAACACCTTGAGGTACTCGATCACCTTCGCGTCCTCGGCTTGCAAGAAGAACTGGTGGAACGCGTACGGGGACGTCATCGTCGGGTCGAGCCACACGGTGCCTGACTCGGTCTTGCCGAACTTGGTCCCGTCCGCCTTGGTGAGCAGCGGGGTCGCCAGGGCGTGCACGTGACCGCCGTCGGACCGTCGGACCAGCTCCACGCCGGCGGTGATGTTCCCCCACTGGTCGCTGCCCCCGAACTGGAGCGTGCAGCCGT
>CAVOJH010000016.1:0-36252 GCA_963696135.1 uncultured Actinomycetota bacterium
GACTTGAACCCCCATGCCCTGTAAGGGGCACTAGCACCTCAAGCTAGCGCGTCTACCTATTCCGCCACCCGGACTCCGCCGTCCTGGCCGGACAGCGACGTGAACTATAGCAAGCCTGCGAGGGGCCGCCGAACCATTCCGTGCGGCCGGGCTCCGGCCACGTCGGCCGGCTCCCTACTGGTCGTGCCGGTCGTGCCAATGCCGAACGATCGCCTGCGGAAGCGGGTCGATGATCGTGCCCTGGGCCCGCAGCTCGGCGCGCGCCAGGCGCCGGGTCCGGCGCAGGCTGAGCAGCCCGAACGCCCAGACCACGTACTGGAAGCAGAACGCGATCTTGAAGTCGGTCACGGTGTAGTCACCGTCGGGGGCGAGCAGGTCGAGAATCACGCCGATCGCGAAGATGGTCACCAGGGACGCGATGAAGCCGCCCATGTTGACGATCCCGGTGGCGGCTCCCAGCCGGGTCGACGGGTTGAAGGTGCGGGCGAAGTCGAAGCCGACCGCCGACGCCGGACCGTACGCCGCCAGAGTCAGCACGAGCACCACGATCACCGGCAGCGGCGCCGCTCCCGGCCAGAGCAGCACCACGGTCCAGACGGCGATGGTCAAGATCAGCACACCGAAGATCAGGTTGGAGCGCCGCATGGGGTACCGAGCGGTCAACGCACCCAGCACAGGTCCGATGACGGTGGCCGTCAGCACCATCAGGGTCAGCAGCCAGCCCGCCTGAGTCGGGGAGTACCCCAGACCCAGGGTCAGGAACGGAAAGCCCCAGAGCAGCGCGAACACCATGCCCGAGAACTGGGTGGCGAAGTGGCTCCACAGCCCCAGCCGGGTGCCGGGCTGCCGGAAGGATGCCCGCAGGTCGCGCAGCGCCTGACGCCAGCTCGCGTGCGCCACGCGAGCGGGTCCGTCGGGTGGTCGATCCCGGACGGCGACGAAGACCAGGATCGAGACCAGCACGCCCATCGCGCCGGCCCCCAGGTAGGACCATTGCCAGCCCACACCGTCGAGCAGCGCGACCAGGGGGATGGTGCTGGCGATCTGCCCTACCTGCCCGAGCAGACCGGTCAGCTGGGTGACCAGCGGCACCTGGCGGCTCGGGAACCAGGCGGGTATCAGGCGGAGCACCGAGATGAAGGTCATCGCGTCGCCCGCACCGACGAGGATGCGCGCTCCGATCACCTCGATCGGGGTGTCGACGAGGGCCAGCGCCACCTGGCCGGCGGCCATCACCAAGGCGCCGGAGGCGATCATGATCCGCGACCCGAACCGGTCGACGAGCACCCCGACCGGGATCTGCATACCGGCGTACGTGAGCAGCTGCACCACCGCGAACAGTGACAGCACCGCGGCGGTGACCCCGAAGCGCTCCGTCGCGTCCTCGGCCGCCACGGCCAGAGAGGTGCGCTGGAAGACCGCCACCGCGTACGCCGCGACGGCCACCCCCCACACCGCCCAGGACCGTCTCGTCACAGGGACGGTGCCCCGAGGGGTGTCAGCTGCCGTCACCGGGCCATTCTCTGTCCGCCCGATCGGGTGGGCGATGATGGGCCGATGAGTGAGTCCGGCGCCGCGACCTCGTACGCACCTGCTAGTGATGCCGAGGTCGTGGACATCCTCCGCGACCTGATCCGGATCGACACCTCGAACTACGGGCCCGATCCTGGGCCGGGGGAGCGGGTGGCCGCCGAGCACGTGGCGGCGCTGCTGGACGAGGTGGGTATCTCCTCCGAGCTGGTCGAGTCCGAGCCCGGGCGGACCTCGCTGGTGGCCCACTGGCAGCCCGAGGGCACCGACTCCAGCCTGAGCCCGCTGCTGATCCACGGCCACCTCGACGTCGTACCGGCCGATGCCGCCGACTGGTCCGTGCCGCCGTTCGCCGCCGAGGTGGTCGACGACTGCATCTGGGGCCGCGGCGCCGTCGACATGAAGGACTTCGACGCCATGCTGCTGAGCGTGGTGCGGGCCCGCGCCCGGGCCGGACAGGCTCCGCGGCGACCGATCCGGATGGTCTTCACCGCCGACGAGGAGGCCGGCGGTGCGAAGGGTGCGATCTGGATGGTGGAGAACCGGCCAGATCTGCTGGAGGGCTGCACCGAGGCGATCGGCGAGGTCGGCGGGTTCTCCCTGACGGTGCACGACGACCTGCGTCTCTATCTGGTGCAGACCGCCGAGAAGGGGATGGCCTGGCTCAACCTGATCGCCGACGGCCAGGCGGGCCACGGCTCGTTCCGCCACGACGACAACGCGGTCACCGAGCTCGCCTCCGCCGTGGCCCGGATCGGGGCCTACGAGTGGCCGCACAAGATCACCGACGCCCAGCGGGCCTTCCTGGACGCCGTCTCGGAGGCGTTCGGCATCGAGCTCGACCCGGATCGGGCCGAGGAGACCCTGTCGCGACTCGGCAGCATCGCCCGGATGGTCGGCGCCACGATGGCCAACACGGCGAACCCGACGATGCTGCGAGCCGGCTACAAGCACAACGTCATCCCGGGCAAGGCCACCGCGGCGATCGACGGCCGGTTCGTGCCCGGTGGCCGGGACGAGTTCTACGCCACCATCACCGAGCTGCTGGGCGAGAAGGTCCGCTACGAGGTGGTGGCCGACCACCCGAGTGTGGAGACCGAGTTCGCCGGGTCGCTGGTGGAGGCCATGCAGGCTTGCCTGGTCGCCGAGGACCCGGGAGCCCGCGCGGTGCCGTACCTGCTCAGTGCCGGCACCGACGCCAAGGCCTGGGACCGCCTCGGCATCCGCTGCTTCGGCTTCGTCCCGCTCAGACTGCCGCCCGACCTCGACTTCGTCAGCCTGTTCCACGGGGTGGACGAGCGGGTGCCGATCAGCTCCCTGCAGTTCGGCTGCCGCGTGCTCGATCGGTTCCTCGACCAGGCCTGACCGCGACCGAGGCAGACCCCCTATGGACGATGGTGGCCACGGTGGTCGACACTGGGCCGACACCCTGACGAAGTCACTGGGCCGACACCCCGACGAAGTCACCGGGCCGACACACCGACGAAGGAGCACCGCTGTGAGCACGTACGCCGTCATCGACCCGTCGACCGGCATCGAGGTCCAGGCCTATCCGACGGCCACCGACGCCGACGTCGACGCCGCGGTGGCTGCCGCTGCCGAGGTGTATGCGACCTGGTCGCGCCAGACGTCCGTGGCCGAGCGGGCTCAGCTCGTCCGACGGGTGGGCGAGCTGCACACCGAGCGACGCGAGGAGCTCGCCGACATCATCGGTCGGGAGATGGGCAAGGCGAAGGAGGCCGCCCTCGGCGAGGTCGACTTCTGCCGGGAGATCCACGACTACTACGCCGATCACGCCGAGGACCTGCTCGCCGACAAGCCGGTCGAGCTCCAGGGCTCGGGCAGCGCCGTCGTGCGGCGCAGTGCGTTCGGCGTGCTGCTGGGGATCATGCCGTGGAACTACCCCTACTACCAGGTCGCCCGGTTCGCGGCGCCCAACCTCGTCACCGGCAACCCGATCATCCTCAAGCACGCCCCGCAGTGCCCGGAGTCGGCCGCGGCCCTGCAGAAGATGTATCGCGACGCGGGGTTCCCCGACGGCGCGTACGTGAACCTCTACGCCACCAACGACCAGGTGGCGACCATCATCGGTGATCCGCGGGTGGCCGGCGTGTCGCTGACCGGGTCGGAGCGTGCCGGGGCCGCGGTGGCCGAGATCGCCGGCCGGCACCTGAAGAAGGTCGTCCTGGAGCTGGGTGGCTCGGACCCGTTCGTGCTGCTGTCGGCCGACGACCTCGGTGCTGCCGTCGACGCCGCGGTCGAGGCGAGGCTGGAGAACACCGGCCAGGCCTGCAACGCGGCCAAGCGCTTCATCGTCGCCGAGGGGATCTACGACGACTTCGTCGCCGGGTTCACCGAGCGGATGCTGGCCGGCAGCGACGAGCTGTCCCCGCTGTCCTCGGTCGCTGCGGCCGAGACCCTGGCGAAGCAGGTCGATCAGGCGGTGGCCGAGGGCGCCGACCTGGCCAGCACGGGGACGCGGCGCGGCGCCTACTTCCCGCCCGGGGTGCTGACCGGGGTGACCGAGGAGAACTCGATCTTCCGGCAGGAGCTGTTCGGCCCGGTCGCCATGGTGTTCAAGGCGGCCGACGAGGACGAGGCGATCGCGCTGGCCAACGACACCCCGTTCGGTCTCGGTTCCTACGTCTTCACCTCCGACGCCGACCAGGCCGCCCGGGTCGCCGATCGTCTCGAGGCGGGCATGGTGTTCATCAACGGGGTCGGCCTCGAGGCGGCCGAGCTGCCCTTCGGTGGCATCAAGCGCTCCGGGTTCGGTCGGGAGCTCGGCACCCTCGGCATCGAGGAGTTCGTCAACAAGAAGATGATCCGTACGGCCGGCTGACCGCTCTCACCCCTCGGGTCGCACCCGCGGGACGCGGCTGACACGCCTTAGGCTGGCCGCGATGAGCAGCCGTGTTGTCGAGTACGAGGTGACCAAGGTCCGGCTGGACCGGTCACTGCCGCGGAGTGCGGTCCGCAAGCTGCTGACCGACCGGGCCGAGTACGGCGACTGGGAGCTGACCCGGTTGCGGCGGTATCGCGACGGCTCTCGGGACGTCTGGATCCGGCGCAAGATCATCCGGGTGCCGCTGACCGTCTGAGTCCTTGGACCGTCGGAGTGTCGGTGAACTCCGGAGTCAGCTGCCTTCGTCGCCTGGGGCCGGCTGTCGACCGAGGTGCGGACCGCCGGAGACGTCGTCCAGCGCCGAGATGATCTCGGCGGGCAGGCTCATCGTCTCGGTGGCCAACGCCGGCGCGAGCTGACCCGCCGTCCGGGCGCCGAGCAGCGGGGCAGTCACGCCGGGGGCGTCCCGGACCCACAGCAGAGCCACCTGCAGCGGGGTCAGATCCAACCCGTCCGCGGCCATCGCCACCGCCTCGACGACTCCCTTGCTGCGCTGCTCCAGGTACGGCTGGACGAACCAGGCGAAGTGGTCCGACGCGGCCCGGGAGCCCTTCGGGATGCGGGAGCGATACTGCCCGGTCAGCACCCCACGGCCCAGTGGTGACCAGGGGAACAGCCCGAGCCCGAACGCCGCCGCCGCCGGCACCAGCTCCAGCTCCGCCCGCCGGGCCAGCAGCGAGTACTCCACCTGCAGGCTCGTCAGCGGTGCCCGACCCGGGACCGCCTTCTGCCAGGTGGCCGCCTGGGCCGTCTGCCAGCCGACGAAGTTGCTCACTCCGACGTAGCGGGTCATGCCCTGCCGGACGGCGTGGTCCAGAGCGCTGAGGGTCTCCTCGATCGGCGCCTCACCCCAGGCGTGGATCTGCCACAGGTCGACGTAGTCGGTGCCGAGGCGCTCCAGCGACCCGGCGAGGTCGCGCAGCAGCGCCCGGCGCGAGGTGTCCACGACCCGCTTGCCGTCACGCACCGCGAAGCCGGCCTTGGTGGCGATCACCACGTCCTCGCGTCGGGTCACCTCACCGACCAGCTTGCCGAGCAGCCGCTCGGCATCACCCGCCCCGTACGCGGCGGCCGTGTCGAGCAGCGTGCCGCCCGCCTCCACGAAGGCCTGCAGCAGTCCGCGAGCCTGCTCCTCGGTCGTGTCCCGGGCCCAGGTCAACGTGCCGAGTCCGAGGCGCGACGTCCGCAGCCCGCTGGTCCCGACCCGACGCGTTTCCATGGTCGGAGAGGCTATCGGGCGCGTCGGCGACCTCCGGTCGCCAGGTCGGCCCTGGGTGGTGGTTACTCACCGGTAGGTTCGGGCCATGCGACTGGGACTGAATCTCGGGTACATGGTCGGGGCCGACGACGCGCGGGGCCAGCTGGCGCTGACCCGGCACGCGGAGTCCCTGGGTTACGAGGTGGTCTGGGCCGCGGAGGCGTACGGGTCCGACAGCCCGACGGTGCTCGCCTGGCTCGCCGCCCAGACCTCGACCATCGCCATCGGCTCGGCCGTGATGCAGATCCCGGCCCGGACCCCGGCGATGACGGCGATGACCGCGGCCAGCCTCGACCTGCTCAGCGAGGGCCGCTTCCGGCTCGGGCTGGGTGTCTCCGGCCCGCAGGTGTCGGAGGGCTGGCACGGCGTCCGGTTCGACCGTCCGCTGGCCCGCACCCGGGAGTTCGTGGAGATCGTCAAGCTGGCGCTGGCCCGCAGCACCGTCGCCTACGAGGGCCGCACCTACCAGCTGCCGCTGCCCGACGGTCCCGGCAAGGCGCTCAAGCTCACCATCGCCCCGCACGCCGACCGGATCCCGATCTACCTGGCGGCCGTCGGACCGAAGAACCTCGAGCTGGCCGGGGAGATCGCCGACGGTTGGCTGGCGGTGTTCTTCGCGCCCGGGTACGCCGACGAACAGCTCGGTCACGTCGACGCCGGTCGGACCACGGCCGACCGGCCACGCGACGGCTTCGACGTGGTGGCCACCATCCCGCTCGTCGTCGGGGCGGATCCGCGGGCCTGCGCCGACCCGGTCCGCTCGTACGCCGCCCTGTATGTCGGCGGGATGGGCAGTCGCGACAAGAACTTCTACAACCAGCTGGCGGTCCGGATGGGGTACGAGGAGGAGGCCGCCACGATCCAGGACCTCTACCTGTCGCGGCGGCCGCGGGACGCGATGGCGGCAGTGCCGTACGAGCTGATCGACTCCACCTCGCTGCTCGGGCCCAAGGAGCGGCTCGCCGAGCGGCTGGCCGAGTTCGCGGCGGCCGGCGTGACCACCGCCGCGCTCGCACCGTACGGGGACAGTATCGAGGAGAAGCTGGCCGCCCTCACGACGGCCGCGGAGGCGCTGGAGCTGGCCGGAGTCGCCTGAGCGACTACCCGGTCGGCAGCGGCTGCAGGACCCCGGTCAGCAACAGGATCGCCACCAGCGCGGCCAGAGCAAGGCGGTAGATCACGAACGGCAGGAAGGTGTGGGTGCTGATGTACTTCAGCAGCCAGTGGATGACGGCCAGACCAACCCCGAACGCCACCACGGTGGCCAGCAGGATCGGTCCCCAGGCCGGCTCCACCGGGTCGGAGGAGATGTCGAACAGCTTGAAGAAGCCGGAGCCGACGACCGCGGGGATGGCCAGCAGGAACGCGTACTTGGCGGCGGCCTCACGCCTGTAACCCATGGCGAGGCCGGCCGCGATCGTCGCACCGGACCGGGACACGCCGGGGATCAGCGCCAGGGCCTGGGCGAAGCCGAACAGCACACCGTGCTTCCAGGTCAGGGACTCCAGTGGCCGGATGTTCTTCGCGAAGTGGTCGGCGACGCCGATCACCACGGCGAAACCGGCCATCATGGCGGTGGTGATCCACAGGTTCCGCAGGGCGTGGTCGATGGCGTCCTGGAAGAGCAGCCCCAGGATCACGATCGGTAGCGAGCCGATGATCACCAGCCAGCCCATCCGGGCTTCCGGGTCGTCGCGGGGGATCTTGCCGACCAGCGCCAGCGACCAGTTCTTGATGATCAGCCAGATGTCCTTGCGGAAGTAGATGATCACCGCCGTCTCGGTGCCGAGCTGGCTGATCGCGGTGAACGCCGACCCGGGGTCCTTGCCGCCGTAGAACTGCCCGACGATGGACAGGTGCGCGCTGGAGGAGATCGGTAGGAACTCGGTCAGTCCCTGCACGATGCCGAGTACCAGTGCCTCGAGCCAGCCCATTGCCCACCTTCGATCGTTCGTCGGCGCCTTCGGTTCGTGAAGGGCCCGCACCACCGTAGAGCGTGGGGTCGAGTACGGGGGCCACGGTTGCGGGGTGTGAGCAAAATCGCGCTCACGTCCCCGCGCCCGAGCGCGGCTCGGGCGCGACGCCTGCGAAGGGAGTGAGGAAATGCCGTTGGTCGGCTAGAACTGAGCTCGTGACCATCCACAGCGACCACCCGTTCCTGCCGCCGGAGGGGGAGCGCAGTCCGCTGCGCCGGCTCCGCGGTCGGATGGTCGCGCCGGTCAGTCTGTGGACCGCGTACGCCGGCGAGCGCCGCGTCGGCTGGACGGTCTCGTCCCTGCTGGTCGCCGACGGTCCGGAGCCGATGCTGCTCGGCCTGCTCGATCCCGACGCCGAGCTGACCGAGTCGATCCAGCCAAGTGACGGGTCCGCGCGCACCGTGGCGGTCAGCCTGCTCGGCTGGCAGCACCGCCAGCTCCCGGACGCCTTCGCGGGTCTGGCCCCGGCGCCGGGCGGTCCGTTCCGCCTGGCGGAGTGGCAGCAGACACCATACGGACCGGTACTCGCCGACGCCCCGGGCTGGTTGGGCGCGACGGTGGTCGAGGCGCGGACGGTCGGTTGGTCCACGCTGCTCACCGCCCGGATCGACCAGGTGGAGGTCGGCGTGGCGGACCAGGATCTGCTGGGGCACGTCCGTGGCCGCTATCTGCCGGTCTCGTCCTGAAGCGGGACCAACTAGGGTCGGTCCATGGCCACGGTCTTGCTGGTCCGCCACGGGCGGACCGCCGCCAACACGGCAGGCATCCTCGCGGGCCGCAGCCCGGGAGTCGAGCTCGATGACGTCGGTCGGACGCAGGCCGCCACCCTCGGTGAGCGGATGTCCGCCGTGCCGCTGGCCGCCCTGGTCAGCTCGCCCCTGCGCCGGTGTCGGCAGACCCAGCAGGCCCTCGTCTCCGCGCGCGCGGAGACCGTGCCGACGGCGGTCGACGCCGGCCTGATCGAGTGCGGGTACGGCGACTGGACGGGCAAGAGCCTGAAGGAGCTGAGCAAGGAGAAGCTCTGGAAGACCGTGCAGCAGCAGCCGTCAGCGGTCCGGTTCCCCGGCGGTGAGGCGATGACCGAGATGGCCGCCCGCGCGGTCGGGGCGGTCCGGTCGTGGGATGACAAGGTCTCGGCCGAGCACGGCGAGGACGCGGTCTGGGTGGCGGTCTCGCACGGCGACGTGATCAAGGCGATCCTGGCCGACGCGCTGGGCACCCACCTCGACACCTTCCAGCGGATCCTGGTGAACCCCGCGTCGGTGTCGGTGGTGCGCTACACCGAGACCCGTCCGTACGTGGTGACCATGAACTCCTCGGGCAGCGACCTGGCGTCGATGTTCCCGCCGCGCAAGGCCCCGGCCAAGCGCTCCCGTCGCGCACGATCGACCTCCGACGACGCCCCGGTCGGTGGGGGTCTGGGCTCGCAGGAGCCGACGTCGTGAGTCGCGGACTAGGCTGACGTCATGGCGATTCTCGTCCACCGCTACGACTCCCCGGACCGCTTCGTGGCCGGCACCGTCGGCCAGCCGGGGGAGCGGACCTTCTTCCTGCAGGCCCGGGAGGGGAACCGCATCACCTCCGTCGTGGTCGAGAAGCAGCAGGTCTCGGTGCTGGCCGAGCACCTGGACAAGGTCCTCGACGAGGTGCTCCGGCGGAGCGGTCCGACCGCCGATGTGCCCCCGGCGCAGGAGAAACCCAGCGACTTCGATCCGTTGGACGCCCCGATCACCGAGGAGTTCCGGGTCGGCACCATGACGATCGCCTGGGACGCAGAGATCAACAAGATCGTCATCGAGCTCTTCTCCAACGTCGACGACGAGGACGAGGTCGAGGACCTGGGCGACGATCTCGATCTGCCCGCGGCCGCGGCCGCGGCCCTGGAAGCGGCCGAGGAGGTCGATGCCGACGAGGTGTTCGTGGTCAAGATCAGCGCCGCGTACGCCCGCGACTTCGTTGCTCGCGCGCAGGCCCTGGTCTCCGCCGGCCGCCCGCCGTGCCCCTTCTGCCTGCAGCCGCTGGATCCCGCCGGCCACGTGTGCCCGCGGGCCAACGGCTACCGACGTCCGCTGTTCTGAGGCGCGCGTGTCGAATCTGCCGAGCACGTCCGCACCGAACTCCGAGACGTGTTGAGCAACGCCGCCGAGATCCACGACGAGCCGCACCCGGCCCTGACCGCCGCCTTGACCGACGGTGAGCTGCAGATCGCCGGGCGGCTGTCGAACGCGTCCAACGCCACGTATCTCTCGGTGCTCACCACTGACGCCGGTCCGATCGAGTGCGTCTACAAGCCGATCCGGGGCGAGCGACCGCTCTGGGACTTCCCCACGGGCACCCTCGGACTGCGGGAGGTGGCCGCGTACGAGGTGTCCGCGGCGGGCGGGTTCGACGTGGTGCCGGTGACCGTGCTGGCCGATGGTCCGGTCGGGCCCGGGTCGTTGCAGGCCTGGGTCGACGTGGACGCCACGGAGACAGACGCCCTGGTCGACCTGATCCCGACCGAGCAGGTGCCGCGTGAGGGCTGGTTCGACGTGGTCGACGGGTTGGACGCCCGTGATCGCTCGGTGTCGGTGATCCACGCCGACTGCGCGCCGTTGCGGCGGATGGCGGTGTTCGACGTGCTGGTCAACAACGCCGACCGCAAGGGCGGTCACATCCTCGGCAGCGGCGGGCACGTGTTCGGGGTCGATCACGGTGTCTGCTTCAACACCGACCCGAAGCTGCGCACCCTGCTGTGGGGGTGGGCCGGGGCCGAGCTCACCGACGACGAGCTCGCAGCTGTCCGGCGGGTCCGGGACGAGACCCCGGACCGCCTGTACGAGCTGCTGGCCGAGCCCGAGATCGAGGAGCTGTGGAGTCGCGCCGAGCAGCTCCTCCGCCGCGGCCGCTTCCCCCGCCCACGCGCCGGTCACTACCCGGCGATTCCCTGGCCCCCCTTCTGACCCACTCCGGTCGTGCTCGAACCCTCGCGGAGTGGGAATGGGCGGCGGCGGGCGGGTGCTGCGGTCGCCGAATAGGGTGGCCCGCATGCACGCATGGACCGCGCCCGAGGTGCCTCAGCTCGATCCCCTCGCGGAGCGGCCCCGACTTCGGCTCTTCGACACCGCGCAGCAGCAGCTGCTACCAGCCGGGCCCGAGCCCGCCGACGGGCGGCCGGCCCGCATCTACGTGTGCGGCATCACCCCGTACGACGCCACCCACATCGGCCACGCGAACACCTACGTGGCCTTCGACCTGTTGAACCGGGTCTGGCGCGACGCCGGGCTCGACGTCGACTACGTGCAGAACGTCACC
Source organism: uncultured Actinomycetota bacterium (assembly GCA_963696135.1). Classification (GTDB taxonomy): domain Bacteria; phylum Actinomycetota; class Actinomycetes; order Propionibacteriales; family Propionibacteriaceae; genus Microlunatus. Next base: position 10,964 of record CAVOJH010000016.1, read on the forward strand.
GACGTCGACGACCCGCTGCTGGAGCGGGCGATCCGGGACGGGATCGACTGGCAGCAGCTGGCGGCCGACCAGATCGAGCTGTTCCGGACCGACATGACCGCGCTGAACGTCATCCCCCCGGCGCACTACGTCGGGGCCGTCGAGTCCATCGGCGAGGTCGTCGAGCTGATCGGGGAGCTGCAGGCGAAGGGGGCGGTGTACGCGGTCGACGACGCCGACTACCCGGATCTCTACTTCGCCCGGTCCACCGACGCCGACTTCGGGTCGCTGTCCCACCTCGCCGACTCCGAGGCGTTGGCGGTCTTCGCCGAGCGGGGCGGTGACCCGGACCGACCGGGAAAGCAGGATCCGCTGGACTGTCTGGTCTGGCGACTGCAGCGTCCCGAGGAGCCGGGCTGGGACTCTCCGCTGGGGCGGGGCCGGCCGGGCTGGCACATCGAGTGCACAGCGATCGCGCTGAACCGGCTGGGCAGCGACTTCGACGTCCAGGCGGGCGGCTCCGACCTGATCTTCCCGCACCACGAGATGTGTGCGTCCGAGGCCCGGGTCGCCACCGACCAGCCGTTCGCGCAGCTCTACACGCACAGCGGGATGGTCGGCCTCGACGGCGAGAAGATGTCGAAGTCCAAGGGCAACCTGGTGCTCGTCTCGAAGCTCCGGGCGGCCGGGGTCGACCCGATGGCAATCCGCCTGGCCCTGCTCTCCCAGCACTATCGCGACGACTGGATGTGGACCGACGACATCCTGGCCGCGGCCGTCGAGCGCCTGGCCACCTGGCGCGAGGCCGTCCGCCTCGACGCCGGCCTGAACGCCGACGCGACGATCGCGGCCGTCCGGGCGGCCCTGGCAGACGACCTGAACGCTCCGGCCGCACTGGCCGCCGTGGACGCCTGGGCTGGCGCCTCGGTCGCCATCGACAGCGACGACACCGACGCCCCCTCATCGGTGGCCCGGGCCGTCGACGCCCTCCTGGGCGTCCGGGTCTAGGAGACGTGACGGAAACCTGCACCTCACGCCGTCCGGATCGGCGTGTCGCGCGGCGTGTCCTACAGTGCGGCACAGGTTTCCCTCACCCCGTCGTCGGGCGTACGCTTCTCCCGACGAGTTAACACTCGCGCGTGTACCGGGGTCGGTGTAAGTCCGAACCGGCGGTGACAGTCCGCGACCCACATGCAGTGGAAACGCCTCGCAGGAGCGAAGCGACTTCCAGCCCCAGCGGCGAGCTGTGTGTGGTTGACCTGGTGGAATTCCGGGACCGACGGTGAAAGTCCGGATGGGAGGTTCACGCGAGCGCGGCCCAGCCGTACGCCGATGACGGCGTGCTGGCGACGGTGGCGTCTCTCCACACCCCGGTGTTCGTGCGACCGGAACAGTGGAGGATCCCCATGGACTTCTCAGCACTACTGGAGCGGTTGCTGAACGCCCAACTCGATATCGGACCCGGCATCCTCTGGCGGGAGATCATCGGGAACGGCTTCGGCTTGGCCAGCGCCATCCTCGGCATGCAGCGCAAGGTGCTCGCATGGCCGATCGGCATCGTGGGCAACGTGTTGTTGTTCACGGTCTTCCTGGGCGGGGTGTTCCACACCCCCCAGAACCTCGACCTCTACGGCCAAGCGGCCCGACAGGTCTTCTTCCTGGCGGTCAGCGTCTACGGCTGGTATCGCTGGTACCAGTTCCGGAAGTCCGGTGCGGGCGGCAGCGAAGGCGTGGGCGTCGCACCGGCCTGGGCCGGCTGGAAGGGCCGGGTGCAGCTGCTGGTGGCGGCTGTTGTGCTCTGGACCATCTCCTACTACGCACTGACCGCCCTCGGCTCCTGGGGCCCGGCGGCCGACGCCTGGATCCTGACCGGCTCGATCCTGGCCACCTACGGGATGGCCCGGGGGTACGTCGAGTTCTGGCTGATCTGGATCGCCGTCGACCTGGTCGGCGTCCCGCTGCTGCTCACGGCCGGCTACTACCCGTCGGCGATCATGTACATCGTCTACGGCGTGTTCTGCGTGATCGGGTTCATCTCCTGGTGGCGGATCGAGCGGGCCGGTCGGACACCGGATCCGGTGTCCGTCGACACCCCGCAGATCGAGACCGTCGGCTGACGTCGGGCGGCCGCCCGGATCATCCCTCGCGGATCTCCGGGCGGTAGCGTCCGGCCGGCTGCCACTGCTGCTGGTCGATCTCGCCACCTTGACGGCCGCCGTACGGGCGACCGTGGTCGGCGTACTCCGCGCGGAAGTAGACCATCGTCCAGGGGCCCATCTCGATCCTCGCCCCGGTACGGAGCTGGGTCGGTCGCAGGATCCGTGAGCCGTGCACGCGGATGGGCACGCCGTCCGGCTCGGGCTCGATGACGTACTCGTCCCGGGCGTCCCGGCGGATCGTCGCCTGACGCGCGGCCACGCCGGGCAGGCGCAGGTCGGCGTCCTCGCGGTCGCCGACGGACACCACGGGCTGCAGGTAGAACACCTTCAACCGGGCGCCGGCACTGTCGGCGGCCGGGAAGTACAGTCGCGGGCCCCCGCCCCCGGCCGGGTCGTGGGTGGTCGAGATGCGTTGCCGGCGAAGCACGGTGGGCGCCAGCGGCAACACCGTCGACGGTGGGGTGAACAGCATCGCCGGTGGGGCGAGCCCCGCTGAACCGGTCCCTCGACCCCGCTGCGGCAGCGTCCGCAGCGCCGCTCGCAGGTCGTGCACCCGGACGTGCGGTGCCCGGACGAACGGGCGCTGCCACCACGGGGTGCGAACCCCGGCCCCGACACTGACCAGACGCCCGTCCGGTCCCTCGACGACCACGCGCAGCCCCTGACCGATCAGCCCGGCGGCCACGGTGCGGATCAGCTCGGTGGACGGTCGGGTCGCGAGATCGGGCACCCGGTCCAGGCGTACGTTCACGACGTCGGACTCGGACCGGATCGCGATCCCCAGCGCGGGTCCTCCGTCGTCGCCGCTCGGACTGACGTCCAGCTGCAGGTCAGCCCGCACGCGCAGGCTCGCTCCGGGCGTGCGGCGCTGGGGCATCTCAGGAAGCGTTGTCGCTGGTGGTGATGCGCAGCGTGCCGTTGAGCTTCCAGGTGGCGCGGGGTGCCTCGGCGCCGGTGTCGCGGGGGACCTCGATCGCCATGTCCACGAAGCTGTAGTTGATGGCCGCGTCGCGCCCGGTCAGGTACGACCACATCTCGCCGCCCAGATCGGTCCAGGAGACGGGGTGGTCGGGGGTGACTTCGACGGGGGTGTTGGTGGCGGTCTCGCTCATGGTGCATCCTCTCGAGGGCCGGCCGTCAACGAAGAGACGGTCCGCGTGTCTATGGTTCTCGCCGCCGTCCCGCCTGGATGCAGCCGCGGCCCCGCTCCGTACGACACTCGGAGAAAGCGTCAACCACTAAGGTGTCCGCGTGTCGTCCGCCAAGACCTTCGAGGACCTGTACGCCGAGCTGAGCGCGAAGGTGGCCGCCGCCGACCCGACCTCCTCGACCGTGAAGCGGGTCGAGGCCGGGGTGCACGAGATCGGCAAGAAGATCGTCGAGGAGGCCGCCGAGGTCTGGATGGCCGCGGAGTTCCAGTCGAAGGACGACGCGGCACTGGAGATCAGTCAGCTCCTCTACCACCTGCAGGTGATGATGCTCGCTCTCGACCTGGAGCCCGAAGACATATACCGCCATCTGTGACGCGCGAGTGGTAGCGCCTGCCCCGCTTTGACGGGCCCGCTCGCGACGACGGTGCGCTTTCACCGGCTCCGTCGTCGCTCTTCGCGGAGGCGAAGAGCGTGCCTTCGCTCATCGTTCCTCCGCACGCCGGGAGCACGGTCTTCCCGCTCGCGACCCATAAGATGGCCGCCGTGAGCTCGAACCCCTTGATCAGGATCGCCGTGCCCAACAAGGGCTCGCTGTCCGAGGCCGCGGCGCAGATGCTGCGTGAAGCCGGGTACGCCCAGCGCAACGACCCCAAGGAGCTGGTGCTGCTCGACGAGGCCAACGGGGTCGAGTTCTTCTACCTGCGCCCCCGCGACATCGCCGTGTACGTGGGAGAGGGGACGCTCGACGTCGGGATCACCGGCCGCGACATGCTGATCGACTCCGGCGCCGACGCCGAGGAGGTCATCCCGCTCGGCTTCGGCCGCAGCCGGTTCCGCTTCGCCGCCCCGGTCGGTACCGAACGCACCATCGAGGACCTGGACCAGAAGCGGCTGGCGACGTCGTACCCCGGACTGGTCGGCGGCTATCTCGCCGAGCGCGGTGTGCACCCGCGGTTGATCACCCTGGACGGCGCGGTGGAGACCGCCATCCGGCTGGGAGTGGCGGACGCGATCGCCGACGTGGTGGAGACCGGGACCACTCTGCGGCAGGCCGGGCTCGAGCTGTTCGGTGACCCGATCCTGCAGTCGGAAGCGGTGCTGATCCGACGCCGCGGCGCCGAGTCGCCGATCGGGCTGGATCTGCTGCAGCGACGGTTGAACGGTGTCCTGGTGGCGCGCAACTACGTGATGATGGACTACGACGTCAGCGATGAGGTGATCGATCTGGCCTGCACCATCACCCCGGGTTTCGAGTCGCCGACGGTGGCCCCGCTGGCCAAGGAGGGCTGGTTGGCCGTCCGAGTCATGGTGCCCCGCGCCGAGGCGCAGAAGATCATGGACGACCTCTGGGCGATCGGTGCCCGGGCGATCCTGGTCACCGACATCGCGGCCTGTCGCATCTGATGTCCCCGAGCGAGCCGCACCAGGCGCCCACCGACCCGAACCGACCGGTGGCCTACCGATCGAACCGACTGCGTCTGTTCGTCATGATCGCGGCGCTCGGTCTGGTCGCCCTCAGCTTCGTGTTCTGGGTGGCCCTACCGGCCAACCTGAAAGCCGAGTTCACCCTCTCCCAGGCGGTCACCTTGCTGTTGATCCTGGGACTGTTCGTGTTCGCGCTGCTGGTCGTGGGCAACGGTGTGGTGAGGGCCGACGCCGACGGCCTCTACTTCCGCAACGGACTGAGTCGGCATCGCTACGCATGGGCGCGGATCCACCGGGTCGTCATGCGACCCGGCGACGCCTGGGCCCAGGTGCTCATCATCCCGACCGACCGGCCGGTGGAGGTCGCAGCCGACCTCGACCACCGGATGCTGATGGGGATCCAGAAGAGCGACGGGCCCTATGCCACCGCGGCCGTCGACGATCTCAACCGACGTCTGAAGGCGTCTCGCGAGCAGGGGCGGGCCTGATCGACCGACGCCTCGACATCCTGGGGTCGAGACGGGTCAGCTGATCCCGCGGTTCTTGAGGATCGCCTCGATCTCGGCCATCTCGGGGTCGACCTCCGGAGCGGGAGCCTTGCCCTTGGCGGCCGCCTTCCGGGCGGGTCCCTTCGCCCCGGTCGTGCTGCCCGTGCCGACGGCCGGTTTGGTTCCGGCGGTGGCGGCCGGGGCCGAGCCGCGCTTCGTCACCGATCGCCGGGTCAGCAGCCCACCGACCACCCAGAGCACCACGCACAGACCCAGCAGCGAGATCCCGAACCACATCGATGGGGAGAAGATGATCGAGGTGGCCCAGTTGGCCACCGCCACCACGGCGTCCCAGACCAACCGGAGCAGTCCGGTGAAGTAGAGGGCGATCGGCGCCAGGGCCAGGCCGATGCCCTGGACCACCCGGCCGCGGCTGCCCCTGCGCCACGCGACGCCGGCCACGATCACCCCGATCAGAGCGAGACCGATGCAGAGGGGGAGGAGCACGACGTCCGAGGGGGGCATTCATCCAATCTGCCACACGCCGACGAGTCCGACGATGGGGATAACCACCTACTTCCCACCCGTTCGTCCGCTCGACTGGGGGAACGCCGGAAGCGCGGCTACGGTGTCGGCGTGCCAGCCGCCCCCGACGACCAGACCCCACGGCCCCAGAACTCACCCGGGCCGACCCCGGTGAACGGACACGGTCCGCACGAACGTGCTCTCGCCCCCTCGCCGTTCCCCGGCGACGACGGCGCACCCGAGGCGGGCGTCCGCGAGGCGCTCGGCCGGTTCACCGCGTCGTACGAGCCCGCCGACTACCTGCGGGCCGTCGCGGCGTTGTGTGGTGACCGGTTGCTGGTGCCGGTCGTGGCGACGGCGACGCAGGTAGGCACCACCGTCGGCGGGCTGGCGTCGGACAAGGAGGCCGAGATGGCCGTGGTCATGCTGCAGCGGACGGACGGTGGCAAGGCCATGCTCGGCTTCACCGGCCTGGACGCGCTGCAGGCCTGGGACGCCCGGGCCCGCCCGGTGCCGGTCACCGTCGACAAGGTGGCGGAGACGGCGGCGGCCGAGGGAGCAGTCGCGGTGCTGGTCGACGTGGCCGGGCCCCATCCGCTCGTGTTGGACGGGGAGGTGCTGGACGCCCTGGCCCGGGGCCATCGCCTCGTCGACCTCGGCGATGGCTTCGGTTGGGCGATGCCTGCCGACGACCGGGACGACGCCGCGGAATAGTCGTACGTGCGGGTGGCGTTCTTCTTCCGTCGACGCCTCGGGGCTCGGCCACGATGTGACCTGATCGTGGCTCGGGTGATAACCTGAGCGACGATCGATTCGGCATTCGTGCCGGATCCGCCAAAGTGGAGACCTGATCTCCCACCCGTACGACATCCCAGAGGTCGTCGTCGGGTCGGTTCCGCGGTCGCAGCCCTTAGGGTTCTGCGGACGCACCATCAGGGTCTCCGCCTGCGCGGGGGCCCTTTCTGTGCCCCTGGGTGGGATGGCGGGTCCGCCGCGGACGTCGGTCCGTTCACCATCACACACACCATCTGGAGGACCAATCAGCAGCACCGAACCGCGGATCAACGACCGCATTCGCGTCCCCGAAGTCCGGCTCGTCGGACCCGCCGGGGAGCAGGTGGGGATCGTCCGCATCGACGACGCCCTGCGCCTGGCGCGCGAGTCCGAGCTCGATCTCGTCGAGGTCGCACCCATGGCACGGCCACCGGTGGCCAAGCTCATGGACTACGGCAAGTTCAAGTACGAGAACGCGCAGAAGGCGCGGGAGAGCCGCCGTAACCAGACCAACACGGTGATCAAGGAGATGAAGCTCCGGCCGAAGATCGACAGCCACGACTACGAGACCAAGAAGGGTCACGTCGTGCGCTTCCTCAAGGCCGGGGACAAGGTCAAGATCACGATCATGTTCCGCGGGCGTGAGCAGTCGCGTCCCGAGCTGGGTTACAACCTGTTGCGCAAGCTGGCCGAGGACGTGAACGAGTTCGGGTTCGTCGAGTCCGCGCCCAAGCAGGACGGTCGCAACATGCTGATGGTGCTGGGTCCGATGAAGAAGAAGACCGAGGCGCGGGCGGATGTCCGGGCCGAGCGGGATCGGCGGGCCGCCGAGCGGGACGCCGCCGCCGAGGAAGAGCGGAACCAGCTGGCCGACCTGCGCGCCCAGCACGCGGCTGAGCCGACGGTTCCGCGGCGCCGTGGTCCGGCCGACAACCTGGATCCCGACGTCGAGGTCTGACGTTCGCGGGAGCCCACCGAGATGGTGGTGGGTGCCCACCAGCTAGTGAGTACGACCCCGTAGGTGCCGACGCGCCCGCGGGCCGATCGAGCAAGGAATGGAGCGGCAGCCATGCCGAAGATGAAGACGCACTCCGGTGCCAAGAAGCGGTTCAAGGTGACGGGTTCGGGCAAGCTCATGCACCGCAAGGCGGGCAAGATGCACCTGAACGAGCACAAGCCGAGCACCCGTACTCGTCGGCTCGCCGGCGACAAGGTTCTCTCGAGTGGCGACGCGGCCAAGGCCCGCAAGCTGCTGGGCCTGTAGAGCCCTCACCCCACCACCACTGACATCAAGGAGTAATTCGCATGGCTCGCGTCAAGCGCTCGGTCAATGCCCACAAGAAGCGTCGTGAGGTCCTCGAGCAGGCCTCCGGCTACCGGGGTCAGCGCTCCCGGCTCTACCGGAAGGCGAAGGAGCAGCTCCTTCACTCCGGCGTCTACGCCTACCGTGACCGTCGCGCCAAGAAGGGCGACTTCCGTCGGCTCTGGATCCAGCGGATCAACGCTGCGGTTCGAGCCGAGGGCATGACCTACAACCGTTTCATCTCCGGTCTGAAGACCGCCGAGGTCGAGGTCGACCGCAAGATCCTCGCCGACCTCGCGGTCACCGACCCGGCCGCGTTCGTCGCCCTGGTCGAGGTCGCCAAGGCGAACCAGCCCGCCACGGCCGCCGCCTGACGACGCTGACCGGCTTCGGTTCCCACGAGCCGATCGTCCCGCCACCCGCTTCGGCGGCGGCGGTGCGGTCGGCTCGTCGGCTGTCGCGTCGCAAGGAACGTCTGGCTGCAGGGGAGTTCCTGGCCGAGGGTCGCCAAGCCGTCTCGGAGGCGTTGGCCGCCGTCGGTGTCGTCCGTCGGCTGCTGGTGGCGGAGGCGGCCGTCGATCACCACCAGGATCTGCTGCGGTCGGCCGTCGATGCCGCGATCCCGATCGCTGCGCTGCCGGCCGCGGTCGTCGCGGAGCTGACCGACACCGTCACCCCGCAGGGAGTGCTGGCCGTGTGCAGGACGGTCGACGTGCCGCTGGCCCAGGCGCTGACGCCCGACGCCCGCCTGGTGGTGTTCTGCGACCAGGTCCGCGACCCCGGCAACCTCGGCACGGTGATCCGCTGCGCCGACGCGTTCGGTGCGGACGCGGTGCTGATCTCCACCGACGCGGTCGACCTGTACAACCCGAAGACCGTGCGGGCCAGCACCGGCAGCATCTTCCACCTGCCCATCGCGATCGGGGTGGAGCTGGGTGCGGCGGCGTCGGCCGCCCGGACGTCCGGTCTGGCGGTGTTCGGGGCCGACGGTTCCGCGAGCTGCTCGGTCGACGACCTGGCCACCAGCGGCGAGCTGGCGGAGCCGGTGATGTGGGTGCTCGGCAACGAGGCCTGGGGTCTCACCGCCGACCACGCCGCGCTGCTCGACCGTCTGGTCGCCCTGCCCCTGTACGGCCGGGCCGAGAGTCTCAACCTGTCCACCGCCGCCGCGGTGCTGCTCTACGCCACCGCGACCGCCCACCGCTCGAGCCCGCCCGGGTAGCAAGACGGGGGCGGCGGGCCCCATGATGGATCGACCAGCCGGCACGCGACGTGGGGTGCTGACCGACGCTCACTTCTGCCAGGAGGACGGCCCCCGCGAGTGGCCAGCGAGATGCCGGACGTCACCCCCACGAGCTTTCCGGCGACCCACGGTCGTCGCCGCCGGCTCGCCCTGCTGCTCGACCTGCGCCCGACACCCCCGCAGTGGCCGATCGCGCTGCGCACGGTCGTCTGCGTCGTCGTACCGGCGGTCGTCGGTCTGCTCGCCGGCAACCTCGCCGCTGGGCTGACCGCGAGCCTGGGCGGGTTCGGTGGCCTGTTCGGCGGCGGTCGCCCGTACGCGTACCGGTTCCGCCTGCTGGTCTACCTGGCCGCAGCCCAGGCGACGGCGGTCTTCCTCGGCATCTGGTCCGGCCGTGACCCTTGGCTGGCCGCCGTCGTGGTCACCGTGATCGCCGCCCTGGCCACGTTGTTCTGCAACGCCTTCGGCGTGCCGCCCGCGGCGTACCAGATCGTGCTGGTGGGAGCGACCGGTACCGCCATGGCCGCCCAGGGGGCCGATCCGGTCCGGACCTCGCTGCTGGTCCTGGCCGGCGGGGTGTTCGCCGGTCTGGTGCACGTGGTGCCCGCGATCGTCGACCTCCGTTCGCCCGAACGACGGATCGTCGCGGCGGCGGCCGAGGACGTCGCCGCCTACCTCGAGGCGATCGGCACCCCTGAGGTGGACCGGGCCCGCCACCAGGCGGCCGAGCGGCTGTACGAGGCGTGGTTGATGTTGGTCAACCAGCAACCGCTGGGGCGACACCCGGGACCCGAGCTGCTGCGACTGCGCGAGCTGGCCCGGCAGATCCAGCTGCTGGTGGCCGATGCCATGCGCCGGGATCGCCCCGACCCGGGTGCGGCCGACCGGGCGCGCCGCCTCGGCCGCCAGGCCATGCTCCGCCGCAGCCCGCAGATGACGTACGTGCCGGTGTCGCTCCCGTTGGGGCGACCCACTCGGCTGAGCACGCTGCGCTACGCCCTCCGTCCGGGGTCACGATCCCTGCTGGTGCTGGCCCGGGTCACGGTGGCGGCTGGACTGCTCGGTCTGCTCGGTGCGCTGCTCGGGCTGGCTCACTCGTACTGGGCGATCGCCGCCGCGGTGCTGGTGCTGTCGCCCGGGTTCGACCGCTACCGGACCGTGCAGCGTGGGCTGCAGCGCACGGTCGGCACCATCGTCGGCGTCGGGCTGGCGGCCGCGCTGCTGCTCGTCCACCCAGGGGACTGGCTGCTGATCGGCCTGCTCGCCGTGCTCGTCTTCGTCACCCAGCTGCTGGTGCCGCGGAACTACGCGGCCGCCGCGGTGTTCATCACGGCGTCGGCCCTGCTGATCGCGAGTGCCGGAGCCCTGGCCGGCACTCCCACCGACGCCCTGTTCATCGCCCGGGCCGGCGAGACGGCGCTGGGGTGTGGGGTGGCGCTGCTCGTCTTCGCTCTGATCGCGCGCAAGTCACCCACCGGGTGGCTGCCCACGGCCTTGGCCGGGACGCTGGAGGCCTCCGCCGACGCTCTCGACCAGCTGACCCCGGACACCGTGGTGTCCGCCGCTGGGATGCGGGCGCGACGGCGACTGCAGAGTCGCACCATCGCGCTGGCCGACACCTTCGAGACCGGGATGAACGGCTTCGCGTCCCAGCGGCTGACCACCGAGCGGCTGTGGCCTGCAGTAGCCACGGCGGAGCGGCTGGCGTACCGGGTGCTGGCCGAGGGCTGGCGGATGCAGGAGGGGGTGCTGCGTCCGGCAGCGGCGACGACCGCCGTCCGATCGGCCGGTGCCACCGAAGCGCCACCGAGCGCCGGGCTGCGGCAGCTGGCCGCCGCCATCGAGGAGGGACGGATCGTCCGGCCCACGGCTGAGGTGCCGTCGTTCGTGTCCCGCGAGGTCGGCGACCTGGTGCGCGTGCTGGGTCCACTCGACACGTCCCGGCTGCCCGAGGGCGTGATCACCAGCCGTCGTCGTGCACCGATGGCCTGACCTCACCGACGCGGCCCGGCGAGATAAGCAGCGGTCGGGACGGCTCGTTCCTCCTAGACTGTCCCGGGCGCCGGGCCACCCGCTGGCGCCGCAGACGTCTTTCCCGTACCGAAGCAGGAGTCATGTCCGGCCCGAACTCGAGCTACGACCCCGTCCAGGTCACCCCGTTGGACGCCGACCACGTCGAGGCGGCCGTCGCCGAGGCGCTGGCCGCGTTCGCGGCGGCGACCTCGCTGGCCGAGCTCAAGGCGGCGCGGCTGGCCCATGCCGGTGACCGGTCGCCGATCGCCCTGGCCAACCGGGAGATCGGGGCCCTGCCGCCCCAGGCACGTAAGGACGCGGGCAAGAGGATCGGCCAGGCCCGGGGGCGCATCGCGCAGGCCCTGGCCGCCCGGGAGAGCGAGATCGCCGAGGTCGAGCTGGCCCAGCGTCTGGTCGACGAGCGCGTCGACGTGACCCTGCCGGTGCCGCTGGCGCCGACCGGTGCGATCCACCCGATCACCGCCTTGATGGACCAGATGACCGACGTCTTCGTGGCCATGGGCTGGGAGGTGGCGGAGGGGCCCGAGCTCGAGGCCGAGTGGCTCAACTTCGACGCCCTGAACTTCATCCCGGACCACCCGGCCCGGACCATGCAGGACACCCTGTTCGTCGGCGAGCCGGATGCGGGCGTGGTGCTGCGCACCCACACGTCGCCGGTGCAGGCTCGAGCGCTGTTGACCCGCGACCTGCCCGTCTACGTGGTCTGTCCCGGCAAGGTCTACCGGGCCGACGAGTACGACGCGACGCACCTGCCGGTGTTCCACCAGATCGAGGGACTGGTGGTGGACAAGGGCATCACCCTGGGGGATCTGCGCGGCACGCTCGACCACTTCGCCCGCGCCATGTTCGGCGAGACCCGGACCCGGATGCGGCCGAACTACTTCCCCTTCACCGAGCCCTCGGCCGAGGTCGACCTGCAGTGCTTCGTCTGCCACGGCGACTCCGTGGGGCACCCCGAGCGGCCGTGTCGTACCTGTCGGAGCGAGGGCTGGATCGAGTGGGGCGGCTGCGGGGTGGTCAACCCGCGGGTGCTGGAGGCCTGCGGGGTGGACTCGAACGTCTACTCGGGCTTCGCCTTCGGGATGGGCGTCGACCGCACCCTGATGTTCCGTAACGACGCCGAGGACATGCGCGACATGATCGAGGGAGACGTGCGCTACAGCCGTTCACTGCTGGGACTCGCCCGATGAGGGCGTCATCGATGGAGGCAGCCCGATGAGGGCGTCATCGATGGAGGCAGCCCGATGAGGGCGCCGCTGAGCTGGTTGCGCGACTACGCGGCCCTGGCCGAGGATCTCGATGGGCGCGGCCTGGCCGAGCACCTGATCCGGGCCGGTCTGGAGGTCGAGACGGTCGAGCAGGCCGGAGCCGACGTCACCGGTCCGCTGGTGGTTGGTCGAGTGCTGTCCTACGTCGACGAGCCGCAGAAGAACGGCAAGGTGATTCGCTGGTGCCGGGTCGACGTGGGCTCGGAGCACAACGATCCGGCCGGCGACGACGTGCCGGCTTCTCGCGGGATCGTCTGTGGCGCGCACAACTTCGCCGTCGGTGACCTGGTCGTCGTCTCGCTGCCCGGTGCGGTGCTGCCCGGTGGGTTCGCGATCGCGGCGCGGAAGACGTACGGGCACGTCTCCGACGGGATGATCTGCTCCGCGAGTGAGCTCGGTCTGGGCGACGAGCACGACGGGATCATGGTCCTGGCGACGACTGGTGGCGACGACCCGGCCCCCGGCGACGACGCGGCACCGGTGCTGCAGCTGCGGGAAGAGGTGCTGGACATCGCCGTCACCCCGGACCGCGGCTACTGCCTGTCGCTGCGTGGTCTCGCCCGCGAGGCGGCCCAGGCCACCGGGGTGGCGTTCCATGATCCGGTGGCGCTCGACACGCCGGCTCCCGTGGCGGACGGCTACCCGGTGCGTTCGGAGGCCGAGGCCTGCCCGCTCTTCGTCGCGGTCTCGGTGACCGGTGTCGACCCGACCCGGCCGAGTCCGCGCTGGTTGGCCCGACGGGTGCAGCTGGCCGGGATGCGCTCGATCTCGCTCACCGTCGACCTCACCAACTACGTGATGCTGGAGACCGGGCAGCCGATCCACGCGTACGACGCGGACCGGCTGGACGGGCCGATCGTGGTCCGTCGCGCACAGGCGGGGGAGAAGCTGACCACCCTGGACGACGTGGTCCGCGACCTGAGCTCCGACGACCTGCTCATCACCGACGGTTCAGGTCCCATCGGACTGGCCGGGGTGATGGGCGGGGCCAGCACCGAGATCGGCGCGGACACCACCTCGGTCGTGGTGGAGGCCGCGCACTTCGACGCGATGACCGTCGCCCGGACGTCCCGCCGGCACAAGCTGAGCTCGGAGGCCAGCCGTCGCTTCGAACGGGGCGTGGACCCGGCGGCGGCGTACGCGGCCGCTCATCGGGTGGCCGACCTGCTGGTCGAGCTCGCCGGGGGGACCCTCGTCGCGAGCGAGACCGTGGTCGGAGCGGTTCCCACGGCCGTCCCCACCACGATCGAGGTCGACCTGCCGGGCCGCATCCTCGGCACCACCATCGATTCCCACACCGTCGTGTCACTGCTGGAGGCGGTCGGGGCCGAGGTCGCGGTCGACGGTCCGGCGCTGACGGTCACCCCGCCGAGCTGGCGCCCGGACCTCACCGACCCGTACGACTACGTCGAAGAGGTCGGTCGGCTGGTGGGCTACGACACCATCACCCCCACTGTTCCGCGGGCGCCGGTCGGCCGCGGGTTGACGGCCGTCCAGCGAGGTCGTCGAGCCGTCACCGCCGCGGTGGTGGCCGCCGGTTTCGTCGAGGTGCTGAGCTTCCCGTTCACAGCCGCCGAAGAGCTGGACAAGCTCGGGGTGCCGGCGGACGACCGACGACGCCGGCTCAACCGGATCGCCAACCCTCTCGCCGAGACCGCGCCCTACCTGCGGACCACGCTGCTCCCCGGCCTGTTCGCCGCGGTCGCCCGCAACCGCAGTCGAGGCAACGACGACCTGGCCATCGTCGAGACGGGTTCGGTGTTCTACGCCGCCGAACCGGCCCTGTCCGCCCCTCGTCCGGCGGTGACGGGCCGACCGAGCGACGCCGAGCTCGCCGCCATGGACGCGGCGCTCGGCGACCAGCCGAGACACCTCGCCGCGGTGCTGACCGGGTCCTGGCGCCCGTCCGGCTGGCAGGGCTCGGCCGTGCCGGCCGGTTGGCAGCAGGCGCTGGCCGTGACTGACCTCGCGGCCCAGGCCCTGGGGGTCACCCTGATGCGTCGGTCGGCGGAGCGGGCACCCTGGCACCCGGGTCGCTGCGCCGAGATCGCGACGTCCGACGGCGTGGTCATCGGGTACGCCGGCGAGCTGCATCCTGCGGTCATCGCGGCGTACGGGCTCCCGGAGCGCACCGCGGCCGCGGAGATCGACCTGTCGGCGTTGCTCGCGGCGGCCCCGCCGCGGGGGAGCGTGGCTCCCATCTCCTCCTACCCCGTGGCCAAGGAGGACGTGGCCCTGATCGTCGGCGGTGACGTGCCGGCGGCGACGGTGGAGGCATCTCTGCGTCGCGGCGCCGGCCCGTTGCTGGAGTCGGTCGAGCTGTTCGACGTCTACACCGGCCCGCAGGTCGGCGAGGGACGGAAGTCACTGGCCTTCGCCCTGCGGTTCCGGGCGCCGGACCGTACGCTCACCGACGCCGAGAGCGGGGCCGCCCGGGACGCGGCCGTGGCTGACGCGGTGGCGGAGGTCGGAGCCGAGCCCCGCGTGCTGTAGCGCTGGGCACCGAGACGTCAGCGACGACCGACCGCGAAGTAGGCCAACGGACCGACGACGTTGATCAGGGCGACCGCTCGCCAGACCATCTTCGGCCCGTTGACCTGCTCGTCGGTGCGCCGGGTCAGGTCGATCTGCACAGCCACCAGCAGTCCCAGCTGCACCACCCCGAGCAGTCCTATCCCGGCCCGCTGGGCGCCGGTCAGGTCATCCCACGTCTTCTTGTCTGCCATCTCCCCATCCTCCTCCGGTCGGTGCGTCGTCCGACGTCGGGACACCAGCGTCGGCCGCCGAGGACGGGGCACGGCGGTCGGGGGTCATGGTGCCGTCGTAGGCCGGGAGGTAGATCGGTGCATCGCCGGGCCAGATCTGCTGCCCGAGCCGGTTGAGTCCGACGGTGGCGTGCGCGCGGACCTCCTGTACCTCGTCCGGGTCGATCTCCACGATCGTGACGGCTGGAGCGGCGTCCG
The DNA here is from genome assembly GCA_963696135.1 of uncultured Actinomycetota bacterium. Taxonomy (GTDB): domain Bacteria; phylum Actinomycetota; class Actinomycetes; order Propionibacteriales; family Propionibacteriaceae; genus Microlunatus. Next base: position 26,276 of record CAVOJH010000016.1, read on the forward strand.
GACGTTCGGCGATGACCCGGCCGCCGGGGTCGACGTAGACGCTGCGGCCGGCGCCGACCGGACCGGCGGCGTTGACGCTCAGGAAGTAGACCTGGTTGACGATCGCGTTGGCCTGGGCCAGCACCACCTCCTGAGCTCGGTCCTCGCCGACCGTCTTGACCAGGTTGAGGACGATGTCCGCGCCGAGCCAGCCGAGCTGCCGAGTCGACTCGGGGAACCAGCTGTCGAAGCAGATGGACAACCCGAACCGTCCGATCTCGGGCACGTCGAACGTCACCCAGTCCGCACCCGGCGCCCAGGCCTCGTACGGCCGCCACGGGAACACCTTCCGGTACGCGGCGACCAGCCGTCCGTTCGGAGCGAACACGACAGCGGTGTTGTAGACCGCGTCCCCGTCCCGCTCCGCGAGCGAACCAGGGATCAACCAGATCCGGTGCGCCGCCGCGATCTCGGCGAGCGCCGCGACCCGAGGGCCGTCGAGCGGCTCGGCCGCGTCAGCCAGCCACTCGTTGGCGTCCCTCGCCAGATCCGAGCCACCGAACAGGTGGATCTCGGGATAGACGACCATGGACAGATCGGGCCGGTCGGCACACAGCGCCGCGACCTCCTCCGCCAGCGCGGCGACGGGATCGCTGCCGGTGGCGGGAGCTGCTTGGGCGAGGGCGACGAGCCACGGGCGAGACACCACCTCAGTATCGTCGGCTGTCACGGCTCCGATCGGGCCCCTTCGGGCTGCGCCACTGCCGAAAGAGTTTGCATAATCTTGCTGTCAATGGCATATTCATGCAGGTGTCGATGAGAGTAGCGGTGGCCGGCGCCACCGGATATGCGGGCGGGGAGCTGTTGCGGCTGCTGGTCACGCACCCGGAGGTGAAGATCGGGGCCGTGACGGGTAACGCCAGTGTCGGCCGCCGCCTCGGTGACTCCCAACCGCACCTGGTCCCGCTGGCCGACCGGCTCGTGGAGGCGACCTCGGTCGAGACCCTGGCCGGACACGACGTCGTCTTCCTCGCCCTGCCGCACGGCGCCTCCGCCGAGATCGCGGAGCAGCTGGGAGAGGACGTTGTGATCATCGACTGCGGTGCGGATTTCCGGCTCAGCGATCCGGCCGCCTGGCAGCAGTTCTACGGCGGCGAGCACGCGGGCACCTGGCCGTACGGTCTGCCGGAGCTCCCGGGCCAGCGTGCTGCGCTGGCTGGGGCACGCCGGATCGCGGTTCCCGGTTGCTACCCGACCACCGCGACGCTGGCCCTGTTGCCGGCCGTCACCGGTGGACTGACCACAGCCGAGGACGTGGTGGTGGTCGCGGCCAGCGGTCCGTCCGGCGCGGGCCGGGCCCTGAAACCTCACCTGCTCGGCTCCGAGCTCATCGGGTCGGCCAGCGCCTACGGTGTCGGCGGCGTGCACCGGCACACCCCCGAGATGATCCAGAACCTCACCCACTGCGGCGCCGCGGCTCCGACGGTGTCCTTCACCCCGGTGCTGGTGCCGATGTCCCGCGGCATCCTCGCCACCTGCACGGCGCCGCTGGTGGACCGGTCCACGACCACCGAGCAGGCGTACGCGGTCTACGCCGCGGCGTACGTGGACGAACCGTTCGTCCACCTGCTGCCGCCGGGTCAGTGGCCGCAGACCCAGTCCACCTTGGGTGCCAACACCGTGCACGTCCAGGTCGCCGTCGACAGCGCCGCCGGACGGATCGTCGCCGTGGCCGCCCTCGACAACCTGACCAAGGGCACCGCCGGTGGGGCTGTCCAGTGCCTGAACCTGGCCCTCGGCCTGCCCGAAGGCCTTGGTCTGCCGCTGGTCGGACTCGCGCCATGACCGCTCCGGTGACCGGCTGGCAGCTGACCCGGCATGCCATCGAGGTCGGTATGGCCCAGCTGCCCGCGCACGACTCCGTTCCGAGGTGGGCGCTGGACGACACCCACGAGACGCCGTTCTGGTGTGTCACCCGCACCGCGGACGAGCTGTCCATCATCTGCGCGTACGAGGCCCTGCCGGGCACGGTGACGGCCGTTGGACCGTTCGCCGCGTTCAGCATCGACGGCCCGCTGGACCACTCGCTGATCGGTGTGCTGGCCGGACTGACCGCGCCGCTGGCGGACGCCGGCATCTCCATCCTGGCGCAGTCCACCTTCGACACCGACTGGATCCTGGTGCCGGTCGCCCAGGCCGGGCACGCGATCGAGGTCTGGGAGTCCGCCGGCCACACCGTCGACACCGAGGAGCTGGACCAGTGAGCGTCACCTATCCCGTGGGCTTCTCCGCCGGCGGCATCACCGCCGGGCTGAAGCCGAGCGGCACACCGGATCTGGCCCTGGTGCTCAACCACGGACCGCACAAGACGGCCGCCGGGGTGTTCACCAGCAACCGGGTGCAGGCCGCGCCGGTGGTGTGGTCTAGGCAGGTGCTCGCCGATCACGCCCTGCAGGCCGTGATCTTGAACTCCGGCGGAGCCAACGCCTGCACCGGTCCCGACGGCTTCGCCGACACGCACCGGACCGCCGAGCAGGTGGCCGGTGCGCTGCAGTCGGCCGGCCACGACGTGGGGGCGATCGACGTCGCCGTCTGCTCGACCGGTCTGATCGGTGTCCGGCTGCCGATGGACAAGATCACCACCGCGATCCCCACCCTGGTGGGGACCCTGGCAGTCGACGGTGGCGCCGCCGCGGCTCGGGCGATCATGACCACCGACACCGTGGCCAAGGAAGCAGTGACCGTGCGCGACGGCTGGTCCGTGGGCGGGATGGCCAAGGGGGCGGCGATGCTCGCGCCCGGGTTGGCCACGATGCTGGTGGTGATCACCACCGACGCCGTGGTGGAACCGAGCACGTTGACCGACCAGCTCGCCGAGGCCACCAGGGTCAGCTTCGACCGGGTGGACAGCGACGGCTGCATGTCCACCAACGACACCGTGCTGCTGCTCAGCAGCGGGGCATCTGGTGTCGTCCCCGATCCGGCCGAGCTGACCGCCGCCGTGACCACTGTCTGCACCGACCTCGCCCTTCAGCTGGTGGCCGATGCGGAGGGCTCCAGCCACACGATCACCATCGACGTGATCAACGCGGCGTCCCAGGACGACGCGGTCGAGGTCGGCAAGAGCATCGCCCGGAACAACCTGTTCAAGTGCGCCGTGTTCGGCAACGACCCGAACTGGGGCCGGGTGCTGTCCGCCGTCGGCACGACGGCGGCGGTCTTCGAGCCCGACCAGCTGGACGTGTCGTTCAACGGTGTGCAGATCTGTCGGGCCGGTGGCATCGGGGATCCCCGCGAGCTGGTCGACCTGACCGGGCGCGAGGTGTCGGTGGTCGTCGACCTGCACGCCGGTGATCAGCAGGTGCGGATCTGGACCACCGATCTCACCTACGACTACGTCCGCGAGAACGCGGAGTACTCGACATGATCGTGACGACGACGATGACGTCCAGCTCCACCGGCGAGGTGCGTTCAGTCGTCGGTACGAGCGTGGCGAGTTCCAGCCCCACCGGCGAGGTGCGTCCATGATCACCAGATCGGCTCAACCTCTCTCCCTGGTGGAGAAGGCGTCCATCCTGACCGAGGCGCTGCCGTGGCTGGAGACGTACGCGGGCAAGATCGTGGTGATCAAGTACGGCGGCAACGCCATGATCGACGACGATCTGAAGAAGGCCTTCGCCCAGGACATCGTGTTCATGAAGCGCTGCGGAGTGCACCCGGTGGTGGTGCACGGCGGGGGTCCGCAGATCTCGCAGATGCTCAAACGGCTGGGCATCACCTCCGAGTTCCGTGGCGGTCTGCGGGTGACCAGCCCGGAGGCCATGGAGGTCGTCCGGATGGTGCTGGTCGGTCAGGTCGGTCGCGAGCTGGTGGGTCTGATCAACCGGCACAGCACGCTCGCGGTCGGGATGTCCGGTGAGGACGGCGGTCTCTTCGTCGCCGAGCGGCGTGGCACCGTGATCGACGGCGAGGACGTCGACCTGGGTCTGGTCGGCGACGTCGTCGCGGTCAACACCGAGGCCATCGAGGGACTGATCGGAGCGGGTCGGGTCCCCGTGGTGGCCAGCATCGCGCCGGCCTTGAACGGCGAGGTGCACAACGTCAACGCGGACACCGCGGCGGCTGCGCTGGCCGTCGCCCTGGGGGCGGAGCGGCTGGTTGTGCTCACCGACGTCGAGGGCCTGTACGCCGACTGGCCCCGGAGCGACTCGGTGATCAAGGAGCTGTCCGCCTCCGAGCTGAGAGAGCTGATGCCCACCTTGGAGTCGGGCATGCTGCCCAAGATGGAGGCGTGCCTGCGGGCCGTCGAAGGTGGTCTCACTCGTGCGACGGTGACCGACGGACGGGTGCCGCACGCGCTGCTGCTGGAGATCTTCACCAACGCCGGGATCGGCACCATGGTCACCCAGGACGGTCTCATCCGGCTGGGCAGCCGGGCGTTCTCCGCCGCCGACGGGATCCCCCCGCACGAGATCGCCAACGGCGAGTTCGGCCAGCTGCCCCTGCAGCCGCCGTCCCCGGGGGACGACCAGACCGATCCGAACGAGGAGACAGCGTGACCGCGGAGGCCGTGGCCGTCACCCAGGCGTTGTCGGGCCCACCGTCCGGCGGCTCCGCGGCCGTGCTGGAGCACTACCAGCAGAGTGTGATGAACACGTTCGGCACCCCCAAGCGCGTGTTCGTGCGCGGCGAGGGGCCGTACGTCTGGGACGCGGACGGTCGCAAGCACCTCGATCTGCTGTCGGGTCTCGCGGTCACCGCTCTGGGTCATGCACACCCGACCGTGCTCTCGGCGATCACCGGCCAGATCGCGACGCTGGGGCACGTGTCCAACTTCTTCACCACCCCCGCGCAGGTCGCGCTGGCGGAGCGGCTGACCGCGATGGTGGGGTCACCCGGGGAGGCGAAGGTCTTCTTCACCAACTCCGGCACCGAAGCCAACGAGGCCGCGTTCAAGATCACCCGGGCCACCGGTCGGACCAAGATCATCGCCACCGAGGGCGCGTTCCACGGTCGCTCCATGGGCGCGCTGGCGATCACCCACAACCCGAAGTACCGGGAGCCCTTTGCTCCTCTCCCCGGCGACGTGATCTTCGTCCCGTACGGCGACGCCGCGGCCCTGGCGGCGGCGGTCGACGACGAGACCGCGGCCGTGGTGCTGGAGCCGATCCAGGGCGAGAACGGCATCGTCGTCCCGCCGAGCGACTACCTGGCCCGGGCTCGGGCGATCTGCGACGCGCACGGGGCCCTGCTCTGGATCGACGAGGTGCAGACCGGCATGGGGCGGACCGGCAGCTGGCTCGTGCACGTCGACCAAGGGGTCAGAGCCGACGTCATCACCCTGGCCAAGGGGCTGGGCAACGGGTTCCCGATCGGTGCCTGCCTGGCGACCGGTCGGGCCGCACAGCTGCTCGGGCCGGGCAGTCACGGCAGCACCTTCGGTGGCAACCCGGTGGCGGCGATCGCGGGTCTCGCCGTCATCGCGGTGATCGAGCGCGACGGTCTGCTGAATCGCGCCACCCAGCTCGGTGAGCACCTCGTCACCACGATCACCGGCCTCGACCACCCGATGATCACCGGTGTCCGCGGCCGGGGCCTGCTCCGTGGGGTGACCCTGGCCGCGCCGGTGGCCGCCCAGGTGGCCGACGCCGCCCTGGACAAGGGCTTCATCATCAACGCACCCCGGCCGGACGTCCTCCGGCTGGCCCCGCCCTTGATCATCACCGCCGAGCAGCTGGACGGTTTCGTCGCCGTGCTTCCCGAGCTGCTGAACCGGACCACCGAGTCAGGAGCGAGCTGATGGTCAGGCACTTCCTGGTCGACGACGACCTGAGCCCCACCGAACAGGCCCAGGTGCTCGATCTCGCCGCAGAGCTGAAGGCGAAGCCGTACGGTGTCAGGTCGTTCGCGGGGCCGCGCTGCATCGCCGTGATGTTCGACAAGCCGACCCTGCGTACCCAGAGCTCGTTCGCGGCCGGCATCGTCGAGCTCGGCGGCTACCCGATGATGGTGGACGGACGCCTGGCCGGCATCGGCGAGCGGGAGTCGGTGGCCGACACGGCCCGGGTGCTCGGGCGCCAAGCCGCGGCCATCGTCTGGCGCACCTTCGCTCAGTCGGCGCTGGCGGAGATGGCGGAGTACTCCGGGGTGCCGACGGTCAACGCCTTGACCGACAGCTACCACCCGTGCCAGATCCTGGCGGATCTGCTGACGATCAAGGAGCGGTTCGGCCGGCTGTCCGGTCTGCGCTTCGCCTACGTCGGCGACGGCGCCAACAACATGGCGAACTCCTATCTCCTCGGGGGCGCGACGGCGGGGCTGCACGTGCGCATCGGGGCTCCCGCCGGCTTCCAGCCCGATCCGGTGATCGTCGCCCGGTCCGAGGCGATTGCCGCGCAGACCGGTGGCAGCGTGCTGATCACGACCTCGGCGAGCGAGGCGGTCGCCGGGTGCGAGGTCGTGGCGACCGACACCTGGGTGTCGATGGGCCAGGAGAGCACCGGCCGGGAGTCGATCTTCGTGCCGTACGCGGTCACCGCCGAGCTGTTCGCCCAGGCCTCCTCAGACGCGATCGCGTTGCACTGCCTGCCGGCCTACCGCGGCAAGGAGATCGCCGCCGAGGTCATCGACGGGCCGCGATCCGCGGTCTGGGACGAAGCAGAGAACCGGCGTCACGTGCAGAAGGCGGTGCTCGTCTTCCTCGAGGCCGCGTCCCGCGGGGAGACCCTGTCCTCGGTCACCGTACGCGGCGCGGACTCCTCAGATCTGTTCGATGACCGTCGTGCCGACGGGTGATCACCGTGACCTCCGCCGCGCCCACGCCCCAGCCCAAGACAAGCCCCATCACCAAGTCGGCACCGATCACCAAGACGGCCCGTCAGGCGCGGATCATCGCGATCCTGGAACAGTATCCGGTGCGGTCCCAGTCAGATCTCGCCGAGCTGCTGGCGACGGAGCAGGTGCAGGTCACCCAGGGCACGTTGTCGCGTGACCTGGTCGAGATCGGCGCGCTGCGGGTCCGCGGTCAGGACGGTCATCTCGTGTACGCCGTACCGGCCGACGGCGGCGACCGGACCCCGCAGGTGGGGGAGTTCGCCACCTTCGAGAGTCGGCTGACGCGGCTGTGCAGCGAGGTTCTGGTCTCGGCCGAGGCGTCGGCCAACCTGGTCGTGCTGCGCACACCCCCGGGTGCCGCCCAGTACTTCGCCTCCGCGATCGACAGGGTCGCCTGGGACAGCATCCTCGGCACCATCGCCGGCGACGACACCATCTTGTTGATCACCCGCGACCCGCTGGGCGGTGACGCCATCGCCGACCGCTTCCTCCAGATGAGCCAGGGCACCCGCCGCACCGACGCCCCCTGATCTCCGGCCCCTGATCTCCGGCCTTCTGCACCGCTATCGACATCTAGTGTGGTTTCGGTGCAGAAGTTCGGGCACCCCCCAGTACAAGCGAGGAAACGAACACCGTGATGGACACGACGCCGCCTGAGACCGGCGAGCACGAGGGCCGACTGTGGGGCGGCAGGTTCGCCGGCGGACCGGCCGAGGCCATGTTCGCGCTCAGCCAGTCGACCCAGTTCGACTGGCGACTGGCCCGGTACGACCTCGCCGGCTCCCGGGCGCACGCCCGGGCCCTGCACCGCGCCGAGCTGCTGACCGACGACGAGCTGGCCGGGATGATCGAGGGACTGGACCGACTGGAGGCCGACGTCGTCTCCGGCGCCTTCGGCCCGGCGCCGACCGACGAGGACGTGCACGGTGCCCTCGAGCGCGGCCTGATCGAGCGCATCGGTGCCGAGCTCGGCGGCCGGTTGCGAGCCGGCCGCTCCCGCAACGACCAGATCGCCACGTTGATCCGGCTCTACCTGCGCCACGCGGTCCGAGATGTCGGAGCCGAGGTGAGGTCGGTGATCGAGGCCCTCCACGATCAAGCCCGGACCCATCTCGGGGTCGCGATGCCCGGCCGTACGCACCTCCAGCACGCCCAGCCCGTGCTCCTCAGCCACCACCTGCTGGCGCATGCCTGGGCGCTGCTGCGCGACATCGACCGGCTCCGCGACCTGGACCACCGGCTCGCTGTCAGCCCGTACGGTTCCGCGGCCCTGGCCGGCACCTCGCTGGGGCTGGATCCGACCTACGTCGCTCGCCTGCTGGGTTTCGACGCGGCGGTGGCCAACTCCATCGACGGGACGGCGGCTCGGGATCTGGTGGCGGAGGCGTGCTTCGTGTTCGCCCAGATCGCCGTCGACCTCTCCCGGATCGGTGAGGAGGTGATCCTCTGGTCGACGCACGAGTTCGGCTTCGTGCGGCTGGCCGACGCCTGGTCCACCGGGTCGTCGATCATGCCGCAGAAGAAGAACCCGGACGTGGCCGAGCTCGCGCGCGGCAAGGCTGGTCGGCTGATCGGGAACCTCACCGGGCTGCTCGCCACCTTGAAGGGGCTGCCGCTCGCCTACAACCGGGACCTCCAGGAGGACAAGGAACCGGTCTTCGACTCGGTGGACCAGCTGCTGGTGCTGACCCCCGCCGTCGCCGGACTGGTCGCCACCCTGACGTTCGACCCCGAGCGACTGGAGAGTCTCGCCCCGCGCGGGTTCTCGCTGGCCACCGATGTCGCCGACTGGCTGGTTCGGCAACGGGTGCCGTTCGCCGAGGCCCATCACATCGCCGGTGCCGCCGTGCAGTTCTGCGAGGCTCGCGGACTGGAGCTGTCCGACCTGACGCCGGCACAGCTGTCCGAGATCTCGCCTCGGCTGCAACCCGAGGTGCTCGAGGTGCTCACCGTCACCGGATCGATCGACAGCCGGGACGGCCGCGGCGGGACGGCGACCGTACGGGTGAGGGAGCAGCTGGCGGAGGTTCTCGATCGGTTGGGGGACGTGTCCGCCTGGCTCTCATCGGGAGTGGAACCAGGAAGCGAGGGGTCCGGCGGGGCGCGGGGCTGAGCCGGAATACCGGTGGGCCGCCGCCGACCGGCCCAGTAGGGTCGACCCGAATCGACACGACCCGAGGGGTGGCAAGAGCACGGTGAGCGCAGTCTTCGACGAGCTGAGATGGCGGGGCCTGGTGGCGAACTCCACCGACGAGGCCGCGCTGGCCGAGCACCTGGACGCGGGACCCGTCACCTTCTACGTCGGTTTCGATCCGACCGCTCCGAGCATCCACATGGGCAATCTCGTCCAGCTGATGGTGGCTCGTGCGCTGCAGCGGGCAGGTCACCGCCCGCTGCTGCTGGTCGGGGGATCGACCGGTCTGATCGGCGACCCGAAGGCAGCCGGGGAGCGGGTGCTGAACAGCAAGGAAACGGTCGCCGGCTGGGTCGCGAACATCCAGCGCCAGGTCGAGCGTCTCCTCGACTTCGACGGGCCGAACGCAGCGCGCCTGGTCAACAACCTGGACTGGACCGCCGAGCTGTCCGTGCTGGACTTCCTACGCGACATCGGCAAGCACTTTCCGGTGAACCGGATGCTGGCCCGAGAGGTGGTGAAGGCGCGGTTGGAGGACGGGATCTCCTTCACCGAGTTCTCGTACGTGCTGCTGCAGTCCCTGGACTACCTGGAGCTGAACCGGACCTACGGCTGCACGCTCCAGTTCGGGGGCAGCGACCAGTGGGGGAACATCACCGCCGGCGTGGAGCTGGTCCGACGGTCCGACGGCGGTCACGTGCACGCCCTGGCGACCCCGCTGCTCACCAAGGCGGACGGGACCAAGTTCGGCAAGACCGAGTCAGGCACCGTGTGGCTCGACCCGACGATGACGTCCCCGTACGCGTTCCACCAGTTCTTCTTGCAAGCCGAGGACGCGAAGGTGATCGAGTACCTCAAGGTGTTCAGCGAGCGTCCGCGGGAGGAGATCGCTGAGCTGGAACGCCAGACCGTGGAGGCGCCGCACCTGCGCGCGGCCCAGCGAGTGCTGGCCGATGACATCACGGCCCTCGTCCACTCACCGGTGGAACGGGACGCGGCGGTCGCGGCGGCCGCCGCCCTCTTCGGGCGG
>CAVOJH010000017.1:0-20444 GCA_963696135.1 uncultured Actinomycetota bacterium
CAACCCACCCAAATCTCTCCTCGCGAGCGGCCGCGAACGAAGCGCCCGGCTCTGCCTGGACCGACGAGGGAGCAGACACGTCTTTCCGTCTGCGAGCGAGGAGGGAAGGCAGAGCCGGACAGGCGCGCAGGGAGCAGCCAGCGAGGACAACACTGCTACGCCGCGGCGGCGCTTCCCTCACGCTGCTGACGCTCGGCGTAGAGGTCCACGCTCTCGCGCAGGGCCTTCAAGATGTAGGGCGGGAACTCCATCCCGTTCTTGTTGGCCCAGAGCAGTCGCGCCTCCAGCCGGCCGATCTCGCGGGCGTACGCCTCCAGGTCGGCGTCCAGCCCGAGAGCTGTGACGAGCTCACCCATGTCGGCCTTGTAGCCGTCCATGGCGTTCGTCCCGACCAGGTTGTAGGACTTCTCCCGCAGCACCTGAGCCAGGTAGAGCTGCCAGGGCTTGAGCACCCCGTCCTGGATCATCGCGGTCGCGGACATCTGGTAGAAGGCGAAGTGCCCCGGTTCCTGCTGCTTGATCGGGGTGATGATCGTCTCGGCGATCGCGCTCTCCCCCAGCTCGAGCATGCCGGCGTTGATCTGGTTGTACGCGAGCACCGCCTGCCGCTCGGTGCTCGCCCCGGTGAGGAAGTAGAGCAGCTTGGCGACGTCCTGGATGGGAGAGAGGTTGGCCAGGGTGCCCAGGATCTTGATCTTGAACGAGACCTCGAGGTGCGGCTCGGCCGCCGGCCGACCGAGATCCTGCTGCAACCGGTCCAGGATGAGTCCGTGCTGGATCTCCTGCGGCTGCCAGACGTCGGCGTAGAACGTCTTGTTGGTCTCGTCGACGTCGGGGAGCAGGCAGAGCAGCTCCAGCACGTTGCGATCGACCTCGAGCTCGACGCGAGCGAGGTAGTCGATCACGTGACCGTACGAGTCGGCGACAGCCTGCGGGTTCTTGATGGTGCGGTCCACCGAGTCCAGGGTGATCGGCGGGTAGAGCTCGCCGAGCCGTTGGACGTGTTCAGCGATCTTCTGCTGAGTGATGGGTTGCCGTGGCACACCACAATGCTATCGACGTCCGGCCGCGGATGCAGGCCCCTGGGTGTGGTTCCGGCCACACTTTGTTAGGGATACCTAACCGATTCGTCCGGATGGCGATCTACAAAAGGATGGCCAGCAGGATCACGATCAAGATGATGGCGCCGACCACGACACCGCCGGTCACCAGGGCCAGCTTGCTGGCGTCGCGGGGTGCAGCGAGCTCCCCGGGCTGTCCGCCGACACTGGCCACGATCGCCGGATCGGCGTACGTCTGCAACGGTGGCAACCCCTGCACGACCGGCACGAGTTCCCCCATCCGCTGCGCGCCGAAGAGGGTGTCGAGCCGCGCCTGGAAGTCGTCGCCGTCGATCGTGCCGGCGGTGAAGGCGGAGTTGAGCTGCGTGCTCAGCTGGTCGCGCAGCTGGTCCGGCACCGGGGCGTCGGGTCTGCTCCGGTACGGCGAGGAGATCGGCAGCTCGCTCATTCGGCCAGGGTACTCGCCACCGCGGGCATGACCTCCGTACCGAGAAGCTCGATGCTGCGCAGCATCGTCTCCGGCGCCATGATGGCGTTGGTCATCTGCAGGGTGAACCGGGACAGACCTCCGAGGGCGGGCGAGAGCGCGGCCATCTTGGCCGCGACGGTCGCGGGACTGCCGATGAAGTAGGGGCCGTGCTCGCCGAGCGACGCGTCGTAGGAACGCCGGGTCGGCGGCGGGAAGCCGCGCTCGCGGCCCATGGACGTGAAGGCCTGCTCGTAGCCGGGCCAGAAGGTGTCGGCCGCCTCGCGATCGGTCTCGCCGACGAAGCCGAAGCAGTGGACGCCGACCGGCAGGGACTCCGGCGGGTGCCCGGCCTGAGCGCCGGCGTTGCGATAGAGGTCGATCAACGGGCGGAACCGCCGCGGGTCGCCGCCGATGATGGCGACCATCAGGGGCATCCCGAGCAGTCCGGCCCGCACGAACGAGGCCGGCGTACCCCCGACGCCCAGCCACATCGGAAGCCGATCCTGCAGGGGGCGGGGAAAGACACCCTGGCCGGTCAGGGCGGGCCGATGGCGTCCGGACCAGTGCGGGTACGCCTCGTCGCGCAGCAGGAGCATGAGCTCCAGCTTCTCCTCGAACAGGGAGTCGTAGTCCGCGAGATCGAGGCCGAAGAGCGGGAACGCCTCGGTGAAGGAGCCGCGGCCGAGGACGAGCTCGGCGCGGCCGCCGGAGATCAGGTCGAGGGTGGCGAAGCTCTCGAAGACCCGCACGGGATCGGCGGCACTGAGCACGGTCACCGCGCTGCGCAGCCGGATGCGGCTGGTCTGGGCGGCCGCGGCAGCCAGGATCACCACGGGGGCGGAGTCGAGATAGTTCGACCGGTGGTGCTCGCCGACACCGAACGTGTCGACACCCGCTCGGTCGGCGGCCACGACCTCGGCCAGGAACTGGCGCATCCGCTCGGCCGAGGAGTAGGCGGTGCCGGTCCTCGGATCGGTGACCTCCGAGACGAAGCTGTCGATGCCGATCTCCATGGGACCCTCTCGCTGCCGGAACGGGCGACGACGCCCGATCGCTCGAACTCCTATCATCTCCTGCAGGACACAAGGAGGGAGCCGACGTGGGCCGGGCCACCGTCAAGGACGTCGCCGCGCGCGCCGGGGTGTCTCCCAAGACCGTCTCCAACGTGATGAACGCGACCTTCCCGGTCGCCCCCGCCACCCGGGAGCGGGTCGAGCGGGCCGTGGCCGAGCTGGACTACGTCCCGAACTTCTCCGCCCGCGGGCTCCGCAACGGCCGTACCGGGATGATCGCCCTCGCCCTGCCGGAGCTGAACACGGCCTACTCGGCCGAGATGGCTCACCACTTCGTCAACGCCGCGCGGGCGAAAGGCTGGGCCATCCAGATCGAGGAGACGAAGGGTGGGACGGCGCCGGAGCACGAGCTCCTGCACAAGGGACGGGCCCACCTGGTGGACGGGCTGATCCTCAACCCGGTCTCGTTGGAGACCTCGGCGATCCAGCCGGGAGTCGTGCTGCCTCCGGTGGTGGTGATCGGGGAGGTGGACCAGCCGATCGCCGATCACGTCTGGATCGACAACGTGGCCGCCACGGCGGCCATGGTCGCGCACCTCGTGAGCACGGGGCGGCGCCGGATCGCCGCGATCGGCGTGATGGACAGCGAGAGCGCCCGGCTCCGGCTTCGGGGCTACCGGGAGGGTCTGGCCACGGCCGGGCTGGCGTACGACCGGGACCTCGAGGTCGTCACGACCGGCTGGGGACCCGCGGGTGCCGACGGCACCGTCAGCGCCCTGCTGGAGCGGGCGCCCGACGTGGACGCCCTGTGCTGCTTCACCGACGCGCTGGCCATGGGTGCGCTGCACGCGATGTCCGCGACCGGTCGCCGGGTGCCGGACGACATCGCCGTCGCCGGCTACGACGACGTGTGGGAGTCCGCCTACTTCGTCCCGGCGCTGACCACCATCGGGTTCGACAAGGCCGAGCTGGCCCGCACGGCGATCGAGCTGCTGGCGGCGCGGATCGCCGATCCGTCCCGCCCGACCGAGACGGTGACCCTGCCGTACACGCTCGTCGTCCGCGACAGCACCTGACCCCACCTCCCACCAGCGAGGGTCCCGGGCCCACCGGCGGAGGGTCCCGGGCCCACGGGCGACTGTGGGCTCGGCTAGGAGGACTTCTTGCCCCGCGGGTTACATCGTTGTAGCCTCGCCGTCGACGTACCTCGACGTAGACCCAGGAGTGCCCGTGCCCACTGCTCGCCTCGTCCTCGACTCCGCCTTCGCCCTCGCGCCCGTCCCCCGCCGACTCTTCGGCTCCTTCGTGGAGCACATGGGCCGGTGCGTGTACACGGGGATCTACGAACCCGACCACGCCACCGCCGACGAGGACGGTCTGCGCCAGGACGTGCTGGAGCTGACCCGGGAGATCGGGCCCACCCTGGTGCGCTATCCCGGGGGCAACTTCGTGTCGAACTACCGGTGGGAGGACGGGGTCGGCCCCCGCGACCAGCGGCCCACACGTCTCGACCTGGCCTGGCACTCGATCGAGACCAACCAGTTCGGACTGCACGACTTCATGTCCTGGGCCGACAAGGTCCAGACGGAGCCGATGATGGCGGTCAACCTCGGCACGCGCGGCCTGCAGGAAGCCTGCGACCTGCTCGAGTACACCAACCACTCCGGCGGCACGTACTGGTCGGACCGGCGCATCGCCAACGGGGCCACCGACCCGTTCGGGGTGAAGCTGTGGTGCCTGGGCAACGAGATGGACGGGCCGTGGCAGGTCGGCCACAAGACGGCCGACGAGTACGGACGCCTCGCCAACGAGACCGGCAAGGCGATGCGGCTGATCGACGGCGACATCGAGCTGGTGGCCTGCGGGTCCTCGAACTCCTCGATGCCGACCTTCGGTGCCTGGGAATCCACGGTGCTCGAGCACTGCTACGACACGGTCGACTACATCTCGCTGCACGCCTACTACGAGGAGCGCGACGACGACGCCTTGTCGTTCCTGGCCAGCGCGGTGAACATGGACCGCTTCATCGAGTCGGTGGTGGCGACCGCGGACGCGGTGCGGGCCCGTGGGCGGCACAGCAAGAAGATCAACCTGTCCTTCGACGAGTGGAACGTCTGGTACATCCGGCGTTTCGGCGGCGACGGGCCGAAGCCGTCGACGGTCGAGTGGAAGGCTCAGCCGCGGCTGATCGAGGACGAGTACACGGTGACCGACGCGGTGGTGGTCGGCACCTTCCTCAACTCGCTGCTCCGGCACGGCGACCGGGTCACCGTGGCCTGCCAGGCCCAGCTGGTCAACGTGATCGGACTGCTCAGGTCCGAGCCCGGCGGCGAGGCCTGGAAGCAGACGATCGCGTACCCGTTCGAGCAGATGGCGCGGCTCGCGCGTGGTCAGATCCTGCAGGTGGTCGCCAGCTCGGATCTGTTCGACTCCGACGCCTACACCGACGTACCGGTGGTCGACGCCACCGCGACCTACGACGCCGAGACCGGCCGGGCCGCCGTCTTCGTGGCCAACCGCAGCCTGACCGAGACGGCGACGCTGGAGGTCGACCTGCGCGGCATCGGCGGCAGCGCCGTGCGCGGCGCCACCACCCTGCACGTCCGCGACGGGCAGGACCGCCACGCCAGCAACACGACCGAGCACGACGCAGTGGTGCCGACCCGGTTCGACGACCACGCCGTACGGGATGGTCGGCTGACCGCCACCCTGCCGGCACTGTCCTGGACGGTCTTCGAGCTGGACGCCCGCCGGGAGGGCTGACCGGCCAGGGCGTGGGGCGTCCGTTTGCCCGCACATGCTGCACAACGACCCCCACGGCCCGGTGCAGCGGCACGTTTGCCCGCACATGCTGCACAACGAGCCCCACGGCCCGGTGCAGCGGCACGTCTGCCCGCACATGCTGCACAACGAGCCCCGCGGCCAGGCGACAGCCGCCCGTCTGCCCGCACATGCTCCACAACGAGCCCCCCCCCGCACCCCGTGCAGCGACGCCGCCTCGCGCTCTCGGGCACCTCTTGTACGCTCGCGGCCGGAGGTGGTGGCGTGCTGCGAGGGGCCAACCTGCCGATCCTGGGTGACTTCAACCAGCGGCTCGTGCTGGACGTCATCCGGCGGCATCCCGAGGGCATCGGCCGGGTCGCGGTCGGCGCGGCCACCGGGCTCACCCCCCAGACCGTCTCCAACATCGTCCGCCGTCTCGGCGAGGCCGGGCTGGTGGCCGAAGGCGAGCGGGTACGGACGCCGCGGGGCAAGCCACCGACGCTGCTGCACATCGAGCCGACCCGGCACGTGGCCGTCGGCATCCACATCGACCCGGCGCAGGTGTCCGCGCTCAGCATGGACCTGGCCGGAGACGTGCACCGGGTCGCGTCGGCACCCACGCCGCCCGAGGTCACCCCGGCCACGGCCGTGGCGATGGTGCAGCAGCTGACTCGGGAGGTGCTCGAGGACTGGTCCGGCGCGGCCGGCGAGGACGCCGTGCTCGGCATCGGCGTCGCCGCCCCGGGTCCGATCGACCTCGAGCACGGCAGCCTGCGTCGCCCGCCCCAGCTGCACGGCTGGGCCGACGTACCGTTCCGCGACACCCTGCACGAGGCGCTGGGCTGGCCGGTGCTGCTGGACAAGGACGTGATCGCCGCGGTCACCGGCGAGCACTGGGCACCGGACGGACCGCGCGACGACTTCGTGTACGTCTACCTGGGTTCCGGGATGGCGGTGGGTGCCGTGCTCGGCGGCCGGGTGCATCGCGGCACCACCAACAACGCAGGCGAGATCCTGGGGCTGTTCGACCGTGCCCCGCTGCCGATCACCCTGGTCGCCCGGGCCGCCGAGGCCGGTCTGCTGCCCAGTGCACCGCAGACCTACTCCGAGGTGCGGCCGGCCTTCGAGGCACTCTGTGCCCTGGCCGACCGGGACCCGCGCGCCGCCCGTCTGCTCGACGACGCCCTCGATCCCCTGGCCCGAGGTGTCGCCACGCTGGTCAACGTGCTCGACGTCGGCCGGGTGGTGCTCGGCGGACCCTCCTGGCCGCTGGTCGCCGACCGGTGGCTCGAGCGACTGCCGCGCCGGCTGGCGGGTCGACTCGCCGCCCGATCCTCGGTGGCCGTCGACGGCAGTCGACTGGCCGACCACGGCTCGGCGTACGGAGCCGCCACCTTGGTCCTGCACCACTTCCTGAGCCCGGGCCCGGCTCTTCCCACTGGTTAAATCAAATTGATTGCGTTAATCTTGGGCGAGTGCACTCCAACTCCGATCTGCTGACCCAGCGCCTCGACCGTTTCGTCCGTGACCAGCTCGCTCCCAGCCTGTACCGGGAGCGACAGCCGCTGAGTCTGCGTGCCTGGCCAGTGCCCGACGAGCCGGTGCCCTTCGCCGAGGCCGTCACTGGTGCGTACGAGCCGATCGCGACCGGCACCCGCTGGGGTCGAGCCTGGTCGACGCTGTGGCTGCACGTGCAGGGTGCCGTCCCCGCCGGATGGGACGAGATCCCCGGCACCCGGGTCGAGATCGCCATCGACCTCGGCTTCACCGGAGGACCCGGCTTCAACGCCGAGGGTCTGGCCTGGCGGCCGGACGGCACGATCATCAAGGCCATCTCCCCCGACAACACCTGGCTGCCGGTGGACTCGGCGTCGATCGACTTCTACCTGGAGGCCGCCGCCAACCCCGATGTAGGCGCGGCCATGTCGGGCGGCAGCTTCCGCCCGACACCGCTGGGCGACAAGGCGACCGCCGGTGAGGACCCGCTGTACGAGCTGCGAGCCTTCGACGTGGTGCTGCTCGACCTCGAGGTCTGGGAGCTGATCCGCGACATCTGGACGCTGCGCGGCCTGATGGCCGAGCTGAGCGGTGATGACGCGCGCCGGTACGAGATCCTGCACGCCCTCAGCCGGATGGTCGACGTGGTCGACCCGGGTGACGTCGCCGGCACCGCCTCCGAAGGCCGTCGCCAGCTGGCCGACGTGCTGGCCGCCCCGGCCGCGGCCTCGGCCCACAAGATGGTGGCCGTCGGTCACGCGCACATCGACTCCGCCTGGCTCTGGCCGTTGCGGGAGACCGTCCGCAAGGTGGCCCGGACCTGGAGCAACGTCGCCGATCTCGCCGACCGCGACCCCGACTTCGTGTTCGCCTGCTCCTCGGCCCAGCAGTACGCCTGGATGAAGCAGTACTACCCCGCCCTGTTCGAGCGGATCCGCGGGCTGGTGGCCCGTGGCCAGTTCGCACCGGTCGGCGGCATGTGGGTCGAGTCGGACACCAACATGCCCGGCGGTGAGGCGATGGCCCGCCAGTTCGTGGCCGGCAAGCAGTTCTTCCTGGACGAGTTCGGGGTGGAGACCGAGGAGGTCTGGCTGCCCGACTCCTTCGGCTACTCCGCCGCCCTGCCGCAGATCGTCGCGGCGTCGGCCTCACGCTGGTTCCTGACCCAGAAGATCTCCTGGAACCAGGTCAACAAGATGCCGCACCACACGTTCTGGTGGGAGGGCATCGACGGCACCCGGGTCTTCACCCACTTCCCGCCGGCCGACACCTACAACTCGGTCATCTCCGGCTACGAGCTGGCCAAGGCCTCCCGCCAGTACAGCGAGAAGGGCGCCGCCAACCTGTCGCTGCTGCCGTACGGGCACGGAGACGGCGGCGGCGGACCCACCCGCGAGATGATCGCCGCCGCGCACCGGACGGCCGACCTCGACGGGTCGCCGAAGGTCGAGCTGAGCAGTCCGCGCGACTTCTTCTCCCGCGCCGAGGCCGAGTACGCCAACGCACCCGTCTGGCGGGGCGAGATGTACCTGGAGCTGCACCGCGGCACCCTCACCAGCCAGCTCAAGACCAAGCAGGGCAACCGCCGCAACGAGCACCTGCTGCGCGAAGCCGAGCTGTACGCGGCCACGGCGGCCACCCGGACGGACTACGCCTACCCGTACGAGCGGCTGGCCGAGCTGTGGGAGATGGTGCTGCTGCTCCAGTTCCACGACATCCTGCCCGGCAGCTCGATCGCCTGGGTGCACGCCGACGCCGAGCGCAACCACGCGGCCATCACGGCCGGCGCGACCGCGATCATCGAGGCCTCGCTGGCTGCGCTGACCGGCGGCGGCGAGACCCCGGTGGCCGTCAACGCCGCCCCACACGCACGGATCGGGGTGCCTGCCCTGGGTGCCGCGGTCACCGAGACCGTCGGCGCCTCGGCCGCCACCCGGGTGTCGAGCGAGGGCGACCTCGTCGTGCTGGACAACGGCCTCATCCGGGCCGCGATCGACCGCCTGGGACACGTCGTCTCGCTGATCGACCACGCCGACGGGCGCGAGGCGATCAGCCCCGACGAGTCCGGCAACCGGCTCCGGCTGCACCGCGACGAGCCGGCCAACTGGGACGCCTGGGACATCGACGAGTACTACCGCCGCACCGTGATCGAGCTCGACGACGTCGACACCTTCACCGTCGAGGACAGCGGCGTCGTCACCGAGCGCCGTACGCCGGCGGGGTCGACCATCCGACAGCGGATCGTGCTGGCCCCGGGGGCGAACGCCCTCGAGCTGGAGCACGAGATCGACTGGCACGAGCAGCAGAAGCTGCTCAAGCTCGGTTTCGGCTTCGACGTGCACGCCGACCAGGTGGCAGCCGAGACGCAGTTCGGTCACCTCTACCGCGCCACCCACACCAACACCTCGTGGGAGGACGCCCGGTTCGAGACCTGCGCACACCGGTTCGTGCACATCGGTGAGCCCGGCTACGGCGTGGCCGTGACCAACGACTCGACCTACGGCTACGACGCTCAGCGTCACACCCGGGGTGACGGCGGCACGACCACGACCGTGCACCTGTCCCTGATCCGCGCACCGCGCTACCCCGACCCGTACGCCGACCAGGGTGAGCACACCCTGAAGGTCGCCGTCCGGCCGGGCGCCACGATCGGCGACGCCGTCGAGGAGGGCTACCGGACCAACCTGCCCACGCGAGTGGTGCAGGGCGACCACGGCTTCGCACCGTTGGTCGAGGTCGACCACCCCGGTGTGGTGGTCGAGGCCGTCAAGCTGGCCAACGACCGCTCGGGCGACGTGATCGTCCGGCTCTACGAGTCGCGCGGGGCCCGGGCCGAGGCCACCGTCAAGCTGACCGAGGGTGCCACTGCGGTGGTGGCGACCGATCTGCTCGAGCGGACCGGCACCTCCGGCGTCCGGGAGTGCGGCGACCTGAGCGACGGCGTGGCCCAGCTACGGCTGCGGCCGTTCCAGCTGGTCACGCTCAGGTTCTCCCGCTCGTGAGCTCCACCCGCTGAGCGCAGCGGCCCGACCACCGACGGTTCTCGCTCGGGATGCTGCCTCCAGCACTGATTCCAACCAGTGCGAGAGGCTGGATCCCGAGCGAGAACGGCGGGCTCAGCCCGGCAGCACCTCGGGGAGGCCGAAGGTGGCGAACAGCGAGGTGTCGAAGTAGGCCACCACGTGGGTGACTCGGCCGTCGCGGATCTCCAGCTGCTGGATGTGGAAGGCTCGGTGCACACCATCGGGCCCCCGCATGTAGAGCCCGAACGCCGGTTGACCGTTGGCCATCACCGGCACCATCCGCTGGTCGCCCGGACCGTCGGCCGGGCAGTAGTTCGAGATCAGCTGGTGGATCGCCCTCGACCCCTGATACCAGGCGGTGAACGGCGGCATCTCCCAGACCGCGTCGCTCTTCAACAAGGCGATGATCCGGTCCACGTCGTACGCCTCGAACGCGGCCACGTAGTCCTCGAGCAGCTGCTGGGTGTGCGGGTCGTCCAGCGGCTCCATCGGGATGTCGGCGTCCGGATCGAGCTTCGCCAGGTGAGCTCGCGCTCGCTGCAGGCTGCTGTTCACCGCGGCGACCGACAGATCGAGGGCGGCCGCGACCTCGCTGGCCTGCCAGGCGAGCACGTCCCGGAGGATCAACACGGCTCGCTGCGGCGGGGTCAGGTGCTGCAGCGCGGCCACGAACGCCAGCCGCACGCTCTCCTTCGACACCACCTCGTCGCCCGGGTCCTCGGCGGCTCGCTGCCAGACCACCGAGTCCGGCAGCGGTTCGAGCCAGGCCACCTCCTGGCGGACGGCCAGGTCCCCGGTGGGCGGTCCGCTCGGCTGACCCACCCCGGTGGGCAGGGTCCGCCGGTGCTTGCTGCCGAGCGCACTCAGGCAGGCGTTGGTGGCGATCTGATACATCCAGGTCCGCACCGAGGAGCGGTTCTCGAAGTTGTGATACGCCTTCCAGGCCCGCAGATAGGTCTCCTGCACCAGGTCCTCGGCATCGTGCACGGAGCCGAGCATCCGGTAGCAGTGCGCGGTCAGCTCGCCGCGCATGGGCTCGACCATCGTCATGAACGTCTCATCGACTGAAGGCGCCAGCGTCATGGGCCTGAAACTACTCGCGACCTCTGACAGCCGCCAGAGGCGATGACTTCGACCGCGTCCACGAGTCCACCTTCCGACCGCTCCCTCTGAGCCCTGGAGAAGAACGCCATGCGACGGATGCTCTTCATCAACCTGCCCGTCACCGATCTACCCACGGCCACCGACTTCTACACCGGGCTCGGCTTCGACCTGAACGCCGACTTCTCCTCCGCCGAGGGCAGCTGCATCGTGGTCTCCGACACCATCTTCGTGATGCTGCTCGTCCGCGACCGGTTCGCCGACTTCACCGCGGGACCGGTCGGTGATGCCCGGACCTCGACGACCGTCATCAACTGCCTGTCGGCGGTCAGTCGGGACGAGGTCGACGAGCTGGTCACCAGGGCGCTGGCTTCCGGCGGCAAGCCATGGCTGGACAAGTTCACCGACGGCCCGATGTACGGCCACAGCTTCGCCGACCCCGACGGTCACATCTGGGAGATGCTGTTCATGGAGCCGACCGGCTGAACCTTGCGCCCTTCGCGAAGGAAGCTGCTCCGTCGACACAGGATCAGCCGGGCGCGAGCCCGGTGTGGTGGGCACAGAACGCCAGCAGGTCGGCCCACTCCGCCGCCACCAGGGTCGTCGGCTTGCCCGCACCGTGCCCGGTCGCGGTCTCGATCCGGGCCAGCACGGGAGCGTCACCGGCCTGCGCCCACTGCAGGGTCGCGAGGAACTTGTGGCTGTGCAACGGCACCACCCGGTCATCGTGATCACCGGTGAGCACCAGGGTGGCCGGGTAGGACCGACCCTCGACGATCGTGTGGAGGGGCGAGTACGCCAGCGCGTCCGCGAAGTCCTGCGCGACGTCCGGGTCGCCGTAGTCGGACTTCCAGGCCGCGCCCACGGTGAACAGGTGGAAGCGGAGCAGGTCCATCACCCCGACCCCGGGAACCGCCGCCGCGAACAGGTCCGGCCGCTGGGCGACCAACGCCCCGACCAGCAGACCCCCGTTGCTCCGCCCGTGCACCGCCAGCTGATCACTGGTGGTGACGCCGGTGGCGATCAGGTCCTCCGCCACGGCGATCGCGTCGTCGAACACGTTCTGCTTCCGGTCCAACCGACCGGCGTGATACCAGTCCGTGCCGAACTCACCCCCGCCACGCAGGTTCGCGATCACCAGCGCGCCCCCGGCGGCCAGCCACCCGGTCCACCCCGGTCGGTAGTCGGCGAAGATCGGGATCTTGAAACCGCCGTACCCCCACAGCAGCACCGGTCCGGCGTCCTGCCAGCCGGCCGGGGTGATCAAGAAGTAGGGCACCGCGGTGCCGTCGGCAGATGTCGCCCGACGCCGCCGGACCATGATCACGGGCTCCGGCACCTCGACCTCGGCGATCGGGACGAGGTCGGCGAGTGGTTCCACCTCCCCGGTCCGGGTGTCGACCCGGAACGCCGATGTGGGCGAGGTCACCGAGGACAGTCCGACGAAGAGCTCATGATCATCGCGACGACCGTGCAGCCCGACCAGCGAGCCACCGGACAGCGGCAGGCGGTGGCGAACGGTGCCGTCCCACTCCAGCACCTGGACCACCGGGCTCACATCGGCCAGCGTGGCCACGGCCATGCCGCCACCCACGGCCTCGATCGCCAGCAGGGTGTCCTCGCCGGGACGGTAGACCTCGGTCACCACCGGTCGGCCGTCCTCGCCGGACGGCTGCAACGGATCGGTCCACACCACTCGCCCCCGAGGTGCGTCCAGGTCGGTCTCGAGGTAGAGCCGCCCGTCCACCAGCTCGATCGGCAGCATCTCCGCGACGGCCTCGTCGATGATCTTGATCGGATCGCCGAGCACGGTCTGTCCGGCGACGTCGTCGAGGGGGTAGACCCAGAGCCGGTTGCGGGAGTCGGTGCCCTCGGTGATGGTCACGGCGAGGTAGCGGTCGTCCCCGATCACCTGTGCGTACAGGAAGATCTGGTCGTTCTCGGGGAACGCCAGGACCTGGTCATCCTGCTCGATCGGTTCTCCGATCCGATGCAGCTTCAGCCGGCCACCGGCCAGCGCGCCGGTGCCGGTGCCGTCGTCGCCGGCGTGACCGAAGTCCAGGTAGACGAAGGACCGGCCGTCGGGCAGCCACTCCGCCGCGCAGAACTTCGTGGTGATCGCCGGATCCGGAACGTCCTCGCCGGTGGACAGCTCCTGCAGGTGGAAGGTCTGCCAGTCACTCCCGGACTCGCTCACCCCGAGAGCGGCGTACCGGCCGTCCGCGGAGACGGTCAGGCTCTGCAGCGACGCCCGCCCATCGGCCGAGAGACGGTTCGGATCGACCAGCACACGGCCGCCGGAGCGCAGCTCGGCGAGGGAGTCGGCGACGTACCAGATGTCCTGGTCGGTGTGCCCGTCGTTGCGGGCGACGACGTAGCGACCCCCACGGCAGAAGGGCACCCCGGCCCGGGGCCGGTGCAGCACCGCCGACATCGTGCGGACGAACCACTGACGCTCCGGCAGCGACGCCAGATAGGCCTCGGACGCATCGTTCTGCCGCTCGACCCAGTCCACCGTCTCGGGATCGTCGGGATCCTCCAGCCAGCGGTAGGGATCGGCGATCTGCTGACCGTGCAGCGTCTCCACGACATCGCCACGGCGGCTGAGCGGGTAGTCCATGATCACCACGCTACGCCCCGGACCAGCGCGGGTCTGTCTACTCTGATCGGGTGACCGAGCCGGCGATGCCTCCCCCGGACGAGGTCGTACGCCGTCGGCGTGGCCGCCCTCGCAAGGGCGAGTCGAACGCCCGGGAACGCATCCTGGCGGCGGCGACCGACGAGTTCGGGGAGCACGGGTACGACGCCTCGACCACCCGCGCCATCGCGACGCGCGCCGGTGTCGATCCCGCCCTCCTGCACCACCACTTCGGCACCAAGGCCGATCTGTTCGCGGCCTCCATCGGGGCGCCGCTGCGGCCCGACCTCGCCGTACCGGAGATCTTGACCGGACCCCGGGAGCGGACCGGCGAGCGGCTCGTCGCCTACGTGCTCGGGATGTGGGAGTCGCCGACCATCGGTCCGCGCGCCCTGGTCATGCTCCGGACCAGTCTCAGCAGCAAGCGAGCCACCCCGTTGCTGGCCGGCTTCCTGCGCCGCGAGCTGCTGGACAAGGTGGCTGCCGGACTCGCCGCGCCGGACGCCGGACTGCGGGCCGATCTCGCCGCGTCACAGATCGCCGGGCTGATCATCGCCCGCTACGTGCTCCGGCTGCCCGACCTGGTCGCCGCGCCCGTCGACGACCTGGTCGTCCGGGTCGGGGGCACGGTGCAGCGCTACCTGTTCGACTGAGCGCTCTCCACCTCACCTCCCCGACTTCGCTGGGGTGGCAGCTCTTGACGGCGAACCGGCGGCGTGGATAATTCATCTTGTGGTGAATAAGATGCTTGCCCCGACGGCGGCCGACCTGGTCGACCTGAGCGACATCGGTCCGGACGACCTCGCCCGGGTCGGTGGCAAGGCGCTGAATCTCGGTCGGATGCTGCGGGCCGATCTGCCCGTACCACCCGGCTTCTGCATCACCACCCCGGCGTACCGACGGGTCGTCGGCGATCGGCTCGCGGAGTCGCTCGTCGCTCTGACGGGGAACGCGACCGCTGGAGATCAGTGGTCCGAACAGCTCCGTCGGATCGTCCGCGACGCCCCGGTGCCCGACGACCTGGCCCGGGCCATCGCCGAGAGCTACCGGGCGCTCGGCGACGACGTACCGGTGGCGGTGCGCTCCTCGGCCACCGCCGAGGACCTGCCCGGGGCCAGCTTCGCCGGTCAGCAGGACACCTATCTCAACGTCGTGGGCACCGACGCCGTGCTGGACGCCACCCGCCGCTGTTGGGCCTCGCTGTGGACCGAGCGGGCCGTCAGCTACCGCACCACCCAGGGCATCGACCACGCTGAGGTCGCCCTGGCGGTGGTCGTGCAGCGGATGGTCGACGCCGATGTGGCCGGAGTGATGTTCACCGCCAACCCGGTCACGGGCAACCGACGGCAGCTGGTCGTCGACGCCAGTCCCGGGTTGGGTGAGTCCGTCGTGTCGGGATCGGTCAACCCGGACCGCTTCGTCCTCGACGCCGCCACCGGCACTGCGGTCGAGGTGACGGTGGGCGACAAGCGCACCGCCGTCCGGTCGGTGGCCGGCGGCGGCACCCGGACCGTGGACACGAACGCCTCGGCCGACCCCTGCCTGACCACCGCGCAGCTCCACTCCCTCACCGCCCTCGCCGCCGCCGTCACCGCTGTCTACGACGACGCCCAGGACACCGAGTGGGCCATCGACGCGGACGGAGTCGCCTGGCTCACGCAGGCTCGGGCCATCACCACGCTCTACCCGGTGCCGGAGTCCGGCGGCAGCAGCGGCGACCGGGTCTTCCTCTGCGCCAGCCTGGCTCAGGGCCTGACCCGGCCGATCACGCCGATGGGCCGAGCCGCGTTCCGGCTGATCGGCACCTCGCTCGCCACCGTGGCCGGTCACCGGCCGGCCGACAGGTACCGCGGTCCGTCGGGATTCACCGACGCCGGTCAGCGGATCTTCGTGGACATCACCCCGCTGCTGCGCCACCCCCGGGCCCGCCGGGTCGCCGTCCGGGTGGCCGGGGTGATGGAGGCCCGCACCAAGGCGGTGCTGCAGTTCCTCGAGGACGACCCGCGCTTCGGACCCGATGAGAGGACCACCGGCCGAGCCTGGCCCGTCCTGGCCAGGATCCTCGCTCACACCAGGGCACCGCTCGGCCTGGTCCACGCCCTGATCAGCCCGGCTTCCGCCCTCCGCCGGGTCGACCGGATCGAGCGGGCGATCCACGCCCGCTGGCGGCTCCCGGCGTCCGCCACCCCCACCGAACGGCTCGATGCGGTCGAGGAGCGCCTCGGCACCGACACGTTCCTGGTGATGCCGAGGGTCTTCCCGTACGCCGCCGCCGGTCTGCTGTCGATCGCGGTCGCCCAGCGCCTCGCTCCGGCCGAGCTGGACCCGGTGCTGTTCGCCGAGGTCCGGCGCGGCTTGCCGCACAACGTGACCACCGAGATGGATCTCGAGCTGTGGCGGCTGGCCAGCCGGATCGGCGCCGACCCCGCGGCGGCCGAGGCGTTGGGCTCGATGTCGGCGGGGACGGCGGCGCGGGCGTACGGGCAGGGATCGCTCCCGGCGGCGATCCAGGACGGGCTCGCGGACTTCCTCGCGGCGTACGGTCACCGCGCCGTCGCCGAGATCGACCTCGGCATGCCCCGCTGGCGCGACGACCCCACCCACCTGCTCGGCGTGCTGGCCAACTACCTGCAGCTGGATGATCCCGATCTCGCCCCGGAGCGCCAGTTCGCCGAGGGCGCCTCGATCGCGGCGGCCGCGATCGACCGGATCGTCCGGGCCACCCGTCGCTCGGGTCCGGTCGGACCGTTGCGGGCGATCATCGTCGGCCTGGCTCTGGATCGGGCGCGGAACCTGATCGGGCTCCGGGAGCGGCCGAAGTCGCTGTGGGTGTACGCGCTGGCGGCCGCCCGCGCCGAGCTGCAGCGAGTCGGCGATGCCGCCGTGGCCACCGGAGCCATCGAGGATCGCGACGACGTCTTCTTCCTGGATCTGCCGCAGGCCCGGCTAGCGCTCGCCGGAGCCGACCACCGGGTGGAGGTGCGAGCGAACCGGGAGTCGTACGGGGTCGAGCTGCGCCGCCGCCACATCCCGCGGGTGCTGCTGTCCGATGGCACCGAGCCGGAGACGCTGATCCGGACCGACACCCCCGACGGCGCTCTGGTCGGCAGTCCGGCCTCGGTCGGCGTGGTGAGCGGCCCCGCCCGGGTGATCCTCGATCCCGCCGGCGCCCACCTGGCGCCGGGCGAGATCCTGGTGGCCCCGTCGACCGATCCGGGCTGGACCCCGCTGTTCCTGACCGCCGCCGGCCTCGTGATGGAGATGGGTGGGTCGATGTCGCACGGCGCGGTGGTGGCCCGGGAGTACGGGCTGCCGGCGGTGGTCGGGGTGCCGGACGCCACCAGCCGGATCAGCACCGGCGACTGGGTGACGGTCGATGGTGCCGCGGGCTCGGTGGTGGTCGAGCCGGCTGCGTCGATGTCACCCCGGCTGGGGCCCGAGGCCGCCGACACGCCGTGAGAACCCCCGAGCGGGGTGACATTTCCGCAGGACCGGTCAGCTCGGCCAGCGGCTGAGCAGCAGCAGCACGCTGCCGGCCGCGGCGGACACCGTACGGAGGTGGTTCAGCCGGGTCCAGTCGCTCAGGTAGGTCCGCCACGCCTTCTCGGTGTCGGCGGCGGCGGGGTCCAGCGCGGCCAGCGCCTCGTTCCGGGGCACGTGGTAGCCGATCGTCAACCCGACGCAGACCAGGTAGGTCGCCGCACCGGCCACGACGAACCCCCAGCCCGGCCCACGACCGATGATCGCCGCCACCGCCAGCCCCACGACGAGCACCGCCGTGCCGAACAGGGTGAGCATGAACACCGGGCTGGGGGCTGCTCGGTTGATCTCCTGCATCGACCGGACACCGACGGCGGCCGGGGCCCGTCCCAGCCCGGTCATCACGAAGCCGGAGAAGGCGAGGAACACCCCGGCCGTCAGTCCGGCCCCGATCCCGGCCACCAGGATCAGCCAGCTCAGCATCGCTGCACCCCCGTCATGTCCACGCGCAACCCGTCACGCCCCGAGTCAACCGCGCCAGACCGAGCCGGTCCACGCGATATCCGCAGCGGTTCCTTGGGTTATCGTCGCGTCATGGATGACGCAGCCAGTGGTCGGGGCGAGCGTCGGCATGGGTGACGTCACCCTGCGAGTCGGCTTCGTGCCCGGAGTCACCCCCGACAAGTGGGCCCGTTCGTGGCGCGAGCGCCCCGGCCGGACCCGGCTCCGCCTGCTGCCCCAGGAGGAGCCCGAGGCCGAGGCGGGCGTCCGGTCGGGTGACCTGGACATGGCCCTGGTCCGGCTACCGGTCGAGCGCGAGGGTCTGCACCTGGTCCGGCTCTACGACGAGGTCGCGGTCGTCGTCGTGGCGCGTGATCACCCGGTCGCCGCCTTCGACGAGATCGACCTCGCCGACCTCGCCGACGAGCAGTTCATCGGCGGCCCGCCGGACGATCTCGCGACCACCGTCGAGCAGCTCGACTTCCCGCCCATGTCCGCCCAGGAGGCTGTCGAGGCGGTCGCCGCCGGTTCGGGAGTCGCCATCCTGCCGATGTCGGTGGCGAGGCTGCATCACCGGCGCGACGTGGTGCACCGACCCGTCCGAGGTCTGCCCCCCACCACGATCGCCCTGGTCTGGCTGGTGGAGCGGGACGACGAGCACACCCAGGCCTTCGTCGGGGTCGTCCGAGGTCGGACGCCGCGCAGCTCGCGCGGTTGATCTGCCGGGTTCGACTTTATTCAACCAGTCAGTTGACAACACCCCTGCCCCCGACCTACGGTTGTAATCAACCAAACAGTTGAGGAAGGGTCTCATGGCCGATCAGCTCTCCCGGGTCTTCGCCGCCCTGGCGGATCCGACCCGGCGTGACCTGGTGGCGCGGCTGACGGTCGCCGACGCCACGGTCAACGAGCTGGCCGAACCGTACGAGGTCAGCGTGCAGGCGATCTCCAAGCACCTGAAGGTGCTCGAAGACGCCGGCCTGGTGACCAAGGGCCGCAAGGCGCAGACCCGACCCGTCCACCTGGAAGCGGAGGTGTTCGACCTGATGACCGCCTGGATCGAGCGCTATCGCCGACGCGCAGAACAGCGCTACCAGCGCCTCGACGCGGTGCTGGCCGAGCTCGAGGACACGGCCCCCCGACGCCCCGCGATCACCACCACCCCACCCACGAAAGGACCAGCGTCATGACGACCACGACCCACTCCCCGGAGGCCACCATCAGCGCGGACGAGCGGCTGCCCATCATCCGGATCACCCGCGACTTCGACGCCTCCCCGGCCCAGCTGATGCGGGCCCACCTGGAACCCGACCTGTTCGCGCGTTGGGTCGGGCCGGACGGGATGGACACCACGATCGACGTCTGGGACGTGCGCGACGGCGGCAGCTGGCGCTACGTCGCCCGCCGCGACGGTCAGGACTTCGGATTCCGCGGTTGCTTCCACCGGATCGACGAGGACACCATCGTGCAGACCTTCACCTGGGAGGGCATGCCGGAGGACGTTGCGCTGGAGACCCTGCGGTTCGAGGACCTGGGCGACGGCCGGACGCGACTGCACGCCCAGTCCCTGTGTGACTCCTTCGAGGGCCGGGACGCCTGGCTGCGCAGCGGCATGGAGGTCGGCGTCGAGCAGGGGTACGCGAAGCTCGATCGGGTGCTGGCCGCCGGGACCGACGCGTGACACCGTCCGAGCGCCACGCCTGGGTGGCCGGGACCTTCTCGGATCGTGTCGACAGCGTCCGCGACTGGGAGGCGCCCGCCCCGGTGCCCGGCTGGGTGGCTCGAGACGTGGTCGCGCACCTCGTCGACTGGATGCCGGGATTCCTCGCCGGCGGCGGTGTCACCCTGGTCGTCGACGGACCTGCCGTGACGGAGGACCCTGTCGGAGCCTGGCACAGTCATACCGCGGCCATGCAGGCCCTGCTGGACGGACCCGATCCCGACCGGGAGTTCAGCCACCCGATGGCCGGCACCCATCCCCTGAACGCCGCGATCGACCAGTTCTACACGAATGACGTGTTCATGCACACGTGGGATCTGGCCCGGGCCACCGGTCAGGACGACACTCTCGATCCGACGCTGGCCGGCGAGCTGCTGGCCGGGATGCAGCCGATCGACGCGATGCTGCGGGAGTCCGGTCAGTACGGTCCGCAGGTGCCGGTGGCCGAGGACGCCCCGGTGCAGGACCGACTGATGGGCTTCATCGGTCGCGACCCGGCCTGGCGGCCGTGACGACAGCTGCCGCGATCGTTCGCGAGCTCCACCTGTTGGCCGACCCGGGACAGTACGCGAAGGTGCTGGCCCGGGTCGGCGATCCGGCGGCCGTCATCGGGGTACGGATGCGCGACGTGTTCGACCTGGCCAAGCGTCACCCGACTCTCGAGCTCGAGCAGATCGACGCTCTGCTCGACGAGCCCTCGTACGAGGCGCGCATGGTCGCCGTCAGCATCCTCGACCTCCTGGCCCGGACACCTCACGCGTCGACCGAGGACCGCCGTGCCTGGGCCGCGCTCTATCTGGACCGGCACGACCGGTTGGACCAGTGGGACCTGGTCGACCGTGCCGCACCTCGGGTGATCGGGGGCTGGCTGCTGGTGGCCGAACCGGCCGAACGCCAGGTCCTCACCGCGCTGGCCGCCTCCTCAGACCCGAACCGTCGTCGGACGGCGATCACCGCAACCTTCTGGCTGGTGAGACACGGCGAGACCGCTGACGCTCTGGCCCTTGCCGACCGACTCGTCGACGACCCCGAGGCCCTGGTACGCAACTCGGTCGCCGTGGCCCTGCGCGAGGTGGGCCGGATCGACGAGAACCAACGGGACGTCTTCCTGGCCGGCCACGCCATCCGCGTCTCGGCACCGGTCCGTAGGGTCGCGCTCAGCTGATGGACCGAGGGCT
>CAVOJH010000018.1:0-43046 GCA_963696135.1 uncultured Actinomycetota bacterium
GACTGCGCTCTGCGGATCGGAAGGGGTCCGGACCGAGTTACGCCACCGAGCCAGCAACGGCGCGTGTTACCGCCGAACCACGAACCGGGTCACGCCACGGAGTCACGACCGTCCACGTACTGCACCGGACGGCGACACCACCAGAGGTCAGCGGCTCTTCTTGCCGCGCTTCTCCCGGGCCCGCACCTGCAGATGGACCGGCGTACCGGTGAAGTCGAACTCCTCGCGCAACCGGCGTTCGACGAAGCGGAGGTAGCCGGCTTCGATCTGCCCCGAGGTGAAGAGGATGAATGTCGGCGGACCCGCCTGCGCCTGGGTGCCGAACAGGATCCGCGGCTGCTTGCCGCCCCGGACCGGGTGCGGATGGGCAGCGACGATACGACCCAGGAACGCGTTCAGCTTGCCGGTGGAGATCCGCTTCTCCCAGTTGCCGAGCGCCTCGTCGATCGCCGGTTGCAACCGGTCGACGTGGCGGCCAGTGCCCGCGGAGATGTTGACCCGCGACGACCAGGCGAACTGGACCAGATCCCGCTCGATCTCACGGTTCAGGTAGCGGCGGCGCTCCTCGTCGGTCAGATCCCATTTGTTGAAGGCGATCAGCAAGGCCCGGCCGGCCTCCTCCACGGAGGTGAGGATGCGCAGGTCCTGCTCGGTGACGGGTTCGCTGGCGTCGATCACCACCACGCACACCTCCGCCCGCTCGATGGCCCCGTGGGTGCGCAGGCTGGCGTAGTACTCGTGTCCCGACGCCTCCTTCACCCGGCGCCGGATGCCGGCTGTGTCGATGAAGCGGTAGATGGTGCCGTTGACCTCGACCAGCTCGTCGACCGGGTCGACGGTGGTGCCGGCCGCGTTGTCGACCACCACCCGCTGCCGTCCGGCGAGTGTGTTGAGCAGACTCGACTTGCCGACGTTCGGCTTGCCGACGATGGCGACCCGTCGTGGACCGCCCACCTCGGCGTCGGTCTCGCGCGGAGCCGTCGGCAGGGACTCGAGGATGGCGTCCAGCATGTCCCCGCTGCCCCGGCCGTGCAGCGCGGAGACCGCGTACGGCTCCCCCAGCCCGAGACTCCACATCTTGGCGGCCTCGGCCTCGGTCCGCGGGTCGTCCACCTTGTTGACCGCCAGGACGACCGGCTTCTGACTGCGTCGCAGCACCCGGACGACGGCCTCGTCCTCATCCATCACGCCGACCGTGGCATCGACCACGAACAACACCGCGTCCGCCAGGTCGATGGCGATCTCGGCCTGCCCGGCGATCTGGGCGGCCATCCCGGTGGCGTCCGACGCCCAGCCTCCGGTGTCGACGACCACGAACTGGCGGCCGTTCCACAGCGCGTCGTAGCTCACCCGATCGCGCGTCACCCCCGGTACGTCCTGCACGACGGCCTCTCGGCGGCCGATGATCCGGTTGACCAGGGTGGACTTGCCGACGTTCGGCCGACCGACCACGGCCACGACGGGCAGGATCTCCTGCGTATCGGAACCGCCGACCTCGTCGGCGGTCATCGAGACACGACCGAGGAACCGGCGCCGGCCGACGCCGTCTGCTGCGTCGGCTGAGCCAGGTCAGCGATCCGGTCGATCACCTCGGCGAGGGTCAGGTGGGTGGAATCGACCACGACCACACCCTCGGCGGCCTCGGTGAACTGGGCCACCGTCGAGTCGTCCCGATCCCGGCGGATCACCTGGTCGGTGACGTCGGCGCTGGTCACCCGCTGCCCCAGCTCGGCCTGCCGACGGGCCACCCGGGCCGACGGATCGGCGACGAGCAGCACCCGGACCGGCGCCTCGGGAGCCACCACCGTGGTGATGTCACGTCCTTCGGCCACGATGCCCTGCTCGGCGGAGGCGATGATCTGCTGCTGACGAGCGACCAGGTTGGCGCGCACGGCGAGGTTGGTGGCGACCGAGCTCACCGCTGCGGACACGACCGGCTCGCGAATCGCCTCGGTCACGTCGTGGCCGTTGATGGTGACGCCTTGGCTCTCGGGGTCCAGCTCGACGGCGATGTCCGCGGACTCGACCAGGTCCGCGACGGCGGAGGCGTCGGTGGCCGCGACCTCCGAGTGCAGCACCAGCCAGGTGGCAGCGCGATACATGGCGCCGGTGTCGAGGAAGGACAGACCCAGCTTCTGCGCTACGCCGCGAGCCGTGCTCGACTTGCCTGATCCGCTCGGACCGTCGATCGCGACCACCAACGGGGTGGTCGAGGCCCGAGGGCGTACAGGTGCGGATGGGGCGGCGTTGCGGTCGGACACCCGGTCAGACTACCGGGCTTGTGTTGTCCTCACTCGCTGCTCACTGCGCGCCGCCCGGCGCTTCGCTCGCGAGGTGAGTCAGGGCTGGACGTTCCACCCCTGGGCGGTCATCAGCTCGGCCAGCCCGGCAGCCGCCTCGGGCTCGACCGACAGCGCCAGGTAGCCGACCTGCCGGTTCTGGTCGTGGTCGATGGCCACGTCCTCGACGTTGACCCCCGCCCGCCCGACATCGGCGAACAGTGTCGCGAGGGCGCCGGGGGCATCGGGGATCTCGATCACCACCTGCCGGTACGCCACCGCGCGGGCCCCGTGCTTGCCCGGGATCCGCCGGGTGCCGGCGACCCCGCGGGCCAACCGGGAGCGAAGGGCGACCGTGTCCCGGTGACCGTCGGACTGGGTGGCCGCCCCTTGCTCGATCGCCCCGATCAGCTGGTCCAGCTCGTCGCTGACCTGACGGAGCTCGGCGAGCACGGCCGCGGAGTTGGCGGTCAGGATCTGCTCCCACAGGCCGGGGTCGCTGCCGGCGATCCGGGTGACGTCCCGCAGCCCAGGGCCAGCCAGGGCGAGGTCCTGCTCGCCGATCGTGGTCAGATGGCCGGCGGTCAGCACCGACATCAGGTGCGGCAGATGGGACACCCGCGCGACGGCGGCGTCGTGGTCGTCGACGTCCATGGTGACGGTACGTGCCCCGCACGCCAGCGCCAGGTCGGTGACAGCGTCGACCGCCGCCCGGTCGGAGCGCCGGTGGGGGGTGATCACCCAGGTGCGGTCGGCGAACAGATCGGGTCGGGCCGCAGTCGGGCCGGAGTGCTGCGTGCCGGCCATCGGATGCGATCCGACGTAGCGGTGCAGATCCCGGTGACCCCACACGGTGCCGAGCACCTCGGCCTTCACCGAGCCGACGTCGGTGACGGCAGCGTTCGGGTACGTCTCCAGAGCGTCGCGGACCACCGTCGCCAGGGCGCGGGGCGGCACCGCCACCACGACCAGGTCCACGTCCGTCGCGGCTGGGGTCGCAGTGGAGCCGGCCCCGAGGGTCTCGGCGACCCGGGCGTGGCTCGACTTGGCGTCCCGCAGGAACACCGACCAGCCCTGCTGGGTGAGGGCGCTCCCGATCGAGGCCCCGATCAGGCCCACCCCGATCACCACGACCCGGGTGCCTCCCGGGGCCGACGTCGGACGGTCAGCTGGACCGGCGCTCACTCCTCCGAGTGCCCGAGCTCGGTCTCGCGCACCTCCGCCGGCGGGACGGCCGGGGGCGCTTCCGGCCCGAGATCGGGCGGCGGGGTGTCGGACGCTTCCGAGCCGTCGGTCAGCAATCCCGTCAGCCAGGTCCCGTGGATCCGCCGGAACTTCCGGGGGAGCACGCGGCTCCGATCGAGGATCGCGACCTCGAGCGCGGATGCGCCCAGCTCGCGCGGCGCGACGTTCGGGCCGCCGTCGGTGGACAGTGATCGCACGGCGAGCCGGACAGCGGCGGCCAGGTCCATGCCCGGCTGGTAGCCGCGGCGCACCGTCTCGGTGATCGCCTCGGCCGAGCCGCCCATCACCGCGTACCCGTTCTCGTCGGCGACCGAGCCGTCGTAGGTGAGCCGGTAGATCTGATCGGTCTCGGGGGTGGGACCCAGCTCGGCGACGACGATCTCCACCTCGTACGGCTTCTCACCTCCGGAGGAGAAGATGGTGCCGAGCAGCTGCGCGTACGCGTTGGCGAGTCCCCGCCCGGTGACGTCGGTGCGGTCGTAGCTGTAGCCCCGCAGGTCCGCGTACCGGATGCCGGCGGTCCGCAGATTCTCGAACTCGTTGTAGCGACCGACGGCGGCGAAGCCCAGCCGGTCGTAGATCTCACTGACCTTGTGCAGCGCCTGCGACCTGTTCTCGGCGACGAACAGGATGCCGTCGGCGTAGCGCAGGACGATCACCGACCGGCCGCGGGCGATGCCCTTCCGGGCGAAGTCGGCCCGGTCCTTCATCTGCTGCTCGGGGGCGACGTAGAACGGCATGCTCACAGTGCGCCTCCGGTGGGGTCGAGGACAACGGCGACCCCGGTGAGGTCGAGGACGGTGTTCACAGCAGCGGTGCTCCTGGTCCGTCCGGTCGCTGCATCCGAGCGGCGACCACCTGGTCGACGATGCCCGCGATCTGGTCGTCGGCGACCCGCTGCACTCCTGCGGCGGTCGCGATCATCACGATCGGGAAGATCCGCCGGGTGAGGTCGGGTCCGCCGGTGGCGGAGTCGTCGTCGGACGCGTCGTACAGCGCCTGGATGACCGCGGTGGCGGCCTCCATGTCCGTCAGATCCTGCCGGTACAGCTTCTTCAGCGAGCCGCGGGCGAACACCGACCCCGAGCCGACCGAGAAGAAGGCCTGCTCCTCGTACCGGCCGCCGGTGGCGTCGTAGGAGAAGATCCGGCCCTCTTCACGGGCCAGGTCCCAACCGGCGAACAGCGGCACGACGATCAGCCCCTGCATGGCCAGACCGAGATTCTGCCGGATCATCGTGGCCAGGCGGTTGGCCTTGCCGACCAGCGACAGCGGCGCGCCCTCGATCTTCTCGTAGTGCTCCAGCTCGAGCTGGAACAGCCGCACCATCTCGACGGCGAGACCGGCGGAACCGGCGATGCCGATGATGGAGAACTCGTCCGCCGGGTACACCTTCTCGATGTCGCGCTGGGCGATCATGTTGCCCATGGTGGCCCGACGGTCACCGGCGACGACCACACCGCCGGGGAAGGTGGCGGCCACGATCGTGGTGCCGTGCGGGGCCAGGTCGGTGGGCGAGGCGCCGCTGAAGCCGGACCGAGAGCCGGGCAGCACGTTGGGCGCGACGGCTTCGGCGAAGTCGGAGAACGAGGACGTGCCGGCCTGCAGGAAGGCCGGCGGGAGACCGGCGCCGTGGAGCGGAGCGCGGCCGTGCGGGGGCGTCAGACGGTCGGTCACTGCCCACCCTTCTGCACGAAGGAGCGCACGAACTCCTCGGCGTTGCTCTCCAGGACGGAGTCGATCTCGTCCAGCAGCGAGTCCACATCGGCGTCCAGCTCGGCCTTGTGGGCGGGGTCGGCCGGCGTCAGCTCCTCGTCGGTCTCGGTCTGCGACTGACGGGTCCTGTTCCGGCTCTGCTCCGACTCAGGCATCGCTGCACCTCCTGCGCCTCGATGGGGCTGTTGCGACCGCCGATGAAGTCGGCGGTCGACCGATGCCACCAGGGTAATGCGAGAGTCCGACAGTCGACCGGACGTGAGATGGGGTGTAACCCAGTCGACCCACCCGGGGGCGTGTCCGGGCGCAGCCCCGGGGCGCCGTTTCTGACTCGACCGCTGCATCCGGTCCGTGGGTCGGCGGCCGTGATGACCGTTCTCGACTCGCGGGCGACATCCGGCGGTTGACCCGCCCATCCAGCCACCAGATCGCGCCACCGAGTCAAACATGGCCGCCCGGCCCGCCTCCCGACCGGCAAGTGACTGCTACCCGTCCAGGTTCTCGAACAGCTCGGTCACGTCGGCACTGGCGTCGATGATCGACCCGACCTGGGCGCGGGTCCCCTTGAGCGGATCGAGCAGCGGCAGCCGTTGCAGCGCCGGCTTGCCGGGGACGTCGAAGATCACCGAGTCCCAGGACGCCGCGACCACGGAAGGACCGAACTTCTCCATCACCCGGCCCCGGAAGTACGCCCGGGTGTCGGTCGGCGGCTGCAGCCGCGCCCGCTCGACCTCGTCGTCGGTGACGAGCCGACGCATCCGCCCCTTGCGGACCAGAGCGGCGAACAGGCTCCGGCGGGGATCGACGTCGCAGTACTGCAGATCGATCAGGGCCAGCTTCGGCGATCCCCAGCCCAGACCGTCGCGGTCGCGGTAGGACTCCATCAGCTGCAGCTTGGCCACCCAGTCCAGCTGATCGGCCAGCTCGGTCGGATCCCGGCGCAGCGCGTCGAGCGTCTCCTGCCACCGCGTGAACACGTCCTTGGCCTCGATCTGGGCCGACTCGGCCAGATCGCCGGCCCGGAGCTCGTAGCAGCTCCGAGCCGCCTCCAGGTAGATCTCCTGCAGGTCCACCGCCGTCATCACCCGGCCGTCGGCCAGCGTGAGCAGCCGGCGGCAGGTCGCGTCGTGGCTGACCGCCCGCATGGTCGGTACGGGTTGGTCGACCCGGACGTTGCCCGGCACCAGAGCCGGCCTCGATGGCCCGCAGCACCCAGGACGCCGTACCCACCTTCAGGTAGGTCGAGATCTCCGACAGGTTCGCGTCCCCGGTGATCACGTGCAGGCGCCGGTGCCGGCTTGCGTCGGCGTGCGGTTCGTCGCGGGTGTTGATGATCGGGCGGTTGAGGGTGGTCTCCAGACCGACCTCTGCCTCGAAGAAGTCGGCTCGCTGACTGATCTGGAAGCCGGGTTGCTGGCTGGCCTGCCCCACCCCGACCCGGCCGGCTCCGGTGATCACCTGACGGGAGATCAGGAACCCGGTGAACTGGGTGACGACCCGATCGAACGGGGTGCTGCGCTCCAGCAGGTAGTTCTCGTGGGTGCCGTACGAGGCGCCCTTGCCGTCGGTGTTGTTCTTGTAGAGCCGGACGGAGCGCCCGAGATTCTGGCTGGCCTGCTCGGCGGCGATGGCCATCACCGCGTCGCCCGCCTTGTCGTAGCGGACGGCGTCGAGGGCGTTGGTCACCTCGGGCCCGGAGTACTCCGGGTGGGCGTGATCCACGTACAGTCGGGCTCCGTTGGTCAAGATCACGTTCGCCATGCCGAGATCGGCGTCGGTCAGCTGATCGGGATGCGCCTGGTTGCGGCTGAGCTCGTAGCCGCGGATGTCCCGCAGGGGGGTCTCTGTCTCGTAGTCCCAGCCGGCCGGCTGCGTCGTCGTGGTCCAGCCGTAGCCCTTGACCACGTGGTTGGACAGCTGCATCGGATGCAGGTCCTCGCCCGGAGCCTGGCCGAGGGCGGAGATCCCGTACTCGGTCTCGATCCCCATCACCCGCAGGACCGGCGGCCACGGAGAAGTCGGTCCGTCGGTGGCAGTCATGCCCCAAGCCTAGTGTCGCGACTTTCCTGAATCGGTTCACCGAGCGTCTCCGGCGGCGTAGTGTTCTGCGCCGTGAAGGCACTTCCCGCGCTCGTCGCCGACATCGTGGCGGTCACCGTGTTCGCGATCCTCGGTCGGAGCAGCCACGAGGAGGCGAACACGCTGCTGGGCGTGCTCAGCACGGCGTGGCCCTTCCTCGTCGGCGCGGTGGTCGGCCACCTGCTGTGTCGAGTGGTCCCCGACCTGCGCAGCGACCCGACCGGCTGGCGCCCGGGTCTGGCCGTCTGGGCCAGCACCCTGCTCGTCGGCATGATCCTGCGCCTCACCTCGGGCGACACCGCCGCCTGGTCGTTCGTCCTCGTGGCCAGCATCGTCCTCGCCGTCTTCCTCCTCGGCTGGCGCACAGTGGTCCGCCTCGTCCACCGCGCCCGCACCCGCACCACCACCCCGGTCTAGCCCAACTCCGCGGGTGATATTTCACCCGCGCAGTTGCAGCATTGCTTGGAACCCGCGGCCGGGGAGGGCCAGCGCAGCGGAAGGCGGCGCGACCGAGAGTGCAGGAACGATTAGGAATCGGACACGGTTTTCGTCCGGTTCCTGATCGCGACGAACGACCGGTCCCAAGCGCCGCCGAGCAGCGAAGCGCCTCAGAGATACTGCCCGGTGTTGGAGACCGTGTCGATGGAGCGACCCGGGTGGTTCCCCTTCTTCGAGCTGATCAGGGTCCGGATGAAGACGATCCGCTCGCCCTTCTTGCCGCTGATCTTGGCCCAGTCGTCCGGGTTGGTCGTGTTGGGCAGGTCCTCGTTCTCGGCGAACTCGTCGATGCAGGCCTGCAGCAGGTGACCGATCCGGATGCCCTTGACACCCGTGTCCAGCAGGTCCTTGATCGCCGTCTTCTTGGCCCGGTCGACGATGTTCTGGATCATCGCGCCGGAGTTGAAGTCCTTGAAGTAGAGGACCTCCTTGTCGCCGCCGGCGTAGGTGACCTCGAGGAACTGGTTCTCCTCCGACTCCTCGTACATCCGCTCGACCGTGCGGTCGATCATGCCCCGTACGGTGGACTGCCGATCCCCGTCGAACTCGTTCAGATCCTCGTGGTGCAAGGGAAGGGTCGGGGTCAGGTACTTGCTGAAGATCTCCCGGGCCGCCTCCGCGTCGGGACGCTCGATCTTGATCTTGACGTCCAACCGGCCGGGCCGCAGGATCGCGGGATCGATCATGTCCTCCCGGTTGGAGGCGCCGATGATGATCACGTTGTCCAGGCCCTCGACCCCGTCGATCTCGCTCAGCAGCTGCGGCACGATGGTGTTCTCCACGTCGGAGGACACGCCGGAGCCGCGGGTTCGGAAGAGGGAGTCCATCTCGTCGAAGAAGACGATCACCGGCATCCCGTCGGACGCCTTCTCCCGGGCGCGCTGGAAGACCAACCGGATGTGCCGCTCGGTCTCGCCGACGTACTTGTTCAGCAGCTCGGGACCCTTGATGTTCAGGAAGAAGCTGCGTCCCTCCTGGCCGGTGTGCTCGGTCACCTTCTGGGCCAGGGAGTTGGCGACGGCCTTGGCGATCAGCGTCTTCCCGCAGCCGGGCGGACCGTAGAGCAGGATCCCCTTCGGTGCCTTCAGCTCGTGCTCGGCGAACAGCTCCTTGTGCAGGAACGGCAGCTCGACGGCATCACGGATCGCCTCGATCTGGTTGCCGAGGCCGCCGATCACCGAGTAGTCGATGTCGGGCACCTCCTCCAGCACCAGCTCCTCGACGTCCAGCTTGGGCACCCGCTCGAAGGCGAAGGACACCCGCCGGTCGACCAGCAGAGAGTCGCCGGAGCGGATCGGTTGCTGCTTGAGTCGGGAGGCCAGCCGGACGACCTGCTCCTCGTCGCCATGACCGATGACCAGCGCCCGGTCCCCGTCCTCGAGGACCTCCTTGAGCAGCACGACCTCGCCGACGTCGGTGAACTCCTGGACACCGACGACGTTCAGGGCCTCGTTGATGATGAGCTCGCGCCCGGGCTCCAGACCCTCGAGCTCGACGTCGGGGCTGACGCTGACCCGCATCTTGCGTCCGGAGGTGTAGATGTCGGCGGTCTTGTCGGGGGCCTCGGCCACGAAGACACCGAAGCTGGCCGGCGGCTGGGCGAGCCGGTCGACCTCGGTCTTCAGGGACACGATCTGGTCGCGGGCCTCGCGCAACGTTGCGGCGAGGCGTTCGTTGTTGGCTGCGGTCGTACGCGCATCGGAGCGCGCATCAGCCAGTCGCCGTTCCAGCATGGCGATGTCGTGCGGGTGGGAGGCCGTGCGCTCCCTCATCCGCTCGAGCTCTTCGCGCAGCAGTGCCAGCGTCGACTCACGGTCGTCGGGACGGTCGGTCGATGTCATCGAACACCTCCTAGACGCGAAACCCTACCCGCGATCCCCTCGCGGACCGGTGTAATCCTCGCCATACGCGCCGGGGGCCGGCCGACGTCGCCGGGCCGGGGCCACGACACCGGGGGCCAGCCGTCGGGCGAAGATCAGGAAGCCGGTGTGGCCGACCATCGCGTGCTGGGGGCGTACGGCCAGTCCCTCGGCCTGCCAGCCGCGGACCAGCGACTCCGTCGCCTCCGGTTCGGTGAACCCGGTGTGGATCCGGATCGTCTCCACCGTACGGGCCAGCTGGGTGGTGGTGGCCACGTAGGCGCAGAGCACGCCGCCCGGCACCAGCACCTCGGCGGCGGCGTCGACGCAGTCCCACGGCGCGAGCATGTCGAGGACGACCCGGTCGACCTGCCCCGGCGGGTCGGCGGCCAGCCGCTCGACCAGGTCGCCCACCCGCAGGTCCCAGCCGGGATGGGTCCGGCCGAGGAAGTTCTCCACGTTCGTCCGCGCGATGGCGGCGAAGTCGTCCCGCCGCTCGTAGGAGATCAGCCGACCGGTCGGCCCGATCGCCCGCAACAGGGAGATGGTCAGGGCTCCGGAACCCACGCCGGCCTCGATCACCCGGGCCCCGGGGAACACGTCCGCACCGCCCACGATCTGAGCTGCGTCCTTGGGGTAGACGACCGCCGCGCCGCGCGGCATCGCCACGGTCACGTCGGCGAGCAGCGGCCGCAGCGCCAGGTACGCGGTGCCGCCGTGGGAGTGCACGACGACACCCTCGGGTCCGCCGAGCAAGTCGTCGTGGGCGATGCCGCCCTTGCTGGTGTGGAACACCCCGCCCTCGGCGAGCAGCACCGAGTGCTTGCGCCCCTTGGCGTCGGTCAGGGTCACGCGCTCCCCCGGCCGCAGCGGCCCAGCCCCGACACCGGCGTACGCACGTGGGTCGGAGTCGTCTCGCTCGACCACGGAATCTGCCAGATCAACCACGGAACATCCCCCACAATCCCAGCTGCCACCCAGGTCCGAACGAGTTGGCCGGGACCTCGACCTTCGGGGCGGTGACCACGTACTCGTCGGACTGGGTCATCGGCACCAGCACGAGGTCGGCCGCCGCTTGGCGCTGCAGGCTCGCCATCGCCCGCGTCGCCTCGGCCTCCTCGCCGATGCCCGCACCCCGGTACTGGCGCTCCAGTCGGGCGACTTCCTCGGTGCTCTTCGGCAGGGGTGCCTCCAGGTAGGGCTGCAGCCAGGCCAGTGGGGTCGAGGTCCACGCCTTGCGGTCCAGCACCATCAGATCCGGCGGATCCGAGTCGGCGGTCGGATCGACCGCCCGCAGCCGAACACTCATCCCACCGGTGTCCTCCAGTCGGGTGCGGATCTGGGTGGCGATGTCCTGGCCGTCGGGCATCGTCGGGTCGTAGCCGAGGCTGATCTGGATCTGGTTCGACCAGGTGACGTCGGGCTCCGCACTGCCCCCCAACGGGAACGCGCTGATGTGGTTGGGGATCCCACCGGGCACCACCGAGTCCAGGGTCCGGTCGCCTTGCAGAGCGACGGCGACGGCGTTGCGCAGGTCCTCGTTCAAGCGGTGCGGGGACGTCGGTGACCAGGCCAGCATCAGCACCCGGGTGCCGGTCTGCGTCTGCATGCCGTACCCGGCGTCGGTGGTGTCGTCGTCACTGATCGTCACCTGCCGGGAGTACCGGGTGATCGCGGCGGCGCTGAGACCGCGCCAGACCACGTCGGCGGTGCCCGATTTCATCGCGTCCTCGAGGGCAGCGGAGTCCTTGACCGTCTGGTAGAGCACCGAGTCCATCCGCGCCGGGGTCCGACCGACGTAGGTCGTGTTCTTCTGCAAGCGGAGCACACCCTTCTCGAAGCCGACCACGGCGAACGGGCCGGAGCCGACGATGGGCTGGTCGTTCGGGCGTACCTCGTCGGAGTTGTACACCTGCTCGTCGACGATCGAGGCCGCCGGCGAGGCGAGGGCCCAGCCGAACTGGGTGTCGACCCGACTCAGCACGAACCGTACGGTCAGTGGATCCGGGGTCTCGATCCGCCGCAAGGTGGACAGCAACGGCGCCGAGGAGCCGGCGACGTCCAGGCGCAGGGCGCGCTGGATGCTGAACTTCACGTCGCTCGAGGTCAGCCGGTGGCCATTCTGGAAGACCAGGTTCGGATTCAGCGTGCAGGTGTAGACGGTGTCCGCGGTGAACAGGCAGTCCTTCGCCGCATCGGGCTTCAGGACCGCCTGGCCCGGTTCGGCCGTCATCAGCCGCTGGAAGACGTTGAGGGAGAGCACCACCGAGCCCGGGTCGGTGATCGCTGCCGGGTCGGCGACCCGGATCACGTCGGTGGACAGCACGGTCAGCGGCGGAGCCGTCGGCGTGCTCTGGGACGGGTTCGGCTGGGGATCGACGTCGGCGGGCGTGCAGCTCGTCAGCACCAGGAGGGCGAGCGCGGCCGCCAGCCCCGTCAGGGGCCTAGTCAGCACCGCCGTCAGGCGTCTATTGCGCACGGCCGGCCTGAGCGAAGAGCGTCGTCAGCCCATCGGGATCCAGACCGACGAGGGTCGGTACGGTGACGCGTCGCGGCGCCGCCGGGATGTCCACCACGTGAGGGATCCCGACCACCACGGCACCGGCCGCGTTGCCGGACCGGGCGCCGGTGGCGGAGTCCTCCAGCACCACGCAGTCCCGCGGGTCGACCCCGAGCAGGGCACACGCCTTCTCGTACGGCTCAGCGTGCGGCTTGCCCAGGGTGACCTCGTCGCCGCCGACCGAGACGGCGAAGGAGCCCGCGGGCAACCGCTCGAGCACGGCGTCGAGCAGCACCCGGTAGGACGCAGACACCAAGGCGCACGGCATCCC
Source organism: uncultured Actinomycetota bacterium (assembly GCA_963696135.1). Taxonomy (GTDB): domain Bacteria; phylum Actinomycetota; class Actinomycetes; order Propionibacteriales; family Propionibacteriaceae; genus Microlunatus. Next base: position 12,508 of record CAVOJH010000018.1, read on the forward strand.
GGTGGCGCGCAGCGAGGCGAGCAGCTCGAGGGCACCGGGCCGCCACGGCAGCTCGTCGGCCGTTCGGAGCTGGGCCACCACGCGGCCGAGCAGCTGCTGCACCATCCAGATCGGCGGGAGGTCGGAACGGCCGATCGTGGCGAGGATGTAGGACGCCGAGTCGATCAGGTCGCTGCCGACCAGCTTCTCGGCGTGCTCCATCGACCACGGCTTGCCGAGCTCGCCCTCGATCACCTCGAACTCCGCCGCGATCCACAGCGGTTCGGTGTCGGCCAGGGTCCCGTCGAAGTCCCACAGGACAGCCTGGGGCGGGATGGGACCGGGGAGGGGCACGGAGGGGGCGGCATCGTTCATGGCCCGGTCATTCTCGCAGCCCGTGGCAACCGGGATCGCCGATCGGCCCGGTGAGAGGGTGTGACCATGGTCGCCCCGGGCTCGTCGTCGGACTGCCCACCCTCTGATCTTCCCGGCACGGTCGACGCCGTGGTGGTGGGGGCCGGACCGAACGGTCTGGTGGCGGCGAATCTGCTGGCCGACGCCGGCTGGGAGGTGCTGCTGGTCGAGGCCCAGCCCGATGTCGGCGGCGCGGTGCGCAGCGACCGCGACGTCCACCCCGACTTCGTCCACGACACCTTCAGCGCCTTCTACCCGATGGCGGCGGCGTCGCCGGTGATCACCGGACTCGGCCTGGAGGCGTACGGGTTGCGCTGGCGGCACGCACCCGCGGTGCTGGGCCACCCTTGGCCCGACGGCTCGTGGTCGGTGCTGCACCGCGATCCAGCGGTGACGGCCGCGTTGCTGGACCGCGAGCAGCCGGGTGATGGGGCCGCCTGGCTGGCCCTCGTCGATCAGTGGCACCGGATCGGACCGTCGCTGGTCGCCGCACTGCTCTCCCCCCTGCCACCCGTCCGCCACGGGCTCCGGGCCGCACTGCAGCTGCCGCGCGTCGGTGGCCTCGACTTCGTGCACCGGCTCCTCACTCCCGCTCAGCACACCCTCGACGCACCGGTGGCCGGCCGACGCTTCGGTGGCCGCGGAGCGCGGATGCTGGTGGCCGGCAATGCGGCGCACGCCGATCTGCCTTCCACGTCGGCCGGATCGGGGCTGATCGGTCTGCTGCTGGCCATGCTCGGGCAGACGGTCGGCTTCCCGGTGCCGGAGGGCGGCGCGGGGCGACTGAGCGAGGCGTTGGCGACTCGGCTGCTGGCGCTGGGCGGACGGGTGGTCACTGGTGCGCCGGTGGACCGGGTGGTGGTCGAGAACGGCCGCACCACGGGCGTGGTGGTCGACGGCACTCAGATCCGGGTACGCCGTGCGGTCCTCGCCGCCGTCGGGGTGCACCAGCTCGCCGAGCGGTTGCTGAGCCCTGCGGACGTGCCGCACCGCTACCTCGAGCGGGTCCGGCGGTTCCGGATGGATCCCGCGACCGTCAAGGTCGACTTCGCCCTGTCCGGTCCGGTGCCGTGGGCGGGCGAACCTCCGTACCCCGCCGGCACCGTGCACCTGTGCGACAGCCTGGACGAGCTCAGCGCGTACGAGGGACAGCTGGCCGCCGGTCTGATCCCCGATCGGCCCTTCCTGCTGATCGGTCAGATGACCACCACGGACCCGTCCCGCTCCCCCGCCGGCACCGAGTCGCTGTGGGCCTACACCCACGTCCCGCAACGGGTGCGAGGTGATGCTGGCGGTGAGTTGACCGGCGACTGGGACGGTGGCGACGCGGAACGGTTCGCCGACCGGATGCAGGTCCGGATCGAGGCGTACGCACCGGGCTTCGGCTCCCGCGTGCTGGCCCGGCGGGTGCTGTCGCCGCCGGAGCTGGAACGCCGCAACGCGAACCTTGTCGGCGGAGCGGTGGGCGGTGGCTCCTCGGCGCTGGACCAACAGCTGATCTTCCGACCCGTGCCCGGGATGGGCCGGGCGGGTACGCCGATCCGCGGGCTCTACCTGGCCTCGGCCTCGGCGCACCCCGGCGGTGCCGTGCACGGGGCGGGCGGGGCCAACGCCGCCCGGGCGGCACTGTGGGCGGCCCGCTGGCATCGGTGATCAGTCGGAGGTCACGGACGCTCGGTCGGTGAGACCGTCCAGCGTGGCGTCGATGGCCGCAAACGCCTCCTCGGCGGTGAGACTGGCGATCAGCACCTGCTGCGCCAGGCCATAGCCGAGGGCGAACAACGCCTGACCCAGCCGTTGCGGTTCCAGTGATCTCCCCACGTCGCCGTCCTCCTGCGCCCGCGCGATCAACCGGCCGAGCTCCCGCTGGGTCCCGGTGACCGCCTCGCCGATGATCGCGCGCAGGCCGGGGTCGCTTCCTGCCCGGGTGAGGAACGCCTGCCACACCGCGGTCCCGATCCGGGTCCGCTCGTCCCGCGGTATGGGTTGGCCGACCAACGCGCGCACCGTCGCGAGAGCGCCGAGGCTCTCCGTGCGCTCGGTGAACGACGACGCCGAGCTGTCGATCACCGTCCGGCAGGTGTGCCGGAGCAGCTCTTCCTTGCTGGCGAAGTAGTACTGCACCCGACCGAGCGAGATCTCCGCCTCCGCGGCGACCCGCCGCAGCGACACGGCGTCGAGACCGTCCTCGGCGATGACGGCCCAGACGGCGTACGCGATCTCGGTTCGGCGTTGCTCGTGATCGACCTGACGGGGCATCCGGGCAGAATAGCAATACAACTGACTTGCTACAGTGGTTGGTCATTCACGGAAGGAGAGGGGTGACCGATGACCAGTCCAGACGATCCCCGACGACACGGGCGGCCGCGTCGCCTGATCCGCCGCACGGTCCGCCTTGCCGTCATCGCCTTGGCGGCCTGGGGTTTGATCACCTTCGTGACGGCGCGACCGGGCACCGGCCAGTTCCGATCCGTAGCCGGCCAGCGGGACTACCGAGCCGCGTACGCGCAGGCGATGGCGGTCCTTCCGTCACCGACCCGGACCGAGGACATCGCCACCGATCTGGGCACCGTGCGGGCCTACGTGTGGAGCTCGCCATCGCCGAGCTCCGATACGCCGGTGCTGCTGCTGCCCGGTCGAACCTCCGGGGTGCCGATGTGGTCGGAGAACCTGTCGGGCCTGCTCGCTCACCATTCGGTGATCGCGGTCGACGCGCTCGGTGACGCGGGTCTGTCCCTGCAGTCGAGTCCGCTGACGTCGATCGAGGACCAGGCGATCTGGGTCGACGAGGTGATCCGACGCCTGGCGCCCGATGGGGTCCACCTCGTCGGTCACTCGTTCGGTGGGGCCACCGCAGTGACCTACGCCCGACTGCACCCCGAGCGGGTAAGCAGTCTGGTGCTGCTCGAACCGGTGTTCACGTTCGGCTACCCACCCGCCCGTCTGATGGCCTGGACGGTCCTCGCCTCTTTGCCGCTGCTGCCCGAGGCCTGGCGTGACCGTGCCCTCACCGAGGTCGGCGGTGGCGAGCGGGCGGAACCGGGTGACCCGATCGCGTCCATGATCAACGCCGGTGCGACGCACTACCAGGCACAGCTGCCGAACCCCCGTCTGCTCAGCGACCCTCAGCTCGCCGCGCTGACGATGCCGGTCTATGTGGCGATTGCCGACAACCACTCACTGGCCGGCGGATCGCGGGCGGCCGATCGAGCCCGACAGCTGCCCCGGTCGACGGTGGAAGTCTGGCCCGGCACGACGCACTCACTTCCGATGCAGGTCGCCGACCCGCTGGACGCGCGCCTGCAGGAGTTCTGGGCCGAGTGAGTGGTCCGCGGCTGCGATCACCGTCTCAGCCCTCGGCGATAGGTTCGCCCTCGTGAGCGCACCGTTCTGGGGCGAGACGCCGCCCGCGACCCCGGTCTCGCCCTCCGCAGCCGAGGCCATCGCCCGTGAGGTCTTCGGCATCGACGGCACGGCCACACCGCTCGGCTCCAACCAGGAGACGAACCTGAGGATCCGTGCCGGCGCGGGGTCATACGTGCTCAAGATCGCCAATCCTGCCTTCGGGGCCGACGTGCTCGACCTGCAGAACACGGCCATGCAGCACGTCGAGCGAGCCGGCACCGGGTTGGCCGTACCCCTACCGGTGGTCTCTCGCGGTGGGACCGACCTGGTCGTCGTGCCGATCGACGGTGTGGATCATCACGTCCGGTTGCTGACCTTCGTCGAGGGCGACATGTTCTCCGACGCCGGCTATCTCGGCGACGAGGTGCTGGGTCGCTTCGGCGCGTTGGCGGCCCGCCTGAGCGGTGCCCTGGCCGACTTCGAGCACCCGGCGGCGGACCGCGACCTGCAGTACGACAGCCGCCACGCGGCGCGAGTGGTGGACACCCTGGTCGGCTCGGTGGCCGACCCGGACCGCCGGGCGGCGGTGGTCGATCTCAGTTCCCGCGCCTGGGACGCACTGAACCCTCTGGCCGACCAGCTGCGGATCCAGGTCGTGCACGCCGACCTGGCCGACTACAACGTGGTCGCGGCCCGCGATGACGTCGGTCGGTTGAGCCCGACCGGGGTGATCGACTTCGGCGACGTCGTCCGCTCTTGGTTGGTCGCCGATCTGGCCACTGCGATCACCTCGCTGCTGGTCCGGAACCGCCGTCCGCCGGTGCTGGACGCCGCCGCCGTAGTCGCCGGTTTCCACGCCGAGACCCCGTTGACCGAGGCCGAGATCGCCGCGCTCTGGCCGTTGGTGGTGGCTCGGGCCACCGTGCTGGCCGTGAGTGTTGACGACATCCTGGCCACCGATCCCGACAACGCGTACGCCCGCGAGGAGCAGCCGCTGGACTGGCTCATCCTGGACCGGGCGGCCGCGGTGCCCTTCGCGCTCGCCGAGACGGTCCTGCGGCGCGCCGTGGGCTGGGACACCGGACACCTTGCTCGGGCCGTCGCCGGCTGGCGCCCGGCGAGCCCGGTGATCGATCTGCCGGCGGATGTCCCGCGTCTCGACCTCTCGGTCACTTCCCCACTGCTCCCGGCTGCGAGCTGGACCCAGGCGACCGCTGCGCGGCGTGCCGTCGCAGGCGCCCTCGTCGACGGCTTCGGCGTCGCCGGGGCCGGTCCGCGGTTGGCGTTGGCTTCCCGCGACCGGGCGGCCGAGGTTCCCACCGTCCATCTGGGCACCGACGTCTTCGCGCCGGAAGGCACCCCGGTCCTGGCTCCCGCCGACGGTGAGGTCGTGGCCGTCGATGATCATCAGGTGGTCCTGCGCTCGGGTCCGGTCGACCTCCGGTTCGCTGAGCTGGACCCGTCGGTCACCCTCGGTGCGCGCGTCGCCGCCGGTGATCGGCTGGGTGCCGTGCTCGACGCCGACGAGGATCTGCCGCTGCCACCGCACGTGCACGTCGAGCCGACGCCGGCGGGAGTGGCGGCGGCGGGCGTGGTCGTGCCGTCCCTGGCGGACGCGTGGCGAGCTCTCTCGCCGGATCTGCCGGGCCTGGCGGGTGCGGTCGACCTCGACCCTGGGGCAACGACCGCCGCCGAGCTGATCACCCGCCGCGACGCGGTGCTGGCGCACGTCCAGCAGCACTACTACGCCCACCCACCGCGGATCGAGCGCGGCTGGCGGCAGCACCTGATCGACACGTCCGGCCGGGCGTACCTGGACATGGTCAACAACGTCGCCGTGCTCGGGCACAGCCACCCGGCCGTCACCGCGGCAGCGGCCCGGCAGCTCGGGCTGCTGAACACCAACTCCCGGTTCTCCTACGCCGGCATCGTCGCCTACGCCGAACGCATCGTCGCGCTGCTGCCGGACCCGCTGGACACCGTCCTCCTGGTCAACTCGGGCAGCGAAGCGGTCGACCTGGCGCTCCGCATCGCCCGCACCGCGACCGGCCGTCGAGACGTCATCTGCCTGGCCGGTGGCTACCACGGCTGGACCACGGCCACGGATGAGATCTCCACGTCCCTGAACGACAACCCGGCGTCGCGGGACAGCCGACCGCCGTGGATCCACCTGGCGGAGATGCCGAACCCGTACCGCGGTGATCATCGCGGGACGGACGCGGCAGATCGCTGCGCCGACTCCGTGCGCTCGATCGTGGCCGGACTGCCGGACGGGCCTGCGGCGTACATCGCGGAGCCGATCTCGGGCAACGCCGGAGGTGTGGAGCTCCCGGTCGGCTACCTGGCCCAGGTCTACGACGTCGTCCGCGGTGCGGGCGGCCTGGTGATCTCCGACGAGGTGCAGATCGGGTACGGCCGGACGGGCGAGGCGTTCTGGGGGTTCGAGCTGCACGGGGTCGTCCCGGACGTGATCACCATGGCCAAGGCCGCCGGCAACGGGCACCCGATCGGGTTCGTGGTCACCCGCCGCGAGATCGCCGAGGACTTCTCCGCCGAAGGATCGTTCTTCTCCTCCGTCGGTGGCAGCCCGGTGTCGTCGGCGATCGGCCTCGCGGTGCTGGATGCGATCCGCGACGAGGACCTGCAGGCCAACGCCCGCCGGGTCGGCGCCCACCTGAGCCGGCGGCTCGCCGAGCTCGCGGACCGGCAGCCGCTGATCGGCTATCTGCACGGCCGCGGTCTTTACCAGGGCGTTGAGCTGGTGCGTGACCCGGCGACCCGGGAGCCCGCTACCGCGGAGGCCACCGCCATCTGCGAGCGGCTGCGTGAGCTCGGGGTGATCGAGCACGCCACCGGTGACTTCTCGAACGTGCTGAAGGTGAAGCCGCCGCTCTGCCTCACCATCGAGAGCGCCGACTTCTTCGTCGACCGGTTGGACCAGGTGCTCACCGAGGGCTGGTGACAGAGTCGCACGCCACCCTCGGAATTGGTCCATGACGGGAAGTTGCCACTCACGCTCGCGTGCTCGGCGTGTCGCACTCCGCACACCGCGTGACACGCCCGTTCCCGTCGCTGTCCACAGATCACCCTGGCCCTCGACCGCCATCCACAGATCTGCGGCACCCCCGGTCCAAACCGACTCGACGTCCACAGACTCTCGTCGTGAAGAACGACGACGTCATCGACGAGCTGCTCGCCCTCGACCAGGTCATCCTCGCTCGCGAGCACCCGAGGCTGGAGAACGCCCTGGTCCGGGCCGCTTCCGCCGGACGGCTGGTCCGCCCGCTGCCGGGCGTCTTCGCCGATCCGGGCAACGCCGACCAGCTGCAGACCAAGGTGGCGGCGGTGTCCCGCTGGGACCCGAACGCGGTGATCCGCGGCCGGGCGGCCGCCGCCTTGACGTACTGGCCCGAGCTCGAGGTGCCGACCGTCGAGGTCGCCTCCCCCACCCGGCACACAGCTCAGGCGGGCTTCGCGTTCGAGCGGAGACGGATCCCTGCCGAGCTCGTCCAGCAACGCGGGCCCTTCGCCTTCACCACTCCTCCGCTCACCGCCATCGAGCTCGCCACCCTCGACGACACCGACCCCATCGACAGGGCCCTTCGTCAGAAGGTGGCCGACCTCGCGAGCCTGCAGTACGCGCTCGAGCAGACCAGGAAGCGGCGCGGCAACACCGAGCGGTGGCGGGTGCTGCTCGACTCCCGCGCGGAGCCGTGGTCCCGGGCCGAGCGGCTGGTTCACCGTCTCTACCGCGACGCCGGGATCACGGGATGGGTGGGGAATCTGAAGCTCTGGGTGCCGCAGCTGTGGGCCACCTTCTACCTGGACGTCGCGTTCGAGCGGCAGCGACTGGCCTGCGAGATCGACGGTCGCGAGTTCCACGACACCGACGACGCGTTCGAGACGGACCGGGAACGACAGAACGTCATCGCCCTCTGTGGCTGGACCGTGCTGCGGTTCACCTGGAAGATGCTGACCGAGCAACCGGACCACGTGGTCTGGGTGACGCGGCAGGCCCTGGCCATGCTCGACGGGAATGCGCCTCTCGCGAGTCGGGCTCGGCGCGACACGCCGTGGGTCACTGCGTGAGTGGCAACTTCCCGTCACGAAGAAATCGCGAGACCCCCCCGTCAACGAGCGTTGAAGTACTTCGCCTCCGGGTGGTGGACGATCAGCGCGTCGGTCGACTGCTCGGGGTGCAGCTGCAGCTCCTCGGACAGCTCGACGCCGATCCGCTCCGGCTTCAGCATGTCGACCAGCTTGGCCCGATCCTCCAGATCCGGGCAGGCCGGGTAGCCGAACGAGTAGCGCGAGCCGCGGTAGGACTGGTCGCGGATCATGTCGTCGATCGAGCCGTTGTCGGCCGCGAAGCCGAGGTCGGCGCGGACCCGGTCGTGCCACATCTCCGCCAGACCCTCGGTCAGCTGGACGCTCAACCCGTGCAGCTCCAGGTAGTCGCGGTACGCGTTGTTCTCGAACAGCACAGCGGTGGCCTTGCTCACCGCCGCGCCCATGGTGCACAGGTGGAAGGCGACCACGTCCGGCCCCTTCTCCTGTGCCAGCGCACGGTCGCGGAAGAAGTCGGCCAGACAGAGATGGCGACCGCGACGCTGCCGGGGGAAGGTGAACCGGTGGCGTTCCGGTGCGCCGACCTCGGCGCCCGGGTCGAGCACCACCAGGTCGTTGCCCTCGCTGTAGCAGGGCCAGTAGCCGTACACGACCGCGAACTCCGCGATGCCCTCGGTCTGGATCCGGTCCAGCCAGGAGCGCAGCCGCGGCCGGCCCTCGACCTCGATCAGCTCCTCGTAGGTCGGTCCGGTGCGGGAGCCCTTGAGCCCCCACTGACCCATGAAGGTGGCCCGCTCGTCCAGGTACGCCGCGACGTCGGCCAGCGCGATCCCCTTGACGATCCGGTCACCCCAGAACGGTGGAGTAGGCACGTCGATGTCGACGGCCACGTCGGAGCGGGTGGTCGGCTCCGGACCTTCCTCGGTGATCGACGCCGGTGTCTTGGCCTTGACCCGCCGCTCGCGGGGGGCAGGCAGGGCCGCGCCCTCCTCGCCCCGCTTGACGGCCATCAGCGCGTCCATCAGCCGCAGACCCTCGAACGCGTCGCGGGCGTAGCGGACCTCGCCGGCGTAGACCTCGCGCAGGTCCTGCTCCACGTACGCGCGGGTCAGGGCAGCGCCACCCAGGAACACCGGGTACGACGCCACCCCGCGGGTGTTCATCTCCTCCAGGTTCTCCCGCATCACCACTGTCGACTTCACCAGCAGACCGGACATCCCGATGGCGTCGGCTCGGTGCTCGTCGGCGGCCTCGAGGATCGTGGTGATCGGCTGCTTGATGCCGAGGTTCACCACCGTGTAGCCGTTGTTGGTGAGGATGATGTCGACCAGGTTCTTGCCGATGTCGTGCACGTCGCCCTTGACCGTGGCCAGCACGATGGTGCCCTTGCCGGCCGAGTCGGTCTTCTCCAGGTACGGCTCCAGGTAGGCCACAGCTGTCTTCATCACCTCGGCCGACTGGAGCACGAACGGCAGCTGCATCTGACCGGAGCCGAACAGCACGCCGACGGTCTTCATGCCCTCGAGCAGATCGGTGTTGATGATCTCCAGCGCCGGCTTCCCGTCGGCCAGGGCGAGCTCGAGGTCGTCGGTGAGACCCTTGCCCTCGCCGTCCACGATCCGACGCTGCAGTCGCTCGCTGACCGGCAGCTTGGCCAGCTCGGCGGCGCGCTCGGCCTTGGTGTCGGCGGTGGTGACGCCGTCGAAGATCTCCAGGAAGTGCTGCAGCGGGTCGTACCCGGGTTCGTCGTCGGTGGCCGGGCGGCGCCGGTCGTAGACCATGTCGAGCGCTGTTTCCCGTTGCTCGTCGGGGATCCGGGCCATCGGGATGATCTTGGCCGCGTGCACGATGGCGGAGTCCAGACCTGCCTCGATGCACTCGTTGAGGAACACCGAGTTGAGCACCACCCGGGCGGCCGGGTTGAGACCGAAGGAGATGTTCGACAGCCCGAGGGTGGTCTGCACCTCCGGGAACCGCTCCTTGATCGTCCGGATCGCCTCGATGGTCTCGATGCCGTCGCGTCGTGTCTCCTCCTGCCCGGTGGCGATCGGGAACGTCAGGGCGTCGATGATGATGTCGGAGGTGCGCATCCCCCAGTTCTGGGTGAGGTCGGTGATCAACCGCTCCGCGACCCGCACCTTCCAGTCACACGTCCGGGCCTGACCCTCCTCGTCGATCGTCAGGGCCATCACCGCGGCACCGTGCTCGGAGACCAGCTCCATGATCTTGGTGAAGCGCGACGTCGGCCCGTCGCCGTCCTCGTAGTTCACGGAGTTGATCACCGCTCGACCACCGATCCGCTCCAGCCCGGCCTGCAGCACGGGCGGCTCGGTGGAGTCCAGCACGATCGGCAGCGTCGACGCGGTGGCCAACCGGTACGCCAGCTCGCTCATGTCGGCGGCCCCGTTGCGACCGACGTAGTCGATGTTCAGGTCCAGCAGGTGCGCTCCGTCGCGGATCTGGGCTCGGGCGATGTCGACGCAGTCGTCCCAGCGCTCGGCCAGCAGGGCCTCGCGGAACGCCTTGGAGCCGTTGGCGTTGGTGCGCTCCCCGATCGACAGGTAGCTGGTGTCCTGCCGGAACGGCACGTCGGCGTACAGCGAGGCCGACGCCGGGACGTGCACGGGCTGCCGGACCACCGGGGTCCGGGTGCCGAGTCGCTCGACCACCTGACGCAGGTGCTCCGGCGACGTGCCGCAGCACCCGCCGACCAGACCGAGGCCGAACTCACCGACGAACTGCTCCAGGGCGTCGGCCAGCTGGACCGGGGTCAGCGGGTAGCGGGCGCCATCGGGGGTCAGCTCCGGCAGACCGGCGTTCGGCATGCAGCTGATGCCGATCTGAGCGTGCCGGGCCAGGTGCCGCAGGTGCTCGCTCATCTCCGCCGGGCCGGTGGCGCAGTTCAGGCCGATGAAGTCGATGCCGAGCGGCTCCAGCGCGGTCAGGGCGGCCCCGACCTCGGAGCCCAGCAGCATCGTGCCGGTGGTCTCCACGGTGATGTGCACGATCAGCGGCAGGTCGACCCCGGCCGCCGCCAGCGCTCGCTTCGCGCCCAGCACGGCGGCCTTGGTCTGCAGCAGGTCCTGGCTGGTCTCCACCAGCACCGCGTCGATCCCACCGTCGACCATCGCGGAGACCTGGGTGGTGTACGCATCCCGCAGCTGCGCGTACGGCAGGTGGCCCAACGTGGGGAGCTTGGTGCCCGGGCCGACGCTGCCGAGCACCCAGCGCGGCCGGTCGGGGGTGCTGAAGGCGTCCGCCGACTCGCGGGCGATCCGCGCCGCGGCCTCGGCCAGCTCGCCGATCCGGTCGGGGATGTCGTACTCGTTCAGAGCCGAGAGGTTGGTGCCGAAGGTGTTGGTCTCGACGCAGTCCACCCCGACCTCGAAGTAGGCGTCGTGGATGGCCCGCACCACGTCGGGACGGGTCACGCTGAGGATCTCGTTGCAGCCCTCGAGCTGGTCGAAGTCGTCCAGGGTCAGGTCGTACGACTGCAGCATCGTGCCCATGGCCCCGTCGCCGATGACAACACGTCGGGACAGCTCGCTACGCAGGTCGGACACCCCTGGAGGATAGTCCGCGAGGGCACCCGTCGGTCCCGATTCTCGGTCGGTGGCGGCGTCTACAGTGTCTGACATGAACGAGCAGGCGAACGCCGGACTGCGTGGGCTGCGCGACCCGCTGGTGGTGGCGACCTTCAGCGGTTGGAGCGATGCGGGCAACGCGGCCAGTGCTGCCGTGGAGCACCTCGCGGAGGCTTATCAGGCGGAGCTCGCCTACGAGCTCGATCCCGACGAGTTCTACGACTACCAGGTCAACCGTCCCGAGGTGGCCCTCAACCCCGACGGCGAGCGGGAGATCACCTGGCCGACCACCCGGATCAAGACCGCGCAGCTGGCCGGCGGACGGGACCTGATCCTGGTGGAGGGCATCGAACCGAATCTGCGCTGGCGCCAGTTCGGCGGACTGATCACCTCGGCTCTGCGCTCGGCGAATCCCTCGCGGGTGTTCGTGCTCGGCGCCCTGCTGGCCGACACGCCGCACACCCGGCCCGTACCGGTCACCACCACGACCCGCGACCCGGACCTGATGGAGGCGTACGGGATCGGCGAATCCACCTACGAGGGTCCGACCGGCATCGTCGGGGTGATGGCCGACCTGCTGGCGCGATCCGGGATGCCGACGATGTCGGTCTGGGCCGCGATCCCGCACTACGTGTCGCACCCGCCCTGCCCCAAGGCGACGCTGGCGATCCTGTCCCAGCTGGAGCGGCTGCTCGACGTGCCGCTCGACTTCGGGGAGCTGCCGGAGCTGGCCCGAGCCTGGGAGCGCGGCGTCAACGAGCTCGCGGCCGAGGACAGCGAGGTCGCGGAGTACGTGGCCCAGCTGGAGGAGCAGCAGGACGCCGCCGAGCTGCCGGAGGCCAGCGGCGACGCGATCGCGGCGGAGTTCGAGCGCTACCTCAAGCGCCGCGGGAATTAGGGTTGGTGCCGGCGGCGTCAGCCAGCCCGCGCAGCTGAGCCACCATGGCGTCCGGGTCGTCGGCCCCGAACACGGCTGAGCCGGCCACGAACGAGTCGGCCCCGGCCGCGGCACAGCGCTCGATCGTCTCCACCGACACGCCGCCGTCGACCTGCAGCCAGATGTCGCCACCGGTCTTCGCCAGCAGAGCGCGGGTGAACTCGATCTTGGGCAGGCACAGGTCGAGGAACTTCTGCCCGCCGAAGCCCGGCTCCACCGTCATGATCAGCACCAGGTCCAGCTCGGGCAGCAGCTCGGCGTACGGCTCGATCGGCGTCGCCGGCTTCAGTGCCATCCCGGCCCGGGCCCCTCGGGCCCGCAGCTCACGCGCCAGCCGGACGGGCGCGTCCGCGGCCTCGACGTGGAAGGTGACCGAGTCCGCCCCCTGCTCGGCGTAGGTCGGCGCCCACCGGTCCGGGTCGGAGATCATCAGGTGCAGATCGAGGACCTTGTCGGTGATGCGACGGATCGCCTCCATCACCGGCAACCCGATCGTGAGGTTCGGGACGAAGTGGTAGTCCATCACGTCCACGTGCAGGGCATCCGCGCTCGGGATGGTCTCGATGGAGGTCTGCAGGTTCGCGAAGTCCGCCGACAGCAGGCTGGGCATGATCCGGTTGGTCACGCAGGCGACCTTAGCGGGCCGCCGGGCAGTCAGCGCCAGCCGGCGAGCGGTCAGCGCCAGCCGGCGAGGTCCACCTTCGCACGGGTCTGTGCCGCCTCGACGGCGGCGTAGGTGGTGGCCAGGCTGCCGAGGTTGTTCCGACCCGAGATGCCCGGCTCCTCCCCGTTGGCGATCGCGTACGCGAACTCGGTCAGGCTGCCCGCCCGGTCCGTGCGCTCCAGGCGCGGAAGCTCGAGGGTCTCCAGGATCCGCCCGCGACGCACCGTGACCAGGTCCGCGCGCCAGCCCTCCGGGCCGTCGCCGCGACTGGTCCACCACACCTCACCCCCGGCGAAGTCCATCCGCCACTCCCCCGCCCAGGCGGTTTTCGGACCGCTGCTCACCCAGCTGGCCCGGTAGGAGGCGACCACGTCCTCGCCGCAGTCGATCAGGGCCACCCCCTCCGACGGTCCGGTGAACAGCGACCACTCCGGGTCCCAGGTGCGACAGCTGATGGCGGTGACCTCACGACCGAGCACGTACCGCAGCAGGTCGAAGTGGTGGATGGACATGTCGACCAGCAGCGGCTCAGCCAGGGCGTGGTGCGGTCCGGCGATCCCCTCCCGACCGGAGAACTGGCGGAAGTCGATCTCGACGGCATGCAGGTCACCGAGATCACGGTCGGCGACCATCTTCCGTACCGTCTGCACCGCCGGGAAGAACCGGTAGTTCTGACTGACCGCGACGATCCGCTGCTGCTGATCGGCCAGCGCGACCAGGCTCTCGGCCTCAGCCACGCTCGGGGCGAACGGCTTCTCGATCAGCACGTGCCGCCCGCTCCGCAGCGCAGCCTCGGCGGCCGGCACGTGTCCGACCAGGCTGGCGGTCACCAGGACCGCTTCGGGGTCGGTGGCCTCGATCGCCTCCTCGACCGTGCTGAAGCACAGGTCGGGGGTGGTGATCCCGGCCGCGATGGCGAGCGCGCGGGAGCCGGCGAAGACGTCGGCCGTGCCGACCACCTCGACCTCCGGCACTCTGGGGATGACGGTGACCGCCCAGTCCCGCCCGAAACCGCCTAGCCCGACCTGGAGGATGCGCACGGCCGACCAGCCTGCCACAGATCGGGCGCCGGTGAAAACGTTTCAGTGCGCGCGTGTCAGATAGGCCGCGAACATCGCGTCGGTGCCGTGCCGGTGCGGCCAGAGCTGCAGGTACTGACCGACGAAGGCGTTGTCGGGCAGCTCGGGCAGCACCGACGTGGCCGGCACCAGATCGACGTCGTCGCGCCCGGCCAGCACCTCGCTGACCACGTCGACCGTTTCCCGGCGGTGGGGCGAGCAGGTCACGTACGCCACCATCCCGCCGGGGGCGGCCGCGTCCAGTGCGGAGGTCAGAAGTCCCACCTGCAGCGGGTGCAGCTGCTCGACGTCGGCGGCCGTCCGTCGCCAGCGCGACTCGGCACGTCGACGCAGGGCACCCAGTCCGGTGCACGGCACATCGGCCAGCACCCGGTCGAAGGCCCCGCCACGCCAGGCGGGACGGATGCTGTCGGCCACCACCACCGTTGCCGGGTCGGGGTAGCCGCGCAGGCCCTGGGCGACCAGCCGGGCCCGGTGGGGGGCGAGCTCGACCGCGACCAGCCGAGCGGAGCGTTCGCTGGCGAGTCCGGCCAGCAGGGCCGCCTTGCCGCCCGGCCCGGCGCACAGATCCAGCCACCAGCCACGCTCCGCAACCGACGCGATCCGGCCGAGGCCCCAGGCCGTGAGCTGGGAGCCCTCGTCCTGCACCCCCGCCGTGCCGTGGCGGACGGCGGCCAGCTCGGCGGGGTTCCCGGACCAGCTGGCCGCGTACGGGCTCCAGCGTCCCGGCGCGGCTCCGGCGTCGAGCAGCTCGTCGACCGTCGTGAGACCCGGGCGGACGACCAGGCTGACCGGGGCGGAGTCGTTGTTGGCCAGCAGGGCGGTCTCGACCTCCTCGGCCGGTAGCAGCTCGGCGTAGGCCGCCACGATCCACCGCGGGTGGGCGCTGCGCAGCGCCAACGCGTCGAGGTGATCGAGCCCGGCGGCGAGGTCGTCGGTCCACTCCTCGTACGACCGCGCCGCGACCTTGCGGAGCACGGCGTTCACCAGGCCGGTCACCCGCTCCCCCACGGTGGCGGCGGCCAGGTCGACGGTGGCGGCGACGGCGGCGTGGGTCGGCACCCGCATGCTCAGCAGCTGGTGGCAGCCGAGCCGGAGCAGGTCCAGCACGGCCGGCTGCAGGGTGGCCAGCGCCCGGCCCGAGGCCGCCACCAGGATCTGGTCGTACGTTCCCGTCATCCGGCAGGTGCCGGCCAGCAGCTCGGTGGCGAAAGCCGCGTCCCGGCCGGTGATCCGTCGCTGGGTGAGCAGCGGCGGCAGCACCAGGTTCGCGTACGCGTCGTCGGCGTGCACGCTGCGCAGTCCGTCGAAGGCGGCCCGACGGGCAGGATCGACGAGACGACGCCGGCGCGCTGGCGACACGTCAGCTGCCCAGGACTTCGTCCGGGGCGAACGTGATCCCGCGGGCCCAGTCGGCGGCCGGCATCGGCTTCTTCCCCTGCGCCTGCACCTGGCCGAGCTCGAGCCCGGTGCCGTCACCGGCGGCGACGGTCACCGAGCGCTTGGTCACCGTCAGCTCTCCGGGCGCGCCGGGACTCTCCGGCACGGGGGTCGCCGAGTTGATCTTCAACCGGTCGCCGCGGAAGGTGCTCCAGGCTCCGGGGGCCGGCGCGCAGCCGCGGACGACCCGATCCAGGATCGTCGCCGACCGGCTCCAGTCGAGCCGGGCGTCGTCCACGCTGATCTTGGGCGCCAGGGTGATGCCCTCGCCCGGCTGCTCCGTGGCGGTCAGGCTGCCGTCGGCGATCCCGTCGAGCGTGGACACCAGCAGCCGGGCGCCGCTCACCGAGAGTCGTCGCAGCAGGTCACCGGAGGTGTCGGTCGCGCCGATCGGCTCGGTCACGGTGGCAAAGGTCGGCCCGGCGTCCAGGGCGGCGACGATCCGGAAGGTGGTCGCGCCGGTCACCGCATCGCCGGCGAGCACCGCGTGCTGCACCGGCGCCGCCCCGCGCCAGGCCGGCAGCAGCGAGAAGTGCAGGTTGATGAACCCGTGCGGCACCAGGTCGAGCAGGTTCTGCGGCAACAGGGCTCCGTACGCCACCACGGGGCAGCAGTCGGGGGCGATCTCGGCGAGTCGGGCCAGGAACTCGGGCTCGCGCGGTTTGGCCGGCGTCAACGTCTCGATCCCCAGCTCGGCGGCCCGCGCGGCGACCGGGCTGGGCGTCAGCTTCTTGCCGCGGCCGCTCGGCGCGTCGGGACGGGTGAGGACGGCCACCACCTCGTGGTCGGAGTCCAGCAGAGCCTCGAGGCTGGGCAGAGCGACCTGTGGGGTACCGGCGAAGACGATGCGCACCGGCCGGAGTGTAGCCGGGTGCACGGGTGGCCGTCCGGCTCAGCCCAGTCCCTGCTGGATCAACCCAGGGCGGCCGGATCGACCCGGACCCGGAGGGCCCCGTCGCTCTTCTTGGCGCTCCGCACCGCGGTCACGTCCTTGACGGCGTGCACCAGGGCCGACCCGGTGCCGTGGGGGGTGCGCAGCGTCAAGCGTTCGATCGCGTCCTCGGTCCCGGCCAGCGTCACGCCCGGCAGCGGCACGGGCCCGAGGACCTCGATCACCTCGGGCGCTCGGAGCAGGCCGACGACGTCGGTCAGGGTCGAGGCGGTGCCGTCCACGGTCACCACCTTGGCCGCCGGCGGGAAGTGCGCCTCCGCGCGTTCGGCGAGCTCGCGGGCGGCGAAGCCCGCCGGATCCAGCCGGACCAGGGCCTGCAGCGCCCGCGCCGCGCTGTCCCCCGCCGCGATCACCGAGCCGCCGTCGGCCCCCGAGCGGACCAGCGCGACCACGGCCAGCCAGCGCCGCAGCGCTTCCTCCGAGGACCGCAGATCGGCGCGGAGCAGCAGCAGGTCGGCGTCCAGCAGCACAGCACCCGCGTACCCGCCGTCGGCTGTCGGCTCGGCCCCCGGGGTGGCCACGACGAGGGCGGGGGTGCTCGGCACCTCGGGCAGCACCCCACCGCTGATGGACTGCCGGATCACGGTGTTGGGGAAGGCGCGGCCCAGCTCCTCCGCCGTCCGCTCCGCGCCGACCACCGGCGCCCGGAGCGATCGGCTCTCACAGATCGGGCACTGCCAGTCGGGGTGCAGCACACCGCACCAGGAACAGCCGAGGTCGACCGTGCGCCGGTTCTGATGCTGCTGACGCAGCGGTCCGTGGCAGCGCCGACACCGAGCCGGCTCCCGGCAGTCACCGCAGACCAGGGCGACCAGATAGCCCGAGCGGGGCACCTGGATGAGCACCGGACCCTGCGGCAGGCTGGCTCGGACGAGCTCGAACACCTCGTGCGGCAGCCGAGCCGACCGCGCGGCCGGATCGCGGGCCAGAGCGCGGTCGGAGTCGACAGCCGCCCGCACCCGGGGCGCGGTGTGCCGGGTCTGGGTCCGGTCGGCGGCCAGCTCCTGCAACCATCCCCGCTGCACCCACTGCTCGGCCTCGCAGCTGCGGGCGAAGCCGGCCGCCAGCACCGCGCTGCGCTGCTGGGTCGCCCGCAGGGCCAGCACCGTTCGGGTGTGCGGGTACGGCGACCGCTGTTCGGCGAGCAGGTCGTCGCCGTCGTCCCACACGGCCACCAGGCCGAGATCGCGGACCGGTGCGTACGCGGCTGCCCGGTTCCCGATCACCACCCGGACGTCGCCACGCAGAGCGGCCAGGAACGCCCGGTAGCGGGCCGCCGGACCGGCCTCGGCGGTCAGCTCGACGAACCCGGTGCGGCCCAGCACCCGGGTGCACGCCGCGCGCAGCCGGGCCAGATCACGCTGGTCCGGCACCACCAGGACCGAGCCCCGACCGCTGTCGGCCGTGGCCCGCGCCGCCGCGGCGAACCCGTCGGCCCAGTCGCTGCTGGGATGGTGCGCCGGGATCACCTGCCAGTACGCCCGCGGGCTGCGTCCGGAACGCAGGGCGTGGAGCAGACCGGGACCGGTCGGGTACGCCGAGAACGCCCCCTCCTCGGTCGGGTCGAGCTCCGGCAGCGGCGGCCGCTGAGTCGGCTCGGCCTTCTCCGTGGCGGCGTGCCGGGGCGGGATCGCCAGCCGCACCACGTCGGCGAAGCAGCCCGCGTACTGGTCGGCGACGGCGCGGACCAGGGCAGCGATCTCGGGCGTGAGCACCGGTTCCGCCGAGGTGACCTTGGCCAGCGGGCTCAGCTCCCGGTCGCTGTCACTGGTGGCCAGCCGCTCGAGCACGAAGCCGTCCCGCAGCCGTCCCGCGAACCGCACCCGCACCCGTGCCCCGGGCACTGCGGTCGTGTCCTCGGCCGCGCCGACCCGGTAGTCGAACGGCCGATCGAGGTGGGCCAGCGACACGTCGACCGCCACCCGGGCCACGGGCAGCGTCACGCTCGGTGTCTCGGGCACCCGCCGATGATGGCAGCAACCGCCGACAGGCCCTGACATTCCCACCGACCCTGACAGAGTGAGGCCGTGCCCGAGATCCCGAGCCCGACCCCGTCCGCCGACCCGCACGCGGACCGACGGCTGCTCACCTACCTCGCGGTCGCGATGGTGGCCACCGGGCAGCCCGTGCACGAGATCGACGAGGACCTCGACGCGGTCGGTCGACGACTGGGCTACCCCGACCTGCAGGTGGCCGCCGGACCCACCGGCGTGAGCCTCGCGCTGGGCAGCGGGGAACCGGCCACGGTGGAGACGGTGAACGGCTCGCTGCGGCTGGACCAGGCCGCCGAGGTCCGGCTGATCCGCGGCCAGCTGATGGCCGGGGTGATCGACCGTGGTCAGGCGCTGGAGCGGTTGACCTCGTTGCGGGGTCGACCCGAGCGGTACCCGGCCTGGTTGTCCGCACTCGCCTGGGTGCTCGCCTCGATCGGGATCGGGCTGATCCTGCAGCCCGGCGCCGTGAACGTGGCGCTGACGGCGGTCGGGTCGGTGATCGTGCTGGGGCTGGCCCGGCTCGGCGCCCGCAGCCGGGCGCTGGCGACGCTGCTGCCCAGTGTCGCGGCCTTCCTGGTCGCCTGCCTGGTGTTCACCGCCGCCTCGACCGGGATGGTCGACGGAGCCCTGCGCACCCTCCTACCACCGTTGGCCATCCTGCTGCCCGGGGCGATCCTGGTCACCGGACTCTCCGAGATCGCCGCCGGGGCGATGGTCGCGGGTGTGTCGCGGGTCGGGTACGGCATCGTCCAGCTGCTGCTGTTCGCGCTCGGCATCCTGGCGGCCGCCGCCCTGCTCCGGGTCCCCCCCGAGGCGCTGAGCAACATCCGGGTGGACACCCTCGGCTGGTGGGCGGCCCCCCTCGGTCTGCTGCTGGTCAGCGTCGGCCTGTGCTTGATGGAGAGCATCCGGCTGTCGCTGATGCCCTGGGTGGTCCTGGTGCTGCTGGCCGCGTTCGGGGCGCAGGCGCTCGGCCAGCAGCTCTACGGGGCACCGCTCGGTGGCTTCCTCGGGGGCCTGGCCGCCAGTCTGTGCGCCGCCCTGGTCGAGCTCGTCCGCCCTCAGCTGCCCCGGCTGGTGCTGTTCCTGCCGGCGTTCTGGATGCTGGTCCCCGGCAGTCTCGGGCTGCTGTCGGTCACCGAGCTCGCCCTGGGCCCGACCGGGGCGGCATCAGCCGGCTTCGGGGTGGTCCAGCTCGTCGGCGCCATCGCCCTGGGGCTGCTGGTCGGTTCGGTGCTGGCCAGGTCTCTCCGCGTTGTCAGCGCGCGTGGTGGCTCGGGCGACCACGCGCGCTGACACGTCGGGGACTGCGTGAGCTGAGTCAGCCCTTGACGGCGTTGGCCAGCGCGTCGGCCCGGTCCGTGTTCTCCCAGGTCATCCCCGGCAGGTTCCGCCCGAAGTGCCCGTACGCCGCGGTCTGGGCGTAGATCGGCCGCTTCAGGTCCAGAGCGGCGATGATCGCCGCCGGCCGCAGGTCGAAGGTGGCCAGCACGGCCTCCTGGATCTGGGCGACCGGCACCGTCTCGGTGCCGAAGCACTCCACGTAGAAGCCGACCGGGTGCGCCTTGCCGATCGCGTACGCGACCTGGACCTCGCACCGTCCCGCCAGACCGGCGGCGACGACGTTCTTCGCCACCCAGCGCATCGCGTACGCGGCCGAGCGGTCGACCTTGGAGGGATCCTTGCCGGAGAAGGCGCCCCCGCCGTGCCGGGCCATGCCGCCGTAGGTGTCGACGATGATCTTGCGTCCGGTCAGACCGGCGTCACCCATCGGGCCGCCGATCTCGAACCGGCCGGTCGGGTTGACCAGCAACCGGTGGTCGGACGCGTCGATGTCGAACCGGTCCAGCACCGGCTCCACCACGTGCTTGCGGATGTCCGGGGTCAGCAGCGTGTTCAGGTCGATGTCGGCGGCGTGCTGGGTCGACAGCACCACGGTGTCCAACCGGACCGCGCGCTCGCCGTCGTACTCCACCGTGACCTGGGTCTTGCCGTCGGGGCGCAGGTACGGGATCGTGCCGTCCTTGCGGGCAGCGGACAGCTCCTCGGCCAGCCGGTGGGCCAGGTCGATCGGCAGCGGCATCAGGCTGTCGGTCTCGTTGCAGGCGTAGCCGAACATCAGGCCCTGGTCACCGGCGCCCTGGTGGTCGAACGCGTCGCTGGACTCACCGGTCCGGGTCTCGAAGGCGTCGTCCACGCCCTGGGCGATGTCGGGCGACTGCTGGCCGATGGCGATCGACACGCCGCAGGAGGCACCGTCGAAGCCCTTGGTCGAGGAGTCGTACCCGATGTCGAGGATCCGCTTGCGGACGATCTTGGGGATCTCCGCGTACGCCTCGGTGGTGACCTCGCCGGCCACCACCACCAGTCCCGTGGTGACCAGGGTCTCGACCGCCACCCGGCTCTGCGGGTCCTGCCGCAGCAGCTCGTCGAGCACCGAGTCGCTGATCTGGTCCGCGATCTTG
The DNA here is from genome assembly GCA_963696135.1 of uncultured Actinomycetota bacterium. Lineage (GTDB taxonomy): Bacteria > Actinomycetota > Actinomycetes > Propionibacteriales > Propionibacteriaceae > Microlunatus. The sequence continues at coordinate 33,429 of CAVOJH010000018.1, forward strand.
TCCGGGTGACCCTCGGTCACCGACTCCGAGGTGAACAGCCGTCCTGCCATCGTGATCCCTTCAACTCCTGCGCTTGAGGTGTCCGTCCGGGGTGCCCGAACGGCTTCGCACAACTTACCGGTGAGACCGCTGCCGGAGGGCGCAATCCCAGATCAGATGGGCCAGAAAGTCCTTGCTGCCGGCGTGGGGACCGTCCGCACCGTCGGCGGTCAGCAGCACGATCTCGTTGTCCGGCCGGCCGAACGCCTTGTGCTCGCCGACCTCGTTGAGCACGAGCACGTCACAGCCCTTGCGCGACAGCTTCGCCCGGCCCAGCTGCAGCAGCGACGCCTCCGACGTCGGGGTCTCCGCGGCGAAACCGACCAGCACCTGGCGTGGGTCACTGCGGTTCCGGACGAGTGTGGCCAGCACGTCGGTGGTCTGCACCAGGTCGAGGTGCAGGCCGCCGTCGCCGGCCTTCTTGATCTTGGTGTCGCTGCGGTTCGTCGGGGTGAAGTCGGCCGGGGCCGCGGCCATCACCACGAGATCCGCCGCCGCAGCTTGCTCAGCCATCGCCACGGCCAGGTCGGCGGTCGAGACCACCGGGTGCACCGTGGTCCCCGGTGGTGCCGGCAGGGTCACGTTCGCGGCGACCAGGTCGACCTCGGCGCCGCGTAGCACGGCGGCCCGGGCCAGGGCCCAGCCCATCAGGCCCGAGGAGCGGTTGCCGAGGAACCGTACGGGGTCGAGGTGCTCGCGCGTCCCGCCGGCGCTGACCACGACACGGAGTCCGGCGAGGTCGCGCGCCGCGGCGCGCTCGACGATCGACGGGTCGGCGAGCACAGCGGTGGCGACGGCGGCGAGCTCGGCGGGGTCCGGCAGGCGACCGGGTCCGGTGTCCGGGCCGGTCAGCCGGCCCGAGTCGGGGTCGACGACCATGCAGCCCCGGGACCGGAGCGTGTCGACGTTGGCTCGGGTGGCCGCGTGCAGCCACATCTCGGTGTGCATGGCCGGCGCGAAGACCACAGGGCAGTGGGCGGTCAGCAGGGTGGAGGTGAGCAGGTCATCGGCCCGCCCTCCGGCGGCCCTCGCCAGCAGGTCGGCAGTCGCGGGTGCGACCAGCACCAGATCGGCCTGCTGGCCGAGCCGAACGTGCGGCACCTGGTGCACGTCATCGAAGACCGACGTGTGCACCGGCTTGCCCGACAGTGCGGCCCAGGTCGCGGCGCCGACGAACTCGCACGCCGCCACGGTCGGGATCACGGTGACGTCGTGGCCCTCGGCCTGGAGCCGCCGGAGCAGCTCACAGGCCTTGTACGCCGCGATGCCGCCCGCGACCCCGAGGATGACCCGACTCATCGGGCGCGGGAGATCATCGGGCGCGGCTGGTGAGCCCCGGTCAGGCCGGGTTGTCGTACGTCGGGGTCTCGACGTCCGGCTCCGCGACCTCTTCGGTGTTCTCGTCGATGCAGGCGAGGACGCCGGCGTTGATCTCGCGCATCGCGATGGACAACGGCTTCTCCTGCACGCCGGTCTCCACCAGCGGACCGACGTGATCGAGCAGACCCTCGCCGAGCTGGGAGTAGTACGCGTTGATCTGCCGCGCCCGCTTGGCTGCGAACAGAACCAGTCGGTACTTGGAGTCGGAGTGGGTGAGGAGCTCGTCGATCGGGGGGTTGGTGATCCCCTCGGCAATCACGTTTCCAGACAAGTGCAAACCTTTGGTTCGGGCTGTGCTCGAGGCAGCTTGAGACTGCCTGCGGGCACGACAACGTCGTCCGTAGGACTACAGACCTAGCAAGCCTACCAAGTCCGCCACGGCATGGACGACGTCGCGGTTGACGACCGTCGTGTCGAACTCGCTCTCGGCGGCCAGCTCCCGGGTCGCGGTGTCCAGCCGCCGGGTCCGTTCCTCCTCGGTCTCGGTGCCCCGACCGACCAGCCGACGGACCAGCTCCTCCCAGGAGGGCGGGGCCAGGAACACCAGGCGCGCGTCGGGCCAGCTGGCCCGGACCTGGCGGGCGCCCTGCAGATCGATCTCCAGCACCGCCTCGCGGCCCTCGGCGATCGCAGCGAGCACCGGCTCCCGCGGCGTGCCGTACCGGTGTCGGCCGTGCACCACCGCCCACTCCAGCAGCTCGTTCTCGGCCACCAGCCGATCGAATTCGTGCTCGTCGACGAACAGGTAGTGCACGCCGTCGATCTCACCGGGGCGCGGCGGTCGCGTCGTCGCCGACACCGACACGAACACCTCGGGGTGCTCGCGTCGCAGGGCGGCGACCACGGTTCCCTTGCCCACCGCTGTCGGTCCCGAGACGACGGTCAGGCGCGGCCGGTCCGCGTCCTGGCTGGCGCTCACGTGACCCGGTTTCGGTTGGCGCTCACTTCGCGCGGGCGGCGAACTCGGCGACCAGCGCGGCGATCTGGTGCCGGCCGAGACCCCGCAGACGGCGGTTGGGGGCGATGTCGAGCCGCCCCATCACCCGCTCGGCGCGGACTGCGCCGACCCGGGGCAGCGCCTTCAACACGTCGACCACCTTGGCATGGGCGATCACGTCATCGGTCTCGGCAGTGGTCAGCACCTCGGCCAGGCTCAGCTCGCCGGTCCGGAGTCCCTGCTTCACCGCCGCTCGTCGGCGTCGCGCCTCGGTCGCGGCGTGTCGGGCCTGCTGCCGCTGCTCGTCGCTCAGCGGGGGAATCGTCACACTCGGTCCTTCGAAAGCCTGCAGGAGCCCGGATCGGCGCGACTGTGCACCGACGACCGGGGGTTGTGAACCTACCCCACCGGCAGCGAGGTTCTCATCTGGGCCAGCATTCGCTCGGCCCTGACGCGAATCTGCACGGGGTCCGGACCGGCCCCCATCAGCTCCCGGCTCGCGGACGGCAGCACATAGGGCAGCGCGTCGCCGAACACCTCGGCCAGCTCGGCGGCACCGGCGCCCTGGGCCCCGATCCCGGGCGAGAGCAGCGAGCCGTGCACCTGCGTCAGATCCACCCCGGTCCGACCGATGGTGGCGCCGACCACCAGGCCGACGTTCCCGTACGCCTTGCCGGCGTTGGCGGCGGCCGCCGCGTCGACGATCTCCTCGGCGACCAGTCGCCCGGCGGCGGTCCGGGCGTGCTGGACCTGCCGTCCCTCGGGGTTGGAGGTCAGGGCCAGCACATAGACCCCGCGGTCCTCCTCCTCGGCCAGCGCGATGGTGCCGGCGAGGGAGCCGAAGCCCAGGTAGGGGCTGACGGTGATCGCGTCGGCGGCCAGTGGTGCACCGTCGGCGAGATAAGCGGCGGCGTACGCGTCCATGGTGGAACCGATGTCGCCGCGCTTGACGTCCAGCAGGGACAGCGCGCCCGCTTCGCGGAGGTCGGCCAGCACCCGTTCCAGCACCGCGATGCCCTGCGAGCCGTGCATCTCGAAGAACGCCGACTGCGGTTTGAACACCGGCACCAGGTCGCCGAGGGTGTCCACCATGGTGCGGGCGCACCGCTCCAGGCCACGGGCGTTCACCGGCAGACCCCACTGGGTCAGCAGGGCGGGGTGGGGATCGATCCCGGCGCACAGGGGACCGCGGGCGGCCACCAGGCGGGCGAGTCGTGCTCCGTACCCGGTCGTCATCGTGGCCTCCTGTGATTCGGCGATCGTCATCAAGCATTCCTTCTGTCGATGGGAACGAGAGCAGGGCGGTCGGCGAGTCGCCGGTTCAGGCCGGCGACCAGACCCGGGCCGGCGTAGATGAAGCCCGTGTAGAGCTGGATCAGGCGGGCACCGGCGTCGAGCAGGGCCAGACCGTCGTCGACCGTCATCACCCCGCCCACCCCGATCACCGGCAGGTCGGTGCGAGACGTCAGGAAGCCCACCACCTCGCGGGCGCGGACGGTCAACGGGGCACCCGACAGTCCCCCGGTCTCGGCAGCACGCTCGGCCTCCCGCGGGTCGACCCCGGCCCGGGACAGGGTCGTGTTGGTGGCGATCAGGCCGGCGGCACCGGAGCGTTCGACGACGTCGACGGCCTGCTCCAGCGCCTCGTCGGTCAGGTCGGGCGCCAGCTTGACGAACACCGGGACGGGTGAACCGCCCGCCAGTCGAGTCGCCTCGGCCGTCAGGGCGGTGAGCAGGCCGGTCAGGCTGTCGGCGTCCTGGAGGGCCCGCAGACCCGGGGTGTTGGGACTGGAGACGTTGACGGCGACGTAGTCGGCGTACGGGGCGAGCAGCCGCAGCGAGGCGAGGTAGTCCTCGGCCGCCTCGTCCAGGGGCGTGACCTTCGACTTGCCGATGGAGATGCCGATCGGCATCCCGACCGCACCGTTGCCGCGCCGGACGCCGGCCGTCTCCAGCCGCTGCGCCAGCGCCGCGGCTCCCGCGTTGTTGAAGCCCATCCGGTTGACGATCGCCCGGCTCTGCGGCAGCCGGAACAACCGGGGCCGGTCGTTGCCGGGCTGGGGGCTGGCGGTCACGGTGCCCAGCTCGGCGAAGCCGAATCCGAGCGCGGCCCAGGACCGGACGGCGACCCCGTTCTTGTCCAGGCCGGCCGCGACCCCGACCCGCCCCGGGACGTCGATGCCGGCGACCGAGACGGGCTCTCGGTGCCGTGCCAGCAGCGCGCCGGACACCGACCGCGCCGCCGCGACCGTCCCCAGCCCGGACAGCCAGCGCAGGGTCTGCTCGTGCACCCGCTCGGCATCGCCGCCGTACGCCCGGAACAGGACGGGGCGGACGAGTCGGCGGTAGATCATCGGGTCAGGTCTCTGCCCAGGTCGGCGGACCAGGACTGCAGCGAGCGGACCCCGATGTTGCCCTCCCGGATGGCCTCGATCCCCTGGACGGCCGCGGCCAGGCCCTGCACCGTGGTCACGCAGGGCACGTTGCGGAGCACCGCGGCGGTGCGGATCTCGTACCCGTCGAACCGCGGTCGCCCGTCCGGGCTGAGCCCGTGCGGGGTGTTGAAGATCAGGTCGACCTCGTCGTCCAGGATCGCCTGCACGATGGTCTTCTCCCCGTCCGGACCGGGTCCGGCGCTGTGCTTGCGCACGGTCCGGACCTTCACCCCGTGGCGGCGCAGCATCGAGGCCGTGCCGGCGGTGGCCAGCAGCTCGAAGCCGAGATCCGCCAGCCGCTTGACCGGGAAGATGACGAACCGCTTGTCCCGGTTGGCCACCGAGACGAACACGGTGCCCCGGCTGGGTAGCGGACCGAAGGCGGCGACCTGGCTCTTGGCGAAGGCCGTACCGAAGGCGATGTCGATGCCCATCACCTCACCGGTCGACTTCATCTCCGGTCCGAGGATGGTGTCCACCGAGGTGCCGTCCACCGTACGGAAGCGGTTGAACGGCATCACCGCCTCCTTGACCGCGATCGGCCCGGTGTGAGACTCCGCGGCGCCGTCACCGACCGGGCGCAGCAGACCTTCGCCCCGCAAGGTGGTGATGCTCGCCCCGAGCATGACCCGAGCGGCCGCCTTGGCCAGCGGGGTCGCGGTCGCCTTGGAGACGAACGGCACCGTCCGCGAGGCCCGCGGGTTGGCTTCGAGGACGAACAGCGTGTCCCCGGCCAGCGCGAACTGGATGTTGATCAGCCCCCGCACCCCGACCCCGTCGGCGATGGCCCGGGTGGACTCGCGGATCCGGTCGACCACCTCGGCACCCAGGGTGATCGGGGGCAGCGCGCAGGCGGAGTCGCCGGAGTGGATGCCTGCTTCCTCGATGTGTTCCATCACGCCACCGAGATAGAGCTCGCTGCCGTCGTAGAGCGCGTCGACGTCGATCTCCACCGCGTCGTCGAGGAACTGGTCGACCAGCACCGGGTGCTCCGGGGAGACCTGGGTGGCCCGGTCGATGTAGGACGCCAGGGTGCTCTCGTCGTAGACGATCTCCATCCCGCGCCCGCCCAGCACGTACGAGGGCCGCACCAGCACCGGGTAGCCGATCACCTCGGCGATCCGCTGCGCCTCGGCGAAGGACCGGGCCATCCCGTGCTTCGGGGCGGGCAGGTTGGCCTCGGCCAGCACCTGGCCGAACGCCCCCCGCTCCTCGGCCAGGTGGATGGCCTCCGGGCTGGTGCCCACCACCGGGACGCCGGCGTCCTTGAGGGCCTGCGCGAGCCGCAGCGGGGTCTGCCCGCCGAGCTGGACGACCACCCCGGCGATCGGTCCGGCGGCCGCCTCCGCGTGGTAGATCTCGAGCACGTCCTCCAGCGTCAACGGCTCGAAGTAGAGCCGATCGGCGGTGTCGTAGTCGGTGGACACCGTCTCCGGGTTGCAGTTGATCATGATCGTCTCGTAGCCGGCGCCGCCGTTGTCCGGCGCGCCGGAGAGGGCCATCGCCGCGTGCACGCAGGAGTAGTCGAACTCGATCCCCTGCCCGATCCGGTTCGGGCCGCTGCCGAGGATCAGCACCGCGGGCCGGGTGCGTGGCTCGACCTCGGTCTCCTCGTCGTAGGAGCTGTAGTGGTACGGCGTCGTGGCGGCGAACTCCGCGGCACAGGTGTCCACCGTCTTGTAGACCGGCCGGATCCCGAGGGCCCACCGGACCCCGCGGACGACGTCCTCCCGGAGGTGCCGCAGGGCGGCGATCTGGGCGTCGGAGAAGCCGTGCCGCTTGGCCGTGCGCAGCAGGGCCGGGGTGAGCTCGGGCGCGGTCTCGACCTGGCCGGCGACCTCGGTCAGCAGCACCAGCTGATCGACGAACCAGGGATCGATCTTGGTCGCCTCGTGCACCTGCTCGGGGCTGGCGCCGGCCCGCAGCGCCTGCATCACGACCTGCAGCCGGCCGTCGTGCGGTCGCGACGCCACCCTGAGCAGCTCGTCGACATCGGCCGGGCTGACCGGGCGCACCCAGTCGAACGGGGCCTTCGGGTCCTCCAGGCTGCGCAGCGCCTTGCCCAGCGCCTCGGTGAAGTTGCGACCGATGCCCATGGCCTCACCGACGCTCTTCATGTGCGTGGTGAGGGTGTCCTCGGCGGCCGGGAACTTCTCGAACGCGAACCGCGGCACCTTGACGATGACGTAGTCCAGCGTCGGCTCGAAGCTGGCCGGGGTGACCTGGGTGATGTCGTTGGGGATCTCGTCCAGGGTGTAGCCGATCGCCACCTTGGCGGCGATCTTGGCGATCGGGAATCCGGTCGCCTTGGAGGCCAACGCGCTGGAACGGGACACCCGCGGGTTCATCTCGATCACGATCATCCGACCGGTGGCCGGATCGATCGCGAACTGGATGTTGCAGCCACCGGTGTCCACCCCGACGGCGCGGATGATGGCGATGGAGACGTCGCGCATCCGCTGGTACTCGCGGTCGGTCAGCGTCATCGCCGGGGCCACCGTGATCGAGTCGCCGGTGTGCACGCCCATCGGGTCGAAGTTCTCGATCGAGCAGACGATCACCACGTTGTCAGCGCGGTCCCGCATGACCTCGAGCTCGTACTCCTTCCACCCCAGGATCGACTCCTCGATCAGCACCTCGGTGGTCGGGCTGGCGGCCAGTCCGGCGCCGGCGATCCGCCGAAGCTCCGCCTCGTCGTGCGCGAAGCCGGAGCCGACCCCGCCCATGGTGAAGCTGGGCCGGACCACCAGGGGGTAGCCGAGCTCGTCCGCGGCGGCCAGCACGTCGTCCATCGCGTGGCAGATCAGGCTGCGGGCCACGCCCACGTCGGGGGTCGCGGGGTCGGCGTACCGCGGGTCGCTGTCCAACCGGTCGGGGGCCAGCTCGAGGTTCTCCACGATCGCCTTGAACTGCTCCCGGTTCTCACCGCGCTGGATGGCCTCGATCGAGGCACCGATCAGCTCCACGCCGTACTTCTCCAGCACCCCGTTCTCGTGCAGGGCCACCGCGGCGTTCAGCGCGGTCTGTCCGCCGAGGGTGGCCAGCAGGGCATCGGGACGCTCCTTGGCGATCACCAGCTCGACGAACTCCGGTGTGATCGGCTCGATGTAGGTCGCGTCGGCGAACTCCGGATCGGTCATGATCGTGGCCGGGTTGGAGTTGACCAGGATGACCCGGAACCCCTCCTCCCGCAGCACCCGGCAGGCCTGGGTGCCGGAGTAGTCGAACTCGCAGGCCTGGCCGATCACGATCGGACCCGACCCGATGACCAGGATCGAGCTGATGTCGGTGCGCTTGGGCATCAGCGACCACCCTTCTTGCTGGTCATGAGATCGACGAACCGGTCGAACAGGTAGCTGGCGTCGTGCGGACCGGCCGCGGCCTCCGGGTGGTACTGCACCGAGAACGAGACCAGCTCGCCGTTCGTGTCGCGCAGCTCCAGCCCTTCGACCACGTCGTCGTTCAGCCCGACGTGGCTCACCGTCGCGATCCCGTACGGCGTCTCGGTCGGCTGCCCGAGCGGGGCGTCGACGGCGAAGCCGTGGTTGTGGGCGGTGATCTCGACCCGCCGGGTGGTCAGGTCCATCACCGGCTGGTTGATGCCGCGGTGCCCGTAGGTCAGCTTGTAGGTGCCGAAGCCCAGGGCGCGACCGAACAGCTGGTTGCCGAAGCAGATGCCGAAGTACGGGATGCCGGCGGCCAGGACCTCACGCAGCACCTCCACCGGCCCGTCCGCGGCCTCGGGGTCACCGGGACCGTTGGAGAAGAAGACTCCGTCCGGGGTCCGGGCGGCGATGTCGGCGAAGGTGGCGGTGGCCGGCAGCACGTGGGTCTCGATCCCCCGCTCAGACATCCGGTACGGGGTCATCGACTTGATGCCCAGGTCGAGCGCGACCACGGTCAGGCGCTTCTCCCCGCGGGCCTCGATCACGTACGCGTCGGAGGTGCTCACCTCATCGGCCAGGTGCGCGCCCAGCATGGTCGGCTGCTCCAGCACCCGGGCGAGCAGCGCGGCGGGATCGCTCTCCACGCTGGACACGCCGACCCGCATCGCTCCGCGCTCACGCAGGTGCCGGGTCAGCGCGCGGGTGTCAACGTCGGACATCCCCACGATGCCCTGGGTGGCCAGCTCGGCGGCCAGGCTGCGACGCGAGCGCCAGTTGGAGGGGACCCGGGCGGCATCGCGGATCACGTAGCCGGCGACCCAGATCCGGCCCGACTCGTCGTCTTCGTCGTTCCAGCCGGTGTTGCCGATGTGCGGAGCGGTCGCGACGACCACCTGTCGCGCGTAGCTCGGGTCGGTGAGGGTCTCCTGGTAACCCGACATGGCGGTGGCGAACACCGCCTCGCCGAAGGTCTCCCCGATCGCACCGAACGCACGGCCGCGGAATGTCCTCCCGTCTTCGAGAACGAGGATCGCCTCGGGGACCGGCGACGTGGTCGCGGGCGTGGGAGAACCAGCAGCGTGCATGACCGTCCTTTCCTGCCTCACTGGACAGGTCTTAAAGGGTGGCTTTGACCGCGACCGAGGGTAGCAGTCTTCGGCGCTCGAGCCCGCTTTGCTCACTCCGGGCCCGGTTGCCGCTCCCGGCGCAACGCGGCGGCGACGTCGCGGCGACTGCTGACCCCGAGCTTCGCCTTCACGTTCGCCACGTAGTTGGCCCCGGTCTCCGATCGCTCGTCGGGCGGGGTCCTGCGCCCGGGTTTAGGTGGTCGGAGCGGTCGGGGTGGTCGGGGTCATGGACGTCAGCGAATCGCAGCTGTATCACGGGACGGCAGAGCACTCCGTTCACGGGCGAGGCTCGGCTGTGCACTGGATCACTCTTC
>CAVOJH010000019.1:0-297448 GCA_963696135.1 uncultured Actinomycetota bacterium
TACTTCTTGTCCGCCTTGGCGGGCTCGGTGGTGGACAGGGCAGCAACGAAAGCCTCCTGCGGGACCTCGACCCGACCGACCATCTTCATTCGCTTCTTGCCCTCCTTCTGCTTCTCCAGCAGCTTCCGCTTGCGGGTGATGTCACCGCCGTAGCACTTGGCCAGCACGTCCTTGCGGATGGCGCGGATGGTCTCCCGGGCGATCACCCGAGCACCGATGGCCGCCTGGATCGGCACCTCGAACTGCTGCCGCGGGATCAGGTCCTTCAGCTTCCCGGCCATCAGCAGCCCGTACGCGTACGCCTTGTCCTTGTGCACGACCGCGGAGAAGGCGTCGACCGGCTCCCCCTGCAGGAGGATGTCGACCTTGACCAGGTCGGCCACCTGCTCGCCGTCGGGCTCGTAGTCGAGACTGGCGTAGCCCTTGGTCCGGGACTTGAGCGCGTCGAAGAAGTCGAAGACGATCTCGGCCAGCGGCAGCGTGTAGCGGATCTCCACCCGGTCTGCGGAGAGGTACTCCATCCCGTGCTGCACCCCGCGCCGGGTCTGGCACAGCTCCAGGATGGTGCCGATGTAGTCGGTCGGGGTCAGGATCGTCGCCTTGACCACGGGTTCGTGCACCTCGGCGATCTTGCCGTCGGTCGGGTACTCCGACGGGTTCGTCACGGTGAGCTCGGCCCCGTTCTCCATCACGACGCGGTAGACCACGCTGGGCGCGGTGGAGATCAGATCCAGGTTGAACTCGCGCTCCAGCCGCTCACGGACGATCTCCATGTGCAGCAGACCGAGGAAGCCGATCCGAAAGCCGAAGCCCAAGGCTCCCGACGTCTCCGGCTCGTACACCAGGGCGGCGTCGTTGAGCTGCAGCTTGTCCAGCGCCTCGCGGAGCTCGGGGTAGTCGTCGGCGTCCATCGGGTAGAGCCCCGCGTAGACCATCGGGTTCGGATGCCGATAGCCACCCAGATCCGTCGTCGCCGGACGGGCCAGCGCCGTGACGGTGTCGCCCACCCTCGACTGACGGACGTCCTTCACCCCGGTGATCAGGTAGCCGACCTCACCGACCCCCAGGGACGGTGCCTTCACCGGCTCGGGCGAGATCACGCCGACCTCGAGGGCCTCGTGCGCCGACTTGGTCGACATCATCAGCACCCGCTCGCGGTGCGACAGCTCGCCGTCGACCACCCGTACGTAGGTGACCACGCCGCGGTAGGTGTCGTAGACCGAGTCGAAGATCAGGGCCCGGGCCGGCGCGTCCGGGTCGCCCACCGGCGCCGGCACCTGGTCGACGATGACGTCCAGCAGCTCGGCGACCCCCTCGCCGGTCTTGGCCGACACCCGGAGCACGTCGCTGGGGTCGCAGCCGATGATCCCGGCCAGCTCGGCGGCGTACTTCTCCGGCTGGGCGCTCGGCAGGTCGATCTTGTTCAGCACCGGGATGATGTGCAGGTCGGCGTCGATGGCCAGGTAGAGGTTGGCCAGAGTCTGCGCCTCGATCCCCTGCGCGGCGTCGACCAGCAGCACCGCACCCTCACAGGCGGCCAAAGAGCGCGACACCTCGTACGTGAAGTCGACGTGACCGGGGGTGTCGATCATGTTCAGCACGTAGCCGGTCTCGTCGTCCTCGCCGGCGTTCCAGGGCATCCGGACGGCCTGGGACTTGATGGTGATGCCGCGCTCGCGCTCGATGTCCATCCGATCCAGGTACTGAGCCCGCATCGATCGGGCGTCCACCACGCCGGTCAGCTGGAGCATCCGGTCAGCCAGCGTGGACTTGCCGTGGTCGATGTGGGCGATGATGCAGAAGTTGCGGATGATCGCCGGGTCGGTCCGTCCGGGCTGGGGTGCGGCGGTACGGCCGCGGCCGGGCGTGGGCGAGGTCACGAGCAAGTCTCCAGGGGCAGGCGGATCGAGCGACCCTGAGCGGGTCGAGGGCCCATCATTCCACCCGAGCCTCACCGATCCGAACTTTTGTTCACCGGGCCTCGCTCAGGTGGCCCGGTGAACAGAAGCCGGTCAGCGGTGCGTCACTGAGCCGGGAGCACGTGGTCCTTGAGCTTGTCGGTGCTCAGGCAGAGCGAGCAGACGACGTCGTCGTGGGTGGCGCAGGCGACCATGTCGGGGCGCTCGAACTCCTGCCGGCAGACGTGGCAGGTGAGCACGGCGTCGGACGGGTTGCCGTGCTCGTCGTACATCGGCAGGTCGATGCCGTCGTCGGTCCGGCGCAGGTAGTAGCGGCCCTTCGTGGCGAACGCCAGGATGGGCGGCAGCACCAAGGCCAGACCGATCGCCACCAGCGGCGAGTAGGGCTGGACGGCAGGGCCGAACAGCCCGAAGAACACGGCGATGGAGACACCGGCCGAGATCAGCATCGACCCGAAGCCGACCGGGTTGATCGCGTACAGCATCCCCCGTCGGAACTCCGGCCGGATGGGCGAGAGCTTGAAGATGAGCTTGTTGAAGGTGATGTCCGAAGCCACCACCACGATCCAGGCCATGCCGCAGTTGGCGTAGAAGCCGAGGATGGTGTTGAGGAAGTCGAACATGTTCGCTTCCATCAGGATCAGGGCGATCAGCAGGTTGAAGGCCAGGAAGACGATCCGGCCGGGGTAGCGCTTGGTGACTCGGGTGAAGGAGTTCGTCCAGGCCAGCGAGCCGGAGTACGCGTTGGTGACGTTGATCTTGACCTGGCTGATGACCACCAGGATGACGGCGAGGGCGAGCGCCACGCCGACCGGCATGATGTCGCGGTAGATCTCCAGGAACTGGTGCACCGGCTGGTTCGCGATCGCGGCCCCATCGGCGACGTTGGCGATGATGTAGACCGCCAGGAACAGGCCGATGACCTGCTTGATCGCACCGAAGATGACCCAGCCCGGGCCGGCCAGGATCATGGCCGTCCACCAGCGACGGGTGTTCTCCGGCGTACGCGGCGGCATGAACCGCAGGTAGTCGATCTGCTCGGCGATCTGGGCGATCAGCGAGAGACACACGCCGGCGGCCAGCATGATCGAACCGAGGTTGGTTGCCCCGTTGCCGTCTTCACCCTGGTAGGTGAAGAAGGTGTTGACCGTCTCCGGGTGGCTGACCAGCAGGTAGACGAACGGGATCACCATCAGGATCAGCCACAGCGGGGTGGTCCACAGCTGGAGCTTGGAGAGCACCTTCATCCCGTAGATGACCAGCGGGAAGATGATGATCGTCGAGGCCGCGTAACCGAGCCAGAGCGGCACCCCGAGGCCGAGATAGAGACCCTGGGCCATGATCGAGCCCTCGAGCGCGAAGAAGATGAAGGTGAACGTCGCGAAGATGACGTTGGTGACGACGGAGCCGTAGTAGCCGAAGCCGCTGCCCCGGGTGATGAGGTCCAGGTCCAGGTTGTAACGCGCGGCGTAGTAGGCCAGCGGGAAGGACGTCAGGAAGACCACCACCGCGAAGATGGCGATTCCCCACAGTGCGTTGGTGGTGCCGTAGGCGATGCCGATGTTGGCGCCGATGGCGAAATCCGCCAGGTAGGCGATGCCGCCGAGCGCGGAGATGGCGACCACTCCGGGCGTCCAGCGACGGTAGTGCCGGGGCGCGAACCGAAGGGTGTAGTCCTCCAAGGTCTCCTTGGTGGCCTCCTTGCCGACCAGGACGTGGTGCTCGTGAGCTGCCTCGTGGTCGTCGGTGATCACGCTCTTGATGAGCGCACCGTCTGCGGTGGCGTCGGTCATGGCAGACTCCTTCGGGATCGCTGCGCAGGGTGCGCGACGGCAGTCGCCGCCATCCTCGACAACCGCGGTCTCCGTCCGGTGTCGGATTCGTTCCGATCGCGTTTCAGGGTTCTCTCAACGATTTCTCAGATCGGACCGCCGCGGATTTGGGGCGGCATCGCCCGGCTGCTAATGTTGGCGGTCGCGCCCGCTCGCGGGCGCACCCCTTCAGCTCACACGAGAGATCTTCAGAGGCTTACCCCGTGGCGAATATCAAGTCCCAGATCAAGCGGATCAAGACCAACGAGAAGGCGCGTCAGCGCAACAAGGCGGTCAAGTCCGCCCTGCGCACGCACACTCGTCGGTTCCGCGAGGCCGCAGCGGCCGGCGAGGCCGACAAGGCTCAGGAGTACGCCAAGGCCGCCAACCGCGCGCTGGACAAGGCCGCGTCGAAGGGCGTCATCCACAAGAACCAGGCGGCGAACCGCAAGTCGGCCATCGCCGCCCAGGCTGCCGCACTGGGCTGACCCGCCCTTTCCGCAGTCTCGACTGCCCGCGGCGCGACCCGCCGCTCGAGTCCGTATCGCGTCCCGTTCACCTACGTGGTGATCGGGACGCTGTGCGTTACGGGTAGTCGGGTGCCCTAGTAGTGGGACACGTCGAGCGCCGGAATCCCGACTGCGCGGGTGATATATCCACCGCGGAGTCGGCGAGACAGTCCTCCGCTGCGTTCGTCGGGACGTTGGTCGCACCTAGGTGCGCCGGTTCGAGGCCACAGCCAGGACAAGCTGCTCGAGGGCGAACTCGGCGTCTCCAGAGGCGCCTTTCACCTGGGCGTCGGCTGTCGCGACGGCCTGCAGGGCGTTGGCCAGTCCGCGCTGGTCCCAGCCGCGGGCCTGGGAGCGCATGGACTTCAGCTTCCAGGGTGGGACGCCGACCTCGCGGGCCAGATCGCCTTCGCGCAGTCCGGCGGGGGCCCCGATGAAGCGACCGAGGCCGCGCACCCCCGAGGCGAACGCACTGGTCACCAGCACGGGCGCCACACCGGTCGAGAGTGCCCACCGCAGCTGCTCCATGGCCACCCCTGTCCGTCCGGACAGGGTCGCATCGGCGACCGCGAAGCTCGTCACCTCGGCGCGGCCGCCGAAGTAGCGCCGCACCTGGGAGGCCGTGATCGAGGCCGACTCGCTGTCGGCGAGCAGCTGGGAGACCGCGGCGGCCAGCGCGCGCAGGTCGTGTCCGACGGCTTCCACCAGCAGGGCCGGCGCCTCACCATCGGCGGAGCCACCGAGCCGACGCACCTCGCGGGTGACGAACTGGGGCAGCTCCCAGGCCTTCACTGACGGGCACTCCACGACCTCGGCCTTGGCGGACTTGATCGCGTCCACGAGCTTCTTGTTGCGGGCGGCACCGTTGTGCACCAGCACCAGGGCGAGCTCGGCGTCAACCCCCTTGGCCAGCTCACCCACCTGGCCGACGAGATCGCTCGGCAGGTCGGCGAGGTCGTCCAGGACGACGGCCCGGCGGGTGGAGAACAGCGAGGGGCTGGTCAGCTCGACCAGACGACCGGGGTCCAGCTGAGGCGCGGACACCTGGTCGATCTCGACGGCCGGCTCAGCCGCCCGGGCCCGCTGCAGCACGCCGGCGATCGCCCGCTCCGCCAGCAGGCGCTCGGGACCTGTGACGAGCGTCGCGACTCCGTACGCGGAGGTCGAGGAGGACGTTCGCTTCGGGCTGGCCACGGGGTCAGCATGCCAGTCGGTCACGACACTGCATTACTCGCTCGCGCCTCCGCCCAAACGCGTGGACGGATTGGTATACATGGCCCAGGTTTCGACATCGAAAGGGCCGCCGTGTCCGCCGTGACTTCCCCCATGGACAGGCACCCCGCATGACGACCGACGCTCCCGTCGACCAGCCGTTCACCGGCCAGACTCGTGAGCTGAATCGTCTCGTACGGGTGCAGCCAGGCACTGTCCTGGTCGTCTTCCCACCGGGCGAACGCCCGAAGGTCCGCCATCCCGGTGAGACCGTGCTACCGACCTGGAACCCGTTCCAGTACGCCTCTCTCGCGCTCCCGGTCACCACGGGCGTGGTGCCGTTGACCATGGTGGTCAGTGATCTGACCACCCTGGACAACCAGCCCATCGAGCACGTGACGCTGAGGGTGACGGTCCAGCTGGCCGACGCCGCGGACTTCGCGGCGGTCGCCGACCTGGCCGCCGAGTTCGGCGACACGTTCGGGGTGTACCTGATGCAGGAGCTGCAGTCGAAGATCGAGAGCAGCGTCCGCGGCGCTTTCCGGATGAACCGCCTGGCGGATCTTCGGCGACACACCGTGGCGGCGGTCCTGGAGGAGCGTTGGGTGCCGCTGGCGTTCGCCAACGGGACGCTGGTCCGCCGCGGACTCACCATCGTCGACGTGGCCTGGCCGGCTCCGGCCGCACCGGCGCCCGTCGCGGCCGCACCGGCAGCGGCCCTCGACCGGCCGACCCGACCGGACCGGCCCGGCCAAACCCGTCCCGCCGCCGCGGTCCCCGCCCCGCTCAGCAGTCAGCTGGAGCTGTCCCTGGACGCCCGGCTCCGCCGCGTGTGGCGGTCCGGGTCGATGGTGCCGTTGCTCGGCATCGCCGGCGCCGTGGTGGCCGCCGAGGCGACGGTGGTCGCTGTGTGCAGCGAGCCCCCCGGTGACTACGACCTGCCGCGTTTGCAGGGCGCCTTCTCCGAGCTGTACGGCGAGCGCACCACCTGCCTGGTCGTCAGCGACGCGGTGGACTACGAGAGCCTCGTGTCCAGCTGGCTGGACCAGGTCGACGACGACAACGTGAACCTGCGCGCTGTCGAGTCACTGCGCGACGGCGATCTGCTGCGGATCACCCTGGACAGTCCGCTGGCCAGTCCGGAGCAAGCCCACCCGGGCCGACCGAGCCTCAACGGGTCCGAGGTCGAGGCTCTGCGGCGGCTGCTGCCGCACCGGCACATCGAGTTCATCACCGGCTGATGAGCAGCACACTCAGCTTCGACGCCCAGGACCTGCCCGACGTCGAGTACGCGGGCCCGCCGGTCCAGGGGAAGCGTCGCCATCGGGATCCGCGGACCGCCCTGCAGTGGGCATACCTCCCGATGGCCGTCACGTTGGTGGTCAACGCCATCTTCCTCGTCGCCTACTGGGTGCCGGAGTTCGCTCGCTTCCCGGGCCACACGTGGCTGTTCGACCAGCTGGGACCGCTGGCCTCGACGACGCTGACCAGCCAGGGTCAGCCAGTCGCCGAGGTCCAGGTCGGTCGCGGCTCGCTGGTGCCGACGTTCATGCTGCTCGCTTCGCTGCCGCTGCCAGCGCTCTTCCGGTCTCGGCAGTGGCAGCTGCGGTTGGTGATCCCGGCGCTTTTGGGGTACCTGGCGGCGATGGGGACCGTGATCACCATGCTCGGGCTGCTGGCCCGGGGGCAGTTCCTCGGCTCGTTCCTCGGCATCGCGCTGATGATCAGCTGGGTGGCCGCCGTCGGGGTGACCGTCTACCGCCTCATCTGGGTGAATACCGACGATCTCCCCCGCCGCCCCACCCGCGTGCTCTGGATCGTGGTGCTGGTGGCCCTGCTCCACCCGATCGCGATCGCCATCGGGCGTTGGGTCTTCGCGCCCGAGCTGCGGGAGGCGGCCACCCAGCTGCTGGGCAGCGGACAGGATGCCCTGCAGTACGCCGCCCTGATCACCCCGGCCAGCGTCGCCGTCTACCTGAGCGGTGTCTGCGTCGTGCTGGTCGGCTGGGCCTGGTACATGCTGGTGCCGCCGTGGCAACCGGTCCGGACGCCGTGGGTGCGCAAGACGACCGGCGACCGGTCGCCCGGAGCGATCGGTCCCCGGCTGCTGATCCTGGGGATCAGCGTGGTGGCTCTGGTCGTGACCGGTGGACTCGCCTCGTACGGAGGACAGGCCCGGGCGCAGCAGATCGCCCTCGGCAGTCCGGTCGACGACCTGGCGCTGACCTGTGCGTCCTGGACCCAGCAGCCAGAGAAGAAGGCCGCCCAGACCCTCGCCCTCTCCGGCGCCGGTTGCCGCACCGTGACCGCGTTCAGTGGCTTCGCCCAGTCTGCTCAGCACCAGCTGAGCGAGCAGTTCTCACCCGTCCGCGCCAAGACCCCGGACGGCACGTCCATCAAGGGTCGGGTAGTGGCCTCCCAGTACGGGCCGGTCGTGGTGGTGGCCAGTACCGGTGGAGAGGGGTACGGCAGCGCTCCCGACCAGCTGCAGGGCCTTCGGTTGGCGGACGGGCAGCGGCTCTGGACGTTCCGCTGCGATGACGACGGCGAGCTGTCGCTCCGCTTCGCCGGTGCCGACGCCGGGGACGACCCGACCGCCGGCCGGGTCACCGAGTTCGTCGAGAAGCCGTCGGTGGTCGCGGTGTGCAGCAACGCGACCGTCAGCCTGAACCCGCAGACGGGCAAGCAGCTCAAGACGTAGTGAGAACTCGATCATCGAGGGTGGAATCTTCCGCGCCTTGACCCGGCGCTGGCAGTTCTTCCCCGGGTGGGTTCACACGTCGCCCGGTCCCATGATGGGATAGGAGGACCGGAAAGCCCGGAAGTCGAGGCTTCGACGGCGCGCAGCGTAGGCGTACGCGTTGGTTTCCCGAGGTGTCTGCACTGCCTGGCGAGGGCCTCACGACTGTCGACAGTGCTTCCCGGATCAGCTCGGGGTCCGCGCACGCTGTTCCACCAATGGAGGTGGCCTCATGAGTCGCATCAGCCGACGCACGTTCCTCTACTTCTCGGCCGTGGCCGCTGGCACCTGGTCGTTGAATGCCTGCACCGCCGGCGAAGACAGCGGCAGCCAGAGCAACGGCAACGGCGGTGGGAAGTCAGGTAGCTCTGGATCAGCGGCGAAACCGCTGCCGAAGCCGGCGACCTTCCAGCAGGCACCGTCCCTGGACGGTCAGGATCTCCCACCGGTCGAGGAGAGGTTGCCGGACAACCCGTACGTGATCCCGCACAGCTGGGTGCAGCCGGGTAAGTACGGCGGCACCATCAACATGAACGTCTTCTCCTCCACCGGCGCGGCCACGGCCGACTCCGACCGGGAGTTCTTCTACGGCCACTCCCCGCTGCGCTTCCTGAACGACGGCAAGGACGTCGTCCCCGGTCTTGTGGAGTCCTGGGAGACCAACGACGACGCGTCGGAGTGGACCTTTCGGTTCCGCAAGGGCCTGAAGTGGTCCGACGGCGAGGCCTGGACCACCGAGAACATCATCTGGTGGTGGCAGGAGTTCGTGCTGGCGCAGAAGATGGCCGTGACGCCGCCGGACGAGACGCGCTCGGGTAAGGGCAATCTGGCCGAGTTCGAGGCGGTTGATGACACCACGCTCAAGCTGACCTTCGACACCCCGGCGCCACTCACCGCGGATCGGATGGCCGCCTACGTCAACGGCGCCATCGGCAAGAACGGTGCGATCTGGATGATGCCGAGCCACTACCTCAAGCAGTTCCACCCCGATTTCGGCAAGAACGTACCCAAGGACTGGGACACCGTCGGCGGCCTGATGGAGAGCAAGGCCGACTGGCATCGCAACCCTGACTGCCCGACGATGACTGGCTTCAGGTGCAAGTCGTTCGACAACACCAGCGGTGTCCAGCTGGAGCGGAACCCGTACTACTACGCCGTGATGCCGAACGGTGACCAGCTGCCGTACGTCGACGAGATCCAGATCAAGGTGATCAACGATGCCGAGGCGGGAAAGCTCCAGGTGCAACAGGGGTCGGTCGACTACTGCCACGGCCCGTTCAACCAGATCGCCCTGCAGGATGTGCAGGGACTGAGGGACAGCGCCGACCGGGCGAAGACCGAGGTGGTCCTGTGGGACAGCGGATCGGGCACCGGGTCCATCTTCTTCTTCAACTACGACTACATCGACGACGACGTCCGCGAGCTCATCCGGGAGCCGAAGTTCCGGCAGGCTGTCAGCCACGCGTTCAATCGGGAGGCGGTACAGAAGTCGGTCTACTTCAACACCGGCGAGCGGACCACGGGCACGCACAGCCCGAAGGCCAGTGAGTTCCAGGTCAACGACGCCGGTGCGAAGCTCTACCAGCAGTGGCGCGATGCGTACGTGGAGTACAACCCGGACAAGGCCAAGCAGCTGCTCGACGAGCTCGGAGTGAAGGACAGCGACGGAGACGGCCTGCGTGAGCTGCCCAACGGCAAGAAGCTCGCGCTGCGCATCGACATCCAGGCCGATGCTCCGGTGGAGGCGAGAACCAAGGACAACCAGCTGATCTCGGACCTGAAGGCAGTGGGGATCGCCATGACGAGCAACCCCATCGCCCCACAGGCGTTCGACGACCAGTGGAAGTCCGGCAAGCTGATCGCGCACAGCAACTGGGAGGTCGCCAACGTCGGTATCTCACTCATCCAGCCGTTCTGGTTGATTCCGGTCGAGGCGACGCGCTGGGCGCCACTGGAGGGTCAGTGGTACTCGGGACTGGGCACCGGAGGCAACGACGAGGAGACCGACGTCGATCCCTGGAAGCGGCACCCGCCGCGGATGGATGCCGAGAAGGACGGCCCGATCGCGAAGCTCTGGGATCTCTACAACCGGGCCAGGGTGGAGCCGGATCGGATGAAGCAGATCGAGCTCGTCTGGGAGATCGAGAAGATCCACATCTCCGATGGCCCGTTCTTCATGGGCTGCGTGGCGAACTACCCGCAGGTGATCGTGGCGAAGACCGACCTGCGCAACATCCCCCGCAAGGAGAATCTCGCCCTGGGTGGGCTGGTGAATCCCTGGGGGCACCCCACACCGGCGGTCTACGACCCGGAGTGCTTCTACTGGGAGAACCCGAGCTGACGACCGGCACTGTCCTCAGCGTTGGGTCACCACGCCCAGCCGCCCCATGTGCTCGGTGACTGCGACGCTGCCCTGCTGATCGGTGCGCAGCACCGTCATGCCCAGACCGATCGCCAGCCGGAGGGTGCTGGGAGCCGGATGACCGTAGGAGTTGCCCAGGCCGGCACTGGCAATCGCGACCCTGGCCCCGGTGCTCGCGACGAAGGCCGGATCCTGACGACTCGAACCATGGTGCGGGATCTTCAACACGTCCGCCCGCAGATCGACCCCGGTGGCCAGGATCCTCGCCTGACCGTCCGGCTCCACATCACCGGTGAGCAGGACCGTCAGATCGTCGACCCCGACCCGCAGCACGAGACTGGCATCGTTCTCCGCACCCGACTCAGCCGACTCCCCTGACTCACCCGCCCCAGCAACACCCCGCGGGACACCGACCGGGCCGATCACCTGCCACCACACCTGCCCCACCCGTCCGGTCTCACCCACCGGGGGCGACCGCAGAGTGGCCGACGAAGCCAGCGCCAGAGCACGAACACCGGCCGCCTCGGCCACCGGGGACGCGTACGGACTCACCCACACCTCACCGACCGGAACCTGACCCAGCACCCCCGACAGCCCGTCCACGTGGTCGGCATGGAAATGAGTCAGCACGACGATCGGGACGGCTCGGATCCGCAGCCCCGACAGACACCGCCGGATCGCGATCGGGTCCGGTCCGACATCGACGACCACCGCCTGACCCGGACCGGCCCGCAGCACCAACCCGTCGCCCTGACCCACCGAGCACGCCACCAGCCTCCAGTCCCGCGGCGGCCATCCCGGCTGGACCGGACCGGTCAACATCCCCGCCACCAGCAGCACGCAGGCGCCCACGACCCACCACCGATGACGGGCGAGGACCTGGATCGACACCCCGACACCCAACGCCGCCACACCGAGAACAACCAGCGCCACCGGAGTCGCCGGCCACTGCCACGACGACCCAGGTAGAGCTGCGCCGGCATGGGCGATCCAGATGATCGCCTGAGCACACCACGACGCTCCCCAACCGGCGACCGACGCCGACCACGAGCTGAGCAACGACAATCCCGCTGCGGCGAAGCCGAGCACCGTCGCCGGACCCACGAACGGACCGGCCAACGCGTTGGCCAACAACCCCGACACACTCACCGCACCCGACAGCGCCGCCACCACCGGCAACGTCGCCAGGTGCGCCGCCAGCGGCACCGCCACCGCCTCCGCCAACGGCCGCGGTAACCACGTCGCCAGCGCGACCCACGACGAGGCCCACCAGACGATGCCGCCACTGGCCAACACCGACAAGGCGAAGCCGACCGACCTGGCGAGAAACGGATCCACCAACACCAGAAGGAGGACGGCCACCGCCAGCTGGCGCAGGCCTTTGCGCCCACCCCCGGCACCGAGCGCAGCCAATGCCACCAGACCCATCGCCGCCGCCCGCAACACACTCGGCTCGGTCCGGCACAGCGCGACGAACACCACCACGCCACCCAGCCCGACCACCCGCAACCAACGACCCCGCACCCCCAACCACTTGACCCCGAACAGCAGGAACGCCAGGAGGAGCGTCAGATTGGCGCCGGAAACCGCGGTCAAGTGGACCAACCCGGTGGCCTGGAAGCTCTGCTGCAGATCGTCGGTCATGGCGGAGGTGTCGCCCAGCACCAGCGCCGGCACCAGGGCCCGAGGCTCTGCCGGACGTCCGGCCACCGCCGTGCGCAACCCCTCGCGGACCCGCTCCACCAGCAGCAGCGACGGACCTGGGGGCGCACGCACGTCGGCACCCTCCCGGAGACGCAGCACAGCGGCCACGTCGGATCCCCGCTCCACCGGCTCCAGCCGGCCCGACACCCGTACCGTGCTGCCGACCAGCACCCGCCGCCAGGAATCCACCGCCGGGTCGCCGCCGATGATCAGCAACACCGGCGACCGGACCGCCCAGGCCTGCCCGCGGCCGGAGATCTCGTCGAGCCGCACCCGTACGGTCGCGTAGCCACCGAACTGTCCGGTCCGCACCTGCGGGTCGCTGCGGACCACGGCGTCCGCCATCACCACGGCCCGGCCACCGGCCAGATCGGCGACCGGTCCGTACGTCACCCGTTGGGCGGCCAGAGCACCGACGACGACTGTGCCGACGAGCACCAGAGCGGCGGCGCCCGCCACCACGACCCGCCAGCGGTGCGCGATCAGGCACAAGATCGCCACAGTCAGCAGCACGCCCCCGACTGCCACCAAGGACCACCGGTCGGGGCCGTTCAGCCCGGTGCCGAGCCAGGCGCCCGCCCAGCCGGCCACGGCCACCGGCACCAGGCGGAGGTCGTGCGAGGGCGTCCGATCCCGACGAGGCACTCCTCAGACCCGACAGAGCGGAGCGAGCTTCGCGTACGTCTTCGGTCCGACACCGTCGATCTCCTGCAGCTCCTCGACCCGACTGAAGCGGCCGTTCTCGGTCCGCCAGGCCAGGATCTTCCCGGCCATCACCGGACCGACCCCGGGCAGCTCCTCCAGCTCGGCCTGACTGGCGGTGTTGAGATCGACGGGCCGGCCCGGGCCGCCGGGGCCGGACGCGCCGGCGCCGGCTCCACCGGAGCTGCCACCGGCGGTCCCGTTCCGGACCTCCCCCGCGGGCTTCTTCTTCGTCCCCACCACGATCTGCTGCCCGTCGGTCACCGCCTGTGCCAGGTTGAGCTCACCCGGATCGGCCTTGGCGGCGAGTCCCCCGGCCGCCGCGATGGCGTCCTGGACCCGACTCCCCGCCGCGAGCGTGACCAACCCTGGCTTCCGGACGGCCCCGAGCACGTGCACGACCACACCGGCGGCCGACGGAGTCGCGCCGACGCTCGTCCCGGGCTCCACCGGATCCTGGGTCGGAACTCCGACGGGGGCCGATGACGAGACCGGTGGTGGGGTGACCGCCACGGCCACGGGGCGGGCTCGGAGGACCGCCCAGCCGGCCACCAGGATGCCCAACGCGACGACCACGGCCACGACGACCAGATGGGGTCGCCGGAACGCCGTCAGGGTGGTCAGGAATCGCCCGTCAGAACCCGGTCGCGGGGTGCGCTCGGGCCCCTCTGGCCGGCCGGTAGCCGCCGCGTCTTCCCTCGAGTGAGGACTCGAACGACGGGTTCCGCTCGGGCGGCGGTCCGCGCCTGATCGCCCGACCGGGTCGGACGCAGCGTCCGAGACGGGGGATCGCGGTGGGGACTCGGGCCGGCGCTCGGGCACCGGTCCGTGCTCGTGCAGCAGCCACTGCAACCGCTCCTCCACCAGGCGCGCGGTCTCCGGGTCGATCCGATCTCGACGAGACATGCCGAGAACCTAAGGACGTGCGCCCGTCGTCGTACGGCCCTGCCGCCGTCCTGTGGACGACGCTCGCGGGGCCGTCGGCCTGTGGACAGCCGCTCAGACTCGCGGCGAGACCACCACACCGACCGTGCCGGGGCCGCAGTGCACACCGAGCACCGCGCTCACCTCCGAGACGCTGACCGAGCCGACACGTGGTTCGTGGCCTCTCAGCGAGCGAGCCAACCGGTCGGCGGCCGAACGGTTGTCCAGGTGCAGCACCGCGACGTCCGCTGCGAATCCTGACTCTCCCGACGGGAGCGCCTCGATCGCGAGCTCCTCCAGCCTGGCCAGCGCGCGCGACATCGTCCGGACCCGTTCGTGCGGGGTGATCTGACCGTCGACCACGCTCAGCAGCGGCTTCACCGCGAGCGCCGAACCCAGCAGAGCCTGCGCAGCGCCGATCCGCCCACCGCGCCGGAGGTACTCCAGACTCTCCACGCAGAAGTAGGTCACCGACGCCGCGGCTCGTCGTCGAGCGATCTCCGCCACCTCCTCGGGCGAGGCGCCCTCGGCCGCTGCGGCGGCGGCCGCCAGGGCGGCGAAACCGCAGCCGGAGGCAACCGTGCGGCTGTCCACGACCGTCACCGGAACCTGAGCCGTCCGTGCTGCCAGCTCGGCCGCGTCCCGGGTGCTGGAGATGGCGCCACTCAGATGGACCGAGACGATGGCCGAGGCGCCACGCTCGGCGGCGAGCGCGTACGCGCTCGAGAACGCCTCGGGTGCGGGCCGCGACGTGGACACGGCGCGGCCCTCGCGCAGCGCCGCGGCGACGGCCCCCGGGGTCAACGTTCCGACACTCGGACGAAACGACTCGGGGCGGCTCGTACCATCGACGATGACCTGCAGCGGAACGACGACCACACCGGCCTGTTCCGCCACGGCGGGGGCCAGTGACGACGTAGAGTCGGTCACCACCGCGACGCCGGGCATGGCGCCACCCTAGGCGGAACGGACACCCCTAGGCGGTACAGACACCAAGGAGCATCTGCATGACCGTCCGGACCAGACGTGTCTGGCGCGTCTCCACCGGAACGCTCGTCGCGGTGTGGGTGTTCGTCGTGGTGGCTGGTCTCGGGGTCCCCACCTTGGCCGTGCTCGCCTACCTCCGCGCCGGCGACCCGCTGATCTCCGTCTTCCTGGCCGTCCTTGCCGCCGCCGCGGTCGTGTACGGCTGGCGGTTCGGGCTGCACCCGCGGCTGATCGCTGGACCCGAGGGCGTCCAGGTGATCAACCCCGGCCGCCGCACCGGGATCGAGTGGGAGGACCTGACGGTCATCGCCCCCGGTGAGAACGGGCTGGTCCTCGGCACCGAGGAGACCCGGACCGAGGCCTGGTGCGTCCAGAAGTCCCGTACGGCGACGAAGAAGGGGCGGAGCACCCGGGCCGATCGGATCGTGGCCGAGATCGAGGACCTCCAGGACCAGTTCGACCCGCCGCTGGAGGACGAGCAGACCGGTATCCGCATTCGCCGGGCCCGGCAGTCCGACCTCGACCTGCTCACCAGCCTGGAGCGGTCGGCGAGCGAGGCGAACCTGAAGCACGTCTTCGACCCCAAGACGTACCCGTACCCGACCGAGGACGTACGCCGCCGGTGGCGTCGGCTGCTCCGGGACCGGCGGGTGCAGCTGCGCGTGCTGGAGGAGTACGACAAGCCGGTCGGCCTGGTCGCCTGGGACAGTCGTGGGCAGCTGCGCCACCTCGCCGTCTCGCCGCGGTACGCCAACCAGGGCCACGGTTCGCTGCTGCTGCAGTTCGCCACCGAGGAGCTGATGGCCGGCGGATCGCGCGAGCTGGCCCTGTGGGTGCTGGAGCAGAACCTGGAGGCCCGCGGCTTCTACCGGACGCGGGGGTGGCGTGACACCGACGAGCGGTCCGACAGCGAGTACCCACCGCACCCGGTCGAGATCAAGATGGTGCGGACCAACCCCTCGGCTCCTCGGCGGCGCGCCTGATGCCCGAGCCCGACGAGGCCTGGGACGGCCGGCGACACGTCCGGGCCGGTCAGGGCTGGCTGGTCACCCTCGGGCTGCTCGCCCTCGTGCCCGCCCTGGTCGCCACCGTGCTGCGGGTCGTTCCACCCGCCGACGACGGACCCGCCCTGCTGGCGTCGTTCATCCCGTACGGGTTGGTGTTCTGGGTGCCGGCGCTGGTGCTGATCGGCGCGGCCGCCGTCCGGGCCCGCCGCAGCGGTGCCTTTGCTCGGATCAGTCTCTGGCTGCTGACCCTCGTCTGTCTGCTCGGCGTGCTGGCCACGGCGGCGTGGCGGGTGCCGGACTTCGTCCCGGACCGCCGCCCCGTCACCACGGACCCGCTCACCATCGCCAGTCTCAACATCCGCGCCGGATCGGCCAGCACGACCGACGTCATCGACCAGACGGCCTCGGCCGACGTGGTCACCTTCGTCGAGGCACCTCCCGGCTGGGTGAACGCGCTCCCCCTGCAGTTCCGGGAGGCGTTCCCGTACGCGGTCGGAGCGCCGCTTCAGTCCACCAGCGGGTCGATCATCTTCTCCCGCTACCCGATCACCTCCTCCGAGGCGCTGCCGAGCAGCTCCTTCCAGCAGTGGTCTGCCGTCGTCGACACCCCCCAGCTCGGCCCGTTGCGGGTGGTCGCGGTCCACCCCTGCAACCCGTTCTGCGGTCCCGGCCTGTGGACGGCGGAGCACACCGAGCTCCGTCACTGGCTGGCTCGTCAGGACGACACACCCACGGTGGTCGCCGGCGACTTCAACGCGGTCGACGACCACGCCCCGATGCGGGATCTGTACGCCGACGGTTGGCGCAGCGCCGCCGACCTGGCCGGCGCCGGCTACGTGCGGACCTACCCGGCGAATGACCGCATTCCTCCACTGATCGGCATCGACCACATCCTGCTCGACGACCGGCTGACCGCCACCGAGTTCGCCACGTTCGAGGTCCCGGGCACCGATCACCTCGGCGTCCGCGCCGTCATCGCCGGCACCACCGGCACCGCTCCCCCCAGCCGCTGAGATCCACCTGTCGGGAGTCAGCCTCGGGCGAGCATCAGCGGGTCCAGGGATCCTCCGGCCGACGGCCCGGGCCGAATCCGAGGTGATCGAGCTGGGCGGTCGCTTCGGGAAAGTGGGCGGCCAGTCCATCGGTGCCGTGATCGTCGCTGCCGAAGGTGACGGCGCGTCCGCCCTCCTCGACCCACCACTGCGGGATCCACCGTCGCAGTCCGTGACCCGTGTTCATCTCCAACGGTCGATCGCTGTCGGCGATGGCTCGCAGGGCCTGCCGGTACCCGTCCTCGAAGGGTCGCGGATCGAAGGGCCCGTGCTGCACGGTCGGCCAGTAGCGCGCCGCGTAGTCGATGTGGGTGAAGACCTCGAAGTTCCCGCCGTCGACCATCCGGGGCACCTCGGCCAGGTAGGCCCAGATCACCTCGGCCGGGTCGGGCGACTCCCGGAACATGGTGACCGGCTCACTGCGATGGCCGCGGAACGGCAGCGTGTGCAGCGACCCGTTGACGCGATCGAAGACAGTCAGGTCGATCCCGGCAGCCGGGACCTCGGGGTCGAGATGCGGTTGGCCGAACTCGACGCCGGTCAGGATGCGCAGTTCGGGGAAGCGGTGCCGGCAGCGCTCGATGCTCTCCAGATAGGCATCGACCGCCAAGAGAGGCGGCTGCATCAGACCGTCGCCGTCGATCAGCGCTCGCTGGTGCTCGGCGAAGTCCTCCGGTGCGGCCCGCCAGCCGGTGAGGTCGAGGTGCTCGGTGAAGACGACCGCGGGCAGGCCCAGCTGGACCGCCCGATCACACGTCCTCTCCATAGTGCCGGCTGCGGAGGAGGTCGGCCCGCCCGTGTCCCAGGAGAACTCGCTGTGGACATGGCTGTCGGCCGGCAGGTTCATCAGCGCGGCACGATGCTGACCAGCTTGGGCGCCCGGATGATCACCTTGGCGATCTCCCGGCCGGCCAGGCTGCGAACGACACCCTCTTCGCCCAGAGCCAGCTCGCGCAGGTCGTCGTCGGAGATGTCCGGGGACACCTCCAGCCGAGCCCGGACCTTGCCCTGCACCTGCACCACGCAGGTCACGGCGTCGGTGACCAGCAGCGAGGCGTCCACCATGGGCCAGCTCGCCTTCGCCACCGACGGCTGATGACCCAGGGCCTCCCACATCTCCTCCGCGACGTACGGGGCGATCAGGCTCAGCACCACCGTGACGATCTCGGCGGTCTCGCGGACCGCCGGGTCGGCCGGGCCGGCGCCGGAGTCGATCACCTTGCGGGCGGCGTTCACCAGCTCCATCACCCGGGCGACCACCACGTTGAACCGCTGACCGGCGATGCAGTCGTCGATGTCGGCCAGCAGCTTGTGGGTGCTCTGCCGCAGTGCCGCGTCGCCGGTGGCCGGGTCGGTCCCGGCCGCACTCGCGACGTCGAAGGCCAGCCGGTACGCCCGCTGCAGGAACTTGGCCGAGCCGCCGGGCGAGACGTCGGCCCAGTCGATGTCCTCGTCCGGCGGACCGGCGAAGACCACGGTCAGCCGGACGGCGTCGACCCCGTACGCGTCGATCTGCTCGCCCAGGTCCACCCCGTTGCCCAGCGACTTGCTCATCGACTTGCCCTGGTTGATCACCTGCCCCTGGTTCAGCAGGCGCCGCATCGGCTCGTCGAAGTCGACCATCCCCATGTCGTGCAGCACCTTGGTGAAGAACCGCATGTAGAGCAGGTGCAGGATCGCGTGCTCGACGCCGCCGACGTACTGGGCGACAGGCATCCAGCGGCGGACGTCGTCGGGATCGAACGGACCCTCGACGTCACCCGGCGAGCAGTAGCGGAAGAAGTACCAGGACGAGTCGACGAAGGTGTCCATGGTGTCGGTGTCCCGGACGGCCGGGCCGCCGCAGGAGGGGCAGTCGACGTTGACCCAGTCGGTCGCGCTGGCCAGCGGCGAGACGCCCTTGGGCGCCAGGGCGGCACCCGTCAGCTCGGGCAGGGTCACCGGCAGCTGGTCCTCAGGCACGGCGACCTCGCCGCACGCGGCACAGTGGATGATCGGGATGGGGCAGCCCCAGTAGCGCTGCCGGCTCAGCAGCCAGTCCCGCAGCCGGAAGGTGACCGCGCCCTTGCCGACGCCGCCCTCCTCCAGCTGTCCGATGATGGTGGAGACCCCGTTCGCCTTGTCGGTCAGACCGTCCAGCGGGCCGGAGTTCACGTACGTGCCGTCTCCCGGGGTGGCGATCCCGGACTCCGCCGGATCCGGTTGACCGGTGGAGATGACCTCGATCACCGGCAGCCCGTACGTCCGGGCGAAGTCCAGGTCGCGCTGGTCGTGCGCGGGGACGCCCATCACCGCGCCCGTTCCGTAGTCGGCCAGCACGTAGTCGGCGGCGTAGACCGGGACCGAGGAGTTGTTGACCGGGTTGGTCGCGTGCACGCCAAGGAACACCCCCGTCTTGGGGCGGTCGGTGGCCTGGCGCTCGATCTCGGTGGCCAGCTTGGCCTGCTCCAGGTAGGCCTCGAACTCGTCGCGTTGACCTTCCGCGACGATCGCGGCAGCCAGCTCGCCCTCGGGGGCGACGACGAAGAAGGTCGCGCCGTACAAGGTGTCCGGGCGGGTGGTGAACACCGTCACCGGCTCGGCGTACCCGTCGATCTCGAAGTCCACGTAGGCGCCCTCGGACCGGCCGATCCAGTTGCGCTGCATGGCCAGCACCCGCTCCGGCCAGCCGCCCTCCAGCTCGGCCATGTCGTCCAGCAGCCGCTGTGCGTACTCGGTCGTCTTGAAGTACCACTGGGTCAGCTGACGCTTGGTGACCACCGCACCGCACCGCTCGCAGGCGCCGTTGACGACCTGCTCGTTGGCCAGCACGGTCTGGTCGTTCGGGCACCAGTTGACGTAGGAGGCCTTGCGGTAGGCCAGCCCCCGCTCGCGGAACTTCAGGAACAGCCACTGGGTCCAGCGGTAGTACTCGGGGTCGGAGGTGTGCAGCCGCCGGCTCCAGTCGAAGCCCAGTCCGTACCGCTGGAAGGAGGTCGCCTGGGTCTCGATGTTGGCGTACGTCCACTCCGCCGGGTGGGTGCCGTTCTTGATCGCCGCGTTCTCGGCGGGTAGTCCGAAGGAGTCCCAGCCGATCGGGTGCAGCACGTCGTAGCCCTGCAGCTTCAGGTGCCTGGCCACGATGTCGCCCATGACGAAGGCTTCGGCGTGGCCCATGTGCAGGTCGCCGGAGGGGTACGGGAACATGTCGAGCACGTAGCGCCGCTCGGCCGAGTCGTCGTCGGCCGGCACGAAGGTCTGGTTCTCCGCCCAGTACGCCTGCCAGCGCTGCTGCGCGGCGGCTGGATCGTAGCGGTGCTCGTTCTCGATGGGATCCGGGCGCGACTCGTCGATGGTCGGCGCGCTCTGCTCAGTCATGTCTCTCCTCGGACGTCGTGCTCCTGCCCCGGGGTCACCGGGCATGAAAAAGCCCCTGCGCCGGTTTCGGCACGAGGGGCTGCCGCGCAGACCTGTGACTGCGCGGCTAGGTAAGGAGCACTCGGCGATGCATGAAGCCAGCCTAGCGCAGGGCTCGCCCCGTCCGCGCGGCTCGAGCCGGGCGCTGAGTGCTGGCTGATCTCCGTCCACGGGGACCAGCCAGCAGCCTCGATGGCGGGTCCCGTCAGTAGACGGTGTACCCGCCGTCCATCACCAGCACCGAGCCGGTCATGAACCGCGACGCGTCGGAGGCCAGGAACACCACCGCCGGGGCCAGCTCCTCGGGCAGGGCGAACCGCTGCTGCGGGGCGTCGTCGAGCCAGCGGGCCTTGAACTCGGGCCGATCCACCGGGGCCATCTCCGTCTTGACGTAGCCGGGCGCCAGCGCGTTCACACGGATGTCGTACGGCGCCCACTCCGCCGCCAGCGACTTGGTCAGCTGGTGCACGGCGGCCTTCGAGGCGTTGTACGCCGGCTGCCACTGCGGCCGGTTGACGATGATCGCCGAGATCGAGCCGATGTTGACGATTGCGCCGCCGCCAGAGGTCTGGAAGTGGCGGGCAGCGGCCCGGGAGACCTGCCAGAGCGCCTTCACGTTCAGGTCGAAGACGTCGTCCCACTCGCTGTCGGGCACCTCCAGGGCGGGCCGGTGGTAGCAGATGCCCGCGTTGTTGACCACGATGTCGAGGCCACCGAGGGCCTCCACCGCGTGCTGCACCACGGTGTCGGCCGAGGTCGTGATGTCGCCGGCCAGGGCCACGGTGGTCAGACCCTGGCCGGCCAGCCGCTGCTGGGCCTCGGCGTTGGCTGCCGTGTTGCGTGACGCGAAGGCCACCGACGCACCGGCCTCGGCCAGCCCCTGGGTCAGGGCGTACCCGATCCCGCGGTTACCCCCCGTCACCAGGGCCTTCTTGCCGGTCAGGGCGAACGTGTCGAGTACTCGTGTCATGACCGGAGCATAGGGTGCCGGCCATGCGACGCTGGAGCGAGGACGATCTGCGGTTGTCCACCCTGCGGCGCCAGTTCCCGGTGCCGCTCGAGGCATCCGAGAGACCCACCCCGGCGGCGGTGCTCGACCTGGTCGACCGGATCGCGCCGATCCAGTCCCAGGTGCCCAGGGCCCCCTTTGCGACCATCGCCTCACGACTTCCCGGCAGCGCGTACGCCGATCTGGTGGCCCTGTTCGAGAGCCACCGGCTGGTCAAGGCCAGCACCTTGCGGGGCACCGTCTTCACCAGCGGGCGGGAGCAGTTCGGCTGGTCGCAGCGGATCGCCCGCGAGGGTCGGGTCGAGTTCCTCGCCACCCAGACCAAGGTGTCTCCCGACGAGGTACGAGATCTGCTCGCCGCGATCGAGGACCAGGCCACGGAGTGGCGGTCCTGGGACGACCTGCTGGACCACGCCCGCAGCCTGATGGCCGCCGGCGCGCCCGAGCTCGCCGAACGCGCCGATCAGGTGCGGATCCTGCTCTGGGGCCAGGCCGGTCTGCTGCGACGACCTCCGGACACGGCCTGGCACAAGCGCACCGACGTGCTGCGCCGCTCGGCCGGGGCCGCGCTGCCCGAGCTCCGGGACTCCACGTTCGATGAGGCCGTGCTGGCCATGGTGGAACGGCACCTGCGGGCGTACGGTCCCGTCACCGCCGACGACACCTGCTTCTATCTGGGCATCCGCAAGACCCCGCTGCGCCGCGCCCTGGCCACGCTGGGTGCTCAGGTGCTCACCGGCGAGGGCCCGGCGGGACAGCAGATGCTGGACCTGGACGACGAGCTGTCGACCACGACCGAGCTGCCGGAGACAACCTCCGGGACCCACCTGCTGGCCGAGTTCGACGGGTTGCTGCTGGGGTACGCCGGACCGGGTCGGCTGCGTTTCGTCGAGCCCGAGCAGCTCGCCCTGGTGTGGAACGCCAAGAACGCGGTCTGCGCCCCGATGGTGCTGAGCGACGGCCGGATCGTGGCGCGGTGGAAGACGGTCGGTACGGGGCGGCGGGTCCGGCTGGAGGTGACGATGCTGCCGCCGCACTCGCCGCTGCCGGAGGTCACCTTCGAGCGCGCGGTCGCCGCACTGGAGGAAGTGCTGGATCTCGAAGTCCGTGACGTCCGCGTGGCCCGCTGGCCGATGGGGGCAGACTCGAGCCGTGGAGCATGACGGCAACGGCTGGGTCCGATGCGACCTCGGGCACCGGCACTGGGGGCGCTACGGGGCCGCGGGGCTGCTGATCTCCGACCACCGGCCAGACGACGAGCCGTGGATCCTGCTGCAGCACCGGGCCGCCTGGACGGCGAGCGGCAACACCTGGGGCATCCCCGGTGGCGCCCGAGACTCCCACGAGTCACCGGCCGAAGGGGCGTTGCGCGAAGCCGGCGAAGAAACGGGCATCCGCGGCGCCTCAGTGCGGGTGGGCGGCGAGCTGGTCGACGACCATGGCAGCTGGTCCTACATCACGGTGCTCGCCGCCCTGGTCGAGCCCGTGGTCCTCGTACCGCAGGAGGAGTCCGCCGAGCTGCGGTGGGTGCCGGCGTCGCAGGTCACCGCGCTGGACCTGCATCCCGGGTTCGCCGGCACCTGGCCGGTGCTGCGCGAGCGGCTGCGGGAGCGGCTGCGGTAGCCGACGTCGGTCGATCTCGGTACGCGAGTGGCCGAGCGGCAGAATCACCCTCTCGTCACGCCACTCGAGCGCGCGCCACGCTCGGTCGTTTCGATGGCAGCTCGATTCTGCGTCGACGCCCGTCTCAGCCGACCTGACCCGCTGGGCGTTCCCCCCGCGCGTCGGCCGGCTCCCGACGCTCGCGTCGACCGCGCGCCAGCTCGGTCTCCAGCGCGTCCAGCGGCTGCTGCCACGGGTCCTGGAACTGGTCGAACCAGACGGACGCCTCGGCCAGCCGCCCCCGGTCGATCCGGTACAGGCGAGAGGTGCCGACCGCACGGACGGTGACCAGACCGCTCTCCCGCAGCACCTTCAGGTGCTGCGAGGTGGCCGGCTGGGACAGACCCAACTCGTCGGTCAGCGCGGTCGCCACCCCGCCGGCCGGCATCTCCCCCGCCCCGAGCAGCTCCAGGATCCGGCGCCGTACGGGCTCGCCCAGCACGTCCAGCGCGTGCATGCTCAGGCCGACTCGCCCCGGTAGAAGGCACCCGTGGCCGCACCGGCGGCGCGAGCGGTCTCGGGGTCGGCACCGGCGTCGATGTCGGCCTGCGCCCAGCCATCGGCGCACCCGGTGGAGAAGGCGCGACCGTCCTCCGACAACGACCAGGCCTCCGCCTCGGCCGGATCCACGTCCGGCGCTCCGCCGAGGTGGTGCCCGAGCCCGAGCAGGGTCAGATCCCAGCCGACCCCGGTCGCCCCGGGCCCGAACTGGGTCCAGAAGTCGTTGTCGGTGTGCTGGGTGTGGCTCAGCTCGAGCCGGGTGCCCTCGGGAACCTCGGTCAGCTCGACCGCGAGCCAGCTGGTGGCGCCCATGAACTCCCAGGTCACCGCGAAGAGCCGCGGCGGCTCGCAGGTCTGGATCTCGCCGCCGGCGTTCCCCTCCACCTGATAGCGCCCGCCGAGCTCGAGATCGCCGCTGACCGGGGCGAACCAGCGAGGCAGCCGCCGGGCCGAGGTCAGGGCGTCCCAGACGTCGGCGATCTCGGCCTGATACGTCCGCCCAGCCGTGACGACCCGCGCCGGCAGACCGTTCACCTCGGTGGGCACCACGCGGCGATCGGTGGCGCGGACGAGGGTGACGGGGTCAGTCGTGATCTCCATGCCGGTCACTCTATGCAAAGTAACTTATATAAGTCAACGACAATACAGCGAGACCGTCACAGAGCGGCTTCGCGGGCCTCCCAGGCCGAGCGGACCATGTCGTCGACCGTGTGCCGCATCTGCCAGTCGATGTCGCGGGCCGCCAGCCGGCCCTCGGCCACGATGATCGCCGGGTCGCCGGGACGCCGCGGTTTGACGTCGGCGGTGAAGTCGATGCCGGTCACCCGGGCGGCCGCCTCCATGATCTGGCGGACCGACAGCCCGTCCCCGCTGCCCAGGTTGTAGACCGGCTCCAGCGCGCCCCCGGCGTCCAGCACCTTGGCCGCCGCCACGTGCGAGGCGGCGAGATCGGCCACGTGCACGTAGTCGCGGATGCAGGTGCCGTCCGCGGTCGGGTAGTCGTCACCGTTGATGTACGGGATCTTCCCCGCGACCAGCTGCTCGAAGATGATCGGGAACAGGTTGTGCGGGCTGGTGTCGCGAAGCTCCGGGGTGCCCGAGCCGACCACGTTGAAGTAGCGCAGCGACGTGTGTGCGAACGCAGTGGCCTTGGCCTGATCGCGCAGCAGCCACTCCCCGATCAGCTTCGACTCCCCGTACGGCGACTCCGGCCGCGTCGGGCTCTCCTCGGTGACCAGGTCGGTGTCAGGGGTGCCGTAGACCGCTGCACTGGAGGAGAAGACGATCCGCTCGACGCCGTGGGCGGCCATCCCCTCCAGCAGGACGACCGTGCCGGTGACGTTCTGGGTGTAGGTGTGCAACGGGCGGCTGACCGAGACACCCGCGTACTTGAAGCCGGCGAGGTGCACGACACCAGTGACGTCACGCCCGTCGATGGCCTCGTCGATCGCGGCCCGGTCCACCAGGGAGCCGACCACCAACGGCACGTCCTCCGGCACGAACCCGCGATGGCCGCTGGACAGATCGTCCAGCACCACGCAGCCGATGCCCTCGTTCCGGAACGCCCGCACCACGTGCGAGCCGATGTAGCCGGCGCCGCCGGTCACCAACCAAGTCACGGGCCGACACTATCCACCGGGTGAGGTGCGTCACCGTACGGGTCGAGGACAGCTACCTCTCACTAGCACGCCCACCGTTGAAACTCGGCTGTCACACGACGGCAACATCTGTCACCGGCTCGTAACCTGCAGCGTCTTTGGCGCAACACGCATCAAGCAGAGTGCTCTCTAACCTCGCGCGTCCACCGGATCCAGCCGTGCCGGGGTTTCCACCACCAGTCCAGTCTCCTTCACCGAAAGAAGAAGCATGACTCCACTCGAACTGAATTCGGGCGACACCGCCTGGATCCTGACATCGGCGGCCCTGGTGCTCTTGATGACACCAGGCCTCGCGCTCTTCTACGGCGGCATGGTTCGCGCCAAGAGCGTCCTCAACATGATGATGATGAGCTTCGGCGCACTGGCCCTCATCTCCATCCTCTGGGTGCTGTACGGCTACTCGATGGCGTTCGGCAACGACGTCGGCGCCGGCTTGCTCGGCAACCCCTTCGAGTACCTGGGTCTCAAGGGCCTGATGGCCGATGACCCGTCGGCCACCTACCCGGTCATGGCCTTCGTCGCCTTCCAGGCCGTGTTCGCCATCATCACCGTCGCTCTGATCTCCGGTGCCATCGCCGACCGCGCGAAGTTCGGCACCTGGATGATCTTCTCCGCCATCTGGGCGACCGTCGTCTACTTCCCGATCGCCCACTGGGTGTTCGACTTCACCCTGACCGGTGACGACGGCGTGATCACCCACACCGGCGGCTGGATCGCCAACCAGCTCGGCGCGATCGACTTCGCCGGTGGCACCGCGGTGCACATCAACGCCGGTGTCGCGGGCCTGGCCCTCGCGCTGGTGCTCGGCAAGCGGATCGGGTGGAAGAAGGACCCGATGCGCCCCCACAACCTGACCCTGGTGATGCTGGGCGCGGGTCTGCTGTGGTTCGGCTGGTTCGGTTTCAACGCCGGCTCGGCGCTCTCCGCCGGTAACACGGCGTCGGTCGTCTGGGTGAACACCATGGTCGCCACCGGCGCCGCCAGCCTCGGCTGGTTGCTCACGGAGCGGATCCGTGACGGTCACGCCACCTCCCTGGGTGCGGCGTCCGGCGTCGTCTCCGGACTGGTCGCGATCACCCCGGCCTGCTCCTCGGTGAGCCCGGTCGGCGCGATCATCCTGGGCGCTCTCGCCGGTGTGTTCTGCGCCCTGGCCGTGGGCCTGAAGTACAAGTTCGGATACGACGACTCCCTCGATGTGGTCGGCGTGCACCTCGTGGGTGGCCTCTGGGGCACCCTGGCCGTGGGCCTGCTGCTGGCTCCCGGGTCGCCGGCCGCGGTCTCCTACGAGCGCACCGGTCTGTTCTACGGTGGCGGCGTCGACCAGCTGTGGCGTCAGGCGGTGGGTGCGTTCTCCGTGCTGATCGTCTCCTTCGTGCTCACCCTCTTGATCGGACTGCTGCTGGAGAAGACCATCGGCTTCCGCGTCAGCCGCGAGGAAGAGCTCGAGGGCATCGACAGCGTCGAGCACGCGGAGACCGGCTACGACCTGAACCCGCTCGGCTCCATCGGCCGTGGGGCCACGTTCGGCAGCTCGCACCGGGCCGACGAGGATGAAGCCGCCAACAACGACCAGGAGGTGACGGCATGAAGCTCGTGACTGCGATCATCAAGCCCCACATGCTCGACGAAGTGAAGACGGCCCTCGAGTCCTTCGGGGTCGAGGGGATGACGGTCAGCGAAGCTCAGGGCTTCGGCCGTCAGCGGGGCCACACCGAGGTCTACCGGGGTGCTGAGTACACCGTGGACCTGGTCCCCAAGGTGAGGCTTGAGGTGCTCGTGGACGACGAGGATGCCAAAGACATCATCGACGTCCTGGTCAAGAGCGCACGGACCGGCCGCATCGGTGACGGCAAGGTCTGGTCTGTACCCGTGGACGACATCGTCCGCGTGCGTACGGGAGAGCGCGGGCTGGACGCGCTCTGAAGCGTGACCTGACCTCTGAGCGCCTCAACGTCGCGATCCGGTCCACGTGGTCTTCCACGTCTGGGCCGGATCGTCGGCGTTTGATGACCGAGCGCATCGAGGCGGCCCTGGTCGACCTGTACGCCTCCGTCGGAGGGCCCGACTCCGGGGTCGCCCTGGCCGCGGTGGGCAGCCTGGCTCGGCGCGAGCTCGGCCCGCGCTCCGACATCGACCTCGTCCTGCTGCACGACGGCCGGGACCGGCCCCGGATCGACGCCCTGGCCGAGGCCCTCTGGTACCCCCTGTGGGACAGCTCCGTGCGCCTGGACCACTCGGTGCGCACCCCGGCCGAGTGCGCCGACGTGGCCGGCCGCGAGCTGAGCGCAGGGGTCGGGCTGCTCGACCTGCGGGTGCTGGCCGGGGACAGCGAGCTCGTCCGGGGAGCGCGGACGACGCTGTTGACCGCCTGGCGGGCCAACGCCCGCAAGCGGCTGCCCGAGCTGCTCGCAGCCTTGGAGGAGCGGCACGAGTCGTTCGGCGACGCCGCCTACCTGCTGGAGCCTGATCTGAAGGAGGCCCGGGGCGGCTTCCGCGACATGATCATGCTTCGCGCGCTGGCCGCCACCTGGCTGACCGACCGCCCGCACTCCGGCGTCAAGGACCCGTACGAGCAGCTGCTCGACGTGCGCGACGCCCTGCACCTCAGCTCCGGCCGGACGATGGACCGGCTGCTGGCCACCGAGGTGGACGACGTCGCCACCCGTCTCGAGTACACCGACGCGGACGACCTCCGTCGGGCGGTCAGCATGGCGGCTCGTCGGATCGGACACGCAGTCGACCTGACCAGCCGTGCCGCGCGGCAGGTGCTCCCGGTCCGCCGCAAGCTGTCCTTCGTCCGGCGCGAGCGGCGGGCGGAGTACACCCAGGCGCCGCACGGGCTGATCGTCCACCAGGGTGAGGTCGGTCTCGATCGACTGACCAGTCCCAGCACGCCGCTGCTGGATCTGCGGGCCGGAGCGCTCGCCGCGCAGCGTGGTCTGGTGCTGTCCCCCATCACCGCCGACAACCTCGGCGAACACGCCCCGCCCATCCCGACCCCCTGGCCGGACGAGGCTCGGGTGCCGCTGTTCGAGCTGCTGTCCGGCGGCTCGGCCCTGCTCCCGGTCTGGGAGTCCCTCGACCTGGCCGGCTGCATCGTGCGCTGGTTCCCGGCGTGGCAGGGCATCAGCGCGCAACCGCAGCACAACCCCGTGCACCGGCACACCGTCGACCGCCACTCGGTGCAGTGCGTGGCCGAGGTCCAGCGTCACCTCACCCAGGTCGATCGCCCCGACCTGCTGCTGCTCGCCTGCCTGCTGCACGACATCGGCAAGCTGCCCGGCGCGGGTGCCGCGCACCCGGCGGTCGGTGCGCCGATCGCCCGCGAGGTCGCGGAGTCGATCGGTCTGCCCGAGTCCGACGTCGAGCTGGTCGAGCGACTGGTCCGCGAGCACCTGACGCTGGCCGATCTCGCCACCCGACGCGATCACGGCGACCCGGCCACGGTCGACGCGCTGGTCGCCGCCGTCGACGGACGGCTGGAGACGCTGCAGATGCTGAGATTCCTGACCGAGGCCGACGCGAAGGCGGCCGGACCGGCCGCCTGGTCCCCGTGGCGGGCCCAGCTGGTGAACGCCCTCGCCGAGAGCGTCGACTCACTGCTGGTCGGCGACGTCCCGGATCAGGTGAGCGGCGACCTCATCGATCTCGGACTGGCCCGCTCGGTCAGCCTGGACGGTCGACCGCGGGTGCGAGTCGAGTCGAAGCCGGGTGGCATCCAGCTGATGATCGCCGCAACCGACCGGCTGGGGCTGTTCTCCGACACCGCGGGACTGTTGGCGTCTCACTCGGTGTCGGTCCGCTCCGCCGTGCTGAACACCGTGGAGGGCATCGCGGTGAACACCTGGCGGGTCGACAAGCAGAGCCCCACCGACGTGCCCGACCCGGCTCTGCTGGTGCAGGAGCTGGACCGGCTGGAGGACGGCGACACGTCGATGCTGCAGCGGGTGCGCAAGCGGGAGTCACGGGCCAACCGGAGTGATCTCGCGCCGCCGTTCGTGGAGGCGGTCTCCGGGGCCAGCGCCAGCGCCGCCGTCATCGAGGTCCGTACGGGCGATCGCAGTGGGCTGCTGTTCGCCCTGGGCCGCTGCCTGCGCGAGCGTCGCCTGTCGATCCGCTCGGCGCACATCGCCACGTTGGCAGGACAGGCGATCGACACGTTCTACGTCACCGAGTCGGACGGCACGCTGCCCTCAGCCGGGCGGACGGCGGAGGCCGTCCGCGCCCTCGCCGACGCAGCGGCCGGGGTCGAGCGGAAGCCTGCGGCGGAGGGCTGAGGGGCGTCAGACCCGGGTGGCGGCACTGGCCTCGATCAGGGCATCGACCTCGGCCGTCGTCGGCGGCTGTGCGCCCCGGCGGGAGCACACGATCGACGCGGCGGCTGCGCCACGAGCGAGCGAGGCCTCCAGTCCGATCTGGTGTCCCACGTAGCCGTCGAGGAAGCCGGCCATGAACGTGTCGCCGGCACCGACGGTGTCGACCACGGTGGTCGGGAAGCCCTGCACAGCAGTTCTGGTGCCCTCCGGATCGACCGCGACCGCGCCGCCCGGTCCCAGCGTGACCACCCCGAGTCCGATGCCGTACTGAGAGACCCAGTCGGCCAGCACGTCGACCGGATCACCACCGGGCGAGTCCACCTGGGCCAGGAACTCCACGTCCTCGTCGCTGGCCTTGAGAATGCCCTTGTGCTGCCCGACGACCCGCAGCCACGGCCGGACCTTCGCCCAGTACTCCTCCGGGTCGGTGATCACGGTGGGACGGACGTTGATGTCGTAGGAGATGCCCGCTTTCAGGCCGTGGACCCAGTCCAGCAGGACGTCGCTGCCGGGGCTGACCACGCAGGCCAGGGAGGCGATGTGCAGCCAGTCGCCCTGGACCAGCGTCGGCAGGTCCGCGTCCTCCCAGCCGAAGTTGGCGGTGTCGGAGAAATGGAAGGTGTAGCTCGCCTTGCCCTCGTCGTCCAGGCTGACCACGGCGAGCGAGGTGGCCTGCGAGGACTCGGTGGCCAGGTCGAGCGCCACGCCCGCACTATCGATGTGACCGCGGAGCTGGGCACCGAAGGCGTCCCGGGACAGCCGTCCGAGGAAATGCACGTCGGCGCCGAGATCACCCAGCGCCACGGCGCTGTTCATCGGCCCGCCCGCCGACATCGCCGACCAGGACGAGCTGAGGAACCCCTCAGGCTGCTCGTCCGCCTGAATGAGGTCGATCAGCGTCTCACCGCACACCACGAACCGCGTTGTCATGGGTGCCAACCTAACGGAGCCGCTCTGGACTCGAACAGTCGCTGTCGCGGCCGGCGACTCACTGGGCACGGCAGCTAGTCCCTCAGCCCAGCGCGGCCCGCATCTCCTCGGCGATGGTGTCGTAGTGGCTGGGCGGGACGGCTTGGTCACTGATCTCTCGACACAGCTGCAGCAACGAGTAGTCGGGGGCCACCCGTTCGAGCCGCTCGATGCAGCAGTTCAGCAGCGCGCCGTTGCCGCTGAGCCAGCCGGACATCGCGAGCATGCCGAGCGGCGCCGCCTCGCACGGCCAGACGGCCACCGAGACGACCCGGCGCCACAGGGCGACGTGGTCGGCGGCCCGCTCGCGCGACATCAGCATCCAGGCCGTGTCGCGGACCGCCACGTCCTGGGCCAGCACCGCGATCTCGATCGCCTCGGCCTCGGTCGGGCCGCCGGATCGAAGTGTCCGAGCGACCAGCCGCCTCATCCGCTGCCGCCGGCGTCGACCGCCCACCCCGGCCAACCGCCGAGTCGTCTCCTCGGTGAGCCCGGACAGCCGTTCCTGGTCGGCCACCGGCGGTCCGGCCGCCAGATCCGCGATCTCCTGCCGGGTGCCGGTCGCGGAGATGCCGGCCAGCACCGCGGCAGCAGCGAGCGGGTGCGAGGCGATGTCGTACGGCCGCCCCTCCGGCGGGCAGCAGGCCTCTCGACCTGGTGAAGGCCGCTGGCCGGCATCGCAGCAGACGGACCACCAGCGCTCACCCGACACCGCGAGCACGTCGACCAGGTCCAGCGGAATGAGGTCGGCCAGGTCCCGCATCAGGCTCCGGACACCGCCGTCCGCGCTGTAGCCGATCAGCACCACGGACCGGCTGCCGACCTGCCGGCCGACGTGCTCGAGCTGGTCGACGAGGGCCTCGACGTCGGCGGTCGCCGCGAGATCGATGCGGGCGGTCACCACCACCTGGCGCTGTCGGACGAACGCTGCCACCAGGGACTCGGTCGGGTGGAAGCCCAGCAGGTACGGGACCACGGCGAGAATGTCACCCGGCTCTCGGACTCGCAGGACGGATGGACCGGGGGCGGTCGGAGCGGGGGCCGCTGCGGAAGCCGCTGTGCGTCGTGTCATACCCAGACACAAAGGACGCCGACCGGAATCGACCGGGGTCGCCGACGATCTGTGGACAGCGCTCCGGGACGCACGCCGCCTGTGGACAGCACCGTCGCGGAGTAGCGTGGCGGGGTGAGTGAGCCGACCGGCCCCGGCATGGGCCGACCCAGCGGTCCCGGGTTCCACGGGCCACCGCTGACCGGAGATGCCGGTGGACGCGGCCCGGTCCGGGCCGGCGGCCCGGTGCCGACCTCGGGTCCCCCACGACCGCCGAAGCCACCGACGAGCAGGCTGCCGACGCTGCTCACGGTGCTGGCCGTCGCCGTGGTGGCGGTGGTCGTCACGGTCGCCAGCGTCGTCGCCGCCCGCGAGGACGTGCGGCAGGCGACTCCACGTCCCGTCCCGAGCGTCGCGGCGAGCCCGACGGATCTCGGCGACGGCCGGATCGAGTTCACCACCAGCGCCGGCAGCGGCGTGCTGGAGATCACCGACCACGGGTGGGACTCCGACGGCAGCGACACCGATGAGCCGGGTTCGTTGCTCACCGTGGCCATCCGGATCAGCTGCGCGAGCGGCGTCCTGCGCTACGGCCCTGACTCCTTCCAGGCGTTCGACCGGTCCGGGACCCTGTTCGGCCCGGAGATGGTGGCCGACTCCTCGACCGCGCTGCCGCTGGGCACCCTGTCCGCCGGCCAGGAGGTCACGGGCACAGTGGCGTTCGACATCCCGCGTGGTGGGGTCACGCTGCTGATGACCGACGAGAGCTCCCGCACCGTCACCGCCCTTCGAGTGCCGGACTGATCCCGTCCTGCCCGCTGACCTGGTCGCACGGCTCTATCCTTTCCGGGTGCCTGACCCCGAAGAGCTCGTCGTCCGTGGCTGGGAGGTCCTGCGACTGACCTCCGACACCCTGGTCGCCGACCTGGTGCCGGCCCTGGGCGGCACGGTGATCTCACTGCGTCGTCGCCGCGACGACCTGGAGCTGCTGTGGCAGACCCCGTGGGGTCTGCGGCATCGCGGGTCCGTCGATCTGCCGGGCTCGTCCGAGGTCTCGATGTACGACACCTATCCCGGTGGCTGGCACTCGATCTTCCCGAACGGCGGCGACAGCGCCAGTGCCCACGGCGCTGAGTGGGGCTTCGACGGCGAGGCCCGGCTGACCTGGCTGGACTGGCACGTCGACGGGACGAAGCTCGTTCTCACCGGTCGACTGATCCGTTCCCCCTTCCGAATCGTCCGGTCCGTCGCCCTGGGTGATGACGAGCTGACGATCACCGACACCGTGACCAACGTCGGCGGTGAGCACCTCGATGTGATGTGGGGCC
The DNA here is from genome assembly GCA_963696135.1 of uncultured Actinomycetota bacterium. Lineage (GTDB taxonomy): Bacteria > Actinomycetota > Actinomycetes > Propionibacteriales > Propionibacteriaceae > Microlunatus. The sequence continues at coordinate 32,820 of CAVOJH010000019.1, forward strand.
AGCAGATCGCCTTCGGTGGCGCCCTGATCGGCCCGGACACCGTCGTCCAGGCCGGCTCGACGACCGTGCGTTCCGATCCCCGCATCGGGTCCAGCTCGTACGACGATCTGCTGCCCTGGCCTCGCGCGTACGGGCAGCAGGGTCTGGTGAACCTGCGCGGCGTCGGCCGGGAGGGCAGCCCGGAGACCCGGCTGGCCTACCTGTCCGACTTCACCGACGCGTCGATCCGGGTGCGCCGTCCCAGCCAGGACCTCGGGCTCGAGCTGAGCTGGGAGGAGTTCGTCTGGCCGCACGTCTGGTACGCGCTGGAGACGGGCGCCAGCAAAGGGTTCCCCTGGTTCGGCGCAGGCCGCTACCTGGCCTTCACGCCCTGCACCAGCTGGCCGGCCCATGGTCTGCACGACGCCCGTCGGATCTCCTCGACGTTGTTGCGGATCCACCCCGAGAGCACCCGGTCAGCGCACCTGACGGTCCGGGTGAGCGGCGCGTAGAACCGTGACAGGCATCGGAATTCGATGATCTGCTACACCACGATCCGATCCTGACCGATGCAGGCGTCGACAACACTCGTGTGTGGCTGGTCGTGAGATCGCGGCCTTTCCATCGTCAGTCCGAGGTATCTGCGGCGCCCGGTCCGGGGGCGACCGCGACCTCGGACAGCGGAACCTCGGCCCCGTCCTCACCCAGGTAAGCCATCCGGAGTGGTCGGCCGGTAGCCGCCTCGACGGCCATCGCAGCCGGTCCGTAGCCGGTGGGCCGGTGGTCGTCACCCCAGGCGCGGAGGGCAGTCAGCACCGGGAGCAGGTCGCGGCCGGCTGGTGTCAGGACGTACTCCTCCCGCTCCCGTTCGCCGTCCTCGCGATACGCGCGCCGCTGCAAGATCCCGTGTTCCACCAGCGTGTTCAGCCGGTCGGACAGCACGTCCGGCGCGATGCCCAGTCGCGAGCGGAACTCCGCGTACCGCGTCCGACCCCACATCGCCTCACGGACGATCAGCAGGGTCCACTTCTGGCCGAGGACCTCCAGGCTGCGGGCGATCGAGCAGCGCGTGTCCCCCTGGGTGCTGAGTGCGCGAGCCATGGCGGACATCGTACCAGTCTGAGTTGGCGGTTCCTATCCAGCGTGCTAAGTTGCCATTTCAAAGCCAGCTTCGGCTCGTCATCCTCATCTCACCGGAAGTCATCCACATGACCCAGCTCGGAACGCGTGCCGGATTCTGGACTGCAGCACTTGTCGCGGGCCTGGCCCTGTGGGCAAGTGGTGCTCCTACCGTGGTCTACCCGCTGTACGCCCGGGCGTGGGATCTGACCCCCGCCGTGACGACTCTGATCTTCGCCATCTACCCCCTCACCCTGATCCCCGTCCTGGTGCTGTTCGGAAACCTCTCCGACTACGTGGGTCGCCGGGCCGCGATGCTGGCCGGGCTCGGCGCGCTGGCGGCCGGGTCGGTCGCCTTCGGTCTTGCCCCAGACCTCGGCTGGGTGCTGGTGGGTCGGGCCCTGATGGGAGTAGGAGTCGGCCTGTCGCTCGGTCCGGCCAGCGCCGCACTGGTCGACTTCAGTCCGCCGGGAGCCGAGCGGCGGGCGACCACGACGACGACCGCGGCGACGGCCACCGGCCTGGTGCTGGCGACGCTGGTCGGCGGAGCACTGGTGGAGCACGCACCCGCGCCGTTGCACCTGACCTTCTGGGTGCTGTTGGTCATCACCCTCGTCGCGGCGACTCTGGTGTGGTTCCTCCCGCGGCCGGTGACGACCGGCGAGCGCTGGCGTCCACGCCGGCCGAGCCTGCCCGCCGGAGCGGGGACGGTGTTCTGGTCGGGAGCACTCGCCATCGGTGGCGCCTACGCGATGGGTGCGATCTATCTGGCCCTTGGCGCCCAGGTGGCGCGTGACCTTGTCGGCTCCGACGACGCGTTCGTCGGCGGTGCCGTCATCTCGGTGTCCGCAGCCGCCATCGGCGTCGTCGCCGTCCTCGCCCGAAAGCTCAGTCCACGGCTGGCTGTCACCATCGGCCCGACGGTGGCGGCGGCGGGTCTCGGACTTCTGGTGTGGGCCGGGCTCGCCCACTCGATCGTGCTCTTCCTGGGCTCGTCCGTGATCGGCGGCGCCGGCTACAGCCTGCTGTTCGCCGGCGGGCTCGGGCTGGTGACCAGGAGCGCCCCCTCCCGGCAGCGCGCCGCCGTGATGTCGTCGGCCTACGTCGTCGGGTACCTGCTGCAGGCCCTGGCCGCACTCGGGATAGGTGCCCTCGCCACCGGTGCCGGGTTGCTCGAGGCACTGGAAGTCGGGTCGCCGATCGTGATCGCCATCGGTGTCGCTGCACTGGTGCTCGCCAACGCCCGCCGACCGACGGTCACCACACCCGGCGGCCCCGATGACCGGAGCGTCGACACCGGGCCGGCAGCGGGGGTGCAAGCGCGGCCTGATGCCGTCGATCACGTGGCTCTGAGTGACCGCAGCTCGGCGTCAGGTCAGCGTCGCTGAGGCGACTCGAGCAGCCTCCTCGGCTGTCGCCCACCCGCGCCAGGCGTTGGCGGCCCATCGAGCGGGTGTCGGCGCTGCCCGCTCGACAGTGCCGGCGGTACAGGTCCGTACTGCTGTGGGACAACCGACGACGAGCCTCGAGGTGTTCGTCTTCTGCGCGACCGATCAGTTCGACCGACTTTCCGAGTCGAGTCCAGTGAACGTCTTGTCCCGAGACGCAGATCCGGAGGAGTCGACCATGACCGAGAGTGCACCGACCACCGCCAGCACCGCCAGCACCGCCAGCACCGTCAACACCCGGGCCCTGTCCGTGCCCGGGGCCGAGCTGACCTACGACGTCCACGGCGACCTCTCGTCGGTGACCGCTGAGCGCCCCCCGCTCTTCCTGATCGGCACCCCGATGGCGGCCGCTGGATTCGTCACCCTCGCCGGGCACATGGCGGACCGCCCCGTGATCACGTACGACCCACGCAACGTCGGTCGCAGCAAGCGCCACGACGAGAGCGTCACGCCCACCCCCGAGGACCACGCCGCCGACCTGCACGCGATCATCGCCGAGATCGGCGGCCCGGTGGACCTGTTCGGGAGCTCCGGTGGCGCGATCAACGGTCTGGCGCTCGCCATCGCGCATCCCGAGGATCTGCGGGTGCTGGTGGCGCACGAGCCACCGGCCGGCGGATCGCTGCCCGATGCCGAGTACGTCCGCGCCGCCTGCCATGCCGTGTTCGACAGCTACCAGGCCTCGGGGTTCGGGCTCGGGATGGCGAAGTTCATCGCACTGGTCAGCGAGCAGGGTGAGCTCGGGCCCGACTACGCCGACCGTCCGGACCCGGATCCCGCGGCGTTCGGGATGCCCACGGTGGACGACGGCACCCGCAACGACCCGCTGATGAACAACATGATCACGATCCCGGTCTGGGCACCCGATCGGGACGCGCTTCGCGCGACCACCTGTCGCGTCGTCCTCGCTGTCGGTGAGGAATCCGGGGAGACACTCGCGGCGCGGGCTCCTCGCGCCATCGCGGCCCAGGGCGGCGGTGAGCTGGCCGTCTTCCCCGGCGATCACATCGGCTTCGCCGGCGGTGAGTACGGCACGACCGGTCAGCCGGAAGCGTTCGCCACCCGGTTGCGCGAGGTTCTCGGGTCCTAGGTTGACCGAGGATCCCCGCCCGAGGCCGATGGTGTGATCCTCTAGGCGGGTGATGGCGGAGTGGTTCGCGCAGCCCGCCACAGCTGTGGGTACGGCGATCGTGCTGCCTGGTCGCATGTTCGGCGCCGGAACGCCGCTGCTGCACTGGACCTCGATGGCCTTGACCCAGCACGGCTGGTCGGTGGTCACGGCGTCGTGGGATGAAGAAGCATTGACACGTGATCCCGCCGACCATGTGACAGCAGTCGCGGCCTCCGCGCTAGAACGCGCTGCCTCTGGTCTGCCGGTGCTGGTCGTGGCGAAATCTCTGGGCACTCTGGCTCTGCCATGGGCAGTGGCCGAGGGGCTGCCCGGCGTGTGGTTGACCCCGCTGTTGGGCGACGCGTCGGTGCTAGCGGCCGTGAGGGAGGTTCGGTCGCCGACGCTGCTGGTCGGCGGCACGGCCGATCCGTCGTGGGTTCGGCCAGAGACTCTCGGTGCGGGAGTCAGCATCGTCGAGCTCGCTGATGCCGATCACGGTCTGCAGCGACGGGACGACTGGCGGGGTTCGGCGCTGGATCAGGTGCCGGTGTTCGACGCGATCGCCGAGTTCGCCGACCGAATTCTGGTGGATCCGTAGGCCCACTGCCATTGGCTCGTCCGCGTTGGCCGGCGGTCCGCCGGATCCAGTCTGAGCCTCCCTGACCGAGACAGAGTCCGTCGATACGCCCCGATCAGGCGCGCGGAATCTCCGGCTGACCAGAAGCCACCGAGGCGTACGCCGCCAGCACGACCGCCAGTCCGCGGGTGCCGGACGCGCCGTCCGGACTGGCCGTCGCGGATCCGGCGACCACGTCCAGGAACGAGGCCAGCAGCAACGCGTCGAGATCGGGGCCGTACGGTATCCAGGCCGCGTTCCGGGACGACTCCAGATGGCCGCCGACCCGCAGCGCGAACGGGTCCAGGTCGGTGATCCCGCCGGTCCCGATCAGTCGCAGGGTCAAGCCGCCCCAGGTGGCATAGCCGTCGGGCCGCGACCAGCTCGCGTCGATCACCACCGGCACCTGCCGTGATCCTGTAGCGGACACCAGCTCCAGCCGCAGCGCCGCCATCCCCCCGGTCTCCACCGCGGCGTCGGGATGCAGCAGTCGGTTGGCGACCGCGTACACGCTGGTCACCCGACTGTCCGGCCACAGCGCGTCCAGCAGGTCCAGCACGTGCACCAGGTGATCGGTCAGGGCGCCGCCCCCCGCTGCCTCCGGGTCGACGAACCAGGCCCGGTCACCCTGCGGGATGCGACCGTTGTTGGTCCCGGCGATGCTGACGATCTGGCCCAGCGTCCCGGCCGTCACCACCTCGCACAGCCCGACGAAGGCTGGGGCGAACCGGACCGGGTGCGCGATCATCAGCTGCACCCCGGCGGCGGAACAGGCAGCCGTCATCGCGTCCGCGTCCTCCAACGTGGTCGCGATCGGCTTCTCGCAGAGCACGTGCGCGCCGGTCGCCGCCGCCAGCTCGACCAGACGTCGGTGCTCGACGTTCTCGGCGCAGACGATCACGCCGTCCGGCCGGGTGGCCAACAGTGCGGCATAGTCCTCGACGTAGTCCACCCCGAGCTCGGCGGCCATGGTCGGGCCGCCCGTCTCCCCCGGTCGGCGACCGTGGTCGGGATCGGTGGCCACGACCTCGACGCCGGGCCAGGCACGGAGCAGGCGGGCGTAGGAGGCCGCGTGGACGTGCGCGAAGGACATCAGCCCGATCCTCATCGTGGGACCTCCCCCAGGGTCGTCGTTCGGGTCACCGGTTCGGCTCGTCCGCTGTCGAGCGATCGCTGGGCGGCCTCGGCGATCCGGATGGCCGCCAGGCCGTCCCGCGCCGACACCCGCGGCGCTGGGCCGCCGCGCAACGCCGCCAGGAACTCGCCCAGCTCGGTCCGGAACGGACTCTCGTACGGCATCGCGGGCAGCAGCCCCGTGCCGTCGCCGGGCCCCGCACCGGCAGCGGGTGGCGCGCCGAGGTCGGTACTCAGCGCTGGGTGCTCGGCGGAGTCGTGTTGCAGCACGCCGCCGGTGCCGGCGACGTCGAAGGTCGTGCGGAACCTCGTGCCCGGCCGGGCCCAGGTGCCGTGCACGAAGCTCAACGCGCCCGCGACGTGGGTCAGCACCACCTGCACGCTGCGGACACCATCGGCGGCGGACTCCTGCGCGTACGCGGTCGCCACCTCCCCGGCGTTCCACCGGGCGAAGTCGAGATCGTGCAGACTCTGGTCGAGCAGCAGGCCGCCGGACAACGCGTCGTCGTGGAACCAACCCGCGGCCGGCGCGGAGCCGGTCCGGGTGAACCGCTGGACGGCGATCGGCCCGATGGCGCCGGCGTCGACGGCCGCGTGCATCGCGGCGTACTCACCGAAGAACCGCACCACGTGCCCGGGGTACAGGGCGAGGCCCGCCGCCTCGAAGCCCGCGATGACCTGCTCCGCCTCCGCCGAGGTGCGGGCCAGCGGTTTCTCGCAGACGACCGGACGACCGGCGGCCAGGGCCGCCAACGCGAGCTGGGCGTGGGTCGGTGTGGGGGTGGCGAGGTCGACGACGTCACAGCTGTCCAGCAGCTCGTCGACGGTCTCCACGACTCGGCCACCGTGCCGGGCGACCAGCCCTTCGGCGCCGACGAGCGAGGACACCAGCACCTCGGTGCCGAGGGAGAGCCAGGCCGGGAGGTGCTCGTTGGCGATCCCACCCGCTCCGACCAGACCGACGCGGAACCGGTCCCGCCCATTCTGGGGACTGTCACTCATGGGGATGAATCTGCCCTACGGACGCGTCCCGCGCGCCACCCCACGCAGGCGAGCCCGATTCTGCCCCGGATCTCAGGCGGCGGCGAGACCCGTACGGGCACTCCGCGCGGCCAGCTCCCGGGCCAGCCCGAGGCGCTCGATCAGCCCGCTCGCCTCGGTTGGTCGGCCGGCGGCCGGGTGCATCGACGCAGCGTGGGCGGTGCGCGCATCCAGCACCGCTGCCTGCTCCCAGGCGCGGGCCACGATGCGCAGCGCCCGCGTGCCCGCGTCCACCGAGGCCGATCCGCCGGCCCGGCGATAACCCTGCAGCAGGAAGTCGGAGAGGCACGCCGCGCTGGCGCTGCCCCACGGCGCCCGCGGACCGGCGGTGAGCTCGGACACCGTCTCGACGGCGCCGCACAGGTCCCAGCCGGGATCGCCCAACCCGCCGCCCCGGAGGTCGACGAACCGCACCCGCGGGTCGGGTGACCGCTGGACGCGGACGCGATCCTCGGTGAGGTCGCCGTGCGTCCAGTGGTCTGCAGACCACCGATCGGCCACCCGGAGGGCCGTCCGCTGCAGTCCCCGATCGACGCGCAAGGTGCGCAGCACGAACGCGCGGGCGCTGCCGGCGGGGGCCTGGCGCATCGCCCGGGGCAGCCGATCCGGGTCCAGCACCCACGGTCGGGGCGCCACCGGCGGCTCACTCGCCCGGGCGATCCTGGTCAGGTGCAGCGTGGCGATCGCGGCTCCCCAGCACTGGCAGATCTCGGCCAGCTCGGCCATCGTGCCGCCGGCCGCGCTCAGCCGTTCGCCGCGCACGGCTGCCGTCCAGGTGACCTCGCCGTGTCCGCACACCTCGGGCACCAGACCGGTCTCGGCCAGCAGCCGCAGGCTGCGTAGCTCACGGTCTGCTGCGTCCTGAGTGCCGGGCTCGCCCCGCCGTCGGGCGTACGCGATGGGCTGACCGTGCAGCAGCAGGGCCGACCCGCGCAGCTCGACCGCCCGGTCGGTCACCTCCCGGACGGTGATCAGACCGGCCCGCACCGCACTCATCAACAGCGTGTCGCCCAGTGGCACTGCCGTTCGCGGATCGTCGTCCGGCCGGTCGTCGCCCGGCCGGTCGTCGGTCAGCAGGTCGGTGGCCAGCGGGTCGGTGGTCAAGGGTGTGATCGTCATGATCGTCGTCCGGTGCTCGTACGCCCGGTCGGTCCGGGTCGTTGTCAGTCAGGAGCCGCCAGCCGGAGAACCAGATACGCCGTGGACGGCCGCGGGCTGTGCTCTCGGTGACAGCCGCGCCGGCCCTTGTCCGGCCGGGCACTCTGGAAGCATGACGCAGTCTCTCGGTCGCGATCCGCGCCCCGCGGTCACGAGCTCCGCAAGGTCTCACTCGTGACCCAGCCGTACGCCAGTGCCCCGCCGGTCCGTCGGACGCGGCCGTCCCCGGGTGCCTCGGTGGTGCTGATGACGGCCCTGCTGGCCGGTCTCTGGCTGCTCGAAGGCGTCGACCAGCTGACTGGGGAACGGCTGGACCTGTACGGCATCCGTGCCCGCGAGATCGACGGGCTGGGTGGCATCGCCACCGCGCCGTTCCTGCACGCCGGTTGGGATCACCTGATCAGCAACTCGCTGCCGTTCTGGGTGCTCGGCTTCCTCGTGCTGCTCGGCGGGCTGGCCCGTTGGGCGATCTCCTCGCTGATCAGCATCCTCGGATCCGGCCTCGCCGCCTGGGCGCTCACGCCGGCCGACACGATCATCGTCGGGGCCAGCGGTCTGATCTTCGGCTGGCTCACCTACCTGCTGGCTCGGGGCCTGTGGTCGCGCTCGGCGGCGCAGATCGCGGTCGCCGTCGCTGTGCTGGTGGTCTACGGCAGTCTGATCTGGGGTGTGCTCCCGGGTGCTGCCGGGGTGTCCTGGCAGGCCCACCTCGGTGGCGCGATCGGCGGTGTGCTGGCGGCCTGGCTGCTGCATCGGCGGGCGGTCCCGCAGCCGACCACGGCTTACTAGGACTCGAGCTCGTCGGCGAGCTGGCTGCTCGCCCGCTCCAGCTGGGCGCGCGCCTCGGCCAACCGGGCGGGATCGGGGCGCCCGGTCGCCCCCGCGTCGGCGAAGAACCGTTCCAACGACCGAGCGATCACGGACACGCCGTCGAAGCCGAAGGTGCCGGCCGATCCGGCGAGCTGGTGCGCCGTCCGCTCCGCGTCGGCCCAGCCGACGGCGTCCAGGCCCCGGTCGACCGCCTCGTCCAGGGCGGCGCCGAGTTCGGCGGTCCTGGTCAAGTTGGTCCGGCGGGCCTGCGCCGTGATCGTGGACAGCACCCGGGACAGCCTGTCCGAGGACGGTGGCAGCGCGGGGGCGGGCGTCGCGGACTGGTCGCTCACGCATCCCACCCCGTGAGCCGTTTGATCTGCTGGGCCAGCGCCATCGGATCGAACGGCTTGCTGATCACGCCGACCACATTCGGCTCCGACGCCAGCTGCTCCTCGCCGAGCGGTGTCTTCGCGGTCAAGAAGATGACCGGTACGGCACGGGTCGCGGGATCCTCGCGCAGCAACGCGGCCGTGCCGGGACCGTCAAGAGCGGGCATCATGACGTCCAGGAGAACGACGTCCGGGCGGTCCAGCGACGCGAGGCGACCGGCCTCCTGCCCGTTGGTGGCGGTGCTCACCTGCCAGCCACCGACCACCTCGAGGGCGAGCTTGGCCACTTCGCGGATGATGTCGTCGTCGTCGACGACGAGCACCTTGCGTGGCAACACCTCGACCGCCTTCATCGTCCGGACCCCGAGCGGCCCATCGTAGTGAGCCCGCCACCCGCCGTCACCGCCTGCTAGCGTCAACGGACATGGCGGGCCTGTCCCGGCCCCAGGACGGGGCCCCCAGAGCGACGACCGTCGCCACCGGTGCGCAACGCCTGCGTCTGGTGGTCCTCGCGATCGTCGTGGCCCTGGGACTGATCGGTCTGGTCCTGGCCAGCGGGTTGCCGGACGTCGTCCGACGGACGGTCGGCGGTGCGGGTCTGGTGATCAGCGGTGTCGCCCTGGCTGGATCCTGCCGCTATCGGTATCACCGCAGCGCGGGGGCCCGACAGCAGGCTTGGTTGCTGTTCGGCTGTGCCGCGCTCGGTACCGCTGTCGGCAACCTCTGGGTGACGGTCACCGACCTGGTCAACGCCGATGCGCTGAGCGTCGTGGGCGATGTGCTGCTGCTGGTCAGCCTCATGCTCGTGGTGGTCGCCCTGGCCATCTACCCCTCGGGTCCCCGGAGCCCGATCGACCTGTTCCGGGTGGGGCTCGACGGGGTCGTGCTCGCCGGATCGATCCTGCTCATCCTGAGCAACACGCTGATCCCACGGATCGTCGAACAACCCTCCGCCGAGTCGTTCGCGGTGGCGCTCGCCCCCGTGATCGACATCGTGCTGGTGACCGTGGCCTGGCTGATGTTCCTGCGCAGCACCCGGCGGGATCGACCAGCCCTGGCCCTGGCGGCCGCCGGTTTCGCACTCTTGGCGATCTCCGACATCAGCGCCACGGTCCTCCGCTCCGAGAACGAGTTCACCTTCGGCACGGTGGTCGACCTGGGCTGGATCGCCGGCTACACAGTGCTCGCCATCGCGGTGCGCTGGTCCCCGACGGGGGAAGAGACCCAGCAACCGGAGAGACCACACCGCACGTCGCCGATCGCCGGCACCCTGTTGATGTTCGCGGTCTTCTTCGCGGCCGGGTCGCTCACCCTGTACGCCGTGTCCGACGGTGGCGTCAGCCCCACGGTGGTGATCCTGCTGGGCGGTGTGCTGATCGCGATCACGGCGCGTCAGGTGCTCTTGCTGGTGGACAACGACCGGCTCCGGGAGAGTCTGGAACAGCGCGTGATCGAGCGCAGCACCGAGCTCGCCGAGGTCACCCAGCGGACCGACCTGCTGGTCGACTCAGTGGAGGACGGCGTGTACGGGGTCGACAGCCAGGGAAGGGTGACCTTCGTCAACCCGGCCGGGGCTCGGCTGCTCGGGGCCAGACGCGGCGTCCTCCTCGGTGCGTACGCGCACGAGACGTTCCACTCCCACCCGCTGACCGACTGCTACCTGCGGACCATCCAGCGCAACGGGCTGGCGATCACCGGGATCGACGACGCCTACCGCAGCACCGACGGACGGCTGGTTCCGGTCGAGGTCAGCGCCAGCCCGATGGCCGACCCGCTGGGAGACAGCACCAGCGTCCGCGGCGTGGTCGTGGTGTTCCGCGACGTGACCCGACGACGCGAGGTGGACCGGATGAAGAACGAGTTCGTCTCGTTGGTCAGCCACGAGCTGAAGACACCGCTGACGGCGATCCGCGGCTCCCTCGGGCTCCTCGCGGGCGGAGCTCTCGGTGAGCTGGCTCCGCCGGCCACCAGGATGGTCGAGATAGCGTTGGAGAGCAGCGAGCGGCTCACCCGCCTGATCAACGAGATCCTCGACATGGAACGCATCGAGTCCGGGTCGATGCCGATGCAGATCGGCTCCCACGATGCGGCGAGTCTGCTGGCCGCAGCCCATGACCAGGTGCGGGTGCTGGCCGGTGGTGCCGGGATCGTCGTCGACGTCGCCGCCGCCTCCGGGCAGGTCGTCGCCGATGCCGATCGCGTGGTGCAGACGCTGATCAACCTGGTCGGCAACGCCATCAAGTTCTCCCCGCCCGGGAGCGCAGTGACCCTGTCGGCCGTCCCCGACGGCAACGTGATCCTGTTCACGGTCCGGGATCACGGGCGTGGGGTGCCGGAGAGCCGGATCGAGGTGATCTTCGAGCGGTTCGAGCAGGTGGACTCCTCCGATGCCCGGGAGAAGGGCGGAACGGGTCTCGGTCTCTCCATCAGCCGGAGCATCGTCGAGCGGTTGGGCGGCCGGATCTGGGCCGAGAACAACGTCGAGGGAGGATCGACCTTCTCCTTCACGCTGCCCCGGGCCACGCCACCCGGGCAGGACGAGCTGTTGCCCGCCGAGCCGCGATAGGTTGCAGCGGTCGACCAGCGGCGCCGCACCGGTGCGTCTACTACCTGGGCTTCACGCTCGTGCACCTGACCCGATCGCCTTCCACTGACCGATCGACGGGCCCTCGCCCCGACCGGGGCGAGCGGACTCGCCCAGGCCGCAGATACGGTATGGCCATGGCAACGGGTCAGGACCGCACCGCGGTGGTGATCGAAGACGACGCCGACGTGCGGAACCTGTTGTCGGCGATCCTCAACGAGGCCGGATTCGTCTGCGTCCCGGCGGCGACCGGAGTGGAGGGCATCAACGCCGTTCGCGAGCACCAGCCGATCCTCACCACGCTGGACGTCAGCCTGCCAGGCATCGACGGCTTCGAGGTGGCGCGGCGGATCCGCAGCTTCTCGAACACGTACGTGATCATGCTGTCCGCCCGCGACGAGGAGATCGACACCTTGATGGGGCTGGACGCCGGGGCCGACGACTACCTCACCAAACCGTTCCGCCCCCGCGAGCTGCGGGCCAGGATCGAGGCGATGCTGCGCCGCTACCGGACGAACTGGCGCGGCGAGTCGCAGGGTGGGTCGGCGCCGGCACCCGCGGCCGGACCTGCTCCAGTGGTCGACGAGCCGGAGGACTCGGGTTGGCTCAGCCACAACGGCCTGCGCATCAACGCGGACATGTGGCTCTGCGATCTCGACGGTGCGCCGGTCGAGCTGACCCGGAGCGAGTTCGACCTGCTGCTGGCCCTGATGGAGGGCAATCGGCGGGTGATCACGAAGGACTCACTGGCCCTCGAGCTCCGGGGGGAGTCCCCGGGTGGCTACGTCTCGGACTCCGACCGACGTGCGGTCGAGGTCCACATGGCCAACCTCCGCCGGAAGCTGAACGACCCGGTCAGCTCGCCGCGGTACATCGAGACCGTACGCGGGGTGGGCTACCGACTCGCGGAGCACCGCTCACGCTGAGCACCGCTCACGCTGAAGGGCGACCGCCGGCCCCAGATCCGGGCGGTCGACTGCGGTCACGCCCGGTGGGACGCCTGCAGGTCGAGACGGAAGCTCGCCGCGGCCACCTCGACCAGTGACAGCAGGGCGTTGCGCTGGGGCGTCGGGCCCAGGTCCAGCTGAGAGCGCAGCTCGGTCAGTCGCGCGGCCAGGGAGGTGCCCCCCAGCATCTTGCTGCTCGACTCCAGGCTGAGCACAGCGATCCGCGCGCCCTCGATGTCACAGTCGGCGAGGCAGCGGCGGATCGAGTCCAGCCGACCGTCCAGCAGCTGCAGGTAGTCGACGACGAAGCGGTCCATGGCTGCCGCACCGGGACCGAGCTCGCCGAACCTGTCGTCCTGCGTATGCCCAGCCGCCGCTGGAGCCGGTTCGGGATGCCCCCCGACAATCCCGACCGGCTCCGCGGCTGGCAGCGGCGCATCCGTCCCCACGGACTCCGCTGCGTCGAGACGACCGGCCGGATCGTCTTCGCGTGTTTCGACGAAGTGATCAGTCAGCACAGCCGTCCCTCTCTTTCCCCGGGTCCCCACCCGGCACCGAACCGTCCCCCACGGCTCGATGGATCAATGTTCTGCGGTCCGGCGCACCGAGCCCCGGGGTGGGGCCGAAGAGGCGCTCAAGTTTTCCTCAAGATTGGCGCCACCATCCGGCGATCCACCGACCGACCACACTGAGGGGAGCCTTCCTTTACTGGAATCATTCCAGTTTGAGTGGGAGAATTGGATCATCACCACAGAGGAAGGTTCACCCATGACCAGCACGATCTCCCCGTCCGATAACGCCGTTCACGAGTCGCGTCCGCCGTTCCAGGCGTCTCAGCAGCTCGCCGACCAGCTGCAGCAGATCCACGTCGACCTGATCGACCTGCACCTCGTCGGCAAGCAGCTGCACTGGAACGTCGTCGGCAAGAACTTCCGCGACACCCACCTGGTGCTGGACGAGGTGGTCGAGGCGGCCCGCGAGTTCTCCGACACCGTCGCCGAGCGGATGCGCGCCATCTACATCACCCCGGACGGTCGCGCGGCCACCGTCGCTGCGAAGACCTCGCTGCCGGATGTCCCCTCGGAGGAGGTGGACACCGCCGAGACGGTCGATCTCATCACGTCCGCGCTCTACGCCGCCGCCGCGACCGCCCGCCGGATCCACGACGACGTCGACGCCGAGGACCCCACCAGCGCCGACATCCTGCACACCGTGCTCGAGCGTCTGGAGCAGCTCGCCTGGATGATCGACTCGGAGAACCGGATCGCCAACCGGAGCATCCCTCGCCCGATCCACGAGTGAGCTCTCGCCCCCCAGTGACATCGCCCCATCGGTGGGCTGATCTCACCGCACGACCGACCTCATCCACCCGGGTGTCACAATCCCCGGGTGGATGAGTCGTCTCGGGGCCCGATGCCGGCGACAGCCGGGCTGACCAGGTCGCAGCGACTGGATCGGTTGCCGTTCACCCGGCAGCACGGTCGGCTGCTCGCCGGCTCCGGCGTCGGCTGGGCACTTGACGCCATGGATGTCGGGCTCGTCTCGTTCATCCTCGCCGCCCTGGCCGTCCAGTGGTCCCTGTCCCCCGGCGAGCTCTCGGCGATCGCCTCGATCGGTTTCGTCGGGATGGCGATCGGCGCGAGCCTGGGCGGGCTGCTCGCCGACCGGATCGGACGGCGCCAGGTCTTCGCCCTGACCCTCCTCGTCTACGGTGTCGCGACCGGCGCGTCCGCCCTGGTCACCGGGCTCGGGCTGCTGCTGGTGCTGCGGTTCCTGGTCGGGCTGGGGCTGGGGGCGGAGCTCCCGGTTGCCTCGACCCTGGTCAGCGAGTACGCACCGACCCGCATCCGGGGACGGGTGGTGGTCGCCCTGGAGGCGTTCTGGGCCCTCGGCTGGCTGCTGGCGGCGGTGATCGGCTACCTGGTCGTCCCGGCCTCGGCGAACGGCTGGCGGTGGGCGTTCGCGCTCGGCACGGTCCCGGCGGCCTACGCGGTCGTGGTGCGCTGGGGACTACCGGAGTCCGTACGGTTCCTCGAACGGCAGGGCCGCCACGGCGAGGCGGAGGAGGCGGTCCGTCGGTTCGAGGTCTCGGCCGGGGTCGAGTCGCCCGCTGCGCAGCCGCCGGCCGCGGCCGAGCCTGCCCGCGTCGAGACACCTGCGCCCCGGTGGTCAGCACTGTGGTCGCGCACCTACCGGCGTCGCACGCTCGCTTTGTGGCTCACCTGGTTCGGCACGAACTTCTCCTACTACGGCGCCTTCATCTGGCTACCGTCACTGCTGGTGGCGTCGGGTTTCACCCTGGTGAAGTCATTCGAGTACACCTTGATCATCACGCTGGCCCAGCTGCCGGGGTACGCCGTCTCGGCGATCTTGATCGAGCGCTGGGGGCGACGTCCGACCCTGGCCACCTTCCTGGCCGGATCGGCGCTGAGCGCCGTCGCGTTCGGGCTGGCCGACTCCGTACCGGCCGTGCTGGCCGCGGGAATGGCCCTGTCCTTCTTCAACCTGGGAGCGTGGGGAGCCCTGTACGCGGTGACCCCGGAGGTCTATCCGACCGATCTGCGCGCCACTGGTGCGGGCAGCGCGGCCGCCTTCGGCCGACTGGCCTCGATCATCGCGCCGCTGCTGGTCCCGTTGCTGAGGTCCTCGACCGGGCTGACCGGCCTGTTCACCGTCTTCGCGATCGCCTTCGCCGTTGCGGCGGTGGCCGCCCTCGGACTGCCGGAGTGGCGCGGGCGGGCGTTGGAGGACTGAGCCGGGAGCGACCGGCCTGATCATCACTCTTGCACTGCGAGGCTGCACGTCCCTGCACGCCACATGCGCTGGGACGAGAAGGTCGACGGAATCCCCAGATCTCACTGCGCGAGGAGGACTCACGTCCACCAAGATCAAGATCGCGCTGGCGACGGCCATCGTCGGCGGATGAGGCGATCGCTGCGTCACGAGGTCCATGGCGACGGACGCCTGACCTCCCGGGGCAGCCGGGTGTCCTGGCTGCCGCGGGCGGCGGCCACCTGCGGCTCTGTGACGTACAGGGCCGTCGACAGGTCGGCACCGCGCAGATCGGCGGCCCGCAGATCGGCCCCGATCAGGTCCGCGCCCCGCAGGTCGGCGCCGCGCAGGTCCGCGCCGAGGAGCAGGGCGCCCCGGAAGTCGCAGCCGCGCAGGTCGACACCGGCGAGCTTCGCCCCGATCAGGTCGGCACGACGGGTGCGGCGCGGCCGACCGGTCGAGTTCCGCACGGCCCGCACAGCGTCCTTCCGGACCCGGCGGCTCACCTCGCTGAGCACGTCGTCGACCGCCGCCCGATGGCCGGCCACGTCACACTGCAACAGCTCCTCCGGGCGTTGGTTCGCCAGACCGGCCGTCTGGTCCGCCAGTCCGCGGACCCGGCGGCGGACGTCGCCCGGCTGATCACTGCGATCGGCCTGTCGGAGGTACCAGCGCAGCTCGTGCAGCTGTCGCATGATCAGGAACGCGGCGAAGATCTCGCCCGCCAGGTCCGGCCGGTCCCGCCAGGTCAAGCCGTCGTAGGTGTGCTGGGTGACCTGCTGGCCGGCACCGAGACAGTCGAACACCGTGCAACCGGGAAAGCCCCGCTCGGGGAGCTGGGCGTGGATGGAGCACGAGCTCTCCTCCAGGTGGCGGCACGGTCGACCGGCCGGCTTGTCGTACGCGAAGTCCGCCGAAGCGGCGTACGGCAGAGCGACGCAGCACAGTGCCGAGCAGCGTGCGCAGTCGGCGCGGAGATCAGCCACCTGATCCATGGAACCTCTCCGTCAGTGGGCTCATCGACGTCCTCGCGGTGAGGTGACTGTACGCCCGTTGTCCGGGTCGTGATCGGACAAAGTCGTTGAGGGCTGCCCCCGCGGCGTCCTACTCTGAAACGAACGGCGGAACAAATAAGGGGAACCATGGGCCCGGGGGACGACGAGAGATCGCGGATACGGCACCAGGGTGGCTACGACCCCTTCGGTGCACGTCGTGCCAGGGTCCTCGATCCGGGTCGGGCCACGCGACGTGGGGACCAATCGCTCGAGTCGACTGTCTACCTCTCTGATCGGATTCTGGTCGAGGGCACACCTTCGAGCCGCGGTGTCCTGGACTTCCAGCGATTCGCCGAGGACTTGGGGATATCAGCCCAACCAGACCCCAGGAACGAGCGCCCCCCGACCGAGGACGGCGCCGACGCTCGCATGTGGGTCACGCCCCTGGTGCTGACTCCGCTGCGCGAAGCCGTCGTCGTCGATGCCTGGCGACTGCTCCAGGCGTACCGAGATCAGATCGCCCGACAGCCGGCTGAGTCTCCCGAGGACCCAGCGGGAAAGGTCGCGTGGTACCAACCCGTCATCGTCGCCCTGGATCACCTGATGGCCGCCACCATCTCGGGTCAGACGATGACGTACGGGGGCACCATGACGTACGGGGGCACCATGACCTACGGGGGCACCATGACCTACGGGGGCACCATGACCTACGGGGGTGGGGCACGGCTGCAGTACGCCGTGCCGGGGTTGGGCGGCCGAACGCCGGTCGCCGAACCGTTGTTCGCCCCGGCACGTACGCGGGATCGCTCCGACCGCCCGATCGTGGCGATCTTGGACACCGGGCTCGGGGTGCACCCGTGGCTGACTGACGACGTCGAGGTCGTGGACGGCGAGGTCGGCGACGAACCGGAAGACACCGGCGTCATCCACGATCCGTTCCAGGGTCCACTCGACGACTTCTCCGGCCACGGCACGTTCATCGCCGGTCTGATTCGCCAGACGTGTCCGGACGCACACATCGTCATGGTCAAGACGATGGATGCCGACGGATTCGTGAACGAGTCCACCATGATCAATGCCTTGCTGCGGCTTGCGCGAGAGCATCGCGAAGGTGATCGACGACTCGACGGAGTGTCGATGTCGTTCGGGTACTACCACGAAGAGCCCGGGGATGCGGACACAGATGCGTTGCTCCTGCGCCCGATCAGGGATCTGGCGGAGAACGGCGTGCTCCTCGTCGCCTCGGTAGGCAACGACGCCACAAGTCGCCCGATGTACCCCGCTGCTTTCGCTCCTGGCTTGAACAACCTCGTCAGCGTCGGAGCGCGCAACCCCAACGGCACGGTCGCCCTGTTCAGCAACTGCGGTCCCTGGGTGGAGGTCTACTGGACCGGAGCGCAGGTCCTCAGCACCTTGCCGCCGTCGTTCAACGGCTCCGCCGAGCCCACGGCGCGCGTGGCCGAGAGTTCCGATTCTCCCGAGCGCGAGACGCTCGACATCGATGACTTCACCTCGGGTTTCGCGCTCTGGTCCGGGACCTCGTTCGCCGCGCCGGCGTTCCTCGGACGGTGTCTCCAGTGGAACCTCGACCATCCGGGCGAAGACCGAGCAGCCGCCGTGAAGCATGTCATCAGCAAGTCTCGTCGCTGACCAGGCGGCCGAGCGTCCGCTGGTTCTCGCGAACGACCTGCAGCGGCGAGCGGTCCGGGCCAACGTCGAGGGGCATTCCGCTCGAGGGGAGCGCCTGGCGAAGCAGGGGCTCGCGCTGCTGAGCGCCGATGCTGTCCACGATTCAGCCGCCTGCCAGTCCGATCGCTGCCGCACCGTGTCTCGCCTCCTGGCCACCCTGGCCAAGTCAGCGGTCGAGATCCGAGGGCTGGATCCCGCGCTCGTGGTCCTGGACGGGGCCGTGCACTGGGCCGCCTGCCTCGACGACGCCGAGTTCGTCGGCTTCCTCACCAGCCAGCGCGCGCTGATCCTCTTCCGAGGTGGGCGGTTCGGTGATGCCGAGGCCGCGTTCAACCAGGCGATCGCGCAGGTGTCGGTCTCCGGTGTCGACATGGTTCGGCTCTTGCTCAATCGAGGGGCCCTTTACGTCGAGATGGGGCAGATCGGCCCGGCACGCGCTGATCTCGGACGCGCCATCCAGTGCGCCAAGGACATCGCGGATCTGCACGCCGAGCGGATAGCCCTGCACAACCTCGGCTGCCTCGAGTTCACCGCCGGCGACCTGCCACGAGCCCTCCGGCTGATGCATGACGGAATGGAGTTGGACGGCGAGACCCAACAGGGCATCGCCCACCTGGACCGCTCGCGGGTACTGCTGGCTGCCGGACTTCCTGACGAGGCCGATGCCGCACTGATGCACGCCTCCGAGCTGTTCCGGCGAGATCGCTGCTGGCAGGACCTGGGCGAGGTTGACCTGACCAGGGCCGAGGTCGCGCTGCTGACGGGCCGGGGCGATGACGCTCGGCGGCTCGCTTCCCGAGCCCGTGACCGGTTCCGCCGACACGGCAACGACCGTTGGCGCCGCGCCGCGGAGCTGGTCCTGCTGCACGCGGATCTGGCCGCGGGTCGACCGGCGGCCCGGCTGCTCCCGCACGCCACCCGGTTGGCTGGCGAGTTCGCCGCAGACGGGTTCTCGGCCCAGACTCGAACCGCCCTGCTACTGGCGTCCGAGCTCGAGCTCGACCTGAACCGACCATCGTCGGCTGATGCCCTGCTGGGCGAGGTAGGGCCGATCGGCGAGGCCGACCCGATCGCGGTTCGCCTGCACAACCGCCTGGTCCGAGCGGAGATCCTCGAGCTGGAGGGACGCTTGCCACAGGCGCGCCGACAGGTGGCGCATGGTCTGCGCGAGCTCGCGGCCTACCAGGCGCAGTTCGGGGGCATCGATCTGCAGAGCGCCAGCGCGGTTCACGGTCGCCGGCTCGCGGCGCACGATCTCGACCTGGCGCTGCGCACGGGTCGGCCCGGTTCGGTGGTCGCTGCCGTCGAGCGCTCCCGCGCGGTCTCCGGTCGCATCCGCTCGGTCACCCCACCAGCGGACGAGCGTACGGCGGAGCTGCTGGCCGAGTTGCGCCGGACCGTCGAGGAGGCCTCGACGGCCTCCGTATCGGGCCCGGGGGCAGACCACACCACGCCGCACCAGATCGCCGAGCTCCAGGCGGAGCTGCGATCCCGGTCCTGGCTGAACAGCGGAAGCCGCGCCTGGCAGCCGCCCGTGCGGCTGCGCGACCTGCGGGAAGCGGTCGCCGAGGCGGACTGCGATCTGGTCACGATCACCCAGTTCCGGGGTCGGCTGGGGGCGGTCACCATCCCGACCGACGGGCCGATGCGGCTGATCGAGCTGGGTGATGTCGAGACCGTCCGAGGATGGCAGCGGCGGCTGTCTGCCGATCTGGACGTGCTGGCCAACGCCGGGCTGCCCCCGGCGATGAGCGCGGCCGTCTCCCGCTCGTTGCGGCACGGGGCCACCGAGCTCGGTCGGTTGCTCGCGCCTGCCTTCCCGACGAGCGTCCGACCGGTCGTGATCAGTCCGCCGAGCGCGCTGCTCGCGCTGCCCTGGCCGCTGCTGCCCGAGCTGGCGGGGCGGCCCGTGACGGTGACGCCCTCCGCGAGTGGCTGGCACCGGGCACAGGAGAGCCTGCTCCGAGGTCCGTCGACCGACGGGCGCTGGTCCGTGGCTGCCGTGGCCGGACCTGGCCTGCCGCGGGCCCGGGCGGAAGCTTCCGCCGTGGCCGACATCTGGGCTCGGCGGGCCGACGTACGGGATCTCTCGTCGGCGACCTCGGCCGACCTGCTCGACGCGATGGCGACCGGCCGGGTCGTCCACGTCGCCGCGCACGGCGTCCACCGCGGCGACAACCCGATGTTCTCCTCGCTGTCGATGACCGGCGGGCCCCTCTTCGCCTACGAGCTCGACCAGCGCGGCCGGGCGCCCGAGCACGTCGTCCTCTCGGCCTGCGACGCCGGACGCAGCACCGTACGCGCCGGCGAGGAGGCCCTCGGACTCACCAGCGTGCTGCTGCAGCTCGGCACCGCCGGAGTGGTGGCCGGGGTGGCCCGGGTGCACGATGACGCGGCAGCGGAGATCATGCAGCGCTACCACGCCGAGCTGGCCCGTGGACGCGATGCCGCGGAGGCTCTCTGCCTCGTCGGTGAGCAGGTCGACCGGCCGAGCCCGTTCGTCTGCTTCGGCGCCGCCTGGAGGGCCTGACACCGGCGACTCCTCGCCTCCGGCGGCCACCGCCGTCTCACCTCGGAAGACGCACCACCAGAGGGGTCGCCCATTCGGGATCAGGCGGTGCAAGGATGCTGGTACTAAGTAACCCAACCCACACTGAGGTGGAAAACTTCGTGCCCGACCCGACAGTATCCAGTCCCCTACGTGTCGCCGTCATCGGCGCCTGGCACGTGCACGCCGGCGACTACGCCCGCCAGACCGTGGCTCACCCCGACACCGAGCTGATCGCCGTCTGGGACGACGATCCAGACCGCGGTGCGGCGCTGGCCGAGCAGTACGGCACAGAGGCGGTCAGTGACCTGGCTGCGCTGCTGGCCCGCGATGATCTCGACGCGGTGACCATCACCACCTCGACCGTGGTGCACCGCGAGGTGATCGGCCAGGCGATCGCGGCCGGCAAGCACGTCTTCACCGAGAAGCTGCTCGCCCCCACCGTCGGCGAGGCCGAGGAGATCCTGGCCGCGGCGCGCGCCGCCGGCGTCCAGGTGGTGGTCTCTCTCCCCCGGCTCTACCACGGTTACACCACAGCGATCACCGAGTTGCTCGACGGCGGCTCCCTCGGTCGACTGACCTATGCACGGGTCCGGCTGTCCCACGACGGCGCCACCGCCGGCTGGCTGCCGGAACGGTTCTTCGACCCCGAGACCGCGATCGGTGGGGCCCTGACCGATCTCGGCTGCCACCCGGTGTACCTGGTGCAGCGGATCCTCGGCAGCACGCCCGAGACGGTCAGCGCCACCTACCGGTCGCTCACCGGTCGGGCGGTCGATGATCATGCGGTGGTGACGGTCGGGTACGACGACGGGGCCATCGGCGTGATCGAGGCCGGCTTCGTCAGCTCGAACCCTTTCACCATCGAGGTCTTCGGCACAGAAGGCAGTCTGACCTTCTCCGACGCCACCCGCGAGCTGCTGGTCAGTGGCGCCAAGGGTGAGGGCTGGCACGCCGTGCCGGTCCCGGCCGACGCCCCCGATGCGTACGCCCGCTGGGTGACCGCGATCCGTACCGGTGTCGAGGAGACCGAGAATCTCGACCGCGCCGTCGAGCTCACCCGGTTGGTGGTCGCCTCCAACGAGGCGGCCGGCAGCGGCACCGTGATCAGCTACGCCTGATCAGACCGACTCCACGGAATCCCCTACCGCCCGAATCCCCACCCACGAACGAGGAGCAGCGCAGCATCATGATCAAGGTCGGACTCATCGGCGGGGGCGGCATCGCCTCCGCACACATCCGCGGTTACGCCGAGCACGCTGAGCGGATCGGCGTCACCGCGGTCGCCGACGCCGTGCCCGAGACAGTCGAGCGGCGCGCCGCCGAGCTCGGCGCCCAGGGCTTCGCCGACTACCGGCAGATGATCACCGAAGCAGACATCGACGCCGTCGACATCTGCCTGCCGCACCATCTGCACAAAGACGCCATCGTCGCGGCCGCCCAGGCAGGCAAGCACATCCTCTGTGAGAAGCCGCTCTGCCTGAGCCCGACGGAAGCGGTCGAGGTGCAAGAAGCGGTCGCCGCCGCGGGCGTGACGTTGATGTGCGCCCACAACCAGCTGTTCCTGCCGGCGGTGGCGGCGGCCAAGGCCGAGCTCGACTCCGGTCGCCTCGGCCGGGTCTACGAGGTCCGCACCACCGACTGCTTCTACAACGACTTCGACCCGGCGAACATGGGCTGGCGAGCGAGCGCGGCGACCAGCGGCGGCGGCGAGCTGATCGACACCGGCTACCACCCGACCTACCTGATGCTGCACCTGGCGGGCGCTGTCCCGGTGGAGGCGGCGGCGATGCTGTCCACCCACCGATTGACCTTCGCCGAGGGCGAGGACTCCGCACAGGTGGTGGTTCGGTTCGAGAACGGGGCGATCGGGACGCTGTGGACCAGCTGGGCGTACGACCCACCGGAGGTCACCGAGCGCTTCTCCGTGGTCGCGGAGAACGGCACGCTGCACAGCGACGGGACCAGTCTGCACGTCCGCTACCGCAGCGGGGAGACCTCGTCGCAGACCTACGACAAGGTCGACACCTTCGTCGCCGAGATCGGCCACTTCGCCGACAGCCTGAGCAACGGCACCCGTCCGCTGCACACCGAGAAGGAGGGCATCGAAGCTCTCGGGATGATCCTGGCCGGCTACGAGTCGGCCCGGACCCGGACCATCGCGCCGGTGCTGCGGGCCCAGGCCGAGTCCGATCGCGCCGGAGCGGTGCCGTCCGGGTCGTCGACGTGAGCGGTGCGCTGATCCTGCCGTTCGACGGGATCGAGCCGACCGTCCACCCCGACGCCTGGCTCGCTCCCACCGCGGCGGTGATCGGCAACGCGACGATCGAGTCCCGCGCGAGCCTGTTCTACGGGGCGGTGGTGCGAGCCGACATGGACCGCGTCGTGCTCGGGGCTGGCAGCAACCTGCAGGACAACGTGGTGGTGCACACCGACTACGGGTTCCCGACCTGGATCGGCGCCGGGGTCTCGGTGGGTCACGCCGCGGTCGTGCACGGCTGCACCGTCGAGGATGACTGCCTGATCGGGATGAACGCGACGGTGCTGAACGGCGCCACGATCGGCGCCGGCTCGCTGGTCGCCGCGGGCACGGTCGTGCTGGAAGGCACCGTCATCCCGCCCCGGTCGCTGGTCGCCGGAGTGCCCGGCAAGGTGCGGCGCGCGCTGACCGACGCCGAGTTCGATCGCGTGGTGGCCAACGCCCGGATCTACCTGGACCTGGCCGCCCGGCACCGACAGACCATCGGCTGATCGGAGGGTGGCACCCGAAGCGTTTCAACCACGGTGGTAGGCAGGAGGCATGGAGTTCACCCAACTCGGCCGTACCGGCCTCAAAGTCTCCCGTCTCTGCCTCGGCACGATGAACTTCGGCCCGCAGACCACCGAACCCGACTCGCACGCGATCATGGACAGCGCGCTCGACGTCGGCATCAACTTCTTCGACACCGCGAACGTCTACGGTGGGGCCGACCACCGCGGCCACACCGAGGAGATCGTCGGCAACTGGTTCGCCTCAGGCGGCGGCCGCCGCGAGCGTACGGTGATCGCCACCAAGCTGTACGGCGACATGGATCCCTGGCCCAACAACGGCAAGCTGTCCGCGCTCAACATCCGGCGTGCCCTCGACGCCAGCCTGAAGCGGCTGCAGACCGACTACATCGACCTCTACCAGTTCCACCACGTCGACCGTTCCACCCCGTGGGAGGAGATCTGGCAGGCCGTCGACGTGGCGGTCACCCAGGGCAAGATCCTCTACAGCGGCAGCAGCAACTTCGCCGGCTGGCACATCGCCCAGGCGCAGCAGGCCGCCGCCGATCGTCACTACCTCGGTCTGGTGTCGGAGCAGTCGCTCTACAACCTGATGGCCCGCACCATCGAGCTCGAGGTGATTCCGGCGGCCGAGCACTACGGCCTCGGCATCATCCCCTGGTCGCCGCTCCACGGTGGCCTGCTCGGTGGCGTCATCCGCAAGCAGAACGAGGGCGTACGTCGTCTGGAGGGTCGTTCGGCCCAGACGCTCGCGGACCATCGCGACCAGGTGCAGGCGTACGAGGACCTGGCGGCCGAGCTGGGCGTCGAGCCTGCCGAGCTGGGTCTGGCCTGGCTGCTCAGCCGGCCGGCGGTGACCGCGCCGATCATCGGACCCCGCACGGCCGACCAGCTCGACGGGGCGCTCCGGGCGGTTGAGCTGACGCTGGAGCAGACGACCCTGGACACGCTGGACGAGATCTTCCCGGGCCACAAGACGGCCCCCGAGGACTACGCCTGGTGACAGTGGGCCGCGTCTAGATGCAAGTCGGGCCCGCCGCTTCTGCGGCGGGCCCAGACTCGACTCCCCGAACCACCGGTTCCCCAACCGGTGGGAGTACTGAACTCAGCGACGTCGGGAGCTCGAGGCCCCGGCCATCACGCGGTGCGTACTCCGCCTGACACTGTCCGCACCCCTCCCCCTGGATAGGCACTTCAGTACTGGCTTCGGCAGCAAACTAGCCAGCCAACCGTTCCTGTGTCGACCCGGAACGGGCAATTGTCAGCGATCGGCCATGTCATAAAGCGGACATCGGCTATGTCATCAACCGGACACCGTTGCGACGGGCCTGCGGAGTGGGCTCTCCAACCCCAGCAGCTCGCGGATCTCGTCGGCACCGAACGTGGTCGAGGACAGCGACTCGCCGCCGAGCACGGCGTCGAACAGAGCGCTCTTGCGCTGCTTCAGGTCCATCACCTTCTGCTCGATGGTGTCCTTCGCCACGAGCCGATAGACCATCACGGGCCGGGTCTGACCGATCCGGTGGGCGCGATCCACGGCCTGCTGCTCCGCCGCGGGGTTCCACCAGGGATCGAGCACGAAGCAGTAGTCCGCCTCGGTCAGATTCAACCCGAAGCCACCGGCTCGGAGGCTGATCAGGAAGACGCTCGCGTCCCCACCGCGGAACCCGTCGATCACCTGCTGGCGATCGGTCGTGCTGCCGTCCAGATAGGCCGTCGACAACCCCTCAACCGTCAGCCGATCCCGCACCCGCCGCAGGTAGCTGGTGAACTGGCTGAAGACCAGGGCTCGGTGTCCCTCCTGCGCGACCTCGCTGAGCATCTCCACCAACGTCTCGGTCTTGCTGGCGGCCACCCCCTCGTGCAGCTCGTCGACCAGGGCCGGATCCAGAGCGAGCTGACGCAACAGCGTCAGGGACTGCAGGATCGTGAACCGGTTGTCGTCGAGGTCGTCGATCAGCCCGAGCACCTTCTGTCGCTCGCGTTGCAGATGGGTCTGGTAGATCCGGGCGTGCTTCGGCTGTAGCGCCACCTCGAGCACCTGCTCCTGCTTCGGTGGCAGCTCCCCGGCCACCAGGTCCTTGGTCCGCCGCAGGACCAGTGGAGCGATGCGGCGGCGCAGCTGGGCCAGCCGCAGGCCGTCACCGTCCCGCTCGATCGGTTTCAGGTAGTAGTCAGTGAACCGCTCCGCGCTCGGGAACAGGCCCGGAGCCGTGAGCGAGAGCATCGACCAGAGATCCATCAGGCTGTTCTCCACCGGTGTCCCGGTGATCGCCAGCTTCGTCCGGGCCCGCACCGTCCGGGCCGCCTGGTAGGTCTTGGCCCGGTGGTTCTTCACGAACTGCGCTTCGTCCAGGATCAGCCCACTCCAGGTCTGCTCCGCGTACGCCGCCTGGTCGATCCGGAGCAGGGCGTAGGAGGTGACGACGATGTCCGCGCCCGCCGTGTCCTCCCCCAGCGGCCGCCGCCGTTTGGCCTGCGAACGGGTCACGGTCCGCACGTCCAGGTCCGGGGTGAAGCGCGCCGCCTCACTCGCCCAGGTCGTCACGACACTGGTCGGGGCGACCACGAGGAACGGCGGTGCCTCCGGCTCCTGCGACCGCGCGTACGCGATCATCGCCAGGGTCTGGATCGTCTTACCCAGCCCCATGTCGTCGGCCAGCACCCCGCCCAGCCGATGCCGCCAGAGCCCCACCAGCCAACCGAACCCGTCGCGCTGGTAGGGACGCAGATCCGCGCGGAGGCCGGTCGGCACGGGCAGGGCATCCGCCGACGTGGTGGCGCGTTCAGGATCGGGCACGGCCAGGGCGCGGACCGCCTCCTGCCAGGCATCCGCCTGCCCCATCACCGTCGCCACCTGGGTCAGGTCGTCCCACAGGGCCGTCTGGACGCGACTGATCCGCAGCTGCTGGGGCCGGTCGCGATCCTGCAGAGACTGAGCCTCCTCGATCAGCTCACGCAACCGGTCGAGCGCCGGGTTGTCGAGCGGGACGTAGACCCCGGTCTCCAGCACCAGGAACTCCGCCCCCTGACTGAGCGCGACGAACAGCTCCTCGAACGGTACGAGCTCGCCGTCCACCCGCACCTGGACGTGCAGGTCGAACCAGTCGCTGGCCTCGGTCCCCGCGGTGGACACGGTCACCTCGGGATCGTTCTCGGCCGGCCGGTAGTCGATCACCTCGCCGTCGGTCGCGACTGCGACCCCGTCCTCGATCAGCCGGGGCAGGACGTCGTGCACGAACTGCGCGGCATGGGCGCCGCCGAGCAGCGCGTGAGCGGCCGGGCGGTGGGGCCAGTCGGGGTCGGCCAGCTGTGGCAGCTCGCCGTACGGCAGGTCGAGCGCGGTCAGCAGGGCGCGTTCGGCGGCCACGTCGCGCAGACCGCCGGAGCCCAACGGCGAGTCGTCCACGCCGAAGTGGCGCCACTCTCCGCCGTGGTGATAGCGCACGGACCAGTCCAGCCGAACCCGGTGCTCGGGTCGGAACCCGACCGCGAGCGCGACCTGCGGGACCGGCGCGGTGGGCAGCTCGATGGTCTCGTCGGCCGTCACCACGGGCACCGCCCGCCGCAGGGCCGGCAGGAAGTCGGAGAGGAACCGCTCGCGATCCTCGGCGGGCACCTCCAACAACGACCGCTGCTCGACCAGCCGCCGCAGCTCCTTCGGCAGCGGGCGCTCCAGCCGGCCCAGCACCACCTCGCGAGCGCCCCCGGGCGTCACCGGGGCGGCCAGCCAGTACGCCCCGTGGGCGGGCTCGCCGACCAGTCCGAACGTGGGATCCCCGGTCTCGGTGGCCTCGAACAGCTCCGCGGGCGCCCAGACCTCACGCGGGAGAGCGACCACCCCGGCCAAGCCGCCGTCCGGCGCCGAGCGGAGGTCTAGATGGACGCCGATCCGCTTGGACAGCACGACCGGCGGACCGGCCTTCTCCGTCACCAGCACCAGACCCACGCGTCCGGCCTGGTCCAGCAACGACCAGAAGGCCGTCGACACCTCGGCAAGCGTCAGCCAGGCCGATCGCGGACTCGCATACCGAGCGGCCGAGCCGGCCGCGGCCCGGAACTGCAGCAGCAGGTCCTGCACATCCGGTTGAAGATCGTCTGACGGGTAGTCGAGATCTGACCACGAGACCCCCGAGTACACCCACCGATCTCGCTGTCCACGCCGCACCGGACGCATCAGCAGACGTGGCGGCGGTTGGAAGCCCCCGTACGCCCGGCCGACGTCGACGGCCAGCTCCAGACCGACCGGCACCGGCTCGGTGGGCACCGTGGGGACCTCGCGAACCAGCCGGGTCACCAGACCCTCCCAGGCCGGGCGCGCCGACCGGGCGTCGGCCGCGAGCTGGGCCCGAGCGGTGAACAACACGGCGGCCGCGTGCTTGCAGTCACGCACGACCGGGCAGGTGCAGGTGGCGCGGTGCCCGGTGGCACCCGCCTGCTCGACCAGCTCCACCAGCACCAGGTAGCGCTTCCGGTCGCTGCCCACGATCTGGCCGCTGACGGTCAGCTGCTCTGCGTCGACCCGAACGTCCTGCACGTTGCCGTTGCGGGCGTAGACCATCCCCCGGGCGAACGCCTCGTGCCCGACCATCGCGATGATCGCGTCGTTGGAGAGGAGCCTGTCCCACATGATGCGGATGCTAGCTCCGCCCTCCGACACCCTGAGTCGTCACTCGCTCTTCCGCTCAGCACCGGCGCCTGTGACTTCCCAGCCGGAGCGGCTCGGCGTCACTCTCTTCCATCGGGTGGGGCGCACGGTGGTGCTGAGTGAGGCGGGGCGGACTCTGCTAGGACCGGCCCGTTTCAGCGTCCGCAGACCGCTGCGTTCGGCGAGCTGCCGCCAGGACGACGGCATCACCGCGTGCCGGCGCTCGCGTCGGCCAAGAACTGTGCGTCCTCGCGTTTCCATGGCCGCAACAGGATCTCACCATCAGACAGCACCACGTCCGATCGCGTGCCGCCAGCACCGTTCATCGCTTGATCGTCCAAGCACCCAAAGGTCACCCGGATGACCTCGTCATCCACCACGACCTGGCCTTGGCCGGCACTGGGCTCGTGGCTAGGGCTCCCGAGACGGGTGTGCGCCACGTGTCCGGCGGTGGTGTGCCTACGGCCGGGAGCTCTACATGGCGCGACCGGGCCATCGGTGGATTTGGGAGTCCGGCCGACGACACGGGGTCGCCTGATCTGCTTGGACGCGGCGATCCGTCATGCTTCCATGGTTGGCCCGGAGCGGGCCATCTCTCACCGGCTCAACGAAAGGCTGTCGATGTTCGACAACAACGGTTCGTTCCTACTCGCGCTGTTTGAGTTCTTCCTGTTCTTCGCCTGGTTCATGTGCCTGTGGTGGATCCTGGGCGACATCTTCCGCAGCAGAGACATCGGCGGCGTAGCGAAGACGCTGTGGGTGCTGTTCGTGATCCTCATTCCGTGGCTAGGCATCTTGGTCTACGTGATCGCTCGTGGGCACGGTATGCAGGAGCGTCAACTGGAACAGGTGAAGGCCATGCAGCATGCCCAAAACGAATACGTCAGATCCGTGGCCGCCGGATCCTCCAAGAGCGCCGCGGAAGAGATCGCGTCGGCCAAGGGTCTACTGGACAGCGGTGCCATCACCCAGGCCGAGTTCGAACAGCTCAAGGCGAGGGTGCTCGCAGCCTGACCCTTCGACGTTCTGTTGTGCAGGTGCAGGCGGCCGGTTGGGCCTGCTGTGGGCGGGTTCGCCTTCGAGGTCGTCGTGTCGCTCAGGCCGGCGGCACGAGGCCGTGCGGTGGCGATGCTGGTCGATGCCGTCAGCTCGTGGTGGCGGGCTGCTGGGCCCCTTGAGGTGCACCGTTGGAGGATGTCTTACGGCGGGGCTGTATGGGCACGGATGGAGCATGGCCTCACCAGCCCGCCACGCCCCGCGGACGGCCGATCGGCGGCTGCTCGCATTGCTGGTAACAGCACCTTTTCGACAGAGGCGAAAGGGTCTGGGTGCGTGTCAGGCTCGTTCGACGGTGACGGTGAGGCCGTCGGGCTGGTCGGCGATGGCGGCGATGGTGTCCTCGAAGCGGCCGATCCGGATGATGCCGGTGTAGTAGCCGACGTCGCCGTAGTAGAGGACGAGGTTGCGACCGGGGGCGTAGTAGCCGATCTCGTTGATCTCGGGGTCAGAGCCGGCTGGCACACCGTCGGTGGTGAGGGCACGTGGGAGACGACCGGTCTTCTCCAGCCCGTGGAGATCGTCCACCGTGATGGTCACCGGCAGCTGGTCGGCCAGATCACGGGCGGTCGGGTTGTCGTAGAGCTCGGCGGAGAAGACCTGGCCGCCCACGGTGACGCGGATCGGGGTGCCACCCGCCGCCGTAGCGGGGCTCGCGGGGTCCGGCGCCCGGTCCGGTGATGCCGTGCTCGAGGGGCTCGGGCTCGTCGGGGACGGGGACGTGTCCTCGGGGGCGGGATCGGGAGATGATGCCGGGCTGGCGACACAGGCGGCGACAGAGGCGCAGACGACGACCAATCCCAGGGGAAAGACCCATCGCCGAGGCTCGAACGTACGGGGTTGGCGGGGACGCCGGATGCCGATCATGACGGCAACGCTAGGAAACCTCCGTTCGGTGAGGAACACCCTGACGAGAGATGTACCGGGAGTACATCCCTCGTCAGAGTCTGCCGCTCAGTGTGCGTCGGTTCCGGTCGTGTCGAAGACCTCGGGGGCGATGGTGGCGGCGGACATGGCGTTGGGCCAGCCGGTGCAGAAGCCAGATGGGTGATGACTTCGGTCAGCTCGGGTCGGTTCCAGACGTCGTCGAAGAGCACGTCGCGGTCAGTGCGGCGAGCTTCGGGCGATGTCGCCGATGGCGCGGCGGCCGCCTCCGACCTGCCGGGGTTGATCGGCCATGAGTGTTCCTTCTCAGCTTGTGCGGCTCAGTCGTGGCTGGTGCTGTTGTACTCCTGGTCGGTGACGTGTTCTCCCCAGGTGGTGCCGGTGCCGGGGTCGTCACCTGTCTCGAACATCGCGAGGTGTTCCATGAAGTCGTCGGGCGTGGCTCCGTGCCAGTGTTCTTCGCCGGGTGGGGTGTAGACGGTCTGTCCGGGGTGCACGTCGAGAATGTCCCCACCGCGGGACTGCATGCGGGCGATGCCGTGAGTGACGTGCAGGGTCTGTCCGTTGGCGTGGCTGTGCCAAGCGGTGCGGGCGCCGGGGGCGAATCGGACGAGGCCGACGACCATCCGCTGGTCCTCGCGCTGCGGGGTGGCGATGACGTCGAACCAGACGTCGCCGGTGAACTGTTCCGGCGGGTTCTTCACCGTCGTCGGTTTCGGTTGGATCTGCATGATCTTCTCCTGAACGCTGCTGCTGGGTGTGGGGTGAGGGTGAGGTCTCCGTGGGCGGATGGTCGAGCTGTGCCGGCCTGCTCCAGTCGGTCCGGCGGACGGGTCCCGCGTCACTGGGCGGTGTAGCCGCCGTCGACGGGAAGGGCGACGCCGACGACGAAGCTGGCGCCGGGGCTGCACAGCCACAGCACGGAGGCGGCGATCTCGTCGGCCTGTCCCAGTCGGGCCATGGGCGTGGCGGCGGCCGCCTCGGCGCGGTCGAGCTCGCCCTTGGTGATCATGTCGGTGACCATCGGGGTCTCGATGGTGCCCGGACAGATCGCGTTGATGCGGATGCCGCGGGGGGCATACTGCAGGGCGGCGCTGCTGGTCAGGCCGATCACGCCGTGCTTGGAGGCGTGATACGCGGCGCGGCCGGGCAGTCCGACCAGCCCGCCCAGCGAGGAGCAGTTGACGACGGCGCCGCTGCCTTGGGTGCGCATCTGTACCAGCTCGTGTTTCATGCAGGCCCACACACCGCGCAGGTTGATCGCGTTGACCCGGTCGAAGGTCTCCGCCGGCTCGTCGGCGGCATCACTGGGAGGAACCTGGATGCCGGCGTTGTTGAACGCCATGTCGAGCCGTCCGAAGGTGTCGACGGTCGCGTCCACCATGGCGGCAACGCTGTCCTCGTCGGAGACGTCGCACGGGACGCCCAGCACACGGTGGCCGGCGGCGTTCAGCTCGCTGGCGGCGGCATGGAGGGTGGTCTCGTTGACGTCGGCCAGGACGACCGCGGCTCCTGCTTCGGCGAACGCGCGGGCGGTGGCCAGGCCCATGCCGGAGCTGCCGCCGGTGACGAGAGCTACCTGCCCGGTGAAGTCATAAGTCGGGTTCACGTTGTCGATCTCCTTCTCGTCGCGGGAATGCGGTCACCATCGGGGTCCGGCACAGGCCTGGTCGGTCAGGGCTGTCCTGAATCTTGTCCTCAGCTCGACTTCCCGATCGTCGCATCTGGGCCCTGGTGTCAGCCAACGTGGTTCCGGGGAGGGCTGGGAGTCTCTGTCGAGACGTGTACTGACAGGGGATCCCTCGTGCGGAGGTTTCCCCGTACGGTCGAGAGATGGACAACCGAGCCGAGGTGCGCGAGTTCCTGATCTCGCGGCGGGCCAAGATCACCCCGCAGCAGGCCGGGATGCCCGATGTCGGCGCCCGGCGTGTCCCGGGCCTGCGTCGTGGTGAGGTCGCCGCCTTGGCCCGCGTCAGTGTGGAGTACTACGCCAAGCTGGAGCGTGGCGCACTCGGCGGTGTCTCCGCCTCCGTGCTCGACGCCATCGCCCGGGCCCTGCAGCTCGACGATGCCGAACGCACGCACCTGTTCAACCTCGCCCACGCCGCCGATGGCACCAGTGCTGGGATGCGGCCCCGTCGCCGGGCCAGTCACCTGTGGACACCGCGGCCGAGTCTGACCTGGGTGCTCGACGCGATCACCGCGCCGGCCATCGTCCGCAACGGTCGGATGGACCTGCTGGCCACCAACGATCTCGGTCGGGCCATGCACGCCGCCGTCTACGCCAGTGCGGTCGGCGCGCCACCCAACTTCGCCCGGTTCACGTTCCTCGACCTGGACGCCGCCCACGACTTCTACCCCCACTGGGAGATCGCAGCGGACACCTGTGTCGCCATCCTGCGGACCGAGGCCGGCCGAGACCCGCACGACAAGGCCTTGCACGACCTCGTCGGGGAGCTGTCCACCCGGAGCAGCGACTTCGGCCACCGCTGGGGCAGCCACGACGTCCGTCTCCACGGCGCCGGTAGCAAGCTGTTCCACCACGGCGTGGTCGGTGATCTCGATCTGTCCTACGAAAGCGTTGACATGATCTCCGACCCCGGCCTCACTCTCACCATCTACGCCGCCGAACCAGGCTCACCCACCGCGCACGCGCTCGACCTGCTCGCGTCCTGGCACGCCACCGAGCTCGCCGAAGCAACCGCTGCCGAGGCCGCGGCCTCTGGCGCATCTCGGCTTCACACTCACGACCCCGCCTCACCCGGCCGATCCTGACCGCACCAGCCTCCACACACGTCGCAGGAGATACGCACCCATGACCACGATCGCCATCGTCGGCGCCGGCCCAGGGCTCGGGGCGGCCGTCGCCCGCCGCTTCGGCACCGAGAGCTTCTCCGTTGCCGTCATCTCCCGCAGCCAGGACCGGGCTGACGCCCTCGCCGGCGACCTGACCAGGACCGGGGTGACCGCCCGCGGCTACGCCGCCGACGTCCGCGATCCTGACGCCTTGACCAGTGCTCTGGCGTGGGCGGCCGATGACCTCGGGCCGGTCGAGGTGCTGCAGTACAGCCCCGTCCCGCAGGCCGCGTTCATGCACCCGGTCCTCGACACCACGGTGGCCGATCTCACCGGTGCGATCGAGTTCTCCGTCTTCGGTCCCCTCACCGCGGTCCGCCACGTCCTGCCGGGGATGCGGGACCTGGGCCGCGGAACCGTGCTGTTCGTCAACGGCGGCAGCGGCGCCCGACCGAACCCGAAGGTCGCCGGCACCTCGATCGCCTTCGCCGCCGAAGGTGCCTACGCGACCATGCTGCACACCGCCCTGGCCGAGGAGAACATCCACGTCGGCCAGCTGATCATCCCTGGCGGCATCACCACCGGCCACCCCACCCACGACCCGGACATCCTCGCCGACCGCCTCTGGACCATGCACACCAGCCGAGACACCTTCCGCGTCTTCGCCGAACCCATGAACCCTCCAGCACTGACCTGTCAGGAAGGAAACCACAGATGTTGACCGTCAACGCCTACGCCGCTACCTCACCGACCGACCCCCTGGTGCCGACCACCATCACCCGCCGTGATGTCGGACCCAACGACGTGCTGATCGAGATCGCCTACGCCGGGGTCTGCCACTCCGACATCCACACCGTCCGCGGCGACTGGGGACCGATCACCTACCCGCAGGTCGTCGGGCACGAGGTCGCCGGCAGCGTCACCGAGGTCGGCGCCGGCGTGACCAAGCACGCCGTCGGTGACCGGGTCGGGGTCGGCACCATCGTCAACTCCTGCCGCGAATGTGAGAACTGCCGGGCCGGGGAGGAGCAGTACTGTCTGCGAGGCAACACGCAGGCCTATTGTTCCGTCGATCGGGACGGCACCATCACCCAGGGCGGTTACTCCACCCACGTCGTCGTCGACCAGGACTACGTCCTCCGCATCCCTTCCTCGCTTGACTTCAGTACGGTTGCTCCGCTGCTGTGCGCCGGGATCACGACCTACTCCCCGCTGCGGCACTGGCAGGCCGGCCCCGGCAAGACAGTGGCCGTGGTCGGGATGGGCGGCCTCGGCCACCTGGCCGTCAAGTTCGCCCACGCCATGGGTGCGGACGTGACCGTGCTGTCGCAGACTCTGTCGAAACGCGACGACGGCCTCCGGCTCGGCGCCGGCGCCTACTTCGCGACCAGCGACTCCGACACCTTCGAGGTGCTCGCGAACAGCTTCGACCTGATCATCAACACCGTCTCCGCCCCGATCGACCTCAACGCCTACCTGCGGCTCCTGCGGCGGGACGGCACCCTGGTCAGTGTCGGCGCCCCCTCCGAGCCGCTGCCGGTCGCAGTGTTCTCCCTGTTCGGCAACCGGCGCTCGTTCGCCGGGTCCTCCACCGGCGGGATCGACGAGACGCAGGAGATGCTCGACTTCTGTGCCGAGCACAGCATCCAACCCGAGATCGAGCTGATCGACGTCGCCGCCATCAACGACGCCTGGGACCGGGTCCTCCGCTCCGACGTCCGGTACCGCTTCGTCATCGACGCCACCAGTCTCCGCGACGGCGGATAAACCTCACCTCGGCACCACACAGAGAACCCACGAGAACGAAGGAGCAGTACATGAAGAAGCGCACACTGGGCAGCAGCGGACTGGAGGTTTCCGCCATCGGCCTGGGCTGTATGACCATGACCGGCGGCTACAGCACCACGCCGGAGCGGCAAGACATGATCACGCTGCTGCACCGGGCCGTCGACCTCGGGGTCACGTTCTTCGACACCGCAGAGATCTACGGATTCCATGCCAACGAAGAGCTGCTGGGTGAAGCGCTCGCACCCTATGCCGACCGGGTGGTGATCGCCACCAAGTTCGCCCAGGACATCGACCCGGCCGAACGCAAGCCCCGGGGACGGATGCTGGGTCCTGCGGAGATCGCTGGTGCGGTCGACGGATCGCTGCGGCGGCTCGGGCTTGAGGTCATCGACCTCTACTACCAGCACCGGGTGAACCCCGACGTGCCGATCGAGGAGATGGCCGGTGCGGTCAAGGACCTGGTCGACGCCGGCAAGATCCGCCACTTCGGTATGTCCGAAGCCTCCGCCGGCACCATCCGACGCGCTCATGCTGTGCAGCCGGTCGCTGCGGTGCAGAGTGAGTACAACCTGTGGTGGCGCCGGCCCGAGACCGACGTCCTCGCCGTCTGCGCCGAGCTGGGCATCGGCTTCGTCCCGTTCAGCCCTCTCGGCAAAGGATTCCTCACCGGTACGGTCGACACCTCGACCACCTTCGCCGACAACGACCTACGGGCTCAGATCCCCCGGTTCGCCGGTGAGGCGATGGAACACAACCTGACCCTGGTCGCTGAGGTCAAGGAGATCGCCGCCGCCAAGGGCGCCACCCCCGGTCAGATCGCGCTGGCTTGGCTGCTGGCGCAGCAGCCGTGGATCGTGCCCATCCCCGGCACCACCAAGGCACACCGACTGGAAGAGAACCTCGCCGCCGCTGACGTCGCTCTGACAGCCTCCGAACTCGCCCAACTCGACGAGCTCTCGTCAAAGATCGACATCCAAGGAGGCCGATACCCGGACGTCCTGGAAGCCCAAACCAACCTCTGACCCGAGCGGCGCAGGCGTGGCGGGCGCTCGGGTGATCGGGGGTTCAGATCGCCGGGAGAGGCATCCGACCCATGTCGAATCCTGCCGGAGGTGGTCGGCCGAACGGAAAGCGAA
Source organism: uncultured Actinomycetota bacterium (assembly GCA_963696135.1). Classification (GTDB taxonomy): domain Bacteria; phylum Actinomycetota; class Actinomycetes; order Propionibacteriales; family Propionibacteriaceae; genus Microlunatus. The sequence continues at coordinate 68,241 of CAVOJH010000019.1, forward strand.
CCTGCGGCTCGCTCACCGGGGTTGAGCGCGACGTGCGAGACATGAGGGCCCGCCGGGAGCCTTCCTCGAACCGCCCGCAAGGGGGTCCGCTCTCGACAACGAGCGGCGTGTTTGCGGGGGCGGAAGCCGAAGCATCGAGAAGCTGCTTCGGGGTGCGAGTCCTGTTCGGCGCATCAGGAACGCCCCGCCTTCTGCGGGTAGAGCGTCTCGCCGCGCGCCAGCATCTCCACCATCTCGGTGATCTTGCGAGCCCGGCTGTCAGCTCGCTTCATGTTCTCGACGCGATGGATCAGCGCGAACCGGTTGGCGCTCGTGAGCACGTCGAACATCGCCTGCGCTTCCGGTTCTGCAGCGATCGCAGCGGCCAGGTCGGCGGGCACCTGGCGGGTCGCCGGACCGGCGTACGCCGCGTCCCAGCGCCCGTCTGCGCGCGCGGCCTCGACCGCGGCGCGCCCGGCGTCGGTCATCCGGCCCTGGTCCTCGAGGGTCGCCACGAGCGCGACGTTGCGCTGGGACCAGCTGCCTTTGGGCCGGCGCGGGGTGATGCGCACGGTGTAGCTGTCCTCGTCGCGCTTGCCGGCTTGGCCGTCGATCCAGCCGAAGCAGAGCAGCTCCTCGACGGCGCTCGCCCACGTGATCGTGGTGGCCGTGCCGCCCTTCTTGGTCAGCACCAGTCGCACGCCAGGCGACGTCGTGTGGTGCTCTTCGAGCCACGCTCGCAGCGCGGTCGGGTCGCTCACGAGCAGCTCGGGCAGCAGGGTTGCCATGCGGTCGACGCTAGCCGTGACGGCCGACATTTGCGTGGCTCAGGCAGCGAACCGGTGCAGTTCATTTGACGGTCCTTCATCGACGGGGTTGAGGCACGTCAGGCGATGCCCACAAGGCGCGCGATCCACGCCTGCTGTTCATGCACGGCTGTTACCGCTGCCCGACCACCCCGCCATCAAAAGTCGGGCGCCAGCCGACTGAATGGTATGGCTTCTCAATCGGCTACACGTACGCTGCGTTGCAGACCATCATTCACTGTCCGAGCCCGGCGTTCCTTGCCTTCACGATGGCCGCGGACCGGTCAGGCACCTGGAGTTTGGTGAGCACATTCGATACGTGGTTGCTGACCGTCTTGAGACTGATCATGAGGTCGTGGGCGATGGCTGCGTTACCTCTGCCGGTGGCGATGAGGTCGAGCACGTCACGCTCGCGTGCGGTCAAGGTGGGAACGGGGGACGTCGGAAGCTCTGTGGTGTGGGTGAAGTGCTCGATGATGCGGTGGGCGACGCCGGGTCCGAAGATGGCTTCGCCTGCGGCAGCGGCGTGGATGGCTCGCACGATCTCGTCGCGGTCGGCGCCTTTCAGCAGGTAGCCGTGTGCGCCGGCCCCTGGCGGGTGGCCTCGATGCCATCGAGGTCAGGCATTCGTAGGTCCATCAAGATGACGTCAGGCACCGACGGCGCCGGGTCGGATCGTCCAGCACAGGTGCGTAGCCCTACGCGCTCGGCACAGCTCGAGAGCCTCGTCGACAAGGTTGGCCTCGTCAGCACGGCCGGCTGGCTCGGCTCGCTGGATGTTCGCCTGACCACGATCGACGTAGAGCTGCACCCGATCTGTCGAGACGAGCTCGGCTCCGGGTGGGGCCCACGGTGAGACCCATCGAGCAGACTCCTGAAGAGCCGCTGCCATCGTCCAACTCACTGTCCTGCCCGCCACCTTCCGTTACCCCCGACAACATGACACGGCCTGTGCCGACCAGGGCGGCCAGGGCGACCTACTGAGCGGAGGCTTACGGCGTTCCGGCTAGGTTGCGGACAAGTGGTCTCATGGTGGCGGTTGACGCGGGCCTCGCTCGAGCAGCTGACCGGGTCCAAGTCATCGGCACCAGCATCCGGCGCCCGCGTGCCGCCGTGCTGGCGCCGGTCGCCGGCGGTCTGGTGTCGGCGCAGTCATCTGGGGATTGGTCGCCAATCAGGTCGACCTGTTCGCCAGCTCGCGCAACGGCCATCGGGGCAGCAGGACAGCGATCCGAGGGACCAGTGACTGCCAGGTACTGCCAGGCCCTCCCTGCCGCCATCCGCGCCCCGTAGCGTCTCGGCCATGGACCAACGCCAGGAGATCCGGGAGTTCCTCATCTCCCGCCGCGCCAGGATCACCCCCCAGCAGGCCGGCCTTCCGGCATGGGGCGGCACGAACCGGCGGGTTCCTGGGCTTCGCCGCGAAGAGGTCGCGTTGCTGGCCGGAGTCAGCATCGACTACTACACCCGGCTCGAGCGCGGCAATCTCGACGGCGTCTCCGATTCCGTGCTCGACGCGATCGCCAACGCGCTACACCTCGACGACGCCGAGCGGATCCATCTGGACAACCTCGCACGGACCGCCCAGAAAGGACCACACCGGCAGCGATCTCGCCCGAAGCCAGGTGGCTTCCGGCCCGAGCTGCAACGGATCCTCGATGCCGTGACCGCAGCGCCCGCCTACCTACGCAACGGCCGTCGCGAACTCCTTGCCGCGAACCGTCTCGGTCGGGCGCTCTACTCACCGATGTTCGCTCAGCCGCAGCGGCCGGTCAACGTCGCCCGGTTCGTGTTTCTCGACCCGGCCGCCCGCGCCTTCTTTCTGGACTGGACCACCGCCGCCCGCGACATGGTGGCCGCGCTGCGCATCGAAGCCGGCCGGCACCCGCGCGACCGAGCGCTGTCCGACCTCGTCGGCGAGCTGTCCACCCGCAGCGACGAGTTCGCCACCTTCTGGGCCTCCCAGAACGTCCGGTTCCACCGCAGCGGCCTGAAGGACATCCACCACCCAGCTGTTGGCGATCTCCACCTGACCTTCGAGGCCATGGACCTACCTGCCGACCCCGGACTGTCCCTGATCGTCTACAGCGCCGAGCCTGACAGCAGCTCCGAGGACGGTCTCCGCCTCCTCGCCAGCTGGGCAGCAACCGCCGACCAGCAGGCTCAGCAGGCGCCGCAACCGATCACGCCAACCCCGACACCGAACACACCGACCGCCTGACCAATCCCACCTCTCACGCCCAGCTCACGCTCACGAAGGATCTGTTCCAGACCTCATCGCCCTCCGGTTCAGCGACCGCGAGCAGCTCGAGACGTCGGTTCCGGGCATCGACCACCTCGACAACATCCGGACGCCGGTGCCCGACCTGTCGTCACTGCTGTGGCGAGCGATCCAGCTGTCAGGCTCGAACTCCCCGTGTGCGGACACGCGAATGGCCGCGCCCGGTTGCACGCGGGTCGATAGCCTGACGCTCCCGACTTGTGGCAGGAGCCGAGCCTCATGACAACCGCCGACCCGGTCCTCAGCGCGCTCGCCGAGTGGGCCGAATCGCGCGAAGACGTACGAGCCCTCATTCTGACCAGCACCCGAGCGGTCCCGGACGCCGAACTCGATGCCTATTCCGACTACGACGTAGTCGTTGTCGTCGCCGACGTTCAGGCCATGCTCGAGGACACCAGCTGGCTAGGGATGTTCGGCGAAGTCCTGATCACGTACTGGGATCCCCTTGTCGCAGAGCCGGCGACAGGTGCACAGCATGTCGGCAGCATCACCAACTACACCAACGGCTTGAAGATCGACTTCAGCCTGTGGTCACCGCAGCGATATGTTGATCTGACGGCTGGGCCAGACCCCTATCCCGAGTTCGACGCTGGATACCAGGTCATCGTTGACAAGGATCGTCTGACCGCGCACCTTCCCGAGCCGACGCTCAGCGCGTACATCCCGGTGAAACCCGACGAAGCTACCTTTCACCGCCTCATCACCGACTTCCTCATCGGCGTTCCCTACGTCGCCAAGTACCTGCTTCGTGACGAGTTGCTGCCGGCCAAATGGGTGCTCGACTTCGACATGCGGTTCAACTACCTGGTGCCCCTCCTGCAGTGGCGAGTCGAGTGCGATCACGACTGGTCGCTGAAGTTGGGCAACCTCGGCAAGGGCCTCAAAGCTCGCCTCCCGACTCAGAGCTGGTCGGCGGTCGAGCGGACCTTCAGCGGCGCATCCGCCGAAGCGAACTGGGAGGCGTTGTTCGACATGGTCACTCTGTTCAGCCTGGTCGCCCGCGAGGTCGCAGACCACCTCGGCCATACCTACCCCGAACCCCTCATTACTCGCGTCACCAACCACGCCCGGGAGATGCGTGACGGCCGATTCGCCATCGGCCCGTTGGTGACCGGTCAACGGTCGGCCAGCGGCACTTCTCCTTCGGTGCAGGGAAATTGAATGCTCTGATGTCCGCCGCCCCTCCCCTGCGTTGCGTTGCATGACCAGCGGCGACGTTGCCGGCCAGGATCATGCGCTCCACGGCAATTGGCGAGAGAACACGTTCTTCCAGCGTCGACCCTCCATCGAAACCCAGGCTTGGGCTGCCGCTGCCGTGGGCCAAGGCAGTCGCATCGTAGGCCATCGTCGGTTGACCGGCGGCGTCAACTCTGCTGTCCATCGCTTGACAGTCGAGCGCCACGACACGCGAACGTTCGTGGTGTTGCGCCAGTACCCGGCGGGAAGCATCGCGCTTCGGACCGCCATGGAGGAGGAGATCGCCAACCTCACGGTAGTGGCAGGAAGCGGACTTCCTGTTCCGGCGATCTTGGCCGCGGACGTCGCCGGCACTGCTACGGGCGGAGCGCCATCGCTGCTGATGACACGGCTCCCTGGCCATGTTCACCTCAACCCGGTGGAGCATCGGCTGTGGATCGAGAGGATCGCCGCGTTCGCAGCCCGCGTCCACGCCGTTGACCTCCCAGCCCCGACCTTTCGACCCTGGGCAGACTCGTGGATCACACCTCTCGGCCAGTTTCAGGTTCCGGTTGGCGCACAGAGACCTGCGGTCTGGGAAGCGGCCTTCGATGCTATGGAGTCACCGCCACCGGAGGACGGTGCCGTCTTCCTGCACTGCGACTATCTGCCCGTCAACCTGCTGTGGTCGCGCGGCAAGATCACCGGAATCACCGACTGGAATGGGATCCACCGAGGATCTCGCGCGATCGACGTAGGGCAATGTCGGCGGTACCTGGCCTCGCTCTACTCGCCCGCTTGGGCAGAGGAACTCCGCTCGCTCTACGAATCGATCGCGGGTGCCCCTCTTCATCCGTGGTGGGACTTGTACGCCCTCCTCCACCACGACGACAGCGGACCAACGGCGATCTTCCGCCAGGTTGCCGGCCGGCGTCCAGTCGACCTGTCGGGCATGACAGCTCGTGTCGAGATCGCTGTCGGACACGCACTGCAGCGCCTCGGTTGAACAACAGACGCCGTCAGCCGACGACCTTCGATCGTGCGGTGAGCAGAAACCTGGCGTTCTTGCGTCGTGCCAGGAGGTGGCCTGATCAAACCGCTCCGGAGCTATCACCGCTGGATGGAGAGGTCCGGAGACGATTCGAGGCGACGCTCACCGACTTCTTCATCACGGTCGCAGGACCTCTGAAATCGTGGTCCTGCACGTCGCGCACCGTTGTTCACTCCTCGGCACCATGGTGACCGGTCAGCCCGTCGTGCTGGTCGGCTGCGCTTCGCACAGGAGCTTACCGACGATCGCGGTGGCGGCTCTCGCCGAGGTCGACTTCCCTCGATTCCGCATCAGAGCACGGTCGGCTTCCGGCACCGGAGGTGATGGGCGCTTCAGCTGGAAGGACGGCGCGGCCATTCCGACGGAAGAGCGGCGAACCACATCACGTCCTGGCGTTGGCCTTGCCAGACGGCGTGTGACCGCATCGTTCCTTCGTGGACGAAGCCCGCACGAGAAGCCACCGCAGCTGAGCCCTCGTTGCCAGCCACGACAGTCAGGAAAACCCGAGCTGCACCCAGCCCGAACAACCAGGCGGTGAGCAGAACGACCGCTCGCGTGGCATAACCGTGACCTCGACCATCCGGCACGAGCCAGTAGCCGATCTGCGCCACGTCCTCGCCGGTCCAGTCATCGACACCGCAGCATCCGACCGGTCGACCGCTCTCGACGTCCTCGATGACGAAGGCGACTCCTTTGGGTATGCCACTGGTCGCGAAGGAGACCAACGCGTGATCGAAGTCAGCGATCGTCGCCTGAGCCTGGGCGGTTGATGGGACCGGGTCTGGCTGGCCATGCCGATCGTGGTTGCCGTTGTACTGGCGGATTGCTGGGTCGGCGCTCGCGTCGGCCAGGAACTGTGCGTCCTCGCGTCTCCACGGCCGCAGCACGATCCGACCGTCAGACAAGACCACGTCCGAAGGCCCGCCGCCGACACTGTGCGTCGTCACTCGGTCGTCCAGGGACCCCACTGAGACATTCTCGCATCCGCAGCTAGCGGCCGACTCGACCCTCGGGCGGCTGTCCACGGCAGATGGGTTGCGGCACCTCCATCGTCGGTGACCCACTGCAGTTCGCTGAGCGTGCCTAGCCTCTCGAACGGCCACGGATACTCCCTGACGGTCGCCGACGAGTGCCCGCTGGACGGTCCGCTTCGACACGGGCATGGGAAAGGCAAAGGGATTGAGCTCTCGCACCCATGACGGCCGTCGCTATCCCAGGTCTCGATTCAGCTGGGTGAGGCGTGGCCAGGTCCAGGCTGAGCGCAGGATGAAAGCCAGGAGCAGCACCTCGAGTCCGATGGAGAGGCCGTAGAAGTAGAAGTAGGTCCAGGACTCCCCTGCCGCGTTGTACACCGAGACGGGGATGTAGAGCGTTGCCACGACGAGGTTGAGGATGCGGTTGATACGGGCGGGCAGTGTCGTGGAGAGCAGGATCATCAGGATCGGGATGGCCATGAGCGTGAGTGCACTGGCGACAAAGGTCGGGCCGATGTCGAACTCGTGGACGATGCCGGCCAGGATGTCGTCGACGACGCCGGGCTTGTAGAAGGCGAGGTAGTCGACGTAGAGGTAGAGGAACATGAAAGTGGTCCAGGCTGCTGCGAGCTTGGCCTGCACGGGCATGCGCAGATCTTCTCGCGTGCCTTGGGACGGCGGAGCCTGAAGTGCAGTGTGGGGTCGAGGCGTTCTCATCATCATGCTCCTTGGCTTGATCGAGTGGATGCCTCCAGCCTCACGGGTTCTGGCGGCCGGCACATCGGCCGCAGAGCCTGATCCGACCTGGCCGTTGGCACAGCCGAGCTCTTGTACTTTCGGCGGATGCACCGAGTACGCGGGCTGCCTAGGCTGATCAGATGGCCACCGACGCACTCCGCTCGCTGTGGGCCGAACCTCGACCCGCGAATGCGCCAGACCGAGGGCCGCGGGACTGGGCCTTGGTCGCAGCACTGGTCGTCTGGTCCGTGGTGGAGACGGTGCTTCGTCAGGACCTGGCGCCGCGACCGCTTCTGCTGCTCGCGGCGCTCGCGGTCATCGGCCCCCTGTTGTGGCGACGCACGCACCCGCTTGTCGCCGTAGCGGTGTCTTTCGGCACCTTGACACTGGTCGACATCGTCAGAATCCTCACCGGTTCGCAAGGCGGCCTGTTGAACAGCACCTCCGCTGCGCTGATCCTGGCCTATGCCCTGTTCCGTTGGGGATCCGGTCGGGAAGCCGCCGGTGGTCTTGGCGTCATCCTGCTCTGGCTGCCCATCACCACCGTTGCCGACCCCACCGGCTTGGCGGAGACGGTCGCTGCGTACGGGTTCTTCCTGTTCGCCGCCGCACTCGGTGCCGCGGTCCGCTATCGCGCGAAGGTCCGCCTTCGCGACATCGACCAAGCCAAGGCCCTCGAACGCGAACAGCTCGCTCGTGAACTCCACGACACCGTCGCCCACCACGTCTCGGGCATCGCCATCCAGGCCCAAGCTGGTCGTGCCATCGCGGCCTCCCACCCCGAGCGTGCCGTCGAGGCCCTGGCCATCATCGAGGACGCAGCGACCCGCACTCTCACCGAGCTCCGCGCCATCGTCGGCGTGCTCCGGGCCACACCCGACACCGAGTTCGCGCCGCAGCCCGGCGTGGCCGAGGTCGAGCAGCTCGCCACCGATGGCCAGACGCGTCCCTGCGTCGAGGTGACGCTGTCCGGGGAGTTCGACGACCTCAGCCCAGCGGTCGGAGCCGCGATCTACCGCCTGGCCCAGGAGTCCATCACCAACGCTCGACGGCACGCCCGCCACGCGACCCAGGTCACCGTCGCCGTCACAGGCGAAGCCGACCAGGTACGCCTGACCATCGCCGACGACGGCTCCGCCGCCGGCGTCCGCGCCCCAGCGGGCTACGGCCTGGTGGGCATGCGGGAACGCGCCTCCCTGCTCGGCGGCACCTTCCACGCAGGCCCCGCCGCCGAGCGGGGCTGGCGGGTTGAGGCCGTCCTGCCCCGAACCGGGACGCCGCGATGAGCATCCGGGTCCTCATCGCCGACGACCAGCCCATCGTGCGCACCGGACTGACGATGCTGCTCGATGCCCAACCCGACATCGACGTGGTCGGAGCGGCCGCCGACGGGCGCGAGGCAGTCCGACTGGCGCTCCAACTGCGTCCCGACGTCGGCCTGTTCGACATCCGCATGCCGCTGATGGACGGCATCGAAGCCACCCGACGCCTCGCCGGCCCCGACGTCACCGACCCCCTGCCGATCGTGATCATCACCACCTTCGACCTCGACGAGTACGTCCACGGGGCGCTCAAAGCCGGCGCCCGCGGGTTCCTGCTCAAGGACGCCGGACCAGCCCTGCTGACCCAGGCCATCCACGCCGCCGCCGATGGAGACGCGCTGATCGCACCCAGCGTGACTGTCCGACTGCTCGCAGCGTTCGCCCACGCTCAGACCGCATCACCAAGGCAGCCGACAGAGCCACTCACCGCACGTGAGGAGGAAGTCCTCGTGCCGGTAGCCCAAGGCCGCACCAACGCTGAGATAGCGAGCGAGCTCTACATCACCCCGAGCACCGTCAAGGCCCACCTCGCCAGCCTGATGCGAAAGCTCGGTGCCCGAAACCGCGTCGAGGTCGCCATGTGGGCCCACGAGACCGGCCGCATCTGATGCAGCAAGGGCTGACCCTCCTCGGCACAATCTCGTCGCAGGACGGAGGGCAACCGTTCAGAGCAGGACGATCATCTTCGTACGTGTCCGCAACGAGGTCTGGCGCAAACGGCGGGCAGACAACCCGGCTCAGCCGCGTGCGCGGTCACAGAGAGTCGTCATCGATCGCTACCGGTGAATGGTCACCGCCACGCAGTGGCCGTCGTCGATCGACAGGGTCGCGCTCTCGAGATGGTGCTAAGCGGTACCCCAGTCAGCCTGTTCACCTTCTGGCTGAGCGGCGACCAGGACAGGCTCGATCGAACCTCCTGAGGAGATCACCAGTGCGGTCGCCCCGTCATCAACGAGACCGACAGCACGCAGCCAGTGCTCGAGATGCGTCTGAGCAACCATCTCGAGATCCTGGTTCGTCTGAAGGAGTTCGGCGTAGCGCTGGAACGGATGCTCCCGACGCCACTGGTCGTGATGCTCGACCACGCCACTGACATATCCCGAAGGCAACACACCATCTCGTCGACGGCATAGCCCATCGCGATCGCCGTCTCGACGTGACGACGATCAGGACCTGTCAGCACGTAGCTCGCCGTGGGAAGCTGATCGCCGAGCGACCGCGCACGGGACACGCCCTCGCTGGACAAGAGAGACCCGGTCTCGCGGGCGGGCCCCTTCTTCGTGAACGAGTGGCGCCGCACCTCGAGGAATCGCACGACGTCGAAGTAGCGGGTGACTGCGCCCTCGCTCCCGCCAAAGGCAGCGCGCGGCTTCTCAGTCGATGGTCACCCTGTCCGCACCTCTGAAGCACGTCGCGACGGTGGGAACTGCTCACACTGTGGGGTGTCGACGGCCACTCGTGGTCGCTGTAGGCGGCCGACAGAAGTCTCGCTCCACTTGGGTTCTGGGCCTCCGTACGCGGCTCGGCCGGCCGGAACGCCTCTACTCCCACCACTACCACCTCGACAACGGTCGGTGACGCACGCCGACAAGACCCCCCACCGCTACGTCTGGCCATCGAAGATGGACGTGATGGCGAAGATGGCCAGCCTCCAGCTCGCGCATCGCTACGCCAGCTGGGACAAGTCCGCATTCACTGGTGACAGCACTTCCGGTGTTTCGGTGTGGCAGAAGGTCGGGTAAGCCGTCGGCAGCGGATCCCTGCCAGCGATTGCCGTGGATGGCCCTGGCGGCCCACCCATCGATGAAGGCATGCGCCGCCGGGGAGCGTGCATCGGAAGGACCGTTGACGGAACCAGCGTGAGGATGGCCGGTGAAACACACCGGGCGCCGTGCGACGCTCGAGAAGGCGTTCAGCGAACGCCAGCGCTGACGAGGGTTTGAATGGCGAGGACTGCCGGTCCTTGGGCCCAGTCGTCGGCGCTCAGGTGCGGTGTCTGAAGGTGCAGGGGAGCTGCCGCTGGGTCGCGGTCGGCGGCGATCTGCTGCTTCATGGCCTCGTCTGCTGCCTCGGCGAGACGGGCGCCTTCTCCGGTGATGATGATGCGGTAGCAGGTGGTCAGGTTGGCGACGGCGGCGATGAGCCGACCGAGTGCGCGGGCCGCCTGGTCCACGATGGCCTTGGCTGCAGGTTGTCCTTGGGCCGCGAGGTCGAGAGCTTCGTCGTAGGTCAGGGTTCGTCGCAGAGCGACGCTGGTGCGGGTGGCGACGGCTTCATCGGACAGCATCGCCTGAGCGCATCCCTGGTGGCCGAGGTAGCAGAGTGGTCCTGCCGCGTCGAGCGGGAAGTGTCCGATCAGTCCGAGGCCGCTGTCGGGACTTTCGACCAGCTCACCGTGGATGACGATTCCCAGGCCTGCTCCCACGCCGAGAGTGATGACGGCGAAGCGGTCCAGGCCACGCCCGTAGCCGAACCAGGACTGCGCGCGGGTGAGGGCCATGACGTCGTTGTCCACCACGGTGGGTATGCCGGTGGTCCTCCGCACCAAGGTGGCGAGCTCGGTGGGGCCGTTCCAGTCGAAGAACGGCGACGACCGGACGGTCGTGTGCGCCTCGACCATGCCGCCGAGACTGATTCCCAGGCGATTCGGAACCACGCCCTGCTCGGTCCGAAGCCGGTCGACCAGACCAGCGATGGTGGTGGCGACGCCTTCGGGGCTGGTGTCGCCGATCGGAGCTTGTGCGGAGCTGAGGATCTCCGCCCGAAGATTGGTGATCACCGCATGGGCGGCGTCCGGGGTCAGCCGGACTCCGAGGAAGTGGCCTGCGGTCGCCACGACCTGGAGCGGGCGGGTGGGTCGCCCAGATGGGCCGGTGCCGCTGTCGCTGGTCTCCTCGAGCAGTCCTCCGTCCACGAGGGGGCCGGCCAGTCGGGTCAGGGTCGCCGGAGACAGCCCGAGACGGCGTGCCAGCGCGCTGCGGGCGAGGGGGCCGTGCAGGAGCACTTCCAAGGCGATGGTCTGCTCGGTCTCGGTGCGCTGATCCCACGGGGTCAACGCACTCGTCATACCGAGATCTTTGCACATGGGATGGGTCGAGACTTCCATTGCAACACTCCCGAGCAGCTGAAAGTTCTGTTTCAAAACTTAGAATACATCCAGGGTCGACCAAAGAACCCTCTTGACAGCTCGTCAGTTCCGAAGTGAAACTTACGACATCAATTTCTGCACATGGAGGTGCTGCATGTCAGCGTCACGACGTTCGACGCGGGTGCTGGCGGTGATGGGCGCGGCAGCGGTCGTCGTGTCCCTGCTCAGCCCGCCCGTCACAGCTCAGGCGAAGCCCCCCGCCCATCCGCCCGTGTCTGGTCCGCTGGTTGCCACTGCTCCGGCGAACACAGACACCCTGACCACGTGGACCCACCCGAACGCGGTGGCCACCTCAGCGCCGGTTGCCGGTGACCAGGTGCGTCGGTCGCAGTTCTACGACGCCTCGGTGACTCCGACGAAGGGCCGCCAGACCGCCTATCCGTCGTTCGTGTACATGAGCGTCCCCCGTGGCGGCAACGACAAGATCGGCTACACCGAGGACGACGGGGCCGAGTACACGTCGAAGGCCGGCTACACCATGAGCTGGTCGAGCTTCGAGTACGCCGCCGACGTCTGGGTCAACGTCACGTTGAAGACCGGTCAGAAGATCACCTCGGTCGACCAGGTCACGGTCCGTCCCACGGACCTGGGCCTGAAGAAGCGGCTGGTCAACAACACCACCGTCGCGGTGAAGGTGCCCTACAGCAAGGACGGCTTCCGGCTCTCCGTCGAGTTCGACCCGCAGCAGGTCACGGCGTACAACGACCTCTCCGGTGGCAGCGGCACCCTGACCACCGAGAAGGCCGGTAACCGGGCCGTCAGCACCGAGCCGAAGAACTCGATGCTGGTCTTCGCCAACCCCAAGCCCACGGCAGCGCAGGCCAAGCAGCTGAGCCCCACCACGAAGTCCGGGACCATCTACCGGCCCGAGCCTGGTCTGGTGAACAACCTGAACAACATCACCGAGGAGATCGTCTACTTCGCACCCGGTACGTACTACATGGGTGCCGGCTACCACGCCGTACTCCCGGCGAACGTCAAGTGGGTCTACCTTGCCCCCGGGGCCTACGTGAAGGGCGCCTTCCGGTTCCTCCACAACACCCAGAGCGCGTACAAGATCACCGGTCTCGGTGTGCTGTCCGGTGAGCAGTACGTCTACGAACCCGACACCAGCAACGGCTACCAGCACAACGTGAACGAGAACTGCCACGTCACTTGCGTGAAGATGCTGCAGCTCGAGTCCTCCAACAAGGGTCAGACCCTGCGGGTGGACGGCGTCACCGTCGCCGACCCGCCGTACCACTCCTTCGTCACCTACGCCCACGACGCAGCGGGCAAAGAGATCGGCGTCGAGAACTTCCGCATGAACGTGGCCAACTACAAGCAGGTCGGCAGCTGGTACTGGCAGACCGACGGCATCGAGCTCTACGACGACGGCCAGATGAAGAACACGTTCTTCCACGCCAACGACGACGTCCTGAAGATCTACCACAACCGGGTCAAGATCAAGAACACCGTCATCTGGAAGAACGAGAACGGCCCGGTCGTCCAGTGGGGCTGGGTTCCCCGCGACATCGACGACGTGACCGTCCGCAATACCGACGTCATCCACAACCGGATGTACTGGAAGGACGTGAAGTACAACACCTGCGTGTTCAACTCCTCCTCCCACTACGAGGACATGGGCGCCACCGACCGAGCCGACCCCGCCACCACGGTCAAGAACATGACCTTCACCGACACCCGGGTCGAGGGAGCGGTGAACTGCACGATCCGCGTGTTCGCCCTGTCGAACACCGAGAACATCAACATCAACGGACTCGCCGTCGAGAAGTGGAACGACCTCGACCTCACCGCCCAGGCCAACAAGCTCAAGCGGTACACCGACCGCAACGGCGTCAAGGTGACCATCGGCAACGAGGTGAGGGACGGCAACGGTCTCCGGCTCCGCAACTACACCGTGGGCGGCACCCCGATCGCCAAGGCCGGCAACAACTGGGCCAGCGACGAGCTCGGACGGCTCGACTTCGACGGCGATACCTGGGACAGCTGGAACGCCACCTACGACGGCCAGCCCACCGGGCGCGCCCCCAGCCTGAGCATCAACGGCCCCGCAGACGGCTCCATCGCCGCCTCACGGCAGGTCACCCTCAGCGGCACCACCGACGCCGCCCGGCTGAGCATCCGGGTCAACGGCACCGAGACGAACGTGCCCGTGCGTCGGGGTGGCTTCACCACAACCGTCACCTTGCCGAACGTGTCCAACCGCATCGTGATCACCGCGATCGGCAAGAACGGTGTCATGACCGTCGACCGTCGCACCATCACCGCATACGGCGACGAGATCGGTGCGGTCACCGACCCGGCCGGAGACGACAAGGGGCCAGGCAGCTACACCTACCCCACCGACGGCGCGTTCAACGCCGGAAGCCTGGACCTGACCGGCCTCGAGGTCTACCGCGACGGCGACACCGTCCGGTTCGTCGCTTCCACCGCCGGACCGATCAACAACCCCTGGGGCGGCAACGGGATGAGCACGCAGCGTCTCAACATCTACCTCAGCGACGGACAGTCCACGACCGTCACACCGTTGCTGCCGGGCACCAACACCTCCGCCAAGGGCGCCTGGACGTCCGCGATCGTCGCCGACGGCCGCTACGACAACGCACGCTTCGGCAGCGGCGTGTACGGGGACGATCTCCAGAAGATCGGGAACATCACCCTCGACGTGATCCCCGCCGGCAAGATCATCGCCTCCGTCCCCGCCAGCGCCCTCGCCGGCCTCGACCTGGCCACCACCACGTACCAGGTGTCGATGTTCAGCGACGCCGAAGACGGCGAAGGCATCGGCAACGTCCGCCCCATCTACAGCGCCGAGTGCGCACAAGGAGCTGGCTGCCCCTCGTTCGTCGGACCCTACCGCGGGGGCGGTGGCGCAGGAGACTGGACCGACGCCATCGAGTCCCGCGACACCGACACCCGGGACTCCAACGCCTTCGACATCATCTCGGGCAACGAGTCGCAGAGCCAGGTGATGGACTGGACGGCGGGCACGGTTGTCGCCCCCTACGTACCACTCGCACACTGACCCATCCATCGGCGAGCAACGCGCCTGGTTCTCGCAAGCCACCACGCACACCCGAAGAGCTGAGCGGCACCCGGGGGCAAACCCCCTGGGTGGTGCCGCTCAGAAATACTCGGCCGCGCTGATCTGGATCGGTAGCCAGACGGATTGCCAAATGAGCAACCGCACCAGCTCTCGTGCCCGAGTCCGCTGCGTCACGAGCGATCGGCGACCTTCACCAGGGTCTTCCCGAAGTTCTTGCCCTCGAGCATTCCGGCGAAGGCTTCGGGGGCGCGCTCGAGACCGTCAGAGATGTCTTCGCGGTAGGTGACCTTTCCCTCACGGACCCAGGCCCCCATGTCGCGCAGGAAGTCGTCGAACATCGTCGGAGCGAACTCGTTCTGGATGAAGCCACGCAGCGTGAGCGAGCGGTCCAGCACCGCCCGGAGCAGGGCTTGGGATCGGTCGGGCCCCTCAGGAAGTCCGGAGACGTTGTAGTTGGCAGCCAGGCCGCAGACCGGGACCCGCGCGAACGTGTTCAGACGCGGCAGCACAGCGTCCCAGACCGCGCCGCCGACGTTCTCGAAGTAGATGTCGATGCCATCGGGCGCAGCGTCGTGAAGCCGGCCGCCCAGGTCGCCGTCGCGGTGGTCGAGCGCCACATCGAAACCGAGCTCGCGCAGGTGCTCGACTTTCCGGGGGCCGCCGGCGATGCCGATGGTCCGGCATCCCATGATCTTGGCGATCTGACCGACCGAGGCTCCCACCGGTCCCGTGGCGGCCGCGACCGCCAAGGTCTCACCTGCTGTGGGCTTCGCGATCCGGAGCAGACCCGAGTACGCCGTGAATCCGGGCATGCCCAGCACCCCGAGAGCGGTCGTGATCGGCGCCTGATCTGGATCGAGGACTCGCAACGTGGAGGCCCGCTCGGTGCTGTAGCTCTGCCATCCGCCGTACGCCACCACCACCTGCCCGGGTCGCAGCGCCTCGGAGGCTGATTCCACCACCTCGGAGACCGTCCCTCCCACCATGACATCACCGAGCTGCATCGGTTCGGCGTAGGACTTGACGTCCGCCATCCGGCCACGCATGTACGGATCCAACGACAGGTAAAGAGTCTTCAGCACGACCTCGCCGGTATCCGGTGCCCGCACGGCATGATCCTCGTGGGAGAAGTTCTCCGGCTTCGGAGCGCCCTCCGGACGCGACGCCAAGCGGATCTGACGACTGACCAGAGACATTCCACTCCTCGCATACGGCGCCTGGGTTTCGGTAGTCACCTTAAGAGACCGACCCAACAGGTGGCAGACGCCCGATGAACGGTCCGCCTGCGGGAACTGCTATGGCCAGGAGCTGATCAGCCCGTACGGTCCTTCACAGGTGTAGCTGATGACCGAACCGCGCGCGAGGTACGGCTCGTTGCCCCCGGCGTGGCTCACCACCTGGCCCCCGGCCGCCGTGCACTGCTTGGTCCACTCCCACCGTGGGATCGCCTGCACCGTGAACACCCCGCCCGCGAGGCCGAGGACGCACACCAACCCGATGATCAACGGACGCACGGGCTGTTGCGCGCGGCGTCTGTCAGTCGCAGGCAGTGCGGTCATCTGACCTCCTCCAGGCGCTTCAGTCTCCGCCGGGACGTCCGTCAAAGGAAGCACCCTTGTGGTCTGAGCCGGCTTCCGGCTCGCCGTCGACACGGAGTGGGCTCGGCCGAGACGACGATTCCAGGTGCCCACGTCAGTCTCAGCTGGTATGACGAAGACGACGAGAGTTATCAGCGTGACGGTGCCGGTGGCCGACCAGGACGCCGCGCTGGCGTTCTACACCGAGGTACTGGGATGCGAACTGCGCTACGACGTCGAGGTGTGGCCAGGGGCTCGCATGGTGGAGGTGGTACCGCCAGGGTCGGAGGTCGGTCTGGTGTTGCTGCCGCCGGACACGCCCCTGCCCATGGCCCTACGACTCGGCACCACAGATGCCGACGAGGCGTACGCCCGGGTGACGGACGCTGCCGGGGTGGTGGTGCACAATCCGGAGGTCCTGCGCTGGGAAGGTGTACCGGCGATGTTCCACTTCACCGACCCTGACGGCAACGGACTGGTCTACCTCGAAGACCCCGAAGCCTGAGGGTGAGCCTGACCCATCCCCGAGCCACGTGCGGTGGCCTCGACTGTCGACGCCGCCGCTCACGACCATTCAGCCAGCAGCGAGGTCGGCGACGGTGGCTGCGGCTCCCCGGGTGTGGAGGGAGTCCAAGGCCTTCAGGTAGGACTCGGTGAACCGGGGTTGGTCCGCGAGGTCTCCGAACAGGTCCTGGTTGCGGACGAAGGCCAGCGGATCCTCGCCGTGGCGAGCGGCGGCGGCCCTCCGCTCGTCGGCGAGCCGGTCCACCACCTCGATCGGGTCACCCTGCTCGTCGACGCCCTCCGCGTACCGGGCCCAGCTCGCCACGATCGCCGTGGACACCTCGATCTCCCCGCCAGAGGCGAGATTGGCGTTGATCACCGGAACCAGCCACTTGGGGATGCGGTCGGAGGCCTCGGCAGCCAGCCGGGCGACCGTGTCACGCACCTCGGCGTTGCCGAAACGCTCGATCAGCGAGTCCGTGTAGGCCGTCAGGTCGATGCCGGGCACGGCAGGCAGGGTCGGCATCCCCTCCCGGCGCATGTAGCGCAGCAGGTAGCCGGCGAAGACCGGGTCCTGGGCGGCTTCGTGGACGTACCGGTAGCCCATCAGGTGACCGAAGTAGGCGACCGCCTGGTGACCTGCGTTGAGCAGTCGGAGCTTCATCAGCTCGTACGGCTCGACCTCCGGTACGAGCTGGACACCCGCGTCCTGCCAGGCCGGGCGACCGGCGACGAAGGTGTCCTCCAGCACCCACTGGAAGAACGGCTCCGCCACCACGGGCCAGGCGTCCGCGACACCGAACCGCTCGCTGATCTGGGCCACGTCCTCGGCGGTGGTGACCGGGGTGATCCGGTCGACCATGCCGTTGGGAAAAGCCACCTCCGCCTCGATCCACGCGGCCAGGTCGGGATCCAGGGCGCGGGCGTACGAAGTCAGGGCGCGCCGGGCCACCTCGCCGTTGCCCGGGATGTTGTCGCAGGACATCAGGGTGAACGGTCCGACACCACGCTCCCGACGGCGGCGCAGTCCCTCGACGACCAGACCGAAGGTGGTCGCCGGCGGCGCCTCACCGGTGAGGTCGGCCGCCACCGCGGGGTTGGCGAGATCGAACGCGCCCGTGGTCGGGGAGAAGTTGTACCCACCCTCGGTCACGGTGAGGGACACGATCCTGGTGCCGGGGTCGGCGAGTCGTTCGAGCACCGCCTCGGGGTCGTCGGGGGCGAACAGGTAGTCGACGATCGAGCCGATCACCCGAGCCGACCAGCCGCCGTCGGGAGACTTCTCGACCAGGGTGTACCGGCCGTCCTGGTCGGCCATCACCTGCTGCATCCGCCGGTCACCCGGCATCAGCCCGATCCCACAGATCCCCCACTCGTACGCCTGCCCCTGCCGCAACAGGCGATCGACCGCGAGCGCCTGGTGTGCCCGGTGGAAGCCCCCGACACCGATGTGGACGATGCCGATGGTGATCCGGGATCGGTCGTAATCGGGTCGAGCGACCTCGGCGGTGGCGGTGGAGAAGACGTCGTCGGCGCTCATCCACGGCACGCTAGCGCGGAGCCGGCGCTCCCCCGGCACCGAGGCCCACTGTGGCCCGTGACACAGTGTCAATTGACGTCGGCGGGACGCCATTTCCGGCCCTGGTGAGGGCAGAACTCATTCCATCCGAGGAGGGATCGATGACCGAGTCGACTCAAGGTCGCGGCGAAGGCACGGACGACCTGGAAGGACCTGCCGACGGCGGGGCCGATGGCGTTCCCGGTATGCACGACGGCGGCGCGGACGGCGGGGCCGATGGTGGCGCAGACGGCGGAGCCGACAGCGGCGCTGAGGGACCGGCCGACGGCGGCGCCAGTGGCGCTGTCCGGTGTGCGCAGACGGCGGAGCCGATGGTGGCGCAGACGGCGGAGCCGATGGTGGCGCAGACGGCGGGGCCGATGGCGGCGCAGACGGCGGGGCCGATGGCGGCGCAGACGGAAGCGCCTAGCACCCTGCAGCCGGCGCTCGACCGCCTGATCGGGATCGGTGTCGAGGAGTTCGCCTGTGACTACTGGGGTCGGCAGGCACTGCTGACCCCGGCCGGAGCCGCCGTTGGCGGCTCCGGTTTCGGCGCCGGTTTCGGTGACCTCCTCGATGCCGACGCGGTCGACGAGCTGGTGTCCGAGCGCGGGCTGCGCACCCCCTTTCTCCGCGTCGCTCGGGACGGGACGACACTCGGCGACGCGACCTTCACCGCCCCGGGTGGTGTCGGCGCGACGATCGCCGACCAGGTCAGTGACGACTCGCTGGTCCGGTTGTTCGCCGAGGGCGCGACGATGGTGCTGCAGGCGCTGCACCGGGTGTGGCCGCCAGTGGTGACCTTCTGTCAGCGGCTGGCCGCCGACCTCGGGCACCCGGTGCAGGCGAACGCCTACGTGACCCCGCCGCAGAACCAGGGCTTCAGCAACCACTACGACGTCCACGACGTGTTCGTGCTGCAGATCTCTGGCGAGAAGCGCTGGGTCATCCACGAGCCCGTCCATCCGGCCCCGTTGCGTCATCAGCCCTGGACGGACCGGCGCCGATCGGTGGAGAAGCGTGCGGCGGAGGAACCGGTCATCGACACGGTGCTACGACCAGGTGACTCTCTCTATCTCCCCCGCGGCTTCCTGCATGCGGCGACGGCCCTCGGCGGAGTGAGCACCCACCTCACCCTCGGGGTGCACAGCTGGACCCGGTACGGCCTGGCCGAGCAGCTCGTTCAGCTGGCCCTGCGCGCCGTCGCCGAGGACCCGGAAGCGCGGGCATCGCTTCCCGTCGGCGTCGACCTGTCCGATCCGAGTGACCTGGCCGAGGATCTGGAGGTGATCCGCGGACGCCTGATCGACGTGCTCCGCGATGCCGACGCCTCCGCTCTCGCCTCGGCTCTGGCGCCGCTGGCCCGCTCCGCCCAACGGGCGGCACCGATCGGGCCGCTGCATCAGCTCCAGGCCGCCGACGAGCTCACCGATCGCACACCGGTGCTCGTGCGCCCCTACCTCGCGGGTTCCTTGAAGGACCGGACCGACGGCGGTCTGACCGTGTCGAGCCGCGCTGGTCAGGTCAGCATTCCCGCCGCCGAGCGTGAGGCGTTTCTGACCTGGTGGCAGTCCGGGCACGGTACGACGAGCGAGCTCGGTTCCGGTCTGACTCGGAAGCTGCTGCTGACCGGCTTGGCCGTCACCGGGTGACCTCGCCGAAGCCTCTCTGTGCGGACACGGCCCGCGATCGTGGTGACCCGCCGGTCGGTACCGCACCCGTCGCCGGGGCCTTCCTGCTGATCGAGCACCCCGGACCCTGGCGGTACGACGCGTTGGCTGGGGCTGGTTGGTCCGCCGAGGTCGTCGACGGGCTGACCGCGGCTCTGCGCCGCAGCCTCGGGCGGCTGCTGTTGATCCGTCGGCCCGGACGCCGCCCGGTCACCAGCACCCGTGCCTGGGCCGTGACCCGGGTCGGAGCCGGCACGGTCTGGGGCACGTGGGAGCAGGAGAGCGATTTGTTGGTCGCCGCATCGGCTCTCAGCACACCGGTGCCGGGTCCGCCCCGGCATGAGACGTCCACGGTGCCGGTCTCCAGGGAACCCGTGCTGCTGGTCTGCACCCACGGCCTGCACGACACCTGCTGCGCGGTGCGAGGCCGCCCGGTGGCCAGCGCGCTCGCCAGTCGCTGGCCGGCCGCCACCTGGGAGTGCAGCCACGTCGGAGGTGACCGGTTCGCGGCCAACGTGGTGGTACTGCCCGACGGCACCTACTACGGCGGCCTCGATGCCGACTCGGCGACCGACGTGGTCGCCGGCCACCTCGACGGTCGGCTCGACCCGACCCACCTGCGTGGCTCCGTCCGCTGGCCGCCCGCCGCCCAGGTCGCCGTCGCGGAGGTCCACGCATCGCTCGGGCCGTACGCCGCCGACGACGTCCGGGCGGAGCACTGGATCAACGAGGGACCCGGACGGTGGCGCGTCGACGTTGCGCTTCCACCCGGGCGGCACGTGACCGTCGTGGTGGCCGGTGAGAGACGGCCCGCCGCCCACCTGACGTGCGCCGCCACCCGGGCCACGTCGGCGATCGGCTTCCGGGTGATGTCGATCGAAAACCGGTGATTCGGCCGGTGCAGGTCACAATTCCATAACGACCCTGCGGTGCCCGGAACTCGGCTCGATCGGCACGCCGGCCACCGTGAGCAACACTTCCACGCTCGGCAACGCCAAGATGGGCCTGCCGGCCGCGCGGAGCCTGTCCCCAGCGCATCCGCGAAATTATTGTGTGTCGAGGTAGAAATACCGAAGTCATGGCGCCGATCGACCCGGCGTGTGGCAGAGTTAGCCGCGGTTGCCTTGTGCCGGGAGCACAGCAGCCACCAGACCGAGGACGCACCGGCTTCCACAGCCGGCCTATCGTCAACGACACGCGGGTTCGGGTGCCCAGGCGCATCCAGGGGAGAAGTGGAATGAGGACGGGGCAATGAAGCGATTGTTGACCACGCTGGTCACCGCAGTGTGTGGTGCGGCACTGATGGGCGCGTTCCTGGTGCCGACAGCGGACGCGGCGCCGTATACGCCGAAGACCGGGGTGGTGTTCAACAACGCGGCCGGCAACAAGACCGCCGAGCGACGCGCCCAGGCCGTCCTCGACAAGACGATCAGTGCCGTCCCTGGCTGCCCGGCGGGCAAGGCGGGCTGCCAGACGATCACCATGGCGATGTACCTGTTCAGCCAGAAGTCGACGGCCGACCGGCTGATCGCGGCGCACAGGCGCGGCGTCAACGTGCACTTCCTGATCGACAACGGTGCCGAGGGCCACGAGCTGAGCCGTCTGCGGAAGGCGTTCGGCACCAGCAAGGCGCGGCGCAGCTACGTGGTCAAGTGCAACCGCGGCGGCTGCATGTCGGACTACCCGTACGCCACCATCCACGTGAAGTACTACCTCTTCTCCCAGGTGGGCGCGGCCAAGAACGTGTCGCTGATCAGCTCGGCCAACCCCCACCGGGTGAACATCTACAACAGCTTCAACAACACCCACACGATCGTCGAGGGCAGCAAGCCGATCCTCTACAACCGGCTGATGAAGTACTTCAGCGACATGACCCTGAACCGGCAGAACCACGCCTACGGGAACGGGAAGAACACCACGAACGGTCCGTTCACGATCTACATCTACCCGCAGCGGTCGTCGAGGAACGTGCAGTACCTGGACGTCCTCAACACCGTGAAGTGCTCGACCACGCTGGGCAGCAACCGGCGCACGGTCGTGCGGATGAACATGTGGGGCTTCACGAACCCGCGGATGGACGTGGCCAAGAAGCTGTGGTCACTGCACAACGCCGGCTGCAAGGTCGACGTCACCCTCAACCGTGGTCGCGCGAGCCGCACGATCATGCGTCAGCTGCTGACCAAGAGCTCGCGGTACGGCCAGATGGTCGTCGAGGACGCGTGGAAGGACAAGAACCGCAACGACTACGGGGAGCAGTACACCCACCACAAGGCCATGATCATCAACGGCTACGTGCAGGGCAAGAACCAGCGGGTCGTCTGGACCGGCTCCCAGAACCTGACCAGCAACGGGTCGCTCTACAACGACGACATGATCCTGCGGGTGGTCGGCACCGGTTACTACAACATCTACAGCAGCAACTTCAGCTACATCCAGAAGAAGTCGAAGCGGCTGCGCAAGACCCCGCCGCCGATCGTGCTGAAGAGCAAGCGGCAGGACGCCCGTACGCTCACGCCCGAGCAGAACGTCGAGCGTCAGGCCGAGCTCAACGAAGGCGGCTAGGCGGTAAGCCTCACCCCCACCTGACGACGCCCGGTGACCCCTCGTGGGTCATCGGGCGTCGTACGTTGTCGTGTCGTACGTGATGACCGACCGGTTCGGTGGCCGACGTGGGAATCGTCGGTGTGTTTGAATACATCATGCGATGGGACGAGCAACGCCTGGCAGCCGCCGACGAGAGCGCACCCGGCCTGCCCGGGATCCCGACCCTCTCGACCCTGGTCCGCTCGGTGGAGACGCCGGAGTTCGCCGGCCTCACCTTCCACGAGGTGCTCGCCCGATCCGCCCTCAACAAGGTCCCCGGTGCCGCACGGGTCCCCTTCGAGTGGACGGTCAACCCGTATCGCGGCTGCAGCCACGCGTGCACCTACTGCTTCGCCCGGCGCACGCACAGCTACCTCGAGCTCGACACCGGCACCGACTTCGACACCCAGATCGTGGTCAAGGTCAACGTGGTGACCGTGCTCCGCCGCGAGCTGGCGCGCCCGTCGTGGCGACGGGATCCGGTGGCACTGGGCACCAACACCGATCCCTACCAACGGGCCGAGGGCCGCTATCGGCTGATGCCTGGCATCGCCCGGGCACTGGCCGAGTCCGGCACCCCGTTCTCGATCCTGACCAAGGGCACCACGATGCGTCGCGACCTGCCGCTGCTGACCGAGCTGGCTGCCGACGTCCCCATCGGCACGGGTGTCTCGCTGGCTCTCGCCGACGAGACCCTGCACCACGCCCTCGAGCCCGGTACGCCGACTCCGCGCGCCCGACTCGCCCTGATCCGCGCGATCGCCGAGGCCGGACTCCCCTGCCAGGTCCTGGTCGCCCCGGTGCTGCCGATGATCACCGACGACGACGAGCACCTGGACCGGCTGTTCGGGCTGATCGCCGCCGCCGGGGCCACCAGCGCCACCGCGTTCGCCCTCCACCTGCGTCCCGGTGCTCGGGAGTGGTTCTGGGCGTACCTGGCCCGGGAGCACCCGACCCTGCTCGGCGCCTACGACGAGCTCTACGCCGGCGGTGCCTACGTGCTGCGGTCCTACGCGTCCGATCTCGCTCGCCGAGTCGCACCCCTGTTGCGTCGCCATGGGCTGGACCACCCGGCGGCGGGTCGCTCCACCCCGCGACGATCCTCCCCACCGGTCGCGTCCACGAGCGAGCCGACGCTCTTCTGACGGATCGCGGGGACGGTCGTGCCGCGACGCCGGTATCTGACAGTGCCCGGACGCCTCTTCGGCACATGAGAACCGCCGATCATCGACCGCCCGCAGGTCGGCCAGGAATCGCGGTCGAGACCCCTCGGGGTTGACGAGATGACCACCGTGATGATCGCGGATCTCGACCCTCTGGTGGCCAGAGGCATCGCGCTGCTGATCGGCACGGAACCCGACATCGAGGTCATGGGCACCTACGACAGCGGCGACGACGCCGTCGTCCAGGCTCACCGACAACGTTGCGATGTCGTGGTCATGGACGTCCGGCTCGCTGATCTCGACGGCTGCGCCGCGGCACGTCGCCTCACCGATCCCCGCGGTCAGGTTCCACCACCCCGCCTCGTGCTGGTGTCGTCGCTGGACCACCAGGACGACGACATGGTGATCCGGGCCCTGATCGCGGGAGCGTCCGGGTACGTCCGCCGGCGCGCCGCCGTGACCGATCTGGTGTCAGCCATCCGGCACGTCGCCCTCGGGCACGCCTGGCTCGACCCGCACGTCGCCGGCGCCGTGATCGGCGCCCTGTCGAGCAGTCCCCAGCCCCTCCGAGTCGTCTCCCAGCGCTACGACCGCCTCACGCCGCGCGAGCTCGAGGTGCTTCTGCTGATGGCCGACGGGCTCTCCAACGCCGAGATCGGTACCCGACTCGTGGTCAGCGAGGGCACCGTGAAGACGCACGTCTCCCGGGTGCTGATGAAGCTCGCCGCCCGGGACCGGGCACAGGTGATCGCTCTCGCTTACCGCTCGGGTTGGGTCCGGCTCGCGTCCTGACGCCGCCCGGCGGCCCATCTACGACTCGAGACAGACCCGCTAGATCAGCCCGGAGCCAGACGACTCCGGGGCCTGCGGACCACCACCCTGGAAACAGACCCGGACAGGCCGGGATCCCTTACCAGGAGGACAACATGTCCACATCAACGACCAGCCAGGCCCGCAGGATCGTCCTCGGAAGCCTGGCCGCCGCTGCGGTCGCCGTACCACTGGCGCTCGCCCCGACCCAGGCCGAGGCCGCCACCCTCAACGGGTGCACGGTCACCCCCCTGACGCCGTCGGTCGTGACGGTCTCCGGCAACCGCCGGATCCTCTACCAGACGCGCGTCACCTGCGCCGCGAACCGGATCGTCCAGATCCGCGACTACCGCTACGAGTCGGACGCTCCGGCGGGGATCGGTGGCGACGACTACCTCGGTGGCGTGGTGCACCTGCGCACTTTCGCGGCCGGCGGGACCGTCACGCTGGCCTCTCTCGGCACCCTGCCCAACACCGAAGCCGGCAACGAAGAGGTCTACCACCGCACCAGCTTCCGGGTGTCCACCATCAACGGAGTCACCGGTTGGACGGGCTACCAGAACTCCGGCCTGCGTGGGGTGGTCAGCTGACCGGACGTCCGGTGTCAGGCCGGGACCGGCTCGACGACGAAGAGGGGATCACCCAGTCGAGTCCGGTCACCCGGCCTGGCCAAGACGTCGGTCACGATGCCGTCGAAGGGGGCTCGGACCGCCACCTCCATCTTCATGGCCTCCACGATCCCCAGCACCTGATCGGCGACGACCGCCTCGCCGGGACCGACCCGGACCTCCACGACCACGCTGGGCATCGGGGAGGCGACCGTCCCGTCTCCGGTGGCCGGCCCCTGGTCGGCGAAGACGTCGGGACGAGCGAAGACGAACCGCTGCCCCCGATGGGAGATCTCGACCGTGTGACCCGCGTCCAGCAGCACCGCTTCCGTCTCGTGGCCGTCCAGGGTGAGGCGTGTCCCGGAGGTGCCGGCTGACTCCGCAACCATCGACCACTCACCGTCCGGGCCGACCACACGACCCGACACCAGGTCCACGCTGAGCACCTGATCGAGCTGGACGAGCATCGGTGCCGCGGGAGCAGCGAGGCGCCAGCCGTCGGCCCCGAACGGCTCGCCCGCATCCATACGGTGAACGGGGCGGGCCAGGAGCCAGGCGGCCAGGATCCGGGCCTCGGTGGGCGGCGGTGGCACCAGGTCGCGGCGATCCAACCACGCCACGTCGATCGCGGTGCCTGCGAACTCATCGCCGGCCGCGATCGCGCGCAGGAACCCGACGTTGGTGGTCAGACCGAGGATCGCCGTCCGGTCCAGCGCCGCGACGAGGCGCCGCCGGGCCGTGTCCCGGTCCGGCCCGGAGGCGATGATCTTGCCGAGCATCGGGTCGTACGCCGTGGTCACCTCCTGACCGCTCTCCAGCGCCTGATCAACCCGGATTCCCGGTCCTTCCGGCCAACGCACGAGTGCCGCCGTGCCCGCCTGCGGAAGAAAGCCGGCGTACGGGTCCTCGGCGTAGACGCGCGCTTCGATCGCGTGCCCGAACGGGCCCAGCTCGGCCGCGTCGATGACGAGCCGCTGGCCGGCGGCGACCCGCAGCTGCAGCTCGACCAGATCGAGCCCGCCACAGATCGCCTCCGTGACAGGGTGCTCGACCTGGAGGCGGGTGTTCATCTCGAGGAAGTAGAAGGCGTCGCTGTCGTCGTCCAGCAGGAACTCGACGGTGCCGGCGTTGACGTAGTCGACCGCGGACGCCAGCGTGACCGCCGCCTCGATGATCTTCGTTCGGGTCGCCGGCTCGAGGGTGGGCGCCGGAGCCTCCTCGATCACCTTCTGGTGTCGCCGTTGCACGGAGCAGTCTCGCTCGTGCAGGGGCAGCACCCGACCGTGGACGTCGGCGATGATCTGCACCTCGATGTGGCGGCCCCGCTCGACGTAGGTCTCGATCAGCAGCGTGTCGTCGCCGAAAGCCGCCGCCGCTTCGCGTCGGGCCGCGGCGATCGCGTCGGCGAGCTCGTCGGGCCGCCGGACGATCCTCATCCCCTTGCCGCCGCCGCCGGCCGCTGCCTTCACCAGCACCGGGAAGATCATCTCGGCCGCCGGGGTGTCGAGGTCGTACGCGGGCACCACCGGGACCCCCGCCCGGACAGCGATCCCCCGGGCCGCGTCCTTGCGGCCCATCTGCTCCATCACCCTCGAGGACGGCCCGACCAGGACGAGGCCGGCGTCCTCGACGGCGCGGGCGAACGCGGCTCGCTCGGACAGGAAGCCGTAGCCAGGATGGATCGCGGCGACCCCGGCCGCCAGGGCGGCGGAGACGATGCCCTCGATGTCGAGGTAGTCGGCCACCCGGATCGCGTGATCAGCCGCCCGGACGTGGGGAGCGGAGGCATCGGTGTCACTGAAGATCGCCACGCCACGGATCCCCAGCCGCCGACAGGTGCGCAGCACCCGGACGGCGATCTCGCCACGGTTGGCGACCAGCACCGAGGTGATCGCCCCCGTCCCTTCGACCTCGATGCCGGAGGAGGCACTCGCCGACTCCATGATCACATCCGGAAGACGCCGTAGGAGGGAGCCTGGATCTCTGCTCCAGCGGCGATCTGGAGCCCCATGCCCAGAAGACGGCGGGTGTCGCGGGGGTCGATCACCCCGTCGTCCCAGAGCCGCGCGGTGGAGTAGTAGGGCGAGCCCTGACGCTCGTACTGATCACGGATCGGCGCCTTGAAGGCTTCCTCGTCGTCGTCCGACCACGCGTCGCCGCCGGCCTCCAGACCGTCGCGCCGAACCGTGGCCAGCACCGAGGCGGCCTGCTCGCCTCCCATCACCGAGATCCGGGCGTTCGGCCACAGCCACAGGAACCTCGGGTCGTACGCCCGCCCGCACATCGCGTAGTTGCCGGCACCGAAGGAGCCACCGATCACCACGGTGAACTTCGGTACCACCGAGCAGGCGACGGCGGTGACCAGCTTGGCGCCGTCCTTGGCGATGCCTGCGTGCTCGTACTCACGCCCCACCATGAAGCCAGAGATGTTCTGCAGGAAGACCAGCGGGATGCCGCGCTGGTTGCACAGCTCGACGAAGTGCGCACCCTTCAGCGCCGAGCTGGAGAACAGGATGCCGTTGTTGGCCACGATGCCGACCCGGTGCCCCCAGATCGAGGCGAAGCCGCAGACCAGCGTCTCGCCGTAGAGTCGCTTGAACTCGTGCCAGTGGCCGCCGTCGATGATCCGCCGGATCACCTGCCGCACGTCGTACGGGGTCCGCGAGCTCACCGGCACCACCTCCAGCAGACCGGCCGGGTCATCGTTCGGCTCCTCGGCCGGACCGTGATCACCGACGACGGGGGCGGGCAGCGTGGCGATGATCGAGCGCACGATGGCCAGAGCCTGGGGGTCGTCGGCGGCCAGGTGGTCGACCACCCCCGAGGTCCGGGCGTGCACGTCCCCGCCACCGAGCTCCTCGGCCGTCACCACCTCTCCCGTCGCGGCCTTCACCAACGGCGGGCCACCGAGGAAGATGGTGCCCTGGCCCTGCACGATCACCGTCTCGTCGGACATGGCCGGCACGTAAGCCCCACCGGCGGTGCACGAGCCGAGCACCGCGGCCACCTGCGGGATCCCCGCCGCGGACATGTTGGCCTGGTTGAAGAAGATCCGCCCGAAGTGGTCCCGGTCGGGGAAGACCTCGTCCTGCAACGGCAGGAAGGCGCCGCCGGAGTCGACCAGGTAGATGCAGGGCAACCGGTTCGCCGCCGCGATCTCCTGGGCTCGCAGGTGCTTCTTCACCGTGATCGGGTAGTAGGTGCCCCCCTTCACGGTCGCGTCGTTGGCCACGATCATGCACAGCCGACCTTCGATCCGACCGATCCCGGTGACGATGCCGGCACTCGGCACCGCGAGCTCACCTCCGTACAGGTCGTAGGCCGCCAGCGGCGCCACCTCGAGGAACGGGCTGCCCGGGTCGAGCAGTCGATCGATCCGGTCTCGGACCAACAGCTTGCCGCGTCCGGTGTGCTTGGCGCGGGCGGCCTCGCTGCCGCCCAGGCGGACCGCCGCCAGCCGAGCCCACAGCTCATCGACCAGGGAGGCAAGCGATGCAGGCTGATCCGAGCTCATCCCTCCACCAGCACGGGCTCGGTCTTGTCCCGCACCTCCTGGGCGCTGACCCCGGGCGCCAGCTCGACCAAGATCAGCTCGCCGCCGTCGGATGGGACGTCGATCACGGCCAGATCGGTGATGATCCGCTGCACCACACCGCGGCCGGTCAGTGGCAGCGAGCAGCTCTCCACGATCTTGTACGACCCGTCCTTGGCCACGTGCTCCATCAGCACCACGACCTTCTTCGCGCCGTGCACCAGATCCATCGCTCCGCCCATGCCCTTGATCATCTTGCCCGGGATCATCCAGTTGGCGATGTCTCCCAGCCGGGAGACCTGCATCGCGCCGAGGATCGCCGCGTCGATCTTGCCGCCGCGGATCATCCCGAACGACAACGCCGAGTCGAAGAACGCCGCCCCCTTGCGGACGGTGACGGTCTCCTTGCCGGCGTTGATCAGATCCGGGTCCTCCTCCCCCTCGTACGGGTAGGGGCCGACCCCGAGGATGCCGTTCTCCGACTGCAGCACGAGCTCGGTGTCGTCGGGCACGTAGTTGGGCACCAGGGTCGGCAACCCGATGCCCAGGTTGACGTAGTCGCCGTCCCTCAGTTCGGCGGCGGCCCGCGCCGCCATCTGCTCGCGGGTCCAGCTCATCGGACCGCCCCCGGTCGTGTAGGCGCCGTCGGATCATCACGACGCGGACGTACGGTGCGTCTCTCGATCCGTTTGTCGGCCGCCTGCTCGGGCGTCAGCGCGACGACCCGGTGCACGAACACCCCGGGGGTGTGTACCAGATTCGGATCGAGGTCCCCGGGCTCGACCAGCTCCTCCACCTCGGCCACGGTGATCCGGCCGCACATCGCCGCCAGCGGGTTGAAGTTGCGGGCCGAGTCGCGGAACACCAGGTTGCCGTGCCGGTCACCGCGCCAGGCTCGGACCAGTCCGAAGTCGGCGACGATCGCCCGCTCCAGCACGAACTCCTTCGCACCCTGGGCCGTCTCGAACGTCTGGGTCTGCTTGGTCGGTGAGGAGACCGCGACCGAGCCGTCATCGGCGTACCGCCAGGGCAGCCCGCCCTCGGCCACCTGGGTACCGACCCCGCTCGCGGTGAAGAACGCCGGGATCCCCGAACCACCGGCCCGCATCCGCTCGGCCAGGGTGCCCTGCGGGGTGAGCTCGACCTCCAGCTCACCGGACAGGTACTGCCGGGCGAACTCCTTGTTCTCTCCGACATAGCTCGCCACCACCCGGCGCAGTCGTCCGGCCCCGAGCAACAGACCCAGACCCCAGTCGTCGACGCCGGCGTTGTTGGAGATCACCTCGAGCTCACCGGTGCCGGCCTCGAAGAGCGCGTTGATCAAGGTCGAGGGGATGCCGCAGAGACCGAAGCCCCCGACGGCCAAGGAGCTGCCCGCCGGGATGTCAGCCACGGCCGCCGCCGCCGAGTCGACCACCTTGTCCACGCTGCTCCCGTCGCCGATGACCCGTATCGGCAGTCAACCCGCCCATCCCGGCCGGGTCAACCGGCGCCGTCGGCCCGACGCGGCATACTCGCGGTGGTCGGAGTCAGAGGAGGTGCAGATGCGGGTCGTCCACGCCTGCTGGCCGGCGCACGCCCGAGCCTCATCGAACGGGTTGGTGGTGTGGGCCGAGGACTCGGCGCTGCGACCGACGACCGGCCGGCGCGGTCGCCGACCGCGGACCTCCCTGCACCCCTACGCCCTCGATGCGAGCGAGCTGGCGCATGTTCTCGGTGTCCCTCCGGCGGCCACCGCGCCTGACGGCGTCGTGCTGGACCTCCCCACGCGAGGCGGTTCCCCACTCCCCTCGCCCGAGCTGGTCCGAGACGACGAGGGGAGGGCGACAGGTCCGGTACGTCCGGGCCGCTGGCGGGTGCCGGCCGTGCTGCTGGAGATGGACCAGGCGTACGCCTGGTTGTCGGATGTCGATCTGACCGCGCTCGCGTACGGCGCCTCCGTCCACCACCTGGTCGAGCTCGTCGCGTTCGCCGACGACCTGGTGGGCCGCGGCCGGATGCTGCCTACGGTGCTGGCGGATGGACCGACCGCGGTCTGGCGGCCGCTGTTGTCTGGCCCCGACGCCGCCTGGGCGCGGGTGCTGGCCGCTGCCTTGCCACCCGCCCTGCTCGCCGCCGCTGACGACGCGGGCCGCGACGACGACGTCCGCCACGGCGAGGCCGAGGATCCGCTCTCGATGTGGGCCGCCGCCTTCGATGACCTGGTCGACGCCTCCGTCCGGGCCGCGCTGGGGTCGGTGCGGCTCACCCTCGGTCGACGGGGTACGCCGACCAGCCGCGCCTGGCTGGCCGCGCTGACCGGTGCCAACCGGACGTTCCGAGTCCCCGGGGCCGACCTCGACGGGCTCACGACCGCGTTGGCGCGCTGGCAGTCCGATGCCCTGGCCGGTCCGGTGCGCGCCTTCTTCCGGCTCACCGAACCGATCGCCGATCCAGGCAGCCAGGGCGAAGACGGTGACGCCAGCTGGTGGCTGCGGTTCGGCCTCCAGGCCACGGACGAGCAGAGTCGGGTCGCCGAGGCGGACGAGGTCTGGCGGGCCACCGACGCCCTGCCCGGTCTGGGCCGGGTGGTGAACTCACCCCAGGAGACCTTCCTGGCCGAGCTGGGCAAGGCGGCTCGCCTCTACCCGGCACTGGACGATGCCCTGCGGACGGCCCGCCCGGACTCACTCAGCCTCGACGTGACCGGAGCGCACCGCTTCCTCCGCGAAGCCGCCCCCGCCCTCGCCACTGCCGGGTTCGGTGTCCAGCTACCGGGTTGGTGGTCCAAACCGGCCACCCGCTTGGGGGTCAAGGTGACCGCCACGCCGCGCACCCAACCCGGGATGGTCGGCACGGCTGCCGGGGTCGGCCTCGGCGCCATCGCCGACTTCCGCTACGACGTGGCGGTCGGCGACGACACCCTCACCGTCGACGAGATGAGCGCTCTCTCCGCGCTGAAGTCCCCGTTGGTACGCCTGCGCGGGCAGTGGGTCGAGCTCGATCCGCGGAGGCTGGAGGCCGCCTTGCGGATGGCCGGTCGTCAGGGCGAGCTGTCCGTCGCCGAGCTGCTCCGCCTCGGTCTCGGCGTCGACACCGCCGACGAGGACGTGGCGGTGACCGCAGTCGCCGCGGACGGCTGGCTGGGCGACCTGCTGGCCGGGCGGGCGTCGGAACGCCTGGCCGCCGTCGAGGTGCCAGCGGACTTCCGGGGCACCCTGCGTCCGTACCAGGCGCGTGGTCTGTCCTGGCTGGACTTCCTCGGCCGAATCGGGGTCGGTGGGGTGCTGGCCGACGACATGGGTCTCGGCAAGACGGTCCAGCTGCTGGCCCTGCTGTCCCTGGACCACGGGGAACGTTCCGGTGACGATCCCGCTGGCGGACCCACCCTGCTCGTCTGTCCGATGTCCTTGGTCGGCAACTGGCAGCGGGAGGCGGAGCGCTTCACCCCGCACCTTCGGGTGCACGTCCACCACGGCTCCGAGCGAGCTCGCGGTGAGGCCTTCACGTCGGCCGTGTCCGGCAGCGACCTGGTGATCACCACGTACGCGATCGCCACCCGCGATGCCGCGGTCCTCCGCCGGATCGGGTGGCGTCGGCTGGTCGTCGACGAGGCGCAGGCGATCAAGAACGCGGCCACCAGGCAGGCCACGGCGATCCGCTCGATCCCTGCCGGGGTGAGGATCGCGGTGACCGGCACACCGGTGGAGAACCGACTCGCGGACCTGTGGTCGATCCTGGAGTTCGCCAACCCCGGGTTGCTGGGCAGCGCCGCGTCCTTCAAGAAGCGGTACGCCGAACCGATCGAGCGACACGGCGACGACGAGGCCGCGGCTCGGCTGCGGCGTTTCACCGGGCCGTTCGTGCTCCGCCGGCTGAAGACCGACCGCTCGATCATCACCGACCTACCCGAGAAGCTGGAGATGGAGGTGCTGACCAACCTGACCGCCGAGCAGGCCTCGCTCTACCAGGCGGTCGTCGACGACATGCTGGCCAAGATCGACGCCGCCGACGGGATCGAGCGCCGCGGTCTGGTGCTGGCCACCATGACCAAGCTGAAGCAGGTGTGCAACCACCCGGCCCACTTCCTGCGCGACGGGAGCCCGCTGGCGGGTCGGTCCGGCAAGCTGGAACGGCTGGACGAGATCCTCGCCGAGGTGCTGCAGGCAGGTGAGCGGGCCTTGCTGTTCACTCAGTACGCGGAGTTCGGCGCCATGCTGCGGGGACATCTGTCGGGCCGGTTCGGCCGTGAGGTCCTCTACCTGCACGGTGGGGTGGCCAAGTCAGCCCGGGAGGCCATGGTGACGCGGTTCCAGTCCGACGAGAACTGGGCGCCCCCGCTGTTCGTGCTGTCCCTCAAGGCCGGCGGCACCGGACTCACCCTGACTGCCGCCAACCACGTGGTGCACGTCGACCGCTGGTGGAATCCGGCCGTGGAGGATCAGGCCACCGATCGCGCGTTCCGGATCGGTCAGCGGCGCGCCGTGCAGGTCCGCAAGATGGTCAGCGCCGGAACGGTCGAGGAGAAGATCGCCGCCATGATCAACCAGAAGCGTGGGCTGGCCGCCAAGATCGTCGGTACCGGGGAGAGCTGGTTGACCGAGCTGTCCACCGACGACCTGGCCGAGCTGGTGAAGCTCGAGGCGGGGGCGGTGGTCGAGTGAGCGGCTGGTATCCGCCCTCCTCCCGACCGCGAGCGGTGGAGGACGGTCTCAAGGCCCGCAGCACCCGGGGGGACATCGGCACCTCGTGGTGGTCCCGTCGCTTCCTCGACGTGCTGGAGTCCTTCGCCATCGGGGGACGGCTGGCGCGCGGGAAGACGTACGCCCGGAAGGGGCAGGTGATGTCGCTGGAGATCGTCGCCGGCCGGGTCACGGCCGCAGTGCAGGGGTCGCGCGCCACGCCGTACGACGTCACGATCGCGTTCGCGCCGCTGACGGCCACCGAGTGGGATCGGGTCGAGGGCGCTCTGGCGGACCAGGCCCTACCCTGCGCCAAGCTTCTGGCCGGCGAGGTGCCGACCGAGCTGGAAGCGATCTTCACCGCCGCCGGCTCTCCCCTCTTCCCCGCCGCAGTCGGCGATCTGCGGCAGGACTGCAGCTGCCCGGACTGGGGCGTGCCGTGCAAGCACCTGGCGGCCGCGTTCTACCTGCTGGCCGAGGCTTTCGACAGCGACCCGTTCGTCTTGCTGCGCTGGCGGGGACGGGAGCGGGAGGAGCTGCTGGCGACGTTGCGGATGCTGCGTTCGGGCCACGCCTCGGACGGCGACCACCAGCCCACCACCACGCCGACCGCGGGCGCGCACACCGCCCTGGCCGGGCTCGAATGGCCCGGCGACCGGCACGAGCGCTTCTGGCAGCCCCCGCCCCCGCTGCCGGTGCGGCCACCGGTCCTCAGCGCGGCGCAGGATGTGGTGCTGCGCCAGCTGCCCGAGCCCGACCGGGCTCTCGGCGGTGCGGAGCTGGTCGCCCAGCTCCGCAGGGTCTACCGCGACACGTGAGTCAACCCGGCCGGCCATCTCACACGCCGGGGGTGCGATCAGCCCGTCGGTCGGGCCCGACTACTCAGTCGAGACCGAGACGGTCCCGCAGCGCGGCCTCGTCCTCCGCGCTCAGGTTGGATTCGATCAGCTCCAGGTGCGTGCCGGCGAAGCGCTGCCGGATCCGATCGGCCACCGCCCCGGAGGACAGCAGGAACAGGGCCGAGGTGCCCTCGGTGACCTTCTCCTTCACGTTGGCGATGAATTGGTCGTCCACGCCGACGTCCTCCATCTTGCCCCAGATGGCACCGGCAGCCGCGCCCACACCGGCGCCGATCACCGGCACGAAGAACAGGATGCCGAACAGGATCCCCCAGAAGAGGCCACCCAGGGCGTACCGACCGGTCAGATCGTTGAGCTGGCGGGTCTTCGGCTTCTTCTGTCCGACCGGCCACTCGACGATCGCCGCCTCCTGGATGTCGATCAGGCCCTCGTTGTTGAGGTCCTTCAACGTTCGCATCGCCAGTGACGCACCGTCGGGGCGGTCGAACTTCCATGCGGTCAAGGTCGCCATCGCATCCTCACACTTCCGTCTCGGGATTCCCGTGCCTGCTCGGGCTTCGGACTGCACGCTACCGAGATCGGACGCTTTGGGCGAGACGATCCACCGCCAGCCGGCCGATCTTGGCCTCGGTCGGCCGTGGCTGTTCTGGATCGACCTGCCGCTCGCGGCAGTCACGTTGGTCGTGGTCCGGGCCGTCGCGCCCGAGTCGAGCGACCCGCACGCCTGTCACCGGGTCGACTGGGCGTCTGGCCGTCTGGCCGTCTGGCCCTCCCGCCGTTCCGACGTCGACCGACGCGGGACCTCAGGCGGTCCCGGCGTCACCCGCCCCAGGTCGGGCAGGTGTGCGCCATCGCTCGGCGACCGGGTGCTCCACGATCATCGGCGGTGCCTGGGAGACCAGCAGCCAGGCCGGCAGGATCACCACGCACAGCACGGGCAGCAAGGTGATGTCACCGGTGATCACGACGGCGAGGAACAACGAGACCCACCCGTCGCGGGCGATGGCCAGCACCACGCCCAGCACCCCGCAGCCCACGGCGAGGCTGACCGGGACCGAGGGCAGCAGGTTGTGCGCGAGCAGCCCCAGAGTGACCCCGATGAACAGGGCCGGGAAGATCCGGCCTCCCCGGAAACCCGACGCCGCGGCGATCACCAGGGCCGCGAGCTTGATCACGGCCATCAGGACCAGGGTGCCGGTCGCCCACCCGTCGACATCGGCCAGCAGCTCTCCGGTCTGCTCGAGTCCCTTGAACAGGGTCAGCTCCCCGCCGATCGCTCCCAGTCCCCCCAGCAGCAGTCCGCCCAGGGTGATGTAGACCAGAGGGTTCCGCAGTCGGTGGAAGAACCTGTGCGCCGGTGGCAGGGCCAGCACGGCCAGCATCGCGATCAGCAGACAGGCGGAGGCGATCACGGCTCCCGTCAGCAGGTCGATCGCCCGCGGCGTCCCGTACGCCGGCAGCGAGAACCCCAGGGTCGACGCACCCAGCAGCTTCATCGTGATCGACCCGGCGCCGGCTGCGACCAGCGGCAGGAACAGCTTGTCCCAGAGGGCACCACCGCCCGGCGCGGCGGCCATCACCCCGGTGAAGATCAGGGCCGCCGCCACCGGAGTGCCGAACAGCGCGCCGACGGTCGCCGCGGCCGCGATGGCCATGACCAGCTGGGTAGGGACCTTGGGCCACAGACGCGCCACGAGGGCGATCGCCAGAGCGACGTTGATGGCGATGATGGGGTTCTCCGGCCCCAGGCTCACCCCACCCGCCAGGCTCAGCACGACGGCGAGGGTGAGACTCGGCAGCATGCTCACGGGCAGCGGCGGCGCTGTCAGGTCGGTGGTGGCGGAGTCCTGTCCGCCGTGTCCGGGCACCTTCCAGACCACCAGTCCGACGGCCGCGCCGGTCAGCGTCAACACCAGGAAGATCCACCAGCGGGACCCGTCCGGCACCCCCAACGCCGTCGGCGCGAGATCCCAGAGCGCGTGCTCGAGCAACCCTGCGACCTCGTTGAGAGCCGCGAGGATCAGCGCCGACAGCACCCCGATGATCACGGCGGGGACGGACAGCAGCAGGAGCTGTCGAGGCGTGGGAGCCGGGGGTGGGGCGGGCGAGGTCTGACTCACGCCGCGATCCTCATGATGCTGTGCTCCGCTGCCGGCCCGCCGATCACTTCGGGACACGCCGGACTCCGGTGTCAATCCGCTCGGCGCGCCGCGGCGCGAGAACACCCAGGTTCCCCCGGGATGCGACAGAGTGGAACCCACACTCATCCAGCGCAGGCGACGTGCGGACCGGCGGGCTCGCAGCACACGACCGAACCACACTCTGCCTTCCCGAGATCTCTAGGAGCGGTGATGGCTCGACCGTCGTCCAGGTCCACCTCGTCCACCCAGTCCGACACGAAGCAGGCCGTGGCCGCCGGCGCGACCATCGGCACCGCGGCCCTCCTCGGCGTCATCGGCGTGCTCGCCATCCTGCAGGGCCTCGCGGCGATCCTGCGCGGCCCGGCGTTCGTGATCGGTTTCGACTACGTCTACAAGATCGACGCCAACGGCTGGGGCTGGATCCACCTCCTCCTCGGGGTGGGTGCGGTCGCGGTGGCGGTCGGGCTGTTCACCAACAAGAGCTGGGCCGCGGTGGCGGCGATCGTGGTGGCCGGGCTGTCCATCATCCTCAACTTCATGTGGCTGCCGTACTACCCGTGGTGGTCGATCATCGTGATCGCGCTCGACGTGTTCATCATCTGGTCGGTCGGCACCTGGCGGCAGACCACTGCCGCCCGGCACTGAGCGCACCGGCCGCCCCATCATGACGAGCAACACGTCCATTCCGGCTCGAAGCACCCTTGGTGGCTTCAGTCCCGCGAGCCGGGTGCTGCTGACTCTCGCGGCAGCCGCGATCACGATCGCGGGTCTGCACCTGGCCCGCGCCCCGATCGGCACCTTGGCCATCGCGGCGCTGGTCGTGATGGTGGCCCATCCCGTCCGCCACCGGCTGGAGCGGCGCAAGGTGCCGTCGCCGGTGGCGACTGCGGCGGTGATCGCCGTGGCGTACCTGATCCTGCTGATCATGGGTCTGCTGCTGGTCATCGCCGTATCCCAGTTCGTCGGGCTGCTGCCGCAGTACGCCTCCCAGTTCGCCGCCCTGGAGAGTCAGCTGGTCGGGGTCGTCTCCCAGCTCGGTGTGAGCACCTCCGACGCGCAGTCCATGATCTCCTCGGTCAGCCCGGCGAAGCTGCTCGAGCTCGCGGGTGCGGTGAGCAACGCGGTCCTCGGTGCCGCCTCGGCGTTCTTCTTCGTCCTCGCCTACATCGTCTTCATGGCGGCCGACGCCGGCGGTTTCGGCGGCCTGGTCCATCGTTTCGCCGACAGCAAGGCCGGTCTGATCGAGGTGTTCAACCGCTATTCGCAGGCGGTCCGCAAGTACCTGACGGTGAACACCATCTTCGGTGCGATCGTGGCCGTGCTCGACGGCATCGTCCTGGTCATCATCGGGCTGCCGGCACCGATGCTGTGGGTGATCCTGGCCTTCGTCACCAACTACATCCCCAACATCGGCTTCGTGATCGCGCTCATTCCGCCGGCCATCCTCGCCCTGCTCACCGGTGGCTGGGGCGCTTGCCTGGCCGTGGTCATCGCCTACTGCGTGATCAACCTGACGATGCAGACGTTCATCCAGCCGAAGTTCGTCAGTGACGCCGTCCGGCTCAGCCTGACGCTGACCTTCTTCTCCGTGGTGTTCTGGGCCCTCGTCCTCGGCCCCATCGGGGCGGTCCTCGCCATCCCGGCCACGCTGCTCGTCCGGGCCCTGCTGCTGGACGCCGATCCCGACGCCTTCTGGGCGCGGTCCCTGTCCGGCGACCCAGCCGACCCACCTTCCTCGGCGGCATCCCCACTGGCGTCATCCCCATCGGCGGAGTCCACTCCCCCGGCGGAGCTCGGGACGGCGGAGCCGGAGGGGTCACCGCCACCGGTCAGTGACACCCCGGAGCCCAAGCGAGCCGCCCCCGCGTGATCCGCCCGCGTGATCTGGTCGGTCACTCGATCATCACCGGCGCATCGGGAGCGTGCTGCTGGGGCCCGGACCGCAGGCTCAACGCGATCACGGCTGCGAGCGCGGTGGTCGCGGCCGTGATCAGGAAGATGTCGGACAACGAGTCGGCGAAGATCTGCAGGTGGGTGCGCTGATAGATCGCGTACTGCTGCAGGACGTGCAGGTGGTCGCCCGCGGACTGGGTGAGCAGGGCGGCCCGGCCGGCCGCCATCTGCGCCTGCTGGGACGTGGCCAGGGCGGTCAACGCCGCCAGGCCGAGGGCGGCGCTGACGCGCTGGGCGACGGTGTTGATCGCGCTACCGCTCGTGGTGAGGACTGTCGGCAGCGCCGAGATCCCGCCGGTCATCACCGCCATCATCGACAGCCCTACCCCCGCCGAGCGGATGCAGGTCCACAGCACGATCTCGCCCTTGGTGACGTCCGGGCTGATCCCGGTGAGCAGGAAGGAGCCGAACGAGGCGATCACGAGCCCGCTGAAGACCAGCCACCGTGGTCCGATGCGGTCGTACAGGCGACCGGCGATGGGCGTCAGGAAGCCCATCACCAAGGCCTGCGGCAAGATCACCAGGCCGGCTTCGAGGGCCGGGTACCCCAACGCCGTCTGCAGGAACAGCGGGATGTAGAAGAGGGTCGCGAACAACCCGGTCATCATCACCGCCATCACGATCAGCGAGATGCTGTACGTCCGGAAGGCGAACACCCGCAGGTCGAGCAGCGGGTGATCGACCTCGAGCTCGATCACCACGAACAGGGCCAGCGAGATGACACCGACGGCGAGCAGGATCAGCACCCGGTAGCTGGTCCAGCCCCAGGACCCGCCCTCGGAGAATGCCAGCAGCAGGGCCACCAGCCCGGTCGCGACGGTGACGAACCCCATGAGGTCGAACTTCTGCGTCACCTGCGGCGGGAACTTCGGCAGCGCGACGATCGCGGCGATCACCCCGACGATGCCGATCGGCACGTTGATGTAGAAGACCAGCCGCCAGCTCAGGTACTCCACCAGGTAGCCACCCAGGGCCGGCCCGATGGCCGGGGCGAAGATGATGCCGAGGCCGTACATGCCCATCGCCGCGCCGATCTTCCTCCGGGGCACGATCATGTAGACCATCGTCAGGGTGACGGCGGGCAGCAGCCCGCCCGGAATGGCCTGCAGAATCCGGAAGGCGATCAGACTGTTCAGGCTCCAGGCCAGTCCGCACAACGCCGACCCGACCGCGAAGGCGGCCAGACCGACGGTGTAGACCCGGGCCAGGCCGAAGCGGTTGCCCAGCCAGGCACTGGTCGGGACCACGACGCCCAGGACCAGCGCGTACGCGGTGGAGATCCACTGCACGTCCTCGGTGCTGCCGCCCAGCTCGGTCTGGATGGTCGACACCGCGACGTTGACGATGCTGGTGTCCAGCACGGACATGAACATGCCGGCCACCAGCACTGCCAGCGGCACCACCCAGTGGGTCATCTCGGTCGGGGCCGCGGCGGGGGCGGTCGTGGCCCCGGGCGCGGTCGCGGCGGCAGTACTCATCGGGTCAGCCGCGGTGGATCTTGACCGTGACGTTCATCCCCGGGACCAGCGGCAGACCCTGCAGGTCGTCGATGGTGATCTTCACCGGGATGACCTGGGTGACCTTCTGGAAGTTGCCCGAGGTGTTGGACTGGGGAAACATCGAGAACACCCCGGCGGCGCCGGTCTTCACCTCCGCCACCTGTCCGGTGAGGTCGGTGCCGGGGAAGGCGTCCACGGAGATCCGCACCGGCTCACCGGGATGGACGGCGTCGATCTCGGTCTCGTCGACCCGTGCGGTCACGAAGACACCGGAACCGTCGTACGCGATCGCCAGCTGGGTGCCGGCCGCCACGAACGAGCCGGGGACGGCGTCGTCGACGGCGATCGTGCCGTCCGCGGGCGCCCGCACCACCAGCTGCGGCTGGGAGTAGCCGTTCTGGATGGCGATCCGGCCGACGGGCTGGTAGCTCTTGACCTGGGTTCCCTGGGTGGCGTCCCAGTCGATCAGGGTGCCCGTCGCGGGCGCGTTGATCGAGATCTGGTTGCCGTCGATCTGGGCGTTGTCGGTGGTCACGTAGCTGCGGGCGTCGACCACGTAGGAGATGACGAAGGCCAGCGCGAGGATCAGCACCAGGCCACCGATGACGAACAGCCGGATCCTGGTCGCCTTCTTCAGCGGCCGCCGGCCGCTCGCCGGCTCGGCAGGGGACGTCTCCTCGCTCGCTGTCGTCTCGTCACTCGCCGGCGGTGGCGCCTCTGCGGTCGGCACCACCGAGCGCTCCACGGTCTCGTCGGCGGAGTCCCTCGTCCTCGTCTGCTCACTCATCGTCTCGATCCCTTCGTCGCCGTCGGCGAGCTCAGTTGGCGCCTTCGGCGGGGTCACTTGGCGCCGTCGGGCAGCACGACGTGCTGGCCCTCGGTCAGGCCGGAGAGCACCTCGGTGCGGTCACTGCCCACGGCACCGGCCTCGAACGGCACGGTCTGCTGGGTTCCGTCGTCATTCAGCAGCACGACAGTGCTCGTTGTGCCCTGTTGGTGCACGGCGCTGTTCGGCACGCTGAGCACGTTGGCGCGCTGCTGGGTGATGACGGTGCCGCGGCCGGTCTGGCCGTCCTTCAGCTTGCTGTTCGGCTCGGCCAGACCGATGGTCGCGAGGTAGCTGACGGCGCCCGAGGTGACGGTGCTGGACGGTGCCACCGAGACGACCGTGCCGGCCAGCTCGGAGTCGGGGACAGCATCGGCTTGCACGGTGACCTTGAGTCCAGGCTTGATCGCGGCCGCGTCGGACTGCTCGAGCGGCAGCACCAGCTGCACCTTGTCGACGTCTGACAGCACCATGAACTGGGTGCCGCCGGGCCGACTGGCACCGGTGGTGCCGGTGGCCGCGTTCGAGCCGGGGATGGCCGCTCTCGACCCGGGAGCCTGCGCGGTCGTGCCGGTGCTGGCCGTGACGTACTCACCCTTGCTGCCGTTGATCACGGTGATGGTGCCGTCGCTCGGGGCGACGAGCACGGTGTCGTCGACGGCTTTCTGCGCGGTGTCCACACCCGCCTGAGCGGCATCGACCAACGCCTGCTGCTGGTCGAGACTGTGAGGCCGGTCGGCCGAGCTCGAGCTCAGGCCGTTCCGAGCCGCGACGACCGCCTGCTCGGCGTTGGCGACCTGGAGCTTCCCCCCGGCCGCGTCGACCTTCTTCTTCTGCTGCGCGGCGACCACGGCTGTCTTGTCCGCCACGACCCGCTGCTTGGCGCCGGTCACGGCCGCCTCGGCGGTGATCACCTGGGTGCAGGCGGTGGCCGATCCGGCGCTGGTCGTGGCGCCGAGCTGACTGTTCAGCTGGGCGAGCGTCTGAGCGGCCCCGGCGGTGTCACCGGCCTGGATCTGCTGCAGCGCCTGCTGGGCCAACGCGTC
Organism: uncultured Actinomycetota bacterium; assembly: GCA_963696135.1. Taxonomy (GTDB): domain Bacteria; phylum Actinomycetota; class Actinomycetes; order Propionibacteriales; family Propionibacteriaceae; genus Microlunatus. The sequence goes on from CAVOJH010000019.1 coordinate 109,756, forward strand.
CGCGCCGCTGTCGGCCGCCGAGCTGGCGGCAGTGGCCGCCCGGCACGAGGCCTTCAGCGTCTTCAGGGCACTTTCGGCCTGGTCCTTCGCGTCCTCGTCGGTGCGGAGCTGGGCCTTGGCCCGCGAGATCGCCGCCTTGTCGGCCCTGGCGGTCGCGGCCGCCTGCTCCTCGGTGGCGCTGACCACGGTCTGTGCCTGGGCCACGGTGCTCTCGGCCCCGCTGACCGTGGTGGCCGCAGCGAGCCGGTCCAGACCCGCCTGCTGGGCGCTCAGGTTCGCCTCGGCCTGTTCCAGTGCGTGCTTGGCCTGCCGGCTGTCGATCTTGGCCAGCACGTCACCGGTCTCGACGTGGTCGCCCACCTTGACCTTGACCGAGGTGAGCTTGCCACCGGTGGCGAAGCCGAGGTTCTCGCTCGTGACGGCGGCGAAGGAGCCGTTCGCAGACACTCCCGCGGTGACGTCGGCCCGGCTCACCAGCGCCGTCCGAGCCGTGGCTGTGGTCGGCGACCCCGAGCACGCGGCCAGGACGACGAGCAGGACGACGGGACCGACGACAGCGGCGCAGCGGCGCGTCAGAGCACCTGGATGCGACATCAACACTCCTAAAAAGAATGATCGTTCGGTATGAGCATAGTCAGACGATAGAGTTCTTGTCGTGCCGAGAGTCACTGACGCTCATCGACAGGCCCGTCGGGAGCAGATCGCCGAAGCAGCCGTCCGGGTGCTGATGCGCAACGGGATCTCCGACACCTCGATCGCCCAGATCTCGGCCGAGTGCCGGCTGTCGATCGGAGCGATCTACGCGAACTTCGAGAACAAGGCCGACCTCGCCCGCTTCGTCGCCACCCGGTTGTTCGACTGGCGGATCACCGAGCTGGAGTCCCGCACCGACGGCGGAGCGGTGCTGACACCCGTCGAGCTGCTGGCGGTGCTGCTGACGTCACTCTCGGACGCGAACCGGCCGGCCCCGTCGGTGATCCTGCAGTTCTGGAGCAAGGCGAGTGTCGACGCCGACCTGCGCGAGGTGCTCGCTGAGCAGGTCGGTCGGCTGTGCGCCAGCGTCGAGCGCGCCCTGCGGCCGTGGGCGGACGCCCAGACGGACGGGGCGGGTGAAGAGCTGGCGCTCCGTACGGCGCAGGCCTGCATGATCATGAGTCAGGGTTTCCTGGCCAACCGGTGCCTGTTCGGCTGGCTGGACGCCGAGGACTTCCTGGCCACCGCGACCCATGCACTCGGCCCGGTGGACGCCGCCGATCTCCGCTGACGCACTCCTGCTCCAGTGCGTCACGCAGGTGCTGCGGCACGTGCGGGCACCGAGGAGCGGGTCAGCGTGTTCGGGCGGCGATCCAGTCGGCGAAGGTCTGCCGGCCGAGGACCGCCTCGGCACTCGGCAGCAGCGTCCCGTCCCGCTGGGCGCGGCCGAACGCGCCGGGCAGCGACACGGCCGGGGTCCAGGACCGCGAGCCTGTGGTCAGCGCGTACGCCCGGATCATCGCGACCAGAGACTCCTCGCGAGGTCCAGCGAGCTCGATCGTCCGTCCGGCCGGCGCCGCCTCGGCCAGGTCGACCAGGTGCTCGGCAGTCTCACGGGCCGCCACGGGTTGGGTCCGCATCCTCGGCGCCAGGTGGAGCGGACCGAGCCGTGCGCTCTCGTACGCGATCGCGGCCATCTCGTGGAACTGCGTGGCCCGCAGGATCGTCCAGGGCACGGGGCCGGCCTCGAGCAGCCGTTCCTGCGCACGCTTGCCGGCGTAGTAGCCGTACGGTGCGCGGTCCACACCGACGATGGAGAGGGCGACGTGATGGCCCACCCCGGTGGTGTGCTCGGCCGCCAGCAGGTTCGAGGTCACGGCGGAGAAGAACCTGCTGCTCCGTCTCGCGGACACGGTCACCACGTTGGTCACGTCGATGACCGCGGCCACGCCGTCGAGGGCCGCGGTGACGCCGTGACCGGTCTCCAGATCGGTCCCCCGTCCGCGCGCCAGCACGACGACCTGGTGGCCGGCGGCCTCGGCCAGCTCGACCACCATGGTCCCGACCAGGCCGGTCCCGCCGGCGATCGCGATCTTCATCGACCTGCCCCTTCCCGGGTCGCGTCCACCGATCGGCCCCGGTCCGACGGTCCCGGCAGCAGCAGCACCATCCCGAGGATCAGGCTGCCACCGAGGGTGATCGCGTTCCCGATCGCGTCGATCAGGGACAGCTGGCCGAACTGGCTCGCGTGGTAGATCAGGTGCGGCAACCCGAACACCACCCAGGCCACCCCGATCACCCGGCCGGCGTCAGGAGAACGCGAGCAGGTGGCCGCGGCGCTGGCGACGGCGAGACCGAGGTAGAGCCCGCCGACATCGCGGATCAGGTGCTCGTTGAAGGGACCGTCGACAGCGATCCAGATCCGGCCGAGGCCTGGGAAGCTGTCGTAGAAGGACGCGGGCCAGAAGCTGGCCCACAGTCCGACGTAGGCGCCGATGGCGGCCGTGACCCCCAGCACGAGCCGTCGACGTGTCATGCTCATGATCACTCGACACCGCCGCCTGCCCATCTGTGAGGTGGATCGAGTGCGACGTCGGTCACATCCGAGAACCGGACCTCACCTCAGGGCGCCGGTCAGCGCAGCCGCAGCGTGTAGCGGAACGGGACCAGACCCGTCAGGTAGACCCGCTGCCCGCTCGGCGTCAGGTTGCCGCCCAGGTAGGTGTACTTCTCGCCGGCGTCCATCGCGATCGGTTGCTTGATCCCGCTCCCCGTACCGGGTCCGAAGGTGATCGTGTCGCCACCGACCGTGTAGCTGCCCTCCCCCTCGACCAGCTGGAAGTTGCCGTCGCCGCCGGCGGGCACGACTCCGGCGAGGGTGCCACCAGAGCGGAAGCAGAGCTCGATGGTGAGCGAGGTGGGCGGTCCGTCGAGATCGAAGGCGAGATCGAAGCCGCCGTTGCCGACCTCGGTGATCAGGACCCTCGTGGTCAGCACCTTCTCGTCCTTCGGCCGGTGCGGGAAGTCCATCTTGGAGTAGAAACGCCCCTCCGAGCCCAGCACGTACGCGCCGTCCGAGCGCCGCCGCCGTTGCGGCAGCGGCAGGTGGTACGCGACCGCCACCTCATCCGCCAACCGCCAGCCACCGCGCGAGGCCGTCACCCCGTCGCTGCGGAAGTGGCCGGTGCTGAAGAAGCGCGGGGACAGCCGGACGGAGTCCAGGATCGCAGCCCCCTTGCGCAGCTTGAAGAACGTCGGGTTGGTCGACAGGCCCGAGGCGATCTCCCGGATGCTGGTGGACTGGCCTTCGGAGTCGACCCGCTTGTCGTGCCAGTCGGTCCCACCGAAGATCACGGCGGTGGTCGAGCCGCGGCGCAGACTCACCAGCTGCGATCCCTTGCTCGTCTTCGTGTACGTGGTCGGCACCGGCTTCGTGGGGGGCAGCGCCGCGGTGATGTCGGGATAGGCCAGTGCCTCGGCCAGGAACTCACCCACGGAGTAGCCGCTGGTGGCGAAGTCCGCCGGGTTCGCGGCGACCCGATCCAGGATCTGCGCGGCCACCGCGGCGAACTGCCCGTCGCGGTCGCGGATGGCGAGCTCGCGGTAGTGGGTCAGGTACTTCCAGACGTCCTGGACCCCGGTCTGATCCTGTCGCCGGGACTGGACGGTCTCGATCTCACCGTTCGGCTGGATCCGGTAGAGAGTCAGCTGGAGGTTGCGGCGGACGTTGCTCCGCAGCGTCGGCAGGGCCGCGTACCTGGCGATGGTGAGCAGGGACTTGTTGGTCACCTCGGAGGCGTAGTTGGGACTGCGTTCGCTGTACTCACCCTCGGGGTCCTGATCGATGCCTTCCCCCAGCCAGTCGTTGATCCGGGCCTTCAGCAGCCGGCTCGGCCACAGGTGGTTCAGGTGCGCAAGCGCCTTGCAGATCTCCCAACGGTGGTTGGGAGTGTGCACGCCGCCCTCCGCCAGGGCCGTGCCGGACTTCCGCAAGATCGCCGCGTAGCGCGCGCGGATCGCTGCCGTGGCCGGCTGGTCGTCGTCGGCCAGCAGCACGTAGCTCAGACCCAGGTCGGCGATCACGAACGAGGTGTCGGGTGGGCTGTCGAGGTTCCCGATGTCGTACAGACCGCTGGGGTTCTGGCGCTCAGCGAGCGCCCGCAGCAGAGTGGCGATGGGACCGAGCAGGGCCGCGGCATGGTGGTTCGCGCCGCGCGGGTTCACGTACGCGCTCACCAGCCGCATGGCGCTCTGGGCCAGGGCACGCGGGCTGGCGAGGGAATCGATCTGCGCCTGGTAGCCGGTCAGCGTGGTCGGCACCTGGAGGTTGTTGACCGTGGTCAGCGTGTCGAGGAAGCGATCGTCCACCACGGCCGGAGGACGCTTGTCCGGATCCCGTTTCGGCTCCGCGTGGGCCCAGTTGTCTTCCAGCACGGTGCTGGCGGCGACGGCGGCCGAAGCCACCCCCACGGTCGCGATGAAGTGACGACGGTCCATCCGGAGCTCCTTCGAGTGGGCACACGATCACGACGTGACCCCCCGCGGAGCCGAACGAACCCGTCCGTCGGCGTCAGCGTAACCGATTGCGCTCCCCCCGCTCAGCATTTCGGCGCCGTGTGCAGCGGCTAGTCGCTCGGCAGCCACTCCTCGATGGCCGCGACCACGACCGGATCCTGTGGCTCGGTGCGCGGACGGAACCGTTTGACCTCGCCGTTCGGGCTGACCAGGAACTTCTCGAAGTTCCAGGCGACCCGGCCCGCCTTGCCGTCGGCGTCGGGTGTCTCCTTCAGCTCCTTGTACAGCGGGTGCGCCTTCTTGCCGTTGACGCGCACCTTCTCCGACATCGGGAAGGTGACGCCCCAGGTGAGCGAGCAGTACTCGGCGATGTCGGCCTCCGAACCGAGCTCCTGCAGGAACTGGTTGCTCGGGAAGCCGAGCACGGTGAAACCACGCTCGCCGTACGTCTTCTGCAGGTTCTCCAGCTGTTCGTACTGCGGGCTGAGACCGCAGCGGGACGCGACGTTCACCACCAGGGCGAGCCGCCCCTCGCTCAACGCCCCGAAGGTCGTGTCGTCACCGGTGAGCGTGGTGACGGGGATGTCGGCCAGTTCCATGAGTGCTTCCTTCTCTGTCGGATGTTCACCTCCACCGTAGGCGCGGACCCGCAGGGCGAGGACCGGGTGCCCTGGTGGGCTGGACGTGATCCGTTCGATGGATTTGTGAGAACGTTAACCTGACCAGCGACGAAAGGGACGACCACAGATGAGTGACGAGCCGACCGACATCCGGCAGGCGATCACCGAAGGCCGTACCGCGCTCGGTATCGAACTCGGCTCGACCAGGATCAAGGCGGTGCTGATCGGGCCGGATCACGCCCCGCTGGCCACCGGAGGTCACAGTTGGGAGAACCAGTTCGTCGACCGACGGTGGACCTACTCCCTGGACGCGGTATGGACCGGCATCCGGGAGAGCTACGCCGCCCTGGCCGCGGATGTCCGCCGGCAGTACGACGTGGAGCTGGCCACGATCGGGGCGCTGGGCGTCTCGGCCATGATGCACGGCTACCTCGCCTTCGACCGCGACGGCGAGCTGCTCACCCCGTTCCGGACCTGGCGGAACACCAGCACCGGTCCGGCCGTGGCGGCCCTCAGTGAGGCCTTCGGTCACAACATCCCGCACCGCTGGAGCATCGCCCACCTCTACCAAGCGGTCCTCGACGCCGAGGAGCACGTCGGAGACGTCGCGCACCTGACCACCCTCGCCGGCTACGTCCACTGGCAGCTGACCGGGGAGCAGGTGCTCGGGGTCGGTGACGCCAGCGGCATGTTCCCGATCGACACGACCACCGGCACCTACGACGCCGCCCTGATCACCACCTTCGACGACCTGGTCGCCGACCGCGTCCTGCCGTGGCGGCTGTCGGCTCTGCTGCCCACGATCCGGACCGCCGGCGAGGCGTCCGGTGAGCTGACCGAGGCCGGTGCCCGGAAGCTCGATCCGTCCGGCCTCCTGCGCCCCGGGGTGCCGCTGTGCCCGCCCGAGGGTGATGCCGGCACCGGCATGGTGGCCACCAACTCGGTCGCGCCGCGCACCGGCAACGTCAGCGCGGGCACCAGCATCTTCGCCATGGTGGTGCTCGAGCAGGCCCTCAGCCGGGTGCACCACGAGCTCGACCTCGTCACCACCCCGGCCGGCGACCTCGTCGCGATGGTGCACTGCAACAACGGCGCCAGCGAGCTGAACGCGTGGGTCGGGCTCTTCGCCGAGTTCGCCCGGGCCATCGGGGCCGACGCGGACACCTCGATGGTCTTCGAGACGCTGTTCCGCACCAGTCTGTGGGGGGAGCCGGACGGTGGCGGGCTGCTGGCCTACAACTACCTCTCCGGCGAGCCGATCACCGGGCTCGAGGAGGGCCGGCCGCTGTTCCTGCGCACCCCGGACAGCACCTTCGACCTGGCCACCTTCATGCGCACCCAGCTCTATGCGGCGCTGGCCACCCTGCGGATCGGCATGGACGTGCTGACCAAGGACGAGGGCGTACCGCTCGACACGATGTTCGCCCACGGTGGGCTGTTCACCACCCCGGGGGTCGCGCAGAAGTATCTCGCCGCCGCGATCGACACCCCGGTGTCGGTCGGCGACACCGCCTCCGAGGGAGGCGCCTGGGGCATCGCCGTGCTGGCGGCGTTCCTGGCCCGTCGGGCGCCGGAGCAGACCCTCGCCGACTACCTGGCGACCGAGGTGTTCGCCGGCGCGAACCTGGTCACGGTGCGCCCGGAGGCGGGCGACGTCGCCGGCTTCGACGCCTACATGCAGCGCTACCTGGCCGCCCTGCCGGTCCAGCGGGCAGCCGTCGAGTCCAGCTGACCTGACAGACTCCGATCATGCTCCTCGAACTCACCGACAGGGTCGTCGTCATCACCGGCGCCGGTCGCGGCATCGGCCGGGCCATCGCCGAATCCTTTCTGCGCGAGCGATCGCGGGTGATCGCGATCGACGTCAGCACCGAGGCACTGGCCTGGTTCGACGAGGCCCGCGAGGAGGCCGGGCTGGCGGGCAGGGCGTACGCCTGCGACGTCCGGGACACCGCTTCGGTGGCCGCCGTGGTCACCGACGTGGCCGAGCGCTTCGGCCGGATCGACGTGCTGATCAACAACGCCGGGGTGATGGGCGAGGGGCTCATCACCGAGATCGACGACGAGACCTGGGACCGCTGCTTCGACGTCAACGTCGGCGGCGTGTTCAGGATGTGCCGAGCCGTCGCGCCGATCATGAAGCGGCAGAACTCGGGCCGCATCATCAACGCCGCTTCGTTCGCCGCCATCGTGCCCAGCATCGGCAGCGCCGCCTACGCTGCCTCGAAGGCTGCCGTGGTGCAGCTGACCCGGACCTTGGCCGGCGAGCTGGGGCCCTGGAACATCACCGCCAACGCGTACGCCCCCGGGATGATCCCGAGTGGCATCAACACGTTCGCCGAGATGGACCCCGCCGCCCAGGGGCGGTTGCTGGACACCCTGACGCTGCGGCGGTGGGGCGAGGCTGAGGAGGTGGCCGACCTGATCTGCTTCCTGGCCAGCGACGCCTCCCGCTACATCACCGGCACCCTGGTCGACGTCAGCGGCGGGAAGCTCGCCACCCAGCTCCCCCAGCGCGGTTACGAGATCGCCGGGCAGGAGTCGTGACCGCGTCGAGGCCGTCACCCGACGGTGCGCCAGATCAGGCTCGGGTCCTCTGGGTGACCGGAGCCGGCAGCGGGATGGGCCGGGCCGCGGCTGTCGCTGCCGCTCCCGGACGTCGGGTCGCGCTGAGCGGTCGCCGCCCCGAGCCGTTGGCGGAGACGGCCGCCCAGATCGAACGGGCCGGCGGTGAGGCTCTGGTGCTGCCCCTGGATGCCCGGGACGGCGCCGCGGTGTCGGAGGCTCGCGCGGCGATCACGTCCGCCTGGGGTGGCGTCGACGACCTCGTCCTGTCGGCCGGGCTGAACACCCCGCAGCGGACCTGGGCCGACCAGTCGATCGCGGCCGTGGAGGAGGTGATCGCCACCAACCTGACTGCGGTGGCCCGCACCGTCGACGCGGTGCTGCCGGACCTGCGGTCCCGCGGTGGCGGCCAGGTGGTGGTCGTGTCCTCGTACGCGGGGTGGCGCTACTCCCCGTACGCCGGAGTCGCTTACAGTGCGAGCAAATCCGCGCTGGCCTCGCTGTGCCAGACGCTCAACGCCCAGGAGGCCGAGCACGGCGTCCGCGCCTGCCACCTGTGTCCCGGTGACGTGGACACCGACTTCCTGGAGCACCGGCCCGTCGTCCCCGGAGCGGATTCCCGGGCGGTGATGCTCACCGCCGAGGACGTGGGTCGGGCGGTGCTGTTCGTGCTGGACTCGCCCGCGCACGTCCGGATCGACGAGCTGGTGATCAGCCCGCTGTCCCAGCACTGACAGCTGTCCCGACGCCGACTCGGGATGTTTGGTTTCCGTCGGGCCGGGTACGGATCGACCGACGGGGTTGGACCACGGCCTCGCGCCACCGAAGGGCGTACCCGATGTACCTGCATTCCGAGCTGCTGATCAACGAGATCGCCGTCGACGAGCCGGATCCCGCCGCCGCCAACGCGCTCCAGGAGGGTCTGGGCGGTCAGTTCGGTGAGATGCGGACGATGATGCAGTACCTGTTCCAGAGCATCAACTTCCGAGGCGACAAGGCCAGCAAGCCCTACAAGGACCTGCTGCAGGGCGTCGGCACCGAGGAGATCAGTCACGTCGAGCTGATCGGCACCACCATCGCCCGCCTGCTGGACGGCTCACCGGAGTACCAGGGCAAGAAGTCCGACTCCGTGGACAAGCCGGGCGCGGCCGGGGCCACCCCGCTGAAGATCGCACTGGACACCGGCAACATCCACCACTTCCTGGTCGGCGCGCAGGGTGCTCTGCCGGTCGACGCGGTCGGCAACCCCTGGTCGGGGTCCTACGTCTACAACAGCGGCAACCTCGTGCTCGACCTGCTCTACAACCTGATGCTGGAGTCGACCGGGCGACTGCAGAAGTGCCGGATCTACGAGATGACGGACAACAAGGCGGCGCGCTCGACGATCGCCTACCTGATCGTCCGCGACCAGGCCCACGAGAACGCCTTCGCCAAGGCGCTGGAGTCCCTCGGCGTGAACTGGGGCGGTGTGCTGCCGATCCCCAAGACCAACGCGGAGAAGTTCCCCGAGGTGAAGAAGCTGCTGGACAGGGGGCTGCAGAGCATCCAGTACACCTTCTCCGCCGACGAGCAGAGCCAGGCCGCCAAGCTCTACCGCGGGGCCTCCCCGTCCAACGACGGGACCGAGCTGAGCACGGCGATCATGCCCGACGGGGTGCCCATCACCATCGCCCCGGAGCGTCGGGAGGAGTTCTCGCCGGGCCTGGACGCCGAGCTGCTGAGTCTGATCCAGGCCACGGCCGAGATCGAGCTGAAGAACGCCGACACTCCCGGCGAGTGACCCCGTCGGACTCAGAGCAGTCGGCTAGAGCAGGTCGGCGAGCATCGCCGCGGCCCGCGCTGCGCCGTCGGTCTCGACCGGTGACGACGTCACCGGCACTGCGAGCACACCCAGCAGGGCGGCGACCAGGGCGTCTGGGTCGCGGGCCCGCTGGTAGTCGAGGCACACGCCGGCGCGATAGCGCTCCAGTCGCGCCCGGACGTGGAAGTTCTGCTCGAAGTGGTGGCGGAGCGGCACGTACACGAACGGTCGTGCGGCCGCCGTCAGCTCCATGCAGGTGCTCAGCCCGCCCTGCACGATGGCCACGTCACACGCCGCGATGAGGTCGACGAGATCGGCGCGGTAGCCGAGCACCTCGGCGCCGGCCGGTCTCGGCAGCCGATCGGGGTCGATCCGGGGACCGGCGACGACGACGAACCGCAGCTCGGGCGCCTCTCGACGGGCCGGCGGCACGGCGTCGAGCACGCGGCGTAGCAGTGCCTCGCCGACCCCGGAGCCGCCGACCGAGACCAGACAGATCCGTTCGTCCGGGCGGTAGCCGTACGCGGCCCGAAGCCGGGTCCGGTCGGCCTCGGTGGGAGGTGCCTGGTCGGTGACGTACCCCGCGAAGTCGAAGTTGCGCTCGGTCCAGCCCCGGATCTCGGGCAGGCCGGCACCGAACGCCCCGGCGACGATGTCGTCGGGTTGCCCGACGAAGATCGACCGGTCCCGCAGCCGCCGGTAGCGCGCTCGCTGCTCGAGCATCTCCGCGTTGTAGTCGGCGGTCAGCGCGGCCTCGGCCTCGCCGCCGTCCGGCATCGGCAGCCACCCGACGAAGTCGGTCAACCACGCGTACGCGAACCGCTTCCGCTCCGGGTTCTCGTGCAGGAAGTAGTCGACGTCCCAAGCCTCGTCGCCGACCACGAGGTCGTAGCCGCCGTCGGCCACCACGTCGTCGAAGACCCCGAAGTTGTCGATCAGGATCTCGTCCATCCGGCGGATGGCCTGGAAAGCGTGCAGGTCGTGGTCCAGTGCCTCGGACTCGATGTGGGCGGACTCGTTGGCCAGCCAGCGTGACGCGGGATGGATCTGCTCGCCGGCCCCGGCGAGCACCCGGGTGACCGGGTCCTGGGCCAGCCAGTCGATCACGATCTCCGGGTGCCGGGTGCGCAGCTCCCGGGCGATGGCGAGGTCCCGACGGGCGTGCCCCAGACCGATCGGTGAGCTCAGGTAGAGCACCCGTGGGCGACGCGACCGGGATCGGGTCCAGGTGCGGGCCAACGGTCGGGGCAGCACCCGTTCCACCAGCGCCCGGATCTCGGTGTTGACCAGCACCGGCTCCCGGGCCAGCGGTCCGTGCCCGACCCCCTCGAGCTCGATCAGGTCACCACCGGTGAGCTCGGCCAGCTGTCGCGCGGTGGCGATCGGACGGATCCGGTCCTCCAGGCCGTGCATGATCACCACCGGACAGCTGACCGCCGCGCAGACCGGTTCGATCGACGGGCAGATCGCCCCGTCGCAGCCGAGCCGGCCGTCGGTGCACGCGATCACGATCTCGGGATCGGCCTCCAGGGCCCACCCCGTCAGGTCCTCGATCTGCTTGGTGGAGTGCGGCTCCGGGAAGAACTGGGACATGAAGAACTCGACGAAGTCCGGGTAGCCGCCGCGCCGCCAGTAGTCCCGGTTGTACTTCGCCCAGCCCTCGCTGGCGTCGTAGACCTGATCCCAGGCGTAGACCTCGCGCTCCGGGTGGGCGGACCCGAGCCCGCAGGACGGGGCGATCGCGAACAGGCCAGCCACCCGCTCGGGATGACGGGCCGCCGCGTGCAGGGCGTACGTGACTCCACAGGAGAGCCCGACCAGGACGGCGACGTCCACCCCGACGGCGTCCAGGACCGCGATCGCGTCCTCACCGAACTCGTCGTCGGCGTAGTACCGCGCCTCGGTCGGCCGGTCGGACCTGCCGCAGCCCCGACCGTCGAAGGTGATCACGTCGAAGTGCCGCGACAGATAGCCGATCTGGGCCTTCCAGACCCGCGAGTCGACGATCGACCAGGTAGGCATCAACAGCACTGTCGGCCGATCCGACTCGCCGCCGGCACCGATCCCGTAGCGGGACCACGCCAAGCGGATCCCGCCGCGGACCGCCCAGCCCTGGGCATCCGGTTCACGGGCACGCCCTGAGGGGCGGCCCACCGCGTGGACCGCCACCTCCGATGACGTCTGGGTCACTTACGCACCTCGAACACATTGTTGAACGGAGTGCTGGCCACCGTCGAGAACCTGGTGAACCCGGCCGCCACGGTGACGTCTCGGATCCGGGCCGGACCGGCCTGAGTGCCCAGCGCCAGGCCCGGGCTCTGGGAAAGCGAGGCCGGGGTGCAGAGGAGCGTGGAGAACCCGTAGTAGACCCGACCGACCGGATTCAGGTTGTCCTCGATGTGGTCGCCGGCGATCGGCTCGACGACCATCCAGGTGCCCTCCGCGTCGAGGGCCTCGAAGACCTGCCGCGCCGCACCGACCGGGTCGCCCATGTCGTGCAGGGCGTCGAACGTGGTCACCAGATCGAAACCGCGGCCGGCGAATCCCGTCGCCGGGGCCACCTCGAAGGTGATCCGGTCCGCTACCCCGGCCGCCGCGGCACGCTGCCGCGCGGTCTCGATCGACGCTCGGTGATAGTCCGAGCCGACGAACTCCGAGCCCGGGAACGCCGCGGCCATCAGCACCGTCGAGGCGCCGAAGCCACAGCCGATGTCGGCCACTCGTCCTCCGCGCCGCAGCTTGTCGACCACGCCGTCCAGGGCCGGCAGCCAGGCGTCCACGAGGTTGGCGAGGTAGCCGGGCCGGAAGAACCGCTCGCAGCCCTCGTGCACGTCGGAGTTGTGATCGTGCCAGCCCAGGCCGTCCCCGCTCCGGGCCAGCTCGATGATCCGGGAGGAGTCCCGGACGGTGCCGATCGCGATCTGGAAGAGACCGGGCAGGAACGCCGGACTCGACTCGTCGGTCAACGCGATCGCGTACTCCGGGCACAGGGCGTACGTTCCCGACGCGGGGTCGTACGTCACGTACTGCCCGGCGGCCTGCGCGTTCAACCACTCCCGCGCGTACTTGTCACCGGTCGAGGTCCGTTGAGCCAGCTCGGCCGCGCCGATCGGCCCGTGCTCGGCCAGGGCCCGGTAGTAGCCGAGCTGGTCGCCCATCACCACCAGGGCGGCGTTGAGGGCCGCGCCGACCTCGTCCACCGCACGGAAGACGAAGGCCATCAGCTTGTCGGGGTCGATGGTCATGGTTGGGGTCTGCTCGTCGACGGTCATCGGTGTGGTCCTGTCCGTTCCGGGCGGCGGAGTTGCCGCTGGGTCCAGCGTCGGTTCGACCGGGGCCGCGGCGCATCAGGTGGGGCACCTGGTGGTGTATCCCCCGACCCCTGGGTGTCCTCCTGATCGGGGGTCGAACCCGGGCCGGTGACCAGCCGTACGCGGTACATTCGGCCGAGGCGAGCGGGGAGCACACGGGGGATGTTGGTCGGTCGTGACGCGGAGCGGCACCTGCTCGACGCCTTGTTGGCGGGTGCCCGGCTCGGTCAGAGCGGCGTGCTGATCGTCACCGGCGAGGCCGGGATCGGGAAGACGGCCCTGCTGGACCAGGTCCGGGCGAGCGCCGAGGACATCCAGGTGCTCAGTGTCACCGGTACCGAGCCCGAACGAGACCTTCCCTTCGCGGGTCTGGCCCAGCTGCTCCGGGTCACGCAGGCGGACCTCGCCCACCTGCCGCCGCCTCAGGCGGAGGCGCTGGGGGTCGCTCTCGCGTTGTCCCCGGGCGACGCCGCGGACCGCTTCGCCGTCGGTGCGGGGCTGCTGACCCTGCTCAGTCAGCGGAGCGAAGTGTCGCCGCTCTGTCTGATCATCGACGACGCCCACCAGCTGGATCCGCCCTCGCAGGACGCCCTGCTGTTCGTCGCCCGGCGACTGCTCGCCGACGCCATCGCGGTGATCGTCGCGTTCCGCGAGGGCGAGCCGTGCCGGCTGGCAGGAGCCGGGCTTCCGCAGCTGACCCTGACCGGCATCGACCCCGAGGCGACCGGCGCCCTGGTCCGGGCGGAGCTCGGCGAACCGGGGAGCCGTCTGGTGGAGCAGGTCATCGCCTTGTCGGTCGGCAACCCCCTGGCCATTCGCGAGCTGATCGCCGATCCCGGCGCCCTGACCGCATCGCCGGCCGAGTTCCCCCGACCGCTGTCGGTGTCGTTGGGCCAGGTGTATGCCCGCCGCGCGACCGAGCTCGACCCCGAGGCGCTGACGGCCGCACGGTGCGCGGCGGTCGCCGGCCACGAGCTGGCCGTGGTCGCCCGGGCCTGCGCCGACCTCGGGGTCGACATCTCGGCCCTCGAACGGGTGGAGGCGATGGGTTTGCTCACCGTCGACGCGGATGAGGTGCGGTTTCGGCACCCGCTCGTCCGGTCGGCGTTGTACGCCACCGCCACCCCGTCCGAACGGCGTCGACTGCACGCCGCCGCCGCGCGTGCCGTGGACGATCGCGATGACGACCGGCGCGCCTGGCATCTCAGCGAAGCCGTGCTCGGCGCCGACGAACCGACGGCTGCTGCGATGGAACGCGTCGCCCAGCGAGCCGCGGACCGGGCCGCGTACGCGGTGGCCGCCAGCGGTGCCGAGCGGGCCGCCGCACTGTCCCCCGCCGTCCCGGACCAGGCTCGCCGGCTGCTGGCCGCCGGGACCTGGGCGTGGCTCGGGGGCAGCACCGACGACGCCCGGCAGACGCTGGGACGCGTCGCCGAGATCACCCGCTCCCCCACGATCCGGGCCCGCGCCCGGCACCTCCTCGGGGTCATCGCCGCGCGCAGCGGTTCGGTCGAGCAGGCACGTGACATCCTGCTCCGGGCCGCCGCCGAGGCGACCCAGTCGACTGACGCGCTCACCAGCCTCGCCGAGGCGGTCGACGTCTGCTTCCTGTTGGGTGATGCCGCCACCGCGGTCACCGTCGCCCGCGAGATCGACTCGCTGCTCCCGGAGGCCGACGACCCCGCCCGGGCCCGCGGGTCGATCGCTGCCGGCTGCGCACGGATCCTCGCCGGCGAAGACGGCCACGGCCAGATCCAGGACGGCCTCGATCGGCTTCGCTCGGCCGCGGTCGGCGAAAGGGAGCCCACCCTGGCCGGTTGGGAGGTGATCGGCCGGCTGTTCCTCCGCGACTCCCGGTCCGCTCGCGATCAGCTGACAGCGGCGGTCAGCGATCGACGGGGACGCTCGGCGATCGGCGAGCTGCCCCATCTGCTGTTCCATCTCGCCCGGGACGCCGCGGCGAGTGACCGGTGGGACCTGGCGGAGGCGGACTACGGCGAAGCCGTCACCCTGGCCCGGGAGCTGGGACAGAGCACCGAGCTCACCGCCGCCGTTGCGGGGCTGGCCTGGCTGGACGCCCGCCGCGGCCGGGTCGCCTCGGCGACGGCGTACGCCGCCGAGGCGCTCGAGCTGGCCGAACGACACCAGGTACACGTGATGGAGATCTGGGCCCGGCTGGCCCAGGCCGACCTCGCGTACGGACTGGGCGAGGTGGCGGTGGCGCTCGATCACTACCAGGGCGTCGCTGCCCGGCTCGATGAGCTGGGGTTGCGCGACATCGACCTGTCGCCGGTGCCGGAGATCGTGGAGTGCCAGCTCCGCCTGGGCCACACCGCTCGACTCGTCGAGCTGGCGGCCGAGCACCACCGGCGCGCCGAGGTCAAAGGGCAACCGTGGGCACGGGCGCGGGCCGCCCGCACCGCCGCACTGCTGTCGGCGGACGCCGAGCTCGACCCTGCGTTCGCCGTTGCCCTCGCCCTGCACGACGCGACCGTCGACGGCTATGAGCGTGCCCGGACCCAGCTCGCGTACGGCGCCCGCTTGCGACGCGCCCGCCGCCGGATCGATGCGCGAGCGGTCCTCCAGCCGGCGCTGGAGACGTTCGTCCGACTCGGTGCCCAGCCGTGGGCGGACGCGACGGCCGACGAGCTGGCGGCGACCGGGGCGTCCGTGTCCCGGCCGGACCACAGCCCGACGGCCCGCCTGACCCCCCGCGAGCTGCAGATCGCCATGCTGCTGACCGAGGGTCGGACCACCCGCGAGGCCGCGAGCGCGCTCTTCCTCAGCCCGAAGACGGTGGAATACCACCTGCGCAACATCTACATCAAGCTCGACATCGGCTCCCGCGCCGAGCTCGCCGAGCAGCTGGACCGCGGGTAGCCGTCACGACCGGAGATCGCAACCACTAGTGGTGATCGGTGGTCGTCGCCGACCTCGACCACGACGACGTAGCACGGCCGCGTGCCGGCGGGTGGTTGTCCGTGGACATGGTCGTCCACGCACGGAATCATCGTCCGTGGGGGTGCGGCGTCTCGGACAGCCGGCTCGGCGTGAGTGCCTCCGGGTCGGGAGCTGTCGATGACGGATCAGGTGCGCGTCGGCGTGGCAGGGACCAGCTGGTTCGCCCAGACCCTTCATCTGGCCAGTCTGGAGAGCCATCCCTCGGCCGAGGTGGTGGCGATCTGTGGTCGAGATCGTGAGCGCGCCGGTCAGGTGGCCGCCGAGCACGGGATCCCGCAGGTGTTCACCGACTACCGTCAGATGATCACCAGCGGACGGCTCGACGCCCTGGTCGTGGTCACACCCGATGCGACCCACTTCCCGATCACCATGTCCGCGCTGGAGGCGGGCCTGCACGTGATGTGCGAGAAGCCGATGGCGCTCACCGCGGATCACGCCCGTCAGATGCACGATGCTGCGGAGGCCGCGGGACTGGTCACCATGGTCGGCTTCACCTGGCGCTGGGTGCCGGCGTTCAGCTACCTGCACCACCTGATCGCTCAGGGTTACCTCGGGCGCTGTCACCAGGCGGACTTCCGGTATCAGCACGGCGGTGCCTTCGAGCCTGCGTACACGTGGCAGCTCGACCCCGACCTCGGGAACGGCATCCTGGGCAACTTGGGTTCCCACATGATCGACCTCGCCCGCTGGTACGTCGGTGACATCGCCCGCGTGAGCGGCAGTCTGAAGAGCCTGGTGGCGCGGCACGGGCCCGACGGCGAGCGAGCGTTCGCCGCCGCCAACGACTCGGCTCTGGTCACCGTGGAGTTCGCCGAGGGAGCGCACGGGACGATCTCCGTGAGTGGGGTCACCCGGGTCGGTGAACGTGGCCAGGACTTTCAGGTCCGCCTCTACGGCGACGCCGGCTCCCTCGAGCTCGACTTCTGCTTCGCCGGCTCCCGGTTGCGGGGGGTGCAGCAGGGTGACGAGGGATGGCGGGACCTCGTCGTGCCGCCGGAGTTCCGGGGCGAGGGCGCCAACCCGCCCCTGTGGGTGTTCGACTTCTTCGCCCCGTTCACCAACCAGCCCGTCGGTGACCGCCTGTTCATTGATGCCATCACCGGCCGGGGGACTGCGGAACCGACCTTCTACGACGGTTGGAAGACTCAGCAGGTCGTGGACGCCGCGGTGGCGTCGCACCGAGAGGGTCGCTGGATCACGATCTCCTAGTGCTCACGCCCGCCACCACGGCCGCAGGGGGAGATCAACGCCACCGCCTCGGCCGTCGGTCTTGACCGCCAGCACCTGATGCAGTTGGACGATGTTGCGTTCGAACCCGAGCCGGGAGCCCGCCATGTACAGCCCCCAGACGCGCGCGGTGCCCAACCCGACCTCGGCGACCGCTTCGTCCCAGTGGTCGACGAGGTTCGCGCACCAGTCGCGCAGGGTCCGGGCGTAGTGCGGACGCAGGTTCTCCTCGTGCAGCACCTCCAGTCCGGCGTTCTGCGCTTCGGAGATGATCCGACCCGATCCGATCAGCTCCCCGTCCGGGAACACGTACCGGTCGATGAACCCGCCGATCTTCGAACCCGGTCGATTGTCGGGCCGGGTGATGCTGTGGTTGAGCAGCAGCCCACCGATCCGCACCTTCGATCGTAGGAAGCGGAAGTAGGCGGGATAGTTGGCGACCCCGATGTGCTCGGTCAGGCCGATCGAGGACACGGCGTCGAACTCCGTCTCACCGATCTCGCGGTAGTCACCGTGCCGTACCTCGGCGAGATCGCTCAGCCCCTCGTCGGCGATCGCCCGCTGAGCCCAGGCCGCCTGCTCGGCGGACAGGGTGATCCCGACGGCCCGCACCCCACGGCGCGCGGCGTAGCGCACCATGCTCCCCCACCCGCAGCCGACATCGAGGAGCCGGTCGCCCGCCGTGAGCCGCAGCTTGTCGAAGACCAGCCGGTACTTGTTCTCCTGCGCCTGTTCCAGCGAGGCCCCCTCGTCGGGGTAGCAGGCGCAGGTGTAGGTCATCGACGGTCCGAGCACCCACTCGTAGAAGGTGTTGGAGACGTCGTAGTGGTGGTGGATCGACTCGGCGTCGCGGGTGCGGCTGTGCCGCAGTCCCTGCACCGTGCGACGCCACCGGGGCGGCACCTCCTGGGGCGGCGGCGCGATGGGCACCAGGTGCTCGACGCCGATGGAGCGCACGATGTCGGCCAGCACCCGGGCCGGCGGCCGGCCGACGTCGATCCGGTCGTTCAGGGCCGTGAGCAGCTCGTACGGGTCCCCCGGGTGCACACCACGGGGTTCGAGGTCGCCGGCTACGTACGCGCGCACCAGCCCCAGCTCGCCCGGCGCCGTCGCCAGGTAGGTGGTGCCGCGCGGAGACACCAGGTCGAAACCGAGAGCGTCCTCGGGTCCGGCAGAGCTGCCGTCGTACGCGGTGAAGTGCAGCGGGGTCCGACTGCTGATGGTGGTCTCCAGCACCTGGGCCAGGGACATCCTGGCCGGCGCGGACTTGGTCGTCAGATCTTCTTTCAACGCCGTCATCGTCGTTGCACCGCCTTTGCGTAGAGGTCGAGGAGCCGGGCATCGGGATCGTAGACCTGCTTCACGGTCCGGTAGTCGTCGGCACCGTAGAGCTGGTCGAACTCATCCTGGGAGTAGTAGGCGTCGGAGTACAGGGACTTCAGTCCGTCGAGCTCACCGACCTTGCGCTCGATCCGCCGGTTCGTCTCGCCCTCGCCGGCGCCACCGGGCACCGTGGACCAGAAACCGAGGTTGACGTACGTGTGCCCGGTCCGCATCGGGTACAGCGACCAACGGTCCCGCTGCCGCACCGGACACACCCAGATCGGTTCGATGGGCACGCTGGACAGGAACCAGTCCAGGAACTCTGCGCACCGCTCGATCGGCACCTCGACGTCCTGCACGACGCGTTCCCGGGGCGGACGCCCGTGCAGCTTCTCCAGGCGATCCACGATCCGGAGACGCTGCTCGTACGCCAGCAGCTTCCAGTAGAAGCTGCTGCGCCGGTAGCGCCGGGGCCACCAGCGCCGCACCCGCGGGTGCTGGGCGCCGAACGCCGCCGAGCACCAGAACCAGTCGGTGTCCCACCGCCACAGGTAGTCGTGGATGGTGAGCCGGTCGGAGATCGTGCCGTGGTCGTGTTGGATCGATCGGTAGTAGATGTCCTGCCCGGTGTAGTCGCTCACGGGTCCGGCCGCGTCGGTTCTGACTCCGACGCTCAGGTAGCTCTCGTCGGCGCTGAACACCACGCCGTCCAGGTAGTCGACCCGGATGCCGTCCAGGCTGCCGCTTTCGACGATGCCGTTCATGGCCTCGGTCAGCTCGTCCAACGAGTGGTAGCGGACATGACGGAGGGCGACGAAGGGATCGACGGTCTCCAGCTCGATCTTCAGACGCACCGCGTAGCCGAGGGTGCCGTAGGAGTTGGGGAACGCCCGGTACAGGTCGGCGTGCTGACGCGGGGAGGCGGTGATCACCTCTCCGGACCCGGTCAGGATGTCCAGCTCCAGCACCGACTCGTGCGGCATCCCGTTCCGGAAGGAGGCCGACTCGATGCCCAGACCGCTGACGGCTCCGCCGAGGGTGATCGTCTTCAGCTGCGGTACCACCAGCGGTGAGAGCCCGTACGGCAGCGTCCCCGCGACCAGGTCCTCGTAGGTGCACATGCCGGCCACCTCGGCGGTCCTCGCGTCGGGATCCACCGAGATGACACCGGTCAGGCCCGAGGTGTCCAGGCCGGGGGCCGTGTTCTGCACCCGGGACCTGAACAGGTTGGAGGTCCGCTTGGCCAGTCGGACCGAGGCGCCGGCAGGGATCGCCCGGTAGCTGGCCAGCAACCGCTCGACGCCAGCGGCGTGCACGGAACTCGGGACACCGGACGCTACAGCCATGGCTTCACGCTAGACCTGCCGTCTGACAACGGTCGGCCGCCGCCTGCCTCGGGACGGCGGCGGTCGTCGATCGGACTGCTCGGTGTCCGTCGGGGTCACGGGCGGGTGTCGGGACGGGCCACCGGCCGGGTGACCAGGATCACGACACTGACCAGGAGCACCCAGGCGGGGAACACCAGCTGCGTCCACTTGTGCTCCCCCGCCGCGACCAGGAGTGCGAGAGCGACGGCATAGCCGATGAAGGAGACCCAGCGAGGCAGGGCACCGGTGCGGAGTCCCAGGGTGCTGACCGAGAGGGTGAACACCGCGGCCATCCGCATCGCGTAGACCGAGATGATGGCCTGGGTCGAACTGCGACCGAACGCCCAGATGTCAGCGTTCACACTCGCCCCGGCCAGCATCGCCATCAGGCTGGTCGAGGTGACGGTACCGCTGAACAGCATGGCCAGGAAGAGCAGGCCGCTGCCGAGGAAGACGGTGGAGAACAGACGGTCCTCGACGACGCCGATCTGCTCGCGCACGACCCCGATGAACCAGAGGAAGGCGATGCCGGCGAACGGGACGAGATGGAGGCTGATGCGGATCTGCTCCCGCCGGGGTGCGTCGGTCTGCAGGGACTGCAGACTCCCCTCACTCAGCGCGAGCCGCATCATGACCATCGCGATGATGAGCAGGGCGGCGAAGATGATGCCGGCCACTGCGGCAGCGCGTCGACTTCGCCAGAACGCGCTGGTCACCACCAGACCGGTCCCGGACGGGACGCTCTCCGGGCGGCTCATTGGACGGCCGAGGTGAGGCGCATGACGTTGTCGAGCCAGCGTTGGGTGATGGAGCGTTTGCCCCATTCCTGCAGGGTCAGCTCCTTCGCCACCGCCCGGTACCCGTCCTCGACCTGCCGCATCGCGGCCACGAACGAGGGACCGGTGCACATCATCGACACCTCGAAGTCCAGGTTGAACGAGCGGATGTCCATGTTCGACGACCCGATCACCGCCGTGTGGTCATCGACGGAGAAGTGCTTGGCGTGCAGCACCGCCGGATACGGGTACTGGAAGATCCGCACCCCCGCTTCGAGCAGGAACCGGTAGTACGAGTTCTGCGCATGCGACACCATGAACTGCTCACCCCGCTCACTGACGAACAGCTCCACCGCCACCCCCCGCTGCGCCGCGGTGGTGATCGCGTACAACAACGAGTCATCCGGCACGAAATACGGACTCGTGATCGACAACCGGTGCTGCGCCCCGTAGATCAACGTGTTGAACAACCGCAGGTTGTTCTCATCGGGGAACCCCGGACCACTCGGCACGATCTGACAGGTCAGCTCACCATGGTTCTCATCGAACGCGACCGGATGCACCCAGTCGGCGAGCCGCTCGTTGGTCTCGATGAACCAGTCGGAGGCGAACACCAGGTTCAGGGTCTGCACCACCGGACCCTCGACCCGGGTGGTCAGCTCATGCCAGTGCCGACCGGCCGCCTCGTGCTTCTTGTTGTGGTAGCTGGAGTCGATCATGTTCTGCGACCCGACAAACCCCGTGCGGCCGTCGACGACCACGATCTTGCGGTGGTTCCGCAGATCAGGACGCCGCCACTCCCCCTTCAACGGCTGGATCGGCAGCATCGGCCGCCACTGGATCCCGGCCCGGTCGAAGGTGGCCAACAGCTCCTTGTGACCCGGCAGCCCGAACGTCGACATGTGGTCGAACAACACCCGCACCGTCACCCCCCGGGCCGCGACCTCCAACAACGCGGCGAAGAACGGTTCCGACGTGGCATCCCGGCACATCATGAAGTACTCCACGTGCACGAACCGCTCCGCGGTCCGGACCAGGTCCGCCTTCGCCTGGATCGACTCCTGATAGTCACCGAACAGCACCGCGGTGTTGTTCTGGGTGCTCGGCAACCACCCCAGGTTCCGGTTCAACGCCATCGCCGAGTCCAAGAACCCAGGCCGGTCCGGCGACGCCGGCAACGCCGGCACCGTGGCCAGACCCGACCGGATCAACTCACCCGCGACCCGCTGCTCCTCCCGCCGCTTCTTCGGCACATACGGACTACCCAGCAGCAAGAACAACAACAACCCGATCCCCGGCAAGAAGAAGATCAACAACAACCACGCCATCGCCGACGACGGCCGCCGCCGCTCCGGCACCAACCCCAACGCCACCACATTGATCACGAAGATCACGATCACACTCGCGATCGGAAAAAAGTCAGGTCTCAACATGCATGCCCCCTCGACAGGTCCCTTCGGAACCTTGGTCCGTCGAGGGTGATGATGCGCCGATTCGTGGCGACTGTCGTCATGCGAAACGGGTGAAGACAGAGTTTGTCGAGATTCCAGGAGTTCATCCGATCTGGATGATGCAGGGAAGCACCTCTTCGCGGAGGCTGGGGCCACACGTTGGACCGATCCGAGAGTAGGTCGCCTTGGAGTACACCGAAGTGCTGCGACGGCTGGCCATCAACGACGAGCACGTCGTCGAAGACGGCGCCGCCGACCTCCAGTTCGCGAAGCTCGATCCGAAGACGCTGGCGCTGGTCCGCCTCGCCGCGCTGGTCGCGGTCGGCGGTACGGTGCCCTCGTACGGCGCCGAGATCGATGCCGCGATCAGTGCCGGGGCGACTGCCGCCGAGACCGTCGGGGTGCTCGTCGGAGTCGTCGGGGTGGTGGGGATCCCCAGCGTCGTCGCGGCGGCTCCACGACTGGCGATGGCTCTCGGCTACGACATCGACGAGGCGCTGGAGCACCAGTCCGGATGGTGACCACCGTGCTGCCGAATCACCCGATCTGGATGATGCTCCCGCTGCGGCGGCGAGGTTGGATCAGATCCAGAGCCCCGAGAGCTCGCCGGCGACGGCTCCAGCTTCTCGGGCAACCCGGCGGGCCAGGAAGGTCCGCTCCGGGGCTATCAACGAGAAAAGGACACGCATGAGCTTCTGGGACTTCTTCTGGCTGCTGATCTGTAGCTACATCTTGGTCGCCTATCTGATCCTGTTGTTCCACATCGTCGTAGACGTCTTCCGGGATCCGGAACTCGGGGGAGGGGCAAAGGCGCTGTGGATCATCGGTTTGATCGTGGTGCCTTTCCTGATCGCTCTCATCTACGTCATCACCCGGGGTCGTGGAATGGCCGAACGTCGGCTTGCTGCGCACCGCCAGGCTCAAGCCGACACCGATCAGTACATCCAGTCGGTGGCGGGCTCATCCAGCCCGGCGGAGCAGATCACGTCGGCCAAGGCGCTGCTGGACAGCGGTTCGATCACTGCGGCCGAGTTCGAGCAGCTGAAGGCCAAGGCGCTCGCCTGAGCGACCGCATCCTCCATCCACCCCCACTGAACGACGAAAGGCACTCATTGTGAGTACAGAACTGGACGAGACAGGCCCGATCGACTACCTGGTGGTCGAGTTCCCCGGCAACAAGATGACCGGCGAGGGTTTCCCGCTGCTGGTCGACCTGGTCGACGCCGGCATCATCCGCATCCTCGATCTCGTCTTCGCCACCCGCGAGACCGACGGATCGATCACGGTCCTGGACATCTCCGACATCGACGGCGACGGACAGCTCGATCTCGCCATCTTCCAGGGCGCCTCCTCCGGCCTGCTCGGCTCGGACGACATCGACGAGGCCACCTCGATCCTGGAGCCGGGGAACTCGGCCGGCATCCTGGTCTACGAGAACGTGTGGGCCGGACCCTTCGCCGCCGCCCTGCGGCGCGGCGGTGGGCAGCTCGTGGCCAGCGGCCGCATCCCTGTCCAGGCCATCCTCGCCTCCCTCGACGCCGCCGAGGCCGACGAAGCCGCCAACCTCGCGTGACCCACTCGCCACCCGCCATCTCTCGAAAGGTTCGTCCATGCCAGGTCTGATCCGCGGGGTCGCCCGCACCGCAGTCGTTGCCGGAACCGCCACCGCCGTGTCCGGACGGGTGTCCCGCCGCCAGCAAGGACGCTGGGCCGCCAAGGAAGACGCGGCTGCGGCCGAAGCTGCACCCGCACCGGCACCGGCACCCGCCCCCGCCCAGTACCAGGAGGCGCCGCCGGCAGCCCCCAGCACCGACGACAAGCTGGCGCAGCTCAAGCAGCTCGGCGAGCTCCGAGACGCCGGCGTCCTGACCGACGCGGAATTCGAAGCGCAGAAGGGCAAGATCCTCTACGCGTCCTGACGGCAGGGGGACCGTCTGCGGCGCGCGGGTTCACCCCCCGAGCAGCCGCACCTGCGTCGCTCGTTCGACCGCCGCCCTGCGGGACGACACACCGAGCTTGCGATAGATCGAGCCGACTTCGGTGGCGACGGTGTTGCGGGACAGGACAGCCGCTCGCCGATCTCGCGGAAGCTGAGATGCGTCTGCAGCTACGGCAGCAGGCGCAGCTCGGCCGGGGTTGAGCGGTGGCCCGGCCCCGCTGCTCTTGGCTGGCCTTGTTCGCGAACAAGCTCTTTGCCTTGTTCGCGAACAAGCGCGAGCGAAGGGCCGAGACCTCTTCCGGGTGCGGTGGTCAATCCCGCCGATCTCTGGCGGTGATCGCGTCGGTCGGAGCGACGTCTGACGCCGTGGACCACAACCGGCGGTTCCCACGGTGGCGGCCGTCCGGGCGACGGGCGCTGGTCCGATCACTGCGGCACGGCGCATGCGTCGTCTGGCTAGGGGCATCTCGAGATCAGCATCCGACCGTCGGCGCCGGTGTCACATCATGCAGATGAGTTGAGGTCCTCGGCCGCGACGTGAGTCCCTCGGAAAGGGTTCCATCCTTCGGCGGGGATGGTGCCTTTCCGGGTCCGCATCCGTCCGCGGAGCCTTCACTCAGACTGAGTGATGACCGTACGCGCGCACCCGCCGTAGCGTCGCCTCCACGACCTGATCTGCGAACGAGTCGTCCGACCTGGAGGAACCGAATGAGCCCCGACCGTCATGCGCGCACCATGCTGCCGATCCCTGATCGGCCCTCGCCTGGTCTGACGACCTACGACGCGAAGGATCCGGACACCACGTTCCCCCCGATCGAGCCGCTGGTCCCACCCGCCGGCGCACCGAACGTGCTGATCGTGCTGCTGGACGACGTGGGCTTCGGCGCCGCGAGCACCTTCGGGGGGCCGTGTCGGACGCCGACGGCGGATCGACTCGCGGCGGGCGGTCTCAGGTTCAACCGCTTCCACACCACCGCGCTCTGTGCGCCGACCCGAGCGGCGCTGCTGTCGGGGCGCAACCATCACTCGGTCGGCATGGGAAGCATCACCGAGACCGCGACCTCGGCCCCGGGCAACAGCTCGTTGCGGCCGAACACGAAGGCCCCGCTGGCGATGACCCTGAAGCTCAACGGGTACTCGACCGCCCAGTTCGGGAAGTGTCACGAGGTGCCGGTCTGGCAGTCGTCACCGATGGGGCCGTTCGACTCCTGGCCGTCGGGCGGCGGTGGGTTCGAGACGTTCTACGGGTTCATCGGTGGAGAGAACAACCAGTGGGATCCGGCCCTGTACGACGGAACGACGCCGGTCGAGCCGCCGGCGACACCGGAGCAGGGCTATCACCTGACCGAGGACCTGACCGACCGAGCCGTCAGCTGGGTGCGGCAGCAGAAGGCCCTGATGCCCGACAAGCCCTTCTTCGTCTACTTCGCCCCCGGCGCCACGCATGCCCCGCACCACGTCCCCCAGGAGTGGGCGGACAAGTACAAGGGCGCCTTCGACGACGGGTGGGACGTGCAGCGCGAGCGCACCTTCGCTCAGCAGCAGGAGCTGGGAGTGATCCCCGCCGACGCCGAGCTGACCCCTCGGCACGACGAGATCACTGCCTGGGACGACATGCCGGACGCGCTGAAGCCGGTCCTGGCCCGTCAGATGGAGGTCTACGCGGGATTCCTCGAGCACACCGATCATCACGTCGGTCGGCTGATCGACGCGATCGAGGATCTCGGGGTCCTCGACGACACGATCATCTACTACATCATCGGTGACAACGGCGCTTCCGCCGAGGGCACCATGAACGGCGCCTTCAACGAGATGGCCAACTTCAACGGGATGGCCGCCCTGGAGACTCCCGAGTTCATGCTGAGCAAGATGGACGAGCTCGGCTCGCCGAGCTCGTACAACCACTACTCGGTGGGATGGGCGTGGGCCATGTGCACGCCGTTCCAGTGGACCAAGCAGGTCGCGTCCCACTGGGGCGGCACCCGGAACGGCACCATCGTGCACTGGCCGCAGGGCATCGAGGATCCGGGCGGACTGCGATCCCAGTTCACCCACGTGATCGACGTCGCCCCCACGATCCTGGAGGCCGCCGGTCTACCCGAACCGACGATGGTCAACGGTGTGCAGCAGTCGCCGATGGAGGGGCGCAGCATGCTGTACACCTTCAACCAACCGGTGGAGCCGGAACACCATGATCTGCAGTACTTCGAGATGTTCGCCAACCGCGGCATCTACCACCGGGGCTGGAGCGCCGTCACCAAGCACCGCACTCCCTGGGTGATGGTGGGCGGTGCGCTGCCGGCCTTCGACGACGACGTGTGGGAGCTGTACGACGGCAGCAGCGACTACAGCCAGGCCCGCGACCTGGCCGCCGAGCACCCGGAGATGCTCGCCAAGCTGCAGCGGCTCTGGCTGATCGAAGCGACCAAGTACAACGTGCTGCCGATGGACGACCGCACCTCCGAACGACTCGAACCCTCCATGGCCGGCCGCCCGACCCTGATCCGCGGGAACTCCCAGCAGTTCTTCCCCGGGATGGGACGGCTCTCGGAGAACAGCGTGGTCAGCATCAAGAACAAGTCGTTCTCCGTCACCGCCGATGTCGACGTGCCGGCCGCCGGGGCCGAAGGCGTGATCATCGCCCAGGGCGGCCGCTTCGGCGGTTGGTCGCTGTACGCCAAGAACGGCACCGCCAAGTTCGTCTACAACGTGCTCGGCATCCACGAGTTCGCCACGGAGGCCGACCAGCCGATCCCGGCCGGCTCCCACCAGGTGCGGATGGAGTTCGGCTACGACGGCGGTGGCCTGGCCAAGGGCGGGGACGTGACCTTGTACTACGACGGCGCGCCGGTCGGCTCCGGGCGCGTCGGAGCCACCCAGGCGATGGTCTTCTCCGCCGACGAGACCACCGACATCGGCTACGAGTCGGGCACCACCGTGACCCCCGACTACACCGCGGCCACCAGTCGGTTCACCGGCAAGATCAACTGGGTGCAGATCGATCTGGGCAACGACGACCACGACCACTTCATCGACCCGGACGAGCGACTCCGGATCGCGATGGCCCGACAATGACGCCCACTGGCGTCAGCCGGTGACCGAGTGAGTCGGGCTCACCGGCGTCAGCCGGTGAGCCGGGCAGTCCACAGGTCCTCCACCGGCCACCGGCGGGCCCACTCGGCGGTCGCGATCTCGTAGTAGGCAGGGGTTTCCGCGCCTTCGGCCGCATAGAGCTCGTGCAGAGCCTCCACCTCGAAACCGCTGTCGCGCAGGATGCGGATCCATTCGCCGTGACTCGGGTGGTACTCGATGCCACCGCCCGACCACTCCAGTCTCGGTGACCGATTCTGCGGTCGCTGCAGTCGGTCCTCTGCGTGCCCACCGTCGTCAGGGACGCACATCGTCACCTGGACGCTGTTGGTCAGGAACACCAACCGCCCTCCCGGCCTGAGCAGCCGGGCGGCCTCCGGGACCCAGCGCTCCGGGTCGCACCAGATGCAGGCGCCGTACTCACTGACAACCAGATCGAAGGACCGGTCCGGGAGCGGGACCGCCGCGGCATCGGCCTCGATCAGCGGGAAGACCAGTCCGAACCGATCCTGACAGCGCCGCGCGGTGTCCAGCTGCGCGGGAGTCAGGTCGACGCCGACCGGTCGTGCGCCGAGTCTGGCGAGCCAGGCGGAGACGAAGGCCGTGCCGCAGCCGAGCTCGATCACGTCGAGTCCGGCGACCTCGCCGAGGACCCGCAACGTGCTCTCCGGGTTGCCGAACAGCCCCCAGCTGAGTTCCTTCGTGGACCAGGCGACGATCGCCTGGTGGTCGGTGAACTGCTCGTTCACCAGCGTCCAGAGATCGCGGTTGACCGCCAGATCGCCATCTGTGTCGATCGAGCTGGGGTCACCGCCAGCGGCTCGCACTGTCATGACGCCTCCGTGATCTGACTGCCGCGCATGCGACCTCCCTCGACCACCGAGACTATCGTCGGTCCGTGCGCGTACGAGGCGGAACCCATGCCTGACCGGTCGAAACCCCTGAGAAAGCTGGGCTTCCTGACCATCGGGCTCTTCGATGGCCACGACCCACGTCCCGGGCACGAGACGACCCTGTCGGTCATCGAGCTCGGCGAGCAGCTCGGCTTCGACAGCGCCTGGGTACGGAACCGTCACCTCCAGTACGGCATCTCGTCACCGCTGACCGTGCTGGCGGCCGCCTCGCAACGGACCCGGCGGATCGACCTCGGGACCGCGGTCATCCCGCTGGGTTGGGAGAACCCGCTGCGGTTGGCCGAGGACCTGGCCACTGTCGATCTGCTCGCCGACGGTCGGCTCAATCCCGGACTCAGCGTCGGGCCACCGATGCGGTGGGACGACGTCAAGGACGGGCTCTACCCCGACACCGCCGAGCTCGAGGATTTCAGCTACGAACGGGTAGCCCGCCTGCTGAGGATGGTGCGGGGTGAGTCGATCAGTCCGTTCGCCGGCACGGTCGGTATCGAAGAGTTCTCCAGCCGGGTCGAGCCGCACTCGCCGACTCTCGCAGAGCGGATCTGGTACGGCGGGGCGAGTCTGCGATCGGCCCAGTGGGCCGGTGAGCACCACCTCAACTTCTTGACCAGCAGTGTCGTCCGGTCCGAGGAGTCCGACGACTTCGCCGCGATCCAGGCTTCCCACATTCGTCGGTTCCGGGAACACCACCCGGCCGGCGAGGCGGCTCGGGTGTCGCAGGGCCTGGTGGTCATCCCGACCGACAGCGCTACCGCCGATCAGCGAGCCAAGTACCAGCGCTATGTCGACTCCCGGACCGCCCGCACCGCGACGCCCCAGGGTCCGGCGCGGATGATGTTCGCTCGCGACCTGCTGGGTAGCTCGGACCAGATCGCCGAGCAGCTCTACGCGCACGCCGGTTTTCGCGAGGTGGACGAGGTCGCCTTCGCGCTGCCGTTCTCCTTCGAGCACGAGGACTACGTACAGATCCTCACCGACATCGCGACCGGGTTGGGACCGGCGCTGGGCTGGCGTCCGGCGGCATGAGGATCGACCCGTCGACAAGGCGAACGGCCGACGCCCTTCGGGGGGACGGCGGCGGCCGTGGTTCGTGGGGACGAGCGCGCAGGACTACGTGACGACCTTCACGTAGTCACCCTTCGCGGTGGCCGACGTCGCCGTCGAGCTTGCACCGCTGGGGCCAGAGCCTCAGCCGTCCAGGTCGCGCTCCAGCAGGTCGACCGGGACCCACGGCCGGGTCGGATCCGTCGGCACCCGGAACGTACGGATCTGGTACGGGCCGAAGTCGGCCTCCAGGACGCGATCGACCACGGGCAGGACGATCCGGGCACGGGCCTGCTCGCCGCGGGTCTCCACGGCCCGGACGATCAGGTCTGCTCCGGTCGGGTCACCCTTCGGCGCATCCTCGCTCCCCTTGACCGCGGTGATCATCACCGACCCGGAGCCGTCGTCGACGAAGGACGCGACACGCGGCAACGGGCCCGGGTGCGAGGACTCCTGCATCGCCCGGACGGGGGCGATCAGCAGCCGCGCCCGTCGGATCGGATCGGCCGTGCGCCAGTCTCCCCCGTGCGGCACGAGCTCGTAGCTGAACCGCTGGATGCCGAGGTCCTGATGGCTGTAGATGCCGTCCGGGTCGAGCAGCTGGGGATCGTGCCAGGAGTAGACCGGGCTCCGTACCGCGGTGACCCCGATGCTCGGGCACTCACCCGCCGAGGTGTCGAAGCCGTGCTTGCCGGTGATGATCACCGTCAGCCCCGCCGGGGCACCCTCCACCACACCGGTCAGGTCGACCCAGGACTGCGCCGGCTCCTCGGCTCCGTCGACCGGACGAGCCAGGGTGCCGAACGGGATCTCGTAGGTGGCCTGCGAAGCGGCCAGGGAGGTCGGGAACCGCAGCTTGAGCAGGTGTCGCGGCTCGCGCCAGTCCAGGGTGGCGTCGACCCGTACGGCCACGTCATCGGCGCCGAGCGAGATCTCCTCGATCAGGGTCGAGGACCGCCAGCGTCGCTCCACCCGGATCCGGCCCCGCAGCGGGCCGCTGTCCGTCACCCGGATCCGCTCCACCGCCATCGCCACCCCGGGCCACGCGTACGACACGACCCGGTGACCCCAGGTGTCGGTCGGGTCCGCACAGATCTGGGTGTGCAGCTCGGGCGTGGCCCCGGCCACCACGTCGACGCCCGACCGCCGGTCACGCAGGGCCGTCAACCATCCCGTCGCGGCATCGATCACCACCTCCACGTGCTGGTTGGCCAGCCGCAGCGGCCCGACCTCCAGGTCGGAGCCGAGCGGCCGAGGCGCGGCTCCCGGTCGCAGCCGGTACACCCGGTAGCCCAGGCCCGGCAGCTCAGCCCGGAACGCGACCGCTCTGCGGGTCAGACCACCGGTCGCGACCACCGAGCGCGCCGGTTGGGCCAGCACCGCGGCGCCCTCCTCGTCGACGACGTGCACCCCTGCCGGCCGGGCGTTGTCGTGCATGATCAGGTCGGTCCGGACCGGCCACGGGTGCGGGTTGAAGATCACCAACGGTTGGCTGTCGTCCTCGTACGGGATGTCGATCCGCCGGGCGATCACGTTGTGGGCCCGGGTGGTGATCCGTTTGGCGATCGCCACCGCTTCCCCGAGCTGGTCCCGGGCGTCGTCGTACGACGCCTCGATGGCCGATCCCGGCAGTACGTCGTGGAACTGGTTGAACAGCACCTGCTTCCAGGCTGACTCGAGCCGCTCCCGAGGGTAGGCATCGGGAGCGGCCGATGTCCGAGGCGCACCGACGGTCAGCAGCACCGCCCATCGTTCGGCCGCGAGCACCGCGGCCTGGGCTCGCTGCTGCCAGGCCTTGATCCCGGAGTGCGCCGAGTAGCAGCCCGGCGCGTGGTGCTGCAGGTCGTCACGCCGGACGGGCAGCTCACGGCCGGATTCGACCTGGGCGAGGACCGCATCCAGGTAGTCCCGCGGGCTGGAGAGCGTCAGCCGACCGAACGAGCCCATCCGATCGAACCGGCGGATGGAGTCCAGGTTGGCCCGGGTCGGACCGCCACCGTGGTTACCGACCCCGTAGAACACCATGATCATCTCGCCGGACTGCCGGGCGGCGGCGATCGCTTTCTCCAGCTGTCCGTCGACCGTGCCGGGCCCGCTGCCGTACTCGTTGGGGATCCGGTAGGCCAGCACACGGCTACCGTCGGGTGCCTCCCACCAGAACGTCGACGGCTCGAGATCACCCTCGTGCGGCCCCGGGCGCAGGAACGTGTAGCTGTCCATGCCCTGCCCGCGCAGGATCTGCGGCAACATCGCGTTGTGGCCGAACGGATCGGCGTTCATGCCGACGGTGGCCATCCGGGAGAACCTCGACTGCAGGTAACGCTGGCCGTAGAGACCCTGCCGGACGAAGCTCTCGGCGCCGGGCATGTTGCAATCGGGCTCCACCCACCAGCCACCCACGTGCACCCAGCGACCCTCGGCCACCCGGGCGGCGATCTCGGCGAACAGCTCGGGGTCGGACTCCTCGACCCAGGACAGCAGCACGATCTGGTCGCAGGTGAACACGAAGTCGGGATACTCGTTCATCCGGTCGAGCGCCGAGCGGAACGTGGCCCGTGCTTCCTGGTAGCCCTCCTGCCACGGCCACAGCCACACCGGGTCCAGGTGAGCGTGGCCGACGAGGTGCACCGTTCGCTCGGCGGTCGCCGCCGGACGCGCTACGGACTCCCCCGTGCTCGGCAACGGCGCGCCCGCCGGCGCGTTCGACATCGGGGCTGGTTCCTGGGGTGACGACATCGTCCTCCGCTCGCTCGCCGTGCCTGCACCGTGGGGCATGATCGGCACGACCCTAACCCCAGGACGAGGAGGCCGGTCGAGCATGCGTCCCCTGCTGCTGCCGCCGAACGTGATCGACCACTTCTACGTCGGTGGGCGCCTGCTGGCCGCGCTGCGCGGGGTCGAGCTGCCGTCCAGCCAACGGCCGGAGGAGTGGCTCGCGTCGACCGTCCATCGCGCCGACGATCCCGCCGTGGGTTCCAGCCGGTTGACCGACGGCAGCTTGTTCGCCGATGCCGTGGCCGCCGATCACGAGGGCTGGACGGGGTCGGCGACGGGTGCGCCGGGTGCGGGAGCCGGCGACATCGGCCTGTTGGTCAAGCTCCTCGACGCCGGTCAGCGGCTGCCCGTCCACGTCCATCCCACCCGCGAGTTCGCGCGCGCCCACCTGCACTCCTGCTACGGCAAGAGTGAAGCCTGGTACGTGCTCGCGGTCGAGGGCGACGACCCGGCGGTCTGGGTCGGTTGGCGCGACGACGTCGACCCGGCCGAGCTCGCGACCAGCATCGACGCGCAGGACTCGGCCTGGCTGCTCGCCCGGCTGAACAAGATCACGGTCCGTCCCGGCGACGGCATCCTGGTGCCGGCCGGCGAGCCGCACGCGACCGGCGCCGGTGTCTTCGTGGTCGAGGTGCAGGAACCGACCGACTTCTCCATCCTGCTCGAGTGGTCGGTGACCACTGCGACCCGGGACGAGTCGCACCTGGATCTCGGTTTCGACCTGGCCCTGCGCGCCGTCGACCATCGAGCCACCACGGCCGCCGCGCTGGCTGCCGTACGACACCACGTCGATCCCGGGGAGCGATCCGATGCTCTCCTGGGCGCTCTGCCCGCGGCCGCTGATCCGTTCTTCCGCATCGACATCGCCGCACCGCTCGACTCGGCTGTGGCCGTCGACGCGGGGTTCGCCGTCCTGATCGTGCTCGACGGGGACGGTGAGCTGGGCTGGACCGCCCGCGGGGTCCCGGAGCGGATGTCGATCGTCCACGGACAGGCGTGGGCGGTGCCCGCCGGCATCGGCGCCTGGACGGTCAGCGGCGCCGTCCGGGCGGTCGTGTGTCGACCATCAGCGGCATGGCCGAACATCTCATGAGTGCCACGACCCGCCCGAGGAGGAGCCTTGTCCAGCATCCGTGAACTACCCGCCGACTACGACGAGCGTGTGTACGCCGGGGTCCTCGGCAAGATCATCGGCGTCTACCTCGGGCGACCGTTCGAGGGCTGGACCTACGACCGGATCCTGAGCGACCTCGGCGAGATCACGGGCTACGTCAACGCACGGACCGATCTGCCGCTGAACAACCACCTGCTGGTCGTCACCGACGACGACATCAGCGGCACCCTGGTGTTCCCGCGGGTGCTGGATGACGTGCCGAGCAAGGGTTCGTTGGATCCGGGCGCGGTGGCCCGGACCTGGTTGAACGAGCTGATCCCCGAGCGCACGGTGCTCTGGTGGGGCGGTCTCGGGAACTCGACCGAGCACACCGCGTACCTGCGCCTGCGAGCCGGGGTCGAGGCTCCGCTGTCGGGTTCGGCCGAGCTGAACGGTCGGGTGGTGTCCGAGCAGGTCGGGGCCCAGATCTTCTGCGAGGGATTCGCGATGACCTGTCCCGCGGATCCGGCCCGAGCGGCGGACCTGGCCCAGGCGGCGGCCAGCGTGAGTCATGACGGTGAGGCGCTGCAGGCGGCCCGGATGGTGGCGGCCATGGTCGCGTCGGCTTTCGTCGCCACTGATGTCGAGACCGTGCTCGACGAAGGGTTCGGCCAGGTCTCGCCAGGCTGCGTGATCGCCGAGGTCATCCGGGACGTCCGGTTGTGGTCTGCGGGTGGGGACTGGCACGCGACCCGCGCCAGGATCGCCGAGCGCTACGGCTACGACAGGTACGGCGGCAACTGCCATGTCGTCCCGAACCACGCGGTGGTGATCGCCGCGATCGCGCACAGCGGCGGCGACTTCGGCCGCGCCATGACGGTGGTCAACACCTGCGGGTGGGACACCGACTCCAATGCCGGTGACGTGGGTTCGGTGATGGGCGTCTTCGCCGGCCTGGCCGGTCTGACGCAGGGTGTCGACTACCGCGGACCGCTCGCGGATCGGCTCTACCTGCCGACGGCGGAACCGGGCGGCGTGATCACGGATGCGGCCCGGGAGGCGTTGCGACTCAGCGGGCACGGCCGGGGCCGCTCCGGAGCCGAGCCGTTCGTCCCCAAGGACGGCGCCCGGTTCCACTTCACGTTCCCCGGATCCGTTCAAGGCTTCGGGATCCGGGACGGAGAGGGAGACGGTCATGTCGTCCAGGTGCCCGGCGCGGATGGCCAGGGCCGGTTGTCCATCCGCACCCGCCAGCCCGGTTCGCTGGACGTCTCGACGCCGACGTTCATCCCACCGGAAGCCCGGGACATGCCGGGCTACGGCTTGATGGCGTCGCCGACCCTCTACCCCGGGCAGCTCGTGCGGGCGGTGGTCGAGGTCCCCCTGGAAGCTCCGCCGGTCGTGGCTCGGTTGCTGATCATGGCGGCGGACAAGGGAGATCGCGGCGACGAGCTGCAGCGGCTGACCGGCGCGGCTGCGCCCGTGGGGCCGGGCTCGCGGGTCGAGCTGACGTGGACCGTACCCGACCTCGATGGTCAACCGGTGACGTTCGTCGGGGTCACGGTCGACGCCGAGGCTGCGGGCGAGGTGCTGCTGGATCGGCTGGGCTGGTCGGGTGAACCGACGGTCACCGTGAAGCGTCCGGCCCGCGGCGGCACGATGTGGCCGCGTGCGTGGGTCGACGCCGTCGACCGGCTCGACCACGCCGACGAGACGTACCGGCTGATCCAGGACGCCGGGCTGGGGCAGCTCATCCAGGGAACTCGCGAGTGGCGGGACTACCGGGTCTCGGCGGACGTGACCCCGCATCTGGCCGACGCCGTGGGTCTGGCTGCCCGCGTCCAGGGGCTGGAACGCGGCTACCTGCTGGAGCTGGTCGGCCGCCACCGGATCAGGCTGGTGAAGCGCTGGCACGGTGAGACCGAGCTGGCCAGCATCCCGTTCACCTGGGAGTACGGCACGACCTACGAGCTGGCCCTCGAGGTCCGCGGTCCGCTGATCCGAGGGTGGGTGGACGGTCGACTCGTCGCCGACGTCATCGACGAGGACCCGCGGCTGAGAGACGGCTCGGTGGCGTTGACCGTCCGCAGCGGCCGGACCGCGACCACCGCGGTGTCAGTCGGACCGGCGGTCGGAGACAGCTGAGTGCCAGTTTTGCAGCTGCTACATCAGACCTAGACCACCATCACCATCGAAAGGGAATTCTTCGAGCGTCCG
Organism: uncultured Actinomycetota bacterium; assembly: GCA_963696135.1. Taxonomy (GTDB): domain Bacteria; phylum Actinomycetota; class Actinomycetes; order Propionibacteriales; family Propionibacteriaceae; genus Microlunatus. The sequence goes on from CAVOJH010000019.1 coordinate 144,718, forward strand.
CTGGCCCGACTCATCTGACCTCCTCCCTTCAGCACGACAATGCGGACACGGCGATTCGGAAGCTTCGTGCGTACTCTGCCCCCTTGGGCGCGACAACTGCTGGCTTCACCGGCACCGACGTGAGCCGCATGTCCACCCGTGGCTGTGGTGCACGGATCGGGGCTCGAGCATCACAGCGTCGGTTCGGACAGCTCCGGTCCCGCGGAGGCGGTGCGCTCTCGCAGGCGATGCAGGTACCACCCGTACGAGAGGAGCGCACAGCCCGCCCCGCCGATCATGCCGGCGAGGGCGTCGGACAGGTGGTGCATTCCCCGGTACAACCGACTGAAGGCGACGAGCAGGGGAATCAGCCCGCACACCACGATCATGGCCCAGCGCACGCCGGCGCGTCGGCAGCGAGATGCCAGCAAGATCAGCGACAGATAGAGGGCCGTGGACGCGCCCACGTGGCCACTCGGATAGCTGCTCATCGGTGGCAGTGCCTCCAGCCTCTCGACCAGGGGGCGTTGTCGGTGGATCAGTGCCGTCACCGTGAGGTACATGGACAGCTGCAGGAGGACGGCCGTCGCGGGCACGACGACGAGTCGCCAGTCCCGGGTGTGCCAGAGAACAAATGCTGAGACAACGAGGCAGACGCCGGCGATCGCCTGGGTGCTGCCGAGGAACGACCACACGAAGGTGATCGCGTCCCCGGCGCCCGAGCGGTGTGCGGCAAGGCCACGGTTGATCGCCTCCTCGGCGGTCAACGGCCCGGCCAGTGGGCCCACCACCGCGAGACCGATGCCCACGATAAGGCCCCAGAGCACAAATATCGGCAGGATGACGCGGACGATGAGGTCCCGCACGTCGGCCCAGCAGAGGCGATCCATGACGCGAACCTAGCCCTCGCCGTCCGCGCATCCTGGCCGGACCCAGAACCGACCACCGAGTGCGGACGCGCAGTACAGATCCGCTCGACGTCCCGCTCACGGTCCGGCCGGGGTCGCTTAGGCTGCGACCGTGTGGCACGGCAGCCGATCGGCTTCGACTTCTCCCTCATGGGCTCCGACGGTGTGCTCGACCAGATGATGACGCTGCAGCATCGGGGCAAGACCACCGCCGTGCCCACCATCCGCTATGTGGCGCTCGATCAACGGGGTCAGCGGCTCGATGACGTCGGTGTGCATTCCTGCTATGGAACAGACTGCGGCGAGATGGCCCTCACGCCAGGTGAGGACACCGACTTGCTCTGTCTGCGCGGCACCGACGCGCATCTCACGGCAGATGTTGCTGCTGAGGTCGTCGATCTTCGACCCCAAGCACGACGAGAGAATCCCGTCACCCAGGTGATTCAGCTCGACGACCAGGGCAGTGAGCTGCCGTCGGGAGGTGGCTTCCACCACCTGGCCGTGTGGAACCCGTGGTCTGCGGAAGCCTGGTGTCGCGTGGTCGCCATCGCTCTCGACAGCCCGCAGTCCGGACCGCAGGGGGCAATCGAGGTCGTGGCGATGACTTCGGCACCCATCGCCGTGGCCGCCAGGACCCAGGTCTCTCTGCTGCCGGAGCGCGACGCGTACGCCGCCATCAGCCGACACTTCGGCCCGTCGTTCGTCACCGTCAAGGCGTACCCAGCTGCCGACTGATGGGCCGGCGGCTGGGAGCTCTCAGCGCGGGTTGACGTCGCCTTCGATGATCGTGCTCGCGCCGGCCGCCCGCATGCGCACGTCGCTGAGGTGGTCCCGGATACCGTCCACCAGCTCAGCGTCTCCCTGGGGGACGGAGGCGGTCAGATGCGCCGCGTGGTCAGCGACCACCGCCTCGTGAACGGTATCCGCCACCCTCTGACGGGTCCCGACCGGCAGGTGACCCGGGGCCATGCTCACCTCCGCGTGGGCGGCACCCGTTCCGTCGGGCGTGATGACAGTGGCTCGGGCCACGACCTCACCACCGTCTTCGATGGTGATCTTCCTCCGGTCAGCCATGGTGATGTCCTGTTCGTGCCGGCGATCCCTCATGTCAGCTGGAGAATGAGGATGACCAGGATGATGATGACCAGGACGCCGATGATCGTCCCGATGACGCCACGGTTCATGTGTGCTCCTCGCAAGGTCTGTGTGGTGTTCGGGTGACGCACCCGCCACCAAGGGGGTGGGTGCCGCAGCTGCGAGGCGCCGTTCCGGGGGATGGGGACCGACGCCTCGCGGCCGCGGACGTTCTACCCGAGGACGGCCAACAGCTGGTTGAGCAGCTTGGTCAGGTTGGCCAGGATGCCGTTCAGGCCGGTGGCCCCATCCAGCAGCCCCGCCACTGCGCACAGCAGGTTGCCGAGCAGGTTGCCCGCGCCACCCACGGCGGTGATGTTCAGCTTCACCGTATCGAGATGCACCTTCAGCCCGAGCAGGTTCAGATCCAGCGGACCGAGAACCAGGTCGAGGACCTGGCAGCTGAGCGGCGCGGCAGCCGCCGCGGCGGCTTTCGGAGCGAGGGCCTTGTTCGCGCCCGCAGCGGGAGCGGTATCCAGCGGAATGGCGATCTTCTTGCTCCCCGCCGTGACCTTTCCGGCGGCATCGGTGATCGTGCCGGTGAAGTTGCCGACGGCGACCAGCTTGCCCTTCCGCTGGGCGAACTTCGTGATGTTGAACAGTCCATCGACCTTGCCCGTGCCGTCCTGCAGCGTCCCCGTGATCGGTGCGCTCAGAGCGGTCGGCTTCTTCGCCCTGGCCGCAGCCGCCTTCACCGGCTGCTCGTCGTTGGGCGCGGCCTGGCTGGCCGGCGCGGTACCGAGAGCCATGGACAAGATGGTGGCCAGGGCGATGAACGCCAACAGCACCTTGCGTGGACCACGGCGCTGTGCCTCTGGCTGACGTGTAGCTCGCATTCGTCGTGCCTTCCTGTGCAGATGGTGGGCTGCCGCCGCGCTGCGCCGTTGGAGCGCGTCGGTGGCCCTTCACAACTGAAGACGGCACGGCCGCCGGCGCATGACGTGGCGTCGGGCCTCCCCTGCCCGTACGGCGACACCTCTCTGAGTCGGCCGCCGGCGCTGACGGACCGTCGGGAGTCCTGCGTTGAGGGTGATCTCCCACGTCATGCCGACGCGTCGAGGCAGTCCGGGCGGTCAGCACCGCCCACACCCCGGTGGTGATGACCCTGCCGCCTGGGCGGATCGCACGGACTGTGCGCCCCCGCGCGTCCGGAACCACCCTTGAGGGTGTGGTACTGCCCTACGGGCCACGGATACCGTCCGAGCATGGCCGATCCGGTTCCTGCTGGCAGCGACGTCTCCGCCGGAACGTACAGGTGCGCCGGCTGCGGCTACCCGCTGCAGGTCGGATCCTCGAAGCACCTGTCCCCGTGTCCGTCATGCCACAGCCGATTCTGGGACGAGCTCACCGACAGCGAATGCCCACGCGAGCCGTCCGTCGATCGGCGCGACAACGGTCCGAGACCGTACACAGTCAGCTGAGGCTCGGGCTCTGGCGTGGGCGAGCTCGGTGATCGCGGAGATCCATCGGCCTCGCCGGCGATCAGCCGGCCTGGCCGTGGACCATGTGGTAGGTCGCGAGCACCTCGAGGAAGAACTCCGACGCGGCCTCGACCGCTCCGTCCAGCTCGTCGGAGCGGGCTTCCTGCACCACCAGCCGGAACGTGTCGTGGTGGATCTTCGACAGCTCGAGGATGCTGAGCCGGTCCGCGACGGCGCGCCGCCCGAGCTCGTACGCGATCGTGAGCGGGACCTCGTCCCGGCTCGCGACGTAACGGAGGAACGCGACCCGGTAGTCCCGACGCAGTGCTTCGGTGGCGTTCACCGAGCGAGCGGACCCGAGGGTGGTCCCGACCCGGCGGAACGGGCCAGGTAGGCGAGCCCCTCCTCGAGGTCGAGGGCCGTGTGGACCGAACCCGTGTCCATGCCCAGCAGGACCATCGCGAAGGCGACATCGGGCTGGATCCCCACGATCACGGTGATCGCGCCCCGAAGCCGAGCCATCTCGGCGATGTTGCGCAGCGTGCGGGAGCCGAAGGAGTCCAGCACGTCGAGCGCGGCGACGTCGATGATCACTCCCCTGGACCGGTGCTCACCGATCCGGTCGATCAGATCGCGCTGGAACCTGACGAGCTGCGAGTCATCCAGGGCAGTGTGGATCGATGCGATCAGGTAGGGCCCCTGTCGCAGGATCGATACCAGCGCCGGTCCGGTGTCCACTACTCGGCCAGCTCCTCCTGCTTGGTCACGCGGAAGCCCAGCAGCCTCTCGGCTTCCTCCAGACCACCCTGGAGATCGCCGATCGTGTTCATCTTGCTGAGGTCGACCCCGATCGTGACCAGGGTCTGCGCGATCTCCGGCGACAGACCGGTGATGATCACGCTGGCCCCCATCAACCGCGAGGCGTCGACGGTGCGAACGAGATGGTTCGCGACCGCCTCATCGACGTCGGGCGACCCGGTGATGTCGATCACGACCACCTTCGCCCGATGGGTACGGATCCCCGACAGCAGCTGCTCGGTGAGCTGGCGGGCACGCTCGGTGTCGAGCACACCGATGATGGGCAGGATCAGCAGTCGCTCCCGGACCGGCAGCACCGGCGTCGACAGCTCGCGGATCGAGTCCTGCTGCTGCCGGATGACCCGCTCGCGTTCGTCCACGAAGCTCACCGCCACCGTGTTGGCGATGCGGTTCGCCGCGGGTTCATAGGCGTCCAGAACCCTGTTCAGCAAGGAGAAACTGCCCTGGTACTTCTCGAACAACGATCGGGCCAAGACGTCGCGGAGCAGGAGCACGATGCCCACGACCTCGTGCGTCTCCACGCCTCGAGGGATGATGCGCTCCGACAGGTCTCGCGCGTAGTGCTGCAGGGCTTCGACGCTCCCGGTCTCCAGCACCCCGACGTAGTTGTCGTACACCGAGGTCGTCTCGGCGGCCATCTCCTGCGGTGTCATCGCGTGCAGCAGGTGGGCGTCCTGGATGCGCAGCTCCCACTCCTGCCGCAACCTCGTCCGGTGCTCGCGCAAGTGGGACACCAGCTGTGGAAGCAGCTGGTCCTCGTCCTCGGCATCCAGGGTCGGAAAGTCCGCCGCGACCTGCTCGTCGCCGCCTGCTCTGTCTGTCATGTCAGCCTTCCCGTCGCCATTTGGTCATCGTGATCGTCGTCCCTCGGCCGCGCTCGGTGGCCACCTCGAACTCGTCCATCAGCCGGCGCGCTCCCGGCAACCCGAGGCCGAGGCCGTGGTAGGTGCTGTAACCGTCGGTCATCGCCCGATCGACGTCGGCGATCCCGGGCCCGGTGTCCCGCGCCACCACGCGAAGCCCCGGCCGCGGCGTGTCGACGAGCTCCAGGAACACCTCGCCGCGTTCGGCGAATCGTACGATGTTCCGGCTGATCTCGGACACGGCCGTGGCGATCACGGTCATCTCGGTGGCGGAAAAGCTCAGTCTGGCCGCCAGGTCACGGGCGCCCTTCCGCGCCAGCACGATGTCAGCGTCGGACTGGATCTTCACCCGGATCTCGTTCTCACGCGGCTGGCCCCGCTCCATCAAGGGCCCGCTCAACGTCGAGCAGCAGTCGCACTCCAGCAGATGTCGCGCGGCACCCACCTCGCTCTGTCGGCGGCGGTCCGCCGAGGACAGCGCCAGCAGGACCGGACGACAACTGTCGGTCGGCGGATCGATGCCGTGGACCGCCAGCAGGTACTCCACCCGGAGGCGCGCTCGACTGCGGTTCAGCTGCGCCGCCACCGCGCCCGGAGTCATCCCGAGATCGCTGCCCAGAGACTTCGTGTCGCGACCCGACACCTCGTGGGCCAGCAGCGTCGCGCGCTCGTGCTCGGACAGTCGGGTCAGGGCCTCCGAGATGGCCTGGGCATCGACATCCTTCAAGACCTGCTCATCCGGCGACTCGACCCACGGCACCTCGAGGACGCGGTGCTGGTTGCGTCGATGCCGGTCCCGTTCGGTCCACTGGGAGGCGACCACGTTGCGGGCCGTCGCGATCGCGTACGGCTCGAGCATGCCCGGCGCGACCCGGTTCGCCCGCGCCAGGACCCGCACCAGGGTCTCCTGCACCAGATCCTCAGCGAGGCCGGCGTCGGTCACCCTGGCCCGCACCACCCGGGTGACGATGGGGATGAGGGCCTCCATCGCGGTGTCGCTGTCGAAGGCGGGTTCACCGGCATCCGCCACGACACCCATCACTCCCACAGAGCGCACACTAGCCCCAGGATCCCCGGCGGTACTCACCCCGAAGGGTGATCCTTCCTCGCCGACACCCCCAGGCGCACGACAACTGTTTACACTGTTGGCGCCGCTGGGCAGCGCGCCCGAGGCCTAGCGATCGGAGAAGCAGATGAGTTTGGGTGCCGGGATCTTGTTGTTGGTTGTCGGTGGAATCCTCGCCTTCGGCGTCCGCGACCAGTGGAGCGCTGTCGACCTGACCGCCATCGGCTACGTGTGCATGGCCGGCGGCGCGCTGGCGATCATCTTGTCCCTGGTCATCGCGCAGCAGCGCCGCCGTACCAGCCACACCACGACGGTCCAGCGCGGCAACGACGGCGGTCCCCCCGCGGCCGTCTGAGGTCGGACCTCCGAAGCAGGTCCTGGTTTACGTTATGATTTCGTGATGTTCCGCTGACCGCCATCAGGGTCGAGACTTCACGTAGGCCTGATTCCGCCTCTTGACTCGACCCAGGGAGCTGCGCCGAGATGGTGACGCAGCCACACCTCGGGACGCCTTCCAACCGGGCTGCCCTGACCGGGAAGCCCGTAGAAGGAGTCCGAACGTGCACGAAGAGCGGTACCAGATCGGCGCGCTGCTAGGACGTGGCGGCATGGCGGAGGTCTACTCCGGCATCGACTGCCAGCTTCGACGGCCGGTCGCGATCAAGCGCCTGCGCGAGGACCGCGCGCTCGACCCCACCTTCCGCGCCAGATTCCGACGTGAGGCCACGGCTGCGGCCCGCTTGAACCACCCGGGCATCGTCGCCGTACTCGACACCGCAGTGGTGCTGCCGTCCACCGGGAGCACACCCGTCCCCATCATCGTGATGGAGCTGATCGACGGCTCCAGCTTGCGGGAGCTGCTGCGTGACGGGCCGAGGCTCACCCTCGACCGAGCCCTGGAGATCACCGACGAGGTTCTCCGCGCACTGGCTGCGAGTCACACAGCGGGCATCATCCACCGCGACATCAAGCCGGCGAACGTCCTCCTCACGTCAGCCGGTGAGGTCAAGGTCGCCGACTTCGGCATCGCCCGCACGATGGATGACTCCGCGACCCAGACCCAGACCCAGACAGTTGTGGGCTCACCCCACTACATGTCCCCCGAGCAGGCCAGGGGATTGACCGTCGATCACCGCAGCGACCTGTACTCGGTGGGCTGCCTGCTGTACGAGCTCCTGGTGGGCCGGCCGCCGTTCACCGGCGACTCCCCGCTCAGCATCACGTACCAGCACGTCACCGAACCACCCGAGGCCCCCAGCACCCTCGTTCCGGAGCTGCCAGCCGGCATCGACACCATGGTGATGCGAGCCCTCGAGAAGGCGCCCGGGGACCGCTATCAGTCCGCTGACCAGATGCGGGCTGACATCCACCGTGTCCGGTCCGGGCACCAGCTGGCGACTCCGGCGGCCGCGGAGCCGACGGTCCACCTCGAGAGAACAGCGGTCCGGCACGTCCGTGCGACTGTGCCTCACCAGACCCGCCGGCCGGCGAGCATCGTCGCCATGGCGGTCTTGGTGGTCATCGGATTGGTTGGATTCGGCTATCTCCGGTCCCCCAGCCCAGTGCATCCGACTACCACCGAGGTTCCGGCCGTCCTCGGCTTCAGCCAGGCTCAGGCAGAGAGCCTTCTCCGCAACGCCCATCTCGTCCCACGGGTCGAACCGGTGAACGGTCTGAGCGCAACCCGGCTCACCGTGACTGAGCAGTTCCCGGCCGGCGGTCGGCGTGCTGAGACCAACAGCACCGTGACCATTCAGATCAGCACTGGTCCAGCTTCCGCCTCCGAGCTCCCCGCTGACTCCGGGTCGGCCGTCGACCCCGGCGAAGGCACGCCGGCATCACCAGATTCACGGGTCACTCCCACCTCCACAGGTCCGACCGAACAGCCGGCGAAGCCGACGTCCACCGCCGGCGGCCGGAACCCGGTCAACACCTCGACCTCCCGCACAGCTCGTGCACCCAGCAGCGAGAGAGCCAACACGACCTCGGCCGACAGGGACGATCAACAACCCGGCATGTCGAAGGCGAACAAGCCCGGCAAGGCGAAGTCCCGTCCTTCGAAGTCCTCGCCCCACCCCAACAACCGAAACTGAGCGGCAGGCCCGGCGGCGTCGGTGACGACCCGGGGGTGGAACCGGCGCAGGAGGCCGGCTTCGGCGGGCCGGCTGGTGTTCACCCCGTGTGATCATGACGGATGACTCCAGCCGAGCCCCAGGTCGTCTTCGCCGGTGAGAACCCGTTGATCATGCTCTACCGACCGGGCGAAGATGATCTTGTCGCCGTGGCCAGCCTGTGGAGTGCGCGCTTCACCGAGCGCGGATCGGGTACGTCCCTGCTGCTCTGGACCGATCCAGGACCGAGCGCCCCGTCAGCTCCCAGGACCAGCGCGATCCACACCGACAACCCACCCCTGGCGCGGTGGCTCTGGACGACCTTCAACCGCCGCTGGGATCCGCTCCTCGGCCACGGCCTCGAGCACACCGAGCCGCGGCCGTCCCGGTTCACGGAGTCCCGAAGCGACGAGGAGCACCGGGTGGTGTGCCGCTCTGCCGGGCACACCGTCGAGCTGGTCTGGCGCCAGCCGCAGCCCTGCATCTGGGCCGAGACCACCCCGTACGAGTATCGGACGACCGCCGCGGTCGTGCCGTGCCTGGCGGCCAGCATCGTGGTCGACGGGGTTGCGGCGATCGGCGAGGTGCGACCGCATGAGGACGTGTTCGCGAGCTCGGCGGTGCTGGCTTTCAGCGAGACGTGGCTGCGTACGCCGACCTGAGCTGGCCCGCCCGTGGTCCGGTGCGCGATGGCATCGGCCCTCAGCAATCTCTGCCCAGCCCCACAGCGAGGGCCAGCCTGCGGCCTGCACCCCGGACGGCGCTACCGATGCCGATGAAGGTCGCCGTCTGGACGCGGCCGCAGCATGCGGCCACCGGCTGGGCTCAGCGACTGGCCACCCCTGTACCGCACCAGCACTAGTGAGCGACGCCGAACCGCGCGTCGACGGATCGTCCGCTGACTGAACGATCACCTGCTTGGTCGAGTGCTCATCCCTGGTCGTCGTCAGCGGATCCGTCAGCTCGGCTGCTGCGCCGCCTAGGTGATCTGGCTTCTACATCCCCGGGGGGCGATCCGTCCCCAAGGAGCCGATCGAGGAGCGCCAGAGCGCCGACCTGATCGACATCTGGGTCCAGCAACCACTGCGTCTGCAGTCCGTCCGAGGCTGCGATGACGAGGGCGGCGACGAGGTTCGCGTCGACGTCCGAGCGGATGCGGCCGTCGTCCTGTTGTCGTCTGACGTGGTCGGCCAGCGTTGCCCGGACGGCAGCAAACCTCTCGGTGGCGAACGTCGTCGCCGCTGGGTGTCCCTCCTCCAGCGCTGCGGCGACGAGGGTCGTGTACAGCTGCACCATGCCCGGCACCTCGCGGTTCCGCTCCGCCGACAGGCGCATCGTCTCCACCGCCGACGCGTTGTCGGCGGCCTTGGTGTCGCGGTCGAGCCGGCGAGCGGACTCCTGGTAGACGTCGACCAGCAACTGCTCGAGCGAGCCGAAGTGGTGGATCAGCGCGGCGTGCGTGACCCCCACCTCCTGCGCGATCGCGCGGAGACTCGTCCGGTCCGCCCCCCGCTGGGCGAAGACCTGGATCGCGACGTCGAGGATCTCCTGCCGCCGTGCCACTCCTTTGGCGTACGCACCACGCGACCGGACAGTCTTCGGAGCGGTGTCGGCCATGACCGCGATGGTAGGGCATCGGGGGCCGAATACCTCCACGCGGATGTTTTTGCTAGAGTGTTGCTGCCCCTTCGGGTGAACACCCCACCGACAGCATCAAGGAAGAAGGACACCGTGGCCCTCCCCATCGCCTCCATCCAGCTCTACACGCTCGCCGAAGAGTTCTCCGCCGACATGAACGGCTCGCTCGAGCGACTCGCCGCCATCGGTCTGAAGAACGTCGAGGCCTTCGACTTCGTGCGCCGTCCCGACGAGATCCGCGCGGCGCTGGACTCCACCGGTCTCGCCTCCCCCACCGGCCACGCCCCGCTGCTGTCCGACACGCTGTGGACGCCGGACGGCTCCATCCCGACCCCGGAGCCCCAGGTGGTGTTCGAGGCGGCGGCCACCGTCGGCATGTCCACGGTGATCGACCCCATGGTCCCGACGGAGCGCTGGCTGACCGAGGACGGCGTGAAGGACATCGCCGACCGCATCAACGCCCTGGCCGACACCGCTGCCCAGTTCGGGCTGACCGTGGGCTACCACAACCACGCGCAGGAGTTCCTCGCCTCCTTCGACGGGCAGACCGCGTACGAGCGGTTCCTCGAGCTGACCGAAGACCGCGTGGCGATCGAGCTCGACCTGTTCTGGGCGCTCGTCGGTGGCCAGGACCCTGCGGCACTGACCGCGAGCCTGGGTGACCGGCTGATCGCGCTGCACGTCAAGGACGGCGTCGCTCCCGCCAGCAACCCGTTCGCGCCGGGCGCCGCGGCGTTCTCCTCGAAGAGCCTCGATCAGCGCCACGCCGGCGACGGTGACGTGCCGCTGGTGGAGTCCCTGCAGGCCGCCACCGCGCTGCAGTACGCCATCATCGAGTACGACAACGCCCCCGGCGACGTCTTCGACGACATCGCCTCCTCGTACGCCTTCCTGGTCGAGGGCGGTTACGCCCGATGAGCGCTGTCGGCGTCGGCATCATCGGGGTAGGTGTCATCAGCGACACCTACCTGGAGAACCTGAACTCGTTCCCGGACGTCGAGGTGCTGGTCGTCGGCGACCTCATCGCCGACAGGGCCCGTTCCCAGGCCGAGAAGCACGGCATCCCCGCGCACGGCAGCGGACCCGACGTCCTGGCCCACCCCGGTGTCGAGCTGGTCGTGAACCTGACCACGCCGGACGCCCACATCGAGGTGACGTCGGCCGCGATCGCGGCGGGCAAGCACGTCTGGTCGGAGAAGCCCCTCGGCCTGGACCGGGACGGCGCCGCGGCGCTGCTCGAGCAGGCGAAGGCCGCCGGCGTCCGGATCGGGGCGGCCCCCGACACGCTGCTCGGCCCGGGCTTCCAGAGCGCTCGGCGCGCGATCGCCAGCGGGGTCATCGGTGAGCCGATGTTCGCGCAGACCGCGTTCCAGACCCAGGGTCCCGACCTCTGGCACCCGAACCCCGGCTTCCTCTTCGCCCAGGGCGCCGGTCCGCTGCTGGACATGGGCCCGTACTACTTCTCCGCGCTGATCAGCCTGCTCGGACCCGTCGACCGCGTCGCAGCCGTCGGCCGGAAGGCCCGGGAGCAGCGGGAGATCCGGACCGGACCGAACGCCGGATCCCTCTTCCCGGTCGAGGTGCCGTCGACGATCCAGGTGCTTACCGCGTTCGAGGGCGGCGCCCAGGGCCAGAGCCTGCTCAGCTTCGACTCCGCGCAGGAACGGCACGGGATCCTCGAGATCCACGGCACCGAGGGCTCCATCGTCCTGCCCGACCCGAACCAGTTCACCGGGCGGACCGCGTACGTCAAGCCGCTCGGCGTGCTCCGCGACGGCATGTCGTTCGAGCAGTCGTGGGTCGAGGTCGAGGAGAAGGGCACGGTCGTCGGCCGCGGCCTGGGCGTGCTGGACATGGTGCGTTCCATCGCGGCGGGCAGGCCCCACGTGGCTTCCGGCGAGCTGGGCAACCACAGCGTCGACGTGATGCTGTCGGCGCAGGAGTCCGCCGCCACGGAGCAGTTCGTCAAGGTCGCCAGCACGGTCGGACCGGTGCCGCTGCTGCCCGACGACTTCGATCCCTTCGCTGCGACCCTCTGACCAGCTGAGCAGACTGCCCTGAGCCGCGTTCGCCGGCGGCGATGACGATCACGTCCTCGCCGCCGGCGTTCTCGACTCTGCGGGCGGGTCCGTGACGGCGTCCGCGATGACGGGTTTGGCTGTGGGCAGCTCAACGCCGCTCACACGCTGAGCTTCCCCTCAGGGGTGGTGCAGTGATCGTCACGGAAGAACTCACCAGCCTGGGAGTCCAAGAACACGAAATGGGCTCGCGTTGGGCGGGGGAATGGTGCTGCTGATCACAGCCGTGACCGGGCTCGGCGGCCTGCGCGGCTTCTTGATCCCGATGGTGGTGATCGTCGCGGCCCGTGCTGCCGGCACCAACAACGATGATGAGTTCGCGTCTGACCAGCTGAGTTACTGGTGGAGCATAGGAGATTCGAACTCCTGACCTCTTCCATGCCATGGAAGCGCGCTACCAACTGCGCCAATGCCCCGCTGTGCTCTCGATCCGATCCCGTCGGCTCCGAGCGCCCGATGAACAATACAGGCTCACCCGGGCCGAGGTGAAATCGAGCCGACGCCGAAGCGAGTGCCTCAGGCGGTCTTCGAGGAGCCGGCCGACCGCTTCTGCCACCACTGCCAGGCCAGCGTGACCAGGATGGCTCCGACGATGGACCCGATGATGCCGCTCGGCCGCAGGTTGAGGCCGTTGCCGGTCAGCAGGCTGATCAGCAGACCGCCGACGAACGAACCGATCAGGCCCGTCACCAGCGCCATCGTCCAGTTGATCTTCCAGCCCGACCGGCCGAGGATGAGCTGGGCGATGGCACCGGCCATCAGGCCGAAGATGATGAGTCCGAGGATGAGCACGCGAGCATCCTAAGTCAGCGAGCCGCCGAGATCCGGCATCGTCCACCTCGTCGGCCGGTGCTACTGCGGTGCGGGCCGGGTGAGCGGAAGCCGACCGTGGTCGGAGAACGCACACAGGCTGCAGACGGGTTGCTTCGCCTCGCGCGAAGCAACCACCGAGCACCGCTTGGCGACCGGGCCGGTTCAGACGCCGAGGTCGTCCTCCACGAAACGACTCCGGCCGGCGAACACGCCCGCGATCCCCTGCGGCACCAGCAGCACGAGCAGCAGCGCCAGGGGCAGGTGCCAGCTGCCGGTTGCGCCGTACAGGGCGCCGACGATGATCGGCCCCGGGATGGAGATCAGGTAGCCGATGCTCTGCCCGAACGACGACAAGCCCACCGTGCCGGCCGCGGACCGAGTACGCAGCCCGATCAGGGTCAGGGCCAGCGGGAAGACGCCCTGCGAGACGCCGAGCACGATCACCCACAGCCAGGGCACCGTGGTCGGCATGATCCACAGCCCCAGATAGCCGATGAAGCCGAGCCCGGTCAGCACGACCGCAACACCGCCCTGGTTCTTCAGCCGGGCCGCGAGGGTCGGCACCAGGAACGAAGTCGGCACCCCGACCGCCGGGATCAGGGCCAGGAGCACTCCCGCGTAGGTGGCCGAGAGTCCCGCGTCGCGGTAGATCTGCGGCACCCAGCCCATGGTCACGTACGCCTGCGTCGACTGCAGCCCGAACAGGATGGCGACCGCCCACGCCGTACGGCTGCGGGTGAGCCGCAGACCACCGCTGCTCGCCCCGGTCGGGCGGCCACCGGCGCGCTGCCGGATCCAGCGGGCCACACCCATCCAGACGACCATGGCCAGCGCCGCGGGGATTGCCCAGAAGGCGAGCCCGTATCGCCAGTCACCGCCGAGGGCCGCCGTCAACGGCACGGTGACTGCGGCCGCGGTCGCAGCCCCCAGGGTCAGACCCATCGAGTAGACCCCGGTGACCATGCCGACGCGTCGAGGGAAGGCCCGACGGACCACGACCGGCATCATGATGTTCGCGACCCCGATACCGCCGAGGGCCACGCAGCTGACCAACACGAAGGTGGCGGTGCCGGGCATGAACGGCCGCACCGCCAACCCGATCGTGACGGCGGCCAGCGAGATCCAGATCAGACGGCTCGGAAAAGACCTGGCCACCAGTCGTGGGGCCAGCGAACCGAAGGCGACGAAGCAGGCCGCCGGCAAGGCGGTCAGCAGGCCCGCCACCACACCGCCCATCCCCAGACCCGTCCGGATCTCCTCCAGCAGGGGTCCGACGCTGGTCACCGCGGGTCGCAGGTTGAAGGCGGCCAGGACCAGGGCGATCAGGATGACCACCCCGGCCAGCGGGCTGAGCGGCAAGCCCTCCGACGCAGGCGGTTCGGCCTGCTCGGCCGGGCTCACGGGCGCGGTGCGGTCACGTTGTACTCGGTGATCCGCCAGTAGTCGCCGGTGCGGTGTCGTTCGACGCTGATCCACCCGCAGTTGTGCAGCCCGCTCAACCGCTTCCAGGTCTGCACCGGGAAGCCGACCAGCCGGCAGACGCCGGCCTTCGCCGCCATCCCGTGCATCACCACGACCACGGTGGACCCGTCCGGAGCCGCGCGGCCGATCTCGTCCAGGGCGGCACCGGCCCGCTCCCCCACCTCCGCGACCGTCTCGCCCGTCGGCGAGCGCCGGACGTCCTCACCGGCCAAGTAGGCGCGCTTCACGTCGTCGTCGAGCTGAACCAACAGATCGTCGATGGTCAGCCCCTCCCAGCTGCCGACGTGGATCTCCCGCAGCCGTTCGTCGGTGTGGACCGGCAGCCCGCATCGGGCGGCCAGCGGGGCGGCCGTCTCGCGGGCTCGGGACAGGTCGCTGGAGTAGATCGCTGTCGGCGCCAGCTCGGCCAGCACCTCGGCGGCCTGCTCCGCCTGGGCCCGGCCGCGATCGTCCAGACCGATGTCGGCCTGGCCCTGGAACCGCCCGGTGGCGTTCCAGGCCGTGCGGCCGTGGCGCAGGACGATGAGCTGGGCGGCCGTCAACGCCGGTTGTCCACGAGCAGCGGGATCCTGGGGCAGTCGTGCCAGAGGCGCTCGAGGGCGTACAGGCGGCGTTCGTCGTCGTGCTGGATGTGCACCACCACGTCCAGGTAGTCGAGCAGGACCCAGCGCTGTTCGCGGTCGCCCTCCCGCCGGGCGGGCTTGGCGTCCAGCTCGCGCAGCGCCTCCTCGACGCCGTCGACGATCGAGCCCACCTGGCGTTCGTTGGTGGCGGTGACGACGAGGAACACGTCGGTGATGGCCAGCTGCTCGGAGACGTCGAAGGCGATGAGGTCGGTGCCGAGCTTGTCGGCGGCGGCCGCGGCGGCGGCCTGGGTCAGCTGCAGGGCGTGATCGGTGGCGGTCAAGGAACTCTCTTCTATCTATCTCGTACGGTCTCGGTGCCGGTCGTCGTGCGGTACGCACGCCCCGTTGGTCGGGGTCGTGCGGTAGGCACACGCCCGGCGATCAGGGCAGATAGAGACCGCGCTTGGCGATGTACTGCACGATGCCATCCGGCACCAGATACCAGATCGGCTGGCGGGCGGTCACCCGCTCCCGACATCCCGTGGACGAGATGGCCAGTGCCGGCACCTCCATCAGGGTAATGCGCTCCGGCGGAAGTTCGGCGATCGCGGGCGAATGGAGCTCCACCCCGGGCCGCGTACAACCGACGAACTGGGCCAGGTCGAACAGCATCTGCGCGTCGCGCCAGGTCAGGATCTGGGCCAGGGCGTCGGCCCCGGTGATGAAGAACAGGTCGACGTCGTCACCGCGCTCCTCGCGCAGGTCACGGAGCGTGTCGACGGTGTACGTGGGTCCGCCGCGATCGATGTCCACCCGGCTCACGCTGAAGCGCGGGTTCGAGGCCGTTGCGATGACCGTCATCAGATAGCGGTCCTCCGCCGAGGACACCTTCTTGTTGGATTTCTGCCACGACTCCCCGGTCGGCACGAAGACGACCTCGTCCAGGGCGTACCGGCTGGCCACCTCACTGGCGGCCACCAGGTGGCCGTGGTGGATCGGGTCGAAGGTGCCGCCCATCACGCCGAGGCGATAGCGGTGCCCAGGCCGCGCAGCAGGATCGCGGGCCAGACCGAGGGTCGGCGTCCGCGACTCCCGGACCGGATTAACGTCGCTCACGTCAGCTGTCGATCATCAGCTGTGCGGGCGGCCCTTGCCGATCGAGTAGGTGACCAACAGCAGGATGGCCAGGACGGCGAAGGCGATGATGCCGAAGCCCCAGGCCGGGATCGGGAGCTCACGGTGGGCCTCCGCCTCCAGCAGTGTCAGACCGAAGTTCACCTCGCACCTCTCCGTCGCCTCGATCGGGCGGTTGCCCGCCCGTTCATCTCCAGCGAAGCGTAGCGGCTCAGCGCACCTGACCGTCGCCCACCACCACGTACTTGGTGGAGGTCATCTCCGGCAGCCCCATCGGGCCGCGGGCGTGCAGCTTCTGGGTGGAGATGCCGATCTCGGCGCCGAAGCCGAACTCGCCGCCGTCGACGAACCGGCTGGAGGCGTTCACCAGCACCGCCGCAGCGTCCACCTCGGCCGTGAACCGCTGGGCCGCGCGCTGCGACTCCGTGATGATCGTCTCGCTGTGTCCCGTGCTGTAGCGACGGATGTGCGCCAGCGCAGCATCGAGGTCGTCGACCACCGCCACGGCGATGTCGAGGGACAGGTACTCGTCGGTGAAGTCCGTCTCGGTCGCCGGCACCACCGTGCCGTACGCGGCCGTACGGTCGTCGCCGTGCACCGTCACCCCGGCCTCGGCCAGTGCGGTCAGAGCCCGCGGCAGGAACTCCTCGGCCGTGTCGGCGTGCACCAGCAGCGTCTCCACCGCGTTGCAGACCGAAGGGCGCTGGGTCTTCGCGTTCAGCAGGATCGCCAGCGCCATGTCGAGATCGGCGGAGGCGTCCACGTACAGGTGGCAGTTGCCCACCCCGGTCTCGATCACCGGCACCTGGCTGTTGCGGACCACCGCGTCGATCAAGCCTGCGCCGCCGCGGGGGATCAGCACGTCCACCAGGCCGCGGGCCGCCATCAGCTCGGCGGTCACCTCCCGGGGGCCAGGGATCAGCTGGACCGCATCGGCGGGCAGGTCGGCGTCGGTCAGGCCCTGGCGGAGTGCCTCGATGATCGCGGCATTGGACTCGGTGGCCGAGGAGGAGCCGCGCAGCAGCGCCGCGTTGCCGGACTTCAGGCAGATACCCCCGGCGTCGGCCGTCACGTTCGGGCGCGCCTCGTAGATGATGCCGACCACCCCGAACGGCACCCGCACCTGCCGGACCTGCACCCCGTTGGCGTTCGTCCAGCCGCGGACCACGTCCCCGACCGGATCGGGCAGCCCGGCGAGATCGCGGAGACCCTGCACCATGCCGGCGATGCGGTCCGGGGTGAGCCGCAAGCGGTCGATCAGCGAGGCGCTGGTGCCGTTGTTCCCGGCTCGGGCCACATCGAGGGCGTTGGCGTCCAGCACCGCCGTCTCGGCCTTGTCCAAGGCGTCGGCCATGGCCTGCAGCCCGGCATCCTTGGCGGCGCGCGGCGCCTTGGCCAGGATCCTGGCCGCCTCCCGCGCGCGAACAGCCTGCTCGTTGACAGTCACGACGTCTCTCTCCTCGGCTCAGCGGTCGTACCGCCCAAATCTAGTCCGGGAGATAGGGCGGAGCGACGCCCCAGCCCCACCGCGGGACGGGTGCATCCGGCACCACCTCCGCCCCCGGTGCGGAGTTGGCCAGCGCGATCCGGGTCCCCCACTCCAGGTAACCAACCAACGCCGCCCGGAACTCCGGGTCGTCGGGCAGCGCCGCATCGTCGGCGGCCAGGCTCATCAGCGAGGCGAACCGATGGCGCTGCTCCGGGGTGATGCCGAGGCCGAGGTGCTTGCGCACCATCCGCGGATACCCGCCCAGCTCGTCGGTGTAGCGAGTCGGACCGCCGAAGACCTCGCTCCACCAGGCGATGACGTGATCACGGTGCTCGGCGCCGACGCCACCGCCGAACAGTGGCGCCAGCAGCTCGTCGGCCTCCACCCGGTCGTAGAAGGCGTTGATCATCCGGGCGAGGGCGGCGTCACCGCCGGCCCAGTCGAACAACGTGGGGCGACCGTCCTCCCCGGGCAACGTGCTCACACCGGCAGTGTAAGCATGTAATCCGGGGGGCGGAACGGTCAGGCCGACAGCAGAGCGAGCCGGGCGCGCACGAACCCCCGCTGGCGCAGCAGGGCCCACAGCAGGTTCAGCCCCATCAGCACACCCATCGTGGACGCCACCATCGTGATCGACTGCTCGCCGACCAACAAGGCCCAGGACAGCCAGAGTGCCTGGTTGACCCAGTTCAACGCCAGGAAGGGCAGCGAGACACCGCTGATCCTGGGGGCCACGACCAGTTCCTGGAACTGGAGCATCTGGGCGATCACCGAGGGCAGGCCGGCAGCGATCGCGAACACCACCGGGCCGTAGGTGACGTCGAGGCCGAGGGTGGTCAGGCCCAGCACCAGGCTGGGGCCGAAGGTCGCGGCCCAGCTGAGCGCACGGTCGCGGCGCAGCTGGTTCAAGATGATGAGGCTGCAGACCATGAACATCAGGTTGGGCAGCCAGATGTTGGCGTGGCCGGCCACGAAGCCGTGACCGGTCCAGGCCACGTTGGCGGCCAGGGTGAGGCGCCAGGCAGTGAGCGAGATGCCCGCCGTGGTGCGGTTGCGGAGGAGCTTGATGACCTGGGGGATGGCGACAGTGGCGGCGAGGGCGGCGGCGAACCAGCCCAGAGCGACGACGAACACGGCGGATCGATCTCTCTGCGGTCGCGCAACTGCAACCGCGGGCGTACGGGAAATGGGGTGGGCCGGCGGCGGTGCCGAGCGAGCGCCGTCCGTTCGAGTACGTCGCGGTGCGGTCGAGACCAAGCCTAAGGGCCATGTGACCGTTCTACAAAAACGATTCAGAAGCGTGTGGTGAAGGTCACTGAGGGGCCACCGATGGTCACGAATCGTCTTCCGGGGGCGAGCGGGACGGCTCGTCTGTCGGCATGTGCGGGCAAACGCGAATCCAGCGCCGCCGGGGACGGCTCGTTTGTCGGC
The DNA here is from genome assembly GCA_963696135.1 of uncultured Actinomycetota bacterium. GTDB lineage: Bacteria > Actinomycetota > Actinomycetes > Propionibacteriales > Propionibacteriaceae > Microlunatus. The sequence goes on from CAVOJH010000019.1 coordinate 163,650, forward strand.
ATGTGCGGGCAAACGCGAATCCAGCGGCCCCGGGGAAGGCTCGGCTGTCGGCATGTGCGGGCAAACGCGAATCCAGCGGCCCCGGGGAGCGGCTTGTTGTACGGCGTGTGCGGGAAGACGGCGCTCCGGCCGGTCGGGCAGCGGCTGGTTGAGCGGCGAGTGCAGGCAGACGTGCCTCCAGCGCCGGACGCTGACCGACTACAGCCCGCGGGACTCCATCACCGAGAAGACCTCGTCCAGGATGTCCTGGGAGTCAGCACCGGCGCGGCGACCCGACTCGTAGACCTCGGAGACCTGGCTCTCGACCTCACGGTAGCGCCGCTGGTAGGCCTCCTGATCGGGTCGCCAGTAGCCCACGATGTCGAAGTGCTGGGACCGCCACTTCAGCTCGTGCCGGAAGTAGCGGCGGACGTCGCGGGCGCAGGACGCCTCCCCGGCCATCCACACGTAACCCTGACCCGGCGGCAGCTCGATCGTGCGGACGGCCGCACTCAGTGGGCTGGGAATGGTCGCGGGAGAGGGGTTGTAGGCCCAGCAGACCTTCAGCGCCGCCGGCGAGGTCGGAGTGAAGGTGGCAGCCTCGTTCGGTGCCTCGAACACCGCGTGTGCGTGCTGGTGGGGCGTGAGGTTCTCCAGGATCCGACAGGCAGCCGGGATGCCGGTCTGATCGGCCAGGATCAGCACCCAGTCGGCGGCGGTGTCGATGCCGCGCCCGTGCGGTTGGGAGATCAGCAGCTGGTCGCCGGGCTCGACGCCCTCGGCCCACTGCGTGGCCACCCCGTGCTGGTGCACCACCACATCAACGGTGAGCTCCCGACGCTCGGCGTCCCAGCGGCGCACGCTGTACCACCGCGGCGATGGTTGCGGGTTGGCGAAATGGAACTGCTGGCCCTGCTTGACCGGCAGCTCGACCTGCTGTTGACGCTGCGGCGGGACCATCAGTCTCAGCCACTCGTCCGGCGCACCCGAGGAGCAGTAGTCGGCCAGCCCCTCGCCACCGAGCACGATCCGCCGCATCACCGTCGAGAGGCTGGTCACCTCGATCACCTCGGCCCGGAAGTAGGCCTCCGGTAGCGCCGTCATCTCGTTCTCAGTCCCTTCGCGTACGTCGGCTGATAGTTAGGTAACCCTAACTATCTTGAGCACTCCATCTTCGCACAGATCGCGGGCCTCGTCGCGACATTCGGATGAGCCTCAGTGATTTCTCACTCCCCGCGTAGGAATGGCTGAATCACCACAGCCGCGGCGGCAGGATCTCCTCGTGCTCGAGCAACCAGCGCTTGGTCTCCAGCCCCTGTCCGGGTGGTCCGCCGGAGTAGCCCCCGAGACCGTCACCGGCCAGCACCCGGTGGCAGCCGATCAGGATGGGGACCGGGTTGGCGCCCATCATCGATCCGATCGCCCGGGCGGGCAGACCCGTACCGCTCAGGGCGGCCAGCTCTCCGTAGGTGACCGCACGACCGTACGGGACCTCCTGCAGGGCCAGCAGCACCTGGCGGGTGGCCGGTTCGAGTGAGGCGAGGTCGACGGGGACGTCGAAGTCCTGGCGGGTGCCGGCGAAGTACTCGCTGAGCTGGCCGAGGGTTCGCTCCAGGACGCCGCCGGGCTCGGGCACCTCGGCCGAGACGTCCGCCGTGGACCAGGACACCCGCCGCACGCTGTCCGGCCCGGCGACCACCACGATCCGGCCGACGGGGGTGACCAGCGCCGACCGCGCCACCAGATCCTCCGTGCTCACCGGACCGGTTCCACCACCAGCTGGGGGTCGGCCACGCCGACCGTACCGGCGGCGATCTCCTCGGCCCAGTGACAGGCGACCCGACGGCCCTCCCCCAGGGCCGGGATCACCCGCAGCTCCGGCACCTCCGTGTCGCAGCGGGTCGGCTGCCGGTACGGGCACCGGGTGTGGAACCGGCAGCCGCTCGGCGGGTTGGCCGGGCTCGGCAGATCGCCGCGCAGCAGGATCCGCTCCCGCTGGTCCTCCACCTCCGGATCCGGGATCGGGATGGCCGACATCAAAGCGATCGTGTACGGGTGCAGCGGTCGCTCGTAGAGATCGTCGCTCGGTGCCTCCTCGACCAGCCGGCCGAGGTACATCACCCCGACGGTGTCGCTGATGTGGCGGACGACGGCCAGGTCGTGCGCGATCACCAGGTAGGTCAGGCCCATCAGCTCCTGCAGGTCCTCCAGCAGGTTGATCACCTGGGCCTGAACCGAGACGTCGAGGGCACTGACGGGCTCGTCGGCGATCACCAGATCGGGGTTGAGCACCATGGCCCGGGCGATGCCGATCCGCTGCCGCTGACCGCCGGAGAACTCGTGCGGGTAGCGGGAGAGCGCCGACCGGGGCAGACCGACCACCTCCAGCATCGCCGCGGCCTTGGCCAGGTGCGCCTTCGCCGAGTCGCGGCCGTACTCCTCGGCGTCCTGGCTGGACAGCCCGTGCACGTTCAGCGGCTCCACCAGCAGACTCTCCACCGACTGCCGGGGGTTCAGGCTGGACAGCGGGTCCTGGAACACCATCTGCATCCGCCGGCGCAGCTGGCGCAGCGCCTCGGGCTTGAGGGACCTCACGTCGACACCGTCGAAGATCACCGATCCGGCGGTCGGCTCCTCGAGCCGGAGCAGCGCCCGACCCAGCGTGGACTTGCCGCAGCCGGACTCCCCCACCAGCCCGTACGTCTGTCCGCGGGCCACGGTGAGGTCGACACCGTCGACCGCTCGGACGTGACCGACCGTCCGGTCGAACACGAGGCCCTGCTTGATCGGGAAGTGGACCTGCAGACCAGAGACCTCCAGCAGGTTGTCGTCGCCGATCACCGCTCCACCCCCTCGGCTGCGTCAGCCGGCCCGCTCTGGTCGGCGCCAGGCAACGGTGCCGGGTGCACGCAGCGCATCCGGTGATCACCGGGACCGTCGACCAGCAGCGCCAGGTCCGGAGTCGCACAGGCGTCGTCGGCATGATCGCAGCGCGGGGCGAAGGCGCACGCCTTCGACCACGAGATGACGTCGCGCGGGGTTCCCCGGATCGGTCGCAACGGCTCGCCGCGCGGGCTGTCCAGCCGAGGGATGGAGGCCAGCAGCCCTTCGGTGTAACGATGTCGGGGGTGCGCGAAAAGCTCCCGCCGGCTGGCGGACTCGACGATCCGCCCGCTGTACATGACGTTCACGAAGTCGCACAGCCCGGCCACCACGCCGAGGTCGTGGGTGATCATGATCATGGCCGTGTCCAGGTCGGCCACCAGCTCCTTCAGCAGCTCGAGCACCTGCGCCTGGATGGTGACGTCGAGCGCGGTGGTCGGCTCGTCGCAGATCAGCAGAGCGGGTTTGCAGGCCAGCGCGATCGCGATCAGCGCCCGTTGCCGCATCCCCCCGGACATCTGGTGGGGGTACTCCTTGAGCCGGCGACGGGGGTCGGGGATGCCGCACCGACGGAGCAGCTCCTCGGCCTCCGCCTTGGCCTCGGCCCGGGACACGTCGGAGTGGCGGAGCAGTACCTCGGTCACCTGGACGCCGATCGGCACCACCGGGTTGAGCGAGCTCATCGGGTCCTGGAACACCATGGCGATCTCGCGGCCACGCAGGTCGTTCAGCGTCTTCGCCCCGGCCCCGAGCAGGTCCTGGCCGCGGTAACGGATCTGACCGGTGGTGGTGACGCCTCGGCTGGGCAGCAGCCCCATCACGGCCAACGAGGTGACCGACTTGCCGCTGCCGCTCTCCCCCACGATGCCCACCACCTGGCCCGGGCGCACCTCGAACGACACCCCGTCCACGGCGTGCACGGGTCGGGATCCCTTGCGGGCGAACGTGACCGTCAGGTTGTCGACCTCGAGCAGGTTCTCTTCGCGGTTCACCGCGGCCCTCGGCCGCCCCTTGATCAGGGTCGCGTCACTCATCATCGCCTCGACTTCGGGTCCAGTGCTTCACGGAGTGCCTCGCCGAACAGGGTGAAGCCCAGCGCGGTGACCGCCATGCAGATGCCGGGCATGATCGCCAGCCGCGGGTCGCTCTGCAGCCGGTCCTGGGCCTTGACCAGCATCCGACCCCACTCGGCGACGGCCGGGTCGGGCTGTCCGAGCCCCAGGTAGGACAGCGCGGCGACCTCGATGGTGGCGGTGGCCAGCACCAGGGTGGCCTGGACGATGAGGGGGCCGACGGAGTTGGGCAGCACGTGGCTCATCACGATCCGGCGTTGGCGCAACCCCAACGAGGAGGCTGCCAGCACGTAGTCCTGGCCGCGCTGGCCCATCATCGATCCGCGCAGCAGCCGGGCGAAGATCGGCACCTGGGCGATGCCGATGGCGATCATGATCGCCCAGGGGGTTCGGCCGAGCACCGCCGCGATGCTGACCGCGAGCAGCAGCGAGGGGATGGACAGCAGGATGTCCACGAAACGCATCACACCGGTGTCCCACCAGCCGCCGAGCCCGCCGGCGAGGACACCGAGCGCCGCCCCGCCGATGACGCCGATCATGGTCGAGACGATGCCGATGACCAGCGTCTGCCGTGCACCGTAGATCAGCTGGGTGAGCATGTCGGAGCCGAAGGAGTCCAGACCGAGGGGGTGCTCGGGAGACGGCCCCGGCACCGAGCTCGGGGTGACCTGGTCGATCCACTCGCTGGTCGCCGGCTCGTACGGTGCCAGCAGCGGCGCGAAGACCGCGATCAGCACCAGCATCGCCACGATGGCGGCACCGATGATCGCCGACGGGTTGCGTCGCAGTCGGCGGAACGCGCCACGCCACAGGCTCGTCCCACGCTCGTCGGAGGGCGGTTTGCCGAGCAGTCCTTCGTTGATCGCGCCCTGAGTCGCATCCAGTGCGGTCATGGAGTGATCACCTCGTCCTGAGTCGGGGATCGATGACGCCGTACGCCAGGTCGACCAGCAAGTTCACCACGGCGTAGATGACCGCGATGAACAGGATGAACCCTTGCAGCACGGCGAAGTCCAGGCTGCTGATCGCCGCGAACAGGTAGGAGCCGATGCCGTTGATCGCGAACACCGACTCGGTCAGCACCGCCCCGGCCAGCAGCGCACCGGTCTGCAGGCCGATCACGGTGATCACCGGCAGCAGCGCGTTGCGGAGCACGTGCCGACGGGTGATCACGCCCCGGGAGAGTCCCTTGGCGTTGGCGGTGCGGACGTAGTCCTCATTGAGCACGTCGACCACGGAGGCCCGGGTCATCCGGACGATGATCGCCAACGGGATGGAGCCGAGGGCGATGGCCGGCAGGATGAGGTGCACGATCGCGTCCCAGGACGCGTCCCACTCCCGGGTCAGCAACCCGTCCAGCACGTAGAAGTTGGTGATGTGGGTGGCGTCGATCCGTGGATCCTGGCGACCGGAGGACGGCAGCACCGCGAGCACCCCGAGCGCTCCGGGCAGGCCGACGGCGAACACCAGCTTCAGCATGTACGCCAGTACGAAGACCGGGATGACAACACCCGCCAGCGAGGTGCCGACCGCGAAGGTGTCCAGCCAGCCACCCGCGTGCGTCGCGGCCCAGTAGCCGAGCGGGATCCCCACCACGATGGCGAAGATCAACGCCGCGATGGCCAGCTCCAGGGTGGCCGGGAAGCGTTCGATGAACGTCTCCAGCACGGGCTCACCGGTGCGCGGCGAGTTGCCGAAGTTGCCCTGCAGCAGCTGCGAGGCATAGATCAGGAACTGCTGGATGAGCGGCTGGTCGAAGCCGTACTGGGCGTTCACCGAGGCGATCGACTCCGGGGTGGCCTTCTCGCCGAGGAGGGCCCGAGCCGGGTCCCCAGGCAGGGCGCGCACCCAGATGAACAACAGCACGATGAGTCCGAGCAGCACCGGGATCATCAGCAGGATGCGCCGGACGACGAACCTGAGCACGGTGGTCTGCCTCCTCCCGGGGGGTCGGGAAATCAAGACGTCCGACACGGTACGGGGCGGCCCCTCGGATGAGGTGCCGCCCCGCCGTGTCAGCTGATCACATCACGCAGCGATTCGAGGCGCTGAGGATCAGCGGGTGACGGTGACGGTGTTCCAGACCTCGTCCTGCACCGGGCTGGCGACGTAACCCTCCACGCCCTTGGCGAAGGCCAGGGACGGGGCGGGGTGGGCCAGCGGGATGCCCGGCACGTACTCCGCGATCTCGGCGTTGATCTTCTCGTACGCCGGCACCTGCTCGTCGCGGGTCGGCAGCTCACGAGCGGCCGCCAGCTCCTTGAACAGGGTCGGGTTGTCGAAGCCCCACTCGGCGGACTTGCCACCGAAGAAGACACCGATGAAGTTGTCCGGGTCGTTGTAGTCGCCGGTCCAGCCGAGCAGGTGGATGTCGTGCTTGTCCGTGCCCGCGTCGCCCTGGATCATGTCCAGGTAGTCCGGGCTCCACTTGGCCGCGACCGGGGTCACCTTGATCCCGGCCTTCTCCAGCTGGGACTTGATCACCGCGAAGGTGTCCTCCGGAGACGGCATGTACGGCCGGGAGACACCCGTCGGGTAGGCGAACTTGAGCTCCAGGTTCTCCTGTCCGGCCTCCTTGAGGAGCTTCTTGGCCTCCTCGACGTCGTACGCCGGATCCTCGATCGAGTCGTTGTAGCCCTCCACCAGGTTCGGCATGAACTCCTTGGCGGGCACCGATCCCTCCGGCAGGGACGACTTCACCACGGCCGCCTTGTCGATCGCGTGGCCGATGGCCTCGCGGACCTTGACGTCCTGCAGCGCCTTGTTCTTCTGGTTGATACCCAGGTAGAGGATGTTGAAGGCCGGCCGGTTCTGGATCTGGAAGCCGGCGTCCTTGAGCGGCTGGACGTCGGCGGGGCCGACCAGGTCGTAGCCGTCGATGTTGCCGGCCTGGAGCTCCTGGGTGCGGGCCTTCGGATCGGAGATGGTCCGGATGATCACCTTCTCGACCTTGGCCTTGTCGCCCCAGTAGCTGTCGTTGCGCTTCAGGGTGACTTGCTGGTCACGCTCCCACTTCTCGAACACGAAGGGGCCGGTACCGGTGGGGTGCTCGGTGGCGTAGGCGGAGAACCGGGGATCGTCCTCGGTGCCCTGGGTGTCGTCGGCGTTGTACTTCTTGAGCGCCGTCGGGCTCTGCATCGAGAACGCCGGCAGCGTCATCGCCTGCACGAACGCGGCGAACGGCTTGGTGAGCTTGACCGTGGCCTCGGTCGGGCCGGTGGCCGCGCAGCTGTCGTAGATGCCGCCGGTCTTGCCGGTCTTGTAGCCACGGAACAGCTTGCCGTAGTAGTACGTGATGTTCTCGGACTGGTTGACCCCGGTCCAGTTGTACCAACGGTCGAAGTTGGCGCAGACGGCCTCGGCGTCGAAGGCGGTGCCGTCGGAGAACTTCACCCCCTCGCGGAGCGTGAAGGTGTAGGACTTGCCGTCTTCGGAGGCCTTCCACTCCGTGGCCAGCAGGGGCTCCAGCTCGGTGGTGCCGGGCTTTGCGCCGACCAGACCCTCGAACTGCTGACGGGCGACCCGGAAGGTCTCGCCGTCACTGGCCATCGCCGGGTCCAGCATCACCGGATCGGAGGAGGCCGCGAAGACGAAGTCGCCCCCACCACTGCCTTGCTCGGTGGTGGAGCCGGTCTCGCGCTGACTCTGAGCGCAGGAGGCCAGGCTTCCGGCCAGGGCGAGCGCTGCGATGGCAGCGATCCCCCGACGCAAGATTGTTGTGTTTCGCACGCGGTTCACCTCGTGTCTTGGCGGGCCCCGGACCTATCGGCAAAGGTCTACGCGCCCGCGCGGCTGACGGACGAAAAGTGACATTAGCCCAGATGTGCACCGGATCACACATCGTGCGCACAGATGCAACCGATTGGTTACCCGTCAGTAGCGTCGTTCAGTCCTCGGCAGCAGCGGGGTCCATCACGACGAGAGCGTCCTTGTGCACGACCGTACGGTCGTAACCGCTGCCGCGCTCGGCGACGATCTGGCGGGTGGTCTTGCCCAGCAGCGCGGGGATCTCATCGGCGTCGAAGTTGACCAACCCGCGGGCCACGACCTGCCCTCGCAGATCGACCAGGTCGACGGCCTCGCCGGCGGTGAAGCGCCCGCGGACCGCCGTCACCCCGGCGGGCAGCAGAGAGGCGTTGCGGGTGACCACCGCCCGGACGGCGCCGTCGTCCAGCACCAGCTCGCCGCGGGCGTCGGAGGCGTGCCGCAGCCACAGCTGCCGGGTGGGTCGGCGCTTGCCGGTCGGGTGGAAGACGGTGCCGACCGGCTGACCGTTGACGGCTCCCGCGACCTGCGCGGCCGAGGTCAGGACGGTCGGGATCCCTGCCGACGTGGCGATCTTGGCGGCGTCGACCTTGGTGATCATGCCGCCGGTGCCGACCGCGGTGCCGCGGGTCGAGATGTCGATCCCGACGAGGTCCTCGTCCGCGTACACGTCGGTGATGCGCCGGGACTCGGGCAGCTTCGGGTGGCCGGTGTAGAGGGCGTCGACGTCACTGAGCAGGACCAACGCGTCCGCGTGCACCAGGTGGGCGACCAGGGCGGCGAGCCGGTCGTTGTCACCGAACCTGATCTCGTGGGTGGCGACTGTGTCGTTCTCGTTCACGATCGGCATCACCCCGAGCTCGAGCAGCCGACCGAAGGTGCGGTACGCGTTACGGTAGTGGCCGCGGCGGGTCACGTCGTCCACCGTGAGCAGCACCTGCCCGACCTCGATCCCGTGGGCGGCGAACAGGTGGGTGTAGTAGCCCATCAGCAGGCCCTGACCGACCGAGGCCGCGGCCTGCTGGGTGGCCAGATCCCGCGGCCGGGTCTTCAGGCCCAGCGGTGACAGACCGGCGGCGATGGCCCCCGAAGAGACCAGCACGACCTCGCGGCCCGCCGCCCGCGCGACGGCCAGCGTGTCCACCAGCTCCTGGATCCGGCCCGGGTCGATGCCGCCGGTCGGGGTGGTCAACGACGACGAGCCGATCTTGACCACGATCCGGTGCGCCCCCGCGATCGTCGGCCGCCCGGCCCCCCGATGCGCGGTCTCCCGCTCGGTCCCCTGGCCAGCCCCTCGCGCTGTGGTCCGCGACTGCGCGGGTGATATATCCCCCGCGGAGTCGAGATCCTGGTGGCCGAAGTCGGGTTCCTGGCGCCCGGAGTCAGTCGTCATCGGACCAGTTGTCGTGGAACTCGATCCCGTCCTCGTCGTCGGAGTGATAGGCCTCGTCCTTCTCCCGGCGGCGGATGGCGGCCGGCCGCTCCTCGGTGAAGCGCTGATCCTCCCCGCGGCGGCTGAGGATCTCCGCGCCGATGTCGATCTGCGGGCGGAAGTCGAACACGACCGCGTCCTCGCCGCCGATGGCCACCCCGTCGCCGGCCTGCGCGCCGAGCTGCAACAGCTTGTCCTCGATGCCGATCCGGTTCAGCCGGTCGGCCAGATAGCCCACGGCCTCCGGGTTGCCGAAGTCGGTCTGTCGCACCCAGCGCTCGGGTTTGGCCCCCTCCACGCGCCAGAGCTCGTTCTCGCGTCGGATGCTGAACTCGTCCGCCCCCCTGACCGGGGTGGGTCGCAGCACGATCCGGGCGGGCGGGGGCGGCGGCAGCGTGGCCCGGCGCTGGGCGACGATCTCGGCCATGGCGAAGATCAGGCCCTGCAACCCGGCCCCGGACTTGGTGGAGATCTCGAACACCCGCAGGCCCCGTGCCTCGAGCTCCGGACGAGCGATCTCGGCCAGCTCGCCACCGTCGGGGACGTCGATCTTGTTCAGCGCGACCAGTCGAGGCCGATCCTCCAGCCCGCCGTGGGCGGCCAGCTCGGCCTCGATCACGTCCAGGTCGGTGACCGGGTCGCGACCCGGTTCGAAGGTGGCGCAGTCGAGCACGTGGACGATCGCGGCGCACCGCTCGATGTGGCGCAGGAAGTCGTGGCCCAGTCCCCGGCCCTCCGAGGCACCCTCGATCAGCCCGGGCACGTCCGCCACCGAGTAGGTCGTCTCTCCCGCGACCACCACCCCGAGGTTGGGGATCAACGTGGTGAACGGGTAGTCCGCGATCTTCGGTCGGGCTCGTGAGATGGCCGCCACCAGAGACGATTTGCCGGCACTGGGGAAGCCGACCAGACCGACGTCGGCGACGACCTTGAGCTCGAGGGTGACCGTACGGGTGTCGCCCTCTTCCCCCAGGAGGGCGAAGCCGGGTGCCTTGCGCGAGGACGAGGCCAGGGCCGCGTTCCCGAGCCCGCCGCGGCCGCCGGCGGCGACCACCACCTCGGAGCCGTGACCGGTCAGGTCCGCCAGAGGCTCGCCGGTGTCAGCGTCGCTGACCACGGTGCCGTCGGGCACGGCGAGCACGATGTCCTCACCGTTGGCACCGTTGGCGTGGTCGCCCTTGCCGGGGATGCCGTTGTCGGCCCGCCGGTGGGACTGGCGGTGGAAGTCGACCAGGGTGGTCAGGCCGGTGTCGACCTTCAAGATCACCGACCCACCGTGGCCGCCGTTGCCGCCGTCCGGCCCGCCGAGCGGCTTGAACTTCTCGCGATGGACCGAGGCGCAGCCGTGGCCGCCGTTGCCGCCGTACACGTGCAACGTCACCCGATCGACGAAGCTGGGGATCGCCACGGGCTCGCCTCTTCTCTCTCGTACGAAAACGTGACAGAGGGTGGCCCAGATCTGGGCCACCCTCTGTCGGTAGGTGTGTGGTCCGGTCGATGACCGGGGTGTGGACCTAAGCCGAGGCGGTGGCCTCGGCCGGCAGGATGTTGACGACCCGGCGACCGCGGCGGGTGCCGAAGTCGACCTTGCCCTCGACGAGAGCGAAGAGGGTGTCGTCGCCACCGCGACCGACACCGTCGCCCGGGTGGAAGTGCGTACCGCGCTGGCGGACGATGATCTCGCCGGCGTTCACCTGCTGGCCGCCGAACCGCTTGACGCCCAACCGCTGGGAGTTGGAGTCCCGACCGTTGCGGGTCGAGGACGCGCCCTTCTTGTGTGCCATGTCAGTAGTTCCTAGCTCTCGATCCCGGTGACCTTGACCTGGGTGTACCGCTGGCGATGACCCTGACGCCGCCGGTAACCGGTCTTGTTCTTGAACTTGACGATCCGGATCTTCGGACCCTTCGTCTCGGCCAGGACCTCGACGGTCACCTTCGCACCGGCGAGGCCGGCGGCGTCGGAGGTGACGGCATCGCCGTCGACCACGAGGAGCGGGACCAGCTCGACGCTGTCTCCCGGCTTCTCGTTCCGCCGGTCGACCTCGAGGACATCACCGACGGCGACCTTGTGCTGACGGCCGCCACTGCGCACGATCGCGTACACGCCTGACCCACTCTTTCGTTTACGACTGGTTGCAACGGTGATCCAGAGGAACACACACCTGGACACACCTGAGGGGCGCGCCAGAGCGCACACCGAGGGTCAAATCTACCTGGGCGGGCAAGACGGGTCAAACCAGCTGATGCCACCGCCATCGAACGTCCCCGGCAGCTCCGACACTACGCTCGCTTCCGTGCTCCCCCACATCACGGCCACCGCGTACCTGACCGCCCTGCGCGAGGGCGGCTCGCTACCGGGACTGTTCGAGGCCGACGACCTGGGTACCTACGTGGTGAAGTTCACCGGTGCCGGCCAGGGCCCCCGGGCGCTGGTGGCCGAGATCGTGGTCGGTCGGCTCGGCCAGGAGCTCGGCGTACGGGTTCCGGAGCTGGCCCTGATCGACGTCGATCCCGAGATCGGCCGGCGCGAGCCGGACCAGGAGGTCCAGGAGCTCGTCGCCGCGAGTGCCGGGCTGAACCTCGCCATGGATTTCCTGCCGGGCTCGATCGGCTACGACCGCAGCTTCGACGTGCCGGTGGCGGACGCGTCCGCGGTGGTCTGGCTCGACGCGTACGTGGCCAACGTCGACCGCAGCCGCCGCAACACGAACCTGTTGATCTGGCACCGGAGCCTGTGGGCGATCGACCACGGTGCCTGCCTGCGGTTCCACCACTCGTGGGGCGACCCGCGTCGGTTCGCTGAGTCCGCCTACGACTACTCCGATCACGTGCTCGGCGGGTTCGGTCGTCCACGGGACGTGCACGACGCGCTGAGTGCGAGAGTCACGCCGGAGCTGTTGGCGTCGATCCTGACCGACGTGCCGGACGCCTGGCTGGCCCCGGATGCGACCCGTCCCGACCCGCAGGCCCCGCCGGACGCGGTGTCGGCCCGGGAGCGCTACGTGGAGTTCCTGCTGACCCGGCTGGCCGCAGCGGACCGGTGGCTGCCGTGACCGCGCACCGGCGGGAGGCGTATCAGTACGCCGTGCTGCGGGCGGTGCCCCGGATCGACCGCGGTGAGTTCGTCAACATCGGGGTGATCCTCTACTGCCAGGCGATGGAGTTCCTGCGCGCCGCGGTCACTGTCGACGACGTACGGCTGCGGGCGCTGGCCGCCGACGTGGACACCGACGCCGTACGGATCGCGGCCGAAGCCGTCGTCCGCGCCTGCCACGAGCCGGTCGGCAGCGCCCGGGAGAACACCGGACTGGCCACCCGGTTCGGGATGCTGACCGCGCCGAGGTCGACGGTGGTCCAGCCCTCCCCCGTGCACGCCGGCGTCACCCACAACCCGGAGCGGACCCTGGTCGACCTGATGTCCCGCCTGGTCGGCCCGCCCCGCCGTTCCTGACCCCGCCTTTTGTGCCGGCTTCCACAACTGTTGATGCTGTCGCTCCAGATTCCGGCCAGGATCACCCGTGGGCGGGAGCCGGGTCGGCGGCCTCGGCGGCCGCCAACAGCTCGCTGCGGTGGGCCAGCGTGGTGCGTACCCGACCGTGGGAGCGACCCAGCTCGACCTCGGCTGCGTCGATCCGGTGCCAGCCGTCGATGCCGAGCGGCTCGATGCCCCGCTCGGCCAACAGGGCGGCGAGCGCTCCGATCCGGCCCCGCGGCACCAGGTCACCGTCGTGGACGTCGTGCAGCAGCGAGGTCACGGTCTCCACGGCATCGGACTTGTTGGTGCCGATCACCCCGGTCGGACCGCGCTTGACCCAGCCGGTCACGTACTCGTCGGCGGAGAACCCGCCGTCGCGGATCACCCGGCCCTCGGCGTGCGGCACCCGACCCGTACCGGCATCGTGCGGCACCCCGGGCAGCGGCTCGCCCCGGTAGCCGACCGAGCGGACCACCAGCTGGGCGGGAATCACCCAAGGCTCACCCCGGCCGACGACCCCGCCGTCAGCATCCAATGTCGTCCGCTCCACCTCGACCCCCGAGACCCGGTCGCCGCCCAGGATCCGGATGGGACGGGTCCAGAAGTGCAGGTGCACCCGTCGTGACGCCCGGCCGCGGGGGCGGTCCGCCCACTCCCGGAGCACGACCAGGTTGCGGGCCGCGACCTTGTCCCGTCCCACCACTGCCAGGCTCGACTCGTCCAGCTCGAGGTCGAGCGGATCGACCAGCAGATCCAGATCGGGGATCTGACCCAGCTCGCGCAGCTCCTTGGTGGTGAAAGCCGTGTACGCCGGGCCGCGGCGGCCGAGCACGTGCACGTCGCTGACCTGCTTGTGGTCAAGGGAGTCCAGCACCTCGTCGGCCATGTCGGTCTCGGCCAGCTCCTCGGCGTGCTTGGCCAGGATGCGGGCGACGTCGAGCGCCACGTTGCCGACGCCTACCACGACGGCTGCGGCGGTGGTGGCGACCAGCTCGGTGAAGTGCTCCTGCTCGAGTCTCGTCGGCGGCCCGGTCTCGGTCCGTACGGTCGCCAGTGGCGGGTGCAGCGCCGCCGAGGCCCCCTCGGCATCGGGATGCACGTCGGGGTGCCCGCAGTACCAGGCGACGAACTCGGCCGCGGCGATGCTGCCGGTCAGGTCCTCGCCGGGGATGTCGAGACGTTTGTCGCTACCGGCCCCGAACGCGTAGATCACCGCGTCCACGCTGCCGCGCAGCTCGTCGGCGGTCAGGTCCTCCCCGATCGCCACGTCACCGTAGAACCGCACCCCTGTCTTCTCCAGGGTCCGCTCCAAGGTGTTGCGGACGGAGCGGATCGACGGGTGGTCGGGCGCCACGCCGTAGCGGACGAGACCGAACGGCACCGGTAGCCGATCGAGCACGGTCACGTCGACGGCCACCTCGCTCTGCTGCGTGAGGGCTTCGGCGGCGTAGATGCCCGACGGACCGGCGCCGACTACCGCCACCACCAGGGGTGGCAGATCGTCGGTCGCCACCACCTGAGGTGGTGAGTCGTCGGTCGCGGGTCGGGTCTGGGGAGGGGGGCCTGCTCCGTCGTCCGGCACGGACCCAACCTAGCCGGGCGGTCGTCCGTGCCTGACGGCTAGCCGGCGGTGGCGGGCTCCTCGGCGGGCTGGGCGTCGGATGGCGCCTCGGACCGGCTGTCGGCGGGATCGGACTCCGCCTCGGACCGCGGCGAGGGAGGGCTGGGCACCGGACCCTTGTTGCCGCCGCCGTTGCTGTTGCCGCCCCCGTTGTTGCCACGTCCACGGCCACGGCCACCGCCACCGCCACCGCCGCCGTTCCCACCGCCACCGCCACCGCGGTTGTCACGCGAGCCCCCGTCGGGCTGCTTCTGCGTCTCGACCGGCACGTCGGAGATCTCGTACCCGCGGCCGTGGCAGACCTCGCACTCGGTGGTGAACGCCTCGAGCAGACCGGTACCGATCTTCTTCCGGGTCATCTGCACCAGGCCGAGGCTGGTCACCTCGGCGACCTGGTGGCGGGTCCGGTCCCGACCCAGACACTCGACCAGCCGGCGCAGCAGCAGCTCCCGGTTGCTGGGCAGCACCATGTCGATGAAGTCGATCACGATGATGCCGCCGATGTCGCGCAGCCGGAGCTGGCGGACGATCTCCTCGGCCGCCTCCAGGTTGTTGCTGGTCACCGTGGCCTCGAGGTTGCCGCCGCTGCCGGTGAACTTGCCGGTGTTCACGTCGATCACGGTCATCGCCTCGGTGCGGTCGATGATCAACGATCCGCCCGAGGGCAGGAACACCTTGCGCTCGAGCGCCTTGGAGATCTGCTCGTCCAGCCGGTACTTGGCGAAGAGGTCACCGTCCGCCTCCACGTCCCAGCGACTCATCCGATCGTGCAGGTGCGGCGCGACGTGCCCGACATAGGCGTCGACGGCCTCGTACGCGTCCGTGCCCGAGCCGTTGCCCTGGATGATCAGCTCGGCGAAGTCCTCGGTGAACAGGTCACGCACGATCCGTACGGTGAGGTCGGGTTCGCCGTACATCAGCTTCGGCGCGCTGCCGGCCTTGACATTGCGCTCGATGTCCTCCCACTGTGCCTTCAGCCGGTTCACGTCGCGGACCAGCTCATCCTCGCTGGCACCCTCGGCGGCAGTCCGGACGATGACGCTGGCCGAGTCCGGTACGAGGTCGCTCAGCACCGACTTGAGGCGCTTGCGCTCGTTGTCGGGCAGCTTGCGGGAGATGCCGGACAGGTGGCCGCCCGGGGCGTAGACGATGTAGCGACCGGGCAGCGTGACGTGGCTGGTCAGCCGGGCACCCTTGGCGCCGACCGGGTCCTTGGTGACCTGGACCAGCACGCTCTGACCCGACTTGAGGACGTTCTCGACCTTGCGCTGCTGACCGTTGGCGCCGAACGCGTCCCAGTCGACCTCACCGGCGTAGAGCACGGCGTTGCGGCCGCGGCCGATGTCGATGAAGGCGGCCTCCATCGACGGGAGCACGTTCTGCACCCGGCCGAGGTAGACGTTGCCGATCAGTGACGCAGCCGACTCCCGGTCGACGTAGTGCTCGACCAGGATGTCGTTCTCGAGCACCGCGATCTGGGTGAGCTCGTCGCGCTGCCGGATGACCATCTTCCGAACCACCGACTCCCGGCGGGCCAGGAACTCGGCCTCGGACAGGATCGGCGCCCGACGGCGGCCGGCCTCTCGGCCCTCCCTGCGGCGTTGACGCTTGGCCTCCATCCGGGTGGAGCCCTGGATGCCGGTGACCTCTTCGGCCGCCTTCTGCCGCGAACGCGGCTCACGGACCCGGACCACGACCTCGGCCGGGTCGTCGGCCGACGGTGCGCTGTCCTCGCCGCGACGACGGCGACGGCGCCGGCGCCGGCGCTGCCCGTCCTCGGCCGTGTCGTCGGAGTCGTCGTCCGATGCCTCGGTCCCGCTGGACCGATCGGAACTCGAGCGGTCGGACCGGCCGCGGCCGCCCCTGGACCTCTCGTCGCCGTCGGTCTCGGTGCTCCGGTCGGTGGAGCCGTTGTCGTCGGACGTCTTCGCGTCGGCCGCGGTCGCTGTCTGGTCGGCGCTGGTGCCGTCGTCGGACGACTCATCGCCGTCGGTCGACTCATCGCGGGAGCCGGGCTCCCCGTCACCGCTGCCGCCCCGGCGACGGCGACGTCCACCGCGACGACGGCGGCGACGGCGCGGGGACCCGGTTTCGTCGCTGTCGTCCGCGTTGGACTCGTCGTCGCTGTCGGACTCCTCGTCCTCGTCGTCGCTGTCGTCGTCACCCGCGTCGGCGGCGTCTGCGGTCTCGGTGGTGGTCGCTGACTCGTCGGTGCCGGCATCGACGGTGCCCGCTTCGTCTGTGCTGGGCGCGTCGGCCAGGGCTTCCGCCGGAGTTCCCTCCTCGGCGGGAGCCTGGCCCTCGACGGCGTGAGAGAAGACAGCGCTCGGCGCACCGACGTGGGTCGGGTCCGCCACAGCAGCCCCGGCATCGTCGTCATCGCCAGCGGGAACGGCCTCGTCCGCGGGGCCGTCAGCCGTCAAGGCGGTGGGTGCCAGCTCGGCGGTCAGCGCGGTGCGGATCTCGTCGAGCGCGGTGGCCGCCACGGGTACCGCGGACTGGTCGGTCGGCTCTTCGGCGGCCGGCAAGGCCTGGGGAGCTGCGTCGGCTGGGGGCTCGGCCGCCGCCTTCTTCGTGGTGCGCTTGCGCGGGGTCCGAGCGGTGCCGTCGCCCGTGGCCTTGGTGGCCCGCTTGCGGGCGGTCTTCTTCGCGGGGGGTGCGTCGGCGGTGACCGCGGACTCGGCCGCCGCGGACTCGGCGCTCGAAGACTCGTCGTGCGCTGCTGGCTGGTCGGTGACCGGCGCCGGCTCGGCGGTCATCGCCGGTGTCGTACCCGTCACCGGCTCGCCCTGGTCGGACTCGACGGTGACCGTGGGCGGACCGGCCTGTCGCGTCGCGGCCCGCCGACGACGGCGAGCCGGTGGGGCGCTGCCGCTGGCCGCACTCTGATCGGTCGCGGTCTGATCGGTCGTGGTCTGGTCGGTCGTGGTCTGGTCGGTGGCGGACGGGGCCGCCAGGTTGTCGTTCGTGTCGGGCTCGTTGTCGAGCATCCGGACTCCTTCAGGTGCGCAGACGCACCTCATGTCAGTCGCGACGGCGGTGAGGACTGCGTCGCAGAAAGCCTGTGGCGTTCGATGGCCAGGCGCCGAATCTCCCGCGGTCAGGCGGGCCGTTGTGCGGCCGCTCGTCGCGGTGAAGATGGCACCCGCAGCATCCGTGAGCTGTCACCTCACGGAGCGGGAAGTCATCGAGTTGAGGTGCGGGCGCACCTCAGCCGGTTCCCATTGTCCCACACGACCGCACGTCTTCCCTTCGTGCGGGTACGCGACCGCGCCGCGCAGTTCACAGGGGCGCGGCGATGACTCCGGTGGCCTCTTCCAGGGTGCCCTGCACGAGCCGGGTCAGCAGCGGCGGATGCGTCGGTCGCCAGTCAGGTTCCACCTCGGCGAGCGCAGCCAGCAGGTCGTCCGGGCGGACCAGCGGGACCTGGTGGGCGATGGTGGCGATCAGTCGGCCGGGCTCGGGCCGCAGATCGCGTACGGCGCCCCGGGCGTCGAAGGTCCGCAGACCGGACTTCGTCATCCGCGAGACCTCCACGGTGTCGCGAGCCAGGAACGTCGTCACGGCCCGCTCGCTGATCTCCGGTTCGACCCCGACCACGTCGATCTGCCACCGCGACCCGGTGAGCCGGTCGGCCAGGGTGTCGCCGGGCGAGACCTGGGCGGCAACCAGGTCCAGGCCGGCGGGCAGGGCCGCATCCAGAGCAGCCCGCACCCGCTCGGGGTCGCTCGCGACCGTCAGTCCGATCTCCAGGAACTCCGCTTCGCTCGCCGCGCCGGTGGGGGCGGCGTTGGCGTACGAGATGCGCGGGTGCGGGGAGAAACCGGACGAGTACGCCATCGGCACCTGCGCCCGGCGGAGCGCGCGCTCGAAGGCCCGACTGAAGTCTCGGTGGCTCGTGAACCGGGCCCGCCCCCGGCGGGCGTACCGGAGTCGCAGCCACTGCACGGGCGGCGGGTGCTGTTCCGGCTGGGTCCTGGGCGACACGCGGGGAGACTACAAGAGGACTCGGTAGATTGCTTGACGGCAATATTGCCTTCACTGCATACTCAAGGGATGACCGCCAGCCTGTTCGAGGTCGTCGCCGAGCCTCATCGGCGTCGCATCCTGGACGCCCTGCGCGACGGCGACCGTTCCGTCACCGACCTGGTCGATCTGCTGGGTCTGGCCCAGCCGACCGTGTCGAAGCACCTCAAGACCTTGCGCGACGCACAGCTCGTCGTGGTCCGGCCCGAGGCCCAGCGAAGGTGGTACCGGCTGGCCCCGGAGCCGTTGCGCGAGCTCGATCACTGGCTCGAGCCCTATCGCCGGGCGTGGGCGGAACGACTCGACGCCCTCGGCGATCACCTGGATCAGATGGATCACCTGGATCAGATGGAGGAGAACGATGACTGAGGACCTGCAGACCGCGGATGTCGCCCGGGTGGCCGACGCGGCATCCCGCGGTGAGCTGATCCGCGAGGGCGAACGCCACGGACTGCGCTACGTACGCCACTACCCGCACCCCGTCGACCGCGTCTGGCGAGCGATCACCGCGTCCGATCAGCTGAGGCACTGGATGCCCTGCGACATCGTCGGCGAGCGGACGGCCGGCGCCGCGATCACGCTGCCGTTCTGGCCCGGGCACGTGGAGAAGTACGCCATCGACGAGCCGACGCTGACCGGCCGGATCGAGGTCTGGGAGCCGCCGCGACGCTTCGTCTGGACCTGGGGCGGTGACCTGTTGATCTTCGAGCTGACCTCGGTCGACGACGGCACCGAGCTGGTCTTCACCACCTGGCCGGAGGATCCGGATCTGGCCGGCATCGTCAGCTCCGCCGGTGGCTATCACCTCTGCCTCGCCGAGCTCACCTTGCTGCTGGACACCGGCTCGGCGCCGCCGATGACCGACGTGGACGAGGTCGCCTTCCGGCTGACCGAGGAGTACCGGCAGGCGTTCGCCTGAACGGCCAGTCCCTTGCTCGAGGCGCACCTCGGTCGATGAGCTCACCCCTTCGTACGCCATCCCTGTCTCCCAGATGACACCGTCCGTCGGTATCGCCGGGCGGGCCGCCGCACTCTCTTCCCCTCGGTGATCAGCACCCTTCCCCGACGGCTACTGGCGTCGGGACACCCCGAGGCGGGTGCGCGCCGACCGTACCGTCATCTTCCGAAGGGATCTCGACCGTGACCATCGACCTCGCCGCAGGCCGACCATTCGCCACCGCCCCGACCGACCCGGGCGCCGCAGGCGAGCTCATCTCCGCCGGCTTCGCCGTCCACCTGCCCGGTGACACCGGGTACGACGAGGCCCGGCTGGCCTGGAACCGGGCCATCGACCAGCGGCCCGCCGCCGTCGCCGAACCGCGATCAGCGCACGACGTGTCGCGGCTGGTCCGCCTCGCCGGCGAGCACGGTCTCCGGGTGGCGCCCCAGGCCACCGGGCACAACGCCGGACCGCTGGCTCAGCGCCGCCTGGACGACGTCGTGCTCGCCAAGCTGTCTGCCCTGGCCGAGGTCAGCGTCGACCCGGCTCGGCGGATGGCCCGGGTGGGCGGCGGCACGCTCTGGGATCCGGCCGTGACGGCGGCGGCTGCGCACGGACTCGCCGCGCTGCACGGTTCCTCCCCCGACGTCGGCATCGCCGGCTACAGCCTGGGCGGTGGACTCGGCTGGTACGGCCGCGCGCTCGGCCTGGCGGCCAACCACGTCACCGCGGCGGAGATCGTGATCGGTGACGGCACCATCGTGCGGACGGATGCCGAGCACGATCCCGAGCTGCTCTGGGCGCTCCGCGGAGGCGGCGGCAGCTTCGGGGTGGTGACTGCTCTGGAGTTCTCGCTGTTCGACATCGCCACTGCGTACGCGGGCATGATGATCTTCGACATCAGCCGCGCCGAGGAGGTCCTGCGGTGCTGGGCGCCCTGGGCGGCGGCCGCGCCGAACGAGGTGACCACCGCGTTCCGGATCCTGCACCTGCCGCCGCTGCCGGAGCTGCCGCCGTTCCTCAGCGGTCGTTCGGTGGTGGTGATCGACGGGGCCGTGCTGGCCGACGACGATGCCGCGGATCGGATCCTCGCCGAGCTCCGGGCGCTCCGGCCGGAGCTCGACACCTTCCTGCGGGTGCCGGCCCCGGCGCTCACCCGGTTGCACATGGATCCCGAGGGCAGTGCGGCCGCGGTCGGCGGCTCCACCATGCTCACAGGTCTGCCGGACCCCGGGATCGAGGCCTTCCTGACTGCGGCGGGTGACCGATCCACGACGTCGCTGATGGTGGCCGAGCTCCGCCAGCTCGGCGGCGCGCTCGCGCGGCCGGCGGTCGACGGAGGCGCGGTGTCCCACCTCGACGGTCAGTTCCTGGCCTTCGGCACCGGCATGGTGGTCAGTCCCGAGATGGCCCAGCAGGTGGGGGACGACGTCGCCGCCTTCACCGCAGCGCTGGGCCCCTGGACCGGTGGGCGCACCTATCTCAACTTCACCGAGAACGCGGTCGACCCGCGCCGGGGCTACGACGAGCTGACCTGGCGGCAGCTGGCCGGCATCCGATCGGCCGTCGACCCGCGCGGCATCTTCGCGGCCAACCACCCGGTGCCACGGTTGTACGAGGACGGTCGCCCGACTCGGTAAGCACGACGGCCTCGTCGGCGGCATCCTGCCCGAGCCACCCGCTGTGCACATTCCATCCATGGACGACATCTGCCACCAATGGCGGCCAGGCTCTGGGCAATTTCCATCCACGGACGGCATTTGCTTCCACCACACACGGCATGGCGGCCAGGCTCTGGGCAATTTCCATCCACGGACGGCATTTATCCCCCGCACACGGCACCCGGCCAGGCAATTTCCATCCACGGACGGCTTCTGCCGCCGCTCCCGGGCCGGGTCTGGCAATCTCGCCCACGCCGCCCGAGGCCTCAGGCGCCAGTTCGGCATCGGCTCAAGGGACCTCGGGGTTCGGGGTTCGGGGTCAGTTCATCCGCACCCCGAGCCCCTCGAGCGTCAGCCGTACAGCTTCTCGGCGTAGGACGGCCCGTAGTACGCGGTCAGCTCCGCCAGGCTCGCTTCGTTGGCCTCCAGGGTCTTGGCGATCACCGGGCGGGGCGGGAGCGGGTCGATCCAGGTGTCGGGCTGCCAGAGAGCCGACCGCAGGAAGGCCTTCGCGCAGTGGTGGAAGACCTCCTCCACCTCGACCACCAGAGCCAGGATCGGGCGGTGGCCCTTGACGATCATGGAGTCGAAGAAGTCGGCCTCACGGACCAGGCGGGCCCGACCGTTGATCCGCAGCGTGTCGGTGCGACCGGGGATGAGGAAGATCAGACCGACGTGCGGGTTCGCCAGCACGTTCCGGTAGCCGTCGACCCGACGGTTGCCCGGTCGCTCGGCGATGGCGACGGTCCGGTCGTCGAGCACGTACGCCAGCTGCCCCGCCGGATCGCCCTTCGGGGAGACGTCGCAGCGCCCGTCGGCGTCGCTGGTGCCGATCAGGCAGAACGGGGAGGCCGCGAGCCACTCCCGATCCAGGTCGTGCAGCGCGGGCCGGGTCTTGTCCCGGGCCCGCTGGGTCGGTTCCCCGACCAGCTCGGTGAGCTCGGCGTCGCTGGTGATCTCGTCCACGGACCCAGCCTCGCTCACATTCGCGCGTCGACCAAGCCAATTGCCCCGTCGGAACCGGTGAGGGTGTCAGACCGGAGAGATCGGCAGGAGCTGACGGCCGGTCGGTCCGACCTGGATCTCGGTGCCGAGGTCCGGGCAGACCCCGCAGTCGAAGCACGGCGTCCAGCGGCAGTCCTCGACCTCGGTCTCGTCCAGGGCATCCTCCCAGTCCTGCCAGAGCCAGTCCTTGTCCAGGCCGGAATCCAGGTGGTCCCAGGGCAGCACCTCGTCGAAGCCGCGCTCGCGCACCGTGTACCAGTCGACGTCCACGCCGGTGTCGGCCAACGCCTCCCCGGCGCACCGCATCCAGCGCTCGTAGCTGAAGTGCTCGCTCCAGCCGTCGAACCGGCCGCCGTCGCGCCAGACCGCCTCGATCACCCGCCCGATCCGGCGGTCACCGCGAGACAGCATCCCCTCGACGATGCCGGGTTTGCCGTCGTGGTAGCGGAATCCGATGGCCTTGCCGAACTGGCGATCGGCGCGCACCGTGTCCCGCAGCAGCTTGAGCCGCCGGTCGATGGTGTCGGCGTCGCACTGTGCCGCCCACTGGAACGGGGTGTGCGGTTTCGGCACGAACCCCCCGATGCTCACCGTGCAACGGATGTCGCGCTTCCCGCTGGCCTCGCGGCCGGTCTGGATCACCTTCCGGGCGAGATCGGCGATGCCGAGCACGTCCTCGTCGGTCTCGGTCGGCAGACCGCACATGAAGTAGAGCTTCACTTGCCGCCAGCCGTTCGCGAACGCCGCGGCGACCGTACGGATCAGGTCCTCCTCGCTGACCATCTTGTTGATCACCTTGCGCAACCGCTCCGAGCCACCCTCCGGGGCGAACGTCAGACCGGAGCGACGGCCGTTGCGGGACAGCTCGTTGGCCAGGTCGATGTTGAACGCGTCCACCCGGGTGCTGGGCAGGGACAGCGAGACATTCGTTCCCTCGTAGCGATCCGCGAGCTGCTTGGTGATCGGGGCGATCTCGGAGTGATCGGCGCTGGACAGGCTGAGCAGACCGACTTCCTCCAGCCCGGTCGCCTCGATGCCGCCCTGCACCATCGCCCCGATGGTCTCGATGCTGCGCTCGCGCACAGGTCTGGTGATCATGCCCGCCTGGCAGAACCGGCAGCCGCGGGTGCAGCCCCGGAAGATCTCCACCGAGTAGCGCTCGTGCACGGTCTCGGCCAACGGCACCAGGGGCTTCTTCGGGTACGGCCACGAGTCCAGGTCCATCACCGTGTGCTTGACCACCCGGGCCGGCACACCCGGTCGGTTCGGCGTCACCGACGCCAGCGCCCCGTCGGGTCCGTACGCGACGTCGTAGAACCTGGGCACGTAGACGCCCCCGGTCTCGGCCAGGCGCAGCAGCAGCCCGTCGCGACCGCCGGGTCGTCCCTCGCTCTTCCACTCCCGGATCACCGCGGAGATGGCCAGGGCGATCTCCTCGCCGTCGCCCAGCACGGCGGCGTCGACGAAGTCCGCGACCGGCTCGGGGTTGAACGCGGCGTGCCCACCGGCCAGCACGATCGGCTCGTCCTCGCCACGGTCGGCCGCGTGCAGGGCCATCCCGGCCAGATCCAGCGCGTTCAGCAGGTTGGTGTAGCCGAGCTCGGTGGCGAAGCTGACCCCGAGCACGTCGAAGTCGGCCACCGGACGGTGGTTGTCCAGGGTGAACTGCGGGATGCCCTGCTCCCGCATCAGCTTCTCCAGGTCGGCCCAGACCGCGTACGTGCGCTCGGCGAGGATCCAGTCCCGCTCGTTCAACACCTCGTACAGGATCGCGACGCCCTGGTTGGGCAGACCCACCTCGTACGCGTCCGGGTACATCAGGCACCAACGGACCTCGACTGCGTCCCAGTCCTTGCTGACGCTGTTCAGCTCACCGCCGACGTACTGGATCGGCTTGCTGACACTGGCGAGCAACGGTTCCAGCCGCTCGAACAGGGATCTCGAGCCCGGGGACGTCGAGCCCGGGGACGGGGGTGCGGTGATGGTCACCGCACCAGGGTAAGACCCCGCGTCCCTCAGACCTCCTGGGTCGCTCGGCCCGGTGACCTGATCACCAGCACGGACTCCACCGGTTCGTCGGAGAGGGCGGCGTAGCTGTGGGCGACGTCGCTCAACCACTCCGCGGTCTCTCCCACCCCGATCTCGACCTCCTCGCCGGACCGCCCGACCCGAGCACGACCCCGGGTGAGCAGCAGGTGCTCGACGACTCCCGGCCCGTGCGGCACCGACCGGTGGTACGCCCCCGCGTCCAGAACCAGCCGGTAGACCTCGACGGTGGCGCCGCCCGATTCGCGGACGTCGAGCAGCAGGGCCTCCACCCCCGGCGAGCCGATCCGCGCGCCCGGTCGGCCCGCCAGCAGGGACGACAGACGGCAGCTCGAGTGCGCCGGCCAGGGCGTACAGGGTCGACAGGGTCGGATTCCGCATCCCGTTCTCGACCTCGGAGAGCGAACCCTTGCCGATCTCGGCCTTCTCGGCCAGCGCGCCGACCGACAGACCGCGCTCCTGCCGGGCGGCTCGCAACCGCTCCCCCACCAGCTTCGCCAAGGCCTCCATGGAACTCACTGTAGGTCCAGGTGTTCTGCAAACAGAACCCGCTGGCGTTAGTGTTCTGTCTGTGGAACACGTGTCGCGACCGGTGATCGCCGGGATCGTCGCCGCACTGGTCGGCTTCACCAGCTCCTTCGCCGTCGTCCTGGCCGGTCTACGGGCGGTCGGCGCTACCCCGGCCGAGGCCGCCTCCGGACTGCTGGTGCTCAGCCTCGCCCAGGGCTCGGGCATCCTGTGGCTGACCCTGCGACACCGGACGCCCCTGATCCTGGCCTGGTCGACCCCCGGAGCAGCCATGTTGGCCACTACCGGTGCGGTGGCCGGCGGCTGGTCCGCCGCGGTCGGCGCCTTCCTGCTGGTCGGCGTGCTGATCCTGATCACCGGCCTCTGGCCGGCCCTGGGCCGGCTGGTGGCCGCGATCCCGACCGCGCTCGCGCAGGCGATGCTCGCCGGGGTCGTGCTCACCCTCTGCCTCGCGCCGGTCCACGGACTGGCGGCGGAGCCGTGGGCGGTCGCTCCGATCCTGGTCGGCTGGCTGCTGGCGACCAGGTTCGTGCCGCGCTGGGCGGTGCCGATCGCCTTCGCGATCACGCTGCTGGTCATCGGGATCGGCGCCCGTGGCGACCTGAGCGCGGCACTGGTGGCCCCGTCACTGGCCTGGACGATGCCGACGCTGACCGGTCCCGCGGTGCTCGGTCTGGCCATCCCGCTCTACCTGGTCACCATGGCCAGCCAGAACGTGCCCGGCGCCGCGGTCATCGCCTCGTACGGCTATCGGGTGCCCTGGCGAGAGTCCATGACGGTCACCGGCGTCGGCACCCTGGCCGGCGCGATGTTCGGCGGTCATGCGGTGAACCTGGCCGCCATCACCGCCTCGATGACCGCCAACCCGGACGTGCACCCCGATCCGGCCCGGCGCTGGGTGGCGGCGCACGCCGCGGGCTGGACCTATCTGGTCCTGGGGGTGCTCTCGGCTCCGCTCACGGCCTTCGTCAGCCTGGCGCCCGCGGACGTCATCGGGACCGTGGCCGGCCTGGCTCTGCTCGGCACCCTGGCGGCCGCCCTGTACGGGGCCCTCGCCAGCGCCGAGGGACGCGAAGCGGTGACCATCACGTTCGTGGTCGCGGCCTCCGGCACTGTGATCGGCGGCATCGGAGCCGCGTTCTGGGCCCTGGCAGCCGGTCTGCTGGTCCGGGCGGTGCTCGCCCGGCGGGTAGCTGTGAGTTCGCCACCGACAACGGTGACGAAGTCACCGTGAGGAGCTGTCGCCCTCCGCGTCGCTCTCGTTCTCGTCGCCCGTCACCAGCTGGAAGCCCGCGGCGGCGAGGTCGTCGGCCAGGTCGTCCTCGGTCAGCAGGTCCTCGCGCACCTGGCCGGTCCGGTACGCCGTCCGGCTGACCATGTGGGCCGCGACCGGCGCGGTCAGCAGCTGCAGGATCGCCACCAGCAGCAGGATGCCCAGCGCCTGGAAGTTCTGCAGCGAGAAGGCGACACCGGCGACGACGAACAGCAACCCCAGGGTCTGGGGCTTGGTCGCCGCGTGCATCCGGGTGAGCACGTCGGGGAAGCGGACGAGCCCGACGGAGGCGGCGAAACAGAGCATGGCACCGAGCAGCAGGAACAGCGCACCGATGATGTCCAGGACGGGGTTCACGTGCCAGACCCCCCGCGCTCGGACTTGGTCGGCGGCGAGGACGGCACGTCCCACTTCTTCGCCTTGTCCCGGTCGGCCACGAACCGGGCCATGCTCAGGGAACCCGCGAAGCCGAGCAGCGACAGCACCAGCATGATCGGGATCGTGGTCGTGTGGTGATTCATGGAAGCCTCCATCGCCAGCGCGGCGATGACCACCGCGACCACCACGTCGGCCGCCACCACCCGGTCCAGGGTCGACGGCCCTCGGGACATCCGGATCAGTGTCATCACCATCGCCCCGGCCAGGAAGACGACCCCGATCATGATGATCACGGAGGCGACACTCATGACGGCTCCCCTCGCAACGCCGCCACCTCGTCGTCCGAGCCGAAGGACCGGACGACGCGCTCCTCCGCCTCCAGCACCTTGCGACGTGCGGCCTCGATGTCGGCGTCGGAGCGGACATCCATGACGTGCAGGTAGACGACGCTCTCTTGCCGACGCGCCTCCATCACCAGGGTGCCCGGCACCAGCGAGACCAGTTCCGACGTGAGAGTCAGATACAGGTCGGAGTGCGTCTTGAGATCCACCCGGACCACGGCGTTGCGCATGGTGTGGCCGAAGTGGAAGGCCTGGGCCGCGACCACGAAGCTGGACCGGACCAGGTCGAACAACAAGATGGCGATCAGCTTCGTGTGCGGCCAGAGGCGGAACCGGCCGTGGAAGTCGATCGGCGGCAGCGGGAAGACCCAGGTGATCAGCAGGCCCAGCAGGAAGCCGGACACCAGGTTGGCCAGGGAGAGATCTCCCCACAGCAGCACCCAGATCACCGCGGTCACGATCGACATCCGCAGCTGCGGGCGGCGGCGGCTCAGCGTCGGCCGCTCCACGCTGGGCTCGCCGACCGGCTCGGTGGTCGCCTGCTCGCGCTGACGTTCGTCCTCGTTCATCATCAGCGCACTCCTGGGGGCAGCACGGCCTGCACGTACGGCAGCCCGCTGAGCATGTCGGCCGCGGCCCGGTCGGTGTAGGCGTAGAGCGGTCCCGCGACGAAGGTGATGCCCACTCCGACCAGCACCAGGAACCCGGTGGTGACGACCATCCCACGGGGCAGCACGACGGAACGTCGGGTCACCACCAGCGGGTTTCCGACCGGGGTGGTGGCCGGGACTCCCCGCCAGAAGGCGCGGTTCCAGACCTTGGCCATGGCGTACAGGGTGAGCAGGCTGGTCACCACGCCACCGACCACGAGCACGTACGCGAGCACTCCGCCGTACTGGACTCCGGCCTCCAGCAGGCCGATCTTGCCGACGAAGCCGGAGAACGGTGGGATGCCCGCCAGGTTCATCGCCGGTACGAAGAACAGCACACCCAGCACCGGCGACAGGGCGGCGAGACCGCCGAGCTCGTTCAGCGACGTGCTGCCGCCCCGCCGCTCGATCAGCCCGGTGACCAGGAACAGCGTGGTCTGGATCGTGATGTGGTGGGCGGTGTAGAAGATCGCGCCGGCGAAGCCGGCCTCGCTGGCCAGGGCCACCCCGAAGATCATGTAGCCGATGTGGCTGACCAAGGTGAAGGACAGCATCCGCTTGATCTCGGCCTGGGCGATGGCCCCGAAGATGCCGATGATCATCGTTGCGAGCGCGGCCCACATCAGCAGGTCCGACAGCGGGGAGTCGGCGAACAGCAGCGTCTGGGTGCGGATGATCGCGTACACACCGACCTTGGTGAGCAGTCCGGCGAAGACGGCGGTGACCGGCGCCGGCGCGGTCGGGTAGGAGTCCGGCAACCAGGCCGACAGCGGGAACACCGCGGCCTTGATCGAGAAGACGGTGAGCAGGAGCAGCTGGAGCACGAGCTGGACGTCGGGGGGGAGCTCGGGTAACCGCAACGACAGCTGGGCCAGGTTCACGGTGCCGCAGGCCGCGTAGACGGCGGCGATCGCGATCAGGAAGAGCAGCGAGGAGAGCACGCTGACCAGCACGTACGTGGTTCCGGCCCGGATCCGCTCGCCGGTGCCGCCGAGAGTCAGCAGCACGTAGGAGGCGAACAGCAGGATCTCGAAGCCGACGAACAGGTTGAACAGGTCACCGGCCAGGAACGCGTTGGAGACGCCGGCCGCCAGCACCAGGAACGTCGGGTGGTAGATCGAGACGGGTGTCTCCCGTTTGCGCTCCTCGACGTCCTGGCCCATCGAGAACACCAGGACCGTGAAGGTGACGATCGAGGACACCAGGAGCATCAGCGACGACAGCCGGTCGGCAACCAGGGCGACGCCCAGCGGTTCGGGCCAGGCGCCCACCCACAGCACGATCGGACCATGCCTGTCGGTCAGCACGACCAGGCTCGCCGCGACCACGACCACGATCAGCAGTACGGAGCTGGACACGGCCCGCTGGGCCCGCGGATGACGGCCGAGGATCAGGGCGAGCCCGGCGCCGAGCAGCGGGAGCAGGACGGGGAGCGGCAACAGGTTGTTCACGAGCCGGTCCCTCCAACGCCTTGTCCGATGATCTCGTCGGTGGCCTCCTCGGCCGCATCCCGACGCTCGTCGGTCTCCGCGCTCTCCTGCTGCTCGTCCGAGCCCTCTTCGGCCGGGTCGGGATCCGAGTCGTCCTCCGACGGCAGTGAACGGTCGTCTTCGTCGAACGAGGCGGACGCCAGGTCGGCCTCGGCGAGCTGGACGATCTGCCGGTCCTCGACGTCATCGGCCACCTCGTCGTGACCGTTGAGCTGGAAGCTGCGGTAGGCCATCGTCAGCAGGAAGGCGGTCAGCCCGAGGGTGATCACGATCGCGGTCAGCACCATCGCCTGGGGGAGCGGGTCCGAGATGTCGCGGCCCCGCTCGGTGTCGATGAACGGCGCTCCACCGGGCTCCCCGGAGGCGATCAGGAAGAGCAGGTTGACGCCGTTGCCGGCCAGCAGCACGCCGACCAGGATCCGGGTCAGCGACCGCTCCATCATCAGGTAGACCCCGGCGGTGATCAGCACGCCGGAGACGATCATGAGGGTGAGACTCGAGCTCATCGTGCCCCCGCCTTCAGGGCCGCGGCCCGGGCCCGCGGGCTGGAGGCCTGCGGGGACGGGGTGCGGTCCTCCTCCTCGTGCTGGTCGATACCGGAGCCGAGGCTGCGGGCCAGATCGAGCATCACCCCGATGACCACCAGGTAGACCCCGATGTCGAAGATCACCGAGGTGACGAAGTGGACCTCACCCATCAGCGTGACGGTGCCCCAGGGTGTGGGCAGGTAGCTGAAGTACGGCGCGTTGACACCGATGTCGAAGCTCTGGCCGATCCTGCCCCCGACCAGCACCGGGGCGAGCGAGCTCAACCCCGCCGTCAGCAGCCCGACCCCGAGCACCCGCCCCGCGTCGACCGGAGCCGCCTCGTCCAGCTCGTGCCGGCCGCCGGCCAGGTAGCGGATGGTCAGGGCGAGTCCGGCGATCAGCCCTCCGGCGAACCCGCCGCCCGGGTTGTTGTGACCGCTGAACAGGAAGAACAGCGAGGTCAGGATCATCACCGGGAAGAGCAGCCGGGTGATCACCTCGAAGATGATCGAGCGCTTCATCGGCGACAGCCGCTCGGTCCCCCGCAGCCAGGTCATCCGACCCTGGGTGCTGGTGTCCTGCGGCTGGCTCTCCGGTCGACGGAAGCTGCGGCGGCGCGGTCGGCCGGCACCCCGGGGCGGCTCGAGCTCGGTGTAGCGGCGCCGGATGAAGATCAGGCTGGCGACCCCGGTGGCGGCCACCACCAGCACCGAGATCTCGCCGAGTGTGTCCCAGGAGCGGATGTCGACCAGGGTGACGTTGACGATGTTCTTGCCGTACCCGAACGTGTACGCCGCCTCGTAGAACGCCTCCGACACCGGCGTGGCCACCCGGGCCCAAGCCGCCAGGTAGACCGTCGACACCACGGTGAAGGCGACCATGATCGCGATCACCAGTCGCCACCAGCGGGAGGAGTGCAGGGGGCGGTCGGTGAAGTACTTGGGCAGCTTGCGCAGCACCAGCACGAACACGACCAGGGTGACCGTCTCCACCAGGATCTGGGTGAGCGCGAGATCCGGGGCGCCGTGCAGCAGGAACATCAGGGCCGTGCCGTAGCCGGTGACCCCGACCAGGATGACCGCCTTGAGCCGACCCCGCGAGCTGGCCGCGAGCACCGCGGCGACGATCATCATCGCCCCGACCAGCACCTGCCCGGGCGCGTCCCAGAGACGCAGCGAGCTCGGCCAGGACGGCAGCGTCAGCAGCACCGAGCCGGGGAGCACGACCAGCACGAGCATGATCGTGCCGAGATAGATCGGCAGCGACCCTCGCTGGGTGACGGCGGTGACCTCGACGGCGGAGCGGTCGATCCCCCGCATCAGCGACTGGTAGACCTCCTCGGCCTCCGGCGTCCGCGGGAAGGTGGCCTGGACCCGCCCGATCCAGCGACGGCGGACGAACATCAGCGCACCGACGGACAGAGCCAGCACCGACAGGGCCAGCGGGGCGGTCAGACCGTGCCACAGGGCGATGCCGTGGCTGGGTTCGCCCACCTCGGCGGTCTCGGCCAGCGGTTCCAGCACCAGGGTCAGTCCGGGTCCGACGAAGCCACCGATCAGGGAGGCCGCAGCCAGGACGACCGGAGCGAGCGCGAAGCCGAACGGCTCGCGGGTGACCTCGGTCGGGAGCACCCCGGGCTTGGTGCCGAACGCGCCCCAGAGGAAGCGCAGCGTGTACGCGACGGTGAGGGCGGACCCCGAGACCAGCGCGGCTATCAGCAGGAACGCCGGCAGCGGGGGGATACCGGTCCCGTCGCCGTCGGGCAGCAGGTAGAGCAGCGACTCGAACGCCGCCTCCTTGGCCGTGAAGCCGATCAGCGGAGGCACCGCCGCCATCG
The DNA here is from genome assembly GCA_963696135.1 of uncultured Actinomycetota bacterium. Classification (GTDB taxonomy): domain Bacteria; phylum Actinomycetota; class Actinomycetes; order Propionibacteriales; family Propionibacteriaceae; genus Microlunatus. The sequence continues at coordinate 194,580 of CAVOJH010000019.1, forward strand.
ACGCGGCCGCCACCGCGGCTGCTCCGGCCACCAGCGGCAGCCGCTTCGCCACCCCTGACAGCTTGCGGATGTCCCGGGTTCCGGTGGACCGGTCGACGATGCCGACGACCAGGAACAGGGCCGCCTTGAACAGGGCGTGGGAGATGATCATGGCGACGCCGGCCATCATCGCGGAGCGGGTTCCCAGGCCGCACATGGCCATCAGGAAGCCGAGCTGGCTGACCGTCCCGTACGCGAGCAGCAGCTTGATGTCGTACTGCCGCAGCGCCCGCCAGGCGCCGATGATCATCGTCACCGCGCCGAGGGTGAGCACCACCGGTCGCCAGCCGGGCAGATCGGCGAAGACGGGGGCGAGCAGGGCGACCAGGTAGACGCCGGCCTTCACCATCGCCGCGGCGTGCAGGTAGGCGCTGACCGGCGTCGGCGCGGCCATCGCCCCGGGTAGCCAGAAGTGGAACGGGACCTGAGCGGACTTGGTCAGCGCCCCGACCAGCAGCAGCAGGATCGCCACCACCGCCACCGTCCCGGAGCCGAGCAGGGCGGGTTCGGCCATCACCGCCGACACCGAGAACGTGCCGGCGGTGACGCCGATCATCACGATGCCGACGAGCATGGCCAGGCCACCGAAGGTGGTCACCATCAGCGCGGTCAGCGCGGCCCGCCGGTTCGCTCCCCGGGTCGGGTTGTGACCGACCAGCAAGTAGGAGAAGACGGTGGTCAGCTCCCAGAACACGTAGAGCAGGATCAGGTCGTCGGCGGTGACCAGACCGAGCATCGCCCCGGCGAAAGCCACCAGCAGGCCCCCGGTCCGGGCCGGGATGTCGGCTCCGCTGAAGTACCAGCGGCAGTAGAACAGCACCAGGGCGCCGACGCCGGTGACCAGCAGCGCGAGCACCCACTGCAGGGTGCCGATCCGGTAGGCCAGGTCGACCCCGAGGGTCGGGATCCAGGGGGTGCTCTGGGTCAGCGAGCCACCGGGGACGATGATCGGGGCCTGCGCGACGAGCCAGCCGAACGCCACCGCCGGCACCGCCGCGAGCACGAAGAACGCCCGCGCACGCAGCACTCGCACCAGCAGCGGCGCGAGACACGCCACCGCGAAGTGCACGGCGATGAGGATCGTCACGTCGGCCTCTCGTCGTCGGGGTGGGCGGGCGGGGGGCTCCGTGGTGAGGGTATGACCCTATCGGAGGCGGCCAACGTGGTGGTCGGCGTGGACGGCGGGCCCGGCTCGGCTGAACCCTGCTAGGGCCGTCTCCACCCGTTGCCTCGGCACCCGGGTTGCTCCCGACCACGATCGACGGGCAGGCTGACCGCATGAGTGCAGATCAGGTCCGCGAGGCCGTCGACCAGCGTTTCTCCGGCACGAGCGAGGCGGCCGCCGGAAACGAGTTCGTCATCTTCAGCAAGCCGGAGCTCGGCCGGCTGTCGGCCGAGGACACCGACAAGGTGTGGGACCTGTTCTCCTCAGCGCTCGGCTCGTACGGCGTGACGGTGCACCGCACCCGGATCCTCACCGGAGCGGAGCTCGAGAGCACGGGGGTGATGGCCGAGCACTACGGCGTCATCAACAAGATCTCCCGGCTGGGCCGTTCCGCCCTCACCGAAGCCGCCGAGCAGGCCCTCGTCGAGCAGTACGCCGACGAGCTCGACGCGGGCGCGCTCGTGCTGGGGGGACACCAGTTCCTGACCGACTACCCCGGCTTCGGCCCGTACTCCCTCGGCGTGCTGTTCGCCAACCTCTCGGTCGGCCGACTCGGTCCGGGTACCTACGCCGGGGTGGTGACGGTGGACGGTCAAGCGGTCATCATCTTGAACGGCTTCCATCCTCGGCAGCTCAGCTTCTTCACCGCCGACGACACCGTGTGCGCGTTCCTGCACTGCAGCAGCGACACCGCCTGGGACTCGTTGCGCAACGACCTGATCGGCACCACCGACCCGGCCAAGGCGGACGGGGGCTCGATCCGGGGCACCTTGTTCGCAGATCCCGACGGATTCGGACTGGCGACCGTGTCCTCGAACTTCAACGGCGTGCACATGTCGGCCGGTCCGTTGGAGGGTCTGGTGGAGCTGGCCCGGTTCTTCGGCGGCACGGTCGATGACTACTCGTTCACCGCCCGGCTGACGGCGGCCGGCGTGTCGGCCGACGGGGTCGCCGAGCTCGCCGAGAACCCGACACTGGAAGCCGGCGGTGAGCGCGGGTCGGCCTTCGACCTGACCGAGGGCATCGACGCCGAGCCGGCCGCCGCGCTGTTGGCGGGAGCCACCCCGGCGAGCTGAGGCCGCCGCGGTCACTGCGTCGAGCTGACCCCGACCACCGGATTCTGCGGCGTGTCGCAGCCGAGTGCTCCCGGTCGGGGAGAGATTGACGCGGTCGGCTCTCGGTCAGCTCGCTGGAGCCGCGCCCTGGGTGTCGAGGCGTCGGCCCAGCACGAAAGACAGCACCCACAGGCCGGCGAACATCGCGCCGACCACCCACATCGCGGGGGTCAACAGGCCGAGGAGGATGCCGATCGGTTGGGTGACCCAACCGACCAGGTACCCGATCGGCTTGCGCAGCAGGCCCGCCGCGACCAGGGCCAGCAGGGCCGCCCCGCCGCCGCCGAGCGCAGCAGCCGCCGGCGCCACGCCCGACACCAGGATCATCACGGGCACGGCCAGCCCGAACACGATCACCTCGAAGATCAGCACGGAGAGCAGCACCACCCGCATCGGGTTGCCGGCGGGCAGCGCGTACCTCACCGGCCGTCCTGTCCGCCGGCTCCCGGTCCGGTGCCGCCGTCGTCGGCGTCCCACTCGTCGTACCGGCCCTGGTCGACCGGGTCGTCGGCGAACGGATCGTCGTCGGCAAACGGATCGTCCTCGTCGACGTCGGGCGTGAACGACTCGCCCACCACCGCGACCCCCGTCAGATCGGCGTCGACCAGATCGGGACCGACCAGCCCCACCTCGGCCGGCTCAGAGGCGTCGACGTCGTCGGCGTCGAGGTCGTCGGCGTCCTCGGCGTCCTCGGCGGTCCAGTCGTCGTCGAGATCGGCCACGTTCTGGTCCGCCGCTGCGTCCTCGGCCAGCTGCTGCTTCACCAACAGCGTCCGCGCCTCACCGACCAGCACCACCGAACCGGTCACCAGCACGCCGGACCCGCCCATGTCGTCGGCCTCGGCCAGGTTCACCGCGGTCTCGATGGCGTCGTCCAGACGGGGGGCGACGGTGACCCGCTCGGCACCGAACACTCCCGCCGCCAGCTCGCCCAGCTCGTCGGCCGGCATCCCGCGGCTCGTCGAGGCCACCTGTGTGACGACCACCTGCTGCATCACCTCGGCCCAGGTCTCGAGCATCCCGCGGACGTCCTTGTCCCCCATGGCGGCGAGCACGCCGACCAACGGGGTGAAGGCGAACGCCTCGGTGATGGTGGCGGCGGCCGCGCGAGCCCCGTGCGGGTTGTGCGCGGCGTCCAGCACCACCGTCGGTGAGCGGCGGACGACCTCCATCCGACCGGGCATCTCGACGGTCGCGAAGCCCTCGCGCACCACGTCCGGGTTCAGGGCCTTCATGCCCAGGAACGCCTCGGCCGCCGCGAGTGCCTGCGCGGCGTTCGCCGCCTGGTGCGCTCCGTACAGCGGCAGGAAGATCTCGTCGATCGAGCCCTCGGCGGACATCAGCCGCAACAGCTGGCCGCCCACGGCCGGGACCCGGTCCAGGACGCCGAACTCGATCCCTTCGCGCTGCACCAGGGCACCGACCTCGGCGCTGCGCTCCAGCAGGACGTGCGCGGCGTCCGCCGACTGCCCGGCGAGGACGGCCAGCGCTCCCGGCTTGATGATGCCGGCCTTCTCGGTCGCGATCTCGGCAACGGTCGAGCCGAGCAGGTGGGTGTGATCGAGGTCGATCGGGGTGACCACGGCGACGTCCCCGTCGGCCACGTTGGTCGCATCCCAGGTCCCCCCGAGCCCGACCTCGATCACCGCGACGTCGACCGGGGCGTCGGCGAAGGCCGCGTACGCCATCGCGGTGATGATCTCGAAGAAGGTCATGGCCACGCCGTCGATCTGCTGGGCGTCCACCAGGTCGATGTAGGGGGCGATCTCGCGGTAGACGTCGTCGAACCGGCTCTCGGACAGGGGCTGGCCGTTGATGGCGATCCGCTCGGTCACGGAGGTGACGTGCGGGCTGGAGAACCGGCCGGTGCGCAACCCGTTGGCCCGCAGCAGAGCCTCGATCATGGCGGCGGTGCTGCCCTTGCCGTTGGTACCGGTGACGTGGATCACCGGGTACGCCCGCTGGGGGTCGCCGAGGAGCTCGGTCAGGGCGGCGATCCGGCCCAGGCTGGGCGCGACCCGATGCTCGGGCCAGCGGTTGGTCAGGGCGGCGGCGATCTCGGCGTGCGAGGCGTCCTCGGGCAGGGTGGGAGTGTGCGACATAGCCCTTCGAGTCTAGGGCGCGGGGCCATCCGGTCGGACTGGGTGACTCTCAGTGCGAGGTCGCATCAGATCCACCCACTGCGGCAGCTGTGCGGGTCACGAGCTCGTCGAGGCTGCGGCGACGGCCCCGATCCGCTCCGGAGCGTCGTCGTCGCAGTGATCGAAGAAGCCGCCGACCACGTCCTCGAGGTGGTCCACCGACTGCGCAGCGAACAGGACGGGTTGGTAGGTCGTGATGTCGTAGTTCTGGGTGGCCATCGCGGTCAGCTCGAGCGGCCGGATCTCCATCTCCGCGAACTCGTCGATCTCGCCGTAGCTGGAGCAGATGCCGGCGCCGTACGCCTTGAGCTCGTCCCCGTCGTACATCACGCCGAACTCCATGGTGAACCAGAAGATGTCCGCGATCACCTGGACGGTCTCGTCCCGCTCGGCCCGGGCGACGGCCGCTCCCGCGGCCCGGGTCACTGCGGCGAAACGAGGACTCGCGAGCTGGTTTCCGTGGCCCAGGACCTCGTGGATCACGTCGGGTTCGGGGGTGTAGAGCGGCTGTGAGGGGTGCCGGACGTACTGGGTGGAGTGGAAGACCCGGTCGCCGAGGGAGGAGTAGAACTCGCGCAGCTCGACCAGACCAGGGGCGGCGACGTACCGGAAGCCGGTGAGCGACTGCAAGGTCGCCGACACCTCGTCCAGCTGCGGGATCCGGTCGGCGGGGAGACCGAGTCGGTCCTTCGCCGCGAGGTACTCGGGATGGGCCCGCCGGCGGTGCTTGTCGGCCAGCTCGGCGCTGACCTGCCGCCAGATCGCGGTCTCGCCGTCGGTGTAGTCGATCCGGGGCAGCGGCTGGCCCACCTGCCAGGCCACGGCCCGGGCTGCGATGGCGTTGCGGCGGGCGCGGTACTCGGCGTCGTGGAACCCCGGATGGTCCTGGCCCAGGTGCACCTCGACCGTGCCGTCGTCATGGTGCGACACCGGTGAGTACAGCTGCGCTTCCTCGAACACCGGCGACCTCCTCGTCATCGAGAGCTCAGACCACCAGGACACCACCGCGAACCCGTACGGGAAAGCCCGCCCTCCCCGACTGAGCAACTTTTGTGCCGCGAGCACGAGATGGTGATGCTGACGGCACAAAATGCCTGGTGGGAGTGGGGCGGCGTGAAACGGGTTCGCGGGCACCTTCCGAGGCTCCCTAGAATCTCCCCCATGCCTGCCACGCCTGCTGCCCCGAGTGTCGACGCGCCCACCACCGGTGCGCGCGTCGTACCGGACAAGCCGGCCCTGGAGGGTCTGGAGGACAAGTGGTCGGCCAGCTGGAAGGCCGACGACACGTACGCATTCGTGCGGCCGCAGGGCGATCCGGCCCAGAACCGCGGAAAGGTGTTCAGCATCGACACCCCGCCACCGACGGTGTCCGGGTCGCTGCACGTGGGACACGTGTTCTCCTACACTCACACCGACCTGATCGCCCGCTACCAGCGGATGCGCGGCCAGCACGTGTTCTACCCGATCGGCTGGGACGACAACGGGCTGCCGACCGAGCGCCGGGTGCAGAACTACTACGGGGTGCGCTGCGACCCGACCGTGCCGTACGACGCCGACTTCCTCCCCCCGGCCAAGCCGGACCCGAAGCGTCAGGTGGGCATCAGCCGCCGCAACTTCGTGGAGCTGTGCCACGAGCTCACGCACATCGACGAGACCACCTTCGAGGACCTGTGGCGGCGGGTGGGGCTGTCGGTCAACTGGGACGGGCTCTACACCACCATCTCCGACGACTCGGTGCGGGTGTCCCAGCTGGCCTTCCTGCGCAACCTGGCGCGCGACGAGGCGTACCTGTCCGAAGCCCCGACCATGTGGGACGTGACGTTCCAGACCGCGGTGGCCCAGGCGGAGCTGGAGGCCCGGGACTACCCCGGCGCCTACCACAAGGTGGCCTTCCACACTCCAGACGGCACCCAGGCGATCATCGAGACCACTCGGCCGGAGCTGATCGCCGCCTGCGTGGCGCTGATCGCCCATCCCGACGACGAGCGGTACGCCGACCTGGTGGGCACGACGGTGACCAGCCCGGTGTTCGGGGTCGAGATCCCGGTGGTCACCCACGAGCTGGCCGAGCCCGACAAGGGCTCGGGTCTGGTGATGTGCTGCACCTTCGGCGACCTGACCGACGTGACCTGGTGGCGGGAGCTGCAGCTGCCGGCCCGGGTGGTCATCGGCCGGGACGGCCGCATCCTGCGCGACCGGCCCGCCTGGATCGCCGACGACGCCCGGTGGCAGGAGCTGGCCGGCAAGACCACCTTCAGCGCCCGTGAGCTGATGGTGAGCTGGCTCCGCGAGTCCGGGGACCTGCTCGCCGACCCGACGCCCACTCAGCGCAAGGCGAACTTCTACGAGAAGGGCGACAAGCCGCTGGAGATCGTCTCCACCCGCCAGTGGTACATCCGCAACGGCGGTCGGGACGCCGACATCAAGGCCCAGATGCTCGCCCGCGGCGACGAGCTGGCCTGGGTGCCGGAGCACATGAAGTACCGCTACGACAACTGGGTGGGAGGCCTGAACGGCGACTGGCTCATCTCGCGACAGCGTTTCTTCGGCGTGCCCTTCCCGGTCTGGTACCCGCTGGACGCCGAGGGCGAGCCGGTCTACGCGACTCCCCTCACCCCGACCGAGGCCGAGCTCCCGATGGACCCGAGCTCCGCTGCGCCCGCGGGCTACGCCGAGGACCAGCGCGGGGTGCCCGGCGGTTTCATGGCCGACCCCGACGTGATGGACACCTGGGCGACGTCGTCGCTCAGCCCGCAGATCGTCTGCGGCTGGGAGCGGGACGAGGAGCTCTTCGCGCTGACCTTCCCGATGGACCTGAACACGCACGCGCACGAGATCATCCGCACCTGGCTGTTCTCTCGCGTGGTGCGGGCTCACTTCGAGAACCACTCGCTGCCGTGGGCCCGTTCCATGATCAGCGGTTTCGTGATGGATCCGGACCGCAAGAAGATGAGCAAGTCCAAGGGCAACGTGGTGGTGCCGACCGACGTGCTCGAGCGGTACGGCTCCGACGCGGTGCGCTGGCGGGCGGCCAAGGCCCGGCCCGGGATGGACTCCCCGTTCGACGAGAAGGAGATGAAGGTCGGGCGCCGGCTGGCGATGAAGGTGCTGAACGCCTCCAAGTTCGTGCTCGGCTTCCCCGGCGACGCGACCTCGGCCACTCTCCAGCAGGTGACCGAGCCGCTGGACCGGGCGCTGCTGGCCGGTCTGGAGCGGGTCGTCTTCGAAGCCACCGCGGCGTTCGACGCGTACGACTACACCGGTGCCCTCGACGGGACCGAGAGGTTCTTCTGGGCCTTCTGCGACGACTACCTGGAGACGGTGAAGGAGCGGGCGTACGGCTCCGGAGACGGGGCCACCTCGGCGCAGGCCGCCCTGGCCATCGCGCTGAAGACCGTGCTGCGGCTGCTCGCGCCGATCATGCCGTACGTGACCGAGGAGGTGTGGTCGTGGTGGCAGGAGGGCTCGATCCACACCGCCGCCTGGCCGACCGCGGCCGAGGTGACCGTCGACGGCGACGCCCTGCTGCTGGACGACCTGGCCACGGCGCTGGCGGCCGTGCGCGGCGCGAAGTCGCAGGCCAAGGTGTCGATGCGGACCGAGGTGTCCCGCGCCGAGCTCACCGGGGCGGCCGACGTGCTCGACCGGCTCAAGGAGATCGAGGCCGACCTGCGGGCCGTGGGCCGGCTGACCGGGGAGATCCAGTGGTCGGCGGCCGACGTCCCGCTGACGATCGACGTGGAGCTGGTCCCGACCGCCTGAGGCCTCGCACCCCGTTCTCTGCCCGTGCCCGCGTCGGGGCATGATGACGGTCGAGGTTCTCGAAGCCCTCGAGGACCGCCGGAAATCAACGAGGAGTTGAGCGCATGAGCTCGGTCGACGCACCACTCGACCTGTACATCGCGGCCTACAGAGATTCGGCCGCGGCCGAAGCGGACTGGGACCAGATCAAGCAGCTGGCCAAGGACAAGGTCGTGACCTTGGAGGCCCTGATCCTGGTCAGCCGCGACGCCGACGGCAAGATCCACGTCAAGGACAACGCCCACGAAGCCGGTATCGGAGCGGCCGTGGGCGCGGTCGGCGGGGCCATCGTCGGCCTGATCTTCCCGCCGGCGTTGCTCGCCTCGGCGGTGGTCGGCGCCGGTATCGGAGCCGGCGCCGGGGTCGTCGTGGACCAGGTCACCAAGCACGACATCCGTTCCGACGTGGAGAACACGCTGCCCCCGGGTAGCTCCGGCATCGTGGCGATCTTCGAGGAGCGCTGGGGGACCGAGGTGGAGAAGGCACTGGCCAAGGCCGACAAAGCCGAGCACCACCACGCGCACTGACCATGCGGATCGCCTTGGCCCAGCTGGTGGCCGGAGCCGACCCGGCCGCCAATCTCGACCTGGTGGCCGAGGCGGCCCACGATGCCGCGGACCGGCGCGCGGATCTGCTGCTCTGTCCCGAGGCCACGATGCGGTGCTTCGGCCTCCCCCTGGGTGAGATCGCCGAACCGGCCGACGGTCCCTGGGCGACGCGGCTCGCCGACATCGCCGCCAGCCACGGGCTGGTGATCGCCGCCGGCATGTTCACCCCCGCCGATGACGGCCGGGTCCGCAACACCCTGCGGGTCGTCGGCCCCGGCGTGGATGCCGGCTACGACAAGATCCACCTGTACGACGCGTACGGTTTCGCCGAGTCCGACACCGTGGCGCCGGGCACGGAGCTGCTGGTTACCGAGGTCAGCGGCATCGCGGTGGGCTTCGCGATCTGCTACGACGTCCGGTTCCCGGCCCTGTTCACCACGCTCGCGGACCGCGGTGCCCAGGTGATCTGCGTACCGGCGTCCTGGGGGGCGGGGCCGACCAAGATCGAGCAGTGGGAGGTGCTGACCCGAGCGCGCGCCCTGGACAGCACCTGCTTCATCGCCGCCGTCGACCAGGCTGACCCGGCGACCATCGGGGTGTCGACGCGAGGCAGCGCACCCACCGGGGTCGGCCACTCACTCGTGGTCTCCCCCGCCGGCGAGGTGGTCGCATCGCTGGGCGCCGAGCCGGGACTGCTGGTGGTCGACATCGACCCGAGCGAGGTGGACACCGTACGGAAGTCCATCCCGGTGCTGGCCAACCGACGGCTCTAGTCCCGCTGGTGCGGGACTGTGCCGGCACCCAGATCGAGCCGGTCCAGCTCGCCGGCCAGCAGCTCGATCTCCCGGATCAGCCCGTCTTCCACGGTGAACGCGAAGACGGCCTTGACCTCGCCCCGCAGCGACCACTGGGCCGCGGCGTAACCGTCGAGCTCGGTGAGGCGAGCGGCCCGGGCGCGGCCGTTGTAGAACTGCGCCACCTCGTCGGCTCCGCGGAGCAGCGGCGGCGATCCCATGGCGACGGCCGCGGCGTCGGCGGCCACCTCTGCGTCGGGGTGCAACAGCGCCACCAGCCGATCGAACCTGCCGTTGCGGGAGGCGTCCAGGAAGGCTTGGACGACCGCGTGGTGCCGGGCCCGATCCACCTCCACGGCCGCATCCTGACCACGCACCCGGCGCCGGGCCCGACTGGCCAGCTGTCGACAGGCCGTGCTGCTGCGGCCGAGGGTGGCCGCGATCTCCTCGAAGGACAGCCCGAACAGGTCGTGCAGACAGAAGGCCAGCCGCTCGGCAGGAGCGAGGGTGTCGAGGACGACGAGCAGAGCGCGGCCGACGGCGTCGGCTCGCTCGACCTCGACCGCCGGATCCAGGACCTGCTCGTCGCGCAGCGGGTTGAAGCCCGGCGCCGCGAGGTCGGCCCCCAGGTCCTCCCGCCGGGAGGCGCGCGACCGTAGCTGGTCGAGACAGATCCGCGACACCACGGTCGTGAGCCAGGCCGGCAGGTTGTCGACGTCGGCGACGTCGCTGCGCTGGAGGCGCAGCCAGGTCTCCTGGACGGCGTCATCGGCCTCGTGCACCGAACCCAGCAGCCGGTAGGCCACCGCCCGCAAGTGGGTGCGTTGTCCCTCGAAGATCGCCGTCAGGTCGTCGCTTGACACCGTGTCGTCCATGGCTGTCACATTCTCCTCGATCGGTACGTCAACCCATTGACGAACCCGCGGTCCGCGATGTGACCGCCGTCCAACCGAACGGAGCGAATCATGCCCACGATCCAGAGCCTGGTCATCCCGGTGTCCGATCTCGACGCCGCCAAGGCGGTCTACACCACCCTGCTCGGCGACCCCCACACCGACACCCCGTACTACGTCGGCTACAACGTCGGCGGGTTCGAGGTCGCGCTCGCCCCGGGCGACGTGTCCGGCGGACCGGTCGCGTACGCGGATGTGGAGGATCTCGAGGCGGTCCGCGACACACTGCTCGCCGCCGGCGCCACCGAGCGGGACGCTGTACGGCAAGTCGGTCCGGGTTCCCGCATCTGCGTGGTCGCCGACGCCGACGGCAACCCGATCGGGCTGCGGGGCGCCTGAGTCCCCGGTCCGCCGACGCTGATCGGGCCGAGCGAAAGCGAGCGGGAAGCGGGCGTGCCGTCTCACCCTCGGCGGCGATCCGGGCCGGATCAGGTCGTCACACGGTCCGACCGGGTCGCCTCGAGTGCCGCCGCCAGCGTCACAGCGTCGTACGACCCCTGGTGCCGCCGCCCGTTGACGTAGAAGGTGGGCGTGCCGTGCACCTCGGAGGCCTCGGCGTCGATGGCATCGTCGTCGACCCGGTTCTCGTGGCGCCTCGTCCGCAGATCCTCCTCGAACCGTTCCACGTCCAGCCCGACGGCGGTCGCGTAGGACCGCAGGTCCTCCGGCTCGAGCGCGTCCTGGTGCCCGAACAGCTCACCGGCCATCTCCCAGAAGCGGTCCTGGGCGGCCGCGGCCTCGCTGGCGAGCGCTGCGGCCCGAGCGTGCGGGTGCACGTGCTCCAACGGCAGGTGCCGGAAGACGTAGCACAGGTCATCACCCAGCCGTGTCCGGAGCTCGGCGATCGAGCCGGTCGCCTTGGAGCAGAACGGGCACTCGAAGTCGCCGTACTCCACCAGCGTCAACGGCGCATCGACCCGGCCCCGGATGTGGTCGCGCTCGGGGTCGACCGGTCGCAGCAGCTGCACGGGTGGCCCGCTGAGAGCGGCGTCGGCCCGACCGAGGTAGAAGATCAGCGCGCCGAGGCTGGCGGCGATCAACGAGGCCGCGAACACCCCCACTCTCGCCTGATCCTGCAGCGCCGGGTCGTCCAGCGCCAGGTCGACGATGAACAGGGAGATGGTGAAGCCGATGCCGGCGAGCGCCGCCCCACCGCCCAGCTGCTTGTGGGTGAGTCCCGGTGGCAGCTCGGCCCAGGGCGTCCGGGCCGCCAGGGCAGCGCCGAGCAGGACTCCGACGAGCTTGCCGAGCACCAGACCGGCGACGACTCCCCAGGTGAGTCGGGAGGTCGCCGCCGCCGCGAGCGAGTCCGCGGACAGGGAGACCCCGGCGTTGGCCAACGCGAAGAGGGGTAGCACGATCAGGGCGATGACGGGGCGCAGCAGCACCTGCAGGCGCTCGTTCATCGCCACCGAGCCGCTGATCTGGCGCCGGGCCAGCCGCTCCGACTCCGCGCTCGGGCTCTGCCGGAACGCCCGGGTGACCACCTCGACCTGCTCGACCGCCTCGCGCTTCGGCGGGTAGACCGGCAGGATCAGCGCGATCGCCACGCCCGCGAGGGTCGCGTGCACCCCCGACTGGTAGACGGCTATCCAGGTCAGCACCCCGGCGGCGAGGTAGACGCTGTCCCGCCGGACCTTCAGCCACCGCAGCAAGCCGATCAGGGCCAGACCCAGCAGGCCGAGTCCCAGCCAGCCCCATGACAGCGACTCGGTGTAGAAGAGCGCGATGATGGTCAGGGCACCGATGTCGTCGGCCACCGCGAGGGTGACCAGGAACAACCGGAGTCGGGTGCCGGGCTTGGGCCCGACCAGGGCCAGCAGCGCCAGCACGAACGCGGTGTCGGTGGACACCACCACGCCCCAGGCGTGGGCGGCGACCGTACCCGCGTTGAACGCCAGGAAGATGACCGCGGGCACGGCCAGACCGGCGACTGCGGCGACGATCGGGACCGCGGCCCGGCGGCGGTCGGTCAGCTCGCCGATGGTGAGCTCCCGCTTGACCTCCAGACCGACGGCGAAGAAGAACAGGGCCATCAGTCCGTCGTTGACCCAGTGCTTCAGGTCGAGGACCAGATCGTACGGTCCGACCAGCACCCCGGCCTCGATGTGCCAGAACTCGTCGTAGGTGCCGCCGATCGGCGAGTTCACCCAGATGATCGCCAGCAGGGTCGCCGCGACCAGGACGGCGGCCGACGACACGGCGTTGTCGGCGACGCCCGCCAGGGCTCCCCCGACGCGATGGGTCGCCGTCTGCCCGCGCTCGCGGGCCCACGGGAAGAAACCCGACCGGTCGACGGTCACGTCCTCGGTGGTGGTGCCGCCGATGTCCCGCGGTGGGTCCTCGGCGCGCTGGTCCGTCTCCGACACCTCAGCAGGGCTCCTCTCGATGCTCGAGCGGGGCCGTCACCATCGACGAACCGCGGCCGACCGCACTAGGCCGACTTCTCGCGGCGCTCCCGCTTGGCGAACTTGTCCCGGGGCACCAGGGTCGGCAGCACCGACTCCTTCACCACGTCGGCGTTGATGATCACCTGCGCGACGTCATCGCGACTGGGCACGTCGTACATGATGTTGAGCAGGACCTCTTCGAGGATCGCCCGCAGTCCGCGAGCACCCGTCCCCCGCAGCAGAGCCAGATCCGCGATCGCCTCGATGGCGTCCGGGGTGAACTCCAGATCGACACCGTCCAGGTCGAACAGCTTCTTGAACTGCTTGATCAGCGCGTTCCGTGGCTCGATCAGAATCCGGATCAGGGCGTCCCGGTCCAACGGCCGAACCGACGCGATCATCGGCAGTCGCCCGATGAACTCCGGGATCAGACCGAACTTGACCAAGTCCTCCGGCCGGACGTCGTGGAACGGGTCGTCGGAGGGGTCCTTGCGGCTCTCGAGGTCGTTGTTGAAACCGAGCGGACGCTTGCCGACCCGGGACGAGATGATGTGGTCGAGCCCAGCGAAGGCACCACCGACGATGAACAGCACGTTGGTGGTGTCGATCTGGATGAAGTCCTGGTGCGGGTGCTTGCGTCCGCCCTGCGGCGGCACCGATGCGGAGGTGCCTTCCAGGATCTTCAGCAACGCCTGCTGCACACCTTCACCCGAGACGTCGCGGGTGATCGACGGGTTCTCGCTCTTGCGGGCGATCTTGTCGACCTCGTCGATGTAGATGATGCCGGTCTCGGCCTTCTTCACGTCGAAGTCAGCGGCCTGGATGAGCTTGAGCAGGATGTTCTCGACGTCCTCGCCGACGTAGCCGGCCTCGGTCAGCGCGGTCGCGTCCGCGATGGCGAACGGGACGTTGAGCATCTTGGCCAGCGTCTGCGCGAGATAGGTCTTGCCGCAGCCGGTCGGCCCGATCAGCAGGATGTTGGACTTGCTGAGCTCGACGCCGTCGTCCTCGGACCGACGTGACGGGTTCGCGGCCTGGGCCTGCACCCGCTTGTAGTGGTTGTAGACCGCGACGGCGAGGGCCTTCTTGGCGCCGGTCTGGCCGATGACGTACGTGTCGAGGAACTGCCGGATCGCCTGCGGCTTGGGGAGGTCCTCGAGCAGACCGACCTCGGTGCCCTCGGAGAACTCCTCCTCGATGATCTCGTTGCAGAGATCGATGCACTCGTCGCAGATGTAGACGCCAGGTCCGGCGATGAGCTTCTTGACCTGCTTCTGGCTCTTCCCGCAGAACGAGCACTTGAGCAGATCGCCGCTCTCTCCGATTCGGGCCACGCTCCGCCTCCTCTTCCTCCGGTCCGGCTTCCTTGCTCGAACCATCACGATAACGGCCGGCACCCCCATCAGCGAGGACCCAGGTGGGCGGAGTGCCGAGTGCCCGACCGCCACGCGAGTGGAGGTCGGGCGGTGTGGATCAGGCGGGAACGGCCTTGAGGGAGGTCAAGACCCCGTCGATGATCCCGTACTCCTTGGCCTGCTCGGCGGTGAGGTACTTGTCGCGCTCGATGTCGCGGCTGACCTCCTCGGTGCTCTTGCCGGTGTCGGTAGCCAGCATGTCCTCCATCAGCGACCGGATCCGGAGGATCTCCCGAGCCTGGATCTCGATGTCGGAGGACTGGCCGTAGCCGCCCTCGGTCGCCGGCTGGTGGATCAGGATCCGGCTGTTCGGCAGGGCGAGACGCTTGCCCTTCGTGCCGGCGGCCAGGATCACCGCCGCCGCCGAAGCGGCCTGTCCGAGGCAGACCGTGCGAACGTCCGGCTTGATGTAGCGCATGGTGTCGTAGATCGCGGTCAGCGCGGTGAACGAGCCGCCCGGGGAGTTGATGTAGATCTCGATGTCCCGGTCGGAGTCCATCTGCTGCAGACACAGCAGCTGGGCCATCACGGCGTTGGCGATCTCGTCGCTGATGGGGGTCCCGAGGAAGATGATCCGGTCCTCGAACAGCTTCGTGTACGGATCGATCCGGCGCATGCCGTACGAGGTGCGCTCTTCCCACTGCGGGATGTAGTAGTCCATGGTCGGGGCGAACTGGCGGTCCTGCAGGATCGGCGCGAACCGCGGGTCGTCGAAGGTGCTCATGTGGTCAGATCCCTTTACTGGTTCGGCGCTTCGTCGGAACGGATCTGCGCCGCAGCCGTGAACACGTGGTCGATGAGCCCGTAGTCCTTGGCCTGCTCGGCGGTGAACCAGCGGTCGCGGTCGGAGTCGGACTCGATCTGGTCCAACGTCTGGCCGGTGTGCTCGGCGATCAGCCGCTGCATGGTGGCCTTGATGTGCAGCGACTGCTCGGCCTGGATCCGGATGTCGCTGGCCGTGCCACCGAGACCGCCGGAGGGCTGGTGCATCATGATCCGGCTGTTCGGCAGGGCGTACCGCTTGCCCTTCGTCCCGGCACAGAGCAGGAACTGGCCCATCGAGGCCGCCAGGCCCATGGCCACCGTCGCGACGTCGTTGGAGATCCAGTTCATGGTGTCGTAGATCGCCATGCCGGAGTCGACCGAGCCACCCGGGGAGTTGATGTAGAGGTAGATGTCCTTGTCCGGCTCCTCGGCGTTCAGCAACAGCATCTGCGCACAGATGGCGTTGGCGTTCTCGTCGCGGACCTCGGACCCGAGGAAGATGATCCGGTTCTGCAGCAGCGACTGGTAGACGTTGTCGTCGAGGCCGATGCCGCCCGATCGACCGGCGGCGCGCGGGCTCAGACCCGGAAGCGACCCGTTCGGATGGTGTGCGTTCACGGGAGCGAACCTACCCCGCGGCCCACGGTCGGCCGAGAGATTTGCCCCCGTGTTCGCTGTCGGCGCACTCCGGGCCGGTCGGTGGGGCAGGCCCGTCGAGTCGCGCGGGCAGAAACGAGACGATGGTCAGGGCTGGATCGGTGAATCCAGTCCTGACCATCGGGTCAGTGGCTCTTTCCCCGAGCGTCGTTCCCCCGAACTGCGATCTCGTTGAGCCTTGCGCCGCGACGAGGTCCGGGCGATCGTCCCCTGATCTGCCTCACCGAACCCGTGCCGTCGTGGCGTAGGACACATCCTGTCGAGCCAACCTCGCGTCATCCTTGGGAGAAGATCCAGAAAACCTCAGGATTTGCCCAAGACCGGCAATGACAAGGGCCCGAGGGGTGTTCCCCTCGGGCCCTTCGCGCCTTTCGCCGTACGAGAGCTCAGGCCTTCGTCTCGACCTCGGACTCGTCGATCTCGGAGGACTCGGTCGCGTCGTCGTCGGACTCGGTCACAGCCCCCTCGACCTCGGTCGCGCCGGCCGGATCGCCGAGACTGCCGTCGGGCTGGATGCGGGCCAGCTCGACCACGTCACCGTTGCTGTCGGTCACGGTCGCGGCCTCGACGATGACGGCCAGCGCCTTTCCGCGACGGATCTCGAGCATGTACTCGTCGATGTGGTGCGGGTGCTCCTGCATGTGGGCGATGATCTGCTGCGGCGCCGTCCCTTCCTGCTGGGCGCGCTGGAAGATGTGCTGGGTGAGGTCGTTCTGGTCGACCGACACCTCGGTCTCCTCGGCCGTCTTGTCGAGCACCAGCTGGGCCTTCAGGGCGTCGGCGGAGCGCTTCTCCACCCCGGCCCAGAAGCTCTCGGCGTCCTCGGCCTCCCCGGTCTCGGCCAGGTACTCGTCCAGGTCGATGTTGGCCGAGTCGAGCTGGGACTGGATCTGGGTCTTGCGCGCGTCGATCTCGGTGCCGATCACGTTCTCCGGCAGGTCGATCTCGAGCTGGGCGAGCAGGTTCTCCAGGACCGCGTCACGGGCCTTGGCCGCCTGGTCGAGTCGCCCGGTGTTCGCCAGCCGCGCAGCGACGTCGTCGCGCAGCTCGTCCAGGCTGTCGAACTCCGAGGCCGTCTGGGCGAACTCGTCGTCGAGCTCGGGCAGCTCCTGCTCCTGCACCTGGGTGACGGTGACGGTGATGTCAGCGCCCTCACCCTTCTGCGGACCACCGACCAGCGTCGAGGCGAATTCGGCCGACTCGCCGGCGGACAGACCGGTGACGGCCTCGTCCAGACCGTCGAGCATCCCGCTCGTGCCGATCTCGTACTCGAGACCATCGGCGGTGGCGTCGGGCAGCTGCTCCCCGTCCTTGGTGGCGACCAGGTCGATGGTGACCAGATCACCGGTGGCGGCGGGGCGCTCGACCACGGACTTGGAGCCGAACCGCTGGCGCAGGCCGGTCAGCTGAGCGTCGATCTGCTCGTCGGTGACCTCGATCGCGTCGACGGTGGCGGTCAGGGTGGAGAAGTCCGGCAGGTCGAAGTCGGGTCGCACGTCGACCTCGGCAGTGAACTCGATGCTGTCGCCGTCCTCCAGCTTGGTCACCTCGACCTCGGGCTGGGCCAACGGGTTGAGGCTGTTCTCGGCCACGGCCTCGCCGTAGAACCTCGGCAGGGCCTCGTTCAGCGCCTCCTGGATGATGGCGCCCCGGCCGAACCGCTGGTCGATCACCATCGGCGGAACCTTGCCCTTGCGGAAGCCGGGGATGTTCACCGACTTCGCGATCTCGCGGTACGCCTTGTCCAGGCTGGGCTTGAGGTCGTCGAACGACACCTCGACGGTGAGCTTGACCCGAGTGGGGCTCAGCCGGTCGACACTGCTGGGCACGCTAGAAACTCCTGAGATGGGATCGAAGGCGGGCCCGGTCCGCTTGGACCGTGCGCGCTCGGAATGGGCTCGCACGACGAGCCCGGGCAATCCTACGGTCGGCCGGAAACGGGTCCAAATCGCGAAGCCCTCGGCAACCGAGCGCACCGGCCCGGTGAGGACGTGGAGCGGGTGACGAGAATCGAACTCGCATGACCAGCTTGGAAGGCTGGGGCTCTACCATTGAGCTACACCCGCAGACGAACCCGCCGGACAGAACGTACCTGATCGAACCCGGTGGACCGCGTCGGGGCGACAGGACTCGAACCTGCGGTCTCCTGCTCCCAAAGCAGGCGCGCTAGCCACTACGCTACGCCCCGCACGTCGCCGCGGTCCGGCCGAGCCGGGTGATCGCGACGAGATGCCCGACGAGTGTATGGGTTGGCCGGATCTTCGCCAACTGGGTAGCGACCGCTCGACGACCCATCACTCCGCTGTCTCGCCGTCGACCGCCTCCCCGGAGCAGATCCGCGTGGCCGTTGTGGCGGGCGTCACCGCACGCCCGGCCAGCCGACCACCCGGGTGGCGGCGGTCTCCCGACCCGTGAGCAGCAGGACGATCGACTGGAGCGGACCGCGTACCTCGGACCCCTCCCCGACCGCCCAGTCGACGTCGGTGGCCACGAACCGGAGTCCACGGAGCCGCTTGGCCGGGTACCACGGCCAGCCCCGGCTCCACACCCTGTCGGCCACCGCGACCGCAGCGGTTTCGGTCAGCGGCAGCTCCCGGTGCAGCGGGACTGCGATGTCCTGGCTGTGGACGCAGATGTCGATCAACGTCTCCCGGGGTGTGACCCCGAGGTTGTGACGTCGCGAGCCGACGGTCCCGCGGATCCCCGCGACGAGCTCCGCCGTTCCCCACGTCGAGCGACGGCGCGCGGAGTCCTCGATCATGGCGTTCAGGTCGAAGCGCAGGGCCGACCGCGGGTTCCCGCGCATCATGCCCAGGACGTCGCGGAGACCCGCCTGCTGGAGGGTCAGATGCGCGGCCACGTCGCGGACCGTCCAGCCGGCGCACAGCGAGCCGACCCGCCAATCGGCCGCGTCCAGATCGGCCAACAGGTCGCACAGGCGGATCCGCTGCGCGTCGATCTCGGTCCAGAGCTCATCGAGGTCCATCGCCGGTCTCCTGATCGGGTCCTGGCTGCGGGCCCGGCCCGGGCAGCAGCGCCGCGAGCAGCTCCGTCAGGTGGGGACGGGGCTGGAACTCGGGCGCCGGCAACGCCAGCTCGTGCAGCACCAGACCGGTCCAGTAGTTCATGATCAGGTTCGCGTCTCGACCGACGTCGACCGAGCCCAACCGCTGCAGGCACGCCATGAACCAGTCACTCAGCTCCGCGCCCGTGGCGCGCAGCTGCTGCCGCAGCGCCGGACGGCAACCCGCCTCGACCAGCAGCGCGTAGCGTGCCAGCACCAGCGTCCGGTGCGCGGTGGTGGCGTCGACCGCGAAGTCGGCCAGCACGAGCGCGAGGTCGGCGATGGTCCTCATCCGGCGTCCGGCGAGCCGGTTCCAGCTGTCGCTCTCTCGCTCGGCGATCCTGATCACGATCGCATCGAGAAGAGCCTCACGGGTCCGGAAGTAGTTGGACGCCGAGCCGATCGGGACCGCGGCGGCCGCGTCCGCCGATCGGTGGGTGAGGGCCCGGACACCCTGCTTCCCGAGAACCGTGATGGCCCCGTCGAGCAGGGCGGTCCGCCGATCGATCACCCGGCCCAAACTACACCTGTAGTGCGACGTACGACAAGTGTTGTGTCACTCTGCCGTCGCCTGTCGCGCAGTGGCCCACAGGTCGACCCCGGACTCGACAGCGTGCTCGTCGATGGCGGCCAGCTCGTCAGCGGAGAAGTCGAGCTTGGCCGCGGCGGCGACGTTGTCCTCCAGCTGCTGGACGCTGCTCGCGCCGATCAGGGTCGAGGTCATGGTGGCTCTCCGCAGCACCCAGGCCAGGGCGAGCTGCGCCAGGGTCTGGCCGCGCCCCTTCGCGATCTCGTTGAGCGCCCGGATCCGCGCGAGGTTGTCGTCGTTGATCATCTGCGTGGACAGCGACTTCCCGGCGGCCGCGCGCGAGTCGGCAGGGATCCCGTCCAGGTAGCGGTCGGTGAGCAGGCCCTGGGCCAGCGCCGTGAAGGCGATGCAGCCGATTCCCTCGGCATCGAGCACGTCCAGCAGGTCGGTCTCGATCCAGCGGTTGAACATCGAGTACGACGGCTGGTGGATCACCAGCGGAGTCCCGAGATCGCGCAGGATGGAGGCGGCCCGAGCCGTGTGCTCACCGGAGTAGGAGGAGACGCCGACGTAGAGCGCCTTGCCGGCCCGGACGATGGAGTCCAGAGCCCCCATCGTCTCCTCCAGCGGAGTGTCGGGGTCCGGGCGGTGGTGGTAGAAGATGTCGACGTAGTCCACCCCCAGGCGCCGGAGCGACTGGTCCAGGCTGGCGGTCAGGTACTTCCGAGATCCCAGGTCGCCGTACGGACCCGGCCACATGTCCCAGCCCGCCTTGGTGGAGATCACCAGCTCGTCGCGGTACCCGGAGAAGTCCTCCGCCAGGATCCGCCCGACGTTGCTCTCGGCGGACCCGTACGGCGGTCCGTAGTTGTTGGCCAGGTCGAAGTGGCTGACCCCGAGGTCGAAGGCCCGACGCATGATCGCTCGCTGCGTCTCGATCGGCTTGTCGTCGCCGAAGTTGTGCCAGAACCCCAGCGACACGGCGGGGAGCAGGAGCCCGCTGCGCCCGCAGCGGCGGTAAGGCTGGACGTCGTAGCGGTCGTCGGCGGCGGAGTAGGGCATGCTCGGGACCCTACTGGTGTCTCGCCGCCGACGTCACCCGCTGCTCAGGCCTGCTCCCCCAGCACCCGGACGTCCCAGGGACCGAGGTCGAGACGATCCACGACGAGCGACTCCTCGCTCAGCAGGTCGGTCAGCGGGTGTGGCGGGACGACCTGCACGGAATCCCAGCTCCAGTTGTGCAGCACGTGGATCCGCCGTCCGTCCCGGTTGGTCGCCGAGTGGACGGTGACGGAGTCCGGCAGTCCGGCCCAGCGCGCATCGGGTGCGAGCCAGCGCGCGAGGTCGGCTCCGAAGGCGGGGTCGGGGACGGTTCCGACCGTGGTGATCCGGCCTGCGCCGTGCTCTTGGCTGACCACTGCCGGGAACTTGCCGAAGTGCGGGTGCTCGTAGCCGACCAGCACCTCGCCGCCATCGGCGATCAACCCGTCCACCCACCGGGTTGCGGCGGCGTCGGCCGATAGGGCGAACCCGTCGGACTGCGCCACCAGCGACAGCGGACCGTTCAGGTTCGAGAACTCCTGGTAGCGCACCCCCGCGACGTCGGCGAGCCTCGCCGGCTTGACCTCGGTCCGAGCCCGACCTTCCTCGTCCCCGTACGCGGTTCGCGGGCCGAGCACGAGATGGCCACCTGCCGCCGCATAGGCCCGCAGCCAGTCCAGCAAGGCGTTGTCGGCGACCAGCAGCCCCGGCACGATCAGCACGGCCAGCTCCGCCGCCAGCTCAGCGGGATCGATCAGCACGGCGCCGTCGGCGTCGAGCAGGTGCTCGTCGTGCAGTAGCCGGGCCGGGACACCAGCCTCGAACGTGCCGCGGTAGAAGGCGTCGAAGATCGTGTGGTACGACCGTCGGTCCATGTTCGCGACGTCGGACGGGCCGGCGGCGGTCGGCGAGGGGAAGCTGGACTGGAAGGCGAGCCCCCACTTGGCGCGGGCGGAGTAGAGCAGACCGACCCGGGCGTCCGGCTTCAGGCCGACGACCGCCGACCCGGCCACCTGGAAGTCGCGACCGAGGCGAGCCAGCTCACCGTAGACCCGACCGGGTTGTTGATCATGGGGAAGGATGCCGATCCAGTACGTCTCGGTGCCGAAGTGGTTGGTGTGCCAGTGCCAGTACTCGATCATCTCTGCGCCCCGGGCGACGAACGCCCAGGCGGCCTGGCGCCACTGGCCGTCGTAGGCGGGGAAGTTCACCGACGGTCCGCCGATGGCGCCGGCGTTGGTCTCAGTGATCAGGAACGGCGCCTGCTTGGAGGCGAACATCCGGTCCGCGGAGGCGAACAGACTCCACGCACCCGAGGTCGTCCAGCCCTGTGGCAGGCTGTCGGCGTAGGGCACCGCGAGTGCGTCCTGCATGGCGTAGTAGGGGTTGCCGGCGGTCACGTCCAACGCCCGGGTCAGGTTGGCGTCGTCGACTCCCGGTCGCTCGTAGGCGATGCAGGTGGTGACGAACTGGTCCGGGCGGGCGTATTCGCGGACGATGCCGGCCTGCCAGCCGATGAACTCGGTGGTCAGCTTTGCCTGGAACCGGCGCCAGGCGAGGTCGTACTGCGGCTGGAAGTTGCCGTCCGGGGTCCACAGATCGGCCCAGGTGCTGAGCCTGTGCGACCAGTAGACCAGTCCCCACGCCTCGTTCAGGGTCTCCACGTCGCCGTAGGTGTGACGGAGCTCGTCGACGAAACGCTGGAAGACCCCGTGGTTGTGGAACACGAGCATGCCGGGCTCGTTGTCGACCTGATAGCCGATCACCGCGGGGTGATCGGCGTACCGGGCGATGATCTTGCGGATGATCCGCTCGGCGTGGAATCGGAAGGCCGGATGGCTGTAGTCGATCTCCTGCCGGCCACCCCACGGCATCCGGGTGCCGGTGGCCGTCTCGGCGGCGATCTCGGGGTAGCGCCGCGACAGCCACGGCGGTGCCGCGTACGTGGGGGTGCCGAGGATGGCCTTGATGCCCCGCTCGTGTGCACCGTCGAGGACCGGCTGCAGCCAGTCCAGGTCGAAACGACCCTCTTCCGGCTCCCAGGTGGTCCAGACGGACTCCCCGACCCGGATGACGGAGAAGCCGGCGTCCACCATCAGATCCAGGTCGGTCTTCAGCCGGGGGCTCGGTTGGTACTCGTGGTAGTAGGCGGCACCGAACAGCACCTGGGTGCGTGGTGTGTCCATCAGAGAAGTCCTTTCGGGGATCAGGCCTTGACGCCGCCGGTGGCGAGACCGGACTGCCAGTAGCGCTGCAGGAACAAGAAGGCGGCGATCATCGGGAGGATCGAGACGAGCGCACCGGTGATCACGGTGGAGAACATGGCCTGGGCCCCCGATCCGGCGGCCGCGGTCTGTTGCCAGAGCGAGAGCCCCACCGTCAAGGGGAACTTGTCGGCTGAGTTCAACATGATCAGCGGCAGGAAGTAGTTGTTCCAGGTCGCCACCAGCGAGAACAGCAAGACGGTGATGGTTCCGGGGATCAGGAGCCGGAAGGCGATGCTGAAGAAGATCCGGAGCTCACCCACGCCGTCGACCCGACCGGACTCGATCAGGGCGCTGTCCACGGCATCGGCGGCGTAGACCCGCATCAGGAAGACTCCGAAGGGGCTCACCAACGACGGGATGATGATCGAGGCGTAGGTGTCGGTGAGACCGGCCCGCGCGAAGAGCAGATAGGTCGGCAGGGCCAACGCCGTGGTCGGCACCATGATCGAGCCGAGGATGATCGAGAACATCGCGCTGCTGCCCGGGAACTTGTACTTCGCGAACGCGTAGCCCGCCGCCGTCGCGAGGAAGGCCGCTCCGACACCGCTGATGATCGCGTAGATGAAGGAGTTCGCCATCCACCGCAGGTAGATCCCGTCCTGGGCGGTGAACAGGTTCTTCAGGTTGTCGACCAGGTTGAAGTCGGCGAACCAGAGACCGAAGCTGCTGAACAGGTCGTCGTTGGACTTGGTCGAGGCCACCACCAGCCAGAACAGCGGGAGGAGGAAGTAGGCGGCCAGCAGCAGGCAGATGATGGTCAGCAACCAGCTGGTGCGCTGCTTGGCCGGCTTGCGCCAGCGAGTCTCCTCGTCGCTCACCTGGGTCGTCGTCACAGTGTCAACCACGAGACCTGCGCTCCTTTCGGTTGGCGCTCAGCTGGAAGATGTAGGACAGCACCGCGATCACGAAGCCGAGCAGGAAGGAGAGGGCGGCGGCGTAGTTGGTGTCCTGGTTGACGAAGGCGATGTTGTACGCATAGAGGTTCGGCGACCAGTCGGTGCCGATCACCGTCGGTGCCAGGAATCCCATCAGCCGCGGCTCGTTGAACAGCTGGAAGCTCCCGATGATGGAGAAGATGATGGTGAGCACGATCGCTGGACGGATCGAGGGGATCTTGATGGACAACGCGATCCGTGCCTCGCTGGCTCCGTCGACCCGCGCGGCCTCGTAGAGCTCGGGCGCGATGGAGCGCAAACCGGCGTACATGATGATCATGTTGTAGCCGATGAACTCCCAGTTCACGATGTTCACGATCGAGAAGAACATTCCTCCTTCGGAGAGGAAGGCCGGCGGTGGCGCCCCGAACCAGCCGGCGACCTGAGCGAAGGGACCGAAGTCCGGTCCGTACAGGTAGCCCCACATCAACGCGGCGATCACGCCGGGAACGGCGTACGGCATGTAGACCGCCATCCGGGTGAACTTGGTCAGCTTCATCAGCCCGCTGTCCAGCGCCAGGGCGATGAACAGGGCCAGGATCAACATGATGGGCACCTGGACGACCAGGAAGAGCACCATCCGCCCGACCCCGGACAAGAAGCTGGGGTCGGTGAGGGCGCGCGCGTAGTTCTCGAAGCCCGCGAACGTCACCCCACCGATCAGCCGCTTCTTGAACAGGGACAGGTAGCCGGCGTAGGCCAGCGGGATGATGACCATCGCGATGAAGATCACGAAGAACGGGATGGTGAGGGCGTAGGCGGCACCCCACTGGCGCCGCTGGGCGGTGGTGGCTCTGCGCCGGGGTGGCCGGGCAGCTGCTGCGGCGGCTGCCGACACGGTTTCCCCGCCGGTCGCGGTGGTGGACATGGCAGACCTTTCTCGGGTGTGTCCGAACCCGTGCCCGCCGCACGAGGGCGGGCACGGGAGCAGCAGGATCAGGCGACGGTGAAGCCCTGGTCCTTGGCGTACTTGGCGCAGTTGTCCTGCCACTTCTGCAGGCCGGCAACGGCATCGGTCTTGTCCGCGAACGCCTTGCCCATCGTCTCGTTGAACTGCGTGTACACGTAGTCCATGAACGGCAGCCAGCCGAAGTCGGTGCTGACGGTCTTCGAGATCCCGGCGAAGAGCTCGTTGACCTTCTGACCGCCGTAGAACTTCGACTCCTGACCGGTGAACGCCGGGTCCTCCAGGATCTGGTTCGTGGCCGGGAACAGGAACTGCTCGGTGGCGAACTTCAGCGTGGAGTCCTTGTTGGTGTTGATCCACAGGGCCAGCTGCGAGGCGGCGATCGGGTTCTTGCTCGACTTCAGGACCGAGTCGGTCGACCCACCCCAGTTGGCCGAGACCGGCGCGTCGCTGCCCCACTGGGGCAGCTCCGAGGCCCGCCACTTCCCGGAGGTCTTGCCGGCGGTGCCCTGCAGGAAGACCGGCCCCCACGCGGCGGCGGGCCAGGAGGCGTACTTGCCGCTGGCCAGTCCCTGGTACCACTGGTCGGTGAAGTCGGTGTCGATCGAGGCGGCCCCGGAGGTGACCAGGTCGCCCCAGTACTTCGCCACCTGCTTGCCCTGGTCGCTGGCCAGGTCGACGGTCACCGACTGCTGACCGTCGAACTTGAAGGGGCGAGCACCGAGCTGCCACATGTAGGCGATGATCTGACCGGCCTGGCTGGGGGCCACGTTCACCAGGTAGCTCTTGGGGTTCTTGGTCCGATACGTGTCGGCGGCAGCGGCGAAGTCGTCCCAGGTCTTGGGCGGCGCGACACCGGCATCGGAGAGCAGGTCGTCGCGGTAGAGCAGACCCATCGGGCCCGTGTCCTGCGGGACGCCCCAGAAGCCGTTGTTGGCGTTGACCTGGCCCCACACCCACTCGGGGAACTGGGAGGCGATGTCGGCCGGGGCGTACGGCGTCAGGTCGAGCAGCGAGCCGTCACCCAACGTGAACGACGGGATGAACTGGAACTCCATCTGGGCGACGTCCGGCCCGCCTTGTCCGGCCTGGATCGCCGTGCGGAGCTTCTGGTAGTGCGGAGCCCCCTGGCCGACGTTGACGATGTTGACCTTGATCTTCGGGTACGCCTTCGTGAAGAGGTCGACCTGGTTCTTGATGTCGGGCACCCAGGTCCAGAAGGTCAAGGTGGTCTCGGTGTCCAGGGCCTTGTCGATGTCGGCCTGCGGGATCGCGGAGGCCGAGGCCTGTGGGGTGCCGCCCGTGCCGGAGTCACCGCTGCTGCAAGCGGCCAGAAGCCAGGCACTCGTGGCCGCTCCGGCCGTACCGATGAGGAACTTGCGTCGATCGAACTGAGAAGACATCGCTGTCCTTTCCTGATGGGGAGAGATGGGTGTGATGGGAACGATGGGGTGACCGGACGGGTCGCGGTCAGGGATCGCCGGCCAGCGGACGACGAGGGGGCGGTGGACCGGTCGACGAACGCAGCACCAGCCGGCTGGACAGCTCGATCGCCTCGGCCGCCGGATCGGCGCCCTCGATCATGGCGACCAGCTCGCTGAGGATGCGCTCCGCCGCCTCCTCGGCGTCGATCGCGACCGTGCTCAGCGGCACCATCTGGAACTCCGCCTCGGGGACGTCGTCGTAGCCGAACACCGAGACGTCGCCGGGTACGCGACGGCCGGCCTCGGCCAGGGCTCGCAGCACGCCCATGGCCATGTGGTCGTTGGCGACGAAGATCGCCGTCACGTCCGGTCGGGCGGCGAGCTTGCGGCCGAGCGCGTAGCCGGCCCGCGCGCTCCAGTCGCCGTACAGGACCCGGGGCACGGGGGCACCGGCGGCCGACAGGGCGCTCCGCCACCCGAGGCGGCGCTTCTCCGCCGCGTCCCAGTCCCGCGGACCGGCGATGTGGAAGACGGTCCGGTGGCCCAGACCGAGGAGGTACGCCGTGGCCTCCCGCGCCGAGGTGGTCTGGTCGACGTCCACCACCGTCTGTCGGGGAACACCCGCGATCCGACCGGCGCTGGTGATCACCGGAAGGTCGGCGAGCAGCGCGATGTCGAACTGGGCCAGGTGACTGGGGACCTCGATCACGAGACCTTCGATACCGCGGTTCAGCAGATTCTCCACGCCCTCGGTGACCGACGCCGGCTGGAGATCGGGCACGGTGGCCAGAGCGACCGTGTACCCGTGCCGGCGGGCCGCCTGGTCGACGCTGAACAACCGGCGGGCCGGGCCACTGAGCGACGCGCCCACCACGAGCATCCCGATGGTGTGCGTCCGCTGCCTGGCCAGCGCTCGAGCCGCCACGTTGGGCCGGTAGCCCAGCTCCTCGATGGCCGCATTGACCTTGTCCCGGACATCTGCACGGACGTACGGGGCGTTGTTGACCACGCGGGACACGGTCTTCTGGGAGACGCCCGCGCGTCTCGCCACATCGACCATGACCACACCCCGTGAGGCCACTCGCACCGCGCCCATGCAGTGTCCCCCTTCGATGTTGACTACGCAGTCAGCTCCGTTGACTACGCAGTCAACAATGTGAACGTTCATCTGTCAAGAGTCAGCAGCGGACCGATACCGAAGCGTTCCTCACTGGCGTCGGTGGAACGGGTTCCGCAGCAATCGGGCTCGTTCGCAAGATCGCTGCGCCGGGCGGTCACGGGGTGAGAGAGCCGGCCAACGGGCCCTTTCGATCGAGACCCTGACCCACCCACCCGGATTGATCGCGCCCCGGCCTCTCGTGCCCGGCTGGCCGATCACCGGCGAACAGGCACCCGGCTCGACGACGTACCTGACTCTGCAGATGCTCTGGCGGGAGAGCGCTCCGCTGCGGAGGACGACGCTGGACACCGACGAGTCCCACGACGGACCGGACGCCGAGATCACACCGGAGCCGGTGACCACCAGCCGGTGGCCACCGGCCGCTGACGGCGAGCCGGCAGGCTGCCCTCGCGGATCAGCGCGGCGAGAGGGCGTCGTCGGGGAGCGGCGGATGTCCCGGCGGGTGCGGCACCGGCCCGGCCAGCAGCGGGTCATCGGTTCGCCGCATCCACTCCGCCAGCCGAGCGCGCAGGTCCGCGAGCACATCCGCGTGCGCCGGGTCGTCGACCAGGTTCACGCGCTCCAACGGGTCCAGCACCAGATCGTGCAGCCGCTCGGGCGGCACCACCGAGTCCGCCCAGCCCGCGGCGACCCAGAGGTCCTTGCTGGCGGAGTCGTCGACGTTCGCGAGCCGGGGTGCGTGCCAGTCGGAGAAGTCCCGCAGATAGGACCACCGGCGGTTGCGTACGCAGCGCTGAGGTTGGTAGCTCACGTGATAGGTCGACTCCGTGAACACCACCTCGTTCACCTCACTCCCGTCCCGCACCGCCGGGAGGAGGGAGCGGCCCTGCAGCCAATCGGGCCGGTCGATCTCCAGCAGCTCGCAGAAGGTGGGGAACAGGTCGATGTGGGAGACCAGGGACTCGCACAGCCGGCCGCCCTCGAACCCGCCGGGGCCGCGCATGATCAACAACACCCCGGTGCCGGCGTCGGTCAGCGTGCCCTTCATCCCGGGCAGGGCCACGCCGTGGTCGGTGGTGATCACCACCAGGGTGGTCTCCCGCAGACCCGCCGCGTCGATGGCGTCCAGGATCTGCCCGTACGCGTCGTCGGCCACCGCCGCGGCCGCCCGGAAGCTGGCGACATCGGACCTGGTCTCCGCCGTCGACGGCAGCCCGGCCGGTGGTGCGACGTAGCGGTCGTCGTCGCCCGGATAGCCGAAGGTGCCGCCACCGTCGGGCATCGTGTGGGTCTCGAACAGCCCCACCGACAAGAAGAACGGTCGATCGTGCCCGCGCCCGAGGAAGTCGAGCACTCCGGGCAGCAGCTCCCCGGCCCGTGGCCCGGAGCTCGGCAGCAGCTCGGCGTAGCCCAGCTCGGCCGGATCGAGCGGATCCGTGACGTGCTGCTGGCCGACCATCGCCGTGAGGTAGCCGGCAGCGGCCAGGGTGTGCGCCAGGTGCTGTCCTGGCTCGCTCAGACCGAAGCCCCAGTGGGCCAGGCCCATCATGCCGGCACTGTGCGGCGCCTGCCCGGTGAGCAGCGCGGCGCGGCTCGGTGAGCAGGTCGGCGCCGCCGAGAAGGCCTTCGTGAAGAGCACACCCTCCTCCGCGAACCGCTGCAGGCGCGGCGTCGGCACCGGGGCGCCGTACGGCGACACGAACCGTCCGGTGTCGTGGGTGTGCAGGTACAGGATGTTCGGCCGTGCCATCGAAGCCACCTCCGTCAGTCGATCACTGCTGCCGGCGATCACTGCTGCTGGGACGTCCGGGCGATGGTCGGGGTGACCTTGGCCGCCCGGGTCCGCGATGCCCGCCGCTCCTCGTCGGGCACCACCGAGGTCGACAGCACCACCATCGAGTGGGGCTGGATGGAGTGCTTGGTCCGGGCACGCCAGGGCTTGGCGTCGCTCGGGTCGACCGCACCGGTGTGGGTGTCGAGCCGAACGGCCCAGTTGCTGCCGAACGCCTTGCCCGGCAGGGTGAAGCTGATCGGCTCCATCCACGCGTTGAACAGCAGCAGGAAGTGGTCGTCGCTGATGCTTCGGCCCATCGAGTCGAGCTCGGGGATCGCATCGCCGTTGAGGAACACCATCAGGCTGCGGGCGAAACCGGAGTTCCAGTCGCCGTCGTCCATCTCGTGCCCGTCCGGGCGGAACCACTCGATGTCCCCCAGCTCGCTCTTGCCACCGTGCTTGGCGTCGCCGGCGAAGAAGCGTCGACGCCGGAACACCGCGTGCCGACGGCGCAGCGCGATCACCCCCGACGTGTAGCTCAGCAGGTCCTTCTGGTCCGGGTCGAGATCCCAGTCCACCCAGGAGATCTCGTTGTCCTGGGCGTAGACGTTGTTGTTGCCGTTCTGGGTGCGGCCGAGCTCGTCGCCGTGCGCGAGCATCGGGACACCCTGGCTCAGCATCATCGTGGTGATGAAGTTCCGCTGCTGGCGCAACCGCATGGCATTGATCTTGGGGTCGTCGGTCGGACCCTCGACGCCGCAGTTCCAGGAGCGGTTGTGGCTCTCGCCGTCGTTGCCGTTCTCACCGTTGGCCTGATTGTGCTTCTCGTTGTAGGACACGAGATCGCGCAGGGTGAACCCGTCGTGGGCGATGACGAAGTTGATCGACGCGGTGGGTCGACGGTCGGAGTGGTTGTAGAGGTCCGACGAGCCCGTCAGCCGCGAGGCGAACTCACCCAGGCTCCGGGGCTCACCCCGCCAGAAGTCGCGGACGGTGTCGCGGTACTTCCCGTTCCACTCGGTCCACAGGGGCGGGAAGTTGCCGACCTGGTAGCCGCCGTCGCCGAGGTCCCACGGTTCGGCGATCAGCTTCACCTGGGAGATCACCGGGTCCTGCTGGATGATGTCGAAGAAGGCCGACAGCTTGTCGACCTCGTGGAACTGCCGGGCCAGCGTCGCCGCCAGGTCGAACCGGAAGCCGTCGACGTGCATCTCCTGCACCCAGTAGCGCAACGAGTCCATGATCAGCTGCAACACGTGCGGGCTGCGCATCAGCAGGCTGTTGCCGGTGCCGGTGGTGTCGTAGTAGTGCGACTTGTCCGCGTCGACCAGGCGGTAGTACATGGCGTTGTCGATCCCGCGGAAGGCGATGGTGGGACCCATCTGATTCCCTTCGGCGGTGTGGTTGTAGACCACGTCCAAGATCACTTCGATGTTGGCGTCGTGCAGCGCCTTCACCATGCCCTTGAACTCGGTGACCTGCTGACCACGGGTGCCCGACCCGGCGTAGGCGTTGTGCGGAGCCAGGAAGCCGATCGTGTTGTAGCCCCAGTAGTTCGTCAGACCCTTCTCGACCAGGTGCGGGTCGTTGACGAACTGGTGCACAGGCAGCAGCTCGACCGCCGTCACCCCGAGGTCCTTCAGGTGGTCGATGATCACCGGGTGGCCGATCGCGGCATAGGTGCCGCGCACGTCGTCGGGCACCCCCGGGTGGGTCATCGACAGACCCTTGACGTGCATCTCGTAGATCACCGACTCGTGGTACTCGTGCATCGGCGGGCGATCATGACCCCAGTCGAAGTACGGGTTGACGACCACCGACAGCATCGTGTGGTCCTTGGAGTCGTCGTCGTTGAACTGGTTCGGGTCGCTGAACCGGTAGGAGTAGAGCGACTCGTCGCCGTCGATCATGCCGTCGATGGCTTTCGCGTACGGGTCCAGCAGCAGCTTCGCGGGGTTGCAGCGCTGGCCCTTCGCGGGGTCGTACGGACCGTGCACCCGATACCCATAGCGCTGACCCGGCTGCACGCTGGACAGGTAGGTGTGCCAGACGTAACCGTCGACCTCGGTCAGCTCGATCCTGGTCTCGTTGAGGTCGTCGTCGAGCAAGCAGAGCTCGACCCGTTGCGCCGCCTCGGAGAACAGGGCGAAGTTGACCCCGCTCCCGTCGAAGGTCGAGCCCAGGGGGTAGGGCTTACCCGGCCAGCTGTCCATCAGGTCTTTCCTCTCGTCTGTCGAACGAGTCATTGTTACCCGGTGGCCACGATGCCGCGAAACGGAGCGACTGAAGATACCAGTCGGTAACCGCTACAACGTAAACCGCGCGGGTCTGCGGTGGACCACCCGTCAGAATGGTCTGGTGCGTTCCCAGCCCTCCGTGCTGCACCTCGACCTCGACGCGTTCTTCGCGGCGGTCGAGCAGCGCGACAAGCCCTCGTTGCGCGGCAAGGCCGTGGTCGTCGGGGGGACGGGCCAGCGGGGGGTGGTGGCCACGGCGTCGTACGAGGCGCGGCGGTTCGGTGTCCGGTCGGCCATGCCGGCCCACGAGGCCCGGCGCCGGGCGCCGCACGCGGCCTTCCTGACCGGCAGGTTCGAGGCCTACCGCACGGCCAGTCGCCAGGTGATGGGGATCCTGAGGGACCTGTCCCCCGCCGTGGAGCCGCTCTCTTTGGACGAGGCGTTCGTCGACCTGGCTCAGGCGAACCGACCGGTCGAGCTCACCGATCCCGGACTGCGGTTGCTGGTGGCCGACCTCAAGGCCGCCGTGGGGAGGGCCACTGGCGGTCTGACTGCCTCGGTCGGCATCGGCAGCTCCAAGTTCATCGCGAAGCTGGCCACCGAGCTCGGCAAGCCCGACGGGCTCGTGGTGGTCGCCCCGGGCTCCGAGGTGCCGTTGATCGAGCCGCTGGCAGTCAGCGTCATCCCCGGGGTGGGACCGGTGACGCTGGAGAAGCTGCAGCGGATCGGGGTCCGGACCGTCGCGGACCTGCAGCAGGTCTCGACCCTCGAGCTGAGCCAGATCCTGGGAAAGGCGCACGCCCAGGGCCTGGCCGATCTGGCGTACGCCCGCGACGACCGACCGGTGGAACCCGAACGCGAGACGAAGTCCATCTCGGTCGAGGACACCTTCGAGACCGACCTGGTCGACCGGGACACCCTGACCGTGATCTGTGCCCGGGACGCCCGCCAGGTCGCCGCTCGGCTGCGGGCGGCCGGCCTGTTCGCGCGGACGGTGACGCTGAAGATCCGGCGCCACGACTTCTCCACGCAGACCCGCTCCACCACCCTGCGTTCCCCGATCGACTCCCCCGACGCCATCGTCCGCCTGGCTCGTGGCTTGCTGGACGGGGTCGATGTGACCGGCGGCATCCGCTTGCTCGGCGTCGGTGTCGCCGGTCTGACCGACGCACTGCAGGACCACCTGTTCGAGCTCGAGGAGCCGGTTCCGACGAACGGCGACGGAGCGGCGACCGACGAGACCGCCTCCGACACCGCAGATTCGGCCGAGGGCGGCGAAGAGGTCGGGATGGCCGAGTTCAACGCTCGTCGAGCGCACCGCTGGCCACCGGGCGTCGACGTCGAGCACACCGAGCACGGTCGCGGCTGGGTGTGGGGAGCCGGGCTCGGGCGGGTCACGGTGCGGTTCGAGACGTGGCAGACCGGGCCGGGTCCGGTGCGAACCTTCGCCGACGACGATCCCGCCCTGCGCCGGGTCGAGCCCCTCGCCTACCGCTCCGACGACACCGGGTCACCGCCGCTGGCGGCCGCCACCAGCCCCCGGAACAGTCCGTAGTCGTCGCCGTACTCGGGGTGCCACTGCACGGCCAGCCAGAACGGCCACTCGGGGTCCTCGATCGCCTCGACCGTCCCGTCGGTCGCCCGGGCGGTCACCTCGAAGCCCGGAGACCGGACGACGGCCTGGTGGTGGGCGCAGTTGACCTGGGACTCCTCACCGATCAAGCGACGCACCAGCGAGCCCGGGGTGGTCCGGATGGGGGTCCAGCCGAACGCGCCCGGGGCCGGCGAGTGCTCGGAGTGGCCGACGACGTCGGGCAGGTGCTGCTCCAGGTGCCCACCGGCCCGGACGGCCATCAGCTGCATTCCCCGACAGATCCCCAGCACCGGGCGCCGCGCCTGCTCGGCGGCGTCCAGCAGGGCCCACTCCCAGGCATCCCGATCGGGCCGCCAGGTCTGCGTCCGGGGATGCGGCGACGCCCCGTAGCGGGCCGGGTCCACATCGGCGCCACCGGAGATGATCACCGCATCCAGCCGCGTCACCACCTCGATGGCTCCGGCGTTCTGCGGCGGCAGCAGCACCGCCACCCCGCCGGCCGCTTCGACCGAGCGGGCGTACGTCGCGTGCAGCAGGTCCGCCGAGCTGTTCCAGGCACCGAAGCGCGCTTGCTCCCGGTAGGTGGTGATGCCGATCAGCGGTCTGGTTGGGTGGGCAGATGACCCCGTCATGGCGGCATTCTCGGGCATGCGCTACCCAAACCTCGGCACCCTCGGTGCTCATCGCCTACCGTGGCGAGCATGTCGGCGTGGGTGGGTGTGATCGAGTTCGACCTGCTGCTGGGCGAGGTCTTCTCCCTGAAGCAGAAGCGATCCGTGGTGCGACCGCTGATCGCGGAGCTGAAGCGGGCGTACGCCGTGAGCGTGGCCGAGGTCTCCCACCAGGAGCTGCACCGCCGGGCGGGTGTCGCGGTCGCTGTGGTCGCCGGCGACCCGGGCCACGTGACCGAGGTCCTGGACACCATCGAACGGCAGGTGGGTGGGCACCCGGAGTTCACCCTGGTCAGCGCACGCCGGCGGCTGCGCGGTCCGGAGGACTGATCAGTCGGGGCGGTCCGGAGGACTGATCAGTCGGGGCGGTCCGGAGGACTGATCAGTCGGGGCGGTCCGGAGGACTGATCAGTCGGGGCGGTCCGGAGGACTGATCAGCTCGGGGCGGTCCGGAGGACTGATCAGTCGGGGCGGTCCGGAGGACTGACGGTCAAGGGCACGGGACTGATCCTCCGGGCGTGATCGACAGCGCGTCGCGTACCGGTCACCGGGTGTTCGGCCCAGTAGCATGAGCCCAGGATCGGCCCCACCCCGGGGTCGCGCCGAAGCTCCCCGACACCGAAGGCCGGCCGGACGTCCGCGATGAAGATCTCCTTGTGCACGACCTGCATGGGGCGCGCGCACCATCTGAAGCAGACCCTGCCGCGCAATCTGGCCGACAGCGTGGACTGGTCCCGTCCGGACGCCGTCGAGTTCGTGGTGCTGGACTACAGCAGTCCCGACGACCTGGCCGAGTGGATCACCACGGACCCGGAGCTGCGGCCGTACCTGGAAGCCGGCATCTTGAAGTTCGCCCGATCCGAGGGCCACACCAGCTTCCGACACAGCCACGCCAAGAACATGGCGCACGCGCTCGCCACCGGCGACTACGTCTGCAACGTGGATGCCGACAACTTCCTCGGCTTCGGTTTCGTGCACTACCTGCGGGCTGTCTTCCGCCGCCGACCCAACGCGATCGTCGCCACGAACCGCCTGGACAGCCGGCTCAACCTCGGGGTGCACAAGGGTTCGATGGGCCGGATCGCCATGTCGAAGGCGAACTTCGACCTGCTCGGCGGCTACGACGAGAGCGCCCGGTTCAAGGGGTGGTCGGGTGAGGACTCCGACCTGCTGATCCGGGCGGTCCGGATGTTCATGCGCGTGGTCTTCATCCGCGAGCGGCGGTTCCTGCGGGTCGTCCAGCACTCCGACCTCGATCGGGTGCTGCTGACCGAGTGCGACGACGCGGCGGCGAACATCGCCAAGATCGAGTCCTTCGACGGCACGGCGATGCGACCGATCCTGAAGTACGTGGTCGGTCGGGCGGTCGCCCCACGGATCGCCAACCGCGGGACGCCCACCGGAGTCGGCACGGTGCAGTGGCACGGCCGCCGCCGCAGCGCCTGAGACGTGTGAGGGCCTGACGGCCGAGAGCTCAGCGAGGACGCCCGACCGCGTCCAGCACCCGCCACACCGCGTCCGCTATCGCCTGCGGTTCGTCCATCATCACCATGTGCCGTGATTCCGGCAGCACCGTCTGTCGGCCGCCGAGCAGGTTCGCCAGCTCGCGCTGAGCGGCAACCCACTTGTCCCCGCCGCTGCGGCGCGCCGTGATCACCTCGACGGGAAGATCCGAGGGCCAGCGGGTGGCCACCCGGACCCGTACCAGATCCAGTGCCTGCCGGCGGTAGGCGGCGGACTCGGCGATGACGCTGGCGACAGCATCGGCCCGGGAGTAGGTGCTGAACGACCGCGCGTCCATCGGATCCAGCAGCCGTCGACGGCTCTGCGCGGTGATGGTGACGCGATCCACGATCGGGCCGAGGGCCGCGAGAG
The DNA here is from genome assembly GCA_963696135.1 of uncultured Actinomycetota bacterium. Classification (GTDB taxonomy): domain Bacteria; phylum Actinomycetota; class Actinomycetes; order Propionibacteriales; family Propionibacteriaceae; genus Microlunatus. The sequence continues at coordinate 229,801 of CAVOJH010000019.1, forward strand.
GAGGGATCTTGGCCACCCACTCGGCACCCCTGGCCGCCGCCAGCCAGACGCCTTCACCGACCGGCCGGCGCGGGGTCGTCTCGATGCTCCCGTCGACCAGCACCAGACCGGCGACGAGATCGGGTCGGCGCCTGATCGTGGCCTCGGCGTGGAACGAGGCCATCGAGTGCGCCACGAAGACACCTCCCGGGTGCGCCTCGGCCAGCTCGGTGAGGGTCGCCGTCTCCTCGGCCAGGATGGGCAGGTGATCCGGCCACGGGGTGCCGCCCAAGCCCGGCCGGTCGAGCCGGACCAGCTCATGACCCGCCAGCAGCCGGGCGACGGGATCCCAGGCGTACGAGGGCATCCCGCACCCGCTGATCAAGATCACCGGGGGCCCGCTGCCCGGCTCGACGACCACGTTGACGGTGCGGTCGCCCAGCTGCTCGTGGTGCTCCGCCGGGATCTCAGCCATGCCGCGGCACCAGGGCGAGCCAGGCGCCGGCCACACCCACGAGACCGGCCGGGCCCCCCGACGACGGTGGTTTCTCCGACGCCGGATCCGTCAGCCGAGCCAACACCTCCAGGGTCTGTCGGTGGGCAAGCAAGCTCGGCGGCGCACCCCACGAGCGGGTCACCTCGACCACTCCGGGATCGGCCGAGCCCTGCTCGGGCAGCATCCTGAGCACCGCTACGCGGTGCGCGTTCTCAGCGACGGGCGGCGGGATGAGCAGCCGTCCCGGCAGGCCGCCACCGAGGGCGGCGCCGAGCGCGCGGACGAGAGTGAGCACCCGCTCCTGAGCCGGGTGGTCGTCGGGCAGCAACGGACGGACGGCGAGCAGCAGCTCGAGCTCCGCCGACTGATCGTCGACGTCGTCGACCGGGAGCCGCTCGAGACGCTGCACGGCCCGGTGCAGCAGGGGAGCCAGCCGCTCCTGGGCACCGGCACTTCCGACAGCCAGCACGGTGCGCAGTACCGCCAACCCCAGCCCGGGGGGCGGCGGCCCCTGCGCGACCAGCAGCAGGTCTTCCTGGTCCAGCGCGACCGCCAGGGCGTCGTCGTCCCCGGTGCGACCGTGCTCACCGAGCAGGTACAGCACCGTCAACGCGTCCGGGGTCGCCGCCCCGTCCTCGCCGGAGGCTCCGTCGATCAGGCGCGCGGTCAACCGGTCGAGGGCATCGGCCGCCTGATCGACATCGTCCACGTCACCAGCACCCAGGGCAGCCTGCAGCACGAGCGCATCGGGCAGTGCCTCCAGAGCGACGATGCCGGCCGATGTCCGGGGGCCGGCCAGCACGTCGGCAGACCACCGTGCGAGCTGCTCGGCGATCGGGCGCACCCAGGTCAGGTCGAGGCGGACGTCACCGTCCGCCGACCGCAGCTCCACTCGATGACGCCCCGGCTCGAGGGCGTACACCTCACGACCCCCGCGCTCCACCTCCTCCGCGAGGTCGACGCCGATCTCGGGCGGGGTGACCAGCGCGGCGTCGGGATCGGCGGGCAGCAGCGCCGTCTCCCCCACCTCGTACGTGGTCTGCTCGACGATCACGTCGCGGCCGGGTCCGACCACCACCGATCGAGGTGTGGCGAACAGCTCCCAGCGCAGCTGGGTGACGTAGCGCTGACCCGGGGCCAGGCGCAGAGGGCCGAGCTCGAGCGTCTCGTCGGTGACCCGGTCGACCGTCCCCGCAGCCAGCCGAGCGGCGAGGAGCGGTCCCTCACCGTCCGCCCGCTGGACGGCCCAGCACAGCCGCGATCCAGCTGCCTGGGCGCTGACCCGGTGTCCCGCGGCCGGCCGGACGATCAGTGAGACCTGGTCCAGCCGGGCCTCCGCGGTGTCGGTGTTCACGATCAGCAACCTGGTCGTCCACCCGGTGCTGAAGCTGTGGCGCATTGTGAGCTCGAGGCCGGCGGCGACCAGGCGCAGACCGAGCTCGTCGGCATCGACCTCCACCGCCCGGTCCGTCCAGCCGACGTCGACCCCGTCGCGTCGGCAGGTCCCGATCTCCACCGTGCCGAGGAAGGGGCGCTCGGGCCGACGGCGGGGGGCGACCGAGGTGATCCGCCCGGCGGAGTCGGCCTCGATGATCAACCGCTCGACGTCGATCCTCATCCGCGACGCTGGCAACGTCCACACCAGAACAGGTTACGACCGGCCAGCACCTCCGTACGGACACGACTGCCGCAGACGAAACAGGGCTGGCCGTCGCGGCGGTAGACGTACACCTCGCCGCCGTGGTCGTCGACCCGCGGCGGACGACCCATCGCCTCCGGCGTGTGCTCGTCCCGGACGGTGTCGATCCGGCCGTCCCGCACCCCGATCGGCATCAGCATGATCAAGTCCGACCAGATGGCGCGCCAGCTGCGCCGGGTCAGCTCCTTGCCGGGGCGGTGGGGGTCGATCCGGTTGCGGTACAGCACCTCCGCCCGATAGACGTTGCCGACCCCGGACAGCACCGACTGGTCCATCAGCAGGGCGGCGATCGGACGACCCGACCGGTGCAGCCGGGACCAGGCCAGCTCGGGATCGGCGTCGGCCCGGAGCGGGTCGGGACCCAGGGTGGCCACCACGGCGGCCACCTCTTCCGGTGTCCGCACCACGCACACCTGAGGCCCGCGCAGATCGGCGACGGCGTGCTCGGTGGCGATCCGGACCCGGACCTCACCCCGTACGGGGGTGGGTGGTCCGACGTCCAGCGAGCCGATCAGACCCAGGTGGATGTGCAGGATGCGGTCGGAGTCGAAGTCGCAGAACAGCTGCTTGCCGTGGGCCGAGGCGGTGATCATCACCGTGTCGTCGAGCTCGGCGGCAGAGGCGGCGAAACGACCCTGCGGACTGCTCACCCGGACCCGACGGCCGGCAAAGCTGTGATTCAACTCACCTGCCAGGCGGTGCAGCGTGTGACCTTCGGGCATGTCACGAATTCATGAGGTCGGAGGCCATAGGCTGATCACTATGACAGGTGCTCCTGCTCGCGGTGCCGACGCACGTGAGCTCTGGCCCCGCGACTTCGGTCGCGACGGAGTCTCCGGACTCCTCACCCTGGACCGGGCGATGCGGGCACGGGACGTGTCCCACCCCGACGACGAGGACGAGCGGATGGCCCTCGCCGTGCTCGACAAGCTGCTAGCAAGAGTCGACGGTAGAAGGTAGTTACCGCTCGCTCTCGTACCGAGTGAGTAGGTCGATCCGGCGCTGGTGGCGGGGGTCTTCGCTGAACGGGGTCTCCAGGAAGAGCTCGACGAAGCGAGTCGCCTCCTCGGCCGTGTGCATCCGACCGCCCACCGAGACGACGTTGGCGTTGTTGTGCTGTCGACCCAGCGTCGCGGTCTGCTCGCTCCAGGCCAGGGCGCAGCGGACGCCGTCGACCTTGTTGGCGGCGATCGCCTCACCGTTGCCGGAGCCACCGATGACGATGCCCAACGACCCGGGGTCGGCGACGACGGCCGCCGCGGCCGGTAGGCAGTAGACCGGGTAGTCGTCCTGGCCGTCATAGCTGGGCGCCCCGTGGTCGACGACCTCGTACCCCTTCGTCGTCAGCTCACTGACCAGGTGCTGCTTGAGCTCGAAGCCGGCGTGGTCGCTGCCGATGTGTACGCGCATGGGAGCACTATTCCAGCCCACCTACTGTGGTGAGGTGTCAGGTCGTGACCGCCTCTGCGACGACCGTCCGGAGCCGCAGCCGCTCTCCCGGCGCGCGCTTCTCGGTCTCGGGCTGGGCCTGACGGTGGCCGGCACCGGTCTCGCCGGCTGCAGTACCGACGGCTCGGTGCTTCCCGACCTGCCCGACGTCCGTCGCGAGCAACCGAGCTGCGTGGCCCGCTCGTCACTCCCCCGCTACGACCGACTGGCCGGCCTACCCCTGGTGTACGAGGTGAATCGCCGCCGCACCGAGTTCGCGATCGACAAAGGGTTCGCCGGCCAGCTCGAGGCGTGGTTGAGCGACCTGCGTGAGCTGACCGGCTGGCGGTTGCGGCAGGTGCGGACGTACGGCACCTGGACGAACGGCGGATCGGACTGCTCGTCCTGGCACGACGCGGGCCGCGCCTTCGACCTGGCCCGGCTGCGGTTGTCCGCCGACAGGGAGGTCTCCTGCCGGTACGACCTCTGGCGGGACACGTCGGGTGAGGAGCTGACCGAGGCTCGGCGCGCCTACTGGGCCGTGGCAGCCTCGGCGCACCAGCACTTCGCGTACGTGCTGACCTATCTCTACAACGCCCAGCACCACAACCACATCCACCTGGACAACGGACGATCGGGCTCAGAGCCGTCCACCTTCAGCAGCAGGTCGCCGGCTCAGGTGCAGGCCGTCCAGGGCATCCTCACGTACCTGTGGGGCGCACCGGTCGAGGTGACGGGCCGCTGGGACGCCGCCACCCGAGACGTCACCGAGTCCGTGCTCCGCGACCTCGCGATGAGTGACGACCTGGCCGACCAGGCGACCTGGGCGGGATTCCTGACCGCCAGCGTTCGGCGCGGAGCCGAACCGGCCTGACCTACGGCAGAATCGCCCTCGCGTTCCGGGGACCGAGTCCGGGTCGGGCGGGCCGCCCCGGACGGCAGCTCGATTCTGCCGTTCAGGGTTCCGTCAGTCGAAGATCGGCCCCGACGTACGGGTCCGCTTCAGCTCGTAGAAGCCCTCGAAAGCAGCCAGGGTGACCACCGAGTCGAACAGCCGCCCGGCCGCCTCTCCGGTCGGTCGCGGGGTGATGACCGGGCCGAAGAACGCGACGCCGCCCACGTGGATGACCGGCGTGCCGACGTCCATCCCGACCGGGTCCATGCCCGCGTGATGCGACTTCCGCAGCGCGTCGTCGTTGGCGTCGGTGTCTCCCCGGTCGGCCAGGGTCACGGGCACACCGATGTCGGACAGCGAGGCCTCGATGGTGGCCCGGTTCCGGTCCTGCTTGCGAGGGTGGAAGCGGGTGCCGATCGCGGTGTAGAACTCGCGCAGCTTGTCCGAGCCGTACTCCTCCTCCACCGCCAGTGCCACCCGGACGGGAGCCCAGTTCCGGTCCAGCCGCGCACGATAGGTGTCGTCGAGATCTCGACCCTCGTTCAGCACCGACAGACTCATCACGTGGAACACGGTCGTCACCGGCCGCACCTTCTCCACCTCGAGCATCCAGCGGGATGTGAGCCAGGCCCAGGGGCAGGCGGGATCGAACCAGAAGTCGACGGTGTCGCTCGTCGTGGTCCCTGCATTGTCATGAGTCACTTATCCAGCCTATGCACTACTCCGGCACCCCTCTATCGCCGCTCCGGTCCGTGGGCGTGGCAGGATCCCCCTCATGTTTCCCGACAACGTGACTCGGGCCGAGGCCAGGGCACGGGCCGAGCTGATTCGCACGCACCGCTATCTGATCGAGATCGACCTGAGCGGTCGCGGCGTCGAGGATCCCGAGCGGTTGTTCCGGAGCGATACCACCATCACGTTCGACGCCACCGCAGACGGAGAGCTGCACGTGGACCTGATCGCCGACCACGTGGCAGCAGCGAGTCTGGATGGAGTCGATCTCGACCCGACGTCCTTCGCCGACTCGAGGTTCCCGCTCACCGTCACCGCGGGACCGCACACGGTCAGAGTGCTGGCGCACTGCCGCTACAGCCGGACCGGGGAGGGCCTGCACCGCTTCGTCGACCCGGCGGACAAGGCCACCTACCTGTACACCCAGTTCGAACCGGCTGATGCCCGCCGAATGTTCGCGAACTTCGAGCAACCCGATCTGAAGGCCGAGTTCGCCATCAGCGCCATCGCGCCGAGGGACTGGACGGTGGTCAGCAACGGCGCCCTGCTCTCGGTCGTTCCCCTCGGCGACGGCAACGCCCGGTTCGAGTTCGCGGAGACGAAGCCGATCTCGACCTACCTCACGGCGCTGGTCGCTGGTGACTACGCGCACGTCGACCAGACCTTGCACACCCCCAGCGGCGACGTGGCCGCGGCGTTGTACTGTCGCCGGTCGCTGGCCGAGCACCTGGACGCCGACCGGATCTTCGGCATCACGGAATCGGGCTTCGGCGTCTTCGAACGCCACTTCGCGCAGCCCTACCCGTTCGGCAAGTACGACCAGGTCTTCGTCCCCGAGTACAACGGCGGTGCGATGGAGAACGTCGGCTGCGTCACCTTGCGCGACGAGTACGTGTTCCGCAGCCGGGCGACCCCCGCCTCGTACCAGGTCCGCGACGACACGATCCTGCACGAGCTCTCCCACATGTGGTTCGGCGACCTGGTGACGATGCGCTGGTGGGACGACCTGTGGCTGAAGGAGTCCTTCGCCACCTGGGCCTCCAACTTCGCCCTCAGCCAGATCGTCGACGACCCGGAGTCGGCCTGGGCCTCGTTCACGAACGGGTTCAAGACGTGGGCGTACCGGCAGGATCAGCTGCCCTCGACCCACCCGATCGCGGCGGACATGGTCGACCTCGAGGCCGTCGAGCAGAACTTCGACGGCATCACCTACTCCAAGGGCGCCTCGGTGCTGGTCCAGCTGGTCGCCTTCGTCGGGCAGGAGGAGTTCCTCGCCGGCTGCCGCCAGTACTTCCAGCGGCACGCGTACGGCAACACCTCGCTCGGCGACCTGCTGGCCGCCCTGCACGCGGCGTCCGGGCGGGACCTGTCGGACTGGTCGGCGCAGTGGTTGGAGACCACCGGCGTGAACACCCTGCAGCCGGAGATCGAGCTGGACGACAGCGGCACCATCACCTCCTTCGCCGTCCGGCAGAGCGCCGCCGCGGACCACCCGACGCTGCGTGCGCACCGAATCGCCGTCGGCCTCTATGCCGACCGCCAAGGCGCCCTGACCCGGGTGGGGCGGATCGAGACCGACATCGCCGGCGAGCGGACGGTGGTGCCCGAGCTGGTCGGGCTGAAGCAACCCGACCTGCTGCTGGTCAACGACGACGACCTCACGTACGCGAAGGTGCGGCTCGACCCGAGGTCCCTGCGGACAGTGGTCAGTCGGCTGGCGTCGTTGCAGAGTGCCCTGGCCCGCGCGGTGTGCTGGTCGGCGACCTGGGACATGTGCCGTGACGGTGAGCTGGCCGCGGTCGACTACGTCGAGCTGGTGCTGTCGACCGTGGCCGTGGAGTCGGATCCGGTGGCCGTCCGCACCGTGCTCGGTCAGGCCGCTAGTGCGGCTCGGCACTACACCCCGCCAGACCGACGCGCCGAGGTGCTGCTGCGCTGGCAGGACGGGGTGGCCGAGCTGATGGACGCGGCCGCGCCCGGCTCGGATCTGCAGCTGGCCCTGGTCAAGGCGTTCCCGAACGCCGCCGAGGACACCCGCGGAGCGGACCGACTGGCCGGCTGGCTCACCGGGGACGGCGTCCCCGCCGGGGTCGAGATCGATCACGAGCTGCGTTGGTCCAGTGTGCTGAACCTGGCCCGGCTGGGACGGCTCGACGAGGCCGCCATCGACGCCGAGGCCGACCGCGACAACACCGTCACCGGCGCCGAGCAGGCGGCCGCGGCGAAGGCTGCCCGGCCGACCGCGGAGGCGAAGGCCGAGGCCTGGCGACTGGCCGCGGAGGCCGACGACATGCCGAACGGCACCCAGCGAGCGATCACCCTGGCGTTCTGGCAACGGGGACAGGACACGGTGCTGGCGCCGTACATCGAGAAGTACCTGACCGCCGCCGGTGAGATCTCGCGGGGCGAGGGCGACTGGCCGGCGAAGGGGTACGCGCTGCGGGAGAACCTGCTGCGCTACCTCTTTCCGGTGCCCGAGCAGCTGGCCCCGTTCATCGAGCGGCTGGACACCTGGCTGGCCGACCAGCAGCTGGTCGACTCGGTCCGTCGCCCGATCGTGGAGGGCCGCGACAACGCGGCCCGCGCCCTCCGCTGCCAGGAGGGTGAGGAGTAGTCGTCGTCGACGACGAGCGCTAGCGAGGAGGAGCCCGTCGCGAGCGGCCGCGCAGCGGAGCAGCGAGTGACGACTTACACGTGCAGGGTCTGCGGGTGGTGGGCGGCCTCACCAAGCTGCTGGATGCCGCGGACGAGTCCACCGACCACGTCACCGGCCAGGAACGACGAGGTCATGGTCGCGACCGCGAGCCGACACGCCGTGTCGTCGAGGAACTGCCGGGTGCCCTGGCCGGTGATGATCTCCAGGGCGCGAGCGGCCGGGTCGCAGAGCACCAGCACCGACAGCTCGGGACGAGCCAGGTGACTGTGCAGGGCGAACGCGTGGTCGCGGGCGTTGTCGCCGGCGGATCCGAGGTAGGCCTCGAAGTCCAGGTCGCTGACTCGCTTGGCCGTGGCCAGGGCAGCGTCGATCCGACGACGGTCGCCGAAGCTCAGACCGTCACCAGCGAGCACTGGTACCGCCGGTTCCGGCATCGGCGCCCGGCTTGGCCTCGATCCCGGCCTGCACCTCACCGGAGGCGTGCTCGACCCCGGGGGCTCCGGCGAAGGCGGTGTTCGGGTTGACGGCCGGACCGAACTTCTTCAGCTCCCGGGTGGAGCCGAGGTAGGACACCCCGGCGATCACCAGCCCGAGAACGAGCGGGACGCCGATCAACAGCGCCAGAAAGTTCAGCACCGACGGATTCGGCACAGCGGGCCAACCCGATAGCGTTTCCAGGGGCACTAGCATGCTCTGCAGTCCACTCACCCCGCATACGGTAGCGGCACCGACCGGATCGCCGCACTCGCCACGGCTCGACCGGAGCGCGCACCGAGGCTGCGCCCAGCACAGGAGGACACTGCGTGTCAGAGACGTCGCCCGACCGAGCGACCCCCACGCGTGAGTCCCCGACGCACGAACCCGGGGACACCCGCGTCGTGATGGACGCCGACCAGATCTCGCGCGCCTGCGCCCGGATGGCGCACCAGATCCTGGAGGCGAACCGCGGCGCCGAGGACCTGATGCTCCTCGGCATCCCGACCCGCGGGGTCAACCTCGCCGATCGGCTGGCCGCAGCGATGGCCGAGGTGGAGGGCGTGGCCATCCCGACCGGCGCCCTGGACATCACGATGTATCGCGACGATCTGCGCCGTCACCCCACCCGGGCCGTCGGCCGGACCCATCTGCCGCGGGGCATCGACGATGCGGTCGTCGTGCTGGTCGACGACGTGCTCTACTCGGGCCGCACGGTCCGAGCTGCTCTCGACGCCCTCGGCGACATCGGCCGCCCGCGAGTGGTCCGGCTGGCCGTGCTGGTCGATCGCGGGCACCGCCAGCTGCCGATCCGGGCCGACCACGTCGGCAAGAACCTGCCCACCGCGGCCGCGGAGCGCGTCCGGGTCCGGCTGGAGGAGGTCGACGGGGTGACCGACGTGACCATCTCCCGGCCGGCGGGCACGCCGCCCGGCTCGGAATCCGACACCATCATCGACGAGCACGGAGATCCCGCCTGATGCGCCACCTGCTGTCCGCCGGCGACCTCAGCCTGGGCGAGATCACCGAGATCCTCGATCTGGCCGAGGAGATGTCGGCCGTTCAGGACCGACCGCTCAAGAAGCTTCCCGCCCTGCGTGGCCGGACGGTGGTCAACCTGTTCTTCGAGGACTCCACCCGGACCCGGTCGTCGTTCGAGATCGCCGGCAAGTGGTTGTCCGCCGACGTGATCAACGTGTCGGCCAAGGGCTCCTCGGTGTCGAAGGGCGAGTCGCTGCGGGACACCGTGATGACCGTCGCCGCGATGGGGGTGGACGCCCTGGTCATCCGGCACATGGCGTCGGGAGCACCCTGGCAGGTCACCGGCTGGGTCGATGCCCACATCCTCAACGCCGGGGACGGCACGCACGAGCACCCGACCCAGGCGCTGCTGGACGCGTTCACCCTGCGCCGGCACTTCCGGGCACTGGACGGCGGGGACCTGCGCGGTCGTACGGTCGCCATCGTCGGGGACGTCACCCACTCCCGGGTCGCCCGCAGCAACGTGCTGCTGCTGCAGACCCTGGGCGCGAAGGTCGTGCTGGTCGCCCCGCCGACCCTGATGCCGTCCGGGGTGGACAGCTGGCCGGTCGCCGTCAGCCACGACCTGGACGCGGTGCTGCCGGCCGTCGACGCGGTGATGATGCTGCGGGTGCAGCGGGAACGGATGAGCGGCGGCTACTTCCCCACCGCCCGGGAGTACACGATCGGGTACGGCCTGACCCGCAGCCGGTTGGCGGCGCTGCGGCCCGGCACGCCGATCTGCCATCCCGGCCCGATGAACCGGGGCCTGGAGATCTCCGCGGAGGCCGCCGACGCGGCCTCGTCGCTGGTGCTGAGCCAGGTCGCCGCGGGCGTCGCCGTGCGGATGGCGGTGCTCTACGAGCTGTTGGGCGGGGCCGACGAGATGCCCTTGACCCGCGTACGGGAGGGAGTCGCGTGACCGAGCTGGTGATCACCGGGGCCGACCTGGTCGGCGACGGTGCGGGTGATCTCTACGTCCGCGACGGCGTGTTCGCCGATCCCGGCGAGGCGGGCACCGACGTCGAACGGATCGACGCAACGGGCCTGGTCGCCCTGCCGGGGTTGGTGGACCTGCACACGCACCTGCGCGAACCCGGACGTGAGGACGCCGAGACGGTGGCGACCGGCACCCGGGCGGCGGCCCGCGGCGGTTTCACCGCGGTGCTGGCCATGGCCAACACGTCTCCCGTGACCGACACCGCCGAGGCCGCCGAGCACCTCTGGTCCCTCGGCCGGCGGGACGGCTCGGCCGAGGTGGTCCCGGTGGGTGCGGTGAGCAAGGGACTGGCCGGCGCCGAGCTGGCCGAGCTCGGGCTGATGGCCCGCTCGTCGGCCGGGGTCCGCGTCTTCTCCGACGACGGCCACTGCGTCACCGACGCACGGTTGATGCGTCGCGCGCTGGAGTACGTCCGCGCGTTCGACGGGGTCATCGCCCAGCACGCGCAGGACCCGCGGCTGGCCGGTGCCGATGCCTGTTGCCACGAGGGCGAGCTGTCCGGCCGGCTCGGGCTGCCCGGCTGGCCGCCCGCCGCGGAGGCGACGATCGTGGCGCGGGACGCCGAGCTGGCGGCGCTGACCGGCTCACGGGTGCACGTGTGCCACGTCTCCAGTGCCGAGACCGTGGACGTGCTGCGCTGGGCCCACGGCCGGGGCATCGACATCACCGCCGAGGTCACCCCGCACCACCTGATGCTGACCACGGACGAGCTGACGTCGTACGACCCGACGTACAAGGTGAACCCGCCGCTGCGGCCGGACGAGCACGTGGCCGCCCTCAGGGAGGCCCTGGCCGACGGGACGATCGCCGCGGTGGGCACCGACCACGCCCCGCACGCCCGGCACGACAAGGAGCACGCCTTCGTCGACGCCGCCCCCGGCATGCTCGGCCTGGAGACCGCGCTGGCGGTGGTGATCGAGACGATGGTCACGAGCGGTCGGCTGGACTGGGCGCAGGTGGCCGAGCGGATGTCGTACGCGCCGGCCCGGATCGCACGGCTGACCGGGCAGGGACGACCGCTCGCCATCGGCGAGCCGGCGAACCTGGTGCTGGTGGATCCGAGCGCACGGGCGGTCGTCGACGGTGCCACCTCCTCGTCACTGTCCCGGAACAACCCCTGGCACGGGCGGGATCTGCCCGACCCGGTGACCATGACCGTGTGGGCGGGGCGGGTGACCTACCGCCACGGGGCGGTGTAGGCCGATGCCGGACTGGTTCCCCGACGACTTGGCCGAGGCCCTCGTCTTCGGACCGACGCGGATCCTCCTGGTCGTCCTGCTGGCCGTCCTGGGGCGTTGGCTGCTGCATCGGTTCATCGACCGCGCCGTCCGTCGGGCCGTGGGCCGGCCCGCCAAGTGGCGGGCCACGCTGGCCCTGGAAGCGGTCTCTGGGCTGCCGTCCGAACGGCGGAACCAGCGGATCCGGGCGCTGGGCTCGCTGGCCAAGAGCCTGGTCACGGTGGCCGTGCTGCTGATCGCGCTCGTCATGGTGCTGGCCGAGCTGGGGTTCAACGTCACCACCATCGTGGCCGGCACCTCGGTGGTCGCCGCCGCAGTCGCCTTCGGCACCCAGAGCATCATCAAGGACCTGCTGGCCGGGATCTTCATGCTGGTGGAGGACCAGCTCGGGGTCGGGGACTTCGTCGACATGCAACTGGCCTCGGGCACCGTCGAGGAGATCGGTCTGCGGGTGACTCAGCTGCGAGCCGACGACGGGACGGTCTGGTACGTCCGCAACGGTGAGGTGCTGCGGCTGGCCAACTTCAGCAAGGGCGGTCCCGACCGACCGGCGGGGGCAGCGACGCAGCACATCGCCGTCGAGCTGGTCGAACCGGAGCGCGACGCACCGACCGCTGCGGACGACCCCGCGCCGTCCTGAGCGCCATCCGGACGGCCTCCAGGAAGACGACGAGACGCCGCCCCAGCGGGACGGCGCCTCGGTCGGACCGGGTCAGGTCGTCACTCGACGAGGGTGGCGTCCAGGGTGATCGTCGTCCCGGTGAGGGCCTGAGAGACCGGGCAGTTCTTCTTCGCACCCTCGGCCGCCTCCGCGAACTGCTCCGCGGTGAGGCCCGGGACGGCGGCCTTGACGGTCAGCTTGATGCCGGTGATGCCCTGCCCCGGCTGGAAGGTGACGTCGGCCGTGGTGTCGACGGCGGTGGGAGGCGTGCCGGCGCCGGCGAGACCGTGGGACAGCGCCATCGAGAAGCAGGTCGAGTGCGCCGCCGCGATGAGCTCCTCCGGGCTGGTCTTGCCGTTGGCTGCCTCTGCGCGAGAGGGCCAGCTGACGTCGAAGGTGGCCAGACCCGAGGAGGCGAGCTCGACGGTGCCGGAGCCCTCCATCAGGGAACCTTCCCAGTGGGCGTTGGCGGTACGGACAGTGGCCATGTTCGTTGCTCCTCGTGTCGGGGTGGAAACCTCGACCATCCTGCCAGCGGTCCGAAACCGGTCGGCGAGCCGGGGGGCCCACCGAGTGCGAGACAATAGCGGCATCATGTCGACCTCAGCCGTGCCCACCTTCTACGACGCCGTCGGCGGATACGAGACCTTCGAGAAGCTCGTCCACCGGTTCTATCAGGGGGTGGCCGGTGACCCACCGCTGCGCGACCTCTACCCGGAGGAGGATCTCGGTCCGGCCGAGGAGCGCTTCCGCCTGTTCCTGATCCAGTACTGGGGCGGGCCGACCACCTACAGCGACGAGCGTGGCCACCCCAGACTGCGGATGCGCCACGCCCCGTACGCGGTCACCCCGGTGCAACGGGATCGCTGGCTGCGTCACATGCGGGACGCCGTCGACTCCCTGGACCACCTGACCACCGAGCAGAGCGCCGAGCTGTGGTCCTACATGGAGCGCTCGGCCCACTTCATGGTGAACACGCTGGACGACTCGGATCCAGGACCGACGCCGGGTCTGCAGATCGGCTGACCCGCGTCACGGGTAGCCCTCGGTGCGACATCGCACCGAAGCCTTCACACAGCCGACGTTCCGTCGCGAGTCCGCGCATCATTCGGGAATGAGCGACACCTTCACCGACTCGGCCCCGCTGCCGACCAGGTCGAGCCCGCGCTGGAAGTCCGCCAGCGGGAGCTGGTGGGTGCAGATGTCGTCCATCGGGAGGATCCCCGACTCGAGCATCCGGACCGCGGCCGGCCAGGTGTGCGGACCCAGGTGGGCACCGAGCACGTCCAGCTCCTTGTCGTCGCTGATGATCGACCAGTCGACACTCACGTCGCTGCCGAACACGCTGTACTCCACGTAGGTGCCCAGCTTGCGCAGCAGGTTCAGGCCCTGTCCGACGGCCGACGGGTGTCCGGTGCCCTCCAGGTAGACGTCAGCGCCGTAGCCACCGGTCAGGTCCTTGATGGCCGCCACGGCGTCGGTCTCGGCGATGTTGATCGCGAGGTCGGCACCGCAGCGCAGGGCGAGGGCGAGCTTGTCCGGCGCCAGATCGAGGGCGACGATCTTCGCCGGGAACCGGGCCTTGGCTCCGGCGATCATGCCCAGTCCGATCGGGCCGCAGCCGGCCACGACCACGACGTCGTCGAAGGTCGGGTTCGCCCGCTCGACCGCGTGCAGGGCGCACGACAGCGGCTCGACGAAGGCCGCCTGGGCCGGGGGCAGGTCGCCGCTGATCTTGTGCACCAGCGCACCCGCCGGGAAGACCATGTAGCTGGCCATCGCGCCCGGCGTACGACGCTTGAAGCCGTAGATCGCGTGCGGGGCGCACATGTGGTACTGCCCCCGGACGCAGTAGCGACACTCCCAACAGGGCACGATCTGCTCACTGGTGACGCGGTCACCCTCTGCCACACCCCAGCGTTGGGCGGCCTCGTCGTCGAGGGCGACGACCCGGCCGACGAACTCGTGCCCCGGGATCACCGGCGTCTCGACGTACGCCGTCCGGTGCTCGTCACCCCAGAACTTGGTCGCCCCGTGGTAGCACTTGAGATCGCTGGCGCAGATGCCGACCGCCTCCACGCGGACCAGCGCCTCGCCCCGTCCCGGGACCGGCACCGGGACCTCCTCCAGCCGGTAGTCCTCGGGGCCGTGACAGACGACCGCCTGCATCGTCTCGGGGAGTTCGGTTCGCGCTGCGGACATGGTGAGGGCCTTCCCGGGTGTGTGAACGTCAACACTGAGTCGACAGGCGCACCCTAACCCGGCGTCCACGGTCAACGTCAGCCGGGCGCGAGCCCGGCCAGCGCGTTCCGCTGCCCTTCGGTGAGCGGGTGCCGACCTACCAGGATCGTCCGCGCCTGGGCGAACACGGTGCCGGTGTCGGGGTCATCGATCTGGGCCGCCAGGCGGATCGAGCGGTTGCCGACCGCGGTGACCACGGTGTTCACCCGGTACGGCTCGACCCGGAAGTCCAGCGGGCGGCGGTAGTCCAGGTCCTGACGCACCACCACCCAGACGTCGTCGGCCGACGGCGAGTCGCGTTCCAGCCAGCGCAACGCCTGGGCCATCAGAGCGACCCGCGCCTCCTGAATGTAGTCGTAGTACTTCACGTTGTTGGCGTGACCGTAGGAGTCGAGATCGGACCAGCGCACCTGCAGCGGGTAGTCGTGGCCGCCGGTGGACCAGGTCTGTTTCGGCAGGTCCCGCAACGGCTCGTGATCGGGCTCCAGTCCCGCGACGAACACCGAGCGCTCCTCATCGGTCAGCCGCCGCAGTCCCCCACCCGTGAGGTCGTACGGAGCACCCGTCGTCCGCGCCCTGATGGCCACTTCGTCGCCGTCGCGGACCTCATACCCGATCATGAAGCGGCTGCCGCCGACCGAGTGCACCCACAGGTCGATGGCCAGTCCCCGATCGTGGAACTGCACGGGATGCAGGTACTCGATCTGGTGCTGGACCACGAGCACCCCGGTGTCGAGGAGCCGGTGCATGACCGGCGGGCCGGTCAGCAGGAAGTCGACCCGCGCCTCCTGCAGGTAGTCGACGAAGGCGGCGTTGTTGACGTGCGCCTGGGCATCCATGTCACCCCAGCGCATCGGACAGACGTAGCGGTGCACCACAGGGCGATCCAATCAGCAGCGGCCGATCCGACCGGCAGTGGCCCGGACGCGGTCAGTAAGGTGCGGCCATGACGACAGTGTCGAATGGTCGCGCTCCGCGCTCCGCGGTCCTGAGCTCCGCAGGGTCTCGCTCGTTCGAGCGCGATTCCGAACGACGCGACATTGCCTGGAGCAAGAAAGCGTGTCGTTCGGAATCGCTCCTCACTCCCGAGAGGCTCCGCTCATGACGCGAGAAGTCCGGGTTGCTGTTGTCACCGGAGCCGCCCGTGGGATCGGAGCCGCCATCGCGCGCCGACTGGCCGGGCAGGGAGTCGCCATCGCCGCCGTCGACCTGGACACCGACGGGAGCGCCCGTACGGCCAACGCCATCCTCGAGGCAGGTGGTCGGGCCATCGCGGTGGGCGCCGATGTCGCCGACGAGGCCGCCGCGCGGCACGCGGTCGAGCGGGCTGCCGCCGAGCTGGGTCCGGTCACCGTGCTGGTCAACAACGCGGGCATCATCCGGGACAACCTGCTGTTCAAGATGAGCACCGACGACTGGGACGCGGTGATGAACGTGCACCTGCGCGGCGCGTTCTTGATGACCCGTGCCGCCCAGGCCCACATGATCGAGGCCAAGTGGGGCCGGATCGTGAACCTGTCGTCGACCTCTGCCCTCGGCAATCGCGGTCAGGCCAACTACGCCGCCGCCAAAGCGGGGCTGCAGGGCTTCACCAAGACCCTGGCCCTGGAGCTGGGCAAGTTCGGGGTGACCGCCAACGCCATCGCGCCCGGTTTCATCGACACCGAGATGACCCAGGCCACGGCCGATCGGCTCGGGGTGGACTTCGAGGACTGGAAGACCGCCGCCAGCCGGGAGATCCCGGTCGGCCGGGTGGGCACCCCGGATGACATCGCCGCCGTCGCCGCGTTCCTGTGCAGCGAGGACGCCGGTTACGTCTCCGGCCAGGTCATCTACGTGGCCGGCGGGCCGAAGGCCTGAACACGACCCTCTCGCGGGTCGGGGTCAGTCCTCGTAGAGCGAGTTCAGGGTGTGGGCGTGCTTCTGCTCGACCGCCTTGCGCCGGATCTTCAGGCTCGGGGTCACTTCGCCGGACTCGATGCTGAACTCCTGCGGCAGGATCTCGAACTTCTTGATCGTCTCCCAGCGCTCCAGCTTGCGGTTGGCCTGGGTGACGTGGCCGTCGATCAGATCCCGTACGGCGGCGGATCCGGCCAGCGTCGCGACGTCGCCGGACTCCTGACCGTTCTCCTGGGCCCAACCCTGGATCGCCTCGGGATCGAGGGTGATCAGCGCGCTGATGTACTTGCGGCCCTCGCCGTGCACCAGCACCTGGGACACGTACGGGCTGGCCGCCTTGACGGCGGCCTCGACCTTCTGCGGCGCCACGTACTTGCCGCCGGAGGTCTTGATCAGGTCCTTCTTGCGGTCGGTGATCCTCAGGTAGCCGTGATCATCGAGCTCACCGATGTCGCCGGTGGAGAACCAGCCCTCGGCGCTGAGCACCTCGCGGGTGGCCTCGTCGTTGCCGTGGTAACCACGCATCACCCCGTCGCCCCGAACCAGGATCTCGCCGTCCGCGGCGATCTGGAGCTCGGTGCCGGGCACCGCGGGGCCGACGGTCCCGAACCGGGTGGCCCGCGGGTTGTTCACGAAGGTCGCCGCACTCGTCTCGGTCAGGCCGTAGCCCTCCAGCACCAGCAGACCGGCGGCGTAGAACCACTCCTGCACCTCCCGGCTCAGTGCCGCCGAGCCGGAGACGAAGAACTTGATGTTGCCGCCCATCCGGTCCTTGAGCTTGCTGAACACCAGCTTGTCCGCGAGGGCGTACTGCACTCCGAGCAGCCCGGCCGGCTGGTGACCCTCGAGGCGTCCGGGAATCGTCTTGTGTCCCACGGAGAACGCCCAGTCGAAGATCTTGCCCTTGATCCCGGACTGGGCTCCGGTCATCACCTTCGCGCGGACCTTCTCGAAGATCCGTGGGGCGCCGGCCATGAACGTCGGCTTGACCACACCGAGGTTGTCCACGATCTTCTCGATGGTGCCGTCCACGGCCGTGGTGAAGCCGATCTTGACCTGGATGGCGATCAACGCCTTGCCGAAGACGTGCGACAGCGGCAACCAGAGGTACTGCAGGTCGTCGGGGCTGATGATGTCGTACGCCTCGATGGCCGCGCCCTCGTACGTCCAGGCCGACTGGGCCAGCCGGACGCCCTTGGGGCGACCCGTGGTGCCGGAGGTGTAGATCAGCGTGGCCAGGGTGTCCGGACCCGTGGCGGCGATGGCGTCGTCGACCACCGTCGGGTGCTCGGCGAGGTAGGACCGGCCGAGGTCACGGAACTCCGACCAGGTCAGCACCAGCTCGTGATCGGCCTTGCCCGAGAACTGCACGATCTTGACCACCGACAGCTCATCGAGATGATCGACGACCTTGGCCACCTGGAAGTCGTCCTCGGCGAAGACGACCTTGGACTCCGAGTCGCCCAGGATGAAGGCCACGTCCTCGTGCTGGGTCGTCGGGTAGACGGTCGTGGTCGCACCGCCCGCGCTCATGATGCCCAGGTCGGCCAGGATCCACTCGATCCGCGTGCCGGAGGCTATCGCCACCCGGTCCTCGGTCTGCAGCCCCAGCGACAGCAACCCGGCGGCGACCTCGTCGGCCGCGGTCTTCGTCTCGGTCCAGGTGAGCGACACCCAGCGCTCGCCGTCGAGGTAGCGGAACGCCTCCCGTGGTCCGGACTCCTCGGCCCGGATCTTCAGCATCGCGCCCACGCTCGAAGGACGGTTGGCGAGCAGCTCTTCCTGCTGCGCGAGGGGCATCATCGTCGAGGTCACCTTCGGTCATCGGGGAGGGGCCGGCACCGACCGGCGCAGGTGACGTGCAGCCTAGTCAACTCGCGCCGGTGTGCGCCGCAGGAGGGGACGGATTCTCGCGGTCCTCTCAGCGTTCGGCGTCCCTCACGTCACCTCAGCTCAGCCGCTGGAGGATGACCGCCATCCCCTGCCCACCGCCGACGCACATCGTCTCCAAGCCGAGCTCGACGTCGTGGCGCTGCATCGCGTTCAGCAGCGTGGTCATGATCCGCGCCCCGGTCGAACCGAAGGGATGTCCGAGTGCGATGGCTCCGCCGTGCACGTTCAGCCGGTCCTCGTCCAGACCGAGCGCGCGCGCCGAGGCGATCACCTGGGCGGCGAACGCCTCGTTGATCTCCACCAGCCCGATGTCGGCCAGGGACAACCCGGCCTGACGCAACGCCCGACGGGTCGCCTCGACCGGTCCCACGCCCATGATCTCCGGGCTCAGCCCGGTGGCGGCAGTCGTCACGATCCGGGCCAGCGGGGTGAGTCCCAGCGCGGCGGCCCGTGCCCCGCTCATGATCACCACGGCGGCGGCGCCGTCGTTGAGCGGGCAGCAGTTGCCGGCGGTGACGGTCCCGTCGGTGCGGAAGACCGGCTTGAGAGACGAGACGGCTTCGAGCGTGGTGCCTGGCCGCGGTCCGTCGTCGGTGGCGATCACGGTGCCGTCGGCCAGGGTGACCGGAGTGATCTCGGCGGCGAACACCCCGGCCGCGATCGCCTGCTCCGCGAGGTTCTGGGACCGAACACCGAAGGCGTCCTGGTCGGCCCGGCTGATGCCGTACGCGGTCGCCACGTTCTCCGCCGTCTGCCCCATCGCGATGTAGATGTCAGGAAGCTCTCCGTCGAGGCGCGGGTCGTGCCAGGGGTCGTTGGTCTCGGCGGTGCGCACCGTGCGGGCACCGGCAGCGGAGAACAGCGGGTTCTGGGTGTCGCTCGGATCGACCCCGGCCGAGCCGAACCCCCGATAGCGGGAGACGCACTCGACACCGGCGGACACGAACGCTTCGCCCTCCCCCGCCCAGATCGCGTGGGTGGCCATCCGCGCGGTCTGCACACTGGAGGCGCAGAACCGGTTGACGGTGGCGGCCGGCACGGTGTCCAGGCCGAGCTGGACCGCGACCCGGCGAGCCAGGTTGCCGCCGTGCTCGTCGCGCGGCTCGGCGCAGCCGAGGTAGAGGTCGTCCAGCGTGGCCGGGTCGAACCCGGGGAGCTTCGCCAGGGCGGCCTCGATCACCCCGGCGGCCAGGTCGTCGGGTCGTACGCTCGCCAGCGAGCCCTTGACCGCACGGCCTATCGGGGTACGCGCCGTGGCGACGATGACGGCGTCCCGGTCGGCCGGGCGGGCGTCGAAGCCGGTGTGGTCGCGGCCCGTCTCAAAGGCCCAGGTCACGAGCTCAGCCTCTCGGGAGTGACCGGCGAACGGCGATCAGAGTCCGAGGTCACGACCGATCAGCTCCTTCATGATCTCGTTGGAGCCGGCCCAGATCCGGGTGACGCGGGCGTCGGCCCAGGCTCGGGCGACCCGGTACTCGTTCATGTAGCCGTAGCCGCCCCAGAGCTGGACGCAGGCGTCCAGCACCGAGTTCTGCACCTCCGCGGTCCACCACTTCGCCTTCGCGGCGTCCACCGTTGAGAGGGTGCCGTTCAGCTGCTGCATGATGCAGGCGTCGATGAAGGCCTGGGTGACCTCACACCGGGTGACCAGCTCCGCCAACGTGTGCTTGTTGACCTGGAACGAGCCGATCGGCTGCCCGAAGGCCTGCCGCTCCTTCGCGTACACGATCGTCTCGTCCAGGATCTGGCGCGCGTGGGCCAGGTTGCTGACCGCGGCACCGACGCGCTCGGTGACCAACCGCTCCATCATGTAGATGAAGCCCTGGTCGATATCCCCGATGACGTTGGCGGAGGGGATCCGGACGTCGGCGAAGAACAGCTCCGCCGTGTCGGACTCCGGCTGACCGATCTTGTCGAGCTTGCGACCGCGCTCGAAGCCGGGCATCCCCGTCTCGACGCCGAACAACGTGATGCCCCGGGCTCGCTTCTCCGGGCTGGTCCGGGCCGCGACCACGACCAGGTCGGCGGAGTAGCCGTTGGTGATGAACGTCTTCGAGCCGTTCAGGATCCAGTCGTCGCCCTGCCGCACGGCAGTGGTCTTGAGGTTGGCCAGATCGGAGCCCCCCGAGGGCTCGGTCATGGCGATGGCCGTGATCAGCTCACCGGTGCAGAACTTCGGCAGCCAGCGGCGCTTCTGCTCCTCGGTGCACAGGTCCACCAGGTACGGAGCGACGCAGTCGGCGTGGATGCCGACGCAGGAGGAGTAGGCGAAGGCGAACTTGGACAGCTCTTCGGCCAGCACCATCGCGAACCGGGAGTCCTCGACCCCGGCGCCGCCGTACTCGGCGGGGACGTTCAGGCCGAGCAGGTCCTGCTTGCCCAGCTCCAGCCACAGCTCACGACCGAACTCGTGGTTCGCGATGTGCTTTTCCTGGTTGGGCCGCAGCTGACGGTCGACGAACGTCCGGCAGCTGTCCCGGAAGGCTTCGTGGTCTTCGTCGAAGATGGTGCGCAACATTGCGTGAACCCCCACTGCGTCGGTGCTTGGCGAGCACTATGTTACTCGCCAGTAGCTAGCGCTGGAAAGCGCGACGCAGCAGGGGTTCCCGATCATCCGCGGAACCGCGGACCGACCTCGAGGACGAGTGGCCGAGACTCCCCGATCTCCCCGGCCACCCGTCTCAACGGGCCGTCAGACCGTCAGGCCTTCACGGCCTACCTTGGCCGTCAGGCCTTCTCGGCTCACCTTGGCCGTCAGGCCTTCACGGCCTCGATCGCGAGGGTGATGTCGACCTTGTCGCCGATCAGCAGCTTGCCGCCGTCGAGGGGCACGTTGAAGGTGACGTTGAAGTCCTTGCGGTCGATCGAGGTGTGCGCCTCGGCACCGAGCCGGGTGGCCCCGTACGCGTCCACGGCGACACCGAGGAACTCGGCGGCCAGGTCTACGGGCTTGGTGATGCCGTTGATGGTGAGGTCGCCGCTGATGACGTAGCCGTCAGCGCCCTCACGGATGGCGTTGCTGACGAAGGCGAGCGAGCCGCCGTTGGTCGGGTCGAAGAAGTCGGCCGACTTGAGGTGACCGTCGCGCTGGGCGTTGTTCGTGCTGATCGAGGAGGACACGATGGTGACCTCGACGCTCGAGTCGACGGGGTTCGCCGACGCGGTGGTGATGGTGCCGGAGAAGTCGGCGAACGTGCCCTTGACCTTGCTCATCAGGTGGCGGACGCTGAAGCCCACCTCCGAGTGCGAGGGGTCGATGGACCAGGTGCCGGTGACGAGACCGGTGGTCTCGATCTGCTGGGTCATGAGGAGTCTCCTTGGAGGATAAGTTGACGTTTCAACTACGAGTCCAACTCTAACACATCTAGTTGAAACGTCAACCACTCTGATAGAGTCTCTCTATGAGTACGCGGTGGCTGACGTCAGATCAGCAGAAGGTCTGGCGGACTTACCTGCTCGGAGCGGCACGCCTGAACGAGCGTCTGGAAGCCGATCTGCAGCGCGCCGGGCTCGATCTGCCAGAGTACGAGATCCTGGTCACCCTGGAAGAGTCGCCCGACCGGCGCCGGCGGATGTCCGAGCTCGCCGACGCCGTGCACCAGTCTCGCTCGCGACTGACCCACACCATCGCGCGGATGGAGAAGACGGGCCTCGTCGTGCGGACGACCTGCCCCACCGATCGACGTGGGGTCTGGGCCGAGCTGACCGACGCCGGGTTCCAGGTGCTCGCGAAGGCAGCCCCGGGACATGTCGCCGCGGTGCGGCGCAATTTGGTCGACGCGGCCACACCTGAGGACTGGGAGGCGCTCGGACGCGTCTTCGCAGCCGTCCTGGCCGTCCCACCGGACGACACCGCGCAGGACTGATCCGCTCACGTAGCATCGGGGTCGACCATGCCGACCTCACTCGCCATCTCCGCTCCGGCGGCTGACCTGTCGCACGCGCTGCGCCGTCGAGGCCTGGCCGACGTCCTCGACACCACCAAGCTCACCCGAGCCCTCTACTCCTCCGACGCCTCGGTCTACCGGGTCGTGCCCCTCGCGGTCGCCCGCCCGCGCACGGTGGAAGAGCTGCTGAGCGTGCTGGACGCGGCCCGCTCCCTCGGGATGCCGGTCACCACCCGCGGCGCCGGCACGTCCTGCGCCGGCAACGCGGTCGGTCCCGGTCTGGTCGTCGATGTCGCTCGTCACCTGAACAAGATCCGCGAGGTCGATGCCGAGGCGGGTCTCGCCGTCGTCGATCCGGGTGTGGTGCAGGCCTCCCTGCAGCGGGAGGCGGCGCCGTACGGTCTGCGGTTCGGGCCCGATCCCTCCACCCACACCCGCTGCACGATCGGCGGGATGATCGGCAACAACGCCTGCGGACCGCGGGCGCTGGGCTTCGGCAAGACCGCCGACAACGTGATCGCCCTGGAGGTGGTCACCGGGTCCGGGGAACGGCTCACCCTCGACCGTCGCACGCCGGTGGACGTGGACTCCTCGGCGTCGCTGCACGCCTTGCAGTCGGTGGTCTCGGCCCACCTCGGCACGATCAGGACCGAGTTCGGGACCTTCGGTCGACAGGTGTCGGGCTACAGCCTGGAGCACCTGCTACCGGAGCGGAAGTTCGACGTCACGCGGTTCCTGGCCGGCACCGAGGGCACCCTGGCGGTGATCACCAAGGCGACCGTCCGACTGGTCGCCGACGCGCCGTACAAGATCATGATCGCGCTCGGGTACGCGTCCATGCCCGAGGCCGCGGACGCGACTCCGACCCTGCTCGACTTCACCCCGACCGCGATCGAGGGACTGGACCGACGGATCGTCGAGGTGGTCCGTCGTACCCGGGGTGAGGGCGCGGTGCCGCCGCTCCCCCGCGGCGACGGATGGGTGTTCGTCGAGCTCGTCGGCGACGATCCGGGCGAGCTCGCGGCACGGGCCGCGGCTCTGCTCGCCGCGTCCGGCTGCCTGGACGGAGAGGTGGTCTCCGACCCGGCCCAGGCCCTCGCTCTGTGGAAGATCCGCGAGGACGGGGCCGGTCTGGCCGGGGTGTCCCTGACCGACCCGGCGTACCCGGGGTGGGAGGACGCGGCCGTGCCTCCGGCGAAGCTCGGTTCCTACCTACGCGACTTCGACGCTCTGCTGGAGAGCTACGGCCTGCACGGACTGCCGTACGGGCACTTCGGCGACGGTTGCGTGCACGTGCGCATCGACTTCCCGCTGACCTCCGACGGCGGCGCCGCCCGGTATCGCTCCTTCGTGGAGGACGCGGCCCGGTTGGTGGCCGGCTACGGCGGGTCGATGTCGGGTGAGCACGGCGACGGCCGGGCGCGGTCCGCGCTGCTGCCGGCCATGTACTCCCCCGCCGCCATCTCCTTGTTCGGCGAGGTGAAGGCGGCCTTCGACCCGGACAACCTGCTCAATCCCGGGGTGCTGGTCGACCCGCGGCCCGTGGACGCCGATCTGCGCGTGGCGGCGTTGGTCGGGCGTCCGGCCGACCGGTTCTCCGCCGAGGTGCACAAGTGCTCGGGCGTGGGCAAGTGCCTGGCCGACAGCACCGGCAGTCTCGGCGTGATGTGCCCGTCGTACCAGGCCACTCGCGACGAGAAGGACTCCACCCGCGGCCGGGCCCGGGTGCTGCAGGAGATGATCAACGGGGACCTGGTCCAGCTCGGTTGGAAGTCGCCCGCGGTGCACTCGGCCCTCGATCTCTGCCTGTCCTGCAAGGGATGTGCGCGGGACTGCCCGACCGGGATCGACATGGCGGCGTACAAGTCGGAGGTGCTGGACCACACCTACGCCGGCAAGCTGCGACCGCGCTCGCACTACGCGCTGGGCTGGCTGCCCCGGTGGGGACGGCTGATCACGCGGTCCCGGCTGCTGGCGTCAGTGGTGAACCTGACCACCGCCACCCCGGGTCTGCGGCGGATCGTGCGCTGGAGCGCGGGGGTCGACCAGCGGCGTCAGCTGCCCCGGTTCGCCGACCGACCCGCACGGCAGCGAGTGGCGGTCGGAGTGACCTCGGCGACGTCCGACCCGGGCGGGCACATCGGCAAACCCGTGCTGGTCTGGGTGGACTCGTTCTCGGACTGCTTCACCGGCGGCGGGGTCGAAGCCGTGGTGGAGGTGCTGCGCGCAGCCGGGTACGCCCCGCAGTTCCTGGACCAGACCGCCTGTTGCGGGCTGACCTGGATCAGCACCGGTCAGCGCGAGGGAGCCCGACGACAGCTGCGGCAGAGCCTGGACGTGTTGCACCCGTACGTGGCCGCGGGCGTGCCGATCGTGGGCCTCGAACCGTCCTGCACCGCGGTGTGGCGCAGTGACGCACCCGAGCTGCTGCCCGACGACCCCCGGGTGGCCGAGGTCGCTGGCGGGGTCCTCACCCTGGCCGAGCTCCTCGCCCGTACGCCGGACTGGTCACCGCCCGACCTGTCCGCGATCGAGATCGTGGCCCAGCCGCACTGCCACCACGCCGCCGTGCTCGGTTGGCAGGCCGACGCCCAGCTGCTGAAGAAGTCCGGAGCGACGGTCACCACGCTCGGCGGTTGCTGCGGGCTAGCCGGCAACTTCGGGGTGGAGAAGGGTCACTACGACGTCTCCGTGAAGGTGGCGGAGCACGATCTGCTGCCCGCCGTGGCCGCTCACCCGGACGCGGTCGTGCTGGCCGACGGGTTCTCCTGCCGCACCCAGCTGGCCGAGCTGGCCGGCACCACGGCCATCACCCTGGCCGAGCTGCTGACTCGGCACGCGTCCTCGCCGGCTGACTGACGCCCGATCAACGGGCTGGACGGTCCGCGTCGCGGCTCGTACGGTCACAGAGTGGTGACGTGCGAGCGGCGGACACATCGGGTCGGGCGGTAAGGCCTCCTGATGCCGGTCGAGATCGCCTGCGATGAGTCCGGATTCACCGGCGGGAACCTCACGTTCCGGCACACCGTCTTCACCCACGCCAGCCTCCGTGTCCCCGTCGAGTCCGCCCGGGAGGAGATGGCCAGGCTGCGGTTGCGGGTGGCGGCGCACGGCGAGCTCAAGGCGAGCTGGCTGCTGCGCTGGTGCGACGACGACGATCTGCACCGCCTGCTCGACCCGAGCGGCCTGCTGGGTGGTCAGGTGCGCGTGCACGTGACCGATACCCGACTGTTCCTGCTCTGCCGCCTCGCCGACGTGCTGCTGAGTTCCGACGAGATCAGCGGGCTGGACCTGCCGGGTGAGGCCGCCGACCGTCGGGGAGTGGCGCTCGAGCTGTATCGCCAGGGCGACACCGTCTTCGGCCTTCATCGCTGGCAGGCCTTCCTCGTCGCCGCCGGCAAAGCGCTGCGCGCCACCAGCCGGTGGGTGCCGGCGTCCGCCGTCTCCGACTTCGAGGGTGAGCTCGCGGAGCTCGCCGCCGCGCCGACGCCCGCTCCGGTGCGGGAGGCTCTGCTCCGGCTGCGCGCCGGCGCGGGACGGGCGAGAGCGGTGCGACGGTCATTGGAGGTGGACTCCCGCCGGCCGCCCCTGCTCGAGCCGCTGCTACCCGCGCTGACCCGCTGCGTGCTCGGTTGGGGAACGGAGCACCGCGCTCTCGCCGTGGTGCACGACGAGCAGTCGGTGCTGACGCCGTGGCGAATCAGAGACATCGCGGACCGGCTGGACCGCGCGCAGCCGGGTCACCTCCTCGACCTGCGCCGGGTCGACTCCCGGGACGACCCGCGGGTGCAGATCGCCGACCTGGTGGCCGGCATCGCGCGCCGAGCGGCGGCCAGCCTGCTGATGGGCCGTCCCGACCGGAGGCTGATCGATCTCGTCACCCCGGTCGTCGATCCGCGATCGGTCTGGCCCGACGAGGCCTGGCGGGACGGGATCAGCCCGGGACGTCCCCCGGCGTGGCCTCGTGGTGGGACCGACCGGCCGTGCGCTCGTCCTGCTTGAGCCGCGCTTCGTACAGGTGACGGCGGCCTCCGGCGAGCTCGTCCCGGGCGTGCTTCTCCAGCTCCCGGAAGCGTGACCAGTACGTGTCGTCGTACTCCTCGACGATCTGGAAGGTCCAGCGGCCGGCCAGCACGTTGCGGCCGATCAGCTCCGACTCCAGCTGGTCCGCGAGCTCGGCGTGCCCGGCCTCCCGGAACGCTGTGACGGCGTCGCCGAGCTCGATGTCGGCGGATCCGGTCAGCTGGTGGAACGAGTAGAGGTGCCCGCGAGCGCGCTCGCACGTCTCCAGCGCCTCCGACAGCTTGCCCAGGGCCTCGATGGTGGGGTCATCGACACCCGCCGGAGTCTGGTGATCCGGATCCGGCAGATCGGTGGTCGGGACGTCAGCCATTCAAGACTCCTGGGTTTCGACCCGACCCCGATCGGTCAACGGGTCAGGCGGCGGTGGGTGGCGCGGTGTGGACGAGCGGCCTCGGCGCCGAGCCGAGACAGCTTGTTGGCCTCGTAGTCGTTGAAGTTGCCCTCGAACCAGAACCACTGGGCCTGGTCCTCGTCGTCGCCCTCCCAGGCCAGGATGTGGGTGGCCACCCGATCCAGGAACCAGCGATCGTGGGAGATGACCACGGCACAGCCCGGGAAGTCGAGCAGCGCGTCTTCCAGCGACTGCAGGGTCTCCACGTCCAGGTCGTTGGTCGGCTCGTCGAGCAGCAGCAGGTTGCCGCCCATCTTCAGCGTCAGGGCCAGGTTCAGCCGGTTCCGCTCGCCGCCGGACAGCACGCCGGCCGGCTTCTGCTGGTCGGGGCCCTTGAAGCCGAAGGACGCCACGTACGCCCGTGACGGCACCTCGAAGTTGGCGACCTTGATGTAGTCCAGGCCGTCGGAGACCAGCTCCCAGACGTTCTTCTTCGGGTCCAGACCGGCACGGCTCTGGTCGACGTAGGAGAACTTGACCGTGTCACCGAGCTTCAGAGAGCCGGCGTCCGGGGTCTCCTCGCCGATGATCATCCGGAACAGGGTCGACTTGCCGACGCCGTTGGGTCCGACCACACCGACGATGCCGGCCCGGGGCAGGTTGAAGCTCAGCCCGTCGAACAGCAGCCGGTCACCGAAGCCCTTGACCAGCTTGGTGGCGTCGAGCACGTTGCTGCCCAGCCGCGGGCCGGCCGGGATGTTGATCTCCTCGAAGTCCAGCTTGCGGTTGCGGTCGGCCTCGGCTGCCATCTCCTCGTACCGGGCGAGGCGGGCCTTGCTCTTCGCCTGCCGGGCCTTCGGGTTCGACCGCGCCCACTCCAGCTCGCGCTCGAGGATCTTGGCCCGCTTGGCGTCGCGCTTGCCCTCGACCTGCAGGCGGGACTTCTTGGTCTCCAGGTAGGTGGAGTAGTTGCCCTCGTACGGGTGGGTGCGGCCGCGGTCGAGCTCGAGGATCCACTCGGCGACGTTGTCCAGGAAGTACCGATCGTGAGTCACTGCCAGCACCGCTCCGGCGTACGCCTTCAGGTGACCCTCCAGCCAGTGCACCGACTCGGCGTCCAGGTGGTTGGTGGGCTCGTCGAGCAGCAGCAGATCGGGCTGCTGCAGCAGCAGCTTGCACAAGGCGACCCGACGCCGCTCACCGCCGGAGAGGATGTCAACGGGCGTGTCCGGCGGCGGGCAGCGCAGGGCATCCATCGCCTGCTCCAGCTGGGAGTCGATGTCCCAGGCGTTGCGGTTGTCGAGCTCGGTCTGCACCTCGCCCATCTCGGCCATCAGGGCGTCGAAGTCGGCGTCGGGCTCGGCCATGGCCATGCCCAGCTCGTCCATCCGGGCTTGCAGCGCCTTGATGTCGGCCACCGCCTCCTCGACGTTCTCGAGCACCGTCTTGCCCTCGGTCAACGGCGGCTCCTGCAGCAGGATGCCGACGGTGGCGTCCTTGGCCAGCATGGCGTCGCCGTTGCTCGGCTTCACCATCCCCGCCATCAGCTTCAGCAGGGTCGACTTGCCGGTGCCGTTCGGCCCGACGACACCGATCTTCGCGCCGGGATAGAACGACAACGTCACGTT
This sequence comes from uncultured Actinomycetota bacterium, assembly GCA_963696135.1. Taxonomy (GTDB): domain Bacteria; phylum Actinomycetota; class Actinomycetes; order Propionibacteriales; family Propionibacteriaceae; genus Microlunatus. The sequence goes on from CAVOJH010000019.1 coordinate 258,041, forward strand.
GTCGAGCACGACCTTGTCCCCGAGGGACTTGCGGACGTTGTGCATCGAGTAGACGAACTCAGGCATACCTTCGAGGACCTTCACGTTGAGGGGGCGCCGGGGACGTCACCGGCACCCACCAACCTATCGGGACCAGGCGACGAACCCAACACTGCGCCTACAGCCCACCCGCTGGGCATCCCGGAGTCGACCACCTCGACCCCACCCCAGGCTGAGCTTCTCAGTTCGCGGTGTGCTGACGCCGCCGCCGCCAGGTGACCAGCCCGCCGACCAGGATGACGAACAGGGCGGAGAACGGGATGCAAGCCGTCAGCACTTCGTCGGCGCCAAGCCACAACGCGCAGGCGAGAACTCCCAACACGAACGCGCCGTAGAGGTACACCCCTGTCCGGTACAGATCGAACAGTCGGTCGGAACGGTGTTGAGTGACCGCTCTTGCATGCTCGGCGGTGTGCATGTCGCTCATCAGAGCCTCCCTCGGCTATTGAGGCAATATAGTGAGGACCTGCTGTTGAGCGGTGGCCGGCCCGATCAGTCGCCGCATCACATACACCGCGCTGTCCGAGCTGAGATCCCGCAGCACGGCGATCCACGCAGAGCCGATTTCCATGAGCACAGCCGCAAGAAGGCCGATGGGGGCGTACGGACCCGTCCTGGTGGCGAGGTACCCGACGAGGATCCCGCCCACCTGCAGCTCACCGATGATGATCGCCGTACTGCAGGAGTTGAGATAGGCGTTCCACTGCCCGTGTCCCAACGATTCGAATCCGTCCTTTCCCTTGCAACGAGCTATGACATCAGCCCGACTCATCGCTGTGGACGGCGTGCTCTTGCCGAAGTACTTGCGCACGTAGGACTTGACGATCTTGCGTTCCCTCGTGCTGATGTTCTTGATCGACTTGCCCGTCCACAGCCAGCTCGCCGCGAACTGACGCCGCACGGTGGAGTGCCCCTTGTCGTACTTCTTCGCGAGCTTGTAGTCGAGCACCTTGCGCTTCGGCCCGGTGGCGTGCTCGTTGATCGACTGAGCAGCCTTGAGCTGCGCGGCCACCTTGGCGCCGACCAGCTTGTACGGGTCCCCCTTGACCACCACCTTGCTCGGTGTGCCCGGGGCGCGGCTGTCATCGGCGGCGGCCGGAGGCGGGGTCAGACCGAGAGTCACGACGAGGGCCAGGACCGCGGCGGCGACGGTGAGTCCCCTGGCCAGCAGACTCTTCGCGGGAGCGGCCGGCGCACCGATCCGCTGAGGACTACGCGACACGACTGACGACCCCGTCCTCGTCGATGCGCTCCTCGCCGTCCTCGTCGGTCGGCTCCTGCATCGCCGCGACCTCCGCATCGTCCGGACCGGTGGCAGGCTGCGACTCGACCCGCCCGATGACCTCGCCCAGGCTGAGGTCTCGGTCCTCGTGAGCCTCATCGGTCTTCGCCCGGAAGAACGTGGCCGTGCCACGCGTCAGGTCATGACCGACCGTGGTGGCTTCCAGCGTGAGTCGCTCGTAGGTGACCCCTTCCTTGGTCCACACGTTGGTCCGCAGCCGCCCGGCCACCAGCACCGGCTGCCCCTTGTGAAGGCTGGCCGTCACGTTCTCGGCCAGGGCCCGGAAGCAGGTGACCGTGATCCAGGTGGTCGTGGCATCGGTCCACTCCCCGTTGCGCCGCACCCGCGGCGTGTGCGCCAGCCGGAAGCTCGCCACCGGCACCCCGTTGTTGCGGAATTCGACCGATCCCCCGACGTTCCCGGTCAGCTGCACGTACGCGTCCATGTCCTCGTCCCTCCTGCGCCCCGGACCACCCGGTGCTCTGCCTACACACAAAGGACGTGAGCTCGGTTTCGTACGGGGTGCTCACCGATCTGTGGACGACGCTCGAGGAGGGATCTCGGCTGTGGACAACTGTGGGCAGCGTCATCGGCTGGCGCAAGCCGGCGCTGAACCTCGCCGCCACGCCAGCGAAGGCACCCGTCGGGGGAATTCGGCGTGCGGCAGGCCTCATGCCCGGCGCGAGCTCACACCGGGTACCACCACCGAGCCACCCGCGGCCCACCAGGACCCCGGCATCGGACCGCATTCCGCCGCCGAGCCACTTCCGGCCCTGCCCGCCGAGAACCCGACCGGACGTCAGCCCTCGCGCTGCTCGGCGGCGCTGACGGTCTGAGCGAGCAGCACCGCGATGGTCATCGGGCCGACCCCGCCGGGTACGGGGGTGATCAGGCTGGCGCGCTCGGCCGCCGCGCCGAAAGCGACGTCACCGACGTTGCCCGCGTTGTAGCCGGCGTCGATCACGACAGCCCCTGGCTTGATCCACTCGCCCCGGATCAGCTCGGGCCGGCCGACGGCCGCGACCACGATGTCGGCCTCGGACACGAACTGGGACAGGCCGCGGGTCTTGGAGTGGCAGATGGTGACGGTGGCGTCGCGGCCCAGCAGCAGCATGGCGGCGGGCTTGCCGAGGATGGGGCTCCGGCCGATCACCACCACGTGCTTGCCGGCGATGGGCACCTCGTACGCGTCCAGCAGCGCGACGATGCCGGCCGGCGTGCAGGCCGCGAACGTCTCCTCGTGGCCGTTGGCCATGTCCAGGAAGGCGTTGGCGGTGACGCCGTCCACGTCCTTGCCCCGGCTGATCGCGTCGAACACGGCGCGCTCGTCGATGTGCGGCGGCATCGGGTGCTGAACCAGGATCCCGTCCACGCTCTCGTCGGCGACCAGCTCGTCGACGGCCTCCACCACCTGGGCCGTGGTGCTCTCCGCGGGCAGATCGCGCCGCAACGAGTCGATGCCGACCTGGCGACAGCGGTTCACCTTCATCTTCACGTACGTGTGCGAGGCGGGATCGTCGCCGACCAGCACCGTGGCGAGCCGCGGCGTCCGGCCGGTGGTCTCGCGGTAGGCGCTCACCCGCGTACGGGTGTCGTCCAGGGATCGCCTCGCGACGGCAGTGCCGTCCATCAGGGCAGCAGGCATTCCGGGTGTGCTCCTCCGTCAGAGGAGCACCCAGGCGGGCGATGCTCTCGAGTCGTGCTTCCCGGTGGTTCCCCACCTACGCCAGTCGCGGCGACAGCGTACGACAGATGATCTTCTGGAGCGAAAACCTGAACTGCCGATGACGGCGGCACAAAAGTCGGGTGAGGGGGTCAGCGGGTGGTGGCGCGGGTCAGGGCGGCCCGGGCGCGGGCGTGGCGGTCCAGCTCGACCCGTACCGGTTGGACCACGAGCTCGTCGGTGACCGCGGTGACGGATCGCCGCAGGGCCGCCCGGGCAGCCCGCTCGCGACGGGAGGCGCCGACGACCACCCCGATCCGGCTGAGACCTGCGAGGATCAACCCGGCCAGCACCCCGCCGAGCACCAGCACGGTCGGCGCCGGCAGCCGCCCCCAGGTCACCGGGGGCAGTGGCGGCAGCTGCAGGTACGCGAGCACGAAGGACGCCGCCAACCAGAGCAGCCCGGCCACCACGGCGGCGAGCAGGATCCACTGCAGCACCCGAACGACCTGCCACCACCGGCGCCGGCGATCCACGTCCAGATCGGTCCGGGCCACCGCCCGGTCCAGCGCGTCGGGCAGCCGTGACTCCTGGGACCGGGCCGCCACCTTCACCGCGTCCGTCCAGCCACGGGTCAGTCCCCCGCTCGCCTCGGCCGCCAGGTCCCGTACGGCGGTGTCGACCCGGGCCTGCTGGACGCCCGAGCGGGTCGGCAGCGAGGTCCGCCCGACCCCGGTCGGGTCGATCTCCTTCGGCTGTCCCTTGCCACCGACCGACAGTCGATCCAGGTGCAGCCGGCGCAGCGGGTCCGGCTTCATCCGGCCGATCCAGGCCACCACCGGCCAGCCCGTCGCCGCCGCCCCCCGGACCCGCCAGGCGTCCCGGACCGCGTCGCCCACCACCCGGGCACCGGCGGCCTCCGCCATCGCCGTGTTCATCGTCTCGAGGCTGCGCCGGGTCAGCTCGGGGGTCTCGGCGTCACCGGACGCGGACGACAACCGGTCGGCGGCCGTGGACACGTCGGCCGCCAGCCGTCGGGCAGCGGCGAGCTTGTCGGCCACCCGGGTGCCGATCAGCTCCCGCAGCTCCGGCAGTCCCTCACCGGTCTCAGCCGAGACGGCCCGGATCGTGGTCTTCTCCAGGCCCTCCGAGTCCAGCAGCCGACGCAGGTCCCGCAGACACACCTCCCGCTCAGCGGTTGGCAGCCGGTCGATCTGGTTCAGCACCACCACCATCACCGGCGCGTGCTCGACCAGCGGTCGCAGGTAGCGCTCGTGCAGCACGGCGTCGGCGTACTTCTGGGGGTCGACCACCCACACCATCACGTCGACCAGCTGCACCAACCGGTCCACCTGGAGCTGGTTCGACTTCTCCGTCGAGTCGTGGTCGGGCAGGTCCAGCAGGATCAGCCCGTCCAGCGGCTTACCGGACCCCGTGCCGGTGGCTCCGGTCCCGTTCGCGCCGGTCCCGGGCGCTAGGGCGTGCCGCCGGGGCACCTGCAGCCAGTCCAGCAGGTCCTCGGTCGGCTCGTCGCCCCAGGTGACCGCCAGCGGCTCCGAGGTGGTCGGTCGTGTGACGCCGACCCGGGCCAGGTCCGTCCCCGACAAGGCGTTGAACAGAGAGGACTTGCCCGAACCAGTCGCCCCCGCCAGGGCGACCACTGTCGAGGAGCCCGAGAAGGCGAGCCGCCGGTCGACCTGGTGGGCGACCCGCTCCGCCTCGGTGACCACTTCTGCCGGTACCCGGCCCTGGCACGCCTCCGCCGCCTCCGCCAGGGCGCGCACGCGGTCCGCGAGGCCCGTCGTCTCATCCGGACGTGACCGCCGCCCGAAGATCGCCATCAGCGCAGCCCGCCCGGTTCGTCGGTCTCCTCGACCAGCTCGGCGTCCACGATGTCGCGGTCATCACCGCCCAGCAGCTCGCCGGCCGGATACGGGACCTGCCGCACCCGCGGCGGCTCGAGGGCCGCACGGGCACCCGGCAGCGCCGTCTGCGCAGCGGTCGTGGTGGCTGCCGTCGCTGCCGACGCCGCGGGCGAGCCGGTCGTGGCCAGCTCGCGCTCGACCCCGTCGACCGCGGCCCGCAGCCGACCCGACAGCTCCGGATCTCCCACCGCCTCGTCGAGCAGCCGGTGGTAGCGCAGCAGCTCGTCCGACATCAGCGCGGCCACCCGTGAGTCCAGCTCCTCCTTGGCGGTGGTGGCCAGCCGGCGTACGGCCTGGTCGCCGAAGACGGCTTCCAAGACCCGCTGGGCGATCACGGTGGTACCGCCCGCGATGCCGACCTCGGCGCCGGTGATGCCGCCGGTCTGCGCGAAGACGACGATCATCAGCGCGGCGCCGATCCCGTTCACGCCCAGGGCCATGAACCGGGCGCGGGACCGCTTGGCCATCCCGGTGTCGGCGACCAGGTCGAGCACGGCCCCCTGCCAGTCCCGGATCGCCCGGGCCGAGCGGTCAGCGAAGTCGGGGGCGGCGCGGGTCAGGTCCTGCCCGCTGCGGCCGAGCAGCTGCCGACCCGCGGCGTTGGCCTGCCAGGACGCGTCGGCCCGTTCGGCGGCGGCGTCCGCCTCGCTGCGCAGCAGCGCCTCCAGACCCGAGCTGACGGCCACCTTGAGATCACCGACGCCGGAGGGTTCGCCCTTGATGGCGGCGGTGATCCGGTCCCGGAGCCAGCTGATCTTCTGCTCCATGGCCCGGAAGAACTCGCCGGTGCCGACGAACTCCTGCCACCGGGCCAGCACCTCCCCGCGCAGCAGGGTGCCGTCGGCGGTCTGCACCCCGACGGTGCGGACCGCTTCGGCGTACGAGGCGTCGACCTCGGCCCGCAGCTGGTCGAGGGTGGCCGACTGCTCGTCCAACGCCTGCGCGACCGCAGGGGTCCGTCGGGCGACCGATTCGATGGCCCCGTCGAGGGTCTGGTGGACCACCGCGGACCGGCTGGCCTGGTCGGCGGCCAGTCGGGCCAACCAGCTCCGGATCGGCTGGATCGCCGGGGTCGGCAGCAGACCCTCGGTGTCGACATCGGTCTCGGGCACGGCGAACAACGGCGAACGCCCCAGCCCTCGCTCCCCCATCAGTCGACCGAGGTGGGCGGGCACGTCGGCCATCGCTCGGGGCGGGATCCGATCCAGCACGACCGCGACGGCCGCGCTGCGGTCGGCAGCCGCCAGCAGGAAGTCCCAGGGCACCGCGTCGGCGTACCGGGCCGCGGACGTGACGAACAGCCACAGATCCGCGGCGGCCAGCAGCTGGGCGGCGAGCTTGCGGTTGTCGGCCACCACGGAGTCGATGTCGGGGGCGTCCAGGATGGCCAACCCGGGCGGGATGCTGTCGTCGGCGACCAGCTGCAGGGACCGGGTGTCGTTGCTGGCCCCCGACGACCGCGCCAGGCCGGGCAGCACCCGAGCGCTGGTGAACCAGCTCGCATCGCTGCTGTGGTGGACGAGAACCGGTGACCTCGTGGTCGGCCGGATCACGCCGGTAGCGGTGACCCGGCGACCCACGAGGGAGTTGACCAGCGTCGACTTGCCCGCTCCGGTGGAGCCTCCCACCACCGCCAGCAAAGGCGCGTCGATCGTTGCGAGCCGGGGCAGCACGTAGTCATCCAGCTGACGCACCAGGTCGGCGGCGGACGACCGCTGCTCAGCCGTCCCCGGCAGGTCGATCGGAAGCCGGACCCCGGTGAGGGTGTCGCGCAGGCCGATCAGGGCCGTCTCCAGCCCCGTCTCCCGACCCGCCATCAGACCTCCCGTTCGACCGTCGCCCTGTCGAGCGCGCTGTATGGACCGGCATCGGTCGGTCCATGGAGGCGGTCAGCTCACTGACCGGGTGGCTTCCAGGTGGGGTCGACCTCGGAGTACTGGGTAGCAGTCTGCCCCAAGGGCGCTGCGGCACTCGGCGGGGCCTGGGTGGGTGGCGCGGGATAGTTGCCACCGAGTCCGGCCGGACCAGGGAAGCTCGCGGCAGCGTACGCCGGGGTGGGGGCGACGGCGCGGCGACGACTGAAGGTCGGGTAGGGAGCCCGTCCGGTCGGCGCGATGATCGCGAGTCCTCGCAGTCCGTACACCTTGTGCAGCAGCAGCTTCTCCCGCTCCAGCCCGGCTGTGTCCACCAGCCCGCGCGTCATCGCGTCGCGCAGGTAGGCGAGCTCGGTGACCGAGCGCTGCAGCCGGATCGTGGCCAGCAGAGCGTCGGGGCCGGTGAAGACCCCGTGCCAAAGGGCCTTGCCCCGGGTCCGGAGCCGGGACAACGGGACCGGGTCGCCCTCGGACAGCCAACCGAGTCGTACGTAGTCGCCCAGCCGGGTGCGGATCAGGCGTCCCTCGTGCAGCACCTGCCGGACGGTGAAGACGATGACCGCGATGACGAGGGGCAGCGCGACCAGCAGGTAGATGAGCAGCAGGTTGGTGCCCTGCAGCAGCGACGCCGATGAGTTGAACGCCATGTGCAGGAAGGCCGCGGCGGTGTAGCCGGCCAACGGCGCCACCACCCGGACGACCTTGCTCTTGGAGCGCAGACCGACCGCCAGCCCGATGCCTGTCATCGCCGTGAACAGCGGGTGGCCGAAGAAGGTCATCACCCCGCGCAGCATGAACAGGCTCTGCAGCGCCTCGAGCGGGGGCACCTCGCCGAAGGTCCGCGACGCGTACCGGTAGGCGCGTCCGTAGTAGAGGATGTTCTCGACGAAGGCGAAGGCGGCACCGGACAGACCGGCCAGCACGATGCCGCTCACCCGACTGACCCACTGGTAGCGCATCAGGATCGCCAGCCAGAACAGCACGGTGCCCTTGGCGAACTCCTCGACCCAGGGAGCGACGAAGATCGCCGCGCGGGCCCCGGTAGCCGGATCGCCGTCGCCGATGATGGACAGCTGCGAGGCCGCCCAGGTGTTCACCTGCGCGGAGAAGTACGTCGCCACGCAGGCGCCCCAGCCGAACGTCATCAACCAGACCCAGAACCGCTGCGGCCGGTAACGGTCGGCCCACAGGAACAGCAGTGACAGCGGGATGGCGGTGATCGCGGCGTACTTGATCGCGATCGGCACGGCCTCGGTGCCCAACCCGGGGATGGTGCCGCCGGGGACCTCCTGGTCCGGGACGACCTGCTGGTAGAGCAGCACCAACATGGTCGCGTACACGAGCAGCATGACGACCGTCAGCCAGACCATCGGCGAGCGCAGGATCCGCTTCGGGATCGGCTCGGCCGCGTTCGGCTCGGCCGGGATGTTGTTGCGGCGGCGCGCCTTGCGCGACGCGACGACCGGATCGACCAGCTTGCGGCGCTTCCGGGGCCGCCGCTCCGGCTTCGCGGGGAGCGCCTCGGCCGGGGTGGACGACGGGTCCTCGCGCTGAGCAGGGCTCGCCGTGGTCGCCGACATGCGGGCCAGCGTACCTGCGCCGGGGAGCCCTTCCCGGTCGACGCCGGGTGCCCCCGTCAGGCTTGCTGACTGGCCGGTGTCAGCGGATGGCGTCGTCCAGGAAGGGTCTGACGAGGGCCAGGAACTCACCGGGACGGTCACCGTGCACCGTGTGGGTGGTGTCGAGGGACACGAAGGTGCCGCGCGGGATCAGGCGGGCCAGCTCGGCGAGCCGGTCCTGGGGCATGTACGACTGAGCCCCACCAACGACCAGCGTGCGGGCCCGGATGTCCGGAGCGAAGTCCCACCACGACGGATCCGGATCGTTGCGCCAGCTCCGCAGCGCGGCCACCGCCCGCCAGTCGCAGGTCTCCCCCGGTTCCGCGCCGGTCGGGATCTCCCGGGGCGGATCGGCCGGGAGCGGTGGCGGCATGTCCTCCAGCACCAACGCCCGCACGCGGTCGGGATGGGTCGCGCTCAGCAGGTAGGCGACCACGGCACCCATCGAATGAGCGATCACGGCCGCGGCGAGCACACCCAGGGCGTCCATTGCCTCCAGCACGTCATCGCGCAGATCGGACAGCTCGTACGAGGCCGCCCAGTCGCTCTCCCCGTGACCGCGGGCGTCCAGCGCGATCACCCGGAATCGCTGGAGACCCGGTGCGACCAGCGACCAGTCGTCGGCATCGGACCCGAGCCCGTGGAGCAGGACGGCCACCGGGCCGTCGGCGCGACCCCACTCCCGGTAGCCCAGCGTGAGTCCGCCGGAGGTGGTCAGCTGGCTGCGTACGACGGCAGGCGCGACGCTCATAGCGGGAGGCTATCGGCACCGCCGCGCAACCAGGGCGTGTCTGTCGATCCATGGTCACAAGCGAGCGGCGTGCGGGGCGCGGCTGGCAAGGCGGAGGTCGAGGTCGTAGCGGGGTTCTACGGCCGACGACGACAACGCAGCCAGGCGCGTTCTGGGCGTCGCGCAGCCGACCAGGGACTGTCAGACATGTCCTAGGATGCCGATCCCAGCCCTCGTAGCTCAGCGGATAGAGCAGGAGCCTTCTAATCTCTTGGTCGCAGGTTCGATTCCTGCCGGGGGCGCTGTGTTGTCCCGGTGCTCGCTGCTTCGCTGCGCGCCATCTGTCCCTGTCTTCCCTTCGCGTTCGCAAACGAAGAGCGTGTTTGCTCTCTTGTCGGTCCAGACAGGGACCGGCGCTTCGCTCGCGGGCGCTCGCCGGGGAGCTCGCTCGCTGACGCTCACTCGAGAACGGGCGCTCCGCTGCACGGCCGCGGCACCACGGGCACGGCGGCTCGCGACGGGCTCGCTCGCTGACGCTCGCTCGAGAACGACGCTTCGCTCGGGCTTACCTCACTCGGGGAGGATCCGGACGGCACCGCGGTCGGCGCTGCTGGCCATCGAGGCGTAGGCCCGGAGTGCGCCGGAGACCACGCGGTCGCGGGACTGCGGTCGGAAGCGACCGCCGAGGGCCGCACGGCGGCGGGCGAGCTCAGTCTCGTCCACCAGCAGGTCGAGGGTCCGACGGCGGATGTCGATGCGGATCAGGTCGCCGTCGGCGACCAGGGCGATGGTGCCGCCGGCCGCGGCTTCTGGCGACACGTGGCCGATGGAGAGCCCGGACGTGCCGCCGGAGAACCTGCCGTCGGTGACCAGGGCGCACGCCTTTCCCAGTCCCCGCCCCTTCAGGTACGACGTCGGGTAGAGCATCTCCTGCATCCCCGGACCGCCGCGCGGACCCTCGTACCGGATGACGACCACGTCGCCGGGCCGCACCCGCCCGGACAGGATCGCCTCGACGGCGGCGTCCTGCGACTCGCAGACCAGGGCCGGACCCTCGAACGTCCAGATCGACTCGTCCACCCCGGCCGTCTTGACGATGCCGCCGTCAATCGCGAGGTTGCCGCGGAGCACCGCCAGCCCGCCCTCGGTGCTGTACGCGTGGTCCAGGTCGCGGATGCAGCCGTTGGCCGCGTCGGTGTCCAGACCCGCCCAGCGCTCGGACTGCGAGAAGGCCTCCGCCGAGCGTCGACCCCCCGGGGCGGCGTGCCACAGCTCGATCGCCTGCGGGGTCGCCGACCCGCCCCGCACGTCCCAGTCGGCCAGCCACTGCTTGATCGAGTCTGCGTGCACGGCGTGCACGTCCTCGTGCAGCAGCCCGCCGCGGTAGAGCTCGCCGAGGATGGCCGGCACACCACCGGCCCGGTGCACGTCCTCCATCAGGTACGTCCCGTTCGGGGCGACCTTGCTGAGACACGGGATACGGCCGGACAGGGCCTCCATGTCGGCCAGACCGTAGTCCAGCTCGGCCTCGTGGGCCGCGGCGAGCAGGTGCAGGATCGTGTTCGTCGACCCGCCCATGGCCACGTCGAGAGCCATCGCGTTGTCGAAGGCGGCTCGAGTCGCGATCGCCCGGGGCAGCACGGAGTAGTCGTCCTCCTCGTAGTGGCGCCGGACCAGGTCGACCACGGTCTGCCCGGCGCGGACGTAGAGGTCCCGACGAGCGGTGTGGGTGGCCAGCACCGAGCCGTTGCCCGGCAGAGCGAGCCCGATCGCCTCGGTCAGGCAGTTCATCGAGTTGGCGGTGAACATGCCCGAGCACGACCCGCAGGTCGGACACGCGTTCTCCTCGATCCGGGCGATGTCGTCGTCGCTCACGTCGGTGGCCACCGCGTCGGCGATCGCACTGACCAGATTGAGCCGGGTCCGGACGGTGCCGTCGACCAGCGTGGCCGTGCCACCCTCCATCGGACCGCCCGAGACGAACACGGTCGGGATGTTCAACCGGAGGGCAGCCATCAGCATGCCCGGCGTGATCTTGTCGCAGTTGGAGATGCAGACCAGCGCGTCGGCGCAGTGGGCCTGCACCATGTACTCCACCGAGTCCGCGATCAGGTCCCGCGAGGGCAGGCTGTAGAGCATCCCGCCGTGCCCCATGGCGATGCCGTCGTCGACCGCGATGGTGTTGAACTCCCGCGCGATGGCTCCGGCGGCGGTGATGGCGTCGCTGACGATCCGGCCGACCGGCTGCAGGTGGGTGTGGCCCGGGACGAACTCGGTGAACGAGTTGGCGACCGCGATCACCGGTTTGCCGATGTCGGCGGCAGCCACCCCGGAGGCCCGCATCAGCGCGCGGGCGCCGGCCATGTTGCGGCCGTGGGTGACGGTACGGGAGCGGAGTGCGGGCATGCTGCGATCCTGGTGCCCTCGCCCGGCCGGAGGAAGACGGCGCTGATGCTAGTAGTGGCAGTACCAGCATCCGTCCTACGATCACGGCGTGACCGACTCCGGCGCACGCGACGAGCTCGCGGCCTTCCTGCGCGCCCGCCGCACCCAGCTCGACCGGACGGCGGTCGGTCTGCCCGACGTGGGACGACGGCGCACCGCCGGCCTTCGCCGCGAGGAGGTCGCGGCGCTGTCGGGGGTCAGCGTGACCTGGTACACCTGGCTCGAGCAGGCGCGAGACGTCCATCCCTCGCGGCAGGTCCTCGATGCCTTGGCGACCACGCTGCACCTCAGCCCGACCGAGCACCACTATCTGCTCTCGGTGGCTGGCTTCGCTCCCGGCCGGGCCGCTGACTCCTCGTCCGACGACGTCGCGCCGGCACACATCCAGCACCTGCTCGACGCCCTGGCCGGTTCGCCCGCCTTCGCGATCGGCTCGGACTGGACGATCAGCGGCTGGAACGACGCGTACGCCGCCCTCTATCCGGCCGTCGCGACCCTGCCCCCGACCGACCGCAACCTGCTGTGGGTCGTGTTCACCGACCCCTTCGTCCGGGAGCTGCTGCCCGACTGGGAGACCACCAGCCACCGGTTCCTGGCCGAGTTCCGGGCCGAGGCGGGAGCGCGGCTGAGCCAGCCCGACTGCCGGCGCCTGATCGCCCGGCTCCAGGCCCGCAGCCCGGAGTTCCGCGAGGCCTGGCAGCGGCACGACATCGAGGGTTTCGCCTCGCGGCAGCGGACGTTCCGCACCGCCGCCGGCGAGCTGGAGTTCGAGCACCACCGACTGGCCGCGGCGGACCAGCGGGACCTCTTCGTGGTGATCTACACCCCCACCGGCCGGGACACCGTCGAGCGGCTCGCCCGGCTGGCGGAGTCCCGCTGAGTCCCGGGCCCGCTGAGTCCCGGGCCTGCTGAGTCCGGGCCCACTGAGTCCCGGGCCCACTGAGTTCGCAGGGACATCGACGGGCGAGCGCGAGCGCGTCGCCGTGACAGGATGGCCGGGCTATGGACCCGGCCACTTCTGACTCCTTCAGCTGGCGGCAGGTGGCGGTCCCGGTGTACGGGCCCACGCTGCTGGTGTCCATCGGGGCGGGAGCCATCCTCCCGTTGGTGGCGCTGTCGGCTCGCGATCTCGGCGCCAGTGTCGGCATCGCGGCTCTGGTGGTGGCGATGCTCGGCATCGGGCAGCTGGTCGGGGATCTGCCCGCCGGCGCGCTGGCGGCGCGGATCGGTGAGCGCCGGGCGCTGATCATCGCCTGTCTGGTCGACGTCGTCGCCCTGGTCGGGGCGTTCCTGGCGCCGACGGTGCTGACCCTCTCGGCGGCCGTCTTCGTCGCCGGGCTCGCGAACGCGGTGTTCAGCCTCGCCCGACAGGCCTACCTGACGGCCGTGGTGCCGATGAGGATCCGGGCCCGGGCCATGTCCACGCTGGGCGGCATCTTCCGGATCGGTAGCTTCATCGGTCCGTTCGTCGGCGCGATCATCGTCCTGCGGATCGACATCGCCAGCGCGTACGTGTTCGCCGCGGTGATGAGTCTGGCCGCCGCGGGACTGGCTGCGCTGCTGCCCGACCTTCCCGTACCGCCTGCACGTAGCGCTGTCGGCGACGCTCCCGCCGCCCCGGTCACGGTCTTCTCCGTCCTGGCCCGGCACCGACGGGTGCTGCTGACCCTGGGCACCGGGGTGCTGGTGCTGTCGGCAGCACGGTCGACCCGGCAGGTGATCGTGCCGCTGTGGGCGGAGGCCCAGGGCATCGACGCGGCCACCACCAGCGTGATCTTCGGGATCTCCGCCGGGGTCGACATGCTGCTGTTCTTCCCCGGCGGTCTGATCATGGACCGGTACGGGCGCGCAGCCGTCGCCATCCCCGCGATGATCACACTCGGGGTCGGCTTCGTGCTGCTGCCGCTGACCCATACGGCAGTGACCGTAGGGCTCGTGGCCTGCCTGATGGGCCTGGGCAACGGCATCTCCTCCGGCGTGGTCCTCACCCTCGGTGCCGATGCCGCTCCCATCGAGGGCCGGGCGCAGTTCCTGGGCGGCTGGCGGTTGTGCGCCGACCTCGGGAACGCGCTGGGACCGCTGGCGATCGGGGGCATCACGGCGATCGCGACCCTCGGTCTGGCCACCGTGGTGATGGGGGTGGTCACGTGGCTCGGATCCGGCTGGCTGGCGCGGTTCATACCCGTAAGATCGCGCGAGTGAGCGACGAACTGGTGTGGATCGACTGTGAGATGACCGGACTCGATCTCGTCGCCGACGCGCTCGTCGAGGTCGCCGTGCTGGTCACCGACGCCGAGCTCAACGTGCTCGGTGAGGGGGTCGACGTCATCATCAAGCCGTCCGACGAGGCACTGGCCCAGATGGGCGACTTCGTCCGGAACATGCACACGTCGTCCGGCCTGTTGGACAAGCTGACCGCCGGGACGACGATGACCGACGCGGAAGAGCAGGTGCTGGCCTACGTCAAGGAGCATGTGCCCGAGGCCCGCAAGGCGCCGCTGGCCGGCAACACGATCGGCACCGACCGTGCCTTCCTGGCCCGGGACATGCCGAGCCTCGAAGGTCATGTGCACTACCGCAACGTGGACGTCTCCTCGTTCAAGGAGCTCGCCCGCCGCTGGTACCCCAGGATCTACTTCCACACCCCGGCCAAGAGCGGCAACCACCGCGCGCTGGCCGACATCCGCGAGTCGATCGAGGAGATGCGCTACTACCGCGACGCGATGTTCGTCCCCCGGCCCGGGCCCGACACGGCGACCTGCAAGGCGATCGCCGCGCGGCACCAGGGCACTCTGACGCCGGCCGCACCGTCGACCGAAGCGGGGACCGAGGTCGCGGTCGACGAATCCACGGCCACCGCGAACTGATTTCAGCGGAGACGGTAGCGACCGCTATGCTTCACGCTGCTGTCGGCGCCGCTGGCGTACGAGCGTGGTGGGTGTAGCTCAGTTGGTAGAGCTCCTGGTTGTGGTCCAGGTGGCCGCGGGTTCGAGTCCCGTCACTCACCCCACATCGATGAGCCCGGGTCACCGACCCGGGCTCTTCGTGTGTCCGGATGTCCTCTGGCTGCACCTCGACAGCTGATCGGTGCCCCCGCCGTCGCGCCCCGCACGCGGCAAAACCCGACCGTGGTCGGAAAACAGGCCTCCCCACCACCCCGCACGCGGCAAACCTCGTCCGTGGACGGAAAACGCGCACCACCCGCCCCACCCCACGCGGCAAACCTCGTCCGTGGACGGAAAACGCGCACCACCGACAGGACAGTCACCGCTGCGCTTCCCACGTCCGGAGCGACACCCTCCGTAGACTCGGCGGCGCCGGACCGACGACGCTGACCGGTCCGTCTCAGGGCGTACCTCGTGTCCCCTGCCGCTACCACTCGGGAGCCGACCATCACCACCGAACTGACGACCACGAAACGTTCGAGGACGGGCGCGGTCAGGCTGAGCCTGGCCACCGCCGCCGGTCGTCTCGCGGCGACCGCCTCCCGACTGCTGGGTCGCGGGTCCGGTACGGCGATCAAGGGCGCCGTGATGTTGAAGATCGATCCGCAGGCACTGCCGCACCTGCTGGCCGGCAAGCACCTGGCCATGGTGTCGGGCACCAACGGCAAGACCACCACGACACACTTCCTGGCCGCGGCGGTCCGCGCCGGTCTGGATCCCAGCGGTGACCGGGTCGTGCACAACGCCGACGGCGCCAATCTGCACGGCGGCATCACCGCCGCCCTGTCCACCAAGCCCAAGGCGTCCTGGGCCATCATCGAGACCGACGAGCGGGTCGTCGCCGACATGATCAGGCTGGGCCGGCCCGAGGTGCTGGTGCTGCTGAACTTCTCCCGCGACCAGCTCGACCGCCACCACGAGATCAAGGCCCTCGGCCGCTCCTGGCGCAACGGCCCTGGCCGCGGCCGGTGAGAACGGGCCGGTGGTGGTCGCCAACGCCGACGAGCCGCTGGTGGTGTGGGCCGCGCAGACCGCCCGTCAGGTGGTCTGGGTGGACACCGCGACGACCTGGACCCAAGACGCCTCGTTGTGCCCCGAGTGCGGCGCCCTGCTGCTCCGCACTCAGCCGGACGAGACCGGCGGCCACGGCGGCCACTGGCGCTGCTCGAACTGCGACCTCGCTCAGCCGGAGGCGACGTACCGGGTGCTCGACGGTCGGATCATCGATCCCTCGGGCGCCGTCCTGGATCCCCGGCTTCAGGTGCCGGGCGCGTTCAACGTCAGCAACGCGGCCTGCGCCCTGGCCGCGGCGGCCCAGCTCGGGGTGGCCAGCGAGACGGCGATCAGCGGGATGCGAACGGTGACCGCCCCGGCCGGTCGGTTCGCCACCACCCAGTTCGGTGACACCACGGCCCGGCTGCTGCTGGCCAAGAACCCGGCCGGCTGGGCGGAGGCGCTGCCGCTCGCCCAGACCTCGGAGGTGGTGCTGGCCATCGACTCCGCGGCCGCCGACGGCCGCGACGTGTCCTGGCTGTGGGACGTCGACTACGAGCAGCTGGCCGGCCGGACGGTGATCGCCACCGGACCACGCGCTCAGGATCTGGCCGTGCGGCTGGCGTACGCGGGCGTGGAGCACCGCTGCGTGCCGGATCTGGCCCGGGCCATGGCCGACCACCCCGAGCCGGTGGACGTGATCGCGACGTACACACCGTTCCAGCGTCTGCGCAAGATGGGTGGGGTCTGAACATGGGTGCACCGGTCGAGATCGTGCTGGTCTACCAGTCGCTGCTGGGGATCTACGGTGACCGCGGCAACGCCACCGTGCTGGCCAAGCGGCTGCAGTGGCGCGGATACGACGCCACGCTGACCGTGGTCGAGCCCGGTGACTCATTGCCCGACACCGGACAGGTCTACCTACTCGGCGGTGGCGAGGACGCGGCTCAGATCTCCGCCGTCGACGCCCTCCGGGCCGACGGCGGTCTGCACCGGGCGGTCGACCGAGGCGCCGCCGTGTTCGCGGTCTGCGCGGGGTACCAGATCATCGGCTACAGCTTCACCGTCGGCGAGCGCGACGAGGTGATCGAGGGACTCGGGCTGCTCGATGTGACCACCACCCGTGGACCGGTGCGGGCGGTCGGGGAGATCCTGACCCGCTGGCACGGACACGAGGGCGACGACGCCCTGCTGACCGGTTTCGAGAACCACGGCGGCTACACCACGCTCGGTCCGTCGGCGACCCCGCTGGCCCGGGTGGAGGTGGGTGTCGGCAACGCGGCCGACGGAACCGAGGGGGCGATCGACGGCTCGGTGATCGGCACCTACCCGCACGGTCCGGTGCTGGCCCGCAACCCGGCGCTGGCCGACCACGTGCTCCAGCTCGCCCTCGGCGAGGAGCTGGCACCGCTCCCCCGACCGGAGATCGACGAGCTGCGCCGGCAGCGGTTGGCGGCGGTGCTCAAGCGCAACGGCTAGGGCCCCGCTCCGGCCATATTTTGACCTACTCTGGAAGAATGCCGCGCCGTCGCAGCAGCAGAGTCGCCATGGGGTGCTTCGTCACGGTCGCGGTCGTCGACCTGGTGGCCGAGTTCTTCGGTTGGCAGCCGATCGCCCTGGTCTGCCGGATCCTGCTGATGCCCCTGCTGGCCTGGTGCTGCTGGAGCGCGGCCGTCCGTCGCACTCGCCTGGTGATCTTGGTCCTGATCGCCCTCGGCTTCTCCTGGCTCGGTGACCTGAGCGCCCCGGTGCTGATCAAGATCAGCTTCTTCCTGATCGCCCAGATCCTCTACATCGTGGCGTTCCGGCCGTACTGGCGGCGGAGCGTGATCGCCCGTCCACCGGTCCTGATCGTGTACGGGATCGCGTTGGCCGCCCTCATCGGCGTGGTCACCGCCGCTGCCGGTCCGCTCGCCGTCCCGGTCGCGGTCTACGGCACCAGCCTGGCCGTGATGGCGGTGGTGGCCACCGGGGTGGGCCGGTTGACCGGGATCGGCGGCGCACTTTTCCTGATCTCCGACATCGTGCTCGCGGTCGAGCTGTTCGTGGCGCCAGGCGTGATCCCGTACGCGCTCTTCGTCAACATGGCGCTCTATCTGCCGGCCCAGCTGATGATCACCCTGGGGGTGCTGGAGCGGGTCTCGTCGGAGGTCGAGCCGTTGGTGGCCGACCCGGTAGCGTGACGATCATGCAGACCCGCACGCTCGGCCCCTTCACCGTCTCCGCCATCGGCCTCGGCGGCATGCCGATGTCGATGAACAACGACGATGTCCTTCCCAGTGAGTCCGACGCCTTCGCCACCATCCACGCCGCCCTGGACGCCGGCGTCACCTTCATCGACACGGCCGACATCTACGCTCCGTCGTGGGACACGATGGGTCACAACGAGGTGCTGATCGGCAAGGCTCTGCGGGCCTACGGCGGCAGCCTCGACGGCGTCGTCGTCGGCACCAAGGGCGGCATCACCCGGGGCGCGGGCGAGACCTGGGGCCGGGACGGCTCGCTCGCCTACCTCCGTTCCGCGGTGGAGAAGTCGCTGCGCAACCTGAGGGTCGAGCAGATCGATCTGTACCAGTGGCACCGACCGGATCGCTGGCAGGTCTACGGCGAGGTCATCGGCCACTTCAAGACCCTCCAGGACGAAGGCAAGATCAAGGCGATCGGCATCTCCAACGCCAACGTCGAGGAGATCCAGGTCGCCATCGACGTGCTCGGCGAGGGCGGTCTGGCCAGTGTGCAGAACGAGTTCTCCCCCCGCTTCCGGTGCAGCACCGACACACTGGAGCTCTGCGGTGAGCACGGGGTGGCGTTCCTGCCCTGGAGCCCGCTCGGCGGAACCGGCGGCGGCGCTCGTGAGGTCGGCGATCGGTTCGCCACCTTCGGGGCCATCGCCGCCGACCACGGGGTCAGCCCGCAGCAGGTGGTGCTGGCCTGGGAGCTGGCGCTGGGTGACCACGTCATCCCCATCCCCGGCGCCCGTCGCCCCGCGTCCATCACCGACTCCGCGCAGGCCACGCACCTCGTGCTCAGCGCCGAGGAGATCGAGCGCTGCACGGCCACTCCCGGCACCCACTGACCGCCGATGTCCGAGACTCCGCGGGGTGACGATCGCGAGGTCGATCGCGATGTCGTGATCGTGGGCGGCGGTCACAACGGCCTGGTCGCCGCCGCCTATCTGGCGCGCGCCGGACTGTCCGTGACCGTGCTGGAGGCAGGCGACCGGTTCGGCGGCGCGGTGGCCAGTGCCCAGATCTTCGACGGGGTGGAGATCACGCTGTCCAGGTTCTCCTACCTCGTCTCCCTGCTGCCGCAGCAGATCATCGACGACCTGGACCTGGACCTCGACCTGCGCTCCCGGCGGATCGCCTCCTACACCCCGGTGGGCGACCGCGGCCTGCTGGTCGAACGACAGCCGGGGGAGGCGACCCGAGCCTCGTTCGAGGCGGGGCCGGGGTTGGCGGCGTACGCTGCGTTCCAGGCGCTGGAGGCGGATCTGCACCGGTTCGCCTCCGTGGTGGCGCCGACGCTGACTGCCCCCCTTCCCCGGGCCTCAGACGTCCGCGACGCGGTGGGCGACGAGCTCTGGAACGATCTGGTGGAGCGGCCGATCGGTGAGCTGATCGAGCGTACGGTCGGCGACGACACCGTCCGCGGCATCCTGCTCACCGACGCTTTGATCGGCACCTTCGCCAGCGCCCACTCACCGGAGCTCGCTCAGAACCGCTGCTTCCTCTATCACGTGGTCGGCAACGGCACCGGCGAGTGGAAGGTGCCGGTCGGTGGCATGGGCTCGGTGGCGTCCGCGCTGGAGTCCACCGCCTCGGCTGCGGGTGCCGAGCTGCGGACCGGCGCCGAGGTGAGTGAGTTGAAGCCTTACGACGGCGGGGTGACCATCCGGCTGGCCGACGGCGAGATGATCACCGCTGCGACGGTGTTGGCCAACTGCGCCCCGGTGACACTGGCCGGTCTGCTCGGTGAGAGCGGGACTCGACCGGAGGGCGCCCAGGTCAAGATCAACATCGTGCTCCGGCGACTGCCGGCGTTCCGCTCGGGGATCGATCCCGTGACCGGGTTCGCCGGGACCTTGCACCTCCACCAGTCATACGCCGAGCTCGAGCAGGCGTACGCAGCGGCGTTGTCCGGGCAGGTCCCCGATCCCCTGCCGTGCGAGAGCTACTGCCACTCGCTGACCGACCCGTCGATCGTGGCATCGGCGCTGCGCGAGCAGGGTTTCCACACCTTGACGATCTTCGGTCTGCACACGCCGGCCCGGCTGTTCGACAACGATCACGACACCGTACGGGAGCAGGTTCTCCATTCGGCTCTGGCCTCCCTGCAATCGGTGCTGGCCGAGCCGCTGACCGACTGCATCGCCCGTGATGCGCACGGTGACCTCTGCATCGAGGTGATGAGCCCCCAGGACGTGGAACGGGAAGCCCGTCTGCCGGGTGGCCAGATCTTCCACGGTGATCTCGGCTGGCCCTGGTTGACCGACCGCGAGGAACCGACCACGCCGGCGGAGCGCTGGGGGGTGGCGACGAACCACCCGTCGATCCTGCTGTGCGGATCGGGCGCTCGCCGCGGCGGCGCCGTGAGTGGCCTGGGCGGCCACAATGCGGCGATGACCCTGCTGGAACAACTGGGCCTACGACCTACGTGATACCCGTCACCTGCCGCCGCGCGAAAGTCGATTAGCGACCGGCTGATCGCTTTGCTAGTGTTTCTCCTCGCGCGCCGCTAGCTCAATTGGCAGAGCAGCTGACTCTTAATCAGCGGGTTGGGGGTTCGATTCCCTCGCGGCGCACCATAAGTCCTAGTTGGAGGCCAGTTCGACGGCCTCGTGCCCTCCTTGGAGGGCAGAAACCACCCTTTACCCACCCTTTTGGTCCTCAACCGCGTGACGCAGGACGGTCTCGATGGCCCTTACGGCGCGTGGATTGCGAGTCCGGCCGCAGGACTCCGGGCGAACAACCATCCGCTGCGACCACCGCGACCGGTGGGGTGAGAATGGACACGCAGGTGACAACCACCAGGGCGAGAGACAACAACGGCACTCGACAACTGTTCACGGCAGCTCTCCCAGACATGTAGCCCAGTGGGGCCACAGAACGAACTGCGACTCTGCTGACCGCTTGTACGCAACGAGAGCCGGGAAGGGTGCACGACAAGGCAGTGCACAGCCAAGGACCTGCCGTCTCGCCTCCATCCGCTCCTCAAAGACCAGGACCTCTGCCATCGGCGCTGCTGCATGCCGTCCAGGCCACCGCCGACGTCCGGTGCAAGCGCCCTGGACGGTCGCTGCATGGCCCAGCGCAAGACTCCCGGCCCAGAGCTGACGCCAGGAGCCGCCTAGGGTGATCTCATGGGCAACGGTGACGCTGGTGAACGATCCGATCTGCCGGACCTCGTTGCGACCGTCCCCGCTTCCGCCAGTGCGCTGGTACGTGGCCGTAAGGGCCGATTGCTGATCCTGAAGCCGACGTACAAGAGCGGTTGGACGATTCCAGGCGGTGCTATCGAGGTTGGTGAATCTCCGTGGCAGGCTTGTCGCCGCGAGACCCAAGAGGAGTGTGGCCTCGACGTCACCGCCGGGCGGCTAGTGTGCGTGGACTTCTTGCACCCCAGGCCGGGCCGTCCAGGTGGTATGCGCTTCCTGTTCGACTGCGGTGTCTTCGATGATGCCGTCTTGGACACGGTGGTCATCCAGCCGGCGGAGATCGCCGAGAGCCGAGTCCTGCCCATCCAGACAGCTCTTCCTTTGCTCAGCGGACCAGTCCGACGTCGGGTCGGCGCCGCCTGTGAGTCCGAGCAGGTGCGCTATCTCGAAGACGGTCGCCAGGTAAAGGGCATCAGTCCCTGATGCCCGGCGGCCGAATGCGGTGATGGCTGGCGATTGCGTGGAGACTCCTGCGACCTCGAACGTCGCAGCGAACATCCTGACGTCCTGGCGGCACCAGGTGCTTCTTCCACGAGTGGGTTGTCATTCAGCGTTCACCTGGCCCGTTTACAGATCGGCGATCGCCGACAGGTAGCGAGTCGCCCAGGGAAAGGATGCAGAACGTTGTCTGACAAGACCTCAGAAGGCCACATCGATGAGGATCGATCTACCGTCCTCGACCACGCCCGCCGGCACCTCGACCCCGTTATCGACCATCTCGACCACAAGTTCGCCGACGCGCCGACCGATCATGTCGCTGAGGTTGTGGAGACCGCCTTCAATGAACTCAGCGCCGAGGCGACCATTCCCGACCACCTGGCTGCCCTGACCCAACACCACGCACAACAGCAGCTCGCCGCCGAAGCCGCGGCCGAGATCACCACGTCCGCTAACGACCGCGACGACAGTCCCCCAGCAGACCCATCAGGCAGACCCTCGGACTAGCTCACGCCCTGAGGCCTGCCGGAACTCGTTCTCCACGGGCCACCACACGGCTACAAAGGCGGTCGGGCGTGCTCCTCCAGCCGCATCTCGATGGCGAGGTGGCGATCGATTCGGGTTGGGGCACTATGCCTCGTCTGACTCCTTCCGTGTGCAGCGAGTTGAGCGAGGGTTTAGCAGTCGCGTCGACGCCGGTCTGGGGCCGGTTCGTCACCGAACCACCCGCACCATCGGACATCCCGATGAGTCTCAAGATAGAGAGTCTCCGGACACACCGCGGTTCAGTCTGCCCTACTCGGCCACCGTGATCTCTGTGAGAGGCCACCGACGTCTGCCCACGTATCGGGTGGGATCCGGACTGCCGCAAGAGTTGCATCTTCAACTGGTTCTGGTCGTAGAGTCGCCCTGTGGCTGTGTATCGCGCTGACGAACCGGATGCTGCTCGGCTGCACAAGCTGCTGACGAGTCAGGGCGTCCCGGCTGAGATAGAGCGCTTCGGTCCGAGGGCTGTGTACGTCATCGTCAACTCCACCCGCCCGGATGTACCGGCGCTCGCGAAGTCGGCGGGCCGCTCAGTCCGTCAGGTTCTCGACCTCGACCAGCTGGCTTGACCCCATAGCTGGGCACCCCGCCGGATCCCACCGCCGAACTGTCGCCGGATCTTCTTTTAGGAGCATGGTTCTAGTCCCCTTAGGGGTGTGGTGGCCCGGGGTGGAGCATGCGATCATGACGGCGGAAGGTTCGCGTCCTAGCTGCACCATCAGGGAGTTCGGCATGGTCGACAGACGGCAAATCAGCCTCGAGGACGGCGGTGAGATCCTCGCGGAAGCAACCATCTCGGCACCGGACGAAGCCAGCTGCGCTCGAGCGGAGATCACTGTGGCCCCGGGCCATCTCCCCGTCGGCACCCGGCAGAAGATGGCCGACGCCGTGCACGAGATGGTCTGTGACGACAATGCCCGACATCTCACGGCGAGCGTTCCCAAGGGCGACGCCGAGCTGGTGGACGGGATCCGAGGTCATCTCAGCGACGTCGACCTGAGAGCTGCTGGTGCCAGCACCATCATCCACGGCGACGTCGAGCCGCTCGGTCGCGGATAGGGACCTGCGGCCGTCCACGCTCTCAAAGGTTCCGACGGCGTCGTCGGCAGGGAGTGAATGGCTAGCTGTGTCGAGGGCTGGGCGCTGAATCCAGATTCGCAGAGCTGCTGGTGCGATCGGTCACGACCAGGGAGGCGTCGCGGAGGCCTTTGGTGACCATCCGGATGGCAATGCGTCGGAAGGCGTCGTTCAGGAACGTATCCACGTGAGGTTCGCTCAGCTCGATGGCCGTGACCGGTACACGCTCGTGGTCATCGATGATCTGTTCGATGTCCCACCGGCCCGGGTCGCGCTGAGCAAGGTCGACCGCGTAGATGGTGACCTCCGGCTTGGAGTTGCGCACGTGCAGATCGACGCCGACGATTCTCCAACGGTCTCGGTCGAGACCGGCGAGCTGATACAAACTCGGCGATCCGAGTCGCACGTCGGCGTCGTCGGCGGCGGCGGTGCCGACGTAGTCGTTCCACGTGGTTGTGGCTGGACCAAGCGGCTCAGTGGTCATGCTCGAGACCGTGCCACCAGCAGGTGAACGCCAGATGTCTGGATCATCATTTGGGGTGTCATCCCGCGGCAACCGATGGTCTGAGAGCGTCAGCAAAGACCAACGAGCAGTGATGTTCTCTGCGTGATGTCGCTCATGTGTCCGCGAATGTTCCAGGCAGCCGACTCTCCGCCTGCGGCAGCGGCGGGTACCGCACGTCGTCGGCAAGGGGGATCTGGCGCACAGACTCTGGCACGAGCACCAGCACCCGGGTCGGCAGGTCGTCGGGCCATTCCTCCAGTGTGTGGCTCAGACCTGTCGGCACGATGGAGTCGGGGATCATCAGGCCTGTGCCGGAGACACGGGTGATGAGAAGGCGGCCCGCTGAGCTGGCGTCGACGTCCAGGGCGACGTCCGCTCGGTCCAAGAAGTTGCACGCGTCGTTGTAGACGGGCAGCCGAACGTAGACGCGTCGGTCGCGTGCGGCGTAGAGAACAGGCAGCGCCACAGCACCGCGTGCGCGCGCGTACCGCAGCAGGCCGGAATGTCGTCGCAGGATCAGCCGCCAGGGGTCGACCGGGTCTTGCCGGCTGCGTGCCCGCATCCAGGCGGCTGGTTGGGTT
Source organism: uncultured Actinomycetota bacterium (assembly GCA_963696135.1). GTDB lineage: Bacteria > Actinomycetota > Actinomycetes > Propionibacteriales > Propionibacteriaceae > Microlunatus. The sequence continues at coordinate 282,140 of CAVOJH010000019.1, forward strand.
GAACCACACCGGCGAAGCCGGTGCTGATGGTCGTTCATGACTTCCACCTCGAGGCGGGCCGAACACGGAGTTTGGACGGGGCGCCGTCAGTCCCGACGACAGGCATCCCTGTCTTCAGTTTCCGCCTGGGTTTCCTTCGACACCAGGGATCGAAGGTGAGAACTTGCGGAACAGCTGGGGCTGGCTGGTCAGATGGGCACGGCTGATCGTGACCTTTCACCTGAAGGATCCTGCGCTGGCGCTACTCGATCCAGTGGTCGGTGACGTGACCGTTCTGGTAGGTGACCCATACCCATTGGACATCGCTGCCGCAGAGCGGGTATCGCCAGTGCTCGTGGATGATCCCGTTTTCGGAGGAGGTCCAGTCCAACCTGCCCGGTGATCGGAGCTTCTGGGCGACCGTGGTCTCGGTGTCTCCGGGGCGGATGGTGTGTGCGTCGGCCGGGGTGGCGCAGGTCGCGGCAGCGGTGGCGATGGCGATGGTGCTGCCACCTGGTCGTGGTGCGGGTCTTGGTGTACTCCCCGCTGTGCTTCTTGATCTTGTAGGTCATTGCGGTGCTGTTCGGGCCGTTCCGCCACCCATCGGGTGGGTTGACCGGTCAGATCCAGGGCGACGACGGTTGGGGTCGGCGATGTTGGTGAACGTGACTCGCCTGCCCGGTGGGTCGGGTGGAGATCAGGGTGCGCCCGTCCGTGCTGGCAGCGGTGATCTCTTCGACCGTCTCCGTTTGCGGGTCGGTCGCGTTGCGGTAGACGAGGAACGTGTCAAGCCGCTGGAACGCGGTCGCACGCGTGTGCCGGTCGGGTAAGCCGGCGACCGCGACTGATCCGACCGCGGCGCCGACGCTGAGAGCGCAGGCCACCGCCAGCCCACCGAGACGCAAGAGACGGGATGTGCGCAGACGAAGTGACCACCGAGGCCTCCATCGGTACCAGGGCGCCGACCGACCGGTCGGGCACCGACACCCTGGCGGCGACAGGCCACGCCTGGGCGACCAGCCCGTGAACCTGGCATCAACACCGTCGGCGGCGTTGGCTCGGACCTGCGTCGGCCAGAGGTTGGAAGCCCCCAGCCGGCGGCGGCGGCTCGTCAGGTCAGGAAGGGTTTGAGCTGGTCGCCGATGCTGTCCTGCCGGGCGAGCTCGCGGCTGTACAACAGCCCGTAGGTGAAGCCGTTGTGCCCGGAGCGAAGGCCGAGGCGGACGCCCTGGGTGCGGAGAAAGTCCGCGGCGACGAAGCTGTCCTGGTACTCACCGAGAACATCCTGCAGTGCCTTGCGGTCGTCGATGATCTTGCCGGCCTTCTTGCCCAGCACCGGCTCGGCGAGCTCGACGGCATACCGAGCGCGCTTCCCGGCCTTGCGGGCCTGATGCAGCAGGTGGTCGGCATCCGGGTCGCCGGACAGGCGGGCCTCGATGGCTCGGTCGAGTCGCTTGTCGAGCTTCTTGGTGGCCCGCTTCACGTACCTGTTGACCTTCACGGCGGGTTCGTCGGCAACCGCAGTCAGCGGTGGGTCGCTGCGCCAGCGGTGCAGCTCGGCCAGCAACTGTCGGTACCGATCCGTGTCGAGAGCGTCGATCACGACGTCCCAGGCGGCCTTACGGCCGGTGGTCAGCTCGGTCTCGATCGCGGCGGCGACCGGTCCGATCACCAGCTCGGCCGGTAGCTCGGCCAGGTCGGTGAGCAGGCGCTGCTCGAGGACCTCTCGGTCGCGGACCTCCCCGAGGAGCCCCGCGAACCAGACGAGCTCGTCGGACAGCATCGCGGCACGGTCGGCGTCGGTGGTCTTCGCGTAGGTGCGCAACGTGCTGCGCAACCGACGGGCCGCCACCCGGGTCGAGTGGATGACCGGCTCCCGCGCCCGGAGCTGTGCCTCGGCGTCGATCAAAACGGTGCACTGGGCGGCCAGGTAGGTGCCGACCAGGTCCGCAACGGTCGCTGATGTCTTCGCCACGCTCAGGATGCTCCTCGCTTGTCGCTACTCCAGCGATCAAGCATTCCAGATCCACCCAAGCCGAGCCCACACCCCACCTGTCGGACTGGCCGGTGACGTTGACGGAAGCGACGAGACAGGCTGGCGGCCTGCTGGTGACCCCGGATCCTGGCCCGGCAGGTGCGCTGCCGGGCCAGGACGGGGTTCAGCGGACGATCAGCTGTTGGCTGACGGTCCGTCCGGACTGGTCACCGACAGCTCTGACGGTCCAAGTGCCGCGGCCGGTCGGGGCGGTGGTGTTGACGGTGAACGTCCCTTGGGCCACGGCCGCGGCCGGGAGAGGCACGGTGGATCCCCCGCGGCGGAGGGTGATGGTGACGGTCTCGTCGCCGTAGAACGCGGAGCCGTTGATGACGGTACCGGCACCGGCGGTGACCGTGCGAGGGGACAGTTGGATGCGGCCGTTGCGGCTGAGCTCCTCGTCGGTCTGCGGGAGTCGGAGGGCGTCGGCGATGGTGAAGAACAGATCGGTCTGGTCGGTCAGTCCGACGACGTTGGCGGCCCGGGGCCCGTAGCCGGCGATCCGCAGCTGGGTGCCGGTGTGCTGCTGTGACCCGGTGACCGCGGCAGTGGCGTAGTTGATCGTCATCGGCTGGTCGTCGGCGGTCAACAAGGTGACCGTGGACCCTGGGGTGGTGGAGCCCGCCTCGACGATCTGGCTGGTGTGAGCGTGGTCGGCGGTGACGAACACGGACGTGTTGCCGTCCTTCTTCGCGAACGCCAGCGCCGCCTGGACCGCTTCGTCCAGGTCGACGGTCTCGCCGATCTGACCGCACGCGTCGGCGGCGTGGTCGCGCTTGTCGATGCTGGCCCCTTCGACCTGGAGGAAGAAGCCCTTGTCACCTCTGTCGAGGAGGGCGATGGCCTTGGTGGTCATGTCCACCAGAGACGGTTGAGTGGCGGGCCGGCTCGGGTTGTCGGTGCACCGGACCGCTGGCTGGGTGCCGCCGGTCGCGCTGGCGGCGGGGCCGGTGTAACGGACCGGCAGGTTGCTGGCCGCGAACAGACCGAGCAGGGGCTCGTCCTGGGTCGCTGAGCGGACCGCGGCCAGATCAGCCTTGGTGTTCACGATCCGGTAGCCCAGATCATCGGCCTGATCCAACAGGGTCCGACCCCGGTACGGGCCGGCCTTGGCGGTTTCGGCGAAGGTGGCCGCACCGCCACCGAGGGTGACGTCGGCGCGGGTGCGGATGAGCTGCTCGGTGATGGAGCCGAGGCCCCCGTTCTCCAGCGCGTTCGTCGGGCACGTCGTCGACGTCACGGTCGGGCCGTAGCAGCTGCGCGCCGTGACATGGGAGACCTGCACGGCGGGGGTGGCGTCCTGCAGCTCAGAGGTGGTGACGTCACCTGTGCGCAGACCGCGGGCTTTGGCCAGCTCCAGCAGGGTCCGCTGCGGCACTCCGTCCGTGTCGACGGAGATGGCGTTGTCGTAGGTCTTGGTGCCCGTCGCCCACGCCGACCCGGTGGCGGCGGAGTCGGGCACGTAGTCCGGGTCGTCGGTGCCCTTGCGGACGGAGTAGGTGGTGTACTGCCCGGTCAACGGCAATGCGTCGATGCCGGGGAACCGGCCGGCGGCACCGTAGGCGTAGTTGCGGGCGGAGGTGATCTCGGAGTCACCCATCCCGTCGCCGATCAACAAGATGACATTGCGGGCCCGGCCACGGTCGATGGCCTGGGCAATGGTCTTGGACTGGTCACCGTCCAACCGGCGGGCCCCGCCGTGGTCACTCAGGGCCAGCTCTGGGGCAGCGGAAGCCAACCCCGCCAGCATCACCACCGCCGCGACGCTCACCGTGGCCGCCCCGGCGATCCGGCGCCCTAGTGGACGAGTCTGCTTGCTCATCACATTCCCCCTCGAACTCAGCGCTCACAGTGAGCCGCGGTCAGCCGAACAGCACAGGGTGAACACCAACCGACGTGGTGATAGCCAATCGGCGAACACTCGCCGTCTCGCGGACACGCGATCGCTCCAGGAACTCGGTCTTCCGGTGGGCGACGTGAGGGGAAGAGTTCATCGATCGCTCATCCGGTGTCTCCGTCGGTCGCTCCCTGTGGTCGCTCAGTGGTCTTTGCCTGTGAGGCGCGCTGCGGCCTCCAGGGCCGACCAGACCCTCAGGAGCATCGATGACGTCCCTGCCTTCTCGCCTGACACCCCGCCGCGGATCAGCACTGGTGCTGCTCTTCCTCTCGCTGCTCGCTGTCAGCCTCGTCGTGGCACTCGCTCCAGCCCGTCCCGCAGCCGCCGAGCCCACGGCAGGCCGAGTGACCGCCCCGAGGCTGCTGGCCCGGGCAACTCTCAGTGCGGATTATCTGGCTCCTGGCCCGCGCTCCGGTGCTCAGGCCACGCCGGCCAACGGGCGCACCGGTCCCTTCAACGGTCAGGTCATCCCAGGCTTCTCCGCCGCCGTCTCGAACTCGGACGGAACCTTCTGGGCGATGCCCGACAACGGGTTCGGCTCGAAAGCGAACTCGGCCGACTTCCTGCTCCGCATCTACCTCGTCCGTCCGCGCTGGGATCGCGGCACGGGTGCCGGCAGCATCCAGATCATCCGCTACTTCACGCTGTCCGACCCGAACCACAAGATCAACTTCCCGATCGTGCGCGAGGCCGGCCGGCAGCGGCTGCTGACCGGCGGCGACTTCGACATCGAGTCCCTGCAGCGCGCCTCCGATGGCAGCTTCTGGATCGGTGAGGAGTTCGGGCCGTTCCTGCTGCACGTCGACCGGCAGGGACGAGTTCTGTCCCGACCCGTCCCGTCCCCGTTGGGTGAGTCGCCGCAGAATCCGCTGCTCGGTGAGACGACACCCCGGACCCAGGCCAGCGGTGGGTTCGAGGCGACCGCCATGTCTCGCAACGGGCGTTACCTGTATCCGATCTTGGAGAAGGCGGTCGTCGGTGACCGGGACCCGCGTCGCCGGGTGATCGCGGAGTTCGACACCCGGGACGGTCGCTACACCGGCCGCCGGTGGGACTACCGGGTCGACACCGACGCCAACCTGGTCGCCGACGCGCAGGTCATCGACGGCCGTACGCTGCTGGTCCTGGAGCGCGACGACTTCGACGGCGACGCCGCGATCACCAAACGGGTCTACCGGGTGAACCTCGGCCGCACCGACCGTTCCAACATGCTGGCCAAGACCCTCGTCGTCGACCTGCTCAAGCTGGACAACCCCCGGGCCATCGGCGCCGACGGAGGCTGGGGTACCGGTGACCCGTTCAGCTTCGGGCTTCAGTCGGTCGAGACCCTGGTGCCGCTGGACGACGGGCGGCTGATGATCGCCAACGACAACAACTACCCCGGAAACGCGGCCCGCCGACCCGGCACACCCGATGACACCGAGATGATCATCATCGATCCCGACGCCACGATCCCGGCCACCGAGTCCGAGCACACAGTCATCGCCCACCGTGGCGCCAGCGGCTACCGCCCCGAACACACCCTCGCCTCCTACACCCTGGCCATCCGCCAGTGCGCCGACGTGATCGAGCCCGACGTCGTGATGACCAAAGACGACATCCCCGTGGCCCGGCACGAGAACGAGATCGGCGGCACCACCGACGTGGCCGCTCACCCTGAGTTCGCGGACCGGCGAACCAGCAAGACCATCGACGGCAATCCCGTCATCGGCTGGTTCACCGAGGACTTCACCCTCGCCGAGCTCCGCACCCTCCGCGCCAAGGAGCGGCTGCCACAGGTTCGCCCAGCCAACACCGCCTTCGACGGAAAGTACGTCATCCCGACCCTCGCGGAGGTGCTCGACCTGGCCCGCCACTCACGCACCTGCAGTGGTCATCCGGTCGGGGTGGCGCCAGAGACCAAGCACCCCAGCTACTTCGCCTCGATCAACCACTCGATCGAAGGCCCCCTGTTGCGAGCGCTCAACGCCGCGAACCTCAACCGCCGCAACGCTCCGGTGATCATCCAGAGCTTCGAGACGGGAAACCTGCAACGCCTGAACCGTCGCACGCAGGTCCCGTTGGCGCAGCTCATCGACTGCGCCGGAGCACCCTACGATCTTCGCTCCACCGGCGACTCCCGCACCTACGCCGACCTGGCCTCCGCGGCCGGACTGCGCAAGATAGCCACCTACGCCGACGTCGTCGGCCTGTGCAAGGACGTCATGATCCCCCGCGATGCCGCCGGTCGCCTCACCTCGCCCACGCCGGTCATCGGCAATGCTCACGCAACCGGGTTGACCGTGGTCGGTTGGACGTTCCGGCGCGAGAACACTTTCCTGCCCACGGAGTTCCGCAGCGGCCCTGACCCGACCGCCCCCGGCAACCTGGCCGGCGAGATCCGGGTCTTCCTCGCTGCCGGCATGGACGGCTACTTCACCGACAACCCGGATGTGGGTTCCAACCTCGACGTCACCTGATGACGACCTCGCATCTGCGCTAACCCACCGCGTTGCCGTGCTCACATCACCAGCCCAGTCGTGATGTCGGGCTTGGCGGCAATCCGACGTCAGAGCACCGGCGCGTTGGTGAGCCGCCGGAGGGCGTCGGTGATTGCGGTAGGGCCGGTGTCGACCTGGCTCAGCCTGATGGGTCGTCCGATTGGGCGTGACTTGGCACGTTGGGCGAAGCTCGCTTCCTTCGGCGTGACCAGAACGATCCGATGGGGCATATGCGGGACAAGTCTGCGCCAGCCGTGGGCGACGATACGGTCCGGCCCTCAGGGATCCGGCCGGCCCTGGCCAGGGAACTCGCCGGTGTGCAATGGCTGGGGACTCAGGGATGGCACCCGAGCTCGATTCCGACGGCGTCCGGCTCGCTCAGAGCCGGACCACCTGAGGGACACCAGGGTGTCGATGGGAGGCATCGTCGAGAGGGTCGACGCGAAACACGTGCCAGTCCCCTCCGGCCAGCTCCACGAACAGCCCGTTGGCGAGATCGTCGCCCGAACGGTTGTACGTGACGTGGTGCGTGGGGTCGGTAAGGATGCAGGACGCGCCGTTCAGCTCCGTCCACGGTGTTCTGATCATGGCTGCTGCGGTCTCGTCGTCGAGGTTGACCACGATCAGCCATCGTTGCGCGCCGGTCCAGGTCCACGCGAGGACTCCGCGATGGGACTCGTTGTCGTCCCACCCCGATCTTTCACACAGTTGCCAGATCCCCGAACGCAACGCCGGATCGGCGAGCACGGCCAGAAGATCGCCGTAGAACACCGTTGCGGACTGGTCCACCGGTTGGTCCGGCTGGCGACCCAGGAAGACCGGCAGGTGGACCGTTGCCCCCGTGAGCTGGCCGTGATGCACCAGTCGCAGACCGGTCTGTGTGAGGGCCGTGACCGCGGCGACCGGTGCCCGCTGGCCGAACGCCTTGGCGGCGCGTTGCTCGTCGTGGTTCTCAGTGAACCGAACCAGCCGTTGCTGGTACGCAAGGTCGGCAAGGAGGTGGAGCCGGGTCTGTTCTGCCGTCCCGTGCAGTACTCGGTCGTACAGCCGCTTGTCGTAGCAGTAGTCGAAGCCTTGCTGCTGGAGTGCCCACTCCAGATCCCAGTACGCCTCGGCAATGAACAGGAATCCCGGATGGTGCGCCCGCACCTCGTTGATCACGTGAGGCCAGAAGTCATCAACGGGTGGATCCCCGACCCTCGTTCCCCAGGTGCGACTGAAGATGTCGTTCATGACGAGCATCGCCATGTCACAACGGACGCCATCGCACTGGTCCGCGATCAGGCCGAGGGTCTGCACGGTCGCCGATCGCAGCTCGGGTGCGAAGGCGTTGATCTGCACGACATCTGGCCAGGCCGGGAAGTACGGGTCGCGGCCGTTGGCGAACACACGGCCGGCGATCCGCACGAATGACCTCGGGTCGCGTGCGAGCTGCTCATCGGTCCCCGTAACGCACACCTCCGGGCGGGCGACGGTCCAAGGATGGTCCGGCGCGATGTGGTTCGGGACGAAGTCGAGGATCAGTCCGACGTGACGATCGGCGAGCGTTTCACGCGCCAGGGCGAGCCCCTCTCTACCCCCGAGGTGGTCGTCGACCACGTAGTCACGCACACAGTAGGGCGAACCGACAACATCCTCGGAGCGCCAGTCGGGTAGCGCTTCGTCGAACTGTGCGGTCAGATCGGTGTTGGACAACGCGATCATGACACCGACCGGGCTGCGCTGCCACACGCCCATCAACCAGACCGCGTCGAATCCCTGGCCGGCGATCCGGTCCCATTCGTGCTCCGGCACGGATCCGAGGTCGACCCTCCGGTGCTCGCGACGGCTGAGCTCCGCGAGCCAGGCCCAGGTGTTGATCTCGTAGACCATCGGATTGGACAACGCACGCAGCTCCATCGGCATCCTCGCTCAGCTGTGGGTGGACGGTCTTGCTGACGGGCTTTCGCCCATTCCTTGGTACTGGCCTTCGGTCACTCCGGGTCGGGCGGGGATCGCACCTGCATGGGAGCCTCGGCTCGCACCAGCACAACCCGCTCGAGGCCGCGGTGCCATCACCCGTCTCGGGTGAATCGAACCCCCGCAACAGGCGCGCGAACCCCCTGCTACCAACGTCTCGGTGAACCCTTCGTGAACTCCGATTCCATGCCCTGGTGTGTGGTCCTGCCCGGACGACACTGAGAACCCCGTGGACCTGATCCCAGGTCCACGGGCCCTGACAGGACTGGCGGCGCCGAACCAGCCCTCCTCGGTGGCAACCTGCGCCGCGGTCTGCACGTCGCCATCGTCCTTCCTAGCTGGAGATGTGATGCCTGAGAATTCAAGCTCCCGGACGCCTGCACCAGTCACCGCCGAGCATCAGCGCCTGGCCACCCTCGGCGCCCGGCCCGAGGACGACCTGTTTGCCTCGAACCCGTGGTACCAGTGGGGGCCGTACTTGTCCGAACGGGCATGGGGAACGGTGCGAGAGGACTACAGCGACAGCGGTGACGCGTGGGGCTACTTCCCCCATGATCACGCTCGTTCCCGGGCCTACCGATGGAACGAGGACGGTATGGCCGGGCTCTCCGACCTCCGGCAGGAACTGTGCTGGTCGCTGGCGCTGTGGAACGGCGTCGACCCGATCATGAAGGAACGAATGTTCGGCCTGACAGGCCCGCAGGGCAACCATGGCGAGGACGCCAAGGACTACTGGTGGTACATGGACGGAGTGCCCAGCCATGCCTGGCTCCGCTGGCGTTACCACTACCCGCAGACGGCCTTCCCCTACCAGCAGCTGATCGAGGAGAATGCTCGACGATCTCGGGACGATCCGGAGTTCGAGCTCCTGGACACCGCAGCTTTCGACGACGACCGGTTCTGGATCGTCGATGTCGCCTACGCGAAGGCCTCACCCACCGAGATCCTGGCCCGCTACCGGATCAGGAACCCGTCCGACGCCGAGGCGTCCCTGTCGGTGCTGCCGACCTTGTGGTTCCGCAACACGTGGCAGTTCTCACACGAAGCCACCGTGCCGAACCTCTTCCAGGATGGGGAGGCCATCGTGGTTGATCACCCCCGCCTCTCCGGCTACCGGCTTGAAGCAGCGCCCACCGATGACGGAGTGCACGCCACCGCGCTGTTCTGTGACAACGAAACCAACGCCGGGCGCCTGTTCGGCTCGACACCCGTGTCCGCCTACCCCAAGGACGGCATCAATGACCACGTCGTCACCGGTGCGAACACGGTCAACCCCGACCAGCGCGGAACGAAGGCCAGCTGGCGGTACGACCTCAGGATCCCTGCTCGCGGGACAACCGAGCTTCGGCTGCGTCTGCACCGGCCGGTGGGGCCCGAGACATCACCCCAGTCCTGGCACGGACCACGCTTCGACACGGTGATGGCTGACCGCGAAGCGGACGCAGACGAGTTCTACCAGGCGATCTCGCAACCGGACACCCCACCTGAGCAGATGCAGATCGTGCGCCAGTCCTGCGCCGGACTGGTGTGGAGCAAGCAAATCTACCCGTACCGGGTGAGCCGATGGCTCGACGGAGACCCGACTCAGCCGGTCCCGCCGGCCGGTCACCGCTCAGGTCGCAACGGTGGTTGGCGACACCTCGATGCCTTCGACGTGCTTGCGATGCCGGATCCCTGGGAGTACCCCTGGTTTGCCGCCTGGGATCTTGCCTTCCATACGATCCCGTGGGCCCACCTCGACCCCGTCTTCGCCAAGTACCAGCTGCTGGTGCTGCTCGGCGAACGCTTCCAGCACCCCAACGGTGCCTTGCCGGCATATGAGTGGAACTTCGACGACATCAACCCTCCGGTCCACGCGCTCGCGGCACTCCGCGTGTTCCAGATCGACGGGGGCGGTGATCACAAGTTTCTCGAGCGGGTGTTCCAGAAGCTGCTGATCAACTTCACCTGGTGGGTCAACCGGGTGGATGCCGACGGGAACAACATCTTCGCCGGCGGCTTCCTGGGACTGGACAACATCTCGCCGGTTGACCGCTCCCACCTTCCCGACGGCCTGCGGCTGGACCAAGCCGACGGCACCGCCTGGATGGCCTACTACGCCATCGCGATGCTCACGATCGCGGTGATCCTCGCCGAAGACGACCCGGTCTACGACGACATGGTCATGAAGTTCATGGACCAGACCGTGCAGATCATGGAAGCGCTGGCCACATCGGGCTGCTTCGACCCCGATGACGGCTTCTTCTACGACCGACTCACCGACGCCGCCGGAGCCAGTGTCTCGATCAAGGTGAAGACGCTGGTCGGCGTGATCCCCGCCCTCCCGGCCATCTCCGTGCCCACCCGCAACATCCAACGCCTGGAGCAGCTGCGGGAACGAGTCGCCCGCCGCCTCGAGCATCGCGGACAGAGCGGCATCCTCGACTGGCGGGTGCGGGGGCGCGACGGTGATGAGCGTCTGCTGCTCTCGATCGTGCCGCCCGAGCAACTGGCCCGGATCATCAAGACCCTGTTCGACGAGAACGAGTTCTTGTCGCCCTACGGCCTGCGATCTCTCTCGAAGCGCCACACACTGCCATACCGGCTGGAGACCCTCACCCGAGCCGACATCTCCTACGAACCTGCCGAGTCCCGCACCGCCATGTACGGCGGGAACTCGAACTGGCGGGGGCCGATCTGGTTCCCGATGAACTACCTGGTGATCACGGCGTTGCTTCAGTACAACGACTTCCTCGGGCCTGGCTCGACCTTCGAGTACCCGACGGGATCTGGAGCCCACCTCACCCTCAGCGACATCGCCGCCGACCTGTCGAACCGCCTCACCAGCATCTGGCTGCCGGGCGCCGACGGTCGGCGACCCGTCTACGGAGCCGTCGACAAGCTACAGAACGACGCGGCATGGAAGGACAACCTGTTGTTCTACGAGTACTTCCACGGTGACGATGGCGCGGGCCTCGGAGCGATGCACCAGACCGGCTGGACCGCGGTTGTGGCTGATCTCCTGCTCGACCCCCCTGGCCGGCGCCGACGCTCCCTCTTCGACCAGGCCGATCACCCCCACGCGGACCCTGCGGTCGTCGCAGCCGACCCCGCACTCTGACCCTGCCCGATCCGACGCCGAACCCTGTCGCCGCACCACCTCCGACCACATCCGTTCCCTGAAGACAGGAAGAGAGCCTTGGACCAGCACGCATCGGGCCCACCCCCCTCATCAGCGCCGAACCTGCGCCGGGTCCTCGTCCCTCTCGCCCTGGCTCAGTTCATCTGCAGCTTCGCGGGCTCCAACATGAACGTGATGATCACCGACATCAGCCAGGATCTCGACACCACGGTGCAGGGGGTCCAGGTCGCGATCACGATCTTCCTGCTCGTGATGGCCGCCCTCATGATTCCCGGCGGCAAGCTCACCGACATCATCGGTCGGAAGCGTTGCTTCGTCATCGGGCTGTCCGTCTACGGTGTCGGCGCGCTCATCAGCGCAATCTCACCGGGTCTGGGCACGCTCATCCTCGGCAACTCGATCCTCGAGGGTGTCGGCACCGCCCTGCTGATCCCACCCGTCTACATCCTGACCACGCTCTACTACACCGACCTGCCGTCCCGGGCCAAGGCCTTCGGAGTGATCAGTGCCCTCGGTGGCGTCGGCGCAGCGGCCGGCCCGCTGATCGGAGGCGTGATCACCACGGCCATCAGCTGGAGGGCAGCCTTCATCTTCCAGGTCCTGGTCATCGCTCTCATCCTCATCCTCAGCCGCAACCTGACCGATCCGCTTCCACCCGACCACAGTCGCTCGTTCGACGGGCTCGGCGCCGCACTGTCCGCCACCGGACTCGTGCTGGTCGTGCTCGGCATCCTCGCTGCAGACAACAACCTCTGGCTGACCGCAGCGCTGATCACAGCCGGACTGGTCGTCCTGCTGCTCTTCTTCGTCTCCGTACGCGCCAAGGAGAAGGCCGGCCGGGAGCCGCTGTTGTCCACCGCACTGTTCCGGAACCGGACCTCCAACCTCGGACTGGTCACGCAGAACGTGCAGTGGATCCTGCTCCTCGGCTCGTCCTTCGTGATCTCGGCGTACCTGCAGGTCGAAGGTGGCTACAACGCCATCCAGACCGGCGTGATCTTCACAGCCGCCACAGTCGGCCTGCTGGTCACGTCACTGCTCGCCGAGCAGCTCGCCAAACGCTACGCCCAGCGGACGCTCATCACCGTCGGCTTCCTCGGCACGATCGCCGGCATCGCACTGTTGTTGCTGCTGGTCCGCCAATCCTCGTCGGTGGTCGCCTTCGGCCCGGGACTCCTGCTCATCGGACTCGGCCTCGGCACGATGCTCACACCCTCGGTCAACGTCGTCCAGTCCAGCTTCCCCGAGAAGCTCCAGGGCGAGATCTCCGGACTGTCGCGCAGCATCTCCAACCTCGGCTCCAGCCTCGGAACTGCCATCGCCGGAACCATCCTCGTTGCCGGCATCACCACCACACCCGCTCGCGCGTACGCACTCGCGCTCGCGTCACTTGCCGCACTCGGGCTCATCGGCCTGGTCGCTGCCCTACGACTGCCGCGACAACCAACCAGCCGTGTGACGGATCAGCACACCGTCGCCCTCAGCCACAGCCCTGCTGGCGACCACGGCGACCAAGCCCCTACAGCCTCCTAGACACCCCATAACGGGTGGCGTCATAACGGGTGGCGTCGCGCAGCGACCCGCGACAGTCGCGCCGGCCCCTGGCGAAAGGTTGTCGAACTGTTCCAGCCTCGGTGGCCGCTCAACCATAGATAATGTGCTCGCGTCCGGCGCCATACGTCATGGACGTCAAGTCGAGGACACGACGGTAGACCTCGCACCTCAGGACGGGATGCAAGCTCAGAAGCGTCAGTGATCGTCCTGGTGGAGCCACGCTGATCCTGCTTGTGCGCACCTCTATGGCGTTTCCGGTGTGCTCACCTTGCCGATCATCGGTGCCAGCCCACCAACATCGGCCGCCCACACCCGTTGTCGCCGGTAAGGCGAGCGCACGGCAATTCGTTCACGAATCGCTGCGTGGCGCACCGCCGATGGCCACGCGTCTGCGGGCCAGTCTCCACAGAAAGGTTTGGTTGAGCAGCGTGGCAACGCCGGCCGCGGTCATCCCTACCAGGTTGATCCCGAGCTGGGCGGCTGACCCGGCAAGCTGTTCGGGCGCACCGAGAGCCAGAGACAGGGCGAAATCACCGGCGGCGGGCACCGTGGTGACGGAGATGAACACGCCCACCAGTGCATTTGATCGGCCGGCCGTCTGGGACAGGACGCCGGCAGTCCCGGCCAGCACAGCGACCACCGCTGACCACTTGTCGGGCCGCCAGATGAACCCGGTCAAAGGCCGGGGCCCGGTCACATCGGACAGGTCGATCCAGCCGACGGCTCGAGCGATCAGGGCGAGCACGGCGGTGATCGCGATAGCCACCAGAAAACCCTGGACCAGGAGGCGTGCCGAGTCCTTGATGAGGTTCGGTCGTCTGGCCGCCAGGCCCACGGCCAGGGCGGCGACCACACCGAACTCGGGGCCACGAAATCCGGAAGATGGCGCCTGACCCGTTCCATCGGACCGAATGTGGAGGTCTCTGTCCAGGGTGCCCACTTCAGCCGGTTCGCCTTCCGATCGAGGTGCTGCGCCAGCGTACCGGTATCGGGGAGCAAGCCGAGGTTGGTGAGATCGTGACCCTTTGGAGGCGCAGCTGACTGGTCGTACGAGCCTGACGCTCCTCCCCCGTCAGCCCTTGATGCCGGTTTCGGCCACACCCTGGACCAGGTAGCGCTGCAGGAAGAGGAAGACCAGGACGAGGGGTGCGATGGAGACGGCAGCAGCGAGGAACAGCTCGTGCAGGTTGATCGTCTGCGCGGTGAGGAAGGTCGACAGGGCCACCTGCACGGTCCACATCGACGAGTCCTGTCCGATGACCAGGGGCCAGAGGAACGCGTTCCAGCTGGCGATGAAGGTGATGACTGCGATAGCGGCGAAGAAGGCCCCGGAGTTCGGCACGACGACGCGCCAGTAGGCACCGAAGTACCCGAGTCCGTCGACCCGCGCCGCCTCTTCCAGGCTGCTGGGGAAGGCGAGGAAGTACTGCCGGAAGAGGAAGGTCGTGAACCCGGAGAACAGGACCGGAACGATGATGCCCTGCAGCGAGTCGACCCAGCGGAGCTGGGAGACGATGATGAACGACGGGATGAATGTCACGGCCGGCGGGATCATCAGCGTGACCAGGATCGCGTAGAAGATCGGCGTCGCGTAGCGGTAGGGGATCCTGGCCAGCCCGTAGCCGGCCATCGAGCACAGCAGCAGCTGGCCGGCGGTCTGCAGCACGGCAATGATCGCGGAGTTGACGAGGCTCCGCAGGATGTTCACGGCCGGGTCGCTGAACAGCTCGGCGAAGTTCTCCCAGTGGATGGTGCTGGGGAAGATCGTCCAGGTCGCGGCGGTGATCTCGGGGTCGCTTGCCAGGGCGTTGCGGACGATCAGGTAGAAGGGCAGCAGGAACAGCACCGAGGCGATCACCAGGGCCAGATACCTCAGGATCGTCACGACGACGGTCACCGGAGTGACCTTGCGGCGCCGGTGGCTGAAGGCCCGCTGCTGCGGTGGCCGCTCGGTCAGCGGCGGCGCGGTGGCACTCATTCGGCCCTCCCGAACCCGAAGATCCGGCCCTGGGCCAGAGTCACGATCATGATCAGCAGGGCCAGGATGACGGCACCCGCGGTGCCGTGGCCGAAGTCCTGGTTGCCCTGGGCGGTGTAGTACAGGTAGACCAACGGCGGCCGCGCGAACGAGGAGTTGCCCAGCAGGTTGAAGAACTCGTCGAAGGCCTGGTAGGCGTTGATCAGGAGCAGCAGCAGTACCGCCACGGAGGTGGCTCGCAGCTGCGGGAAGGTGATGAACCGGAACGTCTGCCATGAGTTGCGGGCGCCGTCCACCGCCGCAGCC
>CAVOJH010000020.1:0-284143 GCA_963696135.1 uncultured Actinomycetota bacterium
CCGCATACCGGCGACGCAACCGCGCCGGCGCACTGACGACCGGCTCGGTCTCGAGAGCGGCGTCCAGGAACACCTCGGGGAAGTCGGCAGCACGCGGGGCGGTCTCGGTCCTCGCGCCGCGGCCGGGACTCGGCCGCCCGACGCTGGGGTGAGGCGGCCAGCCGCGTGACGGCGGCAGAACGAACGGACGTATCGATGGCGGGGAGCGTGGGGCGGTGAGACGACGGTCATGCGATCTCCAAGGGTCTTCTCGGCGCTTACGGGGCGCGGATGAGACGTTCCTCCTCGTCGATCGGTTCCCTCCGCACTACAAAAGATCCGGTGTGGACCTTCTGCTGCTCCCGAGTCGGTTTGGACGCCGTAGTGATACATCGCCGTGTGATCCATCCGGTGTGACCTGCCTCTCACACCGCAGCTCGGCCGCTGGCCGACCGGACGAGGGCCCTCACAGGTACATGCCACCGCTGCCCGCGGACGGCGGCCCGGATTGAGGGTCGTTGGCGGACTGGCCCGCGGGCAGCGCCCGACGCATCTGCTCCAGCTGAGCGCGGGCCGCCATCTGCTGGGCGAACAGAGCCGTCTGGATGCCGTGGAACAGCCCCTCGAGCCAGCCGACCAGCTGCGCCTGGGCGATCCGCAGCTCGGCGTCGCTCGGGGTCGCGTCCTCACTGAAGGGAAGCGTGATCCGCTCCAGTTCGCCGACCAGCTCCGGGGCGAGACCCTCTTTCAGCTCCTCGATCGAGGCCGCGTGGATGCTGCGCAACCGTTGCCGGCTGGCGTCGTCCAGCGGTGCCGACTTCACCTCGTCCAGCAGCTGGCGGATCATGCTGCCGATCCGCATCACCTTCGCGGGGTTGCTCGACCAAGTCGGTGACCGACGTCGTTTCGTCGGCCGCGTCCTGCACGTCGGCGGTCGGTGGACCCTCCACCGCCATCGAGGTGGGCGTGACCACGTAGACCCGGCCGTCATCGGTGGTTCCGGCGATTCCGCGGGCGGTCGGGTCCTCGGCAGGCTGCTGTTCGCTGGTCATGGAAGCAGATCCTAGGTCCGGGCTCCGACGTACCGGGCGGAGCGCGGCCTCCCCGTCGAAACTCGGTGGTGGAGTGTCGGTGCTCGCTTCTAGGGTGGTTCGGTCATGCATGATTTCCCGCCGGTCGTCCCGGAGTTCACCGCCACCGCCGCGGCCGACGGAACAGCTCGTCGGGCCGAGGTCGGGGCGCGCCCGCAGAACTTCGGGGATCCCGACACCAGGTCGGCTTCTCGGTACCTGTGGTGGTTGCTCCGGCAGCAGTGGCCGGTGCTGGTGCTGCTGTGCTTCTTGGCCATGCTGCAGTGGCTCCCAGGAGCGGTGGGGCCGTATCTGGTGGGTCAGATCATCGACGAGGGCATCGTGGGCGGCGACTCGTCGGCGGTCTGGCGCTACGCGGCCGGCCTGCTGGGCCTGGCCCTGCTGGGGGTCACGGCCGGGGTCATCGGACACACGATGGTCGTCCGCTCCTGGTTGATCGCGATGTACGGCTCGATGAAGCTGGTCACTCGGAAGACGACCCAGATGGGGCACGTGCTGCCCCAGCGAGTGCCGACCGGTGAGGTGCTCAGCGTCGCCGGCGGTGACTCCGATCAGATGGGCGCGCTCACCGAGGTGCTGACCCGTGCGGTCGGTGCCCTGCTCGCGTACCTGGTGATCGCCGGCATCGTGCTGCGGACGTCACTGGAGCTCGGCCTGGTCGTGCTGCTGACCGCGCCGTTGCTGGTGATCTTGGCCATGCCGCTGCTCAGGCCGTTGGAGCGTCGCCAGGAGCTCGAGCGGACCCGACTGTCGGACCTGACCTCGTTGGCGACCGACATCGTCGCCGGTCTGCGCATCCTGCGCGGCATCGGCGGGGAGCGCACGTTCGCGGGCAACTACGGGGTCCAGTCCCAGCTGACCCGGTCCGCGGCCGTCTCCGCCGGCCGCTGGCAGGCGGCCGTGGACGCCGCCAGCGTGCTGTTCTCCGGGCTGTTCCTGGTCACACTGACCGTGCTCGGCGCGCAGCAGGTCGCCGCAGGGGAGCTGCAGATCGGACAGCTGGTCAGCTTCTTCGGGTACGCGGTGTTCATGGTCTGGCCGATCCAGACCTTCTTCGAGCTCGCCCAGAAGTGGGTACGGGCCATCATCGCGGCCCGCAAGACCGTGGCCGTGATGGAGCAGCAGCCGCCCTGGCGCGAGCCCGGACAGCCGCTGGTGCTGCCGTCCGGCGCCGCGCTGACCGACCACGTCTCCGGCTTCGTCGCCTCCCCGGGCCGATTCACGATCGTGGTCTCGGGCACCCCCGAGGACTCGGCGCAGCTGGCCGATCGACTCGGCCGTTATCTGCCGAGCGATCACGACCCGGTCAGCTTGGACGTCGATGACGGGCTGACCGGCCGTGCCGCCCGGCGGGCGCGCCGCCGCAAGGACGAGGAACGGGACCGGCTGAGAGCGCGGGATGCCGAGCTCGCGAGTCGTCGCTGGGGTGTGACCCTCGGTTCCGTCGACCTGGCCGACGTCGGAATCGGCGACGTCCGTGACACGATCCTGGTCAGCCACACAGCTGCCGTGGTGTTCGCCGGGACGTTGCAGGACACGATCGACCCGGCCGGTCGGCTGAGTCGGGAGCAGGCCGAGCACGCGCTGCTGACCGCGGCGGCCGAGGACGTGTTCGATCTGATGCCGGGTGGCTGGCAGGGCGTCATCGACGAGCGTGGTCGAGGGCTGTCCGGGGGTCAGCGTCAACGGCTGGTGCTGGCCCGCGCGCTGGCTGCCGATCCGGAGATCCTGGTGCTGGTGGAGCCGACCTCGGCCGTGGACGCCCACACGGAAGCGTTGATCGCGGGCCGCCTGGCCGAGCACCGGCGGCAGCGGACCACGATCGCCATGACGGTGTCGCCGCTGCTGCTGCACCACGCCGACCAGGTCGCCTTCCTGCAGGACGGCACGGTCACCGACGTCGGCACGCACGACGAGCTCCTGGCCCGCAACCCCGGCTACCGCCACGTCGTGGTCCGCGCCCTGGACGATCCTGACAGCCCCGACACCGACACCGCCACCAACACAGACAACGACACCGAGAGGCTCCGCTCATGACCGAGCTCGCCACCCGGCTGCCCGGGTCCGCCGAGACCTGGCGGGACGCGCCCGCCGGGCCGCGGGTGCCGGACTCGTTGCTGCCGCCGGAGGGCGGCCCGGTCGGCGACCGGCTGCGGGCCTGGCGGGGTCGGCACCTGGAGCGCGAGCAGCGGGCCAAGGACACGTACACGTCGTCCCGGCACCCCGAGCGCGGACTGCCGGTGGCGAGCACGCCCGCCGTCATCGCGTTCCTGAAGGACCTGCTGGTCAACCGTCGCTGGATGGTCGCCCTCCTGCTGCTCCTGCACGCGCTGGCCGCGGTCGCGGGGTTGACCATTCCGCGCATCCTCGGTGCCCTGGTCGACGACGCGGCGGCGCCGGGGACCCCGGTCTCCCGGCTCACCTCCCTGGGACTCGCCGTCGGCGCCGTCGTGGTGCTGCAGGCGGTCCTCACGTTCGGTGCGCTGCTCGCGTCGACGATCCTCGGCCAGGACGTGCTGGCCGGTGCCCGCGAGCACATCGTGCGGACGGTGCTGCGGCTGCCGCTGGGTCGGGTGGAGAGTGCGAGCTCAGGCGACCTGGTCACGCGGGTGACGCGAGACGTCTCGACGATGAGTGAGAGCGTCCGGTTCGGGCTGCCGGAGGTGGTGATCGCCGCGGTGACCACCGTGTTGACGCTGGTGGCGATGCTGCTGAACTCGGCGCTGTTGACCCTCCCGTTGCTGGTCACCGCCCCGCTGCTCGTGATCGGCGTCCGGCGCTACCTGAAGCGGGCCCCGAAGGGGTACATCACGGAAGGCTCCACGTACTCGACCATCAACACGACCCTGACCGAGACGGTCGAGGGCGCGCGGACGGTCGAGGCGTTCGGTCTGCAGCGCACTCGGGTCGTGATCGGGGACGAGGACATCGCGGTATCGGCACAGGCCGAGCGCTACACGATGTCGCTGCGCAACATCTTGTTCTCCTTCATCGGGCTCGCGTACGACACCCCGCTGGTGATGGTGATGGTGCTGGGCGCTGTCGGGTACAGCCAGGGTCTCTTGACACTGGGCCAGATCACGGCGGCCACCCTCTACGTGCAGGCGCTGGTGGAGCCGTTGGAGCGGCTGATCCGCAACCTGGACCGGCTGCAGGTCGGTGTCGCCTCGACGACCCGGCTGCTGGGTATCGCGGAGGTCCCCCAGGACCGGGTGGCCGGCGACGAGCGGCCGAACGGGACCCAGCTGGTGGGCCGGGACCTCCGGTTCGCCTACCGCGAGGGTCACGACGTGCTGCACGGGGTATCGCTGGAGCTGACCCCGGGGGAGCGGCTGGCCATCGTCGGACCCAGCGGCTCCGGCAAGTCGACCCTGGGACGGCTGCTCTCGGGGATCAACCCGCCAGGGTCCGGGCGGGCCACCGTCGGCGGCGTCGACCTCGTGTCGTTGCCCCTGGATCAGCTGCGCACCGAGGTGGCGCTGGTGACCCAGGAGCACCACGTGTTCTCCGGCACCATCCGGGACAACATCGTGCTGGCCCGGGAGGACTCCTCCGACGAGGCGGTCGCCGAGGCCTTGCGGGCGGTCGACGCGTACGAGTGGGTCGACAAGCTGCCGAAGAAGCTGCGCACCGTGATCGGCTCGGGGAATCTGACCCTGACGCCGGCGCAGGCGCAGCAGGTCGCACTCGCGCGGCTCGTGGTGGCCGATCCGCACACCCTCGTGCTGGACGAGGCGACCTCGCTGATCGACCCGCGGACCGCTCGTCACCTCGAGGGGTCGATGGCCTCGCTGCTGGACGGCCGCACGGTGGTGGCGATCGCGCACCGACTGCACACCGCGCACGACGCCGATCGGATCGCGGTGGTCATCGACGGCCGGATCGCCGAGCTCGGCAGTCACGACGAGCTGGTCGCCGCCGACGGGGAGTACGCGGCGCTCTGGAAGGCCTGGACCAGCTGACGGCACGGACCTGCGGTCAGGCCTGGCCGGCCTCGAAGTAGGCGACCAGGTCCGGATCGAGGTCCGGCACCGGTAGGGCGGAGCCGTCACCGCGGAGCGACTCGGTGGCCGTCACCCCGGCGGCCACCGCCTCCCGGGCGGCGATCGGGGACGTCTCGGTCGGCTCGCCGGTGCGGACGAAGCGCAGGAACTCGGCGATCATGACCACGTCGGCTCCGCCGTGGCCCTCCGGGGTGCCGGCGATGTCGGTCTCGTCGTCCGGCCGCGCCCAGCTGGCCTGCCGTCGGTCCCAGACCGCGATCCGGCCGCCGGGGCCGTCACCGAAGTTCTCCACCCGCCCGGCGTCGCCGAGCACCGTGTAGCTGCGCCAGTAGTCCGGGGTGAAGTGACACTGCTCGTACGAGGCCAGCACCCCGTTGTCGAGCTCCATCAACATCATCGACAGGTCCTCGACGTCGACGACCGGATTGAGGCCGGTCAGCGCCGTGGGGGGCCAGCCGGTGGGGTCGTACCAGTCGGTCATCCGCGCCTCGCCGGGCTCCCGACGGGCGCCGATCGACCCGTACACAGCGAGCCGGCCCATCGCCGACGTGCGTCGCGTGTAGCCGCCGGCCAGCCAGTGGATGACGTCCAGGTCGTGGGCGCCCTTCTGCAGCAGCAGACCCGTCGAGTGTCGCCGGTCGGCGTGCCAGTCACGGAAGTAGAAGTCGCCACCGTGACCGACGAAGTGGCGACACCAGACCGACCGGACGGTGCCGATCCGGCCGCTGGTGATCACCTCCCGCAGCTGGCGCACCACCGGCATGTGGCGCATGTTGTGGCCGACGTAGAGCCGCGTCTGAGTCTCGTACGCCGTCCGGAGCACGTCGTCGCAGTGGGCGATGGTGGTGGCCAACGGCTTCTCGCAGAACACCGGCACCCCGGCCCGGAGCGCGGCCACCGCCACATCGCGATGGGTGTCGTCGGGACTCAGCACCATGATCGCCTCGACCCCGGAGGCGAGCAGGGCGTCGAGCGACTCGGCGATCGGCAGGTCGCCACCAAGGGCTCGTCGAGCGTCGGTCCGGCCGCGCTCACTCGGGTCGAGGACCGTCGTCACCTCCCCGAGACCGGAGTCGACCACGGCGCGGGCCAGCGAGGCCCGCAGCCCGAAGCCGACCACCCCCACACGCACGGGGTCCACGCGTACGGGCGTGGTCATGGCTTGCTGATCGTCAGGACGACCTTGCCGAGGTTGTCGCCGGACTCCAGGTGGGTGTGCGCGGCACCGACCTGTGTCAGCCGGAACCGCGACTGGGGCGCCGGGGCGATCGATCCGTTGTCGATCAGCGGCCAGACCGCCTCCTCGACGCGTCGGCAGATCGCCGACTTCTCCGCGGCCGGACGACTGCGCAGGGTCGTGGCGATCACCCGCCCGCGGACGGCCAGCAGCCGACCGAGATCGAGCGTGCCCTGGCGTCCGCCCTGCAGCCCGATCACCACCAGCCGACCCTCGGTCGCGAGCAGCCCGACGTGCTCGCCGAGGTACGTCGCCCCCATCACGTCCAGGATCACGTCGACGCCCCGACGGCCGGACAGGTCACGGACGGCGGCGATCCAGTCGTGGCGGTAGGAGATGGCGAGGTCGGCCCCGATCGAACGGCAGTAGGCGAGCTTGTCCGGGCTGCCGGCGGTGGCCGCCACCGTGGCACCCAGCGCCTTCGCGTACTGCACGGCCATCGAGCCGATGCCGCCCGCCCCGCCGTGGATCAAGATCACGTCGCCGTCACCGGCCCCGGCGATGTCGAAGTTCGACACGACGGTGGCCGCCACCTCGACCAACCCGGCGGCCGTGACCAGGTCCACGCCCGCCGGCACCGACAGCAGCTGCCCGACGGGAACGGCGACGTACTCGGCGTAGCCGCCGGAGGACAGCAGCGCCAGGCACGGATCACCCACCGTCCAACGCCCGTCGGCGGCATCGGAGCCGAGGGCGGTGACGTAGCCGGAGCACTCCATCCCCAGCACGTCGCTCGCCCCGGGCGGTGGCGGGTAGTGGCCCTGCCGTTGCAGCAGATCCGCGCGGTTGATGCCGGCCGCGACGACGCGGATCAGCACCTCGTCGGCCCGCGGCACCGGCACGGGACGGTCGGAGAGGATGAGCTGGCCGGGACCACCTGGCTCCGGGACGCTGACGGCCTGCATGCGGTCAGCGTGCCACATCGGCTGTCCGCGACGACCGATGTACGTGGCCGGCCCGGCGACCGGAACGTCGGTGCGGGTCGGCACCGTTAAGATGACGCCGACGTGGGCGAGGTCGCATAGTGGACTAGTGCAGCCGCCTTGAAAGCGGCCGAGCGGCTCAAACCGCTCCGTGGGTTCGAATCCCACCCTCGCCGCCCACCATCCGTCGCGACGACCCGAGGACCAGACACCAGGTGAGCAATCCGGCTCTACGACCCGAGGACCAGCAGCGGTTCGTGTTGCGGGCCAGTCCGCCGCTGCGCGCCTACCTGATCGCCGCGGTCGGCTCGATCGCCGGAGCGGTGCTGATCGTGGGGTGGCAGTCCGGGTGGCCGGTCGCCCTCGGTGTGGTCGGCCTGGTGGTCGGGGTCCTGGCCGTCCTGCTGGCGCTGACCGCCACGGTGCTGACCTGGCGCTTCCAGACCACCCTGATCGTGGCCCGGGACACGTTGACTCTGACCTCCGGTCGCCGTCGCACGGTGTTCAGCTGGCGCGACATCGCCGAGATCAACGTCAAGGGCGCGCGTCTGGTCGTCAGTCCGGTCGGCGGCGGCCGGCCGACGGTCGCGTACGTCAACCCGCGCCAGGTGGCCCAGCCGTCCTTCCAGGCGGTCGGGACGCTGCTCGCCGAGCGGCTGGACGCCAGCCGCGGCTACCGGATCGACTAGGAAGAGGCACCGGGTCCGGGTCAGCGTGCCGGTTGCGCGGTGGCCGCGACCTTCGGCTGGTAGGCGCAGGAGTCGGCGATGTCCTCGCTGGCTTTGTCGTCGCTGGACTTCGGCGAAGCGGACTTCGCCTTCTTGGTGGACGTCGGCGAGGGCGCCGACTTCTCCTTCTTGGTCTCCTTGACCGCCGCCTTCACCCGCTGGCGCATCAGGTCGAAGTCGGGGTTGGGGCTGGAGAAGCCGTCCACCCCGTGCTTGAAGACCACGCTGCGGACGTTGCCGTCCTTGACCCGCAGGGAGAGGTCGACCATCAACGGCAGCACCTCCCGCGGCATGTCGGTCTTGACGATGTCCTTGCCGGCCTTGGCGATGTCCTCGTACCGGGCCAGCATGTTCGCCGGGTTGGCCTGCTTGATCACGGCGTCGATGACGCAACGCTGCCGGTCCATCCGGGCGAAGTCGTCCGAGCCGTACCGCCCACGGGCGTACCAGAGGGCGTCGCGGCCCTTGAGGTGCTGGTTCGGACCGGGCTCCAGGTACTCCTTGGGCGGGATGCCGAGATCGGTGATGCCGCCGATCGGGATGTAGGTGTTGATGTTGACAGTGATCCCGCCCAGGGCGTTGATCATCTTCTCGAACCCGGCCAGGTTGATCTCGACGTAGTAGTCGATGTCCAGGCCGGTGGCCTCGCCGACGGAGAGCTTCATCACGTCGGCGCCGAGGTTGTCGGTCTCGCCCAGCAGGTCCTTCGGGATCCGTGCCGGCACGTTGTCGTACATCGCGTTGAGGAAGTACTCGGCGTTGTTGCCGTCGCCGTCGGTGAAGCCGTTCGGGTAGTACCGGTGCAGTGGACTGTCGGCCGGGAACGGCATCCGACCGGTGTTGCGCGGCAGGCTGATCAGGGTCGTGTCGCCGGTCTTGGTGTCGATGCTGGCCACGATCACCGTGTCGGTCCGGGTGCCGGTCCGACCCTTGCCGGCGTCGCCGCCGAGCAGCAGCAGGTTCAGCCGTGGCTTCTTCGCCCACGGATCGACGGACGGCTGCGGTTCCCCCGGGGCCTCGGTCGCGCCGTCCAAGCCGCTCGGCCGGGTGGCCGACTTCGTGTCCTTCTCGCTCTTGAACACGGAGCTGACCAGGCTCGCCTGGTCGTAGCTGTAGCGAGCGGCCACCGCCATCGGTGCGGCCACGGCGAAGGCGAGGACGCCGACCAGCACGCCGCCGACCAGTCGCTGGGTCCGGTTGGGGTTGCTGCGCAGCGCGAGGTGGGTGGCGACCACGACGCCGACCCAGGCGACCGCGGTGATGACCAGGGCCACCGCCAGACCGTTCAGCATCGAGGGTCGGACGGCCATGGCGGCGACGGCTTGAGGATCGGTGATCGCCCAACCGGCGAGCACGACGACAGCACCGAGGAAGACGGCCAGCACGATCACACCGGCCACCCGACGCTTGGCCGCGATCAGTCCGAGTCCGGGGATCAGGGTGCCGGCGACGGTGAATGCCATGGCGCGACGGAAGTGGGCATCGGACCTGGCACGACGGGGACCGCGACCGGGCCGTCCTGCGGCCGGCTGCTGCTCGTCGGTCATCCATCCTCCATCGATCTCCGCGAACCGGTCGGTTCTGCGGGGGCGTCCTCGCGTGTCGCTGCACCGGTATCCGTCCGGCTTCTGATATCGCTTGCGCGCGTCAACTGTACGTGTGACTAGGGCATCGGCACCACGTGAAGCATTCATCGAGAGTTCGTCCTGCGCTCACTGTGTGTCCTTGATCACGACAGGAGAGGTGGTCACTTTGCCCATGCTGGTCCGCGTCGGTACTCTGTCCGGGCGGTTCTGCGGGTTCTCTCGAGTGCTCCACAGACCGTACGCATGGGGAGGCGTCGCCTAGTCCGGTCTATGGCGCCCGCCTGCTAAGCGGGTTTGGGTCTTAAAGCCCATCGCGGGTTCAAATCCCGCCGCCTCCGCCACCTGCACCACTCGCCCGGGTCGATCACGGCCCGGGCGAGTGTCGTTCCTGGTCTCGGTCGCCGCCGTGCTCAGGGGTCAGAGCTTCAGTGGAGGGCCGGCACGATCAGGTAGATGCCGAACAGCACCACGAGTCCTGCGAGACCCAGCAGGCCGTAGCCGGTGGTCCGGATCCCCAACGAGCGGTGGGCCTGGTTGGCCTCGACGGTGGCCTGGGACACGAGCCGGATGCCCGCGGACAGCAGCACCGTGAACACGACCGTCGCGATCATCGCGACCACGCCCACGATGACCAGGGCGTCCCACTCGATCTTCATCAGGCGGCGCTCTTCTGCTTCTTGCGCTTGTGCTTGTGCTTGCCGGCTTTGGGGCCACCGAGGCGGGGATCGTCGGGGTAGGTCTCGGGAGCGGCCGAGGCGAGCACCAGCACCTCGGCGCTGTCGGTCACGTTGCGGTGCGTGATCTGGTTGCGCCGGGAGATCACCCAGATCACGGTGCACGCGGCGGCGAGCAGCGCGAGCAGGGCGATCACCCCGACCACTCCGTGAACCGACAGCAGCGCGGCGAGCCCGCCGACGAGTGCGGCGCCGGGCAGGGTCAGCAACCAGGCCACGCCCATCCGCCGCGCGACGCTCCACCTGACCTCGGCGCCGCGGCGGCCGAGACCGGAGCCGACGATGCTGCCGGTCGCGACGTGGGTGGTGGAAAGACCGAAGCCGAGGTGAGCCGAGGCGAGGATGGTCGCCGCGGTAGCCGCGCCGGAGGCGGCACCCTGCGGCGTCTCGATCTCGACGATGCCCTTCCCCATGGTGCGCATGATCCGCCAACCACCCGAGTACGTGCCCAGTCCGATCGCCAGGCCCGCGGCCAGCACGACCCACAGCTGCGGCCCCGTACCCGAGGCTTGGAAGCCGGACACGATCAGCACCAGCGTGATGACCCCCATGGTCTTCTGGCCGTCGGAGGTGCCGTGGGCGAGGGCGACCATCGACGCGGTGAACGCCTGCCCGTACTTGAAGCCCGTCTCGCTGTGCTTGCTGGGGGTCGGCCGGGTGATCCGGTAGGCGAGCGCGGTGGCAGCGGCGGCCGCCAGACCGGCGACCACCGGGGCCACGACGGCGGGCAGCAGCACCTTGGACACGATCACGGAGTAGTTGACGCTGGCCAGGCCCGCCCCGACGATGACGGCACCGATCAAGCCACCGAAGAGTGCGTGGGAGGAGCTCGACGGGAGCCCGAGCAGCCAGGTGAGCAGGTTCCACACGATCGCACCGACGAGTCCGGCCAGCACGATCGGAGCGGTGACCAGCTGGTCGTCGAAGAACCCCCCGGAGATGGTCTTGGCCACCTCGGTGGACAGGAAGGCGCCCACGACGTTGAGGACGGCCGCGATGACCACCGCGGTCCGAGGCTTGAGCGCCCCGGTGGCGATCGGGCCGGCCATCGCGTTGGCGCTGTCGTGAAACCCGTTGGTGAAGTCGAAGATCAACGCGACGACGATGACGGTGATCACCACGAACAGCAGGCTCACGTGTGTCCCATCTCGGAACGGCGGGGGTCGCCGGCATCGGTGAACACCGGGCTACGACTCGGCGTCTACGCGACGAACGTGATCTGAACAATAGGTCACTCCGTCCTCGTTGTGCACGCGCACCGATACCAGTGGGCGAGTGGTGTTGGCAAAGTGACGTCCCTTACACCGTAAATCCCGTTGCGACTCGTGGTCGGCACTGTCGGGTCTCATCCGACTTGGGCATGTCTGCCCTGAGCCGCTAGAATCGGCGGTCGTTGCCGCGGCGCTGGTCGTCTGGGCGACGGGCACCCGTAGCTCAACGGATAGAGCATCTGACTACGGATCAGAAGGTTGGGAGTTCGAATCTCTCCGGGTGCGCCAGCAACAGCCCTGGCCACAGCCAACTTGCGCATTTGCGCAACGCGGCCCAATCCTCCTTGACAGCAACGCTGACAGCAACGGCGATCACGTGTCCTCACCCAACGCCCGGTCCATAGCGTCCGCAGCCTCGCGCAACGCAGTCGGCATCACGTGCGAATAGAGATCAGTCGTCATCGCCAGCTGTGAATGTCCGAGTACATCCATGACCACGCGAGGCGGCACCCCCTGTGCGAGAAGCAGCGACGCGCAAGTATGGCGAAGGTCGTGGAACCGGATACGCCGGACTCCGGCCGTCGCGATCAATGCATCGAACAAGCGCGAGAGGTTCCTCGGCTCGATCACGGTTCCTACACCGGACGTGAACGCGAGACCTGAGTCGCTCCACCCCGAGCCAAGTCTTAACTGCTCCGCCACCTGCCGAGCCCGATGAGCCCGCAAGATCCTTATCGACGTCGTCGGAAGCGAGATCGTCCGGCGAGACTTGGCCGACTTCGGCGGTCCAAAAACCAAGCCCTCCGGAAGTCGCTGCACGTTGCGGCGCACGTGAACTAGGCCATTCTCCAGATCAACGTCCTCCCAACGCAGGGCCAGCAGCTCGCCCTTTCGCAGACCAAGCGCGACCCCAACGGCGAACAACGCGTACAGGCGATGCGACGACGTAGCGGCCAAGAACACGCTCGCCTCCTCTGGAGACCACGGCTTGACCTCGTCCCGGCGAAGCACAGGTCCACGGACCAGGGAGGCGACGTTTCGACCGATCAGTTCCTCACGCATCGCCTCACCGAGCATCGTCCGCAGCGTGCCGTGGATGATCTGCACCGACCGGTCACTCAAACCCGATGCCCGCTTCGCCGACAGCAACTCGCGCACCTGCGCCGGTGTCAACGTGTGCAGTCTGACCCGACCGAGAGTCGGCACGATGTGGAGGCGCAGGGTCGCCCGGTAGCTTGACACCGTCGCCGGCTTCAGCCGTGGGCTCGCAATGTGCTCCAGCCAGTGAGCCCCGTACCGCTCCACCGTCCACGCATCCACCGCGAGGGGAACACCCGCCGCCGTCTTCGCCGCCAGGTCAGCCAACTTCCCAGCGACCTCACGGCGACTCTTCCCATAGACAGGCCGACGCACTCGGCCCCCATCCGGCCGCAGAACGTAGAGCGCAGCAGCCCACCGCCCGTCAGAGCGCCGATAGATCGAGCCCTCCCCGTTGGCCCGCCTCGTCATGCCACCCACGCGTTCTCGGTCAGGCCCTTCACGTACTCCAACAACGCACTAGTTGGAACCCGCCGCGACTTCCCGATCCGCACGCTTAGAAGCTCGCGCTTGCGCATCAGGTCATACACCCGCGACCGACCGACACCCAGCATCTCCGCTACTTCCTCGGGGCTCAGGAGCAACTTCTCCATGATCGTTCCCTTTCATTGCCTGGTTGGGCTCTCGGCCTCCCCCGGCTGATCTAGGAGGGTGGTCTCCGGTCCGGGCGTCAAGGGCACTTCGTGTCCTACGGATTCGCTCCGCTCACCCTTGACCCCCAGATCTCCGACCACGAGCGGCTGGTCATCCGGGGGAGGCCGAGGTGTGGTCCCTGCCAGCGCGCTTCTCGCGGTAACGGGCGGTCTGGTCAGGGTGGCGCTGCTGAAAGGTTGTCCACAGGCGCCGCTGCTTCCTTAGCGGCCTGATACTGCGCACGCCAGCGCTGTTGTTCGGCGACAGCGGCCAAGATCGTGCGAATGAAGGTGGTCGCGTCGGGTCGGGTGTCGGTCCACAAGAACCGGGGCTTGCCGTCCTTCGCCAGCACGGTCGCGGCCATTCGTTCGATCTCGGGACCGAGCATCCCCGCTGCTTCCAACGCTTCCCGCACGACGGTGGCACGGTCGGCGCGGTGCTCGGCCAGGGTCTTGCCGGACCACTGCCGGGAGACGAGGACACGGCGGCCGCCAAGCCCCAGATGGTCCCAATCATGGGCTTTCCCGCCACACCGACCAGCAACAAGGCCAGGTCCAGCATCCAACGGTTGGATGCCGTAGCGGAGCCAGTTCGCGCACCGCTCACCACACGGTAGGTACTGCAGCTCGGCATGCAACCGGTCGATGTGCGCCAGGTAGCGCGGATCGGCCGGGGAGTCGTCGTCTGCGGGTGTGTAGGCGTCGGCGATGGACTTGGTGAGGTACTTCGTCAGGTACCGGATCGCCCGGTCCGCATCGGTCGACGGGGCGACGATCCCAGCCATGTCCAGCTGCTTCCCGAACCTGGCCATGTGCGCGGGGGTGTCGGGGTCGGCCTGGTCCAGGGCTTCCTGCCAGGTCGGCAACACCTGGCCGGTGTCGGGGTCGACGTAGTCGTGGCCGTCCCACCGGGGCTTGCGGTCGACGTAGACCGCCTGGTCGAAGCTCGGCCACCACACCTGCAGATACGTCGCCCGTACGACCTGCTTGATCACCTGGCGGGGGATCGTGCCCCGGATCGCTGTGTGGAGATGCGGAGCTAGCCGCTGCTGCGGTTCCACGGCGGCGAAGTACTGCACCCGGTACCCGGCGACCCGACGCAGGTTCTGCCAGAACCGGTCCACCAGCCGCGGGAACACCACCGCGTCGAGCGCGGCACGGCGGTAGTCGTACGTGTCCGGGTCAACCGGCGCA
Source organism: uncultured Actinomycetota bacterium (assembly GCA_963696135.1). GTDB lineage: Bacteria > Actinomycetota > Actinomycetes > Propionibacteriales > Propionibacteriaceae > Microlunatus. Next base: position 14,418 of record CAVOJH010000020.1, read on the forward strand.
CCCGCCCGCACCGCCCCGTACGACGGAAGGGTGAGAGTGAGGAACATCGACGGCCGATACTCCCGACCCTCCGGCGAGGTGTAGGTCCGACCCACGGTGCGGTCCTCGACCGGCACCCGAGGCAGGTCCGGGGTGTCCGCACGTCGCTTCGTGGAGCGTGACCGTCGCGTCCCGTCGCGAGCTGCGCTGTCGTCGTCGACCTGGTCTTCGCCGTACGCGTCGCCCTCGTCGGAGTTGGGTACGTCGGCGCAGTCGGGTTCGGTGTCGCGGTGCCAGCCTTCGGCGCACTGCTGAATCCGGAGCCGTCGGGCCTTCGCTGCACACGATGGACACACCCGTTCCCGGGTCGAGCCGCACGGGATCGCGACCTGCGTATCCGTGCCGGTGTCCCGGTCCAACACCCGGCGGATCAGTGGCCGACCGCACACGCCATGCGCGGCGGCGACCTCACGGGCCATCGCCCCGGTGACCAGGGCCAGCGGATCAGCGAGCCGCAGCGGATCAGGCATGACGTCTTCGGCGGCTTGCTCAACGGGGGTTGGTCATGACGGCTCCTGGCGGCGGGTCCGCGACCTGGGCGCGGATCGGGCGGGCGAGGAACGTGAACGGGGATCTGCACCGGTGCGGGAAAGTGAACGGCGAGGGCGCGGATCATGTCGTCGGGCACGAACGCGCACCGCACCCTCGTGACGTCGCCGTCCTCGGTCAGCGCGTACCCGACACCGGGTGTCGTGCGGGGGATCTTGTGGCATGTCGCGCCGGCCGCGACCGCACCATCGGAGAGGACCATGGCGACTTCTTCGCGTTCGCGGAGGCGGAGGGCGATGGTCTGGGTGAACATGTGCCGTTGCGGCACCGTGTCCTTCCTGGGGTCTTGCAGGAACCCCCAGACCACGAACCCGGGCGCCCGCCCTAGACCGAGCAGGGCGCGTAGGGCTTTGTCGGCGCGCTGGAACAGATCCCGCTGGTTCGACAGGTAGGAGGTCAGCATCGCCAACTCATCGATCAAGATCACAACGAGCGGTGCAGCCGCCGACGACGTGTGGCTTCTGGCGTGCCCGGCCAGGGTCGCGGCCCGTGCGGTCATCGCCTGGACGGCGTCCTCGAGCAAGATCACCGCCTCCTTGGGGGTGGTGGCGTAGCGGGTGAACAGGCGGGTGCCGAGCCCGAGCTCCATCCCGCCTTTCAGGTCGACCCCGTGGACCTGGACGAGCCCGGAGCGGATGGCGGGGGCGAGGTTCAGGAGCAGCATCCACATGGCCGACGCCTTGCCCGACCCGGTGCAGCCCGCCGTCAACGTCGACACGGGGATCGGGAGCCGCCAGGGCTGTCCGTCCTCGGTGACACCCATCTCTGCGGTGGTAATGGTGGGTGCCAGGTTCGGCGAAGGGAACCTGGCCTCCACCACCGCAGCCAACGGATCCGCGAAGAGGAACCGCAGCGTGGCGCCGGTGTGAGTGTCGTTCGGGATGATCCGGATCTGCCGCGATCCGACCGTGGTCCGGAGCCGTTCCGACACCGCCACCAGGTCCTCGACGGTCTGCCCGACCATCAGCTGCGGAACGACGACCAAGACGTCGGGGTCCTCCCACCGGCTGCGGCCGAGTGCCGGGGTGTGGAGTTCGGTGCCGTCCTTGCCGATCACCCGTCGTCCGAGCCCGGATCGCTCCATCAACGTCGGCCAACTGCGCTTCACCGACCGCCGAATGCGACGCCGCCACGCCGGATGCACCACGAGGCGGAGGTAGGAGGTCGGCCAGCACCTGGCCCACAACGCCGGCACCACGGCCGCCACGACCAGCGCGGTCAGGAGAAGCCAGGTCTGATGGAGGTATCCGTAGGCCGTGCCTGCCGTCCAGGCGAGAGCACGAGCTGGTGCCCGACGCAGGAACCGCAGTCCGCCGCCGATCCACCACCACACCTCGCCCAGGACGAGCAGGATGCCACGCACGGTGCACTTGAGCCCGGTGATCACGGACCTGGCCCAGGAAGCGACCGGGGTGGTCATGCTGCTGGCCGTCCCCGACCTAGCGGCGGACCAAGCGCGATCACGTCCTCACGACGGAAGGTGAGCCGGTGCCGGCTGTCCTTGTGCGCAACCAGGCCGTGCGCTCGGCGCCATTCGGTGTTCTTCAGCGTCGTGACCGCGATGGCGGCCAGATCAGCAGCCTCGTCCACCGTCAGCCACTCGGAGACCTGGTCCGGAGGCTCACCCGACACACGCTCGGACGGCTCCTCACACCCTGGCGACTCTTCCTCGATCGGGTCCCGCCAGCCCAGTCCGAGAGCGGTGTAGCGGCGCTGGAGCACGTCGGGGCTGTCCTCACCGCATCGCCACACCTGACCGGAGGCGGTCAGCAGGGCTGCTCGGGCATCCATCACCGCCGTCGCCAACGCCTCCAACGCCGCTACGTCGCCGGTCACCAAGGACAACCCTGCTGGGCATCGCAGCAGCACGAACGGTCGACCGGATCGGGCCCGGGCCTCCACGCCGAATCTGGCCGTCTCGCTCAGCTGCAGGATCGTCTGCAACGTCCCTTCGGCAGCCATGGCTCAGGCCGCCTTCGGGTCGCTCGACCGCTGCCGGGGTGCAGCCATCCCCGCCGCCCGCAACGAGTACGCGATCTTCTGCCGGCCGTTGCCAACCTCCTTCAGGTACGGGGTCACGGTCAGCCCGTCCAACACCACCGGACGGACCGGTGTCCCCGCCACCACGGGCGGCACGGCCGGCTCGGTGTCGGCGGTGATCTTGACCTTGAACGTGCGCTCACGCGCGTCCGGGTCGAAATCCATCACGTCGACCACCCACACCGGCAGACCGGTGTCCTTGTCACGCGCCTGCACCCGGTTCTCCCGCGTCGACGCATCGAAATCCGCCATCGGCGCTACCGCACCTACGACCCCAAGCCCGTGCGGGAACACCTGCTCGAACACCACCTGGAACGGACCCTGAACCGCCATCTCTCCACCTCCTGTGATCGCCCTTTCTGGGCATGCATCCAGGGAACCGAGATTTGGGGGACGCCGAAACTTCGCGGCCGGGCAGTTCGGACGTCAGGGGACGCCCGAGGACGAAGGCGAAGTGTCCCGAAATGTCCTACGTCACGTCGAGAAGCCGGAGCAGTTCACCGGTGTCGGCCAGGTCCTGGACGACGAGTCGCCCGCCTGCCGCTCGCAGCTCATCCGCGCTGTACAGGCCTGAGGCCACAGCTAGGACTTCTGCACCCCCACGCCTCGCTGCCTCAATGTCTCTGGGGGTGTCACCGACGACAATCGCGCAATCCGATTCTCCATACTGCGGCCCGTACTTCGCTGCCGCACGCTGGCGCGCGATCTCAACCAGCCGGTAACGCTCCATGTGATCAGAGCCGTAGCCGCCGACGTCAAGATCGAAGTGGTCTCCGAGGCCGAGTGCCCCGAGCTTGACCTCCGCATTGGCCCGAATGTTCCCCGTCACCACCGTCTGCACCACCTGTGGACCGGCCGCCAGAGCAGTGATCAACGCGACCACTCCTGGAAGCACAGCGCCTCTGGCAGCCAAAGCTGCACGGTGTACGGCGCCAGCGCGTTGGAGAGCGTCAGCCGTGTCCACCCATTCGACGTCGCTGATTCCGTTCTCTACCAGCATCGCTTCCATGATCGCCAGATCGGTTCGACCGTTCGTTCGGGCGGCATGTCGAGGTACACGCCCAGTCAGAATCTCGAACGCCGTCGAATAGATCTCCTTGCTCACGCCAGAGTTCTCGATCAGCGTGTGATCGATGTCCCAGAGGACCAAGCGCGGCATCCGATCACTGTAGCGTCGAGAAGAACGTCCCCCGGCGTCCTTGACATAGCCTGATACGTCCCGTGTACTAATGGTATGAATGAGCGGCTGAGATCCACGATGCTGCGCCGGGGTTTCACCCCTTCGAAGCTCGCCCGCACCTGCGACGTGAACGCCAAGACGGTCGAGCGCTGGATCAACTCCGGCCGTACGCCGCACCGAGAGACGCGATGGCTTGTGGCGCAGACACTCGATGTGGACGAGGTCTATCTCTGGCCCGAACTACTGGACGAGCCCACCGCTGAGCAACGGGTCGAGTCCGTCGAATCCGAACTCGTCAGGGTCTATCCGGACCGGTCGTCAGTCCCCCGGGAAACGTGGCTCCAGCTGCTCGGGACCGCGACCCGGAGCATCGACGTGTTGGTCTTCGCCGGAACCTTCCTCGCGAACGTCAACCCGCGGATCGCTGACATGCTCGCCGAGCGGGCAGCAGCCGGCGTTGCTGTCCGCTTGTGCTGGGCCGACCCGACCAGCGAGGCCGTGGACATCAGAGACAGAGAGGAAGGTTTACGGGGAACCCTCGCCCACAAGATCCGGGCCGCGCTCACGTACTACCGGGCGCTGATCCCTGTCGCGGGCTGCGAGATACGGCTCCACCGTGTCGGCGTCTACGCATCACTCTTCCGCTTCGATGACGTCCTCCTCGCCAACCCGCACATCTGGGGTGCCCCCGGATCAGCGAATCCCGTGCTACACCTCCGACGCATCGAAGGCAGCACCTGGTTCGACGCCTACCGGCGCAGCTTCGATGACGTGTGGGAAACGGCCATCCCAATAGTCGAAGTGGAGTCGGACCGTCAGGCAGTCGCGGGATAGATCAACACGGTCGCCCAGGCTTCACAGGCACGACCCGTGCCGGCGTCACCGAGTCCGTCGTTCGATCGTGCCTTCACCGACACCTGGGAGGGGTCGACTTGGAGGGCGCCGGCCAGGTTCGTGCGCATCGCCTCTAGATGTGGCCGCAGCTTCGTCGTCCCGAGAACCACGAAGGTATCGACGTTGGCGATCTCGTAGCCAGCAGCTCGAACCAGGCCGGCAAGGTGCTCAACGAAGTCGAGGCTTCGGGCATCCTGCGCCTCGGGGTCATCCTCGGGAAAGTGTGTCCCGAGATCGCCGTCGGCGATGGCACCTGCGAGCGCGTCGACCAGGGCGTGGCTGAGCACGTCGCCATCTGAGTGAGTGTCGAAGCCGGACGGGGACGGCACAACGACACCGCCCAGAACCAGCTCGTGACCCTCGAACAGACCGTGCACATCGTGGCCAGACCCGATTCGAAACGGCTGCTGCATCCGCCAACCGTAGACCGCCATCATGATCAGACCCCGTCAGGTCAGTCGATTGACCCAAGGAGTTGAAAGCCCGGCAGGACAGATTGGGTCAAGCGAGCCTTTGACGATCAGCAGCGTTGAAGGAGCGCAGGTCTTCGAATCGGCCCTGTTGGACCTTGAGAACCCACTCGGGATCGCTGAGCAGTGCTCGTCCGACAGCGACGAGATCGAACTGCCCGTCGTTGAACTGTTCGAGCAGCTGGTCCAGCGGCACAGTGCGGGCGCGTCCGCCTGTGGTGTAGGCAGTCATGAGGTCGCCGTCGAGACCCACCCCTCCGACGGTGATCGTTGGCTTGGTGGTGATCTTCTTGACCCAGCCGGCTAAGCCGAGGGGTGAGTCGGGGAAGGCAGCCTCGAAGTGCCTTCTGGTGGAGGCGTGGAAGGCGTCCACACCCGCGTCGAGCAGAGGTGTCAGCAGTGCTTCCAGCTCGTGCGGCGTCTGGGCCAGGCGGGCGTGGTAGTCGCCGGCCTTCCAGTTCGACATGCGGAAGATGATGGGGAAGTCAGCGCTGGTAGCGGCTCGGCAGGCAGCGACGACTTCGGCGGCGAAGCGGGCTCGGGCAGTGGGTCCGCCGCCGTAGCCGTCGGTGCGCAGGTTGGTGCCTGACCAGAGGAACTGATCGAGTAGATACCCATGCGCTCCGTGCAGCTCGATGCCATCAAAGCCCAAGCGCTGTGCATCGGCGGCGGCCCGGGCGTAGGAGGAGACGACCTCGTCGATGTCAACGACCGACATGGCTTGGGACTCGGTCAGACCTGGGTAGCCACCCGACGGGCTGACCGAGCCCGTTCCGGGGTGCGGGCCGGTGCCGGGGGGACGCTGGGCGCCTCGGTGCCACAGTTGCGGCACGATCCGACCGCCGGCGGCGTGCACCGCCTCTGCCACCGCCTGCCAGGCCGCCAATGCTTGCTCGCCGTAGAACCGGGGCACATCCGTGCTGTCCCCGGCGGCCGCGTGATCGATGAAGGTCCCCTCGGTGACGATCAGCCCGACGTTGCCTGCAGCGCGACGGGCGTAGTAGGCGGCCACGTCCGCACCGGGAACCCCTCCGGGGGAGAACTCACGCGTCATCGGAGCCATCACGAAGCGGTTGGGCAGCTGCAGGCTTCCCAGGTGGAAGGGGGTGAACAGTGGCGAGACATCAACGGACACGGCGGCACTCCTAGGATCAGTAGATCGCGATACTCTAATGTATCAGGAAATCGCGATATGCTCTACGCATGGTCGATCTCGACACGTCGCTGATCTTCAAGGCGCTGGCGCATCCGGTGCGCCGCCAGATCCTCACCTGGCTGCGTGATCCCGAGGAGTTCGAGCCCCAGGAGCACCCCGACTCGGTGGTGTACGGCATCTGTCTCAGTAGCATCCAGCACCGTGCAGGCACCTCCCAGTCGATGACCTCGCAGCACATGGCTGCCCTCGAACGCGCCGAGCTGGTCATCAGCCACCGCTTGGGGCAGTGGACGCACTACCGTCGCAACGAGGAGATCCTGCAGCGCTTCGCAGCCCACGTCGCCAGCGACCTGTAAGGGTCTCGGGGCCTACTGTCCAGCACTGCTGGATCTGGCTCTATTGGATCAAGAGGGCTCGCTCCGCTCGCAAGGCTGCGGTCCGTGTCCTCGCTCGCTTCGCTCGCTGCGGGCCATCATGATCACAACAACCCGGGCTAGTGACCTGCAGCCACCCAGCCGACAGGGGCCAACGGCTCGAAAAACTCTACATAAAGTTGGGACGGCGATCCTACAAGCGATTTTGGCCGGGCTCGCTGTCATCCTTGTCGGCGGCGGTCTGGGGGCAGCGATGCCTGTTCTCCCAAACCCCGCGCCGGGCTGGGACGGCCCCCTGGGCACCACAATTCTGCAGGTGCGCGGCCGCCAGTTCCCGGTTGATGCCCCGCAGGGCACGTACTTGATGCAGGGCGACCTCATCGGTCGCTGGACCGTTCGTGGCGCACCCGGCTTCGCGGGGTACTCCATACCCGAAGCACCATGGACCCTGGTACAGACCGCCCAGGAGCGCTTCGTCGGATGCCTCGACCAGAACTACAGCCGGCGGTGCGACACGGGCGAGCCCTCCGGTGCGCTGGCCTTCGACTACGCGCTCTGGATGCAATACGATCCGGACTTCGGCTGGCTGGTCAAGGGGAAAGGTCGATCACCGGCGGGACTCCCGGCGCTCGCGGAGTGCTGCTCATGTACCGCGGTCCAGCCGGGGAGACACATCACAGTCGTGCTTGGGACGCCCTTCTTGGAGACGCCGACCGGGGCACCCGAGCGAGACGCTTGCAGCAGCCCTGACAGCAACGGGGCAGAACCATGGTCCTCAACGTCCCAATGATCCTGCTTCTCCGCAGCAACAGCCTCCACAAGCCAAGAGGCCAGCGTCGCCGTCACAGTGCCTAGGAGCGCGATGCCGCCAACCATTAGCCCGAAGGCGACCAACCTCCCGACTCCGGTCACGGGATAGCGGTCCCCGTACCCGACCGTCGTCATGGTGGTAACCGCCCACCACATCGCGTCACCAAAGTCGACAATGTTCGCCTCAGGGCTGGACCGCTCTGCATCCAGCACCGCGAGGGCCGCGACAAATGCCAAGAGCGACGCGCCGCCCACCACGTAGATCGCGACACGGCCGCGCAGCCGGGTCCGAGCGCGTCGGTTCAGGATCGACAGAAGCGGAATCAACCTCAGCAGCCGCAGCGGCCGAAGCAGCGGCAGCACCATGACGATCACGTCGTACCAATGGTGCAGCAGGTAGCTCAGACGCCGGTCGGTCATCGCCACTCTTACCACGAGGTCGACGCCGAAGAAGCACCAAGTGACCCAGCTCGTCCACCGACACGGTCTGACAGAGCCCGAGAAGACGGACTTGTCATGTTCAAAATCTATGCCAACCACAAAGACAACATCGTCCTGAAACTCCTCGGGCACAATAAACCCCCAGTCATGGGATACCGCCTCACCCGGCTTGACGAGGGCCATTCCCTCCGGCTCTTCCAATATGGGGACTTCGATGGCTGGGTTTTCATCGGGTCCGTAAGTCAGCGTCCCAGTCAACACTAGCTCGATCCGCTTGGTGGACCCGTTGCTGACCCGGACCGTCAAGATCGTGTACGGATCACCAGTATTTCCAGTATCGGTCTGGAAGGGGACGAGCTTCGCCTCCGCGATCTCAGCGACAGCGACCTCAACCCCATCGGCATGCTCATGCGTATCGTCAAACGAGATTGCCTGAGGTCTCGAGGAAGCGTGAGTTCCGGAGTCAGTCGGCTGTTCTTCGCCGGACTTTGTGGCTGGCTTGTCGATGCCGCACCCAACGACCAGGAGCACTGCCACCAGAGCTGTGATCCAGCGTGATTTCGCTATGGCCCCATGCCCAGAGCCACCGCGTCGCGGCGTCCCAGCTTCAAGCGAGCGTCGGCGCGGTCCGGTGGTCTTGGGTGCGATCGCGAGCATCCGAGTCGCACAGGCCAGTCTCCGGAGCCTCATTTATCGCCTCCCCGGGTGGCGGGACACTAACCAATATTCCACTCTCCTCACGGTTCGGACTGCCGTCAAGGTCTGGGCCGAAGGCCGAGTTGGGTGCCCAGACCCGCAGTGATGCCACACCTCTCCAGCAAGTGTCGGTGATCAGACCAGATCACTCACAGGCAGTCGAGTGACAAACGTTCGGCGTCGACGACATGCCGCATCGCTGACACAGCGCCTCAATCAAATCAACGACTCTTCGCAGGCCGGGTCTACGGACCAGATGGTCGAGCGAAATCGAACAGGGGGAGCGGCGTGCCCCCCAATATGCCCCCAAGAGGGCTGAAGCACGGTCGCTCACGGTCGCTGACGCCGCTCCCACCGGGCCCTACGACACGAATGGAGCCATTTCCCAAGCTGATGATGCTCTCGCGGACTCTGCTAACGCAGTGCTAACTCACCTTCGGACCGGCATGGACGGTCACGGACGCAGGCCGGGAGTCCCGCCAGTCGTGCAGCCGTCTGGGAACCCCGAGGACGCCCGTAGCCCTCCTACGGATAAGAAGGTGTGCCACCGGCGGTCTCAGCGGCTCAGCGTCTCTGTCGTGAAGCGTCACCGTGAGGCGTGAAGCGTCTTCGGCGCGTGAGAATCTCTGTGCTTGTTCAAGACGGCCCGCTGCGCTCGCCTCAGCTGCGGTCCGCGTCCTCGCTCCCTTGCGTCCGCTGCGGGCCGGTCCTCGCATGGTCCATGAGCAACTGCTCAACTGAGCCGATCTACTCCGAACGGCTCCCGACGTTAGCTCAGTTCGACCTCGAAACCGGTTCCTCTCTTCTCAGCGATGAAGTCAGCGACGACCGTCGCCAGCGGCAGCCCGGTGCGTGGTGGCTGCATTGCGTTGCCAAGGATTCTCGGTCGGGAGGACACTCAGCGTCAGGCGCATTGCCGCGCCCAACTGAGCGGAGGCACCATGTCTCGACCGTTGCGCTGCCTGATCAATCTCCACGACTGGACCACGGCCGACTACGATCCAAGTCGCCAGGTTGCGACTCGCAAGTGCTCCCGGTGTGGGGCTCAACGCGAGAGGAACAGCTCAGGAGAATCCGGATCGTGGAAGAGGCAGGAGCGCGGCGACTCCGGCCTCCCTCCCACGTTCCCCGGCGCCTGACTTCATCGCGATATCCAGATCGTGCCGCGGACTCGTTAGAGGTACTCCAACAGAAGGCAGGCGCCTCCGTCGACGCAGCACTTGGTGCGCCGAGAGCTGCCCAGCCACAACGCGAACCTGGCCGACACCGGCGGAGCATCGGCTTGGCTTGTCACATCGGCGGCCGGCGCATCGGCCCTCCTTCGGGACGCAGGGTCAGCAATCGAACAGCGGCCATCCCCGGGGGCCACAGTTGGGCCACGAAGCTGGGGTCGGGAACGGTCACTCACGGCGAAGTCTCTGCGCGTCGAAGGACGCCGGTGGACGTGAGCAGACCCCCGGCCGCTGACTTCCAAGCTGGTCATGCCAGACGTGACGACGGTCTCGACGTGAACGACCGGGTTGTACGAGATCCGCATACGTGAATGGAGACCAGCTATGTAGAACCACGAGAATCGAGCCTTCCGCAGCGGCAACGCTGGGCCTGGCTCACGTTCCAACGTGATCGTTCGCGTGGGAACCAGACCGGCAGCCAATGAACAAGACTTTGGCGGTCTGGGTCATCCGCAGCGGGACGAATTCACGCTCAGCGAAGCCCCTCCAGGACCGCTTCCGAGCGACTCGTCATGGGCGCGTCAGGGTTCAGAAGGTCCTCTTACTCACACAGGCCCTCCAAGCATGACCATGGTCTGGATCAGCCCATCGCGTACTTCGTAGGCAACGAGCGCGTCGGCTCGGCCGTCAGTCCAGACGGTGTGCTCTTCGTCGACCACCCAGTCCCCTGACTGCAGGCGGTTCGCGACCTCCGCGTGCAACGCCGGGTCGTTGATGAACGGGCCGTAGAACCGTCGCATCCCATCATGACCCCTTATCAACTCGCGACCATCCCCATGTCTGATCACGACGTCAGTCGCATAGCAGGCAACGAAGCCATCTAGGTCGTGGGCGTTGAATGCTTCCAGCTGACGCTGCACCGGGCTCGTCTCAGCAGCCATAGCCTGAATGGTAGCGATACTGTCATTTCGCACATTGGCGAGATTCTCAGCGCCGTTCGACGGTCTGCGCGGCGCCGCCCGGTGCGGCAGAGGCCGCCTGCCCCGGAAGCAGGGCCGTGACGAGCGCCGCTGCGGCGCCGAGGACCGCGAGCCGCCGCGCGCCTTTGCGCGACGCTGGCTGGTGATGTGTCATCTTCCCCCCACGTTGTGGTTCCGAGTCCGTTCTCGGAATCTCCTCAGGGTCGTCAAAATAAGACATCGCGCACCGATCCGCCAGAGTTTGGCAGTCAGTCAACTACCACCAAGGTGACAGCAGCGCTGACAGCAACGGCCCGACGAGGCGACCGATCAACACCGGACATCGCCGCACAATTGAGCCGCCAACCGCACGATGACGGACAGCCACGGACACCCTGCCCGGATCTACGGATCAGAAGGTTGGGAGTTCGAATCTCTCCGGGTGCGCCAGCAACACGGCAGGTCAGGCACCTGTTTCGGTCCGGCGATCTTTCGCTCGACCTGCGCAATCTCCGTGAAGAGTTCACCGATAGTCGCGCCGCTCAGCATGTCGATCATCGCGCCGCCTGCTTCTGCACGAACAGAGTCCCGACTGCTTGAGATGCCCTAGAAGTGTTGGTGCTGACGTGTGGCGATCCCGTGTGCTCGCCGGAATCCCAGGGTCGTCGTTGTCGACCCGGAGGAAAGTCTGTTCGCAGCGCAAGCCACGACGATGGGTAGGGACTACATCACAGGGACGGCCTCCCAAAGTCTGGGATGGCGACGGTGCCGATGATGGTGGTCAGGGGCCGGGGTCTGGTTCGGGGTCTCCGGTTGGGTTGTCATCGGTGCCGGGTCGGTGCCATGGCGGCGCGCTGTGGGTGGGTTCGTCCGCGATGGCTTGCTCCGGTGTTTCGGTGGGCTGCGTCTGGTCGTGGGCCAGGGCCCAGCGCAGATAGCTCTGCTCCGCCACCGGGAGGGTGGCGAAGAGCATCTCCGTGCCGATGACGTCGATGACGCCGGCACGGTCCAGCGGCTCGTAGAGGTCGTTCTTCACGCGGGCCAGCCCCAGCTGGATGTCACGATCGGCGAGCTCGCGGCCCAGCTCGCGGAGACCGTCGGCCGCGGTGATGTCGATCTCGACGTTGGCCTCGACGTTCAGCACGAACCACCGCAGCGGCGCGTCCGGGTAGGCCGCGTTCTCGATGTCGATGAGCTTGTCGACCCGCTCGCGCAGGTCCCCGATGTTGACGAAGAACAGCGGCGCGTCGTAGCGGTAGAACATGCAGCCGGGGATGGTCCATGCGTCGGAGTAGTCGGCCACGTCATGCATGCCGGCGACGCCCGGCGCCCGCCCCAAGACCCCCTCGTGCGGGCGCGCCAGTCGGAACAGCATCTCCAGCAGACTCAGGGCGATGGCCAAGACGACGCCCTGCAGGATGCCGATCACCACCGTACCGACCAGGGTGACGACGGCCAGGACGAACTCCCGGCGGCGGAACCGCCACAGCCGACGGAACTCACGGATGGACACGAGCTTGCCCGCCGCGTAGAAGACCACCGCCCCCAGGGCCGCCCACGGCAGCGGCGCCATGAGCGGACCCGCGAAGAACAGCACCGCCACGATGCACAACGCGGCCACCAGCGAATAGACCTGGCTGCGAGCACCACCAGCGATCGCCAGGGCCGTGCGCGACCCGGACGCGGAGACCGGGTAGCCGCTGAAGATGCCGACCATCGCGTGCACCCCGGCCATCGCGACGAGCTCCGCCTGCGGATCGGGCCGAAGGTCGGCGGCTGTCTCACCCTCGGCCGGGGCGAGCGGGAAGCCTCGGGCGATGAGCATGATGTCGCTGTAGCCGACGATCGTGATCCCGAGGCCGGCGAGCACCAGCATCGTGACATCCTCGAACGACACGTCGGGCAAGCCCGGCAGGGGGAGTCCCGACGGGACCGCGCCGACCAGCGCCACCCCTTGTGAGCCCAGGTCGAACACAACCGAGGCGATCGTGGCGATCACCACCGCGATGAGCGGCGCGGGAAGCGCCGGGGCTAGCCGGCGCAGGAGCAGGATGACCGCGAGCGTGCTCGCGGCGACGGCGATCGTGAGCCAGTCGGAACTCGTCGCGACACCGAGGAAGCCACGGACGTCCTCGATGATCGTGCCACCCTCGAAGGAGGTCCCCGTGACCTTGCCGAGCTGCCCGACGACCATCAGCACGGCGCCACCGGCCAGGTAGCCGACGAGCAGGGGGGTGGACAGCAGCTCGGCGATGATTCCGGCCCGCAGCAACCGAGCCAGCAGCGCCCACCCAGCGACGATGAGCGCGAGCGTGGCACTCAAGGCAACCGCGCGGTCAGGGTTCTGCGCGGCCAGTGGAGCAATCGCCGCACCGGTCATCAGGGCGATCGTGGACTCGGGACCGGAGGAAACGATGCGCGAGCTGCCCAGCACGAAGTAGCCGACGATCGCCGCCAGCGCCGCCCACAGGCTCGCCACCGGTGGCACGTTGACGATCGCCGAGTAAGCCATCACCTGCGGGATCAGATACGCCGCCACGGCGACCCCAGCGATGCTGTCTGCACGGAGCCAGTGCAACGAGTACTTCCTGGCAAGGTGGTTCAGGCCGGGCGTGAGTCCACGCACCACCGAGCGGAGCCGTTGCTCGGGCTTCTTCTCGAGCTCGTAGTCGATGGCCGGACGAGGGCGCAGATGTGCTGGGATGGGCACCTGCTCATCGGCCGCCAGCTTCTTGGCCGTGTGCCGTTTCTTCTCCACCACGCGTCCTTTGGGTGTTGCCTCATCAACCGGTGTCCCAGCAGGGACCCGGACGCCAGCATGAGTACAGCTCAGGACCCTACCGATCTGTTCGATCGCCCGCTCCTGGCTGGGAGCGGTTCCAGGCCCGTGCCTGATTTCTGCTGCATTTCCGGTGGACCTTGCACGATCTCGAGGGCGCCCTCAGGTACCAGCCATCCTCTGATCGATGGTGGGTCTCGGCCGGTCCGTCACAGACCCTTACGTGATCGACCACCACGCCCCGCTGGATCGACACCGATCGCCGCACCCGCAAGCTCGACGTCCTCGGCTACACACCAGCCCCCACCGCGGCCGCCTGACCGTGATCGCCGACGCTTGATCGGCTGTCGGTTTCCGATCCCCCGGGCAGTGGAGGTTCGGACCATCGAGTCATAGAGCTGGATCCTGACGAGTCGCTACAGATCGTCTCGTCCGCTGCGAGCAACGTCATCGACTCGGTCCGTTGACCACGTTTTCAGGTGCGCATCCAGTTCAGCGAGCTGTGCCTCGATCCGAGCAAGACGCGCATCCAGTCGCTGCTCCAGTGTTTCAGCTGCTGCTTCGAATGCCATCTCCTCCTCGCGAGCGACTCTCAGGGCCACCATGAGTGTGACAATTGCTGCCACGGCACCGATGACTGCGACTCCGGCCACCATCACGCCGGCGGCTATCAGACGACCCGTCGTTGTCACGGGAACGTGGTCGCCGTAGCCGACCGTCGTCAATGTGGTGAGCGACCACCACAGTGCATCGCCCCAGGAGCGGATCGTGCTATCCGGCCGCTGTCCCTCGACCAGCCACAGCGCGGTGCCGCCACCGACGACGACGAGGCTGGCGAAGCCGGTGACGACCACGGCGAGCCAAAGCACTACGGTCCAGGTCAGCTGTTGCTTCCGCGCCATAGCACCGTCATCCTCTCTCGCTGTCGACGGTAGCCGGTTTCACCCCGTACGCATGCAGCCCGAACGCATCCAAGCCAAGCGTCCCATTCGGTCGGTGGCCTGTGTGGAGTCAGGACCCTCACCTGTGAGGTGACGAAGCCTCCGATCGCAACTGCCTTGTCGCACATCGCACGACAATCGAGAGTCTCATGGCGGGTGTTCGACGACGAGGACTTGCCGATCCTGGCTTCACATCCCCGCCAGCCGGCGATTTCAGGGCAGATGGCGAGGTGCTTCGCTCCACGGCTCGTCGTCGAACGTCGGCGTGGCGATGATCTCTTCCTCCGCTTCCACGCTCGGCTCGGGTTCCGGATGCCCGGGACGCTCAATCCCGTGCTGCCGGCGGGCCTCCCGTATCCCCTGGGCGACGTTGTGCCAGAGGTGATCTTCGCCTAACTGCCCCCGCAGCCCGGAATGCTCGAGGACAGTCCGGACCCGCCACCGTACCCGCACGAGGTACATGTCGACCTTGCGCTCGGCAAGCTGCTCCCGCAGCTCTGACAACATGTCGGCGCTGGTCGTTTCCAGCTGGTCGGTCGACTCCAGGTTCAGGATCAACGCCTTGGTATCCGGTGCCGCATCGACCGCCTGGAGGATCGCCTCCTGGACCTCGGCGGCGTTGACCCAGAACAGCGACACGTCGACCCGGAGAACCAGAATGCCGGGAATGGTGACGCGCTCCGGATGTTGCCGCACGCCACCCCAGGCCGCCTTCTCGCCCGGGATCTTGCCGAGCACCTCCACGTCCACCCGACTCGACCGGTACACCATCCCGAGAATGGACTGCCCTATGGCAATCGCCAGGCCGAGCATGGGTCCGGCGATGACGACGGCACCGGCCGCCACCACGGCAGCGATGCCGTCGCCCCGGCGAATTCCTATGTAGCGGCGAATGGCGGCCAGATCCAGGAGTCCCCACACGGCGTTGATCACGATGGCGCTGAGGACCGCCTTTGGCAGGATGGACAGTGCCGGCGCGATGAGGATGATCGCGACGATCGCAAGGGCCGCGGCCGAAAGGCCGCTGACCTGTGACCTGCCGCCGGCCCGATCCACGGAAGCTGTCTTTGACAGGCTACCGGCCACTCCCAGGCCGCCGAACAGCCCCGAGGCGAGATTGGCGCTGCCGGCGGCTATGAGTTCCTGGTCGGTGTCCAGCCGATAGCCACCCTTGGTGGCATACAGTCGTCCGGCACTCAACCCTTCGGCAAGACCAACCACCGCGATGGCGGCCCCGGCGAGGCCTACAGCCACCCACTGCGTCAGTGGGACTGCCGGGACCGTGGGGGTGGGCAACCCTTTTGGCACGGCACCGACGATGGCCACGCCCCGGGCGGCGAGATCGAGCCAATGCGATGCCGCGAGCCCAAGGGCGAGCACGACCAGCGCCCACGGGACCCGCGGCAACAGGCGAGACCCGATGAACAGCACCGCCAGTGCGCTGACACTCACCATGATCGTCCGCAGGTCGACCTGGTCGATGTTGAGTGCCAAGACCGATATTCGGTGCAGCACGTCACCTGGGGTGACCCGGATGCCGAGCAGATTGGGTAGCTCACCGATGATCACGAGGATGGTCAGGCCGAAGACGAAACCGGTGACGATGGGCTTGGACAAGAACTCAGCGACCCAGCCCACCCGGAGGAACCCGGCGAGAACCAGGACGCCGCCCGCCGCCAGGGCGACGGCCGACGTGTAGGTGACCGCCTCGGCGACGTTGGCCGGATGCATGCTCGCGACCAGCGTCGCGGACAAGACCGAGACGGTGGATACGGGTCCGACAATCAACTGTGGCGAGGAGCCGATAGCGGCATAGACCAGGAGGGCGATCGGGACGGCGTACAGGCCCACCTGAACAGGCACACCGGCGATGGCCGCGTACCCGAGGGACTGCGGGACCGCGAGTGCGGCGACCACCACGCCGGCCACGATGTCAGGACGCAGACGTGCCCGCTTGTACACGGGTAGCCAGGTCACGATGGGGAGGCGGCGACGCAGCCCTCGTCGAATCCTCTGCCCGACCGATCGTTTCATCGGACCGGGCTCGGGCCGTCCAGACGGGCCAGTGAGGTTTCGGCGAGCATCTGGTTGGGTCAGATCCCTAGTGTGACGTCGTCTACGGTGTGGTCGTTTGCGTCGTGAAGTAAGTGAAACCCGCCTCCCGCACGAACGACCTTGAACCCACGCTGATTCGGCGCCCCATAGTGGGAAGCCGATTCACGGTGAACAAAGGCCAACGATACTGGTCTTTTGGGCAAACGGCGCCCGGCGGGTTGTGTGGAGCTCCTGTCGGCTCCGCGCGCAGAGCCGCCACAAGGCGTTGGCCCGACCGATCATCCGTTCGATGCCGTCCACCGTCCGAGGCTCCCCAAAGGGAAGTCGGAATGGCGGTCCTACGCAGACGAGCGCAGCGTTCCAAAGCGCCGCGGACACTCATGCCCGCCAGCGCCGTGTCTGCGGAGCAGGGGGTCAAGCGCGCCAGGGATTCGCAGGAAACAGACACCGACGTGTCAGGTGCCATGAGCAGTCGACTCTGATACGGCAGCAGTCCGAGTGAGAAACGCCCAGGTCGTGCCCATCGGGAGCCATCCTGGGAGCCAGACGGAGCGAAGGCTCCCGAACCAGGCTGCCCGTCGGCGGACGAACGGGCGCCAAACCCTTCCTGCTCGACGACCGATCAAGACCGGCTCGGACGGATGGTCGACAACTACGGACCAGAAGGTTGGGAGTTCGAATCTCTCCGGGTGCGCCAGGAGCTGCCCTGACGACAGCAGACGTTGGTCACCTGATCATCGCAGCTCAGCTGTCGTCCAAACCGCCACCCGAACTTTGCGTTGACGCGCGCCGCCGGAGTTCCACGCAGTGGTTCCGCACGAGCGACTCAGCCGCCGACCCGGAGTATCACGGATCCCTGGGAATAGCGTCCGTGCTCCTGTTCAGGCCCCTTGAGGCGCCGGTGAGGTCGGGCTGCTCCGGAAGGCGGCGATCGCGGCTTCGACGGTTGGGTAGATGTGGGTGTTGTCGAAGTCGGCCAGGGTTCCGTACCTCGTCAGGGTCTCCAACAGCTGTGGATCGGTTCCGGCGAGAGCGAACACCCGGCCGTCGGCATGCAGGGAGCTGATGAGTCCGCCGAGGGTGATGCTGGCCGAGTAGTCGACGTCATCGAGCGATGAGCAGTCGAGGACGAGCCACCGCACCTTGGTCGGTGCTGCCGACAACAGGCCGAGGACCTGGTCGGAGAACTGGCTGGCGTTGGCGAAGAAGAGTCGTGCGTCGAAGCGGAAGACCAACAGACCGGGCAGGCTCTGGTGCCCTGGCGCGGCGCTGACGTAGGTCATCGCGCCCCCGGTGTCCACAGCGACGAGGAAGTCCTTCGGGGCATAGGAGCGGCGGATGACCTCGATGATCGACAACACGATGGCCAACACGATGCCCTGTTCGACCCCGACCGCGAAGACGACGACCGCGGTGATCGCCGCGATGACGAACTCGCTGGGTCGTGCCGCCAGGATCCGCTTGAGTCCCTTGATGTCGATCAGACCCACGCCGATCAAGAACACGATCGCGCCGAGGACTGCTTTGGGCATGTCGGTGAGAAGCCCGGTGAGGAAGAGCACGACGATCAACACGACGACGGACATCGTCATGTTCGCCACCTGCGTACGACCCTTCTGCTCGTCGAGGATCTGGGTCTTGGTCGGGCTGCCGTTGACCACGAAGGTGCCGGTCAGACCGGCCGCGAAGCTCGCTCCGCTGAGTCCGACGATGTCGCGGTTCACGTCGACCCGTTGGTTGTGCTTCATGGCGAAGCTGCGTGAGGTGGCGGCGCTCTGAGCGATGATCAGCACGAAGCAGGAGAACGCGATCCCGAGGACCTTGGGGATGTCGGTGAGTGTGATCCCCTCCGGCAGCCCGATCGGCGGGAAGCCGCCTTGGACGGCGCCGACGACCGCTACGCCGTGCGACGACGCGTCCAGGGTGCTGGACAGGATGATCGACAAGATCACCGCGACCACGGCCCCGGGGACCTTGGGGAGGAACCGCTTGAACCCGATGATGATGGCCAGTGCACCGACCGCGAACGCGACCGTCCAGAGGTTGGCGGCACCGATGTGGGTGATCGTCCACCACTGCTGCTGGAACCAGTTGCCCTTGCCTTTCGGGATTCCCAGCATGTCAGGTATCTGACCGGCGAACACTTGGATGCCGACGCCGGTGAGGAAGCCGACGAGGACCGAGGCGCTCAGGAAGTCGCCGAGGAAGCCGAGCTTGAGCAGTCTCGCCACCACGAGCAAGCCGCCGCAGACGAGGGCGACGAGGCTGGTCCAGGCAAGCCATTCGGTGGAGTTCGGTTGGAGTCCGGCGATACCGATCCCAGCGAGCCCGGCCGCGAGGATGGCCGCGGTGGCGGAGTCGGCTCCGACCACCAGCAGCCGGGAAGAGCCGAGCAGCGCGAACACCAGGGTCGGGAAGATGACCGTGTAGAGGCCGGTGACCACCGGAGTCTGTGCGATGGACGTGTAGCCCATCGTCTCCGGGATCGCCACCGCCGCCAGGGTCACGCCCGCGATGATGTCCCGCGACAGCCAGCTCCGTTGATAGCCCTGCAGCGACTGAGGAGTGAATCGAGTGAGCTTCGGCATGGAACGCCCTTCTGCTGGGATCCGCGATTGCTTCGTGTCGGGCGTCAGCGGTTCGAGGACGCCAGGTTCGGGAATGGGTGGCTGATGGCATCCCGCCTGAGGCTCAGTGCTGCACTACCCGTCAGCTCCTCAGGGTGCTCGATGGGCGGGACGGGCTGACCGAGCTGCAGATCCATCACCACGACCACGTGGTCCAGGGCGTTCCGCCGATCGGGTGCAGGCATCCCAGGCTCCTCTTCGGGACCCGATGGGCAGTTGCCGACATCTGCGAACAGCTGCCGGGTCTTCCCCGTCGGTGCATCGGACATTGCCCGGAATCGGGTTCGTCGCAGCCATGCTCGACGTGGTTCCCGACCACCACATCACCCGATATGGATGAACTTTGGCCACCGAGGTAACACACGAATCCACGAGTCGGTCAGCGAACGCTGGTCCCGCGGTCTCGGCACGGGGCTTCCGCGTCTACGCCCGGTGGGTGTCGATCCACCTGCCGACTACCGAGCGTCGGTGGAGGTCCTCGTGGTACGCCGCCAGAGGATCCATGCGGAGATGCCGATGACGAGGAAGAGCGCGGCGAGGAGATAACCGGCGTACTCCGTGTTCAGCGAGGCGATGGCGGTGAAGACACCCAGATCGACCCCAGCCTGCTCGGAGAGCAGGGTGGAGAACGCGATCACGCCGACGATGATGCCGGAGATGACGCCCACGCCGGTGACCAGCAGGTTGTAGTTGATCTTGCGGCTGGGGTCGTCGTGGGCGGAGGTGTACATCTTGAGCATCATCAGCCCGTTGCTGGTGTCCCCGAGGGTCATGGCGGCGGCGAAGAGGATCGGTAGGCACAGCAGCGAGATCACCGGCGCGCCGGCCAGGGCGGCGCCGGTGGTGAGCATGAGGACGCCGATCTGGCTGCTGGTGTCGAACCCCAGCGAGAACAGGAACCCGATCACGTAGACGTGGCGGGGGTGACGGACCCGACTCAGGGGTGCGGTCATGACCCGCGCGGCAGGTCCACGGGGAGTCAGTGCCTCGGGCGAGATCTCCAGGTCGGGGTCTTCTCGCAGAGCTATGCGGAGTTTCCACGCCTGGAGGAACGTGGCCAGGTTGGCGATGGCCACCAAGATCAGGTAGAGCCCGGAGATCGAGAGGCCGATGATGCCGAGGACGCGGGCGGCGCCCGATTCCTCCGCCAGTGCTGTGCGGATGAATCCGGCCCCGGCGATCACCAGGATCCCGGTCAGGATGACGACAGTGGAGTGACCCGCCGAGAATGCCAGGCCGACCGACGCGGGGTTGCGTCCTTCGGTGACGAACTTGCGGGTCGAGTTGTCGATCATGGACACGTGATCGAAGTCGAAGGAGTGGATGAGGCCGCGGAAGTAGGCGATCGCGGCCACCGAGATGGTGACCGCGCCCGCCGTGCCGGCGACCACGCCGATGGTCAGCAGGCCGAGTCCGATCAGATGCAGGGCAGCGATGACTGCGAATGCGGCTCCGACACGCAGCTTGAACGGTGCTGCTGCCCGGCCGTCGGAGGTGAGCAGGGACCACCGTCGAGTAGGTGTTGGGGGAGTCTGGGTGGTCTCGGTCATCAACGCATCAGCCTCACCGTCGGCACTCTGGTCGTCTCGGGCCATGCCCGCATTGTTGCGTGTCTGAGTAAACACCTGTCACGTTACGATGGCTAGACAGGAGGTTTCTGGATGAGTGAGTCCGACGCCGAGCAGGCTGCACGACGGGCACTTGCGACGACGGCCCCGGCGCTTCCGGAGGTGGTCGGGCGACTGACCGCCTTCTCCGACCCCACCCGCCTGGAGCTCCTGATCGCCATCCACGCGGCCCCGGACATGGCAGTGAAGACGTTGGCAGCGGCTACGGGTCTCGCCCCGAACACGGTGAGCCAGGCGCTCGGGTCACTGCGAGATGCCGGGCTGGTCCAGTGCCGACGCGAGGGCCGGTGCAGTCTCTGGCGGTTGTCAGACTCCGCTGCGCACGATCTCCTGCATCACCTCGGCGCTCCCCACAGTGAGCACCACCCACCCCACCCAGCGACGTGGGAACGCTAGCGATTCGACGAGCAGGCAGGTCCGTCCGAGGATCCGCCACGGCGCGCCGTCGAACTGGGTTCTGATCTCTCGTATACGAGCGGCGCATGTTTATGTGTCAGGCACGTGTCAGAGGTGTCTCAGCTGTGTGGCAATTCATAGAGAAGGCTACTTTTCGTATACAAACCGTCCGTGAAGTACTAGCGTCGTCGTCATCATCCGGTTCCGACCACTTCGGGAGCTGTACCCATGACGCTGGACAGCAGTACGAACTCCGCAACCACGACCACGATGTCGGCCACGTTGGACCGCGCCGGCTTCACCCGCGCCCAGTTCTGGGTGATGATGCTGATTCTCGCCGGCATGTTCTTCGACACCCTCGAACAGAACTCGGTCGGGGCGATGGGCAGCAACATCAAGGCGAGCCTGGGCATCGACAACACCCACCTGACGGCGATCAACACCGCCACCGTGATCGGCGGCCTGCTCGGCCGCTTCTTCGGCGGTTGGCTCGCGGACCGCTGGGGTCGACGCGCCGCCCTCGGCCTCAACCTGGTGATCTACAGCATCGGCGGCCTGATCAGCGCCATCGCCCCGAACTACGAGGTGCTGCTGGCCAGCCGACTGATCGTCGGCATCGGCCTCGGCGGCGAGTTCACGATCGGTATCGCGATGTTGTCGGAGATGGTCGCCACCCGCTACCGCGGGACCCTCGTCTCCGTCTTGAACATCGGCTCCGGTGGCGTCGGCAACTTCGTCTCCTACGGCCTGTTCTTCCTGCTGCTCGGTCCGCTGGCCGCCGGACTCGGTGGGGACGATCTGGTCTGGCGCTGGACCTTCGCGTTCTTGGCCCTGCCCGCGCTGCTCGTCGTGCTGTACCGACGCAAGCTGCCCGAGTCGCCGCGCTTCCTGCTGTCCCAGGGTCGCGTGGATGAAGCCAACCGCTCGCTGAACATCCTCATCTCCGACACTCTGACCCCCGCGCCCAACCCCACCGCGTACCTCTCCGAGAGCGATGTGCCCGCCAACCAGGTGCGGTCGAGCCCCAAGGCCGTGTTCGAGCGGGTGGTCCTGCCGCGCACCGTGACGATCGGCATCATCTCCTGGATGGCTTTCGGGGCCCAGGTGACCCTGAACTTCCTGATGCCCACGCTGCTGGTCGAGCGGGGGTACTCCATCAGCGAGAGCCTGCTCTACACGATGATCATGAACACCGGTTCACTCCTCGGTGCCTGTGCCGCCGCGGTGCTGGCCAAGCGAGCCGGCCGCAAGGTGGTCATCTGCACCGCCGGCATCCTGGGCTGTCTGACCGCCTTGGCGTTCGCGCTCTTCGCGGACCAGACGGCACTCATCCTCGTGCTCGGTGCCACCTTCCAGTTCTTCGGCATGCTCACCAACACGACCCTGGCCGCCTGGTCCCCCGAGCTGTACCCCACCCGGATCCGCACCCTCGGCACCTCGATCGTCAACGGGATCGGCAACGTGGGCGGCGCGATCATGCCCTTCGCCGCGGTCGCCCTGTTCGCGGCGTACGGCTTCGCCGGAGTGTTCGGGATGGTCGCGATCATGTACGCCATCCTCGTGATCGCCTCACGGTTCGCCCCCGAGACCCGCGGCTGCACCCTGGAAGAGGTCAACGAGAACCGCCTGGTCGTCGATCCCGAGACCGCCGACACGACCTCCTAGATCGAGCACGACACCCCTTCGCCCACACCGATGTGAACGAGTAGAAACGAGACACCACCATGGACACCCTGAAGATCGCCGCCACCGCCAACGGCGTCAACTACCTGCCCGAGTACCTCGCCGGGGCCGCCGGTCTGTTCACCGACGCCGGGCTGGTGGTCGAGACGACCCCCAAGGATCCGTGGACGGGGGTGATCGAGGACCTCGAGTCCGGGGCGGCCGATCTCGCCCTCGGGGGTCTGTGGGTGCCCGCGATGTACGCCGAGTCCCCCCGGGAGCTGACCGTCGTGTGTCAGCTCAACCACCAGTTCCCGATGGCCATCCTGCTCCGGGACCCGTCACCCGACTTCCAGCTGGCTGACCTGGTCGGCACGTCGCTGTTGGCTCCCGGGGCAGGTGGGAGCGCGCCGTACGCGTTCACCTCCGGGCTGATCCGGGAGAGCGGCATCGACCCGACGACCGTCCGGTTCGTCCGGGACCTCTCGACCGGGATGCTGGTCGAGCTGTACCAGGCCGGCCTGGGTGACGGGATGATCGCCGACCTCGGCACGGCGACCGAGCTGCAAGCGGCGGGCTTCGGGCAGATCGTGTTCCGCCACCTCGATTCCGGTGGACTGATGCCCAACAGCGTCTACTACTGTCAGACGGCCCGGGTGGAGGAGCTGCGCGACCGCATCACCACCTTCACGGGCTGCATCGCCGAGGCCATGGAGCTCACCCAGAACCTCGACCCGGCGCTGTTGGACAGCATTCTGGCCGAGCGCTGGCCGACCAAGGACCGGGCGTTGATGCGCTCGGTGGTCGATGCGCTCACCGCCAGCGACGTCTGGCAGACCGTGGCCATCGACCCCGACGCCAGCGACCGTTGGATGCGCATCCTGACCGAGGAAGGCATGGTCAGCACACCGCCGTCCTACGACGAGCTGGCCGACGACTCCTTCATGAAGCCGTACCGCTGACCTGCCATCAGCCGGGCCCCGCCGAGAGCAATTGCTCGGCGTAACGGCAGCGAACGGCCGACGCCCACCCGAACCCGCTCAGGGGTCGGGTGGGTCTTTCGTTGTCCGGCCGATCCGTCTGAAGCCGGTTGGCGTCCGACCCACGCGTTCGCTCCGGGGGTGCCCCGGGGCGTACGTCGTCGGCAGCGTCAGTGATCTGGGCGCCCCGGGTCGGTGCGGCAGCCCGGGTCGGTGCGGCGCCGGCGCGGCCGGATAGGCCCGGAAGCCGTCCGTGGTCGGAAACTGCATGCCCCCACGGCCTGGTTGGGTGCGGAAGCCGTCCGTGGTCGGAAACTGCATGGCCCAGGGGCCGGGATACGGCGGAGGCCGACCGTGGTTCCGAGAACGTACCCAGCTGCCGGGATGGGAGCCGAAGTCGTCCGGGGTCGGGAACGTACGGCCCGCGCGGCCGGGATGGGGGCGGAAGCCGACCGTGGTCGGAAAACGTACGGCCCACAGGGCGGAATTGGCCCGGAAGCCGTCCGTGGTCGGAAAGTACACGATCCCAGGGGGCGGGATGGGTGCGGAAGCCGTCCGTGGTCAGAAAGCGTACGGGCCCAGGGGGGCGGGATGGGGCGGAGGCCGTCCGTGGTCGGAGAACGCACACTCCCAGCGGCCCAGCCCCCGGGTCTGGCGCTGGTCGGCTACGCCGCGGGCGAGTATGGCGGGCTGAACATCGGCGGGCCTTGGACGGCGCGGCGGATGGGCAGCTGTCCGATGTGGTCGCGATTGATCGCGGGACGAGTCGCTGTACGAGCGCTGCTGCGGCTTCGCCCACCGAGCCCTGTAGATGCCGTCACCAGGGACACGCGGTTCGCGCTGGCAGCGGCAGCAGGATCACGACGACGCTGGGGGTCTTCCGGCTGGTGGAGACCCGGACGCTCCCGCTCACCCATCCGGTCCGGTCGGGTCCTCGGCGCAACCGGCGACGCCGACCGGGACGTGCTCCCGGTCGGCGTGGTCGAGCAGTCAGCCGATCGGCGCCAGCGCGGGGGAGGCGGACAGCCGAACGGTCTGCCCGAGGCCGAGCTCGGCGGCCTTCTCCAGGCACAGCGCGGCGTACGCGAGGTCTTGCAGGGCGAGCCCGACGGAGTTGAACAACGTGATCTCGTCGTGGTGGGTTCGGCCGGGGTCCTGCCCGATCAGCACGCTTCCGAGCTCTCGCTGGAAGTCCGCTTCGGTGGTTGTTCCGTCGGCGATCGAGAGCAGCGCATCGCCCGACTTGGCCAGCTGGGTGGCGGTGCTGTCGACGAAGACCGTCGCGGCCGCCATCCCGGTGGCATCGATCTCTCGGTGGTCCGCGCGCGGCGGCGCCCCGACCGCGTTCAGGTGGAGGCCCGGATGGAACCAGGCCCCGGACACGATCGGGTCCTGCGACGGGGTCAGGGTGCAGACGATGTCGGAGGACGCGACGACGTCAGCGGGACTCGACTCGACGCTGACGGCGATGTCGGCACCCACCGCTGTCCGGAAGGCCGACAAGGTGTCGATGGAGCGGGACCAGACCCGGATCTGACTGATCGGTCGAACCGTGCGGATCGCGGCGACGTGCTCGATGGCCAGTCGTCCCGCGCCGACCAGACCCAACGTGGTCGCGTCGGGATTGGCCAGAGCCGCCGTGGCCACGGCACTGGCCGCCGCCGTACGCGCGCGGGTGACCACGGCACCGTCGATGATCGCCAGGCACTCACCGGTGGTCGAGTCGAGAACCATGATGACCGAACGCTGCGTGGGCAGTCCGCGGCCCCGGTTGTCGGGAGCGTCGGTGAGGGCTTTGACGACCGACAGGTTCAGTCGGCCCGAGGACGCGACCATGGGCAGCATGACCGAGCTGCTGACGCTGCTGCCCAAGGCGACCGGTGCGGGCTGAGAGGCCTGGCCTGCGGCCAGCTCGGCATGCGCCGCTCGGACGGCGCCGATGGCCTCCGGCAGTGTCACCAGACCGGCAAGATCGTCGGCGGAGAGAATGAGGGTCACCGTGGGCCTCCAAGGATGTGGCCGGCGAGCGAGAACCGGATGGGCTGGCGATCAAGGCCAACGCTGATCCTGACGCGTCCCTGCGCACGGAGCCCGGGACACACCAGACGGCGCCTCGTCGTGGAACCCACAGTACACGGCGTACGTCATTTCGTATACAAAATCTGGCACATGATGCCGGACTCGGTGCCGCGCGGATCGAGCCGCCGGTCCCACTAGACCGGCTGGACCTGAGCGTCGTTGCGTTCGATGGCCTGGCGGTAGAGGCGCTCGTCTTTGATGATGTGCTCGCCCATCAGGTAGCCCGCGGTCGGTCCCGATCCGGCCAGGATGGCCTCGGCGATGGCCGAGTGGTCTGCCCAGGAGGACTCGATCCGGCCTACGATGTCCAGCTCGAAGCCCCAGGCGATCTTCTGCAGCAGGTCTCGGAGCATCTGTGCCAGGTGCGCGTTCCCGGAGGCCCGCGCGACCACCTCGTGGAACTCCATGATCAACGGAGGCAGGAGATCCACCGCTCGGTCGTCGCGGGCTCGGCGACCGCGTTCGATCACCTCACGCAGCTCGTCGGCCATCTCGCCGCCCGCCCGCTCCCCGGCGAGCGTGGCCGCCAGCACCTCCAGGCCCCGACGCACCTGCATCAACTCGATCACGTCGTCTTGGGAGCGGTGGGACACCGAGGCTCCCTTGAACTTCTCGATGACGACGAAGCCTTCGCTCTCCAGCTGCTGCAGAGCTTCCCTTACGGGAACCCGGGACACCCCGAACCGGGCCGCGAGGACGTCCTCCTTGAGCCGATCTCCGACCGCGAACTTGCCGTCGATGATCTCGGTGCGCAGCGCTTGAACGACGGAGGCGGACAGGGGCTGCATGCGGCCAAGGATAGGACACGCCGGGCCGTGGAGGGAGGCGTTCTGCCGTCCCCCATGCACCGGACGGCGATCCGGCTGCGGCCCGGGCCCGGCCCACGACAGGGCTCGCGGGCGACCTGGAGAGTCCGCCGACGATCCAGGATTGACGAGCCCACCCCAAGTGCCGGCGCAGAGCATCTCGTATACAAAATGGAGCAGATAGGGGAGACTTGGCAGCCATGACCAGCTATCACGTCTCCGCAACGTCCCACTGGCCCAACTACCTGCCCGAGTACGTCGCGGTCGAGAACGGCTACTTCGCAGACGAAGGGCTCGAGTTCAGCCGCGATGCCCCCGACGACTGGACCGAGGTGCTCCGCAGCCTGGCCGACGGCAGCGCGCAAGCGGTCCTCGGCGGCCTCTGGGTGCCGGCGATGTACCACGGCCGTGGCCACGACTTCATCGCTTTCGCCCAGCTCAACGCGCGGAACCCGAAGGCCATCGTCACCCGCGAGCCACAGCCGGACTTCCAGCTCGCCGACCTGAAAGGCAAGCTCGTCCTCGCCCCAGGCGCTGGCGGCACCGCCCCGTACATGCACACCGCGGGGCTCATCCGCCAGGCGGGCATCGACCTCTCCGACATCCGCTTCATCCGCGACCTCAGCGGCCAGACGCTGTCCGATCTCTATGCCGGCGGTCTGGGAGACGCCATCATCGTCGACCTCGTCAACGCCCATCTCCTCGAGCACAAGGGCCTCGGCAGCATCGCCTACCGGCACGCCGGCGCCGGCGGAGCGATGCCCAACAGCGTCTACTACACGCTCCCCCACCTGATCGGGGAACCCGACTCGGCCCCGTGGCAGTTCACTCGCGCCATCCAGCGGGCCATGAACTGGATGAACGACCATGACGGCGAGGACTGCACCGATCTCCTCACCCGATACTGGCCGAAGCTTCCCCTCGACGTCCTCATCGCGAGCGTCGACGACCTCAAGAGATCAGGCATCTGGACCGACGTCCGCATCGATCCCGACGGCTTCGACAGCTGGATGAGCATTCTCGCCGGCGAGTGGTTGATCGATCAGCCGCTGAGCTACCGCGACATCGTCGATCCAGGTCCTGCCGAGGCCGCCGTCCAAGCGGTCGGCTCGACGGTGGTGTCCTGAGACTGGCTGAGGCCAGGGGCAGCGCGCGACTGGGTCGGGAAACCGTCGCTGAACTCGAGCGTGGCAAGACGAGTGTTCACCCGGAGTCAGGATCTTGGACGGCACGGGCGTGTTGTAGCCGTCGCGTCTCACGCTGTCGCCCATCAGTGTCGCCTCTGGTCGTTCCTGTCGACGTCGTCGTCTCCTGCCAGGCGAGCCTAGGGTCGCTGATCAGCCGCCAGCTCATCCGCTCTGGATGATTCGTGCACGCACGGCAATGTGGCACCTGCCCACGGCGCGACGCCTTCCTCCGATCGGTCACCCGAGGCGGGTGAGGCAGGCGCCGCGAGTCGGTGTCAGGATTCGGGTCGACCGGGTCACCACGCCTGAGAGAGAGGGTCCCCGGATGGGATGTCTGCTCGCACTGCTTGCAGGGTTCGCCCCGAGGCTGGTGCTGGTGCTGGTCTGGATCTTCTCGAACCTGGTGGACCGCGCCTTCAACGGCTTCGTCATCCCGCTGCTCGGGCTGATCTTCTTTCCCTACGCGACCTTGTTCTTCGTCCTTGCCTACAACCCGCTCATCGGGGGCCTGAACGGTTGGGGCTGGTTCTTCGTGGTGATCGGCTTCATCTTCGACATCGGCCACTGGATTGGTGGAGGTGTGACCGGTCGGCAGCGCTATGCCAAGGCGTAGCGAGCGCAGACCGTTCTGGTCACTGCGTCGTGGCACGTGGGCACGTGGGCACCTGAGGCCTCCTCCATCGGGCGGTCCTGGGCGCGCCCCCGCGCTCTGGATCCGATCCGATGACGACGAAGTCGCACGAGAGGGCGATCCACCATCGGCTCAGGTCGAGCGTGGACAGGTGCCGGGTCGCAGGTCGAGACGGCGCAGCAGCTGCGCGTTGAGGGCGACGACGACGGTGGACACCGACATGAGCAGCGCCCCCAGCGACATCGGCATCACGAACCCGACCGGGGCGAGCACGCCGGCGGCCAGCGGTACCGAGATCAGGTTGTAGCCCGCCGCCCACCACAGGTTCTGCTGCATCTTCCGGTAGCTCGCCCGGGACAGCTCGATGACCGACACCACCGAGCGGGGATCGTCGCCGGCCAGGATGACACCCGCCGAGGCGATGGCGACGTCGGTCCCGGCTCCGATGGCGATGCCCACGTCCGCCTGGGCCAACGCCGGGGCGTCGTTGACCCCGTCGCCCACCATCGCGACCCGGCGCCCTTCGGCCTGGAGCTGTTGCACCGTGGCGGCCTTGTCCTCGGGGCGGACGCCGGCGACGTAGCGGTCGATGCCCAGCTCGGCGGCCACCGACGCGGCCACGGCGTCGGCGTCTCCGGTGACCATCACCACCTGTACGCGACGTGCCTGCAGCGCGCTCACGGCGGCGCGTGACTCGGGCCGGATCTCGTCGGCGAGCTTCAGGGCGCCGACCACCCGGCCGTCGACGAGGACGTGCAGGATGATCGCCCCGTCGGCGCGCCACTCGCCGGCGATCGGAAGCTCCGACGTCTCCTGCTCGTTCAGCAGATTCGGTCCGCCGACGGCCACCCGTCGCCCGTCCACGGTGGCGGTCACCCCGACGGCCGGTGACGAGGTGACGTCACTCGCCGGATCCAGCCGAAGACTGCGATGCTCAGCGGCGGCCACGATGGCGCGGGCCAAGGGGTGCTCGGAGTCGGTCTCGGCGCTCGCGGCGAGAGTCAGGATCTCGGCCTCGGAATGACCACTGGTGCCGTGGACGGCGGTGACGGTCGGCTGGCCCTTGGTCAGCGTGCCCGTCTTGTCGAACAGCACGGTGTCGATGGTGCGCATCGACTCGAGAGCGAGCCGGTCCTTGATCAGTACACCGCCGCGGGCGGCGCGTTCGGTGGCGATGGCCACCACCAGCGGGATCGCCAGGCCGAGGGCGTGCGGGCAGGCGATGACCAGCACGGTGATGGTGCGGACGACGGCCTGGTCGGGCAGGCCGATGACGGTCCAGACGACGGCGGTGAGGATGCCGGCTGCAAGTGCGAACCAGAACAGCCACGCCGCGGCCCGATCGGCGATCCGCTGCGCCCGGGAGGTGGAGCTCTGGGCCGCGGAGACCAGGCGTTGGATGCCGGCCAGGGCGGTGTCGTCGCCGACGGCGGTGATCTCGATCCGCAGACCGGAGTCGGTGGCCACGGTGCCGGCCACCACGGTGTCTCCTGGGCCGCGACGGACCGGTCGGGACTCCCCGGTGATCATCGACTCGTCCATGCTGGCCGAGCCGGTGCGGATCCGTCCGTCCGCCGGGACCCGCCCCCCGGGCCGGACCACCACCAGGTCGCCCAGGCCCAGATCGGTCGGCGACACCAGCTCGGCCCGTTCGTCGACGAGTCGTTCGGCCTGGTCCGGCAGCAGCGCGGCCAGCGAGTCCAAGGCGGACGTGGTCTGGGCCAACGACCGCATCTCGATCCAGTGACCGAGCAGCATGATCACGATCAGCAGCGCGAGCTCCCACCAGAAGTCCAGCTCGTGGTTCACGATGCCCAGACTGGCGGCCCAGGAGGCGAGGAAAGCCACCGTGATGGCCAAGGCGATGAGCAGCATCATCCCGGGCTGCCGGCGGCGGAGCTCGTCGGCGGCTCCGGTCAGGAACGGTCGGCCGCCCCACGCGTACATGACGGTGCCGAGCAGCGGTGAGATCCAGCCGACCCAGCCGGCGGCGGGCAGGCTGTAACCCAGCAGCATCGAGAACATGCCGGAGAAGCCCACCACCGGCACCGCCAGGATCAGCATGATCCAGAACAGGCGTCGGAACTGGCCGACGTGGTCCCCGTGCCCGCTGTGCTCGGAGCCGTGTCCGCTGTGCTCGGAGCCGTGGTGTGCGTCGGTGACGTGATCGGTGCGCTGGTGCTCGGGTGCGTGCACGGGTGCCTCCTCCTGTTGATACCCCTGGGGGGTATTTCGGCCAACACGGAGCCCGTGGGCGGTATTCCAGATGCGCAGGTCGTTGCTGATCGCGGCGACAAGATGGACCGGTGACTGCCATGACGATCGGTGACTTCTCACCAGCCACCCGGCTGAGCGCCAAGACGCTCCGGTTCTAGGATCCGACGAACGGCTACCGGTTCTACACCACCGAACAGATCGCCGACGCCCAGGTCATCCGCGCCAGCTCCGCTCGCTGGACATTCCGATCGAGGTCGTTCGCGAGGTGCTGGCCGCCCCGGGCTACGGACCTGCCCGCCGCGGTGGTCGCGTACTCCGACCGGATGGAGGGCGGTCGGAAGCCCACCGTGGTCGAGCTGTTCACCTGGATGCGGGGGTGGTCGACGACGGCAGGACCTATCGCGGCCGGGAGGAGATCACTGTCTGGTTGACCGGACCGGCCAGCGAGTTCACCACCACGTCCACTCGTCTCTCTCGGCCGACCGGACCGACCAGACCGTCGTCGTGGTGATCCGGGTGGAGGGGAACTTCCCCGGCGGTCGGATGGAGCTCCGCAACGTCTTCACCCTCGACGGCACCGGCCAGCTCACCACGTTGACCATCAGCGCGTAGCGGGATGCCATGATGACGCCGTGTGCGAAGGACGAACGGGGACGGCGGGCGCCGGGGGCGCGGGCGTGCGATGAACCGCGACACCATCCTGGACACGCTCCGGTCGACCCAGGTCTTCGGCTCGCTCGATCCCACCGCGCTGTCCGAGCTCGCGGGGGTGTGCGTGGCTCGCTCGTACCGGCGAGACCAGTTCCTCTGGTACCAAGGAGATCCCGGTGATCATCTCGTCGTCGTCGTCGACGGCCTGGTCAAGATCACGGTGGCCTCCGAACGCGGGGACGAGATGGTGCTGGCCACCGTGGGGAGCAGTGATGTCCTCGGGGAGCTGTCGGTCATCGACCAGGGCCCGCGATCGGCCTCGGCCGTCGCGGTGCAGGCCACGACCGCGCTGGTGATCAACCGGTCGGCGCTGCTCGCCGCCATGCAGCAGAGTCCCGCCCTCCTCGACGCGTTGCTGCGCACCCTGGGGGCCATGGTTCGACGGCTGACCGAGCAGACCACGGATCTGGTGTTCCTGGATCTCGGCGGCCGGATCGCCAAGCTCCTCATCCAGCGGGCCGAACGCCAGTCCGACGACCCGAGCCGACGACTCGCCGTCGACCTGCACCTGACCCAGACGGAGCTGGCGCAGATGGTCGGCGCCTCCCGCCCGGCCGTCAACCGGGTGCTGCAGGGACTGGTGGGTCGCGGTGTGATCAAGGTCGACGGCCGGACCATCGAGATCGTCGACGCGCCGGGGCTGCGTCGCCGCGCCGGCCTGTGAAGGACGAGACGTCGGGTGCCGAGTCCCTGATCAGTCCGTGCGACTGACCAGGTAGTCGATCAGCTCACGGAGGACGTCCACGGCCGGTGAGGGTGGCACGTGAGCGAAAGCGGTCGCCAGTGCCTGTTGAGCGGCCGTGGCCAGCACGGCGGCGAAGCGTTCGGCGTACGCGAGGCTGCCGGCGTCGATCATCAGCGTCAGCAGCCGGTTCTGATCGTCCGGGCTCCGGTCGTCCTCGGCTCGGCCCAGGTAGTCCACCACCCATCCTCGGTCCGCCGGAGCGGCGACCCCGAGCAGGTGGATCAGCATCAGGGTGCGCTTGCCCTCCACGACGTCGCTGCGGGGCGTCTTGCCGGCCTGCCCGCCCGGCGCGAGATCCAGCAGGTCGTCCCGGATCTGGAACGCACAACCGGCCAGGAACCCCAGCCGATCCAGGGCCGCCGGCTCCGGCTGCCACCGCCCCAGCAGGGCTCCGATCCGCAGCGGCGCCATCGTCGTGTACCAACAGGTCTTCCGGCCGACGAGCTCCAGGTAGTCCAGTGGTGTCAGATCGACCACGGCGTGCCGACGCCAGCCGAGCTCCAGTGCCTGGCCCTCGGTCGTCTGCCGGATCGCCAGCCGCAGCTCGGCCAGCACCTCCCGCGAGCGGTAGCGGGGGAAAGCGCTGGAGGTCAGTGGTCGAACCGCGAGGTTGGCCAGCGCGTCCCCGGCGTTGATGGCGAGTGCCGCACCGTGCAGCTCGTGCAGCGTGGGTCGCCCACGACGCAGCCGGCTGTGGTCCTCGACGTCGTCGTGGATCAAGAAGGCGGTGTGCAGCAGCTCCAGCGCGGCGGCGGCGGGCAGCGCCGTACGTGTCGAGGCGCCGCAGGCATCGGCGGCGGCCAGCAGCAGACCGGGGCGCAGACCCTTGCCCTTGCGGGCCGCGTAGTCGCGGACGAGATCGTAGAGGTAGTCGGCCGGTTCGCCGCCGGCGATGGCGTCGGCCATCGCCGCTCGCGTCTGCTCGGCGTACTGCTCGAGGGTCTCGATCGTGGCCGCGCTCACGTGATCACCACGGTGATCGGTACGAACGCATCGGCGACACCGCCGGCCAGCACCAGCCCGTGGTAACCACCCGGAGTGGCTCCGGCGGGGATCGGGTAGCGCAACAGCACGGACTCGGCAGCCGTGAGGGGGAGACCGATCTCGGCCGGCGCGAACACCGCCGTGCCGCCAGGCAGTGCGTCACCGGTGCCGGGTTGCAGGTCGGTGAGCCGAAACCGCAGGGTCCCGGTGGCGAGCTCGCCGACCGGGTGGATCCAGATCCGGACCTCACCGAGACCGCCCCGCGGAGACCTCATGGTCAGCGGTTCGCCCCGTGGTTCCGCTGCGCTCGCCGGACCGCCGGACGCAGGAGCCGGTGCAGCCTGGTCGACGAGCCGGTCCAGGGGCAGCTCGGCGAAACCTGCCACCAGCTCGGTCACCCGATCGCCGATCCAGCGGACGGCGTCAGCGGGCTTCAGCTCCGCCGGCATGGTGTCGAGCTCCGGGTCGGCCCCCGACATCACCCGGTCGTACGCGACGCCGGCGAGCCGGAGCGCCTCGTCGGCGAAGGCGGTGTCGTCGACCGCCGAGGGACCGTCAGCGGGGTTCTGGCTGGTCACGTCCCGACGCCGTACCAGCTGCCGGTGATCCCGCTCATCAACCGGTGTCCGAGGATGGTGTTGGCCGCCTCCAGCCCGCTCATGGTGGCCGCCTCGATGCAGCCGGCGTTGAGTCCGCAGTTGGTCCAGTCGCCGGCCAGCACCAGGTGGTCGTAGCCCGACTCGTCCACCCGCAGACGGTGCCGCTGACTGCCCGGCAACGACTGCACGTAGCGCTGCGATCCCTCGATGTTGGCTCGCACGTACTGCCCGACCAGCCGTTCGGG
The DNA here is from genome assembly GCA_963696135.1 of uncultured Actinomycetota bacterium. Lineage (GTDB taxonomy): Bacteria > Actinomycetota > Actinomycetes > Propionibacteriales > Propionibacteriaceae > Microlunatus. Next base: position 48,470 of record CAVOJH010000020.1, read on the forward strand.
ACCGCCTCCGGCAGAACCGCCGCCATCGACCAGCTGGTCCCAGGCGAACCCGTCCGGTCCGGCGGCAGCCGGCCAGAAGTGGCCGGCGTGATCATCGAGGAACCGGATCGCGTTCGCCGTCACCACTGCCTGCGGGTCGGCGTCGGCGTCCTCGATCCGCAACGAGCCACAGAAGTAGCCCAGGGTCTCGGGCCGGTCCTCGGCGGGCCACTGCTCCTGAGCCAGCAGGTGCGTCATCGACGCGTACGTGTCGAAGGGCGGCACGTAGCCGCTGACCGTCGACGCCGGAAAGTCCCAGCCCAGCTGGGACTCCGAGGTCCGCAGCCACAGCTGCAGCGACTGCGTCGCCACCGTGGCCACGTGGTCGATCATGGACCGCCAGCGTGCGGAGTCCTCGACCAGCTCGGCGCACGGGTCGGCCAGGGATCCGACCGACGCCGCCAGCACGACGACGTCGACATCGGTCCCCACCGTCAGCTCGATCACCTCCGACGTGTGGTCCAGCTGATCCTCGTCGGGATCTGAGCGAAAGCAGGGCAGCCCGTCGACCATGATCAACGGTTGGTAGTCACCGTCGGCGCAGGTCCGCGTCCTGGTGATGACCAACGACTCGACCCGACCATGATCACGATCCAGGCGCAGTCGTTCGAGGCGGTGGAAGAACGCGAACCGGACCCCGCGCTCCCGCAGCGCTTGGTAGAGGGGGGCGAACACGACGTCCCCCATCCCAGCCTGCATTCGCCAGAACAACGATCCGCGATAGTCGAAGAAGAACTTGCCGGCCAGGAACAACCCCAGCCCGGCACAGAACCGTGGACGATCGCGATCCCCGTCGGCGTAGGCGAAGACGAGGTCGTACATCCCCCGCACGAGCGCCGACTCGAGCGTGCCGGGTCGTGCCCCGTGCCGGCGCAGCCAGCCGCGGAAGTCCTCGTCGTCGATGGCTCCGAAGCCTCGGTGATCGACGAGCAGCCGGTCGCGGACGATGCCCAGGCAACAGGTGACGACGAGATCGACGAGGTCGCCGAGTCGCCGCAGACTCGCGTCCCCCCGTCCGATCACCACCTCCAGATCCACCCGCATCCGGTCGAGCTGCTCGGCGACCACGTCCAGACTGCCGGCCGGCACAGCCGAGCCGAGCAGTCGGATCCCTTCCACCGCGGCGATCACGACCGCGAACTGCGCCTGCTGCAGCAGCCCACCGAGATCGCCGACCGGGCCGTCGCGCCGCTCGGTGGATCGGGGTGCCCGCGGCGGCTGGGGTGACCCGCTCAGCACGACGGTCGGTGCGACATCGGTGGTGGCGGACCGATCGGCGGCGCGCATCTCCAACAGCGACGCGGAGAAGTCGGCCAGCAGCCGCACTCCCCGCCGCAGGAACTCGGCCACCGACCCGGTCCCGCCCGGAGTGCCGTCGTCGCCCGGCTCACCGCTGGTGGTGCTGAAGGTCGCCACCCAGTGCTGCCAGCCCCGGCCCGTGCGTTCCTCGACCCCGACCCGACCGGCCGGGGAGAACGCGTCGCGCCAGCCACGGATCGGACAGTCCGGCGCCGTGCGGTCGCGGTCCAGGTCGTCGTAGACCTGTCGGATCAGCCGGAATGCGTTGTCGTAGTAGCCGAGCCAGACGTGCAGACCGTGCTCCTCGATCCGACCGTGCACGCCGCGTCCGCTGGCGCCCTTCCCACCGAGCTGCCAGCCCTGCTCGTACACGGTGATCTCGGCTCCGGCACCGAGCTCCTCACTCAGCCGCCAGGCAGCGGCGAGCCCGGCCATCCCGCCGCCGATGATCGCGATCCTGCGAGGTCGTCCAGCTGTGGTCGGGCCCGCCGTCATGCCTGTGCGTCCAGCGACGCCCGGGCCCGGGTGGCGAACAGCACGGCTCCTTGGCGTTCGGCGACGGCGATCGCCTCGATCAGGTCGGCTGCTCCGGCCGCCGAGTCGCCCAGCACCCGCCGGGCCTCTCCCCGTCCGCGCAGCGTCTCGGCGGTGTAGAAGCCGGCGCCCGTGGTCGAGGCGATCTCCAGCGCACGATCGAAGTAGCCCACCGCGGTCGCCGCGTCGCCGGTGAGCAGGTGGGCGAAACCGACGTTGGCGAACCAGTAGGGCGTCCAGGAGTCGATGGCCACCACCTGGTGCCACACCTCGACCGCCTGGACGAGTCCCGGCAGGCAGCTGGTGTCGCCCAGCTGGACAGCACTGTAGAGGCACTGCATCTGACCGGTCAGGCTCCAGATCGCGAAGCCGTGTCGCTCGCCGACCGCAACCAGCCGCTGCCCGACCTCGGCCGCGCCGACGACATCCCCGTCGATGCTGCGGGCGACCGCGAGCAGACAGTCGACGTACTGCGCGCTGAACGGTCCGATCGGGTACGGGAGGGAGTTGGCCCGCTCCAGTCCGTCCACGGCGGCCTGCTCGGCCGCCGCCCGGTCACCCACCACGACCAGGGACGGGACCAGGTGCGCGAAACCCGCCGCCCGCGGGTCGTTCGGCAGCGTCCACTCCGGCGGCGGCTGCACGTCGGCGGTCCAGCCGTTCTCCAGCCCGTCGGTCAGCTGAGCCACGGCGTCGGTGAAGTCGCCCTGGAAGAAGTCCACGACCCCGCGACCGAGGGCCGCGCCCGGGAAGAACACTCCCGCCGCCTCGGTCCGCCGGATCACCGCGTCGTTGATCGCCTCGGCCTGGGTGAAGTCGCCGCGTGAGGTGTAGTAGGTCCACAGCCGGATCAGGTACGGCAGCACCTCGGCGTCGCGGACCGACTCCTCGACCAGCTGGAGGCAGCGCGGGTAGTCCTGCGATGCCTCGGCCGCGGCGTAGCCGCGGGCGGTCACGGCACTGAAGCTGCGCAGCTCCCGGACGGCCAGCTCGCCGCGGTCCCGCTCCAGGCCGGCCGGGGTGGTCTCGAGCAGCTCGAGCACCTTGGTGAGCCGTTCGGCCGCCTCCTCGTGCGCCCCCAGCGCCTGGTCGGCCTGTGCGATCTGGATGTGGGCGGCCACCGCGTGCGGCACCCGTCCGGCCTGTTCCAGGTGGAAGGCGGCGGCGACGGTGCTGGCCCGCTGGCCGGCCCCGTCGCCGGAGGCCAGCAGGTCGGCGACGATCCCGTGCCGTTCCTTCAGCACGGTCCGCCGCTGCGTCTCGTACGCGACCTCGCGGATCAGCTCGTGCCGGAACCGGAGCTGGGCGCCGGCAAGCTCCATCAGCCCAGCGTCGAGCAGCGTGCGCAGCCGGCGCTCGAACTCCGCACCGTCGACCCCGACCGCGCGGTGCAGCAGGTCGCGGTCGACCTCGCGGCCGATCACGGCGGCCAGCTGCGCCAGCTCCAGGTCGACTTCCGGACGGGACAGCCTGGCCAGCAGGGGATCGCGCAGGGCGGGCGGGATCTGGTACGCGCTGAACTGCAGCGACCGGTGTGGGATCCGCCCGGTGTCCGACTCCTGCGCGGTCAGCAGCAGCTCCTCGAGGAACAACGGCACGCCGTCGCTGCGCTGCATCAGCTCGCGGCTGCGCTCCGGGCTCAGCCGGGCCGCGCTGGGGGTCTGACGGACCAGCTCGGCGGTCGCGTCCTCGTCCAGCGGATCGAGGACGATCCGGCGGACGACGGTCTCCGCCCACGGCGGCTCGAAGCCGTCCCGCGCGGCGATCGTGATCTTGAGAGCCGGCATGGTGAGCAGCACGGCGAGCAGGTCCAGGCTGGACTGATCGGCCCACTGGACGTCGTCGACGAAGATCAGGGTGGGCTCGGCGGCGGCGTGGGCGTGGACGAGCTGGGCGGCGGCCAGCAGCGCCTCGCGGCGCAGCCGATCCGGTTGCACCTCGCTCGGTGCCGACAGCTTCTCCAGCGGGATGTCGAACACCGCAGCCAGGAAGGGGAGGTCGCCGGAGGCGCCCGCCTCGGTCGCACCCGGCAACGACGACAGCGCCGCCCGCAGCTTCTCCAGCCTGGTCTCGGCCGGGTCATCGGCGTCCATCCCGCAGGCGCCCTCGAGCAGACCACGGAACGGGTGCAGGCTGACGTTGCGTTGCATCCGCGAGCAGCTGCACGCGATCGGCTTCAGGCCGAGCCGCCGAGCGGTCTCCAGGGTGAGCCGGGTCTTGCCCATTCCGCCGGGGCCGATCACGCACACCGCGCGGGCACCGACCAGGTCGATCTCGCTCTCGGGCGCAGTGGCTTCGACCACCTCGATCTGCTTCGGCGCAAGCCACTCCATGGCCGAGAACTCCGCCGTACGGTTGACGAACGGGCTGGTCCGGTCCCGCCACGTCCGGCCCCGGGGAGTGGGCAACACGGCGCGGACGGCGAACACCTCCACCGTTCGCGACACCCCGCGCAGGGGCTGCGTCCCCAGCGACTCGGTTTCGAACCACGGCCACACGAGGTCCTGGGTGGTGTCGCTGATCACCACCGTGTCCGGGTCGGCGAGCTGCTGGATCCGAGCGGCCTCGTTCGCGGTCGACCCGGTGATGCCGTCGGCGACGACCACCAGGTCGGTGTGTACGGAGATGCGCACCTGCAGGGGGGCGCCGTCCGGGCCGGGCCATCGGATCTGCCGCACCCGTTCGATCATCCGCAGACCGCACAGCACGCCGCGGCGAGCGTCGTCCTCGTCCACCTGCGGATAGCCGAAGAGCACCAGCATGCCGTCGCCCCGGTGGTCGTCGATGTAGCCGTCCAGCTCGTCGACCACCTCCGTACAGGCAGCGCGATAGCGCTCGATGACCGCGGTGACCTCTTCGGGGTCGCGCTGGTCGGCGAGCTCGGTGGAACCGACGATGTCGCAGAACAACAGCGTCATCTGACGGCGGGTCGCGGCCCCGGCCATCATGGCGGCCGCCTCGGCGTTGCCGGGATCGAGTGCGCCGACGGCATCGAGCAGTGACCGGGCCGTCTTCCAGTCGCCGGCGTCGCGTGCCTCCCGCGCATCCGCCAGCAGATCGCTGACCCGGTTCTCGATCCGCGAGCTAGGCATGGTGATCCGACACTCAGACCTCGGGCGGCGGACCGTCGACGATGATCCGGAGGTTCGCGAGTGGGAGGGAGGGCTTGATCAGGTAGACCAGTCCGTCGTACGTCCCCGGCACCAGGGGAGGCACCTGACCCTGCTCGACGGTCTCCAGCAGGTACGAGCGGGCACCGGGGATCAACGAGGTTCGCAGCCGCTCGGTCAGGACCCGGACCGCGTCAGCCGCCTCGACCGAGGAATCGGTCGGGCTGCCGTTGAGCGCGATCTCGGCCGACTCCGGGAGATCACCTTTGCGCTGCGGGTGGACCGGGATGTGCACCGGATCCTGGAGGGTGTGCCGGTTACCGCCGACCTGATCGAAGAACAGGAACGCGGTGGGCAGGACCTGGACGTAGACCTCGCTCTGCGGCGGTTCGACCAGCGACATCCAGATGTCCTCGACGGTCTCCTGGGTGGCCACCATCGCCCGGGCCGTGGTCGCCGCGAGCTTGTCTGCGTCCATCGGGCCCGACTGCAGACTGGAGGCGACGTCCTTCCAGAAGGTGAAGTTGCGTTGCACCAGGCGTTCCCCGACCGCCCCGAGGCCCTCCATGTAGCGGCCGACCCGATCCCACGCCGCCTGGGCGGCCTGCTGGTCGTCGCCGTGATCCGGCTGCCCGGCCGAAGGCTGTGGGTCGCTCATTGCCCTGGTCCATCCTCACTCGTCGACGCGCTGGCGGGCGGCGCCGTCGGCGCCAGGTCGAGGTCGTGCTCGGTCCGCTGCCCGAGGCTGTAGGTCTCAGTCTCCACCCACCAGCTCAAGGCGGTGGGGGCGAGGTAGTTCAGCATCTCCCCGAAGTCGGCCCAACCGGAGGCGCCCGTGTACGGCGTTCGGTCGCTGAAGCGCAGCAGCTTGCGCGAGGTGATCCGCCACCGCCCGCCGCCGAGCGGTCGAACCCGCATGTAGCCCTCGTTCAACATCAGCCCGCCGCGGCGGCTGTCCCACAGCACGTCGCTGGAGATGCTGCGGCACAACGAGAAGCCGAGGTCGATGAAGGAAGCGTCATGGCGCGTCCCCCGCTGCGCGCGCCGGTTGACGTTCAGCACGTTGGTGAAGCTGCCCTGCTGCGCGCTGCCTCGACCCCAGGTGATGGCCGCCTCCTCGTACAGCAGTCCGTGCACCGTGCCGTCGTTGCCCAGGTCGGTCTGGGTCGGTGCCAGGGTGAGCGGATCGGAGACGTAGTGCGACTCCTTGATCACGTCGTTGTCGATGTGCCAGTTGGCCGGCTCCGTCGCCGCGTAGAGGGTGTCGAAGTCGCCCCGGGCGAGCGTCGTCACGGTCGCGCTGGTCCAGAGCTCGTCGGTGTTCTGGGTGATCACCGAGGTGACGGGGTAGACGCTCATCGTCGGCGGTCGTCGACCACCGCGGTGCTGGAGCAGGTCGACGAAGGACTCGTACGCCGCGGTGGCGGCGAGCTGCTCGACGTACTCACCGATCCCGACCCCGACCTCGGCCTCGATCGAGCCGATCCGCTGCCGGGCCGCCTGCCAGCGGCGCGGGTCCCTGCCGGTCAGCTCCATCTCCGCGAGGTACTCGTCAGGGGTCTGGTCGAACACCAGGCGGGCCAGCTTGGTGAAGCCGCTGTTGGTCCTGATCGCCGGTGTCGACATGGCCGTGCCGAGCGCTTCGAACTGATCGCGGTCGGCGTTACGGCAAGCGGTCAGGCAGGCCGCGAAGAGACCGGACCCGCGGCGGTAGGTGCGGCGACGCTCGTCGAGCTCGTCCTGGGCCTCCCGGTCGACGTAGCGGTTGATCTCCGGCGGGTACAGGCGGGTGGTGGACCAGGCCTGCCGGATCCCGGTGTTGCGGACGATCAGCCACAGGGCCTGCTCGAGTCGTTGCTCGTCGCTGCTCAGCACCTCGAGGGCAGCGGCCAGCGTCAGGGGGGTGACCTCCGGCGGGACGAACACCGAGGGAGCGCCCGAGATCGCGAACTGCCGACCCGGAGCGGCGTAGTAGACGCTGAGCATGGCGTACTTCTGCGCAGCCTCGTCGAGCCCGGCGGTCACCGATCCCCCCACGGCTGCAGCCTCGACCAGCGTCCCCACGGACCAACGATAAATGACGTGTACACAGCAACGACCGGCACCATCGTCGCCCCCGATGGACGATGGTGCCGGTCGTGGTCGGTGGGCCCGCCGTGGGGCATCAGGCGGCCAGTGAGACCTCGGTGCCGACATCGGTCAGGGACTGCACCGCCGAGGTCGCCTCCAGCTTCCGCAGGCAGCGAGCCCGGGTCGGGCCGATGCTGCCGATCGGCAGTCCCAGCTCGGCACTGATCTGGGCGTACGGCACGGCGGGCTCGGCAACGAGCATCAGCAGCAGGTCGCGCTGGTTGGGCTTCAGTGCGGCCAGACCCTTCCGGACCGCCGCCTGCTCCTCCGAGCGCAGCAGATCGGTGTCGATCTCCTCGGCCGCGGTGGAGAAGCGGAGCTCGCTGGGGTTGGCATGACCTTCGTAGAACCCGGCGATCGGTTCCAGTGAGGTGGTCCGCCGAGCGATCTTGATCAGCCGAAACGCCTCCCGCTCCGCGGTGACCTTGATCCACCCCGGTAGGGCGCGCGGCTCGCGGATCGTGTCCAGGTGGCAGGTCAGCTGCAGCCACACGGTCTGGCTCACGTCGGCGGCGTCCTCCCGGCCCAGTCGATAGCGGCGGGCGACCGCGTCGATGATCGGCTGGTGGCGCTCGACGAGCTCGGACCAGCAGCCCTGGTCGCCCTCGCGGGCGCCGGAGACCAGATCCTCGATGTCGGTGGTGACGGTGGTGAGGGTGACGTTCACGATCGTGGTCCTGTCTCGAGCCGTGGGTGCGATAGGTCAACCCTGGTGTTTCGGCAGGCTCGAGGCTGTGCTCCAGGTGACACCTCCGGTGTTCACTGCGGTACAGGTGGAGAGGACTGGACGTCCGTGGACCACGATGAGCTCACCTGCCGTGAGCCACGGCTCGACCAGAGGAGACGAGATGCCCAAGACGACCAAGTCCGGGAAGCCGAAGCAGAGTGAGCTGCCCAGCACGTTGCAGAACTCCAGCGGCAAGGCACAGCGGACCTTCACCAAGGCCTACGACGCCGCCATCGACCAGTACGGCGACGAGCAGCGGGCCCATCAGGTGGCGTTCGCGGCGCTGAAGCACACCCACGAGAAGGTGGGCGACACGTGGAAGAGGAAGGACAAGGGCGGGAGGGGTCCGTCAGATGCCCAGGCGGCCGGCGGCCGGGACACGAACCGCCCGACCGCCGGGGGCGTCGACGCGAACGCCTCCAAGCGGCACCTCTACGACCTGGCGAAGCAGCTGAAGATCCCCGGCCGATCGTCGATGTCGAAGACGGAGCTGGTCACCGCTCTGCAGAAGGCCAACGATCGGGTGAGCGCGAAGTCACGCGCCAGGAAGTCGTCGAAGACCACCCGAGCGTCGAAGAAGTCGAAGAAGTCGAAGAAGTCGAAGGGATCGAAGAAGTCGAAGTGATCGACCGTGGTCGGCTGCCTAGACGAGCCCGGCGGCGATCATGCTGCGCCCCGCGACGACGACGGCCTCATGCTCGTCGTCTACCAGGCCGAGCCCGGGTCCGAGAGCGCAGAGCGTCTGCGCCTGCACGGATCGATTCGCGCTGCCGACGGCACGCCGGGCCGATCGCCAGTCGTCCAGGGCTCAGTAGCGATCCCTACTCCGGCGGGCAGGTCGACTGCCGCAGCGATGAGCGGTGAGCGGTGCTACAGGATCCCCTCGGCTGCCGCTCCCTGGATCGTCGGCACCGTCGGCCGGAATCCCAGCTCGCGAAGGAGGGTGGAGTCCATCCGGCCCGACCACGGATTCACCAGCGGCTCGGCCGAGCCCTCGATCGGCTCCCCGGCGAGGACAGCCATCTCGAAGACGCTCACGGGTGCGTCGTCAGTCGCGTTCACCACGCGGCCGTCCATCGCTCCGCTGAGCGCCAGGCGCATGACGACCGCGACATCGCGCTGGTGCATCACGGAGTAGGTGTGCGCGGGGTGCAGACCGAACCGTGACGCGAGCGAGGGCATCGAGGCGAGGTGCCCGTCTCCGTCGCCGTAGACGAAGGGGAGCCGCACGATGGACCATGTCAGCCCGCTCTCGCGCAAAAGCGCCTCGGCGGCCAGCTTGCTGGCCGGGTAGGCGGCGGTCGGCGAGCACGTGTCGGTCTCGCGTCCGGGCCTCGCGGCGTCGGGATCGTAGACGTTGCCGGTGCTGGCCATGATGAAGCGGGCCCGGGGCGCATACGTCGCGACGGCCTCCACCAGGTTGCGCGTGCCGTCGAGGTTGGCCCGCCAGATCGCGCCCTCGTCGGTGGTACGGAAGAGGGCGGCCAGGTGCACGACCGCGTCGACCCCCTCCACCGCCGCACGCAGCGAGCTCGGATCGCCGAGGTCACCGCGGACGCCGATCGCGCCCGCGGGCAGTGCGAGGTCTCGGCGGATGAGGGCGCGACACGTGGTCCCGTCCTGGACGAGGCGGGGCAGCAGCCGTGACCCTACGAGGCCGCCGGCGCCGGTGATCAGTACCGTGCTCATGATGTTCTCTCTTCCTGATCGTCAGTTCTACTGACAATCAGGCTAGCAGTACGCTTGCCCGATGAACAGCGAAGCGGAGCTCGGGCCACAGCTCGGTGCGCGGCTCGGCTACCTGCTCAAGCGGGCGTTCCTCGAGCTCGAGGAGCTGCACGGCGAGCACCTGGCCTCCAGTGGAGTCAATGCCCGCGAGCTGGCGGTCCTCCTGCTTCTCGACAGTCATGAGCCCGAGTCCCAGCAGCACGCCGCCGGACGTCTCGGGGTCGACCGCACCACGATGGTGGGTCTCTTGGACGGCCTGGAGGGCAAGGGCCTGGTGGCCCGGCAGGCGGACGCCGGAGATCGCCGTCGCAACGTCATCGTGCTCACCGGCGCCGGCCGGAGGACCCTGAAGAAGGCGACGGCGGCGAGCGACGAGGCCGAGCGGCAGCTCCTCGGCGGACTCTCCGAGACAGACGCTGCACGGCTGCGCGACCTGCTCGGGCGGGTCGCCACCGGCCGCGGCCGACCTCAGGTCTGACTGACGACGCGCCCGCGGGGTGGTGGATCAGCCCGAGAGGCGGCGCTGGGCCGCCAGCCGGATCGGGGCGTTGGTGGCACCGTAGCCGTCGTAGGAGTTTCGTCGCTCCACGAGCTCGACGAACAGCTCGCCGATGGTGACGGTGTAGAAGTGCACGAACTCCCCGTGTTCGTCGCGGTCGTAGAGGAGCCTGAGCTCACGGAGCTCGGACACCCAGTCCGGGTCGAGATCGAAGCGGGCGTGCAGGTCGTCGTAGTAGTTGTCGGGGACCGGCAGCAGCTGCAGACCGCGATCACGAGCCTGGCGGGCGAGGGCGGTGACGTCCCGACAGCCGAAGGCGATGTGCTGAGGGAGCCCGGCGGCATCGAGCACCGGCGGCACCACGTTGAGCGGGATGCGGATCGCGCCGTCGTCGGTGCGCATCACCTGGCTGCGAACCAGACCGCGCGGTCCGGCGACCTCGGTGGAGGCCGCGGTCGACAGGCCCAGAACGCTGCCGTAGAACAAGATCGCCTCGTCGAAGTCCTGCCACGGCTGGGCCAGGTTGACGTGGTCGACACTCGTCACCAGCGACTCGGTCACGGCTTCTCCGTGCTCGAACTCGGCGACCCAGCCGTCATCGTCGCCGAGAGCGGTGGACAAGAAGATGTGGGTGCCGTCGGGGGCGGCGACGGCCGGTAGCTCCACCTCGGTCGCATGGGTACGCCGGTACACGGAGCTGGCGCCCAGGTCGTGCGCCCGGCGCAGTGAGGCCGCTGCGTCCGGCACGGTGAAGCCCACCGCGGCCAGGTGCGGGGTCTGGTCCTGGGCCCGTTGCTCGTTCAAGATCACCTTGGCGTCGCCCGCGGTCCACAGGGTCACCGGCTTGGTGCGGTGCCGGCCGCGGAACGCGAAGCCCAGCTGGCCGAACAGCTGCTCGTACGCGCTGGTGTCGGCAGCGGTGACCTCCACGAAGTCGATCCCGGTCGGGGCCGCGGCCTCGGTGACGCGCGGCAGCCCGGATGGACTCCTCCCGCCGTCGCCTTCGGCCCAGCGCGCGGCCTGGTCGGCGACCCAGACCAGCGATCGGTGGGCGTGCGCCGCCGTACGACGGGTGTCGGTCTGCCGGAAGGTGTCATTGAAGACCTCCAGCGAGTACGGCCCCGCGTAGCCGGTGGCCGCCACCCGGCCGACGAAGTCGCCGAGGTCCCACGCTCCCTCGCCGGGGAACAGCCGATGGTGACGGCTCCAGGACAGCACGTCCATCGACAGGGCGGGCGCGTCCGCGAGCTGCAGGAAGAAGATCTTCTCGGCCGGGATGTCGGCGATGGCGGCCAGGTCGTGCCCGCGGGACAGGATGTGGAAGCTGTCCAGACAGACGCCGACCTGGGGGTGATCGGCCAGCTCCACGATCCGCCAGGCCCGCCGGTAGTCGTCGACGTAGGTCCCCCAGGCCAGTGCCTCGAAGGCGAGCCGGACGCCGTACGTGCCGGCCAGGTCGCCGAGCCGGGACAGCTGGGCGGCAGACACCTGGTCGGAGTCGACCGACGCGGTGCCGACGTTGCTGCAGACCAGCATCGTCTCGATGCCGAGCCGGTTCATCAGGGCGAACTTGGCTTCCGCCCGCCGCACGTTGCCGGCGAACACAGCTTCGGTGACACCCTCGGCGTCGCGAAACGGCTGGTAGAGATCGAGGGTCAGCCCGAGGCGGTCGGCCAGCGCGCGGATCTCCTCCGGACTCTCCTCGGCCGCCACCAGGTCCGGCTCGAAGATCTCGACGCCGTCGAAGCCGGCGGTCGCACAGGCGTGCAGCTTCTCGACCAGGCTCCCACTCAGACAGACCGTGGCGATCGAGGTCAGCATGCTGCACTCCTGAGGTGGAGAACGAATAATGTACCAAACAGTACATTATCGAGACGCGGACGGGGACTGGGCGAACGCTGGCCACTACGCTCGGCGTCATGAACGCCGTCGTGCCCCCGGTCCGTCAGCGCGACGCCGAGCGCACCCGTGCCGAGCTGCTCGAGGTGGCCGGTCGGGTCTTCGCCGAGGACGGCTACTCCGGCGCCCGGGTGGACGACATCGCGGAGCAGACCCGCACCACGAAGCGGATGATCTACTACTACTTCGGGGGCAAGGAACAGCTCTACCTCGCGGTGCTGGAGAACGCGTACCTCGGCATCCGCAAGGCCGAGCAGGCGCTCCGGGTCGATGACCTGGACCCCATCGTGGCGGTACGCCGACTGGCCGAGCTGACCTACGACCACCACGTCTCGCACCCGGACTTCATCCGCCTGGTCTCGATCGAGAACATCCACCAGGGGGAGTTCATCAAGCGGCTGGACAGCCTGCGGACGACGGCCACACCGGCGCTCGGGGTGCTCGACGAGGTGCTGGACCGCGGCCGGGCGGCGGGGGAGTTCCGCGACGACGTCGACGCCCTCGACGTCCACCTGGTGATCAGCGCCTACTGCGTGTTCCAGGTCGCGAACCGGCACACCTTCGGCTTCCTGTTCGGGCGCGACCTCAGTGCTCCCGAGCACCGGGATCATCTGCGGTCCATGATCGGCGACGTGGTGGCGGGGTGGCTGACCGCCCGCTGAGTGGCCCAGAAAGACACCCTTGACCTACGTACGTACCAGTTAGTACATTAACGCTCATCGCACGGACGTCGTCGTTCGAAGGGCGCAAGATGCCGCAACAACCGTTCCTGGTCGGGCTCATCGGAGCCGGCATCGGGCCGTCGCTCACACCACCGCTGCACATGGCCGAGGCTCGGGCCCTCGGACTGGACTACGTCTACCGGACCGTCGACATCGCCGCTCTGGGGATCGCCCCGACCGAGGTGGGCACCCTGGTCCGGGCGGCCCGCACCCTCGGCTTCAACGCCCTCAACATCACCCACCCGTGCAAGCAGCTGGTGGTGGAGCACCTGGACGCCCTCGACGAGCGGGCGGCCCGGCTGGGCGCGGTCAACACCGTGATCTTCGGCGAGCGCGGTGCGGTCGGCTACAACACCGACGCCAGCGGCTTCGCCACCGCCTTCCGCACCGGCTTACCGGGTGCGCCGGTGAGTGAGGTGGTCCAGCTCGGGGCCGGGGGCGCGGGTGCCGCGGTCGCCGACGCTCTGCTCTCCGACGGCACCGAGCACCTCACCGTCGTCGACGTCGACGACGATCGGGCGACGGGCCTCGCCCGGGCGCTCGCCGACCGCTTCCCGACAGCCCGCGTGCACGCCGGCGAGATCGACAAGCTGGCGGTGCTGCTGCCCCACAGCGACGGACTCGTCCACTGCACCCCGACCGGGATGGCCGACCACCCGGGTCTGCCCGTCGATCCAGACCTCCTGCACGACGGACTCTGGGTCGCCGACATCGTCTACCGGCCGCTGAACACCGAGCTGCTGCAGGCCGCCCGACGGACCGGCTGCCGGACGCTCAGCGGCGGTCACATGGCGGTCCACCAGGCGGCCGACACCTTCAGCCTGGTGACCGGCATCCGCCCCGACCTCGACCGCATGTTCGCCAGCTTCACCCGCCTGCTCGGCGGCGAAGCGCACTAGGGCCCGCCCCCTCAGCACGACCGCACAACCACCACGCATCCCCAGAGGAGGGTCGATGTCGACCACAGTGAGCCATGAGAGAAACCCCTCGGAAGGCCGCTCTGGCCAGCTTCATGGGCAGCGCCGTCGAGTACTACGACTTCTTCCTGTTCGGTGCCGCCGCGGCCCTGATCTTCCCGCGAGACCAAGAACGTGCCCACCGCGGAGCTGGGTCTGCGTCCCGACGAGGTCGCCCGCCGCTCCGAGCTGATCTCGAGCTGACCGCCGGGCAGGGGGAGACGGTGAACAGGGGCGCGGGTCACCGCCCTCCCGAGGCATCCAGGACACTGACCCGGTGAGCGACCTCTTCTGGCCCGGGGACGAACGGGCCGGCGCGCTGTTCGGCGGCGCCGAGCTGCTGCGCACGATGGAGGCGGTGGAGTCGGCCTGGCTGGAGGCCCTGGTGGCCGGCGGGATCGCTCCGACCGCGGCCCGGCACTCGGTCCGCGGTCTGGTCGGGCCCGACGACGTCGACACGGTGGCGCGAGCCGCCGAGTCCGGCGGCAACCCGGTGATCCCGCTGGTCGGGCTGCTGCGGGACCGGTTGCCGACGGAACCCGCCCGCTGGCTGCACCGCGGGCTGACCAGCCAGGACGTCCTCGACACCGCGCTGGTGCTGCTGCTGCGCGATGTCCTCGACCGGCTGGACACCGAGCTCCACCGACAGGTCGGTGAGCTGCTCCGGCTGACGACCACGTACGCGGAAACGCCAGAGGTCGGACGGACCCTCACCCAGCACGCCGTACCGATCACCTTCGGGCTCAAGACCGCCGGCTGGCTGACCGGGGTGCTGGACGCCGCGGGCGCGGTCGGTCGGGCTCGTGCTGGCCTGGCCGTGCAGCTGGGCGGTGCCGCGGGCACCGCGGCGGCAGCCGTCGAGCTGGCCCGACTGCAGGGCCGGTCCGAGCCGATCGAGGTGACCTGGCGGCTGATGGAGGACACGGCGACAGCGCTGGGTCTGGCGGCTCGAGCGCCGTGGCACACCAGCCGGGCCCCGCTGACCGGCGTCGCGGACGCCCTGGTCACCTGCACCGACGCGTACGGTCACCTGGCCGCCGACGTCACCACGCTGTCGCGACCCGAGATCGGCGAGCTCGCCGAGGGCTCCGGCGGGGGCTCCTCGACCATGCCTCACAAACGCAATCCCGCCCTGTCGGTGCTGATCCGGCGGGCCGCGCTCGCCGGGCCGGGACTGGCGGCCACCGTTCACCTCGCGGCCGCGACCACCGTCGACGAGCGGCCGGACGGGGCCTGGCATGCGGAGTGGGCGGCCCTGCGCGATCTCGGCCGGCGTACGGTCGTCGCCGCCTCGCAGACGTCCGACCTGCTGGCCGGCCTCCGCGTCGACCCGGCGCGGATGGCCGCCAACCTGGATCGGGCGGACGGGGTCCGCGCGGAGCAGACGAACATGGCCGCCTTGGTCGGGGCGGAACCCTCGGCGAGCTATCTGGGCGCGACGCCGCGCTGGATCGAGATGGCCGTCCGCCGCGGCGAGGCGTACCTGACCGCCGCGGACCACGATCGGAAGGAGAAGTCGTGAGCATCCCCACGATCAGCGGGGTCCAGCTGAGTGAGCCGGGCGCCGGACCGCTGCTGGTGCTGGGACCGTCTCTGGGCACGTCGGCCACGACCCTGTGGTCGCCGGCCGCGGCGCTGCTGGCCGAGCACTTCCACGTGATCGGCTGGGACCTTCCCGGCCACGGGCGCACCACCGTTGTCGGCGACGTCTTCACCCTGGGTGAGCTGGCCGCTGGGGTGCTGGCGCTGGTCGAGGCGGTGCTGGCCGAACGGGGCGAGCCGGGCGGGACGTTCGGGTACGCCGGCGACTCGGTCGGGGGAGCGGTGGGTCTGCAGCTGCTGCTGGACCACCCCGAGCGCGTGTCCGGCGCCGTGTTGCTCTGCAGCGGCGCCAAGATCGGCGAAGCCGACGGCTGGCGCGAGCGTGCCGCAACCGTGCGGGCCTCGGGCACCCCGGTGATGGTGACCGGCTCGGCCGAGCGCTGGTTCGGCCCCGGCTTCCTGGCCGCGCACGCCGACGTGGCCACCGATCTGCTCAGCAACCTGCAGCACGCCGACCGGGAGGGGTACGCGCAGGTCTGCGAGGCGCTGGCCGACTTCGACGTGCGAGCCCGCCTGGCCGAGATCACCGCGCCGGTGCTGGCCGTGGCCGGCGCCGAGGACGTCGCCACCCCACCCGCGCTGCTCGCCGAGATCGCCGACGGCGTCGCGCACGGGCGGCTGGTCGTGCTGGACGGTGTCGCGCACCTGGCCCCGGCCGAGGCGCCGGCCGACGTCGCCCGCCTGATCGGCGAGCACCTGAGCGCCGGGGACCTGATCGGTGAGCTGGGGGGCGCCGGCTCACCCACGCTCCAGCAGACCTACGACGCGGGACTGAAGGTGCGTCGCGAGGTGCTCGGCGATGCGCACGTCGACCGCGCCACCGCGGCCATCACCGATGTCACCCGGGAGTTCCAGGAGCTGATCACCCAGTACGCCTGGGGCACCATCTGGACCCGGCCGGGTCTCGATCGTCGGAGCCGGTCGCTGATCACCCTGACCGCGCTCGTCGCCCGCGGGCACCACGAGGAGCTGGCCATGCACGTCCGGGCCGCGCTGACCAACGGTCTGAGCCGGGACGAGATCAAGGAGCTGCTGCTCCAGTGCGCCATCTACTGCGGGGTCCCGGACGCCAACACCGCGTTCCGGATCGCCCAGCAGGTCTTCGCCGACCTCGACGCCTGAGGTCTTGCCCCGCCCACTCACCGCTTGCTACTCTGTTCGTACAGAGAACATCTGTTCGCAGAGCGAACATCCTCGGACTCCGCGGGGGATATATCACCCGCGCAGTCGGCCTCGAGTTCCGCCGAAAGCACTCACCCAGCGAAAGGGACGTCGTCGATGACATCCGCGTACGTCTACGCCTCAGCCCGCACCCCGTTCGGCAAGCTCGGGGGCGCGCTGGCCGAGGTCCGACCCGATGACCTCGCGGCGACCGCCCTGTCCGGACTGCTCGCCACGACCCCCGACCTGGAGCCGGACCTGATCGGCGAGGTGGTCTGGGGGAACGCGAACGGCGCCGGCGAGGAGAACCGCAACGTCGGGCGGATGGCCCTGTTGCTGGCCGGACTGCCGGTGAGCGTCCCGGCCACCACGGTCAACCGGCTGTGCGGGTCGAGCCTGGACGCCGCCATCATCGGCTCCCGGACCATCGAGACCGGCGACGCCGAGATCGTGGTGGTCGGCGGGGTCGAGTCGATGACCCGGGCGCCCTGGGTGCTGCCCAAGCCGGCCCGCGGCTACCCGGCCGGCGACCTCGCCGCCGTGTCCACGACCCTCGGCTGGCGGCTGGTGAACCGGCGGATGCCCGCCGAGTGGACGGTCAGCCTCGGCGAGGGCAACGAACAGCTGCAGGAGAAGTACGCGATCTCGCGCGAACGTCAGGACGAGTTCGCCTCCCGGTCGCACCGCCTCGCCGCGGCCGCCTGGGACGAGGGCTTCTACGACGACCTGGTGGTCTCCGTCCCCGACGCCGAGCTGACCCGGGACGAGACGATCCGGCCCGGCAGCACGCCGGAGAAGCTGGCCTCGCTGAAGACCGTCTTCCGTCCGGACGGCACCATCACCGCCGGGAACGCGTCCTCGCTCAACGACGGCGCCTCGGCGGTGCTGCTCGGCTCCGAAGCCGCGTCGAGCCGGATCGGTCGGGCTCCGCTCGCCCGGATCGCCGGTCGTGGGGCGTACGCGCTGGAGCCGCAGCTCTTCGGCTTCGCCCCGGTGGAGGCCGCCGAGCTGGCGCTGCGCCGGGCCGGAATCGACTGGTCGCAGGTCGGTGCCGTCGAGCTGAACGAGGCGTTCGCCGTGCAGTCGCTCGCCTGCGTCGACGCCTGGGGCATCGACCCCGAGATCGTGAACGCCCGCGGTGGGGCCATCGCCATCGGACATCCGTTGGGGGCCTCCGGCGGACGGATCCTGGGCACGCTGGTCAAGCGACTGGTCACCGAAGGGCAGCGCTGGGGAGTCGCCGCCATCTGCATCGGGGTCGGTCAGGCCCTGGCCGTGGTGGTGGAGAACGTCACCGAGGGGGCCGGGCGATGAGCGCCGCCGAGATCTTCACCGACCCCGATGCGGCCGTGGCCGACATCGCCGACGGCTCCACGGTGCTGATCGGCGGCTTCGGGATGGCCGGCATGCCGGTCAACCTGATCGATGCCCTGATCCGCCAAGGGGCGAAGGACCTCACCGTGGTCAACAACAACGCCGGCAACGGCGACACCGGGCTCGCCGCCCTGCTCGCCGCCGGGCAGGTGCGCAAGGTGATCTGCTCCTTCCCGCGGCAGCACGACTCGTACGTGTTCGACGGCCTCTACCGGGCAGGCAGGATCGAGCTCGAGCTGGTCCCGCAGGGCAACCTGGCCGAGCGGATGCGTGCCGCGGGCGCCGGCATCGGCGCGTTCTTCTGCCCGACCGGGGTGGGCACGCCGCTGGCCGAGGACCGCGAGACCCGCACCATCGACGGCCGGACGTACGTGCTGGAGTACCCGATCAAGGGTGACGTGGCGCTGATCGGCGCCTGGCGGTCGGACGGGATGGGCAACCTCGTCTACCGCAAGACCGCCCGCAACTTCGGACCGGTGATGGCGGCCGCCGCCAGCACCACCATCGTCGAGGTGCCGCAGGTGGTGGCGACCGGCGAGCTCGATCCGGAGGTCGTGGTGACCCCGGGCATCTACGTCGACCGGGTGGTCGACCTGAGCGGGACCGAGACCGGAGAGGGGAGCGAGCAATGACAGTCGATGCGGAGCGAGCAGTGACAGTCGATGCGGAGCGAGCAATGACAGTCGAGCACCTGGAGCGTGGACCGCGCACCAAGGACGAGCTCGCCAGGGCCGTGGCCGCCGACATCCCGCCGGGGTCCTACGTCAACCTCGGCATCGGCCAGCCGACCACGGTCGCCGACCACCTGACCGCCGAGGCCGGGGTGGTGCTGCACACCGAGAACGGCATGCTCAACATGGGCCGCGCCGCGCACGGCGACGAGATCGACGGCGACCTGATCAACGCCGGCAAGATCCCGGTGACCGAGCTGCCCGGGTCCTCCTACTTCCACCACGCGGACTCGTTCGCCATGATGCGCGGCGGCCACCTCGACGTCTGCGTCCTCGGCGCCTTCCAGGTCTCGGCGGGCGGTGACCTCGCCAACTGGCACACCGGGGCCGCGGACGCGATCCCGGCCGTGGGCGGGGCGATGGATCTGGCCATCGGGGCCAAGTCGGTGTTCGTGATGATGACGCTCTTCGCCAAGGACGGCTCGGCCAAGCTGGTGCCCGCCTGCACGTACCCGCTGACCGGCGTCGGTTGCGTCAGCCGGGTCTACACCGATCTGGGCACCTTCCTGGTGGGTGCGGACGGGGTCGTCGTGACCGAGACGTTCGGGGTGTCGGTGGATGAGCTGCAAGCGCGGATGGACGTGCCGCTGCGCCGGCTCGACCAGGACTGAGGCCCCGGTCGTGGCGGAGGAGTTCGTCCAGTCGCTGGCGCGCGGACTGCAGGTCATCACGGCCTTCAGCGGCGACCGGCCGCGGATGAGCCTGAGCGAGGTGGCCGTGGCCACCGGGCTGAGCCGGGCCAGTGCGCGGCGGTTCCTGCACACCCTGGTCGAGCTGGGCTACGTGCGGACCGACGGCAAGCAGTTCGAGCTGACCCCGCACGTGCTGCGACTCGGCACGGCGTACCTCTCCGGTCTCGGTCTGCCGCAGCTGGCGCAGCCGCACCTCGAGCGGTTGTCGGCCGAGGTCGGTGAGTCGACGTCGGCGGCGGTGCTGGACGGCACGGACATCGTCTACGTCGCCCGCGTGTCGACCCGGCGGATCATGACGGTCGGCATCACCGTGGGGACGCGCTTCCCGGCGTTCGCCACCTCGATGGGGCGGGTGCTGCTGGCGTACCAGGGTGCCGCCGAGCTCGACGCCTACTTCCTGACCGCTGACCTCCGGCCGCCGACCCCGCGGACCGTGCACACCGAGAGCGAGCTGCGACCGCTGCTGGCCGAAGTCTCAGCCCAGGGCTGGGCCGAGGTGGATTCCGAGCTGGAGGTCGGTCTGTTCTCCCTCGCCGCTCCGATCCGGGACGTCGACGGGGCCGTGGTGGCGGCGATCAACGTGTCGACCACCGGAGGTGACCGGCCAGCCGCGCTCCGGGACCGCGTGGTGACCACGGCCGCCGCCATCAGCGCCGATCTGGCGAGCACCGCGCTGCGCTGACCGGCCCTGGTGGGCGGGCAAGTTGCGGCGGACTCACTCCGACTGGGCGCCGAAGGGCGCGACACGCCGAGCGGCGGCTCGGGCGGGGCCAGTTCTCCGCACCTGTCGCGGACGCAGGGTCTGCTTCCGAGGTCAGGCGGTCGGGATCCAGATCCGCATGGCGCCGGGACCGCGGTTCCCCCAGGCGAAGTAGGGGATCGCGGTCAGCTCCAGCCGCTCGGTCAGGCTGGTGTCTGTCGATGCCACCGTCGCGTACGGCCACCAGGACGACCGGTCGTGAGTTCGCACAGTTCCCGGCACCTGAACCGCGACGATCTGCTCGGGCAGGCCAGCGGCGGCGACATCGGTGGCTGAGGCGAAGGCGTCGACGTCCAGCACCACGTCGTCCAGTCGCTGCCCCGGATGATCGGCGGACTCGAGGCAGTAGACCAACGGACCACGTTCGATCGCGACACAACCGCGGGCGGCGTCGACCCGCGGGTCGGCGGTCGTCAGCCGCGCCCCGACCGGCAACCAGAGGATGAGCTGATCGCCCATCCGCCACTGCCGTGTCACCGCCCACCAGCCGTCCGCCGCGACGATGTCCGCTCGCTCACCGTTGATCTCTGCGGTGGCGTCGACGGCCCAGTGGGGCAGCCGCACCGTCAGCGACCACTGCTGATCGACGGTCTCGGTCACCGTGATCGTCACGCCTGCCTGCCACGGGTAGTCGGTGCTGACCTCGACACCGACCGGACCGGCGGTCAGCTCGGCGGCGTAGGTGCCGGAGACGAACTGGTGCAGACGCAGCTCGGTCGGACCGGACAGGGCGACGTAGTGCTCCAGGGACGCCAGCAGTCGCATCACGTTGGGCGGGCAGCAGGCGCAGGCGAACCACGGCACGCGGGCGTAGTCCTGGTCGTTGCCGGCACCCACATGATCATCGCGGACCTGCAGCGGGTTGGCGTAGATGTAGCGCTCGCCGTCCAGTGAGGTACCGGCCAGGAAACCGTTGTACAGCGTGCGTTCCAGCAGATCGGCGTACTTGGCCTCACCGGTGAGCAGCAGCATCCGCTGGGAGAACATGATCGACGCGATGGCCGCGCAGGTCTCGCAGTAGCTGCGCTCGTTCGGCAGCTCGTACGGGTCGCCGTACGCCTCGTCCGTGTGGTGGGCGCCGATACCGCCGGTCAGGTAGGTCTGGGTGGCGGTGCCCTGAGCCCAGAGTCGCTCCGCCGCCTGGCGCAGGGCGGGTTCGCCGGTCTGGGTCGCCAGGTCAGCCACCCCGGCCAGCAGGTACAGCTGGCGTACGGAGTGGCCGGTCACTGCCTGGGCGTCCCGGACCGGGACGTGATCTTGGAAGTACTGACGGCCGAACCGCGCGTCGCCGAGCAGGCCGTGGCCCCTACGGTCGATGAAGTACTGCGCCGTCTCCAGGTAGCGCGACTCGCCGGTCTCCCGGTAGAGCTCGACCAGCGCGGTCTCGATCTCGGGGTGGCCGCAGACACCGTCGACCAGACCCTCGCCACTGCCGAACGAGGACGCGATGAGGTCGGCGAACCCGCGGGCGACCTCGAGAAGCTCGGTCTCGCCGGTCGCTCGGTGGACCGCGACGGCGGCCTGGATGAGGTGGCCCGCGCAGTAGAGCTCGTGCCCCCAGGGCAGCTGGACGAACCGCTCGCCGGGGAAGCGGACCTGGAAGTGGGAGTCCAGATAGCCGTCCTCGGCCTGCACCCGGCGCAGCAGCGCGATGGCGGCGGACAGCCGCTCACGCAGCTCTGTGGCGGTCGACTCGGGCAGCTCGGGATCGGCCAGGGTCCAGCCGATCGCCTCCAGCCACTTGTAGAGGTCGCTGTCCAGGAAGGGAAGGTCGTTGACGTACGCGTCGCGCCCGGCTGGGTGGCCGCTCTCGGCCGCCGCGGCGAGCTCGAGGTTGGCGAAGTTGCCTGCCGCCTGCAGCCGTTCCCACGCGTGCGGCACGCTGACGTCGCGATTGATCCGCCGCCGCTCGCCCCACAACCCGTCGCTGATCCGCGCGCTGGCGACCGGAACGAACGGTGCTCGTGTCCCGGTATCGAGTCGGATCGGCCCGTTGGGAGTCGTGAGGGGGGAGGGCACGGGCAGAGATCCTTCGCATCGACGGCGTGTGAACGTTCCCACTTTGGCAGAAGGGTCGCGCGGCCCGCCAGGAGGCGTCAAGATTCTCGGGTGTCAACACTTCGACGCCGCGTCGTCACCCTCTTGACGGCAGCCGCGCTCTCGGCCGGCCTGTTGGTCGGCGCCAGCCCGGCCCGGGCCGACGACGGCTCGACCGACCGCTACCTCGTGACGACGACCAGCGATCGCGCCACCGCCGCGGCGGTGGACGACGTCGAGGACAACGGCGGTGAGGTCGACCACGAGTTCCGGAAGGTGCTCGACGGGTTCAGCGCCGAGCTCACCCCGGCCCAGGTGGCCGAGGTGCGGGCGGACCCACGGGTCGAGGCCGTCGTGCCCGACGGCCGGGTCCACGCGACCGGCAATCAGCTCTCACCGCCCTGGGGCCTTGACCGGATCGACCAGCGATCCCTGCCGTTGAACCGGGGATACCGCTACCAGCAGACCGGCGCGGGCGTCACGGCGTTCGTGATCGACACCGGGATCCGGGCCACCCACACCGAGTTCGGCGGTCGGGTGAGCAGTGGACCGAGCTTCTTGAGTGGGAGTCCTGATCTGAGGTGCGTCGGCGGGCACGGCACCCACGTGGCGGGAACCATCGGCGGCCAGACCTACGGGGTGGCCAAGGACGTCAGTCTGGTGCCGGTCCGGGTGCTGGACTGCGTCGGGAGCGGCAACGTCTCCGATGTGATCGCCGGGATCGACTGGGCGGTCCAGCACAAGCCCGCTGGTCGCTCGGTGATCAACCTGAGTCTCGGTGGGGGCGTGTCGGGCGCGCTGGACTCCGCTGTGGCTGCCGCCACCCGGGCCGGCATCCCGGTCGTCGTCGCCGCGGGGAACGGCGACCGGTTCGGCAATCCCGAGGACGCCTGCCTCACCAGTCCGGCACGGGCCCCGTCGGCGATCACCGTCGCAGCCTCCGACCGGTACGACCGACGGGCCTGGTTCTCCAACTACGGCAGCTGCGTGGACGTGTTCGCCCCGGGTGTGGACATCACGTCGGCGTACGTCGACTCCGACACCGCGACCTTGACCGACAGCGGCACGTCGATGGCTGCCCCGCACGTGGCCGGCATCGTGGCCCAGATCTTTCAGGCACGTCCGGACCTGACACCTTCGGCGGTCACGGCGCAGCTCCTCGCCGCAGCGACCCCGGGAAAGATCATCGATCGCGGGCCACGCTCGCCCAACCTGCTGGCGTACGAGGCGATGCCGCCGCGTCAGCCCACGGCGGTGCGCACGTCGAAGTCGGACCGGACCGCCTCCGCCACGATCTCCTGGACGGCGCCCAAGGATCAGGGCACGTCATCGATCACCGCGTACACGATCACCAGGGACGGGACCGACAACCAGCTCCGGGGCGCCGCGACGGTCACCGTGCCGGCCTCCCGCCGCTCGGTCGTGCTCACCCAGCTGCGGGGCAACCGGACCTATCACCTGACGGTGCGGGCCGTGAGTCCGGCTGGCGCCGGACCGCTGGTCAGGACCACGGTGTCCATGGCGACCGTGCCGCTGAGCGCCCCGACCGGAACGAAGGTGAGTGCCAAGAGCTACCGCAAGCGCACCGCGAAGCTCACCTGGTCCGCGCCCACCGACACGGGCGGAAAGAAGATCACCAAGTACCGGGTCTACCGCAGCGGCACGAACACCAGCGGCAAGGGGCCGTACGCGAAGACGCTGTCGGCGAAGAAGCGCAGCTTCACGTTCACCAAGCTCAAGCGCAACACCACCTACACGCTGCAGGTCCGGGCGAAGACGGGAAAGACCTACGGCCCGACGAAGGCGGTCACGGTCAAGCTGACCTGATCACTGCAGCTTGATCATCAGTACGTGATCACTGGAGCGCCGACGTCAGCCGCATCAGGTTGTCGAACACCTTCTCCCGAGTCGGCCGCTGCAACCACTCGTCCAACCGGATCTGCTGACTGGCCGCCCGGTAGGAGTCCTCGATCGCCCTCATCCGATCGCAGAACTCGTGATCATGGACCAGCATCATCATCTCCATGTGCAGGGTGAGGGAGCGGATGTCCATGTTCGACGAGCCGATCACCGACACGTCGTCGTCGATGGTGAGGTGCTTGGCGTGGAGGATGGTCGGGGCCGGGTACGCGTAGATCTTCACCCCGGCGCGTAGCAGCTCCTCGTAGTAGGAGCGCTGGGCGTGGAAGACCATGAACTGGTCACTGACCGCCGAGACGAACAGCTCGACGTCGAGACCGCGCGATCCGGCCGTCACCAGGGCCATCTGGATGGACTCGTCGGGAACGTAGTACGGGCTGGTGATGCTGATCCGCTCGCGGGCGTTCTGGATCAGCGCGGCGAACAGCTTGAGGTTGTTGTCGTTCTCGAAGCTCGGGCCACTGGGCACCATCTGCGCGTCCATCTTGGTCGGGTCGATCTCGCCCAGGTGGACGCTGCCGGCCTCGGGCAGCAGCAGGTCATCGGACTCGCTGTACCAGTCGGTGACGAAGATCGCCTCGATCTCCCGGACGACTGGTCCTTCGACCCGGCACATCAGCTCCTTCCAGTGCAGCCCACGCTGGATGTTCTTCTTCTGGTGGTAGTGGTCCACGATCAGGTTCTGCGAGCCGATGAAGCCGACCGTGCCGTCGACCACCACCAGCTTGCGGTGGTTGCGCAGGTCCGGCCGCCGCCAGTGCTTCTTGAACGGCTGCAGCGGCAGCATCGGCAGGTACTCCACGCCGAACTCCCGGAGTCGTTGCACCGTGCCCTTGCGGTTGGGGTACGAGAACTGGGCGAGGTGATCGGACAGCACCTTGACCTTCACACCGCGCTGGCAGGCTCGGCCGATGGCCTCGATGATCGGCTTCGACGTCTCGTCGTCGACCAGGATGAAGAACTCCACGTAGACGTAGTTCTTGGCCTCGTCGATCGCGTCGGCCATGGCCTGGATGGAGCCGCGGTAGTCGGGCAGCAGCTCGGCGGTGTTGCCGCCCACCATCGGCAGCGCGCCGAGGTTGCGGTTGAGGGCGACGATGGTCGGCAGCCAGTCCGGCCACTGGGTGGGGTGGCTGGCCAGGTGCAGACCCTCGGTCCGCTCCAGGAAGATCTTGGACACGTGCGCCTGCTTGTCCCGCCGATGCTGGGGCAGCCGCCAGTTGCCGATCAGCAGGAAGAACAGGATCCCGACGTAGGGGATGAAGACGATGGCCATGATCCAGGCGATCGCCGATGACGGCTTCCGGTTCCCCGCGATGTAGACGGCCGCGGTGATGGCGATCGCCGCGTGCAGCACGAGGATGGCCAGCGCGACCCAGTCTCCGGTGTGCATGGTGTCCCTTCTCCAGGGCGGTCAAGCCGCCGCCCAGGTGCGCATTCTGTCAGGAGTAGAACGCAGCCAGCCGCGCGAATCCGGCGGCAAGATCAACGGTCGGCCGCCACCCGAGCAGCTGCTGGGTCTCGCGTTGGTCGAACCAGTGCGCGGTGCTCAGCTGCTCGGCCAGGAACCTGGTCATGGGCGGCTCGGCCGCGGCGGGTCGTCCCAGTCTCTGCCGGACGGCCCAGACCGCCTCGACCGCTGCCCCGGCCAAGGTGCCGACGGCCGCCGGCACGTGCCGGCTCGGCGGCGCCGCGCCACCCGCCGTCGCGATGGCGGCGAGGATCTCGCCGATCGGGCGAGGCTCACCGTTGCTGACCACCAGGGCCCGTCCGTGCACGTCCTCGACCCGATCGACGGCGGCCACCAGGGCGTCCACGGCGTTGTCGAGGTACGTGGTGTCGACCAGAGCCGCACCGGTCCCGAGGACGGGCAGGGTGCCGCGCCGGGCCCGGTCGACGATCCGGGCCACCAGCTGGGTGTCGCCGGGTCCCCACACGAGGTGCGGACGGATCGCTATCACTCGCAGCTGGGGTCCGTCGGCGGCCAGGGCGATCAGCTCGGCCATCGCCTTGCTGCGCGCGTAGTGCCCTCGGGGGTGATCCGGATCGGCCGGCCCGGCGCCGGCACCCACCAACGAGGTCCCGGCGTGGGCGACCGAGGGGGAGGACACCTGCACGAGGCGGGGTACGGCGAGATCCCGACAGGCCTGGACAACCGTGCCGGTGCCGGTGACGTTGGTCCGCAGGAAGTCCGCCCAGGTTCCGGAGATCCCCACCTTGGCGGCGAGATGCACCACGACGTCCTGCCCCGCGACGGCCCGCCGCACTGCCTCCCGGTCGGCGATGTCGGCCAGGACCTCGGGCAGGCCGAGCTCGGCGGCCCGGCGCTGCAGGACGGTGACGTGATCACCGCGGTCGGCCAGCCGACGGGCGACGCCGGCGCCGAGCAGGCTCCGGCCGCCGGTGACGAGGATCCGCAGACCGCTCACGGGCGCCGGAACCGGCCGCTCGTCCGGCCGCCGGCGAGGACGTGCTCGGCCCAGCGGGCCACTCGTACCCGATCGATCTTGGAGGCATGTCGGATGTCGACCGGCAGCCGGTCGGTGACCAGCACGGCGACGATGGGTACGCGGGCGGCGGCCCGGACGGCGGCCGCGAGCTCGCTGGCGGCCAGCGGCCCGGCCGGGCTGCCCGTCGCGAGCACGACCACGGTCTGCTGGGTGCCGGCTGGCCCGACGCCGACGACCGCCGCCAGCCCGACGTCGGGGACGGCTTCGACTCGCTGCTCGATCCCGACCGGGGTGACGGGTCCCGCCGGACCGGTGATCACGTGCCCGAGCCGGCCTTCCACCCACAGCCGTCCCTGCGCGTCCAGGTGACCGACGTCGCCCGTGCGATGCCAGCCGGCCGGGGTCGCGCTGCGCTGTTGGGTGCTCCACAGCCGGTCGTAGTGGTCCTTCACGTGGGCGGCGGCCACACAGATCTCACCCGTGACGCCGGACCCGGTGTCGAGGGCACCGGTCGGGCGGCCCGTCACGTCGAGGCGATCGAGGGCGAGCCGTACGCCGGGCAGGGGCCGCCCGACACAGACGCCGTCGGCTTCTGGTCCGGCGTCGAGAAGGGCCTGCTGGATCTCATCCAAGGTGATGTCGGTCGCCGGCAGGGCCTCGGTCATGCCGTACGGGGTGTGCAGCTCGGCGCTCGGCAGCAGCGCCTGGATCTCGCTCAGCAGCCGTACCGGGACGGGGGCTCCGGCGGACAACAGGGTCCGTACCCCACCGAGGTGTCGACGCAGCGCGGGCGTGAGGTCAGCGGTCGTCGCGGCGACGTTGCGGAGCGCGGCCGGGGACGCGAACACCACGGTGGCCCCGACGGCGGCGACCGCCTCGGCCAGTGCCGTGGCCGTGAGCGTGCCGGGCTTGGTGGGATCCATGTCCGGCACGGCTGCGGCGACTCCCAGGGCCGGCCCGTAGAGCGCGAACGGCGGGAAGGCCGCCACCAGGCGAGCACCCGGCCGCAGGTCGCAGACCGTCCGGACCAGGTCGAGCTGGGCGCGCAGCTGTCGGTGTCGGTAGACCACGCCCTTGGCCGGACCGGTGGCCCCCGAGGTGAACAGGACCGCCGCTTCGTCGTCGGGGGACCCCGGCGGATCGGTGTGCTGGCTCGTCTCCGTCGTCGGAGGGGAGCCGGCCCCGTGTGGTGGGGTGAGAGCGCCGAGGTTGCGGAGGTCGGTCAGCGAGAAGGACACCCGGAGTCGTCGGCGCACCAGCTCCGGCAGGTCGCCGGCGAGGATCCGGGCGCCGGGTACCCGGAGCGCGGCGGCCGCGACCAGTCCGGCCGGGATCGCGATCAGGTGGTCGGGATCGGCGCTGCGCAGGGCCCGGCCCAGGTTGCGGAGACCGAGGCCGGCGTCGGCGACCACGATGGCCGCGCCGACCCGCCAGCAGGCGTACACGGCGACCGTCAGATCGATACCGGGCCGGATGAGGAGCGCGACCCGCTGTCCCGGCCGCACCCCGGCCCGCTCGAGCCCGACCGCCAGCTCCGCGATCCGTCGTTCGAGATCGGCGAAGCTGATCGGCGCGGCGGCGTTCGGCCCGAGCTCGGCGATCGCGGTCTCGTCGTCGTCCGCCCGGGCGAGCAGCCCGTCCCAGAGCGGTCGATCGGGGTCACCGGCGTCGGGGGTGGCGAGTCCCGGGTCGGGGTCGTCGGCGGTCGGCCGCTCGCCGACCACCGAGGCCCGCACCCACTCCCAGACGTCCGTCGCCGCCTGAGGTGCGTCCTCCACCACCAGGTGCGAGGCCCGCGGGTAGAGCTGGACGTCCGCTCGGGGGAGCCGGCGACGCAGGTCGTGCAGGTAGCGGATCGAGAAGACCGGATCCCGCGGGCCCCACACCAGCAGCGCGGGCAGATCGGCGAGATCGGCTAGACCGTCGACCACGCCGTCCAGGGTGGCGCGGCTCGGGTGGCCGGACTCCAGCGGGATGTCGGCGACGAAGTCACGGACGGCGCGCCGGCGGACCGGGATCGCGTACGGGCTCGCGAATGCGTCCCGGACGGCCTTCGGCAGGGCCGGTCGGGACAGCGCGGTGGTGGCGCGGACGAACGCCGGCGTCCGTGCGCAGATCGTCTCCAGCAGGGGACCGGACCGGGCGAGGGTGATCAGACCGGGCGGCGCGGTGTCGGCGGGCAGGGCGACGCCGGTGTTGGTGAGCACGACGCCGGCCAGCAGCTCGCGGTGCCGTTCGGCCCAACCCAGCAGCACCGGTCCGCCCCAGTCGTGGGCGACGGCGACGACGGGCCCAGACAGCTCGAGCGCCTCGGTCAGCCGACCCAGGTCATCGATCCGCTCGGCCAGCGTGCGCGGTCGATCCAGGCGTTCCGACCAGCCCATGCCGAGCTGGTCGGGCGCGATGACCCGCCAGCCGGGCGGGGCGGTGGCGAGAAACCGCCGCCACAGGTAGGACCAGGTCGGGTTGCCGTGCAGACAGATCATCGTGCCGACGGGGCTGGCCGGCGTTTCCCGTCCGTGGTCGGAAAATGCGCGTTCAGTCGGCGCTGAGCTGTGCGATTTCCGTCCGTGGTCGGAAAACGCACTCTCCGCCGGCGCCTGGCCAGCCGACCCGCCCGCCCACGCCGGTCGCTCCAGGTAGTGCCAGGTCCGCGGGATCCCGTCGGCGTCGACCACGTCGACGCGCCGCGACCAGGTCGGGTCGAGGCCGGGTAGCTCGCCCGCGGTCAGTGCAGCCAGGTCGAAGGGGCGCGAGCTCACCAGACGATCTCGGCGAACGAGGTGTTCAACCCCGAGCCGATGCCCAGCAGCAGGATGCGCTCGCCGGCCCGCATCCGGTCGGCACTCTTGGCCAGGGTGAACGGCACGGCGGCCGGACCCATGTTCCCGTACGTCTCCACCGTCACCGGGAAGCGCTGCGGATCCACCCCGAGAGCGTTGGCCATCGCCCGTAGATGCACCGTCGAGGTCTGGTGGGCGACGAACCAGTCGATCTCCCCGGCCCAGTCGAACTCCTGCTGGGCGTCGTTCCAGGTGTCCATGGCGAGTGCGATCCCGTGCTCGAACAGCTTCTTGCTGTCGGTCCGCATCCGCTCCAGATCACCCACGCACAGGTCGTGGTGCTCGGTGCCGGCCCGGCTGACGCCGCCGACGACCCGATGGCCCTCCGGGTGGGCGTCTGAGCGACCGAGCACCATGGCGGCCGCGCCGGAACCCAGAGTGAGGGTGGCGAACTGCGACTTGATGTCGGCGGCCGTGGCGGCGGGGTCGTTCAGCCGCTCCAGCGTCACCTCCTGCGTGTGCCGACACCCTTCCGAGTTGACGATCAGGGCGTAGTCGGCCTGCCCGGAGTCGATCATGATCCCGGCCAGCTGGATGCCGTTGACGAAACCGAGGCACGCGTTGGCCAGATCGAAGTTGAGGCAGCTCGTGGGCAGACCGAGCTGGTGGTGCACCGCGACCGCCGTGGACGGCTCGAGGTGCTCCCGGGAGACCGACGTGTTGATCATGACGCCGACCTGCTCGGGCTGGATACCGGCCTCCGCCAGGGCCTTGGCCCCGGCCATGGCGGCGCCGTCGGCGAAGCTGACGTCCTCGGGCCACCATCGCCGTTCCCGGACGCCGGCGAGCTTCACCAGCATGCCGGGCAGCAGCCCCACGCGCTCGTACGCTCCGGCCAGCCGCTCGTCGAAGGCGCTCGACGGCATGACGATGGGCGCCTCGACGGCGCCGACCGACAAGATCGAGGTGTTGCCCAGCCGAAAGCTTGCGTTCCCGCTCATCAAGTCCTCCCCCAGGGACGACGATCCCGGGTTGCTCGTGCCACTCATGCAGCGTCTATCGTGACACGAACGTTCCAGTTTGCCTCTTGCGCCCGAAATCGCACGGGACCAATCTTGCCCCCATGGCGAGTAGCAAGGCGATCGACCACCAGCATGCGAGTCCCTCCCACCGGGCCCGCTCGGTGCCCATCGGCGACTACGGGTTCCTCAGCGACGGCGAGGTCTGCGCCCTGCTCGCGCCGGGCGGCTCGGTCGACTGGATGTGCGTGCCCCGGTTCGACTCCGGCAGCGTCTTCGGGCGGATGCTCGGTCCGCACGCCGGGTCGTTCCGGCTGTCCCCGGTCGACGTGGAGGTGCCCGCCGACGTCCGCTACCTGCCGGGCACGATGATCGTCGAGACCAGCTGGGGCACGGCCAACGGGTGGATCGTGGTCCGGGACGCGTTGCTGATGGGTCCCTGGCGGCACGAGGAGACGCGGTCGAAGACCCATCGCCGGACGCCGAACGACTACGACGCCGAGCACATCCTGCTGCGGACCGTCCGCTGCGTCTCCGGCGAGGTGCAGATGGTGATGGACTGCGAGCCGGTCTTCGACTACGGCCGCCGCACCGCCGCCTGGTCCTACACCGAGCACGGCTACCACCAGGGCCGTGCGACCGCCGATGGCGTCGACTTCACCATGACCTTGACCACCGATCTGCGGTTGGGCTTCGAGGGCGGCCAGGCCAGCGCCCGGACCCTGCTCAAGGAAGGCGACACCCGGTTCGTCGCCCTGTCGTGGGGCAGCAAGGAGCCACCGCTGACCTACGCGGACGCGTACGCCCGGCAGGTCTGGACCGCGCACCACTGGCAGCACTGGCTGGCCCGCGGGAAGTTCCCGGACCATCCGTGGCGGACCTACCTGCAGCGGAGCGCCCTCACCCTCAAGGGGCTCACCTACGCCCCCACCGGCGCGATCGCCGCGGCGGGCACGACGTCGCTGCCGGAGACCCCGGGTGGCGGACGCAACTACGACTACCGCTTCACCTGGATCCGGGACGCGACGTTCGCTCTCTGGGGGCTCTACTCGATCGGCTTCGACTGGGAGGCGCTGGACTTCTTCTCCTTCATCGCCGACGTCGCCGAACGGGACGACCAGCTGCAGATCATGTACGGCATCGCGGGCGAGCGGGAGCTGACCGAGTACGAGCTGGACCACCTGGCCGGGTACGCGAACTCGCGTCCGGTCCGGGTGGGCAACGCCGCGTACGCGCAGCAGCAGCACGACGTGTGGGGGGCCTTGCTGGACTCGGTCTACCTGCACGCCAAGGCGGCCGACCACCTCGACGGTCGGATCTGGCCCATCCTGGACAAGCAGGTGAACGAGGCGCTGAAGCACTGGCGGGAGCCGGATGCCGGCATCTGGGAGGTCCGCGGCGAGCTCAAGCACTTCACCTCGTCGAAGATCATGTGCTGGGTGGCGGCCGACCGCGGAGCGAAGCTGGCCCGCCTCGGTGGGGAGAAGGCCAAGGCCGACGAGTGGGAGCTGGCGGCGGAGGAGATCAAGGAGGACATCCTCGCCAACGGCGTGGACGAGCGCGGTGTGCTCACCCAGTACTACGGCAGCAAGGCCCTGGACGCCTCGCTGCTGCTCGCCCCGCTGCTCCGGTTCCTGCCGGCGGACGACCCGCGGATCCGGGCCACGGTGCTGGCCATCGCCGACGAGCTGACCGTGCACGGGCTGGTGCTGCGCTACAAGGTGGAGGAGACCGACGACGGCTTCAAGGGCGAGGAGGGGTCGTTCACGATCTGCTCGTTCTGGTTGGTGTCGGCGTTGTGCGAGATCGGCGAGTACCACCGGGCCCGCAAGCTGTGCGCCAAGCTGCTGTCCTTCGCCGGACCGCTCAACCTGTACGGCGAGGAGATCGACGCCCACACCGGCCAGCACCTGGGCAACTTCCCGCAGGCCTTCACCCACCTGGCGCTGATCAACGCGGTGCTGCACGTGATCCGGTTGGAAGGCAAGAACACCAACGGTCGGGTGAACGCCCAGGACCTCGGGGATGACGGGATCGAGCCGGTCGAGCCGGTCGAGCCGGTCGAGCCGGTCGCCGAATGACCCCACTGCGCGGGTGATACATCACCCGCGACGTTGTCTCTGGGCGCCCTGATCGCACTGCGCGGGGGATATATCACCCGCGGAGTCGGGAGAGGCTGACAAGGAACCGTACTTTGTCATAACATCACGACTTATGACCGAGTCGCGGAGTGGCACTCGCCCCGGGGTGGGCCTGATCAGTGTCGGGTGGATGGGCAAGCTGCACACCAAGGCCTACCAAGCGGTCCCGTTGACCTATCCGGAGCTCGGGGTCGCGCCGCGGTTGGTCGTCGCCGCGGACACCGAACCGAGCCGAGCCCAGTACGCGGTCGACGTGCTGGGCTACGCAGCGGGAACCACCGACTACCGCGAGGTGCTGGCGAACCCCGAGGTCGACGTCGTGTCGATCTGCGCGCCCAACTTCCTGCACGCGGAGATGGGGGTGGCCGCCGCCGAGGCGGGCAAGCACTTCTGGATCGAGAAGCCCGTCGGCCGCGGCTTCGACGAGGCCCAGGCGGTGGCGCGGGCCGCCGAGGCGGCCGGGGTGGTCACCTCGGTCGGCTTCAACTACCGGCACGCGCCGGCCGTCGAGCACATCCGTGAGCTGGTCGCCGGCGGTCGGCTCGGCCGGATCACCAACGTGCGCTGCGTCTTCTTCGCCGGCTACTCCGCCGATCCGCGGGGGGCGCTCTCCTGGCGGTTCCAGCGTGCGTACGCCGGCAGCGGCGTCCTCGGGGACCTGGGTAGCCACGCCGTCGACCTGTGCACGTACCTGGTCGGTCCGGTGACCGACGTGACCGCACTGACCTCGACCGTCCACACCCGCCGCCCCATCCTGCCGATGGGTTCGGGCACCCACTTCGCCGTCATCGAGGGGGGTGAGCAGGGCGAGGTCGAGAACGAGGACTACGCAGCGGCACTGCTGCGGTTCGGTGGCGTCGGTCCCGGCGCCGGCGCGGTCGGCACCATCGAGTCGTCCCGGGTCGCGGTCGGCCCGGACTGCCGCTACGGCATCGAGATCTACGGCACCGAGGGCTCGGTCTCCTGGGACTTCGAGCGACTGAACGAGCTGAAGGTGTTCAGCGGACGCGGGGCGTCCGAGCTCGGCTACGTGACCGTGAACGCCAACCCCTCGTACGGCGACTTCGCCCGCTTCCAGCCGGGTGCCGGCTGCTCGATGGGCTTCGACGACCTGAAGACCATCGAGGCCAAGAAGTTCCTCGCCGCGGTCGCCGGCCTCGCGTACGACAACTCCACCATCGCCGACGCCGTCGCCTCCGCGGCCTTCGTCACGGCCGCGGAGGACTCGGCCGCCTCCGGTCAGTGGGTCGCGTTGCCCTCGATCCCGGGCGCCACGGCAGCCGGGCTGCCAGGAACAGACGGGGCCCCGAACCCGGTTCCGCTCGGCTGATAGGTCCGCTGGACCTTCCAGCGCTTGGCCAGCAGGGACAGCACCACGGCCACGATCAGCAGGACCGCCATCGGCACCAGCATGAAGGCGCCGCCGGTGCCGGCGCTGCGGTCCATGTTGATCTCCTGGCCGGCCAGGATGACGATGCCGAACGCCATCATGTTGTTGACGGCGTGCACGACGACGGCGGCCTCGAGCCCCCCGGTCCGCCAGACCAGGAGCGACATGGCAGCGCCGAAGAGGAAGTAGTAGACGTTCAGCCAGGGGTCGCCGGCGCCGTGGGCCGCCATGAAGACCAACGACGGCACGATGGTGGCGATGATCAGCCCGGGCACCGGCGAGGCCACCCAGCTGCCGGCCGATCGCATGATCAGACCGCGGGCGCCGTACTCCTCGCCGGCGGCCTGCAGTGGCGTGGTGACCAGCATGATGACCAGCAGCGCCACGCTCTCGCCGGTGAAGTTCCCGGGACCGGTGATGCCCGAGGACTGCGGGAACGCGATGGCCGAGACGCCCATGTAGACCAGCCAGAGCGGGACCACGACTGCCGCGGTCCGGCCGAGCAGACGCCACCGGACCGCCCCGGCGACCGAGTGCAGCCAGCGCACCGGCTGCCCCCAGATCCACCACTGCAGGAGCATCGCCAGGGGGATGCACAGTGCGTTGCCGATGTTGGTGGCCAGGAAGATCGCCGGGGTGAACTCCACCGCGCCGGAGCTGTACGACTCCCAGCTGGACCGGCCGCTGAGGACGTCGAACGCGATCGCCACGATGCCGAGCACGGTGTTGAGGATCAGGTAGCCGACCACGAAACCCAGGATCGCCACCACGCCCTTCCACCAGGCGTTCCGCGGCGTCCGCAGGAACCGGTGGTACTCGGTGCCGGGCTCGGGCAGCGGGTCCTTCCACGGTGGCGGGCCGAGCGGACCGTAGCCCTGCGGCGGACCCGGCTGCTGCTGGGCGAGCGGCTGGGGCCGCTGACCAGGGGCGTTCGGCGGCGGCTGGTACGGATCGTAGGGCTGGACGCCGTACGGCCCCGGTTCGGGGAATGCGTCGGGCCCGGGATGAGTTGGGCCGAAGGTCGGCTGGTTCGGCGGTGGGCCAGAGCTCTGGCCGGCCGAGGAATCGGGGTGCTGTTCGGTCATGTCTCTGCCATCGTGTGGGGTGCGACTTCTCCGGGCGATCCTCCCGAGTCGGCGAGAGTCGCCTCCGGGAAGGCGTTCCACGTTACCCGGGTCGATGAGTTCGACCGTGCCGGGCAGTCACAGCTGACGAGCCCGACCGACTTCCGTGCCGGCCGGCCGGCAGCACCAGATCGACGTACAGGAGCACCGACATGACGACGACCGACGTCGCTGACGCCCAGCTGCTCAGCCGTGACCGCAAGGTCATCGCCACGCTGCTGGTGGCGACCTTCGTGGTCATCCTCAACGAGACCATCATGGGTGTGGCCCTGCCCGTGCTGATGGTCGATCTGGACCTGACCGCCGGCACGGTCCAGTGGCTGACCACCGCCTTCATGCTGACCATGGCGGTGGTGATCCCGACCACCGGCTTCCTGCTGCAGCGGTTCTCCACCCGTACGGTGTACGGCGCCGCGCTCGGACTGTTCAGCGCCGGCACCCTCTTGGCCGGGCTCGCGCCGGGCTTCTGGGTGCTGCTGCTCGGTCGGATCGTCCAGGCGTCGGGTACGGCGATCATGCTGCCGCTGCTGATGACCACGATCCTGACGCTGGTGCCGATCCAGCGCCGCGGGGTGGTGATGGGCAACGTCAGCATCGTCATCGCGGTGGCGCCGGCGATCGGGCCGACGCTCTCCGGTCTCATCCTGCAGTTCCTGCCCTGGCGGTTCCTGTTCCTGCTGGTGCTGCCGATTTCCCTGGCGGCCCTGGTCTACGGTCTGCGCACCCTGGTGAACGTGAACGCCGACGGCGACCAGCCGCTCGACGTCCCGTCGGTGCTCCTCTCGGTGCCGGGCTTCGGAGGCATCGTCTTCGGGCTGAGCCGGCTCGGGGAGTCCAGCGGTTCGTCCGCCTGGGTCGCGCCCCTGTCGCTGGTCGTCGGAGTGGTCTGCCTGGTGCTGTTCGGGTTCCGGCAGCGCGCCCTCGTCACCGGCAAGGGTCCACTGCTCGATCTGCGCGCCTTCGACCTCGTGATGTTCCGGCGGGGTGTGGCGCTGCTCTGCATCGCCGCCGTCGCGCTGTTCGGGGCGATCATCCTGCTGCCTATCTACTTCCAGAACGTCCGTGGCCTCAACACGCTCGAGACCGGCTTGCTGCTGCTGCCCGGTGGTCTGCTGATGGGTCTGCTGGGGCCGGTGGTGGGTCGGCTGTTCGACAAGCACGGTCCCCGCGCGTTGTCCACGACGGGTGCGTCGCTGCTGGTGCTGAGCATGCTGGCGTTGACCCAGGTCGGTCCGACGACACCGGTCCCGCTGCTGCTCGGCATCCACCTGCTGCTGTCGACGGGACTGGCTTTCCTGTTCACGCCCGCGTTCACCACCGCGCTGAACCCGCTGCCGCCGAATCTGTACTCGCACGGCAGCGCCATCCTGTCGACCCTGCAGCAGGTCTCCGGTGCCGCCGGTGTCGCGCTGCTGGTGACCATCGTGACAGTGCGCGCCGGGACCGCCGCCGCGGCGGGCGCCGACCCGATTGCCGCGGAGGTCGCCGGGCTGCATCTCGCGTTCCTGGTGGCGGCCGGCATCGGTCTGGTCGCCGTCGGACTGGCCCTGACACTGCGCAGGACGGAGGCGGTGGCGCCGCCCGGGGACGGTGCCCAGCCCGAGGCAGTGGCTCCGGGGCACACTGCCCAGCCGGAGCCGGCGGACCGCGAGATCCCCGTCGCCGACGTCGACCTGCGCTGACCCGTCCCGTCGGCCGTCCCGCCGGCGAATGTCAGAGGCCACCATCAGGATGACCGACATGGACCAGTACCGACGCGGTGACGCAGCCCTCCTCTCGCTCACGGACCCCATCGGCGACTCCGGCAGCGATGACGGCAGCCGACCCGATCAGGAGGCGGTGCTGCTCGACGTGGCGGCCAACTTCGCGTCCGAGCACGGAGTGCCGGCGACGGACGGACAACCCGAGGACCGAGAGCGGTCGCTGCGCCGCGCCGCCCGGCAGTGGCCGCTGCTCGCCGACCAGCAGCCCGGTGAGACCAGGTCCGAGGACGAGGTGGTCGAGCTGCTGCGCGACGCCGTCGACGCCCGCGACCGGTTCCCGGGTCTGTGGGCCGCGGCGACCGAGAGCGGGGCGGTCGGCGGCCGAGACCTCCGGCAGCTGGTGCGGCAGCACCGCGACAAGTCGCTGACCGAGACGCTCCGGATCGACGCCGATCAGGTCGTCGTCCTGCGGTCCGAGCCCGATCTGTGGCACGCCGTGTTCCGGGCCAGTCGCTTCCTCGGGCGGCTGCACACCCACGGGCTGACCGACGACCAGATCCTCGCTCTGATCGACACGCACGTCCAGGACTCGGCCGTCGACCTCCGGGCCGGCTGAGCCGATTCCTGGCCCCGCCGCGGGCGTCGAGGACCAGGGCCAGTGGTCACGACCGGAGGTTCGTCGGGGTGTCCGGCGCCCAGGCACGCACCCCGCTGCGTTCTCCTCGGTCGCGATGCGACTCGGCATCCCTCCCTCGTCGGCCTGGCGTGTCGACGCGAAGCGTCGCCCTGCGACGACTGCACGCACCAGGACACCGGACACCCGTGACGGACTTCCGGTCGCAACCACTAACGTTCCGCTCGTGACGGATGAAGAGCAGAGCGTTCCCGAGGCTGGCGCGGACGGGCGCCGGGTCGCCATCGTGACGGGAGGCGGCTCGGGTATCGGCGCTGCGTCGGCGGTCGCGCTGGCGCGTGAGGGCTGGACGGTGGTGGTCGCGGGTCGGCGGGTCGAGCCGCTGACGGCTCTGGTCGCCGAGCACCCGGAGCTCGGCATGGACTGCGGCGTGGCGGACGTCACCGATCCCACGTCGGTGCACAACCTGTTCGCGCGTGCGGTGAACAAGTACGGACGCGTCGACCTGCTGTTCAACAACGCCGGTCGCGGGGCCTGGGCGACCGAGATCGACGAGCTCGACATCAAGGAGTGGAAGGCGGTCGTCGACGTCAACCTGACCGGTGCGTTCCTGTGCACGAAGGAGGCGTTCCGGGTGATGCGCCGGCAGGAGCCGCAGGGCGGTCGGATCATCAACAACGGGTCCATCTCCGCGCACGTCCCCCGGCCGCTGTCGGTGGCGTACACGGCCACCAAGCACGCCATCACGGGCCTCACCAAGTCGACCGCGCTGGACGGTCGTCGGTACGGGATCGCCTGCGGTCAGATCGACATCGGCAACGCCGCGACCGACCTGACCAAGGACATGGCCGCGGGCATCCTGCAGGCCGACTTCTCGACCGGGGTCGAGCCCCGGATGGACGCCGACGACGTGGCCCGGGCTGTCGTCTACATGGCGAGCCTGCCCCCGGAGGCGAACGTGCTGACCATGACGGTGATGGCTACGGCCATGCCGTACGTGGGCCGCGGCTGAGCATCCTGACCGCTGGAGTCGGCTGGGTAGGGTGTCCTCACTCGCCATCCCGCCCCTCCAGGAGCTCCGTGTCACTCGTCTCCGCGGCGCTCGGCCCGCCCCGTCGAACGGCCGGTCTGGTCGTCGGCCTGGCCGCTCTCGTCCTGCCGCTGGCCGCTTGTGGCAGCGACGATCAGTCGAGTACGCCGGCCCCGACGGACATCTCGATCGCCCCGCCCACGGCGGCTCCTCCGAGCTCTGCCGAGCCGGTTCCCTCGGAGTCTCCCACCGAGGCCGCGACGTCGAAGCGTCCGTCGGCCAGCGCCGGACTCGACGCCCTCGGCGCGGTGAAGGCGGCCGAGACCGGGGTCGCCGACAGCACCGTCGTCGAGCTGTCCAAGGACGATGACAGCGGGTCGGCCTGGGAGGCGACCGTACGGGTCGGCGACGGCGGCCGAGAGCTGAGGATCGACTCCGGAGGCGAGATCACCGGCAACCAGCCCGAGTCGCTGTCCTCGGTCCAGCGTGGGAACCGGCCCGACGTCACCGTGAGCGACGCGATCAAGGCCGCCGAGAAGCGGGTGTCGGACGGTGACGTGACCGACGCGGAGCTCACCCGGGAGAACCAACGCACCGTCTGGGACGTCTCCGTCGAGGTCGCCGGCGGCGACGACTGGGAGCTGTGGGTCGACGCGTCCTCCGGCACGGTGATCAACGAAGAACGCGACTGACCGGCCGCCCCGGCTCACCGGACCGGACCGGGACGGGCAGGGCTCAGTTCACGTGCTCGTCGAAGAAGGCGACGGTCCGCTCGATCGAGCGCTGCCAGGTCGCGCCCTCGAAGGTGTGACCGGCGCCCTTGTAGCGGTGGAAGGTGACGTCCTTGCCCTTCTCCTCGAGCGTGTCGACGATGTCCTCGGACCACGTGATCGGACACGTGTCGTCGGCGGTGCCGTGGTGCACCAGGAGCGGGTCCGACACCCGGTCGAAGTAGGTCTTCGGTGACGCGGCCTTCCAGAAAGCAGGGCTGTCCTTCGGCAGGCCGTACGTCCGGTCGATCTTCCGGTTGACCGACTGCCGGTCGTCGCTGGCGTCGTAGAACTGCTTCCAGTTCTGGGCGGCCAGGGAGCTGGTCGAGGCGTAGATGACGGCGGCGTCGACCAGGTTCGGTTGGGCCACGAGGGCGTTCAGGGTGACGTTGCCGCCCATCGACCGCCCCAGCCAGCCGACCCTGTCGCCGTCCAGGAAGTCCAGCGTCGAACGCTTCACCGCGTAGACGGCGTTGATCGTGTCCACCGCGTACGGCAGCCGCAGCTCGTAGTCGACATCGGGGTCGTCGTCGCCGGAGGCGTGCCCGCGGTAGTCGGTGTGGAAGACGACGTACCCCTGGCGCGCCAGGTAGTCGTGCTCGCGCGGCATCCCCTGACCGGGGAAGTAGGTGTCCGGGTTGATGTAGCCGTGGTTGAGGACCAGCACCGGGAACGGGCCCTTGCCGTCGGGCACCAGCATCACGCCGGAGACCGTGAGCTTCTCGCTGCGGTAGGTGACGATCCGGCTCGTGTAGTCGTCGGTGCGGTTGATGACCCGACCGAGCTTCAGCTTGCCCCCGTTGTAGTCCTTCTCGATCAGCGCCTGCACCGAGATGGGATCGGGCTTCTTGCTCGGCGTGGGACTCGGCGTCGGGGTGGCAGTCGTCGGACGGGCGGTCGGTGAGGTCGGCGCGGTGGCACTCGGACTGGCGGGGCTGCCGCTCGGTGGTGAGGCGGCGGTGCTGACCGTGCCCGACGGCGCACTCCCGGTGGTCGCCGACCGGTCCTCGGTGCAGCCGGCGACCAGCGCCAGCAAACCGGTGGTCACGACCAGGGCGATCGACCGTCTCATGGCCCGAGTATTGCCGCCCGGCCCCAAGCCCCTGATCCCCTTCCCGACTCCGCGGGGGATATATCCACCGCGCAGTCGGGGCGGGCGATCGGGATGGGGCGTTTGTGTCCCCACCGGTTCCACGGGACGATCGAGAGATCATGTCGCTCCTGGATCCCGCTGCCGTCGCGCCCGAACCCGATGCTCTGTACGAGGCGTTCACCGGGTGGGCGGAGGGGCGCGGGCTGACCCCGTACCCGGCGCAGGCCGATGCCCTGCTCGAGCTGGTCACCGGCAGCAACGTGATCTTGGCGACGCCGACGGGGTCGGGCAAGAGCCTGGTGGCCACCGGACTGGAGTACGCCACCGCCGCCCAGGGTGGTCGGACCTTCTACACCGCCCCGATCAAGGCCCTGGTCAGTGAGAAGTTCTTCACCGCCACCGAGATCTTCGGACCGGAACGGGTCGGCATGATGACCGGCGACGCCTCGGTCAACCCCGATGCCGACATCATCTGCTGCACCGCCGAGGTGCTGGCCAACGTCGCTCTTCGGCAGGGCCCGGGCCAGGGGATCGCCAGCGTGGTGATGGACGAGTTCCACTTCTACGCCGACCCGGACCGCGGCTGGGCCTGGCAGGTGCCGCTGCTCGAGCTGCGGGATGCCCAGTTCCTGCTGATGTCGGCGACCCTGGGCGACGTCACCCGGTTCGAGCAGGACCTGACCCGCCGGACCGGGCGCCCGACCGCTGTGATCGCCTCCGCCGAGCGCCCGGTGCCGCTGCACTACGAGTGGGTGACCACCCCGGTGCACGAGACCATCGAGGAGCGGCTCGCCACCCATCAGGCGCCCATCTACGTCGTGCACTTCAGTCGGGCCGCGGCCATCGAGCAGGCCCAGGCCCTGAACAGCCTGCGGGTCTGCACCCGGGAGGAGAAGGACCAGATCGCCGACCTGATCGGCGGCTTCCGCTTCTCCGCCGGCTTCGGCAAGGTGCTGTCCCGCCTGGTCCGCAACGGCATCGGGGTGCACCACGCCGGGATGCTGCCGAAGTACCGCCGGTTGGTCGAGCTGCTCGCCCAGGCCGGGCTGCTCAAGATCATCTGTGGCACCGACACCCTCGGGGTGGGGATCAACGTGCCGATCCGTACGGTCCTGTTCACTGCCCTCAGCAAGTACGACGGGGTGAAGCCCCGCCTGCTCAGCGCGCGGGAGTTCCACCAGATCGCCGGTCGGGCCGGCCGGGCCGGGTACGACTCGACCGGCACGGTCCTGGTGCAGGCGCCCGATCACGTCGTGGCCAACCTCAAGGCTCTGGCCAAGGCCGGCGACGACCCGAAGAAGCGCCGCAAGGTCGTCCGCAAGAAGCCGCCGGAGGGCACCGTCGGCTACGGCGAGCCCACGTACGACCGGTTGATCAGTGCCCCGCCCGAGCCGCTGGAGTCCAGCTTCGGGGTCACCCACGCCATGATCATCAACGTCATCTCCCGGCCGGGGAACTGCTGGACGGCGATGAGAGAGCTGCTCACCGACAACGACGAATCTCCGCGACGCAAGCGCAAGCACGTGCACGATGCGCTGCGGATCTATCGCGGGCTCTCCGACACCGGGGTGGTCGAGCGGCTGGACCAGCCCGATGATCATGGTCGGCTCGCTCGGCTGACGGTGGACCTGCAGGCCGACTTCGCCTTGAACCAGCCGCTGTCGCCGTTCGCCCTCGCCGCCGTCGACCTGCTCGACGTCGAATCGCCGGAGTACCCGCTGGACGCGTTGTCGGTGATCGAGTCGATCCTGGAGAACCCGCGCCCGGTGCTGTCCGCGCAGCGGAAGATGGCCCGCGGCGAGGCGGTCGAGGCGATGAAGCGGGAGGGCCTGGAGTACGAGGAGCGGATGGAGCTGCTCGAGGAGGTCACGTACGCGAAACCGCTGCAGGATCTGCTGGAGGTTGGCTACCAGGCGTACGCGAAGAGCCATCCGTGGGTGCTCGACCACGCGCTGGAACCGAAGTCGGTGGCGCGGGATCTGTTCGAGCGCTCGATGACCTTCACCGAGTACGTGGCCTTCTACGGACTCGCCCGAGCCGAGGGTCTGGTGCTGCGCTACCTGGCGGATGCCTACAAGGCGCTGCGGCAGACGGTGCCGGAGACGAAGCGGACCGAAGGTCTGGAGGATCTGATCGCCTGGCTCGGTGAGCTGGTCCGGCAGACCGACTCCAGCTTGCTCGACGAGTGGGAGAAGCTTCGCAATCCCGATCCCGAGGCGGAGCTGGTGGCCGAGGCCGATCGTCGGCCGCCCGCCGTCACCAGCAACGTCCGGGCCTTCACCGTGCTGGTGCGCAACGCGCTGTTCCGCCGCGTCGAGCTCATCGCCCGCCGTCGGTGGTGGGAGCTCGGTGAGCTCGATGGGGACGGCGGCTGGGGAGCCGATGACTGGGCTCGTGCGATGGAGGACTACTTCGTCGAGCACGGCAGCGTCCAGGTCGGCGCGAACGCGCGCGGACCGGCGCTGTTGATCATCGACCGGCTGTCCACCACCTGGCAGGTACGGCAGATCCTCGACGACCCCGACGGCGACCACGACTACTCGATCACCGCCGAGATCGACCTGGCGGCCAGTGACGAAGCGGGTGAGGCGATCGTCAAGATCACCGGGGCGGGGCGCACCGCCGCCTGGTGATCAGGTGCTGGCCGGCCGGCCGGGTTGGGCGGAAGCCGACCGTGGTCGGAAAACGCACGCCCGGCTGCCCGCTACGGGGCGGAAGCCGACCGTGGTCGGAAAACGCACGCGCGGTCCTGGCCGGGCCGAGGCGGAAGCCGACCGTGGTCGGAAAACGCGCGCCCCGGTGCCGGCCGTGGCCGACCAGGCTCAGACGCCGGCGGAGCCCTGACCGACCTGCGGCTCGTCGGTCGTGGCCGACTGCACGGCGTCGGCGGCGGCGCGCACGGCACCGGCCACCGGATCGGGCAGCTTGTCGGCGTGGTTCTTCACCTCACCGGCGATGGAGGACACACCGGAACGGACCCGCGGGTCGTGGGCGAACTCGTCGGCCTTGGCCTTGAGCTGCTCGAACTGCGCCCGCCCGGCCTTGGTGCCGAGCACGTAGCCCACTGCGGCCGCGCCGGCGGCCACTACCAGAGTCTTCAGCTTCATCGTGCGCTCTCCTCGTTGTCGTCCTGCGCCTCGCAGTCTAGTGAGGCGCCGCGAGGTGGCGTTCGGTCGGCACCGGCATGCGGTCGGCGTCAGGTGCCCGAGGACCGTCCGGAATGATCTGCCCATGAGCCTCATCTCCCGGCTGGCGGTGATCGGCGCCGGCAGCGTCGGCACCTCCCTCGCGTACGCGGCCCTGATCCGCCGCTCCGCCTCCGAAGTGATCCTGTACGACATCGACGCCGCGAAGACCGAGGCCGAGGTGCTCGACCTGGCCCACGGGACCCAGTTCACCGGCACCTCGAAGGTGTCCGGCGGCGGCGACATCTCCTGCGTGGCCGGGGCGTCCGTGGTGATGATCACCGCCGGGGCCAAGCAGAAGCCGGGTCAGACCAGGCTGGAGCTGGCCGGCACCAACGTCGCGATCCTGGAGAGCCTGATGCCACGGTTGCTGGAGCACGCGCCGGATGCCGTCTACATCTTGGTCAGCAACCCCGTCGACGTGCTGACCGTGGCCGCCGCCCAGATCGCCGGTCTCCCCGACGGTCGGTTGTTCGGCTCCGGGTGCGTGCTGGACTCGGCCCGCCTGCGCTGGTTGATCGGTGAGCGGGCCGGGGTCTCGCAGCAGAGTGTCCACGCGATGATGCTGGGCGAGCACGGCGACACCGAGTTCCCGCTGTGGTCGCAGGCCAA
Source organism: uncultured Actinomycetota bacterium (assembly GCA_963696135.1). Classification (GTDB taxonomy): domain Bacteria; phylum Actinomycetota; class Actinomycetes; order Propionibacteriales; family Propionibacteriaceae; genus Microlunatus. The sequence goes on from CAVOJH010000020.1 coordinate 92,324, forward strand.
GATCGGCACCGTGCCGCTGCGGGAGTGGACCGACAGCGACGGCGGCCGGCTCTTCTCCGGAGACGTCCGCGCCACCATCCACGACGACGTGGTGCATGCGGCGTACAAGATCATCGCCGGCAAGGGTGCGACCAACTACGCGATCGGGCTGAGTGGCGCCCGGATCGTCGAGGCCGTGCTGCGCGACGAGCACGCGGTGCTGCCGGTGAGCACGCTCCTGCACGACTACCGCGGGGTCGACGGGATCGCGCTCAGCGTGCCCAGCATCGTGGGGGCGAACGGCATCGAACGGGTGCTGTCCACCCCGATGGACGAGCAGGAGGCCCGCTGGCTCGATCGATCGGCCAGCACGCTGCACGCGTCGCTGACGAGCCTGGGCCTGGAGTGACCGCCGAATCCCGCCTCGGTCACGCTTACGACGTAAACATTCAGCGCGTACTGTCGAGGACATGACTGACACCACCACTGAGTTCGAGCGGGTCGGCGAGCTCATCGCCAAGGCTCGCTTCGCCTTCGTCACCACCAGCGGCTCCGACGGCCGACTGCTCAGCCGGCCGCTCGCCGTGCTGGAGCGCGACTTCGACGGTGACCTGTACTTCTTCACCATGGCGCCGTCCGCCAAGACCGCCCAGGTGGCGGCGGACTCCCACGTCAACGTCAGCCTGCAGTCCGGCGACGACTACCTGTCCATCGCCGGCACGGCCTCGGTCAGCCGCGACCAGGCGTTGATCGACGAGCTCTGGAACCGGTACGCGGAGGCGTGGTTCGAGCAGGGCCGGGAGGACCCGAGCGTGGCCCTGCTCAAAGTGCACGCCGACTCCGCCGAGTACTGGACCATGGACAGCCCCAAGCCGGTGGCCCTGATCAAGTACGCGAAGGCGATCATCACCGGCGAGCAGCCGGACGTCGCCACCAACAAGACGGTCGAGCTCTGACGCAGAGCGGAATCTCCCGGAGTTCTTGACCTCGCCCCTGGGGCGAGGCCCAGAGTGGAGGCATGACCTCGACCCGCCCGCCCGGTGACCGGCCGCTGATGACAGCCGGCCGGTTCGCCGAGGCGACGCTGCTGTCGGCCAAGGCGCTGCGGATCTACGCCGACCGCGGGCTGCTGCCGCCACGGTTCGTCGATCCGGCGAACGGCTACCGGTACTACGCGGACGATCAGGTCCGCACCGGTTGGCTGATCGTGCTGCTGCGGTCGGCTCAGCTGTCGCTGGAGGAGATCGCCGACATCGTCGGTGCCCCGGCGCACGAGCGTCCGGTGCTGCTGGAGCGGGCGGTCGATGCCGCCCGACAGCGGGCCGAGGTCAATCTGGCCGTGCTCGCCCGAGCGCGCCACCACCTCGAAGGGGAGTCCACCATGACCGATCTGTCCACACGTGTCGAGAGCGACCGAGCCGTCCTGAGCGTGCTGCGTCGGATGCGCCCCGACGAGATGGACGAGGTGATCAGCGGGGAGGCCGTCCGGCTGCGGGAGATCGCCCGGGGCGCCGGCTTGACCGTCACCGGGGATGCGTTCGGCATCTTCCACGCCCCCGTCACCGAGGAGTCCGACGGACCGCTGGAGATCGCCGTCCCGGTCGACGGGCTGCTGGCGGTCGACGCCGTCCCGTCCGAGGGCGACGTGCGGAGCTACCGGCTGGCCGGGGGCCACGTCGCCGAGCGGCACGCCGAGGGTCGCGAGACCGACTTTCCCGAGATCCTCGCGCTGTACGACGAGGTCCACAGCTGGATCACCGAGAGCGGCCGTACGCCGGTCGGACCGCCGCGGGAGATCTGGCACAACGCGCCCCGGGACCCCGAGCCCTTGCGGCTGACGATCTCCTGGCCGTACGCGACGGTCTGACTCCGGCTCCGGCTCACAGGGTCCGGGTAGGAGTCTGCCGGTCCCGGCCGCCGCATCAGCTCCGGGCGATGGCCCAGCCGTGCGCGGCCACGTGGTGCGGTTGGTCGGGGTGGCTGGTCTCGATCACCTCAGCCCCCTCGGGGATCCCGGCCGCCCGGTCGGCCAGGTTCAGCACCAGGGTGAGCGGCGGTTCGCCTTCGCTGTCCCGGGCCGTCGCCGTGATCTGCACGTAGGTGTTGCTGACGTCGCTGGTCACGATCCGCGCGTCGGTCAGCCAGGGGGTCCGGCGACGGAACGCGATCAGCCGGCGGTACAGCTCCAGCACCCCGGTGTTGGTCCCCTCGACCTGGTCCGGCCGCTCCGGCATCGTCGGCCGGATCGCGTCGTCGCCGCCCAGCCGCCGCTCCTTCACCCCGACCAAGCCCAGCTCGTCGCCGTAGTAGAGGCAGGGGATCCCGGGCAGGAACAGCAGCAGGGCGATCGCGTGCCCCCAGTGCCGCCGGTCGCCGATCTGGCTGGCCACCCGGGAGGTGTCGTGGTTGTCCAGGAAGGTGAACGGCACGATCCGCTCGCTGAGCTCCGCGTGCCGACCGAGGGTGTGCTCGAGCTCGTAGAAGTTCTGGTTCTCGATCGAGGACCACATCGCCTGCCACAGCTCGTACTGGGTGATGCTGTCCAGGCCCGCGGTCGCGGCGTACTCGGCGTAGTCGCCGTGGATCATCTCGCCCAGGAACCAGGCATCGGCGAACCGCTCCCGCACGGCCGGGATCACGCTGCTCCAGAACTCGGCGGGTACGGCGTACGCCGCGTCCAGCCGCCAGCCGTCGACCCCACGCTCCAGCCAGTACGTCATCACGTCCCGCACCAGCTGCTGGACTCCCTCGTCGGCGTGGTTCAGCTCGACCAGCTGCTGCTCGCCCTCGAACACCTCAGGGGTGACCGCGCCGTCCTCGGTGTGCAGCTTGAACAGGTGCGCGGCCGGGGCGTCCGCACCGCGCGCCAGCACCTCGTCCAGCCCCGGGTAGCCGCGACCGACGTGGTTGAACACCCCGTCCAGCACCACCCGGATGCCTCGCTCGTGGCAGGCCGCCACGAGGGCGTCGAAGTCGTCGAGGTCGCCGACCCGGGGATCGATCCGGAAGTAGTCGAGGGTGTCGTAGCCGTGGCTCATCGACGCGAACAGCGGATTGAGCAGCAGGCCGTTGCAACCGAGCACGACGAGGTGGTCCAGCCAGCCGGTCAGCCGTCGCAGCCGGTGCTCCGGCGGTTGCTCCGGATCGTCCAGCACGTCCTCCCCGCCGGTGAAACCGAGGGGGAACACGCCCCAGAAGATCGCGTACCGGGTCCAGTCCGTGTCCGCGGACCGCGGTGGGCGGTCATCAGGCTCAGGCATACAGGTCTGTCTACCAGGGTTAGTCCTCGCCGAGCAGACCGGCCAGGGTCGCGGCCCGGTACGCCGACCCGAGCGCCTCACGGGTGGCGGAGACGGTGGCGTCGCGGTCGGGCAGCTCGACGGGCGGGACCGGTGTCTTGATGTCGGCCCGGAGGCGGTCGGCGACGCCGAGCTGGGCCGCAGCCGTACGGAAGTCGCCGGCCGCCGCGGCGATCGCGGCCAGCTCGTCGTACCCACTCGACATCCGCCACCGGTCGCCGAGCCGGGAGTGACCCTCCAGACTGGCCTCCTGCAGCTCACGGGCCGTCTGGATCTGGCCGGTCAGCCGGGCGACGACGCCCAGCTGGTTGCGGGTCCACGCGATGCCCTCGGCGAATCCCACCTGCTCGCAGACCTCGAACGCCTGGTGCAGCAGGATCTCGGCCCCGACCAGGTCGCCGCGATAGCGGGCCGTGACCCCGCTGTTGATCAGGGCCCAGGCGATCTGCTCACGATCGCCTCCGCGCCGCAGTCGGTGCATGGCCGCGTCGCCCAGCCCGTCCGCGGTGTCGAGGTCGCCCCGCAACCACGCGACGAAGCTCAGGTAGTTGAGCTCGGTCGCGATCAGCTGGTCGCGGCCGAGCCGCTCCGCGATCGACAGCGACCGCCGGTGCTGGGTCTCGGCCGTGTCGTAGTCCCCGAGCTCTCGCGCGATCGAGCCGAGCCGGGTCAGACAGTAGGCCGTTCCCTCGTCGTCACCGAGACTCTCGTAGAGGGCGAGACCCTGAGTCAGCTTTCCGCGGGCGACCTCGTAGTCGCACTGCAGGAACGAGAGCATCCCGGCGCCGGCCAGCACCGGGGCGCGCAGCTCGGCGGGAGCATCGGCACCGGCCGCGAGAGCACCGCGCATCCAGGTCCGTCCCTCGGTGTAGCGACCACGGAGATAGCACCAGCGCCACAGGTGGCGGACCAGTCGCAGGGCGGACTCGGGGTCGGTGGCGGTCAGGAAGTCGACCGCCACCCGGATGTTGCCCGACTCCGCGTCGAGGATCCGCAGCCACGGCTCCTGCTCGACCGAGGCGAGGTGGGCAGCGGCCTCCGCGGTCAGCCCGGTCACGTAGTCGGCGTGCCGTCGGCGGGCCAGGTCCGTCTCGCCGGCGACCTCGAGCTGTGCCTGGGCGAACTCCCGGACGAGGCGCAGCAGCACGAAGCGGGCCGGCTCCTCGGCCTCGTACATGCGGCTGACCAGGGACTTCGTGGCCAACGAGGACAGTGCGTCGAGCACCTCGAGCGGGGTGTAGACATCTCCGCAGACCGCCGTCGCCGACTCGTGGCTGAACCAGATGAACACCGACAGCCGGGCGAGGACGTGCTGCTCGATCGGGGTCAGCAACCGGTAGCTCCAGCCGACCACCCGATCGACGAGTCCCTCCTCGGGCTCTCCACCCGGTTCCAGCAGGGCCCCGACGGTGTCGTCCAGCGCGTCGGCCAAGGCCTTGACCGACATCACCTGGGCGCGGGCGGCGGCCAGCTCGATGGCCAGCGGCAGTCCGTCCAGCCGGCGGCAGATCCGGGCCACGGCAGTGTTCTGGGTCGCTGTCGGGTTCGCGCCGGCCGCCAGTCCCGCCCGATCCCAGAACAGCTGCACGGCGGGAGAAGCGCTCAGCTCCTTGCCGCGGGCGCGGGCCGGCGGGACGTTGAGCGGTCGTACGGTCACGACCGCCTCACCGGGAATCTGCAGCTGATGGCGCGAGGTGACCAGGAACGCGAGGTCCGGACAGCCAGCGACGATCGCTTGCACGAGGTCCCGGGAGGCGTCGAGCAGGTGCTGGGCTCCATCCACGACGAGCAGCTGGTGTCGGGATCGGAGCGCCGCGAGGATGTCGGCGACGCCGACGTCGGGGTCCCCGGTGACCCCGAGAGCGGCGGCGAACGCCGGGACCAGGTCGTCCGGCCGCGACACTCCCGGGACCGGTAGCCAGCGGACGCCGTCGGCATAACCCTCTGCACCGACGGCGAGGACGGCCGCCAGCCGGGTCTTGCCCACACCACCGGGACCGGTGAGGGTGACCAGCCGGTGGTCAGCCAGCAGCTCCCGGATCGCGATCAGGTCGCCGTCGCGGCCCAGCAGCGGATCCGCGAACGTGGGCGGTTCGAGGGAGGGCAGAGATCGGGGCGGCGGGGGAGCCGGGGGGGCGGGGAGCAGAGCGGCGAAGAAGCGATCGCGCTCGTCGCCGGCGAGGCGGAGCGCATCGGCGAGCAGGCTGAGGGTGGTCATCCGGGGGGACCGTCGACCGCGCTCCAACAGGGAGACCGCTTCGGGGCTCAGGCCGGCGCGCGCGGCCAGCCCTTCCTGCGACATGCCCGCTCGTTGGCGGTACCACCGCAGCTCGCTCCCGAACGTGCTCACCCCGCACCCACTTCGTCGGACCGCCGTGGGGCTCACCCTAGTGCCCGGTGCACCGGGCACTACACAGGATTGTCCGGCTGTTGTCCGTGGCTGGGCTTCGGTGACCGACGAAAGACTTCGGTCAGTCACGGGCCGATGTGTCGGGGGAGCTTCTGGGTGACCAGAGGATTCGGCCCTGGACCGTGCGACTTGAGGGGCGTACTCCATGGGGAGCGACTCGGATCGGGGCCGAGGAGCTGGGAGCACGCCCCTCAATCACGTCCTGCCCCGGTCCGTGCAGGTCAGGCAACCCTGACCAGGTTCCGTAGACTCGGCGCGTGCCCATTCCAGCGAAGACCTGACGTGGACTTCTTTCGCGGGCTGCCGTTCCCACTCGCGGTCGGAGCCCTCTTCGTCATCGTGCTGCTGCGCGCGGGTGGCACGTACGCGCTCGGCCGGGCCGCTCGGTCCGGGGCCGGTCGCACCTCCCGGGTCCAGCGCCTGGTCGACTCGCCCCGGTTCGTCCGAGCCCAGGACCTCGTCGCCCGGTGGGGTGCGCCTGTCGTCGTGCTGTCCTTCCTGACCGTCGGATTCCAGACGCTGGCCAACCTGGCCGCCGGGATCGGCAAGATGCCGCTGCGCCGCTACCTGCCCGCCCTCGTGATCGGCGGTCTGATCTGGGCCCTGCTGTACGCCACCGTCGGCTTGATCACCCTGGCTGCACTGGCCCACCTGTACGAGATCTCCCCGGTCGGCGCGATCCTCGGCGGTCTTGTCCTGGTGGCCGGGCTGACGGCGTACATCGTCTGGCAGGTTCGCCGTAGCCACGCGACTTCTGTACCGCTATCCACGCCTGAGGTGGTTTCTGCTCCACAAGGTGGGGCCGAGCGCGGCTGACTACGGTGTCCTGGTGACCTTCGACCCGCTGCTCTGGACTCCCGTACCCGGTTTCGACTTCACCGACATCACCTACCACCGGGCTGTCGACGCCCCGGTCGTCCGAGTGGCGTTCGACCGGCCCGAGGTCCGCAACGCGTTCCGTCCCCACACCGTGGACGAGCTCTACCGCGCTCTCGATCACGCCCGGATGAGCTCGGACGTGGGTGCCGTGCTGCTGACCGGCAACGGGCCCTCGCTCAAGGATGGTGGCTGGGCGTTCTGCAGCGGCGGGGACCAGCGGATCCGCGGTCGGGCGGGTTACCAGTACGCGGAGGGGGAGAGCGCCGAGAGCGTCGACCCGGCGGCGCTGGGGAGGCTGCACATCCTGGAGGTCCAGCGGTTGATCCGGTTCATGCCCAAGGTGGTGATCGCCTTGGTCAACGGCTGGGCGGCCGGCGGTGGCCACAGCCTTCACGTGGTCTGCGACCTGACGCTGGCCAGCCGCGAGCACGCCCGCTTCAAGCAGACCGACGCCGACGTCGGCTCGTTCGACGCGGGTTTCGGCTCGGCGTACCTGGCCCGGCAGGTCGGGCAGAAGTTCGCCCGCGAGATCTTCTTCCTCGGGGAGGTGTACGACGCCGAGGACGCGCACCGGATGGGGATGGTCAACCGCGTCGTGGACCACGAGGACCTCGAACGGGTCGGGCTGGAGTGGGGCGAGAAGATCTGCGGCAAGAGCCCGACCGCGCAGCGGATGCTCAAGTTCGCGTTCAACGCCATCGACGACGGGCTGATCGGCCAGCAGGTGTTCGCCGGCGAGACCACCCGGCTGGCGTACATGACCGACGAGGCGGTGGAGGGCCGGGACGCGTTCCTGGAGAAACGTTCGCCGGACTGGTCCCGCTTCCCGTACTACTACTGAGCTCAGACGACCCCGTAGAGCTCAGACGACCCCGTAGAGCCGGTCGCCGGCGTCGCCCAGCCCCGGCACGATGTAGCCGTGCTCGTTGAGGCGCTCGTCCACGGCGGCGGTGACCAGGGTGCAGGGCACTTCGAGGTCGTCGAGCAGCGCAGTGATGTGGTCGATCCCCTCGGGCGCGGCGAGCAGGCAGATGCAGGTGATGTGGTCCGCTCCGCGACGGACCAGGAACCGGACGGCCTCGGCCAGGGTGCCGCCGGTGGCGAGCATCGGATCCAGCACGTAGCACTGCCGCCCGGAGAGGTCGTCGGGCAGTCGTTCCGCGTACGTGGACGCGACCAGCGTCTGCTCGTCGCGCACCATGCCCACGAACCCCACTTCAGCGGTCGGCATCAGCCGGGTCATGCCCTCGAGCATGCCCAGGCCGGCTCGCAGGATGGGGACCACCAGCGGCCGAGGCGGTGCCAGCTTCACGCCGTCGGCGGGACCCACTGGGGTCTGCACCGTGACGGGTGCGACCCGGACGCCCCTGGTTGCCTCGTACGCCAGGAGCGTCACCAGCTCCTCGGTCAGCCGGCGGAAGGTCGGCGAGTCGGTCCGCTCGTCCCGCAGGGTCGTCAGCTTGTGGGCGACGAGCGGGTGATCCACGATGCACAGGTCCACGGTCGAACCGTACCGAGCGGCTCTCGGCGTCGATATCCGAGTCGTGGTTCTAGGTGCCGTCTGACACGATGGGCACGGCTCATCCGGGCCGAGGTGTGAAGGAGTGGCATGTCGCAGCACAACGACGAGGAGATCGAGTCGTTCGAACCCGACGATGCCGTCGACAACCGCCCGGGACTGGACGAGGACCTCGACGTCGAGGGGGACGAGGACTCCACGCCCGACACCGACGGTGCCGACGACGACTCCGATGATGACGACGACGATGACGACGATGACGATGACGACGACGATGACGAGCCGGAGGATGCCCTCGCCGACGAGATCGACTTCGTGGTGGCCGCGTATCGCGAGGACGGTCAGGTCAACGTGGTCGGACTCAACGACGACCTCGCCAACGACCTGGAAGAGCTGATCGTCCAGCTCCGTCGACTGCCGGGTGACGCCGGTGCCATCGGCTTCGTCAGCCTGGTCGAGGAGGTGTTCGTGGCCGTGCGGGTCCGCGGTCGACACGTGCAGGTGGTGTTGAACGACGCGGCCGCCGCCCTGGACTGGCCGATCGCCCGCGACGTGGTCGATCTGCTGGCCGAGGAGCTGGCCGACCCCGACGACGACGCCGAGCCGGTGGGCGACCTGACCATGTTCGCCGACCTCGGACTGAGCGACTTCGACCTCGGCGCGATCATCGACAACCTCGACCTGGGTTCCGACCAGGCCCTGATGGAGATCGCCGACAAGATCAACATCGGTCCGCAGTTCCGCAAGGTCGCCGAGGCGGCCCTGCAGGACTGACGGTCTCGTCGCAGAGCCGGAGCGTCGCCACGATGGGCAGTCGCTGGGATGAGGCGATGCGGCTCGCCCTCGCCGAGGGTGCCGCGGCCGGCGTACGGGTGGACCGTCCGGACGTACCCGTCGGGGCCGTGGTGCTGGATCCCGCCGGGGTGGTGGTCGCGGTCGCCGCCAACGAGCGGGAGCTGACCGGGGATCCGACCGCCCACGCGGAGGTGCTGGCACTGCGACGGGCCGCCGAGCGGCACCAGGAGTGGCGGCTCGACGGCCACACCCTGGTGGTCACCCTGGAGCCCTGCACGATGTGCGCCGGTGCCCTGGTGCTGGCGCGGATCGATCGACTGGTGTTCGGCGCGTACGACCCGAAGGCCGGTGCCGTCGCCTCACTGTTCGACGTCGTCCGCGACCCCCGCCTGAACCACCGGATCGACGTCCGCGGCGGGATCCTCGAGGCCGAGTGCGGCGCGGCCCTGCGCGGGTTCTTCGGGCGGTGACCCGGCGGCCGCCGAGGTCGCCGCCTGGCCGGAACGGATTTCGTCCGAGGCGTCCGGGTTCGGTATTGTCCTCCGCGGTGGCGTGTCTGAGCGGCCGAAAGAGCGCGCCTCGAAAGCGCGTGAGGGGCAACCCTCCGCGGGTTCAAATCCCGCCGCCACCGCCACAAGCAGCCCCGTCTTCGATCTCGGTGAGGACGGGGTCGCTTCGTATCGGGGGCCCTGTTACGTGCAGGTTTCGACCGGGGAGGGGGACGGATGAGGATGATCGATCTCGACCTCATCCTGCTCGTCGGCTCCGTGGTCGTCATCGTGGCGATCCTGTCGGCCCGACTCGGCACCCGCTTCGGTCTGCCGGCTCTGCTGCTCTTCCTGGGCGTCGGCATGCTGCTGGGTCAGACCCGGGTCAACTTCGACAACCCGGAGCTGGCCCACGCCCTCGGCTTCGGGGCCCTGGTGATCATCCTGGCGGAGGGCGGTCTGACCACGAAGTGGTCCGACATCCGGCCGAGCATCGGGTTGGCCACGGTGCTGGCCACCCTCGGCATCGGGGTCAGTGTGGCGCTGATGGCCGTCTTCGGTCACTTCGTCCTGGGCCTGGACTGGTGGATCGCGATCCTGCTGGGTGCGGTCTTCTCGCCGACCGACGCGGCCGCGGTGTTCTCGGTGCTGCGCAACGTGCCGTTGCCGCAGCGACTCCGCGGCGTGCTGGAGGCGGAATCCGGTCTGAACGACGCCCCGACGGTGCTGCTGGTCTCGTTGGCCTCCGCGGCCGCCTTGACCGGACACAGCGAGTACGGCCCGGTGCTGCTCGGTGGCCTGGTGCTGCTGGAGCTGGCCGCCGGCCTGGGTCTCGGGGTCCTGCTGGGCTGGGTCGGGGTGCAGGTGCTGCGCCGCGTCGCCCTGCCCGCCTCCGGGCTCTACCCACTGGCCACCATGGTCTGGATCGTCTTCACGTACGGCGTGACGGCTGAGCTGCACACCAGCGGGTTCGCCGCCGTGTACGCCTGTGCGCTGATGCTCGGCAACGCCCAGCTGCCGCACCGCGGGGCCACCCGGTCGTTCGTGGAGGGCACCGGCTGGATCGCCCAGATCGGGCTGTTCGTGATGCTGGGTCTGCTGGCCGTGCCCGAGCGGCTGAACTTCCGTGAGGTGCTGATCGCCCTGGCGGCCGGTCTGTTCCTCACGCTCGTGGCCCGGCCGGCGTCGGTGCTGCTGTCCGCGACCGCGTTCCGGATGCCGATCAAGGAGCAGGTGTTCCTGTCCTGGGCCGGTCTGCGGGGAGCCGTGCCGATCATCATGGCCACCGTGCCGCTGTCGATGGGGGTGCCGAACGCGGAGTACCTGTTCGACGTGGTGCTCATCTTCGTCATCATCTTCACCTGCCTGCAGGCGCCGACCCTGCCGTTCCTGGCCCGCAAGCTCGGGCTGGTGGATCTGGAACGGGCCCGTGAGGTCGAGGTCGAAGTTGCACCCCTGGACAAGATCTCGGCCGACATGCTGCAGGTGCGGGTGCCGGAGGGATCCCGGATCGCCGGCGTCGAGATCAGCGAGCTCCGCCTTCCCCGGGACACCGTGGTCACCCTGGTGATCCGCAACCAGACCCCGTTCGCACCGTCGGGCCAGGAGCGGCTGAAGGTCGGCGACGAGCTGCTGATCGTCACCCCGACCTCGGAACGCGAGCGTACGGAGCGGCGACTGGCCCTGCTCAGTCGAGAGGGCCGCCTGGCCAGCTGGCGACGGAGCGCCCCGGACCCGACCGACTGAGCTCTGCGAGGGATTCGCCGGCGGGTGAGAGCCGTCGGGCGTTGTGCGGGGCGCCGTTCGTGGCTCGGGAGTCAGGTCCGGCGGGTGGGTACGCGCGGGTGGGGGCCGTTTGCCGCCGGGGAGTCACGTCCGGCGGCTGGGGTACGCGCGGGTCACGCACGCATGGCGGACGGCTCGCTAGTTCCCCAGGGCCGGGCTGGCCGTCTGGCTGGACGGCAGGCAGGCGGTCGCGGACTTCACCACGATCGCGGTCGGGGCCTTCTTGTTGAAGCCGCCGTACTTGTCGCCGACCAGCACGTCGACGGTGCCGTCGGTGCGTTTGTCGACGCGGACCGTCGCATCCTTGAAGAAGGCCTTGACCAGGACGACCTCGGGGTTCTTGGCGTTCGCCCCGACGATCACGGTCTGCTTGATGTTCTCGCCGGTGTTCGACGTCCGTTGCACCCGGAAGCCCTTGTCGCGCAGCGCCCGGCCGACGTCGCCGGCCAGCCCGCGGCGATCGCCGCCGTTGTAGACGTTGACCGTCACCTGGGTGGATCTGAGCTGGTTGTTCGGCAGGGTCTGCTGGACGCACGGCTCGGGCGGCAGTTCCGGCACCTTGGCGATGACGTTGTTCCAGCCCCACCACGCGCCGTAGCACAGGACCCCGAGCAGGATCAGCAGCGTCAGGGGTGTCCGGACGATCCGGAACACTCGACCGATCACTGACTGATTCCCTTCTGTCACCCACCCGGATGCTCGAGAGTACTGGGACCTGGAATTACTTCAGGTCGAGAACCCGGGCGTGCATGGTCTGACGCTGCTGGAGGGCGGCGCGCAGGGCCCGGTGGAGACCGTCCTCCAGGTAGAGCTCACCGCGCCAGGAGACCACATGGGCGAACAGGTCACCGTAGAACGTGGAGTCCTCTTCGAGCAGAGCCTCCAGGTCGAGGGTTCGCTTGGTCGTCACCAGCTGATCCAGGCGCACCTGGTGGGGTGCGATGGCTGCCCACTGCTTCTGTACGTACCCGTGGTCCGGGTAGGGGCGCACATCGCCGACGCGCTTGAAGATCACGGCCCAACCCTAGATCACCTGGTCCGGGGTCCCTGCTCACGACATCGTTACGATTCGGCCATGACTCAGTTCGACGGTCGCGCTCCGCGCTCCTGCACTCCCGAGAGGCTTCGCCCATGACCGAGTCAGCGCCTGCCCCGGACACGGAGCTGCCACCGGAGGTGGCCGCCATCCAGGCGGGCTACACCTTCGACGAGCCGGCCATCGATCTGGGCGTCCTGATGGAGAACGATGCCCCGGTCCCTGCAGCACGGGTACGGATCCCCCTCTCCATGCTGAACCGACACGGCCTCGTCGCCGGGGCCACCGGTACCGGCAAGACCAAGACGCTGCAGGTGCTGGCCGAGGCGATCTCGCTGGCCGGGGTGCCGGTCTTCGCCGCCGACATCAAGGGCGACCTCTCGGGGATCGCCGCTCCCGGCGACGGGAACGAGAAGCTGTTGGCTCGCACCAAGAAGATCGGTCAGGACTGGCAGCCGCAGGGCTGCCCGGTCGAGTTCTACTCCCTGGGTGGCGGCGACGTCGGCGTGCCGCTGCGCGCGACCGTCACCTCGTTCGGCCCGATCCTGCTGTCCAAGGTGCTCGGTCTGAACAAGACCCAGGAGTCCTCGCTGGGCCTGATCTTCCACTACGCCGACACGGTCGGCCTGCCGCTGCTCGACCTCGCCGACCTGCGTTCCGTGCTCACCCACCTGACCAGTGACGAGGGCAAGGAGGAGCTGAAGGGGATCGGTGGTCTGAGCAGCACCACCGTGGGGGTGATCCTGCGCAGCCTGATCACCTTCGCCGACCAGGGGGCCGAGGAATTCTTCGGCGAGCCGGAGTACGACACGGCCGACCTGATGCGCGTCACCGCCGACGGCAAGGGCGTGGTCTCGCTGCTCGAGCTGCCGAATCTGGCCAGCCAACCGGCGCTGTTCTCCACCTTCTTGATGTGGCTGCTGGCCGATCTGTTCACCGATCTGCCCGAGGTCGGCGATGTGGACAAGCCCAAGCTCGTCTTCTTCTTCGACGAGGCGCACCTGTTGTTCAACGGCGCGTCGCCGGCCTTCCTGCAGGCGATCACCCAGACCGTACGGCTGATCCGGTCGAAGGGCGTGGGCATCTTCTTCGTCACCCAGACCCCCAAGGACGTGCCGGACGACGTGCTCGCCCAGCTCGGGTCGCGCGTCCAGCACCAGCTGCGCGCGCACACGCCGAACGACGCCAAGGCGCTCAAGCAGACCGTGGCCACGTTCCCGAAGTCGCACTACGATCTGGCGGAGGCCCTGCAGTCGCTCGGTATCGGTGAGGCGATCGTCACCGTGATGGACCCGGACGGGGCGCCGACCCCGGTGGCCTGGACCCGGATGCTGGCGCCGCAGTCGCTGATGGCAGCGATCCCGGCCGAGTCCCTGCGGCCCGGGATCGCGCAGTCGGCGATGATGACGAAGTACGGCCAGGAGATCGATCGCGACTCCGCGTACGAGATGCTCACCCGCAAGCTGGAGGTGGGCGCGCAGGCCGCCGAGCAGGAGCGGATGGCCCAGGAGGCGGCCAGACAGCAGGCCGAGTACGCCAAGCAGCAGGCAGCCGCGGCCACCCAGGCCGAGAAGGACCGGATCGCCGCCGAGAAGCAGGCCGCGAAGGAGCGCGCCGAGGCCGAGCGTCGCGCCGTCAAGGAACGGGCGGAGGCCGAGCGCCGGGCCTCGGCCGAGGCCCGGGAGGCTGCCCGCACCCGCAAGGCCACCACCGACGTGGTCGGCAAGGTGCTGCGCTCGGGGATCGCTCGCGACATCGTCCGCGGCATCTTCGGCACCGCCCGGCGGAAATGACCGGCACTCGAGTCGGACGCCGCCAGCGATGACGGGGCGGATCGCGGTCACCGGGTCCTCCGGCCACCTGGGGCGGGCCGTGGTCGAGGACCTGCTCGCCCACTCCTACGACGTGGTCGGGATCGACCGGACCGCTGGCACGGACGAGGCCGTCACCACCCGCGCCTGGGACGGACGGTCGGTCGACGCGATCGCCGGCTGGCTGGACGGCTGCGAGGCTCTGGTTCACTTGGCCGCGATCCCGGCGCCGGTGGGCCATCCGCCCGAGGTGGTGTTCACCAACAACACCCAGGCCACCTTCGCCGCGCTGGAGGCGGCCGGCTCGGTCGGCATCCGGCGCGCCGCGATCGCGTCCAGCGGCTCGGCGTACGGGACGGCCTGGTCCCCGCACCCGACCAGGGTCCGGTACGTGCCGATCGACGAGCACCACCCGATGATCAACTTCGACCCGTACGGGCTGTCCAAGGAGGTCGACGAGCGCACCGCCGCCGTGATGGCCCGGCGGTTCTCGATGTCGGTGGCCGCGCTGCGGTTCCACTGGATCGCGACCCGCGACCAGCAGCTGGCCGGGATCGCTCGACAGCGCCAGGAGCCGCGGGACTGGGCCGACGAGCTGCGCAGCACCTGGGGGTACGTCGATCTGCGCGACGCGGCGTCGGCCTGCCGGTTGGCGATCGAGGCGGCGGTGGACCGGCCGTACGGGTTCGTGCCGATGAACATCGTCGCGGCCGACAGCATCGTGGAGACGCCGATCACCGACCTGCTGGCCGAGCACGCCCCGGAGATCGAGGTCAGAGCTCCGCTCGGTCCCACCCAGGGGGCTTTCGCCATCGACCGCGCCGCCGAGGTGATCGGCTGGGTCCCGCAGCACTCCTGGCGGGATCCGGAGTAGCTGTCGGCCGAGAGTGCGGAGAACTCTCCCCGAGCGGGAGCTCGAGCGGCGTGTCGCGGCCGTCGGGCGCCAGGCGGGGACGATTCGACGCGCCGGCGCGGCGGTGACGATTCGACGCGCCGGCGCACGAGCGACTCTCGGGCCCTTTGCCGCGTCGTGCCCGGACGGGAGTGCGAGGCTGGAGAGATGTCTGTGGAAGCCCGGGCCCGCTTTGGTCCGCTGCGCTCGGTGCCGCCGGCGCCCGTCGTCCGAGCTCTCGGCGGTGACGGGTCACCCTGGCAGGCCGATCGGCTCGGTTCCGACGGACCGTTCCCGAACGGGGGCATGTGGCGGGTGTCCCAACCGGGGAACACGACCGCCTCGACAGTGGTGAAGCGGACCGGACCGGCTCATCTGGGTGGGGATCCGGTCTGGGCCGGGGCGCTCGACGCCGCGGATCCGCAGTGGTGGGGGCGCGAGGCCGTCTTCTATCGGAGCGATCTCGCTGTCGCCGGCTGGACCGACGGATGCCGGACCGCCCGCTGCCTGGCGATCGACGATCACGACGAGGTACGTGACCTGTGGCTCGAGGATGTCGCTGATCTCCCGCTGGCGAGAGAGGAGTACCGGCGCCTGGTGGCGGCGCTGGCCAGGTGGCAGGTCCACCATCGTGGTGTCGACCGTCCGTGGCTGTCGCACGGTTGGATCCCGGTCCACGTGCGGCGCCGAGGTCTCGACAACGACCGCACGCTCGGGGATGTCCGCTGGTCCCGGCTGTTCGAGGCGGGCATCCCCCCGTCGGTGCGCGATGACGTACGACGTCGGGTGACCGACCCGGCCACGATCGGGCGGCGGCTGGACGACCTGCCGCAGCTCCTCACCCACTACGACTTCCACCACATGAACGTCGGTCGGGTCGCCGACGACATCGTCATCATCGACTGGGCGACGGTGGGCCTCGGCCCGGTCGGGCACGACGTCGGCGTGCTGCTCCTCGACCAGGCCACTACCCTGCGCGACACGTTGCCGGAGCAGTGGGAGCGACTGGTGTCGACGTACGCCGAGGCGCTCGGCCAGGCCGGGTCAGCGATCTCGATCGCCGAGGTCGAGAGGTCGGTGGCGATCTCCACGGTCCTCCGCCACGGGTGGGTGATCGACCACGTCCTCGCCCTCAGCGCTGAGCTGTCGCTGGAGGAGGTCGCCCCGCTGTCCACCCTCCTGGTGCACCTCGGGGAGCTGCAGGACCGTTACCTGATCGCTGAGTGATCAGACCGACCCAGACGCACGACGCCCCCGGCAGCTTCGTGAGCTGCCGGGGACGTCGATGAGGTGCGGTCCGCTGGCGTACGGACCTCATTCCTTGTCGGAACACCACGCCTCAGACGGCGGTGGTGTAGGACTCCTGGCCGCGCCGGACGGCGCGACGCTGGTGGCGCTGGGCCTTGCGCTCGAGCTTCTGCTCGCGCAGGGCCTGCTTGTGCTCGGCCGCCTTGGCGGCGCGAAGGCTGACGGTCAGCTGGTCGAGGACGTAGGACGTCCCGAGGGCCTGCTGGTAGGTGTCGTACATGGTGATTCCTTCGAGTGCGGGTCAACTGGGATGACGGTCGCTGTTCCGTCGTCGCCGGCCCAGATCGGGGCGCGGCAGCACGACGGAGGACGACGATGGATGCGGATCCGCGCAGCTGCACGGAAGGTCGCGAGGACGGTGACCGGCGGATCTCCCGGGTGCGATCGTTGCCGGCGGTGGACGACCATGATCAACACCTCACTCGTCGCGAGGGCGGGTCGTCAGGAACGGAGGTCGAGCAGGCTCAGCGGCCGAGGACGGAGGCACCCGTCCAGGCCGGACCGAAGCCGGTCCGATCGTCCGTACCGATGATCATGAACATGGAGTACCCCCTCTCTCTGTCGACGTGCCGCGCTTCTGCAGCGGCAAGATCAACAGTAGGCAACCGATCCGCCCGACGGCAACGGGTTTATCGGCGAACCGATGGGGGATGCGTCAGGGTCGGCCGGGAACGACGTCCTCGCACCGGGGCTACCCTCGACACGATCTTCCCGACCCACCCCCCGAGGAGCCCCGATGGACATGTCTTCCCCCACCCCTCCCGATGACGTCACCGACGCCGACTGGGCCGACCAGAACTCCTCGACCGACCCGTTCGAGGAGTTCGATGCCAGCCCGACGGTGCCGATGCAGCGCAGCACGGCCGAGGCGGATCCCGTTGATGTCGCCGAGCAGGCCGAGGCGGTGCCGCTCGCCGACGAGGAGGAGTAGGCCGACCAGCCCGGGGTGCACCCCGGCCGTTTCCGTCGGTGAGGTAGACACGAAGGGTGAGTGATCTCCCCATGACCGTGTTCGTGCTCTACGGAGCCACCGGCGACCTGGCGAAGCGGATGGTGCTGCCGGCCTTCTTCGACCTGTACGCCCGTGGGCTGCTGCCCCGTCGTTGGAAGCTGGTCGGCAACGGCCGCGGTGACGTCGCCCACGAGGACTTCCGTGGCCACGTGCACGATGTGCTGACCGAGTTCGGCACTACGCCGACCGAGGAGCAGTGGGCCGGATTCTCGCCCGATCTGCTGTTCGCCGGTGGCGGGTTCCGCAAGGAGGACGGCGGCGCGCTGCCGGACCTGATCGAGCAGACCCGCGGCGACCTGGGAGGCGACGCCCAGCTGATCCACTACCTGGCCGTGCCACCGAGCGCCTTCGCCCCGACCACCGAGGCACTGAAGGAGCACGACCTGGCCACGGGCACGAAGGTGGTCTACGAGAAGCCGTACGGCACCTCGCTGGACAGCTTCCGCGAGCTCGACGCCCTCGTCCACACGGTGTTCGACGAGGAGCAGGTCTTCCGGATCGACCACTTCCTGGGGAAGGAAGCGACCCAGAACGTCCACATGCTGCGGTTCGCCAACACGATGATCTCCCGCGTCTGGGATCGCCACAGCATCGAGGAGGTGCAGATCGACGTCCCGGAGACCCTCGACATCGCCGATCGGGCGGAGTTCTACGACGCCACCGGTGCCGCGTTGGACATGCTGGTCACCCACCTCTTCCAGGTGGCGGCCGAGGTGGCGATGGAGCCGCCGGTCTCCTTCCGGGCCGAGGACCTGCAGGTGGCCCGGGAGTCGGTGATCGCCGCCTTCCGGCCGCTCGACCCGGCCGACGTCGTGCTGGGGCAGTTCGACGGCTATCGCCAGACCGAGGGGATCGCCGACGACTCGACCACCGACACGTACGTGGCCGCGAAGCTGTGGGTGGACACCGACCGCTGGCGCGACGTGCCGTTCGTACTCCGTACCGGCAAGCGCCTGAAGGGCGGCGCCCAGCGGCTCTCGCTGCTGTTCCGGGCCCCGGACGGGCCGCTGCACTCCGCCGGCAGCCTGCCCGAGGTGCTCGCCTTCGACCTGGAGGGCAGCGGTCGGATCCTGATGGAGCTCACCGTCAAGGATCCGGGGCCCGACTTCGTCCCCAACGACGTGGACCACATCCTCCGCCTGGATCAGGTGGCCGAGGGCTCGATGGCGCCGTACACGTCCCTGATCTACGACGTGCTCCGGGGCGACCGGTCACTGTTCACCAGCACGATCGGGCTGGAGGCGGCGTTCACCGCTTTCGCTCCGCTGCTCGGACCGGACCGCCCGGAGGTCGCGTCCTATCCGGAGGGCAGCTGGGGCCCCTCCTCGGCGGACCGCCTCGCCGGTCGCTTCGGCTGGCTCCTCTCCCGCGAGTGACCCGGCTCCTCAGGCGACGACCCGGCGTGCGGCCACCAGCTCACCGGCAAGGTAGCCCTTGGCCTGCACCACGGCACCGACCGAGGCCCTGAGCTCGGTCAGCACGATCGGGTCGGCCGTCACGTCGGAGGTACCGATCGGGCGTCCGTCCACGTACACGTCGACCCGATCCAGCTGGGCGGCCGTGATCTCGACCCGCAGACCGACGCGGGTGAAGGCGGCGGTCACGTCCAGCCGGCGTGCCGGCAGCCCGGCCAGGATCTCGCCGGCCTTCTCCAGCAGGTCGACGTTGCCGCTGAGGATGTCGGCCTTGGTCATCGCGTGCTGGACGGTCGGGGCGACGCCGAGATCCTCGACCGGCGTCCCGGACAGCGCGCCCACCCGCAGGCCCCGCCGGATCGCGACGCGCATGTTCGCCCCCTTGGGCAGCTGCGCGTACGGGGACCCGGGCTCGCTCGCCCGATCGCCGACCAGCTGCATCAACAGCTGGTGGGTCCACACGTTCGCACCGCCGGCGCCTGTCCGGTCGTCGACGCCGAGGATGGGACCGATCTCGTGGTCGGCCCAGCCGGCGGCGAAGAAATCGGTCGCCGAGTAGCACCGGGCGTCGGTCACCAGCACCGCCGGACCGTGGTAGGTCTGGCCGATCTCGTTGGCGCCGTCGGCCGGAGTGATCGTGAAGGCGGAGGAGAAGGTCGCCCCGATCTCGACCGACTGGTCCAGCGAGGAGAACCACGGACCCAGGTCGATGCCCTCGGCGCCGTCCTGGTGCCGCCGGCACAGCGCCAGGTTCAGTGGTGTGGCGATGAACTGGACCGGTTCCGGGGCGATCTCGCGCGGAGTCAGGGACTGCAGGGTGAACTCGCTGGCGTACAGGTGCCCGCCGCCGTTGCCACGGACGTCCACGATCAGCCCGTTCTGCGGCAGCAGGGAGATCAGGCGGACGAACTCGTCCCGGAAGCCGACCGGGTCCTGGACGGAGAACGTGAAGATCCGGATCTGCCCGAACGTGCCGTGGCTGGTGGTGACCGTCCGGGCCCGGAAGACCGACGGCATGGTGGTCGCCACATCGGCGGCGCCGACGGCCTGCGGCTCGGGGAGCTGGCCGGCGTCGGTCTGCTCGTTCTCCAGTCGGACGACGTCGGGGTGGTACAGCTGCTTGCGGGCCCGGTCGCGTTCATCGGCATCCAGGTCCAGGGCGTTCGCGAGCGAAGCGGGGGACACCTCGTCGAGGTCGGTCGACGGCGGCAGGTTGGTCGCCACCTCCCAGGCCACACGAGTCTCGGCCGTGCTGCCGTCGGCGGTGACGTAGGTGACGTCGATCCAGTCCTCCTCCGGCGGCAGCTGCATGATCAGCGGCCGGATGGTGAGCGAGTCGAGGCCGCGGGCGAGGCTGGCGGCCCGGTTGCTGCCGGCCAACCGGAGACCGTTGATCTCCACGGCCGTGCCGATGGGCACCCCGTTCCAGTGCGTGACCTCGACCCCCAGACCGAAACCGGGGGCGCTGAAACCGGTGACGATGCTGGTCACCAGGTAGTGGTCGCCATCGGCCTCGGTGGCCTTCTCCAGCACGAACGGGAGATAGGCGACCTTGCCCGCGAACGGCTTGGGCAGCAGGTAGTTGGTGTGCAGATCCCGTACGGACATGAAGATGCTGGCCATCTCCCGGTGGAACAGCCACTCCGGCCCCATGGTCTGGGCGGTCTGCCGGGTGAGCTGGGTCCGCAGCAGCCGCAGCCGCTGGACCGGGTTGACCGCGTGCATGGCCACCTTCAGCGGCAGGTGCACGTAGTTCTGCTCCAGCAGGACCAGGGCCTGCTCGACGATCAACCGTCGCTCGGCCAGGGTGAGCGTGCCGGCTCCGGCGAGGAAGTCGGGGACGCTGACCGCTCCCTCGAGATCGGCTCGGACGACGGGCCGGTCTCCGGTGGTCTCGGCCGGCGGCGGGATGGTGACGGTCATGACGGTTCCTCCGAGGTGTAGGACTTCTCAGAGGGAAGTGCGCCGAGCGGCGGCGCAGATACGTCGAGGGGAGACCGCATCGATGACGGAGCGTACCGAGGCCGGGGAGTCCCTGCGCCGACTGGTCGACCAGGTGGTTCCGGCGGACGAGTTCCCGTCTGGCAGCGAGGCGGGTGGGCTCGATTTCCTGGCCGGCTACCTGAGCGAGCGCCCCGATCTTCGTGATCGGGTGCAGCAGCTGGTGACCGCGGCGGATCCGTCAGCGCACCCGGACTGGAGCTGGTTCGCCGAGCTGGTCAACGGCGGCTACTACGCGGATCCGGCCAACGGCGGCAACCGCGGCGGGGCGTCCTGGCGGATGGTCGACTGGGCCCCGGAGCCGGCCGCCGGGTGGTCGGTCTCCGTGCCGGTGCCGGAGGCAACCCCGGTGGTGGTCACGGCGGACCTGCTGAGCAGCCGGTATGACGCGGTGGTGATCGGGTCGGGACCCGGCGGTGGGGTGGCGGCCTGCCTGCTCGCCGAATCAGGTCGGCGGGTGCTGGTGGTGGAGGGCGGCTCCTGGCCGTCGATCGGCGACCTCAGTCATGATCAGCTCCGCAATCCCCGCTCCGACTGGGGGGTGCTACCGCTGTCGGGACCGCGCGACGCGGATGACCTCCGGGTGCTGGAGGTCGGCGGCGAGACGCGGGTGCTGAGGCCGTACGAGCACGGGTGGGCCAACAACGCGATGACCGCCGGTGGCGGCTCCCGGGTCTACGGCGCGCAGGCCTGGCGCTTCGACCCGCGGGACTTCGCCATGGCCACCACCTACGGGACGCCGGACGACAGTGCGCTGGCCGACTGGCCGATCGGCTACGACGACCTGGAGCCGTTCTACTCCCGGGCCGATCACGAGCTCGGGGTGTCCGGTTCGCCGGTCGGTGAGTCCAGCCGGCGCAGTAGCCCGTACCCGATGCCCCCAGTACGGAGCGGACCGCGGCACGACCTGCTGCGGGACGCGGCGCACCGACTCGGTTGGGGAACGTTGCGGGTGCCGCTGTTGATCAACTCCCAGCCGTACGGCGGCCGGGCGGCGTGCGAGGGCTGCCGGAGGTGCGTGGGCTTCGCCTGCCCGACCGACGCCAAGGCGGGGTCGGCCAACACGCTGCTGCCGCGAGCGTTCGCGACGGGACGGGCGGAGATCCTGCTGCAGACCCGGGCGGAGCGGCTGGTCGTCGACGGTCGGGGTCGGGTCGTGGGCGTGGCCCTGGTCGGCCGGACGGCGACCGGCGAGCTGTGGCGGAGCGAGGTCGGTGCCGGGGAGGTCGTGGTGTCCGGCGGTGCCGTGGAGTCCGCGCGGCTGCTGCTGAACAGTGCCCACGACGGTGAGCCGACCGGTCTGGGCAACCTGGCCGATCAGGTCGGGCGGCACCTGCAGGGGCACGTGTACGGCGGCGCGGTCGGGATCTTCGACGACGTGGTGGAAGACCTGATCGGGCCCGGTCCGACGGTGTCCACGCACGACTTCCGGCACGGGGTCGACGGTCTGGTCGGAGGGGGGATCCTGGTGGACGAGTTCATCGCGTTACCGGGCGACGTCTATCGCTCGCTCAGCGGCGCGGGGCTGATCCCGCGTTGGGGATCCGAAGCCAAGCAGGGCATGCGGGACCTGCTGCGTCGCTCGCTCCGGGTGATGGGCCCGATCCAGGAAGTGACGTCGGCCGACTCACGGGTCCGGCTGGATCCAGCCGTGCGCGATCCGTACGGAGTGCCGGTGCCGCGGCTGAGCGGGTCGGTGCACGCCTGCGACCGGCAGGCCCAGGCCATGATCGCCGACCACGCGGTCGAGTGGCTGACCGCCGCGGGCGCCACCCGTACGGTGTCGCTGGCCGGCGGAGGCAGCGGGCCGAGCGCCGGTCAGCACCAGGCGGGAACCTGCCGGATGGGCTCCGACCCGCGGACCTCGGTGGTGGATCCGTGGTGCCGGGTGTGGGGGCACGACAACGTCCGCGTGGTCGACGCGTCGGTGCACGTGACCAACGGCGGGGTGAACCCGGTGCTGACCGTGTTCGCCAACGCCTACCGAGTGCTCGACCAGATGACCCGCTGACCTTGTCACGGGCTTGGATCAGGTCAGCGACGCCCGCGCAACGGTGAGCACCGGTACGGGGGAGTGCTTCACGATCTTGGCCGCGTGCGAGCCCAGCAGGAACCGGCTGATCGCCGAGGTCTTCGCGCCGATGGCGAGCAGGTCCGTCGGTCCCCAGGACAGGCTGGCGATCGTCTCCGCCCAGCCCGCACCCGCGGCGACCACGATGTCGAGGGCCTCGGCGTCGGCACCGGCGTCAGTCGCTGCGGTACGGATCTGAGCCCGGACAGTGTCAGCCCACTCACCCACCACCAGGTCCTCGGCTGAGGTCTCGATGGTGCCGCGCAGAGCCGCGCTGGGCCGGACCGCCAAGCAGGCCACCCGCAACGGGATGCCGAACTCCTGGGCCCTTCCGATGGCGGCACGGAGCAGCCCGGAGTCGGCATCGGCGCGGCCGAAACCGACTGTGATCCGGCTGATCCGCGCGTCGGGCGCCACCGCGAAGCCCTCGGGCGCGAAGCAGACCGGCGTGTCGAGACTGTGCAGGATGCGCTGCGCGATGCTGCCCAGCGAGACCCGGCCGGGCTGACCCGACGTACCGGAGCCGAGCACGACCAGGCCCGCTCCGACGCGCTCGCTGACCGCCAGCAGACCGTCCGTCACCGAGCGGGCCGACTCGATCAGGTACGCGGCGTCGGTGTCGACGCCGATGATCCTCCGAGCCCGATCCAGCGTCTCCTGGGCGCCGGTCTGCTGCAGCTCCAGGTACTCCTCGTCGCCGAGGAAAGGGCTGGGCGGCCAGGGCACCGGGGTGATGGCGGCGACCACCAGCGGCGAGTCGGTGGACCGCGCGATCATGGCGCCGAGGTGGCTGGCGGCCTCGCCCCGGTCACCCGGGGCGAGACCGATGAGGATGGTGGTCATTCCTCAGGCCGGCACTTCCGCGTGCTCCACCACGACGTGGGTGACCGCCAGGTTCGGGTACGTCTCCCGAGCCCGGTCCACCACGTCGTAGCGGAGCCAGGCCGACCGGTCCTCCGGATGCGTGCAGATCACCAGACGGTCCGGGTTGAACTCCTGGACCGCCGTGGCCAGAGCTCGCAGCGGTCGGTAGTCGCCGAGCTGCCCGGTGGCCTCGAGGTTCGCGGCACGGAGCACTTCCAGGGTCCGGTCGAGCCGAGCTTGCGCGGCTTCGGTCGTCTTGTCCCACAGGTACACCGCGCCCGCGTGCATGGCCTGTCCGGTGTCGATCGGGTTCGCGGGCACGCAGATCAGGTACTCCGCCTTGCCTGAGGCATCGATCCGGTGCAGCTCCTGGATCAGCTCGTCACCCTCGACGGTCTCGTTGGCCAGCACCAACACCCGTTGGGCATCGCCGGTCTCGGCGGCCGCTGGTGCCTGCGACGGAGCCTTGTCCCGGATCCGCTTGGTGGCGAAGAAGATCACCAGCAACAGGGCCCATGACAGCAGGCTCAGCAGCAGCTGGGTGAGGGTGTCGGGGTTGAAGGCCATCTGCAGGAGGACGGCGACGATCGCGACGATGACGATGATCGACAACGCCGGGAACAGCCACATCTTGACCAGGAGCTTGTCGGGTGTGGTCCGGCGCCTCAGGATCACCTGCGAGATGGCGATCAGCAGGTAGACGAACAAGATCACGGCACCGGAGGAGTTCAGCAGGAACAGGAACACCCGATCCGGCGAGATCGCCGCGGCGATCACGCACAGGAAGCCGACGATGCTGGAGAACAGGATGGCGGCCCGCGGCACGCCGCCCTTGCTGACCGTCATCAGCACCACCGGGGCCTCGCGCCGAGCCGACAGCACGAACAGCATCCTCGACGCGGTGTACAGCCCGGAGTTCAGGCAGGACAGCACCGCGGTCAGCACCACGGCGTTCATGATGTGGTCGGCGTACGGGATACCCATCGCCTGGAACGCCGCCACGTACGGCGAGGCCTCCAGCGCCGCGGAGTTCCAGGGCAGGATCACCGCCAGCAGGAAGATCGAACCGACGAAGAAGATCGCGATCCGGACGATGACCGAGTTGGTCGCCTTGGCGATGGCGCGGGCCGGGTCGGCCGACTCCGCGGCGGCGATGGTGGCGATCTCGGCACCGACCATCGAGAAGATCACCACGACGATCGCGGCGAAGATCGCGCTTGGCCCGAGCGGAAAGAAGCCACCGTGCGCGGTCAGGTTGCTGAAGTCCATGTCCTTGTTGGGCCACAGGCCGAGCACGAACAGACTGCCCAGCACCAGGAACACCACGATCGCCGCGACCTTGATGCCGGCGAACCAGAACTCGAACTCACCGAACGACTTGACCGAGAACAGGTTGGTGGCGGTCATCAGCAGCATCAGGACCAGCGACAGCACCCAGAGCGGGATGCCGGGGATCCAGAACTGGATCACCTTCGCGCCGGCGACGGCCTCGAAGCCGACCACGATCACCCAGAAGTACCAGTAGAGCCAGGCCGTCGAGAATCCTGCCCAACCGCCGATGGCATTGCGGGAGTAGTCGGCGAAGGATCCCGTGGACGGGTTGGCGACTGCCATCTCGCCGAGCATCCGCATCACCATGATGATCAGCAGACCGGTGATCGCGTAGCTCAGGAAGGCACCCGGACCGGCGTTGCCGATCACCACGCCCGAGCCGACGAACAGTCCGGCGCCGATCACGCCACCCATGGCGATCATGGTGAGGTGGCGTTGCTTGAGGCCCTTCTTCAACTCTGTCGGTGGAGCACCCATGCGTCCTCATTCCTACGGGCCAGGCAGAGCCTGACGCTTGGTGGGGCGTGCTGGCCGGCAACTGCCGGGGACGTGGCGGCGTACGGCGACATCATTCACCGCGCAACGATTCATGTCCATGTGTGCGCATGTCAGCGCGGTAACAGACCTATGCCTTCTGGGCCTAGGACGTCAGCTGAGCCGCACCCGAGCCGGTTCTACTTCCGGCCGACCAGCGAGCGCAGGAAGAAGATCAGGTTGGCGGGCCGCTCGGCCAGCCGCCGCATGAAGTAGCCGTACCAGTCGTCACCGAAGGGCACGTAGGTGCGGACGGTGACGCCCTCACCGACCAGGCGGGTCTGCTCGGCGTCCCGGATCCCGAAGAGCATCTGGATCTCGTAGTCGTCGGTGCCGCGACCGGCCTCGACCGCGTACGACTGTGCTGCGGCGATCATCTGCGGGTCGTGGGAGGCGACCATCGGATACCCCTCGCCCTGCATCAGTACCCGCAGGCACCGGAGGTAGGAGGCGTCGACCTCGTCCTTGCCCTGGAAGGCGACCTCGGCGGGCTCGGAGTAGGCCCCCTTGCACAGGCGGATCCGGGAGCCGGTGCCAGACAGCTCGGCGCAGTCGGCCTCGGTCCGGTGCAGGTAGGCCTGCAGCACGGTCGCGACGTCGGGGAACTCCCGACGCAGCTCGCGGACGATGGCGAGCGTGGAGTCGGTGGTGGTGTGGTCCTCGGCGTCGACGTTCACCCAGGCGCCGGCCTCGGCCGCCGCCTGGCAGATGATCCGGGCGTTGACCAGTGCCAGCTCCTCGCCGCCGGGCAGCGACTGTCCGAGCGCGGACAGCTTGATGGAGATCTCCAGCCGACGCGCACCGTTGGTGGCCGGCAGCTCGAGCCGGCGGTAGGCGGCCAGCAGCGACAGGTACGCGTTCACGGTCGTCTCCGCCTCGGCGGCCTCGCTGATGTCCTCGCCCAGGTAGTCCACCGAGATGGCGCGACCATCGGCCAGCAGCTTCCGTACCGCGTCCATCACGGCGTCCTCGGCGGCCCCCGGCACGAACCGGGTGACCAGGGACCGGGTCAGGCGGGAGCGACTGAGGGTCCGCTCGATCCGCTCCGAGCGGGCCGCGGCGAGCAGGGCCGGGCGAAGCGGGTTGGTCAGGGTGAGGCTCATGGTCGGTCTCCGTCTGCGTTGAAGGGATTCACCCAACTCCGCGGGTGATATATCCACCGCGGAGTTGGGTTCGGGGGGTCAGGTCTTGGACAGGGTCAGGACTGGTGGGGGTAGAGGTGGTTCCGAGCCGGGACGAACGTCTCCTTGACGGTCCGGGCCGAGGTCCAGCGGAGCAGGTTCAGCGGCGAGCCGGCCTTGTCGTTGGTGCCGGAGGCCCGGCCGCCGCCGAACGGCTGCTGGCCGACGACGGCGCCGGTGGGCTTGTCGTTGACGTAGAAGTTGCCGGCGGCGAAGCGCAGCGCGTGGTCGGCCTCGACGATCGCGGTCCGGTCGTCGGCGATGATCGCGCCGGTCAGCCCGTAGGCCGATCCCTGGTCGACCAGGCGGAGGGCGTCGGCGTACGCGCCGGGACGGCTGTCGTCGTAGACGTGCAGCGACAGGATCGGGCCGAAGTACTCGGTGCTGAAGGCCGCGTCGGACGGGTCCTCGCCGAGCAGCACGGTCGGGTCGATGAAGAAGCCCTCCGCGTCGTCGTAGCCGCCGCCGACCGCGATGGTCAGGCTGTCGGTGGCCTTGGCCCGGTCCAGGGCGGCGGCGTTGCGGTCGAAGGCGCGCTGGTCGATGACGGCGCCGCCGAAGTTGGTGAAGTCGGTGACGTCGCCGTAGCGGAGCCCGGCCACCTTGCCCAGGAAGTCGTCACCCATCCGCGCCCACACCGACGACGGCACGAAGGCGCGGGAGGCGGCGGAGCACTTCTGACCCTGGAAGTCGAAGGCGCCGCGGATCAGGGCGGTGGTCAGCACCTCCGGGTCGGCGGAGCTGTGCGCGACGACGAAGTCCTTGCCGCCGGTCTCCCCGACCAGGCGCGGGTAGCCGCGATAGGTGGAGAGCCGGTTGCCGACCTGCTGCCACAGGCTCTGGAAGACGGCGGTCGAACCGGTGAAGTGGATGCCGGCCAGCCGGGGGTCGTTCAGCACCACGTCGGAGACGAGCGGGCCGTCGCCGAACACCAGGTTGATCACGCCGGCGGGCAGTCCGGCGGCCTCCAGCAGCTGCATGATCACGTACGCGGCGGCGGCCTGGGTCGGGGCCGCCTTCCAGACCACGGTGTTGCCCATCAGGGCCGGTGCGGTCGGCAGGTTGCCGGCGATCGCGGAGAAGTTGAACGGGGTGATCGCGTAGACGAAGCCCTCCAGCGGGCGGTACTCGACCCGGTTCCAGACGCCGGGGGAGGAGATCGGCTGGTCGGCCAGGATCTGCCGGGCGTACGCGACGTTGAAGCGCCAGAAGTCGATCAGCTCGCAGGGCGTGTCGATCTCGGCCTGGTACGCGGTCTTGGACTGGCCCAGCATGGTGGCCGCCGCGACGCGTTCGCGCCACGGACCGGCCAACAGATCGGCAGCGCGCAGGAACACCGCGGCCCGGGCGTCGAAGGGCAGATCGCGCCAGCCGGCGGCGGCCCGGTTCGCCGCGTCGACGGCGTCGGACACGTCGGCCCGGGTGGCTTCGGTGTAGCGGCCGATCACGCTGGCGTGCCGGTGCGGCTGGACCACCTCGTAGGCGGGACCGCCTGCGGTCCGATGCTGCCCGTCGATGACCTGACGGATGTCCAGCGGGTTGGTGGCGAGGGCGTCGAGCTCGCTGACCAGACGGACCCGTTCGGGAGAGCCGGGAGCGTAGTCGTTGACGGACTCGTTCAGCGGGAGGGGAACCTGGGTGATGGCGTCCACGGGGCAGTCCTTCGAACTCGGCCAGAGCGGCGGGGGAATCGGTGCCCTCAGTCAACGGCACTCGGCGCCTCCGTGTCGTTGTCCGATCTGACGGAGTTTGGTGACTTGTGTTGTACGATCAGCTAAAGCGTCAGTGGACGGATCGGAGCCTCGCTCAGTGACCGACTCTCCCACCGGTGTGTCGTTGGAAACACTGCTGCAGGCGCTGGGCGCCACGGTGGCGACCGCGGTGGTGACTCCGGCCGGCCCCGAGGTGGCTATCGGTTCGGTCGTGCTGTTGGAAGACGCCGATCTCGGTGCCTCCGAAACGATCGGCGACCTTGCCCTCCTGATCGGGGTCTCGGCGCCGCAGGCCGAGGCCTGGTTGGCCCGGCTGTCCACCGTCGACGCGGCGCTGCGTCCCAGGGCGGTGGCCACCAAGCGGTTGTCGGCGGATCTCCGGGCCGGGGCCGAGCGGGCCGGTGTGGCCCTGATCGCCGTCCATCCGCAGGCGCGGACCGAGCTCGTCCTGGCCACCGTCCGCAGCTTGCTGGAGGGCGGCGCCGGGCAGTCGGTGACCGGCGATCGGGCCGACGAGCCGCTGGCGGGGGAGAACGACCTCTACGGTCTGGCGCAGACCGTCGCCGCCCTGACCGGTGGGCTGGTCAGCATCGAGGACGACCGGTCTCAGCTGCTGGCCTACTCGGCGACCGACGGAGCTGCCGACGAGCTGCGGATGTTGTCGATCCTGGGGCGGGCCGGGCCCGCGGACTACCTGCGCCGGCTGCGGGAGCGGGGGGTGTTCGACCGGCTGCGGACCGAGCCGGGAGTCGTGGAGGTGCCCGCCGATGATCAGCTCGGCTGGCGTCGGCGTCTCGTCGTCGACATCCGACCACTCGGCCGCAGCGAGGTCCCGCGCAGGGCCGGTGCGGGGTCGTCTCTCGGCACGATCTGGATCCAGGAAGGCCGTCAGCCGCTCGACCCGGACGCCGGGTCCGTGCTGGAGGGTGCCGCCGCGATCGCCGCCCGACTGATCGAGCGGGCCCGCAGCGCGCCGACCCGGGAGGCCTTGCAGATCCAGCGCCTGCTGGGCCTCCGCAGCGGCAGCGTGGACATCCCGTCCCTGGCCGCGGCGCTCTCGCTGCCGTCGAGTGGACCTGCGGCGGTGATCGGGATCGCCCGCCAGAACTCCGACTCGCAGGGTTGGGCGGGCCTGGTGCCGATCGCCGACACCGCGGCGGCGGTGCGGCTGCACGCGAGTGCGTACGCGCCGGAGTCGCTGGTGGCCGCGACCGACGCCCGGATCTACGTGCTGATCCCACGCATCCGACCGGCCGGGCTGCCTCGGTGGGTCGGCACGATGCTGGACCGCCTGACCCGGCGCACCGGCCTCGACCTGCGTGCCGCCGTGGCCGCGCCGGTCGCCGCCCTGGCCGACGTCGGGGCGGCCCGGGCCGAGGTCGACCGCGTCCTCGACCGGCCGGGGGTCGAGCGGGTCAGCACCCTGGCCGAGTCACGGACCTCGGTGCTGCTCGGCGAGATCGCCGATCTGGTCGCCGGACGGGAACAGCTGCGCGACCCTCGCCTGCAGGCCCTGATCGACGACGACCGGACCCGGGACGGCTCCCTGGTGTCGAGCGTGGAGCAGTACCTGGACCACTTCGGCGACGTCCGCGCGGCGTCGGCCTCGCTGCACATTCATCCGAACACGCTGCGTTACCGGGTCCGGCGGGCCGAGCAGGTGCTGGACATGCAGCTCAGCAACCCCGAGGACCGGCTGCTGCTCCAGGATTCACACGACAGCGACTGAAGGTGATCGACGAGCTGTTCGGCTCCGTGAGGCCGGACTCCTGGTCACGTGGACTCGATGCTCACGTTGGGGGTGATGACGGGTCTGAAGCGACGCGGCTGAAGATCGGCCGCGACGTCGGACTGATCGGCTTCGACGAAGCGGTCTGGGCGCTGGCGTCGAGCTCCCTCTCGGTGATCGCTAGCCGGCGTACGAGATGGGGGTCGCGGCCGCAAAGTTCTGGTCGACCGGATCCGCAACGGTGCCCACGACGAGCCGCAGACGCTGATCATGAGCACGACCATGATCGTCCGGGGCAGCTTCGCCGGGCGCGGTCGCGGGCAGTCAGGGGAGAGCCGGATGCGCTACCACGGTGAGGGGCTGTATCA
The DNA here is from genome assembly GCA_963696135.1 of uncultured Actinomycetota bacterium. GTDB lineage: Bacteria > Actinomycetota > Actinomycetes > Propionibacteriales > Propionibacteriaceae > Microlunatus. The sequence goes on from CAVOJH010000020.1 coordinate 122,744, forward strand.
GTGGGACACCTGGTGCCACGTCGCACCGGACGGTTTGGTGCACGCGTTCTATCTCAGCAGGCCCGACCGGACGGGAACCGGCGCGGCGGGAGGCGGACAGCCTCGGTCACGCGATCAGTCGGAACCTGATCGACTGGGAGGAGCAGCCCGGTCATCGCTCCGGCCCACCGGGCGAGCGGGTGATCTGGTCAACTGGACCGGGTCGACGATCCGGGTGGGCGACAGCTACTACCTCTTCTACACCATCAGGTCATCGCTCACCGTGGGGCGGGTGCAGGCGATCGGTATGGCCACCAGCGACGACCTGTGGACCTGGACCAAGCACCCGGACAACCCCGTGCTCACCCCGACGGGCGGTGGTACACCACGGAGGCGTCGCCGGGTCCGAACGGTGTCGTCGACTGCCGTGACCTGATGGTGGTCAAGCACCCGAGCCGACCCGGCTGGTTCGGTGTCTTCGCCACCCGCTCAGCCGCCTCGCCGGGCACCGACGAGCTGCCCCGCGATGCGGTGTTCGGCGGGGCCTACTCCGAGGACCTGATGCACTGGGAGCAGAGCGGGCCGGTCTTCCGCTCTGCCCGGGATGCCTACTCGATCGTCGAGATGCCGGATCTGTTCGAGCTCGACGGACGCTGGTACCTCACGTTCCTGGAGGACAACGCGTACGGGAACCGGGACGTCCTCGGCGAGCCCGAGCTCAGCTGCGGCACCCGGTACGCGGTCGCGGACCGGATCGAGGGCCCGTACGAGGAGCCGGCCGACAACATCCTGCTGGCGTCCCGGGGCTTCAACGGGATCAGCTGCCGGACGGTGCTGTTCCGAGATCGGCTGCACGTCACCTACACCTCCTGCGAGCGCGAGCTGGAGAACGAGACCAAGCCGACGTTCGGCGTCCTCAGCCTGCCCAAGGAGCTGCGGCTCGTCGACGGGCGTCTCCGGCTCTGCTACGCGGCGATCGTGCAGGAGAAGGTGGCGGCGACCCTGATCGCCCCCGGCCAGGAACCCGAGCCGGTCGAGCACCACGGGATGCACGAGTCACGCGGACGGTGGACCCAGGCGTCGGGACGTTGGGTGGGCACGGTCGACACCGCGTGGGCCCGGCGCAGCTTCGCGCCGACGGCGAGCAACGTGATCGCGAGTGTCACCGTGCGTCTCGACGACGGCGTGGCCGCCGGACTGCTGGTGCGACAGGTGGGCAACCGCGGAGCGGTCGCGCTGCTCGACGCCCGGCGGCAGCAGGTGGCGCTCTGCGCGGTCCCGCGGTTCCAGGTGATAGACGCCCGCCCATGGCCGATCGAGCGCGGCCGCGCTTATCGGGTCCGGGTGGTCGGCAACGGCGAGTTCGTCGAGGTGTTCCTGGACGACGAGCTGGTCCTGCAGACGGTCTGGTACGGGTCGGGCCGCGGCGACGTCGGGCTGCTGGTCGACCGGGGCCGGGCGGAGTTCCGCGACCTCGAGCTGCTCTCCCTCGACGAGGATCAGCCCGGCTGATCCCCGCTCTCGGCGACGAGCTCGACCGTCTGTCCCGAGGTGATCACGGTATGGGTGGCCAACCGGAAACGGCCGAGGTCGGGATGGACGACGGTGGCCTCGGTCAGAGCGATGCTGCCCCTCGAGCTGCTGCGGCCTGCGGCGACTGGGCCGAGACCCAGGACCGGGACTGATCCGACTAGCTCGCAGCCAGCTCGACCGTCTCTCCGGCGCTGACCCGCGTCGCGGTCGGCAGCCGGAACCGGCCGAGCTCAGGATGTTCGACCGTCGCCTCGGCCAGGTCGAGGGTGCCGCCCAGGAGCCGCAACGTGGCCTTGCCGTTCTCCACCGCAGCGATGCCCCAACCGGTCGCGGTGCTGAAGAAGCAGCGCAGCGCAGCGTCCCGCAGTGCCTCGGACCGGGGCACGATCGACAGGCTCCGTTCGCTCGCGTCCCACTGCGCACCGGTCAGGGCGATCAGCACCCCCCAGCTGGCCAGCGACCGGGCGTAGTGGTTGCCGCACTCCGCCTCGTTCCAGGGGTTGCGGCGGACCCCGTCGTGCCGCTCCCGGACCGCGCGGACCACCTCGAGGCCCTGCGCGACCAACCCGTCGTAGATCAGGTTCGTGGCGACCTGGTACTCGATGCCGCTCCACACCTCATCGCTGTAGACGAAGGGGATCCGCGGCCGACCGCCGCGAGGCCAGGTGCAGAGCACCAGACCCTGGTCGTCGTTCAGGGCGTACGTCCGCTGCACGCTGTGGTAGTCGCTGAAGTCGCGCCGGAAGTTGTGCTCGAAGATCGCGCCGACCGCGCTGCGGACGTGGTCGGGCGGCAGCAGGTGGCCGAGACCGTTGAGGTGCGCGTACGTCTGTCCGAGCAGCTGGTCGGAGAGGCAGCCCTCGCCGTACTGGTAGCGGTGCGCATCGACGTCGTCGGTGCGTTGTCGGTAGTACTCGCCGTTGTAGAGGACGGCGTCGGCCCGGGCGGCGCCGAGCTCGGCGGCTTTGAGCCAGCGGTCGGAGAGCTCGGTCTCACCGAGGTGCTCCGCGAGCCGGGCTCCCGCCCGCAACGCGGCGAAGAAGATCGAGTTGGCGAGCATGTTCTCGCCGTAGAACTCGATGTCGTAGGTGTTGTGCTGTTGGGAATCGAGCACGAAGTCACCGTCGGAGTCCCAGGTGGTGAAGGCGAACTCGAGCGCGCGGCGGGCGCCCGGCCACACGTCCCGGAGGAAGTCGTCATCACCGCTGAAGCGCCATTCGCGGTAGAGCCGGACCACACTGCCCAGCTGACCGTCCACGGCGGGATGGAACTCCATCGGGGTGTTGCCGAAGACGGAGTTGGCGCGGAACCGCATCCGCCCGTCGGGAAGGGTCTCGTCCAGGAACTCCGTCCGTCGGGCGCTGCGCTCAAGGGCGGGGAAGAGCCAGGCGGCGGTCTGGGCGTAGCCCCACACGTGGGTGCAGGTCCCCTCGCAGCTGCCGGCGTGGTCGAAGCTCCCCTCCCAGGCGGCGAAACGACCGTCGGCCGTACCGTCGTCGAGGAGCAGGCAGGTGGTGCTGCGCAGGACGACCAAGGTCGAGGTGACGGCGTCGACCACCTCTGCCGGCAGGGTGGAGCCGAACAGTGCGGCGTGGAAGTCCCGGGTCGACGCCTCCAGCACGGGCAGGTCGGCGTGCAGCCACTCGGCGACCTCCCAGGCGTCCGCCGCGGACCGGGCGTAGTGGTTGCGGACGATCTCGTCGGCGCCGTCGTTGGGCAGCCCGCACATGCCGTTCCAGGCGCGCGGTCGGTTCGGCGAGTGCCAGGTGAGGAGGAACTCGAACTCGCGGGTCTCGCCGGCCGCCAGGGTCGCCGCGACCCCCAGCGACCCGGTCCGCAGCTTGGGCAGGTTCTCGGGCGACCGGCCCAGCTCTGAGCCGCCCTCCAGGGTCTCGGGCTGGGGCTCGAGCTGACCGTCGGAGGTGAAGTCGTCCCAGAAGAGCTGGACGCCGTCCTGCCAGAAGTCGACCGCCCACTGCGGCGTGATGGTCGATCCGGGGTCGGCGGTGGTCAGGGCGGCGGTGCCGAAGAGCACGTGGTCACGGGGGAGATCGGTGCCGAACTCCAGGCCGGTGAGGTGCTCGGACCGCCGTTCGGCGACTCGGGGGCGGCCCTCGTACACCGGCATCTGGAACACGTTGTGATCCACGATGCCGATCGGGGCGGACATCGAGCCGGCGACGGTCACGTCCACCGGTCGATCCAACGGGTTGTGCACCGTGTAGCGCAGCACCGCTCCCGGGATGCCGGACGCGTCGACGTCGAGGGGCACCAGCGGGGTGAACGCCTGCAGCCTCACCGAGACCGGCAGCAGATCGTCGGCGAACTCGATCGTCAACAGCGGGTACTCCCCGCTCATCCGGCTCGAGTCGAGGCGAGGGAGTCCGGCGACCTTGCCGATGTGGTGGCCGGAGTCGCCCTCGTGCGGCGGCCCGATCCTGGCCTCGAGCACCCGGCTGACGGACTCGCCGCCCCGTGGGCAGACGCGGATGGCGAAGAAGGTGAAGGGCAGCCAGGTGCCCTTGTCGGCGTGGTTGGAGATCTCCCAGTCGCGGAGCTCGCCGCGAGCGCCGATCGAGACGTTGCCGGTGCCGATGCCACCCAAGCGGGAACGCCGCGGCAGCGGCCTCGGGACCGAGCACCCGAGGTCCCGTCCAGGAGGTCGAGCTGCGGTCGGGTGCAGGAGCAGCAACAGTGCCGTCGTCGCGCATAGCCGTACGGTGACAGAAATCCATTTCACACGCAATGGTCCGGCGGCCGCCCGAGCTGCGGCACGATCAGGGTGCGGCGAGCGTGGCCCGGAGCATGATCGTCCGGACCGGCTGGTCGTCACCGGCGATGCGGTCGAGGAGCAGCCGCGCCGCGGTCTCCCCCAGGTGCCGGCTCGGGGAGTGCACCGAGACGATGCCCACCGGTCCGGGCAGCGCGAACGGCAGATCACCGAAGACGGCGAGCCCGAAGTCCGGCGGGGCGAGGCCGCGCTCGAGCAGCACCTGCAACGCACCCACGCCGGTCAGGTTGTTGGCGGCGAACACGGCGTCCGGCGGCTGTGGCAGGTCCAGCAGCGCCGACATCGCCCGTCGGCCGCCGTCGACCCGGTAGTCGGTGTGGTGGAGGTGATCCGGCGGCGGGCCGGCGAGCCGCCCGACCACATCGGACCAGCCCTCCCGGCGACTCGTGGCAGTCTCCACGTCCGTTGGCCCGGTGATGCAGGCGATCCGCCGGAATCCCTTGTCCGCCAGGGCTTGCGTGGCCAGTCGGGCACCGCCGCGGCCGTCGATCAGCACGGCGTCGATGTCGAGACCACCGGGTGCACGATCGACGGCGACGACCTGGCGGCCTCTGCTCACCAGGCCGCGCGCGGTGCTCGGGTCACCGGCAGCGGCCAGGATCACGCCGCTCATCTGCTCGCTCTCGGCGATCTCCAGGTACCGGGTCTCCTTGGACTGGTCCTCGTCGGAGTTGCACAGGACCACGGAGTACCCCGCCGCCTGGGCCACGTCTTCCACCCCGCGAGCCAGGGAGGTGAAGAACGGGTTCTCGATGTCGGGGATGATCAACGCGATGATCTCGGAGTTCCGCCGGCGTAGGGCCCGGGCGGGACGGCTCGGCGTGAACGCCAGCTCGGCGGCGGCACGGCGCACCAGCCTCGCCTTCTCCTCCGAGACTCGGACCCCGTTGAAGACCCGCGACACCGTGGCCGGAGAGACACCGGCACGCCGCGCGACGTCGTAGATCGTGGCCACTCTCACCTCGCTGCGGTAGACGACTGCACCCTATCCGCCGGTCGCGATCCGTCGTAGGGTGAAATCGATATCGAGCCAATCGTGGAAGGCGTGTCGATGACGACAGGACTGGGCGGCCTCGGTCGCTTGCGGCGGGTGGAGACGCGTTCGATCTCCCCGGAGAACTTCGACGGAGCACCGGGTGGGGGCGGCCGAGCCACCGAGGGGACCGGAGCGTCGTGCGCTCAGGACCTCGGTCAGGGGTGGAAGATCTCACCCAGCGTGGTGGTGGCGGCGGGCGAGACGTTTCCGCTGGCCACCATCGACGATGCCGGCCGGATCACCCACCTCTGGATCACCACCCACGTGGACAACTGGCGCACCCTCGTGTTGCGGGCCTACTGGGACGGTGCCGACGAGCCGGCCGTGGAGGTTCCGTACGGTGACTTCTTCTGCAGTGGCTGGGGTCGCTTCGCCCAGGTGAACTCCCAACCGATCGCGGCGAACCCGAACGGCGGGTTCAACTCCTACTGGCCGATGCCTTTCCGCAGCGGTGCGCGGCTGACCATCGAGAACACCTCCGACGTGCCGGTCACGGTGTACTACCAGGTCACCTACGAGGTCGGGGAGGACCACTCCGGCGACGGTTACCTGCACGCGCAGTGGCGCCGCAGCAACCCGCTCGAGTCGCTCGTCCCGCACACGATCCTGGAGGGCATCGAGGGAGCGGGGCACTACGTCGGCACCTACCTGGCCTGGGGCGTCAACTCCACCGGGTGGTGGGGCGAGGGCGAGATCAAGTTCTTCCTGGACGACGACGTCGACTACCCGACGATCTGCGGTACCGGGACCGAGGACTACTTCGGTGGCGCCTGGAACTTCGACGTGCCCGGTCGGGGGTACGTCGAGTTCTCCACCCCGTACCTCGGCATGCCCCAGGTGATCCGACCGGACGGTCTCTACGACGCGCAGCAGCGGTTCGGCCTCTACCGGTTCCACGTGCTGGATCCGATCCACTTCTCCGCCCGCCTCGGCGTCACCATCCAGGCGCTCGGCTGGCGGAGTCGGCACCGCTACCTGCCGCTCCGGGACGACATCTCCTCGACCGCGTTCTTCTACCTGGATCGCCCGGTCGCTCGACGCCCGGAACCGCCGACGGCCGACGTGATGGAGATCAGCTAGCTTTCGCCGGAGTCTCAGGCGAAGAGGGCCAGCAGCTCACCGGCCACTCCCCAGGCACCTTCGGAGGTGTTGGCCAGCACGGTCGCCGTGATCCTGGTCGTCGGATCGTGGATCGAGCGCATCGAGACACCGGCGTCGTAACCCTCGACCATGATCGCGTCGCCGGTGGGGTGGAGCCAGCAGCCGAGGCCGTAGCGCAGTCCTTCGGCGGGCACGTCGTGCCGCGGGGTGATCATGGTCTGGACGAGGTCCGGTCCGACGATCCGGCCGGTGACCAGCGCCTGCCAGAAGGTGTGCAGGTCATCCACGCCCGAGTAGATGCCACCGTCGCCGTTCCCGCGGACCGGCAGGTGCAGCACGTTGGTCCGGTTGCCGTCGTCGAGCAGGTAGCCCAGGGCGGCGTCGGCGGGCAGGTCGTCGGACCGCAGGAAGGTCGTGCCGGTCAGCCCGGCGCGGCCGCACACCTCCCGCTCCACGTGCGCGTGGTAGCCGACGTCACTCAGCCGGTCGATGATCACCGCGAGCACGATGTACCCGCCGTTGTTGTAGGAGAACCTCTCGCCGGGCTCGGAGGTCTGGGCGAAGCCGTCGACCACGGGCACGAACGCCTCGGTGTCGGCCAGCGTGTGCACCGGTACGGGCAGGATGTAGTCCGTCGGCTGCCAGTCGGCCTCCTCGTCGAGGTAGTCCCCGATCCCGGAGGTATGGCCGAGCAGGTGCTCGATCGTCACGGCGTCGTCGATCAGCGGCAGGTCGTCGCCGAGGATCGGGCGGACCGGATCGCCCAGCTGAACGACTCCGCTCTCCACCAGGCGCAGGATCCCGAGTGCGGTCATGATCTTGCCCCCGCTGGCCAACGCGAATCTCGTCCGGCGCGTGTTCGGGACCGCGAGCGCGCGATGGGCGAAGCCTGCGCAACGCTCGTACAGCGACTCATCCGCGCGATCGATCGCGACCACGCCGGACAGTCGCCGGTCCACGGCCGCCGCGCCCAGCACCCCACCGTCGATGTTCACTCGATCATCTTCACACCGCCGCCGAGTGGTCGGCCAATGACTTTGTCGTCCGTTGCCGGCAGCTCGGGCGGTCGTGAGCGCCGGACTTTCCGTCCGTGGTCGGGAAATCTGGCGCCCGTAGGGGCGGCGACCGGCCACGTCTCAGACCCGTACGACGTCGGCGACCGCGGCCGCGGTCTCCTCCTCGACCAGGTCGGCGTTGATGCGGGCTCCCGCCAGCGCACCCGCCGCGGCGGCCGCACCGACCTGGGCGCCCAGATCGCTGATGTTGCCGGCGAGGTAGACCCCCGGCACCGAGCTCTTGCCGGTCTGGTCGGCGACGACGTACGTGCCCATCCCCATCGGGTGCTCGATGGTCGTGAGTCCCACCTCGGTCAGGAATCCGGCCCGGGCGACAGCTCGGGACTGCACGGTCACCACGTCGCGGGGAACGACGGCGCCGTCGGCCAGGACGACCCCGGTGATCCGATCATCGTCGATCCGCAACCCGGTGACCGTGCCGTCGATGACGCGGATGTCCCGGGCCTGCAGTCGCTCACGATCCTGGGGAGTCAGCTCGACCGTGTGCGAGAAGACCGTCACGTCGTCACTGAGCTGGCGGAAGAGCAGCGCCTGGTGCGCCACCATCGGGCTGCTCGCCAGCACACCGATCGCTCGGTCCCGCACCTCCCAGCCATGGCAGTAGGGACAGTGGATGACGTCCCGGCCCCAGCGCTCGTGCAGCCCGGGGATCTCCGGTAGCTCGTCGACCACTCCCGTGGTGATGAGCAGCCGTCGAGCCGAGACCGTCCGACCGTCCGCCAACCGTACGGTGAACCCGGTCAGCGGTCGGTCGATGGTGGTCACCGTCCCCGCGACGACGGCTCCGCCGTAGGACCGAACCTCCTCGCGCCCTCGTTCCAGCAGCTCGGCGGGAGGCATGCCGTCGCGGGCGAGCAGCCCGTGGACACCGTCCGCGGGAGCGTTGCGGGGCTGACCGGCATCGATGACGACCACCGATCGTCGGGAGCGGGCGAGCATCAGGGCGCCGTTCAGTCCGGCCGCGCCGCCGCCGACCACGACCGCGTCGTAGAACGAGTTCAGATCATCTGTGAGCATGAGATCGAGTCTGCGGCGCGTCGATCCGGATTCGCAAACACTGTTGCCGAAGTGGCAAACTGGTGTGATGGATCAGGATCTCGATCAGACGCTCGACGGTGTCGGCCCACGACTGCGGGAGCTGCGGGCCACTCGCGAGCTGACCCTGGTCGACCTCTCCGGGGACACCGGCATCTCCGTCAGCACCCTGTCCCGGTTGGAGTCCGGCGACCGGCGGCCGACGCTCGAGCTGCTGCTGCCGTTGGCCCGTGCCTACGGGGTCACCCTCGATGAGCTCGTCGACGCGCCGCCGACGGGGGACCCGCGGATCCACATCAAGCCGATCAAGGCGCACGGCATGACGATGCTGCCGCTCACCCGTCGCGCCGGCGGCATCCAGGCGTACAAGCTGATCATCCCGGCGCGGTCCGCGCGGCGCCAGCCGGAGCTGAAGACGCACGAGGGCTACGAGTGGCTGTACGTGCTCGACGGGACCCTGCGCGCGATCATCGGCGAACACGACCTGACCCTCGCGGCCGGCGAGGCGGCCGAGTTCGACACCCGGGTGCCGCACTGGTTCGGTGCCGCCGATGACCGCGGGGTCGAGTTCTTGAGTCTGTTCGGTAGGCAGGGCGAGCGAGCCCACCTGCGAGCCCGGCCGAAACGGACCTGATCCGTCGAAGGTATCGCCGGAGCCCTGCCTCCACTCCTCCGACAAGTCGACCCCGCCGAGACCGGCGGGACTGTGGGGGAGGGGCTCAGATGAGCTGGAGTGGCTGGTTCGACATCGGTGCGCCGGCGGGTGGGTACAACGGCGCGCCGGCGACCGTCTCGCGGAACAAGGACGTCTGCAACGTCTACGTCCGCGGCAACGACAACGCGTTGTGGCAGCGGGGCTACTACAACGGGCAGTGGCATCCGTGGGGTCGCCACGACGACGGTGGTGTGCTCGCGTCCAAGCCCGCCCTGGGGTCAATGGGCCCGGACCACGAGCACGTGTTCGTGCGAGGCACGGACGGCAACGTCTACCAGAAGTACTGGACCGCCGCGGGGGGCTGGCGGGGCTGGTTCAACATCGGCGCTCCCGCCGGCGGCTTCAACGGCGCCCCGGCGACGATCTCGCGGAACAAGGACGTCTGCAACGTCTATGTCCGGGGGAACGACAACGCGTTGTGGCAGCGGGGCTACTACGACGGGCAGTGGCATCCGTGGGGTCGCCACGACGACGGTGGTGTGCTGGCCTCGGAACCCGCCTTGGGCTCCATGGGTCCCGATCACGAGCACGTGTTCGTACGGGGCACCGACGGCAAGGTCTACCAGAAGTACTGGACCGCGGCCGGGGGCTGGCGGGGCTGGTTCAACATCGGGGACCCAGGCGGTGGGTTCAACGGTGCGCCGGCGACGATCTCGCGGAACAAGGACGTCTGCAACGTCTACGTGCGAGGGAACGACAACGCGTTGTGGCAGCGGGGCTACTACGACGGGCAGTGGCATCCGTGGGGTCGCCACAACGACGGTGGTGTGCTCGCCTCCGAGCCGGCCCTGGGCTCCATGGGTCCCGATCACGAGCACGTGTTCGTACGGGGCACCGACGGCAACGTGTGGCAGAAGTACTGGCAGTGGACGGCCGAGCCGGTCGGCGAGGTCTCCTTCGCGGTGAACGAGTGCGTGTACGGCTGGACCGCGCGCTATCGCCAGTCGGGCACCCACACGGTGGTCCGCATCCAGCTCAACCCCGATGCCGGCATCAGTGCCGCGACGATGAACGCGCTGCGTACGACCTGGCGCGACGGCATCATCGCGACCTGGGCGAACCGGTTCCGCTGCCTGGCCCCCAACGGTGGTCAGCAGTCCTTCACCTTCGACGTGCAGTGGGTCACCTCGGGTGCGCACCACGTCGTGCGAGTGCTGGCCGGACCCGCGCGGTCGAACATGACCAACTGGGACACCAACGACACCGGCAACGTCGCCGCCCACGAGTTCGGACACATGATCGGCCATCCCGACGAGTACGCCGACGCGACCTGCCCGGCCCGCAACCCGGTCAGCACGGGCACGGTGATGGACGACAACACCGAGACCGTCGCCCGGCTCTACAACCGCCTGGCCACCTTCCACGGCGGCGGCCACACCCCGACGGCGGGCAGCCCGTTGGAAACCGAGGAGCAGGATCAGGACGTGACCACCATGAAGCTGATCGACAACCTCGAGCCGGAGCCTCGGGCCCGGGTGCTCGACCGGCTGCGCTCGGTGGCGGCCGCAACCGGCGAGGTGCCCGCGGGTCTGGGTGAGACCGAGATCACGTTCGAGGTCAGCGGCGGTGCGCCGGGGGAGCGGTATCTCTACCGGGTCGGCGTCCGCGCGGACGGCACCGCCGAGCGTCGAGAGCTCGACGAGCTGCAAGGCACCATGACGGTCGGCGGGGACGCAGAGCCGGCGACGACGGCCGAGACCCTCGGCACGGTCGACACCGCGCTCGCCGGGCGGGTCTTCGCCGCTGCCCGGGAGGCGGGCCTGTTGGACGACGAGGCACCTGTCCCACCGGAGCGGGCTGAGCTCGTCCCGGACAGCCTGGTCGCGATCATCACCGTCCGTGACGGCGACGCGGTTCGGCGGGTCGTGGTGCCGGCAACCGAGCCGACAGGTGGTACGGACCTGTCCGGTGCGGCGGCGGCCGACATCCCGGTGAGTACGCCGATGCGGCTACCGGCCTCTTCGGCGGAGGCCTGGCAGCCGATCCTGGCGGCACTGCGAGCGGTTGAAGCGGCCCTCTAGAGGCGGGGACAGCCCGACTCGGTCGTGAAAAAGCAGAGAAGGCGCCGGCCCTCAGGGCCGGCGCCTTCTCAGGTGGAACGGGGTGTCAGATCGCGCGGACCTTGTCGGCCTGCGGACCCTTCGGGCCCTGGGTGGTGTCGAACTCGACACGCTGACCCTCGTCCAGCGAACGGAAGCCGCTCGACTCGATCGCGCTGTAGTGCACGAACACGTCAGCGCCGCCGCCGTCAACCTCGATGAAGCCGAAGCCCTTTTCGCTGTTGAACCACTTCACGGTTCCCTGAGCCATATCTGTCTCCTTACGCCTGTGGGGCTCGCCCTGTGCGAGACTCCCGCACTGTCGGACGGATGACACTGTGCCAGCCGCCCTCGCAAACTCCAGGGCGTAGCACGAACCACGGCACAAGACTTGCAACAGCAGGTACCAGTCTGGCACAACTCGACAAGGCCGTGGTAACCAAGGTCTCATCCGTAGGTCGGGTGTTGCGGCCAGCCCGCCGGGGAGTCCTCCCAATCCTGTTGCCGACCGTACGGCAGGAGGTCCGCGATGCTGTTGGTGAACACCAGCCGATCCACCCCGCGCCGGGTGGTGGTGTAGGTCCGGTAGACCTCGTCCCCCTCCCGAAGGAACACGTTCAGCAGGAACCCGCCGCCGGTGCCGAGATCGGCGGAGAAGGTGGTGCCGTGCGACGACGCGAACGGGATCGTCCAGCCCATCGACGCCCAGGCCTGACTCATCTGAGTCAACGGCATGTCGGAGACGGTCGCCCAGCTGACGTCGCTCTCGGCCAGCCGGTCCAGGGCATGAGCGGGGACACCGTGGGTGAACCAGGTGCAGCCCGGGCAGAGGTGGTCAGGTCCGGCGTCCATGAACTGATACAGCACCAGCTGGCTGCGACCCGCGAACAGGTCGAGGAGATCGAGCCGGCCGGAGGGTCCGGCGAAGGCGTAGTCCGTCCGGAAACGCACCATCGGCAGGCGCCGGCGCTGGGCCGCGACGGCGTCCTCGGCCCGGGTGGCCCGCTTCTCGGCCACCAGCAGCTCCGCTCGGGCCAGCTCCCAGTCCGCCGCGCTGACGATCTCGGGCTTGGCGGTGACGATCTTCTCGGTGCTCACGATGGGCTCGTGGCGGTCGTCAGGTGCGGTTCGAGCCGGTCGATCGTGGCGCCCCAACCGGCCCGGACACCGAGATCGAACCAGCCTCGTACGGTCTCGGGGTCGAGGTGGTCCGACAGGGTGAACTCTGAGACCATCAGGGTGCCGTCGCCGTCGGGGTGGAAGGTCAGCTCGACCAGGGGAACCTCGTCGAGTCGCTCGGGGTCGAGGTCGGGCCAGCCGCCGACCGCGCCCCAGCTGAACACCAATCGGGAGGGCTCCTCGATCTCTCGGTAGATCCCGCCGGTGGTGTACGCCCGGGCGTCCTCGTTGCCCTCGACGAGCCAGACCCGCCAAGCGCCCCCGACCATCAGGTCGACCGTGCTGGGCCTCTCCGGCGACGCCGGTACGCCGGCGAACCAGTGCAGCTGATCGGGGTCGGTCCAGGCCCGCCACACGACCTCGCGCGGGGCCGCGAGTCGGCGGACCATCGTGAAGCCGCGCTCGCTCACGCTCTCTTCGATCGTGGAGGTGCTGGTGTTCATCGTGTCTCCTTCGGGTGGTCGGGGCGGGTGGTGTCCGTCAAGGTCTTCAAGTGCTCCTCGAGCCGGTCGAAGCGGTCGGCGAAGAAGTCGCGGTAGGTGGCCATCCAGTCGTCCACCCGCTGCAGTGGAGTGCCGTTCAGCCGGCAGGGTCGCCACTGCGCGTCGCGGCCCTTGTCGACCAGCCCGGCCCGCTCGAGCACCTTCAGGTGCCGGGAGATGGCCGGCAGGCTGAGAGCGTGCGGCGCCGCCAGCTCGCTCACCGTGGCCTCACCCTGGGCGAGCCGGGCCAGCATCGCTCGTCGGGTGGGGTCGGCCAGGGCTGCGAACACCGGACTCAGCTCGTCGGTGGGAGGCACCTAGTTAACGTATATGTTAATTAACGAACAGCGCAAGTAGGGCGAGGTTGCTGTCAGCCGGCTTCGAGGCAGGCGGACCCGTCCGCGCACTCCGGATCGTCCGGGTTTCCCGACGCGGCGAGATCCTCCGAGCACTCGGAGCCGTCGCACCCACGGGCCAAGGCCGCAGCCATCACCGGATCGGCCTGAGCCGCGACGAGCCGGGCCGCCTCGCCGAGGACTCGCAGCTGGTCGGCGGTCAAGGCGTCGATCACCAGCCGGCGTACCTCGTGAACATGACCGGGTGCACTCGCGACGAGCTTCCGCCGTCCCGCGGCCGTGAGGTGGGCGTTCACACAGCGGGCCTCGCCGTTGCGCCGCTCGATCCAGCCGGCTCTCTCCATCCGCGCCACCGCGTGGGAGAGCCGGGACGGCGAGCCCTGGGACAGTGTCGCCAGCTCGCCCATGCCCATGGCGCCGTCCGGGAGGTCCGCCAAGGCCGCCAGCACGTGGTAGTCGAAGCTGTTGAGTCCGGTGTCGCGCTTGAGCTGGGCATCGAGCGCCGCCGGCAGGGTCATGGTCAGGGCGACCACCGCCTTCCAGCTGTTCAGCTGGTCCTCGGTGAGCCACGGAGGGTCACCGTGTTCGGGCGCGGACATGAAACCCATCGTAGTGGCTTGAACATTCAAATTCGAGGAGTTACGCTGTCGATGCTTGAACCTTCAAATCACCCAGCCGAGAGACAGCCATGACCCTCCTCCGTATCGACGCCAGCATCCAGGGACCGCGGTCCGCGAGCAGCGCGCTCGCCGATCTGGTGCAGTCCGAGTACAGCGCCGTCCACCGCGACGAGTCCGTCGTCAGCCGGCACCTGGGCGCCGACCCGCTGCCGTCCGACGCCTGGGCCGCGGCCGTCACCGGATCGTTCAGCGACCCGGCCGATCACACGCCGGCCCAGACCTCGGCCGTCGCTCTCGCCCGCGAGGTCGCCGCCGAGCTCACCTCGGCCGACGCCGTGATCGTCGCCCTGCCGCTCTACAACTGGGGCGTCTCCCAGCACGCGAAGACCTGGATCGATCTGGCCATCGCCGGCGCGGCCCCGGGAACCCGGCTGCTCGACGGCACCCCAGTGGTGCTGCTGACCACCCGCGGTGGAGCGTACGGACCCGGTACGCCGAAGGAGGGCTGGGACCACAGCATCGACTACCTGCGTCGCGTCCTGGCCGAGGTCTGGGGTGCCGACCTCACCGTCGTCGAGCGGGAGCTGACCCTGGTCGGGGTCAACCCGGCGCTGGACCAGTTCGCCGATCTGGGGGCCGCCGCCAAGGAAGCCGCCGAGGCCGCCGCTGTCGAGGCCGGTCGCGACCTCGCCGCCCGTACGCGCTCGCAGGCCGACGCAGCCTGACCAAGCCCTTCCGAAAGCGCGCGGTCTCTGCCACCCTCACCAGTGGCTCGACCGAGCCCTGAGGGAGGCGTGCCTGCGTGACCATCGACCTGCTGCTCGACTGTGACACCGGCGTCGACGATGCCCTCGCGATTCTCTATGCCGCCGGCGAGGGTGCTCGGCTCAGGGCGTGCACGGTCACACACGGGAACGTCCCGGTCGCGATCGGCACCCGGAACACCCTCACAGTGCTCGATCTGATCGGTTTGGTCGACGTGCCGGTCTACCTCGGGGCGGCCCGCCCGATCGCGCAGCCGTTGGAGACCTCCGAGCTGGTCCATGGGCGGGACGGCCTCGGTGACGCCGGTGTCGTCTTCTCGAGCCGCGCTCCGGCGGGCGATCTCGCGGCGGCCGAGATCGTCCGGCTGGCGCGGGAGTCACCGGGGGAGCTGACCCTGGTGGCCGTCGGACCGCTCACCAACATCGGGCTGGCCCTGCTGCTGGAGCCGAGGTTGCCGCAGCTGGTGCGCCGGATCGTGGTGATGGGTGGCGCCGTCGGCGTGCCGGGCAACACCAGCCAGCTCGGCGAGGCGAACATCTGGCACGACCCCGAGGCCGCCCAGCTGGTCCTCGATGCTGCCTGGGACCTCGTCCTCGTCGGGTTGGAGACCACCATGCGGTGCCCGATGCCGGACGACGTGCTGCGTCGGATCGAGACCGGCACCGACCCGCGGGCGCGTTTCGTCTGGGCGATCATCCAGGGCTACCTCGCGTTCTACGAGGCGTCGCTCGGTCGCCGGTCGTGCATCCCCCACGACGCGATCGCCGTCGCCCTGGCCATCGATCCCGGCCTGGCCTCGTACCGCAGTGTGGAGGCTTTCGTCGAGACAGGTCAGGGTCGCACCCGCGGCGCGGTGGTCGGGGACCTGCGAGCGTTCCGGCCGGTGCCCACCGACCCATTGGCTCCCGGAGTGATCAGGATCGTCGACCAGTTCGACACCGACACGTTCTACCAGCGGCTGCTCGCCTCCCTGGGCGCCTGACGCGCGGCCGCGTCGACGGCCTCATGGGAGTAACGACCGAGGAACGGGAGCGGGGACCGGGCTCTTGTCCACGTTGGCCGCCTGGCTGGCGGGGTCGACTTCGAAGACGTACCCGTGGTCCTTCTGCAGCGTGCGGCCGCCGATCACGGTGTCTTTGCGGCGTTCGGTCTCTTCGCAGGTCAGCCAGGCGACCACCACGTACGTGAAGCCGGCCGGCAGGCTCAGCCAGCCGCCGGGGTTGGGATCGGGGACGAGCGGGCCGTATCCGGCCTCGCCACCGGGGTGGCGGGGTTCCGGTCGGGCTCAGGCGTCGAGGCTGCCCGCGTACGCCAGGCCGAAGGCGTCGGCGGCAGCTCCGCCGAGCAGGGCACGACGGGAGGCGGCGAGGTCGGGCATGACGGGCTCCTTCGCGGGACACAGGAATTGACCTCAGGCTCGCGTCGAGCGAGCGACCGGGCAAGAGTGTCCTGCCTGCGTACGCAGATGTACGCAGTCACGAGATCACACGTCGGCGGCGCCCCGCCCGTTCACGGAGGCGCAGCCCGGTGCCGGTGGGACCGACAGGTTCCACTGCTGGGCGATCCGGAGCGCATTGACCCGATCGCCGACGCCGAGCTTCCGGTAGGTGCGCTCGAGGTGCTTGTCGACCGTTCGCGGGGAGCAGCCGAGTCGGTGAGCGATGACCTGTGTGGGCAGACCCAGCGCGAGCAGCGCGAGCACGCTCAGCTCGCGCGCGGTCAGACCCGCCTCGACCCCCCGGGTCTGGGCGGTGCCGGCCAGTCGCCGGTACAGGCCCACCTGCCGGTCCAGGCCGATCACGACCCGCTGGATCTGGCCGGCGACGGCCAGGTCCTCCTCGGTGAAGTCGGTGCCGCCACGGGCCAGCACGTAGCTGTGGTAGACGTGCCGGCTGAGCCGGAAGTTGATGGCCAGCTGGTGCTCGCAACCGATGGTCTCCTGCATGGCGATGAGCGGCTGACGCTCCCGGTTGGAGACGACCGTCCGAGGCACCCGCTCGTTGGTGCTCGGCCGGGGGTCACCGATCGACTGGTGCCAGGTGATCAGCGGGTGCCGGCCGACGAACTCACCGCGCTGCCAGGCGAGGAACTCCTCGGCCAGCGGCTCGAGCGTGTCGACGGGATGGATGATGATGCCCTGGCTTCCGTCGGCCTCCGCCCAGCTGTACGACGCGGCGGTGACGTCGAACGTGTCGCGGATCAGGTCGACGATCGCCTCGTGCGGCATCTGGGTCAGCGGCTGTCTCAGCAGGTCGCCGACGAAGCCGATCCACTGTGTCGCCCGCGTCGCAGTCGAGGACATGGCACCTCCCAGCACCCCGCCCCGCCGACGGGTTCAGGACCACTGTGCCGTAGTCCGTGCCCGCTGGGAACAGTTCGTACCCCATCGAAACGGCCGTCGAGCCTGGCCCGGCGTCGGCCCGCCATCCCCTCGAGCGGGCGTGATATCAGACCGGCGCTGCTCCCTGGTCCAGGCTCCTGGACTCCCAGCGACCGTCGCCCAGCAGGGCCAGCTCGTCGGCGTGCAGCCGCTCGAGGCTGCTGCGGTGGCCGACACTGACGATCGTGCACCGCGGCAGCACCTCGCGGACGTGCTCGTACATGGCATGTTCCATGCCCTCGTCCATGGCGGAGGTGGACTCGTCCAGGAAGATCAACGCGGGCTTGCGCAACAGGATCCGCCCGAACGAGAGCCGCTGCTGCTCACCCGGAGACAGGCGCCGGGACCAGTCGCGCTCTACGTCGAGGTCGTCGCCCAGGTGCGCCAGCTGGACCGTCTGCAGCACACCCCGGGCCTCGTCATCGGAGAGCTCGGCCGCCGGGGCGGGGTAGGACAGAGCCCCGCGTAGGGAGCCCAGCGGCAGGTACGGCTGCTGGGAGCAGAACAGGGTCTCCCCGTCCTCCGGGCGCTCGACCGATCCGTCGGCGTGCGGCCACAGTCCGGCCATGCTGCGCAGCAGGGTGGTCTTGCCGGTGCCGGACGGACCCGTGATCAACAGGGTGCTACCGGCCTCGACCCCGAGCTGCAGGTCGCTGAGCAGAGGTCGGCCATCGGGGAGCCGGACCTGGAGATCACGGACCTCGAGTCCGCTCGGGCGGTCCTCCGTGGTCGGCGTGGGCAGCGCGCGAGCCTCGTCGTTGACGTCGAGCAGTCCGGTGAGCCGGTCCAGCACCGCCCGGTAGCCGGCGAAGTCGTCGTACGCCAAGCGGAAGAACGACAGGGCATTCAGCACCTGACTGAAGGCGCTGGCGGTCTGCTGGACATCACCCAGGGTGATCTGACCGCTGAAGTAGCGCCGTGCCTGGATGATCACCGGGAACACCGCGGCGATCTGGTTGACCACGAGGTTGAAACCCTGGAACTTCAGACTGCGGAACACGATGTCCCAGGTGTTGCCGATGACACCCGTGAACCGGCCCATCAATCCGGTCTTCTCCACCGGCTCGCCACGGTAGAACGCGATGTTCTCGGAGTTCTCCCGGATGCGCACCAGGGCGTACCGGTAGGAGGCGGTCAGCAGCTCGTTGAGGAAGTTCAGCCGGATCAGCGGTCTGCCGATCCGGAACGCGATCAGCGTCGCGATGATGACGTACACGTAGGCCAGGAAGACCATGCCGCGGGGGACGACCACCCCGAACAGAGTCAGCGGACCTGACAAGCTCCACAGGATGATCGTGAACGACACCAACGACACCATCGAGGACACCGCACCCAGGGCCAGGGTCTGGGAGATGCCGGCGTAGGAGGTGATGTCCTCCTGGATGCGCTGGTCGGGGTTGTCGATCGGCTCGGCCACGTAACGGCTGCGGTGGTACGCGGCTCCGCCCAGCCAGTCGTCCACCATGCGCTCGTTCAGCCACACCCGCCAGTTGATGATCTGGCGCTGGGCCACGTAGAAGTTGACCAGGACCAACGCCACGTTGCTGGTGGCCAGCACCGCGAAGATGACGATGGTCTTCCAGAAGGCGGGGGCGTCGAGCTGCTGCAGTGCCGTGTACATCTCGTTGCCCTGGTACGACAGCAGGATGTCCAGCCGGACCGACATCAGGGTGAACAGGAGCAGCAACGCCACCGCCAGGAGCGGCCGCCAGCCGCGCCGCGTCCGCGGCCGGGGGAGGAAGTACGGCCCGGACAGGCGCCAGAACTGTCGGCCCCACCGGGTCCGACGGATCAGCAGCCAGGCGATCAGCGTGAACCCGATCAGGGTCAACGCGTACGTCCTGAGCAACCACAGCAGCGACGTCAACCACTCGGTCGACCAGTTGATCGGTTCCACGGATCCTCCCCCGCCAGCAGCCCGCGAATGGGAGAACAGTAGGCGAGGATCCGGCAGTCGATGTCGATAGCCCAGTTCTGGGCGCTCGCTAGAGTCAGACCATGACGCAGGAGTCGTTCCCCGCCGGCCAGCTGAGGGTGGGTCACGCGGAGCGGGAGGCGGTCACCGTGATCCTGCAGGAGGCGGCTGCCGACGGCCGACTGGGGATGGAGGAGCTCGACCAACGACTCGAGGTCGCCCTGCAGGCGAAGACGTACGCCGATCTCGAGCAGCTCGTGGCGGATCTGTCCACCGAGCTGCCCTGGCGCTCCGCTCCGGGTCCCCGGCCACCTGCCGTCGTCCAGGGGCCACCGGCACCCGGGTACTCACGAGAGGACCCCCTGCGCCTCGAGGGCGGTATGAGCAGCGAGAAGCGGGACGGCATCTGGGTGCTGCCACCGTTCCTGCGACTCAGCTCGGGTATGGGCTCGGTGAAGGTCAACTGCTTGCAAGCCACCCCGGCGGCGCCGGTGATCGAGGTCGAGGTGATCGCGGGGGCGGGCTCGGTCACGGTCATCCTGCCGGACGGCTGGGCGGTGAACGACGACCGACTGGGCAAGTCCATGGGCAGCAAGACGATCAAGGTGTCCCGCACCCCAGCGCCGGGCGCGCCGCTGCTGGTCCTCTACGGCAGCGTCGGCCTGGGATCGTTGAAGGTCCGTCCTCCGTCGGGGCGTGAGCTGCGCCGGATCACGGGCTAGGCGTCCCCGACCCGGCTCATCGCTTGGAGCGGACCGCGATCACTTGCTCGGGTGCAGCACGGCCTTGATGTCGTGGCTGTCGACCACGTGGATGACGACGGCGCCCTCGGACGCGCGGGCCCCGACCACCAGGTGCTCCTTGCCGACCATGCCCAGGTAGATCGCTGTGTAGCCCTCGCGCCAGAAGATGTCGCCGGGCTGGGCGTCGGCCAAGGAGACGTTCTTCGCACTCTGCTGCTGAGCCTCGGACTGGTGCGGCAGCGTCACGTCGGCGGCTGCCCAGGCGCCGGCGGTGAGCCCCGAGCAGTCCCAGGCGGAGGGACCGTCGCCGCCGTACTTCCACTGGTCGCCGACCTGGTCGAGTGCGGCGTTCAAGACCTTGCCGGCCCGGCCGGTCGGGATCGGCACCAGGAACGTCCGACTCGAGGTCGGGTCGGTGACGGTGCGCATGCTGTAGATCTCCTGGCGCGTGCTGCCGTTCACCGGGGTCATCGTGCCGGACGGACCCGTCGAGGGCGGGTAGGTGACCGTGACCGCGGAGTGGTCCGAACCGGACTTCTCACCGATGGACTGCTCGGACGGGGTCCGGTTCGACCAGACGTAGTCGAGCCGCTGCTTCTTGCCGAGGGTCGGGCTGCCGTCCAGGTCCCGCCAGTTGGCGATCAGACCGCTGTCGGCCATCGTCGCCACCGGGTCGGCGTCGGCGTCGTAGTTCACGTTGCAGTCGCAGGTCACGTACACCGACGAGCCGGAGGACTGGAACTGGTCGGTGAGCGCGGTGACCGTGTTCAGCTGCTGCTTGTACAGCGCGATCCGCTTCTTGTTCTTGCCGTTGACGCCCTTGTTGTACGCCCCCACCAGGAGGTGGGTGTTCACCACGTAGAACGTCTCCTGGGTGGCGCTGTCCTGCAGCTGCACCCAGTTGACCCACTTGTCCTTGGTCTTCTCGGTGCCCTTGCCGCCGCGACGCTCGACCTTCTGGCCGGCGGAGAACGCCCGCTGCCGACCCTGGTCGACGACGGTGTACTTGTCGGTCCGGTAGAAGATCGGCACGGCCGTCCGGTCCGTGGTCATCGTGAAGCCCTCGGCGGCGGCGGCCCGGGACGCGGTCGCCCGGTCAGCACTGCTGCCCATCTCCTGCAGGCCGAACACGTCGCTGGTGGACGTGAGCTCCCGGATGCCCCCGGCGATGCCCTTCTTCGAGTTGCTCAACAGCACGTTCCAGGTGGAGATGCGGATCTCGGCCCCCGGCGGTGCCTCGACGCAGACGGACGCCTGGTCGCTGACCACGGCGTTGTCTCGGAGGTAGGACTTGTAGCTGCCCGCGTTGTAGACCGACCACGGCTTCCAGGAACCGCGCCCGTCGCCCTTGGTGCCGTCCGCGGCGTCCCAGACCTGGTACGCCATCCAGGCGTTGTCCGCCGGCTTCCGCCAGTTCTTCGCGTCCAGCAGGTTGTTGTGCACCGAGTTGATCTGCCACAGACCGTAGTTGCCGCGGGCTGCCTTGTTGACCGCCGTCGGGTTCCACGACGACTCGGCTCCGGCGACCGCCGTGGCCATCGCCACCTGGTCGGCCGGGAACCACTGGGCGGCGGCTTTGGCGGCCGTGGCCTCACGAGCGCTCTTGGTCGCCGGCAGCACGCTGTTGACCGCGACGCAGGGCTCATCCGGTGCGGCGAAGGCTGCGGGAGCGGTGATCGTCTCGGCGAGGCCGAAGAGAGGGAGCGACAACGCGAACGCCGTGGTCACCGACGCGGCTGCCCTCCACCACGATCGCGGGCTCGGGCGTCCGCCAGCGCGCCGTCGTCCGTGCACGACGCTCTCGCCGACCGTCTTTCCCTCGCCCATGGTGCCTTCCTGCTTGGCGCGACGCCCCCCGACGGCCGCGCTCAGTGGCTCGGACACATCCGAGTCACTCACCGGTACAGAGGATAGGCGATGCGCGTCTCGTACAGCGAGCGGTACCGAAAAATTCCGCGGTCCGCACGGAACTTCTCCCTCGACGTCGCGCCGAACCAGAACTCGTCGGCGTCTCCCAGGTCGACGACCGTCTCCCGCAGGGATCACCCGGAGCAGTGGGACCTGGACCGCTTCGCGATCAACCGGGCGCTGTTCGCGGCGCCGGCGGACAACGTCGACCTCCGTCGAGGCGGGCTGCGCTGGCTGACGGTGCAGGACGACGCGATCACCTTCCTGCGCGAATCGCCCGAGCAGACCGTCCTGGTGCACGCGGCTCGGGCCCCGCACGATCCCGTGACGATCCCCGCCTGGGTGCTCGGCGAGCGGCTGGTCGGGTTGGCCGGAACGGCGGATCGGAGGCCGGAGTCGTCGGGCGACTACGAGCTGCCCGCCGACCGACCCGCGATCAGTCTCTGGTCCTGCGGGCCGCCGCCGCCCCACGTCTGACACACCCGATCTGCTCGGGTTCGTCGGCTCTGCTCGATCTACAGACCGAGCAGAACCGACAAACCCGAGCAGATCGCGCGTCCGCGCGGCGGGGAGCATCAGCCGAGGGCGGTGCTGGTCGTGCCTGCCGAAAGCTCGATGATTCGCCCGGGTAGGTGAAGGGTGGCGGTCGAACCGGCCGGCACCTCGACCTCGACGGTGCCGCGATCGCGATCCCAGTCCACGCTGACTCGGCCACGCCGCGTCCCCCGGCTGAGCCGCGCACGGGACACGTCGGTGTCGAGCTGTGGGGAGACGGTGAAGTGCTGCCAGCCCTCGGCGCCGCGTCGCAGACCGACCAGTCCCTCGTACAGCCAGATCGCCGGTGTGCCGTGGAAGTAGTGGCAGTACGAGCGCGGCGACTCCCACATCTCCATGAACGTCAGGTGGCCCTGGTCGAGCCACTGCTTCCAGCCCGGCGTGCCGTCGCGCCGCAGCACGTCCAACCCCAGCTGAGCATGTCCGTGGTCGGCCAGCACGGGCATCAGGTAGCGCGAGCCGATGTGGCCGACGTTGTGGTGGCGGTCGCGGGCTTCGAGGTCGGCCACCACGGAGGCGACCACCCGGTCCACTCGGTCCGGGGCGACGAATCCCATGCCCACCGCCAGCAGGTTCGGAGTCTGCCGGTACTCGGCCGTGCTCGTGCGGAAGCAGCCGGACGGCTCGTCCCAGAAGACGCGGTCGACCGCAGAGACCAGGCCGTCGGCGGCCGCGAGCAACTGGTTCGCGGTGTCGTCGGTGGCCGTCCGGCGGCACAGGCGGGCGGTGTCGTGCAGAGCTCGGGCGAGGAACAGGGACCCGGTGAACCGGCGGTCCTCCGGCGGTGGTCCGGGCGTGCCGGGGGAGAGGTAGTCACCGCAGACGCTGTCCACCAGACCGTCGCCGTCGCGGCGACTCAGCTCCCAGCGCAGGGAGGCCAGGACCGGCTCGAGGTGGTCGTCGATCAGAACGTCGGCGCCGTACTCGGCCACGAGCTCGGACAGCAGGTGCGGATAGACGGTGGTCCACTCCGGCGACGGCCACCCCTCGAAACCCCAGGCGGGTGTCGGGGCGATGACCGGCAGCCACCCGTCGGGTCGTTGCGCGTCGCGCAGGTCGTTCAGCCACTTGGTGAGGAAGCGCTCCGCGTCGTAGTTCGTCAGGATCGCCGGTAGCGCGGTCTGGGCGTCTCCGGTCCATCCGTTCTTCTCGTACGTGGGCGTGTCGGTCGGGATGTGGATCAGGTTGTTGTCCAGGGTCCTGACCATCACCTGGTGGAACCGCTCCAGGTAGGGGTCGGAGCAGCTGAAGTCGGCCCACCGGGGCAGGGACGCCGTGACCCGGACACCGGTCAGCCTGAGGTGCTGAGGGGCGTCGGAGAGGCCGTCGATCTGGACGTACCGGAAGCCCTTGTAGCTGAACCGCGGCTCGAAGCGACGGTGATCACCGTCGAGCCGGACGTGGTCGACCTGCATCTCGCCGGTGACGTGCTCGTTGTCGTTGTCGACGCTGCCGTTGGCGCGAAGGCGTTCCCCGTGCGTCGCGGTGACGGTGATCAGGTCGTCGGTCAGCAGCTCGTAGCGACACCAGCCGGCGATCACGCTGCCGAGATCGGCCACCCAGCTCCGTGGACCGTGCTGCTGCCAGGAGACGTCGAAGGTCTCGACCACCCGTACCGGGTCATGCTCGGCCGGGGTGATCGTCGGTGCCCCGTCGGGGAACGTGGCGATCACCGCGTCGACCCAGGCGGAGTCGTCGAAGTCGGCGGACCTCCAGTCGCCAGGATCGAGGCGGGAGTCGTAGTCCTCGCCCCCGTACATCGAGTCGGCGGTGATCGGGCCGGTGCTGGCCCTCCAGTGGGGACCGGTGACGATCATCTCCGTGGTGCCGTCGGCGTACCCGAGATGCAGCTCGGCCAGGGCGCGGCAGCTGCCCCTCCACGACGGTGCGTGCCAGCCCCAGACGTTCGGGGTGTTCATCGCGTAGAAGCCCCGACCCACCTCGATGCCGATCGCGTTGGCACCGTCGACGATCTGTTCGGTGACGTCGTACGCGTTCAGCAGCACGGTCGTGCCGAAGTGGGTCTGGCCGGGTGCCAGCTCGTCGGCGGAGATACGGGAGCCGTTGAGGTGGGCGTGATACGCGCCGAGTCCGGTGACGAGCAGGCGGCCGGAGGTGACGCGGTCGCGCGGGGTGAAGGTCGTTCGCAGGAGCGGATGCTGCGGGTCGGGACCGAGGGCGGTGATCCAGCTCGCGGTCGACGGCGTCGTCTCGGTCACCTCTCGACCCTAGATCGCGTGCGGCATCGCCCGCGGGCCCAGGTGGTGCACACGGCTGACGGAGGGCGACATCGGGTCTACGTTGGGTCAGGTCGGGGGTCGGATCGGACGGAAGGTGACCCGTTGGCTGCGGGTTGCGCGGCCCGGCGGAGAGGTACACAGGATGAGCGATGAGCAGGTGGTGCCGGAGACCAGGGGTGTCGCGGTGGAGCTACTGGCCACGGTGGACCTCGGCCCTGAGATCCAGGGGATGGAAGGGCGCCAGCTTCGGATGCGCATGGTGACGATGGAGCCGGGCGGAGTCTTCGGCCCAGTTCATGATCACAAGGACAGGCCGGGGATCGTCTACGTGCTGAAGGGAACGATCACCGACCACCGAGGGGGGATCGCCACGGCCTATGGGCCGGGTGTGGGTTGGGCCGAGGACCGGAACACCGTCCACTGGCTCGAGAACCGGGAGATGGTGCTGGCGGTGGAGATCTCCGTCGATGTCGTCAGCATGAGCTAGGCGGTCGAGACCCACGTCGAGACCTGAGACGGCTACGAAGCAACAGAGCGCCGGGCGCAGTCGGAGGATGGGCTGCGTGGTCAGTCAGGAGATGCTCAGCCGGACGGCTTCGTGAGCGGCTTCGGCACGACTGGTGACACCCAGCTTGGTGAAGATCGATCTCAGGTGGGCTTCTACCGTGCGCTGGCTGAGCATGAGCTGTTCGGCGATGCCGGCGTTGTTCAGCCCCTGCGTCAGCAGCCGGAGGACTTGCAGCTCGCGCTCGCTGAGGCCGGAGCGTAGGCGCTCGAGCGTGCTGCCGAGCTCCATGATCGCCGACGCGGCGGCCTCCTCGAGGCTCGCCGAGGACAGCCGCACACCGGTGTCCACTGCCCGCTGCCACCGTTCGGCGCCCAGTGAGGCATGCACCCGGGTCACCGCTGCTGCATAGCTGGCTTCTTTGAAGCTCGCGCGCGGCACCTCGTGCTGACTCCGCCACGCCGGCCCAGCGGCGAGGAGGTCCGCGGCCAGCTCGAGCTCACCCAGTTGGGCTGCCAGCTCGCCCAGACCCTCGACGATGTCGGCGTCGAGGCCGGTGAAGCCGGCTGTGCTTAGGATCTGCAGGGCGCATCCGTACTCGGTGAGGGCCTCGGTCCAGCGTCGGGCCAGCAGCCGCAGCTCGGCGAGCAGCACGTGGCCGCGGCAGGAGCGGAAGGTATCGCCGAGCTCGTCGGCCAGCGTCATCGACTGCTCGATCAGGGGTTCGGCGCTGGCCCAGCACTCGGCCGTGAGCTCGATCTGGCCGAGGTCGCTCAGTGCGGCGGTCTCGCCGGACCTGTGTCCGATCGCGCGGAAGCCGGCCAGGCTGTCCCGCGCGTGCCGGCGGGCCGCGGAGAGGTCCCCGTCCGTGAGATGCTGCCAAGCCAGTGCTTTGTGCGCCCAGGCGGTGCCGCTGGGGTGGCCGAGCTGCCGATACCACCGCAGCGCCTCCTCGAACCTCACGAGGGCACGGGGGGAGTCGACGAGCGTCCAGCAGAACCCACATGCGACCAGTGCCCCCGCCCGGGCAAGTACCGAGGCCCGGTCGGCTGGCGCCCAGGGCAGTGCCAGCACCCGCTCCAGTCGTTCACGCTTGGCGCTCACCGAGGGCCACGAGGCCCTGAAGAAGTACGTTGGGCCGACGAGTCGCAGCGCCCGGTCACTGTCGCCGTGCTCGACTGCCCACACCATGGCCGAAGCGAGGTTCGCCCGTTCGGCCCACAACGGGCTGCGCCGATCGTCAACCGGGCGGCTGGCATTCCAGTGCTGCCGCATCTCATGCGTCATCGCCAGGTAGTAGTCGAGGTGCCGTTCGCGGAGCAGGTCGGCGGCTCGAGGGTCGGCTGCCGAGAACTCTCTCGACGCGTAGCTTCGCACCAGTTCGTGGAGCTGGTAGCGCGGCTGTCCGCTCGGGTCGGTGACAACGGCTTGCACCAGGGCCCGGTCGACGAAGGTGTTCAGCAGCTCGACCCCGGCGCCGGCGACCGCCGCGGCTGCGCTGGCCGAGAAGCCGTCGACGAAGGTCGCCAAGCCGGCCAGTGCGGCGCGCTCCTCCTGGCCGAGTGATTGCCAGCTGGTCGCCAGCACGGCCTCCATGCTGCGGTGCCGCTCAGCCAGCGCCAACTCGGTCGACGACAACACACCAAGGTTCTTCTCGAGCTCGTGGAGCAGGTCCCACGGCGCCAGCACGCGAATCCGGCTGGCCGCCAGCTCGATCGCCAGCGGGAGTCCGTCGAGCCGGGCACAGATCTCGGTGATCGGCCGGCGATTGGCAGCGGTGAGGGCGTAGACGGGGGCGACCGCGGCGGCGCGGTCGACAAACAGCTCGGACGCTGCGCCGGCCAGGTCGAGCGGTGGAATCGGGTAGACCCGTTCGGTCGCGAGCTCCAGCGGAATCCGGCTGGTCAGCAGGATGCGCAGACCGGGCGCGGCTTTCAGTAGCGGGGCGATCACGTCGCGGCAGCCGGCCGACACCTGTTCGCAGTTGTCCAGCACGAGTATGGCGCGTGAGCCAGCCAGCGCCCCGCAGAGTTTTGCTATGGGTCTGCTGCCGGCGGCGCCCGGCAGTGCAAGGCTGAGGGCGATGGCATGCGGGACGAGCCCGGCATCGTTGACTTCGCCGAGCGCCACCCACAGAACCTCCGCTGGATCCGAGTCGGGTTGACCCCTGTCGAGTCGAAGGGCCGCCTCGACGGCGAGTCGGGTCTTGCCGGACCCTCCGACGCCGCACACACTGACCAGTCGGTGGTCGCGGAGGAGGACGAAGACCTCGGCGATCTCGGCGTCGCGTCCGACGAAACTCGACGCGTACGTGGGTAGCCGGCTCGCCGCAGCGTGCATGAACACTGACGCTACACAGCGCTGCCACGCTTTGCCGAGCCGATGTGCAGCGAAGGCGACATCGGACTGCCACCAAGGCTGTCGACCCCATTAGGCGGATTTGCCGATGCGCGGGCGTACGCATGCACCCCAGGCTGGGTGCATCGAACCTGGCAGTCAGGCTGGACGAAAAAGGGAGGATCGACATGTCTGCGGAAGGGAACATCGACATGTCTGCGGAAGAGAACAGGGCAGTGTTCCTGCAGTTCTTCGAGGACGTCTGGGGTGGCCGATTTCCCGAGGACGATGAGTGGTTGGGAGAGATCCGCGCCGCGTTCCCCGACGTCAAGGTGCCCCCCGACAAGGTGCTGGCCGCCGAGGGCGGATGTCGTGATCATGTTCACCGGGACTGCCACGCACCAGGGGGGTCATCGGGACATCCCTGCCACCGGCGAACCCTTCAGCTTCCGGGCAACGACGGTTGCGCGTCTGGAGAACGGGAAGATCGTCGACGAGTTCGCTGCCACAGAGAAGATGGGTTCGGTGATTCTCGGCCAGACCTTGTAGCTCGGCCAAGTGGCCCGACCACGACTCACGTGCCGCCCGGGTCTCATACCGCTGTAGGCACCGCCTCCACCGGCTGCACCCCAGCACACTTGATCGCCGCCAGCTCGGCGGTCGCACAGACGAGGCGCTGCTCACCGCTCGCGTGCGGAAATCCATCGACAAAGGAGTTCATCATGGTTCGACTGCTGTTGGTCGCCAACAAGACACTGGCCAGCGGAGAGGTGTCGGCGTTCGTCCGCGATCGGATGGCGAAAGAAGAGGACTGCCAGTTCACCCTGCTCGTGCCCGCCACTCCTCGAGACCACGGTGCGGGGGCTCGGTTGGTGCACGGGATGGCCAGCGTGAGCGAGGCCAGGTGGCAGCCGAGCAACGGCGTGGACCCAGGCACGGCGGAGAACGACCTGGAGTTCGCGCGCAGCCGTCTGGAGTTCGGCCTGGACATCCTGCGAAAGCTGGGCGCCCACGTGGACGGTGAGGTCGGCGACGCCAACCCGGCCAAGGCCATCGCCGAGGTCCTCCAGCGCCGACAGTACGACGAGGTTGCCCTGTCCACGCTTCCGAAGGGCGTCTCGCGCTGGCTCGGACTGGACATCCCGCATCAGGTCCAGCGCCGCTTCCACGTCCCGGTGACGGTGATCAGCGTCAGCCGGTCACACACCTCTGAGTGACGCCGTCAACGACTGGGGACTCGTCTAGGCGTCCACAAGGTACGCATCTCTGCGTATCGACCGGCCCCGGGCCGTGAACAACTCCAATGGCTTGGATCCGGACTGTCGATGCATCAAGACGAACGGTCGCTCGGCATCATCGCGAGTCCCTGGTGGGAGTGGCGGAGGATACGAGATTCGAACTCGTGAGGGCGTGAACCCAACCCGCTTTCCAAGCGAGCGCCATAGGCCTCTAGGCGAATCCTCCGCGCGGAACCTTACCTGGATCGGCGCGGAGGCGCGAAACCGTCCGAGTCGACGGGGCGCAGCACGCCCGGCCGGGCGACCCGCAGCACCACCAGGGCGGCCGCCGCGGCGGCCACCTCCCCGGCGGCCAGCCCGATCCAGACGCCGGTCGCGCCCAGATGAGCGAACCCCAGGAGCAACGGGATCTTCAACCCCAGCAGAGTGCCCACGGAGATGAGGTAGGACGGGCCTGGCCGGCCCAGTGCCTGACAGTAGGCGGAGACCAGGGGAGCGATACCGGCCACCGTGAAACCGAGGGCGATGACCCGCAGCGCCTGTACGGCCGTTGCCGCCACGGCTGGACTGTCTTCGACGAACGCCCCCACCAGGGCGTCGGCGAAGACCGTGACCAGGGCAGCGACGATGACCCCGTACACGGCTGTCGCGCCGATCGACAGGTTCCGCGCGCGCAGCACGCGTTCAGCCAGACCGCGTCCGGCGTTGAAGCCGACGATCGGCTGGAGTCCCTGACTGATCCCCAGCTGCGGCATCAGCACGAACGTCTGGATCCGAGCACACAGGGCGAACGCGGCCAGTGCGACCACGCCGCTTCCGTGGGCCAGCGTGGTGTTCACCAGGACGGCCAGCAGGGTCGCGCCGAAGCCGGCCAGGAACGACGGTGCCCCGATGCCGATAAGCGCCCTCAGGGTCGGACCGTGCGGGCGCAAGTCGGCCGGTCGGATCCGGTACGGCCGCCGCCGCTGCCCGAAGAAGAACCAGACGGCCATCAGGGCCGACACCGCCTGGCCGCCGACGGTGCCGAGGGCCGCGCCCCGCACCCCCAGCCCGAAGCCGAAGATCAGCAGTGGGTCCAGGGCGATCTGGACCAGTACCGGGACCACCCACAGCAGCGTCGAGAAGCGCATCCGCCCCTCGGCCCGGACCAGGCTGGAGAAGCCGGTGGCGAAGATCGCGCCGGCCAGGATGATCACTGCGTACGCTCGCGCGGTGTCGCGCACCTCCCCTGTAGCGCCGAGCAGGGTCAGCAGCGGCTCGATGGCCAGCAGCCCACCCACGGTCACCGCGACCGCCACCAGCCAGAACAGGATGAACGCATTCCCCGCCGCCCGCGCCGCCCGGGCGGGGTCACCGGCTCCCAGGTTGCGGGACACCAGGGACGCGCCACCGATGCCGACCGTGGTCGACACGGCGCCGAGAACGAGCAGGATCGGGGCGGCCAGGTTGACCGCACCCATCGCGGTCGCGCCGACCCCGCGCGCGACGAACCAGGCATTCGTCAGGGCGTAGATGCCGTACACGCCGACGGACAGGGTGGTCAGCGAGCAGGTGTGCCACAGCAGCCGACCGATGGGCTGCTCGCCGAGAGCGGTCGTGGTGTCGATCGACCGACGGGTCGACGGACCCGCCGGCCGGCCGTCAGAGGCCACGCCCGAACAGCGCCATGACCTCGCTCAGTCGGTCCCGGGCCCAGTCGTACTGGGACGTGTCCGTGTGCCCGCGGTAGCTGGTCTCGATGATCATGATGAGTACGAGGTGCAGGCAGTAGAGGCGACGGCGCACGATCTCGGACTCGGTCCGAGGCTCCCAGCCGTAGCCGCGCAGGAAGGCGGTCGTGTCGCTGAACGCGGGCAGCACCGTCGAGGCGAAGCCGGCTTCGATCAACGGGTCACCGTAGAGCGCTCGTTCGTGGTCGATGATGCTGACGATCCTCCCGTCGCGCACCATCACGTTGCTCGCCCACAGGTCCCACTCGACGAACCGTGGCTCGGTCACCTCCTCCAGAACCGTCTGGTGCTCGGCCAGCACCTGGCGGATGACCCCGTAGCCGAAGCCCAGGTCGACAGCTCGACGCTCACCGTCGACCAGCACGTCGTCCACCAGACCGGTGAACACCGTCCGCCAGCTCGGATCGCCGGGCCCGGCCAAGGGGCCGAACCGCTCGCCGCGGATCTCGTTCAGCTCTCGGTTGAACGCTCCGAGCTGTTCGCCGTAGGACTCCTGTTCGACCGCGGGCAGGGTGTCCCGCACGATGCCGAGGTTGTCGGCATCGACGTACGGCATGAAGAAGTAGTCGGCGTCGCAGAGTTCATGGGTCTGGTCGGCGAAGTGGACGTCCGGGACCGGCACGCTCGTGTGCTCGCGGATCAGGGCCAGGGAGGCGAGCTCGATGCCCATGGCGCCGCGCTCGTACGTCATCACCTCGACCGCCGGCGGGGGTGCGATCTTCAGCACCACCTCATGACCACTGCGCAGCCGGATCCGGTAGGCCACGTTGAACCACCCGTGACCCAGCTCACCAACCCAGTCCTCGCCTTCGGCCGCGACCTCCTCCGGCCCGTACGCCCGCGCGACCATCGTCCGCAGGGTGGCAACGGACTGGCGGTTCTTGGTGATGCTCTCCATCGATCCTCACTCTCCCGAGACAGCACCCTAGAACGATTCAGATTCGCGGTCCACAGGTGTTGCGTACGGTCGTACACTCAGCGTACGATCGTACGCATGACGATGGAGGCACTCGAGCAGCCCGCTCGGCGGTACGACCCCAACCGGCGGGACCGGATCATCGACGCCTGCCTCGACGTCATCGCCGAGGTCGGGGTGGCCGGCACATCGCACCGGAAGGTGGCTGAGGCCGCCGACGTGCCGCTCGGGTCGATGACCTACCACTTCACCGGTATGACCGAGCTGCTGCACGAGGCGTTCACCCGGTTCTCGGTTGCGTTCAGTGACCGGTTCGCCGTGCGAATGGCGGCGGCCGGCGACCGGGAGGCGGCCGTCGC
Organism: uncultured Actinomycetota bacterium; assembly: GCA_963696135.1. GTDB lineage: Bacteria > Actinomycetota > Actinomycetes > Propionibacteriales > Propionibacteriaceae > Microlunatus. The sequence goes on from CAVOJH010000020.1 coordinate 154,277, forward strand.
GAGCATCGTCGAGGCCGTCGAGGGCGACATCCTCAGCGACCAGCGCGAGCTCGTGATCACCCAGGAGCTCTACACGTTGGCTGCCCGGGACGCCTCGTTCCGTGACATCACCAACGCCTGGATGCGCCGCAGCCGCGCCGCCCTCGAACGCCACTTCGACCCCACCACCGCTCGGATGCTCGACGCCCTGATCGAGGGCCTCACCCTGCATCGCGCGCTGGACACGGAGTCCCAGGGCGACGCCGTCGTCCGAACCGCCGTCGCCCGCGTCACCGACAGCCGCATCACCGAGACCGACAGCGCAGGAGAGACCCCGTGAGCCCGTCCGTACCCGCCGCCACCGCCCCGGTCGCGGCACGACTGCGCCGAGCACGGTTCGGTGTGTTCGGGATCTTCTTCGTCGTCGGCCTCGGGATGGCCGCCTGGCTGGTCAGCATCCCTGCCGTCCAGCAGCGCACCGGGGTCTCGCACGCGACCCTCGGTCTGCTGCTCCTGGTGCTCGGTGCGGGTGGGGTGATCGGCATGCAGATCGCCGGGTACGCCATCGCACGCTGGGGCAGCAAGATCGTCACCGGCGCCGCTCTGGCGCTCTACGTGGTCGCGGTCAACCTGCCCGTGCACACGACCGGCACCCTCACCCTCGGTGTCGCGCTGCTGGTCTTCGGCCTGGCCAACGGTGCGGTCGACGTGTCCATGAACGACCAGGCCGTGATCGTCGAGCGTGGTTACGGCCGCCCGATCATGTCGGCCTTCCACGCATTCTGGTCCGTAGGTGGTGCCGTCGGCGCGCTGATCGGTGCCGCCGCCCTGGGCCTCGGCTACCAGGTGAGCGTCGCGGTCCTGATCGCGTCGGTCGCGGCCGCGATCGGCGGGGTGATCTGCGTACGGTTGCTGCTCGTCCGCGAGCCCGCTCCTGCCGCCGAGGCGATCGACGCTGCGCTGGTCGGCGCGGCAACGCCGGCGGTCGGACGCAGCATCCGGCGCCGGGTGATCGGGTTCGGCGTCCTCGCCTTCCTGCTGATGCTGGCCGAGGGCGTGGCCAACGACTGGAGCGCGCTGCACGCCGTCGAGCACCTCGACCAGCCGGCTTCCGCCGCCGCGCTGGCGTACGCGACCTTTGCCGTGGCCATGACCGTGGGTCGGCTGACCGTCGACCGGATCGCCGGACGGTTCGGGCCGGCGTTCGTGGTCCGGTACGGGTCGCTGGCTGCCGCGGTCGGCATCGGGGTCGTGATGATCTCGCCGGTCTTCGGTCTGACTCTGGTCGGCTGGGCCGTCTTCGGGCTCGGGCTGGCGGGCGTGGTGCCGCAGCTGTTCACCGCTGCCGGCAACATCAGCTCCACCAACCAGAGCATCATCTTGTCCCGGGTGGTGGGCGCCGGCTACGTCGGCCAGCTCGCCGGACCGGCCCTGGTCGGGGTGGTGGCCGGCTGGATCGGTCTGAACCTGGCCTTCGCCCTACCGCTGATCTTCTGCGTCGTGGCGGTGGTCGTGGCCCCGATCGTCTCTCTGCCGACGGCGGTGGTCGAGGAGTCCACGGGTGAGCCGGTCGAGCCGTCCTACGAGACCGATCTGGCCTGATCGGGCGGCGTGAGATCCGCCACGAAGCCGCGTTTCGTCACACGCCCGTAGCAACGGCTCCCTAGTCTCTGCGGTGCGTTCCTCCGGGAGCGCCCCGACATATCGACTGAGATTGCACACACGGAGTTACTGACATGGCTTTGAAGATCACCACCAAGGGCAGCACCACCAAGATCCAGTTCGTCCTGCCGGACGACGCGGCCACCGGCCCCGTCTCCGCGGTCGGCACCTTCAACGGCTGGACGCCCGGCAAGCACAAGCTGGTCAAGCGGAGCAACGGCACCCGGAGCGTGACCGTCGCCGTCCCGGCGGGCGAGGAGATCGCCTTCCGCTACCTGGCCGATGGTGGCGTCTGGTTCGACGACGAGGACGCGCACGCGATCACCGACCAGGGCTCGAAGGTCGTCGCCTGAGTCTCGCTGCTCGCGGGTGGCCGGCAGCACGTCGACCGATCTGTACACTGGTCGCCGGTCCCCCGCGTGGCGATACCTCACCCAACTCCCCCAGGGTCGGAAGACAGCAAGGGTAAGTGAGCTCTTTCGGGTGCGCGGGGGACTCCTTCGCTCTCCCTGGGATGTCGATCAGGGCGCTGGCTTGGTCAGGCCGAGGCGGTCCATCAGACCCATGGCGTCGTACGGGGCACGCACCTTCGCGTCGTTGTCGCAGTAGACGTACACGTCCTGGCCGGCATCGACCCAGCCGCTGATCCTGCCCGCCCACTGATCGAGCGCCTCGTCGGTGTAGCCACTGGCGTAGAGCTCGGTGTCACCGTGCAGCCGTACGTAGCGGAAGTCGGTGGTGGTCTCGTCCAGTACCGGCCAGATGCCGGGGTTGTCGGCCCAGACCAGGGCGATGGCGTGCTTGCGGAGCAGGTCCCCGAGCGCGGGCGTCCGGAAGCTGTCGTGCCGGATCTCGAGCGCGTGCCGGACGGGCTGGTCGGGACGATCGGTCGTGATCAGCGCGCGCTCGGCGGTGATCCGGTGATCGTGCCGGGCGGCCAGGTCGGCAACCGCGTCGAGGGTTCTCGGCAGGTGGCTGAAGAAGTCGGCCAACCGGTCGGGGTCGAAGGCCGTGGTCGGTGGCAGCTGCCACAGGAAGGGCCCGAGCCTGTTCCCGAGAGCGAGCACGCCTGAGGCGAAGAAGTTGGCCAGCGTGGTGTCCGCGTCGGCCAGCTTCTTCAGGTGGGTGATGAATCGGCTGCCCTTCACCGCGAACGTGAAGCCCTCCGGGGTGTCGGCGACCCAGCTCCGGAACGCATCCGGCTTCAGCAGCCCGTAGAAGGTCCCGTTGACCTCGATCGAGCCGAGCCGGGACGCGGCGTACGCGAGCTCACGCTTGTGCGGCAGCTTCGGCGGGTAGAAGGAGCCCCGCCACGGCGGATATGTCCAGCCCGAGATGCCGATCCGGATGCTGGCCACGGCACGAGCGTACGGTCTCGGCCCGAGGGTCGAGTGCCGAGATCCGGCGTATCACCGCCGGTGCTCCTTGCCTCATCCCAGCATGCCTGACCCGGTGACCCCTGCGCCGGCCACGGTCTCCCGGACCGGCACGCCGTCTGGGCGCGTCGACGTGCCCGGGGGCCACGTGTCTGGTCCGGTCGGGTGGGTTCGCGGGTACTGGTTCAGCGCGCTCGTGGTGGTGACCATCGGGTTCCTGGTGGTCGCCGAGATCAGTGACGGGCCGGATGCGGCGGCTGACTGGAACTGGCTCATGCACACCGGAGCCATCGTCTTCTTGGTCGCCTTGGCTGCGGCCCGGGCGATCCCCCCGGCGGTACCGCTCGCGGTGCGCCGGATCCGGTTGGTGGATGACGAGGGCGTCGAGCGCGCGCACGGCGACGAGGTACTCGCCGCGCTCGAGCTGGTCCGGCGGCGCTGTGCCCGGATCGGCGCCCCGGTCGGCTTGGTGCTGATGGGCATGTTCTGGCTCTGGGCGGGGGGCAACCGGGTGTGGGGGAACGCCTTGTTCTGGCTGGAGCTGGCAGCCGCGGCCGGTGCCGGCTTCATCGTGGGCGGCTTCGTCGCCTATGGCCGTCTCGGACACGTTCTGAACACCCTCGGACTGCGAGCGCTCGCCATCCCCGGTCACCCCGATGGTGCGGCGGGTCTGCGTCCCGTCGGTGCGTTGTACCTCAGGCAGGCCATGATCATCGCCCTGATCGGGGTCTTCGCCGGAGTCTGGTGGCTGCTCTTCCCCTATGTCGGCCACTACGACAACTGGCGCCAGCCCTATCTCGGGATCGTGCTGGTCTGCGTCGTGCTGGAGGCGGCTGCGCTGTTCCTGCCCCTGTCGTCGTTCCATCGCCACATGCAGCAACAGCGGATCGATCTGCTGCGGGTGGCCGACGAGGCTGCCGCCTCCATCGCTCGGGCCGACGAGCTCATCTGGCGGACCTTCGACGACGGAGAGCGCGCCGCTCTCGAGGCCGAGCGGAAGCGTGCCCTGGATCGCTGGCAGGCCATCGACTCGATGCCGACCTGGCCGGTGGACGTCCAGATCCGCCGACGATTTGCCTGGAGCAACGTCGCGATGCTGATCCCCGTCGTCCTGCAGATCATCAACGCACCTCAGATCCTGCAACAGATCACGTCTGCCTTGGCTGGCTTGTAACGGCTTGCGACAGCCTCATCCCGGTCAGGAGGGACAAACCCGGGGCTCAATGCCGTTCCGTCCGGCGACACGCCGGTTGCAGCCCATTGAGGCCCGCCGATGTCCACCCGACCGGTGCTCAGAACGCTCGCGCGCCCTTGACCAGGCGGTCGAAGATCGCGTCCTGCTCGGCGTCGATCTGCTGGGCCGACGGATTCGCCTCGAACCAGGCGATCTGCTCGTGCGCGGCATCGTGGTACTCCACCGTGGTGCGGAAGGCCGGCACCAGTGCGGACACCTTGCTGCAGTCGAACACCATCGAGTGCGCCTTGTCGCCGACCAGGCCCGGCCCCAAGTCCGGGGCGACCTGGGCGATGGTCTCGCTGGCCACGTGCACGAGCTCCGGTTCGACCCCGGCCGCCTGGCCGAGCCAGGTGTAGATCTGGTTCCAGGTCGGCGCGTGGGTGCCCGTGATGGTGAAGTCCTCACCGATCGCCGCCGGGTGACCGAACAGCCCGACGAAGGCGACGGCGAAGTCGTCGGCGTGGGTCAGCGTCCACTGGGTGGTGCCGTCGCCGTGCACCACCACCGGCTTGCCGGCCCGCATCCGGGCGACATCGGTCCAGTGCCCCATGGTGGGCAGCAGCGTCTTGTCGTACGTGTGCGACGGCCGCACGATGGTGGCCGGGAACCCCGTGTCGCGGTAGGCGGCGACCAGCAGGTCCTCGCCGGCGATCTTGTCCCGGGAGTACTGCCAGAACGGGTTGCGCAGGGGCGTCGACTCCGTCACCGGCACCCGGGTCGGCGGCTTCTGGTACGCCGAGGCGGAGCTGATGAACACGTACTGACCGACCCGGCCGTCGAACAGCGAGATGTCGGACGCGACGTGGTCGGGCAGGAACGCGCGGAACTGGGCCACGGTGTCGAACTCCCGGTCACCGATGGCGGCGGCCACGGCGGCGGCGTCGGTGGCATCGGCGACCAGCGTCTCGATCTCGTCCGGCAGGTCGCGGGAGCTGCTCTGGCCGCGGTTCATCACGGTGACCCGATGCGCCTGGGCTCACCGCCAACCGCACGCTGGAGGCGCTGATCACGCCACTGCCGCCGATGAAGAGGATGCGTCGAGAAGTCACCGGAGCATCCTGCCACCAAGGCTCAGCTGCCCGGCGGGCAGGAGAACCGGCCGTAGCCTGCATCGGACCAGTCGGCCACCGGTCGGCCGTCGCGACTCAGCACGTAGGTCGTGTACCCGGTGTGCTCGGTGATCTCGAGTCGGTAGCCCGCCTGCTCGGCCGCAGCCGTCCACTTCTCGTCGGTTCTCGCTGCCTCGTAGACGGCGCGGGCCTGGTCGCACCGGTCGTCTTCGACCGCCCAGGACCGGATCGTGAACGTGCCGATGAGGAGGATCCCGGCGACCACGAGATAGACCAGCCGCACCACCCCGGGCGGCGAGTCGCCCAGCCGACTCGACCCGCGGTAGTCGCCGTCGGAGTCGTGCCGGGCCACCCGGAAGTTCTTGAACCACTCCGGCTTCGCCGCGATCAGCAGGCAGTAGCCGGTCAGCAGCAGACCGACGACGAGGATGAGGTTCTCCATCCCGTCACTTCAGCAGAGCAACGGGTCGATCCGGCGACGCGACCCGGCTGCGACTACAGCGTGACGCGCAGGATCTTGTCGTCGTTCGTGCCGGGGTCGACTCGACCGTCGGTGTTCGAGGTCGTCATCCACAGCGAGCCGTCGGGCGCGACGACGGCGTTGCGGATCCGACCGTGGTCCTCGGCGAAGTAGGCCTTCGGTTTGCCGGCCTTCGACCCGTCCAGCGGTACGGCGAACAGGCACTGACCTTGCAGGGCGCCGACGAACGCCGTCGACCGGGTGATCGCGATGCCGGCGGGCGAGCAGCTGCTGGTGGGGGACCAGGTCGCCTTCGGATCGGTGAAGTCGTCGTCGTCCGAGGCCCCCTCGACGTCGGGCCAGCCGTAGTTCTTGCCCTTGCTGATCAGGTTGAGCTCGTCGGCCTCCTTGTCGCCGAACTCCGTCGCCCACAGCCGACCGTCGGCGTCGAAGGCGAGTCCCTCGACGTTGCGGTGACCGTACGACCAGGTCCGGTTGTCGAAGGGGTTGCCCGAGGCGGCGCGACCGTCGGGCCGGATCCGCAGGATCTTGCCGGCCAGCGAGTCCCGGTCCTGGGCCAGTGAGGACTGCTCGGCGTCGCCGGTGGTGACCAGCAGCATGCCGTCGCGTCGAACAGCAGCCGGCCGCCGTGGTGGTGGGTGCTGGTCGGGATGTCGGTGAGCACCGCCTTCGGCTTGCCGACCCTGCCGCCGGCCAGGCTGAGGTGGCCGACCCGGTTGTCGGAGCCGGTCGTGTAGTAGACGAACAGGGTGTCCTCGTCTCCGGGGGCGGTGGCGATGCCGAGCAGACCGCCCTCGCCGATGCCGGTGGGCGGGACCACGCCGGAGACCTCGCCGAGGGTGGTCTTCTTCCCCTTCGCGCTGACCCGGATGATCTTGGCCGAGTTGCGCTCCGAGACCAGGGCGTCGCCGCCGGCCAGGAAGATCAGTCCCCAGGGGACGTCGAAGTCGTCGGCGATCGTCCCGGCCACCTCGGGTTTCGGGGAGCCTGTCGGTGTCGGGGCGGGGGTGGGCGTCGATGAGGGGGTCGGGGTCGGGGTCGGAGACGCGCTGGTGGCGCTGGGGGAGGGGGAGTCGGCCGACGGGCTCGGACCGGTGGTCGGGGCCGGATCGTCCGGGGTGCAGCCGGTCACCGCGGCCACGGCGAGGCCGGAGGAGGCGTACAGGAACTGTCGTCTCGTCACCACCGGCCCCATTGTCCCCGGCGATGCTGTGCGTAGGCCGAGCCTGTGCGTGGGCTGGGCAGCATCCAGGTGGACCCGAGCGGCAGAATCGCGCCGTGCCCACGGACGAGACGACCACCCAGCCCAGCCCGGTCCGCTGGCGGATCCTCGGGGTCACGCTGGCCGTCGGCTTCATGGCGTTGCTGGACGTCACCATCGTCAACGTCGCGATCCCGTCGATGCAGGCGGGCCTGGGGACGACCACCTCCACCATCCAGTGGGTGGTGTCCGGGTACGCCCTCGCGTTCGGCCTGACGCTGGTCGCGGGTGGCCGCCTGGGGGACGTGTACGGGCGACGGGCGCTGATGATGATCGGCCTGACCGGTTTCATCCTCGGCAGTGCCGCCTCCGGGCTGGCCGCCGACGCCGAGCTGGTGATCGCGGCCCGCGTCCTGCAGGGGATGTCCGCCGGTCTGCTCACACCCCAGAGCAGCGGGCTCATCCAGCAGCTGTTCAGCGGCAAGGAGCGGGGGATCGCCTTCGGCTACTTCGGCACCACGGTCGGGGTCGCCAGCGCGATCGGGCCGATCCTCGGCGGTGTGCTGATCGCCCTGTTCGGGGAGGACAACGGCTGGCGCTACATCTTCGGCATCAACGTGCCGATCGGGCTGGTGGCGATGTTCTTCATCTGGCGCTGGGTGCCTGGTCGCAGTGCCGATGCCGGCCGCAGCAAGGCGGAACGCCACATCGACGTGGTCGGCGCCCTGCTCCTGGGGGCGGCGGTGTTCAGCCTGCTGCTGCCGGTGGTGGAGTCGGAGGACGGGCCGGGGCCGTGGCTGTTCCTGCTGCTGGCGGTGCCGGTGTTCCTCGCTCTCTTCCTGTGGTGGGAGCGACGCCAGCAGGCCGCCGGACTGGCCCCGCTGCTCGATCTGGCCCTGCTGCGCCGGACCCGGGGGTTCGCGAACGGGGTGCTGATCGGGGCCCTCTACTTCACCGGGTTCACCGGCGTGCTGCTCGTGGTGTCGGTCTTCCTGCAGGAGGGTCTGGGGTACACCCCGTTGCAGGCAGGCTTGCTGGTGACACCGTTCGCGCTGGGGACGGCGGTGATGTCGCCCATCGCCGGCCGGTTGGTCGCCCGGCTGAACCGGAAGATCACGGTGATCGCCATCGCGGTGATGATGTCCGGCCTGGTGGTGCTGTGGCTCGTGCTGCCGGCGGAGGCCGACCAGTTCCGCTGGTACATGCTGGCGTTCCCGCTGCTGCTCGCCGGGCTGGGAGGCGGTGCTGTCATCTCGCCCAACCAGACCCTGTCGCTGAGTGCCGTGCCGCCCCGGATGGGCGGGGCCGCCGGTGCGGTGATCCAGACCGGCCAGCGGATCGGCAGCGCGCTCGGTGCCGCTCTGCTGGTGACCGCGTACCAGCTCGGGCGGGGGAACGGCGACCCGGTGGACGGTCTCTCGGTCACCTTGGCGACGTCGCTGGCGATCCTGCTGGTCGCCCTGGCGGCGGCGATCTGGGACCTGAGCAGGGGGAACTGACCCGGGTCCGTTCGACCGGAGTCGCCTGTCGGCGGCGGGGCATAGGGTGCGTTGCGTGGGTGAGGGTATGACGTGGTCCGAGACGGCCGGGACCGGCAGCTGGGACGCGCCGGACGACGGCGACGCGCCCCCCGACCTACCGGAGTTCAGTCAGGACGAGGCGCTGTTCGGTGAGCCCGAGGAACCGGCGGGTCCGCCCGCACCGGCATCCCGGGCACCCGCTACAGCGCCGACCGGTCCCGCTGCACCCCTGGCTCTCTACCGGCGCTACCGGCCGGACACGTTCGCCGACGTCATCGGCCAGGAGCACGTCACCGAGCCACTGCAACGGGCGCTGGCCAACAACCGGGTGAACCACGCGTACCTGTTCTCCGGTCCGCGGGGCTGTGGCAAGACGACGTCGGCCCGCATCCTGGCCCGCGCGCTGAACTGCGAGCTCGGTCCGCGACCGGAGCCGTGCGGGGAGTGCCTGTCCTGCGTGGATCTGGCCCGCGGTGGGCCGGGCAGCATCGACGTGATCGAGATCGACGCGGCCAGCCACGGTGGCGTCGACGACGCCCGGGACCTGAGGGAGCGGGCGTTCTTCGCCCCGGTCTCCAGCCGCTACAAGATCTACATCGTCGACGAGGCGCACATGGTGACCACCCAGGGCTTCAACGCCCTGCTGAAGCTGGTCGAGGAGCCACCGCCGCACGTCAAGTTCGTCTTCGCCACCACCGAGCCGGACAAGGTGATCGGCACCATCCGGTCGAGGACCCACCACTACCCGTTCCGGCTGGTGCCGCCGAAGGTGCTCGGCGACTATCTCGCGCACCTGTGTGCGGCCGAGGGGATCACCGTCGAGCCGGCGGTGCTGCCACTGGTCGTGCGGGCGGGTGCCGGGTCGGTGCGGGACTCGCTCTCGGTGCTGGACCAGCTGCTGGGCGGGGCGAGCGAGGACGGCGTCGGTTACCGGCAGGCGGCCGCCCTGCTCGGCTACACGCCGGACTCGCTGCTGGACGAGTTCGTCGACGCCTTCGCCGCCGGCGACGCGGGCGGGGTGTTCGCCTGCGTCGACAAGGTGATCGAGGTCGGTCAGGACCCGAAGCGGTTCGCCGAGGACCTGCTCCGACGCCTGCGCGACCTGGTGATCGTGGCCGCCGTGCCCGACGCCTTGACGTCCGGACTGGTCGACGTGGCCGCCGATCAGGCCGAACGGTTGTCTTCCCAGGTGGCCGCGCTCGGGGCCGGCGAGCTGACACGAGCCGCGGAGGTGATCGCCCAGGGTCTGACGGACATGCGCGGGACCACGGCGCCCCGGCTCCACCTGGAGCTGATGTGCGCCCGGGTGCTCCTGCCGGGGGCTGACGTCGACGAGCGGGGGGTGCACGCCCGGCTGGACCGGATCGAGCGACGGCTGGACATGACCGGCGCCGCGAGCGCGGCGGTGCCCCACGAGTCCGCACCGCCAGCCGTGGTGGCGCCGCCAGCCGTGGTGGAGGCGCCGGTCGTGGTTGAGGCGCCGACCGGCGGAGTACCCACACCGGCCGCACCCCAGACGGCAACGATCGCGCCCACCGCGGCGCCGACCACATCCCCCCCGACCACATCCCCCCTGACCACGCCCACGCCGGAGCAGCCTCGGCGGGAGCCCGTGTCACCCGCCGGCCCCGACCGGAGTCTCGGATCGGCCGGTGGCGAGTCCGATGACACCGCGCTGGGCCCCCACCGGCAGCCGCCCGCCGCCGGCCCGTCCGGTCGCCAGTCCCTGACCGTCACCGATGTGCGCCGGCTGTGGCCGGAGGTGCTGGAGGAGGTCAAGGGGAGGCGACGGTTCACCTGGATCCTGCTCAGCCAGAACGCCCAGGTCGCGGACGTTCGTGACGGTGTCCTGGTGCTGGCGATGGCCGGCGTGGGTCCGCGCGACAGCTTCGCGAAGGGCGGCAGCGAGGACATCCTGCGGGAGGCGCTGAACGAGGCGCTCGGGGTCGACTTCCGGATCGAGGCGATCGTCGATCCGAGCGTGACCGCCGGCGGTCGGGCGAGCGGTGGCGGCTCGGGGCGGGGCGGCGGGCAGCGGGCCGCCGCCGGTCTGGCCGACTCCGACGCACCGCCGCCGGACTCGGAGCCGCCGGAGGAGACGGGTGGCCCCGGGGTGGCTCCCGTGGCTGACCGCGAGCCGACGCCGTCCGCCGGCGTCCGACCGGCTGAGGGATCCGGGCCGGTCGACTGGTCCGAGGTGGCTGCCGTTCCCGGTGCTCCCGGGCCCGTACCCGATGGCGAGGGTTCGCCCGGTGCGCCCGCCGACAGGCCGTCGGTGGATCCGCGGTGGCGGGAGCAAGCGCGGCAACACATCCGGCCCACCCGCCAGGGGCCGGGTCAGCCCGAAGGCGGTGGCGAGGACCTGCGGGACGAGGCGGCCTCGATCAACGACTCCGACATCGAGGACCAGGAGGAGTCGCACACCGAGCTGTTGGCCCGCCAGCTCGGCGCCGAGATCATCGGCGAGGAGAAGCACGGCTTCTGAGCCGGACAACGGCCGCGGGTGCCACCATACGGACTGGTACGGTCGCGCCGTGAGCTCGGCGAGGGACCGCTGGTTGGACGAGGGTCTACGCGTCCTCGCTGCCGAGGGCGCCCCGGGCGTACGGATCGATCGGATCGCCGCCCGGCTGGGTCTGTCCAAGGGCTCGTTCCACCATCACTTCGCCGGTGCGGACGGCTACAAGCGCGACCTCCTGGCCCACTACGAGGCGCTGTCCGTCGCCGCGCTGGAAACGGCGATCGCGGGTGTCGCCGAGGACGCGTCCACGCGGGACGTGCTGGAAGTCCTCACCTCGATGGTCCGTGGTGACGGTGCGGGCCTCTACCGCCCGGAGCTGGATGTCGCGGTGCGTGCCTGGTCGACGACGGACCCGGACGTACGCGCCGTCCAGCAGCGGATCGACGCCACCCGGATCGACGCGCTGGCTCGGGTCTGGGGCCGGGCCGTCTCCGATCCCATCGAGGCGCGCCGGGCAGCCCTCTTGCCGTACCTGCTCGCGGTGGGCGCGGCCGTCGTCGTACCGCCGGTGGAGGTCGACGACCTGAGGCGTCTCTACGAGCTCCTGCTCCCGCTGGTCCCTGCCGACTGATCGGTGCGTGACGGGTTGCGGCATTTTCGCGCTCGCGTCGCGAACGTCGAGCGTGACCGAGGCGTAGGCGTCTCGATGACAGCGCGATTCTGCCGTTCTGAGCGGGATAAGACCCCTGAGTTCCGACCATACGATACCGTATGGTACTGTTTCCGGGTCGAAAGGGGAGCTTCATGCTGCCGGAACCGATCTGGCCGGTGCTGCTGCTGGCCGTGATCCAGCTGGCCGACGGGGTGATGTGTCTGAAGCCGGTCGACTTCATCGCCCGGTGCCTCACCAACGTGCGTTTCCCGCGTCGGTTCTGGGTCTGGTTGAGCCCGCTGAAGCTCGCGGCCGCGCTCGGGTTGGTGGCGGGGATCTGGATCCCGTACCTGGGGGTCGTCACCGCCACCGCGCTGGTGCTCTACTTCGTCGTCGCGGTGATCATGCACGTCCGGGCGCGTGATCTCGGTCGGGATCTGTTCCTCAACGCCACCGGGATGCTGCTCATCTGTCTCGCCACGCTGGTCTTCGCCTTCCTGGTCTGACACCGGGTCGAGCCGCTCGGCACCGGGACACCCGGCCGCGCAGCGGCTCCCAGGTGGGTACGCCACATAGGCTGGGCGGGCACCACCCCCCGATGACTGCCGAATCCACCCGAAAGAGCGCGATGCTTCCGTCCGATGGCGACATGTCCGGCTTCCTGGCTCAGGCCCAGGCGATGCAGCAGCAGCTGTTGCAGGCGCAGCAGGAGCTGGCGGAGACCGAGCTGATCGGGTCCGCCGGCGGTGACCTGGTCCAGGCCACCGTGAAGGGGACCGGCGAGCTGGTCGGGCTGGTGATCAAGCCGGAGGCCGTGGATCCCGAGGACACCGAGACCCTGGCCGACCTGGTCCTGGCCGCCGTGCGCGACGCCAACAACAAGGTGCAGGCCGTCACGGCCGCCAAGCTCGGGCCGCTGGCCGGCGGGCTCGGCGGCGGCGGACTGCCGTTCTGACGGATCCGGTCGAGGAGCACAGCTAGGTGTACGAGGGCCCGGTCCAGGACCTGATCGATGAGCTCGGGCGACTGCCCGGCATCGGTCCCAAGAGCGCGCAGCGACTCGCGTTCCACATCCTCGCGGCCGACGCCGAGGACGTGCTCCGGCTGGCCGACACCCTGAAGCTGGTCAAGGACACCGTCAAGTTCTGCGAGATCTGCTTCAACGTCTCCGAGGAGACCCAGTGCCGCGTCTGCCGCGACCCGCGGCGCGATCCGGCCATCATCTGCGTGGTGGAGGAGTCCAAGGACGTCGTCGCGGTCGAGCGGACCCGGGAGTTCCGGGGCCGCTACCACGTCCTGGGTGGCGCCATCAGCCCCATCGACGGCATCGGACCCGGCGATTTGACCATCCGCGAGCTGTGCCAGCGGCTGGCCGACGGGGTGGTGACCGAGGTGATCCTCGCGACCGACCCCAACCTCGAGGGTGAGGCCACGGCCACGTACCTGAGCCGGTTGCTGATCCCGCTGGGGGTCAGGGTCAGCCGGCTGGCGAGCGGTCTGCCGGTCGGTGGCGACCTGGAGTACGCCGACGAGGTCACCCTCGGGCGGGCCTTCGAGGGCCGCCGCTACGTCACCACCTGATCATCGAGTGGGGTGGTCAGACCTCGACGGCGGTGTCCTCATGGTGGAAGACACCGAGGCGCTCCGAAGCCTCGTTCAGGATCCTCTGCACGGCGAGGGTGTCGGCCAGCGGCATGACGCTCGACTCTGTACGCCCCTCGCGCAGGCACTCGCTGACCTCGACCAGCTCGTGGGAGTAGCCGGCGCCCTGGGGCGGGCGGATCAGCTCCTCGGGTTCGGCTCCGCTGCGGTGCAGCACGATCCGGTCGGGATGATGGAACCGGGGCGGGATCTCGATGAAACCCTCGGTGCCGAAGATCCGGGCGGAACCGGGCGTGTGCTGACGCAGGGTGCCGAGCAGTGTGGCGGCGCGTCCGTCGTCATAGCCGAGTAGCAGCCCGACCTCGAGGTCCACCCCGGACGGGGCGAGGGACCCCGTGACCTCCACCCGGTCCGGGGTGCCCAGGAAGTACTGTGCGATCGACACCACGTAGACGCCGAGGTCGAGCAGCGCGCCACCACCCTGGGCCGGGTCGAACGCCCGGTCGGTCTCGTCGTACGGACGGTTCACCCCGAGATCGGCCTGCACCTGCCGGACCTCGCCGACGGCGCCGCTCTCGATCAGGGCGCGGGCGAGGACGATCGCTGGCTGGAAACGGGTCCACATCGCCTCCATGGCGAAGACCCCGTTGCCCTGCGCCGTGGCGATGATGTCCTCGGCCCCGGCGACCGTCGCGGTGAACGTCTTCTCCACCAGGACCGCCTTGCCGGCCTGCAGCGCGGCCACGGCGATCCGGTGGTGCTGCGGGTGCGGTGTCGCGATGTAGAGGGCGTCGATGTCCGGTGCGGCGATGATCTCGCGGTACGACCCGTACGCCGTCTCCAGCTGGTGCGCGTCGCAGAACGCCTGCGCCCGGTCGAGGGAGCGGGAGGCGGCGGCCACGGCCACCGCACCGGGCGCGTACGCGAAATCCTCGACCACCTTGGCGGCGATCCGACCCGGTCCGACGATGCCCCACCTGACGTCCGCTGCCCCGCTCATGCCGCTCACCCTAGAACTACCCGCTCCAGCACTCGGGTGGGTCGGCGGTTGGCGGCCTGAGATGAGGGACGTCGTACGCTCACTGGACCGCACCGGGATGACCGGTTCCCGCACCGACACCACGAGGTCCACGCGCGACCATGACTCTTTCCAGCCCGCTGCCTCCGGGAGGCCCGCCGGTCGTCAGCGATCCCCACCGACCGGGTCAGCCGACCCTGTTCAACGGGGCCACGGTCCACGGCTTCGCCGACTCCGCGGGTGATCTATCACCCGCGCAGTCGGGCGGGGCCGAAGATCTTGCACTCCGCGGGGGAGATATCACCCGCGGAGTGGAGATCCTGTCAGCGGGTGGCCGGAGTCCAGCCGTCGGCGGTCACCCGGTCGGCGTGGCGCTCGGTGTCGAGCACGAGCCGGCGTCCGTCCCGCAGCGTGATGCCGTCCAGGTAGATGCCGCGACCGGACAGGGCGGCGTCCTGGACGTAGGTCCAGCGCACGGCCGTGGTGCCCGCCGGGACCTCGGCGGCCGCCGGCTGCCAGCGGCGCAGACCGGTGATCGCGTACGGCCCGTCCACGGTCTCCGCACCGAGCCGGTAGGGCAGGGTGGTCCAGGTCGTACCGTCGCTGGTCACCTGCAGGGTGAGCGGATCGCTCGCCTCGGTGTCGACGAACTGCTGCCAGCTCAGCCGAAGTGACCGCGACGAGGCCGGAACCGGCACGGTGAGAGTGGCCGTGCGAGCGTTCGCCGTCCCGGAGAACCACGCGCTGCGGCCCTCGCGGGGGCGGACGGCCAGCGACTCGACCAGACCCTGTGCCGCCGCGACCCTGGCCGGGTTGACCGATCCCCACGACCGCGAGGGGTGAACCCGGTTGGTCAACACGATCACGAAGGACCGGGACGCGAAGTCGATCACCAGCGAGGTGCCGGTGTAGCCGGTGTGTCCCGCGGTGCGCAGCGAGCTCAGCCCACCCATGTACCAGCGCTGGTCGAGCTCGAAGCCCAGTCCGTGCGCGTTGCTGCCGAACTCGGTGTTCTCGTTGGTGATCATCTGCTGCACGGTTGCGGTGCGCAGGATCCGGCGCCCGTCGTAGGCTCCGCCGTTGATCATGGTCTGGGCCAGGATGCCGAGGTCGCGGGCGGTGGAGAAGACACCCGCGTGCCCGGCCACCCCACCGAACGACCAGGCGTTCTCGTCGTGCACCTCGCCCCAGACCATCCCCCGGTCGGGGACGGCCTGGAACTCGGTGGCGGCGATCCGGTCCCTCGGGACCCGGGCCGTCGGGTTGTAGCCGGTGTCGCGCATCCTCAGCGGACGGGTGATGCCGTCCGCGACCAGCACCTCGAGCGGCTTGCCGCTGACCTTCGTCACCAGGGCACCGAGGGTGATCAGGTTCAGATCGCTGTACAGGTAGCGAGTCCCGGCCTCGGCCGTGAGATCTGCGGTGACGGCGCCGCGGAGTCGGCTCGCCGGGTCGGGGAAGTTCTTCCACAGCGGCACGAAGGCGGGGAAGCCGGAGGTGTGGGTGAGCAGCTGGCGTACGGTCACGCCGCTCTTGTCGAACGGCGACGCGGCGCTGTGCTCGCTGAACTCCGGCAGGTACTGAGCCACCGGGGCGTCGAGCTCCACCCGACCGGCCTCGACCTGCTGCATCACCACGATGGAGGTGAACAGCTTCGACACCGAGGCCAGGTCGTAGATCGTGTCGGTCCGGGTCTCGATCCGGTCCGACTCGGGCAGCTGGGTGCCGTCGCCGTCCGCGTACAGCCGGGAGTAGCCGGTCGCCCGGGTCAGCACGACCTTTCCCTGGTGGCCGTAGCTGAGCACCGCCCCGGGATAGAGCGGCCGCCCGGTGGTGGCCTGCGGCCGGGTGAAGCCCTCGATGGCGCGCCAGGCGGCGTCCAGCGGCGCCGGATCCAGGCCTGCTCGGGACGGGGTCGACGTCCGCAGCTCGGTGCGCGGTGATGCGAAACCGGGCTGCGGACGATCGAACCGCCCTTCCGTCGCTCCCCCGGAACCACGGTCAGCCATGGCCGTCGCCGGCACCCCGAGCACCATCGCGGCCGCCAACCCGACCACGACCAGGCGACGGCCGGACATCAGCGACTCCGCCGGTAGAGCAGGTACGGGCGTCGTCGGCGGTCGAACTCCGCCAGCTCGCTCTTCCACGCGGCCATGATCTCGGCTGCGGAGGCACCACCGTCGAGCTGGGTACGGAAACGGCTGGACCCGGTCAGCAGGTCGATCCACCGCCCCGGCGGGTTGTCTCCGGCCCGCCAGGCGAAGTCGTCATAGCGGTCCCGCAGCGCGACCATCATCTGCGTGGCCACCGCGATCGCTTCGATCTTCGACGGGTCGGTGACGTGCACCTGGACGCCGCCGCAGACCACGCCGACGTGCTTGGAGAAGGTCGGGGTGAAGTACGCCTCGCGGAACTCGACTCCCCGCAGCTTCGCCTTGGTGAGGTCGGCGGCCCAACGGTGGTCGACGTACGGTGCCCCGATCAGCTCGAACGGCTTGGTCGTGCCCCGGCCCTCTGACAGGTTGGTCGCCTCGAACAGGCAGGTGCCGGGGTAGAGCAGCGCCGTCTGCGGTGTGGGCATGTTGGGACTGGGCAGGATCCACGACAGCCCGGTGTCGGCGAACAGCTCGTCCGTCTGCCAGCCCTCGACCTTGATCACGTCCAGGTCGCGGACCCTCGTCTTGCCGGCGGCCGGCAGCAGCACGCCGTTGGCGTACCGCGCGAACTCACCGGCGGTCATCCCGTGCTGCTGGACGATCCGGTCCTTGCCGACGCCGGAGGTGAAGCCGTCGATCAGCAGCGGACCCCGAGCGCGGCCGCCGACAGGGTTCGGTCGATCCAAGATCACGAAGCGCAGTCCGAGCTGGCCGGCGGCGATCATCGCGTCGTACATGGTCCAGATGTAGGTGTAGAACCGGGCCCCGACGTCCTGGATGTCGAAGATCACCGTCTGCACCTTCGCCTCGGTGAAGAAGCGGGCGAACTTCGTCGCGTCGGCACCGTACGCGTCGTAGACCGTGACACCGGTCCGCTCGTCCACGTAGGTGTCCTCCGAAGAGCCGGCCTGGGCTGCCCCCCGGAAGCCGTGCTCCGGCCCGAACACGCCGCCCACGGTGACGCCACCGGCCACCATGGCGTCCACGATGCTGATCAAGGAACCGCTGAGGACGCCGGTGGGGTTGGTGATCACGCCGACCCGTTGGTCGCGGAACTCCCGCCAGTCCTCGGCCGCCACCACGTCGGCCCCGGTCCGGATCCGCCCGCCGCGTCCGCGCGCCGACGCCTCGGACCTCCCGATCACCGGGGTGGCGGCCAGGGCGCCACCACCGATCAGCAGTCCGCGTCGTCCGATCGTCCCGCTCATGATCATCGCCTCACTTCTTCAGACCGGTGCCGAACGGGAACAGGACGGTGCCGGGCTGGTCGGGATCCGGGATGTCGACGGGCAGCTTCCCGCGAGCCTTGTTCTCGCCGGTGATCACCCGCAGCGCGGACTCCACGGCCACCGTGGTCGAGGAGTAGGTGACCAGGTAGCTCTCGATGCCGTCCAGGTGGCCGATGTCGTACGCGTCCCGCAGGGCGATCACCAGCACCGGCTTCCCGGTTGCCCGCAGGGCGGCCACCAGCTGCTGCTGCGCGGTGCTGTTCCAGGCGGCCGAGGTGGTGACCACGATCTGGTCGGAACCATCGGCCTTGGCCACGGCGGACGCGATCGTCGCGGCCGTCGGAGTCGCTCCGGTGACCAGCGAGTCGGTGGTCCAACCGCGTTCGGTCAACCCGGCTGCGAGCTGCGGCACCTGGGTCGTGCCCCACCCGGTCACGAACGTCTTCTTCGCCGGCAGCGGCACCAGGTCCGCCTCGTCGGTGACCAGGGTGGTGGTGCGGTCGGTGATCACCTGCGCCCACGACTTGTGCTGCGGGTTGCCGACCACCGAGCTCACCCGGGTCTCGTCGACCAGCGGGTCGGCCAGCACACCGCGGTTGCTCTTCATGATCAGGATCCGGCGGACGCTGGCGTCGATGCGGTCCTCGGACAGTCGTCCGGACCGTACGGCGTCGATCACCGCCTGGATCTGCAGCGCCGGCTGCTGCGGGTCGAGGAGCACGTCGGCCCCCGCCTCGACCGCTCGGACGGCGATCTCGGCGTCGTCGTACTTCTGCCGCACACCCTCCATCCGCAGCGAGTCCGTGGCGATCACCCCGGTGAACTTCAGCTCGTCACGCAGCACCCCGGTGAGCACCTTGTGGCTGAGCGTCGAGGGGTCGCCCGAGTCGTCGAACGCCGGGAAGATGATGTGGGCGGTCATGATCGCGTCCACGCCGGCCTTGATCGCGGCGCGGAAGGGCGGGGCGTCGATCTTCTCCCACTCCGCCCGGGTGTGGTCGATCGTCGGCAGCGCGTAGTGGGAGTCGACGCCGGTGTCGCCGTGGCCGGGGAAGTGCTTCGCGGTCGCGGTGACCTGCTCGTCCTGCAGTCCGCTGACCGCGGCCGAGACGTTCTTGGCCACCAGCTTCGGATCCGAGGAGAACGACCGGACGCCGATGACGGGGTTGGCCGGGTTGATGTTCACGTCCGCGTCCGGGGCGTAGTCGGTGTTGATGCCGATCGCCCGCAGCTCGCGCCCGGTGATCTCGTACGTGTCGTAGGTCAGCTTCGGGTCCCGCGCCGCCCCGAGAGCCATCGCGCCCGGGAAGACGGTGGCCGGCGGACCGACCCGGGCCACCAGTCCGGTCTCCTGGTCGGTGGCGACACTCAGGGGCACGGGGTTGCCGGCGGCGGTGTTGGCGCGCTGCAGACCGTTGCTGAGGCCGGCGATCTGACCCGGGTTGTCGGTGTTGCCGGACCAGGCGAAGTAGATGACGCCGCCGAGGTGGAACTTGGCCACCGCCTGGGCAGGGGTGTCGACCCCGAACCGGGTGCGGTTCTCGGCCGAGACGGTGTCGGCGGTGCCACCGGTGACGTACGGGACGAACAGCTGACCGACCTTCTCTTCGAGGGTCATCTCGGCGATGGTGGCGTCGATCGTCTCGGACGATTCGGGGGCAGCGCTCGCCGCCGGAACCACTGAGGCACAGAGGGCGGCGCACAGGGCCGTGACGGACAGGGCCCGCCAGGGGGAGAGGGGCATCCGTCGAACCTACGAAGGCGTCACGGTCATGTCAAGAGTTGACCTGAAACGAACGGTCTAGGAAATTCCTTGCCGAGACATCAGGCGAGGGGTCAGGTGGACGTGTCGTTCGACGATCCCGGTGGCAGCTGCGGGTTCTGTTGCTTCTGCCACAGCGCCTCACGTCGGTGCAGCTCCTGGCGCTGCTTGCCCGCGAGACTGGACAGGAGAATCGGCACGAAGACGAACCACCAGACGCCCGGCCCGACCGCCCAGTTCAGGATGAAGAGCACCCAGGCGATCCCGGAGGCCGCCGCGAGGACGTTGGCCAGCGTGCTGTCGGGCAGCGGGGCCACGGCCGACGACGTCGGCGCGGTGGCCGGCTGGTAGGCCGGCCAGGGGGTGCTTCCGGCGACGGCCACGTCCTGGCCGGGTTTGGGCGCCGGCAGATCGCTGAACAGGGGTTCCAGGTCGGCGGAGGTTCGGGCCTGCAGAGCGGCGGTGACCCGCTCGTCGAACTCCTCCTGGCTGAGTCGGCCGACACTCATGTGGTCACGCAGGTAGTCGGCGGCGCGATCGCGTTCTGCATCGCCGATCCGCTGGGGGACGGGCTCACTCACGGCGCCATTCTCTCACCGGCCGGCTCATCGACCCGAGGTCCTACCGAGCACCCGAGATCAGGCGGGCAGCGCCTTCTCCAGCTCGGGCACCAGCTGGTCCAGCACGAACGGCAGGCTCAGCACGGTGGAGAAGTAGATCGCCCCGGCCAGCTCGCCGCCGGTGTAGAGCGAGCGCCCGGCCTTGACCGCGTCGAGCTGGCCGAACAGCTTGTTCTTCTCGAGCTCGGTCTTGGCCTGGTCGTTCTCCGTCGCCCAGATCAGCACCTTGCCGGCGTCGAGCACGTCCAGCTTCTCCACCGGGATGTAGGCCTGGGCCTCCTCCGAGGCGAACGCGTCCAGCTCCTTCGGGATGACGAAGCCCAGATCGGTGAGGAAGTCGGTGCTCAGGCCGTCCTGGTACGCGATGGCGTTGCCCTCGTAGTAGGGCGCCTGCAGGAAGATCGCGGGGACCCCGGCGAACTGCGGGTGGGCGGCGGCCTCGTCACCGAAGCGCTTGGTCAGGCCGTCGACCAGCCGTTGGGCCTCCGCCTCCTTGCCGAGGGCTTTGCCCACCATCACGGTCTGGGTCGGCCACGGCTCGAACCAGTCGCTGTCGTACGTCCCGCTGTTGGCGATGGTCGGCGCGATCTTGGCCAGGGACGCGTAGACCTCCTGGGTGAGTCCCGCGTTGGTGCCGATGATCAGGTCGGGGGTGAGCGCGGCGATCTGCTCCAGCGGCAGCTTGTCCGGCGCCTTGATCACCTCCGGCTTCGCGTCGCCGAGCGCAGGCGTCGCCCACGGCCAGACCGCGTACGGCTGCTCGCCGTACCACTCGGTGGTGGCGACCGGGGCGACCCCGAGGGCGAGCAGGATGTCCTGCTCGGTGAAGCCGACGACGACCACGCGCTTCGGTTCGGCCGGCACGACCGTGTCTCCGTACTTGTGGGTGACGGTGACCGGGAAGACGGTCTGCTCCGTCGCCCCGACCTCGTCGGACGCCTCGGTGGACGCGGAGGAGTTGCAGCCGGCGAGTCCGGCCACCAGGGCAGTGGACAGGGACCCGGTCAGGAGCAGGCGGCGGCTGAGCACCAGTGGACGAGGCATGAGGCAAGGCTAACCTAAAGTCCAGCCCGGCTCGCAGCAGTGTTCAGCCCGGCAGGACCTTCTCCAGCTCGGGGACGAGGCGATCGAGCACGTACGGGAGACTCAGGATGGTGCTGAAGTAGATCGCCGACGCGAGCTCGTCCCCGGTGAAGACCGAACGCCCCTCCTTCACCGCGTCCAGCTTGCCGAGGATCTTGTCCTGTTGGATGTCTACGCCGTCGCCGGCGACGTCGGTCCCCCAGACCAGCACCTCGGCGTCGTTCAGCACACCGACGTCCTTGGCCGAGATCTGCGCCTGGGCGACCTCGTCGTCGACGAACTTCGCGAAGGACTTCGGGATCGTGAAGCCGAGGTCGGTGAGGAAGCCGGTGCCCAGCCCCGCCGGCCAGGCGATCACGCTGCCGTCGTCGTACGGTGCCTCCACGAAACCGGCCGTGGTGCCGTTCCATTTCGGGTGAGCGACCGCGACCTCGGCGAACCGTTGGGTGAGGTCGT
Source organism: uncultured Actinomycetota bacterium (assembly GCA_963696135.1). Taxonomy (GTDB): domain Bacteria; phylum Actinomycetota; class Actinomycetes; order Propionibacteriales; family Propionibacteriaceae; genus Microlunatus. The sequence continues at coordinate 175,842 of CAVOJH010000020.1, forward strand.
CGACCAGCTTCTGCGCCTGGGCCTCGCGGCCGACGGCCTTCCCCACGATCACCGTCTGGGTCGGCCACGGCTCGTAGAACTCGTTGCCGTAGACCCCGCTGTTGGGGATGGTCGGGGCGATCTTGCTGAGCTTGGTGTAGGCCTCCTGGCTCAAGCCGGCGTTGGTGCCGATGATGAGGTCGGGTTTGAGCTCGGTGATCGCCTGGATCGACAGCCCCTCGGCCGATTCCAGCACCGTCGGCTTGGCGTCGCCCAGCTTGTCGACCGCCCACGGGAAGACTGCGTACGGCGCGTCACCCACCCACTGGGTGGTGGCGATCGGCACCACGCCGAGAGCGAGCAGCGTGTCCTGCTCGGTGTACCCGATGACCACGATGCGCTTGGGCTCGGCCTTGACCGTCGTCGCTCCGTACAGGTGCTGGACCGTCACCGGGAAGGTGGGCGTCGGGCTCACCGACGGCGCGGGAGCCGGCTCGTCGCCGCCGCAGGCGGACAGGCCGCCGAGCAGAGCGGCCGAGAGCGAACCGGCCAGAAAGAGCCGGCGGCTCAGCGGCGTGGGTACGGGGCTGGTCACGACACCGAGGGTAGCCAGGACCCCGAGCAGAAGGGTGCCGATCACGTGCTCGTGGGAGAGGGCGGCAGTGCGATAGGGCAGCAGGGCTGGATCGGCCACGGCGGGAGATCCTCGTCCGAAAGTGTTCTTCCTCAGCCAACCGTGGTCGGTTCGTCTCGGTCGACCGCAGGACCTGAGACCGGGCGTGGGCAGGGCATAGAGTTGCCGCGGTCTTGGCAGCAGGTGTCGGAGCGGAGCGAGGGGGGCGGCGGTGGGCCGCGTAGTCCAGAAGTACGGCGGTTCGTCGGTCGCAGATGCGGAGAGCATCAAGCGGGTGGCGAAGCGGATCGTCGCGACCAAGCAGCAGGGGAACGACGTGGTCGTCGTCATCTCCGCGATGGGCGACACCACCGACGAGCTGATGGACCTGGCCCTCAAGGTGTCACCGATGCCGCCGCCGCGTGAGCTGGACATGCTGTTGACCGCCGGCGAGCGGATGAGCGCCGCCCTGCTGGCCATGGCGATCGCCGACCAGGGGCTGCACGCCCGCTCGCTGACCGGGTCGCAGGCCGGCATCATCACGACCGGTACGCACGGCAACGCCCGGATCATCGACATCACGCCCGGCCGGATCACCTCGGCCCTCGACCAGGGCGACATCGTCATCGTCGCCGGGTTCCAGGGCGTCGCCCAGGACACCAAGGACGTCACCACCCTGGGGCGCGGAGCGTCCGACACGACGGCGGTGGCGCTCGCGGCCTCCCTCGGCGCGGACCACTGCGAGATCTACACCGACGTCGACGGCGTGTTCACCGCCGACCCGCGGATCGTGCCGAGCGCCCGACGGATCCCGCGGATCTCGTACGAGGAGATGCTGGAGATGGCCGCCTGCGGGGCGAAGATCCTGCATCTGCGGTGCGTGGAGTACGCCAGGCGCGAGAACGTCAAGGTGCACGTCCGATCGTCGTTCTCGGACAAGGACGGCACCTGGGTCGAAGAGCTGGAGGAAGGAAGCCAGATGGAGCAGGCGATCATCTCGGGAGTCGCGCACGACCGCGGCGAGGCCAAGATCACCATCGTCGGGGTGCCCGACCGGGTGGGTGAGGCGGCCCGGATCTTCGAGGCTGTGGCGGGGACCGAGATCAACATCGACATGATCGTGCAGAACGTGTCGGCGGTGGAGACCGGACGGACCGACATCTCCTTCACCCTGCCGAAGTCCGACGGTCAGGCCGCGATCGCGACCCTCCAGGCGCTCCAGGACTCCGTCGGTTTCGCCGACATCCTGTACGACGACCAGATCGGCAAGGTCTCCGTGGTCGGCGTCGGGATGCGCTCCCACCCCGGGGTCACCGCGAAGTTCTTCTCCGCTCTGGCCGCCGCTGACGTCAACATCGAGATGATCTCCACCTCCGAGATCCGGATCTCGGTCGTGGTCGACCAGGACGACGTGGACCGGGCCGTGGTCGCCGCGCACACCGCCTTCGGCCTGGACTCGACCGAAGAGGCCGTGGTCTACGCCGGCACCGGCCGCTGAGGATCTCGCCCGCTGAGGATCTCGGCCGCTGCTGGCGGGTGCGGTCGGGGTTGACCGTCCGTGGCTCGGTGGCGGTATCCGGGGCGTCCGGGTGCGGCCGGGTTGACCGTCCGCGACTCGGCGGTGGGATCTGGCGGCCGCGGCCGCAGCTTCGGCGACCGAATCTGGCTCGCGGGCGCCATCTGACCTGGCCCGCCTTGGCCGCTCGTACGTCCGAGTGTCTGACCGCCGGATGGCGCCGGGAAGTCACTGGCGGTCGATCGGCAGGCGGGCGCGTCCGCCAGATGGCGCCGGGAAGTCACGGCACGGTCAGCCGGTACGCGGGGCTGCCGGTCGGATGCCGCCGCGAAGTCACGGACGGTCAATCCGGTACGCGGGTCGGCTAGCCGGATGACGCCGGGAAGTCACGCACGGTCAACCCGCCGCCGAGCCACCAAGGGTCAAGGCGGCCCTACCGATCAGGCCCTCAGCACGACCACGCGCAGGATGCGTCAGTTCTTCGCCTCGGGGTCGCCCATCAGCTGGGTCACGTGGTCGGGTACGTAGGTGGACAGCTCCCGCGGTGGGCGCTGGTAGTTCTCGCTGGCCGGCAGGCGCTTGGGCAGGTTGACCTTCTCCGCCGGTACGTCGGTGTAGGGGATGGTCGAGAGCAGGTGAGAGATCATGTTCAGCCGGGCATGCTTCTTGATGTCGGACTCGACCACGAACCACGGGCTGCTCGGGACGTCGGTGTGCACCATCATCTCGTCCTTGGCGCGGGAGTAGTCCTCCCAGCGGTTGATCGACTCGAGGTCCATCGGCGACAGCTTCCACTTCCGCACCGGGTCGTTCATCCGGGACCGGAACCGCTTCAGCTGCTCGGCGTCGGACACCGAGAACCAGTACTTGCGCAGCAGGATCCCGTCGTCGATCAGCATCTGCTCGAAGATCGGCGCCTGCCGCATGAACAGTGTGTACTGCTGTGGGGTGCAGAAGCCCATCACCTTCTCCACGCCGGCCCGGTTGTACCAGGAGCGGTCGAACAGCACGAGCTCACCGGCCGCCGGCAGCTGGGCGATGTATCGCTGGAAGTACCACTGGCTCTTCTCCCGCTCAGTGGGGGTCGGGAGGGCGGCGATCCGGGCGACCCGGGGGCTGAGGTACTCCGTCACCCGCTTGATCGTGCCGCCCTTGCCGGCCGCGTCACGGCCCTCGAAGATCACCACGATCCGCGCCCCGGTGTGGCGTACCCACTCCTGCACCTTCACCAGCTCCGACTGCAGCCGGAACACCTCGGCTTCGTAGATGTCGTTGGGGATCTTCGACTTGTGGTGGCCGCTCTTCGTCATGCGCGAACGCTAGCGAAGTGCGGTGGAGGTCGACAGGCAGGCTGCCCGTGCGTCCGTCGACGTATCACCCCGGCCGCGCTCGCCTCCTCCGAGTGGTGGCACCCGCCCGGCACCGTACGGCCGCGCCATCGACAGCTCGTGACATCGCCGATCTCGTGGAGGAGAGTCCTGTGGAGAGTCACGCCAGGAGAGGTCCGACCACGATGACCACAGCCGCTTGTGAGACCTGCGGGGAGCAGAACCCGCCCGGCACCCAGTTCTGCCTGCGCTGCAACAGCTTCCTGGCTTGGGAGGAGCCCGCCCCGGAGACCCGCACCCCAGTGACCCGCACCCCGGTGACCCGGAACCCGGCACCGCGGCAGCCACCGGCCGAGGAGCTGATCGAGACCCGGGTGATGCCGAAGATCAGACCCGCCGAGTCGCCCGGCCCCGGCTACGGACACCGACCTGACAGCGGTCCCGCTCCCGTGCCCCAGCCCGCTCCCGAGCCCGCTCCCGTTCCCGAGCCCGCTCCTGTGACCCAGCCCGCTCCCGTTCCCGAGCCGGTGCTGCGGATCGAGCCGCCGACGGATCCCGTGGTCGTCCCGGTGGACGGTTCCACGGTCGAGCTGGCCCTGACGATCCGCAACCTGTCGGACATCGTCGACGGGTACGCGGTGGACGTCGGCGGGGCGCCGCCCTGGCTCGTGGTGGCCTCCGACCAGCTCCGGCTGCTGCCCGACACCGAGGACCGGCTGCCGGTCCGGTTCCGAGTCGACTCGGTCGCTCTGGTGCCGGCGGGCGAGCGCAGCGTGCGACTCCGCGTACGGTCGCTCACCCGGGCTCCGGCGCACGAGATCGTCTCGGTCACTCTGTCCGTGCCGGTCGTCGACGCTCCGGTGACCGTACGCATCGAGCCGAGCATCGCGCGGGCCAAGGACGTCGACATCACGCGCCTCGCCGTGGTGGTGGACAACGCGGCCGCCAACCGACCGGCGACCGTGCGGCTGGCGGGCAGCGATCCCGAGCTGGCCGTCGCCTTCCACTTCGACCCGGCCGAGATCACCGTCGGTCCCGGCGAGTCCGCCCGCGTACGACTGGTGACCACGTCGACCCGCCCGGAACCAGGTCGCGAGATCACCCGGTCGCTCACGGTGAGCGCGACCGAGGGCCGCCGGCGGGTGGACGCCACCGCCATGCTGGTGCAGTCGACGTCCCTGGTGGTCGAGGACCCGATGGTGGAGCTGACGGCCACGCCGTCCCTGGTGCGGTTGCGCGACGACGACAGCACCGTGGTGCGGTTGACCCTCGGCAACCAGGCCGGACGAGAGTGGGCGACCGTACGGCTCGATGCCGCCGACCCCGAACGACTGGTCCATGCCGGCTGGAGCGCCTCGGAGGTACGGGTGCCGCCCGGCGGTTCGATCGACGTCGACGTCCGACTCACCTGCCCCGCCATCGAGCCGGGTACCGAGGTGATGAGGGAGGTGGCCCTGGTCGCCTCCGACGGGAGGCGGACGGTGCGGACCCCGGTCACGCTCCGGCAGTCGGCGAGCGTCTCACCGATGACGACCCTGGCCGTGCGGCTGGATCCCAGTGTCGTACGGCTGTCGAACCGGCGCCGGGGCAGCTCGGCTGTGATCGTGGACAACGGGCAGGGTCGAGCACCGATCCGGGTGTGGCTGCGCGGGGACGATCCCGAGAACGTCCTGGCCTTCACCTTCACGCCCGCCCAGGTCGAGATCCCGGCGGGTCAGTCGGTGACCAGTCGGATGACGTTCAGCGGCCCACGGGCCCCGAGCGGGCGCGAGATCACCCGCTCGTTCACCGTCGCAGCCACCGACGGGCGGTCGGCCGCGACCACCACCGGATCGATCATCCAGTCCGCCGGCGACCGACGGCCGTGGGCCCGGGTGCTGCTGACCATCGGCGGCGCTGTCGCGATCCTGCTGGGCGTGATGGTGCCGTTCGCCGGCGGGGTGGTCACCGCCGTGGGGCTGGACGATGACGCTCTGGAACGGGCACTGGCGGTGCGTGGGCTGCAGGTCGAGCTCGGGGACCTGCCCGGGCTGATCTCGGTGGGCCTGGTGTTGATGGTGCTCGCCGGCCTGATGGCGTTCGGGCTCACGGGGGCCTCGGGGCGCCTGACCCGGTTGGCGGCGCTGCTCGCAGCCGTCGTGCTGGTCGCGGCTGCCGTGGTTTTCAGGGAGTTCGGACTCGGTCCCGGCGTGATCGTGATCGGGCTGGGCTGCGTGCTCGGCTACATCGGTGGGCTGCTGCGTCGACCGTGAGGCACCGCGGGCTTGGGCGGGGCTTTGTCACTGACATCGGTGACGAAGCCCCAGTCAGGAACACCACCGCTCAGGTCGTGGCGGTCGCCTCGGTCCGCACCGGGAAGTTCACCGAGCTGGCGATGAAGCAGCTCGCGTGGGCGTCGTGGTGCAGGGCGTTCGCCCGCTCGATCATGGACTCGTCGGCCACCGTCACGACGGGCCGGAGCACGACCTCGGTGAACTGGCCGCCGCCACCGACCTCCTCCATCGTGCCGGTCGCCTCGTCCCGATAAGCGGTGACGACGACCCCGTTGACCGCGCACAGGTGCAGGTAGGCCAGCAGGTGGCAGTCGGACAGGGCCGCGACCAGCAGCAGCTCCGGGTTCCACCGGTCGGCCTCGCCGCGGAAGGCCGGGTCGGAGGAGGCGGCGAGAGTCGGCCGGCCAGTGGCGTCCAGGTCGTGGTCGCGACCGTACGCCCGGTAGCTGGCCGTGCCCTCGCCGCGGTTACCGGTCCAGGTCGTCGTGATCGCGTACGCGTGGGTGCGGGCCATCCGGGCACCCTAATCCGACCCTGCCCGACCGGCGAGCCGGAATAGCGCGACGGGCGTCGGCCTTCCCAGATCATGGACCTCGACACCGCGCTGCGCTACGCGCGCGCCACCAACCGGTCGGTGCTGACCACCCTCCGCGGCAACGGTCTGCCGCAGCTGTCCAACGTCCTGCACGCGGTCGGCGACGACGGCGTGATCAGGATCTCCACCACCGCGGACCGGGCGAAGTACACCAACCTGCGACGACGGCCGTGGGCCGCGGTCAAGGTGGACGGTGAGGACTTCTGGTCGTACGCGGTCCTCGAGGGCGACGTCGAGCTGTCCGCGGTGGCGGCCGATCCCGATGACGACGCCACCGACGAGCTGGTGGAGCTCTACCGCCGGCTGTCCGGCGAGCACCCGGACTGGGACGACTACCGGCGGACGATGGTCGCCGACCAGCGGGTCGTGGTCAGGGTCCGGCCGCACCGGGCGTACGGTCTCGCTCGCTGACTGGCTACCCCTCGACCTCTCCGCCCAGGAATCAGGCCTCGGCCGGTTCGAGGATCGCCTCGGCGCGCTCCGGGGAGCCCTCGGCCAGACCCCGGTCGATGGCGCGGCGGAACACGAGCCAGAGCACGATCCCGACGAGCACCACGAGGACCTCGGTGACGGTCAGCGCCCAGATGATGCCGGTCAGACCGAACCACAGGTTGCCGAGGATGACGATCGGGATGAACAGGACGCCCTGCGCCACCGACATCACGATCGCCGGCACCGATCGCCCGGTCGCCTGGAACAGCGAGGTGATCAGGCCCGCGAACCCGTTCGCGATCATCGCCACCAGCTGTGCCGTCAGGATCGTGACCCCGATCGCCAGCACCGAACGGTCCGCCACGAACGCGGCGAACACCTGCTCGCGGAACACGAACACCGTGATCGAGAAGAACGCCACGACGCCACCCACCGCGAGCGCGGACGTCCGCAGCGTCGCGGCGAGACGGTCGCGATCCCCCTTGCCGTACGCGTACGCGAGCAGGGGCAGCACACCGAGGGTGACCCCCATGACCAGGAACTCCGGCACCTGGGCGATGCGCACCGCGACCCCCATGGCAGCGAGCGCGTCGTCACCGTACGCGACCGCCAGGTTGTTGAGCACGAGCGAGGTGACGATCAGGAAGGCGGCCTGGAGGAGCTCGCCCGAGCCGACCCCGAAGACGGGCCTCAGCACGGCGGGCGAGAGCGTGAACCAGCGCGGCGCGAGACTCACGTGCTCACTGTGGCGGTGCAGCCAGACGGCGAAGTAGGCGACCACGCCGACGTTGGCGAGTCCCATCGCCAGCGCCGCGCCGGCGACGCCCCAGTGCAGCACGAGGATGAACAGCACGTCGAACACGACGTTCGCGACGGTGGAGGCGATCAGCCCGATCATCACCTGACGGGCCGCGCCTTCGGCCCGCACGATCTGTTCGAGACAGAACGCCGCGGTCAGGACGGGGACGAAGGCGAGCATGACCCCCACGAAGGCGGTCGTCGCCGGTATGGCAGCGGCATCGGCGCCGAGCACCCTCACCAGCGGCCCGAGGAACAGCAGCCCGAGGCCACCGAGCACGGCTCCGACGAGCACCGAGCCCCAGACCGCGAACGAGGAGACGTGCTTGATCTGGTCGGCCTCGGCCGGCTCGCGCTCGGCAGCACCGAGCAATCGCGAGATCAGTGCGCCGCCGCCGACGCCGAACACGCCGCCGACGGCCATCACCAGACCGAGCAGAGGCGCTCCGAACGTGATGGCGGCCAGCAGCGAGGTGTCGTGCAGCGAGCCGATGAAGCCGGCGTTGATGAGGTTGTAGACGGCGCCGACGATCATCGCGGCGGCCATCGGCACGCAGAGGTGGATGAGGGCACGGACGATCGGCGCGGACGAGAGGTACCAGCGGTTGCTGCCGACGGTGTCGGCGGTGGAGGGGCTGTCGGGGGTGGTCCGGGGTCCCGGGTTCGTGGTGGTCATGGCTGCCTCCGGGCAGGTTCGGGCGCGCGCCGGCAGACGCCGACGCGGCGGTGAGAGTGGGTTGGTTGGCTGCGGGCCGGCTCGGCCAGGCGAAGGCTTACGAGCGGGTCGGTTGCTCCAGCTCGGCGGTGATCTTGGTCAGCAGGGCCTGCAGCGTGGCCCGTTCGGCTTGGTTCAGCGGCGCGAGGATGATCTCGTCGGCCGCGGCCATCGCGGTCTCGAAGCCGGCGATGAGCTCGCCGCCGGCCGGGGTGGCGTAGACGCGTTTGCTCCGCTCGTTGCCGTCCTCGGTGCGTCGCTCGACCAGACCGCGCCGCTCGAGACCCTGCAGGAGACTCGAGACGCTGGCCGCGCTGGTACGGCTGATCTGGGCGATGTCGCGCTGGATCGACCCCGGGTTCTGGACCAGGTAGCCGAGAGCGAAGGCCTGTTCGTGGCTGAGCTCGCGGGCCCGGATCCAGTCCTCGCCGGCCTTGCGTTGAGCCCAGCCGATCCAGCGCACCAGCTCGAGGCTGCTGGTGAAGGTCGGTGCGTCCATGGTCAAAACTCTAACTGTTCGAACTCTAACTGTCAACCATCGAACTCATATCTGTCATCGTGGTGGGTCGGCGCCGAAGTCGGTCAGGATCCGGTCGCGGACGGCGTCCATCCGCCAGACCGGAGCGTCGGCGGCCGGTCGCAGCCCGGGAGTCCAGCCCCAGTCCCGGATCCGCTCGACGACACCGGCGTCTTGGGCGAGCACGGTGATCGGGACGTCCCGCCCGGCGTCCGGTCCGGTGACCACCGGAGCCGGCTGGTGATCTCCGACCATGATCACCACCAGGTCCTCGGACGGTGTCTGCTCGAGCTGCCGGATCACGCTGGTCAGCGTGTAGACCACGGACTGGCGGTAGTCGGCCCGGACCCGGGCCGGATCGCGGGTCAGGATCGCCTCGGGTGGTTCGGCCGAGCCGCCGACCGGGGTGAGGGTCGAGCCGTCTCCCACCGACCCCGGCTCGACCAGTCCGGGCACCGGGGTCCACGGAGCGTGGCTCGACACCAGGGGCACCACCGCCATCGTCGGGCGACCATCGGGTCCAGCGGTCATCAACCGATGGGTCTCGGCCAGCGTGTACTGATCCGGCACCCGCGCCCACCCGTACGCCGGACCGGCGTAGTCGAGCGATCGGGAGTCGTGGATCTCGTCGTAGTGGTAGACCTTGCCGTCCGGCCAGGCCGAGGTGGTGCCCGGCATCACCCCGATCGTCCGCCAGCCGGCGCCGCGGAACGCGCCGGTCAGGGTGAGCCGGTCACTCGCCACCAGGTTGCGGTAGCGCTGCTGGCTGTCGATCCAGAGTCCGGACAGCAGGGTCGCGTGCGCCAGCCAGCTGCCGCCCCCGGCGGTCGGGGAGGTGAGATAGCCGCTCCGCGACTGCCAGCCCGCTGCGCCGAGTCGACGGGTGCCGTCCTCCAGCGCCGCGGTCACCGCCGGTGCGATGTCGGGATCGGTCAACGCCACCCGGCCGTAGCTCTCCACGAAGATCACCAGCACCTGCTTGCCGCGCAACCCGGTCAGCAGCCGGTCGGCGGGCACGTCCCGGAACCGGTCCTGAGCCAGCTCGGCGGCGAAGCGGTCTCGGTCCAGGAGTCCCTCCCGGACCGCTTCGACCTCACCGATGATCTTGGTCGTGCTCGAGGCCGACGCCACCGGGTACGGCGGCACGGCGCGGATGCCCGTGGCGGCGCAGGTGATCCAGAGGGCGGCCAGAGCGGCGAGCACCGGGAGGGCGGCGGTGGGGTGACCGTCGAGCAGGCGAGCCAGTCGACGGCAGGCCCAGGCGGTGCCGACCAGCACCGCCACCACCACCAGCCCGGCCGCGGCCACCACCAGGACCGCGACGGTGCCGCCGAGCGAGCTGTGCAGCAGCTCCCAGGCTCCGGGCAGCAGAGTCCAGTCCAGGACCAGGTCGAAGGGTCGGGCCAGGGCGCCGTAGAAGCCGACGTCGACGATCTTGAGGACGGTCAGCGCCCCGAGCGCGAGCCCGAGGATGGTGGCCACCGGGCGCCGGGCGCGGGCGGGCAGGACGAGCAGCAGCGCCCCACCGAGAACGAGCTCCACCGGTACGGCGGCGAACGATCCGAGATCCGTCCGGGTCAGTCGGTCCGGCAGCAGCAGCGCGCCGACCAGCACCACCAGGGCGACCAGGTCGCCGAGGGGCGTGGCGTTCCGTACCGCTCGCACCGTGCCATTGTCAGCCCTGCGGACGGATCCGTGGCGGCGACCTCAGCCGCGACGGAGCCGTCGGCGGGAGGCCACCAAGGCACCTCCGCCCGCGAGCAGCAGCAGCGAACCCGCGCCCAGGAAGATCAGACTCGGCCCGCCGGTGTTCGGCAGCGCGCCGTTGCCCCCTCGTCCGGCGGCGGTGGCGCATCCGGATCGAAGGTGTTGACGACCTCCAGCTCGACGGCCGCGCCCTTCACCCATCCGTACGAGCAGATCCGCTCCGGTGCTCAGCGGGTGAAGAGAGCGCCGGCGACCGACCAGACGCTGTCCACCTGCCCCTGGTGCCCTTCGTCAGCCCTTCAGCCCGCTACCGGCGAAGCCCTCCACGATCCGACGCTGGAAGATCAGGAACAAGATGACCAGCGGCAGGGCGCCGAGGATCGAGGACGCCTGGATGTCGGACGCCCGCTGACCGAAGGAGCCCTGCACCGTCGCGAGACCGACCGGGATGGTCATCAGGTCCGGGTTGGACAGCACGAACAAGGGCAGGATCAGGTTGTTCCAGACACCCACGAAGCTGACGATGGCCATCGCCGCGATGATCGGCTTGGACAGTGGCAGCACGATCCGGACGTACACGGTCCAGAAGCCCGCCCCGTCGATCCTGGCGGCCTCCTCGAAGTCCCGGGGCAGACCGTCGAAGAACTGCTTGAACACGAACAGCGCGATCACCGACGGCACCTGCGGCAGGATCACCGCCCAGTAGGTGTTCAGCAGCCCGACGAGGTTCAGCTGCTCGAACACGGGCACGATCAGCACCTGCGGCGGGATCATGATGCCGCCGAGCATCAGGGCGAACACCAACCGACGCCCGCGGAACCGGAGCCGGCTGATCGCGTACGCGGCCATCGACGCGAAGATCACCGTCAAGATCACGGTGACGATCGAGGTGAACGCGCTGGCCAGGTACCAGTTCCAGATGTCGCCACCTCTGAGGATGGTCGCGTACGACGCCAGCGTCAGGTTCCAGTCCTTCAGGATCGGGCCGGTACCCAGCGCCGATACCTCGTTGGGGGTCAACGACGTCTTGATCGACCACAGACTGGGGATCAGCCAGAGCACCGAGAAGACCAGCAGCAGCACCCACGAGACGATCGTGAACGCGCGGCTGGAAGCCCTGCTCTGGTTGGGATCCCGGTTCGGATCGACAGCCGCCGGAGCAGCCGCGGAGATTCCGGTCGCCATCAGCGCTCTCCTCTCTCCTGGGCCCGGCCGACCAGCTGCCTGACCACCGTGACCAGCACGATCACGATGAACAGCAGCACCGAGGCGGCCGAGGCGGCGCCCACCCGGTAGTCGGTGAAGGCGGTGTTGGTGACCAGCCCGAGCACGACCTGGGTCGAGGTGCCCGGTCCACCCGCCGTCATCAGGTACACCTGGTCGAAGATCTTCAGGCTCGCGATGATCTGCAACAGGACGACCAGGGTCGTGGTTCGGCTCAGCATCGGGATGGTGATCCAGCGGATCTGCTGCCACGGACTGGCGCCGTCGACGGCGGCCGCCTCGTAGAGCTCACGCGGGATGTCCTGCAGGCCGGCCAGGTAGAGGACGAAGTTGAACCCGATCGTCCACCAGACCGTGGTGATGGCGATGCCCACCATGGCGAGATCGGGGGTGCCGAGCACCGGGTTCGGGCTGTCGACGCCGAGCAGGGTCTGGAACGAGTTCCACAGCCCGGTGGTCGGGGTGTAGATGAAGTTCCAGATCAGCGCGATCGCGGCCGACGGCAGGATGAACGGCACGAAGAAGGCCAGTCGGAAGAACCACTGGCCGCGCAGCACCCGGTTGGCCAGCACGGCGAACACGAACGCCAGGACCACCAGCGGTGGCGTGGTGTACAGGGTGAACTGGATGGTGTGCCACATGGCCTCCCAGAAGTCCTCGCGGGACATCATCTCGACGTAGTTGCCGAATCCGATGAAGTCGCCGAGACCGCTGCGGACCAACGTGGTGTCGAACATGCTGCTGATGAACATGTAGATCACCGGCCAGATCAGGAACAGCACGAAGAAGATCCCGAACGGGGCGATGAACAACCACGCCGGACCGGCTTCGCTCCGCCGGGTGGATCGCGGTGGGGCCGACTCCTCGCTGGGAATCTTGGTCTCGATGTCTGTGGTGCTCACCGTGTCGCTCCTCCGTTCGTGCGGTTCACCAGGTGGATCCGTCGTCGGGCGATCACAGGGGGCTCTTGGTGTTCGCGTAGGTGGTGAGCAGGTCGTGAGCAGTCGCCAGCGCGTCCTCCGGGGAGGCCAGGCCCTGCTGGACGAGTCCGATCTGGGCGCCGATGGTGTTCTCGAACGTGGAGCCCGAGCCGGAGTACCAGGCCTCGGCGTCGTACACGACGGTGTCGGCGGCCGCCGAGTAGCTCGCCTGCGGCTGCAGGTTCTTGTACTCGGCGCTTGCGAAGGTGGGCAGGTAGGTCGGGATGTGACCGCCCTCGGCCCAGGTCAGGCTCTGGTCCAGCATCGACTTGATGAACGTCATCGCCCGCAGCACCTGGTCGTCGCTGCGCTCCATCTTCGGCAGGATGAAGGTGTGCGAGTCGGCCTGCTCGGCCTGCTTGTCGTAGATGGTCGGGACCGGCACCATGCCGAAGTCCAGACCCTCGATGCTCTGGGCCGTGGTGATCTCCCACTCGCCCTGCAGGTAGAAGCCGGCCTGGCCGGTGAACATCAGCGTCTGCGAACCGGCGTAGTCGGTGGTCGTCGGCATCAGCCCGCTCGTGGTGAGCTTCTGCATCCAGTGCATCGTGTCGAGCGTCAGCTCACGGTTGTAGGTGAGCTTCTCCCCGCCCTCGGCCAGCCAGGGGGTGTTGCCGTCCCGCTGGGAGTAGAGCGACTGGAACCAGCGCCACGGGGTGGCCAGTTCGCTGACCGTGGCGACCGAGGCACCGTAGGCGCCGGTCACCCCCTTCGCGGCCTGAAGTGCCTGCTCCCAGCCCTCGGTGCCCTTGATCTCCTTCAGCGAGCCGTCCGAGTTCAACAGCCCGGCTTTGTCGCAGACATCCCTGTTGTAGTAGAGGACGAAGGGGTGGGTGTCCAGCGGGATCGCGTACGACTTCCCGTCGACCTTCTGCGTCTCCCAGGCCGTGCTGTTGAAGTCGGCGGGGGAGAGCCCGACGAGGGCGAGCATGTCGTCGGTGATCTCGGTCAGCAGACCCGCCCGCGCCAGGTTCTTCTCCCTGGTCAGGTGGGAGACGGCGACATCGGGCGGAGCGCCGCCGATGGTGGCCAGGGTGACCTTGGTGTAGTAGGGATTGCCCCACGTGAAGGTCGCCGCCTGCAGCGAGCTCGGCCCGCCCTGCTGCGCGGCGTACGCCGCCTCCATCGTCTGCATCCGGACGCCGTCGCCGCCGCCGAACAGGTTCCAGTAGGTGAGGGTTCCCGGCGCGAGCTCGGACCCGGTGAGGCCTGCGGAGAAGGCGGTGCCGCAGCCGGAGAGACCACCGACGACCGCGGCCCCGGCCGCCGTGCCGAGCGCCCCCTTGAGCAACGTTCGTCGAGACAGCCGTCCCGATCCCATGTTCGGTGGTGGTGACACGAGCAGAACCTCCTGGCCGACGCTGGCAGTAGATCGACCTTAGGCAGATGCGCGCCCGGAAATCTACGGCGTAAACCTGAGAATGAGCACGTTCACCCGCGGTTACCGGCGTCTCGCTCGGGCTTCTGCTTCTCGCACCAGCTGCAACCGGTGCCGGAAGCTCGATCCCGAGCGAACGGACGGTCAGCTGGGGACTGACCGGAACGGGCCCGGAACGGCAACAGCGGACCCAGGGTCCTGGATCCGCTGCTCACATGGTCGGGGTGACAGGATTTGAACCTGCGACCTCGTCGTCCCGAACGACGCGCGCTACCAAGCTGCGCCACACCCCGCCAGCCTCCGTGAAGGCCTCGCACACTCTAGCCGAAACGCGGCCAGACCTCACATCGCTTCCGCGCCGCGGATCACGCTCGCGGGACGAGCGTCATCAGCGTGGCTTCCGGCCGGCAGGCGAACCGGAACGGCGCGTACGGAGACGTGCCCAGCCCGGCGGAGACGTGCAGATGGGACGTGTGGCCGCCGGCGCTGTTGGTGGTGAGTCCCTTCACCCGCCGGGCGTCCAGATCGCAGTTGGTGATCAGCGCACCGTAGAAGGGCACGCACACCTGGCCGCCGTGGGTGTGCCCGGCGATCACCAGCTCGCAGCCGTCGTACGTCATGGCGTCGATCACGGTCCGGTACGGGGCGTGTGTCACGCCGAGGACGACGTCTCCCTCGACCTCGTGCTCGACCGGCCCGGCCACCCGGGAGTACTCATCCCGCCCCAGGTGGGCGTCGTCGACGCCGCGGAAGCCGATCCGGGTGCCGTTGATCTCCAGCGTCAGTCGGCGGTGGGTGAGGTCGACCCAACCGGCGGCGCCGAGCTCGGCACCGAGATCGCGCCACGGGAGCTCCACCGGGTGCGCACTGCCCATCCGACTCGGCCGTGTCAGGTAGGTGAGCGGGTTCTTGAAGGTCGGTGCGTAGTAGTCGTTGGAGCCCCAGACGAAGACACCGGGCTTCTCCAGCAGCCGCCCGAGGGCCTTGGTGACCACCGGTACGGCGTCGGGGTGGGACAGGTTGTCCCCGGTGTCGATGACCAGGTCGGGCTCGAGTCCGGCCAGTCGCGACACCCAGGCGATCCGCTGGTGGTTGCGGGGGGTGAGGTGCAGGTCGGCGATCTGCAGCACCCGGATGGGCCGAGCACCCGGCGGCAGGATCGGCACCTCGACCCGGCGCAGCACGTAGGCGTTGACCTCGTACAGGCTCGCGTACGCCAGCGACCCCGCTCCGACGGCCCCGACGCCGAGCACGGTCCTGCCGAGCACCCCCGCAACAGACATGCCGAGCAGGCTACCGACCCCCGACTTCTGTGCTGAGAACCGCGTCAGTTTCGGCTAGCGGCACAAAAGTCGGGTGAGGGGGGCCGGGTCGGCCTGGGAGACTGGCCAGCATGACCGACACGACTGGACTCAAGCAGCAGCTCCGCACCGACCTGACCACCGCGATGAAGGCCCGCGACAAGGTCCGTTCCGGCACCCTTCGGATGGTCCTCACCGCGATCAGTGAGGCCGAGGTGGCCGGTCGTGAGTCGCACGAGCTGACCGAGCAGCAGGTCCTCGACGTGGTGATCAAGGAGGCCAAGAAGCGCCGCGAGGCCGAGGAGGCGTACGCGAACGCCGATCGGCCCGAGCTCGCCGAGAAGGAGCGGGCCGAGTCGGCCGTTCTGGCCGACTACCTACCGCAGCAGCTGACCGCCGACCAGGTCGCCGACCTGGTGTCCGAAGCGATCGCGTCCACCGGTGCCGCTGAGCTCGGGATGAAGGGGATCGGCAAGGTGATGGGCGTGGTCACGCCGCAGACGAAGGGCAAGGCCGACGGCGGGGCCGTGGCCGCGGAGGTCCGCCGGCAGCTCGCCGGCTGACGGCGTTCGGGGCGGGGGTGGGCGGCGACGACCACGTCCCGCCCACCTCGCTCTGCTTCGCAGGCTCCGCGCCGCTCGGAACGCCCACCACACCCTGACGCGGCCGTCGCCGCCCTCCCCCGGTCGCACCGAACGCACCACCGGGCCGGTCCCTGAGGACCGACCCGGTTTGTGTCTGTGGTCGTGCGCCGGCTGATCAGCCGCCGCCCTCGGCCGCTTTGCGGGCCTTCTCGCGGGCCGCCGCAGCCGCCTCCGACGCTGCCTTCTTCTTCTTGGCCGCTGCCTTCTTCTTGGCGGCCGCCTTCTTCTCCGCAGCCCTCTTGGCAGCGCGCTCGGCGGCGACCTTCTCCGGGTCACGGCCCTGGGAGTAGAGCTTGTAGATGGTGCTGTACTGCGGTGCCCTCGAACCGCTGCCCGCCGACCAGCCGACGAAGCCGCCCCGCGGTACGCCGTCGCTGTAGACGTAGTTGGTGTCGACGGTGAAGCCCGCCTTCTCCAGCTTCTTCGTGTACGCCTTGATCCCCAGCCCGAAGCGGCTCGGGACATCGACCATCTTGCCCTTCTCGATCCGGCTGGGCGGGCTCTTGAAGCTGGTCCTCGGGACGTCGGCCAGGTACTTCTCCATGGTCGGCTTCCAGATCTTCATGCCCGAGTCGCCGCTGCCGGAACCCTCCAGGTACGTGTTCGTGGAGGGAATCCGGTAGCCCTTCACGCCCTGCCGCCGGAACTCGCCGGCCGCCTTGGCCGCCCCGCTCTTGATGAACGGCTTCTTCGTGTTGTCGATGGAGATCATCGCGACCCCGACCACATCCGGGGTGTAGCCGGCGAACCAGACCGCCTCGTTGGAGTCGATGGTGCCCGTCTTGCCGGCCTGCGGGCGGCCGTCGGAGGTGCGGGCGCGGGTGCCGGTGCCGTTCTTCATCACCCCGGCCAGCAGCTTGTTCATGCCGTCGGCGACGTCCTTGCTCATCACCCGCGTGCAGTTCCCGTCCGGCACCTCGAGCTTCTTCTTGGTCCGGGTGGTCACCGACTCGATGATGATCGGGCTGCAGTGGATGCCCCGCGCGGCGAAGGTCGCGTACGCCTCCGCCATGGACAGCGGGCTCACCTCGACCGAGCCGAGAGTGAAGGACGGGGTGTGCTGGTAGTAGTCGACGATGTCGCGGTCGGTGGTGCCGAGCTTCACGCCGAGCTTCTTGGCCATCTTGGTGACCCGGCACATGCCGGTGGTCATCTCCAGCTGCACGAAGTACGTGTTCACCGACATGGCGGCGCCTTTGTACATGTTCATGTTGCCGCTGGTGCCGGTGGAGTTCTTGACCTGCCACTTCCCGTACACCTGCTCGCGCCCGTCGCAGGTCTCGAAGCCCTTGCCGCCGAAGTTCATGCTCGGCTTCGCGTTGAACTTCTTCGACAGCGGGATGCCCTTCTCCAGCGCGGCCGCTGCGGTGAACGCCTTGAAGGTCGAGCCCGCCTGGTAGCCCTGGATGCCGCCCATCGCCGGATCGACGGCAAGGTTCCAGTAGGTCTGGCCCTTCTTCGAATCACTGCCCATCACCGGCCGGCTCTGCGCCATGGCCAGGATCAGACCGGTGCCCGGCTGGATCATGTTCATGGTGGAGATCAGCGGGTCCTTGGGGCCGACGACCCGGCTGACCGCCTTCTGTGCGGTGTCCTGGGTCTTCGGGTCGATCGCGGTCTGGATCGTCAGACCACCGCGCTTGATGTTGTTCTCGCGCTCCTCGACGGTCTTGCCGAGGCTCGGCATGGTCTTCAGGGTGCGGTAGACGTAGTCGCACAGGAACGGGTACTTGGTGCCCACGCAACCGTTGCGGGTGGGCTTCACCTTCGACTTGTCGAACTTCTCCAGCTTGGCCGCCGCGGACTGCTTGGCGGTGATGATCTTCAGCTCGGCCATCCGGTTGAGCACCACGTCGCGGCGATCGTCGGCCGCGCCCGCGTTGTCCACCGGGTTGTTGGCGTCCGGGTTCTGCACCAGACCGGCCAGCATGGCGGCCTCGCTGAGGTCCAGGTCCTTGGCGTTCTTGCTGTAGTAGTGCCGAGCAGCGGCCTCGACGCCGTACGCACCCTCCCCGTAGTAGGCGATGTTGAGGTAGCGCTCGAGGATCTGGTCCTTGGTGAAGCGCTTCTCGAGCGCGATCGCGTAGCGGAGCTCGCGGATCTTGCGCTGGTAGCCCTCGGCGCCCGAGGAGCGGGTCGCGTCGTTGATGCACTGCTTGTCGCCCTGGCAGGCCTCGATCTGAACCATCTTCACGTACTGCTGGCTGATCGAGGAGCCGCCCTGGGTCTCCGCGCCGGAGGAGTTGCGGACCAGGGCCCGCATCGTGCCGCGCAGGTCGAGGGCACCGTGCTCGTAGAACCGGTGGTCCTCGATCGCGAGCTGCGCCTGGCGCATCACCGGAGCGATCTTGTCGAGCTTCACGTAGATGCGGTTCTCGTCGTAGAAGTACGCGAGGATCTTGCCGTTGCCCATCAGCACCTTCGACCGGGTAGGTGGCACCGGGGTCGCGAGCTCAGCCGGAAGGTTGTCCAGCTCGTCGGCGGCCGCCTTGCTGCTGACTCCGGCGAGTCCGGCCAGAGGCACGAACAGACCGGCGATCAGCACACCCGACAACACGCTGACGACGATGAACATCACCAGCGAGTACGCGACTCCGCCCACTCGTCTAGGGGTAAAGGGCATGCCGAACAGGGTACGTGAGGAAGATGAGCCCGCCGAATCGCTCGAGCGGGTGTCGGCTCGGCACCTGCCGTCTCGGTATCGAATGAGTTACGACAGGTAAGAATCCGGAGCCGTGACTGGTCATCGTCGGCAACTATTCGTACCATATGAGTCGTCGCGTCTGCAGTGGGTACTGGGGAGTGCCAGGTCGCGACACACGGGTGCTGGGGAGTGCCCTGTGTGACACAAGGGGGATCACAGCGTGACTGCTGTTCAATCAGAAGACTGGGCCACGCTCGCCAAGTGCCGAGGCATGGGCGATGCACTGTTCCCGGAAGCCGTCGATCAGAAGCGGGCCCGTGGGGTCTGCATGGGGTGCCCGGTGCGCTTCGACTGTCTGGCCGAAGCTCTGGACAACCGGATCGAGTGGGGCGTCTGGGGCGGAATGACCGAGCGCGAGCGTCGCCAGCTGCTGCGGCAGCGGCCCGACGTGCAGAGCTGGCGGTCAGTCCTGCTCAGCCAGACCTCAGTCCCTGGTGGCAAGCAAGGCGCCCACGCGTCGAAGTGAGCTGACGTCGGTGACGTCGCTGGGGAGCGCCGTCACCAACGTCCGGGCCACGGTGGGTCGGCGGGTGGCGAACCGTTCGAGCAGCAGCTGCTCGTTCTCCATCACCCGGACCAGGTCGGCGTGCTGACGCAGGGCCGCGATCTCGGCGGACTGTGTGTCGAGATCAAGGTCTTCGGCCAGGGCCACCGCCCGCTCGGCTGAGGCGTCCAGGGTGCTCCGGTTGACCCGGTTCACCACCACGCCGGCCAGCGGCATGCTCTCTTCACTGAGGCGATCGACGAAGTACGCCGCCTCGCGCAACGCGTCCCGCTGCGGGGTGGCAACGACCAGGAACGTCGTCTGCGGCGAGGCCAGCAGCTGGAACGTCTGGTTGGCCCGCTGCCGGAACCCGCCGAAGATCGCCTCGAAAGCGGCGATGAAGGTCTGCAGGTCGGTCAGCAGGCGGCCGCCGAGGATCTTGTTCAGCGCGCCCGCGACCAGGTTGAACCCCACGCTGACCAGTCGGAACGGACCTCGGGCACCGGCCAGCAGCACCTTCAGGAAGCGTCCGTCCAGCAACGAGCTGAGGTGCTCGGGCGCGTCCAGGAAGTCCAGCGCCGAGCGGGCCGGCGGGGTGTCGACCACGATCAGGTCCCAGGAGCCGGTCTCTACCGCCTCCGCGTGCAGTTGACCGAGCTTCTCCATCGCCATGTACTCCTGCGTCCCGGCGAACTGGGACGACAGGGCGACGTAGAACGGGTTCTCCAGGATCGACCCGGCGGTCTCGGGCGTCGAGTGGGCGAGCACGACCTCATCGAAGGTCCGTTTCATGTCGAGCATCATCGCGTCGAGGCTGCCGCCGTTGCCGGTGTCGAGCCCGCGGACCGGACGGGGGGTGTTGTCGAGCTCTGCGACGCCCAACGACTGCGCCAGCCGGCGGGCCGGGTCGATGGTGAGCACCACCACCTTGCGCCCCGCCTCGGCGGCCCGCAGGGCGAGCGCGGCGGCGCTGGTCGTCTTGCCGACGCCACCCGCGCCGCACACCACCACGATCCGGATCCGCTGGTCGGCGATCAGACCGTCGACATCGAGGAAGTCGGGAACTCCCACGGTGGGCGCGGGCGGTGGCGTCGCGGTGTCGGACGCCTTGCGCGTCGAGCGGCTCATCGCGGCGGCTCGAGCTCGATCTGGGCGCGGAGCTGGTCGGCGATGGCGAACACCGCGTTCTCGTCGATGCCTCCGGGGTCGAACGCGACCTCGGCCACCGTCTTCCCGAAGCCGTCCAGCACGGCACGCAGACGTCGGTGGTCGAGGGTGCGGGTGGCCTCGATCGCGAACTCCTCGGCCAGCGCCTTGTTGTCGGCCTCCTCGAAGCCGGGCACGGTCAGCGTCCCGTTGCCGTCGGCGAACGTCTGCAGCTCCTCATCGCTCAGCGGCATCGATCGGACCATGTTGGCGATCACCGCGTCGACCGCGATCTGGGTCGGCTTCAGCTGTTCGATCGCCTCCTCGGTCTCGGTCACCGGCATGTCCTCCAGCAGGGTGACCAGGTGCACCACGGTGGTGTCGGCCCGCAGCATGGTGTTGATCGAGTCGGCCTGGTTGCGGATCGGACCCACCTTGGCCAGTCCGGAGACGGCCTCGTGGATGTTGAGGAACTGGGCGATCCGACCGGTCGGTGGGGCGTCGAGCACGACCGCGTCGTACGCGTCGTCGAGACCCTTGGCCTGGCGGCGCACGGCCTCGTACACCTTGCCGGTCAACAGCACGTCCCGCAGGCCCGGCGCGATCGAGGTGGCGAAGTCGGTTGCGCCGAACTTGTCCAGGGCCCGCGCGGCGAAACCGAGGTGGTAGAAGGACTCCAGGTACTCCAGCAGCGCGTCCTCGGCGTCGATCGCCAGGCCGTGCACGGCACCGCCGCTCGGCGTGCCCGTCAGCCGCGGCTCTTCGGTGCCGTCCAGCGGCGGCCGACCGAACAGGTCCGTGATGCCGTGCCGGCCCTCGACCTCGCACACCAGCACCCGGCGCCCGTTCGTGGCCAGCGCGCAGGCCAGCGCGACGGCGATCGTGGTCTTGCCGGTGCCACCCTTGCCGCTGACGATGTGCAGGGTGTGCCGCGGCAGGGTGGTCGTCACCGGCCGTCGATCGCTCCGGGACGCGGCCCGGGTGCGGCTCATGGGAGTTCCGTGAGACGCAGACCGGCGTGGGTCTTGTAGCGACGGTTGACCGCGATCAGGTTGGCCGTCAGGGCCTCCACCTGGTGGGCGTTGCGGAGTCGGCCGGCGAAGACACCGCGGCCACCCGGTAGTGCCGCCGCTGCCAGCTCGATGACCGTACCGACCGCGTCCCGGTCCTCGCCCAGCACCAGCACGTCCTCGTCGAACTCCCGCACGTCGGGATCCTCGAGCCGGACCGCGCTGAGGTGGTGGAACGCGGCGATCACGGTCGAGTCGGGCAGGATCCGCTGGGCTTCCTGGGCGGCCGAGCCGTCGGCGACCGCGAGGGCGTACGGGCCGTGCTTGTCGAAGCCGAGCGGGTTGACGCAGTCGACGACGATCTTGCCGGCGAGCTGTCCCGACAGCGAGGTCAGCAGGTCGGCGTGACCCTCGTACGGCACGGTGACGATGACCAGGTCTGCCGCGGCCGCCTCGTCGTTGCTGCCGCCGGTGACCCCGTCGACCCCGATGGCCTCGGCGGTCTCGGTCGCGCGGGCGGCGGAGCGGCTGCCCAGGACGATCGGGTGGCCGGCCAGGGCCAGCCGTCGGGCCAGTCCGCGGCCCTGCGGCCCGGTGCCACCGAGGATCCCGATGGTCAGCACGGGGACTCGGTCGGGCCAGACGCAGACAGCATGACGTCGATCTTAGGTCGCGTCGCCAGAGCCCGGTGTCCCGCAGCCACCCTGGTGCTCCCGTCGCAGGTCAGGGTCGTCCCCGATGTCGATCGGGAGACCGAGCCGCTACCGTACTTAGTACGAGATGGTCGACAGGACACGAGGGGGATGGTGACGGTGGATCAGCTGCCGACGACGATGCGGGCGATCCGGCAACGGGGCTACGGCGACACGGACGTGTGGGGCCTGGGCGAGGAGCCGGTGCCGACGCCCGGACCGGGACGGGTGCTGGTCCGGGTCGAGGCCGCCGGGGTGGATCAGGGGACGTTGCACCTGCTGACCGGCAAGCCGTACCTGTTGCGGCTGGTGTTCGGGCTCCGCGCACCGAAGCGGGTGGTGCCGGGCCTCGATCTCGCCGGCCGAGTGGTGGCGATCGGCGAGGGGGTCGCCCGGTTCGGCGTCGGCGACGCGGTGTTCGGGATCGGGGAGGGGTCGTACGCGGAGTACGCCACCGCCCTGGAGGCCAAGCTCGAACGGCGGCCCGCCTGCTGGACCGCGACGCAGTCCGCCGCCGTGCCGGTATCGGGTCTGACCGCGTGGCAGGCGCTGCACACGGCGGCCCGAGTGGCGGCCGGGCAGCGGGTGCTGGTGATCGGAGCATCCGGTGGGGTCGGCAGCTTCGCGGTGCAGATCGCCGCCGCCGCAGGTGCGGAGGTGACCGCGGTCTGCAGTGCGGCCAAGGCCGACGTCGTTCGCGCCCTGGGGGCCGATCAGGTGATCGACTACCGGGTGCAGGACGTGGCCGACCTCGGGGTGGCGTACGACGTCGTGCTGGACATCAGCGGACGCTCGACCCTGCGACGCCTCCGTCGACTGACCGTGCCCGGTGGCGTCGTCGCGCTCATCGGCGGTGACGACAAGAACCCGGTGTTCGGCCCGTTCGGACGCTCCCTGCGCGCCCTGGCCTGGGCGCCGGTCGCCGGCCGGAGGTTCGTGATGCTCGTCGCCAAGGAGCACTACCGCGATCTCACCGAGCTGGCCGGTCTGGGCACCGCGGGTCGGCTGACGCCGGCGGTCGACCGGGTCTACCCGCTGGCCGACGCCGCTGCGGCGATCACCGCTCTGGCCGCGGGTGAGGTCCGCGGCAAGCTGGTGCTGTCAGTGGCGCCGGGCACGATGTCGTCATGACGCATTCGGATCAGGCCGGGACGCCCCCGGTGGAGTCATCGCGGCCCAGCATCACCCTGGGCGACATCGTCCTGGACACCGACGACCCACCACGACTGGCGGAGTTCTACTCCGCGCTGCTGGGCTGGCCGATCGCTCGCCGGGAAGAGGACTGGTGGAGCATCCGCGCCGCGACCGGGCCGCAGATGTCGTTCCAGCTCGCCCTGGACTACCGCCCGCCATCCTGGCCGGACAACGACGTCCCGCAGCAGTTCCACCTCGACCTGGACGTGCCCGAGCTGCCGACCGCGGTGGCGTACGCCCAGTCCCTCGGTGCCACCCTGGCCGACAACTCGCGCTCGACGGAGACCTTCGTGGTGCTCCTCGACCCGAGTGGCCACCCCTTCTGCCTGTGTTCCGGCTGATGCTCCGGCGTTCCGGCTGAGGCTGCCACCTCAGTAGGGTGAGGTCATGACCACACCCTTTGTCGCGCTCCGCGCTCCGTGGGCATGTTGTCGCGCTCCGCGCTCCGTGGGCATGAAGTTCCGCACGTCTCGCTCGTTCGCTCGCGATTCCGGACGACGAAAAGCGTGTCGCCCTGAATCGCTCCTCACTCTCGAGAGGCTCCACCCATGACCAAGTGGGAGTACGTCACCGTTCCACTGCTCGTCCATGCGACGAAGCAGATCCTCGACAACTGGGGCCAGGACGGTTGGGAGCTGGTCCAGGTCGTGCCGGGGCTGAATCCGGAGAACCTGGTGGCGTACCTGAAGCGTCCGATCCAGGCCTGAGCGATGGCGAGCGCATCCGATCGGCTCGCGGAGCTGGGTCTGGAGCTGCCGCCGGTGGCGGCGCCCGTCGCGGCGTACGTGCCCGCCCTGCGGGTGGGTGATCTCGTCTACTCCTCCGGCCAGCTGCCGAGCGTGGCCGGCCACCTCGTCGCCACCGGCAAGGTGGGCGCCGAGGTGTCCGCCGAGACCGGGACGTCGTGCGCCCGGACAGCTGTGCTGAACGCGCTCGCCGCGGTGAGCGAGCAGGCGGGTGGCGTCGACGAGATCGAACGCATCGTCCGAGTGGTGATCTTCGTGGCCAGCGCCCCCGACTTCACCGGCCAGCCGGCGGTCGGCAACGGCGCCAGCGAGGTGCTCGGTGACATCTTCGGTGCGGCCGGTCGGCACGTCCGCAGTGCCGTCGGCGTCGCGGTGCTGCCGCTGGACGCACCGGTCGAGGTGGAGCTGGTGGTCCAGGTCCGGAGCCGGCCGAGCATCGTCCCGGCCTGACCGTCCGCGGACCACGTGACCGACCGGATGGGCCGCAGCCACTCCCTGGACGTGCTGACCTCGTTGAGCCCGGTGGTCCCGGCCACTCTCGCCCGCCAGGCGGAGGACTGGGATCCCTCGCAGACGCCGGTGCCGGCCCGGTGCGCCGCCAGCGTGGTGCTGTGCCGGGACGGCGATTCCGGGCTGGAGACGTACCTGCTGCACCGGCACGCGCGGATGGCGTTCGCGGCGTCCATGGTGGTGTTCCCCGGCGGTGGCGTCGACCCGGTCGATCGCACTGCGGCGGATCCGCTGCTGGCCTGCGGGATCCGTGAGACGTGGGAGGAGACCGGTGTCGAGCTGGCCCACCCCGAGGTGGTGCGCTGGGCGCACTGGATCACCCCGGCGATGCAACCGATCCGCTACGACACGTACTTCTACCTGGCGGCTCTCCCGCCCGGGCAGACGGCGAGCGATCGATCGAGTGAGACGGAACGGGCCGCGTGGACCACACCGGCGGCCGCCGTCACCGCGTACGAGCGTGGCGATCTCGCCATGATGCCTCCGACGCTGTCGATCCTGGTCGAGCTCAGCGGGCTCGGGGGCGTGGCTGAGGCCCTCGAGCTGGCACGGGACCGCGTCATCGAGACCGTCCTGCCCGTGGTGGTCCGCACCACCGACGGCTGGGTCTACAGCTATCCCCGCCCTCGAGGCGGGACGGCCGGATGACCGAGATCGCGCCCGGCATCCGGGTGGTCCTGGCGCCCAACCCGGGACCCATGACGCTGGACGGGACCAACACCTGGATCCTGGGCGAAGCAGGCGGCTCCAGCATCGTCGTCGACCCCGGTCCGCTCGACGAGGGTCACCTGCGCCGAGTCCACCAGGCGGCCGGGGAGGTCGCCGACATCGTCCTCACCCACCGACACCTGGACCACAGCGAAGGGCTGGCGCGGTTCGCGGAGCTGACCGGCAGCGGCGTCCGGGCGGCCGACCCCGCGTACGCGATCCCGACCGGCGGCACCGACAGCCGACTCGATGACGGGCTGGAGCTCAGCGTCGGCGACCTGGCGATCCGGGTGGTGGCCACACCCGGTCACACCAGCGACTCGACGTCCCTGCTGGTCAGCGGACCGACCGGTCGCTGGCTGCTGACGGGGGACATGGTGCTCGGTCGCGGGACGACGGTGATCACCCACCCGGACGGGGACCTGGGCGCCTACCTGAGCTCGCTGGACGTGCTGCTCACCCTCGTCCGCGAGCACGAGGTGACCGCCATCCTCCCGGGTCACGGCCCGGTCGTCACCGACCCGGAGGGGGTGCTGACCTTCTATCGCGAGCACCGGCAGCAGCGTCTGGACCAGGTCCGCGCTGCGCTGCGGCAGGGGGACAGGACCCCGGCGCAGGTGGTGGCCCGCGTGTACGCCGACGTCGATCGCTCCGTCTGGCCGGCCGCCGAGCAGTCCGTGCGGGCCCAGCTGGACTATCTCCGCGGCTCCTGACGCCGCCATCCCGAAACGAGCGGCCGTTTTGTGCCGATATCCACAACTATTGAGGTTCCTGCTCCAGAATCTCGGCCCGCACTCGAGGAATTCAGGGTCTGCTGGGGCATCTCTCAGACAGCGAGCTGACGCGTAGCGGAGTCATCGGGATCGCACAGTTTGCCCACAGGTTCGCGGCGGACCTTAGACATCGTGACCACACCGCACGAGCCTTCGAGCCTCAACACCCCACCGTTCGGCCAGCCCACGGGCCCCGAGTACCACCCCACGCAGCCCATCGGCGCCTATCGCCCCGAGGACTTCCCAGCTCCGGCGGGCGTGCCGCCCCTCGGCTCGAGCACCGGCTACGCCGCCCCGGCGCCCGGGGCCTACCCGGGCCAGTCGTACGGCGGCGGGACGGCCACCATGGTCCAGCCCGCCGTGACCACCCGTCCCCGGCGCCGTACCGGGGTGGTCGTCGCCGCGGCGGCCCTGTCCGCGATCATCGGCGCGGGGGCGGGCATCGGTTCCTACGCCTACCTGGCCGGCGGCACCACCGGCATCGCCACCTCGCCGATCAGCGTGACCACCCGACCGGCCGCGAACACCCCGGTCCTGGACGGCACCATCTCGGCTGCGGCGAAGCAGATCGAGCCGTCGGTCGTCACCATCACGGTCACCTCCAGTCAGGGCGAGTCGCTGGGGACGGGGGAGGTGCTCGACAAGCAGGGGCACATCCTGACGAACGACCACGTGGTCTCGGCCGCGGCGAGCAGCCAACAGGCTCAGGGCGGTGAGAACCAGCAAGGTCAGGACCAGTCCGGCCAGGAGCAGGCCGGACAGGTCGGCATCAGCGTGACGTTCGACGACGGTACGACGGAGAAGGCGACCGTCGTCGGCACCTCGGAGACCAACGACCTCGCGGTGATCAAGGTGGCGGCCAGCGACAAGCTCGTGCCGGCGACCTTCGCGAAGTCGGAGTCCCTGCAGGTCGGCCAGGCGGTGGTCGCCGTGGGTGCGCCCCTCGGTCTCTCCGACACCGTCACCAGCGGCATCGTCTCCAACACCGCCCGGCCGGTCCGTTCCGGCGCGACGAACGACGCGGTCTATCTGGCGGTCCAGACGGACGCGGCGATCAACCCCGGAAACTCGGGCGGGCCGCTGGTCAACCTGAACGGCGACGTGGTCGGGATCAACTCCTCGATCGCCGGTACCGGGTCGAGTGAGTCGGGTGGCCAGTCCGGCAACATCGGCATCGGCTTCGCGATCCCGGCCGACGTGGCCGTACGGGTGGCGGGCCAGCTGATCGAGAAGGGCAGCTACGCCAACGCCGCCCTCGGTGTCACCCTCGGCGGCCAGGACTCGCAATCGGTGTCCACCGAAGGGGTCGCCCTGCAGAGCGTGACCGCCGACGGCGCCGCAGCCAAGGCCGGTCTCGAGGCCGGTGACCAGATCACCAAGGTCAACGACTTCGCCACCACCACCGCGGACGGCCTGATCGCCGCCACCCGCTTCTACGCCCCCGGCACCAGCGTGGAGGTCAGCTACACCCGCGACGGCCAGGCCAGCACCGTGAAGGTGACCCTCGGGTCCGCCTGATCGTCGCTCACCGAACCGCGACCGCGGCGCACCCCAGGGGACGGGGAGCGCCGCGGTCGTTTCGGTGTTCTCGGCCCGACGCGGGGGATGGGAGTGCCGCTGGGTCAGCGCGCGCGGCGCTCCACCCGCTCCGTGTCCAGGATGGTGACCGAGCGGGGTTCGAGTCGGATCCAGCCGCGGGCCGCGAAGTCGGCCAGGGCCTTGTTGACCGTCTCGCGGGAGGCGCCGACCAGCTGGGCGAGCTCCTCCTGGGTGAGGTCGTGGTGGACGTGGATGCCGTCTTCGCGTCGGTCGCCGAACCGTCGGGCGAGCTCCAACAGCTGCTTGGCCACCCGACCTGGCACGTCGGAGAAGACCAGATCCGCGACCACGTCGTTCGCGCGGCGCAACCGGGCGGCCAGCTGACCCAGCAGACCGAGGGCGACCTCCGGTCGACCTCCCAGCCAGCCCATCAGCTCGTCGTGCTCCAGGGTCCGGATCTCGCACGCCGTCACCGCGGTGGCCGTGGACGATCGCGGACCCGGGTCGAACAGCGAGAGCTCGCCGAACATCTGCCCCGGTCCGAGGATCGCCAACAGGTTCTCCCGACCGGCCGAACCGCTGCGGCCGAGCTT
Organism: uncultured Actinomycetota bacterium; assembly: GCA_963696135.1. Classification (GTDB taxonomy): domain Bacteria; phylum Actinomycetota; class Actinomycetes; order Propionibacteriales; family Propionibacteriaceae; genus Microlunatus. The sequence continues at coordinate 203,941 of CAVOJH010000020.1, forward strand.
GATCTTGCCGCTCACGACCACGTACAGCCGGTCTTCCTTGTCGCCCTCGTGGAACAGCACCTCGCCCCGATTGAGCTTGATGGTGCCCATGGCAGCAGCAAGCGCCGAGGCGGCTTCGTCCTCGAGTCCGGCAAAGAGCGGAGCCTTCTTCAAGACCTCCGGATCCACACGTCCTCCTGCTGTCAGCGATTGTCGGCGTAAGGCTACCGTCGAACCTACCGCCTGTGTCACGGATCACACCGCACGTCCACGTCGGATGGTCTGATCGTCAGCGGGACACGTGGTGTCGGGGCCGAGCCCTAGGCTGGCCGACATGGCCCGAGCTGTGCGTCCCCCCGACGAGGCGAAGCCGGCGGTGGACATCCTGCCCAACGCTGTGGACGTCTCGCGTACCGCCCTGGTCCGACGGGCGCGGACGATCAACCGGACTCTGCACGAGACCTATCCCGACGCCCGGTGCGAGCTCGACTTCACCACGCCGTTGGAGCTGCTGGTCGCCACCATCCTGTCCGCGCAGACCACCGACAAGCGGGTCAACACGATCACGCCGATCCTGTTCGCGCGCTACCCGACACCGGCGGCGTACGCGGCGGCCGATCGGATGGAGCTCGAGGAGCTGCTGAAACCGGTGGGCTTCTTCCGGGCCAAGACCGACACCCTGCTGAAGCTCGGTGCCGCGCTGGTGGAGGACTTCGGCGGGGTGGTCCCCGGTCGGCTCGCCCAGCTGGTGACGCTGCCCGGCGTCGGTCGCAAGACGGCGAATGTCGTGCTGGGCAACGCCTTCGACGTTCCCGGCATCACGGTCGACACCCACTTCGGCCGACTCGCACGGCGTTTCGGCTGGACGACGTCGCTGGACCCCGAGCAGGTGGAGACCGAGGTCGGCGCGCTGTTCCCCCGCAAGGACTGGACGATGCTCTGCCACCACGTGATCTGGCACGGACGCCGCCGCTGCCACGCGCGCAACCCGGCCTGCGGCGCCTGCCCGGTGGCTCGCTGGTGCCCGTCGTTCGGTGAGGGCGAGACCGACCCGGCCAAGGCCGCGAAGCTCGTCCGCGAGCCGCGCGGATGATGTCGGACCACCTCCCGTCCCCCGTCACCGACGAGCTGCCCGACTGGTTGCGCCCGCTCGACGCCGCCCTGCTCGACGAGGAGCGACTCCAGCAGGCGGTGTCCCTCCGCCCGGGCGTCGGTGGGCGGGCGGCGGCCGTCCTGGTGCTGATCGGCGCCGGGGAGCGGGGCCCGGAGATCCTGTTCGTCGAGCGGTCGGCCAGTCTGCGTACGCATGCCGGTCAGATCGCCTTCCCCGGCGGGGCCAACGACCCCGGCGACGCCGACCTGATCGCCACCGCGATCCGGGAGGCCTGGGAGGAGACCGGGGTGGACGTCGCCGGCATCGAGCCGATCGGCGCGCTCCCGGCCGCACACGTGGCGGTCAGCGGCTTCGACGTGACCACTGTCGTCGGCTGGTGGCGCCGCCGCAGCCCGGTGGGTCCGGCCGACCCGCGCGAGGTCGCCTCGGTCATCATCGTGCCCGTGGCCGAGCTGACCGACCCGGCGAACCGTGGGCTGGTCCGCCACCCGTCCGGCTATGCCGGCCCCGGCTTCGACGTCGCGGGCCACCTGATCTGGGGTCTCACCGCGCACCTGCTGGACGGGGTCCTGGATCTCGCCGGCTGGCAGCGCCCGTGGGACGCTGAGCGGCGGTTCGACATCCCGCCCCGCTACCTGACCGACCGAGCACACGGACGAGGACACGATGCCCACTAGCGACACACCAGGGCCCACTAGCGACACACCAGGGCCCACTAGCGACACACCAGGGCCCACTGACGACACAGCAGGCCCCACGAGCAATCCGATAGACCCGCAGGCCATCTGGGACGCCACCCTCGTGAACCAGGTCGAGACCGGGGCTCGGGTGATCGCTCGGTACGCCGAGCCGCACCGGCGCTACCACGGCACCGAGCACCTCGCCTCCGTCCTCGCTCACATCGACGAGTTCGCGACCGACGCCCACGACCTGTTCCTGGTTCGGCTGGCCGCGTTCTACCACGACGCCATCTACGACATCCCGTTCCGCGAGCTCACCAACGAGGAGGGCTCGGCCCGCCTCAGTGTGCGAGAGCTCAGCCGCACCGGCCTGGAGGTGGAGGACCTGAACGAGGTCTCCCGGCTGGTCCGGTTGACCGCCACCCACGTGCCCGGCTCGCGCGACCCCAACGGCGAGCTGCTGTGCGATGCCGACCTGGCCGTCCTCGGGTCCTCACCGGACGCGTACGCGCGCTACGTCGCCCAGGTGACCGAGGAGTACGCCGCCGTGCCGCGGCTGGATTTCGTCCGTGGCCGCTTCCGGGTGCTGCGCGACCTCGCTGGTCGGGACCTGTTCAACACCCCCAAGGGTCGAGCCCTGAACGCCCGGGCGAGGTTCAACCTGGTCGCCGAGTGCCGCCAGCTGGTGGCCGAGATGCGGACCGCCGGCATCTCGGCGGACGAGATCGGGACGGTGCCGGGACCCAGGGGCTGATCAGGGGCCCTGATCAGGTCGGCAGCCAGTCCAGCAGCGCCGCCGACACCGCGTCCGGGGTCTCCTCGTGCGGCAGATGCCCGGCGCCGGGGACCTCGACGTGCCGGTGATCGGTCGGCGCGTACGGATCCGGCGGGAGCATCGACGGCGCGGGCACCAGGCGGTCCGCGGAGCCGCGCACGGTCAGCACGGGCACCCGTACGGGTGTCTGCAGTGCCTGCCGGTAGTCCCGACCCGCACGACGGAGCTGGTCGCGACCGAACATCCGCAGGTACTCCAGGGCGCAGTGCGGGCTCGGCCACAGGCGGAGCGCCTGCCGGTAGTGCCGCGCGTCGGCCGTCGACGGGAAAGCCGAGCCTGCTGCCGTCCGATGCCGGAGCAGCCACTCCACGTACGCACCGTCGCGGGCCACGATCACGCGCTCGGGCAGGACCGGCAGCTGGAACCACAGCAGCCCGGGCCCCATCGAGGCCCAGGGGAATCGGGACGGGTGCGGGGCGGCGACGGTGGCCAGACCGCTGACCTGCTCCGACGCGTACGCGTAGGTGGACCAGGCCGCGACACCACCCCAGTCGTGACCGACGACGTACGCGGAGGAGAAGCCGAGGCTGCGGATCACGGCCGAGATGTCGGTGCCGGTGACTGACTGGCGGTAGCCGCGGGGAGTCTTGTCGGTGGCGCCGTAGCCGCGCAGATCCAGAGCGGCAACACTCACGCCGGCCGCGTCGAGGACCGGCAGCTGGTGCCGCCAGGCCCACCAGAACTCACCGAAGCCGTGCAGCAGCAGCACCAGCGGCCGGTCCCGGGTGAACCGCTCGCCCGTGGCGAGATGGAACCGGATGCCGTTGGCCGTCAGCTCGCGGTGGCGCCAGGGTCCCTCGATCAGCACCGCCCGGACCGATCCGTCCGGGGCAGGCGGTCGTCCGCGGCGACGCATCAGGCGTCGATCGGGTCGATCCGCACCTGACTAGCGCAGCGCCTTCTTGTCGTTGACGACGGTTCCCTCGATCCGCGGCGCGCTGGCGGCGGCGGTGGCCCGGTTGACCGCGGTACTGAGCTCGGAGACCAGGGCCTGGGCGTTGGCGATCGTCTTCTCCGGGGCCTTGACCTTCTTGATCCGGCTGTAGCCGATCAGCCCGGTGATCGCCGCGATGATGAGCAGCACGCCGGCCACGATCAAGAACGCGGCCCAGTAGGGGAGACCGAGCGCGGCCAGACCGAAGGCAGCGGCGATGTAGATGAGGGTCGCGGCGTTGATGCCGAAGTAGCCCGCCGCCCCGAACAGGCCGCCACCGATGCCGGCGTTCTTGGCGGCCGGGGTCAACTCGGCCTTGGCCAGCTCCAGCTGGTCGTTGATCAGCAGCTGGGCATCACCCCGAATATCCGTGATCAGGTCTGCGATCCTGCGGTCCGCCATGACGATCTCCTCTCGCTCTTGGGAGCGAGCCTAACGGTCGCGGGCGAGTACCCCGTGCAGTCGGGTCGCCGTCAGTCCCGCAACCGGGCGCGCGTACGCCGTCGCAGGGACACCGCGGCGAGCGCGGCGGCGAGCACCGAGCCGACCAGGACGGCGGTCTTGGCCACCTCCTGCGTCGCCTCGTCGCCCTCGAAGGCGAGGTCGCTGATCAGCAGCGCCACCGTGAACCCGACTCCCGCCAGGATCGAGACCGAGGCGATCTCGCTCCAGCGGAGATCACCGGCCAGCTCCGCTCGAGTCACCTTCGCCGTCAACCAGGAACCGCCGAGGATGCCGAGCACCTTGCCCACGATCAGGCCGAGGACCACCCCGAGACCCACGGGCTCGGTGAACACGGCGCCGAGCTTCTCCAGCGAGATCGGCACCCCGGCGGCGAAGAGGGCGAAGACCGGAACGGCGAAGCCGGCCGAGACCGGACGCCAGAGGTGCTCCCAGCGGTCCACGAAGGACGGCCCCTTGATCATCGACGAGGAGGTCAGCAGACCGAGCAGCACGCCTGCGACGGTGGCGTGGATGCCGCTGCTGAACATGCACCACCAGCAGAGCACACCCAGGGGCAGATAGAGGTACCAGCCGGAGATCCGTCGCCATTGCAGCAGCGCCCACAGTGCCGCGCACGCCAGGGCGCCGAGGAACCACAGCATCGAGAAACCGTGGGAGAAGAAGATCGCGATCACGGTGATCGAGCCGAGGTCGTCGACGATGGCCAGGGTGAGCAGGAAGGCCCGCAGTGCGGTGGGCAGCTTGGAGCCCACGAGCCCCAGGATGGCCAGGGCGAAGGCGATGTCGGTGGCCATCGGGATGGCCCAGCCCTGGGTCCGGCCGTCGGGGAGTGCGAGGTTGACGACGGTGTAGATCAGGGCGGGGACGACCATGCCGCACAGGGCCGCGACGATCGGGACCAGGGCCTCGGCCGGCTTGCTCAGGGCGCCGACGGTCAGCTCCCGCTTGAGCTCGAGACCGGCCACGAAGAAGAAGATCGCCAACAAGCCGTCGGCGGCCCAGTGCTCCAGGTCGAGGGGCCCCAGCGGCAGGTGCAGCGCCTCCTGGTAGCTGACCGGTGCGAGGTTGGCCCAGAGCAAAGCCACGACGGCCGCGGTGAGCATCAGGGCCCCGCCGACGGTCTCCATCCGCAGCACGTCGGCGACGGCGATCGTGTCGGCATCGTCGGGGTTGCGGTCGAACAGCACGACGCGGGGACGCTCGCGGGCCATGGTGACTCCTGAGGGTCGACGGACAGGACGCCGACCAGACTTCCCGGCACACCGGGCACGACCCTACCGCCCACCATCTCTGCTCGGGTTCGTCGGTTCTGCTCGATCTACAGACCGAGCAGAACCGACAAACCCGAGCAGATCGGCCGCGGGACCGGGTCTACTCCGCGGAGGCGGACCCCGGCTTGTCCATGTTGTCCTTGATCAGGCTCATCACCGAGGAGTCGGTCAGGGTGGTGACGTCGCCGACCTCACGGTGCTCGGCGATGTCGCGCAGCAGCCGCCGCATGATCTTGCCCGACCGGGTCTTGGGCAGCTCCTCCACGACCATGATCTGCCGTGGCTTGGCGATCGCTCCGATCTCCTTGGCCACATGGGACCTGAGCTCGGCGACCACATCCGGACCACCGTCGCCGGCCTCGGAGCGCAAGATCACGAACGCCACGATCGCCTGACCCGTGGTCGGGTCGGTGGCGCCGACCACGGCCGCCTCGGCGACCTTGGGGTGCGAGACCAGGGCGGACTCGATCTCGGTGGTCGACATCCGGTGGCCGGACACGTTCATCACGTCGTCCACCCGGCCCAGGAACCAGATGTCGCCGTCGTCGTCCTTCTTCGCCCCGTCGCCGGCGAAGTAGAGACCCTCGAAGCGGGACCAGTACGTGTCCACGAACCGCTGGTCGTCCCCCCAGAGCGTTCGCAGCATCGACGGCCACGGCTTGGTGATCACCAGGTAGCCACCGGAGCCGTTCGGCACCGACTGCGCCTCGTCGTTGACCACGTCGACGCTCACCCCGGGCACCGACGCCATGGCCGCGCCCGGCTTCCCCGAGGTCACCCCCGGCATCGGGGAGATCATGTGCATGCCGGTCTCGGTCTGCCACCAGGTGTCGACCACCGGGGTCCGGTCCCCACCGATCACGTGCCGGTACCAGACGTACGCCTCCGGGTTGATCGGCTCACCCACCGAGCCGAGGATCCGCAGTGAGGACAGATCGAACTGCTCGGGGATCTCCGCGCCCCACTTCATGAACGTGCGGATCGCGGTCGGGGCGCAGTAGAGGATGGTCACCCGGTACTTCTCGATGATCTCCCACCAGCGGCCCTTGTGCGGGGTGTCCGGGGTGCCCTCGTACATCACCGAGGTGGTGCCGTTCACCAACGGCCCGTAGACCAGGTACGAGTGCCCGGTCACCCAGCCGATGTCGGCCGCGGTCCAGAACACGTCCGTCTCGGGCTTGAGGTCGAAGGTCGCCCAGTGCGTGTACGAGGTGCCGACCAGGTAGCCGCCGGTGGTGTGCAGGATGCCCTTCGGCTTCCCCGTGCTGCCGGAGGTGTACATGATGTAGAGCGGGTGCTCGGCCGGGAAGGCCTCCGGGGTGTGCTCTTCCGACTGCTTCCCGACGAACTCGTGCCACCACAGATCGCGGCCCTCGGTCATCTCGACGTCCTGACCGGTCCGCCGGATGACCAGCACGTGCCGGACGTCCGGGCACTTGGTCAGGGCCTCGTCCACGGCGGGCTTGAGCCCCGACGGGGCGCCCCGCCGATAGCCGCCGTCGGCGGTGATCACCACCTCGACCCCGCAGTCCAGGATCCGCGAGGACAGCGCGTCGGAGGAGAAGCCGCCGAACACAACGGTGTGCGGGGCCCCGATCCGGGCGCAGGCCAGCATCGCCACGGCCGCCTCGGGGATCATCGGCAGGTAGATCGCCACCCGGTCGCCGGTCTTCACGCCCAGCTCGATCAGCGCGTTCGCGGCCTGCTTCACCTCGGTGGTCAGCTGCGCGTACGTGATCTCCCGGGTGTCTCCGGGCTCGCCCTCGAAGTAGAAGGCGACCCGGTCGCCGTGGCCGGCCTCGACGTGGCGGTCGCAGGCGTTGTAGGCCGCGTTCAGGGTGCCGTCGGCGAACCACGTCGCGAAGGGCGGGTTGCTCCAGTCCAGCACCTCCGTCGGCTCGACCTCCCAGCTGAGCCGCTTGGCCTGCTCGGCCCAGAAGCCCTCGGAGTCGGCCGCTGCCCGCTCGTACGTCGCCGCCGTCACGTTGGCCGACGACGCCAGGTCCTCCGGCGGCGGGAACCGCCGGTCCTCGTGCGACAGGTTGGACAGGGTGTCCTGGGAAGACTGGCCCTCATCACTCACAGCTGAACCTCCACGTCGACGGTGCACGGGCAGGGCCCGGCGCACCGTCCGTGGGCGTGCGTCATCGAGGTGCGGCGGGCTACGCGGCAGCCTATGCGACCTCGTGCTGCATCGGGGTTGCACCGTCGACCGCGGCCCCCGGATGGTCGGCCACGACGTCGTCGATCACCGCCGCGAAACCGGCCGCTCCCGGTGCCGCCGCCAGCTCGGCACCGATCCGGGCCGCCGCCGTGCGGAAGCTCGGATCCGCCAGCACCCGCCGGACTCCGCGTCGGACCCGGGCCCCGGTCGGCCGCTGCCGACGCAGGTTGACCCCCGTGCCCGACCAGACGACGCGGGCGGCGACCTCGACCTTGTCCTCCTTGCCCGGGGCGATGACGACCGGGACGCCGTGCGCCAGGGCGAACTGGACGCCGCCGTACCCGCCGTTGGTGACGAACACGTCGGTCACGGCGAAGAGCTCGGTGTAGGGCAGGAACTCGGCTGCCCGGGCGTTGGCCGGCAGTGGTCCGAGGTCGGCCACGGGCCGGCCGCCGGTGGCCACGACGACCAGGACGTCCTCAGCTGCGAGACCGTGCACGGTGGGCAGAATCAGCTCGCTCAGGTCGTCGTTGGCGATGGTGCCCTGGGTGACGTGCACGACGGGTCGAGAACCGTCAAGATCGGCCCACCACGCCGGTCGCGGGTGCTCCAGCGCCGACGAGGTGGTGACCATGCCGGTGAACTCGAGTCGGGTCGCCGCGTCCGGTCGCGGGTACTCGAAGGCCGGCACCGACAGCTGGACCACGGCATCGGCCCGGGTCAGCCAGTCCATGATCGGACCGCTGCCGTCCCGGCCGTGGGTCCGCTGCATGATCGCGGTGCCCGCGGCTTCCGCGTTCCGCAGGACCCGGGCGTTGACGGCGCGCATCAGGCCGTTGCGCAACCGCCCGGGAAGGCCGGACAGCGGGGGTGCGCCGAGTCCGAAGGGGGCCAGGTCACGACTGGGGAGGGCCAGCGGGACGACACCGGCGACCAGGACGGGCGGACGCCGGCCGGCGGGCAGCTCGGCCAGCAGCGCTCCGGCCAGGAACAGCGGGTCCACGATCACCGCATCGACCGGGGCCGCGGCCAGCAGCTGCTGGACGGCGGCGTACTGACCCTCGGCCGGGCGGACGAAGATGTGCTCGATGTCGAAGGCGAGCGCGGCCAGCGGCGACAGACCCTCGCGCTCGGGGAAACGAGCCACGACGTCGCGGTCGTCGAAGTCCGCGTCGGCCGGGAGCGGGACGTGGGTGGCTCCGGTGGCGGCGACCACCTCGGCGAAGCGGGAACCGGTGAGGAACCGTACGGTGTCGCCACGAGCGACCAGGTGGGCTGCGATCGGCAGCAGCGGGGCGACGTGGCCGTGGATCGGGACGGCGGCGATGAGATGGCTCGACATGACGAACTCCTGTGCGGAAGGGCCCCTTTGGTACCGTTCGGTACGGGGCTAGTTTATTGAGTACAGGCATACAGGAGTCAATATGGTTTCCGCTGATACATCCGCCGCCGAGGGGACTCGCGGTTACGTGTCGCGGCTGCGGTCTCAGCAGGCGGCCGACACCCGGGACCGGGTGGTGCGAGCGGCGGCCGAGCTGTTCGCGGAGCGCGGGTACGCCGGGACCACGTTGCCGGAGATCGGTCGGCGGGCGGGGGTGTCCACCGAGACCGTGCAGAACCACGGACCCAAGGTCGAGCTGCTGCGGGCGGCGATCGCCGTGGTGTCCTTCGGGGCCGGACCCGGCGCGGCCGTGGCCGACACCGAGCTGGGTCGGCGACTGACGGAGGCGTCGAGCGCGGCGGACGCAGCGCGGCGCAGCGCCGAGGTCCTGTCGGTGGTCAACGAGACCTCGCACGGGGTGTGGATGGCCTTCTCCGAGGCTTCGCGCAACGACGAGGCGCTGACCGTGGAGCTCCGCCGGCTGACCGAGGAGATCGCGGAGCAGACGCGGATCGCCCTGGAGCAGTGGCGATCCGGTGGCTGGCTCCGCGAGGACCTGCCGATCGCCGAGCTGGCGCGCCGCGCCGGAGCGATCGGCTCGGTCGAGCTGTGGGACCGCCTCGTCCGCGTCGAGGGTCACACCCCCGAGGCGTACCGGGAGCTGATCGCGGGGCTGCTGCTGGATGCGCTGACCGTCCGGGGCCGAGCCGATGAGTTTCCGGTCGCGGAGCGGTCCCACTGACCATGAGCACCGATGCGGCCCGTTATCGGGTGGAGGAGCGGGCGGCCCAGCCGTACGCGTACGTGAGCGACGACAGCGTCTTCATGGACAGGTTCGACGTCATCGCCGATCGGTTCGGGGAGGTGTTCGCCTGGCTCGGTCAGCGCGACATCGAGCCCGTCGGACCGGTCTTCTTCAAGTACAACGTGATCAACATGCCGGGGCCGATGCACCTCGAGGCCGGGGTGCCGATCGCCGAGCCGGTCGAGGGCGACGACGCGGTGAGCGCCGGCGTGCTGCCGGCCGGCCGCTACGTGACCGTACGCCACCACGGGCACCCCGACAGCCTGATGCAGGCGACCGGGGACCTGCTGGCCTGGGCCGAGGCCGAGGGCCTGGAGTTCGACCAAGAGGACACGCCCGAGGGCCACGCCTGGGTCAGCCGGACCGAGTGGTACTACTCCGACCCGGTCGAGGTCCCCGACCTGAACGACTGGGAGACCGAGCTCGCCTTCAAGCTGCGCCCCTGATCCGACTTTTGTGCCGGCGTCCTCGAATATGGATGCTGGCGCTCCAGAAGTCGGAAGCTCACAGGGTCTCGGTGACCTTCTTCAGCCCACGCGGGGCATCCGGGTCGCCGCCCCGGGCCAGCGCCAGGTGCAGGGCCAGCTGCTGGAACGGGATGATCTCGAGCAGCGGGGAGAGCTCCTCGCTGACGCCCGCCGGCAGCGCGACCCCGACCGAGGCGGCCTCCACCGCGGCGGGTGACCCGACGCAGAACACGTCGGCTCCGACCTCGGCCAGCCGTGGCAGCACCTGCTGCATGGCCTCGCCGCCGACCCCGGGGGAGACCACGGTCAGCACCGGCACCTGCGGATCGATCATGGCCAGGGGGCCGTGCAGCAGATCGGCGCCCGAGAACGCCTGCGCACCGACGTAGGAGGTCTCCATCAGCTTGAGCGCGGCCTCGCGGGCGGTCGCGTACGAGTAGCCGCGGGCCGTGGTGACCAGGCGGGACGCGAACCGGTAGCGCTGCGCCAGCTCACCCACATGGGTGTCGTTCATGATCACCTGCTCGGCCAGGCCGGGCAGGTCGTCGGCGGACGAGCCGTCGCCTCCGCGCAGCCGGTCGACGATCAGATAGAGCGCGAGCAGCTGCGCCGTGTAGGACTTGGTGGCGGCCACGGCGCGCTCTTTCCCCGCCATCACGTCGATCTCGAGCTCGGCGGCGCGCGCGAGCGGCGAGCCGGGCTGGTTGGTGATCGCCAGGGTGAGGGCACCCTGCTGGCGGGCCACCTCGAGCGACTGCACCAGATCCGGCGAGCCGCCGGACTGGCTGACGCCGACCATCAGCACCCGCTCCAGGCTGGGACGGGCGCCGTACGCGGTCATGGTGGACGGGGAGACCAGGCCCGCCGGTCGCTGCGCCACGATCTCGGTCAGGTACTTGCCGTACAGGGCGGCGTGGTCGCTGGTGCCGCGGGCGACGAACAGCACCATCGTCGGACCGTAGGCGGCGATCCGCTCGGTGACGGTGTCGAACTGCTCGCGGCCTTCGGTGAGCAGCCGACGCCAGACGTCGGGTTGCTCGATGATCTCGGCGGCCATCAGGGCTCCGGGCTGGGTCATGGTCGGTGTTTCTCCTTGGATGTCGGGGATTGTCGGGTTCACAGCGGAAGCCGTACGCGAGCTTCGGCGAGGCGGACGGCGCCGAGGGCCGGCGCCGCGTCCAAGAGTCGCAGGTCGGTGACGCCGATCCCGGCGAGCCGATCGGCCAGCAACCCGCGGACGAGCGGTTGATGGACCAGCACACCGCCGGCGAGGATCACCGGACCGGCGATGGCCAGCCGCAGCGAGACGCGCTCGACCAGCGCGGCCAGCGCCCCTGCCGCGCCGGCCACGATGCCGTACGCCGCCGGGTCGCCGGCCTCGGCGAGCTCGCAGACCGCACGGGACCGCTCGGCCCAGTAGCGTCGCTCGCTCACGGCGTAGAACTGGTCGAGCAGCAGGCCGGGCCGCGCCACCCCGCACGCGTCGGCGAGGCGCGTGGACAGGGGGTCGGGTCCCAGGCCGGCGTCGAGGCGGCCGAGCGCGTGCCGGACCGCGGCCCGGGCGATGCCGTACCCGCTGCCGTCGTCGCCCAGCACGTAGCCCCAGCCTCCGGCGCGGGCCTGGCGACCGTCGGGCCCGCGACCCCAGGCGACGGAACCGGTGCCGGCGATCACAGCGATCCCGGTCGGTGTGCCGGCAGCGGCGAGCAACAGCTCGGTGTCGTGCACGACCTGGACCCCTGCCCCGGGCAGTGCCTCGGTCAGCACGGCGGCGATCCGGGCCTCCTGCTCGGGGGTGTCGACCCCGGCGGCGCCGGCGCAGACCGACGAGATCGCATCCAGGTCGATGCCGTGGGCGGACAGATCGGTGAGGAGGGTCCGGAGCCGGCGAGCCGCCGTCGCGAGACCGACAGAGGCCGGGTTGGCGCTGGGACCGCGGACGTCGGCGACCACCACACCGTCCCGGGCGAGCAGCACCTGGGTCTTCGACCCGCCGATGTCGATCCCGAGCTGGTAGTTGTCCATGATCACTTCACGCTGTCCACGTGGGAGCTGTGCTCGGCGACCACGACGTCGGATTCCTCGACCGGGGCGTCGGTGGGCCAGGTGCCACCGTTCTCCCAGAAGTGCCGGATGTCGTCCAACGGGCGTCCCTTCGTCTCCGGAGCCAGCTTGAACACGAAGACGAACGCGGACACGGCGAGCAGTCCGAAGATCACGAACGTGCCGGCCCCGCCCACCCTGGTCAGCAGGGTCAAGAACACCGCGGCGACTGCGACGTTGGCCACCAGGTCGGAGGTCAGCATGGCACTGGAGCCGAGGGACCGGAGCCGGGCGGGGAAGCTCTCGCCGGCGTACACCCAGACCAGGGCGCCGAAGCCGAACGTGAACCCCACGGTGAACAACAGGAGTCCGAGGAAGCCGAGCGCGGTGAGCGCACCGCCGAAGTCGGAGCCGACTGTGAAGACGACGACCAGCAGGATGTTGGCGATGATCATGATGGCGATGCCGGTCAGCAGGATGGGCCGGCGGCCGAGCCGGTCGACCAGGAACATCGACACGAACACCGCGGCCAGACCGGCCACCTGCACCAGGGCGGGCAGACCGAGCAGGGCGAAGTTGCCCTCGAAGCCCATGGCCTGGAAGATCCGCGGTGAGTAGTAGACGATCGCGTTGATGCCGGTGATCTGCACGAAGAAGCCGAGACCGACCACGAACAGGGTGGCGCGCAGGAACGGCTTGCGGAACATCTCGCGCAGGTTGGCGAACGAGCTGCTCGTGGACCCCTGCTCCTCCGCCAGCGCGGCCTCGATGTCGTCCAGCTCGGCGACGACGTCGGCGTCGGGATCGACCCGGGAGAGGACGGATGCGGCATCGGCGCGGCGGCCCCGCATCATGTACCACCGGGCCGTGTCGGGCAGCCGGAGCAGCAACACGAAGATCACCAGGCCCGGTACGGCGGCGAGGCCCAGCATCCAGCGCCAGCTGCCGGTGTCGGCCAGGGCCCAGGCGACGAGGTAGCCGCCGATGATGCCGATCACGGTGGCGACCTGGTACAGCACGAGCATCGCACCGCGGACCTTCGGGGCGGCGGACTCGGCGACGAACACGGGCACGACCACCACCGAGATGCCGATGGTGATGCCCAGCAGGAAACGGGCGCCGATCAGGGTGGGCACCGAGAAGGCCAGCGCGGACAGCAGCGAGAACGCGGCGAACGTCGCCGCGACCAGCACCATCGACCGCTTCCGACCGATCCGGTTCGCCAGCGCGCCACCGCCGACGGCGCCGAGCACCTCGCCGATCACCACGGCGGTGGTGACCAGCTGCTGCTGGCCGGTGGAGAGGCCGAACTCGTCGGTGATGAAGAGCAAAGCACCGGCGATGTTCGACGAGTCGTAGCCGTAGATGATGCCGACTGTCGCGGCGGCGACCGCGACCAGGATGCCCAGGCGGGGCGTGGCGCGGAGATCGTGGATGAGGCTCACGCGTGACTCCTTCGTCTCGAGGGATGGAGAGATTGGTATAGACCAAATGTGTAGGCGTAAGATTGGCATAGACCAATTCGGATCGTCAAGTCGGTGAGGGGAATCGTGGCGAACTCTGTGCGGGTGCCGAAGTACTACCAGCTGAAGGGCGAGTTGCTCCGGTTGATCGAGGGGGCCGCGGTGGGCACCCTGCTGCCGACCGAACGCGACTTGGCGGAGAGGTTCGCGGTGTCACGGACCACGGTCCGGCAGGCGATCGCCGAGCTCGTGGTCGAAGGTCGGTTGGAGCGGACCCAGGGCAGTGGCACGTACGTGTCCGAGCCCAAGCTGATCCAGCTCCGCCAACTCAGCTCGTTCACCGAGGACATCGGCGACCGGCGCACGGATGCACGCAGCGAGGTGCTGGACATCTCTCGGGTGGCCGCCGACGCCGAGGTCGCCCGAGCCCTCGAGGTTGCCGAGGGGACCAAGGTGCAGCGGGTGGAGCGGCTGCGGATCGTCAGCGACGAGCCGATCGCTCACGAGATCGCCCACCTGGCCGGTTCCTACCCGCGGCTGGCCGCCGAGCTGGCCAAGCGCGGCTCGCTGTATCAGACCTTGGCGGAGGCGTACGGCGTCGAGCTCACCGACGCCGAGGACGCGATCGAGACGGCTCTGGCGTCACCGATCGAGGCTCAGCTGCTGGGCGTGGACACCGGTCTGCCGATGCTGTTGATCCGGCGGACGGCCTGGGCCGGCGACGGGCTTCCGGTGGAGCACACCCGTTCGGTCTTCCGCGGTGATCGCTTCCGGTTCGTGGCCAGGCATCACAGTCGTCACTGACTACTCACTGCGCGCTGAGGGATCTGTCTTCGCTCCTCGCTCGCGAACAAAAGGCGCCTTCGACGCTCGTCGTTCCAGACAGATCCGGCGCTTCGCTCGTGGCCGCTCGCGACGGGACATCAATGGCTGCCGCCGCCCTTCTCGGCACCGGCACCCGTCAGCGAGCGCACTTCGAGCTCGGGGTAGCGGTCCTGACTGGACGTGTCCTTGCTGAGCAGCGTGCCGAGGAAACCGCAGAGGAAGCCGATCGGGATCGAGACCAGACCCGGGTTGCGTAACGGGAACCAGGCGAAGTCGGCGTCCGGCATCAACGACGTCGGCGTACCCGACACGACGGGGGAGAAGATCACCAGACCGACGGCCGCGATCAGTCCCCCGAAGATGCTGGCGCAGGCTCCGGCGGTGTTGAACCGCTTCCAGAACAGGTTGAAGATCAACGCGGGCAGGTTGGCCGAGGCGGCGACGGCGAAGGCCAGCGCCACGAGGAAAGCGATGTTCAGCCGCTGCGCCGGGATGGCCAACGCGATCGCCACCGCCCCGATCACCAGGGCAGCGATCCGGACCACGATCAGCTCGCTCGCCTCGGAGGCCTTTCCCTTGCGCCACACGTTGGCGTACAGGTCGTGGGCCACCGAGGAGGCCGACGCCAGGGTCAGACCTGCGACCACCGCCAGGATGGTGGCGAAGGCGACGGCCGAGATCAACGCGAGCAGGACGGATCCGCCCAGACTGTCGGGACCACCGCCGACCGCCTGGGCCAGCAGCGGCGAGGCCAGGTTGCCCGACGACTTCGCGATCTGGCTCTCGGGGCCGGTGTCGACCAGTGCCGCGGCGCCGAAGCCGAGCACCAGGGTCATCAGGTAGAAGGCGCCGATCAGACCGATCGCCCAGAGCACGGACTTGCGGGCGGCGTGCGCGGTGGGCGTGGTGTAGAAGCGGATCAGGATGTGGGGGAGGCCGGCGGTGCCCAGCACCAGCGCCAGACCCAGCGACAGGAAGTCGAACTTGCCCACCAGGTCCTTGCCGTAGAGCTGGCCGGGCTGCAGGAACTCCTCGCCCTTGCCCGTCTTCTCCGCGGCAGCGCCGAGCAGGTCAGACAGGCTGAAGTTGAACTCGGCGAGCACCAGGATCGAGATCAACAAGGTGCCGGCCATCAGCAGCACGGCCTTGACGATCTGCACCCAGGTGGTGCCCTTCATGCCGCCCAGGGTGACGTAGATGATCATGAGAACGCCGACCGCGACGATCACCAGGTTCTTGATCACCGGTGAGGTGACGCCGAGCAGCAGCCCCACGAGGCTGCCGGCCCCGACCATCTGCGCCAGCAGGTAGAAGATCGACACCACGATCGTGGAGGTGGCGGCGGCGGTGCGGACCGGCGCCTGACGCATCCGGTACGCGAGCTGGTCGGCCATGGTGTAGCGACCGGAGTTCCGCAGCAGCTCCGCGATCAGCAGCAAGGCCACCAGCCAGGCGACCAGGAAGCCTATGGAGTAGAGGAAGCCGTCGTAGCCGTACAGGGCGATGGCGCCGGAGATACCGAGGAACGACGCCGCCGACATGTAGTCGCCGCCGATCGCCAGACCGTTCTGGAAGCCGGAGAACGACCGGCCGCCGGCGTAGTAGTCGGTGGTGGTCTTGTTGCTTCGTGAAGCCCAGAAGGTGATGTAGAGCGTCAAGGCGACGACCATCAGGAACAGGCCGATCGTGAGCCACTGGTTCCCGCCCGTGGCCAGCGGGAGCGGCGCGGTGGTGATCATCGTCCCGTCATCTCCTCGAACTCCTCGCGGATCTTGGTGGAGAGCGGGTCCAGAGCCTTCGCGGCGTGGCGCGCGTACAACGACGCGATCAAGAACGTGGAGACGAACTGCAACAGACCGAACACCAGCGCGACGTTGATGTTGCCGTACACCGGGGTGTTCATGAAGTCGCGGGCCCAGTTGTTGCAGATCACGTAGGTGATGTACCAGAGCATGAAGGCGGCTGTGGCCGGGAAGGCGAACCGCTTGTAGCGTCGCCGCAGCTCGATGAAGTCCTGCTGCTCATGGATCTGGAGATAGGTCTGATCATCAGGGGTGGGAGGAAGATCGCTGTCGGAGTCTGGCTTCACGTCGTCGGTCACCGTCACCTCCGGTTGGGTCGGATGCACGGCACTTTACGCACTAAACACGGACGGGGACCAGAGGTTCGCCGGTGCGGATCCGGCGGGGACGTCACCGCGCCGTGATCTTGAACAGCGTCCGAGCGGGGACGACTAGAGCCGGATCTGGACGACGTCGAGGTCGTCCTCGCCGAGCACCAGACCGGTGTGGTCGACCTCAGCGCGCCAGCACGATGCCCGGTACGGCAGCAGCAGCGGCTCCGGTGGTCGGGCGATCGAGTCGTACAGCGCGGCGACCTCGTCCAGCAGCGCCTGTCGACGGGTCGGATCGAGCCGGGTCATGCTCGGGCGGCGCTCGACCATGGAGACGAGACCCTTGCGGGTGATCGGCACCCAGTTGCGGAAGTCGCGGCGGACCAGGTCGGTGAAGTACGGGCTGTCGGTGACGTCGCCCAGCGACTCGATGCCGTAGTCGCCGCGCATGGCCTCCGGGTCGTTCTGCTGCAGCAAGGCAGTCAGCCGGCGTACCCACGGCACGGTGTCGTCCCGGGTGTTGTACGCCACCGCCAGGTGGCCGCCGGGTCGCAGCACCCGGGCGATCTCTGACAGCGCCAGACCGGGCGCGAACTTGTGCAGGTTCTGCGAGGAGGTGACCACGTCGAAGTGGCACGAGAGGTAGGGCAGCGACTCGACCTGGCCGGCGACGTGGAGCCGGGTGCCGAGCCGTTCGGTGGTGGCGGCCACGACGTCGACGTCCCGGTCGATGCAGAAGACCTCGTGTCCCTCCTCGACCAGCAGCTGGGCGAACGAGCCCAGCCCGGACCCGAGGTCGAGGATGCGCCGCCGCGGCCCGCCCACCATCCACGCGGGCGCGGCCGCCGGATAGAGGGTTCTCCGAGCCGAATTCATGGTGCAGACTCTAGTCGTGCCCGACCCGCTGACCGATCTGGCGCGGCTGGAGGGCGTGCCGTCGGGACTGGCCGCGGCCCGAGCCGCCGTCGACGTGGTCCTGACCGACCGTGGTCTGCGCGCCATCACCGGTGATCAGGTGGCTGCGGCCCTGCTGGCCGGGGCCCGAGCCAGCGCCCGACTCACCGATGATCCGGACCGCTGGGCAGCCGGTGCCATCCGGCTGTCGACCGAGCTGCCCGTCCTGGCCGGGGTGCTGCGGGTGGCCCCGGGGCAGGCGCTGGCGCGGGCGCACGTGCTTGCGGCGTACGGGGAGGTGTCCGACGATGAGCTCGGCAGGCTCCGGGAGTCGACCGAGGTGACCTCCCGGCTCGGTCAGCTGTCCGAGCTGCTGACGAGCCGGCTCGAGACACCGGCCCTGGTCCTGGCCGGGATCGCCCACGCCGAGATCGCCACCGTGGCGCCGTTCGGGTCGGCCGACGGTCTGGTGGCGCGGGCGGTCGAGCGGATGGTGCTCATCTCCTCGGGGTTCGACCCGCGCGGCGTGATCGTCACCGAGGTGGGCCATCTGCGGCGTCAGGCCGACTACTCGAGCCTGTTGCGCGGGTACGCCTCCGGCACCGTGGCGGGGGTCCGGGACTGGATCCTGCACGTCGCCCAGGCGGCCGTGGACGGGGCGGAGGCCTCGCCGGTGGCTCGGCCCGTGTCGACCGGGGGCTGATCCTCCGCTGCAGCGGCGTGGTTCTGGTGTCGGAGTCAGCTACCCCCGAACGTGACACGGCGCCCGGAGACCGGGCGCCGTGTCGGACACGTCAGCCCGAGTGACCATGCGTGCATCGTTTTCGTGTTGGCCCAGGCAAGCCTGGAACTCAACGACCCAGTTCGGATGGGTGATCGCCGCGTGGGTGCTCGGTTGCCGTGCAGAACCTTGGCTCGGACATCGACGACTACGGAGTGGTCGGTCCACTCGTATCGCACTCAACGCTGCCGAGGTTTGGTTCGTGGGGTCCTTTCTACCGCTAACTCGGCTGCAGGGAAAGCCCTCTGGATAAGAAGATTCTCAGACCGCCGCCGTCGAGCGTCGGGCCGCCGCCGACCCTTTCCATGATCATTTCCAGGTCGCCTGGACGGGACACTCGATCCGAGTTGTCCACAGGCCGGATGGCACCCGAAGCGTCGTCCACAGATGCGCGGCAGCGGCGTCCGATTCGGGCGCGCGTCCGCAGTGTGGAGATGTGGATGCGAGCGCGTACGCCGCGGTGCTGACCGCGGACGAAGAGCTGTTGGACCGGTTGCTGGCGACGATGGCGGCCGTCGGGATGGAGCCACGGGTGCTCAGCGACCCGGGCGCGCTGCGAGCGGTGTGGCGGGACGCCACGGCCGTCGCGGTCGGTGGCGACCGGGCCGAGCAGCTGGTCGCGCTCGGACTGCCGCGGCGATCGGACGTGTTCGTGGTCGGCGACGACTCCGACAGTGACGAGCTGTGCCGGTGGTCGGTCCCGCTGGGAGCCGCCGTCGCGCCGCTGCCCTCCGCGGACGCCTGGTTCGCGACCGCGCTGGCCGACGCGGCGGGACTGCGGACGGGCGCGGGTCGGCTGGTCGCCGTGGTCGGGTCCACCGGTGGGGTCGGTGGCTCCACCTGTGCCGCCGCCCTGGCGATGGCGGCGGCGGATGCCGGGCAGCGCACGGCGCTGGTGGACGGCGACCCGCTCGGCGGCGGCCTCGATCTGCTGGTCGGCGCCGAGCACGTGGACGGTTGGCGCTGGTCCCAGCTCTCGCACGCCCGGGGACACCTCGGAGACCTGACCGGCCAGCTGCCGTACGTCGACGGCGTCGACCTGCTGGCCGCCGCCCGTCGCGGTGGCTCGAGCGGGGTGGAGGAGATCGGACCGGACCAGATGGCGGCGGTGCTGCGATCGACCACTCGCAGTCACGACCTCACCGTGGTGGACGTGCCCCGCTGGCTCAGTGCGGTCGGTCTGGAGACGACCCGGCGGGCCGACCTCACCGTGCTCGTGGTCCGAGCAGACCTGCGCGGACTCGCGGCGGCGCGGGAGCTGGTGGCGTGGCTGCCGGAGTCGTCCGCCCAGGTGCTCCTGCGCGGCCGGCGGTCCGCCGCGGTCGGTCCGGAGCTGGTGGAGGAGAGCCTCGGGCTGCCCGTGCTGGCCACCGTCGCGGACGATCCGGCCGTCCGGCTGGCCGCCGAGCGGGGTGAACCGCCGAGCCGGTCGGCCCGATCGGCGTTGGCGAAGGCGTGTCGCGAGGTGCTGGACCAGCTGCCCCGGCCGACGGAGGCGTCGTGAGCGTAGGACTGCAGACCGGACCACTCGACCTCGAGCCGATCCGGCGACGGCTGGCCGACCTGCCGCGGGCGCACACCCCCGCCGACGTGGCGGACGCGATGCGGGCGGAGGGTCGGCTGGTCACCGACGAGTCACTGCTCGGCGTGGTGGAGGCGCTGCGACGGGAGATGGTCGGTGCCGGACCGCTGACCCGGCTGCTTCGCGAGCCGGGGGTCACCGACGTGTTGGTGAACGGGCCGACTCAGGTCTGGGTCGATCGTGGGCGCGGACTGGAGCCCGCCGAGGTGCGGTTCGCCGACGACGGCGAGGTCCGGCGGCTGGCCCAGCGGCTGGCCGCGGCCACCGGTCGCCGGCTGGATGATTCCTCGCCGTTCGTCGACACGCGGTTGCCGGACGGCACTCGCGTGCACGCCGCGCTCGCCACCCAGGCCGTGCCGGGGACCTGTCTCTCGTTCCGAGTCCCGGCGCGGCGGGCGTTCTCGCTGGAGGACTGCATCGCCACCGGTGCGGTGAGCCCGAGCTTGGCGGCGGTGCTCACCCGGCTGGTCGAGAGCCGGGCCGCCTTCCTGGTCTCCGGCGGCACCGGATCGGGCAAGACGACCCTGCTGGCAGCGCTGCTCGCGCTGGTGCCGCCCGGGGAGCGACTGGTGGTGGTGGAGGACTCCCGCGAGCTGCGCCCCGACCACCCGCACGTGGTCAGCCTCGAAGGGCGACCGGCCAACGCCGAGGGTCGCGGCGCGATAGCCCTGACCGACCTGGTCCGACAGTCGCTGCGGATGCGGCCAGACCGGCTGATCGTGGGGGAGGTCCGGGGCGCGGAGATCTGCGATCTGCTGGCCGCGATGAACACCGGCCACGAGGGCGGCTGCGGCACCGTGCACGCCAACTCGGCGGAGGACGTGCCGGTCCGACTCGAGGCTCTGGGTGCGCTGGGCCACCTCGACCGGCCGGCCCTGCACGCCCAGCTGGCGTCGGCGCTGGACGTGGTGGTCCACATCCGTCGTGGTCGGGACGGGCGGCGCCGGGTCAGCGAGCTGCATGTGCTCGAACGGGACCCGACGACAGGCTGGGTCGCCACGGTCCCGGCGCTCGACTGCTCCGGGGCGCGGACGCGGCTCGGGCCCGGAGCGGCCAGGCTCGAACGGATCCTCGACCGATGACGGCGGTGGCGTTGGCCTGTGCGGGACTCGCGGCCTGGCTGTGGATCGCTCCGGCCGATCCAGTACACCGTCGGCTGCTCCCCACTCCCGATCACGTTCCCTGGTACGCACGGGGCTGGGTCCGGAACCTGGCCCTTGCGGTCGGATCGCTGGCCGGGGTCGTCCTGCTCGGTGCTCTGGCCAGCCCGGCCGCCGCTGCCGTCGGGCTGGCCGGGGTGATCGCCGCCGGAGCCGCGCTGCGACTGGTTGGTCTGGGGCGGCGTACGCGCACGGAGCACACGACCCGGGCGGAGGTCGCCAACTCGTGCTCGGTGATCGCGAACCAGGTGCGGGTGGGACGGATCCCGGCGGAGGCGCTGGCCCTGGCGGCCGAGGACGCAGCGGTGCTGGCGGTGGCGTCCCGGGTGCAACGCAACGGCGGCGACGTGGTGGCCGCGCTCCTGTACCAAGCGCTCCGGCCCGGCTGTCGCGGTCTCCGGGACCTCGCTCGGGCGTGGCAGGTCGGCACCAGGACCGGTGCACCGATGGCGGACCTGCTGGATCAGGTGGCGTCCGCGCTGCGTGCCGACCAGTCCGTGGAGCGCACCATCGCGTCCGAGCTCGCCGGGCCGCGCGCCACCGGCCGGGTGATGGCGGTGCTGCCGCTCTGTGGCGTCGGACTCGGCTATCTGCTGGGTGGCGACCCGATCGCGTTCCTGCTCGGTGGTCCCCTCGGCTGGGCGTGCCTGATCGGCGGTGCGGTGTTCGCCGCGTGCGGTGTGCTCTGGATCGAGTGGTTGGCCCGCCAGGTGGGGCGGCCGGCATGACGTCCACCGCTGCGTTCTCGGCTGTCGCGATCCCGTCCGGGATGATCCCGACACCGTGGGCGGTGGTCGCCGCCGGGCTCGCCGCCCTGGTGGTGCTGTTGGTCTGGCCGGCGCCCGCCGGCGGCCGCGCGCTGAGGACGACAAGGCGGGGGCTGCCGAGATGGCTGCGGGGACGGACGGACGCATCGCCGTGGGGTCGGCGGCTGCTCGGCGGAGGGATGCTCGGTCTGGCGGTGACCGCGGTGCTGCTCCGGGCCGGCCCGCTGCCGGCTCTCGCGTCCGGCGCCGTCGTCACCATGGCCGGTGCGGTTGCCCTCGGGTGGCTGGAGCCGGGTGCGACCCGGCGGGCCCGGCGACAACGGATCGCGGACACACCGCAGGCGCTGGACCTGCTCGCGTCCTGTCTGGCGGCCGGGCTGCCGGTCAGGTCGGCCCTTCGCGCCGTGGTCGAGGTGATCGACGGTCCGTTGGCCGACGACCTCGCTCAGGTCCTGCGCCTGACCGAGCTCGGGCACGACGACGTCTCCGCCTGGCGGACCCTCGCCCGACACGAGCAGCTCGGTCCGGCCGCCCTGGACCTGGCGCGCTCGGTGGAGACCGGTGCGTTGCTCGTGGAGAGCCTGTTGGTGCACGCCGAGCTCGCTCGCGAGGAACGCCACGGTCAGGTGGAAGAGGCGGCACGACGGGTCGGTGTTCGTAGTGTGCTGCCGCTGATGGTCTGCTTCATCCCGGCGTTCCTGCTGCTGGGCATCGTGCCGACTGTGGCATCGGCGGTGCTGAACGCGCTGCACTTCTGAGTCGAGTCCGGCCGGGCGAAGCCGGGTCCGCCCGGAATCGCCGATGACGGGCGCCCGTCGCCGTGACACGGTAGCTGGATGACGCGATCACCTACGGCCGACGTCGACCGGCTGTTGGCCGAGGCCGACGCCGAACCACTGTCCGGCTGGGACTTCACCCGACTCGCCGGCCGGACGGTGAGCGACCCGTTGCCCTGGGACTACGTGGCGCTGGCCGGGGAAGCCGCAGCCCGGGCCGACCGGGTCCTCGACATCGACACCGGCGGCGGCGAGGTCCTCGCCACGCTCGGTGTGCCTCGCGGCAGCGTGGCCCTCGAGCCGTACCCGCCGAACCTCCCCGTCGCCCGAGCGCGGCTTCAGCCGTACGGGATAGAGGTCCGGGCGCGGACCGGTCGCCGACTTCGCTGTGACAGCTCGGACTTCGATCTCGTCCTGAACCGGCACGGTGCCCTCGATCCCGCCGAGATCGCCCGTGTGCTGCGCCCGGGTGGGGTGTTCTGGACCCAGCAGGTCGGCGCGGACAACGACGCCGAGTTCAACACCGCCCTGGACGCGGCACCGGTGGTCGGTGGGCTGGGATCGGCCGCCGCCGACGCCGCTGAGCTGCTCCGAGCCGCCGGCCTGCAGGTGCTGCGGGCAGACGAGGCGTGGCCGCAGACCCGCTTCCTCGATGTGGGTGCGGTCGTGCTGCACCTGCGGGCCGTCAGCTGGCAGGTTCCCGGCTTCGACGTCGTACGCCACCGGGCCCAGCTGCTGGAGATCGACCGGATCATCCGTACCGAGGGCGCCTTCGTCGTCACCGACCACCGCCTGCTGCTGCACGCCGTCCTACCGAACTGAGCTCGTCCCCGGTGACGACGCGCTCTACCACGACCTCGACCCCGCCCTGGCGGAGTTGTCCACAGGTCGCGGGGTCGCTCGAAGCCCTGTCAACAGATCGCGATCGACCCCGTACGAAAAGGGTCCGACGTCCACAGACTCTCGATGCACTCAGGTCGGGTGCACTCACCGAGGGGTGGGAAGTCAGGAGGTCACGAGATGGGAACCACGGAGCCAGCGGTCATCGACCACGTCGACGGCGTGGAGCGAGACCCGGGACGCGAGGTCGCGTGCCGCGACCAGCGGGGGATGGTCAGTGCGGAGTGGGCGGTCGGCATCATCGCCGCCATCGGCATCGCGGGAGTGCTGATCGCGGTGGTCACGAACGGGGCCGTGCAGGACGCCCTGCTCGCGTTCATCCTCAAGCTGATCAACTCCTTCAGCGGCATGATGATCGGGCGCTGACCGCGTCATGTCCGAGAAGGAGTCCGGCACTGGCCGGGCCCGGGACCGGGGGATGGTGACGGCCGAGCTGGCCGTCGCCACCCTCGCCGCCCTGGTCATCATGCTGCTGCTCAGCTGGGGCATCTACCTGATGGTGGTCCAGGTGCGCTGCATCGACACCGCGGCCGAGGTGGCCCGGCAGGCCGCGCGGGGCGACGACGCGGCCGTTGCTCGGGCCCGCCGGGAAGCGCCCGCCGGGGCTCGGGTGCGGATAGCTCGGCAGCGACGGCCTGGTCCGGGTCAACGTCAGCGTGGTGGCGAGACCCATCGCGCAGCGACTGGTCGGGGTGCCGTTGCAGGCCCGGGCCGAGGTCGTCCCCGAGCCGGAGGAGCCGCGATGAGCGACCGAGTGATCGTCAGCTGTCCAGCTCCGGTGTGCCGTGTCCGCCCACGGCGGGACGAGCGGGGTAGCGGTTCGATGCTGATGATCGGCGTCTGCGTCGTCGTGATGATGCTGGGCTACACCGCGATGATCATCTGCGGGTACGTGATCGCCGCGCACCGGGCCCGATCGGCGGCCGATCTGGCGGCTCTCAGCGGAGCCACCACGGCCGGTCAGGGCGGGGACCCCTGCGCCTCAGCCCGCCGCAACGCTCGCGCGCACCTCGCCCGGATCTCGTCCTGCGAGCGGGTCGGCGACCAGATCGACTACGTCGTCACGGTCACCGCGACCGTGTCGATCCTGGTGCGCACACCCGGTCTGCCTCGCCAGGTCAGCGCAACGGCGCACGCGGGTTCGGCGGAGGCGCGGCGCTAGTGGTCACGACTCTCAGAAGCGTCCGGCGACGACGCGGGCTCGTCGGCCGACTCCTCGACCGGAGCCGGCACCCGCACGACGATGGTGGCGGTGCCCGCATCGAGATCGATGTCGATCGGCGGGTTGCCACCGTTCGTGGGGTAGGCGACATCCATCCGCTGTCGATCCCGCTCGTCGCGCAGGTATCTCAGCCCAGGCTGGAAGATCTCCATGAAGCTCATCGCGACCCAGTATCCCCGGGCGCACCAGCCCGGCCGGGGTCAGCGCTGTTCGGGACCAGGGTGGCCAGCAGCCGCCGAGCGGTGCCCTTGTCCAGCGCACGGCTCGACCCGCATCCCGCCGCGAGGATGCAGGCGGGGCAGCCGTTCCCGCACGAGCACTCCTCGATCCGTTCCCGAGCGGCGGTCAGCCAGGCCTCCGCGCGGTCGTAGCCACCGGCGGCGAACCCGCTGCCGGGTCGGCGGTCGAACACAGCGATCGCCGCGGCGCCCGTGTCCTCGATCCAGGAGTGGGAGCCGATGTCGTAGCGGTCGTTGGCCACGATCGCGGGCAGCACCCCGGTGATCAGGTGCTCCAGGGCATGGATCCCGGCGTCGAATCGAGGCCGGGACAGCTCCGACCGCTCGGCCGGGCTCGGCGCACCGAGGGTGCCCGCACGGGGGCTGCCCGCACGGGGGGTGGCCGCTTCGGCGGTCACGGTCAGGATCGTTGCCGCTGTCGACAGCACCCGCTCGGGTCGGTCCAGCGGGGTGGTGTCCCAGACCCGTCCGGTCAGCTCGTCCCGGCGCAGGAAACCCGTCACCCGGCTGCTCACCCGTGCGGACCCGTACGCCAGCCGTCCGGTACCGAGCGTGCGCTCCCGGTGCGGGCTACCCGGCGAGACCTCGGCGTCGACCACCGGCTGGGTCAGGTAGCCGGGTCGCGCCGCCCGGACGATGACCTCGCCGGCCTCGACGTCCCAGCCGTCGTCGTCGCAGAGATAGCTGTCTCCCTGGTGCAGATAGACCGCCCCGGGGTGCACCACCAGGTCGGCGGCGTCCAGCCCGACCGTGCCGAGCACCCGGCCGGTGGGCTCCTCGACGATGTCGATGGTGTGCGCCTCGGTGTTCCGCAGACTGATCCGGTCGACCGCTCGCTGCGGAACGGTCCAGAACCAGCCGTCGGGTCGCCGCCGCAGCAGCCCGCGCTCGGTCAGCCGCGCGACCAGTGCCCAGGTGCCGGGTCCGAACCAGCGCTCGTCGCCCGGCCGCAGCGGCAGCTCCTGCGCGGCCGCCGCCAGCTGCGGACCCAGCACCGATGGACTCGCCGGATCGAGCACCGCCGTCTCCACCGGCTGGTCGAAGAGCACGGCCGGGTGATCCAGCAGGTACGCGTCCAGGGGGTTGGCCCGGGCGATCAGGACCACGTCGGCCGCAGCGCCACGCCGGCCGGCCCGCCCCGCCTGCTGCCAGAAGGCGGCTCGGCTGCCCGGGTAGCCGCACAGCACCACGGTGTCGAGCCCGGCGAGGTCGACCCCGAGCTCCAGGGCGTTGGTCGCCGCCACCCCGCGGACGGTGCCGTCCGCCAGCCCGCGTTCGATCAGTCGGCGGTCGTTCGCGAGGTAGCCAGCCCGGTACGCCAGCACGCTGCCCGGCTCTGCCCCCGCCGGGCCCGCGCTGACCGAGGTCTCGGCCGACCGCGCCACCTCCTCGGCCAACCGCCGGGACGGCACGAAGGTGAGCACCTGCTCGCCGGCTCGGACCCGGGTGGCCATCAGCTCCGCGGCGGCGGTCTCCGGTGCGAGGTCCGAACGGGCGAGGCTGATCCGTACCGCACCGCGGACCGAACCGTCGTCGTCCACCAGGGTCAGGTCGTCGGCCGCGATCCCGGTCAGGGCGGCCGCGGTCGCGATCGGCTCGGCGCTGGTGGCGCTCAGCACCGCGAAGGCCGGGTCGGCGCGGTAGTGCGCGGCGATCCGTCGGAGCCGGCGCAGGACCGCGGCTACCTGAGCGCCGAACACCCCCCGATAGCGGTGCGACTCGTCCACCACCACGAACTGGAGGGAGCGCAGGAACGAGGCCCACCGGGTGTGGTTCGGCAGCAGGGAGGCGTGCAGCAGGTCCGGGTTGGTGAGCACGTGATGGGCGTGGTCCCGCGCCCACTGCCGGTCGGCTGGGTCGGTGTCGCCGTCCACCGTGGCGACCCGCCAGCCGGGCACCGCGAGCTCGGCGCACACCCGGGCCTGGTCGTGGGCCAGCGCCTTGGTCGGCGCCAGATACAGCGATGTCGCCGGACGCCGGCGCCACCGTACGGCGTCGTCGTCCGCCCGCCCGGCCCCGACCACCGCCGTCGCCGCGGGCAGCAGGTAGGCCAGCGACTTCCCCGACGCCGTCCCGGTGGTGAGCACCACGTGCCGCCCGGCCATCAAGGCGTCGGCAGCCACCACCTGATGCGTCCACAGGGCGTCGACACCGATCTGCTCGACCGCGGTCCTGGCCGGCGAGCCGACCTCGAGCCACGTCGGCCACGGGGCATGTCTCCCGGGCCGGGCCGGGAGATCGCGCTGATGGCGGATCTCGAGCCCGTCCACCGGTGGGGGACTCGTCGGATCGGCTGGTTCGGCGGCTCGGGGCGCCTGAGAGCTCTCCGAAACCCGCGGGTCCGCCCCCGTCCTCACCGTGCCCATCACCTCAGCGTGGCACGCGATCACGACACTGCCGGCACACCTACGCCAGTTGTGGAGAATAAGGACAACTCGCGTACTGTTCGCGTTCCGGCAACAGACCAGTGCTCCAACTGGCTAGACTCTGCCGGTCGCGCCGTATGGATGCGTAGTTGACACTGATGTCTGCAGGAGGACGTTGCATGTCCGGGCTTCCGGTCCTGATGGAAACAATCCCACTAGAAGTCACCCTCTCCGGCGCGAACCTCACCCTGGTTGCGATTGTCGGAGTGGTGGCTGTCATCGCCTTGATCATGGGCGGTGTGTTCCGGCGTGAGGTCATCGCCGCGAACGACGGCACCGAGAAGATGAAGGTCATCGCCCTCGCCGTGCAAGAGGGTGCCAGCGCCTACCTGGCCCGCCAGTTCCG
This sequence comes from uncultured Actinomycetota bacterium, assembly GCA_963696135.1. Lineage (GTDB taxonomy): Bacteria > Actinomycetota > Actinomycetes > Propionibacteriales > Propionibacteriaceae > Microlunatus. Next base: position 231,573 of record CAVOJH010000020.1, read on the forward strand.
CACCCTCGGGGTGTTCGCGATCCTGGCGTTCCTGCTGCTGCTGGCCCTGCCGGTGCACGACGGCGAGTTCGGCACCTGGACGCTGAAGATCGCCCGCTCGATCGCCTTCCTGGCCGGGGCCGTGTTCTCCGGCCTGATCGGCTACCTGGGCATGTCGCTCGCGGTCAAGGCCAACGTCCGGGTCGCGTCCGCAGCGCGCAGCGAGGGCCGTGACCCGGCCATGCGGATCGCGTTCCGCACCGGTGCGCACGTCGGCATGATGACCGTCGGCATGGGCCTGCTGGGCGCAGCCGTCGTGGTGCTGATCTTCCGTGCCGACGCCCCGACCATCCTCGAGGGCTTCGGCTTCGGCGCGGCCATGCTCGCCATGTTCATGCGGGTCGGCGGTGGCATCTTCACCAAGGCCGCCGACGTCGGCGCCGATCTGGTCGGCAAGGTCGAGCAGAACATCCCCGAGGACGACCCGCGCAACGCCGCCACCATCGCCGACAACGTCGGTGACAACGTGGGCGACTGCGCCGGCATGGCGGCCGACCTGTTCGAGTCGTACGCCGTCACGCTGGTCGCCTCGCTGATCCTCGGCAAGGCCGCCTTCGGGGCGTACGGCCTGGTCTTCCCGCTGATCGTGCCGGCCATCGGTGTGATCACCGCCATCATCGGCATCTACCTGACCAAGCCCCGTCCGGACGAGGGCGGTCTGAAGACGATCAACCGGGCCTTCTACATCTCCGCGGTGATCTCCGCCGTGCTGTGTGCGATCGCCGCCTTCGCCTACCTGCCGTCCACCTTCGCCGGACTCGGTGTCGAGGGGCTGGAGTTCGCAGGCCCGATCGACGACCCGCGGATCGTGTCCATCGGTGCGGTCGTCATCGGCATCGTGCTCGCCGTGATCATCTTGTCCCTGACCGGTCGCTACACCGGCACCGAGCACCGCCCGGTGCAGGACGTGGCCAAGACCTCGCTGACCGGTGCGGCCACCGTCGTGCTGTCGGGCATCTCGCTCGGCCTGGAGTCCGCCGTCTACACCGCCGTGGTCATCGCGGCCGCGGTCTACGGCGCGTACCTGCTGGGTGGCATCGGTGTGGTGTCGTTGTTCGCGATCGCGTTGGCCGGCTGCGGTCTGCTGACCACCGTCGGCGTGATCGTGGCCATGGACACCTTCGGTCCGGTCTCCGACAACGCGCAGGGCATCGCCGAGATGTCCGGCGACGTGGACGGCGAGGGGGCCAAGATCCTCACCGAGCTCGACGCGGTCGGCAACACCACCAAGGCCATCACCAAGGGCATCGCGATCGCCACCGCGGTGCTGGCCGCCACCGCGCTGTTCGGGTCCTACACCGACGCCATCAGCGGAGTCCTGCAGGAGCGCTACGAGGCCTTCCAGGTCCAGGCGGTGGTGTTCGCGCCGCCGACCCTGGTCGGCTTGATCCTCGGTGCGGCCGTCGTCTTCCTGTTCTCCGGTCTGGCCATCAGCGCCGTGGGACGGGCGGCCGGCGCGGTGGTCTACGAGGTCCGTCGCCAGTTCCGCGACATCCCCGGGATCATGGAGGGCACGACCAAGCCCGAGTACGGCAAGGTCGTCGACATCGTCACGAAGGACTCGCTGCGGGAGCTGGCCACGCCGGGCCTGCTGGCGATCTTCGCGCCGGTCGCTGTCGGCTTCGGCCTCGGCGCTCCGGCCCTGGCCGGCTACCTGGCCGGCGCGATCGCCTGCGGCACGCTGATGGCGGTGTTCCTGGCCAACTCCGGTGGCTCGTGGGACAACGCGAAGAAGCTGGTCGAGGACGGTCACCACGGCGGCAAGGGGTCCAGCGCCCACGAGGCCACCATCATCGGCGACACGGTCGGCGACCCGTTCAAGGACACCGCCGGTCCGGCGATCAACCCGCTGATCAAGGTGATGAACCTGGTCGCCGTGCTGATCGCCCCGGCCGTGGTCGCGCTGTCCCCGCTGAGCGCCACCCCGTCGCCGGTGCGCTACGCGATCGCGCTCGCCGCTCTCGCGGTGATCGTGGTCGCGGTCGTGATCAGCACGAAGCGCCAGGTCGGGATCGCGGACGACTCGTCCTCGACCGGGGGCTCGTCGACCGGTACCCCGTCCGGGCACGCCGTGACGCCGGGTCCGGACACCCACGCGGTGCAGCAGCAGGAGCAGAGCCAGGTGCCGACCGCCGATCCGCGCGGCTGACCACGGACGCCACAGGTTCCGACCGCCGGTGAGCACCGGGGCGACTGACCCCACGACCACCCGCCCTCTTCCCGAGGGCGGGTGGTTCCGTTTCGGCGCCGAGCAGCCCGCTGGAGCTGGTGAGTCGGCAGAGTCGGCAGCAGAGACCTGGGACCCGATACCCAGGTTCGAGCCGAGCCCCGTCGCGGTGGCGGGGGCGGCGAGACCGGACGGACCTCTGCCGGTTCCGTCGGGACCGCACCACCCGCCGTCGGTTCCCCGGCGGCCACGGCTGCCGGAGATGCCGGTCCGCTACCTGCACCTGCTGCGCGGGCCGACGCGGGCCTGGTGGCGGCCGATCGTCAGCTTCCTGGTGCTGGTGGCGGCGTTCGCGCTGCTCACCGTGCCCGCCTACCTGATCACCATGGCGTACGGGTTGCTCAGCGGCGAGGCGACCATCGGCACCCTCGAGCTCTGGATCGACCGGGCCGCGGACGTGGAGGGCGTGATCGGTCCCGGCGGGTACCTGTTGGCCACCCTGAGCCTGATCGTGCTGATCCCCGCCGCCATGCTGTCGATCTGGGCGGTGCACCGGATCCGGCCGGGCTTCCTGTCCTCGGTCACCGGTCGCATCCGCTGGCGCTGGCTGCTGCGCTGCGCGATCGTGCTGGCCCCGCTGTGGGTGCTCTACCTGACCATCTCGACGCTCGTCGAACCGCCGCAGTCGGGCCGTCCCGAGCAGTGGTGGGTGCTGCTGATCATGGCCGTGCTGCTGACGCCGGGCCAGGCGGCCGCAGAGGAGTACGTGTTCCGCGGCTGGATCATGCAGAACGTCGGGGCCTACGTCGCCCGCCCCCGGGTTGCCCTGGTGGTGGCGACCGCTATCGGGGCGACCGCCTTCGCCGCGGCGCACGGCAGTCCCGATCCGTGGGTGCTGGCCGATCTGGCCCTGTTCGCCGTGGTGGCGTCGATCCTGACCTGGCGGACCGGCGGCCTGGAGGCCGCGATCGTGATGCACACGGTCAACAACATCGGGGTCTTCGTGGTGACGGTCACCATCGGCGGCTGGGCGGAGGCGTTCGTGGGTGAGGAGACCACCGGCACGCCGTTGGCCTTCGGGGTCTCGGTGCTCCTGCACGGGATCGCCCTGGCGCTGATCTGGTGGCAGGCGAAGCGGGTCGGTCTGGATCCGTGGTTCCGTCCCACCGGCACGACGGGTGTCTCCTAGAGCCGACCCAGCAGACCGAGCACACCGGACTTGCCACGCTCGGCCGCCGTCCGGGCGCGGGCGACCAGCGGCGGTTCGATCCGGAGGTCGACGACCTGGCGCGGGGTGGCGCCGAGGGAGTTCTTGAAGCTCTGCAGGTTCGACACGTCGCCGCTCTGGCCGAGGTCGAAGAAGCGGCACCCGGACTCCATCGCGTTCCGGATCCCCGCAACCTGAGTGGCGGTGTTCGCCGCGACCGGTCCGGCCAGCTCCTTGACGCTGTAGCTGCGCCAGCCGATCGCGTGCTCGCCGTGCACGAAGTTGATGCAGCTCGCTACCGCGCGACCCTCGTGCCAGGCGACGAAGACCCGGCACCGGTCGCCCATCAGCGCGGCCACGGTCGCGAACTTGGCGTACGGCTCCTGCTTCAGAGCCGAGTGCCGAGCGAGCGCGGGCGGCAACCCCGAGCGCGGGATCCACCGCTCGACCCAGGACAGGTAGAGGTCGTAGAAGACGGGGATCAGCCGGCCGGTGGTGTCGCACTCGATCTCGACCCCGTTCCGGGTGGCCTTGGCCACGCTCTGACGAGTGCCCCGCCGGACCGTACGCGTCAGGTACTCCTGGTAGCCCATCGACAGCTCGATCACGTCGACCCGGCGGGGGACCTCGACCACCGAGCTGCCGGCCGGCGCGACTGCACCGGGCGTCAGCAGTCCGGCCGACCACTGCACGGCGGTGTGGTGGCCGCCCCCGATCCGGAGGCTGAGCCCCAGGCCCTGCAGGTCCGCGACCACGGTCGCGACGTCACTGGCCCGCAGACCGCCGGTCGCCAGCAGACTGCCGTGGCCGAACCCGGCGGGGTAGTCGCCGGCCTGCTTGAGACCGGGAAGGAAGTTCTGCTCGATCAGCGGCAGCACCAGCCGACGGCCGTCGCCCAGTGTGTAGAGGCGACTGATGTCGCGGCCGCCCCCGGCTCGGAGGACGGCGGCCAGGTACGCCGGCGTCTGGAGCGCGGTGGCTCCGGGGTCGGCGGCGAGGACGTCGTTCCACGTCCCGACCGGCACCGGTGTGGTGACGCTGCGGATGTCAGTTCGCTCGGGGGCGAGCTCGATGAGCTGATCGATCGGCTGGTCGATGGTGGTCACGGCGGGTGGATCTCCTCCAGTCGGAGCGCATCACCCCGTCGTACAGACGTTCGGAGCCGGAGGCATAGCGGATGGGTTCGGCCGCGCGGCGGGCGGGTTGGCCGTTTGCCGCCGGCGAGTCAGCAACGGCAAGCGGGTGAGCATACGGGTTGCCTGGATCCCGCCGGCGAGCCAAGAACGGTCAGCGGCCACGCGTAGCACCTGACCGGAAGGCGCCGACGAGTCAGGAACGGTCGGCCGGCCACGCGTACGACCTCGCCGGATGCCGCCGGCGAGTCACGAACGGCGGCCCCGGGGGTCGCCGGGATCACGGGTAGCCCAGGATCTCCTGCCGCTTGGCCGCCCACTGGAAGGCCGAGTCGACCCCCTCGCGCAGGCTGGAGCGGGCCGACCAGCCGAGCAGCTCCCGCGCCTTGTCCACGTTGGCGAAGGCGCCCTGCGCGTCACCGTCCCGGCGCGGCGCCTCCCGGACCGGTACCGGCTTCCCCAGCACCTGCTCGACGGCGGCGACCAGCTCCCGTACGGTCACGCCGTCCCCGGTGCCCAGGTTGATGATGGTGCTCGGCGCGGCCACCCGCTCGAGCACCGTGTCGAAGGCCTCCACCGCGCGGACGTGGGCCAGGGCGAGATCCCAGACGTGGACGTAGTCCCGCAACCCGGTGCCGTCGCGGGTCGGGTAGTCGGTGCCGGTGATCTGGAACGCGTCCCGCTGACCCTGTGCCGCCATCACCAGCTGACCCAGGACGTGACTGGGTTCCCGGACGTAGATCCCGTGCCGCAGCCCGGGATCGGCGCCGATCGGGTTGAAGTAGCGCAGCACGAGCGCCCGCAGATCGGTGCCGGCGGCGAGGTCCTCCAGCACCAGCTCCATCATCAGCTTGGTGCGCGCGTACGGGGAGATCGGCAGCGTGGGGGAGTCCTCGAACACCTCGAAGCCCTCGACGGCGGCGTAGACCGACGCGGAGGAGGAGAACACCACCCGCGGCTTGCCGAGCACGGTCAGCTGGTCGAACAGCTCCAGCGACTTGGCCACGTTGTCGCGGTAGTAGAGGTACGGCAGCGCCACCGACTCTGCGACGATCACTCGGGCCGCCATGTGGATCGTGCAGTCCAGGTCCGGGTGGTCCGCCACGATCCGGGTCAGCAGCTCGCGATCGGCGATGTCGCCGCGGTAGAAGATCCGCCCCGCGACGAACGCCTCCGGACCGCTCAGCAGCGAGTCGAGGATGACCGGGGTGTGACCAGCCGCCTCCAACGCGGTGGCCGTCACCGATCCGATGTAGCCGGCGCCGCCGGTGACCAAGACCTTCATCCTCGGGAGCGTAGTGGCCACCACCAGAGCGGCCACCGCGGCGTCGTCAGAGATTTCCGAAGATTTCTCGTCGGTTCACCCATCCACCTCGCGACCCGCTCCGAATCCCCACCAACAGGCGAGCAGAAGCAAGCGCAAGACGACTTTGGGGGTTGGGAATCGTGGTAGCACTGACGAGCGACGGAATGCAGCGAGGCGAGCACCGCAGACTCAAGCCGGTGCGGCGTGGACCTTCGGCACATCCGACCGTGTCGCTGATCATCCCGACGCTGAACGAGGCCGACAACCTGCGCCACGTCCTGCCGACGCTGCCCAGCGTCGTGGACGAGCTGGTGATCGTCGACGGCGGCTCCATCGACGGGACCCTCGACGTGGTCCGCGAGCTGCGTCCCGACGCCACCATCGTGCTGGACGAGCGGCCCGGCAAGGGCGTCGCCCTGCAGTCCGGCTTCGACGCCGCCCGCGGCGACATCCTGGTGATGATGGACGCCGACGGGTCGATGGATCCGAACGACATCGCCACCTTCGTCGCCGCCCTGCACGCCGGCGCCGACGTGGCCAAGGGGTCCCGCTTCATGCAGGGCGGTGGCAGCAGCGACCTGACCCCGCTCCGCACGTTCGGCAACTTCATGCTGACCCAGGCGGTCCGGGTCACCTTCGGTGGCCGCTACTCCGATCTCTGCTACGGCTACATGGCGTTCTGGCGGTACGTGCTCCCGGCCTTCGACCCGGGCGTACCCGGCTTCGAGGTGGAGACGTTCCTGAACGTCCGGGCCCTCGCCGCCGGTCTGCGCATCGTCGAGGTCGCCTCGTTCGAGAGCCCGCGGATCCACGGTGACAGCCACCTGCGGACCTTCCGCGACGGATCCCGGGTGCTGCGGACCATCGCCCGCGAGCGTCGCCGGTTGACCCGGGCCCGCTCGGGTCTCGGCGTCCCGCGTCCGCACGCGCGCTACAACACCATCACGCACCGCAGCACGGTGCAGCTGATCGAGGAGGAGACTCACGCTCCCTTCATCGACGCCGAGGCGACCGTTCCCCTCCAGCGGCTGTTGGTGGCGGCAGGCGCGGCCAAGCCCGCCATGCTGCACGAGCCGGCTGCCCTGCACGAAGTCGAAGGGTGATGACGCTCACCACGTCCGTCGTCATCTGCGCCTACACCGAGGCTCGCTGGGAGCAGCTCTGCCAGGCGGTGAGCTCGGTCCAGGCGCAGCGTCGACCGGTCGACGAGATCATCGTGGTGATCGACCACAACGACGCCCTGCTCGATCGTGCGCGGGTCGCCTTCTCGTCGGCCACGGTGCTGGCGAACGCGTCCAGCCAGGGCCTCTCCGGCGCCCGAAACACCGGGATCGACGCCTCGATCGGCGACGTCGTCTGCTTCCTGGACGACGACGCGGCCGCCGAGGAGGACTGGAGCACCCACCTGCTCGCCCCGTACGACGACCGAGGAGTCCTCGGGGTCGGCGGCGCGGCCACCCCCACCTGGGAGACCGCTGAACCGGCCTGGTGGCCGGGCGAGTTCGGCTGGGTCGTGGGCTGCAGCTATCGCGGGCAGCCGACCACGACGTCGCCGGTCCGGAACCTGATGGGCTGCAACATGTCGCTGCGCCGCACAGTCCTGGCCGCTGTCGGTGGCTTCGACACCGGGCTGGGTCGCCAGGGCGACAACCAGCTCGGCTGCGAGGAGACCGAGCTCTGCATCCGGGCGGGACAGCTGTTTCCCGACGGCGTCTTCCTGCACGAGCCGGCGGCCGTCGTCCACCACCACGTACCCGGTCAGCGGGCGTCCTGGCGCTACTTCCGCGACCGGTGCCGGGCCGAAGGCATCTCCAAGGCCGGCGTCGCCCGCCGGGTGGGTCGCTCGGCCGCGTTGGCCAGTGAGACCGGCTACGTCCGCCACGTGCTGCCGACCGGTGTGCTGACCAACCTCGGTCGTTCCCTGCACGGGGACCTGGCCGGAGTCGCCCGCGCGGGCGCCATCGTGGCCGGGCTGGGCCTGACCGCCACCGGCTTCCTCTCGGCCCGCTGGGCTCCGCGCCGTCAGTCCGCCCAGATCCCGGCGATTCCCGAGACCGCTCATGCCGAGCCGGTGCTGCCGCTGGTGATCGACCTCGCTGCTCCGCTGCCGGCGATCGACCCGAGCCGCGGCGACGAGCCTCCGTACGAGCGCGCCCTGTGCCTGGTCACGGTCGGCGGCCGGCCGGTGGGCAAGGTCCAGCTCGCGCTGGACGAGGCGGTGCTCGCCCCTGAGCTGGTCGGTGCACGACTTCGGCAGGGCCTCGGCCCTGCCGTGGACCTGTCATCGGCCGGCGGCGGTCCGTCGGCGCACCCCCCCGCCGACGCGACCGTCGTCATCGCCACCCGTGAGCGGCCGGAGCGACTGGCCGAGTGCCTGCGCTCGGTCTTCGCCGGAGACCTGCAGCCGGAGCGGGTGGTGGTGGTCGACAACGCTCCGACCACCACGCGGACGGCCGAGCTGGTGGCGGAGCTGTCCGCGACCGACCCGCGGCTGCGCTATGTCCGGGAGGACCGCCCCGGTCTCGCCCGCGCCCACAACGCGGCCCTGCCGCACGTGCTGACCCCGGTCGTCGCCTTCACCGACGACGACGTGCTGGTCGATGCGCGCTGGCTGGCCCGGCTGGTCGACGCCTTCGCCGACGACGAGGTCGCCTGTGTCACCGGGATGATCGCGCCGCGCGAGCTGGACACCCTGCCGCAGCAGTGGGTGGAGGGCAACGCCACCTACGACAAGGGTCTGCGCCGCCGCGTCTTCGACAAGGGCCCCAACCGGCCGGCCGATCCGCTGTTCCCCTACACCGCGGGCGTCTTCGGCTCCGGCGCGAACATGGCGTTCCGGACCGACTACCTGCGCCGTCGTCGCGGCTTCGACGCCGCCCTCGGCACCGGCACGGTGGCCATGGGTGGGGACGATCTGGCCGCCTTCTACGACGTGGTCAGCGACGGTCACCGACTCGTCTACGAGCCGGGCGCGATCGTCCTGCACCAGCACTACCGCGACTACGCCGCCCTGCGCCGTCAGACCTACGGCTACGGCGCCGGACTCGGGGCTCACCTCACCCGCTGCCTGATCGACGATCCGCGGTTCGCCTTCGCGCTCGTTCTGTCCGCGGCCACGGCGCTCCGCCGGGTCCGCACCATCGTGCGGCCCTCGGTCGTCGGCGACCTGCCCGCGTACCCGGCCGACCTGAGCCGGCAGCAGCTGCGCGGCCTGATGTCGGGTCCCGGGCGCTATCTCCGGAGCCGTCGGCACGCTCGTCGGGAGGTGGCATGACCGTGTCTGATGGTCGCGCGTCGCGCTCCGCGGGCCAGGCTCCACCCAAAACCGGAGCGATCCCGGTGCTGCTCTACCACTCGGTCAGCGACACCCCGGCCGGCAAGTTCGGCGCCTTCACGGTGTCCCGTGCCCAGCTGGCGGCGCACCTCGACCTCATGCTGGAGCAGGGCTATCAGCCGATCACCGTCCGTCAGCTGCTGGACGGTCTGGCCACGGGGCAGCTGCCGCCGCGGCCGGTCGTGCTCACCTTCGACGACGGCTTCGCCGACTTCGCCGCCAACGCGTGGCCGCTGCTGACCGACCGCGGCCTGGCCGCCACGCTGTACGTCACGGCCGGTGACCTCGGCGGGCGCAGCGAGTGGCTGGCCTCGGCCGGAGTCCGCCTGCCGATGCTGACCCCGCGCGAGATCGCGGACCTGGCCGCCGACGGCTGCGAGATCGGTGCCCACAGCATGACCCACCCGCACCTGGACTGCCTGCCGCACGCCGTGGCGTACGAGGAGATCAGCACCAGCAAGGACGTGCTCGAACAGGTCCTCGGTCGGGCCGTCGACACCTTCGCCTACCCGCACGGCTACCACAGCCGGGCCACCAAGGAGCTCGTCATGGCCGCCGGCTACCGCTCGGCCACCGCCGTCCGCAACGCCTTGAGCCACGCCGACGACGACCGGTACGCCATCGCTCGCGTGACCGTCACCTCCGACTTCGGCCCCGCCGACATCGCCCGGGTGCTCACCGGCACCGGCGTACGGACAGCCGGCCCGCGGGAGCACTGGCAGACGGCGGTCTGGCGGCAGGCCCGGCGGTTGGCCCGCCCGTCGGGAGCTGGTCGGCGATGATGCAGGTGATCACCCCCGCACCGCGGGAGGAGTGGCGCGCCGCCTTGGCCGGCGACTCGCAGGCCCTGCCGGAGCACGCTCCGGAGTGGATCGACGCCCTCTGTGCCGACGGGCGGCACACCGATGCCAGCCGGTATTACGTCCTCGACGACGGGCGGACTTTCGTGCTGCCCCTGGTCGCCCGCCGGGGCCCGCTCGGTCTCGGTGGCTGGCTGCAGGGCTTCCCGCCGTCCTGGGGCATCGGCGGACTGGTCGGGGCCGACGCCGACGCGGACGTGCTGCGCGCCGTGCTCGCCGACCTGCGCGGGACCCGCAGCCAACGGATCGGACTGCGACCCGACCCGACCCGCTGGGCCCAGTGGAGTGAGGCTGTCGACCACTCCACCCTGACCATCCCGCGCCGCGCCCACGTCATCGACCTCACCGGCGGCGCCGAGCAGGCCTTCAGCCAGTTCTCCAAGTCGGCCCGCCGGGGCACCCGGGTGGCCGAGAAGTCCGGGGTCCGGGTGGAGATCGATCGCTCCGGCGCCCTGCTGGAGGAGTACTACCAGCTCTATCTGCTGTCGATCGACCGCTGGGCCGAGCGGCAGCACGAGCCGCGGGCCCTGGCCCGGTTCCGGGCCAGCCGGCGCGACCCGCTGAGCAAGCTGCGGGCCATGTCGGAGCACCTGGGCAAGGCGTTCGTGGTGGCCCTGGCCTACGTCGACGACCGCCCGGCCTTCGGGTCGATCACCCTGCTCGGTCAGACCGCGCACGACACCAGGGCCGCGATGGACCGGGACCTGGTCGACAAGACCTACGCCGGTGACCTGGTGCAGTGGCGGATGATCGAGCTCGCCTGCGAGCTGGGCTGCTTCGCGTACCACCTCGGCGAGTCCGGCCAGTCGACGTCGCTGGCCCAGTTCAAGGAGAAGTTCGGGGCGAAGCCGTTCGACTACGCCGAGCTGCGGCTCGAGCGGCTGCCCTGGACCCCGACCGACCAGCGACTGCGGTCCCTGGTCAAGAAGGTGCTGAGATTCCGTGACGTCTGATCGCCGGCGACGCTGGCCCCTGCTGGTGGTGCTCGCCGTCCTCGCGACGGTGATCGCCACCGTGGCCGTCCGCCAGGCCACCGACCCGAGCGCGACCCCCAGCACCAGCGGCAGCCGGGTGGTGCTGGACGAGAACTTCGACGGCGGCACTCTCGACAGCAGCCGCTGGAACACCTGCCACTGGTGGGACGACGGCGGCTGCACGATCGCGTCCAACAACGAGCTGGAGTGGTACCGCCCGGAGCAGGCCACGGTGGCCGACGGCACCCTGCGGCTGACCGCCGCCCCGAACCGGTACGAGGCGTCGGACGGCAACACGTACGAGTTCACCTCCGGCATGGTCACCACCGGTCCGACCCCGGACGACGACAACGCCAAGGTCGCCATCACGTACGGGACCGTGGAGGCCCGGTTCAAGGCGCCCGCCGGACGCGGCCTGTGGCCGGCCATCTGGCTGCTGCCGGCCAGCAAAGAGTCCCGACCGGAGATCGACCTGCTCGAGATGATCGGCCAGGACCCCGGCGAGCTGCTCCTGCACCTCCACCCCGAGGACCGGGACGCTGACTCACCGAGCAAGCGCATCAAGGTGACCGATCCCGACCTGGCCGGCGACTGGCACACGGTCGGACTCGTCTGGACCCCGGGGAAGCTCGTCTACACCCTCGACGGGAAAACCGTCTGGACCGTCACCGGGTCCCAGGTGCCGTCCGAGCCGATGTACCTGGTGATGAACCTGGCCGTCGGCGGTGCCTACCCGGGGCCGCCCGACGGCCGGACAGCCTTCCCGGCGACGTTCGAGATCGACTACGTCCGGATGAGCACGGGGGCCTGAGCCGATGGACGTCTCCGTACCCCGGCACGCCCGGTTGAGCGTCGCCGTGGCCACGCACCTGAAGGACCCGATGCGCCGCAGCGCGTACGCCCTCATCCTGGCCACCGGTCTGACCTCCGGTCTGGGTCTGGTGTTCTGGGCCCTCGCCGCCCGCTGGCTGCCGACGGCGACGGTCGGCATCGGCGCGGCCCTGGTCTCGGTGATGGCCCTGCTGGCCAACCTGTCCACCCTCGGGCTGCGGAACGGCCTGATCCGCTTCCTGCCGACCGCGGGATCGGCCAGCCGGCGGCTGATCGCCACCTGCTACGCCCTGTGTGCGGTGACCGCGATGGTGGCCGCCGGCATCTTCCTGCTCGGCCAGCCGCTCTGGGCGGAGAAGCTGGCGTTCCTGCGCGACTCGCCGTTGTCCGTGCTCGCTTTCGTCGTCGGCACGGCGTTCTGGGTGCTGTTCGTGCTCCAGGACCACGTGCTGGTCGGTCTGCGGCAGACCATCTGGGTGCCGCTGGAGAACGGCCTGTGCGCGGTGGCCAAGATCGCCCTGCTGCCGCTGCTGGCCTTCGCCGGGGGATGGGCGGTGTTCGGCGCGGCCGCACTGCCGGCCGCCGCCGCCGTGCTGGTGGTGACCACGTTCGTCATGCGCTACCTGGGCCGGACCACGGGCGGGCAGGAGCGGACGACGATCCCGGTCTCCCAGCTGGTCCGGTTCGCGGCCGCCGACCACTTCGCGGCGCTGCTCTGGATGGGTACGGCCGACCTGCTGACCCTGCTGGTGCTGAACGAGGTCGGACCGGAGGCCAGCGCCTACTACTTCATGGCCAACACCATCGGCTACACCCTGTACCTGGTGATCAGCAACGTCGGCAGCGCCCTGGTCGCCGAGGGCGCCCGCGACCCGGAGCGGGCCGTCCCGCTGGCCCGTCAGGCCCTGTGGAACTCGGCCCGGCTGGTGATCCCGCTCGCCGTCGTCGGGGTGTTCGCGGCCCCGCTGGTGCTGGGCATCCTCGGTCCCGACTACGCCGCCAACGGCACGCTGGTGCTGCAGCTGCTGCTCGTCTCCGCCATCCCGCAGACCATCGTCGGCATCGCCATCGCCACAGCCCGCATCCGGCGGGACCTGCGCACGATCATGGCCGTCTACACCGCGCTGGCGATCGGCTCGATCGGCGGCAGCTGGCTGTTGCTGGGTCCGTTCGGCATCCCCGGCGTGGGCTTGGCCTGCCTGCTCACCCAGCTGGTCGTCTGCGCGGCGCTGCTGATCACGGGACGGACGGGACTGTTCGCCGAGCGCGGCGTCCGCAGCGTGATCGCCGAGCTCGAGCAGCTCCCGCGTCTCCTGCGCCGCCGCCGCAGCCGGCGGGTGACCCGCCAGCAGCTGGCGCCGGCGCTGGCCGCCTGCGGGCTGGATCCGCAGACGCCGTACCGGATGCTGACCTCGGACTCCGACACCCTGGTCGTCGCGCTGGAGCTCGAACCGGACCGGTTGATCGCCAAGATCGCCACCTCCGCGGCCTCGTCCCGGGGCCTGGGTCAGCACGTCGACAGCGTGGCCGACCTCCGCCTCGCGCTCGACGGTCTGGCGAGTGCCGATCTGCTGCCGCGGGTCGTCCGGGACGGACGGCTGGCCGGAAACCGGGTCGTGATCGAGACCCAGCTGCCCGGGCACGCGGCCACCTCCAGGCTGTCCGAGCCCGCGACGAGCACCGCCGCCGCTGCTGCCCTCACCGCCATCCACCGGGCCACCACGGCCGTCCAGACCGTCGACCAGGAGGTTCTGGCGCGTTGGGTCGACGAACCCCTCGACTACCTGCGGGGCTTGCGAGGTCTGCCGGGTGACGCGCACAGCCTGGACCGGCTGCAGGGGCTCCTGCACGAGGCCCTGCTGGGCCGGGAGGTCGAAGTGGCCTGGGTGCACGGGGACTTCTGGCCGGGCAACGTCCTGATCCACTCCTCGAGTGCCACATCCGCGGAGCCCACCAACACCGACCCCGCGGGTGCCGCCGCACCCCCGGAGTCGGGTCCGCGAGGGCAGTGCGTACGTGTCACGGGCGTGGTCGACTGGGAGAACGCACACCCCGGCGGGCTGCCCGACGTGGACCTGATGCACTGGTGGCTCGCCACCCGGCCGGTGGAGCTCGGCGTCGCCGTACGCCAGGCGCTGGCGGATCCGAGCGCGGTGCGCCGGGGTCTGGCCGAGCTGTCCATCAACCTGCCGAACCCTCAGATCGCCCTCGAGCACATCGTCCTGCTGACCTGGTTGGGTCACGTCACGGCCGGGATGGACCGGACCTCGGCCGATCACCTCGGCCGGGTCTGGCTGGCCCGCAACGTCAAGCCGATCCTGCAGCTGCTGGCCGGTCCCGAGCCGGTCGGACCCGAAGCGGTCGGCCCGGTGTCCAGCGGGACCTGGTGACGGAGCCCCTCCGGCGGAGCTGGAACGCGATGATCTGGCTGAATCGCTCCCATCCGGAGACCCGTTCGGCTCCGAATCAGTTGTCGTGACCGACGTCCTACCCGCTGCCGCGCCGAGGCCAGACACGCTCGTCCGCCAGAGACAGGCCGACGGTCCGCGCGCCGAGATCCCTCGGGCTGCCGCGGTGCCGCTGCTGACCGCGATCCGCTCGCAGGGCTGGCTGGCCGCGGTGCCGCTGCTGGCGGCGCTGCTGTGGACGCTCGGGTTCGTCGGTGCCGATCCCCGAGCCATGGGCAGCTTCGGTCTCGTGTCCCTGTTCACCGGGGCCACTGTGGGCGCACTGCTGCTGCTGGTCGGCGGCTTCCTGGGCAGCCTGTACCGCAACAAACGCGAGTGGGTGCTGGGGCTCTACCTGGTCACTTACATCGCCCTCATCCACGGCACACCCGCGGTGCTGTACGGCACGCTGCGCTACTCGTGGGCGTACAAGCACGTCGGCATCGTCGACTACATCCTGCGGACCGGCACCGTCGACCCGACCATCGGCGTCGGCGAGATCTACCACAACTGGCCCGGCTTCTTCGCGGCCAGCGCGCTGCTCACCTCGCTGGCCGGCAGCCCCGACGCGCTCCGGATCGCGACCTGGGCGCCGGTGGTGTTCAACCTGATGAACCTGGTCGTGCTGCGGTACGTGTACCGCGGCCTGACCCGGAGCAAGCGCCTCATCTGGCTCGCCCTGTTCTTCTTCTTCATCATCAACTGGGTCGGCCAGGACTACTTCTCGCCGCAGGCGATGGCGTACGTGCTCTACCTCGCCTGCATCGGACTGCTGATCCGCCGGGCCACGCTGAAGGCCCACCAGCTGATCCCGTTCCTGTTGATCGTCGCCGTGGTCGCTGCCAGCCACCAGATCACCCCGATGATGCTGCTGCTGGCCGTCACCGCCCTGGTCGCGCTGCGCCGGACCTCCGGCTGGTACCTGCCGGTGCTCGGCGGTGTGCTGGTCGCGGCCTGGGCGTTCACCGCCGCCCGCAGCTACACCCTGCCCAACATCATGGAGCTGGTCGTCGGCCTCGGTCAGCCGGTGGCCAACGCCAACGAGACCCTGGAGAAGACCGCCACCATCGCCGCCGGGTCCCAGGTGGTGGTGATCTGGGCCGGTCGAGGGGTGGTCATCCTGGCCACTGTGATGGCTCTGCTCGGCGCCTGGCGGAGCTGGCGGGTCCGCGGTCTGCGGGTCACCGCGATCTTGTTGATGGTGCTGCCCGGGATGCTGGTGCTGATGACCGGCTTCGGCGGCGAGGTGCTGTTCCGGGCCTTCCTGTTCGCCGCCCCGTTCATCGCGTTCCTGGCGGCGGCCGCCTGTCTGCCCCGGGACGGCCGCGGGTTCCCGTGGCGGAACCTGGTCGCCACCGCCCTGCTGACGTCCGTGCTGCTGCCCGGTTTCCTGCTCAGCTACTACGGCAAGGAGCGGCAGAACTACTTCACCCCGGCCGAGGTGGCCGCAGTGACCTGGGTGCAGGACAACGCCCGCCCCGGCTCGCTGCTGGTGGAGGGCAGCCGGAACTACCCGGCCCAGTTCAAGAACTACGAGAAGTTCACCTACGTCCCCATCGACCGGGAGCCCGAGGGGTCCTGGCGTGAGCTGCTGGCCGACCCGGTCGACAAGCTGGACGACTGGCTGGAGGACCCGCGCTACGCCGACGCGTACATCCTGATCACCCGCTCGCAGAAGATCGCCGTGGACACCCAGGGTTCGATGCCGATCGGCTCCCTCGAGGCGGTGGAGATCGCACTGCGGCAGTCACCGCAGTTCAAGGTCGCCTACGACAGCGGCGACGCCGTGGTGTTCGAGCTCGTCGACCCGGAGGGGCGCTGACATGGGCACGACCCGGAGGGGCGCTGACATGGGCACGACCCGGAGGGGCGCTGACATGGGCACGACCCGGAGGGGCGCTGACATGGGCACGACCCGGAGGGGCGCTGACATGCGGAAACACGCTCCGTCGGTCAGCGTGGCCGGACTGGTCACGGTCGGTGCCATGGTCGTGGCGCTCGCCCTGGCGCTGGATGCTCCGGCCGTGCGGATGATCGCCGCCCTGGGGGGCTGCCTGGTGCTGCCGGGCCTCGGTTGGGCCCGCCGGCTGCGACTCCGTGATCTCGGTGACACGCTCGCCCTCACGGTGGTGCTGAGCCTGTCCATCACCGCTGTCGTCGCCACCGCCATGGCCGTGACCGGTCTGTGGTCACCGACGGCCGGTCTGGCGATCCTCGCTGCCGTGGCCGCGTTCGGCTTCCTGCCCGTCCGCGCCGTGGCCGTCCGCGCGACGGTCGTGGTGCTGGGTCGACCGAGCCACGACGAGGAGCGGCCGCGGGCGGCCGACCTCGACGACACCGAGGGCGGCTGGACCGACTGGTACGCCGACGCCCGTGCCCGCAGCGACGAAGAAAGCCGGCGCCGGGAGGCCGAGGCCGAGGCCGCCGAGCAGGAGTGGCGGGACTGGTATGCCGAGCACCATCAGATCGCGGCTCGGGAGCGCAGCATGCGGTGGGAAGCGGCCGACCGGACGAGCGAGGAGCCGGTCGGGGCCGACCCGGCCGACACCGTCGCTCCGAACCTGGCGGAGCTGGTCACCTCGAAGGGCACTCGGGACTGATTCCTGCGTCAGAGCGACCCCGACTGCGGCCGACGGGGCGCGACACGCCATGCGCGGACCCAGGCGGGGCCGTTATTCCGCGGCGCCGGGTCCTGACCGGCCGGATCCGACTCCCGCGCGGCGAGTCCGGTCAGGTTCGGACGGGTTCGGCGAGAGGGCGACGCTAGGTTAGGCTCACCTTATGTCGGTGACGGTAGCCCCGCAGCTTCGCGCTGTGCCAGGGGAGCCGGTCATCCGCAAGCGCGCCTCCTCGCGGGCCCTCGGACTTCTCGGCTGTGCCCTGGTGGTCGCGATCCTCTGCTTCCTCAGTCTGGCCGTCGGCGCCCGGGTCACCCCGCTGAGCGCCGTCTGGGACGCGATCTTCCACTACGACCAAGCCAACACCGATCACCTGGTGATCCGCGAGCTGCGGCTGCCCCGCACGATCCTCGGTGTCCTGGTCGGCGCCGCTCTGGGGATGGCCGGTGCCGTGATGCAGGGGGTCACCCGCAACCCGCTGGCCGATCCCGGCATCCTCGGGGTCAACGCCGGTGCCGCCCTGCTGGTGGTGATCGGCATCTCCGCCTTCGGGGTGACCTCGATCCTCGGCTACGTCTGGTTCGCCTTCGCCGGGGCGGCGGTGGCGTCGGTGGTCGTCTACTCGGTCGCTGCCCTGGGCCGGGAGGGCGCCACCCCGGTCAAGCTCGCCCTGGCCGGCGCGGCCCTGAGTGCCGCCTTCGGCGCCGTCACCACCGCCATGCTGCTGCTCGATCAGGCGACCTTCGACCAGTTCCGGTTCTGGGCCGTCGGGTCGCTGGCCGGCCGGGACATGACGATCGTGGTGCAGGTCGCCCCGTTCCTGATCGCCGGTTGCCTGCTCGCCCTGTGCCTGGGACGAGTCCTGAACACGCTGTCCCTCGGCGAGGACGTCGCTCGCGGTCTGGGGGCCAACGTGGTCCTCTCCCGTGCCCTCTCCGCGGCTGCTGTGGTGCTGCTCTGCGGTGCGGCGACCGCGGCCTGCGGCCCGATCGGGTTCGTCGGCCTGACCATCCCGCACGTGGCCCGGATGATCGTCGGCCCCGACTACCGCTGGGTGCTGCCGTACTCGATGGTGCTCGCCCCCATCCTGCTGCTCGCCGCCGACATCATCGGCCGGGTGGTCGCCCGTCCCGGTGAGCTGCAGGTCGCCATCGTGACCGCATTCCTCGGGGCGCCGGTGTTCATCGCCTTGGTGCGCCGCAAGAACCTGGCCGAGCTGTGACCCGCATCCACGGGAGGACGCGTCCATGACCGCCGTGCTGTCACCGCGGCAGGCCGTCCAGATCGAGGCCGACACCGCCGGTGTGGCTGTCGTGCGACGCGTACGTCACCGGCTGCGCCGTCGGACGGTGATCGTCTCCCTCGCCCTCGTGGTGTTCCTGGTGGTGATGTTCTGCCTCGCCCTGATCGTCGGCGACTTCCCGGTCTCGGTCCAGCAGGTGTGGCTGTCGCTGACCGGCCGGGGCACCCGGGCCACCGACTTCATCGTCCACGAGCTGCGCCTGCCGAGAGCCGTGATGGCGCTGGCCGTCGGTGCCTGCTTCGGACTCTCCGGGGCGGTCTTCCAGTCGATGATGCGCAACCCGCTGGCCAGCCCCGACATCATCGGCATCACGTCCGGGGCCAGCGCCGCGGCGGTGATCGCGATCTTGGTGCTGAACCTGAGCGGCTTCGCGATCTCGGCCTTCGCGTTCGGTGGCGCGTTGCTCACCGCGCTCGCGATCTACCTGCTGGCCTGGAAGCAGGGCGTGGCCGGCTATCGACTGGTGCTGGTCGGGATCGGCATCGCCGCCATGCTCGGCGCCGTCATCGACTACCTGATGACCCGGGCCCAGATCTGGGACGCCCAGGTCGCGCTGCACTGGCTCACCGGCAGCCTGAACGGCGCCTCGGCCGCTGAGCTGCGACCGCTGCTGCTGTTGATGCTGATCGTGGTGCCGCTGACCCTCTGGGCCGGCGGGGCGCTCGGGGGCCTGCAGCTGGGTGACGACGCGGCCACCAGCGTCGGCATCCGGGTGGAGCGGTCCCGGCTGTTCCTGATCCTGATCGGGGTGGCCCTCGCGGCGATCGCCACGGCCGCGGCCGGACCGGTCGGCTTCGTCGCGTTCGTCTCCGGACCGATCGCGCGTCGACTGACCAACGGCACCGGTACCGCTCTGGTGCCGGCGGCCCTGGTCGGCGCGGCCGTGGTGATCGCCGCCGACTTCGTCGGCCAGCACCTGCTGCCGGTCCAGC
Source organism: uncultured Actinomycetota bacterium (assembly GCA_963696135.1). Classification (GTDB taxonomy): domain Bacteria; phylum Actinomycetota; class Actinomycetes; order Propionibacteriales; family Propionibacteriaceae; genus Microlunatus. Next base: position 250,724 of record CAVOJH010000020.1, read on the forward strand.
TGCCGGTCGGCATCCTGACCGCGGCCGTCGGTGCCCCGTTCCTCATCTACCTGCTGGTCAGGTCCAACCGCATCGGTCACGGAGGTTGATCGCCCATGGTGCTCAGTGATGCTCCCGCCACCCGCCACACCCTCAGGGCGACCGAGCTCGGGCTCGGCTACGGCGACCGCCAGATCGTCGAGGACCTGACCGTCGACATCCCCACCGGCAAGGTGACCGTGATCATCGGCGCGAACGGCTGCGGCAAGTCCACCCTGCTGCGCGGACTGGCCCGGCTGCTCACCCCGACCCACGGGGCGGTGCTGTTGGACGGTCGCGCCATCTCCTCGATCCCGAGCAAGCAGGTCGCCAAGGTGATGGGCCTCCTGCCGCAGGCCCCGATCGCCCCGGAAGGCATCACCGTCGCCGATCTCGTCGGGCGGGGTCGCTACCCCCACCAGGGCTGGTTCCGGCAGTGGGCCCCCGACGACGACCGCGCCGTGGCCGAGGCGCTGACCGTCACCAGCACCCTGGAGCTGGCCGACCGGCCGATCGAGGAGATGAGCGGCGGCCAGCGGCAGCGGGTCTGGATCGCGATGGCCCTGGCCCAGGAGACCGACCTGCTGCTGCTCGACGAGCCGACCACCTACCTCGACCTGAGTCACCAGCTCGAGGTCCTCGACCTGCTCACCGACCTCAACCGGCGGCGCGGCACCACCGTGGTGATCGTGATGCACGACCTCAACCTCGCCTGCCGGTACGCCGACCACCTGATCGCCATGCGTGACGGACGGATCAGCGCGGAGGGCACGCCGAACGAGGTGATCACCGCCGAGGCGATGATGGAGGTGTTCGGGCTCCGGTCGACGATCATCACCGACCCGGTCTCCAGGACGCCCACGATCATCCCGATCGGGCGGCACCACTGCGCCGACGACAGCGACGACGAGACTGCCGTACTCTCCGGCGAGTGGTCGGGCGAGTCCCCCGTGCGCCAGCACGATGCCAGGAGAACGTTGTCGTGAGCTCCGGGCCTTCCCGCCCGCTGACCGGCGGGCGGCTGCTGGCGGGCGTCTTCTCCCGACAACGGCGTCGCGTCATCCCGGGTGCCTTCTTCTGGGCCGGTCACCAGACCTGCGAGGCCCTGGTGCCGGTCGCAATCGGCCTGACCATCGACTACGCCGTACGGACCTCCGACGCGTCCGTCATGATCATCGCGGCGGTCGGCACGTTCGCGCTGTTCATCGTGCTGACCACCTGCTGGCGTACGGGGGCGTGGTTCCTGGCCAAGGGGGTGCAGGAGGAAGGGCACCAGTTCCGGCTGCGGGCGGTCCGACGGATGCTGACCGGTTCGGGCATCGAGACCGAGCGGACCAGCGGTGAGGTGCTCTCCATCACCACCTCCGACGCCACCCAGGCCGCCGAGGTGCTGGAGTCCGGCAGCTGGGTCGTTGCAGCCCTGGTCGGTCTGGCGGTGTCGGCCTTCCTGCTGCTACGGATCGACTGGGTGCTCGGTCTCGGGGTGCTGATCGGGGTACCGGTGCTGGTGCTGTTGCTGAACGCCCTCGGACCCCTGGTCGAGCGACGGACCGCGAACCAGCAGGAAGCCGTCGGCCTGGCCGCCGGCGTGGCGGCCGATCTGCTGGGTGGGCTGCGGCCGCTGCGCGGGTTCGGCGGTGTCCCCGAGGGCGTACGCCGCTACGCGCGGTCCAGCCAGACCTCGTTGCGGGCCCAGGTCGGCGCGCTCCGGGCGGAGGCGGCGTTCCTGGGGGCCACCACCTTCACCTCCGGGGTGCTGCTGGCCGCCGTGGCCGGGGTGGCCGGCTGGTTCGCCCTCGAGGGGCGGATCACCGTCGGTGAGCTGATCACCGTGGTCGGACTGGCCGCCTTCATCGCCGATCCCGTGCTGAACCTGGCGGGATCGGTGTTCATCCTGGCCGTGGCCCGGGCCAGCGCCGGTCGGCTGGCCGAGGTGCTGACCGCGCCCGTCCGGGCGTCCGAGGGCACGCTGCCCGTCTCGCCCGGCCCCTTGCGGCTGGTCGACGTGACGGCCGGTCCGCTCCGGGAGCTGAACCTGACCGTGGGAGAGGGCGAGGTGCTCGGCGTGGTGGCGGCCGACGTGGTCGTCGCCGAGACCCTGAACGGGCTCTTCACCGGGTTGAACCGGCCCGAGCGAGGCGAGGTGGTGCTGGGCGGCGAGCCACTGGCCTCGCTGTCCGTCGCCGCGCTGCGGACCGAGCTGCTGGTCGAGCCGCACACCGTTGACCTGTTCGGTCGCTCCCTGGCCGAGGCGGTCGACTCCGGCGCCGGACGGAGTGAGCTCCATCGTTCGGCGGCTCTCGAGGCGGCCGCGGTCGGAGCCCTGGCCGACGACCTGGACCGGCCGCTGCTGGACCACGGCATGAACCTGTCCGGTGGTCAACGCCAGCGGATCGCCCTGGCCCGGGCCCTGCTCGCCGACCGTACGGTGCTGGTGCTGCGCGACCCGACCACCGCCGTGGACGCCGTCACCGAGAACGCCATCGCCACGGGGATCCGGCGCCTCCGCCACCCTTCTGTCACCGAGTCGGGAGCAGAGGAGCGGCTGCGGTCCACGGTGCTGATCACCACCAGCCCGCCACTGCTCGGATCCTGTGACCGGGTGCTGTTCCTGGCCGACGGCGGCGTGGTCGAGGGGACCCACGCCGAGCTGCTGGAACGAGCCGACTACGCGGCGGCGGTGCTGCGATGAGCACGGTCACCGGCGTCGGGGACGACGAGCCCCAGCTGCGACCAGCACTGCCGATCGCCACGGGACGTCGAGCCGCGGCGAAGCTCTGGCACCAGGTGCTGCGCTTCCGCAGGCTCGCCTGGGCGGCCCTGCTGCTGACGGTGCTGGCAGCGTCGGCCGGGGTCGTCGTACCGCTGCTGCTCGGTGACGTCGTCGACATCGTGCTGGACGGCGACGGGACCCGGCTCGGTCTGCTGGTGGTGCTGCTCGTGGTGGCCGCCCTCGCCTCCGGCGTGCTGACCGCTGTGTCCCGCCGCTACAGCGACCAGCTCGGCATGACGATGGCCGCCGATCTGCGCGAGCAGGTGATCGACAAGGCGCTGCGGATGGACTCCGCGACCCTGGAGCGGGCCGGGACCGGGGACGTCACCTCCCGGGTCACCGAGGACGTCGAGCTGGTGAACACGTCCGTGCGGGTGGCCGCCGGGGTCTTCACCTCGCTGGTCACGGTGGTGCTCACCTTCGTCGGGTTCGCCACCCTGGACTGGCGACTGGCGCTGGCCTTCCTGCTCGTCTTTCCCGTGCACGCGTTCGGGTTGCGACGCTTCCTGCCGGCGGCAGGCCCGCTGTACGCGAAGGAGCGGGTGGCGGCCGGGGAGCGTACCCAGCAGGTGATGAACGTCCTGCACGGCGCCCCCACCGTGCACGCGTACGGGATGGAGGCCCGGCAGACGGCCGTCGTCGAGCGAGCCTCGCGGCGGGCGGTCGACGCGGCGCTGACCGCCATCCGGGCCTTCTTCCGGTTCGCCTCGACCATGAACATCGCCGAGGCCGTCGGACTGGTGGCGGTGCTGACCACCGGCTTCCTCCTGGTCCGGGCCGACCAGGTCAGCGTCGGCGACGTGACCGCGGCGGCGTTGCTGTTCCACCGGCTGTTCGGTCCGCTGGGCACCCTGTTGATGTCCTTCAACGACATCCAGTCGGCCGGCGCGGCACTCACCCGGCTGGTCGGGGTGGCCGATCTGCCCGTCCCGCGGGACGGGGTGCCGCGCGATCGGCCGACGTCGGCGGACCTGGTGGCGCACGGGGTCTCGCACACCTACGTCGAGGGCGAGCCGGTGCTGCACGGCGTGGACGTGCGGGTTCCGGCCGGCCAGTCACTGGCCGTGGTGGGGGAGAGCGGGGCCGGCAAGACGACGCTGGCCGCCATCCTCGGCGGGGTGTTCCCGGCCACCGACGGAGTCGTGACGATCGGTGGCGTCGAGGTCACCGAGCTCGACCCGGTGCAGCTGCGGCAACGAGTCGGTGTGGTGACCCAGGAGGTGCACGTGTTCAGCGGGTCGTTCCGGGACGACCTGCTCCTGGTCCGGCCGGACGCAGGAGATGACGACCTGCACGCGGCGCTGGCCGTGGTCGGTGCCGACCGCTGGGTGGTGGCGCTGCCCGACGGTCTGGACACCGTCGTGGGCGAAGGCCACCACAAGCTGACCGCGGCCCAGGCTCAGCAGGTCGCGCTGGCCCGGATCGTGCTGGCGGACCCACCGGTGGTGATCTTGGACGAGGCCACCGCCGAGGCCGGCTCGGCGGGCGCCCGCGAGCTGGAGCTGTCCGCTCGCGCCGCTCTGGCGGGGCGTACGGCCGTGGTGGTCGCCCATCGCCTCACCCAGGCCCAGGAGTGCGACGAGGTCGCGGTGATGGCCGACGGCCGGATCGTCGAGCAGGGCACCCCGGCCGAGCTGGTCGCCGCCGGCGGCGCGTACGCCACGCTGTGGCGGGCCTGGCACGCCAGCTGACGTGCCTTCTTCCTCCTAGTCGGAATCACCAGAATGTCCACGGTGCGCTCGCACGAAGCCGAAGACCACGAGGGCTGCGGCCAGCAGGGTGAGGACGAGTCCGCCAAGGGTGGCGCTCGACTTCACCATCGACCTCATCCTCGCGAACCTCGGACGTTCGTCGACCCCGCCGTCGCCGTAGCCCAGCGCAGCGACGCCGCGGCAGGCGACCGGTCACCTTGAACCGGGACAGGCCCGTCAGGTGGCTTTGGTGGCGCCGCTCAGGGCGTCGGCGAACTCGGTGAAGATCGGTGCGTTCGCCTTGTACGAGTACGGCGCGGCCGGCTTCCAGGCGTGCACCTGACCGGCCTTCACCGCCGGCAGGGCCTGCCAGGTGGGCTGCTTGTCGGCGGCCGCGATGACCCCACCGCGGCTGTCGTCGAAGATCACGTCACCGCTGAACTCGTCGATCCGCTCGTAGCTGACCTCGTTGAAGTACAGCGACGGGTCCGACACCTTCGCGTCGACGAACGTCACTCCCAGGGTCTCCAGATAGGCGAAGTCGGGGTGCTGGGCGGGGTTGGCGATCCAGATCTTGTCGGCGGAGCGGCTGATGCCGAGCACGGTCAGGTCGGGCTTGGCCGCGACAGCCGCCTTGACCTTGGCCACCGCGGCCTCGAAGTCGGCCTTGGCGTCGGTCACCGCCGGGCCGGTGACGTCGGCCCCGAGCTCGGCCGCCAGGGCGGAGAAGTTCTCGATGATCTGCAGCAGGTTCAGGTTGAGCATCTCCATCGCGATGGTGGGCGAGACGGCCTCCACCTTGGGCTGCAGGTCCTCGGGCAGATACCAGAGCTGGTCCTGCACGAACATCAGATCGATCAGCACCTGCGGGTTCATGGCCGCGAACTTCTCCACGTCGAACTGTCCGTAGACGTCGGCCAGCACGGTGATCGTGCTCGGATCCAGCGAACCCGCCTGATAGCTGAGCTTGCCGTCGATCGGCTTCAGGTCGCCGTACGCACCGGCCACCTGGTAGCCGAAGTCGAGCAGGGTCGCGGCCGCGCTGCTCTGGGCCACCACAGCGGTGGCGGGCAGGGCGAACTCGACGACCTGGCCGCGCGCGTCGGTGTAGCTGAAGGTGGCCGCGCCCGACGGGCCGGCGTCGGAGCCGGCCTCGCCGGCGCTGGCGTTGCAGCCGACCAGGGTGGCCACGGAGAGGGCGCCGAGACCGGCGAGGAAGGTACGCCGACCGAGGGCGCTCTGGGCTGTCATGCAGGCAAGGCTAGCCTTACTCTTCGGTTTCGATCACCATCGCGCCGCTGTGACAGCATGGCGAGATGCCCTCGCTGGACCCCCCTGTGCTCGATACCGCTGTGCTCGATGCCGCCCTGCTCGCCGAGCTCCGGGAGATCCTGGCGGCCGCGGACTACACCGTCGATCGGGTGGTGGGGGCGATGGGTCCGATCGCGCACGCGGCCCTGGCCCGCAACCACACGGTTCCCGCCGAGCGGGCGTTGAGCGGTCGGGACGACCCGCTGGGCACCCTGATCCGGCTGTGGCCACTGCAGCGTCCGGTCGACCGGACATCGGCCGAGCGCGCACTGCCGGATCTGGTAGCCCCGCTGCTCCGGGCCGGCATCCTGACCGACGCCGAGGCGGCGGGCACGATCGCGGCCGCGGTGGATCTGCGCCCGTACGCCACCGAGGACACCGACTTCTGGGTGTTCTCCGATCTCACTCCGGGCCTGGACAGCCATGTCGCGCCGATGCGCTCCGACTTCGTGCTCGGCCTGTCGTCGGCCTCCAGCACTCTGGCCCAGCTCACGATCCGACGACCGGTGGCCTCGGCGCTCGATCTCGGCACGGGCTGCAGCGTGCAGACCCTGCACCTGTCCACCCACGCCCAGTCGATCACCGCGACCGACGTCAACAGCCGGGCCCTGGAGCTCGCCCAGCTGACCCTCACCCTCAACGGCGTCGAGGCGGAGCTGCTGAACGGATCCCTCTACGCACCCGTACGGGATCGCCGCTTCGACCTGATCACCACCAACCCGCCGTACGTGATGTCGCCGCCACGCACCGGTGAGGCCCGGCTGGCCTACCGGGAGACCGGGTACGTCGGCGACGAGCTGATGGAGCACCTGGTCAGGAACGCCGCCGACCACCTGAACCCGGACGGCACCTGCCAGATCCTCGGCAACTGGGCGCACCGCGCCGGGCAACCCTGGGACGAGCGACTGGCCGGCTGGGTGGCCGGCTCCGGGCTGGACGCGCACGTGGTGCAGCGTGAGGTCCTGGAGGTGCCGGCGTACGTGGAGCTCTGGCTGGCCGACGCCGGGCTGACCGGGTCCCCGGACTACCGACACCGGTACGCCGAGTGGCTGGACTACTTCGAGGCGCTCGGCATCGAGGCGGTCGGCATGGGCTGGCTGCTGCTCACCCGGGCCGAGCGCGACGACCCGTGGCTCCGGTTCGAGGACTGGCCGTACGCCGTCGAGCAGCCGATCGCCCCGGCCCTCGCCGCCGAAGCCGGGTGGATCAGCGCCTCGCGGCTGCCCGACGACACGCTCCTGGCCCGCGCCTGGGCCCTGACCGGAGACGTGGTGGAGGAGACCACCGGTCAACCCGGCGCCGCCGATCCCCAGCACATCGTGCTCCGCCAGCAGCGCGGCTTCCGCCGTGCGGTCGAGGCCGACACCGGTCTGGCCGGCGTGCTCGGAGCCTGCGACGGCGATCTTCCGCTCGGCGCCATCATCGACGCCCTGGCCGACCTGCTCGCGGTGGACGCCGCCGCGCTGCGCGCCGACATCCTGCCCAGGTTCCGCCCCCTGGTCGCCGACGGCTGGTTCGTCTGACCCGCGCCGGCCCCTTCTTCTCCCACTCCGCGGTGGATATATCTCCCGCGGAGTGCGTTCTCTCGACTGCGCGGTGGATATATCTCCCGCGGAGTCGGGTTCCGGGTGGGCTGCCGCCTCCCGGGGCAGGATGGATCCGGCCTGTATGGTCCCGTCCGTGGCCGCATCGGCCGCCGAGTGCCATAGTTCGGTCGTCGTAGAGTGGCGGCGACTCGGCCGGTGGGGTTCACAGGCAGCAGCCGACCACCGGCTGGAGCACAGCGCAGCACAAGCAGTAGAAGAGGACAGCGTGGCTACGAGTAAGGGCCGACGACTGGTGATCGTCGAGTCGCCCAAGAAGGCGACGCAGATCGCCAGCTTCCTGGGCGACGGTTACATCGTCCAGTCCAGCCGTGGGCACGTCCGCGACCTGCCGACCGGCGCCGCCGAGGTGCCGGCCAAGTACAAGGGTGAGAAGTGGGCGCGGACCGGCGTCAACGTCGACAACGACTTCGAGCCGCTCTACGTCGTCAACCCCGACAAGCGCGCCACCATCCGGTCCCTCAAGGACGCCCTGTCCGGAGCCGACGAGCTCCTGCTGGCCACGGATGAGGACCGCGAGGGTGAGGCCATCGCCTGGCACCTCCTGCAGGAGCTGAAGCCGAAGGTGCCGGCCCGGCGGATGGTCTTCCACGAGATCACCCCGCAGGCCATCGCCGAGGCCGTGGCCAACCCCCGCGACCTCGACGTCAACCTGGTCGACGCGCAGGAGACCCGACGGATCCTCGACCGGCTGTACGGCTACGAGGTCTCCCCGGTGCTGTGGAAGAAGGTCATGCCGCGGCTGTCGGCCGGCCGCGTGCAGTCGGTCGCGACCCGGCTGGTGGTCGACCGCGAGCGCGAGCGGATGGCCTTCCGGACCGCCTCCTACTGGGACATCGACGCCATCCTGGACGCCGGCGCGGAGGCCGAGCCACCGCTGTTCGCCTCGCGGCTGGTCACCGTCGGTGCCCAGCGGGTCGCCCAGGGACGCGACTTCAGCTCGCGCGGATCCCTGCAGAGAAAGGGCAACGAGCAGCTCATCCACCTGGACGAGGCGTCCGCGACGTCGCTGACCGAGGCCCTGCGCACGGCCGCGTTCTCGGTGAAGAGCATCGAGTCGAAGGAAGTCACCCGCCGACCGTCCGCCCCGTTCCGCACCACCACGATGCAGCAGGAGGCCGGCCGCAAGCTCGGATTCACCGCCCAGCGGGCGATGTCGGTGGCGCAGTCGTTGTACGAGGACGGCTTCATCACCTACATGCGTACCGACTCGGTGCAGCTCTCCGACACCGCGATCAACGCCGCCCGCAACCAGGTCCGGCAGCTCTTCGGACCGCAGTACCTGCCCAGCTCGCCGCGCGTCTACACCTCCAAGGTGAAGAACGCCCAGGAGGCGCACGAGGCCATCCGGCCCGCCGGCGAGTCCTTCCGGACGCCGGCCCAGACGGGTCTGCGGGGCGACGAGTTCCGCCTGTACGAGCTGATCTGGATGCGCACCATCGCCTCGCAGATGGCCGACGCCAAGCTGCAGCGGGTCACCGTGCAGATCGACGCCCGTCCGGCCGCCGAGAGCGGACAACCCGCGTGTGGCTTCACCTCCACGGGGTCGACGGTCACCTTCCCCGGCTTCATGAAGGCGTACGTGGAGTCGACCGACGACAGCTCGGCCGACGACGAGAGCCAGCGCCGCATCCCGCAGCTCACCCAGGGTCAGTCGCTGCGCCCCGACGAGGTCACGGCCTCCGGTCACGAGACCCGCCCGCCCGCCCGCTACACCGAGCCGTCGCTGGTGGCCAAGCTGGAGGAGCTGGAGATCGGTCGGCCGTCGACGTACGCCTCGATCATCCGCACCATCACCAGCCGGGATTACGTGTTCAAGAAGGGATCCGCGCTGGTCCCGACCTGGTTGGCGTTCGCGGTCACCCGGCTGTTGGAGGAGCACTTCCCGAAGCTGGTGGACTACGCCTTCACCGCCGAGATGGAAGACGTCCTCGACGAGATCGCCGATGGTCGGGCGCAGCGGCTGTCGGTGCTGACCGACTTCTACTTCGGCAGCCCGAACGCGGAGGACCCCGATGCCCGGGAGGGTCTGCAGCAGCTCGTCTCCGAGCTCGGCGACATCGACGCCCGCAAGCTGTCCACCTTCCCGCTCGGCGATCTGGAGACCGACGCCGAGGGTTCCGGGATCGCTGTCCGGGTTGGCCGTTACGGCACCTACGTCGAGGATGCGGAGAACCGGCGGGCCAACGTCGCCGATGATCTTGCTCCGGACGAGCTCACTGTTGATCTTGCTCGGGAGCTGCTGTCCAAGCCGATGGGCGAGGAGCGTGAGCTCGGGCTGGATCCGGAGACGCACACAGCGATCGTGGCCCGCAACGGCCGCTTCGGTCCCTACGTCACCGAGGTGCTCGGCGAGGATGCTCCGAAGAGCGCGAAAGCCCGTACGGGGTCGTTGTTCCAGTCGATGAGCGTCGAGAGCGTCACGCTGGAGCAGGCGCTGCGGCTGATGAGTCTGCCGCGCGTGGTCGGGGTCGACGAGGACGGTCAAGAGATCACCTCCCAGAACGGCCGCTACGGCCCGTACCTCAAGAAGGGAACGGATTCCCGCTCGCTGGAGACCGAGGACCAGATCTTCGACGTCACCCTGGACGAGGCCAAGGCGATCTTCGCCCAACCCAAGCTGCGCGGCCGGGCAGCGGCCAAGCCGCCGCTACGTGAGCTCGGTGACGACCCGGCCAGCGGTAAGCCCATGATCATCAAGGACGGTCGGTTCGGTGCGTACGTGACCGACGGCGAGTTCAACGCCACCCTGCGACGCGGCGACGAGATCGAGTCGATCACCCCCGAACGGGCGGCGGAGCTGCTGGCCGAGAAGCGGGCCAAGGGACCGGCGCCGAAGAAGCGGGCGGCGAAGAAGACGACCTCCACGGCCGCCAAGAAGGCCCCGGCGAAGAAGGCCGCAGCCAAGAAGACGACGACCGCCCGGAAGGCCCCGGCCAAGAAGGCCGCGGCGAAGAAGGCGCCGTCGGTCGGCTGATCTCGATCCGGCAGGTGATCGGCGGTGCGTGACGGTGCCCAGCGGGCGCGAACGGCGGGAGAATGACCCGGTGAGCAAGACCAGAACACGATCCGGGAAGTCGGCGTCCAAGGACCGGCGCCTTCGCGCGGAGCAGGGGTCGCCGATCCAGAAGCAGGCAGCGCCGACTCCGGTGCCGCCGCGACCTGCCGGCCAACGGTTGTTCGACATGCCGTACAGCTCTCAGGTCCCGAGTCCGGTGCGGCCCGATCTCGGCCTGGCGTCGCTGGTGGCCCGGGCCGGGCACAACGCCGGCTACGACATCGACCTGACGCTGCTGGACGCCGCCGATCATCGGCTGATCCGCACCGGGCTGCTGCTGGCCCACCGGGTGCTGGACGGGCGCGGTGAGTGGTACCTCGGCGCGCCCGACTGGGTGCCGTTGCTGCCCAAGGAGCTGATCGTTCCGATGGGGCAGGGCGAGCTGCCCGACGACCTGGCCGAGCTGGTCCGCCCGTTCCGCCGGGGAGCTCCGCTGTCGCCGGTGGCAGCCCTTCGCTGCGAACGCCGGGAGTTCGCCCTCCGGAACGGCGGCGGTCAGACCGTCGCCCTGCTTCGCGACGACAAGGTGACGGTACGGCGCAACGGCCTGACCACCGCCCGGTACCGCGAAGTGATGCTGACCCCGGTAGGTCCCGGGTTGGACGCGGCCCAGGCCGAGTGGCTGGGACAGTGCCTCGGGGCAGCGGGCGGCACCGAGATCGAGCGTTTCCCGCGGCTGGTCCGGCGTCTCGGCGCGCCGGCGACCGGCCCGTCGGATCTGCCGGCTCCGGCCAAGCTGGCGGACGGCACCTTCGGCCAGTTCCTCACCCAGCTGCTGGGGGCAGGCGTCCGGGACCTGATCAGTGGCGACCTGGCGCTCACCGCCGGCGCTCCTGGGGCCGCCGACCGCCTGGTCGAGTCGGCCGGGATCCTGCGCAGTCGGCTCGAGGGGCTCCGTCCGGTGCTCGGCACGGACTGGGTGGACGAGGTGGTGGACGACCTGGACTGGCTGGTGGCCCCGGTGGCGGCCCCGCTCGTCTCGAGGTCGGCGGCGAGCTCGCGCTGGCCGGGTGCGTCCTCGGACTCCGACGACCGAGCCGCCCTCGGTGGTCCCGGTACGTACGTCGAGATGAGTGTCCAGCCGGCCGACCCCGACGGTTACCGGGCGCGGCTCCGCAGCCTGCGCTACCTGTCCTTGCTGGAACGGCTGGTCGCGGCTGCTCGGGCGCCCAAGACCGGGGCGGACGCCACCCAGCCGGCTGCCGAGGGCGTCGAGGCCCTGTACGCGGTCGCGACGGCCAGGTTCGTCCGCGCCGCCGACCGGCTTGCCGTGGGCGGGACCGCCCAGACCTGGGCCACCGCGTGGTCGGCGGCGCAGGAACTGGCCCGGTCGGCCGTGATCCGGTCGCTGGTGGCCCGCGAGCAGACCGCCAAGGATCTGGAGCGACTGAGGCCGGCCTTCGCGTTGCTGGAGCGCGCGTTCCTCGCCGATCGTGGTGCCGCCGGCACGCTGGAGCGCATCGACGAGCTCACCCCGGCGGCCGCGTTCGAGGCCGGTCGGACGTTCGAGCGTGACCAGGAGACCTCCCGTACGGTGCGCTCCGAGTTCGTGACCCACTGGCCGAAGACCCGCCGGAAGCTCGGCCGAACCAGTGAGTGATGCGCATCCGGTGAGTGATCGGGGAGTGCTCGCGGAGACCGGGCTCTTCGTGGTCTTCGAGGGCGGCGACGCGGTCGGCAAGTCCACGCAGGTCAAGGCGCTGGTGGAGTGGGTGAGCGAGCAGGGCGTACCGGTCGTGGCGACCTTCGAGCCCGGTGACACCCCGATCGGTCGGACCATCCGTCGAGCCGTGCTCGATCCCGCCACCGGTGACCTGTCGCCCCGCACCGAGGCGCTGCTGTACGCCGCCGACAAGGCGCAGCACCTGGCTGAGTTGGTCCTCCCGGCCCTGGCCGCCGGAGCGGTCGTCGTCTGCGACCGGTACGTGGACTCGATGCTGGCCTACCAGGGCGCGGGCAGGGTGCTGGCGCCGGCCGAGCTGGAGTCGGTCGCCCGCTGGGCCACCGAGGACCTCCGCCCGCACCTGACGGTGCTGCTGGATCTCGATCCCGGCGAGGCGGTGGCGGCCAAGGTGGACAAGGACCGGTTGGAGGCGGCCGGCGACGACCTGCATCGGCGGGCCCGGGACTTCTTCCTGGCCCTGGCCGCGGCGGATCCGGAGCACTACCTGGTGCTCCCGGCCCGGCTACCCATCGCCGAGATCGCCGAACGCGTACGCGATCGCGTCCGCCCGCTCCTCCCTCCCACGGGCTGACGGGATGGGGGAGGGATGTCGGCGGCGGCGGGCAGACTAGGGCCGTGACCAGCACCGTGCCCGCGCCGATCGACGCCGGAGCCTCGCTGGCCGATCAGCCGGACGGCGCACCGACCACCGGTGTCTGGGCCGACCTGATCGGCCAGGAACGGTCGGTCGCCGTGCTGCGGCGGGCGGTCGCGGGGCACGCCCACGCGATGAGCCACGCCTGGCTGATCACCGGTCCCCCCGGATCAGGCCGGTCCAACGCCGCCCGCGCGTTCGCGGCCGCCCTGCAGTGCCCGCGCGACGGCTGCGGCCACTGCACCGAGTGCCGCACCTCGCTGTCCGGCGCCCACCCCGACGTCACGCTGGTCCGGACCGAGATGCTCTCGATCGGGGTCGACGAGGTACGCGAGCTGGTCCGTCGGGCGTCGATGAGCCCGACCCTGGGTCGCCGTCAGGTGCTGGTGATCGAGGACGCCGACCGGGTCACCGAGCGGGGCGCCGACGCCCTGCTGAAGGCGATCGAGGAGCCGGCCCCGCGGACGGTCTGGATCCTCTGCGCGCCGACCGCCGACGACGTGGTGGTCACCATCCGCTCACGCTGCCGCTCGCTCACCCTGCAGACCCCGACCATCGACGACGTCACCCGGCTGTTGCAGACCCGCGACGGCATCTCCGCCGAGCTCGCCGCATACGCGGCCCGCGCCGCTCAGGGGCACGTCGGCCGGGCCCGTGCGCTGGCTCGGCACGAGTCGGCCCGGGATCGGCGGCGGGCGATCCTGGAGATCCCGTTCCAGCTGAAGGGACTGTCGGCTTGTCTGCAGGCCGCCGACACCCTGGTGAAGACGGCGGCGGAGGAAGCGGCCACAGCCACCGCGGATCTCGACGCCCGCGAGCGCAAGGACCTGGAGGAGGCACTCGGGTTCGGCACCAAGGGTGCCCGACCTCGGCAGGCCGCGGCCGCGATCAAGGACCTGGAGGAGCAGCAGAAGGCGCGGGCCAAGCGGCTCCAGCGGGACGCCATCGACCGTGCCCTCACCGAGCTGACCGGGTTCTATCGCGACCTGCTGAGTGTCCAGACCCGGGCCGGGGCCCCGTTGATCAACGACGATCTCGGTCCCAAGATCGCGGCCATGGCTCGCGCCTCGACCCCCGAAGCCACCCTGGGCAAGATCGACGCTCTGCTCGCCTGCCGTGAGGCGTTGGAGGGCAACGTGGCCCCGTTGCTGGCCATGGAGTCCACGCTGATCAGCCTGGCTCGCGGCTAGTCCGTCCAACCGAGCGCGGGTCGCCTCCGACGCGACAACGAACGCATCTCGGCAACGCGACCCGGGTGGGGATCCTGGTCACGTACGAGTCGTCGGTTTGCCAGAATTCTGAGAGTTCGCTTACGGTATCGCCACGCTTCGTGTCCTGGTCGTTACCTGTGCTCCCGCCGCCTTCCCCTTCCCGGCGGGATCCGTGATCTGGGTGTGATCGAGGCGTCCGGATGACCGGATCCGTCCTCGGACCCGGATGAGCGAAGGGAATCGGGGAGTGACCTCCACCATCGTGAAGCGACTCATCGGTGTGCTGGCCGCCGTGGCCCTGGCGATCGGTCTGTCGGCCGGGGTGGCCAGACCGGCCGAGGCCAATGGCAGCGTCTGGAATCGGGTGGCCAACTGCGAGAGCGGTGGCCGCTGGAAGATCAACACCGGTAACGGCTACTACGGCGGGTTGCAGTTCTCCTCCCGCACCTGGCGGGCGTACGGCGGCAGGAAGTACGGCGGCCAGGCGCACAAGGCCTCCAAGTCCGAGCAGATCACCATCGCCCGACGGGTGCTGGCCGGGCAGGGGGCGGGTGCCTGGGGCGGCTGCGGGCGCAAGGCCGGGCTGACCAAGTCCAGCGGCAAGGCCAGCCGGAGCGCCAAGCCGGGCTCCTCGAGCAGCAGCAAGAAGCTCACCGCGAAGCAGAAGAAGGCCAAGGCCGCCAAGATCACGAAGCTGAAGGCGACCAAGGTCGCCACGGTCACCAAGAAGACGCACACGCTGAAGAAGCTGGCCAAGCGCTATCACGTCAAGGGCGGCTGGAAGGCGATCTACGAGCTCAACAAGGGCACCGTCAAGAAGGGCGCCAAGAAGCACCTGAAGCACGGTCTCCGGATCCAGCTGCGGACGTAGCCAGCGGACCCGCTGCACCCGGTGTCGTAGAACCTGGGCGCGGATCCCGGAGCTGGGCTTAATCTTGGCCCATGGCGCGGGTGATGGCCGTCTCCTTCACGCGATACGGCCGGCTCTACTACCTGGACGCCGGCGGGGAGACGTACGCCGTCGGCGAGCAGGTGCTGGTGCCCACCGACTCCGGTCCGGAGGTGGCGGAGTGCGTGTGGGCCCCGGAGTCGGTGGGTGATGTCGACTTCGGCGAGCTGCCCCTGTGTCTGGGGCGGGCCGATCAGACCCAGCTCGACCGGGACGCGGCGAACCGACGGCGGCGGGCCGAGGCGAAGCTTGTCGCCAAGCGCCTGATCAAGCGGCACGAGCTGCCGATGAAGGTGATGGGGGTCGACTACCTCGACTCCGGCACGGACTTCGACGAGCTGATCGTCATCTACTTCACAGCTCCCCAACGGGTCGACTTCCGCGGCCTGGTCAGCGATCTCGCTCGCGCGCTGCGGGCCCGCATCGACCTGCGGCAGATCGGCTCACGGGAAGGTGCCCGGTTGGCCGGTGATCTCGGCAGCTGTGGTCGCGATCTGTGCTGCTCGACGTTCCTGAAGGGCTTCGAACCGGTCAGCCTCCGGATGGCCAAGCTGCAGGACCTGCCGGCCAACCCGTTGCGGATCTCCGGCGCGTGCGGGCGGCTGATGTGCTGCCTGAAGTACGAGCACCCCCTGTATGCCGACTTCGCCCAGTCCGCGCCCGCCATCGGCAGCCAGGTGACCACGCCCGACGGTGAGGGCACCGTGATCGCCCACCAGGTGCCGGCCGACGCCGTGGTGGTCCGGGTCCGCGGCGGAGGCGTCCAGACCTGCGCCAAGGCCGACGTCTGCCCGTCCCGGGCGGCGCACGACAGCCGTCGGCCCGGGCCGGGCCAGGCGCATACCTCGTGAACCCGATCGGGTCGGGAGCCCCACCTATAGTCGCCGCATGACACGGGGAGAACGGTGACGGCGACCCGCCGTCGTCCGCCGTTCGTCCCGGTCGCGGTCGTCCTCGGGGTGCTGTCGCTGCTGCTGTCGTCGGGGTGCGCCCTGCTGCCCGCCGGTCTTCCTGGCTCGCGGCCGGCAACCCCGTCCGCGACGCCGAACTCGGTTCCCCAGCAGAAGACCCCGGCACCCTCGAACGAGGGCCGTCCCGTCCAGCCCCTCCCCGATCTTCGACCGGCCGGCTTCATCGCCCCACCACCGGGGCAGGGTCTGCAGCGCTACCTCGGTCAGAAGATCCGCTGGACCGACTGCGGCAAGG
This sequence comes from uncultured Actinomycetota bacterium, assembly GCA_963696135.1. Classification (GTDB taxonomy): domain Bacteria; phylum Actinomycetota; class Actinomycetes; order Propionibacteriales; family Propionibacteriaceae; genus Microlunatus. The sequence continues at coordinate 266,863 of CAVOJH010000020.1, forward strand.
GGCTCAAGTGCGCTGCCGTGCTCGCCCCGCTCGACTACGCCGAGCCCGATCGTGAGGCCATCACGCTCGCGGTCGCCAAGCGGCCGGCCAGCGCAGGTCCGGCGGCCGGGTCCCTGTTCATCAACCCGGGGGGTCCGGGTGGTTCGGGCACCGAGTACGTGGGCTACTTCGAGGTGAAGGGGCTGGAGCGGTTCGACGTGGTGGGCTGGGATCCTCGCGGCACCGGCAGCTCGACACCGGTCAAGTGCGCGAACGGCAAGGCCATGGACGCGTACACCTCGATCGACATCTCCCCCGACGACGCGAAGGAGGAGCAGGCCCTCATCGACGCCCAGATCGACTTCGGCCGGGGCTGCCTGAAGCGGTCCGGGGAGCTGCTCGAGCACATCTCGACGACCGAGACCGTCCGCGACCTCGACCTCCTCCGCCATCTGGTCGGTGACCAGAAGCTGACCTACTTCGGGTCCTCGTACGGGACCAAGATCGGTGCCCTGTACGCCCAGCTCTACCCCGCCACGGTGGGCCGACTGGTGCTGGACGGGGCGGTGAACATCACCGACAGCAAGGACGTCAGCCAGCTGGACGGGTTCGAGCGCGCGCTCGGCAACTTCGCCACCTGGTGCGCCGAGAAGGAGTGCAAGCTCGGCGACACCAAGGCCGAGGTCGAGCGGACCATCAGCGACCTGCTCATCCGGTTGGACACGAAACCCATCAACGGTGGTCGGGCGCCGCTGACCCAGCAGCTCGCGGTGACCGGGGTGCTGTCCGTGCTGTACGAGAACGAGGAGGGGTGGAAGTACCTGCGGCAGGGGTTGGAGCTTGCGGCCTTCGACGACGACGGTCGCTACCTGATGTACTTCGCCGACCAGTACAACCAGCGCGGCGAGGGCGGGGTCTACCGCCAGCTGCAGTTCTCCTTCCCGGCCATCCGCTGCCTCGACTCCCAGGACGTCAGCGTGGCGAAGGCCGAACGGGAAGGCGCCGAGGAGGCGAAGCGGGCTCCGACGCTGGGCCCGTTCGCCGGTGCCGACCTGGTCTGCCCGCTCTGGCCGGTCGCGCCGGCGCCCAAGGAGCCGACCATCACGGGCAAGGGTGCCGCGCCGATCCTGGTGGTCGGCACGACGGGTGATCCGGCCACCCCGTACGAGTACGCGGAGCGGATGGCCGACCAGCTCGAGTCGGGGCACCTGCTGACCCTGAAGGGGGAGGGGCACCTCGGCTACGGGCAGAGCCCGTGCATCCAGCGCTACGTCCAGGCCTACCTGCTCGACGGGCACGTGCCCGCCGACGGGACTCGCTGCTGAGTCCTACGGCTGGTGCTGAGGATTTGCTGGGAGTGCGGGCCGCACCGTCACCTGATGGGGTGAACCGAGAGCCCGGGGAGCGTGCCGCCCGGGCCCTCAGTTCGGTGGAACACCTTGACCATCGGGAAGACTGAGGGGTCTCAACCCGATCGGGATGACGCTGAGTCTGCTCGGTGAATCTGTGATCCGGCTGAGGACCGATGGTGAACTTGGTGAAGATGCTGGCGTCACCCGTGCTGTTGGCGGCGTTTCGCTTCGACCCCGGGTTGCTCGCTATAGTTGGCGGTCGCGCAACCGCCGCTGGCGGCACGGTCTCGGCTGTACGCGCACGCCGCCTTAGCTCAGTGGTAGAGCAACGCACTCGTAATGCGTAGGTCTGGGGTTCAAATCCCCAAGGCGGCTCGTAGCGTTTCCCCTAGCCAAACGCCAGTTTCTCGAGTTGGATCTCGTAATTCGGACAGGAATCTCACCATCCAACCAGTCCGTGCCCCCGGAATGCCTTCATCTGACCTACGCATCTCGCGTGCGTAGTCATACCTAGTCACTGGCCTGTTCGCCATCCGGAATGCCACCATTGGCTCGATCGCTTAGGCCTTGACCGCTGGCGCACCCTCGGGTCGCGCGCAGGCGTTGGACGTGTACAGCGTGCGCCAGCGATGGATGTCTGCGGCATGTGCGTTCAGCACGGTCGGGGGTGGTGAAGAGTGCGTGGAACTGCCACGGATCGGACCCCCGCACTACCGATCCTGTGAGGCACCGTCTCAGCCCTGGAAGCGTCCGCGCCGCCGCCCAGCCAGCATCGCCAGTCCGCCGACCGCGACCAGGCTGAATCCAGCCAGAATGAGCCAGAGCGACACCTGTGAGCCGGTGCTGGGCAGCTTGTCCTCGTCGTCCGGCGGTGTGGTCGTGGGTGGTGTGGTCGTGGGCGGTGACGTTGTCGGTGGTGTGGTCGTGGGTGGCGTCGTGACGGTGTTGGTCAGCTGCAGAGGGATGTTGGTGCCGGGTTGGACGGTGAAGGTGGCGGTCTTGCCGTCTTCGGACACGGTCACGCCGTCGGCTGGGGCCCAGGTGTAGCCCTCCCAGACCACGCCATCGGGGAGGTTCGTCGGGGTGGCCTCGGTGAGGGTGACGACGGTGCCGGCGGGCAGCTCGACGGGATCAGAGGTTTCACCGCCGGTGACGGTGATGGTGCCGGAGGGGTTGTCGGGGTCGTCGGAGGTCCAGTTGACGGTGAACTCGACGTCGGCGGCGGCGTCGATCGCGGCCTGGTCACCGTCGAGCTTCTTCTCAACCGTGAACGAGCCGGGCGCGTTGGTGACGGTGTTGGTCAGCTGGAGGGCGACCTCGGTGCCGGGTTGGACGGTGAAGGTGGCGGTCTTGCCGTCTTCGGACACGGTCACGCCGTCGGCTGGGGCCCAGGTGTAGCCCTCCCAGACCACGCCATCGGGGAGGTTCGTCGGGGTGGCCTCGGTGAGGGTGACGACGGTGCCGGCGGGCAGCTCGACGGGATCAGAGGTTTCACCGCCGGTGACGGTGATGGTGCCGGAGGGGTTGTCGGGGTCGTCGGAGGTCCAGTTGACGGTGAACTCGACGTCGGCGGCGGCGTCGATCGCGGCCTGGTCACCGTCGAGCTTCTTCTCAACCGTGAACGAGCCGGGCGCGTTGGTGACGGTGTTGGTCAGCTGGAGGGCGACCTCGGTGCCGGGTTGGACGGTGAAGGTGGCGGTCTTGCCGTCTTCGGACACGGTCACGCCGTCGGCTGGGGCCCAGGTGTAGCCCTCCCAGACCACGCCATCGGGGAGGTTCGTCGGGGTGGCCTCGGTGAGGGTGACGACGGTGCCGGCGGGCAGCTCGACGGGATCAGAGGTTTCACCGCCGGTGACGGTGATGGTGCCGGAGGGGTTGTCGGGGTCGTCGGAGGTCCAGTTGACGGTGAACTCGACGTCGGCGGCGGCGTCGATCGCGGCCTGGTCACCGTCGAGCAGTTTCTCGACCGTGAACGAGCCGGGTGGGGGTAGCTTGTCGGTGACCCGGAACGTGGTGGTCCCGCCGCTGTTGGCAGTGATGACCTGGGTCGCCGACGGATCATAGGTCACCTGATCGAACTGATCGGCGTCCCGCTCGGCGATCGTGATCGTGGTCCCGATGGGGAGCTGTTGACGGTCCGCCTCGGCGGGTGCCGTCTCTCCAGCCTCGACGATGATCGGCGTCTGAGTGATCGAGTCGAGGACGTTGTCGCCGCGGAAGTCAGTCGCGGCCGTCACGTCGAACGTGAACGTCTGCCCCGGGGCGGGCTCGCCGCCCGTTTCATCGATCAGCTTCTCGATGGCGAACGTGCCAGTGGCGTTGAACCCGGCGTCGATGGTGTGGTCGTTGTGGCCAGGTGGTCCGACATCGACTGGCGCCTGCCCAGTGTCCGGATCCGGGTTGGAGTCGTTGACGATCGTCCCGTCGCCCGAGCCGTCCTGGTCGGGACTCTGGATCGTGAAGTCGAGGTCGTCCCAGGTCAGCCCCTCGAAGCCTGGCGGGGCAGTACCGGGCCATGTCAGGGTGACCGTCCCTGCGCCCTGATCGAAGACGACCACATAAGCCCCGCCGGGGTCGAAACCCTCGATCTCTTGATCGTCGGAGCGGAAGTAGTACTCGCCGGAACTGTCGGTCTCGGTCGACGCCAGCGCGGCTCCGGTTGGATCGCCGGCATCGTCAGCGGCGAACAACTGCACCGGCGCACCCTCGATGGCTGGCTCGTCGGCGTCCTGGCGGCCGTTGAAGTCGGCGTCGAGCCAGACCCGGTTACCGATCTCGACTGGCGGTTCGCGGGTGAGCACGGCCACCGCGCCGATGCCGCCGCCCTTCTGGAAGTAAGCTCCGCCGGCCTCACTCTCGCGAGGTGAACCGGGAGCGCTGATGATGGCTCCGCGCAGCGGATCCGTCGTCTGGTTGTACCCGCGCAGCTTCTCGCCATCACCGAGGGCGAACCATTGCAGTCCGGTCACCCGGATGGCACTTAGCGGGTCCATGGCGGTGGATGCCGCCTCCGGGAACCCCGGGTAGGTGACGACGCCACCTTCGGTGTTCTCGAAGTGGTTGGGGCCTTGGCTGGTCTCGCCCTGGGAGTCTTGAAAGTACTCACCTCCGCCGGGGCCGGAGTTGTTGCCGTTGCCCCAGCCGTCTTGACCGTCGACCGTGCCGTCGTCTTCCAGCGTGAACGGTGCGGTCACGCCGCCGGTGGGCGCGGCGATCAGCATGTCACCGCTTGAGACGGTTTCGTAGAACTGCTGGTCAGTCGGGTCGATGCCCCACTGTCGGTTGCCGCCCTGGATGCTGGCGCGGTCGACGAACCCGAGCACCATCCGGCCGGACGAGTCGAAGGCTAGGCTGCCGAGGATCGCCTGTGGATACATGTGTGTCGAGCTGTAGCCGGGGAAGCCGACGGAGCCGGCGTTCGCTCCGGTCCAGGTCCAGTCGTCGGTCCAGGTGTTCCAGCGCACCACCTGGGGTCGCCCGTCGGCGCCGGGACCGGGCCAGCCGGTGATGTTGTTGCCCTTGACGTATCCGAGGGAGTCCTCCAGCACGGTCGTCCAGTCGGCGGTCCCTGCCGCTACGGCGGTCACCGGCGCCGTCATCACATGGAACTCCAGGTTCGCGGCATCGGCCGAGAGGCCCGGTCCGTCGCTCTCGCCTGTGTCTGTCCAGCCGACGTAGACCTGGTCGCGGTGGACGGCCACCGCCCACGGGCGTTGATCGTCGTCGAGACCGAGTGGTACTTCCGTGGCCGTTGTCGGTGCTGTCCCACCGGTGCTGTCCAGGGCGTACAGGTTCTTGTCGAACAGGTTGATGAAGAAGAGTGCGTTGCCGTCCTCGGAGGTTGCGATCCCGCCGATGCCGACCTCGCCGGCCTTCTGGTAGGCGTCGACGTCACGGGTCGGTGTGTCCGGGTTCCCGATGAGACGCTCCGCGTTGCTGGGGACGGTGCCGACGTTAACCCCGATGTCGGTGACGTCCAGCCACTCCTGGACGGCGCCCGGAGACCCGGCCAAGGCACCCGCCTCGTCGAGGACGCCCGGCACCCGGTAAATCCCTCCGAGCCCCAACGGGCCGACCGCAGAGATCCGTTTGTAGCTCGCGGCGACGTACGCGGCGTTCTGCGACCGACTGAACGCGGTTCCCCAGACCGACCCGGTCTCCGTGTACGTCGCCAGGGTGGTGCGCAATCGGGAAGGTGCCGTTCGCCGGGTCGTTCGTCGGCACGACCCACGGGTTGGCGACAACCGTTGGCAGTGGCCCTGACTGAACTGTTCAGGCCGCCGGCGTACTGGATGGCGGTGATGACCGGGGCGTTGTTCGCCGCGTAGTCCTCCGGCTCCAGGACCCCGAAGTCGACGTCCTCGGCGCCGGCGAGGGCGAACTGCACGCTGGTGCCGTTGTCGTCGCCGTGGAAGGACGACTGATAGTCACCTGGCAGCAGATCTCGCTGGGCGTCGTCGAACTCGATTCGCAGCGGCGTCTCGTCGGCAACCGAGCTGGTGTCGATCGTGTAGGTGCCGTCGACCCCGGTATCCGCCTCGCCGACGACCTCGTTGTGCTCGTCGTACGCGATGACGTGGATCCCGGTCATCGGGAGATCCGTCTGAACCCCCGTCGCGGTGTCTCCGGCGTCCCGAGTGCCATCGCCGTCGAAGTCCTGGAAGACGACGCCACTGACCGATCCGGACGCAGCGTGCGCGATGTCTGGTCGGAGGAGCATGGTCCCGACGAGGCCCAGCAGGAGGGCGAGTACGAGAACGAACCCACGCCGCTCGGCGCGTGGTCGAGTTCTCATCACGATTGCTGCCCCCGTCACTACCTCTGGCGAACCGGCTGGAACTGGTGAAACGCCGAGTGAAGTGATTCTTGGGGAATTCTCACAGATTGGCAAGACAACGTAAACGCCGCCGTGAGGTGCGCACGTGCGCCACAGGCGTAAAGCGACACCTAGACTCACCGCATGCGAGCGTCGCGATGTCGCCGGCGGGTGGCGACGGCGACCGCGGCGATTCTCCTGCTGCTCATCGCGGCCTGCTCGAGCGTGGAGAGGGCGCCTGCACCTTCGACGATCCGCGTTCCCGCCGAGTCCGCGAGCGTTCAGGCCGCGGTCGACCGGGTGGCGCCGGGCGGTGTGGTGCTGGTCGACCCCGGAACGTACCGAGAGACGGTCACGGTGGCCACGGCGGACGTCACCGTTCGAGGCACGGATCGCAACACCACCGTGATCGACGGAGGGGCGACCCGGCCATACGGTGTGGTGGCCATCGCCGACGGCGTACGCGTCCAGAACCTCACCGTGCGCAACCACCTCTTCTACGGTGTGCTGGTCACCGGGCTGCACGACCAGAACGGCCCACGGGCGCCGAACGAAGACGCGTACGAGCCGTTCGACCCGGCCGCCTTCCCGCCCGTCCAACGGTTCCTGGTCGACCACGTGACCGCCCACAACAACGGCCTGTATGGGATCTACGCGTTCAACGCCCAGCACGGAGTGATCACGGACTCGTACGCATCTGGCTCAGCAGACAGCGGGATCTACGTCGGCCAGTGCCGCGACTGCGACATCTCTGTTCGGGACAACGTCGCGGAGCGGAATGCGGTCGGGTTCGAGAACGCGAACGCCTCGGGACCGCTGATGATCACGGCCAACAGGTTCGCCGGCAACCGGGTCGGGATGACGTTGCTGTCGAACTACCAGGAGGCCTTCCGCCCGCAGCACGACAACGACGTCGTCGGCAACGTCATCGCCGACAACGTCGAGAGGGACTCGCCGGCGCAGGCCGACGGAGGCTTCGGCACCGGCATCGGAATCGCCGGCGGACAGGACAACACGATCGAGCGCAACCGGATCACCGGCAACCCCCGGGCGGGCGTCCTGCTGACCAACACCGAGGACCTCCCGGCGGAGGGCAACATCTTCGGTGAGAACCACTTCGGCGACAACGGCACGGACATCGCGAATCTGTCAGCCAAACGGGCCCCGGCGACCACAACCTGCGTCGACACACTCGTCTCGACCGTGCCTTCAGAGTTGGCGCCGGTCCTACGGGCCAACTGCCGACAGGGTGACAGCGCGGCCCCGCTGCCGAGCGCGTCGCCCGACGCGCTGCCCGACGTCGCGGTGCCGGCCGGTGCGAACTTCCTGAAAGTTGCCTCGCCACCACCCCAGCCGAACCTGCCCTCCGACGCCCCGACCGACCGACTGCCCGATCAGGTGTCAATGGACGACCCGGACTCGGTGGCTCTACCAGCCGCAGATCTGCTGGCGGATCGAAGCGGGATCCGATGAGCCTCGCCCGTACCGTGTCGACGGCACTCGTCGCGCTGCTGTTCGTCCTCGGCGCCGGCTGCAGTCCCGATGCGCCGGACCCCCCGGCCGGGCCTCGTCCGGTGACGGCCGAGGAGGCCCAGCTCCTGGCCACGACGCGGTTCCTCAACTACAACGCCGTCAGCCGGTCGGTGGACACCACGATCGGGGTCCGCGGCCAGCAGGTCCAGGTCACCGGCTGGGTCGACTTCACAACCCACACCGGGTACGCCACCGCCAACGGCGCGGGCTTCGCGCCCCAGCTGCTGCGGTGGAACCTAGGCACCGTCGCCGTGCAGCCTGGGTCTCCGAGCGCGACCGCCGAGCCCGGGATGCCGATGCCGACGAGCGGCTGGCAGAGCCGGACCATGGATCCGGAGCGCTCCGATCTCGATCTCGTGCTGCTGGTGATCAGCAACCTCGGACTCGACCGACCAGAGAACCCTCTTCTCCTGCAACAAAGTGGGGCGCTGTGGCTGGGCACCGAACAGGTCGACGGACACGAGCTCACGCAGTACGCGGCACCGCCGACCGACCAGGCTGCCAGCACCTCGCCCCCGACTTCCGTGGATCCTGACGCGTCGGGACTGAGGCTGTCGATCGATGAGGCCGGGCGGCTGCACCGAGCGGACATCCGAGGGACCAACGGCTGGGTGACCGTGACGTTCGGCGACGGGCATGGCACCAGCCTTCCCGCCCTGCCGACCCCATCGGCCACCAGATCATGACCGAACCCGAACGGCAGGGATGGTCCCGGCGGGCAATGCTCACGGGAGGCGCCGTCGTCGGTGTAGCGGCCGCAGCAGGAATCGGTGGCTTCGTCCTCGACCAGCGCACCGACACCGGTCCAGGGGAGCCGATTCCGCCGATGACCTCGATCGACCACGTGCCGGCGACCGGCGAGCACCAGGCCGGTGTCGCCAGGCCCGACCAGCTCCAGCCGAACGGACGGTTCACCTCCTACGACGCCGACGTCGACAGCAGGTCCGAGGTCCGAGAGCTGCTGGCCGCGCTGGGAACGACCATCGCCACGTTGACCGCGCCCGGCGCGACCGTGCCGGGGGTCACCGACGACGGCGCGGGCGACCTGACGGTCACCGTCGGCGTCGGCCCGCGGCTGGTGGCGATAGCGGGTGCTGACCTGCCGGGTGCCGTCCCGCTGCCGCGGTTCGACCGTGACGGTGACCTGCCCGAACGCGCCCGGGGCGGTGACCTGTTGCTGGCGGTCCAAGCCAGCGACGCCGTCGTCGTCGAGAATGTCGGCGATCATCTGGCGCTGCTTGGCGGTAAGTGCTCGGTCCGCTGGGCGCAGCGCGGGTTCCGCGGCGGCGGCAACGGCCACGCTGGGGTAGCCCGAAACGTCGTCGGCTATCTGGACGGCATCGTGGTGCCACGTACGTCGGACGAACTCGATGCGAATGTGTGGATAACCTCCGGCCCGGCGAAGGGTGGAACGATCTGCGTGCTGCGTCGGCTGGTCGTCGACGTGTCCCGGTTCGCAGCCGAGACGGCCGAACGTCAGGACGCGATCATCGGCCGACACCAGTCCGACGGCTCGCCCCTGTCGGGCGGTGGGCCGATGGACAAGGTCGACCTGACGGCCAAGACGCCGGAAGGTCAGTACCTGACCCCGGCACACGCCCATGCCCGCGCCGCGCACCCCAGCTTCACCGGCAGCCCGACCATGCTGCGAGGCAGCTACACCTTCGACAACGGCCCATTCGATCGCGGCACCCTCTTCCGCTGCTTCCAGCCGGAGCTGGACGTGTTCGTGAAGACCCAACGCCGGCTGGACGAGGTCGACGACCTGATGGGCTATGTCCGGGCGACCGCCGCGGGCAGCTTCTTGATCCTGCCCGGGTACGAAGACGGAGCCGACCTGGGAGGCTCCGTCTTCGGCTGAGCCCGTCCTCGTTCGGCGGGGAAGCAAACGTTCCGAGTAGGTCCCGGACGGCTGGACATCTCTCTGTGTCGAGTGAGCTTGGATCACCGCCGCAACTATCGGTGTTGTTTCAGCGACGTAGTCACCAACCGCAAGGGCGCGTTCGTCACTCTGACAGCGATCGTCAAGACTGAACCATCAACACCGAGTTGATGTTAGGTCATCGGGAGCGCTAACGGGCGTCGCCACTGCTCGATGTAGTGCGACTTGCTCTGGCTCGTAGCCCTCACTGCCACCTTCGGGCGGCCACGTCGATGAGCGTGCCCCCACAATCCCCCCGGAATCATCGGGAGCAGCCGTTTTGGTCCGTGTCCTACCAACAACGAGGGGTGCGGCGAGGCTCATCCTGCCGAGCGGCAATGCTCGACCAACATTGCTCTGACAAGGCGAAATAGTGACGGCGGCAGCCGAGCTCCACGTCGGTCTGTCAACTCGTCAATTCGCCGAAGCCGTCGCTGTACGCAATGTCATCCATGATCTTGCCGTTCGCAATGCGCAGCATGGCGAGCCCCGAGTAGGTGACGTGCTCACCGGGCGAGCCGGCAGCTCCGCTGTATCCCTCCCGCAGCACCGCATCAAACGTCCAGTGCAAGGCGACGCGGTCATCCTCAGCGATCATGTCACCGATGGTCAGGCGTGACTCGCTGAGCAGACCATTCACCTCCGCCAGAAACGCCTTGTGCTCCTCGATAGCGCTGGCCTCAGTGCCGTTGAGCTCGTCCACCACCCCATAGTTTCGAGCGTTCCACCGCTCGTTGAAGTAGCGCCGAACGAGTTCCTTGTTCGTCTCTTCCTGCGACACGATCCCTCCTTCGAAGTTGTCCGCCACGCCAGCTTCTGTGCAACGCCAGCCGTTGCCACGATGCCCGACGGACCCGCCCTGGTCATCGTGGCGCCCATCCATGATCTGGTCGGACGGGGGGTCGCCGCATCGGCACTTCCACCTAACTCAGGTCTCGTCCGGGTGGCCGCAGGCGCAGAGTCGTCGGGCATCGGCGACGCGACCAAGGGGTGTTCAGACCGAAGAGCCAGGACATGGGCCTGTACGAGCTGGTGTGCGATGTCTTGCCGTTGGGTCCGCTCCAGCCACCAAGAATCGCCACGATCGAGCCGACCCTGCCTTCAGGTAGCCGGCTCACGTTCCCATGCTGTTGACGCGGTCATCGCTGTCACCCCCAACGGGTGATCGGGACCAAAGACTCTCGCCAGTCCCGCCACCGGATCGGATCATGGGATCAGTCACTGCAGACAAGAGAGTTCCCGTGGACTGGTTGCTGATCGCCATCGTCGGCGTCATCGTCTTGGCGCTGTTGTTCGACTTCACCAACGGCTTCCACGATGCCGCGAACTCGGTGGCGACGGTCGTGGCCACCCGGGCGATGCCAGCTCGTTGGGCGCCGTGGTTCTCGGCGTTCTTCAACTTCGCCGCGTTCTTCGTCGTCGGAACCGCCGTCGCGAACACCGTGGCCAAGGTGGTCAAGCACGACGCCGAGGGGGTGGCGGTGGTCTTCGCCGCCCTGATCGCGGCGATCACCTGGAACTACGTCACCTGGTACATCGGCATGCCTTCGTCGTCGAGTCACGCGATCATCGGTGGGCTGGTGGGTGCCGGCCTCGCCGCCGGCGGACTGTCGGCGATCAACTGGGGTGTCGTTCGCACCGCGGTGATCGCCATCGTCGCGTCGCCCGCCCTGGCGTTCACCGTGGCGTTCCTGGCGATGACCGCGATCGGTCGCCTCCAGCGACGGTGGCAGGTGCATTCCGATGCGAGGGTGTTCAAGAGCCTGCAGCTCGTGTCGGCCGCCGCTGTCTCGTTCGGTCATGGAGCCAACGACGCCCAGAAGACGATGGGCATCATGGCCGCCTCGTTGTACGCCGGCGGCTACATCGCGTTGAAGCCCGACGGCAACCTGGAGATCGACTGGTGGATCCCGCTGCTCGCGTACTCCGCGATCGCGGGCGGAACGATCTGGGGCGGCTGGAAGATCATCGAGACGATGGGGTTGCGGATCACCACTCTCCGGGCGAGCTCGGGGCTGGCCGCCAACATCGGCGCGGTGACGGCCATCTTCGGTGCCACCGGCATGGGTGTCCCGATCTCGACCACTCACGCGGCCGCGTCGTCGGTCACCGGCTCCGGAGTCTCCTCGGGTCAGGGTGTCAATCTCAGGGTCGTCGGTGAGATGGTGCTGGCCTGGGTGGTCACGATCCCGTGCACGCTGGTCGTCGGCTGGGTGATGTTCCAGCTGACCGTGCTGCCGGGTCCGGCCGCCTTCGTGGCCGTGGGTTCGGTGCTCATCGTGCTGTTCGGCTGGATCGGCTGGGCGATGTCCAAGGCACTGAAAGCCGAGGACGTCGCCGCCGAGATCCCCAGCCTCGAGGAGCTCGCGGAACCCGTCGGCGCGGTGCCGCAGATCGAGGGCCACGCGCCCCTTGGGTGAGCGACCCGGCGTCTCGTCGTACGCCGACCGAGCCGATCAGGTCGAGCTGGGCCAGTCGGATCCCACCCGGGTCCACGCGGCATCGATCTGCGCCAGCACGTCTCCCGGCAGAGGCCCGCGCTCGACGATCTCGATGTTCCGCCGCAGGTGCTCGAGCCGCGCGGTGCCGGTGATCGCCGAGTGGACCCCGGGGGCGTATGCGCTGTAGCGCAGGGCCAGCTCGTCCCAGGCCAGTCCGGCGGGGTCGAGCGCCAGCTCACGCAACCGCTCCCAGTACAGCTCGGCGTAGTCGCCGACCGGGCGCTCGTCGAACCGCCAAGGGGCGTTGGCGAGTGGACGCTTGGCGATCACCCCGAGCTCGGGGCGCCGACCGACGACGTGGTGGAGATTCCACTGATCGGCCAGGTTGACGCTGGCCTCGATCGAGCGGAAGCGGCCCGAGTCCACGGCGTACGCCAGGTGCTCGTTGTCGCCGCTGTAGGCCGCGACGCCGATCTTGCCGGCCGTCACGGCCGTGTCGAGAGCGTCCTGCAGATCGCCGCGTTCCAGCTCGTCCACCGGGCATGAGTGGAGGTGGAAGATCTCGATCCGCTCGGACCGGGTCTCACGGAGGGCGCGGTCGATACCGGCGGTCACGGCTCTGGCCGTCCAGTCCTGCGCCCCGGGGACGTCGTAGCCGCCCTTGCTGGACAGCACGAACTCGTCCCGCCGGCCGGCGAGGTGTCGGCCGATCCGCTCCTCGCTCAACCCGTAACCGCGCGCCGTGTCGAGCAACGTCACGCCGGCATCGAGTGCGCCGTTGAGCAGGTGGGCAGCCTGGTCCTCGGTCACCGAGTCCTGGCCGACCTGGCCCGCACCCAGACCGAGAGCCGAGATGGTCAGGCCGGTGGTGCCGAACGGTCGTTGTTCCATTCCCCGAGTGTCACATCCGTGTCGGCATCGCTCAGCGCCGCGTGAGCGGAACCCTCCACGGTGTCGGAGGTCAGCTCGTCACCGACGCGTACGCCGTCGGCCGAGTCGGCGAGAACAGTGGCCGCCAGGCTGAGCCCGACGCTCGAGGTGGACGAGGGCTGCTCGGCTGCCTCATGGGCGAACTCGGCGGAGATCACCTCCAGCGCCGAGGCGATGTTGTCGGTCTTGAACTGGTCCAGCACCTCGTCGCGGCGCTTCAGCCAGTCCACCAGCCACTGCAGGGCCTCGTCCGCGCGACGCGAACCCAGTGCTTCGCGCAGCTCGCTCAGCGCTTCGAGTCGGGACACGGTGTCTCCCCACGGTCCGCTCGACGGCGGACACCCTGTTCGACCGGCTCGTCGGGAGACGGCCGCCCAGAGTGGGTGCGGCCGGCTAGAGGACTGAGTACCGGTGTGGCTGACCCTACTCCGCCCCGACGTCTGAGCCTGTGCTGAACGGCAACCAAGAATGTGGCGACAAGGCGCCCATCCCGTCAGGAAACGCATCACGGGAGCCCGGTCGAGTGTCCACTAGGAGAAGGAGAACGCGCGGCGGTCGCGGCAGCGACCGGCGCAGCTTGCAGAACGTACCGATCGGGGGAAGGCAATGAGCACCCACGTCCATCGCGCCGGCGCCCACAGGATCGTCGTGCAGGACGAGACCGGGCGCGAGGTGACCCTCGTCAGCCAGGACCACACCCTCGAGATCACCACGTCGGGGGCCGGTCCTCGGCTCACACCCCAGATGGCGCACGACCTGGCCGACGAGCTGCACCAGTGGGCCACCTGCCAGCAGACGGTGCGAAGCCAAGGGCATCGTCGGGCGGCGGCGGCGGCGGCCGACGGCGAGGCCACGACCGATCAGGCGCCGTCGACCGACTCCGTACCGCCTTCCGGGGGCTGAGGGCCTCGACCGCCGCTCCTTGACGGTCCTCAGCGGCAGGAGGATCGTGCAGGGCTGAGGGGGATGGGCGATGACTCTGTCTGTCGAGCACCGGTGACTTTGTCTGTCGAGCACCGTGAGGACGGGGCGGCGCTCGGCGACGAACGTCCGTACGCGACGGTGAATCCCGCGACCGGGGAACACCTGCAGGACTTTCCGTACCACCGGGGTGACGAGCTCGAGGCAATGATCGAAGCGGCCGAGTGCGCCTTCCGGAGCTGGCGGCGACGACCAGCCGCCGCGCGGGCCGAGGTGGTCGGTCGGGTGGCCGACCTGATGCTCGAGCGCTCGGATGAGCTGGCTCGCCTGCAGACGCTGGAGATGGGGAAGCCCATCGCCGACAGCCTGGGCGAGGTGGAGTGGGTCGCCGGCATCGTGCGGTACTACGCGGAGCACGGGCCCGGATTCCTCGAGCCGGAGGCGCTTCCCGCCGAGTACGGCGCGTCCACCGTGGTGAGCGAACCGCTGGGTGTCCTGCTGGCCATCGAACCGTGGAACTTCCCGCTGTACCAGGCTCTCCGCGTGGCCGGTCCGCAGCTCGTCGCCGGGAACGTGGTGCTGATGAAGCACTCGGAGATCTGTCCCCAGTCGGCGCTCGCGGTCGAGAGGCTGTGGCACGATGCCGGGGCCCCGGACGGGGTCTACACCAACGTGTTCCTCGCCGTCGCCGACGTCGAGCGCGTCATCGCTCATGACGCCGTCCGGGGTGTGACCTTCACGGGCAGCGACCGCACCGGTGCCGTGGTCGCCGAGCTCGCCGGCCGCCACCTCAAGAAGTGCGTCCTCGAGCTGGGTGGTAGCGACCCTTTCATCGTCCTCGACCTGGAGGCGTTGGGAGGGCTGACGGGCACCGTGACGGAGGCGACCGAAGCCCGGCTGGGTAACACCGGTCAGAGCTGCATAGCCGCAAAGCGCATCATCGTCCTCGCCGAGTTCTACGACGACGTGGTCGAGGGCCTGGCCGAGCAGTTCGCTGCCGTGCATCCGGGCGACCCGACAGATCCGGCGACCCGACTCGGTCCGCTGTCGTCGCGGCGGGCTGCCGACCGCCTGGCTGATCAGGTCGCGGACGCGGTGGCGAAGGGAGCTCGGATCGTCACCGGTAACGGGCGGGTCGACGGACCGGGGCCTTCTTCGAGCCGACGCTGTTGACCGGCGTGACACCGCAGATGCGGGCGTACCGGGAAGAGCTCTTCGGCCCGGTGGCCGTCGTCTACCGCGTCGAGGACGACGACGAAGCGGTCGCGCTCGCCAACTCGTCGCCGTACGGGCTCGGCGGCCACGTCTACGGTAGCGACGGCGAGCGGGCCCGGTCGGTGGCCGATCGGCTCGAGACAGGCATGATTGCGGTCAACCGGGGGATGGGATCGAACGGCGACCTGCCTTTCGGTGGCGTGAAGCGCTCTGGGTACGGCAGGGAGCTGTCGCATCTGGGGATGCTCGAGTTCGTCAATCGAAGGCTCGTTCTGGTCTAGCGCTGGACCCGGCACCCTTCCCCGGATCACCTTCGACCGGGCAGCGTTCGGGCACCTCGCGCCCTCAGCCCGCACCGAAGCAGACGAACCCGGTGACCCCGGCGGCGGTCCCCGCATCAGCCAGGGCGCGGGCCGGACCGCGGCCGGCCACCAGTCCGTCGTAGAAGGCGCGCATCACCGCCGGCGCGAGCTCGTCGCCGACCCGGCAGACCGCGGCCACCACCCCGCCTGAGCCGGCGGCGGCGAACGCGGTCACCATCCCGAGGGACTCATCGCCCGGCGCGATCTCGGACTGTCCGACGTCGCAGGCCGACAGCACCACCAGCGCGGGCACCGACGGTAGTCGCTGGATGTCGTAGCCCATCAGCGTCCCGTCGGCGAGCTCGAGCCCGCTGAACAGGGCGTTGTCCCCGGCGTGGTGACCGTGGCTGGCGAGATGAGCCAAGCGGACGCGAGCGAGGCCACCGAGCACCCGATCCACAGTCGCTGCGGACCCGCTGAGCACCTCCGTCGTGGCCAGCCGACCGGCCACCTCGGCCACCTCCCGCTCTCCCTGGCCGATCCGCGGACCGGACACAGCCAGGGCCCGCCACGCGTCGGAGTCCTCGCTCGCTGGGACGTCCCGCGACCCGCTCGGCCCGCGCGAGGTGGACCTGAGCGACTCGACGAGCTCGGCAGTCCTCCCACGACCGGACAGCCAGCTGGTCGCCGACAACCCCACGGAGACCGGACGCCCGGCCAGGGGCGGCAGCGCGGCCCAGGGCACCGAGAACAGGGGACCGGTCGGTACGACTACGAGGTCCCGGTCACCCACCAGGCCGAGCATCGGTTCGATCAGCCGGGCCGACAAGGCAGCGCCGTCCCGCTCGGTGGAGGCAGTGATCGCGGCGGCCAGACCCGCTGGCAATCGTCGACCGGCGGCGACATCCAGATCGACGCGGAGCCGCCGGAGCGGCTCCCGGAGCTCGCTCGAGCGACCCAGCGTCACCACCTCGGCCCGACGGCCGGTGACCACGAGGGCAGCCATCCGTCCGGGCAGATCCAGGTAGGACACCAGGGCGGCGTCGCCGAGTGCGGCGCGGACCTCACCGATCCCGACAGCACGTCGGCGGCCCGTGGCACCGCCGACGGACCAGCTGTGCTCACGCACCCGTTGACGCAGCGCGTTGCGTCGACGCTGCAGGTCGGCGAGACCGCGAGTTCCGGGGGTGTCCTGGCGCTCCGCGATGCTCACGTCGAGACCGCGCAGCTCGGCCAGAGCCGCCGCGACCTCGGGCTCGGCCGGGGGACGGACCGGCGGCAGCAGCAGAGCCTGCGCCCGGGACAGCTCGCTCCAGTGCAGGATCGCCGCCGGGCGGTCGTCCTGGACGGCGGACTCGAGACCCAGCCGAGCGAGCGCCCGGCCGTGGACCGCGGCCCCGGACCGGAGGTCGACCGCGCCCATCCGACTGCGTTGCTGGTGCAGCTCGGCCAGCCCACGGGCCAGGGTCCGCCGGGCCTGTCCGGTCCGGCCAGCAGCGAGATCGGCCTCGGCCCGGGTCAGGGACCACAGCAGTCGCGTGTCCAGCCGGTCGCCGATCCGCGGCCGCGGTGGTACACCGGACACGGCTGCCCCGGCCCGGCGAGCGGATCGCCCGGCCAAGATCTCGGCCACCCGCGCCTCCTCCGCCAGCCCCACCGCACGGCAGTCGGTCGCCAGTGCCTGGAACCGCTCGGTCAGCGACCCGGACCGACCGACCAGCAGCGCCGCCGGAGCTCCAGCAGCCGGGCCCGCGCAGCCCAACGGAGGTTGCCGCGGCGGCGCAGGATGACCAGGGCCCGCCGGGCGTGGGGACGGACGTCGGCCGGCCGCTCGGCAAGCAGAGCCACCTCGGCCAGAGCGAGATGCGCCT
>CAVOJH010000021.1:0-966863 GCA_963696135.1 uncultured Actinomycetota bacterium
CCACGATCTCAGGCAGTCGCGCTTGCCCTGGACGATCCCGACCGCCGCCTGCAGATCGGTCATCCGGAAGTTGTAACCGACCTCGCCGTATGACTCAGCGGGGCCAGCACGCTGGCGTGGGCGATCGGCGGCGGACACGTTCATCGCATGCTCGCGCAGCTGCCGGCCCGTGCGGCCCACTCCGGATTCGAGGTGGTGATCATGCCGCCCTCACCCGTGGTGAGGATCTTGCGGGGATGGAAGGACCAGGCCGCGATCTCGGCGCCAGCGCCGACCGGGCGACCCCGGTAGGTCGACCCCGAGCCGCACGCAGCGTCTTCGATCACGGTGATGCCGCGCGGGTCGCACAGTGCCCGGATCGGGTCCAGGTCGACCGGCACCCCGCCCTGGTCCACGATGATGACCGCACGGGTGCGGTCGGTCAGTGCGGCGCTCGATGGTCTCCGGAGTGACGTTCCCGGTCGACGGGTCGACGTTCAGACACCGGCTGTCGCGCACGTACATCGGGGCGTTGCGGTCGCGATGAAGGAGAACGACGGGATGACCACCTCGTCGCCGGGACCGACCCCGGCCACCACGAGCGCGAGGTGCAGGGCCGTGGTGCAGTTGGAGACGGCCACAGCATGTTCGGCCTGCATGGCGGTCGCGAACGCAGACTCGAAGGCGGCCACACGCGGTCCCTGGGCGACCCAGCCGGAGCGGAGGACCTCGGTGACCGCGTCGACCTCCCGCTCCCCGAGATAGGGGAGCATCACGTTGATCCGGCTCATGCCGTCGCACCCGCTGACTGCTCTTCGAGGGCGCGCTCACCCTGCCACCAGTCGACCAGCTGACGCAGTCCCGTCGGTGAGCTCGACTGTGGCGGTGAACCCAAGATCGCGGCTGGCGGCTTCGACGCTCGCCAGACGTCGGGTGACGCCGTTGACCGGACGGTCCGGGCCGTGCTCGACCCCCAGATCGGAGTCCATCGCCTCGAGCAGGGCCTGGGCCAGCCCTTTCAGCGACGTCTCCACCCCGGCAGCCACGTTGTAGACGCCCTCGGTGATGGGGCTGGTCGCGGCCAGCAGGTTCGCCCGAGCGATGTCCGTGGTGTAGACGAAGTCCATCGTCTGCTCGCCGTTGCCGAAGATCAGTGGCGGTTTGCCTGCCGTGATCCGCTCCATCCAGCGGATCAGGACCTCGGTGTAGAGCCCGTAGATGTCCATCCGCGGGCCGTAGACGTTGAAATAGCGCAGAGCGACGTAGTCCAGCCCGGACATGGCCCGGAAGCTGCGGAGCATCCCCTCGTTGAACGACTTCGCCGCACCGTAGAAGGTGTCGTTGTCGTACGGGTGGTGGTGCTCGGTCGTCGGGAACTGCTCGGCCAGACCGTAGACCGAGGCGGACGATGCGGCGACGAGCTTGGTCACCTTGTGCTGGGCAGCGGCCTCGATGACGTTGAAGGTGCCGTCGACCAGGACCTCGAGCGCGAGTCGGGGCTCCTCGGCGCACTGGGTGATGCGGATGGCGGCCTGGTGGAAGACCAGGTCGGTGCCCTTGGTCAGGTCGTGGACCAGGTCGACGTCGCGGAGGTCGCCGACGGTCAGCGTCAGCCGGGGGTCGTCGAGAACGTCGCGCAGGTTCTCGCGGCGGCCACGGACGAGGTTGTCGAGGATGCGGACCTCACCGACGCCGGCCTCTAGCAGCTGGTCGACGATGGTGGATCCGATGGTCCCGGCGCCGCCGGTGACCAAGACAGTTGCCCCGTCGAACGTGGGGGTGGGTTTGCTCATCAGACGTACTCCTCGACAGCCAAACGGGGTCGGACACTGGTTCCGGTGGACAAGCTGGAGCTGACCGCTTCCAGCACAGAGAGGACACGTAGACCGGCGACCCCGTCGGTGCGGGGTGCGCGGCCCTCATTGATCGCGGCCGCGAACTCGGTCGCCATGGAGGACAGAGCCTCCTTCTCGGCCAGGGCCGGAACGGTGATGTCGCCCATCCGGTAGGAGACAGTCATCTGCTGACGCTCGGCGTTGTCGACGCCCTGGTTGGCCAGGTCGACACCTCGATCGTGGATCGAGATCCGCTGCTGCGGGTTGAGGTCGTCCCAAACCAGGGTCCGCTGGCTGCCACCGACCACGAAGGAACGGATCTTGGTGGGGGAGAGCCAGTTGACGTTCACGTGGGCGATGCCACCGGTCGAGAGCGGCATCGTCAGGTAGCCGACACACGCCTTTCCCGCACCGAGCGGATCCGCACCGCTGGCCGACACCGACTCAGGGTCCAGCCCGCCGGGAAGGATGAAGTCGAGGATCGACAGGTCGTGCGGCGCGAGGTCCCAGAACACATCGACGTCGGGCTGGACCAGCCCGAGGTTGATGCGCACCGAGTCGACGTAGAGGATGTCGCCGAGCAGGCCGCTGGCGATTGCGTCCCGGATGTAGGAGACGGCGCCGGTGTAGCAGAAGGTGTGGTCGATCATCAGCACCTTGCCCGCCTCCTGGGCCGCTGTGACCATCTGGGCCGCCTTCTCGGCGGTGTCGGCCAGCGGCTTCTCCACCAGCACGTGCTTGCCGGCCGCGAACGCCTTGAGGGCCAGCGGCGCGTGCGTGCGCGCTGGGGTGGCGATGGCCACGGCGTCCAGGTCACTGCGGGCGAGCAGCCGGTCGACGTCGGTCTCGACCTCGACGGTCGAGCGGGAGCCGATGACCTTACGTGCCCTCACCTCGTCGAGGTCGCAGACCGCGACCAGGTCCCAGTCGGGGTTGCCGCGAAAGTTTCGAACGAGGTTCGGGCCCCAATAGCCCGCGCCGATGACGGCGATGGATCTGACCATGAGTTTCTTTCTAGGAGTTACTGAACCCGTACGAAACGGGGGATGCCTTCACGGTAGGGACGTCCAGCGTCTAGATCAAGACGATGACGTCCACCCAGTAGTTGGCCGACGAGGTGACGGTCGGGAACGTGTTGGAGTTGCCGCTGAGCTGGTTGCGAGATCCGGACGCCGGCACGGTGATCGGACCGGTCGTCACGGCGCTGGAGTACGTGCCGCTGGTCTGCGGGAATCGTCCTGCCGGCGCATAGTAGGAGGCGACGTAGGACGCTCCAGCGGTGATGTTCACCGGCGTGGCGAACGTAGCGGTGCGCCAGCCGGTGCCGCTACCCGTCGTGGTCGCGGTGGCCAGGCGGGTGCCACCCGCAGCGTTCCACAGGGACACGGTCGTCCCGGTGTTGGCGCTGGTGGCGTAGTACCGGATTGCGGTCACCTTGCCGGCCCGGTTCGAGCTGAACCTGACCCCCACGGTGTAGGGGAGGGTAGAGCCGTTGGCGGAGTTGGCTGTTGTCGGAGCCTGGGTGGTGCTGAACAGGCTGAACGTCTGGGCGGCTGTCGTGAAGGTCCACGTGGTCGCGCTTCCCATCGCCACACCTGCCGCACTGCTGGCTTGGACGGACGCCGTGTAACCGGTCGAGCTGGTGAGTGCCGCCGTCGGCGTGAAGGTGGCCGTCCGGGTCGCCGCGTCGTAGGTGGTCGAACCGGCCACTGTTGCCCCGGCCGTCGTCTTGAGGGTCATGGCCAGGGTCGACGTCGTTATCCCCTTGTCGAACACCGCCGTGACCTTGGTGGACGCCACCACTCCCGCGGCATTGGCCGCCGGAGTCCTGGTGGTCACAGCCGGAGGAGCATTGTCAGCGGTGGTGAAGCTCCACGCCTTCGGCGAGGTCATGGCGACACCGCCGGCGCTGCTCGCCGTGACGCTCACGTCGTACCTGGTTGATCCGGCGAGTGCGGCGGCCGGCGTGAAGGTCGCCTTCCGGTCCGTCGCGTTGTACGTCGTCGCACCCGTGACGGTCGCGCCGGCCGAGCTCTTGACGGTGAAGGCGAGCGTGCTCTGGGTGATCGCCTTGTCGAAGGTCGCCATGACGGTGCCGTTGGTCGCGACACCGGTGGCCTGATCGGCCGGGGTCGTCGCGCTCACGCTCACCGGGGCCGTGTCGACGGTCGTGAACGACCATGTGGCCGGGCTGGTCATGGCGACGCCGGAATCGCTGGTGGCACTCACGGTGACGGTGTACTTCGTCGACCCCTTCAGGGCTGCCGCCGGGGTGAACGTCGCTGTCCGGGTCGCCGCGTCGTAGGCCGAGGCGCCGGTGACCGAAGCGCCACCCGCGTCCTTGACCGACCACGCGATGGAGCCCGGCGTCACGGCTTTGGCGAAGACCGCCTGCGGGACCGCCGTCGTCGTTGCTTCAGTGCTGTTTGCAGCGGGCGTGAACGACGTGACCACCGGAGGCTCGGCCGATGCGGTCGTGAACGACCACGACTTGGGCGCCGTCATCGCCGCGCCGGCGGCGCTGCTCGCAGACACCGTTGCCGTGTACTTCGTCGACGAGGCGAGTGATCCCTCTGGAGTGAAGGTCGCCGTCTTGGACGTCGCGTCATAGGTGGTGGCACCTGTGACCAGCTGTCCGGCGTCAGTAGAGACAGCGAAGGTCAGCGTGCCGGCCGTGATGTCATCGGCGAACGTCGCGCTGGGCTTGCTGCCGATGCCGACGGATGTCGCGTTTTCGTTCGGTGTCACGTCCGTCACGGTGGGAGAGCCGTCATCCTGCGGGACGTACATGACGTCGACGTAGTAGTTGGTGCCGAGGTACGACCGGTCCGGGAACCCATTCCCGTACAGGTAGTAGCCACCGCTTCCGGCCGAGCTCAGGGGCGTGTTGACCATCGTGTCGGCGAAGCCGCCGACATTGGCCGAGTAGTGACCGTTGGGGGCGTAGTAGCTCGCCACGTACGTCGTCCCGGCCGTGATCGAGATCGGGCTGGAGAAGGTGGCCGACTGCCATCCGGTGCCGGAGTCGTCGAAGGTCAGCGACGCCAGCTCGGTGCCGTCCGCCTTCCACAGCTTCCCGGTGTGGGTGCCGGTGTTCGCGGCGTCCCGGTAGTAGCGCAAACCCTTGATCTTCCCGTCGGCGGACGAGGTGAACCGAAGACCGAGCGTGACGGCATCGACGTCTTGAGAATTCGAGACCACCGGCGTTGTCGTGGTCTCCATCAGCGAACAGGGGCATGCTTCCGGGCCGGAGGTCGTGAACTTCGACACGAAGTTCGAGGTCATCGCCACACCACTGACGCCCTGCGCCCCACTCACGGTGACCAAGTACTCAGTCGACGGAGCGAGCGGAGAAGTCGGAGTGAACGAGACGGTTGAGCCTCCGGTCTCGGTGCCGGCGTTGCCCGGGACGACCTGCCCGTCGCTGACCCGCTTCACCGTGACCTTGGCCGTGTTCGACTTGATCTGGCCGTCGAAGGTGACCGTGAGCTGAGCGGTGACGGGTACGGACTTCGCATTGTCTCCGGGTGAGATCTTGACGACCTGCGGAGCGCTGGCCGCCGAGTAGACGAAGACCGGGTCGACGAAGTAGTTGGCACCCGAGGTGTTGGTGATCGCTCCGGAGCCGTAGACGTAGCGGCCACCCGTGGACACCGTGTGCAACGGTGAGGCATCGATCACGCTGCCCAACCCGCCTGAGCTGCCGTAGTACTTTCCGTCCGAGGCCCGGTAGCCGGCGATGTAGGTGGTGTTGGCGTCTATGGCCACCGGTGCAGCGAACGTGACTTCCTGCCAGCCTGATGATGCTTCCGTTACTGACGTCGCCTTTGCGATCTCCGCGCCGACACTGGAATAGAGGTAGACGTCGTGTGGAGTCGCGCTTCCCGGAGCCTTGAAGAAGCGAACTCCGGTGACCATCCCGGCGGTGTCGGCCCGGAACGCCATACCCAGGCGGAGGTCAGAGCCGTCGTCGATGGGGGCGCCGGTCGGCTGGTCCTGGTCGTCGAAGACGCTGCACGGGCAGACACCGGGATCGCTGGGCGGCCGGCCCGTGGTGAACGACCACTGGTTGGGCGCGGCCATGCTGACGCCATTGGCCGCGGTGACGGTCACGGTCGCGGTGTAGGTCGTCGACGGAGCGAGGTTCTGCACCGGCGTGAACGTCGCCGAGGTCGAGGTCGTGGTCTTGGTTCCGGTGACGACCTGGTTGTCGCCGTCGAGCAGGTTGAACGAGAGGCTCGAGGGGTCGATCGACCGGGAGAAGGTCGCAGTCAGCTTCGTCCCAGCGGAGACCGATGCAGCACCCGGATCGGGCGTCACCTTGGTCACCGTCAGTGGCGTGGTGTCGACCGTGTTGTAGACGGCGTCGACGTAGTAGTTGGTCTGCTTGTAGTCCCGCGTCGGGAACTCGTCGGCGTTGCCGAAGACACCGTTCGGCACGGAACCGCCCACGGCGGCCATTCGGCCAGAGTTGTACCCACGGTAGGAGAAGAAGTTGCTGTCGGCGGCGTAGTGGCCATTCGGAGCCTTGTAGGCCGCAACGTAGGTCTCGTCCTTGACCACAGGCACGGCGCTGGAGAAGTTGACGCTCTGCCAGCCCGTCGAGGTCTCATTCGTGAAGTTCGCGCTGGCCAGTTCGGTGCCAGAGGACGAGTAGAGCTTGCCGACGTGCGCGCCTGTGTTGCCCGTCCCCTTGTAGAAGCGGATGCCTGTGATGAACCCGTCTGCCGCGACGGTGAACTTGGTGCCCAGGGTCACCGCAGAGGTGTCGTCGGTGGAGGGGTTCTTCGGTTGAAGCGCGCCGAAGATCGAGCACGGGCAGGTCGTCGTCACGGCGAGCTTCGTCGGCGCCTGCATGTTCGCCGAGTCGTCGGTTGCGCGCACCTGGATGGCCTCGGGTCCGGTACCTGACACCACGCCGGTATAGCTGAACGGGCTGATGCCGTCGGCAGGGTGGAACGTCGCGCCGCCGTCGACCGAGACCTCGATGCCGGCGACCCGGCCGCCCACGTCGTTGGCTGTGCCCTTGACCGTGACCAGGTCGCCCGCCGCGATGCTGGAGCTGGCGGCCGGCTGGGTGATCGTCGAGGTGGGTGCCGTTGTGTCTGTCGACTTCGTCGGCATGACCAGTCCGCTGGCCAGGGCCGTCGGCAGGGCGCTCATGTCCGCCAGCAGGTTCGCCGTAGCTTGACGCATGCGCTGGTCCGCCGGCTGCGCGTCCGCGGCGTCGTGGTTGCTGTCGAGACCCCAGGCCCATTGGATGGTCCCGGCGGAGAAGACGAGCGCGCCGCTGGTCGCGCGATACATCGTGAGGTGATGGGTAGTCGTGCCGGCCACGACGCTGCTGCGACCGCCGAAGTCGGTGAGGTACTCCGGGGTCGGCCCGGTTGTCGTCGACAGGCGGATGAGACCTGCGGGGCGACTCCCGTTGTCGACGTCCTCGTTCGACTCGTAGCCCACCGTGTGGGCAGCCAGCGTCGCCTGGTCACCGTTGGTCAGGGAGGTCAGGCTCGTGTTGCGCCAGAGCCGCAGCTTGCCCTCCTCGGCGCTCACCTTGATGGCGAGGTCCACCGAGTTGGCCTGGTACTGGGTGCCGATCAGTGAGTTCTCCGGACCGAAGCCGAGATCACCGAACCGGGGATCACGCCAGGTCGGAGTCGGGCCATCGGCCGCTGTGTCGATCTTGGTGTCGGCCCAGGTGTCCTTGAAGCAGACCAGGGTGCGGTTCGCCGTGCTGGTTCCGTCCTGCGACGGCTCCCACCGGGTCTTCCAGTACACGTCGTTGCCGCCGAAGAACGCGAGATTCACCCCAGCGTCGCGGGCGGCGGTGACGTTGGCGCGTTGGTCTTTCGACCAGTACTCGTCGTGCCCCACCGACAGGAACGCCTTGTGCTTCTTGATCAGGTTGGGGTCGAACGCTCGTGTCGAGGCCCGACACGTAGGACACGTCGTACCCGTTCTGCTCCAGGAACCTGATCATCGGGTACTCGTTGGCGAACAGGTAGTCGCGACCGTGATCGTTGCCCCGGGTGGTGAACGGCCGGTTGTAGCTCACCTTGTACGAGCGACCGTTGTCACCGCCGACGTAGAAGTCGGAGCCGCCGTACGGGTTGTAGGCCTGCCACGTGGTGTCGGAGGTCTGGAACAGCACCTGTGACGTGTTGCCATCGTTGCGTACGATGAACGGAATGTGTGAGTCGCCGCCCGTATCGGAGCGGATGAGCCGGGCGATGTAGACACCCGAGACTGCCGCGGCCGGCACGTTCCACGATGCGGACACCGACCAGATGCCACAGTCGTAGATCTCAGTCTCCGGATCTGTCGCGCACGCCACCTGCTTCTTGGCCACGGTCTGTGACGCGGGAATCGTGTCCATCAGACGCGCACCATCGCCCTGGTAGTAGCCGAGACGATAGATCTTGATGGAGAAGGCGCTGGCTGTGGTGTCGACCTTGAACTGAATCTGGGAGCCTGCGTTCACGCTGATCTGCGTGCCGAAGCCCTGGATGGTCGGGTCGCCAGCACCCTCGACGTCCCACTCGCTGGCAGGTGTTCCCGGCAGCTCGTTCTCGCACACGATGGCGTTGCCCGCGCAGGCCGCCTGGGCCTGCTGGGGCGGATTCACAACAAGGATCGCGGCGACCAGCGCGAGGAAGACTGCAAGGATCAACCCTTGCCGTCCGGTGCTGACGGCGATGGACCCGGCAACCGGATGACGTACCTGCATGTAGATCGTGTCCCTTACCGCGCGCCGCGCTTCGCCAGAACGGCGGAGGCGGTCTTCCACAAGATGAGCATGTCGAGGGTGAAGGTCCAGTTCTCGACGTACCGGAGGTCGAGCCGGACGGCGTCGTCGCCCTCGAGGTCAGAGCGGCCGCTGACCTGCCAGAGACCGGTGAGCCCGGGGGTCACCAGAGCCCTCCGGCTGGCCTCGGACGGCATCTGAGCCAACTCATGCGCGAGATGTGGTCGGGGTCCCACGAGCGACATGGTGCCGTTCAGCACGTTGAAGAGCTGGGGGAGCTCGTCCAACGAGAAGTCCCGCAGGAACTTGCCCAGCGGGGTGATGCGCGGGTCTTCGGTGAGCTTGAATAGCCCACCCTTGCCCTCGTTCTTGATCATCAGCGCTGCCTTGCGAGCCTCGGCGTCGATGACCATCGAGCGGAACTTGTACATCCAGAACTCTTCGCCGCCGCGGCCGACCCGCTTCTGCTTGAAGAGGATCGGGCCGCCGTCCTGCAGCTTGATCAGGGTGGCGATCACCAGCAGGACGGGCGAGATTGCCAGCAGCCCCAGCGAGGTCAGAACTACATCGCTGCCGCGCTTGATCACCTTGCGCCAACCGCTGAAGTGGGGCTCCTCGATGTGCAGCAGGGGCGCGCCCATCAGTGGGCGGATGTGCATCCGCGGGCCGGCGACCTCGACGAGACCTGGATCGACCAGCATCTCGACACCCGTGCCCTCGAGGGACCAGGCCAGCTTGCGCAGGTAGTTGTAGCGGGTGGAGTCGTCACTCGTGACGGCGACGGCGTCGCAGTCCATGGCCTTGACGACCTCTCCGACCTCGGAGAGGTTGCCGAGGATCGGCATCCCCAGGTCGATCACGTCGCCGATCTCGTGCGCTGGCAGGCACGCTCCAACCACCTTCATGCCGCATTGGCTCTCGTTGTCGAGCCGCTCGCGCAGCTCGCGAGCAGCGGCAGCGGAACCGACCACCACGACGTGGCGAACGCTCAGACCCTTGCCCTGACGGTGATGTAGCACCTTCCGCGCGGCGAACCGAGTGGCTGTGCTGAGCAGCACCGCGAATGGGACGCCGACCACGACGAGGGTCAGCAGGGTCTGCTGGCCCAGCAACCCCGCGGGGAAAGCGCCGGCGACAACCACACCTATGCCAGCACGAAGAACAGCACGCAACTCGTCCGATCCGACACCAACGCGGCTCTTGACGTAGCCACGAGCGAGGCCGATGGCCAGCGGCCACACGACCGCACCGATCAGGGCCAGCATGGCGATCGCCGTCAGCTGGTGGCCGAGGCTGTTGCTGAACTGGGTCGGGATGGTCGCGGCAAGAGCGCCGATCGCTATATCGGCGGCGGCGAGCATGGCGACGTACCGTCCGCTCCAGGCGCTGAAGCGAACGCGCGGGACCGGGCCGACCGGGCGAGGATTCGGTGACGCCGGCGACGACGGGCCCGAGGTGGACCGCGACGGCCGCAGCGGGAAGGTCGGAAGTGTCGGTGTCGGGTCGGACGGTAGATCGAAACCTTGGACGGTCCGCGGGATCGCGATCACGTCGAATCCTGGCGATGCCGCAAAACGTGCCTCCAGCTCATCGAGCTGTGCACCGTTTGCAGGCGCGAGCAAACCACCCTTACGTCTTGCCATCCCCACGTCTCCCCCGAGATCGCACCTGTCGCCCCCCGACAGGCTGAATATCCTTGGATGAGCAGGGACGAGAAGGTCGTCCGCTCATGCAAGTGCTAGAGCTTCGATCCCTCTGGCTTGATACGCCCCCGAATCAGCCAAGTGATGGGAGCGTAGCGTGACGGACCGACGCACCTGAACGTGTTACGAAATCGTGACCATGTTTCTTTCGCCCCGCAGAGGTTCTCTACGCGTGGGTTCAGTCCCCGGCATGAGGAAGATCACTTTCGAATTGTCCAGTTGGTGGACGCTGCCGGGGCGCGAGCGATCGAGGCGGTACGTACTTCCACGTCCGGCGGGCACGCGGTGCGCGTTGGACGAGCTCGCTCTGCCGTGGTGCCTCCCCACGTTGTCTCGGGATCGGTACGACGCGTCGACCCGAGCGCTCGGGACTCGTGGCAACATGAATCCGACATTCCCTACTTGCTTGGTGGACGGACACGCCACTTCCGCAAGCCCTGCGTCACTTAGGGTGCGATCGTGGTAACCACCGTCGATCTCGCCCTGCCGCGCTTCCGAGGACGCCACGGTCGTGGTCCCGGCTCCGGACATCGGTGCCGGGAACTGGGTCGGGTGGTGCGAGCGCGGTGTTGCACGAGGGCGTCTTCTGGCTCACCTACCGGGTGCGGCGACCGATCATGGCCGGCCGCGGGGTGAGCGTGGTGGTTGCGCGCTCTGACGACGGGGTGAGCTTCGAGACAGTGTGTGAGATCCACCGGGAGCTGTTCGGCGCCGATTCGTTCGAGCGGCCGGTCCTCGTACCGCGGCCGGCCGGCGGGTGGCGCCTCTACGTCAGCTGCGCCACCCCCGCATCGAAGCACTGGTGGATCGAGGCAATCGACGCGGACTCGCCCGCTGAGCTCGTGTCGGGAGCGCGGACGGTCGTGCTTCCCGGTGACGACGTCATCGCCGTGAAGGATCCGGTGATCACGGTCGACGACGGCGGGACGTGGCAGATGTGGGTCTGTTGTCACCCGCTCGACCTCCCAGGCGCCGAGGATCGCATGTGGACGGCGTACGCAACGAGCGCCGACGGACTGGTGTGGACGGTCCGCGGTGACGTGCTGCGTCCGACGCCGGGCACGTGGGACGCGCGAGGAACAAGGGTGACAGCAGTTCTGACTGCGCGACCCGCTGACGGTGCTCTACGACGGACGTGCCGACCGCAGAGGCCAACTGGTTCGAGACGACGGGGATCGCCGAGGAGCATGACTGGACATCTTGTGCCGGTCGGGACGGGCCTGTCGCTGGTCTCGCCCGAGGGCGACGGCGCCTTCCGCTACGTCAGCGTGGTTCCGCTTCCTGACGGGACGACGCGCTTCTATTTCGAGGCAGCGCGAGCGGACGGTTCGCACGATCTGATGACGGTCGGTCAGCTCCTTGGACCGTGTGATTCCAGGTCTCAGTCCGCGAGGGGCACGATGATCGTGTCGGTGGCCACCTGCTTGGCGAAGTCGCGTGCCCTGCTTGGTCTTGTCGACCTCAAGCACCAGT
Source organism: uncultured Actinomycetota bacterium (assembly GCA_963696135.1). Taxonomy (GTDB): domain Bacteria; phylum Actinomycetota; class Actinomycetes; order Propionibacteriales; family Propionibacteriaceae; genus Microlunatus. The sequence goes on from CAVOJH010000021.1 coordinate 11,736, forward strand.
TCGTAGGTTAGATTCGATGGTGATCCAGATCGACGACGTGTCGACGGCGGGATAGCTGAAGGTCTGGTTGTAGGTGTTCGGAAAGGTCACGATGAAGCCCGGGCTGATGTTCGCCGTGTCGCTGACCGAACGCGAGTCCTCCACCTGACCGGCATCGTCGTACGCGGTGACGGTCATGGTCACCTTGCGTCAAGTAGATCTTCTGACCCTTCTTCCGCTTGTTCGACCGCCGTGAGCACTGACGTGCAGCGGCTTGGCTGCTTCGCGCTCTCCAGTCCTTCGACGGGCCAGTCGGGTGGTGTACTCGACGTTCACTGTGATGGATCCGGCGTTGAGGGCTCGCTTCAGCGGAAGTCTGGCGAGGTCGTTGCGAGCAGGTGCGGGTGGCGTCGCGAGTCGTCGGACTCGGCTGGACTTCTGGCGTCGCGGACGGGCGGGTGTAGGACGACTCCGGCACGCGGCACCGCAGTGTCGTCGCTGCAGGCAGCCAGCACCTCCCAGCAAGATCACGGCGACCCCAGCCGCCAGCGCCCGTACTGACCCGAACCCGCATCACACACCCATTCCCTCGACGACTACACGAATGTAGGTCGTCACCGCGTCGTTTGTGGCAGGTTCCCACAACGATCCGGCCACGGTGGCGCGCTCAGCTCGTGGTGCGCTCCTTGAACGACCCGCGCCCCGCACTCGACCGCCAGTCGTCGAAGGACTCCTGCAGGACCTCTTCGAGGAGCCCGATGTCGTCCAGGCACTCCTTGACCAGCTCGGCCCGCACCTCCGGCGCCAGCTTCGGCCGCCGCTCGGGTCCGCCGTACTGCAGCGCGCGGTAGAAGGGCTTGACCGCCTCGCGCCAGATCTCCGGCCGCACGTGCGACCCGAGGACAGCCCCGGCGCGCACCACCCGGCCGAGCACGGCGGCCTTCAGGCCCGGCTCGACGAAGGGCCGCGAGTTGTCCGGAGGCACGACCCCGACCTGGCCCGTCTCGATCCCGAGGAAGGTGGAGACCCGGTCCAGGGTCCGGGCGGGCTCGGACACCAGCTCGCGGTAGCGGAGCACCAGCACCCGATCCCGGTCGACCCGGGTGAACAGGTCGGCCAGCTGCTCGCCGTACCGGCCCATCCGCTGGTAGTGCCAGAACGGCGCCCAGCCGGCGTCGATGCGCGCCTCCTCCGCTCGCCACGCCTCACAGAAGTCGGACGCCGGCTCGAGGCCGTCGACCCACAGGTGCATCCAGTTCGAGTACGCCCGGTCCACCGGGTCCCGGATGATCGCCACCAGGCGCGCCTCGGGCAGGTCCTCGGCGATCCGCCGCCGGGCGTCGGGCAGATACAGATAGAAGGGCGTGCTCTCCAGCCGTACGGTCTCCGCCGGCGCCGGGTCGAACAGCGACAGGTAGTCGGCTCGCCGCCAGACCCACTCCTGCTGGCTGTGCGCGTCACCCGGCCCGCAGTACGCCGGTGGGGGAGCGTCCCCGCACAGGTAGTACTTGGGCTCCTTGACCGCCGAGGCGTACACCTGCTGGTGACGGGCGAGAGCGGCGTGCAGGGCACTGGTGCCGGCCTTGGGCGCACCGATGACCAGTGCGTCGGGTCGCGATTCCCGGGTGCTCATGTCGGAATAGTAGGAGGCATGGTGGCTCCTCGTACGTCGGATCTCAGATAGCTCTCGGGATCGCGGCATCCTCGCCGATCCCGCGACCGAGCCAACCCTCGGTCGGCTCAGCTCACCGTCAGAAGTTGGCCATCAGAAGTGGTTCTCCTTGGCGCGCTCGAAGCTGGCCCGGACCTCGACCTCGGCCTCTTCGGCCCCGGTCCAGGTGGCACCCTCGACCGACTTGCCGGGCTCGAGGTCCTTGTAGACGGTGAAGAAGTGCTCGATCTCCAGCAGCAGGTACTCCCGCACGTTCTCGAGGTCGCGCAGGTGGTCGCGGCGGACGTCTGACGCCGGCACGCACAGCACCTTGTCGTCGCCGCCGGCCTCGTCGCGCATCCGGAACATGCCGATGGCACGGCACTCGATCAGACAGCCGGGAAAGGTGGGCTCCGAGACGAGCACCAGGGCGTCCAGCGGGTCGCCGTCCTGACCGAGGGTGCCCTCGATGAAGCCGTAGTCGGCCGGGTAGGCGGTCGCGGTGAACAGCGTCCGGTCCAAGCGGATCCGACCGCTGTGGTGGTCGACCTCGTACTTGTTCTTGCCGCCCTTGGCGATCTCGACGGTCACGTCGAAGGTCAGACCGCTCAACTCGCGCGGGTTCGCTTCAGTGTTCGGCGACGTCATCGAGGCTCCTTAGGATGGTCGTACCCCGGTCGTCTCGGCGCACCGTCACGGTGCCACGGGGTCGGTGGATGGCTGCCTCGTGGAGCCTAACGGGTACGAGAGGTGCGGGCGAACGTGAGTCTGAAGCGGCTGGCTGTTGCTGTTGCGGCCCTGCTCGTCGTCTCCGCGCTGGCCTTGGGCCTGATCAGCGGCACTTTCGGCGGCGGTCTGACCGGACATTCGTCTGTGACCAGGGAAAATGCGGTGTCGGGGTCGCCGGCCGCGCCCTCGACCACGTCGCCGAACCGAGCCGGCCGCGGACCTCGGCGAACCCGCCGACCGCCTCACCGAGTGTCAGCAACACCACACCGTCCGGCGGTGCGACGGAGCTGCCCCGCACCGTCCTGCTGGCCGCCCCACCAGGGGACAAGCCGGACGCCGACACCGTCGCCGGACGCATCCGGGCGGTCAGCCGGGCGGGCGTCGGCGGGGTCTACTCGGGTTCGGTCGTCGACGTCGGCACCGGCAGGTCTCTGTTCAACCACCGGGCCGGCGCCGCCGAGATCCCCGCCTCGGTCAACAAGCTGCTCACCTCCTCGGCCGTGCTCTCACTGCTCGGCCCCGAGCACCGCTTCACCACGTCGGTGGTCCAGTCCGGAAAGAAGCAGATCATCCTGGTCGGCGGCGGCGACCCGTACCTGGCCAGCAAGACGACGTCGTCCACCTACCCGGCCCGGGCCTCGGTCGCCGATCTGGCCAAGAAGACCGCCGTCGCTCTGAAGAAGGCGAAGCGCACCTCGGTCACCCTGGGGTACGACGCGAGCCTGTTCACCGGTCCGGCCTGGAACCCGACCTGGCCGAGCGGGTACGGCGACCAGGTCACCCCGACGTCGGCCCTGTGGGTCGACGAGGGCCGGCTCGCCGGCGGGTCCCCGGGACCGCGGACGAGCGATCCGGCCGGGCAGGCCGCCAAGGCGTTCGCCGCCGCCCTCCGCAAGCAGGGCATCAAGGTCACCGACATCGCCAAGGCCGACGCCGAGAAGGGCGACCCGCGGATCGCCGCCGTCTCTTCGATGCCGCTGGAGCGGATCGTCGAGCAGGTGCTGATGACCAGCGACAACGACGGCGCCGAGGTGCTGTTCCGCCAGGTCGCGGTGGCCGGTGGTCGGACCGGCTCGATCAGTCAGGCCCGCCGGCAGATGAGGCAGACCCTCACCAAGCTCAAGGCGTGGCACGAGGACACGGTCGTCCAGGACGGCAGTGGACTCTCCCGCGACAACCGGGTCGGCGCCGACACCCTGTCCCGGCTGCTCCGGCTCGCGGCCGGGAAGTCGCACCCGCAGCTCCGGGGCCTGATCACCGGGCTCCCGGTGGCCGGGGTGGAGGGCAGTCTCAAGCACCGTTTCTTCACCGAGGACACGGTGGCGGCCCGCGGGATGGTGCGGGGCAAGACCGGCACGCTGAGGCAGGTCTACTCGCTGGCCGGTTTCGTCCGGACCACCGACGGCACTCTGATCGCGTACGCGTTCATCACCAACGGGGCGACCGGAGAGTTCGCCGCCAAGTCCTGGCTGGACAAGGTGGCGGCCACGGTGGCCGGCTGCGGCTGCCAGGGCTGACCCCGGGCCGACCCTCCGGTTCACCACCGATCGACCTGCTGTCCCGGTCTGCGCATAGGCTCCGCCCATGCCTTCGTCGTCCATGGTCGACTGGACCGTAGCCCTCAGCACGGCCAGCCGGCTGGTCAAGCCCGGTCCCGACATCTCCCGCGAGGGGGCAGCCGAGGCCGTCGCCGACCTTCGCCGGTGTGCCGTACGGGCTGAGGCCTACGTACGGCAGGTCACCGGCCTGACCGCCGCGAGCGGTACGGCGCCGGTGCTGGTGGTGGACCGTCCGCGCTGGATCGAGGCCAACATCGACGGGTTCCGGCAGGTGCTCGCTCCGTTGAACGCCAAGACCTCCGACCGGATGAAGAACTCGAACCCGGCGCTGGTCAGCATCGGCGCCCGGATCACCGGGGTCGAGGTCGGCGCGCTGCTCAGCTACCTGGCGCCCAAGGTGCTCGGCCAGTTCGACCCGTTCTACCCCGGCGTCGACGGGGTCGCGGACACCGAGACGGGGGAGCTGCCTCCCGGTGGCCGACTGCTGCTCGTCGCCCCCAACATCGTCGCGGTGGAGCGCGAGCTCGAGCTCGTGCCGGGTGACTTCCGGCTCTGGGTCTGCCTGCACGAGGAGACCCACCGGGTCCAGTTCACCGCCGTGCCGTGGCTGCGTGGCTACCTGAACACCCAGATCGGCGAGGTCGTCGCCACCGCCGACGTCGACGGGGCGGCGCTCGCCGGCATGCTGCGCGAGGCGGTCAAGCGGATCTCCGAGGCGGCCCGCGGAGACGGTGAGCTGTCGATCGTCGATCTCGTGCAGACCCCGGCCCAGCGGGAGATCGTCGACCGCATCACCGCGGTGATGTCGCTGCTCGAGGGCCACGCCGATGTCGTCATGGACGGGGTCGGTCCGGACGTGATCGGCAGCATCGTCGAGATCCGCCGCCGGTTCAACGTCCGCCGCCAGGGTCAGGGCTTCGACAAGATCATCCGCAAGCTGCTGGGCCTGGACGCCAAGATGCGGCAGTACCGCGACGGTGCAGCGTTCTGCAAGGCCGTCATCGCCGCCGTCGGGATGGACGGCCTCAACCGGGTCTGGACCTCGCCGGAGACGCTGCCGACCAAGGCCGAGATCGCCGATCCGCAGATCTGGCTGGACCGGATGGACTCCCACACCACGCACCCGGAAGTCACCGACGGACACGACGCCGACGGCGACGTGACCGATGCGGACGAGCCCGCCCCGAGCACCGACTGAGCAACGCTCCAGCTGATGGCTCGGCGTGCGCTCGGTCCCGCGACGCTGACCCTGGTCCAGGCCGTCGAGGCGGCGCTGGTCGTCGAGGACCGCTGCCTGCTGGTGGCGTGCTCCGGTGGTCCCGACTCCCTGGCCCTGGCCCAGGCAGTGGTGCACGTCGGCCGCCGTCGTCGGCTACCGATCGCCGCCGCGGTCGTCGACCACGGCCTGCAGCCGTCGTCGGGCGATCAGGCTGTTGCCGCCGCCGCGATGTTGACGACCGTCGGCTACACCGACGTGACGGTCCGTACGGTCAACGGTCGCCGCCACCGGCGCGGGACCCGAGGCCGATGCCCGGACCGCGCGCTATCGGGCGCTCGACGAGGTGGCGGCGTCCCGGCGGGCCACGGTCCTGCTCGGCCACACCCGCGACGACCAGGCCGAGACGGTGCTGCTGGGACTGGCCCGCGGATCGGGGACCCGGTCACTGGCCGGGATGGCCACCCGCTCCGGACCCGGCGGACGCCGGCTGCGGCCCCTGCTCGGGGTGCCCCGTTCCGTCATCGAGCAGGCCTGCCGTGAGAACGACCTGGCTCCGTGGCGCGATCCACACAACAGCGATCCGTCCTTCGCGCGCGTACGGGTGCGGCAGACCGTGCTGCCGACGCTGGAGGCTGAGCTCGGCCCCGGGATCGCTGAGGCGTTGGCCCGGACCGCTGCGCTCGCCCGCGACGACGCCGATCTGCTCGACCTGCTGGCCGCGGAGGCGGACCCGGGGACGGCCCGCCTGGAATGTGGCGTGCTGGAGGGGTTGCCGGTGGCGCTTCGCCGCCGGGTGATCGGCCGCTGGCTCAGGCTGGAGCACGGCCTCGGGGACCTGTCCGCCGGTCACCTGTACGCAGTCGAGGCGCTGGTCACCCACTGGCACGGTCAGCGGGGAGTGGACTTGCCCGGAGGGGTGCGCGTACGGCGCGTGGCTGGCGCCTTGGAAGCCCGACCAGCGCGGTGACAGACACTGCCGCCATGCAGTACCCATTGCCCGCGTTGCCACGCGAGGACGAACAGGTCATCCGTCGGGACGGCTGACATCGGGAGCTCGTGAGCCACCAGCCCAGCCGAGATTGACCAGGCGACGTCGCTCGCGGAACTGGTCAATACGCCAAACCAGACCCGGAGAATCGCTACCCGCGGTATCTTCCGCTTGGCGGGTGGCTCTGCACCATGGAAGCCGCCAAGCGAGTTCCGGGGGGGAACCGATGAAGCCTCACGCACGCGTCTTGTACTTGTTCGTCGTGAGCGCCGTGCTGGCGTTGGTGGGGCTGGTCGCCACACCGCCCCAGCCCGCTGCGGCTGCCGGGCTGGCCCTGGATGCGTCGAGCCCCGCGGTCGTCAAGAAGGCGGGCACCACGCTGACCACGGCCAGCTTCACACCGCCGGCGGGCTCGGTACTGGTGATCTCGGCCCAGTCGAACGGGAACGGCACCGTCAAGTCGATCTCGGTCGGTGACAACCTCAGTTCTCATCTGACGTACACGCAGGCGCAGGTCAAGGGCAACACCACGAATGACGTCTACGCCAAGCTCTACTGGGCGCCGGTCACGACCTCCCGCGCGATGACGGTCACTGCCACGATCGGCGGGAGCAGCGGCGACTACGGGATGCTCTCGGTGCTCGTCTTCACCGGCGCGAACACAGCCGCGCCCATCGGAGCCTCTGGCGGAGGCCGCGGCGCGACCGGGGTGATCAGCGACACCTACACCTCGACGGCAGCCGGCTCCTGGGGCTGGCTCACCACCGGGGACTGGGCGCAGAGGGGCGTGCCGCAGGTGCCGACCGCCGAGACGGTGCAGGCCTCCTACAACGTGTCCGGCGAGGACACCTTCGCGCTCATCAAGCAGAACGCCACCACGGCGACCCCGGGGACGTCGGTCACGATGTCCACGACGTCGCCGACGTCCGGTGCACAGATGACCCACATCTACTTCGAGGTCGTGCCGGCCACCGCCCAGGTGCCCGCCGCCCCGAAGATCACGTCGCTGACGGCCTCACCCGCGTCGATTCCGTCGGGTAACCCGTCCACGCTCTCGTGGGCGGTCACCGGAAGCCCCACACCGACGCTCACCATCGACAACGGCGTCGGGGACGTGAGTGGCCTGACCTCGAAGGCGGTCAGCCCGACCCAGACGACCACCTACACCCTGACCGCCACCAACAGCCAGGGGACGGTGTCGGCCACCACGACGGTGACCGTGACGGCGCCGGACACCACGAAGCCGTCCAAGCCCGCCGGGCTGACCGCGACCGCGGTGTCCAGCTCGCAGATCAACCTGACGTGGACCGCCTCGACCGACAACGTCGGCGTCACCGGCTATCGGATCTACCGGGGTGGAACCCAGGTGGGCACGTCGACCTCGACGAGCTACTCCGACAGCGGCCTGGGCGCGAGCACGGCCTACTCCTACACCGTGGCCGCCTACGACGCCGCCGGGAACGTCTCGGACCAGTCCACTGCCGCATCCGCGACGACGTCGGCGACGACGTCGACCGGCCCGGAGCCGGCCGGCTGGTACGCGGGCGACATCCACGTGCATCGCAGCTGCGGGGGCACCGCCGAGTCGGTGAGCAGCATCAAGCAGAAGATGGACGACGAGGACCTGCGGTTCATCGCGCTGCTCGCGGACTGCGGGAACGGCGAGGTGCAGAACCCGACCACCGATCTGCCCCTGGTCAACGGCCAGGACGCGTCCATCTCGACGGCCAACCGGACTGTTCACTGGGACACCGAATGGCACTGGGACGCCACGTACTCGCAGTACGCACACCAGGCGCTCGGTGGGCACCTGGTCAACCTGGGGGAGACCAGCGCACAGCAGGTCTGGGACGAGATGCCGTCGACGGTCATCAACAAGGTCCACGGGCAGGGTGGGATCTCCGGGTTCGCCCACATGCAGTACCTGCCGAGCGGCATCCCGGGCAGCCTCGACTGCTGCACCCCGGTCGAGTACCCGGTCGAGGTGGCCCTGGGGTCGGCGGACTTCATCTCCGAGGACGTGACCGACACCGGCGACACGGCGACCGAGGCCTACTACAAGCTGCTCAACACCGGTTTCCGGCCCGGCTTCGCCGCGGGTACCGACTACCCCTGCGGCAACAGCGTGATCGGGTCGAGGCTGACCTACGCGAACCTGGGCAACGGGGCCGTCAGCTACCAGAACTGGATCAACGCGATCAAGGCCGGCAAGACCGTGATCTCACGCAACGGCCACAACGAGTTCCTCGACCTGACGGTGAACGGCTCAGCCGGGCCGGGTGACGAGGTGAAGCTCGCCAGCGCGGGCAGCGTGCCCGTGACGGTCACCTGGACGGCCAAGGAGAACTACACCGGGCAGCTCCAGCTGGTGCAGAACGGCCAGGTCATCGCCAGCAAGTCCGCCACGGTCACGGCCGGCTCCCCGGTCACCCTGACCGCGAACGTCGACTTCGCCAAGAGCGGCTGGGTGGCCGCCCGGCGGATGAACTCCGACGGCCAGGACCACCAGGTGCACACGGCGGCGGCTTTCGTCCTCGTCAACGACGCGCCCATCCGGGCCAGCGCCGACGACGCCCAGTTCTACGTCGACTGGATGGACAACCTGCTGACCAAGACCTCACCCGGCGGGGAGTGGAACAAGTACTTCCCGACCAAGCTCGCCGCAGCCCAGGCCCGGTACCAGCAGGCCAAGGCGGTGTTCCAGCAGCGCAAGGCGGAGGCCTCGGGGCCCGCGGCCCCGGTGGTCTCCTCGTTCACGGCGTCGCCAGGGACGATCATCCAGGGTCAGTCCGCAACTCTGTCGTGGGCGACCACCGGGAACCCGGCGCCGACCCTGACGATCGACAAGGGGGTCGGAGACGTCTCCAGCCGCTCGTCGATCACGGTCTCGCCGACCCAGACCACCACGTACACCCTGACCGCGACGAACAGTCTGGGGTCGGTCACCAAGACCGCCACGGTCACCGTTTCCACCTCTCAGAACGTCCCTCAGTCGATCTTCACGACGCAGATGCCGGCCAGCTCGGAGACCGACGGTGTCGGTTATGAGCTGGGGACGAGATTCACCTCCACCTCAGCTGGGCAGATCACTGCGATCCGGTTCTACAAGGCCGCCAGCGAGAGTGGCACCCACACGGGCCGGATCTGGAGCGCGTCGGGTCAGCAGCTGGCGTCGGTGGTGTTCACCGGGGAGTCGGCATCGGGGTGGCAGCAGCAGACACTCGCGACGCCCCTGGCGATCACGGCCAACACCGAGTACATGGTCACGGTCAACACCGGCAACAACTACTACGCCACAACAGACGGTGGGCTGGGCTCGCAGATCACCAGCGGAGACCTGAAGACCGTGGTCGGGTCGAACGGCCGATACGGCTCGGTCGGGTCGTACCCCACAGGCTCCTGGCAGAACTCCAACTACTTCCGGGACGTGGTGTTCACGAGGTAGTCAGGTCTGTGGGGCAGGGCATGGGTCCGAGGGGTCGAAGGCGTACTTTCCGAACGCACGCCTGAGCCACGGTGGCCGCACCGGGCAAGGTGTTCGGGAGCACACGGATTGTTCGTTCGGCCTCGATGGGAGCTGAATCACCCTCCCCACTGTTGTGGGAGGCTTAGGCCCGTGGATGACGCGCAGATCAGCGGTGACCTCTCCCGGGTGCTCTACACGAAGGAGCAGATCGCCGAACGGATCGGTGAGGTCGCCGCGCAGATCGACCTCGACTACGAGGGCGAGGAGCTCCTCCTGGTCGGGGTGCTCAACGGCGCCGTGATGGTGATGGCCGATCTCTCCCGCGCGCTGAAGAGCCACTGCCGGATGGACTGGATGGCCATCTCCTCGTACGGCTCCGGCACCCAGTCCTCCGGCGTCGTGCGCATCCTGAAGGACCTCAACACCGACATCAGCGGGATGCACGTGCTGGTGGTGGAGGACATCATCGACACCGGTCTGACCCTGTCGTACCTGATCGGCAACCTGATGTCCCGCAACCCGGCCAGCCTGAAGATCATGACGGCGTTCCGCAAGCCGGAGGCGGCCAAGAACGCGGTCGACGTGGCGTACGTGGGCTTCGACATCCCGAACGAGTTCGTGGTGGGGTACGGCCTCGACTACGACGGTCACTACCGCAACCTGACCTCGGTCGGCACCCTCTCCCCGCACGTCTACAGCTGATCGCCCTCGGATCGCGGTCGCCTGTCCGGCCGAACGATCCGAAGTCCTCCTGCCGAGATTGTTCAGGGGCGGTGTCCGCCGGTTCCTGAGACATCCTTAGGCTCGTCTCATGAGCATCTTCCGCACGAAGAGCGTCGAGGACGTGCTGGCCAACAGCCACATCGACAGCCACGGCGATCCCGTCCCCGGCAAGGGCCATCTGGCGAAGAACCTGACCGCCTGGGACCTGATGGGGTTCGGGATCGGCATCGTGATCGGGACCGGCATCTTCACCCTGACCGGTCTGCAGGCGAAGACCAACGCCGGCCCGGCGATCATGATCTCGTTCCTGATCGCCGGCTTCGTCAGCCTGCTGGCCGCGCTCTGCTATGCCGAGCTCGCCTCCGCGGTCCCGGCGGCCGGTAGCTCGTACACCTACGCGTACACCACCATCGGCGAGATCTTCGCCTGGATCATCGCGTGGGACCTGATCCTGGAGTTCGCGCTGGGCGCCGCGGTGGTCGCGCGTGGCTGGTCGGGCTATCTGCTCGGCGTGTTCCCGTTCCTGCCGAGCTCGATCTTCGGCGAGGACTCGGTGGTCAACCTGGGCGCGGTGTTCATCGTGCTGGTGCTCGGCGCGGTGGCCATCAAGGGCGTCAAGGAGTCGGCCTGGGTGACCAACACCCTGGTCATCATCAAGGTGTCGGTCTGCCTGTTCGTCATCCTGGTCGGGGTGTTCTTCATCCAGAAGGCCAATCTGGTGCCGTTCATCCCGCCGAGCCAGCCGGTTCCCGCCGACGAGACCACCAGCACGCTGACTGCTCCACTCTGGCAGGTGCTGACCGGGACCACCCCGACGGCGTTCGGGATGGTGGGTGTCTTCGTGGCCGCGGCGGTCGTCTTCTTCGCGTACAGCGGCTTCGAGGCGGTGGCCAACCTGGGTGAGGAGACCAAGAACCCGAAGAAGGACATGCCGCTCGGGCTGCTGGGCACCCTGGGCATCTGCACCCTGCTCTACATGGGCGTCTGCCTGGTCATCACCGGCATGGTCAAGTACACCGACCTGAGCGAGGGCGACGCCGTCGCCCAGGTGTTCCGCGAGGTCGGGCTGGGCTGGGCCGGCGTGCTGATCGGCCTGGCCGCGGTCGCCGGTCTGAGCTCGGTGATCCTGGTCGACATGGTGGCCATGGGCCGGATCGGCTTCGCGCTGGCCCGGGACGGCCTGCTGCCGCCGGTGTTCCGCAAGATCCACCCGACCTGGAACACCCCGGTGCTGATGACCTCCCTGACCGTCGCCGTGGTCGCCGTGCTGGCCGCCTTCGTGCCGCTGGCCGACCTGGCCGAGATGGTCAGCATCGGCACCCTGTTCGCGTTCCTGGTCGTCTCGATCGCGGTGCCCGTGCTGCGGGTGAAGCGACCCGACATGGAGCGGCCGTTCCGCACCCCGCTGAGCCCCGTGCTGCCGGTCGTGTCGGGGATCTGCTGCGTCCTGCTGATGTCGAACCTGGCCGTGGAGACCTGGCTGCGGTTCCTGGTCTGGCTGGTGCTGGGACTGATCATCTACGTCACCTACAGCCGTACGCACGCCCGGCTGGCCGATCCCGCACGGTTCGACGCCCTGGTCACCGACGAGAAGGACGTGACCGGGACCCCGCTCGACTGAGCGGCACACCTGTTCGTGCGCGCGCTGAGAGCGTTCGTACGCGAGCGACAACTAGGGCGGTTTCGGTCCGGACGATAGCCTTGCCGGGTACCCGGGTCGCCACGACCCTCCCGACTAGGTAGGTCATGAACGCCAAGCGCATCTTCCGCGGCCCCATCCTGTGGATCGTCCTCGCCGTCATCGCCATCGGTCTGCTGGTCGACCTGACCGGCAACCTGACCGGCGGTTTCTCCGAGGAACCGACCTCCAAGGTCGTCTCCATCATCAACGGCAACGACCCCATCAAGGAGGTCGTCCTGGTCGACGGTGAGCAGGAGATCCAGGTCACCATGGCCGGGGACAACCCCGCCAAGTACAAGGCGGTCTGGGTCGGCAACCAGAGTGAGCAGCTGATCGACCGGCTGAACGAGCGGGTGGCCGCCGGCAGCCTCGAGTCCTGGGTGGGCAAGAACCCCACGCCCGGTTTCTTCTCCACCCTGCTCGGCACCCTGATCCCGTTCATCATCATCGGTGTCCTCTTCTTCTTCCTGCTGAACTCCGTCCAGGGCGGCGGCAGCCGGGTGATGCAGTTCGGCAAGTCGAAGGCCAAGGTCGCCAACAAGGACACCCCGAAGACGACCTTCCGGGACGTCGCCGGCTGCGAGGAGGCGATCGAGGAGCTCGAGGAGATCAAGGAGTTCCTGGCCGAGCCGGCCAAGTTCCAGGCGGTCGGGGCGAAGATCCCCAAGGGCGTCCTGCTGTACGGCCCGCCCGGCACCGGCAAGACGCTGCTGGCCCGTGCGGTCGCCGGCGAGGCCGGCGTGCCCTTCTACTCGATCTCCGGCTCCGACTTCGTGGAGATGTTCGTCGGCGTCGGCGCCAGCCGTGTCCGGGACCTGTTCGAGCAGGCCAAAGAGAACGCGCCCGCCATCGTGTTCATCGACGAGATCGATGCCGTCGGCCGGCATCGCGGTGCCGGCATGGGCGGTGGCCACGACGAGCGCGAGCAGACCCTGAACCAGCTGCTGGTGGAGATGGACGGCTTCGACGTCCGCGGCGGTGTCATTCTGATCGCCGCCACGAACCGACCGGACGTGCTCGACCCGGCGCTGCTGCGCCCCGGCCGCTTCGACCGTCAGATCGCCGTGGACGCTCCCGACCTCAACGGGCGCTTCCAGATCCTCCGGGTGCACGCCGAGGGCAAGCCGATGGGGCCGGATGTCGACCTCAAGGGTGTGGCCCGCCGGACTCCCGGATTCACCGGCGCCGACCTGGCCAACGTGCTGAACGAGGCCGCGCTGCTGACCGCCCGGAAGAACGAGCGGACGATCACCAACGTGGACCTCGACGAGGCGATCGATCGGGTCATCGCCGGCCCGCAGCGCCGTAGCCGGCTGATGAACGAGCAGGAGAAGCTGATCACCGCGTACCACGAGGGCGGGCACGCCCTGGTCGCGGCGGCTCTGCCCGGCACCGATCCGGTGCAGAAGGTGACGATCCTGCCGCGCGGCCGCGCGCTGGGTTACACGATGGTGCTGCCGGAGCAGGACAAGTACGCCAACACCCGCGCCGAGCTGCTGGACCAGCTCGCGTACATGATGGGCGGCCGGGCCGCCGAGGAGCTCGTCTTCCACGACCCGACGACCGGGGCCAGCAACGACATCGAGAAGGCCACCAACGTGGCCCGGGCGATGGTCACGCAGTACGGCATGACCGAGCGGCTGGGCGCCATCAAGCTCGGCTCCGACGGCTCCGAGCCGTTCCTGGGTCGCGACTTCGGGCACCAGCGGGACTACTCCGAGGACATCGCCGCGGTGGTGGACCAGGAAGTCTCCAAGCTGATCAGCAACGCCCATCAGGAGGCGTTCGACATCCTGAACGAGAACCGGGACGTGCTCGACTCCCTGGTCCGGGCCCTGTTCGAGCGGGAGACGCTGGACCGGGCCGCGGTGGCCGAGGTGTTCCAGCCGCTCCGGCTGCGTCCCAAGCGCCCGGCCTGGACCGGCTCCGACAGCCGGATCCCCTCGAGCATCCCGCCGGTCACGCCACCGCCGCCCGCGATCAACGGCCAGAACGGTCAGAACGGGCATCGCGACAACGGTCAGGGACAGCTGCCTCCCGGTCCGTCGGAGCACCCGGCCGGCGGCGCTCCCGTACCGCCCGGTCACTCACCGGTGCCGCCGTCGTTCCCGCAGGGCCAGGGGCCGGCCGGTGGTCAACCCGGTGTCGGCGGACCGCAGGGTCCCGACGTCACCGACGGACCGTCCGGTCCGTCGTCCGGTGGTCAGAACTGGCCGCCGGCGGGACCTGATTTCCGATGAGTCTGCCGGACACCGATGGGCACGTCGGCGGCGCGCCGTCGGGCGAGGGCGGCGCCCTGCGCCCGTACGATCACCCGCGGGTGGCGGCCGCCGTCCGGGAGATCCTCGCCGGGATCGGCGAGGATCCCGACCGGGACGGCCTGAAGGACACCCCCGAGCGCGTCGCGCGGGCGTACGCGGAGATGTTCGTCGGGCTGCGGCAGACGCCCGAGGAGATGCTGACCACCACCTTCGACCTGGGCCACGACGAGTTCGTGCTGGTCAAGGACATCGAGCTGTGGTCGTGCTGCGAGCACCACCTGGTGCCGTTCACCGGGGTCGCCCACGTCGGCTACATCCCCAGCGCCGACGGACGGATCACCGGGCTCAGCAAGCTGGCCCGGCTGGTCGACGTGTACGCCAAGCGTCCCCAGGTGCAGGAACGGCTGACCACCCAGGTGGCCGACGCGCTGCAGCGGATCCTCACACCCCGCGGTGTGATCGTGGTGATGGAGTGCGAGCACCTGTGCATGACCATGCGTGGTGTGCGGAAGCCTGGCTCTCGGACCGTCACCAGCGCCGTCCGCGGTCAGCTGCGCAACGCGGCGACCCGGGCCGAGGCCCTCAGCCTGATCATGGCGGGGAAGTAACTCAGTAGGTTTGGCCCATGACGGCCGACCTGAAGGTGGACGGGATACCGAGTCCGGGCCGGACCCTGGTGGTGGGGGTCGTGAACGTCACCCCCGACTCGTTCTCCGACGGTGGCGAGTGGCTCGATCCCGACGACGCGATCGCCCACGGCTTGGAGCTGCTGGCCGAGGGTGCCGACGTCGTCGACGTGGGCGGTGAGTCGACCCGGCCGGGTGCGGTGCGGCCGACCCAGGACGTCGAGCTGACCCGGGTCATCCCGGTGATCACCGCCCTCGCCGCGGCGGGTGGGCTCGTCAGTGTGGACACCATGCGTCCCGAGGTGGCCGAGCGAGCGGTCCACGCCGGGGCGCGGATGATCAACGACGTGTCCGGCGGCCGAGCAGAGCCCGAGATGCTGTCGACGGTCGCCCGCCTCGAGGTGCCGTACGTGTGCATGCACTGGCGGGGGCACGCCACCGACATGCAGAGTCGGGCGATCTACACCGATCTGGCCGGCGAGGTCGTCTCCGAGCTGTCCGAGCAGGTGGAGGCGGCCCTGGCCGCCGGCATCCGCCGCGATCGGCTGGCGCTGGATCCGGGCTTCGGGTTCGCCAAGACGGGTGAGCACAACTGGGAGCTGCTGAACCGCCTCGACGAGCTGGACGCCCTCGGTTTCCCGATCCTGTACGGACTGTCCCGCAAGACCTTCCTCGGGTCGCTGCTCGCGGCGCCCGACGGTACGCCGAGACCGGCGCGCCAGCGGGACGATGCCTCGCTGGCCCTGACCACCTTGCTGGCCTGGCGCCGGGTGTGGGCGGTGCGGGTGCACCGCGTACGGCCGACGGTCGATGCGGTGACCGTGGTGGAAAGGCTGCGGCGGGGCTGATCCCGTCGCTCCGCCCGGGCCTGATCCTGTTGCTCCGCCCAGCCCAGGCTGTGGGTCTGCTGGGAACTCGATCCTGCACTCTCAGTGAGATCTACCGCGTTGGGGTCGTCCGATAGGGTCCCTGCAAGGAGGTGATGATGACGGCGGATCAGGTGGTGCTCACCGGCATCGTCGGACGCGGACACCATGGTGTCTACGCGTTCGAACGGGACCAGGGGCAGGATTTCGTCGTCGATGTCGCCTGCACGATGGATCTGGGGGTGGCCGCGCACAGTGATGACCTCGCGGACACCATCGACTACTCGGCCCTGGCTACCGCGGTGGTGGCCGACATCGAGCGCGACCCGGTGAACTTGATCGAGAAGCTGGCCGACCGGATAGCCCGGACTTGTCTGGGGAACCCGCGGATCACGACCGTCACGGTCACGGTCCACAAGCCCCAGGCGCCCATGCCCGTACGGGTCGGCGACGTCGCCGTCACCCTGACCAGGAGTACCGCCTCATGAGCAGTCCCAATCCCTACGCCATCGACGCGGACACCCTCAGTGGGATGAAACCGCTCCGCAAGGTCGTCTACTCACTCGGCTCCAACCTCGGCGACCGGTTGAACAACCTGCAGGGCGCGGTCGATGCCCTGCGGGACACTCCCGACGTGATCGTCGTCGACGTCTCGTCGGTGTACGAGACCGACCCCGTCGGTGGGCCCGAGGACAGCCCGAACTTCCTGAACCTGGTCGTCGTCGCCGAGACCACGCTGGAGCCGCGGACGCTGCTCGAACGTGCGCTGGCGATCGAGGACGCGTACGGGCGCGAGCGGGGGGAGAAGTGGGCCCCGCGCACCCTCGACGTGGATCTGATCATGGTGGGCAACACGTCCACCGACGCCGAGGACCTGCGGCTGCCGCATCCCCTGGCGGGTGAGCGGGCGTTCGTCCTGCTGCCCTGGCTGGAGATCGACGCCAAGGGGGAGATCCCAGGTGTCGGCAAGGTCGCCGATCTGGCCGGTCAGGTGTCCGGTGACGGCGTCGTCCGCCGTGACGACCTGCTGATCGAAGCCGACTGACCCTGCCCAGTCGACTCACCCTGCCGACCCGAGCAGCCGGGCCGTGAGCGACCGTCGTCCGGGCGGGTCGCAGACCCCCCGCACCGGCGGGTCGATGACCACCACGACACCCAAGGCCCTGGCCGTGGCCGTGATCTTCGGGGCGCTGGCCGGCTGGCTGGTCGTGGTGGTGGCCAACGCGCTCGATCTGGTCCCGCCCTACGTGCCCTGGACGGCTCCGGCCGCCCTGGTGGTCAGCGCGGCCCTGGTCGGTGCGCTCGCCTGGTCGACCCACCAGCGGATCCAGGTCCGCAAGGAGCGGGTCGAGCCCGAACGCGCGGTCGCGTTCCTCGTGCTCGGCAAGGCGTCGGCCCTGGCCGGCGCGGTGATCGCGGGCGGCTACCTGGCCTTCGCGTTGATGTTCGTCGGCCGTTGGGACGCCGCCGGTCCTCGGGAGCGCGTCATCCGGGCCCTGGTCGCGGTGGTCGTGGCGGCGGGCTTGTCGATCGCGGGTCTGCTGCTGGAGAGGGCCTGCCGGGTGCCCGGCGGTGAGGACGACGAGGACTCGCCGCCGTCGGGGGAACCTGCCGGCTGAGGGCAGCCCCGACGCCGAACACGTGACGGTCCGGATGTACGTGAGGTCAATCTTTCACCTCTACCTCCCGGGGAGCACGAACTGTGCTCTACTCCACTCACGGGGGCTCGGGGTGCGCAACCGCCAGCGAACCGGTGTGTCGTGTCGCGGCGTGCCGGAGGGCGATCAGACACATCCGCGTCAGTCCGGGGGCTGACCAGGAGGAAGTGTCATGCGCTCATCGGGGACCATCACTGTCCAGCGGCTGAGCCGAGGTCGCCCCCTGCTCGCGGTCTTCCTGGCCCCGAGCTTCGGCGCGGCGTTCGTTGCCGCGGTGCCCCGGCCGGCAGCGGCGGCCGCGTGTGACGCACCGGTGCTGACCGAGGTCGCCTGCGAGAACACCAAGACCGGGAATCCCAGCACCGAGTGGAACATCACCGGTTCGGGCAGCGCGTCCATCCAGGGCTTCGCCACCGACATCAGCGTGAACCGGGGCTCCACCATCGGGTTCAAGGTGAAGACCACCTCGGCCAACTACCGACTCGACATCTACCGGATGGGCTTCTACGGCGGTGCCGGCGCCCGCAAGATCACGACCCTCAACGTCACCACGGCGACCACCCAACCCGCCTGCCGAACCGAGGCGAGCACCGGCCTGTACGACTGCGGCAACTGGACCCAGACCTCCTCGTGGGCGGTGCCGAGCACCGCGGTGTCGGGCATCTACTTCGCCAAGCTGGTGGCGGGGACCGCCGCCAGCACATCGTCTTCGGGGTGCGCCACGACGCCAGCACCTCCGACATCCTGTTCCAGACGTCCGACACGAGCGGCACGGACGGCGCCAACGGCGTCTACCGCTACGGCGCCAGCGGCTTCCCCAACAGCTCGTACGCGTCCAGCAACTACTGGGTCGACGTCGTCTTCACGACCGACTGAGACTCCAAGCCACCAGCCAGCACGAGATTCGGGGGGATCGCGATGACGTCGACAGGGACTTCAGCGCCTGTACGGCTCGACCATCGGAGGGCTCGACGCAAGATCATCAGCTTCTGGCTGATGCTGGCCCTGGCTCTGGGGGCGCTGTTGGGTCAGGCGCCGGAGCCGGCGGCCGCCGCGACCTGCCCTTGCTCGATCTTCACCAGTGGTCAGACGCCGGCCAATCCGGCGGAGAACGACACGGACGCGGTCGAGCTGGGGGTGAAGTTCCGTGCCGACCAGGCCGGATTCATCACCGGCATCCGGTTCTACAAGGGCACGGGCAACACCGGCGCGCACACCGGGTCGCTGTGGTCCGCTGCCGGGGTCCGACTGGCCACCGTCACGTTCACCGGCGAGACCGCCACCGGCTGGCAGCAGGCGCTCTTCGCCAGCCCGGTCGCCGTCACCGCCAACACGAGCTACACGGCCTCCTACTACGCACCGGTTGGACGCTACGCCGCCGACGAGGGCTACTTCGCGGCCTCGGGCGTCACGAACTCGCCGCTGACCGCCTTGGCGAACGGCGTCGACGGCGGCAACGGCGTCTACCGGTACGGCAGCGGTGGTGGCTTCCCCAGCAGCAGCTACCAGTCGACCAACTACTGGGTCGACGTGGTGTTCGAGAGCTCCGCGGTGGACACCACCAAACCCACCGTGACCGATCGGGCGCCGGCGGCCGGCGCCACCGGCGTACCGACCACCGGCACGACCGTGTCGGCGACGTTCAGCGAGAGCGTGGTCGCCGGCAGCCCGGTCGTCGGCGTCACCAACGGGAGCACGACGGTGGCCGGCACCTCTTCCTACCTCGACAGCACGCGAACGGTGACCTTCACACCGTCCGCTGCCCTGCCCGTGGCGACCTTGACAGTCAGTGTCACGGGCGCTCGAGACTCCGCCGGCAACGTGATGGATCCGGTGACCTGGACCTTCACGACTGCGAACAGCAGCAGTGGCTGCCCGTGCACGATCTGGCCGTCCACCGCGACGCCGACCACGGCATCGACCGCTGACTCCTCCGCCGTGGAGCTCGGCGTCAAGTTCCGGGCCTCGGCGGCGGGCTACGTCACCGGGATCCGGTTCTACAAGGGGACCGGCAACACCGGGACCCACACGGGTTCACTGTGGAACAGCACGGGCACCACCCGCCTGGCCACCGTGACGTTCAGCGGGGAGAGCGCGACCGGCTGGCAGCAAGCCACCTTCGGCGCCCCGGTCCCCGTCACCGCCAACACGACGTACGTGGCCTCCTACTACGCACCGGTAGGGCGGTACTCCAACAACAACGCCTACTTCGCTTCTGCGGCGACCACCCGCGGCCCGCTGACCGCTCTGCGAAACGGCACCGACGGCGGCAACGGCCTCTACCGCTACGGCGCCTCGGGCTTCCCGAACAGCAGCTACCAGTCCACGAACTACTGGGTCGACGTGGTCTTCGACACCACCGCGGTCGACACCACCGCCCCCACCGTGGTCGCGAAGTCGCCCGCGGCGGGCTCGGACTCGGCCCCCGCCTCCACGGCGGTGACCGCCACCTTCTCGGAGAACGTCGTCTCGGGCTCGGTCAGCTTCCAGCTCACCGGCCCCTCGGGAGCCGTCCCGGCGACCGTCGCGTACGACGCCGGCACGCAGACGGTGACCTTGACCCCGTCGCCCGCACTGGCGTACTCGACGACCTACACGGCGACCGTCACCGGCGCGCGCGACCCGGCCAACAACGTGATGGCCCCGCTCACCTGGACCTTCGCCACCGCAGCACCACCGCCGCCCGGACCCGAGCAGGGGCCCGGCGGTCCGATCGCCGTGGTCACCAGCGCCGGCAACCCGTACTCGACCTACCTGGCCGAGATGCTGCGCACGGAGGGGCTGAACGAGTTCAAGACCATCGACGTCGGCACGCTGTCGCCCGCCACCCTGGCCGCCTACGACGTTGTGGTCGTGGGAGCCGTCGCGGTGACGGCAGCGCAGGCCGCCGATCTGACCACCTGGGTGAACGGTGGTGGCAACCTGATCGCGATCAAACCGTCGACGACCCTCTCCGGTCTGGTCGGTCTGACAGCCGCGTCCGGGACCACCGACAACGCGTACCTGAAGGTGGACACCAGCAGCGCCGCCGGGGCCGGCATCGTCGCCGACACGATCCAGTACCACGGTGCCGCTGATCGGTACTCCCTCACAGCGGGATCCGGGACGCAGGCGGTCGCCACGATCTACTCCACCGCCACGGCCTCCACCGCCTTTCCGGCCGTCACCCTGCGCACCGTCGGCAGCTCGGGTGGGCAGGTGGCGGCCTTCACGTACGACCTGCCTCGCTCCGTCATCCAGACACGCCAGGGCAACCCGGCTTGGGCCGGAACGGAACGCGACGGCCAGACCCCGATCCGTTCCGACGACATGTTCTTCGGCGGCAGCACGACCGACTGGGTCAACCTGAGCAAGGTCGCCATCCCGCAGGCCGACGAGCAGCAGCGGCTGCTGGCCAACCTGATCCAGGTGGTGAACCGGGACAAGAAGCCGCTGCCGCGCTTCTGGTACTTCCCGCGCAGCCTCAAGGCGGTGGTGATCGGCACTGGAGACGACCACGGCAACGGCGGCACCGCCGGACGGTTCAACCAGTACCTGGCGAACAGCCCGGCCGGGTGCTCCGTCGCCGACTGGACCTGCCCGCGGTTCTCCTCCTACGTCTACCCGAGCACACCGCTGTCCGACGCGTCCGCGCAGGCGTACACGAACCAGGGCTTCGAGGTCGGCGTCCACGCCAGCACCAACTGCGGCGACTACACGCCGGCCTCGATCGCGACGACGTACAGCACCCAGCTGGCGCAGTGGCGGTCGAACTACCCGAGCTTGGCTGGGCCAGTCACCAACCGGCTGCACTGCATCGCCTGGAGCGACTGGTCGTCCCAGGCGAGTGTCGAACGGTCCAACGGGATGCGGCTGGATGCGAACTACTACTACTGGCCCGGGTCCTGGGTGCAGAACCGTCCCGGCTTCATGACCGGGTCGGGCATGCCGATGCGGTTCGCCGACCCGAACGGCGCCATGCTCGACATCTACCAGGCCGCCACCCAGATGACCGACGAGTCGGACCAGACCTACCCGTTCACCCCGAACACGCTGCTGGACAACGCGCTCGGCCCGCTCGGCTACTACGGGGCCTTCACCGCGAACATGCACACCGACTCGGCCACGATCCCGCAGAACGACGCGCTCATCACCTCGGCGCTGTCCCGGGGGGTGCCGATCGTCAGCGGGAAGCAGATGCTGACCTGGATCGACGGTCGCAACGCGTCCTCGTACGGCGACCTCGCCTGGAGCAACAACACGCTGACGTTCACGGTGTCGGTCGGGGCCGGTGCGACCGGGTTGACCGGGATGCTGCCTGTCGTGGGGCCGAACGGCACCCAGCTCACCGCCATCAATCGCAGTGGCAGTGCCGTGACCACCACGACGCAGAAGATCAAGGGTCTGGATTACGCCGTCTTCAGCGCTGCGGGCGGCACCTACACCGCGTCCTATGCGGTGCCTGGAGCGATGGCGGTCGCGGCGCTCAGCGTTGACACCGGCCCCGCGGTGACCGACCAGAGCGCGAGCCTGCGGTGGACCACCAGCAACGTGGCCAGCTCCGAGGTCAGCCTGGGGACCAGCGCGTCGAAGCTGACCGCGACGAAGATCAAGCGGGAGGCGACGAGGAAGCACGCGGTGTCGGTGGCCGGACTGAAGCCCGGGACCACCTACTTCTATCGGGTCACGTCGACCGACGGAAAGGGAGTCACTCGGACGTTCCCGGCGACGGGTAGTGCACCGGCCACCTTCGTGACGCCCAAGGCGGACACCAAGAAGCCGACGTCGACGGCGCCGACCGTCACCGCCTTGCCCGACGGCTCCGCGAGGATCGAGTGGACGACGAACGAGGCGACCACGGGAACGGTGGATCTGGGGCGGTCGGCGAAGAAGCTGACCACCTCCGCCGCGGAGTCCGAGTCCACTCGGCGACACAGTCTGCTCGTGACCGATCTCGCGCCCGACTCGAGCTACTGGATCCGTACGACCTCGACGGATGCTGCCGGCAACGCCGTCTCGAGCAAGAAGTCCCGCTTCACGACACCGGCGGCCGGCGTGGCCGAGCAGACGACCGCATCGTTCCGGCGCGGCGAGACCACCGGCCAGGCGACGGTCGACGACGCTCGCCTCGGGAGCGTCACACTCGCCGGCGGCTCGACGAAGAGCCGGCGCGGCGTCTTCACCTCCGGTGTCCTCGACGCGCAGGCGATGGTCGACTGGGATCGGATGGTGTCGCGCTCCGTCAGCCCTCAGGGCAGCGCCCTGGTCGTGCGGGTGCGCACCGGCAGCACCGCGACACCCGACCGGACCTGGTCGGACTGGAAGCCGGTCAAGGGCAACGATCGGGTGACGGGGGGCTCGCGCTTCCTTCAGTACGAGGTGGTGTTGACCAGCCGGGCGGGCTCGGCGGCACCCGAGCTCCGGGCCATCGGCTTCACTGCGAACGGTGGCGAGGTGACCCATCCGGGAGAGACTCGCTGACTGTCGCGTCACGACTGGCAGCGCCACCTGGGTCACTGCAGCCCCAGTGGACACGGCACGACCTCCCCGGAGGTCCCGTCGGCTGTGCATAGGGTGATCGCCGTGACGACTGCTCCGGTGTCTGCCCCTGCCCAGATCGCTCGGGCTGGTGCGCCCGCGCGGAAGCAGGCGGCGCCGACGCGGCAGCGGATCTCGACCGCGGTGCTCGTGGTGGGCACGCTGCTGTCCCTCGCCTCGCTGTTCGGGCCGGACTGGGCCCTGCGGGCCGGCGTCGTGATCGCGCTGGCCTCGGCGGCCGGATCGTGCGCCCTGGCCTGGCGGGAGCTCCATCTCACCAAGCGCCGGCACGCCCGGGATCTCCTCGTCGTCGGCCGTCGGCACACCGAGGACCTGCGCTCCGAGCGCCGGCACAACGCCGAGGTGCTCGACACCGTGAGTGGTCGGGCGGAGCGGTGGCGTCGCGAGGTCGATCGGCAGCAGACCCAGATCGCCGGCCTCCGAGTGGAGGTCTCCGCTCTCAGTGCCGATCTGGGCTCGGTTCGTCGCCAGCTGGTCAGGGCGGACGGGACGATCGCCACGTTGCGCGAGACCGTCCGCGAGCGGGATCTCGAGCTGGCCCTCGTCCGTGCGACCCCGACGCACGCGGACGCCGAGGTGCACACACTGCCCCGCCGGGGCCGGCTCGATCGGGCCGAGGTCGCCGTGGCCGCGGGTGGCGAAGGGCGTACGGTCATCGACCTGCCGACCGAGGAGCCGGCGATGCCGAACTTCGAAGCCGACCGACGCCGGGCCTGATCCGGCCCTTCGCTCTCCCGCCGGCCTGGCTGCGCCCGGACCGGTTGCGCCTGGTCGCGAAGCGGCTTTGTCTCCGGTGGGCGACTTGCCGGATGCAACCGGGGAGTCGGAAACGGCGCTCCTTTTGGCCGCGGGCTGACCGGGATGCGACCGGGGAATCGAGAACGGCGCTCCGGTTGGCCGCGGGCTGACCTGATGCAACCGGGGAGTCGAGAACGGCGGTCCTGGGGCTGTTCTGGTGACCGGATATCGCCGAGGAGCCATGAACGGTCATCCAGTTGGCGGTCGACCGTCCCCGAATACCGCCGGGAAGTCAAGAACGGCACGTCCGGCCGTAGTCGGCGGTCCCGCAGTTGGCGCACCCGGTCGCGGCCAGATATCCGGACGAATATCTGGCAAACCAAAGAAAATGACTCCACCGTTTTCGTTTCGTGATGTGTGCCTAATGAGGTAACGTCGCGCTCGTCAGATTTCTGTTCATATGGAGGGTGAAGTGGCGCAGCGCGTCCAGATCATTTTGGAAGACGACTACGACGGCGGCGAGGCAGACGAGACCGTCTCATTCGCTCTCGACGGCGCGGAGTACGAGATCGACCTCTCCAGCGCCAATGCCGCGGAGCTGCGCAATGCATTGGCTCCGTGGTTGTCCCACGCGCGCAAGGTCGGTGGCCGTCGTCGCTCTCGCGTCGTCTCCGCCAAGGCGCCTGCTGGCGACAGCGCCGGATCCACCAGCGATATCCGCGCGTGGGCCCTGGACAATGGCATGGAGGTTTCCAGCCGCGGCCGCATCTCCTCGGAGGTGCGGTCGGCGTACGAGCAGGCTCACGCCTGATCTTCGGCGCTTTCCAGCAGGGTCGTTGCGCCCTGGGCGAACACTTGATCGCCCAGGGCGCGCTGCTGTCTCCAGCCGGTGGATTGATCGAACCCGGCGTTCCCGGGCCGCCGCTCGCAAGGATTCGCCGCCCGACCAGCAGTGACGACGGATCAGTCGGCGTCACGCCGGTGGGCAGAGATGGTTACAGGCAGGTGCCGGTGGGCTCACGATCAGTCGCCGTGCCCCCATCACATCCGGATTGATCCTGGCGAGACAGGTCGCGCGGACTAGAGTTGTGGCCAGCCGGTGCTGCCTCTCGCGAGGGATCACCGCCGCAGGCACCGCCAACGAGGAGAAGCCATGTTTGAGCGATTTACCGATCGGGCCCGACGCGTCGTCGTGTTGGCGCAAGAAGAGGCTCGCATGCTGAACCACAACTACATCGGGACCGAGCACATCCTGCTGGGGTTGATCCACGAAGGTGAAGGGGTCGCCGCGAAGGCCCTGGAGTCTTTGGGTATTTCGCTCGAAGCCGTCCGCCAGAAGGTCGAAGAGATCATCGGGCACGGCCAGCAATCACCGAGTGGACACATTCCATTCACCCCGCGCGCAAAGAAGGTGCTCGAGCTGAGCCTGCGCGAGGCCCTCCAGATCAATCATTCCTACATCGGCACCGAGCACATCCTGCTGGGCCTCATCCGTGAGGGCGAGGGCGTCGCCGCGCAGGTGCTGGTGAAGCTCGGCGCGGATTTGAATCGCGTACGGAATCAGGTCCTGCAGCTGCTCAGCGGATTCCAGGGCAAGGAGGCCGCGACCTCCGGTGCGCCCGAGCAGGGAAATGCGCCGTCGTCGTCGATGGTGCTCGATCAGTTCGGTCGCAACTACACCCAGGCGGCCCGAGAGAACAAGCTCGATCCGGTGATCGGCCGCGAATCCGAGATCGAACGCGTGATGACCGTGCTGTCTCGAAGAACGAAGAACAACCCGGTGCTGATCGGCGAGCCCGGGCGTGGGCAAGACCGCCGTGGTCGAGGGTCTTTCCCAGGCCATCGTCCGCGGCGACGTGCCCGAGACGCTCCGGGACAAGCAGATCTACTCACTCGACCTGGGCTCCTTGGTGGCCGGCTCGCGTTACCGCGGTGATTTCGAGGAGCGGCTGAAGAAGGTCCTCAAGGAGATCAAGACCCGCGGCGACGTCGTGCTCTTCATCGACGAGATCCACACCCTGGTCGGTGCCGGAGCCGCGGAGGGCGCCATCGACGCGGCCAGCATCCTGAAGCCGATGCTGGCCCGCGGAGAGCTGCAGACCATCGGCGCGACGACCCTCGACGAGTACCGCAAGTACGTCGAGAAGGACGCCGCGTTGGAGCGAAGGTTCCAGCCGATCCAGGTGGCGGAGCCGACCATCGCGCACACCATCGACATCCTCCGTGGCCTGCGCGACCGGTACGAGGCGCACCACCGGGTCACCATCACCGATCAGGCGCTGGTGGCCGCGGCTCAGATGGCCGACCGCTACATCTCCGACCGGTTCCTGCCGGACAAGGCCATCGACCTGATCGACGAGGCCGGTGCCCGACTCCGGATTCGTCGGATGACGGCGCCACCGGACCTGCGCGAGTTCGACGAGAAGATCGCTGCCGTGCGGCTGGAGAAGGAAGCGGCGATCGACGCGCAGGACTTCGAGCGCGCCGCCAGCCTGCGGGACGACGAGAAGAAGCTGCTCGGCTCGCGCTCGGAGCGGGAGGTGCAGTGGAAGTCCGGTGACCTCGACGTGGTCGCCGAGGTGGATGAGGAGATCATCGCCGAGGTGCTGTCCACGGCCACCGGGATCCCCGTCTTCCAGCTCACCGAGGAGGAGTCCGCTCGACTGCTCCGGATGGAGGACGAGCTCGGCAAGCGCTACATCGGTCAGCACGAGGCCGTGCGCGCACTGTCGCGGTCCATCCGCCGTACCCGGGCCGGCTTGAAGGACCCGAAGCGGCCGAGCGGTTCGTTCATCTTCGCCGGCCCGTCCGGTGTGGGTAAGACGGAGCTGACCAAGGCGCTCACCGAGTTCCTGTTCGGCGACGAGAACGCGCTCATCCAGCTGGACATGAGCGAGTACAGCGAGAAGCACACCGCCTCGCGGTTGTTCGGCTCGCCGCCCGGGTACGTGGGCTACGAGGAGGGCGGCCAGCTCACCGAGAAGGTGCGCCGGAAGCCGTTCAGCGTGGTCCTGTTCGACGAGGTCGAGAAGGCTCACCCGGACATCTTCAACTCGCTGCTGCAGATCCTGGACGAAGGTCGTCTGACCGACGCCCAGGGCCGGGTGGTGGACTTCAAGAACACCGTCATCGTGATGACCACCAACCTGGGCACCCGGGACATCGCCAAGAGCGTGTCCCTGGGCTTCAGCCAGGCTGGTGACGCCGAGGGCAGCTACGAGAAGATGAAGGCCAAGGTCGCCGACGAGCTCAAGCAGCACTTCCGGCCCGAGTTCCTCAACCGTGTCGACGACGTCGTGGTGTTCCGCCAGCTGACCCAGATCGACATCGAGCGGATCGTCGACCTGATGGTCGCGCAGATCGAGATCCGGCTGAAGGACAAGGACATGGGCATCGAGCTCACGCCCGCGGCCAAGGCCTTGATCGCCCAGCGCGGCTTCGACCCTGTCCTGGGGGCCCGGCCGCTGCGTCGAGCCATCCAGCGCGACATCGAGGACCACATGGCGGAGAAGATCCTGTTCTCCGAGCTGAAGTCCGGCGAGATCGTGGTGGTGGACGTCAGCGATCCTGGTTCGGAGTCGCCGTTCACCTTCACCGGGGTGCCGCGGTCGACCGCTCCGGACACGCCACCGGTCGAGTTCGGTGGCGTGATCGAGGGTCTGATCGAGCCCGGCGAGCCGGGGGAGGCGGTCGGCGACCGCTGACCCGGTCGACTCCGTCCGAACCTCAGTAGAGCCCGAGGGCCGCCCCGATCCGGGGCGGCCCTTTCGGCTTCCCGCAGCAGTTCCGCGTACGCTCACTGGTCATGCCGAGACGACTCGACTACCCGACCTACCTCGAGCACCTGGCCGACGACAGCGCGCGCTTCGCCCAGGTGCTGCGCCGGACACCGTACGAGACCGCGGTGCCGACGTGTCCGGGCTGGACCGCCGCCGACCTGTTCTTCCACCTGGCCGAGGTGCAGGCCTTCTGGGCCCGGATCGTGGGCCGGCGACTGACGTCTGGCGAGGACGCCGACGAGCTGGTGACGGTCCGTCCCGAGACGGACGGAGAACTCCCAGGACTGTTCGCTGAGTGGACCCAGGCTCTGCAGGAGGCGCTTCGAGCGACCCCGCCCGACACCGAGGTGTGGAGCTGGGCGGGCGAACAGACCGCCGGATTCAGCTACCGACGGCAGGCGCACGAGGCGCTGATCCACCGACTGGACGCCGAGCTGACAGCGGAGGACCGGACACCGATCGATCCCGCCCTGGCCGCCGACGGCGTCGACGAGGTGCTCGGGGTGATGTACGGGGAGCCGCCACCCTGGGGCACCTTCACCCCCGACCACAACCACGTCGTACGGTTCACCGCCACGGACACCGGTGACGAGTGGTCGGTCACGATCGGTCGGTTCGTCGGCCGGGACCCGGGCGACGGTGCGGAGGACGCGTCGGCCTGCCTGGACTGGGTGGCTCCGGACGTGACCCCGACGGCCACCGTCAGTGCGACGGCCGCCGACCTGGACTGCTGGTTGTGGCGGCGCCCGCCCCTCGGCGAGATCACCGCTACCGGTAGTGAGGAGACCCTCGCTCGGCTGGCCGAGGTGATGGCCGACGGCGTCAGCTGACCTCGAATCCCGACTCCGCGGGAGATGTATCACCCGCGGAGAAGTGAAGCCTGGAGCCTTGACGACTGCGCGGGCGATATATCACCCGCGGAGTCGGGATCGGCGTGGATCGGGTGAGGTCAGTTGGATGGGTCGCCCTTGGTCGCTGGGGCCGCCGTGGCACAGTGACGCTCGTGCCGCCCGAGACCCCGCAGCCGCCGGCCGGTCGGCTCGAGCGGATCCCGGCGGTCTGGCTGGTGGTCGGTGGCATCCTCTCGGTCCAGTTCGGGGCGGCGATCGCCAAGGACCTGTTCCATCTGGTGCCGCCCACGGCCATGGTGTGGATGCGGCTGGCGACCTCGGCCCTGATCCTGCTGGCCGTGGTGCGGCCCTCGTTCCGCGGCCGCAGCCGCCGGGACTGGACCGTCGCGCTGGCCTTCGGGGCGGCGCTGATGACCATGAACTGGGCGATCTACCAGTCCTTCGCCGAGATCCCGCTCGGGGTCGCGGTGACCATCGAGTTCCTGGGGCCGCTCACCGTGGCAGTCGTCGGGTCGCGACGCCCGCGAGACCTGATCTGGGTGGGGCTGGCCGGGCTCGGGGTGGCGCTGCTCGGCTTCAGCCCGGTCGGGCTGACGCTGCGTGGAGCACTGTTCGCCCTCCTCGCGGCCGCAGCGTGGGCGGCGTACATCCTGCTCAGCAAGCAGACCGGTGCACGCTGGCCCGGTCTGAGCGGGCTGGCGATCGCCAGTCTGGTGGGGTTCGTCGTGCTGGCTCCGCCGGCCATCATCGAGGCCGGCTCGGTGCTGCTGAGTCCGCAGGTGCTGGTCATCGGCGTGACCGTCGGGCTGCTGTCGTCGGTGATCCCGTACAGCCTGGAGCTGACCGCCCTCCGCCGGATCACCCCGCGCCTGTTCGGCATCTTGATGAGTCTGGAGCCGGCTGCGGCCGCGCTCGCCGCCGTGATCGTGCTCCAGGAGTGGCTGACCTTCACCCAGTGGCTGGCCCTGGTCTGCGTGGTCGCGGCCTCGGTGGGGGCGACCCGCACCTCACCGCCGCCGCTGGACGAGCCGCTCCCGGACTGAGGACTGAGGGCTGAACCCAACTCGCCGAGCCCGACCGATCCTGACTCCGCGGGTGATACATCACCCGCGCAGTCGTCAAGGCTCCTGACTTCACCACTCCGCGGGTGATATTTCACCCGCGAAGTCGGCTGAGGGGGCTCAGTGGCCGAAGGAGTCCGAGTCGGCGACGTCGGCCTCACCCTGATCGAGGGCGGAGATGGTCGCCATCTCGTCGGCGGTGAGCTCGAAGTCGAAGATGGCGAGGTTCTCCGCGATCCGGCCGGGGTTGCCCGACTTCGGGATCGCGACCAGACCCAGCTGGATGTGCCAGCGGAGCACGACCTGGGTGGCCGACTTGCCGTACTTCTCACCGAGCCCCACGACCGCCGGGTCGGAGCGCAGATCGTCCCCGGAGCCACCGATCGGGCTCCAGGACTCGGTCACGATCCCGTGCTCGCTGTCGAAGGCACGGCTGGTGTCGCGGGTGCTGTACGGGCTCAGCTGGATCTGGTTCACGTCCGGCGTCACCCCCGTCTCCTCGATCACCTGGCGCAGGTGCGCCGGCTTGAAGTTGGACACGCCGATGGCCTTGATCGATCCCTCGTCCAGCAGAGCGGCCAAACCACGGACGGCGTCGGAGAACCGACCCTGGTCGGGGTTCGGCCAGTGCACCATCAGCAGGTCGATGTAGTCCACGCCGAGTCGCTCGAGACTGGCCTCGTACGTCCGCCGGACGCCGTCGACGCTGTGCCACTCCCGGTTGAACTTCGTGGTGATGAAGATCTCGGAGCGGTCGATACCGGAATCCCGGATGCCCTGACCGACGCCATCCTCGTTGCGGTAGTTCTCGGCGGTGTCGACGAGCCGGTAGCCGGCCTCGATGGCGGTTCGGACAGCTGCAGCGGCGTCGGCTCCGCGGAGGGGCCAGGTGCCGAGGCCGAGGACGGGGATGGTGGCGCCGTGCAACAGGGTCAGGGTGGGAGCGAGTGTCGTGGTCACGGTTCTCGACTGTAGTGCGGGTCTACCGGTGTCTGTCCCGGCTAATGGTCGGGTTCCCCTCAGCCGGGCAGGGCGTACCCGTGATCGTCGTCGCCGACCACCAGGCCGTCGACGACCAGCGAGGTCAGGGCACGCTCGCGCTGGGGGGCGTCCGGCCAGACCAGGTCCAGCTCGGCCCGCGCGACCACGACGTCGCTCGACCGCAGCACGCTCAACAGCGCGCCCCGGCACTGACGATCGGTGCCCTCGTACGTCTGACGCCGCCGCGGCCCGACCACCACCGGCCGACCGGCCCGACGCCAGGCGCACCGGTCTTCGACGGGGCAGCGCTCGCAAGACGGCGTACGAGCCGTGCAGACCAGGGCGCCCAGCTCCATCGACGCCACCGCCCAGCGGGCCGCGCGAGCCGGGTCGTCCGGCAGGTAATCGGTGGCGAGCCGCGTTTCGGCCGCGGTCGCCGCGAGCGGGGGAGCGCCCTCCCCGGCAGCGACCCGGGCCAGCACCCGACGGACGTTGGTGTCCAGCACCACGTGCCGCTGACCGTACGCGAACGAGGCGATGGCGGCCGCCGTGTAGGAGCCCACCCCCGGCAGGGCCAGCAGGTCGGCGAGCTCGGTCGGCACCTCGCCGGCGTGCTGCTCGGTGATCGCCTCGGCGGCGCGGTGCAGCCGCAACGCCCGGCGCGGGTACCCCAACCGGCCCCAGGCACGGACGGCCTCACCCGCGGGGGCGGCGGCCAGAGCGGCCGGAGTCGGCCAGCGGTCGATCCACTGCCGCCACGGCTCCAGCACCCGGGCCACCGGGGTCTGCTGCAGCATGAACTCGCTGACCATGACCTCCCAGGCGCTGACCCCGGGGCGTCGCCAGGGTAGATCGCGGGCATGGTCGTCGTACCACCGCAGCACCCGGTCGACCACCTCGAGGCGATCGTCGGCGGGCATGCCGGACACCGTACCCGGACGAGGCCCGCGGATCCGGCGTGTTGACCCGCTCGCGGTCACTCGGGCTCCGTAGCCTTTCCCGCATGAGTGGCGTGCTCCACCCGGTGGGCCCGGAACCGGCCCAGACGTACTGGGTCCGGCGTGGGGTGCTGCTGGCCGTCGTCCTGCTGCTCGCGGTCATCGTGGTGTTCGGTGTGGCCAACCTGACCAAGGCGGCGGTCGCGACCGCGCCGCCACCGCCCATCCCCGCGGCGGCGACCAGCCCCACACCGTCGACGACCCCGCGTCCCAGCACTGCAGCCTCGTCGTCGGCGGGGCCCACGCCGTCAGCCGCCGCGACCGGCGGTCGCTCGGCGACCGCACCGGCGTCGACGAGCGCCCAACCCTCGAGCTCGACCGCCGCCAGGCCGTCGGCCACACACGCGGCCAAGCCGTCGGCCACGCCGACCGCCAAGCCCAGCGCGACCCCGACCGTCATCGGCACCCCGGACTGCAGGCCGGCTGGGCTCCGGGTCACGGTGAAGGGTGATCGGAGCCTGTCGCCGGGTCAGAACAACACCTTCACGCTCTCGCTGACCAACCCCGGCGCCCAGACCTGCCTGGCCTCGGTGACGGACCAGAACTTCGAGCTCAAGATCTACTCCGGCAAGGACCGGATCTGGAGCAGCCAGGACTGCGGCAAGACGCTCGCCGCGTTCGACAAGAAGCTGGCGCCTCGTGCCGGCGTCAGCTGGAAGATGACCTGGAACGGCGAGCGCTCCGTGAAGGGCAAGGCGTGCAAGCGCGGTACGGACACACCCCAGCCCGGCACCTACTGGGCGACCGCGCAGCTGGACGGGGCCAAGCCGGTCCAGCTCCGGATGATCATCAGCTGAGAAGGTTCCTCTCGCCCGGCGTCAGGTCGCTCAGGTGGCCGGATCGGCGTACGCCGACTCCGCCACCCGGACCAGACCGTCGCGGATGGCTCGAGCACGCTGCTCGCCGACCCCCTCGACCTCCTGCAGATCCGCTCGACTGGCGGCGAACAACGCCTGCAGGCTGCCGAAGTGCTCGATGAGTCGTTCGCCGAGCGTGCCGGGCAGCCTGTTGATCTGGGCCACCTGCCGGTAGCCGCGGGTGGTGACCTTGCTGTCGAGCTGGTCGGTGGCGGCGAAGCCGATCGTCCTGGCCACCAGCAGCAGATCGAGCAGCTGCGTGGTGTCGAGGGCCGACAGCTGCCCCAGCCCGAAGCCGGCGTCGCCGCCGACTGATCCGCCGGTGCCGCCCGACGCGGAGCTGCCGCTGGTCACTCCACCGAGGAGGTCGCCCGGCCGGTAGTCCTTCTCCAGCAGCCCACCCAGCTCGGTCAGCCCGGTGGTCAGCTCGTGCATCTGCAGGGCCAGCAGGCGACCTTCGGTCCCCAGCTCGGCCGCGTAGTCCGACAGCTCCAGGTCCAGCCGATGCACCATCTCCAGCCGCTGCGCGACCGCGGCGACGTCGCGGACGGTCACCTGGTCCTCGACCTCGAGCGCCGACAGTCGGGTGGTCGCCTCGCGCAACCGAGATCGGTAGCGCTCCAGGGTCTGCAGCGCCTGGTTGGCCCGGGCGAGGATCTGGTCGGG
The DNA here is from genome assembly GCA_963696135.1 of uncultured Actinomycetota bacterium. GTDB lineage: Bacteria > Actinomycetota > Actinomycetes > Propionibacteriales > Propionibacteriaceae > Microlunatus. Next base: position 44,611 of record CAVOJH010000021.1, read on the forward strand.
ATTCTCGACGAACTGGCGGTACGCGTCCACGTACAGCGAGATGGTGGCCATCGAGGCGGAGACCGCGATCACCGGTACGCCGGTCTGCCGGGCGACCCGGTCGGCCGTCCGGTGCCGGGTGCCGGTTTCGGCGGTGAAGATGGACGCGTCGGGCATCAGGTGGACCCCGGCCCGCATGATCTTGGTGGCGCCGCCGTCCAGCACGATCGCGCCGTCCATCTTGGCCAGCTCCCGCAGCGCCGTCGGGGTGAACGGGACATCGAGCTCGAAGCCACCGGTGCACAGATCCTGCACCTCACGACCGTGACCGAGCACGACCAAAGCGCCCGTACGGCCACGCAGGATCCGCTCGAATCCATCCCGCAAAGGGGTTCCCGGCGCGACCAGCGCCAGGTAGCCGAGCACTCGGCTCCGCTCCGTACCGTCCTGCGCCACGCTTGGTTCCGTCCCTCGACCTAGGCCAGCTGCGGCCTTTTACTCCGTACGCCATCTTAGGCAGAAGTCGCGGGTGGGTCGTCGCCCGCTCAGGGTGATGATCGTCAGTTCACGGCTGCTGGGCGCCCCGGGGCCCGGCGAATGCCCAGGCGATCCAGCGCGTCGGCGACGGTCGGCACGGCATGGATCAGCAGACCGTGGCGACTCATCGCGATCTGCTCCGACTGGCGCGCGTCGGAGGGGATGACGGCCTCGGTGAAGCCGAGGCGGGCGGCCTCGGCGAGCCGGCGCTCCAGGCCGGGCACCCGGCGCAGCTCCCCGGCCAGGCCGACCTCACCGATGGCGACGCAGCGCTGGGTGAGCCGGACGTCCAGGGCGCTGGAGGCCACCGCGACGGCGGCCGCCAGATCGGCCGACGGATCGACCACCCGGGCCCCGCCGACGGTGGAGACGTACACGTCGGAGTCGTGCAACCGCACCTTGGCCCGACGCTCGAGCACCGCCAGGACCATCGACAAGCGGCCCGAGTCGACACCGTGCATGGTGCGCCGGGGAACCGGCAGCGAGGACTTGCCGGCCAGTGCCTGCAGCTCGGCCAGCAGCGGTCGACGGCCCTCCATCGTCACGGTGACGCAGGTGCCCGGCACCGGCTCCTCATGGCGAGAGGTGAAGAGACCCGAGGGGTCGGACACCTCGACGATGCCGTCCTCGCCCATCTCGAAGCAGCCGACCTCGTCGGCCGGACCGAACCGGTTCTTGGTGGCCCGGACCAGGCGGAAGCCGGAGTGCCGGTCGCCCTCGAACGCCAGCACCACGTCCACCAGGTGCTCCAGCAGCCGAGGACCGGCGATGTTCCCGTCCTTGGTGACGTGACCGATGATGATCACCGCCATGCCTCGTTGCTTGGCCACCCGGATCAGCGCGGCGGTCACCTCACGGATCTGCGTGACGCCACCGGGGGAGCCGTCCGCCTCGGCCGTGCCGATCGTCTGCACCGAGTCGACCACCAGCAGCGAGGGTCGGACCTCCTCGACGTGACCGAGGACCGTGCCGAGGTCGGTCTCGGCGGCCAGATACAGCTCGTCGGCCAACGCGTCGGTGCGCCCGGCGCGCAGCCGGACCTGGGCGGCGGACTCCTCGCCCGTCACGTACAGGGTCGTGCGGCCGGCCTTCGCCCACTGCGCCGCCACCTCCAGCAGCAGCGTGGACTTGCCCACGCCCGGCTCCCCGGCCAGCAGCACCACGGCGCCCGGCACCAGACCGTCACCGAGCACCCGGTCCAGCTCGCCGACCCCGGTGCGGACCCGGGCCGCCGCATCGGCGTCCACGTCCTTGATCCGGGTGGCCCGCCGGGTCGGGGTGGCGGCCTTGACCTCGGCCAGCCGCGGAGCCCCGACCTCCATCACACTTCCCCAGGCCTGGCACTCCCCGCACCGGCCCACCCAGCGCACGGTCGTCCAGCCGCACTCGGTACAGCGGTGAGAGGGACGAGTCTGCGTCTTGGCCATGCTGGAGACCGTACGGGGCGCCACCGACAGGAGTTGGTCCGACCCGGGGGCGCCGGCCCGATCTGCTCGATCTTGTCGGATCTGCTCGATCTATAGACCGAGCAGAACCGACGAACCCGAGCAGATCTCGAGTTGGTGGGTGCTCGCGAGGGGGCTTACGGGGCGAGTCTCGTGGCGATCCTCAGGGCCAGGTCGTTGGCCTCCGGTTCGCCGACGGTGATCCGGATCCCGTCGAACGGACCGTGCTCTCCGCCCGGACCGGGGGAGGCGTACGGGCGGACCATCACCCCGGCATCGGCGAACACGTTCGTCCAGTGATGGGTGTGACCGGCCGAGGGCAGCCAGACGAAGTTCCCCTGAGCATCCGGTACGTCGTGGCCGAGGTCGCGGAGGCTCTTCAGCATCGCCGCGCGGCGGACGACGAGCTCGTCCACGCGCTCGTGCAGGGCGTGCTCTGCCGCCAGCGACGCGAGCGCCGCGGCCTGAGCCACCGTCGTCACCCCGAACGGGTTGGCCGCCGCCCGCAGCACCGAGGCGAGCTCCACCGGCGCCACCGCGTAGCCGATGCGGAGCCCCGCCAGCCCGTACGCCTTGGAGAAGGTCCGCAGCACGACCACGTTCGACCGATCCAGCAGGGAGAGCCCGGTGACCGCGGCCGGGTCGTCGACGAACTCCACGTACGCCTCGTCCAGCACCACCGCGACGTCATCGGGGACCCGGTCCAGGAACGCCTCGACGTCGACCTGTCGCAGCGCCGGCCCGGTCGGGTTGTTCGGGGTGCACAGCAGCACGGCCACCGTCGCAGGGCTGATCGCGGCCAGCATGGCGTCGAGATCGTGCTCGTACGCGGGTGTCAACGGCACCGGCACGCCGGTCGCCCCGCTCAGCTGGGTGGCGATCGGGTACGCCTCGAAGCTGCGGAAGGCGTACACGACCTCGGCTCCCGGCCGACCGAGCACGTTGAGCAGGTGGAAGAGGACGGCCACCGACCCGGTCCCGAAGGCGATCCGCTCCGGCGCGACCCCCAGCCGCTCGGCCAGGGTCTCCGTCAGCGCCGCGGCGGTGATGTCGGGGTAGCGATTGAGCTCGGCACAGGCCTGTGTCGCGGCGGCGAGGACGCCGGGCAGCGGGGGATAGGGGTTCTCGTTGCTGGACAGCTTGTACGCGGGCAGCCCGTCGATCAGCGGCGGGCGACGGCCGGGACGGTAGACCGGCAGACCGGCGGCCTCTTCTCGGATGCGCAGCGCCATGCGCTCAGGCTAGGTCGCGGAGCGCGTCCCGGCTTCCGGTCACCGCCGCCTCGTGCATCCTGTGCGGCCACCCGCCGCCGACGACCAGCGGAACTGGGCGAAGTGTCCTGGATCTCGCTTCGCGACTACCGCCCTAGACCCGTACGACCCCGTTCGGCGTACCGAAGGTGGCCGCGATCAGGCCCGGCTGGCCGCGCGGGGCCACCCACTCGATCGGGATGTCGGCGAGGGCGTCGGACGCCGAACCGCCCAGCCAGTCCTCGACCCGGGTCTGCGAGCCGGCGATCTCCACGGCGAGCAGGTCGATCTGGCCGCCGCCGACCGACGGGTGGATGGCGGCCTCGCTCCGCCACTGCACGAAGAACGGCAGCTGCGGGTCGCTCTGCAACCCGCGGACGCCGAGCTGTCGCCACTCCAGCAGCGTCCCGTCCGGGAGGTGCCGGTGTCCCTCGATCGCCTGCCGGCCGATCCGCGTCTCGACCTCGGCCATGTCCTCGATGGCGACCACCCAGCCGAGCCAACCCCCGCCCTCGGCCGAACGGGCCCGGACCACCTGTCCGAACACGGCCTTGTCCGCCGCCGGATGATCGAGCACCTCGACCACCTCGACGTAGCGTCCGCCGGCCAGCGGGAGGGTGAAGTTGCGGGTGCCGAACCGGGGGTGGAAGCCGCCGTCGACGAACTCCGACCCCAGCAGTCGCCCCAGCTCTCCAGCGGTGGCACGGGCGCCATCGGGACCGGCTGCGTACGACAGATGGTCCAAGCGCATGGCTCCAGTGTGCCGCCCTACGTGGTTGCCGCGCCGTTGGGGTGAATTTCTCAGCCCTCGTACCAGACCCTCCGCAGGTCAGCGGTGGTTCGCAGCCGCCTGGACGGTCGCCGGGTGCCGCATCAGCGTCCCCGGACCGGAATCGAACTCGGCGCACAGGTCGGCCAGCACCGCGTACGCCTTGGTGCCCATCAGCTCGACCAGCTCGTCGCGGTTGGAGAGGTAGACCGGGCGGGTGCCGATGTGGGCCTCGGTGTTCGAGGTGCAGTACCAGTCGAGGTCGTGACCACCTGCTCCCCAGCCCTCTCGGACGTACTCGCCCAGGGTCACTTCGTTGTAGGTCGTCTGGTCACCGCGGGTGACGGTGCGGAACTGGCGGCGCAGCGGCAGCTGCCAGCACACGTCCGGCTTGGTCTCCACGAAGCTGCGTCCCTGGTCGAGGGCGAGCAGGTGCAGCGCACACCCGGCGCCGGCCGCGAAACCGGGGCGGTTGAGGAAGATGCAGGCGCCGTCGACGACCCGGGTCTTGCGGGCGGGCTCCTCGCCGTCGGCCACGGTGTCCGGGCCCTCGAGCTCGACCCAGCCGCCCTTCTTCCCCGCCTTCTTGTACTGCCACTGGTCGGCGCTCAGCTGGCGGACGGACTTGCGCACCCGCTTCTCGTCGTCGGCGTCGGCGAAGTGCGCACCGAGCGTGCAGCAGCCGTCATCGGGCCGGTCGGCGTAGATGCCCTGGCACCCGCTGCCGAAGATGCAGGTCCAGTGCGAGGTGAGCCAGGTGAGGTCGCAGCGATACACCGTGTCGCCGTCTCCGGGGTCGGGGAACTCCACGTACGCACGCGGGAACGGCAGCTTCACCTCGGGCACGCGCGAAGCCTACGCGGGACCGATCGGCGGAGCACATGGGCCGACTGGGGCGAGAGGGTTACGCTGGCGACGTGTCCGATGCCGTCGAGCGTGCCGTGAAGGTGCCGACCGCGAAGGTCGGGCTCTCGACCTCCTCGGTCTACCCCGAGACCACTTCGAGCGCGTTCGAGCTGGCTCGCCGGCTCGGCTACGACGGCGTCGAGCTGATGGTGGGCATCGACCCGGTGGCCGCCGACATCGACGCGGTGGAGAAGCTGCGGGACTACCACCAGGTGCCGGTGCTGTCGGTCCACTCCCCGTGTCTGCTGATCACCCAGCGGGTCTGGGGCAGCGACCCGTGGTCGAAGCTGGAGCGCTCCGCCGAGGCGGCCCGTCGGCTCGACTGCGAGGTGGTCGTGGTCCACCCGCCGTTCCGCTGGCAGCGCGAGTACGCCCGCGGGTTCGTCGCCGGTGTCCGGCGGCTGACCGAGGAGACCGGTATCACCTTCGCGGTGGAGAACATGTACCCGTGGCGGACCCCGGGCGGGGAGCTGAAGGCGTACATGCCGGGCTGGGACCCGACCGAGCTGGACTACGACAACCTGACCCTGGACTTCTCCCACGCCTCGACCGCCAACCAGCAGTCGCTGGACCTGGCCAAGGCCTGGGGCGACCGGTTGCGGCACGTGCACCTGACCGACGGCAGCGGTTCCGCCAAGGACGAGCACATGGTGCCCGGCCGCGGTGATCAGAACGCCGCGAAGGTGCTGGAGCACCTGGCCCAGGTCGACTTCGACGGCCACGTCGTGCTCGAGGTCAACACCCGCAAGGCCGACACCCGGGCGAAGCGGGAGGCCGACCTGGCCGAGTCCCTGGCCTTCACCCGGCTGCATCTGGCCACACCGGTGCACCCGACGTACGCGGTCGACGGTGCCGGCGTGACGGATGTGCTGGCCGGCGGCGGGGCCGTCGGGGCCTGAGCGCTAGATTCCTCACCACCCCCGGCGTCGGTGCTGGGGTGAGAGGAGCCCGACATGCCGGTCCTTCGTGAGGCGCTGCTGAAGGTCTCCCGCAGCGAGGCGATCAAGTCCGTGATCACCCGGGCGCCGGTGACCCGCCGGGTGGTGGATCGCTACGTGGCCGGGGAGAGCACCGAGGACGTGCTGCAGGTCACCCGTGCGGTGGCCGACGCCGGCCTGACCGTGACCATCGACCATCTCGGCGAGGACACCACCGAGCAGGCCCAGGCGTCCGCGACCACCGACGCCTACCTGGAGCTGCTCAGCCGCCTGGCGGAGGCGGGGCTCGCCGACATCGCCGAGGTGTCGGTCAAACTGTCCGCCGTCGGCCAGCTGCTGGGCGGCGACGGGGAGAAGATCGCCACCGAGAACGCGCAGCTGATCTGCGAGGCCGCCCACGAGGCCGGCACCACGGTGACCATCGACATGGAGGACCACACCACCACCGACTCGACCCTGGCGATCGTCCGCGAGGTACGCCGTGACTACCCCTGGCTGGGGACGGTGCTGCAGGCGTACCTGCACCGGACCGAGGCCGACTGCCGCGACCTCGCGTACGAGGGCTCTCGGATCCGGTTGTGCAAAGGGGCGTACGCGGAACCGGCGTCGGTGGCGCACACCGACACGAAGGAGATCGACCACGCGTACGTGCGCTGTCTGAAGATCCTGATGTCCGGCGCGGGCTATCCGATGGTGGCCACCCACGACCCCCGGCTGGTGGAGATCGCGCTGGCACTGGCCGAGCGGGAACAGCGGACCAAGGACACCTTCGAGCTGCAGATGCTCTACGGCATCAGACCGGCCGAGCAGGAGAGGCTGGCTGGATTGGGGCACACGATGCGGCTGTACGTGCCCTACGGCACCGACTGGTACGGCTACCTGGTGCGCCGGCTGGCCGAGAAGCCCGCGAACATGCGGTTCTTCGCGCACAGTCTCGTATCGAGGGGCTGATCGGCGGCAGCTGGCGATCCCGACGCCCGCCGGCTTCCGACAAGCGGTGCACTTTCGAGGCGAGTACACCGCGAAAGTGCGCCGACTGTTCGGCTCACAACCAGCTGACATGGGGCGCCAGCAGCGAGTAGCCCACGAACGCCGCCACATCGAGCAGCGTGTGCGCCACCACCAGCGGCATCACCCGCTTCCAGCGCAGGTAGATCAACCCGAAGACGACGCCCATGATCAGGTTGCCGGCGAACCCACCCCAGCCCTGGTAGAGGTGGTAGGACCCGCGGACCACCGCGCTGGTGAGGATGATCGCCGGGATCCGCCACTGCAGCTGACCGAGGCGGGTGAACAGGTAGCCGATCATCACCACCTCTTCCAGCACGGCGTTCTGCGCGGCCGCCAGCACCAGCACCGGGATGGTCCACCAGTGGTCGGTGAGGCCCGAGGCCTGCACCTGGGTGTTGAGTCCGAGCGCCTTGGCCACCAGATACAGTCCCAGGCCCGGGATCCCGATGCAGGCGGCGATGACCGTGCCGAACCAGGCGTCGAAGCCGGGTCGGGTCAGGTCGAAGCCGATCCGGCGGGTGGCCGGCCGATCGGTGAGGCTGAGCAGGTAGAGCACCAGCAGGGCCGGCACCAGAGCGAAGGCGATCCCCACCAGCTGGTAGGCGAGGTCCAACCAGGGCCGGTCGGGGGTGACGGAGGAGTTCAGGGTCGAGGTCTGCTGGTTGAGCTGGACTCCCCGGGTCATCCGCTCGATGATCCGCAGCACCGAGTAGACACCCGACTGCCCCAGGGAGATGGCCAGCACGATCAGGACCTCGAGGCCCAACCGCGGGCGGGTCGGCTCGAGCAGATCGGGGCTGTTCACACGGGACATCTTCGCCGACCGGGAACCCGCTGGGAGACATCCGTGACCAGCGGGGAGCAGGTGTTCAACTCTACCCTTACGTCAGGGTAGAGTGCGCGGCGCGGCCGACGGTGCCCGCGCCCTTTCCTCCCTCAGAAACAGGTGTCATGACCGTGCCGTCCTCGGCCAGCCCCGCCTCGCTCCGCCACTCCGTCCCGGACGTGTCGGTGCTCGGCGCCCTCCGTTCGCCCCGGCGACTCCGTACCGAGGTGCTGGCCGGCTTGGTGGTCGCGCTAGCCCTCATCCCGGAAGCGATCTCCTTCTCGATCATCGCGGGTGTGGACCCGCGGATCGGGCTCTTCGCCTCCTTCACCATGGCCGTCACCATCGCGTTCACCGGCGGTCGGCCGGCCATGATCTCCGCCGCCACCGGGGCGATCGCCCTCGTGGTCGCACCGCTCACCCGTGAGTACGGCGTCGATTACCTGGTGGCGGCGGTGCTGCTCGCCGGTCTCGTCCAGATCGCCCTCAGCCTGCTCGGGGTGGCCAAGCTGATGCGGTTCATCCCGCGCAGCGTGATGATCGGCTTCGTCAACGCGCTGGCCATCTTGATCTTCACCAGCCAGGTCCCGCACCTGATCGGGGTGCCGTGGCTGGTCTACCCGATGGTGGCCGTCGGCGTGGCGGTGATCGTGCTGCTGCCCCGGCTCACCACCGTGGTGCCGGCCCCGCTGGTGGCCATCGTGCTGCTCACCGCCTTCGCGCTCGTCGCCGGCGTCAACGTGCCGACCGTCGGAGATCAGGGCGCGCTGCCGGACAGTCTCCCGACCCTGTTCTGGCCGCAGGTGCCGCTGACCATCGACACGCTGCGGATCGTCGGCCCGTACGCGATCGCCATGGCCCTGGTCGGCCTGCTGGAGTCGCTGATGACCGCGAAGCTGGTCGACGACATCACCGACACCCACTCCGACAAGACCCGTGAGGGGTGGGGGCAGGGGATCGCGAATCTCGTGACCGGGCTCTTCGGGGGCATGGGTGGCTGCGCCATGATCGGCCAGACCATGATCAACGTGAAGGTCTCGGGGGCGCGGACCCGGATCTCCACCTTCCTGGCCGGTTCGTTCCTGCTGATCTTGGTCGTCGGTCTGGGGGAGGAGGTCGCGGTGATCCCGATGGCCGCCCTGGTGGCGGTGATGATCATGGTCTCGGTGGGCACGTTCGACTGGCACAGCGTCGATCCCCGCACACTGCGGCGGATGCCGTTGAGCGCGACGGTGATCATGGTCTGCACGGTCGTGGTCACGGTGGTCACCCACAACCTCGCGTACGGGGTGATCGTCGGGGTGCTGGTGGCCACGGTGTTCTTCGCCCGCCGGGTGGCGCACTTCACCGAGGTGGTGGACGTGGCGCACCCGGACGAGAACACCCGGGTGTACGCCGTCCGCGGACCGCTGTTCTTCGCTTCCAGCAACGACCTCGTCTACCAGTTCGACTACGTCAACGACCCGGCCGAGGTGATCATCGACCTCTCGCAGTCCCAGATCTACGACTCCTCGACCGTGGCAGCGCTGGACGCGATCGAGCTGAAGTACCGCCAGCACGGCAAGCACGCCAGCATCGTCGGACTGAACCAGCCCAGCCAGGACTGGCACGGGCGTCTCTCTGGTCGGCTGGGATCCGGCGAGTGAGCGCGCCGGGAGGGGGCCTGCAGGTGGGCGCGGTCGCCGACCGGCTCGGTCTGTCGGTGCGCACGCTGCACCACTGGGAGGAGAAGGGTCTGGTCACTCCCTCCCACCGCTCGACCGGCGGCTTCCGCCTCTACACCGAGAGCGACATCGAGCGGTTGCTGCTGATCCGGCGGATGAAGCCGCTGGGATTCAGCCTGGAGGAGATGCGGGAGCTGCTGGACGCCTTTGCGACGTTGGCCGACGACCCGTCCGACGCCGTCGCGCTGTCGTACGTGGAGCACTGCCGACGGCGTACGGAGGAGGGCCGAGCGGATCTGGTCCGCAAGCTCAGCTGGGCCGACGAGTTCGCCGCGCTCCTCGTGGACCGGGTTCCCGGCGCCGGCTCATAGCACGGAAGTCGACATGACCCGGGCTGGCGGGGCCGTAGTCTGACCCCATGCGCGTAGGAGTTTTCGGAGCGACCGGTCAGGTCGGTGGCGTCATGCGGACGCTGCTGGCGGAGCGAGCGTTCCCCGTCACCGACATCAGGTTCTTCGCCTCCGCTCGGTCCGCCGGCCTCAAGCTCGACTTCGCCGGCACCGAGATCACCGTGGAGGACACCGACACCGCCGACTTCACCGGTCTGGACCTCGCCCTGTTCTCCAACGGGAAGACCGCCTCGCTCGCTGCGGCGCCGAAGGTGGCCGCCGCCGGTGCGATCGTGATCGACAACTCCTCGGCCTGGCGGATGGACCCCGACGTGCCGCTGGTGGTCAGCGAGGTCAATCCCGACGACGCGCTCCGGCCGCCGAAGGGCATCATCGCCAACCCGAACTGCACCACGATGGCCGCGATGCCGGTGCTCGCCCCCCTGCATCGCGCGGCGCGGTTGACCCGGCTGCAGGTGGCGACCTACCAGGCCGTGTCCGGCTCCGGCGGCGCCGGGGTGGCCGAGCTCGACTTGCAGGTGAAGGCGGTCGCCGACTCCGCCGCCGACCTCGCCTTCGACGGCCGGTCGGTGGCGTTCCCCGAACCGGTGAAGTACGTCAAGAACATCGCGTTCAACGTGCTGCCGCTCGCCGGTTCGCTGGTGGACGACGGCAGCGGTGAGACCGACGAGGAGCAGAAGCTCCGCAACGAGTCCCGCAAGATCCTGCACGCACCGGACCTGCTGGTCGCCGGCACCTGCGTGCGAGTGCCCGTGTTCACCGGTCACTCGCTGGCCATCCACGCCGAGTTCGCGGAGCCACTCAGCCCCGAGCAGGCGACCGCGCTGCTCGCGGACGCACCCGGCGTCGCGTTGATGGAGGTCCCGACCCCGCTCGATGCGGCCGGCCAGGACCCCAGCTTCGTCGGTCGGATCAGGGTCGACCGGTCCGTCCCGGACGGCCGTGGTCTGGTGCTGTTCATCAGCAACGACAACCTGCGCAAGGGGGCCGCGCTGAACGCGGTCCAGATCGCCGAGCTGGTCGCGTCGCAGCTGGTCAGCGACCGGCAGGGCTGACGGCCATGGGGGAGCAGGTCAGTGCCGACGTGCTCGAGGTTCCGCGCTCCGCACCCGTGCTGGCGATCCTCGGTGCGGGTGTGATGGGCGAGACCGTCCTGTCCGGTCTGATCCGGGCCGGCTGGGACGCCGGGCGCATCGTGGCCACGGACCGACGGCCGGAGCGGCAGGCCGATCTGATCGAGCGGTACGGCATCACCATGCTGGAGAACGACGAGGCCGCGGCCACGGCGGACACGGTGATCCTGGTGGTCAAGCCGCAGGACATGGGCGAGCTGCTCGGCGAGATCGCGGCTTCGCTTCGGCCCGGCACGCTGGTCGTCTCCCTCGCTGCCGGTGTGGACACGGCGTTCATCGAGGCCGGACTGGGCGGCGACCTGCCGGTCATCCGGGTGATGCCGAACACCCCCGCGCTGGTCGACCAGGGCATGGCGGCGATCTCACCCGGCACGTACGCCCGGTCCGAGCACCTGGACCACGTGACGGAGATCCTGTCGGCCACCGGCCGGGTGGTCACGGTGCCTGAGCGCTACCAGGACGCGGTCACCGCCATCTCGGGGTCGGGTCCGGCGTACCTGTTCTTCGTCGTCGAGGCGATGATCGAGTCCGGGGTGCACCTGGGCCTGCCCCGCGACATCTCCACCGAGCTGGTCGTGCAGACGATGCTCGGGTCGGCGACGATGCTGCGGGAGACCGGCGAGCACCCGACGGTGCTGCGCGAACGGGTCACCTCGCCGGGCGGCACGACGGCGGCCGCGGTCAAGGTGCTGGAGGACCACAAGGTGCGAGCCGCCTTCCTGGGGGCGATGGAGGCGGCGCGAGACCGCAGTCGTTCCCTGGCGGAGGGGGCCCGAGCGGCCTCGGTTTCGTCCGCGTCGAGTCGCGCCGGTGCCGCCGGAGCCGACCCGGGCGCCGGGCGATGACCGGGCGGCTGGTCTACTCCGAGGAGCTGACCAGGTACGACTTCGGCCACGACCACGCCATGGGCCCCGGCCGGGTCCGCCACACGATCGAGCTGGCCGAGCAGCTGGGCGTGCTGGATCTGCTCGAGATCGTGCCGCCACCGCCGATCGACGACGACCTCATCCTGACGGTCCACGACCGCGACTACGTGGACGCCGTCAAGGCGAACGTCGAGAACCTCGCGTACGGACTGGGCAGCACCGACAACCCGATCTTCTCCCAGATGCACGCGGTCTCGGCCACCATCGCGATGGCCACCGCGGAGGCGGCGCGCGGGGTCTGGGCGGGCGAGGTCCGCCGGGCCTGCAACATCAGCGGCGGTCTGCACCACGCCATGCCCCGGGCGACCAGCGGGTTCTGCGTCTACAACGACGTCGCGGTGGCGATCAGCTGGCTGCTGGCCAACGGGGCCGAGCGGATCGCGTACGTGGATGTCGACGTGCACCACGGCGACGGGGTGCAGCAGATCTTCTACAACGACCCCCGGGTGCTGACGATCAGCCTGCACGAGACCCCGGCGGTGCTGTTCCCGGGCACCGGCTTCCCGTACGAGATCGGCGGTCCGGGCGCGATCGGCTCGGCGGTCAACGTGGCCTTGCCGGCGGGGACCGGGGACAGTGGTTGGCTGCGGGCCTTCCATGCGGTGGTGCCCCAGGCGCTGCGGGCCTTCCAGCCCCAGATCCTGATCACCCAGCACGGGTGCGACTCCCATCAGCACGATCCGCTGGCCGACCTGGAGCTGACGGTGGACGGGCAGCGGGCCTCCTACCTCGCCCTGGCCGAGCTGGCCGACGAGCTCTGCGAGGGACGCTGGGTGTCCACCGGTGGCGGCGGCTACTCGATCACCAACGTCGTTCCGCGCGCCTGGACGCACCTGCTGGCGATCGTCGCCGGCCAGCCGCTCTCGCCCCAGACCCCGACGCCTCAGAGGTGGCGTGCGGAGCTCGGGGCGACCTACTTGCCGATGGCGATGACCGATGGCGTCGAGGTCAGCTACACCGACTTCGAGAGCGGCTTCAGCCCGACCAGCCGGTTGGATCAGGCCATCCTCGCGACCCGCAAGGCGGTCTTCCCCGAGCTCGGTCTCGACCCCGGACTCTGAGGTCGAGCCGGTCACTCGGCTCTGCGCCGGGCCTTTTGACCGCGTAGTGTGCGTCGTCAATACGGGTTCGTCAACGGGGCGCGCGGGGCGTGTCGCGATGAATTTGCTGTGAGATCTTCCCACGAGTACCAACTGCCACTACTCTCACACCATCACGTGCTCCGACCCATGTCGGCGCCGACCGTAGGGAATGGGGGCCGGCATGGTCGACAAGGGCAAGCCCGAGGAGGTCGCCTCGTTGCAGGGGCGGCTGACCGGCGTGCGTTTCTACACCGTGGCCGAGGTCGCCGGCGTCATGCGGGTGTCCAAGATGTCGGTGTACCGGCTGATCCACTCGGGTGAGCTGGAGGCGGTGCGCTTCGGGCGCAGCTTCCGAGTGCCGGAGTCGGCGGTCAAAGCTTTTCTGGACACCTCCTACTTCGAGACCGGCTAGTCGGCTCGCACTCTCGACCCACGCGACCGTGGGTCAGGGCGCGATGGGGGACCTGGGGTGATCTCGGGACAACCATCCGCGCCTTCGCACGCTCCGGCGCTCCCGCCAGGCCCGTCCACGTCCCTCGACGCACCCCATGTCCCCCATCGCTCGGCGGCGGGTGCGGTGAGTGCGACGTACGCGAGCAACCACCCGGGCTCGCCTGGGAGGTGCGGTCCTGCCGTCCCGAAACCCCACTCCGCGGGTGAAATTTCCCCCGCGGAGTGGTCAAGGGGTGAGGCTTGACGACTGCGCGGTGGATGTATCCCCCGCGGAGTCGGGTCAGGTGGTCGGGTCGGTGAAGATCACGTCGAAGCGGTGGGCGCCGGGCCAGAGGGCGTGTTGGGGGAGGACGTCGATGCCGCAGGCGCGGGAGCCGACGCCGTGGACCGCGGCATCGAGGAACAGATAGCTGTTCGTCGGGGTCGGGAGCTCGTACGGGTGCGCGCTCCGGTCGAGGTCCTGGGGCGTGTGCCGGGTGAGGGTGAAGCCCGGGCGGTGTCCGCCGGGGCCGGCCACCGAGGTCAGCCGCAGTCGGGTGGCGGAGCCGTCGCCGAGCTCGAGCTCGCGGACCGCGGCCCGATGCCCCGTCTCCTGGGGACGGGAGTAGACCACATTCAGCTCGTCGATGCCGGCCGCGAACCGGCCGATCCGGGCGGCGTGATCGGTGTCCGGGTACGACTCGTGCGGGCCGGAGCCGAACCAGGCGGCCCGGTCGATGTCGGTCGGCAGGTCGAACCGGACGCCGACCCGTGGCCAGGTGCAGTCCCACGCCGGCGACGGGTTGACCTCGACCCGCAGGGCCAGGCCGCCACCCGCCACGGTGGTCCAGGTGTAGGTGGTGTCGACGAACAGCACCCCGGCCGCGGCGGCGCTGCGTACCCGGACGACGAGCGAACCCGGACTGTCGGTCAGGGCCAGCACCCGGTGCGTGAGCCGGTCGAGACCTCGATCCCGCCAGCGCCGCTCCGACGAGGGTCCCGGGGCACCCTCGCCGCCGGTCTCGTCGGGATCACCCAGCTCGTACGAGCCCCGCTCCCCGGACCGGTCGTTGTCCGTCGGACCCCGCCAGAGCTCCAGCCGTGGCCCGTCGACCGGGAGACCGAACAGACTGAGCAGACGTCCCGTGGCGGGATCGAAGACGCCGGGCCCGACGGCGAGCTCGCCGTCGGCGGCCTCCCCACCGACCTCCGGGGCCGCACCCACCGGGGCCAGAACCGCAGCGGTGCCGCTGCAGTCGAACTGGGTGCAGGCCACGACGTGCCCCGCCTCGGCCCAGGCGGTGTCGACCGCCAGCTCGGCGGCGACGGTCAGCCAGGTCTCGCCCTCGCCGGCCGAGGCCAGCAGCTCGCCCGGCAGCACCAGCGACGACTCCCCGCCCGCCGGCACGGTCGGCATCACCAGCACGCTCTCCTCGACCATCCGTCCGTCCAGCTCGCGGCGGGCCACGAACCGTAGGTGAGACGTGTCAGTCGTGTGATAACGACTCCGCACGCCCAGCGTCCCGGCGTCCAGGGTGAAGATCAGAGGCTGGCTGACGGCCGCGAACTCGGCCAGCCCGGGGGTCGGGGTGTCGTCGGGGAGCACCATGCCGTCCATCACGAAGTTGCCGTCGTGCACGACCTCGCCGAAGTCGCCGCCGTACCCGTAGTAGGGGGTTCCGTCGGCGGCGTGCGTCAGCAGACCATGATCACGCCACTCCCACACGAACCCGCCGTGCAGCCGGCCGTACTGCTCCGCGAGCTCGTCGTACTCCGCGATCGCGCCGGGACCGTTGCCCATCGCGTGCACGTACTCGCACATCAGGAACGGCTTGCTCCGCACTCGACGCGCTTCGGTCGGACCGCACTCGAGCAGTGGCCCGTGCTCGCCGCCGATGGCCGCGGTCTCGATCAGGTTCGGGTACATCCGCGAGTAGATGTCGGTGTACGCGCCGGTGTAGTCGCCCTCGTAGTGCACCGGGCGCTCGGGATCGCGGCCCCGGACCCACTGGGCCATGGCGGCCAGGTTGACCCCGGTGCCCGCCTCGTTGCCGAGCGACCAGATCACGATGCTCGGGTGGTTCTTGTCGCGCTCGACGGTGCGCTCGATCCGGTCCAGGTACGCGTCCCGCCAGGCGATGTCGTCGCTCGGGTTGTCCACCCAGCCGGAGAAGACGAAGCCGTGGGTCTCCAGATCGCACTCGTCGATCACCCAGAAGCCCAGCTCGTCGGCCAGGGTGAGCACCTCCGGGTGTGGGGGGTAGTGACTGGTCCGGATGGCGTTCACGTTGTGCTGCTTCATCAAGATCATGTCCGCGCGGGCGTGCTCGGCGTCGAACACCCGACCGCGTACGGGGTGGGTCTCGTGCCGGTTCATGCCGCGGAACATCACCTGGCGGCCGTTGACCAGGAACCGGTCGCCGCGGATCTCCACCGTACGGAACCCCGTCCGCAGCCGGATGGTCTCGCCGGTGGCGACGATCTCCACGTCGTACAGCCGCGGGGTCTCCGCGCTCCACGGCTCGACGGCACCGACCGTGATCACCTCACCGAGGGCGGCGACCGAGTCGAAGGACTGCTCGACGGACAGCTCCGGGATCCTCACCAGCAGAGGGAAAGCGGCGTCGGCGGCGCGTCCGCTCAGGCGGATGGTGCCGGTGCCGTCGGCGTACCCGGTCTGCACCCACACGTCGTCCAGGCTGCCGACCGGGCGAGAGAGCAGAGTGACCGAGCGGAAGATGCCGGGCAGCCACCACTGGTCCTGGTCTTCGATGTAGCTCATCGAGGACCACTGGTGCACTCGCACCACCAGGACGTTCTCGCCGTCGACCAGCAGCTCGGTGACGTCGAACTCCTGCACCAGGCGGCTGCCCTTGCCGACCCCGACCTCGGTCCCGTTCAGCCAGACGCGGTAGACCGACTCGACGCCGTCGAAGCGCAGCAGCACCCGCGGTCCGGCCTCCCCGGAGCCCGCCCAGTCGGGCCGGTCGAAGCGGCGGCGGTACTCCCCGGTCGGGTTCTCGTCGGGGATGTGCGGCGGATCGACGGGGAACGGGTAGATCACGTTGGTGTAGATCGGTTTCCCGTACGCACCGTCACCGGTCAGCACCCAGTGCGAGGGAACGGTGATCCGGTCCCAGTCGGCGTCGTACAGGTCGGGATCGGCGACGGCGTCGTCCAAGCCGCGGTGGGACGGCAGCAGCCGGAACCGCCAGTCTCCGTCCAGGTTCAGCTCGGGGGTGTCGCTGTGCAGCCAGGAGCGGGCGGCGCTGCGGCGGCCGGAGCCGGGGGAGTAGTCGTCGACGTAGCTGGTCACGCCGCCACGCTAGCGTGGCCCGGACATCTTTGACGCTGCCGGTCGCGCCGCCTAGTTTTGACATCGCGTAGAACGTTTCAGCGGTGACGAGGAGGCGATCGGTGCAGCACCACGACGCGACGGCCGACGGGTACGTCGCGACCGTACGGGATCGTCCCGACGTCCTCGGGGTGGTGGTGGTCGGTTCGGTCGCGCGCGGCACACCACGCGAGGACTCCGACGTCGACCTGTACCTGGTGGTGACCGACGAGGCGTACGCGAGCGCCCGGGCCGCGGGCATGATCGCCTCGGTGAGTCAGGACGGGGTCACCTACCCCGGCGGGTACGTCGACATCAAGCTCGCCAGTCCCGGCTACCTGACCAGAGCGATCGAGGGCGCCGACGATCCCACCCGGGCCTCCTTCGTCGGAGCCAAGGTGATGCTGGACAAGACGGACACGATCGCCGACCAGGTGGCGGCCATCGTCACGTTGCCGGAACAGGTCTGGCAGAAGCGGGTGACCGCCTACCGGGCGCAGACCCGCCTCTATGGTGGCTACTTCCTCAAGCAGGGTGATCAGCTGGGCGACCAGTTCCTGGTGCAGCACGCCGGAGTGCACCTGGCCCTGGCGGCCGGCCGGATCGCTCTCGCCCAGCACCACAGGTTCTTCAGCGGTCAGAAGTACTTGACCGCGGCCTTGGCGGAGCTCGATCTGCCGGTCCGGTTCGAGACGACCTGGCGTCACGTGGTGCAGGCGCCGAGTGCCGCGGTGGGTCAGCACCTGCTGGAGGCCATCGACGCCTGGCTCGGCCCGCCGGAGGACTTCGACCTGCAGCTGTCGCGCTTCATCGCCGACAACGAGCTGGCTTGGTTGAACGGCACGATCCCGCCCGAGTTCTGGTGATCACTCGCATCTCAGCGAAGGTGGTGGGTGGCGTTGCGCTGTCGGTACGTCGACGGGCTCATCCCGTACGCGCGGCGGAAGCACCGACTGAAGTAGTTGGGGTCGGACCAGCCCACCTGTGCCCCGACCCAGCCCACCGGTCGATCGGTCTGCAGCAGCAGTGAGGCGGCCATCTCGGCCCGGGTGCTGGCGAGCCAGGCCATCGGGGTGACACCCAGCTGGCTGCGGAACTCCCGGTGCAGATGCGAGACCGACAGGCCGACCACCCCGGCGAGCTCGGGCATCGTCCACGGATGGGCCGGTCGACGGCTCACCAGGAGCAGCAGCTGTCGCACAGCAGGACTGAACGCCGGTCGCCGGTCGTCGTCCAACCGCAGCCGGCCGAGCTCGGCCAGCGCCGTACAGCACAGCCCGACCGCGAGGACGGCGCTCGCTCGCGCCGGCTCGGCGTGCACGTCCGCCAGCTCGGTGACCCGGGCCCGGACCGTGGTCCGGGCGCGATGGTCGAGGCGTCCAGCGGCCAACCCGCCCCGCAGCAGGAACCGGCCGAGATCGCCCACGTCGAGCAGCCAACGCAGCTCCGTGTGCAGCAGCTCCTCGCCCAGGTAGAGGTTGGCGATCACCGCATCCTCCTGGTCGGCGTACCCGTGCCAGTCACCCGGTCGCACGGCCATCACCGCGCCGGCCTGCAGGGGATACCGGCCGGTGTCACTCGCGTACGTGACCCGGCCCGCCACCAGCACGGCCAGCTCGAGGAAGTCGTGGGTGTGGGTCTCGACGGCCGCGTCGAGGGTGATGACGGCGCCGGCGACCGGGAAACCGGCCGGGCCGAACACCTGGCGGCGACGAAGCCGGTCCACGGTGCCTCCTCAGCAGGATCGTGCTAGGAGTGGAGAGGATCGAGCCTAGTCGGAGGGTCCGGCCGGAGGCCACCATGAACACCTGTCCACCTCGAGCATCCAAGGAGCCCGCATGCAGGCCCACCTGGTCGGCGACCTCCCCCGCGTCGACACCCGCACCCTCACCGACGAGGAGGTCGTCGGTTATCGCGAGGACGGCTTCATACGCCTGTTGGGGGTGCTCACCCCCGAGGAGGTGGAGCGCTATCGCTCGGCCGCCGCGCGGGCGTACGACGAGATCAGCTCACTGGACGCCGACAACCAGATGTTCCGGCAGATCGTCCAGGTCTGGAAGTCCGACGCCACCCTGCGCGAGCTGACCCTGCACCCGGGGCTGGCCGACTACGCCGCTCAGCTCGCCGGCATCGACGTACGGCTGTGGCACGACCAGCTGTTGATCAAGAAGCCGCACAACCACACCGCCACCGAGTTCCACCAGGACTCGCCGTACTGGCCGCACACCGGGGGCCGGCACCAGCTGTCCGCCTGGGTGGCTCTGGTCGACGTGCCGGTCGAGCGGGGTTGCATGACCTTCATCCCGGGCAGCCATCGGCGCAACGACCTGCGCGCCATCGACCTGACCGACGCGCACGACATGTTCGCGGCGGCACCGGACCTGGCGTACGAGAAGCGGGTGACCGTGCCGCTGCGGGCGGGGGACTGCACGTTCCACAACGGCTACCTGGCGCACACCGCGAACCCCAACGACACCGACGAGTTCCGCTACGCGATGGTCAACATCTACGTCGACGCCGAGACCCGTTTCAGTGGAGCCGGACACGTCTGCACCGACGACCTGGGTCTCGTCGCCGGCGAGGTCCTCCCCGACGACGAGTTCCCCCGGTTCTGACGGGCGCGGCTCTGGTGGTGGTCAGCCCTTGACGGCGCCGGAGGTCATGCCGGCCACGATCTGGCGGTTGAAGAAGATGTACATCACCAGCGGCGGGATCGTGATCAACAAGATGTTGGTGAACAACAGGTTCCACTGGCTGAGCATCTGACTCTGGAAGTTGTACAGGGTCAGCTGCACCGTCACGTTCTGGCTGCCCGGCAGGAAGTACAGCGGTCCGGTGAAGTCGTTGAAGATCGCCACTGCCTGCACCACGATCACCGTGATCACCACCGGCTTGAGCAGCGGCATCACCACGGAGAAGAACAGCCGGATCGGACCGGCCCCGTCGACCGTGGCCGCCTCGTCCAGCTCACGGGGGATCGAGGACACGAACGCACGGAACAGCAGGATGCAGAACGGCAGACCGAAGGCGACGTTCACCAAGATCATGCCGATCATCTGCTTGAACAGGCCGATCTCCTGCAGCATCCAGATCGTCGGCACCACCGCCGGGGGGATGATCAGACCGGCCAGCACCAGGAAGTTGACCAGCGGGTTCCACCGTGAGGACCGCCGCTGCAGCACGTAGCCGATCATGGCCGAGAGAATCACCATGATGCCGACGCTGAGCACCGTCAAGGTGGTGCTGTTGATGAAGGCGCGCAGCACCACGAACCTGCGTACCGTCAGCACGTTCTTGATGTTGTCCCACAGCTGCCAGGTGGTCGGCCAGGTGAAGTCCAGATTGGCTGACTCCTGGGTGGTCTTGGCTGCGGTCACCAAGATGAAGGCGAACGGGATCAGGAAGATCACCACGGAGGCGACGACGGCGACGACGCCGATGACCACGCCGAGGATGCGATCGCGTTTCATGACCTCTTCTCCCTGCGACCCAGGATGATGTTGATCGGTACGACGATGGCCGTGACGATCAGGAACAAGATCACGTTGCCGGCCGTGGACAGGCCGTAGAAGCCGGCCTGGTACTGCTTGTAGATCATCGAGCCGACCACGTCGCTCGCGAACCCGGGGCCACCGCCGGTCGTCGCCCAGATCAGCTCGAAGGAGCGCAAGCCACCGATGAGCGACAAGAGCACGACCGTGGCCGTGGCCGGCATCACCAGCGGGATGGTGATGTGCACGAAGTTCTGCCACTTGCTCGCCCCGTCGACCCGGGCGGCCTCGTAGTACTCCTGGGGGATGCCGACCAGTCCGGCGATGAAGATCAAGGTGGCGATGCCGACGCCCTTCCACACGTCGATCAGGGCGATGCTGTAGAGCGCCAGCGACGGATCGGTCAGCCAGCCGGGACCGGTGATGCCGAACACCGCCAGGGTCTGGTTGATGAGCCCGTCGAACGGGTCCATCAAGATCTTGAAGGTGATGCCGATGCCGATGGTCGACACCAGCACCGGGAAGAACACCACCGATCGCAGATAGCCGCGGGCCACGATCTGGGAGGTGAGCAGCAGTCCGAGCAGCAGTCCGAGCACCACCTTCAGACCGGACGTGATGAAGCCGTAGATGAAGGTGTTGACCAGTGATCCGCGTAGGGCAGGCTCAGAGAGGAACTGGCGGAAGTTGTCCAACCCGATGAACTCGGTGTCGAACAGGGTCCAACGGGTCAGGGAGAAGTAGAACGACGCGAACGTCGGGATCGCGAACAGGACGACGAAGATGATCGCGCCCGGTAGGTAGAACCACAGGGGGTAGGGGCTTTGCCGCTTCCGCGCGGCCCGAGGTTTGCCGACCTTCTCGGACGTGGCGGTGGCGGAGATCGTTGACACCATCTGGTCTCCGTTGAACAGTGGGGTGATGTGCTCACCGAGCGAACACACGGGGTGAGTTGCTCACCCGGGAGGCGGGTGACCGGTCCGATGTGACCGGCCACCCGCACCGAGAGGCGACGGGATGTCGAGCGGGAGCTCGTCACCCGCCTTGGATCATCGGAACCTCGATCACCAGCCGGGCAGACCCAGCTGCTGGGCCTGCTTCACCACGTCCTCGTCGTAGAGGGCGGCGCCTTCCTTACCGGTCTTGATGCCCGAGCCGACCTCGACCGTGATCCGCTCGAGGTTCGGGCCCTTGATCGGGGACACGAACTCCAGCGCGGGTGAGGACTTGCCGTCGTCCAGGTACTTCTGCACGTCGGTGACCAGTCCGGGCACGTCCGACGGCAGCTCGCAAGCGGAGACGTACGGGCCGGTGACGGTGTTCACCTCGTTCTGGATCGCACAGCCCTCGGGCGAGTTGAAGAAGGCCACGAACTTCTTGGCCGCTTCGAGCTTGGCGCCCTCGGTCGTCTTCGGGATGTAGAGCGCCCCGGGCAGCCAGATCGTCATCCGGGTGCTCGCAGCATCCTGCGCCGGCATGGCGAAGAAGCCCACGTCGGCCAGGTTGTCCTTGAAGTTCTGGTTGATCGCCGACACCGCGCTGCTCAGCATCGGGTAGTGCGCCGCCGTGCCGGTGGCCACCGCCTTGACACCGTCGTCGTAGGTGGCCGAGGCGAAGTTCTTGTTGAAGTAGCCGGAGTCGAACGCGTCCTGCTGGTTCTCGAAGCTCTGCAGGGCCGGCTCGTTGACGTACTTGCGCTTGTTGGCGGTGTACTGCTCGGCCCACTCGGGGTCCTGCACAGCCACGTTGGCGAAGTCGGCGAGGACGAACAGCTGGGACGTCCAGGTCTCCCCGTAGGTCTGCTCGATCGGGTCGACCTTGCCGGCTGCCTTGATCTTGTCGTTGTTGGCCTTGAACTCCGCCCACGTGGTGGGGACCTTCAGGCCGAGGTCGGCGTACACCTTCTTGTTGTAGAGGACACCGCCGCCCTGGGTGGTGCCGGTCGGGGCGCCGTACAGGCCCTTGTCGGTGCTCACCACGCTCTTGAACTCTTCCGGCAGGTCCTTGGCCCAGGCCTCGTCGGTCAACGGCACCAGGTTCTTGTCCGGGCTGAGGGCCTGGAACAGTGAGCCCGAGTTGTAGTTGAAGACGTCGTTCATCTCGCCGGTGGCCAGCTTCGTCTTCATCAGGTTGTCGCCCTCGGTGCCTGCGGGCTGGGTCTCGAAGGTGACCTTGATGTCGGGGTTCATCTCGTTGAACTTCTTGGTCAACGCCTCGGCGAAGGGCACGGCCGTGCCACCGCTGTCGCCGAACAGGTACGTGATCTCGGTCTGGCCCTCGCTTGCACCCGAGTCTCCGCCGATCTCACCGACGGAACAACCGGTGAGTCCGAGGGACAGGGCGGCGATCGAGCCCACCGCAAGGGTGGCGATACGCCGACGTGATGTGGACACTACTTACCTCCTTGTAAGCGACTTGTCTGAATCCTGCGTGTGGGTGTTGAAACGATTCAGGGTCTGCGATTAGGTTAGGGAGCAAGGCAGGGCCCGTCAAGCAAGAGTTCATAACTCATTTCTCAGACACCACCCAGCACACGAGCGAAGGAGCCCGTACGTGTCGTCCGCCAGCACTCCCGTTGCCATCACGAACAACCTCGTCGTCGAGGGGGTGAGTGCACAAGCGCCCCGCGGTCTCGATTTCGTTGCAGACCCCGAACCTCGGCTGACCTGGAGGACTGCGACCGACGTTCCTGACTGGGTCCAGCAAAGCGCCGAGCTGGAGCTCGCCACCCCGTCGGGCATCCAGACGGCGAGCGTGCCCGGCAGCAGGTCCGTGCTGGTCGACTGGCCCTTCACCGCGCTGGGCCCGCGGGACGACGTCCGGCTCCGGGTCCGGGTCACGGGGAACGACGGCGTCACCTCCGACTGGAGCGAACCGCGACGCATCCGCGCCGGTTTCCTGGCCGAGGGGGAGTGGGTCGCCACCCCGATCGGCCTGGCCGAACCGTCGGGGGAGGCCCAGCCCGGACTGGCCCGGACCGAGTTCGAGGTCGTCGATGAAGTGGCCTCCGCAGTGCTCTACGCGACCGCCCTGGGTGTCTACCAGGCCAGCGTCAACGGCAGCGACGTCGACGACCAGGTGCTGAAGCCGGGCTGGACGCCGTACCAGTGGCGGGTCATCCACGAGACCACCGACGTGACCGGCCTGCTGGTCCCCGGGACCAACGCGCTCGGGCTCCGTTTCGCCGGCGGCTGGGCGACCGAGCGGTACGGCTTCCGGGGCCAGGCCGCACCCTTCTACAGCGACCAGCCCGCCGTGGCCGGCCAGCTGGTGATCACGTACGCGGACGGCCGCCGTCAGGTGGTGGCCACCGACGAGACCTGGCGGGTTTCCACCGGGCCGATCACCGCCAGCGGGATCTACCACGGTGAGGACCACGACGCGCGGCTCGCGCAACCGGGCTGGGACCGCTCGGGGTTCGACGACGCTGGCTGGTCCGCGGCGGCCGCCGCCGACCCGATCGCCACCCCGAGCGCGCGGACCTCGCCGGTCGTCCGCCGGATCGAGGAGCTGGCGGTTCGGGAGGTGATCACCACCCCGTCCGGACGGACCGTGCTGGACTTCGGCCAGAACCTGGTGGGACGACTGCGGCTGACCGTGGACGGCCCGGCCGGCACGGTGATCACCCTGCGGCACGCCGAGGTGCTGGAGCACGACGAGCTCGGCACCCGCCCGCTCCGGCTCGCCAAGGCGACCGACACCCTCACCCTCGCCGGCGACGGTCCGATCACCTGGGAGCCGGAGCTCACCTTCCACGGCTTCCGGTACGCCGAGATCGACGGCTGGCCCGGTGCCTTCGACCCCGCCGCCGTCACCGCTCAGGTGATCCACTCCGACATGGAGCGGACCGGCTGGTTCGCCAGCTCGCACGCGCTCGTCGACCGGCTGCACGAGAACGTGGTCTGGGGGCTCCGCGGCAACTTCCTCTACGTGCCCACCGACTGCCCGCAGCGCGACGAACGGCTCGGCTGGACCGGCGACATCCAGGTGTTCACGCCGACCGCCTCGTTCCTGTACGACGTGCGCGGTTTCCTCACCTCCTGGCTCACCGACCTCGAGCTCGAGCAGGAGCACGCCGGTGGCATCGTGCCGTTCGTCGTACCCAGCGTGCTGCAGGGTCGACTGCGACCGGCCGCGGCCTGGGGCGACGCCGCCACCGTCGTGCCGACGGTGCTGCACGAGCGCTACGGCGACGTGCGCGTGCTGACCGATCAGCTGGCCAGCATGCAGGCCTGGACCGACGTGATCGTCGACCGCTCCGGCGACCGGGATCTGTGGGAGGGCCAGTTCCAGTTCGCCGACTGGCTGGATCCGTCCGCCCCGCCGGAGCGGCCGGCCGAGGCCAAGACCCATCCCGACATCGTCGCGACGGCCTACGTGTTCCGTTCCGCCGACCTGACGGCGCGGGCCGCGGCGCTGCTGGGGGAGACCGCGGTCGCGGAGAAGTACGCGGCCATCGCCGAGCGGATCCGGCGGGCCTTCCTGGCCGAGTACGTGACCCCGGCCGGCCGGATGGTGTCGGACGCCCAGACCGGGTACGCCCTGGCGATCATGTTCGACCTGGTGGCCGAGGACCGGCGACAGGCGCTCGGCGACCGACTGGCCGAGCTGGTTCGCTCCGGCGGCTACACCATCGGCACCGGCTTCGTGGGCACCCCGATCGTGGCCGACGCGCTGTCGAGAACCGGTCATCTGGAGACCGCGACCCGGTTGCTCACCCAGACCGCCTGCCCGTCCTGGCTCTACCCCGTGACCATGGGCGCCACCACCATCTGGGAGCGGTGGGACTCGATGCTGCCCGACGGCACCATCAACCCGGGCGAGATGACCAGCTTCAACCACTACGCCCTCGGTGCCGTGGCCGACTGGTTGCACCGGGTGGTCGCGGGTCTGGCGCCGGCGACCCCGGGGTACGGCGTGATCCGGATCGCCCCCCGACCCCTGACCGGCTTCGACTTCGCGGAGGCGCGGCACCTGACGCCGTACGGCCCGGCGTCGGTGCGCTGGGACCGCGACGGTGATCAGGTGCGCATCGTCGCCGAGGTGCCGCCGAACAGCCGGGCCGAGGTGCTGCTGCCCGACGGGACACAGCTGCAGGTGGGGTCGGGTCGGCACACCTGGACGGTGACCGCCCCGGCTGCGGACACGTCCCGACCGCCGGTCTCCCTGGAGACGACCCTGGCCGACCTGATCGACGATCCCGAGGCGTTCACGGCCACCATGGCCGCCGTCGCCGCCGTCGACCCCGACAAGGCCGACGACGTCCGTCGGCACACTGCCTGGCTGCCGGGTCGCCAGGTCAAGGAGCTGTTCGACAACCGCGTCCCGCCGGCCGCTCGCGAGCTGGTCGTCGCCGCGTTCGACCAGCTGAACGCGGGCCGCACCGGATGACGGATCTGCTCGGGTTCGACGGTTCTGCTCGGTCTGTAGATCGAGCAGAACCGAGCAACCCGAGCAGCTCCGTCTGGGATCTCGTTGGAGCGGAGCCCATCGGCTAGGCGGTAGCATTCGGTGTTGCTCGGGTCACCGGGCTCAGTTCTTGTCAGTCAACAAGCGCCCAGCGGTACGGGTTTCCGGCCGCCCAAGGGCACATCGAGAGGTCTTTCACTGTGGGTTCGGTCATCAAGAAGCGTCGCAAGCGGATGGCGAAGAAGAAGCATCGCAAGCTGCTCAAGAAGACGCGCATCCAGCGCCGTCGCGCCGGTAAGTAGCCGCGCGCACCCAGGGGGTCGGCTCGATGTCGCGGGTCGTTCTGGTGACCGGGGTCTCGCGAGACCTCGGTGCACGGTTCGCCCGCGCCCTGGCGACCGACGAGACCCTCGAGGTCATCGGCGTCGACGTCAGCCCGCCGCGGCACGACCTCGGCAAGGTGTCCTTCGTCCGGGCTGACATCCGCAATCCCGTCATCGGCAAGGTGATCAAGAGCCGCGGGGTCGAGACCGTCGTCCACATGGCCATCGTGGCCAACCCGGGCACCGCCGGACGTTCCTCCATGAAGGAGATCAACGTCATCGGCACCATGCAGCTGCTCGCTGCGTGCCAGAAGGCGGACTCGTTCCGCAAGCTGGTGGTGCAGAGCTCGGTGTCGGTGTACGGCGCCTCACCGCGTGACCCGGTCAAGTTCACCGAGGACATGTCGCCGCGGGTCCAACCCCGAACGGGCTTCGCCAAGGACTCGTTGGAGATCGAGTCGTACGTCCGCGGGCTCGGTCGTCGGCGTCCCGACGTCGCGGTGACCACGCTGCGCCTGGCCAACCTGATGGGTGCCGGGGTGGACAGCCAGATGACGCGCTACCTGTCCCTGCCGGTGGTGCCGCGGGTGATGGGGTTCGACGCCCGCCTGCAGTTCCTGCACCCGACTGACGCGGTCGGCGCTCTCCTCGCCGTCACCCGGGACGATCACCCGGGCACCTACAACGTCGGCGCGCCCGACATCGTCTCGCTCACCCAGGCCCTCCGGCTGATGGGACGGCCGACCGCTGGTGTGCCGTTGGAGCTGGCCCCACTGCTCGCCGGCATGCTCCGCCAGGCCCGACTCGGTGACTGGTCCTCGGACCAGATCGCCGCGCTCACGTACGGTCGAGCCATGGACACCACCCGGTTCGTGACGGCCACTGGGCTGAAGCCGCGGTTCACCAGCCGGGCCGCGCTGGAGGAGTTCGTCGGGGTGTCCAGCCCCGGGCTGCTGAGTCCCGAGCGGGTCGACCAGGTGCTGTCCGGAGTCACCGGTCTGCTCGAGGGAGCCCGCCGTGGCTGAGGCGGAGATCATCCAGCTGGGCAGCCGGGGCAAGGCCGGTCGCGGGTCGGGCAAGGCGCCGTCCGCAGCCGCCCGCGGACTCGCCCCCGCCACCAAGTCCCGTACGCCCCGGGCCCGGAGCTCGACGCGTCCGGCCACCGAGGGCGTCGAGGCGGTCGAGCCGAGTGCCACCGTGCTCGTCGACGAGGACACGATCGTCGAACCGGCGGCCCCGCACCCGCCGGAACCCGAGGCGGTGGGTCACACCGACGTCGACGACTCCGACGATCCGGCCGGGATCGAGGATGCCATCGGTGACGACTTCGGCACCCCCGACATCGACGACGCGTCCTGGGCGGCGGCCGGCGAGCACGGCCCTGCCGACGACGACCGCGCGGGGAACTCGGACGACACGGCCGGGGGACAGGACGGACCGGTGCCGCCGCCGGTGAACCTGGCCGCCATGGTCACCGAGTTCGCCGGGGTCCTCACCGCCGCACTGGGCAACCTGCGCAACCTGCCGGTGGAGCAGCTCAAGGACCTGGGGCGCGACCCGCTCAAGACGGTGCTGCAGCTCGCCGAGACCCTCGGTGTCGACTGGCAGGAGTCGGTCGAGGACGTCGTCGCCTTCACCCGGTCCCGGATGAGTGGCCAGTACGCCATCGACGAGTTCGGGTTCGACCCCGAGTTCACCACCAAGGTGTTCCTGCCGATCCTGCGCCCGCTCGCCCAGAACTGGTTCCGGGTCGAGGTGCGGGGCATCGAGAACCTGCCGACCACCGGTTCGGCGCTGCTGGTCTCCAACCACGCCGGCACGATGCCGTTGGACGGCATGGTGCTGCAGTCGGTCGTCTACGACGAGATCGGGCGGCACGTCCGGATGCTCGGCGCGGACCTGATCTTCAAGACCCCGTACTCCCACGACTTCGCCCGCCGGACCGGCACCACCTTGGCCTGTCAGGAGGACGCCGAGCGGCTGCTCGCCGCCGACCAGCTGGTGGCCGTGTTCCCGGAGGGGTTCAAGGGACTCGGCAAGCCGTACGCCGACCGCTACAAGCTGCAGCGCTTCGGCCGCGGAGGGTTCGTCTCGGCCGCCGTACGGGCTCAGGTCCCGCTGATCCCGGTCTCGATCGTCGGCTCGGAGGAGATCTACCCGCTGATCGCGAGCGCGCCAACGTTGGCCCGGGCGATGGGGGCACCGTACTTCCCGATCACCCCGCTGTTCCCCTGGTTCGGGGTCTTCGGACTCATCCCGCTGCCCAGCAAGTGGATCATCCAGTTCGGTGAGGCGATCACCACCGACGAGCTGTCGCCGGGGGCGGCCGAGGACCCGATGGTCGTGTTCAACGTGACCGATCAGGTGCGCGAGACCATCCAGCACAGCCTGTACGCGCTGCTGATGCAGCGGCGCAGCGCCTTCTTCTGAGCGCCCGCCGGTGTACCCGGTCTTCGCCGTCCTGCTGCTCGCCGTGGCCGGCTGCACCGTGTGGGTGGTCCGCCGCCGAGGTGCGGCCATCTCGGAGGAGGCCCTCGGTTTCGCCGTGATCGGCGCCGCCGGACTGGGGCTGCTCGCGGTCGCCGTGCTGGTCGTCGGTCGGTTGTCGGCCGTGCCGGGGCGGGCGGAGGGCCTGGCCCTGCTCGGCCTCGGAGGCTTCGTGGTCTACCTGCTGGCCGCGTGGGTGGTGCTGCTGTGGATGCGCCACAGGGCTGCGCCTACCCCTTGAGGTGGCGCCGGATCGCCAAACCGGCCATCACCGCGCCGGCGGTGGCGCCGAGCGTGCCGGCACCGAGCGCGCCCACCTTCACCGCGCGACGCCCGGTGCGGTAGTCCCGGACCTGCCAGTCCTGTTCCTCCGCGTGCGCCAACAGCTTGGCGTCGGGGTTGACCGCGCACGGGTGACCCACCAGGGACAGCAGGGGCAGGTCGTTGTGGGAGTCGGAGTAGGCGAAGCACCGGGCCAGGTCGAAGCCGTGCCGCTCGGCCAGGTCGCGGACCGCTGTGGCCTTGGCCGGACCGTGCAGCAGGCCGCCGTCGAGACGGCCGGTGTAGACCCCGTCCTCCACGTCGGCCTGAGAGCCCAGCGCGCCGGTGATGCCCAGCCGGGCGGCGATGATCCCCGCCATCTCCGCCGGTGCCGCGGTGACCAGCCAGACCTGATGACCGGCGTCGAGGTGCATCTGGGCGAGGGCCCGGGTGCCCGGCCAGATCCGCGGGGCGATCAACTCCTCGTAGATCTCCTCACCCGCCTGCTTGATCTCCTCGACCGTGTGGCCGGTGATGAAGCTCAGGCTGGCGGCCTGCGCCTCGGCGATGTGCTCGGGGTTCTCCTTGCCGATGAACCGGAAGTACGCCTGCAGCCACAACCCGCGGAAGATCAGCCGGGTGGGGAAGAAGTCGCGCTGGTACAGGCCCTTCGCCAGATAGAACAGCGAGGCGCCTTGGATCATGGTGTTGTCCAGGTCGAAGAACGCGGCGGCCTGCGGGTCGGGTCCGATCAGCGGCTCGGTCAGGACCTCCGCGGCCCGGGTGCCGGGCTCCGGCGTCGCCCCGGAGCCACCCTCGGCCCCGAACGGCGACGAGCCGACGGACTCGGTGGTCTCGTCGGTGGTGCCGTCGCCCGTCATCTCCACCCCACCCACCCTAATCCGTGGGTCCGCCGATGCCCGGGGTGCGCGGAGGCCGACGAGCCGCCGATCCGAGGGCGGGCGGACGAGGTGCGCCTGTGACAGACTCGACCCGTGGTCGCCACCGAGCCCGAGAACACGGCGGATCTTGGTCCGGACGGAGCAGACCAGGGTTCCTCTGGGGTCGAACGCCTCAGCAACCTGTCCCTGCTCGCCGCCCTTCAGGCCGAACAACGGCCGGACCGGCTCGCCCTCGTGGAGCCGGGGGTCCGCGCGATCAGCTGGGCCGAGCTGAACCGCCGGATCGACGCTGTCGCGGGCGGCCTCGTGGGCACCGGCCTGCTCGCCGGCCAGCGGATCGGCCTCGACGGCGGCAACTCCATCGCCTGGGTGGTGGCCTACCTCGCTGCTCTGCGGGCCGGCCTCGTCGTCGTACCGACCGATCCCGGCGAGTCGACCGAGGAGCGCGACAGCCTGCTGGCCGTCTGCGGTGCGCGCGCGGTGCTCACCACCCGAGGCGCCGGGGCCGACGAACGGATCCCGTCGCTCGAGCTGAGCGAGGAGGGTCTCGCCGCGCTGACCTCGTCCGCGACCGAGGTGGCCACCCCGCCGGACGTGGAGTCGCTCGCGGTCATCGCCACCACCCTCGGCACCAGCGCCGACCCCAAGACCGTGATGCTCAGCCACCGTGCGCTGCTGGCCCACCTCCGACAGGTCAGCGGGTACGGCATCGTCGACGCCGACAGCGTCGTCCTCGGGGTGCTGCCCTTCTTCCACGCGTACGGCCTCAACGCCGTGCTCGGCAGCTGCCTGGCCGCCGGCGCCCGGCTGGTGCTGCCCGATCCGGCTACCTGGGATCTGCTCACGGTGATCGAGGCGGAGCAGGTCGACAACCTCCCGATCACCCCGGGGTTGCTGTACCGACTGGTGCACGAGCAGGACGCCGCCGACCGCTTGAGGGGCGTGCGGACGGTCATGGTCGGTGGCGCGCCGCTGCCCTGGCGACTGGGCCGCCAGTTCACCGAACTGACCGGACTGCGGGTGGAGCGAGGCTACGGGCTGACCGAGGCGTCGCCGGGGGTGACGACCACGGTCGGTGGTGAGATCCTCGGTCCCTTCCACGTGGGCCGTCCGCTGCCCGGCGTCGAGGTGCGGGTGGGGGACGGTCTGGACCCGAGCGAGCCGGGGGAGATCGCCGTTCGCGGCGCCAACCTGTTCAGCGGCTACTGGCCCGACGGCACCGGAGGGCCGGACGACGACGGGTGGTTCTCGACCGGCGACATCGGCTTCCAGACCGATGGCGAGCTGTTCCTCGTCGACCGGACCCGGGAGGTCGTCTCCGTCAGCGGGTTCACCGTCTACCCGAGCGAGATCGAGCAGTCCATCCGTCAGCTCGCGGAGGTCGAGGCGGTGGCCGTGGTCGGACGCCGTCCTGCCTCCGCCGGGGCCGCACCGGGAGGCGAGGGGTCCGGGGACGGCCTGGTGGCGTTCGTGGCCGGTCCGGACGTCACCGCCGATCTGGTCAGCGACTTCTGCCGGACCCGGTTGCCCGGGTTCAAGCGACCCACCGAGGTGCGCGTGGTCGACGATCTTCCCCGCGGGGTGACCGGTGTGGTGAAGCGGGCCGAGCTGCGGCGTCAGCTGGAGCGCGAGGTGCCCTCATGAGCACGCCCGAGGCCCGCGTGCCCGAAGCCCGTGTGGTGGTGCTGACCCGGGTCGGCTGCCACCTCTGTGACGACGCCGTCGCCACGGTCGAGGCTGTCTGCGCCGACACCGGCGACAGCTGGACCACCCGCGACATCGACGCCGACCCTGAGCTGCGGCGCCGCTACACCGACGAGGTCCCGGTCACCTTCGTGGACGGGGCCCAACACGACTACTGGCGGGTGGATCCGGTACGGCTGCGGGCCGCTCTGGTCGGCCCCGCGCGACGCTGATGCTGTTCACGGCAGCCACCCTCGACGGGTTGGCGGACGGATCGGTGACGACCACCTACCGACGTTGGACGACGGTGCGGCCGAAGGTCGGCTCGCGTTTCACCACCCGGGTCGGGATGGTGGAGGTCACCGGGATCACCGCCGTCGACGCCGACGGGCTGGGCGACGACGACGCTGTGGCTGCCGGTTTCGCGGATCTGTCCGCGCTGCTGCGCTGGCTGGAGCGCTCGGCGCGCGGTCCGCGGGACACCCGTCGCTCGGGGGAGGGCGTGCTGTACCGGATCGACCTCGCCGTGGCCGGACCCGATCCCCGAGTCGCCCTGCGGGCCGACGACGATCTCGACGAGGCCGCCCGCACCGATCTCCGCCGTCGGCTCGACCGGATGGATGCGGCCGCCGACGCACCCTGGACGCGGGCGGTGCTCCGACAGATCGGCGAGCAACCGGGCGTGGTGTCGACCGTGCTGGCCGAGGCGGCCGGTCTCGAGCGCCCCGACTTCAAGCTCCGGGTGCGGCGTCTGAAGGCGCTCGGCCTGACCGAGAGCCTGGAGGTCGGCTACCGGTTGTCGCCACGAGGTGTGGCGCTCCTCGCCGCCGACCGTGACTGACGCTCGACCGGACCGGCCTGCTTCGGCACTCCGGGCCGGCGTGGCCGAGGCCACGTCCCGCGGGCGCCGCAACCCGCGAGGGCGAGATAGTGTGGGCCCGTTCGGCGACCCCCCGCCGGATGCCCATGTCCGCAGGAGAACTGTGCCACCGACCGAGACGCGCGCGTCGTCCTCCACGGCACGCACGACGTCGTCAGGGACGGGCGGTTCGAGAGCGCCGGTGAACCTGCCGGGTGGCTCCGACCTGCCCCCCGCGACGGTCGCCCGGCTGCCGGTCTATCTGCGTGAGCTGAACCTGCTGTCTCGCACCGGGGTCGAGGTGGTCAGCTCCGGCGCGCTGGCGGAAGCCGTCGGCGTGGGTCCGTCCCAGCTCCGCAAGGACCTCTCGCACCTCGGGTCGTACGGGACTCGAGGCGTGGGTTACGACGTCGCGGTGCTCCAGGCGCAGCTCGGCCGCGAGATGGGCTCCGCACACGAGTGGCCGGTGGTCGTCGTCGGGATCGGCAACCTGGGTCGGGCTCTGGCCGGATACTCGGGTTTCTCCAGTCGCGGCTTCCGGATCGTGGCCCTCGTCGACCCGAACCCGGACCTCATCGGACGCGAGATCAACGGGATCGTGATCACCGACCTCGCCGATCTGGAGGGGGTCGTCGCCCGCACCAAGGCGGTGATCGCCGTGCTGGCCACACCCGCCGAGGCAGCGCAGGGGGTGGCCGACCGGCTCGTGTATCAAGGCGTCACCAGCATCCTCAACTTCGCAGCGAGCGTGCTCACCGTGCCGGACCGCGTCACCGTACGGAAGGTGGATCTCGGTCAGGAGCTCCAGATCCTGGCCTACCACGAGCTGCGCAAGGGCGACGATCCCGTCCTCGCGAACCCGTTGGCCGACGCCGCACTCGTCCACACCGCAGGAGGGGAAGCATGACTCTGCTCGAAGGTCGCGCTCCGCGCTCCGTGCTCCTGCGCTTCGCAGGGTCTCGCTCGTTCGTTCGCGATGCCGGACGACACGGCTCTCCGCCTGGAGGGCTCGCCGGTCGCCCAGCATCGCTCCTCACTCCCGAGAGGCTCCGCGCATGAGCATTTTGGCCGTCAGCGTCTCGCACAAGACGACCAGTGTGAACGTCCTGTCCCGGGTGGCCATGGACCCGGCGACCGCGACCAAGCTGGCCCAGTCGCTCCTCACCGGTGACCACGTGGACGAGGCGGTCGTCCTCTCCACCTGCAACCGCACCGAGATGTACGTCTCGGTCTCCCGCTTCCACGGCGGCCTGGACGACGTCACCTCCACCCTGGCCGACCTGTCCGGGGTCGATGTCGCCGAGCTCCGTCAGATGTGTGCGGTCTACTTCGATGAGGGGGCGGTCGCGCACGCCTTCGCGGTGGCCGCCGGGCTCGAGTCGATGGTCGTCGGAGAGAACCAGATCCTGGGCCAGGTCAAGGCCGCACTCACCGCCTGCCAGACCCACGGCACCGTCGGCACCGTGCTCAACGCGCTCTTCCAGCAGGCGCTGCGGGTCGGCAAGCGCGTCCACACCGAGACCGAGATCGGGTCCGCTGGGCGCTCCCTGGTCACGGCTGCGTACGAGCTCCTGGAAGCCGATCTCGGACCGATCGCCGGCCGCCGGCTGCTGGTGCTGGGCGCCGGGTCGATGGCCGGTCTCGCCGCCCGGACCGCCGCGGCGGCTGGGGCTCGGGTGACGTGTGTGAACCGCACCTACGAGCGTGCGCAGCGGCTGGCGGCCACCATCGGCGCTCAGGCCCGTCCGCTCGCCGAGCTGACGGCCGCCCTCGGCGAGGCCGATCTGGTGGTGGCCTGTACCGGCGCCCGCGACGTGTTCCTGGACGCCGAGCAGCTGCGGCACACCCCGGTGGTCGGCATCGTCGACCTCGCCCTGCCCGCCGACGTGTCGACCGACGTCGTCGAGCGTGACGTCGTGCTGGTCAACCTCGCTCGGCTGGTGGCCAACCAGCCCGACCACGCGAGCCGCGGGCAGGTCGAGGCCGCTCGACGACTGGTTGCCGGCGAGGTCAACGACTTCCTCGGACTCCGGCGGGCCGCTCAGGTGGCGCCGACGGTCGTCGCCCTGCGCACCATGGCGTCGGAGGTGGTCAGCTCCGAGCTGGCCCGACTCGACGGCCGGGCGCCGGAGCTCACCGATCGGGAACGCGACGAGGTGCACCGGACCGTCCGCCGGGTGGTGGACAAGCTGCTCCACCAGCCGACCGTACGGGTGCAGGAGCTGGCCAGTGATCCCGAGTCGCTGGACTACGCGGCCGCGCTGCGTGAGCTGTTCGCGCTCGACCCGCAGACGGTCGCGGCGGTGATGTTGCCCGACGGCGGTCGCTCATGACGCGTTCCCCCGGTCGTGTTCTCCGTCGGTGGTCGCCCGCCCGTGGCGTTCTCCTCACGTGGTCGGACGGTGCGCTGATCGGCTCCGTGGCCCATGATGTGCTCCCGTGAACCCGATCAGGATCGGCGCCCGGACCTCGCCCCTCGCCCGCGCCCAGGCCGACCAGGTGGCCGGGTGGCTGCAGGCCAGGGGGTGGCGGACCGAGTTCGTCGGCATCACCACCACCGGTGACGTCGACCAGCGGGCGCTGACTCAGATCGGCGGCACCGGGGTGTTCGTCGGTGCGGTCCGCGAGGCCCTCTACGACCGGCGCATCGACGTCGCGGTCCACTCGCTCAAGGACCTGCCCACGGCACCGGCCCCGGAGCTGGTGGTGGCCGCCAACCCGGCGCGAGAGGACACCCGCGACGTGCTGGTGGGGCGCACCCTGGACACCCTGCACAACGGCGACCGGATCGGCACGGGCTCGCCCCGTCGGGCCCTGCAGCTGGCCGAGCTGGCCCGGCGACTCGGCATCGAGCTGGAGATCGTCGAGATCCGAGGCAACGTGGACACCCGGATCGATCATGCCGCGCAGGGTCGGGTGGCCGCCGTCGTGCTAGCCGCTGCCGGCCTCCGCCGGCTCGATCGGCTACCGCCAGAATCCGCACAAAAGAGTGACGATTCGATAACGGCAGTGAAGGGTCTGGCGGCACACATCCTGAGCGTCGACGACATGATCCCAGCACCCGGACAAGGCGCCCTCGCACTAGAGATTCACGAATCTCTCAGTCAGCCCGTTCTCGACGCCGTCCGGTCACTCGATGATCTTGCCGCACGCTCGGAAACCCTTGCAGAAAGGGCTTTCCTGGCCACCCTGGAAGCCGGGTGCACGGCACCGGTCGGGGCCCGTGCCGAGCTGGGGGGTGTCCGTGGTACAGATCTCGATTTGACTCTGCGCGTTGTAATTGGGAGAACGGTCCTGGACAACTTGTCGGAGTCGATCACCACACCTTCTCCTGTGCGGCGGAAACTCGTCGGGACCCTCACGGATCCCGCTGAGTTCGGGGTGAAGGCGGCCGTTTCGATTCTCGCTGAGTTGCGTACGCCACAACGCGCTCGCCACGCCTAGTGTCGAGGCTGAACAGAACGCGAGAGACCTGTGTCCCCAACATCGGCCCGTAGCAAGTCCCGACCTCAGCCCGCCGTAGCCACCACGACCCAGCAACCGCCGCAGACGCCGCACCCTGCCCGCAACAAGGGCCGAGTGATCTACGTGGGTACTGGCCCCGGTGACCCCGACCTGCTCACTCTGGGCGCCATCGCCGCCCTGGCGGACGCCTCGGTGGTGATCTTGGACGACGAGCGTCAGCGCGAGATCCTCGGCCATCCGGCGATCACTCTCGGACCGGACGCCGAGATCGCCACTCTCGGACTGTCCGAGGCCGGGAAACCACTCAGCCCTTCGGCCCGTGCCCGGGTCATCCTCAAGCACACCGAAGCCGGTGTGCGCGTGGTCCGGCTGGTCACCGGCGACCCGTTCCTGGACAACGCCATCGCCGACGAGGCGGCCGCCTGCGTGCGCGGCGGCGCCGACTTCGAGGTGGTGCCCGGTGTCTCCAGTCTGACCGCGGTTCCGGAGTACGCAGGCATCGACCTGACCCACGGGGGCGGGGTGCACTTCGCCTCCGTCTGCGACGGACGGTTCACCCGCACCACGACGGCTCAGTGGGGCAACGCCCAGACCCTGGTCGTCAGCACCAAGGTGGAGTACGTCGCGGCACTCGTCGATGCCGCCCGCTCGGCGGGCCGCTCGGAGGACGACCACGTGCTCGCCACCCTGCACGGTGGCAGCACCGAGCAGGAGACCATCACCACCACCCTGGTCGACCTGGCCGTCGAGGTGAAGCAGACCAAGGTGCCCGGGGCCGACCCGGTGCACGTGATCATGGGGGCGGCGGCCGAGCAGCGGGCCGAGCTGACCTGGTACGAGACCAAGCCGCTGTTCGGCTGGCGGGTGCTGGTGCCCCGCACCAAGGACCAGGCGGCCCCGTTGATCGCCCGGCTCCGGACCTACGGAGCGCACAGCGACGAGGTGCCGACCATCTCGGTGGAACCGCCGCGCAGCCCGCTGCAGATGGACAAGGCCATCCGTGGACTGGTGGAGGGCCGCTACGAGTGGGTGGCCTTCACGTCGGTGAACGCGGTCCGAGCGGTCCGGGAGAAGTTCGAGGAGTACGGGCTGGACGCCCGCGCCTTCTCCGGGCTCAAGGTGGCCACGGTCGGCGACGTCACCGCCCGTGCCTTGCGGGACTGGGGGATCGAGCCCGACCTGGTGCCCGAGCACGAGCAGTCGGCCTCCGGGCTGGCGGCGGAGTTCCCGCCGTACGACGACGTGCTCGACCCGATCAACCGGGTGTTCCTGCCGCGGGCCGACATCGCCACCGAGACCCTGGCCGCCGGTCTGGTCCGGCTCGGCTGGGAGGTCGAGGACGTCACCGCGTACCGGACGGTCCGGGCGGCGCCGCCGGCCGCCTCGGTGCGGGACGCGATCAAGACCGGGAAGTTCGACGCGGTGGTGTTCACGTCCTCGTCCACGGTCCGCAACCTGGTGGGCATCGCCGGCAAGCCGCATCCGGCCACGATCCTGGCCGCGATCGGTCCGCAGACGGCGAAGACCTGCGAGGAGCACGGTCTCCGGGTCGACGTGGTGGCCGACAAGCCGTCAGCGGTCGATCTGGCCGACGCCCTGGCCAGCTTCGCCGCGGAACGTCGCGACGCCCTGGTGGCGGCCGGCGAGCCGGTGGTCAAGCCGTCGCTGCGCAAGACGAGTCCACGCCGTCGGGTGTGATCATCGGACGTGGTGGATGTGGTGCCTGAGCTGAACCCGCTGGTCCGCCCGCGACGACTGCGGGTCAACCCGGTGATGCGGGCGATGGTGGCCGAGACGGCGGTCGAGCCCCGGCAGCTGATCCTGCCGGTGTTCGTCGCCGAGGGTCTGACCGAGCCTCGACCGATCTCCTCGATGCCCGGGGTCGTCCAGCACACGCTGGAATCGGTCCGCAAGATCGCGGCCGAGGTGGCCGACGCCGGTCTGGCCGGGATCATGCTGTTCGGTGTCCCGGCCGACGAGCACAAGGACGCCACCGGTTCGGCCGCCTTGACCGAGGACGGGATCCTCAACGTCGCGCTGCGCACGGTGCGGGACGAGGTCGGCGACGCCACCCTGGTGATGTCGGACGTCTGCCTGGACGAGTTCACCGACCACGGCCACTGCGGGGTGCTGACGCCGGCCGGTGTGGTCGACAACGACGCCACGGTGGAGCTCTACGCGGCGATGGCCCAGGCGCACGCCGCCGCGGGAGCCCACGTGGTGGCGCCCAGCGGGATGATGGACGGCCAGGTCGGCGCCATCCGCTCGGCGCTGGACGGCGCCGGGGCCACCGACGTGGCGATCATGGCGTACGGGGCCAAGTACGCGTCCGCCTTCTACGGCCCGTTCCGCGAGGCGGTGGGCAGCTCGCTGGTCGGGGACCGCCGCTCCTACCAACAAGATCCGGCGAACGCCCGCGAAGCCCTCCGCGAGGTGCTGCTGGACGTGGCCCAGGGAGCGGACCTGGTGATGGTGAAGCCCGCGCTCGGCTACCTCGACATCCTGCGCACGGTGCGGGACAACGTGGACATCCCGGTGGCCGCCTACAACGTCTCCGGCGAGTACGCGATGGTCGAGGCCGCCGCCGCCCACGGCTGGATCAACCGGGATGCCGCCATCGTCGAGACACTGACCTCGATCCGCCGGGCCGGAGCTGACGTGGTACTCAGCTACTGGGCTTTGGAGTACGCCAGGAGACTGCACTCGTGACAGACGAACGTTCCCGGGCCGCCTTCGAGCGGGCCCGGAAGGTCATCCCGGGTGGGGTCAACTCTCCGGTGCGCGCGTTCCTGGCCGTCGGCGGGACGCCGCGCTTCATCGCCCGGGCTGCCGGCCCCTACCTCTACGACCTGGACGGCAACGAGCTGGTCGACCTGATCTGCTCCTGGGGTCCGATGCTGCTCGGCCACGCGCACCCCGAGGTGCTCGGCGCCGTCGCCGCGGCGGCCGACCACGGCACGTCGTACGGTGCGCCGACCCTGGCCGAGGTCGAGCTGGCCGAGGCCATCGTCGAGCGCACCCCGGTCGAGCAGGTGCGGCTGGTCAACAGCGGCACCGAGGCCACCATGTCGGTGCTGCGGCTGGCCCGCGGGATCACCGGTCGGGACATGATCATCAAGTTCGCCGGCTGCTACCACGGTCACGTGGACGCGCTGCTCGCCTCGGCCGGCTCGGGCGTGGCCACGCTGGCTCACAGAGCCGGCTCCAGAGTCGCCGGACCGGCGATCCCCGGCACCCCAGGAGTGACCGCGGCGACCACCGCCGACACCATCGTGCTGTCCTACAACGACCGCGTCGGCGTGCGAGAGGCGTTCGCCACCTACGGTGACCGGATCGCCGCGGTGATCACCGAGGCCGCCGCCGGCAACATGGGCGTCATCCCGCCCCGGGTCGAGGACGGGGTCGGCTTCAACGCCTTCCTGTCCGACCTCTGCCGCGACCACGGGGCGCTCTTCGTCTCCGACGAGGTGATGACCGGCTTCCGGGTCACCCGTACCGGCCAGTACGGCATCGACGGCGTCCAGCCCGATCTGATGACCTTCGGCAAGGTGATGGGTGGCGGCTTCCCGGCCGCGGCCTTCGGCGGCCGCGCCGATCTGATGCAGCACCTCGCTCCGGTCGGCGGGGTGTACCAGGCCGGCACCCTGTCGGGGAACCCGGTCGCCACCGCCGCCGGGCTGACCACCCTGCGGCTGGCCACCCCCGAGGTCTACGCCCACGTCGACCGGGTGTCTGCCGCGCTGCAGGCGGAGGTCTCCGCGGCCCTGTCCGCCGAGAGCGTGCCGCACGTCATCCAGGCCGCGGGCAACCTGTTCAGTGTGTTCTTCGTCTCGGGCGTGGACTCCGTGCCGGACTACGCCACCGCCTCCGGCCAGTCCACCGAGGCGTACGCGGCCTTCTTCCACGCCATGCTCGACCAGGGCGTCTACCTGCCGCCGAGCGCGTACGAGGGTTGGTTTTTGTCGTCCGCCCACGATGATGGAGCCATGGATCGGATCGTCACCGCGCTGCCGGCGGCCGCGCGCGCCGCAGCCGCAGCGCTGCAGACACCCGCGGAGGAGACGCGATGAGACCCGACCCACCGGCCCCGGACAACGAGAACCCCGAGCAGGGACGGCCGTCCACCACCGCGCCGCCGTACGGTGCACCCGATCGCACCGTCGTGCACCTGGTCCGCCACGGGGAGGTGCACAACCCGAACGGCATCCTGTACGGGCGGCTGCCGGCGTACGACCTGTCCACGAACGGTCGGGAGATGGCCGTGCTC
The DNA here is from genome assembly GCA_963696135.1 of uncultured Actinomycetota bacterium. Lineage (GTDB taxonomy): Bacteria > Actinomycetota > Actinomycetes > Propionibacteriales > Propionibacteriaceae > Microlunatus. Next base: position 84,400 of record CAVOJH010000021.1, read on the forward strand.
GTGGCCAACTCGCTGGCCGACCACGACGTGGTGCACCTGCGCTGCTCTCCGCTCGAGCGGGCCCAGCAGACCATGGAGCCGATCGCCGCCCAGCACGACAGCATCAAGGTCGTGATCGACGGGCGGGTGATCGAAGCCGGGAACCGACTGGAGGGTCAGCGAGTGCGGTTCCCGCAGACGCTGCGCAAGCCGAGCAACCTCTGGCTCTTGCGCAACCCGCTGCGACCGAGCTGGGGCGAGAGCTACACCGAGATCGTCGCCCGGATGCGTCTCGCCATCACCGACGCGGCCGCCGAGGCCGTCGGGCACGAAGCGGTCATCGTCTCCCACCAGCTGCCGATCTGGATGGCCCGCTGCGACGTGGAGGGTCGTCGGCTGGTGCACGACCCACGTCGCCGGGAGTGTGCGCTGGCCAGCGTGACCAGCCTGACCCTGATCGAGGGTCGGGTGACCTCGGTCGTCTACTCCGAGCCCGCCGCGGCGTTGATCGCGGCCAAGGGCAGCAAGAAGTTCGTCGCCGGTGCCTGAGCGGTCCGACCACGCAGCCAACCCGGATCTGCTCGGGATCGTCGGTTCTGCTCGACCTATAGACCGAGCAGAACCGACGAACCCGAGCAGATCCAGCCGGGTCAGCTGGCGGTCGGTGGTGGCGCCGCTGGTGATGCTGGCCGTCGTCCTGCTCGCCGGCTGCTCCGCCACGGGAGCGGATGAGCCCACCCGGGCCGGAAACCAGGCCGGGTACGTCGGCGCCGAGAAGTCGGTGACGATCATCCCGCCCGACGAGCGCAAGCCGGCGCCCGACATCAAGGGCGCGGTGCTGGGCCAGGACGGCAAGGAGATCTCGACCGCCGACCTGACCGGCAAGGTCGTGGTGCTCAACGTCTGGGGCTCCTGGTGCGGGCCGTGCCGGGCGGAGGCACCGGCCCTGCAGAAGGCCTCCGAGCAGACCGAGGGGGTGGCCCAGTTCATCGGGCTCAACACCCGCGACTTCGACCAGGGGCCGCCGGTCGCGTTCAACCGGTCCAACAAGATCACCTACCCGAGCATCTGGGACCCGACCGGCTCGGTGCTCGTCTCCTTGTCCGGGACCCTGCCGCCCAAGGCGATCCCGTCCACCTTGATCATCGACAAGCAGGGCAGGGTAGCGGCCAGGATCGTCGGAACGGTCACCGAGACGACGCTGGTGGACCTGATCAGCGACGTCGCCGCCGGCAAGTGACCGGCCCTCGGTCGATGCCGGCAGCAGACGTGATCATGGAGCGGGTGTGATCATGGACCTGGCCGGCTGGGTGTCTGACGCCCTGGGTGGCTCGATGGCCCTCGCCATCCCGGTCGCGCTGCTCGCGGGCATCGTGTCCTTCTTCTCCCCGTGCGTGGTCCCGCTGCTACCGGGCTACCTCTCCTACATGACCGGGATGGGCGCCGCGGAGGTCGCGGCCGGACACCGGCGGGGCCGGATGCTGATCGGCACCGTCTTGTTCGTGCTGGGTCTGGCCGTGGTCTTCGTAGCCGCCGGCTTCGCCGTCGGTGCCTTCGGTCAGCTCCTCATCCAGTTCCAGACGGTGATCACCCGCGTCCTCGGCGTGGTGATCATCGTGCTGGGACTGGCCTTCGCCGGGGTGATCAGTCTCGGCAACGCCGACCTGCGGATCCAGCGGCTCCCCGCCGCGGGACTGGCCGCCGCGCCGGTGCTCGGTGCGGTGTTCGCCCTCAGCTGGACGCCCTGCATCGGTCCGGCCCTGGCCGTCGTGCTCAATCTGGGTCTGAACGAGGGCACGGCGCTCCGCGGTGCGGTGCTCGGCTTCGCGTACGCGCTCGGGCTCGGGATCCCGTTCGTGATCGCCGGGCTGGCGTTCGGCGTGATGACGCGTACGGTCGGTTTCCTGCGGCGACACCAGGTCGCCGTGATGCGGATCGGTGGACTGATGATGGTGGCGGTCGGGGTGCTGCTGGTGACCGGTCTGTGGGACCAGCTGATGGCACGTCTGACCGTCTGGGTCGGCAGCTTCGAGACGGTGATCTGAGTGGTGGACGTGAGCCAGACCGACGCCCCGGAGACCCGTTCGGGGACCGAGGCACCGGAGACCCAGTCGGGGCCCGATGGTGGCGGCGGGGGTCGCGACGGCGTGCTGGGCGGCAGCGCCGGCGGTGACGACCGGGGCAGGGGTGGCCTGGCCCCGGCGCTCGGCTTCCTCGGCGGTCTGCGCTGGCTGTGGACCCAGCTCACCTCGATGCGGACCGCGCTCGTGCTGCTGTTCGCGCTGGCCGTGGCCGCGGTGCCCGGCTCCCTGATCCCGCAACGCGACGTCAGCCCGATCCGGGTCAGCGACTTCATCGACCAGCACCCGACGCTGGGACCGATCTACGACAAGGTCGGGCTGTTCAACGTCTTCACCTCGGCCTGGTTCTCCGCGATCTACCTGCTGCTGTTCGTCTCGCTGGTCGGCTGCATCGTCCCTCGGGTGCTGGTCTACGCGAAGGCCCTCCGGAGCCCGCCACCGCGGACCCCGCGCAACCTGTCCCGGCTGCCCGCGTACGCGGCTGCTCCGGCGCCGGTCGACGAGACCGACGAGGAGGTGCTGGAGCTCGCGGCCCTCACGCTGCAGGGCGACCGGTACCGGGTGGTCCGGCACGGCGACTCCGTCTCCGCCGAGCGCGGCTACCTGCGCGAGGCCGGCAACCTGGTCTTCCACCTCAGCATGCTCACCCTGCTGGTGGGGGTGGCGGTCGGTGGGCTGTACGGGTTCCGCGGCACCAGCGTGGTGATCGTCGGCCAGGGCTTCGCCAACAACGTCACCCAGTACGACGACCTGACCACCGGCGCCTGGTTCTCCGACGACCAGCTGCACCCGTTCACCATCGGCGTCAAGCAGTTCAAGGTCGCCTTCGAGACCGGCCCCGTGCAGACCGGGGCGGCCCGGCTGTTCGAGCTCGACACCGAGGTGACCGACCGGCCCGGAGCCACTCCGTACGCGAAGACGATCGAGGTCAACCACCCGCTGAACGTGGACGGCACCACCGTGCACTTGATCGGTCACGGCTACGCGCCGGTGGTGACCGTGAAGGACGCCAACGGCGACGTGGCGTTCTCGGGACCGGTGGTGTTCCTGCCGCAGGACGGGAACTTCACCTCCGCCGGGGTGATCAAGGTCCCGGACGGCCGCCCCGAACGGCTCGCGTTCGAGGGCATCTTCGCCCCGACCGCCAAGGTCGACGAGCAGGGACCGCGGTCGCTGTTCCCCGACGCCCTCGATCCGGCGCTCTACGTGAACGTCTGGACCGGGCCGCCGAAGACCGAGACCGGGCAGCCGGAGAACGTGTACTCCCTGGACACCAAGGGGCTGACGCAGGTCAAGGACGCCAAGGGCGATCCCCTGCGGGTGCTGCTGAAGCCGGGCACCAGCTTCACGCTGCCCGACGGCAAGGGGACGATCGAGATGACCGGGGTCGCCCGGTGGGTGAAGCTGCAGCTGAGCGACACACCCGGTGTCGGGATCGTGCTCGGTTCGATCGCGGCAGCGGTGCTCGGACTCTGTCTGTCGCTGTTCGTCCGGCCCCGTCGGGTGTGGGTGCGGGTGCGTGGCGCGGAGGGTGGACCTAGGCTGATCGAGGTCGGTGGTCTGGACCGGGCTGACGCCCGAGCGGGACTGAGCGAGGACGTCGCCGAGCTCGCCGATCGGCTGGGGCCGGACCCAGCGCTGCAGGAGGCCGGGGACGACGCGTCCGCGGATGGGTCGAAGGAGAAGGCGTGAATCTCGAGTACTACTCCAGTGCAGCCCTGGTCACCTCCGTGGTGGTCTACCTGCTGGCCATGACCGCGTACGCCGCCGAGTGGGCCGCGGCGCGCAAGGCACCGGTCGAGGAGTCGGCCGACCGGCGAGAGCTGGCCGGCGTGGGGGCGCGCGGTGCGAGCACCACCGCCTCCACCGCAACCGCGTCCGACGCGTCGACCGTCGACGGGCCGACCACGGACGCCGCCGTCGAGCAGCGGATGGCCGAGATGAAGGTCGAGCTGTGGGGCCGGATCGGCGTCGCCCTGACGGTCGTCGGCTTCTTCTGCAGTGTCGTCGGCACCACGCTCCGCGCCCTGGCCGCGGGCCGTCCGCCGTGGGGCAACATGTACGAGTTCACCATCACCGCGATGGTGTTGATCGTCGCGGTCTACCTGGTGATGGTCTGGCGGACCGGTGCCCGCTGGCTCGGTCTGCCGGTGACGCTGCTGGCCGCTGTCGGCAACGGGCTGGCGGTGACGGTCTTCTACGTGGCCGTGGCGCCGCTCGTGCCTGCGTTGCACTCGGTCTGGTTCGTCATCCACATCTGCGCCGCGGCCGTCTCCGGCGCCGCCTTCAACGTCGGCGGCCTGCTGACCGTGCTGTTCCTGATCCGGCAGCGAGCCGAGAAGCGAGGGACGGTCACCGGCTACCTGAGCCGGATCCCCACCGCTCGCAAGCTCGACCTCTACGCGTACCGGTTCATGGCCTTCGCCTTCCCGCTGTGGACGTTCACCGTGGCCGCCGGCGCGATCTGGGCCGAGTACGCCTGGGGCCGCTACTGGGGCTGGGACCCCAAGGAGACCTGGGCCCTGGTGACCTGGGTGATCTTCGCCTGCTACCTGCACGCGCGGTCCACGGCCGGCTGGCGGGGCACCCGGGCGGCCGTGATCGCCCTGATCGGGGTCGCGTCCTTCTGGTTCAACTTCGTCGGGATCAATCTGCTGGTCTCGGGCCTGCACTCCTACGCGGGCATCTGAGGCAGGCCCGCTTCCCGACGCTCTAGCGACGAGCGAGACCGGCGCTCCGCCAGGCGGCGTAGCCACCGATCAGGTCGGTGGCCCGCCAGAGCCCCAGCTCCTGCAGCGCCGCCGCAGCCAGGCTGGAGGTGTAGCCCTCCTGGCAGACCACGATCACCTCGAGGTCGTACGCGGCGTAGCTCAGTCGCGCGTCGCAGGTGGGGTCGAACCGCCACTCCAGCACGTTGCGCTCGATCACCACCGCCTCCGGCAGCTCCCCTTCGGCGGCCCGCTGGGCGGCTGGTCGGATGTCGACCAGCACCGCACCGCGTTCGCTGTACGCCTGCCGCGCCTGGCCAGCCGTCAGCCGGACCAGCCGGGACCGGGCCTCGCTCAGCACCTCGTCGATCGAGCGGGTCGGCCGTCGCACCGCGGGTGGTGTGGACCAGACGGGCCAGGCCGGTCGGACCGGCACGGCGTTGAGGTCTTCGTGAGCGGCCGTGCTCACCAGTTCACACCGATGAGCTGCGAGCCGGTCTGCCACAGGCTCGGGCCGTCCTCGGCGTAGCTGTTCATCTCCACCAGGGCGGGGGAGTAGACGTGCACGCTGACCGCCGGCTCCAGGCCGTTGTTGGTCACCTTGTGGATGTGCTTGGTGCCGAAGGCGCGCAGCGAGCCGTCGGAGAGCACGCGGGGCTCCTCCACGACGCGGGGCGGCCCGACCTGGCTCACCGTGGCGGTGCGCTCGGTGAGCTCGCCGCGGACGACGACGAACGCTCCGGCGCTGCCGCCGTGATCATGCCACTCGGTGCCCTGACCGGGCACCCAGGTGAGCAGCCAGGCCTCGAAGTCCGGCTCGCTGGCCAACCGGGCGTAGTAGCGGGAGATCGGGTCGTAGCGCACCAGCGGCTCCCACAGCTCGTGCTGCCCGGCCAGGCGGGTGGCGATCTCGACGAGGTTGTGGCGCGGCCGGGTCTTGCGGGACGGCTTGTTCTGATTGTTCTGAGTCGGCTGGTGGGTCGGCTGGTTGTCGGGGAGGGGGTGACGGGACATGACGATGCGATCTCTCTCGGGCGTGCGGCACTCGGGCCGCGGACGGGCGTACGGGCTGGTCAGGCTGCGCGTACGCACCGACAGGCCGCGCTCGTGACCCGGAGCAGGTCGACGTGACGTCGGGAGTGCAGGGTCTCGTTCATCGTGGTTCTCCTCGGCTCGACGCTTGCCGATCGACCTCCGACCGGCCCGGTCCTCACCCGGGGCACCCCGCCGTCGCAGGAGGGTTGCCGGTCAGCGAGCCGGGGCTTGACGCTGACACTCATGACCTGTCCCCGACGGTAGCCGCTCCGCCACCCGAACTCAATCCCCTGTCTCACCATAGGAAATACAGGGATCAACTCCGCGGGTACATATCCTCCGCGCAGTCGGCAAGGGGCCACTCCGCGGGTGATATTTCCCCCGCGCAGTGGCGATCGGGGCGGATGGCGGGGCCTGGCACCATGGGGGCGTGCCTGAGACCCGACACGTCGACCTGTGCATCATCGGCAGCGGATCGGCCAACTCCATCCCCGACGAACGCTTCGACGACTGGAGCATCGCGCTGGTCGAGGGCGGCACGTTCGGTGGCACCTGCCTGAACGTCGGGTGCATCCCGACCAAGATGTACGTCCACCCGGCCGATCTGGCCCGCACCCCCGAGCACGCCCACCCGCTCGGGGTGGACCTCACCCTCGACCGGGTCCGGTGGGGGGAGATCCGCGATCGCATCTTCGGCCGGATCGACCCGATCTCGGCGGCCGGCGAGCGCTACCGGGCCGAGAGTGCGAACATCAGCCTGTTCCGGCAGCACGGCCGCTTCGTCGCCGACGGCCGACTGCGGCTCGACGACGGCACCGAGATCACCGCGGACCGCTTCGTCATCGCGGCCGGTTCCCGGGTCCGGATCCCCGAGATCGAGGGACTGGCCGAGACGCCGTACGAGACCTCCGACACCGTGATGCGGCTGCCGGAGCTGCCCCGCTCGATGATCATCGTCGGCGCCGGGTACGTGGCCGCGGAGTTCGCCCACGTGTTCTCCGCGTACGGCACCGAGGTCACCCTGGTCGGGCGCGGCAACGCGCTGCTGCGACACGAGGACGGCGAGATCTCGGCCCGCTTCACCCGGGCCCTCAGCGAACGTGTCGACCTGCGGCTCGAGCAGACGGTGAGCGCCGCCCGGCGCACCGGGACCGGTGGCATCTCCCTCGACCTCGAGGGTCCTGGCGGACCCACCACCATCACCGCGGACGTGCTCCTGCTGGCCACCGGTCGGATACCCAACGGCGATGGTCTCGACGTGGACCGTACCGGCGTGGCGCTGGACGACGACGGCTACGTGGTGGTCGACGCGTTCCAGCGGACCGCCCGGCCGGGGGTGTTCGCGCTCGGCGACGTCAGCTCCCACCACCAGCTCAAGCACGTGGCCAACCACGAGGCCCGGGTGGTCCAGCACAACCTGCTGCACCCCGACGCGATGATCGCCGCCGACCATCGGTTCGTGCCGCATGCCGTCTTCTCCTCCCCGCAGGTCGCCTCCGTCGGCCTCACCGAGGAGGAGGCGTTCGAGACCGGTGTCGCGTACGTCGTCGGCCAGACCGAGTACGCATCCACGGCGTACGGCTGGGCGATGGGGGAGACCGGCGACCATCTGGTCAAGCTGCTCGCCGACCCGTCCACCGGGCTGTTGCTCGGGGCGCACCTGATCGGGCCGGAGGCCTCGTCGCTGATCCAGCCGCTGATCCAGGCGATGAGCTTCGAGCAGCGGGCCGACGAGGTCGCGCGCGGGCAGTACTGGATCCACCCCGCGATGGCCGAGGTGGTGGAGAACGCACTCCTCGACCTGCCGCTGGACCCCGTGCCCGCCAGATGAGGGTGCCGACCAGATGAGGGTGCCGACCAGATGAGGACTCGCATCCCCGTGGTCCTGGCCGGCTGCCTGGTCGTCACGGCCGCCTGCGGGACCGTCCCGGCGGCGACACCGCCGGGTCCGGACTCGTCCCCCGCCGTCAGCGCCAGCGTGGCCCCGGTCTCCCCCTCCGCGGAGAGCACCCCGCATGCGGCATCACCGTCGACCCAGGCGTCTGCCTCGCCGGCGACACCTCCCAGTTCCACGCCCACCCCGCCACCCGCGCCGCAGCCGGTCCGCTGTGCCGACCTGGCGAGCTCGCTCAGCCTGCGGGACCAGGTCGGTCAGCTGATGATGGTGGCCGTCTCCTCCGACGGCGTCGGCTCCGCGGCGGCGAACGCCATCGACCAGAGCCGGGCCGGTTCGGTCATCCTGCTCGGCAACACCTCCGCCGGAGCCACCCAGGTGGCAAGAGTGGTCGAGCAGGCTCGCAGAGCCGCGCGGACGCCGAAGGACATCGAGGCGATGGTGGCGGCCGACCAGGAAGGCGGCCAGGTCCAACGGCTGCAGGGGCCGGGCTTCGACCGCATCCCCTCCGCGCAGCGCCAGGCGCAGCTGTCGCCGTCCGAGCTGAAGAGCGACGCCGCCCGGTGGGGTCGGCAGCTGCGCCGGGCCGGGATCGACGCCAACCTGGCTCCGGTCGCCGATGTCGTACCCAAGGGTCGGGAGGGCACCAACGAGCCGATCGGGGTGTTGCGACGGGGGTACGGCTCGAACCCGGCCGCGGTGGCGCGCCACGTGACGGCCTTCACCGAGGGGATGGACGCCGCCGGCGTCGCGACCTCGGTGAAGCACTTCCCCGGGCTGGGCACGGTGCGCGGCAACACCGACCTCACCGCGGAGGTGGTCGACACCAGCACCACCCGTCACGACCGGAACCTGAAGCCGTTCGCGGCCGGTGTCGAGGCCGGCACCGACATGGTGATGATGTCGTCGGCGTACTACGCCGAGATCGACGCGTCGCGCCGGGCGGCGTTCTCGCCGACCGTGATCAAGGGGATGGTGCGGGGCGACCTCGGGTTCACCGGCGTGGTGATCTCCGACGACCTGGCCGCCGCGGCCATGCGGGATCTCAGTCCGGGACAGCGGATGCTGCGGTTCCTCCGGGCCGGCGGTGACCTGGCGATCGTCGGTGATCCGAGCATCGCGGCTCGGATGGCCGCTGCCGTGGTCGACGAGGCGCGGGATGACCCGAAGCTGGCAGCGGCCATCGAGGCGTCGACGGTGCGGGTGCTGCAGCTGAAGGACCGCCGCGGGCTGGCCGACTGCTGACCGTCCCGTGCCGAGGGTCAGCTGTCGACCGTCAGGGCCGCCAGTGCGTCGCGGGCGGGTTTGACCAGCTCCGGCTGGGTGTCCGGTATCGAGGCGTAGTAGAGACCGGAGGTCGGGCCGTTGCTGACCACCGTGACGATCAGCAGCTCGCCCTTGGTGATCAGGCCGGGGATGTCGAACGACAGCTGCGACTCCACCAGCCAGGCGTCATGCCCGTCGACCGTGGTCGCCTTGTTCACCTGCACGTCGCTGGTGACCGCGTTGTCGCCGTAGAACTCGCCCAGGATGCAGCGGACCACGATCTGCGCGCCCTGCTCCGGGGTGTAGAAGCCGTCCCCGGCCATCAGCTCGGCGACCAGGATCGAGGCCACCCAGCTGCTGCCCTTCCCGTCGTAGTTGGCCTGGTCGGTCACCTGCTGCTTCTGCACGTCGCGACCGAAGGGAACCCGCTTGTCGTCCATGGGGGCGGACCAGGGCGCGCCCAGCCGCGGGTACGAGATCGGACCACCGTGCACCCGACCGTCGTTCGGGTCGGCGCTGGGCTGATCGGTGCTGGGCTCGACCGAGCTGGTCGGGCAGACGTCCTGGGACGACTGGCCAGGGCCTGCGCCGGTGGTCCCACTGCTGCCGCCGATGGCCCGCACGGCGATCACGCCGACCACGACGATCACCACCAGCAGAGCCGCCGCCGCGATCCACCAGCCGACCGGCGACTTGCGCTGTTGGGCGGTCTGAAAGCTCGCGTACGCGCCGGGCTGTCCCTGCCCGTACGCGTTCTGCCCGTACGCGTTCTGCCCGTACGGGTTCTGCCCGGGGGAGCCTTGAGCACCACCGCGCTGGGTGCCGCCGCCCTGACTGCCGCCGCCCTGCAGACCCGGGACGAGTCCTTGCGCCGGTGGCGGGGCCTGCGGGTTGGGCGAGGTGGCCGCGGACCACGCCGCCCCGTCCCAGTAGCGGTACAGGTTCGCGACACCGCCCGGATCGGGATACCAACCTGCCTGCGCGCTCACGTCGTCGAGTTTAGGTGGACCCGCCAGTCACTCGACTCGACTCGACTCGAACGGTCGCGGTCAGCGCGGCCCCGAGCACCGAGAACACCGCCGCCGCCACGAACAGCAGCCAGAAGCCACCGACCGCGGCGATCAGACCCGCCCCCACCACCGGACCGAGCAGCTGGCCGAGGTTGGCGGACACGTTCACGATGCCGAGATCCTGGGCGTTCGCGTCCTGACCGGGCAGCAGGTCGGTGGCCAGGGCGAGACCGCCGGCGTTGAAGATCCCGTACCCGACTCCGATCAACGCGGCGGCGACCAGCGTCACCGGCAGGGTCGGGGCGACGGCGATGATCATGGCGGCCAGCCCCTGGACCAGGGCGGAGACGACCACCATCGACTTCCGTCGGCCGGTGCGATCAGAGACGAGACCGCCGATCACGGACGCAGCCACGACGAACACCGTGTACACCACGATCAGCAGCAGCAGGTTGTTCTCGGCGTCGGCGGCTGGCTGACCGATCCCGAACATCAGGAAGAACAGCAGCAGACCGGTACCCAGTGCGTTGCCGAGGTTGCCGGCGAGCCGACCGAGCAGCATCCGGACGAAGTCGGCGTCCCCCAGCACGTCGGAGGTGACACTGAGTCCGGTGGGTTCGGGGCGTAGAACCAGGTCGGCAGGCACGGGGTCGGGCAACAGCAGGGCGCCGAGCGTGCCGCCGATCGCCATCAGCCCGGCCAGCAGGAGGTAGCCGCCGAGCAGCCCCACCCCGGACACCACGACCACACCGACCCCCAGCACGATGCCGATGGCCTGCGCCGACCCGACTGCGGCCGAGGCCGCCCCCCGCTGGCCGGTGAGCTGGTCGGCGATCAGGGCGGTGAAGGCCGACGACGCGACGGCGAAGCCGACCATCACGCCGACCCAGGCGGTGCCGACGGCCAGCGGGCCTACGGCGAAGGCCAGGGCGACGAGAGAAGCCGTGGCGAGTGCGGTGCCGGCCAGGGCCCACGGTCGGCGGCGACCCAGACGGGAACGCGTGCGGTCCGACAGAGCACCCGCCAGCGGTCCGGCGACGATAGCCGCCAGGCCACCGACACCGAGCACGAGACCGGACTGCACCACTCCGCGGATCCAGCCGTCGGCGTCCCCGGGGGTGTTGAGCTGCAACGGAATCAGCAGCTGCAGCGGCGTGAGCTGGACCGTCCACAGCGCCAGCCAGGCCAGCGTGAAGGGGGCGAACCAGCGGATGCCGACCCGACCGGTTCGAGCCTGGCTCGGGACCGGCGGAACAGGAGGCACCGCCGCACCGTACTCGCCACTGGGCCGTGGCGGCGGCGTTTCCCGACATCAGTCTGCTTGCGTCCGCGTGCTGGGCCGGCTGGAGGTGCGGAAGGCGTCCGTGGTCGGGAAACGTACGGCCGGGGCGGTCGGGGGAGTGCGGAAGCCGTCCGTGGTCGGGAAACGCACGGGCTCGGGCAGGCTGGGAGTGCGGAAGCCGTCCGTGGTCGGAAAACGCACGGCCCCCGCTGGGGGCGCCCGCTCAGCCGAAGCGGCCGCTGATGTAGTCCTCGGTGGCCTTCTGCTCCGGGTTGGAGAAGATCTTGTCCGTGGTGCCCATCTCGATCAGTCGGCCCGGCTTGCCCTGAGCGGACAGGTTGAAGAACGCCGTCATGTCACTGACCCGGGCGGCCTGTTGCATGTTGTGGGTCACGATGACCACTGTGTAGTTCTCCTTGAGCTCACCGATCAGGTCCTCGATGGCCAGCGTCGAGATCGGGTCGAGGGCGGAGCACGGCTCGTCCATCAAGATCACCTCGGGCTGCACCGCGATCGCCCGGGCGATGCACAGGCGCTGCTGCTGACCACCGGAGAGCCCAGACCCGGGCTTGTCGAGGCGGTCCTTGACCTCGTTCCAGAGGTTGGCACTGCGCAGCGACCCCTCCAGCAGCTCCTTGGTCTTGGTCGCCGACATCCGCTGGTTGTTCAGCTTCACCCCGGCCAGCACGTTGTCGCCGATCGACATCGTCGGGAACGGGTTCGGTCGCTGGAACACCATGCCGACCTGACGCCGTACCCGCACCGGGTCGACCCCGGGACCGTAGAGGTCGTCACCGTCGAGCTTCACCGAGCCCTGGACGTACGCCTTGGGGATCACCTCGTGCATCCGGTTCAGCGTCCGCAGGAAGGTCGACTTGCCACAGCCGGAGGGACCGATGAAGGCCATCACGGTGCGGGGCTCGACGGTCAGGGAGACGTCCTCGACCGCCTTGAAGTCGCCGTAGTACACGTTGAGGTCGTTGACCTCGATGCGCTTGGACATGATCTGTGCGTTGCCTTTCGTTCTTCGCTCAGCGCCCGGCCTTGGGGGCGAACTTGGCCGCAACCAACCGCCCGCCAAGGTTCAGGACCATCACGATCAGGATCAGGGTCAGTGCGCCGGCCCAGGCGCGGTCGAGATAGGCCGAGGCCGGGTTGCCCTGGTCGATGTAGGACCGGTAGACGAACACCGGCAGCGTCATCATCGGGCCGCTCAGCGGGTTGTTGTTCAGGCTCTGGGTGAAGCCGGCCGCGATCAGCAGCGGGGCCGTCTCGCCGATCACCCGGGCCACCGCCAGCATCACGCCGGTGATGATGCCCGCCGCCGCGGTGGGCAGCACCACCTTGATGATGGTCAGCCACTTCGGCACCCCGAGCGCGTACGAGGCCTCGCGCAGCTCGTTCGGCACGATCTTCAGCAGCTCCTCGATGGAGCGCACCACGACCGGGATCATCAAGACGGTGAGGGCCACCGCGCCGGCCAGACCCGACTTGGTGCCCGGACCGAAGAAGAGCACGAACAGCGCGTACGCGAACAGACCGGCCACGATCGAGGGGATGCCGGTCATCACGTCGACGAAGAAGGTGATGGACCGAGCGAGTGTCCCGGTGCCGTACTCCACCAGGTAGATGGCGGCCAGGATCCCGATCGGCACCGAGATGAGGGTGGCGATCCCGGTCACCCACAGCGTGCCGACGATCGCGTGCACGGCTCCGCCGCCCTCGCCCACCACGTTGCGCATCGAGTAGGTGAAGAACTGCAGGTCGAACCGCTCGGTGCCCTTCTGGATCACCGAGACCACCAGCGAGACCAACGGCAGCAGAGCCAGGCCGAAGGCACAGGTGACCGTGATGGTGGCCAGCCGGTCCTTGGCCTTGCGGCCCCCCTCGACGATCAACGCAGCGGCCATCATCGCGACGGTGAAGATCACCGCCCCGACCAGCAGGATGCGGACGAACCCGGGCGAACCGGTGGCGAAGAACAGGGTGGCCGAGAGCAGCAGCGCGACCGTGAGCACGATCCCGGTGGTCCAGGACGGCAGCCGACCGGCGGTCAGCTTGACCGGCTTCAGGGTGGGGGTGGCGGTGGTCATCAGTTGGCTCCCGAGAACTCTTTGCGCCGGTTCACGATGCCGCGGGCGATCATGTTCACCGCCAGGGTGATCACGAACAGGACGAGACCGGTGGCGATCAGCTGGTTGACCCCGAGCCCGTACGACTCCGGGAAGCTGAGCGCGATGTTGGCGGCGATCGTGCTGGGGTTCTGCGAGGTGAGCAGGGCGAACGAGACGATCGCCGACGGCGACAGGACCATCGCGACGGCCATCGTCTCGCCGAGGGCCCGACCGAGACCCAGCATCGACGCGGACACGATGCCCGGTCGGGCGAACGGCAGGACGGCGATCCGGATCATCTCCCAGCGGGTCGCACCGAGGGCCAGGGCTGCCTCCTCGTGCAGGCGCGGGACCTGGAGGAAGACCTCCCGGCTGAGTGCGGTGACGATCGGCAAGATCATCACGGCCAGCACCACGGCCACCGTGAGGATGGTGCGTCCCGTGCCGGAGGCGGGCCCGGCGAACAGCGGGATGAACCCGAAGTTCTCGGTCAGCCAGACGAAGACGGGCTGCAGGGCGGGGGCGAGCACACCGATGCCCCAGAGGCCGTAGACCACCGACGGGACCGCGGCGAGCAGGTCGATCACGTAGCCGAGGCCGGCGGCCAGTCGGCGGGGCGCGAAGTGCGAGATGAACAAGGCGATGGCGATCGCGACCGGTACGCCCATGATCAACGCCAGGATCGCGGCCCAGACGGTGCCGAAGATCAGCGGCGCGACGAACTGCGGGAACGGCCCGTACGGCAGCTGGTCCGCCGGCGCGGTGAGGGCGGGCAGTCCCTGCCAGAGCAGGAACGCGGCCACCAGGGCCAGGATGACCAGGATCAGCGCGCCGGACCCGGTGGACAGGCCCTGGAAGACCCGATCCCCGAGTCGCCGGACCGTGCCCTTCTCGATGGTGCCCCCTCCGCCGCCGCGCTTCACGTCAGAGGGTACGGGTCCGTCACCCCCGGTGGGGGTCACGGCCCGGTCAGGCTTGAGCTGCGTCATGGTGACTCCGGGTCTCGATCAGGAGAGGATGCCGCCCGCACCGACGGTCACGGCCCGCGGCGTGGGCCGTGACCGCCGGTACGGGACGACGGATCAGGAGATCGTCGCGGCCGCGGCCTCGACGTCGGCCGACAGCTTCGACGACAGCGGCGCCATCTTCGCGGTCTTCACCGCGTCCTGCTGACCGGCCTCCGAAGCGACGTAGCTCAGGTAGGACTTGACCAGGTTGGCGGTCGCCGCGTCCTTGTACTTCTGGCACGCGATCGCGTACGACAGCAGCACGATCGGGTAGACGTCGCCGTCCGCGGTGCGGTTGAGCTCGATCGACCAGTCGTTGGCCGAACGGCCGTCACCGGTGACCCGCTCTGACGCATCCACGATGGCGGCAGCGGCCTCGGCGGTCGGCTTCTGGAACCCGTCGCCGACCTTGATCTGGGCCACGCCCAGGTCACCGGCCTTGGAGGCGTCGGCGTAGCCGATGGTGCCGGTGCCGTTGGTCACGGTGTCGACCACACCCGAGGTCTGCGGCGCGGCCTCGCCACCCTTGAGCGGCCACTCGCCGTCCGGCTCCGAGGTCCACACGTTCGGTGCGGCCTGGTGCAGGTAGTCGGTGAAGTTCTCGGTGGTGCCCGAGTCGTCCGCGCGGTGCACCGCGGTGATGTTCTGGTCCGGGAGAGTCGCGCCGTCGTTCAGCGCAGCGATCTTCGGGTCGTTCCACTTGGTGATCTTGCCGGCGAAGACACCGGCCAGGGTGTCGGCGTCGAGCTTGAGGTCCGTGACGCCCTCGACGTTGTAGATCACGGCGATCGGGCTGATGTAGATCGGCAGGTTGATGGCGGTCTGGCTGGCGTCGCAGCGCGAGCTGGCCAGGGCCTCGGCGGTGATCTCCTCGGGCTTCATGGCCCGGTCGGAGCCCGCGAAGTCGGCGCCGCCCCCGGCGAACGCCTCCCGCCCGGCTCCCGAGCCATCGGGGGAGTAGTTCACGGTGACGCCGGGGTTCTTGGTCTGGAAGGCGGCGACCCAGCTCTCCTGGGCGGTGGCCGCCGAAGAGGCGCCGATGCCGGTGAGGGTGCCGGACAGGCTGGCGCCCGACTCGGTCGACCCACCCGGTGCGGCGCCGCCTTCGTTGGCCGCGCAGGAGGACAGGGCCAGCACGGCAGCGGTGGCGAGCGCCAGGACGGCGCCCTTGCGAGAGATCTTCACTCGTTCCCCTTGTCAGACTCTGACTCAGTCTGGTGAGCATGGGAGCCACGGTGGCTCCGTCCCGGACGCTAGGGAGGTTCTCTGTCCGATCGGGGACGGTTGGGTGAACAGCAGACCAACGGATCGTGCGGGTTCGTGCTTGCCTGGCCGCGCCGCCGGGCCTGCGCCTCGGTCCGCCCCAGGATCTGAGTTTTCCGTCACTCGACGGATATCGCGGCCCGCGAACCCGTCCGATGCAGCAAGAGCCGTCGAATGACGGAAAATCGCAACCACCCTGGGGCCGCTTGGCTCGGCCGCTCGGTTCGGCGACTGGGTTCGGCGACTCGGTTCGGCGACTGGGTCCGCCGCTCGCGCTCGCGTCCTGTCGCGGCTCAGGCCTGCGGCCGGTACCGCTCGATCGCGTGCACGTCGTCGGCGGTCAGGTGGGTGACGAGCATCTCACCGGTGGCGAGGCTGGCCGGCGCCAGCCCCAGCGCCTCCAGGATCGCGGGCAGCACCGGTCGGTGCACGCAGATCGCGGTCGGCAGCCCAGAGGCCAGCACCCCCTCCCGGATCTTGCCGATCAGGCGGACGACGGCTTCCGGGTCGCCCGTCCCGATCTCCTCGGTCAAGGTGTCGTGGGTCTCGACGCCGATCCCGGCGCTGGCCGCGTACGGCTCCAGCGTGGTCAGGCAGCGCGCCGACGTGGAGCTGATCAGGTTCTCGATCCCGTACGACGTCAGGAACGGCACCAGCTGCCGGGCCTGCTTGCGACCGCGCGCCCCGAGCGGGCGGAGGGTGTCCTTCTTCGACCAGTCCTTGCGGTCCATGGCCTTGCCGTGACGCACCAGCACCAGCGTCGTGGTGGCCGGCTGCTCCAGGTGCTGGCGGACCAGCTCCTTGTCGTGCTCGAAGGTGAGTCGGTGCAGGGCCGCCTTCACCGGCAGCCAGGACACCACGTCGACCTCGTCGTCGGGCGCCCGCTTGATCACCTCGAGCGGCTGCCCGGACCAGTAGCGGACCTCCTTGGTCGCCCCCGAGCCGAGCGGGTAGAGGACCGTGTCCAGCGGCGACTGCAGCCGGATCGTCACGCCGGTCTCCTCGCGGACCTCGCGCGCCGCCGCGGCCACCACCGACTCGCCGGCCTCCACCTTGCCCTTGGGCAGGGTCCAGTCCTTGTAGCGATCGCGGTGGATGATCAAGATCTCGGCGTCCTTGCCCGGGCGGACGCGACGGACGACCGCGCCGCCGGCGAGAACGGTCTTCTTGTCCTTGCGGCTCACAGCGGGCTCACTTGACGGCTCGTCGCCGGCTCTTGACGCTGATCAGGTGGGCCTGCATGTCGGTCAGCGGCTCGCCGTCGGCATCGACGGTGCGCTGGGTCCAGGTGCCGTCGGAGTTCAGCCACCACGCCGCGGTGCCGGGGTCGAAGGCCAGCTCGAAGAGGCCCTCGATCTCGGCCACGTGGGCCGGGTTGGTGATCGAGGCGAGCACCTCGACCCGGCGGTCCAGGTTGCGGTGCATCAGGTCCGCCGAGCCGATCCCCACCGACGGCTGTCCGTCGTTGGCGAACCAGAACAACCGGCTGTGCTCCAGGAACCGGCCCAGGATGCTGCGGACCCGGATGTTCTCGCTCAGCCCCGGGACCCCGGGCCGGATGGTGCAGATGCCCCGCACCCACAGATCCACCCGTACGCCGGCCTGGGAGGCGCGGTAGAGCGCGTCGGACACGGTCTCGTCGACGAGGGAGTTGACCTTGATCTTGATGCCGGCGGGCTTGCCGTCCTCCTGGTTGGCGATCTCGTTGTTGATCCGGTCGAGCAGCCCGGTGCGGATCCCGTGCGGGGCGACCAGCAACCGGCGGTACTGCGTCTCCTGGCTCATCCCCGACATGTGGTTGAACAACCGACCGATGTCGTCGGTGATGATCGGGTTGGCGGTCAGCAGGCCCATGTCCTCGTAGAGCCGGGCGGTCTTCGGGTTGTAGTTGCCGGTGCCGATGTGCGCGTAGCGGCGGAGACCGTCGGGCTCGTCGCGGACCACCATGGACAGCTTGCAGTGGGTCTTCAGACCGAGCAACCCGTAGACGACGTGGCAGCCGTGCTGCTCCAGTCGCCGGGCCCAGGCGATGTTGGCCTGCTCGTCGAAGCGGGCCTTGATCTCGACCAGCGCCAGCACCTGCTTGCCCTGCTCGGCCGCCTCGATCAACGCGTCGATGATGGGGGAGTCACCCGAGGTGCGGTAGAGGGTCTGCTTGATGGCCAGCACCTGCGGGTCATCGGCGGCCTGCTCGATGAAACGCGTGACGCTGGTCGCGAACGAGTCGTACGGGTGGTGCAGCAACACGTCGCGCTGCTTCAGGGCCGCGAACATGTCGGCCGGTTGGGCGGTCTCGACCTCGGCCAGGTGCGGGTGCGTGGCGGGCAGGAAGGCCGGGTACTTCAGCTCCGCCCGGTCCAGGTCGGTCAGCGAGAACAGCCCACGCAGATCGAGCGGGCCGGGCAGCGCGAAGACCTCCTTGTCGCTGATGTCGAGCTCGGTGGTCAACAGCTCGAGCATCTTCGGGTCGATGTCGTCCTCGACCTCCAGGCGCACCGGCGGCCGACCGACCTTGCGGCGCAGGAGCTCGCGCTCCAAGGCGACCAGGAGGTTCTCGGCGTCGTCCTCCTCGACCTCGACGTCCTCGTTCCGGGTGACCCGGAAGACGTGGTGCTGGACCACCTGCATGCCCGTGAACAGCTGATCGAGGTGCCGGGCGATCACGTCCTCCAGCGCCACGAACCGGCCCTCGTCGAGCTTGACGAAACGGGGCAGCACGCTGGGCACCTTGACCCGGGCGAACTGTCGGATGCCGGTCACCGGGTTCTTGACCAGCACCGCCAGGTTGATCGACAGACCGGAGATGTAGGGGAAGGGGTGCGACGGGTCCACCGCCAGCGGGGTGAGCACCGGGAAGATGCGCTCGGCGAACAGCTCGCGCATCCGATCCTTCTCGTCGGTGGCCAGCTCGTGCCACCGCAGGATCTCGATCCCCTCCGCGGCCAGCTGGGGCCGGATCTCCTCCTCGAACACGCGGGAGTGCTCGTCGACCAGCTCACGGGTCCGGGTCAGGATCGCCTGGTGCACCTCGCGGGGCATCAGCCCACTGACCGAGCGGACCGCGACGCCGGCCGCGATCCGGCGCTTCAGGCCGGCGACCCGGACCATGAAGAACTCGTCCAGGTTGTTGGCGAAGATCGCCAGGAACTTCGCGCGCTCCAGCAGGGGCACTCGCTGGGAGTCCTTGGCCAGCTCGAGCACCCGGTTGTTGAACGCCAGCCAGGACAGCTCACGGTCGGAGTAGCGGTCCTCGGGCAGCCCGTCGCCCTCGACCTCGGCGGCGTCCCCGACCACACCGGTGCTCTCGAGCAGGTCGTTCGCCAGGTCGGGTGCGTTCATCGTTTCTCCTGTGCTCGCCGGGTGCGGGTGAATCGTATCGACGGACGCGATCGGCAGTCGTATCGACGCAGGTGATCGGCAGTCGCATCGACGGGGCCGATCGGCAGGGTCCTCAGCCGGACGCCTCGGCCGGGGCAGCCGGGGCGGCGTACATCACGTCGGCACTGACGAGGGAGAAACCGTACCGGTGGTAGAGCGCCAGCGCCCGCTCGTTGTCGGCCTCGACGTAGAGGTCGACCTCGCTCGCCCCGATCTCGCGGAGGTGCCGCAGCCCGACGCCGAGCAACGGGGTACCCAGGCCGCGGACCCCCGCGGTGGGGTCCACGCCGATCACGTACACCTCGCCGGTCTCCGAGCCCGGTTCGCGCTTGGTCCAGTGGAATCCGACGATCGAGCCGTCGTTCGGTTCGTCGCGCACCGCCACGAAGAACCCGGCCGGATCGAACCAGGGCTCGGCCATCCGCTGCTCCAGGTCCGTACGGGTCAACGACCCCTGCTCCGGGTGGAAGGCGAAGGCTCGGGCGTTGACCGCCAGCCAGGCGTCCTCGTCGAGACCGGGGCGGAAGGTGCGGATGGTGATGCCGGCGAGCGGCTCGGCGGGTGGCAGGTCCCCGCTGAGCGGTCGCGCGAGGATCTGGAGGGTACGGACGGGGCGTAGTCCCAAGGACATCGCCAGCCCTCGAGCCGCCGGCGAGTCGCCCTTCGCCCAGACGCGCAGCGAGGAGATCGCGGGCTCCGCGGTCAGCCGTCGCCACAGGGCCGAGCCGATGCCCTGGCGCCGCTGCTCCGGGTCGACGACCACTGCGGCGACCGGAGCGGACCGATCTCCGATCGCCTGGGCGTAGCCGATCAGCTCCCCGGTGCCCTGATCGTGGACCAGGACGTGCCGGGAGACCGCGCCCGCAGCGCGGTCCCGGTCCGGGCTGCGCAGGGCGAGCAGACCAGCTTCGTTGACCGCGGGGTGGGCGTCGACGGCGGCGGCGCGCCCGATCAGAGCGATCACCTGTTGCCGCTCGGTCGGGGACGGGTCGGCGGTGACGGTGAGGGTGGCCGGCGAGGGTTCAGCCATTGGCACAACCTAAGGCACGTCCGGCGCGGACGTAGCCCGCGTGGCTCGGTCGGGTGCCAGCCGCGCCTTATGCTCGCAGCCATGCGAGACGAGCAGTACGCCTCCGAGGATCTCCCGTCGTACGGGGCGCACGAGCAGCCGGCGATCGTGTCCCGCTCCCGTCGGCACCTGCGCACGACTCTGATCGGCACCATCGTGGCCGCGCTCGGTCTGGTCTCCTCGGTGGCGGCCCTGGTCACCTATCCCGACATCGACGGCGTCTTCCAGGGTCGTGGCTGGACCCAGGCGATGGTCTGGTGCAGCGCGGCGATGCTGGCGGTGTGTCTGTGGCAGCACCTGTCCTGGCTCCGCGCGACAGCGGTCTGGCACGGCCGGCGCAACAGCGACCTGGTGGCTGTGGTGGCGGTCTCCTGGATCCTGCAGCTGGTCTCGTACGCGATCTCGCTGATCGCCCTGGTGGTCTGCGTCATCGGGCTGTTCGAGGTCGGTCGCTTCGCCACCACTGCTGTCTTCCTGGTGCTGGCGTTGATCGCCCTGCTGGCGGCTCAGGTGCTGGCCGGCGTCCAGTACGTCAGAGCCGAAGGCCCGCCCGGAACCGTTCCCGCCCACCTGAAGGTCAACGACTGATCGCGGGTCATCGCGCTAGTGCTTGAGAAGCAAGTCCCATCCGCGTGCGAGGCGGAGCGAGCACAATCAAACGCGGCTGTCTTCTGCTTGGGCGACGAAGCGGTAGCCGACGTTGCGGACGGTGCCGATGACCGACTCGTACTCGGGGCCGAGCTTGGCGCGCAGGCGTCGGACGTGCACGTCGACGGTCCGGGTGCCCCCGAAGTAGTCGTACCCCCACACGTCGCTGAGCAGCTGCTGGCGGCTGAACACCCGACCGGGGTGCTGGGCCAGGTACTTCAACAGCTCGAACTCGGTGTAGGTCAGATCGAGCTGGGCCCCGTTGAGCTTCGCGGAGTAGCCGGCCTCGTCGATGATGATGTTGCCGGTCTGGATCAAGGGTTCTCCGGTGTTGCTGGCCGACGGCGAGGTCGCCAGCCGGATGCGGACGTCGACCTCGGCCGGTCCCGCGGTGTTCAACAGGATGTCGTCGAACCCCCAGTCCGCCGACAGTGCCGCCAGGCCGCCCTCGCTGACCACGACCAGCAGCGGGGACTCCTTGCCGGTGGTCTCGATCAGTCGGCACAGCGAGCGGGCACCGACCAGGTCTCGACGCGCGTCGAGCAGAATGACATCGGCCGGTGGGGCGTCCAGCAGCGCTGTCGCCTCGGCCTGGGCGACCTTCACCTGATGGGGGAGGAGCTCCAGAGCGGGCAGGATCTCCGACGACGCGTGCATATCGTTGGTCAACAGCAGCAAGGTGGCCATCGAGGTCTCCTTCGGCTTCATCCGTTAGGGCGTCATGACTGCACAGAAACCACAAGACGGTCCGGACACGTGCCCACCGCCCGGGGCCTCGTCGCACTCTGAGAATACGGCAAGGACGACGGTCGACCTGGTGTTCTGGGCCGGGGCCAAAGCGGTGGCCGGCACCGCCTCGGAGCGCTGGCACGCGGAGACTCTCGGGGAGGCTCTTCGGGCGGCCGCTGCCAGCCGGGCACCCGACGCCCGATTCGACCGCCTGCTTACGGTCTGCACCGTGCTGGTGGACGGCGTGGTGGTCCATCCGGAGCGCTGGGAGGCGCCGCTGGACGGGCCCATACGAGCGGAGCTGCTGCCCCCGTTCGCCGGCGGCGCGAACTGAAACCTGTCTGTACGACCGATGTAACGAACGTGAACGTTCGGAGAAAAACCGGTTGCGAGTGGCCCAACTCACAGGTCGCTGTCTCATGCAGCGGATGAATGAGATCTGTTGATCGCCGGACCGACAACGTCGGCCCGTCAGGTCCACATGATGGATAGACGTCTCATGAAGTGAGAAGACCCTTGGTGAGGGTGATGGGCGCCCCTAGCCTGGTCACCATGATCGCGACGACAGCGTGGGCAGTTCCGCTCACCCGCCGCCTGGCCGTTGACCACGGCCGGATGCGCTCGTCGCTCTGTCGTCCCATGTGACCCCCGGATCTCTCCGGGCCCGTCACCACCTCTGCGCGCACGCGCTTCGTCGTGCCTGCGCACCCCGAGATCGCACGATGCACGTCACCTACCTACAGGAGCACAGGACATGAGCAGGCAAGAGGTACTCGTCGACGCCGACTGGGTCGCGGAGCACGCAAGCGATGCAGGAGTGGTGCTGGTCGAGGTCGACGAGGACACCACGGCGTACGACGGTGGCCACATCGCCGGCGCAGTCAAGATCGACTGGAAGACCGACCTGCAGGACCCGATCCGCCGGGACTTCGTCAACAAGGAGCAGTTCGAGGCGCTGCTCTCCGAGCGCGGCATCAGCAACGAGGACACCGTCGTGCTGTACGGCGGCAACAACAACTGGTTCGCGGCGTACGCGTACTGGTACTTCAAGCTGTACGGCCACAGCGACGCCCGCCTCCTCGACGGCGGTCGCAAGAAGTGGGAGCTCGACGCCCGTGAGCTGTCCGCGGAGACCGTGACCCGGCCCGCCACGGAGTACAAGGCGGCGGAGCCCGACCTCGGCATCCGCGCCTTCCGGGACGAGGCCATCGCCGCGATCGGCAGCCTGAGCCTGGTGGACGTGCGCAGCCCCGACGAGTTCGCCGGACGGCTGCTCGCCCCGGCGCACCTGCCCCAGGAGCAGGCGCAGCGCGGCGGTCACATCCCGACCGCGGTGAACGTGCCCTGGAGCAAGGCGGCCAACGACGACGGCACCTTCAAGTCCGACGACGCACTGACCGAGCTGTACGGCAACGCGGGACTCGACTTCGATCGCGACATCATCGCCTACTGCCGCATCGGTGAGCGCAGCGCGCACACCTGGTTCGTGCTGCACGAGCTGCTCGGCAACGAGAACGTGAAGAACTACGACGGATCGTGGACGGAGTACGGCTCGCTCGTGGGCGTGCCGGTTGCCGTCGGTGACGAGCCCGGCGAGGCCTGACCGCAAGACCCCGACCGGGGCGATCCAGCGATCCCCCCGGATCGGGCAGCACCATCCCCCGACCCCCGAGCAAGTGAGGAACCAGAACAATGTGCGGAGCCACCCAAGGCGGACTGAGCGTCCAGGGCATCGACGTCACCAAGGAGGCGGTGATCCAGGGCCGCGTGCTGCGCAGCGGCCAGCCCGTCAGCGGCGCCTACGTGCGACTGCTCGACTCGACCGGTGAGTTCACCGCCGAGGTGCCCACCTCGGCCACCGGCCACTTCCGGTTCTTCGCCGGCGACGGGTCCTGGACCCTTCGTACGCTGGCTCCGGGCGCTCAGACCGATCGCCGGGTCGTCGCCTCGCGGGGCAACGTGCTCGAGGTGGATGTCCTCCTCGACGCCGTCGCCGCCTGAGCTCGGTCCTCTGCTCGACCCGTCTCACCCGACCACAGTCGGGTGAGACGGCCCTGGTCGCCGACCGAGGCGCCGTCCCCCTGCGGTGGTCGGCGCCTCGTTGGCGTCCGGAACAGTCCGGATCAGTCGGCGTCGAGGAGCACGGTGACCGGTCCGTCGTTGACCAGACTGACCTGCATGTCGGCACCGAAGACCCCGGTCGCCACCTCGGCACCCAGCCGTCGCAGGGCCGCCACGAACTCCTCGACCAACGGCTCGCTCACGGGTCGTGGCGCCGCGGCGCCCCAGGACGGCCGACGCCCCTTCGCGGTGTCGGCGTACAGAGTGAACTGACTGATCACCAGCAGTGGCGCACCGAGGTCAGACGCGGAGCGCTCGTCGGCCAGGATCCGCAGGGTCCAGATCTTCGCGGCCAGCTTGGCGGCGGTGGCGGCGGTGTCGGTGTGGGTGACCCCGACCAGCACCACCAGCCCCGGTCGATCGAGCTCACCGACCACCTCGCCGCCGACGCGCACTGCGGCCGAAGCGGCCCGCTGCACGACGGCGCGCATCAGCGAGCCTGCAGGGCGCCGACGGCCTCGACCAGCTCGTCGGCCGAGCTGCTGCCCGGTCCGCGACCGTCGCGGACGACCGTTCGCGCCAGTCGGGCGAGCAGTGCGTTCACCGGTGCCGGCAGACCGCGCTCGTGGGCGATCCGGACGATCTCACCGTTCAGGTAGTCCGTCTCGACCGAACCCGTCCCGCGCGACAGCGACTGCCAGGTGGAGCTGCCCAATCGGGTGTCCTCCAACCCCGGTACGGGTTCGACGGTGAAGCCCTGCGCGCGGGCGGCGGCCTCGGTCTCGTCGTCGACCACCGGGATGCGGGCGGCGGCCAGCACCGCCCGGGCCTCCGCATCGGCCGCCGTCACCACCGACCGCGCCGCGCGCGGGTCGTCGACCAGGGCGTCCACGACGTTGGCGATGTTGCTGATCAGCTTGCGGTGCTTCCAGGCCATCACGTCCGCGGGCAACGCGATGTCGAAGGTGGCCCGCTGCCAGTCGGCGGCCACCTCCGTCAGCAGCTCGCGGTCAGACGGCACAGCCTGCTCGGCAGGCACCCGACCCAGGTGCAGGATGCCCGACATCGGCACCCCGCGGATGATCACCTCGGCCGGCTGCAGGTGCACCGCCGGCATCCAGATGCAGACACCGAACACCCGCCGCACGTACCTCGCGGCCAGCGGTTCCGCGCTCACCCCGTTGGTGGCCAGGAAGACGGGTAGCAGCTCGCCGGCCCGGCCGACCACCGTGCCGTGGTCGTCGTGGACGGGGGCGTCGGCGACCTCGGGCAGCACGTCCAGCACCTGCTGCGTCTTGGTGGACAGCAGGATCACGTCGCGCGTGCCCAGACTCACCTCGGCGATCGAGCCGACGGCACTGACCGGCAGGGTCACGTCCTCGCGCGGCGTCCGCAGCCGCAGCCCGTGCCGCTGCATGGCCACCAGGTGCTCGCCGCGGGCGATCAGCACGGTCGGTAGACCGGCCTGCACCAGGCGGGCGCCGATGCCGCCGCCGATCGCTCCTGCCCCGACGATCACGTACCTTCTCATTCGCCCGACCCTATGCGGGCCGGGTGGACGCACTCGGCGAGGATCGACGGGTGACCATCGACGTGACGTTTCGCGACCTGGAGCCGTCCGACCTGACCGACCTGGACTGGTCTGGCGGGTCCGAGCACCTGGCTGCCATCGCCGAGGTGCTGCCGCTGATGGTGGCCGACGAGGCCGAGTACCTGGTCGGGGAGCTGCCGAACGGGCGACTGGTCGCCGCCGGTGGCGCCGATCTGCGACCCGTGCCCGAGGCGGGCGTCCTCTGGCAGCTGTCCGTCCACCCGTTGCTGCAGGGTCTGGGGATCGGTACCTCCCTGGTCGCCGAGCTGGAGGAGAGGATCCGCCGGCACGGTCGACCGGAGGCCCGGCTCACCGTCGAGCACGACAACCCGGACGCGGCCCGGCTCTACCGACGGCTGGGCTACCGCGAGCACGGATCGGCCGTCGAGTCCTGGCCGGTGGCGGGTGGACGGCGCTACGTGACCGTGACCGCGGTGTTGCGCAAGCCGCTCGACGGAGGGTCGTGACAAGCGGCGCGCTTCGGTGGCGTACTCGCCTGTGAAGTGAACCGCTTGTGCGCGCCCGACCCCGGTGCGGAAGCACCCGGCCCTAGAATCGCCCCATGTCGCTCGTCACCGTGTTCGCGGTCCTGCTGGTCGTCGGCGTCGCTGTGCTCGGAGCCGCCGCGCTGGTCGCTCTGGTGCTGTTGTTGGTCCGTGGCCGTTCCGTGGAATCCTGAACGGGTGCCTTTCGAGATCTCCTCCGACCTGAATCCTGCCCTCACGCCGCTGGCCTGGCTGCTCGGCCGATGGGAGGGCACGGGTCGCGCCTCGTACCCCGACACCGACGACATCGAGTTCGGTCAGCAGATCGACTTCGCCGACAACGGCGGTGACTACCTCCACTACCTCTCGCAGACCTTCGAGCTGGACTCCGAGGGCAAGGCCAGCAAACCGCTGTCGATGGAGACGGGCTTCTGGCGTCCGCAGCCCGACGGCAGCCTCGAGGTCGTCCTGTGTCAGCCGGGCGGCTACGCCGAGGTCTGGTACGGCCAGATCTCGGGCGCCAAGATCGAGCTCGCGACCGACGCCATCCTGCGCAGTGTCACGGCCGCGGAGTACACCGCCGGCCAGCGCCTCTACGGCTACGTGGAGGGAGACCTGCTGTGGACCTTCGACAAGGCGGCCGACGGGCACCCGCTGCAGAACCACCAGTGGGGTCGGCTGCTGCGCACCCAGGCCTGACCGGCTCGACCGACGAGCCGGCGCCCGTGAGGGGCCGCCGGCCACGATGTGGTGGACAGCCGCGGTGGGCCGCCCGGCCCGGCTCAGTTCTCCGTGGGGTCGCGCCGCTCCCACGCGTGCCGGACGGCGGCGGCCACCCGGCCGCGCTCGGAGACCGCGACTCCGTGGGCGCGTGCCCAGGCGCGGATCTCCGCTTCCATGCCCTTCGGCCGCCGCGCCCGCTCGGGGGCTGACTCCGGCAGCGGGCGGCCCGGTGCGAAGGTCTCCTCGACGTCCTCGGTGGCCAGCCGGAGATCGTGCTCCCGCCGGCAGGCACCCAACCAGCGGTAGACCCACTCCTGCGCGAGCGAGCGGTTCTCGCAGAAGACGATCGGGACCGACGGGAACCTGGCCTGCGCCTCGGCCAGCGACTCCGCGACGGTGGCACCCGGTGCGTGGGACAGCGTGAAGATCTTGCTGTAGCCGCTCTCGACCACGACGGCCGCCCGCGGCAGGCTGGCCAGGTCCGCCATCAGATAGCTCATTCGCCCGGACAGCAGGGTGCTGGACAGGTCCTCCACCGACTTGCGCTCGACGGCGGCGATCACGTCGTCACCGTCGGTGATCGCGTAGTCCCCGGCTCGCAACGGGGCCTTGTGGGTGGTCGCCTGCTGGTGGGAGAACCCGTACGCGTACCGCTCGTGCACGTCGACCACGATGTCGAGCACGTGGCCGTGGGCCCTGGCCGTGGGCAGGGTCACCTGGGGTCGGGCCTGCTTCGCCGTCCGGGCGGACTGCCAGAAGATCATCTCCCGGCCCCGTGCTCGGGTCAGGACGAACTGCGACCGGTTCTCTCGACCCCGCGTCAGCACCAGGTCGATGGCCGCACCCCGGCGGCTGATGGAGCGGACCGGCAACCGCTCCAAGATCTCGGCGTCCGGCGGCCACGAGTCGGCTCGGTGGCAGTAGATCTTGCTCGTCCGGGGCCAGGTCTCGCGCGCCTTGACGACGATGCCGTGCTCGCCCAGCGGTATCCGCACGAGGTACGGCAGCGTCGAGTCGGGCTCGGGGTTGCGAGCGATCACCAGGTCGTCCGGCACGCGACTAGCCTGGCAGGTATGGCAACACTCCGTCCCTCTGCCGTCCTCGCCGAGTCTGGACTCGATGCCGGGCAGCCCTGGCACTTCGGTGATCCGCTGCGCGAGCAGCGCAGGCTCGAGGCCGGTGACGGAGCCGTCGACCTCTCCCACCGCGGTGTCCTGACCGTCACCGGACCCGACCGGTTGAGCTGGCTGCACTCGCTGACCACGCAGCAGCTTGCCGATCTGGCCCCCGGCGTCGGCGTCACCACGCTGGTGCTGTCGCCCCAGGGCCACATCGAGCACGCCCTCTACGGGGTCGACGACGGTGAGACGTTCTGGGCGCACACCGAGCCCGGAGCGGCCGCCGCGGCGGCCGCGTGGCTGGACCGGATGCGGTTCATGATGCGGGTGGAGGTCGCCGATCGGTCCGCGGAGTACGCAGTGGTCTGGATCGCGGGTCCGGCCGGCGAGCACGGTCTGACCCGGACAGGGCCGGACTCCCTGGGCGGCCACGAGGTCTTCGTCCCGCGCGACCAGCTCGCGGCGACCCTGGCCGAGGGCACCCCGGCCGGACTGTGGGCGTACGAGGCCCGACGGATCGCCGCTGGGGTGCCTCGGATCGGGGTGGACAGCGATCACCGGACCATCCCCAACGAGCTCGGGCTGCTCGGGTCCGCCGTGCACCTGGACAAGGGGTGCTACCGCGGTCAGGAGACCATCGCCCGGGTGCACAACCTGGGCCGGCCGCCCCGGCGGCTCGTCCGGCTGCACCTGGATGGCTCCACCGACACCCTGCCGCCGACCGGAGCGTCGCTGACGCTGGACGGGCGCGAGGTCGGCTTCGTCGGCGGCTCGGCCCGGCACTACGAGCTCGGTCCGATAGCTCTCGGCCTGGTCAAGCGCAACGTCGACGCCGCCCGCGATCTCTTGGCCGCCGGCCCTGGTGCGGACGGCGAACCCGCCGTCGCCGCGGCCCAGGAGGTCCTGGTGGACCCGGAGATCGGTCTGCACGTCCGCGCCCGCCTCTGACCCCGACTTCTGCACCGCTATCCACGCACCATGTGGATTTCGGTGCAGAAGACGCGGGTTCTCGGACAGAAGACCCAGGGGGAGTAGCCTCCGACAGCGTGACCGATCTCGCCGCCGCACCCCAGTCAACATCCGAGCAGGGGGCGACCCCCGAGCAGGGACCGTTCGAGAGTGACCCGATCCTGGTCGAGGTCGTACGCAACGGCACGATCGAGAGCGTCCACCACGGCCGGGTGGCGGTCACCGCGCCGGACGGTCAGCTGATCCGCTCGCTGGGGGCGGTGCTCGCTCCGATGTATCCCCGCAGCTCCAGCAAGCCGATCCAGGCGGTCGGCCTTGTCCGCGCCGGTCTCGATCTCCCCCCGGACCTGCTCGCCCTGGTCTGCGCCTCGCACTCCGGAGAGCCGTTCCACGTCGAGGCCGTCCGCCGCATCCTCAGCCAAGCCGGTCTCAGCGAGGACGATCTGCAGACCCCACCGGACTGGCCGGCCGACGAGCAGGCGACGCACGACCTGATCCGCGCCGGCGGCGAGAAGTCGTCGATCACCATGAACTGCTCCGGCAAGCACGCCGGGATGCTCGCCACCGCCGCGCTCAACGGCTGGCCGACGGCGACGTACCGCGATCCCGACCACCCGGTCCAGCTGGCGATCCTGCAGACCATCGACGACCTGGCCGGTGAGCAGGCCGGTCTGCTCGCCATCGACGGGTGCGGCGCTCCGCTGTACGCCGTCAGTCTCTACGGGTTGGCCCGTTCCTTCGGCCGGATCGCGGCCGCCACCGAGGGCCCCGAGGCCCGGGTCGCCGAGGCGATCCGGAGCCATCCCGAGAACGTGTCCGGCACCCGCCGCGACGAGCTCGCCCTGCACCGCGCGATCCCCGGCCTGGTCGGCAAGGCGGGTGCGGAAGCGGTCTACGCGGTCGGACTGCCCGACGGGACCGGGGTCGCCGTCAAGATCAGCGACGGCTCGCCGCGGGCCCGTGCCGCGGCCATGGCGGCCACGCTGCAGAAGCTCGGCTACGACTCGCCGACCCTGGACGAGCAGGCGGCGACGCCGGTGCTCGGCCATGGCGAGCGGGTGGGGGAGATCCGCCCGGTCGCCGAGGCGTTCGCCCGTCTCTGACCCCCACGCGTCCGTCCGGGTACGCGCGCTGCCACCTGTAACACTTCTCGCCTAGTGTTCTCGCCGTGAACACCGACGACTTCGACGCCGTCCTCTTCGACCTCGACGGCGTGCTGACGCCGACGGCCGAGGTGCACATGAGGGCCTGGGAGAAGATGTTCTCCGACTACCTCGCTGCGCGCGGCATCGCCGAGCCCTACACCGAGGCCGACTACTTCGACTACATCGACGGCAAGCCCCGCTACGACGGGGTGCGCTCGTTCCTGGCGTCGCGCGACATCACCCTGCCGGAGGGCGGTTCCGACGATCCCGCCGACGCCGAGACCGTGTGCGGGTTGGGCAACCGGAAGAACGACGTCTTCGCGGCGGTGCTGGAGACCGAGGGCGTGACCCCGTACCCCGGGTCGGTCGCCTACCTCGACCAGCTGGCCACCACCGGTACCCAGGTCGCGGTGGTCTCCTCCTCGCGGAACGCTCCCGGCCGTGCTCGCGGCCGCCGGTCTGGCCGATCGGTTCGAGGTGGTCGTCGACGGTGTGCTGGCGGCGGCCGAGCACCTGGCCGGAAAGCCGTCCCCGCAGACCTTCCTGTTCGCGGCCGAGAAGCTCGGGGTGTCGGCCGAGCGCGCGGTCGTGGTCGAGGACGCCCTGTCCGGGGTGGCGGCCGGGCACGACGGCGACTTCGGGCTGGTGATCGGCGTCGACCGCGGGGTCGGTGCGGATCGGCTGCTGCAGGCCGGTGCCGACGTGGTGGTGGCCGATCTGGCCGAGCTGGTGGTCGCCGAGCCGGCCGAGTCGGTGACCGAGTGAGAGGCTCCAGCGGGGACACGCCGCCGGCCGTCGCGGACCCGATCGACCGGCATCGGTTCCCGACCGAGGAATGGCGGTTCGTCGAGAACGCGTACGGCACCAAGGATCTCGGGGTCACCGAGACGCTGTTCGCGGTCGGCAACGGGTACCTCGGCCTGCGCGGGAACGTCGAGGAGGGGCGCGAGACGCACGCGCACGGCACCTTCATCAACGGCTTCCACGAGGTCTGGCCGATCCGGCACGCCGAGGAGGCGTTCGGCTTCGCCCGCGTCGGTCAGACCATCGTCAACGTCCCCGACAACAAGACCATCAAGCTGTACGTCGACGACGAACCGCTGCTGCTCGCGGTGGCCGACCTCAGGTCGTACGAGCGCGCCCTGGACTTCCGTGAGGGGGTGCTGACCCGTGACATCACCTGGCGCACACCCGGTGGGAAGTCCGTGCACGTGAAGTCGACCCGGATGGTGTCGTTCCCGCAGCGGCACCTGGCGCTGATGACCTTCGAGGTCACGATGCTCGACTTCGCCGCCCCGGTGGTGATCTCGTCGCAGACGCTCAACCGGCAGGACGGGCGCGACGAGTACCACGTCAAGGCCGCGGCCATGGGGGCCGGCGTCGACCCGCGCAAGGCCGAGGCGTTCGACGATCGCGTGCTCGATCCGCAGCTGCACCACGCCGAGGACGATCGGATCATCCTGGGCTATCGCTGCCACAACTCGAAGATGACCCTGGCGGTCGGTGTCGATCACGAGATCGTCACCGACAACGAGTACACCAAGCACATCAGCGCCGACGGGGACACCGGCAAGATGGTCTACCGGGTCGATGCCGAGCCGGGTAAGACGATCACCGTGACCAAGATCGTCTCCTACCACTCCTCGCGCGGGGTGCCCGTCCGCGAGCTCGTCGACCGGTGCCGCCGGACCCTGGACCGGGTGGGCCGGCAGGGCATCGCCCAGCAGTACTCCGACCAGCGCCAGTGGCTGGATGAGTTCTGGGCGCGTTCGGACGTCGAGGTCGCCGGCCAACCCGAGGTCCAGCAGGCCGTCCGCTGGAACCTGTTCCAGCTCGCCCAGGCCACCGGCCGAGCCGAGCAGTCCGGCGTGCCGGCGAAGGGGGTGTCGGGCTCCGGCTACGGCGGGCACTACTTCTGGGACACCGAGATCTACGTGCTGCCGTTCCTCACCTACACCTCGCCGTGGATGGCGCACAGCGCGTTGCGGTTCCGCTACAACATGCTGGACGCGGCTCACCGACGGGCCGAGGACCTGGCCCAGGAGGGCGCGCTCTTCCCGTGGCGGACCATCAACGGCGAGGAGGCGAGCGCCTACTACGCGGCCGGCACGGCGCAGTACCACATCGACGCCGACATCTCGTACGCGCTGATGAAGTACGTGACCGCGACCGGTGACGACGACTTCCTCCGTCGGGAGGGCGTGGACATCCTGGTCGAGACGGCGCGGTTGTGGGCCGATCTCGGATTCTGGCGCGAGCGCAGCGTGTCCGACGGAGCGGCCCGCTCGTTCCACATCCACGGAGTGACCGGGCCGGACGAGTACACCACCGTGGTCAACGACAACCTGTTCACCAACGTGATGGCACGGTTCAACCTGGCCAAGGCCGCCGAGGTCGTCCGTCGGCTGGCCGACGAGGACGGCGTGCTGTTCGACCGGCTGGTCGATCGCCTGGGACTGGATCAGCAGGAGGTGGACGAGTGGGCGGCGGCGGCCGAGGCCATGTCGATCCCGTACGACCACGGCACCGGCATCCACCCCCAGGACTCGCGCTTCCTGGACCGGGAGGTGTGGGACCTCAAGGCGACCCCGGCGGATCGGCGGCCGTTGCTGCTGCACTATCACCCCTTGGTGATCTACCGCTTCCAGGTGCTCAAGCAGGCCGACGTCGTGCTCGCGCTGTTCCTGCAGGGTGACCACTTCACCCTCGAGGAGAAGCGGGCCGACTTCGACTACTACGACCCGATCACCACCGGGGACTCGACGCTGTCCGGTGTCGTCCAGTCGATCATCGCCGCCGAGGTGGGCTACCGGAGTCTGGCACTGCGCTACTTCTACAGCTCGCTGTTCGTCGACCTGGCCGACCTGCACGGCAACACCAGCGACGGCGTCCACGTGGCCTCGACGGGCGGGGTGTGGAACGCACTGGTCTACGGCTTCGGAGGCATGCGGGACCACAACGGCACGATCAGCTTCGATCCCCGGCTACCGGAGGGCTGGGGCCGGCTGACGTTCCGCATCACCCTGCGAGGCACCCGACTCAAGGTGACCGTGGTGCACGAGGCCATCACCTTCGAGATCGACGCGGGCGACCCGATCACCCTGACGGTCCGTGGTGACCAGGTCACCGTCACCGGCATTGAGCCGGTCGTGGTGCCGCTCCTGGGCCAGGGGCCGGAGATCGCCGGCGAGCCGGCCCTGCACTCGGGGGAACGGCGGCCGGACGGGACGCTGATCATCGCCAGCGTGCCGCAGGCGCTCAGCAAGCGTCAGCGCCGCTGACGGTCGGCTCCAGGGCGTGCTCGGGGCGTGCGTTTTCCGACCATGGTCGGTGTGGGGTGGTTGCGGGCGGCCTGGCGGTGTGCGTTTTCCGACCATGGTCGGTTTCCGGACCGCGGATCGGCCCGCATGACGCAGAACCCGAGACCGCGGTCGGAACTCGAACGGCCGTCGAGGGACAACACGTACGGCGTGTGGAGCAGGCTGCCGATTGGCGCGACGTGCCGCCCGATGGGTACGGGTGGGCGTCGACTCGATCATGGAGACCCGGCTGCGCATGCTCATCGTGCTCGCGGGCTTGCCGGAGCCGACCGTCGGCCACGTCATCCGGCGGGATGACGGCAGCTGGCTGCACCGCATCGACCTGGCGTACCTCGGCCTCCTGATCGCCGTTGAGTACGACGGTCGGCAGCATGCTGCGAACACGGCGCAGTGGAACAAGGACATCCGACGTCGAGAAGACCTCGAGAACCGCGGATGGCGAGTCATCGTCGTCACGGCAGAGGGCGTGTACGCAAGCCCCGAGGAGACTCTCGAACGCGTCCGGCGAATCCTCCGGGATCGGGGTGAGTCGGCCGGCCGTCGCCGTCCGTCCGTCGAGTGGCACCGCTGCTTCCCCGGACGCCCGACGGAGTAGCCGGGAGGCGTCGCCGAACGAGGTGCCACCCGTAGGTGTGCCAGGGATCCGCCCAAGGGCGAAAGCCGACTGTGGGCGGAAAACGCACGCGCGGGGAAGTCGGGTAGGTCCGTAGGCCGACCGTGGTCGGAGAACGCACGCCACGTACGACCAGGGGAGGTCCGGATACCGACCGTGGTCGGGAAACGCACGCCGGCCCGGGCTGTCGGGCGGACCTCAGCCCGGGCCGTCACCGTCCAGCTCGCTCGGGTCCTTCAGGTAGGTCTTGCGGGAGTAGATCGCCCGGTTGATGAGCCAGGTGATCAGCCACAGCGCGACCCCGATGGCGATCAGCACCCCCGCGATGGAGTACTGCACGGGATTGCGGCCGGTCCACGGTCCGACGAGGAACGCGCAGCAGAGGGCGCCGATGATCGGGATCACCGTCGGCGCCCGGAAGTGCTCGTGGGCTTTGACGTCCTTGCGCAGCACCAGGCAGGTGATGTTGACCACCGAGAACACCGCCAGCAGCAACAGAGCCGTGGTGCCGCCGAGCTGGCTCACCCCGCCGGCGAAGATCAGCAGACCCACCGCCAGCACCGTGGTGAACAAGATCGCCACCCACGGCGTACGACGAGCCGGCAGCACCTTGCCCAGCACCGGTGGGAGCACCTTCTGGTTCGCCATCCCGTAGAGCAACCGGCTGGCCATCAGCATGTTGATCAAGGCCGAGTTGGCCACCGCGAACATCGAGATCAGCGGGAAGATCTGGTCAACGGGCAGGTTGGGCGCCCCGGCCTGGACCACCTTGAGCAGCGGCGCCTCGCCCTCTCCCAGCTCACCGGGGGAGACCAAGGCCACCGCCGAGATAGACACCAGCACGTAGATCGCGCCGGTGATGCCGAGCCCGGTGAGCATGATCTTGGGGAAGATCTTCTCCGGGTTCTTGACCTCCTCGGCCATGTTGACGGAGTCCTCGAAGCCGACCATGGCGAAGAACGCCAGGGTGGTGCCGGCGGTGACGGCCAGGAAGATGCCCTTGTCCTCGGCCGTGTCGAACATGACCACCCGACCGAGATCGGCTTTGCCCTGGCCGATCGCGAACATGCCGATCATGATCACCAGCAGCAGACCGGACAGCTCGACGAGGGTGAGCACCACGTTGGCGTACACGCTCTCCGCCACACCGCGGAGGTTGACGAGGGCGACCAGGGCGATGAAGCCGATCGCCAGGACGGTGGTCAGTCCGTTCGAGACGTCGACCTCGGCCAGACCCAACCAGTCGGCCCGGACCACGTTGACCATCGCCTCGAGATTGGCGGCGAAGGCCCGGGAGGCGGTGGCCGCCGACGTGATGCCCGAGCACATCACCGTGAAGCAGACCAGGAAGGTGAAGAAGTGCACCCCGAACGCCTTGTGCACGTAGAGAGCGGCACCGGCGGCCTGGGGGTACTTGGTGACCAGCTCGAGGTAGGAGAAGGCGGTCAAGGTGGCGACCATGAAGGCGACCAAGAAGGGCAGCCAGACCGCCCCGCCGACTTCCTTGGCGACGCTGCCGGTGATCGCGTAGATGCCGGTGCCCAGGATGTCGCCGACGATGAAGAGCAGCAGCAGCTTGGGTCCGAGAACTCTCTTCAGCTCGGGGTGGTGTTCGCCGGTCGCGCTGTCGGTGGTGCTGGTGTCCGTCATGGGAGGCCTCCGTCGTCGGGGTGCGTGCGGGGGTCGGCTCTGGGGAGCGTCTTTACGGTGTTGTCACTCTGTCCCACGGTGCGGGCAATTCACAAGGCCCCGACGCGAGCGTCCGAGCGGAGGGACGGCCTCCCGTGGGAGTGAAGAGAGCGCAGAGAGCGAACCGGCGGGTTCTGGCCGAGCGGAAGCCGACCGTGGTCGGAAAACGTACGTGTCGGCGGGTGCTGGCCGAGCGGAAGCCGACCGTGGTCGGAAAACGTACGTGTCGGCGGGTGCTGGCCGAACCGGAAGCCGACCGTGGTCGGAAAACGCACGCCGCGGAGTCGTCGGAGCGAGTGACGAACACATTGTGATCGACCTCACGCTAGCTGGAGTACGCACGTGCTTGCAATTGCAAGCACCGGCGGGCACCATGGATACATGGCCAGGATCAAGACCCCCAACCTGGGGGAACAGCTCGGGACGCTGGGGGAGTTCATCGCCTCCCAGCGCCGGGCCGCTGAGCTCTCGTTGCGCCAGCTGGCGGAACAGACCGGCGTGTCCAACCCGTACCTGAGCCAGATCGAGCGAGGGCTGCGGCGGCCGTCCGCGGAGGTGCTCCAGCAGCTGTCCAAGGCGCTGCGGGTCTCGGCCGAGACCCTCTACGTCAAGGCCGGCATCCTGGATCCCGACGACCACCCCTCGACCACGGTCGAAGCCGCAGTGCTGTCCGACCTGACCATCACCGAGCGTCAGAAGCGGGTGCTGATCGACGTGTACCAGTCCTTCGTCAAGGAGAACGAGAAGGACGGAGCCGCGCCGGTGTCGGCCCCGGAGACCCCCGAGTCCACGAGCAAGAGCGAGTCCACGAGCAAGAGCGAGTCCACGAGCAAGACATCGAAGAAGTCGAAACAAGGAGAATGAGCATGCCCACCACCACCACCCGTCGCCCGACCCCCGCGCAGGCCCGCAAGGCCGCCGTCGAGTCCGACTACACCGCGCTGTACGCCGCCGCCGGCCTCACCGACCTGGTCGCCGAGTCGATCAAGAACATCGTCGTGACCACGCAGGAGCGGGCCACCAAGCGGTTCACCGAGCTGCAGACCAAGCGGACCGAGCAGGCGAAGCAGACCACCGAGCTGCTGAAGACCCTGCCAGAGCAGCTCAAGGCTCTGCCGGAGACCACCAAGGCTCGGCTCGCCGAGCTGGAGAAGCAGCGCAAGGAGCTGCTGGCCGAGGCCGGCACCACCTACGTCGATCTCGCCGGCCGGGGCAAGAAGGTCGTCGACGACTCCCTGATCGCGGCCCGCAAGACCACGGCCGACGTCAAGGCCGATGTCGAGGTGAAGCTGGAGGAGGTCCGTGAGGACGTCGTCGAGGCTGTCGACCCGGCGTTCGAGGCCGTCCAGGAGGGCGTCACCAAGGCCCGCCAGTCCGTGTCCGGCAAGACCGCGACCGAGACCGTGACCCCGAAGAGCGCGGCCAAGGCTGCTGCTACCCGCCAGGCCAGCGCGGCCGAGGCGTCGGCCACCCGTGAGGCGGCCAGCGCCAAGCGTTCCGCCGCCGGTCAGAAGGCTGCCGCCACCCGCAAGGCCAACGCCGCCAAGAAGGCCGCTGTCTGATTTGTGCTCGCTCCGCTCGCACGCGGATCGGTACCTCTGAGTAAGACAACCGCAGATAGCGAAACCCCCGAGCCTCAGGCTCGGGGGTTTCGTGCTCTCAGCTGCGGTAGACGATCACCCGGTCACCGACGTGGATCCGGTTGAAGACCCAGCGGATGCCCGACTTGTTCCGGATGTTGACGCACCCGTGGCTGCAGCCGTTGTAGCCGCGAGCCGCGAAGTCGGAGGAGTAGTGCACGGCCTGGCCGCCGGAGAAGAACATCGCGTACGGCATCTTCGTGTGATAGATCGTCGAGTAGTGGTTCCGGCTCTTCCAGTTCACCTGAAAACGACCCTCCCGGGTCCTGGTGCTCGCGCACCCGAACCGCGCGTCGAAGGTGCGGATGATCTTGGAGTTCTTCACGTAGTAGAGCTTGTCCCGGGTCTTGTCGATGCAGAGGGCGCGGCCCGAGAACGTGCAACGCCGGTCCAGCTTCTTCCCGCCGGACGAGGCACTCGAGCCGATCTTGATGGAGCCGGTCTTCTTGACCAGCTTCTTCCAGGTCGTCTTGGTGACCTTGCCGCTCGCGCTCAATCCGTACCGGCGCTGGAACTTCTTCACCGCGGCCTCGGTCTTGCTGCCGAAGTAGCCGGTCGCGTACGCGCTGCCCAGCACGTCGGCCTTGATCAGCCGGCGCTGCAGCGCGGTCACCCCGCTGTTGCTCTGCCCCTTCTTCGGGGCCGTGTACGTCTTCGACACGTACGTCGCTGCCGCCGCGGTCGGCGCGGTGCCGACGGTGACGGCGCCGATCAGTGCGACCGACACGGCGACGGACATCAGGATCGAGATGATGCGTCTTCTCACGGCTTCCCCTCTGCCGAGCGACGCTGCGCGCCGGTGCGCGCAGCGAGACGGGCGGGGAAGGGCCCGAGTTCCAGAGCCTGCAGGACACATCCTGATACACCCCCGGGGCCAGCGGGAGGGTTCCGCTCACATTTGGCCTCTCGCCGGACCACCGAGCAACGCCCGTCGAGAAGACGACGGATGCCGTGAGCCAGCAGGCTCACGGCATCCGGACTCTCAGCTGGTCAGGCTTTCTTGGCCCTCGACCGGACCTTGCCACGGTCGTTGGCCGACAAGGTCACCTTGCGGATCCGTACGGCGCCCGGGGTGACCTCGATGCACTCGTCACCGCGGCAGAACTCCAGGGCCTGCTCCATCTGCATCAGCTTCGGCGGAATCAGCCGCTCCAGCTCGTCGCCGGTGGCGGAGCGGACGTTGGTCAGCTTCTTCTCCCGGGTCGCGTTGACGTCCATGTCCTCGGACCGGGCGTTCTCGCCGACGATCATGCCCTCGTACACCTCGGTACCCGGGCCGACGAACATCGTCCCCCGCTCCTGCAGGCTGAACAGCGCGTACGACGTCACGACGCCGGTCCGGTCGGAGACCAGCGAGCCGGTCGGCCGGGTCCGGAGCTCGCCGTGCCAGGGCTCGTACGCCTCGAACACGTGGTGCATCAGGCCGGTGCCGCGGGTCTCGGTGAGGAACTCGGTCCGGAAGCCGATCAGTCCACGGGCCGGCACCAGGTACTCGATCCGCACCCAGCCGGTGCCGTGGTTGACCATCATCTCCAGCCGACCGCGGCGCAGACCCATCAGCTGGGTGACGACGCCGACGAAGTCCTCGGGGATGTCGATGGTCAGCCGCTCCACGGGTTCGTGCACCTTGCCGTCGATCTCCCGGGTCACCACCTGCGGCTTGCCGACCGTGAGCTCGAAGCCCTCACGACGCATCATCTCGACCAGGATGGCCAGCTGCAGCTCGCCTCGGCCCTGGACCTCCCAGGTGTCCGGCCGCTCGGTGGTCAGCACCCGGATGGACACGTTGCCGATCAGCTCGGTGTCGAGGCGGGCCTTGACCAGCCGGGCCGTCAGGAGCTTGCCGGACTTGCCGGACAGCGGCGAGGTGTTGATGCCGATCGTCATCGAGATGGACGGCTCGTCGACGGTGATCAGCGGCAGCGGCTTGGGGTTCTCGGGATCGGACAGCGTCTCACCGATGGTGATGTCCGGGATGCCGGCGATGGCCACGATGTCGCCGGGGCCGGCCGAGTCGGCGGGCTCTCGCTCGAGGGCGTTGGTCATCAGCATCTCGGACAGCTTGACCGTCTTGACCGTGCCGTCAGAACGGCACCAGGCGACCAGCTGGTTGCGCGTCATGGTGCCCTCGATGATGCGGCACAGTGCCAGGCGGCCGAGGTACGGCGACGCGTCCAGGTTGGTCACGTGTGCCTGCAGCACGGCGCCCTCGGTGTAGGACGGAGCCGGGATGTGCTCCAGGATCGCCTGGAACAGCGGCTCCAGGTTCGCCGCCTCGGGCATGGAGCCGTTCTCCGGCTGCGTCAAGGAGGCCCGACCGGCCTTGGCCGAGGCGTAGATCACCGGGAAGTCGAGCACGTGGGTCTCGTCGTCGTCCAGCAGGTCGAGGAAGAGCTCGTACGTCTCCTCCACGACCTCGGCGATCCGGGCGTCGGGACGGTCGACCTTGTTGACCACCACGATGATCGGCAGGTTCTTGGCCAGCGCCTTGCGCAGCACGAACCGGGTCTGGGGAAGCGGGCCCTCCGACGCGTCGACGAGCAGCAGCACGCCGTCGACCATCTCGAGACCGCGCTCGACCTCGCCACCGAAGTCGGCGTGACCGGGGGTGTCGATGATGTTGATGGTCAGCTCTTCGCCGCCCGGGATGGTGTGCTTGACCGCGGTGTTCTTGGCGAGGATGGTGATGCCCTTCTCCCGCTCCAGGTCCATCGAGTCCATCACCCGCTTCTCGACGTCCTGTCCGACGCGGAAGGCACCGGACTGCCAGAGCATGGCGTCGACCAGCGTGGTCTTGCCGTGGTCGACGTGGGCGACGATCGCGACGTTACGCAGATCATGGCGAATAGGCATGTGAAGCTCTCTGTGGACATCGGGACAACTTGTCGATTCTAGTGGTTGCCGCCCCGCTGACCGAACCGTCGCGTTTACGACGTAAAGTCGACGGTATGAGCGGTCGACTGGCCGTTCCCGTGAGGAGCACCATGAGTTTCACCAACAAGGCCGAGGACACCGCCGAGCAGGTCAAGGGCGCGGCCCAGGATCTGGCCGAGCAGAGCAGCGGCGTGATCAGCGCGCTGCACAACATCGGCATCCGCAGCGAGTACGCCTACGCGGCCGGGCTGGCCTCGATCGGTCTGAGCTACGCCAGCTACTTCATCAGCCGCGGCAAGCGGGGCGACGACAAGGCCCAGTCGGATCGCTGGGGGATCTTCATCGGACACTGGGCACCCACCTTCTTCGCCCTCGGCATCGCGCTGAAGCTGGAAGAGGACAACGACTGATCCTGGCGGACCACCAGAGGTCACGGTCGGAAGCTCGTCGAGGTGACGAGCTTCCGACCGCAACCACAGGGGCCGACCCGTAGGCTGGCCCCGAAGTCCGGTGACGAGACGAGGTCGGCATCTGATGCATCCGTTGGCGAGTCGGGCGGCCGATCTTCCGTTGAGCGGGACCTCCGTTCCGCTCGGCGCCTCCTCAGGACGGCCTCGACGTCGCCCCACGGTGGCGCTCGCGATGCGAGACGAGGCATTGCGTGGTGCCCTTTTCTCGGAGGCGCTCTGGTCGCGTCTCGCCGAGCTCGCCGATGTGGCGGTGGAGTCCGTCGTCACCGACTTCGATCGCGAGGATCTGGCCGACGTCGACGTGCTGCTCACCGGGTGGGGTTGCCCGACCGTCGACCGCACCGTGCTGCGGCGGCTCCCGAAGCTGGCTCTGATCGCCCATCTGGCCGGGACGGTGAAGGGGCACCTCGACCCGGTGTGCTGGCAGCGCGGAATCACGGTGACGACGGCAGCCACGGCCAACGCCGTCCCGGTGGCCGAGTTCACGCTCGCGCAGATCCTGTTGTCCAACAAGGCCGTGCACGCGGCCAGCCGGCAGTACACGGATCTCCGGCGTCGTCCCGCGCCCGACCCGACTCGTACGGTCGGGAACTATCAGCGCACGGTCGGCGTCATCGGCGCGTCCACCATCGGTCGCCTGGTGCTGGATCTGCTGCGGCCCTTTGATCTCGAGATCGTCCTGGCCGACCCCACCCTCACCACCGTCGAGGCAGCAGAGCTCGGCGCCAGGCTGGTGGATCTCGACGAGCTGATGTCGGTCAGTGACGTCGTCTCCCTGCACGCACCGGTGCTGCCGAGCACCGTCGGCATGATCGGCGCCCGGCAGCTCGCTCGGATGCGGGACGGTACGACGTTCATCAACACGGCGCGAGGGGTGATCGTCGACCACCACGCGCTGCGCACCGAGCTGATCACCGGGCGGATCTCGGCCGTGCTCGACGTGACCGACCCCGAGCCGCTTGCGGCCGACGACGCGCTGTTCGGTCTGCCGAACGTGGTGCTGACTCCCCATCTGGCCGGGTCCGTCGGCACCGAGCTCCACCGCCTCACGGCAACGGCCCTGCAGGAGGTCGAGGCCTTCGCTGCAGGCCGTGCACCGCTGCACCCCGTGGCGGCGACGGACCTCGCCACCATGGCGTGACAACCAGCGCGTGGCGATCAGCACACGACGATCAGGAGTAAGGCGCACCGGCGCTGGCTCGCAGGACAACCTCTCCGTCGATCCGGACGTGCTCGGGACCGTCGGTCGTGAGGGCGAGCGCCGCTGCCTGCTC
The DNA here is from genome assembly GCA_963696135.1 of uncultured Actinomycetota bacterium. GTDB lineage: Bacteria > Actinomycetota > Actinomycetes > Propionibacteriales > Propionibacteriaceae > Microlunatus. Next base: position 125,835 of record CAVOJH010000021.1, read on the forward strand.
ACCGATGGACTCGAGGGGCAGCCGGAAGGTCGTGAGGGCCGGGCTGTAGTCGCGCAGCGTGGGGATGTCGTCGAAGCCGGCCACCTGGACGTCGTCGGGAACGCGAAGGCCCAGGGACCTCAGGGCGGTGATCGCTCCGAGCGCCATGACGTCGTTCACGGCGAGCAGGCAGGAACCTGCGCGACGGTCCAGCAGATCCCAGGCGACCAGGGCTGCAGCATGTCCGCCCTCGCTGGTGAAGTCACTCTGGACGACCACAGCGGAGGCGAGCCCCGCCGCAGCCATCGCCTCGCCGAACCCCGCGACCCGGTCGCGGCTCGTCACCAGGTCCGACGGGCCGCCGAGGATCGCGAAGTGGCGGACGCCTCGTTGGATGAGCACCTCGACGAGCTGTCTGGCCCCGTCACGGTTTCCGATCTCGAGCACGCGGGCGCCTGGCGGGCCAGACGACCCGAAGGTCACCACTCGGCCGCTGTTGTCGAGATACCGCGAGAGGACGGCGTTCAGCGCGACGTCGGAGGAGTGATGGCCCCGGGAACCGACCAGGATGACGGCATCGGTCCGGTATGCGGCGAAGGCCGTCACAGCCTCGAGCTCGGCCTGCTCGTGCCGGTCCGTTCCGGCCAGCAGCACCTGGCTGTGGTGCTCACGGGCGCGTCGTTGTGCGCCCTGCACGATGCTGGAGAAGTACGGATCGGCGATGTCGTGGACGACCAGACCGATCAAACCCGTCGCCGATCGCGCCAGCGCCTGGGCCTGGGCGTTGGCGACGTAGCCGAGTTCCTGCGCCGCCGCTCGGACGCGAGCAGCGATCGGCTCGGCCGGCACCCGATGGGAGCCGTTGATCACCCTCGACGCAGTGGCCAGTGAGACTCCCGCCCGGGCGGCGACGTCGGTCAGGCGAACTGCCGGCACGGCTGCCTCCCGGAACGCTCGTCGGTCGGAGTCATCACCCTAGTGACGGCGCGACGGTCAGATCGGCGATTCGGCGATCCTGTCCGCTGTGGACGCTCCAGCTCAGCGAGTTGCCCACGCCGAGGAGATCCAGCCGAATCAGACCACACCAGCCGCGCCGACTCTCGAAACCGGACGCAGCGTGGGACCGTCGCTCGACAGGTGCGTCAACCAGGATCTCCACCCACTCGTCCACGAGCTCGAGGCGCACCCCTCCGGTGACAGGGCTGACCCTCGTGGTCGCGCCGGTACCGGGATCGCGAAGGTAGGGAATGAGCAGCGTGCGATGGCAGGGCGGCCCGCTGAACGACTCGGCGACAGTGACGCCGTCTGCGGCGAGGCGTGCGGTGAAGTCGTAGTGCCGATCCGCTAGCAGGTCCGGCTCCTGGTCAGCCGTCTGGCCCTCCTGGAGAATCGAGCGGAACGTCACTCCGGCCGAACCGGCCCCGTCGAGACCGGTGCAGTGGTGGTGCCGGGAGCCGATTGCCTGGATCGGTGCCGATCCGGATGCGACCCTGACTGCGAGGCCGGGCACGATCCAGTCGCCGCCGCTGACGTGGCGTGCGGCGCTGACGAAGTGGAGGAGTCGGCCGGCGCCGAAGGTGAGGTCGACCAGCCCCGTCGCGTCGTAGGTCCGGTCGGCCTGGGCCTGCACCCCGATGGAGATCCGCCCCCGATGAGCCACGGCCCGGAACACCGGTGAGCCCTCCGCGCGAACCTCCGACGGGCGTACGTCAAGATCTTCGGTCGTGGGCGCTGGATCGTCACCGAAGCCGGATCGGACCGCGGTGGCCAGGAAGCCGAGGGCGAGCGGCGAGTAGTGCCCGTCGGCGGTGTAACGCTCGTACCCCACCCGGAGCTCGGCGGGCAGGGAGTTCTGCACCGGAGAGAACGGTTCTCCCGTTGACCGTCGCCAGGTCGACAGCGAACGAAAAGCTCGCCAGGCTGCGTTCCGAGAATGGTGCCGGTCGGTCGCATCCCCCAGCCCCAGTCGTTCGGACAGCGTGAACAGCGCGATCTCAGCACCCAGGACCCAGGTCTGGCCGGTGCTGCGATACCCCGACGCCACGGACCCGTCCGAGAGCTGGATCTCCAGGCTGCGCCGTAGCCCCAGCGAGAGGAACGCACGCAACGGCTCGAGATGCTGACCTGCGTAGCCGGCGGCGAGCAGCTCGGTGAGATGGGTCCGGGTGAACAGATCATAGGCATTCGGCAGACCGCGTTCCCGGTACATGCCGAGGTCGGTGTCCAAGCCGACCCCCTCGGGACGGGCGAAGAACACCGCGATCCACTGGTCGAGCTGCTCGTCGGTGGTCGGCGACAACCCACATCGCATCCGGAGCGCTTCGCCACTCAGCCAGACTGCGGCCCAGTTGGACGGTGGGCGTGTTCGGAACGAGGTCGCGATGTCCAGGGCCGCGACCGTCGCCGACCACGGACGGTGGAGCTCAGAGTCCGCCTGGTACGTCTTCATGATCGGCGACCAGGTGAAGTCACGGTGGTTGAGGTGTCCGACCACACTCAGACTGCGCCGATCGAAACCCGATGCGTACGGGGTCGCGGTGGGATCGGTGGTGTGCCGCAGCGCCGCGTCGAAGCAGATCCGCGACTGGTGCCGCCACCGTTCTCGTTCGGCTGGAGACACCGCCGGGTGGTCGGCGAGGACGCTGGCGCACCAGGCGTAGAACGCGCCGCCGTACTGGGTCGGCGCGTCGAACACCGGGTCGTGCAGGACTCCCGACGGCTGCAGGCCGACGGCGAGGGAGTCGACACCTTCGGCCAGCAGCTCCACCGGGCCGCGCATCGGCCGGATCAGCGTGTTCCGGCGCTCTGCAGCTGTTCCTCGTACTCGGACCGCATCCCGTCCCCGGCCTGGCTCCGCCAGGTTGTGATCAGGTCGTCCAGACTGGCGAACGGCTTGCGTCCCTGCACGATCTCGTACGACCCGTTGAGGAAGTTGGTGTCGGCCGTGGCGTTCTTGGTCGCGTACGTGTTCGAGAACAGCCCGATCGTCGGATTCGCTATCCCGGTGGGGATCTCCTTCGCCTGGTAGGCGTGCTGCACATCGGCGTCCTGCGGCCGGCCCGCCTGGTACACCGCGTAGGGTGCGTCGGCCAGATAGCGGATCGGGATCACCGTGTTCGCCTGGCCGGTCTTGGTCAACACCGGATTGCCGTTCTCCATCGTGTGGTCCACACCCTCTTCGCCGAACCAGCGGTAGAGGTACTCCTCGGTGCCGAACGGTGCCGCCAGGTAGTTGAGTACCCGCAAGATCATCTTGAGCCGCTCTGGGTCGTCCTGTTTCGCGATGGTGGTGATGGAGTACACCCCGCTCCCGTAGGCCCACTTGGCCAGCTCCCCGCCGGTGCGGGCGTAGACGGGCATCAACCCCAGCTTGAAGTCGGGGTTGCCGCTGTTGTCGAGGATGTACTGGTTCCAGCCCGGATACCCGTCGGCGGCGTTGATCGCCACCGTCCCAGCGTTGAAGAGCGCCTTGAACGGCTGCGCCGTGTTGAAGGCGTCCGGGTGCATGACCCCGGACTTCCACAACGCGGTCAGATCGGTGATGGTCTGCTTGTACTCGTCGGTCTCATAGGTGTGCGTGAGCTTGCCGCCGTCCTCACGCCATACGTTGGGCTCATCGTTCATCCGGCCGAAGAGAACTCGGGGCTGGTTGTAGATTCCATAGGCCCAGCGACGCTTCTTGGGATCCGTCAGGGCCTTGCCGGCGTCCACGAGCTCGTCGTAGCTCTTCGGCTCAGGCGACACCCCCGCCGCCTCGAACAGGTCCTGCCGGATGAAGTTGTAGTTGCCGATGGCCCCGCGGGGGATCGGGATGCCGTAGATGCCGCCGTTGAAGATCGCCGACTTCCACGTACGGGTGGGGATGTTGGCCAGATTCGGGTAGTCCTTGACGGCGTCACCACTGAGGTGCTCGCTCAGGTTCGTGAACCTCTTGTCGAGCAGCGCCGGGAAGTTCGGTGCCAGCAGAGCCGGGGTCATCATGACGTCCGGCAGCTCGTTGCCGGCAATCGTGGTGGCGTACTTCTGCGTGTAGTCGGCGTTGCCCACCATCTGGAGCTTGAGGTCGACGTTCATCCGCTTGTTCAGTCCGGCCCAGTAGCTGTTCCGGTCTGGGCCGGGAGGCACTGCGAAGTAGATGTTGGCCATCCCCGTCACCGTCTCCCCGTTGCCGGGTGCCTCTGGCACGGACGTCGGTCGGTCGGCGGGGAAGTTCCGGAAGGCCGGATCGACGCCTTGTTCGGTACCAGGCAGGTCAGGCTTCACCCCGGTGTAGGGGATGTAGGTCGGCAGCTTCACCGCCTCGTTGGCCGCGCCGGTGTTGGTCTCGGTGGAGCTGCTGGAGCTGCAGCCGCTGAGAAGGCCACTCCCGCCGAGCAGCAGGGCACCGCCCGTCCCAGCCAGCAGACTGCGGCGGGTGAACGCGTGTGCGGACATGATCATTTCTCCTTCGGATGCGGTGGACAGGGGAGTCCGGATGAGGAAGGCACGGCAGTCAGCCCTTGACGGCGCCGATCATCACGCCCTTGGCGAAGTGTCGTTGGAGGAAGGGATAGAGGAGCAGGATCGGGACGATCGCGATCACCAACGTCGCCATCTGCAGGGACAGCTGGGGAGGCAGAGCCTCGGTGACCGACACCTGGTCTCCGCCGATCGTGGTCTGGTTCACCACGTACGTCCGCAGCACCAGCGCCATCGGCCACTTGTCGGTGGTCTGGATGTAGAGCAAGGCGTTGAAGAACGCGTTCCAGTACGCGACCGCATAGAAGAGACCGACGACCGCGAGCACCGCCTTGGACAGTGGGAGCACGATCCGCACCAGGATCGTGGCGTTGGAGGCACCGTCGATCGCCGCTGACTCGAACAGCTCCTGCGGCAGCTCCTGGAAGAACGCACGCATCACGATCACGTTGAAGGCGTTGATGAGCACCGGGAGGATCAGGGAGGCGAAGGAGTCGAGCAGGTTCAGCTCCTTGACCACCAGGTAGCTGGGGATGATGCCAGGACCGAACAGCACGGCGCCGAGGACGAGCAACAGCACCGGCTTGGCTCCGAACGCGCCTGGACGTGACAACCAGTAGGCGAGTCCGGCGGTTGCTGCCAGTGACAACACGGTGCCGATCACCGTGATGGCGATCGAGATGATCATGGCACGAGTGACGACGCCGCCACCGAGAACGGCGCTGTACGCGTCGAGACTGATCCCGTCGGGCCACATGACCATGCCGCCGGCGGAGTTGTTGATCGTCTGCTGGTCGGCCAGCGAGGTGGCGGCGATCGACCAGAAGGGCACGATCACCAGCAGGACGCAGATGCCGAGGGCGACTGCCTTGGCCGCTCGGACGGCCACGTTCGGCTTCTCCATCCACACCGGACGGGACGACGGCTTGGACCTGCGGCGGCTGCTGGGCGCCGGGGCGCGCTTGGATGGTGGTCACTTCTCGTAGACCCCTCTCTCGCCGAACACGTGCGCGAGCTTGTTCGCTCCGATGACCAAGATCAGGCCGACCACGCTCTTCACCAGGCCCACGGCCGTCGACATGCCCCAGTTCCCGCCGATGATGCCGTTGTTGTAGACCCAGGTGTCCAGGACCTCACTCGCCTCGAGCCCGACAGGACCCTGCTGCAAGATGATCTGCTCGAAGCCGACGGACAGGCTGCTGCCGAGCCGCAGGATGAGCAGCAAGATGAAGAGGCCTTTCAAGGCAGGCAAGGTGATGTGCAGCATCCGCTGCCAGGAGGAGGCGCCGTCAACTGCGGCCGCTTCGTACTGCTCCTGGTCGATGCGGGACATCGCAGCCAGGAAGATGATCGTGCCCCAGCCGGCGTCCTTCCAGATCGCTTGGCTCGTGATCAAGGCCTTGAACACCTCGGGAACACCGATGATGTGGACGATGGGCAGATCGTGCTGGACGAGGAACGTGTTCAGCATGCCGGCGTTGCCGAGCATCTGCTGGAAGATCGCGACGACGATCACCCAGGACAGGAAGTGCGGTAGGTACAGGATCGACTGCATGAGCCGTTTCAGCTGCTCACCCGCCAGGCTGTTGAGCAGCAGAGCGAGCACCAGCGGGACGGGGAACACCAAGACCGTCTGGATGACGGTCAGGATCAGGGTGTTCTTCAGTGCGTTCAGGAACTCCGGGTTCCCGTCCCACAGGAACGAGAAGTTCGTGAAGCCGACCCATTCGGACTCGCTGATCCCCAGATAGGGTTGATAGTCCTGGAACGCGATGATGTTGCCGAGCAGCGGGAGGTAGTGGAAGACGATCAGCGCCACAGCACCGGGTAAGCCGAGGGCCAGCAGCAGCACCTGATCTCGCCGCAGCCGGCGTCGTCGGGGCTTTGCCTCGGCCGGGGCCGTCGACGGGTCGGCGACGGATGCCTTCGTCGCCGTCGCAACGCGGTCACCCGCGGGCTGGATCTCTGCATCCGCGCTCACATCGCATCACCTGCTTCATCGAGGGTTCTGCAGTCCGGACGTGCATCCGGTAGGCCGTCCGGAGGACCGGGCGGAGGGTTCTGGGAACTGGTCGAGTGTTGTGCGCTAGGCTCGGGTAAACGCTTACCCGCGAACGATCTGCAAGTTACCACGCACCAGAATCGATGGGAAGCCTCACCGTCCGTCGGTCCTGACGCGTCTCGATCTCCAACGTGAGGACGTGATCAGATGGCCCACCCTGTCCGAGTGACCTCGCCGATCGACCGACAGCACTTCGACTTCTCGCCCTGGGGATTCTGGTCCGGTGCCGACGATCGGGCCCAGGCCGCGCAGCTCGAGCTCCAGGCGCAGCTCCGTGCCGACCTCGGCTACCAGATCGGTGAGCACTGCTTCGTGAGCGAGCTGGCTGCGGTGCAGACGAGGGTGCTGGAGCTGGGCGACAACAGCTACGTCGCCGCCTACGCCTACCTCACCGACGAGGTGCGGACCGGGCGGCACTGCACGATCAACGCGTTCAGCGTGGTCCGCGGTGCGGTCACCCTCGGTGATGCGGTGCGGATCGGCGCCCACACCTCCATCCTCGCGTTCAACCACACGATGGCCGACCCCGACATCGAGGTGTTCCGCCAGCCGATCACGTCGAAGGGCATCACCGTGGGCGACGACGTCTGGATCGGATCGCACGTCGTCATCCTGGACGGCGTCTCGATCGGCTCCAAGGCGGTGGTCGCTGCCGGTGCTGTCGTCACCAAGGACGTGCCCGACGGTGCTGTGGTGGGCGGCAACCCTGCTCGACACCTGCGCTGGCGTGTCAGCCCGTCAGGCGGCACACCGACGTCCGGAGGCGCCGACCTCTCTGAGTTGCTGTCCGACTTCGTGCGGCGGGCGCGGGATCAGGTCGGCGACGTGATCGAGAGGTCCTGGTGCCCAGACCTCGGAGGCGGGCTGTTCGTCGATCGTCCGGACTCCCCGGCGACGGTGCGGGCGCAGTGCGACGCGGTGGAGATCACCGACCTGCTGCTCGGCGCTCCACCCGAGCAGCTACCGGCGGACGTGCAGGTCGAGCGGCTGCAGGGACTCCAGCAGCCCTCCTCGGGTCTGGTGGCGGCCCTCGGTCCCGACGGGTGCAGGGTCCCGGGGGATCCGGAGCTGGCCGACGGAGACATCGCCTATCACGTGCTCTGCGTCGGCTACGCCCTCGACCTGTTGGGTAGTGGTTTTCCCCATCCCGTGCAGGTGATCGCCGAGGCGAGCCCGGCCGAGCTGGTGGCCGGCATCGAAGCCCAACCCTGGCAGCGCTCGGCCTGGGGCGCGGGCGCCTGGGTCGACATGGTCGGCACGGCGCTGCGCTGGAACCTGCCTCGCGGTGTGCCGGGTCGCCCGGCGGCCGCCGAGGCGGTCTTCGGGTGGCTGGTGTCCCGAGCCGATCCGCGGACCGGCATGTGGGGATCGCCGGAGCGCAACGGCGGCTGGCTCCAGGTCGTCAACGGCTTCTATCGCGCCTCCCGTGGCACGTTCGCCCAGTTCGGGCTGCCGTTGCCCTATCCGGAGCGGGTCGTCGACAGCGTCCTGACTCACGCGGCGGACCTGTCGTACTTCGCGCCCGAGAGACAGAACGCTTGCAACGTGCTGGACGTGGCGCACCCCCTGTGGCTGGCGGGCCGGCAGACCTCGTACCGGCGGTTGGATGTCGTCGGCCTCGCCGAGCGTCTGCTAGGTGACGCGCTGGGCCACTGGACCGACGGCCAGGGATTCGGCTTCCGGGCGCCCTCGGCGTCGGCACGGTCCCACCCTGCGGCTGAGCCAGGGCTGCAGGGCACCGAGATGTGGTTGGCGATCATCTGGCTGCTCAGTGACCTGGTCGGGATCGCGGATGTCCTGGGTTACCGTCCTCGCGGCATCCACCGACCGGAGCCGGCCCTGGCACCGTGGGCCGGCGAGCCGGTTTCGTCGGAGACGACCTGACCCGAATCACCTCCCGGAGGACTGGTGCGCGGCACCGCTGGGATCCGGCCCGTACGCTGGCGGGGTAGCCGAGCGACGAGACGAGGTTGGTGTGGCGAAGTCCGACGACTGGTTCAACGAGTCCTTCCGTGGTGAGTACGACCGGCAGAACGAGTCCCTCGGCCGGTTCAATTTGGCGCTCTTCGGCAAGACCGGAGTTGGCAAGTCGACGCTGCTGAACGCGATCTTCGGTGAGGAGGTGGCGCGCACCGGGATCGGCGCACCCGTGACCAAGGGCAGCCACCTCTACCTGGACAAGATCGGCCACCTCGGCATCGTCGACACCCAGGGTGTGGAGATCGGCAAGGACGACCGCGAGATCCTCCGTGATCTGGAGAAGGTGATCAAGGAGAGTCGGAAGCTGCCGCTGTCGGAGCAGATCCACGTCGCCTGGTACTGCGTCCGTGGGATGGACCGCCGGTTCGAGGACACCGAGGCCGACTTCGTCCGCCGGCTGGATGAGCTGGGCCTGCCGGTGATCTTGGTGCTCACCCAGGTGCCGCGACGGGACGGGCACTTCCACCCGGACGCGGTGATGCTGGCCGAGCAGATCATCGCCCGGCAGCTGCCGATCGAGGGCGGGCGACCGTTCATGACGTACGCCAAACCCGACGACTTCGCCGGCCACCAGTCGTACGGTCTGCAGGAAGTCCTCGATGCCACCTTTCGCGTCGCGCCGGAAGGCGTCCACGGAGCCCTCACCGCCGCGCAGGAGATCGATCTTTCCCGCAAGGCCGGCGAGGCCCAGAAGGTGATCGGGGCCGCGGTGGCGACCGCTGGCGGTGCCGCTGCCATCCCCATCCCGTTCTCCGACGCCACCCTGCTGGTCCCCATCCAGCTCGGCATGATGGCCAAGATCGCGCACCTCTACAAGATCAAGTTCGATCGGGCCGCGCTGATGGCGATCGTCTCGACCACGGCAGCCACCCAGGTCGGTCGAGCAACGTTCACCGGTCTGATCAAGCTGGTCCCCGGGGCGGGCACGGTGATCGGTGGGGCGATCGGCGCGGGGGTGGCGACGACCTTCACGTACGCCATGGGGCAGGCCTGGCTGCGGGTCTGCCAGCAGGTGCACGCCGGCAAGCTGTCCGGTCTGGACGGCGCTCTGGACAACGACCAGCTCCGGGACGCGTTCTTGTCGGAGTTCAAGAAGCGGCTCGGGCGCAAGGACATCGACGCGACGCGCAAGGCGACCACCGGTTGACGGGTGCACCCGCCCTGGTGGGGGCCGATTCGTCACGCGATGGTCACCATCAGGGGGAGTCTCTGGCCGCACCCCGGACACGCACCCTAGATTGACGGGGATGACTACTCCCGACGTCGCCGGACTGCTCGAGGGCGAGCCGGCCCACGACCAGGTGGTGTTCCAGACGCGCCTGCAGCGCTACTGGCCGGACCTGCTGGCCGGTCTCGCCGGCGCCTACCCCGATCACGCGGTCGAGATGGCCGAGCGGGCTGCCGAGATCGCCGCGCGCAACTTCCGTCAGCGACCCGAGGACCTGCGCTTGCTGGACCTGCGTCGGCACGCCGACCCGCAGTGGCACCAGCACCCCCGGATGCTGGGCTACGCCGCCTACACAGACATGTTCGCCGGCGACCTCACCGGGGTGCGGGACAAGATCGACTACCTGGCCGAGCTCGGCGTCACGTACCTGCACCTGATGCCGCTGCTCAAGCCGCGGCCGGGAGCGAACGACGGCGGGTACGCGGTGATGGACTACCGGGCCGTCCGTGACGACCTCGGCACCGTGGACGACTTGCGTGACCTGGCCACCGCCCTGCGGCGATCCGGTATCTCGCTCACCGTCGATCTGGTGCTCAACCACGTTGCCACCGAGCACGCCTGGGCCCGGGCGGCCGCCTCCGGTGACCACGTGTACCGGGACTACTTCTTCATGTTCGCCGATCGAGACATCCCGGACGCGTACGAGCGCACCCTGCCGGAGGTCTTCCCCGACTTCGCCCCGGGCAACTTCACCTTCGACGACGAGTCCCAGTCGTGGGTCTGGACCACCTTCAACACCTGGCAGTGGGACCTCAACTGGCGCAACCCGGAGGTCTTCTTCGAGTTCGCCGACATCATCTGCTGGTTGGCCAACCTGGGTGTCGAGTGCGTACGCCTGGACGCGATCGCCTTCATCTTCAAGCGGCTCGGTACCAACTGCCAGAACCAGCCGGAGGTGCACGCGATCACCCAGGCCCTCCGCGCCGTGGCCCGGATCGCGGCTCCGGCGCTGATCTTCAAGGCCGAGGCGATCGTCGGTCCGACGGATCTGCCGCCCTACCTGGGGGTGGGCAAGCACGCCGGCCGGGTCAGCGACCTGGCGTACCAGAACTCCCTGATGGTGCAGATCTGGTCGGCCCTGGCGTCCAAGGACACCCGGCTGTTCTGTGCCGCGCTGAACCGCTTCCCGGCCAAGCCGCCGACCACGGTGTGGGGCACCTACCTGCGCTGTCACGACGACATCGGCTGGGCCATCGACGACGGTGACGCCGCGTCGGTCGGGCTGAACGGCTTCGAGCACCGCCGCTTCCTGGCCGACTTCTACGCCGGCAGCTATCCCATGAGCGATGCGCGGGGGCTGGTCTTCCAGGAGAACCTGCAGACCGGTGACCGACGGATCAGCGGCAGCGCGGCGTCGCTGATCGGGATCGAGGCCGCCCTGGGCAGCGGCGACGAGGCGCACCTGGATCTGGCCGTCCGGCGGTTGCTGCTGGCGTACCAGATCGTGCTCGGTTTCGGTGGTCTGCCGCTGCTGTACATGGGTGACGAGATCGCCCAGCGCAACTTCTACGACTTCGTCGACGACCCGGCCCACGCCGACGACAACCGCTGGGTGCACCGGCCGCCGATGGACTGGGAGGCGGCCGAACGCCGGCACGTCGAGGGCACGGTCGAGCACCGGGTGTGGCACGGTCTCCGCCAGGCTGTCTCGGTCCGGTCGGGCCTGCCGAGCATGGACGCCTCGGTGGAGTCGGAGGTGATGGACCCGGTGAACCCGGCGGTGCTGGTGCTGCAGCGGCGCGCGTCGACCCAGACCCTGGTGGGGCTCTACAACATGACGCCCGACGTGCAGAAGCTGCCGCGCTGGGTGGTTTCGCTCGGCAACTGGTCGCGGGATGCGCTGACCGACGAGACCCCGCTGAACGACGGCGAGATCGTGCTGCAGCCGTACCAGGCCCGCTGGCTGGTCCAGTCGGCGTGACGGCGAGCGGGCTCGGCGAGCACCAGGAGCGGGCGGCGACGGCGGTCCGCGCGGCGTTGACCGAGCTCGACCTGGAGTGGACCGAGCGCGAGCCCGGACTGTTCGGTGTCAGCCTGCCGGGGACCCGGAAGCTGACCACCGAGTGCGCCCTGCAGATCGGTCGGCACGGACTGTCCGTCCGGGCCTTCGTCGCCCGCAACCCCGAGGCCGACCACGAGCGCGTCTACCGCTGGCTGCTGCAGAAGAACCTCACCCTGTACGGCGTCGCCTTCGCCGTCGACGCGCTGGGGGACATCTACCTGAACGGCCGTGTGTCGCTGGCGGCGGTGACCCCGGACGAGGTCGACCGGCTGCTCGGTGCGGTCGCCCAGACCTCCGACGACAGCTTCAACACCATCGTCGAGCTCGGCTTCGCCGACAGCATCCGCCGGGAATGGGCCTGGCGCCGATCGCGCGGGGAGTCCACCGCCAACCTGACCGCCTTCACCCACCTCGACCCCGGCCCCGATTCCTGAGAACTCTCCGACTCCGCGGGTGATAGGTCACCCGCGGAGTCGGGGTTCTCTCAGGCCGGGCGGGCCGATACCTGGTCGAAACCCGGCATCACTAGAGTTCCGCTCATGTCCTTGACGTTGATCTTGCTTCGCCACGGCGAGAGCGAATGGAACGCGAAGAACCTGTTCACCGGCTGGGTGGACGTCGACCTGAACGCGAAGGGAGAGGCCGAGGCGAAGCGGGGCGGTGAGCTGCTGGTCGAGAACGACCTGCTGCCCGACGTGCTGCACACGTCGCTGCTGAAGCGGGCGATCCGCACCTCCCAGATCGCGCTCCAGGTGGCCGATCGGCACTGGATCCCGACCAAGCGGCACTGGCGCCTCAACGAGCGCCACTACGGTGCGCTGCAGGGCAAGGACAAGGCGGCCACGCTCGCGGAGTACGGCGAGGAGCAGTTCATGGTCTGGCGCCGGTCCTACGACACCCCACCCCCGCCCATCGACAACGCCGACGAGTTCGCCAACTTCCACGACCCGCGCTACGCCTCGCTGCCGCCAGAGCTGCGGCCGCAGACCGAGTGCCTGAAGGACGTGCTGGAGCGGGCGCTGCCGTACTGGTACGACGAGATCGTCCCGGACCTCGGGGCCGGCAAGACGGTGCTGGTCGCCGCCCACGGCAACTCTCTGCGGGCCATCGTCAAGCACCTCGATCAGATGGGCGACGCCGAGGTCGTCGGGCTGAACATCCCTACCGGCATCCCGCTGCTGTACGAGCTGAACGACGACTACACCCCGGTCACCCCCGGCGGGCGCTACCTCGACCCGGCGGCCGCCGCCTCCGCCATCGAGGCGGTCAAGAACCAGGGCAAGAAGAAGTAGTCCCATCGCGAGCGGCCGTGAAGCGTAGCGCCCGGCTCTGTCGCGACGAGGGAAGTCAGAGCCAGTCGGCGCGCAGCGGAACAGCGAGTGACGAAGTCACGGCTGGGGCCAGATCTCCGTCTCGGGGAACTCGCCGGTCACCACGTAGATGATCCGGCGACCCATCGAGGCGGCGTGGTCGGCGATCCGCTCGTAGTAGCGACCCAGCAGGGCCACGTCGATCGCGGACTCGACGCCGTACTCCCAGGAGTCGCTCAGCATCACCCGGAACTGGCTGAGCCGGAGGTCGTCCATCTCCTCGTCGCGGGACCGCAGCTCCTCGGCACTCTCGATGCTCCGGCTGTTGAGCGTCTGCCCGGCGGTGATCACCATCTTCTCGGCCACGTCACCCATCCGGACGAAGTTCGGCCGCAGCAGTGACGGGACGGCCACCTCGGGGTAGCGCAGCCGGGCGATCTTGGCCACGTGGGCGGCGAGATCACCCATTCGCTCGAGCTCGCTGACCATCCGCAGGGACGCGACGACCGTCCGCAGCTCGCCGGCCACCGGGGACTGGCGCGCGAGCAGGTGGAACGCCCGCTCCTCGATGTCGGCCTGCATCCGGTCGAGATCGGCGTCGTCACCGATCACCTGCTCGGCCACGTGGATGTCGGCCTCCAGCAGGGCGGTGGTGCTCGAGCGCACGGCGATCGCGACCTTCTGGCACATCTGCACCAGGTCCGCGAGGATGTCGTCGAGCTGCTCGTGATAGGAGTCGCGCATGAAGGGTCCTTGCTGAGTCGTCAGGGCTGGTTCGTCAGGTTCTGGTGCGGTTGAGCAGGTGTAGGCAACCTCGTCCGTGCCGAGCCTATGCCCGACACTTTCGACCAGACATGACGCACGTGAACGCCCGGTGAACTCCGGCCGAACGTTGCCGCCTCGGGGAGCGTGACGGTCGGGCAACTGTCAGGTGACTGCGGGGAGACGTCTTAGGATCCGAGTGTGAACTGGGTGGGTGCGCTGCTCGGCGGGCTCGGCCTGCTCATCGGTGTCGTCCTCGGACTGGGCATCGCAGCGCTGGTCCGGCGGGGCCAGCACGTCGACGGGCTCACCGTCCCTCAGGTGCAGGAGATCGTCGTGCCGGCCGGCATCCGCGAGGTGCTGAAGGTGATCCGGTCCGCCGGGGTGGTGGTCGGACCGCACGACGAGGTGCTCGAGTCCACGCCGCACGCGTTGAAGCTCGGCCTGACCCGCGGCAGTCGGGTGGTGATCCCCCGGGTGCTGGAGCTGGCCCGTGAGGCCCGCCGCGACGAGCGGTTGCTGGCCGAGGAGGTCGAGGTGCGCCGAGGGTCGCGGGATCTGCGCGATGCCGACCTGCTGCTCGACATCAGGGTCGCTCCGATGCCGGAGGGGCTGGTCCTCGTGCTGGCCGACGACCTCACCAGTGCCAGGCGGGTCGAAGCCACCCGCCGAGACTTCGTGGCGAACGTGAGTCATGAGCTGAAGACCCCGATCGGGGCCATCTCGCTGCTCGCCGAGGCCGTCGAGGAGGCGGCCGACGAGCCTGAGGCCGTACGCCGGTTCGCAGCCCGGATGGGTATCGAGTCCGCCCGGCTCGCGGACCTGGTGGTCCAGATCATCGACCTGTCCCGATTGCAGGCCGATGACCTGATGAGCCAGGCCGAGAGCATCGAGGTCGACGACGTGCTGATCGAGGCGGTGGATCGCTGCCGCGTCGACGCCGAGCGGCACCAGGTCACCATCACCATCGCGGGCGAGAGCGGTCTGCACGTGATGGGCAACCACCTGCAGCTCAGCACCGCCATCGGCAACCTGGTGGAGAACGCCCTCGTCTACTCCGACCCGGGAGCGCGCGTCGTGGTGGCGGCTCGACGACAGGTCCGTACCGACGACGACTACGTCGACATCACCGTCTCCGACAACGGGGTCGGCATCCCCGGCGACCAGCTGGAGCGCATCTTCGAGCGCTTCTACCGGGTCGACTACGCCCGCAGCCGGGCCAACGGCGGCAGCGGTCTGGGGCTGTCGATCGTGAAGCACATCGCCGCAGCCCACAACGGTGACGTCCTGGTCTGGAGCCAGCCAGGGCGGGGCTCCACCTTCACCATGCGCCTTCCCAGCCACCAGCCGACCCAGCCGGACGGTGCCGACGACGTCGCCGATGACGACGACGTCGTCGTACCGCTGACCAGAACACAGAGCAGGAGTTGACTGCGATGACCCGCGTGCTTGTCGTCGAGGACGAGGTGTCCTACCGCGACGCGCTGGCCTACATGCTGCGCAAGGAGGGCTTCGACGTGGTCGAGGCCGCCGACGGGACCGAGGGCCTGGCGGCGTACGACAAGGGCGGCGCCGACATCGTGCTGCTCGACCTGATGATGCCCGGGGTGCCGGGGACCGAGGTGTGCCGCCAGCTGCGGCAGCGCGGTCCGGTGCCGGTGATCATGGTGACCGCCCGCGACAGCGAGATCGACAAGGTGGTCGGGCTCGAGCTCGGCGCCGACGACTACGTGACCAAGCCCTTCAGCCAGCGTGAGCTGGTCGCCCGGATCCGGGCGGTGCTGCGTCGGGGCCAGGACGTCGAGCTGCTGCCCGACGTGGTCGAGGCACACGGCGTCCGGATGGACATCGAGCGGCACGAGGTCTCGGTCGACGGCCGCACCGTGCGCCTCGCGCTGAAGGAGTTCGAGCTGCTCGAGATGCTGCTCCGCAACGCCGGCCGGGTGATGACCCGGGGCCAGCTGATCGACCGGATCTGGGGCGCGGACTACGTAGGCGACACCAAGACCCTGGACGTGCACGTGAAGCGGTTGCGGACCAAGATCGAGGCCGACCCGGGCCAACCGAAGGTGCTGCTGACAGTTCGTGGTCTCGGCTACAAGTTCGAGGGTTGAGCTGTGTCGCTGCGCGCTGAGGGCTGGTCGGCGTAGGAATTCTGCGCGGCTACAGTGACGCCGTGACTCTGCCTGTCGGTCGCGCTGCGCGCTCCTGCATTCCCGAGTGGCTCCGCTCATGACCGGCGAGATCACGGTGTTCTCCGGCTCCGCTCATCCGGCGTTCGCGGAGGAGATGTGCGAGATCCTCGGTATCAAGCTGTCTCCTTCGCGGACCACGCGGTTCAGCAACGACTGCCTGCAGGTCCAGCTGCGGGCGAACTGCCGGCGGCGCGACGTGTACGTGGTGCAGACCCTGGCCCCGCCCGTGCAGGACCATCTGTTCGAGCTGCTCTTGATGCTGGACGCCGCGCGGGGCGCGTCGGCCACCACGGTGACCGCGGTCATCCCGCACTTCGCGTACGCCAGGTCCGACAAGAAGGATGCGCCGCGGATCGCCATCGGCGCCCGCCTGGTGGCCGACATGCTCGCGGCGGCGGGGGCGAACCGGGTGGTCACCATGGACCTGCACTCACCGCAGGTGCACGGCTTCTTCTCCATCCCCGTCGACCACCTGAACGCGGTCTCGGCGTTGGCCGAGCACTTCATCGGCGACGACCTCGCCAACAGCGTGGTCGTCTCGCCGGACTTCGGCAACGCCAAGGTGGCCAGCCAGCTGGCGCGGATCCTCGATCTCCCGGTCGCCGCCGGCTCCAAGCAGCGGTTGTCCGACGACACGGTCGTGATCGACCGCATCGTCGGTGACGTCGCGGGCAAGGACGTGATCGTGCTGGACGACGAGATCGCCACCGCCGGGTCGATCGTCGAGCTGCTGCACAAGCTGCGCGAGCAGGGCGTACGCCGGATCCGGTTGGCCTGCACCCACGGCCTGTTCACGGGCGCGGCCATCGACCGGCTCAAGCAGCAGGCCGACGTCGACGAGATCGTGATCACGAACACGGTGCCCCTGCCACCGGAGAAGCAGCTGCCCAACATCGAGGTGCGGTCGGTGGCCCCGCTGTTCGCGGAGGCGGCTCGACGGATCCATCTGGGGGAGTCGGTCAGCAGCCTCTTCAGCGACGCCGAGACGTACGGCTAGCGTCGACGCTCAGGCGGCCCGGTGGCGCCGACTGCTGTCAGCTGCTGGGAGCCGGCGAGGGCGTGATGGTCTTGTAGTCGGGCTGGTCGGCGTCCACGATCGGCACCCGGATCGTGAGATCCCCCGCCGTGCTGAAGGTCAGGGTGACCTCGGCATCAGAACCCACGATCAGCTCCGGGCTCTTCAGCTCGATCAACGCACGGTCGGTCAGCACCACCAGCACGTCCTGACTCAGCCCGACCGGGTCGGGCAGCGTCACGGTGAAGGGCGTGCCGGCGGTGTCATCCGGCGTGAACGGTTTGCCCGCAACTGCGGTCATCGCGTCCCGACCCTGCGCCACGATGCTGGCCGACAGGTAGCCCGTGCCGTCCTCCCGGCTGAGGATCATCAGGTTGCGCACCTGCACCCACTCACCGGCGGGACCCACGTTGGCGTTGACACCCTCGGCCGGGGTGTACGGCTGGGCCGTCTGGGCGTCCATCCCGCAGGCCGACATGAGGAGGAGCAGGGCGGTGCCGAGCAGAGTCGCCACGAGCGTTCGGGGCGCGCGGGCTCGCGAGGTCTGGGTCACGATCTCGACTCCTGGAGGGTCGTGCGGGGGCAGTGGCGCCAACTCTAGCGATCCGTGGTGTGTGGGCGCAGGCGCGTACCCTTGGGGAGTGTCGGGCAGGTCTTCGACACGGTCGGCAGCTGACCTGGGCCACCCCGAAAGGCATAGGCCGACCATCTTTGTCAAGGCCCCCGCCCGCACTGATGTGGCCTCTGGCTAGCGCAAACGCCGGATTGGGTGGTTTCTCAGCGTGGTAGACTGAGAGCCCGCGAAAGGGGTAAAAGAAAATATGACCTTCACAGTCGGCGAGACAGTGGTGTACCCGAATCATGGGGCCGCCGTGATCGAGGACATCGAAACACGTCAGATCAAAGGTGAAGACAAGCTCTACCTCGTCTTGAGAATCGTGGGCCAGACCGATCTCATCGTTCGTGTCCCTGCCTGCAACCTCGACCTCGTCGGTGTTCGTGACGTCGTCGATGCAGCCGGGCTCGAGCGGGTGTTCGGCGTGCTGCGCGCACCGCACACCGAAGAGCCGACCAACTGGTCCCGCCGTTACAAGGCCAACCTGGAGAAGCTGCACTCCGGGAACGTCATGAAGGTCGCCGAGGTCGTCCGCGACCTGTGGCGTCGTGAGCGGGAGCGTGGCCTCTCCGCCGGTGAGAAGCGCATGCTGGCCAAGGCCCGCCAGATCCTCGTCTCCGAGCTCGCGCTGGCTGAGCGCGTGGCGGAGGACAAGGCCGAGGTGCTGCTCGACGAGGTTCTCGCCTCCTGAGTCAGCATCAGCCGGCTCCGTTCCGTACCGGGATCGGGGTCGACGTGCATCGACTGACACCCGGTCACCCCCTGTGGGTGGCCGGGTTGTTGTTCTCTGACGAGCCGGCCGGGCTGGAAGGGCACTCCGACGGTGACGTCGTCGCCCACGCCGCCTGTGACGCCCTGCTCTCGGCCGCCGGGCTCGGTGACCTCGGTAGCAACTACGGCACCGACCGCCCGGAGTGGCGGGGGGCGAGCGGCGTCGCCTTCCTGACCGAGACCGCCGCCCGCGTGCGAGCGGCCGGCTACGAGATCGCCAACGTGGCCGTCCAGCTGATCGGCAACCGACCCCGGTTCGCCCAGCGTCGCACTGAGGCGGAGAGTGTGCTGTCCGCGGTGGTGGGCGCTCCGGTGTCGGTCTCGGCCACCACCAGCGACGGGCTCGGACTCACCGGGCGGGGTGAGGGCGTGGCGGCCCTGGCGACGGCCTTGATCTACACCGCTCCGGCCACCCCAGCCGGCTGACGACGTATCAGCGCACCTGGGCGGCGGGTGCGCTGAACGTGTTGCACTTGCCGATGTCGCTGGTGCCGAGCCCTGTCGTCCCCCAGAACACGCGAGTGCGGGCGAGACCGTGATTGCCCTCGACGTCGGGCTCACCGGTGATGGTGTCGTCGCCCACGGCCACGTAGGTGTCCTGGATCCCTCGGAGATCGCTCTGCTGGACCCCGAGAGAGCGCGAGACGGACCGCATGTAGATCCCGGAGAAGCAGTCGGCCTGGGTCTCCAGCCGTCGGATCAGCTGATTCGACTCCCGTTCCGACCCGGCGTTCTGAGCCAGCGCGTGCGCGCTGACCAGGAGTCCGGTCCGACCCTGGATCGCGTGCCCGAACTCGTGCGCCATCACCACGTCGGCCGCCCACTTGTTGGTCCGCACGATCGGCACGGCCTGGGGTAGCAGGTTGGAGAAGTAGATCTGCTGGTCCGCGCTGCAGTAGAAGGCGTTCACGCCGGACTCACCGCACTTGGTGGTGATCGTCTCCCCGTAGATCGTGACCGACGGGCGCGGCAGCACCCACTGGGCGGCCGTCACCGGCGGGTTCCAGACCCGCATCAAGCACTCGACCTGACCGTTGAAGTGGGTCTGCAAGTCGGCGTCGGAGGCGTTGGCGACGTTGATCGGCTGGTTGTCGCAACGAACCGGGATCGGGGCGGTCTGGGCGTAGAGCCGGTTGTTCACCAGCCAGTCCTCGGCCTCGTCGTAGGTCGTCGGCAGGGGGATCGGTGGGGGAGCGCTGTCCGGCGGCGGCACCTGGTAGCTGTCGTTCTGGTACGCCGAGTCCGATGACCCGGTGAAGGCGTTCACCAGCACGAGCCCCACGATCGCCAGCAGACTCAAGGCCACCAGACCCAGCAGCAACGACATCAACGGGCTCCGCTTGCGGGGTGGCTGGGCCGGAGGCCCGTAGTGCGGCACCCCGGGCTGCGGTCCGCCGAAGCCACCGGGCGGGTTCGGAGAGCGCTGACCGCCGTAGGCCCCGTACGTCGGCTGGCCGAACCCCTGCGCGCCCCAGCCGGGGGGCGGTTGGGTGGCGTACGGGCTCTGGCTACCGCGCGGGCCCCCGCCCCACTGCTGCTGCGTCACGAGCCGAAGCCTAACGGCCGGTGGTGTCCGGCGAGCGTGCCGCCTGGGCTGTGCCTCGGCAGTGGTGCGCGTGGCGGCAGCGGAGCCGACCCCGTGCGGAACGGTGCTGTGGGAGGCTTAGCCCGTGCCGGAGACCTTCACCGCCGACCGCCGACGTGGACCGAGTCGCGCCGTCGCGCTCCCGAGCTTCGCGCGGGCGATCCTGCTGTCCCTGACCGCTCTGCTCGTGCTCGGTGGGCTGACCGCCGGACCGAACCTGACCGCCCGTGCCGACGGCACCGCGTCGACCTTCGTCGTCACCGCCAGCCTCGGGCTGGACGGCACGCTCAAGGTGCGACAGGACATCACGTTCGCCGGGCAGGCGCCCGCCGAGGTCAGGCAGCGCCTGGAGTTCAAGAAGGATCTGCTGGGCGACCGGCGGTATGTGTACGAGCTGAGTGGTTTCCAGGCGAGCGTGGGTGGCCAGGCGGTCACGCCGACGCTCGAGACCGAGCAGGATCGCTTCACCGTCGTCACCTTCCCGACGAACGGGCAGACCAAGGTCAGCCTCGAGTACTCGGTGGTCGGTGCCGTGATCGCCACTCCGGAGGGCACCGCGCTGGAGTGGCCGCTGCTGCAGGGCCTCGACTCGGGCGTGTCCGAGTTCTCGGCCACGGTCGCGATCCCGGCGCCGTTCTCCTTCATCGAGTGCAACGCCGGCTCACCGAACTCCGAGGTGCCGTGCCAGTACGCCGCGGCGGGCACCGATGACGCTCAGCAACCCACCTTCCGGGATGGTCCGCGCGGTCCGGGCGAGTTCGTCCAGGTCAACATCGGCTTCCCGGCCGGCGGCCTGGCCAGCAACGAGCAGATCGAGGAGGTCTGGACCCTGGCCCGGGCGTTCTCCGCCCGTCCGCTGCCGCTCGCCCTGGCTCTGGGGCTGCTCATCCTGGGAGCCGCAGCCCTGTTCGCCCTGCACCGACGGGCCGGCGTCGACGCGGGCACCGGTGCCGAGGTCACCCGCGCCGCCGAGTTCGTGCCGGTGGGCGCCGGCCAGAGCGAGTTCCGCGTGCTCGGCGACGTACGACCGGGCCATGTCGGCACGGTGGCCGACGAGCGGGTCGATCCCATCGACATCTCCGCGACCCTGATCGACCTCGCCGTCCACGGCCATCTGCGGATCACCGAGCTGCCGCGCGCGAGCGAGTTCGCGGCGACCGACTGGTCGCTGGCCCGGACCGACAGCGCCACCGCCGACCTGCGTCCGTTCGAGGCGGTGCTGCTGGAGGGCGTGGTCGGAACTGATGAGGTCAAGGTGTCTGAGCTGTCGTCGCGGGTCTACGACACGGTCGGCAGCGTCCAGGACAAGCTCTACGACGAGGTCGTGGCCAACGGCTGGTTCGAGCGGCGGCCCGACGCCATCCGCAACCGGTGGACCCAGACCGCGATCGGTGCCCTGATCGGGGCGGTCGTCGTCACCGTGGTGCTGGCCGCGTTCACCACCTTCGGCTTGGTGGGTCTCGCCCTGATCGTGCTCGCCCTCGGCCTCATGTTCGTGGCTCAGGAGATGCCGGCCCGCACGAAGTCGGGAGCCGCGCTTCTCGCCGGTCTCGGTGCCCTCCGCTCGGATCTGATGTCTCACCCGACGGACCAGATGCCGCCGGGCCGGGAGCTGAGCGAGATCTCCGAGCTGCTGCCGTACGCGGTCGTGCTCGGCGGCCACCAGCGGTGGCTCGACGCGATCGTCGCCGCCGATGACGACGCGGACGAGGACCGCTACGACCTCGGCTGGTATCACGGGCCCGACGGCTGGCACCTCCGCGATCTGCCCGCCTCGTTGAAGAACTTCATCACCACCGTCTCCGGCGAGCTCTTCTCCCGCTAGCTGCCCCGACAACGACCTGGCAGCGTGAAGTCCTCGGTGCGTAGTCGCACCGAGGCCTTCACCCAGTGGGCCCCCGCCCCCGCCCCGGTCCGTCGCGAGCGGCCACGAACGAAGCGCCAGGCTCTCGCTGGACTGAGGAAGGAGCCAACACGCTTTTCGTTGGCGAGCGACGAAGGAAGCGAGAGCCAGTCAGGCGCGAAGTGAGTAGCGAGTGACGAACACACCGTGAGAGTGCTCTCATCGCGGGCTCCTCTTCACCTCATCCACGGTTGGTTCTCTTGTCCTTGTCAGCAACAAAGGGTGCTGACCCAACTGACAAGGAGTGATGACGATGTTGAACAAGACGAAGTGGATCCTGGCCGGTGGCGCGGCGGTGGTGGCCCTGTCCCCGGTGGCGGCGTTCGCCAGCGGGTTCGAGGTGACCTCGCCCCAGCAGGGCTCGAGCGTGGTGACCACGGTGCAGTCCGGTTCGCTGGCGGCCGACGCCACCGCGGGTGTGCTGCCGGCGGTCGACCCGACCGCGGTGACCCCGAACACGCCGAACACGGCCAACACACCGAACACGCCCAATACGGCCAACACACCGAACACGGCGAACACCGCCGTGACCCCGGCCAGCCCGGTGAGCGCCAAGTCCCCGGCCAGCGCGGTCAGCGCCAAGTCCCCGGTCAGCGCCAAGTCCCCGGTCAGCCCCAAGAGCCCGGTCAGCCCCAAGAGCCCGGCCAGCGCCTGATCCCAGGTCGGTCGCCCGAACCACAGAACCACAGAGTGCGGCTTTCTCACCGACAACGGTGAGAAAGCCGCACTCTGTCTGTGGATCGGCTGGTGCCGAGGGCGTTCAGTCGGTCCCGAACTCCATGGCCGCGCGGTCCAGGGCTTCCTGCTCGTCGTCCGGTCCGGCCCCGCGGGCGATCGCGGTCGCCGAACCCGGTTCCAGGCCGCCGACCAGCTCGGCCGTGGCGCCCCCGACGATGCCCTGGGCGGCGTACTGCTCCAAGCGGGCGCGGGAGTCCGCGATGTCGAGGTTGCGCATGGTGAGCTGCCCGATCCGCTCCAACGGGCCGAACGGAGCGTCGGCGACCCGCTCCATCGAGAGCCGGTCGGGGTGGTAGCTGAGCGAAGGCCCGGAGGTGTTCAGCAGGGAGTAGTCCTCGCCGCGCCGCAGCTTCAGGGTGACCTCGCCGGTGATGGCCGAACCCACCCAGCGCTGCAGCGACTCACGGAGCATCAGCGACTGCGGGTCGAGCCAGCGGCCCTCGTACATCAGCCGGCCGAGCCGGCGGCCCTCGGCGTGGTAGTTGGCGATGGTGTCCTCGTTGTGGATCGCCGACAGCAGCCGCTCGTACGCGATGTGCAGCAAAGCCATCCCCGGGGCCTCGTAGAGTCCGCGGGACTTGGCCTCGATGATCCGGTTCTCGATCTGGTCACTCACCCCGAGCCCGTGCCGGCCACCGACGGCGTTGGCCTCGAGCACCAGGCCGACCGGGGAGGCGAAGGTCTGGCCGTTGATCGCGACCGGTCGTCCCTGATCGAAGGCCACCGTGACGATCTCGGGAGCGATCTCGACGTCGTCGCGCCAGGACGCGACGCCCATGATCGGCTCGACGATCTCGACACCGGTGTCCAGGTGCTCGAGCCGCTTCGCCTCGTGGGTGGCGCCCCAGATGTTGGCGTCGGTGCTGTACGCCTTCTCCTTCGACGCCCGGTACGGGAGATCGCGCTCCGCCAGCCAGGCCGACATCTCCGCGCGCCCGCCGAGCTCCTCGACGAAGTTCGCGTCCAACCAGGGCTTGTAGATCCGCAGCTGCGGGTTGGCCAGCAGACCGTACCGGTAGAACCGCTCGATGTCGTTGCCCTTGTACGTCGACCCGTCGCCCCAGATGTCGACGCCGTCCTCCCGCATGGCTCGGACCAGCAGGGTTCCGGTCACCGCGCGCCCCAGTGGGGTGGTGTTGAAGTAGGTGCGACCGGCCGTACGGATGTGGAACGCACCGCACTGCAGCGCGACCAGGCCCTCCTCGACCAAGGCTTCCTTGCAGTCGACCAGGCGGGAGATCTCCGAGCCGTACTGATGCGCCCGCTCGGGGATGGTGTCGATGTCGTCCTCGTCGTACTGACCGAGATCAGCGGTGTAGGTGCAGGGGATCGCACCCTTCTCGCGCATCCAGGCGACCGCGACGGAGGTGTCGAGCCCACCGGAGAAGGCGATGCCGACGCGCTCGCCGACGGGGAGGAAGTTCAAGACCTTGGACACGAGGGACGAGCCTAGAACATATTCATGCCATATGTCGAATATTCATGCATGGATGCGCAGGCGTCAGAACATCAGAGGTTCTGCAGGGTGTACCCGTGGTCGGCGCAGCCTTCGACCAGCAGCGTCCGCGCCTCGGCCGGGATGTCGTCGGGGTTGGCCGACTGGAGGGCGCCGAGTGCGGCATCGACCCACTTCGCCGGGTCGGGATCGAGCTGACCGGAGTCGCGGAGCGCCTCCAGACCCTTGATGGCCGCCTGGTTGGCGACCGATCCGCCGGCCATGGCGGTGTCCAGCGCCGGACAGCCGATCTTGTACGCATCCTGGGTGCCCTGGCTGTCGGAAGTACACCCCGTCAGACCGGTGACGGTCAGGGCGGCGGCGGCGAATAGCAGTCCGAAGCGGAGCAGCGGTTTGGGCAGCGTGGCGGGCACGTGACCAGGGTAGGAGACCGGGCGAAGAGGGGGAGGGGGAGAGCGATGGTGATGCGGTGGCTCTTCGGCGACCAGCTCGGACCACACTTCCTCGACGACACCGACGCCGACGTGCTGCTGATCGAGTCGACCGCGGTGCTCCGCCGACGACGGTTTCACCGCCAGAAGGCGCACCTGGTGCTGTCGGCGATGCGACACCGAGCGGCCGAGCTCGGGGAGCGCTGTACGTACCTGCGGACGGACACCTACGGCTCGGGGTTGGCCGAGATCGCAGGCTCTTTGGAGGTCATCCAGCCGACGTCGTGGGCGGCGCTGCACCTGGTCGACCGGCTGGCCGACGAGCGCGACGTCGAGCGACTGCCGGCCCGGGGCTTCGGCGCGAGCCGGGCCGAGTTCACCGCCTGGGCCGACGGTCGGGGCCGGAAACGACTTCTGATGGAGGACTTCTACCGCGACAACCGGCGCCGGATCGGGCTGCTGATGGATGGCGCTGAACCGGTCGGCGGCCGGTGGAACTTCGACGCCGAGAACCGCGAGCCGCCGCCGAAGGGCCACCGCACGCTGGGACTGCCGGAACCGGTGTGGCCCGGCGAGGACGACATCGACGCGGCGGTGCGCGAGGACCTGGACCGACTCGAGGGAGAGGGCGTCCAGTTCCTCGGTGAGGACGGTCCGCGGCTGTTCGCGGCCACGCGCGCGGAGGCGCTGGCGGCCCTGGCCGACTTCGTCGAGCACCGGCTGCCGGACTTCGGTCGGTACGAGGACGCGATCATGTCCGAGGACCGCTGGATGGCCCACTCGCTGCTGTCGGTGCCGTTGAATCTGGGGCTGCTGGAGCCGGTCGAGGTGGCACGGGCGGCCGAGCGGGCGTACCACGACGGGACTGCACCCTTGGCTGCGGTCGAGGGTTTCGTCCGCCAGGTGATCGGCTGGCGGGACTACATCTGGCACCTCTACTGGCACCTGGGTGAGGACTACCGGACCCACAACCAGCTGAACCAGCGGCGCTCCATCGACGACTGGTTCGCCGCTCTGGATCCCGCCGGGACCGACGCCGCGTGCGTACGCTCGGCGCTCACGTCGGTCCGCGAGACCGGCTGGACCCACCACATCCCGCGGCTGATGGTGCTCGGCAACTACGCCCTGCAACACCGTTGGAAGCCGCAACAGGTGACCGACTGGTTCCACCGGGCCTTCGTCGACGGCTACGACTGGGTGATGGTGCCGAACGTGGTGGGGATGAGTCAGCACGCCGACGGCGGCATCCTGGCCACCAAGCCGTACACGTCCGGTGGGGCGTACATCAACACGATGAGCGACCACTGCGGCGACTGTCGCTTCGACCCGAAGAAGCGGGTGGGGGAAAACGCGTGCCCGTTCACCGGCGGCTACTGGCGGTTCCTGCATCGCCACCGCGAGGAGTTCGCGGCCAACCCGCGGATGGGTCAGATGGTCCGCGGGCTGGACCGGCTGAAGGACCTGGACCAGGTGCTCGCCGAGGAGCCCTGAGGCTCAGGTGTTGACGCTCAGGCGTCGATGCTGGACATGTCCGGGTAGCGCTCGCCCTGCACCGCGTCGATCGGCACGGCGGCGGCCAAAGCGGCCAGGTCATCGTCGGTGAGCGTGATCGCGGCGGCGCCCACGTTCTCCTCCAGGTAGCGGACCCGCTTGGTGCCCGGGATCGGGACGACGTCGTCGCCCTGCGCCAGCACCCAGGCGAGCGCGAGCTGACCGGCGGTCACGCCCTTGGCGGTGGCGAGATCGCGGACGGCGGCGACCAGAGCCAGGTTGGCGTCCAGGGCGTCGCCGGTGAAGCGCGGGTTGTGGCGACGGAAGTCGCCGGCCTCCAGGTCGTCGGCCGAGGCGATGGTGCCGGTGAGGAAGCCGCGACCGAGCGGCGAGTAGGGCACCAGGCCGATGCCGAGCTCGCGCAGGAGGGGCAGGATCTCGCTCTCCACGTGTCGGGTCCAGAGCGAGTACTCGGTCTGCAACGCGGTGATCGGGTGCACGGCGTGAGCCCGACGGATGGTGTCGGTCGACGCCTCGCTCAGGCCGAGGAAGCGGACCTTGCCCGCGGTCACCAGCTCGGCCATCGCGCCGACGGTCTCCTCGATCGGCACCGTCTTGTCGACCCGGTGCTGGTAGTAGAGGTCGATGTGGTCGAGCCCGAGCCGCTGCAGACTGGCGTCGCAGGCCTCGCGCACGTACGCCGGGCTGCCGTCGATGCCCCGGAAGCTCTTGTCGCTCGCGTCCCGGACGTTGCCGAACTTGGTGGCCAGCACGACCTGCTCGCGCCGGTCGGCGATGGCTTGCCCGACCAGCACCTCGTTGGTGAACGGCCCGTACATGTCGGCGGTGTCGAGCAGGGTGACACCGAGGTCGAGCGCGCGGTGGATGGTGGCGACGGCCTCCCCCTCGTCGGTGGTGCCGTAGAACTCCGACATGCCCATGCAGCCGAGGCCGAGGGCGGACACCTCTAGCGCGTGATTGCCGGCGCCGAGGGTGCGACGGGACATGATGGTCTGGTCTGTTGCGGTCATGTGCACCACTCTTCGCCTTCGAGTGCGCTCGAAGTCAAGCCCTGGTGCCGGCCGGGGTCACCCGCCGTTCCAGGCGGTCCTCGTAGATGCCGATCTTGCGGTTGATCGCGCCCAGGTGGTCGGTGACCCGGGCCAGGTCCTCCAGCACCCGGTCGCGATGCGCGAGCAACAACTCGAGGCGTTCGGGCTCGTTGCCGTCGCCCTGGCGACAGAGCTCGGCGTACGCCCGGACGGTCCGGATCGGCATGCCCGTGGCGCGAAGTCTCGTGATCATGGTGATCCAGGCGAGGTCGAGGTCGCCGTACCGTCGGTCGCCGGAGCTGGTCCGGGCGGGTGGCGTCAGCAGCAGGCCGTCACGCTCGTAGTAGCGCAGCGTGTGGGTGGTGAGACCCGTGGCCTCGGCCGCCTCGGCGATCGAGTAGCCGTGGTCAAGCGGGTCCATTCACCCAGTGTGCTCCTTTGAGCGCACTCGAAGTCAACTGGGTGGCTGACCGTAGGTCCGATACCTAGAGCTGCAGCCCCGGGTACAGCGGGTTCGCGTCCAGCAGCTCGGCGGAGGCAGCCTTGGTCGCCTCCGCGAGACCGTCGGTCAGGGTGTACTTGGCCTTGCCCGGCCGGCCGGTGGAAGCGGTCACCGGAGTGGTGCCCTTCAGCACGCTGACGATCAGGTCGGCGACGGTGTCGAACTCGTCGGCCCCGAAGCCGCGGGTGGTCAGGGCGGGGGTGCCGATCCGGACCCCCGAGGTGTACCAGGCGCCGTTCGGGTCGTTCGGCACGGCGTTGCGGTTGGTCACGATGCCGGCGTCGAGCAGCGCGGACTCGGCCTGGCGGCCGGTCAGCCCGAAGCCGGTCACGTCGATCAGCACCAGGTGGTTGTCGGTGCCGTCGGTGACGAGCTTCGCGTCCCGCTGCTTGAGGCTCTCGGCCAGCGACTGCGCGTTGTCGGCGACGGCCTGCGCGTACGTCCGGAAAGCGGGGGTCCGAGCCTCGGCGAAGGCGACGGCCTTGGCCGCCATCACGTGACCGAGCGGGCCACCGAGCACCAGCGGGCAGCCGCGGTCGACACTCGGCGCGTACTCCTCGGTGGCCAGCACCAGACCGCCGCGCGGTCCGCGCAGCGACTTGTGCGTGGTCGAGGTGACGATGTGGGCGTGCGGGATCGGGTCCTCGTTGCCGGTGAACACCTTGCCGGCCACCAGTCCCGCGAAGTGGGCCATGTCGACCATCAGGGTGGCGCCGACCTCGTCGGCGATCTCGCGCATCTTGGCGAAGTCGATCCGGCGCGGGTACGCGGAGTAGCCGGCGATCAGGATCAGCGGCTTGAACTCCCGGGCCGCGGCAGCGACCTGGTCGTAGTCGAGCAGCTGGGTCGTCGGGTCGGTGCCGTACGAGCGCTGGGCGAACATCTTGCCGGAGATGTTGGGGCGGAAGCCGTGGGTCAGGTGACCGCCGGCGTCCAGGCTCATGCCCAGGGCCCGCTGGTTGCCGAACTTGTGGCGCAGCGTCTCCCACTGCTCGTCGGTCAGGTCGTTCACGTTCTTCGCGCCCAGCTCGGCGAGCTCGGGTGATTCGACCCGGTGGGCCAGGATCGACCAGAAGGCGACCAGGTTGGCGTCGATGCCGGAGTGCGGCTGCGCGTACGCGTACTCGGCCCCGAACAGCTCGCGGGCGTGCTCGGCGGCCAGCGCCTCGACGGTGTCGATGTTCTGGCAGCCGGCGTAGAAGCGGTGGCCGACGGTGCCCTCGGCGTACTTGTCGGAGAGCCAGGTGCCCATCGTCAGCAGCACGGCCGGCGACGCGTAGTTCTCCGAGGCGATCAGCTTCAGCGAGGAGCGCTGATCGGCCAGCTCCGCCCGGGTGGCGTCGGCCACGCGGGGCTCGATCGTCTCGATGACGGCGAGGGCGGCCCGGTAGGCCTCCGACGCGGTGGCGGCGACGTCGATCGAGGGGGCGTCGGTGGCGGTGGGCGCAAGCAGGTCAGTCACCGGGCGGAGTTTACCCGCGCCCGGCGACCACCCCGTACGGGTTTCGCATGCTCGATCCCCACTCCGCGGTGGATATATCTCCCGCGGAGTTGGGTGGCTGGGCTCGATCTCAACTCCGCGGTGGATATATCTCCCGCGGAGTGGGGTTTGGGGGCTGGGTCAGCGGCGGCGGGCGATCTCGTACAGGGCGATGCCGGCGGCGACGCCCGCGTTCAGGGACTCCATCGAGCCACCCATCGGGATGGCGGCCACGGTGTCGCAGGTCTCGCGGACCAGCCGGGAGAGCCCAGCACCCTCGCTGCCCACCACCAGCACGATCGGCCCCGACGCCTCGGCCACCTCGGCGATGTCGATGTCGCTCTCGCCGTCCAGACCGACCAGGAACAACCCCGCGCTGGCGTACGCCTTCAGGGTCCGGGTCAGGTTGGTGGCCCGGGCGATCGGCACCTTGGCCGCGGCGCCGGCGGAGGTCTTCCAGGCGGCGGCTGTCATCCCGGCCGAACGACGCTCGGGGATCAGCACCCCGTGCGCCCCGAAGGCGACGGCGGACCGGACGATCGCGCCCAGGTTCCGTGGGTCGGTGATCGAGTCCAGGGCCACGATCAGCGGCGGTCTGTCGGACTCGATCGCCAGTCCGAGCAGGTCGTCAGGGTGGGCGTAGGTGAACTCCGGCAGCTGCAGGGCCACGCCCTGGTGCACGCCGCCGCCGACCAGCCGATCCAGCTCGACCCGGGTCACCTCCAGCATCGGCAGGCTGCGGCCGGCCGCCAGCTTCAGGATGTCCCGCAGTCGGTCGTCACGCTCGGCCCCCTCGGCCACGTACGCGGTCTTGGTCGGGATCTCCGCCTCGAGCGCCTCCAGCACCGAGTTGCGCCCGATCACCCACTCCGCACCGACCCCGGGCTTGCCGCTCCGGCGACCCTCTCCGGGCCGCTGTCCGGTGCCCGTCCGGCGCTCGGCGGCCTTCTTCGCCCGGTACGCCGCGTGGTACGGCCGGTCTTCCGCCTTGGGCGTCGGGCCCCGGCCCTCCAGCCCGCGGCGGACCCGCCCGCCGGAACCTGCGGTGTTGCCCTTGCCGCCCTTGCGGACGGCGCCCTTGCGTTGAGAGTTGCCTACCATGTCCTCGTCTACCTGCTCGGTCGTGCTCGTGCGTGCGGTCAGTGGGTGGCCAGGGACCAGCGCGGTCCGGCCGGGGTGTCGGTGATGGAGATGCCCAGGTCGTTCAGGGCGTCACGCAGCGCGTCCGCCGCGGCGAAGTCGCGCCGTTCCCGAGCCGCCGCCCGCTGCTCGAGCAGCGTGGCGACCAGACCGTCGACGACCGTGAGCAGGCGTGCGTCGTCGCGGCCGCGCTGCCAGATCGGATCCGCCGCGTCCAGACCGAGGACGGCCAGCATCCCCAGCACCTCCGCCAGCCGTGCGGCGGCGGTCTCCTTGTCCCCCGCGGCGAGCGCGGTGTTGCCGTCCCGGACCGCCTGGTAGAGCACGGCCACCGCGCCCGGCGTGCCGAGGTCGTCGTCCATCGCGGTCACGAACGCGGCCGGTACGGAGCCCTCGGGCCGGCCCAC
The DNA here is from genome assembly GCA_963696135.1 of uncultured Actinomycetota bacterium. Lineage (GTDB taxonomy): Bacteria > Actinomycetota > Actinomycetes > Propionibacteriales > Propionibacteriaceae > Microlunatus. The sequence goes on from CAVOJH010000021.1 coordinate 156,398, forward strand.
CAGCTCGACCGCCCGGTCGACGAAGCTGTCGATCCGAGCCAGCGCCGCGGTCGCCTCGTCCAGCGACGTGTCGGAGAACTCGATGGCCGAGCGGTAGTGCGGCTGGGCCAGATAGAAGCGCACGGCCCGCGCCGGGTAGCGCTGCACGACTTCAGAGACCAACGCGCCGTTGCCCAGCGACTTGCTCATCTTCTCCCCGGCCGCGGTGACCCAGGCGTTGTGCATCCAGAAGCGGGCGAAACGCTGACCTGCCGCCGTCGACTGGGCCAGCTCGTTCTCGTGGTGCGGGAACCGCAGGTCCAGACCGCCGCCGTGGATGTCGAACTCGTCGCCGAGGTACTTCCCGGCCATGGCCGAGCACTCCAGGTGCCAGCCGGGGCGCCCGCGACCCCACGGTGTTGGCCAGGACGCCGTGATCGGCTCGGAGGGTTTGTGACCCTTCCAGAGGGCGAAGTCGCGCGGGTCGCGCTTGCCGCGCGGATCCGCGTCCTCGGCCGGCTCCATGTCCTCGATCCGCTGCCGGGAGAGCGCGCCGTAGGCCGGCCAGGACCGGACGTCGAAGTAGACGTCGCCGGAGCCGTCCGCCGCCACGTACGCGTGCCCGCGCTCGATCAACGTCTCGATCAGCTCGAGCATCTCCGGCACGTGCCCGGTCGCCCGTGGCTCGTACGTCGGCGGCAGGCACCCGAGGGCGGCGTACGCGTCGTGCAGCTCACGCTCGAATCGGTAGGCGTGCGCGAACCACGGGACCCCGGCCTCGGCGGACTTGTTCAAGATCTTGTCGTCGATGTCGGTCACGTTGGCGATCACCGTGACGTGCAGCCCCTGCCAGGTCAGCCAGCGACGCAGCACGTCGAACACCACCTCCTTGCGGATGTGGCCGACGTGCGGGGCCGACTGCACGGTCAGGCCGCAGTGGTAGATGGAGACCTCGCCGGGGACCAAGGGGTCGAAGTCGCGGACCTCACGGGTCGCGGTGTCGTACAGGCGCAGGCTCACCCCGGCAGCCTACCGAGCGGAGACCATGCGCTGCATGACTTCCAACCCGGCCCGCAGTGCCTTGCGGTCCCGCGCGGACAGCGTCTCCAGCATCGGCTCGATGTTCGTGCCCAGCCGGTTGCGGATCTCGCCCAGTCGCCGACGCCCGAGCGGCGTGAGATCGATCAACCAGGCCCGGGCGTCGCTGGGGTCCGTCGACCGCTGCACCAGCGCGGCGGCCTCGAGCCGTTTGACGTGGTTGGTGATCGTGGGTTGCGACGACCGCTCCTGGACGGCGAGGTCGCTGATCCGGCAGGGCCCGTTGTCCAGGATCCGCGCCATCACCCGCGCCGCGGCCAGGCTCACCTCCAGCCCGTCGGTGGGCACCCGGCGGATCACGGCGGCAGCCGTGCTGACCAGGCTCTCACCCAGCTGGTGCAGATCCTCGCTCACCCTGGTCACAGTAGCGGTCACCGGCGGACCGCGGCGACCACGAGACGGGCCAGCTCCGCATAGGCCTGCGCGTCGTCCAGACCCGTCGCCCGACCGATCTCGCCGGAGGTGATCCGGCGCATGGTGGCGGTCACCACCTCGCCGACCAGGGCGGCCGACACGGGCCGGAACGCACCCGCCCGGATGCCCTCGTCGATCAGCTGCCGCACCCGGGTCGCGGCCGCCGCGGTGTTCTGCTCGTAGACCTCCCTGGTCGCGGCGGTCTGAGCGAGGTCGCGACGGAACTCATCCCCAGCCGGCCGGAGCGCTTCGGCGACCGCCTCCAGATAGCGCGTCACCCTGGTCGCGGGGGAGCGGGTGCGGGCGATCGCCGACTCCACCTGGTCGGTGGACCGCTTGAAGTAGAACCGGACGGCCCGGACGGCCAGCTGCTCCTTGCTGTCGGCCAGGGCGTACAGCGTCCGCTTCGAACAGCCCAGGCGGGCCGCGACCTCGTCCAGCGTCAGCCGGGCGAAACCCTCGGTCAGGAACAGGTCCACGAGCTCGTCGACCAGCTGACGCTGGCGCGCAGTGAGCTGGTCGGCGACAGCGAAGGTGGATTCCATGGCGGTACTAACGTACCCTGGTCAGTACCGCTCGTGATCCCATCGTCCACGAGCTGATGGTGAGGGAGTCCGCCGTGAGGGTCGACCGCGTGCTGCCGAGCGCCGAGGGTGCGGAGCTGGTCGATCTGGTCCGCGAGATCGCTACCCAGGAGCTCGCTCCCCGCGCCGCCGCCGCCGAGGCCGCGGCAGAGTTCCCGCGGGACGCGTTCACCCTGCTCGGCGAGGCGGGTGTGCTGGGGATGCCGTATCCCGAGGAGCTGGGCGGATCCGGCCAGCCGTACGAGGTGTATCTGCAAGCGCTGGAGGAGATCGCGTCTGCGTGGATGAGTGTCGGTGTCGGTGTCGCCGTGCACATCCTCAGCTGCCACGCCCTGCACCGGTTCGGGACGCCCGACCAGCAGGCCGAGCTGCTGGCTCCGATGCTGGCGGGCGACCTGCTCGGGGCGTACGCGTTGTCGGAGGCGCAGGCCGGTTCGGACATCACCGGGATCAGCACTCGGGCCAAGATCGCCGACGAGGGGTATTCGCTCAGCGGCGCCAAGGCGTGGATCACCCACGGCTCTCGGGCCGACTACTACACGACCTTCGCGCGGACCAGCGACGACCGCACCCGGGGACTCAGCTGCTTCGTCGTGTCCGCCGACGCGCCGGGTCTGAGCTTCGGTCAACCGGAGCAGAAGATGGGGCTGACCGGCTCGACCACGACCGCTCTCTACCTCGATGCGGTGCCGGTCGACGAGCACCGGCGGGTCGGCGCCGAGGGCCAGGGGATGCCGATCGCCCTGGACGCACTGGACTCCGGTCGGTTGGGGATCGCCGCCTGTGCGACCGGCCTCGCGCAAGCCGCCCTCGACGTGGCCGTGGACTACGCCCGGCAGCGCGAGCAGTTCGGCAGCGCGATCGCGGAGTTCCAGGGCATCCAGTTCCTGCTGGCCGACATGGCGGCCGCCGTCGACACCGCCCGGGCGATGTACCTGCTGGCCGCCCGCAAGAAGGACGCCGGGCGACCCTTCACCCGCGACGCCGCGGTGGCCAAGCTGATCGCCACCGACGCTGCGATGCGGGTGACCACCGACGCCGTGCAGGTGCTGGGCGGCTACGGGTACACGCGGGACTTCCCGGTCGAGCGCTACATGCGGGAGGCCAAGGTGACGCAGATCTTCGAAGGCACCAACCAGATCCAGAAGCTGGTCATCGCCCGTCAGCTGCTGCGCTGACCGAACGCGCGAGATTGGATGGGTGCATGGCCGCACGAGCACATGATCCGGTCCTGACGGCTCGGCTCGTGCTGACCCCGGTCGGCACCGAGGACGTCGACGACCTCGTTCTCCTGTACGGAGATCCGCTGGTTGCGTTCTGGACCGGACCCTGGACGCGAGCCACCATCGAAGCGTGGGCAGCCGGCATGGCCGAGCGCTGGGCCGGCGACGGCGTGGGCAAGTGGATGGCCCACGAACGGTCCGACGGCACCCTCGTCGGTCGCGGCGGTTTCAGCCGGATCGAGCTTGACGGCGAGGCGGTGCTCGAGCTGGGTTGGGTCGTGCGGGACGCCCTTGCCGGTCGCGGCTACGCCACCGAGATCGGGCGGGCGGCGCTGCAGTGGGCCTTGACGTTCGTCCCGCAGCTGCCCGTCGTCGCCTTCACCGAGGTGCACAACCTGGCGTCGCGGGCGGTGATGCGCCACCTCCTGATGCGGGACGCGGGCGTCATCCACCGCGAGGGACTGGTCGAGGGGCGCCCCGGTCTCCACGCCGACGCGCCCTTCGCGCTGTACCGGGCCGACTGACCGTCGGGATTCGATCCGCTCCGGCCCGAGCGGCTACTCGCCGAAGGCCGCGTCGTCGCCGGACATGACGGCGAGCAGCCGACGGTGCCCCTGGGCCTCGATCTTCCGGCCGAGACGCTCGCAGGTGCGAGCCATCAGCAGCCGCGCGTACGGCTCGGTCGGGTCCTGCTCCAGCAGCACCGCGCACTGGTCGTACGCCTTGGTCAGCCTCGCGGCATGGAAGTGGCTGCGGGCCAGCAGCAGACGGGCGCTGACGTTGCCCGGGTCACCTTCGACGATGTCGACCAGCAGCCGACCGGCACCTCGATAGTCCCTGCCGGCGAACCGCTCCTCGGCCATCGCCCACCGCAGTCCGTCGAGCTCGCTCATGGTTCCTCCTCCGGTCGATGCCCGCCCAACACCTCCCGACCCGGTCCCTATTCCTCGGCGGTTGTCTGCCTTTTGGTGGAGCGGCCGCCCCTCGTTATCATTTCGTGACCGACACGGACCTTCATCACCAGCCGTACCAGCGACTGCCCCCGGGGCGGATCCGGGAGCAGACTCATCGTGCGCAAGATCTTTCCTGTCGTGGCGGCGGGCGCCACGGCACTCGTCATGGCCGGCGCCTCCTTCGCGTACGCCGTGCAGGGCAAGGACGTCCGGCTCACCGTGGACGGCGCGAGCCGCGACGTCACCACCGTGGCCGGCACCGTCGGCCAGGTGCTGGACAAGCAGGGCATCGAGGTCGGCCCGCACGATCTCGTGGCTCCGGACACGGGCACCCGGCTGACCGACGGGACTTCGATCGCGGTCCAGTACGGACGTCGGGTCACCATCACCGTCGACGGCTCCCCACAGACCTTCTGGACCACCGCGACCACCGTCGAGCAGGCGCTGGCGGCGCAGCGGATCGAGCTCGACGGCGGCGACGACCTCTCCACCAGCCGCAGCTCGTCCATCGGCCGCGATGGCCTGACCCTGACGGTGTCGACGGAGAAGGCGGTGACCCTCGACGACGCCGGCAAGAAGCGGCGGCTGAGGACGAACGCTGCGACCGTCGGCGGCGCGCTCCTGGACGCTGGTGTCACCGTCGACGCCGACGACCAGGTCCGGCCCGCCGCGACCTTGCCGCTGACCGACGGCGCGAAGATCCGCTACACCCGGGTCGACACCTTGCGGGTGACGAAGAAGTCGAAGGTCGCCTACGGCACCACCTACCAGAAGTCGAAGAAGCTCGATCAGGGGCAGACCGAGGTCAAGCGCGAGGGCGTGGCCGGCGTGCGGACCACCGTCAGCACCCAGGTGCGTCACAACGGCGAGCTGGTCAGCACGAAGAAGACCAGCTCGAGGGTGACCACCAAGCCGAAGAACGCCGTGGTGCTGCGCGGCACCAAAGAGGTCAGGTCGGTGCTCCGCGGCGGGGAGCCCGCCGACGTCGGCAACGGGGGTGGAAGCCGATCGCAGATCTTCACCACCGGCTACACCTACTGGGACAACTCACCGCCGGGATCTGCCCAGATCGCCCGGCCGATCGTGCACGACCGGGCGGCGGGCACCGGCACCTGGAAGAACCCGATCACCGTCGCGGTCCAGGCCGGCCGGTTCGACTTCGGCACCCGGTTCTACCTGCCGGAGCTGAAGAAGTACTTCGTCGTCGAGGACCTCTGCGGGGCCTGCAACGACGGCCGCAACGGCGGTGCGTACACCCTCGACCTCTGGGTCGATGGCAGCCACCTGAGCAGCGCCGGCGCCGCCGAGTGCGCATCTCGAGTCACCCGTGTGCAGCCTGCCATCGAAGACCCCGACTCCGACCTGCCGGTGGATCGCGGCTCGGTCTGCTGAGCGGGGGAGCGGCCGGGCCCAGCCGGCCCGGCGGTCCACCGCGTGAGCCAGACTGACCGTATGCAGCTCACCGACACCGACGTCGTCCTGGTCACCGGCGGAGCCTCGGGGCTCGGGGCCGCCACCGTCGCGAGCGCGCTGTCCGCCGGTGCCCGGGCAGTGATCGTCGACCTGCCGGACGCGGTCGCGGCGCTACCCCCACGAGACCGGGTGACCGCCCTCGGTGCCGACGTCCGCGACGAGGACCAGGTGCAGGCCGCCGTCGACGCCGCCCAGCGGGACGGCGTCCTGCGGGTGGTCGTCAACTGCGCCGGGGTGGCCACGCCCGGCCGGATCGTCGGCAAGCGCGGCACCTTGCCACTGGAGGACTTCCGCCGGGTGATCGACATCAACCTCGTCGGCACCTTCAACGTGGTGCGGCTCGCGGCGACCGCGATGGCCGGCAACGAACCGACTGATGGGGACCGCGGACTGATCGTGATGACGGCGAGCGTGGCCGCGTACGACGGGCAGATCGGCCAGGCCGCGTACGCGGCCAGCAAGGGCGGCATCGCCGCGCTGACCATCTCGGCCGCTCGGGATCTGGCCGAGCGGCAGATCCGGGTGATGACGATCGCGCCCGGGGTGATGGAGACGCCGATGATGGCCGGGCTCCCCGAGCAGGCCCGGACCACCCTCGAGGCGCTCGTGCCGCACCCGGCCCGGCTCGGTCGGCCGAGCGAGTACGCCCTGTTGATCGACCAGCTGATCGCCAACCCGCTGCTGAACGGCGAGGTGATCCGGCTCGACGGGGCACTGCGGATGCCGCCCCGCTAGCCGTGCCTAACGACGGATCAACCGGACCAGACTCCACGACAGGGTCGCCCCTCCCATGGTCAGCAGCGCGGTCCGTACGCCGTTGGCCCGGATGACGGGCCTGACCTCGGACGTGGCGACAGACCGGATCTGTTCCCTCAACAGCGTCCAGGTCTGGGACCTGCTCACCCGCACCCGGGGGCTGGAGCGGTGCGGCGTACGAGACGTGGATCGGCGACGCGATGGGCGCCGCGATCCTCGACCGCTCAGTCTCGTAGCGTCGGCTTGCTCGTCCGGGCCCGCAGAGCGGCGATGTCGAGATAGGCGGCGGCCGGCTCCTCCTCGCCACCGGGTCCCTCGTCGTCGTCTTCCCACGGGTCGTACGGCTTGTCGTCGGTGCCGTCGGCGAAGCCCATCGAGGGATCGAACGGGTTGGCCAACCCGACCAGGGTCTCCTCGGTGCTGACGGCCACCGCCTCGTCGGGCAGCCGGTGCAGCACCGAGGAGATGTAGGACTGGGCGGCGTCGTACGCGTCGACCTCCTGACCGGCGCGCTCGCTCAGGTACCAGCGGTGCTCCAGCACCTCGTGGTAGAGCTCGGCCGGCTCCAGCTTGCCGCGCATCTCGTGGGGCACGGAGTTGACCACCGGCTCGAACCGCTCGGTCAGCCACTGGTGGGCGACGATCGCCTCGTCGGCGTTCTGCTGGTCGGTGCGGGCCCGGTAGTAGTCCAGGTCGTTGAGCAGCCGACGCGCCTGGTTCTCCTCGGTGTCCAGACCGGTCAGCCGGAGCAGCCGACGGGAGTGGTGACCCGCGTCGACGACCTTCGGCTGGATCCGGATGGTCGAGCCGGCGAAGTCGGTGGTGATGTCCAGCTCGGCCACGTCGAAGCCGAGGGCGTTGAGCCGGCGGACCCGGGACTCGATCCGGTGCATCTCGCTGCCGTCGAACTCCTCCACGCCGGTGAGCTCGCCCCACAGCTCGCGATAGCGGTTCTCGATGGCCTCCACCAGCTGGAGCGGGTCGAGGGACGCGTCGAGCAGTCCTCCGGCCTCGAGATCGCAGAACTCGCCGAACAGGTTGGTGCGGGCGATGGTGAGATCGTGCTCGCGCTGTCCGTCGCTGAGCTCGTCGTGCAGCTCACCGGTCTCGGCGTCGACCAGGTAGGCGGCGAACGCTCCCGCGTCGCGCCGGAACAGGGTGTTGGACAGCGACACGTCGCCCCACAGGAACCCGCTCAGGTGCAGTCGGGCCAGCAGCACGACCATGGCGTCCAGCAGGCGGTTGACCGTGTCCTGGCGGACCCCACGGGAGAACAGCGAGCGGTACGGCAGCGAGAACTGCAGGTGCTTGGTGATCAGGGCCGGGTCGAGCGGCTCGCCGTTGGTGTCGAAGCGGTTGAGCACCACCCCGTTCGCCTCGACCGACGGGATGTCGATCCGGGTCAGGTCACGCAGCAGCCGGTACTCGTGCACCGCCAGGTGCTCCAGCACCTCCTTGACCGCGTACACCTCCTGGCCGACCCGGACGAACCGGACGACGTGCCGGGAGATGCCGCGGGGGAGCGCCACCAGCTTCTCCGCGGGCCACTCCGCGAGCGGGGTGTCCCAGGGCAGGGTGATCAGACGGGCATCCGGCTGCGCTGACAAGAACCTCGGCACCTCGCCATCCTCGCATCGACGGCGGTCGGATGGCACCGCGCGTGCTGAGGTCCCGGCCGGTGTGAGCGGACCCACGTCCCCCGGACGACGAACGAGCCCTCCGCCGAAGCGGAGGGCTCGTCAGTCGATCGACCAGCTGCGCGGGTTCGCCGTCACCTCAGGCGGACAGGCGAGCTCCGGACGTCGGCGAGAACACGTGCACGCGGGACGCGTCGATACCGAGTCGGACCGACGAGCCACGCTGCGGTGGTGTCCGGGACGAGATCCGGCCGGTGATCTGCTGGGCAGTCACCAGCTCGTCCTCGGGGAGACCGGCCAGGGTGCCGTAGAGGTAGGCGTCCGCGCCGAGCTCCTCGACGACGGCGACGTCGATGCCGATGCCGTCACCGGAGTCACTGAGGTTGAAGTTCTCCGGCCGGATACCCAGCACCAGAGAGTTCTCGCCGTCGGCCTTGGCCAGCACCTCACGAGGGACCGGCACCGTGAAGTCGCCGATGCCGACGCCAGCTTCGGTGACCTTGCCCTCGATCAGGTTCATGGCCGGGGAGCCGATGAAGCCGGCCACGAACAGGTTCTTCGGCCGGTCATAGAGGCTCAAGGGGGTGTCGCACTGCTGCAGCACACCGTCCTTCATCACCGCGACCCGGTCGCCCATGGTCATGGCCTCGACCTGGTCGTGGGTCACATACACCGTGGTGACCCCGAGCCGGGTCTGCAACGCCGCGATCTGGGTACGAGTCGAGACCCGCAGCTTCGCGTCCAGGTTCGACAACGGCTCGTCCATCAAGAACACCTGCGGGGACCGCACGATCGCCCGGCCCATCGCGACCCGCTGCCGCTGACCACCCGAGAGGGCCTTCGGCTTGCGGTTCAAGAAGTCCTCCAGGCCCAGCAGGTGCGCCGCTTCCTGCACCCGCTGCTGCCGCTCCGACTTCGGCACACCGGCCATCTTCAACGCGAAGCCCATGTTGTCGCCCACGGTCATGTGCGGGTACAGGGCGTAGTTCTGGAACACCATCGCGATGTCGCGGTCCTTCGGCGGCAGGTCGGTGACGTCACGGTCACCGATGAAGATGCTGCCGGCGTTGATCTCCTCCAGGCCTGCGAGCATCCGCAGCGAGGTGGACTTCCCGCAACCCGAGGGTCCGACGAGGACCATGAACTCGCCGTCGCCGATGTCGAGGTTGAGCTTGTCGACGGAGGGATGATCCGCTCCGGGGTAGACGCGAGTAGCGTCGGAGAAACTGACTGTGGCCACGCCACACTTCCTTTCCACGGGCAGGTACGTGCCCGACGATCCGTAGTGGAAATAACCACTCCAGGATCCCACGGGTAACCAGCTCTGCCCTCGGAACGACCTGTGAACCTCGCCACGCTGATGCGTGTCAGTGACCATCCGGGGCCGGTGCGGGCGACCTCAGCGCAGCTGGGTCAACAGCTGGGTGTTGTCCAGCTCGAAGCGGTCGACCACCGCGGTGACCTCCAGACCCGTCAGCGTGGTGTTGGCGCCGAAGTTGGTCAGAAACGCTGTGTCGGCAGCGTCCCGGCCGGTGGCTACGCGCAACAGACTCTGCCGCGGGGCCAGCTCGGTGGCGTCGACGACCCACCACTGACCGTCGACCAGAGCCTCGGCCACGGCGTGGAACTCCATCGGGCTGAGGCCGGGGGCGTACACCGCGGCGAGGCGGGCCGGCACGTTCAGGGAGCGCAGCAGCGCGACGGAGAGGTGAGCGAAATCACGGCACACGCCCTGACGACCGAGCAGCGTACGGACCGCTCCGTCGGTCGGCAGGCTGGACCCGGAGACGTAGGTGAGCTGCCGGTTGACCCAGTCGATCACGGCATTCAGCAGGTTGAGGCCGCTGAGCCCGGCGAACTCACTGGCCGCCGTCGGGGCGAGCGTGTCGGACTCGCAGTAGCGGCTGGGCCGCAGGTACACGATCTCGTCGGTGTCGACCACCGCGGGCTCGTCCGCGACGCCGTCGACGACGGCCCGGTAGCGCATGGACGCGTTCGCACCCTGGGCGAACACCGAGTGCAGCCGGGTGCCGTGGGCGTCGATGATCTCGGTCGGCTCGACGGCGGTGCCGTCCACGGTGATCTCCAGGCTCTCCGAGGAGATCGGTGCCCCCTGGGCGACGGCGACGCTGTAGATGAGCCGGACGGGTCCGGAGAGGGCGAGATCGATCGAGGCGGAGACGGTGCGCTGCATGGCGACCATGCTTCCACGGGGTGCCGGCGGCTGGGTTACGCCGCGATGACTGTGGACACGCTCGCCGGTCGCTCACCCACCCCCGGTCAGCACTCCACGATGTTGACGGCCAGACCGCCGCGCGAGGTCTCCTTGTACTTGATCTTCATGTCGGCGCCCGTCTCCATCATCGTCTTGATCACCTTGTCCAGGCTCACGGTGTGCCGGCCGTCGCCGTGCAGGGCCAGCCGCGCGGCCGTGATCGCCTTGACCGAGCCGATCGCGTTCCTTTCGATGCAAGGGATCTGGACGAGTCCACCGACCGGGTCGCAGGTCAGTCCGAGGTGGTGCTCCATGCCGATCTCGGCGGCGTTCTCGACCTGCTCGGGGGTGCCCCCGATCACTTCGGCCAACGCCCCGGCCGCCATCGAGCAGGCGCTGCCGACCTCACCCTGGCAGCCGACCTCGGCCCCGGAGATGGACGCGGTCTGCTGGTAGATCGAGCCGATCGCCGCGGCCACCAGCAGGAAGCGCACGATGGCGTCGTCGTCGACTCCGGCCACGAACCGTACGGCGTAGTGCAGCACCGCCGGGATGATGCCGGCCGCCCCGTTGGTCGGTGCGGTGACGACCCGACCACCGGAGGCGTTCTCCTCGTTCACCGCCAGGGCCCACACGGTGACCCAGTCGACGGCCTGCATCGGGTCGCTCAGCTCGCGCACCTGGAGCGGGTCCATCTGCTCGCTGGTGCTCAGCCTGGCGTAGAGGCCGCTGGCGCGCCGCCTGACCTTCAGTCCGCCCGGCAGCACCCCGACCGTGCCGCAGCCGTTGCGGACGCACTCGGCCATCACCGACCAGATCCGCAGCAACCCCGCCCGGACCTCGGCTTCGGGTCGTCGGGCGCACTCGTTGGCGAGCATCACGTCGCTGATCCGCAGGCCGGTGGCGGCGCAGTGGGCGAGGAGCTCGTCGCCGGTACGGAAGTCGTACGGCACCGGGGTCGGATCGGGGACGAGGACCGGGTGGCCCTCGGCGTCGGCCGCCACGATGAACCCGCCGCCGATCGAGTAGTACGTCGACTCCCGCACCAGGTCGCCGGCGCTGTCGTACGCGGCGAAGGTCATGCCGTTCGGGTGGTAGGGCAACCGCAGCCGCCGGTGCAGGATCACGTCGTTGTCGAGGTGGATGTCGATCTGGTGGGTGCCGTTGAGGCGGATCCGGGCACTCTCGGCGATCTCGGCGATCCGGAAGGGACCGAGGCGGGTGTCGACGGTCTCCGGGTCCTCGCCCTCCAGACCCCAGAGCACCGCCCTGTCGCTGCCGTGACCGTGTCCGGTGGCGCCGAGGGAGCCGAACAGCTGGGCCTTGACCCGGACGGTGCGGTCGAGGAGCTGGTCGGCGTCCAGCCGCTCGACGAACCGACGGGCGGCCCGCATCGGGCCGACAGTGTGGGAGCTGGACGGGCCGATGCCGATGCTGAACAGGTCGAACGCGCTGACGGCCATAGGGAACTGTCTACTCCAAGCCGGAGGGGAAGCGCGAGGTGCGGGCAACGAAAAGCCCTGCCGGCTCATACCCGGCAGGGCATCGGTGACGCTGACCTCAGTCTCGATGACGTCGTCTGTGTCCCATGGTGTCGACACGCCGTTACGGCGGGGCGACACTCGGGTGACGTCTGGGTAGCAGGGCTCCGGCTCAGTAGCGCCGGGTGACGATCTCCTTGCCCAGGGGCATCAGGGCCACCGGGATGAGCTTGAAGTTCGCGATTGCCATCGGGATGCCGATGATCGTGATGCACAAGGCGATGCCGGTGGCGATGTGGGTCAGGGCAATCCACCAGCCGGCGACGATGATCCAGATCACGTTGCCGAGCAGCGAGAAGACACCAGAGGTCGGCTTCTGCACGACCTCGCGACCGAAAGGCCAGGCGGCGTAGTTGGCCAGCCGGAACGAAGCGATGCCCCACGGGATGGTCACGATCAGCACGCAGCAGATCAACCCCGCCAGCGCGTACGCGAGCCAGAGCCAGAGACCGCTGAAGATGAACCAGATGATGTTGAGCAACGTGCGCATGGAATCAATTGTCGCCGTCGAACAGTGGTGGACAAACCGGTGACGTCCCTGGTTGCCGCCGGACCCACCCCACTCAGTGGAGGCGCCCCGATCAGCAGACGGCCCCGGTCAGCCCAGCCGCTGCAGGAAGGCGGTCACCTCGCTGAGGAAGATCTCGGGTGCCTCGATCGGCAGCCAGTGACCGCAGCGCCCGACCAGGACCAGCTCGGCGTGCGGCATTGCCGCGACCGCGGCCCCCGAGCCGCCGGGGTCGACGAGGGGATCGTCCTCACCGTGCAGGAACAGGGTCGGCGCGGCGATCCGGAACGCGTCCGGCAGCAGGTTGTTGCGCATCCCGCGTGGGCCGAGCGTGGCCTGGTTGTAGCGGCCGTAGCCCACGCCGGAGCCGGGCCTACGGGCTTCGCGCGCGAACTCGGCCCGGATCTCCGCGTCGATGGTCGACGGGTCGTGCACCATCCTCGACAGGTAGCTGTCGCTGAACCGGCCGGCGAAGCGGCCCAGACCGTAGAGCAGTGGGTCAGGCAGCTGCGCTGCCAACCAGGCACCGAGCTGGGTCGGCGCGTTCTTGAGCCGCCCGGTGAGTCCTCCGGGCGCGACGAGCACGAGGCCGGCGACCGCCTCGGGGTGGCGCAGGGCGACGTGCATCGCGATGTCCCCGCCCATCGAGATGCCGGCCACGACGAGCCGACGGAGACCGTACGACCGGGCGACGGTGATCACCAGGTCGGCCAGGTCACCGACCTGCCCGGTGACCGGGATCCCTTCGGTGTAGCCGAATCCCGGCAGGTCGGGAGCGATCACCTGACGGTCGGACGCGAGCGGTCCGAAGACCTTGGCCCAGGAGATCGCCGCGTTGTCGTAGCCGCCGCCGTGGATCAGCAGGACCGGCAGCGCGTCGATCTGGTCATCACGTCGGGTAGGACCGCCGCGGAGCACGCGGATCCGGCCGTCGCCGTGCTCGAGCCAGGACTCGGCCGCACCAGAGGGGAGCAACCGGTCGACCATGCCTCAGCCTAGGCAGACCGAAGGACGAGGCACTCCCGTGGGGTGGGCTCACTCGGTGGTGGAGAACGTGACGACCACCGCGCGGTTCTTCGGATCGGTGCCGGGCTTGACGATCGGCTTCGAGCTGCCGTAGCCGACGACCTCGACGATGTTCTTGGCGGGCACGTCGAGCTCCTTCAACAATGCGGCCACCTCGGTCGCCCGCTGCGTCGACAGGGTCTTGGCGAAGTCGTTGTTGGCGCCACTGGATCCGGCGGTGTGGCCCTCGACGGTGATCTTGGTGCCCGAGTCGAGGTCGCCGATGCACTTCTTCAGCGCCTTGAGCGTGGCCTTCTTGTCGATCAGGGCGGGCTGGTCGGCGACGAAGAGCGCCGGGGACGGGAGCGTGCACGTGCGGGTCTTGCCCTGGTCCGCGGAGGCGAAGTCGTCGTTGGGATCGGGGACCGGGATCGCGGTGATCGTGCCGGTGCCGGGCGTCGTACCGGTGCCGTCGTAGAAGGTCACCTTCTTGGCGCCGGCGGCCTGGGCGAGGCCGTCCCAGATCGCCCGCTGGTAGCCGATCTGGAGCTTGGACAGCTTGGCCTGCTCACCGGCGACCGGGGTGACCACGAAGGTCACGTCGCGACCCGCCAGGTCGGGGAGTGCGTCGGCCTTCTTGACGGCCTTGATCACCGAGGTGGGTGACTCGTCGAAGGCGAGCTCGCGGAAGTCGACAGGCTCCTCGGTGTCCAGCAGGGGCGAGAACACCCAGACGGGCGACTTGGCCGGGGAGGTGATCGCATCCAGTCCGGCGAGGACCGAGCGACCGTCGGCCTGGGCCGCGTCGGCGTTGATACCGGCGGACACGGTGGTGGCCCCGGCCGCGGGATCGGTGGCCAGGTCGACGTCGGAGGTCTTGGCCTTGCCATCGCCGGACACTGCCACCCACTCCAGGCCGGAGCCCTTCTGGCCGAGTGCGGTCCAGGAGGCGGCTACGGGTTCCGGTACGGCGACCTGCGCCTCGTTGCTGGAGACGGCGGTGCTCACCACCGTCCCCTTCACCTGAACGGGGGCAGCAGGCGTCTGCTGGGTGGTGGGCGTCGGCTGGTCGGCACCGCAGGCGGCGACCAGGGCCAGCGGGAGTGCCAGCAGGCAGACGGCCAAGTGGCGTGGGGTCCGGGTCATACACCAGGCTAGGCATGGGCCACGGCCGGATCCCAAATCCTGGCACCCGTTCGTGACCAAGGACTCAGCAGCCAGCGGACCAGCGGGTTGATTGGTCGCGGACCTGTCGGGGTAGTGGTTGTCGGGCGGAATACAGGTGCGGCATCCGATGCTGGCTCGGAGGCAACCAGTCACCGATCCAGGAGTCGATTCCCCGATGCGCGCCGTCACCTATCCCGCCTACAGCACCGATCTCGCCACCTTGAGAGTGGAGGAGCGGCCCGATCCCCGGCTCGCGCCGAGCGCGGTGTTGATCGAGGTCAAGGCGGCCGCGGTCAACCCGGTGGACTGGAAGGTGATGACGGGCGGCCTCGACGGTCTGATGGAGGCGGTGTTCCCGGTGATCCCGGGCTGGGACGTGGCCGGGATCGTCGTAGCCGTCGGCCCGGACACCCCGGAGTTCGCGGTCGGTGACGAGGTGATCGCGTACGCCCGCAAGGACACCGTCGGTGCGGGCACCTTCGCCGAGCTGGTCGCCGTACCGGCTGTCGCGGTGGCCCGCAAGCCGGCGTCCCTGAGCTTCGAGCAGGCGGCTGGGCTGCCGCTCGCCGGCGGTACCGCCCTGCGGACGCTCGACGCTCTCGACGTGTCCGCGGGCGACACCGTGCTCATCCACGCCGCGGCCGGCGGGGTCGGCAGCTTCGGGGTGCAGATCGCGGTGGCGCGAGGAGCGCGCGTGATCGGCACCGCGTCCGAGAGCAACCACGCCTTCCTGCGGGAGCTGGGTGCCGAGCCGGTCGCGTACGGCGACGGCGTCGTCGAGCGCGTCCGGGCTCTCGCGCCCGCAGGCGTCGACGCGGTCGCCGACTTCGTGGGCGGGCAGCTGGAGACGAGTCTGGCGGTGATCGCCGACGGTGGCCGCCAGGCGTCGATCGCCGATCCGGGGGTGATCGCGCACGGTGGTCGCTGGATCTGGGTGCGGCCCGACGGTGCCGAGTCTGCGCGGCTGGCCGCGCTGGCCGACGACGGCAAGCTGACTGTCGAGGTGGCGCAGACCTTCGGGCTGGACGAGGTGGCGTCGGCGTTCGCACTGAGCCAGGCAGGTCACGTGCGCGGAAAGCTGATCATCGTTCCCTGACCGGAACGGCCACCGTCGGCCCTGGCGAGGTGCCGGAGAATCTTACCTACGGTGGCGTAGGTTATGGCTCCGAACGGGTAGTCTCAAAGCATCGTCAGGGGCATGACGTCGGATCACTCCGGTGCGCTGCCTCGTCAAGCGGCTGGGAAGTCGAGCGGTCCCCTGGGGCCCTGACCGATCGGACCGCACGATGACCGTCCTGGCACCCACCGCGCGGGTACGCAAACCCAACCCGGTGACGCAGTCCTACACCGCTCTGGCTCAGGCTGTCCGCGACAAGGGACTGCTGTCGCGGACCCGGTGGTTCTACGGCGTGCTCCTGGTCGGTCTCGGACTCGCTCTCGGCGGCGTCGTCACCGGCGTCATCCTGCTCGACGACTCTTGGCTCCAGCTGCTGATGGCCGCGGCGCTCGGAGTCCTGCTCACCCAGCTGGCCTTCGTCGGGCACGAGGCCTCGCACCGACAGGTGCTGAGCTCGGGACCCGCGAACGACCGACTCGGCTGGTTCCTGGCGGTCGTCTGCGTCGGGATGAGCTACTCGTGGTGGATGAACAAGCACACGCGTCACCACGGGAACCCGAACAAGATGGGCAAGGACCCCGACATCGAGATCGACACCTTCTCCTTCGAGGAGGAGAGTGCGGCGACCCGGCGCGGTTTCAAGGCCTGGTTCACCCGGCGGCAGGGTCTGTTCTTCTTCCCGCTGCTCCTGCTGGAAGGCATCAACCTGCACCTCAAGTCCGTGCAGAGCCTGTGGGAGAACCGCAACGTGGCGGGTCGTCGGCTCGAGCTCACCGTGCTGGTGCTTCGGCTCGCCATCTACCTGACCGCGGTGTTCCTGGTGCTGCCGTTGGGCATGGCCTTCGCCTTCGTCGGTCTCCAGGTCGCGGTGTTCGGTCTCTACATGGGCGCTTCGTTCGCGCCGAACCACATCGGCATGCCGATCATCGGTCGCGACGTGAAGCTGGACTTCTTCAGCAAGCAGGTCCTCACCTCGCGCAACGTATCCGGCGGCTGGTGGGCCACGGCGCTGATGGGCGGCCTCAACTACCAGATCGAGCACCACCTGTTCCCGAGCATGCCCCGGCCGCACCTGGCCATCGCCCGCCGGATGGTGCTGGAGCACTGCCAGAGGCACGAGGTGGACTACGCCGAGAACAACCTGCTGGCGGCGTGGGGCATCGTGATCACCTATCTCAACCGCGTCGGCCTGTCGGCCCGGGACTCGTTCCGCTGCCCGGTCGCCTCAGAGCTTCGCTGACGCGTTCGCGCACGCGCCCCTGACCCCTCGACCGCACAGGACCGGCGGCCGGGGGTCAAACTTCTCTCGAGATGCTGACCATCTGGTCGGTTTCTGACTCACATAGCCCCTCGTTGAATCCGTTTAGCACCTCTTGCCAGGTGAGGCGGCGGGGTGTTAGCCTCCGCTTGTTAAATCGATTTAGCACCGCGGGGTGCTGAACGATGTGCTCGAGGAGGAGCCCCCATGGCAGACCTGGCGTACGACGCGGTCCGACGGTTGTCCCGTCGGCGTTTTCTCACCACCACGGCTCTCGGCACCGCTGCCGTCGCCGGGGGTTCCCTGCTCGCCGGTTGCGGCGGCGGTTCGGGTTCCGGCCCGGCCGGCGGCGAGAGCGGCGGTGCACCGTCCGGATCGATGACCTGGAGCGCCTGGGCCAACCCCGGGGAAGCGGCCAGGTTCCGGGACTACACCAAGCAGTGGGCCGAGAAGACCGGCGTCCAGGCCAAGTTCCAGCCGGTGACCGGCGACTACCTGTCGAAGCTGCTCACCCAGCTGGCCGGCGGGTCGGCACCGGACGCCTTCTACGCCGGCGATGACCAGATGAGCAAGCTGATCACGTCGAACAACGTCATGGCCCTCGACGACTTCCTCGCCTCCGACAAGGCGACCGTGAAGTTCACCGACCACTATGCGGGTCTGACGAAGTGGATGAAGGGCGAGGACGGCAAGATCTACGGGCTGCCCAACGACTGCAACCCGATCGCGCTGTGGTTCAACCAGGACATCCTCGCCAAGGCCGGCGTCGAGGATCCCGCCGCCCAGCAGGAAGCCGGCACCTGGACGCTGGACGCCTTCACCGATCTGCTGACCAAGGTCAAGTCCGCGACCGGGCAGTACGGCAACGTTCTGGAGAGCGGTTGGTGGGGCTTCTGGATGGGCTGGGTCACCGCCCAGGGCGGCACCATGTTCGACGAGGAGGGCAAGGCGGTCTTCGACACCGATCCCAAGGCCCAGGCGACCATCGCGTGGATGATCGAGCAGCTCCAGAACGGCAACATGAGGTACGGCGGCTCGCTGCCCAAGGGCCAGGGCGTGGACGCGCTCTTCTACGCCGGACAGCTCGCCACCATGTCCTACGGCCGGTGGGTGCTGCCCAACCTCAAGAAGCTCAACGGCAAGATCAAGTACGACCTCGTGGTGCTCCCCTCCGAAGACGGCAAGTCGATCCCGAGCGTGCCGGTCGGCACCTCCTCGATCGCCGTCAACGCGAAAGCCAAGAACGTCGACGCCGCGCTGGCCTTCGTCAGCGACTACACCAACACCGACGGCCAGAAGTACCGCCTCTCCGGCGGCGGCAACGCGCTCCCGACCCTCGCCGGTCTGGAGGACATCGCGACGGAGGGGAACGACCCGGCGCACGGCGGCTGGTTCAACGACCTCGCGAAGGCGGGCTGGGGGACGCCCAAGGCGATCTACTCCGACCCGCAGGTGGCCACCGCTCTGCCGTTGAAGGTCAACCAGCTGCTGCTCGGGGACTCCCTCGAGACCCTGACCGCCAAGAGCTTCTCCGAGCAGCTCGTCACGCTGCTCAACGGGGGCTCGTAGCCGCCGAGGTCCGACGCTGGGGGCGTCTGCCAGGGGTCGGACGTCGGCTCGATGCCGATGGGCCGACCTCCGGTTCCGGCGGCTGGGGCACCGAGCCTGTCGCGGCTACGCTGTCGCGCACGCGACGGAAGGGGCGGGCATGACCAAGCGCGTGACCATGGCCGACGTCGCCGAGCGGGCCGGGGTGTCGAAGACCGCGGTCAGTCTGGTGCTCAACGACCGACCCAACACCAGGCTCTCCGAGGATGTGGCGGACCGGGTGCGGGCCGCCGCCGCCGCACTGGACTACCGGCCCAACCCCGCGGCCCGCACCCTGCGCAAGGGCACGAGTCAGATCGTCGGGTTCATCTCCGACGAGGTCACGATCACCCGGTACGCCTCCGCCATGATCCGTGGCGCCCTCGACGCTGCCCAGCAGCGCGAGCACACGGTGCTGATCGCCGAGACCGGGATCGACCGTTCTCGGCGCGACCGGGCCATCCAGACGATGCTCGATCAGCGACCTGACGGCCTGATCTTCGCGCTGATGGGAGCCCGGCAGATCGATGTGCCGGAGATCCCGGCGGACCTGCCGGTGGTGATCCTCAACGGCATCAGCTCGGCCGACCACCCGGGCGTTCTGCCCGCCGAGTTCTGCGCCGGCTCGGAGATCGCCGAGACCCTGGTTGCCGCAGGGCACCGGCGGATCGGTCTGATCGGCACGACCTCACTGGGTCCGGTCGACCCACGAGTGTCGGCGACCATCGGCGATCGGATGGCCGGTGTCGGCGCGGTCCTCGCCCGGACCGGTGTCCCCGTGGTCGGAGTCGCGGCCGGCCTGGAGTGGGAGCCGCAGACGGGTCATCGGATGACGCACCAGCTCCTGGACGACCACCCCGACCTGACGGCTCTGATCTGCCTGAACGACCGTCTCGCGTTCGGCGCCTACCAGGCGTTGCAGGAACGCGGTCAGAGGATTCCGGACGACCTCTCGATCGTCTCCTTCGACGACGAGGAGATCGCCAGCTATCTCCGACCGCAGCTCACCACGGCCCGGATCCCGTACGAGCAGATGGGTCGCGAAGCCATGGCCATGCTGCTGGACCCTGCCGGCGAGGGTTCGGCCCTTCGTCGGGTGGCGATGCCGGTGCAGTACCGGAAGTCGGTCCGACCGCTTCAGCCGTGACCCCGTCGGATCACCCACTGGGCTGACGGAGGCACGCGAGGTTCAGAGAGTGGAGCTGACGGTCGGACTCGAACCGACAACCGCCTGTTTACAAGGTGCGTGCGGACCGTCCTGCCGCGTTCGCAGGAGCCTGAATTGGGGCTGTCACTGGCTGGCGACGTCGGTCGAGTGAGTGGCCCGTTGCTGTCAGGGCTGCTGTCAAGCAGTCTCGCCTTTGGTGCTGACCAGGGCCGGGCGCCTCGGTTTGGTAACGGTTGGCCGTACTAGGCACGAGGGTGCTGCTGGCTACGTATCTTTCGGGTCGTCTACTTACTCCGTAAACCGCCGGGGGTGTAGTCCTCACCGAGGAGTGTTTCCGTGACCAAGCGCTTTGTCCCGCCCCCGAATTGGCCAGCATCTCCTCCGGGGTGGCAGCCGCCCGCTGGGTGGCGTCCTGATCCAGGCTGGGGGCCAGCTCCTTACGGCTGGCAGTTCTGGCAGGAGGAGCCCAAGCGGAGTTGGGTAGCGCGGCACAAGGTCGCAACAACCCTGTTGGCTACACCGTTGGCGCTGATGGTTGGCCTCATCGGGCTGGGCGCGGTCGGTGCGGCGGTGAGTGAGCCCGCGACGATCGCCAGCGTCGAGACAGAGCAAACAGTCACGCCCTCGCCAAGCTCGACCGAAGCGGCTCGGCCGACGCCCTCTCAGGTGTCGCCGGACAGGGCCAAAGCGAGCGCCTCCGCGAGTGCGGAAGCGGCGGCCGCGCAGGCAGCGCAGGAGAGGGCAGCAGCCGCGCAGGCGGCGAAGGCGAAGGCGAAGGCGAAGGCGAAAGCGGCCAAGGTCAAGGCGGCGAAGGTCAAGGCGGCGAAGGTCAAGGCGGCGAAGGCGGCCAAGGTCAAGGCAGCCAAGGCCAAGGCGGCCAAGGCCAAGGCGGCGAAGGCCAAGGCGGCGAAGGCCAAGGCAACTAAGGCGAGAGCAGAGGAAGAAGCTGCCGACGACTGCACACCTGGGTACTCGCCGTGCCTCCCCTACGCGTCTGACTACGACTGTTCCGGCGGCTCCGGTAATGGGCCCGAGTACGTGTACGGGTCGGTGCGCGTGACCGGATCTGATCCCTATGACCTGGACCGAGACGGCGATGGTGTTGGCTGCGACTGAGACGTTTATTGCGTCCTAGCGAGTACATGAAGGCTGTGCTGCCGCCTTGAAAGGCTTCGTCGGTGGTCGGCAGGCTGATCCGACGGAAGGAGTGCAAGCCGGCGTTTGACCTGGTCAACAGGTTGAGGAAGACCCGCTCGGTTCTTGCGAGATCTCGTGTCGGTTCGCGGCGCTTCTGCGTAACATGCCCCCTCTGTGCCCACCTGAGCGAGCGAGCACAGTGAGTGAGCCGACGAGGAAACCGAGGTCGCTGTCAAGGACGTCGGCAACCGGATAGGGCTTTGTGCAAGTACACCACTACTTTGCCGTGCAGTCACAGGAACCGGAACAGTCCGCATAGCCAGGGCACCCAGACCTTGACGGCAGTCCGAGGTGTGAGGAGAGTGGAATATTGGTCGGGATTCGCGCCACCGGGGGGAGGCGAAATGCGGCGGTCACGACTGCCCGGTGCGACTCTGACGCTCGCGATATTACCCACGACGACTGGACGGCCCTGCGCTGGCGTAGGGCTGGGACGCCGGTGGTGGTCGGACTCACCGACTTGAGTCCATGACTCCTGACCGTCCTGCCGCCCCATTCGAATGCCTCACCAATTGGCCTCGACCAGGTACAGGCACAAGCGCATCGCCGGATCAACTCGGCCGGCACATCGGAGGAATGGGTCATCATGGCCGCTTCACTAACAACCGTTCCCGGCGGAACGGTCGACTTCAGCGACGAGCAACTCGTCGAGCTGGGCATGCTGTTCCGTGGGCCGGTCGTCGGACCCGACGATCCGTCGTACGACCAGATACGGGTCGTCGAGAATCTCGCGATCGATCGCAGGCCAGGTCTCATCATCCGCTGCTCGGGCGAAGCCGACGTCATCGACGGTGTGAACCTGGCTCGGGAGCACGGAATGCTGCTCGCTATCCGAGCCGGTGGGCACCACGTCGCCGGTCATGGCACGGTCGATGGCGGGCTGGTGCTCGACCTCCGCGACATGAACGGCGTCTGGGTCGATCCGGCCAACAAGACCGTGCGCGTCCAAGGAGGCGCGACCTGGGGACAGGTCGACCGGGAGACCCAAGTGTTCGGCCTGGCCGTCCCGGGCGGCGTGGTCTCGACTACCGGCGTCGCCGGTCTGACGCTCGGCGGGGGCATCGGCTGGCTCCATCGCAAGTGGGGCCTGGCCTGCGACAACCTCCTGTCCGCCCAGGTGGTGCTGGCGTCGGGCGAACTCGTCACCGCCAGCGAGAAGGTCAACCCGGACTTGTTCTGGGCGATCGGGGGTGGCGGTGGGAACTTCGGCGTCGTGGTCGACTTCACCTTCGACGCCCATGAGGTCGGGCCGGACGTCGCCCTCGCCGCGGTCTTCCACGACGCAGCGGCCGGTGCCGAGCTGATGCCGCAGTGGCGCGACCTCGCCCTTCGCGCTGGCGACGAGGTCACCACGCGTGCCCTGTACTGGTCACTGCCGGCCAGCGACGCACTGCCGCCGCCAGTCCAGGGCAAGGACGTGTTCATCATCGCCGCCCTCTACGCCGGCGACAAGAAGGAAGGACAGGGGATCATCGACGAGTTCCGCCACCTGGGGAACCCGCTGTTCGACATGACCGACCACATACCGACCTACCGGGCGTTTCAGGCCGGTTTCGATGCGTTCTTGGCGAGCCACCACTCCTATTGGAAATCGATGTATCTCGACGAGTTGACCGATGACGCGCTGGAGTTCATCCATCAGCGGGCCATGGCTCGGCCTGACCCAAGCGTTGCCGTCGGCGCCCTGACCATGGGTGGTGCCACCGCAGCCGTCGCTGCCGAGGACACGGCATTCGGCGACCGCAGCGCCCCCTTTATGGTGAGTTTCGACGGAGGGACACACGACCCCGCCAAGTTCGATGAGGTGCGCGAGTGGGTTCGCGCCACGATCGAGGCGGCGCGTCAGCTCAACGGCGCGGGCGGGGCGTACTTGAACTTTTCCGGTGACGACGGAACGGATGAGCGGGTCCTTCAACAGCAGTTCGGTGGCAATCTCGACCGGTTGCGAGCAATCAAAAAACAGTACGACCCCGACAATCTGTTCCGCATCAACAACAACATCAAGCCAGATTGAAGTCTTGCTTGAGATTTGGACGCGATGCCCTGCGGTAGGCAGACAGCCGAACAGGTTATAGCCACCGGCGGAGTTAAGCGTCACTCACAGTTCCGACGACCCGTCAGACCGACCGCGAAGTCCGGAGGATGGCTCGACGTCGGGAATATCATCGTGCGCGAAATTTCTGAACCGCGAGACAATCGATCATTCGGAGGAAGGAACGTTCGATGGCTACGTTCGTACTTGTGCACGGTGCCTGGGCCGGTGGCTGGATCTGGAGAAAGATCATTCCCTCGCTACGGGCGGCTGGCCACGACGTCTATGCCACGACCGGGACCGGACTCGGCGATCGCGTCCACCTCGCTGGGCCGGCTGTGGACCTCGACATGCACATCACCGACGTCGTCAACGCACTCAAATGGGAGGCGTTGACCGCAGTCACGCTGGTCGGCTGGAGTTATGGCGGGATGATCATCACGGGGGTGGCGGACCGGGTGCCGGAGCGGCTGGCGAGGCTGGTCTACCTCGATGCGAGCGTCCCAGTCGACGGTGAGAACAGCTACGACGCCGAGCTCTCCTCCGACGAGGCTCGCGCCAGCGACCGTGCAGCTGCGGAGGCCGCCGGTATGCCCGGCTACCTCGTCGTGGAACCTTACGTGGAGTGGATCGAATCGCTGCTGCCGGATCGCGCTGACCGCGAGTGGGTGTTCGCCAACCTCGTCCCCCAGCCAATCGCGACTTACACCCAGCCGATCAGGCTCCGAAACTCGGCGGCTACGGCCGTCCCCCGCATCTTCGTTCGGTGCACGGAGGACGCGGCCGGCGTCGGGAACCCCACCGAGGCCCGAGTCCGGTCAACTCCGGGCTGGCAGTACCGCGAACTGGCGAAAAACCATCTGGCGCCGATCAACGCACCGCAGGCGACGGCTGAGATCCTTCTGTCACTGGTGTAGCAGTCGGGACCTGGCTACACGCTTGCCCCTCATGACGGACCCCTTGGCGGCTGGCAACGGGGCTCTACGAGTTTGAGCGGGGTGTGCCCGTTCATGCTGTTGACCATCGTGGTCTGGTGACCGCGATGTGGGTCAGGATACGGCGTTGGTAGTTGATCATGTTCCGGAAGCCGCAGCCGACCCTCTTGGTCTGCTTGATGATCCGGTTGAACCCCTCGGTCCGGGCAACACCAGGGTCCGAAACGGGGTTGAATGACACACTTTGACACACATAATCCACCACTCGAAGCCAGTAGATACGACTTGAGACCACTGGGTGAAAGTGCCGTTGACTAGGCTAAGTAGCCTCTGACTAGGAGAGCTGGCGAGGGGACTCGAACCCCTAACCGCCTGTTTACAAGACAGGTGCGCTACCAATTGCGCCACGCCAGCAGGGTGCCCGCCAACGCTACCGGAGGCGGGCGGTGACTGCTGGCCTCAGTCCCTGAGCTCGGGATCGAGCGGCGGGAAGACCGACAGCAGCCACCGGTCGAGGGTTCGCGCCACCGCCAGGGTGTCCCGCCACGGAACCAGGGGAGACTCCAGCTCACCGGCTCGCAGGCAGCGGTTCACCTCGCCGATCTCGAAGGTGTAGCCGCCTCCTGGCCACTGGGTCACCAGCGTCTCTTCCTCCTTGTCATCGCCGGTGCCGCGGATCACGGTCATCTCGGACGGCAGCAGGAAGTTGTCGAGCCTGATCGAGCCGTCGGTGCAGAACACCTCGAGCCGGGACGGCAGATCCGCTTCCAGTGTGCACGCGACGCTGGCGGTCGCCGGCGGTCGGAACTCAGTCGAGTCGTAGGTGAGCAGGGCGGCCGCGTGCGCCTCCACCCCGGTCGGGGCCAGAGTGCCGAAGCCGTACAGCTCGTCCGGTTCGCCGAGGAACAGGTTGACGCCGTGCACGGGGTAGACACCGAGGTCGAGGATCGCTCCGCCGGCCTGATCGGGGTCGAGCAGCCGATGGGTCTGGTCGCCGTCGAAGGCGAAGCCGAACGAGGCGGTCACGTGCCGGATGGCCCCGAGCTCACCCGCGTGCACGAGCTGGGCGGCCTGCCGGAGCAGGGGGTTGGTGCGGCTCCACAGGGCCTCCATCAAGAACACCCCACGCTCGCCGGCGAGGTCGACCAGCTCCTCGGTCTCGGCCGCGGACACGGTCAGTGGCTTCTCCACCAGGACGGCCTTGCCGGCCTCCAGGCACAGTCTCGCCGAGCCGACGTGGTCGTTGTGGGTGGAGGCCACGTAGACGACGTCGACCTCCGGGTCGGCGGCCAGCTCGGCGTACGATCCATACGCGCGCGGGATCTGATGGTCGCGGGCGAACTGCTCGGCCTTGCCGAGACTGCGGCTGCCGACGGCGACGACCTCGGCCTCCTCGGGCAGCAGGGCGAGATCGCGGGTCAGGACGGAGGCGATGTGACCGGTGCTGAGAATGCCCCAGCGGATACGGGCGTCGTGGGTGCTCACCATCTCAGTCAACCGCATGCCACACCGCCGGTACGAATGACACTGATGTCATTCACGCGTACCATGGCCGCCATGGTCGCTGCCTCCAATCCCGATCACGCCGCTACCTCGGGCGTGGGGGAGCTGAGT
This sequence comes from uncultured Actinomycetota bacterium, assembly GCA_963696135.1. Taxonomy (GTDB): domain Bacteria; phylum Actinomycetota; class Actinomycetes; order Propionibacteriales; family Propionibacteriaceae; genus Microlunatus. Next base: position 181,859 of record CAVOJH010000021.1, read on the forward strand.
GCCCGTGACGCCGAGATCCTGGCGTTCGAGCGCCAGTGGTGGAAGTTCGCCGGAGCCAAGGAGCAGGCGATCCGGGACAAGTTCCAGATGTCGGCCACCCGGTACTACCAGGTGCTGAACAACCTGATCGACTCGCCGGCCGCCCTCGTCCACGACCCGCTGCTGGTCAAGCGACTCCGCCGGTTGCGCGCCACCCGGCAGCGGAACCGGTCCGCCAAGCGCCTGGGGATCGACCTCACGATCGACCGTTGAGGTCTCCTGACAACAGCGTGTGAGCTGAGGGCGCGTCTGGCGCCAAGGATTCACACGCTCTCGTTGTCCACAGGCTCGAGCCGCATCGCGAGTCGTCCACAGATCTGGCCCGCGGCCGTCCGATTCCGCCCGACGTCCGCAGTCTCTTGATGTGCACACGAGGATCGAGCCGTCCGCCCGGCTCCGGGCGTTGGCCGCGGCCCAGGCCGGAGTCGTCTCCGTCGAGCAGGTGCGGGTCTTGGGCCTGCCGCGAGCTTCGTTGCGCGGCTGGGTTCGGGACGGGCACTGGCAGCGGTTGACCGCCGGCATCTACCACCTAGGGTCGACCCGACCTGGAACGCCAGGTCCTGGGCCGGGGTGCTGCTCGGCGGTCCGGGCGCCCGGCTCGGTGGTGAGGTAGCGGGTCATCTGTGGGGCCTGATCGATGACCCGCCCGAGGTGATCCAGGTGCTCGTCCCGCATGCGCGGCAGCTCGCGCCGCGGGACTGCTGGACCTTCACCCGAGAACGTCCGGGCGTCCGAGCAGCGCGAACATGGGGCGAGCCGCCACGCACGGGAATAGCCGACACCGTCGTGGATCTCTGCGCCGACCGCGACGCCGATGGTGTGGCGGATCTGGTCGCGCGGGCGGTGCAGAGTCATCTCGTCGACGCGGCCCAGCTGTTGAGCTGTGTCCGGTCGCGAGGACGGCTGCCGCACCGAGCGACCCTGCTCGCCCTGTTGGGCGAGGTGGGCCAGGGAGTCGAGTCCACTCTCGAGCTGCGCTACCTGCGGGACGTCGAACGGGCGCACGACCTGCCGCAGGGCCTCCGGCAGCAGCGCAGCCGGACTGGCGGCGAGGTCCGCGACGTGCTCTACCAGGAGTACGCCACCATCGTCGAGCTCGACGGTCTGGCGCATCTGCGTCGGATCCTCCGGGACATGCGGCGCGACAATGCGGCGCTGCTCGACGGCCTGGTCTCGCTGCGGTTCGGGTGGCCCGACGTATCCGAACGTCCGTGTCAGGTTGCCTGGCAGGTGGCCGCCCTCTTGGTGGCCCGCGGCTGGAGCGGACTCCCGACTCGCTGTCCACGGTGTGCGCTGGCAACCGACGAGGATCTGCTCGCGCTCTGACCCAACGGCACTCACGAATGTGTGAAACAAGGGTCGAAGACGCACCCCCACCTCACACGCTGTTGTCGGGTCAGCCCATCATCGAGGGTGTCGAGGTGCTTTCGGCGTCCAGGAACGTCGTCACCACGTCGACGACGAGACCCGTCCGTGCCATCCCGTTGAAGTGGGTCGTGCCCGGGAAGACCGCCAGGTGCGACGCCGGCACGCCGGCGAAGTCGCCGTTGACGTCGCCGCCACGGAGCTGCAGGAACCGTACGGCGTGATCCAGCCGGACCATGTCGCAGTCGCCGACGGTGATCAGGGTGGGGGCCGCGATGCCTCGGATGTCGTCCTCTGACCAGCCCGGTCCGGTCATGAAGGCCCCCAGCTTGTCCAACAGGTCCTGCAGCTTGTCCGGGTTCGGCGACTTGGCCAGGTAGTCGGCGTGCATCGGGGAACCGGCGATCATGTCGACGGTCATGGCGCCGACCGCGGCTGAGTTCTCCGGACGAGACCCCTTGTCGTCGAAGGTGATCGAGGAGGCGACCAGGCGGCGGACCCGCTCCGGGTGCTCGATCGCCAGGCGGAGCGCGACGGCACCTCCGACGCTGAAGCCGAAGAGGTCCACCTGCGCCAGCCCGAGGTGATCGAGCAGCCCTACCACGTCCGCGGCGAGCGACTCGGTGGCGAGTGGTCGGTCGATGTCGTTGGTCCGACCGTGACCCTGGAAGTCGACCGCGATCACCTGACGGTTCTCGGCCAGCGCCGGCAGCACCGCCCCGAACTGGAGGTCGATGTTGAACAGGCCGCCGTGCAGGAGCACCAGGGGAGTGCCGCCCGCACCGTGGATCTCGTAGTACATCTGCAACTCACCCAGTGGTGCGTAGCCGGTGGTCGGTCCCGAGCTCGACAGATCAGTCATCGTGGTTCCTCGTCTCAGATGGTCGTCACGTCACTAGACCGAGGGCGGCGAGAGAACTCATCGCGGCCCGGGATCCCGTGATCCGAACGTTCGCCGGAGATAGCCGGTCGCCCGCCGGGTCTGGACCGACAGGGGGATGACGGGCAGGTCCGGATAGCCGCCCGCCGCCAGCCCGGCGTGCCGCTCGAAGGCGTTCCGGGCTGCTCGGTTGCCGGTCCGCAGAACCGACCAGCCCATCATCACCGCGTACACCGGGTAGAACGGCAGACCGAGGCAGCACAGGTACTGCCAGCTGTGGCGCTCCTCGTGCTCCAGCAGTCGCGGCAGCCCCCGCAGGCGTTCGTGGAAGGTCGAGCCGGTGGTGATGACGCTGCCCACCGTGAAGGCGCCCGCCACCGGAAAGGGCAGCCGGTAGCCTTCGGCCAGCAGCAGACCCCTGGGTCCCCGACGGATCCGGGCTCGCCCGATTCGGGCGATCAGCAGTCCCAGGGGCGTGGTCAGGTTGAGCACGTTGCCGACCAGGCGCACCCACTGCCAGCCGGTCAGCCGAGTCGGCGCCAGCAGGTCATCGGCGGGTGCACTGACCATGGTCGCATCGTCCCATCCCGAGTGGCGTCTCGTCTGTCGGACGAGATTCCCATCATGCAAGACGCTGAGATGCCGCAGGGGGCAACCGGCGCCTAGGCTGTGCAGCACATCCAGAGGGGACGAGGGACCGGCCTTGTGACTCCCCGGCAACCGGCCGACCGATCGGCCATGGTGCCAACTCCGACTCGGTCGATCGTCGACCGGGTACAGATGACGAAGGACTGATCGATGACTGCGGTCTTCTCGGCCGATCCCGCCACCGGCTGTCGCCCGGGCGCATTCGGCAATGCCACCCACCTCGTCTGCCGCGCCTGCGGCGCCCACAGCCCGCTCGGCCCGTTCTACGCGTGCCTGGAGTGCTTCGGCCCGCTGGAGGTCGGCTACGCGTACCCGACGATCACTCGCGCCGAGATCGAGGCCGGGCCCAAGTCGATCTGGCGGTACGCGCCGCTGCTGCCGGTGCCGGCCGACATCGCGACCTTCCGGTCCACCGACCCCGGGTACACCCGGCTGGTCGACGCCCGCCACCTCGCCGACGACCTCGGTCTGAAGCAGCTGTGGGTGAAGGACGACTCCGGCAACCCCACCCACTCCTTCAAGGACCGGGTCGTCGCCGTCGCCCTGTCCGCGGCCCGCGAGCTGGGCCTGCAGGTGCTGGCCTGCCCGTCGACCGGCAACCTGGCCAACGCCGTGGCCGCCGCGGCCGCCCGGGCCGGCATCAAGAGCGTCGTCTTCGTGCCCGAGAACCTCGAGCAGCAGAAGATCATCGCCTCCGCCGTCTACGACACCACGTTGATCGCGGTGCACGGCTCGTACGACGACGTGAACAAGCTGGCCAGCGAGATAGCCGCCGAGGAGGAGGGATGGGCGTTCGTCAACGTCAACGTCCGCCCCTACTACGCCGAGGGCTCCAAGACACTGGCGTACGAGATCGCCGAGCAGCTCGGCTGGCGGCTACCCGACCAGGTGGTCATCCCGGTCGCGTCCGGTTCCCAGCTGACCAAGATCGACAAGGGGTTCAGCGAGCTGATCAGCCTGGGGCTGGTCGAGCCGAAGCCGTACACGATCTACGGCGCTCAGGCCACCGGCTGCTCGCCGGTTGCGCAGGCCTTCCGCGCCGGTCATGACGTGGTGCAGCCGGTGAAGCCGGACACCATCGCCAAGTCGCTCGCGATCGGCAACCCGGCCGACGGACCGTACGTGCTGGACGTGGTCCGCCGGACCGGTGGGGCCATCGTCGACGTCGATGACGAGACGGTCGTGGAGAACATCCAGCGGCTGGCTCGGACCGAGGGCATCTTCGCCGAGACCGCCGGCGGAGTGACCGTCGGGGTCACCGCCAAGCTGATCGCCGAGGGTCTGCTCGATCCGGCCAAGGAGACCGTCGTGATCAACTCCGGCGACGGGTTGAAGACGCTCGACGCGGTCGCCGATAAGGTCGGTCCGAAGACCACCATCCCGCCTCGCTACGAGGCTTTCACCGAGTTCTGGAAGGCACGAGGCTGATGAGCGCCACCGTCCGCATCCCCACCATCCTGCGCAGCTACACGGGCGGGGCGAACGAGGTCACGGTCGACGGCGGCACTCTCGCCGAGGTGCTGGACTCGCTGGAGTCGAACCACCCCGGCATCCGCGCCCGGGTGCTCGACGACGCCGGCGCGCTGCGTCGGTTCGTCAACATCTACGTGGGGGACGACGACGTCCGCTTCATCGGCGGCCTGGAGGCCACGGTGGCTGACGGCGCCAAGATCTCGATCATCCCGGCCGTCGCCGGCGGCTGAGGCGCCGGTCCGCTGGGCTCGTTCGACCACGTGAGGTCGACCCGGCCGACGCCTACGCTCACCGGATGACGAGCCCCGCAACCTCGGCTGCCCGCCGGCCCCTGCTTCAGGTGGGCCTCGTCCTGGTGGGGCTCGCCACCCTGCTGGCTCTGGTGACCGCAGTCCTCGTGCTCGCCCCGGCCCAGAGGATGAAGCAGCGGGCCGAGAACGGCTCCACGGTGGTCGTGGATGTTCCCGCCCATCGGGACTGGGGGGTCTACAGCACCCTGACCACCTGGCGGGCGGCGGCTTGCGATCTGACCGCCGCCGACGGCCGGCCGATCGTGCTGAGACCGGACATGATGCAGCAGAACCTCTACGGGTGGCCCACCTGGTACGCGCAGGGATCGTTCGAGCTCGATCGGGGGCAGCGGATCACCGCCAGCTGCGTGGGGCCGCCGGGGCAGTTCGCGGTCGGTCCGTCGGCGGGGTTCCTGCACGTCGTGCTCGTTTTCGTCAACGGGCTACTCGCGGCCCTGCTGGCCGTAACCGGGCTGACCCTGGTCATCGTGGCGGCCGTCCGGCAGCACCGGAGCTCTGCAGTTCACCCCCCGAGGGGCTGAGCCGGCAGCAGACCCCGACCGGCCAGATTCCACCACAGGGCACGGATCCCGACCTCCCAGGGTGCTGCCGCCTCGCTGCTGGTCACCGTGTTGATCAAGGTCCCCAGGAGGGGTGTGGAGATGGTGACCACGTCCCCTTCGTGGTGGGTGAAGCCCATCCCCGGTGCGTCCCGGTCCTTGGTGGGCGCGAACATCGTGCCGGTGAACAGGGCGAAACCGTCGGGGTAATGGTGGTGGTCGCCGCGGGTGTGGGCGAGCAGGTCGGGCAGCGTACGACTCATCTGGGACATCGAGCTGGTCGCGGTCAGCTCGAACCCGTCGTCCGCGCCGTCGATCCGCAGCGACACGTCGGCGGCCGCGACATCGTCGAGCGTGAAGTCTTCGTCGAAGAGCCGGATCATCGGTCCGATCGCACAGGAGGCGTTGTTGTCCTTCGCCTCGCCCAGCAGCAGCGCACTGCGTCCTTCGAAGTCGCGCAGGTTGACGTCGTTGCCCAGCGTTGCCCCGACGGCTCGACCATCCGGCCGAGCGATCAGCACCACCTCGGGCTCGGGGTTGTTCCAGGCCGAGCGTTCCAGGACGCCGATGTGGGCACCCGCTCCGACGGCGGACAGCACCGGTGCCTTGGTGAAGATCTCCGGATCGGGTCCGATGCCCACCTCGAGGTACTGCGACCACAGCCCCTCGGCCTGCAGGGCCTCCTTGACCGCTTGGGCTTTCTCACTGCCCGGCTGGATGTCGGCGATCGAGCCGCCGATGGCGGACTGGACCCGGGCGCGGACCTCCTGCGCCCGGTGCGGGTCACCGGCCGCCCGTTCCTCGATCACCCGCTCGACCATGCTGACCGCGAACGTCACCCCGGCGGCTTTGATCACCTGCAGGTCGATGGGGGCGAGGAGGCGTACGGCGGGGTCGTCCAGGGCCCAGGTCCGCCCGGCGAAGGCGCTGGAGGCGATCTCGCGTACGTCGGGTCGCTCCAGCAGGTCGGCCATGGTCGGGGCGATCGGTGTCAGGTCGGCCACCTCGTCCCCGCGGACCGCGACCACGCACGGGCCGTCGTCGGTCAGGATCCGACCGACGAAGGCCGCGCCGGCGCGATCGGCGGGCAGCAGCTGGCTGAGGAGGGGGCTCGAGATGACGTTCATCCGTCTATCTTCTCTCCCGTCGCAGCGAGTGATGACAACACTGTCGGTGCCGGGGGGCACTATGGCGGGCATGGCAGTCGACAGCACCCTCGCCCTCTCCAGCGAGGACGCCCTCCGCCGGACCATCGCCGCGATGGCCGGCCCGGACGCGTCCCCCCGCGAGGACCAGCTGCGGGCGGTGGCCGAGCTGGTCGACCACCGGCGGCGGGTGCTGGTCGTGCAGGCCACCGGCTGGGGCAAGTCGGCGGTCTACTGGGCGGCGACCACAGCCTTGCGCTCGCACGGCGGGGGTCCGACCCTGGTGGTGTCGCCGCTGCTGGCCCTGATGCGGGATCAGATCGCCGCGGCGGAGCGGGCGGGGCTGCGGGCGGCCACCATCAACTCGACCAACATCGACGAGTGGGATCCGGTGCTCGCGGATCTGCAGGAGGGACGGATCGACGTCCTGCTGATCTCCCCGGAACGACTGGCCAACCCAGGGTTCGCCCGCCGGCTGCCGGACCTGCTCGCCTCCTGCGGGCTGTTGGTGATCGACGAGGCTCACTGCGTCTCGGACTGGGGCTTCGACTTCCGGCCCGACTACCAACGTCTGACGCGCACCTTGCTGTCCTTGGCCCCGGACACCCCGGTGCTGGCCACCACCGCCACCGCCAACGAGCGGGTCACCGGCGACGTGGCCGCCCAGCTCGGGGACGACACCGTCACGCTCCGTGGCTCGCTGGCCCGGGCCTCGCTGCGCCTGGCGGTCGTGCCGGGACTCACGCCGTTGGAGCGGTACGCCTGGGTCGCCGACGCACTGGCCGAGCTGCCCGGCTCAGGGATCATCTACGTGCTCACCGTGGCCGAGTCGGAGCGGGTCGCCGGCTTCCTGACCAGCCTCGGACATGACGTGGCCGCCTACTCGGGGCAGACCCAGAACCGCCAGGAGCTCGAGGACCGGCTGCGCGGCAACCAGGTCAAGGCGCTGGTCGCCACCTCGGCGCTGGGCATGGGGTACGACAAGCCCGATCTGGCGTTCTGTCTGCATCTGGGGTCGCCGGCGTCGCCGGTCGCCTACTACCAGCAGGTCGGTCGGGCCGGGCGCGCCCTCGACGACGCGACCGCCGTGCTCGTGCCCAGTGAGGCGGACGAGCGGATCTGGGACTACTTCGCCACCGCAGGCATCCCGGTGGAGGGACAGGTCGAGCAGATCCTGGACGTGCTGGCCGAGGAGCCGCAGTCGCTGCCCGCCCTCGAGAACGCCACCGGCATCCGCCGAGGCCGGTTGGAGACGGTGTTGAAGATCCTGGCCGTCGACGACGCGGTGACCCGGCAGGGATCGGGCTGGGTCTCCACCGGCAAGGGCTGGTACTTCGACGAGGCGAAGTGGGCCGCGCTGCGGAAGGTCCGAGCCACCGAGGCGGACCTGATGCGCCGGTACGCGCACGGCGAGGGCTGTCTGATGCAGTTCCTTCAGCTGGCCCTGGACGACCCGGATCCCAGCCCGTGCGGGCGCTGCTCGGTCTGTGACGGGCAGCTGCCGGCCCCGGGACTTCGGCCGTCGGCGCCGACGATCGAGTCCGCCCGGCGTTACTTCCGTGGCCAGGACGTGCTCGTCGAGCCGCGCAAGATGTGGGTCAGCGGACTGCCCGGCAAGAAGGGCAAGATCGGTTTCCTCGGTGAGGGCCGGGCGATGGCGTACGCGGACGATCCCGCCTGGTCCGGGGTGTTGGCCGATCTGTGGCGGCAGGACGGCGAGGCGCCGTCGGAGGTGCTGGAGGCCGTGGTCGAGGTGCTGAAGCGCTGGTCGAAGACCTGGCAGCGGCCGACCGCGGTGGTGGCGATGCCGTCGCGGCGCTACCCGGTGCTGGTCGCGTCGGTGGCCGCCCATGTCGCCCGGATCGGCCGGTTGCCGCTGGTCGAGGCCCTCGCCGTGTCCGGACCGCCACCGACGGAAGATGCCGCGTCGAGTGTGCGGGCGCGCGATCTGCTGGCCCGGACGTCCTTGATCCCGGGGGTGGGACTGCAGGGGCCGGTGCTGCTGGTCGACGACAAGATCCGCACGCGCTGGACCGTCACCGTGGCCGGGTCCCTGTTGGCCGAGGCCGGTGCCTCGACGGTGCTCCCGCTCGCGCTCCACCAGCTGCCCTGACGGAGCTCGCCGAGGATCGGATCAGCGAGGGAAGTCCTTCGGGGCCACGGTCCGGAACTTCCCGTCGGCGTCGACGTAGCGGACCTCGAGGCCGAGGGGAGCACGGTCGGTCGACGTGGTGACCGGCGGGAGCGGCTGGTCGGCCGGGCGCTGCGACGGCACGGGCGAGACGACCGGTTCGACCGCGGGAGCCTCGGCGCAGCCGGCGAGCAACCCGAAAGAGCCACCGGCCAGAACGGCGGCGGCGATCAGGGTCAGGGAGCTCGGACGCATCGTGCTCCGAGCCTACCGACCCGATCCAGGGCCACCCCCGGACAACCAGCTCGACCACGTCTGGGACGTTGGACGCATGATCGAACGACCTCCCGTCTCCTGCTGGCTGACCGACATGGACGGCGTACTGGTGCGCGAAGAGCGAGCGATCCCCGGTGCGTCGGAGTTCATCGCCGCGCTGGAGCAGCACGGCCGCCGGTTCCTGGTGCTGACCAACAACTCCATCTTCACCGCCCGGGACCTGCGGGCCCGGTTGCTCGCCAGCGGCATCGACGTCCCCGAGGACGCGATCTGGACCTCGGCCCTGGCCACGGCACAGTTCCTGGCCGACCAGGCGCAGGGCGGGTCGGCGTACGTGATCGGCGAAGCCGGGCTGACCTCGGCGCTGCACGACGACGGCTTCATCCTGACCGAGTCGGATCCTGACTACGTCGTGCTCGGCGAGACCCGGACGTACTCGTTCGAGGCGATCACCAAGGCCATCCGGTTGATCGAGAAGGGCGCGCGCTTCATCGCGACCAACCCCGACGTCACCGGGCCTTCGCCGGAGGGCTCGTTGCCGGCCACCGGTTCGGTCGCCGCCCTGATCTCCCGGGCCACCGGTGTCCAGCCGTACTTCGTCGGCAAGCCCAATCCGCTGATGATGCGCTCGGCCCTGAACCAGATCGACGCGCACTCGGAGAACACGGTGATGGTGGGTGACCGGATGGACACCGACGTGATCGCCGGCATCGAGGCAGGTCTGCGGACGGTGCTGGTGCTCACGGGTTCGACCCGCGCCGAACAGGTCAGCGGTTTTCCGTACCGGCCCACCCGGATCGTCGACTCGATCGCCGACGTGGTGCCGCTGGTGGCCCAGCTGGCGCCCCGGGAGGACGAGGAGATCTCGGCCGACTGAGACCTCCGGTGGGAAGGCTGCGTCCGGCCCGGGTTGTCTGAGTTTTCCGTCATTCGACGGCTTCTGCTGCATCACACGGGATCGGGTGCTGTGATACCCGTCGGGTGACGGAAAATGCAAAGGCCCGGAGGACTCAGGCGGCGAGGTCAGTCGGCGAACAGGGGAGCGCAGACCTCCAGATCGCTGGCACGCTTCAGATCCGGCAGCGCGACGAAGATCTGCTCGACCCCGCGGTCGGCCAGGTCCGCCCACCGGCGCCGGTGCACGTCGGCGGTGCCGACCGGGTGGCGAGCCGCGTACGCCGGGGCCGTGAGTCGGCCCCGGACCCGCTCCACCCGACGCGCCGCGTCCTCCCGGTCGTGGCCGATCAGCGGCAGGTCGAGAACCGTGATCATGGATGGCCGACCGGCGTCCTCGCGATACCGGGTGAACACGTCGATCTTGTGCGGCAGGGCGTCGTCGACCCGCAGGTTGCAGCCGTCGCCCAGCGTGGCAGCGATCTTCAGCGTGCGCTGTTCGCCACCGCCGCCCACGATGATCGGCAGCGGTCCGACCGGCCTCGGGTAGCAGGTGGTCTCCGGGAGGTGGACGCGGTGCCCGTCGTACGGCTTCGTCCCGGTGCCCCAGAGCGCCCGCATCGTCTCGATGGTCGCCTCGAGCCGGTCGAGCCGGTCCCGCCCCGGCGGGAAGTCGATCCCGTACGCCGCGTGCTCGCGTTCCCACCAACCGGCCCCCAGACCGCAGAAGGCCCTGCCGCCGCTGAGCACGTCGAGGGTGGCCGCGGTCTTGGCGATCACCCCGGCCGGCCGCAGGGTCACCGGCGAGACCAGGGTGCCGAGCCGCAACGACGTGTCCAGACCCGCGAGGAGACCGAGGGTCACCCAGGGCTCCGGGATGGGTTCCCAGGCCCGGTCGACCTGCGGGATCTGGATCAGGTGGTCCATCAACGCGATTCCCGCGAAACCGACCTGGTCGGCGGTGCGCGCGATCTCCCGGAGCCAGCCGACCGGGTCCTTGCCCCAGCCGAAGCGGGACAGCTGGAGGATGACGGGCACCCGGCCTACGTCAGCATCGGGCGAGGAAGTGACGGCCGGTGCGGGGTCGGCCGGCTGGGTGTGCTCGGTGAGCACGAGGACTCGGTCCCAGCCCTCGGCCTCGGCCCGCGCGGGGAGCGTACGGATCTTGCGCAGCTGAACGGTGAGAACGTCGGCAGGTACGGGGCGGTCGCGCTCGGCGTTCCGTACGCGACAGAGTCGGGCCGGGGTGTCCACGATCACGAGCACCGCAGGCAGCCCGGCGGCCCGGGCCCGGTCGCTGTAGCTCTGGCGTCGGTCCGGATCCAGGCCGAGGGTGTCGACCACCGTCGTCAGACCCCGGCGCAGCCGCGCGTCGATGACCAGATCGGCCACGGCGAAGGCGTCGGTGGACGCCTCGAGATCGGCCGGTCCGGTGCCCACCACCGCCCGCAGGGCGTCGGTGGAGACGACCTCGGACCGGGTGTAGTGAGTGGCCGCCCAGGTCGACTTGCCGGATCCCGCCGCCCCGGCCAGCACCACCACGCACGGGTCGGGGAGGGCGTCGGTCACCGGGTCAGTCTGCCGTGCCCGCTGGCGATCCTCACCGACGGCGAGTCAGGCGCGTGGGACCAGCTGGTGCTCGCCGGGCTTGCGCGGCATCAGGGCGACGCCGATCAGCATCGCGACCGCGATCACCGCGGAGCCGAGGAAGACCCGGTGCAGCGCGTCGAACAGCACGAGCGGATCGACTCCGTCGAGGCTGATGCTGCCGTGACCGCCGGCGCCGGCCGCGCCGATCAGAGCGGCGTTGGCGATGGCCCCGAAGACCGCCACCCCCACGGCCGACCCCATCGAGCGGGCGAACATGTTCGTACCGGTGACCACTCCCCGTACCTGCCACTCGGCCGAGGACTGGGCCGCGATCAGGGTGGGGCTGGCGATCCAGCCCATACCCAGACCGACCACGAAGCAGGTGAGTGCCACCAGCCAGACGGAGGACTGGGCGGTGAGCGTGGCCAGCAGCCCGGCACCCACCAGGGCCACCCCGGAGCCGATCAGGGCGGTGGAACGGAAACCGATCCGCAGATAGACCCGCCCCGCGGTGGCGGCGGCGATCGGCCAGCCGATGGTCAACGCAGCCAGGGCGAAGCCCCCGACCAGAGCGTTGTGACCGAGGACGCCCTGGACGTAGAGGGGAACGTATGAGGTCAGTCCGACCAGCATCGCGCCGACGGTCAGGCTGACCAGGTTGGTGGTGTTGAGCAACCGGGACTTGAACACCCAGCCCGGGATGATGGGTTCGCTGGCGCGACGCTCGGCCAGGGCGAAACCCACCAGCAACACCAGCGCGCTGCCGAGCACGACCAGGCTGGCGGGCGAGAGCCACGGCCACAGCACGCCGCCCTCCAGCAGCCCGAGGATGAGCAGGGAGGAGCCGACGGTCAGCAGCACGGCCCCGGTGATGTCGATGCGGTGACGTACGCGCTCGACGTCTTCGTGGAACTTGCGGATCAGGGTCCAGCCGGCGAACAGGGCCAACGGCACGTTGACGAAGAAGATCCAGCGCCAGTCGAGCACCTCGACGAAGACGCCGCCGAGGGTGGGACCGACCACGGCCGAGATGGCCCAGACGCTGGCCATGTAGCCCTGGACGGTCGCGCGCTCGGCCAGCGTGTAGAGGTCACCCACGATGGTCATCGACGTCGGCATGATGGCGCCGGCGCCCAGGCCCTGCAACCCCCGGAACACGATCAGGGCCGGCATGCTCCAGGCGATGCCACACAGGATCGAGCCGAGCAGGAACAGACCGACGCCGATCAGCATGATCGGCTTGCGACCGAACTGGTCGGAGAACTTGGCGTAGATCGGTACCGAGACGGCCTGAGCCAGCAGGAAGACCGAAAACAGCCAGGGGAACTGGGAGAAGCCGCCGAGGTCGTCGACGATCGCCGGCACTGCCGTGGCCAGGATGGTCGAGTCGATCGCCACCAGGCCAACGCTCAACATCATCGACAGCAGGATCGGGCCGCGACTCGATCGCAGACCCACCTCGGCCCGGCTCACCTGCTGTTGCACCATGACCATTCGCAACCCACGGGCCGCCGGATGCATTCCCGGTCTATGCGGTCGGACGCTGGCGACTGGCCGAGCTGGGGTGGGCGCAAGCCGACCGTGGTCGGGAAACGTACGCCGGGGCGGGCTTGGGTGAGGTGGAAGCCGACCGTGGTCGGGAAACGTACGCCGGGGCGGGCTTGGGTGAGGCGGAAGCCGACCGTGGTCGGGAAACGCACGCCGAGGCGGGCTTGGGGCAGGGCGGAAGCCGACCGTGGTCGGAAAACGTACGCACCCGTCCCAGGCAGCCCCAGCCAGCAGCAGCTCGGGCTGAACCCTCCGACTGCGCGGGCGAAATATCACCCGCGCAGTCGGACGAGCTCGGTCAGAAGGACGGCGGGGTGTGCCAGATCCGGTCGATGTAGTGGCGCATCGAGCGGTCGGAGGAGAAGAAGCCGGAACGGGCCACGTTGAGGATGGCCGACTTCGTCCAGCCGTCGGTGTCGGCGTACGCGGCGTCGACCTCGGCCTGGGCGTCGATGTAGGCCCGGTAGTCGGCCAGGGCCATGAACCGGTCCTCGTAGAGCAGGTTGCTCACGACCGGCGCGAACATGTCCCGGTCGCCGCCGGAGAAAGCGCCCTGGGCGATCAGGTCGATGGCCCGCTTCAGGCTCGGGTCGGACTCGTAGAACGAGCTCGGCACGTAGCCCTTCGCGTACAGCGCCTCGACCTCAGGCTCCAGCAATCCGAACAGGAAGAAGTTGTCGTCACCGACCAGCTCGCGGATCTCGATGTTGGCGCCGTCGTCGGTGCCGATGGTCAGCGCACCGTTGAGGGCGAACTTCATGTTGCCCGTGCCGGACGCCTCCTTGCCCGCCAGCGAGATCTGCTCGGACAGGTCTGCGGCCGGGACGACCTTCTCGGCCAGCGTCACGTTGTAGTTGGGCGGGAACAGCACCTTGAGCCGGCCCTCGACGCGCTTGTCGCTGTTGACGACCGCACCCACCCCGTTGATCAGGTGGATGATGTCCTTCGCGATCTTGTAGCCGGGGGCGGCCTTGGCGCCGAAGATGAAGGTGCGCGGCGTGACGTCGGCGGCCTTCACCTCCCCGGAGATGATCCGCTCGTACTCGGTCACGATGTGCAGCACCTTGAGGGTCTGCCGCTTGTACTCGTGCAGACGCTTGACCATCACGTCGAGCAGGTGGGTGTCGTCGACTCCTGTGCCGTCGCGTTCGCACCAGCACCCGGTTGAGGCGGCGCTTGTTGTGTGCCTTGACCTCGCGGAACCGATCGCGGAACTCCTCGTCCTCGGCGTACGGCTCGAGCTCGCGCAGTCGCTCCAGGTCGGTCAGCCAGCCGACCCCCAGCGCATCGGTGATCAGCTCCGACAGCGCCGGGTTGGCCAACCGGACGAACCGGCGCGGTGTGACGCCGTTGGTCACGTTGGTGAACTTGCCAGGGAAGAACTCGTCGAAGTCGGGCAGCACCTTGTCGCGCAGCAGCTGAGAGTGCAGCTCGGCCACGCCGTTCACCTTGGCCCCGGCGACCGTGGCCAGGTACGCCATCCGGACGGCCCGCTCCGGGTGCTCGGCGATGATCGACATCCGGCTGATCCGGAGCTGGTCACCGTCGAACCGCTCGGAGACCTTCTCCAGGAACTCCTCGTTGATCCGGTAGATGATCTCCAGGTGCCGCGGCAGCAGCCGACCGAGCAGATCGACCGACCAGACCTCGAGGGCCTCCGGCAGCAGGGTGTGGCAGGTGTACGCGAAGCACTGCTGGGTGATGGCCCAGGCCTCGTCCCACTCCATCTTCTTCTCGTCGATCAGCACCCGCATCAGCTCCGGTACGCCGATCACGGGGTGGGTGTCGTTGAGCTGGAAGATGATCCGCTGCGGCAGGTTGCTCAGATCGAAGTTCTTGGGCAGCACGAAGTTGAGGAAGTCGTGAATGGACGCGGAGACGAAGAAGTACTGCTGCTGCAGCCGCAGTTCCTTGCCCTGCGGCGTGGAGTCCTCGGGGTAGAGCACCTTGGAGATGTTCTCCGCGAAGGTCTGCGCGCGGACGGCCTCCTCGTAGTCACCGGAGTTGAAGATCCGCAGGTCGAACGCGTCGGTGGCGACCGCCCGCCACAGCCGCAGCGTGTTCACCCGGCCGTTCTGGTAGCCCGGGACCATGTAGTTGTACGGGACGGCCTTGACCTTCCAGCCCGGCACCCAGCGGGAGCGTTCGACCCCATCGGTATCGGTGTACTTCTCGGTGTGACCGCCGAAGGTGACGATCTGCGCGGCCTCGGGGTGCGGGAACTCCCAGGGCGCGCCGAGGGCCAGCCAGGAGTCGGCCTGCTCGACCTGGCGGCCGTCGACGAAGGTCTGCCGGAAGATGCCGTACTCGTAGCGGATGCCGTAACCGACGCAGGGCACGCTCATGGTGGCCAGCGAGTCGATGAAGCAGGCGGCCAGCCGACCGAGACCGCCGTTGCCCAGACCCGGCTCGACCTCCTGGGCCCGCAGGGCGGCCAGGTCGATACCGCACTTACCGAGACCCTCCTCGACGATCTCGGTCAGCCCGGTGGCCAGCAGCGCGTTGCCGAGTTGGCGGCCGAGCAGGTACTCGGCGGACAGGTACGCCACGCCCTTCGCCTGGGTCTCGGCCTGGCGTCGCAGCGTCTCCAGCCAGCGAGCCATCAGGTAGTGGCGGACCGTACGGGCCAGCGCCAGGTACTGGTCGTTGACAGAGCTGGTCGACAGGGCCACGCCTTGGCCGTAGTTGAGCTCGCGGAGGAACTCACGAACGAAGCCGTCGACCGAGCTCGCGGGCGAGCCGACCGGGGCCAGGGCCAACGGGTGCGTGGCCTTCGGCTTCACCGGTGCGGCGGGCGCAGCCGACGCGGCGGGCGCACCGGACTCGGGGAGGCCGTCGACGGGGAAGTCGTCTGTCGTAGAGGTGGGGTTCTCGGACACGGGGGTAACCGTAGCGGCGTCACGTTACACACGTGTGCTGCCCAGCATCCGGCGTAGCCGGGGTCGGGCTGTGCTGCCCCTGAGAATGCGGGCCGAAGTGTTTGCACTCACCATGCCAGAGTGCTAAACATGGCGTTAGCACTCTCGCAGAGAGAGTGCCACCTCACCAAGCGGTGAGTCCTGAGCCGAGACCTCTGTGTCGAAGCGTACGGGCGTCCGTCGCGGGCACCGCTGGCGAGACCCAACATCTATCCACACCAACGCGCGGGGACAGACCCCGCACGCGGGAGGACTCGCGGAGAACATGCCGAAACTCATTCAGTTCAACACCGAAGCGCGGCGCGGCCTCGAGCGCGGGATGAACCAGCTCGCCGACGCCGTCAAGGTCACGCTGGGCCCGAAGGGCCGCAACGTCGTGCTCGAGAAGAAGTGGGGTGCGCCCACCATCACGAACGACGGTGTGAGCATCGCCAAGGAGATCGAGCTCGAGGACCCGTACGAGAAGATCGGCGCCGAGCTCGTCAAGGAGGTCGCCAAGAAGACCGACGACGTCGCGGGCGACGGCACCACCACCGCCACCGTGCTGGCCCAGGCCATGGTGCGCGAGGGTCTGCGCAACGTGACCGCCGGCGCCAACCCGATGAGCCTCAAGCGCGGCATCGAGGCGGCCGTGGCCGCCCTGATCGCCGAGCTCGCGGCCACCGCCAAGGACGTGGAGACCAAGGAGCAGATCGCTGCCACCGCCTCCATCTCCGCCGGTGACTCCTCGGTCGGCGAGATCATCGCCGAGGCGATGGACAAGGTCGGCAAGGAAGGCGTCATCACCGTCGACGAGTCCAACACCTTCGGCCTGGAGCTCGAGCTCACCGAGGGCATGCGGTTCGACAAGGGCTACATCTCGCCCTACTTCGTCACCGACACCGAGCGCATGGAGACCGTGCTCGACGATCCGTACATCCTGATCGTCAACTCCAAGGTCTCCAACCTCAAGGAGCTGCTGCCGATCCTGGAGAAGGTCATCCAGTCCGGCAAGCCGCTGGTCGTGCTGTCCGAGGACGTCGACGGCGAGGCCCTGGCCGCGCTGATCGTCAACAAGATCCGCGGCACCTTCAAGTCCGTGGCCGTCAAGGCCCCGGGCTTCGGCGACCGTCGCAAGGCCATGCTGACCGACATCGCCATCCTCACCGGTGGCCAGGTCATCTCCGAAGAGGTCGGCCTCAAGCTCGACGGTGTCGAGCTGGAGCTGCTGGGTCAGGCTCGTCAGGTCGTCGTGACCAAGGACGAGACGACCATCATCGAGGGCGCCGGTGACTCCGACGCCATCGCGGGCCGGGTCAACCAGATCCGTACCGAGATCGAGAACTCAGACTCCGACTACGACCGCGAGAAGCTGCAGGAGCGGCTGGCCAAGCTGGCCGGCGGCGTTGCCGTGATCAAGGTCGGCGCGGCCACCGAGGTCGAGCTCAAGGAGCGCAAGCACCGCATCGAGGACGCGGTGCGCAACGCCAAGGCGGCCGTCGAGGAGGGCATCGTCGCCGGCGGCGGCGTGGCTCTGCTGCAGGCCGCTCAGCACGTCAAGGTCGACCTGACCGGTGACGAGGCCATCGGCGCGCAGATCGTCTTCACCGCGGCCGAGGCCCCGCTGAAGCAGATCGCCATCAACGCCGGCCTCGAGGGCGGCGTCGTGGCGGAGAAGGTCCGCAACCTGCCCGTCGGTCAGGGCCTGAACGCGGCCACCGGCGAGTACGTCGACCTGGTCGCGGCCGGCATCATCGACCCGGCCAAGGTGACCCGGTCCGCGCTGCAGAACGCGGCGTCGATCGCGGCCCTGTTCCTCACCACCGAGGCCGTCATCGCCGACAAGCCGGAGAAGGCTGTGGCCGCTCCGGGTGGCGACGGTGGCATGGGTGGCATGGGCGGGATGGACTTCTGATCTGAGGATCAGAGCCTGACTGCTCGACTCGAGCACGACGCCGGCGGCGGTTCCCACTTCGGTGGGGACCGCCGCTGGTGCGTTCTGCCCAGCCTGGTCTCAGCAGCCCTGTCACCAAGATCTGCTCGGGTTCGTCGGTTCTGCTCGATCTGTAGACCGAGCAGAACCGACAAACCCGAGCAGTTGTGTCAGGAGGACCGGTCAGGGGTGCAGGTGGGCCATCAGGGCGAGCACGCCGACGTCGTCGTGCTGCGGGCCGACGATCTGCAGACCGATCGGCAGACCGGCGTCGCTGAGCCCGACGGGTACGGTGCCGGCCGGGGAGCGGGTCAGGTTGAACACCCCGGTGGCCCGGATCCAGGACACCGCGTCGCCGAACTGCGGGGGATCGCGGTGCAGCGTGGGGGTGATCAGCAGGTCGCAGGTCTCGAACACCCGGGTCAGCTCGAGGTTCAGCCGGTGGCAGGTGTCTTCGGCGGCCAGCAGGTCCCGGGCCGTGAGCCGATCCGCGTCCTCGATGCCCTCACGCACCTCGTCTGTCAGCAGCGAGCGGTCGAGGTCGCCGACACTGCGCTGCACGTACGCGGCGATCAGCGGCCCCCAGGCGTCGTACGGCTCGGAGGTGAAGACGCGGTCGATCTCGACCACTTCCACGCCCGCGGCGGCCAGCCGTTCCACGACCGCGGCGCAGGCGGCGAGGATGCTCGGCTCGGTCCAGTCGTACCCAAGCCGCGGGCTCCAGGCGATCCGGCGGGGGAGCGGTGTCCGGGCCACGCCCACCGAGAACGGCTCGTACGGGGCCGGCAGCGAGCGCAGGTCGGTCGGTTCGGGTCCGACGATCACGTCGAGGGTGGCGAGCAAGTCGGCGACTGTCCGGGTGAGCACGCCCCGGGTGGTCACCAGCGGCCAGTCGACCGGGTGCGGACCCCCGTCGGGCACCCGGCCCAGCGACGGCTTGAAGCCTGGCAGCCCGCATGCCGACGCCGGGATCCGGATCGACCCGCCACCGTCGGAGGCCGTGGCCAGCGGCACCATGCCCGAGGCCACCGCGACCGCGGCCCCGCCCGAGGAGCCGCCCGCCACCCGACCGACGTCGTACGGGTTGCGGGTGGAGCCGAAGACCAGGTTCGACGTGTCGGCCGAGGTGGCGAACTCGGGAGCGTTGGTCTTGCCGATCACGACGCACCCGGCCGCCCGGAGGCGGGCGACCAGCACCGAGTCCCGGGTCGCGGGGGCGGTGTCGGCGAACAGCCGGGAACCGTGGGTGGTGCGGTAGCCGACGGTGTCTTCGGTGTCCTTGACCGCCAGAGGTACGCCGGCCAGCGGGAGGTGCTCCCCGGCGGCGACCCGGTCGTCGATCTCCCCGGCCTGGCGGAGCGCGCGCTCGGGGTCGCTCGCGACCATCGCGTTCAGAGTCGGGTCCAAGCGGGCGACCCGCTCCAGCGCGGCCTCGGTGATCGCGGCGGCGGTGGCCTGCCCGGCCCGCACGGCGGCGGCGGTGTCCAGGGCCGACGGGGCGAGTTCGTTGATCATGGAGTGTCCTTCAGCCGGTCGATGGCCTGCGTCGTCAGCTCCATCATGATCGCTCCACCGTGACCTTCGTCGACCATGATCAGCTCGCTGCCCGGCCAGGCCCGCTGGATCTCGTACGCGAAGCCGGCCGGACCGCTGACGTCGTACCGGCCGTGGATCATGACGCACGGGATGCCTACCAGGGTGGGGATCTGAGCCATCATTCGATCATGGTCGAGGAACCCGTCGTGGCTCCAGTAGTGGGTGACCAGGGTGCTGGTCAGCAGCTGCTGGTCGGGTTGTCCGTCGTACATCGGCGTGGTGTCGATACCGGGTCCGAGCGAGATGTGCACCCCCTCCCACCGGCACCAGTCGGTGGCGGCCTGGCGGCGCACGGCCGGGTCGAGGTCGGTCAGCCGGCGGGCGTACGCGTCCACCACCCGCTCACCGGCTCGGCGCTGCGCGGCACGCTCGAATCTCGCCCACTCGTGCGGGAACAGCATCCCGACGCTCTCGGTGATCCACTCGACGTACGGCGCCGTGGTGACCGCCACGGCGGTGAGGACGGCGCCGCTGACCCGGTCGGGGTGGGCGAGGGCGTAGCTGATCGCGAGGCTCGTGCCCCACGAGACGCCGTGCAGCAACCACCGCTCGATCCCGAGGTGGATCCGCAGCTCCTCCAGGTCCGCGATCAGCTGCTCGGTGGTGTTGGTCTCCAGGGAGTCGAGATCCTCGCTGGCCAGCGGTCGGCTGCGCCCGGAGCCGCGCTGGTCGAGACCGACGATCCGCCAGTGGCCGGCGTCGAAGCGACGTCGGTAGCCCGGGCCCAGGCGCCCGCCCGGGCCGCCGTGCAGGAAGAGGGCGGGCCGGCCAGCCGGGTTGCCGGAAGTCTCCCAGTAGATCTGCGCGCCGTCGGTGACGTGGAGCAGACCGCTGTCGTACGGCTCTACGGCTGGTTCCACCCGGGCGAGGTTACCGGGACGCGACCGGTCACGGCGGCGCCGAGCTCGTCGGCGGCCCGGTCGAGAGCTTCGTCGGTGACGTCGGCCTCGAAGGTGAACCGCAACGCTGTCTGGGCGGTCTCGGCCGGGATCCCCATTGCCGTCAGCACATGTGAGGCCTCGTCGCTGCCGGCGGCGCAGGCGGAGCCGCTGGAGCAGATGACGCCGTGACGTTCCAGGTCGAGCAGCACGGACTCGCCGCTCAGGCCGGGCAGCACGAACGAGGCGTGACCGGGCAGGCGCTCGACGCGAGAGCCGGTCAGCTGTACGCCGGGCAAGCCCTGCTCGACCCGGGCGATGAAGCCGTCACGGCGTACGCGGACGGGGTCGGGATCGGCGGCCCGCGCCAGCCGGAGAGCGGTGGCCATCCCGACGGCGCCGGCCACGTCCTCCGTGCCGGACCGGAGCCCGCGCTGCTGGCCGCCACCGTGGATCAGCGGTTCGACGGGGGTCCGCCGCGCCACCCAGAGCACGCCGACCCCCTTGGGAGCGCCGACCTTGTGGCCGGAGATGCTCAGAGCCTGGACCCCGAGCCGGCCGACGTCGAGGTCCAGCCAGCCGGCCGCCTGCACGGCGTCGGTGTGGAACGGTACGTCGTGCGCGCGGCTGAGCGCAGCGAGCTCGGCGATCGGCTGGATGGTGCCGACCTCGTTGTTGGCGTACTGGATGCTGACCAGTGTCGTGTCCGGACGCAGAGCAGCCTCGAGGTCCGCGGGGGAGATCCGGCCGTCGCCGTCGACGCCCAGCTCGGTGACGTCGTATCCCAGGCGGCCCAACCAGCGGGCCGATTCCAGCACCGCCGGGTGCTCGATCGCGGAGACGATCACGTGCCGGCCGCGGGGTCGCGCCAGGGCGATCCCCTTGATCGCCGTGTTGGCGCCCTCGGTGCCCCCGGAGGTGAAGGTGATCTCGGCGGCCCGGGCTCCCAGCACCTCGGCGACGGCCCGGCGGGCAGCGTCGAGGCCGCGAGCGGCGGCCTCACCCACCTCATGGTGGCTGGACGGGTTGCCGTACGTGGTCGTGAGGTACGGCCACATCGCCTCCAGCACCTCCCGGCGTAGGGGAGTGGTGGCGGCCGCGTCCAGGTAGGTCATCGTGCGCCTGCGACGACCACGTCCAGCCCCAGATCGAGCGCGCGGACGCTGTGGGTGAGCGCCCCGACGCTGATCACGTCCACGCCGGTCGCGGCAACCGCACCGATGGTGTCCAGGGTGATGCCGCCCGAGGCCTCGACGATGGCGCGACCGTCGATCCGGCGGACGCCCTCGACCAGGTCAGGGAGGGAGAAGTTGTCGAGCATGATCGTGTCCGGACCGGCGGCCAGCACCTCGGCCAGCTGATCGAGCCGGTCGATCTCCACCTCGAGGTGCATCGTGTGCGGGAGCTCCGCGCGCGCCCGGCGGATGGCCGCCCCGATGTCGTCGACCACGGCGAGGTGGTTGTCCTTGGCCATCACCGCGTCCGACAGGGAGTAGCGGTGGTTGTGGCCGCCGCCGCACCGGACGGCGTGACGTTCCAGGGCCCGGAGTCCCGGCGTGGTCTTGCGGGTGTCGACCACCCGCGCGTCCGTGCCGGCGACAGCCTCCACGTACCGGGCGGTCAGGGTCGCTACGCCACACATCCGCTGCACCAGGTTGAGCGCGACCCGCTCCGCCTGCAGGATCGCCCGCGCCGACCCCTCGACCCGGGCCAGCACCTGACCGGTCTCGAAGTGGTCGCCGTCGGAGATCAGAAGGGTGACCTTCACCGTGTCGTCCAGCGTGGTCATGGCCATCTCGAACACCTCGGCACCGGCGAAGATCCCCGGCTCCCGGGCCACCAGCTCCGCGGTGGCGGTGGTCGTGGCCGGCACGAAGGTCTGGCTGGTCACGTCGCCGAAGGGCGCGTCCTCCTCGAGCGCCATGGTCACCACGCGCTCGATCTGCTGTCGCTGCAGACTCATCGGGTTCCTGTCCTGAAGCTGCTCGGGTTCGTCGGTTCTGCTCGGTCTATAGACGGTGCAGAACCGACGAACCCGAGCAGATCGGTCATCGGGCCAGGACCAGTCCGGAGTGGACGGCCTGGGTGGGGTCGGTGGCGGGGAAGTCGGCCCGGAAGTGGCCGCCCCGCGACTCCGTACGCCGGAGCGCACTGGCCGTGACGGCCCGGGCCACGAGGAGCAGGTTCGCGTCCTCGGTCGCCTTGGCGTCGGTGATCTCGGGGGTACGCCAGCCGCGGAGCGTGTCGAGGGCCTCCCGGAGACCTGCGGCGGTGCGGCGGAGTCCTACCGACTCCCACATCAGGTCCTGCAGATCGGACCGGTTGTAGGGCTCCGCGTCCGGCTCGTCGCTCAGGTCCACGGCGGCCGGGGTCTGCCAGTCCTCGGCGAACTCGACTGCCGGCGGCGTCCGGTCGGCCTCGAGCGCCTCGGCGACCCGGCCGCCGTAGACCAGTCCCTCGAGGAGGGAGTTGGAGGCCAGCCGGTTGGCTCCGTGCAGACCGGTGCAGGCGACCTCCCCGACCGCGTACAGACCCGGCACCGAGGTACGCCCCCAGACGTCGGTCCGGACCCCACCCATCCAGTAGTGCGCGGCCGGGGTGACCGGGATCGGCTCGACGTCCCAGGCGAACCCCTGCCGGCGGCAGCTGGCGTCGATGGTGGGGAACCGCCGGGCCAGGAACTCAGCCCCGAGGTGGGTGGCGTCCAACCGGACCGGGGCGCCGTGCTGGCGCGCCATCTGGTCGGCGATCCCGCGGGCCACCACATCCCGGGGGGCGAGCTCGGCGGCCGGGTGGACGTCGAGCATGAAGCGCCGGCCGTCGGTGTCGATCAGGGTCGCGCCCTCGCCGCGGACCGCCTCGGAGATCAAGAAGTTGCCCGGCGCGGCCAGGGAGGTCGGGTGGAACTGGTAGAACTCCAGGTCCGCCACCGCCGCCCCGGCGCGCAGGGCGACGGCGACACCGTCACCGGTGGCGACCTCGGGGTTCGTGGTGTGGCGGTAGAGCTGGCCCGCGCCGCCGGTGGCCAGGATCACGGCGTCCGCGGACAGCTCGGTGCCGTCCAGCAGCCGTACGCCGACCGCGCGTCCGCCGTCCAGCACCACGTCGACGACGGTGGTCCGGGCCCGCAGCGGGATGCCCGCGTCGGCCACCCGGCGCAGCAGCGCGGTCGAGATCGCCTCGCCGGTGGCGTCGCCGTGCACGTGCAGGATCCGGGGGTGCTCGTGAGCGGCCTCCAGACCCAGGGCCAGGCCGCCGTCGGCGGTGGTGTCGAAGTCGACCCCGCGCCCGGCGAGCTCCCGCACCGCGGCCGGACCGCCCTCGCAGAGCACCGTCGCCGCGGCCACGTCGCTCAGTCCGGCGCCGGCCACCAACGTGTCGGCGACGTGGCTGGCGGGAGTGTCCTCGGTCGAGGTGACGACCGCGACGCCGCCCTGGGCGTACCGGGTGTTGCTCTCCGACGCGTCGGCCTTGGTCAGCACCACGACGTCGTGACGTGGAGCAAGATCAAGAGCAGCGGTCAGTCCGGCGACTCCGGAGCCGATGATGATCACGCGCATGCTGCGTCCCTTCTGATGATCTCGAGCTGGTCAGCGGGGCAACGCCGCGAGCATCCGCTCGAGCGCCACCTTCGCGTGCACGGCCACCTCGTCGGCGACCACGATCTCGTTGCGGAGCTCGCCCTCGACGAGTCCGTCCAGCGTCCAGGCCAGGTAGCCGGGGTGGATCCGGTACATGGTCGAGCAGGGGCAGATCACCGGATCGAGGCAGAAGATCGTCTTGTCCGGGTTCTCCGCCGCCAGCCGGTTGACCAGGTTGACCTCGGTGCCGATGGCGATCACGTCGCCGGGCTGCGCTGCGGCCACGAACTTGCGGATCGCGTCGGTGGAACCCGCGGCGTCGGCGGCGTCCACCACCGGCATCGGGCACTCCGGGTGCACGATCACCTTGCAGCCCGGGTACTGCGCCCGGGCCTGCTCGATCTGCGCCACGTTGAAGCGCTTGTGCACCGAGCAGAACCCGTGCCACAAGATCACCTTCGCGTCCTGCAGCTCGGTCTCGGTGTTGCCGCCGAGGGGCTTGCGCGGGTTCCACATCGGCATCTGCTCCAGTGGCACGCCCATCGCCTTGGCCGTGTTGCGACCCAGGTGCTGGTCGGGGAAGAACAGCACCCGCCGGCCGCGGGCGAAGGCCCACTCCAGCACGGTGGCCGCGTTCGAGGACGTGCAGACGATGCCGCCGTGCCGACCGCAGAACGCCTTGAGTGCGGCCGAGGAGTTCATGTAGGTGACTGGGATGACCGGGGCCAGGCCGTCGGCCCCGACACCGTCCGGACCCGTCTCGTCGGCGTACAGGTCCATCAGGTCCTCCCAGGCGGCGTCGACCGAGTCCTCGTCGGCCATGTCGGCCATCGAGCAGCCGGCCGCGAGGTTGGGCAGGATGACGTGCTGATCGGGCCGGGCCAGGATGTCGGCGGTCTCGGCCATGAAGTGCACGCCGCAGAACACGATCGTGCTCGCCTCGGGCCGGGTCAACGCCGCGTTGGCCAGCTGGAAGGAGTCCCCGACGAAGTCGGCGTACTGCACCACCTCGTCACGTTGGTAGAAGTGACCCAAGATGACCAGGTCGCTGCCCAGCTTCTCCTTGGCCGTACGGATCCGGGCGTGCAGCTCGTCGTCGCTCATCCGCTGGTACGCGGTCGGCAGCTGCCCGGGGCGGGTGACCGGCTCGGGGATGACGTCGAGCTCGGAGGCCCCGGGGCCGTAGCCGGGGGCCAGGTCGAAGTCCCACGGTCCGCGCGCCAGATCGGCGTCACAGCTGGCGCTCGGGGCGGCCGTGATGACGTCGTTGACGGAGAGATTGATCATGGTGGTCATCGTGGGTTCCTGTCGCTGGAAGTGACCTGAAAGCGGTACAGAGCGGGTGGTCGGTGGCTGGTGCCGGTGAGCTGGGTGCCGGTAGGGACGAGTGTCTTGGTGGCCAGCGCCTGGCGGCGGAAGTTCGCGGGATCGATCCGCTTGAGCAGCACGGCCTCGTGCACGGCGCGGAGCTCGGCCAGGGTGAACTCCGGGCGGAGGAAGAACCGGGCGATGGGGGAGTAGGTGATCTTGGCCCGGAGCCGGTTCAGCGCGTACTGCACGATCCCGTTGTGGTCGAACGCGAGCTCGGGGATCTCGTCGGCGACGAACCACTGCACGTTCTCGCCGTCCACGGCGCGGGCCACCTCGTCGGAGCGGACCAGCGCCCAGTAGACGATCGAGACCACCCGCTGCGGTGAGCGCTCCATCGCCCCGAACGAGTACAGCTGCTCGAGGTAGCTGGAACTGAGTCCGGTGGTGCGCTCCAGGGTGTGGCGGGCGCTGGCGGCGAGATCCTCATCCGGCAGCAGCGGGCCACCCGGCAGCGCCCAGCGTCCCTCGTGCGGCTGTCGGATCCGCCGGACCAGGGGCAGCCACAAGGTGGTGTCGCCGGTGCTCGGGTGGGGCCGCAGGGCGAAGATCACCGTCGAGACGGCGAGCTCGATGCCCTGGTCGGTCATGGTGGCTGCTCCTGTCGGGGACCGCTGGTCGACTCGACTTCTGGTTAGCCTGACTTTAAGTCGATGATGCGAGCCTACGCTCCGACTTATGGTCAGGTCAACTTTTACTGTCGTGACCCGAGACACATCGGGTCGAGGGCTACGGTCGCCTGGTGCAGCTGGCGGACTTCGTCGACCTGGCCACCCGGGTGGGCCCGATCCTGGTCTTCCTGGTGGCGATCACGGTGGTGGCGGAGCTGGCCGACGGCATCGGCCTGTTCGCGATCATCGCCCGGTGGGCCGCGGTGCTGGGGCGGGGCTCGGTGTTCGGTCTGTGGCTGCTGGTGGTGCTGGTCGCCACGCTCGCGACAGCGGTGCTGTCCCTGGACACCACGGCCGTGCTGCTGACCCCGGTGGTGCTCGTACTGGCCCGACGGCTCGGGCTCGGTCAGGAGCTGTTCGCCTTCACCGCCGTCTGGTTGGCCAACACGGCCTCGCTGATCCTGCCCGTGTCCAACCTGACCAATCTGCTCGCGTACGCGCGGCTGCGGCCCACCGGGGTGGCGTTCACGCCGCTGATGTGGGCACCGGCCCTGGCGGTCTGGGTGGTGACGATCGCGCTGCTGGCGGTGGTGTTCCGACGACGACTGCACGGCCGTTACGAGGTGCCGAAGCCGTTCCCGGTCGAGGACCGGGCGCTGCTCATCGTGGCCGGCGTCGTCTGCGCCGGACTCGGTCCGGCGTTCGTGCTCGGGGTGGACGTCACGGTGGCCGCGGTGATCGGTGCCCTGGTGCTGGTCGTCGCCTGCCTCGTGCGACGCCCGCGCCTGGTGGGCTGGCGGCTGCTTCCCTGGCCCCTGGTGCTCGGTGTCAGTGTCCTGTTCGTCCTGGTGGAGATCGCGCACGCGTACGGCCTCACCACCCTGGTGACCGAGCTGGTCGGCCAGGGGGACGAATGGGGCGATCTGCTGCGCCTGGCCGGGGTGTCCGCCGTGGCCGCCAACCTGCTGAACAACCTGCCCGCCTACCTGGCCGTGGAGCCATCGGCCCTCGACTCGCCCGTGCGCCTCGCCGCCTTGCTGGTGGGCGTGAACGCGGGACCGCTGATCACACCGTGGGCGAGTCTGGCGACGCTGCTGTGGGCGGGCCGCTGCCGGGCCGCCGGACTCCAGGTGTCCTGGCTGCGGTTCGCCGGACTGGGCGCGGTGCTCGTGCCGCTGTGCCTGCTGGCCGGGACCGGGGCCCTCGCGCTCGGTGGCTGACGGTCCTCAGCGGTGGAGGGTGGTCAATCGATCGACCACTGTGTCGTAGTCGGCCAGCTGGGCGCGATCGGGGAGCGGGGTCGGCCACTCAGCGGTCGCCCATCCGGCGGGCGGTCGCTTCTCGTCGTAGGTCCAGCGCGCGACCGCGGCACGCTCGGGCGGACCGACCTGGATGGATCCGTCCGGTGCCGGCGTCACGACGAGGCCGGTCAGGTTGGCCGTGCCCGGCAACACGATGTCGACCCGGTTGACCCCGCGAGGCAGGGCGGGGTAGGTGGTGACCAGCTGGGCGGAGCCGCCCGCGCTGCGCAGACCGATCGCCCAGATGTCGAGGTTGGTGCACAGGCACTCGAGGAACGGGCGGTCCTCGTACCGCCCGGTCATCCACCGGGCCGTCATGGCGCGCCCGTTCGTGGCGGCCAGGGTGGGTCCGCTGGCGGCGTTGGTGCTGATGACGGGGAGGTCCGGCGGCGTCACCGCGACGAGTGGTGGCCCCAGCGGCACCACCAGGAACGCCCGCTGCCCGCTCATCGATCGCAGGGTCCACCGGACGGTCGTGGAGTCGGCACTCGCCAGCACCTCATCGACTCGTAGTGTCGCCGTCCGGCGGGAGCTCGCGCCGTCATCGGTCTGGAAGAACTGCGGTGCGGTCAGCGGTTCGGCCGGCTCCGGCGGCCGGGCGAGATCGGCCGGATGGGTGGCAGTCGGTGCGAACCCCGCGGGACTGACCGGCAGGTGGTTGAACGGGGGCAGGGTCGCCGCCACGACGTCGACGAAGCGGACCGACGCGGGCAGCGCCGGGTACGCCACCTGCAGGAGCCGCGTCTCGCCGAGGTGCATCGTGGCCTGGGCGGACCAGATCGGGGTGCACAGACAGCGGTAGGCCTGGTCGCGACTGCGATGGCTGAGCGGGCGATAGACCTTTTTCTTGCGGGGATCGACCAGCACGATGTTGAGGCCGCCGGCGGAGGTGCGGTCGAGACCGAGGTCGAAGCCGGGCGGCACCTCGTCGCCGGTCTGCCGGTCCGGCGCCGTCAACGGGGTGACCGACCAGTCGAGCACGGTCAGGCCGGGCGCTCGTCGGACGGCGTGCACGGCGATCCGTACGGTGACCCGTTGTTCCTCGGCGGTGGTCCAGGTCGTTTCCCCGGCCACCGGGAGCTTGGGGTTGGTCGGCTGTGGAGCGGCCGGCGAGGAGGGACCGGTGGGCGTCTCGCGTCGTTGCAGCAACCCGGGCTCGTCGCCGGACCAGGTGCAGCCGGTCAGCACGAGCAGGGCGAGAGTGAGGCAGAGCGCCACGGTGCGCACATCCTCGATGGTAGGGCTGCGCGAGGAGAGAGTCTCGTCATTGACCGCGAGGATCAGGATCCCGATGACCCGGGTGTGTGCTGCGATCTCGTTCGCTGCCTGGGCTGACAAGATGGCGTCATGGTGACGCGGCCGGTGGTGGATGGACACAACGATCTTCCGTGGGCGATGCGGACGGTCGGGTACGACTTCTCCGCCCGCGACATCTCCCAGGCGCAACCCGAGCTGCACACCGACCTCGGTCGGCTTCGGGCCGGCGGGGTGGCCGGGCAGTTCTGGTCGGTCTACGTGCCGTGTTCCTACCGGGGCGCGGACGCGGTCACCGCCACGCTGGAGCAGATCGACGCCGTGCACTCCATGGTCGGTCACTATCCGCACGCCCTGGCCCTGGTGACCTCAGCCGAGGGGCTGCAGCTGGAGGCGGAGCAGGGCGGACCGATCGCGAGTCTGCTCGGGGCCGAGGGCGGCCACAGCATCGACAACTCCCTCGGCACCCTGCGCTCGCTCTACCGGCTCGGGGTGCGCTACCTGACCCTCACCCACAACGAGAACACCGACTGGGCCGATGCGGCCACCGACGACCCCCGACTCGGCGGACTGAGCGAGTTCGGTCGTGAGGTCGTCCGGGAGATGAACCGGCTCGGCATGCTGGTCGACCTGTCGCACGTCTCCGCCGACACGATGCGCGATGCCCTGGCAGTCAGCGCAGCCCCGGTGATCTTCTCGCACTCCTCGGCCCGAGCCGTCTGTGATCATCCGCGGAACGTGCCCGACGACGTGCTGGCGCAGCTGCCCGACAACGGTGGGATCTGCATGATCACGTTCGTGCCGGCCTTCGTCTCGCCGGCGGTCCGCGCTTGGCAGCTGGAGGTCGAAGCAGGGGCACGCGCCGCCGGGGTCGATGTTCGTGACCTGGCGGCGATGAACGAGTACCTCCAGCCGTACCGCGCGAGCAAGCCGACCGCGACCCTGGCCGATGTTGTCGCC
This sequence comes from uncultured Actinomycetota bacterium, assembly GCA_963696135.1. GTDB lineage: Bacteria > Actinomycetota > Actinomycetes > Propionibacteriales > Propionibacteriaceae > Microlunatus. Next base: position 211,077 of record CAVOJH010000021.1, read on the forward strand.
CACTGCCAGCACGTCCGGGAGGTCGCCGGCATCGACCACATCGGTCTGGGCGGCGACTACGACGGCGTGGACACGCTGCCGGAGGGCCTCGAGGACGTTGCCGGTTACCCGCGGCTGCTCGACGCGCTGGCCGAGCAGGGGTGGTCCGACGACGATCTGGCCAAGCTGGGTTGGCAGAACATCACCCGCGTGCTGGGTGAGGCGGAGATCGTGGCCGCCGAGCTGCGCGAGAGCTGCGGCCCGTCGCTGGCCACCATCGAGCAGCTGGACGGCCAGTCGGATGCAACCGCGGTGGCCCCGTGAGCGGCCTGCTGGAGGTCATCGCCCTGCAGGCCGCCGATGCGGAGCGGGCGGAGTCCGGCGGTGCGGATCGGATCGAGCTGGTCGGCACCATGACCAGCGACGGACTGTCGCCCGAACCGGTGCTGGTGGGCCAGGTGCGGCGCGCGACGAGTCTGCCGATCCGGGTGATGTTGCGGCTGCGCGAGGGTTTCGGCACCGACGGGGGAGAGGTGGCGCGGCTGAAGGGGCTGCTGTCGTCGTACCGGTCGGTCGGCGCCGACGGCGTGGTGCTGGGATTCCTCAACGGGCACACGGAGATCGACACCGAGGTCGTGCTCGAGATCGTCGGCCAGGAGCCGGACTTCGGCTGGACCTTCCACCGAGCGGTCGACTCCTGCTTCGCCACCGACAAGGCCTGGCGGACACTGCGGCAGCTGCCGGGCCTGGACCAGGTGCTCACCGCCGGGTCGGCGCGCGGGGTGGCCGAAGGGTTGGATGAGCTGGTGGCCCGGGCCCGGATCGACGAGTTCGCCCGGAACGTGATCATGGCCGGCGGAGGTCTGCTGCCCGAGCACGTGCCGTGGCTGGCCCGGGCCGGCGTCCGGGCGTTTCACATCGGTTCGTCGGCGCGACCCCTGGGCTCGTGGAAGGCGTACGTGGACGCCGATCTGGTGGGGACCTGGCGGCGGCTGATCGACGACGCGACCCGTCGGGCCGAGCCGGCCTGACCGCGTCGTGGTGATCTTCATCGACCCGCCGACCTGGCCGGGTCACGGTCGCCTCTGGTCGCACATGATCAGCGACACCTCCTACGCCGAGCTGCACGATTTCGCTGCCACGGTGGGAATCCCGCCGCGGGCGTTCGAACGTGATCACTACGACGTGATCGCCGAACGGTACGAGGCGCTGGTCGCTGCCGGGGCGCACCGGGCGACGTCGCGGGAGATCGTGGCGATGCTGCACAGGGCCGGTCTGCGTCGCCGGCACCGCTCGGTGCTGGCCCCACCCCTCGGGCGGGTCTGGCCACGACCGCTGGTGCCGGGTGACCTGGTGGCAGTGGTGGCACCGTCCGGCCCGGTCGCGCCCGACCGACTGGCGGGCGGTGTGGCCCTGCTGAAGTCCTGGGGGCTGCGGGTCCGGCTCGAGCCACGGGTGCTGAACACGTACGAGCCGTTGACCTACCTGGCCGCCGATGATCATGGTCGGGCGGAGGACTTCACCGCCGCCTGGACCGATCCGACGGTGGCGGCGGTCTGGGCGGCGCGTGGTGGCTACGGCGCGCAGCGGATGGTCGACCTGGTGGACTGGCCGGCGTTGCGGGCAGCGGGACGCAAGCCTTTCGTGGGATTCAGCGACATCACGGCCCTGCATTCCCGACTGGGCCGCGACCTCGACCAGGTGACGGTGCACGGACCTGTGCTCGGATCGGCCGAACAGCTCGACGACGCTCCTTCCGGAGCTGCGCTGCGCCAGCTGATCATGGAACTACCCGGGTCGGGGACGAGGCTGGTGGAAGGCCGGAGTGCGGTCTCCGGGGTCGGGCACGGCCGGCTGGTCGGGGGCAACCTCTCGTTGATCGCCGCCGACATCGGGGTGGAGCCGCCTCCGGAGGTCTCGGCGATCGCGGTGTTCGAGGACATCGGCGAGGACGCCTACCGGATCGACCGGATGCTCACCCAGCTGCTCCGCTCCCGCTGGTTCGACCAGGTGACCGGTGTCGTGGTGGGGGAGTTCAGTCCGCTCCCCGGGTCGTCACCCAGCTCCTCGGGACTGGCTGCGGCCGTGATCGCCGACCGGCTGGCAGGGCTCCGCATCCCGGTGCTCACCGACGTCGCCGTCGGTCACGGCACTCGCAACCTGGCCGTGCCTCTCGGTGCCGCGGTGACCCTGGCGGCCGGCCCGCCCGGCACTCCGGGCACCCTCGCCCTCGCCTGACCGCTCCGAACTTTGTGCCGGTAGCGAAGACTATTCGTGGTAGCGGCACAAAAGGCCTGGCCGGGTGCTGCCCCGGAGTGCAGCAGCCCTCAGGTCCCGTCGTCGGTCGACAGCCCGTAGAAGGTGCCGAAGGCGACTGCCGCAGCGCCGTCGCTGTCGCCGGCGGCGCACAGACGAATGAGCTCGTCGTGTCGTCTGACCGAGTTGCGACCATCGATGGAGGCGAAGCGCAGACGCTCGACGCGCCGCAGGACCGGCGTGAACTGTCCGAGGACGGTGATCAGCGAGCGGTTGCCGCACACGGTGACGGGCACCGGATGAGGTGTGGACGGGACCGCGACGTCAGCTGATGGTCAGCTCACTGATGAGGTCGTCGGTGAGCGTGAAGCGGTAGCTGAGGTCGGCCACGTTGCCGGGGAAGTTGCCCTCGATGCGGTTGACGGCCACCCAGTTGAGGTCGTCGATGCGTCGAGCGGCGATGAGCTCGGTGGTGTAGCTGAACTCGCTTCCGGCGTTCTGGAGGAAATCGAGGACGCTGTCGGTCCCGCTGAAGCTCTCATCCTGGTCGACGACGACGGCGTCGGTGGTGAAGAGGCGGACGGCGGTACGTGCCTCCCTGGCCGCGTGGGCGGCGAGGAACGTGCGGATCGTGACGGGAAGCTCGGCGGGGTCGATGGTGCTCCCGGAAGCGCGGTCGGACGGACTGGCGGACGCGGTGTCGGTGGTCATGGAACGACAGTCCCGTCTCCCCTGGGCCGAAGGTCAAGCACTGGACTGTCCCCCGGGGGGAGAGTGCAGACTGCCCAGGTGCGATCCAGACTGAGCATCGGAGAGTTCTCCCAGCTGACCCACCTGAGCGTGCGCACGTTGCGTCGCTACCACGAGGCTGACCTGCTGGTCCCCGCTCACGTCGACGAGCTGAACGGGTACCGCTACTACACCAAGGAGCAGATCCCTGCGGCGCAGGTCATCCACCGGCTGCGCGACCTCGACGTCCCGCTCGCCACCATCCGGCGCATCCTCGACACCGGCGACCCGCGAACCAGGTCGGAGCTCGTCGCCGAGCACCTCCAGCACCTGGAGTCCGAGCTCGACCGGACGCGCGCGGCCGTGCGTTCGCTGCGCCGCTTGCTGGCACCGGAACCTGCGCCGGTTCATGTCGAGGTGAGGTCCGTGGCACCGGCGACGGTCGCCGCCATCGAGGACGTCGTGGAGCTCGACGACGTCGTGGGCTGGTACGCCGGCGCCATGGCCGAGCTCGACGCGACCGTGGACCGGCCCGTGGGCGCTCCGGGGGGTGTGTACGACAACGCGCTGTTCGAGCTGGGCCGCGGACACGTCCTGGTCTACCGCCAGTCCGAGGACCCGCCGAACAAGGGCCGGGTGCACCCGACTCGACTGCCGGCCGTGGAACTGGCTGTGGCGACCCATGTCGGCGAGCACGACGACATCGACGTGACCTACGGCGAGGTCGGCGCCTGGGTCGTCGCCAACTCACTCAGTGTGGCCGGACCAGTCCGGGAGACGTATCGGGTGGGACCGCGCGACACCGCCGAAAGGTCGCAGTGGCGCACCGACATCGGCTGGCCCGTGTTCTCGGTCGTGACGTTGCCCACGAGCCGGTGATCAAGCGGCGGGGACCTCGGCGAGGGCGGGGGGCAGCGGGGCGGAGTGGACCACCACCAGGGACGTGACGGCGCGGGTCAGGCAGACGTAGAGACGACGCAGACCGGTGACTTCGTCGGGTTCGCCGGCCACGATGTCGGCCGGTTCGAGCAACACCACGTGGTCGAACTCCAGGCCCTTGGCCAACGAGGCCGGCACCAGATCGATCCGGGTGTCGAAGATCTGCGTGTCCTCGCCCAGCAGGTCGTAGCGGAGATCGGCCTTCTCCAGGGCCTTGCGGACGGTGGGTACGGCGGCGTCGGGCACGATCACGCCGACGGTGCCCTCACGCTCCAGGGCCTGGCGCGTCGCGATGATCACGTCGGCGGCTGACCGCGGGCTGAGCCGGAGATCGAGCTCTCCCCGGTGGCGGCGGACCGAGTGCGGCGGGGTCAGCTGCGGGGCGATCCGGGGCAGCAGACGGGCGGCGAAGTCGATCACCGCGCCCGGCACCCGGAAGCCGGCGACGAGCTCTTCCACCTCGGCGTCCGGGTGGCCGAGATGGTTCATCGACTCCGCCCAGGAGGAGGTGCCCCAGGGGGTGGTGGCCTGGGCCAGATCACCGAGCACGGTGACCGACCCGGTGCTGGCCCGGCGTCCGACCGCACGCAGCTGCATGGGCGAGAGGTCCTGCGCCTCGTCGAGGATGACGTGCCCCAGGCTGGGGGTCCGGTTGACCAGGTCGGCGGTCTCGTCGATCAGCACGACGTCGGCCAGCGACCAGCGCGCGGAGGCGACACTCCGTGCCGGCTTGATCATCATGATCAGCTGTTGTTCTTCCGGGGTGAGGATCCCGGCCGCCGCGGTGGCCAGGAAGTCCGCATCGGTGAGCAACCGGAGCACCAGCTTGACCGGGTCGACCTTGGGCCACAGCAGATCCGCGTACGTCTTCACGGGCTTGCTGCGGGCGACGGCGTTCTGCACCCGGTCGTCGGGGGAGTCGCCGGCGGCCTCCATCCGAACCAGCACCTGGTGGGCGAGTCGCTGCGGCAGCATCGTCCGTCCGGCCTCGTACCGGACACCACGTTGGGTGAGCTCGTCCACGATCTCCTCGGCGAGGTAGCTGCCGACCCGCCACTGGTACGCCCCGCGCGGCACCACCAGTGCTTCGGTCGGTCGGCCGACGTGGCCCCAGACGGCGCGACGCAGCACCTCGGCCATCCGCGGGTCGCCCTTGATCAACGCCGCGGGCACCAGGTCGAGCCCGCGGATCTCGGCGCCGGTGGCCGCGGTGACGAGGGAGGACACCGTGGCCTGGGTGGCGTCGATCTCGCCCAGGGCGGGCAGCACGTCACCGATGTAGGACAGGAAGCTGTCGTTCGGCCCGACCACCAGCACCCCGGAGCGGGCGAGCTGCTCGCGGTAGGCGTACAGGAGATAGGCGGCGCGGTGCAGCCCGACGGCGGTCTTGCCGGTGCCGGGGGCGCCCTGGATGCAGAGCGAGTCGGTCAGTCGGGCCCGCACGATCCGATCCTGCTCCGGCTGGATGGTGGCCACGATGTCGCGCATCGGGCCGGTCCGCGGCCGCTCGATCTCGGACTCGAGGATCTCCGACTCCAGCCCCGACACACCGCCGACCGTGGTGAGGTCCTCGTCCTCGTACGCGGTCAGCTGTCCGTGCGAGAAGCCGAACCGCCGGCGCGACCGTACGCCCATCGGCTCGCCCGGCCGGGCCTGGTAGAAGGGCAGCGACATCTGGGCCCGCCAGTCGATCACCAGCGGCTCGCCACCGATCTCGCCGGTGACGTGGCGACGGCCGATGTAGAGGGTCTCGTCCAGCTCGCCGCCGAGACTCGTGTCGTAGTCGAGGCGACCGAAGAACAACGGCACGGTCGGGTCGTCCTCGAGGGCCTTCATCCGCCGGTAGAGGACCTGCTTCAGGTGCTCGGTGGAGACGTGATCGGCGCCGAGAGCGGTCAGCCCGGCGGTGTGGGCGCGCATCCGGTGCAGCGCAGCTCGAGCCTCGGTCAGGTGCTGTCGCTCGTGCTCGAGCGCGTGGTCGTTGGTGTCTGAGGCCCCGGGGGCGGATTCTGGGGCGGGCATGCGGCGGCCTCCGATGACTCGGCGAGGTGGGTGAGGAGCCGGGTCACGCTAGCAGAGCGCCGGCCGGCCGTCGACGGGATTACCGCCGACGACCGGGTGCCGGGGTCGTGGAAGGCGCCGAGCGATGACTCGGCTGCGCCACGTCCTCAGGCGCAGGCGGTGACGTCCTCGCGCGCCAGCACCGGGATCGGCCGTGGTTCGGGTTCGGGGACCTCGATCGGCGGGTTCGGATCGCGGTCGGGACGACGAATCTCGCGGCGGCCCGCCGCACCGCGCGCCGTCTGGCCGAGGCGGCCCAGTCCGTACGCTGACGTGCGTGAGCGACGACAGCGGCCGCAAGTACGTGATCCCCGACGATCCGGCCGACCGACCCGTGCGGACCAGGCGAGCCGTACGGGTGATCGTGGTCGGCCCCGACGACCGGGTGCTGTTGTTCGAGGACAGCGATCCGGGCATCCTGGGCGTGACCTGGTGGGTGACGCCGGGCGGCGGCATGGATCCGGGCGAGACCGAACGGACCACGGCGGTCCGCGAGGTGGCCGAGGAGACCGGGTACGTGCTGGCGGAGGCCGATCTGGTCGGACCGCTGGCCACCCGGTACGCCGTGCACGGCTACTCCGACCAGGTGCTGGAGCAGCAGGAGTCGTTCTACCTGGTGCGGGTCGCGGCGTTCGAGGTCGACATCTCCGCGCACACCGAGGAGGAGCAGATCACCCTGCAGGGCCACCGCTGGTGGAGTCGGTCCGAGATCGCGGCGGGCGGGGCCTGGATCTGGCCGGCCCAGCTGCTCGAGCTCTGGGACCGTGCCGCCGAGCCCGGTCTGCCCCCACTGGAGCTGGGTCGCCAAGAAGAGTCCACCGTCCCGGTCTAGCGCCACCCCGAACCCGCCTTTGCGAGGACTGGCGTGAACCTGTGAGAGGCCTGAGAGCGCAATGGGTCGCGCGCCTTTCCGCGGCGTCCGGGACGAAGGTCCCGCCACTCCGGACCCGCAGCCACTGGGCGGGACGGTCGGGAGACGGGCAAGATGGGATCCGACACCGACCAACGGAGGGGGAGTCATGTCGAAGCACCTGATCGTGGGCATCGACGGTTCGCCGGAGAGCGAAGCCGCGATGGGCTGGGCTCTGGAGGAGGCGACCCGCCGTGATCTGGAGGTCGAGCTGGTCTACGCCCTAGCGGTTCCCGTGGTCTCCGACGCGTACGGGATGGTGATGACCCGTCCCGACATCGACGAGCTCACCGACTACTCACAGAAGCTGCTGGACGCGGCCCTCGCATCGGCGCAGTCCGTCGCGCCGCACCTGGCGGTGAGTGCCCGGCTGGCGAGTGGCCCGCCGGCGGCGGTGCTGATCGAGGCGTCCAAGCACGCCGAGGGCCTGGTGGTCGGCACCCGCGGACTCGGCGCCATCAGCGGCAAGCTGCTGGGGTCGGTGAGCGTCCGGCTGGCCGGGAAGTCGGTCAGTCCCGTGTTCATCGTGCCGCCCGAGTGGCGCGAGCACATGCGGCCGGACTCGCCGGTGCTGGTCGGCGTGGACGGCTCGGAGCACTCCGACGCCGCGCTGCACCTGGCTCTGGAAGAGGCTCGTTGTCGAGGAGTGGGTCTGATCGTGCTGTCGGCGTACCACGTTCCGTGGCTGGCCCGACCAGTGGAGCCGGCCCTGATCGCCGAGTTCGAGCAGTCTGAGCACTGGCTGGCCGAGAAGACGATCGCCGAGTCACTCGCCCGGGTCAAGGGTCACAGCTACTCCGACGTGCCGATCGAGGAGCTGACGATCAGAGGTCTGCCAGCCGAGGCCCTGGTGGAGGCCAGCCACCGGGCCGTCCTCACGGTGGTCGGTTCGCGCGGTCGTCGGTCGTTGAGCCGGGCCATCCTCGGCTCGGTCAGCCGCACCCTCATGCAGGAGACGCAACGACCGGTGGCCGTGGTGCACAAGGCAACCAGAAAGCACGGCGAGTCGGGCGAACGACCGCGCGCGAACCCGGGCACCTGATCTGAAGTCACCGGGCAGCCGATGCCGACCCCGTCGCGAGCGGCCGCGAACGTAGCGCGACTCTGTCTGGACTGAGAAGTGTGCGGACGACGTTCTTCCGTCTGCGCGCGCCGAAGGAAGACAGAGTCCTCAGCGCGCAGTGAGCAGCGAGTGACGACAACACTGCTCACACAGCGTCTTCGGCGTCCATGATCGTGTACGCGTACCCCTGCTCGGCCAGGAACCGCTGCCGGTGGGCGGCGAAGTCGGCGTCCACGGTGTCCCTCGCCACCACGGCCAGGAACCGGGCGGTGGTGCCCTCGGCCTTGGGCCGGAGCAGGCGACCCAGCCGCTGGGCTTCCTCCTGGCGCGAGCCGAAGGCGCCGGAGACCTGGATGGCGACCTGCGCAGTGGGCAGGTCGATGGAGAAGTTGGCCACCTTGCTGACCACCAGCAGGTCGATCTCCCCGGACCGGAACGCCTCGTACAGCCGCTCCCGCTGCCGGACCGTCGTCTGGCCGGTGATCAGCGGTGCTTCCAGCCGGGCGGCCAGGTCCTCGAGCTGGTCGACGTACTGACCGATCACCAGGATCGGCACCCCCCGGTGCTTGGCGACCAGGTCGATCACCACCTGGCTCTTGGACTCGGCGGTGGACGCGAGTCGGTACTTCACGTCCGGTTCGGCGACCGCGTACGTCATCCGCTCCGGCTCGCTCAGGGTGACCCGCACCTCGACGCAGTCCGCCGGGGCGATGTAGCCCTGGGCCTCGATGTCTTTCCAGGGCGCGTCGTACCGCTTCGGCCCGATCAGGGAGAACACGTCGCCCTCCCGGCCGTCCTCCCGGACCAGGGTCGCCGTCAGCCCGAGTCGTCGGCGGGCCTGCAGATCGGCGGTCATCCGGAACACCGGGGCGGGCAGCAGGTGCACCTCGTCGTAGATCACCAGACCCCAGTCGCGGGCGCTGAACAGCTCGAGGTGCGGGTGGATCCCGCCGCGCTTGGTGGTGATCACCTGGTACGTCGCGATGGTCACCGGCCGGATCTGCTTCCGGGCGCCGGAGTACTCGCCGATCTCGTCGTCGGTCAGGGTGGTCCGGCGCAGCAGCTCGTCGCGCCACTGGCGGGCCGACACGGTGTTGGTGACCAAGATCAACGTGGTGGCCTGGGCGTGCGCCATCGAAGCGGCCCCGACCACGGTCTTGCCGGCCCCGCAGGGCAGCACGACGACGCCGGATCCGCCGTGCCAGAAGGACTCGGCGGCCTGCCGCTGGTACGGCCTCAGCTCCCAGCCGTTCTGCACCAGAGCGATCTCGTGCGCCTCGCCGTTGACGTAGCCGGCCAGGTCCTCGGCCGGCCAGCCGAGCTTGAGCAGCACCTGCTTGAGATGACCGCGCTCGGACGGGTGCACCGCCACGGTGTCGTCGTCCAGCCTGGCGCCGACCAGCCCCTTGACCTTCGCGGAGCGCAGCACCTCGGTCAGCACCGCCCGGTCGGTGCTGACCAGCACCAGTCCGTGGAGAGGGTGCTTCTCCAACCGCAGGCGACCGAACCGGTCCATCGTGTCGGCGACGTCGACCAGCAGCGAGCTGGGCACCGGGTAGCGGCTGTAGGTGAGCAGGGTGTCGACGACCTGCTCGGCGTCGTGGCCGGCGGCACGGGCGTTCCACAGCCCCAGCGGGGTCAGCCGGTAGGTGTGGATGTGCTCGGGAGCGCGTTCCAGCTCCGCGAACGGCGCGATGGCCATCCGGCACGCGTCGGCGTCCGGATGATCGATCTCGAGCAACAGGGTCTTGTCGGACTGGACCACGAGGGGTCCAGACGTGGGGCTCATGAGGGTTCTTCCTTCTCGGTGGCGTCGACCGACGGCGGCGACGTGGTCGCTGCGGGACTCGGGCTGGGTCGGACGACCAGCAGGGTCGGACTCGACGCACCCTCGTTGCCGACCGCGTCCAGGGCCCGGACCTGCACGACGTGGGTGCTGGAGTCGTTGAACCAGTGCAGACTCGCCCGCGGCTGCTGGGTGGACAGCACCAAGAACCCGTTCAACCAGACCTTGTAGCTGACCACGCCGACGTCGTCGGTGGCTGCCGGCCAGGTGACGGTGAGCCGCTCGGCGTCCAGCCTGGTCACGCTCAACGGCCCGACCGCGGCGGGTGGGTTCTCGTCCCTGCCGGGTTGGACTGCGGTCGCCATCGGGTGCGACGCCGGTCGGTCCGCCCCGGCCCGGAGCGCCGTGGTCTGTGGGGACCTCGCCGGGCTCGGCACGACAGCTCCGGGCGTCCCCACCAGCTCCGGTGAGCTGACGGCGACGACGGAGGTGATGCTGGGCCGGGCGGTCTGCAGGTCCCAGCGGGCCGACGGCTGGCGGTCGGCCGGGGAGCCGGTGGTGGTCGGCATCAGGTAGAGACCACCCACTCCGGCCAGGCAGACGCCGAGGACCAGAAGTCTTCGGATCGTCGCCGGCTGCATCGGCTCAGTCTAGGCCGTCGACCCTCACCGGCGGACCGACCGAGGAGACCCGGGAGAGGGGGATCGAGATCAGCTGGGCACTCGTCGCGTCAGTGCCCCGGACCGACCCGGCATCGGCCTGCACGGCCCGGAGCTCGCGCTCGGCGGGCTGCCCGTCGGCGGCGACGTACCGGATCCGTACGGACTCGCTGGCCCGCTGCGCCGAGGCGAGCCGCTCCAGGTTCTCGGCGGTACCGCGCGGGTCGGGCTCGGCGACGGGGACGACCGGCGACCGGGGGCGGCGTTCGTGCCGGTTCTGTTCGCCGAGCAGGATGGCGACGGCCGCCTCGCCGGCCTGGACGTCAGGGCGCGGCCGATGGGCGGCTCGACGGGGGGCCCGGAGCGGATCGGGTGCCGTGACCGAGCGTCCGGACGAGTCCTCACCCGCCGGGCTGTGGCCGATCCGGTGCAGGAAGTCGACGACCTCGTACGGTTCCGCCGCAGCCACCAGGACGCCGGGGGCGAGCTCCCGCAGTCCGAGCACGCTCGCGTCCGGGTGGGTGAGGATGGCGGCGACCTGGGCCGGATCGGCGATCCGGACGTAGGCGTTGGCGGGGCCGACCCGGATGCTGCCGTGCTGGCGGGCGATGTCGTCGATCAGGTACGCCAGCGGCTGCGGCGGTGCCGTGGTGGCGTGGTGCTCCAGCCAGCGGTGCACGTCGGCGGCGGACCAGCCGGCATCGAAGGCCCGTCGCAGCGACGGACCGCTGAAGCGGAACACAGCGGCGCCACCGCGCGACTCCTGGTCGGCGAGCAGCCGCAGCTCCCCGGACAGTCGGTAGGGCACCGGTCCGGGTGCGACGGCCGTCAGGTCCGCCTGCAGCACGACCTGCTCGACCGTGGCCGGGAAGGCGTCGGCCAGCTCAGCCGGCAGCGGGCGGGTGTCGGCCGCGGACGCGGCACGCGCCAGGCCGGAGATCGCACCCAGGCTGTTGACCCCGAGCCAGCCTGCCTCGCGCCAGGTCCAGGCCAGCACGGACTCCAGCGGGACCCCGCCGACCCGGACGAGCCGGGGTCGGTGCCAGCCCACCACGTCGTGCAGATCGGCCAGGTCCAGGGTCGTGCCCACCGGTACGGCGGCCAGCAGATCGGTCAACAACCCGCGGACGCTGGCCGCGCCGGGAGCCTCGGACTCGGGTCCGAGCGTGTGCGCACCCGGCTCGCTGGACACCCCAGGGAGACGGTCGGTGTGTCGCCACGCCGCGGCCAGCGCCCGCCAGCGATCGGCGGGTTCGCGCTCGGCCCAGCGGTCGTAGTCGACGGTCGGCAGCAGCCGGCCGCCGTCCCCGACCGCCAGCAGGCCCGCCGCGGCGGCGCACTCGAGCACGAAGGAGGCGTGGGTGTGGTCGGTGCCGAGGACCCGGCCGAGCCCGGTCACGTCGCGGACGGCCACCCCGCCCTCGCGGAGCAGTCGATGCGGTGTGGTCTGCACGGTGTGGGCGACCAGCTCCACGTCGTGCACGAACCCGTACGCGGCCCCGATGGCGGCGCGGTCGACCAGCGCGGGGGTGCGGACCCGACCGGACACCGACGGCGCGGTGCTGGGTACGGGCTCGACGCTGAACCGCTGGCCGCGCAGGTGCCAGGCGACCTCACGGGGCAGCAGCACCGTGTCCGGTCCGGCCGGCCGCAGCAACCGCCGGGCCAGCAGCTGTTCCACCGGCGTCCGAGCCCCCTCGACGGTGACGGCCCGGTCGGCGCCGTTGACCGTGCCGGCCGGGTTCCACAGCAGTCGATCGACCACGGCGCGCGCCTCGGGCCCGATCTCGGCGAGCCGGACGTCGATCTCGGTGTCGGCGAGCGGCCGCGGCGAGGGCGGTGCGAGACCTCCGGGGTACGGCCCCAGGTGGTCGCGGACCGCGCGGACCAGGTGCAGCTCCTCGTCGTCGCCCCAGAGCAGGGCCCGGTCGCGCAGGTCGGCGACGGCTCGGGCGCCGGCCCGGGAGTCGGCGCGCAGCAACTCGGTCAGGGCCGGCAGGTCCACCGGGTCGGGGAGGGCGGCGAGCCCTTCGGCGACCAGGCGCTGCCACGCGTTCAGCCCGTCGAGGGCCCGGCCCACGGAGCTCGTGGTCGTGGCCTGCGCCGACAGGTCGGCGACGTCTCCGGGGACCGGGTAGGCCAGATCCGGGCGCAGCGTGAGGAGCCGGGTGAGGGCGTCGGCGTCGAGCCGCCGAAGTGCCTCGGTCAGGGTGCGGGCACCGGCGACGGCGGACGCGACCACAGGATCGGTCACGGTCAGCGGATGCTGACGCGGGCCGTCGGAGGCGGGTCGGGCCGACCCTGCTTCAGGGCGCGGTAGGCCGCGATGGTGCTGGCCACGATCATCACCCAGCTGCCGAAGCAAGCCCAGCCGGCGACCGTGTCCCACCACTGCGAGAAGGAGCCGTCCGCGGTGATCAGCGACAGCAGCCCGACGAGCCCGAGGAACGCGAGGACGGCGGCGAAGGCAGTCCGCGTGACCTTGCGCCCGTACCGCATCCGGCCGGACAGCACGAAAGCCACCACCATGGTGACCGGCGCCAGCACCCAGATGAATCCGCCCACCACCAAGGTGAGCAGGACGCCCGGGGTGACGGCGGCGAGCACCGTGCGCGCGGTCGGCGCCGGGGGTGGGGGTGGCGGCTGCTGGTAGTCGCCGGGACCGAACCACTGCGGCGTGCCGGGCGCCGCGAACGGCCCGTTGGCGGGGACCTGCCCCGGGGGCGGGAACGGCTGGCTGGCTGGACCGTACGCCCCGCCCGCCCCGGTCGCCGGGACCGGCGGATAACCGGCGGGAGGGTAGCCCGGCGGCGGGTACGTCGGTGGCGGGTAGCTCGGGGCCGGGTAAGTGGGCGCGCCGGCGGGTGGCGGGTAGCCGGGTGAGCGTGCGCCCGAGGCAGCCGGAGTCGAGTCCGGGCCCTGAGGTCGGCGGCCGTCCGTGGGCTGACCGGTGGGCCGCTGACCGTTCGCCACGGCCTGGCTCGTCGGTGGTGCGCCAGTCCCGTACATCGCGGCCCCGTACGACGCGGGCCGGATCGCGTTGTCCGGAGACGGGTGCAACGTCGGGTGGTCGGACGGGTGCTGACCGGTTGCGGTCGGCCCGGCCGGGGCCGTCGGGAAGTGGGACGACGCCCAGGCCGAGGTCTCGGCGGTCATCAGGCTGGCGGCGACGTCGAAGGGAACGTTCGGATCCCGCCGCGCCGGCGGTGCGGGCACCAGGGCGGCCAGGGGCGGCACCGGCTGCCCGGGGTCGGCGAACGCGGGTCGCTCCGTCGGAGCCGGCGGTGGCACCGGCGCGGGAGGCGGGGCCGCCAGTCCGACGGTGGCCACCGAGGGATCGGCGAAGGCGTCGGGTCGCTCGAGGGGCGCGTACTCCGGCCCGTCCTCCCATGTCGCCATGACAGCCATCCTAGGTGCGCGATCCGAGGTCGTTAGGTTCGTCCGATGAGTGCTTGGTCCGACGCGGTGACCGAGACCCGCTCTGTCTCCGGACGGCTGCGGGCCACTGCGTTCTTGGCGTACGCGCTCGCTGGCTCGTGTGCCTCCCGCTCTGCTTGCGCGGGGAGGGTCTGACCCAGCCTGGGACCACGATCTTTGCCCTGTCGATGATGACCACACCCACCATCGCCGCGGTGGTCGTCCACCGGATCCGCGGGCGTGGCCTGGCTCGGACCGGCTGTGCTCGCTGGCGGCGGTGGCCCTGGCGGCGGCGCTCGGGGGTGTTTCCGGCCCCCGGTCGCCGGCTGACGCTCCGCTGCGGTGACCAGTGCCGGACGACGCGCCGGCCGATCAGTGCTGGACGATCAGTGCCGGCGGATCAGTGCTGGACGATGTGCAACGGCGACCCACCCTGCTCGCGGTGCAGGTCCATCTCGAGCCCGAGGTGCGCCTGGCGGGCGATCGCCACCCCGGTCAGCAGGGCCATCAAGGTGACCAGCCCGCCGCAGAGGAACATGCTCGGACGAGCGCCGAAGTGGTCGATCAGCCAGCCGACGGCCGGTCCGCCGATCGCCTGGCCCCCGAGCAGCACCATGATGTAGACGCTCATCACCCGTCCCCGGACGGCCGAGTCCGAGCGGGTCTGCACCAGCGAGTTGGCCCCGGTCAGGAAGAGCAGCGTCAGCAGCCCGGAGCCGATCAGCATGGCGCCGAACAGCCAGATGGTCGGAGCGACCGAGGCCAGGATCAAGATCACGCCGAGACCGGAGAGCACGCTCACCAGCATCCGCAGCCGCAGCACCTCGGTCCGGCGGGCCGACAGGATCGCTCCGGTCAGGGCGCCGATCGCGGTGAGGGAGTTGAACAGGCTGTAGCCGCCGACCCCGGTGCCGAACTCGTGCTCGGCGAATGCGGCCAAGATCACCGGCATGTTCAAGCCGAGCACGCCGATGGTGCCGACCAACACGATGGTCCAGGCGACCTCGGTCGTCTGCTTGATGTAGCTGAGCCCCTCGCGCAGCTGACCCTTGGCGCGGACCGGTCCCTCGGACGGCTTGGCCGGCACCCGGATCACGGCCACGATGGTCACCACCAGCAGGCAGGACGCGAAGTTGATCATGAACGACCAACCCTGACCGACCGCGTGGATCAGCAGCCCGGACAGGGCCGGGCCGAGCAGAGCGCCGAACTGGAAGACCGAGGAGTTCAGGCTGACGGCGTTGCGGATGTGCCGGGTCCCGACCAGCTCGGAGACGAAGACCTGTCGGGTCGGGTTGTCCACCGCAGTGACGAAACCGAGGATGGTGGCCACCAGGAACACGTGCCAGGCCTGGACGGTGTGCGTCAGCGCGAGCAGTCCGAGGGTCAGGGCCATCGACGCCGCCACCGACTGGGTGATCAGCAGGATCCGCCGCTTCGGGTAGCGGTCGGCGATCACGCCACCGACCAGACCGAACAGCAGCACGGGGAGGAACTGCAAGGCCACGGCCACGCCGACCGCGGTGATGCTGCCGGTGAGCTCGAGCACCAACCAGTCCTGGGCGATGCGCTGCATCCACAGTCCGGTGGTCGCCACGATCTGGGAGCTGAGGTAGAGCCGGTAGTTGCGGACCTCGAGGGCCGCGAGCGTACGGGGCCAACGGGGGCTGAGACGGCGTGCGGCGACTGCCGTGGTCACGAGGAACTCCTGTGCGGGAAATCAGATGGGGTGCTGGGGCCGTCCGAACGGCGGGATGGCTCGCCGTCGAGCCATGTCCGCCAACCTAGGTTGAATCGTTCCTATTCCACAACGACATACTGCCTATATCTCCCATTACGATTGCTTATGAAGGTTGCCTATCGAACGGAGAGGTCAAGGGATGAGCGACGAGAAGACGTTCGACCCCGTGCTGCTGCGGACCTACCTGGCCGTGGTGAACGGACTCAGCTTCACCCGGGCAGCGGAGCGGTTGGGCATCAGCCAGCCGGCGGTGTCTCAGCACGTCCGTCGGCTCGAGCAGGCGGCCGGTCGGCTGCTGCTGCGTCGCGACACCCGTACGGTCGCGCTGACCGACAACGGCGAGGCGATGGCCGGCTTCGCTCGGACGATCCTGGCCGCCCACGACGAGGCGGTGGCCTACTTCACCGGCTCCGCGATGGCGGGGCGGCTGCGGTTCGGGGCGGCCGATGAGCTGGCGCTGAGCGAGCTGCCGACGATCCTGCGGGAGTTCCGGCAGCTCTACCCGCGGATCAACCTGGAGCTGACCGTCACCCAGAGCGGGATCCTGCAGCGACGGCTGCTGGCCAACCACCTGGATCTCATCTTCATCAACCAGCACGCCGACTCCGGCGAGGGGCAGCTGGTCCGCCGGGACCAGCTGGTCTGGGTCGGGCACGAGCGGGTGCAGGTGGAGCCGGATCGACCGGTGCCGGTCATCACGTACCAGGCACCGAGTCTGAGCCGCTCGGCGGCGATCAGCTCACTGGAAGGCATCGGCCGGACCTGGCGGATCACCTGCAACACCCGCGAGATCAACGGCGTGCTGGCCGCCGCCCGGGCCGGCATCGGCATCTGCGTGCTGGCCCGCTCGCGGGTGCCGGCCGACCTGAGGATCCTGACCGGTCGCTTCGATCTACCGTCCCTCCCGGACGTGGAGATGGCACTGCTGGCCAATCCGCGCGCCGCGGCGGCCCCGGTCGAGGCGCTCAGTCGGGCGATCGTCAACCTGCCGCTGGCTCCCCTGCGCCCCTGAGCGCGTGCCTCGAGTCGTGGGGCCGGGGGTGAGCGGGCCGGGGCGAGCGGGTTCGGGGTGAGCGGACTGGGGCGAGCGGGGGTCGGGGTGAGCGGACCGGGGCGAGCGGGCCGGGGCGAGCGGGTCGGGGTGGGCGGGCCGGGGCGAGCGGGCAGCGAAATTTCCATCCGCGGACGCGAGCTGCCACGACCGGAGTGATGCCCGTGCCGCGGTTTCCGTCCGTGGATGGAAATTGCCCGACCCGGCCGCTTCCTGGCGTCCGAAACCCGTCCGTGGATGGAAATTGCCGGACTCAGCCACCTCCCGGCATCCGACAACCCGTCCGTGGATGGAAATTGCCGGACTCCGGCGGCAGCCACCTCCCGCACGCCGGTCTGGTGAAGTCGGTTGGGCCGCGGTGCCGTACGCACTAGGCTGACCCGTTGAGACAGGTGGTCCCCGTACGGCGTCGGTCGGCGGGGAAAGCGAGTGAGGGTGGACGTGCCAGTAGGCAAGGTGAGGTTCTACGACGCCGACAAGGGCTTCGGCTTCTTGACCAAGGACGAGGGCGGCGACGTCTACGTCCGATCGACGGCGCTGCCCGATGGTGTGACCACGCTCAAGGCCGGTCAGAAGGTCGAGTTCGGAGTCGTCGAGGGGCGGCGTGGCGAGCAGGCCCTGTCACTGCGCGTGTTGGAGGCCCCGCCGTCGCTGTCCAAGGCGCAGCGCAAGCCGGCCGAGCAGATGGCCATCATCGTCGAGGACCTGATCAAGATGCTCGACGGCATCGGCAACGGTTACCGTCGCGGCCGTCACCCCGACCCCAAGACCGCCGGCAAGACCGCCAGCGTGCTCCGGGCCGTCGCCGACGAGCTCGAGCTCTAGGCCGGCATGGCTGCCTCGACGCGCGCCCGCACCGTCAAGCCCGACCAGATCGGCGCCGACGCGATCGACCTCGCCCGCTCGGTGGCCGAGGAAGCCGCCGGCACCCTGGGAGTCGGTGAGCACCTCGGCATCGAGGCGGACGCCGACCGCGTGGTCAGCCACTTCTTCTCCTGCCCGCACGCCGGGTACGCCGGCTGGCGCTGGTCGGTGACCCTGGTCCGAGCCGCTCGGGCCAAGACCCCGACGGTGAACGAGGTGGTGCTGCTGCCCGGCGACACGGCCCTGATGGCCGAGCAGTGGGTGCCGTGGGCCGATCGGATCCAGCCGGGCGACGTGACGGCCGGTCTGCTGATGCCGACCGCACCCGAGGATCCGCGGCTGGAGCCGGGCTACACCGGCGGCGAGCAGGCCGCCGACGCCGATCCAGCGGAGGCGAGTGAGATCCGTGCCGTGGTCGCCGAGCTGGGGCTCGGGCGCGAGCGGGTGCTGTCCCGGGAGGGTCGCGACGAAGCCGCCGAACGGTGGCTCGCCTCCGACGGCGGACCCGACAACGAGATGACCAGGCAGGCGCCCGACGTCTGCGAGACCTGCGGGTTCTTCGCCCGGATCGAGGGCTCGCTCGGCGTCCTGTTCGGCGCCTGCGCGAACGCGTACTCCCCGTCCGACGCCCACGTCGTCAGCGTCGACCACGGCTGTGGTGCGCACTCCGCCGTGGTCGCGGAGAACAAGGCCGAGGAGCTGCCGGCACCGGCGTGGGAGACCATCGCCTGGGACGAGCCGATCTCCCTGTTCGACTGACGGTTCCGCTCGTCCCCGATGGGCTTCCTAGACTGAACGACGTGCCCGCCTCGACATCTACCCCACCCGCTCTCGTCTCCGGACGCACGGCGGGCGTCGTGGCCGCGGGCGTCGGGCTGGGGGTGCTCGTCGCGGTCACGATCCTGGCGGCCACCGGGGCCCTGGCGCCGATCAGCCCGGCCATCTTCGACCCGGGTGCCCTGGTGCGCTGGGGTCAGCCGATCGCCCGTACGCTGCACGACCTCGCCGCTGCGGCCACGATCGGTCTGCTGGTGGTCGGCACCTTCCTCGTCCCGCCCGCGAAGGGCCAGCAGGCGGGCGCCCTGGAAGGCGACCGACTTCGGATCGTCAAAGCCGGCGCCGTGGCCGCGCGGTGCTGGTTCGTGGCCGCCCTGGCGGTGGCCTTGCTGACTGCCGCGGACGCGACCGGCAGCCCGCTGTCGGCACCCGGCTTCCTCACCCTCGCTTCCTCGTTCTGGACCCAGACCGAGCTCGGCCAGACCCTGGTGGCGATCTGCCTGGGCGCCGCCCTCGCCGCTATCGGGGCGACCTTGGCCCGGACCGTGACGGGCAGCGCCTGGGCGGCGGTGCTCGCCCTGGTGACCCTGGTGCCGCTGGCCCTCGGTGGGCACGCGGCCGGTTCGCTCGACCACGGCAACTCCGTTGACAGCCTGTTGCTGCACCTGATCGGTGTCTGCCTGTGGGTCGGCGGACTGGGCACGCTCGTCGTCTTCGGCCGGGGTCTGGGCGATCGGCTACCGGTGGTGGCCGCCCGCTACTCGACCCTGGCCGGCTGGAGCTTCGTGCTGGTCGCCGTCTCCGGTCTGGTCAACGCCTACCTCCGTCTCGGCGGACTGGGCAACCTGACGACGACGTACGGGTTGCTGGTGATCGGCAAGGCCACGGCACTGGTCGTCCTCGGGGCCGCCGGCTGGCTGCACCGCCGGGCCACCATCCCCGGGCTCGCCGCCGGACCCGCCAAGAGCCACTGGTTCGCGCGGCTCGCGTCCGCCGAGATCCTGGTGATGGCGGCGACCATGGGGCTGGCGGTGGCTCTGGCCCGTTCGGCTCCGCCGGTCGACGCGGTGGTCGCGGACCCGGCCACCTCACTGCTCGGCTACCCGCCTCCGCCGCCGATCTCGGTGGCCAGCTGGCTGACCCACGGCTACCCGTCGATGCTCTGGCTGACGATCAGCGCGCTGATGATCGGCCTGTACGTGGCCGGTGTGGTCAAGCTCCACCGCGGCGGCAACGCCTGGCCCGTGCACCGGACGGTGCTGTGGCTGCTGGGCGCGTTCCTGCTGGCCTTCCTGACCAGCGGCGGACCGGCCGTCTACGGGCGGATGAGCTTCAGTGCGCACATGATCCAGCACATGTCGCTGATGGTGCCGTTGCCCCTGCTGCTGGTGGCCGGGGCGCCGGTGACCCTGGCCATGCGCGCTCTGACCGCGCGGCGCGACAAGAGCTTCGGACCCCGCGAGGTGCTGCTGGCGGTCGTGCACTCCCGGTTCCTGGGCATCATCGGGCAGCCCGTGGTCGCGGCGGTGATCTTCACCGGCAGCCTGATCGCCTTCTACTACACGTCGCTGTTCGAGGTGGCGATGTTCACCCACGTCGGCCACGTGCTGATGACGGTGCACTTCCTGCTCGCCGGCTACCTGTTCATCTGGTCCCTGGTCGGCATCGACCCGGGGCCGAAGCGGCCGGCGTACCCGATCCGGCTGCTGATCCTGCTGATCACGATGGCCTTCCACGCCTTCTTCGGGCTGTCGCTGATGCAGTCCGCCGCGCTGATCGGCCCGGACTGGTGGCACGCGCTCGGCCAGAGCGACGACGCCCAGCTGCTGGTGAACCAGCAGCTGGGCGGTGGCATCGCCTGGGGGGCGGGTGACATCCCGGCCCTGCTGATCGGACTGACCCTCATCGTCCAGTGGGTGCGTAGCGACGCCAAGGAGACCAAGCGGTTGGACCGCAAGGCCGACCGCGACGACGACGCCGAGCTGAAGGCCTACAACGAGCGGCTGGCCGTGTTGGCGAAGAAGGACCGGCAGAACTCGTAGCCCGCCTGCCCGACCGCGTGGCAAGGACCCGAAACCGACTTCGCTGGTGTCGCAGCACCCGCGAAGTCGACCCGTTCGGCGTGACGCCGGGGTCAGCGGCGCTTCCTGCTCACCTGCACCACCGTCGGTCGCGGTCCTCGCCAGTCGCCACGACCCGGCTTCTGTCCGGCGGCGACGAAGTCGGGGAAGTAGGACCGCGGCTCGGCCCAGCTGCCTTCTTCGCCGGGGTGCTGGACGGCCACGAACACCGAGCCGTCGGTGTCGTGGATGACCGGCCCGCAGGTCTCGGCGTCCCGGGGGACGGCCAGGAACTGCTGGACGTGACCACGCTCGGCACCCTCCAGCGGCAGCTTGAACAGGCCGTCGGCTTTGGCGATGGTGCCCGGTGCGCCGTCAGTGGAGATCCACAGGCTGCCCTCGCTGTCGAAGGCGACGTTGTCGGGACAGGAGATCGGGGCGACCGGGCCGTCCCAGCCGGCGAAGTAGGTCTGCACCGACGCATCGTCCGGATCGCCGCAGAGCAGCAGGATGTTCCAGCTGAACGAGGTCGCCCCGGCCCGGTTGCGGTGCTCGGTGAGCTCGATGACGTGGCCGTTCTTGTTGCCCGCCCGCGGGTTGGCCGCGTCCGGACCGGGCTTGCCGGCAGTCACGCCGCGCTGGGTGTTGTTGGTGCAGGCGACGTAGACCTTGCCGGTGGTGGGGTTCGGCTCGACGTCCTCGCAGCGGTCCATCGGGGTCGCTTTGACCAGGTCGGCCGCCTCCCGGGTGAAGACCAGCACCTCGTCGACGCTCATCCCCGGCACGGTCGACTCTCCGCCCAGCACCAGCGGCACCCAGGCGCCCCGGCCCAGGTTGTCGCCGTCGGGTCGTTGCTCACCGCTGAACCGGGCGACGTACAGGTCGCCCTCGGTCAGCAGAGTCAGGTTGTGCCGGCGGGCGGCGTCGCTCTTGCCCGGCCGGTACTTCCGCTTGGCCACGAACTTGTAGAGGTAGTCGAACCGCTCGTCATCACCCATGTACGCGGCGACCGTGCCGTCCCGGTCGACCCGTACGTTGGCGCCCTCGTGCTTGAACCGCCCCATCGCCGTGTGCTTGCGCGGGGTGGAGGACGGGTCGGACGGGTCGATCTCCACGATGTAGCCGAACCGGTGCGGCTCGTTCGCGTACGCGCTCGTGGTGGCGTCGAAGCGGGGCTCGATCTTCTCCCAGCCGTACACGCTCGGGGTGTTCGTCAGGCCGTACCGTTTGCTGCCGCGCGCGGCCGGGTCGGCCCGGAAGTAGCCCTGGAAGTTCTCCTCGCCGGACAGGATGGTGCCCCACGGCGTGGTGCCGCCCGAGCAGTTGCCGAACGTTCCGGCCACCCGTCGGCCGGTCGGGTCGGCGGCGGTTCGCAGCAGAGGACTGCCCGCGGCCGGTCCGGTCAACCGGAACGGCGTGCTGGCGGTGATCCGGCGGTTGCGGCGACCACCCCGGATGTAGCGCCACGGCTGCCGGCGGGCGCGCCGCTCCAGCTCGACCACACTGAAGCCGTGCGCAGCCATCAACGTGCGCAGCACCTCCGCCTCCTCATCCGCGCCGGTGGTCGGCGGGAACATGATCGGCCGGTTCGTGTACTCGTGGTTGCAGCAGAGGAGTCCGGTACGACCGCGCGGGTCGACCAGGATGTCGAGGTAGTCGTTGTTGTAGCCGAACTGCAGCTCCTGCGCTTTGGCGTCGGGGCGATTCGGGTTGAACGCGGGGGAACCGGCGAACAGCGGGTCACCCCAGCGCAAGATCGACGTCCACTGGTAGCCCGTCGGCACGGCCAGGGTGTCGGCCTCGGCGGACACCGGGTCGATCCCGGTGAAGGCGAGCGGACCGGCGTCGCTGGGCTTGGGAGCCGCGGCCGCCCGCTCGGGCCACACCACGGGCAGGGCGGCCGCGGCGGCCAGAGCGCTGCTGCCGGCCAGCACGGCCCGGCGGGACAGCTGTCGACCCGCGATCTCCGCGAAGGTCGGCTCGGTGGAGGGGTTCGGGTCGGGGCGGGAGCACTGGCTGTCGCACTTCAGGTGACAGGTCACCGCGCTGCGGTTGCCGTGGGTGAGTCCGAGCATGGGCAGATTCGTCAAGGTTTCTCCTCAGGTGGGGGTCGCGGTCCGACTGCGCGCGGCAGCCCGGTCCGCACCCGGGGGATGGTCCAACGTTTCAGGAGACTTTCAGGCGGCGAATGACACCGACCCCGCGATCGGGCAACGCCTGGGTGAACTCTGGGTTGCCGGTCCGCACCCCTGTCCATCGGCGCTGGGATGGGCGTCGGCGAGGATGGAGCCATGGTCGATCAGGCGGAACTGCCCGACGAGGCGGACGAGGTGGCGCAGCTGGACGAGGTCGTACCGAACTCGCAGGGTGAGGTGGCGGATCTGCGCCGCCAGGTGGCGGCCTATGTCGCCGCCGGTGCCGACGAGTCGGTGCAGCGGGTGATCAGCGCGGTGCACCGGGTGTCCCGCCGGCTCAACCAGTGGTACGACCAGCAGCTGGCCGACCTGGACGTGTCCGGGGGTGAGTGGACGGTGCTGAGCGAGATCGCCCGGGCCGCGGGGAACCGGCTGACGCCGACCCAGCTGGCGTCCCTGGCCCATGTGGCGCCGTCGTCGATGACCCATCGGCTGGACCGGATGGTCGACCGGGACCTGGTCGACCGCGCCACCGACCCGAGCAATCGCACCCGCGTCCTGGTCGGGCTGACCGAGACCGGGTGGCAGCTCTACGCGACGACGATCCGGGAGTCGAACCTGGTCGAGGCGGACCTGATGAGGGGTCTCACGAGTCGTCAGGTGGAGGATCTGGCGCACCTGCTGGAGCAGCTGCTGGCCGGACTGGACGAATCGGCGCTGGAGCCCGTCCGTGGTCCCACACCGGTGGCGCCGGTCACGCGGAGGAAGCGGCCCCGTCCCGGCGGCGACGGCGCCGTCGGCTGATCGTGTAGCCGAGACTGATCAGTCCCAGCCCGAATCCGCAGACGCCCACCCCGAGCCACCAGCCCTCTCCCGCGGCGGCCAGCCGGTCGTAGCCGACGGCCATGATGACCGAGGCGACCGCGAAGGAGACGGTGCCGACGGTAGCGGCCTGGACGCCATCGACGTCGAGTGGCGGCACCTCGGCCTGCTGGATGAGATGTGCCCCGGGGACCTCGGACACGGCGGGCACCTCGGGGGAGGTCTTGGCCGGGTCGCTCACCGACTAAGCCTAGTAACCGGGCCACAATGCCGACATGGTCACCAAGTCGCCCAAGGCCGCGCACACCGCGCGCGCCGACGAGCCCGAGCTCGGCTCCCTCGACCGCTACTTCGGCATCACCGCGCGCGGTTCCACGATCGGGCGGGAGATCCGCGGCGGCATCGTGACCTTCTTCACGATGGCGTACATCATCGCCCTCAACCCGTTGATCCTCGGCACGGCCCCGGACAGCCTCGGGAACCTGGTCGGCGGCCTGCCGTACGCGGATGCCGCGGGCGCGGTGGTCGGCGCCAACGTGGACCAGACCATCACGAAGGTCGCCGCCGCGACCGCCCTGGTCGCCGGGGTGATGACCATCCTGATGGGCGTCTTCGGCCGGTTCCCGATCGGCATCGCCGCCGGGCTGGGGCTGAACGCCCTGCTGGCCTTCACCATCGCTCCGCAGATGACCTGGCCGCAGGCGATGGGACTGATCGTGATCGAGGGGGTGCTGATCGCCCTGCTGGTGCTGACCGGCTTCCGGACCGCGGTGTTCAGAGCGGTCCCGCGGTCCCTGCGGGTGGGCATCTCGATCGGCATCGGCCTGTTCATCACCTTCGTCGGGCTCTTCGACGCCGGCTTCGTGCGCAAGCCGGCCGGCACGCCCCCGGTGGAGCTCGGCGTGAACGGCTCGATCATCGGCTGGCCGTTGTTGATCTTCGTTCTCGGGCTGTTCGGGGCGGCGATCCTCTACGCCAAGCGGGTCAAGGGCGCACTGCTGATCTCCATCGTGGGTGCCACCGTCGTCGCCGTGCTGATCGAGCTGGCCACCGGTGTCGGGGCGAAGACCGCCGACAACCCCACGGGCTGGGCGCTCAACGTCCCGCAGTTCGACTCGATCGTGGCGCTGCCCGATCTCAGTCTGATCGGGGACGTCGACGTGTTCGGGGCCTTCGGTCCCTCGTTCGCCGGCGGCTTCCACCTCAACCTGTTCCTGCCGCTGGTGCTGCTGGTCTTCGCGCTGCTGCTGGCGGACTTCTTCGACACCATGGGCACGGTGGTCGCGGTGGGGTCGCAGGGCGGCCTGCTGGACGAGCGGGGCCGGCCGGCGCACCTGTCGTCCATCCTGATGGTCGACTCGTTGGCTGCCGCCGCCGGCGGTATCGGCTCGACCTCGTCCAACACCTCCTACATCGAGTCGGCGGCCGGAGTGGGGGAGGGAGCCCGGACCGGACTGGCGTCGGTGATCACCGGGATCGGCTTCCTGCTGGCCATGTTCTTCGCACCGCTGGTCAACATCGTCCCGTCGGAGGCCGCGACACCGGTGCTGGTGCTGGTCGGGTTCTTGATGATGAGCCAGGTGACCAAGATCGACTGGGAGGACGTCGAGGAGGGTCTGCCGGCCTTCGTGACCATGGTGCTGATGCCGTTCACCTTCTCCATCACGGTGGGGATCGGGGCCGGCTTCTTGATGTACGTGGTGCTCAAGACCGTCCGGGGCAAGGCGAAGCTGGTGCACCCGCTGATGTGGGTGGTGTCCGGCTTGTTCGTCATCTACTTCGTGCAGGGCCTGCTGACCTACCTGGTGCGCTGAGCGTCCGTCGGTTGTGCTGCGGTGGATCCTCGGGGTGTGCGTCGCTCGACCTTCCTGTTCGCCTCGACCCCGATCACCGCGCACACGATCAACCTGCTGCCGATCGCGGCCCGGCTGATCGGGCGCGGCCATCGGGTGCTCTGGTACGCGGCCAGTCGGTTCCACGACCGGATCGCGGCCGTCGGGGCGGAGCCGTACGGGTTCACCGAGGCGCGTGAGTTCGCCGACCTCGAAGCGGCGTACGGGGGAGCCGGCAGTGTGCGCGCGATCGCCGGGCTGCGTCAGGGGTTCGCCGACCAGCTCGTCGGAGACGCGGCCCGACGGGTGCGCGACCTCGAGCGACTCGCTGCCGGTCACCAGATCGACGCCGTGCTCACCGACGCGATGTTCGTCGCGGCCCGGCTCTGGCACGAGCGGGGCGGGCCGGTGTGGGCCAGCCTCGGGGACGGGCCCCTCACGTACGCCGACGTCGACACCCCGCCGTACGGGGCTGGTCTGCTGCCGATGCGCGGTCGGGAGGGCCGCCGCCGCAACCGGGTGACCACCCGGATCCTGCGGGGGCTGATCTGGGGACCGGCACTCGAGCGGCTGGCCGCCATCCGGAATGAGCTAGGCCTGGTGCAGAGCGGACGGTCCGTGCTCGAGGAGGCGATGTCACCCCACCTGCACCTGCAAGCCTGCGTCCCCGAGCTCGAGTACCCCCGCCACGACCTGCCGGCCCAGGTCCGCTTCGTCGGAGCCCTGCGACCCGCGTCGGCGACGGAGAGGAAGCTGCCGCCGTGGTGGGCGGAGTTCCTGGCCGACGACCGGCCGGCCGTGCTGGTCAGCCAGGGCACACTGCGGCCCGACCTGACCGAGCTGGTGCTGCCGACCATCGCGGCGCTTGATCGCGCGGGACTGCAGGTGGTGGTGACCACGGGAGCCGGTTCGATGGCCGATCTGCGCGCCGGCCTCGGGCACGGCGTCCCGGACTGGCTCCGGGTGGCCCGCTGGATCCCGTACGAGGACGTGCTGCCGCACGTCGACGCTTTCGTCACCAACGGTGGTTACACCGGGGTGACCCTGGCCCTGGCCCACGGCGTACCGCTGGTGCAGGTCGGCAGCAGCGAGGAGAAGGCGGAGATCGGGGCTCGGATCGCCTGGTCGAAGGTCGGGGTGCGGCTGCGTTGGCGGCCCACGCGATGGCGGCTGCGGCGCGAGGTCCGGCGGGCTCTGGACGATCCCGCCATCCGGACCGCGGTGGACGGGATGCGGGCGTCCTTCGCGCGCCACGACGCGGCCGGCGAGGCGGCGGACGCCCTGGAGGAGCTGGCCCGCACCCGGGCCCCCCTCACCTGACCCGTGCCTGCCCAGCGAGATCTACCGAGTTGTATTTAGCATTGCTAAGTAATATTGTTGTGGTGTGCCCACGTACGCGTCGATCCTGCAGCTGGCCGGTGAGCTGCGCCCTGCGGTGTTCCGGCTGGCCCGGCACCTGAGGCAGGCGCGCGCCGACGCCGAGGAGCTGACACCTTCGCAGCTGTCGGCGATGGGTGTGCTGCTGCGGGAGGGCGAGCTGCAGATCGGCGAGCTCGCGGCGTACGAGCAGGTCCGCGCGCCGTCGATGACCCGACTGGTCGACCACCTCGAGGGTCGCGGTCTGCTGCTGCGCAGCCCGAGCCCGACCGACAAGCGGGCCTGCGTCGTCGGCCTGACCGAGCAGGGTTCCGAGCTTCTCGAGGCGAACCGGCAGCGCCGCAACGAGTGGCTCGCGGTGCGGCTGGAGAAGCTCACCGAGGACGAACGCGCGAGTCTGCGGACCGCGATCCCCATCCTGATGAAGATCGCCGAGACGTAACGGCACACAACTCACCAGCACCAGCTGTTCCATGATCATCGACACCAGCACGAAACCCTAGGGAGGCGGCCGCCACGAGCGCGACGACCGACAGCACCGAAGCCACTGCGACCAGCGACACCGCACCCCTCACCGACGCCACTGTCGAGCAGCCCAAAGGTGGCATGTTCGCCGCCCTCTCCGTACCGAACTTCCGGGTCTACGTGACCGGGTCCTTCGTCTCCAACATCGGCACCTGGATGCAGCGGGTCGCCCAGGACTGGTTGGTGCTGGAGCTGTCCGGCGGCTCCGGGGTCGCGATCGGCATCACCACCGCGCTGCAGTTCCTGCCGATGCTGTTGCTGTCCGCGTACGGCGGGCTGGTCGCCGACCGCTTCGACAAGCGGGTCGTGCTCAAGATCACCCAGGCCTGGTTGGCCATCTGCGCCGCCACGCTGGGCATCCTGGCCATCACCGGGGTGGCCACCACGCCCATCGTGTACGTGATCGCGTTCGCCTTCGGTCTCGGCACCGCCTTCGACAACCCGTCCCGCCAGGCGTTCGTCTCCGAGGTCGTCGGTCGGGACCGGCTGCCGAACGCGATCGGTCTCAACTCCGCCACCTTCCACGCCGCCCGCATCGTCGGTCCGGCGGTCGCCGGTCTGGTGATCGCCGCCTTCGGCTCCGGTTGGGCGATCCTGTCCAACTCCGTCACCTACCTGGCCTTCATCGCCGCGCTGGTGATCATCGACGGCCGCAAGCTCGAGCCGAGCCTGCCCGCCAGTCGCGGCAAGCACCAGATCCGCGAGGGCCTGGCCTACGTGACGAGTCGCAGCGACATCCTGCTGGTGCTGATGGTGGTGTTCTTCGTGGGCACCTTCGGGATGAACTTCCAGCTCACCTCCGCGTTGATGGCGCAGCAGGAGTTCGGCAAGGGGCCGGAGCAGTACGGCATCCTCGGCACCTTCATGGCCGTCGGGTCGCTGGCCGGTGCCCTGATCGCCGCCCGGCGGGTCAAGCGGCCCCGCGGCCAGTTCATCGTGATCATGGCGCTGATCTTCGGTGCGATCGAGGTGATCGCCGGTCTGATGCCCAGCTACGCGACCTACGCCGCCATCCTCCCGATCATGGGGCTGGCCGCCCTGCTGACCCTGACCGCCTCCAACGCCTCGGTGCAGATGGGCGTGGATCCGCAGCTGCGCGGCCGGGTGATGGCCCTGTACGCCATGGTGCTGATGGGGGGCACGCCCGTCGGGGCGCCGTTGATCGGCTGGGTCGGGGAGGCCTTCGGGCCGCGCTGGACCCTGATCGGCGGCGGCATCCTCACCATGGTCGGGGTGCTGGTCGCGGTCGCGGTGATCTCCCGGCGGGAGCACGTCACGCTCGGTGAGTCGTTGCGCGGACTGCCCCACCTGCGCTCGGCCTGACCGCGACACGACGGCGCCGGTGCACGGCCAGGGCCGCCACCGCCAAGGCGACCGCGATGATCACCGCCTGCTCGATGACGGCCGTCGGGCCGACGCGGAGGGCGTTGGCCAAGCCGACCCAGGCGTAGGTCAGCACCGCGCCGATCGCGAGCCCGAGCACGTCCAACCGCCAGCGCGTGGCCGCGACCACGGCCCCGGCCAGCAGGACGAGCAGGATCGCGGTCGTCGTCCAGGCCGGCAGGGTGGACGGCCCCACGTGCTGCACCAGCTGGAAGATCGTGGCCAGCACCAGGCTGACCGCCGCCGCCGGCAGCACCGGACGCGGAGGCCGCGGCTCCTCGACACGCGGTCGCCGTAACGCCACCAGGACGACGACCACCGCCAGCACGGCCGAGCCGACCAGCTGGCCCGGACCAGCCAGGAACCCACTGGAGGACCAGCTCACCCCGGTGATGGCCAGCGCACCCAGCACCAGCAGCCCGGTGGTCACCCCGAGGGCTACCCGACCGCTCCACGGTTCACGGCCCGGCCAGAGGCCCTCGACCAGGGCGATGGGGGTGGCGATGCTCCAGACCACGTGCAGGGTCAGCACGAACACGGTCCAGGGAAGCCCGATGCCGAGCCAGCCGACGTGACCGTAGGAGAGCAGGTCGAGGCCGAGGTAGTGCGGATTGAACAGCGACTGGGTGAGCAGCCCCTCCTCGATCAGCCCGAAGGCCAGGCCCAGCAGCAGGATCGTCGGCCACCCGCGACCGGTGCGGCGGGCGACCTCGCGGATCAGCACGGCCCCGGACCCGTACCAGAGGCCGAGCACCACGAACATGCCGAACTGGGACCCGACTCCCTGGTCGGGGGTCAGGTACTGGTCGCCGAGCAGGAACTCGGCGACGAACGGCGACAGCAGCGCCAACGCGAACACAGCAACCAGATGGCGTCTCATGATCATCAGGGTGCGCCGAGCCCAGCCCGACCACATCGGCAAGACGTCACGACTGCGCCGTGACAGCTGTCATCTGGTCAGCCCTACTACCGTGATCTTCATGACGACCCCGGTGGTGACCGTCCGCGGCGAGGCGGAGCTCGGCAGCGCACCCGACCTGGCCACCCTGTCGGTGACGATCCATGCGTCCGGCAGCGACGCCGACCGGGTGCGCCGCGACCTGGCCGAGGCGTCCAACCGGCTCCGCGGCATCGTCGAGGAGCACCGGCCGGTGCTGGAGCGGCACGCCACCTCCGGTCTCCACGTCGGACCGGTGTTCTCCGGCCGGGGCGCGCGCAAGATCAGCGGCTATCGCGGCAGCCTGACCGGTGAGCTGGTGGTGGCCGAGTTCGCCGCCCTGCCCGGTCTGATCGCGACCCTGTCCGCGCTGGACGGCGCCCAGATCGACGGGCCCTGGTGGTCGCTGCGACCGACCAACCCGATCCACCGGCAGGCGCGGATCGCGGCCATCGACGAGGCTCGGCAGCGGGCCACCGACTACGCGGCCGCCTTCGACGCGACCCTGGGCTCGCTGCTCGAGGTGTCCGATCTCGACGGCTCGTTCGCCCACCAGCCCCGCGCCTTCAAGGCCTCGTTCGCCATGGACGCCGGTGGCGGTCCGGAGACCGAGCTCGATCTGGAGCCGGCCGAGCAGCGAGTGAGCGCGCAGGTCACCGTACGGTTCCAGCTGGCCTGATCTGCGGGCGAGCCCCTCGCCGTTCCCGTGGACGGGGGCAGAGCACGCCGGAGCCCGACGGATAGATTCCCTGGCATGTTCTCCAAGGTTCTCGTCGCCAACCGGGGTGAGATCGCCGTCCGTGCCTTCCGCGCCGCCTACGAGCTCGGCGCGGCAACGGTCGCCGTCTATCCCTACGAGGATCGCAACGCGGTCCACCGGATCAAGGCCGACGAGGCCTATCTGATCGGCGAGCGCGGGCACCCGGTCCGCGCCTACCTCGACGTCGCCGAGATCATCCGCGCCGCCCGCGAGTCCGGCGCCGACGCCATCTACCCCGGCTACGGCTTCCTGAGCGAGAACCCGGAGCTGGCGCAGGCCTGCCTGGACGCCGGCATCACCTTCATCGGCCCGCCGCCGGACGTGCTCGAGCTGGCCGGCCACAAGGTGCGGGCGCTGCAGGCGGCCAAGGCCGCCGGCATCCCGACCCTGCGGTCCACCCCGCCGTCGGCCGACCTGGACGAGCTGGTGGCCGGCGCCGAGGAGATCGGCTTCCCGGTCTTCGTCAAGGCTGTGGCCGGTGGCGGCGGGCGGGGCATGCGGCGGGTCGACGACCCGGCCAAGCTGCGCGAGTCGGTCGAGGCGGCCATGCGCGAGGCCGAGGGTGCGTTCGGCGATCCGACCGCGTTCATCGAGCAGGCCGTCGGACGCCCGCGCCACATCGAGGTGCAGATCCTGGCCGACAGCACCGGCCACGTGATGCACCTGTTCGAGCGGGACTGCTCGATCCAGCGCCGGCACCAGAAGGTGGTCGAGATCGCCCCGGCCCCCAACATCTCCGCCGAGCTGCGCGAGGCCCTGTGCACGGACGCGGTGGCGTTCGCCACCTCGATCGGCTACTCCTGCGCGGGCACTGTGGAGTTCCTGGTGGAGACCGAGGGCGAGCGTGCCGGTCAGCACGTCTTCATCGAGATGAACCCGCGGATCCAGGTCGAGCACACGGTGACCGAGGAGATCACCGACGTGGACCTGGTCCAGTCGCAGATGCTGATCGCCTCCGGTTCGTCGCTGGCCGACCTGGGACTCAGCCAGGACACCGTACGGATCAACGGCGCCGCCCTGCAGTGCCGGATCACCACCGAGGACCCGGTGAACGGGTTCCGGCCCGACACCGGCACCATCACCGCCTACCGGTCCGCCGCCGGCGCCGGCGTCCGGTTGGACGGCGGCACCGTCGACACCGGGGTGGAGATCAGCCCGCACTTCGACTCGATGCTGGTCAAGCTCACCTGCCGCGGCCGGAACTTCGCCGCCGCCGTGGCCCGGTCCCGCCGCGCCCTGGCCGAGTTCCGGATCCGCGGCGTGAGCACGAACATCCCGTTCCTGCAGGCAGTGCTGGCCGATCCGGACTTCATCGCCGGCGACGTGTCGACGGCGTTCATCGAGCAGCGACCCGAGCTGCTGACCACCCACGTGCCCGCCGACCGGGGCACCCGGATGCTGCGCTGGCTGGCCGAGGTCACGGTCAACAAGCCGTACGGTGACGCACCCACCCTGCTCGATCCGCGGGACAAGCTGCCCGCCGGCGTCGACCTCGGGAAGCCCTCACCGCACGGCTCGCGGCAGCGACTGCTCGAGCTGGGCCCCCAGGGCTTCGCCGCCGACCTGCGCTCACGGAGAGGCGTCGAGGTCACCGACACGACGTTCCGCGACGCGCACCAGTCCCTGCTCGCCACCCGGGTGCGGACCAAGGACCTGCTGCGCGTCGCCCCGTACGTCGGTCGCACCCTGCCCGAGCTGCTGTCCGTCGAGTGCTGGGGCGGGGCCACGTACGACGTCGCGCTCCGCTTCCTGCAGGAGGACCCCTGGGAGCGGCTGGCGGTGCTGCGCCACAACATGCCGGGGCTCTGCCTGCAGATGCTGCTCCGCGGACGGAACACGGTCGGCTACACCCCGTACCCGACCAAGGTCACCACCGCCTTCGTGGCCGAGGCGGCCGAGGTCGGCATCGACATCTTCCGCATCTTCGATGCCCTGAACGACGTGAACCAGATGCGGCCGGCGATCGACGCGGTCCGCGAGACCGGCACGACGATCGCTGAGGTGGCACTCTGCTACACGGCCGACCTGAACGACCCCGGCGAGACGCTGTACACCCTCGACTACTACCTGCGGCTGGCCGAGCAGATCGTCGAGGCCGGCGCCCACGTGCTGGCGATCAAGGACATGGCCGGTCTGCTGCGGCCACCGGCTGCGGCCAAGCTGGTGTCGGCCCTGCGCGAGCGGTTCGACCTGCCCGTGCACCTGCACACCCACGACACCGCCGGCGGCCAGCTGGCCACCCTGCTGGCCGCCGTGGACGCCGGGGTGGACGCGGTGGACGTCGCGTCGGCGCCGATGGCCGCCACCACTTCCCAGCCGCCGGCCTCGGCCCTGGTGGCCGCGCTGGCCCACACCGAGCGGGCCACGCACCTGGACCTGCGGGCGGTGATGGACCTGGAGCCGTACTGGGAGTCGGTTCGCAAGATCTACGCCCCCTTCGAGTCCGGGTTGCCGAGCCCGACGGGCCGCGTGTACGACCACGAGATCCCCGGCGGCCAGCTGTCCAACCTCCGCCAGCAGGCGATCGCGCTGGGGCTGGGGGACCGGTTCGAGGCGGTCGAGGCCACGTACGCGGCCGCGTCCCGCATCCTCGGTCGACCGACCAAGGTGACCCCGTCGTCCAAGGTGGTCGGCGACCTCGCGCTCCAGCTGGTGGCCATCGGCGCCGATCCGGCCGACTTCGAGGCCAACCCGAAGAACTACGACATCCCCGACTCCGTGATCGGCTTCCTGAACGGGGAGCTGGGCGATCCGCCGGGCGGCTGGCCGGAGCCGTTCCGGACCAAGGCGCTGGAGGGACGGGTGATCCCGGTCCGCGACGTGGACCTGGCCGAGGAGGACTCTCAGCTGCTGGACGCGTCCGGCCAGGTGCGCCAGCAGACCCTCAACCGGCTGCTGTTCCCGGGACCGACCAAGGACTTCACCCTGGCCCGAGAGACGTACGGGGCGGTCGGCCGGTTGGACACCCTGGACTACCTGTACGGGCTGCGGACCGGCGACGAGCACACAGTCCCGCTCGGCCGCGGCGTCAGTCTGATCCTCGGGCTCGAGGCGATCGGCAATCCCGACGAGCGGGGCATGCGCACCGTGATGTGCACGATGAACGGTCAGCTCCGACCGATCCGGGTCCGCGACACCTCCGTCAAGGTCGACATCAAGGCGGCCGAGAAGGCCGACCTGAGCAAGCCCGGGCACGTGGCCGCACCGTTCGCGGGCGTGGTCTCGGTGGCCGTGGCGGAAGGTGATCGGGTCGAGGCCGGTCAGACCGTGGCCACCATCGAGGCGATGAAGATGGAGGCGGCCATCACCACCTCCGTCGCCGGCACGGTGCAGCGGCTCGCGCTCGGCTCCGTCCAGCAGGTCGAGGGTGGCGATCTGGTGCTCGTGGTCACCCCGGGTCCGACGGGGGGCGACCAGTCATGAGTCGGGTGTTCAACTTCAGTGCCGGACCGGCCGTGCTGCCCGAGAGCGTGCTGCGCCGAGCGGCCGACGAGATGCTCGACTGGCACGGCTCCGGGCAGTCGGTGACCGAGATGAGCCACCGGGGCAAGGAGTTCACCGAGATCGCCGCGCGGGCCGAAGCCGACCTGCGGACCCTGCTCGGGGTGCCCGACGGCTACCAGGTGCTGTTCCTGCAGGGCGGGGCATCGCTGCAGTTCGAGATGATCCCGCTCAACCTGCTGCGCGGGAAACCGACGGTCGACTACGTGCACACCGGTGAGTGGGCCAAGAAGGCGATCGCCGCCGCCCGCAAGCTCGGCCGAGCCGAGGTCAACGTGGCCGCCTCGGCCGAGGACCGCTCGTTCACGTACGTGCCGGACCGGGCCGACTGGCGACTGAGTGAGGACGCGGCGTACGTGCACTACACGGCCAACGAGACGATCGGCGGGGTCGAGTTCTCCTCCGTGCCCGATGTCGGTGAGGTGCCGCTGATCAGCGACGTGTCGTCCACCCTGCTGTCCCGGCCCTTGGATGTGTCTCGCTTCGGGTTGCTCTACGCGGGGGCGCAGAAGAACATCGGTCCGGCCGGACTGACCATCGTGATCGTGCGGGACGACCTGGTCGGACTGGCCGACCCGCCGCTCACCCCGATGCTCGACTACGCGACGCACGTGAAGGCCGGCTCGATGTACAACACGCCGCCCACGTACGCGATCTACCTGGCCGGTCTGGTCTTCGCGCAGCTGCTGGCCGACGGGGGTCTCGCGGCGGCCGAGCAACGCAACATCGCCAAGGCCGAGCTGCTGTACGGCGCCATCGACGACGAGCCCTTCTACGCCAACCCGGTCGAGCCGGGAGACCGGTCACGGATGAACGTGCCGTTCACCCTGGCCGATCCCGCCCTCGACGCCGAGTTCCTGGCCACGGCGGCGGAGCGCGGGCTGATCCAGCTCAAGGGTCACCGGTCGGTGGGCGGCATGCGGGCGTCGATCTACAACGCCATGCCGATCGAGGGTGTTCAGACGCTGGTCGACCACCTGCGCGACTTCGCCGCCACCCGCGGCTGATCCGGCGACCCGAGGGGGAGAGGCTCAACCCATGAGTGACAAGTTCCGGATCCAGGTGCTCAACCACCTCTCCGCCCGAGGGCTGCGGCGGCTGCCGTGGGACCGGTTCAGTGTGTCCGCCGACGTGACCGATCCGCACGCGATCCTGCTCCGGTCGGCCGACCTGCACGCCCGACCGATCCCGGACTCGGTGCTCGCCGTCGGCCGGGCCGGTTCGGGGACGAACAACATCCCGGTGGCGGCGTTGTCGGCCCGCGGCGTCCCCGTGTTCAGCGCCCCCGGTGCGAACGCGAACGCGGTCAAGGAGCTGGTGCTGGCCGGGATGCTGCTGGCCGCACGGAACATCGACCGGGCGCTGCCGTACGTGACCGCCCAGAGCGCCGACGACCCGGAGCTGGAGTCTCGGATCGAGGCCGGCAAGAAGGCGTACGTCGGCTACGAGCTCGCCGGCCACACCCTCGGCGTGGTCGGGCTCGGCAAGATCGGCTGCCTGGTCGCCGACGTGGCCATCAAGCTCGGCATGGACGTGATCGGCTACGACCCGGAGATCACCGTCGAGGCGGCGTGGAGTCTGCCGGCCTCGGTCCGCAAGGCGCACGACCTGGGTGACCTGCTGCGGCACAGCAACTTCGTCACCCTGCACGTCCCGCTGGTCGACGCCACCCGGGCGATGATCGACGCCGGGGCCCTGTCCCAGCTGAAGCGGGGAGCGGTGCTGCTCAACTTCTCCCGCGGTGGGGTGGTGGACGACGCGGCCGTGCTGGAGGCGCTGGGGGAGGGTCAGCTGTCCCGCTACGTCTGCGACTTTCCCTCCCCCGAGCTGGTCGGCCGGCCCGGGGTGGTCCTGCTGCCCCATCTCGGGGCGTCGACCGGGGAGGCCGAGCAGAACTGCGCGGTGATGGCGGCCGACCAGGTGCGCGACTACCTGCTGGACGGGACCCTGAAGAACGCGGTCAACTTCCCCGATGTCGAGCTGCCGCGGGAGTCGCGCTGGCGGATCGCGGTGGCCAACGCCAACGTGCCCAACATGGTCGGCAGCATCACCCACGAGCTCGCCGCCGCGGGCCTCAACATCGCGACCATGACGAACAAGTCCCGCCGGGACCTGGCCTACACGCTGATGGACGTGGACAGCGACGTGCCGGACTCCGTGATCACGGCGATCGAGGGGATCGACGGGGTGCTGATGGTGCGGTCCCTGCCGGCGGCCGGCTGACCGCGATCCTCACTCGGCCCAGAAGCCGATCAGGTCAGGCACCGACCGCCCGAGTCCGGTGGCCACCCGGGACCACGGGACGAAGCCGTCCAGCCACATCACCAGGGCGGACACCAGCTCACGTTGCTCGTCGGTCTTGATCTGGGGCATCGCGGCGCGATAAGCCTCGGCCATGGCCAGCGCCTTGTCGTGCCGGTGCCAGCCCACCGTCAGACCCCGGACCGGGATGAGGCGAACGTCGGTGTTGGACCTCAGCAGGTGACCCAGGCCGACCGCGGCGGCCACCCCGCCGCGGGCCAGGGCGAAGTCCAGGTCATCCAGCGACTGCGGGTTGAGAGGCAGCCGGGTCGACCCCCAGCACCGGTGCTGGGCCAGCACCTCCAGCACCCGCCAGCTCGCGCCCATCCGCTCGGGGGAGATGTACGCCCCGGCCAGCAGCACGTCCACGTCCCTCGGCTCGGGGTCGGTGGGGGAGATCACCGGCGCGTCCGGGGCTCGGCGGAAGAGGGGGCCGAGCTTGCCGATCAGGCCCTTGGACTTCACCTGCTCGGCCGGCGCAAACGCCCGCCGGGCCGCCTCTCGGAGCTCAGCCGTCTGATCGCCGGCGCCGACCAGGCCCCGCAGCTCGTCGATGCCGAGCGCGTACAGCCTCAGCTCTCCCATGGCAGACACGGTAGACCGTCGGCTCCCCGGCGGGCTCCTATCCTGGCCGGGTGAATCCTCGCGTCCGACGGCTCATCGTCTCCGGTGTGCTGGTCGGGCTGCTGGTGGTGGTCGTGGTGGCAGCGGTCTGGCCGCGACTCGTCGGCTGACGATGGGGATAGGCCATGGGGTCGGGCTCTCGTACGGGTGATGGTGTCGTGGCCCGCTCAGCGGCGGTGCACCGCGTACGTCAGGTGCGTGGCCCGCGACGTGGCCTCGGAGCTGATCGGCTCCAGTGCGACGCTGGCTGCGTCCACGTGGTCGAACAGCCGGGTACCGGCGCCGAAGAGGACCGGTGAGAGGGCGATCGAGAACTCGTCGACCAGGCCGGCATTCAGGTACTGCAGGATCGTCTCGCCGCCGCCAGCGATGCGGACGTCACGGTCGGCGGCCGCCTCACGTGCCTGGTCGAGCGCGGTCTCGATGCCGTCGTTGACGAAGTGGAACGTGGTCCCGCCCGGGCGCTCCCAGGGGTCTCGCCGCTCGTGCGTCACGACGAACACCGGCGTGTGGAACGGGGCTTCCTCCGGCCACGACTGCGCCCCGGCATCGAACATGCGCTTGCCCATCACGCTCGCGCCGGTACGCAGATGCGTCTCCCGCAGGATGTCGTTGTCGCGTCCCTCCTCGCCGCCGTCACCGAGGTGGAGGTTCTCCCGGAAGAACCTCTGGGGGAAGACCCACTGCTGCAGCTCCATCCACTGTGCCATCCAACGCTGGACGTCCGGGTCGTCCTGCTTCTCAGGGGTGAAGAGATCCTCCACGGGCACGGGTTCGGGCGCGATGTAGCCGTCCAGCGACATCGACACGCTGAAGAACGCCTTCCCGGCCATCAGCTCCCAGCTCCGTTCAAGACGATCTCGGTGACGTAGGCCGCCAAGTTGCCCAAGGTCTGCTGACCGCCCTCGATCGCGTGGTACGTCACGACGGCCTGGTCACGCAGCTCCTTGGTGGGGAAGACCGTGCGCATCTCGATCGAGGTGGCGACGCCGTCGGGCGTGAACGTGAGGACCGACGCGAAGGCGTTCGGGTCGTCGCGGGAGTCGCCATGCAGCATGGCGATCCGCTCCGGTGGGACGATCTCGGTCCAGGTGATCCACTCGGAGTAGTCGGTCCCGTCCGGTCCGTGCATCACGAAGTCCCACGCCCCGCCCTCGCGGAACTCGAACGCCCGCGTGGTGGTGCTGAAGCCCTCCGGCCCCCACCACTGGGAGAGGTGGCGGACGTCGGTGAACGCCTCGAACACCAGCTCCGGTGGGGCGTTGATGAACCGGGAGATCACGATCTCGCGGTCGGTTGTCTCATCTGTCGCCCGGTCGGCTCGTTCCGTCGTGCTCATAGCTCGTTCTCCCTTGTCTGCTTGAGATCCTGCACGTATGCGTCGAGCTGGTCGAAGCTCTCGCTCCAGAACCGCTCGAAGCCGCCGGCCCACTCGTGAACCGGTCGCAGCACGCGGGCGTCCAGGGCGTACAGCCGTTGCTTGCCTGCCTTGCGGTCCCGGACGAGTCCGACCTCCCGCAGCACCCGCAGGTGCTTGGACGCGCCGGGTTGGGTCATCCCCAGCTCCTGGGCGAGCTCGGTCACCGGGCGCTCACCGCCTCGCAGCAGCACCAGGATGTCTCGGCGCTGCGGCTCGGCGATCGCGTTGAAGACGTCCGACGTCGTCGCTGCTCGTGCCATGGCTCAATCATATGCCTATATAGGCATGCGTCAAGCCGCAAAACCGTCCGGCGTCGTGCTCGCAGCCGGGCGACGGCCGTACCGACAGCGGGTCGAGCGACTACGGAGCGGCGACCGTTGCCGTCGGCTCCTCGACCGGACCCCACGCGGGTACGAGGGCGTACAGCACGAGCGGTCGGTCGGGACGGTCACCGTCCTCGACCACCTTCGCGGCCTCGGTCTCGTCGTCCCAGACGTGCCCGTCCGCGTGCAAGCGACTCCGGAGCTCCCCGTCGCTGGTGAACTCGGCGATCACCCATCCGGCGGGGTGCGGTCGGTCGGGACGCTCGGCTAGATCCATCACCGCAGGCTAATGGTCCGGAATTCGGGTGCGTCGACGGCACTGCGGGAGCTAGCGTCGGCTCCGTGAGCAGTGCAACGGAATCAGACTCCGGCGACGACGCAGCTGACGGCTGGTTCCCGGAGAGCGTGGCGGCCGACTACGACGCTCCCGGCGGGGCCAACGATCCCGGTGTCGTGGAGCCGATGGTCGAGGTGCTGGCCGAGCTCGCGGGCGACGGAGCCGTGCTGGAGCTGGCGGTGGGCACCGGTCGGATCGCAGCTCCCCTGGCGATGCGCGGACTGGACGTCCACGGGATCGAGCTCAGCCGGGCGATGGCGGCCCGCATCACCGACAAGCCGGGCGGCGAACGCGTCGCCGTGACCATCGGCGACATGACCACGGTGCGGGTGCCGGGCGAGTTCTCGTTGGTGTTTCTGGTGTTCAACACGATCAGCAACGTGACGACTCAGGACGGACAGGTGGCGGTCTTCGCCAACGCCGCCGCCCACCTGCGAGCCGGGGGACTGTTCCTGATCGAAGTCGGTCTGCCGAGTCTGCGACGCCTGCCACCCGGACAGGACACGGTGCCCTTCACGGTGGCGCCCGATCCGGCGGGGGGCGGGTACGTGGGCTTCGACCAGTACGACGTGGTGACGCAGGAGTTCACGTCGAACCACGTCACCGTCTCCGCCGACGGCTCCGGCCGGTTCCGCCGCATCCCCTTCCGCTACGCGTGGCCGGCCGAGTTCGATCTGATGGCCCGCATCGCGGGACTGCGCCTCAAGCACCGCTGGGCGGACTGGGACCGGTCCACCCTCACCGCGGACAGCACCAAGCACGTCTCGATCTGGGAGAAGCCCCTCTAGTGCATCGTGCCGGGGGCGTGTGCCGATCATTGACCTCCACTCGTCGCCGCAGGTAACTTCCTCACACCGGCTACCCCCGTCGTGAAGGAGCTTCTTCGTGCCCACCGTCGTCCACAGCCCTGAGCCGCGCCGAACGCCGACCGCCGGGTCCAAGCTCTCCCGCCGGGTGTTCGGTGCGGGCCTGGTGGGAACCGCCGCCCTCGTGCCGTTGGGCAGGTCCGCGTACGCCTCCGGGGGTGACGCTTCGCGAGAGCGGTGGTCGCGACGCG
The DNA here is from genome assembly GCA_963696135.1 of uncultured Actinomycetota bacterium. Classification (GTDB taxonomy): domain Bacteria; phylum Actinomycetota; class Actinomycetes; order Propionibacteriales; family Propionibacteriaceae; genus Microlunatus. The sequence goes on from CAVOJH010000021.1 coordinate 250,703, forward strand.
CCGAGCGCACGTACGCAGCCCTTCGCGAGCACTTCGCCACCGCGCACGGGCTGTATCGCGAGCAGTATCCGGTGGCCGCCGACGACCGCGCGTACTCCTTCGAGTGGCCGTTCTCCCAGGCCCATGTCGCCGCGCTCGATCTGACCGGGATGGTCGGCGGCGGCCGCCGCTACCGCGATGCGCTCGCCGCTCATCGGCGCGCCCAGCAGCACTACTGGAGCTCGGCCGGCAGCACCGGTCTGCCCGGCTTCGCCTCCTACGTGATGCCTCCGTACGGCGATGGGGGTGACTTCTTCTACGACGACAACGAGTGGGTGGCGTTGGCCGACCTGCAGCACCATGCGATGTACGGCGACAAAGCGTCGGTGCGGGAGGCGAGCAAGCTGTTCGATCTCGTCGTCTCGGGTTGGGACGACGACCCGAGCCATGCGGCCCCGGGCGGTGTCTTCTGGACCCAGGCGCCGTGGAGCAGCGACCGCAACACCGTCTCCAACATGCCGGGTGCCCAGGTCGGTCTGCGCCTCTACGAGCTGACCGGACGCCGGTCCTATCTCACCTGGTCGCAGCGGATGTACGACTGGACCAACCGACACCTGCAACGGCCCGATGCGCTCTACCATGATCATCTGAATCTGCAGGGCACGGTGGAGACGACGATCTGGAGCTACAACCAGGGGGTGCCGGTCAGTGTCAATGCCCTGCTGTACGGGATCACCCGCCGGCGCCGTTACCTCGACGAGGCCGTGCGGATCGCCGACGCCGCGACGTCGTACTACAACGAGGCCGACGGCACCGGCACCCGCCTCGACGGTCAGCCGCCGTTCTTCAACTCGATCTTCTTCAAGAACCTGCTGCGGCTCGAGTCGATCACCGGCGGTCGGAGACATCAGCGAGCGATGGAGGACTACGCCGAGCGGATGTGGGACACCAGGCGGGACCCGGAAACCGGCCTGTTCGACTTCGGTGCCGATGCAGAGGTGTCAGGTCGCACCCAGATGATCGAACAGGCGGCGATGGTCCAGATCCTCGCCGTCCTGGCCTGGCCGCGGGGCCGCTATCGCTTGCTGTACTGAGTTCCCACCACGAGCGCCTGAGCTCCCCTACGGACTACGTGCCGACGACAGTGCTGCGGCGTTCGATCATGATCACGTCGCGCCACTGCCCGGCCGACGGTCCGTGGGTCATGCGGCCCAGACGCCGGCGGGTGCCGACCACCACGAAGCCGGAGAGCTGGTGCACCTCCAAGCTTCGGGTGTTCTCGGGGAAGACACCCGACTGGATGGTCCAGATCCCGGCCGCCTCGGTCGAGTCGGCGAGCCCGTCGAGGAGGAGGCGTCCGATCCCTCGGCCTTGGGCAGCAGGGTCGACGTAGACGGAGTGCTCGACGACTCCGGCGTAGACGCGTCGGTCCGACACGCCCGAGGCGGCGGTCCAGCCCAGCACGCGGTTGTCAGGGCCGATGGCCACCAGACGCTGGTCGGGCAGCCTCGTGGCGTCGAAGGTCTCCCAGCGGGGTGGTTCGGCCTCGAACGTGGCGTGCCCCGTGGCGATCCCAGCGGCATAGATCGCTTCCACCTGCGGCCAGTGCGCGGCGGTGAGCGGGACGATGGACGCGGCGAGGTTCATGAGGTGATGATGGCGCGACGCGCCACACCCGGTGTCGCGGCACCCGCCGAGCCGGTGGCGACAGGAGGTGATCGAGATGATCTTGCCGACGGTACGCGACCCCCGGCTGATCACCATCCGGCGCGGTGGAACGCTCACCGATGATGACCATCGCCTGCTCGCGCTGTGGGCCGCGACGTGCGCCGAGCACGTGCTGCCGCTGTTCGAGCGCGCTGTCCAGGACGACGATCGGCCGCGTCGGGCGATCGAAGCGGTCCGCTCCTGGGTGCGTGGTGAGCTGCCGATGATGCGTGCCCGCGCCCTGGGCGGGCACGCCATGGGCGCTGCCCGACCGCTGCGCGGCGGCCCGCGGTTCGCCGCCTACGCCGCCGGTCAGGCCGCCTGCGTCGCGCACGTGCCCGAGCACGACCTCGGTGCCGCGGCGTATGCCATCAAGGCCGCTCGGGCCGCCGTACCGCCAGCCGAGTCGGAACAGGCCGGCCGGCGTGAGTGCCGCTGGCAACGCGACCAACTGCCTGCGCAGCTGCGCGACCTGGTGATCGACGACCAGCGACGCCGAAACGAGATCTGCTGGTCCGTTTTCGACACCTGAGTCGCACCGTGGAAATGGCTGCCCTGCCCTCAGACCGGTCGAACTCGCGAGAGCTCCTCGATGGCGTGATCGTCGTCCCAGCAGACGGCGGCCTCCCAGGCGGCCGATGCCTGAGCGGCGATGTCGTGAGAGTCATCGTCGAGATCGGCGGCGTTGTGGGGCAGCACCAGGTCGAGGTCCGCGACATCGACGTGCGCCTCATCCCAGTCGATCATCGCGACCCGCTCGGCCGTCACGCGGACGTTGCCCGGGTTGGGGTCTCCGTGGACCACGCACGTCGGATGCCCGCTGAGCCGAGCCCACGCAGCTCGGCATCGGGCCACGGCCTCGGCCGGCATCGCGGTCAGATCGATCTTGGTCCCGACCTCGGCGCCGAGCAGATCGGTCGAGGAACGCCAGCCCGGTCGCTGCGGCCAGTTCCTGGTCAACCGGTGCAGCCGGCGAAGCGTGTCGGCCACGCGGCGCCAGTCGGCCTCGGTCTCGGGCCGGCCGCCCTCCACGTAGGTCATCACCACCAAGCCGTCGGCGAACAGCCGCCCGTCCGTGGTCGGGATGGGCACCGGCACCGTCAGACCTGCACGATCGAGATGAAGCAGCAAGTCGGTCTCCCAGGCGAGATCGGCGTCGCTGCGGGCGCCGAGACGGGCGACGGCGAGCTGCCCGTTCACCCGCACGCTCCACACCTCGTTGGCGACGCCGCCTGCGAGCCGTTCGATCCGAGCGGCGTCGTCACCCCACTGCTCGAGAGCCTGCCATCCCATGATCACTCCTCACAAACCACCGTCGGGGTTCTTCATCGGTACGTCTTTCAGCTGTTCCTGCAGGAAAGCGTGGGTGGCCCGGTTGGCGACGATGAGTGCGCCGGTGCGTTCGTACACCGTCGGACCGCGCCCCCACCAGTCGGTGACCACACCACCGGCCTCTTCCACCGCCAGCAACCCGGCTGCGGTATCGGTGAAGCCGGTCTCCTCGAAGTAGCCGGTCAGTCGCCCGCACGCGACCATGGCGCAGGCGAGTGCCGCGCTGCCCGGCACGCGGACGGCGCCGATGGGGGCTCGGATGGCATCGAGCCGCTGATAGGCGCCGCGATGAAGACTGAGGTCCGGCGTGGGCAGGCCGGTGCCGATGCACATGTAGCGGACCTCGGTCGAGGGGCTCACCCGCAGCCGCTCACCGTTGAGGAACGCGCCGCCGCCCTTGACGGCGGTGAACAGCTCGTCCGCCACTGGGTCGTAGACCACCCCGCAGAGCGTCTCGCCGGCACGGCGCAGCGAGATCGTGATCGTGTAGTTCTGGCCGTTGAGGAAGTTGGTGGTGCCGTCGATCGGGTCGACCAGGAACCGATGGTCCGGGTCGACACCGTCGACCGGGGCGAACTCCTCGCCGCTCAGGCTGAAACCGGGATAGCGACTGAGCAGGCGCTCACGGATCAGGGTCTCCGACTCGAGGTCGGCGTCGGAGACGAAGTCTCCAGGCCCCTTCACCCCGATGTCGATCTCGCGGAATCGGGCGAAGTGAGCCTGTGTCACCTCGCTCGCAGCGCGCACGGTCTCGATCAGGTCCTGGAGAACTGCCTCGATGTTCACAGCAGGCCATCATGCCGACAGTGCTGTCTCGACAACGTCAGCGACTCAGGGCGGCGGCGAGGCCCTCGGGGTCATCGGTGGTGATCTGATCCACCCCGAGCGCGATGAGGCGCTCACAACGGGCGACGCTCCGGGGGTCGACATGCTGGATGGTCCAGGCGTCCACCCGCTTACCCGCGGCATGACAGACGCCGATCAGATCGACGCCGGCGACGTCGGCGGCGCCGACGATCTCGTGCGCGAGGTAGATCATCGAGGCGGCGGGTGCTTCGGCCAGCCCCGCGTCGATGAAGCCGGCGAAGTCGCCGGTAGCGCGCAGGCGGTCGATCTTGTCGTCCTGGCAGGGGTCGTGCCCGATGGCGAGTCCGGGCGTGGCGCCGGCCAGCGCCGCGATCGCCGCCGCATCGCCGCCCGACACGATCATGGTGCCGGACACCGGCTCGACGGCCCGGGCGAAGCTGGTCAACGTCAGGGCATCGAGCGCAGCGAGGTCTTCCTTGACGTCGAGCTGCAGCAGCGCGCCGGTTGCCGGCGGCGACTCCACCAGCAGCGAGCACAGGTCCTCGAGCAGCATCACGGTGTCAGGCAGCGGCGTACCGCCCTCAGAGCGGCGATGGAGCGCCCGGAGCACCTCGGGCGGGGTCTCGCGCACCGGCCCATGACCCGTGGTCTCGTTGTCCAGCAGGAAATCGTGCACGATGGCGAAGCCGTGTCCACCGTGGATCACCAGGTCGACTTCGATGCTGGCCCCGAGCCGCAGGCCTTCGAGGATGCGCGTACGAGTGAAGACAGGATCGCCGGCGCGGCGACGGGCGCGGTGCCACTTGAACCAGGTCCGGTGGCCGTCGCGATCCACGAAGAGGGGGGCGACCATGATCAACCCCGGAGCAGGCAGGAGCTGCCGCGACGGTCCAGGAGGATGCTCACAGGGCCACGCTACTGAGCGGTCAGCGTCGCGTACGGGATCCTGGCGTCAGGATCCGCTGAACGCCCTCGGAGCCGCTCACGCTGACGGTCGACACGATGTCACGACCCCGCCTCGATCTCTGCCCCGCTGACACGGGGTCGGCGCGCTGATCACGGAATCAAGCGCGACAGCCACCTCACCGCCGCGACGGCCTTACGGTGCTGGTGCTGACGTAGGTCGGCTGTTTGTGGTGTGGGTGGCGGTCGGCTGGCCTGAACGAGATACCCGGCCCACCCGGCCACGAACGACGACGTGACGTCCGTTGGCACCACGACCCCGAGCAGGTCGAGGACGGCCTCGGGTGAAGGTCCACCCTCTGCGGCGACGGAGACGGAGAGGATTGCGGCGTCCAACCAGTACGCACCCGCGCAGCAGTGCGCCCGGTCGACCAGCACGGGTGGTCCAGACGATGTCGTCAGAAGGTTGTCACTGCGGACGTCGTTGTGAACGAAAGCCTTGCCACGTACCACATCGAGACTCTGCTGCTCGAGGTCCGTGCGGGGTGTGAAGCGGGCCCCAACCCACGGCTTCCCCGTCACGGTGGGCCACCAGCCCGGCGCCACCGCCACGGATCTGTCCCGCGAGGTCGCGCCGGTACTGCGATCGATCTCGACGGGCGTACTCGGCTCCGAGGATCCAGTACTGGCACCAGCACCCGTTCGAGGCTCCGGCGCGACCGAAGAGTCGCTCGATGTCGGGCCAGGTGTCAGCACCGGCGTGGACCACCTCGATCGGTGCCGGGCCGCTCATACCCCGATCATGCTCGACTCCTCTGGACCCGACAGGCGGGGGGTCGCGGTGCCGAGGACCGCGCACTGTTCGCCTGTTCCCGTCAGCGGTACGCGCGGGCCTGCAACGTGAAGAGCTCGGCGTACCGGCCGCCGGCATCCAGCAGCTGGGTGTGGGTGCCGACCTCCACGACGCGGCCACCGTCGAGCACGACGATCAGGTCGGCCATTCGGACGGTGGAGAAGCGGTGGGACACCAACACGGTGACCGCCCCCGTCCGCGCGGCGAGCTCGCGGGCGGTGCGCCCGTACTGGGTGTAGACGGCGTGTTCGGCCTCGGGGTCCAGGGCGGCGGTCGGTTCGTCGAGCAACATCAGCAGCGGCTCCGACCGCATGAACGCCCGAGCGAGCGCGAGACGTTGCCACTGCCCACCGGACAGCCCGACGCCACCGGCGAACTCCGTGCCGAGCTGGGTGTCGAGCCCGTTCGGGAGGACGGCGACCACCGGGTCGGCTTGTCCGGCGGAGACGGCAGCCCGGACCCGGGCACGGTCCATCTGCGCGTCGAGATCACCGACGCCGATCGTCTCGGCGGCGAGGAACCTCAGCGTGGCGTAGTCCTGGAACCCGGCGGACAGACGTTCCCGCCAGGCGTGAGCATCGATTTCGGTCAGGGGGGTGCCGTCGATCAGGATCCGACCCTCGGTCGGGTCGTACAGCCGGCTCAGCAGCTTGACCATCGTCGTCTTCCCGGCGCCGTTGTCGCCGACGAAGGCGACGGTCCTGCCGGCCGGCAGGTGCAGATCCACCCCTGACACGGCGGACCGAGCTCTCGTGCCGGACGCTGCTGACGGCAGGTCGTCGGGCGACCCGGATCCGGCCGGATAGCTGAAGCCGACGTTCTCGAACCGGATCCCGTCGGCGAGCCTGGGCGGCGGTCGGCGGGTCGAGCTCGCCCAGCTGTGGTCGTCGGCGTACTCACGGAGCCACAAGTAGCGGTCGAAGGCGTTCAGCGAGTCGACGATGATGTGGGCGTTGCTGGCGATGCCGGCCCCGGTGGTGGTGATCTGTGCGCCGACCAGCAGCAGCAGGGTGACATCGCCGACGCTGTTCTCGCCGGCCCTGGCGCGGCCGAACAACCACAGACCAGCCAGGATGTAGACGGCACCGAAGGCGATCCAGGCGAGCGCGTTCAGGATGGTGTAGCGGCGCAGACTCACCGTGAACAGCATCCGGTAGGCGTCGAACGCGCGCCGCGCGACCTCGGTGAGGGTCTCGTAGAGACCGAAAGCGCGGACCTCGACCGCCTGTCCGGGATCGCGCAGCACCTCGCTGACGGTGTTGGCCAGTCGGCGGTAGCGCTCGGTGTCGGTGACGAGCAGGTTGTAGTGGCGGCGGGAACGGGCGGTGACCACTCCCGGGACGACGGCGACGACGATCAGCACGACGAGGGCCGGTTGCACGCTGATCAGCAGACCGATCACCGTGATGACGCCGGCGACCGAGCTGATCACCGAGAGCAGCCGCCAGATGTTGGCCAACCGGTGGGTCTCGTCGCGAAGCTTGTTGAGTCGGTCGGCGACGGCCGGGTCCTCGTGCAGCGAGATCGAGGGCACCTCGGCGGTCAGCCGGATCAGGTCGGCGTGGACGTAGCGCCAGATCTTGTCGTCCACGGTGTCACCGAGCGGTCCGCCGATCTGGGCCGCGAGGCTGGCGACCAGCAGGGTGCCGGCGATCAGGGTCAGCCCCGGCACCAGCGAGGACCCGGCCCCCGCCGCGTCCAGCGTGATCTTCACGCCCAGCACAGTGAGCGGCGGTAGGACCGCCCCGGCGACGGAGGTCAGGCAGAGCAGCGCGGTCGACCAGAGATCAGCCCGGAAGCCGGTGGAGAGCCACAGCCCGATGATGCGGAGAGTCCGTCGGAACTGGATCACCGGCCGGGCTCCGTGACGTCGACGTAGCGGGCCGCCTGGAGGCGGAACAGGTCGCGGTAGCGACCGCCGGAGGTCATCAGCTCGTCGTGGTCGCCCTGCTCGACGATCTGTCCGTCGGACAGCACGCAGATCGTCGGCACCGGTCGGACCACGGACAGTCGGTGCGAGATCACCAGCGAGGTGACCGGCTCGAACAGCTCGAGGTAGCTGTCGACCAGGTGCGCCTCCGCCATCACGTCCAGCGCCGCGGCCGGCTCGTCCAGCACCAGCAGCCCCGCTCCCTCCTCGACCGCGCGGACGGCACGGGCCAGTCCCAGCCGCTGCCACTCGCCGCCGGAGAGGTCGGTGCCCCCGGGCATGGTCTTGTCCAGCGGTGTTGCCCAGCCGGCGGGCAGCGAGCCGGCCAGATCGACGATCGCGGACTTCTGGGCGACGGCATCGAGCCGATCGGTCGCCGGCCAGTCCGGCATGTCGATGCGCCCGGCCCAGGTCCAGCCGGTGCCGATCTCGACGTTGTCACCCGCCGGCAGCGGCAGGCGGATGAAGTCCTGGGTGATCGGCGCGATCCGCCGCTGCCAGCTGCGGAGCTCGTCGTCATCCAGATCGCTCAGCGGCACCCCGTCGACCAGCACCGCACCCCGGGTGGGGCGGTAGGAACCGGCGAGAAGCTTGACCAGCGTCGACTTCCCGGCGCCGTTGACCCCGACCAGGGCGACCGAACCCCGAGCGGGCAGCCGCCAGGTCAACCGATCCAGCACGAGCCGGTCGCTGCCCGGGTAGTGGAAGTCGACCTCGTCGAACACGATCTCCGGCGGGGACGCGTGCGTGCGCGTGGTGGCGTCGGTCGGCCTGGTGGCCACCGGCTGGTCGAGGACCGGGCGGACGCGCAGCACGGAGCGAGGCGTCACCCGTGGTTCCAGCTCCTCCATCCAGCGCAGGACCGTGGCACCGCGGGTGACCTGTCCCGACGCCCAGACCTCGGTGTCGGTGAGAGCCAGCACCAAGGGGATGGCCGTGGCCAGACCGGTCAGGTCCAAGCGGCCCTGGGCGGAGAGCCAGCCGGCGTAGGCGACCGCGCCGACCCCGAGCACGACACGACCGCTGCCGACCAGCAGGTTCGTCGCGGTCCGCCGCCGGCGTCGCCGCCAGTACGGCTGCAGCGCCTGGGTCTGAAGATCCCAGAAGCGCTGGCGGAAGAACGACCCGAGGCCGAAGATCCGCAGCTCCTTGGCAGCAGGCCCGGTGGCTTGCTGGAAGGCGTACATGGATTGTTTCTGTTGCTCGGACTGGCCGGCCCACACCCCGAACTCGTCCTGGACGGTCCGGTGGAAGACCACCGCCTGGGCGACCGCAGCCGCCACCAGGATGGCCGAGACCCACCAGGGCATCACGAAGGCCAGGGCCACAGCCACACCGGCGGTGGCCAGCACCTGCTCGAGCAGCGGTCCGGTGGCGATCTGCATCCCCATCCCCGCCTCCCACTGCCGATCCCACAGCTGACGGATCCGCGACATGCGCTGCGGATCATCCAGGGACGACTGGTCGGGATCGGCACCGGTGACCCGGTTGAGACGCAGCAGCATGTCCTTCTCGCGGGCTGCCCCGTTGGCGTCGGCGAAGGCGCTCCGCGGCGTCCGTACCACCTGGGCGAGCGCCACGGTGGACAGGAAGGCGAGCAGCAGCGCGGTGAACGAGCCGACCTCGGCGCCACCCACGGCGGTCGGAAGCAGTCCCACGACCTGACCCAGCAACAACGGCTGGACCACGGCGAGACCGGCCGCGACCACAGCCACCGCCATCGATGCGGTGGTCAGCCAAGGAGCGAGCTGGAACGCGTAGCGGAAGAGGCCGAGCACACCCCTGCCGGCACGTCGACGGTCAGCATCGACCGAACCGGCCACCGTCACCTCCTCGCACCGGACTGGTCCCGTGCCGCTCTCGAACCGGACGCCGATGATCACCGTGTGTTGACCACCGTGCGCGTGCCCCTGATTGAACACCGCGCCACTGACAGCGGCCAGCCGATTTCTTCCCGAGGTGCTACGCGTCCAGGTCAGTGCGGGGCACAGCCTCGACCGCTGGCGCCATGGTCGGCGCCGCCGATCCGAACCTCACCCAGCCCTGCTACTACTGACCGAGCGCCGTCGACTGACCGGTGAGGTCGAGTCCCGAGGCTGTCGGATCGAGGCGTCGCCGTTCGTGGTGTCATCAGAGGGCGGCACCGGTCCGCCCGGCGAGAGAAGGAACACCATGTCGACGGTTGTCGCGATCATGTCCATGTCACTCGACGGTTTCGTCGCTGACCCTGACGACGGAGTGGCCGAGGTGTTCGACTGGTACGCCCACTCCGGTGACGTGGAGATCAACACCGGCGGTTCGGACGCCATGACGTTCCGGATGTCCGGGCCGAGCGCGGCGCACTTCCGCGACCTGACGTCCGGACTGGGTGCCGTGCTGACGGGCCGCCGCACGTTCGAGATCGCCGACGGTTGGGGCGGTGACCACAGCTGGGGCCCGGCCTTCGTCCTGACCCATGAGGTCCCTGACGGATGGCCACGGGCCGGCTCGACGGTCCACTTCGTGACCGACGGTCTCGAGAACGCTGTCGATCGGGCCAAGGCCGCCGCCGGCGGGAGGGCCGTCGCGGTGCACGGTGCCGACACGATCCAGCAGCTCCTGAACGCCGGCTTGGTCGACGAGCTCGCCATCGACGTCGCCGCGGTGCTGCTCGGCTCCGGTGTCCGCCTCTTCGACCACCTCGTCGGTACCCCGTCGGTGCTCGGTGACCCGACGGTCGTCCAGGGTGTCGGCGTCACGCACCTGAGGTACCCGGTGATCGTCGCCGAGCGCTGAAGCGCCCGCGTCCGGTCAGCTGCCCCAGACCGCGGTCGCGCCGGAGTGGCCGATGCGGATGACCTGCACGAGACTGACCACGGCGGAGATCGCGGTGATCACCCCGCCGGCGATCAGCGCCACGCGGCCGCGAGGGTTCTGTTGGTCGATCAGCCGCTGCGCGATCATCACCGCCAGCGTGCCGAAGAACAGGATGATCACCCAGACCAGCAGGCTGTCGCCGAGGTCCATGTGGGTCTGCATCGCCTCCGTCTTCCGCGCGAAGGTCTCAGCGAAGGACTCACCGGCCTGCTGGGCCACGAAGGTGCTGCCCGCGGCGGCGGCGGCGAAGGCGACCGTCAACCAGCCGTACCGCTTCCGCGCCGCGGTCCAGGAACTGATCACGATGCCGCCGAGCGCCGACAGCGGCACGAGGATGACGACGGCGTGCACGACGAGGGGGTGCAGGGGCAGACCCATGATCTCCATAGTTGAAGCCTAAACGGAAACGGCTGCGGCACGGCTGTGAGTGGGCTGTGAGGGGCGCTGATCGCGTACGCTCCCAACAGCACCACCTGTCACACGCGTCACCGCCCGCTGCCGCCCGAAGGAGTCCAGCGATGGAGCCGTCGCCTCGACGTCGCCGCACTGTCCGGCGGTGCGCGAGCGCTGCGCTGGCCGTCGCGCTGACGACCACCCTCCTCGGTTGGTCCGTCGCCCTCCCGGCGGCCGCGGACACGGTGGAGTTCACCATCGCCGACCCGGACATCATCGAGTCGTCCGGCTTGGCCACCGACGCCGACGCCGAGCGCTACTGGACCGTCAACGACTCGGGCGACGCCGGCACCGCCTACGCGCTCGATGACCAGGGCGAGACCCAGGGGACGCTGGAGTTCCGGGTCGAGCCGGTCGACGTCGAGGCGGTCGCCTTCCACCAGGGCCGGTTGTACGTGGCGGACATCGGCGACAACCGGGCCCGCCGCGACAACGTCACCGTCTACTTCTTCGACGACGCCGCACCGGCGACGGAACCGGTCGTCTACAAGGCGTACGACTTCTCCTACCCCGACGGGCCGCACGACGCCGAGACGCTGCTGGTCGACGGCGACGGGCGCCTGTTCATCGTCACCAAGGGCACCCAGGGCGGCATCTACGCCGCGCCGCCCTCACCCTCTCGGCAGGGCGTCAACGAGCTCGAGCGGGTGGGCGACGCGCCCGCCTTCGTGACCGACGGCACCGTGCTGCCCGATGGTCGGTTCGCGTTGCGGACCTACGTCTCGGTCGAGATCGTCGACCCCGACTCGTACGAGGTGGTGGCCCGAGCCGCCACTCCGGCCCAGAAGCAGGGTGAGTCGATCACCACCACGTTCGACGGCAAGGCGCTGCTGATCGGTAGCGAGGGCAAGCGCTCGAAGGTGCTGCGGATCGACATCCCGACCGGTCTCGACGCGGCCCCGACGTCCTCGGCGTCACCGCCCACCACCGCACCCAGTCCCACCGCGAGTCAGAGCCCGACGGGCGACAAGCCGTCGGCGTCGCCCTCCGGCGAGGACACCTCGGCGTCGGAGGACGACGTGCCCGAGGACACGGGCGCGTCCGACACCGGTCGGCAGGGGACCCTCGCCGCTCTCGGGCTGGCGGCGGCCATCGCCATCGTCGCCGGCTCGGTCGTGGTGCTGATCAGGCGGCCATGAGGGCGGACGTCAGAGTCGCTCGATCACCCAGTCGATGCAGGCACACAACGCACTGACGTCGGACGGGTCGACGTTCGGGTACATCCCGATGCGCAGCTGGTTGCGACCGAGCTTGCGGTAGGGCTCGGTGTCGACCACCCCGTTCGACCGGAGCACCCGGGAGATCGTGGCCGCATCGACGCCCTCGACGTCGATGGTGCCGACGACCGGTGACCGTACGGCGGGATCGGCGACGAACGGGGTCGCGTACGGAGCCGCCTCCGCCCAGGCGTAGAGCCGGCCGGCGGAGTCGTCGGTGCGGGCGGCGGCGAAGGGGAGGCCGCCCTGCCCGTTGAGCCAGTCGAGCTGTTCGCGCATCAGGAACAGGGTGGCGATGGCCGGGGTGTTGAGGGTCTGATCGGCCCGGGAGTTCTGCGCGGCGACGTCCAGGCTCAACGAGGCCGGGATCCAGCGGTCGGTGGCGGCGATCTCGGCGATCCGCTCCAGCGCCCGGGGGGAGAGCAGGGCGAACCACAGCCCACCCTCCGAGCCGAAGCTCTTCTGCGGTGCGAAGTAGTAGACGTCGGTCTCGGCGACGTCCACCCGGGTGCCCCCGGCGGCGGAGGTGCCGTCGACCACCACCAGGGCGTCGTCGGCGGCGCCGGGCACCCTCCGGACCGGGGCGATGGCCCCGGTCGAGGTCTCGTTGTGGGCCCAGGCGTAGACGTCGGCGTCGTCGACGGCGGCGGGGACGGCGACCGAGCCGGCGTCGACGGTGACGACCGAGGGTGCGGCCAGATGGGGTGCGGCCGCCGCAGCCGCGGCGAACTTGGCCGAGAACTCCCCGAAGCTCGCATGGGCGCTGCGGTGCCTGATCAAGGAGGAGACGGCGACGTCCCAGAACAGGGTGGAGCCGCCGTTGCCCAGCACCACCTCGTACCCGTCGGGCAGCTCGAACAGCTGCTCCAGACCGACCTTCACCTCGGCGACCAACCGCCGCACCGGAGCCTGTCGGTGCGACGTGCCCATCAGGGTCCGACCCGTCGCGGCCAGCGCGTCCAGGGACTCGGGCCGGACCTTGGCCGGTCCGGAGCCGAAGCGTCCATCGCCCGGGAGCAGGTCAGAGGGGATCACCAGGTGCGTCGGCGCGGGGGCAGTCACGGCGGCATTCTCCCAGCCCGGACAACGGCCGGTACGGGTTTCCGCGGGCTGCGAGACTGAGCCCATGCCCGTATCGGATCTCGGCGGCGAACGCGTCGACTACGTCGGTGATCATCTGCTCGAGTCGGCCGTGCCGGACGAGCCGTACGCGCTGTTCCGGCGCTGGTTGGACGAGGCCTTCGCGGCTCGCGACCGTGGCGAGCTGGCCGAACCGACGGCGATGGTGGTGGCGACCTGCGTCGAGGGCCGACCCCGTGCTCGCACGGTGCTGCTCAAGGAGCTCACGCCGGACGGCTTCACCTTCTTCACCAACTACACCTCGGCCAAGGGTGCCGAGCTGAGCGCCGACCCGGCGGTGGCGCTCCACTTCGGGTGGCACGCGATCCAGCGTCAGATCCGGGTCGAGGGGACCGCGGAGAAGGTCGCCCGGGCGGAGTCGGAGGCGTACTTCGCCACCCGGCCGCGCGGCTCGCAGCTCGGTGCCTGGGCCTCCGCCCAGTCGTCGTCGGTGGGATCGCTGGCGGAGCTGCAGGACGCCTACGCTGCCGCCGAGCAGCGGTTCGCCGAACGGGACGTACCCTGCCCCGAGCACTGGGGCGGTTACCTGGTGCGACCGGTCGAGGTCGAGTTCTGGCAGGGCCAGCCGAGCCGGATGCACGATCGCCTGGTCTACCGGCTCGCCGACGACGCCTGGACGATCACCCGCCTCGCGCCCTAGGACGCCCGGTCTCAGGCGAGCTCGTTGAGCGTGATCACCACGCTCCGCAACCGGCGCACGACGTCGTCCAGCACCGTGCGGCTCGGATCGCCGATCGCGAAGAACCGCGGCTCGACCAGCGGGAACAGGTCGGCGAGCCGCTCGTCGCCGAGCACCGCCGCAACACCGGTGCGATCGCCACCGGTGACCAGTGCGTCGATCGCCGAGCGGTGCGCCGCGAACACGCCGACCGCTCCGTCCGCTGCTCGATCCCACACCTGCTGGGTCTGGTTGCCGCGACGCCGGGCGTAGCGCTGCTGCGACCAGCCACCGGCCTTGGTCGTTCCCTGCACGTAGCCACCGCCGGTGTCGGCCGCCAGCACCGTGCCGTCCACCACGACAGCTACTGCCCAGCCACCACGCCGGACGAGCAGGATGGCGATGGTGCGGGCGGCACCGACCTGGTCGATCAGTCGCTCGGTCAGCGAGCCGTTCCCGGCGCTCAGCGGGCCGAAGGGCACGGCGAGGTCGGCCCTCGCTCCGTCGATCGCGGCGAGGGCCACCACCTGGTGCCCGTCGCCGAAGACGACCTCCTCGGTCAACGCTCCGTGGCGTACGGTGAATCGCTCCACCCAGCCCGGCAGTCGGTCGAGATCGACCTCGACGACGCGACCGGCGGCAGGCATACGGGCGAGGTTACTGGGGCTGTGCCACGCGACCGTACGTCGCAACCCCCGGTGACCGGTCCGCTCTGGGAGAGTGTCCAGGGTGACCGTTCAGGTTCCGCTTGCGGGCTACCAGCGCCTGGACGCGGCGAGGGTGCTGGCGACCATCGAGCGCCTCCAGCGTCGGATCGCGGCCCGGTTCCCCGAACGTGGACTGTGTCGGGTGGCCGGGGAGCTCGTCACGGTGGCCTCCCAGGTGGCCGATTCCGCGTCGTCGTCCCGCCAGCGGCTCCGCCGCATCCGCGTCATCTCCCGCCTGGTGAGCGCACTGATCGTCCTGGCCACTCTGGTCGCGCTGCTCTTGGCTCTGCGGGACGCCATCACCAACGGCCCGGCGCGCTCGTTCGAGTGGCTGCCGCTGATCGAGACGACGATCAACGACATCGTCTTCGCCGCGATCGCGGTGTACTTCATCTACGCGCTGCCGAACCGGCTCGAGCGCAGCTATCTCCTTCGCCAGCTGCACCGACTGCGGTCGTTGGCCCACATCGTCGACATGCACCAGCTGACGAAGGATCCCGAACGACTGCGTCCCGACTTCGACTCCACCCGCGAGTCGGTCAACCCGCAGCTGGGCCGGGACGGGATGGAGCACTATCTCGACTACTGCTCGGAGATGCTCAGCCTGGTCGGCAAGATCGCGGCCCTGTGTGCTGAGGAGAGCCAGGACGCGGTGATCCTCGACATGGTGAGCACGATCGAGACCCTGACCACGGGCATGAGCCGCAAGATCTGGCAGAAGATCTCGCTGCTGCCGGACTCCGCCGGCTGACACCGTCGGGCCCCCGGCGGAGATGGTCCAGAACGCGACAAACCCGCGAACTGTCGTGGCGGCGTTGAGATCGGGTGACCTCGGTGCCGTCCACGGTCGGGGGACGAGTCCGACGTTCGCGGGTTCGGGTGTTGGCTGTGGATTAGCCGGCCACTGCGGACCGACCTGATCACAGGTCGCGCAGCGGCCTAGCTGGCCGCCACCTCACAAGTCCAAAAATCATTCATTCCCTGGACCACCTCCCTTCCTGTGTACGCACCAAAATAGGCGCGGGTGCGGGGATGGTCAACGGATTTCTCCGGAGAAGTTTGCCGGCCTCAGGCGAGGATGACCTCGACCCCCCGAGCTTCGAGGGTGGCCACCATCTCGGGATCGGCGGAGGTGTCGGTGATGATCGCGGACACCTCGTTGACGTGGCAGATGCGGGAGAACCCGACGTGGCCGAGCTTGGACGCGTCGGCCACCACGACGGTTCGCTTGGCCTGGGTCACCATCACCCGGTTGATCGCGGCTTCGGCCTCGTCGTAGGTGGTGATGCCCGCGGCCGGGTCGACGCCGATCGCTCCCAGGAAGCAGATGTCTGGGGTCAGCTGCCCCAGCGTCTCGGTGGCCAACGCCCCCACCAGCTCATAGCTCTGCGGCCGGGCCACCCCACCGCAGACGACGATCTTGATGAACGGGCGCACCGTCAGCTCGGTGGCGATGTTGATCGCGTTGGTCACCACGGTGACGCCGTTGTGCAGCGCCTGGGACCCGGGGATGGCGCGGGCGACCTCGACAGTCGTCGTCCCCCCGTTCAGGGCCAGGGTGCAGCCGGGCCAGAGCATGCCGACCGCGCACTCGGCGATCCGGAGCTTGGCTTCTCCACGGCTGCTCGACTTGTAGCGGAGCGGCAGGTCGTAGCTGGTCGTGTTCGGGACGGCGCCGCCGTGGGTCCGCGACAGCAGCTGCTGGTCGGCGAGATAATCCAGATCCCGGCGGATGGTGGCGGCGGACACGCTGAAGTGCGAGGCCGAGTGCTCGACGTCGATCCGGCCATCCGAGACGAGCATCTCGAGCAAGGACGACAGTCGTTCGGCCCGAGTCACACTCGGCATGATATGTTCATATCTGCGTGTTTGGGAAGTGAAACGAACAACCTGAGACATTTCGGGAGCACTGAATGACCTTCGTCGAAGCCGAGATCGCCTCCCAGCCGGATTGCTGGCGACGGGCCGTCGAGGTGGCCCGGGATCTGTCGGGAGCCCTGGGGGAGCCCGGCGAGCGGATCGCCCTGATCGGCTGCGGCACCTCCTGGTTCGTCGGGCAGGTGGCCGCCGCCTGGCGCGAGGCCGCCGGGCTCGGCGAGACCGACGCGTTCACCGCTTCCGAGGTGCCGGCCGGGCGGCGCTACGACCGGGTCATCGCCCTGACGCGCTCGGGCACCACCACCGAGGTGCTCGATCAGCTGCGGGACGTCCGCGGTCAGGTGCCGACCACCGTCGTCCTGGGCGATCTGGACACCCCGGCACCGGAGCTGGCCGATCGGGTCGTCGACCTGTCCTTCGCCGACGAGCAGTCGGTGGTCCAGACCCGGTTCGCCACCAGTGCGCTGCTGCTCTTCCGGGCCGCCTGGCGGGGGGACGTGGAGGGGCTGGCCGACGCCGCTGCCGAGGCCGTCGCCGCCCCGCTCGATCCCGCCTGGGCCGCCGCGGAGCAGAGCACGTTCCTCGGCCGGGGTTGGACCGTGGGACTGGCCCACGAGGCGGCGCTGAAGTTCCGCGAGACGTCGTCCAGCTGGGCGGAGTCCTACCCGGCGATGGACTACCGACACGGACCGATCTCCATCGCCGCCCCGGACCGTACGGTCTGGATGTTCGGCGAGCCGCCCGCGGGCCTCGCCGACGACGTCGCCGCCACCGGGGCGACCTGGATCGCCGACGACCGGGACCCGCTGGTGCAGCTCGTCACGGTGCAGCGGGTGGCCGTGGCCCGTGCCCTGGCGTTGGGCCTCCACCCCGACACCCCGCGCAACCTGACCCGCTCGGTCGTGCTGACCGGCTGATCATGATCACCACCGAGAGCGCGGCCGAGGGCGCGACCGGCGACGTCGTGGTCGCCGTCGATCTGGGCGGGACCCTGACCAAGATCGCGTACGTGCGCCGCGACGGCAGCGCCACCGACGTCCGACGGGTGGACACGGTGATCGATGATCATGGCGTGGTGCCGCCGGAGTGGCTGGCCGGGTTGGTGATCGAGGCGTCCACCGCTGTGGCCGATCTGCGGGTCGTGGGCTACGGGCTGGTCGCTCCCGGCATCATCGACCAGGCGGCCGGCGTGGTCCTGGTCGCGCCCAACGTGGGTTGGCGGGACGTACCGATCCGTCAGGTGCTCGACTCCCGGACCGGACTTCCCGGGGCCATCGGTCACGACGTCCGCGGTGGTGGGCTCGCCGAGTGGCGCCTCGGACGTGGCGTCGGGCACGACAACGTCTTGTTCCTCGCCCTCGGCACCGGGATCGCCGGCGCCTCCATCGTGGACGGCCGGATGCTGGAAGCCGGTGGGTACGCCGGCGAGATCGGTCACCTGCACGTGTCCGTCGCCGATCAGCACTGCGCCTGCGGGGCGTACGGCTGCCTGGAGACGGTCGCCTCGGCGGCCGGGGTGGCCCGCAGCTACCAGCGCACCGCCGGTCTGCCGCGCAGCGCGCTGGAGGTGGCCGAGCTGGCCCGGCACGGAGACCAGGCCGCTCAGCAGGCATTCGCCGTCGCGGTGGCGGGGCTGTCCGAGGCGCTGGCCGCGTACGCGGCGCTGCTGGCTCCCGAGCTGGTCATCATCGGCGGGGGACTGTCCGGAGCTGCTGACCTGATCATGGACGAGCTCACGCAGGCCCTTGACGATCGACTCTCCTTCCACCGCAGACCTCGGCTGGTCACGGCCACCCTCGGCTCGGACGCGGGGGTGCGGGGCGCCGGACTGCTCGGCTGGGACCACCTGATCGACGAAGGGATCGCATGACCGACACCGCACGCCGGATGCGCTGCCAGCACCTCGTGACCCACGAGCACGGTGTGCTCGACGACGCGGTCCTGGTGATCGCGCACGGCGAGATCATCGGTATCGAGACCGCCGGTTCTCCTGCCACCGAAGAGATCGTGGGCTGGGTGGTGCCCGGCTTCGTCGACACCCACGTGCACGGGGGCGGCGGCGCGTCCTATGCCACCGACGATCCCGCCGAGGCCCGCCGCGCCCGGCAGTTCCACCGTGAGCACGGCACGACCAGCACGCTGGCCAGCCTGGTGACCACCGATCTCGACACCCTGGCCGCGCAGATCGCGACCCTGCGCCCGCTGGTGGCCGAGGGTGAGTTCGCCGGCATCCACCTGGAGGGCCCGTTCCTGTCGGAGAAGCGCAAGGGTGCCCACGACCCCACCCTGCTGCGGGATCCCGAGCCGACCGTGATCATGCGCTTGATCGAGCAGGCTGGGGGGACGATCGAGATGATCACCGTCGCCCCCGAGCTGGCGGGTGGACTCGCCTCGATCGAGGCGATGGTGGCGGCCGGAGCGGTGGCCGCCGTGGGACACACCGACGCCGACGACGCGACGGTGGCCGCGGCCCTGGACCTCGGCGCGACCGTGGTCACCCACCTGTTCAACGCCATGCCGTCCATCCACCACCGCGAGCCGGGTCCGATCCCACGGCTGCTCTCCGACGACCGGTGCATGGTCGAGCTGATCGCGGACGGGTTCCACCTGCACCCCCGGGTGATCGCGATGGCCGTCGCCGCCGCCGGGCCCGACCGGGTGGCCCTGGTCACGGACGCGATGGCGGCGGCCGGCATGCCCGACGGGGACTTCGACCTCGGCACGCTGCACGTCGCGGTCCGCAACGCGCAGGCCCGCCTGGTGGAACCGGACGGGAGTCCCGGCTCGATCGCCGGCTCCACCCTCACCATGGACGAGGCCTTCGCCCTGATGGTCGGCCTCGGCTACCCGATTCCCGAGGTCGCGACGATGGCGGCGACCACCCCGGCCCGCTGGCACGGGCTCGACCGGGTCGGTGAGCTGGCCCCCGGCTACCGGGCGGACCTGTGTGTGGTGGAGGATCGTGGTCGGCTGTTGCACGTGATGCAGGCCGGCACCTGGATCGGCGGCAGTGAGAAAGGGAACACCTGATGCTGGCCGGACTGCGTGAGGTCCTCGATCCGGCGGTTGACGCCGGCACCGGGATCGGCGCCTTCAACGTCATCTGCCTGGAGCACGCCGAAGGGGTGATCTGGGGCGCCGAGGCGGCGAACCTCCCGGTGGTGCTGCAGGTCTCCGAGAACGCGGTGCTCTACCACCGCAGCCTGGAACCGATCCTGATCGCGACAGTGGCCCTGGCCCGCAACGCCGACATCCCTGCCGTGGTCCACCTCGATCACGTCACCGACCCCGATCTGGTGCGCGCCGGGGTCGAGCTCGGTGCGACCTCGGTGATGTTCGACGGGTCCCGGCGGTCGTACGAGGAGAACGTCGCGGTCACCGCCGACGTGGTCCGCTACTGCCACGCCCGCAACGTGCAGGTCGAGGCCGAGCTCGGGGAGGTCGGCGGCAAGGACGGCGTACACAGCTCCACGGCTCGCACCCGACCGGAGGATGCGACCATCTTCGTCGACGACACCGAGGTGGACGCGCTCGCCGTCGCCGTGGGCAGCTCGCACGCCATGACCGAGCGAACGACCAAGCTGGACCTCGAGCTGGTCGAGCGGCTGCGGCAGTCCGTGGACGTCCCGCTCGTGCTGCACGGGTCCTCGGGGGTGCCCGACGACGAGCTGGTCCGGGCCATCCGCGCCGGCCTGACCAAGATCAACATCGGCACCCACCTGAACGCCACCCTGACCCGCTCGGTCCGCCGGAACCTGGACGACCAACCACGTCTGGTGGATCCGCGCCGCTACCTGGGTCCCGCCCGTGACGACGTGGCCACCGAGGTCGAGCGGCTGCTCCGGCTCTTGAGCAAGGTGACCTGACCGGTCACTGCTTGATGGCGGCGAAGCGGTCCAGAGCCTCCTGGCGCTCGGTCGCGTGGTCAACGATCGGCTCCGGGTAGCCGTTGGGCACACCGTCCGGCGCCTCCCAGGGGCGGTGCAGGTGCTTGCCCGGCACGTCGGCGAGCTCGCGCACGTACCGGCGGATGTAGCGCCCGTCACCGTCGAACTTCTCGCCCTGGGAGAGCGGGTTGAAGATCCGGAAGTACGGTGCGGCGTCGGTGCCGCACCCGGCGACCCACTGCCAGTTCAGCTGGTTCTGGGCGATGTCTCCATCCCGCAGGTGCTCCATGAACCAGTCGGCCCCGTGCCACCAGCCGATGTGCAGGTCCTTGATCAGGAACGACGCCACCACCATCCGGACCCGGTTGTGCATCCACCCCTCGGCCCGCAGCTGGCGCATCCCGGCGTCGACCAGCGGGTAGCCGGTCCGACCGTCCTGCCATGCCTTCAGATGCGCCGCGGCCGTCTCGGTCTGGTGCGGCTCGTCCACCACCATCTTCTGGTACTCCGAGCGCACCGGCTCCGTCGTCGCGTGCGGCTTGTGCCAGAGCACATCGGCGAAGAAGTCTCGCCAGGCGATCTGGCGGGCCAGGGCGCGAGCCCCGTCGGACCGCTGCTCGGCCAGGTCCTTCAGGACCGTACGGGGATGCAGGTGCCCCCATCGCAGCGCGATGGACAGGTGCGAGGTGGCGTCCGCGCCGGGCACGTCGTGCAGCTTCGGGTAGGCGGCGACCCCCTCGGAGTCCCGGGCCAGCCACGCGCGCCACTGCTCCCGCGCCGCCCGCTCCCCGGCCAGGCCGACCAGCTCGTCGTCGGCCGGCGGCAGGTCCACCCGGTCATCGGCGGCGAGCCAGTCGGCACCAGAGACGCGGACGGCCGGGGCGGGGTCGTGCACGCCGTGGTCGATCCAGGTCCGGTGGAACGGCGTGAACACCTGGAACGGCGTGCCGGACTTGTTGATCAGGGTGCCCGGGGCGACCGCGTACGGGGATCCGGTGCGGATCAGCTCGCGTCCGGCGTCGGCGAGAGCCGCCGCCACCCGCTCGTCCCGGCGCCGCCCGTACGGACCGAAGTCGGCCGCCGTGTGCACCCGGGCGGCACCGACCTGCTTCGCGACCCGCGGCACGACGTTCTCGGGCGTGCCGCACACGACGCTGAGCCCCGGGCCGCCGCCACTGCGCAGATCGGCGTCCAGAGCGTGCAGCGAGGCGTGCAACCAGGCACGGCGGGCCGTTCCGGCGCCGCGGAGCAGGACGGGGTCGAGCACGAACAGCGGGAGAGCGGCGCCGTCATCCAGGGCGGCGCGGAGCGCCGGGTTGTCCGCCAAACGGAAGTCTCGACGCACCCACCAGATGGCGGTGTCGGTAGTGGTACCCATGTTCTACCCTTGCACGGGAGCCGACGGGTCCAGCGGCTGCCGATCTGCGGTAGCCAGCAGTGGACCGGAGCGGTGCGAAGGAGACACAAACAGCGTGAGCGACCTGATCGACACGACCGAGATGTACCTGCGGACGATCTTCGAGCTCGAAGAGGAGGGCATAGTCCCTCTTCGTGCCCGGATCGCCGAGCGGTTGCATCAGAGCGGTCCGACGGTGTCGCAGACCGTGGCCCGGATGGAACGCGACAACCTCGTCCGCGTGCAGGGGGATCGCCACCTCGAGCTGTCCGAGGAGGGCCGCGCCCGCGCCACCCGGGTGATGCGCAAGCACCGACTCGCCGAGCGGCTGCTGATCGACGTGATCGGCCTCGACTGGGAGCTGGTCCACGACGAGGCCTGTCGCTGGGAGCACGTGATCTCCGAGGACGTCGAGCGGAAGCTCGTCGACCTGCTGCACGCACCGACCGAGTCGCCGTACGGCAACCCCATCCCCGGCATGGACGAGCTCGGGGTGAATCGGCCGGAGGTCGACTTCCGGGCCGGCAACGAGCACCTCGACGCGGTCGTCCGCGACTCCGGTGACGGCAGCATCTCGGTGATCATCCACCGGATGAGCGAGGAGATCCAGAAGGACGTCGAGATGATGGGCACCCTTCGCCAGGCGGGCATCCAGCCAGGGGTCCAGGTGCTCGCCGAGGCCGGCGGTCTGGGCGTGCGGCTCACCCCGTCGGATGCTCCCGGCTGCGAGATCGATCGCGACGCGGCCGCCCACCTGTTCGTCAGCCGGGCCTAGGCAAGCAGACGGTCGGTCAGCGGTGAGCGACGAAGACATCGACTGGCGCCAGTACCTGGCGGACTTCCACCGCGACCGGGCGGGCATCGTCGAGGCGGTGCTCTCGCGATCGGTGGGGGGTGACCACACCCCGTACCGGTGGCTCGCCCGGGCCGTCGGCGGGGGTGCCGCCACCGTGCTCGACCTGGCCTGCGGGTCGGGTCCCATGTCGCGTGAGCTGTCCGGCGAGGGTCGTACGGTGATCGGGCTGGACACCTCGGCCGCCGAGCTCCGGCTGGCCGCCCAGCGGGGGCCCGGACCGTGGGTGCGCGCCGACGGGCTGCGGCTGCCGTTCCGGGACGGTTCGATCGACGCGGTGACCAGCTCCATCGGTCTGGTCGTGATCACCCCGCTCACGGCGTTGATGGCCGAGATCACCCGGGTGCTGCGGCCGGGCGGCGTGCTCGCGGCGATCGCGCCGGCACTGCGCCCGCTGTCCCCGAAGGATCTTCGGGTGCTGGCCCGGATCAACGCCCGGCTGCGGGCCAAGCCGCAGTTCCCGGGCCCGGTCGAGCTGGCCGGCTTCACCAAGACGCTGCAGGCGTACGGGATGCGGCGGGTCGAGGACCAGCGCGAGCGGTATCGCTTCCGGGTGACCTCACGGGCCGACGCCGAGCTGGTGCTGTCCGCGCTCTACCTGCCACAGACACGCTGGTCGCGGGTGGAGGCGGCGATCGAGCTGCTGCAGGATCGGGTCGAACGCAAGGGTTCGGTGGACATCACGATCCCGATGCGCCGTGTGGTGGCCATCAAGTAGGGCCACGGGAATAGGTCGGCGGGGGGCTTTGGTTGAACCTGTCGTGCCCGGTGATCCCGGGTCACCGCACAGCTCAACCCGACCGACCGAGGAGCAACCGAGAACATGGCGACGATCGACATCAACGCCGACAGCTTCGAGCAGACGATCACCGACAACGAGATCGTGCTCGTGGACTTCTGGGCCGACTGGTGCGGGCCGTGCAAGCGGTTCGCCCCGATCTACGACAAGGCCTCCGACGAGCACGGCGAGATCACCTTCGCCAAGCTCGACACCGACGCCAACCAGGCCCTCTCCGGCCAGCTCGGCATCGAGGGCATCCCGACGCTGATGGCGTTCCGCGAAGGCGTCCTGGTCTTCAACCAGGCCGGTGCGCTGCCGGGCCCGGCTCTGCAGCAGGTCATCGACGCGGTCAAGGGCCTCGACATGGAGGAAGTGCACAAGCAGGTCGCCGACCTCCAGGCGCAGCACGGGGACAAGTAAGGGAGAATGTTGGCCACTGGGGCATCTGGTGGGTCAGACAGCCTGAGCCCGCCCTGTCCGCTGTGATGCCATGGCCGCCCCCACGATGCGCTGCACCTGGTGTCCGTCGGCGAAGCTCGGCGTGATGGACCGGTCCTGGAGGATGGCGTCGATGAACAACCGCGGTCCGATCGACTGTCGGCGGAACACGGCGAACACGTCGTCCGGTTCGTCGCTGTCGTTCGAGGCCGACGGGATGGTCAGGGTCTCCGCGGCGGTCGCGCCGCGGCGGATGCCGATGATCTCGGACACCGATGGTTCCGTCCAGGGATCCCCCCGTGTCTCGAGCGTGCCTTCACTGCCACACAGGACGACAACCTGGCCGCTCTGACGAAGACCCGGACCGACGATGCTCGGTAACCCGAGGTGCACGGTGCCGTGGGCGCCGCTGGCGAAGTCGAGGAGCACGCACGCCGAGTCGTTCGCGGTCTCCATCTGCTGCCCGTCGGGACCGTCGTGGGGCACGAACGTCTTGAGGGTGGCGCTGACCCGGACCACCTCGCCGAAGTACCAGCGGGCCAGATCGAAGATGTGCGCCCCCAGCTCCCCGACGGCGCCCGTGGAACGGCGGGCGTCCGATGGCCAGTTGTACGGGTTGACCTCCGCGGCCGGACCCCAGCCTGTGGCCCAGCTGAAGGAGGCGTGGTACGGCCGGCCGATGTAGCCGTCGTCCAGCAGCTGCTTGACGTACCGGTAGTGCGGCAGGCCGCGGTTGGTGAACTGCACCATGTGCTTCACGCCGGCGCGGTCGGCCGCAGCCAGCATCTCGCCCGACTGCTCCGCCGTATAGGCCAACGGCTTCTCGCACAGCACGTGCAGGTTGGCGGCCAACGCCGCCATCACCACCGGGTGATGCAGGTCCTCCGGGGTCGCGACGACCACTGCGTCCAGGCCGGCGTTGTCGATCATCTCCTGGTAGTCGGTGTACACCGCAGCCCCGGACCTGGCGGCCAGCGGCACCGCCCGTTCGCGGGTGCGGCCGCAGACGGCCGTCAACGCGGCCGCTTCGTGCGACAGGATCGCCGGAACGAGGAAGTCGCCGGCCCAACCGCCGGATCCCACGAGTCCCAGCCTCAGCTTCTCCGGCATCGGATCCCTCTCAGCCCAGTGGTGGGCCGGCACCTGCGCCAGGTCCGCCGCGACTGCGAGGCAGCCGCGTCCGTCTGTCAACGTAACGCAACGCGCCGCCGGTGAGTAGGGATCGTGGTCGTGCCTAGTCCAGGTGCCGGGCGTCGTTGAACGTGACCAACCGCCAGGCCCGGTGACCCGTCGGAGTCTGCTGGTGCTGCCAGTGGGTGATGCTGGTGTTGGCGGTCGCGAAGGTGGTCCGCACGCTGGTCGGACCGAGTCCGAGGGCGAGGTAGAACGATGCCTCCACCACTCCGCCGTGGGTGACCGCGACCACCCGTTCGTCTTCGTGGCGGGCGATCAGTCGCGACAGTGCGGCGCTGGCCCGGACCAGGAAAGTGGCCCAGCTCTCGCCGCCGGGGGAGAACAGCTCGAAGGGGTCGGGGACCGAGCCGTCCGAGGCCGGAGGGTACTTCGCTCGCCAGTCCGCGTGCGAGAGCCCATCGGCCTCTCCGGGTCGTAGCTCCTGGAGCCCGTCGTCGTGGATCGCCGTCAGGTCGAGCGCGCGGGCGACGAACTCGCACGTCTCCAGCGCCCGGGGCAGAGTGCTGGTGTAGAGCACGTCGGCATCGAACCGCTCGGCCCGCAACCACTCCTCGAGCCGCCCCGCCTGCTGTCGGCCCAGGTCGGTGAGTCCACTGTCCCCGCGCATGCCGCCGACGACCGGGGTCACATTGGGCACGGACTGGCCGTGCCGGATCAGAAAGAGCTCGGTCACCATGGTCGTCCTCCGCTGTCGTCCGTGGGGGCGTGCCTCGAGCAGCACGGTAGCGCCCAGCCCCGTCTAGACCCGTTCGGCGGACTCCCAGAGTCGGCCGGCCCATTGACCGTGTCCGAGCGTGAGGGTGCCTTGGTTGGTGGTGATCATGGTCCAGCCGTCGGGTGATCGCCACAGGTAGGTGCCGGGTTCGGGTTGTCTGGCTCGCCAGCCGCCGACGGTCTTCGCCCGGTGTTCGTTGCGGGCGAGGGGGCCGAGGTTGTGCATGCCGGTCTGACCGGGTGGTCCGTTCTGGTCGTAGGGGGTGGTGTGGTCGAGGTCGAGCCGGCCGGTGGAGGGGGAGTGTGGGAACACTGATCTCGGGTGCCGGATGGTCATGGCGCGGCGGAGCCGGAGGGGGATCTCGTACGCGTCGGCGGAGGCGGTGGCGGCGGGGTCTGTGACCGGGCGGATCGTGATCTTCGCGTCGTGTTGGATCAGGAACCGTTGCAGCTGTTCGAGGGTGATGGGTCCGGTGTCGGTGCGGACGACGCCGTGCCCGGCGCGGAGGGTGTCGTCGGTGAGGTGGACGTGCATCACCACGGTGGGCGCGCACGCGGCGAGCTGGGCGGGGGTGAGGGGTTGCCAGCCGGGCCGTCGGAACGCTGACGGCCACCGTTGCTGCCCCGGAGACTCGACGGTGGTCTCGGTGGTCTCGGTGGTCTCGGTGGTGTTGGTGGTGCTGCGGTTGCTGTCGTACCAGGCCTGGTCGTCGGGATCGGGAGGTGGGTCGGCGGGCCAGTCCTCGCCCTGATCGTCGGTCTGTGGGGTGTCCCACCACTGATCGTCGTCCATCCCGGGCTGGTGGTAGTTGCCGTGTTCGGCGGTTTCCCATCCTGCCGGTGGGAGGTCGTCGGCCCAGGGGTTGGTGGGGTCGTTCTGGTGGGCGGCGACTTTCTCCCAGGGCTGTTGGTGTGGGTCGGGGTCGTCGGTGTGCCGGGCGAGGAGATCGGTGAGTCGGGCGGGGTTGGCGATGATCCCGATGGCTTTCGACATCCGCACCGGCAACGGGTCCTCATCACCTTCGTCGGCCAGGCATTCCGCGACTCGTTGGTAGAGGGCGAGCAGCATCGTCACGTCGCCGGCTTCACCGCGGGCGATCAGGGTCCGCAGTCCGGCTTCCGACGGTGTGGCCCGGACTTCCCGTTTCGCGGCGGCGAGCCGTTCCCGTTCCCGGTAGGTCCTCTCGTCGACCTGGAGCATGGTGGCGTCCAGGGCTTTCAGGAACGTCGGCCACGGCAGCTGCTCCACCCAGGCGGCGGTGTGGGCGTCGACCTCGGCGGCCGCGACCACGTTCAGGTGGGCGGTCAGGGTGGCGATCTGGCGGGCTTTCCAGTGGTGCACGTCGCCGGCGACCACCCGTTCCCACAGCCGGGGGAGTCGGTGGCGGATGGTCAGGGCGTCCGCGATCCAGGACCGCACGGACTGGGTGGAGGCGTCGAACGGGCCGATCAGTCCTTGGGCGGCGAACTCGGCCACCGGTGGGCACCCGACCGGACCGATCGGCACCAGTCGTTCCACCAGCAGCCCACCGTCGGGGTGGTCGACACTGGAGTGGGCGTCGGCCCAGGCGGCGGCCAGCACCAGCTTGCGGCAGCCCGCGATCCGGGAGTCGTTCTCCACATTCGCGGCGAGGTCGCTCAGCGCGCGGGTGTTGCCCAGCGCTGCTGCCAACTCGTCGTCGAACATGCCTCCATTCTACTCGAACATACGTTCTAAATCAATCGAATGGGACAATGGATTCCCTTCTGTGCTTGGGAAGTTGCGGTCGCCGGCGACGGTCTGGATCTGTCAGACCTCACCCGTGTGGTGATCCAGTTCGCCGGCTCGGTCAACCCGCTGACCTGAGCCGGTACGTCGGACCGCGGTGCTCGGGGGAGCGCGGTGGTCCGGCCGGTCGACGTGTCGAGAGTGATGGTTCGGATCGTCGGGTCAGCCAACGGCCCAGGTCCTCTTGAGGTGCGCGACGTACGCCTCGAACTCCCCGGCCATGTCCAGCCGGCCCTCACTGGCCAGCCACTGCAGCTGCAGACCGTCCATGATCGACAGGGTCAGGCGGGCGATCGTGATGGCGGGCATGTCGGCTCGCATGCTTCCGTCCGCGACCCCCGCGTCGATCGCGGCGGTGAGGGTCCGCTCGCCGTCGGCGTAGTGCTCCTGGATCCAGTCGTGGGCCGGGTGCTCCGGGTCCATCGCCTCGGCGCACAGGGTGACGAACATCCGGACCACCTGCGGCCGGGCGCTGTTGCGGCGCACCAGCTCGGTCAGGCTGGCGAAGGCGGTCCAACCGTAGAGAAGTGCACCGTCCGCATCCACGAGCAGCCGGGAGTCCACTTCCTGACGGTGGTCGATGACCGCGATCAGCAGTGCCTGCTTGCTGGGGAAGTGGTGGAGCAGCCCGGACTGACTGATGCCGGCCCGGGCTGCCACCTGCGCGATCGACGTTCCGCGATAGCCCTTCTCCGCCATCATCTCGAAGGCGATACCCAGGATCCGGGCCCGCGCCTCGTCGCCCGCGACACTCGTCCGGTCGGTGAGCGTCCGACGCTGATGATGTGGGAAGGACATGGCGAGAACCTAGTCTGTCGCGGTCACGGTCGCGGTCCTTGTGCTCGACGAACGAGCGCACCTTGGCCAGGACTCGGGAGTCGGTCCGCTCACCGTAGGTGCGATCCCAGGTGATCGGCACCACCGTGATGTGGCCGCGCTGGATCAAGGTGACGTCGGCATCCCGTTTCGTCTCCCCACAGTCCGGCAGCCCGGAGCAGGCGGAGAGGGCGATCTCGTAGCTGCCGTCGGCCTGCGGGACATACCCGTGGTACGCGTACGTCTCGTCGCCCACACTGGCCCAGACCGCCTTCTCGGCGGTGGCGCCCTCGGCCACGTTCGGGTAGTTCACGTTCAGGGCGAAGTCGTGCTGGGACAGCAGCCGCGCCGACCGCAGACCGGCGATGAGCTTCGCGCCCCACTCGGCGGTGGCCCGGTAGTTCACCAGCGCGAAGGTGGAGAAGTCCGCGGTACCGGACGAGCTGAACGCGACCGCGGGGATCTCGTCCTCGATCGCGGCCACGGTGGCCCCGACGGTGCCGGAGTCGGTCACCGAGTCGGCCAGGTTGTTGCCCGAGTTGCTGCCACTGACCACGAGGTCGGGCTCGTCCCAACCCGCCAGGGCCCTCAGCCCGCCGCGGGTGGCGAACTTGACCGTGTCCGACGGGGTGGCGCTGGCGCTGGTGGCGCGGCACGGGGCGGTGTCCAGGCACAGCCCGTACACCTGTCCCTTGGCCGGGGCGCCCGAGCAGTCGTTCGCGTACGCGGCCGGCAGCGCCTTCGTGCCGAGCCAGAAGGTGCCGCAGTCGGTGACAGCGGTGCCGCGACCGCTCTGCACCTGCCAGGGGGCGATCACGACGACGTCGGCGCCGGCGGCGCACAGAGAGCGACGGATCTCGTACAGACCGAGTCCGTCGGAGCTGTCGGGCCGGGCCGCCTGCATCGAGTCGTCGTTGGTGAGCAGGATCTTCAGACCCTTCAACGAGGCCGAGCCGTTGCCGTGGGCCGAGGCGCTGATCGCTCCGGTCAAGATCAACAAGGTGGCCGAGATCAGCGCCAGCAGACGGACGGTGAACCGGCGGGCGGGGGAGAGGGGACGAGACACGTACGACACTCATTCGAGTCGACGATGGGTTGATGGGTGAGGAAACGCTGGACCCGATGGCCCGGAGCGGGCCATCGGGTCCAGGTGATCAAGGTCAGCGAACCGACTTGATCGGGATGATGGTGAGGGCACCGAGGACGACGGTGATGCCCGCGCCCCAGAACAGGGCGGTGTAGTTGGATCCGGCCAGACCGCCGATGCCGAGCAGCAGGGCACCGATGGCGGGGGCGAGGGACTGCGGCAGGGCGTTGGCGATGTTCAGCACGCCGAGGTCCTTGGCGGCGTTGTCCGGATCGGGCAGCACGTCGATGACCAGGGCGGTGTCCACGGCGACGTACACGCCGTAGCCGATGCCCATCACGATCTCCACCGCGTAGAAGGACGGGACGGTGGTGGCGTGGGCCAGCATGGCGAGGGCGATGCCGACGATCGCGGTGGAGGCGATCACGAAGGGCTTGCGCCGTCCGGTCCGGTCGGAGAGCCAGCCGCCGATCTTGGCGGTGATCACCAGGGCGATCGTGTAGAGCAGGACGCCGAGGGTCAGCACCTGGGTGGCCTCGGCCACGGGCAGCCCGATCTCGGCCTGCAGGTAGAACAACCGGAAGGTGATGAAGAAGAAGACGCCGAGGGTCATCAGGAACCGAGAGATCCAGGCCCAGCCGAAGTCGGGGTGCTGCTTCGGGTTGACCCAGAACGTCTTCAGCGTCTCGACGAAGCCGCCGAGCTGCGGGCGCTCGGTGATCGGGGTGTCAGGCAGCACCGCGCAGTAGATGCCGACCGTGATCACCGCGATCATCGCCGGGACCAGGAACAGGGCGAGCATGTTGGAGACGAACAGCGTGGCGACGTAGGCGGCGGCCAGGATGCCGAGGTTCTGCATCACGCCGACGTTGGCCGAGACCGACCCGCGCTGCTCGGCGGGAACCTGGTCGGCGATGGTGGCCAGCAGCGGAGCGAGGATGGCGTTGCCGGCGACCTGCGCGAGGCACCAGCCGACCAACAGGACCGGCACGGTCGGGGCGAGGGCCACGATCAGCTGGGAGATGACGAAGAAGACCAGGCCGATGGCCATCCAGGTGCGGCGGCGGCCGAAGCGCGCGGTGGTCAGGTCGCTCAACCGGCCGAACACCGGATTCGCCACCAGGGCGAAGAAAGCGGCGATCGACAACACGGAGGCGTTGGCCACGGCGGCCGCGCCGGTGTCGCCGTCGAACAGGGTCTGGGTCTTCAGCGCCAGGCTCACCGTGACCGGGGCCAGCAGCGCGACGAACAGACCGAACTGGGCGATGGCCATGGTGACCACGACCCGCGTCGGTGCGCGGTGGGTCGGCACGGGTCCGTGGTCGCTGACGGCCGGATCAAGGGGATAGAGCTGATGACTCATGACGTCCTCACGACGGTGGGAAGTTGTTCAGCCGACCAACTGGTCGGTCGGGTAAAGATTCGTACGGAAGGTGGCCTGGTGTCAATCGTTGGTGACCGACATCACCAGGGCGATGCCTCTGTCGGTACCGTGGCGACGTGCGATCCGGCCGGCGTGGTGTGTCGCGCTCGTCGCTCGCAGCGTCAGCATCGGTCTGCCTGATGGTCGCGGTCTCGGCGGCGAGCGGCTGTTCCGCTCCCGATGGCCCGGGCGGCAGCGCCGACCGGCCCACGGCCGCCGCCTCGGTGGCCTCACCCCGCTCGACCGCCGTGGCGGTCGAGGACATCACCTTCGTCCAGATGATGCTCGCTCACGATCGACAGACGGTGCAGATCTGCGACCTGCTGCTGGCGAAGTCCGAGATCGATCAGCGGGTACGGGTCCTGGCCGAGCAGATGAGGCGTACGCGGGTGCCCGAGGTCGACCAGATGACGAGGTGGCTGTCGGAGTGGGGGATCGACGAGTCGCCGTTGGAGCACGCGCACGCCGGCCGTACCCACGGCCTGCTGCTACCCGGGCAGCTCGCCAGCTTCGAGCGTGCCGACGGCCGAGTCGCCCAGCAGGCGTTCCTGGAGACCATGGTGGTCCACGATCAGGGGGCGGTGGAGATCTCGACGACGGTCCTGATGACCGGCGCCGACCCGGGGGCCAAGAAACTGGCCGAGTCGACCATCGTCGTAGGAAAGGCCGAGATCACGCAGCTGGAGTCGATGCTCGATCGGTGATGCGGGGTTGGCGGGCCGGATCGAAGGATCCCGGTAACCTTGGGCCGTCCCGGACGGCGACTCGTAGCCGACGGGTCGAGCCCCCATAGCTCAGGGGATAGAGCAAGGGTTTCCTAAACCCTGTGTCGCAGGTTCGAATCCTGCTGGGGGCGCCAGGCAAGACACCTAGTCAGAAGCAGTTTGACCGGGAGCGATCGCGAGGGACGAGTGCTCCTCACCGGCCGCAGGCCGCACTGAGGCCGCAGAGGCATCCAGCCAGGCCGCGTCCAGCCGATCCGACACGGCATCTCGGACCCGATCCCCCTGATCGTCCATAGTTATCATGGCCTTGAGTTGATCCAGGAGTTCCTGAACCGGCACAAGACCCTTGTAGCCAGCCGTAGGCTTCGTCCCCAACCGAAGGTTTATTTGATTCCCACCCAGACGATCAACGACTGCGGAAGTTGGTGACTGGGTTCCAGATGGCGGCGCAGTCTCGTCAGAGTCCTCGTCGTAGAAGACGCCGGTCGATGAGAGTCGTTCGCGGTCTACCTGCAGCTCTGGTGTCATGATCACGCTGCCTGCGCTGGCGCCGACGTACACAGTGTGGTGCAAGAGTCCGGGCAGGACGTCGGCCAGACCAGATTCTCGAAACCAGTAACTGAGGTAACCGGTGTTCCCGCCGCCGACGAGAATTACGTCTGCGGCTTGAAGCTCAGGTAGCCATAGTTCCACGGGGAGATTGGGCAGTGCAGTGAGTTCAAGCTGGCGATTGACTTCCAGTCGAAACCGGCCCAATAGCTGCCCAGCGCAGCGGCGAACCGGAGGCCGCCGCCTTCGAGCCCGTAGGCGGCGGTGGGGATGTGCACCGCGGAGCATTCTGCGAACGGTCGCCCGAGCAGACGCAGCAGCGCTCGCCGCAACGACTCATTCGACGGTCCGACTGATGTGCAGCAGCTTCACGCGACCACTCTCCTCAGAGATCTCGACGCTGTGGAGACAATCCTCTCAACGAAGCTTCAGTTGGTCTGGCAAAGTATGAAGATTGGACTCGAATCGGTCATCGACGATCCGGCCATTCGCGATATGCAGAATTGTGATGCCGGACACCATCATCTGGTTGCCAGTGGGGGCGATGCCGTCATACTCGCCGTCATGTGTGCCCCGAGCAGTCCAGCGATACACGATTCTATCGTCCTCGGCAACAACATCGTCAGTTTCGAAGTGAAGGTCGGGAAAGCTCGTGCGAAATCCGGTTACCGATTCTTTCACTCCCGGAATCCCGCCGAACTCGGTGAAGTTTGGGTCGTAGATCTCGTCCAATACGTCGACCGACCCCGCGTTCCAAACTTCTGCAATGTACCGCTGAACGAGACGCCTATTTTCCTCCGCGGACATGGAGCCCCCTCTGTCGTTCATGAAATTCGAACATTACACCTGCGCCGGTTGTCGCCACAAGCATTCGAAGCTCGGCGACGGACACCGAGTTATCCAGCCCTGCTATCTGCGAGCGCCGCGGTCGCCCGACACTCAGCAGGACGAGTGGGGGGCGGAATCCGAACTGCGCAATCGGTCGTTATTGCGGGGACAAGTCCGGGGACGAATGTTCGCCAGTTGGGTCAGCTTGGGGCCAGATGCATCAAGCGACTTCACGCTCGGGAACCGGTTTCAGCGGGCACTCTCACGGCGTTTGAGAGGTTTCCGCGGGTCGTGGGTTCAAAGCCCGAAAGGTCCGCACGCCTCATCCGCAGACTGCACCTTGAGAGACGTCTGGATCCTGGACACCCACGTGGCGCCGTCACCAGGCTTCCGGCACCCAGAGTTAAGAGCCTGGGCGTGCACGCGCTCTGTGGCTCGCCGCCACTGGTGTCCTAAAAGGCCGCTCCTGCTCCACCGCCCATCCCTCCGCTGGCATCGGGCATCTGGTCGATCTCTGTTCTGACGAGTCCGCACCGCTTGCAGGTCCACACGGTTTCGCGCTTCTCGACGTCCCAGCCGTTGTGCCACTGATGCCGACGGAACAGGCAACGCAGCTTCATGGGCAGCTTCATCGGAGTGCCTCCAGGCTTCTCTCACGATACTGAGGATCGATCCCCGTGTACCCGTTGCGATCGCGGAAAGCCGCGCGTTCAACATGACGCTCAAACCCAGGAGCTGACACGCCGGTGCCACCGGCGCTCGGCAGACAGGGGGAACCCGAATCGACCAGTGGCTACCTCAGTCTGACGGCCGCTCGTCCAGGCACATCACGTTGCCCTCGCTGTCTGTGAACCAGGCGGTGCGCTGGCCACCGACGTCGGCAATCTCACCGTCCCAGGTCACACCAGGCATGTCGTAATGCTCGAAGGTGACCCCGACTTCACTGAGTTTCTGCACGACGGCTGGCAGGTCGTCCACATCCCACTGCGCGATTGTGTGCTTGCCCGTACCGGCGGATGACGTCTCGTACACCTGGAACCACGAACCGCTCGGCGTCGAGAACCGGATTGTCTGCTCGTCCTCGGCAATCGGAGAAAGCCCAAGCTTGTCGACGTAGAACGCTCGTGCCCGCTTCAGGTTGGCCGCAGGAACGTTGGCGTGGACCTCACTGTGCGCCAGCATGCGCACCACCTCCCCAAGAGGAATACCCACCGACCAACGCTACTCCTGCCTCCTCGTTGCTGCCACTGCGCATCCGCCGGTTTCGGCGGTCACGACTCAACTGCTCGCAGTCCGGGGAACCCTGCTGGCGCCGGCCGCCCGGTACGGCTGTTCGAAGACGAAGGACCCGACAATCGCGTCCAGGCCGCACACAGGCCGCATCGCCTCCTGAAGCCTTGCCAGACACCGCATAGTCGCGAAAGTTCTCCCGACGGCCCAACCAGCCCCTGACAAGGTCTTGCGCCCTCCAGCACGGTCGATCGACGCCGCCGATCACCGGTCGGTGGACGGCTTCCTAAACCCTGTGTCGCAGGTTCGAATCCTGCTGGGGGCGCTACGTGCTGAACACTCGCGAATCCTTGTCTGACAGGGGAAGGTCTAGCGCGTGAGGGCCTCCAGCCGCAGTGTCCAACCGACGCGACCGGCCGACCCGATCCGGGCCAGCTCGTCGTCGTCGGCGGTCTGCCAGTCGGCGGCCCGGCCCAGCATCGGCTCGATCCCGATGGACCGGTACGGCCCCGCTTCGGGCCAGCCGCGGAGGTTCCGCCACAGGAGCAGACTGCTGTGCTCGGGCTGGTCGTGCGAGTGCCAGCTGAGCCGCAGGGCGTGCCGGCCGTCCACGACGGTGACTCTGGTCGTACCCGGCAGCAGGGCGCAGACCGCAGTGCCGTCGTCCGGCCCGAGCCGGTCGAGACCATCGGGCCAACGCCGGTCCGGGCGGTCGCTGTCCAGCACCCGTACCTCCGGACCCCCGGCCACCAGCAGCCGTGCGGCGGGTCCGACGTCGACCAGCAGATGGACGGCGTGCAGGAAACCAGTGCCCGCCGCCCCGGCGATCTCGTACGCGACCTCGATCGTCTCCGAGCCGGTGATTCGCCGGTGCAGAGATCCCACGTCGGGCACCGTGACACTGGCATCCATCGGGTCCCCGGACCAGGTCCGGGACCAGGCCGCGCCGTGGTCGGGTTCCCCGCGCACCGTCGGCCAGCACTCCTCGCCGCCGCCCGCGTCCACGAACGCGGGTTCGTGGCCGTCAGTCGAACCAGTCCGCACCGTCGCCCGCGCAGCCGCGATCGCCGGATCCGGGTTGGTCCACAGCCACTCCCGCTCCGCCGTGGCCAACGAGGTCCACCGACCACCGCGGTCGAGGTCGACCGACCAGTGCAGCGGCACCCGACGCCAGTCCGAGCCCAACCCGGTCACGGTGGTCAACCGACCGCGTCGAGGACGAGCACGTCGGCGTCGGTGGCCAGCGCGAACGGCACCCTCACTCCGGACGCCCACTCCGCCCCGGCCGCGGTCAGCTCGCCGCCGCGCAGCCGGTAGCGGCGCTCCGGGTGCAGCGTCCTGGGCGTGACGGTGACCTCGCTCGCGCGGTTACCGCGGGCATAGACCAGCATCACCACCTGGTCCTCGGTGCCGTACTCGACCGCGTAGACGGGGTCCTGGGGCCGACCGTGCAGCTCCACCCGACCGGTGTGCACGGTGGACCGGATCTCCCGGTAGAGCTCGATCAGCTCCCGACCACGCCCCAGGTTCGCCTCGGACCAGTGCGTCAGGTCCGCCCCGATACCGAGCACACCCGCCATCCCGACCAGGAACCGGAACTCGAGGCTGGCCGGCTCCAGATCGAGTCGGTCCTCCTCATCGGTCACCCAAGAGCTCATCACGTGCGGACCGTACGCGGACAGGAAGCCGTGCTGGATGGCCAGCCGATCCCGCGGGCCGGTCTCGTCGCTCGGCCACACCACGTCGCTCACCTCGAGGACGGCCAGGTCGATGCGGCCGCCACCGCCGCTGCAGGCCTCGACCGTCACGTGCGGGAACTCCTCCCGCAGCATCCGCATGATCTCCAGGTAACCCTGGGCGTGCTGCACCGACCAGGCACGGCCGTGCGGGTCGCCGGGGCGGCCTCCGTCGCTGACCGGGCGGTTCATGTCCCACTTGAGGTAGCTGATCCGCTCGTCGGCGAGCAGCCGGCGCAGCCAGTCCTTGGTCCAGGCGCGCACGTCGGCCCGGCCGAGATCCAGCACGTACTGGTTCCGGCTGGTCACCAGCGGTCGGTCGCCGGCCCGGTAGATCCAGTCCGGATGGTCCTGCAGCACCTCCGCACCCGGGTTGACCGCCTCCGGCTCCACCCAGATGCCGAACCGCAGACCTAGGTCCAGCACACCGGAGATGAGCGGGTCCAGCCCGTCCGGGAAGGCGACCGGATCCGGCCACCAGTTGCCCAGACCGTGCCGGTCGTCGTCGCGGCCGGCGAACCAGCCGTCGTCCACCACGAACGCCTCGACCCCGAGCGCGGCCGCCCGGCGAGCCAGCTGGAGCTGGTGCTCGGGACGGACGTCGAAGGTGGTGGCGTACCAGGAGTTGTAGAGGACGGGCCGGTGGGCCGGAGACAGGTCCCGCGCCAGCCGGTCCCGCTGGAGGTCGTGCCAGCGGCGGCGGAGACCGTCCGCGCCGTCCGGCGCGGCGATCCCGACCGTGTCGGGCGTCCGGTACTCCGCGCCCGGCTCGAGCCGGATCCGCCCGGACTCGTCGTCGACACCACCCGCCACCCGGACCCGCCGACGGTGCGGGATCGCGTCCACCAGCATCCGCCACGAGCCCGGCCAGGCCAGCGCGACGCCGTATGCGACGTTCGACGCGTCGGCAACGTTCGGGTCCAGGGCGGAGATCCCCAGCACCGGGGAGTACGTGTGCGAGGTGACGCCCTGCCGGCTGCCGATCGACAGCTCTCCCGCCGGCAGCGGGACCCGGAACTCCCCGAACTCGCGGGCCCAGTGGCCGCCGAGCAGGTCGACCGTCGCGCCCGGTCCGACGGGCAGCTCCCAGGCCGGGGCGAACGCGCGGTCGAGGACCACGGGGCGGTCGCCGGAGTTGGCGATGACCGCGTGCTTGCGGACCGCGTCGTGGTCGGTCGAGGTCTCGATCACCAGGGTGATGCGGAGGTGGCCGGTGGTGTCGGTCGCGTGGGCGCGCAGGATGTGGGCCGGACCGTCGACGCTCACCTCGAGGTCGTCGGACCACACCAGCCGAGCGCCGACCAACCCGTCGCCGTGGTCGACGATCAGGTCGGTGCCTCGGGTGTGCCGGGTGCCGAGCGCGGTCAGCTCCGACGGCAGCCGGTCGGCTGCGGTCTCGAAGCCGTGACCATCGGCCGGTGTCCAGTCGAGAACCGGCTCCGGACCCCAGTGCTGCAGCACCGGGCCACCGGTCGCGTCGGAGAAGGCGACGACGTAGCTCCCGGTCGCCGTGGGCAGTGACCAGGGTTGCGGCTGGCCGCCGGCGGTGATGGTCGGGTCGGTCATGACAGGCTCCGGGTCGGCTCGAGGTGGTGACGGAGATCGAGAGCGAGCTCGTGACTGGGATCGGCGGCCAGGACGTCGGCGAGCTCCGTGCCCGCGCGGTCGAGGTCGCCGTCCAGCAGGGCGAGCTGGGCGCGAAGCACCCCTACGAGCAGGTCGCGGCGACGCTGCGGATCGTCGTCGAACAGCAGCAGCGACGGCAGCGAGGTGGCGAAGAAGTCGATCACCGCGGGCGTCCGGCTGAGTTCCTCGAGGTGTCCGGCGAGGCCGGCCCTGAGCCGGTCGGCGAAAACCGCGTCCCCGCGCCGCCGGGCCGCCAGCACGGAGGGAAAAGTGTTCTCCGAGTAGGCCAGCGGCGACATCTCCGAGAAGTCGCCGGTGGCCGCCGCGGCCTCCCGCCAGGCGGCGGCGGCCTCGTCGGCCCGTCCCGCGGCGTCCGCGGCCTCGCCGAGGGCCAGCAGCAGGGCGGCCGGGTTGGCCAACGGGTGGCGGCTCTCGCCCAGTGTCGAGGGCGGGTCGAGGGCGGCTCGGACGTGGGCGACTGCGGCCTCGGGGTCGCCCGCCGCCAGAGCCTGCCGGGCGAGGGTTAGTCGGGTCCGTTCCCAGGCCCGCAGCACCAGACCCTCGCCACCCTCCCACGGCTGAAAGCGGCGCCCGTCGAGGACGGCCAGGGCCTCGCCGGCACGGTCCGAAGCGAGCAGCAGCTGTGCGTGCTCGACCGCCAGGTCATCGCGGGCACGCAGCGCAGCGGGATGCGCGGCCAGCCGCTCCAGGCGGGCTTCGGTGCTCGCTCCGATCCGCTTCAGCAGCTGGTCGCTCTCGAACAGCAGTCGCGGGTCGGCGGGGGCGGCCACCAGAGCACGCTCGTACGCGGTCGTCGCCGCGGCCGGATCGTGCTCGACGTTGTAGGCGGCCACCGCGATGTTGCGCCAGACCACCGGGTCATCGGGCGCGAGCTCGGCCGAGCGCCGCCACAGGGTGAGTGCCTCGGTGGGCCGACCGTGCGCGTAGCACCAGTGACCGAGGAGCGCAGCCGCGGTCGGGTCGGCCGGATCCGCCCGTAGCGCCGCCTGCAGGGCGTCGACGTCGTCGAGCCGGGAGGCGAAGTTCCAGCTCCGGTCGGCGCCGCGGGCCCGGTCGCGGGCGACGACCGCGCCGGCGTGGTCGCCGAGGCGATCCAGCCAGGCGGCGGCGAGGTAGTCGGCGATCACCGCGCAGGCGGTCTGGCCCAGCGGCCGGTGGGCATCCGCCCGCCGGGCCTGGTCCGCCAGCTCGACGGCCGTTGCCAGGTTCCCAGCACGCGCGTTCTCCTGCGCCACGTCGAGCAGGGTCTGCGCCTCGGTCTGGCCGCGCTGGTCGTCGAGGGTGCCGGCGAGCTGCCGGGCCCAGAGGTCCAGCGGGTCGAGGGCGAGGGTCGCGTCCAGCCGCCGCCGGGCCTCGTCGTCGCGGCCCAGTCGGCGGAGCAGCACGACCGCGAGGTCGCGCAGCTGGAGCTGCTCGGGGCAGGCCCGAAGACCGGTCTCGACCCGCTGCAGGGCCAGCTCGTCGCGGCCGTGGCGCGCGTCGATCAGGGCCAGCTGGTGGTTCCCCGGGCCGACGAACGCGTCGAGCCAGCTGGCCTTGGCGAAGGTCTCGTACGCCTCGTCGTCGCGCCCGAGGCGGGTCAGAGTCAAGCCCAGCAGGTAGTGAGCGTCCCCGACCTCCGGGTTCGGGTTGAGCCGGGTCAGCCGCTCGACCGCCGACCGGGCGTGCTGCTCGGCCTCGGCGAAGCGGGCCTCGCGGTAGCGCCGGGTGCCGAGCGCCACGCGGGACGCGACGTGGCCCGGGTCGCGGATCAGCGCTTCGGTCCAGTAGGGCTCGGGTGAGCGGGTGGCGTGCCGGTACTGCTCCAGGTGGCGTCCGACCAGGTACAGCTCCTCGACCGAGGCGATCTCGGCCGGTGGCAGGGGCTCGACCGCGGGCTGCAGCTCGGCGGCCGCGGTCTTCTCCGTCGGATCCCAGCGGAGCAGCGGTCGTTCCGCGGGACCGACGAGCACGGTGACCGAGTCCGTGGTGGGCAGGCTCATCCGGGCGCGCTGGTCGGGGTTCAGGTCGGGCTCGGCGTCGTACAAGGTCGTCCCGGTGGCGTCGGTGACCAAGACCCGCGTCGGACCCAGGGGCCGGGTGGCGTCGAGGACCAGCTCGGTGCCGCCCTCGACGAGCCGGCGACCCAGAGCCAGGTCGAGGGTGCTGGCCACCACGACACCGGTGCCGGCCACCGGATACCAGTGTTGGGAGAACGTCTTCGTCTCGCCGGGCGCCAGGTGGGAGAAGTCGGGCTGGTTGTCGGTGTAGACGCCCGCCATCAGCTCGATGTAGATCGCGTCCCCGTCGGTCAGGTTGCGGTTCCAGGTGCGGCCGAAGGCGTCGTCACCCCAGGTCCACTGCTTCTTCCCGCCGGCGTAGTGCCGGTCGGCCCAGTGCACGAAGCCGGCCCGGGCTCGATGGTCGTAGCCGCCGAAGAAGTCGCCGCGCGATCCGACACACATGTAGGACGTCGGCACCGGGATGTTCCGCGGCCAGTCCAGTCGGTCACCCGACACCACGAACCGGCTGTCGGCGCGGTGGTCGGCGGTCCGTCGCTCGGTGTAGTCGACCCCGTAGTAGGGGGTGGTCGCGGAAGGGAAGGTGGTCACGGCCCGCTTCGCGTGGTCGGCCACCATCGTCACGTCGGCGGGGAAGAACGACTGGTAGTCGTCGTGCACCTCGGCGGCGACGTTGGCCCACCACAGGAAGGTCTGGGTCAGCTCGTCCCGGTTGAACAGCCGGGCCCGGAGCTCGATCACGGTCGAGTCGGGTCGCAGCCGGACGCCGTGCATGCCCTTCATCCGGGCGAACGGGTCGTGGTCGGAGCACCACACGGTCCCGTCGGACTCGTCGATCTCCCAGGCCATCGGCAGGTACGTCGCCGGGCGGTGGTGCTGGGGCCAGTTGAACTCCACGCCGCCGGCCAGCCACGGTCCGGCCAGGCCCACCAGGGCCGGCTTGATCACCGGGTTGGCGTAGAACAGCGGGTAGC
Organism: uncultured Actinomycetota bacterium; assembly: GCA_963696135.1. GTDB lineage: Bacteria > Actinomycetota > Actinomycetes > Propionibacteriales > Propionibacteriaceae > Microlunatus. Next base: position 291,169 of record CAVOJH010000021.1, read on the forward strand.
CGGTGCGCTTGTCCACGGCCAGCTGGATCCGGCCACCGAGCTCGGGCAGCACCAGCAACCGGACGTACGCGTTCTCCAGGTGCAGCCCGGTCCAGCTCTGGTCGATCGGTGACTCGCTGATCCGGTCGTGGAACGGCAGCGGGAAGACCCGCCCCGAGGAACCCTGGTACACCCGACGGTCCAGGTAGGCCGGGTAGCGGTCGGGCTCGGTCGGACGGTACGTCGGCAGCACGATCGGGGCCGACCAGGCGGCCACCTCGGCGTCGGCCAGGTGAGCGGGTCGCGGCGGCAGGTCGAAGCCGGGGACGAGCACGTCGTCGCGTTCTGTGGGCACGCCGTCACGCTACGCGGACGAGCACCGCGCCGGAATGCAGAATCCGACGACCGACCTGGACGATCCGATGATCTCCGGCTAGGTCGACTAGCCTGCCGGAATGCTGCTGCCGGACGGCTTTCCGGGCCAGCGGATGCACGTGCTGCCGGCTCCGCTGGTGGCCGAGGCGTCCGGTCGGCCGCCGACCTCGATGCTGCTGGTGACCGACGCCGGGTACTTCCCGCACGCGGCCCAGCACGGGCTGACCCGCCGGGCGGGAGTGGGTCAGGCGATCGTGATCGCCTGCACGGACGGGATCGGCTGGTGCGAGCTGGCCGGCCGCCGGCACCGGGTCGGACCCCACCAGGTGCTGGTCATCCCACCCGGGGTCCCGCACCGCTACCAGTCCGACCCCGATCAGCCGTGGTCCATCTGGTGGGTGCATGTGCGGGGGAACGACCTGGAGGACCTGCTGGCGGCGATCGGGCTGACCGTGGAGACACCGGTGGCGACGCTCGGCGACCCGTACCGGGCGTTCTCGTTGCTGGAGAGCGTCTGCGACGACCTGGCCCGGGACGAGACCTCGGCCAGCTTGGCCGCGGCGGCGGGAGCGGCCTGGCACCTGCTGGCCCAGCTGGCCGCTGAACGCGGCGGTCGGTCCAGCGACCGTCAGCCGATCGCCAGGGCACAGGCCCATCTTCGGGCGCACCTGGCGGCGCCGGTCAGTGTCCCCGCGCTCGCTGGCCTGGTCGGCTTCAGCCCGTCGCACTTCTCCGCCCAGTTCAAGACGGTCACCGGCTTCTCCGTGCTGGACTACGTGAAGCGGTTGCGGATGGCCCGATCACGGCAGCTGCTGATCACCTCCGAGCACAGCGTCGCCGAGATCGGCGCCGCCGTCGGCTACGGCGACCCCTTCTACTTCTCCCGTCAGTTCCGGGAGGTCAACGGCCAGAGCCCCCGCGAGTTCCGCCGTCAGTCCCGCGCGGAGGCGGTCTCCGCTCCCACCTCACAGTGACCGTCCGCTGCCCGGATCCAGAACGCGACCAACCTCACAGCATCGGCGGCCGATCGGGCCGCTGAGGCCGCGATACTGGATGCATGCTCCATCGACACCCGGTACTGGCTCTGCTGACCGGTGGCTACCTCGCCTTCGTGGCCTGGCTGACCCTGACGCCACAGGCCTACGCGAGCGAGCACATCGCGATCATCTACCGGGTCCTCGCCGCCTTGCATCGGCATGGCTACCTGCTGTCCATCAACGACAGCCGGCTGGAGTTCCTGGCCAACATCGCCTTGTTCGTGCCGGTCGGGATGTTCCTGCTGCTGTTGTTCGGTACCCGCTTGTGGTGGCTCGCGCTCATCGCGTCCTTCGCCATGACCACGGCCATCGAGGCCGCACAGCGCAGCATCCCGGGGCGCGTTCCGGACGAACGGGACCTGCTCGCCAACGGGCTGGGAGCCATCATCGGTGTCCTCGTCGCGCTGGTGCTGACGGCGCCGGCTGCACTGCGCCGACGTCGTCGCCGGCGCGCTCAGGCCGCCCGCATAGCCCCAGTCGCCGTCGCCTGACGGCCCGCCCGGTCACCAGGCGACGGCCGGGGTCACACCGAAGACGAACTTGTCGATGTTCAGTGCGGGTTCGTCGCCGGCAGAGGTGACGGTGAGGAAGACCCGGTGTCGACCGGTCGTCGCGGCCACATTGGCCGGGATGTCTCGGTAGGAGCTCCAGCCGCCGGTGCTGCCGACGGCGAACGACCCGATCGGTGTCGCCGTGGCCGAGCCGAGGCGAACTTCCACCAGGGCGCTGGATCCGTCGGTGATCCCCGAGGCGACGCGAGCGACCAGGCTCTTCTTCGCCTCTGACCCGAAGTCGAGGTCGTACGCCACCTGATCACCCTTGCTGACCTGGATCGCGCCGTCCGCGCTGCGAACGCCCTGCTGGGTCGCGTAGTTCTCGGCCTCGATCACCGCTGTCTGCGCCGGATCGATCGGGGGAGGAGCCGTGGTGGTGGTCGCGGTCGGCTGCGGTGCGCAGTCGGAAGGGGTGGGGGAGGACGACGGCGTCGCGGTCGGCGAGGGTGTCGGTGACGCAGAGGTCGGCGTCGTCGGCGTGGGTGATGGGCTCGTCGGCGTGGAGGTCGGACTCGTCGTGGGCGTAGGACTCGGACTCGCACCGGAGCCGCGGTACGCGATCCTCACGTAGTCCACGAGCATCGGCACTCCTGGGCGGGTGGCAGCGGTGGGGCCGCCGCCGAGCGCGGCCGGGAACTGGCCGCCGACAGCCACATTGAGGATCAGCCGGTGCCCAGCGTGCTCGCTCAGGGAACGCCACACGTCGGCAGGAACCTGCGACTGTCGGATCGTGTGGACCTGCGTCGAGTCGACGTACCAGCGCATCACGTCCTCGGATCCGGAACGGTCCCACTCGAAGGCGAACACGTGCTGCTGGCCCCAGAGGTCTCCAGTGGGAGGCGCGACTCCACCGTTGGTCAGGCCGACAGGCTCATTGCACGGTCCGCCCCACTGCGCCGCGTACCCGCAGTGCAGGGTCGACCAGTTGCGGTTGACCCCGTTCACGGACTCGGCGATGTCCGGCTCACCGGAGGCCGGCCAGTCCCAGCGTTGTGCGCGCTGGGTGGCGCCGAGTGCCCAGCAGGCGGGCCAGTAGCCCTTGGCGTCCTCGCCGTGCACGTCGGGCATCGCGAGCTTGCACTCCATCCGCATCGCCGAGCCGTCGGAGGGTTTGTAGTCCAGCTTGGTCTCGGCGCGACCCGACGTCCACGCTCCGTCCGCGGTGCGCAGCGGGGTGATCCGCAGGTAGCCGTCTTGGCGGCGGATGTTCTCCGTCGAACGCGTCATCGTCTCGATCTCGTCGGTGCCGAAACCGTTCTGCGGACCACCGGGATAGCCCGTTCCTTCGATGACGTCCCAGCCGGTCGCGGACGGGAGGCCGGTCCCGCTGAAGTCGTCCTCGAACACCACGGTCCAGTCGTCCGCGGCAGCGGCCTGGGGAGTCGTGGCCGGAAAGGTGAGCAGGAGGAGCGCCACGAGGAGTGGGGCAGTGATGATGCGGAGCTTCATGGGGGCTTCTTTCACCTAGTACGTCGTCGTACCGAGCCTGAACAGCAACCCTTGTGACCCAAGGTGTTTCACGACAGCTGCTGCTATTCCCCCGTGGGAGCGCTCTCACGCCCTGTTCAGCGAAAGTAGCGTTCGGATCGTCCCGCGTCAAGAGGACGGGGACCGATGGGCTACCGTCCTCCGCGGGTCGCGTTTCCCGGAACAGGAGTGACGTCATGCCGTACGCAACCGTGGGCGACCTCGAGATGTACTACGTCACAGCCGGGTCCCCGGCATCGCCGCCTTTGCTGCTGCTGCACGGTTTCGGGGGATGCGGAGACAGCTGGAGGCGTCAGATCGAGCCGTTCAGCGAGCACCATCGCGTCGTCGTACCTGATCTGAGAGAGCACGGCCGGACGAACAACCCGCTGGGTGCCGCCGCCTTCAACCTCCGACAGTTCGCCGTCGACGTCGCGACGCTCTGCGACGGCCTGGGGATCGGCCGGGCCGCGTTCTGCGGGGAGAGCAGCGGGTCGATCCTGCAGCTCCACCTCGCCCTGGCTCGCCCCGATCTCGTCGCGGCGGCGGTGTGGTCGGCGGGAACCTTCTTCTGGCCCGAGGACCTGAGGACCTCGAACGGGGGACTCACGGTCGACGGACTCGCCGCCGAGGTCTTCGGCTCCCCAAGAGCGGATGGCACGCCCTCCCCGGATTTCCTGGAGTTCGCTTCGGCTCATTCGTCTCAGGGTGCGGACCACTGGCGGACCCTCGCTCGCGACTTCATCGCGGTCTGGTCGCATCCCCACGAGGCCGACTTCCCCGACGAGAACGAGCTGATCGGCATCGAGGCTCCGATCCTGCTCGTCCACGGTGACCGCGACGCCACCATCCCGGTGGAACGCGCGGCCCGGTTTCAGCACCTGCTGAGGAACGCCGAGCTGTTCGTGCTGCCGAACACCGGACACAACCCACCCGAGGAGCAGCCCGGCTTGTTCAACCCGACTGTCCTGGATTTCCTGCGGCGCCACTACCTTCCGGTGTCAGCCTGATCGCGACCTCGATCGGCGTCAGCAGGGCCGTCAGCCGGCGCGGGTGATGATCCCGTAGTCGTGGATCTTTGCGGTAGATGGTGGCCCGGGACATGCCCAGCGCCCGCGCCGCCTGGGCCTTGTTGTCGTGAGCGTCGGCCAGGCACTTGACGATGGCGTCCCGCTCGAGCGACTCGAGTGGGCTGAGCAGCCGGAGGCTGACCGAGTGAGCCTCGGCCGGGAGGTCTTCGGGCTCGATGATCCCGGTGCGCCCGCACTGGACCACCTCGCGCAGCAGGTCGTGGAGCTGCCGGGTGTTGCGTGGCATGTCCATCCGCATCAGCAGCCGCAGGGCGGCCGGTGAGCAGCTCAGCTGTCTGCCCTGCGACAGCCTGACGTCAGGACCTGATGGGTGCGCTGGTGAACCGCCGACGCACGCCCCTCGTCCCCGCGCTGGTGGCCGCCGTCATCACGGGTCTGAACGTGACCCTGATCGTGCTCACGCTGATCCGCTGACTCAGCCCGGGAGCCCGCCGAGGGCGGCGAGGCGCGCCACCCCGGGACCGATGTGGCGCCCGAGCCGGTCGACGGCGTCGTCCAGCTCGGCGGACCCCGGGTGCTCGGGCGGGATCCTGGCGGGGTTCACGGCGATCCGATCGGTCCAGGCCTTGATGTCCGGCTCGGCGGAGAAGGCGGCGGTGTTGCGGGATCCGCGGACGTTCATCCGCGCCCAGTCGGTCAACGTGTTCCCGTACGAGGATGGCGGGCACAGCCGGTTCTTCTCGGCGTCGTCGGCGCGGGTGGCCTCGACGTAGCCGGCCAGCGCAGTACCGAAGCAGGGAAAGCCGGCCCGGATCGGCTGCAGGGTGATCACGTCGGGACCCCAGATCGGAATCAGCGGTGGCATCTTCAGTCCGTCGGCGGCGCAGTTCACCACCAGCGCGTCGTCGGCCACCGTGACCGAGCCCTCCTCCAGGTCCAGACGACCGCGCCGGGCCACCCGCAGGTGGCCGAGCCGGACGACCTGCTCGATGCTGCGCAGCAGATCGAGCTCCCACCGGCCCAGCGTGGGCGCCTTGGCCATCGTCGGGGTCACGGACGGGTCGATCCGCAGCATGATCCCGGCGTTCTCGAGCTGCCCGAAGAGCTCCGGCAACGACCTCGCCTCGGCCGCCAGGCGCATCATCTCCGCCACCATGCCCAGGTAGATGGCTGGGTCCGGCTGGATCAGTGACCGGTTCAGCATCCACGGGTCGCGCGGGCGCACCCAGCAGATCGCTCCCGGGTCGACCCCGTGGCCCAGCAGCCAGACGCAGGCGTCGGTCGCCGTCTTGCCCGACCCCACGACGACGTACTGACTGCTCGTCCCCGCCCACACGGGCAGGTCGTTGACTCCGATGACGTGCGCACCCTCGGCGACCCCGAACCGCGGCGGTGTCTCGGCCGGGATGTCCGGCGCGAGGTAGCGGGCGTCGACGATCCGGCATCGATCGGGCACGTCGAACCGCTCACCGGACTCGAGCGAGACGAAGGTGCGACCGCCCAGGTAGTCGAAGCCGGGGAAGAACTCGACGCGCCCCGGCCCGACCATCCGCTCGGCCAGCACCTGCTCGTAGTAGGCGCAGATCGTCGGCTGGTCCGCGCGCTCGTGCAGTCCCGCCTCCGGGCCCGTGGTCTGGAGCCGGCCACCGCCGAGCACCCGCGAGGCGACGCCGTAGAAGGTCGAGGACTGGTGCAACCGCACGAAGGGGTACGCGTGACGCCAGTGGCCGCCGACCCCATCGCGGCGGTCGATCAGCGCCACGCGGACGTCGGCGTGGTCGATCAGTGCGTCGACGAAGCCCATGCCCATCGCCCCGGCACCGACCACGAGGTAGTCGACGTCCACGAGGCCGGGCACCTGTCCACTCAAACACAGCCGCGGCGTCCCCGCCAGCACCTGTGGGTGCCATACCTGCGCCGCACGCGTCGGAGGGCGGTGCTGCTCACTAGGCTGGGTGGCGAGTCACCAGACCGCGGACCTCCTGCACGCGTAGACAGTCGTCCGCGGTCAGAGAGAGGTTTGGGCGGTGGCCGCAACGGGCACGCCGAGATCATCACCGATCATGGTCACGCTTGCCGAGCTGCGTCGCTGCGTGGCTCGCGAGTACGGGCGGATCCTGGCGCCGCCCTGGGAGACCCCGGCGATCCTGCTCACCAACGCCACGGTGATGGTCCTTGCCTGGTTCCTGCTTCCGGCGCGTGCCCACGCGTTCCTGTTCAGCCTGAACGGACCTCTCGCGTTCCCCATCATCCTGGCGTCCTGGATGCTCGCCGACACACCGGCGACCAACGTCATGGGTGCGAACACCTCGACAGCCTTGTCGGTGGTCGAGGACCGTAGCGCGTACTGGCACTGGCTGGTTGCTCGCTGCGTCGTCCTCGGATCCTTGGTCGGCGTACCCAGTGCGGTGGCGCTGATCATTGTCGGCGCCGGCGGCTACACGTGGCTTGAGATCAGCTGGGCGGCCGTGATCGTGCTGGTCCTACCCGTGGGCATTCTGCCGATCGCGGCCTGGTTGACCGATGTCCAGTTCGCTGTCGCCGCCACAGTCGCCTGCGCGACGATGGGGATCGCCGCCGCCCTCGGGATCGCCGGGGCGCGCGTTCTCCTCCGCGTTCGGCATGACCGTCTGGCGGCTTATCTGTCGAGCTCGGCCTTCGGCTGACGGGGCCGTGCTCACAACACGCTCGACGGCGTACCCTCCAGGTGCAGGTCACCACCGACAGAGGGATCACGGACATGGCATTACGAGATCGTCGGCGAGCTCACGACGCCCCGAGCCCCACCCGCTATCAGATGCGGGAGAAGCTGCTGGCCGTGGGCGACGACTACTGGATCGAGGACAGCGAGGGTCACCGCGCGTTCAAGGTCAACGGCAAGGCCGCACGGCTGCGTCAGACCTTCATCCTGGAGGACACGTCCGGCGCGGAGGTGGCCAAGATCCAGGATCGCAAGCTCACCGTGCGCGACACGATGAAGATCGAGCGGGGCGGCGGCGGGGAAGCGACCGTCCGCAAGGCGCTGGTCGGGCTCCGGGACCGCTTCAAGATCGAGGTCGACGGCGGTGCCGACCTGAAGGCGCACGGGAACATCGTCGATCACGAGTACGAGATCGAGAGCGGCGGTGACACCATCGCCACGGTCTCGAAGAAGTGGTTCCGTGTGCGGGAGACGTACGGCATCGAGATCCAACCCGGTCAGGACGTCGCGCTGATCCTGGCGATCACGGTCTGTGTCGACGCCATGAGCCGGGACTGACAGCAGCCTCTCGGGCGAAGCACCCGTCAGCCGTTGACCGCCTGGATCTCCACCGCCGCAAGGTTCCAGCGGTTGGTGGTGGGCAGGTCGTCGGTGATCGTGACCAGCCCGGCGATGGTGGTCGGCGCCGTGGTCGACTGGACCCAGAAGGTGTCACCCGGTGCGGTGGCGAGCCACTGTTGTTGCAGTACCTGACCCGACACCGGCCTGCGCGCCGCGGCACCGTCCCAGTCGTTGCCGGTGGCGAACACCCACGAGGCCGCCCGGACGGCCGGCAGGTAGATCGATGGCTTACCCGACGGGGCTCCCGTCGCGCCGGCCACGCCGGTACCTTTCGCGTTGCGGAACGCCAATACCGTCAGCGCACCCGAGAATCCGGTCCGCGTCGGTGCGGCGGTGACGGTCTGGTTGGCCAGCCTGCCCCTCGCCCGCGTCGTCCAGATCTCCGAGACGCCATGCTGCGTGTTCGAGCGCTTGACCAGGGTCCAGGTACCTCCGGCCCCCCTCACCGTCGCCGCCTGCGTGCTGGTGTCCGGCCCGTCCATCGAGACGAAGGCCACCAGCAGGTCATTCGCGTACGCCGTGGTGAGCGCCGGCGTGACCAGCGTCCCGGTGCCGGTCTTGATCACCTTCTTCTCGATGATGATCTTGGACGGGGCTGGGCCCGAGTTGTCGACCGCGACGCGGATGGCGGCGGAAGTGCCGGTGTTCCGCGCGGCATCGACGGCCTCCGCGGTGAGGGCGCGCGTTCCTTTGGCGAACTTCTTCGTGTCCCACACCGTCGTGAACGGAGGCGTGGTGTCGGTGGCGATCACCGTGCCGTCGACCTTGAACCGCACGGCGTTGACCCCGACGTTGTCGGCGGCGGTGGCGCCGACGGAGATCAGCCCGCGGAGCTTCGCACCGGCGGCCGGCTCGGTGATCTTCACCGTTGGTGCTGTTCGGTCTGGTGGTGGTGCCGTGTACGTCGAGGCGAGGACCTCGACCGCGGCGAGGTTCCAGTGCCCGGTCGTCGGTGCCGTGGCGTCGAGGGTGACCGAGGTCCCGGCCGCCGGCGTCGGTCGGAGCTTCGACTGCGCCCAGAAGGTGTCACCCACGGCGCTGTTGACCCACTGGTGCATGACGGTCTGGTCGGCGCCGACCGTGCGGGGGCCGGCCACGTCCCAGTCGTTGCCGGTGCCGAAGACCCACGACCCCGTACGGCTGGTGGTCAACGAGGTCTTGGGCGCTCCCGATACCGCACCGGCGGCGGAGCTGGCTCCGATCCCGGCCGAGCCGCTGAAGGCCAGCACCGTGAGCGACTGGTCGTACCCGGTCAAGGCAGGGGTCGACGTAACCGCGATGTCGCCAGGATCGTCGGGTACCACCGCCTTCCACACCTCACTGGTCCCCGGTTGAACGTTCGCACGCCGCGCCAGCACCCAGGACAGATCCGCTGCCGGATAATGAGGTGGTCTGTGCCGCCGTGTTCGGGCCATCGGCGCTCACCAGGGCGACCAGCAGCTCGCCGCCGCTGAGTCCGGTGAGCGGCGGTGTCGTCTGCAGGTCTCGCCCGTCGCGGCTGACCGAGCGCTTCAACGTGAGAGCGTCACCGTCGGGTGGCGGGGCCACGTTCGACACGATCACCGAGGTCACGCCGGTGTTGCCCACCCGGCCCTGCTCGTCGACGATCCGGGCCGACAGCCAGTGCTCCCCGTCCACCACGGACGTGGTGCGCCACGGGAAGGTGAACGCGCCGTCACTGCTCGTGGCCACTCCGACGACGTTGCCGTCGGCGACGAACTCCACCCGCCGGATCCCCGGCGTGGTGGTCCTGACGGTGAGCGGCAGGCTGCCGTTCACCACCTGACCGTCGCTCGGTGCCGAGAAAGCACCCTGCGGAGGACTGGTGTCCGGGTGCAGCACCTGCCCCGGAGTCACCACACCCCGGGAGATGGTCACCTTGACGTCGGTCTCGTTGTTGCTCTCGTCGAGCTCGGCCATGTCGTCGTTCGGGTCGGTCATGGCCCGGAACCAGTACGTCCCGTCGGCCAACCCGTCGATGGGCACCGCCTGGCCAGGATCGCGGTAGTCGTACTCGTCGGCCCCGCCGACGGAGATCCCGCGGAGCCCATGGGGATCGGCGCAGCTGCTCCGGCTCCCCAGAAACGCGCCGCTGTGCTCGAGCGTGGAGTTGTACAAGTACGAGTCGTCGATGCAGAAACCGTTCTTCGGCGACACCGCGACGGGCGCGCCGAAGCCACCGTCCGGCGCGACGGCGTACAGGCCGAAGCTGGCCAGTGGGAAGTGGAAGTGACCGTGCTCGGCGTGGAAGACGAAGGTGTCGGGCACCCGGCGGTCGCGAACCTGCGACCAGGCCCCGGCGGTGTCGTGGGTCAGGATCAGCTGCCGTCCGCGGAATCCGCCGATGGCGTCGTCGTAGGACGGTTGGATCTCCAAGGGCCCGGGCCCGTTGTTGTAGACGAGGTGGGTGTAGCGGAACTCCCTGCCCTCGGTCGTGTTGACCACCGAGAAGGCGTTCGTGGGGATGATCGTCTGGAGGTCGGGTAGGTGCTCGGTGCCAGGTGTCCGGGCCGTTGCGGTCGATGCCGTCAGGATCAGACTGGTCATCGTGACGAGCACGAGGACGATGACCCGAAGGCGACGTGGAACTGAGATCATGCTGCACCTTCAGGACTGCCGACTGCTCGCCTCGAGCGAGCGTCTGGCCTGATTATGGCGATCGCAGCAGTAATCGGCAATGGGTGCGAGATGAACGGATGGTGGTCCGGCCCACACTAAAAGAAGTTCGGGTTGATGTCGGTGTCCATCAACTTCGTCTTCTCGGCGCTGCAAGGTCACAGGCGATCCGGTTGCGGCGCAGGTCCTTGTCCCACCAGGTCCGCCACTGATGACGCTTCACCAGGCTGATGAACCACTTGAGCATGGTGCCCTCCGATCGTGAGGACCGACCCCGAGTGAGCGGCCAGTTCAGGTTCGGCCGAGGGTTTCCCGGGTGTCAAGGGACGGTGCGGAGGGTGTGGGCGGCTCGTCGGAAGCAGCATCCTCCCTAGCCAGGAGCACCTCGCGGTGGGACACTCGGCGCAGGTCGACGCCGGCGCACGAATGATTCCCGGCCGGTGGCCGGGGTCATCCCGTGACGCCCGGGAAGGTGGCGGCCCAAGGTGGTGCCATGAGCGGGACCGAGGTGCAGAGCGCGCTGACGGTGGTCGAGCCGGACGCCGACCCCGACGTCGGCGCCGGCCGGGTGAGCGCGCCGACGAGCCCCGATGTCGGACACCGGCTCGTACGCGTTCTTGCTCTCGTCATGGCGATGGTGGCGATCGTGGCCGCGGTGGTGGGGGCGGTCCTGTTCGACATGGAGCCGGACATCCTGGTGCTCAGCGGGACGTTGCTGGTGCGCGAGCTTGTCCCCGGGGTGGTGACATTCGCCGTCGTCGGTGTCGCGGTCCTACGACGTCCGACCGCCGCCGCCGTCGGCTGGACGATGTTGGTGATGGCGCTGTGCTGGGGATTGGCGGCGCTCAGCATGGGACTGTCTGCGTTCTCCTACGCGGCCGGCTGGGATCTGGTGGCCCACCTGCGGGTCGCGTACAGCACACTCTCCAGCCTCGGGTGGGTGCTGGGCATGATCGTGCTGCCGCAGGTGTTCCCGACCGGCTGGCTGTCGGGCTGGTTCTGGCACCTGCTGTTCGTCGTGCCGCTCGTCGGGTATGCGGCGTTCTTGGTAGTGCTGGCGACGGTGGAGTGGGAGTTCTTCTTCCCGGAGGATCCGGCGCTGGTCGAGTTGATGACGATGTGGCAGTTCGGGACGGTCCTCGGGTACGTGGCGGCGGCCGTCGTCGTGGTCGTCCTGGCCGAGCGGGTCCGACGAGGACCGCACCTGGTGCGCCAGCAGGTCGCCCCGTTGGCCGTCGTATGGCTGACGGCCACCGGATTCAACCTGTTTCGCTCGGCGGAGTTCAGCGAGAGCCGCTCCAGTTTGGCCTTCATCGCCAGCTGGCTCTGGCCGGTGGTCGTCGCCCTGGTCATCGCGGTCACCGTCACCCAGGTGGGTCTCTGGGACTCCCGGGTGGTCGTTCGCCGCTTCGTGGTCTACGCCGTTGTGGTCGGCGCCCTGACTCTGATCTTCGCGGGGGTCTACTTCGCGATGTTGTTGGCGCTGTCGTCGCCGGCGGTCGAGGACCGGTACCGCTGGCTCGCGCTGCTGGTCGCCGCGGGAGCGGTGATCGCCGCGGACCCGTTACGACGCCGGGTCCGCACCGGCTTGGAGCGGCGCCTGCTGGGGGAGCGTGGTGAGCCGCTACGGCCGCTGGCGCGGCTCGACGCCCTCACTTCGGCGGGTACGGCCGAGGTGGACGAGGTATACCGCACACTCACCGAGATCGTCGCCGAAGCAGTCCGCGCGCCCGGGGTGAGCCTGGCCCTGCACCAGGCGTCCGAGATCGAGGTGGTGGCCGGCACCGGAGACGAACCGAACAACCCGGCCGTCGTTCCGCTGCTGCACCGCGGAGAGCGCTTGGGCGAGCTGCGAGTGGCCCCGCGGACACCGGGCGAGCCGTACGGTCGTGAGGACCGAGCCCTACTCGACCAGCTGGCCAGTCAAGCGGCCGCGTTGGTCTACGGCCAACGCCGCGACACCGACATCGAGACCCTGCGCCGCGAGGCGATCGAGGCCCTGATCGAGCAGCGGAGATCTCTAGGACGTGACTTGCACGATGGCCTGGCCCCGCTGCTGGCCGGCGCCGGACTGACCGCCGATGCGCTGCGCCGCGGAATGCCGCCGGGCACACCCGACGCCGCCGACGCGGCCCGCCTGGCCACCCGGCTGCGGACCGCCGCGTCGGAGGTGCGGCGGATCGCCCACGACCTCCAGCCCACCCCGGACACCCCGCACCTGACGGCGGTGATCATGGACTACGTCGCCTCGGTCCGTGGTCCGGGGGGTCCGGACCTCACGGTCAGTTGGAGGAGGGCAGCGCCATGGACCTGCCGGCGACGACCGAGCTGGGGCTGTCCCGGGTCGCGCTGGAAGCGATCACGAACGTGGTGCGGCACGCCCGCGCGACGTCGGCCGTGAGTCACCCTCCGTCGCGATCGAGCACGAGATCGAGCTCGTCGTGACCGACGACGGTGTCGGCATCGCGCAGCCGTACGTGTCCGGGATCGGCATCACCTCGATGCGCAGCCGGGTGCAGGCCATGGGCGGCACCTTCGAGATCACTCCCCGACCCGGTGGCGGGACGATCCTGTCGGCCCGGGTGCCGGTGCCGTGATGATCAAGGTCGCGGTGGTCGATGATCATGCTGTGTTCCGCGAGGGGATTCGTGCGCTGCTCGCCCGGGTCGACGAGATCGAGGTCGTCGGGGAGGCCGGCAGCACCGACGAGGCGATCGCCATCGCCGCGGAGCTCCAGCCGGACGTGATCTTGATGGACCTCAACATCCCTGGTGGAGGGGGGGAATCGGCGACCGTGGCCATCTTGGCGGATCGGCCGGAGACGGCAGTGCTGATGCTGACCATGTACACCGACGTCACCCACCTGCGCGGGGCCCTGCAGGCGGGTGCCCGCGGCTACCTGGTCAAGGACTCCGAGCCGGACGACATCGTGCGGGCGATCGAGGCGGTGCACGGCGGCCAGGTGATCTTCAGCCCCGACATCGGCGGCCAGGTGATCGCGGCCAGCACCACTGAGACGTCCCAGAACCGGGCGTTCCCCGCGCTGACCCCGCGCGAGTTCGAGATCCTGGACCGGCTCGGGAGGGGCCTGCGCAACGACGCGATCGCGGCGCGGATGGGAATCAGCATGAAGACCGTGCAGAACAACATCTCCGGCATCCTGCTCAAGCTCGGCGCGGTCGACCGGGCCCAGGCAGTCGCGATGGCTCGCGACGCCGGACTGGGACTTCGGGGCTGATGGGCGCCGGACTCAGGCGGTGTTGGCCGGGACCGGTTGGTAGGTGGGTAGCTCGATCCGCTCCGCCTTCGGGGAGAAGACCTTGCCCGCGACCCGCTGGGCGAGCTTGGTCGAGGCGATCCGCAGGATCGTGTTGAATCCGGCGATGCCCGCCCTGGTCCGCGGGTTCGCCAGCCGGGGCGTGCCCGGCGGAAGCTGCTGTGCCTGGTCCACGTACGGCCGCATGATCGACTCGTACGCGGCGAACGCGCTGGTGTGATCAGCGCGGGTGGCCAGCTCGCCGGCCAGCACGTACGCCCCGGCGAGCGCCAGGCTGGTGCCCATCCCGCTGATGGGTGACGCGCAGTAGGCCGCGTCACCGAGCACGGCCGTACGCCCCGAGGACCAGCGCGGGGCCTGCACCTGGGAGATCGCCTCGAAGTAGACGTCGGACCCGTCGAGCGCGTCGAGGATCCGCGGCACCTCCCAGCCCACGCCGGCGAACCGCTGCCGGAGCACGTCCCGCTGCCCGGCGCTGTCCCACCGCTCGTACCCGCGCGGCTGGGACATGAACGAGAGCGTGGCTCGGGTGGTGCCCACGTTGTCCGGGCGCAAGGTCGAGGTGCGTCCGCCCGGGGCGTTGAACCACCGGGCCCAGGCCGTGTCCGTCTCCGTGCGGGGGATGGTCAGGTACGCGGTGTACATGCCGAGGGGTGTGACCACCGGCTCGTCGCCCAGCGCCAGGGCGCGGGTGCTGGAGCGGATGCCGTCGGCCGCGACGACCAGGTCGAAGGATCGCGCTGCCCCGTGCGCGAACCCGACCAGCACCCTGGTGCCGTCGTCGTCGAGGTCGGTGATGTGGTCGCCGAACACGTACTCGACGTCGGACGCGGTCTGCTCCACCAGCAGTCGGGCCAGATCGCCGCGCAGGATCTCGAGCTCGGCCGTGGGCCCGTCGGAGTCCGAGGTGCCCGCGGTGAAGGAGGCGATGGTCCGATCGCCGGCATCGACGAAGCGGACCCCGGCCTCGCCGGTCGTCGCGGCCCGGATCGCGTCCTCCAGGCCCATCCGGCGAGCGACCTCGCGACCCGCGCCGCGGACGTCGACGTTCTGACCGCCCGCCCTGAGCTCGTCGGCGCGTTCGATCACGGTCACCTCGAAGCCGTAGCGGTGCAGCCAGGACGCGAGGGCGGGACCGGCGATGCTGGCGCCGGAGATCAGGACAGAAGTCACCTGTGCACTTCCAACGACGACCGATCGGTGGATGCGCACGCGTCCACCGGAGCGCACCGGGCCGTCAGCACCGGGGGGAGAGTGGCACCCTTGCGGGCATGTCCGACGCGGAGGAGAAGAGCCTCGACCTCGTGCAGCGGGTCGTGATCTCCGCCATCCTGTGCGTCGTCTTCGGAGCGCCCACCGTCGCCCTGGCGGCGTACGCACCGCATCGCGCGCAGACCAGCACCAGCGACGCGACCGGGCTCTGGGTGATGGGACTGATCCTCGGGTTCGCGGCCGCGGAGGCAGTGTTGTTCACCAATCGACGCAAGCCCTGGCACCCTGCCGTGCTGATCGGACTCGTGCCCGCCGCGATCTCCGCCTACTGGATGTGGATCCGATGACTGATGTCGATCCGGTGAGGGGAGAGCCGGTGCAGCCGCCCGATGTCGCGCATCTGCCCGAAGGCGTCCGTCGGATGCTCTCTGCGGCCGTCGCCCGGGGCGTACGCGTCGAGGTACGTCCACGACCGGCCGCCCACACCCTGGAGGAAGCCGCCGCGATCCTCGGCATCACACCGGCCGACATCGCCAAGACCCTGGTCGTGCGCCGGTCCGGTGAGGCGTACCTGTTCGCCGTCATCGCCGGTGACACCCAGATCGCCTGGCCGAAGCTCCGTGCGGTCGTCGGCGTCAACAAGATGACCCTGCCCGACGCGGCTGCGGCCTTGGCCGCGACCGGGTACGAGCGGGGCACCATCACCCCGATCGGCGCCCTCGGGGACTGGCCGCTCTACGTCGACAGCCGCCTGATCGGTCGTCGGGTGGCGATGGGGTCGGGAGCCCACGGGTACAGCGCCTTCGTCGAGATCGACGAGCTGGTGGCCGCCTACGGGGCGACCGTCGCCGACATCGCGGGGTGAGTGCGGACCTACACTGCTCGGGTGTCTCAGCCCGGTGCCACCAGCCGCGTGGTCTTGTCGGTGTGCTGGCTGCCGGTCGGAACGGCCATGCTCGGTGTCGCGATCTGGCTGATCTGGACACGGTGGGCGAGCCTGCTGAACGGGCATCCCGCGATGCTCGCCACCACCATCGCGCTCGGCTTCCTGGGGATCATCGCCGTCGTCTGGGCGATCGGTTCGCTGACGGTCGGCGCGCGCTACGACACCTACGTCGACGACGACGACTCCGACACCCCCCGGCGGCGGACCCTGGCCCAACAACGACGTCGCGCCCGGGTGCGGGTGGCGCTCGGCGTCCCGGCGCTGATCCTCTGTGTGGCCCTGACGGTCGGGATGGCCTGGGCCCGGCCGTTCCCGGCCGCCCCCGTGGCCGTGGCGGCGATGCGGTCCGGCGACGACATCCAGGTCACCGACCGGCTGACCTGGTTCGAGATGACCAAGCTCGCCCGCAACGCCAAGGGCGAACCGGTCCGGCCGACGGTCGGGCTGGTGTTCTTCCCCGGGGCCCGCGTGGACCCACGGGCGTACGCGAACATCCTCCGTCCCGTCGCCGAAGCCGGGTACCTCGTCGCCGTGGTCAAGCCGCCGTTCGGCCTGGCCCTGCCGAACAGCAACCAGCCCGACAGCGTGATCGAGAACCACTCGGAGATCCGCTACTGGGCCGTCGGCGGGCACTCCCTCGGTGGGGTGGCTGCCTCCGCCTATGCGGACACCCACCCGGTGACCGGATTGCTGCTCTACGCCTCGTACCCGGCCAGCGAGCTCGCCCGCAACGACCTGATCACCACGTCGGTCTCCGGCTCGGCCGACGGTCTGGCCACCCCCGGCGACATCGCCGAGGCGAAGCCGAAGCTGCCGGAGGCCACCCGCTACGTGGTGGTCGAGGGCGGGGTGCACGCCTTCTTCGGTGACTACGGTGAGCAGCCGGGCGACGGTACGCCGACGATCTCCCGCGAGGACGCCCAGGCGCAGATCCAGCAGGCGACCATCGAGCTGCTGGCGTCGTTGACTCCCAAGCCGAAGACACGGTGAACACCGTCTGACCGAAGGGACCGGGGGTTACTTCGCGAAACGTGGGTTCCCTAGGATCGGGACCATGAGTGACCAAGGACTCGCCCTCGCGCAGCAGAAGATGACGGACGCCGGTGTGGCGCAGCAGGCCATCGACGTCTTCAGCCACTACTACCGCCAGCTGGAGGAGGGCGTCACCGGCTTCATCGCCGAGGACTCGATCGAGCCACTGACCGATCCGGACCTGCTCTCCGACGTCGCGGTCAGCGACGCCGACGCCTCGGCGGCGCTGGCCAAGACCGTGATCATCAAGCTGAACGGTGGACTCGGCACCTCGATGGGCATGGACAAGGCCAAGTCGCTGCTGCCCGTCCGCGACGGCAAGTCATTCCTGGACGTCATCGTCGACCAGGTGCTCAGCGCCCGCGCCACGCATGACGCGAAGCTGCCGCTCATCTTCATGAACAGCTTCCGCACCCAGGACGACACCCTGGCCGCGCTGGCCCCGTACGCCGATCTGGAGGTCGACGGTCTCGGGCTCGACTTCCTGCAGAACTCCGAGCCCAAGCTGCGAGCCGACGACCTGACCCCGGTCGAGTGGCCGGCCGACCCGACGATGGAATGGTGCCCGCCCGGTCACGGCGACCTCTACACCGCGCTGATGGCGTCGGGGGTGCTGGCCAAGCTGCTGGCCGCCGGCTACCGGTATGCCTCGGTGTCCAACTCCGACAACCTCGGTGCGGCCCCGAACGCCCGGATCGCGGGCTGGTTCGCGGCCAGTGGTGCCCCGTACGCCGCGGAGATCTGCCGGCGGACCGCGGCCGACCGCAAGGGTGGCCACCTGGCCATCCGCAAGGCCGACCAACAGCTGATCCTGCGGGACACCGCGCAGACGTCGGCGGACGAGATGCACTTCTTCACCGACGAGTTCCGGCACCCGTACTTCCACACCAACAACCTGTGGTTCGACCTCGAGGTGCTGTCGGCAACCCTGACCGAGCGCAACGCCGTGCTGGGTCTGCCGCTGATCAAGAACGAGAAGACCGTCGACCCGGCCGACTCGTCCTCACCGGAGGTGATCCAGATCGAGTCGGCGATGGGCGCGGCCATCGAGGTGTTCGAGGGCGCAACGGCGATCGGTGTGGGACGGGAGCGTTTCCTGCCGGTCAAGACCACCAACGACCTGCTGCTGCTGCAGTCCGACGTCTACGAGGTGGGCTCCGACGGGCTGCTCACTCGCGTGACCGACCCGGCGCCGCTGATCGATCTGGACACGAGGTTCTACAAGACGATCGGCAAGTTCTCCGACCGCTTCCCGGCGGGCGCGCCGTCGCTCAAGGACGCCTCCAGCTTGACCGTCAAGGGCGACTGGACCTTCGAGTCCGGCGTGGTGGTCAACGGGGCCGGCTCGCTGGCCGACTCCGGCGAGGCCGGTACGGTCGCCTCCGGCACCCTCCTGGAGGGCTGACGGTCCGGCGAACGCGACTCCGCGGGTGATGTATCACCCGCGAAGATGTCAAGGCTGAACCATTGACGACTCCGCGGGTGATGTATCACCCGCGGAGTCGGTGGTCAGGCGAGGATCAGGCGACGGAGACGACGTCCTCGAAGCCGAGGCGGGGCTGACGGGGGCGGTAGGACTGCTCGCTCGGGTAGCCGAGGTTCACCACCAGCTGTGCGCGGTGGCGACCGTCGGGGAAGAAGCGTCGGCTGACGACGTCGCGGTCGAAGCCGCCCATCGGGCCGGCTGCCAATCCGGCGGCGCGGACGCCGACCAGGAAGTAGCCGATCTGCAGGGCGGAGTTGAAGGTCGCCGCCGTGGTGCGCGCGTCCTCATCGCCGGCGGCGTCCCGAGCTCCGGGGAAGACCGGCATCGTGCGGTGGAACTCGTCGTGGTAGTCGATGTCGGCGGCCAGCACCGCGATCAGCGGGGCGGCGGCGGTCTTGGCCCGGTTGCCCTCGTTCATGGCGGCGACCAGGTCGTTGCGGGCGTCGTCACTGCGAACCAGGACGATACGCAGCGGCTGCGCGTTCAGGGCCGTCGGCCCCCATTTGACCAGCTCGTAGATGGCGGCGATCTGCTCGTCGGTGACGGGCTCGTCGGAGAAGGCGTTCGCGGTGCGACCTTCGCGGAAGAGCAGGTTCTGGGCCTCGGCCGAGAGGGCCAGACCGGTATCGGAGCTGTCGACGGGGGCGGTGTGCGTCAGGAGATCAGTCACATTGTGTTGAAGGTTCAACCGTCCCGATGCATTCCCTCGCTATGCACGTCCGAGCCGTGAGGCCGATCACAGCCCGACCAAGGGTCACGCGTCCCACATCTGTTGGCAGCTGGCGACGCTCAGAAACGCACCTCGCTGCGTTCTCCTCGGTCGTGATACGACTCGGTATCCCTTCCTCGTCGGCCTGGCGATGCACGCACCTGAACGCCGCCGTCTGTCAACGACAGTGGAACGCGCAACCCTAGACTCTCGCCGGTGACCACCGAGCAGACGGATCGGCGATGGCACGCGGCACTGGCGTACGCGTTGCTGGGCGCCCCGGTCCGTGACCTTCCCGAATCCGGGACGCCGCGGGTGGCGGAGCTGATCGCCGACCTCGGCGGCGTCGAGTCCTTGCGCGCCGCTGTGGCGGAGGCGCGGTCGTCGGGATCCTGGCCGGTGGCCATCCCGGATGAGCTCCGACGGGGCCTGGGTGCCGCTCAGCTCGCGGCCGTGTGGACCGCGCTGCTGACCGAGCTCGGTCCGCTGACGACGAACGCCCGGCCAGTGATGTCTGACCGGGCGCTGACGCACGAAGAACGTCGGCTGCAGGCGGATCGGCCGCCCCATCACGGCGGCTGAGGCCGTCCGAACCAGGGGCGGATCCGTCCGGGACGAACCTACGGCTGTGGCCGCTCGTTCTGCGCCTTGAGCAGATCCCGGATCTCCGCGAGCAGGTCCTCGGTGGAGGCGGCAGCGTCGGGATCGTCCTTCTTGCGGAGCTCGGAGAACTTGTTGTAAGGCGTGATCACGAAGAAGTAGACGACGAAGCCGGTCAGCAGGAACGCCAGCAGCGCGGACAGGAAGGCGCCGAAGCTGATGCCGAGCAGGCTCGCTTTGGAGAAGTCCGGCACGCCGCCGAGCTTGCCGATCACGTCGAGCAGCAGGTCGGTGAAGCTCTTCACCACCGCTCCGAAGCTGGTGGCCATGATGACGGCGACGGCCAGCTCGACCAGGTTGCCGCGCAGCAGGAATTCCTTGAAGCCCGTGAGCGTCTTGCTGACCATGGTGATGCCTCACTAGGTGTGCGGGGCCTCCGGACGAGCCCACCGATACGCGCGGGACATTAACAGACGGGCGTTACCGCGCCGCGTCGCCGTCATCGCCAGACGACACTCAGCACGCTCGTCGAGGCCGCCGCGGCCAGGGCTGTGGCGGTGGACGGACTGACCTCGACCAGTACGAGTCCGCCCGTGCCCGGAGCGTCGTTCGCCCCCGGTATCGCACCGGTGACCACCCGGATCGCCGTGGCGACCACCCGGGTCTTCCCGGTCTGGCTGTCAGCGGCGAGCACGTCGACCTGGTCACCCGCCTCGAGCAGGGCCGAGACGCGGTCGTCGGCCAGCGGAAGCGGTGCCACCACGGAGCCGCTGCCGCTCGCCCGATGGCGCAGCATGTCTGCCGCCGTCAGCACCTGCCCAGCGGGCACCGGCCCGGCCAGCTTCTGCCCGACCGCCTCGGACGGGTCGGTCCAGGCACCGTCGGGCACCGCGCGAGGTGGCAGCTCCGTCGTGTCGAGATCCTCGGCCCGCACCGTCGTGCCGCCGGTGAGCGCGTGCCCGGCCGTCACCACCGACACGGTGTCGGGGCGCGGTGGGGCGAGCGCCGTGAGCCCGGCGAGGACCGCGGCGAGGGTCGCGAGGATCGCCAACTTGCGCCGGTGTCGGCGCAGGGCGCGCCGGAAGTCGACGGCCCAACCACGTGGCGTGAGGCGACGGTCGGGAGGTGTGTTCCGGGTGGCTCTGGGCGTCATACCCAGAACCTAAGGACGACACGCAGATTCGACCGCGGTTGTCCACAGGGTCCAGGGGCGCGTCAGGCGGCTGTGGATGACCCGCTGGAGGATCCGCTGCTGCTGCCGTTGCTGCTGCTCCCGGCGCCGGACGTCGCGGGCTGCTTGCTGCCGGACGCATCGGACTTCTTCTCCGAGCCACCCGTGGACTTGTCCGATGAGGAGGCGTCGGCCGTCTTCTTCTCGCTCGACTCCGACCCGCCCTCGCTCTTCGTGCCGCTCGCGCCGACGCTCGCCTTCTTGTCGGCGCGGCTGTCGGTGCGGTAGAACCCGCTGCCCTTGAACACCACACCGACGGCGTTGAACACCTTCCGCAGCTGGCCGGTGCACTCGGGGCACTCGGTGAGGGCGGAGTCGGTGAACTTCTGCACCGCTTCGAGCTCGTCGCCGCACTCGGTGCAGCGGTACTGGTAGGTAGGCATCCAGATCTCTTTCCGAACCTGACGTGCCCGACGTGGCACGAGCGCTTTAGCACTCAATCATACCGACTGCTAAGAGGGCCGCCGAAACGCAGCGATCGGCCATCGGGCCCGGAGCACTTAGGATCTGGCGCGTGCTCCGCAAACCTCGCTGGCTGCTGTTCGCCGCGATCGTGGTCGTCCTCGCGCTGGTCGGACTGGCCGGTGTCTCGGTGGCGACGGTGCGCCGGTCGTTCCCGCAGACCGACGGCGAGATCAGTCTGCCCGGCCTGACCTCGCCGGTCGAGGTGCTGCGGGACACGCGGGGGGTCGCGCACCTGTACGCCGACAACGCCGAGGACCTGTTCGAGGCCCAGGGCTACGTGCACGCCCAGGACCGGTTCTTCGAGATGGACGTCCGCCGGCACATCACGGCCGGCCGCCTGTCCGAGCTGTTCGGTCCATCCCAGGTGGAGACTGACACCTTCATCCGCACGCTCGGCTGGCGCCGGGTCGCCGAGCAGGAGCTGCAGCTGTTGTCGGCCAGCACGCGTCGCTATCTCGACGCGTACGCAGACGGGGTGAACGCCTACCTGCAATCGCACAAGCCCGCCGACATCTCGTTGGAGTACAGCCTGCTGGGTCTGCAGGGCCTCGACTACACCCCCGAGTCCTGGACCGCCGTCGACTCCCTGGCGTGGGTGAAGGCCATGTCCTGGGATCTCGGCGCGAACATGGACCGCGAGGTCGAGACCTCGCTGATGCTCGCCCGAGTCGGGCCTGACCAGACCGCGGACCTGTGGCCCGACTACCCGCTCAACGACTTCGACCCGATCGTGACCGCCGGTGCGGTACGTGGTGGCAGCTTCGATCCCGATGCCTCCCCCGGCTCCCGACGGGTGCTGCCGAAGGGCCTGGCGGAGTCCGACACCGCCGCGTACACCGAGGTGCTGCGGACGGTGTCGCGGCGGTTGGCGTCGGTGCCGACGCTGGTTGCCGATCGCACGGTCGACGGGGCGACCGGCTCCAACTCCTGGGTCGTCTCGGGAGACCGGACCGCGACCGGCAAGCCGATCCTGGCCAACGACCCCCATCTGGCGACCTCGATCCCGTCCACCTTCACCCAGATCGGGCTGCACTGTCGGACCGTGTCGAAGACCTGTCCGTTCGAGGTGACCGGCTACAGCTTCTCCGGGATGCCGGGCGTGGTGATCGGTCGAAACGCCTCGATGGCCTGGGGTCTCACCACCAGCTACGTCGATGCGCAGGACCTCTACCTGGAGGAGGTGCGCGGCGACACCGTACGCGTCGGTGACGCCTACCAGCCGCTCACGGTGCGGACCGAGGAGATCAAGGTCGCGGGGGAGGACACGCCGCGCACGATCACGGTGCGCAGCTCCCGGCACGGTCCGCTCCTCTCCGACGCCAGCAACGACCTGCGCCAGGTCGGGTCCGCCGCGGCGGGGGAGGGCAACGAGGCGTACGGGGTCTCACTGGCCTGGACCGGGCTGCAGCCCAACCGCACCATGGACGCCCTGCTGCGGATCGACACGGCCACCACCTTCACCCAGTTCCGTGCCGCGGCGAAGCTGCTGGCCACCCCGTCGCAGAACCTCGTCTACGCCGACACCGAGGGCACCATCGGCTATCAGCTGCCAGGTGCGATCCCCGAGCGCGGACGCGGAGACGGCGACACCGTGTCGCCCGGATGGGACACCGACTTCGACTGGAAGGGCCTGGTCCCGTTCGCGGAGCTGCCCTGGGCGGAGAACCCCGAGGACGGGTTCATCGTCACCGCGAACAACCAGATCATCGGCAAGGGCTACCCGCGACACCTGGGCTCGACCTACTCCTACGGCTGGCGCAGCCAGGAGATCGTGGACGCACTGTCGGCGAATCCGCGACTGAGCGTCGCGCAGAGTCTGGCGCTGCAGGGCGACGACACCGTCCGTTTCGCCGACCAGCTCGTCCCCCGACTGCTGAAGCTGAAGGTGGCCGACCCGTGGGTCGCCGAGGGTCAGCAGACGCTGGTCGGCTGGGACTACTCCTCAGCCGAGGACTCCGCCGCGGCGGCGTACTTCTTCGTGGTGGTGCACGACATCCTGGAGCGGACCTTCCGGGACCAGATGCCACCGGAGCTGTGGCCGACCGGCGGAGATCGCTGGAACGCGGTGCTCACCAAGCTGCTGGACGACCCCAACAACGCCTGGTGGGACGACGAGAACACGCGTGACGTCGTCGAGAAGCGCGACGACATCCTGCGGGCCGCGATGACCGACGCCCGCAAGGAGCTCACCTCGTTGATGTCTCGGGACACGCCCGGCTGGCAGTGGGGCAAGCTGCACCGGGTCACCCTCCGGCACCAGACGCTGGGGTCCAGCGGGATCGGTCCCATCGAACGGATGTTCAACCGCGGAGACTGGCCGGTCGGCGGTGGTCCGGCGGTGGTCAACGCGATGGCGTTCGACGACACCCGGGGCTACCGGGTCACCGCCGGACCGACGATGCGGATGGTGGTGGACCTGGATGATCCGGACAACTCCCGGTGGATCAACCAGAGCGGCACCTCGGGTCACGCCTACCACCCGAACTACGACGACCAGGCGCCGCTGTGGGTGACCAACCAGACCGTACGGTTCGTGGCCGGCCGCTCCGCGGTGGAGGAGCTGACCGAGCACCGGCTGAACCTGGTCCCCACCGGCTGACCCCCGGCCCCTTGAACGCACTTTTGTGCCGCGCCCCGCGACTATGAACGCTGATGCTCCAGAAATGCCCGGTGCAGCCACTCAGGCGAGTGAATGTGCCACGTGCAGCAGGTTGCCGTCCGGATCGTGGAGGTCGGCGACTCGCTCAGCCCAGGGCATGTCCGTCGGGGGGCTGATCAACGTCCCGCCGGCGCCGACCAGCCGTTCGGCCGCCGCATCGGCGTCGGTGCAGTAGAGCCACAGGGCGTGTCGCTGCGGGCCGTCGGCCGCGGCGGACGCCGGATCGGCGGCGATGCCCAGGTGGGCGCGGGCCAGTGAACATGGCTGATTCTGCCCAGACTTCTGGAGCAAGAGCATCGACTATCGACGGAATCGGCACAAAACGCGGGTGAGGGGAGTGGGTCGGCGGGGCTAGAATCGGGGGCACAGGCAGTGATCCGGCCATCACCGGTGAGCCTCCGGAAGAACCGGGCCCTTGCTCCGCCGAGCGAGGTCCCGCAGTAGAACCGGACGGGTGGGCCCGTGACAGCCCGCGACGAGCGGTCGGTCGCCGGCGAGGGTCTTCCTCGGGGCGTCCGGCAAGCGAGGTGGTACCGCGGTGGAGACATCGTCCTCGTACGAGCAGGTGATCCGTACGAGCAGACGAAGAGAGACCGCGATGACCTACCCCAAGGTGACCACCGGCGCCGGCGACGAGTCCGAGCCGACCAAGGTCCCGGCCAGCCCGTCCTTCCCGGCGATGGAGGAGCGGGTGCTGGCCTTCTGGCGGGCCGACGACACGTTCCAGGCCTCGGTGGATCGCAACCCGGCGGGCGAGAACGGTGCGAACGAGTTCGTGTTCTACGACGGACCGCCCTTCGCCAACGGCCTGCCACACTACGGCCACCTGCTCACCGGTTACGTCAAGGACATCGTGCCGCGCTTCCAGACCATGCGCGGTCGCCGGGTCGAGCGCCGCTTCGGCTGGGACTGCCACGGGCTGCCCGCCGAGCTGGAGACCATGTCGCAGCTCGGCCTGAAGACCAAGGACGAGATCGAGGAGATGGGCGTCGAGGCGTTCAACGCCGCGTGCCGCACCTCGGTGCTGCAGTACACCGACGCCTGGCAGGCCTACGTCACCCGGCAGGCCCGCTGGGTCGACTTCGAGCACGACTACAAGACCCTCGACGTCACCTTCATGGAGAGCGTGCTCTGGGCGTTCAAGTCCCTGTACGACAAGGGACTCGTGTACGAAGGGCTGCGGGTGCTGCCCTACTGCTGGAACGACGAGACCCCGCTGTCGAACCACGAGCTGCGGATGGACGACGAGGTCTACCAGAACCGGCAGGACCCCGCCGTCACCGTCGGCTGCCGCCTGGAGACCGGTGAGCTGGCGCTGATCTGGACCACCACCCCGTGGACCCTGCCGAGCAACCAGGCGATCGCGGTCGGGGTGGACATCGACTACGTCGTGGTGCAGGCCGATGCTGATCATGGTGGCGAAGAGCGCTATCTGATCGCCGAGGCGCTGCTGCCCAAGTACGCCCGCGAGCTGGGCGAGGACGCGCGAATGAGGATCGTCCAACGGATGAAGGGATCGGAGCTGCTCGGCCGTCGCTACACGCCGCCGTTCTCCTACTTCCTGAACAGCCAGAACGCCCACGTGATCCTGGCCGGCGACCACGTCACCACCGAGGACGGCACTGGTCTGGTGCACATGGCGCCCGCGTTCGGCGAGGAGGACAAGATCGTCACCGACGCGGCCGGGATCACCCCGGTGGTGCCCGTGGACGCGGCCGGCCGGTTCACCTCCGACGTGCCCGACTACGCCAGCATGCAGGTGTTCGACGCCAACGGTTTCATCATCGACGACCTGAAGGCGACGACCCGAGGCGAGCCGTCGGGTTCGGTCATGCCCGGCACGGTGCTGCTGCGCCAGGAGACCTACGACCACCCGTACCCGCACTGCTGGCGGTGCAAGAACCCCCTGATCTACAAGGCAGTCTCGAGCTGGTTCGTCTCGGTGACGAGCTTCCGGGACCGGATGGTCGAGCTCAACGAGCAGATCACCTGGGTGCCCGAGCACGTCAAGGACGGCCAGTTCGGCAAGTGGCTGAGCAACGCCCGCGACTGGTCGATCAGCCGGAACCGCTACTTCGGCAGCCCGATCCCGATCTGGAAGTCCGACGACCCGACCTACCCGCGGATCGACGTGTACGGCTCGATCGCCGAGCTCGAGGCCGACTTCGGGGTCGAGGTGACCGACCTGCATCGGCCGTTCATCGACGAGCTGACCCGGCCCAACCCCGACGACCCCACCGGCCGCTCGACCATGCGCCGGGTGACCGAGATCCTCGATGTCTGGTTCGACTCGGGTTCGATGCCGTACGCCCAGGCGCACTACCCGTTCGAGAACGCCGACTGGTTCGAGCACCACTTCCCGGGCGACTTCATCGTCGAGTACATCGGGCAGACCCGCGGCTGGTTCTACACCATGCACATCCTGGCCACGGCGCTGTTCGACCGGCCGGCGTTCAGCAGCGCCATCAGCCACGGCATCGTGCTCGGCAGCGACGGGCAGAAGATGTCCAAGTCGCTGCGCAACTACCCCGACGTCAACGAGGTCTTCGACCGTGACGGTGCCGACGCGATGCGCTGGTTCTTGATGTCCTCGCCGATCCTGCGTGGCGGCAACCTGATCGTCACCGAGCAGGGCATCCGCGAGGGCGTCCGGCAGGTGCTGATCCCGCTCTGGAACGCCTACTACTTCTTCACCCTGTACGCCAACGCGGCGAAGGGTGGTCAAGGCTACGAGGCGAAGCTGAGTCGGGCCTCGACCGACGTGCTGGACCGCTACGTCCTGGCCAAGCTGGACGAGTTCACCACTCAGGTGGGCGACGAGCTCGACGCGCTGAACGTGGCCGCCGCCTGCGACGCGACCCGGTCGTTCCTGGAGGTGCTGTCGAACTGGTACATCCGGCGCTCTCGGGATCGCTTCTGGGATGGTGAGTCCGACGCGTCGCTGGCCGCCTTCGACACCCTCTACACGGTGCTGGAGCAGACCACCCGGGTGGTCGCGCCGCTGCTGCCGCTGACCGCTGAGGAGGTGTGGCGCGGTTTGACGGGTGAGCGCTCGGTGCACCTCACCGACTGGCCGTCGGTCACCGGTGAGAGCGACGCCGGTCTGGCGGCGGCCATGGACCGGGTCCGCGAGGTCTGCTCGACCGCCTCGGCGCTGCGCAAGGCCGAGGGGTTGCGGGTCCGACTGCCCCTGGCCTCCTTGACGGTGGTCACCGACGACGCTGCCTCGCTGGAGCCGCTGGCCGGGTTGATCACCGACGAGCTGAACGTGAAGTCGCTGGTGCTGACCGACCTGGCGGACGCCGACCAGGGCGCCTTCGGGGTGCAGCAGACACTGCAGGTCAACGCCCGCGCCGCCGGGCCGCGGCTGGGTCGCGACGTCCAGAAGGCGATCAAGGGCAGCAAGTCCGGCGACTGGTCAGTCGACGCGGACGGGTCGGTGGTCGCGGGCGGAATCGCTCTGGCGGAAGGGGAGTACGCCCTGACCACCGTGGTGGCCGACGCCGATCCGAGTGATCAGCGAGCAGTGGCGATGCTGCCCGGCGGCGGCTTCGTGATCTTGGACTGCGCGGTCACCCCCGAGCTGGCGGCCGAGGGCCTGGCGCGCGACGTGGTCCGGGCCGTTCAGCAGGCCCGGCGTGACGCCGGTCTCGAGGTCAGTGACCGGATCGCCCTGCGTCTGGGGGGCGACGAGTCCGTCCGGACCGCGGTCGAGACCCACGCCGAGCTGATCAAAGCCGAGACCCTGGCCGGCTCGCTGGAGACACTCGACCTCTCGGCGAACGACTCGGTGTCCGTCGGAGACGGCCAGAGAGTCAGCGTCACTGTCTCTCGGGTTCGCGGCTGACCCAGGCGATCCGGCAGCCCTGGTCGCGTTCCCAGCTCAGGGGAGGAATGCGACCAGGGTCACGTCGCCTGGACGCTGACATCGTTGTCAGTATCCGCTAGGTTCGGGGTATCGAGCACGACGCCGGAGTTGTGCGGTTCCTCCGGCGTCGATTCCTCGGGTCGACGGCAACAGAAAGCCATGGCCCCTGTGACCACTTTCGCTCTCATCATCTTCGTCACCATCGTGTTCCCGCTGCTGGTGATGACTGCCGTCACCTTGCTGATCTCGGCGGCGTACGACGAGAACTCCGCCCTGCGGCGCGGCTGCGGCCGGCTGGAAGAGGCGTGGATCTCGCGCCGCGCTCTGGTCTGAAGGTCTGACCTGGACGCATGAGGTGACGGGGTTCGCCGCTGCCCAGGTCGTCAGCCGCCGTTCGGCACATGGATCCAGGCGGTGATGTCGCCGGTGCCGTTGGTCAGCCCCCGATGTCCGGGAGCGGGGATGCGACGTAGGCCCCGTCGTCTGCGAGGCCGGCGGCCGCCGCAGCCGCCAGGGAGTCGACATAGGCCGGTCGGGTGAACCACTGATGGTTGTGGGCGGTGTACAGCGTGTCGCAGTGGCGGTCGGTGCCGGCGCGCCAGCCGGTCAACGCGGTGCTGAACTCGGCGAGGGTCGAGGTCAGGATCAGCCCGGCGGTGCCCTGTGTGCCAAGGGCGTCGCCGGCGTACGGAACCCGGGAGACGGGGTCGAGCAGCGTCAGGCCCTCGGTGGCGTGACCGGCCAGCGGATGCACTTCCAGGCGGACGCGGCGGTGTGCCGAGTCGCGGCCGAGATCGATCGTGTCGCCCGCTTCGACCCGCACCAGACTGGGGTGTCTGCGCCGGCTGAGCGAGGAGTCGGCCGAGACGTAGACGCGATTCTTCGCGAACTGCCGAAGACCGCCGACCTGATCGGGATCGTCGCTGGTGAGGAGCACATCCAGAGGCAAGCCCGTGCCCCGCAACAGACGGCGCACGTAGTCGGCCAGTCCGGGAGTGCCGGCGCCCGTGCCGATGAGCAGGGCGCGGCGGTCGCCTCGCATCAGGAAGAGGGACCGGGTGGCGTAGTCCCTGATCATGGTCAACTGGGTCTTGATGTTCTGCAGGTAGGCGTACGGTGCGTCCGTGGTGGGTTAGAGGGGGTAGGTGCTGGGGATCTCGACCCGGTGGTACTCGCGCTTGACCCCCTGCCCACCCGTAGGCCCGCCGCCGTCTACACCGGCAACACCCTGTTCACCGGCAGCACTCGGGAGGTCACGATCGACTGACACGTTGCGTCGGCGGTCCCTCCGGTTCAGCCGGAGGGACCGTGCACGGAACTCGGCCGACACGGACCACCTCCGCCGCCAGGACCAACGGACGGCGGGCACCGCTACGCCTCCGCCGCCGCCCAGGTGCGATAGGCCTCGACAGCCGTGGGCAGCGTGGCGAACACGTGCGCGGGTCCGATGGCGTCGATCAGCCCTGCCTTCTGCAGGTCCTGCCGGACCTCGAACTTCACCCGGGCCAGGGCCAGCGTGATGCCGCGGTCCGCCAGCTCGGCTCGTAGCTCCTCCATCACGTCGGCCGCGGTGAAGTCGATCTCGGTGTTCGCCTCGGCGTTCAGCACGAACCAGCGCACCGGTTCCTCCGCCTCGTCGATCGACCGCAGTGCCCGGGTCCGGAAGTTGTCGGCGTCGGCGAAGAACAGCGGCGCGTCGTAGCGGTAGACCATCAGTCCCGGGACCTGGGTGGCGTCGGGATAGTCCTCGATGTCGTGCATCCCGGCGACCCCTGGGGCGAAGCCGAGGACGGCGTCATGGGGTCGGACGATCCGGCGCAACAGGTTCAGCACCGACAGGCCGATGGCGATGGCGATGCCGTACAAGACGTCGAACGCGAGAACGGCGATGGTGGTCGCAAAGGCCAGCACCAGCTCGCTGACCCGGAAGTGGGCCAGGCGTCGGAAGCCCGCGATGTCGACCAGGCGGGTGGCTGCGTACACGACGACCCCACCCAGGGCCGCCAGCGGGAACGTCTCCAGCGCGGGTCCGAGGAACAGCAGCGTGGCGACCACGACCAACAGTGCGGTCAGTGCGGCCACCTGGCTGCGGCCACCGCTGGAGACGATCACCGCCGTACGGCTGCCGCTGCTGCTGACCGGGAACCCCTGCAGGAGACCGGCCGACACGTTGGCCGCTCCAAGGGCCAACAGCTCCTGGTTGGCGCTGACCGGCGGGTCGTCCCGGGTGGCGAACGCGCGCCCGGTCAACACGTTGTCGGTGAAGCCGACGGCGGCGATACCGGTGGCCGCCAGCGCCACCTGGACCAGATCGAGCGCGGCGAAGTCGGGCACCTTCGGCACCGGTAGACCGCGCGGCACCTCGCCCACCACGGCCAACCCCAGACGGTCGGCGCCGATGATCGCCACCGTGATCGCCGCGGCCACCATGACGATCAGCACCCACGGCCACCGGGGTCGGATCGCCCGCCCGGTGAGCAGCAGGACCACCACGATGGTGCTGAGGATCAGGGTGGGGTAGTGGATCGAGCCGAGGTGAGTGGCCACGTACGCGATCTCGGCGAGGGTGCTGCCCGACGGCACGTCGATCCCGGTGATCTTGCCCAGCTGGCTGACGATCATGAGCACGGCGATGCCGGCCATGTAGCCGGTCAGCACCGGCTTGGACAGCAGGTCGGCCACGTACCCGAGACGGGCCAGCCAGCCGATCACGCAGATGATGCCGACCGCGACGGCCAGGGCGGCGGCCGCGGTGGCCGCCAGGGCGGTGTTGCCGGCGGTCACGGTGGCGATGGCCACCGCGGTCATCAGCGCGGTGGTCGACTCCGGGCCGACGGACAGGCTCCGTGACGAGCCGAAGAGGGCGTAGAGCAGCAGCGGGCCCACCGCCGCCCACAGTCCCTGGACCGCCGACAGCCCGGCCAGCTCCGCGTACGCCATCACCTGCGGGACCAGGTAGGCGGCCACGGCCAGACCGGCGATCAGGTCGCCGCGCAACCAGGGACGTTCGTAGTGCCGGATCTGCCAGGCGCCGGGTAGGAAACCGGCCCACCGGGGCGGCGTCGTCGGCGTGACAGTGGACACGGACGGAGGCTAGTGCACGACCTCGTTCGCGGGCAGGTCATACACCAGCCAGAGGGCGCCGTCGTCCAGCACCTCCGACTCGACCAGCCGCAGCTCCGGTGTGCTGGCCACCGACCCCGGCAGCCGGATGAGGGTCTGGGCCTCCGGGTCGTCACCGATGCGGGGCGCGATGATCACCGCGATCCGGTCCACCAGACCGGCGGTCATCAGGGCACCGTTGAGGGAGCCGCCCGCGTCCGTGCGGATGGATCGGACGGCGTGCTCGTGGCGCAGCTGCTGCAGGGCCAGGGACAGATCGACCCGCTCGTCGCCCGCCGTCAGGTGCTCGATCCCGCGCCGGTCCAGGTGCTCCAGGTACTCCGGCGGCGTCCTCTCGCCGACCAGCACCACGATCCGGTCGTACCAGGGCTGCGCCCGCGCATGTCGCCAGTTGCGAAGTCGGCCGCCGCTGTCGGGGACGACCAGCAGGGGGCGGGGCTCCTGGACCAGCTCGGCGAAGCCGGGCGGTAGGCCGGCGGGTGGCAACGGCGGCAGATCCGCCAGCTGGTCGGCGGCCGACTCGTTCGGGCCGAACGCCTGGGCCGTGATGCTGCCCATCAGGATGGCGTCGCTCGGCCAGCGGAACCCGCGGGTGTAGTAGCGGATGCCGTCTCCGTCGAACCCGGTGATCTTCCCGTCCAGGCTGATCTCGTTGTAGACCGTCAGGTGGGGTCGCTCCATCGCCGCATCGTGGCACCAGCCACCGACACTCCTGTGCGGGGAGAACCTGCTCCGGCGACGAACCAGGGCGGGGGAGACTGATGGGGTGCGTACGGGACTGGCGATAGCGGTGCTGATCGGCACCTGACCGGGCTGGCGTGGTTGATCCTGGCGATCACCGAGCTGGCCGGGCGACGCCTGCCGCTGGCGGTGACGATGGCCGTGATCCCGCTGCTGGTGATCGGCGGCACGGGCTTCGCCGCCCGGATCGAGCTGCCACTGCTGGCCCGCTTCGCGCTGTCGCGGCCCGCGTTCGACCAGGTCATCGCCGATCGCGGTGAGGCAGCTCCGGGTGCCCCCTGCCCCAAGCGCATCGGGTCGTACCGCATCCGCAGCTGCCGCACCATCGGTTCCGACACCTACTTCACCGCGCGCGATGCCGGACTCCTCGACTCCGTCGGATTCGTCTACCTTCCGGAGGGGGCGCCGACCGACCCGCCGACGAACACCTCGATCACGTACGCGCAGCTCCGTGGCCCCTGGTACTCCTTCGTCGAGACCTGGTGACTTCGCCCAACCAGGTTTACAGTGTTGTGCCCATGAGCGAAGCGACAACCACGTCGACCGGGCCGATGCGCGTGCCGGTGAGCACCGGTCGAGCCGTCCTCAACACGATCAAGGGATCGGCGGGCAACCTCGTCGAGTGGTACGACGTCTACATCTACACCGTGTTCGCGCTGTACTTCGAGGCTCAGTTCTTCGACTCCGCGGACAAGAACTCCACTGTCTACATCTACGGCATCTTCGCGGTCACCTTCCTGATGCGGCCGGTAGGGTCCTGGTTCTTCGGCCGGTACGCCGACCGCCGCGGCCGCCGCGCCGCCCTGACCTTCAGCGTCACCTTGATGTCGGCCTGCTCCTTCGTGGTGGCGGTGATGCCGACCCGCGAGGCGATCGGTCTGTGGGCGGCGGTGATCTTGATCGTGGCCCGGCTCGTCCAGGGCTTCGCCACCGGCGGCGAGTACGGCACCTCGGCGACCTACATGTCGGAGGCGGCCACCGCCAACCGGCGCGGGTTCTTCTCCTCCTTCCAGTACGTGACCCTGATCGGCGGCCATGTGCTCGCGCAGCTCACGCTGCTGGTCTTGATCAACGTCCTCGACGTCGACCAGCTCAAGGACTGGGGTTGGCGGATCGGCTTCTTCATCGGCGGCATCGCGGCGCTGGTGGTGCTGTGGATCCGGCGGACGATGGACGAGTCGCTGACCGAGGAGCACCTCGCGGCCATCCGCTCGGGTGAGGACACCGACGCCGGATCGCTCAAGGTCCTGCTCAGCCGCTACTGGCGTCAGCTGCTGCTGGTCTTCCTGATCACCGCCGGCGGCACCGTGGCGTTCTACACCTACAGCGTGAACGCCCCGGCGATCGTCAAGGCGGCGTTCGGGGAGGACGGGGCCAAGGCGGCCACCTGGGTCAACCTGTTCGGGCTGATCTTCTTGATGCTGCTGCAGCCGCTCGGTGGGCTGCTCAGTGACCGGATAGGTCGCAAGCCGATGCTGGTCTTCTTCGGGGTTGGCGGCGTGCTCTACACCTGGGTGCTGATCACCTACCTGCCGCAGACCACCTCGCCGGTCTCGGCCTTCTTGCTGACCGCTGCGGGCTACGTGATCCTCACCGGCTACACGTCGGTGAATGCGATCGTCAAGGCCGAGTACTTCCCGGCCGAGGTGCGGGCCCTCGGCGTCGGCATCGGGTACGCCCTGGCCAACTCGATGTTCGGCGGCACGGCCCCGCTGATCTACCAGGCGTCCAAGGCGGCCGACAACGTCACCGCCTTCATCGTCTACGTCACGGTCATCATCGCGGTCAGCCTGGTCGTCTACATCTTCTTCCTGAAGAACCGGGCCGTCACCGCGCTGGACCTGGAGCAGGGCAACGCGTACGAGACCGTTGGTGCCGGTCGCCGGGGCTGAGCGGGCGCACCTGCTTGACTTGCGCCATGGCTTCGCGTCGTGAACGAACTCTGGCAGCGCTGACCGCACCTGGGGCGTCCCGTCGGCCCGTACGCGGTGGACGGCGAAGAAGAAGCGCAAGGGCGAGACCGCCAAGCAGATGACCGAGGTGTTCGTCCACGACATCGGCGAGAACCCGGACAAGAAGGTAGGCGCACTGAACTACGGGTTCGGGCTGATCGGGAATGCCGACTACCTGCTCGGTGTCGACGGCGACACGACCCTGGCGCCGGACACGGTGGCGAAGCTGGAGGCCGAGATCGTGTCGGACTCCCGGATCGGGGGGATCTCCGCGATCTACACGATCGACGACTCCGGGTTCAAGGGTCTGATCAAGCCGTTCCTGATCG
Organism: uncultured Actinomycetota bacterium; assembly: GCA_963696135.1. Taxonomy (GTDB): domain Bacteria; phylum Actinomycetota; class Actinomycetes; order Propionibacteriales; family Propionibacteriaceae; genus Microlunatus. The sequence continues at coordinate 325,180 of CAVOJH010000021.1, forward strand.
CGGGGCAGCGGGCCCAGTTCGCGGCGTTCAACATGCAGAACATGCTCCGGGGTCGCAACATGGCGGTGCTGGGTGGGCAGTGCTCGATCTTCTCGATGAAAGCGCTCCGGGACGTGATGAAGGCCAACCACCAGGCCACCCCGTGGGTCAACGACTCCGAGGTGGAGGACTCCCTGCTGTCGCTGCAGATCAAGTCCGCCGGCTACCTGACCAAGATCAGCGCCCAGGCTCGGGCGTCGGTGGGCGGGATGACCACGATCCGCTCGCTGGACGGTCAGCAGGTGAAGTGGAACTACGGGGCCATCGACTTGATGTGGCCGGGTCAGCGCGGCGACACGAAGGGTCAGCCGCTGCACCCGAACCTGCGTCTGCGGTGGGCCGAGAACCTGGGCATGGTCACCAACATCTTCACCCGGATCGCGTTCGTGTTGTTGCTGGCGGCGTCGCTGTCGATCGGGGCGTTCGTGTTCTCCCCGCTGTGGCTGATCCCGCCGGTGGTGGCGATCTTGTTGAACATCCGGATCGCCATGAGCATGAAGGACAAGACCTGGAAGGACGTGCTGTTCGCGGCGTCGGGGATCGGGGCGGAGGTGTACATGTGGTTGAAGGCCGGCCACTTCGTGCGGGCCTGGACCAAGTTCTTGTCCCGGGTACAGACCGACAACTGGGCTGAGCAGGCCAAGGCGGAGCGTGGTTCGGGCAACTCCCACCTGGTGCCGTTGGTCGTGCTCGCGGTGTCGTTCGTGGTGCTGGGTTGGACCTGGTTCCAGCTGCCGGTGCTGATCCAGTCCTCGATCCTGTGGCTCGGCTGGCCCGTGCTGTACGTGGTCACCATCGCCCAGACCGTCGTGATGGCGGCCAAGCTGTTCCGCCGCCAGCGCGGCTACCGGGTCTGACCCACCGGTTTCACCGACCAGACACACAACATCGGGGGATGTCGTGTCCGGTCGGTGCAGGAGTCCGGTCCGGACGCGCAGCATCGGGGGAAATGCCGCATCGGATCGGAGCAAGACCCGGCCCGTGGCCGCTCGTGTGGGGACCCGAGCGGCCATGGGCCGGATCCATGTCCGGCCGACTCGCGACGTGATCCGACGCCGCGGCCGGGCGACGCGTTCGCTAGCGGTCGCCTGCCGTCCTGATCAGTGGAGGTATCCCGGTGGCGCCGAGTCCCGGACGTGGCTGAACGCGGCGTCCAGCCTGTTTGGCGCGAGCTCCTTCAGCTGGTGGAAGATGACGGCTCCGTCGAACCCACAATCCTGCAGCAGGCTGAGGTACAGCCGGTAGTCCAGGCGGCCCATCCCGGCAGCGCGACCGCCGGCGTCGCCGTCGTGGTCGAGATCCTTGGCGTGAGCGAGAGCGATGTCTGCGCCGACGAGGTCGAACGCTTCGTGCAGGTGATCAGGCATGCGGTCCAGATCGCCTGCGTCGAAGATGTTCGCCGCGTCCATCAGGACCTTGAGGACTGGACTGCCGAGGTCGTCGATCAGTCGGCGGGCCCGTCGGGCCGAGTTGACGACGTTGTTGTGCTCGGGTTCGAAGGCCAGGAGCACCCCCGCGGCCTCCGCCGCGGCCGCCGCCGGTTCGAGCTCGATCAGGAGGTCGCGCCAAGCCGCATCCGTCTGGTTGTCCGGATGTGGGCGCCACATGATGTCGTCGCGACTTCCTGTGCACAGCGTGACGATCCGCGTTCCGAAGGTCGGGGCGAGCTCGATCAGCCTGATCAGGTGCGCGAGGTTCCGCCGCCGACGCCGGAAATCGGGGTGAACCATGTTGTAGGTGCCATCCACGGCGGCGATCTCGACACCGCGGGCTTCGAACACGGTTCGGCACCGCTGGGCGAGATCCTCGGTGATGGCCTCGCCGAGAGCGTCGAGTCCCTCGAGCAGGGCGGTTGCGGTCGGGACGTTCCTGACCGCCGATCCGAGCTGCAGCTGGACGGAGCCGAGGCGATGAGCCGCCACCAGGTCAGCTACCTCGTCCAACGACTGCACGTCGAACTCGGTCGTCATGACTCCGATCGTGGCCATCGGCCGCCTCCTCCTCGTCGACGATGCGGCCCCCACGGATCACGCAGGAGCAGAATCCCAACTCCGCGGGGGATATATCCACCGCGCAGTCGAGTCCGGCTGTCGCTCGGTGACCGCACCACGGTCCGAACGTCAACCCCATTCAACCCTGCGTGGGTCGCCGCGGCCACAGCACCGGCGACCTGCTCGCTCAGGCTCAGGGCAGGACGACGACCCCGTCCTCGTCGGAGTGCACCACCTGGCCCGGCGCGATGACCACGCCCCCGATCTCGACGGGTACGTCGACGGTGCCGGCCCCGGTCTTGCTGCTCTTGCGGGGGTTGGTGCCCAGCGCCTTGATGCCGATCTCCAGTCCGTCGATCGCCACGCTGTCGCGGATGCAGCCGTGCACGATGATGCCGGCCCAGCCGTGCTCGACGGCGATGGCGGCGATCAGGTCGCCGACCAGCGCCGTACGCAGCGAGCCACCGCCGTCCACCACCAGCACCCGACCCTGCGGATCGGGATGCTCGGCCAGCGTCTGCTTCAGCAGCGCGTTGTCCTCGAAGCACTTCACGGTCACGGCTGGCCCGGCGAACCGGGGGTGGCGGCCGAAGCTGCGCAGCTGCACCGGGATGCTGGCCAGAGCCTCGCCGTACTCGTCGACGAGGTCCGCCGTCGCCCGGGATTCGATCGTGTCCGCCATGATCAGCTCTCCTGAAGCTCGTCCGGTCGTACCGACAGCACCGGGCACGGTGACTCCATCAAGATCCGGTGGGCGTTGCTGCCCAGCAGCATCTTGCCGACCTGGCTGCGTCGCCGCAGCCCGATCACACACAGGGTGGCACCGACCTCCGCGATCACCTCGAGGATCTCCTCGGACGGGTCCTTGCCGCGCAGCTCCTGACGCACACTGAACTCGACCTGGGCATCGTCCAGTGTCGCCTGCACCCAGTCCCAGTCCGCCTGCTGAGCGAAGCTGGGATCGGCGTACGCGTCGCCGCGCGAGGAGTTGATCACCAGCAGCGGCTGCCCCCGCAGCTGAGCCTCGGTCACCGCGGTGGTCAGGGCGGCGCGCCCCGGGGCGGTGGCACTGAAGCCGACGACGATGGTCATGGGTTCTCCTTGTGTGACGACTGTGACGACGTGGACGACTGCGGCAGCCTGATGTCGTCCGCGTGCGAGGTGGCCAGCGGGTGACCGTCGTGGTCGGTGTCCAGGTCGTGGTGCAGCTCCTCGGACAGCTGCTCCACCGCAGCCTCGGCTCGGGCCGGCAGCAGCTTCTTGATCAACCAGAACAGCACCGGCCACAACAAGATGATGAGGATGATCATGTACACCACGACCGCGATGGCCGACACCACGAACTGCCCCGTGGCCACGTCGACGCTGCCGATCAGACCCTTCGGATCGCCGGAGGAGAGCTGCATGGCGCGGCGCCCCTGGAGCTCGACCCTCGGCCCGAGGATGACCCCGACGATCAGCGGCAGCACCGGGATGCCGAACCGGCGCATCCCGAAGCCGAGCAGACCGAGTGCCAGCAACAGGATCAGATCGAAGTTGGAGCCGTTGACCGCGTACGCGCCCATCGAGGCGAAGAACAGGATGCCGGCGTACAGATAGGGGCGGGGGATCCGCAGCAGCTTCGCCCACGCCGGCGCCAGCGGCAGGTTCAAGACCAGTAGCAGCAGGTTGCCGATGAACAGGCTGGCGATCAGCGCCCAGACCAGATCACCCTCGCGCTGCAGCAGCAGCGGTCCGGGCTGGATGCCGAACGAGACCAGGGCGGCGAGCATGATGGCCGATGTGGCGTTGGTCGGCAGTCCGAGGGCGAGCATCGGCACCATGGTCCCGGCGGCGCTGGCGTTGTTCGCCGCCTCGGGACCTGCGACACCCTCGATGGCTCCCTTGCCGAACTCCTCGGGATGCTTGGTCAGCTTCTTCTCGGTGATGTAGGAGAGGAAGGTCGGGATCTCCGCGCCGCCGGCCGGGATGACCCCGAACGGGAAGCCGAACGCGGTGCCCCGCAGCCACGGCTTCCAGGACCGCTTCCAGTCCGCCTTGCGCAGGAAGGGCTGGCCGACCGGGATGATCTCGGTGGCCTTGCGCCGTAGGTGCGCCGCGACCCACAGCGCCTCGCCGAGGGCGAAGATGCCGACCGCGACCACGACGACGTCGATGCCATCGCCCAGCTGGGGGATGCCGAAGGTCAGGCGCGCCTGCCCACTGACGGCGTCGATGCCGATCAGGCCGATGGTCAGACCCAGAACCAGGGCGATGAACCCGCGCAATCGGGACGCGCCGAGCACCGCGGTGACCGCGACGAAGGCCAGCAGCATGATCGCCAGGTACTCCGGCGCACCGAGAGACACGGCGAACTTCGCCATCAGCGGTGCGAAGAACACGATCAGCGTGGTCCCGATGGTGCCGGCCACGAAGGAGCCGATGGCCGCGGTGGCCAGGGCCGGAGCGGCCTTGCCGGCCTTGGCCATCAGGTTGCCCTCGATGGCGGTGACCACCGAGGACGACTCCCCAGGGGTGTTGAGCAGGATCGAGGTGGTCGAGCCGCCGTACATGCCACCGTAGAAGATGCCGGCGAGCATGATCAGGGCCCCGGTGGGTTCGAGGCTGTAGGTGATCGGCAGCAGCAGTGCGATCGTCATGGCCGGACCGATGCCGGGTAGCACACCGACGGCGGTGCCCACGATGACCCCGATCAGGGCGAGCAGCAGGTTCATCGGCGTCGCCGCAGTGGCGAAGCCTTCGAGCAGGAAGCCCAGGTTGCCCATCGTCGTGCCCCCTTACAGAATTCCCTGGAGGATGCCGGCCGGGAGGCCGACCCCCAGACCGATGGCGAAGCCGTAGAAGGTGATCAAGGACAGCGCGATCGCGATCACCAGGGCCCGGACGTAGTGACGGCTGCCCAGCGCGAGGGCCGAGCCGTAGAACAGGATCGAGCCGGAGATCACCCAGCCGAGGACGTCGATCAGCACGATGTTGGCGACGAAGACGCCGACCAGGATGAGCACGGTCTTGACGTCCACCCGTTGATCGAGATCGACGTCCTCACCGGCCTCGAGCTCGGGCCGACTGCCTCGCAGCACCGCAACGGTCAGGCAGATGGCCAGCACGATCAGGGCACTGCCGAGGAATATCGGCACCGCCCGCGGGCCGAGAGGATCGGTGCCGGTGGTGTTGTCGCCGAGCGTGGCGGCGTCGACCAGCATGATCACGCCGAGCACCGCCAGGAAGGCGCACACTCCCAGCTGGGCGAGGTCTCGGCCGGGACCGGCGGAGGCCGGAGCCCCCGCCGTCCCCACGGCCACCTCGCTCATGCCAGGCCCAGCTTCTTGAGCGTGTCCTCCACGGCGGTGGTCTGTTCGGTCAGGAACGGGGCGAACTCGTCGGCGGGCAGGTAGGCGTCGGTCCAGCCGTTCTTGGCCAGCACGTCCTTCCACTCCGGGCTGGCGTGCATCGTGGTCAGCGCCCCCACCAGGGCTGCCTTGTCGGCGTCGGAGATCTCCGGGGGAGCGACCACACCGCGCCAGTTGGTGAAGACCAGGTCGATCCCGGACTCGGTCAAGGTCGGGGCGTCGATGGCGTCGACCCGCTCGGCTCCGCTGATGGCCAGCACCCGGACTTCGCCGGCCTCGACCTGGTCGAGGAACTCGCCGAATCCGGAGGCGCCGAAGGCGATCTTGCCGCCCAGCAGCGCCGGCAGCAGGTCACCGCCTCCGTCGTAGGAGATGAAGTTGACCTCTTTGGGATCGATGCCGACCGCCTGCGCGAGCTGCATCGGCAGCAGGTGGTCCGGTCCGCCCGGTGAGGAACCACCGCCGACGGCCATCGCCTTGGGGTCGGCCTTCCAGGCGGCGACCAGGTCGTTGATCGACTGGTACGGGGAGTTCTTCGGCACCACGATCGCGCCGGACTCCTCGATCAGCTTGGCGATCGGGGTCGTCTGGTCGAGCTTGGCCTCGGACTTGTTGGTGTACTGCGCGCCCACCACACCGAGGCCCATCATCATCAGCAGCTGACCGTTGCCCTTCTCCGACACGGTTCGGGAGAGTCCGACCGTGCCACCGGCGCCGGCGAGGTTGAACACCTCGACGTTCTTGGTCACATCGGTCTCGTCCATCACCTTGGCGGCAGCTCGGGCCGTGGTGTCGTAGCCCCCGCCGGCGGTGTTGGGAACCATGAACCGGATGCCGGTCAGGGGCTGGCCGGCACCGGAGCCGGCACCGGGCTCGGCCTGCTTCGCGGTCGCTCCGCAGCCGGCCGTGACCAGCAGGGCACCCGCCGCGGCGAGCGCCGCACCGACCTTGAGATGGAGCTTCAGCTTGTCGAACATCATCGTTCCTTTCGGGCTGTCGGGGCGAGCCCCCGCCGACCAAGATGGTGAAAGGCCACGTCGAAGCGACCTGAGCTGGACTCTCGCAGGACGGGCCACACGCTGTCTGCTTTCGGCCATGGTGGACGTTGTGGTCTTTGTGGTCGGGGTCACAGTGGCGGTTTCGGTCACCGGTGGGACCAGAATGTGCCACGGCCCGGGATTCGCGGGGTCTCGACAGAGGAGTCGGACAGGGAGGTGGCACGCATGCGTCGTCGTCTGCGGCTGCCCCTGGCCTACCAGCTGGTCGCCGTCCAGCTGATCTTGATCATGGCCGTGCTGATCGCCGTCTCTGCCGTGTCGGTGGAGATCACCCGACTCGGGTTCGCGCGCGACGAGGGACGGCGTGTTCTCACCCTGGCCGAGAACCTGGCGTCCAATCCCGTGGTCCGCGACGAAGACGTCGATCGGGCCGGCGCCGTGCTGCCCGCCGCGGTGACCACCCTGCAGACCCTGACCGGGATCGATCTGGTGATGATCACCGACCTGTCGGGCAAGGTGATCGCCAGCACCGACACGCTGCTGGTGGACGAGGTGCTGCCCTGGCCGGAGCTGGCCGCCGATCCCGACCGCTCCCACTCCGGGTCGATCTCGATCCGGGGCACCAGCTACCTGGTGGCCGCGGTGCCGATCCTGTCCGATCCGGACCAGGGCGACCCGGTACGTCAACTGGGCATCGCCGTGGTCGGGCAGCAGAGCCCGACCCGACTCGAGTCGCTGGCCAGCGCCGCTCCGGCCTTGCTCACCTACCTCGGGGCCGCCCTCCTGCTCGGGGTCGGCGGCTCGCTGTTGCTGGCCCGCTGGATCAAACGCGGCACGCTCGGGATGGAGCCGGCCGAGATCGCGGCCCTGGCCGAGCAGCGGGAGGCGATCTTCGCCGGTATCGCGGAGGGCATCATCGCCTTGGACACGCACCACCGGATCACCGTGGCCAACGCACCGGCGATCGCCCTGCTGTCACTGCCGGCCGACCCGATCGGGGCCAGTCTGGACGAGCTGGCCATCTCGGGTCGCCTCCGCGATGTGCTGACCGGGGTGGACGGCGTGGAGCCGGATGCGGTGGTGATCAGGTCGGGGCGGGTCCTGGTGCTGAACCGGATGCCGGTCAGCCGGTCCGGACAGACCCTCGGTTCGGTGACCACCCTGCGCGATCGGACCCCGCTGGCCGAGCTGGAACGCGAGCTCGGCGCTTTCCAGGGCACCACTGATCTGTTGCGTGCCCAGGCCCACGAGTTCGCCAACCAGCTGCACACCATCGCCGGGCTGATCCAGATCGGGGACTACGAGGAGGTCGTCACCTACGTGCACACCCTGGTGGCCAGTCGCGCCGCGGTGGACCTGACGGTCGCCCAGCGCGTACGGGACTCGTCGGTGGCCGCGCTGCTGGTGGCGAAGTCGGCCCAGGCGGCCGAGCGGCGGGTGGAGCTGCGGGTCGGACCGGGCACCGCGCTGGAGGCACTGGAGCCACGGTCCTCGTTCGACGTCGCCACGGTGATCGGCAACCTGATCCAGAACGGCATGGATGCCGTCACCTCCGTGGCGAGCTCGAGCGCGCCGCCCAACGGCTCCATCGGCTGGGTGGAGGTCGATGTCCGGCAGACCGACGACGTGGTGGAAGTCGTGGTCCGCGACTCCGGGCCGGGCGTCGCGACCACCATCGCGTCGGAGGTGTTCGAGCACGGCTTCACCACCAAGGCCGCTCGCGACGGCGAGCGCGGCATCGGCCTCGCCCTCATCCGGCGGATCTGCCGCAACCGCGGTGGTGACGTCGAGGTCCGTGACTCCGCGGCCGGGGCGGAGTTCGCGGTGTGGATGACGGTTCAGCCGGCCTGCAAGAGAGGACAGTCATGATCACCGTTCTGGTCGTCGACGACGACTTCCGGGTGGCTCGGATCCACAGCGCGTTCGTGGACCGGATCGACGGCTTCCGCACGATCGGGGTGGCCAACACCGGTCAGGAGGCGATCCGCCTGGCGGTCGCGCTGGTCCCCGACCTGATCCTGCTCGATCTCTACCTGCCCGACGTCTTCGGCCTGGACGTGCTGAACCGGATGCGGGTGGCCGGGGTCGAGGGCGACGCCATCGTGATCAGCGCCGCCAACGAGTCGGAGACGGTGGAGCGGGCGGTCAAGCTCGGTGTCGTGAACTACCTGCTGAAGCCGTTCACCGCCGACGACCTGCGGCAGCGACTGACCCACTACAAGGCGAACCGCACGGCCCGGCACCCGAAGACGCTGACCGACCAGGCCGCCGTCGACCAGCTCTGGGGCCGCGCCGAGGGCGGACGGGCGGAGTCGCTGCCCAAGGGACTGAGTCCGGAGACCGCCGAGCTGATCGGGCAGGCGCTGAGGGCGACCGAGGGCGAGCTGTCGGCTCAGGAGTGCGCCGATGCCGTCGGCATCTCCCGGGTCAGTGCGCGGCGCTATCTGGAGTACTTCGCCGGGCAGGGAACCGTGGTCGTCAGCCTGCGGTACGGGGTGGTCGGAAGGCCCGAGCGCCGGTACGGCGTCGCTCAGCCGGGCTCGCCGCCGCCGCGTCCCGCCCGCTGACTCCGGCTCGGCGTCACCAGCAGATCCACCGGCAGGTCCCAGGTATCGGCCGGCACGACCTCCAGCACCTCGTCGTCGTTCAGCAGCAACCAGGTCTCCACCTCGCGATGGCCGGATCGGGCGCGGTCGTACCAGCCGCCGCCCCGCCCGAGTCGGTTCCCGGCGGCGTCCGCCGCCAGACCGGGCACCACCAGCAGGTCCACACCGGTCAAGGCGCCCCCGGCCAGCGGCGGCGAAGTCGGCTCCAGGATCCGGGAGCGCCCCTCCCGGAGTGCATCGGGTCCGGTGTACACGGCCCAAGCCGGCTCGGGCAGCCACGATCCTGCGCCGTCGGTGAGCACCGGCAACAGCACCTCGATGTCGTGCGCGACCGACCAGGCCACCAGACGCAGCGCGTCCGGCTCGGTGCCGGCCGACAGGTAGGCCGCGAGGCGGCGCACTCCTCGCTCGGTCAGCAGCTCCGCCAGTCGGGCGAACCGCTGCTCGTCGTCCTGGAGGCGTCGGGCGGGTGCCCGGGCGGCCCGGCGCCGGCGTACGGCATCGCGCAGGACCGACTTCGCACCGGCGATGGCCGCTGCGTCGACGGCAGCGGCTGCGTCCGCCTGATCGGTCACGGCCGCGGCACCGCTGTCGAGCCGCGCAGCACCAGACGGGTCGCCAGCTCCTGGTGGTGCTCGCCGGGTCCGCCCCCTCGGCGCTGGGTGAGGTCCAGGGCCGCGCGAGCCGCGGTCTGTCCGAGCTCGGCGACCGGCTGCGCGACGGTGGTCAGGTCGAAGAGCGGGGCGAGCACGTTGTCGTCGAAGCCGAGCACGGAGATGTCGGTCGGCACCCGCAGACCGGCCCGGTGCAACGCCGGCAGCAGACTCATCGCCACCTCGTCGCTCTCGGTGACGACCGCCGTGGGGAGGAACGTGCCGCTCAGCAGCTGCCCGACCGCGAGCTGGCCGACCTCGGCACCGCCGCCGGTGGCTTCGACGGTGACGGCGAGCGTGGCGACCGGATCCGTGCCGTACGCCTGGTTGTGCTGATCGACGGCCTGCCGCACCCCGTCGAACCGGCGGGCCGCGCTGAAGGTGAAGCCCGCCGGGTCCCGGGTGGTGACGTAGGCGATCCGGCGGTGACCGAGGTTGATCAGATGGCGTGTCCCCGTGGCCGCCGCGGCCGCGTCGTCGATGAACACGCAGGCGCTGCCCTCGACCCGCTGGTTCAGGTAGACGACCGGCACCGAGAGCTCGGCCAGTCGGGCGTACTCGTCGGCGGTGAGGGCGAAGGACGCCACGATCAGGGCGTCGACGTTGCGCTGGGCCGGCAGGGTCGCGAAGAACTGCGCTCGGTCCGCGGCGCTCTTCGTGCGGTAGATGACCAGCTCCTGACCCGCCTCCCGCAGCGTCGCGTACGCCGCGTCGAGCACCGAGGAGTTGAACCAGGTGTTCAGCGGCCCGCTGACCAGCAGGCCGATCCGGCCCAGCCGTCCGGTGGCCAGGGCCGAGGCCGTGCGGGACAGCGCGAAGTCGAGCTGGGACGCCGCCGACCGCACCCGCTCACGGGTGCCGGGTGAGATGAGGGGTGAGTCGCGCAACGCGCGCGAGACCGTCGACGTGGAAACTCCGGCGAGGGCCGCGACGTCGTCCATGGTGGCGGGCGAGGCGGTGGCGGTCACAGGGTCATGCTGCACCCTGTCCGGCCGGTCTGCAAGCGATTGCAGGCGCGAGCTGTGTTGTGAGCGACGGCACAGTAGGAGGTTGAGGAATCCGCTGGGCATATAGCGGCCAACGCCCGTACGCTTTCATGCAAGCGCTGGCACGTCAGTTGCCGATCCGCATCGTGGACCCCGAGAGGCCCAGCTCATGACCGACCTCACCGTCCTGTCCGCCGACTCCCGGACCGACGCCACCTGGTGGCGCCAGGCCGTCGTCTACCAGGTCTACCCGCGCAGCTTCGCCGACAGCGACGGCGACGGCTTGGGTGACCTGCCCGGCCTCGCGTCGAAGATCCCCTATCTCGCCGGCCTGGGTGTGGACGCGATCTGGCTCAGCCCGTTCTACCCGTCGGCGCTGGCCGACGGCGGCTACGACGTCGCCGACTACCGGGACGTGCACCCCCAGCTCGGGACCCTGGCCGACTTCGACAACCTGATGACCGTGGCCCACGGCGCCGGCATCAAGGTGATCGTCGACATCGTCCCGAACCACACGTCCGATCTGCACCCCTGGTTCGCCGAGGCGCTCGCCTCCGGCCCCGGATCGGCGGCACGGCAGCGCTACATCTTCCGCGACGGCAAGGGACCGGACGGCTCCCGGCCGCCGTCGGACTGGATCTCGCACTTCGGCGGTTCCGCCTGGACCCGGGTGCCCGACGGGCAGTGGTACTGCCACCTGTTCGCCCCGGAGCAGCCCGACCTGAACTGGGACAACCGCGAGGTCCGGGACGACTTCCTCGTCACCCTGCGGTTCTGGGCTGATCGCGGTGTCGACGGCTTCCGGGTCGACGTGGCGCACGCCCTGGCCAAGGACCTCTCCGAGCCGTTGCGCAGCAAGCCGACGCTGGAGGACCACCCGTCGATGCCGACCGACGGCACCGACCCGCTGTACGACCGCGACGAGGTGCACGAGATCTACCGCGAGTGGCGCGAGGTCTTCGACTCCTACGACCCGCCGCGGACCGCGGTGGCCGAGGCGTGCGCGCCGTCTTCTCGGCGTGCGCTTTACGCCCGGCCCACCGAACTCGGTCAGGCCTTCAACTTCGACCTGTTGGCCGCCGACTACGACGCCGCGGACTTCCGTGCCGCGATCGCCTTCTGCTTGAGCCAGGCCGCGGCGTCGGGCTCTTCTTCGACCTGGGTGCTCTCCAACCACGACGTGGTCCGGCACGCCACCCGGTACGCCCTGCCGATCGGCACCGACCTGGACGAGTGGCTGATGTCGGACGGCAGCCTGCCGCGCGCCGACGAGGAGGCCGGGCTGCGCCGGGCCCGCGCCGCGACCGCCTTGATGCTCGCGCTGCCGGGGTCCTCGTACTTCTACCAAGGGGAGGAGCTGGGGCTGCACGAGGTCGCCGACCTGCCCGCGAACGCCTTGCAGGACCCGATCTGGCTGCGGACCCAGAACGAGAAGAAGGGCCGGGACGGCTGCCGGGTGCCGCTGCCCTGGCACCACGAGGGCAACGCGTTCGGCTTCAGCACCGGACACGCCTGGCTGCCTCAGCCGGCAGGTTTCTCCCGCGCCGCGGTCGCCGCGCAGGAGGGGCGGTCGGGCACCACGCTGGAGTTCTACCGGGAGGCGCTCCGGGTGCGGCACCAGCTGCAGACCGCCGAGGACCTGACCTGGGTCGAGTCCGATGACCCGGACGTGCTCCACTTCACCCGCCCGGGCGGCTGGCACTGCCTGAGCAACTTCGGTACGACGGCGGCCCCGCTGCCGGACGGCGTGGTGCGGCTGACCAGCGGTCAGCACCAGGCCGGCGTGCTGCCGCCGGAGACCACAGTCTGGCTCACCGAGTGGGCGCCCCTCGGCTGAGGTGCGCGAGCCCGGTCTCGGCCGGGCCTCGTACGGTGGGCCCATGGAGTACCTGAAGCTGGGCAGCACCGGACTGGATGTCTCACCCCTGTGCGTGGGGTGCATGACCTTCGGCGAACCCGATCGCGGGCCACACCCGTGGACGCTGACCGAGGACGAGAGCCGCCCACTGATCCGGGCGGCGATCGAGGCCGGCATCAACTTCTTCGACACGGCGAACGTCTACTCCGCCGGGTCGAGCGAGGAGATCGTCGGTCGCGCCCTGGCCGAGTACGGGAACCGGGACGAGCTCGTCATCGCCACCAAGGTGCATGGTCGGATGGGGGACGGGCCGAACCGGGCCGGGCTGTCGCGCAAGGCGATCTTCGCCGAGTGCGATGCCAGCCTGCGGCGACTCGGGGTGGACCACATCGACCTCTACCAGATCCATCGCTGGGACCGCACGACGCCGATCGAGGAGACGCTGCAGGCACTGAGCGACCTCGTCGACGCCGGCAAGGTGCGCCACCTGGGAGCCTCGTCGATGTACGCCTGGCAGTTCTCCAAGGCGCTCTACCTGCAGCGGATCCACGGCTGGCACCGCTTCGTCACGATGCAGGACCACTACAACCTGCTCAACCGCGAGGAGGAGCGGGAGATGTACCCGCTCTGCGCCGACCAGGGCATCGGAGTCATCCCGTGGAGCCCACTGGCCCGCGGTCGGCTGACCCGGCCTTGGGGCGAGACGACCAGCCGGTCCGAGACCGACACCTTCGGGAAGACCTTGTACGACGAGTCGACCGATCGCGTGATCGTCGAGCGGGTCGCCGAGGTGGCAGCGGAGCGTGGGGTGTCCCCGGCTCAGGTCGCGCTGGCCTGGGTGTCGGCCAACCCGGTGGTGACCGCGCCGATCGTCGGTCTGGGCAGGCAGTCCCACCTGGATGACGCGCTGGCCTCACTCGACCTGGAGCTGACGTCGGCGGAGACGGAGCGGCTCGAGGACCCCTACGTGCCACACCCCGTCATCGGTTTCTGATCGACCCCTCGAGGCCGTGAGTGGGGACTTGACCCTGACGTAGCGTCAACCCTCACGATGGGGGCATGAACGACCTGGCTCCCGAACCGGCCGCCCCGACTCGTCGTACGTCGCGCGCGTCGTTGCCGCTGTTCGTCGCGGCCGAGGCGTTCTCCCTGTTCGGCAACTCGGCGATCGCCATCGTGCTGCCGTGGCTGGTGCTGACCCGGACCGGCGATCCGGCCGTCACCGGTCTGGTGGCCGCGGTGGCGGCACTGCCGGCCATCCTGGCCGCGGTGGTCGGTGGCTGGTTGATCGACAAGGTCGGCCAGCGTCGGATGAGTGTGCTGGCCGACTTCGGCAGTGCCGTCTCCGTGGCCGGACTGGCCGTGGTCGACCGAGTCTTCGGACTCGACCTGGGCTGGTTCATCGCGCTGGGCATCCTGGGGGCGCTGTTCGACGTGCCGGGGATGACCGCCCGCGAGACGCTGATGGGTCGGGTCGCGCGGACGAGTGGGGTGTCGCTGGACAAGATCGCCTCGATCCGGCAGGCGGTGTTCAGCCTGGCCTTCCTCGGTGGTCCAGCGCTGGCCGGGGTGCTGCTGGCGATCCTCGATCCCATCCAGGTGGTCTGGGTGACGGCCGGCTGCTCGCTGGCGGCCGGGATCTGCATGCTGCTCCTGCCGCTGACCGCTCCCGAGGTCGTGTCCGCGGGGACCGCCGACATCGGTGGCCTGGCCACGATCCGGGGCAGTGCGCCACTGCGGGCGATGCTGGTGATCGGCTTCGGCAGCGCCCTCGTGGTCGCACCACTGCTCGGGGTGCTGGTGCCCGCGCACTTCAACGGATTGGGGGAGCCGACCTGGTTCGGCTTCACCATGTCCGCGTTCGCGGCCGGATCGATGATCGGTGCGATCCTGTACGCGGTCATCGCCTCCCGGTCGCGGCGGGCCGTCTACGTCGGTGGGTTGCTGCTGCAGACTCTCGGGATGGTCGGCTTCACCACGTTGCACGGGGTCTGGCCGGTGGCGATCGGCTCCGCGCTGGTCGGGGTCGGCGGCGGGCTGCTGTCCCCGGTGTTCATCGTCTTCTTCACCGAGCAGGTCGCCGAGTCCGTCCGCGGTCGCGTGCTGGGCCTGTTCAACGCCCTCGCGCTGATCGCCTCGCCGCTCGGGCTGGGCGCGATCGCGCTGGCGCTGTCCGTCACCACCCTGGAGGTCGCGGCGACCTGGTTGCTGGCAGCCTGGGTGCTCGTGATGGCGTACGCGTTGATCAGCAAGGGAATGCGTACCTTCGCCGAGTCGCCGGCAACGCCCGCACCGCAGCGGGTCGTCGTGGAAGAGGACCGTGCTGACCATTAGCCAGCTCGCCCGCTACGTCGGGGTCAGCGTCCGGACCGTTCGGCACTATCACCAGCTCGGCCTGCTCGCCGAGCCTGCACGCGACGGGTCCGGCTACCGGCGGTACCGCGCCGACGACGTCATCGCCCTCAAGCGGATCAGCACGCTGGCGCGGGCCGGGGTGCCGCTGGCGCGGATCTCGGGTCTGCTGTCCGCCGAGCCGGCGGAGTTCGTCGAGGCGATCGGCGAGATCGACGCGGAGCTGGAGACTCAGATGGCCGAGCTCCGCCAACGCCGGTCCGATCTCGCCCAGCTGCCCTCCGCTGAGCGCCTCTGCATCCCCGACGAGGTGGCTGAGATCCTGGCGTGGGAACGGGAGATCGGTCTCAGCGAGACCTCGGTGGAGATCGAGCGGAACAGCTGGATCCTGCTCTCGGCCGCCTATCCCTCCATGCTCGAGGCGTCCCTGGCGATGAAGCGGACCTGCATGGCCGATGAGGACTACCGCCGGCTCGTGCTGGCCATGGACCGGGCGATCGACTGGGATCGCGACGACCCGCGCCTCGTCGACCTCGCCCGCCTCAGCATGGCCGTGCTCGAGCGGCTCTACCCGGCGGAGCTCGCCCACGCGCAGGCGGCCGAGTGGACGGGCACCGACGACGTCACGGTCGGTCTGCTGACCGAGATGAACGAGTACTCCTCACCGGCCTGGCAGCGGCTCTACGAGCTGGTCGGCGAACTCACCCGTGAGCGCGGCTATCCCGACTTCTGACCGGGCGTCACTTTCTGACCGGGGCGACACCAGATCCCGCGCCCACCGCGCTCCCTGATGGCCCTCCCCACCCGTCCTAGGGTGGGGATCATGCCTTTGTTCGGCCGCAAGAAGTCCGAGGACGCCCCGGTTCGCCCCGCCTGGGACCCGCTGCCTCTGCCCCCGCCCGCCCGGCCCGACGGGCTGCGCACCATGGAGGACCACCGCGCCTACCTGTTGAGCTGCGTGGAGGAGCTGCCCGCGTTCGGCCAGCAGCTGCTGGACGCGGTGGATCTGGCGAGCTGTGAGGAGATCGTCTCGCCGATCAGCCTGCCCGGCTTCGACAACACCGCGATGGACGGGTACGCGGTCCGCGCCCAGGACGTGGCCACGGCCTCTCCGGACGCCCCCGTACGGCTGCCGGTCGTCGGCGAGGTCCCGGCCGGTCAGGCCGCACCGCACCGGCTGTCACCGGGCACCGCGATGAAGATCATGACGGGCGCACCGATCCCCGCCGGTGCCGACGCCATCGTGGCGTACGAGTCCACCGACCGAGGCGCGGCGGACGTGGAGATCTACGTCCCGAGCGAGGTCGGGCAGCACATCCGGCGTACCGGTGAGGATGTGGCCGCCGGGCAGCGGGTGTTCAGTCCGGGCGACCAGCTCGGGCCACGGGCCGTCGGTCTGCTGGCCGCCATCGGTAGGGACTCCGTGCTGGTGCGGCCTCGCCCCCGGGTGGCGGTGATCGCCACCGGCTCGGAGCTGGTGGATCCCGGCCGGCCGCTGCCGAGCGACTACCAGATCTATGACTCCAACTCCTACCTGCTGGCCGCCGCGTCGCGGGCGGCGGGCGCCCAGGTGTTCCGGGTGGGTCTGGTCAGCGACGACCCCGAGCGGGTGCGCGAGCTGATCAACGACCAGCTGGTCCGCGCCGACCTCATCCTCACCACCGGCGGGGTGAGTCAGGGCGACTACGACGTCGTCAAGTCGGTGATGCCCGAGCTCGGCGCCACCGAGTTCGTCCAGGTCGCCATGCAGCCGGGCAAGCCGCAGGGCTTCGGCCTGATCGGCGGCGACCGGGTCCCGATGATCATGCTGCCGGGCAACCCGGTGAGCGCGTTCGTGTCCTTCGAGGCGTTCGCGCGTCCGGTGATCAGGAAGCTGATGGGAGTCACGCCCTACACCCGGGCGCCGGTCAAGGCTCGGGCCACGCACGCGATGAGCTCGACCTCGGCTCGCCGCCAGCTCGCCCGCGGCATCATCACCCACGACGACGACGGCAACCGGCTGGTGTCGCTGGCCGGCGGGCACGGGTCCCATCTGGTCGGCGACCTGTCCCGTGCCAACGCGCTGGTGATGCTGCCCGAGGAGACCGATCTGGTGGCGGCGGGGGAGCAGGTCGAGGTGTGGTTGTTGAGCGAGGGCCTGTGAACGATGTCCCGGGGAGCGACGCCCCATCCGGCTTGACCCACCTGAACGCCTCCGGTGAGGCGCGGATGGTCGACGTCTCCGCCAAGGACGTGACCGCTCGGACGGCGACGGCCACCGGTCGGGTGCTGCTGTCGCCCGCGTGCGTGGCTGCCCTGCGGGACGGTTCGGTGCCCAAGGGTGACGCCCTGGCCGTGGCCCGGATCGCCGGCATCCAGGGCGCCAAGCGGACCCCCGACCTGATCCCGCTCTGCCATCCGCTGTCGATCAGCGGGGTGGAACTCTCGGCAGTGGTCGTCGACGACGGAGTGGAGATCACTGCGACCGTGAAGACCACCGACCGTACGGGGGTGGAGATGGAGGCCCTGACCGCGGTGTCGGTCGCCGCCCTGACCATGATCGACATGATCAAGGCGATCGACAAGCTTGCGGTGATCACCGACGTCCGGGTGATCGCCAAGGCCGGCGGACGCAGCGGCGACTGGACTCGGGCGGACGCCTCCACATCAGCGGACGTGTCGAGATGAGCGAGCCCATCGGTACCGCCCTGGTGATCACCGTCTCCACCCGTGCGCACGCCGGGGTCTACGCCGACCAGTCCGGACCGATCATCGCGACCGCGCTGACCGACACCGGGTTCATCGTCGACGGACCCCAGATCGTGCCCGATGGCAAGGCCGTCGGCTGGGCGTTGCGGGACGGTGTCGCGCACGGCTATGACGTGATCATCACCACCGGCGGTACCGGGCTGTCGCCGAGCGACGACACCCCGGAGCAGACCAGACCCCTGCTGGAGAAGGAGATCCCGCATCTCGCCGCGGCCATCACCGCCCACGGGGTGGAGGTCGGGGTGCCCACCGCGGTGCTCAGCCGCGGGCTGGCCGGTCTCGCCGGGGCGTCCTTGATCGTGAACCTGCCGGGGTCGCGTGGTGGGGCCAAGGACGGGATGGACGTCTTGAAGCCGCTGCTGCTGCACGTCGTCACTCAGGTGCGGGGCGGCGACCACCCGACGCCGGGTCGTTGATCATGGGGCTGACCGGGCGGGAGCAGTACCGGATCCTCGGTCGGAGCGGCTTCGGCGCCGGCCACCGCTGGCCGGTGACTCTGCAGTACGCGGACATCGAGCTCGCGCCGATGAAGAGCCGCTATCAGGCCGAGTGGGAGCGGGTGCGCCGAGAGAACGCGAGCTGGCTGCGTCCGTGGGAGGCCACCCTGCCGCCCGGCGCCCAACCCGGACCCGGCAGCTACGGCGCCCTCGTCCGCGCGCTCGGTCATCAGGCCAAGGAGGGCCGGATGCTGCCCTGGTTGATCTTCCTGCTGCCCGAGAACCCGAGGCGGCCGCCCCAGCTGGTGGGGCAGCTCACGGTGAGCGGCATCGTGGGTGGGTCGGCGGCCTGGGGGCAGGTCGGCTACTGGGTCGACCAGCGGGTCGCGGGCCGCGGGATCGTGCCGACGGCGGTGGCATTGGCCGTCGACTACTGCTTCGATGTGCTGCGACTGCACCGGATCGAGATCGCCATCCGGCCGGAGAACACCAAGAGCCTGCGGGTGGTGACCAAGCTGGGGTTCCGGCCGGAGGGGCTGAGGCCGCGGTATCTGCACATCGACGGCGACTGGCGTGACCACCTGGTGTTCGCCCTCAATGCGGAAGAGGTGCCCGGCGGTCTCCTGCAGCGTTGGCTGCACCTGCGGCCGCAGGGTCCGTGACCGCCGAGGGTCAGGACGCTAGGTTCTGGATCCCCACCTGGCCGGCAGCGACCAGGCGGCCCTGATCGTCGCTCGTCTCCACCCGCCAGACCTGCCGTGACCGGCCGCGGTGCAACGGCCGAGCGGTCGAGGTGAGCCGGTCGCCGGTCCGGCTGGCGCGGAAGAAGTCGGTCGTGTTCGTGGTGCCGACCACCTGACCGGACGGACCGAGCCAGACCGCAGCGGCCATGCTGGCCAGCGTCTCGACCACGCTGCAGTGCACCCCGCCGTGCAGCAACCCGTACGGCTGCAACAAGCCGTCGGAGACGGTCCAGGATGCGGTCAGCTCGTCGGGCGAGGCGGCCGTGACCGCCAGCCCGATGGTGTTCGCGAACGGTCCCAGATCCTGCAGATCGGCGAGGGTGGGGGTGAGATTCTCCGGCGTCGACACCCGGTCACTGTAGGGCAGAGTTCGGCGGCCTCCGTGGGGTCAGGGTGGTTCGGGTGGGTTGCTGCGGTACCGGTGGCCGGTGGGGGTGGTCGTGATCAAGGTGTGGGTGTCGGGGTCGGCGAGGCGGACCGACCAGCCGGGTAGCTCGCGGACGTCGTTCCCGCGTTCGCACACCCCACGGCCGTTGGCCGGTGTGGTGGGTCCGCGTCGTGGTGGCGGTGGAGATGGTCGAGGTGGCGGATCGGGGCGTCGCAGGACGGGTCCCGGCAGGTCCAGTCCCGCCACCGGATCAGCTCAGCCAACCAACCGGTGAACCGACGCCTCCGGTGGTCCAGGTCGACCACGATCTGTCCACCAGCCTGGGTGGGTCGGGTGAACAGCCGCCGCCACCAGGACCGGGCCTGGTGGTTGACGATCAGCTCCCGCGCCAGCCCGGCCGGCAACACCCCCAGCCGGGAATCACGGCCGCGGTCGGATCGGCGGGGTCGATCAACGCACCCACCGGGAGCTGGATCCCGACCTCGAACCCGACATCCTGGGCAGTGGTCTGGCCGGTGAGGCGTTCGACAAGGGTGTCGGCCATGATCTGACCCTTCGACCGGGTGTCACCATCAGCCTCGGACTGGGTGACGGCGGCGTGGAGGGCGGCGAGAAGGCAACACCGTGCTCGACCGGCAGCAGCCCGGTCAGCAGACTCATGGTGTCCGGTGCTGGCCGCACCGTGACCCGCCGGTCGGTGCGGGCTTGCCGGGCCCTGGCCATCGCCGCTTCCGGATCAGCGGCGTAGGCGAGCCGCTTCGCCGTTGCGGCCGCTTCCTTGGTGCTCATGGTCTCGGGTCGGTGGGCGACCAGTGCCTGGTCGACCTGGGTGCGGGTGGCCCGGTCGAGGTGGGAGACCTGTTCGGTGATCAGCCGGACCGTCCAGCCACTGATCTCGCCGCGGCTCAGCAGCTCCAGGGTGTGGGGCATGTCGAGGACCAGGTCCCGGGCGGTGTGCAGCCGCCGGGATCCCTCCGAGGGTGAGACCCGGCAGGCCAACGCGATCTGGTCGGCGATGCCCCGCCCGACCGCCCTCGGATGCACCCCCAAGGTCAGCTGCTCGGTGGTCTGCGACGTCGCGAACGCGACCATCTCCACGGCCTTGACCGCCTCCAGCGAGGCTTGCAGCCGTTCCAGCACAGCGATCCGATCGATCCGGTCGGCATCCGGCACCGGATCGCCGGTGTCGGCAGAGGCCGGGACCAGCCAGCGCAGCCAGTCCAGGGTTCCCTGCAGCCGCAGCGCCACAGCATCCGGCACGCGCGACTTCGGCCGCCTCGATCACCGGTGCTGCTGACATGCCTTCACGTTAGAGCAAGCCATCGACACTTCTTCGAACAGGAGTTCGACACATCGCGACCCCGGCAATCGCGCGCAGGGCGATGAGTCTGGCCCGATCGCTCGGTCCGACGTCGTAGGCAGTCTCGATGATCCTGAAGGAGTTCCTCCATGCCGCGCACCCGTGTCCACAACCTGAATGTCTCCCTTGACGGCTACGCCGCCGGCGAGGAGGTGACGCTCGAGACGCCGATCGGCGGTGCTGAGCGGCTCTTCCACTCCTTCGACGGGCGCGCCATCCACGGGGTCGACGGGGTCGACGCCCCGGTGACCCTCGACCGTGCTTTGACGAGTCTCTGGAGCCAGGGGATCGGCGCCGAGATCATGGGGCGGCGCAAGTTCGGGCCCCAGGCGGGCGAGTGGCCCGATGACAGCTGGCAGGGCTGGTGGGGCGATGAGCCCCCGTTCCGCACCCCGGTCTTCGTCCTGAGTCACTACGCGCACCCGACGATCGACTTCGACAACGGGACCAGCTTCCGCTTCGTGGACGGCTCGCCGGAGGAGGTTCTCGGGCTGGCTCAGGAGGCCGCCGGTGGGGGTGACGTCCGGATCGGCGGAGGACCGTCGACGGTGCGCCAGTTCCTCGAGGCAGATCTCATCGACTTCATGCACCTGGTGATCGTGCCGATCATCCTCGGGCGGGGCACCTCCCTCTGGGACGGATCGTCCCGCCTCGAAGACCGCTTCACCGTCGAATCCGTCACCTCGCCGAGCGGCCTGACTCATCAGTTCTGGAACAAGATCGCGACGGCGTGAGGGGCGGGAGTCAGCGGGTGGCGAGAAGGTGCCGCCGCAGCAGTGCGATCGCCTCGTCGGCCCGGAACTGGTGACCGGCGTCGGTGATCACGAGGTCGGGTTGCTCGGCGCCCAGACCCTGCCACACGTCGACCAGCTCCGCGTACGTCGCCTCGGTGGCCTTGATCGGGAAGATCGGGTCGTTCCGGCCGGCCTCGATGATCAACCTGCGCGGCGCGATCAGGGCGGCGATGTCGGCCATCTCGAACCAGGTCAGCAGATCCGGCACGGCGTTGCAGAGGCAGTGGGGGACCCCGCAGAAGCTGTCCACGAAGGAACTGAGGAAGGCCGCCACCACGGTCGCCGGGATCTGGTCATCGAGAGCGGCGGTGATCAGCGCCACCGCGCCGCCACCGGATCCACCGATCACCGCGACCTTGGTCGGGTCGACTCCCTCTGCCCCGCGGAGGGCGCGGACCGCAGCCATCGTGTCGGCCACCCGTCGTCCCAGCACCGGGCGACCGGTGAGCAGACCGCGCATGCCATCGACCTGGCAGGTGCTCCCGCCCGGCGGCGCGGTGTCGGGCATCGTCGTCCGACGTCGACCGAAGCTGATCATCTCCGGACAGAGCACGGTGAAGCCGGCCTCGACGAGCTTGTGCGCCAGGCCCCCGTGGAAGTCCCCGGCGCCTGGCGGAGCAACGAGATCGTCGATGCCACCGCCGTGCCCCGCCACGGCGACGACAGCGAGGTCTCGTCGCACGTCGATCGTCGGGGTGAGCAGCCAGCAGGGGATGTCACCGGCGTCGGTGACCAGCGTGATCAACCGGCGCTCGCCCTCGTCCTCGGTGATCAGCCGGCCGTCGGTTCGTTCGGTGGAGACGGCCAAGAGCTCGCCGAGGCGAGCGACAGCTGAGGTTCGCCACGCCGCGAACTCCGCGACGGACCGCGTCTGAGGATGGCGACCGCGTCTGACGTCGTCGGCCCACTCGATGGCCGGTTCCGACGATGGAGTGTCTGCATCGCGTCGTTGCATGTCGATCATGGTGCTGAAAGCGCTTGCTCGATGTCAAGGAAGCGCTTGCGCATGTGCCGCATCGGAATCCCGTACCGGTGGCGGCGGAAAGGGAGTTGTATTCGGCGACACACCGACGCGGGTGGTGAGCCGAACCACACCAGCCCCATACGGTCTGGGTGTGGGGACGACCGGTGTGATCTTCGGAGCGATTGCGATCGCGTGGCTGGCTTATCTCGTGCCCCATTTCGTCCGCAAGCGTGACGACGAGGCCCTGGTGGACACCGAGGACCCGGCCGAGCGATTCGCCGGGTCGATGCGGGTCGTCCAGCACGGCACCGCACCGCTCCTCGACCAGGATCTGTCCGAGATCGGCACCTACGAGGTCTCGACCCCGCTGACCCGGCGCGCGGCAGTGGCTGACCTGCGTCGGCTCGAGACGGTGGCCGCGCTGCGGAGGCGCCGGGTGCTGCTCGCGCTGATGGCGGCCCTCAGCCTCGTGGTAGGTCTGGCCGGCGCCGAGCTGATCCCGTGGTGGTCGACGGCCATCCCCGGCGGACTGGTCGTGCTCTTCTTCGGTGTCTCGCGCTTCAGCGTGACCGGCATGCGGCGGAGCCTCGACGCCCGCTACCGCGACATCCAGCGTGGTGGCGACGAGGTGACGGTGTTCATGAACCGGGCCAAGGTCAAGGCCGCCGCGTCTCCCGCCAGCCCGGTCGTCGAGGAGTCCGCTGAGGAGACCAAGGCGCCCGGTGTGCTCTGGGATCCCGTGCCGATCACCGTGCCGACGTACGTGTCCAAGCCGCTGGCCCCACGAACCGTGCGCACCATCGACCTCTCGGGTCCGGCCCCGACCCTCGTGTCCCCGGTGCAGCACCCGGTCACCGCCGACGCGCCTCCCGCCGGACCGACGACGGCCGACGAGGTCTCCGACGACGAGTCCGGGAACAGCGAGCGTCGGGCAGCCTCCGCCTGAGGTGGTAAAGTCTGCGGCTGATCCGCCCGGCTGGTTCTCCTGAGGACCTACCGCCAAGGTCAGCCGAGGGGCTATGGCGCAGTTGGTAGCGCGTCTCGTTCGCAACGAGAAGGTCAGGGGTTCGAATCCCCTTAGCTCCACCCCGCAAGACCCGCTCTCACCGCGTTCATACGCAGCATTGCGTACGACGGGGCAGTACCAATCCCGGCCTCTTCGAACGGACGAACCCGGGCGGACTTCCTTACGGCTGGGTAGAGCCCAGGAGACGACGTGGCAGCTGAAGAGACAGCGCCGATAGATCGCGGTGGCTCGCTCCAGATCAGCGGTGCAGCGCTACATCCCCATCGAACTGCCGCCTGCGGACAGTCCTCCTCCTGGCTGATTATCCATCGGGAGCTCGCCGTGACGGTCGAAGCGACCTCCGTCGGAGTCGGGGTAGCGATAGTGTCCGCATCTCTCGCACTTCTCGTACGGCTGACCTTCGACGTTGATCCCGGGACGCCAGTCGTGCTGACCCAGGACACACTTCATCGCGGCTGACCCAGGACACACTTCATCGCGACCATTCCCCGACCTCCTGGTGCTCACCGGAGCCTCAGCCCCGCTGGCTGTGTTGGTGCACGTCCATGTTGCTCCGATACGGCCTCCCTGGCAATTGAGGGTGGCGGACGGTCGCCGTCAACCGGCCTGCGGGTCGCGGCCATCGTGTCGAGGCGTTTCGGTGACGGCAGAGGTGTCGACCTCGATGCCGACGACTACTGCATCCGGTAGCCCTTGAAGCGGTTGCCGTCGACCTCGTCGACGACTACGCGGATGCGATCGCCGACGGCAGGGCCGGTGCCGCGCGCCGTTCCCCAGTAGTCGCCTGAGCGGACCTTCGATCCCCAGCTCAGGACCTGGGTCACGGTGCAGGAGAGGATGCTGCCGACCTTGGGAGCTTCTGGCACCCGACTCACGCTCCTGGTATCGCTGACCAGACCGGTGTCCCCGGCTCTGCCAGGCAGCCTAGACCCGCCCGTCAGGTGATCCCCAGGGACCAGTGCGGTAGCGGTCGCTGGTCCAGGCCTCGATCGTGACGATGCGTCCGGTCGCCGGGATGCCCATGAACGCACCCTCGTGGGTGCCTGTCCAGATGGAGAATCCCATCACCCTGTCGTCTTCGACGAGGGTGTCGTGGAGGGTCCAGCGCAGGTCCGGGAAGCAGGCGAACATCATCCGCAGGACGTCCGCCAGCCCTCGCCCCTCGGCATCCTCACGCTCGTGTCGGCGGTCGTGTCGGTCGTCTTCGGTTTCCTCGCCACCAAGGACGCGAACGGAGGCGCACCCGCAAAGAGCTGAGGATCGGTGGTGCTACCGCAGGCAGCGAGCGAGGATGTCGTCGACGACGCTGGGCAGCGGTGCGGTGGCGTCGATCACCGTGCCGCCCGAGGTCATGCCCTCTCGCGTCCGATGCATCTGCAGAACGATCTCCCGCTGCTCGCCGGAGTGACCGAACTCGTCGCCGGACCGTTCGTCGAGACGCTGGTTCAGGGTGTCCAGGTCCACCTCGAGGACGAAGACCTCGTCGAACAGGTCGATGAACTGGTCGGAGTTCCGCGAACCCCCGCAGAAGAAGGTCAGTTTCTCGTCCCGATCGGCGACCAAGGCCTTGACCCGGTCAACCCGCCAGATGTGGTTCTCGTGCCGCACACCGTCCGTCGGCTCCCCGGTCTCGGGATCGCCCTGGTAGGCCAGTTCTCGGTCCCCGTTGATGGCCTGGTAGCCGCGGCGCCGTAGCTCGTGGCAGACCGTCGTCTTCCCCGTACCGGAGACCCCTTCGATCAAGAAGTTCTTCACTCCCACGGCTGGATCCCCTGCATCACGGCTGCGTACGTGTCCTCGATCGCCCCGGGTTGGCTGTGGACCACGACGGCTTCAGGACGCAGCGGCAGGATCTCCATCAGCTGGTCGTACAGGGAGGCCAGCATCACCGACCCTCCCCAGAGCTCGACCAACCGTCGGTTGTGCACGCCCCAGGCACTGTCGTCCTGACGGCGATCGAACCGGTCGATGGACGCCGCCTTCTCGTCCAGCAGAACGATCTCTCGGAACTCCGCGCCGCGGTCGTGCGCGACTGTCTCGAACGCTTCGATCTCCTCGATCCGGGACAGGTACTGGGGGAGGATCACGTCGCGCCCGCCCCCGAGATGAGTCGACGCCATCGCCAGGGCGACCGGGCGCAGGACGTCGTGGGTGCGGTTCTCGGGGTCCTGCCAACCGCCGACCAGACGATGCAGACTGTCGATGTCGAGGTTGAGCGTGCCGGGATGCCTGTCCGTGTAGAGGGCGGAGAGCGTCGACTTGCCGATCCCCGGAGGGCCGTTCAGCAGGATCAGGCAGGTCACCGATCGGACGTTAGCAGCCGCGCCACGTCGTTGATCGGGGGTGCATCGAGATAGGTGAAGCCCGCCGCCTCGACCTGGGTCCGCCACGCGTCGGCATCCGGATCGGGTTCGCCACCGACGTCGGGCTGGCGCCAGATCGTGCGTACGCCGAGGCGCAGCGCCTCGGTCAGGATGCCGTCGATCTCGCCCAGGGGCCGGAAGACGTACAACAGATCAGCCCGGTCCGGACGCCGTCCGGTCTGGCGGTGCACGACGGCACCGTCGACAAGCTCGCTGACCACCACGTCGGCCGGGTCCGGGCCACCGTAGATGGTCACCAGCAAGCCGGCGCGGGTCAGCGCATCCGGGATGTCGCGGTCGGGATAGTCCTGGACGACCACGTGGCGGGCTGCGCCCAGGGTCTCGGTGGCATCGGTCATGCTGCCGACCTTAGGACGCTTGCGATACCGCTGGCTTGTCGTCAGGTCACCCGGTCCGCGTCGGAGGCGTCGATGTCCCGCCCGAGCAGCTGGGTCGGGGTCCGGCCGGCGAGCTGCCGGGTCTCGTGACACAGGTGCGGGTGGTCGGCGTAACCCAGCAGCGTCGCCGCGTCGGCCAGGGACCGGCACGTCAGCTCCGCCCCGGAGAGCTCGACGAGGTGGTGCAGCCGGGAGATGCGCACCAGGGTCGAGGGGGACTGGCCCGTCCAGCTCCGTACGACCCGGTGGAGGTGAGCTCGGCTGCACCCGAGCTCCGCGGCGAGGGCGCCGACGGACTGTGCCCCCTCCTCGATCCGTTGCAGGGCGCGTACGGCCAGTGGTGTCGGTGCGTCGTGCGACTCGGTCCGAGCGCGGAGCCAGCCGGCGAGGAGTCGTCGTCGGTCTCTCACCTCCGTCTCGGGCAGCCGTTCCGCGAGCCCAGCGCCTCCCGCAAGCTCGGGGAAGCCGACTGACCGATCAGTGAGGTCCGTCATCTCGCGTCCGAAGATCATTGCGGCGACCGACCAGGGAAGGTCCACCTGGACGCCCTCGGCGGTGCCGACCAGGGTCGAGCGACCGTGGCGGGATTGGGATCCGACGACGAACCCGTGCGGCGCGGCGACGAGAGGGCCATCCCCGATACCCACCCCGTACGGGTCGCCGAACGCGATCACGAGCAGCACACCGGCGGGGGCGAGCTCGAGGTCGACCTGGCCGCCCCGGACGTCGCGGAAGGTGCGCAGGATCGCCCTCGCCATGGGCGGACTCTACGACGAGTGGGCGACGACGGCCAGCGTCAGACTCCCGTACGGCGGGACAGGTACGTCGTGCAGCCCGTCGGCGAGAACGCCGACCTCGCCGACGACGCCCCCCGCGGCCGAGCGTGTCGTACCGGCCTGCACCGACCAGCCCGCGGCCAGCCGGACCACCACCGAGTCCTCCGCGGTGGCGTTCATGATCGTCACGTCGCCGGGGAGGTCGAGGTCGATCACCACGGGCGCGTAGCGCGCGATCACCGACCGGCCGAGATCCACCCGGTCAGCGCGGACGAGGTCGTACGCGCGCTCGGAGCCCGCGACGTCCAACGTGCCATCGAGCACGACGGGGGAGTGGTCCTGCCAGAGGGACAGCAGCCCGGCCAGCGCCTGGGACTGCTCGTCGGTCAGGGTCTCCAGAGCCATCGAGATCTGGGGTACCGCGAACCAGCAGGCGTAGAGCTGCTGGGCCACCGCTTCCGCCCCGCCGCTCGGACCCCACATCAGCATGTCGCCGTGGACGACCTGAGCGACCGCCAGCAGGCGGGCGTCGATCGTCTTCCGCCGGTTGGCCACGGCGTCGGCGGGGCAGTCGCTGGCCCGCAGGATCTGCCCGTACGCTCCGATGGCCGGACTCACGTACGGTTGCCGGAACTCCACGGCCGCGTCGCCGTGGCCGGCGTCGGCGAGGCGCACGCGGACGAGCGCCAACAGCGCCTGCATCGCTTCACCGACGTCGTCGATGTCGCCGCTGGACGGCGTCCCGCGATAGGCCATGGCCACGTCCAGGAAGTCGATCTTGAGCCCATCCAGGTCGTAGTCCACGACCAGTCGGGTGCAGGTGGTCGCCAGGTGCTCGCGGACCTCCGGGTGTCGGGGGTCCAGGATGTGGCAGTGAAGGCGCTCGGCCGCGTGCGGTGCGAATCGGCCGAGGGTGGCGAAGGCCTCGGCGTCACGCCCGAGCAGCAGTGGAGCGATCCACAGCACCACACCCGCGCCCTGATCATGGACGTCGGCCGAGAAGGCCGCCAGGTCGGCGAACTTGCCGGTGTCGGGAACCCAGTCCCCGCACCCGGCGTAGCCGCGACCGACGGCGAGTCGCTGCCACCCGTCGTCGACGAACACCGAGCCGCAGCCGAGCTGGACCGCCAGCGCGGTTTCGGCGGCGACCCGCTGTTGATCCAGGTCCTGGGTGAACGTGTACCAGGTGGAGTACACCGGGCGGCGGGCCACCGGCGGTACCGGCAGTGGGACGGCGGCGAGCCGTCCGGCGAGCCAGTCCGCAAGCCGGGCGACCGATGCCGCCAGCGTGAGGCCCGTCGAGCTGGACAAGAAACCGAGCCGGCGCTCGACCTCTGCCGGATGCCCGTGCAGCTCGACGGCAAAGGTCTTGTGCTCTTCGGAGATCCCGTAGCGGACCTCGAGCTCGTCGACCAGCTCGTCCAGTGCCCAGGCGAAAAGACTGCGTCCGGCGGCGTCGTGCAGACAGCCGACAGGGGCGCCGCTGACCAGGCTGGTCGATGTCTGGCCGGCCCAGTCGGCCTCCAGCGTGCGATCGGCACCGGCGCTGGGATGCCAGTAGCCGACACCCCGCCCGAGCGGCACCTCGAGCCGGAGGTCGAGCGCGACGCCGGCGGCGAGCCGGAACTCCAGCTCGGTCCAGGTGCCGTCGTCGGCGACGACGGAGACCTCGATGCCGTCAGCCGTGGTCAGCCGCTCGAATCCCGTCGTACGAAGAAGATCCATGACCACAGTCAAGCGGCTGCCTGCGCCCGTCGGCAAACCCCGTTCCGACTCGGTCTCGGTGCACCTGGCGAATCCGTGCTCAGTCGTGGAACCCGCACGAGCCGCCGACCATCGGGAGATTGCAGCCGGGCACCGGACACCGCGGAACAGCGGCGTCGACGGCCCGTCGGCGCTCTTCCTCGCTCTGCCTGCTCGCCGCCGGGGTCTTCGTGGCCGTCGCGCGCGCCGGGGCTCGACGCCGCTTCGTCGGCGTCGCGCGAGGCTCGGGTCGAGGGGCGTACCGACGGAGTGCGGTGATCATCAGGGCGGTCATCGCGTTCAGCCGGGCGGAGTCGAGCCGGCCGTACCGGCAGTGCACGATCCAGGTCGACTCGCTGCTCTTGTCGAGACCGATCGCCGAGTCGGCGCGGTGCGCCCGTTCGGCGGCAGCGGGTTCCAGGGCGGCCGAGACCCGGGACGGGGAGATGTAGAGGGCCACGGGTTGGCCCCGGACGGCGACGGCCACGTGATCACCGACGGTCGCCTCGGTGAGTGTCGCACCCTCGCCGGACACGACCGCCAGGGCATGCTGAACCGCCTCGCGGACGTCGCTGGGCACCGACCAGCCAAGGAGTCGAACCTCGAGCTCGCTCGGTGGTGGCACGGATTCTCCCTCAGATCGTCGATCACGGTGCTGCCGGCCGGACCCGGCTCGGCGCCATCCGTCCAGTCTCCACCACGGTGGATGCCGGGCGTAGGGTCGCCCCATGGCCGACCAGCACGCCCCAGCAGACCTCGATCCGACCGTCGCGCCCAGCGGTGAGGGCTGTGCGGAGTGTACGCAGCACCCCGATGGTTGGTGGGTCCACCTGCGTCGCTGTGCGGCCTGCGGGCACGTCGGATGCTGCGACTCGTCACCCGCCCAGCACGCCACTGGGCACTTCCGGGCCACTGGCCACCCGATCATGACCAGCTTCGAGCCGGGGGAGGGCTGGTTCTGGGACTTCCGCAGCGAGAAGATCATCAAGGGTCCCGAGCTGGCCCCGCCGACCAGCCGGCCCGAGAGCCAGGGTTCACCGGCGCCGGCCGACCGAGTGCCCGAGAACTGGCTGGACCTGATCCACCGCTGAGCGACGCGGCGTTTGTCGTCCCCGCGGCCGGGGGACGAGGATGGCGGTGATCGCCGTCGCCACCTCGAGGAGTCCGGATGTCCGAGACAGACAACGTCATCGCTGCCCTGCGCCGCGAGCACGACCAGCTCGTCGCGCTGGTGAGCACCTTCACCGAGGAGGATCTCCGGCGGCCGTCGGGAGCCAGCGACTGGGACGTGTCGCAGGTGCTCAGCCACCTGGGCAGCGGGGCCGTGATCAACCTCGCCACGTTGCAGAGCGCGCTCGGAGAGGCGGGGGAGCCGACCGAGCCGAAGATCATCTGGGACCGTTGGAACGCCATGAGCCCCCGGGAGCGTGCCGACGAGTTCGTCGCCGCCGACACCGTCCTCGTCGACCGCTACGAGCGACTGACCGATGACGAGCGGACCGACCTTCGCATCGAGCTGGGCTTCCTGCCGTTCCCGCTGACCGTGGCCATGGCCGGTCGGATGCGGCTGAACGAGGTCGTCCTGCACTCCTGGGACGTCCGCGTCGCCTTCGACGAAGCTGCGGTGCTGGATCCCGCCACCGTCGCGGTGGTGCTGAACGGCGAACCGAACCTCATCGGTTGGCTGGGCAAGACCGACGTGCTCGACGGTCGGACGCTGGACCTGCAGGTCATCACCAGCGAGCCGGAGTCGCAGTTCACCCTGCGGTTGGCGGAGAAGGTGGAGGTCCTGCTGGACGACGTGTCCGGTCGCGGCGACGGATCTCTCCGGCTGCCCGCGGAGGCTTGGCTCCGACTGGTCGCCGGACGGCTGGCGACGGATCGGGCCCCGGCCGGCATCGAGACCACCGGTGCCGCCGACCTGGACCTGCTGCGCAAGGTCTTCCCGGGCTACTGAGAAGAGGAAGCGGAATGACGGACTGCGCGCAAGGTCTTGGGCACGAGGGTGGCTGGGAGTTCAGCTGGTCGACCGCAGCTCCAGGCTGAGCTGGTCGGCGTCCAGCTGGGTGAGCATCTCCTCCAGCACGGCCGACGGGTAGGTCCCGAGGTCGCGGATCGCGAGCAGCTGCGTGCGTTGCAGCTCGATCACGGCCAGCCGCAGCTCACCGCGCTCCGAGCGCAGGTCCTCACCCTCGGACTCCCGCTCTTCGGGATCGACGCTGATCGTCATGATGACCTTGCGGCCCCAGTCCAGAGTGGTCGGGGCGAAGGGGTCTCCGTTCATCTTGGTGAGCTCATTGCGGGCGAGTCGATCGCTCACCTCGGACAGCAGCACGGACCGGAGCTCCTGGGCGGCGGCGAGATCGGCGTCGTAGTCGCGACCGGTGAGTCCGAGGAGCCGGACGAGCCAGCCCAGGGTGCTGCCCTGGACCATGAGAGTGCCCGCCGCCACCACGAAGGCGATCAGGACCAGCAGCGAACGCTGCGGGGTGTCGGCCGGCAACGACTGGGCGGCGGCCAGCGTCACGGCCCCCCGCATGCCCGCCCAGACCAACACGACTCCCTCGCGCCAGCCGAACGCCTGGGCCGCGAGGTAGTCGATGTCGGCCAGCCGTCGCGTGAGGCTGGTCGAGATCCGCGCCGTCCGATCGGCCCGGTGCTGGTCGACCTCGTCCTCCGATCGCCCCGGCCGGGCGACGCGAGGGGCGAGCGAGCCGTCGTGGAGCCGGTCCTGGAACGACGTGATCTTGTCGCGGATGGCGGTGCCGCGCCGTCCCCGCCGGGCGAGCAGCCAGAGGGACGGTGCCACGAAGAGTGCCCGCACGATGATCACCAGGACGGCCGCCAGCAGACCGAGGCGGATCGCTGTCCAGACGCTGTCGTGGGCATTGTGCACCTCGACGATGAGCCCGTAGAGCTCCAGCCCCATCAACAAGAAGATCGCGCTCTCCAGCAGCATCTCCAGGGTGCGCCAAACGGCATCGGCGGTCATCCGGTCCTGAGGTCGCAGGTACTTCGGTGCGCCATGCCCGGTGACCAGGCCGGCGACGACGGCGGCCACCAGACCGGAGGCGTCGAGACGCTCGGCCGGGATGTAGGCGAAGAACGGCACCACGAGGGAGATCGCCACGTTGCTGGTCGGGAGGTGGATGTGGGCGCGGACCAGGAGATTGAGTCGACCGATGACCAGACCGATGATCACCGCCACCACCACGGCCCAGACGAAGTCGGCCGCGACCGAACCCGTCAGCAGCGCGGTGGCCGCCGTGGCCGACCGGAGCAGCACCAACGCGGACGCGTCGTTGAGCAGGCTCTCGCCCTCCAGCACCGTGACCAACCGCGGGGCCACCCCGGCCCGCTTCACGATGCTGGTCGCGACCGCGTCGGTCGGCGAGATGATCGCTCCGAGGGCGATCCCGGTGGCCAGGTCGATGTCGGGGATCAGCCGGCTCATCACGTACCCGATCACCACCGCCGAGCCGATCACCAACAGCACCGAGAAGGCCGAGATGGTGCGCAGATCGCGTCGGAAGTCCATCGCCGGCATGTTGACCGCGGAGGAGTAGAGCAGTGGCGGCAGGATCCCGCCGAGGATCCACTCCGGTTTGATGTCGATCGGGGCGACGAACGGGAGGAAGCTGATGCCGATGCCCAGCAGCACCAGGAGCAGCGGCGCGGCGATCCCGATCTTGGGACCGATGACGTTGACCGCGACCATCACCGCGATACCGATCATCCCGATCTCGAGCAGATCCATGGGCCCATCCTCGCCGAGGCGAGTGCCGGGGGATCAAGGAGTGCTGGCGCCCAGGATGACCAGCAGCGGGACGAGGCGCTCGGGTGGCACCTCGTGCCGGCCCCTGGTGGTCGCGCGCAGCCAGCCGGCACCGACGAGCTGACGCAGGTGGTGGTAGATCTGACCCGTCGACCCGAGACCAGGGGTGTCGGCCAGGTCGGCCGCGGTCGTGGCCTCGCTGCGGGCGACCAGCTGGAGGATCCGCAGCCGAGCCGGATGACCGAGCGCGCTCAGGGGCGAAGCGAGCGCCGTCCAGTCCAGCTCCAGCAGCTGGTCGCTGTCGTGAGTCAGCTGCCAGCGGACCGGGCCGTCGTCGCGGACCACCGACCCGGCGTACGCGATCGCTCCTGGGCCGAGGCGCTGCTCGAGCCCCTCGAGGATCCAGAAGGTGTCGGCGGCCGGACCGACCGGATCCGGTTCGCCGGACGGGAGCCCGGTCACCAGCGCCTCCAGTCGCCGTACCCGCTCAGCGAGGTCGGTGAGCTGGGCCGGATCGGGCGGTGGATCGGAGGCAGTCACAGTTCGATTTTACGTAATCGTGAACGGAGACTCAGCGGCACCGGTCTGGTGGGAGAACGACCGAAGGCCGGTGGAAGATCCACCGGCCCTCGGGCTCATGTCCGGTTGCAGCAGGCGCCGGCTACTTCTCGTAGCCCACGTTCTCCCACTTCACGCTGCTCAGACCGAACGCGCCGTAGTTGGCGAGCTTGGTCTTCACCGCGATCAGCTCCGGCCGCTGGTAGAGCGGCAGGGTCATCACGTTCTCCCAGATGATCTTCGCCGTCGCGTTGGCGAGGTCGATGCGCTTGGCGACATCGGTCTCGGAGTCCAGCGCCTTGGCGTTCGCATCGATCTCCGGTACGGACAGCTGCGAGTAGTTGCTGTCGGAGCCGGTGCCGTAGATCTGGCTGATGCCCTGGAACGGGTACGGAGTCCCGATCCAGCTGAAGGCAACGATGTCGAACTCGTGGTTGGAGAGCAGCGAGCCGTCCTGGAACTTGGCGATCGGCACGTCGACGATGTCGACCTTGACGCCGATCTCCTTGAGCATGTTCTGCGCCTGCAGGGCCTCGTTCTCCGACACCGCCACACCGCTCAGCTGCGAGAACTTGACCTCGAGCTTCTTGCCGTCCTTCTCGCGGATGCCGTCGGCGCCGGCCGTCCAGCCCAGCGCATCCAGGTCGGACTTGGCGCCCTCGACGTCGTAGTCGATCCCGGTCTCGGCGGCGACGTCCTTGTAGCCCTCCTGGTTCTGCAACAGGATGTTGTTGTTGAGCGGCTGCACGGGCCAGTCGATGCCGGCCAGGTCGGAGGCGCCGATCGCCTCGCGGTCCAGGCCCTTCACGATGGCTTGACGCACCTTCTGGTCGGTCAGGACGCCCGACTTGGTGTTGAAGGTGAAGTGCCGGAAGTTCGGGCCCGCGGCCTGCCGGATGGAAGCGTCGCTGACGCCCTTGACCCGCTGGTAGGCGTCGGGATCCGGACCGATGTCGAAGGAGTCCAGCTCGTTGTTGGAGAAGGCGGCTGCCGTCGCGTCCGGCGAGATGGCCCGGAAGGTGATCTTGTCCAGCAGGGGCTTCTCCCCCCACCACTTGTCGTTGGGGACCTCGGTCAACACCTTCTGGCTGTTGTCGAAGCTCTCCACCTTGAACGGTCCGGAGAGCCAGTCGTTCTTGAGCGTCTTCCAGCCGGTGTTGTACGTCGCGGCGTCCTTGACGCTCTCGGCCTTCGCCACGCCCGGAACGCTGAACGGCTGGGTCCAGTCAGGGTAGGCACCCTTGTAGGTGACCGTCACGTCGAACTTGTCGGCGCCGGTGGTGATCGACGCGATCTGATCGAAGCCCTGGGTGGAGGCGACGTTGAAGTCCTTCTGCTCGCCGTTGTTCGCCTTCCAGGTGGCGATCATGTCGTCACCGTCGACCGGCGAACCGTCACCCCATACGGCCTTGGGATTCAGCTTGTAGTTCACAGTCGTCGGGCTGGCGCTGGTCTCTTCCGCCGACACGACGAAGTTCGGGTTCGGGGTCGCGTTGCCCTTGGTGTCGTAGTCGAAGAACGTCGGGAGCAACGGCGTCCGGGCCCGGGTCAGGTCGTTGTTGTTGCCGTCGACGTTGTAGGGGTTCCAGTTGCTGCCGAAGTCCGGCACGTCCAGGCGGATGGTGCCGCCCTGGGCGAGCTCGCCGCGGTCCTTGCTGTTGATGTCCTGCGAGCTGATCGGTGCGATGGACTCGGTGGTGCCGCCCTGGTCACCGGTGTCACCACTGCCGCCACCGCAAGCGCTCAGAACGAGCAGCCCGGCGATGGCTGGTGCCACCAAGATCTTGCGTGCTTTCACATTTCCTCCAGAGAAGTTCGTTGTCACCCGGGCGAACCCGGGACCAAATGACCTTACGACGGTGGGTGAAGCGATTTCCACGAACTGGGGGGTCACAGCCTCCTAACGATGTCGTCGGCGCCGTGACACACGCCTAGACGACAGCGCGCTCCTCGTTGTAGTGACAGGCCGACGTGTGATCAGCTCCGACGACCGGCAACAGCGCCGGCATCTCCGACACACAGCGCTGCTGCTGCGTCTCGGTCAGGGTGCCGATCTTGAAGCACCGGGTCCGGAACCGACAACCGGACGGCGGGTTCGCCGGGCTGGGCAGATCGCCCGTCAGCAG
Organism: uncultured Actinomycetota bacterium; assembly: GCA_963696135.1. Taxonomy (GTDB): domain Bacteria; phylum Actinomycetota; class Actinomycetes; order Propionibacteriales; family Propionibacteriaceae; genus Microlunatus. Next base: position 360,213 of record CAVOJH010000021.1, read on the forward strand.
GATCCGCGTCCGGCCGCGTTCCTTCACCGGATCCGGGATCGGGATGGCCGACAGCAGGGCCTGCGTATACGGGTGGGTGGGGTGGTCGTAGACGCTGTCCACGTCGCCGATCTCGACGATCTTGCCCAGGTACATCACAGCAACCCGGTCGGCGATGTGCCGGATCACGGCCAGGTCATGGGCGACGAACAGGTACGACAGGTTGAGCTTGGCCTTCAGCTCGTCCAGCAGGTTGATCACCCCGGCCTGGATGGAGACGTCCAGCGCTGACACTGGCTCGTCCAGCACGATCACCTTCGGCTCCAGGGCGAGGGCTCGGGCGATGCCGATCCGCTGCCGCTGCCCGCCGGAGAACTGCTGGGGATAGCGGCTGGCGAACGACGGCTCCAGCCCGACCAGGCGCAGCAGCTCGTTGACCCGGGTCTCGGTGGCCTTGGCGCTGTACTTGAACACACCGAGCGGCTCGGCGATCAGGTCGAACACCGGCATCCGCGGATCCAGCGAAGCCATCGGGTCCTGGAACACCACCTGGAGGTCACGACGCATCTGCTGGCGCTCCCGACGCTCAAGCGTGCCGACGTCTCGGCCGAGGACCGCGATCCGTCCGTCCGTCGGCGGTCTGAGATTCAAGATCTCCAGCAGCGTGGTGCTCTTGCCGCAGCCCGACTCGCCCACCAGGCCGAGGGTCTCGCCCTCCTTGACCTCCAGGTCGATCCCGTCGACGGCGTACACGGTGCCGATCCGGCGACGGAACACGGCTCCCTTCATCAGCGGGTAGTGACGCTTCATGTCGTCCAGCTGGAGCACGGTCTGGCGCTGATCGCGGGGAATGCGCTCGATCGGCGAGGCGGGGATCTCCGGCACCGGGAAGATGTCGGCGTAGTCCAGCTCCTCCTTGGCGATCCGGGCCGAGTAGATGCACGCGGCCGAGTGCCCCGCCTGGTCGGTGGGCGCCAGCGGCGGCTCGTCGGTCGTGCAGGCCGGTGTCGACATCGGGCACCGCGGCTCGAACGGGCAGCCGGGCGGCAGGTTGACCACCGAGGGCGGGTTCCCGTCCAACGTGGCCAACGCCTCCTTGTCCTGGGCGTCGAGCCGGGGGACGGCGCCCAGCAGGCCGATCGTGTACGGCATCCGCGGGCTGCTGAAGATCTCGTCGACCGTGCCCTGCTCGACCGGACGACCGGCGTACATGACCGTGACCCGATCCGCGATGCCGGCCACCACGCCGAGGTCGTGGGTGATCATGATCACCGCGGCGCCGGTCTCCTGCTGCGCCTTCTTGAGCACCTCCAGGACCTGTGCCTGGATGGTCACGTCCAGCGCCGTGGTCGGCTCGTCGGCGATGATCACGTCGGGGTCGTTCGCGATGGCCATGGCGATCATGGCCCGCTGCCGCATACCCCCGGAGAACTCGTGTGGAAAGGACTTCACCCGAAGCCGAGGGTTGGGGATGCCGACCAGGTCCAGCAGCTCGACGGCCCGGTTCAGGGCATCGGCCCGGGAGATCGAGTGGTGCACCTGCATGGTCTCGACGATCTGGTCACCGATCGTGTACACGGGGGTGAGCGCCGACAGCGGGTCCTGGAAGATCATCGCGAGCTCTTCGCCGCGCAGCCGGGACATGGCCTCGTCGCCGCGGCCCAGCAGCTCGTCGCCGTGCAGCTTGATCGAGCCGGTGATCTTCGCCGCCTCCGGGTGCAGTCCCATGATCGCCAGCGAGGTGACCGACTTGCCGGAGCCGGACTCCCCGACGATCGCCATCGTCTCGCCGGCGGCCAGGCGTGAAGTCCAGACCGCGCACGGCCCGCACCGGTCCGGCCTCGGACGGGAACGTGACGTGCAGGTCGCGCACCTCCAGCACGGTGCCGGAGGTGGTGCGACGGACCTTGCTGCCGGGGGTGGTGGTCACGCTCATCGGGCACTACCTCCGGACTGGGAGTTCGGGTCGAGGGCGTCGCGCAGGCCGTCACCGACGGCGTTCACGCTGAGCACGAGCACCACAACGACCACCGCCGGGCCGGTGAACAGCCAGGGAAAGCTGTTGATCTGCCGGGCGCCCTCGCCGAGCAACGTGCCCAGGGAGGTATCCGGCGCTTGGACACCGAAGCCGAAGAACGACAGCCCGGTCTCGGCCAGGATCGCAGCCCCCACGTTCAGCGTGGCGTCGATGATCAGCAGCGAGGAGATGTTGGGGAGCAGGTGCCGGACGATGGTCTTGGGTCCGGAGAGTCCCATGAACTTGGCCGCCTGGACGTACTCGCGCTCCTTGATCGACATCGAGAGGCTGCGGACCACACGGGCCGACAACACCCAGGAGAACGCGGCCAGCAGCAGCACCAGCAGCAACCAGGAGTACGGGCCCTTCGGGCCACCGGTGGTGAGCAGGGCGATGAGCAGGAAAGCGGGGATCACCAGGAGCAGGTCGATCACCCACAGCGCGATCCGCTCGAACCAACCGCCGTAGTAGGCGGCGAACGACCCGACGAGGGCAGCCACCGAGGTGGAGATGATCGCCACCAGGAAGCCGATGAGCAGGGACTTTCGCAGCCCGCGCAGGGTCAGGGCGAGCATGTCGCGGCCGCTCTGGGTGGTGCCGAGCGGGTGCGTGTCGCTCGGCGGCTTGAGGTAGGCCCGGCGGTCGATCTCGTCGTAGGCGTATGGGCTGATGTACGGACCGATCAAGGCCAGGATGATCAGCAGCAGGATGACCACGGCTCCGATCACGGCGGTCTTGTTCCGCAGGAACCGTCGCCAGATCAGCCGCCGACGGGTGATGCGCTTCTCGCCGGGCCCAGGCTCGATCGGCGTGAGCTGGTCGCCGTCCAGCTCGAGGGCGACCTCGGCACGACTATCCGTCATGAGCTGAGCTCTCTGTCATCGACGTCTCCTAGCTCAGCCGTACGCGGGGGTCGAGGACAGCCACCATGACGTCGGCCAAGATCGCGCCGACCAGGACGCAGGCGCCGCTGAACGCGGCCACGGCAACTGCGCCGTTGACGTCCTGACCGAGGATGGTGGTGACGCCGTACTCACCCATGCCGTGGAAGGAGAAGATGATCTCCATGAAGGTGGCGCCGGTGAACAAGGCGGCGACGCTGAAGGCGAAGTAGGTTCCGGTCGGGATCAACGAGGTGCGCAGCGCGTGCTTCATCACGGCCCGCGATCGCCGGAGACCCTTCGCCCGGGCGGTGCGGACGAAGTCCGAGCCCAGAGAGTCCAGCATCAGGTTGCGCTGGATGCGGCTGAAGAACGCGGCGTTCAGCAGAATCAGCACGATGGTGGGCAGCAGCAGGTGCTGCATCCGGTCCACCAGCCACGCGCCAGGATAGGCACCCGCCTCACCGGTTTCGCCGACGAACTCGAAGATCCGCAACCCGGACGCGTTGTTGACGTCGGTGGCCCACACCTGCAGCACGCTCGCGATCACGAACGACGGCACCGAGAGCAGGAACAGCGACGTGGCCGTGAAGAACCGGTCGGACGGCTTGTACTGCCGCGTGGCGGTCCAGGCGCCGATCACCACACCGACGGCGATGCCCACCAGCGAGCCGATGGTGATCAGCCGCAGACTCACCCAGATGCGCCGACTCACCTCCTCGTTGACGCTACCGCCGGTCGGGGACTCCCCCCAGTCCCAGTGCAGCACGATGTCGGTCAGCCAGATCCAGTAACGCTGCAGCAACGGCACCTGGTCGCTGAGGTTCTTGGCCAGCAGGCTCTGCTCGACGATCACGGGATCCAGCGGCGGGTTGCGAACCTCGTAGAGCGCGCGCGGGTTGAGCTGGGTGGCGGCGAGGAGGTAGGTGAGGCTGATCGCCACGAACAGCAAGATGGCGTAGTTGAAGAGCCGGCGCGCCACATACACACCCATAGCGGAGCCAGGCCTCCTTCGTGTCGTCGTCGCCGGTGGATGACCACCGCAGGGGTCGTACGAGATCGATAGGGGTACTACCTAACGCGAGACTCTAGCCCGGGAGGACCCCTCGACCGCGAATCGGAGGGTCAGATCCAGGAGCGGAACCACATTCGCGCCCGCCACTGCGCGTACGTGATCGGCTCCCCGGACAGGATCGGATACAGCCAGGCGAAGTTCGCGGCGACCAGGGCGACGAAGGCTCCCGCGAGCACACCCCCGAGCATCCGCCGATCACCGCCCCGGGCGTCGCCGATCAGCCGGCCGAGGCACAGGGCCACGGCCATCGCGGTGAAGGGGACGAGCGCGATCGCATAGAAGTAGAAGACCGGGCGGGTGTCGTAGGAGAACCACGGCAACCAGACGCTGAGCACCCCGACAACCGGGATGCCGAATCGCCAGTCCCGGGCCCCGACCCACAAGATCACCGCGGCGATCAAGGCGATCGCACCGGCCCACCACAGCGCCGGTGTCCCGATCGCCAGCACCGCGCTGACACAGGTGTCGGGACCGGAGCAGCCGTTCGTGCCGACCGCGATGTCACCTTGGTAGTGCATCGACAGCGGTCGGACGATGAGCAGCCAGCCGATCGGCTTGGCGTCGTAGGAATGGGTGGCGTGGTTGATGTAGTCGCCGGTGTGGAAGCCCCAGATGTCGCGGTGGTACTGGATCAGCGAGGCCAGCGGAGCGCCCAGGAAACGGGTCGTCCACGCTTCCGGGTGGGTGGCGCCCCAGTCGCGGTCGTACCCACCGGTGCTGGCGAGCCAGCTGACCCAGGTGCTCAGGTAGACGACCGCGGCCAGCAGCACCAGCGACACGAAGGCGGGGATGCCGTCCCGCAGGATCCCGGTGTACGCCCTGGTCCCGGCGCCGGCGAGCCTGCGAGCGCCGATGTCCCAGGCGAGACTGAGCAGGGCGAAGGCGGCGAGCACGTAGAGGGCGTTCCACTTGCTGCCGAGCGCCAGCCCGAAGCACAGACCGGCCGCGATCCGCCACGGTCGCACGATCAACGCCGGACCGAACCGCCCGCCCAGATCGGACAGGTCGTGTTGCTCCAGGTGCGCGGCCAGCCGGTTGCGGAACCAGTCCCGGTCGGCGGCCAGGCAGGCCACGGCCGCAACCAGGAAGAAGGCCAGGAAGATGTCCAGCAGCGCCACCCGGGACATCACGTAGGCAAGTCCGTCGAAGGCGAGCAGCAGACCGGCGATGCCGCCGATCAGGGTGGACCGGGAGACACGCCGGACCAGTCGGGTCAGCACCAGCACCAGCAGCGTGCCGATGATCAGCGGACCGACGCGCCAGCCGACCGAGGTCATCCCGAAGAAGTGCTCGCCCGCCGCGATCAGCCACTTGCCGAGCTGCGGGTGCACGATGAACGACGAGGCGTTGTTCATCACGTCCGGGTTCCCGGCGATGATCTTGGCGTTCGCGTCGTGGGGCCAGGACCGCTCGTAGCCGAACCGCAGCAGCGAGTAGGCGTCTTTGGCGTAGTAGGTCTCGTCGAAGATCAGGGCGTTGGGTCGGCCGAGATGCACCACCCGCAGCGCGAAGGCGATGGCGGTGACGGCGATGGTGACCAGCCAACCGGCCAGGCGATCGGTCAGCGGCGGGACCCGCAGCCGCTCCAGGGTCGAGGGTGGCCGCGGGGGTGGCGGCGGCGCGTCGGCCCCCTCCGGGGACGCGACGTCCTCGGGCGGGGCGAGCACACTCACGCGAGAGAGTGTATGTAGGTGAGGTGTGAGCGCCAGCGAGCACCGAACACACCTCGCGAGTGGCCGTGAGCGGAGCGACGGACTCCGTCTGGACTGACGAAGGAGCAAACACGCTTTTCGTTTGCGAGTGAGAAGGGAAGGCGGAGTCTGTGGAGCGGTGGGAAACGAGTGAGGACGACCACACCTCGCGAGTGGCCGTGAGCGGAGCGACGGACTCCGTCTGGACTGACGAAGGAGCAAACACGCCTTTCGTTTGCGAGTGAGAAGGGAAGGCGGAGTCTGTGGAGCGGTGGGAAACGAGTGAGGACGACCACACCTCGCGAGTGGCCGTGAGCGGAGCGAGGGACTCCGTCTGGACTGACGAAGGAGCAAACACGCTTTTCGTTTGCGAGTGAGAAGGGAAGGCGGAGTCTGTGGAGCGGTGGGAAACGAGTGAGGACGACCACACCTCGCGAGTGGCCGTGAGCGGAGCGACGGACTCCGTCTGGACTGACGAAGGAGCAAACACGCTTTTCGTTTGCGAGTGAGAAGGGAAGGCGGAGTCTGTGGAGCGCAGTGAGCAACGAGTGAGGACAACACAGTCGGGGACGTTGGTGCTGGCCGGCACGCCGATCGGCGACTCCTCCGACGCCAGCCCGGGCCTGATCGAGGCTCTGACCGGTGCCGACGTGATCGCCGCGGAGGACACCCGCCGGCTGCGGACGCTGCTGGCGCGGTTGGGGGTGACCACCACCGCGCGGGTGGTGTCCTACTTCGAGGGCAACGAGGCGGCGCGGACACCCGAGCTGGTCACCGCGATGCTCGACGGCGCGACCGTGGTGGTGGCCACCGACGCCGGGATGCCGTCGGTGTCGGATCCCGGCTACCGGATCGTGGTCGCCGCGATCGAGACCGGGATCCGGGTGACGGCCGTCCCCGGCCCCTCGGCGGTGCTGACCGCGCTGGCGGTCTCAGGTCTGCCGGTCGACCGGTTCTGCTTCGAGGGGTTCCTTCCTCGCAAGGCCGGTGAGCGCAGCCGGCGGCTGGCCGAGCTGTCCCGCGAGGCCCGGACGATGGTGTTCTTCGAGGCGCCCCACCGGACGGCCGAGATGCTGGCCGCGGCCGCCGAGGTGCTGGGCGCGGACCGCCCGGGCGTGGTCTGCCGGGAGCTGACCAAGCGGTACGAGGAGATCATCCGTGGCGGCCTGGGCGAGCTGGCGGACTGGGCGACCGGCGGTGTCCGTGGTGAGGTGACGATCGTGATCGGCGGCGCGGTCGTGGACCTGGGCGACGAGCTCGCCCGTGCGGTGGAGCGGGTGCAGGGGCTGGTGTCCGAGGGCGTACGGCTGAAGGAGGCGGTGGCCGACGTCGCCGCGGCCACCGGCGTCCGGAAGAACGCGCTCTACGACGCGGCTCTCGGTAGCCGCTGAGCAGAATCAAGCGCCCATCGGCGACCCCCGGCGGCGGCTCCGCGGAGCAGGTGGAACGCGAGGGCGATTTTTCTCGTCTGCCAGAGTGACCGGGTGAGTCTGCCGCCCCTGCCCGACCCGCTGCCGCACCCCGTGGTGGATTCGCACTGCCACCTGGACACTGCGCAGGAGGTCAGCGGGCTCGATCCGGCCGAGGCCATCGAGAAGGCCGCCGCCGTCGGCATCACCAAGATCGTGCAGATCGGCTGCGATCTGGCCGGAGCCCGGTTCGCGGTGGACGCCGCCGAACGCTGGGACAGTGTCATCGCGGGCGTGGCCATCCACCCCAACGACGCCGCGCGGCTGCCCCCCGACGAGCTGCCGCGGGCGTTGGCCGAGATCGAGCGGTTGGCCAGCCACCCCCGGGTCCGGGCGGTCGGCGAGACAGGGCTCGACCACTTCCGGACCCGTGACGAGGAGGGGCACCGGATCCAGCGGGAGGCGTTCGCCTGGCACATCGGACTGGCCCACGCCACCGGCAAGACGTTGGTCATCCACGATCGGGATGCCCATGCCGACGTCCTCGACGTGCTGGACGCCGAGGGGGTGCCGGAGCGGGTGGTGATGCACTGCTTCTCCGGTGACGCCGACTTCGCCCGAGCCTGCCTGGACCGCGGGGCCTGGCTCTCGTACGCCGGACCGGTCACCTTCAAGCCGAACGAGCACCTCCGCGAGGCGCTCCGGATCACCCCGCTGGACAAGATCCTGACCGAGACCGACGCGCCCTACCTGACCCCGGTGCCGTTCCGAGGGCGCTCGAACGCCTCGTACCTGATCCCGCACACCGCCCGGTTCCTGGCCGAGATCCTGGATCGGGATCTCGGCGAGGTCTGTCGGGCGCTGGAGCAGAACGCGTACGACGCGTTCGGCGGCCGTTGGGGGGACTAGCCGTGGAGCTCGCGGAGGTCCGCCGGCGGCGTCGGATGGTGCGTCGCTACGACCCGTCGGTGCCCGTCGCCGCCGACGCGCTCGACCGTGTCCTGGAGGCCGGGCTGCGAGTCCCGTCGGCGGGGTTCACCCAGGGCGTGAGTCTGCTGGTTCTCGAGGGCGCCGACGTCGGGCACTACTGGACGGTCACCACCGATCCGACCGGCGAGCCCGACCGCTGGCTCGCCGGGATGCGGACGGCCCCGGTGCTCGTGCTGGTCTGGACCGCTCCGGGCGCCTACCTCGATCGCTACGCCGAGCCGGACAAGGGCTGGACCGATCGCGACCCGGCACGGTGGACGGCCCCCTACTGGCACGTGGATGCCGGCATGGCGGTGCTGGCGATGCTGTACGCCGCCGTCGACGAGGGTCTGGGAGCCTGCTTCTTCGGCGTGCCCCCGGAGCGGATCGGTGCGGTCGCCGCGGCGTACGGGGTTCCCGACGATCAGGAGCTCGTCGGTGTGATCAGTCTCGGGGCTCCGGACGGGTCGAGGACAAGGTCACGGCGAGAACGTCGGTCGACGGACGAATTGGTCCATCGAGGTCACTGGAGACGCAGGTCACACCCCATTTCGTGATGATTTTGGCACGTGTGGGTCGGGCCGTTATGCTTCCGTGACCGGCGGCCGTGATATAGCGCTCGCCGACCTCTGACATCGATCGTCCGGGCGTTACCTGATCCGGACCAGGGAGCTCACGTGCGCAAGATCATCCCCGTCGTCGCGGCTGGTGCCACCGCCCTCGCCGTCGCCGGCACGACCTTCGCCTACGCGGCCTTGAACAACGACGTGACCCTGGCGGTCGACGGTCAGACCAGCGAGGTCACCACGATGAACCGCACGGTGGGCGACGTGCTCGCCGGCCAGGGGATCACCCTCGGGGCGCACGACGTCGTCGCTCCCTCGCTCGACGCCTCGGTGGTCGACGGCACCAAGATCGCCGTGCAGTACGGCCGTCAGGTGACCGCGACCGTCGACGGTCAGCAGAAGACCTTCTGGACCACCGCGACCAACGTCGACCAGGCGCTGCAGAGCCTGCAGCTCGACACGGCCGGTGCGGACCTGTCCACCAGCCGCAGCGCCGGCATCGGCCGCGAGGGTCTGAACCTGACGGTGAACACCGCCAAGACCATCACGATCGAGGCCGCGGGCAAGGACAAGAAGATCGAGACCACCGCGCTCACCGTCGGACAGGCGTTGACCGAGGCCGGGATCGCCGTCGACTCCGACGACAAGGTCAGCACCAAGGAGTCCACGAAGCTGAAGGACGGTCTGGAGTTCTCGGTCACCAAGGTCGACGTCAAGACGGTGACCAAGAAGACGAAGGTCGCCTACGACACCGTCTACAAGAACACCGACAGCCTCGACAAGGGCAAGACCAAGGTCGACACCGAGGGCAAGAGCGGGCAGCGCACCGTCGTCTACACCGTGGTCCGCCACGACGGCAAGACGGTGAAGCAGACCAAGAAGTCCTCCAAGATCACCCGCAAGGCCACCGACAAGGTGGTGCTGGTGGGCACCAAGCAGGACGCGGTCGCGAGCTCCGGCGGCAGCACCAGCGGGAACTCGGTCTGGGACCGGCTCGCCCAGTGCGAGTCCGGAGGCAACTGGTCCATCAACACGGGCAACGGCTTCTACGGCGGCCTGCAGTTCACCGCCTCCACCTGGCGTGCGATGGGTGGCAGCGGGCTGCCGCACCAGGCCAGCCGTGAGACCCAGATCGCCGTCGCCAAGAAGCTCCAGGCCCGTGCCGGTTGGGGCCAGTGGCCGGGTTGCACCTCCAAGCTCGGCCTGCGCTGAGCGAGAACTTCCGGGTCGGGCTGCTGTCGGCGAGTGCCGTCCGCCGGCTCGCGACCGGCCTCGACCTGCGCCCGACCAAGCAGCGCGGACAGAACTTCGTCACCGACGGGAACACCGTCCGCCGGATCGTCTCCGTCGCCGGCGTGCAACCCGATGACGTGGTGCTCGAGGTCGGTCCCGGGCTCGGGTCCTTGACCCTCGGGCTGCTCGAGGCCGCGGCTCACGTCGTGGCGGTGGAGATCGATCCGCTGCTCGCCGGCGCTCTCCCCGCCACGGTGGCCGAGTTCGCTCCCGGACGCGTCGACGCGCTCAGTGTCGTCGAGGCCGACGCCCTCAAGATCATCACGCTGCCCTACGAGCCCACCCGGGTGGTGGCCAACCTGCCCTACAACGTCTCGGTCCCGGTGCTGCTGCACCTGCTCGCGACCTTCCCGGGCTGGCACCACGGACTGGTCATGGTCCAGGCCGAGGTCGCCGACCGGCTGGCCGCCGGACCGGGGTCGAAGACGTACGGCATCCCCTCGGTGAAGATGTCCTGGTACGCCGAGACCACCCGCGTCGGCACCGTGCCGCCAAGCGTGTTCTGGCCGGTGCCCAATGTCGACTCCGGGCTGGTGTCGATCGTGCGGCGCCCGACCCCGGAGACCACCGCCAGCCGGGCGGAGGTGTTCGCGGTGGTCGATGCGGCCTTCGCGCAACGGCGCAAGATGCTCCGGTCCGCCCTGGCGGGACTGGCCGGCTCCTCGGCCGCGGCCACGACCGCGCTGGAAGCGGCCGGGGTCGATCCGACCGCCCGCGGCGAGGTGCTCGACGTGATCGCCTTCGCCCGGATCGCCGAGCAGCTGGCCCCGTCAGCCTGACCGCCCCGGTGAGCGCCGCTGGTGGCGGGCGCTAGCCTTCCAGCGATGTCCGCCCCGATCTCACCCGTGCCCGCCGGCGTCCGCGTACGGGTGCCGGCCAAGATCAATCTGGCCCTCTGCGTCGGGGCGCCGCGCACCGACGGGTTCCACCCGCTGGCCACCGTCTACCAGGCGGTGTCGCTGTTCGACGAGGTGCACGCGGCGTGGGGCGACCCTGGTGAGTTCAGCGTGACGGTCACCGGCGAGGGTGCTGACGACGTGCCGACCGACGACCGCAACCTGGCCGTCCGGGCGGCCCGGCTGTTGGCCGACCGCTACGGCGAGGGCCAGCCGCTCGGCGTGGTGCTGTCGATCCACAAGGCCATCCCGGTCGCAGGCGGGCTGGCCGGCGGCTCGTCCAACGGGGCGGCGGCCCTCCTCGCCTGCGCGGACCTGTGGGCCCTGGACGTCTCGCTGGACCAGATGCTCTCGCTGGCCGCCGTGCTCGGCAGCGACGTGCCGTTCGCGCTGCTCGGCGGTACGGCCCTGGGCAGCGGCCGCGGGGAGCAGGTGGCGCCGGTGTTGGGCCGCGGCTCGTACCACTGGGTCCTGGGATTCGGCCGGACCGGTCTGTCCACGCCGGCGGTCTACCGGACGTACGACGAGCTGCGCCCCGACGCGCCGGAGCCCGAGGTGCCGGACGAGCTGATGGTCGCGCTGCGGTCCGGCGACGCGGTCCGGTTGGGTCGGGCGCTGGTCAACGACCTGCAGGAACCGGCGCTGCACCTGCAGCCCCAGCTGCGCCGGACCCTGGAGACCGGACTCGAGTACGGCGCCCTGGGAGCGATCGTGTCGGGGTCGGGACCGACGTGCGCGTTCCTGGCGAAGTCGGAGGCGTCCGCGATCGACCTGTGTGTGGCCCTGACCGCCGACGGCGTGGTCCGGACCGCCCGGCGGGCCACCGGTCCGGTCCCCGGTGCCCGCCTGATCGCCTGAGGTCCCCTCCCGCCCACAGCCTTTTGTGCCGCTATCCACACCAGTGGTGGTTCTTGCTCCTAAAGATCGCCGTACGGGGCCAGCAGCTCCCGCAGCGCAACGGTCAGTGCCTGCCGGTGGTCGGGCGCCAGATCCGCCAGGATCCGCTGCTCGGCCGCCATCAGGTCGGCGAAGGCGGTGTCCACAGCGTGCCGCCCGTCGTCGGTGAGCCCCACCAGGACGGCGCGCCGGTCGTCGGGGTTCGGGTCGCGGGTGACCAGACCCCGGGCGGCGAGACGGTCGACGCGGTTGGTCATCGTGCCGGAGGTGACCATGGTCTCCTTCAGCAGCTGACCGGGGGAGAGCCGGTGGGCGGGTCCGGCCCGTCGCAGGGCGGCCAGCACGTCGAACTCCCAGGACTCCAGACCCGAGCCGGCAAACGCCGCGCTCCGCTCCTTGTCCAGGTGTCGGGCCAGCCGGGTCACCCGGGACAGCACCTGCAGGGGGGATACGTCCAGATCGGGCCGCTCCCGCTGCCAGGCCTCGGCCAGCCGGTCGACCTCGTCTCGCAGCAGTGAGCCATCGACCGCGCGCGCTGGGTCAGTCGGCTCGGGGGTGGGCACGTCCGCAGTGTAGGAGGCGGGCTCTCGGTCGGTCAGTGACCGGCGCGGGCTGCGTCCAGGTCGTCGTCCGACTTCGGCATGGTCGTGGCCAGGAACACGATGCCCACGCACAGCAGGGACGGGATCGCCATGGCGTGCTGGATGCCCAGGTGGCTGACCAGGAAGCCGACCACGGCCGGGCCGGCCAGGAACGCGGCGTACCCGAAGGTGACGACGACGGCCAGCACCCGACCGCCGCCGAGGTGGCCGGCGACCGCGTACACCTGCGGCGCGATCATGCCGACCCCGAAGCCGACCAGGGCCCAGCCGGCCACCAGCAGCGGCAGGGTGCCGACCAGGGTCACCATGGCGTAGCCGAGGGCGGCGCAGACACCGCCGAAGCGGACCACGTTGCGGCGACCGAAGCGGGCGACCAGACCGTCGCCCAGCAGGCGGATGACCACCATGAAGCCGCTGACGGCGATCAGACCGAGGGCGCCGACGGTGGGGTCCACACCGGCGACGTCGGTGACGTGCAAGGAGGACCAGTCGACGGCCGTACCCTCCGACAGACCGAAGGCGAGCGCCATCGCGCCCAGCACCCAGGCCATGGTGGGGATCTTGGTCTTCACCCCGTCGGCGGAGTGACTGATCACCGCGGCCTCGGGTGAGATCCGGAGCAGGACGACCAACACGATCGCCGCGACGACGGCCAGCGTCACCATCAGCGGAGCCACGATGCCCGCACCGGTGATGCCGAGGGCGAGAGCCATCAGCAGCACGGTGCCGGCACCGATGAAGTTGCCGACCGAGAAGAAGGCATGGAAGCGGCTCATGATCGGCTTGCGGCGGGCGGCTTCGACCTGGACGCCGAGCGCGTTCATCGCGACGTCCATGGCGCCGTTGCCGAGGCCGAACAGCGCGGCCGCCAGGATCGCCACCGGATAGACGGGGGCGAAGGCCAGCACCAGGGACGCGGCGATCAGGATCGGCAGTCCGGCGAAGATGACCCGGCGCGCCCCGATCGCATCGGCCAGCCGACCACCGATCTGCATCGAGATGATGCCGGCGACTCCGCCGCAGAACAGCATGATCGCGATCTGGGTCGCGTCCAGGTCCAACCGCTCGCGCAACGAAGGCAGGCTGCCGCCGTACCCGCCGAGGAGCATCCCGTTGACCGCGAACATGACGATCACGGCGGTGGCTGCGGTCCCGCCGGCCAGCGGGATCGTGGGGCGGGTCGGGGACAGGGTCTGAGACATCGGAACTCGTTCTGGGTTGGTTACTGAATCGTTCTAGAAGAAGCGTAAGCCACCGTCTGGGGAGGACGCAAACGGTGTCGTACGGACCTCAGTCCTCGGTCACCAACCGAGGCTTCGGGTCGAGATGGGCCAGACCGTTCCAGGCCAGGTTCACCAGGTGGGCCGCGACCTCCGACTTCTTCGGCTTGCGCGTGCTCAGCCACCACTGGCCGGTCAGGGCGATCATGCCCACCAGCATCTGGGAGTACATCGGTGCGGTCTTCGCGTCCAGCCCGTGCCGCTTGAACTCCGTCACCAGCAGTCCCTCCACCTGGGAGGCGATGTCGCTGAGCAGACTCGCGAAGGACCCCGAGGAGCTCGCCACCGAGGAGTCACGGACCAGGATCCGGAAACCGTCGGTGTGGGTCTCCACGTAGTCGAGGAGGGCCAGCGCCGCCTGTTCGACCAGCTCGCGCGATCGGGAGGCGTCGGCCAGGGCGCTCTCGATCGTGGTCAGCAGGTACCCGACCTCGCGGTCGACCACCACCGCGTACAGGCCCTCCTTGCCGCCGAAGTGCTCGTACACGACGGGCTTGCTGACCTCGGCGCTGGCCGCGATCTCCTCCACCGACGTGCCCTCGAAGCCCTTCTCGGCGAACAGCCGACGGGCGACCTCGATCAGCTGCTCGCGACGTTCCGTGCCCCGCATCCGCACCCGGCCCGGTCGCCGGGCGCGGGTCGGTTCCGCCGCTTTGCCGGCGCTGCTGGGGTCACGCGAGCTGGCAGCCATCGCACCAGTCTCGCCGATCGGTACGCTGGTCCCCGCCATGACGCCGCCACCAGGCGTCGGACGATCCCCGGTTGGTCTGCCGGCAGGGCCCGCCTGACTTTGAATCAGGACTAGCGACGAAGGTTCGACTCCTTCCCGGGGAGCGGCACACCTGGCGGCGGTGGGGATATCCCCACCCTCGATCCGCCGGATAGCCTGATCGCACGCCGAGGCGATTCCCGCGAGCGTAGAGGCATGAGCGATCCCACCCCCTCGTACGATGTGACCTCTGCGTACGTTCCCGCGGTCGTCTACAGCGACCACGCCGCCCCGGAGTTCCTGTACGAGCCCCCGCCTGGAGCCGACCTCGACCATGGACCCGCGACCCACGACGACCCGACGCCGCTGATGGTGCGCAACGCGGGGCGCAACCTGGCGGCGCTGACGGGGCTCTTCTTCGTCAACCTGGCGGCCTTCATCGTCTGCGTCACCTTGTTCAGCCTCGGTGCCGGACTGCTCGTCATCGTGGTCGGGCTGTTCGTGCTGGTCGGCTGTCTCGGGGCCGCCGGGGCGCTGGCGAGGGCGAACAAGGCCGTGCTGGCGTACGCCGGGATCGATCTGCCGCCGACGCACTACCCGCCGACCAGCGGTGGATTCGGACTGCTTCGGCGGCTCCGGGACCCGCAGTCGTGGCGGGACCTGATCCACGTCCCCATCGCGTTCGTGCTCAGCACCTTCTCGTTCTCGGTGGCGGTGAGCTGGGTGCTCGGCGGCATCGGTGGCGTCCTCTACTGGTTCTGGGGCGGCTACCTGCCCGACGACAGTCAGGGGCTGGCGTACCTGCTCGGGTTCCCGAATCGGTTCGCCGAGTCGGTCGTCAACGCTGCCCTCGGCGTGATCATGATCCTGACCGCACCGGCGGTGCTGCACGGTCTGGTCCGGCTGCACGGCGCGGTGGCCCGCGGTCTGCTGGTCGACGAGAGCTCCGCCCTGCGGGCCCGGGTGAGCGAGCTGACCACCAGTCGGAGCGCGGCCGGCGACGAGGAGGCCCGCACCCTGCGGCGGCTGGAGCGTGATCTGCACGACGGTCCGCAGCAGCGTCTGGTCCGGCTCGGCATGGACATCTCCAGCGCCCAGCGACGGATGGCCACCGACCCCGACCAGGCCCAGCGGCTGCTGGACGAGGCGTACCAGCAGACCCAGGACGCGCTGGGTGAGATCCGTCAGCTCTCCCGCGGGATCGCTCCGCCGATCCTGTCCGAGCTGGGGCTGCAGGCGGCCATCACCGCCCTCGCCGCCCGCGACTCCGTGCCGACCAGCGTGGACGTCGGCGACGTACGACTGTCCGACGCTGCCCAGAACGCCGCGTACTTCACCGTCGCCGAGGCGCTGACCAACATGGAGAAGCACAGCCGGGCCTCGCGGTGCAGCGTGGAGATCCATCCCCTCGGCGGCGTCGTGGTGGTCGCCGTCACCGACAACGGGCAGGGTGGGGCCTCACTGTCCCGCGGCCACGGTCTGGCCGGGTTGGCCGACCGGCTGGCCGGTGTCGACGGCACCCTCACGGTCACCTCGCCGGCCGGTGGCCCGACCCAGATCACCGCCACCATCCCGGCTGCCCTGGGCTGAGATCTTGTGGAGCAAGAACCACGCTGAGCGTGGATAGCGGTACAAAAGACGGATGCGGGTTCTGGTGGCCGACGACTCGGTGCTGCTGCGGGAGGGTCTGCTGCGGCTGCTGGACGAGGCCGGGCACACCGTCGTGGCGGCGGTCGGCGACGGGCCGTCCGTGCTGACCGCCGCCGTGGAGCACCGACCGGACGCGGCCGTCGTCGACATCCGGATGCCGCCGACCATGACTGACGACGGGCTGCGTGCGGCGGTCGAGGCCCGGCGGGCCGTGCCCGAGATGGCGGTGCTGCTGCTGTCGGCGTACGTGGAGTCCAGCTACGCCGAGGCGTTGCTGGCCGACGGTCGGGGCGGGGTCGGGTACCTGCTCAAGGACCGGGTCGCCTCGCTCGAGGTGCTGACCGACGCGCTGACCACGATCCGCGGCGGCGGCACCGTGCTCGACCCGGATGTGGTCGCCCAGCTGCTCGTCCAGCGGCGGGCCGACCCGTTGGAGCGGCTGACCCCGCGTGAGCGGGAGGTGCTCGCGCTGATGGCGGAGGGCCGCAGCAACGCGGCCATCGCCCAGCGGCTCGTCGTGTCGCCGGGGGCGGTGGAGAAGCACATCGGCAACATCTTCGCCAAGGTCGATCTGGCCGACGCCGGCACCGACAACCGGCGGGTGCTCGCGGTGCTGGCCTGGCTCGAGCGGCGCTGATCCTCGAGGCCGGGGCCGCACGTTGCGACGACTCTGCCGGTAACCTGGGCCAGCGGAAAGGTCCGCACCGCGGAAGAGGAGTGCTGTTGTCCGGTCAGACCCCCGAATCCTCCGATTCCGTCGACCCCGGCGCTCCTGACGCAGCGGCCACCCCGCCGGCGGTGATCGTGCTCGCCGCGGGCGGCGGGACCCGGATGAAGTCGTCGAGATCGAAGCTGCTGCACGAGCTGGCGGGTCACCCGATGCTCAGCTACGCACTGGCCGCCGCCACCCAGATCCAGCCGCAGGAGATCGTGGTCGTCGTCGGACACCAGCGCGACCAGGTCGAAGCGCACCTGGCCGAGATCGCTCCGCACGTGCGGACGGCCGTCCAGGAGGAGCAGCTCGGCACCGGGCACGCGGTTCAGTGCGGTCTGGCTGCCATCTCGGACCTGCCCCAGCTGCCGCGGGAGATCGTCGTCACCTACGGCGACGTGCCCATGCTGACCGGCGAGACGTTGCTGGAGCTGGTCGCCGATCACCGGTCCCAGCGCGCCGCTGTCACCGTGCTGACCGCGGTGGTGGCGGACCCGACCGGCTACGGGCGGGTCGTCAGGGACGCCGACGGCGCCGTGACGGGCATCGTCGAGCACCGGGATGCCGACGAGGAGATCCGGACCATCACCGAGATCAACTCCGGCATCTACGTCTTCGACTCGGTGGTGCTGACCGATGGTCTCGGCGGCCTGACCAGCGACAACGACCAGGGCGAGCTCTACCTGACCGACGTGCTGACGTACGCGCGGTCGATCGGCGGTGCGGTCGCCGGTCACGTGATCGACGACCACTGGCAGACCGAGGGCATCAACGACCGGGTCCAGCTGTCGGCCATGAACGCGGAGATGAACCGCCGCATCCTGCAGGGCTGGATGCGCGCCGGCGTGACCATCCAGGACCCAGCGACCACCTGGGTGCATGCCTCCGTCGACCTCGCCCCGGACGTCACGTTGCTCCCCGGTACGTCGCTGGAGGGTGCCACCTCGGTCGGCGCCGGCGCGACCATCGGACCCGAGGTCACCCTGAAGGACGTCGAGGTGGGGGAGGGCGCCACCGTGGTGCGGACCCACGGAGAGCTCAGCGTGATCGGCCCGGGCGCGGACGTCGGCCCGTACGCGCGGCTGCGGCCCGGCACCCGACTGGGAGCCAAGGGCAAGATCGGCACCTTCGTGGAGACGAAGAACGCACAGATCGGCGAAGGGGCGAAGGTTCCCCACCAGTCCTACGTCGGCGATGCCGAGATCGGTCGCGACGTGAACATCGGCGCCGGGGTGATCTTCGCCAACTACGACGGGGTCACCAAGTCCACCACCGTGGTCGGTGACTACAGTTTCGTGGGCAGCAACTCCGTCCTCGCCGCACCGCTCGTGGTCGGCCCCGGCTCGTTCGTTGCCGCGGGATCGACCATCACCGGCGACGTCGGTCCCGGTGACCTCGGTGTGGCCCGGGGGCAGCAGCGCAACGTCCGCGGGTGGGTGCTGCGCAAACGAGCCGGTACGAAGATCGCGGCCGCGGCGCAGCAGGCGCTGGACAGTGCACCACCGGTCGACGACCCGTCGGCCACCACCGGATCGGACGGTCGATGACGACCTCAGCGGCACCAGCGGCGGCAGGGCAGGCAGCGATGGCAGGGCTGGCAGCAACGACAGGAGCACGGGTGAGCGGCGTCAAGAAACCCAACGACAAGCACCTGATGCTCTTCTCGGGGCGGGCCTACCCAGAGCTCGCCGACGAGATCGCCTCCCTGATGGGTGTGGGGCTGGTGCCGACCCGGGCCCTGAACTACGCCAACTCCGAGATCTACGTGCGCTTCGAGGAGTCCGTCCGCGGTTCCGACGCCTTCGTCATCCAGAGCCACGCGGCGCCGGTGAACGAGTGGGTGATGGAGCAGCTGATCATGGTCGACGCCTTGAAGCGGGCCTCGGCGAAGCGGATCACGGTGGTCGCACCCTTCTACCCGTACGCGCGGCAGGACAAGAAGCACCGCGGTCGCGAGCCGATCTCGGCCCGGCTGATCGCCGACCTGTTCAAGACCGCCGGCGCCAACCGGCTGATGTCGGTCGACCTGCACGCCGCGCAGATCCAGGGCTTCTTCGACGGCCCGGTCGACCACCTCTGGGCGCTGCCGGTGCTGGCGGACTACGTCACGGCCAAGTACGACACGAAGCAGATGACGGTGGTCTCCCCGGACGCCGGTCGGGTGCGGTTGGCCGACATGTGGACCGACCGGCTGAACAGCTCGCTGGCGATCATCCACAAGCGCCGCGACCCGGACGTGGCCAACAAGGTCGCCGTGCACGAGGTGGTCGGTGACGTCGAGGGCAAGGTCTGCCTGCTGGTCGACGACATGATCGACACCGCCGGCACCGTCTGCCAGGCCGCCGACGCACTGATGTCACGGGGAGCGGCCAAGGTGATCGCCGCCGCCACGCACCCCGTGCTGTCCGGTCCGGCGATCGAGCGGTTGCAGAACTCGGCGTTCGAGGAGGTCATCGTGACCAACACGCTCCCGCTGCCGCCGGAGCGTCGGTTCCCGAAGCTCACCGTGCTCTCGATCGCCCCGCTGATCTCGCGAGCGATCCACGAGGTGTTCGAGGACGGCTCCGTGACGAGCCTGTTCGGCGGCCAGAGCTAGGCGTCGGCGTCGGGCTCGAGCAGCGCAAAGCCCGGATCTGACAGGCTCGCCCACGATGGGCTAAGGTTGCGAGGTTGCCTGGGCGAGGGTCGGTGCCGACCGTGATCGACGAGGTGGATCGAACTCCTGGTCTGGGCACGCTCGCTTTCGCCCGACACATCTGTCATTCAGACACATCTGCAACAAGGAGTTCGTTTCGTGCCCGAGGTCAAGCTCACAGCCGAATTGCGCACCGAGTTCGGTAAGGGCGCTGCCCGCCGGATCCGCCGCGCCGACAAGGTCCCCGCCGTGCTCTACGGTCACGGGACCGATCCGATCCACATCACCCTGCCGGGCCACGAGACGTTGCTCGCTCTCCGCCAGGCCAACGCCCTGCTCTCCATCGAGGTGGACGGCGGCTCCCAGCTGGCGCTGCCGAAGCAGGTCCAGCGGGACCCGATCCGGCACACGATCGAGCACGTCGACCTGCTCCTGGTCCGCCTGGGCGAGAAGGTCACCGTCGACATCCCGGTCCTGATCGAGGGCGAGGCCGCTCCCGACACATTGGTCGACGTGGTCGCCAACACCGTCTCCGTCGAGGCCGAGGCCACGCACATCCCGCAGCAGATCGCCATCTCGATCGAGGGGCTGAAGGCCGGCACCCAGATCCTGGCGCGCGACCTGCAGCTGCCCGAGGGTTCGAGCATCCAGGGTGACGACGAGGCGCTGATCATCAACATCACCAACGCCCCGACCGCCGCCGAGGTGGAGGCCGAGCTGGCCGAGGCCGAGGCGGAAGCCGGCATCGAGCCGACGATCGCCGAGGGCACCGAGGATGACGCAGCCGAGGGCGAGGGCGCTGAGGCGTCCGACGAGTCCTGACCCACGTGTCCGGCTGGCTGGTGGTCGGGCTCGGTAACCCGGGCCCGACCTACGCCGGGCACCGCCACAACGTCGGCTTCCTGGTGGCCGACGTGCTGGCGGCCCGGATCGGCGCACGCTTCAGTGCGCCCAAGGGCATGCGGGCAGAGGTCGCCGAGGGGCGCCTCGGCCCGATCGGCCCCGACTCGGTGAAGCTCGCCCTGATGAAGTCGCGGACGTACATGAACGAGACCGGGGGACCGGTCAGCAAGGTGCTGTCCTACTTCTCCCTGGCCCCCGATCACCTGATCGCCATCCACGACGAGCTGGACATCGACCCGGGGCAGATCCGGGTCAAGTTCGGGGGCGGGGACAACGGGCACAACGGGCTCAAGTCGATCCGTCGCTCGCTGGGCGGGGGCGACTACTTCCGCGTACGGGTCGGGGTCGGGCGTCCGCCGGGCCGGCAGGAGCCGGCCGACTTCCTGCTGTCCAACTTCTCCGTTGCCGAGAAGGCGGATCTGGGTGTCGAGATCCAACGGGCCGCCGACGCCGTCGAGTCCCTGGTCACCGTGGGTCTGGACCGTACGCAGTCGGCGTTCAACTCCTAGACGGTCGTCCGGGATAGCCGGCTCCACGTCCTCCGGGTACGCGTCTCCTCGTCCATGGCGTCGACCGGTCGCTGCCGGACTCGATGGTCGCCTTCGCGGGCCGATCCAGGGCTCCATGGCTCATCGCCCTGATCCTGCCGCCGTGGGGAGTCAGCGGATGCCGCCGTCACGGGTACTGCGCCCGGACCGGCGGGTTCAGGCGCCGCCGGTCACCCCGAGAGTCTCGCCGGTGGTCCACGCGGACGCCGGGGACAGCAGGAAGGCGACGGCGGCCGCGACATCCTCGACGGTGCCCAGCCGGCGGATCGGGTGGCTGGCGATCAGGTCGCCGCGGATCTGAGGCGGGATCGCCTGCTCGTTGCCCTCGGTCATGATCGTCTCCGGCACGACGCAGTTGGCGCGGACGCCCGAAGGTCCCGCCTGCACGGCGATGCTGCGGATCAGCGCTTCCAGGCCGGCCTTCGCGGCGGCGTACGCGACGGGCGATCGCACGTGCGCGCGCCGCGTCACCGAGGAGGAGACCGCGACCACAGCCCCGCTGCCGCGCTCCTTCATCGCGGGCAGGAACGCCCGGACGGTGAGGAAGGCCGAGGTCAGGTTGTCGCCGATCGCCCGGTCCCATGCCGCCGGATCGATGTCCTCGACCGGGCCCGGCGGGCTGGTGCTCCCGCCGGCACACAGCACCAGCCCGTCGGGAGCTCCCCAGCGCTGGAACACGTCGGCGGCCAGGGCGTCGACCTCATCGGGGCGGGCCAGCTCCCCGACGACCCCGCCGAGAACGCGTCCGGAGGTGGCCGCCTCGGCCGCTCGCCGGCATGCTTCGTCCACCCTGCCGCGATCCCGCCCGTGCAGGACGACATCGCACCCGGTGGAGACGAGATGCCGGGCGATGCCCAGGCCGATACCGCGGCTGCTCCCGGTGACCAGCACCAACGGTCGGTCGGCGGCGGATCCGTTCTCCTGCGTGACATCGGTCATCGGTCCAGCATCGACCCTGGGACGCCAGCCGACCAGGGGTGGTCTTGGCGGGTCGGGGGCGGGCGGAAGCCGACCGTGGTCGGGAAACGCGTGTGTGGGCTGGCCTGGGGATGCGCGGAGGCCGACCGTGGTCGGAAAACGCACAGGCGGGGCGAAGGCCGGTGGGCGAGCCAGGCGACCTGTCGCACCACGCGAGTACGGTGTCCCGGTGACTCTGTCGGTCTGTCGCGCTGCGCGCTCCGTGGTCACGAGCTCCGCGAGGTCTCGCACGCTCGATCCTTCCTGCACTCCCGAGAGGCTCCACCCGTGACCCTGACGGGACTCGTCGAGCTGTTCGCCACCGACGCGGTCGTCACCGAGGCTGTCGGTGACGCACGTTCGCGTACCCTCCCTGCCCTCGACCTGACCTCGCCGCCGGCCATGCGGTCGCTGATCGCCGCCGCGCTGGCCGCCGCCCCCGAGCAGGGCGGGGCCGGTCGACCGGTGCTGCTGGTCGCCTCCACCTACCGGGAGGCCGAGTCCCTGGCCGCAGCCTGCCGCTCCCTGGTGGGGGAGGACGAGGTGGCGTACTACCCGGCCTGGGAGACGCTGCCGCACGAGCGACTCAGCCCTCGCTCGGACACGGTCGGGCGTCGGCTCGCCGTGCTGCGGCGCGTGGTCGGCAACGACGAGCTGCCCGCACCGAGGATCATCGTGGCGCCGGTCCGCAGCGTGCTGCAGCCGCAGGTGAAGGGGCTGGGCCACATGGCCCCGGTCCGGCTGGTGGTGGGCGAGGACATCGACCTCGACGAGCTGGCCACGGCGCTGGTCGGGGCCGCGTACGTCCGGGTGGACATGGTCGAGCGGCGGGGCGAGTTCGCCGTCCGCGGCGGGATCGTGGACATCTTCCCGCCGACCGAGGAGCACCCGGTCCGGATCGACTTCTTCGGCGACACCATCGAGGAGATCCGCTACTTCACCGTCGCCGACCAGCGGTCGTCGGAGTTCACCTTGACCGAGGTCATCGCCTCGCCCTGTCGTGAGCTGCTGCTCACCGACGAGGTACGGCAGCGGGCCTTCGCCCTGTCCCAGGAGCACCCCGAGCTGATCGACATGCTCGACCGGATCGCCCAGGGGCACGCGGTCGACGGGATGGAGGCCCTGTCACCGGTGCTGGTGGACGGGATGGAGCTGCTGGTCGACGTGCTGCCCAGCGACACCCACGTGCTGGTCTGCGATCCCGAGCTGGTCCGCGGCCGGGCGATCGACCTGGTCAAGACCTCCGAGGAGTTCCTGCACGCCTCCTGGGCGGCGGCCGCCGGCGGGGGCAAGGCGCCGATCGACCTGGGCGCGTCGTCGTACCAGCCGCTCGCCGATGTCCGGGCCGCAGCCCTCGCCCGGGGTCTGGCCTGGTGGACCCTGTCGCCGTTCAGCGCCGGTCCGGGCAGCGAGGACGGCCCGGTGATCCGGACCGACGACGGCGAGGTCGTCGACTTCCGCACCGTCGTCTCCGGCCAGGGCGTCGAGTCGCGGACGATCGCCGGCCACGCCCAGGACACCTACCGGGGCGAGGTCGAGGCGGCGGTCACCGAGATCGGCCGCCGGTTGGCCGACGACTGGGCGGTGGTGCTCACCGCCGAGGGCAAGGGCATGACCGACCGGATGGCGGAAGTGCTCACCGAGCACGAGTACCCGGTGCGGGTCCTGGAGCGCCTCGACGCGGTCCCTGCCGCCGGGATGGCGACCGTGGTGCAGGGCGATCTGCCGCACGGGTTCGTGGCCGACGGCATCAAGCTGGCCCTGTTCACCGCCGGCGACCTGTCCGGACAGCGCACCGCCGACAAGGCGACCCGCAAGATGCCGGTCCGGCGCAAGAACACGATCGACCCGCTGGAGCTCACCCCCGGTGACCCGGTGGTGCACAACCAGCACGGCGTCGGCCGGTACGTGGAGATGGTGCAGCGCAGCGTCGCCGGTTCGGTTCGCGAGTACCTGGTGATCGAGTACGCCGCCTCCAAGCGCGGCCAACCGGGTGACCGGCTCTACGTGCCGATGGACTCCCTCGACCAGGTCACCCGCTACGTCGGCGGCGAGCACCCGACCCTGGACAAGATGGGTGGCGCGGACTGGTCCAAGCGCAAGGGCCGGGCGCGCAAGGCCGTCCGTGAGATCGCCGGTGAGCTGATCAAGCTGTACGCCGCCCGCCAGGCCTCCCGCGGCCACGCCTTCTCCGCCGACACCACCTGGCAGCGCGAGCTGGAGGATGCGTTCAGCTTCGTCGAGACCCCCGATCAGCTGGCGGCGATCGACGAGGTCAAGGCCGACATGGAGCAGATCGTGCCGATGGACCGGCTGATCTGCGGCGATGTCGGCTACGGCAAGACCGAGATCGCGGTGCGGGCCGCGTTCAAGGCGGTGCAGGACGGCAAGCAGGTCGCCGTCCTGGTGCCCACCACGCTGCTGGTGCAGCAGCACTACGCCACCTTCGCCGACCGGTACGCCGGGTTCCCCGTCAACGTCGCCCCGCTCAGCCGCTTCCAGTCCGCGGCGGAGTCCAAGGCGACCAAGGAGGGGGTGGCCGACGGCAAGGTCGACGTGATCGTCGGCACCCACCGGTTGCTCAGCGGCGAGATCCAGTTCAAGGACCTCGGTCTGGTGATCATCGACGAGGAGCAGCGCTTCGGCGTCGAGCACAAGGAGCAGCTGAAGCGGCTGCGGATGGACGTGGACGTGCTGGCCATGTCGGCGACGCCGATCCCGCGCACCCTGGAGATGGCCATCACCGGCATCCGGGAGATGAGCACCATCGCCACCCCGCCGGAGGAGCGTCACCCGGTGCTCACCTTCGCCGGCCCGTACGACGAGGCCCAGGTGACCGCCGCGATCCGCCGCGAGCTGCTCCGGGAGGGACAGGTCTTCTACATCCACAACCGGGTGCAGAGCATCGACAAGGTGGCCAAGAAGCTGGCCGAGCTGGTGCCCGAGGCGCGGGTGGCGACCGCCCACGGCCAGATGGGCGAGCAGCGGCTGGAGCAGGTCATGGTCGACTTCTGGGAACGGCGGGCCGACGTGCTGGTCTGCACCACCATCGTCGAGGCGGGTCTGGACATCTCCACCGCCAACACCCTGCTGATCGAGCGGGCCGACCTGCTCGGGCTGTCCCAGCTGCACCAGCTCCGTGGCCGGGTCGGCCGCGGCCGGGAACGGGGATACGCCTACTTCTTCTACCCGCCGGAGAAGCCGCTGACCGAGACCGCCCACGACCGGCTGGCGACCATCGCCGCCCACACCGATCTCGGCGCCGGCATGGCGGTGGCGATGAAGGACCTGGAGATCCGCGGCGCCGGCAACATGCTCGGCGGCGAGCAGTCCGGTCACATCGCCGACGTGGGCTTCGACCTCTACATCCGGCTGGTGGGCGAAGCGGTCGCGGAGTTCCGCGGCCACGACACCGAGCCGGAGGCCGACGTACGGATCGAGCTGCCGATCACTGCGCACCTGCCCGAGGACTACGTGGAGTCCGAGCGGCTGCGGCTGGAGATGTACAAGCGGCTGGCGGAGGTCCGCGCGGAGGGCGATCTGGACGCCGTCCGCGAGGAGCTGACCGACCGCTACGGGCCGCTGCCGACCGCGGTGGAGACGCTGCTGGACGTGGCCCGGTTCCGGCTGCACGCTCGGGCCGCCGGCCTGACCGACATCGTCAGCAGTGGTAACTACATCCGCTTCGCGCCGGCCGAGCTGCTCGAGTCGCGCCAGCTGCGGTTGAAGCGGCTGTATCCCGGCTCGGTGATCAAGGACACCGCCAAGCTGATCCTGGTGCCGCGACCGCGATCGGCGACGATCGGTGGCGAGCCACCCAAGGACGGCGAGCTGCTGGCCTGGTGCACCGCGGTGATCACCGCGATCTTCGGCAGCTGAGCCCCGGCCATGGGGACACCCGTGCGGCCGTCACCTCGGCTGGTGGTCGCCGCCGTGATCGTGGACGACCTGGTACGGCCGACGCGGGTGCTCGCCGCCCGTCGCACCGGACCCCCCGAGCTCGCGGGGCGGTGGGAGTTCCCGGGTGGCAAGGTGGAACACGGCGAGGACCCCGTGGCCGCGCTGCACCGGGAGATTGCCGAGGAGCTGGGACTGGCGCTCACCCTCGGGGCCGAGCTGGTGCCCGGCAGCCCCGAAGGCGCGCACTGGCCGCTGACCGAGACGCTGGAGATGCGGCTCTGGCTGGCCACCGTCGTCGGCGGCGGCGAGATCACCGTCTCGACCGACCACGATCTGCTGCGCTGGGTCGGTGCCGCCGACCTCGGGGAGCTGGACTGGCTACCTGGTGACCGGGCCGTGGTCGACCTGCTGCGATCGGTGCTGAGTCCGAGGGGATCGCCGGCCGTCCCGTAAGATCGCGGGGCGACGGGGCCGATGAGGGCAACGGGGGCGAGCGGCAGCGATGAGGAGTTCGACAGTGGCTGAGGGATCGATGGCGGCGGTGCGGTCGAGCAGGCCCGGACGCAGGTCGAGCCGTGCGCTGCTGGCTTCCGGTCTGGCCGCTCTCGCGCTGCTCGCCTCGGCCTGCGGGATGAGCGGTTCGCCGAGCACCGTGGCGTACGTGGGCGACGCCCAGGTCACCCAGGGACAGCTCGACAGTGCCCTCGCGGGCGTGCAGCAGACGCTCGACGCCGGTCAGCAGGTGTCGCCGTCGGCGGTGGTCAACGTGATGATCCACGGCGCCCTCGCCGACCAGATCGCCGCGACGAACGACATCACCATCACCGACTCCGAGCGGGACGCCGTGATCAAGGGCAGCAACCTCGCCGCCCTGCTCGACGTGCCGGACGCGAAGCCGATCGCCTACGACCTCGCCGATCAGCAGCTGGTGGCTCAGGCCGTCGGTCCGGACGCGTACCTGAAGGCCGTGCAGGGCATCGACGTCGACCTCAACCCCCGGTTCGGGGTGCTCGATCCGGCCCAGAAGACGATCGTCGACGGCCAGTCCTCCTCGTTGTCGCTGCCGGTCAGCGGCAGCTGACGACGGCTGTCCGGTCGACCTGACGCTCCGACGTGACGTCCTGATGCCCGCCCACCCCGAGCTCGAGCGGCTCGTCGCGGTGATGGCGACGCTGCGTGAGCAGTGCCCGTGGGACGCCCAGCAGACCCATCGCAGTCTCGTTCCCTACCTGGTCGAGGAGACCTGCGAGGTGGTCGAGGCCGTCGAGGGTCTGCCGGGAGAGTCGGTGGCCGGGGCAGGCCAGGCTGCCGCGCACCTCAAGGAGGAGCTCGGCGATCTGTTGCTCCAGGTGGTCTTCCACGCCGAGCTCGCCAGCGAGGTCGACGACGGTTTCGATCTCGAGGACGTGGCGTCCGGCATCAGCGACAAGCTGATCGCTCGGCACCCGCACGTGTTCGCCGCCGAGGAGATCCCGACCGACCTGCACGGGGTCTGGGAGCAGCGCAAGGCGAAGGAGAAGGGCCGAACGTCCTCGCTGGAAGGGATCCCGGAGCGGTTGTCGGCGTTGAGTCGGGCGAGCAAGATCATCGGCCGGTCCCGATCGCACCGGGTGCCGCTCGATCTGCCCACCGAGGAGATCGACGCAATCTCGCTCGGGCACCAGATCGTGGCGCTCGTGGCGCGGGCCCAGGCCACCGGCATCGACGCCGAGCAGGCGGTGCGCGAAGCTGTCCGCGATCTGGAGGCCGACGTCCGGTCCGCTGAGACTCCGGCGACATAGTCTGGTCGGCATGAGCGAGCCGCCGTACGGGCCGCCGTACCGACCGAGTCAGCCGCCCTACCCGCAGCACCAGCCGCAACCCGGGCCGCCGCGTCAGGTGGTACGGCCGCCGCAGCCGTACCCGCCGCAGTCGTATCAGCCGCAGTCGTATCCACAGCAGCGTCGTCCGGACATCGAGACGACCTCCCAGGTCCGGGCGGCCATGGCCGCTCGTTCCGAGCTCGGGCCGGAGTACGACGACGCGATCGCCGCGGGCCTGGCCGATCGGGTCGAGGAGCTGGTGGCGTACCGGACGGCCGAGCTGCGTCACGCCGACGAGTCCGCCAAGGAGGATCGCGCCGACGTCCGGCGCGGTAACTCGCACCGATTCGCGCTCGGCATCGTCTCGCTCGGCGCCGGCATCCCGATCAGTGCCATCTCCGCCGGTTATGCCGATCTGCCCGGTCTGCTGGTCGCCTGGGCCGGCATCGTCGGCGTGAACGCGGTGTTCGCGTGGGGTAACCGTGGGAGACGTCGTTCGTGAACTCCGTTCCGCCCCGCCCGGCCTCGTCGGCACGGCCGACCCGCGCCGATAGGGTGGGCCCGACAAACTCCAGGTCCGGCACCGTGTGTGTCCGGGCGGTACGGAAGGCAGTTCGACGTGGCAAGTATTGAGTTCATCGGTGCCCGCGAGATCCTCGACTCCCGCGGCAATCCCACGGTAGAGGTCGAGGTCATCTTGGACGACGGCTCGGAAGGTCGCGCGGCAGTGCCGTCGGGCGCCTCCACCGGAGCCTTCGAGGCCGTCGAGCTGCGTGACGGGGACAAGGGCCGTTACGGCGGCAAGGGCGTGACCAAGGCCGTCCTCGGCGTGCTCGACCAGCTCGGCCCGGAGCTGCTGGGCTACGACGCCAGCGAGCAGCGCCTGATCGACCAGGCGATGCTCGATCTGGACGGTACCGAGAACAAGGCCAAGATCGGCGCGAACGCGATCCTGGGCGTCTCGCTCGCCGTCGCGCACGCGGCTGCCAGCTCGGCGGATCTCCCGCTCTACCGCTACGTCGGTGGCCCGAACGCCCACGTGCTGCCGGTGCCGATGATGAACATCATCAACGGCGGCTCGCACGCCGACTCCGACGTGGACGTGCAGGAGTTCATGATCGCTCCGATCGGTGCCTCGACGTTCCGCGAGGCCCTGGAGATGGGCGCCAGCGTCTACCACTCGCTCAAGAGCGTGCTGAAGAAGCAGGGCCTGTCCACCGGACTCGGCGACGAGGGCGGCTTCGCCCCCAACCTGCCGGCCAACGTCGCGGCGCTCGAGCTGATCTCCACCGCCGTCGAGGCCACCGGCCTCAAGCTGGGCACCGACATCGGTCTGGCGCTCGATGTGGCCAGCACCGAGTTCTTCGCCGACGGCAGCTACACCTTCGAGGGTCGCAGCCTGTCATCGGACGAGATGACCGACATCTACACCCAGTGGATCGACGCCTTCCCGATCGTCTCCATCGAGGACCCGCTGGCCGAGGACGACTGGGCCGGCTGGAGCTCGCTGGTGGCCAAGATCGGCGACAAGATCCAGGTCGTCGGCGACGACCTGTTCGTCACCAACGTCACCCGGCTGCAGCGCGGTATCGACGAGGCCGCCGCCAGCGCGCTGCTGGTGAAGGTCAACCAGATCGGCTCGCTGACCGAGACCCTCGACGCGGTCAGCATGGCTCAGCGTGCCGGCTTCGCCTGCATGATGAGCCACCGCTCCGGGGAGACCGAGGACACCACGATCGCCGACCTGGCCGTGGCCACGAACTGCGGTCAGATCAAGTCCGGCGCTCCGGCCCGGACCGACCGGGTGGCCAAGTACAACCAGCTGCTGCGGATCGAGGAAGACCTCGACGATGCGGCCCGCTACGCCGGTGCCTCGGCGTTCCCGAGGTTCAAGGCCTGATGCCGACGGGCCCACGGCCGACCGCGCGCCCGGGAGCAGGTCCCGGGCGCGGTCGGCCGCGCGCCCGTACGGGCAGCCGATCGGCTAAGGACGCCGGCTCCGCGTCGGGCAAGGAGCTCCGCGACGCAGGCGTGGCCGCGGAGTCCTCCCGCGCTGCCGGGACGCCGACCAGCTCGGCCGCCACGCCGTCAAGCCCGTCAGCCAAGCCGAGCAAGACGCCGAAGCAGGGCGGCGCCAAGCTGAAGCTGCCCCGTCGCTCCAGTCTGACGACCCGGGCCCTCGCTCTCGCGGTCGTGATCTTGATGTTGACCATCTCGTACGCCAACAGCCTGCGGATCTACTTCGCCCAGTCGCACGAGGTGGCGGCCACCAAGGCCGAGATCGCCGACCGCGAGGCCCAGATCGCCGACCTGCAGACCGAGCTGAACCGCTGGGACGACCCCGCGTTCGTCAGGCTGCAGGCCCGGAACCGCCTCGGCTGGGTGATGCCCGGGGAGATCGGATTCACCGTGGTCGACGCCGACGGCAAGCCTCTCGGTGGCGGCTCGGAGCTGAACACCGGAGCGAAGCCGGCGGACGACCGGGCGCCCGAGTCCTGGTACACGCGGCTGTGGGGCTCGGTGGAGACCGCCGACAAGCCCGCGGCACCGGAGCCGGATCCGGCTGACGCCAAGCCGATCACCAAGAAGAACGTCGACGACGCCGCTTCGTCGACCCCGCGCTGAGTGCGCGCGCTCCCGACGGTTCGGACCTGAACGACGTGCGGATCGAACCCCTGACCCCGGCCGACGAGGCCACCGTCACCGAGCAGCTGCAGCGCCGACCTCGCGGGGTGCTCGGTGTCGCCCACCGCTGCCCGGTCGGCCACCCGGCCGTGGTGGCCACGCTGCCCCGGCTGCCCGACGGCACGCCGTTCCCCACCACCTTCTACCTGAGCTGCCCACGAGCGGTGTCCGCGTGCTCGACCCTGGAGGCCTCCGGGCTGATGGCCGAGCTGACCGACCGGCTGGTCGCGGAGCCGGACCTGGCCGCGCACTACGCCGACGCCCACCGTGCCTACCTCGCGGCTCGAGACGAGATCGCGGCCGCGTCGGTCGGAGTGGTCGAGGAGATCGCCGCCGTCTCGGCCGGCGGGATGCCGACCCGGGTCAAGTGCCTGCACGCGCTGCTCGGTCACGCGCTCGCCGCGGGACCCGGGGTCAACCCGATCGGCGACCTCACCCTGGAGCTGATCGAGACGCGCTGGCCGTTCCCGTGTCGCGACGCGTGAACGCGCGGGTCCCACCGAGCGGAGGCGCAGGCCGAGACCGGGTGGCCGCGATCGACTGTGGAACCAACTCGTTCCGGTTGCTGGTCGCCGAGCCCGGTCCGGCCGGTGAGCTGGTCGAGCTGACCCGTGAGCTGCAGATCGTCCGGCTGGGACAGGGGGTGGACGCCACCGGGGAGCTGCACCCCGACGCGCTGGCCCGGACCTTCGTCGCGGCCGAGCGCTACGCCCAGCAGCTCCGGGACTACGCCGTGACACCGGAGCGGACCCGGTTGGTCGCCACCTCGGCGGCCCGGGACGCCCGCAACGTGGCGGACTTCTTCGCCGGGATGGCGTCCCGGCTCGGCGTCCGGCCCGAGGTGATCTCCGGGCCCGAAGAGGCCCTGCTCTCGTTCCGCGGTGCGCTCAGCGGGGTGCGGATCGAGCAGGACGGTCCGGTCCTGGTGATGGACATCGGCGGCGGCTCGACCGAGCTGGTGCTCGGCGACCGGACGGGGGCGATCTCGTCAGCGGTGTCGCTGGACGTCGGCTCGGTCCGGCTGACCGAGCGGTTCGCGCTGTCCGGGCCGCTGACCCCGGCGGCACGGGTGGCCGCGACCTCGTACGTCGACGGGCTGCTGGACGGAGTCGGCTGGTCGCTCGACGGGATCGGCACCTGGATCGGGGTGGCCGGAACCGTGACCACGGTGTCGGCGCTGGTCCAGGAGCTGCCGTCGTACGAGCGCAGCCGGGTGCACGGCTCCACCGTGACCACTGACGAGCTGACGGGTCTGCTGGAACGACTGGCGGTCTCGACCACCGACCAGATCCGCCGGCTGGGCGCGATGGAACCCGGCCGGGCCGACGTGATCACCGCCGGCACCCTGATCGCCGACCGGATCGCGCGTCGGGTCGACCGGTCGATGCTGGTCAGCGAGAGCGACATCCTCGACGGTGTTGCCCTGGCTCTGCTGTCCGCCTGACCGACTCCGCGGTGGATACATCACCCGCGGAGTCGGTGCGAGGGGAGTCACCGACTGGCAGAATGCCCAGGTGACTCACCTGGCCATCACCGTCCTCGGGCACGATCGGCCCGGGATCATCGCCCAGGCGGCCGACGCTCTCGCCGACAGCGGCATGAATCTCGAGGACTCCTCGATGACGTTGCTGCGGGGACATTTCGCGATGACCCTGATCTGCGCCGGGTCGGCGTCGGTCGGCGAGGTCGAACGGGCCCTGGAACCGCTGGCCGACGGCTCGCTGACGGTGGACGTCCGTGAGCTGCCGGCGGAGGGTCAGCAACGGGCAGCGACCGGGAGCACCCACCTGGTGACGGTGCACGGGGCCGACCGGCTCGGCATCGTCGCCCGCCTCGCCGGCGTCGTGGCGGGCGCCGGCGGCAACATCACCGATCTGACCACCCGGTTGGCGGGTGACCTGTACGTGTTGCTGGCCGAGGTCGACCTGGATCCGGCGGCGACTGAACGACTCGAGGCGGATCTGGCGGCGGCGGCCACGGAGCTCGGCGTCGGGGTCACCCTGCGACACCTGGAGCGCGACGAGCTGTGACCCTCGAACTTCCCGCCCTGCCGCAGGGTCGGGTGCTGGACGTCGTCCGGGCCCCGGCTGCCGTGCTGGCCACCCCCGGGGTGGCGGTGGATCCGGCCGATCCGGCGGTGATCCAGCTCTGCGCCGACCTGGTGGCCACCATGTACGTGTCGCCCGGCTGCGTCGGGCTGGCCGCTCAGCAGGTCGGTGTCGCCGCGCAGGCGTTCTGCGTCGACGTCAGCCGGCACCCCAAGACCCGGGCTTGCCACGGGCTGATCGTGCTGGTCAACGCCGAGCTGGTGGCGTCGTCGAAGAACGAGAAGGGTCGGGAGGGCTGCATGTCGGTCCCCGACCTCACCGGGGACGTCAAGCGGGCGACCCGGGTGACCATCCGCGGCCAGCTGCCCGTGACCGGCGAGACCATGGAGATCGTCACGGACGCCTTCGAGGCGCGGGCCCTGCAGCACGAGCTCGATCACTGCCAGGGGCTGCTGTTCCTGGACCGGGTGGCCGGCGCGCACGCCCTGCACGCCCGCCAGGTGTATCTGGCGGCGCCGGCCGAGGACGCCGACGGCGCCGACCCGGGCTGATCCCGATCCGATCGCTCCGGACCAGACCCGACACTAGGATCGCCCCGACCGTGACGCTGGAGGTCACGTCCGGGCCCCCGTAGCCCAACCGGCAGAGGCAGGCGGCTTAAACCCGCCCGAGTGTGGGTTCGAGTCCCACCGGGGGCACCTGAGCTGATCCGGTCACCGCTGTCGTGCGCGGGTCAGACTCCCGGCCGACGCCACCACCACGACCGCGATCGGCAGCAGCAGACCCCAGGCCAGACCTGTGTATCCGACGAAGGCCAGCACCGGCCCGGACAGGGCGCCACCGAGCGCACCCGCGAGGTTCATGGCCAGGTCGCCGCGACCCTGCAGTCGCACCCGGTCTTCGACCGGGGCGGCGTCGTTGAGCAGGGCGGAACCGGCGACGGTGGAGGCGCTCCAGCCCAGCCCGAGCAGGATCAGACCGGTGAGGACGAGCGGCTGGCTGTGAGAGCCGAGAGCCGTCACCAGCGCCGCGAACACCAGCATCGCCTGACCCAGCAGGATGGTGGGGATCCGGCCGAGCTTGTCGGACAGGATCCCGAACACGGGCGACAGGGCGAACATCCCCGCGATGTGCAGACTCAGGGTCAGTCCGACCACGGACAGGGTCGCCCCGCCGTGCATCAGGTGGAGCGGTGTCATCGCCATCAGCGCGACCATCGTCGCGTGGCTCAGGGCGGTGGCCAGGATGGCCAGCCGGACGAGACGCGGATCGCCCTGCACATCGGCCGGCTCGGCCGACCCGGCGGCCGGTGCGGTCGACGGCACGTCGAGCTGCAGCTGCTTGCTCACGATCAGCGGGTCGGGCCGCAGGAACAGCGCGTACGCCAGCGCGGCCAACAGCTGCGCCGCGATCGCGAACACGAACACGCCCGAGAACGGGGGCAGGCCCAGCGCCCGCCCGACGGTCTCGCCCGGCTCGGCGAGGTTGGGCCCGATCACCGCACCGACGGTGGTGGACCAGACCACCAGAGACAGATCCCGACCCCGGGTCGCCGGGGCGGCGAGGTCGGTGGCGGCGAACCGGGACTGCAGGGCGGCGGCAGTGGCGGCGCCGGCACCGGCCAGCCCGAGGAACAGGATCGCCACGGTGCCGATGACCATGCCCAACACGCAGAGCGCGACCCCAGCCGCCGCGATCAGGGCGGCCGACGTCAGCGAGATGCGGCGGCCTCGTCGGTCGGCCAACCGGGCCAACGGGATCGCCAGCAGTGCCGCACCGAGGGTGCTCATGGTCGCCGCCATCCCGGACCAGGCTTCCCCGGCCAGCGCGTTGGCGGCGAGGGCCCCCACACTGAGGGCAGCCCCGGTGCCGAGACCGCCGAGGATCTGGCCGGTGGCGAGCAGACCGAGCGTACGGCGACGCAGTGCGGCCAGGTCGATGGTCGGCGCGCTCACGGTGGTCACGAGTCGTGAGCGTAGGGGAGACGGCCGAGGAACGTGAGACCGCAGGACGCCGAAAAGCGATGGGATCTGGCCAGTCGCCCGGCGCTGCGAGATGCCACGATGTGGCCATGCGGGTGCATCCGAAGCTGTCCGCGACCTGCCTGGGCCTGGCCCTGACGCTCGGTTCGCTGTGGTGGAGTGCGGCGTCCACCTACGTGGTGCTGCACGACGACGCCCGGTTCGTCGGTGCGCTGGCCCAGACTCTCGACCAGCCGGCCGTGCGCGCTCAGCTGGGGGAGTGGACCGGCGCGGCGTTCGACCAGGCCGCTCGACTGGCGGGCGATCCGAAGCAGACCAAAGCCGCCCGGCAGGCCGTCGGGCAGCTGGAGCAGGCGATCGTCTCCGACGCTCCGCTCGCGCCGCTGATCACCGCCGTGACGGGCGTCGTCGTCACCACCCGGGACGCCGCCGTCACCCAGCTCGACGCCCGGGCGCTACCGAAGACCGAGGTCCGGGCCGATGTCGCTCCGCTGCTCGCGGTCGCCGGAGTCACGATCGACAAGAGGACGGCCACGACGATGGGGCTCAGGCTGGAGAAGGGGAAGCGGCTCAGTCTGCCCCTGCTCACCGGCGAGCAGCTGGACCTGCTCCAGCGCCGGTACGACCTGATGGTGCTGGTCCGAGAATGGGCCGGCTGGGTGGCGCTGGGTCTGCTCGCCGTCTCGGTCGCGACCTCCCGGCTGCCGCTGCGGACCCTGGCCATCGCCGCCGGGCTGGTGGCAGTGATCGCCCTCGTCCTGCCGCACCTGCTGGCGTACGGGCAGTCGCGCGCCGCCGACACCCAGCTGGGTGCGCTCGTGACTCCCTTGCTGTCGGCGGGTAGTGCGCGGGTGGCGGACATCGCCGTCCCGGTGGCGGTGGTCGCCGGTCTGCTCGCCGTCGCGTTCGGCGCGCTGCAGCTCATCCTGCTGCGCCGCCGCGGCTCCCCCGACGGTTCGATCGAGTCCGAGTCTTAACCGATTCGTACGTGCGGAACACCTAGGCCGCAACGGGCGTTGCGTAGACTGGTCAGTGGCACCACCGCGGTGCCCCACATCAGGAGGACCTTTACCTATGTTGCGCAGTTCGAACCCGATCCTCTCCAAGCAGGACGCGTTCACACCCGCAGCTCCCCAGCAGGGCCAGAACCCGTACGCCCAGCAGCCGTACGCGCAGAATCCGTACGGGCAGCAGCCCGGCTACGGTCAGCCGCCGGTCAGCACCGAGCCGCGGATGACGTTCGACGACGTCATCACCAAGACCGCGCTGGTGATGGGTCTGCTCGTCGTCTCGGCGGCGCTGGCGTGGATGCTGATCCCCGACGCCCTCTACATGCCCGCACTGATCCTCTCGTCGCTGGTCGGCTTCGGCACCGTGCTCCTCGTCTCGTTCCGCCGGAACGTCTCGCCGCCGCTGGTGTTCGCCTACGCCGCCATCGAGGGCGTCTTCATCGGCATGTTCAGCAAGATGTTCGAGAGCTACTACCCGGGCATCGTCGTGCAGGCCGTCATCGCGACGTTCGTCGCCGCTGGGGTCACGCTTGCCGCGTACAAGCTCTTCAACATCCGGGTGACCCCGATGTTCCAGAAGGTCGTCATCTTGTCGACGGTCGCCTTCGCCGCCGTCATGTTGGTGAACTTCATCTTCGTGCTGTTCAGCAACAGCGCGGGCGTGCGGGGCGACATCGTCGGCCCGGTCAGCCTGCTCAGCGTCGGGATCTCGCTGATCGCGATCGTGCTCGCCGTGCTCAACCTGATCCTCGACTTCGACTACATCGAGAAGGGTGTGGCGATGGGGGCCCCGGCCAGCGAGTCGTGGCGTGCCGCCTTCGGCCTGACCGTGACCATGGTCTGGCTCTACGTCGAGATGCTGCGACTGATCTCCTACATCCGTCGCTGACCACGCGCTGAACGACATCGAGACCGCTCGTCCCCTGGTGGGGCGAGCGGTCTCGTCGTTTCCGGACGAGCGTCACGGCACTAGGCTCAGCGGCGTGGAGTACGTGACGTCACTCATCGATCTCGTCGGCAACACCCCGCTCGTGCAGCTGACCCGGGTCACCGGGGACGCCAAGCCGCTGGTGCTGGCCAAGGTGGAGTACCTGAACCCCGGTGGCTCGGTGAAGGACCGGATCGCGGTCAAGATGATCGAGGCGGCCGAACGGGAGGGACTGCTGAAGCCTGGCGGCACCATCGTCGAGCCGACCAGCGGCAACACCGGGGTGGGACTGGCCATCGTCGCGCAGGCCCGCGGCTACCACTGCGTCTTCGTCTGCCCCGACAAGGTGAGCGAGGACAAGCGGAACGTGCTGGCCGCGTACGGGGCGAGGGTGGTTGTCTGTCCGACCGCGGTCGAGCCCGACCATCCCGACTCCTACTACTCGGTTTCCGACCGGCTGGTCCGCGAGATCGACGGGGCGTGGAAGCCGGACCAGTACTCGAACCCGAACAACCCGGCCAGCCACTACGAGTCGACCGGGCCGGAGATCTGGCGCCAGACCGAGGGCCGGATCACCCACTTCGTGGCGGGGATCGGCACCGGCGGCACCATCAGCGGCACCGGTCGCTACCTGAAGGACGTGTCCGAGGGCCGGGTCCAGGTGATCGGCGCCGATCCCTCGGGCTCGGTCTACTCCGGCGGCAGCGGCCGGCCGTACCTGGTGGAGGGCGTCGGCGAGGACTTCTGGCCGGCCAACTACGACCCCGAGGTCTGCGATGAGGTGGTCGAGGTCTCCGACGCCGACTCCTTCGCCATGACCCGCCGGTTGGCCCGCGAGGAGGGGCTGCTGGTCGGCGGCTCCTGCGGAATGGCCACGGTGGCCGCGCTACGGGTGGCCGAGCAGATCGACGACCCGGATGCGGTGATCGTCGTGCTGCTGCCGGACTCCGGTCGCGGCTATCTGACCAAGGTGTTCAGCGACGAGTGGCTCACCCGCTACGGGTTCGGGCCGCCCCACGAGGACGGCGGCCGGACGGTCGGCGACGTGCTGCGGGAGAAGTCCGGTGCCCTCCCGTCGCTGGTGCACACCCACCCGGGCGAGACGATCGCCGAGGCCGTGGGCATCTTGCGCGAGTACGGCGTCTCGCAGATGCCGGTGGTCCGGGCCGAACCCCCGGTGATGGCCGCCGAGGTGACCGGCTCGGTCAGCGAGCGAGGTCTGCTCGGTGTCCTGTTCAGCCGCCGGGGCCGCCCCGCGGACGCGGTCGAGTCGGTGATGGAGGAGCCGCTGCCGATGCTGGGCGCCTCCGAGCCGGTGAGCAAGGCGGTCGAGCTGCTGGTCGACACCGACGCCCTGCTGGTGCTGGACGACGGCAAGCCGACCGGGGTGCTGACCCGCCAGGATCTGCTGGGCGACGTCGGCTGACCGCGAGGGTGCGTCAAACTGACCCCGACCTGCTCGTGGAGGCCCGATTCTCGGCGTGTCCGCGGCGGGTGGGGTGAGGTTGACGCAGTTCAACCCGGCAACATTCAGCCCGGCAACATTCAGCCCGGCAACATTCAGCCCGGCAACAGCTGTGCCAGGGCCTCTTGCCAGTTGGCGGTCCAGGGGATCGACCGCCAGCGATCCAGCTCCACCCACCGCGCGTCGGCAGTGGTGCCGCCGACGTCGAGCACGACCGGTTCCCCCGGCTCCGGGCAGGCCGCCCGGTAGACCAGCCGGACGGCGTGGAAGTCCTCCACCTGACCGCCCGGGCTGCGGCCGACCCAGTGGGACGTCTGGACCGCGACCAGGGGGCCCAGCTCGACGTCCTGCGCGGTCTCCTCGTGCACCTCACGCACCACGGCCGCCCCGGGCTCCTCGCCGGGGTCGATGCCGCCGCCCGGCATGCCCCAGCGTCCGTCCACGGAGGTCCGGGACGAGTACTGGGTGGCCAGCAGCCCGCACTCCGACACCACGATCGCGTACGCGGCGATCCGCTGCCGGGTGATCGGCTCCTCGTCCTCGGCCACCACGAGCCCAGCATCGCGGCCCGCCGGCCGCTGTCTCGGACGCGTCTCGTCGACCACCGGTCGGACGGCGAACCGCAGCACCAGCTCGCCGTCGCCGTCGCGATAGGCATCGATCGGGTGCTCGATGACGAAGCCGAGGTCGTACGCGGTCACCGCGGGATCCCGGCCGTGGGGCAGGGGGACGGTGAACTGCTCGCTGCCCGAGGCGTCCACCCCACGTACGTCCATCCCCCTATCTTCACCGGTCACCGTCTCGGTCGTGCCGTACGGTGTCGGTCCGACCATGGAGGACCGATGCGCCGACGGCAGCTTCCCCGTGCCGGCCTGCACACCCTCGCGCTGGCCGTCATGGCCGCGATCGCGTACGTCGACCCCGGCAACTTCGCGGTCAACGTGGCCGCCGGTGCCGAGCACGGCTACACGCTGCTGTGGGTGGTCGTCGGTGCGAGCCTCACCGCGTCGGTGGTGCAGTACCTGGCTGCGAAGCTGGGCATCGCCACCGGGCTGAGCCTGGCCGAGAACTGCCGCCTGCGGTACGGGCGCGGACTGCGCCGCGCCCTGTGGATCCAGGCCGAGCTGGTCGTGATCATGACCGACCTGGCCGAGCTGGTCGGTGGGGCGTTCGCGCTGTACCTGCTGTTCGGGATCCCGATGGTCTGGGGCGCGGTGATCGTGGCCACGTTCGGGTTCGTGCTGCTCGCCCTGCGGGTCCGAGGGTACGAGGGCTTCCGGCCGGTGCTGCTGGTCCTGTTCGCGCTCATCGTCGTGCTGCTGGTGGCCGAGCTGATCGTCGCCGGGGTCGACGGTCCGGCCTTCGTCCGGGGCCTGGTGCCGAGGCCGTTGGAGGGATCGGCGGCGCTGCTGGCCGTCGGCATCATCGGAGCGACCGTGATGCCGCACGCGCTGCACTTCCACTCCGCGATGTCGCGGGAGGACAGTCGCCCCGAGGAGGCCGCCAAGCTCGCCGCGGCCGCCCGGGCCCGCAAGGCGATCGCCCTGGCCATGTCGTTCGCGGCCCTGGCCAACGTCTCGCTGGTGCTGATCGCCGCCCAGCTGCCCTCCGAGGCGGCCGGTGGGCTGGAGCAGGCGTACGCCGCCATCGGTGACGTGCTCGGACAGGTCGCCGCGGTCGGCTTCGGGCTGGCGCTGCTGGCGTCGGGTCTGTCCTCGACGATCGTGGGCATCTACACGGGTCAGGTCGTGATGCAGGGGTTCTGGGCCCGCCCCATCTCGTTGTGGCTGCGCCGGCTGCTGGCCGTCATCCCGCCGCTCGCCATCCTGATCGCCGGGGTCGATCCGACCACGGCGCTGGTGCTCAGCCAGGTGGTGCTGTCCTTCGGTCTGCCGGCCAACCTGCTCCCGCTGGTGCTGTTGACCTCGCGTCGCTCGGTGATGGGACGACTGGTGAACTCACCTGTGACCACGGCGGTCGCCGGGCTGGCCACCGCCGTGATCATCGTGCTGGACGTCTTCCTGCTGGTGGACCTGTTCGGAGGCTGAGCTCGACGGTCAGCGTCGTGCGCTGATGATCATGAACCCGCCCGGCAGAGCGACCCCCGTGCCGTCGAAGTAGGGCTCGAAGGCCGCAGCCAGCGCGATCCGGACCTGTTCGCGTACGTCATCGGGTCGGCCCTCGATGAGGCCGCGGATGGGACCCAGATCGAGGGCACCCGCGGCTGCCTCCGCCGGCGACAGCGAACCGCCGACGTGGACCGTCTGCTCGGTCGGCCGCGTCTCGATGTCGTGCCAGCCGGCCGGCTCCAGCACCGCGACCACCCGGTCGTGGCTGCCGAGGCTGCACTGGCTGTCGGCGATGCCCACCGGTTCGTAGGCCAGACCCAGCCGGTCCAGCACTCCGGCCGCCGTCGCGTACGGGAGGTCGAAGAGCGGCACCTTGTCCCGGGTCTGCCAGACGGCGGCGACGAGTCGCCCACCCGGTCGCGTCGCGCGGGCCAGGTTGGCGAAGGCCGCCACCGGATCGGGGAAGAACATCACCCCGAAGCGGGAGATGATCGCGTCCTGGCCGGCCTCGCCGAAGTCGTACGTCTGAGCGTCGGCCGTCAACCAGGTGACGCTCTCCACGTCGGACGACTCCCGGGCGCTGTCGATCATCACCGGGGACAGGTCGGAGCCGGTCGCCTGGCCCGTGGTGCCGACGAGGTGGGCGGCCTGCGTCGTCGTCGTACCCGTACCGCACCCGACGTCCAGCACCGCCTCACCCGGCTGGAGGTCAGCGACGGCGAACAGCTCCGCGCTGACCGGGGCCATCTGCCCCTCGCGCTGGCGGGCACCGATGATCCAGCGACGGACCCGCTCGTCGTCGTTCCAGCCCGCCGGTTGC
Organism: uncultured Actinomycetota bacterium; assembly: GCA_963696135.1. Classification (GTDB taxonomy): domain Bacteria; phylum Actinomycetota; class Actinomycetes; order Propionibacteriales; family Propionibacteriaceae; genus Microlunatus. The sequence goes on from CAVOJH010000021.1 coordinate 400,591, forward strand.
TGTCTGTCGTCGTCGGCCATGTCGCCATTCTTTCCCGGGCCCTTCTCCTTGTCGCTCGGGTTGCACGTTGTCGCTCCATCTGCAGATCGAGCGACAACCTGGATCCCGAGCGACAACGGAAGTCCTGAGGCACGGACAGGTACAGTCCTGCCCTGTGATCGCCGTCCTCGCCTACGTCGTGATGGCGCTCTCGGGTGCCATGGTCGTCTGGGGGTTGGTCACCGCCGCCGTCGACAAACCGCCGGGCCGGGCCCAGCTGCTGTTCGCCGCGGGGGTCGAGGTGGTCACCGTGATCCAGACCGTCGTCGCCTTCGTCCTCCTGGCGCAGGGTTTCCGGCCGGTCGAGCTCGCCACCACCATCGGCTACCTGATCGGCATCGTGATCCTCATCCCGGTTGCCTGGTTCTGGGCGAACGTGGAGCGGACCCGGTTCTCCGGGGTGGTGCTGGCCGTCGCCGGGTTGGCCGTCGCCGTGATGACCCTGCGGTTGCTGCAGCTCTGGATCCCGGCCGGATGAGCGATCGGGGGCCGGAGGCGCGGAGCACCCGCTCCGGGGCCGGCAAGGTGCTCGTCGCCGTCTACGGGGTCTTCGCGCTGGCCGCCTGCGCCCGGGCCGGGGTGCAGATCGCGACCCGGTTCGACGAGGCTCCGCTGGCGTACCTGCTGTCGGCGCTCGCCGGAGTGATCTACGTGGTCGCGACGATCATGCTGGCCCGCGGCACCCGGACCTCACGGAAGGTGGCCACGGTCGCGATCGTGGTCGAGCTGGTCGGGGTGCTCACGGTCGGCACCCTCAGCGTGCTCGATCCGGAGGCGTTCCCCCGGGCCACCGTCTGGTCGGTCTTCGGCAGCGGGTACGGGTTCGTCCCGCTGCTGCTGCCGATCCTGGGCTTGTGGTGGTTGTGGGCGACCCGGGACAGGTCTCAGACCACCAGGTCCTGATAGTCCTCGTGCCGCTTGATCCAGCCCCGGATGAAGGGGCACAGCGGCCGCACCCTGAGCCCGCGGGAGCGGACGTCGTCGAGCGCATGACGGGCCAGCTGGCTGCCGAGTCCCTGGCCCTCGTACGCGTCGTCGATCTCGGTGTGGGTGAACGAGATCACGTTGCCCGCGAGCTCGTACGCGGCCAGACCGGCGCGCTTGCCGTCCACGAGGATCTCGTAGTACTCCAACTCGGGACGGTCCTTGATCACCGGCTCGCTCACTGGTCTCCTTCAGTCATCGCTTGCTGCTCACGCTCGATCGCCACGGTGGCCCGCCAGCAGCCGTTCGAAGGGCACCAGCTCGTCGTCGATCTCCTCCACGGCCGGTTCGACCGTTGTCGAGAGGCCCGTCCGCGGGAGGACGAGGTCGGCCAGCTCGGCGGCGGCCCGGTCGACCCGGTCGGACAGCTGCGCGTCCGATCCCCAGTCCTCCGGCGCCGCGTACACCGCGGTGGGCACGACCACGGTGCGAAGGTAGCTGAACAGGGGCCGCAGAGCATATTCGAGCGCCAGCGAGTGGCGGGCGGTGCCGCCGGTCGCCCCGATCAGCACCGGCTTGCCGGCCAGCACGCCGGGCTCGAGGACGTCGAAGAACGTCTTGAACAAGCCGGAGTACGAGCCGGAGAAGATCGGCGACACCACGATCAGCGCATCGGCGGCCCTCACCCGCTCGATCAGCTCGGCCAGCCGACCGGCCGCGAAGCCGGTCAGCAGGTGGTTGGTCAGCTCGCGGGCGTATTCCCGCAGCTCGACGGTCTCGATCTCCACGACCTGACCGCGCTCGTGCACGGCGGTCGACGTCGCCGCCGACAGCCGATCGGCGAGCAGCCGCGTCGACGAAGGCTGCCGGAGTCCGGCGGCCAGCACCACGATCCGGGTCATCGCAGACTCCCTTCGAGCTCCGGCGCGCGGCCGGTCACGGTGTCGACGGCGGGGGTGCCGGCGGCGTCGTCGGTAGTTCCGGATTCGCCCTCTGCGGCCCGTTTCGCAGCGAGCAGGGTGGCGTGCACCGGAGCGTCGGGGACGTCAGCGGGGCGGCGGGCATCGAGCTCGCGACGCAGCACCGGGACGACCTCCTCGCCGAGCAGATCGAGCTGCTCGAGCACGGTCTTCAGGGGCAGACCGGCGTGGTCGATCAGGAACAGCTGACGCTGGTAGTCGCCGAAGTGCTCCCGGAAGGTGAGGGTCTTCTCGATCACCTCCTGCGGGCTGCCGACGGTCAGCGGCGTCTGATCGGTGAACTCCTCCAGCGAGGGACCGTGGCCGTACACGGGGGCGTTGTCGAAGTACGGGCGGAACTCGCGGACGGCGTCCTGGCTCTTCGGCCGGATGAAGGCCTGTCCGCCGAGTCCGACGATGGCCTGGTCGGCGCGACCGTGGCCGTAGTGCTCGTAGCGCCGGCGGTAGAGGTTGATCAGCCGCTGGAAGTGGTAGGTCGGCCAGAAGATGTGGTTGGCGAAGAAGCCGTCCCCGTAGTAGGCGGCCTGCTCGGCGATCTCGGGGCTCCGGATCGAACCGTGCCAGACGAACGGGGGTACGTCGTCCAGCGGGCGCGGGGTCGCGGTGAACGACTCCAGCGGGGTCCGGAACTTCCCCTTCCAGTCCACCACGTCCTCCCGCCACAGCCGGTGCAGCAGGTGGTAGTTCTCGATGGCCAGGTCGATGCCGGTACGGATGTCCTTGCCGAACCACGGGTACACCGGGCCGGTGTTGCCGCGACCCATCATCAGGTCGACCCGCCCGTCGGACAGGTGCTGCAGCATCGCGTAGTCCTCGGCGATCTTCACCGGGTCGTTGGTGGTGATCAGCGTCGTGGCGGTGGACAACACGATCCGCTCGGTCTGCGCGGCGATGTAGCCGAGCATCGTGGTGGGCGAGGAGGGCACGAACGGCGGGTTGTGGTGCTCACCGGTCGCGAACACGTCCAGTCCCACCTCCTCGACCTTCTTGGCGATGGCCACCATCGCCTTGATCCGCTCGGCCTCGCTCGGCGTACGGCCGGTGGTGGGGTCCGTCGTGAGGTCGCCGACGGTGAAGACTCCGAACTGCATGTCACCCTCCTGGGTGGAAGATTTACAATTCAACTAACTGTCCGATACAACGGCGTGGGTCGCGAGTTATTCCGTGAGGGCCGGGGGTGCGGCTGGGGGCCGCAAGCCGACCGTGGTCGGACAACGCACGCCGGCCGGGGCCTGGGAGGGCGAAAGCCGACCGTGGTCGGAAAACGCACGCCGACCGGGACCTGACCTGGGCGAAAGCGGACCGTGGTCGGAAAACGCACGGGCCCCGTACCGACGACCGCCGCGGAGAACCTCGGCGGCTCAGCACCACGGTCGGGCAGGTCGCGTCTATGCTCCCCTCACCGATAGGGGAGGACCCACATGGTCAAGTACCGCGACAACGCGCAGCTGGATCCATCGCAGATGGGCGGCTCCCGCGGCGGCAACGGCGGCAAGATCGCCCTCGGCGGCGGAGCCGGACTGATCGTCCTGGTGCTCGCCCTGTTCCTGGGCATCAACCCCGGCGACCTGATGGGCGGCACCGCCGGTCCGGAGGCCGAGCCGGGGAGCACGGCCGCCGCGCCGTACCAGCAGTGCACCAAGGGCGCCGACATCTCTCGCGACCGCGAGTGCCGGTTCGTGGCGTACACGAACTCGATCCAGTCCTACTGGGCCGGCGCGTACGACGGCTACCAGAAGATCCAGGTGGTCCCGTTCACCGGGCAGGTGTCCACCGCCTGCGGCACCGCGAGCTCGGCGGTCGGCCCCTTCTACTGTCCGGGGGACACCACGGTCTACCTGGACACCGGGTTCTTCGACGAGCTGACCAACAAGCTGGGGGCCAAGGGCGGTGACGCCGCGGAGGCGTACGTGTTCGCACACGAGTTCGGCCACCACATCCAGAACCTGACCGGGGTGATGGGCAAGGTGCAGTCCCAGGGCGCCGGACAGACCGGGCCGAAGTCCGGCGGCGTACGGCTGGAGCTGCAGGCCGACTGCTATGCGGGGGTGTGGATGAACCACGCGACCAAGGACCCGAACTCACCGATCGAGTCCCTGACCCAGGACGACCTCAACCGGGCCATCGACGCGGCCGCTGCGGTCGGCGACGATCGGATCCAGGAGCGGATGCAGGGCCAGGTCAATCCGGAGAGCTGGACCCACGGGTCGGCGGCCAACCGGCAGAAGTGGCTGAACATCGGCTTCACCACCGGCGACCCGAACAAGTGCGACACCTTCGCGTCCGGGGCGCTCTGACCGATCTCCGGAGCCCGGACAGCTCGGATAGCCCTCAGACCCGAGCCGCGTCCGAGCGCCGCTCCACCCAACGCCCGACCGCGAGCACCGCCAGACCCACCAGCGGCAGCACGATCGCGACCCGACTCGGCCACGCGTACGACGAGCCGACCGCCAGACAACCGCCCGCGCGTCGTGGTTGTTCCGGCCCGTACGGCGGGGTTGGTGCGACCTGGGTCACCACCGATGAGACAGTGGGCTCTACCTCGGTGCGGGTGCAGCGCGGACACGGTGCGAACAGACGGGAGACGTCATGAATCTGGAGAAGGTCATCTTCGGCTTCTTCGTGCTGCTGGCGGCCACCTTGAACTTCGGCTTCTTCATCGGTGACATCGGCGATGCGGCCCTGCACAACGTGTTCGAGCTGTTCGCTGCTCTGGTGGTCAGTCTGATCGCCACGGTGCTGAAGTTCGGTGACCGGACGCAGATCGGTGCGGTGCACCTCGCCACCAGCCTGGTGGCGGACCTGCAGCTGGTGGCGGCCTTCGTGGTCTGGGTCTGGGCGACCCAGATCTCCGCCGACGGGCTGACCGCGGCCCACATGGCCAGCGTCGTGTCACTCTCGGGGGGCGCGCTCCTGGCCAACCTGGTGTCGGTGGTGCTGCTGGTCACCGAGACCGTCACCTTCCACCGCGGCTGACCGTACGGTCGTGGAAGGAGCGCCGGCGGTGACCAAAAGGGGCTGGCCGTGAGCAACCCGTTGTTGATCTTCTGGCAGCAGCTCTTCGGGCCTCGCCGGGCCGCGGCGGACGAGGCCGTCTCCCAGGCTCACCTGGAGTTCGCCGACCAGGCGTCGGCCACCATCTTCTTGATCATGCGGCGGATGCGGACCCCGCTGATCGTGCTGATCCTGGTGTTCTCGATCAGCGTGGTCGGGCTGGCGCTGATCCCGGGGGTCGATCCCGAGGGTGAGACGGCCCGGATGACCCTGTTCGATGCCTTCTACTTCATGAGCTACACGGCTACCACGATCGGCTTCGGCGAGCTGCCGTGGCCGTTCACCACCGCTCAGCGGCTCTGGGTGACATTCTCGATCTACCTGTCGGTGATCGGCTGGGCGTACGCGATCGGATCGCTGCTGAGCCTGCTGCAGGACCACGCGTTCCGGCACGCCGTGGCCCTGCAGCGTTTCACCACCAAGGTGGCCCGGATCCGAGAGCCGTTCCTGCTGCTGGCCGGCTACGGCCGCGCCGGGGAGCTGCTGGTGAAGGCGTTCGACGCTCTCGGCCAGCAGGTGGTGGTGATCGACGAGTCCGGTCAGCGGATCGACTCGCTCGACCTCCAGTCGTACCACGCAGACATCCCCGGTCTGGCCGCCGACGCCGCGAACCCGCACCACCTGCGGATCGCCGGACTCGGTCATCCGCACTGCGCGGGCGTCCTGGCTCTCACCAACGACGATCACACCAACCTGTCGATCACCATGGCGGCCGCGCTGCTGCGGCCGGAGCTGCCCGTCGTGGCCCGCACCATCTCGCCCTCGATCGCCGAGCGGATGCGTGCCTTCGGCACCCCGTCGGTGGTGAACCCGTTCGACCGGTTCGGCGACCACCTGCGCCTCGCGCTGAACGCTCCCGCCTCCTACCAGCTGCTCACCTGGCTCGAGGCCGGGCCGGGGGCGGTGCTGCCGGAGCGGGGCAAGGTGCCGTCGCACGGACGTTGGGTGATGTGCGGCTACGGCCGCTTCGGCCACGAGCTGACCGCTGACCTGCGGGCGGCGGGGCTCGACGTCACCATCATCGACAGCTCGGCTCCGGCCGGCGCCGATCAGGGTGTCATCGTCGGCGACGCATCGGAGGAGAGCGTCCTGGCTCGGGCCGATCTGTTGGGTGCCGTCGGGCTCGTCGCCGGCACCGACGACGACACCACGAACCTGTCCATGTTGGCCAACGCGCGCCGGATGAACCCGAACCTGTTCCTGGCGGCACGCCAGAACCGGCCGACGAGTGCCGCCCTGTTCGAGGCGATGCACGTGGACGCCCTGCTGGTGCCGACCGAGGTCGTCGCCCACGAGGTGTACGCCCAGATCAGTACACCGCTGCTGTGGCGGTTCATCCGTGGCATCGGGGCGGAGGGTGACGCGTGGGCGGACTCGCTCGTGATGAGTCTGCGGCGCAACTGCGGCGTCGAGCTGCCGGCGCTGTGGAAGGTGAAGCTGGACCGTGCCCAGGCTCCCGCCCTGCTGGGCCACCTCGCCGACGGAGCGGTGCTGCTCGGTGACCTGCTGCGGAGCCCCGAGGACCGGGATCGTCGCCTCGAGGTCGTGCCGCTGTTGCTGCTCCGGGGCGGCGACGCCATCCTGACGCCCGGCGACGACGCGGTGTTGGAGCCCGACGACGAGCTGTTGTTCGCCGGTGCGAGCTCACAGCGCCGGGAGCTGGAGAGCTCGATGGTGGTCGACGCGACGGCGGCGTACGTGCTCTTCGACCAGCGGGTGCCCGCCAGCTGGATCTGGCGGAAGCTGTCCCGGAGGGTCACTGCCGAACGACAGTGACCCCTCCGGAGCGAGCTCGGCTGCTCAGTTGCAGGTGACCCCGGTGGCGTGCACGGGGCAGTAGCCGAACGGGTTCTTGTCCAGATACTGCTGGTGGTAGTCCTCGGCGTAGTAGAAGTCGCCGACGGGGGCGATCTCGGTGGTGATCGTCCGGTAGCCGGCCCGACTGAACTCGGTCTGGTACTTGTCCCGCACCGCCGTCACCGTGGCCAGCTGCTCCGGGGTGGTGGTGTAGATCGCCGAGCGGTACTGGGTGCCGACGTCGTGTCCCTGCCGCATGCCCTGGGTCGGGTCGTGGTTCTCGAAGAACACCTTGAGCAGCTTCTCCAGGTCGGTGCTCGTCGGGTCGTAGCTGACCTTGACGATCTCGGTGTGGCCCGTCTTGGCGCTGCACACCTCCTCGTAGCTCGGGTTGGGGGTGAACCCGCCCGCATAGCCGACGGCGGTGTTGGTCACCCCGGGGGCCTGCCAGTACAGCTTCTCTGCGCCCCAGAAGCAGCCGAGCGCCAGGTAGATGACCTCGGAGCCCTTGGGCACGGTCTGCACCGGGATCCCGAAGATCTCGTGGAAGGTCGGCTCGGCCAAGACGGAGTGATCGCGGCCCTTCAGCGCCCTGGTGGGCTCGACCATGGTGACCTTCTGCTGGGAGAACAACATCGCTAGCTCCTTCTGTCGTGATTGCATCCGGTTCAACAGCACCCGGACGATAGGTGTTCCCGCGCCCACCCCCGCGAAGATGCTGGCTCGTTTCCGACGTTTCTACCGAGTCGTCTCCGACGTTTCTACTGAGTCGTCTCCGACGTGGGGCGACCAACCAGCACCGTAGGGTGCCGCCCGCGTACGCTCACCCGCATGACGGATCGCCCAGGTTTCTCCACCCGCGCCATCCACGCCGGCCAGGAGCCGGACCCGACGACAGGGGCGGTCATCCCGCCGATCGTGGCCTCGTCGACGTTCGCCCAGGACGGGGTGGGTGGGCTGCGGAACGGGTACGAGTACTCCCGCTCGGCCAACCCGACCCGGACCGCGTTGGAGGAGTGCCTGGCGGCACTGGAGGGCGGCAGCCGCGGCTTCGCCTTCGCCAGCGGCCTGGCCGCCGAGGACACGCTGATCCGGACGATCGCCAAGCCCGGGGCGCACCTGGTGCTCCCGCACGACGCGTACGGTGGCTCGTTCCGGCTGTTCGCGCGGGCGTACCAGCCGTGGGGGCTGCTCACCGATCCGGTCGACCTGACCGATCTGGCCGCGGTCGAGGCCTCGATCCGGCCGGGGGAGACCGTGGCGGTCTGGGTGGAGACGCCGACCAACCCGCTGATGTCGGTGGCCGACATCGCCGCCATCGCCGGGATCGCGCACGCGCTCGGTGCCTTGGTGATCGTGGACAACACCTTCGCCTCCCCCTATCTGCAGCAGCCGCTGGAGCTGGGCGCGGACGTGGTCATGCACTCCACCACCAAGTACTGCGGCGGGCACTCCGACGTGGTCGGTGGTGCTCTCGTCGTCGCCGACGAGGCGTTGGCGGAGAAGGTCCAGTTCCACCAGAACGCCCTCGGCGCGGTTGCCGGACCCTTCGACGCCTGGCTGGTGCTGCGCGGGCTGAAGACGCTGGCCGTCCGGATGGAACGCCACAGTGACAACGCGGAGCGGGTCGCCGGCTTCCTGGCCGAGCACCCCGGGGTCAGCGAGGTCTACTACCCGGGTCTGGAGTCGCACGCTCAGTACGACGTGGCCAAGCGGCAGATGCGTCGGTTCGGCGGGATGGTCTCGTTCCGGGTCCGGGCCGGTGAGCAAGCCGCCGTGGACGCCTGCGGTCGGACCAGGGTCTTCACGCTGGCCGAGTCCCTCGGTGGGGTCGAGTCGCTGATCGAGCACCCCGGCCGGATGACCCACGCCTCGGTCGCGGGGACGGCACTGGAGGTCCCCTCGGACCTGATCCGGCTGAGTGTCGGCCTGGAGGACGTCGATGACCTGCTCGCCGACCTCGACCAGGCGTTGGGCTGACCCCTTTCGAGGTTGCTCGGGTTCGTCGGTTCTGCTCGATCTATAGACCGAGCAGAACCGACAAACCCGAGCAGTTTCGGTGTGGGGCAACTGGTCAGGGCAGGCGCCAGTCGATCGGCGCGCCGCCCTGACCTACCAGCAGCTCGTTGGCCCGACTGAACGGGCGTGAACCGAAGAATCCCGATCGAGCCGACAGCGGCGAGGGGTGCGCTGAGGCCACGTACGGGATGTCGCCCAGCATCGGCACCAGACTCTGCGCGTCGCGTCCCCAGAGGATGGCGACCAGTGGACCGCCGCGCTCGACCAGGGCCTCGATGGCGCGCTGCGTGACCTGCTCCCAGCCCTTGCCGCGGTGCGACCCGGACTGACCGGGGGCCACGGTCAGCACCCGGTTGAGCAACAGCACACCCTGCTCGAACCAGGCGCTCAGGTCGCCATGCCGAGCCGGCTCGATGTCGAGATCGCTCTGCAGCTCGGCGTAGATGTTGACCAGGCTGCGGGGGATCGGCCGAACCGAGGGCTCCACCGAGAACGACAGACCGACCGGATGCCCCGGCGTGGGGTACGGGTCCTGCCCCACGATCAGCACCCGGGCGTCGGCGAGCGGGCGGCTGAACGCTCGGAGCACCCGGTCCCCGCTGGGGAGGTAACCGCGCCCGGCCGCGATCTCGGCGCGCAGGAAGTCACCGAGGGAGGCAACCGTCGGGGCCACTGGTTCGAGGGCGACGGCCCAGTCGGGGGCGACCAGGTCGGCCAGCGGGCGGGGTCCGGCGGCGCGGCCGTCAGCGGGGGTCATCGCAGGTCCTTCGTCGTCGGGTCATCGGATTCGGGGCCGCCGATCTGCTGCTCGCCGACCGGCACCGTCTCGGCTGCGGCCACCGGTTCGGGCGTGGCCGGAGGCAACCCGCGCGGCATCCGCAGCGAGTAGGTCGCCGCCACCAGGAGCAGAGCCGCCCCCAGCGCGAAGGCCCACGCGTACGAGAACCGGTCGGCCAGCAGGCCGGCGACGATGGGACCGACGATGGCCCCGGTGTCGGAGCACATCGAGAACACCGCGACCGGCGTACCCCGGGCGCCACCGGTCGCGTCGCCCACCGAGGCAGCCGGGGCGGTACCGAGGAACGCGGCCGCGACACCGTACGCGCACAAGGCGGCGATCAGCACGCCCATGTTCGGCGCGAACGGCACGACCATGATCGACAGCCCGGCCAGCAGCCCGCCGCCGACCATGGCCGGCCGGCGACCGACGGTGTCGACGAACTTGCCGGCCGGTGCCAGGGCGATGGTCTGGGCGACCGCGGCGCAGGCGAAGGCGATCCCGGTCCAGGTCGTGTTGTGGTGCAGCACCTCGACGACCAGCACCGGGATGAGGGCCGAACGGACCCCGAACGAGGTCCAGCCCTGGGCGAGGTTGGTCAGGCAGGCGGCCTGGAAGCGCGGATCCGCGAGCACGGTCCGCAGCGGTACGGCGTCCTCGGCGGCACCCGCCGTCGACGTGACTCGCGTCCGTGACAGCAGCAGCAGGCCCACCAGGCCGGCCACCGTCAGCGTGGCGGCGTAGAAGAAGAAGGGTGCCCGGATGGAGATGAGGGCGAGCAGCCCACCGATGGCCGGGCCAGTCATCCCACCGAGCAGGAAACCGCCCTGGAAGAAGCCCGAGGCCCGGCCGCGCATCTGCGGCGCCACACTGCCCAGCAGCAGACTCATCGCGGACACCGTGAACATCGCCGAGCCGATCCCGCCGACGCCGCGCAGCGCGAGCAGCTGCGGATAGGTCTGGGCGGCTCCGGCCAGGCCGCTGGACCCGGCGACGATGAAGATCCCGGTGGCGAGCACCGTCCGCTCGCCGATCCAGGCGATCAGGCGACCGCAGAACGGGCTGACGGCCAGTCGCATCAGGGCGAAGACCGAGATCACCGCACCGACCTCGGTGTTGCCGACCCCGAACCCACGGGCGAACACCGGCAGCACCGGCACCAGCACCCCGAAGCCGACGGCCACGCAGAAGGCGATCAGACCCAGGACCAGCACGTCCCGCGGCAGAGAGGTACGCTCGCGCAGCCGACGGCGGACGGCTGCGGTGAGGGGCACCGCCCCAGTGTGCAGGACGGACCGCGACCCCAAGGGCTTCGTGACCGCGGATACCGTTGAGACGTCGCCGGCCAGCCGCCGGAAAGAAGGAGGACCCGGTGGAGCTGGGGAAGAAGATCCGAGCGAGGTTGAGCTCCCGGGAGAGCAAGGTCGCCGCCGAGCAGGAGCTCGCCGAAGCGACAGATCTGGCCGAAGATGCCGCGGCGCGCCAGGCCAAGCCGCGTCGAGGGCTCTTCGAGGGCGAGCCGCCGGCCGAGATCCCGGCAGAGGTCCGGGTCACGTCGACCGCCGCCGAATCCGACCAGGCCGTCCCCACCGCCCTCAAGGTCGCCGCCGCCTGGGCCTGGCGGATCTTCCTGGTGGCCGGTCTGATCTACTTCGTCGGCTGGATCCTCGGCTTCCTGTCCGAGGTGGTCATCCCGCTCGCCGTCGCCTGCCTGCTGGCCGCCGCGCTCAAGCCGTTGGCCAACCGGCTGCACGGGTGGGGGCTGCCGAAGGGACCGGCCGCGGCCTTTACGCTGCTCGGCGGCATCCTGCTCATCGCGGGAGCCCTGACGCTGATCATCAACTCGATCGCCGGTCAGGCGGGCGAGCTGAGCCGGCAGGTGGTGAACGGGTTCCGACAGCTCGAGCAGTGGCTGATGAACAGCCCGCTGCCGATCGACCAGAGCTGGTTCCGGCTGGATGAGTGGGGCACCCGCATCCAGCAGTTCCTGGTCGACAGCCAGAGCACCATCGCCGCCTATGCCGGCGACATCGGCACCAGCATCGGGCACTTCCTGGCCGGCGTCGCGATCTGCCTGTTCACGTTGTTCTACTTCCTCTACGACGGCCGCGGCATCTTCAGCTTCCTGCTCAACCTGATGCCGCGTGCGGCCCAGGCCCGGGCCGACGCCGCCGCTCTGCGCGGCTGGCAGTCCCTGTCGGCGTACGTTCGCGCAACCGTGCTGGTGGCCCTGGTCGACGCCATCGGCGTGCTGATCGTGGCACTGGCCCTGGGCGTCCCGCTGGCTCCGGCCCTGGCCGCCCTGGTGTTCCTGGGCGCGTTCATCCCGCTCGTCGGCGCCTTCGTGTCCGGGTTCCTCGCCGTGCTGGTCGCCCTGGTGGCGGTCGGCTGGCCGCAGGCCCTGATCATGCTCGCCGGCATCATCGTCGTGATGCAGGTCGAGGGACACATCCTGCAGCCGTTCCTGCTCGGTCGAGCCGTGCACCTGCATCCGCTCGCGGTGCTGCTCGCCATCGCCGTGGGCATCGTGATCGCCGGCATCGTCGGCGCCTTGGTCGCGGTCCCGATCCTGGCCTTCGTGAAGACCGTCATCCAGGAGCTCTACCGGCAGTCGCACGAAGTCGTGGCACCAGCCGACCCACCGCCGAAGGCGGAACCGGCGACTGCCTGACAGGCAGAGACCGCAGCAGATCGTCCGCAAGGTCACTGGATCCGGCGGTGGTCAAGTCGGGTCAGGGGTGACGATCCACCCTTATAAAGCTGAGCCCTTTTGGTACTGGGACCAGGACACGTCCCAGTCGGTGTAGCCGTTGCCCTTCTCCAGACCGCGGCCCGATCCGGTGGTGACCACGGGGTCGCCGACCTCCACCCGGTTGAACAACCAGGCGGCGTTGGCGGTGCTCATCCCGACGCAGCCGTGGCTGGCGTTGACCCGGCCAAGGTTGGCCGAGTTCCACGGGGCGGCGTGCAGGAACTCACCCGACCAGGTGACCCGCATCGCGTACCGGACCTTCAGGTCGTAGGACTCGTCCGCGCCGATCATCTCGTTGGTCATCCGGGTGACCGGCAGCTTCTCGATGATCAGCTTGGTGCCGCTGCGGGTGGTCCAGCCGGGCTGCCCGCCACTGATCGGGATCGTCCGCTCCAGGTCGCCGTTGATGTAGACCTTCGCCTTCTTGGTGTCGAGGTTGATCTTGGTGATCAGCGAGCGCCCGATCGTGAACGAGGTGCTGGTCGTGTTCTGACCGTAGATCCCGTTGCCGGCGTCCAGACCGTTCAGGTCGGCGGTCGCCGTCACCTTGGTGCCCGGCTTCCAGTAGCTCTTGGGGCGGAAGTGGACCTCCTTGTCGGAGAACCAGCTCCAGCTGCCCTCCTGCTTCGGCGCGGTGGTCACCGACAGGTGCTTCTCGAACTCCTTGCGGTTCTTCACCGCCACGTCGAAGGTCAGGACGACCGGCATCCCCACGCCGACCTTGCTGCCCTTCAACGGCTGGAGCTGGGCGAAGGTCTGCTGCTGCAGGGTGAGCGCCTGCGTCGTGAAGGTGGACTTCCTGGTGGTCGCGGTGCCCTCGGGGTTCGTCCCGGTGACGCTCAGGGTGTAGGTGGCCGACGGCTCCAGTCGCTCGCCCGCCGTCCAACCCGTCTTGTCCTTGGCCATGGCTCCGTCGACGGTGCCCTTGACGGCCTTGCCCTTGCCGTCCTTGCCTGCGTAGCTCAGCTTCACCGTGCCGACCGTGCCGTTGGCGGCCTTGACCGCCACCACGGTGCTCACCTTCACGTTCTTCGCTCCGTCCTCGACGTTGGGGGTCAGCGTCACCGGGTCGGGGGTGGGAGTGCTGCTCGGCGGGGCGCTCGGCGAGCCTCCCTCCGAGGGCTGCGAGCCCGACGGCTGCGAGGACGCTCCGGTGTCCGACCCGGGCGCGGTGGCGCCGCCGGCCTGGGGGATGGTGCCGCAGCCCGCCAGAGCGAGCGCGGCGACCAGGGCGGTCGCGGGGAGGATCCGTCGTCGGTCGAGCAGGAACATGCAGGGACCTATCCATCGGGTGAAGTCGCCGTACGGGCTCGACGACTCCGGCGGGTTCGTGCAGGTGCGACACAGCCAATGTGCCACGCGCAACGGGCGGACCGGCGCGGCACGCTCGTTGCTCTATGGTCACAAGTGGGCGACGACGTCACCAAATCTCCGCGTGTCGTCCGAACTGTTGAACGTTGCGCTCGGCGCGCTGGTTCCCGAGCCTGCGCCCCTGATCTCTTTGTGCCGCGGCTGACCACTCCGGCCCGGAAACCGACTCCGCTGGTACGGCAGCACCAGCGGAGTCGGAAGGCACGCGGGTCAGTGAGCGACCGAGACCTCAGCGGACTCGGACGCCTTGGACGCTTCGGCCGGAGCGGACGATGCACGGCCCTGGAGCGGACGCTCACGCATGGTCAGGGCGATCACGAAGGCGACCGCCATGAACGGGACGGCGACCAGGAAGACGTCGTCCATCGCCTGGGTGAAGGCGGTCAGCACCCACGTCTTGACCGGTTCGGGCAGGGCGTGGATGGCGGTGATGTCGTTCATCGAGGACGCGGCCCCACCGAGCTGGGCCTGCGCCGACGCGGGCACGACCTCGGTCAGGTGATGGGCCAGCCGGGTGTTGAGGATGGCCCCGAACAGCGCCGTACCGATGGCACCACCCATGCTCCGGAAGAACGCGACCGACGCCGTCGCGGCACCCAGGTTCTTGCGCTCCACGCTGTTCTGCACCGCGGTCACCACGACCTGCATGGTGAAGCCGAGGCCCGAGCCGAAGAGCAGCATCAGCAGCGCCAGGTGCCAGTACGGGGTGTCGACCCCGATCCGGGACAGCAGGAACAAGGCGGTGCCGACCAGCGCGGACCCGGTGATGGGCATCCACTTGTAACGGCCCGTACGGCTCATCAGCTGGCCGCTGCTGATCGAGCTGGCGAACATCCCCACCACCATCGGCAGCATGGCCAGACCCGACTGGGTGGCTGTGAAACCCTTGACCGCCTGCAGGTAGATCGGGAGGTAGATCAGACCGCCGAACATGCCGACGCCCATGATCATCGCGAAGCTGATGTTGGAGACGAACGTCCAGTGCTTGAACAGCTCCGGCGGCAGGATCGGCTCCTTGACCCGCTGCTCGACGAAGGCGAAGGTCACCGCGAGTGCGAGGAACGCGACGAGCAGACCGATGCCGATCGGGGAGGTCCAGCCCACGTCCGGGCCGGCCCAGCTCAGGTAGAGCACCAGGCTGGTGACCGAGCCGACGATGGTCGCCGCACCGAGGTAGTCGACCGAGGCCTCCCGCCTGATGTTGGGCAGCTTGAGGAAGATCGAGGTGACGACCAGGGCGGCGATGCCGATCGGCAAGTTGATCAGGAAGATCCACTGCCATCCCAGGTGGTCGGTGAACAGACCGCCGAGCAGCGGGCCGGCGACCGAGGAGACGCCGAACACGGCGCCGAAGAAGCCCTGGTACTTGCCACGCTCACGCGGCGGGATGATGTCACCGATCACGGCCAGCGCGAGCGACATCAGGCCGCCGCCGCCCACCCCCTGGATGGCCCGACCGAGGATCATCACCTCGATGTTGGGCGACATCGCACAGATGACGGAGCCGATCAGGAAGACCACGATGGCGGCCTGGAAGATCGGGCGACGACCGCGCAGGTCGGAGATCTTGCCCCACAGCGGGGTGGCGGCGGTCGAGGTCAGCAGGTACGCCGTGACGACCCAGGACAGCTTGTCCAGACCGCCCAGATCGGAGGTGATCTGAGGCAGGGCGACGCCGACGATGCTCTGGTCGAGAGCGGCCAGGAACATGCCGGCCATCAGGCCGCCCATCACGCCCATGATCTGCTTGTGGCTGAGGTAGCCGTCGCCGGGCGGAGTGAGGGCGGCCGAGGCGTCCGGTACGGGAGCGCCCTGCCCGGCCGGAGTCGGCAGGGTCGACGTCGTCGGCGCGTCCTCGGTCAAGGCGCGCCGCGGCGCTGGTGGAGTGCTGCTCATGAGGGGTCCTTGCTGGTTTGAGAGTTGACGCCGGACACGAACTTGCCGAGAAGGCGCTCGAACTCGGCGATGTCATCGGGCTCCCACCCGGCCAGCGCGGACTCGAGCAGATCGCGGCGGCGTTGGAAGGCTTGGTCGAGCACCTGCTGGCCGTCGTCGGTGATGCCGACCAGCTGGGCGCGCCCGTCGACGGGGTCCGGCGTCCGGGCGATGAGCCCGGTCCGCTCCACCTGAGCGACGTGGCGGGACACAGTGGACACGTCGAGATGGACCGCGGCCGCGAGGTCGCTGATCCTCAGGGGTCCCTTGTGGGCGATGGTCTTGAGCAGCCAGAAGATGCCGGGGTCGAGCTGGTCCTCGGCCTGGCGCTGGCGCATGAGACGGCCCACGGTCATCAACGCCGACAGCATCGCGTCGGCGGCAGGCTGTGCTGTTTGCATGCTGCAACCATACTCTTGGTTGCATGCTGCATCCAACTGGTGACCGGCGTGACCTCAGGCACAAGAGTCGTGGTGGGCACGCCCGGTACTTCGCTCGATGGGGGCCCGTGCGATGCGCCCCGCCGCTTCGGAGTCGATGGTCGAGCAGAAGAGCGGGACCAGAGGGTCGGGTCAGCCCTGACGGACCCCTGAAGTCGAAAGTCAGACCTTCCATTAGTGAAAGGACGGGTTTACGTTCGGTATATGACCAGTGATTCGCGCATGACCGCCATCTTGGAAGACCTCGCCGCCGGGCGCATCGACGCCGCCGAGGCCGCCCGCCGCATCGACACCCTCAAGACGGCCGAGCAGGCGGCCGCCACCCCGGCGCCGGAGGCCACGCGCGAGCCCACCAACGAAGAGCTCGCCTCCTCTGACCCCGCCGCCAACACCCACGCCGTGTCCGGCGACACCGTCGTCGATCCGTGGGCGGCGAGCACCGATCGGCCGCAGCGGGCCACCCACACCACCGAGAGCTTCGTCGCCGGCGAGCCCGTTGCCGAAGCGGAGCCGCCGCGCAGCAAGCCGGTCAACACCAACGGGGTCGACAAGATCACCGTCCGGGCGATCGGTCGGCGGGTGCGGATCGTGGGGGAGTCCTCGGTCGCCACCCTGGCCGCGGACGGACCGCACGTGCTGCGCCGCAACGGCTCGGTGCTGGAGGTCTCCAGCGACGGTGAGCTGGGAGCGTCGCTGGACGGGTTCAGCATCTTGAAGGCTCCCCGCAACCTGGACGAGTTCCGCTCTCTCGGGCTCGGCAAGGAGTTGTTCCTCCGGGTCAACCCCGACATCGAGGTCGACGTCGAGGTCACCGGGGGCAGCCTGAACACCGAGCGAGTGCCGCGCCTCGGCAAGGTCCGGCTGACCGCCGGCGCGGCCAAGCTGCTCGATGTCGAGGTCATCAAGGACGCGCTGATCCAGGCCGGCCAGGCCACGGTCAAGGGCACGATCACCCGCGGCCGGTCCCGGATCCGGGCCGAGTCGGGCAGTCTGTCCATCCAGCTGACCGACGCCTCCAACGTGACCGTCCACGGGGAGTCCCAGCTCGGCAAGGTGAGCTGGTCCGGTGGCCACAGCGGGGCCGGCGACGAGGTCGTGATGGGCAACGGCAGCGCCCGGCTCGACGTCGAGGTCGTGATGGGTCACGCGTCGGTCAAGGTCGGCAACGACCAGCCGGCCGAGCATCTGCGCTGAGCGGGGCAGGACGATGACCAGCTCCGAACGCACCCGGCCGTCGCGTCGTCCCGCCGAGCGGGATCGGCACGAGCACCGGGCACCGAGTGACTGCCCGGTCTGCGGCCACCACCTCGCCGTCACCCGGTTGGGCTGCGCCTCCTGCGGCAGCGAGCTCGCCGGAGTGTTCAGCACCTGTGAGTTCTGCGCGCTGAGCGACGCCGACAACGACCTGCTCCGCGTCTTCCTCGCCTCCCGCGGCAACCTGCGCGAGGTCGAGCGGCACCTCGGCGTCTCGTACCCGACGGCTCGGCTCCGGTTCGATCGGCTGCTGGAGAAGCTCGGACTGGCCGAGGAGCCGGAGGACGTCCCGCTGACCCGGGACCAGGTCCTCTCCGAGGTCGCGTCCGGTGCACTGTCACCAGAGGAGGCGGCCCGGCTGCTCGCCGAGCTCTAGCCGAAATCCCGACTCCGCGTGTGTTGCCACACACGCGGAGTCGGAATCCGGACGGCTGATGGTCCGAAGAACGCGCGAACCCGGCTCGATCACCGAGCCGGGTTCGTCTGCGTACTGAGGAGGTGTTGCGTCAGCCCTTGAACGGCTGGAGGTCGATGACGGTGACCTCGATCGCCTTGCCGTTGGGCGCCTCGTAGCTGGCCGAGTCACCCTTCTTCTTACCCAGGATCGCGGCGCCCAGCGGGGACTGCGGGCTGTAGACGTTGGTCGAGTCGACGGCGTCGTCCAGACCGAGCAGCTCGCGCGAGCCGAGGACGAAGGTGTCGGTGTCGGACTCGTCGCCGAAGAAGGCGACGGTCACCTGGACCCCCGGGCCCACCTCGTCGACGTCGGTCGGGGCGTCCCCGACCTCGGCGCGGCGCAGCATGTCGGCCAGCTGACGGATCCGGGCTTCCTGCTTGCCCTGTTCCTCACGGGCGGCGTGATAGCCACCGTTCTCCCGGAGGTCGCCCTCCTCGCGAGCGGCGGCGATCCTCGCGGTCACCTCGGCGCGCCCGGGCCCCGACAGCTCGTCCAGCTCGTGCTGCAGCTTGTCGTACGCCTCCTGGGTGAGCCAGACGACCTCGTGCACGTGTTCAGGCATCGAACCAGCCTAGCAAGACGAGACCGAACCGTCAGGCCGGCGAGCACTCGCGGATGACGGCGGTAGTGGCCCGGCGGACTGTGGTGATCGAGATGGTCGTGTTCACCACCCCCTCCGGGGTCGCTTCCACCGGGAGGTTGACCTCGCCGACCGGCTGGAAGTCCTCCGCCTGGGCCGACACCCGGCAGACCACGGGGATCGACGGGTCGGGCCGGTCGATGATGACTGTCGCGTCGATCCGGCTGTCGGAGACGACCGTGTACGCGGCCACCTTGGCCGAGACGACCGGCTCGGCGTGCACGAGGGCCGTCCAGATCAGCCAGCTCAGCGACCCCACAGCGACCACGGCGACGATCGCGATCAGCACCGGCCGCGGCAGGCGCGGCGCGGGATAGCGGCGGGCCAGTCGCTCCCGATCGGCGGCGCTCGGCTCCGGGCGAGCAGCGGAGTCGCTCCGGGTCGTACGCATGACGCCCATTGTGCCGAGTCGTCCGGTAAACGCCGATTCGCCGGTTCCGGTGCCGGTTCGGCCCACCGTCCGTCTCGCCGGACACCGCCGTGGTCGGCGAAACCACCAGGTCAGTGGCAGCATGGGCGCCCATGGAACGACCCCCGCTGCGGTTGGACGCCGCCGGCGAGCGCTTGCGACTCCTGCACGTCCACGCCCACCCCGACGACGAGTCGAGCAAGGGGGCGGCGAGCACGGCCAAGTACGTGGCCGAAGGCGTCGAGGTGATGGTGGCCACCTGCACCGGTGGCGAGCGGGGCTCCATCCTCAACCCGGCCATGGACCGACCCGACATCCTGGCCAACATGGCCGAGATCCGACGGGCAGAGATGGACCGGGCCCGCACCATCCTCGGCATCGAGCAGGTCTGGCTCGGTTTCGTCGACTCCGGCCTGCCCGAGGGCGATCCTCTGCCGCCGCTGCCAGACGGCTGCTTCGCCTCGGTCGCCCTGGAGGTCGCCGTCGGTCGACTGGTCGAGGTCATCCGCCGCTTCCGTCCCCAGGTGATGACCACGTACGACGAGAACGGCGGCTACCCGCACCCCGACCACATCCGCTGCCACGAGATCAGCGTGGCGGCATACGACGCGGCCGCCGATCCCGACCGTTATCCCGACGCGGGGGAGCCGTGGCAGGTCGCGAAGCTCTACTACCACCTGTCGTTCCACTGGCGGCGGTTCGCAGCCCTCAACCACGCGATGATCGAGGCCGGGCTGGAGTCGCCGTACGCGGAGCGCCTGGCGACCTGGGAGCGCAAGCCCGAGGACGAGGCGCGGCTGACCACCCGAGTCGAGTGCTCGGGCTACTTCGCGGTACGCGACCAGGCGCTGCTCGCGCACGCGACGCAGATCGACCCGGAGGGCCCATGGTTCTCGGTCCCGCTGGAGATCCACCAACGGGCCTGGCCGACCGAGGACTACCAGCTCGTCCGCAGCACCGTGGACAGCGAGCCTCCCGAGGACGACCTGTTCGCCGGGATCGCGGTTCCGGCGGGCGGGAACGTGGAGTCCGCCGCGAGTAGGGTGCCGTCATGATGTTGCTGGAGGTCGACCCCAATCTGGTGCGGCCGGGGTGGACTCCGTTGTTGGTCATCGTGCTCCTCGGCATCGTGCTGTTCTTCCTCGGTCGCAGCATGCTCAAGCAGTTCGGACGGATCGACGTGCCCGCCGACCACCCGAGCGACCCGGCGACGCCGACGGGGAGCGACGCGGCGTCGTCGGACGCCGACTCCTCGACCGATGACGTCCGCACCCCGCCCGTCCCCGAGCGGCGCACACCGACCGGTGACGGTGGCCGCGCTGCTCCGCCCGATCAGCGCTGAGTCGAGGATGGGTGCCGCGCGGCCGCCGGGCATGCACGACGTCGCGAGGGTGGCCGGTGTCTCCCACCAGACCGTCTCGCGGGTGCTGAACGATCATCCGAGTGTCCGACCGGAGACCCGGGAGCGGGTCCAGGCGGCGATCAGTCAGCTGGGTTACCGGCGCAACCCGTTCGCCCGGGCGCTGGTCACCCGCCGGACGCACACCATCGGGGTGCTGGCCCCGGCGTCCAACCTGTTCGGTCCGGCGTCCCTGGTCATCGCCGTCGAGCAGGCGGCCCGCAGTCACGGCTGGTACGTCTCGCTGGCCAGCCTGTCCGACTTCGACCCGCCTTCGGTGGCGACCGCGATCGAGCACTTCCTCGGCCAGCAGGTGGATGGACTCGTGGTGGTCGCGCCGGTGCCGAGCGCGGTGGAGGCCTGTTCCGCGGCCGCCCTGGGGGTGCCGACCGTGATGGTCGCCACCGACGCCGAGCCCGCGGACGGCTTCGACGTGGTGGCCATCGACCAGGAACAGGGAGCTCGCGACGCCGTCCGGCACCTGCTGGACCTCGGCCACCGCAACGTCTCCCACCTGGCCGGACCGATCGACTGGCTGGACGCCGCCGCCCGACTGCGCGGCTGGCGCCACGAGCTGTCCACGGCCGGCATCGCGGCGCCCGAGGTGCTGACCGGGGACTGGTCGGCGGCCAGCGGCTTCCGGGTCGGCCAGGAGCTGGTGGCGGGAGGCGTGCTGCCCACGGCCGTCTTCGCGGCCAACGACCTGATGGCGATCGGTCTGATCCGGGCCTTGGTCGAGGCCGGGGTGTCGGTCCCCGGGCAGGTGTCGGTCGTCGGTTTCGACGACATCGACGCCGCCGGGTTCACCCTGCCGCCGCTCACGACCGTACGGCAGGATCTGGTCACCCTGGGTGGGCTCGGGGTGGACCGGCTGCTGGCCCGGATCGGTGGTGCCGAGCCCGCCGAGCCCGTACGACAGCCGCCCGAGCTGGTCGTGCGCGCCAGCACCGCGGCCGTCTGAGCATCGTCGTGGGGTCGGCCGTTTTGCCGCGGTCGGGTGTTATCGTTAACATCTTCTCGCCGGGGTGACGTTCCGGTGATGACATCCGGACCGGAGGAAGCGCGATGAGTCTGACCGCGGAAGTCGACGCCACGATCCGCCGGCTGCGTGGCGAGGTCGCCGCGTTGCACGCCGAGCTGCCGCGCAACGAGCTGGTGGTCTGGACCGCCGGCAACGTGTCCGCCCGGGTGCCGGGTCGCGATCTGCTGGTGATCAAGCCGTCCGGGGTGAGCTACGACGAGCTGACGCCCGAGTCGATGGTGGTCACCGACCTGGAGGCGAACCTGGTCGAGGGTGACCACGCACCGTCCTCCGACACCGCCGCGCATGCGTACGTCTACGCCCACCTGCCCGAGGTCGGGGGTGTGGTGCACACCCACTCCACGTACGCGACCGCCTGGGCCGCGCGCGGCGAGGAGGTGCCGTGCGTGCTGACGATGATGGCGGACGAGTTCGGCGGGCCGATCCCGATCGGACCGTTCGCGCTGATCGGTGACGACTCCATCGGCCGCGGCATCGTCGAGACGCTGCGCCGCAGCCGGTCCAGGGCGGTGCTGATGCGCAACCACGGGCCGTTCACGGTGGGCGCGGACGCCAAGGCCGCCGTGAAGGCGGCGGTGATGGTCGAGGAGGTGGCCCGGACGGTCCACATCTCCCGCCAGCTCGGGGAGCCGATCCCGATTCCGCAGGCCGACATCGACCGGCTGTACGACCGCTACCAGAACGTCTACGGACAGTCCCGAGGAGAGAAGCGATGAGTGGTTCACCCGCGTGCTGGTTCCTGACCGGGAGCCAGGGTCTGTACGGACCCGAGACGCTGGACCAGGTGGCGAGCCAGTCGCAGGCCGTGGTCGAGGGCCTGAACGACGCACTGGACACACCGGTGCTCTGGAAGCCGGTGCTGACCGACTCCGACGCGATCTACCGGCTCGTCCTCGAGGCCAACGCGGATCCGGACTGCATCGGCGTGATCGCCTGGATGCACACGTTCTCGCCGGCCAAGATGTGGATCCGCGGGCTGGACGCCCTGCGGACGCCGCTGCTGCATCTCCACACCCAGGCGAACGTCGACCTCCCCTGGGAGAGCATCGACATGGACTTCATGAACCTGAACCAGGCCGCCCACGGCGACCGCGAGTTCGGCTACATCCAGACCCGGCTCGGGGTGGCCCGCAAGACGGTGGTGGGTCACGTGTCCGATCCGGCGGTGATCACTCGGGTGGCGGCCTGGCAGCGGGCGGCACTCGGCTGGTCGGCGATCCGCAGTCTGAAGCTGGCCCGGTTCGGCGACAACATGCGCAACGTCGCGGTCACCGAGGGGGACAAGGTCGAGGCCGAGCTGAAGTTCGGGGTGTCGGTCAACACCTACGGGGTGAACGACCTGGTGGCGGTGGTCGACCAGATCGAGGACGCGGTGGTCGACCAGCTGATCGCCGAGTACGGCGATCTCTACGACCTCGACCCGGTGCTGGCTCCGGGCGGCGCCCGGCACGAGTCGCTGCGCTACGGCGCCCGGGTCGAGGCCGGCATGCGGGAGTTCCTCACCGACGGTGGCTTCGGCGCCTTCACCACCAACTTCGAGGACCTGGGTGGGCTGCGGCAGCTGCCGGGGCTCGCGGTCCAGCGGCTGATGGCCGACGGGTACGGGTTCGGCGGCGAGGGTGACTGGAAGACCTCGGTCATGCTGCACACCCTCAAGGCGATGGCCCCCGGTGGTCCGACCTCGTTCATGGAGGACTACACCTACGACCTGTCGGGCACCCCGCGGATCCTCGGTTCGCACATGCTGGAGGTGTGTCCGACCATTGCCGCGGGGCGGCCTCGGGTGGAGATCCATCCGCTGGGCATCGGCGATCGCGAGGACCCCGTACGCCTCGTCTTCGACGCGGTCACCGGTCCCGCCGTGATCCTCGGCATCTGCGACGTCGGCGACCGCTTCCGGCTGGTCGCCAATGCGGTCACCGTGGTGGACCATCCGGCCCTGCCGAACCTCCCCGTCGCCCGGGCCGTCTGGGAGCCGGAGCCCTCGCTGGCCACGTCTGCCGAGTGCTGGCTGGAGGCCGGTGGTCCGCACCACACCGTCCTGTCCGCGGCCATCGGGGTCGAGGAGCTGACCGACTTCGCCGCCATGGTGAACACCGAGCTGGCCCTGATCGACGTGAGCACCACCCACCGTGCCTTCCGCAACGAGCTGCGCTGGAACGCGGCGGCGTACAAGCTGGGGCTGTAGGTCGCTCGGCGGGCGTGCACAATGCTGCTCATGACCGTCAACGACCAGGTCGAGGCGTTCGTCGAGGCCCGGATCCTGCCCGCCTACAGGCCGATCTTCGCGGCGTTCCGCGAGCTGGTCCGGCGCGACTTCCCGGAGCTGACCGAGGGCATGCGCGGCGGCACCGACGCCTATCCGGGCGTGCCGGTCTACCGGCTGAACCGGATCGTGGTGACGGTCAGTCCGACCAAGAAGGGCATCACGTTCAACTTCACCGACGGGGGAGCGTTCGACGACCCGTACGGGCTGCTGGAGGGCGTCGGGCACAAGACCCGCAACGTGCGCTGGTCGACGCCGGAGCAGTTCGACCCCGAGATCATGCGGACCTACCTCCGGCAGGCGGTGGCTGCGGACTCACGCTAACCCGCGGCTGTCCAGCCACTGTCGGCCACGCCGGTCGGACGCCTGCGCGAGCCAGGCGTCCTGGACGACCTCGGCGAGCTCCGCGTACGAGAGCTCGCCCAGTCGACCGGCCCGGATCAGCACGGACGGGTGTCCGTCGAAGTGCGGAGTGCTGAAGAACGGGCTGTCCTGGTCGTCCACCAGGGCGAGCTTGTCGGCCTCCGAGCCGACCCAGATCATGATCACGTCGTCGTACCGCTCGCCGGTGTCGGGATCGGCGGCGTCGGGCCGCGGTGTCCGGAAGAACACGAAGGACTTGCCGCCCACCTGGTAGACAGGGTTGCCCTTCGGACCGTAGATGACGGACACGTGAGGCATCGCCTCGGCCAGGTCGTGCACGTCGGCCGCGGTGGCTGCTCGCCGGCTCATGCCGTCAGCCTAGAACCGGATCCCGGCAGGGGGACGGCGGCGAGGGGTGGCCAGGTGGTGCGCCTAGGTTGGACGGCATGCCCAACCGCCTGGCCGACGCGACCAGCCCCTATCTGCGCCAGCACGCGGACAACCCGGTGGACTGGTGGCCGTGGTGCGACGAGGCGTTCGCGGAGGCGGAGCGCCGAGACGTACCGGTGTTCTTGTCGGTCGGGTATGCCGCCTGCCACTGGTGCCACGTGATGGCGCACGAGTCGTTCGAGGATCCGGGCCGGGCCGACCAGCTGAACGCGGGCTTCGTCTCGATCAAGGTGGACCGGGAGGAGCGGCCGGACGTCGACGCGGTGTTCATGGCCGCCACCCAGGCGCTGACCGGCCAGGGTGGCTGGCCGATGAGCGTGTTCGTCACCCCGGACCGCCGCCCGTTCTACGCCGGCACCTACTTCCCACCCCGCCCCGGGCACGGCATGCCCGCGTTCGGTGAGGTGCTGGACGCCATCTCCGCCGCCTGGCGGGACCGTCGCGACGAGGTGCTGTCCAGTGCCGACCACATCGCCGGTGAGCTCGCTCAGCGGCACGCCCCGCGGCTGCCCGGCGAGGTCACGGTCGCGGGTCTGGACCAGGCGCGCGCCGAGCTGCAGCGGGAGTTCGACGAGGTGCGCGGTGGCTTCGGCGGTGCGCCGAAGTTCCCGCCGTCGATGGTGCTGGAGGGTTTGCTCCGGCTGGGTGACGAGGCGTCGATGATCATGGTCGACGGCACCTGCCGGGCAATGGCCCGGGGTGGTCTCTACGACCAGCTCGCCGGCGGCTTCGCCCGCTACAGCGTGGACGCCGACTGGGTGGTGCCGCACTTCGAGAAGATGCTGTACGACAACGCGCTGCTGCTCGGCGTCTACACCCACTGGTGGCGGGTGACGGGGGACCCGCTCGGCGAGCGGGTGGTCGCCGAGACCGTCGACTGGCTGTCCACTGAGCTGCGGACGTCGGAGGGCGGCTTCGCGGCCAGCCTGGACGCGGACAGCCTCGATGATCATGGTCACCCGGCTGAGGGAGCCTTCTACGACTGGGACCCGGCGCAGCTGGTCGAGGTGCTCGGAGCAGCGGACGGCGCCTGGGCGGCTGAGGTGTTCGCCGTCACCCGGACAGGCACGTTCGAGCACGGGCGGTCCACGCTGCAGCTCGTCGGCGACCCCGATCCGGACCGGCTGGCGCGGGTCCGCTCGGCGCTGCGGGCCGCCCGCGAGGAGCGCCACCGACCCGGCCGGGACGACAAGGTGGTGGCGGCCTGGAACGGCTGGCTGATCCACTCCCTGGTGGAGGCGGCCGGGGTGTTCGGTCGCACCGACTGGCTGGCGGCGGCGCGGCAGGCCGCCGAGCTGATCTGGCGGCTGCACTGGGTCGACGGCCGGCTGCGGCGTACCTCCCGGGACGGGGTGGTCGGGGAAGCGCCGGGAGTGCTGGAGGACTACGCGGCGATGATCATGGCCGCGGTCGCTCTGGCGGGAGCCGAGGCTGACGGGGACTGGTTGGAACGGGCTGAGCTTCTCGCCCGGGTGATCACCACCGAGTTCGCCGACGGCGCCGGCTACTTCGACACGGCCGCGGACGCGGAGAGCCTGTACCTGCGACCCCAGGATCCCAGCGACAACGCGACCCCCTCGGGTCTGAGCACCACGGTGCACGCGCTGGCCCTGCTGGGGGAGGCGAGCGGGCGTACGGAGCTGGTCCAGCGCGCCGACCGGGCCGCAGCGACCGCCGGCGGCCTGGTGGACCGAGCGCCGCGCTTCGCCGGCTGGCTGCTGGCCGCGGCGGCCGCTCGGCTGGTGCGACCGCCGGTGCAGGTGGCGATCGCCGGCGATCCGACAGACGCCGGGACCGCGGAACTGGCCCGGATCGCGTACCGACGAGCGCCCGCCGGATCGGTGATCATGGTCGGACTCCCGGACACCCCGGGGGTGCCCCTGCTGGCCGATCGACCTCTGCGAGACGGTCGGCCCACGGCGTACGTGTGTCGCGGGTTCGTCTGCCGGCTGCCGGTCACCGAGCCGGCGGAGCTGGCGGCCCAGCTCTGACGGCTGCCGACCGGGCGGACGGCGACATCATCAGCTGGCGTACATGGCCAGCGAGATCGCCACGTACTGGGCCGCGAAGGCCAGGATCGTGCAGGCGTGGAAGATCTCGTGGTAGCCGAACCAGCGCGGTGACGGATCCGGGGACTTGCGGGCGTAGACGATGGCGCCGCCGCTGTAGAGCAGCCCGCCGACCATGATCAAGGTGAAGACGGCGACCCCGCCGTTGGCCAGGATCTGCGGCAGCCAGAACAGGGCCGCCCACCCCATGGCGAGGTACAGCGCGGTGTAGAGCCAGCGGGGCGCACTCAGCCAGAACAGCCGGAACAGCAACCCGGCGAACGCGGCCGACCAGATGATCGTGAGCAGGGTCGTGGCCGACCGAGGGCTCAGGGTCAGCACCGCGATCGGGGTGTAGCTCGCGGCGATGAACAGGTAGATGTTCGCGTGATCCATCCGGCGCAGGATGGCGTCGCCCCTGGGACCCCAGTCGAAACGGTGGTAGATCGCACTGGTGCCGAACAGCAGCAGGGAGGCGGCCAGATAGATCGCGGCAGCGATCCGCGAGCTCTGGTCGGGCGCCAGGGCAACCAGCACGATGCCGCCGGCCGTCGCCAGCGGGGCCATCCCGGCGTGCAGCCAGCCGCGGAGCTTCGGCTTGACCTGCCGGACGACCTCGCCGACCGTGTCGGTGGCGCTGTGACTGTCGGGCTGCTCCTCGGTCGACGGACGCTGATCCGATGGGGCCACGGTGCTCATCACAACTCCTTCCAGACGATGTAGGCAAATCTTGACGGCGATTCACGCCGAAATAACTTTACACGGCGTAGGTTACGGTGCCGTAGGTTTCAGCGTACGGGTCGATGACCGAGAACTGAATGGGTAGCGGCTGTGAGTGTGCACACGGCACTCAGTCAGCACGGCTTCCGGCGCTACAGTGCCCCCATGCCCCGACTCCCTCGTGGTCGCCTCGAGCGGCTCAGAGAGGTCGCCGACCGGCTGCACCCGTCCGGGCTCCTCTACGCGACGTACGAGCACCGGCTGATCGCCGAGCTGGACGCGAACCGACGGCCCCAGCACGTCGCCGTCCTGGCCGACGGCAACCGCCGCTGGGCCCGCGCCAACGCCCCGGGTCAGCCGCTGGTGGCCGGCTACCAGGCGGGTGCGGACAAGCTGAAGGAGTTCGTCGAGTGGTGTGACGAGCTGGCCATCCCGGTGGTCACCCTCTGGGTGCTGTCCACCGACAACTTCCAGCGGAGTGGGGCCGACGAGATCGGTCCGCTGCTGGACGTGATCGAGTCGATGGTCGCCGACCTGGCGGCCGCTCGACGCTGGCGGATCCATCCGGTCGGAGCGCTCGACCTGCTGCCGCCGGACACCGCCGCGGCGATGAAGGCGGCCGACGTGCAGACCGCCGGCATCGACGGCATGGTGGTCAACATCGCCGTGTCGTACGGGGGCCGGCACGAGCTGCGGGACGCGGTCCGCTCGCTGCTGGCCGAGCACGCCCGCAACGGCACCTCGATCGAGGAGGTGGCTCAGACCCTCGACATCGACCACATCGCTCAGCACCTCTACACCCGGGGCCAGCCCGATCCCGATCTGATCATCCGGACGTCGGGGGAGCAGCGGCTGTCCGGCTTCTTGATGTGGCAGTCGGCGCACAGCGAGTTCTACTTCTGTGAGGCCCTCTGGCCGGACTTCCGCAAGGTCGACTTCATCCGGGCGCTCCGCGCGTACGCGGACCGGGAGCGCCGGTTCGGAGGCTGACCCACCGGGGTCGCCGGGATCGATTGTTGACGTCAGAAGTCGATCAGGTGACATCCGGCGTGTGCGTTGGGGATGCGGACCGGTGACGACGTACGTTGCGACTGTGGGTCGCAGGTGTAGCGGCCCGCACGGGAGGCGCTCCATGATCCTTCGCCAGACGAGGGGGATCCTTCGCTCCGCGAGGGAGATCCGTCACCTGACGCAGACCTGCAGACCTGTTCCGGTCTGCGCATCCCGGCCAACCACCTAGGTGTGAGGCCGGGCGCGTAGGGCGCTGCGGCCTCCAGAAGGGGACATCGCATGTCTTCTGCATCAGACCGCCGCACCTACGTCATCGACACCTCGGTCCTGCTCAGCGATCCCCATGCGCTGCGCCGGTTCGCGGAGCACGACATCGTGCTCCCGATCGTGGTGATCACCGAGCTCGAGGGCAAACGCCACCACGCCGAGCTCGGCTACTTCGCCCGGGTCGCCTTGCGACATCTGGACGACCTTCGGATCACGTACGGACGGCTCGACGCTCCCGTACCGGTCAACGACGTCGGTGGCACTCTGCACGTCGAGCTGAACCACACCGATCCGGCGCTGCTCCCGCCGGGCTTTCGACTGGGCGACAACGACTCGCGCATCCTCGCGGTCGCCCTGAACTTCCGGGCCGAGGGCCGCGACGTCACCCTGGTCTCCAAGGACCTGCCGATGCGGGTGAAGGCGTCCGCGGTCGGGTTGAACGCCGAGGAGTACCGCGCCGAGCTCGCCGCGGAGTCCGGCTGGACCGGGATGGCCGAGCTGGTGGTGGGCTCGGAGGAGATCGACTCCCTGTACGAGCACGGGTTCCTGGATCTGGAGGCGGCGCGGGACCTGCCCTGTCACACCGGGGTGGTGCTGATCGGCGGCCACGCGTCCGCGCTGGCCCGGGTGACCCCGGCCAAGGACCTCAAGCTCGTGAAGGCGGACAAGGACGCGTTCGGCATCCACGGCCGCTCCGCGGAGCAGCGGGTGGCGCTGGACCTGCTGCTGGATCCCTCGGTCGGCATCGTCTCGCTCGGCGGTCGAGCCGGTACCGGCAAGTCCGCCCTGGCGCTCTGCGCCGGCCTGGAGGCGGTGCTGGAGCGACGGCAGCACGCCAAGGTGGTCGTCTTCCGGCCCCTGTACGCGGTTGGCGGCCAGGAGCTCGGCTACTTGCCCGGCACCGAGGGAGAGAAGATGGCGCCCTGGGCGCAGGCCGTCTTCGACACGCTCGGCGCGGTGACCACCAAGCCGGTGATCGAGGAGGTGCTGGAGCGGGGGCTGCTCGAGGTGATGCCGCTGACCCACATCCGCGGCCGGTCCCTGCACGACGCGTTCGTGATCGTCGACGAGGCCCAGTCGCTGGAGCGCAACGTGCTGCTGACCGTGCTCAGCCGGATCGGCCAGGACTCCCGGGTGGTGCTCACCCACGACGTGGCGCAGCGGGACAACCTGCGGGTCGGTCGTCATGACGGGGTGGTGGCGGTGGTGGACAAGCTGAAGGGCCACCCGCTCTTCGCCCACGTGACCCTGCACCGCTCCGAGCGGTCCCCGATCGCGGCCCTGGTCACCGAGATGCTGGAGGAAGTGCCGTTGTCCTGACCTCGCCCCGACCGGTTCTCGAGCGAGAGTTGGCCGTGGTTTGTGGTCTTGCTCACGAAAGGTCACGAAAGGGGCATACCAGCGCCCTCACTGGTGTGAGGTTGATTTCGTTTTGATAACGACGGCGTGGCAATGTGACTTTTCGTGCGCCGAGTATTCCGACATGCCATCGCAGGAGTCGCTGTGTCCGCCGTCGCCGCCGGAGTGGCGGTGGTCGGTCTGACCGACGTCACCGGTTCCGCCGCGGGCGCCCCGGTCACGGTCGTGACGCCGAGCCCGGCGGCAGTCGTCGACGGATCCGGACGGACCGAACGTGCCACCCGTGGCGATCTGCGCCCGGCCCTGGCCACCACCCAGCAGCGACAGCAGGCGGCCCGGCGCGCCGCCGAGCTGGGCGACGAGGGCGACGCGATCGCCGTACGCGAGGCGAAGCTCGAGGCCAAGGCGAAGGCCGAAGCCAAGAAGAAGGCGTTGGCCAAGAAGAAGGCGGCCGCGAAGAAGAAGGCCGCCGCGGAGAAGAAGCGCAAGGCCGAGCTGGCCCGGATCAAGGAGCTCGGCTACGAACCGGGCACCACGAACCCGCGCGACATCGCCAAGCAGATCCTGAAGAACAAGTACGACTACGGCAGCGACCAGTACCAGTGCTTCAACAACATCATCATCCGTGAGAGCAACTGGGACATCAACGCCACCAACGCCTCCTCGGGCGCGTACGGCATCCCGCAGTCCCTGCCCGGCAGCAAGATGGCCAGTGTCGGCGACGACTGGCGGACCAACCCGGCGACGCAGATCACCTGGGGCATCGAGTACATGAAGGACACGTACGGCTCCCCCTGCGGTGCGTGGGGCTTCAAGAGCTCCCACGGTTGGTACTGAGCCCTTCCTTCGCCGGTGACCTCGCTGGTGGGGGTGGGAACTCGGTCACCGAGTCGTCGCTTCAGCGGGGCGGGAGGGCCAGGGCTTCGCGGAGATAGGAGCGGGTGCCGCCGCGTTCCAGGCTGTCGGCGACGCGGTCGACGGAGCGTTCCGTGGGCCAGACGTGGACGAACATCAGCACGACCGAGACGACGGCGCCGAGCAGGACCACGTAGAAGCCGTCTCTCGACGTGACGAACGCGAGAGCCATCGACACCAGGAGCGGGATCTCGGCCAGAGCCATCCGGAGGAAGAGCCGACTGGTGTACGCCGTCCGCGCCCGGGATGCCGCTTCCGCGGCCGGCAGCCCCGTCGGTAACGGTGCGGCCCGATAGCCGATCACGGTGATCACCAATCCGACGACGACGCCGAGTGCGGCCACCACCGCGAGGAAGAGCCACGGGAACGGGGTCTCATCGCCGGCGAAGGTGCCGGACAGCACGAACCACATGCTCAGGCAGATGATCCACGGAGCCCCCATCACCACCGCCACCACCAAGCGCAGACTCACCCAGGGTGCGGACGAACCCGCCACGGAAGAACTCACCGGCCGACCCTAACCACTGACCAGCTCACCCCAGCCCGTCCGAATCCACCCGTACCACTCCCAGTCCCCAGGCCGGAACCAGCTCGCCGCCGCCACGCTCCTGGCAGCCGGTCACCTACCCCGGCGCGACGGCGAACCGAGACATCAAGGTCGGGGTCGTGTGGTGACGTCGAGGCGCCTAAGAACGCTTGAATCTGTACGCCAGCGGGCCTGCCATGAGTAGACGAAGGCAACCCAGGAGCGCCTCGACGTCACCACAGGACCCCGACCGGCGCCACTGGCGGGGCGTCGGTCAGGACGGTGCCCGGGTCATCGCCAGCACGTCGAGAGCGGCGTCGAGCTGTTCCTCGGTCAGCTTCCCGTCGGCGACGAAACCGGAGTCGATCACGACCTGGCGGATCGTCTTGTTCTGCTTCAGGGCCGACTTCGCCACGGCCGCCGCGTTCTCGTACCCGAGGTACTTGTTCAGCGGGGTGACGATCGACGGCGAGGACTCGGCCAGCTCGCGGCAGTGGTCGACGTTCGCCACGATGCCGTCCACGCACCGGTCGGCCAGCAGCCGCGACACGTTGGCGATCAGCCGGATGGACTCGAGCAGGTTGCGGGCGATCACCGGGAGCATCACGTTCAGCTCGAAGTTGCCCATCGCGCCGGCGAAGGCCACGGCCGCGTCGTTGCCGATCACCTGGGCGGCGACCATGTGGGTGGCCTCGCACAGCACCGGGTTCACCTTGCCCGGCATGATCGAGGACCCCGGCTGCAGGTCCGGCAGGGCGATCTCACCCAGACCGGCGCGTGGGCCGGAACCCATCCAGCGCAGGTCGTTCGCGATCTTGTTCAGGCTGACGGCGATCGTCCGCAGGGCCCCGGACGCCTCGACCAGACCGTCCCGAGCGCCCTGGGCCTCGAAGTGGTTCCGGGCCTCGGTCAGCGGCAGACCGGTCTGTTCGGCGATGGTGCCGATCACCGAGGCGGCGAAACCGGGCGGGGTGTTGATGCCGGTCCCGACGGCGGTGCCGCCCAGCGGCAGCTCGGCCACCCGGGGGAGGGCGGCCTGAATGCGCTCGATGCCGTACCGGATCTGAGCGGCGTAGCCGCCGAACTCCTGGCCGAGGGTGACCGGGGTGGCGTCCATCAGGTGGGTGCGCCCGCTCTTGACCACCTCCGCGAACTCGGTGGCCTTCGCTTCCAACGACGTGGCCAGGTGGTCCAGCGCGGGGATCAGGATGTTGGTCAGGCTGTCGGTGGCGGCGATGTGGATGGCACTGGGGAACACGTCGTTGCTGGACTGCGAGGCGTTGACGTGGTCGTTCGGGTGCACGCTCTGTCCGGCGATCGTGGTGGCGAGCGAGGAGATCACCTCGTTGGTGTTCATGTTCGACGAGGTGCCCGAGCCGGTCTGGAACACGTCGATCGGGAACTCGCCGTCGTGCTCGTTGGCGGCCACGGTGGCGGCGGCCGCCACGATCGCTTCGGCCGTGGCGGACGGCAGCACACCGAGGTCGGCGTTGGTGCTGGCCGCGGCGCCCTTGATCAGACCGAGGGCACGGATCAGCGACGGGTCGATCGGCACGCCGGAGACCGGGAAGTTCTCGACAGCTCGCTGCGTCTGGGCCTTGTAGAGCGCGGCGGCAGGCACCCGCACCTCGCCCATGGTGTCGCGCTCGATCCGGAAGTCATCGTCGGCCATGGCGGTCATTGTGGCGTACGGGGCCAGGTGCTTCCCACCCGGCGACCGTGTGACGTCCGACGTCACAGCTGCGGAACCCGGACGGTGTAGATCACATACGTGATCAGGTGTCGCCCGCGCTGGACGACGTGCCGTTCCTCTCGCGCGCTCGGCGACAGCGCCTGCATCTCGGCCCAGAGTCCGGCGTGCGCGCCCTGACACCAGATGGCCAGGACGCCGCCGGGCGTCAGCCGCCGGTACGCCGACCGCAACGCGTCGGCGCCGTACAGGGCGGCGTTGTCGGCGTGGATGAGGAAGTCGGGTCCGTTGTCGACGTCGAGCAGGATCGCGTCCCAGGGCCCGGTCGGCTCGGTTCGCGGCTCCGGCGCGGTCAGCACGGTACGGACGTCGGCGACCCAGAGTCGGACCCGCGGATCGCGGGCCACCCGACCCAGTCGTGGCGTCGCCCCCTCGTACGCCCACTCGACCAGCGCCTCCTCGATCTCGACCAGGTCGACCGACCCGACCCGCCCGTCGAGCAGCGCTGTGACGGTGAACCCGAGTCCCAGACCGCCGACCAGCACCACGGCACCGGGCCAGGCGAGGTCGGCCAGGGCCTGTTCCGACCCGGTTTCGGCACTGTCCATGGCGAACGCACCGTTCACGATCAGCTCGTGGATGGCGTCGTCACCGGTCCCGCGACGCCGCAGCACCACCTCGCCGCGCGGGCCGCTGCATCGCGCGATCGTCTCCGGCACCTCCTCCACGCCGAGAACGTATCGTGACGCCATGACCGCGTTCGAGGGTCGCGCAGCACGCGCATGACCGGCACATCTCGGGTGGCCGGCCCGCTGCGTCGACTGCCGCCGGTCCTCTGGGTGCTCGCGGTGGCGGTCGTGGCGGCCGGGTTGGTGAGCGCCCTGGGCGGTTTCGCTCCGGCATCGGACCGCGGTAGGTCGGTCGCTCCCGGCGACCAGATCCTCACCCAACGCTGGCGGCTCCACATCGACGACGCGGCGCTCGTCGACGACAGTCCGCCGAACGCTGATCCCGATCCGGCCATCCGGGTCAGGGTGCGGACCGAGTTCACGGGTACGAAGACGCTGTGCTGTCTGAGCGAACGCATGCTGGAGGTGCGTTTCGGTGGCCAGGTCGTCACCCGGACGCGAACGGCTGACGAGGACGTGCGGTCGACTCTCGGTTACGACCCGGGGGTGTTGGTGGCCCGGGTGCTGGAGTTCCCGCTGGAGAGCGATGCCCTGCCGGATCCGCTGCCGGACAGGGTCGAGGTCATCGTCCGCGACGAACGTCCGTCGCGCAGCCTGATCCTGGACGACTGGCGCGTCACCCACGCCGTGGCCGGCGTGGACCTGCCGTGTGCAGACGATCGAGCACGCCGATGACCACGGACCGAACCCGGGGGCTTCGGCTCCTCGCCGGGGCACTCGGCCTGGTGGCCCTGATGACGCTGGTGGCACCGGACCTCGACGTCCCGCCTCGGCAGTGGGTCGACCTGACAGTGGGGGAGCAGGGGACGATCCGAGACATCGCCGTGACCGTCACGTCGGTCGAGACCAGCGCCTCGCTCACCGTCCGCGACACCGAGCTGACCTCGACCGGTGTCTTCGTCGTGGTGGACGTGGTGGCCGACGCCCTGGTCGATCCGGTCAGCTTCCAACGGGTCCAGCTCGAGACCCGGGACGCTGACCGGTACGAACCACGGTCGGAGTGGATCTCCGCCCAGCCACCGCTCACTCAGCCCGGATTCACCTCGCGCGGAACGTGGATCTTCGAGGTCCCGTACGGTGGCGCTCGCGGGGCGCACCTGTTGGTGGAGAGCGAACCTCGGGAGTTCGACGGCTACGACCGAGGACTGCGTGTCGACCTCGGCCTGGACGGATCACCGCCGAAGCCCGGTGCGCTGGAGCCGCGCGACGCATCAACCTGGGTGACGCGGTGACCACGAGGTCCAGATCGCTCGGCGGGCCGACCGCCGCGTCGAACCGCCGGGTGACCTGGTGGATCCTGTGCCTGGCCGCGGTGGTGTTCGCTGCGGCGGTCGGCACCTGGCAGGCCCAGGCGATCCTGCGGTTCCGTCAGCCGACCGTCGACCACACGCTGGTCGGTGAGGAGCGGATCGTGCTCGAGGGAGTGGCTTACCGGCTGACCGGATTCCACCACGGCGCTGATCTGCCCATCAGGTCCGACATGCGTGACATCCGGGACAGCGACGTGGTCAGCGCCCTGGCCGGGGCCGAGCTGGTTCAGGTCGTCCTCACGGTCGAGCTCGTCGACGTCGCGCGACCGTCAGACACCGTGTTCTGCGACATCACCGTGGAGGACTCCGCCGGGCGCAGCTGGCGCAGCGACAGCACGGTGGGCTACGAGGTGGCGGGTCCGGGGACGAGCTCCTGCACGGGTGCCTACGAGAAGGAGCCGAAGGTCGGTGTGCCGTTCCAGGTCGGGACGGTCTTCCAGGTGCCGGCCGACGTCGTCGACGACGTCACCGTACGGGTGCGTCTGTCGGGCGGACAGGGCCGCTATCTGCTGGAGCTGCGCCCTCGGTGACTGCGCTGCCGAGCGCACGGCGTCCGGCTGCCGCGTACAGGGCGATCGCGAACGTCGTGAAGATGGAGCCGATCGCAAGCTCCTCCGCCCACGATGAAGCAAGGGCGAGCGAGGGATCGCGGGGACCGAGCAGCCGGGCCAGGCTCAGAGTGGCCCAGCTCCGGGCCGTCTCGACCGCCGTGGCGACGACCAGGTAGGCCGCCAGGAACGCCGGTCCGGTGGACCACAGCAGCCGGAAGGCGTGCAGGACCGGGAGGTACTTGGTCCGGAGGTCGCCGGTGACCAGCAAGCCGACCCGGTGCAGCAGAGAACGCCACCGACCCGTACGCCAGCGGGTGGACACCCGTTCGTGCGCGACCTCGGCGAGGGTGCCGGCGGCCACGGTCCGGGCGTCGACCTCACGCCAGCCGAACACCACGGCCGTCAGCGCGAGCCACATGAGGGGCAGCAGGACCGCCGCCCAGACGCCGGGCACGAGGGTCAGAGTCACCCACTCGGCCAGGGCGTGCAGCGCCTCCGGCAGGGTCAGGTCGAACGGCAACCGGAGGTCGGGCAGAGCGTCGAGGATGGCGTACCAGGCGCTGGACAGTCCCTGCCACACCGCTCGGGACGTGACCCAGTCGACCACGCGCCCCAACCCGGACAGCAGTGCCAACGCCGACGCGAACGTCCAGGTCCCCTCGAGGATGACGCCCAGCAGCAGCAGCGGACGAGCCGGCCGTCGCCGACTCGCCAGCCCGACGAGCTGACGGAGCGCCCACGCGACCATCGCCAGGACGAGGTAGAACCCCAGCCACTGCAGATTCACCGACCACTCGTCGGTGCCGCCGAGTCCACTGACCGCGATGTTGGCGGCGAACAGGGCGTACACCTCGTCGTCGACCAGTCCCCACAGCGCGTACACGGCGAGGAACGGACCGATCGCCAGGGCCGCGACGTCGAGGGCGGTCTCCTCGTCTCCGGCCGGCCGACAGAGCCAGAGCATGATCACCAGGGCGCCGACCTCCGCCAGGACGGCGAGCACGAAGACCACGGTGGCGGTGATCTGATGGTCCGGCCCCAGCCGAACCGACAGGTTCAGTCCGAGCAGGTGCAGGCCGAAGGCCGTCGCGAACAGGAGCACGAGCTGGGGAAGGCGGCGCCACCACAGCCCGGCAGCGACGTTGACCAGGCTGATGCCCTCGATCACCGCATCCACAGCCGCATTGTCGCCCGGTCGGGTTCGTCGCGACCGCTGCGTTCGGTGGTGAGTCGGGGTGTCGCCCGCGAGCGGGCACAATGGCTCGGTGGCACGCAACAAGAAGCCGGCGAGCAGCGGGGACATGGTCCGCACGCTGCTGGTGATCCTGGTCCCGATCGTGGTGATCACGATCTTCTTCAGCCGGTACCTCGACGACTACCAGGTCCAGGAGGTCGATTGGCAGCCCGTGCTCGCCCAGGCGCGGGACCAGGCGCCCTACCCGGTGCTGGCGCCCGAGGGTCTGCCGAGCACCTGGCGCGCCACCCAGGTGACCTGGGTGAAGACCGGGCAGCCGCACTTGGACAAGCCGTCCGCGCGTGATCTCTGGCAGCTCGGCTACCTGGACCCCAACGACATCTTCATCTCGGTCAACCAGGGCGATGCGCGCCCGGAGGACTTCATCTCCGACACCACCCGCGATGGCGTCGTCGACGGTCGGAGCTCCGTCGGGGACACCAGCTGGATCCGGTACGTGAGCCCGGACGAGCGCACCAGGTCGCTCGTCCGGACTACGCCCGAGGTGACCACCATCGTGGTGGGCGACACCACGTACGAGGCCTTGGAGGCGTTCGCCGGCACGCTCAGTGCGTCCTGAGCCCCTCAGTGTGTGGTGAGTCGGGGTGCGGTCCGGTGGAACGGCACGGCTGAGCCGGCCGCCCCGAGGAGACGGCCCACTCGGCGTGGGCCACGTACCTGACGCTGGTCGACGGCGGTGAGGTCAGCGGTCAGGCGCTGGTGGTCCCGGTCGACGGTCAGGTCGGCTCCGGGGTGCCACGGCGTCGTGGAGCGGCGGTGGGCGGGGGCGAGCGCGGCGATCAGCAGCACGATCGCGGCGGTCACGATCACGATTCCAGTCATGGCATGAATCTTGCCTTCGGCGAATCCTTGCCAACAGTGGCACGATAGTCACCATGCGAAGGATTGCTGCCAGTAGGCTTCGACCATGACCCTGCGCAGTGTGAGCGTGATCGTGCTGGACCCCGTCGCGGTCTTCGAGTTCGGGCTGGCCGTGGAGGTGTTCGGGGTCGATCGTCGCGACGAGGGCATCGAGCCCTTCGACTTCCGCGTGTGCGGTGTCGAGCCGGGCCGGCCGCTGGCCACCAAGAACGCGGATCCGTTCACGATCACGCCTCAGCTGGGGTTGGACAGCGTGCTCGGGACCGACCTGGTGATCGTCTCGGCCACGCTGCCGCGACCGACCGAGGACTATCCACCCGAGGTCCTCGACGTCCTGCGTCAGTCGTACGCCGACGGGGCGACGATCCTGAGTCTGTGCTCGGGATCCTTCATCCTCGGCGCCGCCGGGCTGTTGGACGGTCGACGGTGCACGACGCACTGGATGTACGCCGACGCCATGCAGCGCCGGTTCCCGCTCGCCGAGGTGGATCCGCGGGTGCTGTTCGTCGAGGACGACCGGATCGTCACCAGCGCGGGCACGGCTGCCGGAATCGACGCGAGTCTGCACCTGGTACGCAAGGAGCTCGGCACCGCGGTGGCCACCAAGATGGCCCGTCGGATGGTCGTCCCGCCACAGCGCGACGGGGGACAGCAGCAGTTCGTCGACATCCCGATCCCGGAGTGCCGGGCGGACAGCCTCGGCGGACTGCTCACCTGGGTGCTGGAGCACCTGGACGCCGAGCACAGCGCTAGCTCGCTGGCCGCCCGGGCCGTGATGAGCGAGCGTACCTTCGCCCGCCGGTTCGCGGCCGAGACCGGTGCCACCCCCCACAAGTGGCTGACCCAGCAGCGGATCCTGGCCGCCCGCAGCCTGCTGGAGGAAAGCGATCTGTCGGTCGAGCAGATCGCGTCCCGGGTCGGCTTCAACTCCGCGGTGGTCCTCCGCGAGCACTTCCGGCGGACGATCGGGGTGTCACCCAGCGACTACCGACGTCGCTTCGGCACGCCGTCGGAGCTCAGCGCCTGACGCTCAGCCGTGGGCCGGGGCCGCTTCCTTGCGCAGCTGCCGGCGCTCCCACCACCGCTTGATGATCAGGGCGCCGAGGATCCAGGTGCCCAGGGCGGTGATCAGCCAGACGACCAGGGCGGACAGCACCCAGGCCGTCAGCCCGCTGATCTCCAGGCCGTTGGGGAACAGCGTGGCCACGAACAGCCCCAGGAAGGTGGAGACGAGACCGATCCCACCGAGCATCGCCGAGGCGTACTGGCGGGCCAGGTTGAACACGAACGGAGCCAGGATTCCCTGCGCGATGGTGAACACCAGGACGGCGATGAGGAAGCCCGAGGTGCTCAGCTCGACACCGGGGATGAGTGCGGAGGCGACGACCAGAGCGACGGCCGCCGACACGATGCTGATGGCGACACTGAGCAGGAAGCGGATCATGGGGCTCTCCTCGGGCGACGGCCGGCGTCCACCCAACGCTTTCGTGGCCATCGTGGCAGCAGTGACACACGTTGTCATCGGTCCTCGCCCCGATGTCGCCAGGAGGATTGATCACATCAGCCTGCGGCGGTGTCGTTCCCGTCGGATCTGGTACTGCGGGCGGCGTCGATCTTGGCCTGCGCTCCGTCGAGCCAGCGTTGACAGACCTCGGCGAGGCGTTCGCCTCGTTCCCACAGGGCCAACGACTCGTCCAGCGGCACCCCACCGGACTCGAGCTGGGTGACCACCTCGACCAGCTGGGCCCGGGCCGCCTCATAGCCGAGCCCGGCGGTCTCGTCCCGGCTCGCTGCTTCCTCGTCGGTGGCTGTCGCGTCACTCATGACTGGGTTCCTTCCTCGCGGACGACGACCTCGCGGACGTCGACCCGCAGCTGTCCGTCGTGCAGGTACGCCAGCAGTGGCTGGCCCGGTTCCACCTCGCCGGCGGAGTCGACCGCGTGGCCCTCGTCGTCGACCACGATCGCGTAGCCGCGCTCCAGCGTGGCCTTCGGCGACATGGCGCGGACCCGAGCCAGAGCGTGATCGACCCCCGTGGCCTCCTGCCGGAGTCGGCTCCGGAGCGCCCGCTCGGCCCGGCTCCGGAGATCGGTCACCTCGGTGGCGCGAAGAACGAAGCTCGCGCCGGGATCC
Source organism: uncultured Actinomycetota bacterium (assembly GCA_963696135.1). Classification (GTDB taxonomy): domain Bacteria; phylum Actinomycetota; class Actinomycetes; order Propionibacteriales; family Propionibacteriaceae; genus Microlunatus. The sequence continues at coordinate 440,295 of CAVOJH010000021.1, forward strand.
GCGAGCACCGGCCGAGCCCGGAGGTGGCTCAACCAGTCCCGCTCGCGTCGGACCAACGACTCGACACCGCGGCGCAGACGCTCCCGGGACAGCTGCACCCGCTCCCGCTCCTCGGCGACGTCCGGCACCACCTGCTTCGCGGCGTCGGTCGGGGTGGAGGCGCGCAGGTCGGCGACCAGGTCGAGGATCGGCAGATCGCTCTCGTGACCGATCGCGCTGACCACCGGCGTACGGCAGCCGAACACAGTCCGGACCAGGCCCTCGTCGGAGAAGGGCAGCAGATCCTCCAGCGACCCACCGCCGCGGGCCACGATGATCACCTCGATGTCGGGGTCGCGGTCCAGGGCGGCCACAGCCAGCATCACCTGCTCGGCGGCCTCCCGACCCTGGGTCAGCGCGTACCGGGTCACGATCTGGACGGCGGGCCATCGGCGACGGGCGTTCTCCACCACGTCGCGTTCGGCCGCGCTGCCTTCGCCGGTGATCAGACCGACGGCGCGTGGGAGGAAGGGCAGTCGCTTCTTGTGGTGCCGCTCGAACAGGCCCTCGGCCTGCAGCAGTCGTTTGGTCTGCTCGAGGCGGGCCAGGAGCTGACCCTCGCCGACCGGGGTGATGGCGTCGCAGTAGAAGGAGAAGCGACCGTTCTGCTCGTAGTAGGACGGTTTCAACCGTGCCACCACCGTCGCGCCCTCGGTCAGCGGTGCGGCGGCGGCCTCCAACGTGGCCGCGGAGAGCGTGACCGAGGCCGACACGTTCGCCAGCTTGTCCCGCATGGTGACGAAGACCGTCCGGCTGCCGGCCCGGCGGTTGATCTCGATCACCTGGGCCTCGACCCAGACGGCCCCGAGCCGGTCGATCCAGCCCCGCACCGCCGACGTGACCACGCGCAGCGGCTGCGGGTTCTCCGCCGACGACTCCAGAGGCACGGGCCGAAGGCTACTGGGCCGGTCCGACATGCGCGCTCGAGGCGTATGAAGTCGAAGTTGTCCAGCATGTGCGGGAAGACGGGCTGGCCGAGGGGATGGGGTGTGCCGTTTCCCGACATGTGCGGGAAGACGGGGGCTGGCCGATGGGATGGGTGGGCCGTTTCCCATCATGTGCAGGAAGAAAGCTCGTGATCGGCGTAGGCATCGGCGGTTCCCTGCATGTGCGGGAAGCGGGGCTGACCGAGGGATGCATGCGCCGTTGATCGCCAGCCGGCGGTGAAGGGCGTGGGCCAAGCCACACCGGGCTTCGTCCGCTCACACCTAGACTGGCCCCATGGCTGACAAGCGAGTGGTGGTGGCTGCGCCCCGGGGGTACTGCGCCGGGGTGGACCGGGCCGTCATCACGGTCGAGAAAGCCCTGGACACCTACGGTGCACCGGTCTACGTGCGCAAGCAGATCGTGCACAACCGGCATGTGGTGGAGACGCTGCAGCGCCGTGGCGCGATCTTCGTCGAGGAGCTCGAGGAAGTCCCGCAGGGGGCCACCGTGGTGTTCTCCGCGCACGGGGTGTCGCCCGCGGTGCACGCCGAGGCGGCCGACCGGAGTCTCAAGACGATCGACGCGACCTGCCCGTTGGTGACCAAGGTCCACCACGAGGCCCGGCGCTTCGCCCGCGAGGACCGGGAGATCCTGCTGATCGGTCACGCCGGGCACGAGGAGGTCGAGGGCACCGCCGGCGAGGCGCCGGAGCACATCACCCTGGTCGAGTCGCCCGAGCACGTCGCCGACGTCCAGGTGAAGGACCCGAGCAAGGTGGCCTGGTTGAGCCAGACGACCCTGAGTGTCGACGAGACCCTGGCCACCGTGGCCAAGCTCCGCGAGAAGTTCCCGCTGCTCCTGGACCCCCCGAGTGACGACATCTGCTACGCGACCCAGAACCGGCAGCTCGCGGTCAAGCAGATCGCCGCGCACAGCGATCTGGTCATCGTGGTCGGGTCGGCCAACTCGTCCAACTCCGTACGCCTGGTCGAGGTCGCGTTGGAGGCCGGGGCCAAGGCCTCCTATCGGGTGGACTTCGCGTCCGAGATCGACGAGGCCTGGCTGGAGGGGGTGTCCTCGGTCGGTGTCACCAGCGGCGCCTCGGTGCCCGACGACCTGGTCCGCGGGGTGCTCGACTACCTCGAGGCGCGGGGCTTCCCGCCCGCCACGGAGGAGCGGTTGACCGAGGAGAACCTCGTCTTCGCGCTGCCCCCGGAGCTGCGTCGCGACCTCCGCAAGAACGCGGTCAACGACTGAACCTGCGGTCGAGGGTCTCCTGCTGATAGTTAGGAAGGCGCTGTAAACCGCTGATACCGTGCCCGAGCGTCCGGTCGGGGATCTCGGCCGGCGAGTCGCCGCCGAACTCGTTCAGGAGCCGTCCCATGTCGTCGTCGTCGTCGCCCCGCCCGCTGGCGGGCCTGGCAGCGGCTGCGTTGGTGGTGGGGCTGATCGGTGCTCCACTGGTGGCGTACGCGGATCCGTCGCCCTCTCCCTCTCCGACGGTCAGTGCGGCGGACGCCCCGTCGCCGACTGCGACGACGAAGGGTCCGAGATCTCCCAGCTCGTCGTCATCCAGCTCCTCGACCGCCACGGCTTCGCCGTCGGAGAGCGAGTCTGCGTCGGACCCTGAGTCGCCGTCCGGCCCACCGTCACCGAGCGACGACGCGACCAGTGACGAGACGAGCCCGAGCCCGGACGTGAGCAGTCCAGCCAGGGTCGGACAGGATGCCATCGAGTCCCCCGGTCCGACGGAGTCGGCGGCGCCCACGCCCGAGGTCACGGGGCAGGCCGTGGGCGGCGCGAGCATCACCCTGGCCAAATCGGCCTCCCCGGCCCGGGTGTCGAAGGTCGGTCAGGTGGTCACCTACCGCTTCGTCGCCAGCAACAACGGGAGTGTGACGCTCAACCAGGTCAAGATCACCGACGAGCTCGAGGGTCTGAGCACGCTGGCCTGCAACCAGTCCGGGGCGACCTTGGCACCGGGAGCGGCCCTGAGCTGCTCGGCGACCGTCACGATCACCCAGGCGGCCCTGGACTTCGGCGACCTCTACAACTTCGCCAGCGTGTTCGGCAGCTTCCCGATCCCGGAGTCACCCGACACCGACTACGTCGGCGCCAACGCCTCCGCGCGCGTCATCGTCGACCAGTCCCCGTCGATCGCGCTGAAGGCTTCGGTGAGCCCGACCGGGACGGCCGACCGGGGCGATCGGCTCCGATACCGCGCCACGGCGACCAACACCGGCAACGTCACTCTCACCCGCGCGAGGATCACCAGCAGCCTCGATTCCCTCGATCTCGCCTGCGAACCGTCGGCCCGGGCGACCCTGGCCCCGGGCGCGAGCATCAGCTGCGCGGGCTCCTATCGAGTGACCACGGCGGACGCACGCCGCGGCCGAGTGACCAACGAACTCACCGCACGGGCGGAACCGCCGTACGGTGCGACCGACTCCAGCAGCGACGACGTCACCGACGTCGTCAGGCTCCGTGTCGCCGTCACCAAGGTGGCCGACGACTCCGACCCCGGACTGGCCGACACGGGCGGGCCTGCCCTGCCGATCGGCCTGGCCGGCCTGGCTGCGGTGGCCGCGGGTCTCGGGTTGATCCGTCGCACCCGGCGCGTCTGACCGCTCCACCGAATCGGGGGTCGGAGAGCACCTCGAGCTCAGCGGTCAGGACGAGGCGCGTCCTCGGCCGTCGCCCCGCACCGGCGGGTCCACCTCGTCGACCAGCTCGAACAGCTCGGGATCGGCCCGTCGCAGCTCCTCGTCCTCGGGCAGCTCATCGCGTCGCCGCGAGCGTCGACTGCGGCCCACCATCGGCTCCACCTGGACGGCGTCCTCGACCAGCTCGGGTGCCTGGATCTGTCGTACGGGATCGTCCACGCTGGTCACCGTCTTGAGCTCCGCCCCGCTGACCTTCAGGTCGGTGAACTGCCTGGCCTTGACCAGCACCCGTCCCTCCATGGTGGCGACGGTCTCGTTGTAGGCGATCACCGAGGCCCGGACCGCGCGACCGAGCTTGTCGAAGCGGCTGCCGAGGCTGCCCAACCGATCGTGCAGCTCGCGGCCGAGCTGCAGCACCTCGGCGGCGTTCTCGGCCAGCTTCGCCTGCTTCCAGCCGTACGCCACCGCACGGAGGAGTGCGATCAGCGTGGTCGGCGTGGCCAGCACCACGTCCCGGCGAGAGGCGTACTCGTGCAGGTCCGGGAGGATCGCGAAAGCCTCGGCGGCCAGCGCCTCGCTGGGCATGAACAGCACCACGAACTCCGGTGTGCCGGCCCCCGACTGCCAGTAGCGCTTGCCGCCGAGCTGGTCGACGTGGGTGCGGACGTTCTGCGCGAACCGGGTCATCGCCTCCTCCCGGCTGCGGGGGTCATCGGTCTCCTGGGCGTCCAGGAACGCCGACAACGGCACCTTGGCGTCGACGTAGACGAACTTGCCCTCGGCCAGGTCGACCCTCATGTCGGGCCGGATGACTCGGTCGTCGGCGGTGTCGGTGTGCTGGAGGACGAAGTCGCAGTGCTCGACCATGCCGGCCAGCTCGACCACCCGTTGCAGCTGCAGCTCCCCCCAGGCGCCGCGCACCTGCGGCTTGCGCAGGGCCGTGGTGAGGGCCTTGGTCTCCCGGCGCAGCTGCTCGCCGGTCTGCTGCACCGTCTGCACCTGGCTCCGCAGATCCGCCGCGATCGCCACTCGCTCCTTCTCCACCTCGGTCAACCGGTCGTGGAAGCGGTGCAGGGAGTCCTTGACCGGTCCCAGCAGGGCCTCGGTCGCCTGGAGACGCGCGTCGGCCTGGGCGTTCGCGGCCAGGCTCTGCCGGTCGATCGTCTCGGTGGACATCACCTTGAACTGGGCCAGCATCTGCTCCCGGTCCGCGGCCAGCGCCCTGGCGTGCTCCACCGCCGCATCCCGCTCGGCCTCGGCCCGCGCCACCGCCGCCGACACCTCGGCCGCCTCGGCCTGGGCGGCCGCGGCCAGGGCACGTGCCTCGGCCACGTCCGTGCGGGACTGAGCGGACTCCGCACGGACCTGGGCGGTCTCGGACCGGGCCTGGGCCGCCTCGGTCCTGGCCTGCGCCAGATAGGCCTCCTGCCGCGCGCCGTCGGCGTCTCCTCGGGCCGCCTCCGTCTGTTGACTGGCTCGGGTGATCAGCACGGCGGCGGCGTAACCGCCGACCGCGCCGAGGATCACGCCGGCAACCAGCGCAACCGTGGTGGTGATGTCCATGGGCGCGATCCTGCACGGTGCCACCGACAATCTCTCGGAGGTGCTCGGGAGCGTCGTCGCGACGGTCTGGACTCAGCCTCGTCGTCGGCGGCGGATCGCCGCAACCAGTGCGGCGACGATTCCGACGACGAGGAGACCGAAGCAGGTGGTCAGCGTCAGCCACTTCGCCGCGGTGAACAGGGGTGCCAGCTCGGCCAGGACGGGCGTTTGTGAGGGGTAGCGGGCCACCACGGTGGCCGTACAGATGTTCTCGGCGTAGTCCAGCAGCACCACCAGGACGGGCAGCAGTGCGATCCGACGCCACCGACTGCCCCGCGAGGTCGCCCGAGCCCAGAGCCAGGTGAGCCCGGTCAGCAGGAAGATCCCGTACACCAGCGGCCAGACGACGTCGAAGGTCCACCGGGCGCGAACGTACGCGGAGCGGCCGGCCTCTCCCCACGCCTCGGCCGCGGTGTAGAGGTCCTCGGGTTGGTACCAGCGTTCGGTGTCGGGGGCCGGGTGCAGCGAGGTGTAGAAGGAGCCGGCGGCGGCCTGGGCCGGCAGCACGAGCACGATGAACCCGGCGAACAGCACCAGACCGGCGGCGGCCACCCACCACCGCACCCGGTTCGCGAGCCAGTCGGCCGCTCGGTCGAGCAGCGGCGGCGGTCCGGGTCTCATCGCAGGCATCCTAGGGTGGCTGGATGAGCGCCTCTCTGGAGCACGTCCGCGACCTCGTCGACTTCGTGACGGAGTCACCGACGTCGTTCCACGCCGCGGCGGAGGGTTCTCGTCGGTTGGTCGCCGCAGGCTTCACCGAGGTCGACGAACGGGTGGGCTTCGTCGCAGCGCCGGGTGCGTACGTGCTCGTCCGGGACGGGGCGGTGCTCGCCTGGCGCATCCCGGCCGGTGCCGGCCCCGGCACGCCGTACCGGATCGTCGGAGCCCACACCGACTCACCCGGCTTCGTGCTGAAACCTCGGCCCGACGTGGGAACGGCCGGCTGGCAACAGCTGGGGATGGAGATCTACGGCGGCCCGCTGCTCAACTCCTGGCTGGACCGCGAGCTCGGGCTGGCCGGTCGGGTGATCCTCACCAGCGGCGAACAGCGGCTGGTCCGCACCGGGGCGATCATGCGCATCCCGCAGCTGGCCATCCACCTCGACCGGTCGGCGAACGAGGAGGGCGTGAAGCTGGACCGCCAGCTGCACACCGCGCCGGTCTGGAGCGTCAACCGCCCCGATCTGACGATCATGGAGCAGATCGCCCTGCTGGCCGGCTGTGAGGTCGCTGACATCGACGGTTCCGATCTGTCGGCGTACGCGACCACGCCGCCGGAGGTCTTCGGACCCACCGACGAGTTCCTGGCCTCGGGCCGGCTGGACAACCTGTCCAGCGTGCACGCGGCGCTGACCGCGCTGATCGCCACCACGGACAGCGACCTGATCACCGTCATCGCCGCGTTCGATCATGAGGAGATCGGCAGCGAGTCGCGGACTGGGGCCGCCGGTCCGATCCTCGCCGACGTGCTGAGCCGGATCTCGGGTGCCCTCGGCGGTTCACCCGAGGACCACCAGCGCGCGCTGGCCGGCTCGGTCTGCCTGTCCGCCGACACCGGCCACGCCGTGCACCCGAACTACGCGCAACGGCACGACCCGGCCAACCGGCCACTGCTGAACGGCGGTCCGCTGCTCAAGATCAACGCGAACCAGCGGTACGCCACCGACGCTGTCGGCGCGGCCCTGTGGCGGAAGGCCTGCCGGGAGGCGGGGGTGGCGACCCAGGAGTTCGTGTCCAACAACGCCGTCCCCTGCGGCAGCACGATCGGTCCACTGACCGCGACCCGGTTGGGTATCCGCACGGTCGACGTGGGCATCCCGCTGCTGTCCATGCACTCGGCTCGCGAGCTCGCCGGCGTGGCCGATCCGCTCGCCTTGAGCCGGGCAATAGGTGTCTTCTTGGCCGCTGTCTGAGGTCGAGCGAGCCATGATCCTGGCGGGAGCGGCTCGCGGACGCCCATATGCTTGTCCGTCGTGGCACTCACCATCGGCATCGTCGGTCTCCCCAACGCGGGCAAGTCGACCCTCTTCAACGCACTGACCCGCAACGACGTGTTGGCGGCGAACTACCCGTTCGCCACGATCGAGCCCAACGTCGGCGTGGTCGGTGTCCCCGATCCGCGTCTGGCGGTGCTGGCCGAGGTGTTCAGCTCGGAGCGTCTCGTGCCGGCCACGGTGAGCTTCGTGGACATCGCCGGCATCGTCCGCGGCGCCAGCCAGGGGGAGGGGATGGGCAACGCGTTCCTCTCCCACATCCGGGAGGCGGAGGCGATCTGCCAGGTCACCCGGGTGTTCGAGGATCCCGACGTCACCCACGTCGACGGCAAGGTGAACCCCGGCAGCGACATCGAGACCATTTCGACCGAGCTGATCCTGGCCGACCTGCAGACCCTCGAGCGGGCCCTTCCGCGGCTGGAGAAGGAAGCCCGGATCAACAAGGCAAAGGTCGCCTCCGTCCAGGCCCTCAAGGAGGCCCAGGAGGTGCTGGACAGTGGCCGTACGGTGTTCGCGGCCGGCCTGGATCCAGCGCCCCTGCGGGAGCTGTTCCTGCTCACCGCCAAGCCGTTCATCTACGTCTTCAACTGCGATTCCGACGAGCTGGCCGACGAGGACCTGAAGGAGCGGATGCGCGCCCTGGTGGCCCCGGCCGAGGCGATCTTCCTGGACGCCAAGATCGAGTCCGAGCTGGTGGAGATGGAACCGGACGAGGCCCGCGAGTTCCTGGCCGAGATGGATGTCGCCGAGCCCGGCCTCGACACCCTGGCCCGGGTCGGCTTCGACACGCTGGGTCTGCAGACCTACCTGACGGCGGGGCCCAAGGAGTCGCGGGCCTGGACCATCCCGAAGGGCGCCACCGCACCCGAGGCCGCCGGAGTGATCCACACCGACTTCCAGAAGGGCTTCATCAAGGCCGAGGTGGTCTCCTTCGACGACCTGGTCGAGGCCGGGTCGATGCAGGTGGCCAAGTCGCGCGGCAAGGTGCGGCTGGAGGGCAAGGACTACGTGATGGCCGACGGTGACGTGGTGGAGTTCAGGTTCAACGTGTGACCTCGGGCGGCGGCTGACCCTCGGACCCTCTTGCGTGCGTTTTCCGACCACGGTCGGCTTTCGCCGGTTCGTACGCCACCGGGACGTCGGACCCATTCCCATGTGGCAGTCTGCCGCTGTGACCCTGCCCCGCCCCGAGATCGACCCCGACGGACTGCTCGAGTACTCGGTGGTGTTCACCGATCGCTCGCTGAACCACATGTCGAAACGCTTCGTCGGCGTGATGCAGGACATCATCGACGTCCTGCGGACGACCTATCGGGCCGAGACGGTCGCGGTCGTCCCGGGCGGTGGCACGTACGCGATGGAGGCGGTCGCTCGGCAGCTGGCGACCGGACGGCGTTGCCTGGTGGTGCGCAACGGTCTGTTCTCCTACCGCTGGTCGGCGATCTTCGAGGCCGGCGGCATCCCCGCCGAGACCACCGTCTGTCAGGCCCGTCAGACCGCGGACGAGACCCAGGCGCCCTGGACCCCGGCACCGATCGCCGAGGTGGTGGAAGCCATCGAGCGGCAGCGGCCCGAGGTCGTCATCGCGGCCCACGTGGAGACGGCGGCGGGCGTCCTGCTGCCTGACGACTACGTCCGCGCCGTGTCTGCGGCGACGCACGCCGTCGGCGGGCTGGTGGTGCTGGACTGCATCGCCTCGGGCGCGCTGTGGGTGGACATGACCGAGCTCGGGGTCGACGTCCTGATCAGCGCACCGCAGAAGGGGTGGAGCGGGACCCCGTGTGCGGGCTACGTGATGTTGAGCGCTGCCGGCCGGGAACTGGTGATGGCGACCACCTCGACCAGCTTCGCGGTGGACCTGCAGAAGTGGCTGACGATCACCGAGGCGTACACGCAGGGGCAGACGCCGTACCACGCGACGTTGCCGACCGACGGCCTCGCGCACAACGCTGCGTTGATGCTCGAGACCCGCGACCTGGGGCTGGAGGTGCTGCGCGCGGCGCAGATCGACCTCGGCACCCGGGTCCGCGCCATGCTGGCCGAGCGCGGCTTCCCGTCGGTGGCCGCGCCGGAGTTCGCCGCTTCCAGCGTGGTCGTCGTCTACACCGACGATCCCGAGCTGCGCAGCGGGGCCAAGCTCAAGCAGCGCGGTCTCCAGATCGCGGCCGGTGTCCCGTTGATGTGCGGTGAGCGGGACGACTTCTCCTCGTTCCGGGTGGGGCTGTTCGGTCTGGACAAGCTGACCGACGTGGACGGCACGATCGATCGGCTCGCCGCTCGTCTCGTCTCGACGTCTGGCCGCCCTGGGCGGCACTGATCCGCAGGCGTCTGCCGCGCCGCGGAGCCGATCCGATGCATGATCCTGCTGGCGGCCCTGAGACTCATTCAGACCACGCTGCTCTGGACGCGGGATCGCCGTCTACGCCGGGCCGCCGAGCGGCTCGAGGTCTTGGCCGTTCGGCTCGACTGACCCTCAGTCCAGGCAGAACTCGTTGCCCTCGGGATCGGCCATCGTGATGAAGCCGTTCTCCAGCGGCGGCTGCGGCTCGATCCGGTAGAGCTTCGAGCCACCCAGGGCGACCAATCGCTCGCACTCGGCCTCGAGCACCGCCATCCGCTTGCCGCCGGCCAGGCCGACCGCCGTCCGGACGTCCAGGTGCAGCCGGTTCTTGGCCGTCTTCGGCTCGGGCACCTGCTGGATGAAGATGCGCGGTCCCACCCCGTCGGGGTCGACGATCGCCGAGCGGGAGTTCCACAGCTCCTCGGGGACACCGAACGCGGTCAAGGCTTCGTCCCAGGACGTGAAGCCCTCGGGTGGGGCCTCGATCACGTAGCCGAGGGCCTCAGCCCAGAAGTCCGCCAGCGCCCGTGGGTCGGCGGCATCGAAGGTGATCTGGATAGTCTTCGCCATGCCTCCACGGTGACACGAGGCACTGACAGGAAAACCAGGGGAGGGGCGGCGCAGGTGCTGGTGCTGCTGCCCCCGTCCGAGACCAAGCGTCCCGGTGGTCGCCGTACGCCGCTGGCTCTCGACCGGCTGGCCTTGCCGGAGCTCCGGCCGCAGCGCGAGGCGGTGATCGACGCCCTGGCCACCTTGTCGGCGGATCCCGTCGAGGCCGCACGGGTGCTCAAGCTCAGTCCTCGCCAGCACCAGGAGATCGCCGCGAACGCCGCGCTGCGGACCTGTCCGACGCTGCCGGCGGTGGACCGCTACACCGGGGTGGTCTACGACGCCCTGGATGCCGGCTCGCTCGATCCCGTCGCTCGCCGTTGGCTGGGGCGCCACGTGCTCATCCACGCGGCCGCTCTCGGACCGGTCGGCGCCCTCGACAAGATCCCGCCCTACCGGCTCGGGGCCACCGCCGCCCTGCCCGGTCTGCCGCCGCTCCGTCGGGTCTGGGCCGAAGCGGTCTCCGCTGCCCTGCTGGCTCGAGCCGAGCCGTTCGTGCTCGACCTGCGCTCCGAGGCGTACGTCGCGCTCGGACCGGTCCCCGAGGCGATCCCCTCCGCGTACGTGCGGGTCGTCGGGGCGGGAGAGGACGGCACGGTGCGAGCCCTCAACCACTTCAACAAGGCGTCCAAGGGAGCGTTGGTGCGGACCCTGGCCCAGGCTCGGCCGACCGTCCGCACCCTGCGGGGCCTGCTGCGCTGGGCCCCGACCGCGGGTATCGCCTTGACCCGAGGAGCCGACGGGGTGCTGCTGTTGCACAGCGGGATGTCGGGGCCATGACCTACGCTCCTGCCATGACCCTCACCGGCGGCTGGGCGCGACTCGCACGGGCCGGCGTGTTCGGTGGGGCTTCGCTCTTCCTGGCCACGGCTGGGCACGTGGTCGGCGGCGGCACGCTCCCGGGCGCCGGGCTGCTGGCCCTCACCGCGATCGGGTTGGCGCTGCTGTCGGTCACCTTGACGGTGCGTCGGCTGCGGTTCGAGGTGCTGCTGGCTGCCCTGGGCGTGGAGCAGATCCTGCTCCATCTGCTCTTCCACGCCTCCACCACGGCAGCGACCTGCGCACCTGTGCTCATGCCAGGACACACCATGTCCACCGTGTGCGGGATGGGTGCATCGACCACCGCGAGCTGGCCCATGGTGCTCGGCCACGCCCTCGCGGTGCTGGCCACGGCCTGGTTGTTGGCCCGCGGCGAGCGCTGGCTGTGGGCAGTGGCGGACCGGATCCACCGGTACGCCGGATCCGCACCGGGCCGGGTCCGTCGACCCCGACCCCTCGTCGTCGCCGTGCTCGCTGCGTTCCTCGGTCCCACGCGCTGGGTGCTCACCGGTCCCCGAGCCCCGCCGATCGCCTGATCCGACCTCCTCACGAACCTGCCCATTCGGGTAGGAGTCGTCGGTGCCATCCCGGCACCCGTTCCGGTACGCCCTCGGGCGTCGTCAGATCTGTGCGCAAAGGACCATCCTCTTGAACCACCCGTCCACCCGCCGCCCGAACCGGTGGCGTCGATCTCTGCTCGTCCTGGCCGGACTCGCCACCGCGGGACTGGCGGCGCTGCCGGCCGCCGCGGCGTCGGCCCACGTCCGCGTCACCCCCGACAACCCCACCGCCGGGGGGTTCACTGCGCTGACCTTCCGGGTGCCCAACGAGTCGGCCACCGCCGGCACCGTGAAGCTCTCCGTCAAGCTCCCGCAGGACACGCCGTTCCTGTACGTCAGCACCAAACCCGTGCCCGGCTGGACTGCGGTCGCCACGAAGTCGAAGCTGGCCAAGCCGGTCGAGTCGTACGGCACCACCCTCACCGAGGCGGTCAGCGAGGTCACCTGGACCGCCGACAAGGGTGTCCAGATCGGCCCGGGGGAGTATCAGGAGTTCTCCCTCTCCGTGGGTCCGCTGCCCGACCCGGCCGCGATCCTGCTGCCCACCACCCAGACCTACAGCGACGGCACGGTGGTCGCCTGGGACCAGGCCACCCCTGCCTCCGGCGAGGAGCCCGAGCACCCCGCTCCGGTGCTGGACGTCGTCGCGGCCACGAGCACCGATTCCCACGGCGGTGCGACTACCGACGAGACCCCGGCCGCGGCGCAGGCCGCCTCGGCGACCGCGTCGACGAGCACCGCCGATCCGGTGGCCCGAGCCCTCGCCGGTGTGGGGTTGGTGGCCGGTCTCGGCGCCGCGGTGTTCGCGTTCCTCGCCTGGCGGCGTGCGACTGGACCCACGGCCGGCGCATGAGCGACGACACTCTGCTCGGTCGGCGCAAGCTCTGGGGCGTCGCACTCCTGGTGGCTGTGGTGTTCACCGTGCTCGGCACCCCGCAGGCGGCGTGGGCCCACAACGCCCTGGTCTCGACGTCTCCGGGCGACGGGAAGTCGCTGGCCACACCGCCGTCGTCGATCGTGCTCACGTTCAACGAGCCCGCGATCAGGACCGGCACCAAGGTGCTGGTGACCGGTCCGGACGGTTCGGTCACGCAGGGTGATCCGCAGCTGGTCGACACCACCGTCGAACAGGGGCTGCTGCCGGAGCTGTCGGCGGGGGAGTACAAGGTCGCGTGGCGGGTCACCTCGGCCGACGGCCATCCCATCAACGGTGAGTTCTCGTTCGACGTGCGGACCGGGTCGGTGGGTAAGTCCACGTCGACACCGGTGCCGACGACCGAGGCCACCGGCTCACCGTCGCCGGCGACACCGAGCCAGACCGCGACACCGAGCAAGACCGCGACGGGGAGCGAGCTGCCGACCGCGGTCGCCACCCCGTCCGGTGAACCCGCCGACTCGGCACCGGCTCGGAGGTCGGGTTGGTGGTGGCTGCTGGCGGTGGTGCCGATCGGACTGGCGGCTGCGCTCGGCTGGCGCTTCAACCGGCGACCGTGACTCCGGTGCCCGGGCCCCGCGTGGAGGCCCGGGCACCAGGGCAGCTCTGACCCGCCTAGCCCGGGCTACCGGTGGAGCGCTGTTCGATCAGGGTGTCGAGCTTCGCTTCGAGCCGGGCGACGGTGGCTTGCAGCTCAGCCTCGTTCGAGCTCACGGTCGACACCCGATCGACCAGCCAGGACGCGAAGGTGGCCGTCACGGTTCCGAGCAAGGCCACCCGCCGACCATCAGGGCGGCGGCCACCCAGCGTCCGATCACGGTGACGGGGTGTAGGTGTCGCCGTATCCGACGGTGGGCCGCTCGTTGCTCGGCTCTGCCGGTTTCCCCTCCGGGCGACGTCAGGCTCCCGCCCTCGGAGGGCGATGCCGTGCTCAAGCCTCCTCGGGATGGCGCTCGAGGTGTGCCAGCACCGCCGCGGCGAGCTCCTCGGGTCGCTCGTCGGGGATCCAGTGCGACGCCCCGGCGAGCTCGACGAACGTGTAGTCGCCGTCGACGAAGTCGCGCGTCCGCTCCGCGGCCTCTCGGCCCAGCGCCGCGTCGCCGTCACTCCACACGTACAGGCTGGGTACGCTCACCCGGCCAGCGCCCGGCGCTCCCTTCACCCGCATCGTGCGATACCAGTTCACGGCTCCGGTGGCGGTCGCCCGGTCGCTGAGCAGCCGACCCATGGCCGCAGGATCCTCCGCACCGCTCGCGGCGAACATGCGCGTCGCGAGCCGACCACCACCGGCGCCGAGCAGGGTCTCGGGCAGCCACGGCAGCTGGAACAACAGCATGTACCAGGACCGCAGCGCCTGCGGTCCCTTGAACGCCTCCCAGAGCGCGGCCGGGTGCGGTGTCGAGGCCACCGAGACGGTCCGGACGCGGTCGGCGTGACGGGAGCCGAGGTACCAGGCGACGGCGCCGCCCCAGTCGTGACCGAGGACGTCGAAGCGGTCCCAGCCGGCCGTGTCGGCCAGGGCCAGCACGTCCCCGGCGAGCTTGTCCATCGTGTACGCCGACACCTCCCGCGGTCGGGCTTCGGGGGAGTAGCCGCGTTGCTCGGGAGCCAGCACGCGCACGCCGGCGGTCGTCAGCCGGGCGGCCACCCGCTCCCAGCTCAGAGCGGTCTGGGGGAACCCATGGAGAGCGATCACGGACCGCCCCCCGTCGGCTCCCCAGTCGTGGACCCGGAAGTGGAGCCCGTCGTTGTCGAAGGCGGTCAGAGGTGCGGTCATCACAGGCTCGTCTCAGTCGATCAGTAGTAGTCACGGATGTGGAACTGGCGGCCGCCGAACAGCGTGTCCCAGACCGTGTCCTGTTCGGGACGACCGCCGGTCAGCAGCCCGGACCAGCGCAGGTTGGCGCATGATTGCACCCCGGCATACAGCAGGGCCAGACCCCGTGGGTGGAACGTGCGGTCGTCGGTGTGATCCTCGGCCACACAGGTGCCCACCCCCTCAGCGACCTCCCACCGGTACGCCCCGGCGATGGTGTTCGCACCGACATCGGCGGTGCCGTTCGCGCCGACTTCGGCGGTGCCGTTCGCGCCGACTTCGGCGGTGCCGTTCGCGCCGACTTCGGCGGTGCCGTTCGCGCCGACTTCGGCGACCCGGAAGCCGAGCCGGGCCGACAGGAACCACGGGTACGCGCGCCGCGAGAAGGCACCGGGCACGTCGAGGATCGCGAGCATGTACGGGTCACTGGACACCGTCTCCCACGCTTTGCCGGGCAGGAACTGTCGGATGATGTCGTCGCCGGAGGTGTCGATCTTGGTCCGCGGCGCCACCGAGGAGAAGCTGCCGAGTGTCCGCAGCAGCGCCCGGTAGCCGTCGGCGGACACGGCGAGCAGGTCCGACACCTCCAGCGTGCCGCGTTCGTCGTAGTGCTGGCCTCGGTCCCAGGACGCGTAGCCGACCACCCGGCCGTCGCTGTCCTCGGCCACGGTGATGCCGTCGAAGTCGCCGAGCAGCTCGGCGTCGGTGGTGGGGAAGGAGACCCCGCGCCGGGTCAGCGGCCCGTTCTGCGCCGCAGCCCAGGTGTCGTACACCGCCCGGACGGCCGGCAGATCGGCCAGTCCGGCGCGTCGCGTCGACACCCCGGCAGCCGGTGCCGTGGTAGCCAGCTGCGCGGTGCCGATCGAGATGGTCCGGTAGTCGCTGACCAGCTCGTAACCGAACCGCCGGTAGATCCGCGCTGCTGTCGGGTACAGGCCGGACACCACCGCACCGCGGTCCCGGGCTGCGCTCAGCGCTGCGGCGAACAGCGGGGACAGGGCGCCTCGCCCTCGATCCTCCAGGGCCACGGTCACCCCGGCGACGCCGCAGGTCGGCACCGGAACCCCACCGAACCAGGAGTCGTACGCGCGGTCAGCGAGTCGCCCCACCAACCGGCCGCCGGCGAACACCCCGTGGAAGCTGCGACCGGGTCGATCCAACGTGGCCGGTTCCGACGGCGGTGAGGTCGGCATCCCGAAGGCCTCGAAGCCCAGGGTGCGGGAGGCCTCGGCGTCGGCGGGTTCGAGCGGTCGTACGGTCAGGGAATCGGGCGGCATGACTCCATCATTTCCCGAGTGCGTCCGGCGCTGCAGGTCTACCCTCAGGCTCATGAGCGCTGCTGCACCGGCCGGCTTGCTGCCGACCGTCCCGGAGGACTGGGACACCGCGCTGGCGGTCGTCGCCCACCCGGATGACATCGAGTACGGAGCGGCGTCCGCCGTCGCGCGCTGGACGGATCAGGGGAAGTCGGTCAGCTACCTGTTGGCCAGCCGCGGCGAGGCCGGTATCGATGGCATCGAACCTGCTGTCGCCGCCCCGCTCAGAGAGGCGGAGGAGCGGGCCGGAGCGCGCGTCGTCGGGGTGGAGACGGTTGAGTTCCTGGATCATCGCGACGGCGTGATCGAGAACGGTGTCGAGCTGCGCCGGGAGATCGTCCGGGCGATCCGCACCCACCGTCCACAGGTGCTGATCACCGGCAACTACGACGTGAAGATGGTCAACGGGATGACCAACCAGGCCGATCATCGCGCAGTCGGTCTGGCCACGCTCGACGCAGCGCGGGATGCCGGGAACCGGTGGATCTTCCCGGAGCTGATCGCCGAGGAGGGCCTGGAGCCGTGGGGTGGCGTCCGGTTCATCCTGGTGGCCGGCAACGGCACCCCCAGCCACGGTGTCGACGTCAGTGGCGACTGGCTGCAGCGAGGGATCGAGTCACTGCGCGCCCATGCCCAGTACACGACCGGTCTCGGCCGCGCCACCTTCGACCCCGCACCGTTTCTGAGCTGGTTCGCGGGGCAGGGCGGAGCCGCGCTGGGAGTCGACGCGGCGGTGCTCTTCGACGTGCACTGGATCGTCCCGCCCGGACCTCCACCCTGGGTCGCCGCCGAGGCTTGATCGCCGATTAGGGTCGAGCGGTGCCTTCCAGTGACACCGATGCGACCATCGCCTCCCCGCTCAGTCTGACCCGTCGTGAGGCTGAAGAGCGCGCCGCGACCATCGGTGTCGAGCGCACCGAGATCTCTCTTGACCTGACCCGCCCCGGTCCGACCTTCGACGCCACCAGCGTGATCCGCTTCGCCCTGCGCGAGGGGGTGGCACCGGGTGCGGAGACGTTCGTCGACTTCAAGGGCGAGCAGCTGGTCTCGGTCGAGCTGAACGGGACGGCCGTCGATCCGGCGAGCTGGCGACACGGTCGGATACCGCTGACCGGGCTGCGTGAGCAGAACACGGTGCGGATCGCCGGCACGATGGCGTACTCCTCCGACGGCGAGGGACTGCACCGGCACACCGATCCGGCCGACCAGAAGACCTACCTGTACGCGATGTCGTTCCTCGCGGCCGCCCCGCGCTGGTTCGGGTGCTTCGACCAGCCGGACCTGAAGTCGGCGTACGCGCTCGACGTCACCGGACCGGTGGACTGGACGGTCCTGGGCAACGGTCCGAGCACGCTGCTGGAGCCGGGGCGGTGGCAGATCAGGCCGACCGCGCCGCTGTCGACGTACTACGTCACGCTGGTCGCCGGACCGTACGCGTCCTGCTACCGCGAGCACGACGGGATCCGGCTCGGCTTCCACGCCCGCGCGTCCCTGGCGGAGTCGTTGGAGGCGGAGACGGCCGACCTGCACGAGGTGACGGCCGCATCGTTCGACTACTACCACCGGCTGTTCGGGGTCCGCTATCCGTTCGGGGAGTACCACCAGGCGTTCGTGCCCGACTTCAACGCCGGCGCGATGGAGAACCCCGGCTGCGTGACGCTGCGTGACCAGTACATCTACCGCGGACGGGCCACCCGGGCGGAGCGGGCGTCCCGGGCCGGGACCGTGGCCCACGAGATGGCGCACATGTGGTTCGGCGATCTCGTCACCATGCGCTGGTGGGACGACCTGTGGCTGAACGAGTCGTTCGCGGAGTACGCCGCCCACCGCTGCTGCAGCGAGGGCACGCAGTACCCGCTGTGGACCGAGTTCGGGGTGCTCCGCAAGGACTGGGGTTCGGTGGCCGACCAGTCGCCGTCGACCCATCCGGTGGCCGGCAACGGTGCCGTCGATGCCGACTCGGCACTGCAGGACTTCGACGGCATCTCCTACGCCAAGGGGGCCGCCGTGCTCAAGCAGCTGGTCGCCTACCTCGGCGACGACGTGTTTCTGGCCGGTCTGCGCGACTACTTCCAGACCCATGCGTACGGCAACGCCGCTCTGGCCGATCTGCTCGCCGCGTGGCAGCGGGCGGGAGCGGCCGACCTGGACTCCTGGGCCCGCGACTGGCTGCAGACCTCGGGCCTGGACACCCTGTCGATCACGGGATCGGAGCTCGTCCGGCAGCGGCCGGAGGGCTCTGACGTGACCCGGCCGCACACCATCGCGGTGGCGGCGCTCGGTGGGGACGGGGTCGAGGTGGCACGGCAGCAGGTCACCCTGACGGGGGAGCGGCTCGAATTGCAGCTCCCGAAGGACGGCGGGGCGGCGCTGGTGCCCGACGCGGATGACGGCACCTGGGCCAAGATCAGGTTCGACGCCGACTGGACCACGATGGCGACGCTGCTGCCGACCATCGCGCAGCCGACGACCAGGGTGGTGGTGGTGAACGCGTTCCGCGACGCGGTGCGGAGCGCGGAGGTCGATCCGGGTCTTGCCCTCGAGGCGCTGCTGGAGACTGCGGCCGTGGACGACGAGGACGTCGTCGTGGGATCGGTGCTGCGGTTCTGCAGCGAGGTGCTCGCGGCGGGCTTCACCGCCGTCGACCGGCGGCCCGAGCGGCTCGCCCGGCTGCACGACACCGCCCGGGCGGTCACCGAAAGCGCCGGGGAGGGCTCGGACCGACAGCTGCTCGGCTTCCGGTACGCCATCGCCAGCTGCGCCGACGCCGGGCTCCTCCGGCGCTGGCTGGACGGGCGCGACCTGCCACCCGGGCTGCCGCTCGACCCCGAGCTGGTCTGGTCGCTGGTGGTGCGGCTGGCCGAGGTCGGCGGCGACGCGGACGCCATCGATCGTGCCGTGGAGCGCGACCCGTCGGCCGCCGGTCGGGTGCACGCGGCCCGGGCTCGCGCATCGCTCGCGGACCCGGCGGCCAAGGAGGCGGCGTGGTCGGCCCTGATCGGGCTGTCCGAGTACCCGGCATCCGAGCTGTACGCGGTGGCCAAGGGCTTCTTCCGACCGAGCCAGACCGCGCTGACGAGGGCGTACGTGTCGAGGTTCTTCGTCGAGATGCCCGGCACCGCGGAGTTCCGCAGCGGCTGGGCGCTGGGTCAGATCGTCTCCGACGCCTTCCCGCTCGCTCATGCGTCGCCGGAAACCCTGGAGCTGGCCGAGCACACCCTGGCCGGGGAGCTCCCGGCGGCGGTCCGTCGGTCCCTTGTCGACGGCACCGATGCGCTGCGCCGTGCGGTGACGTCGCTGCAGCGGTTCGGGTGACGCGGCCCGTTGCGGCGGATCAGTCGCGCTCGTCCACCAGCTCGAGGTCCAGATAGCCCGCGAGATCGCGCAGCTCGCGGTCCACGTCCCGCACCAGCGAGGCGTTTGGTTCGACGTCCAGGTGGAGGGCGTGGATCCGCAGCGCTCCCACCGCGTGATCCGCAGCGGCGTCGAGCTTGCCGATCAGGCGGTCGCCGCGCAGCACGGGCATCGCCCAGTAGCCCCAACGGCGCTTGGCTGCCGGCTTGTACATCTCCAGCTGGTAGTCGAACTCGAACAGATCGAGCAGTCGCTGACGGTCGAACACCAACCAGTCGAGTGGCGAGAGCAGGGCACATCGACCGCGGAACGGCTCGTCGAGCCGGGCCAGCTGCCCGGGGTCGACGTACCAGCTGCCTCGTACGCCCTCGACCCGTAGCTCCGGCGCCCCCGGGGGTGGGATCGCCGACGGGGTCCGGCGCTCGATCCCGAGGGCGGCGAGTCGGCGTCGCCGTCGCTCGGCTCTGGCGTCGGTCAGGGACGGCGCGTGGGCGGGGTCGTCGGCCCAGATCCGCTCGGCCAGGTCCCAGTTGCGCTCGCGGCCCTCGCGCGAGGCGACGGCGACCTCACCCCGGGCCTCCATGATCTCCAGCATCTTCATCACGTTCTTTCCGTTGGTCCACCCGCTCGAGCGCCATGGCAGATCGCACGTGTCGGGAAGGGCGCGGGCCGGCAACGGTCCTTCCCGATGCAGCTCGTCGAGGATGTCCTCCCGCGCCGTGGTGTTGGACGCCAACCAGGTCTGGGGTCCCTCCTGCCAGTCCTCCAACGGTACGGAGTTCCGCCACGCCGCCATTTCTGCTCGGTACAAGGTGATGTCCTCGATCGGGCGCAGCCGGTTCGCGATCTCCACCAGCGAACCGTCGCCGACCGCGTCCTCGAGATCGCTCTCCCGGAAGCGGTGGGCGCCGAGCCGCGACCAGAGCACCAGCCCCGCGTTGGTGGCGACCGCCGCGGTGAGATCCACCTGCAGATTGGTGAGGTGCCGGACGATCTCCAGCGGATCGGTCGGGCGCGGGACGTCGAGCAGCTGGGCGCGGACGGCGATGCGGCGCGCTTGTTGTCGACTGAGCTGCTCCATGATCTCGGTCATCTCCTGACGCACGCTAGCGCCGGCCTCGGACAGGCGACGATCGAGCGGCCTCAGCAGGCCGACGTAGGGTCTCTCGGTGAGCGACACCACTCGTGACGACGACCGAGACACCGAGCAGGTCCAGCCAGCCGAGCAGATCGACGTACGGAACAACCGGGAGTCGCGCGCGGCCGAGGCCGATGCACACACCAGCGTCGCTCGGGCCAGCGGCGGCGGTGCTCCGCCTCGCGATGCCCCGGCGGCGGGCGAAGCGCCCGAGTCCAACGACGGGGGTGCGGCGAGCGGCAGCCCGGTGGCCGGCGTGACGATCAGTGACGATGACCTCGACGAGGCTGTGTCCGGCGACACCGGACCGACGGGTGATGAAGGCCCGCGGGCGGGTCATGCCTGACCTCACCTGACGCCCGGTCGACGACGGAGCGATGAATACCCCACAGGCTCGGGTCGGTGACCAGGACCGGCAGCGCCGACACCCGCCTCGTTCTGCTGCGCGGAACTCGGCCAGCGGCAAGTCGAGCCTGGCCCGCTCGATCAGAGCCGCCCGGCCGCGGGGTATCGCGATCGTCGGTCAAGATCAACTCCGCCGGGACATCCTGCACGTGAACGAGAAGCCGGGAAACCTGACGGTCCGCTACCTCGACCTGTCCGCCCGCTACGCCCTCGATCACGGACTGCACCGTACGTCGACACATCACCAAGCCGCAGGCCGCCGACTCACCCCCAGAATGCGCTGAGCTCGACGGTTCGAGCTCTCCCTTGCTCGTAGCCGGCTCGTCCGGCGGGCGCGCGGGTCGACAGATCCATCAGATCGGTGCCGAAGGCGGCGAGAGAGTTGCTGTCCGGCAGGATCGTCTCTACCGCGCTGCCGCTGGCGCGCAGCTCGTCGACCTGGGCGGCCAGCTGCATGCCCCAGCTGACCGGGTGCCGTGTTCGGCCGCCGAGCGGTGACAACACCAGTACTCGTCCGTAGCCGGCGGCCAGGTCAGCGTTCTCGTTGCGGCGGTAGCCGCCGTCGATGTAGCGGCTGTCGCCGATGCGGTAGGGAGTGCCACTGGCACAGCTCGCGGCGACGGCGTCGACCAGGTCGACTCCGCCGTGGCGGTCGAACACGGCCGGTTCACCGGTGCGGGCATCGACGGCGGTGATGACCACCGTGTGTGCGGGCCACTCCTGGCGAGGCAGCCGGGTGGCGACCGTCGAGCGCCACCGCGTCGACCAGGAACCGTCCGACGCGGCATCCAGCTCGAGTGCCGCTGCACCCATCCTGCGGCGCATGTCGGCCGGATCTGTAGCGGCGGCGATGATGCGGCCCGTTCGCTCCAGGTAGTCGCCCGATGGCCGTGGTGTACCGCCCCTGCGGTCGGACCGGACGGGGCCAGTCCGTTGCGGTGGAGCTGCCGAGAGGATGTCGGCCAGCAGCTGGGTCGGGCTCGCGCCGGTGATCTGAGCCGCGGCCGTCGAGCCGGCCGACGTACCGATGATCAGATCGGCCTCCGTGACATCCAGTCCGCCGTCGAGGATCCCGGCGATGACGCCGATCAGCCACGCGTTGCCGGCGGATCCGCCACCTCCGAGGACCAGCGCTCGGCCGCCCGACGCAGTCGAAAGGGGGTGCAGTGGTGACGCTGGGATGGTGTTCACAGGTGTCGCCTTTCGCGAATCAGCCTGGTGACGGTCCTCGATGGCAACGACCTGGTCTCGCGGGCAGGCACGTCGGATCGCGATCGCAGGGACGCTAACACGCGGCGACGGGCCCTCGATCCCCACCTCTCCTCTCTGCTGGGGATCAGTCAATGTGATCTTGTGTTCGAACTGGTGGTAGGAATCCGCCTGCAGCGGCATCGACGCGTCCGCCAGCCGTGCTTGACCTCTTTCTCCACCGGGATGTGCTCGACATGGAGACTGCGGAGCACCTGCTGGCCGGCGTGGCAACGGGTCGTCGCAGATGCGGAATCTCGGTGGAGGTCTTGCCCGACTCCGTTGGCGGGGCAAAGATACGAGCAGCAGAGTTTGTCTCCCGGGCGCCGCCGGCGCGCCGCTGGGCGGATGCGTATGCCCCGGCGTAGCAACGAATCTCGTGACCTGACGGCTGACGTCACAATCTTGTTGCGCCTCGGTGTGAGTTCTCCCCAGGAGTTGCTGTAAATGCTTTCATGGCCTAGAAAGGGTTACCGCTCAGTAGTTGAGTTGCGTACGTCAGTGCTATAGCGCGTCCTGACCCAGGGGTCGACGCGAACTCGGAGGAGGACATTACATGCGAGGAAGAGCTCGCGCAGTTCTCGCCGTCGGCATCACCTCGGTCGCCATGTTGGCGGCCGCGTGTGGTGGTGGCGGGGAGACCACCCCAGGGACCACGGAGGGTGGCGGTGCTGGCGGTGACATCACGATCCGGAGCTGCACCCCGCAGAACCCGCTGATCCCGGCGAACACGAACGAGGTCTGTGGCGGCAACTTCCTGGACTCCGTGACGGCGAAGCTGGTGCACTACAACCCCGACACGGCGGCTCCCGAGCTCGACATCGCCCAGTCGATCGAGACCACCGACAACCAGACCTTCACCGTGAAGCTGAACCCGTACAAGTTCCAGGACGGCACCGACGTCAAGGCCAAGAACTTCGTCGACGCCTGGAACTGGGATGCTGACGGTCGCAACGGCAACCTGAACTCCTACTTCTTCGAGCCCATCGAAGGCTTCGCCGACCTGCAGTGCGGTACGGACGCCGCGGGCGAGGCCGACTGCACCGGCAAGGCGCCGAAGACCGACAAGATGAGTGGCCTCAAGGTCGTCGACGACACCACCTTCACCATCAAGACCACTGGCAAGGTGTCCAACCTCCCCGTCCGGCTCGGCTACACGGCCTTCGCGCCGCTGCCCGACTCGTTCTTCAAGGACCCGAAGGCGTACGGCCAGAAGCCGATCGGCGCGGGACCGTACAAGGTCGACAGCGTGTCCGACACCGAGATGGTGGTCAGCAAGTTCGCCGACTACTCGGGCAAGAACGCCGGGCAGGTCGACAAGATCACCTTCCGGATCTACAACGACGACGGTGCTGCCTACAACGACGTCGTGGCCAACAACCTCGACTTCACCGACGTCATCCCGACCGACCGGCTGACCGGTGACCTCTACAAGACCGAGCTGCCCGACCGCAACGGGATCCGGGACACCGGCACGATCGCGACGAACTCGTTCTCGTCCGTCGACGACAACTTCAAGAACAAGGACCTGCGTATCGCCTTGTCCATGGCCATCGACCGGGATCTGATCAACAAGCAGATCTTCAACGGAACCCGGCCGCCGTTGGACGGCTTGGTCTCGCCGGTCGTGGACGGCTTCAAGGACGGCGCCTGCGGCGACGCCTGCAAGTTCGATGCGGCCAAGGCCAAGGCTCTGTACGAGAAGTCGGGCGGCTACAAGGGCGGCCCCCTGACCATCACGGTCAACGCCGATGGCGGCCACAAGCCGTGGGCAGACGCCGCCTGCAACTCGATCAAGAACACCCTGGGTCTCGAGTGCGTGACGAAGACGACCCCGGACTTCAAGACGCTGCGCGACCAGGTCAACAAGCGAGAGATCAAGGGCCTGTTCCGTTCCGGTTGGCAGATGGACTACCCGTCGATCGAGAACTTCCTCGCTCCGCTGTACGGCACGAACGCCAGTTCGAACGACACCGACTACAGCAACAAGGCGGTCGACGCCAAGCTGGCCGAGGCCGCCGCGGCCACCTCCCCGGATGAGGCGAACAAGCTCTACCAGGAGGCCGAGTCCCTCATCATCGAGGACTTCCCGGTGATGCCGATGTGGAGCTACTCCACGACCTTCGGCTGGTCGGATCGAGTTGCCGACGTCAAGCTGACGCCGTTCGGCACGCTGGACGTCAGCTCGATCAAGGTCAAGTGATCGTGATCCTCGAGGCTCGTTGAACAACTGTCGGCCCGCTCGGTACCACACCGGGCGGGCCGACACTATGTTGAGCACTAGCACGCTTGCCGCACCCGACCGATCCCGGACCCGTCCGGGGTCGCGACCCTCTCAGTCGTGGTGCAGACCCGAAGGAGTGTGTGCGTGAATGGGTAAGTACATTCTGCGCCGTTTGCTGCAGATGATCCCGGTCATCATTGGTGTCACGTTCATCATCTTCGTGATGGTGTACGCGCTACCCGGTGATCCGGTTGCCGGTCGCTGTGGCGAGCGACCCTGTCCCGCGTCCTACGTGGCCAAGTTCCGGGCTGAGCACAACCTGGATCAGCCGCTCCTGGTGCAGTACGTCATGTACCTGGGCAACCTCCTGCAAGGTGACCTGGGCACCACCTTCACGGGCCGCGATGTGGCCCACGAGCTCCTCATCCGCTGGCCGACCACGATCAAGCTGGCCGTGATGGCCATCACGGTCGAGATCGTGGTCGGCATCTCGGCCGGTGTGCTCGCCGGCATGCGGCGCGGCAAGTTCGTCGACAGCTTGGTGACGGTGAGCACGCTGATCCTGATCTCCATCCCGATCTTCGTGATCGGCAGCCTCGCTCAGCTGATCTTCGGCGTGAAGCTGGGCTGGTTCCCCGTCACCTCGACCCAGGGCACCTTCTACCAGCTCATCCTGCCGGCGTTCGTGCTGGCGTCCATCTCGGTGGCCTACGTGGCTCGCCTGATGCGGACCAACCTGGTGGAGAACCTGCGGGCCGACTACGTGCGAACGGCGCGGGCCAAGGGTCTCTCACACGGCCGGACGATCGGTGTCCATGCCCTCCGCAACTCGCTGATCCCGGTGATCACCTACATCGGTATCGACCTCGGCGCGCTGATGGGCGGTGCCCTCGTCACCGAGCGCATCTTCAACGTCAACGGCGTCGGCAACTTCCTCTATCGCGGGATCCAGCAGAAGGACGGCTCGATCGTGGTCGGCACGATCACGATGTTGGTGCTGGTGTTCCTGCTGGCGAATCTCATCGTCGACGTCCTCTACGGCGTCCTGGACCCGAGGATCTCGAATGACTGAGCCGTCCGCGGACCTGTCCCGCGCCTCGGTGGAGCCGATGCAGCTCGATGCCGGTAGTGGTCCAGAATCTGTCATCCCGACGAAGGAACCGAGCCAAGGATCGCGCTCGTTGGGCGCGGACGCGTGGCGCGAGCTGCGCCACCGGCCGATGTTCTGGATCTCGCTGGGTCTCATCCTGGTCTTCTCGGCCATGGCGGTGTTCCCTCAGCTGTTCACGACGACGGACCCGACCTACGCCGACCTCAACAACGCGCGGCTTCCACCGTCGGGCGACGCCTGGTTCGGGTACGACGCGCAGGGCTACGACGTCTACGCCCGGACCATCTACGGCGCCCGGGCGTCGATCAGCGTGGGCATCCTGGCCACCATCTTCTCGCTCGTCATGGGTGCCGTGCTGGGGGTGATCGCCGGTTACACGGGCGGTTGGCTCGACTCCGTGATCGGCAGGGTCAGTGAGATCTTCTTGGCCATCCCGCTGCTACTGGGTGGCATCCTGTTCCTCTACACCTTCCCGAACGACATCGACACCCCGTTCGGCGTCGCCGTCAGCAAGGTCGCCTTCGTCATCGCGATCCTCGCGTGGCCGACGATCACCCGGCTGATGCGATCCAGTGTGATGCAGGTCAAGCCGAACGACTACGTGCAGGCCGCACGTGCTCTGGGCGCATCCCCGCTCCGGATCATCCGATCGCACATCGTGCCGAACGCGATGGCTTCGGTCATCGTCGTCTCCACGATCAACCTGGGCGTCTTCATCGCGGTGGAGGCCACCTTGTCGTTCCTCGGTATCGGGCTGCAGCCGCCCATCATCTCCTGGGGCAGCCAGATCTCGGATGCGTCCGGGATCGGCCTCATCCAGACCGCGCCGCACATGCTGGTCTTCCCGAGCATCTTCCTGTCGCTGACCGTGTTGGCGTTCATCATGCTGGGCGACGTGGTCCGCGACGCCCTCGATCCGAGACAGCGATGACGGGCCGGACCAGGAGGGGAGAGAAATGAGTGCAGTCGAGGTACTCAGTACCGACAGCGAGTGGCAGTCCCGCGACGGCGTCCTGCTCGAGGTGGACGACCTGCACGTCGAGTTCCGGACCCGCGAGGGGGTCGCTCGCGCCATCAACGGTGTGTCGTTCGACCTGCGCGAGGGCGAGACGCTGGCGATCCTCGGCGAGTCCGGGTCGGGCAAGTCGGTGACGGCTCAGGCGATCATGGGCATCTTGGACACGCCCCCCGGCTTCATCACGGGTGGGGAGCTCCGCTACTGCGGCGTCGATCTGCTGACGATGTCCGAGGACAAGCGCCGCCGGATCCGCGGGCCGGAGATCTCGATGGTCTTCCAGGACGCGCTGAGCGCCCTGAACCCGGTTTTCCCCGTCGGCTGGCAGATCGCCGAGATGTTCCGCAAGCACCGGGGGATGAACAAGGCCGACTCGCTCGAGCGTGCCGTCAACCTGATGGAGCGGGTGTCGATCCCGGCCGCCAGGCAGCGGGTGAAGGCCTATCCACATCAGTTCTCCGGCGGCATGCGGCAGCGGATCATGATCGCCATGGCGATCGCGCTGGATCCCGCAGTGCTGATCGCCGATGAACCGACGACGGCCCTGGACGTGACGGTTCAGGCGCAGATCATGAAGCTGCTGCAGGAGCTGCAGGAGGAGCGCAAGATGGGGCTCATCCTGATCACCCATGACCTCGGGGTGGTAGCCGACGTCGCCGACCGGATCGCGGTCATGTACGCGGGTCGGATCGTCGAGCGGGGCGACATCTTCGAGATCTACCGGCAGCCGGCGCACCCGTACAGCAAGGGTCTGCTCGACTCGATCCCTCGGCTCGACCAAAAGGGTCAGACGCTCGCCGCGATCGGAGGACTGCCGCCGAGTCTCACCCAGATCCCGGTCGGCTGTCCGTTCAACCCCCGCTGCCACTACGCCGAGGACGTCTGTCGCCAGGACCCGCCGCCCGCACTTCGTGAGGTGATCTACGGTCGGTTCTCCGCGTGTCACTTCTCTGAGCTGCTGTTGGAGGGGAGTCCGGAACTGAAGGTGACCCAGACCGCCGACGATGTCGAGAGGGCCGTCGAGTTCGAGGGGTATTCGGCCGGCAGCGGCATCGACGGCCAAGATGAGCCGACAGGAGCCCGCGAATGAGCGGCGAGGTGATCCTCCACGCGGAGGATCTGGTCAAGTACTACCCCATCAGAGCGGGTGTCTTCCGTCGGACCGTCGGTCACGTCAAGGCGCTCGATGGTGTCTCCTTCGACCTCCACAAGGGGGAGACGCTCGGCATCGTCGGAGAGTCCGGCTGCGGCAAGTCGACCCTGGGCCGGATGCTGATGCGCCTCGAGGAGCCGACGGCCGGGAAGCTCACCTTCGACGGGGTGGACATGTACGCCCAGGAGGGCGCCGCGATGCGTCGGCTGCGCCGCGACATCCAGATCGTCTTCCAGGACCCGTACACGTCGCTCAACCCGCGGATGACGGTGGGCGACATCGTCGGAGAACCGTTCGAGATCCACAGCGAGGTCACCCCCAAGGGCGGACGGCGCAAGCGGGTCCAGGAGCTGTTGGCGCTGGTGGGTCTCAATCCCGAGCACATCAATCGCTACCCACATCAGTTCTCCGGTGGTCAGCGGCAGCGGATCGGGATCGCTCGAGGGTTGGCCCTGAACCCGAAGGTGATCGTCTGCGACGAGCCGGTGTCAGCTCTCGACGTCTCGGTGCAGGCCCAAGTGGTCAATCTCCTGGAGGACCTGCAGAAGGAGTTCGGCCTGGCGTACGTGTTCATCGCCCATGACCTGTCGGTGGTGCGGCACATCTCGGACCGGGTCGGCGTGATGTATCTCGGCAAGATGGTGGAGATCGGGGACGAGGACCAGATCTACTCTCGGCCGACCCACCCGTACACGCAGGCGCTGCTGTCGGCCGTACCCGTTCCCGATCCGACACTGCGCAACGTCCGCGAACAGATCGTGCTGACCGGCGACGTGCCGAGCCCGGCCAACCCACCCAGCGGCTGCCGTTTCCACACCCGCTGCTGGAAGGCCCAAGACATCTGCAGCGTGGAGGACCCCCCGCTGATCCCCCGATCGGACGGACAGGGTGAGCACGACTCGGCATGTCACTTCGCCGAGCCGAAGGTTCTCATCTAGCAGCAGCGGTCAAGGGGTCGCGCTGTCGGCGACGGACGTAAAGTGATCGCCGTGACTTCGGCCGAATCCCACCGCCCATCCGCGGAGCGCCCCGACCGGCGCCTGATGCTGGTGCACGCCCACCCCGACGACGAGTCGATCAACAACGGCGCGACCATGGCTCGCTACGTCGACGAGGGCGCCCAGGTCACTCTGGTGACGTGCACGCTCGGCGAGGAGGGCGAGGTGCTCGTGCCCGATCTCCATCACCTGGCCGCCGATCACGGCGACGAGCTGGGCGAGCACCGTCTCGGTGAGCTGCAGCAGGCGATGGCCTGCCTCGGTGTGACGGACTTCGTCCGGCTGGGAGGGGACCACCGGTTCCGGGACTCCGGGATGGCCTGGGCCGAGGACGGCACCGCCACCGCGCGCGACACCCTGCGGGAGGGCATCTTCTGGACCACGGACCTGCTCGCCGCCGCGAACGAGCTGGTGCCGCTCATCCGTGACCGCCGGCCCCAGGTGCTGGTGACCTACAACGAGATCGGCGGCTACGGTCACCCCGACCACATCCAGGCCCATCGGGTCGCGATGTACGGCTACCAGCTGGCCGCGATGCCGCACTACCGGCCCGACCTGGGCGCCGCCTGGCAGGTCGACCGGGTGCTGTGGACCACCATGAGTGAGACCAGACTCCGCGAGGGTCTGCGAGCGCTTCGGGCGTCCGGCGACACCGAGACCTTCGGGGGCCTGGACCCCGAGGGTCCGTCGTTCGGCCCGATGGCCGCGCCCGACGAGGCGATCGCGGTCGAGGTCGACGGCGGCCCGTGGGTGGGTCGGAAGCTGGACGCCATGCGGGCGCACGCCACGCAGATCACCGCGGACGGGCAGTTCTTCACCGGCACGGCGGTCCTGGGCGACACGATGTGGTCGCACGAGTTCTACCGGCTCGCGGCCGGCACGCCCTATCCCGACGCGACCAGCTGGGCCGACGACCTCTTCGCCGGCCTGAAGCTCGCGGGCTGAGGCTTGACCGCCAGGTCGGAGGAGTTCGGGTTGACCGCCAGGTCGGAGGAGTTCGGGTTGACCGTCGGGTCGGAGGAGTTCCGTCACGCGCTGGCGCACTGGGCCACCGGGGTGGCAGTGCTCACCTGCCGCTGGCAGACGCAGCCGTACGCGCTGACGGTGACCTCGTTCTCCTCGGTGTCCCTGCACCCGCCGCTGGTGCTGGTCTGCATCGGGAAGGAATCGCGCTTCCACCCCTACGTCACGGCCGCAGACGAATGGGCCGTGTCCGTGCTGGGGCGTGACCAAGGCGACCTGGCCCGCCGGTTCGCGGCCCACGGCCGGGCGTACGCGACCCAGTTCGACGACGTGGTCACGACGCCGGCGCCGTCCGGTGCCCCGGTTCTGGTCGGCTCACTCGCCTGGCTGGACTGCCGCACGGTCGCCCTGCACGATGCGGGTGACCACACCATCGTGGTGGGTGAGGTTGTTCACACCAGCCCGCTCACCGAGCCGCATACCACGGGCGACGAATCGCCGCGGCGCGACCCCCTCACGTACTATCGGGGGACCTTCAGTGATGTCGCCAACCACTGATCCCCGTCCGCACCCCAGTCCGCATGATCGAGGGGGTCGCGCTGCGCCCGGTCGGTCGTGCAGAAGCCGCCGAGTGCCGCCGCCCCGGTGAGGTTAGTCCGTGAGCAGCGAGTCCGATCCGTCCGGCGGGTCGTCTGACGACCAGCAGCCACCCAGCAGGTCGTCTGACGACAACCAGGCACCGAGCTGGTCGTCCGACGACGGGCAGCCGCACGACCCCGACGCCACCCTCGTCCGGGGACCGCTGCCGCCCGACCCGACGGAACCCGCGGCCACGGGCAAGCGGGCCGGTGTCATCGCCGCTCTGGTGGGTGGGGCGCTCATCCTCCTGATCGGCGCGGTGTATCTGGCTGGCTACCTGATGGCCGGCGACAAGCTGCCGAAGGACGCCGAGATCGCCGGGGTCGCCGTCGGTGGTCTGACGACCGATGCCGCCGCGGAGAAGCTGCAGGCCGAGCTCGGCGAACAGGCGGCGGCGCCGATCGCGGTGACCGCGGGCGACGAGAAGGCGGAGGTCTCGCCGAGCGACGCCGGCCTGAGCGTCGACTACGCCTCGAGTGTCGAGCTCGCCGGTGGTGGCCGCAGTCTGGACCCGCGCCACATCTGGCGGGTGCTGACCGGGGGTTCGCAGACCGATGCCGTGGTCGTGACCGACCAGGCCAAGCTGGACGCGGCCGTCGCCGAGCTGGCGAAGGACGTGAACCGAGAGCCCAAGGACGCGAAGCTGTCCTTCGACGGTGACCAGGTCGTGCAGACCAAGGCCAAGGACGGCGTCGCCCTGGACCCCACCGAGGCGGCCTCAGCCATCGAGAGTGCCTTCCTGAGCTCCGCCGGCCCAGTGGAGCTGCCGGCCGAGGTGACCGAGCCGCAGATCACCACGTCCGAAGTGACCGAGCTGGCGACGTCCTACGCCAAGCCGGCCGTTTCCGGTCCGGTGACCCTGAAAGCCGGCGCCGCCGGCAGCTTCAAGGTGACCCCGAGCATGATCGGTGACTCGATCACGTTCGTCGCGGCCGACGGCACGCTCAAGCCGCAGCTGGATGCCGAGAAGCTGCGCAACGTCGCCGATGACGCGGTGTCGAAGGTCGAGCTGAAGAAGCCGAAGAACGCGACCGTACGCCTGGTCGACGGCGAGCCGAAGGTGATCGCGGCCGTGAACGGCACCACGCTGAGCGCCGCGAACCTGGCTGCCGCCGTCGAGCCGGTGCTCACCAAGACCGGCAAGGAGCGCGCCGGCGACGTGGAGCTGACCGGTGCCAAGGCCTCCTTCTCCACCGAGGACGCGGAGCAGCTCGGCATCACGAAGGTGACCGGCAAGTTCACCACCCAGTTCCCGTACGCCACCTACCGCAACGTGAACATCGGCCGGGCCGCCGAGCTGATCAACAACACGGTGCTGAAGCCCGGCGACACGTTCTCGCTGAACGGCATCGTGGGGGAGCGGACGGCGAAGAACGGCTTCGTCGAGGGCTACATCATCCAGGGCGGCAAGTTCAAGAAGGAGCTCGGCGGTGGCGTCTCGCAGAGCGCGACGACCACGTACAACGCCATGTTCTTCGCCGGCCTCAAGGACATCCAGCACCAGCCGCACACGCTCTACATCGACCGCTACCCGCCCGGCCGGGAAGCCACCGTGGCCTGGCCGACCCTGGACCTGAAGTTCCAGAACAACACCAAGTACGGCGTGCTGGTGCAGGCGTACGTGAAGAAGGCGACCCCGAGCTCGAAGGGCTCCATCACCGTCAAGATGTGGTCCACCAAGACCTACGACGAGGTCGACTCCTCGGCGTTGAAGAAGTCCAACTTCACCACCGGCCGGAAGATCACCGACGACGACCCGAAGTGCGAGCCCCAGGCGCCGGTTCCGGGCTTCACGGTCAACTACTCCCGGATCTTCCGCAACGACGGCAAGACGGTGAAGACCGAGCCGTTCCGCTGGACCTACGCCCCGACGGACAGGATCACCTGTAAGTAGGTGTTGCGGGCGCGGTCGGGGCTGCGCGGAAGCCGTCCGTGGTCGGAAAACGTACGCCGGGTGCGGTCGGCACCGGCAGAGGGCCGACCGCGGTCGGAAAACGTGCTGCTGCGATCCCGCTCAGGCGAGAACGGACTCCGCTACGGCGATCTGCTTGCCGGCATCGGTCAGGACGTCGCCGAGGCGGTCGACGATCTCGTCCAGCAGGGCGGCGTCGGCGATCAGCGGTGGGGCGATCTGCATCACCGCGTCGCCACGGTCGTCGGTGCGGGCGATCAGTCCGGCCTCACGGAACCGCTGGGGCAGGAAGCCGCGGATCAGCTCGTCGCGCTGGGCCTGGTCCAATCGGGTGTTGGCGGCGTCGGCCACCATCTCGACTGCCCAGAAGAAGCCGGCTCCACGGACGTCACCGACGATCGGCAGGGAGCGCAGCTCGTTCATCCGGGACTCCAGGTGCGGGGCCAGCGCGCGGACGTTCTCCAGCACCCCGTCCCGCTCGAAGATCTCGATGTTCTTGAGCGCGATGACGGCACTCAACGGGTGTCCGGCGAAGGTGATGCCGTGCCGGACCACGCGTCCCGAGCCCTCGGTCAGCGGGTCGGTCACCTTGGAGCGGGCGAGAACGGCGCCCATCGGGGCGTACGCCGACGTGAGGCCCTTGGCCACGCTGATCAGGTCCGGTGCCATGCCCTCGCGGGAGCTGGCGAAGAACTCCCCGATCCGCCCGAACCCGGTGATCACCTCGTCGGCCATCAACAAGATGCCGTAGCGGTCGGCGATCTCGCGCAACCCGGTCCAGTAGCCGGGCGGCGGCGTGATCGAGCCCCCGGCGTTCTGCACGGGCTCGGCGATGATGAGCGCCACCTCGTCCGGCCCAGCGTCCAGCACGGCCTGCTCGACCTCGGCCAGCAGCCGCGCGCAGAAGGCGATCGGATCGTCACCGTCGGGTGCCCGGAACGGGTTGGTGTTGCTGACGTGGCTGACCTCGATCGGGGCCGGTCCGAAGTCGTCCTTGAACTTGGGGATGCCGGTGAACGACAACGCCCCGAGGGTGACGCCGTGGTAGGCGACCTGCCGGGCGATGGCCTTGCGCCGCTGCGGCTGACCGAGCGCGACGTAGTGCTCACGGACGAGCTTCCAGGCCGACTCCACCGCCTCCGAGCCGCCGCTGGTGAAGTAGACCTTGTAGTCGTCGGCCGGGGCCAGCGACGACACCTTCTCGGCCAGCTCCAGGGCGGCCGGGTGGGCGGTGGCCCAGTTGGTGTTGAACGGCAACGTGGTCAGCTGCCGGGTGGCGACCTCGGCCATCTCGGCGCCGTAGGAGTAGCCGATCTGCGCGCAGAACAGACTGGAGAGTGCGTCGATGTACTGGCGGCCGGCGGTGTCGTAGACGTACGGTCCCTCGGCTCGCTCCAGCACCAGCAGGTCAGCGACCTGGGGCTTGGAGAAATGCAGCAGCAGGTTGTCCCTGGCCATCGCCTGGTAGTCGGTCACGATGTCTCCTTCGTCGTTCCGGCAAGCCGCCACGAGGCTTCTTGGTCGTTCCGGCAAGCCGTCACGGGGCTGCTTGGCCGTTCCGGCAAGCCGTCACGAGGCTTCTTGGTCGTTCCGGCAAGCCGTCACGAGGCTTCTCGCCTCGATCCGATCAGCATAGGCCCGGCCCGGCTGCCAGATCGGCACGCCGACCACCCGCCGTGGACGGGCGGGGGCCCTCGCGGGAGGATGAGGCGTGGCAACCGTACGCGCGGCAATCACCCAGACGACCTGGACCGGCGACAAGGCGTCCATGCTCGACAAGCACGAGGGCTTCGCCCGGGACGCCGCGGCCGACGGCGCCCAGGTGATCTGCTTCCAGGAGCTGTTCTACGGCCCCTACTTCGGCATCACCGAGGACGCGAAGTACTACGACTTCGCCGAGCCGGCCGACGGTCCGATCGTCCAGCGGTTCGCCGCGCTGGCCGCGGAGCTGTCGCTGGTGATGGTGCTGCCGATCTATGAGGAGGAGCAGCCCGGTGTCTACTACAACACCGCGGTGGTCGTCGACGCCGACGGCAGCGTGCTCGGGAAGTACCGCAAGCACCACATCCCGCACCTGGACAAGTTCTGGGAGAAGTTCTACTTCCGGCCCGGGAACCTCGGCTACCCGGTGTTCCAGACGGCCGTCGGGCCGATCGGGGTCTACATCTGCTACGACCGGCACTTCCCGGAGGGTTGGCGCGAGCTCGGGCTGAACGGGGCTCAGATCGTCTTCAACCCCAACGCCACCAAGCCGGGGCTGTCGAACCGGCTGTGGGAGATCGAGCAGCCAGCGGCGGCGGCGGCCAACGGCTACTTCGTGGCCGCGCCGAACCGGGTGGGCCGGGAGGACAACGAGTACGGCGAGCTGGCCGTCTCGTTCTACGGCTCCAGCCAGTTCGTCGACCCGCAAGGGAACCTGATCGGTCCGATGGGGAGCGGCACCGACGAGGAGGTCGTGATCCGTGACCTCGACCTGGACATGATCAGACAGGTCCGCAACGCCTGGCAGTTCTACCGGGACCGGCGTCCGGACTCGTACACGGCAATCACCAAGCCGTGATCACCAAGCCGTGATCCACCGGGTGATCATGATCACCAGACCCTGACGTCCGACCTTGATCATCGACGGAGCGGAGTGACGATGAGCACGATCTTGATCACCGGCGGCACGGTGGTGAACGCCACCGGCACCGCGGCCGGCGATGTGCTGGTGGACGGTGAGACGATCGCCGGGGTCCTGTCCCCGGGCTCCCAGCTGCTCGGCCACGACCTGGCGGCGAACGTGGACAACGTGATCGACGCGTCCGGGAAGCTCGTCATCCCCGGTGGCATCGACGCGCACACGCACATGGAGCTGCCGTTCGGCGGCACCAACGCCTCCGACACCTTCGAGACCGGCACCCGGGCGGCCGCCTGGGGTGGCACCACCTCGATCATCGACTTCGCGGTGCAGCGGTACGGCGAGCGGGTCGAGGAAGGGCTTGCGGCCTGGCACGCCAAGGCGGCCGGTAACTGTGCGATCGACTACGGCTTCCACCAGATCATCGGCGGCGTCGACGAGTTCTCCCTCAAGGCGATGGACTCGCTGATCGACGAAGGGATCACCAGCTTCAAGCTGTTCATGGCGTACCCCGGGGTCTTCTACTCCGACGACGCACAGATCCTGAAGGCGATGCAGAAGTCGGCGGAGACCGGTCTGCTGACGATGATGCACGCCGAGAACGGTCCGGCCATCGACGTGCTGGCCGAGCAGCTCTACAGTGCCGGCAAGACCGGCCCCTACTGGCACGGGATCGCCCGGGCCTGGCAGCTCGAGGAGGAGGCCACCCACCGGGCGATCATGATCGCCGACGTGACCGGCGCTCCGCTCTACGTGGTGCACGTCAGCGCCCAGCAGGCCGTCGCCCAGATCGCCGCAGCCCGGGACCGGGGACGCAACGTGTTCGGCGAGACCTGTCCGCAGTACCTCTACCTCTCGCTGGAGGATCAGCTCGGGGCCAAGAGTGAGGAGTGGGGTGATTTCGAGGGCGCGAAGTGGGTCTGCTCGACCCCGCTGCGCTCCCGGGCCGAGGGACATCAGGACGCGATGTGGCAGGCGCTGCGCACCAACGACCTGCAGATGGTCTCCACCGACCACTGCCCGTTCTGCATGAAGGAGCAGAAGGAACTGGGTCGGGGGGACTTCCGTGCCATCCCGAACGGCATCGGCAGCATCGAGCACCGGATGGACCTGCTCTATCAGGGGGTGGTCACAGGCGAGCTGACCCTGCCGCGGTGGGTGGAGATCACCTCGACCACCCCGGCCAGGATGTTCGGTCTGTACGGCCGCAAGGGCGTCCTGCAACCCGGGGCGGATGCCGACATCGTGATCTACGACCCGAACGGTCACACCTCGATCGGTGTCGGCGAAGGCCGTACCCACCACATGAGCATGGACCACTCGGCCTGGCAGGGCTTCGAGATCGACGGTCATGTCGACCAGGTGCTGTCCCGCGGCACGGTCCTCGTGGACGAGAACGGCTACCGGGGGACGAAGGGCCACGGCCGGTTCCTGAAGCGCGACCTCAGCCAGTACCTCATCTGATCGTCCTCGCCCCCCATGACCTAAGTCGCTCGGGTTCGTGGGAGTCGCTCGATCTGCAGGTCGAGCGACAACGTCGAACCCGAGCGACACCAGAGAGAGAGGGTTGATCATGGACTTCGGGGTGGTGCTGCAGACCGATCCGCCGGGGTGGCGGACGGTTCAGCTGGCCGAGCTGGCGGAGGCGCACGGGTTCAGCCACCTGTGGACGTTCGACTCCCACCTGCTGTGGCAGGAGCCGTACGTGCTCTACAGCCAGATCCTGGCCCGCACCCGCCGGCTGACCGTGGGACCGATGGTGACCAACCCCAGCACCCGTGACTGGACGGTGACCGCCTCGCTGTTCGCCACCCTGAACGAGATGTTCGGCAACCGCACCGTCTGCGGGATCGGGCGCGGCGACTCCGCCGTCCGGGTCACCAACGGGAAACCGGCCACCCTGAAAGAGGTCCGCGAGGCCACCCACGTGATCCGCGAGCTGGCCAACTGTCGAGCCGTGGACTACAAGGGCTCCCGGCTGCAGTTCCCGTGGGCCCACAGCTCCTCGCTCGAGGTGTGGGTGGCCGCGTACGGACCGCTGGCCCTGAAGGCGGCCGGTGAGGTGGGTGACGGCTACATCCTGCAGCTGGCCGACGTCGACATCGCCCGCTGGATGATCACCAGCGTGCGGGAGGCAGCCGCCAACGCCGGGCGTGATCCGGACGCGATCACGTTCTGCGTGGCCGCACCCAACTACGTCGGCGACGACTGGGCGCACATGCGCGACCAGTGCCGCTGGTTCGGCGGCATGGTCGGCAACCACATCGCCGACATCGTGGCCCGGTACGGGGAGAGCGGGGCGATCCCGACCGCGCTCACCGACTACATCAAGAACCGGCAGGGGTACGACTACAACGAGCACGGTCGCGCCGGGAACACCCACGCCGCCTTCGTGCCCGACGACATCGTCGACCGCTTCTGCATCCTGGGGACGGCCGAGGACCACATCGCCAAGCTGAAGCAGCTCAAGGACATCGGGGTCGACCAGTTCGCCGGCTACCTGCAGCACGACAACAAGGAGGAGACCCTCCGCGTGTACGGCGAGACGATCATCCCCGCACTGCGCGAGCACGTGGTGGCCAAGGCCTGACCGCCGCTCATTCTCGAGGACAGCCGTCTTGGCCAGGCTGGGTACGGTCGAACGGCATGAGAAGCCGTTGGGGAATCGTCGTGGCGGCGGTGGGTCTGCTGGCCGCCTGCAGCGGAGCACCGGAAGCTCAGACGGGTGCCGCCCCGGCGGCCACCTCGAGCGCTGCACCCTCGGGCAGTACCGGACCGGACGGGCGTCCGTTCGTGATCGAGGAGATCGGCGAGCTGGACGAGCCCTGGGCCATGACCTTCCTGCCCGACGGTCAGTCCCTGATCACCGGTCGGGGTGGTGACCTCACGTTGCGCTCCACCGACGGGCGGACGACCGACGTGTCCGGGGTGCCGGAGGTCGTGCACGAGGGGCAGGGCGGACTGGGCGACGTCATCGTGGCACCGGACTTCGCGTCCACCCGGCACGTCTACCTGAGCTGGGCCGAGGCCGGCGACGGTGGCTCGGGCGCGGCGGTGGCCCGGGCGACGCTGGCCGCAGACGGCGGCGAGGCCAGGCTCGACGATCTGACGGTCATCTGGCAACAGCAGCCGAAGGTGTCCGGCAACGGCCACTACGGCCACCGGCTCGCGTTCTCCCCCGACGGCGAGCACCTGTTCGTGTCCTCCGGCGAGCGGCAGAAGATGGAACCGGCGCAGGACCTGCAGTCCCATCTGGGCAAGATCATCCGCCTCGACCCGGACGGGTCCGCGGCCGCCGACAACCCGTTCGCCGATCGCGGCGAGGTCGCCGCCGACGTGTGGAGCTACGGTCACCGCAACCCGCTCGGGCTCGCCTTCGACCCGGACGGCAACCTGTGGAACTCCGAGATGGGTCCCCAGGGCGGCGACGAGTTGAACCTCGTCCGAGAGGGTGCCAACTACGGTTGGCCCGAGGCCTCCAACGGATCGCACTACGGGGGAGCGGACATCCCCGATCACGCCGCCGGTGACGGTTTCGAAGCACCGAAGGCGTCCTGGAACCCGAGCATCTCGCCGGGCAGCCTGATGATCTACACCGGCTCGATGTTCCCGCAGTGGCAGGGCGACGCGTTCCTCGGAGCGTTGTCGGGTGAGGCGCTGCTCCGGGTCGACCTGGACGGCACCAACGCCGCCGAGGGCGACACCTGGGAGCTGAACCACCGGGTCCGCGAGGTCGAGCAGGCGCCGGACGGCTCGATCTGGCTGCTCACCGACGAGGGCCAGGTGCTCCGGCTCGTCGCCCCCTGACCTCGAGTCAGCTCACCTGAGTCTGTGACCTGAGTCAGCCCGGAGCTTCGAGGTACCGATAGCTGTGGTGCCGGACGAAGCCCAGCCGACCGTACGCCTCGTGGGCGCCGGCGTTCTCCTGCGCCACCTGCAGGTAGACGTTTCGGGCACCCCGCCGGGCAGCCCAGTGGCCGAGGGAGCGCATCATCGCCGTGGCCAGACCCCGGCGACGGTGGGCCGGATCAGTCCAGACCGAGGCGATGCCCAGCCAGGGGCCGCTGACGTGGCCGCGGGCGATGGCGACGTGCTCGCCCTGTGTCGCCGGGTCGGCCACCGAGGCGAACGCTCGGGGTGGGTGCCCGTCCAGGATCAGCCGCAGGATCGTTGGGTCGGCGTCATTCGGGCGGCTGCGACCGTAGGCCCGCCACCACGCCTCGGCCAGGTGCTCCTCGACGTCCACCCGCAGATCCGGCAGGTCGTCGCCGAGCAGGCTCGTCAGCCGGCAGACCAGCACGTCGGTGACCAGGTACGTCGGCTGCCAACCGAGGTCGACGAGACCGGCCTCCGCCTCGGACCCGACGATCACCTGAGCCCAGGGCGCGATCCGGTGATCGCGGGCGTACGCGATGACGCGCTCCGCCGCCTCGGCCAGCGGCACCCCGGGATCGCCGACCGCCAGCGCGGAGTTGGCCCGGCCGGTGAAACCACTGCCGGCCCGCAGGGTCCACTCACCGAGCGGCTCACTGTGGGCGATCCAACCCGGTAGAGCGGCCCACTCGAGGTCCTCCGCCGACGTGCGCCCCGGCTCGGGTCCGCCGCGGGCGCTCGGGGCGCGTCGGGCGAGGATGATCGCCGGGCGGTCGACGGTCACCGAACCACCGCCCTCCACCTCCAGCGCCACCGACTCGGAGCCGAGCGTGACCAGCCAGCCGACCACGTCGGTGGCCGAGCCGTCGGCCAGTCGACAGCGCAGCACCCAGCGCTCACCGAGCCGCGCACGGTCGAGTGCGATGTCCATCACGCGGGGACCCTCCTCGTCCGTCGGCGGGAAGCGCGATACTAGGACGACAGCCGTGCGACCACTGCGACCGGGCACACCGATACCCGGTCGACCCGACCCCCAGGGGCCGCACACCAAGACCCGAGGAGAGTCTCTCGTGACGTACGTCATCGCGCAGCCGTGTGTGGATCTGAAGGACCGTGCCTGCGTGGAGGAGTGCCCGGTCGACTGCATCTACGAAGGCAAGCGGATGCTCTACATCCATCCCGACGAGTGCGTCGACTGCGGTGCCTGTGAGCCGGTCTGCCCCGTCGAGGCGATCTTCTACGAGGACGACACACCCGAGGAGTGGAAGGACTACTACACGGCCAACGTCGACTTCTTCAACGACCTCGGCTCGCCCGGTGGCGCCGCCAAGATGGGGGTCATCGACAAGGACCACCCGCTGATCGAGGCGCTGCCGCCGCAAGAGACCGCCGAGTGAGTCAGGGCACCGCGACGGTGCCGACGCGTGGTCGGCTGACCGCCGCATTGCCCGACTTCCCGTGGGACTCGCTGGCCGTGGCCAAGGCCACGGCGGGTGCCCACCCGGGCGGCATCGTCGACCTGTCGGTCGGTACGCCGGTGGATCCGACGCCGGAGATAGGCCGCTCAGCCCTTGCGGGCGCCTCTGACAGCCCCGGCTACCCCCTCACGTCCGGTACGGGACCGCTGCGCGAAGCGATGGCGGCGTACCTGACCGATCGCTGGGGCGCGGTCGGTCTGGCACCGACCGCCACCCTGCCGGCGATCGGGACCAAGGAGCTGGTCGCCTGGCTCCCGACCCTCCTCGGACTGGGGCCCGACGACCTGGTCGTGTTCCCGACCATGGCCTACCCCACGTACGAGGTGGGCGCCCGCATCGCCGGTTGCCGTTTCCTGGCGGCGGACGATCCCGCCGAGGTGGGGGACGAGCGGCCTGCCCTCATCTGGCTCAACTCGCCGTCCAACCCGACCGGGCAGATCCTCGACGCCGCCGAGCTGCGCCGCCGGGTCGACTGGGCCCGCGCGCGGGGAGCGATCGTCGCGTCCGACGAGTGCTACGGCGAGTTCGGCTGGGACGCAGAGCCGGTGTCGGTCCTGCATCCGGCGGTGTCCGGCGGCGATCTCGGCGGTCTGCTGGCGCTGCACTCGCTGTCCAAGCGCTCCAACCTGGCCGGGTACCGGGCCGGCTTCGTCGCCGGCGACGAGTCCCTGGTGGCCGAGCTGCTGGCCGTTCGCAAGCACGCAGGCATGATCCTGCCGCGGCCGGTGCAGGAAGCCATGCGGGTGCTGCTGGCCGACCAAGACCACGTGACCGAGCAGCGGGAGCGGTACGCGCGGCGGCGGGCGCTGCTGCGTCCAGCCCTCGAGTCCGCCGGTTTCACCATCGACCACTCGGAGGGTTCGCTCTACCTGTGGGCCACCCGGGCGGAGAACGGCCGGACGACGGTCGACTGGCTCGCGGACCGCGGCATCCTGGTCGCACCCGGTGACTTCTACGGTGCCGCTGCAGCCCAGCACGTACGGGTGGCGCTGACCGCCACCGACGAGCGGATCGCTGCTGCGGCAGACCGCTTGACGGCCTGATTCCGTTCTGACTACTGACGTCGGTCTGACTGCCTGACGTCGGACGCGGCTGGCGCGGAAACGCAACCCGAGCCAGCCTGACGTGCCACACACCTGGCCCGGTATTCCGTCATTCGACGGATGGTGCGGCACTGGCTGGTCGGCGGGCCCGCAGATTCCGTCGAATGACGGAAAACTCAGTCCCGGTGACCGACGGACCGCGGTGCCGTGCGAGCTGAGTCCGCCCTTTGGCGTCCCACGCGCCTGGCCCTGTATTCCGTCATTCGACGGATGGTGCGGCACTGGCGGGTCGGCGGGCCTGCAGATTCCGTCGAATGACGGAAACTTCGCCCCGAGCCCGAGCCCGAGCCCGAGCCCGAGCCCGAGCCCGAGCCCGAGCCCGAGCCCGAGCCCGAGCCCGAGCCCGAGTCCGAGCCCGACCCGAGTCCGAGTCCGTGCCGCTGCGCGGGGCGTACCCGACCCGTCGAACCGCCCGGGAAGTCAGGACATGCATACCTGCTGTCTGGGCGGTCGGGCGGGCCATCGTGGTTCCACGTCGGCAACACGGCCGACGCTCTTCGGGGGAGGAACCACCGCATGACCACGATCGACTCCAGCCCGACCGCCCTCGCCGAGACCGGGCCGGCAGATGACTGCCCAGCCCCCGCTGTGCTGCCGCCACCGAGGTGTCGTCGTCGCTCATGGTGATCACCAGGACGGCAATCTCGGGCGTCGGCGGGGGTCGACGGGTCGTACATCGGCGAGGCGCTCATCGAAGGCTGGATGCTGGCGATCATGCGGGCCGGCGCGCGCGGCTACCTGCTCAAGGCGGCCGCTCCCGACGAGGTGGAACGGGCCGTCCGGGCCGTGGCCAACGGCGAGATGATCTTGGGTGCGCAGGTGGCAGTACGGGCGATGGCCCAGGTCGTCGGCGGTCGGGCGGCCGTTCGCGTACCGTTCCCCGAGCTGACCGACCGCAAGCGTGAGGTGCTCGATCTGGTGGCCCGTGGCTTCGACAACGCCACCATCTCCCAGCGGTTGGTGCTGAGTCCGAAGACGGTCCGCAACCACGTCGCCAACGTGCTGGCCAAGCTGTCCCTCAAGGATCGCGCGGCCGCGATCGTCGCCGCCCGCGAGGCCGGGCTCGGCGGCTGACCACCGGTGATCTGCTCGGGTTGCTCGGATCTGCTCGATCTACAGCCCGAGCAGATCCGACGAACCCGAGCAGATCGTCAGCGTACGGTGATCCGGACCTGCTTGGCCTTCGCCGGGGTCTCGGCTCCGACCCACGCCGGCAGGGTCATCGAGTTGGTGTCCCACTGCTGATCGGCGACCACCACCTGCAGGGTCCCGTACTGGGCGGAGTTGGCCACCGCGAACGTCCCGTACGCCCAGGCCAGATCGACCGAGTCGGCGGTGACGGTCAGCACCTTGCCCTCACGGGTCGCCTTGGCGTCGGCGCCGAAGGTCCTGGTCAAAGCCGCGGCCATCCCCTTGGCGTCCCCGTCGGCACCGGTCCGGTCGAGACAGGTGAAGCCGGCCGGGGTCTGCCCGGTCAGGGTGCTGGCCAGCACCCGGGCGTCGGTCTCGTGATCCCGGTACGCCTCCGGGTGGCCGCTGATCTGCACGGCCTGAGCGACGTCGTTGATGTCACGGGTCCGCCAGTTCTTGATCTTGACCAGGGCGTCGTAGAACTCGCCGGTCGCGTAGTAGGGGTCCCTCAGCTGCTTCTCGGTGCCCCAGCCCTGGGACGGACGCTGCTGGAAGAGGCCGACCGAGTCCCGGTCGCCGTAGTCCAGGTTGCGGATGTCGCTCTCCTGGTACGCCGTGGCCAGGGCGATCGAGGCAGCGCGAGGCGGCAGGTCGCGCTTGACCGACAGCCCGGCGATGATCGAGGCATAGTGCGCCTGCTCGAGTGTGATCGCCGTGGAGCTGTCGCCGGACGTCGCCACGCAGCGTTGCTGACCCGGGGTGGGCGGCGGCTCCCAGCGGCCGGCGAACCAGGAGAAGCCGCCGACGGCGAGAGCCACGATGGCGGCGAGCACCAGCACGGCGACGATGATGCACCCGCCGAAGCGAGCGTTGGAGGTGGCCACTGTGTGGGTGGTCGCCTCAGTTGGCGTGCAGCGACGCGTTCAGCTCGACCGCGTGGCCGGCCCGGCGCCGGACCTCGATCGCGCCGCTGACCGAGTTGCGGATGTAGAGCAGTCCGCTCTGGCCCGACAGCTCCACCGCCTTGACCACCTGGCCACCGGGCAGGCTGACCTTCGTGGCCGCAGTCACGTAGAGACCCGCCTCCACGATGCAGTCGTCGCCGAGGGAGATGCCGATGCCGGCGTTGGCGCCGAGCAGACAGCGCTCGCCGACCGAGATCTGCTGCTTGCCGCCGCCGGACAGGGTGCCCATGATCGACGCTCCGCCGCCGATGTCGGAGTCCTGTCCGACCAGCACCCCGGCCGAGATCCGGCCCTCCACCATCGAGGTGCCGAGGGTGCCGGCGTTGAAGTTGACGAAGCCCTCGTGCATCACGGTGGTGCCTTCGGCCAGGTGCGCTCCGAGACGGACCCGGTCCGCATCGGCGATCCGGACACCGGTGGGCAGCACGTAGTCGACCATCCGCGGGAACTTGTCGACCCCGTAGACGGTCACCGATCCCCGCTGCGCCCGCAGCCGGGTTCGGACGGTCTCGAAGTCGGCCACCGCGCAGGGTCCGGCGGAGGTCCACACCACGTTCGGCAGGGACGCGAAGATGCCGTCCAGGTTGATCGAGCGCGGCTGGACGAGCCGGTGGCTGAGCAGGTGCAGACGCAGGTACGCGTCGGCGGTGTCGGCCGGTGCCTCGTCCAGGTCGATCACCGTCCGGACCAGCTCGGTCCGAACCCCGCGGACCGCGTCCTCGCCGACCAGCGAGGAGAGTCCGGCCGGT
The DNA here is from genome assembly GCA_963696135.1 of uncultured Actinomycetota bacterium. Lineage (GTDB taxonomy): Bacteria > Actinomycetota > Actinomycetes > Propionibacteriales > Propionibacteriaceae > Microlunatus. Next base: position 483,994 of record CAVOJH010000021.1, read on the forward strand.
TCGGTGCCCGGGTCGGACCCCAGCACCGGGGCGGGGAAGTAGGCGTCGAGCGGGCCGCCGGCGTGCAGGGTGGCGACCCCCCACGCGGCAGCGGTGCGGGCGGCGTCGGCGATCTCGGCCGGAGAACTCATGGGCCCGAGGATACCGGCGTCGGTAAGGTGCCCTGCATGTCGACAGCACCCGCAGACACCATCCGGCTCGACCTCGCGGGCGACCCCGTGGAGCTGCTGAAGACCTTGATCGACATCGAGTCGGTGAGCGGTGACGAGCTGCGGATCACCGATGCCGTTGAGGCGGCGCTGCGGGCGTACGACCATCTCGAGGTGATTCGCGACGGCAACGTGGTGGTGGCTCGGACCGACCTCGGTCGGCCGGAGCGAGTGGTGATCGCCGGTCATCTGGACACCGTGCCGATCGCCGACAACGTGCCGCACTGGACGGCGGGAGAGGCTGCCGGGCTGGAGATCTGGGGTCGGGGGGCCTGCGACATGAAAGGCGGTGTTGCGGTGCAGCTGGTCTGCGCGGCGGCGCTGACCGAGCCGCAGCGCGACCTGACCTGGATCTTCTACGACAACGAGGAGGTCGCCGCCGAGCTGAACGGACTGGGCCGGATCGGTCGCGAGCGCCCGGAGCTGCTCGCCGGCGGCTTCGCCGTCCTCTGCGAGCCCACCAACGCCCAGATCGAGGGCGGCTGCCAGGGCACCATGCGGCTGATCTGCGAGCTCTCCGGGGTCGCGGCCCACTCGGCCCGGGCCTGGATGGGTCACAACGCGATCCACGACGCGGGGGCGCTGCTGCAGGTGCTGGCCGAGCACGAGCCGGCCCAGGTGGAGGTCGAGGGGCTCACGTACCGCGAGGGTCTGAACGCCGTGGCCATCAGCGGGGGCATCGCCGGGAACGTGATCCCCGACCGGTGCCGGATCGAGATCAACTACCGGTTCGCGCCGGACAAGTCGGCCGCCGAGGCGGAGGCGTACGTCCGCGGTGTGCTGCCGGGGTTCGAGCTCGAGGTCACCGACGTCGCCATCGGTGCCCGACCCGGACTGGACCAGCCGGCCGCGGCGGAGTTCCTGGCCGCACTCGGGGCCGAGGCCAGCGCCAAGTTCGGCTGGACCGATGTCGCCCGGTTCGCCGAGATGGGTATCCCGGCGGTGAACTTCGGTCCGGGGAACCCGAGCAAGGCCCACGCCGACGACGAGTTCTGCCCGGCCGTGGAGGTCTACCGCTGCCGGGATGCCCTCCTCGCCTGGCTGCGCTGAGTCGCTCGCCTGCCTGCGCTTACTTCCTCGCCTGGCTGCGCTGACTTCCTCGCCTGGCTGGGCTGACGAACCAGGGCCCCAACTAAGGTCGCCGTGTGAGTGACGAGATCCCGCCGACCCGGCCCGAGCAGACCGTCCGACCCGAGCAGATCGTGCGGAGTGGGCGCCGGGCTCGGTTCTTCCAGGGTCCGGTGATGCGCAGCGAGGACCAGGTGCTGGCGACCACCACCGACGAGCGGCTGCTCGACTCCCGCGGGCCGAGCGACTGGGTGCACACCGATCCGTGGCGGGTGCTGCGGATCCAGAGCGAGTTCGTGGAGGGTTTCGGCACCTTGGCCGAGCTCGGTCCGGCGGTCAGCGTGTTCGGTTCCGCTCGCATCGCGCGTGATCACTGGAGCTACGCCGCCGCGGTCGAGGTGGGGCGGCTGCTGGCCGAGAACGGCTTCACCGTGATCACCGGCGGCGGCCCGGGGATCATGGAAGCCGCCAACAAGGGGGCGGCCGAGGCCGGCGGGGTCTCGGTCGGACTGGGCATCGAGCTGCCCTTCGAGCAGGGGCTGAACGACTACGTCAACCTGGGCATCAACTTCCGCTACTTCTTCGCCCGCAAGACGATGTTCGTGAAGTACGCCCAGGGCTTCATCGTGATGCCGGGCGGCTTCGGCACCTTCGACGAGCTGTTCGAGGCGCTGACCTTGGTGCAGACCCGCAAGGTCACCTCGTTCCCGGTGGTGCTGTTCGGCTCCGACTACTGGCAGGGCCTGCTGGACTGGGCTCGGGGGTCCGTGCTGTCGTACGGGTGCATCGCGGAGCGGGATCTCGCCCTGCTGAAGGTGACCGATGACGTCGAGGAAGCCGTGGCGATCATGGGCGACTCCCGGCCGACCGGCTGATCCACGAACCGATCCACGCCCGCCGACGCACTCCTGACTCCGCTCGCGCGGCCGGTGCTGCGCGTGCGTGAGGGCAGTGACCCGTGTGTCAGCGGCCGGACATGGCACGATCGGAGGGTGGAGTGGTTCATCGCGGTGGTCGTCGTGGCCGCGCTCGGAGTGGCCGCCATCGTCGCGGCAGGAGGGCTGGGGTCGATGTCGGCCGAACCGACACGGGACGTGTTCCGCCAGGACCTCCCGAGTGACCGGGCGCTCACCGGCGAGGACCTGCAGCGGTTGCGCTTCGGGGTGGCCCTGCGCGGTTACTCGATGAGCCAGGTCGACGACGTGCTGGATCGGCTCAGTGGCGAGCTCGCCGAGCGCGACCGGCGGATCTCCGAGCTCGAGGCCCGTCTCATTGAGCACACCCCGTACGCGGCGGTCGACACCACCGGCGACCCGAACCCGTGAGTGTCGATCTCCGGGTCGCCCACACCGTAGCCGCGCCGCCCGACGTCGTCTGGCCCGTGCTGGTGGACTGGGCGGGTCAGGCCCGCTGGATCCCGTTCACCACCGTCCGGGTGGTCAGCGATCACCACGACGGGCTCGGGGTGCGCTGTGAGGCCCTGTCGGGCTTCTGGCTCGGCCGCCTGCCGGTGGGGTTGCTGGATCGCTTCACCGTGACCGCCTGGCGGGTCCCGTCCGAGACCGGGAACGGCGTCCTCGAGGTGCTGCACACCGGTCCGTACTTCCGTGGGCCAGGCACCTTCGAGCTGGAGCCCACTGCCGGCGGTGGCACCAGGGTGAGCTGCACAGAGATCTTCGACGTGGTCGGCGGCGCGCTGCCCACGCGGCTCGCCCGGCTGCTGCTCCCGGTGATGCGGAGGGGCTTCGCGACCAGCCTGCGCGCGTTGGAGAAGGTCAGTCTCGCTGCCCGGTGAACAGCGGAGATCGCTTGGCCAGGAAGGCGTCGACGGCCTGCCGGTGATCCTCGGTGGCTCCGGTGCGGGCCATCATCTCGGCCTCGAACGCCAGGGCCTCGGTCAGCGAGCTGTGCGCCCCGTACGCCACCGACTGCCGGATCGCGGCGTACGCCTGGGTCGGGCCGACCGCGAGCCGTCCGGCGACCTCGAGCACCCGTGCCTCGAACTCGACGTCGGGGATGACCTCGGTGGCGATACCCAGCCGAAGTGACTCCTCGGCGGAGATGGTGCCGCCGAGGTAGAGCAGCCGGAGTGCGGTCGTGGGACCGACCAGCCGCGGCAGGGTCCAGGAGCAGCCCGTGTCGCAGGACAAGCCGATCTGGGCGAATGCCAGGTTGAATCCGGCGCCGGCTGCCACCAGCCGGAGGTCGGCGAGGAACGCCAGCGAGGCACCCGCGCCGGCGGCGACCCCGTTCACCGCGGCGATCACGGGCTTCGGCATGGTGTGCAGCAGGGTGGCGATCGGGTTGTAGTGCTCGGGCACCGTGGCGAGGACGCCGTCCGGTCCAGCCTGCTCGAGCTGGGTGACGTGCTCGCGCAGATCCTGTCCGACGCAGAACGCCCGACTGGTTCCGGTCAGCACGACGCAGCGCACCCCGGGATCGGCGGACAGATCCTCCAGGGCGGCGAGCAGCGCGGTCTTCGCCGCCAGATCCAGGGCGTTGAGAGCCTCGGGTCGGTTGAATCGGATCAGACCGACTCCGCCGAGGCGTTCGACCAGCACCGGTGCCGCGCTCATAGCGATGGACTCTAGTGGTCTCGGCGAGCCCGACCCGCATGGTACGCAGTTGGCCGAGTACGGAATAATCGGCATCGATAGCTGCCAGTCGACTACAGATGAGGATGGGCACATGGCTGCCATGAAGCCGCGGACGGGTGACGGCCCGATGGAGGTCACCAAAGAGGGTCGGGGAATCGTCATGCGGGTCCCGCTCGAAGGAGGTGGCCGATTGGTGGTCGAGCTCAACGCCGACGAGGCGACCGAGCTGGCCGGCGCCTTGAAAGAGGTCGTCGGGTAGTCCTGACACCCCAGCACACCTCGACGGCTCTCCGCAGACGCGGGGAGCCGTCGTTGCGTCCGGGTCGCCTCGGCGGGGGGTCGGAAGGTGTGCCGAAACCGATCACGGGAGCAGAGCGAGGACGTCGTCGTCGTCCAGCTGGGCGAAGTCCCGGTAGTGCTCACCGACTGCACGGAAGGGGTACGGCCGTCGCGGGCAGACCACCAGGTCGGCGATCTCCGACAGGTCGCGGCAGGCTGCGACGGCTCCCACCGGGGCGGCTGCCAGCACGTGCGCGGCGTCGGCACCCCGGACGGCGATCACCGCAGCACGCATCGTCGCTCCGGTGGCCAGGCCGTCGTCGACCACGATGACGGTGCGGCCGGCGACCGAGGGCGTCCTGCCGAACACCGCCGCCCGAGCCCGGAGCTCCTCGGTCTCGGTGTCGACCATCGTCGAGAGCTGCTCGGTGGACAGGCCCAGCCGCCGCACCCACTCATCATTCAGCACCCTGACGACGCGGTCGCCGATCAGGGCGATCGCGCCGACGGCGAGCTCCGGCTGGCCGGGGGAACCGAGCTTGCGCACCACCAGCACCGACAGCTCCGCGGCCAGGGCCCGCGCGACCGGGACGGCCACCGGGACGCCACCTCGTGGCAGCGCGAGCACCAGGAGCGGCTGCCCGTGATCACGGTCGTGCTCGGCCAGCGCGCCGACCAGCGCGTCGGCCAGGTGACGACCCCCTTCCGACCGGTCGACGTACGGTCGACCGTTCATGATCAACCGCCGTTCATGATCAAGCACCGTTCATGATCAACGGCCCGCCACGATCAGCGACCGACCATGACCACCGCCAAAGGAGGATCCCCGCTCGGAGAAGATCCGGCAGGTCCTCGGTTCAGCCCGCGTGCGCCGCGATCGCCGCCCGGTAGACGTCCACCGTCTCGGCCGCGATCTTGGCCCAGGAGAACTCGTCGATGCAGCGCTGCCGCCCGGCCTTGCCGAACGCCACCGCACGATCCCGGTTCCGGGTCAGCTCGTTGATCTTGGTCGCCAGCTGCTGCTCGAACTCCGCGACCGCGGCGGGGTCGTCGGCCTTGGCCGGGTCGTACGGCACCAGGTAGCCGGTCTCACCGTCCACCACCACCTCGGGGATGCCGCCGACGGCGGACGCGACGACGGCGGTCTCGCAGGCCATGGCCTCGAGGTTGACGATGCCGAGCGGCTCGTACACCGAGGGGCAGGCGAACACGGTGGCCTGGGACAGGACCTGACGGACCTGAGCCCGCGGCAGCATCTGCTCGACCCAGACCACGTTGCCCCGACTCGACTGGACAGCCGCGAACGCGTCGCCGATCTGCTGGGCGATCTCGGGGGTGTCCGGGGCGCCGGCCAGCAGCACCAGCTGGGTGTCGGGATCGAGGTGCTCGGCGGCTCGGACCAGGTGGATGAGGCCCTTCTGACGGGTGATCCGGCCGACGAACACGACGGTCGGCTTGTCCAGGTCGATACCCAGCCCGGTGACCACGTCCGTGCCCGTGTCCGGCGAGAACTCGTCCGGATCGATCCCGTTCCGCACCACGTGCACCTTCGCGGGATCGAGGTCCCGATAGGAGTCCAGCGTGTCCGTGCGCATCCCCGCGCTGACGGCGATGACAGCGTCCGCAGCCTCGAAGGCGGTGCGCTCGGCCCAGGACGACAGCCGATAGCCTCCGGCCAGCTGCTCGGCCTTCCACGGGCGGTGGGGTTCCAGCGAGTGGGCCGTCACCACGTGCGGGATGTCCTGCAGCATCGCGCCCAGCATGCCGCCCAGCATCGCGTACCAGGTGTGGGAGTGGATCAGGTCGACCGGCGGCACAGCGGCCGCCATCGACAGGTCGGCGCCGAACACGCGCAGGGCGGTGTTCGCGCCGTCGGGATAGGTCTCCGCGTGCGCGGTCGCGCCCTCGCGGGGCTCACCCATGCACTGCACGTCCACGTCGATCAGCTTGCGCAGCTGAGGCACCAGCTGGGCCACGTGCACCCCGGCGCCGCCGTAGATCGAGGGTGGGTACTCCCGCGTGAAGAGGGAGAGACTGAGTCGGTCACCGCTGGCTGCACTCATGCTCGGCATCGTTGCACAGCGGTCGCCACGCCGAACAGGGCATCGGCTCCACCCGGCTCCAGGTGTCAGAGGGGATGCCGTACGGATGCCTGAATGCGAGGTGGCCGGCCGGTGACCTCGGTGAGACACGGATCGAGGACCTTGTCGGCCGACGACCGAAACGCCTAGGTTGAGCCCCGGGTCCGGTGATGCCGGGTCCTGCCTCAGAGTCGAGCAACGATAGGTTCAGCGCATGGCTTCCTCCCGTCCCAAGGTTCTCGCCATCGTCCTCGCCGGCGGTGAAGGAAAGCGGCTGATGCCGCTCACGATGGACCGGGCGAAACCCGCCGTCCCGTTCGGCGGGACGTACCGCTTGATCGACTTCGTGCTGTCGAACCTCGCGAACGCCGGTATGCGGCAGATCGCGGTGCTCACCCAGTACAAGTCGCACTCGCTCGACAAGCACATCTCGGTGACGTGGCGGATGTCCACGCTGCTGGGCAACTACGTGACACCGGTGCCGGCGCAGCAGCGACTCGGCCCGCGGTGGTACCAGGGCAGCGCCGACGCGATCTTCCAGTCGAAGAACCTGTTCGTCGACGAGGACCCGGACTACGTCGTGGTCTTCGGCGCCGACAACATCTACCGGATGGACGTCGAGCAGATGCTGGACGCCCACATCGACGGCGGTCTGGGCTGCACGGTCGCCGGCATCCGGGTGCCGCGGGCTCAGGCCACCGAGTTCGGGGTGATCGACGCCGCGGCGGACAACAAGATCAAGGAGTTCCTGGAGAAGCCGGCCGACCCGCCCGGTCTGCCGGACGATCCCGAGGCGTCGTTCGCCTCGATGGGCAACTACATCTTCACCTGCGACGCACTGGTGGAGTCGCTGTACTCCGACGCGGAGAACCTCGATTCCCGGCACGACATGGGCGGTGACATCATCCCGAGCTTCGTGTCCCAGGGGGAGGCGCAGGTCTACGACTTCACCAAGAACGAGGTGCCGGGTGTCAAGGACCGCGACCGGGCCTACTGGCGCGACGTGGGATCGATCGACGCCTACCACGAGGCCCACATGGATCTCGTCTCGGTGGACCCCGTCTTCAACCTCTACAACAACGAGTGGCCCATCTGGTCCAACATGGCCCAGCTGCCCGGGGCCAAGTTCACCCTGGCCGGCACCGCCACCGACTCGATCGTCAGCCCCGGCTGCATCATCTCCGGCGGCCGGATCGACGACTCCGTGTTGTCGCCCAACGTACGGGTGGCCAAGGGTGCCGAGATCACCCAGTCGGTGATCCTGCAGAACGCCCGGATCGGCGAGGGCGCCGTGATCGAGCGGGCCATCCTGGACAAGAACGTGCTGGTGGAGCCGGGCGCCACCGTCGGGGTCGACATCGACCAGGACCGGGCCCGCGGTTACACCATCTCCGCCGGTGGCATCACGGTGGTCGGCAAAGGCATCACCGTTCGCGCGTAGCTGGCGCGGCGCGCCGGAAGGTGCGCTTACGTCAAACTTTCACGGCCACCAGGAGGCCGTCGCCGACGGGGAGCAGGGCCGGGCGGAGGTGTTCGTCGGCGGCGACCATCTCGAGCGCGTCGCGGATGGCGAGCACCTCGTCGTCGTCGTCGTTCGGGTCGGCGACCCGGTCCCGGCGCAGGGCGTTGTCCACGGCCAGCACCCCGCCGCTGCGGAGCAACCGGATGCCCTGCTCGACGTAGGCCGGGTACTCCACCTTGTCGGCGTCGATGAACACGAGGTCGTACGCGCCGTCGCTGAGCCGGGGGAGCACGTTCAGGGCCGCTCCGGCGATCAGCCGGAAGCGCTGGGTCGGGATGCCGACGGACAGGAACGCCTTGCGCGCCACCCGCTGGTGGTCGGCTTCGATGTCCACGCTGGTCAGGATGCCGTCGGGCTGCATGCCGGCGAAGAGCGCCAGCCCCGAGACACCCGAGCCGGTACCGACCTCCACCACGGCCTTGGCGCGGAGCACCGAGGCCAGGAAGGTCAGCGCGCTGGCGCCGCCTCGGCCGATCGCGGTCACGCCCAGCGGCGCGGCGGCGGCGCGGGCCCCGGCGGCGGCCTCGGACTCGGCGACGAAGTCCTCGGCATAGGCCCAGGATGCGGCCTTGGGAGCGGACTTCACAGCGGTCTTCGCGGGTGCGGCGGTCACAGCGGTAAGCCTAGTGGTCACGACCGGACATTCGTCTGGGTGTCCGGCGCCCAGGCACGCACCTCGCGTCGTTCTCCTCGGTCGCGATGCGTCGGCATCCCTCCCTCGTCGGCCTGGCGTGTCGACGCGAAGCGTCGCCCTGCGACGACATGCACGCACCTGGACACCGGACACCCTCGACGAACTTCCGGTCGCAACCACCGCGGGAGGCGGTGGGATCGGACGGTTCTGCGGGTGCCCGAGACGACACAATCTCCGGTTCCAGCCGCTTTTGTCCGGATCTCCACGAGAGATTCCACGGCTTAGGATGGTCGCCATGCCCCCCGTGCCCCCGTTCGGCCGTCTCCTGACGGCGATGGTGACACCGTTCACCGAGGACGGCGACGTCGACTACGACGGCGCCGCCGCGCTGGCGAGCTACCTCGTCGACGAGCTGGCGCACGACGGGCTGGTGATCAGTGGCACCACCGGTGAGTCGCCGACCACCTCCGATGCGGAGAAGGCCGAGCTGCTTCGGGTCGTGGTCGACGCGGTCGGCGATCGCAGCAGCGTGCTGGCCGGCGTCGGCACCTTCAACACCGAGCACACCCTGAGTCTGGCCGCCGATGCCGAGAAGGCCGGTGCCGCCGGGCTGCTGGTCGTCACGCCGTACTACTCCCGCCCGCCCCAAGCCGGTCTCCTCAGCCACTTCCGTACGGTCGCGGACGCCACCGGGTTGCCGATCATGCTGTACGACGTCCCGCACCGCTCCGGTGTGCCGATCCTCACCGACACGATGCTCGGGCTGGCCGAGCACCCGCAGATCGTCGCGGTCAAGGACGCGAAGGGGGACCTGCCGGCCTCGGCGCAGGTGATGGCCGCCACCGATCTCGCGTACTACTCCGGCGACGACGCCTTGACCCTGCCGCTGCTGTCGGTCGGTGCCGTCGGCGTGGTCGGTACCTCGACCCACTTCACCGGGGTCGGCATGCACCGGCTGATCGAGGCTCAGCTGGCCGGCGATCCGCAGACCGCGCTGGAGTGGCACCGACGCCTGCTGCCCGTGTTCACCGGCGTCTTCGCCACCCAGGGCTGCATCCTGGTCAAGGACGGTCTCCGCCAGCTCGGTCGCGGCAACGGCCGGCTGCGGTCGCCGATGCCGCCGGCCACCGAGGCGGAGTCGGCTGCCCTGACCGCCTGCCTGCGGGCGGCCGGTCTGCTGACCTCCGAGGGACCGAGATCGGCCCGGTGAAGGGGTCCGGGAACCCCATCAGCGACTGAGACGTTCACCACATCGAGACCGCGCACAGGCTCCTGAGAGGTTCGTCTCAGCCTGTGCCCAGGATGCTGGGGGAGGATGAGGAGTCCGTTGGTGATCAGAGCGCAGGGGAGAGGAGTCGTCATGGCCGTCCGACCAGCGCCCGACATCACCCCGGTCACCACGCCGGCGAACCCGGGTCCGCGCGCATGGGCGCCGCCGGCGGCGGCCGAGTGGACGCCGCCGAGCTGGGAGCAGATCGTGCGGGACCACAGCGCCCGCGTCTACCGGCTCGCGTATCGGCTGACCGGGAACTCCCACGACGCCGAGGATCTCACCCAGGACGTGTTCGTCCGGGTCTTCCGCTCGTTGCACACCTTCCAGCCGGGCACGTTCGAGGGCTGGTTGCACCGCATCACCACCAACCTGTTCCTGGACTCGGCGCGCCGCAAGCAGAAGATCCGCTTCGACGGCCTGGTCGACGGCTCGGAGGAGCGGCTGCCGAGCAGCTGGCCGACGCCGTCGGAGGCGCTGGCCGACGCCGGGCTCGACCACGACGTCGCCGCCGCGCTGGCCGCACTGGCACCGGAGTTCCGGGCGGCCGTCGTGCTCTGCGACATCGAAGGCCTCACCTACGAGGAGATCGCCGCGGTCCTGGACACGAAGCTCGGCACCGTCCGCAGCCGGATCCATCGTGGTCGCGCGCAGCTGCGCGCCGCGCTGGCCCATCGTCGCCCGACCGGCGAGCGGGCGCGGTATCTCGGGGTCGAAGTCGAGCAGGGTGGCGCGCCGGTGGCAGCCGGCCTCTCAGCACCGGGGTACACGGGGCGTTCGTGAAGGCGCGTTCGTGCGCCGAGCTGGCCGAGCTCCGCTCGGCCTTCGTCGACGGCGCCCTGGGTGATGCCGACCGCGAGCGGCTGCTGACTCATCTCGTCGACTGCGGCGACTGCCGCCGCGAGGTCGCCGAGCTGCGGCACGTGCGCTCGCTGCTGACCGGCTCGACCGATCCGGGGCAGACCCCCGTTGACCTCTCGCACCGCCTGGTCTCGATCGCCGGCGAAGAAGCCACCGAGCCGTTGTGGACGCGTCCGTTCCGGCGAACGGTCGGCGGCGGCGAGCTGCCCAGCCAGCGGCACCTGAAGCGCACCCGGATGCTGGCCGGGGTGCTGGGCTGCAGCGTGGCCGTCCTCGCCGTGCTGGGGATCGGCTACCTTGCGGCGCCGGCCGAGGACACCGTCGCGGCCCTCGATCCCACTCACCGGGCGGTCACCGAGTTCACCAGCGTGGTCTCGACGTTCCCGCTCGACGGTCGGGTCAGTGCGGCCCTGCAGGGGCAGCCGGCGAGCACGACCTCCGGGGCGGGCTACCCGACCGGGGTGACGCTGCCCGCGAAGCCGCTGTCAGAGGCCAAGACGACGAAGCTCCTGGTCCAGGCCGGACAGGCCGGGGACGAGTTGACCTACTCCGCCACCCAGTTCGTCAGCCTCTCCCGCGATGACGAGCGGATCACCAACGTCGTCCGCGTCGCCAGCCTGGGTGGCTCCGGCACCGAGCTCAGCCCCGCGGGCTCGGGGCATCACCCGGCCGGCGCCGCCACCTACATCGCGTCCGACTCGTCGACCCGGATGGCCGACGCCGATCTGATCGATCTTCTCGCCGCCCGGTATGCGTTGCGAGGGTGGAAGGCGCAGCGGTACGCCGACCGCGACGCGTACGTCGTCGAGGCGGTGGAGCCGACGGCCGAGTCCGCGGAGGGATCGCTCGACGGCGTGGTGGCCCGCTGGTGGCTCGACGCCAGGACCGGGTTGCTGCTGGGGCAGGAGACGTACGACGGTCGCGGCAACGTCGTCGTGGCCAGCCGGCTCGCCGATCTGCGGTTCGGCACCGGCGGCGACCAGAGCCAGGTGGTCGCCAGCCCGGCGGCCCGGACGACCGCCACCCTCACGCTCTCCCGGGCGGCCCAGCTGAGGCGCGACGGTTGGGTCTGCGCCGACCGGCTCGCCGGTCTGTCCCTGCTGCGGCTGAGGACCGACCAGACCGACGACCCGACGCTCGTGCACCTCGTCTACAGCGACGGACTGACCACGCTGAGCGTGGTCGAGCAGCGGGGGCAGCTGTCGGGGGCACCGACCGGGAGCTCCCGCAGCGAGACGCTGGGTGCCTGGGTCACCAGCGGGATGCCGACCACCGCGACCTGGACCTCAGGCGATGTCGTGCTGACCGCCGTCACCGACGGTTCGCGCGAGACACTGGCTGCCGCGGTGGCTGCGCTCCCGCATGAGGCCCGCCAACAGCCGACTACGATGGAACGCGTTCGCGCGGGCTGGTCCCGCATCCTCGGTCGATGAGCGGTGACGAGATGACTGACGAGGACCGCCCGGCGGCCCCCGACGACGGTCGCCCGGCACCCGACGACACCGGATCGGACTGGTTCTTCCGCGACCGGACCCAGGAAGACGCCCAGACCTACCCGACTGGCGAACCCGACCCGGATCAGTACGCTTCTGGGCCCGAGTCCCGACAGGGCACCGGCGACTACGGTGTCGGCCCAGGTGACCACGGATTCCGGGCCACCGAGTTCCAGTCCCAGACGGGGCCCGATCCGGACGCCACCGCGGCGCACTACTTCGGCCCGTTCTCCCGCCCGGCCGGCCCGGTCGACGGGCCCACCCAGGTGCTGCCGCCGTACGGTGCCGCCCAGCCCCCGACGTTCGGCGGCGCGACCGGCTACCCGGCGCCCGGCGGCGTACCGCCACTGACCCCGCTCCCGCCCGCACCGGTCGCCACCGCCGTCCCGCCAACGCCGCCGGCGAACCGGCCGGCGCGCAGGTCCAGGACCGGTCTGCTGCTGCTGGTCGCCGCTCTGCTGGCGGCCCTGGTCGGCACCGCTGCCGGCTACGGCGGTGCGCGTCTCGCCCAGACCAGTGCCCCGGCGGCCACTCCGACGGTCCCAGTCCAACCGACGGTGGCCGCCCCATCGACGTCGTCGGCGGATCCGCAGAGCCCGGTGCCCGCGGCGCCGAGCCAGATCGACACCGTCCAGGTGGCGGCGGCGGCGCTCCCGAGCACCGTGATGATCCGGGTCGGTTCGAACGGTTCCGGTGGCACCGGGTCGGGCTTCGTGCTCGACACCGATGGGCACATCATGACCAACAACCACGTGATCGCCGACGCCGCGGACGGCGGCCGGATCACCGTGGTGTTCTCCGACGGAGCCCGGGTGCGGGCGGAGCTGGTGGGTCGCAGTCCCTCCTACGATCTGGCGGTCATCAAGCTGACCGACGCACACCTACTCACCCCGTTGCCGGTGGGCGACTCCGAGACGGTCCGGGTGGGAGAGCCGGTCGTGGCGATCGGCTCACCGCTGGCGCTCGCCAGCACCGTCACCCAGGGCATCGTCAGTGCCAAGAACCGACCCGTGGTGGTGAACTCCGCCGGCGGGGCTGACTCGCCGAGTGCCTACATCAACGGGATCCAGACCGATGCCGCCATCAACCCCGGCAACTCCGGGGGCCCCTTGGTCGATGCCGCCGCCCGGGTGATCGGGGTCAACTCGGCCATCCTCACGCTCGGCCAGAGCCGCGACACCAGCGGCAACATCGGCCTCGGTTTCGCCATCCCGATCAACCAGGCGATGGAGATCGGCAAGCTGCTGATCGAGGACGGGAAAGCGACGTACCCTGTCATCGGCGTCAACATCGGTCAGGCGGACAGCGACGGCGTCCGGCTCTCGCAGGTCGACGGGGACGGTCCGGCCGACAAGGCAGGTCTGCAGGTCGACGACGTGGTGACCGCGATCGACGATCAACCGGTGACCACGGCGGAGGAGCTGATCGTGGCGGTCCGGACCCATCGTCCGGGGGACCAGGTCACCCTGACCTATGAACGTGGCGGGCAGCAGCGCACCGCCGAAGTGACCTTGGGGAGTCGTGAAGGCTAGCGTGAGCGCATGTTCGACGTAGGGGCACCGGAGCTCCTGGTCCTGGTGGTCATCGCGGTGATCCTGTTCGGCCCGGAGAAGCTCCCCGAGTTCGCCCGCAAGGCGGCCCGGGTGATCAAGTACGTCCGGACCATGGCCGGCAGCGCTCAGGAGCAGCTGCAGAAGGAGCTCGGCCCGGAGTTCTCCGACCTCGACGTCCGCGACCTCAATCCGAAGGCCTTCATCCAGAAGCACCTGATGGACGACGTCGACCCGATCGTGGCCGATGTCAAGAAGGAGATCACCGAATCCACCGCCGCCGGACGTACCGCGGCGGCGGACGTGACGGCAGCCATGGAGGACGCCAAGGCGTCAGCTCGGACGAACGGATCGTCGGTCAACGGCGCGGTCAACGGAACCCCGGTGGCGCGGGTGCTGACGCCATTCGACCCCGACGCGACCTGAGCGTCAGGCGCCCCACGTCAACGGGCGCGGGACGCGCAACTCTGACCGCTCAGCGGCCGGTGGGGGCCAGTCCCAGCTGACGGCCCACGAGGCCGCGCCCCCGCCCGGCGAGTCCCTCCGCGATCGCGGTCAGCGCCGCTCCCGCCGCCGAGTCGCTGTCACCGGCAGTCAGCGGTACGCCGTCATCGCCGCTCGCACGCAACGACGGATCCAACGGCACCTTCCCCAGCAGCGGCACCGGGTAGCCCAACCGGGTGCTCAGAGTGGCGGCCACGTTCTCGCCGCCGCCGGAACCGAAGACGTCCATCCGGTGCACGCTGTCGCAGTCGGGACAGGTCACCTCGAGATAGGCCATGTTCTCGATCACGCCGATCACCCGCTGGTTCATCATCGACGCCATGGTGCCGGCGCGCTCGGCGACCTCGGCGGCCGCCTGCTGCGGCGTGGTCACCACGATCACCTCCGCATTGGGGAGCTTCTGACCCAGCGAGATCGCCACGTCACCCGTTCCCGGCGGCAGGTCCAGCAGCAGGAAGTCCAGATCGCCCCAGTAGACGTCGGCCAGCATCTGGGTCAGGGCCCGGTCCAGGATCGGTCCGCGCCAGGCGACCACCTGATCGCGACTCGGCTTCAGCATGCCGATGGAGATCGCCTTCAGGCCGTTGGTCGGGACCGGCATGATCATGTCCTCGACGGCGGTGGGCCGGGCGTCGGCGACCCCCAGCATGGCCGGGATCGAGTGCCCGTAGATGTCGGCGTCGAGGATGCCGACCGTACGACCGAGTCGCACCAGGGCCATGGCCAGGTTGACCGTCACCGACGACTTGCCGACCCCACCCTTACCCGAGGCGATCGCGATCACGGTGGTCAGGGAATCGGGCTTGGCGAACGGGATCTCCCGGTCGGCCTGGCCGCCTTTCAGCAGCTCCCGTAGGCCGGCACGCTGTTCGTCGCTCATCACGCCGAGGTCGACCTGCACGGCCTCGACGCCTTCGACGGCCATCACGGCGGCGGTGACGTCGCGCCGCAGGGTGTCCTTCATCGGGCACCCGGACACGGTCAGCAGCACCTCGACCCGGACCTGTCCGGGGGTGGTCTCCTCGACCTCCGCGACCATTCCGAGCTCGGTGATCGGCCGCCGGATCTCGGGGTCGTTGACCCGGGTCAGGGCGTCGCGGACACGATCGAGCAGGGGCGTTGCAGTCGAGACGGGCACCGGACCAGGTTAGTTCGCCCAACCGGGACCAGCGGACGAGTGTGGCCGACGTGACATCGGCGGGCCAGGCGGTCCCGGCTGGCCAGGCGGGCCGGGACTCCGAACCTGAGAACTCCCCGACTCCGCGGGTGATGCATCACCCGCGGAGTCGGGGAGTTCTCAGCAATCGCGACTCCGCGCGTGTTCGAACCCTCGCGAAGTCGGGGGTACTCGGAGATCGCGGCTCGGGGCCTGCGGATGCGGCGCCGCTGGATCAGTGAACGGGGTCGGCCAGGATCTCGCGCAGCACCCGTCGGGCCTCGTCGGCCGCCGCCACGTCGGTGTCCCGGCTCCCGGCCACCGTGATCAGCGCCTTCCACAGTCCCCACCCCCGACCGCGGGCCCAGGTGGCGTCATCCAGGCCGAGTGCGTCGCGGTACGCGGCACGGCACTCGCCCGACAGCAGGGTCCAGGCCAGCACGACGTCGCAGGCTGGGTCACCGATTCCGCTGGTGCCGAAGTCGATCACCGCCACCAGCCGGCCGTCGCGCACCAGCAGGTTGCCGAACGCGATGTCCCCGTGGAACCACACCGGGGGTCCCGGCCAGGTGCTGGCGACCGCGGCGTCCAGGATCGCGGTGGCCGCCGGCACGTCGACCTCGTCGGACACCGTGGCCAGCGCGGTCCGGGCCTCGGCGAGGTAGTGGTCCAGCGGACCGCCCCGCCACCAGTTGTGCTGGCCAGGCAGCGGGCCGTCGGTGGCGTCGCACGCCCGCAGGGCCACCAGGAACTCCGCCACCGCACGGGCGAAGACGACCTGGTCGTCGATCCGATCATGGGTTGCCGGATCCCCGGCGAGCCAGGCGTAGACGGACCAGGCGTGGGGGTAGCCCAGTCCCGGCGACCCCTGGGCGACCGGTCGGGGGATGGGCGTCGGCAGGTTCGGTGCCAGCAGCGGCAACCAGCGCTGTTCCTTGGCCACCTGCCCGGCGTAGAACCGGGAGCGGGGGAGGCGGATCGTCAGGTCGTCGCCGAGCCGGAAGGTGCGGTTGTCCCAGCCGCTGTGCGCGACGTCGGTGACGGGCAGGTCCGCCCACTCCGGGAACTGCTGCGCCACCAGCCGGCGGGCCAGACCGCGATCCGGCGGCTCCTCGGACACGCTCACTCAGCTGCACCGCTCAATGGGGCTGCCCCGCTCACTCAGCTACTCCGCTCACTCAGCTACTCCGCTCGCGCTCGCGTTCCTCGTCGTCGAGGTCCGCCAGGATCGAGCGCAGCTCGTTGCGGAGCTCGGACCGCAGGTAGTCCCGGGTGGCGAGCTCGCCGACCGACATCCGCAAGCCGGCGATCTCGCGGGCCAGGTAGTCCATGTCCGCCCGGCTCTGGGCCGCCTGCTCACGATCGCGCTCGATCGCGACCCGGTCCCGTGACTCCTGCCGGTTCTGCGCCAGCAGGATCAGCGGGGCCGCGTACGAGGCCTGCAGCGACAGCACCAGCGTGAGGAAGATGAAGGGGTACTCGTCGAACCGCGGGCGGGGCGGACCCACCGGTATGTTCCAGAGCACCCAGCAGATGATGATGACGGTCATCCAGGCCAGGAACCGGGCCGTACCCATGAACCGGGCGAAACCCTCCGCGAAGGCACCGAAGGTGTCACGGTCCCAGCGCGGGCGCGGCAGGATGGACCGCTTGCGGCGGCCGGGGGTGTTCAGCCGTGCCGGCTCGCGCTCGGCCCTAGCCACGGCTCACCGACCGACCGCGGGAACGGCCCGCGCCCAGCGTCGCCTGCGCGGAGAGTGCATCGAGCTGGGTGCCCCGCCAGTCGGGCGGCAGCACGTGGTCGAGCACGTCGTCGACGGTGACGGCACCGAGCAGACGCCGGTCGCTGTCGAGGACGGGTGCGTTGACCAGGTTGTAGGTGGCGAAGTAGCGGGAGACGATGTGCAGCTTGGTGGCGGCCTGGAGCGGCTCGAGGTCGGAGTCGAGCAGCGCCGACACCAGGGTCGACGGCGGCTCGCGCAGCAGCCGCTGGAAGTGCACCCCGCCCACGTAGCGCCCGGTCGGCGTCTCCAACGGAGACCGGCACACGTAGACCATGCAGGCCAACGCCGGGGTGAGCTCCGCGTCGCGCACCTTGGCGAGCGCTTCGGCGACGGTGGCGTCCGGCGCGAGGATGATCGGCTCGGGGGTCATCATGCCGCCGGCGGTGAAGTCCTCGTAGATCAGCAACCGACGGACGTCCTTGGCCTCCTCCGGCTTCATCCGGTTCAGCAGCCGTTCGGCCACCTCGGGGGCGAGCTCGCCGATCAGGTCCGCGGCGTCGTCGGGATCCATCTCCTCGAGAACGTCGGCCGCCCGTTCGGGGTCCAGTCCCTGGATCAGCTGGACCTGTTCCTCCTCCGGCAGCTCCTCCAGCGCGTTCGCCAGCTTCTCGTCGTCCAAGGCGTTGGCGACCTCGGCGCGACGCTCGGAGCTCATGTTGTGCAGCTCGCGAGCCACGTCGGCGGGCTTCATGTCCTCGAGCTCGGCGAGCAGGTGCTCGGTGCCCTGGAAGGTGTCGTCGAAGCCGCTGATCCGCACCTCGTCCCAGTCCAGGATGGTGACGTGGCCCCGGCGGCCGAAGGCGCGCGGTCGGGCTTCCCGGATGGCGACCTCGCTGAGCTCCCACTCGTGCACTCGGGTGGTCTGCATCGCGACGTCGAACACCACCGCCGGGGTGCGCCGGTCGATCCGCTCGGCGGCCTGGTCGAAGAGGTCGTCGATGACCAGGATCTCCGACTCGCGGCGCTCGAACCGGCGGGTGTTGACGACGCCGGAGATGACCACCTGGGTGGGATCGACGTTGCGCACCCGGGCCATCGAGATGAAGATCCGATGGCGGGCGAACAGCTCGACCAGCAGTCCCTTCACCCGGGGTGGACGTCCATCGGCCCGCCGCTGGACGATGACGTCACGGACCCGCCCGAGCTGGTCACCCGCCACGTCCAGAACGGGCAGGTTCTTCAGCCGGGAGATGAACACAGAGCTCTCTCGCGACGCCACGGGCCCACGGTATAGGCCGGACCTCCAGACTGCCGTACGCGTTCAGGCGGACGGGCGTCGCGCGACACCCCGACGAGCGGCTTACACTGTAAACATGAGTCAGTTCGCCTCCGAGGGTTCCCAAGCTGCCAACGAAGAAGTCGCCTACATCGGCGCCAGTCCCGACGATCCGGCGCCCGGTGGCGACGACGGCAGCATCAAGGACCCCAGCGACTGGGTGAGCGGTGACGATCCCATCACGGACTCGCAGCGCTCCTACCTCGACTCGCTGGCCCGCCAGGCGGGGGAGACGCTGCCGGCCGACCTGAACAAGGCGCAGGCGTCCGAGCACATCGATCGGCTACGGTCTCAGCTGAACCTGTCCAGCGACTGACCCGTACGCTGCCGTCCATGAGTGCTGACGGCACCACGGCCGACCGCTGCCGCTTCAAGGACCTGTGCATCGACGCGACCGACCAACGCCGGCTGGCGGCCTTCTGGGCTTCGGCTCTGGGGCTCGGGGCCGAAGCGCTGGACAACGGCGCCTACCGGCTCGCCGATGGCGTCGCCGAACACACCGTGTGGATCAACCCGGTGCCGGAACCGCGGACCGTCAAGCAGCGGGTCCATCTCGATGTCGCGGTACGCGACGTCGCCGAGCTGCTCGGGATCGGGGCCGGGGTGGTCGCCGAGCTCCCGCGCTGGACCCTGCTCCATGATCCCGAGGGCGGCGAGCTGTGTGCGTTCGTCCGCCCGCCCGAGCGGCTCGCTCCCTACCGGCTGCTGGAGATGGTCGTGGACGCCGTGGAGCCGGCCCGGATCGCGGCGTGGTGGGCGGATCGGCTCGGCACCAGTCCGCGGTCCAGTGACGACGGGTCCTTCTGGTGGCTGGAACCGACCGCCGGACTCCCGGTCGACTGGGTGTTCCAGACCGTCCCCGAACCCAAGCAGGTCAAGAACCGGATCCACTGGGACGTGCTCGGGGAGGCGGCTGGTCTGATCGGATCCGGCGCGACGTTGCTGCGGCCGCACGGCGACGACCTGGCCTGGGACGTGCTGGCCGACCCTGAGGGGAACGAGTTCTGCGTCTTCCCGCCGCGGTGATCTTGGGTTAGTGTTCCCACGAGCTCGGGGGAGCACAACTCGAGGAGTACGTCGGTGTCCAGATCACTTCCCCATCTGGGCGCGATGCTCACCGGTCGCGGAGCGCTGCGTCGGATCATCGCCCCGAGATCGCTCGTCGTCGCCCTCAGTGCCGGCTTGGTGATCACCAGTGCCGGTCTGCTGGTGCCGGCTCATCAGCTGCCCGAGGCGGCAGCGGCCCCGGTCACCGACAAGGCGCTGGCCAGCAAGCTCGCCTCCGTGCTGAAGGACTCCCGTGTCACCAAGGGCCGCACGTCGGCGGTGGTCTTCGACGCCGCCACCGGCAGCGAGCTGTTCCAGCGCAGCGGCAGCCGCGCGACCATGCCCGCCTCGAACACCAAGATCGTCACGGCGGCCGCGGCCATGCACACCCTCGGTCCCGACTACCGCTTCCGGACCCAGGTGATCAGGCGTGCCAAGATCACCGGAAGCACGCTGGACGGACGGCTCTACCTCAAGGGCTATGGAGATCCGACCGCTCGGGTAAGCGACTACGCCGCCCTGGCCCAGCGGGTTCGGGCCGCTGGAATCCGTACGGTGACGGGGAAGCTGGTCGTCGACGCCACCTACTTCGACAGCGTGCGCTACAACCCGACCTGGCGGACCAGCTACGCCGACGACTACTACGCGGCAGAGATCTCTGCGCTCACGCTTGCTCCCAACGCCGACTACGACTCCGGCACGGTGATCATCAAGTACAAGGCCGGTTCGGTGGGCAAGAAGGCCAAGATCGCCACCAGCCCGGCAGCGGCGGCGTCGTACCTGAGCCTGAAGAACCTCACCACGACGGGGAAGAAGGGGACCTCGACCAGCTTCTCCGCGAGTCGAGCCCAGGGCGCGAAGACGATCACGCTCCGGGGTCGGGTGCCCAGTGGACGATCAGGCAGCTGGCTGATCACGGTCAACCGACCGGACCTGTACGCCGCGGCCGTGTTCCGGGCCGAGCTGAAGAAGGCCGGTGTCACCGTTCGAGGCGGTACGACATCGCTCGCCACGCCGGCGACCAAGCGCGCCGTGCTCGCGACCGACTACTCGATGCCGCTGTCGCAGCTGCTGGTGCCGTTCCTGAAGTTGTCCAACAACATGCACGCCGAGGCGTTGACCAAGGCGATGGGCGCGCAGCGGTCCGGGGCGCCGGGCACCTGGTCGAACGGGTTGGCCGCGACTCGGGCCTACCTGACCGCCCTCAAGGTGCCGATGAGCGGGGTCGCGCTGTCGGACGGATCCGGTCTGACCCGGGCCAACACGCTCACCCCACGGGCCCTCGGCACGCTGCTGGTGAAGGTGCAGAAGGAGCGCTGGTTCCCCGCCTTCAAGTCGGCGCTGCCGGTGGCCGGCAACACCAGCCGGATGGTCGGTGGCACGCTGCGGCACCGGATGAACGGCAGCCGGGCCGCCAATCACGCCTGGGCGAAGACCGGCACCCTCACCGGGGTCACCGCCCTCAGCGGCTACGTCCAGGGCCGGGACGGACGCCTGTACACGTTCTCGATGCTCAGCCAGTACTCCGGCAGCACACCGCGGCCGGTGGAGGACAAGCTGGTGGTCGCCCTGGCCGGCTGGCGGCGGTAGCCCGACCGGCGGCGCTGATCGGGATCGCCGGGGCGGGTCGCGGGTAGACTCCTAGCCACACGTCACGTCAAGAGGTGGACCATGTCCTTCCAGCGTCCGCAGGCCGGATCGATGTTCGAGCTCGAGTTCCCGCAGTCGGTGGGTATCTTCAACAGCTACGCCGACGCCCAGAAGGCGGTGGACTACCTCGCCGACGAGAAGTTCGCGGTCCAGAACCTGGCGATCGTCGGCACCGACCTCAAGTCGGTGGAGCGGGTGCTCGGTCGGAAGAGCTGGAGCACGGTGCTGTCCTCCGGAGTCTCATCGGGCGTCTCGACCGGTCTGATCGTCGGCATCATCATGTTGATCTTCACCCGGCCGGCCAGCGTGCTGGTGCTGATCCTCAGCTGCCTGGCTCTCGGTGTCGCCATCGGTCTGGCCTTCGCCGCGGCCGGCTACGCGATGACCCGGGGCAAGCGTGACTTCACCTCGGTGACGCAGACCGTGGCCACCAAGTACGAGGTGCTCTGCGAGCACAAGGTGGCCGCTCAGGCCCGCGAGATGCTGCAGCAGCTGCCCGGCGCCCGCGCCGCCGCCTTCGAGTAAGGAGTTTGCACGGGAATCCACCCGTCACGTGGTTTTCGGTGCAGAAGGCGTTTCAGGAGAGCAGCGGTCGCAGCCGGCCGGCCAGATCGACGGCCGCCTCGATCTCGACCCGCCGGATCGAGACACTCTCCACGTTGAAGCCGTACGGCAGGCCGAGCCGGCGACAGAAGCCGGCGAGGGTCTCGGCGCCGGCGAGGCACCGCTCGTAGCTCACGGGGAGCGGATCGTCGGCGTACGTGAGCTCGTTCTGCAGCCAGCGCGGCACCCGGACCCCGAGCCACTGCAGGAAGGCCAGGGTCTTGACCGATCCGCAGACGGCCAGGGTGAAGATGACCGGCCGCGGCGCGATGCCGCGGTCGAGGCACGCGTAGAAGTAGTCCGACAGCACGCTCAAGGTGCCGTCCACGTCGTAGATCACCTGGCTGACGAAGAAGGCGCACCCGGCCTCCTGCTTGGCCAGCATGCGCAGGTGCTCGTCCCCGCGGCCGGTGTGTCGCTCGGTGATCATCACCCCGCCCACGGCCATCTCCGGGCGCAGGGTGCGTCGCAGACGATGAGCCTCGGTGAGACTCGTCCGCACGTCCTTGCGGCTGGAGGTGGCGCCGACGAAGACCCCCAGCTGACGGGTCGGGTCCAACCCGCCGAGCCAGTCGCCGAGCTCGGCGGGTGCGTACTTGCCGATCGAGCGGTAGACCACCACCGGCCTCGTCCACTCACCGAGGTGCTCGGTGTAGAAGGCCGCTGGGTCGGAGGTGGGCAGGTACGGGAACGGTCGGTCCTCCGCGATCCTGTCGCTCTCGTCGTCGATGTCGTACAGGATCAGGCCGTCGAGATCGAGGTGCCCGATCCGGGCCAGGGTCCGCTCGGCGATCCGGGCTCGGTCCGCCGGGGCGGTGCTCGACTTCGGTGGCGTGATGCCGAACAGCAGGATGCCGCCGCGACCCTCGGCGACCAGTGCGTGCAGGCCGGGCCGAGGACCTCCCTCAGCCATCCGGCAGCAGCGTGGCCATCCAGGCCTCGACGTCGGCGCTCGACCGGGGGAGACCGGCCGACAGGTTCTCGGCGCCGTCCGCGGTGATCACGATGTCGTCCTCGATCCGGACGCCGATGCCCCGCAGGTTCTCCGGCACCAGCTCGTCGTCGGACTTGAAGTACAGACCCGGCTCGACGGTGATGATCATGCCCTCGGCGAGGGTTCCCTCGCGGTACTTCTCCCGCCGGGCCTGCGCACAGTCGTGCACGTCGATCCCCAGGTGGTGCGAGGTGCCGTGCACCATCCACCGCCGGTGCTGGCCGCCGTCGGCCGACAGGGACTCCTCGGCGGTGACGGGGAGCAGACCCCACTCCTGCAGCTTGCGGGCCAGCACGGCGATCGCCGCCGCGTGCACGTCGGAGAACTTCGCGCCCGGTCTGGCGGCGTCGATGCCGGCCTGCTGCGCCTCCAGCACCGCTTCGTAGACCATCCGCTGGTCGTCGCTGTACCGGCCGTTGACCGGCAGCGTACGGGTGACGTCGGCGGTGTAGAGGGTGTCCAGCTCGACGCCGGCGTCCAGCAGCAGCAGATCGCCCTCGCGCAGGTCGCCGTCGTTGCGGATCCAGTGCAACGTGCAGGCGTGGTCCCCGGAGGCGGCGATGGTGTCGTAGCCGATGGCGTTGCCGACGTGGCGAGCGTGCAGTCCGAAGACGCCCTCCACCCAGCGCTCGCCCCGGCCGCGGCGGACCGCCTCCGGCAGATCGGCGACCACGGCAGCGAAGCCCTCGGCGGTCTCGGCGCAGGCCTGGCGCATCTGCTCGATCTCGAACGCGTCCTTGACCAGTCGCAGCTCACTCAGCGCCTCGGCCAGCTCGGCGTCCTGGGTCTTGAGCGTCTCCTCCTCGGTCGCCTCGCGGACCTGGTCCAGCCGGGTGGCCAGGGCCGGGTCGGCCTCCCGCAGGAGACGGATCAGCGTCTCCTCGGCGTTCTTGGCCAGGTGCTCGTCGAGCTCGCTGCGCGGGACGCAGCGGATGCCGCACAGGGCGGCGAGCTCCTCCAGCGACGGACGGCGTCCCACCCACATCTCCCCGTAGCGGGCGTCGGAGTAGAACTCCGCCGAGTCACGCGGCGCGCGAGGGGTGAAGTAGAGGGCCGCGTCGTGGCCGTCGTCGGTCGGCTCCAGCACCAGCACGGCGTCCGGCTCCCGGTCGGTGCCCAGCCCCGTCAGGTGAGCGAACGCCGAGTGCGGCCGGAACCGGTAGTCGGTGTCGTTGGAACGGATCTTGAGTCCGCCCGCCGGGATGACGAGCCGCTGACCGGGGAACATCGCGCTCACCTGGTCGCGCCGGCCGGCCGCCGCCGCCGAGGCGGGTAGCAGGGTCGGCAGCTCGGTGGGGTAGGGCGTCCAACCGTCGGCGATGAACGCCTTGAACGCGTCGCTGAAAGGGGTCTGTCGGTTCGGCAGCTCGGGCTGGGTCTCGCTCACCCGACCCAGTATGGTCGCTGGCCGTCGCGGGCGGCACCCCGCAGCCGTGCCCTAAGGTGGCCGCGTGCTCGACGTACGCGAGCGGCTGGCGGCCGACGATCTGCCGCAGCGGCTGACCCTGCTCGGATTCCGCGATGACGATCGCACCGATGCTCTCGCGGCGGCCGCCGCGGTGCTCGAGCGTCCCGTCGAGGTCGCCGCGGTGCAGACGATGGCGGAGGCGCTGGTCCCGGCGATCGGTGTGATCGGGGATCCGTGGGACGGCTCGCTGCCCTGGCCCTGGCGGTCCGAGGGAACCGACTCGGCGTACGGGGCGGGCGTGCTGGAGCTGCTCGCTCTGGTCGTGACCGTCGACGAGGTCCGGGCTTACCACGCGTCCCGCGGCATCGGTGGCGATGACTCGTGGCGGGCCCTCTCCGACCTCGGGCAGCAGGTGTTCGTGCACCGGCTCACGTACGGAGCGTTCGGTCTGCACACCCACGACTGGCTGCGCGTCGCGTGGTCGGGAGCCCTCTACTGGTTGGGCCGTCTGCAGTTCAACCTGCAGCGTGACCCACGAGATCCCGGTGGCGCGGCGGCGGGGACCTGGGTGCTCTCCACGCACATCCCGCGGTCGGGCCCGTTGAACCCGACCGAGGTCGACGCGTCCTTCGCCGCGGCTCGGACCTTCTTCGCCGAGCACTTCGCCGAGTTCGAGGTGAGCTCCTTCCACTGCCACAGCTGGCTGCTGGATCCGCAGCTGGTCGCGGTGCTGCCGGCAACGTCCAACATGGCGCTCTTCCAACGACGGTGGTCGTTGGTGGGCGAGCCCGGGAACGGAGACGACGACGCCGTGTTCTTCACCTTCGCCCGGCGTCCGCCGGTGGACCTGACGTCGCTGCCGCGCGACACGACGCTGCAGCGAGCCATCCTCGATCGGCTCGCCGACGGCGGGCACTGGTACGTCCGCACCGGCTTCATCCCGTACGCCGGCCTGTTCACCGCCCCGGATGAGACCCCGGAGGCCGAGAGTGACTGACCTGTACATCGTCCGACACGGCGAGACCGAGTGGAGTGCCGACGGCCGGCACACCTCGGTCACCGATCTGGAGCTGACCGACAACGGGGTACGTCAGGCTGAGTCGCTGCGCGGGCACCTGGACCCTGCGTCGTTCGGTCTGATCTTGTCGAGTCCCCGGCACCGCGCCCGGCGGACGGCGGAGCTGGCCGGGTTCGTCGCGGACCACGAGCCGGCGGTGACCGAGGACCTGGTCGAGTGGTTCTACGGCGACTACGAGGGCGTCACGAGTGCTCAGATCCACCAGACGGATCCGGGCTGGACGATCTTCACCCACCCGACTCCGGGCGGGGAGACTCACGGTCAGGTGACCGAGCGGATAGACCGGCTGATCGAGCGGATCCGCTCCGCAAGCGTGGACCGGGCCATCTGCTTCGGCCACGGTCACGCCCTGCGCGCCCTCACCGTCCGCTGGATGGGGCTGGACCTGATGTGGGGCGCTCACTTCCCGCTGGACACCGCCACCATCTCGGTGCTCGGCGAGGAGAAGGGCGTTCCCGCCCTCGAACGGTGGAACGCTCGATAGCTCGTCGCGGCCTCGTTGCCCGTTCGGGAAAGCATGTCTGCACGGCAGGCCGCCGCGCGATCCTGATGTCGCGGCGACCCACGTTGTTACCGTGCCTCGTGGCCGGTCCGACGCGCAAACCGCCCGATCGACTGGTGGTTCCGGTCGGCCGCAAGGCCTCACCGCTGAGCAAGCCGCGGGCCCCCGTACTCGGGACGATGGGGGCCGAGGAGCTGCTCGGGCTGCAGCGCACGGCCGGCAACGCGGCGGCTGCGGCGATGATCCAGCGTGTCTCCCGTGCGGGCGAGCTGTCCCTGCCGATCACCGATGTCGCGGTAGCGGGGCAGAAGCTGAACGCGCTGTCCATGCCGGACCTGATCGACACCCTCGACGACCTGCGCCAGAAGGGTGCGAGCGGTGCCTTCCTGGCCGATCCAGGCGCGCTGTCACCGCTGGGCCCGGTACGCAAGGACCGGATCCTCGCGACGGTGCGCGCCGTCGGCAGCGTGATCGACCCGCAGTTCTACATCGCCTGGAGTCATCTCGACGCCGCTGACCAGGGCCCGTTGCTCGCCCGGGCGGAGAAGTCGGTCAAGGGAGCGAGCACGGCTGAGCACCGGATCGCGGTCATGGGCGGGGGACTGATCGGCATGATCAGGGCAGATGCCTACGAGGAAGCGTTCGTGTTCCTGAACGGGCTGAACATGCCGGAGATCCTGACGACCGCGGCAAGCGCCCGAGGTGCGGCCAAGCTACCGGCCGGAGCCGGAGCCGCCCCGGCAAGCGGCACCGCCACCACGATGCTGGACGATCTCGTCGCCCACTTCCCCGATGCCCGCGGGGTGAACGTGAACCGACTGCGGGTCGCTCTGGCCGCCGTCAGCTTCACGCAGGACTTCGCCGCCTTCGCGACAGCGCAGCCGGCGGTCAACGGGCCCGACCTCCAACCGTTCGAACGCGACGACCTCCGAGCGTTCTTCGAGCGCGGTGGCGAGGCGGGCTTCACGGCGACGGTCGCCAACGCGGACCTGCACGTGATGGGTCAGTTCTTCTGGAGCCAGCAGGTTGCGGCGGGGCTGATGGCGGACCCTGACGTGCTGGCCCTCAACACGTCGACGTCACCACCTGACCACAAAGCGTTGTTCGTCACGTTCAAGACGCTCGTCGAGACCGCGGCAAACCGCGACAAGCCGTCGACGACGGTCGCGGACCGCGCGAGCGCGTTCAGTGCGGCCGTCCGTGCGTCCCACCCACCGGGCGCCGCGCACCTGACGGCGATGGCGTCGATCCTTGCGTCGGAACCGATCGCGGCGGGTGCCGACCCCGGGCCGTTCGCGAAGAAGCCTGCGGAGTTCCGAGCGGGTTGGGCCATCTACCAGACGCTCAACGGCGGGTTCCGGGTCGCGCCCGACCCGGATGTGAGCAAGCAGAAGAACATCAGCCGGCTGCACTATCTGGCCCAGGCCGAGCCGGAAGTGTGTGGTTTCCAGGCCGCCTTCCTGGCCACCAGGTTCCGCGCGCTCGCCAACCGCGCCGGACGGCCAGCACCGAACCCGAAGGTGCAGGTCGGTGGGCTCGCCCTGGCAACTGGGGTCGTCCCGCAGCATCGGGTGTTCCAGCAGAACGGCATCGACGTCAGTCGCGGTGACGTCTGCACGTACGGTTCGGGGCTCGCCGGGTCGGTGGCGAAGATCAAGGCGGCGCTGGACGGCGGGTGGATCATCACCGTCCGCGTGATGAGCGGCTTCGGCGGCGGTGGGCTGAGAGGCGAGCACTCGTTCGCCTTGATCGGCTACCAGGGCAACGCCTTCACGGTCGCCGACAGCGATCCCGGCAACGAGGGTGCGGACAAGCTGAAGACCGGCTTCACGACGGTGTACTTCGACCCGGCCGTGCCGCGGCTGAGCACGGCGGTGAACGACGCCGAGTTCCCGGTGCTCGCCGCGGAGGCACACCTGCAGATCAACCGGCACCACCGATACCAGGTGCTGTCGGTGACCGGCTGCGTCTGACGACGTCGGCACCACGCGGGACCAGCGACACGCATCCTGGATGCACAAGACTCACGTGAGGTGGGTCAGTGTCGCCACGCGTCGTGCTCTGCAGCGCGGCTGAACACCTCCCACGCCGTCGTGGTCTTGCCGACTCCCGGCGGCCCTGAGATGACCACCATCGGCACCGGTTCCATGCCGCTGCCAGCGAGGTGCCGCCACACCGTCTGACCTGCGTCGTCCGCCAGCCGGCCGGCCCTCGACCGGGGCGATCTACCCGTTGACCAGTCGAGCCAGAGCCGCGGCGACGACCGCAGGATCACGCCCGGCGTCGATGACGTGGTCGAACAGGCGCTGCTGCCGCAGCTCCTCGATCTGAGCCAGGTCCGAGCCCGACCGCAAGCAGCGAGCCACGGTTGTCTTGCCGGCGCAGAGGGGTCCGATCACCAACAGCTTCACGCTTCCGGTCTCCCCGTCCACCGTGGGCTCACGACGACGGAGCAGACCGGAAGGGGGTGAGCTGCCCGGGCCACTGATGTCCGCCGGTGGTCGACCCGCCTGAGAGGGATCTCCGCCCCCACACGGGTGTCGGAGCACGTGAGTCGACAGACTGATCGCCGTGACCGACACGAAGACTGAGCTCCGCTGGTACCTCCAGTCAGCGCGAGACGCCCTCCTGTGGAAACTCGACGGACTCTCCGAGTACGACATCCGGCGGCCGATGACGCCGACCGGGACCAATCTCCTCGGCTTGGTGAAGCACGCGTCGTACGTCGAGTCGGGCTACCTCGCCGACTCCTTCGGTCGTCCGTCAGGTCTCACGCTGCCATGGCTGGGGAGCGCGGAGCCCAGCAGCGATCTGTGGGTCGCTTCCGACCAGTCGCGGGCGAGCATCGTCGACGGCTACCGACGAGCCTGGAGGCTGGCTGACGCCACCCTCGACGCGCTGCCACTCGACACTGTCGGCTCGGTGCCGTGGTGGCCGGCCGATGACAACGCACTGACGCTGCACCATGCGCTCGTACGGGTGGTCTCCGACACCCAGCGGCACGCAGGTCACGCAGACATCGCCCGCGAGCTGATCGACGGCGCCGTCGGGATGAACGAGGACAACGCGAGCCTGCCCACGGACGATCCCGGTTGGTGGCGCACACAACATCAGCGAGTGGAGGACGCCGCCCGCGCAGCGGAGGTCGCAGCCCAGGGCTGATCCCACCGACTCCTCGCCGGTGACGGACGTCGCCGGTGTCGTCGGGCAGGTGCTGCTGGGTTCCCTGCTGTCTCAACCGTCGCGTTCGATCACGGTCTTGCGCATCACCGTCTTGCTCTTGCCGATGTGACGCTCGAAAGTGAACCCGGCTTTCTCGAACATGGCTCGAGTGCCGTTGTGCAGGAACGAGGACGACGTCTTCTTGCCCGGGGTGAGCTCGTTGGGGAAGGAGACGACCTCTCCGCCGCCGGCCACGGCGATCAGGTCGAGCGCACCGTCGAGGGCCTCGCGCGCCACTCCCGAACGTCGGTGGTCGCGGTCGACGAAGAAGCAGGTGATGCGCCACGGTGCAGGTCTGGTCTCGCCCGCGTCGTACTGCTTGCGGTGGTAGATGTTCGGCAGCTCGACCGGGCTGCCGTACTCGCACCAGGCGATCGCGTCGTCACCGTCGAAGACGAGCGCAGCGTGCGCGACGCCTTCGGCGACGAGTCGGCGCTTGAACGTGGCCCCGTCGTACTCGTTCTTGACCGTGTGCTCGGTGTCGGCGTGGAAGTACGAGCAATAGCACCCGCCCCAGACACCATTGTGCTTCTGGGCGAGGGCGAGCCA
The DNA here is from genome assembly GCA_963696135.1 of uncultured Actinomycetota bacterium. Lineage (GTDB taxonomy): Bacteria > Actinomycetota > Actinomycetes > Propionibacteriales > Propionibacteriaceae > Microlunatus. Next base: position 513,331 of record CAVOJH010000021.1, read on the forward strand.
CGCCGGGAAGGTCTCCAGGGTGAGAGCCCTGATGCTGTGCGACGTCGTCACGGTCGTCTCCGGGTCTCGGATCGATCCCCGTGGCCAGGGACGGTCACGACAGCCTGGCACGGTCCAGGCTTTCTGCACACCCTGCTTCTCGAGGGCAGGTCAGCAGCAGGGCGGTCGGTGGTCCGCTGCCGACCGGGCGACGGACTACCGGTAGTCGTCCTTGCTGAGGGCCTTGCGGGCGCTGAGCAGCAGGACGGCGGCCAGGCCGGTGGTGCCGACCATGATCGCGGCCATCGGCACCGGGGTGCCGTTGGCGAACACGCCCACCAGGGGTGCGACCATGCCGCCGATCATGAACTGGGAGGCGCCGAGCAGCGCGGCCGCGGTGCCGGCGGAATCTCCGTGACGGTTCAGGGCGATGGCCGGGGCGTTGGGGAAGGACAGGCCGGCGGCGGAGATGACGAAGAACAGCGGACCCATGAAGGCGAGCCAGCCACCGACGCCCAGCAGCATCAGCACGAACAGGGTGATCGCGCCGGCGAAAGCCAGCAGCACACCGAAGCTGAGCACGCTGACCGGGCTGTACCGCTTGACCAGCCAGGGGTTGATCTGGGTCATCGCGATCATGCCGACCGCGTTCGCGCTGAAGGCCAGCCCGAACTGCTGCGGGGTCATCCCGTACAGGTCCTGCAGCACGAAGGGCGCCCCCGAGATGTAGGCGAACAGGGTGGCGAACATCAGCCCGGCGACCAGCACCATCACGATGAACAGGCGGTCCTTGAAGAGTGCTCCGTACGCCCGCAGCGAGCCGGTGACGCTGACGGGTCGGCGGCGCTCGGCCGGCAGGGTCTCCGGCAGGGCCAGGAACGCGAGCACCAGCATGCCCAGCGCGATGACGGCCAGCACCACGAAGATGCCGCGCCACGAGGTGAGGGCCAGCAGGGCACTGCCCAGGGACGGGGCCAGGATCGGCGCGACGCCGAGCACGAGCACCAGGCGAGAGAGCAGCTGGGCGGCGCGGATGCCGCTGAACAGGTCGCGGACCACGGCCATCGCGACCACGGCGACGGCGGCACCGGCGAAACCCTGCAGGGTGCGGGTCACGGTGAGCAGGCCGATGCTCGGGGCCAGCGCACACAGCACCGACATCAGGGCGTGCAGCACCAGGCCCGCCAGCAGCGGCTTGCGGCGGCCGACGGAGTCGGACAGCGGACCGATGATCAGCTGACCGAAGCCGAGGCCGATCAGCAGCCCGGTGATGGTCGCCTGGGCCTGGGCGTCGGTCGCGCCCAGCTGACGGGACAGCTCGGGCAGTGCCGGCAGGTAGGTGTCGATGGTGAGCGGCCCGATCGCGCTGAGCGCGCCGAGAACGAGGACCAGCTGAACGTACTTGCGGCCGACGAAGCGGCTGGACAGGTCGTTGGGCGCACCCGTCACGACATCCGGGGCTGTCACAGTGGGTGGGGCGGCAACGGGTGCGTCGACTGCGGTCATCGGGCGCTCCTCCAGGAGTCGGATCGGCTGAGCGGGCACCGCCACCTCGATGTGACTGAACGGCCATTCAGGAATACCAGGGTGAACTCGGCCACCGCAGCATTCATTCCCGGTCTATCTATCGAATCTCACTCTCGGCGCGTCTTGACGGCGGGCCCACGGACTGGTTCACTATGAATCGTTTCAACGCGCACTGCTGAGCGGAGAGGTCCCCATGGAGTCGGTCACCTGGAGTGCCCTGCTGATCTCCTCCGGTCCGGCGACCACGAGTGCACCGCGACTGCGGACCGAGTTCCATCCCGCAACCGGCCATGGACCCGTGGCGGCGGCGGTCTGGCACGTCAGCGCGCGCGGCGTCGTCGAGGCCCACCTCGGCGGCCGACCGGTGAGCGAGGACGTCCTCACACCCGGATTCTCCAGCTACGAGTGGCGGCTGCGCTACCGGACGTACGACGTCGCCGAGCTGCTGGCCGGACCCCTCGGCCCAGGGAAGCCGGTCGTCCTCGGTCTCCAGCTCGGTCACGGGTGGTACAGCGGGCGCCAGGCCTGGACCGGTGAGCGTGGCGTGTACGGCGAACGGCCGGCCGCCATCGCCCAGCTGGAGATCACCTACGCCGACGGCCATCGCCAGGTGGTGGGCACCGACGCGAGCTGGACCGCCGGGCCGTCTCCCGTGCTGGCCGACGACCTCTACGACGGCCAGACCATCGACGCCCGCCTGATCTCCGACGACTGGCTGCAGACCGGCTTCACCGACCCGGCCTGGTCGCCCGCCGTCGAGATCGCCGACGCGGATCTGTCCGTGCTGACGCCGTACGTGGGTCCGCCGGTGATCCGGCACGAGGAGATCGCCCCGGTTGCGGTGTGGACCTCGCCGAGCGGCAAGACCTTGATCGACTTCGGTCAGAACCTGGTCGGTTGGCTGAAGGTCACCAGCACCGGTGAGGCCGGCAGCACGATCACCGTGCGGCACGCCGAGGTGATCGAGCACGACGAGCTCGGCACCCGACCGTTGCGCTCGGCCGAGGCGACCGACACCTTCATCCGCAGCGGCGGGCTGGACGTCTTCGAGCCCACCCTGACCTTTCACGGCTTCCGGTACGCCGAGGTGACCGGTCTGGACGAGCCGATCACTGCCCAGAACGTGGTGGCCGTGGTCGTGCACTCCGACCTGCGGCGGACCGGCACCTTCGCCTGCTCCGACGACCTCGTCAACCAGCTGCACCGCAACGTGGTCTGGAGCCAGCGGGGCAACTTCCTCGACCTGCCGACCGACTGCCCGCAGCGCGACGAGCGGCAGGGGTGGACCGGTGACATCGCTGTGTTCGCCCCGACCGCGGCCTACCTGTTCGACGTCTCCGGCTTCCTGCGGGACTGGCTGCTCGACCTGGCCGCCGAGCAGCGGGCCGCGAACGACATCGTGCCGCTGGTCGTGCCCGACGTGCTCAAGCTGCTCGACAACGCCACCGGTTGGCCGTCGGACACCCCGACCGCGATCTGGAGCGACGCCGGGGTCTGGGTGCCGTGGGCGCTGTGGGAGGCGTACGGCGACCGGGTAGTCCTGGAGCAGTGCCACCCGTCGATGGCCGCGCACGTCCGGGCCTGTGCCCGCCTGGTGTCGGGCAACGGCTTGTGGGACACGGGATTCCAGCTCGGTGACTGGCTCGATCCGACAGCGCCGCCGGAGAACCCCTTCCTGGCCAAGGCCGACAAGTACGTGATCGCGACGGCCTGCCTCTATCGCAGCGCGGTCCTGACCGCCCGCAGCGCCGCCGTCCTGGGTCGCACGGACGACGAGGCCGAGTTCACTGCCCTCGCCGAGCGCACTCGGGTCGCCTTCACCGAGCACTACGTGCAGTTCGACGGCACGATCCTGAGCGACTGCCCGACCGTGTACGCCATGGCGATCGCGTTCGATCTGCTGGAGGCCGAGACCGAGGTCCTGGCCGGACGACGTCTCGCCGACCTCGTCGCTGACGGCGGGTACCGGATCGCCACCGGCTTCGCCGGGACGCCGTACGTGACCGAGGCGCTCAGTCGCACCGGCCACGTCGAGCAGGCGTACCGGTTGCTGCTGCAGACGGAGAACCCGTCGTGGCTCTACCCGGTCACCATGGGGGCCACCACCATCTGGGAACGCTGGGACTCGATGCTGCCCGACGGGACCATCAACCCGGGCCAGATGACCAGCTTCAACCACTACGCCCTCGGCGCGGTGGCCGACTGGCTGCACCGCACCGTGGCCGGACTGGCTCCGGCCGAACCCGGCTACCGGACGGTGCGCGTCGCGCCGAGGCCGGGTGGCGGAATGACCTGGGCGAAGGCGACACTGATCACCGCCCAGGGGGAGATCCGGGTCGGCTGGCAGCTCGTCGAGGACGATCTCGTCCTGGAGGTCTCCCTGCCCGAGGGGGTGACCGCCGACGTCGACGTCCTCGGTGCCGAGCCGGCGACCCTCGACGCCGGTGATCACCGACTCAGCTTCCCGTATCCCACCGAGCGCTTCCATGATCACCACCGCGGTGACATGACCAGCCCTAGCCGACAGGAGACCCGGCGATGATCGACAACGATGTCCTCGACGTCCTCGCCCGCCAAGCGATCGAATTGCCCTCGTGGGCGTTCGGTAACTCGGGCACCCGCTTCAAGGTGTTCGCCACCGCCGGCACGCCCCGGACGGTGCAGGAGAAGCTCACCGATGCGGCGAAGGTGAACGAGCTGACCGGGCTAGCGCCCTCGGTCGCTCTGCACATCCCGTGGGACACGGTCGACGACTACGCCGCGCTCAAACGCTTCGCGGCCGACCTCGGGGTCGCGTTGGGCACGATCAACTCCAACACCTTCCAAGATGATCTCTACAAGTTCGGCAGCCTGACCCACGTCGACGAATCCGTACGGCAGAAGGCGATCGACCACCACTACGAGTGCATCGAGATCATGCACCAGACGGGCTCCCAGGACCTCAAGATCTGGCTGGCCGACGGCACGAACTATCCGGGCCAGGGCGACATCCGTGGCCGGCAGGACCGGTTGGCCGACAGCCTCGCCCAGATCTACGACCGGCTCGGGGCCGAGCAGCGGCTGGTGCTGGAGTACAAGTTCTTCGAGCCGGCGTTCTACCACACCGACGTCCCGGACTGGGGGACCTCCTACGCCCAGGTGACCGCCCTCGGTGACCGCGCGCTGGTCTGCCTGGACACCGGTCACCACGCTCCGGGCACCAACATCGAGTTCATCGTCGCCCAGCTGCTGCGACTCGGGAAGCTCGGCTCGTTCGACTTCAACTCCCGCTTCTACGCCGACGACGACCTGATCGTCGGCGCGGCCGATCCGTTCCAGCTGTTCCGGATCCTGTACGAGGTGGTCCGCGGCGGTGGCCTCGAGCCCGACTCGGTGGTGGCGTTCATGCTCGACCAGTGCCACAACGTCGAGGACAAGATCCCCGGCCAGATCCGTTCGGTGCTGAACGTGCAGGAGATGACGGCACGGGCTCTGCTGGTGGACGCGTCGGCGTTGCGTGCGGCACAGGAGTCTGGGGATGTGCTGGCGGCGAACGCGGTGTTCATGGATGCGTTCTACACGGATGTTCGTGGTGATCTTGCTGAGTGGCGGGAGTCGCGTGGTCTTGCTGCTGATCCGATGAGGAAGTACGCGGAATCGGGCTATCAGAAGAAGATCGAGAGTGATCGGGTGGGTGGGCAGCAGGCGGGTTGGGGCGCTTAGGTCTTTTTCGTGGTCGGGTGGGCGCAGGGTCTCCAGGGGTCGTTCGGGGCAACCATCCGCGCTCCGCAGGCTCCGCGCTCCCGCCAGACCCATCCACGCCCCTTCTCGACCCCTGGAGACCCTGCGCCTTTGCGCAGACGTGGCCACCGGTCGGGGGAGGGCTAGAAGTGGTGACCGTGGCTTCGGACGTGCGGGGCTGCGGAATTCGTACGTGTTGATCTCTAGACGAGGAAATGACCATGGCTGTGAATCCGACTGTTGCTGAGCTGATCGGGCGCTCGAACCGTTTGGGGGGTGATCCCAAGAACACGAACTACGCCGGAGGGAACACGTCGGCGAAGGGCAGTGAGGTCGACCCGGTGACGGGGGAGGAGGTCTCGCTGCTGTGGGTGAAGGGTTCGGGGGGTGACCTCGGGACGCTGAAGGCCGAGGGGCTGGCGGCGCTGCGGGTGGATCGGTTGAAGGCGCTGGTGAACGTGTATCCCGGGGTGGAGCGGGAGGACGAGATGGTGGCGGCGTTCGACTACTGCTTGCATGGCAAGGGTGGGGCGGCACCGAGCATCGACACGGCCATGCACGGTTTGGTCGATGCGGCCCATGTCGATCATCTGCACCCGGACTCGGGGATCGCGATCGCGACCGCGGCGGACGGGGAGGAGCTGACCCAGAAGATCTTCGGTGACAAGGTGGCGTGGGTGCCGTGGCGGCGGCCGGGATTCCAGCTGGGTTTGGACATCGCCGCGATCAAGGACGCGAACCCGCAGTCGGTCGGTTGCATCCTCGGTGGACACGGCATCACCGCGTGGGGTGACACCTCGGAGGAGGCCGAGGTCAACTCGTTGTGGATCATCGACACCGCGGCCGCTTACATCGCCGAGCACGCGAAGGCCGAGCCGTTCGGCCCGGCCCTGGACGGCTACGCCGCGTTGCCGGAGACGGAGCGGCACGCCAAGGCGGCTGCCCTGGCCGCGACCCTGCGGTCGATCGCCTCGGCGGATGCGCCGATGGTCGGTCACTTCACCGACGACGAACGGGTGCTCGAGTTCCTCGGTTCGACCGAGCATCCCCGTCTCGCGGGTCTGGGCACCTCGTGCCCGGACCACTTCCTGCGGACCAAGGTGAAGCCGCTGGTGCTGGACCTGCCCGCCGACGCCAGCGTCGAGGACTCGATCGCCCGGCTGAAGGAGCTGCACGAGGCGTACCGGGCCGACTACCAGGGCTACTACGACCGCAACGCCGACGCCGACTCACCGGCGATCCGCGGGGCCGACCCGGCGATCATCCTGGTCCCCGGCGTGGGGATGTTCTCGTACGGCAAGAACAAGCAGACCGCCCGGGTGGCTGGGGAGTTCTACCTGAACGCGATCAACGTGATGCGCGGCGCCGAGGGACTGTCCACGTACGCACCGATCGACGAGGCGGAGAAGTTCCGGATCGAGTACTGGGCGCTGGAGGAGGCGAAGCTGGCGCGGCTGCCTGAGCCGAAGCCGCTGGCTGGCCGGATCGCCCTGGTCACCGGCGCGGCGTCGGGCATCGGCAAGGCCATCGCCACCCGGCTGGCGGCCGAGGGTGCGTGTGTGGTGATCGCCGATCTCGACGCCGAGAAGGCCGCAGCCGCCGCCGCCGAGCTCGGGAACAGCGACGTGGCCATCGGGATCGCCGCGAACGTGACCGACGAGAACGCCGTCCAGTCCGCGGTGGACGCGACGGTGCTGGCGTTCGGCGGGTTGGACCTGGTGGTCAACAACGCTGGTCTGTCCCTCAGCAAGGCCCTGCTGGACACCACGGTGGCGGACTGGGACCTGCAGCACAACGTGATGGCCAAGGGATCGTTCCTGGTGTCGCGGGCCGCCGCCAAGGTGCTGATCGAGCAGCAGCTCGGCGGGGACATCGTCTACATCTCCAGCAAGAACTCGATCTTCGCCGGCCCGAACAACATCGCCTACTCCGCGACCAAGGCCGACCAGGCCCACCAGGTCCGGCTGCTGGCCGCCGAGCTCGGCGAGCACGGCGTCAAGGTCAACGGCATCAACCCCGACGGGGTGGTTCGTGGGTCTGGGATCTTCGCCGGCGGCTGGGGTGCGAAACGGGCCGCCGTCTACGGGGTCGAGGAAGAGGATCTGGGCAAGTACTACGCCCAGCGGACCCTGCTGAAGCGGGAGGTGCTGCCGGAGCACGTCGCCAACGCCGTGTTCGTGCTGTGCTCGGCCGACCTGTCCCACACCACCGGACTGCACATCCCCGTCGACGCCGGCGTCGCCGCCGCTTTCCTGCGCTGACGATGTCGTCGTCCATGATCGCCGAGAGCGCCACGCGATGACCGAGCAGGTGGACACGACCGTCGTCGCGGCGATCGACATCGGGGCCTCCAGCGGACGGGTCGTCGCCGGGATCGTCCACGACGGGGCCATCGCCATCGAGGTGGTGCATCGGTTCGCCAACGGGATGCGGACCGTCGACGGCCACCTGCGGTGGAACCTGAGTGGGCTGTACGCCGAGGTGCTGACCGGACTGTCCGAGCTGGCCTCCCGCTACCCCGGGGTGGTGAGCATCGGCATCGACACCTGGGCGGTCGACTACGGGCTGCTGGACGCCGAGGGACAGCTGCTGGGAGAGCCGATCGCGTACCGGGACGACCGGACCGATGCGGTGATGGCCACGGTGGATGACGCGATCAGTCGAGAGCGCCAGTACGCCGTCAGCGGGCTGCAGTTCCTGCCGTTCAACACGATCTACCAGCTCGCGGCGGAGCAGCAGAGTGATCGGTGGGAGCGGACGTCCCACGCCGTGCTGCTGCCCGACCTGCTGGCCTACTGGCTCACCGGCGAGCTGCGGACGGAGATCACCAACGCGTCCACCACCGGGCTGCTGGACGCGCGGCGCCGATCCTGGTCCGCCGAGGCGTTCGACGCCCTGGGACTTCCCGCCGATCTCTTTCCACCCTTGATCGAACCGGGGCAGACGGTCGGCGTGATCACCGGTGGGGTCGCCGACCGGACGGGGCTGCCGGCGACCACCTCCGTGGTCGCGGTCGGTTCCCATGACACCGCCTCCGCGGTGGTCGCCGTGCCGGCCGCCGACCGGGACATCGCGTACGTGTCGTCGGGCACCTGGTCCCTGGTCGGGCTGGAGCTCGACGATCCCGTGATCACCGACGCCAGCCGGGCCGCCAACTTCACCAACGAGGGGGGCGTGGACGGTCGGGTTCGGTTCCTGCGCAACGTCGGGGGCCTCTGGCTGCTGCAGGAGTGCCTGCGGGACTGGGCGGCCGAAGGTCAGGAGACCGACCTCGAGGTGCTGCTGCAGAACGCCGCGCGGCTGCCGGCCGGTGGGCCGCTGATCGACGTCGACGACGAGACCTTCATCGCCCCGGACGAGATGCCCGCCCGGATCCGGTCCGCCTGCCGAGCGGCCGGCCAACCGGTTCCCGACGATCAGGCGAGCATCGTCCGGTGCGTGCTGGACTCGCTGGCGATCGCGTACGCGCGCACGGTGGAGCAGGCCGAGCAGCTGACCGGACGCCGGGCCCGGACCATCCACGTCGTCGGTGGTGGCTCCCAGAACGCCCTGCTGTGCCAGCTCACCGCCGACAGTGCGGCGCGCCCGGTGCTGGCCGGCCCGACCGAAGCGACCGCGCTCGGCAACGTCGTCGTCCAGGCCCGGACCGCGGGGGTGCTCGACGGCACCCTGGAGGATCTGCGCGCGATCCTGCGCGCCGGCTTGGAGCTCCGGCGCTACGATCCCGCCCCCGGCCGCACCGGCTGAGATCAGGACCGGTCGGCGGAGCCCAGACTCGTGCTCGACTCGCGGATGATCAGCTCGGGCTGGAAGACGACCTCGCGCGGCTCGTGGTGCTCGGGGCCGATCTGCTCCACCAGCAGCTCGACCGCCGTCTTGCCGATCAGCAGCGACGGCTGGCGGATCGAGGTCAGCGGGACCACCGTCGCGGCGGCGAAGTCGATGTCGTCGTAGCCGACCAGCCGGAGATCGTCGGGCACCCGCAGGCGGGCCAGCATGGTCAGGGACTGCAGGACGCCGACCGCGAGCAGGTCGTTGGCGCAGAAGGCGCCGTCAGGACGGGCGGATGGTGGCCGCTGCACGATGGTGCGGCCGGCCTCGCGTCCCTGGTGCACACCCAGTGCGTCGTACAGCAGCTCCTCGAGGTGGACCTCGGGGTGGGCGGCACACGCCTGCTTCGCCCCATCCAGACGGTCGGCTACCTGCTTGATGCTCACCGGCCCGCCGATGAAGGCGATGTGCCGGCAGCCCTGCTCGATCAGGTGGGTGACGGCCAGGAAGCCGCCGGCGACGTCGTCGACGGACACCGAGGAGAACTGCCGACCCTCCGGTCTCCGGTCCACCAGGACGGTCACGATGCCGCGATCCTTCAACCGTTCCAGCCGATCCACGATGTCGCCGAGCGGGGAGATCAGGACACCCTGGACCCGCTGCTGGACGAACAGGTCCAGGTAGTCAGACTCCCGTTCGGGTGAGTCGTCGCTGTTGGCCAGCAGGACCGACATGCCGTGCTGCGCGGCCTGCTGCTCCGCGCCGCGGGCGACGTCGGTGAAGAACGGGTTGCGGACGTCCAACAGGATGAAGCCGATCGAGTTGCTGCTGCCCGCCTTGAGCTGCCGGGCGGCGTCGTTGCGGACGAAGCCGAGCTGGTCGATCGCCGCTCGCACCCGTTCCCGGGTGGCCGGCGCGACCTTCTCCGGACGGTTCAACACGTTGGAGACCGTGCCGAGGGCGACACCGGCGCGCTCGGCGACGTCGCGGATGCTGACTTGGGGCACGAACGAAATCATGGCATGCCCGTCGGCTGAAGCGTTCCATCGCCGTCGTGGCGGTCCACGTCAGTGGTGAGGCGTACGGCACTAGGGTTGGGTCAACCCACCCAGGAGGTCACCATCAAGGCCAGCAAGGACTCCCAGCTGCTGTTGTTGCAGGTCCAGGCTCTCGACAGCGCGGTGCTGCAGCTCGCACACCGCCGCCGCACCCTGCCCGAGCTCGGCGAGCTCCAGCGGCTGGCGGTGGAGGTCGACGAGCTGGACGACGCCCTGGTCGCGGCTGAGACCGCAGTCAGCGATCTGGAGTCCGATCAGGCTCGGGCCGAAGCGGACCTGGAGCCGGTCCGGGAGCGGCTGTCCCGCAACCAGCAGCGGATCGCCAACGGCACGGTGGCCGACCCCAAGGCCCTCAACTCGATGGTCGACGAGGTCGAGCACCTGAAGAAGCGGATCGGCGACCTCGAGGACGCCGAGCTGGAGGTGATGGAGGCGCTCGAAGAGGCGACGGCCACCCGGGACCGGCGACGAGCCGAAGGCGCCGTGCTGACCGAGCGTGGGCAGGCGCTCACCGCCCGTCGTGACGAGCAGCTCGCGGTGATCGATGCGGAGATCGCTGCACGCCGCCAGGAACGCGAGGCGCTCCGCCCGGACCTGCCCGCCGACCTCTTCGCCCTCTACACCAAGCTCGCCACGTCGCACGGTGGGGTCGGAGCCGCCGAGCTGGTGCAGCGTCGTTGCACCGGCTGTCGGTTGGAGGTGAACGCGGCGGAGCTGCGTGATTACGTGACGGCGGCCGAGGACGAGGTGCTGCGCTGCGAGGAGTGCAGCCGCATCCTGATCCGTACCGAGCAATCCGGGCTCTGAGAGTGCCCGCCCGCATCGTCGCGCTCCCGACGGCTGCCGGTCCGACCACCTTGGCCGAGGCCATCGCCGGGCTGAGGACCCGGTTGGAGGTCCCGGCCGACTTCCCGCCGGAGGTGACGGCCGCCGCCGAGGCAGCTGCTCGACACCCACGGCTTCCGGACCTCGATCGCACCGAGCTGGAGCTGCTCACCATCGACCCACCGGGATCGAAGGACCTCGACCAGGCTCTGCACATCGCCCGAGCCGGATCGGGCTACGTGGTCTCGTACGCGATCGCCGACGTGGCCGCGTTCGTGTCGGCCGGCGACCCGGTGGATGTCGAGGCCCGCCGGCGGGGTCTGACGCTCTACGCCCCGGACGTCCGGACCCCGCTGCATCCGCCGGCCCTGAGTGAGGGCGCGGCCAGCCTGCTGCCCGATCAGGTCCGACCCGCCCTGCTCTGGACCCTCCGGCTGGACGCTCGGGGTGAGCTGGTCGAGGTCGACCTCGCCCGGGCGCTGGTGTGCAGTCGGGCACAGCTGACGTACGAGCAGGCGCAGAAGGAGATCGACGCCGGGGGAGCCCGCGAGGTGCTGGCCCTGCTGGTCGAGGTCGGCCGGCGACGGGAGGACCTCGAGCGCGAACGCGGCGGTGTCAGCCTGCAGATCCCGGCACAGGAGATCGAGGTGGATGCCGCCGGCCAGTACACGCTGACCTACCGCGCGAGTTTGCCGGTCGAGGGCTACAACGCGCAGATCTCGCTCCTCACCGGCATGGCCGCCGCCGGTCTCATGCTGACCGGCAGGATCGGCGTGGTCCGGACCCTCCCGGCGGCCGACCCCGGAGCCCTGCGTCGGCTGCGTCGGACCGCCCAGGCCCTGCGGATCGCCTGGCCGCAGACGCAGGAGTACCCCGAGTTCGTCCGCAGTCTCGACCCGACGATCCCGGCGCACGCGGCGATGCTGAACGCCTGCACCGAGCTGTTCCGCGGTGCCGGCTACACCGCCTTCGACGGTGAGCTGCCGGCCAACACCCGACACGCGGCCCTGGCCACGGACTACGCCCACGTGACCGCACCGCTGCGCCGACTCGTCGATCGCTTCGCCGGCGAGGTCTGCCTGGCCCTGTCCGCCCGCCGGGACGTGCCGGACTGGGCCCGCTCGGCGCTCCCGGACCTGCCGGAGCTGATGGCCAGTGCGGAGTCGCGGTCCAAGAAGTACGAGCGGGCGGTGATCGACCTGGTCGAGGTGTCCCTGCTCCACGATCGGGTCGGCAGCGAGTTCGTGGGCACGGTGATCGACGTGGAGTCCGACGGCAAGCGGGGCGTGGTGATGATCGCCGATCCGGCCGTCCAGGCGCGGGTCCGGGGAACCGATCTGCCGCTCGGGACCGAGGTCCGGCTGCGGCTCGAGTCGGCCGACTGGTCGAACGGCAGGGTCGAGTTCACGCTGGTCTGACGCCAGCCCCACGGGAGTGCACTCTGGGGGGTGACGCGATGTCGGCGCTCATGTCACAATGGGGTCACGATCAGGCCGCCCGTCGGCCGAATTCGTGACGCGAGACTCGGGGGAGTCAGCGAGAGCCCACGGTGGGCTGCCGCGGAGGAGCCCTGCGATGTCGAGACGTGAGCCGGTGGTCCGGGCTGGTCGCCCGACCGATGGTCGTGGCCCCGTGCGCTCCTACCTCCGCCGCTTCTTCACCTGCTGGGTCGCCGAGGACCCTGATCCCTGCTACTCGACGTTGGACCGCTGCGACGGGCTCGGTCAGGTTCCCGACCCGGTCTGTGAGCCCAGAGTCGCCGTGCCCGAGTCCGCCGAGGTCGCCGAGCACGTTCCGGGCACTGACTGGACCCGGAGCTCGGTGGGGGGACGAGTCGGCCTGTAAGCCGGATTCTGTACCCGGGCCGGAGCCCGGGTGGCGATCATCCATCTGCGACGACCGTTGCCGGTCGCCTGGTGCGATCTACCCGGAAGCTCGGGCGAGCAGCCCTCGAACGCTTCCGCGAGTGCCCGGAGGCACCCTTCTTGATCTTGCTCCGGGTGGGGTTTGCCCAGCCACCCCGGTCACCCGGGGTGCTGGTGGTCTCTTACACCACCGTTTCACCCTTACCCCGACCCCCTTGCGGGAACCGGGGCGGTCTGTTCTCTGTGGCACTGTCCCGCGGGTTGCCCCGGGTGGGTGTTACCCACCACCCTGCTCGGTGGAGTCCGGACTTTCCTCGATGCCTCGCGACATCGCGACCGCCCGGCCGACTCGTCCGCGCGACAGCGTACCGGTCATCTCGAGTGGGGCTGGCGTCGTCAGCGGTCGAGGGTACGGACCAACGAGGCGTGGGAGCGATCCCACGAAAACCGACAGCCGTGGCGGCGCCGTTCGGGGCTGTCGTCCCACGGCGGTCTAGCATGGCGATCTATGACGGTCGACGAGGGCGCGGTCCGCTGGACCGAGCGCGCCGGCTCACCGCCCGGGGGGCCGGACGACGGCAAACCCGAGGGGGTGTACGCCCGGCGCACCCGGATCCGCAAGCAGGAGATCCTCGACTCGGCCCTGGTGGCTTTCGGTCAGAAGGGCTTCTACAAGGCCACGCTGGCCGACGTGGCCAGTGCCGCGGGCATCACAGCCGCCGGACTCCTGCACCACTTCAAGACCAAGGAGGCCCTGCTCGTCGAGCTCCTCGAGCAGCGGGATCTCCTCGGCCTGCAGGAGGCGGGTGGTGAGCCGCCGCGTGGCCGAGAGCTGCTGCAGCACCTGGTGGACACCATGGCCCGCAACATGACGAGGCCGGTGACCACCCAGATGTACGCCGTGCTGTCCGTCGAGGGAGCCACCGAAGCGCATCCCGCCCGCTCCTGGTTCCTCGACCGGTATCAGCGGCTGCGGGCACTGATCGCGACGGCGATCATCGACGGCGCCTGCGACGGGGACTTCGAGGCTCCGGCGGACGTCGAGGAGACCGCGGCGGCGTTGATCGCGGTGATGGACGGGCTGCAGATCCAGTGGCTGTACGAGCCGGAGTCCGTCGACATGGCGGAGGTCACCTGTCGGGTGATCAACGCCTTGGTGCGGCCCGCCGTACCGTTGGTGTCCCGGATACCGGCATCGCCGCCCTCTCCGGCCTGAGCCGACACCTCCCGCTCCGGAAGGACCTGAACCGATGGACCCCCTCACTGGTTCCGTGCAGCACTACGCCTGGGGCTCGACGACGGCGCTGCCCGCGTTCCTGGGTGTCGAACCCGACGGCCGGCCGCAGGCCGAGCTCTGGCTGGGGGCGCACCAGTCGGCCCCGTCCCTCCTCGGTGACCGGTCGCTGGCCGCGGTGATCGCCGCCGACTCCGACGGTGTCGTCGGCGAGGCGGCTGTCGCGGAGTTCGGGCCGCAGCTTCCGTACCTGCTGAAGGTGCTCGCCGCCGCCCAGCCGCTCTCGCTCCAGGCCCACCCCTCACGCGCCGGAGCCGAAGCCGGGTTCGCCCGCGAGGAGGAGGCGGGCCTCGAGCGGTCCGCCCCGACCCGGCTCTACCGCGACGACTGGCCGAAGCCGGAGATGCTGGTGGCGCTCGGCGACGTCGAAGCCCTGTGCGGGTTCCGGGAGCCGGACGAGACGTACGCCCTCGTCGTTCGGCTCGGTGTTCCCGCGGCGACCGATCTGGTGGCTCCGCTGCAAGGGGGCGGGCCGGACCAGCTGGCCGAGGTGTTCGCGCGGGTGCTCGGACTGGCCGAGGGTGAGCGCGGAGTGGTCGCCCAGGTCGTCACGGCGGCCGCGGAGCTGATCGGGTCGGGCGAGGGGGCCATCGACGCCGAGCTGGGCCGGTTCGCGCGGACCGCGGTCGAGCTGGACGAGCACTATCCGGGCGACCCCGGCGTGCTGGCAGCGTTGTTGATGAACCGGATGGGCTTCGGGCGCTTCCAGGGGCTGTTCCTGCCGGCCGGCAACCTGCACGCCTACCTGCACGGGATCGGCGTGGAGATCATGGCCAACTCCGACAACGTGATGCGCGGCGGCCTCACTCCCAAGCACGTCGACGTGTCCGAGCTGCTGGCCATCCTGGACTTCACCCCGGGGGTGCCGGCGTTGGTCGAGGTGGTCGAGGAGTCGGCCGGAGTCTGGCGCTATCGCACGCCGGCTCCCGAGTTCGCCCTGTGGCGGGTCGACGCCGACACCGTGCCGGTCACCGTCCCGGCGGCCGACAGCGGGCGGATCGTGCTGGTCATCGAGGGCCCGGTCGAGGTCTCCGACGGGTCGACGAGCCTGACCCTGGTCCAGGGCGAGTCGGTCTTCGGCTATCCGGGCGACGTGCTGACGGTGACGGGCACCGGTGGCACCGGCACGGTGATGGTCGCGGCGCCCGGCATCTGAGGTCTATCGCGCGGCGGCGAAGCGAGCGGCGAACCAGTCCAGCTGGGCATCGATCTGGTACGGACCGCCGCCCTCGTGCCCGTTGTGTCCGTAGACGCGGATCTCCTTCTGCGACACGGGATCCGCGGCATCGACACCGTAGGCGTGATAGGCGGCGAACACCGTGGAAGCCGGGCAGATCGGATCCATCAGGGCGACCGAGAAGAGGGTTGGCGCACTCGCCAGCCGGCCGAGGACGGCCCCGTCGAAGTAGGCCAGGGTCGCGTACGCCTGGTCGGCGTGGTCGCGCCAAGCGGCCAGGTACTGGGTGATCTCCCCGTACGGGAGGCGGTCGGTGAGCTCGACGGCGCGGCGGAAGTGGCACAGGAACGGCACGTCGGGGGCCGATCCGACCAGCGGGATGCCAGACAGGGCGGCCAGAGCGGCGGCCGCGATGGTGATGCCACCGCCCTGGCTGCCGCCGGCCACGATGATCTTGTCCGGGTCCACCTCGGGCAGTGCTCGGGCGGCGTCCAGCAGGCGTACCGCGTCGGTGTAGACGCGGCGGTAGTAGTAGTCCCGGGGGTCGGTGATTCCGGAGGTCATGAAGCCGGGGGTGTGGTTCAGTCCGGCTTCGGGCGCCCAGTCGGCGGTGCCGCTGTCACCACCGGCGCTCCAGCCCTGGCCGCGGGTGTCCATCACCAGATGGGCGTAGCCAGCCTGGGCCCACGTGGTGGTGGCGTGCGGGAAGCCGCGTCCGCCGGAGTAGCCGTGATACTGCACGACGGTGGGCAGCGGTCCGCTCGCCCCGGCGGGTCGGTGCAGCCACGCCTTGACCGGCGTGCCCCCGAACCCGGCGAAGGTGACGTCGTCGGTCTCGATCAGAGCGAGCTTGTTGTCGTACGGCGTGCGGGTCAGCGCGAGGTCGTGACTGCGGGCCTCGGCCAGCGTGTCGGTCCAGAACGGCACCAGATCCGTCGGGATCGGGATCTCCGGTGCGTAGGACTCGAGCTCGGACAGCGGCAGGTCGAAGAGCGGCACAGCCGCAGTTTACGAGCGGCGAACGCCGTGAGCAGCGAGTGACGACTCACGCTGCTAATCCTCGCCCCAGTCGTCGTCACTGTCCCAGGACTTGTTGTTCTCCTCGACCTTCGCGAGGGCGCCCTCGGCCTCCTCGCGGGTGGCGTACGGTCCGAGCCGGTCCGTGGCCTTGGTGTCGTTGTCGTCCGTGATCACGGACTTCGTGGTGAGGTCGTACCAGAAGTGCTTGTCGGCCATGAGCGTGACGCTACTCCGTACGATCTGTGGCTGTGACCGGCATCCGACCCGCTCCGATCTCGCCGACCCGGCCCGTGCCCGGCTGGATCCCGCGACCCCACTACGTCGGGAAGGCCGCGCCGGAGCCGTACCGGGGTCCGCACGTCCAGACCGCCGAGACCATCGAGCGGATGCGGGTGGCCGGGCGGATCGCGGCCCAGGCGGCCCGGGCCGGGGCCGGCGCGGTGGCGCCGGGGGTGACCACCGACGCGATCGATGCCGTCGTCCACGCCTTCCTGGTCGAGCAGGGTGCGTACCCGTCGACGCTGGGATACCGCGGGTTCCCGAAGTCCTGCTGCACGTCGGTGAACGAGGTGATCTGCCACGGCATCCCGGATGCCCGGCCCCTCGAGGACGGCGACCTGGTCAAGATCGACGTCACGGCGTTCGTGGACCGGGTGCACGGTGACACCTGCATCACCGTGGGCTGCGGGGACGTCGACGACGACTCACGGCTGCTCAGCGTGCGGACCGAGGAGGCACTGCGGCGGGCGATCGCAGCGGTCAAGCCGGGGCGGCAGGTGAACGTCCTCGGACGGGTGATCGAGAGCTACGCGAAGCGGTTCGGCTATCACGTGATCCGCGACTACACCGGACACGGGGTGCACACCAGCTTCCATTCCGGCTTGGTGATCCCGCACTACGACAGCCCCCACCACGACACGGTGATGGAGCCGGGCATGACCTTCACGATCGAGCCGATGCTGGCCCTGGGCACCCACGAGTGGGAGCTGTGGGACGACGGCTGGACGGTGCTGACCCGGGACGGCTCCCGGTGCGCCCAGTTCGAGCACACCCTGGTGGTGACACCGACGGGCGCCGAGGTCTTGACCCTCCCGTGAGCCCGGGCGATCGCCCGCGCAGCGGAGCAGCGAGTCACGACCAACACCGCAAGGTTGTGGAGATAAGCGCTCATGTGACCTTCGTCCGTGTGGAGATTCACACGCCTTCTGGTGCAATCCGAGGGGCTGATACCAGTAACGTGTCTGGTCTAGTCCAGGGCTGATCCTGGTCTGGTCCACGACTCACAGCCGGAGGCAGCCGATGGGGATCACGACACCCGACGAGCTGACGTCCGAGCCGCCCGCGGTGCCGGTCTTCTTCCTGTCCGACAGCACCGGCATCAGCGCCGAGACCATGGGCAACGCCCTGCTGATCCAGTTCCCGGAACTGCGCTTCGACCGTCGACTGATCCCCTTCATCACCACGGTCGAGGAGGCGCGCAAGGTCGTGGCGACCCTGGACGCGGCCATGGATGGTCCGGTCACACCGCTGGCCTTCTCCACCACCGCCGTGACCGAGATCCGGGACGAGCTGCACCGGTCGCGCTGCCCCCTGATCGACTTCTTCGACCTGCACATGACCAAGGTCGAGTCGATCCTCGGACATCAGGGCCAGCGGGTCGCTGCCCGCCTGCACGGCCTGGGCGACGTCAAGCGCTACAACGCCCGGATGGCGGCCGTCGAGTACGCCATCGAGCACGACGACGGTCAGAGCATGCGGGCGCTCGACAAGGCCGACGTGATCTTGATCGCGCCGTCCCGCTGTGGCAAGACGCCGACCACCATGTACCTCGCCCTGCAGCACGGGATCTTCGTCGCCAACTACCCGCTCGTGGAGGAGGACTTCGACACCAACGAGCTGCCCAGGCCGATCCGCCACCTGCGCGATCGGTGCTTCGGCATCACCACCACCCCCGCCCGGCTCAGCCAGGTGCGGCACGAGCGGCGCGCGAACTCCCGGTACGCCTCGCTGGAGCAGTGCACCTTCGAGCTGCGTCGGGCGGAGACCCTCTACCGCATCCACAAGATCCCGTCGATCAACTCCTCGGCCAAGTCCGTGGAGGAGATGTCCACGGTGATCCTGCAGTCTCGCCACGCCCAGCCAGCCACCTGAACCAGCCCACCACCCCGAACCAGCCCGCCGCCCGACCCCTCGAGAGGACCTCCGGATGACCACCGCGACCCCCACCACAGCAGGCCCTGCCACCGACAACGTCCGCTGGTTCTCCCAGCTGGGTCTCGCCGACCTCGAGCAGGTCGGCGGCAAGAACTCCTCGCTCGGGGAGATGGTCGCCAACCTGACGTCGGCCGGGGTGAAGGTGCCCGACGGGTTCGCCACCACCGCCGACGCGTTCCGTCGGTTCATCTCCCAGACCGGGTTGGGCGATCTGATCAACGCCAAGCTCGCCGATCTCGACACCGATGACGTCGACGAGCTGGCTCGCGTGGGCAAGAGCATCCGCACGGCGGTGATCGAGCAGCCGTTCCCGGCCGATCTCGAGGCCGACATCCGTGCGGCGTACGAGCAGCTGGCCGGGGACAACGCGGAAGCGTCCTTCGCGGTCCGCTCCAGTGCGACCGCCGAGGACCTGCCCGACGCGTCCTTCGCCGGTCAGCAGGAGACCTTCCTCAACATCCGTGGCATCGACGCCGTGCTGACCGCCGTCCGCGAGGTGTTCGCCTCGCTCTACAACGACCGCGCGATCGCGTACCGGGTGCATCACTCGTTCGAGCACGAGGCCGTGGCGTTGTCCGCCGGGGTACAGAAGATGGTGCGCTCCGACATCGGGGCCTCCGGTGTCATGTTCACCATGGACACCGAGTCGGGCTTCGACGACGCCGTGTTCATCACATCCTCGTACGGTCTGGGGGAGGCGGTCGTGCAGGGTGCTGTCAACCCGGATGAGTTCTACGTCTACAAGCCGGCGCTCCGGGCCGGCCGGCCGGCGATCTTGAAGCGCGGCATCGGCGGCAAGGCGATCAAGATGATCTACACCTCCGACGCCACGGTGGGCAAGACCACCGAGTTCGTCGACGTGGAGGAGTCCCAGCGCGGCCTGCTCAGCCTGACCGACGACGAGGTGACCGAGCTGGCCCGCCAGGCGCTGGCCATCGAGGAGCACTACGGCCGGCCGATGGACATCGAGTGGGGTCGCGACGGTGGCGACGGCGGCCTCTACATCCTGCAGGCGCGACCGGAGACGGTGCAGTCGCGGGCGGGCACCACGGTGCAGCGGTACCGGCTGAACGACAAGGGTGCGGTGCTGATCGAGGGTCGCGCCATCGGTCAGAAGATCGGGGCCGGCCCGGTCCGGGTGCTCAGCTCGGTGTCGCAGATGTCGAGCTTCGTGCCCGGTGAGGTGCTGGTGGCCGACATGACCGATCCCGACTGGGAGCCGATCATGAAGCGGGCGTCGGCGATCGTCACCAACCGGGGCGGGCGGACCTGCCACGCGGCGATCATCGCGCGAGAGCTGGGGATCCCGGCGGTGGTCGGCACCGGCAGCGCGACGCGCGAGCTGTCGGCGGGCCAGGAGGTCACCGTCTCCTGCGCCGAGGGCGATACCGGTTTCATCTACTCGGGCCTGCTCGACTTCACCGTGCAGGAGACGGCGATGGAGTCGATGCCGGACATCCCGGTCAAGATCATGATGAACGTCGGCACCCCGGATCAGGCGTTCTCGTTCGCGAAGCTGCCGAACGCCGGCATCGGGTTGGCCCGGCTGGAGTTCATCATCAACCGGCAGATCGGCATCCACCCCAAGGCGCTGCTCGACCTCGACACCCTCGCCGACGAGCCGTTGAAGGAGCAGATCTCCGCGGCGGTGGCGGCGTACGACAGCCCGCGGGACTACTTCGTGACGCGGGTCGCGGAAGGGGTGTCGATGCTGGCGGCGGCGTTCGCTCCCCACCCGGTGATCGTGCGGATGAGCGACTTCAAGTCCAACGAGTACGCCAACCTGGTGGCCGGCGACCTGTACGAGCCGCACGAGGAGAACCCGATGATCGGCTACCGCGGTGCCTCGCGGTATCTCTCGCCGGAGTTCGCCGACTGCTTCGCGATGGAGTGCGAGGCGCTGAAGTACGTGCGCAACGAGATGGGTCTGACCAACGTCAAGATCATGATCCCGTTCGTGCGGACCCTGGCCGAGGCGAAGGGCGTGATCGACCTGCTGGCCACCCACGGTCTGGTGCGCGGGGAGAACGGGCTCGAGGTGATCATGATGTGCGAGCTGCCGTCGAACGCGGTCATCGCGGATCAGTTCCTGGACCACTTCGACGGGTTCTCGATCGGTTCGAACGACATGACCCAGCTCACCCTGGGTCTGGATCGTGACTCCAGCTTGATCGCGGCGTCCTTCGACGAGCGCGACCCGGCCGTGAAGTTCATGATCAGCGCCGCGATCCGGGCCTGCAAGGCCCGCGGCAAGTACGTCGGCATCTGCGGCCAGGGTCCCAGCGACCACGCCGACCTGGCCGAGTGGCTGCTGGAGGAAGGCATCGACAGCATGTCCCTCAATCCCGACACCGTGGTCGAGACCTGGACCCGCCTCGGCCAGCTGGTCGCCAAGGCTTGACCCGGCCCCTCATCCCACTCCGCGCGTGCTCGAACCCGCGCGGAGTGGTGATGGGGTGGGCTTTAGTTGAACGATTCCAGAAAACGTGGTTCGCTAGGGAGATGACCACCGCAGTGCAAGCGCTCAGCTGGGCCGAGCGGCTCCGGGCGGTCGGCCTGCGGGTGACCCAACCGCGACTCGCGGTCCTCGACGTCGTCCACACTGATCCCCACCTCAGTGCCGACCAGGTGGCCGAGCGGGTACGCAGCGGCATCGGCGCGGTCTCGACGCAGGCGATCTACGACGCGCTGAACACGTTGACCGAGCACCACATCCTGCGGCGGTTCGAGCCGGCGGGCTCGGCCATGAAGTTCGAGGTGGCCACCGGCGACAACCACCACCACCTGGTCTGTCGTACCTGCGGCACGGTGACCGACGTGCCGTGCGCGGTCGGGTCGATGCCGTGCGCCGTCCCCGACGACACCCACGGGTACCTGGTGGAGGAGGCCGAGGTCACCTACTGGGGGACCTGTCCGACCTGTGTCAGCGCCCGAGCGGCCACCTGAGACACTCTCGATCGGCAACCCCACAACTTCATCTTCACGACCGGCGGACAGACCAGCTCCCAGCAACCCCCACTGAAGGAGTAGTTCATGACCGAGGTCAGAGCGACCACCCGTGACGGCGACCTCTCGCCTGTCGTCTCCACCACCGACAACGGGGCCCCGGCGCCCAGCGACCAGTTCTCGCTGACCGTCGGCTCCGACGGACCGATCCTGCTGCACGACTTCCACTTCCTGGGCCAGATGGCGCACTTCAACCGGGAACGGGTGCCGGAGCGCAACGTGCACGCCAAGGGCGGCGGTGCGTTCGGCGTCTTCGAGACCACCGAGGACGTCAGCGCGTACACCAAGGCGGCCTTCCTCCAGCCGGGAGCCAAGACCGAGATGCTGGCCCGGTTCTCCACCGTGGCGGGCGAGCAGGGTTCGGCCGACACGGTGCGCGATCCGCGCGGCTTCTCGCTGAAGTTCTACACGACCGAGGGCAACTACGACCTCGTCGGCAACAACACCCCGATCTTCTTCGTCCGCGACACCATGAAGTTCCCGCACTTCATCCGCAGCCAGAAGCGGTTGCCGGACTCGGGCCTGCAGGACTGGGACATGCGCTGGGACTTCTGGACCCTGCAGCCGGAGTCGGCCCACCAGGTCACCTACCTGATGGGCGACCGCGGCATCCCGCGGTCCTGGCGGGAGATGAACGGCTACGGGTCGCACACCTACCTGTGGGTGAACGCGGCCGGCGAGCGGTCCTGGGTGAAGTACCACTTCCACAGCGCCCAGGGCGTGCACAACCTGACCAACGACGAGGCGGCGCTGACCGCGGCCACCGACCCCGATGCGCATCGTCGAGACCTGTTCAACGCGATCAAGGACGGCGACTTCCCGTCCTGGACGCTGTCGGTGCAGGTGATGCCGTACGAGGACGCGAAGACGTACCCGGTGAACCCGTTCGACCTGACCAAGGTCTGG
Source organism: uncultured Actinomycetota bacterium (assembly GCA_963696135.1). Taxonomy (GTDB): domain Bacteria; phylum Actinomycetota; class Actinomycetes; order Propionibacteriales; family Propionibacteriaceae; genus Microlunatus. Next base: position 535,693 of record CAVOJH010000021.1, read on the forward strand.
TCGCACGAGGACTACCCGTTGATCAAGGTCGGCACGATGACGCTGAACCGGAACCCCGAGAACTTCTTCGCCCAGATCGAGCAGGCCGCCTTCGAGCCCAGTGCGGTCGTGCCGGGGATCGGCTTCAGCCCGGACAAGATGCTGCTCGGTCGCGTTTTCGCGTACGCCGACACGCATCGCTACCGGATCGGCCCGAACTACCTGCAGCTGCCGGTGAACCGACCGAAGGTGCCGGTGAACTCGTACGAGTTCGACGGACCGATGCGCTACGAGTTCAATCCGGGCCAGCCGGTCTACTCGCCCAACACCGAGGGAGGTCCGGCCGTGCACGCCGACCTGTTCTCCGGTCACAGCTGGGAGAGTGACGGTGACATGGTCCGGACGGCGTACACGCTGCGACCCGAGGACGACGACTTCAGCCAGGCGAACGCTCTGGTCAACCAGGTGATGGATCAAGCCGAACGCGATCGGTTGGTCGAGACCGTCGCCTCGACCCTGGGCACCGTGCGTCCCGACATCGCCGAGCGGGTCTTCACCTACTGGCGCAACGTGGACAAGTCCGTGGGCGACGCCATCGCCGACCTGGTCAACGGCCCGGGCGTCGAACCGCACGGCCCTGCTCCGGCCGGCGACGACCCGGACACCCCCGTGAACAAGGACGCCTGACCCGATCCTCGACCCGTCCTCGACCTCAGTCGAGGGCGGGTGCGGGGCCGGCGCTGGCAGCATGTCCACGTGACCGATACCGACTCCGTACCGGGTTCCTCGATTCCGCTGGCGACGCTGCCCAATCTCCGGGATCTCGGTGGCTGGCGCACGGCCGATGGCAGACAGGTCGCCTACGGGCTGCTGTTCCGGTCGACCGATCTGAACAAGCTGTCCGCGGCGGACCGGTCGGGCCTGGAGGCTCTGGGAGTGACCACGGTCTACGACTTCCGGTCGGTGGCGGAACGCACCACCGAACCCGATGTCGAGCTGGACGGCGTCCAGCAGGTGGCACTTGATGTGCTCGCCGACGCCCCGCACACGGTCCCCGGCAACCTGACCAAGGTGCTGTCCGACCCCGCGATGCTCGCGGCTGCCCGTTCCGAGCTCGGTGGCCGGGGCGTGCGGGACCTGATGGAGGGCAGCTACCACCAGCTCGTGACCCTGCCGAGCGCGTTGAGCTCGTATCAGCGGTTCTACCGCGGTCTGCTCGGCGATCACCCGACACCGGCCTTGTTCCACTGCACGACCGGCAAGGACCGGACCGGGTGGGCGGCCGCCTCGTTGCTGACATTGCTGGGCGTACCGACCGAAGACGTCTACCGCGAGTACCTGCTGACCAACGACCAGCTGATCCCAGCCCTGGAGCCGATCTTCACCGCGTTCGCCCGGGCCGGTGGCGAACCCGCCCAGCTACGACCGGTGCTCGGCGTGGACCCGGCCTATCTGGAACGGGCGTTCGGGGCCGTGCACGAGCAGTACGGGACGATCGAGGGCTACTTCGCCGACGGACTGGGCATCGACGCGCAGGACCAGGAGGAGCTGCGGGACAGGTACCTGACGCTCACTCCACCCGCAGGTTCTTGATGGTGGAGTCCATCGTCCTCGCCAGCGACTGATCGCCGATGTCGACGGCACCGATGAACATCGACAGCGACTCGGGGGAGCCGGTGTCGACCACGATCACCTCAACCGTGTCGCCCTTCGTCCTCAGGTCCGGGTCGTCCACTTCGATGTCGGCCCGGATCGACCAGGCAGGCTTCCCATCCACCGTGACCGCTTTGGTCCAGGTGTCCACTCGATCGGTGAAGTAGGGGTAGAGCCCGGAGGTGATCACGCACTGCATGACGAGCTCCGCAGCGCGGCGCGGCTCGTCGAACCCGTCTCCGGTGAACAGCGCGCCGACGGCCAGGTTCGCGTACCAGCTCGGGGACTCGGCCAGCTTCATCTGCTCACCCACGTCGTAAGCCCAGCTGAACGACGATCCCGACGTGTCGTTCCAGCCCTTGGCCTCCGGGAACGAGAGCCCACCACCGTGGATCCGGCCGTCGGTGGGATGGTCCTGCCGAGCCGTGGGCTGACCCTCCGGGCAGGGCTGCAGCGGCAGCTCCTCGCTGGGAGTCGGGGTGGGGGTCGATGTGGGCGTGGGGGTCGGCTGCGACACGGACGGGGTCGGGGTCGGCGTCTCCGGTTCGGTGGTCGGACTGCTGTCGTCCCAGCCGGACACGGTCGAGGACGGCAGCGGACCCGGGTCGACGATGGGGCGGTCGGCGAACAGGCCCCGTACGACGAGGACGCCGACCAGCACCAGCACGACCAGGGCGGCCAGCGCGAGGATCAGCGGCCCGAAACGGTGCCGGCCCTGCTTCGGCGGCGGTGAACCCGGACCGCCGGAATCACCCGTACCGCCCGTACCGCCCGAATCCCCGGCACCGGCAGGCGTGGTCGCAGGGTTGTCGGTGGTGTCGGACGACCACGCCCGGCCGTCCCAGTAGCGGAAGCGGTTCGGGGTCCCGGCGGGATCGGGATACCACCCGGGCAGCGACATTGACTCAGGTTAACGGCGCGAGGTTCATCTGCTGGTGACCCCGCGAGCCGGTGTCCGGCGTCACGACCGCGAGACACGGGGCACCTCCGTACGCGGCGGCGACCGGCAGACGGCAGACTGACGCCGTGGACAAGCAGACCGAGTTCGTGTTGCGGGCCATCGAGGAACGGGATGTCCGGTTCGTCCGGATGTGGTTCACCGACGTCCTGGGGTTCTTGAAGTCAGTGGCCATCGCGCCCGCCGAGCTGGAGGGCGCCTTCTCCGAGGGGCTGGGCTTCGACGGCTCGGCCATCGAGGGCTTCGCCCGGGTCTACGAGTCCGACATGGTGCTGCGGCCCGATCCCTCCACCTTCCAGGTGCTGCCGTGGCGCGACTCGAGCCCGGCGACGGCCCGGATGTTCTGCGACATCGCCATGCCCGACGGTTCCCCGTCCTACGCCGACCCGCGGTACGTCCTGAAGCGCACCCTGAAGAAGGCCGCCGACCTGGGTTTCACCTTCTACACCCATCCCGAAGTCGAGTTCTTCCTGTTCAAGGACCCGCTGGTGCCGGGCGTCTCGCCGACCCCGGTGGACTCCTCGGGCTACTTCGACCACACACCGCAGAGCACCGGCAGCGACTTCCGTCGCAAGGCGATCACCATGCTCGAGCAGATGGGCATCTCGGTGGAGTTCTCCCATCACGAGGGCGCGCCGGGCCAGCAGGAGATCGACCTCCGGTACGCCGACGCGCTGTCCACCGCCGACAACCTGATGACGTTCCGGGTGGTCGTGAAGGAGGTGGCGCTGTCCCAGGGCATCAACGCCTCGTTCATGCCCAAGCCGTTCAGCGACCAGGCGGGGTCGGGGATGCACACCCACATGTCGCTGTTCGAGGGTGACAACAACGCGTTCTACGACGCCAGCGCCGAGTACCACCTGAGCAAGGTGGCCCGCTACTTCATCGCCGGACTGCTGCGGCACGCCGCCGAGATCACCGCTGTGACCAACCAGTGGGTGAACTCCTACAAGCGACTGGTCGGCGGCGGCGAGGCGCCGAGCTACATCTGCTGGGGCCGCAACAACCGCTCGGCGCTGGTGCGGGTGCCGATGTACAAGCCGAACAAGGGGTCCTCGGCCCGGGTGGAGCTGCGCTCGATCGACTCCGCGGCGAACCCGTACCTGGCCTTCGCCCTGATGCTGGCCGCCGGTCTGGCCGGGATCGAGGGGGAGTACGAGCTGCCCGAGGGGGCCGAGGACGACGTCTGGAGTCTGACCGAGCGGGAGCGTCAGGCGCTCGGTATCGAACCGCTGCCGCGCAACCTGGACGAGGCGATCCGGATCATGGAGCGCTCCGACCTGGTGGCCGAGACCCTGGGCGACCACGTGTTCGACTTCTTCCTGCGGAACAAGCGGGCCGAGTTCGACGAGTACCGCCGTCAGGTGACCCCGATGGAGCTGCAGAAGCTCCTGCCGGTGTTGTGAGCCTCCCGCGTTGAGTGGGGATCCGTCACCGACATCGGTGACGGATCACCACCTAACTCAGGACAACAGGGGTAGTGCGCTGGAGAGGTCGGCGCGAAGGCCTGAGGCATGGACCTTTCCGGCCGCGACGGCGTCGCTCCAGGACTGCCGTCCGGTGGCCAGCCGCAGGAAGGTGAGGGCGTCGGTCTCCACCACGTTGGGCGGGGTGCCGCGGGTGTGGGTCGGGCCGGGATCGCCCAGACCGCACTGAACGGCCGCGTACGGCGGGATGCGGACCTCCACCGATCGGCCCGGGTGGGCGTCGGCCAGCATCTGGGCGAGGGCGCGCATCGTCCGGCCCAGTGCCGAGCGGACCACGGGGATCGGCGTGCGCTCGGGAAAGGTCCGGTTGAGGTCGTCGGCGTGCACGACCAGCTCGATGATCCGCGTCTCGATCCAGTCGTCGGCCCGGAACGGCCCACGGGGTGCCCGGACGACCGGAGGATGGGACTCGGTCAGGGCGGCCTCGACCGCCGCGATGGCTTCACCCAGAGCCACCACGAGCTCCGGCCCGGAGTGATCGCCGGCGGTCTCCGCCGTCGACGCGGCGATGGCCTCGACGCTCGGCCGGTAGCGCGCGACGAAGGCGTACGGCGCCAGCGGCTTCTCCGGGCTCGGCAGCCCCAGCACCCGCACCGTGCCGCGCTCGACCAGCACCAGGTGGGCGACCAGCATCCGTACGTCCCAGTCGGCCAGCACCGTCGGTCGCGGGTAGGCGTCCTCGGGCAGCTCGGACAACCAGACGAGCAGGGCGCGGCTCTGCTCGATCAGGGACTCGGCGGCGGTGGCTCGGCTACGCACCGAACCATCTTGGCGTACGCACGGATGTCCCCGGGTCCGGCGGTTACACACAAGTAACATCAGGTCCCGTGAGCCGGATCGAGACCACCCAGGGCGTACTGGCCAGGCGCGGCTTCAACGACGCCGCGGCCGCCGTACGGATCCTGTCGGAGTGGGAGGCCGACCGGGAGTACCTGCTGGACCTGGTCGCCGACGCCGCCGATCCCGATCTCGCGTTGACCGGCCTGGACCGCCTCGCCGAGGTGATGCCCGATCTGATGGACCGGCTGGCCGGCCCCGGAGATCTGGCCCGGCACCTGGTCGGCGTGCTGGGCAACAGCGAGTCGCTCGGTCGGCACCTGATCGCGCACCCGGATCACCTCGACTGGCTCGACGGGTCGGTGGCACCGCTCACCGCCGAGGGCATCCGGGCCGAGCTGCTCAGGTCGGTGGGCGCCGATCCCGACGACCCGATGCCGGTGGCGACCGATCCCGTCGGCGACGGGCTGCGGCTCACCTACCGTGGGCACCTGCTCCGGATCGCGGCCTGGGACGTGTGTGACCCGGAGCCGATCGAGGTGATGCCGCTGGTGGCCTCGGCGCTGTCGGACCTGGCCGATGCCACCCTCGAGGCGGCGTTGGCGATGGGGCGCGCCAAGGTCGGTCCGAACGGGCTGAAGACTCGCCTGGCCGTCGTCGGTCTCGGCAAGTGCGGGGCCCAGGAGCTCAACTACGTCAGTGACGTCGACGTGCTGTTCGTCGCCGAACCCGTGCTGGACGACGACGGCGCTCCGGTGATCACCAGCGAGCAGGCGGTCAGCGTGGCGACCCGGATGGCCGCCGAGCTGACCCGGGTGTGCTCGGCGTTCACCGCGGCCGGGACCATCTGGGAGGTGGACTCCGCGCTGCGGCCGGAGGGGAAGGCCGGCCAGCTCGTCCGGACGCTGTCCAGCCATCGCACCTACTACGAGCGCTGGGCGAAGACCTGGGAGTTCCAGGCCATGCTCAAGTCCCGACCCAGTGCCGGCGATCTGGCCCTGGCCCAGGACTTCGTGGACATGGTGGCACCGATGGTGTGGCGAGCCGCGGAGCGGGACAACTTCGTCGCCGACACGCAGGCGATGCGCAAGCGGGTGATCGCCCACATCCCGGCGCGTGACGCCGGGCGTGAGATCAAGCTGGGGGCCGGTGGGCTGCGGGACGTGGAGTTCTCCGTCCAGCTGCTGCAGCTCGTGCACGGCCGGGTCGACGAGCGGCTGCGGGATCGCGCCACCCTCGACGCGTTGAAGGCCCTGATCGACAACGGGTACGTGGGTCGCGACGACGGCAAGGGCTTCGGTCTGGCGTACCAGTTCATGCGGACGCTGGAGCACCGCATCCAGCTGTTCCACCTGCGGCGCACGCACGTGCTGCCCGACAACGAGGGCGACCTGCGTCGCCTCGGACGCTCGCTCGGGTACGCCCAGCCGGCCGAGCAGGTTCGGGCGATCTGGAAGCACTCCGGCCAGAAGGTCCGCCGGCTGCACGAGCGGCTGTTCTACTCCCCGCTGCTGGACGCGGTCGCCCGGATCCCCACCCGGGACCTGCGGCTGACCGAGTCCTCGGCGCAGGACCGGCTGAAGGCCCTCGGTTACGCCGACCCCAAGGCCGCCCTCCGGCACATTGCGGCCCTCAGCCACGGAGTCACCCGGCAGGCCGAGATCCAACGGCAGCTGCTGCCGGCGATGCTCGGCTGGTTCGCCACGGCGCCGAGCCCCGACCACGGTCTGCTCGCGTTCCGCCAGGTCTCCGACACCCTCGGCAGCACCCCGTGGTATCTCCGCGCTCTGCGCGACGAGGGCATGATGGCCGAGCGGTTGGCCCGGATCCTCGCCTCGAGCCGGTACGCGGTGGCGCTCCTGCAGCGAGCGCCGCAGACCATGCAGATGCTGGCCGACGACGCCGAGCTGGTGCCCAAGTCGCAGGCCGACCTGGGTGCGGAGATGCAGGCGGCGGCGGGACGCCACAGCGACCCGGTCAAGGCCGTGGAGTCCGTCCGCGGCATCCGCCGCCGCGAGCTGTTCCGGATCGCGGCCGGCGACCTGTTGGGGATGAGCGACGTCCTGGTCGTGGGTGACGCGCTGTCCGAGCTGGCGTCGGCGACCATCGACACCACCCTGGAGATCGCGCGGCGGGCCTCGGACGCGTCCGAGGTGCCGGAGATCGCGGTGATCGGGATGGGCCGCTGGGGCGGGCGCGAGCTGTCGTACGCCTCCGACGCCGACGCCATGTTCGTGATGGAGGACAGCGAGCCGGGAGCACCCGATCGCACCAAGATCGCCGGCACGGTGATCTCCGAGCTCCGCCGGCTGCTCACCCGTCCGAGCGCGGACCCGCCGCTGAGTCTCGACGCGGACCTGCGGCCCGAGGGCAAGGGCGGGGCCCTGATCCGGACGCTGTCGGCGTACCGCAACTACTACAGCCGCTGGTCGTCCACCTGGGAGATGCAGGCCCTGGTGCGCGCCGATGGGATGGCCGGCAACCGACCGCTCGCGGCCGCGCTGATGGAGCTGATCGACGCCAAGCGGTGGCCCGAGGGTGGTCTGACGCCCGCCCAGGTGCACGAGATCCGTCGCCTCAAGGCTCGGGTGGACGCCGAGCGGTTGCCGCGCGGGGCCAACCCGGCCAAGCACACCAAGCTCGGCCCCGGCGGCCTGGCCGACATCGAGTGGACGGTGCAGATGCTCCAGCTGGAGCACGCGCACGCGGTGCCCGCCCTGCGGACCTCACGCACCATCGAGGCGCTGCGGGTGGCCCAGCAGGCGGGTCTGATGGACGCCCAGGACGCCGGCCACCTGGAGGCGGCCTGGTTGTTGGCCAGCAAGATCAGGAACCAGATCATGCTGGTGCGCGGTCGGGGCTCGGACTCGTTGCCCAGCGACAACCGGGAGCTGGCCGCGCTGGCCGAGCTGATGGGCTACGGGCCGGGGGAGTCCTCGCACCTGCTGGCCGACTACCGCCGGGTCACTCGGCGGGCCCATGCCGTGGTCGAGCGGGTCTTCTGGGGACTCACCGAGGGTGATCAGCGACCGCACTGAGGTATCAGCGCAGGCCTGCCCCCGTGACCTCGGAGAGCTGGGTGCTGCTCGAGCCGGCTCCTCGCTCGCCGCGGATCCGTACGTCACCGATCGCCAGGCTGGGAACGTCGACGAAGCCGACCATCGTGCCGTCGGGTGACGACGACGCCGAGCAGCTCGCGTCCGGGTCGGAGTCACAGGTCTCACCGACCGTGGTGGACCCCGGCACGACCGTCACCGAGACACCGGCCGGCGACCCGATCTCCGTGCAGGCCTGCGGCGACACCCCGGCGGCGGTGCACCCGACCGAGAGGACGGCGCCGACCGCTGCCGTCACCAGCACGCCCGTACGCCGCCACAGAGACACCCCGCCATGGTGACCCGGATCGGTCCACCTGTCAGCGTCGTCGGCGTTTCGAGCCACCACAGCGGCTGAAGAGTCGGTCGGAGGCGTAGCGTGCAGGACGTCGGTCGGCGGGCCCGGCACCTACCCGGCGTCCCTGCCCCCCTCGGAGGTTCCATGTCGTCCGACGTCCAGACCGGCACCATCAGCACCGACATCCCGGCCCGCCTCGATCGTCTCCCGTGGTCTCGCTTCCACTGGATGATCGTGATCGGACTCGGCGCCGTCTGGATCCTCGACGGGCTCGAGGTGACGATCGTCGGGTCGATGTCGGAGGCCCTCAAGTCGACCGACACGGGCCTGGGACTGACCAGCGCCCAGATCGGCCTGGCCGGCGCGGTCTACGTCGCCGGTGCCTGCATCGGCGCGCTGTTCTTCGGTCAGCTCACCGACAGGTTCGGCCGCAAGAAGCTGTTCTTGATCACGCTGGGTGTCTACACCGTGGCCACGGTGCTGACCGCCTTCTCGATGAACCCCACCTGGTACCTGGTCTGCCGGTTCTTCACCGGGACGGGCATCGGTGGTGAGTACGCGGCGATCAACTCCGCGATCGACGAGCTCATCCCCAAGCTGTATCGCGGTCGGATCGACGTGGTGATCAACGGCTCCTACTGGCTGGGTGCCGCGGGTGGTGCGTTGCTCACCCTGCCGCTGCTGGATCCCACGCTGGTGAACCCGGAGATCGGCTGGCGGCTCGCCTTCGGCCTCGGCGGGATCCTGGCGATCATGATCTTGGTCGTCCGTCGGCACGTGCCGGAGAGCCCGCGCTGGCTGTTCATCCACGGTCGCGACGAGGAGGCCGAGACGATCGTGGCCGGCATCGAGAAGCGGGTGGCCGAGGAGGACCACGTCGAGCTCGAACCGGTGCAGGACACCATCACGATCCGGCAGCGACGCACCATCGGCATGGCTGAGATCGCCCGGACGGTGTTCACTCTCTACCCGCGGCGTACGGTGCTGTGCTTCTCGCTCTTCGTCGGTCAGGCCTTCTTGTACAACGCGTTCTTCTTCACCTACGGAGACACGCTCACCACGTTCCTCGGGGTGGAACGGACCGGCGGCTACATCGCGATCTTCGCGATCAGCAACTTCATCGGCGCCCTGCTGCTGAGCCGTCTGTTCGACACGCTCGGCCGTCGCAAGATGATCGCCGGGACGTATCTGATCTCCGGGATCCTGCTCGCGATCACGGGGCTGCTGCTCGGCGGGCTGTCGGCCGGGTTGCTCACTCTGGCCGGCTCGATCGTCTTCTTCTTCGCCTCCGCCGGGGCCAGCTCCGCGTACCTGACCGCGAGCGAGATCTTCCCGATGGAGACCCGGGCGCTGTGCATCGCCTTCTTCTATGCGATCGGGACCGCCGTCGGTGGCATCACCGGACCGCTGCTGTTCGGCACCCTGATCGGCAACGCCGCGGAGTCCGGTGACATCACCGGGATCGCTCCCGGCTACTTCATCGGGGCCGCCCTGATGATCATCGGCGGGATCGTGGCCGCGTTCCTGGGCGTCGACGCGGAGAACAAGTCGCTGGAGGACATCGCCGAGCCGCTCACGGCCGCCGACGCCAGCTCCTAGCCCGACGCCGACGTGTCAGCGTCGGTGGTTGCCGGGGCCGCCACCGAGTCTGACTCGGAGAGCTGGTAGGCCCGCTGGGCCGCGCCGTACGCCCGCAGCGTCGAGGCGGCCGTGTTGGACCAGCTGAAGGTCGCCGCATGGACCGCTGCGGTCGCGCCGAGCCACTGGGAACCTTCCGGGTCGTCCAGGATCGAGCTGAGCGCGGTGGCCCACTCGGCCGGGTCGTGACCGGGCACCAGCAGACCGGTGGCACCGTCGTCGACGGCGTGGCGCAGGCCGCCGACGTCGGTGGCCACCACCGGACGGCCACAGGCCTGGGCTTCCAGGGCGACCAGGCCGAACGACTCGTTGTGGGACGGCACCCCGACGACGTCGGAGACGCAGTACCAGCGGAACAGGTCGGCCCGGGGGGAGTGCGGCCGGAACTCCACCACGTCGGCGATCCCGAGGTCCTCGGCCAACCCGGGGAGGGACTTCGCCCACGCCGCCTCCGGCCCGCTGGGACTGCCGATGATGATCAGCCGCAGACGCTGCCGGCGTTCGGGGTGCGCGGCCACCAGCAGGGCGGTGGCCTTGATCAACACGTCCGGAGCCTTGAGCGGTTGGATCCGGCCCACGAACAAGATCACCTCGGCGTCCTGGGCCACGCCGAGCTGGGCCCGGGACTTGGGCTGGTCGCAGGGATGGAAGGTATGCAGATCGACGCCCGGCGGCACCACCGCGATCTGCTCGGGACGGGCTCCGTAGTGGCGTCGCAGCTCGGCGGCCTCGTCGCTGGTGTTGGCCGTGAGGATGTCCGCCGCGGCGACGATCTCGGCCTCACCGCGCTCCCGCACGTCGGGCTCGGTCGCGTGCCCGTCGCCGCGCAGCTCGTTCTTCACCCGGGCCATCGTGTGCATGGTGTGCACCATCGGGATCCGGTGCCGTTCGCGCAGCGTCCGGGCGACCATCCCGGACAGCCAGTAGTGGGAGTGCAGCACCTGGTGATCACCGACGTACGGTTCCATCGCGGCGGCGAAGTCGTCGAGGTACGCCGGTAGATCCTCCTTGGCGACGTCGGCCACCGGCCCGGCCGTCAGCTGGATCACCCGGGCGTACTCGTTGATGTGCACGACGTCGGGGACTTCCGCGTCGCCACGGCGGGTGAACACGTCGACGCCGAGTCCGCGCTCGCCCAGCCGCTTGGCCAGCTCCGCGACGTACACGTTCAGGCCGCCGGCGTCGCCGACGCCCGGCGTGGCCAGCGGGGACGTGTGCAGGCTGATCATCGCGACGCGTCGCGGGTGGGCCAGGGGCGTGCGCCGCGGATGGGTCAGTGGGGCGACGCGTCGCGGATCGGGAGGGGTCGGCCGCACGGGCTCAGGCTAACGCCGACGTCGCAGGCGAGCCACCCAGCGGTGTCTCCGCCTGACATTAGGGTGGGCCGGGTGCCGACCGAGCTGACCGTGGAGGTGCTGGCCGCGCCAGTGGCGAACCACGCGATGGCCCACAACGGGCTGCCGTTCCTGCACCGGTTGGTCGTCTCGTCCTCGACGACGCTCGCCGACGTGCTGATCACGGCCCGGGTGGTCGACGCCTTCGGCACCACGCTGAGCCGTCCCTGGCAGCACCCGGTCGAGCGGGTGGAAGCCGGTCACCCGCTGGTCGTGGATCAGCCGGCCCTACGGCTGGACCCGGGCTACCTGTCCGGGGTGGAGGAGGAGACCAGCGCCGAGATCGTGGTCGAGGTGACGGTGGCCGGGGAGCCGGCCGGTGGCACCCACCACCCGATCCGGGTGCAGGCCGCCCGTCAGTGGAACCTCGACCCGGCCGCCCCGGTGCTGTCGCTGGAGCTGCTGGCCGCCTTCGTCCAGCCCAACCACCCGGCGCTGCCCCCGCTGGTCTCCGAGGCCGCCCAGATCCTGGCCACGATGACCGGCAGCGGCTCGCTGGCCGTCAGCCACGCCACGCCGGAACGGATCGACGAGATCGTCGGCGCCGTGTTCACCGCCGTGCACGACCGGGAGATCTTCTACGCCCAGCCACCGGCCAGCTGGGGGTACGGCCAGAAAGTCCGCAACCCCGGGGACGTGCTCACCGACCGGGTCGGGACGTGTCTGGACACCACGCTGCTGCTCGCCGCGGCCCTGGAGCACGTGGGCATCACCCCGGTCCTCTGGATCGCGTACGGGCACGCCTTCCTGGGCTACTGGCGGGAGCCGGAGCGGGGTCTGCCCGACGCGGCGAGCACCCAGATCGCGGTGCCGGCGAACGCGGTGGACCTGGAGCTGATGGGGGTCCTGGAGACGACCCTGGTGACCAGGGAACGCCGCCCACCGCGCGATCTCGTCCGACGGGCCCGGCAGGCGCCGCGCGACGCCTACTTCCTCGGTGGGGCCGCTGAGCTGCTGGGCGTGGTCGACGTCGGGATGGCGAGGATGCTCCGGGTCTACCCGCTGCCGGCTCGGCGCGAGCGGGCCGACGGTGTCGTCGAGGTGATCGAGTACGTGCCGGCCCTACCGACCGAGCAGGCGAGAACCGGCACTGGCGATGCCGCAGCCCCGCCGGCGCACGTGCCGCCGCGGGCGCCGACCGAGCCGGCGCCACCACGGGTCCAGGCGTGGAAGAACGCCCTGCTGGACCTGACCCTGCGCAACAAGCTGCTCAATCTGCGGCAGCCGATGACGCAGGTGCCACTGCTGTTGCCGCCCGAGCACCTGGGCATGCTGGCGAACCAGCTGCAGGACGGCCGGACCGTCTCGGTCCGCGCCGTCGACGACCTCACCGGCGCGGTGGTCAGCGAGGGCGCTCGGGATGCGTACGCGCTACCGGCCGACGTCCAGCGCGCCATGCTGGCGAACAAGGCCACCATCTACTCGGCGCACGCTCGAGACGATCATGATCGGGCCTTCGCCCGGCTGCGCTACCGGGCCCGTACCGGCCGGGAGGAGACCGGGGCGAACCCGCTGATGCTGGCCCTCGGCCGGCTCGACTGGCAGCTGGGGGAGCGCGCCCTGGCGGCGCCGTTGCTGCTGCTGCCGGTGGACATCAAGGGGGTGGTGATGCCGTACCGGCTCGCTGCCGACCCCACGGGTGCGGTCACGGTCAACCTGTCCTTGCTGGAGAAGCTGCGCGTCGAGTTCGGCTTCACTGCGCCGGGTCTCGACGAGCTGCCGGCGCGGGCCGAGGGCGAGGGTATCGACGTCGAGGCGGTCGTACGGAGGTTCCGGGAGGCGATCGCCGCATCGGGGCTGGCCTTCCGGGTCGAGAGTGAAGCCCGCTTGATCATCGGGGGGTTCACCGGCTTCCTGCTCTGGCGCGACCTGGACGAGCACTGGCAGCGGTTCGTGCAGCGGCCGCTGGTGCGCCAGCTGCTGGACGGCAAGGTCGATGAGGTGCCCGAGCTCGCCGAACTCACTTCGCCCCGGTCCGAGGACTCGGCCTCGGTGGCCGCCCTGGACGCGCCCGCGGCGGTAGCCGCACTGGACGCGCCCGCGGCGGTAGCCGCACTGGACGCGCCCGCGGCGGTAGCCGCACTGGACGCGCCCGCGGCGGTAGCCGCACTGGACGCGGTCGTGGCCACGGCGCCGATCCCGGCTGACGGAGCGCAGGCCCAGGCGATCGCGGCGGCCCGAGCCGGTCACAGCTTCGTGTTGGAAGGCCCGCCCGGCACCGGCAAGTCGCAGACGATCACCAACATCCTGGCCGACCAGCTCGCTCAGGGCCGCCGGGTGCTGTTCGTCGCCGAGAAGGGCGCCGCGCTGGATGTGGTCCGGCAGCGTCTGGGTGAGATCGGCCTGCTGCCGTACGCCCTGGATCTGCACGACCACAACGCCCGCCCGGTCGAGGTGCGGGCCCGCATCCGTACGGCTCTCGCTCAGCGGGCCCGGCCGGACCTCGACGGCTATCGAGCAGCTCTCGGCGAGGTCGAGGGCTCAGCCTCGGCGCTGCGCGGGTACGCGCAGCGGCTGCATCGGGCCAACCGAGCCGGGCTGTCCCTGTGGAGTGCGCGCGCCACCGCCCTGGCCCGCGGGACCGGACCGACGTTGACGGTGCCACCGGCCGTGCTGACCGAGGACGCGGCCTCGGGAGAGACAGGGCTCAGGGGCACGACCGGGGCCGGTCTCGATCTCGCCCGGCTCCGGCGCCTCATGGCCGATGCCGCCGACGATCTCGGTGCTCTCGATCCTGAGGTGGCCCGGGCCTGGGGGTTCGTCGGGCCGGGTGAGACCCCGATCGAACCGGGCGCGGTGCTCGCCCTGGTGCCGGCAACCGACGCCGCGGTCACGGCCGCGACGCTCGCCCTCGGCCAGGTCACCCCGGGAGCGGCCGAGCTGCTGCGGGGTGCGGCCACCTGGTGGCAGCTGCGCGATCTGGTCGGGCTCTTCGCCGCCCCGATCACCGGGCACGAGCTGGCCGAGCTCGGTAGCGCGCGGTGGGCGGCGGCTCGGGCCGAGCTGACGGTGCGCACGGACTCGTGGCGACGGGCGGCCGCACAGGTGCTCGCGGACTTCAGCGCCGACGTCCTCGCCGTCGATCTGGGCCCCGTCCGACAGGACCTGCGGATCGCCGAGCACTCCTTCTTCCTCGGCCGCAAGGGTCGACTCCTGACCGCGGCCGCTCCGGTGCTCCTCCATCTCCGCCCGGGTCGGGAGATCGCGCCGAAGGAGCTGCCCGCCCTGGTCGAGGCGCTGGCGTCGCTGACCGAGCAGCACCGAACCGTGCTCGCCGGCTGGCAGGCACTGCCCGGACTCGGCTGGCTGCCGTCGGAGGCGAACCTGCTGAGCGACGAAGGCACGGCGCAGCTGTCGGCGGCCACCGCGGGCGTCGACGAGCTGGTGGCCGCGCTCGGCCGGCTCGACCCCCGCGTGTCCGCCCAGACGATCGCGGTGCGTCGGTACGAGCCCGAGCTCGCGGCCGCGACCACGCGGACGCTCACCGATGCGCTGGCCGCGCTCGAGGAGGTGTTCACCGCGACCCGCAGCCGGCCGCTCGACCAGGCGGCGTACGGGGCGGCGGGTCTGCTCGAGGCGTGGCGAGAGGGTATCCCGGCGCGCGCTGCCGACAGCCCGCACGGTGGGGCACTCCGACGATGGGTGCGAGCGGCGACGGCGCTGGAGCCGCTGGCCGCCGATCTGCCGGAAGCCCGCTGGCAGCTGCTCAGCGGTCAGGTCGTCGGGCCCGACGCGGTGGCCGCACTGGAGCGCGGCATGGCCGAGGGATCACTGATCGAGCGCTGGGACGCGGGCGGGTTCCGGGCCTTCGACGCGGGCGGCCAGGATCGGTCCATCAGCCGTTTTCTCGGTGCGGCCGAGGCCGTGCGAGCGGCGTCGGTCACGGTGCTCCCGGCGACGCTGATCGACGACCGGCCCTTCGGCACCGGTGCGCTGTTCGGCAAGGTCGCCGCCCTGGAACGGGAAGTGGGACGCAGCCGTGGTGGTCTGAGCGTGCGGTCGCTGATCAGCACGTACGGCGAGGTGATCGCGGCGATCACCCCCTGCGTGCTGGTGAGCCCCGACTCGCTCGCCCGGTTCATCGCTCCCGGAGCCCTGGACTTCGACCTGGTGGTCTTCGACGAGGCGTCCCAGATCACGGTGCCGGACGCGATCGGGGCACTGGGCCGGGCGGACGCCTGTGTGGTGGCCGGGGACTCCCAGCAGATGCCGCCGTACAGCTTCGGCCAGCCCGGCACCGACGAGGGCGAGGACACCGACAGCGCCGACTTCCTCGTCGTACCGGACGAGGAGAGCATCCTGTCGGAGTGCGTGCAGTCCGGGCTGCCACGGCTCTGGTTGTCCTGGCACTACCGCAGCCGGGACGAGAGCTTGATCAGCTTCTCCAACACGCAGTACTACGAGGACCGGCTGTCGTCTTTCCCGGCGTTCCCCGGGCAGCTGCACGACACCGGCGTCAGCTTCACCCGGGTGCACGGGACCTTCCTGCGCAGCGGGACCCGGGGGACCGAGAAGGGACTCCTGCGGACCAACCCGGTCGAGGCGGCCGCGGTGGTCGAGGAGGTGCTGCGGCGCTGGCAGCAGCGGGAACGCTCGATCGGCGTGGTGACATTCAACATCCAGCAACGGGGTCTGATCGAGTCGATGCTGTGGGACAGCGAGGTCTCCGGTCTCCGCGAGGCCCTCGCGCAGAAGGACGACGGCTTGTTCGTGAAGAACCTGGAGAACGTCCAGGGCGACGAGCGGGACGTGATCATCTTCTCCACCGGCTTCTCGGTGGACGCGAACGGCGTGCTGCCGTTGAACTTCGGCCCCCTGAACCGGTCCGGCGGGGAGCGGCGGCTGAACGTCGCCGTCACCCGGGCGCGGCGGCGGGTGATGGTGTTCAGCTCCTTCGATCCGGAGGACATCAGGGTCGAGCAGACGTCCTCGGTCGGCATCAAGCACCTCCGCGGCTACCTCGAGCAGGCCAAGAACGGCGCGCCGGCCCGGGTGCGGAGCGAGGTGGCGATCGACCGGCACGCCGAGCAGATCGCCGAGGCACTCCGCGCGGCCGGGTGCACGGTGCAGACCGAGGTCGGGCTGTCGGAGTTCCGGATCGACCTCGCGGTGGCGGCACCGGGTCACGGCGAGCTGGCGACGCTGGCGGTGCTGCTGGACGGACCGGTCTGGGCGGCACGCACCACGACGGGGGACCGGGACGGAGCACCGGTCAGCGTCTTGTCGACCATCATGGGCTGGCCCGCCGTGGCTCGGGTCTGGCTGCCCGCCTGGTTGGCGGACCCTGAGGGGGTGGTGCGCGAGCTGGTGGACCGGGCCGTCGCCTCGGCGGAGGTGCCCCGGACGGTCGGCGAGGTGTCGTCGTCGGCCTCGTGGCAGACGTACGAGCAGCCGGCGGACGGGCCGAACGAGCCGCCGGATCTCGAGCCCGCCGAGCTGGACCCCGGGGACCACGAGCTGGAGCTCGCTGAGCCGGAGTCGGACGAGGAGCCTGCCGAGCCGGTCACAAGCAACACCGAGCCCGAGGCGACAGCGTCCGGGCTCGAGGCGTACGTCGAGAGCGATCTCGGTCCGTACCCCTCCTCGGTGCTGGAGCGGTTGGACCACGACACCCGGGCCCGCCGCGAGGTGGTGGACGTCATGCGTCAGATCGTCGAGGAGTCGGGTCCGATCAGCGTGGAGCGGTTGGGTCGGCGGCTGGTCAAGGCGTACGGCCGCACTCGGCTCGTCGATCACCGGCTGGCCCAGCTGCGAGCGCTGCTGCCCGACGACCTGCGTCGCGACCGGGAGGACGGCTTCTGCTGGCCGGCATCCCGCGATCCGCTGGACTGGACAGGGTTCCGGGTCTCTGCCGACGTCAAGGCGCGCCCGTTGACCGATATCGCGCTGCTGGAGATCGCCAACGCGATGGCGTACGTGGCCGGTCGGGCGATGGGCATCGGCACCGACGAGCTGTACCGGCAGACGTACAAGCTGTTCGGTGGGAACCGCCTGACCGAGCCGGCCCGGACCCGCCTGGCTGAGGCACTGAAGGTCGGTGTGGCCCGGGAACGGCTGGTCGACCGGGCTGGCGTCATCACGGCGTGACAGACCTGCGGCTCAGTGTCCCCGGTACGGCGTGTCGCGCTCCTGGAGGCGATTGAGCCCCCCGTTTGTCACGAAAGCCCCGAGTCCGTGAGGACTCGGGGCTTCCGTACGATCAATCGAGAGCTGTGTTCAGTTCCTCAGCAGTCGTAGTACATCTCGAACTCGTGCGGGGTCGGGCGCAGCCGGACCGCATCGATGTCGGCCCGCTTCAGCTCGACCCAGGTCTCGATCAGGTCAGGGGTGAACACGTCGCCCTGCAGCAGGAACTCGTGGTCGGCCTCGAGCGCATCCAGCACGCCGCCCAGGCTGTCGGGGACGGTGGGCACGTTAGCGTGCTCCTCCGGCGGCAGCTCGTAGAGGTCCTTGTCGATCGGGGCCGGCGGCTCGGTCTTGTTCTGGATGCCGTCGATGCCGGCGAGCAGCAGGGACGCGAACGCCAGGTACGGGTTGGACGACGGGTCCGGGCAGCGGAACTCGACCCGCTTGGCCTTCGGGTTGGTCCCGGTGATCGGGATCCGCATGGCGGCCGAGCGGTTGCGCGAGCTGTAGACCAGGTTGACCGGAGCCTCGAAGCCAGGCACCAGGCGGTGGAACGAGTTCACGCTCGGGTTGGTGAACGCGAGCAGCGCCGGGGCGTGGGCCAGGATGCCGCCGATGTACCAGCGGGCCAGGTCCGACAGGCCGCCGTAGCCGGCCTCGTCGTAGAACAGGGGGTCGCCGCCCTTCCACAGCGAGGAGTGCACGTGCATACCGGAGCCGTTGTCACCGAAGATCGGCTTCGGCATGAAGGTCGCGGTCTTGCCGGCGGCCCAGGCGGTGTTCTTGATGATGTACTTGAACTTCTGCAGGTCGTCCCCGGCGCTCAGCATGGTGCTGAACCGGTAGTTGATCTCTGCCTGACCGGCAGTGCCGACCTCGTGGTGGGACCGCTCGACGGTCAGGCCCGCGGCCTCGAGGTTCAGGGTCATCACGTCGCGCAGGTCGGCGAAGTGGTCCACCGGCGGGACCGGGAAGTAGCCACCCTTGTACTTGACCTTGTAACCGCGGTTGCCACCCTCTTCGACCCGCCCGGTGTTCCAGGCCCCGGCCACGGAGTCGATCGCGTACGAGCCGGTGTTCTGCTTGGTCTCGAAGCGCACGTCGTCGAAGACGTAGAACTCGGCCTCGGGCGCGAAGAAGGCGGTGTCGCCGATGCCGGTCGAGGCCAGGTAGTTCTCCGCCTTGCGCGCGATGTTGCGCGGGTCGCGGCTGTACGGCTCCTTGGTCAGCGGGTCGTGCACGAAGAAGTTGAGACACAGGGTCTTGGCGGCCCGGAACGGGTCCAGGTAGGCCGTGGTCGGATCCGGCAGCAGGGCCATGTCCGACTCGTGGATCTTCTGGAAGCCGCGGATCGACGATCCGTCGAAAGCGAGGCCGTCCTCGAAGACGCTCATGTCGAACGAACCGGCCGGCACCGTGAAGTGCTGCATCATGCCGGGCAGATCGCAGAAGCGGACGTCGACGATCTCGACGCCCTCGTCCTTGATGTAGGCCAACAGCTCGTCGGCGCTTTGGAACATCTGTCCTCCGGTGATCGTGGGTGTACCCGAGGTGCGGCTGGAACCGTACGACCAGGTACGCGTTGTGGTCTCGCTGGCGCGCGCCACCCTATCGCCCTCGGCTCAAGCGAAGATACGGAGAACGGGTTTCCGCCGAGTTGCGCGCTTGTTTCACTGGTGTGACACGCGCCGCTGGCAGAAACCCGTTCTCGTTGTCCCGTACCCGGTCAACCCACAAAGGGCGCCCGACGGATCAGAGGATGTGCAGCATCTCCTGGTACGTCGGCAACGGCCACAGGTCGTCGGCCACCAGCTCTTCCAGCGCGTCGGCGGCGGCGCGGACGTCGGCCATCGGCGGGATCAGCTCGTCCTTGGCCTGCGTGGCGTGCTCCAGCGACGAGGAGTCGCCGGCCTCGTGGGCCAGCGCCGACTCGAGTGCGGCGATCCCGCTCGTCAGCTTGGTGATCTCGGCGGTGACCGCGTCGAGCATGCTCCGGTCGGCCGGGATGTCGACGGCGGTCAGCTTGGCCACGTTGTCGGCGAGCAGTGCCTGGTAGCGCAGCGCCGCCGGCAGGATCGCGGTCTTGCCCACCCGGGCGGTCTCCACCGCTTCGACGTGCACGCTGAGGATGTACTGCTCGAGGTAGACCTCGTACCGGCTGTTCAGCTCGCGGGGGCTGAGCACGTTGTACTTGTCGAGCATCGCGATCACAGCCGGGTCGGCGAGCTCGGGCAGCGCATCCGGCGTGGTACGCAGGTTCTTCAGCCCGCGCTGGGCCGCCTCCTCCTGCCAGGCCGCCGAGTACCCGTCACCGTTGAAGATCGCCGCGCCGTGGTCGGTGATGATGCCCTGCAGCACCGTCTGGACCGCGTCGTTGAAGTCGATCCCCTCGGCGAGACTGGCCTCGATCTCGGTGGAGATGAAGTCCAGCGAGTCGGCCAGGATCGCGTTGATCGCGACCATCGGACCGGAGATCGACTGTCCCGAACCCGGAGCCCGGAACTCGAAGCGGTTGCCGGTGAAGGCGAACGGGCTGGTCCGGTTGCGGTCGCCCGGGTCCGCCTTCAGCTTCGGCAGGGTGTCGACGCCGACCTCGAGGGTGCCGCCGCTCTTGGAGCCGGTCGCCCCGCCCTTGGCGATCTGGTCGTAGACGTCCATCAGCTGATCGCCGAGGAAGATCGAGATGATCGCGGGCGGCGCCTCGTTGGCCCCGAGCCGGAAGTCGTTGCTGGCCGAGGCGACCACGGCGCGCAGCAGCCCCCCGTACAGGTGGACGCCGCGGATGATCGCCGCGCAGAAGGTGAGGAACTGGGCGTTCTCGTGCGGGGTGTCACCGGGGTTCAACAGGTTGCCCTGGTTGCTGTTGCCCAGCGAGAAGTTGACGTGCTTGCCGGAGCCGTTGACCCCGTTGAAGGGCTTCTCGTGCAGCAGGCAGGTCATCCCGTAGCGCTCGGCCACCTTCTTCAGGGTGGTCATCATCAGCTGCTGGTGATCATGGGCCAGGTTGGCCTTCTCGAACAGCGGGGCGATCTCGAACTGGCCGGGGGCGACCTCGTTGTGCCGGGTCTTGGCCAGGATGCCCTGCTTGAACAGCTCCCGGTCGACCTCGATCATGAAGGCCAGCACCCGCTCGGGGATGGCGCCGAAGTAGTGATCATCGAACTGCTGGCCCTTGGCCGGCTTGGCCCCGAACAGCGTCCGGCCGGCGCTCATCAGGTCCGGGCGGGCGTAGTAGAAGTGCTCGTCGATCAGGAAGTACTCCTGCTCGGCACCGGCGAAGGACACCACGGTGTCCACGTTGGTGTGGCCGAACAGCTTCAGCAGCCGCGCTGCCTGCACGCTCATCGCCTGCTGCGAGCGCAGCAGGGGTGTCTTCTTGTCCAGCGCCTCACCGGTCCAGGAGATGAACACCGTGGGGATGCACAGGGTGTTCCCGTTCGGGTTCTCCAGGATGTACGCGGGGCTGGTCACGTCCCATGCGGTGTAGCCGCGAGCCTCGAAGGTGCTGCGGATGCCGCCGTTGGGGAAGCTCGAGCCGTCCGGCTCGCCCTGCGTCAGGGTCTTGCCGGTGAACTGGGCCAGTGAGCTGCCGTTCGCGTCCGGCTCCAGGAAGGAGTCGTGCTTCTCCGCCGTCAGACCGGTGAGCGGGTAGAAGACGTGGGCGTAGTGCGACGCACCGTTCTCCAGCGCCCAGTCGCGCATGGCCGAGGCGACGGAGTCGGCGATCGACGGATCGAGCGGGGCACCCTTCTCGATCGTGGCGAGCACCGAGTTGTAGACGTTCTTGGGCAGCCGGCTCTTCATCCGGGACAGGTCGAAGACGTTCTTGCCGAACAGCTGGCCGAGCGGCTCGGCGAAGTCCTTGTGCGGGATCTCGTACGACGTGACGGCTTCGACGGCGTCGTGCCGGGTGGCGCTTCCACTCATGGTGCTCCTCGGGTGCGGGGCTCGGGCGGGCTGGCGACCGAGTCCGATGAAGTCGGGGGCGTGCGGGTGGGAATGCCCCGGCGGAACCTCGACGGCGGGCTACCCGGCGAACCTACTGAGGCCACATGTCCGCGCTGTTTCGGTTCTGTGCCGCCGGCATGACGGCCACCGAGGCAGGAGCTCCGGTGAGGCGGTCACCGAGCTCGCGCCGGGTAGCCTCGCGGGATGGCGAAGGACGGTGCGCCGGTGACCCCGGCCGAGCCCTATCCGGGGCAGCGGCTCGGGCTGCCGGAGTCCGGTCGTGGCTCGTTGGCCGGCTGGCGGGCCCGGGTGGCGGCCCTGCTGCTGGACTGGGCGGCCTCGATGGGCGTCGCCGTCGGCTTGTTCGGCACCGAGGTGCTCACCGGCAGCAGCTGGCAGGCGTGGATGATCCTGGCCACGTTCTTCGTGGAGTCGACCCTGCTGGTCGCGGTCGCCAGCGGTAGCTTCGGCCAGCTCATCTGCCGGATCGCCGTGGTCCGGTTGGACACCAAACCGGTCGGTTTCCCGCGGGCGGCCCTGCGGCAGGCGCTGATCTGCTTAGCCCTGCCGCCGTTGATCATCGGTGCGGATCGTCGAGGACTGCAGGACCTGCTGGCGACGACCGTGGTGGTGAACCGCAGGTAGGCGTACCGGGTCTCGTGGTCTCGTGATCCCGGGTCTCGGGGTCTCGGGGTCTCGGGGTCTCGGGGTCTCGGGGTCTCGGGGTCTCGAACATTCCGTCAGTCGACGGCTTTTTAGAGCATGCACGACCCTACGGCCACGGTTCTCCGTCGAATGACGGAATGTTCAACAAGGCGGCGCCGGTCGCGACCATTCAATTCAGTAGATGGCGCCCGGGTTCAGGAGGTTGTCCGGGTCGAACAGCTGCTTCACCTGCTGGTTCAGCTGTGTCACCCGTGGTCCCAGCTGGGTGGGCAGCAGCTCCTTCTTCAGCCGGCCGATGCCGTGCTCGCCGGTGATGGTGCCGCCCAGGGACAGGGCGAGCTCCATGATCTCGGTGAACGCGAGGGCGGCCCGGTCCCGGGCCGCGGTGTCGGCCGGGTCGAACACGATGGTCGGGTGGGTGTTGCCGTCTCCGGCGTGCGCCACCACCGGGATGTCCACCTGCCGGTGCGCGGCGATGGCGGCGATGCCGGCGAACAGGGCCGGCAGCTGGGGGACCGGGGCGCCGACGTCCTCCAGCATCAAGGCCCCGCGTCCCTCTACGGCCGGGAAGAAGATCCGTCGGGCCTCGGCGAACATCTCGCCCTCCTCGGCGTCGTCGGTGCTGAAGCACTCGGTCGCCCCGTTCCGCTGGCAGGCTTCCTCGGCCAGGGCGATCTCGGCGGTGCACGCGGCGCCCGCCGCATCGGACTGGACCAGGAGCAGCGCACCGGCTTCGCGATCCAGACCCATCGACCGGTAGTCCTCGACGATGTTGATGGACGCGTTGTCCATCAGCTCGACCATCGACGGACGCGCGACCAGGCCCAGGGCCACCACGGCGCGCGCGGCCGCCTCGGGATCGGGGAACGTGGCCACCAGGGTGGCCTTGGGTGGCTGCGCAGGTAGCAGCCGCAGGACCGCCTTGGTGATGATGCCGAGGGTCCCCTCCGAACCGACGAACAGCTTGAGCAGGGAGAGCCCGGCGACGTCCTTGATCCGCTTGCCGCCCAGAGTGATCAGCTCACCGTCGGCCAGCACGACGTCGAGCCCGAGCACGTAGTCGGTGGTGACGCCGTACTTGACGCAGCACAGACCGCCCGCGTTGGTGGCCACGTTGCCACCGATCGAGCAGATCTCGTACGACGACGGGTCCGGGGGATACCAGAGCCCGTGCTCGGCCGCCGCCGCCTTGACCTCGGCGTTGAACGCTCCGGGTTCGACCACCGCGACCCGGGTGGTGGTGTCGATCTCGATGGCGCGCATCCGCTCCAGCGACAGCACGATGCCACCGGTGACCGCCGAGGATCCGCCGGACAGGCTCGTCCCGGCGCCGCGCGGCACGATCGGCACCCGGTTCTCCGCGCACCAGCGGACCACTGTCTGCACCTGGGTCGCGTCCGTGGGGCGGACCACCGCGAGCGGCGTACCGGCGCCGGGGTCGCGGGACCAGTCGTACCGGTAGTTCTCCAGCGTGGCCGGATCGGTGACGACGACGCCGCCAGGGAGGGCGGTGAGCAAGGAGTCGACGGTGAGCACGCTCATGCGCGCCAACTTACCGCGCGCTCCGCGGGCCCAGCTTTCTGGAGCAAGGACCTCAATAGATGTGGATCCCGGCACAAAACGCGGAGTCGGCGGGCTCAGTCGAGGGTCTCGGCGGAGGCCAGCCAGGCGTCTTCCAGCTCGGTCTGCTCGGTGGTGGCCACCGTCAGCTGCTGCTGGAGCTCGGCCAGCTTGCCGTAGTCGCTGGCGGTCTCGGCCATCTGCTCGTGCAGCTTCGTGACCCGGCGGTCCAGCTTGGCCAGCTGGCTCTCGATCCGGGCCAGGTCCTTGCGGGTCTGCCGGGTCTCGGCCGGCGAGGGCGCGTCGGTGACCGAGGCACCATCCGCCCCCGCCGCGGCCGCGGCGCTCGAGGACCCGGATCCGGCGCGCTCGGCGGCGTGCCGGATATCGAGGTACTGGTCGACCCCGCCGGGCAGCAGCACGCAGCTGCCGTCACCGAGCAGCGCGTACGTGACGTCGCACACCCGCTCCAGGAAGTAGCGGTCGTGGCTGACCACGATCAGGGTGCCGGGCCAGGAGTCGAGGTAGTCCTCCACCACGGTCAGGGTGTCGATGTCGAGATCGTTGGTGGGCTCGTCCAGCAGCAGCACGTTCGGCTCGCCGATCAGCAGCCGCAGCAGCTGGAGCCGACGGCGCTCTCCGCCGGACAGGTCGCCGACCCGGGTGGTCAACCGCTCGCCGGTGAAGCCGAAGTCCTCCAGCAGGCTGGTCGCGGTCACCTCCTTCCCCGACGCGACCTGCGTGACCCGTCGTTCGCGGCTGACCAGGTCAAGCACGCGCTCCCCGGCCGGCAGCTCACTCATGGCCTGCGACAGGTGGCCGATGTCGATCGTGCGGCCACGCTTGACCCGGCCGGAGTCCGGCGCCAGATCCCCGGTCAGCAGCCGGAGCAGCGTCGTCTTGCCGGCCCCGTTGATGCCGATCAGACCGATCCGATCGCCCGGTCCGATCGACCAGGAGAGGTCGGAGATCAGGGTGCGATCCGGGATGCGTACGGTCACGTCGGTCAGGTCGAACACGTCCTTGCCGAGCCGGGTCACGGAGAACCGCTCCAGCTCGAGCCGGTCCCGCGGCGGCGGCTCGTCCTCGATCAGCACGGTGGCCGCGTCGATCCGGAACTTCGGCTTCGAGGTCCGGGCCGGGGCTCCGCGCCGCAGCCAGGCCAGCTCCTTGCGCAGCAGGTTCTTCCGCCGGGTGGCCATCTGGGACGCCTGGCGGGACCGCTCGGCACGGGCCAGCACGTACGCCGCGTAGCCGCCGTCGTACGCGTCGACCACGCCGTCGTGCACCTCCCAGACCCGGGAGCAGACGGCGTCCAGGAACCACCGGTCGTGACTGACCACGAGCATCGCCGTGCCGCGGTCCTGCAACGTGCGCAGGTGCTTGGCCAGCCAGTCCACGGCTTCGACGTCCAGGTGGTTGGTCGGCTCGTCGAGCACGAGCAGGTCGTGCCCGCCGAGCATCAGCGCGACCAGCGCCGTGCGGCGCCGCTCGCCACCGCTGAGCCGGCTGACCGGGCTGTCCAGGTCGACCGCCCCGAGCAGGTGCTCGACCAGCGCCCGGGTCCAGGCATCGGCGGCCCAGACGTGATCCGCCTCGCCGCCCACGATGACGTCTCGCACCGTCGCCTCCGGCGCGAAGTCGTCGGCCTGGTGCAGGTAGCCGATCGAGGCCGACCCGGTGCGCACGACCCGACCGGAGTCGGGCTCGTCGATGCCGTTCAGGACACGCAGGAGGGTCGTCTTGCCCGAGCCGTTCCGTCCGACGACCCCGATGACGTCCCCGGCCGAGACCCCGAGACTCACCTCGTCCAGCACGAGCCGGGTGCCGTACTGCACACTCACGCGCTCGGCATTGACGACGTTAACCACTGTGCTGTCCTCACTCGCTGTTCGCTGCGCACCGTCTGGATCTGCCTTCCCTCCTCGCTCGCAGACGAAAAGCGTGTCTGCTCGCTCATCGGTCCAGACAGATCCGGCGCTTCGCTCTCGGTCGCTCGCGAGGGAAGCTCGCTCGCTGGGTGTCACTCGAGCCCTGCGAGTGAGGATTATCTGCCGCGCATCGCCTGACGGGAGCCCTTGACCTGCCGCGAGCTGGTCGGCATCGGCCCCTTGGGCATCGGGAGCTGGGGTCGGACGGCGTCCAGAGCACGCAGCCGCTGCCGGATGTCGGTCACCTGGTTGGCCTGCAGGGTCTTGGGCAGCTTCTTGATGTGGTCGGCCAGCTTGTCCAGCGGGACCTGGCCCTCCTTGTCGCCCATCACGATGGTGGTCACCTTCACCCCGTACGCGACCCGCTCGTGCTTGCGGACCTCGCTGGCCAGCAGCGCCTTGAGGCGACCGGGCTCGCCCTCGCCGATCAGCACCAGACCGCCGGGACCGAGGGTGCGGTGGACGGCGTCCTGCTGGCGGGTCACCGCGATGACGGGCTTGGAGACCCACGCCTTCGGCAGCATCGAGAGAGCGACCTCCGCGGAGCCGGCCTGGCCGGCGTAGCGTTTGTAGGTGGCCTTCTTGGTCCGCCTGACCAGGAAGAGCATCGCGGCGAGCATGCCCAGGCTCAGCCCGAGGATCCCGGCGTAGATGGGGTGCCCGATCACGAAGCCGATCACCAGCGCGATCACCAGGATGGCGACCCAGGGGCCGAACACCCACAGCGGCAGCTGCTTGTCGTACTCGTTGGTGAGGGTGTACGCCCGCTTGATCTGCCGCATCCGACCCATGTCGGCGGGGTCGGTGCTGGCCTTCCGACGTGCTTTCTCGGCCTGCTTGGCGGCCTTCAGCTGCGCCTTGGCGTCCTTGCCGGCTTGGTCAGCCATGGCCTGCTCCCTCGGGGTTCGTTCGGTGGATCTGTGGTGTCGTCGCTGTGCCGACCAGGCTCAGCCGGTGACAGCCGATGGTACGAGATCGTCGCGGGATTCCACGGCCTGACGGTAGAGACGGCCGGCGCGGTAGGAGGAACGGACCAACGGCCCGCTCATCACCCCGGCGAAGCCGATCTCGGTCGCCTCGCTCTGGAGCTCGATGAACTCTTCCGGCTTGACCCAGCGCTCCACCGGGTGGTGGCGGGGTGAGGGTCGCAGGTACTGGGTGATGGTGATGATCTCGGTGCCGGCCGCGTGCAGGTCGCGCAACGCCTCCGACACCTCCTCGCGGGTCTCACCCATGCCGAGGATCAGGTTCGACTTGGTGACCAGACCGGCCGCGCGGGAGGCCCGCAGCACGTCCAGGGACCGGTCGTAACGGAAGCCGGGCCGGATCCGCTTGAAGATCCGCGGGACCGTCTCCACGTTGTGGGCGAACACCTCGGGGCGGGTCTGGAACAGCTGGTCCAGGTAGTCCGGGTTGCCGGAGAAATCCGGGGCCAGCATCTCCACGCCTGTGTCGGGGTTGAGCTCGTGGATCTTCCGGATGGTCTCGGCGTACAGCCAGGCACCCTCGTCGGGCAGGTCGTCGCGGCAGACACCGGTGACGGTGGCGTAGCGCAGACCCATCTTCTGCACCGACTCAGCCACCCGGAGCGGCTCGCCGGCATCGAAGTCGGCCGGTTTGCCGGTGTCGATCTGGCAGAAGTCACAGCGTCGGGTGCACTGGTCACCACCGATGAGGAAGGTGGCCTCGCGGTCCTCCCAGCACTCGAAGATGTTGGGGCAGCCCGCTTCCTGGCAGACGGTGTGCAGATCCTCGTTCTTCACCAGGTTGCGCAGCTCGGTGTACTGCGGGCCCATCCGTGCGGTGGTCTTGATCCAGGACGGCTTCTTCTCGATCGGCACACTCGCGTTGCGCACTTCGAGGCGGAGCATCTTGCGTCCTTCGGGGGCGACGGTCACCGACTCAGCGTACTCGCTGAGCACTCGGCCGGCTCCGGTGCGGATCGGTGCGGACACGCCGCGCGGGAGGCGATCAGACGACATCGCGGCGCCGGAACACCAGCCAGGTCAGCGCGATCAGGGCCGCGAGCAGGACGGCCCAGTAGCCGAGTCCGTGCGTCAGGGTGACGGTCTTCTCCACGAAACCGCCCGAGGCGCCGCCGCCTGCTCCGGGTGAGGTGCCCACGGCGTACGTCGTGCCGCCGCCGAGGATCGCACTCAGGTTCACCTCCGGGCTCCAGGGCGACAGGCGCTGGGCCCAGGACGAGCTGAAGACGAGCACGGAGCGTACGAAGACCAGGAAGATCCCCCCGAGCAACACCCCGACGGTGGCGCCGGTGGAGCCGGTGAGCAACCCGATGCAGAAGCCGAGGACACCGAAGATCGCCACCACGACGATGCCCCGGGCGGCCATCGACACGACCTGATCCAGACCGGTCAGCGGCTGGCCGTGGAGCGCGGTCACCGCCACCGACGAGGCGACGGTCACGCCACTCACCAAGGCACCGATCACGACGCTGGCGCCGGCGACCACGACCAGCTTGCTGACCAGCACGGTCGCGCGGTGCGGCACGAACGTGAGCCAGTTGGCCAGCGACCCGGTGGTCACCTCAGCGCCGATGAACGACGCCATCACCACGAACAGCGCCATCCCGCCGAGGTAGACGGCGAAGCTCACCGCACCGGGAACGACATCGCGGAACGATGCCGGAGCGAGGCCCCAGTCGGACGGCTCGGGACGCGGCATGACGCACTCCTGCGGCGTGCCGCCGGAGCTCACGCACTCGGCTTCCCACTCCTCGTGGTGAGCCTCCCAGTCCCGGACGTACTCGTCGTACTCCTGCTGGGACTGGATGATCTCGGTCGCCGACGGCGGGGTGACCTGCGCATTGACCTGGAGCTGGAAGAGGGCGATCAGACCCAGCAGGGCCAGCAGCGCCACCAGGGTGACGCGACGGCTGAGCAGGCGGCGGGTCTCGGCGCGGAGGGCGTGGATCATCGGAGCTCCTCCCCGGGGGTCGGCTGCGCGGCGGGTGCCGGTGAGCCGAGCGCCTCCCCGGCGGTGAGCTGCAGGAACACCTGCTCGAGGTTGGCCTGTTCCCGTGTCAGCTCGGAGGCGTACACGCCGCGCTCGGCCAGGAAGCGGTTCAGCCCACCGGCGTCGACGGGCGTCCCGTCCGGGGCGGTGGTGACGCTGATCGCGCCGCCCGCGGTCGATGTGCAGCCGAAACCGCTCTCGGTCAGCAGCTGGTGGGCCGCGCTCGGGTCCGGCACCCGGATCCGGACGCCGCTGGCCGCGCCGGCGAGGATGTCGGTCACCCGGCCCTCGGCGAGCAGCCGGCCCCGGCCGATGATCGACACGGTGTCGGCGACCTGCTGCACCTCGGCCAGGATGTGGCTGGAGACCAGCACCGTCTTCCCCTGGTGTGCCAGCCGTCGCATCGTCTCTCGGATCGCGTGGATGCCGGCCGGGTCGAGCCCGTTGGTTGGTTCGTCGAAGATCAGCAGATCGGGGTCCTTGAGCAGGGTCGCTGCGATGGCCAGGCGCTGCTTCATGCCGAGCGAGTACGTCTTGTAGCGATCCCGGGCACGTTCGGCGAGACCGACCTCCTCCAGCACGGCACCGACCCGCTGCGACGGGACCCCGATGCCGGTGGCCAGCAGCTCCAGGTTGCGCCGGGCGGAGAAGCTGGGGAAGAACTTCGGCTGCTCGACGATCGCTCCCACCCGGCTGACCACCTCGGGCAGCCGGTCGGGCACCTCGGTGCCGAACACCTCGATCCGGCCGGCATCGGCGCGGATCAAGCCGAGCACCATCCGGATGGTGGTGGTCTTGCCGGACCCGTTGGGCCCGAGGAAGCCGTGCACCCCACCGGCCGGGACGTTCAGGTCGAGTCGGTCGACGGCCGGGACCGGCACCCGCCGGCGCCGGTACGTCTTGTGCAATCCCGTGGTGCGTAGCGCCCACGCCGTCGTCGAATCCGACACCTCACCCCTGACCTCGCTGATGGGCCAGAGCCTGCCAGAGCGCGGTGTCGTTGCCCGGGCACGACCCGCGGGCTATCTGCTCGGTCAGGCGACGGCGACATCCAGGCCGTAGGTGACCGCCGGCTTCGGGATGCTCACCTGGGACGGCTGGGGCTGGGACGGCTGCGACGGCAGGGGGGCCGACTGCTCGTACGGCTGGAAGGACAGGTAGTGCTCCAGGTGCGGGCGGAGCAGGTGCGCGACCTCGGGCAGCCCGGGCGACTCGCCGGTCTCGGCGGCGAGCGAGGTGACGCCGGCGTCGGTGATGCCGCACGGGATGATCGCGTCGAAGGCCCGCAGATCCGGATCGACGTTCAGGGCGAAACCGTGCATGGTGACGCCGGCGGCCACCCGGACACCGATGGCGGCGATCTTGCGCTCGGGCTTGCCGGCCGCGGCCGGGAGCCACACCCCGGAACGACCGGTGACCCGGGCGGCGGAGTCCAGTCCGTACTCGGCGCACAGATCGATCAGCGCCTCCTCGAGCCGCCGTACGTAGTCCACGACGTAGATCGCCTCGGGGAGCTTGACGATCGGGTAGCCGACCAGCTGGCCGGGACCGTGCCAGGTGATCTTGCCGCCACGGTCGACGTCGACCACTGGGGTGCCGTCCAGCGGGCGTTCCTGCGGCTCGGTCCGCTTGCCCGCGGTGTAGACGCTCGCGTGCTCCAGCAGCAGCACCGTGCTCGGCCGCTCACCGGACTTGACCTCCGCGTGGATCTGGCGCTGCGACTCCCAGGCGGTCAGGTAGTCGACCTCACGCGTCCCGAGCGGACCGGGGTAGAGGAAGTCAAGGTTCATGACCGGAGTCTAGGTGGCGGTCCTGAGGCGCGGGGTGCTGGGCAATTTCCATCCGCGGGTGGGTATTGGGCGGTCGTGAGCCTGGGGTGGGGGGCAATTTCCATCCGGGGATGGAAATTGCAAGCCAGGTCGCCCGCCTAGGCCGGGCTTTCCTATCCGCGGATGGAAACTACGCACCGGGTGTGAGGGCTGTGGATGCGGGTGCCAGTCAACGAAGCCCCGCCGCCCCGCGGGTGGACCGGGCTCAGTCCCGCAGCGAGAACCGGATGGCGGTGCTGACGTCGGGGGCGCGGAACTCGAACCCCTGGTCGACCGCCTGCTGTGGCACCAGCCAGACATCCCCGAGGAGCTGTTCGGCGAAGTCGCCGAGGACCGCTGAGAGCACCGCCTTGGGTGCCTTGAGAAAGCGTGGGCGATGGAGCTGGCCGGCCAGCTCGTCGGTGAACTCGCCGTTGGTGGTCGGCTGGGGGATCGTCAGGTTGTACGGCCCCGAGGCTTCGGCGTTCTCGGCCGCCCAGAGCACGAAGCGGAGGTAGTCGCCCAGCTGGATCAGCGGCATGTGCTGGCTGCCGTCGCCGAGCGTGGCCCCGGCACCCAGCGACCACGCACGCCGCATCACCGGGAAGAGGCCTCCGCTGGAGTCGATCACGGGACTGGTGCGCAACAGCACCACGCGTACGCCCCCATCGGCCGCCGGCCGAGTCGCGGCTTCCCACTCGGCGACCAGCCCAGCGATCCAGCTGACACCCGAGGGCGAGGACTCGGTCAGCGGCTGATCGGATCCGTCGGAGGGGTAGTAGCCGGTGGCGCTGGCCTGCAGCAGCGCGGGGGCAAAGCCTGTCCGCTCGTGGCGAGCGGCTAGGGCGCCGGCCAGCAGCCGGGTCGGGTTGAGCCGCGATGACCGGACGAGCTCTTTGCGCTTGGCGGTGAGCGGTCGATCGGCGATGCCGACACCACACAGGTTCACCACCACGTCCACGTCGTCGAGCACGTGCTCGTCGAGCGTGCCCGCGTCGGGATCCCAGCCGAACTCGGTGGCCGAGCTCGGCTCGCGACGTACGAGCCGGACCACCTCGTGACCCTCCGACGCCAGCCGGACCCGCAGAGCCGTACCGAGGAACCCGGACGCACCGGCCAGCAGATAGCGGATGGTTACAGTCCCAGCTCGGAGCCGAAGTCGCCCTCTTCGAGCCGGGCCTTGACCAGCGACAGGAAGCGGGCGGCGTCGGCACCGTCGACGATGCGGTGGTCGTAGGACATGGAGAGGTACATCATGTCGCGCACCGCGATGACCTCACCGAGGTTGGCGTCCTTGATCACCACCGGCCGCTTCACCAGCGCACCCGTGCCGAGGATGGCGACCTGCGGCTGGTTGATGATCGGGGTGTCCATCAGCGTGCCGGCGGAGCCGTAGTTGGTGATCGTGAACGTGCCGCCGCTCAGCTCGTCCGGCCCGACCTTGCTCTGTCGGGTGCGGGCGGCCAGATCGCCGATCTTCTTGGCGATGCCGGCGAGGTTGAGGTCGCCGGCGTCCTTGATCACCGGCACCAGCAGGCCACGCTCGGTGTCGACCGCGATGCCGATGTGCTCGGCGTCGGGGTAGGTCACCACCCCGGCCTCGGTGTCGATGGTCGCGTTGACCTTCGGGTAGACCTTCAGCGCCTCGATGGCGGCCTTGGTGATGAACGGCAGGTAGGACAGGCTCGCGCCCTCGCGCGCCTTGAAGTCGTCCTTGGCCTTCGCCCGGATCCGGGAGATGGCGGTGAGGTCGACCTCGACGGTCGCGGTCAGCTGGGCCGAGACCTGCAGCGACTCGACCATCCGCTTGGCGATGGTCTTCCGCAGCCGGGACAGCTTCTCGGTGGTGCCGCGCAGGTTGCTCGGCTCCGCTGCGGGCTTCTTCGCTGCCGGAGCGGGGGTGGAGGCGGCCGCCGCGGGAGCGGCGGCGGGGGCCGGAGCCTCGGCAGCCTTCTTCGCCTCTTCGGCCGCGGCCAGCACGTCCTGCTTGCGGATCCGGCCGCCGACTCCCGTGCCGGTCACCGAGGACAGGTCGACCTTGTGCTCGGCGGCCAGCTTGCGGACCAGCGGGGTCACGTAGCTGCGGTCACCGTCGCCCGACTCGGCCTTCGCGGGTTCGGTCTTGGCGGGGTCGGCCTTCGCTTCGGGCTCGGGCTTCGCTTCGGGCTCGGGCTTCGCCTCGGGGGCCTTGGCCTCCGGCTGCGCGGGGATCGGTGCCTGACCGCCCTCGTCGCCGGCGGCGGTCTGCTCCTCGATCGTGTCGGCGCTGTCGACCTGAGCGGTCTCGTTGGCCGGTGCCTCGGCCTCGGGAGCCGACTCGGCCTGGGAAGCGTCACCGATGACGACCAGCACCGCTCCGACCTCGACGGTCTCGTCCTCGGCCACCCGGATCTCCAAGATGGTGCCGGCCACCGGCGAGGGGATCTCGGTGTCGACCTTGTCGGTGGAGATCTCCAGCAGCGCCTCGTCGGTCTCGACGGTGTCGCCGACCTGCTTGAGCCAACGGCTGACCGTGCCCTCGGTCACGCTCTCGCCCAGGGCCGGCAACGTCACCTCGGTGCCGCCACCGCCACCGCCACCGGTGCTGGCTGCGGGGGCACTCGGGCTGGCCTCGGCCGCCTTCGGCTCGTCGGCCTCCGCGCTCGGCTCGGGCTCGGGCTGCGGTTCAGGCTCCGCCTCAGCCTCGTCACCGCCGGAGTCAGTGCCCGATGCCTCGTCCGCGTCGCCGATGACGGCGAGCTCGCCGCCGACCTCGACCGTCTCGTCCTCGGCGGCCTTGATCTCCAGCAGCACACCCGACACGGGCGAGGGGATCTCGGTGTCGACCTTGTCGGTCGAGACCTCGAGCAACGGCTCGTCGGCCTCCACCGCGTCGCCGACCTGCTTCAGCCACCGGGTGACGGTGCCCTCAGTGACGCTTTCGCCGAGAGCGGGGAGAGTTACGGAGGTCGACATGAGGTGGTGGGACTCCTTCTGGCGCAGTACCGGGGGGTCAGACGCTGGTCGCGTGTGACCTGAGCGTAACGGTGTGGCTCAGCCTAGCCACACGCATTCCGCTCCGCTCGGGGCCTAGCCATACGCGTCCCGCTCCGCTCAGGGCCTAGGCATACGCGTCCCGCTCCGCTCAGGGCCCAGTCATCGGCGTCATGGTGCGCACAAGGCCTGGACTCCCGCCTCAGCCGTGGGTGTGCAGGGGCTTGCCGGCCAGCGCGAGGTGCGCCTCGCCCAGAGCTTCCGCCTGGGTGGGATGGGCGTGGGAGAGCGTGGCAACGTCTTCGGGGAAGGCCTCCCAGCCGGTGATCAGCTGGGCCTCCGAGATCAGCTCGCTGACCCGCGACCCCACGAGGTGGACGCCGACCACCGGACCGGCCACCTGGCGCACCAGCTTCACGAAGCCCTGCGTCTTCAGGATCTGCGACTTGCCGTTGCCAGCCAGGTCATAGGTCAGCGTCTCGATCTCGCCGTACGCCTCGCGGGCGGCCTGCTCGCTCAGGCCCACCGACGCGACCTCGGGATCGCTGTAGGTGACCCGTGCCAGATCTCGGTCCCGAACCGGGGCCGGCGGGCGATCGAGCCGGCCGGCCCGATGGGCGATCTCCTCGGCGACGAAGATCCCGTGGGCGAACCCGCGATGGGCGAGCTGGGAGCCGGCGACCAGGTCGCCGACGGCGTACACGGACGGCACGGAGGTCTGCAGTCGTTCGTCGACCTGGACGAAGCCGCGGTCCAGCCCGACACCGGCCTCCGGGTAGCCGAGACCCTCGCTCACCGGTCCCCTGCCGACCGCGACCAGGACCAGGTCGCCGACGATCTCGGTGCTGTCGGCCAGCCGTAGCCGCACCCCGTCGTCGGTGGCGTGCACTTCCTCGACTCCGACGCCGGTACGCAGCGTCAGCCCGCGCTTGCGGAACGCCCGCTCGACCGCGGTCGAGATCTCCGGCTCCTCGCCGGCCAGCAACCGGGGGAGTGCCTCGACGACGGTCACGTCGACACCCAGCGAGGTCCAGGCGGAGGCGAACTCGACGCCGATCACCCCGCCACCCAGGACCACGGCCCGGGCCGGGAGGGTCTCCAGCCGCAGCGCGTGCTCGCTGGTCAGCACCCGGGTGCCGTCGATCTGTACGCCCGGCAACGACTTCGGGGCCGATCCGCTGGCCAGCACGGTGGCCGCTGCGACGATCAGCTCGTCACCGACCCGCACCCCGATGGTGCCGTCCGAGGACTTCTCCAGTCGTCCCTCGCCCTCGACCACGGTGATGCCCCGACCCTTGACCAGTCCGGTGAGGCCCTTGAAGAGCCGGGTCACCACCGAGTCGGCGTACGCGGTGATCTCCTTCGCGTCGACTCGGTCGAGGGTGGCGTGGATGCCGAACCGGCTGCCGTGCCGGGCCGCATCGGCGACCTCCGCGGCGTGCAGGATCGCCTTGGTGGGGATGCAGCCGCGGTGCAGACAGGTGCCGCCGAGCTTGCCCTTCTCCACCAGGGTGACCCGCAGTCCGAGCTGTGCGGCGCGGAGCGCGGCCGCGTACCCGCCGCTGCCACCGCCGAGGACGACCACGTCCGGCTGATCGGTCATGAGCGGAGCCTCTCAGTCATGAAGACAAGTTATCGCCGCGCGCCGGCTCGGCGGTCGCCTTCGACGCTCTAGCCGCGCTCGATCAGCCGGGACAGCACGATGATCGACTCGGTGTGGTCGATGGTGGCGTCGCCGCGGATCCGCTCCAGGGCGCGCTCGAGGTCGCGGACGTTGCGGGCCCGGACCCGCAGGATCGCGTCGGCCTGGCCGGTGACGGTCGATGCGCTGACCACCTCGGGAATGGACTCCCAGGTGTTGAACAGAGCCTGCGGGGAGACGGTCCCCTTGCAGTACACCTGCACGTACGCCTCGGTGCCCCAGCCGAGGGACTCCGGATCCACGATCGTGGTGAAGCCGGCGATCGTCTGGTCGGCGATCATCCGGTCCACCCGTCGCTTCACCGCAGGAGCCGAGAGATTCACCTCGGCGCCGATGTCGGCGAAGGTCGCGCGAGCATTGCGGACCAGGTGATGCAGGATGCGTTCGTCCACGACGTCCATGAGTTCCAACCTAGCCGCGCAACAAATCGCTGCTCAAGCGGAATGGACCTCTGGTTGTGACGCAAGACTTGCAATATCCGACGATTGATTGCGTTGCGACGAGTTCCTAGGCTGGGGTCTACCGCGCCTCACCGCCAGACCGGCCGGGGAAACAACCCGCTTCTCGCGTCGATCGGAGCTCCACATGACAGACCTGGCTTATGCCCCGGCGGGCAGCAAGCAGCGCCGCCCGCGACCACGCCACTACCTGATGACCCCACCTCGGCACTTCGCGGTCGAGTACGCGATCAACCCGTGGATGCACCCGGACGTCGAGGTCGATCGCGCCCTCGCGCTGCGCCAGTGGCAGGGACTCGTCGACTCGTACCGGCGTCTCGGCCACCAGGTGGACCTGGTCGAGCCCGTCGAGGGCCTGCCGGACATGGTGTACGCCGCCAACGGCGCCCTGGTCACCGCGACCGCCACCGTCGCCGCCCGCTTCGCCTACCCGCAGCGCGCGGCCGAGTCGCAGGCGTACGCCGGCTGGCTCGCTGCGCACGGTCTGGGTCCGGTCTACGCACCGACGGAGGTGAACGAGGGCGAGGGCGACTTCCTGGTGGTCGGCGACAAGATCCTGGCCGGTACGGGCTTCCGCACCAGCCCAGCTGCCCACGCCGAGGTCGCGAGACTGACCGGCATGGAGGTGATCAGCCTCGATCTGGTCGATCCGCGCTACTACCACCTGGACACCGCGCTCGCCGTCCTCGACGACCGGACCGTGGCCTACTTCCCGGAAGCGTTCTCCCCGGTGTCACAGGCCGTGCTCGCCACGCTCTACCCGGACGCGATCATCGCCACCGCGGCCGACGCCGCGGTGCTCGGCCTGAACGCGGTCTCCGACGGGCGCCACGTGCTGCTCGCGGCCGCCGCCACCGACCTCGCCGCCCAGCTCGCGGCCCGCGGCTTCGTCGTCGTACCGATCGACCTGTCCGAGCTGCTCAAGGGCGGCGGCGGTGTGAAGTGCTGCACGCTCGAGCTGCGCCGCCCGCTCCCGCTGGTCGAGCACGGCGTGGAGGTGAGTGCGTGATGATCGACGTCATGACCGACGCCCCGACGGATGTCACCGCCACCGAGATCGCGCTCGAAGACGCCCACGTCGCCCACAACTACCACCCACTGCCCGTCGTCATCGCCGAGGCCGAGGGCGCGTGGGTCACCGACGTGACGGGCCGTCGCTACCTCGACTGTCTCGCGGCCTACTCCGCGGTCAACTTCGGACACCGCAACCCGACCGTGGTGCAGGCCGCCAAGGAGCAGCTCGACAAGGTCACCCTGGTCAGCCGGGCGTTCCACTCCGACCAGCTGGGCACGTTCGCGGCCGAGCTGTGCGCGCTCTCGGGCAAGGACATGATGCTGCCGATGAACACCGGCGCCGAGGCGGTGGAGAGCGGCATCAAGGTGGCCCGCAAGTGGGGTCACGACGTCCGGGGGATCGAGAACCCGAGCATCGTGGTCGCGGCCGGCAACTTCCACGGCCGCACCATCTCGATCATCTCGTTCTCCGACGACCCGGACGCCCGCGCCGGCTTCGGCCCCTACACCCCGGGCTTCCGGACCGTTCCGTACGGCGACGTGGCCGCCGTGGAGGCCGCCTGCGACGAGAGCACGGTGGCCGTGCTGGTCGAGCCGATCCAGGGCGAGGGTGGTGTCGTCATCCCGCCGGCCGACTACCTGCCGGGTCTGCGGGCGTTGTGCGACCGCCGCCAGATGCTGCTCATCTGCGACGAGATCCAGTCGGGTCTGGGGCGGACCGGGAAGACGTTCGCGTCGGAGCACGTGGGTGTTGAGCCCGATCTCTACCTGCTGGGCAAGGCGCTGGGCGGCGGCGTGGTGCCGGTCTCGGCCGTGGTCGGCAACGCCGACGTGCTCGGTGTGCTCCATCCCGGCCAGCACGGCTCGACCTTCGGCGGCAACCCGCTGGCGGCGGCCGTCGGCCTCAGCGTGGTCCGGATGCTGGCCGACGGCTCCTGGCAGCGGCGCGCCACCGAGCTCGGCGCGGTGCTCGGCGACGGGCTCCGTGGTCTGATCGGGCACGGCGTCACCGCGGTGCGCTGTGTAGGTCTCTGGGCCGGTGTCGACATCGACCCCGGCCTGGCCACCGGTCGTCAGGTCAGTGAGCGCCTGATGGCTCGCGGGATCCTGGTCAAGGACACCCATGGTTCGACCATCCGGCTGGCTCCGCCGCTGGTGGTGACCGCCGACGAGCTGACCTGGGTCGTCGACCAGCTGGCCGAGGTGCTCGCCGAGCTCAGCTGACGTGTGTCGGTGGAGCGCAGCGAAGCAGCGAGTGAGGAAAGCGCTCCCCTAGGCGCGCCCTTCATACTGGTCCGTATGGGCTGGTTGAAGCGTGGCACGCAGAAGCTGCGGCGGGGTGCAGGTGGCCTGACCCAGCCTGCGGGCAAGGTCGACGACTCCATCACGATGCACCTGACCGAGTTCGCCCGCTCGCACCGAGGCGTCGAAGCGTTCATCGAGCCCCGCACCTCGGTCACCCAGACCACCCTGTTGCTGGTGGCCTGGGACGGGGAGTGGACCCGCCGGGTCGTGCCGACGCCCGAGTGGGGCCACAAGTTCGCCGAGAGCCTGCAGATCCCCGGCTACGACGCGGCCGTGGTCGGCTACCCGCAACGGATGCGCGACTACAACACCCGCAACAAGAAGCACCCCGACCTGCGCTGAGCGAGGGCGCCCGGATCAGCGTGTGAGTACAGGGTTCGTCAGCGACCCTGACATCACACACTGTCACCGCTGGTCCTCCGTGGGCGCCGGCGGGGTCGCCGCGCGTGACTTCCTGGTGGGATCCGGTGGTCTGGGCGGCGTGCGGGTTGGCCGGACATGACTCCTGGGTGGGTTTCGACCGCGCGGCAGGCGGGCGGGTTCGCCAGATGTGACTTCCGGGTGGGATCTGGTCGGCGTGTCCCGCCTGACCGAGCACCGGACGTGACTTCCGGGTGGGATCACGGTTGCAGGTCCCGCCTGACCGAGCACCGGACGTGACTTCCGGGTGGGATCAGGTCGCCGGCCCCGCCTGACCGAGCACCGGACGTGACTTCCGGGTGGGATCCGGTCGCAGGCTCTGCCTGACCGAGCACCGCGGGTGACATCCCGGTGGGATCCGGCCGCGCGGGCCGAGCAAAGGAGCGCTCAGTCCTCCAGCGAGCGGGCGAGCGCGACGAGCGTGCGGACACCGAAACCGGTGCCGCCGGGCGTGATGTAGCCGCTGCCGCCTCCGTCGGTCCACGCCGGACCCGCGATGTCGAGGTGGGCCCAGGCGATGCCCTCGCCGACGAACTCCCGCAGGAACGCCGCCGCCACCAGGGCGCCAGCGGTCCGGTCACCGCCGGTGGAGCGGATGTCGGCCACCTTCGAATCCAGCTTCCCGCGGATGTGCTTCGGGATGGGCAGCTGCCACACGTCCTCACCGGCGGCTTCGGCCGCGTCCAGCACCCGGTCGGCGGTGTCGTCGTCGCTGGCCATCAGCCCGGCGGTCTTGTCACCGAGGGCGACGACCGCGGCCCCGGTCAGGGTGGCCACGTCCACGATCAGATCCGGCGCGTCCTCGCTGGCCCGCGCGATCGCGTCGGCCATCACGAGGCGACCCTCGGCGTCGGTGTTGCCGTTCTCGACGGTCTTGCCGCCGTACATGGTCAGCACGTCCGACGGCCGGTACGCGGTGTCGGAGGGCAGGTTCTCGGCCAGCGACGCGTACGCGGTGACCTTCACCCGCAGCCCGAGCTCCGCGATCGCCTTGACCGCCGCGATCACCGCGGCAGCCCCGGCCATGTCGCACTTCATCGTGTACATGCTGTCGCCGGGCTTGAGGTTCAGACCGCCGGAGTCGAACGTGATGCCCTTGCCGACCAGGGCGAGATGGTGCTTGGCCCCGCGCGGCGCGTACGCCAGCCGGACGAGCCTGGGCGGCCGCGAGGAGCCGCCGCCCACGGCCAGGATGCCGCCGTACCCACCCTTGGCGAGCGCCTTGTCGTCCAGCACCTCGACGGAGACCCGCGAGTCCTTGAGGAACGCCTTGGCCTCCTCGGCGAACGAGGCGGGATAGAGCAGATTCGGTGGGATGTTGACCCACTCGCGGGCGGCGACCACCGACTGGGCGATCGCCTGAGCACTGGACACGGACTCGGT
Source organism: uncultured Actinomycetota bacterium (assembly GCA_963696135.1). Taxonomy (GTDB): domain Bacteria; phylum Actinomycetota; class Actinomycetes; order Propionibacteriales; family Propionibacteriaceae; genus Microlunatus. The sequence continues at coordinate 575,242 of CAVOJH010000021.1, forward strand.
CGTGGCCACCCGGCGCCCGGCCAGCGGGGTCACCACCGTGATCGAGGCGATCGCCGCGGGGCGGTCGTCGCCGGTGCTGATCGGGCGGTAGCGGTAGCCGCCGAGAACGGCGCCCTCGGCCACCGCCTGCACGGTCTCCGGCTCGTCGGCGCCGAGGGCGACGGCGATGTTCGCCGCTCCGTCGCCGTGCTTCGCGGCCTGCTTCACCCCGGCTCCCGCGGCCTGCCGCAGGTCCTCGGGTGTCGGTGTCTCCACGCCCAGCCCGACCACGATGACGACCGGCCAGTCACCGACTGCCGGCAGGGTCCGGGTGTGGCCGGCCTCGGCCTTGGCGCCGACGCTGGCGGCCAGAGCGCTCAGCCCGAGGCCCAACCGCTTGCCGTACTCCCGGTCCAGGCCGGTGGGCGCACCCACCACACCGTCGGCTCCGTAGCCGACCACGAGCGCGGTCGACGCCTTGTCGGGGGCCTTGGCAACGGTGAGGGTCGGCAGGCTGGGCACGGGCACGGGGCACTCCTCTACGGGCGGATTCACTCGGCAGATCACCCTAGGCGGATCGCGAGCACCGCCCACAGTAGTGGGGTAAGTTCGCCTGCGTGTCGAAGCGGTCTCCCGTCCACGACCGGCACGAGGCTGCCGGCGCGAAGTTCTCGGAGTTCGGTGGTTGGTCGATGCCCCTGGAGTACGCGGGGGCGGGTGTCCTGGCCGAGCACGCCGCCGTGCGCACGGCGGTGGGACTGTTCGACGTCAGCCACCTCGGCAAGATCAGCGTCCGCGGTTCGGGGGCTGCCGACTTCGTGAACCGCTGCCTGACCGCGGATCTGCGCAAGATCGCCCCCGGCCAGGCCCAGTACACGCTGATCTGCAACGACGGCGGCGGCGTGGTGGACGACCTGATCGCCTACCTCAACACCCCGGACGACGTGTTCCTGATCCCCAACGCGAGCAACTCCGCCGAGGTCGCCCGGTTGCTGACGGCGGCGGCTCCCGCGGGGATCGCGGTCGAGGACCAGCACGAGGCGTACGCGGTGTTCGCCGTGCAGGGCCCGCACAGCGACGAGGTGCTGGAGTCGGTCGCGCTGCCGGCCGGCCACGGCTACATGTCCTTCGCCCACGCCGACCTGAGTGGGGTCCCGTTGACGGTCTGCCGGACCGGCTACACCGGGGAGCGCGGGTACGAGCTGGTCGTGCGCAGTGAGCAGGCCGGCGTCGTCTGGGACGCGGTGGTCGCCGCCGGTGAGCCGTACGGGATCCAGCTCGCCGGGCTCGGCGCCCGCGACACCCTGCGCACCGAGATGGGTTATCCGCTGCACGGCCAGGACATCTCGCCCGACATCTCGCCGGTCCAGGCCCGGCTCGGCTGGGCGGTCGGGTGGAAGAAGGACGCCTTCTTCGGCGACGCCGCCCTGCGGGCGGAGAAGGAAGCCACCCCCAACCGCCTGCTCTGGGGCCTGCGGGCCGTCGGTCGGGGCATCCCCCGGCCGGGCATGCTGGTCCGCGATGCCGACGGGCACGAGATCGGCTCGGTCACCTCGGGCACGTTCTCGCCGACCCTGAAGACCGGGATCGCGTTGGCGCTGCTGGACTCTCGCTTCGTGGTCGACGAGCAGGTCCAGGTCGACGTCCGGAGCCGGCGCGAGGCGTTCACGATCACCAAGCCACCGTTCGTCACCCCCGGCGTGCGGGAGCCGTGATGAGCCGCCGTCGGGTGGGTCACCTGGTCCTCGCGATCGCGGGTCTGCTGGTGGCGCTCTACCCGTTCACGCTCGGCGCCGACCCGACGGTGACCTGCCGCGGGGTGGAGCTGCGGCCGGGCGAGTCCTGCGCCAAGGCCGACGGCAGCTCCGCGCAGACCTACGAGGCCCGGGCCGCCGACGCCCGCAACGCCGCCCCGGTGATCGTCGGGGTCGGGGTGCTGGTGGCGGTCTTCGGTGCCGGGTTGCTCATCGCCGACGTACGCCGTGATCGTGACCGCGTGGACGCCCCGGCGAGCTGATCAGTCGGAGACGAGGAAGGTGCAGGCCGGTTCGGCGGACAGTGCCGCCGCGATCCGCTGCCGCCCCCGCTCGCTGAGGTCAGCGGGCAGGGCGTCGAGGTCGAACCAGCCGACAGCCAGCGACTCCTCGTCGCCGACCGCGGCTTCCCCGGAGGCGTAGCGGCAGCGGAAGGTCATGGAGATGTACTGACAGCGATCACCGTTCGGGTAGGTGACTTCCTGATCGGCGATCAGGCTCACCAACCGTTCGACGACCACCCTGACCCGGGTCTCCTCCCAGAGCTCTCGGACGAGGCTGTCGGCCGGCTGCTCCCCGGGTTCGACGATCCCGGCCGGCAGGCTCCAGCGGCCGTTGTCCGACCGCTGTCCCAGCAGGATCTGCTCGTGCCCGGGATCGCCGCGCAGCACGACACCGGAGACTGCCGGCAGCAGCAGCGGCCGGTGGCCCCAGACCTCGCGCAGCTCGGTGATGTAGGTAGGTGTGGGCATGCTCAGGGCATCCGGACGACCTGGCCCGCGTACGCGAGCCCGCCGCCGAACGCGAACAGCAGCACCGGCGCACCCGACGGCAGCGGCGTCTTCTCCTGCAGCTTGGACAAGGCCAGCGGGATCGACGCCGCCGAGGTGTTGCCCGACTCCGTCACGTCGGTGGCCACCACGGCGTTCACCGCCCCGATCTTGGCCGCCAGCGGCTCGATGATCCGCAGGTTGGCCTGGTGCAGGACGATGGCGGCCACGTCCTCGGGAGCCAGCTCGGCCCGGTCGATCACCTCGCGGGCGATCCGGGGGAGCTCGAACGTGGTCCAGCGGTAGACCGCGCGACCGTTCTGGGCGAACTTGCCGCCGTCGACCTCCTCGATCCGTACGGCGTCGCCGAGCTCCGGCACACAACCCCACAGCACCGGCGAGATGTGCTGCTCCGCGTCGGCGGTGAGCAGGAACGCCCCGGCGCCGTCGGCGGTCAGCACGCAGGTCGTCCGGTCGGTGAAGTCGGTGACGTCGGTGAGCTTCTCCGAGCCGATCACCAGCGCCGTGGTGGAGGCGCCCGCGGCGATCGCGTGCTGGGCGAGCGCGACGGCGTGTGGGAAGCCCGAACAGGCGGTGTTGACGTCGATGGTGGCCGGAGCGCCGGAGATGCCCAGCCGGTGGGCCACCCGGGCGGCCATGTTCGGAGATCGATCCAGGGCGCTGCAGGTGGCCACGATGACCAGATCCACCTGGTCCGCGGTCATCCCGCCCTTGGCCAGCGTGTCGAGCGCGGCCTTCTCGGCCATCACGTCGACGGTCTCCTCGGGCGCCGCCCATCGGCGCTCCTTGATCCCCACCCGACGTTGGATCCACTCGTCGCTGGTCTCGACCATGGTCTCCAGCTCGGAGTTCGGGACCACCCGCTCCGGTTGGAAGTGCCCGACCGCGACCAGGCGGGTGCCGGTCATGAGCGCAGCCTCTCGATCATGATCGGAGCGTATTCCATCGGCCCGGGCCGGATTCAGCCGTCTCGGCCGACCTCGGAGCGGTCCGGCTCACTCGGGATCGAGGGACATCGGCCCGTACACGAGCCGCTGCTCCTCGTACAGGCTCACCGCCGTGACCCCGGCCTCGCGCAGGTCGGGATAGAACTCTCCGAGCCACGTCTCCGCATCGCCCTGGCTGTGCCAGGTGTGCTCGAACTCGGCAGGGATCTTCGGTACGCCGACCCAGCGCCAGGCCATCGCCGTCTCCGTTCCGCGCTCAGGTGAGTCGCTGGGTCGGCGACGCCTTGCCCACGACCGATCCGTCGCGCTGGACGGCGTCGCCCAACGCGGCGTCGATTCCCGCCAGCGTCTCCGGCGACAGCTTCTTCCCGGCGGCCTCCGCGTTCGCGGTGATCTGCTCGGGACGCGAGCCGCCGGTGATGGCGGTGGCGACGTTGTCGTTCTGCAGCACCCAGGCGACGGCCAGCTGCGCCATGGTCAGACCCTCGGCGTCGGCCAGCGGCTGGAGCTGCTGGACCTTGGTCAAGGTGTCGTCGGTCAGCAGGTTCTTGATGAACGCCGAGCCGTCCGGATCGGTGGCCCGCGACCCCTCCGGCACCGGCTGGCCGGGCAGGTACTTGCCGGTCAGCACGCCCTGGGCGATGGGGGAGAAGACGACCTGGCTGATGCCGAGCTCGCGGCTGGTCGGGACGACCGCGTCCTCGATCACCCGGTAGAGGGCGCTGTACTGCGGCTGGTTCGACACGAACGGGATCCGCAGCTCCCGGGCCAGGGCGTGACCCGCGCGCAGCTGGTCGGGGGTCCACTCGCTGACGCCGATGTAGAGCGCCTTGCCGGCGCGGACCACGTCGGCGAAGGCCTCCATGGTCTCCTCCAGCGGCGTGAAGTGGTCGTACCGGTGGGCCTGGTAGAGATCGACGTAGTCGGTCTGCAGCCGCTTCAGCGAGCCGTTGATCGACTCGTGGATGTGCTTGCGGGACAGCCCGGTGTCGTTGGGTCCCTTCGGGCCGGTCGGGAAGTAGACCTTGGTGAAGATCTCCAGGCTCTCCCGGCGCTCGCCGGCCAGCGCGTCACCGAGGATCTCCTCGGCCTTGGTGTTCGCGTACACGTCCGCGGTGTCGAACGTCGTGATGCCGGCCTCGAGGGCGGCCCGGACGCAGACCGTCGCCTTCTCCGCCTCGACCTGCGACCCGTGGGTCACCCAGTTGCCGTAGCTGATCTCCGAGACCTTCAGACCGCTGTTACCGAGATACCGGAACTCCATCGTCGTCTTCACTCCTACGTACGTCGTCGAGGATCGGCAGAACACCGACCCGACGTCAGACCCTACTCAGTACAGGTCGTCACTCGGCTGCTCGGCTGCGCGCACCTGGCTCTGACTTCCCTCGTCGGGAGCAGACGGAGAAGCATGTCTGCTCCCTCCTCAGTCCAGACAGAGCCCTCGCTCCGCCTCTCGGTCGCTCGCGACGGGAGGAGTGCAAGTCGTCACTCGGCTGCTCGGCTGCGCGCACCTGGCTCTGACTTCCCTCGTCGGGAGCAGACGGAGAAGCGTGTCTGCTCCCTCCTCAGTCCAGACAGAGCCCTCGCTCCGCCTCTCGGTCGCTCGCGACGGGAGGAGTGCAAGTCGTCACTCGGCTGCTCGGCTGCGCGCACCTGGCTCTGACTTCCCTCGTCAATACACATCTCCGCGCTTGATGCGCGGGGCGGGCATCCGGAACCGACGGATCTGGATCATCCGGTTCATCCCGTACATCAGCAGTCCCTTGGGCGGCACCTTGGGCAGCCGCTCGGCCAGCACCTTCTTGAAGCCGCGCCACATGATGTAGCCGTCCAGCAGGACCGCGATGATGTAGACGTACATCGCGATCGTCGCGGCCAGGGTGATCGGCTGCCAGACCGAGGACAGGAAGCTCAGCGCCAGGATGATCACCAGCGACGGGAGCAGGAACTCTCCGACACTGAATCGGGCGTCGATGTAGTCCCGCATCAGGGTCTTCTCCGGCTGGGCCTCGCGGACGTTCAGGTTCCGCATCCGATCCGTGCGGTTCTTCGCGGCGTTCTCCTTGCGAGCCTCCTTGGGGGTGAGCTGTCGCGTCACCCGCTGACGGCGGAGGGCCTCGGCCTCCTTCCGTGAAGGAGTGGGACCGGCCTTCTTCCGTCCGGGCTCGGAGATCATGCTGGGGAGCGTGTCGTCAGGCTCCGGCTCTGGGGCCTCGGACTTGTTCCGGCGGAAGAGTGCCACTGCTGCCTCTCGATCGTGCGTCCGGTGAGCGTCTGGCTGGGATGCCACCGGGATGGGTGACGCGGGTGGGTATCCCTGGATTCTGTCAGGGGACCCCCGCGATCTCGAATCCCGAGGCCGGATCCGTGTCCGGCGTTTCTGCGGCGGGGATACGGTAGATGCCTGTGCACATCCGCCCGGGCGTTCGGTCCGGGACTCCGAAGGGACCAGTTGAGGACACGATGGCCGGCATCTTTCAGCGAATGTCACTGATCTTCAGGGCCAAGACCGACAAGGCCCTGGACAAGTTCGAGGATCCGCGCGAGACGCTCGACTACTCCTACCAGCGACAGCTCGAGCTGCTGCAGAAGGTCCGGCGCGGCGTCGCCGACGTCGCGACCAGCCGCAAGCGGGTCGAGCTGCAGGCCAACGGTCTGAACACCCAGATCGACAAGCTGACCCAGCAGGCGCAGAAGGCACTCGAGGTCGGCCGCGAGGACCTCGCGCGCGAGGCGTTGACCCGTCGCTCCGGTCTCCAGCAGCAGCTCAGTGACCTGCAGGTGCAGCACGCACAGCTGCAGGGTGAGGAAGAGAAGCTGACCCGGGCCAGCCAGCGGCTGCAGGCCAAGGTCGACGCGTTCCGGACCCGCAAGGAGACGATCAAGGCGACCTACTCCGCTGCCGAGGCCCAGACCCGCATCAACGAGGCGTTCTCGGGCATCAGCGAGGAGATGGGTGACGTCGGTATGGCCATCCAGCGGGCCGAGGACAAGACCCAGCAGATGCAGGCCCGAGCGGGCGCGATCGACGAGCTGCTCGCCTCGGGTGCTCTGGACGATCCGACCGGGACAGCCAAGGACGACATCACCCGTGAGCTCGAGCAGCTGGCGTCCACCTCCGAGGTGGAGGACGAGCTGAGCCGGATGAAGGCACAGCTGGGCGCCGGGCCGTCGAGCGCACCGCAGGCCATCGAGGGTCTCGGGCAGCCGCCGGTGGCGCAGCCGGTGCCGAATCAGACGTACGCCCCGCCGCCGGCCGCACCGCAGCAGCCCAACCCGGGGGACCTGCGATGATCGTCCGCATCCTCAGCGAGGGCCAGTGGCGGATCGAGAGCGGGGCCCAGGCCGGGCTCAACGCCCTGGATGACGCGGTCGAGCAAGCCGTGAGCGCGGGCGACCAGGCTCAGCTCGGTGAGGCCCTGCGGCGGTTGCACGATCAGGTGCGGGCGGTCGGTGTCGTGGTTCCGGACGAGGAGATCGCGGACTCCGATCTGATCCTGCCCGACGTGGACGCCTCGCTCGACGAGGTCCGCGCCCTGCTCAGCGAGAGCGACGAAGGCCTCATCCCCAACTGAGCCCGAGGGTCGGGGTGGGCGAGGAGGAGCAGGTTGGTCTCACCGTCTTCACGTTCGACCACGCGGGCGTCGTCGCCACGATCGACGACTCCTGGCCGAGCCGTCCGAGCCCGTGGCCGGTCGCAAGCACCCGGTCGAGCGCTTCCGGAGCTCGCGTCGGTCTCTACTCACCACGACCAGAGTGACGTCGCCCGGCGTCGATTGGGAGTCGCGTCCTAGGGTCGTGATCATGGAAACTTTCCCACTCGGTCCGTTCGAGGTCTCGCGCGTGGGGTTCGGCGCGATGCAGCTCCCCGGTCGAGGAGTGATGGGACCACCTCGTGACCGTGAGCAGGCCCTTGCCGTGCTCCGGCGAGCGGTCGAGGCCGGGGTCAACCACATCGACACCGCCCAGTACTACGGGCCCGATGTGTCCAACGAGCTCATCCGTGAGGCTCTGCACCCGTACGCCGACGATCTGGCTCTGGTCTCCAAGGTGGGAGCCCGCCGCGACGAGCAGGGTGGCTGGACCCCGTGGGACGCTCCCGACGAGCTGCGGCAGGGGATCGAGGACAACCTGCGCAGCCTGCAGATCGATCAGCTGGCGGCGGTCAACCTCCGCCTGATGGAGGGCTCGGGCACCGACGAGAAGTTCGACGGCCAGCTGAGCGCGATGATCCAGGCCAAGAAGGACGGGCTGATCGCCGGCATCGGACTCAGCACGATCACCGTCGAGCACTTGGAGCATGCGCTGCAGCGGACCGATGTGCTGTGCGTGCAGAACCCGTACAACCTGCTGGAGCGCGACTCGCAGCCGGTGCTCGAGCTGTGTGCGGACTACGGCATCGCCTTCGTGCCCTACTTCCCGCTCGGCTCGGCGTTCCGGGCCGAGAACCCGGTGCTGAACCACCCGGAGGTGCTGGCCGCCGCCGAACGACTCGGTCGGACCCCGGCCCAGACGGTGCTGGCGTGGACGTTGACTGTGGCGCCCAACGTCCTGCTCATCCCCGGCACCTCGTCACTCGCGCACCTCGAGGAGAACCTCGCCGTGGCCGACATCGAGCTCGACGCGGAGACGAAGGCGACCCTGGACGGTCTCGCCTAGATCTCGCTGACTCCGGCTGGTGAGTCAGGTGCGGAGGTACAGATCGCGGAGCAGCGCCAGCTCGGCGAGGTGGTGGATCAGCTCGCGGTGGATGTGCAGCACCAGATCGGCCATCGGGGACGCCTCGAACCCCGGCTCGCCGCACGCACTGGACAGCTGGTCGAGGTCGAGGGCGCGAACGCCGGCGATCCACCGGGCATAGAAGTCGTCCAGCTGCGCCAGGGCGCGGTCTGCGGTGCCCGAGTAGTCGAAGTCGTCGTACGACAGCGGCGGTCCCGCGAAGTACCGCGCGTTCCGCTCGCCGAGCACACCGACGATGACGTGCCCGAGACGCCAGGCGATCGTCGTCACCGGCGCCGGTGACGGTTCGGGCAGGTCGAAGTCGATGATGAAGTCCCCGGTGCCCACCGGCATCGCCACCGCCTCGGCGCGGGGTCGGATGCTCCAGCAGCCTGCCACCGGCTCCCAGAGGTACTCCCGGTCGGTGAGTCCGTCCAGGCGAGCTCGTGCCTGGTTCTGCCAGTGCCAGTCGATCTGATCGGCGAGGGAGGTGGTCCAGTCCATGCTGAGAACCTCCCACCGACCACCGACACTCCTGCTCCGGCAGCGGCTGACAGGATGCCTGCCGTGCGCGTGCTGATCTGTCCCGATCGGATGGGGCCTCTGTCGTCGGCTGAGGCGGGGCGGGCGCTGGCCGCGGGCTGGCCTGGGGCCGAGCTCCGTCCGGTGGGCGAGGCCGGCCGGGGGTTCGCCGAAGCCACCGCCGACGGGTGGGGTGACACGCTGCAGAGCGCTGTCTGGGACGGTCTGCCTGTGGAGTGGGCGGTCCGCGGAGCTGACGCCGTGCTGGCCGTCAGCGGGGTCGGTGGTGCGGCCGTGGAGGGCAGCCCGATCCCGTACGGTTCCGGCTCACTGCTCCTCGGCCGAGCCATCGCGACGATCCTGACCGAGCACCGCCCACGCCAGCTGGTCGTCGATCTCGCCGGGATCGACGTGCACGATGCCGGTGCGGGTCTGTTGGCCGGACTCGGTGCGCGATCGTCGGGTGCCGATCTGACGACTGGTGTGGCCGGGCTGACGGGGCTGACCGCCGTGGATCTCGGCCCCGTCCGAGAGCTGCTCGGCGGTGTCGAGCTGATCGGGGTGGTTCCGACACCCGAACGGGACGCCGTGCTGCTGGGTCTGCGCGGGATCACCTCCCGGCGCGGCCGGGCGGCGGGCGAGGACCCGGCCCCTCTGCTGGCTGCGGACTCGGCGCTGCAGCGCCTCACCGAGCTGGTGGCGCCCGGGCCGGCGTCGGCTCCCGGCGCCGGAGCCTGCGGTGGTCTCGGCTGGGTCGTCCTCGCCCTCGGTGGCCGACTGGCCACCGGCCCCGAGCTCGGGCTGGCCGACGTCACCGCCGGTGTGGATCTGCTGGTGTCCGGCTGCGGGGTCTTCGACTTCGCCACCCGTGGCGGGGGAGTGGTGGCCGCGGCCGCCGACGTCGCCGCCGCGCACCTCGCGCCCTGCGTGATCATCGCTGGTGAGGTGCTGATCGGGGGCCGGGAGATGCGGACGATGGGGATCGAGGCCGCGTACCCGATCCGGGCGTCGACGCTCGACGTCCCGACCGGCGGGGACCTGACCGCCGCCGAGGTGGCGCAGGCCGCCGTACGGGTGGCGCGGAGCTGGCACTGGTGACCCGTACCACACGATCTTTCGACCGCGGCGCCGACGGCCTAGACTGAGCAAGGACCATGCTGGTCGCCTTGGGGTACGTCCACCCAGATCAGCACGACCGCCCGGATCTGCAAGCCCACCCTGTGGAGAGTGATATGACGGCAATCGACCAGAGCACCACCCCCGTCGCCGACGGAGTCATCCTGAGCGAGGGAGCGGCGAGCAAGGTCAAGGCGCTGCTCGACGGTGAGGGTCGTGACGACCTCGCACTGCGGATCGCGGTGCAGCCCGGTGGCTGCTCGGGTCTGCGCTACCAGCTGTTCTTCGACGAGCGCAGCCTCGACGGGGACATCGTCGCCGATTTCAGCGGGGTCAACGTGGTCACCGATCGGATGAGCGCGCCCTACCTGATGGGCGCCACCATCGACTTCGTCGACACGATCGAGAAGCAGGGCTTCACCATCGACAACCCGAACGCGACGGGATCCTGCGCCTGCGGCGACAGCTTCCACTGATCCACCCGCGTTCCATCTGATCCACGAGGGCGGCGTCCGTCGCCGTCTGCGTAGGAGCTCCTCATCCCGAGTCCGGGGTGGGGAGCTTCGTCGTTCCCGCTGATGATCGACGTGCCCGCAGATGCCTCTGAGTCGCAACGTCGAGCAGAACCACAGGTGTGTCCGGAACCCGTCGCAGCACCTGGCTCGCCACGAGCGTGCGGGGAGACCCACTGCCAGCGCCCTCAGCGATCTCCTACGTTATGGTTTCCCAAGAGGATTGGCTCCCCCCGCGACCCTCGCACTCGAACGTCTCTCGGGTCATCGTCGGGGACCGGCCGGGCCTGCTTGCTGAAACCGACGAAAGGCGCGATGTGGGTGGCGCGGAGATGCCTGAGCTGACACGGCGATCACGCCCGTCGGCTCGATGGCAGCGGCTACGGCGACCGACTGCGGTCGCTGCTGGTCTGAGCCTGTTGTTCCTGGCTTCTTGCTCGATCCAGGACACCACCAACCAGATCCAGCGGCTGGGGTTGCCGGCGCCGGCCAGCAACAACGCGATCCCGATCGGTGACCTGTGGCTCGGCACCTGGATCGCGGCCGGCGCGGTCGGGCTCTTGGTCTGGGGCCTGATCGGCTGGGCAGTGCGGCGCTACCGGCACCGGGGGAACCTGCTGCCGAGGCAGAACCGCTACAACCTGCCGATGGAGATCATGTACACGATCGTCCCGTTCGTGATCATCGGCGTGCTCTTCTACTTCACCGTCGTCGCTCAGAACAAGGTGCTCGCCCACGACCCCAACCCGGACGTGACGGTCGAGGTCGTCGGTCAGAAGTGGTCGTGGACCTTCAACTACAAGTCGGCCGACGACCCAGACGTCGGAGTCGACGTCTGGAACTCCGGCACCATCAACGAGACACCGGACCTGTATCTGCCGGTTGGCAAGAACGTCCAGTTCGACCTCCGGTCACCCGACGTCATCCACTCGTTCTGGATCCCCGCGTTCTACCAGAAGATGGACGTCGTCCCCGGCCGCAACAACTCGTTCCAGGCCACTCCGACCAAGGAGGGCGTGTTCGCCGGCAAGTGCGCTGAGCTGTGTGGCACCTACCACTCGGCGATGCTGTTCAACGTCCATGTGGTGAGCGAGTCCGAGTACACGGCGTACCTGAAGACGTTGGCGGCGAAGGGCCAGACCGGCGAGGCCACCGGCCCCGTCCAGGCCAACCAGGACGGCCCGGCTGATGAGGGGCAAACGCGATGACGACTCTGCAGCGCACGGCGACCACCGCCGAGGTCGCCGAACCGACCCGGGAGCTCGGCACCAAGATCTGGCGGTGGATGACCACCACCGACCACAAGGTGATCGGTAACCTCTACTTCATCACGTCGCTGATGTTCTTCGCCTTCGGCGGCGTGCTCGCGCTGGCGATCCGCGCCGAGCTGGCCTTCCCGGGTCTGCAGTTCCTCTCGTACGAGACGTACAACCAGTTCTTCACCATGCACGGCGCGATCATGCTGCTGCTGTTCGCCACCCCGTTGTTCGCCGGCTTCGCCAACGCGATCATGCCGCTGCAGATCGGCTCGCCGGATGTGGCGTTCCCGCGGCTGAACATGTTCTCGTACTGGCTCTACCTGTTCGGCGGGCTGATGGCCTGCTCCGGCTTCTTGACCCCGCAGGGCGCGGCCAGCTTCGGTTGGTTCGCGTACGTGCCGCTGAGTGACGCGGTGAACTCGCCCGGCGCCGGTGGTGACCTGTGGATCATGGGCTTCTACCTGGCCGGCATCGGAACGCTGCTCGGCTCGGTCAACTTCGTCACCACCATCATCTGCCTGCGGGCGCCGGGCATGACCATGTTCCGGATGCCGATCTTCACCTGGAACATCCTGGTCACCTCGATCCTGGTGCTGATCGTCTTCCCGATCCTGGCCGCGGCGCTGCTGGTGCTGGAGGCCGACCGGGTGCTCGGGGCGCACATCTTCGACGCGGCCACCGGCGGCGCCATGCTGTGGCAACACCTGTTCTGGTTCTTCGGGCACCCCGAGGTGTACATCATCGCGTTGCCCTTCTTCGGCATCATCACCGAGGTTCTCCCCGTCTTCAGCAAGAAGCCGGTGTTCGGCTACATCGGCCTGGTCAGCGCCACCCTGCTGATCGCGGCCCTGTCGGTGGCGGTGTGGGCGCACCACATGTACGTCACGGGCGCGGTGAACCTACCGTTCTTCTCCTTCATGACGTTCCTGATCGCCGTCCCGACCGGGGTGAAGTTCTTCAACTGGATCGGGACCATGTGGGGCGGCAACATCACGATGGCGACACCCATGCTCTGGGCCGTCGGCTTCTTGACCACCTTCCTGTTCGGTGGCCTGACGGGCGTCATCCTGGCCAGCCCGCCGCTGGACTTCGCGCTGTCGGACTCCTACTTCGTGGTCGCCCACTTCCACTACGTGGTGTTCGGCACGGTGGTGTTCGCCATGTTCGCCGGCTTCTACTTCTGGTGGCCGAAGTTCACCGGGCACATGCTGGACGAGCGGATCGGCAAGATCCACTTCTGGATGCTGTTCGTCGGGTTCCACACCACGTTCCTGGTGCAGCACTGGCTGGGGGTCGAAGGGATGCCTCGGCGCTATGCGGACTACCTGCCCAACGACGGCTTCACCGTCTTGAACCAGGTGTCCTCGGTCGGCGCCATCCTCCTCGGCGCCTCCATGCTGCCGTTCCTCTACAACGTGTGGAAGAGCCGCAACAACCCGAAGGTCACCACGGACGACCCGTGGGGTTGGGGTCGGTCGCTGGAGTGGGCTACCTCGTGCCCGCCCCCGCGGCACAACTTCACCTCGCTGCCGCGGATCCGCTCGGAGTCCCCGGCGTTCGACCTGCACCACCCGGAGGTGGCGCTGGCCGAGTACCCGGCGAACGACGCCGACGCAGGCGACTTCGCCGGCGCCGATGCGCCCGATGATGCCGGAAGAGTCGAGGAGCTGCAGGCTCGGATGGCCGGCGAGTCCGACGACGTGATCGGCCAGTCGGGTGACCAGACCAAGGGAGAGGGCGGCAAGTGAAGGTCGAAGCCTGGATCTTCGGAGCGTTGGTGATCTTCCTCGCCATCGTGACGCCCGTCTACTGGTTCATGAGCCACGAGATCACCGGGACCGTCGCCCTCATCCTCACCTTCTTCCTGGTCTTGATGATCACGGCCTTCCTTGGTCTCGTCGCCCGGCGGATCCCCGCCCGGCCCGAGGATCGCAAGGACGGCGACATCGCCGAGGGCGCCGGCGAGCTCGGATTCTTCCCCCCGCAGAGCAAGTGGCCGCTCTTCTGCGGTCTGACGTTCGGCCTGTTCGTTCTCGGCCCGGTCTTCGGCTGGTGGCTGTCCATCATCGCAACCGGCATCGCCGTGGCCACCGTGACCGGTTGGATCTACGAGTTCTACCGCGGGGACTACGCGCACTGAATTGTCGTCACTCGCTACGCAGGCTCCGCTCAGTCTGCGCCGCGTCGTCGCTCGCGACGGGAACCGACTCGCTGTCGCTCGTCGGGCGCTCCGTCGTCTTTCGCTGAGCCCCTGACTCCAACTCCGCGGGTCATATATCCCCCGCGGAGTTGTCAAGGTTGGTGACTTGACCACTGCGCGGGTGATGAACACACGCGCAGTGAACAGTGAGTGACGACCAACTCAGCCGAGGATGCGGGCGTGGATGTTACCCGGGAAGCGGACGGCGAAGCGGGTGTCGCCGACCATCGCCTTGAGGTCGGCCACCCGGGCGTCCACCTCGCGACGGCGTACGGGGGCGACCTGCTCGAAGTAGTGCAGATGGACCGCACCCTGCTTGTCCTGCGCCCACGCCCCGACGATGCGGCCGTCGACCCAGATCGTGGGACCGCCGTTGCCGACCGAGTCGAACGCCTCGACGGCGGCGTCGGGGAGATACCAGGACCGCTGCTTCCAGCCCATGGTGGTGGGATCGAGCGAGGGCAGCACAGCGATCCACGGTTCGCTCTCGTCGACCGGCTCGTCGTCGGTGGCCAGCCAGCCCGGACCGTCAGCCAGGGCGACGGACACGGCGGCGCAGCCCTCCAGCGCCCGTCGGGTCAGTCCGAGGGTCCAGCCCATCCACCACTGAAGATCGGTGGTGGTGCCCGGACCGAACCGCCGCAGCCACCGGTGCGCCAGCTCGGTCGCGGCGGTCACCTCGTCCAGCTCGCCCAGGCCGCCGGGAAGCCAGTCCTCGGTGGCCGCGTACGCGTACGCACCGGTGATCCAGCTGCTCGGCCGGGTCCGCAGCAGATCGCCCTGGAAGCCGAGCAGCGTGATCAGCTGGCTGTGGGCGCCCTGGGTTGAGGCGTACGACTTGCCGGCCGCGAGCTGCAACGGCACCCGGAGACCACTGACCTCTCGCCCGATCTCGCGTGCCGTGCTGGGACCGTGATCGCGCAGATGGGCGAGCACCTGCCCACTGGCGTCCTCGAGCCAGCCCTCGGGGTCGGGCACTCCGGCGGTGGTCAGCATCTTCGCCAGCTGCCGCCGAGCGGGCCCGACGAGCTTCCGGGTCGCGGCGGCGTGCATCAGCCGCACGGTGTCCGGCGTCGCGAGCCACAGGGTCCGCCGCATGGCGTGGTGCCGGATCAGGGCGCGCTGCTCGTACACGACGTTCTCGACGGCGGCGATCGACGGGTGCACCATCCGGACCATCGCCGACAGCATCACCGTGACCGGGTCGGTCGAGTGCAGGGCGACCACGTCGTCGGCGATCCGGACGACGTCGTCGGTCCGCAGCCGCGGCAGCAGGCGGTGCCGCTGGGCGAGCCGGGCGCGCCGAGCCTCGTCGGTGATCACGTCCACGGGTGGGAGTCTGGCAGGCACGGCCGACAGCGGTATCAAGCGATGCAGGGGGATTAGGCTCGGGGACATGTGCCGGAACATCCGCCAGCTCCACAACTTCGAACCGCCCGCGACGAGCCGGGAGGTGCACGAGGCCGCCCTGCAGTACGTCCGCAAGATCGCCGGGACCACCAAGCCGTCCAAGGCGAACGAGGAAGCGTTCAACGAGGCCGTGCACGAGATCGCCCACGCCACCGCCCACTTGCTGGAGCACCTGAGCACCACGGCGCCGCCGAAGAACCGCGAGGAAGAGGCGCTCAAGGCCCGGGCCCGGGCGGCCAAGCGGTACGCCACCGCCTGAGCGTCAGCGGTCCCGGGTGCGTCGCTCGTTGACGAGCACCGGGCTGACTCGTCGGGCCGACGAGCGATCGCCGTGACCGTTCCGGGGTGGCCGTGCCGACGCGGCCGTCTGTGTGGCTGGGCTGTCGGTGCTGGCGGGGCTGTCGGTGCTGACGGGGCTGTCGGAGGAGACGCCGTCACCGTCGGGGGACACCAGCGTGACCTCGGGCCTGGGTCCGGTGTCGTCCTTGCCGGCGCCGAGCAGGGGAGCCGTGCCGGCCACGGCGATCCGGGAGAACAAGCCGCCGGAGAAGCCGAGCAGGACGGCCACGGCGAGAGCCGTCAGGGAGGCGCTGCCGTCGCTCCAGACGCCCGCGAAGGCGTCGCCCAGCAGGGCGATCTGGTCCTGGGCGAGGAAACCCACGACCATGATCCCGCCGATGGCGTTGAGGGTGCCGGCCACCGGGCTCAGGACGACCATGCCGAGCGACAGGGTGCGGTTCATGAACAGCGCGGACAGGGACCCCAGCAGCCCGCCCAACGCACCGGCGACGAAGATCGGCTCCCGGCCCGGGAAGGTCACGCTGAGTGCGTAGATCGCGGCCAGCCCGACCAGGGTGAGCCACACGGCCACACGGATGTGGTTGACCTCGCGTTCCTGTGGGGTGTCCCGCTGGCGCTGCAGCAGGATCAGCGCCGACCCGGCGGCGTTCCGGATGGGTCCGTCGAGATCGGTGGCCAGCTCGTCCGCCAGTGACGTGGCAGCGACTGCGGTGGCGATCCTGGACGCCGCGGCGGCGCTCTCCTCGCCCGGGGGGAGCAGCGCGGCGATCTGGCTGGCTGCCAGCCGGAGCGGTGCGCCGGACAGGGTCGACAGCATCTGCTTCTCCAGGCCGTTGAGGGTCCGGTTGGCGCCGAGCACGTCGGCCAGCGGCACCAGGACCACGAACCGGCCGATGCAACGAGCCCCGAAGCGCTCGGCCTGGGTGATCTTGGTCTCGAGCCGCTGGCCGCCGGACGCCTCGAAGCACCCGGTGTCGATGATGCCGCGCAGCTCGCCGGCCCGCGCCTGCAGCTGGCGGTAGATGGGCATCCCGATCAGTCCTCGGCTGCTCGCCATCACGATGGCGAAGTATGCGGCACAGGCGACCAGCACCTGGGGCGAGGCCGCGCTGTCGATGAGCGTTGCGAGATCGGTCCAGGCGCCGCTGGTCCAGGCGACGAACGGCGGGAGCTCGGAGGCCGCCCAAGCGAGCAGCAGGGAGCCGATCGCGAGGGTGCACCGGCCGCGGGTCCTGCTCGACGGGTGCCGGACCGCCGAGACCACGACGACGATCGTGACACTGGCTGCGGCGAGTGCCACGAGCCAGCGGAAGTTGTCACCCATGAGGACCCCCAGTGCTTCCCTGGAGGAGGTGAACTGGTGCTGCTGATACCGGCGGGTTGTGGAGACCGGGTGAGCTGTCGCGCACCCGGTCTCGCAGGAGACCGCTCGACCGCTCCGCTACCGCTTCGGGTCGATCCGGACCGCGCACCGGTCTGGCGCCGGCGGCGGGACTCGCCGAGCAGCACGGCACCGATGACCAGGAAGCCGACGCCGAGGCCGAGCGGGACCAGGCTGGTGCCACCGGTGTTCGGCAGGTTCGGCTCGTCGGGGTTGTCGGGCTCGGGCGGGGTGTCGTGGTAGGTCGTGCAGATCGTGCACTCGCCACCGTCACCGGGGGTCGCGACGTTGGCGAACGAGACGTCGTACGCGTCGTCGTCCACCGTCACGGTGTACGACAGCTCGCCGTCTCGCCCGACTGCAGGTCGGGACGTTCCAGGTCAAGGTGGTGCCGGACAGCGGTCGCACCGGCAGGGTACGGAGTCGAGACTGGCGTACTCGCAGGACGCTGGACAGGTCGTCGGTGACCACCGCCGAGTCGACGACGGCCGCGGAGGTGTTGGTGACGGTCAGCGTGTAGGTGACCTGATCACCCGGATCGACTTCGGAGCCGGACTCGGGGTCACTGCTCTTCTCCAGCGACCAGCCCGGCGTGAAGTGCGTGGTCTCACAGTCGACGGCTGCCTGCGCATTGACCAGGGCGGCGGGCCGCACCGCTGCCGCTCCGGCCGACTCCGGCTGGACGCCGGGAATCGGTACGCACTCGCCTCCGACACCGGGGGTGACGACGTTGTGCAGGGTCTGGCTGTAGGCGTCGTCGTTGACGGTCACGGTGTAGGTCAGGGTCGCCCGCTCACCCGGTGCCAGCGTGGGGATGGACCAGGTCAGAGTGGTGCCAGTGACCGTGCCGCCGGGCCCGACGGTGTTGAGGGTGGCGTTGTCGAGCACGTCGGAGAGGTCATCGGTGGCGATCGCGCCGGCGACCGTACCGTCGGAGTCGTTCAGCGCCGTCAGAGTGTAGGCGACCGTCTCGCCGGGATCGACCGTGGAACCCGTGGTGGGGTCGGACGTCTTGTTGATCACCCAGTGCGGGGTCGGGTGGGTCGTGGTGCAGTCGTTCGGCTCCACACAGATGCCGCCGTCGTCCGGCGTCGCGACGTTGCGGAGCGTGACGCCGTACGCGTCGTCGTTCACGGAGACCGTGTACCTGAGGGTCGCGGTGTCGCCGGGGTCGAGAGGGCTGGGCACGGTCCAGGTCAGGGTGGTGCCGGTCAGGCTGCCGCCCGCTCCGATCGTGCCGATGGTGGCGTTGTCGAGGATGTCGGAGAGATCGTCGGTGACGATCGCGCCGGTCACGTACCCCACGGAGTTGTTGGTGACGGTGAGGGTGTAGGTGACCGTGTCACCCGGGCTCACTGTTGCCCCGGAAGCCGGGTCGCTGCCCTTGGTCAGCACGTAGCTGCCGGGGTTGTCGCGGTTGACGATGGTGCAGGTGACGTCGTCGCCGAGGGCGACGGTGACCGTGCTGCCGGTCAGGCCGCTCGTGCACGACCACGGGTCGGCCGTGTAACCGGCGGGTCCACCGGACTCACTGAGGACGTACCCGCCGATCTGGACCGGCACGGCGGTGACCCCGGTGGACCCGGTGACCCCGGTGATGGGCGTGGTCGGCCCGGCGGCCTCGAGGGTCCAGTCGGTGGGCTCGGCGCTGCCGCCGTTGTCGTTGACGACTTGCTTGACCAGGGTCAGGGTCGGCTGCTGCGCGGTGTTGGTGATGGTGCAGGTGGCCGCGTCGCCCAGCGCGAGGGTGACCGAGGTCCCGGTTGTGGCGGTGCCCCCGGTGCACACCCAGGAGGAGGCGTCGTATCCGGCCGGGCCGGTTTCCGTCAGCCCGTACGTTCCCACGGTGGCGACGGCATCGGTGACGGCCGACGTAGCCGTGATGCCGGTGATGGTGCTGGCGCCGTTGACGGCAGTCAGCGTCCACGCGGTCTCGGCGGTGGTGGCCCCGGTGTTGCCGTTGTCCACGCTCTTGACCAACGTCAGCGTTGGCGCGGTAGCGGTGTTGGTGATCTCGCACGTGACGTTGCCGCCATTGGGCACCTCTACGGTGCTGCTCTCCTGCTCGGCGTCGCCACAGTCCCAGGCGGAGGCGGTGTAACCGGCCGGACCGCCCGACTCCGAAAGGACGTAGTCGCCGGCATTGACGGTCTGGGCGGTGACCTGCGGCGAGCTGCCCGGGCCGGTGACCGGCGTGGGGCCAGCTGCGGTCAGGGTCCAGTTGGCTGACACCGCCGTCGCGCCGGTCGCCCCGTTCACCACGGTCTTGATCAAAGTGAGTTGGGCCGCCTCGTCGTTGTTGACGATGGTGCAGGTGACGTCGTCGCCCTCAGCCAGGGTGATGCTGGCCCCGTCCTGGGGGAAGGGGGTCACGCCGTTGAGGCACGTCCAGTCCGACGCCGCATACCCGAGGGGTCCGGTCTCGTCGAGGGTGTAGGTGCCGATCTCGACTGCTGCGGCGGTCACGGCCGGGGCGCCGGTGGTGCCGCTGATCGGGCTCGGCCCGTCAGCCGAGAGGGTCCAGTCGGTCGCGACGGCTGTACCGCCGTTGTCGTTGACGACCGTCTTGATCAGGGTCAGGGTGGGAGCGATCGCGGTGTTGGTGATGGTGCAGGTGACGTTGCCGCCGTTGGGCACGGTGACGATGGCGCCGTCGACGACGCCGCCGGTGCACTCCCAGATGCTCCCGAGGAACCCGTCGGGGCCGTCCTCGCTGAGCTCGTAGCTACCGGCGAAGACCGTCTGGTTGGTGACGGCGGCAGAGTTGCCGGGCCCGGTGACCGGCGCCTGACCGTCGATGTCCTGCGGGTCGGCGGTCAGGTCGAAGTCGCCGGGCTGGTACGTGGTTCCGCTGCCGTTGTCCACGACGACCTTGACCAGCGTGAGCAGAGCGGGCTGATCGGTGTTCGTGATGGTGCAGGTGACGTCGTCGCCGAGGGCGACGGCGACGGAGCTACCGTTCTGGGTGCCGCCATCGCAGGTCCAGTCGGAGGCGGTGTAGCCCGTCGGACCGCCGGACTCGGTGAGGGCGTAGCTGCCGATGGCGACCGGAACACTCGTCACGGTCGAGGACCCGGTGGCGCCGGTGACGCCCGTGGTCGGACCAGCGGCGGACAGGGTCCAGTCGGTGGCCTCGGCGGTGCCACCGCTGTCGTTGACGACCGTCTTGACCAGGGTCAGGGTCGGCTGCTGCGCGGTGTTGGTGATCGTGCAGGTCGCGTTCTGGGCGAGATCGAGGGTGACGCTGTCGGCCGTGGTCACCGTGGCGCCGGTGCACACCCAGGCGGAGGCGTCGTAACCATCGGGACCGTCCTCGGACAGGTCGTAGGTGCCGACCTGCACCGGTGCACCGGTGACGGCGGGGAGCCGGTCGCTCCGGCGATGTCGACGGGTCCGTCACCGGCGGAGGGTCCACTCCGTGGCCTCGTGGTGGCCCCGGTGGCGCCGTTGTCGACGATCTTGACCAGGGTCAGGGTCGGAGCCACGGCGGTGTTGGTGATGGTGCAGGTGACATTTCCGCCGTTGGGTACGACGACGGTCGCGCCGGTGGCGGTGGCACCCGTGCAGGACCAGGCCGACGGCGTGTAGCCGACCGGGCCGTCGGTCTCGGAGAGCGTGTAGCTGCCGGCGTCCACGGTCTGGTTGGTGACGGCGGTCGAGTTGCCGTCGCCGGTGATCGGCGTCGGACCGTTGGCACCCAGGGTCCAGTCGGCGGGCTCGGCGTCGTCACCGGCGGAATCGTCGTCGACGACCTTCACCAGGGTGAGGGTGGCCGGCTGGTCGTTGTTGACGATCGTGCAGGTGACGTCGCCACCGAGGGCAATGGTCACGCTCGACCCGGTCGGGTGCCGCCCGTGCAGGTCCAGTCCGAGGCGGTGTAGCCGACCGGTCCACCGGACTCGGCAGGGCGTACGTTCACCGGTCGACACCGGCACGTCAGTGACGGCGGTGGCACCGGTGGCGCCGGTGATGCCGGTGGTGGGTCCGTTGGCGCGTCAGCGTCCAGGCGGTCGCGACGGCGGTGCCGCCGTTGTTGTTGGTGACGGTCTTGACCAGGGTCAGCGAGGCCTGTTGGGCGGTGTTGGTGATCGTGCACGTGACGTTGCCACCGTTGGGCACGGAGACCGAGGCGCCGGTCAGAGTGCCGCCGGTGCAGGACCAGGCGGAGGCCGTGTAGCCCTCCGGGCCGCCGGACTCCGAGAGCACGTAGCTGCCGGCGTTCACGGTCGCGCCGGTGATGGGAGCCGGTTGCCCGGACCGCTGATCGGTGTCGGCCCTGCCGCCGACAGTGTCCAGGCGGCCGGAACCGCCGTCGCTCCGGTCGTCCCGTTGTTGACGACCTTGATCAGGTGAGCTGCGCGGCCTGGTCGTTGTTGTTGATCGTGCAGACGACGTTGCCGCCGGTGGGGACGACGACGGTGGACCCGGTCACGGTCGCGCCCGTGCAGGACCACGCACCAGCGCTGTAGCCGCCGGGGCCGCCGGTCTCGGACAGGGTGTAGCTGCCGGCGTTGACGGCGGCGTTGGTGACCGGCCCACTACCCGTGACCCCGGAGATCGGGGTGGGGCCGGCTGCAGCCAGCGTCCAGTCGGTCGGTAGAGCGGAACCGCCGTTGTCGTTGGTGACGGTCTTGCGCAGGGTCAGGTTCGCACCCTGGTCGTTGTTGTTGATGGTGCAGGTGGCGCTCGTATTCAGTGGCAGGACCAGGCTGGCGCCCGTGAGGGTACCGGCTGTGCAGGACCAGCTGCCCGCGGTGTAGCCGGAAGGTCCGGCGGACTCCGAGAGCGTATAGGTGCCTGCGTTGACCGGCGCGTTCGTGACCGCCGTGGCGCCGGTGATGCCGGAGATCGGAGTCGGTCCGGCAGCGGCCAGCGTCCACTCAACTGGCGTCGCCGTGCCGCCGTTGTCGTTGGTCACGGTCTTGACCAGCGTCAGCCGGGGCTGGATGTCGTTGTTGTTGATGGTGCAGGTGACACTTGCCCCGTTGGTCACTACCACCGTGCTACCGGTGAGGGTGCCGCCGGTGCAGATCCAGGCTCCCGGGGCGTAACCGGGCGGGCCGCCGGACTCCGACAGCGCGTAGCTGCCCGCATTCACGGGGACACTCGTGACCGCCGCCGAACCCGTGGTGCCGGAGATCGGAGTGGTCGGTCCGCTGGCGTTGAGCGTCCACGCGGTCGGCACAGCAGTGCCGCCGTTGTCGTTGGTGACGGTCTTGACCAGCGTCAGCGTGGCTGGGGTGTCGTTGTTGGTGAACGTGCAGATACCAGTGTCGAGCGGGCTGAGAGTGATGGATTCGACGCGCGGGCTGCCCGGCACCACGTCACAGTTGACTGAGTCGAGCGTGTAGCCCGGAGGGCCGCCGACCTCCGAGATCGCGTACGTGACACCTGGGCGCACGTTGAAGCTCGCGCCGGCGGTGGATCCCGGGACGGTCTGGGTCGGGAGGCCTGCAGGGAAGGTGCCCGTAGGTCGGGCGATCAGGGTCCAGTTGCTCGGAACAGCGGTCCCTCCGTCGTTGTTGACCACCACCTTGCGCAGGACCAGGGTCGCGGTCTGGTTGACCGCGTTACAGCGGACCCACCGGCCCAGCGGCACGGTGACGCCGCCGTTGAGGCCATCGGAGAAGCCTGGGATGACCGTGGTGCCGTCCGCCGCGACCTCTTGGCAGGCCCAGGAACCCGTGGATCCAGGGACGAGAACCGCGTTGGGGTTGACGGTCTGGATGTAGTTGGTGGTTCCAGCGGGGTGCCGGCCTCGGCCAGTGGGTAGTGTGACGCCCGGGGTCACGGCGGCACCGGTGGCGCCAGCGGAGCCGCTGGTGCCGTTCGGGCCCGCCAATGCACCACCCGGCGCGACAGCGTCGAGGTTCCAGCTGGTCACCGGCTCGTTGCCGCCCTGAACCGACTTGGTCAACGTCAGCCGGGTCTGGCAGGTGACCACGTTGCGGATCGTGAATGTGTTCAGGTCGGCAGCCAGTGTCCGGCTGGCCGGAAGGGCGAGGTCGACAGTAGCGCCGTTGGACGAGACGAGCCGGCCAGGAGTGAGCGTGCACTGCGGAGGTGCGGTGATTCCCGTCTCATTCAGACTCACTACGTCGTTCTGTCGGAAGCCGGTGCGTTCCACCCCCCACGCCTGGTTGGTGGTGTTGATCTGGCCAGAAGCGTCGAACCCGACTGGCTGGTTGCCGTCGGCGTATGTCGTCCCGTTGATCACCCAGGACTTGTTCAGTACGACTGAGGCGAGAGGGGAAGGCGCCTTGTTGTAGACGATGCAGGAGATCGGGTAGCCGGAGTTGGCTGCCACAGTGAAGCCGTTGGTCACATTGCCGGGCAGGATCGTTGCTCCTGTGTCGACCCGGGTACACACGGCGTTCTGTCCGGTCACACCTTGGTGGAGCGTGTATCCGCTCTGCTGGTGTCTCGGTGAGGGTCACAGTGCCGGACGTGGTTCCGCCGGCGAAGGTGAGCGGGAAGTTCGACTGCACCCGTGGCAGCAGTGGTTCGCGTGGTCGGGCGGTGAAGGTGACGTTGGTGGTGCCGACACCGGTGAAGTCCCAGCCGCCCTGCGGCTGGGCGCCCGCCACGCTACCGGTCGCCGTCGTCGACGGGACCACCTGCTTGACCACCGTGATCGAGCCCTCGCAGCTGCCCAGGGCCAGGGCGCGCAAGGCGGCTCCGGCGGCGGCGTAGTCGGAAGTCTGGTAGTAGTCGGTGTTCAATGTGGGACCAGAGATCGAGCGCAGGTTGAGACCGAGGCCGGGCTCGTGACGCCCGCGCCGACGCCGACCGCTAGCACCTCGGTGCCCTCGGCCTTGACGGCATTGGCGGAGAAGATTCCGTTCTCCAACTCACGGAATCGGGTCCGGCTGCCGGGACCCTGCACCGGGTCGCCGTAGAACGTCGGGTTCCCGTCAGTGATCACCACTAGCACGTCGAAGGTCGAGGCTGACTGGGCCACCTGGTTGATGCCGCGATCCCAGTTGGTGCCGCCGCCGCGCCGCCGGGGAGGGTCATGCCGTTGATCCGGGCGTTGACCGTCGTGGCCCCGGCCGCAGTGGAGACCGACGTGAGCGCCGAGCGTCGCGTTGCCGGCCCCACTGGCCGGTGCCGAGGTGGCGAAGGTGAAGGTGCCGACTTGAGACGGTGTGCCGACCAACGCGTTGACGAAGCTGGTGCTGGCTGCCTTCATCGCCGTCAGATCCGGTGCCTCCACGGAGTTCGAAAGGTCGTGCAGAATTGCGACATCGATGCCGCACTTGGCCGGGAACCTCGGGTTGTTCAACGAGTTCTGCCAGATGCCGCCTGACGCCTCGTTGTTGTTGTTTCCGGTGTCGACCATGAAGTCGACGGTCGAGCGGTAGATGGTTCCGTTGCGCAGCTGGGTGCCGGTCTGGAACCGTAGTTGTCGGCGGCCACGGTGGTTCCCGTGCCCAGCTGGGTGTTCTGGTAGTACCCGGAAGCGGGTCCGATCTGCCGAACCCAGTACCGGGCGTCGCGGTTGGCGCCGCCGGCCTGGGTGTTCGGCACGGTGATGGAGCAGTCGCCGTCCCCGTCGGAGGTGCAGGTGAACAGGGCGGTTCGCACCGGTGGCGGCGGCGAAGAAGCCGAGCAGGACACCAGCAAGGTTGGTGACGCCGCTTTGTGCCGCCCGGTTCCCACCCACCTTGACAGTGATGACCGCGTTGTTGCCGGTGGCGGGATGGCACCAACTGGGCGCCGACCCGACCGCTCTTGCTCGGCGAGGCCGACACGGAAGGTGAAGCGGACGCCGACTCACTCGGCTCGTCACTGGCGGACTCGGAGTCCTCCGGGGTGGGCGACGGCTCGGCCTTCTCGGTCGGCTCGTCAGACGGTTCCGCCGATGGGCTTCTCGCTGGCCGATTCGTCGTCGCTCGGGGTCTTCTCCGCGGCCGGTGTCTGGTCGTCGGGGGCGGGGGTCTCCTTGGCGTCCTTCGCCGCAGACTCGTCCTGCGCCTTCACCGCGTCCGTCGGGGTCGGGCTCGGTGTGGGAGCCGACCAGGCCGCCAGCGGGGCGCCG
Organism: uncultured Actinomycetota bacterium; assembly: GCA_963696135.1. Classification (GTDB taxonomy): domain Bacteria; phylum Actinomycetota; class Actinomycetes; order Propionibacteriales; family Propionibacteriaceae; genus Microlunatus. The sequence goes on from CAVOJH010000021.1 coordinate 600,173, forward strand.
CTGAACAGCAGCACGCCGACCACCAGTGCGACCAGCGCCTGGCGGAGCCTCGACGTACGACGGGCTGGGGAGAGCCGCACCGGCTGACTCCTTCGTTGTAAGCCACCATCCGGCGCAGTCGCCGTGACGAGCGTTACGGTAGCCGAAACATAAGAGTCTGGATAAAGGCGCCTAGACCACAGTTGTCAGGTCAAAGCGGCCGATCAACACGCCTACGACCGTGAATCGTTACCTCTCCGTGATCAAAAGTCACCAGGACGTGTTGAGAGGGCGCCCCTCGTCGTAACCAGTTGGTGACTGAACTCCCACCACGGCCAGCTCGGTGAACTCCGACAGCGAGGTCGCGCCGGCGTACGTGCAGCTGCTCCGCACCCCGGCCACGATCGAGTCGATCAGGTCCTCGACGCTGGGCCGCTCCGGATCGAGGTACATCCGCGAGGTGGAGATGCCTTCCTCGAACAGGGCCGCCCGGGCACGGTCGTACGCGCCGGCGTCCTTGGTCCGCATCTTGACCGCGCGGGCCGAGGCCATCCCGAAGGACTCCTTGTACATCCGGCCCTGGGCGTCGGTCAGCAGGTTGCCGGTGCTCTCGTACGTGCCGGCGAACCAGGAGCCGATCATCACCGAGCCGGCACCGGCGGCCAGCGCGAGCGCGACGTCGCGCGGATAGCGCACGCCGCCGTCGGCCCAGATCGAGGCCCCGACCTCGCGGGCGGCCTCGGCGCACTCGAGCACCGCGCTGAACTGCGGTCGGCCGACGCCGGTCATCATCCGGGTGGTGCACATGGCGCCGGGTCCGACCCCGACCTTGACCACGTCGGCCCCGGCCTCGACCAGATCCCGTACGCCGTCGGCCGCCACCACGTTGCCGGCGGCCAGCGGGATCCGGCGGCCGGTCCGGTCGGCCTGCCGGTCGCGGACGTCGCGTACCGACTTCAGGGCCTGGAGCATCTTCTCCTGGTGCCCGTGCGCGGTGTCGACCACGAGGACGTCGACCCCCGACGCCAGCAGGGCCTCGGCCCGCCCGGCGACATCGCCGTTGATCCCGACCGCGGCGCCGAGGATCAGCCGGCCCGCCGGGTCGACCGCGGGCTTGTACAGGGTGGACCGCAGAGCGTGCTTGCGGGTCATCACGCCGATCAGCTGCTCGTCGGCGACGACCAGGGCGACCTCGAGGTGGCTGGCACTGAGGGCGGCGAAGATCGCGGTCGGCGACTCGTCGGCGCCGACGACCAGCACGTCGGAGGACATCACCTCGTGCACCTGGGCGAAGCGGTCGATCCCCGCCGCGTCGGCTTCGCTGAGGGTGCCCAGCGGCTTGCCGTCCTCGACCACCACCACGAGCCCGTGAGCCCGCTTGGGCAGCAACGACATCGCCTGGCCGACGGGGGTGTGCGGCGTGACCCGGACGGGGGTGTCGAAGACGGGGTGGGAGCCCTTGACCTTCTCGACCACCTCGGCCACCACGTCGGTGGGGATGTCCTGCGGGATGATCGCCACGCCGCCCCGGCGGGCGACGGTCTCGGCCATCCGACGACCGGAGACCGCGGTCATGTTGGCCACGACCAACGGGATCGTGGTGCCCACGCCGTCGGAGCTGCGCAGGTCGACGTCGAGTCGCGAGGTGACCGACGAGCGACGCGGCACCATGAAGACGTCGGAGTAGGTGAGGTCGTAGGTGGGCGGGGTGTTGAGAAAACGCACGTGCCTCATTGTCCACCAGTCCGACCCACGCCGCCGCACCCCTGGCGTGCGTCGAAGTCGCGTCGACCGGGCGGTTGAGCGGCGACACGCCGTGCTCCGACTCCGGTCGGGGTGACTCTGACGCAGACAGTCCCAGGTCCCGACCTAGGCTGACGACCATGGCCGCTGACGACCTCTCGACCGACGGCGCGTACGTGACCGACGGCGCCGACTTCACCCGCGACACGAACTACATCGCCACCCGGATCACCCGGGACGGTCGCGACGGCTATCCGGTGGAGCCGGGTCGCTACCGGCTGATCGCGGCGCGCGCCTGCCCCTGGGCCAACCGGACGATCATCGTCCGGCGGCTGCTGGGCCTGGAGGACGCCATCTCGATGGGACTGTGCGGTCCCACCCACGACGTGCGGTCGTGGACCTTCGACCTCGATCCTGGCGGGGTCGATCCGGTGCTGGGCTACGAACGCCTGCAGCAGGCGTACTTCGCCCGGTTTCCTGACTACCCCCGCGGTATCACGGTGCCCGCTGTGGTCGACGTCCCGACCAAGGCGGTCGTGACCAACGACTTCGCCCAGATGACCCTCGACTTCGCCACCGAGTGGGTCGACCACCACCGCGAGGGTGCTCCCGACCTCTATCCCGAGCGGTTGCGGGACGAGATCGACACCGTGAACAAGCGCGTCTTCACCGAGGTGAACAACGGCGTCTACCGATGCGGTTTCGCCGGCTCCCAGGACGCGTACGACAAGGCGTACGGGCGACTCTTCACCGCGCTGGACTGGCTCTCGGACCGATTGACCGACCGGCGCTACCTGGTCGGCGACACCATCACCGAAGCCGATGTCCGACTGTTCACCACGCTGGCTCGTTTCGATGCCGTCTACCACGGCCACTTCAAGTGCAACCGGCAGAAGCTGACCGAGCTGCCCGTGCTGTGGGCGTACGCGCGGGACCTCTTCCAGACCCCCGGCTTCGGCGACACCACCGACTTCACCCAGATCAAGCGGCACTACTACGTGGTGCACACCGACCTCAACCCCTCCGGGATCGTGCCTCGAGGGCCGGAGCTCGGTGGCTGGTCGAGTCCGCACTTCCGTGAGCAGCTGGGTGGTCGCCCGTTCGGGGACGGTACGCCGCCGCCTCCGCCGCGACCGGCGGAGCTCGTACCGGCCGCCGACGGAGTCCCGGTCGGCTGAGCCGGACCCCTCGTCGTCGTGCGTCGAGCCGTCACCGCCGTCGTCGTGCTGGCCCTGGTCGCCGGCGCGGCGCTGCTGGCGGTCTGGGTCCGCGACCGGTACCTCGCGCCCCCGCCCGAAGGCGACCCGTCGGTGACGACCAAGCCGCCGATCACCACCCAGCCGCCGGCCACGACCAAGCCGCCGCCGGCCACGAAGCCGTCTGCGGCGAAACCGTCCGCCACGAAGAAGCCGACAACTCCCGCCCAACCCGTCGCCGGCGTGCCCAAGCGGCCGAAGAACGCTCAGCGCATGGTCGTCCGCTACGTCTACGACGGCGACACCCTGCAGCTGCAGACGGCGAAACCCGAGCGCCATGTCACCACGAAGGCCAAGATCAAGGTCCGGCTGATCGGGGTGGACGCCCCCGAGATGACCCCCAAGAAGCAGTGCTACGCGCAGCAGGCCACGGACCGGCTGCGCAAGCTCGCCCCGACGGGGTCGACGGTCTGGGTGGCCCCGGACCAGGACAGCTGGGACGACTACCGGCGACGCCTGTTCCACGTCTGGACCGAGCAGGGTGTGCTGATCGATCACGACCTGGTGGCGCGGGGCTACGGGCGAGCCATCCGGGTCTGGCCGAACGTGACGTACTGGCCGGTGATGGAGAAGGCCCAGAGATCGGCGCAGAAGAAGAAGCTGGGTCTGTGGAAGGCGTGCTGATCGAAACAGGACAGCAAGGGCCTCACCCTCCGGCCGCCCGGAGATAGTCGTCGATCGCGGTGGCGCTCAGACCGTGGCACTCGCGGAGCCCGCGGCTGATGGTGGCGCGGTAGCTCGGTGCCGGGGCGTTGGGTCGGAGACCGTGACCCTCCGGAGCGGTGAACGTCACGACCGGCAGGTCGTCGAGCTCGCCGACCAGGTGCAGGGTCTCGTAGCGACCCGGCCCGTACGAGTGCCGCCGCTGCGCGAGCACCTGGCTCAGGTCGAGCTCGGCGCCCGGGTCACGGCGCATCTCCTGGGCCGCGAGATCGGAGAACTGCTCGGTGGTGATCCGGTACGCGCGGGCGTAGACCGTTCCTTCGGCGTCCGCGTCGTAGAACGCGATCCCGCCGCCCCAGGTGGGGGAGTCCCAGGCGAAGAAGAGGCGACCGGGCAACAGCAGCGGGCGGTCGTCGGTCGGCGGGCTCGGATCCCGGGCCCCGGGATAGTGACGGGTGGCGCCCGCCGGCCGGCCGCCGGACAGGTACGCCTCGAACCGGTCCCGGGACAGGTTGGACCCGTACGCGCCGTACCAGAGGTCAGCCACGGGTCCGCCGCCGCTCGGCCGGCGCCAGCAGCCCGGCGCAGCCGATCGCCAGCAGCCCGAGGACGGCTGGCACGACGAAGGCCCAGCGCAGTCCGACCTGGTCGGCGACGATCCCGATCAGCGGCGGGGTCGCCAAGAAGCCGACCCGCATCATCCAACCCGAGACGGCCAGGCCGAGGCCCCGAGGGAGACCGGGCAGCTCGTCGGCGGCGTGCATGGCCAGCGGGATCAGGACGGCGATCCCCAGCCCGACGATGGCGAAGCCGGCCACCGCCGCCAGCACACTGGGCACGGCCAGCACCACCCCGAACCCGAGCACGGTCAAGATCCCGCCGACCCGGCTGACCCCGCGCGGTCCGAACCGGGTGACCAGAGGATCGCCGGCGAACCTGCCGATGATCATGGTGGTCTGCATCGCCACGAAGACCGCGCCACCCACCGCGGCCGTGGTGCCGAGCGAACCGGTCAGGTAGAGCGCACCCCAGGTGTTGCCGGCGTCCTCACCGGCGGCGCCGGCCAGGCCGACCAGGCAGATCAGCAGCAGCCGGACGACCACACCGACCGGCACGCGCCCTGCGCGACCGGTGGGGTCCGGCGGGCTGGTCGCCTCGTCCCCACCAGGGACCTGCTCGTGGCCCGGGAGCAGGAACCGACTGGCCACCACGAGCGCCAGGGCGAACAGTGCCCCGGTGACCAGCAGCTGCCAGCGCACCGGGACACCCAAGCCGGCGAACGCCGAACCGATCAGTCCACCGACGACGGCGCCCACGCTCCACAACCCGTGCAACCCGGTGATGATCGAGGTGCCGATCCGGCGCTGCACCCACAGTCCCTGCGCGTTGTTGGCGATGTCGATGAGGGCGTCGACCAGACCGACGCACAAGAACACGGCCGCCAGCGCGAGCCAGCTCGATGCCCACCCCACACCTGCCAGGAGGGCGGACATCGCCAGCGAGGCGCCGACGATCACCCGTTTCGACGACCAGCGGGTGACGGCGACTCCAGCGAAGAGCCCGGACAGCAGAGCGCCCAGCGGCCACGCCGCCACTGCGGCCCCGAAGGCGGCGTTGTCGAGGCCGAGATCGGCCACGATCTCGGGGTAGCGGGGGACCAGGTTGGCGAAGGTCATCCCGTTGACTGCAAAGGTCGCACCGACGGCGTAGCGGGCGCGACGGACGGGATCCACCATGTCCGCAATCCTTGCAGCGGACATGGTGGATCTTGAGCGGAACCACGGGTCGACGATCCTCCCTCGTCGTCGTGCCGGTCGGCAGCCGGTGACTGGCGAGCGAAGAATAGAACTGATGTTCCCATTCGGTCTATCCTGACCGAGTGGACCTCCAGCCGAGCGCGCCGACCGGGTGGCACGTCTGGGTGACCGGCAACGGGGGGTATGTGGCACCCACCCCGGGGGTGGTCGTGCAGTGGCAGTACCTGCCGGTGCACAACGCGACCGCGAGCGGTTGGGCGGCTCTGGTGGTGCACGTCCCCTTCGAGGGTGCGATGGCGATGGAGTGGGTGCCCGCCGAGCGGGTCGAGCCGGTCGCCGACGCGGCTCCGCAGGAGCGCTGAGCGGTGGCCGCGGGTCGCCGACACGTCTGGGTGTCCGTGCCGGGCGGCAGTCGGCTACCGGGTCTGGTGGTCGCCTGGCGGCGGGACGGTGACGGCTGGCAGGCGCAGGTCGCTCTCGTCCGCGACGACGCCGTGCTGCTGCGTTGGGTGTCGGCCTCCGATCTGCGACCGGTCACCGACGACCGCTGGGGTCTCCCGGCCGCGGACCGGGAGCAGAGGGGGACGGTGGTCTGACCAGCCGCCCGGCGAATCAGAGCTCGAGCACCAGTCGCAAGGCAGCCTCGACCCGTCGAAGCTCCTCGAAGCTGAGCGTGCCCGAGCTCGCTCCCAGGCGGCCAGGATCGACTGCCGCAGTTTGTTCGGCCAGTACGCGGGTCATCTGGCCGTCGATCTCGATCTCGGGGCGGAAGCTGGCGGGTCGCGTGGCCGCATCGATCAGCGCTGCCCGCACGGCGCTCGATACGGACGTTCCGTCCCGCGTCAGCACCGCCAAGGCCCGCCTCGCGTCGTCGTCGGGACGGAAGGTGATGACGTCGGCCATGCATCGACTGTGATACCGCTGGTACGACGAGCATGGGGCGCAACGCGGACGAAACAATCGGCGGCTAGCGTGACGTCACGCTGTCGGGGCGCTGCCGTGCGCCCACCCGTTCGTCGAAGGAGACCCGCATGAACCTGGCTCCCTCGGATACCGAGAAGCTGCTGATGGCCGTGGCGGGGATGATCGCCCGTGACCGGCTGGCGCGTGGCGTCAAGCTGAACTACCCGGAGTCGGTGGCGCTGCTCAGCACCTGGGTGATCGAACGCGCCCGGGAGGGTGTCGGCGTCGAGGAGCTGATGACCACCGGCCGCGAGGTGCTGGCCCGGGAGCAGGTGATGGACGGGGTCGCGGAGATGATCACCGACGTCCAGGTCGAGGCGACCTTCCCGGACGGGCGCAAGCTCGTCACCCTGCACGAGCCGATCCAGTGAAGGGGCGAGCCCGATGAGCGGGACGAGCAGCAGCGGACCGGGTGCGATCAAGGTGGCTCCGGGCCACCTGGAGCTGAACGCCGATCGCGGACCGTCCGAGCGGGGCGAGCTGACCTTCACCAACGTGGCCGACCGACCGATCCAGATCGGCTCCCACATCCACCTGCCGGACGTGAACCCGGGTCTCGAGTTCGACCGATCCGCCGCGCAGGGCTTCCGCCTCGACATCGCGTCCGGGACGTCGGTCCGGTTCGAGCCGGGTGTCTCGCGTACGGTCGGGATCGTCGCGCTACGAGGACGCCGTCGGGTCCCCGGGATCCAGATCCGTACGACCGCAGGCGGTGCAGCATGAGCCGGATCGGCAGAGACGACTACGCCGCCCTGTACGGGCCGACCGCCGGGGACCAGATCCGTCTCGGTGACACCGACCTGTGGATCGAGATCGAGACCGACCTCACCTTCGGCGGCGAGGAGTCGGTGTTCGGCGGTGGCAAGTCGATCCGCGAGTCGATGAACCAGTCACTGGCGTCCTCGGCCGAGGGTGCACCGGACACCGTGATCACCAACGCCGTCATCCTCGATCACTGGGGCATCGTCCGGGCCGACGTCGGCATCAAGGACGGGCGCATCGTCGGCATCGGCCGCAGCGGTAACCCCGACATCGCCGACGGGGTCGACCCGGCGCTGGTGATCGGACCGGGCACCGACGTGATCTCGGGCGAGGGCAAGATCCTCACCGCCGGCGGGTTCGACTCCCACGTGCACTTCCTCTCCCCGTCCCAGATCGTCGAGGCCCTGGCCGCCGGGCTCACCACGCTCGGTGGCGGCGGGACCGGGCCCTCGGAGGGCTCCAAGGCCACCACGGTCACGCCGGGGCCGTGGCACCTCAAGCAGTTCCACCGCTCGCTGGACGCCTTCCCGGTGAACCTGCTGGTTCTCGGCAAGGGCAACACGGTGGCCGCCTCGGCGTTCGAGGAGCAGGCGCTCGCCGGCGCCGGCGGCTACAAGGTGCACGAGGACTGGGGTTCCACCCCGGCCGCGGTCGACGCCGCCCTGACCGGGGCGGAACGCTGGGGTCTGCAGGTCGCCCTGCACTCCGACTCGCTCAACGAGGCCGGTTTCGTGGCCAGCACCATCGCGGCGTTCAAGGACCGGAGCATCTCGGCCTTCCACGTCGAGGGAGCCGGGGGTGGCCACGCCCCGGACATCCTGACCATCGCGGGGCTGCCGAACGTGCTGCCCGGCTCCACCAACCCGACGCTGCCGCACACGGTGAACACCGTCGCCGAGCACCTCGACATGCTGATGGTCTGTCACCACCTCAATCCGGCCGTGCCGGAGGACCTGGCCTTCGCCGAGTCCCGGATCCGGGCCACCACCATCGCCGCCGAGGACCATCTGCACGACCTCGGGGCCATCTCGATCACCTCCTCCGACGCCCAGGCGATGGGCCGGATCGGTGAGGTGATCACCCGTACCTGGCAGGTCGCGCACCTGATGAAGCAGGTCCGCGGCGCCCTGGCCGGCGGACTGCCCGCGGACAACTTCCGGGCCCGCCGGTACGTGGCCAAGTACACGATCAACCCGGCCGTCTCCCACGGGGTCGACCACGAGATCGGCTCGATCGAGGTCGGCAAGCTGGCCGACCTGGTCCTCTGGGAGCCGAAGTTCTTCGGGGTCAGTCCCAGTGTGGTGATCAAGGGCGGCGGCATCGTGGTCGGGGCGCTCGGCGACCCGAACGCGTCGATCCCCACCCCGCAGCCGGTCCTGATGCGCCCGGCCCTGTACGGGCCCGGCGCACCGCACCTGTCGCAGTCGTACGTCGCCCCGGCCGCGTTGGAGAACGGGCTGGCCGCCGAGCTGGGTCTCGGCCGCGACCTGGTGGCGATCCGGCCGACCCGCGAGGTGAGCAAGGCGGACATGGTCAACAACGACGCCCTGCCGGTCATCGAGATCGACCCGGAGACCCACGCCATCACCATCGACGGCGACCTGATCACCCCGGCACCGGCCCAGGAGCTCCCGCTGGCCCAGCTGTACAAGCTGTTCTGAGGCGGGCCCTCTGATGACGATCGTGGAGGCTCGCAGCTCGCACGCGCCACGCCGGTGTCTGAGTTTTCCGTCAGTCGACGGGTTTCATGGACTGGGGCCGGGGCGGGTGCTGAACTTTCCGTCAGGCGACGGCGTTTTCGTGGTCTGGGGCTGGGGCTGGGGCTGGGGCTGGGGCCGGGCCGAGGACGGGCGAGGAGCGGGGGCGGTGACCTGACATGAGCGCTGCTTACCTGAGTCTGCTGCTGGCCGACGGTCGGCTGCCGACCGGCGCGCACACCCAGTCGGCGGGGTTGGAGCCGGCCCTGAACCACGGGTTGCGGCTGGACCGGGTGCCGGACTACCTGACTGCCCGGCTGACCACGGTGACCGAGGTGGAGGCGGCCGCCGCGGTGATCGCCCGCCGGTGCTGGCTCGCCGATCCGACCGTGTCGGCCATCACAGAGGTGGATCGGGCTTGGCGGGTGCGGACGTCGTCGAACGCACTGCGCGACGCCTCGGAGCTGTTGGGTCGCAGCTACCTGCGGTTGGCCGCGACGGTGTGGTCCGGGCTGGCGCCGCTGACCCGGAACCGGACCACGTCGAGCGCGGCGAGCACATCAAGCAGGTGGTGTCGGGCGGTGGTGATCGGGGCGACAGCAGCCGAAGCCGGCCTGGACGGGGCGCAGACGGCCCGCCTGATCGGCTTCGAGGAGGTCCAGACGGTGATCGCTGCCGCGATGAAGCTGCGGCCGTTCGACCCGGCGGTCGCGGTGGCCTGGGCGGTGGCGGCCGGCCACCAGGTGGAGGCGATGGTCTCCCGGGTCGGTGCCCTGACCGACGTCGACGACATCCCCGCGTACGCCGCACCGCAGATCGAGCACTGGGCCGAGCTGCACACCCGAACCGAGAGGCGACTGTTCCGTGCTTGACCACTCCCACCCGAACGTCCAGCGCTCCCTGCGGTTGGGGGTGGCCGGTCCGGTCGGCACCGGCAAGAGCTCCCTGATCGCGTTGCTGTGCCGCGAGCTCGGCACCGAGCTGAGCCTCGGGGTGATCACCAACGACATCTACACCGACGAGGACGCCCGCTTCCTGCGGTCCGCCGGCGTGCTGGCGTCGGAGCGCATCCGGGCAGTGGAGACCGGGGCCTGCCCCCACACCGCGATCCGGGACGACATCAGCCAGAACCTCCTGGCCGTGGAGGACCTCGAGCACGATTTCTCGCCGGTGGACGTGGTGCTGGTCGAGTCCGGCGGCGACAACCTGACGGCCACGTTCTCCCCGGCCCTGGTCGACGCCCAGTTCTTCGTGCTGGACGTGGCCGGTGGGGGAGACGTGGCCCGCAAGGGCGGTCCCGGGATCGCCGGCGCCGACGTGCTGATCGTCAACAAGACCGACCTGGCTCCGTACGTGGGGGTCGACGTCGAGCAGATGGTGCTGGACGCCGCCGGAGCGCGGGACGGTCGTACGGTGATCGCCCTGTCGCGCACCGATCCGGCGTCGATCGCCCGGGTCCGCCAGTGGGTGCTGGACACGTTGGCGGCGTTCCGAGCCGGCTCGCTCCGGCCCCGCGACCCGGGTCCGATGGCTCCGCACGTCCACGCCGATGGAGTCGTGCACAGCCACCCCGGCGAAGCAGTGCACGTACAAGGTGTCGGGACCGGCGATCACGTCCACTGACCTCGTCGTCGAACCGACCACGTCGATGACGACGACCCGGGTGAGTGTCGAGGTACGCGACGGACGGCACCAGGTCCGCACCAGCGCCGGGCTGCTGCGCGCCCAGCGCCTGCACGGTCCCGCCGACCGGGCTCGGGTCGCGGTGGTCGGTCAGACCGCTCTGCTGCTCGGCGACGATCAGGTGGGTCTGGACATCGAGGTCGGCCCGGGAGCGTGGTTGGAGCTGTCCGACATCGCCGGCACCGTCGCCTACCACGGGCGGGGGAGACCGGCGTCCTGGCGTACGAGCCTCCGGCTGGGACTGGGAGCGCGACTGAGCTACGCGGGCGAGCCGCTGATCCTCAGCGACGGTTCCGACGTGACCCGGACTCTGACCGTGGACCTCGCCGACGGCGCCGTCGCGCTCCTGCGGGAGACCCTGGTGTTCGGGCGCGCGGGCGAGGTCGGGGGAACCGTGGACTCCTCGACAGTGCTCCGGCGCGAGGGCGTCGAGTTCTGTCGCGAGCGCCTGGTGCTCGATCCCGAAGCCCGCTCGCGGCCGGGGGTTCTGACCGGGGTGCGGGTCGTCGACTCGGTGCTCACCCTGGGCGAATCGGTGGGCGAGGGTGGGCTACTCAGCAGGAACCCGGCTGGGCACGCTGCGGACCCGAGGTCAGCGTCGGCGGCCGATCTGGTGACCTACCAGCTGCTCGACCCCGGCAGCACGCTCACGCGCTACCTGGGCACGAGCCTGGCCGACTCACCGCTGGCTCACTCGTCCCTGGGTGCTCTCGGCTGACACCAGCCCAGAGCTCTCCCCTCCTCGACTCCGCGGGGGATACATCACCCGCGAAGTGCGTCGACTCCGGGACTGGCGGGAGGCTCAGCCGCCCGTCGTACCGGAATCGGTGCTGCCGACCTGCGGGTCCTCGCTGCCGGCCGTGGACGGTGACGCACTCGGGGTCGGCTCGGTGCTGGCGGACGGCTCCGTGCTCTGGCTCGGCTCGGTGGAGGGCTCGGCCAGCTGGCTGGGCTGGCTGGACGGCTCCGTACCGGTACCGGCGCTCGGCGTCGCCGACGGCTCGGCGCTCGGCTCGGTCGAGGTGCTGCTCGACGGCGCCTGAGTGGGGGTGTCCGTGCCACCCGAGCGGCCCTCGCTGACCTGGGTGATCGTGGTGCCCTCGCCGCCGGAGACGGACTGGCCGCTGATCAGCTCGAAGGCGGTGATACCGGCGATCGCCAGCAGGAAGACGGCCGCCGTGCTGACCAGGATCGGCTTCCAGGGCCACCGTGAGACGGGTCGTCCCGCACTGTCGACGTCGGCGGCGGTCGCCACCGGGTCGGATGAGGCGGGAGCGACGGCGGCCGTGGGCGGGGTGACGGTGGTCCAGCCGTCGACCTCGGTGCTGGTCGACACGGAGGTCACCTCGACGTCGGTCTGGCCGACCCGACCGACGAACGCGGACGCGAGCTTGTCCTTGGTGTGCTTGAGCGACGCCGTGTAGAGCGAGCCGGCCGCGCCGGCGACGACGCTACCGATGGCCGCGCCGAGCACGGTACCGGCCACGCCGAGCTGGGCGCCGATGACGGCCGCGGTCATCGCGGCCAGGGCACCGCCGACGAGCTGGGTCGCGGACATCTCGAGCCGCGGGGTCTTCGGCTCTGGGGGTTGCTCAGGGGTTGGGCGGGTCAGGGTCTTGGTGTCAGTCATCGTGGAGAGCGAGTTCCTGGTGTTCTGGGGTTCGGGCGAGGTCGTGCCCGTGGGCACTGGACGCCCCTGTCCACTCCGCCCAACGCGAGGGAACCGCCGATCGTTACCCACTCACCACTCGGGGTGATCAAACCCACACCAGCCACAACGCACCGACGCCCCGCCCGGAGGGGCGAGGCGTCGGTGACGTGGTGGCGCCGGCGATCAGTCCTGAGAGCGTCGGGCGCCCGAGCCGGCCCCGATCTCCTGGCTGCCGTGACCGTTGCCATGCCCGTTGCCGACCTCGCCCTGACCGTTGCCGTCGCCATGGTCGTCGTCATGGTGGGCAGCTGCTTCGAGCTCGGCGCGAGTTGGCTTGCGGAGCGCGTCGAGATACCAGAACCGGGTCGCCTTGCGACGACGCTGCTCGGCCTTGAGCTCCTTGTCGGAGAGATCACCCTGCTCGGCGACCGCGGCCAGGGGGAGCGGCTCGACGTGCTGGGTGAGCGTGTAAGCCTCCTCCTGGTCGATCGGCACGTGCGCCTCGGAGTAACCGCCGGACGGATCCCGCACGATGATGGCGCTCTCCGAGCCATGCAGCAGCCGCTCCGCGTCCGCCCGCTGCAGGGCGATGCAGATCCGCTTGGCGATGATGAAGGCGATCACCGGGCCGACGAAGACCGCCACGCGGAGGAAGTAGGTGACAGAGTTCAGCGACACGTCGAACTGGGTGGCGATGATGTCGTTGCCACCACCGATCCAGAACAGCCCGTAGCAGGTCATCGCGGCCACACCGAACGCCGTACGGGTCGGGACGTTCCGCGGACGGTCCAGGATGTGGTGCTCGGACTTGTCTCCGGTCACCCACTGCTCGATGAACGGATAGAGGATCATCGAGACGGCCATCAACCCCATCAAACCGAGGCCGGGGATCGCGACGTTCCACGACCACGTGGTGTCGCCGATGTGCGACTCCCAGTTCGGCATGATCCGGATCGCGCCCTCGACGAAGCCCATGTACCAGTCGGGCTGGCTGCCGGCGGTCACCTGGGCCGGGTTGTACGGGCCGTACGTCCACAGCGGGTTGATCTGCATCAGCCCGCCCATCAAGGTGATCACGCCGAAGACGATGAAGAAGAAGCCGCCTGCCTTGGCCATGTAGACCGGGAAGACCGGATAGCCGACGACGTTGCCGTCGTTGCGACCGGGCCCGGGGTACTGGGTGTGCTTGTGGTAGACCACGAGCGCCAGGTGCGCCGCGATCAGACCGAGCAGCACGGCCGGGATGAGCAGGATGTGCGCCATGTAGAGACGGGCCACGATCAGCGACCCGGGGAACTCGCCGGCGAACACGAACATCTCCACCCAGGTGCCGATGATCGGGATGGCCCGGATGAGACCGTCCACGAACCGCAGGCCCGTGCCGGAGAGGAGATCGTCGGGGAGCGAGTAGCCCGCGAAACCCTCGATCAGGCCGATGAACAGGAGACTGACCCCGATTCCCCAGTTGATCTCGCGCGGCTTGCGGAAAGCCCCGGTGAAGAAGATGCGGAGGCTGTGGGCCAGCATCGCGGCAAGGAACAGCATCGCGGCCCAGTGGTGCATCTGCCGGACCAGCAGACCGCCGCGGATGTCGAAGGAGATCGCGAGCGTCGACTCGAACGCCTCCGACATCTGCAGCCCACGGAGCAGCTGGTACGTGCCCTCGTACTCGACCTCGGCCATCGACGGCTTGAACCAGAGGGTCAAGAAGACGCCCGTGAGCAGCAGGATGATGAACGAGTAGAGCGCGACCTCACCCAGCAGGAACGACCAGTGGTCGGGGAACACCTTGCGGATGAAGGGGCGGCTGAGCTTGGCCACGCCGATCCGGTCGTCGGCCCACTTGGCGGGGCCGGCGGCGACCTTGAAGACCGGACCGAGCTGCTTGGGTGGGGTCTCGGCCGCGACCGAGCGGCTGGAGGAGACGGTGGGTGCGGGTTTGGCCATCAGTTCTCACCCTGTTGATAGTCGTTGCGGGAGTCCCGCTCGAAGTAGCTGGGACCGGTGGGCACGCTGAAGCCGTCCCGGGAGACCAGATACCCCTCGGCGTCGACGGTGATCGGTAGCTGGGGCAGCGACCGGGCGGCGGGTCCGAAGACCACCACCCCGGAGTCGCCCAGGTCGAACGTCGACTGGTGGCAGGGGCACAGCAGGTGGTGCGTCTGCTGTTCCCACAGGCTGATCGGGCACCCGACGTGGGTGCAGATCTTGGAGTAGCAGAGGATCCCGCCGACGTGCCAGTCCTTGCGCGAGTCGGGGATCTTGATCGTGTTCGGGTTCATCCGCACGACGATGATGGAGGCCTTGGCCTTCTCCACCAGGAACTGGGTCCCGTGGTAGTCCTGCAGGTTCTCGGGCTGGGCGTTGACCAGCTGGCCGATCTGGATCTGGTCGGCCTTGATCGGGACGTACGTGACGTCGTTGACCAGCCGGATCCCTTCCTTCCAGATCGTCGTCGCGATGGTCTCCGAGATGAACTTCTTGGTGGGCCACGGTCCGAGGTCGGACAGGAGGACGACACCGGGTAGTGCCACCAGGCCGAGAGCGCCGAGCAGGCTGCGACCGAGGACCTTGCGCCGGGTGATCTTCGACTCGTCGATGCCCTGCTCGAGCAGCGCGATCGTCTCCTGACGCTCCTCGTCGCTGGACGCGGCCCCGTGCCGGTAGTCGACCGCCTCGTGGTCGTCCATCAGCTGGCGGGCCCACTGGATGGCGCCGGTGCCGATCAGCACCAGAGCCAGGCCGAGGGTGACCCCGAACACCACGTTCTGCAGGTTGGCGTACAGCGGACCGAAGTTGATGTAGGCGGTCGTGGGGATCGCGTAGTAGCTGACCACGAAGATCAGCGCCAGGATCGGGACGATGCCGAACATCGTCGCCACCTGCCGGGTGGCCCGATCGGCGGCGTCCTCGTCGATGTCGGTGAGCCGGGGGAGGTGCTCGGGCTCACCCGGGTCCGGGACGGGGAACCGGGCGTCGTCGACGGTGGCGAGCTCGTTGCCGGGCCCTCCGCTGCCGTGGCCGTCGCCGGTGCGGTGCTCCAGGTCGGTCATCGCGCCTTCACTCCCTTCGCTGCGATCCAGATCGCGAACAGGACCAGGACCCCGAGTCCGGCGACCCACGCCCACAGACCCTCGGACACCGGGCCGAGTCCGCCGAGCGCCAGCCCGCCGCGGTTGGGCTGCGCGTGCAGCTCGTTGAGGTAGCCGATGATGGCTCGCTTGTCCTCGTTGGTCAGCACGCCGTTGGAGAAGACCGGCATCTGCTGCGGCCCGGTCAGCATGGCCGTGTACAGGTGCAGGTTGCTGACGCCGAACAGGGCCGGCGCGTACTTGCCGTTCGGCAGCGCGCCGCCGGCTCCCTCGAAGTTGTGACAGGCCGAGCAGTTGGTGCGGAACAGCTCGCCACCGCGAGCGATCTCCTCCTCGCTCAGACCGGCCGGGTCGTACTGCTCCGGCTCGGGGATGGCCGGGCCGGGACCGAGGGTGGCCACGTACGCGGCCAACGCGAGAACCTCGTCCTCGGTGAACTGGCTCGGCTTGGTCTGCGCCTGCGGGCCGGGGTGCGCCATCGGCATCCGACCGGTCGCGACCTGGAACTCCACCGCGGCGGCACCGACGCCGACCAGCGGGGGGCCCTGGATGCTGCCGGAGACCTGACCCTCACCGTTCAGACCGTGGCACGAGGCACACGAGACGGAGAACAGCGCCTTGCCCTCCGCCACCTGCTGGCTGGTGCCGGTATCGGCGGCCGACTTCGTGCTCGGCGCGAGTGTCGAGTAGAGAGCGCCCATGACAAGCAGGGCGAACACCAGGACCAGCCCTTTGGCTGCCGGGTGCCGTCGTCTTGCGGTCAGGAATCGCACGTGGGGGTCCCTCTCGGTTGTGCGGTGAGGCGGTTTCCGTTGATGGGAAGTACGCCCATCTGATCATTCAGTTGTGTGGTCGGGCGCGGATGCGCCCACGATCAGCGAAGCAGGTAGATGACGCCGAACAGGGCGATCCAGACGACGTCGACGAAGTGCCAGTAGTACGACACCACCACGGCGCTGACTGCCTGCTCGTGCGTGAACGTGCGGGCCAGGTAGGTGCGCCCCAGGAACAGCACGAAGGCGACCAACCCGCCGGTGACGTGCAGCCCATGGAAGCCGGTGGCCAGGAAGAACGCCGACCAGTAGACGTTGGTGGAGATCGTGGCGCCCTCGGAGAACAACGCCGCGTACTCGAACACCTGGCCGCCGATGAAGAAGGCACCCATCAGGAAGGTCAGGATGTACCACTCACGGAGGCCCCAGCTCTTGATCGCTGCCAGCGAGCCGGTCCGCTTGACCTGCCCGCGCTCCGCGGCGAAGACCCCCATCTGGCAGGTGAACGAGCTGGCCACCAGGACGGTGGTGTTCACCACCGCGAACGGGATGTTCAGCATCTCGGTCGAGCTCTGCCACAGCGACTCGGTGCCGGCGGCCGCGGCCTGGGCGTTCGTCACGTTGCGGATGGTGAAGTAGGCCGCGAACAGGGCGGCGAAGAACATCAGCTCCGACGCCAGCCACACGATGGTGCCGACGGCGACCATGTCAGGGCGCCCGTCGTGTCCCCGCAGGCGCGACTGCGGAATGCGGTGCAGCGCGCCGTGCGGCTTGATCATCGAGCCGCTGATCTCGTGTGTATGCAGAGCCACGAGGTCATTATTGCCGTACGACACCGCCAGGTCACCCCGGGGCACGCAAACGAGTCGTCACCGGCTCGCCCGGCGCCTCTCAGGTCTTGTTCATCGTCACCTCAGCGAAGCGGCGGCGAGGCCGACCGCACGCGCCACGGGCGATCGAGCGTGGGGTCGGCGACGGCCGTTCCGATACGATCCCCTGGCACACCGAGGAGGAGGACATGGACGCGATGACCGACGAGGTCCAGCACACCGACCCGACAGCGACCGAGCAGGTGCGGGAGCTCGTGATCCTGCTCTACGCCTCGGACCGGACCGTCCGGGAGAACGTCCGCTTCACCCTCGGCCGGAAGGTGGCGGCCGACCTGCCGCCGATCCGGGTGCAGGAGGTGGCCACGCAGCCGGCGGTGCTGACCGCGATGGACCGCGGCGGTGTCGACCTGGCCATCCTGGACGGTGAGGCCGTCCCCGGTGGAATGGGGCTGTGTCGCCAGCTGAAGGACGAGATCTTCCCGTGCCCGCCGATCCTGGTGCTCACCGCCCGTCGGGACGACGCGTGGCTCGCGACCTGGTCACGGGCCGACGGTGTGGTCCCGCACCCGGTCGACCCGCTCCGGCTGCCCGAAGCCGTCGCCACGCTGCTGCGGTCCAGCACAGACGTGCCCGTCGGTCCCGCCTGACATGCCGAACGCGGGTGCCCGACCGACTGACCGCACCTGGTCGGACGTCCTCGGGCCGCTGGTGGCCGGCCAGGATCTGCCGCACGAGGCCGCGGCCTGGGCGATGGAACGACTTCTGAGCGGTGAGGCCACGCCCGCGCAGCAGGCGGCGTTCGTGGTGGCGCTGCGCTGCAAGGGTGAGACGGTCGACGAGCTCGCCGGTCTCGCCGACACGATGCTCGACTTCGCGACGCCGATCGAGGTGCCGGGCCCGGCGGTCGACGTGGTCGGCTCCGGCGGCGATCGCGCCAACACCGTCAACATCTCCACCATGGCCGCGATCGTCGCCGCCGCGGCAGGTGCCCGCGTGGTCAAGCACGGCAACCGGGCGGCGTCCTCGGCCTGCGGGGCCGCCGACGTGCTCGAGGCGCTCGGGGTCGTGTTGGATCTGGCGCCGGAGCGTCAGGCTGCGGTGGTCACCGACGTCGGCATCGGTTTCCTGTTCGCCCCGCTCTATCACCCGGCGTTGCGGCACGCGGTGTGGCGTCGCGAGCTGGGCATCCCGACCACGTTCAACTTCCTCGGGCCGCTGGCCAACCCGGCTCAGCCGGTCGCTCAGGCGGTCGGCGTGGCCGACATCCGGATGGCTGCCCTGATGGCCGGTGTCTTCGCCGGCCGCGGTCAGCGCGGGCTCGTGGTGCACGGCGGCGACGGCCTGGACGAGCTGACCACGACGACCACGTCGACGGTCTGGGTCTACGCCGACGGCGCGGTCCGGCAGCGCGAGCTCGACCCGGCCGACCTCGGCATCCCCAGGGCCGCCGTCGCCGACCTGGTCGGCGGCGACGCCGCCACCAACGCCGGAGTGGTCCGCGACCTGCTGGACGGGCGGACCGGACCCGTCCGCGACATCGTCACGCTGAATGCGGCCGCGGCCCTGGTGGCGTACGACGGACCGATCGCCGACGACTTGGAGGATCAGCTGGCCGGGGCACTGATCCGGGCCCGAGACGCGATCGACTCGGGCGCCGGCAAGGCGAAGCTCGATTCCTGGGTCGCCGGTACGCGGCGTTGATGGTGCTCGCTCCGCTCGCACGCGGTATCGATGATCCTTTACCAGCACCACCAACTCCGTCGGTGCGCGATCCGGCCCGGGTTGAGCGAGCCCCTCAGTTGATGCGGACGGAGTCCAGGGAGGCGGCGGCGAGGGTGCGGATCTGCTCGCTGGCGTCATCCGGCACCGAGCTGAAGGCGACCACCACCGAGCCGTCGTCGAGACGGATCAGGATCGCGGTGACGTCGTCGTACCGGCTGGGCAGTCCGGCGATCTCGTAGCTCACCCGTGCGGTGACCCGCACCCCGCTGTGCCCGTCGACGGCGTGGTCGGAGACGTCGACGTGATCGACGGCGGTGGAGGCACTGCCGTAGATCTTGCCGGCGAGCTTCCGTACGGTCGCGACCGAGTCCTCGTCGAGATCGAAGTCATCGGCCAGGCGAGCGTTGACCGAGGCCAGGCAGGTCATGGCTGTCCACCCGGAGTGCTGGTCGGTGCGCGGGTGGACGGTGGCTTCGGCGACGAAGACGACGTCCAGCACGCCCGGCACCTGGTGGGTGCCGCCGGACACCTTGTACGGGGACGGTGGCAGATCCATCGTGACCGGGCCGATGCTGGCCCGCCGAGCGCGCTCGTCCAGCTGGCCGCCGACCGAGGCGGCGGCCTCGTCGGGCTGGTGGCCCGAACCGGACGGGGGTCCGGACCAGAGCAGCAGCAGGGCGCCGGCGGAGGTGGTCAGCACGAGCGCGACGACGACGGTCCAGGCGACTGCCCGCACCATCCGTGACTGGCGGCGGGGCGGACCGACCGCGACCACGTCGTCGGGTGAGGGGGCGTACGCGTGGTCGGCGGTGTGGTCGGTCCAGCCGGTGCCGTCCCACCAGCGGTAGCCGGTCTCGGCGGGGGCGTCGTCGGCGGGGTCGGGATACCAACCCGGTCGCGGCGTCGTGGTCACGCGATCGAGATTAGTTGGCCGCCGGCAAGCCCACGGCTGGTCGCGGACGGAATCCGGGGACTACAGGCTCCTGATTAGGCTCGGTCCATGATCTCTCGTGAGCTTGCCCGTGAGCTGGCGGCGTACCTGCAGTGGGAGCCGCACAACGGTGACCAGTTCTTCATCCCGCGTCCGGAGATCGCCGACTCGGTGTTCTTGATGAGCGACATGGTGGTCGAGCTGATCACCCGCAACGGCGACACCCGGTTCCACTTCAACGGCACGGTCGAGTGGGCGCTCGACTCGGTGGAGCTCGGCGACGTCGTCTGGCTGCCGCGGGAGGACCAGCTGCGTGAACGGTTGGGCGAGTACTTCTTGTCGATGGACGCGGGTCCGGACGGGTACGTCGTCACCTTGAGCGGGCCGGATCGGGCTCATCACACGGCCCCGGAGGCCTCGGCGGCGGACGCGTACGGTCGCGCCCTGCTCTACGTCGTGAGCCAGGCGACGGCGGCGGCCAGGTAGGCGCCGGCCAGGATCGACGGACCGTACGCGAACGCCCCGCGCCGCCCGACGGCCAGCCGGATCAGACCGACGAGGGCTCCCGCCAGACTTCCGAGCACCAGCGCCCAGGCGAGCATCGTCCACGAGGTGGCGGCGGTCGCGGCACCCACCAGCGGGGCGAAGCGCACGTCACCGAAACCGATCCCGCCCCGGGTGACCAGCCAGATCGCTCCGAACACCGCACCGGCCAGGACGAAACCGCCCACTCCGCGAACCAGCTGCGCCCAGCCGCCGACGACCGCGCCGACGACGGTGGCGGCGGTCATCGCCACCCAGGCCACCCGGGTCAGCGGCAGGGGCAACCAAGTCGTCCGCGCGTCGATCGCGGCCAGCAGCAGGCCGACGGTGGCCAGCACCAGCCAGGCGGGCAGCACCGGGCGGGGGAGCGTCAGGGCAGGGATCGCGACGGCCACCGCCGCCAGCCCCCCGACGACCCCGGCGAACCGCCGGGTGGCCAGGTCGGCGTACGGGATCTTGGCGTCCGTCGGATCCTCGGAGTCGTCGGTGTCCTCGGCGCCGGGGTCGGCGCCCGGCTCGGGGAGCGACCGCAGCAACGCCGGTGTCGCGAGGAACAGCGCCAGGCCGGTCGCCACGGCCAGGATCAGGACGGCGGGCGGCGTCATCGCGGCCATCCGGAAGCGCTGTGCACCGACCGGCTCAGGCCGCGGCGCCGCAGTCGGCGCCGAGCTCCTGGTCGGTCTCCCACCGCTCGTACGCCGCCGCGATCTTGAGCGCCGCCAGCTGGGGGCAGGTCGCCGCTCGCTGATCGAGAACCTGCTCCACGTCCCTGATACTCACTCCGATGTGGTCCGCGAGCCGGTTGACGGTCCAGCCGGCGGCGACCATCGAGCGCAGCCGATACCGACTCGGACGCACCGGCACGGGCCGGAAGCGAATGGCCCTGGCCTCCAGGGTCGTGATCCGAAGCAACCGCCGGCCGGTGTCGCCACAGATCCGGCGCACCTGTCGGCCTCGACGGCCGTGAGCCAGGTGTTGCACCGACCGCTCGCTGATCCCGGTCAGCCGGGCGATGACCGCCTCGGTCAGACCGGTGGCCAGCAGGTGCGTGAGATGGGCACGGAAGGGAGCGGCGTCGACCCACACACCCTCCTGCTCGGGGTCGTAGGAATACAGAATCGGCTGCAGCGCCTCGATCACGGTTCCTCCTCGTCGGACTTCTACTGGAGAAGGCCTTTTCGGAGGGGCCGCTGTGAGCGCTGCAGCCGATGTTTTTTCCGTCAGGTGTCGTCGGTTTCCGGGACGATGTCGTCCTGGCTACCGACGTGTCGTCCGGACGTTACTTGGTGTCGTCGCTGGTCCCCTCGGTATCACCCGACGCGGAGACCTCGCCACCTTCGGCTTCGGCGTCTTCGGCGGGCAGCTCGCCCCCCTCGCCATCCTCGGGGTCCGGGTCCACGTCCTCGCCGCTCTCCGAGCCCAGCTCGGCCTCCGGCTCGGTGGCCTCCTGGTCGGCCTCCGGCTTGGTGGGATCCTGATCGAACGCTGCTTCGGCGGAGATCTCGTCCTCGACGGCCTCGGTCGCGACCGCATCGTCGTCGGTCTCGGCGGCGGTCACGGCGTTGGCGCTGGCCGCCGACGTGGGATCGGTGGCGGCCGACCAGGTGCTCGCGGGCGAGGTGGCCGGGCCGGACGGTGCGGTTGCCTTCGGCACGTACGGTGCCGTGGGCCTGGCCGCCTGCCAGTCCGCGTCCGAGCTGCCGAGCAGCTTGCGGGCGACGATGGCCGCGATCCCACCGACGGCGATCACGATGGCCAACCGCTTCAGCCAGCGACCCTTCGGCTTGGGAGCGGCCACCACCTCACCCTTGGCGGCGGCCACGACGGCCTTGCCACGACCGGCGGCCTCCGCAGCGACGGCCTTGCCCCGGTCCGTGGCCTCCACCACGAGGGGCGCGGCGGCCGCAGCGGCCAGTGCCTCGGCCAGCTTCGGGAAGACGTCGTCGTGCATCTTGATCTTGGCGGCTTCCACCGCGGGCGGCACCCGGTCCAAGGCGTCCTCGAACACCGGGCCGAACTTCTCCACCGCGTCGTGGGCCGCCTGGGCGCTCCGCTGTCGCGCCGACTTGGCGTACGGACCGACGGTGTCGCTGACCTGCTGGGCGTAGGGACCCACCTTGTCACCGACGACATCTGCCGCGTGCTGGGCGTACGGGCTGACGGAGTCAACGGCTTGTTGCGCGTACGGCGCCACCCGTTCCTTCGCCTGCTGAGCGTAGGGGCCGACCGCGTCGGCCGCCTGGTGGGCGAGCGGTCCGACCTTGTCCGCGGCCGCGCCGATGCGGTCGGCCGCCAGATGAGCGAAGTCCTGCACCGCCGGCACGACCTCCTCGGTCACCACCTCGGCTGGGCTGCTCTTCTTCCCCATGACATTCCTCCATCGTCTGGTGCGGCAGGTGATCCCGAACCGAGCGTGGGCTGCCGAATCCGACCACCGTACCGCCCGACCGGTCGTCTGCTCGGGGCCGGTCTCCTTGCCCACGCATGACAGGATGGCTCCCGATCTCCTCGACCGCCGACGGAGACTGACGGAAGGTACGACAACCGGTGGCCACCACGGCGACGCTGCACACCAATCACGGTGACATCATCATCAACCTGTTCCCCGATCACGCCCCGAAGACGGTGGCGAACTTCGTCGGTCTCGCGTCCGGCACCAAGGAGTACGCCGATCCCGAGACCGGCGCGCCGACCACGGGCAAGTTCTACGACGGCCTCGTCTTCCACCGGGTGATCGACGGCTTCATGATCCAGGGCGGATGCCCGCTGGGCACCGGCACCGGCGGCCCGGGTTACGCCTTCGCCGACGAGTTCCACCCCGATCTCGCCTTCAACAAGCCGTACCTGCTGGCCATGGCCAACGCCGGACCCGGCACCAACGGCTCCCAGTTCTTCATCACCCTCGGTCCGACGCCGCACCTGAACCGCAAGCACACGATCTTCGGCGAGGTGGCCGACCAGGCCAGCCGCGACGTGGTCGACGAGATCGGCAGCGTCAAGACCGGGCGGATGGATCGCCCGGCCGAAGCCGTGGTGATCACCTCCGTCGACATCGCTGAGTGACGTCCACCGTCGGCGACTGACCCAGGGGTCCTCGTGAGCGAGCCAGGGCCGAGTTTCACCGCCCCGAACTTCACGGGCTGCTACCGGCACCCGGAGCGGATGACCGGCATCACCTGCCAGCGGTGCCGGCGTCCGATCTGCGGGGAGTGCATGACCGAGGCCTCCGTCGGGTTCCAGTGCCCGCGGTGCGTCGGAGTCGGTCGATCGACCGTCCGGCAGGCCAGGACGCGTTTCGGCGCGGCCGTCCGACCCGGCAACGCGCTGGCGACCAAGGTCATCATGGGCACCTTCGTCGCGGTCTGGTTGATCGACCTCCTCACCGGAGGTCTGGCGTCCGGGTTGCTGGCGATGAGCAACAGCCACGTGCTGATCGGGCAGTTCTGGCGGCTGGTGACGACCTCCCTCGTCTCCGGCCAGCTGCTCGGGGTGCTGATGAACCTCCTGGTGCTCTGGCTGGCGGGGCGCGCCCTGGAGTCCGAGCTGGGCAGCTGGCGGTTCGCGTTGCTGTTCCTGGCCTCGGGTTTCGGCGGGGCGACGCTGTTCTTCCTGGTCGCGCCGGTCACGTCGTGGTCGGTCGGGGCAGCTTCGGCGATCGTCGGTCTGCTGGCGGCCAACACGATCGGCAAGGCCAAGGCCGGGGAGGACGTGCGCCCGGACATCGGTTTGCTGGTCCTGCTGGTGTTGTACGCCGTACTGGTCGGCTTCGCCAGCTTCGGCTGGGTCAGCCTGATCGGCGGCATCATCGTCGGCGGCGTGTCCGGGGCGATCCTCGCGTACGCGCCGCGACAGAACCGGATGGCCATCCAGCTGGTGGGGATGCTGTCCCTGGTCGCGGTCTGCCTCGGTCTGGTGGTGGCCAAGATCGCGCTCTGGTGAGTCCGGGACCGCCGTTGTCGGCTCGGCGGTGGTATCCGGTGGGGTTCCCGGCGCGGCAGGTGACCGGATCTGGCTCGCTGGCGGCATCCGGGTGGCGGGAGCGCTCTCGGGCTCGCCTTTGGTGGCTCGACGGTGGTATCCGGGTGGCCTGTGCCGCTCCCCGCGCGAGTCGCGTCTAAACGCGACTGACGCTCGGCACCGGGACCGGCTCGTACGACGGGGGTCGGGCGACCGAGATCACGACGACGAGCGCGGCCACCAACGCCACGACCAACACCCCGAGCACGATCAACAGGGGTCGCGGCACCCGGGTGGTCGCCGAAGACGTGCTCACGCGTCGCCGAGAGAGAAAGCAGCCTCCAGGTCGTGGCTGGAGTAGGCCCGGAACGCGATGTGCGTCTCGGTCTCGCGTACGCCCACGACCTTGTTCAGTCGATCCGCGACCACGTCGGCCACCTGTTCGTGGCCGGCTACCCGGACCAGCACGATGAGATCGATCGCGCCCGTGACCGAGTAGACCTCGCTGACGCCCGGTAGGGCGGCGATCTCCTCGGCGATCTCGGGGATCCGGGCCACGTCGGCCTTGACGAAGACGATCGCGGTGAGCATGACCGACATCTTATGGACACCGATCTCAGGCTTGTCGCCCGTCCTCGATCGACCCCGCCGTCTCGGTTCGACCCCGCCGTCTCGGTTCCGACAGGGGGCGGCGCTGGACGCTAGAGCGCAGCGCGCTGGGAACCGACGTCCAGCTCCGCCACCAGACTCGGGTGGTCCAGGGTCGCGTGCAGGGGCCACGCCCAGTCGCCGGTCAGCTCCATCAGGCGCGAGCCCGGCCGCTCCAGCCAGGCAGCGATGCGCTCGGTCTCCTCGATCCCGGCGGCCGGGAGCGGACCCACCGGAGGGAGCACGGTCTCGGCCGTGGCCCGAACAGCCCTGGCGATGGCCTGCGGAACGTCACCCGGACGGGCCACCCCGGCCGCGGCCAGTCGTCCGTACCGGATCACGTGGATCTCCCAGTCGTCGCCGTCGCGCCGAGCCGCGACGATCTCCGGGCAAGCGGCGAGACTGCGCACCCGGTGGAAGCGAGCGCCGGTCCTGATCAAGCCGTCCAGTCGACTGCGGATCGTGGCGGCTTCCTCGAACCGCTCCTCACCCGCCAGCCGCTGCAACCTCTCCCGCAGCCCCCGAACCGCGGGACGTACGTCCTCGGCCAACGCCGAGCGGACCTGCTCGACCAGGTCGCCGTAGCCGTCCACCGAGATCGCCCCGGTGCACGGGGCGGCGCAGCGGTCCATGTCCGCCAGCACGCACGCGGGAGAGGGACGCCGGGTGCTGAGTCGCTGGGTGCACTGCCGGATCGGGAATCCGTCGTACACGGCAAGAACGACCTCCTCGGCCGACTTCCGTCGCCGGAACGGACCGAAGTAAGTGGCACCGTCGTCCCGGACGGCGCGCACCACACTGAGTCGGGGGAACGCCTCCTCGGTGATCTTGATCCACAGGTTCCGCTCCGGGAACTTGGAACGGCGGTTGTAGCGGGGCGCGTGGCTGGCGATGAGCCGCAGCTCGACGACCTCGGCCTGGAGCGCGGTGGCACAGGGGACCGCCTCGACCCCGGTGGCGACCCGGACCATCTCCTCCATCCGCGGCCGCTTCTCCGCCGCCGTGAAGTAGGTCCGCACCCGACGACGGATGTTGCGCGAGGTGCCCACGTACAGCACCTCGCGGGTGCCGTCGCGCTCCGCGACGAACAGGTACACGCCCGGCTGCTCGGGCAGGTCCTTGGCCCAGGTCCGCTTCGCGCGGCGCTGAGGGGACACGCGCCGGGTGAACTCGCGGAGGTCCTCGATGGTCTGCACCCCAGGTTGCCGACCCGCTCGATCAAGGCGTGCAGCACGTCGACGGTGGCCTCGGCATCCGTCAGGGCCCGGTGGTTGGGAGTGGTGACGGACCGGAAGTGGGTGGCCAGGGTGGCCAGTCGGCAGTTGGGCACCTCGTCGCGCAGCAGGATCGCCCGCGCCAGAGCGGCCGTGTCGAGAACGGGCCACTTCGGGTACGGGTAGCCGAGCGCCTCACAACCCCGCCGCAGGAAGCCGGTGTCGAATGGTGCGTTGTGCGCGACGATCACGGTGTTCTCGGCGAAGGCCAGGAACGCCGGCAGCACCTGGCGCAGGGGCGGCGCGTCAGCGACCATCGTGTTGGTGATGCCGGTGAGCACGGCGATCAGCGGCGGGATCTGACCTTTCGGGTTGACCAGCGTCTGGAACCGGCCGAGGATCTCGCCGCCCCGCACCTTCACGGCCCCGAACTCGGTGATCGCGTCGGTCTCGGCCCCACCGGTGGTCTCGAGGTCGACGACGCAGAACGTCACCTGCGACAGGTGCGTACCGAGGTCCTCGAAGGAGTCCTGGAGGCTGGCCCCAGGCGCGGTGGCCCTCGTCGCGATCATGACGCGAAACTAGAGGGAGCGTCTGACACAACGTCGCTGAGCTCATCCGCCGCGCGCGTCGGACTCGGTCCGGATGGCGCCGCGGAGTCGCGTACGGCGGGGCGGTCCGCCGAGGCTTGGACCGGATGCCGCCGCGGAGTCGCGTACGGCGGTTGGGCGGGCGGAGAGGTGTGCCGGATGCCACCGCGGAGTCGCGTACGGTCATCCGGGCGCTGTCGTCAGGGGACCTCGGCCAGGAGCTCACCGTGCAGGACAGCGAACCAGGCGTCGGGTTGCTCACCCCACCAGCGCCAGCCGGCCGACAGCTCGGCCAGCTCAGCCGAGTCGGCGAGTCCTGTCTCCAGGGCCTGCGTGGCGAACTCGGAGCTCACGACGCGCTCCGCCCAGGTCTGGGACCACCAGGCGACGTCCTCGGGAGCGGCGAAGCACCAGGTGGACGCGCTGTAGGTCGCGACGCGGAAGCCGGCCCGTTGGGCCCACTGCCGCATCCGGCGGGCTGCGTCCGGTTCCCCGCCGGCGGCCCGCGCGACCCGGTGGTAGAGCTCGAGCCAGCGGTCCAACCGGGCATCCGCCGGGTACCAGGTCATGGCGTCGTAGTCGGCATCCCGGGCCGCGACCAGACCCCCGGGTCGCACCACCCGGCGCATCTCCATCAGGGCCGCCACCGGGTCGGAGAGGTGTTGCAGCACCTGGTGGGCGTGCGCGACATCGAAGCTGTCGTCGTCGTACGCGAGCGCGTAGACGTTGCCGACCTCGACCGTGATCCGGGCGACACCCCGCTCCACGGCCAGCTCGCGCGTAGCGGCGACCGCGGCGTCGGCGCTGTCGATGCCGGTCACCCAACCCTCGCTCAAACGCTCCGCCAGGTCGACAGTGATCGTCCCCGGCCCCACCCCGACATCGAGCAGCCGATCCCGCGGACTCAAGCGAGCGAGGAGGTACGCCGCGGAGTTCTCGGCCGTGCGCCAGCGGTGTGAGCGCAGGACAGATGCGTGGTGGCCGTGGGCATAGCGATCAGGATCACGGGCTTCGGTCATGGCCTCAGTCTCGCGCCGGCCGCGCCGCCCAGTGGACACCGTCCGCGGACCGACGTAAGCAGAACCACCACCCCCGCGAAGGAGCGTGGTGCGAGACCAGAGCCGCACTTTTCCGGGAAGGAGCAGGAGCGCCGACTCCGTCTGGACCGACGAGTGAGCAAACACGCTTCTCGTTTGCGAGCGAGGAAGGGAAGACGGAGTCAAGAGGCGCGATGCGAGTGACCAAAACCAACACTGTCAGAGGGGTCGTGCAGGGTGACATCCAGATCGGTTCCCGCCGCTGGCGGGCCGGCGACGAGGTGGGATGGGGAGATTCGAATGGACACGGTGCATGTGGACTGCGACTCATGCGTGGCGAGGGGGCCGGCGTGCTCGGACTGCGTCGTCACGGTGCTGCTGGGATCGCCCCAGCACGGCGTGGATCTGGACGGTGATGAGCAGCAGGCACTGGCTGCGCTGGCGGGGGCCGGCTTGGTCCCGCCGCTGCGACTGGTGCCGGGAGCCCGACGGGTGCAGGCGGTGCAGAGCCCGTTGGAGTGGACCGAGTCCGGCTGAGCTCGATCCTGTCAGGACCCTGTGAACCCGCGAGAACGATTTTGCAGTGACCATTCCGTGACCTAACCTTTGGAAGTGACCTCATGGTGTTCCGAGGCCGTCCAATCCGGGGGACGACTGCGCAGATTCGTGCGCAACGCTGCCCTCGGGCTGTCCGCGCTCGCTCTGACCGGTGCCTTCGTGGCGGCCCCTCAGCTGGCACACGCGGATCCGCCGTTGACGGTCGACGAGGCCAAGGCCCAGATCGCTGAGCTCGAGACCGAGGCCGCCGCGATCGACCAGGAGTACGTGGGTGTCAAGCAAGGTCTCGCGCAGAGCAAGGCCCAGCTGAAGCTCAAGAAGGCCGACGTGAAGAGCCAGACCACCAAGGTCCAGCGGCTCCGGGTGCAGGCCGGGCAGGTCGCGCTGGCGCAGTTCCAGAATCGTCACCTCGATGCCGCGGCCAAGCTCCTGCTGAGCGAGGACAGCGAAGACTTCCTGAGCCAGATCTCGACAGTCGAGAAGGTCAGCGAGAACCAGAACTCCGCCCTCCAGGACTTCCAGGAGGAGCAGGCCAAGCTCACCGAGCTCGAGCGTTCGACCGAGACCGAGACGGCGCAGCTGAAGAAGGAGCAGGCCGAGCTGGACAAGCTCCGGACCTCCTCCGACAGCAAGATCGCCGAGTCCAAGACCGTGCTCGCCAAGCTCACCGAGGAAGAGCGGCAGCGGATCGCCGCCGAGGAGCAGAAGGCCCGCGAGGAGGCTCAGGCTGCCGCCGAGGGCACCACCACCCCGGGCTCGACGACCTCGACCACCACGGGCACGGTCGTGGACGGCTCGAGCAAGGGTGCACAGGCCCTGGCCTTCGCGAAGTCTCAGCTCGGCAAGCCGTACCGGTATGCGTCGGCGGGACCGAATGCGTACGACTGCTCGGGGCTGACTTCGGCTGCCTGGGCCAAGGCCGGCGTGTCGCTCCCGCGCACCTCGCAGACCCAGATCGGCGTCGGCCGGTCGGTGTCGAAGTCGGAGCTTCAGCCGGGCGATCTCGTCTTCTACTACAGCGGTATCACCCACGTCGGCCTGTACGCCGGTAACGGGCAGATCGTCCACGCGCCGCGGCCGGGCAAGTCCGTCGAGTACGCCTCGCTGGACTCGATGCCGTTCGCCGGCGCCCGCCGACCAGGCTGAGCGCCACCCTGCACCGAAGGGTCCGGTCACGGGCCCCTTTCGGCATTCTGCTGACCGGTGTGCTGTTGTTCACCACCCTCCTCCTGGGTGGCTGCTCCTTCGTCGCCCCGGCGGCTCACCCGCAGTCGACGGCCCCGGCGACCGGGTCCGCGACTCGGACCGAGCGCGCCCAACGGCTCGTCGACGACATCGTCACCGCCGGCCGACGCGGCGACAGCACCGCTGCGTACCTGTCGACGCGCGATCAGGTCTTCGCTGCTCGCGCCGCGGTCTGGTCCGCGAATCTCGCTCGGATCGACTGGTCGTCACTCCACTGGACGGTTCGGTCGCGGGAAGCGAAGCTGTCGACCGCGCGCCGAGCCGCGCTCGGCCCGGACGCCTGGGTGCAGGCGGTGACCGTCAGCTGGGCGCTCCCCGGCGATTCGCGGTCAGCCGAGGAAGACCTCTGGTTCACCTTCGTCGAGGAACCGGCGGTCGACGGCAGTGCTCCCGCCCTCCGGCTGGCCGGCGACACCGACGGACCCGGAGCGGGCTCCCCGGCGCCGATCTGGTGGCAGCAGCCGGTGCACCTGCGGCGCGACGGCGCGACGTTGCTGCTGACCGCTGACGACGACACCGAGTGGCTTCCCCAGGCTGCTGCGGCGCAACGGGCGGTCCGGAAGCGGATCGGTGTCGCCGAGCGTGACCCCGACGGTTCGCTGGTGATCGAGCTGCCGCAGAGCCGGACGGTGTTCGAGCGGACCCTCGGGGTGCCGAGCACCTCGTACGCGCAGGTGGCCGCCGCTGCGTGGCCGATGGGCCACGACACCAGCACCGCTCCGATCCACGTGGTCGTCAACCCGGAGGCGACCGCCCGGCTGAGCGGTCTGGGCCGGGAGGTGCTGCTCACCCACGAGGCCGTGCACGTCGCCACCCGTTCGCCCGGTTCCCCGGCCCCGACGTGGCTCGTCGAGGGCTACGCCGACCGGATCGCCTATCGCGCCCACCCCACCGCCGACGCCCCCGCGACGACGACGGTCCGCGACGCCGTACGCGAGCAAGGGGTCCCGCGCGACTGGCCCGCCGAGGACGACTTCGCCCCCGACGCGGCCGATCTGGATCTGAGCTACGACCTGGCCTGGACGGCGGCTCGGTCGATCGCGATGGCGTACGGCGACGACGCTCTCAACCGCTTCTACGCGGCGGTCGACGGCGGTGCCTCCCTCGAGGAGGCCGCGGAGAAGATCGGCACCACGGAGAAGGAGCTGCGGGAGCGCTGGCGGGCCGATCTCACCGAGCTGGCGGCGCGATGACGACGCTCGTGGTGACCAACGACTTCCCGCCACGGATCGGTGGCATCGAGTCCTTCGTGGCGTTGGCCTGCCACCTCCTCGACGATGACGTGGCCGTGCTGACCTCGGCGGCCCCGGGATCGGCGTACGGGGACGTCGCGGCCGGCTACCCGGTCGAGCGACTACCGGGGCCCTTGCTGCCGACCCCTGCCGTCGGACGGGCTGCCGTCGACCTGCTGCAGCGCAGTGGCGCGGACCGGGTGCTGTTCGGCGCCGCTGCCCCGCTCGCGCTGCTGGCCCCGACCCTGCGGGCGGCCGGAGCGGACCGGATCGTCGCCCTGACCCACGGCCACGAGACCTGGTGGGCGACCCTGCCCGGTTCCCGGACCCTGCTCCGCCGGATCGGCGACGAGGTGGACGTGCTGACCACGATCTCCGACTTCGTGACGGCCCGGATCGCGTCCGCGCTCAGCCCGGCCGGTAGCGCGAAGCTGATCCGGCTGCCCCCGCCGGTGGATCTGGACGTCTTCCGACCGAGCCCGGGGCCGCCGACTTCTGGAGCAAGAACCACGTCAGCCGTGGATAGCGGTACAAAACGCGTGGTGGGGGTCGGGCGGATGGTGCGGCGGAAGGGGTTCGACACCCTGCTGGACGCCTGGGGCCTGGTGAACCGGGCATCGCCGGCGGCGGCTGGGCACGGACCCGAGCTGGTGCTGGTGGGCGACGGGCCCGAACGCAGCAGCCTCGAGCGGCAGGTGCGGCGCTCGCGCCTGGGTCGGGTGACGTTCACCGGGGCCATGGACCAGGCCGGGGTGCTCACGCAGCTGCACCGGGCCGACGTGTTCGCGCTCCCGATCCGGACCCGGCTCGGCGGATTGGATTCCGAGGGCCTGGGGCTCGCGGCACTGGAGGCGTCCGCCTGTGGTCTCCCGGTCGTGGTCGGACGCTCCGGCGGTGCACCCGAGACCGTTCTGCCGGGACGCACCGGCTACGTCGTCGACCCCGACGACCCGTACGAGCTCGCGGTCCGGCTCGGCGACCTGCTCGCCGATCCGGAGCACGCCCGCGCGCTGGGTGCCGCCGGTCGCGCCTTCGTCGCCGAGCGCTACGGTGCGGACCAGGCGCGGCGCGTGCTCCGGACGGCCCTCGGGCTGCCCGGCGTCGCTACTGTGTGAGGTCGACATGCGGGTGCTCATGACGCCCGCTGGGGAAAGGACTCAGGTGGCCGATCAGACCAAGGACAGCATCGAGATCGCGGCCCCGCCCGACGAGGTGATGGCGGTGATCGCCGATGTGGCGTCCTATCCGGAGTGGGTGTCGGCGATGAAGCAGGTCGATGTGGTGACCAGCCATCCCGACGGGAAGCCCGACCACGTCAAGATCAAGCTCGAGCACTCGGTGGTGTCGGACCACTACACGCTGGCCTACCACTGGCTCGCCGACTCGGTGAGCTGGAACCTGGTCGAGGGGCAGCTGCTCAAGGCGATGGACGGCTCGTACGAGCTCGAGCCGTCGGCCAAGGGCACCAAGGTGACGTACGCCTTGTCGGTCGACGTCCGGATGCCGATGATCGGGATGTTCCGACGCAAGGCCGAGAAGACGATCATCGACGGGGCGCTCAAGGATCTCAAGCAGCGGGTGGAGGGCTGAACGTCCCGCCCGGGTCGGCCGCCGACGGCCCGCCCGCACCCCGGCCCTCGATGGCCCGCCCGAGTCCCGACCGACCGCTCAGCATCGGGATCGACATCGGCGGGACCAAGGTCGCGGCCGGCGTGGTGGACGCGCGCGGCACGATCACCGAGCGGCTGCAGGTCCCGACCCCCTCACACAGTCCGCAGGCCGTCGAGGACGCCATCGTCGACCTGGTCACCCAGCTGCGATCCCGGCACGCCGGGGTCGAGTCGGTCGGCATCGGCGCCGCCGGCTGGGTCGACAACACCCAGTCGATCGTCCGGTTCTCGCCGCACCTCGCCTGGCGCGAGGAACCGCTGAAGGACCGACTGCACGAACGCATCGATCTCCCCCTGATCGTCGACAACGACGCGAACGCGGCGGCCTGGTCGGAGTATCGGTTCGGCGCCGGGCGGGGTTCGTCGGTGATGGTCTGCATCACCCTCGGCACCGGCATCGGCGGCGGGCTGGTGATCAACGGTGACCTGTTCCGCGGCACCTACGGGATGGCGGGGGAGTGGGGTCACATGATCAGCGTGCCGGGCGGGCACCGGTGCCAGTGCGGCAACCGCGGGTGCTGGGAGCAGTACGCCTCGGGCAACGCCCTGGTCCGCGAGGCCCGTGAGCTGGCCCGGAGCAACTCGCCGATGGCGTACCGCCTGCTCGAGATGCTCGGCGGCGACCCTGACAAGATCACCGGACCCGGTGTGACGGCCGCCGCCGTCGAGGGTGAGCAGACCGCGATCGAGCTGTTGGCCGACGTCGGCCAGTGGCTGGGCCAGGGGATCGCCAACCTGGCCGCCGCGCTCGATCCCGACCTGGTGGTGATCGGTGGGGGAGTCAGTGCCGCTGGGGATCTGCTGCTGCAACCGGCCCGGCAGATGTTCGCGCGGACGCTGACCGGTCGCGGCTTCCGCCAGCAGGCCCGGCTGGAGCTGGCCCACTTCCGCAACGACGCCGGACTGATCGGGGCGGCGGACCTGGCCCGGCACGCGATCCTCGATCCACCGATGGCCGACCGGGGTGGGTTCTGGCCGGGACGCGGACGCCGCCTGCGGCTCAGAGGACGGCGCCGTCTCCTGCGTCGGGCGGGCGCTGACGAGGAAGCCGACTGACCAGCAGGGCGAAACCCCCGACGAAGCCGACGATGCCGGCCAAGACCGCCCACCGCGGCAGCTCGATCCCGATGGCGGTCGCCAGCACCGTCAGCACCGCGTAACCGAGACCGATCCAGCCGGCCAGCACGGGCCAGGCAGGCCGCGGTAGCGGTGGCGGTGGCCCGGGGTCGTAGCCGGACGTCTTCGGTTCGGGCTCGTCGTCGATCGGGTCCGGGGCGGGGAGAGCCGGTGGCGGTGCCGCGGGTGGCAGTGGGGTCGGGAGCTCGAAGACGGAGCCGGGGGCGGGTGCTCGGCCTGTCGCGGGCCCGTCCCAGTCCGGCTCGGGTCGGTCGGCGGTGAGGTGGAATCCGGCGACGAGCTCGGCGAACGCGCGGTCCACCGACTCCTTGTCGTCGGCGTCAGTCATGAGCGGTGCCTCTCGGGACGGTGTCAGCCCGGACGGACCGCACCGGCGTACGGCATCGAGCTGATCCTGCTGTAGGAGACGGTCTTGCCCGGGCGAGGGGCGTTGAGGACCATCCCGTTGCCAGCGTACAGACCGACGTGGCTGGGTCGGGAACCGTAGAAGAAGACCAGATCACCGAGGCGCAGGTCGGACCGCGCCACCCGCTGGCCGCTCTTCACCTGGGTGTACGTGGTGCGGGGGATCGAGACCCCGGCCGCGCGCCAGGCGGCCTGGGTCAGCCCCGAGCAGTCCCAGCGGTTCGGACCCGTGGCGCCGTAGACGTACGGCTCACCGAGCTGGGCCCGTCCGAAGGCGAGAGCGATCTCGCCCTTGGTCGATCCACTGACGGGCGCCGGCTGGACCACCGGGCTCGCGATGGGTGCGCCCCCCGGTGTTGGGCTGCTGGAGGTGCCGACGGACTCGGCGAGGTAGGCCGCGTACACCCAGCGCAACGAGCCCTGGTGCCGGAACTCGGCGTACCCGCTGCCGTATCGACCGGTGAGGGTGATGGCGCTGCCCTCGGCGAGCTCACCGACCACACGATCGCGGGAGCCGGCGCCGGAGCGGATGTTCAGCTCCGCGGTCGCGATCCGGACGCCGGCCGTCGGGAGCCGCTTGGGTGCGGCGGGTCGGGCGCCGGAACGGTCGAGGTACTCACCGTCCATGTAGGCGGTGCCACTGCGGAACCGGACCTTCACCCAGTCACCGGAGGCTTCGCCGGTGACCTTGATCTTCTGCCCGCGAACCAGGCGGCCGACCACGGTCGCCGACGTGCTCGCCCCGGTCCGGATGTTCACGGTCGTGGTCGCGACCCCGGAGCTGGAGGCGGCCTGGGCCGTGGAGACTCCTGCGGTGCTGAACAGGGCTGCAGCACTGCCCAGGGCGGCGATCACCGTGATCGCCCGTCGGCCGGCTGAGGCCATGAACAACAACTCCTTTGGTCACTTCAGTCACAGGAGACTGAGATTTCCTCAGGAGGCTAACCACGCCACATTGGTCACGGCAAGGTCACGGGCGGTAAATCGACGAACTATGCAACACGACACGCCGTCGAGGTCGAGATGAGGTTGAGACTTTCTGGGTCAGGCGGTCAGGCGGTGGAAGAACTCCACCGACGCCGTGAAGATCTCGTCGGCCTCGTAGTCCAGCGTGGCGACGTGGTAGCTCCGGGTCAGTGTCCGGTACTCCGCGTCGACCGAGCCGACCCGCTCCTTCAGGATCGCGAGTGAGGACGGGTCGACGACGTGGTCCTGCTCGGAGCGGAAGACCAGCAGGGGCTGGGTGACCCGATCGAGATGCTCCACCACGTCGGCCCACAGGTAGGTCTGCGAGTGGAGCGCGTGCAGCGGGTTCCGGTCGTACGCGATCTCCCGCGAGCTCGGGTCGGCGACGTCGTTGCCGATCGCGGCCAGCGATGGCACGACGTGGCGCAGCACCGGCAGGATCTTCATCCGGGGGTCGGTGATGTTGATGGCGGGGTTGACCAGCACGAGACCGGCCACGTCCTCCCCGTGCTGCTCGGCCAGACGTAGGCTCAACGCCCCGCCCATCGACAGCCCCGCGACGAACACCCGGTCGCAGCGGGCGCGCAGGGCGAGGAAGGCGGCGTCGGCGTGCGCGTACCAGT
Source organism: uncultured Actinomycetota bacterium (assembly GCA_963696135.1). Lineage (GTDB taxonomy): Bacteria > Actinomycetota > Actinomycetes > Propionibacteriales > Propionibacteriaceae > Microlunatus. The sequence goes on from CAVOJH010000021.1 coordinate 635,500, forward strand.
CGGTCCACGCCGTCTGGTTCAGCTCCTTCCAGTGGGTGCCGTGGCCCGGCAACCGGGGCAGCGAGACGGTGAAGCCCGCCGCCGCCAGGTGCTCGGCCCAGGGCCGCATCGACTGGGGTGTCCCGGTGAAACCGTGCACCAGCAGCACGCCGTCCCGGCCGTCACCAGCCTCGTACGGCTGGACGGCTGGATCGTCGGCCAGCGACGGCGGGACCGGGTCATCGCTCCGGCCGCGGAGCCGGTCGGCGAGCTGGACGACGGGTCGAAGGGCCTGGCCCAGCGCGGACGTCACGTGCGCATGGTGGCACAGAAAGCCGCAACCACTAGGCTCACGGGGGAATCAGGGTTCTGGAGGAGCATTGTTCTACTGGATCTTCAAGTGGTCGCTGTTCCTGCCGGTCGTTCGGCTGGTGTGGCGTCCCCAGGTGACCGGGCGGGAGAACGTCCCCGAGTCCGGGCCGGCGATCGTGGTCTGCAACCACACCTCGGCTGTGGAGACCTTCATCGTCCCCGCCGTCATCCCGCGTCGTCTGACCTTTCCCGCCAAGGCGGAGTTGTTCGCCGAGGGCGGCGGTCCGGCCAAGCGCCTGGTCGCCTGGTTCCTCACCGTGGTCGGCCAGGTGCCGATGGACCGTTCTGGCGGTCGCGCCAGCGCGGGCAGCATGGACAGCGTGCTGCAGGTGCTGAAGAACGGTGAGCTGCTCGCCATCTTCCCCGAGGGCACCCGATCCCCGGACGGCCGCCTCTACAAGGGGAAGACGGGGGTGGCGCGGCTGGTGCTGCAGGCCCGGGTACCCATCATCCCCATCGGCATCCGCGACACCCGTGTCCAGCGGACCCGGCGCTTCAACATCCCGTACTACCGACGCGCGAAGATCGCGATCGGGGCGCCGATCGACTTCGACCGGTATGCCGCCGCGGCCAGTGACCGCAACGTGCTGCGCTACGTCACCGACGAGATCATGGCGGCCGTGCAGGCGCAGTCCGGGCAGGAGTACGTGGACGCGTACGGGGCCTCGGTCAAGGCGGCGCTGGCCGATGGCCGCGAGCTCGCTTCCGCGGTCGTGGTGGCCCGACCCGGTCTGGGGCGTCCGGTCCCGCCGGTGCCGGGAACACCGTCCGAGCCGGCTCAGCCACCGCTCCCGGCCGACTCCACGCCCGCCGAGACGGTCGAGGACGTGACCACGTGAGCGACTCAGCTCACGACGCCGAGAAGGCGGAGCGGAAGGCGGCGAAGGAGGCCGAGAAGCGGGCGAGAGCGGTGGCCAGGTCGCGAGCCCGACGGGGCGCTTCGGGGGCCGAGCTGGCGGTCGTCCCGCCTGAGGGCGAGGGCGATGACAAGGGCGAGGGCCGTGGTCTCTACTGGGTGATGCGCAACGTGCTGCTCGGCCCGCCGGTGAAGAAGATCTTCTCTCCGATCGTGGAGGGCGCCGACAACGTGCCGGAGAAGGGTGGGGCGATCCTCGCGGCGAACCACCTGTCGTTCGCGGACTGGGTGTTCATGCCGCTGGCGCTGGATCGCCGGATCACCTTCGTGGCCAAGTCCGACTACTTCACCGGGGAGGGCGTGAAGGGCTGGGCGCAGCGGCGGTTCTTCGCCGGTACGGGACAGGTGCCGATCGATCGCAGCGGCGGCCGGGCCTCGGAGGGGGCGTTGCGCGCCGGCATGAAGGTGCTCGAGCGGGGCGACCTGTTCGGCATCTTCCCGGAAGGCACGCGCAGTCACGACGGTCGGCTCTACAAGGGCCGGACCGGTGTCGCGCGGATGGCGCTGGAGGCCCAGGTGCCGGTCATCCCGGTCGCGGTGATCGGCACCGACGTGATCGCCCCGCCCGGCAAGGTGCTGAGCAAGGTGATGAGCCCGACGGTCAAGTTCGGCACGCCCCTGGACTTCTCCCGCTACGAGGGGATGAGCGGTGATCGGTTCATCCTGCGCTCGGTCACCGACGAGATCATGTACGCGATCATGGAGCTGTCCGGTCAGGAGTACGTCGACCTCTACGCCTCCTCGGCCAAGGAGCTCGCCGCCAAGCAGGCGAAGCAGGACGAGGCCGACGAGGTCTCGCCGCAGACCTGACGCTGCGTCCCGGTGCGGGACGCCTCAGGGTGTCCAGGCGGCCAGCTTCTGCGCGGTCGGGTACGACGGCTGCGCACCCTTGCCCGTCGCGGCGTACGCACCCACCCGGACGGCCGTCCCGACCGCGTCCGCCAGCTCGTCGCCGGCGGCCAGTCGACTGATGAGCGCACCGGCGAAGGCGTCACCGCAGCCGGTGGTGTCGACCACCTCCACCCGCGGTGAGGCGACCCGGAGACTCGTCCCGGCGGCGGCGTCGAGGATGGCGGCGCCGGCATCGCCCAGAGTCACCACGGTCCGGCCGACCCCGACCTCCGCCAACCGACCCAGCGCCTCGGTCAGCTCGTCGAAGCCGCCGACCAGCTGCTCGAGCTCGATCTCGTTGACCAAGAGCACGTCCACCCCGGCCAGCACCTCCGGCTCGACCCGGCGGTAGGGCGACAGGTTGAGGACGACGGTGGCTCCGACCTCGCGGGCCCGGGCGACCGCGGCGGCCACCGTCTCGGCCTCGATCTCCAGACAGAGCCCCACGACACCGGTCCGGTGGTCGATCCCGGCGCGCGCGTCGTCGGCCGACAGCCGGGCGTTGGCGCCGGCAGAGATGATGATCGTGTTCTCGCCCGCCCCGTCCACGGTGATCACCGCGGTTCCCGTCGCGACGTCGAGGGATCGGATCCGTGCCGTCCGCACCCCGGCCGACTCGGCGGAAGCGAGCAGCAGGCGACCATGATCGTCGGCGCCGACCGCGCCGATCATGGTCACGTCGGCCCCGAGCAGTCCGGCGGCCGCTGCCTGGTTGGCGCCCTTGCCCCCCGGGCGGACGGTCAGGTCCGAACCGCGCACCGTCTCCCCGGGCCGCGGTAACGCGGCGACCTCGACGAACAGGTCGGCGTTCAGGGACCCCACGATCACCACAGGTGCGCTCATGGAATCCGATTCTGCTGGTCGGTCGCCACGTCTACAGTTGGCGGGTGCCCGACAACCCGCCCATTCCCACCATGGACGAGCTCCACGCGCTCAACCCGCTGCAGCAGCCGACGTACGACGACGCGGGCGAGGTCGCCCAGGTCGTCGCCCGGTTGCGCTCGCTCCCACCGCTGGTGTTTGCCGGTGAGTGCGACAGCCTGCGCAGCAAGATGGCCAGCGTCGCGGCGGGGGAGTCGTTCATCCTGCAGGGCGGCGACTGCGCCGAGACCTTCGACGGCGTGACCGCGGCCAACATCCAGGGCAAGCTGCGCACCCTGCTGTCGATGGCGGTCGTGCTGACGTACGCCGCGCAGGTGCCGATCGTCAAGGTCGGCCGGATGGCCGGGCAGTACACGAAGCCCCGCTCGGCCGCCACCGAGACCCGCGGTGACGTGACCCTGCCGGCCTACCGGGGCGACGCGGTCAACGGCTTCCCGTTCACCCCCGAGGCCCGACGGCACGATCCGCAGCGGTTGCTCGGGGTCTACAACGCGTCGGCGGCGACCCTCAACCTGGTCCGCGCCTTCGTCACCGGTGGGTTCGCGCACCTGCGCAGCGTCCACCACTGGAACGCCGACTTCGCCAAGAGCTCCGCGGCGAGCGTGCAGTACCAGACGCTCGCCGGCGAGATCGACCGCGCGCTCGCCTTCATGGTGGCGTGCGGCATCGACGACGACGTGTTCAACACCGTCGACTTCTTCGCCAGCCACGAGGCGCTCAGCCTCGAGTACGAGCATGCGATGACCCGGACCGACTCTCGGACCCATCTGCCCTACAACGTGTCCGGCCACTTCCTCTGGATCGGTGAGCGGACCCGTCAGCTGGAGGGTGCGCACGTCGAGCTGCTGCGGCACGTCCGCAACCCGCTCGGCGTGAAGCTCGGACCGACCACCACCGCGGACACCGCGCTGGAGCTGGCCGACCGACTCGACCCCGACCACGAGCCCGGCCGGATCACCTTCATCACCCGGATGGGGGCGCACCGGGTCCGCGACCTGCTGCCCGACATCGTCGCCAAGGTGACCGCCAGCGGTCGTCAGGTCGCCTGGGTCTGCGACCCGATGCACGGCAACACGTTCGAGGCCCGGAACGGGTTCAAGACCCGGGCGTTCTCCGACGTGATCAGCGAGCTCAACGGCTTCTTCGACGTGCACGAGGAGCTGGGCACCTGGCCCGGCGGTGTCCACGTCGAGCTGACCGGCGACGACGTCACCGAGTGCGTCGGCGGCAGCGACGACCTGGTCGAGGCGGACCTGGTCAACCGGTACGAGACGCTGTGCGATCCCCGGCTGAACCGCAACCAGTCGCTGGAGCTCGCCTTCCTGGTGGCCGAGCGGCTGACCACCGGGCGGATCCGGCGGGCCAACCCGGTGCAGTCCTTCGTGCCGGTCTCGTTCTGATCCGAGCGTTGATCCGGTGATCGCGATTCTCTGTCGCGCTCCGCGCTCCGCGATCACGAGCTCCGCATGGTCTCGCTCGTTCGTCGTGTTTCGGAACGACGAAAGGCGTGTCGTCCCGAAACGCTCCTGCACTCCCGAGAGGCTCCGCTCGTGATCGATCTGCGGTCCGACACCGTCACCGTGCCCACACCCGCGATGCGGGAGGCCATGCTCGCGGCACCCGTCGGGGACGACGTGTACGGCGAGGACCCCACCGTGATCGAGCTGGAGCGGCGGACGGCGGAGCTGCTCGGGCACGAGGCCGGGTTGTTCTGCACCAGCGGGTCGCTGGCGAACCTGCTGGGCGTACGGCTGCTGGTCGAGCCCGGCCAGGAGGTCGTCTGCGACGTCGGGGCCCACATCGCCCGGGCCGAGATGGGCGCGCACGCCGCCATCCACGGTCTGACCATGCGCACCGTCCCCTCGGTCAACGGGCTGGTGGACGTCGACGCGTACGCCGGGGTGGTCGCGCCGAATGCCGGCCCCTACCTGGTGTCCACCGCCGCCGTCGCCGTGGAGAACACCCACAACTTCGGCGGCGGCACGATCCAGCCGTACGACGAGTTGGTCACCCTGGGCGAGCTGTGCCGGGCCGAGGGTCTCGGCTACCACCTGGACGGTGCCCGACTCTGGAACGCGCACGTGGCCACCGGGGTCTCGCTGACGGCGTACGGCAGCCTGTTCGACACGGTGAGCGTCTGCTTCTCCAAGGGTCTCGGCGCACCCGTGGGCTCGGTGCTGGTGAGCTCCACCGACCGGATCGCCCAGGCGCGGATCTGGCGGAAGCGACTCGGTGGCGGCTGGCGGCAGGCCGGCATCCTCGCCGCCGGTGCACTGCACGCCCTGGACCATCACGTCGACCGGCTGGCCGAGGATCATCAGGCCGCCGCCGCCTTCGCGACCGCGGTGGTCGATCAGGCCCCGTCGGTCGTCGACGTGGCCGCCGTGCAGACCAACATCGTGGTGCTGAACACCGGTGCCGTGCCCGCCGCCCAGGTGGCCGCGGCGGCCAAGGACCAGGGCGTCTGGGTCTCCGCTCTCGGGCCACGGATGCTGCGCGCGGTCACCCACCTGAACGTCGCTGTCGACGATGCGCGGACAGCGGGCGCGGTCGTCGGCGCGCTTCTGACCGACGACTGACCCCTCGATCAAACGACAACGTGTGAGATCGGGGCTCGTCAACGGCCACGAACTCACACGTTGTCGCTCCACAGCCCGATGAGTCCGTCGGCACCGCTCGGTCGACAGGTGATGACGACCATCTCGAGAGGACTCGGATCATGCGCGACCTGTTGGTGACCACCTTCCTGAGCCTGGACGGCGTGATGCAGGCGCCCGGCGGACCCGACGAGGACCCCAGCGGAGGCTTCGAGCTGGGCGGCTGGTCGTTCCACTACTTCGACGACGAGGTCGGCGAGGAGATGGGGCAGCTGATGAGCGGATCGTTCGATCTGCTGCTCGGGCGGAGGACGTACGACATCTTCGCGGCCTTCTGGCCGAGCGCGCCCGAGGACGAGACCTCGACACCCTTGAACAAGGCCACGAAGTTCGTGGCCTCGCGGGGAAGGCCCGATCTGACCTGGGGACCATCCGTGCTGCTGACCGGCGACGTCGCGGAGGCGGTCACTGCCCTGAAGCAGACCGACGGTCCACAGCTCCAGGTGCACGGCAGCGGGGACCTGGTGCAGACGCTGCTCGGGGCTGGTCTGGTCGATCGGTGGCACCTCGTCGTCCACCCGGTTCTGCTCGGCTCGGGGCGCCGGCTGTTCGCGGACGGCACGGTTCCGGCCTCGCTCCGCCTGGTCGAGAGTCGCGTCACGAAGGGCGGCACGATCATGGCGACGTACGTGCCGGCGGGTGGCGTGGTGGTGGGCAGCTTCGGCTGATCCGCGATCGAGTGGGAGGAGATGGCGGCTTCGCGTGACCCGAAGCCCCCTGGGAGTTCCCACTCGATTCCCTCGGCGGGTGCCATCCTCCGAGGTCGCCTGGGTAGGTTGGCGACATGCGCCTCACACACCTCGGCCACTCAGCCGTGCTCGTCGAGACCGACGACGCACGGGTGCTGATCGACCCGGGCAACTTCTCCGACACCTGGCACGGGCTCACCGACCTCGACGCCATCCTGATCACCCACTCCCACCCCGACCACGCCGATCCCGAGCACCTGCCGGGGCTGGTGCGGGCGAATCCGCAGGCCAAGGTGTACGTCGAGCCGTCGATCGTGCTGGCCGAGGAAGCGGGCAAGTTCCCCGAGGTGCGGGCCGATGCGCTGGCGGCGGGTGAGCAGGTCGTGGTCGGTGATCTGTTGGTGACCGCGGTCGGCGGGCAGCACGCGGTGATCCACCGCGACATCCCGGTGATCGGCAACGTCGGTTTCGTGGTCCGCTCCGAGGGGCAGCCCACGCTGTTCCATCCGGGTGACGCGCTGACGGCCGTGCCCGGCGGGGTCGACATCCTGGCCGTGCCGATGATGGGCCCGTGGGCAGCGATGAAGGAGACCATCGACTTCGTCCGCGAGGTCGGGGCGCTCGAGGGGTTCCCCATCCACGACGAGCTGCTGAACGACCGCGGACGGGGCCTGATCTACGGGCGGGTGATCGACATGACCGGCACCAGACTGACGGATCTGCGAGGCGGGACCACCCATGAGTTCTGAGACCACAGAGGAGCGGGGTCTGCGGGTGGTCTTCGCCGGCGGTCACGGCCAGATCGCCCTGCTGGCCCAACGGCGTCTGGCGGCCGAGGGCCATCGGCCGGTCGGTCTGATCCGGAAACCGGAGCACGCCGACGAGCTGCGGGCGGTCGGGGCCGAGCCGGTGGTCTTCGATCTGGAGAACCAGACAGCGGCCGAGCTGGCCGAGCTGGTCACCGGCGCTGATGCCCTCGTGTTCGCCGCCGGTGCCGGGCCGAGCAGCGGACCGGCCCGGAAGATGACCGTGGACCGGGACGGCGCGATCCTGCTGGCCGACGCCGCCGAGCTGGCCGGCGTCCGCCGCTACGTGGTGATCTCCGCCCTCGCCGCCGACGACTTCGTGGTGGGTTCGGAGGAGGTGTTCCAGATCTATCTGCGGGCCAAGGCCGAGGCCGACGAGATCGTCCGCTCCCGAGACCTGGACTGGACGATCGTGCGACCCGGCGGGCTCACCGATGCCGAGGCCACCGGGCTGGTCCAGGTCGCCGAGAGCACCGGCCGCGGTCAGATCCCGCGCGACGACGTCGCCGCGATCGTCACCCGCCTGATCGTCGACGGGACGGGCGTCCGGACGCAGTTCGAGGTGATCTCGGGGGACACACCCATCGCCGACGCCCTCACCGCTCTCTGAACCACCAAGGTGTCAGCCGCCGTGGTCGCCAGGGGCGCCACCGCGGCTGACAACCCGGCGCTTGGGGGCCAGCTCCACCAGGTACATGGCCGCGAGGATCGCGCCACCGCCGATGACCATCCGGCCGGTCAGGCTCTCGCCACCGAAGGCGACCGCGAAGGCGGCGGCCCACACCGGTTCCATCGCCATGATCACCGCGGCCCGGGAGGCCTCCACCCGGGCCTGGGCCCAGGTCTGCAACACCATGGTGAGGGCCCCCGCGATCAGCGCCAGGTAGATCACGATCGCCCAGTCGACGCCGGATGCGGGTAGCTGGATGCCGCCCGGGGCGGCGGCGACCGCGCAGACGACGGCGATGGTCGCCATCTGCACCACACTCAGCTGCAGGGCCGTCCCGGGTTCGCTCATCCGTCCCAGGGCGATGATGTGCAACGCGTAGACGACCGCGGAGGCCACCGTGAGGAGCTCGCCGTAGCCGATCGCGAACCCCTGCAGCGACAGCACGCCGAGCCCCACCGTCGCGAGCACGGACGCCGCCCAGACCGAGGGGGAGATCCGGGTGCGGAGGATCAGCGCCGAGAGCAGGGGGGTGAGCACCACGTACAGACCGGTCAGGAAGCCGGACACGCTGGCCGCGGTGTGGGCCAGCCCGAAGGTCTGCAGGAGCTGGGCGATGCCGTACAGCAGCCCGAGCAGCAGACCCCGTCGCAGGGTGAGCCGGGACATCCGCAGCCGGGGTCCGGCGATGACGGCCAGCGCCAGGGCAGCGATCGCGAACCGGATCGTCAACAGATCCGGGACCGGGATCCGGGTGACGACGTCCTTGATCATGAAGAAGGTCGAGCCCCAGGCCGCGGTCATGGCCAGCAGCGCCAGCAGCGGACCGAGCTCACCCCGGCGAACAGCCACGCGACGAGCTCCGGTCAGACGACGTACAGGGTGATGGTCGAGCCCTTCGGGGCCTCGCTCTTCGCGCTCGGCTTGGAGTAGACGACGTAGCCGATACCGATGTAGTTGACCGCGACCGCCTGCACCTTGGTCTTGAAGCCGGCTTCGGTCATCACCTTCTTGGCCGCGTCGACACCCATGCTGCGCACGTTCGGGATGGTGACCATCACCGGTCCGAGCGACTCCTTCAGGGTGACCGTGTCACCCTTCACGCCGGTGCCCTTGTCGGGTGACTGGCCGATCACCATGCCCTTGTTGACCGAGTCGGAGTTCTCGGTGGTGATCTTGACCTTGAAGCCCGCGGCACGCAGTGCTTTCTCGGCCGCCGCGGCGCCCTTGCCGGTGTAGTCGGTGATCTTGATCGGCTGCGGGCCCTTGGACACGGTCAGATCCACCGTCGAACCGGACTTCAGCTTGGTACCCGGCGCGTACGACGCGCTCGTCACCGTCCCCTTGGCGACCTTGGGATCGAAGGCCTGCGAGACGGACCCGAGGGTGAGGTTCGCTTCCTTGATCGCCCCGGTCGCGGCGGACTGGGCGAGCCCGACGACCTTCGGCATCGCGTACCGCTCCGGTCCCTTCGACACGACCGCGGTGATCGAGCCGCCGTCCGGAACCTTGGTCCCGGCGATCGGCTCGGTGTCGATCACCACACCGGGGGCCACCGTCTCGGAGAACTCGTCCACGAAGTCGATCTGCAGACCCTCTTGCTGGGCGACGGTGGCCGCCTCGGTCTGCGGCAGGGCGGTCAGGGCCGGGGTGGCGGTGAAGCGGCCCTCGGTCAGATACCACCCGGCCAACGCGGCGATGGCGGTGAGCATCAGCACCAGCAGCACGATCAACCAGCCCCGCCGGCGGCGCGAACCCTCGCGCTCGCGTCGAGACGCCAGCCGCTCACCGGCGACGTACGACGCGGGGTTGTGGGACTGCCCACCCGTGGCGGCGGCAGGCACCGTGGGCGGTGGCGCATCGCGGAAGGTGGGTGGGGAGGTCGGGGTGAGACCACGCTGCTGGACGATCCGCGGCGGACCGACCGGCACGGCGCCGGGCGGCGGCACCAGCTGGGTGATCTCGGAGTTCGGATCGACGCCGGCGGGCATCGCGGCCGACAGGTCGGAGCGCTGCAGCACGCTGAGGTCCTGGGTCAGCTCGGGATCGTCGCTCAGACCCTCGCGCAGCGCCGCCCGCACCCGACGGACCTGGGACAGGAACACCTTGCCGTCGTGGGGGCGGGCGTCGGGGTTGCGCGCGGTGGCTCCGGTGACCAGGGCATCGAGGTACGGCGGGATGTGACCCGCGGTGGCGAACTGCGACGGCGGTGGCACGTCGTTGTGGACGTGGGCGTACGCGACCTGGATGGGGGTGTCGCCGACGTGCGGTTTGCGACCGGTCAGCATCTCGAACAACACCACGCCGGCGCTGTAGACGTCGGCGCGCGGACCGGCCCGACCGGACAGCACCAGCTCCGGCGGCAGGTAGGAGACGGTGCCGATCAACAGGCCCTGGGTGGCCGTGGAGGTCTGCGCGGAGATCGCCTTGGCCAGCCCGAAGTCGACGACCTTGATCTGGCCACGATCGGAGAGCAGCACGTTCTCCGGTTTCACGTCGCGGTGCACCAACCCGCCCTCGTGGGCCGCGGCCAGGGCCCCGAGCACCGGCTCGATGATCTCCAGGGCCCGGTCCGGGGGGAGCGGAGCCTCGTGGTTGAGGATGTCGCGCAGGGTGCGGCCCTCGACGTACTCCATCACGATGTACGGCCGGCCGTCGTCGTGGCCCTGGTCGAACACCGACACCACGTTGGGGTGGGAGAGCTTGGCCGCGGACCGGGCCTCGCGGTCGAACTTGCGGGCGAACTCCGCGTCGTCGCCCAGCCCGATGTGCATCACCTTGACGGCAACGGTCCTGGTCAGGCGTATGTCGGTGGCGATGTAGACGGTGGCCATCCCGCCACGGGCGAGACGATGGGTGATCTGGTAGCGACCGTCGAGCAGCTGCCCCACGAGGGGGTCACCGACACTCGTCATGGTCACGCCTGCTCCGAACACGGTGGGGAAGTCGGCCGGCCCGTTGGATGACACGGCGGCCTTCCGGCCGAGTTTAGGCACGGAGGAGCTCTGGCTCCGGTACGGCGCGCCGTGGCCTGCCGGGTCCGGTCCGGTCGGCGGCACGCGGCCCCGGTCAGTCGATGCGTCCCTCACCTGTCGAGGATGCCTCCGCGTAGCGGCGAACCGGAATCCGGCCGGCCCCGCGGGCGAGGCGGCCGGCACGGACGGCGTACCGCATCGCCTCGGCCATCGCGACCGGTCGTTCGGCCCGGGTCACCGCGGAGGCGAGCAGGACGGCGTCGCAGCCGAGCTCCATCGCCAGAGCTGCCTCCGACGCGGTGCCGATCCCGGCGTCGAGGATCACCGGCACGGTGGCCGACTCGACGATGAGCTCGATGTTGTGCGGGTTGCGGATACCGAGCCCGGAGCCGATCGGGGCGCCCAGCGGCATCACCGCCGCACAGCCGGCGGCAGCGAGCTTGCGGGCCAGGATCGGGTCGTCGTTGGTGTACGGCAGCACCACGAAGCCGTCGGCAACCAGCTGCTCGGCCGCATCGAGCAGCTCGATCGGGTCGGGCAGCAGGGTGATCTCGTCGGCGATGACCTCCAGCTTCACCCAGTTCGTCTCCAACGCCTCGCGCGCGAGCTGGGCGGTGAGCACCGCCTCCGCGGCCGAGTAGCAGCCGGCGGTGTTGGGGAGGATGGCGATGCCATGCCGGTCCAGCACGTCCAGCACCGATCCCGGTGCGCTCGGATCGACCCGACGCATCGCCACCGTGGTCAGCTCGGTCCCGGAGGCCAGCAGCGCGGCCTCCATCACGCCCAGACTCGGCGCGCCGCCGGTACCCATCACCAGCCGCGAGGTGAACGAACGCCCGGCGATCACCAGCGGATCGGCCGGGTCACCGGTCGCCGGATCGCGTCGCGCCGTCTCAACCACTCTGCTCTCAACCACCCTGGACCGCCGTCACGATCTCCACCTTGGCACCCTCGGTCAGCGCGGTCTCGGCCAACCGGGCGCGGGGGACCACCGAACCGTCGACGGCGACCGCGATGCCGCGTCGCGGCGTGGCGTCGCCATCGGCGACCACCTCGCTCACCAGGGTGCCGGCGGCGACCTCGCGCTGCTCACCGTTCACGTAGATCAGCATCAACGCGGTCCCGTCCGGACCGACCCGGCGAGCGTCCCGAATCGCTCGGGACCGAACGCTGCCGCCACGTCCAGCACCCGGTCGTGCAGCACCAGCTCGGCGACCACGTCCGCGGTGATCGGGGTGAGCAGCACCCCGTTGCGGTAGTGGCCGGTGGCCAGCACCAGCCCGCCGAGGTTGCCTCGGCCCAGGATCGGGGCGTTGTCCGGGGTGCCCGGTCGGTAGCCGACGGAGGTCTCGGCGAGCACGTACTCCGCACTCATCGGGATGGCCAGCCGGGCGTCGCGCAGCAGCTCGTAGACGCCACCCGCGGTGACCCGGCGGTCGAAGCCGAGCTCCTCCGCGGTCGCACCGACGACGAGCTCCCGGCCACCCACGCGTGGCACGAGGTAGATCTCGGTCCCTCGGGTGAACGCGCGGACGACCACCTCTGGCTGCGGGAAGCGTCCGGGATCCAGCCGCAGGATCTGACCCTTGACGGGACGGACGGGCAGCGCCGAGATGCCGGTCAGCTGGCCGGCCCAGGCGCCGTTGGCCACGACCACGGTCGGAGCGGCGATCTCGCTGCCGTCGGAGAGCGCGACGCCGGTCACCCGGTCCCCGGTCGAGGCGACGTGGTGGACGAAGCCGGTCACGGCCCGTACGCCCGACCTCTCCCCGGCAACGTCGAGGGCGGTGAGCAGCTGTCGGTTGTCGCAGCTGGCATCACCCGGCACCAGCAGACCGCCGCGGATCGTCGGGGCGAGCAGCGGCTCGACCTTGCGGGCTTCCCGGCTGGTCAGCCGGGCCGACTCGAGTCCGAGCCGGGTCAGGTAGTCGGCGAGCTGACTCAGCCGAGCCGCGTCGTCGGCGTCGTACGCGACCGAGATCGTCGGCCCGGCCCGGAACCCGCTGGGCAGTCCGCTGGTCTCCTCGACCTCGGCGGAGAAGGTGGGGTAGCGCCGCATGGACGCCAGGTTCAGTCCGAGCAGCAGCTCCTCGGTGAACGTCGTCTCGGTGACCGGGGCGAGCATGCCCGCCGCCACCGTCGACGCCGCGGCTGCGGTCTCGCCCACGACCAGGACCACGTCCAGACCGGCCGCGGCCAGTCGCCAGGCCGAGGACCGGCCCATCAGGCCGCCACCCACCACCACCACGTCGGCGGTCGAGGGCAGGCGCGGTTCCGTCATGTCCGCCAGTCTAGGAACTCCCGGCCGCCGATCCGGAGATCGGTAGGGTCGCGGACATGACGGCTCATGTTGGTCGCGCTCCGCACTCCGCGGTCCTGGCCGCCGCGAGGTCTCGCTCGTTCGTCGCGATTCCGTACGACGAAGAGCGTGTCGCCCCGAATCGCTCCTGCACTCCCGAGAGGCTCCGCCCATGACCGTGCTGATGGGACTGCAGGCGCGACTGCGCCTGGCCCGGCTCTATCTCTGTACGGACGCACGAACCGAGAGCGGTGATCTGGCGGAGTTCTGCGAGGCCGTGTTCGCCGGCGGCGTGGACATCCTCCAGATCCGGCAGAAGGAGATGGACGCGGAGGAGGAGCTGGAGGCGTTGCAGATCGCCCGTCGGGCTGCGGAACGGCACCAGGCGATCGTCTGCGTCAACGACTCACCGAAGCTGGCCGAGCGGTTCTCGGCCGACCTGCTGCACCTCGGGCAGACGGACGGGTCCTCTCGGCAGGCACGTCGGCACCTGCATCGCTGGGCGCTGATCGGACGTTCCACCCACGCACCGGAGCAGACCGATGAGGCCATCGCCGACTCCGACGCCGACTACTTCTGCGTGGGGCCGGTGTACGCGACCTCCACGAAGCCGGATTACGAGCCGGTGGGTCTGGACCTGGTGCGCTACGCCGCCCGGGTCGCTCCGTCGAGCGATCTGGCCGCCAAACCCTGGTTCGCCATCGGCGGCATCGATCTCGACAACCTCGACGACGTGCTGGAAGCGGGTGCTCGCCGCGTCTGCGTGGTGCGGGCCCTCACCCTGGCGGACGACCCGGAGGCCGCGGCGCGCGAGCTGAGCTCGCGGCTCCGGCAGGCGTGGCGGGCCGATCCGGCGATGGAGCAGTACACCCTGGGCGCCGCCGGCTACACGGGTTCGGCGCGCTGAGGCGGGCGACCGCGTGAACCGTACGGTCATGAAGGTCGGTGGCGTCATCACCGCCGTCGCGGTCGTGCTGCTGCTCGCCTACACGTACGTGGGTTCGGCTGGTGCGCCCCAGACCGCGGCGCCGGAGACCACGCCCGCAGCGACCGCCCGGACAACCTCCAGCACCCCACCACCGCCCAGCAGCGGCGACGGCCTGGCCTCGGTCAGGTTGGCCGATCTGCCCGTTCAGGCCCGGCAGACCGTGGCCCTGATCGAGGCGGGCGGACCGTTCCCGTACGCCAAGGACGGGGCGACCTTCAACAACTTCGAGGGCGTGCTGCCGAGCAAGCCCAGGGGCTACTACCGGGAGTACACGGTGAAGACACCGGGAGAGCGCGACCGCGGTGCGCGAAGGATCGTCACCGGCGATCGCGACCGAGAGCTGTTCTACACCGCCGACCACTACGAGACGTTCGCCCGGGTGCAGCGATGACCGGGGCGGGATCGAGCCCGGATCGGACCGGGCTGGCGTCGGGGCGGGGTGGGATCTACCGCATCCTGGCGCCCCAGGACCGCGTCGAGGCGCAGCTCGTCGCGGACGGCTGGCGGGTGGCGGTGCTGCCCGAGGTGGAGCGGACCCGCGACTTCTACGCCGAGCTGCGCCGAGCGCTCGACCTGCCGGACTGGACCGGCGCCAACCTGGATGCCCTGTGGGACGTGCTCACCGATCTGAGGGAGCCGACCGCCCTGGTCTGGCGCCGGTACGCCTCGTTCGCGGTGGCCCGCCCGGGCCCTTGGCAGCGCATCCTCGCCGTGCTGGCCGAACGCGCCGCCCAGGATCCGCCCTTTGCCGTGCTGTTGACCTGAGGCCGTGCTGACCGTGCTGACCTGAGGCCGTGCTGACCTGACCTCGCTGACCTGACCTCGCCGACCTGAGTCAGGTGCTGCGGTGCACGGCCGCCGACGCGAGCGCCGTGAGTCCCTCCCGGCCGGCAGCGCTGACCGACGGGCCCTCGAGGGCCGCGATGGCCTCCTCGTAGTAGCCGGCGATCATGGTCTCCACCGCCTCGTGCGCGCCGCAGTCGACGATGACCCGCTGCAGCGCGGCCACCCCGTCCGCGTCCAGCGCCGGATCACCCAGGCGCTCGGTGAGCAGGGCACGTCCGGCGTCGTCGGTGTGGGCCATCGTGTACGCGATCAGCACCGTCCGCTTGCCCTCCCGCAGGTCGTCGCCGACCGGTTTGCCGGTCAGCTCCG
The DNA here is from genome assembly GCA_963696135.1 of uncultured Actinomycetota bacterium. Classification (GTDB taxonomy): domain Bacteria; phylum Actinomycetota; class Actinomycetes; order Propionibacteriales; family Propionibacteriaceae; genus Microlunatus. The sequence continues at coordinate 650,776 of CAVOJH010000021.1, forward strand.
GATCGCCGAAGACACCCAGCAGGTCGTCGCGGAACTGGAAGGCCCGACCGAGCGGGGAACCGTACGCCGCCAGCGCGTCCACCAGGTCCGCGGAGCCGCGGCCGATGATCGCTCCGAGCTGGGCCGGCCGGTAGACGGTGTAGCGGGCCGACTTGTACTCCACCACCCGGTTGGCCGCGGCCAGCGCGTGGTCGAGGTCGGACCCGAGCGGTCGCGACTGCGCGGCCACGTCCAGGTACTGCCCGCAGGTCACCTCGGTTCGCATGGTCTGGGCCACGCCCAGGGCGCCGCGCAGTGCCGTGGCGGGGAGCCCGGCCTGCTCCAGCATCTCCACCGACCACATCACCAGCAGGTCCCCGAGCAGGATCGCCCCGGCCCGGCCGAAGGTCTCCGGGTCGCCCAGCCGGTCGTCGGCCAGATGCAGGCTCTCGAACTGCCGGTGTGCGGACGGGTCACCCCGTCGGGTGTCCGAGCCGTCCATCACGTCGTCGTGCACCAGCGCGCTGGCGTGCAGCAGCTCGAGGCTGGCGGCGGCCGCGAGCACCCCGTCGAGACCGGACTCGTCGTGCTCCGACCCGGCGGCGGCCGCGTACCCCCAGGCGCAGAACGCCGGACGCAGCCGTTTGCCTCCGGCCAGCAGCCGGGAGGTGAGGTCGAGCAGCGGGCCGATCTCGGGCTGCAGATCACCCAGCTGGCCCGACTGCTGCACGAGGAAGTCGTTGATCCGATCGTCGATCGCCGCCCGGAACGGCGCCCCGAGGGGTCGGCGAGGGTCCAGGATCAGCGAGACAGCGGGGGCGTCGACCACATGGTGAGCCTACGGAGGTCGGCCCGAACCCGTCGTTAGGGTGGCGGGCATGGTCGGTCGGCTCTCGTACGCATCACGTCCGGCGACCATCACCGAGCTGCTGGACGCCGGTGACCGGCCGTTGGTGTCCTTCGAGCTGTTCCCGCCCAAGGACGACGATCAGGGGCGGGTGCTGTGGGACACCGTGCGGCGGCTGGAGGCCCTGGGGCCTGACTTCGTCTCGGTGACCTACGGCGCCAGCGGCTCCACCCGCGACCGCACCATCGACGTGACCCGGGCCATCGCCGAGAACACCACCCTGCGGACGATGGCCCACCTGACCTGCGCAAGCCAGTCGCGGGACCGGCTGCGCCGGGTCGTGGGGTCGTACGCCGACGCGGGTATCCGGCACATCCTGACCATCCGCGGGGACATGCCCGGGGGACCGACGCAGCCCTGGGTGCGCCATCCGGAGGGACTGGTGAACGCGACCGAGCTGGTCGAGCTGGTCAGCGGCCTCGGCGACTTCTGCATCGGGGTCGCCGCCTTCCCCGACCTGCATCCCGAGCATCAGGACGCCGAGCTGGACGCCCGCATCCTGGTCGAGAAGCAGCGGGCGGGAGCGGGGTTCGCGATCAGCCAGCTGTTCTTCACCGCCGAGCGCTACTTCGAGCTGGTGGACCGGGTCCGCTCGCTCGGCTCGGACCTGCCGATCATCCCGGGCATCATGCCGGTCACCCGGCTGAACCAGATCCAGCGGTTCGCCGACCTGTCCGGCGCGGACCTGCCCCGCTTCGTGGTGGACCGGTTGAACGCGGCCGGCGACGAGCCGGCCGCCGTCCGCCGGGTCGGCGTGGAGCTGGCCACCGAGCTCAGTCGGCAGCTGCTGGAGGGTGGCGCCCCCGGTCTGCACTTCATCACCATGAACCGCTCCACCGCGACCTTGGAGATCCTGGCCGGCGTGGAGTCGCTCGCCCGCGTGCGCTGACGGGTGCAGCCGGAGCCGCTCAGCTGAGGTTCTTGCGCCAGGCCGGATCCGGTCCGAGGTCGAGCGTCATCAGCCGCTGGGTGGGCCGGGTCAACGCCACGTAGAGCGACCGCAGGCCGCCGGCCGACTCGGCCACGATCGTGTCCGGATCGACGACCAGCACCCCGTCGTACTCCAGCCCCTTGGCTTGCAGGGCCGTCACCACCAGCACCCGCTCGTCCCGGCCGTCGACAGCTTCGTCCAGCACCCCGTTCACCTCGGCCACCAGGGACGGCGGCGCGACGACACCCACGGTGCCCTCGACGGCCGCGAGCAGGGACTGCACGGCACCGCGGACGCCGCTGCCGAGCTCGTCGGCGGTGCGCAGCTCGGGATCGACACCGGTGGAGCGGACCGCCCGAGGCAGATCGGCCTCCGGGTACGCGTGCACCACGACCTTCGCGGCGAGATCGAACACCTCGGCCGGGGATCGGTAGTTGGTGCTCATCCGGAACCGGCGCAGCGGCGCGCTCCCGGTCAGCTCGGTCAGCGCGCGCTCGGTCTCGCGCTGATCGGGCCAGGAGCTCTGTGCCGGGTCGCCGACGATGGTCCAGCTCGCGCTCGGCCCGCGACGCCGCAGCATCCGCCAGCCCATCGGGGTGATGTCCTGCGCCTCGTCGACCAGGATGTGGGCGAACGTGTCCTGCGGGGTCGCGAACGGATCGACCTCTCGCTGCGGGGCCATTCGCTCCATCGTGGTGACCAGCTCGTTCACCTCCGAGTCGTCCTCGAGGAACAGCGAGACCTCGCGCTCCTCGGGCTCGGGCAGCGGCCCGAGCCGGTGGACGAGCTCGTCCAGCAGCGCCGCATCGGCGATGGTCCAGTCGCGGCTGCTCTGCCGATCGCGGTAGGACGCACTCAGCAGCTCGGCGTCGTCGGCGCTCAGGATGCCGGCGGTCAGCCGTGCGGTCAGGGTCGGCGAGGCGAGTCGGGCCAGGGCGTCGGTGGCGTTCACCCGCGGCCACCAGGCGTTGGTGAACACCGCGAAAGCGGCACTGTCGGTGACCCGTTCGTCGAAGTCGTCCCGCTCGAGGTCGATGTCGCCGCGTTTGCGCCACAGGGCGTTGAGCAGGGCCTGTTCGGCGGGTTCCCGGCCGGCGTTCAGCTTGGTGCGGGCCAGCACATCGGCCCGGATCCGGGAGAGCTCGTCCGCGCCCAGCCGGAGCACGTCACCCTGCATGGTCACGAACAGCTCCAACGGCACGTCCTGCCAGGGCTCGTTCACCAGCCTCTTCAGCACCGCGACCATGCGCAGGCTGCCCTTGATGGTGGCGACCGCGGCGTCGTCCGCGCGCTCACCCCGGAGCTCGACCACGTCCGCCGCGACCCCTCCGATCGACCGCAGCGTCACGGCGTCCTCGCCGAGAGAGGGGAGCACCCGTTCGATGTAGGTCATGAAGACCTGGCTGGGCCCGACGACCAGCACCCCACCGTTCTCGAACCGGCGTCGGTGCGAGTACAGCAGGAACGCCGCTCGGTGCAGGGCGACGACCGTCTTGCCCGTGCCCGGGCCCCCGGAGATCATCGTGAAGCCCTGCCACGGCGCCCGGATCGCCTCGTCCTGCTCGGACTGGATGGTGGCGACGATGTCGCGCATCTGCGGCCCGCGAGCCCGGCTGAGTGCAGCCATCAGGGCGCCCTCGCCGACCACCACGAGGTCCGCATCGGATCCTTCGCCCAGCAGGTCGTCCTCGATCCCGATCACCCGGTCGCCCGAGCAACGCAGCACCCGACGGCGCACGACGTCCATCGGGTTGACCGGCGTGGCCCGGTAGAAAGGCTCGGCCGCCGGCGCCCGCCAGTCGATCACCAGGGGTTCGTAGTCGACGTCGCGGACCCCGATCCGGCCGACATAGCGGATCTCACCGTCGGTGCGATCCAGCCGACCGAACACCAGACCCTCGTGCTCGGCGTCCAGCACAGCGAGACGCTTCGCGGCCTGGAACGCGAACACGTCGCGCTCGTACAGACCGGTGCCGTCCTCTTCGCGGACGAAGCTGCCCCGGTCCGACTTGTAGAGGTTCGCGCCCTCGGAGGCCACCTGCTGGGCGGAGCGCGTGGCCTCCTCGAGACGGGCGTAGACGAGATCCACGTGCGCCTGCTCGACCGCCAGCTCGTGCTCCAGCGTCGCTTGCTTCAAGAAGAACCTGGCCTTACCTGCGTGACTGCCGAAAACGGACGGCTCACTCTACCCGCGCGCCGGGAGTCGGTCGAGCAAGTGTCAGCCGATCAGCTCATGCACCGCGTACGAGGCCAGCGCACCCGACAGCACGGTGGCCGCCGGGCTGTTGCCGGCCGGGGACCAGGGACCGGCGAGCATCAGGCGGTCGAGGCCACTGCGGATCGGCGGACGGTCGAGCCAGCTCTCGAAACCGCGCCACGCCGCACCGGCCCCCGGATCGGGGTGCCGCTGCTGCCAGTCGTGGACGCTGTGCAGGGTGCCGGCGGTGACCGGTCGTCGGTACGTGACGGTCGGCACCCCGGCGGCGTCCAGGGCGATGGTCTCCTCGACCCGGCCGCTGGCCCAGTCGTCGGCGGGCGGCAGCAGATCGTGGCTCACGGTCGGGGCCTGCGCCGGGACCAGGTGGCGCAGCCGCTTCCGGAGGGTGCGTGACCGGAAGCGGGGCAGCCCGGCGGCCGGCAGCTGCCACGGATCGGCGGTCCAGACCACGGCGGCGGCGGCCAGTCGCTCGTGGGTGGTGACCACCCCGCGGGTCCGGCCCTGGTCCAGGTCGAGCTGATCGACCCGCTCGTTGAGTCGGATGTCGACGCGGCGCAACCGGGCCCGCTCGATCAGCGCGTCGATGAGCGTGGACGTCCGCCCGGTCCGGTCCCGGTGGTCGTCGACGCAGTCCGACTGCAGCGTCCACCGTCCGAAACGACGCTCGATGGACTGCGACACCGCACACCAGGCGGGCGTGGTCTCGGGTTCGCCGCCCTGACGGTAGGCCCCGGCGCGCAGCACCGCGGCCAGGTGGGGTTGATCGATCTCCTCGGCCAGCTCGGCGATCGTCCGCTCCTGCCGGATGCGGCGGCGGACGGGTCCGGTCAGCTCGGCCTTGCCGGTCAGCTCGGCCTCCCAGCCGAGCTTGCGGACGGTCTGCCAGACGTCGTCGAGCTCGTCGACGAGGCGGCGCCAACGGTCGGCGGTCGCGGTGCCGAAGTGCTCCTCGTGCACGGCGAACAGCTCGCCCCGGTCCGTCGGCCAGCTCAGCTCGGTCCCGTCGGCGAACACGTACGTCGCCGGCTCGGCGGCCGACAGGGCGGCGGCCGAGCGGTCGAACTCCTCGGCCAGGGTTCGGCCGCTCTTGCGGTAGAGGTCGCGCCACGGTGCCGGGAACTCCAGTACGGGCGGTGCGTCGTCGAGCACCACGGTGCCGGCCGCGAACTCCTCCGTCCGGGACGCCCAACGGCCACCGAGCCGATCCGTGGCCTCGTACAGGCGGACGGGGTGGCGGGCCTTGGCCAGGCGGACGGCCGCGGCCAGCCCGGCCAGACCACCACCGACCACGACGACGGGTGGACCGTCTGCCGTACCTCTCGCCCGCGCGACCATCACAGTCCGTCAGCGTAACGTCGCACCGATCGAGGCCGCTGGCCGTTACGCTGCGGCGGTGCAGATCGCCGTGACCGGATCCATCGCCATGGACCACCTGATGACCTTCCCGGGTCGCTTCGCCGAGTCGCTGGTGGTGGAGCAGCTCGACAAGATCTCGCTGAGCTTCCTGGTGGAGGACTTGCAGATCAAGCGCGGCGGGATCGCGCCCAACGTGTCCTTCGGCCTGGCCGCCCTCGGTCTGAACCCGCTCCTGGTCGGTTCGGTGGGGGAGGACTTCGGCGAGTACCGGGCCTGGCTCGACCGGCACGGCGTGCTCACCTGGCCGATCCACGTGTCCGAGACCAAGCACACGGCCCGGTTCGTCTGCACCACCGATGCCGACAACGCCCAGATCGGCTCCTTCTACACCGGGGCGATGGCCGAGGCGCGCCAGATCGAGCTCGCCCCGATCGCGGCCAAGGTGGGCGGGCTTGATCTGGTGATCATCTCCCCGAACGACCCGGAGGCGATGCAACGGCACACCGACGAGTGCCGGGCCCGCGGGTACCGCTTCATCGCCGACCCCTCCCAGCAGATGGCCTGGTTGGACGGGCCCTCGATCACCCGGCTGATCGACGGTGCCGACTACCTGTTCTCCAACGACTACGAGGACACCCTCATCACCCAGAAGACCGGCTGGTCGCACGAGGAGATCGTGTCCCGCGTGGGTGTCCGGGTGATGACCCGTGGCCGACGGGGCGCCCGGGTCGAGGTGGCGGGTAAGGAACCGATCGACGTGTCGATCGCCCAGGAGACGGCCAAGCTCGATCCGACCGGGGTCGGCGACGCCTTCCGCGCCGGTTTCATCGCCGGACTGTCGTGGGGAGTCTCGCTCGAGCGCTGTGCCCAGATCGGCTCGATGCTGTCCGCGTACGTGATCGCGGTGGTCGGCACCCAGGAGTACCGGTTCAACGGCTCGTTCCAGCGCCGGTTCGCCAACGCGTACGGCGAAGAGGCCGCCGCCGACATCGCCCCGCACCTGGCGAGCCTGCGCCTGTGACCGAACCCGAGCCTGAGCCCGGGTCCGCGCCGGCACCGCGCCTGGCGATCACCTACTGCACCCAGTGCCGCTGGCTGCTCCGGGCCGGCTGGCTGGCGTCGGAGCTGCTGACCACCTTCACCACCGATCTCGGGGAGGTCGCTCTGGTGCCGGGTACCGGCGGGGTGTTCCGGGTCGAGCTCGACGGGGAGCTGCTCTGGGACCGAACCCAAGACGGCGGATTCCCCGAGATCGCCCCGCTGAAACGGCTGGTCCGTGATCGGGTCGCCCCTGACCGTTCCCTGGGCCACACGGACTCTTCTTGAGGGCGCTGCTCGCCCGGGCCTTGGGGCCGCGCGGGCTTGCGCTGCGCCTGAGAATCGTTCCGGCCAACGCGTGGCTAGGCTCCGGGTCATGGCTGACGAGACCGCACCCGAACCCTTCATCCCCGTCGACGAGAACTGGGATCGCGCGCTGTGCGTGGTGGCGCATCCCGATGATCTCGAGTTCGGCGCAGCCGCGGCGGTGGCCCGTTGGACCGAGCAGGGCAAGACCGTGGTGTACGCCATGGTCACCAGCGGCGAGGCCGGTATCGACGGGATGAGCCCGGACGAGTGCCGGGAGGTGCGGGAGGCCGAGCAGGTCGAGTCCGGTCGGATCGTCGGGGTCGACGTGGTCGAGTTCCTGGGTCAGCCGGACGGCGTGCTGGAGTACGGTGTCGCGCTGCGTCAGGTGATCTGTGCGGCGGTACGACGACATCGGCCCGAGATCGTCATCACCAACAACTTCCGGCCCACCTGGGGTGGTCAGTCGCTCAACCAGGCCGACCACATCGCGACGGGGATGGCCACCCTGGACGCGGTCCGCGATGCCGGGAACCGGTGGGTGTTCCACGACCAGATCGGAGCCGGGCTGCAGCCGTGGGGCGGGGTGAAGCAGGTGTGGGCGGCGGGTTCACCCGACGGCAGTCACGCGGTCGACACGACGGCCACGTTCGATCGCGGGGTGGCGTCCCTGGAGGCCCATCGTGCCTACATCGACGGGCTCGGCTGGGAGTTCTTCGACCCACGGGAGTTCCTGGAAGGCGCGGCCCGACCCGCCGGCACCCGACTCGGCGTACCGATGGCGACGACGTTCGAGGTGTTTCCCATGGGTTGGGGTGAGTGACCGCTTCGTGACCTGCGGACCGGCGCAACGTTCCGATCACGACACGACGCGCCGTCACCGCGATGCTGGACCGACTGTCGGTGACGGCGTGTAGCGTGGTGTCTAGTTCGAACGCGATTTCGATTCAGGGCTTGGGGAAGACCTGGTCGACGATGGTGATCGGATCGACGCAGTGATTCGCGCCTGCGTGCCCGGGCTGTCCCCGGCGCGGACGGACCTCGACCCCCGTGCGTGCCGGGGCTCCCGATGGGCGGCTGGCAGCATCGCCCGCCGCCGGTGGGAGTCATCCGCACCCGTCCGGATAGCCTCACGGGTGAGCCCAGTCTGAGGAGGACGAAGTGCCGGACCTGCGTCGTCGCCGATCCGTGACCCAGTCGCACCTGGACGACGTCCTCACCGCACTCCTGACCACCTGGGCGGCCGAACACCCGGGCCGTGATGTCGTGGACCTGGGCGGCGGCACCGGGGGGATGGCGATGGAACTGGGGGCGAACGGCTACCGGGTGCGCGTGGTCGATCCCAGCCCGGATGCGCTGGCTGCACTGGAGCGTCGTACGGCTGAGGAAGGTCTCGCCGACCGGGTGACCGCGATCCAGGGCGATGCCACCGAGCTCGTCGACGTGGTCGGAGCCACCAGCGCGGATCTGGTGATCTGTCACAAGGTGCTCGAGGTGGTGGAGGACCCCGAGCAGGCCCTCGCTGCGGTGGCGGGTGTCCTCCGGTCGGGAGGTGCTCTCAGTCTGCTGGTGTCTCAACGGCACGCGGCCGTCCTGACTCAGGCCCTGGGCGGTCACATCGCCCAGGCTCGACGGTTCTGGAACGACCCGGAGCGCTTCGATCGCGCACGGATCGTGGCGCTGGTCGCGTCCGCCGGCTTCGAGGTGCGGGCCACGCACGGGATCGGCACGGTCGCGGGACACGTGGCCGAGTCCGTCCTCGAGACCGAGCCCGGTGCTCACGCCGAGCTGCTCGCGCTGGAAGCCGAGGTCGCCGAGGACCCGGCCTTCCAAGCGCTCGCTCCGCACCTGCACGTGTTCGCGATCAAGCCCTAGCCGGTGGCGCGCTCGACCAGCTCCGGGACGATCGCGGCGGGTGCCGGCATGGCCACGATCTCGGCGGCGATCGCGGTCGCCCTCACCCGCTCGGGGCAGTCACCCAACAGGGGTTCGACCAGCGCGGCGATCGAGCCGGGAGTGTGGTCGTCGTTCGCCTGCTGGCGACCTGCTCCCGACCGGGCGATGATCTCGGCGTTGAACGGCTGGTCGGCTCCCTGCGGCAGGATCACCTGGGGGAGCCCGGCCTCCAAGGCGGCCAGAACCGTGCCGGTACCGCCGTGGTGGACGATCAGATCCACCCGGGCGAGCACGTCCGCCTGAGGGACGAAGCGCTCCACGTGCACGTTGCCCGGCAGCCCAGCGAGCGCAGCCGGATCGCCTTCCGGACCGACCGCGACGAGCAGGTCGACATCGAGGGTGGCGATCTCCGACGCCGTCCGGCGCAGGATGTCGACGGCGCCGAACGAGACGGTGCCGAGCGTGAGGTAGACGCGCGGTCGCGATCCCGGCGCTGCCAGCCACGCCGGCAGCGCGGCCGCGGCACCACGCCAGGCGACCGATCTGATCGGGATGCGCGGGGCGTCGTCGTACGGCTGCCGGAGCGCGGGTGGGCAGGGGTCGAGGAGGGCCTGCCCGAGCAGCTTCGTGTCCGGTGGGGTCAGCCCGCGCTCGAGCCAGCGTTCGCGCTGATAGTCGATCGTGATCGGGTGCAGGGTCGAAACCATGAACGGGACCAGGCCGATGGCGAAGTCCAGGGTCGGTACGTCGAGGAGGTCGCCCGCCACGGCGGCGCCGAGGTGCAGCGGTTCCGTGACCAGCAGCTCGGCGCGCTCCGCGGCGAGGACCTCGAGCATGGTGGCGAGGGTGGCGCCGGCCGTGACATCACCGAACATGGCCAGCGTCGACTCGAACCCCTGCAGGTCCGGGTGCCGCCGCCGCACCTCCTGCTCGGCCCAGGCCAGGTCGATCTCGGCGGGCAGGCCGGGCACCGTGCGGACCGGCAATCGGTCCAGGAAGGGCGCGCCGGTGGCCACCACCACGTCGTGCCCGGCGTCGCGGCAGGCCAAGGCCAGCGGGAGCATCGGGAACAGGTGTCCGTACGCGCCGAGCGCCGCGAAGACGACCTTCATGTCGCTGATGATGACAGAACGTCCGATGGTCGGCGATTAGAATATGTGTACGATATTCGGGTGACCGCCCGGATCATCATGCACGTGGACATGGACGCCTTCTACGCCTCGGTGGAGCTGCGTCGCCGCCCGGAGCTGCGCGGCCGTCCGGTGATCGTCGGTGGCTACCCGCGCGGGGTGGTGCTGTCAGCGACGTACGAGGCGCGTGCTTTCGGTGTCCGATCGGGGATGGCCTCGTCGCAGGCCATCCGGCTGGCTCCGAACGCGACCTTTCTGAGCCCGGACTTCGACTCCTACAGCGCGGTCTCGGCCGGCATCGGGGCCGTGTTCCGCTCCGTCACCTCGATCGTCGAGGCGGCTTCCATCGACGAGGCGTATCTGGACGTCACCGGCGCCCGGCGGATGTTCGGCTCGCCGGTCGAGATCGGGGAGTACGTGCGGGCCGTCGTGGCCGACGAGCAGCAGATCTCCTGCTCGGTGGGCATCGGTCCCACCAAGTTCGTGGCCAAGGTCGCGTCCAAGCAGGCCAAGCCGGACGGGCTCGTGGAGGTGGCGCCCGACCGGGTCGAGGCGTTTCTTCACCCGCTGCCCGTGGAAGCCATGTGGGGAGTCGGGGTCAAGACCGCGGAGCGCTTGCACAACCTCGGCATCACCACCGTCGGCGACCTCGCCCACACCCCACGCGGTGGACTGCGGCGGACGTTCGGGCCGCACGCCGGGGGCATGCTCCGGGAGCTGGCCTGGGGCCGCGACGGCCGCCGGGTGGTGATCAGTGAGCCGGAGCGGAGCATCGGCTCGCAGGAGACCTTCGGGGCGGACAGCGACGAGGTGCAGGTGGTGCGCCGAGAGCTGCTGCGGATGGCCGACAAGACGGCCGGCCGGATGCGCAAGGCCGGGCTGGTCGGCCGGACGGTGACCATCTCCGTACGGTTCGCGGACTTCGCCGAGCTGACACGATCCGCGACCCTCTCGTCACCCACCTCGGTGACCGATGAGATCTATGCCGCCGCCCTCGGACTGTACGAGCGGCTGGGTCTCGATCGGGCGCGCATCCGGCGGGTGGGGGTCCGGGTGGAGGGCCTCGTGCCGGTGGAGAAGGCCTGCCTCCAACCCACCCTGATCGAGCCGGAGCACGGCTGGCGCGATGCCGACCAGGCGGTCGATGCCGCGGTCGTACGGTTCGGTCCGGGGGCCGTGCAGCGGGCGGTGCTGACCCGTCGGATCTCCCGGCCGCCGGCGCCGACCTGGCAGCCGCGGAGCGCGATGGCCGATCCGGTCGAAAGCCGATCGGGGTCGAGGTCGGACCCGCATCGGGGCCCGGTGTCTGAGGGAAGCTGAAGAGTCTGGAGAACGAGTCGAGAGCGTTACCACAGGAGAGTTTCGCTCGACACCCGCGACACATACACTGGCGTCACCAATGGCGTTGCTCTCGGGATGTGAATCTGAGTCCGAGGTCCGTGCCGAATACCTTGAGCGCGTACAGTCAGAGTAAGCGCACGACCGAGACATGGGAGGTGGCCGATGGCCCTCTCAGAAGAGGAGCAGCGGCTTCTCGAGCAGATGGAGGCGGCCCTGGCCGCCGAGGACCCCAAGCTGGTGAACACCCTGCGCGGAACTGGGGTCCGCAAGCTCCATCGACGCCGCGCAGCCGTTGCCGGAGTCGGCTTCTTCGTCGGTCTCGGGCTGCTGGTCGTCGGGCTGTACCTGATGTCCGATGGCCCCATCGGCTACGTCGCGCTCAGCATCCTCGGGTTCGGCATCATGGTGGCCGCCGCGGTGACCGCGATCTACTCCTGGCAACACGTGGGCACGAGCGCACCGACGCGGGGCGGCGATCGCCCCAGGGCACAGCAGGGCACGTCCTCGGACGGCACCTTCATGGACAAGATGGAGGAGCGCTGGCGTCGTCGGCGCGACGAGTCCGGCTTCTGATCCTCCAGACCTGCACCACCCCAGCCGTCGGCTGAGCTTCCGCTCCCGGCGGCTGTTTCGCGTCCAACCTCGTCCGGCGCCACCGGTCAGGGTCGAGTGTCCGGGGTGCCGGGGAGCCGGGGTGCCGGGGTGCGGCGGGTTCGGGGTGCCGGGGTGCCGGCGGGTTCGGGGTCCGCCGTTCTTGACTCGGGGGTGGGTTCCGGTGTGCGGGTGCGCCGGGCTGTGGGTCGTTCTTGACTCGGGGGTGGGTTCCGGTGTGCGGGTGCGCCGGGCTGTGGGTCGCTTTTGACTCGGCGGTGGGTTCCGGCCTTCGAGCGTGCAGTGGACGCACATCGTCGACGCCACGTCCTGATGCAGTTCAGGCGAGTTCCTCCTTCGCCCACGGATGCCCGGGAAAGTGCTGCCGCCACTCGGGGCGCCAACGACCGGGTGCATGCCCGCCGGCTTCGCGCAGGGCGTCAGCCACCCTCCGCAATGTCCTCGCCGGATCACGGTAGATGCCTAGCGATGTCACCTGCACGAGGGTGTAACCCAGTCGTTCCAGCTCTTCGCGCCGGTGGATGTCGGAGTCGCGCTGATCCAAGTCCCCGTGCTGTTCGCCGTCGTACTCGATGATGAGCTTCAGTGCCAGGTAACACATGTCAAAGCGCCGGGACCAGTCACCGCTGAGGTTGCGCAGGATGACGTTGACCTCCGGCTCGGGGAAGCCGGCGAGCACCAGGAGCATACGTAGCCGCGACTCCATCGCCGAGTCCACTCCGACACGTACGTAGGCGACAGCCCGGCGTGCGACTCTCACCCCGGCACCACTCATGCTGTCGACCGATCGCGTGAGGGACTCGAGCGTGGCCAGTCCCTTTTTCAGCATCGTGTCGCCGGCGACCACGAGGTCCACCAGCCCGATGCCGGCTGCGGCGAGCTCGCAGAAGACCTGCTCGGGAGCGGAGATCCGCAAGCCGTGGCGGACGGTGGTGCCTCCGCGCACCACGAGCGGCTGGTGGGTGAGGACGCCGCGGCGACGGTTCCGCCCCTGGAGCTTGGCCGTCGTCACATGCACCAGGCCGTCGATCGGAACAGGAATGCCCCACAGCTCGGCGGCAGTGTGGTGGCTCGCATAGGCATCCGGACTCGTACGGCTGATCGCCGCGGCCGCACGCATCGCCGTGGTCACGCTGATCGACGAACACAGATACGTGTCGTGGAACAGTCGCTGGTACGCCGGGGTCCGCAGCAGATGCTCGGCGAGGCCGGCGGCCCGTGCGTCGGCCCGGCTGAACGGAACGCGGGGATCGAACCGGGCTGGGGCAGTGGTTGACGTCATACCTGTAGTCCTAAGGACGTCAGGGGAAATCGTTCACCGCCATCCACAGACCAGCAGCATCTCGTGGCCCTGTGGATAACTCAACCGCACCTGAAGTCTGTCGACGGAGTGCGCAGGGCCAGCCCGCGTACGGACCCGCCGGAACCCCCCGGGAAGTCGCAGACGGCGACCCGGCCCGCGTCTGGAACGACCGGAACCCGCCGGGAAGTCGCAGACGGCGACCCGGCCCGCGGACGGACCCGCCGGAACCCGCCGGGAAGTCGCAGACGGCGACCCGGCCCGCGGACGGACCCGCCGGAACCCGCCGGGAAGTCGCAAACGACCGACCCGACCGACCGACCCGACCCGACCGACCCGAACCGGCCCGATAGACCGACCAACGCCCGGCGCGGGGTCAGGTCTTCGGCCGCCGGAACAGCGACTTCGGCACGAGGGCGGCGAGGAACCGGCGCCAGCGCGACGTAGGGGCAAGCCCGCGGCGGATCTGCTGGGTCATCGCGGGCAGGTCGTCCAACCCCGAGCCGTCGAGAGAGCGGGAGTAGCGGCCTCGTTCGACCAGGACCGCGACTCGACCCATAGCGGCCGACTCGTCGGCGTCCAGACGGTGACCGACCGTGGAGCCGATCGAGCGGGGGGAGCCGTCCGGCCAGCTCCCGCCGTAGTCGATGACCGAGTCGCGGAGCTCCGCCCAGACGTCCTCGACCTGATCCTCCGGGGAGCCCTCACCGGCCAGGCGCGCGGACCGGCGGCGGAACCGGATGGTGGCCGGGGCCGCGAGGACCAGCAGCACGACGAGTCCGATGCCGGCACCGATCAGGGTCTGCCACCAGGCCGTCCCCGTCCCTGCCCCGGTGTCCGTGGGCCCCGCGGAGACCTGGTCGGTCGGCGCCACGGACTCGGTCGACGCCTGGGAGGAAGGCTGATCGGTCGGCTGGGACGCCTGGTCGCCCGGCGAGTCCGCCTGGGGGAGGGTCCACGAGGGAGCCGTGCCGGTGACGCTGGCCGGCGTCGGCTCGAACCGGACCCAGCCGTACCCGGCGAAGAACAGCTCCGGCCAGGCGTGCATGTCGCGGATCGACACCTCCCAGGTGTTGTCCTCGACGCGCTCGCCGGGAAGGAAGCCGACGGCGACGCGGGACGGGATGCCGACCTCGCGGGCCATCATCGCCATCGAGGCGGCGAACTGCTCGCAGTAGCCCCGGCGATCCCGGAGCAGGAAGTTCTCCAGCGCCCGGTAGCCGCTGCCCGGCAGGGGCTCGGTGCTGTAGGTGAAGTCCGAGCCGCGCAGGTACTCCTGGATCGCCCACGCCTTGGCCGCATCGGTGTCGGCACCCTTGGTCACCTTCCGGGTCACCTCCTTGAGGTCCTCGGGCAGATCCGCCGGCAGCTCGGCGGTGATGCTGCTGTCCGCCGGGGTGCCGGCCACCGCCTGCGACAGCGCCTCAGCGCTCGGGTCGACGTCGACGCTCTCCACCGCGTACGAGAGGTTGCGGATCGCGCCATCTCGGTCGCCGCGCGCCGAGGACAGCATGATCAGCGAGTTCGGGTCGTACGCCCAGTCGCCGGCCACGGACACGCTGCGCGGGGCGTACGGCAGCGGTAGGTACTCCGAGCCGAAGTCGAGCACCGAGATCTCGGTCTTCCGGCGGTCGCTGCTCTCACCGCTCATCCCGGGGATCTGCGGCAGCTGGGTGCCGGACTCCAACCGCATCTGCACGTTGCGCCAGCCGCTGGCGTCGAACTGGGGGAGCGAGGCCATCCGCAGGTAGAGGCCACCGGGCTTGTCCGTGGTGTAGCGGAGCACGACGGTGTCGGCACCCTGGTTGAGGTTGCGACGCAGATCCAGCGTCGGGTCGGTCAGCTGCAGCGGACCACCCCCGCCGCCGCCGTTGCCGATCCCCAGACCCGGCAGCGCCAGTGTCGGCAGGGCCACTCCCAGCACCGCGGTCAGCACCAGGGCCGGTACGCCGATCAGTCCGGCGGCCCGCCAGACCATCGGGGTCGCGGTACCGAACCCATCGGCCGAGTCGCGAGACAGACCGCGGGTCCACCGGCCGGTCCGGTTCAGTCCGTCGGCCACCAGGATGCCGAGATAGCCCAGAGAGAGGCAGGCGAACGGCCCGATGCCGGTGTCGATGCCCAGGCCGAGGGCTGGTACGACGAACGCGGCTGCCGGTGGCGCAATCCCCCAGGCGGGCCGGTCCAGGCCGCTGACGAGCAGGTCGGTGAGCACGAAGATCGCGGCGATCACCGACACGAAGATGATCTTGACCCCGGCGTCGGCGTCCATCGGCGCCGCCTGGGTCTGCATGTGGTACAGCCCCTGCTGCCACAGGTCGACGTAGTGCGCGTACCAGGGTTCACCGCGACTGGGAGCGAACGACGACACGACGAAGAGCAGTACCGCCAGCAGAGCGAGCTGGCTGGCGAAGACGAAACCGGCGGTCAGCCGCGCTCGGCGCAGGCCCACGGTCGTCGCGGCCAGCACCAGCACCACGAACCAGGACAGACCGAGGTAGGAGCTGTCGGTCGTGAGCGGTCGCGCGGTGAAGCTGATCAGCAGCACGGCCACGGTGCTGGCGAGGACGAGACGATCGCTGGCGCGCATCAGGCAGCCGCTCCGAGTCGGTCCAGTCCCGACCAGGCTTGGGCGACGCTCATGCCGCGTCGAACCCCGACCACCCGCCACTGGTTCTCGATCAGGATCTCGGTCGCCAGCTCGTGCTGGCGCCGGGTCCGCTCGCTCGTCGGGTCGTCGGTGAAGGTGTCGATGTCGATCACCATCGCCAGACCCTGGGCCCGGTTGCGGCGCAGCCGGAGCAGCGAGTTCGCGTCCGCCGGGGTCATCCGGCCCATGATCGCCACCACGAGCTGGCCGGCCTTGTCCACGTCGGCCGCCTCGATCGCGTAGTGGATGCTGGTCGTCGGCCGGGCCCGCAGGTCGGTCAGCCGGCTCAGGGCCAGGTCGCTGGACGCCGTGCTGTGCTGGCCGAGGTGACCGGCGATGTGCATCGACCCGTCCGGCTCGTAGATCTCGACCCCGAAGCCGTCGTCCAGGAAGTGCACCGCGACCGAAGCCGCCGCGGAGACGGCCCACTCCAACGAGCTGTGCATGCCGCGGCCGGCGTGGGCGCCCACCCGGGCGTCCAGCAGCACGCTGGCGGTGGGGTCCCAGGCTTGCTCCTCGCGGCGCACCATCAGGTCACCGCGACGGGCGGTGGAGCGCCAGTGGATGCGGCGACGGTCGTCGCCCTGCTGGTACTCACGGACCAGCACGTCGTCCTGACCCGTGACACCGACGCGGTGTGGTCGGGCCTCGCCGGCGCTGCCCGCACCGCCGGCCGACCGCATCGCGGGCAGGATCTCCACCACCGGCGTGATCATCACCTCGGTGGTCGCCTGGAAGTGGCGGTCGAGCTGGACCAGTCCGAACGGATCGGTGGTGCGCACCATCAGCGGACCGGTGTGGAACCGGCCGCGCACCCGGCCGAGCATCGGGTACTCGATCTCCCGCCGCCAGCTCAGGTCGGCCTTGTCCACCACGAACCGGGGTCGGTTGCCGAGCTCGGCCGGCACGGAGTCCTCCAGCAGCAGGATCCCGGCGGGCAGCCGACCCTCCTGCCCGAGCGTGATCCGTCCCCGCATCGGCGAGCCGAGGGCCACCCGGGGTGGTTCGACGCTGCGCTCGCAGGACAGGCGGAGGCGGGCCCGGGCGACCAACACGGCGGCGATCACGGGCAGCGCCAGCAGCAGCAGCCCGATCCTCATCACGTCCCGCTGACCGGCGACCATGGCGGCGACCACCACCACCAGCCCGACGATCACGAACACGTGGCCGCGGGCCGTGAAGAGCCGCCAGGGTCTGCGCATGCTCGCCGCTCCGGCTCAGCGGTGGTCGGGCAGGTGCACCGAGGCGACCAGATGGGCCACCACGTCGTCGACCGTACGGCGGGCGAGCTGGGCCTCGGTCGACGGCAGCACCCGGTGCGCGAGCACCGCGGTGGCCAGACCGGCGACGTCGTCCGGGCTCACGTAGTCCCGCCCGGCCAGGGCCGCCGCCGCCCGGCTGACCCGCAGCAGCTGGAGCGTGGCCCGTGGGGAGGCGCCGAGCCGAAGCTCGCGGGAGGTGCGGGTGGCGTTGACCACCTGAACGAGGTAGTGCTTGACGGCTGGACTGACGTAGACACCCTTGACCGCGTCGATCAGGCCTTTGACGGTCGCGCCGTCGGTCACCGGGCTCAGATCTCCGAGGGGATCGGAGGTGCCGTGCGAGTCGAGCATGTCGAGCTCGGAGCTGGGTGTCGGGTAGCCGATGGCGATCCGGGCCGTGAACCGATCCCGCTGAGCCTCGGGCAGGGGGTAGGTCCCCTCCATCTCGATCGGGTTCTGGGTGGCCACCACCATGAACGGCCGCTCGAGCAAGTAGGTCGTGCCGTCGACACTGACCTGACGCTCCTCCATCGACTCCAGCAGCGCGGACTGGGTCTTCGGTGAGGCCCGGTTGATCTCGTCCCCGACCACGATGTTGGCGAAGATGCCGCCGGGTTTGAACTCGAAGTCGCGGGTCTCCTGGTTGTAGACCGAGACGCCGGTGATGTCGGAGGGCAGCAGATCGGGGGTGAACTGCAGCCGGCGGACGGAGCAGTCGATGGAGCGACCGAGCGCCTTGGCCAGCATGGTCTTGCCGACCCCGGGCACGTCCTCGATCAGCAGATGGCCCTCGGCGAGCAGCACGGTCAGAGCGAGGTCCACGGCGGCCCGCTTGCCCTCGATCACGGACTCGATGGCGGTTCGCACCCGACCCATCACCGACACGACGTCCCCCAGGGACTGCTGGTCCGCCGCGCTGCGTTGGTAACTGAGTGTCACTCGGCCCTCCCGCCCGTTGCGCCCGGTGCACACCCGGACAGGTCTTCTCGCACCTTACGTGGTGCTGCCTGGCAACCGTAGGGAGTCGGCCCAACTGCGCGGAGATACGAGCGCCGACCGTGGCCGAAATGGTGCGGTGGTGGGCGCGTACGGGGCGCGAAGGCCGTCCGTGGTCGGAAAACGTGCGCAGGGCACGGAGTCCGGTGAACGCACGGCACGCAACCCACTGAACGCGCGCGGGCAGCTCGCCGTCCACGGCGATCCGGCGGGCGCTTGCCCGGATGGTGGAGCGGGGGGATCCGTGGGTCCGATCCGGTGCCAAGTGGAGTGAAGTGGAGTACAGTGGCGGAAAGTGGAGGGAATAGGGCGGTAGGTGGAGCAAGGAGGTGCGGAACGGCATGTTCCTCGGCACCCACACACCGCGTCTGGACGAGAAGGGACGGCTGATCTTGCCCGCGAAGTTCCGTGACGAGCTGGCCGCCGGCCTGGTCATCACGCGAGGGCAGGACCGGTGCCTGGCGATCTGGCCGATGGAGGCCTTCATCGCTCAGACCACCGAGCTGCGCACGGCGTCCTCCAGCAGCAAGCAGGTCCGGGACTACCAGCGGATGCTCGCCTCGGGGGCATCCGACGAGGTCCCGGACAAGCAGGGGCGGATCACCATCCCGCCGCACCTGCGGGCCTACGCCGCGCTCGACAAGGAGTGTGTCGTGGTCGGAGCCATGAACCGGGTGGAGGTCTGGGACGCGACGTCCTGGAACGCGTACTCCACCCAGCAGGAGTCGGAGTTCGCGGACATGAACGACGAGGGTTTTCCGGGGCTGTGAGCCCGGTCCGGGAGACAGCACCACCAGGGCCCTGAGCAGGACGCACGAACAGCACGACGGCAGAGAGAACGGCGCGTACGGCGAGGCTTCAACCCGCAGGTCCTAGTGCCCTGACACACCTTCCCCGGTGCCAGGTCACGATCCGCGGGTCTCGGGTTGAAACCTGGCCGTACGGCCCGTTCGCCACAGAGCAAGGCACGAGCAGGTGCAGGACGACGAAGGGTCGAGATGGCAACCCCACCCATCCCACCGCGCCACGAGCCGGTGATGCTGGACGAGATCGTGGCCATGCTGGCGCCGGTGCTCGTCGAGCGCGACCCCTCCACCCCGCCGATCCTGGTGGACTGCACCCTCGGTCTCGGTGGTCACGCGGAGGCCCTGCTCCGAGCCTGTCCCGACGCCCACCTCATCGGCCTCGACCGGGACCCGGCGGCCCTGGCCCTGGCCGCGGAGCGGCTCGCGCCGTACGCGGACCGGACGACCTTCGTCGAGGCCGTGTACGACGAGCTGGCCGAGGTGCTGGGCCGGCTCGGCCACCCCCGCGTCCAGGGGGTGCTGCTCGATCTCGGGCTGTCCTCGCTGCAGATCGACGACACCAGCCGCGGTTTCGCGTACGCGGTCGACGCCCCGCTGGACATGCGGATGGACGGCCACCAGGAGCTGACGGCGGCGGACGTGCTGAACACCTACAGCGCCCGGGAGCTGACCCGCATCCTGCGGACGTACGGGGAGGAGCGGTTCGCCGACCGGATCGCCCGACGGATCGTCGCCGTCCGGGAGGAGCAGCCGTTCGACACCTCGGCCCGGCTGGTGCAGGTCCTGGACCAGTCCATCCCCGCCGCCGTCCGCAAGACCGGTGGCCACCCGGCCAAGCGCACGTTCCAGGCTCTGCGGATCGAGGTGAACGCCGAGCTCGCCGCGCTGGAGTCGGTGCTGCCGCAGGCGGTGGCCGCGCTCGCCCTCGGCGGCCGCATCGCCGTGCTGGCCTACCACTCGCTCGAGGACCGCCTGGTCAAGCAGGTGCTGGCTGCCGGAGCCCGGGAGACGGCGCCCCCGGGTCTGCCGGTGGTGCCGGAGGAGTACCAGCCCCGACTGCGGCTGCTGACCCGTGGCGCCGACAAGCCGACCGACGCCGAGATCGCGGTCAACCGTCGTGCCGCGTCGGCCAGGTTCCGCGCTGCCGAACGGATCCGCGAACCCCAAGGTCGACGGGTGGCGTCATGAGCGCTGTGTTGGTTGGTCGCGCTGCGCGCTCCGAGCTCATGGGCTCCGCAGATTCCCGCTCGTTCGATCGCGGTGTGCACCGACAAAGAGCGCGCCGGCACCCACCGCTCCTCACTCCCGGGAGGCTCCGCCCATGAGCGCACTCTGGGCGCCGTTGCAAGCGCCACTCGAGGACCGCCCCGCCCGTGATGGCAAGGCGGGCCAGAAGTCGCGTCGACTGCGCTCCGTGCCGGCCCTGCCGGAACGGATGGCCCGGATCCCGTTCATCACCGTTCTGATCGCGATCTTCGGCGTCGGCATGGTCGGTCTGCTGGTGGTCAACACCACCCTGCAGAACCAGGCGTTCGAGTCGCGAGCCCTGAATCGCCAGGCGGCTCAGCTGGTCTACGCCGAGGCCGAGCTGCAGTCCCAGCTCAACCAGGTGCGGACCCCGGAGCAGATCGCGACCAAGGCATCGGCGTTGGGCATGCGGGCGAATCCGTACCCGGCCTTCCTGGTGGTGCCGTCCGGCAAGGTGATCGGCGAGCAGCACCGGATCACCGGCGACGAGATGAAGGGCCTGATCGTCAAGACCCCCGCCCAGCTGGCCGCGGAGAAGGCGGCCCGGGAGGCCAAGGCGAGGGCGAAGGCTGCCGCCGAGGCCGCCAAGAAGAAGGCCAAGGCCGAGGCCGCTCAGCAGAAGGCGGCGGAGAAGGCCGCCGCGGAAGCCGCGAAGCAGAAGGCCGCCGCCGATGCCGCGGCGAAGCAGAAGGCCGCCGCCGACTCCGCGGCGAAGCAGAAGGCGGCCGAGGCTGCGAAGAAGAAGACCCAGCAGGGTGGGGGTAACTGATGGCCGAGCGGCGACCACACCCGGCGGCGGGCCGGAAGCTTCGCACCGACGGCGGCAGCAGCGTGAAGACCGGTCACCGGCGAGAGCAGCGGGGCTCCGGCAGCGGTCAGTCCCGGTCGGGCCAACCGACGGCTCCACGGAGCCACCGCCGCCATGACGAGGCCGGTCGCACTCTGCGCGACGGCAGCACGCCTCGCCCCGCTGCGAAGCGGAAGAGTCGCCCGAAGGTACGACGGGTGCCGCTCGCCGACGGTGGACGCCGGCTGCACGTCGTGTTGATCATGCTCGCGATGGGTCTCTCCCTGTGCGCGGGCCGCCTGCTCCAGCTGCAGGGCTTCGACTCCTCCGCGTACGCAGCCGAGTCCGCCGCAGCACTGACCCAGAAGCTGCCGCTGCTGCCCTCCCGCGGGGACATCACCGATCGCAACGGCACGGTCCTCGCCGCGACCGAACCGGCTGTGGCCGTGACGGCCGACCCCGGTCTGACCAGCAAGCGACCCGGTGAGTTCGCCGATGTGATCGCGCCCTTCCTCGGCATGACCGTGGCCGAGCTGCATCCGCTGCTCACCAAGCCGAACACCCGTTTCGTGTACCTGAAGAAGAAGGTGCCGGCGATGACGTACACGCGGATGGCGTCCGCCCTCGCCGAACGCCAGCTGTACGGCATCTTCCGCGAGAACGACCCGATCCGCACCTACCCGACCGGCACCCTGGCCGGCTCGATCGTCGGGTTCGTCAACACCGACGGGGTGGGCGTCGAGGGTCTGGAGTACAAGCTGAACACCCAGCTCGCCGGGGTGGAGGGACAGGAGCAGTACGAGAGCGCCCCGAACGGCAGCAAGATCCCGCTGGGGGACAGCAAGATCGTCCCGGCGCAGAACGGGTACGACTATCAGCTCACCCTGGACTCCGAGCTGCAGTGGGTGGCCCAGCGTCGGGTGGCGCAGGCGGTGCGCAGCAACAAGGCCGACTTCGGCTTCGCGATCACCATGAACGTGAAGACCGGCGAGGTCCTGGCGATGGCCCAGGCCCCGAGCTACGACGCGACGAAGCCGCTGAAGGGTCAGAAGTACCGCAACCTGCAGGCGCTCACCGCTCCCTACGAGCCCGGGAGCGTGGAGAAGATCCTCACCGCCGCGGCGCTGATCGACTCCGGCACGGTCAACGAGTCCACCCGTCTGGAGATCCCGAACCGTCTGACGTCCGGGCCGTACCAGATCAAGGACCACTTCGAGCACGACGACGACTACAAGCTGAACATGCGCGGGGTGATCGCCAAGTCCTCGAACATCGGCACGGTGATGCTGTCTCGGCAGATGCCGACCGCCGACCTGCACGCCTACCTCAAGAGCTTCGGTCTGGGCGCCCGGACCGGGATCGAGCTGCCCGGTGAGGACATCGGCATCCTGCCCGGAGCCGACATGCAGGGGCTGACCCGCGATCGGGTCGCCTTCGGCCAGGGCCTCACCGTCACCGGCATCCAGGAGATCTCGGCCATCGCCGGACTGGTCAACGGCGGCGTCTACCACCAGCCCACCATCATCAAGGCCGCGACCGACAGCGACGGTCGGGCGGTGTCCCTGCCCGTGCGAGACACCCGACGGATCGTCTCGGCCGACACCTCCACCCACATCCGCGACCTGATGCGGGCAGTGGTGGACAACTCCGGCAAGACCGCGGCGCTGCGTCTCGAGGGCTACACCAGCGGCGGCAAGACGGGCACCGCGCAGCGCGGCACCCAGACCGGCTACAAGGGCTACATCACCTCCTACGTGGGGTACGCGCCGGTGAACGACCCGCAGATCATGACGTACGTGGTGGTCAACAACCCGAAGGGTGCCGACCCCACGGGCACCCAGGTGGCGGCGCCGGTCTACCGCGACATCATGCAGTACGCCCTGCCGCGCTACTCGGTGGAGCCGACCAAGAAGTCGGTGCTGAAGCCGAAGGCGATCGACTGGTGAGCGGCGCAACCGACGGTTGTCCGGACAACCTCCCCGCCGACTCGGTACCGTCGGACCGTGGTCGCAGCTGACGGCAGCGGTGCGCCGCCGAGCCTGCGCCCGTCAGGGCTGACCGGGATCGGCTGGGCGGACGTGTGCGACGTCCTCGGGCTGTCGGCCGGCCCGATCGCCCGGGCCACCGCGCCGGACCTCCGGGTGAGTGGCGTGACCGCGGACTCCCGGCTGGTGCACCCGGGGGACCTCTACGTCGCCGCGCCCGGTGCCACCGTGCACGGTGCGAGCTTCACCGCCGAGGCGATCGACCGCGGCGCCGTCGCCGTTCTGACCGATGCCGAGGGTGAGGACCGGGCGCTCGCAGTCTCGGTGTCCGCCCCGGTCGCCGTGGTCGCCGGACCGCGAGCGCGGATCCCCGCGCTGGCCGACCGGATCTACGACCACCCCGGCCGCCGTCTGCAGCTGTTCGGGATCACCGGGACCAACGGCAAGACGACCACCGCCTACCTGCTGCAGTCGGCTCTGCGGGCCACGGGTCTGCGGGTAGGGCTGATCGGCACCATCGGCTTCCAGGTCGACGACCGACGGCTGGAGGCCCGCCGGACGACCGTGACCACACCCGAGGCCGCGGAGCTGCACGCCCTGCTGGCCGTCATGCGGGAACAGGGCGCCGACGCCGTCGTGATGGAGGTGTCGTCCCACGCGCTCACGCTGGGCAGGGTGGACGGACTGCGCTTCGCGGTGGCCGGGTTCACCAACTTCGGTTCCGACCACCTCGACTTCCACGGGGACATCGCGTCCTACTTCGCAGCCAAGGCATCGCTCTTCACCGCGGATCGGGCCGACCGGGCGGTGATCAACGTCGACGACACCCGCGGGAGTGAGCTGATCGAGCAGGCGGTACGGCAGGGCCTGTCGGCGGTCCGCTCGGTCAGTCTGGACGGTGCGGCCGACTACGCGGCCCTCGACCGGACCGGGGCCGGGCAGGGGGGCACCACCGTCACCGCGTCGACACCGCACGGACCGGTCCGTTTTGCCCTCGGCCTGCCGGGGGAGTTCAACGTCCGCAACGCGCTGACCGCGCTGGCCATGGCCGACCTGGTCGGCGTCGACCTCGAGCGTGCGGTCTCGGGGTTCGCCGACGCGGTGGTCCCGGGTCGGATGCAGCGGATCGACCTCGGCACCGGCGCCGCCACCGTGTTCGTCGATTTCGCCCACACACCGCAGGCGGTGAGTGCCGTGCTGACCGGTCTGTCGGGCCACCGTCGCATCGTCGTGCTGGGCTGTGGCGGCGACCGCGATCCGGAGAAGCGGGCCCCGATGGGCGCCGCGGCCGCGGCCGCGGCCGACCTCGTGGTGGTCACCGACGACAACCCACGCAGCGAGGATCCGGCGGCGATCCGCGCCCAGGTGCTCGCAGGCGCCCGGGCCGAGGCCGAGCGCACCGGCCGGGCCGTCACCGTGGTCGACGGTGGCAAGCGGCGCGACGCCATCGCCGCCGCCCTGTCCGCGTCGGGCCCCGACGACATGGTGGCCGTGTTGGGCAAGGGTCACGAACGCGGCCAGGAGGTGGCCGGCGAGGTGCTGCCCTTCGCCGACGAGGACGCCATCCGTGCCGTCTGGGCCGAGCTGCATCCCGCCGTGCTACCGCTCGACAGCTCGAGATCTGTGAGTGGCAACCGATGATCCCGGTGACGGTGCGAGAGCTGGCGGCGCTGCTCGGTGCCGACATCCACGGTCGGGACGCGACCACCCCAGACGCCGAGCTGGACGTGGTGGTGACCGGTCTGGCCGTCGACTCGCGACAGGTCGGCGACGACAACCTGTTCCTCGCCCTGCCGGGCGAGCACGTGGATGGCCACACGTACGTGGCCACCGCCTTCGCCCACGGCGCCGCGGCGGCTCTCACCGCACGACCCGTGCCCGGGGCCGGCGGTCCGTGCCTGGTGGTCGAGGACCCGCTGCTGGCGGCCGGACGACTGGCCCGCGACCAGGTCGACCGCGCGGTCGCCGGTGGGCTCCAGGTGGTGGCGATCACCGGTTCGGCGGGCAAGACGTCGACCAAGGACCTGCTGGCCCAGGTGCTCGAGGCGGCGGGCCCGACCGTCGCGCCGGTCGGCAACCTCAACAACGAGCTCGGGGTGCCGTTGACGGTCTGCCGGATCGATCCGCGGACCCGGTTCCTGGTGGCGGAGATGGGCGCCCGGGGCGTCGGTCACATCGCGTACCTGTGCACGATCGCGCCGCCGACGGTGGCCACGGTCCTCAACGTGGGCACCGCTCACGTGGGCGAGTTCGGCAGCAAGGAGCTGATCGCCGTCGCCAAGGGGGAGATCGTCGAGGCACTCCCGGCCCAGGGGACTGCGGTGCTGACCACCGACGACCCCCTGGTCTGGGCCATGCGGGACCGCACCCGGGCCCGGGTGATCGCCACCAGCGTGCTCGCCGAACCCGACGCCCCCGACGCGATCTGGGCCGGTGCCGTCGAGGCCGACGCGCTGGGTCGCTGCGCCTTCACCCTGCAGGAGAAGGCCGACGGCGTGTCGAGGAGTCCGGTCCGGGTCCAGCTCGGTCTGTCGGGCCTGCACCAGGTGGCCAACGCGGTCGCGGCGACAGCGCTGGCGCGGGCCCTCGGGGTGAGCAAGGAGACGATCGCCGCCGCACTGGCCAGCGCCCTGCCGCGTTCGCGCTGGCGGATGGAGCTGACCGAGCGGTCCGACGGCGTGCTGATCGTCAACGACGCCTACAACGCCAACCCGGAGTCGATGCGCGCCGCCCTGGACACCGTCGCCGGCGTGCTGGCGGATCGGCCGGGGGCCAGGGGGTGGGCGGTGCTGGGCGACATGCTCGAGCTCGGTCCCGTGGCCGCCGCGGAGCACCGGGCGCTGGGGGCGTACGCCGCCGATCGGGGCATCTCCCGGATCGTGGCGCTGGGGGAGTTCGCCGACGAGGTGGCGGCCGGGGCGCTGAGCGGCGCGGAGGGTGTTCGAGCGGAGGTGGCGGCCGATCGTGACGACGCCGTACGGCGGGTGGTGACGGGCCTGGCGGCCGGCGACGTGATTCTGGTGAAGGCGTCCCGTGGCTTAGCCTTGGACACCGTGGCGGCCGCCCTGGCGGCGGCCCAGCCGAGGAGTCCAGTCGACGAACAGGGTGAGGGCAGCGCGTGAAGACGATCGTTTTCGCGGGCGGACTGGCCCTCCTCGGCACGCTGCTCGGCACCCGTCTGGCCATCCAGTTCCTGGTCAAGAAGGGTTACGGCCAGCTGATCCGCGACGACGGGCCGACCTCGCACCACGTCAAGCGCGGCACCCCGACGATGGGTGGCCTGGTGATCATCGCGGCCGTGCTGGTCGCCTACTTCGGCAGTCACCTGCTGACCTGGACCGGACCGTCGGCGTCCGCGCTGCTGATCCTGTTCCTGTTCACCGGTCTGGGTGCGGTCGGGTTCCTGGACGACTGGCTGAAGATCCGCAACCAGCGTTCCCTCGGCCTGCGCAGCAAGGCCAAGATCGCCGGCCAGTCGCTGGTGGCGATCATCTTCGCGCTGCTGTCCCTGCAGTTCCCCGACGAACGCGGCATCACACCGGCGTCGCGGTACATCTCCTTCCTGCGCGACATCGACTTCTTCCCCGAGCTGCCGGTGATCCTGGTGGTGATCTGGGTGATCCTGCTCATCGCCGCCGCCAGCAACGGGGTCAACCTGACCGACGGCCTGGACGGGTTGGCCACCGGCGCCTGCACGATGATCTTCGGCGCGTACACCCTGGTGAACATCTGGCAGTACAACCAGTCCTGCGCCTACACCGCCTCCGCCGGGGCCAAGTGCTACGAGGTGCGGGACCCGTACGACCTCGCCGTGGTCGCGATCGCGCTGGCCGGGGCCTGCTTCGGCTTTCTCTGGTGGAACGCCGAACCGGCCAAGATCTTCATGGGGGACACCGGCTCGCTGTCCCTCGGCGGCGCGCTGGCCGGGCTGGCCATCTTCACCCGCACCGAGCTGCTGCTGATCATCCTCGGCGGTCTGCTGGTGATCGAGGTGATGTCGGTGATCCTGCAGACCAGCTACTTCAAGCTGACCCGTCGGATGACCGGCACCCCTCGACGGCTGTTCAAGATGACGCCCATCCACCACCACTTCGAGCTGCTGGGCTGGGCTCAGGTGACGATCGTGATGCGGTTCTGGATCATCTGCGGCTTGTTCGTCTCCGCCGCCCTGGGCATCTTCTACGCGGAGTGGGTCGCGGGTACGTGAGGAAGGGGTCGTGATGACCGGCGAGCTGTCGTGGCTGGCGACCGCCGACGGGGCCTCGCCCTGGTCGCAGGCCACCGTGCTGGTCACCGGGCTGGGCGTCTCTGGCTTCGCCGCCGCCGACGGGCTGCTGGAGTTCGGCGCCCGGGTGATCGTGGTGGAGGACACCGTCACCGAGGTCACCGCGGACAAGGCCGAGCTGCTGCGGACACTCGGTGCGGACGTCCGGCTGGGTCCCGGCTCGAGCGCACTGCGACCGGACGGCATCCACCTGGTGGTCACCACCGGCTGGAGCCCACGCCACCCGCTGCTGGCCGCGGCGGCGGCCGCCGGGATCGGCATCTGGAGCGAGCCGGAGCTCGCCTGGCGACTCGCTCGTCCCCGGCGTCCGGTGCCCTGGCTCGGCATCACCGGCACCAACGGGAAGACCACGACGACCCAGATGCTGGAGTCCATGCTGCAGGCCGCGGGGTTGCGGACCGCGGCGGTCGGCAACATCGGCCGACCGGTGATCGAGACGGTGCTGGACCCCGAGCCGTACGACGTGCTGGCGGTCGAGCTGTCCAGTCACCAGCTGCACTGGTCGAACTCGCTGTCGATGCACTCGGCGGTGGTGCTGAACCTGCAGCCCGACCACTTCGAGTGGCACCAGGGCGCCGCCGGCTATCGCGAGGCCAAGGCGAGCATCTACGAGCGCGTGCAGATCGCCTGCGTCTACAACGTCGCCGACCCGGCCACCGAGCGGATGGTCGAGGACGCGGACGTGATCGAGGGTGCCCGCGCCATCGGTTTCACCCTGGGCATCCCGGGGCTGTCGATGCTCGGAGTCGTCGACGACCTGCTGGTCGACCGCGCGTTCATCGAGCAGCGACGCGACTCCGCCCTCGAGCTGGCCTCGATCGCCGACGTGAGTCCCGCCGCCCCGCACAACGTGGCGAACGCACTGGCTGCGGCCGCTCTGGCCCGCGCCTTCGGGGTGCCGGCCACCGCCGTCCGAGACGGTCTGCGCGGGGTCCGGTTGGGCGCCCACAAGATCGAGACGGTGCTGGTACGGGACGAGGTGACCTTCGTGGACGACTCCAAGGCCACCAACCCGCACGCCGCCGACGCCGCCCTGCGGGCGTTCGCGTCGGTGGTATGGATCGCCGGCGGGCAGGCCAAGGGGACGACCTTCGACGACCTCGTCGTCGCCCACCGAGACCGGCTGCGTGGTGCTGTGCTGCTCGGTGTGGACCGTGCGGTGATCGCGGAGGCGCTGAGCCGACACGCGCCCGATGTCCCGGTGATCACGATCGAGGCATCCGAAGATGGAGCGATGGCGCAAGCCGTGGCGGCCGCCGTCTCCTTGGCTCGACCGGGGGACACGGTGCTGTTGGCCCCGGGGTGCGCCAGTTTGGACATGTACCGCGACTACGCCGCCCGAGGGGACGCCTTCGCCGCGGCCGTACGCACTGGGTGAGGAGTGACCGCGTGGCGACTGTGACGCCGGGCCGCACCGGACGGACTCCAGCAAAGGCCTCGCGATCCACCGCCAAGACTGCGCGCTCCGCTGCGACGAAGTCGTCGCGGTCCACCGCGAAGACCGACATCTCGCCCACCTCCTCCCGGAGCCTGCGGCTGTGGTTGCACACGGTGCTGGATCGTCCGCTGACGAGCTACCACCTGGTGCTCGGATCCGCCTCGATCCTGGTCGTACTGGGTCTGATGATGGTGCTGTCGGCGTCCAGCGTGAGTGCGTTCCTGAACTACGACGACGCCTACTTCTACGTCAAGCGGCAGGCGATGTTCCTCGTCATGGGGGTGATCGGGGCGGTCGTCCTGGTCCGGGTGCCGCACCGCATCCTCCGGGTGCTCGGCTGGCTGGGCGTCGCCCTCGCTGCGGTGCTGCTGATCTTGACCTACACCGCCCTGGGCTTCGAGAGCGGTGGCAACCGCAACTGGATCGACCTCGGCTTCACCTCCATCCAGCCGTCCGAGTTCGCCAAGCTGGCCATGATCATCTGGGGCGCGGACGTGCTGGCCCGCAAGGACAAGCTGCTCGACCAGCCCCGACACCTGCTGATCCCCTACCTGCCGGTCTGCGCCATCCTCATCCTGCTGGTGGTCTTCCAGGGCGACGCCGGCACGGCGGTGGTGATGGGTTCGATCATGGTCGGTGTTCTCTACATCGTCGGTACCCCGATCCGGGTGCTCGCCGCGCTCGGCTTCTGCGCCATCGGGGGCGTGGTCACCCTGTTCGTCACCAGCCCGGTCCGGATGCGGCGGCTGGCGGCGTTCCTGGACCCGACCGCGGACCTGAACGGGGCCAACGACCAGGCCAACGCCGGCATGTGGGCCATCGCCTCCGGTGGCTGGTGGGGCCAGGGTCTCGGAGGCAGCCGGCAGAAGTGGGGCGGTCTTCCGGTCGCCCACTCCGACTTCATCTTCGCCGTGATCGGCGAGGAGCTCGGGCTGTTCGGCAGCCTGATCGTGCTCGCCCTGTTCCTCGTGCTCGGCTACGCCGGACTGCGGATCGCCACCCGCAGTGACGATCCCTTCCGCCGGTACGCGGCGGGCGGTGTCACCGTCTGGTTCATGGTCCAGGCGTTGATCAACCTGGCCGTGGTGCTGCGGCTGCTGCCGATCGCCGGAGTGCCGCTGCCGCTCGTCTCGTACGGCGGCTCGGCCCTGATCGCCAACCTCCTGGCCCTCGGCGTGCTGCTGTCCTGCGCGCGGCACGAGCCGGACGCCCGGAAGCTGCTGGACTCCCGCAAGCGGACGGCCAAGCCGCGGGTGAGTGCCGTGGTCGGCTCGCGGCGGAAGTCCGCATGAGTCCGGCACACCCCGGTGCCCCCGTCAGCGTGGTGCTGGCCGGCGGCGGGTCTGCCGGCCACACCTCGCCGCTGATCGCCACCGCGCAGGAGATCGTCCGACTCGCTCCGGACGCCGTGGTCACCGCGGTCGGCACCGCTCGCGGGCTGGAGAACACCGTGGTGCCGGCGGCCGGGCTCGCGCTGGAGCTGATCCCGCCGGTGCCGCTGCCCCGCAAGCCCGGCAAGGACCTGCTGCTGGTGCCGGCTCGACTGCGCCGCGCCGTGTCCGAGTCCGCCCGGCTGCTCGATCGGCTGGCGGCGGACGTGGTCCTCGGCTTCGGTGGGTACGTGTCCACCCCGGTCTACCTGGCGGCCCGGCGTCGCCGGATCCCGATCGTCATCCACGAGCAGAACGCCCTGCCCGGACTGGCCAACCGGCTGGCGGCCCGGTTCAGTGACCACGTCTTCACCTCCTTCCCCGACACCCCGCTGCCGGGCGCCACCTGCATCGGTCTGCCGCTGCGAGGGGGGATCACCGGGCTCGACCGGGTCGGCGGACGGGCAGCGGCCCGTGCGACCTTCGGGTTGCCGGTCGAGGGGCAGGCCCTGCTGGTCAGCGGCGGATCGCAGGGTGCGGCCAGTCTCAACCGGGCCGTGCTGGGAGCCCGTTCGAGCCTGCTGGCGGCGGGGGTGTCGGTGCTGCACGCGGTCGGGCCGAAGAACCTCACCGAGGATCTGAGAACCGTCACCGACCAGGCGACCGGGGCGGTCTACCAGCCCCTCGCCTACATCGCGGAGATGGACGTCGCGTACGCCGCCACCGACCTGATGCTCGGTCGCTGCGGGGCGAGCACCGTGCTGGAGACCGCCGCGGTCGGGCTGCCGGCCGTGTTCGTGCCCTACCCGCACGGCAACGGCGAGCAGGGTCGGAATGCGGCCGGGGTCGTGTCCTCCGGCGGCGGAGTGCTGCTGGCCGACGTCGACTGCACCCCGGAGTGGGTGGCCGCCCAGGTGCCCAGCCTGATCAGGCCCGACGTGCTGCGCGGAATGGCCGCGGCC
This sequence comes from uncultured Actinomycetota bacterium, assembly GCA_963696135.1. Classification (GTDB taxonomy): domain Bacteria; phylum Actinomycetota; class Actinomycetes; order Propionibacteriales; family Propionibacteriaceae; genus Microlunatus. Next base: position 681,579 of record CAVOJH010000021.1, read on the forward strand.
CTGGCCGGCGTTGGACACTCCGACGCCGCGACCGTGCTGGCCCGCGAGACCCTGCGGGTGGCCGGCTGGTCGGGGGATGGCGACGCGGAAGGGCGGACGATCTGATGGGGCTGTTGACACCGGTCGAGCTGGTCGAGGTGAGCGAGCTGGGCGCAGTCCACTTCATCGCCATCGGCGGTTCGGGGATGAACGGCGTCGCCTCGGCCCTGCTCCAGCTGGGTGTCGAGGTGAGTGGCAGCGATCGCCAGGACTCGAAGTACCTCCGCGCTCTGGAGGCCCAGGGCGCACGGGTGCACGTCGGGCACGACGCCGCCCAGCTCGGCAACGCAGCGACCGTGGTCGCCTCGTCCGCCATCCGGGAGGACAACCCGGAGCTGGCGGAGGCGCGGCGGCGAGGGCTCCGCGTGCTGCACCGCAGCGCCGCCCTCGGCTCGATCATGCTCGGCCGTCGCGGGGTCGCCGTGGCCGGGACCCACGGCAAGACCACCACCACCGCGATGATCTCGCACGTCCTCACCCGGGTCGGGGCCGATCCCTCGTACGTGATCGGCGGCGCCCTGACCGGAACCAGCACCGGTGGCCATATCGGCGGCGGCGACGCGTTCGTTGTCGAGGCCGACGAGTCGGACGGCTCCTTCCTCCAGTACCCGGCGGAGATCGCCGTGGTCACCAACGTCGACCCCGATCACCTGTCCAACTGGGGGACCGCGGAGAACTACGCCGACGGCTTCCTCCAGTTCGTCACCGGAGGCTCGGTCCGGCTGGTGGTGATCAGCGCGGACGACCCCGGCGCGGTCGCGCTGACCGAACGTCTCCGCGCGGTGACGCTGACCGAACGGCTCAGCTCCCGGGCGGTGGGGAGCGAACGACCGACGATCGTCACCTACGGCGAGAGCGAGGGCGCCGACGTCCGGATCACCGACGCCAGCTTCGCCGGCACCGGTTCGACCTTCGTGCTCGACGGCGAACCGGTCCGACTGAACGTGCCGGGGGCCTACAACGTGTGGAACGCCGCGGCGGCGTACGCGGTCGCTCTCGACCTCGGAGCCGACCCGGCCGCCGTGCGCGACGAGCTGGAGACGTACGGCGGGACCAACCGGCGCTTCCAGCTGATCGGCACCGTGGACGACATCCGGGTCTACGACGACTACGCCCACCACCCGACCGAGGTCGCCAACACGCTGCGCGCGGCCCGGACCGGGGTGGGGGACAGCGGCCGCGTCGTGGTCTGCTTCCAGCCGCACCTGTACAGCCGGACCCGGGACTTCTGGCGCGAGCTCGCCGCCGCCCTCGAGCTCGCCGACCAGGCGATCGTGATGGACGTCTGCGGCGACCGCGAGGACCCGATCCCCGGTATCGACGGGGCGATGGTGGCGGCGGCCGTGGCCCCCGGGACCGCGACCGTCACCTACGAGCCGGACTGGGACTCGGCGGCGTCCGTGGTGGCGGGCATCGCCCGCCCCGGCGACCTGGTGATCACGGTCGGCTGCGGCGACGTGACCAAGGTCGCGCCGTTGATCGTGGACGCCCTTCGCGAGCGGGGCCTCTGATGACCCTGCACCGCGAACGAGGGGTGTGATGGCGACCACCACCCGAAACCGTCCACCGTCGGTGGCCGACGGCAAGCGCGATCGACGGCCGCGACGTCGCCGCATCTGGCCTTTCGTGCTGGTCGGCGTGATCGTGCTGGCGCTGATCGGGGGACTGATCTGGCTGGTCGGCTTCTCCACCGTGCTCGCGGCCCAGCGCGTGCAGATCAGTGGCTTGAAGACCCTGACCAAGACCGAGGTGACGGCCAAGGCAGCCGTACCCCTGGGGGTGCCGCTCGCCCGGCAGGACCTGTCTGCGATCGCCACCCGGATCGCGACGTTCCCCCAGGCCGAGAACGTCGTGGTCAAGCGCACCTGGCCGGACGCGGTGACGATCACCATCACCGAGCGAACCCCCGTGTTCGCCGTCCGTTACGCCAACCTGTACGTCCTGGTGGACAAGAGCGGCATCCCCTACCTGACCGTCAGCAAGCGGCCCGGCAACCTGCCGCTGGCCGCGGCCAGCAAGGACGACCGAGCCAGCCTGGCCGAGATCGCCGTGGTCTCCCGTGAGCTGCCGAAGAAGCTGCGTGACCAGGTGGTCACGATCCGGGCCGAGTCACCGTACGCGTTGGTGCTGGTGCTCGACTCGGGCGTCGAGATCGCCTGGGGGACCGCGGAGCAGTCCGCGCTCAAGGGGCAGGTGGCGCTCGCCTTGTTGAAGCAGGACCCGAAAGCCGTCGACGTGTCCTCCCCCCACAACCCCACCATCACCTGACGCGTGTTGTCTGACGCCGCTCGCTCAAGTCCGCACCGTGTCCCAGCTACGTCGTCGTCGCGGAGCAACGGAAAAGCGTGTTGCTCCGCTCCTCCTCCGCACGCTGGGGTGCGGACTTCGGCCGCTCGCGACGTGAGTCTGACGCCGCTCGCTGAAGTCCGCACCGTGTCCCAGCTACGTCGTCGTCGCCGAGCAACGGAAAGCGTGTTGCTCCGCTCCTCCTCCGCACGCTGGGGTGCGGACTTCGGCCGCTCGCGACGTGAGTCTGACGCCGCTCGCTTTAGCCCGCACCGGTCCCAGCGACTGCGGCGTACCTTTCCGTTATCTGTTGCCCGGGTCAGGTAACGAATCGACCTCAAGGTCAACTTCAGGGTCAGGATTGGGGTCGATTTCCCGACCCGCTGGCGTGTCCGAGGGCCTCGTGTGGACAGTGGTCGGAGCGACTTACTAGCGTGGCCGTCGCGGCGTCGATCACCCTCCTGTTTCCTTCCCCCGTGGACCTGAGGACCCAACTTTCGCGCGCGTGAAAGCGTCCAACAGCAACCCAGAGGCAGGAACCACGTGGTCTCCGCATCACAGAACTACTTGGCCATCATCAAGGTCGTCGGCGTCGGCGGGGGCGGGGTCAACGCCGTCAACCGGATGATCGAAGCCGGCCTGCGGGGCGTCGAGTTCATCGCCGTCAACACCGACGCACAGGCCCTGCTGATGAGCGACGCCGACGTCAAGCTCGACATCGGCCGTGAGCTGACCCGCGGTCTCGGTGCCGGTGCCGACCCGGACAAGGGTCGCCAGGCCGCCGAGGACCATGCGCAGGACATCGAGGACGCGCTCAAGGGTGCCGACATGGTGTTCGTCACCGCCGGTGAGGGCGGCGGCACCGGCACCGGCGGAGCCCCCGTGGTGGCCCGGATCGCTCGGGCCCTCGGCGCGCTGACCATCGGTGTCGTGACCCGGCCGTTCTCGTTCGAGGGCAAGCGCCGGTCCACCCAGGCTGACCAGGGGATCAGCAGCCTCCGCGAGGAGGTGGACACCCTGATCACCATCCCCAACGACAAGCTGCTCCAGATGATCGACCACCAGATCGCGATCCTGGACGCGTTCAAGCAGGCCGATCAGGTGCTCATGCAGGGCGTTCAGGGCATCACCGACCTGATCACCACCCCTGGTCTGATCAACCTCGACTTCGCTGACGTCAAGGCGGTCATGTCCAACGCCGGCTCCGCCCTGATGGGCATCGGCTCGGCTCGCGGCGAGGACCGGGCGCGGGCAGCGGCAGAGATGGCGGTGTCGTCACCCCTGCTGGAGGCCAGCATCGACGGCGCACACGGCGTGCTGCTGTCCATCGCCGGTGGCTCGGACCTCGGACTGTTCGAGGTCTCCGCCGCGGCCGACCTGATCCAGAACGCCGCCCACGAGGACGCCAACATCATCTTCGGCACCGTCATCGACGACGCCCTCGGTGACGAGGTCCGGGTCACCGTGATCGCGGCCGGGTTCGAGGGTGGGCAGCCACCCCGTCGTCAGCCGGGAATCAGCCGGGCCAGCGACCTGCGGACCTCCCGACCGGCTCCCGTGGCGAGCTACGGCTCGTCCGAGCCGGAGCGGAGCACGGGCTCGCAGTCGAGCACCCCGAGCAGCCAGCCGGTGACCCGTCCGTCCAGCCCGGCGCCGTTGTCCACGCCTCGCCCGTCGGCTCCGGCCGCGGACGATGACGACCTCGACGTACCGGACTTCCTCAAGTAGGCCTCTGCTGCGCGTCGACACGAGGACCCCGGTCACCGTGTCGACGCCGCGGTATGTCGACGATCAGCGCCGGAGGCCCCGACGGACGAGCGGCCAGCCGGATCCGACCGCGTGTCGTCACCTGACGATCCCCAGACCAACCGTCTTCGGACGGTATGGTCGAGCGCGAACCTGGACCTGCACGGAGGGTAAGGAACTCATCCCATGGCCGAAAGACTGAAGCGGGCAGCTGCCTGGCTCGGACTCGTGACCGACGACCGGTACGGGCAGTACGACGAGGTCGACGGTGAGCAGACCGAAGGCATCAGCCGCGACGAGCTGGTCGGTGGCGACCCGAACGCGGCGAAGCCCGTCGCGTCCGGTTGGAACACGGGCCCGGAGGTCGACCCTCATCCCTCCACCGGCGGCAGCGTGACCCCGCTGGAGACCAAGCGACCCGTCGTCGCCTCGGCGGTGACGACGTCGACACCCACTGCTGCCCCGACCCAACGGACGGCCGACATGTCCCGCATCATCACCGTGCACCCGCGGACCTACAACGAGGCCCGGACGATCGGCGAGCACTTCCGCGACGGGGTGCCGGTGATCATGAACTTGTCCGAGATGGAGGACGTCGACGCCAAGCGCCTGGTCGACTTCGCCGCTGGTCTCATCTTTGGTCTCCGTGGCAGTATCGAACGTGTCACCAGCAAGGTGTTCCTGCTGTCGCCGCCCAACGTCAACGTGACGGCGGAGGACAAGGAACGCATCGCAGGCGGGTTCTTCAACCAGAGCTGAGCACCCGGCCGGTGACGTCAACCGACACGGACTGAGGGACTCACGAACGCATGTTCATCATCGGATCGATCATCGGGTGGGTGTTGTGGATCTTCCTGTTGGTGCTGTTCGCCAGGATGATCCTGTCCTGGATCCCCGTCCTGGTTCGTGACTGGCAGCCGCGGGGGCCCATGCTGGTGGTCGCGGAAGCGATCTACTCCGTCACCGATCCGCCGTTGCGAGCCCTGCGCAGGGTGCTGAAGCCGGTCCGGATCGGCAACATGATGCTCGATCTCGCCTTCATCGGTCTGGCCATCGGCGTCAGCATCTTGATGCAGGTCAACCGGGCTGTCTTCTTCTAAGTCCCTTCACGCTGCTCAGCGGCGCTCTTGGACCACTCGTTCGTCGTCTCGGGTGAAGGACGAAGAGCGTGTCCTTCACCCGCTCCTCCTGCACTCCTGGTCAGCGCCGCCTCCGCTGCGTTGCGCGACAGGTCGGCCTTGTGCTGCGAAGGGTGATGTGCCATTCGGGCGACTGTCTCTCTCGCAGTATCTGCCCTCGGACCGTGCATGCGGACCGCACGCCGACGTCGCTCGCGCGGTCTGCTCGATCGTCGCTTCATCGACTCCGCTGGTGTTGCAGCACACGCGGAGTCGGGTGCGGTCGGGTGACTTCGGTCGCAGTCGGGTCTGCTCAGCTGTCGTACAGGACGTTGAGGGGTCGGGGCGAGTACGGTAGGGCCGGCTGATCGTGGGTAGGGGTTGGCCGGTCGTGATGTCGAGAAACAACTGAGGTGGACGATGACGCTGTCGCTTGACGACGTGCGCAACAAGCGGTTCCGGATGGCTCGCAAGCAGGGCTACGAGGTCGTCGAGGTGGACGAGTTCGTCGACGAGGTCGAGGTGGCTTTCGAGCAGCTGGCCGATGAGAACGAGAACCTCAAGAAGCAGATCGAGGCGCTGAAGGCGTCGCCGGCTGTGGAGCAGGCCGCTCCGGTCGCGGCGGACTCCGCCCCGGCCGAGCCGGAGACCATCGTGGTCACCACGGGCGCCGAGGCCAGCTCCGCGGTGGTGCGGCTGGTCACCCTGTCGACCGAGCAGGCCGAGCGGTTGGTCAACGAGGCCACGGCCGAAGCCACCGAGATCCGGGAGTCGGCGAACGCCTCCGCCCAGGAGGTCACGGGTGACGCCCAGACGCGGGCCGACCGGATCACGGCCGAGGCCAAGGAGCGCGCCGACAACCTCGACTCTGAGATCGCCGGTCGCCGCTCCGAGCTGCTCGACGGCCTGCAGGCGGAGCGCGACGATCTCCAGGTCGCCGTCGGTCAGCTGCGCGGCTTCGAGGCGAGCTTCCGGGCCAACTTGACCGAGGAGCTGCGGAGGCACGCCGCCGCGGTGGAGTCGGGCACCGCCCAGCCGTACGAGGTCCCGGCCCTGGCCGACCCGTCCGCCGTGGCGCAGGCCGAGCAACGGTCCGCCGACGGCGGAGACGCCGACGGGGGAGAGACAGCGGGTGACGGTGACCCAGCGGCGACCGCCGCCCACGACTCCGCCCACAGCACGACGTCGGGCAGCGAACCGGTGTTCCCCCAGGACGATCCGGCCGATGACGCCGACGGCTCGGCGACGAGCGACACCCCTCGTCTGGACGCCTTGCTGGGCGACCAGCGCTGACCGCAGTCAGACGATGAGCCACCCGGTCGATCTCGGCCGGGTGGTTCTCTGTTCGCGGTGATGAGCCGCCGGCCGATCGTCGCTCCGAGCAAGAACGCAATTCAGGTAAGAATCCACTGGGGTCGTTGAAGAACGTCGTTCCAGGCCCTATGGTTCGTGCGACGAACGCAGCAGCGCGGCCAGCCGTCGCTGCTCCACCGAGGGGACACACCCATGACGACCACCCGGTCCAGCGCCGACGACAAGACTGCCGGCGACAAGCCGCCGGCCCAGGTGGATGCCGCGAGTCTGCCGGTTCGTGACGGCGAAGACCCCTGGACCGATGCCGAGGTGGCGGAGGTCAGGCAGACCCTCACCGAGGACATCGACCGGTTCGCCAGCCAGCTGGAGATCTCCGAGGCCGAGCTCGTCGGCCTGCTGCGCGACGGCAACGAGGGCGCCGGCCGCGACCCGGCCGACGTCGGCTCCGCCAACTTCGAGCGGGACGCCGAGATGTCGCTGGCCAAGAACGCTCGGGAGATGCTGGATCAGTCCCGCCTCGCCCTTCGCCACATCGACCAGGGTGCCTACGGCCGGTGCGACAACTGTGGCCAGCCGATCGGCAAGGGCCGCCTGATGGCGTTCCCGCGGGCGACCCTCTGCGTCACCTGCAAGCAGCGGGAGGAGCGCCGATAACCACCGGTGCCTCATCCGACGCTCACCGGCGTCGGATGCGACTGATCTTCGCCGCGGTCGCCGCGGGCGGGTTGCTGCTCGACCAGCTCACGAAGATCATCGCGGTGCGTTGGCTCGACCCAGCCGATCCCCCCGTGCTTTTCGGTGGGCTGTTGACGTTGCGCCTGATCCGCAACCCGGGCGCGGCCTTCAGCCTGGGGGAGAACTTCACCATGGTCTTCGCGCTGCTCGCGATCGGGGTGGTGTCGTTCGTGCTGGTCAAGCTGGCGCCGAAGGTCAACCACCCGGGGTGGGCCGTCGCCCTCGGTCTGCTGGTCGCCGGCGTGAGCGGCAACCTGATGGACCGCATCTTCCGAACCCCCGGCTTCCTGCGCGGCCACGTGGTCGACTTCTTCCAGCTCCCGCACTTCGCGATCTTCAACATCGCCGATGTCTGCATCACCTCGGCCGCGGTGCTGATCATGATCCTGGCTGTGATCAAGAACGTCGGGATCGAGGGTCAGCACTACACCCGGGACGCCGTGACGGCCGGTGGCACCGCGGCGACCACCGAGCCCCACCCGCAGGATCGCGAACCCGCCGAGCAATCGACCGAGGAATCGACCGAGCGACCGGACCGTGAGTCCTGAGGTGGCACCGACCCGAGTCGCCGGCCGCGCCGGGGGGTCGGGCTCATGAGTGAGGGCCGGGTGCTGCTGGTCCCCGAAGGCCTGGAGGGGGAGCGGGTCGACGCGGCGGTCGCACGGATGCTCGGGCTGTCCCGCAGCCGGGTCGCCGACCTGGTGGTCGACGGTGGGGTGCTGCTGGATGGCGCCGTGGCGGCCAAGTCCGACCGGGTCCGCGCGGGCGCGATGCTCGAGGTGACGCTGTCCGAGCCTCGGTCCGCGGTGGTGCGACCGATGACGGCGCCGGGACTCACGATCGTGTACGACGACGACGACATCGTGGTCGTCGACAAACCGGTCGGTGTGGCCGCCCATCCGAGTGTCGGCTGGAGCGGGCCGACGGTGCTCGGTCACCTGGTGGCCGCCGGCTTCAGGATCTCCACCTCGGGCGTGCCGGAGCGCCAGGGCATCGTCCAACGGCTCGACGTCGGCACCTCGGGGCTGATGGTGGTGGCCAAGAGCGAGCTCGCCTACACCGGGCTGAAGCGCGCCTTCCGCTCCCGTACGGTCGACAAGACCTACCACACACTCGTGCAGGGCCACCCGGACCCGTTCGTGGGCACGATCGACGCCCCCATCGGCCGGCACCCCACCGCGGAGTACAAGATGGCCATCACCGCGTCCGGCCGAGCGAGTGTGACCCACTACGACACCCTGCACGCCTTCATCGGCACCACCCTGCTCGAAGTGCACCTGGAGACCGGCCGGACCCATCAGATCCGGGTGCACATGGCCGCCATCAACCATCCCTGCGTCGGCGATCCCATGTACGGGAGCGACCCCGTGCTGGCCGCCCGACTCGGGCTGGAGCGTCAGTGGCTGCACGCGGTGCGGCTCGGTTTCGAGCACCCGGTCCGCGGCGAGCAGGTGACCTTCAGCTCCGACTACCCCAAGGATCTCCGACAGGCCCTGGACGTCGTCGCTCGCGCCTGACGCCTGGATCGGGTCGTCCGAGGGCCACCGGGCGGGAGACGGTACGACAGGGACAGATCCCTTCTGTAGGGTCGCCTCGTGCGTAGAGCAAACATCGTGTGCACGCTGGGCCCGGCTTCGTCCGCGCCCGAGCGACTCGTCGAGCTGGTCCAGGCCGGGATGGACGTCGCCCGGCTCAACATGAGCCATGGCGACTACTCCGACCACAAGGCCAACCTGGAGAACGTCCGGGCCGCTGCGAAGTCGGTGGGACGCCCGGTGGGTGTGCTCGCTGACCTGCAGGGACCCAAGATCCGACTCGGTCGCTTCGCGAGCGGCAAAGAGATGCTCGTGAACGGTGCCCGCTTCGTCATCACGGTCGACGACATCCAGGGCACCGTCGACCGGTGCTCGACGACCTACAAGGGTCTGCCGGGTGATGTGCGTCCGGGCGACAGCATCCTGATCGACGACGGCCGGCTGCAGCTGGAGGCCGTCGAGGTCACCGAGACCGAGGTCATCACCAAGGTCATCGTCGGTGGGGCCGTCAGCAACAACAAGGGCATCAACCTCCCCGGCGTCGCCGTGAGCGTGCCGGCGATGAGTGAGAAGGACATCGCCGACCTGCGCTGGGCATTGCAGAACGGCGTGGACATGGTCGCGCTGTCCTTTGTCCGCAGCGCCTCTGACATCGACATCGTGCACCAGGTGATGGACGAGGAGGGCAAGCGTCTGCCGGTCATCGCCAAGCTGGAGAAGCCCCAGGCGATCGACAACCTCGACGAGATCATCGACGCCTTCGACGCGTTCATGGTCGCCCGCGGTGACCTCGGCGTCGAGCTGCCGCTCGAGGAGGTGCCGCTCGTCCAGAAGAAGATCGTCACCGCCGCCCGCCGGTGGGCCAAGCCGGTGATCGTGGCGACGCAGATGCTCGAGTCGATGATCTCCGCCCCGCGGCCGACCCGGGCCGAGGCATCCGACGTCGCCAACGCCATCCTGGACGGCGCCGACGCGGTGATGCTGTCGGGTGAGACCAGCGTCGGCGACTACCCGGTGCTGACCGTGCAGACCATGGCCCGGATCGTGGCGAACACCGAGGACCACGGGCTGGAGCAGCTGCAGAACATCGACTGGGACCCGCACACCACCAGCGGCGTCATCACCAAGGCGGCCGCCGAGGTGGCGCAGCGGATCGACGCGAAGTTCCTGGTCGCCTTCACCCACTCGGGCGACTCGGCTCGCCGACTCTCCCGGCTTCGGTCACCGATCCCGATCCTGGCGTTCACGCCGATCGAGCAGACCCAGGCGACCCTCACCCTGAACTGGGGCGTGGAGTCCATCCTGGTGCCGATGGTGTCGCACACCGACGACATGATCCGGCAGGTCGACAAGGCGTTGATGGAGAGTGGGCTGTTGGCCGAGGGCGAGCGAGTGGTCATCGTCGCCGGCTCACCGCCTGGTGTCGCCGGCCACACCAACATGATCCGGGTCCGCCGGATCGGCGCACCGCTCTGACACAGCGCGGTGGACGCCGAGGATCGGGTCGCGACCGATGAGCGCACCGTAGTAACGTACGACCCCGCGACTCACGTCGCGGCTGCTCCGGCCGGGGTGGCGGAATGGCATACGCGGACGGCTCAAAACCGTTTGTCCGCAAGGACATGGGGGTTCGACTCCCCTCCCCGGCACTCGACCCACCGTGATGACGCGTCCCCCCACCCCCTGCACTGGTAGGACCACCGGGGTGCGAGGACTGCTGGCCGTAACACGTGCTGGTTAGAGTGAGCGCGTGACGACAGATGAAGCCAAGGTCGGCGAGACCGTAGCCGCGACCCGAGTGGTCGTGGCCGAGGACGAGGTGCTGATCCGCCTCGACCTGGTCGAGATGCTGACCGAAGAGGGATACGACGTGGTCGGCCAGGCCGGAGACGGTGAGGCCGCAGTGGAGTTGACCACCGACCTGCGGCCCGACCTGGTCGTGATGGACGTGAAGATGCCCAAGCTCGACGGGATCAGCGCGGCCGAGAAGATCGCCAGCGAGCGGATCGCGCCGGTGGTGATGCTGACCGCCTTCAGCCAGCGGGAGCTGGTCGACCGCGCTCGCCAGGCGGGCGCGATGGCGTACGTGGTGAAGCCGTTCGGCAAAGCCGACCTGATCCCGGCGATCGAGATCGCTCGGGCCCGGTTCGCCGAGATCACCGCGGTCGAGGCCGAGGTCGAGGACCTGACCGAGCGACTGGAGTCGCGCAAGGCGGTCGACCGGGCCAAGGGGATGCTGCAGACGGGACTCGGGCTCACCGAGCCGGAGGCGTTCCGCTGGATCCAGAAGACCGCCATGGACCTGCGCAAGTCGATGCGCGAGGTCGCGGAAGGCGTGATCGAGCACGGAGCCGGAGCCAAGAAGAAGTAGCGACGTACGCCCGCTGGGCATTCAGTCGTGTAACGAACTGGCAACACGACCGCGAAACCTGACGTTCCGCTGAGACTCCGCGCTTACTGTGCTCATGCTCGCGGAATCGTCAGGCCGACAACAGTCGGTGTCCGGCCGTGGGCACGCAGCAATCTTCAGGAGGAGAAGAACGTGCGAAAGCATCGGCTCATAGCCGTCGGGGCCACCCTGCTCGCGGCCACCCTGTCCATGTCTGCCTGTGGCAGCCGCGCCGAAGAGGGCGGCACCACCGGAGAGAGCACCACCAAGGTCGCCAAGATCGGCGTCGTCGCACCGCTGTCGGGGGACCTGTCTGCTCTGGGTCTGGGCATCCGCAACTCGGTCGACCTGGCCATCAGACAGGCCAACGAGGCCAAGACGGTCCCCGGCTGGACCCTCGAGCTGGCGGCCGAGGACGACGAGGCCAAGCCCGACGTCGGCAAGAACGCCGCCACCAAGCTCGCCGGTGAGGACGAGGTCGTCGGCGTGGTCGGTGCGCTCAACTCCTCGGTGTCGCAGTCGCTCCAGCCGGTGTTCGCCGCGGCCAACATCGTCGCAGATCTCTCCGGCCAACACGGGCCCGTCCCTGACCATGGGCCCGGATACGGCCAACCCCAAGCGGGCCTACCCGACGTTCTTCCGGACCTGCACCACCGACATCGTCCAGGGCGGCTTTGCGGCGAACTATCTTCTGAACACGGCCGGCATCAAGAAGGTCGCCACCATCCACGACAAGAAGACCTATGGTCAGGGTCTGGTGGACGCCTTCACCAAGAAGTACACAGAGCTCGGCGGCGAGATCGTGGCAGCCGAGACCATCAACCCCGACGACAAGGACTACGGGTCCGTCATCACGAAGGTCAAGGGTGCCAACCCTGAGGCCGTCTACTACGGCGGTGAGTACCCGCAGGCCGGTCCGCTCAGCCAGCAGATGAAGGCCGCCGGTCTGAACGTCCCCCTGATGGGTGGCGACGGCGTCGTCGATCCCGCCTTCATCGAGCTCGCGGGCAAGACCTCCGAAGGCGATCTGGCCACCTCGGTCGGTGCGCCGACCGACACCGCGGAATCGGCCCAGAAGTTCGTGGCCGACTACAAGGCGGCCGGCTTCAAGGAGCCGTACGGCGCCTACGGTGCCCAGTCCTTCGATGCCGCGAACGCGATCATCAACGCGCTCAAGGTCTCGCTGGCCGACGCGCCCGACGCCAAGTCGGCACGTGAGGCCACGGTCACGGCCGTGGGTGGCGTGTCCTTCGACGGGGCGACCGGTCCGGTGGCCTTCGACGAGTTCGGCGACACCAAGACGAAGATCATCACGGCCTACAAGGTGACCGGTGGCAAGTGGGTGGCCGACAAGACCGAAGAGTTCAAGTAGCCAACAGCCCTCTGAATCGTTCGACGAGGGCTGAGACGTAGCTCGGATGGGGGCAGGCGTGGCCTGCCCCCATCCGGCTGCCTCGGCAGTCCGGCAGGCCACTCAACCTTCGGGGAGGTCCGGATGGAACTGTTCTTCCAGCAGCTGGTCAATGGACTGTCTCTCGGCGCGCTCTACGCCCTGATCGCTGTCGGCTACACCGTGGTCTACGGCATCATCCAGCTGATCAACTTCGCCCACGGCGAGATCTTCATGATCGGGGCCTTCGGTGCCCTCACCGTCTGGTTGGTGGTGCCGGGCGAGGTCACCGCCTTGTGGATGCTGCCGCTGATGCTGTTCGGCGGCATGGTGGCGGCCATCGCGGTGTCCCTGTTGACCGAGCGCTTCGCCTACCGCCCGCTACGCAACGCTCCCCGGCTGGCCCCGCTGATCACCGCGATCGGTGTGTCGGTCTTCCTGCAGGAGTTCGTCCGGCTGTTCTACGGCGACATCCCCGGCTTCCCGGACTCGAAGCGGGCGATCCCGTTCCCGCAGATCGACGTGGTGACCGGCCCGGCCATCCAGCTCGGCGGGGTCACCATCCAGCGGGCGGCCCTGTTCACGCTCGTGATGCTGGCGATCTGCACCGTGTTCCTCTACATCTTCGTCAACCGCACCCGTCTCGGTCGTGCGATGCAGGCGACGTCCCAGGACCCCGACACGGCCCGGCTGATGGGCATCAACGTCGACCGGATCATCATGGTCGCCTTCGCCCTCGGAGCCGCGCTCGCCGCGGTGGCGGGGCTCGCCCACGGCCTGCGCTACACCAACATCGACTTCCGGATGGGCTTCCTGGCCGGTCTCAAGGCCTTCACCGCAGCCGTCCTCGGGGGAATCGGTAACATCTTCGGAGCCGTGGTCGGCGGTCTGGTGCTGGGCGTCATCGAGGTGATGGCGACCACCTACATCCCCGGCCAGTTCGGTGGCTCCGCCTGGAAGGATGTCTGGGCCTTCGTCATTCTGATTCTGGTGCTGGTCTTCAGACCCCAGGGTCTGCTGGGAGCGAGGGTGGTGGACCGAGCATGAGAATCCCTGACCTGGTCACTCCGGAGCTGCAGGAGCGGACCAACGGCATCGGCCGGATCCTGGCGCTGGCCGGTGGCGCGATCGTCATCGTCGCCCCCTTGCTGCCCTGGGCGTACGGGCGCAGTGCGCTCGACAACATGACGGTGCTCGGGTACCCGTCCCCGCTGCAGTTCCTGTCGATGTTCCTGGGCGTCCTCGTCGTCGGGCTGCTGGTGGGCTCGCACTTCTACCTGAAGAAGAAGCGCAAGCGGCGCATCGGCTGGGTGCGCGGCGCGAAGTCCGCAGCCACCGGGGCACTCGTCTACATCGTGCTCATCATCATCAGCATCGCCGTCGAGCTCGAGGGTCTGGTCAACGTCGAGTACGGCGGGTGGGTCGCCCTCGTCGGCGCGCTCGCCGCCTTCGTCGGCACCAAGCTGATGCTCGCCGACCGCGCGCCGAACCTGGCCACCATGGTCACGAAGCCCTGGATCGAGATCCTCGCGATCGCCGCCATGATGGGGCTGGCCCTGTTCGGAGTGGCCTTCGCCCTCAACATGGACGACGGCGGGTCGTTCGTCTCGTTCCTCGGCTTCATCGGGGCCGTCATCGCGGTGCTCCTGACCACGGGCGTGATGGCCTTCCTGTCCGGGTGCACCGAGCGGCACCGCAGGGTGCTGATCCTGTCCGCCTTCGTGGTCGCCTTCGCCTTCCCGTTCACCCAGGACGGCTCCGACGCGAACATGTCGATCGCCACCCAGGTGATCATCTTCGCGGGCACCGCCATGGGGCTGAACATCGTGGTCGGCCTCGCCGGCCTGCTCGACCTCGGCTACATCGCCTTCCTCGGAGCCGGCGCCTTCACGGCGGCGATCCTGTCGGAGTCGGCGTTCTCGACGGTCGGTTGGCACCCTCCGTTCATCGTCGTGATGGCGATCAGCGGCTGCGTCTCGGCGAGCCTCGGTCTGCTGATCGGATCCCCGACGCTGCGGGTCAGCGGCGACTACCTGGCCATCGTCACGCTGGCCTTCGGCGAGATCTTCCGGATCTCCATGAACAACCTGGATGGGAGCGACGGACCCAACCTGACCCACGGGTCGAACGGCATCCCCGCCATTCCGGATCTCGTGCTCTTCGGTTTCGACTTCGGTGAACCGCACGTCCTGTTCGGCATCCCGCTGGGGAGGTTCTCCAACTACTACTTCCTGCTCCTGCTCGTGCTCGGGCTGATCATCCTGATCTTCGTCCGGCTCAACAACAGCCGGATCGGGCGCGGCTGGGTGGCGATCCGCGAGGACGAGAAGGCCGCGGAGGCCATGGGCGTCAACGTCTTCGGACTGAAGCTCTTCGCCTTCGCCGGGGGCGCCTTCCTGGCCGGGGTCGCCGGCTCGGTGAAGGCGCACGTCGACGTCTCGGTCACACCCGACCAGTACGTGTTCCTGGAGTCGGCCTTCCTGCTCGCGGCGATCGTCCTCGGCGGCATGGGCACCGTGCTCGGCGTCCTGGTGGGGGCGACCATCCTCAAGCTGATGCCCGAGAAGCTCCGCTTCGTCAGCGAGTACCGGCTGCTGATCTTCGGTCTGCTGCTCGTGCTGATGATGCGGTTCCGGCCGGAGGGTCTGGTGCCCAGCCAGCGGCGCCAGCTGGAGTTCCACGAGGACGATGAAGAACTCGCCGAGCGGATCGAGGAAGAAGTCGAGGAGACCGGGATCGTGAAGGGAGGTGCGCTGTGACCGCCACGAGCGCGTACGACCAAGCCGCCGGTGCCGTGGGTGAGGTGATCCTGCAGGTCGAGAACGTCACCATGCGCTTCGGTGGCCTGACCGCCGTCGACTCCGTGAACCTCACCGTCCGCCGAGGCGAGATCATGGGACTGATCGGGCCGAACGGGGCCGGCAAGACCACCTTCTTCAACTGCCTGACGGGTCTGTACCTGCCGACCAGCGGTCAGGTCGTGTTCGACGGGGCCGTGCTGCCGCCGAAGCCACGCAAGGTCGTGCTGGCCGGGATGGCCCGGACGTTCCAGAACATCCGGCTGTTCGGCAACATGACCGCCTTGGAGAACGTGATGGTCGGCCGCTACTGCCGCACCACGACCGGACCGTTCACCTCGATCATCCGCGGCCCGAAGTTCAAGCGGGACGAAGCAGCGGTCCGGGCCAGATCGCAGGAGCTGCTGGACTTCGTCGGGCTGGGTCACACGACCGATCATCTGGCCCGCAACCTCCCGTACGGGGATCAGCGGCGGCTGGAGATCGCCCGGGCGCTGGCCACCGATCCGAAGCTCATCCTGCTCGACGAGCCGACGGCCGGCATGAACCCGCAGGAGACCCGCCAGGCCGAGGAGCTGATCTTCCGGATCCGCGATCTCGGGCTCGCGGTCGTGGTGATCGAGCACGACATGCGGTTCATCTTCAACCTGTGTGACCGGGTGCTCTGTCTCGTGCAGGGCAGGGCCCTGATCGAGGGGACCCCCGCCGAGGTGCAGGGTGATCCGCGAGTGATCGAGGCCTACATCGGGACCGGACCGGCTGACTCCGATGAGCTGGAGTCCGATCTGGGGGAGCCGGGAGACCCGACCCGCGAAGCAGGGGGGCGTGATGCTTGAGATCAAGGACCTGAAGGTCTCCTATGGCCGGGTCCGTGCGGTGAAGGGGATCTCCTTCACCGTCGAGGAGGGGCAGGTCGTCACTCTGGTCGGTACGAACGGGGCAGGCAAGACCACGACACTGCGGACCATCTCCGGGCTGATCAAGCCGGAGGCCGGGGAGATCTGGTTCCAGGGGAAGCGGATCGACGGCACCCCGGCCCACGAGATCACCGTCCTCGGGTTGGCCCACTCCCCGGAGGGGCGTCGGATCTTCCCGCGACTGACGGTCGAGGACAACCTGATGCTCGGTGCGTTCGCCCGCCGGGACAAGGCGGCGATCGCCAAGGACCTGGACCGCGCGTTCGACCTGTTCCCGATCCTGAAGGAGCGGCGGGACCAGCCGGCCGGCACCTTCTCCGGTGGCGAGCAGCAGATGCTGGCCATCGGCCGGGCCATGATGAGCCGACCCAAGCTGCTGATGCTGGACGAGCCCTCGATGGGATTGTCGCCGCTGATGATGCAGAAGATCATGTCCACGATCGTCGAGCTGCAGCGGGAGGGCGTGACCATCCTCCTGGTGGAGCAGAACGCCCAGGCGGCCCTGTCCCTGGCCGACTACGGGTACGTCCTCGAGGTCGGCCAGATCGTGCTGCAGAACACCGGCAAGGCGTTGCTCGTGGATGAGAACGTCCGCAAGGCGTACCTCGGCGAGGACTGACACCCGTACACGCTGGTTGGTTGCGTCTCGGGTTCAGTCGGTGCGTTGGGTCGGCCGGGGCACCCACGCCCCGGCCACGTCCTGCCCACCTCGCTTCGCAGGCTCCGCTCGGAACGCCCACCACTCCCTGACGCGACCGGGGCGTGGGCACCCCGACCTTCGCTCTGACGTCATCTTCGGCCGGCCCCGGCTTGTGCTTGCCGTACGGGTGCCAGGTCCTCATCCTCGGGCGGGGCGGACGTGCTGCTCCACTCGTGAGGGCTGAGTTCCGCGGGTCGACGGTCCTGAAGATTCCGTCATCCGACGACTTCTGCGGCATCGGACAGGGTCGGGTGCCGCGATATCCGTCGAATGACGGAAAATTCACGAACCCCGGGGGCAGGCCGACGGGATGGGTGAGCACGAGCACGGCCTGGTCGGCGTGGGAACGGTTGTCGGTGGGCGCGGATAGAGTCCTCTCCGTGCCTGCTGCGAAGAAGAGTGCTACCCCGGCGGTGACGACACCCGAGCGGCAGAAGCTGCTGCTGATCGATGGTCACTCGGTGGCGTATCGGGCGTTCTTCGCGCTTCCGGTGGAGAACTTCTCCACTCAGACCGGGCAGCACACCAACGGGGTGTTCGGGTTCACCTCGATGCTCATCAACGTGCTGCGGGACGAGGCGCCGACGCATCTCGCGGTGGCGTTCGACGTGTCCCGGAAGACGTTCCGCTCCGAGCTGTACGTGGAGTACAAGGCGAACCGCTCGGCCAGTCCCGATGAGTTCAAGGGGCAGGTGGACCTGGTCAAGGAGGTCCTCGACGCGCTGAACGTGCCGCACCTCGGGGTGGAGGGCTTCGAGGCCGATGACGTCATCGCGACCTTGGCCACCGAGGCCGAGCAGGCCGATTTCGACGTGCTCATCTGCACCGGTGACCGGGACGCGTTCCAGCTCGTCAGCGACCGGGTCACCGTGCTCTATCCCCGGAAGGGGGTCTCCGACCTGGCCCGGATGACCCCGGCGGCGGTGGAGGAGCGCTACTTCGTCGCCCCCGGTCGTTATCCGGAGCTCGCCGCGCTGGTGGGGGAGACCAGCGACAACCTGCCCGGTATCCCGGGCGTCGGGCCGAAGACGGCCGCGAAGTGGCTGACGACGTACGACGGGTTGGAGAACCTGATCACCCACGCCGGCGAGCTGAAGGGCAAGGCGGCGGACGCGTTCAAGGAGCGGATCGAGGCGGTGCGACTGAACCGCCAGGTCAACGCCCTGATCCGAGACCTCGACCTGCCGATGGGCATCGACGACTTCGAGCGGCAGCCGTGGGACCGGGAGGCCACCCACCAGCTGTTCGACCAGCTCGAGTTCCGGGTGCTGCGGGACCGGCTGCTGGAGGCGCTGCCCAACGAGGAGATCGTCCCCGAAGGCGGCTTCGAGCTGTCCGGAGTCATCCTGGAGGCCGGCGAGTTGTCGGCCTGGCTCGACGAGCACGCGGCCGGCGACCGTACGGGCCTGGACGTGATCGGCAGCTGGGGGTCCGGCACCGGGGACATCCGCGCCCTCGCCCTGGCCGCGGGAGACGGTGCGGCGGCGTACGTGGACGTCACCGAGCTGCTGCCCGCCGACGAGAACGCGCTGGCCGCCTGGCTGGCCGACCCCACCAAGCGGAAGGCGATGCACGACGCCAAGGGTCCGTTGCTGGCGCTGTGGGCGCGCGGCTGGGAGCTGGCCGGGTTGACCTCCGACACCCAGCTGGCGGCGTACCTGGTGCGACCCGACCAGCGCACCTTCGACCTGGCCGACCTCACCATCCGCTACCTGAAGCGAGAGCTCAAGGTCGACGCCGGACCCGACGCGCTCGACGCGGCCGCCGACCAGCTGGCCCTCGACTTCGGAGACGACGACTCGGGCACGGAGATCGCGGCCCAGGCGGCGATGGTGCGGTCCCGCGCCGTCATCGACCTGGCCGACGCGCTCGACGCCGACGTAGAGGAGCACAACGGGACCAGCCTGCTGTACGGCGTGGAGCTGCCGCTGCAGCGCACGCTGGCCCGGATGGAGCAGACCGGGGTGGCCGTCGACACCGGTCTGCTGGAGGCGCTGGAGGCCGAGTTCGACTCCACCGTCAACCGGGCCGCGGACGAGGCGTTCCGGATCCTCGGCAAGCAGATCAACCTCGGCTCGCCCAAGCAGCTGCAGGTGGTGCTGTTCGACGAGCTGAAGATGCCGAAGACCCGGCGCACCCGGACCGGGTACACGACCGACGCCGAGGCGCTGCAGCAGCTCTACGCCAAGACCGAGCACCCGTTCCTCGCCCAGATGCTGATCCACCGGGACGCCATCCGGCTGCGGCAGACCGTCGAGGGTCTGCTCAAGTCGGTCGCCGACGACGGCCGGATCCACACCACGTACGTGCAGACCATTGCCGCCACCGGTCGGCTCTCCAGCACCGATCCGAACCTGCAGAACATCCCGATCCGCACCGAGGAAGGACGCCGGATCCGAGAGGCGTTCGTGGTGGGTGCGGGCTATGAGTCGCTGATGAGTGCGGACTACTCGCAGATCGAGATGCGCATCATGGCGCACGTCAGCGAGGACGCGAGCCTGATCGAGGCGTTCAAGTCGGGAATGGACTTCCACACCGTCACGGCGTCTCGGGTTTTCGGCGTCGCGCCCGACGCCGTCTCGCCGGGGGAGCGGGCCAAGATCAAGGCGATGAACTACGGGCTGGCGTACGGGCTCAGTGCCTACGGTCTGAGCCAGCAGCTCGGGATCGACACCTCCGAGGCGAAGGCGCTGATGGAGGAGTACTTCGAGCGGTTCGGCGGTGTGCGCGACTACCTCCGCTCCCTCGTGGTGGATGCCCGGAGGACCGAGTACACCGAGACCCTGCTCGGCCGCCGTCGCTACCTTCCCGACCTGATGAGCGACAACCGGCAGCGCCGGGAGATGGCCGAGCGGATGGCCCTCAACGCCCCCATCCAGGGCTCCGCCGCCGACATCATCAAGGTCGCCATGCTGGATGTCGAGCGAGCTCTGACCGACGCCGGGATGCGCAGCCGCATGTTGCTCCAGGTCCACGACGAGCTCGTTTTCGAGATCGCGCCCGGTGAGGCGGAGGCCCTCACCACCCTGGTCCGGGACAGGATGGGTCAGGCCGTGGAGATGGAGGTCCCGCTGGACGTCTCCGTCGGCGTCGGTCGTTCCTGGCACGCCGCCGCGCACTGACGCAGTCGTCGCCAACCGGCGTCGCAGCGCAGTTCTCCACCTCACGTCTCCACCCGAAGGTCCACCCACGGGTGGTCCCGGATCAAGGCCCTTCGGCCAAGACTGGACAGCGTCCTGACAACGCTCCACAGCCCTCCGGAGGAACTCGTGAACACCACCATCGACACCATCGCCGTCATCACGATGATCGTCGCGGTCGTCCTGGTCCGCAGCGTCACCTGGCGGGAGGTGAAGCTGTCCAAGCTGACCCGACTTCCGATCGTCCTGGGTCTGCTCGGCGTGCTGCTGCTGGCCCAGGTGGTCGCCTCCCTCGGCGCCACCTGGCGCCCGACCATCGTCGACGTCAGCGTGCTCGGCGGAGAACTCGTCCTCGCCGTCGGGGCCGGTTGGGCGATGGGCCGGCTCAGCGAGTTCCGCACCCTCGACGGGGTCGTCGCCTCTCGACTGCGGCTCAGCGGCGTTGCTGTCTTCCTCGGCTTCGTGGCCGTCCGGGTCGCGGTCGCCGCCTTCGCCGGATCGGTGGGCGGCACGCCGGCCCTGCTCTCCTCGTCGGTCCTGCTGGTGATCGCGGTCATCAAGCTCACCCAGGGTCTGGTCGTGGCCGAGCGTTACCACGCCCACCGCAGCCTCGTCGCTCGTCCGGTCGTCGAGCGGGAGCCCAGCTACCGGTGAACCAGCCGATCGAGCCCACCGCGGCTCTGCCGATCGAGCCCGCCGCGGCTCTGCCGATCGAGCCCGCCGCGGCTCTGCCGATCGAGCCCACCGCGGCTCTGCCGATCGAGCCCGCCGCGGCTACGCCCTACGATCGGGGCGTGGCCACGGCTACGCGTGTCGACGACCTTCCACCGTCCGGTCGCTGGATCCCGACCGGGGCCGGCGTGGCTCTGCGAGTCCTCGGGTCGGTGGCTCTGGCCTATCTGGCCGTGGTGGGCGGGGCGTACCGGTACGGACCGGCTCTGGCCGTGGTCAGCACCGTGACCATGCTCGCCCCGTTCGCCGTCATCGTGTTCCGGGCCGCCGACCGTGAGCGGTGGGCCACCTGGTCGGCGGTCGTGATGATCGTCGGCGGCGCCGTCATCACGCCGTACGTCGCGGGCGGCTACTTCTTCTGCGGGGTGGTGGTGCTGATCGCCTGGGGCCGCCTGCCCACCCGGGTCTCGGTGGCGATCTCGGCGGCCGCCGGACTGCTGATGCTCGCGCTGGTCGCCCTGCACACACCCGGATCCGACGGACCTGTTCTGGTGCTGGGCTACGCCGCCGGCTCGCTGGCCGCGGTGCTGTTCGGTGTCAACCGCCACCAGACGCGCCAGCGCCAGCAGCAGGAGCGAGACCTGGTCGCCCGCAGCCGAGAGCTGCAGCAGCGCAGCGCCGAGCTGATCGCCCAGACTGAGCTGACCCGTGCCGAGACCAGCCGGGCGGCCGCGCTGGAGGAGCGCAGCCGGATCGCCCGCGACATCCACGACGTCCTGGCCCACTCGTTGGGTGGCCTGGTGCGCCAGCTCGACGCGGCCGAGGCCCTGCTGGTCGAGCGGCACGACATCGACGGAGCGGCCGACCGGTTGCGCAGCTCCCGGGAGCTCGCCGTCGACGGACTGCGGGAGGCCCGCCTGGCGGTCAGCGAGCTGCGCTCGAGCGAGCCGCCGGAGACGGAGCAGGATCTGGTGGCCGCCGTCCGGAAGATCGCGTACGGGCCGGTCGGGCTCCAGCTCGGCGTGGAGCTCGATGTGCTCGGTCAGCCGGTCCCGGTCGCCGGCCCGGTCCGCGACGCCTTCGCGGCGGTCACCCGTGAGGCGCTCACCAATGCGGCCAAGCACGCGTCCGTGACCCGGATGTCGGTGACGCTCGAGTTCGCGGAAGCCTCGGTCCGGCTCGAGGTGGGCAACCCGGTCGACCGGCCGGCCGACACCGTGCTGGCGACCACCGGGGGAGGGGTCGGGTTGGACGGTCTGCGGGAGCGGATGACCGCCATCGGCGGCTCGCTGAGCTACGGACGCGTCGGCAACCGATGGCTCGTGTCGGCTGACTGGAGTCCGCGATGAGCACGCACCGGGCGCCGGAGTCCGAGAACCCGGTGCGGGTCGTCGTCGCCGACGACCAGGACATCGTCCGCGACGGACTGGTCACCGTGCTCTCCCTGATCGACGGCATCGAGGTCGTCGGCGCGGCTCGCAACGGCCAGGAGGCGCTCGACCTGGTGGCCGCGCACCGGCCCGCGGTCGTGCTGATGGATCTCCGGATGCCCGTGCTGGACGGCGCGGCGGCAACGGCCCTGCTCCGTCGCGACCACCCGGAGGTCGCCGTTCTGGTGCTCACCACCTTCGACGACGATGCCTCGATCGCCGCCGCGCTGGCCGCAGGTGCGCGCGGTTACCTGACCAAAGACGCCTCCCGGACAGACATCGCCCTGGCCATCCGTACGGTCGCCCGCGGCCAGTCGACCTTCACGGCGACCGTGGCCGATCGGTTGCTGAACGGGCTCGGTCAGGCCCGGTCCGGGGCCTCCGCGTCGCCCACCGCCGAGCTCGGTGGGTTGACGGTCCGGGAGCGGGAGGTGCTCGGCCTGATCGGGCAGGGTCTGAACAACACCGAGATCGCCGAGCGACTGTTCGTGAGCACGGCGACGGTGAAGACCCACATCAACAACCTGTTCGCGAAGCTGGATCTGCGCGACCGGGCGCAGGCGGTCCGACTCGGTCGCGACCTGGCCGACGGGTCCGCGCAGTGAGCGCGTTTGACCGGCTTTCGCCTGCCTAGGTATTCTGGAGTGTCGCTGTGGCCTGCGCGACTTCAGACGGAGTAGGTCACGCTCGTACGAGCCCCAGGATCGTCGTCGGTTTCACACGCTCGCCTCGGTTGGTTGGTTTGGTACGGACCGGGCTGCAGCGCGCTCGAACGAGTCCCATCCCTATCGGAGCTTCACTACATGACGTCCTCTCTCGAGGCACCACCCCAGGTCGCGATCGACGACTTCGGTTCGCCCGAAGCCTTCCTCGCAGCTATCGACGCGACCATCAAGTACTTCAACGACGGTGACATCGTCACCGGCACCGTCGTCAAGGTCGACCGGGACGAGGTTCTCCTCGACATCGGTTACAAGACCGAAGGGGTCATCCCCTCCAAGGAACTCTCGATCAAGCACGACGTCGACCCCTTCGATGTGGTCAGCGTCGGTGACGAGATCGAAGCTCTCGTCCAGCAGAAAGAGGACAAAGAGGGTCGCCTGATCCTGTCCAAGAAGCGGGCTCAGTACGAGCGCGCCTGGGGCACGATCGAGCGGATCAAGGAAGAGGACGGCGTCGTCACCGGTTCGGTGATCGAGGTCGTCAAGGGCGGCCTGATCCTCGACATCGGTCTCCGCGGCTTCCTGCCCGCCTCGCTGGTCGAGATGCGCCGGGTCCGCGACCTCCAGCCGTACGTCGGCCAGGAGCTCGAGGCCAAGATCATCGAGCTGGACAAGAACCGCAACAACGTGGTCCTGTCCCGCCGCGCCTGGCTCGAGCAGACCCAGTCCGAGGTCCGCCAGAACTTCCTCACCCAGCTCCAGAAGGGCCAGATCCGCAAGGGTGTCGTGTCCTCGATCGTCAACTTCGGTGCCTTCGTGGACCTGGGTGGCGTCGACGGCCTGGTGCACGTCTCCGAGCTGTCCTGGAAGCACATCGATCACCCGTCCGAGGTGGTCGAGGTCGGCCAGGAGGTCACCGTCGAGGTGCTCGACGTCGACATGGACCGCGAGCGTGTCTCCCTGTCGCTGAAGGCGACCCAGGAGGATCCGTGGCAGGCCTTCGCCCGGACCCACCAGATCGGGCAGATCGTGCCCGGCAAGGTCACCAAGCTGGTGCCGTTCGGTGCGTTCGTCCGCGTGGAGGAGGGCATCGAGGGTCTGGTGCACGTCTCCGAGCTGGCCGAGCGTCACGTCGAGATCCCGGAGCAGGTCGTCCAGGTCAACGACGACGTCATGGTCAAGATCATCGACATCGACCTCGAGCGGCGCCGGATCTCGCTGTCGCTGAAGCAGGCCAACGAGGGTGTGGACGCCCACGCCGAAGAGTTCGACCCCACGCTGTACGGCATGGCGGCGAGCTACGACGACCAGGGCAACTACCTCTACCCGGACGGCTTCGATCCGGAGTCGGGCGAGTGGCTCGAGGGCTACGAGGATCAGCGCGCGGCCTGGGAGACCCAGTACGCCGAGGCGCACACGCGCTGGGAAGCGCACAAGAAGCAGGTCGAGGACGCCGCCAACGAGGCGACCGTCGCGGCCAGCACCGCCGGTTCCGCGTCGTACTCGTCGTCGACCACCGACAGCCGGCCGGCAGCAGCTTCGTCGCCCCAGCCGGAGGGCTCGCTGGCCTCCGACGAGGCCCTGCAGGCTCTGCGGGAGAAGCTGACCGGCGGCGGCGCCTGATCGGCACGCTCGTCTGATCGACCAGACGGCCCTCGTACGCTCCGGCGTACGGGGGCCGTTCGGCATCCTCGGGGGGACGTGCGCGAGCAGACTCCCGCCCCGTACCCTTCCGTCTCGTGCTGCGAGTGGGACTGACCGGGGGGATCGCGTCGGGGAAGACGGCCGTCTCCGACGCGCTGGGTGAGCGTGGGGCGGTGGTGATCGACGCCGACGTGCTGGCTCGACAGGTGGTCGAACCCGGTACGCCCGGTCTCGCCGCCGTCGTCGAGCGGTTCGGTACCGACGTGCTGACCGACGATGGTCGGCTGAACCGGGAGGTCCTCGGCCGACTCGTCTTCACCGACGCGGGAGCCCGCCGGGATCTGGAAGCCATCGTCCACCCCGCCGTCCGCGCGCGGGCCGCCGAGATCGAGGCCACCGCAGACTCCGACTCCGTGGTCGTGCACGTGATCCCGCTCCTCGTGGAGACCGGACAACAGGACGACTACGACGTGCTGGTCGTCGTCGACGTCGAGCCGGAGCGCCAGCTGGAGCGGCTGCGGCGGCGCAACGGTCTCGACGCCGATGCCGCGAGCGCCCGGATCGCGGCCCAGGCGTCGCGAGCCGACAGGCTCGCCGTCGCGGACATCGTCCTCGACAACGACGACGACACCGAAGCCCTCCTCGATCAGGTCGACCGCTTGTGGCGCGATCTCCACGCCCGCGCCACCGCCGGCTGACATACTCTCTGGCAACTCTTACCCGGGCGCCGGCCATCGGTCGGGCCCTGTTGTAGCCATCGCCAGTTTCTGTCAGGAGGACTGTCCGTTGAACTGTCCCCGTTGTCACGCCGAGCTGCCCGACGTCGCTCACTTCTGTCACGTCTGCGGCCAGGATGTTCGCTCCGAAGACCTCACCCGCCGCCGGTCGTTCGCGGCCAAGCCCGACGAGCCGGTGGCGTCCTTCGCGTTGGTCTCGACGATCATGCCGCGCGGAGCGGGGGAGCGTCCCCAGACCTATCGGATCGCACTCACCATCGCCATGGCGGTCGCGCTGATCGCGGCGATCTTCGGTGCCCTCCCGATCGCGATCCTGGTGGCGGCGTTCGCCATCCCGATCGTCTACATCGTCTACCTGTACGACGTGAACCTCTGGGAGGACGAGCCGATCCCGGTGACCGGGCTGGCCTTCGGACTGACCGGTGTGCTGACGATCCTCTTCACCATCCTGGTGATGTGGTTGCTGCGGCCGGAGCTGCCCACCACGTCGTTGGACGGCACCGACCTCGGCGGTGGCCCCAGTGTGTGGACCTTCCTGTTGGTCGCGCTGGTGGTGCCGATCGTCGGAGAGGCGATCCGGGAGATCGGTCCGGTGCTGCTGGCCAGCCGGCCCGAGTTCGACGACCTGATGGACGGGCTCACGTTCGGTGTGGTCAGCGGGGTCGCGTACGCCTGCTTCGACACCATCGTCCGGTTCTGGGATCTGCTGGTCGGCGGTCCGGTGGAGGCCGATCCGGGCCTGTGGATGTCGCTGATCTTCCTGCACGGCTTCGTGAAGCCCCTGCTGCTGGGCACGGCCACCGGCATCGCCTGTGCGGAGTACTCGGGCCTGGGACGCGGGTACGACGGCTTCACCCCGCGCTACTACCGCGGGGTGGTGGAGGCGGTGCTGGCCAACATCGGCTTCTGGGGTGGCATCTACCTGCTGTCCTTCGTCAGCAACCCCACGACGTCGGTCGTGCTGAGCACCGGCTGGAGCCTGCTGATCCTGGGCATCCTCATCCTGCGGGTACGCAACGTGCTGCACACCGGCCTGCTGGAGGCCGCCCTGGAGCGGTCGGCCAGGGACGGCGGGATCGGGTCCTCCGGCGAGCTCCAGTTCTGCGCGCGGTGCGAGATGCCGTTGCTGGACAACGCCTCCTTCTGCACGGCGTGCGGCACGGCCGTACGGGCGCAGGCGAAGCCGCACAAGACCGCCGTGTCGGCGTCGGTGGGGGCGGATCAGAGCCCCGGCGCCGCGAGCGGTTCCGGGCCGGCTACGACCGTGCCGACCGCCACCGGCCCGGCCGCCGGGGACGTCACCCCGCAGCCATCGCCACCACCGTCCGCCCCGGGGTCGGCGGGCTCGACGAGACCGACGGCGCCGGGGTCGGATGCCGACGCCAAGGACCGCTTCTACGACGACGAGGAGGGTCGGGCATGAGCCAGAATCCTCCGTGGCCGCCCCAGGGCCAGGGCAATCCTCAGGATCCCCGCGGCAACTTCCCGCCTCAGCAGGGTGGCGGATACCCCCAGCAAGGCGGGTATCCCCAGCAAGGTGGCTATCCGCCGCAGGGTGGGGGCTACGGCGGTCAGCAGCCCGGTCCGTACCCGTCGCAGGGCGGTGGCTACCCACCGCAGCAGGGCGGGTACCCGCAGCAGGGCGGTTACCAACCGCAGGGGTACGCCGGACCGTTCCAGGGGCAGCCGCAGAGCGGCTACCCGAACCAGGGCCAAGGCGGCTACCAGCCGCCCCCACCGGCCGGGGGTGGCCCGGCTGGTCCAGGAGGCGGACCATCACCACGGAAGAGCACCGGCCTGATCATCGGCATCGTCGTGGCCGCCGTCGTGCTGCTGGTGGCGGTCGGTGGGATCCTGATGGCGCTCGGTGGCGGGAACGACGAGCCGGTGAGCACCATCACGCCCTCGGCGCCGACCACCCCCACCGCAGAACCGACGACCGAGCCGACCACGGAGCCGACGACCGAGCCGTCGAGTGGGCCGTCCACGACCAAGCCGACCGACAAGCCGACGCAGGCCCCGGCGGGCAAGGCGATCGACCTCGGAAACGGCGTCAAGCTGACTCCCGCTCCGGGCTGGCAGGTCCGCAGCGAGCAGAAGGGTGCAGCGCAGCTGGCCAACGGGCGGGACATCTTCGTGGGCATCGTCGCGAAGCTGCCGGCCGACAGCAACCCGGGTCAGACCTGCGACGCCTACCATCGCGACATCGCCAAGGAGTACACGAACGGCAAGTTCGCGGACCCCAAGAAGGCAGATCTCGGCACCAAGAAGCTGAGTGCCGCCACCTGCCAGGCCCAGGTGACCGTGGCCAACGGCGGCAACGCGATCAAGGTGACGATCTTCTCGTTGGTGTCGATCCGCACCGACGGTCTGACGGTGGTCGGCACGGTCTACTTCACCGAGGACTCCGACACCGCGCAGCTCGACAAGGACTACAGCGCGATGGTGAACTCCATGCTGAAGGGCCAGGCAGCCGGCGGCTGACACCCGTCGCGCGACGTCCCGCACGTCCACCCGACAGGACCCCCGGCCCAAGGCCGAGGGGTCCTGTCGGTGGTGGGTCGTACGCTCGGCGCATGCGTCCGATCGAAGACCTGTTGCGCACGGTGGCCCCGCTCAAGGTGGTCAGCGACTTCGAGCCGTCCGGTGACCAGCCGGGGGCCATCGCCGATCTCGAGCGGCGGGTGCTGGCCGGCGAGAACGACGTCGTGCTGCTCGGTGCCACCGGCACCGGGAAGACCGCCACCATCGCCTGGCTGGCGGAGAAGCTCCAGCGGCCGATCCTGGTGATGCAGCCCAACAAGACCCTCGCGGCCCAGTTCGCCAACGAGCTCCGGCAGTTCTTCCCGAAGAACGCCGTGGAGTACTTCGTCTCCTACTACGACTACTACCAACCCGAGGCGTACGTCCCCCAGACCGACACCTACATCGAGAAGGACTCTTCCCTGAACGAGGAGGTCGAGCGTCTCCGGCACTCGGCCACCAACTCGTTGCTGACCAGGCGTGACGTTGTCGTGGTGGCGACCGTGTCGGCGATCTACGGCCTGGGCACCCCGCAGGAGTACGTGGATCGGATGGTTCGACTCCGGGTGGGTGAGGAGAGGGACCGGGACGGTCTGCTGCGCGAGCTGGTCGGCATCCACTACGCGCGCAACGACCTCTCCGGCGCCCGCGGGACGTTCCGGGTCCGCGGCGACACCCTGGAGGTGTTCCCGATGTACGAGGAGCTGGCGGTTCGGGTCGAGTTCTTCGGCGACGAGATCGAGAACCTGTCCACCCTGCACCCGCTGACCGGCGAGGTGGTCACCGACCGTGATCAGGAGGTCTATCTGTTCCCGGCCAGCCACTACGCGGCCGGGCCGGAGCGGATGGAGCGGGCCATCGGCGGCATCGAGGCCGAGCTGGGCGAGCGGCTGACCGAGCTGGAGCAGCAGCAGCGGCTGCTGGAGGCGCAGCGGCTGCGGATGCGGACGTCGTACGACATCGAGATGATGCGTCAGATCGGCACCTGCTCCGGGATCGAGAACTACTCGCGGCACATCGACGGGCGAGGCCCGGGGACGGCGCCGAACTGCCTGCTCGACTACTTCCCCGAGGACTTCCTGCTGGTCATCGACGAGTCGCACGTGACCGTGCCGCAGATCGGCGGGATGTACGAGGGCGACATGTCGCGCAAGCGCACTCTGGTCGACCACGGCTTCCGGTTGCCGAGCGCGATGGACAACCGGCCGCTGCGGTTCGAGGAGTTCGTGGACCGGATCGGCCAGACGATCTACCTGTCGGCGACGCCGGGCAACTACGAGCTGGCCAAGTCGGACGGCTACGTCGAGCAGCTCATCCGACCGACCGGGCTGATCGATCCGGAGGTCATCGTCAAGCCGACGCAGGGCCAGATCGACGACCTGATGGCCGAGATCCGACTCCGCGCCGACCGCAGCGAACGGGTGCTGGTCACCACGCTGACCAAGAAGATGGCCGAGGACCTCACCGACTACCTGCTCGAGCACCAGATCCGTACGCGCTACCTGCACTCCGAGGTCGACACTCTCCAGCGGATCCAGCTGCTGCGCGAGCTGCGGATGGGGGAGTACGACGTGCTCGTCGGCATCAACCTGCTGCGGGAGGGTCTCGACCTGCCCGAGGTCTCGCTCGTCGCCATCCTGGACGCGGACAAGGAGGGCTTCCTGCGGAGCGCCAAGAGCCTGATCCAGACCATCGGCCGCGCCGCCCGGAACGTGTCCGGCCAGGTGCACATGTATGCGGACAAGATCACCGACTCGATGGAGGCGGCGATCGAGGAGACCAACCGACGGCGCGAGAAGCAGGTGGCGTACAACCTGGAGCACGGCATCGATCCGACGCCGTTGCGGAAGAAGATCGCCGACATCACCGACCTGCTGGCCCGGGAGGACGCCGACACCGACGAGCTGTTCAGCGGCCGCAACGGGCGGAAGCAGAAGACGATGGTGCCGAGCCTGGGGATGAAGGACGCAAGCAAGACCGCCCGGAACCTCGCGGGCATCCCGGCGGGTGACCTGGCCGACCTGATCCAGGACCTGACCGCACAGATGCACGCGGCCGCCGCCGACCTGCAGTTCGAGGTCGCGGCCCGGTTGCGGGACGAGATCTCCGACTTGAAGAAGGAGCTGCGCCAGATGGTGGAGGCGAGTCGCTGAGTCTGTGGGCGGGGGGAAGCCGGCGCCGCGACCTGAGTCTCGCCCACCTCGCTTCGCAGGCTCCGCTCGGAACGCCCACCACACCCTGACTCAGGTCGCGGCGCCGGCTTCTGCGCCTGCCTCGGCGACGGTCGCGGAAGGCTGAGTGGTGGTGGCCGTCGATCCGGGGTGTGCGGGCTGGCTGGCCGACCTGTCGGGTCCCAGGGGGCAGGTGGTGGTGACCACTATGTCCAGAAGATTTCGCTGGGTTGGTGCTGGCTGCGATACTTCTCACCGGAGGGGAGTATTCCTCAACGCGTCGTGTCGTCACCACGGACGCCCCATGACTCGCCGTCACCGCTGATCAGGCTGGGTCGATGTGGGGTGCGCCCGGTACGGCGGCTGGCCTAGTCTGGCTGGTGGAAGAGACCTCCGAGACCTCGTCGTTCTCGGATCCTCGCCTCGGAAAGGGCCCCATCGCCCATGGACGTCCATCTGTATACCTGGATCATCACCGTCGTGGTGATGATCGCCGTGCTGGGTTTCGACCTGTTCATCATCGGTCGACGCCCGCACGAGCCCTCCATGAAGGAGGCCGGCATCGCGGTCGGCATCTTCGTGAGCCTGGCGATCCTGTTCGGTCTCGGGGTGTGGGCCACGGCCGGCCCGAAGTACGCGGGTGAGTTCTTCGCCGGTTGGTTGACCGAGTACAGCCTGTCGATCGACAACCTCTTCATCTTCGTGATCATCATGGGTGCGATGAAGGTGCCGCGGCACCTGCAGCAGTTCGCGTTGATGGTCGGCATCATCCTGGCCTTGATCTTCCGGGGGATCTTCATCGCCCTGGGGGCGGCCGCGATCAACCGGTTCTCCTGGATCTTCTTCCTGTTCGGTGGGTTCCTCATCTACACCGCGGTCAAGCTGGTGATCGACTACCGCAACCACGACGATGAGGGCGATGAGATGCCGGACAACCCGGCGATGCGGTTCGTGAAGAAGCGGTTCAAGTCCGTCGACGAGTACCACGGCACCAAGCTGACGGTGATCCTGGACGGGGCCCGCTACATCACCCCGATGCTGTTCGTCATCGTGGCGCTGGGCTCGACCGACCTGCTGTTCGCTCTGGACTCGATCCCGGCCATCTACGGCCTGACCCAGGAGCCGTACCTGGTCTTCACGGCCAACGTGTTCGCGTTGATGGGGCTGCGCCAGCTGTACTTCCTCATCGGTGGGCTGCTGAAGCGCTTGGTCTACCTGTCGCTCGGACTGTCGGTCATCCTGGCCTTCATCGGCGTGAAGCTCATCTTCCACGCGCTGCACCACTACCACCTGGCTGACTGGGCCCCTTGGGACGGGGAGATCCCGATCTGGTTCTCGCTGATGGTCATCGTCGTCACCCTGGTCATCACCACCGTGGCGAGCCTGATCAAGAGCAGGTACGACGACGACCAGCGCGCGGCGAACGAGCAACCTGCCACCGAGCAGGCCAACGACAGCTGAGCTCGTTCGGGTCGGATCACCGAACCCGATGCCGAAACGCCGACTCCGCGGGTGCAGCAGCACCCGCGGAGTCGGCGTTCTCGTTCGAGCAGCGCTCAGGCGGCAGATGCCACCCGGGACTCCGCCGTGGCCGGCGCAAGCGCCAACCGCACGATGTCGGCGACATCGGTCATCGGCTTCACGTCGATGGCGGCGAGCACCTCCTCGGGCACCTCGTCGAGGTCCGGCTCGTTGCGCTGCGGCACGAACACCGTGGTCAGACCGGCCCGCTGGGCAGCGAGCAGCTTCTGCTTCACCCCGCCGATCGGCAGCACCCGACCGTTCAGGGTGACCTCTCCGGTCATCCCGACGTCGGACCGCACGGGGCGACCCGTGGCCATCGACACCAGGGCCGTGACCATCGTGACACCGGCCGAAGGACCGTCCTTGGGGACGGCGCCGGCCGGCACGTGGACGTGGATGTCGCGATCCAGCGCAGCGCGGTCGGTGATGCCCAGCTCCTCGGCGTGCGCCCGGACGTAGCTCCACGCGATCTGCGCCGACTCCTTCATCACGTCACCGAGCTGACCGGTCAGGGTCAGACTGCCGCGCCGACGCTCGGTGGACGAACCGACAGCCGTCGGGGTGTCGGCGGCTGCCTCGATGAACAGCACGTCACCACCGAGACCGGTGACGGCCAGCCCCGTGGCCACGCCCGGCACCGAGGTGCGCTCGTGCGCCTCGGGGGTGAACCGTGGCCGGCCGAGGAACCGCTTCAGGTTGTCGGCGCCGACGACGACCTTGGTGGGCTCGTCGGCGGTGTCAGCGGCCAGCTCGGTCGCGGCCTTGCGCAACGCCTTGGCCAGCAGCCGCTCGAGCTGCCGCACGCCGGGTTCGCGGGTGTAGTCAGCGGCGATCTCGCGCAACGCCTCGTCGGTGATCTCGACCTCGTCGGTGGTCAGCGCGGCCAGCTCCTGCTGCTTGGGCAGCAGGTAGTCCCGCGCGATGGCGATCTTGTCGTCCTCGGTGTAGCCGTCGAGGCTGACCAGCTCCATCCGGTCCAACAGCGGCTGCGGGATCGACTCGAGCACGTTCGCCGTGGCCAGGAACACCACGTCGGAGAGGTCGAGGTCGACCTCCAGGTAGTGGTCGCGGAACGTGTGGTTCTGCGCCGGGTCGAGCACCTCGAGCAGGGCGGCGCTCGGGTCACCGCGGTAGTCCGAGCCGACCTTGTCGATCTCGTCCAGCAGCACCACCGGGTTCATCGAACCGGCTTCGGTGATGGCCCGGACGATCCGGCCGGGCAGCGCACCCACGTACGTCCGCCGGTGACCGCGGATCTCGGCCTCGTCCCGGACGCCACCGAGGGCGACGCGGACGAACTTCCGACCGAGCGCTCGGGCGACCGACTCGCCGAGGGAGGTCTTGCCGACACCGGGGGGCCCGACCAGGGCCAGCACCGCGCCGGAGCCACGGCCGCCGACGACCTCGAGCCCACGACGGGCCCGACGGGAACGGATCGCCAGGTACTCCACGATCCTCTCCTTGACGTCGTCGAGGCCGTGGTGATCGGCGTCCAGCACGGCCCGCGCGGCGACGATGTCGTCGGAGTCAGTGGTGGTGGTGCCCCAGGGGATGTCGAGGATGGTGTCCAGCCAGGTCCGCAGGTAGCCGGCCTCGGGGCTCTGGTCGCTGCCCCGTTCGAGCTTGGCGACCTCACGGAGGGCGGCCTTGCGGACGTCCTCGGGAAGATCGGCCTCCTCGACCCGGGTGCGGTAGTCCTGAGCGCCGTCGGGCTCGTCCTCGCCGAGCTCCTTGCGGATGGCGTTGAGCTGCTGGCGAAGCAGGAACTCCCGCTGGCTCTTGTCCATGCCCTCGCGGACGTCGGAGGCGATCTTGTCGTTCACCTCGATCTCGGCGAGGTGGTCCTTGGTCCAGCCGATCAACGCCGTGAGCCGCTCGGCGACGTCGGGCGTCTCCAGCAGCTGCATCTTCTGCTCGTCGGTCAGGTACGGCGCGTAGCCGGCCAGGTCGGCCAGGTTGGACGCATCGGTCACCCGGTTGACGGTCTCGATGACCTGCCAGGCGTCACGCCGCTGCAGGGACGCGATCACCAGCGCCTTGTACTCCGCGGCCAGCGTCCGGACGGTCTCGGACTCGTCGGCGTCCTCGAGGACGTCCTCGGCCTCGACCCACAGCGCCGCGCCGGGTCCGGTGACCCCGGAGCCGATCTTGACCCGTCGCTCGGCGCGGATGACGGCCGCCGGCTGACCCGTGGCCAGGCGACCGATCTGGACGATGGTGGCCACCACGCCGTACCTGGCATAGCGGTCCTCCAGGCGTGGGGCGACCAGCAGCTCGCTGTCGCTGCTGGCCTGTGCCGCGTCGACTGCAGCCTGGGAGGTGTCGTCGAGCTCGATCGGCACGACCATGCCGGGGAGGGCGACCAGGTCGGTGAGGAAGAGAACAGGAAGTTGGGTCGTCGTCATGCTGAAGCCTCCAGAATCGAAGGTCGCTCCTAGGGTTGAGCGACATCCACTCAAGGCTGGTGGCGAACGATTTGTTCCGCGTTCACCGTGGGCGAACACCGTGAGTTGTCGAAGGTCTTCAGTTCGCAGTGGCGATCATCTTCTCGACTTCCTCGAGCACGAGAGCAGGCTTGTCCTTGGGGACGTCGTGTGAGCTCCCGTGGGCGGTGATGAGCGTCCGATCGGGTCCGGCGGCCACGAATGCCGCAGCCGCGTCCCGCCAGCGTTGGGCGTCTTGTGGGGATCCGTCGAAAGGCGTCTTGGCCGACACGATGTAGGTGACGGGAACGCTGTCCGGCCAGGAGATCTCGTGGAAGGCGTGGTGGGTGGGGCCGAAGTCCTTGGCCGTGGCGATGAGCTGGCGGTTGGCCTTCGTCGATGGCTGCGTCTTCAGCGCTTCGATCTGCGGCGTGGTGAGAGCGATGAGCCGTTGGGTCTGGGTGTCGGTGAAGAACTGCGGCACGTTGGCGTCGACCAGGACCGCGCCGGAGAGCAGGCCTGGGTTGGCGCGGGCGAGGTAGGTGGCGACCTCCCCGGCCTGGGAGTGGGAGACGAGAACCGCGTCCCGGGTGATGCCGAGCTCCCGCAGGCCGGCCTGCAGATCAGAGGCGGCCCCGCGGGGGTTCCAGGGTCCAGCCACCTCGTCGCTGGCGCCCATGCCAGCCCGGTCGTAGGTGATGATCTGCGATCCGGTTGCTTGCGACAGCTGAGGCACCAGGGCATTCCAGTAGGAGGAGTCCTCACCCCCGCCGGCATCGAGCACGAGCGTGGGGGAGTGCCCCGGGGTGACGTGGAAGGCGAGCCGGTGCCCGCTGTGAGTGATCGTGTGCAGGCCCGCCGCGGGAGCGGAGCTGGCCGGGTCGGTCGGGGCACTGGAGGTGCCAGGAGCCGAGGCTGCTGGGCTTGCCGTAGGCGCAGCCTTCGAAGCCGTCGAACTACTGCACGCGGCAACCGCCCCCACGAGCGTGACGGGCAGAACGAGAGCAAGGGCGATCCGACGGAGCCGGCGCATCTTCTGAGTGGTCATGAAGATCATCCTTCGCGAGTACGCGGTCCCGATCGATCCCGCTGACCCCCCGATCAGGCCGGGGGTAACCCCCCTATCGCCGCGGTGGTCGGGCACGCCGTGAAGACGACCACCGGCTCGTGAACTCATCGTTGCCGATGACCACGTGGTCGAGTCGCCAACGTGGCTTCCGCTCTAGCAGCAGGCGACGAGCCCGGACGAGCAGAGGCTGATGATTGGGGCGCGCCGCATGCGCTTTCCGAGCTCTGACTCCGGGCACGCCCCATCTTTCTGCAGTCCCGTTGGTGGCCGAACTCCGAGGCTCCGTCGCGGATCCGGCACTACTACTGGGTCGAGGCCCCGGCGGAGACGCCGACGGCCTGGTCCCACGCGGTGAGCGCTGGCGAGGACGACGAAGGCATGACGTTCCTCCTCAGCTTTCGCCCCCTGGCCCAGGCTGACCTCACCCCTGGATATGGCTGGGCTGACGCGCTGCCACGCCTCTCAGCCATCATGAATCAGCGCTGACCGTCCGGAGCTCGCAAGCCAGATGGACTCCTTCGCCGGGACCACCGGATCGTCGGGCTGCGGGCTCGGGCTCTGCCTTGGTCGTCGCTGTTCTGCGCGCCGACCCACCGTCCTAGTCCAGGACCCCAGGCCCGCCAAGAGCCGCCTCGTCGCTTCGCTCAGGCAGACCCGGGCGAGTCGTGTTCGATGCATCGGCGCTCTCACGAAGGCGACGGGCGATGGCAACGGCTTCGACGCGCGAATGAGCACCAAGCTTGCGGTACACCGACAAGGTGATGGTCTTCACCGTGTTGTGTGACACGTACAGGTCGGCGGCGATCTCCCGAAGCGTCTGAGATCCACGCAGCCGACCCAAGATCTCGAGCTCACGTGCCGTCAGCGTGGCGCCGACGGGTTGCGGCTTCGGCTCGGGCTGGGGGTTCAGCAGGTTCCGGACAGCGGCGATCCGGATCCGAGTGGCGGCCATACCCTCCTCGGACCACGGGGTGAGACCGCCGACCTCCGCGAGCAATTCCTCAGTGGTCGCCTGGTCACCGGAACGGGCAGCGAGCGCCGCCATGGCCAGCAGTAGGTGCACGAGCGGCCAGGGCGAGAGACCGGGCAACCGGCGGCGCGCGTCGATACCCTCCTGCAGCAACGCGAGGGCCTCATCGAGCCGATCCTGTCCGACCAGCGCCGCTCCGTACGCTGTCGAAGCAAGCGTGATCTGGGGTAGA
The DNA here is from genome assembly GCA_963696135.1 of uncultured Actinomycetota bacterium. Lineage (GTDB taxonomy): Bacteria > Actinomycetota > Actinomycetes > Propionibacteriales > Propionibacteriaceae > Microlunatus. The sequence continues at coordinate 717,743 of CAVOJH010000021.1, forward strand.
GCTGCCATGGGGTGATCGGTGATGAGGTCCATCGCCTCACCTCCCAATCGCGCGCTCAGCGTCGTGTTCCCCTGCTCCGCCTCGCACAGGGCGAGCGTGCCGAGGGACAACATCTGGATGATCGTCGGCGCGGCCGGCGTACGCGCCGCTTCCCAGAGACTTCGCCGGGCAAGTCCCACATCGCCTGTCAGGTAGCCGGCGTATCCGAGAGCCGAGCGGGCTACCGCATACCAGGGAGTGCTGGCGTCGTCCTCCAGCTGGACAGCCCGATGTGCGTCGGCAAGCATGTGTTCGGGACCGTCGAAGCCGAACATGGCACGGATCAGGACCCACGCTGACTGGGGTGACTTCGTCCCGTCTGGCAGCGACGAGTCGTCCTCCATCGACTCCAGCGCCTTGAGCCGCCGACGCATCTCCACCTGGCTGCCGGTGAGGGCGGCAACCCAGGCTGCTGTCACGGTGACCGCCGGGCCTGCATCAGCCGGGGTGCCGCGGAGCTCACCCAGCCAGCCCAGGATCGTGGCCGACCGACCCGCGTCGAAGAAGTGCAACCAGTTCGCCTGGATCAGGTTCGCCGCCTGGTCGTAGGCCCGGGCGGCCAGCAAGTGCTGCACCCCGTCCTCCACCTGGCCGCGAGCCAGAAACCACTCTGCCCCACGCAGGTGCAGCTCAGCGGCCATCTCCGGCCGCTCGACCTCCAACGCGCTCCGCGCAAATGCTGCGAACAGGTGATGGAACCGAACCCAGCCGTCCTCCCGCATCGAGCCCAGGAACAGGTTCGTCCGCTCCAGCCGCTGCAGCAGACGGGCAGACACCCTGCTGCGCCGCACGTGGTCGGCCAGTCCCGCGTTGAAATGGTCGAAGATCGACATGTCCAGAATGAAGTCGCGCAGATCGGCGTCCTGCCGCCCGAGGACCTCCTCGCTCAGATAGTCGGCAATGAGCCGGCTGCTGCCGCCCAGGGTGTGAACGAAGCCTTCCGGGTCCTCCCTACCGACCAGAGAGAGTGCCGCCAGGTAGACAGCCGCCGGCCAGCCCTCGGTCAGCCGAACGAGCTCGCTGACGGCGGCTTCGGACAGAGTGATGTTCTCGGCTCGGAGTACGGCAGCGACCTCCGAGAGGCTGAAAGCCAGGTCACCGGCGCGAACCTCGGCCAGTTTGCCCTCCACCCGTAGGCGTCCCAGCCGAAGCTGGGGATCGGTCCGCGAGATCAACACCAGGTGCACGTGGTCCGGGAGCGTGGCGATCACCTCGTCCAGCTGGTCACAGCACTCGCGACTCCGGATCACATGGAGATCGTTCAGCACGATCGTCAGCGGACGAGGATCCGCCGCGAGAGCGTCGACCACTCGCGGCAGTACCTGCGTGTGGATAGCGCCGGAGTGGCCGGCAACGAGGCTGGCGTCCACTGGGCGACCCGCCAGTTCCAGTGCCGCAGCTACGTGTGCCCACAGCCTGCCCGGGTCATTGTCACCGGGATCGAGATGAACCCAGGCGGACCTACCTGCCTCCACGGTGCTGACCCACTGGGTCACCGCGATGCTCTTTCCGTATCCCGCCGGTGCCGCAACCAGGAGAACCCGGTGGTCCACCACTCGCGCCAGCTGCCGCAGCAACCTCGGACGCTCGATCCATTGGGCTCGGACCGCGGGAGGGTGAAGCTTGTCCTCCACGACGAGCGGCACCTGGTCAACGGCCGGATGTGGTCCTCCCGACTCATCGCCCACAGCGCGACCTTCCGTTGCTCGAGGTGACCTCGTCCGAGAGGCAACCACCGCGAGGCTGGAGCCGGTTTGACTCATTGAAACACATCCGCCCCCAGACCTTGTCAGTCCACAGCCTGGGTCAGACTGAGTCGATCAGGAGCCTCGGGGCGCGGTTCACGACCAGAGTCGAGGTTCCGGCGTACCGACACAACCAGCGCAGTGGCGTTGCACGCAGCCATCGTGCTGTCCTCGATCTCGGACCCTGTTCATCAGTGCGAGCGGGCGGGCTGGACCTCCCGAGCCGAGGATGTCGATGGTTTCAGCGCGTGAGCTGGCGCCGAACTTGGGTACGGCGACTGCATCCCTCCAGCCGGCGACGCTGACCGATCTGATTCATCGCTCCAGTCCATGACGGCCCTGGCTCGGCGAGCCACCCAGCGAAGACTTCCGCGGCCCAGGGCACGAGTCATGATCGACCATCGCCGTTACGTGCTGGACGTGGCATCGCCCGCTTCGTCTGTGGCTGCCGGTGATCGCGCGAGAGATCGTCTGCCGAGTTCTCCTGCAGCGGCGAACAAGACGATGAGTCCGATGACGCCGACCAGCATCACCATGGTGATCACTTCCGCGTCATCCCCGAAATTCTGCGCGGCGACCACGATGGCGGCCGACAAGTTGCGCTGGGCCGTTCCCAGCCCGAGCACCGCCCGCTGCTCCGCCGGGCGGCCCCCGGTGAGGAAGCCCACCGCAAACGCTCCGATCAACACCACAAGTGCCGCCAGGATCCCGCCGGTACCGACGGCGCTGATGATCTTCTCGAAGTTCACCACGAGCAACCCGACCAGGAGGAACCCGACGGCCACCGTGGACACCTGCGTGGCCACAGGCTGGAATGTCGCGGCCAACCCCGGGTAGCGAGCCCGGCCGAGGAGGCCGACGCCCAGTGGCAGGAGCATCAAGAGGATCAGCGACTTGGCGATCTGCCAGGAGTCGACCTCCACGTCTCCCGGCAGGAGCAGGGGAAGCACCAGCGGCAGGTACACGATGGTGACCAACATCAACAAGACCATCAGACCCACGCCGAGTGCCAGTGGTCCCCTGGCTGTCTGCACGAGCTTGGGGAGGAACGGCGCCCCCGCCGCCGCACCGACGAGAATCAACCCGGTCTTGAGTCCGGGGTGACTGTCGGAGATCAACAGTCCCGCGGCGCCGTAGGCAAGCGCGGGGACCACGATGAAGTTCCCGATCAGCGCGAGCATCATCAGCCGTACGTTCGAAACCGAGTTCGCGATCGCCGGAATCGTGAGCGACAACCCCATCGCCAGCATGCTGGCCAGGACGAATAGCAGCCCTGATACCTGGACGAGAACGAGGACCATAGTGCTCAGCTCCACCGACGTGCCTCCTAGACGATCAGCTGACACCTGCTCCGCACCTCAGATGACGGCCAGGGACAGAGTGGGCAATCGGTCGGTCGCTCGGGAAACAGGGCCGGTGTCTGGACAACGGTGGCTCGGATCCACACTGCTCACCCGGAACACGTCGACGGCCCGCCACGACCGGAGGGTGTTGAGGCTGATGGGTGGTGCTAGTGGTCACGGCCGGAGGTCGGGGTGTCGAACTTCCGGCCGCAACCACTAGTACTCAGGCTGGCGTCACGTCGACGAAGGGGACTTCGATGGCGTTGTTGCCGTAGCCGAGTCTGTTCCAGGGTGGGATCTCGGGTTGGACGTTGCCGGCGCTGTCGGTGGCCCGGACGCGGATGGTGTGTCGGCCCACGTCGGTGGCCGCCCAGTCGAACGTCCACTCCTGCCACTGGTAAGGACCTTTGGGTGACTCGAGCTGCGCGGGGTACCAGTCGCCGGCACCGGTGAAGCTGAGCTCCACGCTGGTGACCGGGCCGGTCCCCGACCAGGCCTTGCCTCGGAGCGTGCAGGTGCCGGTGGGGATGGTGGACCCGGGCGCGGGGTCGGTCATCCGGGCGCGGACGCGCATGAAGGTGACAGGTTCGTGCGGACGGTCGGCCCACTCGTACATGTAGTGGCCGGTCTGGAACTCACCGGTGTAGGCCTCGGTGAGGACGTCGATGCGCTTCAGCCACTTCACCGATGCCACCGCGTACCAGTGCGGCGCGATGAGTCGGAACGGTGCTCCATGATCGGCACCCAGCGGTTCGCCGTTCATCTCGTAGGCGATGAGGATCTCTGCCGCCGGATCGGCTGCATGGGCCAGGGGCAGAGCGCGGACGAAGGCGAGGTCGGTCTTGCTCGTCTCCGCCAGGACGGGCCGGAGATGGTACGCGCCGTGGTCGGCGCCCTCGAACCGCACGTCGACACCGTCGGTGTTCGGCCCCACCTGCGCGAGTACGTCGGACAGGCGGGCGCCAGTCCATCGGGCGGTGGAGACGGCATAGTCACCCCACGGTTCGCCCGTCGGCAGGGGTCGCATGTCGAGGCGCCCGTTCCCGGCGCACTCGAGGGTGACCGCTCGCTCGATCGCCGGCAGCGCGCGCAGGTCCTGGAGCGTCAACCTGATCGGGTTCTGCACGGCGCCGCCGACCTCGAGAACGCCGTCGTGGGCAGGTAACGGGAAGTTGCTGCGGACGTAGTGGAGGTCGGAGGGCGTCAGTTCGCCCGCCAGGGCCTCCGGCGGCGCCTCGGCGTTGTAGGGCGCCGGGTTGATCATCTGCAGCGCGGAGCGCGCTCGATCCAGGTCATCTGTCGCTGTCATGTCCAGTCTCCTCGCCGGTGGGGTGGGTCGTGCGTGTGCTGGCGGTCAGAAGTCGGAATCCAGGAAGGTCGGATCGCGGTCCTCGTTGAAGGCACCGATACCCTCCGCGCGGTCGGGGTGGACGGCCGAGCGCCAGTGCGCCTCCATCATGATCGCGATCGCCTGCTCGGTCGGCTGGCCCGCGCCCAGCCGCGCTGCTTGCTTCACCGCCTGCACCGCTGTCGGTGAGTTGCCGGCGATCTTGTCCGCGATCTGTCGCGCCGCCGCCATCAGGTCGGCGCGAGGATGGATCTCGTTGATCATGCCCAGACGGTGCGCCTCGTCGGCGCTGATCGGGTCCCCGGTCATCAGCATCTGCAGCGCCCTGCCCGGGGGGAGCAGACGCGGCAGGAAAACCGGGGAGCCACCGCCGGCAGCCAGTCCGATCATCGCCTCGGGCTGGCCGAAGCTGGCGTTGTCGGAGGCGATGATGAAGTCGGTGCTCTGTGCCAGCTCGGATCCGCCCCCGTAGGCGATGCCGTTGACGGCGGCGAAGATCGGCTTGCGCAGCTGCCGCACCGTGTACAGGGTGCGATCGAAGGCCTGCCGCTGACGGAGCCAGTCCTCCTTGGTCATGTTCTTGCGCTGACGCAGGTCGCTGCCGACGGAGAAGGCGCGCTGCCCGGCGCCGGTCAGGACGACGACGCGCACGGCCGTGCGGACCGCGATGCTCTCGACGATCTCCGTCAGTCGGGCGCCCATCTCGGTCGTGATCGCGTTGTCGGCATGGGGTCGGTTGAGGGTGATGACCGCGATCCGGTCGCCGGAGAAGTAGTCGATGAGGACGGGTGAGTCCGGCTCGGCGGCGTCGGCCTGGGGCGCTGCGAAGTCCAGCGCCTTCCAGCGGTCGGTGGTTGTCGGGGTGGTGGCCACGTCGTCCTGTCCTTCATCGAGGGGTGGGTGCTGGGTCATGTCTGCAGCTCCGCCAGCCAGCGCAAGGCACGGAGCCCGGGGGCGAAGCAGTACTCGCCGCCGCGGGTGACCACGAACGGTGGAAGCTCTGGCAGCCGCCGACGGATCGGTCTGGTCGGGATGGTGAAGACCCCGTCACCGTCGGCGGCCCCGACGAGCGGGTCCTTCTCGGCCGGGGCGCCGATGAAGATGCCGTCGTTCAACCACTGGGTCTTGACGAACTCGAACTGCCGCTTGAGATGCGCTCCAGCGAAGACGAAGATGATGCCGCGATCGGCGCCATCGTCTTCCAGAACCCCGTCTGGTAGAGCAGGTCCGTAGCTCGTGCCCCGCCTGATCATCCGGTGCAGACGGACGTTGACACTGCCTTCGCCATCGAGGGCGTCTCGCGGGTTGGCGCGTCTTGCGTGTGCGCCCGCCGGACACTTGAAGCCGCGGAGGTCGTCGCCGAAGCCGAAGTCGTTGTTGCGCCGCGGGTCGGCCCCTAGTGCCGGGTCGTCGTGGTCGGGAGCAAGTGCGAGCGGAGCGCCGCTCTGCCAGCGTCCGACCATCTTGGCTCCGAGCAGAGCCTCGTCAGCCCGGTCGGCGGCTCTCGCACGCAGGTACTGCCGGTAGGCCGCCACCTTGGTGTGCAGCTTCCGGAAGACGATGTAGGTGCCGTTCCGGCCGAGGACGTCCGGTGTCGGCATCGGCGGCAGGTCCCCGGTCTCGTCGGGATAGCCGAGCAGGATCTCGCCGGCCCTGAGCGGTCGTTCCTTCGGGTTGGTCGGCGGCAGACCGCTCCCCTCGACGGCGGGCTGGCCGATCCCGTCCTTGAACCCGAAGGAGGTCCGGCCCGTCGGCAGCTGGTAGCAGTCCTGACTCCAGATCACCTCCACGCCCGGAAGCTCCTGATGCGCCCGGCGTGCCCGTTCTGCCACGGCCTCCAGGCGAGCCGCGTCCGGGGACAAAGCCGCCAGGGCGACGTGCACCTCCGCCGAACCGAGCGGGTGCTCCCAGTGCTCGGGTGCACTCTCGCCCACGTCACCCAGGTCGGCGGCGCGGGCAGCCATCCCCTGCTGGAACTCGGGAGCGAAGCTGTCCAGGGACTCCTGCGGGACACCGAGTGCTTTCAGCCCCTGGTAGGTGAAGGCGACGGTGATCCAGGCGTCGTCCTGCGGATCAGCCGACGGCTGTCCGTGGTCGACGACCGCGATCAGACGTCTCACCAGCTCCCGACCCGCGGCACGGTCATCGATCCGCAGCAGCACGTACGTGCCGACGTAGGGCGAGGGTCGCTCGTGCAGCGCGCCGCTCTGGATGTCGTCGAGCTCCAGAGCCACCTCGCGCCCACCGGTCACAGCACCCACTCGCGTCTCATCCCTACACGTGCTCGGGGGGTTCCGGCGGATCCGGATTCGGCGGAGACAGGTACGGGAAGGTGTTCGCCGCTGGTCGGGATGACTGATCAACACCGTCGCGGATGATCGGGCCGTTTCCAGCGTTGATCAACTGAGTGAAGATCGTGTCCATCACGTCGTCGTTGAGAGCCCGGCCGCCGCAGGTCTGATGATCCTCGCCGCGCAGACCCGCGAGCTCGATCTCCAGGAAGGAGCCGCGCTCCGTGTACGGCTTGGTGAGGTCGACCACGAGGAAGTCGGCCAGCACGACGTTCGTCAGCGGGTGGTCACCGTTCGCGTCGAGAGACCAATCGGTCTTGCCGTCGATTCCGTCCCAGAAGGCGAGGTTCGCGTTGAGTCGCGCGCGATAGGCCCCTCCGTAGGAGTCCCCGAGGTGGAACCCGTCCTCCATGTTGTAAAGATCGCGGATCTCCAGGTCGCGGTTGACCGGATCGAACTGCTTCATCGCCAACATCATGTTCTTCACCTCGGGCCGACCTACCCGTTCGATGCGCACGTTGAAGGTGCCGCGGGTGAGAGTCTCCGCGACCACCCCGACCAGGCCGATACCGCCCAACAGCGCAGCGTCGACCTCGACGACCAGGCCGAGGACGTTCTTGCCGTCCAGGTAGATGGACCCGGGATCGGTGAACGCCAGCTCACCGGTCGCGATCGTCTTCAGGGCCGCGGGTGCGTCCATGATGAACGGATCCCAGCGAGGGCCCGCGAAAACCCGCACACCGGCCGCTGCGCCGTCCTCCTCGTTCACTCGCACCGAGACCGTCTCACCCGACGGGGTGGTGCAGGTGACGACCTGGTCGACCCGGTGATCATCGCCGGCGGGAACCGGGGCGGAGAAGACGCAGTCGAAGACGAGCTCGGGTTTCCCCACGACGAACGGCACGGCCGTCGGCGCGCCCGGGGCGAGCGGACGCAGCCGGAAGCGGTACACAAGGCCGTCGGAGAAAGCGTCTGTGGGCTTGGCGAACGGCAAGGTGTTCATCACGAGGACGAGGTTCCCGGGACGCTCAGGACTCGGAAACGCGTAGACGTCGGTGATGTCGGCAATCGGGTCGGCCAGGGCCCGCGGGCCAGAGATGTGATCGGACACAGTCGCTTCTCGCTAACGCTTGGCTTGTTCGACGGACTCGTTCGACGCGACTTGTGGGACGCGGCTAGTCCGCGGCCTCGTCGAGCAGGGGCTGCAGCGCAGGGTGTTGCAGGGCCTCGGCCGCCTGCGGGTGGTCCAGCACCTGCTGGAACGCGGCGTTCACGCGTTGAGCCTTCCGGATCTCCTTCACCGTGCCGCCGTAGTTCCGTGCGTAGGCGGCGGCGGTCTGCTGGGCGCCGTAGACGAACGCCTTCACCGCGGCCAGGTCGGGCAGACCGTCGTAACCCTCCACGTGTCCGAAGATGGCGTCGAAGAGCGCGAGTGTCGGTCCGGAGGTGAAGAAGTCCTCCATGTAGGAGTCCCAGGGACCGTCGAAGCTGGTGATGAAAGCGAGCCGGGTGTCGTCGTCGAAGAGGACGAATCTGGCTTCGTGGATGGTGGTGATGGCCATGCCGTGTTCCCCGGGCCGATAGCCGGGAGTCTCCTGAAGGTGGCGGAGTGCCGCCCGCAGCTGTGCACCCTCCCCTGGCTTCACCTGGAAGAACAGACTGAACTCGCTCGTGGGGCCGGCGCTCAGCCCTGGTCGGGGAGTTCCTGTCTCAGGTGCCGCCATGCGATTCTCCTCTGGATAGAGCGTTCCGATGAAGTCTGCAAGGCTGCTTCGGGATGGCAGCGGTCCTGCGCCTTGACAGAAGTGGCCAGTGCCCGCAGTCAGTCCCGTGCTCATCGTCACTGCGATCCGGTGGAGCCACATCACCCACCGTGGGTGAGCACGCGCCGTCGGTGTCGGGTGCACAGGCCGTTAGGGTCGCCTTGAGTCAACGGTGCTCGGCGGTCGCAGCCTTCGACCGTGCTGTGGCCAGTGTGAGGGAGCGATGTCGACTCCGCTGACGTCGCCGAAGGCGGCGAGCTCATCCTCGGTCAGTGCGCTGCCCTCGTTGAGGAAGAACGCGGCGGGCTGGCCCGGTCGGTGGGCTGCCAGGCGTTCCCAGTACGCCAGGTTCTGTTCCACCACCGACTCGTCTGGCTCGCTCATGCCGTCGACAGTAGGTGTTCTGGCAGCCTCAGACATCCTGTTTCGTGGTGCTCTGGGGCCTCTCCGAATCGCCTGAATCGATCTGGATCGCCGCCGACACGATCGACCCCGGACCTCCTCAGGTGGTGCCGCCGTGCACACTCGCCACTGTCCCACCGAACCGGCTGGCTCCACCGAGCGGAACCCCGCCGGCACCCGGCGCCCAGGAGCGCGGTGCACCGCCACCCAGGGGGATCACGTTCACCATGCCGGAGGCGTTGGTCACGTCGTCCGGCACGCCGATGAGCCAGGCCCGCTCGGTCGCGCCGCTGACGAAGGCCAGCGTCCGGCCGAACTGGTCACCGGCCTGCGCCGTGCCCGGCACGCCTGCGCTGTCTTGGGTGTAGCCGGTCTCGGCATCGAGGTCCGTGACGGGGAACACCTGGACCATGCCCTGGTTGGCGGCGGTCCCGTCCTCGGACGGGACACTGACCGCGAGTCTGGTGGTGACGTCGCCGAGGCCGGGAGCGGCGAAAGCCAGCTGGTCACCGAACAGGTCGCCCGGCTCGGCGGCCCCGCCGACGCCGGCGGTGTCCTGGGTGAGGTTCACACCGGGAGTGATGGTGACGTTGTTGGAGCTGAACAGCTGCACGGCCCCCGCGTTGCTGTCGCTGCCCACGTCCTCGCCGGGAACGCCGACGGCCAGCCGGGTGGTGCCGGCCACCCGGACGGTGTCCAGGCTGCGGCCGAACTGGTCGCCGGCCTCGGCCGTGCCCGGGACGCCCGGCGAGTCCTGGTGGAAGTCCTGACTACCCGGGAACTCCTCGTCGTAGACGTCCTTGATCACCGAGATCGCGCCGGCGTCGGCGACCGAGCCGATGTCCTCGTTGGGCACGCCGACCACCAGATCGACGGTGGTGCTCGCAGCGCCGCCGGAGCTCAGCAGCTGGGCGATCGAGACAGCGGCACCGAACCGGTCCCCGGCCTCCGCCGAGCCGGGCACCCCGGTGGAGTTCTGGTGGATCGCGGTGGCGACGTTGCCGCCGTCCAGGGCGTGCAGCATGCCGACCCACCCGGAGTTGTTCAGACCGCCGATGTTGCCACCAGGCACGCCGATGGCGAGGGCGAAAGCGTCCGGTGCCGGCGTACCGCCTTGCCCGACGTCCTCCAGGGCATCCAGGGCGAACCCGAACTGGTCACCGGCGGTGATGTCGGCGTTCGGGAAGTCGCTCTGGGTGATCTGACGTGAGTTGTCGCCGGCGCCCAGGCCGGCCGCGGCGCCCCAGATGATCTGCACGTAGCCGGAGTCGGCCTGGCCGTTGATGTCCTCGAGCGGTGTGCCCACGACCAGGTCCGTGAACCCGTCGCAGTCGAGGTCGGCGACCGCGAGGGCGGAACCGAAGCGGTCACCCGTCTCGGCGACACCGCCTACCTTGTCGGTGCTGCCTTGGGACACGACTCCGCGACTCCCCTCGCCGATCCGGCCGTCGGCGTCGCCGTACAGGATGATCACTCGCCCGGCTTGCGACTGCCCGCCGACAGTGGCGTACGGGTCGGCCACGGCGGTGTCGGAGCGACCGTCGCCGTTGAAGTCGGATCGCATGCCGGCGGTACAGCCGTCGGCGGCGGCGTACGCGGGGGAGACGAGTGCCAGGGGCCCGAGCGCCATGGCGGCGAGGAGACCCCCGCCGAGAGCGGTGAAGGCTTGTCGAGCGACCATCATGAGACTCCCCGCAGCTGGAAACAGTTGCCGCTAAGGAATCTGTTGAAGGCAGTCTGATACCACCGAGGCGGTACGGGGCGTGCGGATCAAGATCACCGCGACGACCAGCCTCCAGCACCGGAACCAGCACGCCCGTGGCGATCAACACCGCGGCCAGAAATCCCAGCAGGCAGAGCCAACGCGGCAGACCGCGGCGTCGGAGCGCGACGACCACCTGGCGGATCCGCGAACGCGGGGACGGCGCCCTCGCGTTCGACGACGGGGGCGAGGTGAGCGGCGCCTTCGTCACCGGCCGCCGTCCGCAGGACCGGTCCGGCATCACCACCTACGTGATGGTCGACGATGCCGAGGTGGCCGTGGCGCGGATCGTCGCGACCGGCGGGACCATCGTGGCCCGTCTCGGGCACAGCACGGAGACCATCGCGCTGTTCCGCGACCCTGGTGGCAACGTCCTCGGCGTCTACCAGGAGCCAACCCGACGGACGCGAACCGGTGCCTCAGGATGAGGTTTCCGCGGCCCGCTCGTTGAGATAGCGCTGCTCGGGGATGCTGGTCGCCAGCCGTGCGGCCTCCGCGTACGCGACCCGCGCCTCCGCCGGCCGTCCGGCGAGGGCGAGCAGGTGCGCCCGCACCGCCGGCAGCCGGTGGCTGTGCTGCAGCTCCTGGGTGGAGGCCAACGGGGCGATCATCTGCAGTCCGGCCTCCGGGCCGTGCACCATGGCCACGGCGACGGCGTGGTTCAGCGTCACCACGGGTCCGGGCGCCAGCTCCGCCAGCATCGAGTAGAGCACCTCGATCTGAGCCCAGTCGGTGTCCTCGGCCCGCTGGGCCTCGGCGTGCACCGCGGCGATGGCGGCCTGAAGCTGGTACGGACCGACCGGCCCGACCGGCAGCGTCTTCTCGATCACCGCGATGCCCTCACGGAGCCGGCCGTGGTCCCAGCGGGTCCGGTCCTGCCGGTCGAGCGGGACCAGCGAACCGTCGGCGTCGAGGCGGGATGCCCGCCGAGCGTCGGTCAGCAGCATCAGGGCCAGCAGCCCGCTGATCTCCGGGGCATCGGGGAGCCGGGCGTGCAGCCAGCGCGTCAACCGGATCGCCTCCTCGGTCAGGGACACGTCGTACAGATCCCGACCGGCGGTGCTCAGGTGGCCCTCGGTGAAGACCACGTACAGGACCTGGGCGACCGAGACCACGCGGTCGGGCAGCTCGCCGGCGGAGAGGGTGGCGAACGGGGCGGCGAGCCGGCGCAGCCGGGACTTGGCCCGGCTGATCCGCTGCGCCATCGTGGCTTCGGGGACGAGGAACGCCCGCGCGATCTGGGCGGTGGTCAGACCGCCGACGGCGCGCAGGGTGAGGGCGACCCGGCTGGGTCGGGGCAGGTCGGGGTGACAGCACAGCAGCAGCAGTGCGACCGAGTCGTCGACGACGCCGGCCCGATCGCTCTCGTCCGCGCCGGGGGAGGTCGCCTGGTCGGCAGGCGTCCGCAGCTGGTCGACGCGCTCGCGCTCGGTCCGGGCCCGCTCGGACCGCACCTGGTCGATCAACCGACGGGAAGCCACGGTGGTCAGCCAGGCGTCCGGGCGGTCGGGGACGCCTTGGGTCGGCCACTGCTGGTACGCCGCCAGCAGGGCCTCCTGCAGCGCGTCCTCGGCGGCGCCGAAGTCGCCGTACCGCCGCACCAGGGCCGCGAGGACCTGTGGCGCGTGGGCCCGCCACAGGTCCTCGGGAAGCTGGTCCGAGCTCATCGGCGACGGCTCACTGATCGTCGCCACCCGCCCACATCGCCGGCCGCAGCTCGACGGTGCCGCCGGGCTGGGCGAAGTGGGCCGCGATCTCCTCGGCCCGCTCCCGGGTGGCGCAGTCGATCAGGAAGAAGCCGGCCAGGTGCTCCTTGGTCTCGGCGTACGGGCCCTCGGTGACGAGGTTGCCCTCCGGGCTCCAGCCGAACACGGTGGACGACGCCGGGTCGGCGAGGGCCTCGGCGGTGACGAACTCGCCGGACGCGGAGATCTCCTCCATCAACGCCTCGAACCCGCGGTCCATCTCGGCGTGCTGCTCGGACGAGAGGGTCCGCCCCTCCTCGGTGAACTGCTGGGTGGGGTGACCCCAGGGCTGGGGGTTGCTGTGGATCAAGATCACGTACTTCACGGGTGACTCCTCGTTCTCGCGGGCTCCGGATGAGCCTGACACCCCGAGGTCGGAGCCGACCAGCGGATCTCGACATCCCTGCCTCACGGTCGTCATCGTGGTGACACGGGGTCGGCGTACGGTGGTCGGATGCCGCCCGACGCCGACCCGGACACCTCGGGTCCGGTAGTGCTCGACCTCCCGTTCCGGGGCCGCTGGCAGGCCCGCAACAGCCCGGCCCGACGGGTGCCGAGTCACGGCACGCACCGGTTCGGAGTGACGTACGCGATCGACTTCGTGGCCGTCGCTGACGATGGCCGATCGGCGCCGAGGTCCTGGCGCTCGGTCCTGTCGGTCGAGCCGCCGGAGATCTTCCGCGGGTTCGGGGTGCCGATCCTGGCGCCGGTGGCCGGGACGGTGGTGCTCACCCACGACGGCGAGGTCGACCACGTCGCCCGCCGCTCCACGCCGGCCCAGATCCCGTACGCGTTCGGTCAGGTCGCCCGGGTCCGCGCCGGTGCCGCGGCCATCGCGGGCAACCACGTCGTGCTCCGCCTCGGACAGACCGGCCCCTACGTCCTGCTGGCCCATCTGCGGGCCGGCTCGGTACAGGTGGCGCTGGGGGACGAGCTGGACCTCGGTGCGCCGGTGGGGGAGTGCGGCAACTCGGGCAACAGCACCGAACCCCACGTGCACCTCCAGGCCACGGACTCGGTGGCGTGGGAGACAGCCGTCGGCCTCCCGATCGCCTTCCGCCGACCGTCTGGCCCCGGAGCGTGGGTGCCGGCCGAGGCCGAGATCGTCGACGCCGGCTGACCGCCCTCGGCGAGCCCGGCGGCGACTGCGGGAATGGCGGACGGGGGCACAGGCGTTGAGCACGGATGTGAGCCATCCGATCAAGGTCGACATCTGGTCCGACATCCAGTGCCCGTGGTGCTACATCGGCAAGCGCAAGTTCGAAGCCGCGCTCGCCGACGCCGACGTCGAGGTGGAGGTGGAGTATCACTCGTTCGAGCTGGCCCCCGACACGCCCGTGGACTTCGCCGGCTCGCCACTGGACTACCTGAGCGAGCGCAAGGGCATCGCGCCGGCCCAGGCCCAGACCATGATCGACCGAGTGGTCGACATCGCCTCCTCGGTGGGACTCGACTACCACTACGAGACCATCCACCAGACCAACACGGTGCTGGCGCACGAGCTGCTGCACCTGGCCAAGGCCCACGGTCGCCAGGCCGAGCTCAAGGAGCGATTGCTGGCCGCCTACTTCGTCGAGGGTCGCCACGTCGGCCGGGTCGACGACCTGGCCGACCTGGCCGCCGAGGTCGGGCTCGACCGCGACGAGGCCGTGGCCGCCCTCACCGACCACCGCTACCTGGCGGACGTGAAGGCGGACGTGGCGCAGGCAGCGGCGTACGGCATCAACGGTGTCCCGTTCTTCGTGTTCGACCAGAAGTACGGCGTCTCGGGTGCCCAGGAGACGGCGACCTTCCGACAGGTGCTGGAGCAGGTCCGCACCGAGTCCGATCAGAACGTCGCGTGACCGGGCAGCCGACGGTCGGGCCCTTGATCACGATCGGTGATCCGGCGAACGCCGACGTGTGCGCGGACGGCTGGTGCGGTCCCGCCGACGAACAGCTCGCACACCAGAACCGCGTCGACGAGCGCTCGACCATGATCACGATCGAGCCGTCCGAGCAGGAACGGGCGACCGGGGTGCTCTCCGACGAGAATCGTCGCGCGGCCGTCGAGGCACTGCGGACCGACGGCTTGGTGGTGATCGCGGACGTGGTGGATCCGGCCCACCTCGATCTGCTGCACGAGCGGATGATCACCGACCTCGCGGCCCTGCAGGCCCGACCGGACACCCCGTACAACTGGAACGCCGGCAACCTGCAGCAGGACCCGCCGCCGTTCCCGCCCTACCTGTTCGCCGACGTGCTGCTGAACCCCTTCGTGATCGCGGTGACCTCGGCTCTGCTCGGCCCGGGACTGAAGAACGTCATGTACGGCGGGAACACCGCGTTGCCCGGTGATCAACGGCAGCCGGTGCACGCCGACGTCGGTCAGCTGTGGCCGTTGGACGTGCTGGAGGTCGCGCACCCGGCCGCCCAGCTGGTGATCAACGTGGCCACTGTCGACGTCTCACCGGCCAACGGCGCCACCGAGCTGTGGCCGGGAACCCACCGCGAGCTCGGTGTCGGCGTCGGCGACGACATCACGATCGACAGCGAGCTGCTCGCGGCCCGCCGCGCCGTGGTGCCGCCCTTCCAGCCGACGATGCGTCGCGGCAGCATGCTGATCCGCGACATCCGGCTGTGGCACGCCGGGATGCCGAACACCACCAGCGATCCGCGACCGATGATCGCCATGATCCACACGAGCGCATGGCTGGAGACCGGCGCGCCGCTCCGCTTCCCGATCGGCACCGAGGCCTTCTTCGCGCACCCGCTGCTGACCACCGCGGCCCGGTTCACCGAGGAGCCGATCGACCACATCGCCGCCCCGCACGGGTTCGAGTTCACCGCCGTCAGCGGCTGACCCACCCGCACGGCCGGCCTTCGAGGGCTCACGCCTCGGCGAGGGCCTCGACGGGACGTGCCCGGGCGGCCCGGCGTCCGGGCAGCACGGATGCCAGGGCACCGGCGAGCACGGCGACCGCGACGACCACCGTCGTCTGGGACGCCGAGATGGCGAACCGAGTCTCGGCGAACCCGCCCTCGGCGGCCATCGCGGCGGCCCCGATCATCCCGAACCCGATCCCGGCCAGGACGCCGACTCCGGCACCGATCAGGGCCAGCAGCACGGCCTCGGCGGCGAGCATCCAGCGCAGCTGACGGCGCTGCAGACCGAGGGCCCGCAGCAGCGCGGACTCGCGACTCCGTTCGATCACCGAGAGCGCCAGGGAGTTCCCCATGCCGACGAGGGCGATCACCACGGCCACCGCGGTCAGCGCGGTCGCGATCTCCAGCAGCACCTGCAGCACGCTGGTGATGGCGGCCACCTCCTCGAGCGACCCACCGACCTCCAGGCGGGGATAGGCGGCCGCGACCGTGCGAACGGAGCTCATCACCTCCGCCGGATCGGCATCGGCCCGGGCCGCGGCCCACACGGCCGCCACCGGGGTGTCGGGCGCGATCCGGTCGAGGGCCTGGGTGGTGATCACCAGCGAGCCGGCGTCCGCGACGTCGCTGGCCCGGAGCACGAAGGTCTCGGACCTGGTGGCCACCGTGACGGTGACCCGATCGCCGTCGGACTTGCCGAGCGTCTCCAGGGTGAACGGGTGGGCCAGCGCCGTGCCGCTGTCCAGTACGTCGAGTCCGGCGACGACGACGGAACCGGCGTCGAGCCCCAGGCCGTCCAGCCGGACCGACCCGTCTCCGACGGTCGCCTCTGCGGACGGCACGGCGATGGCGGCGCGCACGGTGTCGAGCTCACGGACACCGGTGACGACGTCGCTGGGCAGGGCTCCCGACGGGGTCCGGACGATCGCGTCGATCGGGAACTCGTGGCGTACGGAGGCCTGGGTGCTGCTCTGCACGCTCGCCGCCCCGACCTGCAGGGTGACGATGAGACCGACGCCCAGCATCAGCGACGCACAGACCGCGGCCGCCCGGGCCGGGTTGCGGACGGTGTTCGCGGCGGCCAACCGCACACTCGGGCGACTTCCCTGCAGCAGCCTGGCCACACCCCGGAACACCGGCGGTAGGTAGACGGGGGCGAGACCGATCACCGCGGCGGCGAGGAGCGCCGACCCGGCCACGCTGAGCACCAAGGTGCCGCTGCCGCCGCGGAGCAGGGCTCCGAGCACGGTCGCGGCACCGATCAGTCCCAGGGTCCCGCCGATGATCGCCCGGATCAGACCCGATCGTCGGGCGGTCGTGGCGTCGGCCACCGGACTGAGCGCGTCCAGAGGACTCACCACCATGGCCCGGCGGGCGGGGGCCAGCGCGGACACCAGCGTGACCGTCACCCCGGCGACCGCCGCCAGCACCAGCGGCAGCGGTCGCACCGCGAGACCGGCCGACAGCGACCCGGAGATCACCGTGGCCGCAGCGGCGATCGCGATGCCCAGGCCCACGCCCAGAAGGGCCCCGAGCACACCGACGACGATGGCCTCGACCAGCAGCGCTCGTCGGATCTGGGCGCGGGTCGCCCCGACCGCTCGCAGCAGACCGAGCTGTCGGCGACGCTGGGCGACCACGATGCCGAAGATGTTGCCGATGATCATGGCGCCGACGAGAACCGCGATGCTGCCGAACCCCAGCAGGAGATAGCGGATCACGTCGACGCCGCCGGTCAGACCGTCGAGACGCTGGGCGGCCAGGGCGGTGGCGGTGAGCACCTGGGTCTCGGGCGGAAGCCGCTGCGCCAAGGTTGCCGCGAGGGTGTCGGGATCCACGCCCGGCCGGGCGATGACCAGGTACTCGACCGTGCCGGTGTCCAGCAACGGCGACGACGCCGTCACGACGCCGCTGCTCTGCAGATCGGAGAACAGGGAGGCCGACTCATCGACCAGACCGACGATCCGCAGGTCGCGCACGCCCCCGGAACCGTCCACGCCGGGCTCCTGCACACGGACCGTGTCGCCGATCCGGACTCGGGACCGGTCGGCGGCGGCCCGGCCGAGAGCGATCTGATCGGCCTGCGCCGGCCAAGCGCCCTGCTGCAGGGTCAGCCACTGCAGCCGCGGGTCCTGGGGCAGCGAGCCGAGCTCCAGCAGACCGTGGTGCGCTCCGGCGCTGAAGTCCAGGAACGTGGTCCGGGAGCGATCGACGGTCTCGACCCCCGGTGTGCCCGTGATGGTCGACGTGAGGTCGCGATCGTCGGACGGCTGCACCACGACGCTGCTGCCGGCCGTGCGGCTGGCGACGGAACGTTGCAGCGCCGCGGACTGGGTGTCGACGAAGACGAGACTGGCGACGACGAAACCCACACTCAAGGCGACGGCCAGCAGGACACCGAGCAGCCGGGTCGGGTGCGCTCTGACCTCGGCCAGGGTGGTGTGCAGCACCTCAGACTCCCGCGTGGGTGAGCTCGACCTGGATCGACGCCGCATCCGGATGATCGAGATCGCCGACCAGGCGGCCGTCGTTGATCAACAACGCGCGATCGGCGTACGCGGCGGCGCCGGCGTCGTGGGTGACCATCACGATCGTCTGACCGAGCTCCCGGCTGGCCACGCGCAGCTGCGAGAGCAGGGCCTGCCCGTTGGTGGAGTCCAGTGATCCGGTCGGCTCGTCGGCGAAGATCACGGCCGGCTCGGTGATCAGGGCTCGAGCGATCGCGACGCGCTGCTGCTGGCCACCGGACAGCTCACTGGGCCGGTGCTGCAGTCGGTCCGTGAGTCCGAGCGACGCGCACACCCGACGCAGCCGGTCCTCGTCCACCTCCCGGCCGGCGAGGTCGAGCGGCAGCAGGATGTTCTGCCGGGCGGTCAGGGTGGGCAGCAGGTTGAACGACTGGAAGACGAAGCCGACGCGGGTCCGGCGAAGCAGGGTCAGCTCGGTGTCCCGCATCCGGCTGATCTCGTGCCCACCGAGGAACACCCGGCCGTCTGTGATCGTGTCCAGACCCGCCATGCAGTGCATCAGGGTCGACTTGCCGGAGCCCGACGGACCCATGATCGCGGTGAAGCTGCCGGTGGCGATGGTCACGCTGATGCCGTCCACCGCGCGGACGGCCTGTGGTCCGGAACCGTACGTCTTGATCAGGTTCAGGGTGCTGACCGCGATGGTGGCGCGTGGCTGCGAGGTCTCGGTGGGGGACACGATGGTGGTCATGGCCACCAGCCTGGTGTCCGGCCGACTCGCTCACATCGGAGCGGGGTCGTCGGTTCCGTCGTTCTCGATCATCCCCTGGTCGGATCCGATCATGATCATCGCGAGCGCGGTGCCAGACCCGTCTCGTACGCGAACAGCACCAGCCCGACCCGATCACGGATGGCGAGCTTCGACAGCAGCCGGCCGATGTGGGTCTTCACCGTCCCCTCGGCCAGGTAGAGGCGCTCACCGATCTCGGTGTTGGAGGCCCCGTCGGCGATCTCGACCAGAACCTCGATCTCCCGCTCGGTGAGCACGGCGAGGCGCGGATCCGGTCCACCCACCCCGGCCGCTGTGGGTAGCGACGGCAGGACGTGGTCCAACAGTCGGCGGGTCGCACTCGGCGCCACCACGGCGTCACCGGCGGCGACGCTGCGGACGGCCGAGAGGAGCTCTGCCGGACGTGCGTCCTTGAGCAGGAAGCCACTGGCCCCGGCCCGCAACCCGGCGTAGACGTACTCGTCCAGGTCGAAGGTGGTCAAGATCAAGATCTTCGGTGGCCGGGGTCGGGCGGTCAGCCGGCGAGTTGCCTCGACCCCGTCCATCGTCGGCATCCGGATGTCCATCAACACGACGTCTGCGGCGGTGCGGGCCAAGATGTCGAGGGCCTGCTGGCCGTCACCGGCCTCACCGATCACCTCGAGGTCGTCCTCGGCCTCGATCAACATCCGGAACCCGCCGCGGACGAGCGCCTGGTCGTCGACCAGGAAGACCGTGATCATGAACCGCTCCGCCGGGCACCGTGGGGGGCTGGGGCGGAGACGTCCAGCGGGATCGAGACCCGGACGGTGAACCCGCCGCCCGGTCGCGGCCGGGCGTCCAGAGTGCCGTGCAGCAGGGCGACCCGCTCGCCCATCCCTCGCAACCCGTGACCCACGACGGGCGAGTCGGTGGCGTCATCCGCCGCCGCGCCCCGTCCGTCGTCGGTCACCTCGATCTCGATCGTCTGCGGGGTGTAGGCGACCGTGACCCGCGCGGCGGCGCGCGGACCGGCGTGCTTGAGCACGTTGGTGATCGACTCCTGGACCACTCGGTAGGCGGTGAGGCCGAGCGCTGGAGGCACCGGCGGCGGCGTCCCGAAGGTGGTCAGCTCGAACCGGTCACCTGAGCGCGTCACCAGCTCGGCGATGTCCCCGACGCCGGGGGAGGGCAGATAGCTCGGGTCGGACTCACCGCCGCGCAGCAGGTCGACGATGCGGCGCATCTCGGTGAGCGAGGTCCGCCCGGTCTCGGCGATCGTGTCCAGCACCTGCGCACCCACCTCCGGCTTCTTGAGCACGACGGCCCGACCACCTTCGGCCTGCACCACGATCACCGACAGGGAGTGCGCGACGATGTCGTGCAGCTCGCGGGCGATGCGACTGCGCTCGTCGATCGCGACGGCGCGGGCACGCTGCTCCTGCTCGGACTCCTGGAGCCGTCTGCGCTCGGTCGCCGCCCGGCTCTGCTGCTCGGTCGCCTCCAGGCGCTCGCGGAGCCGGCGACCGAGCAGGTACGCGCCGGCCACGATGGCGGCGCAGGCGGTGGCGGTGACGGCGAACGCCGGGGCGGTGGCCCCGCTGATCCCGGTCCATCGGGCGGGGCCGATGACGGCGCCGGCCAGTCCGATCCACAGCGCCGCCGTGCCGCCACCCGGCTTGCCGTAGCGGGCGACCGCGTACACGATCATCGGGACGACCACGATGCTCAGGGTCGGGCTCGGCCAGGAGAACGCCAGGCCGAGACTCGCAACGGTCGCCACCCCGAGGGCGAGCATCGGGTGACTGCGGCGGAGCAACAGCGACGAGGTCAAGACGTAGGACAGCACCTGCGCCTCCCCGCCCTCCGAGCCGACCGTCACGGCGCACAGCACGGTGACGACCGCGGCGAGCAAGAAGTCGAACACCCAGCGCGGATCGCGGACGAACGGCAGGGCGGGCGTAGTCATGACCGCGTCAGCCTAGGTGGGTGCGGGCGATCGGTCATCGGCCTACGGTCTGATCGGCATTCGACCCCGGTCGCACGCGCGGAACCGGACGAGTCAGAGCCGGAGGTCGGTGACGCTGGCAACGGTCTCGACCACCTCGGGATGGTCGGAGGTCGGGCGTCGTGCCGCATTCGCGCTGACGTGCACGGCGTGCAGACCGGCCGCGCGGGCCCCGTCCACGTCGTTCGTCCGGTGGTCGCCCACCATCAGCACCTGGTCCGGAGCCAACCCGAGGGCGGAGCAGGCGGCCTCGTACGCCGCGGGCGCCGGCTTCGCCGCGGGCAGCTCCTCGGACACGCAGACCACGAGCCGGGCATCCGTCAGGCCGATGGCGGCGAGCTTCGCCCGCTGCTGGGCACCCTGACCGTTGGTCAGCACACCGACGCGGTAGCCCGCCTCGAGCAGACCGATGACGACCTCGGGTGCGCCGGGGATCGGTCGCCAGTGCTGCCGGTAGGTGTCCCGGTAGACGTCGAACCAGCCGTCGAGCACGTCATCGGGCGCATCCGCCAGGGCCAGGAAAGATCGGATCCGGGCGCGCCGCTGGTCGATCATGCTGATCTCGCCCGCGGAGTACCGAGCGAAGTGCTCGGTCTCCAGGTCTCGCCAGCGACTCACCGTGGCGGTGTCGTCGTCGGTCCAGTCGGGCACCGACCGGACCAGCTGCCGGATCGCGGCCGCCGCGGCGGCCGAGTGATCGAGCAACGTGTCATCGAGGTCGAACAGCACCCCCTGGACGTCGTACGGCACGCCGTCCAACCTAATCCCCGGAAATGTCCGGAGAGAATCGTGCTCGACCATGTCGAGAACGCCGGTGCCCGTTCGAGAGACAGGTGACGGCGCTCATCCGGAGCGCCACAGCACCCAGGAGTCGACCATGGCGACCATCACCTCCCAGACCCGTTCAACCGGCCCGGCGACCCGCCCCGGCACCGCGGCACTGATCGCCGCCGGGGTCGTGGCCGGCCCCCTCTACGTCGGCGTCGCCCTCGCTCAGGCGCTCACCCGACAGGGTTTCGACCTGACCCGCCACCCCTGGAGCGTCCTGGCCAACGGCGAGCTCGGCTGGATCCAGGTGACCAACCTGATCGTCACGGGTGTGCTGGTCATCGCCTTCGCGGTCGGCCTGCGGCGCGTCCTGGCCGAGGGTCGAGCCAGCCGCTGGGCGCCTCGGTTGATCGCCCTGTACGGCATCAGCCTGGTCGCGGCCGGGATCTTCCGGGCCGATCCGGTCGCAGGCTTCCCCGTCGGCACGCCGGCCACCACCACGGTCAGCGGCCACGGGATGGTTCACCTGATGGCCGGTGCCGTCGGCTTCGTCTGCCTGACCGCGGCCTGCCTGCTGCTGGCCCGCCGGTTCGCACCCACCAACCGGGCCTGGGCCATCTGGACCGCCGGCGCCGGGATCGTGTTCCTGGGTGCGTTCGTGGGCATCGCCTCCGGAGCTGGCAGCCGGACGACCATCGTGATCTTCGTGGCGGCCGTGCTGATCATCTGGACCTGGTTCACCACCTTCGCTCTGCACCTGCTGCGCGCCACCCGCTGACCGAACCGCCCACCTCGTACGCTCAGAACGCCATCCCAGAAGGAGATCATCATGCGTCACCTCGTCCTGCTCAGCGCCACCGCCACCCCCGACACCCCGCCCCCACCCGACTTGTTCCAGGCGATCCTGCAGCTCGGCGCCGAGGCCGCCGCAGCCGGCGTGCTGCTCGACCAGTCAGGTCTGCTGCCGTCCAGCGAGGGCGCGCTGGTCGCTCTCCGCCACGGCGACATCCACGTCTCCGACGGACCGTTCGCGGAGTCCAAGGAGATCGTCAGCTACGCGCTGTACGAGACCCGTACCCGGGCGGAGGCGGTCGAGTGGACCGAACGGTTCCTGCGCCTGCACCGCGATCTCTGGGCCGGCTACGAGGGCGAGGCGCAGGTGCTGGCGTTGTTCGCCCCGCCGACGGGCGCCGGCGAGGCCTGAGCCGTACGGATGGATGTCGATGATCTCCACCGCCGGCTGGACACGGTCTGGCGGATGGAGTTCCCCGCCCTGGTGGCGATGGTGACGCGGATGGTCGGTGACCTGGGTACCGCGGAGGACATCGTGCAGGACGTCTCGGTGATCGCGCTCGAGCAGTGGAGGAGGGACGGCATGCCCCGAGACCCCGCTCCCTGGCTCCGCGCCACCGCCAAGCACCGAGCCATCGACGTGATCCGCCGCCGCCGACGGACCGCGGTGGTCATCGAACGGGCCGGGCTCGAGGACGAGCGACGAGCCACCCCCGACCCGAGCGACGAGGTCCTCGCCCACCCGGTGACCGACGACCTGCTGCAGCTGATCTTCCTCACCTGTCATCCGGCGCTCACCCGCGAGTCGCAGGTGGCACTGACCCTGCGTCTGTTCGGTGGGCTGTCCAGTGCGGAGATCGCCCGGGCGTTCCTGGTGTCCGAGGCGACCGTCGCGCAGCGGATCTCCCGGGCCAAGCGGACCCTGCGCGACGCCTCGGCCGAGTTGGAGCTTCCGGCGCCTGGCCAGCTGCCGGCGCGGGTCGTGGCGGTCAGCGAGGTCGTCTACCTGATCTTCAACGAGGGGTACGCCGCCACGGCCGGCGCCGACTGGACCCGGCCCGATCTGTGCTCCGAGGCCATCCGGCTCGGCCGGATCCTGACGTCGCTGCTGCCCGGGGAGTCCGAGCTGCACGGCCTGTCGGCCCTGATGCAGCTGCACGGCTCCCGACTGCCGGCCCGGATCGATGCGGCGGGCCGGCCCCTGCTGCTCGCCGACCAGGACCGGCGACGCTGGGACCGGCTCCTGATCCGCCAGGGAATCACCGCGCTCGACCGAGCGATCGCTCTCGGCGGGGCGCTGCGCCCGTACGCGCTGCAGGCGTCGATCGCCGCCTGCCACGCGCAAGCGGCGTCGGACGACGAGACCGACTGGAACCGGGTCACGGCGCTCTACACGGTGCTGGCGCACGTGGCGCCCTCGCCGATCGTCGAGCTCAATCGGGCCGTTGCCGTCGGCCGGTCCCACGGTCCCGCCGCCGGTCGGGCGATCGTCGACGAGATCACCGCGGCGGGTGACCTGGCGAGCTACCCGCAGCTGTCGGCTGTCCGGGCCGACCTGCTCGAGCGCGAGGGCCGATCGGCCGAAGCGGCCGCCGCGTACCGGCGGGCGGCGGAGCTCACCCACAACCAGGGCGAGCGCTCGATCTTCCTGACCCGAGCCGCCGCTCTCGAGACCACCTGAGCAGCGCCGGGGTGGCGGTCAGCCGCCCGACATCCGCCCTACGTTGCTGACCGCGCTGAAGGCCAGCGCGATGCCGAACACGACCAACGGGTACAGCCAGACTCCCCACCGCACCGGCCGGGCGCGGGCGATCAAGCCGGTGATCAGTCCCGCCATCAGGAACGGGAAGAGGACGTAACCCGCGGTCTCCGGGTGCACGTGGCCACCGGTGCCGATCAGCGCGACGATCAGGATCAGCAGGTAGTAGGCGCCGGCGAAGGCGAACGACCAGGCGAACGCGCGCGGGTTGGCCCGATAGGTGACCCACAGCGGCCACTCCGGCGGCGGTGGTCCCCAGCTGGGATCGGGCTGCCAACCGGGCGGCGGCACCCAGCCAGCCGGCGCGGCGGGCCAGTTCGGTGGGGGATTGAAGCGTCGAGCCAGAGCCATCGGGCCAGCCTTCCATCCGTACGGTTCAGCGACGCACCGATCCCGCGGCGGGCGATCCCCGACCGCAGCGCGGGCTCGGGTCAGTTCAACCGTCGGGTGAGGTGGATGTCCACGGCGTCGCCGTCGGACTTCTGGATGGCCTTGCGGATCGGAGCGGCGACGGGCAGCTTGTGGGTGCCGTCTCCCAGGGCCATGAACGCCCCCGTGAAGGGATGCCCGTCGATCGTCCCCGAGACCTTGACCAGACCGCGAGTTCCGAAGATCTGTGCGGAGTCCGGCAGCTGGACGCACGTCCAGGTGTCGCCCGGACGCACCTTGCCGAGTCGTGCCGTGAACGTGATGTCCAGGGGTTGAGGATCTGTCATGCGAAGCTCCTTCAAGACGGCCCGGTGAGAGCGCCGTGACGGAGCCAGCCGTACGCGCAATCCAGCCATACTGAAGCCCATGGGGTGGTGGAAGCGCAAGAAGCAGGGACCGGACACCGAGGACCTGCAGCGGGAGCTCCAGGCCGCGCGTCACCGCCTCGCGCAGGTCGATGCCGAGATCCGCCGGAAGGCGGCTGAGCAGGAGATCGAGCAGCTGAAGCACGGCCCGCCGTCGGACGCCGCCTGATCCGAGCTCCAGCAGAGACCGCCCACGCCTGACCGATGGTCTGGGCGAGTGGCTTCGGTGCTGACGTTGTGGAACCGGCTGTCGCGACGCAGGATGGGCGCATGACGCAGACGGCGCCCCGCGCCGAATCACCACCCACCGCCGGTCCCGACCCGCGGCTCGCCCCCAGCGATCGCTGGGCCTGGCTGTGCGGGGTGGTGGGCGGCATCGCCGGGATCGCGGTGGCTGACCTGGTCGCGTTCGCGATCGCTCCGGGTGGCGCGCCGGTGCCTGCCGTCGGTTCCATGATCATCAACCTGCTCCCGGCGGGACTGGTCAACTGGGGCAAGGAAACGCTCGGCACGGCTGACAAGCCCGTGCTGCTGGTGATCATCGTGCTCGGGGTGCTGGCGCTGTGCGGGCTGGCCGGTCGCTGGGAGCAGCGCCGGGAGTACGGTGGCGGGCTGGTGTTCGCGGCGATCGCCGCGGTCGGGTTGATCGCCGTGCTGACCGGCGGCCAGTCCTCGGTCCGGGCGGTCGTGCCGACGGTTCTCGGTCTGTTCGCCGGCTATCTGCTGCTCCGCCTGCTGGTGGCCCGGCTCTGTCGCTGGTCGGCGGCGGCCACCGGGCCCGATCCGGAGACCGCGGTCCTGGCCCGGCGCACCTTCCTGATCTGGACCGGTGTCGCCGCCGCCGCCGCGACGGTCGGCGCCGTGGCGGGTCGCATCCTGGTGGCCACCGCCGGCGCTGTCGAGGACGCCCGTTCGCGGTTCCGGCTGCCGACCCCGACCCGTCGCGACCCGATTCCCGCCGGTGCCGAGCTGGGCGAGGACGGGCTGTCACCGTACGTGACACCGAACGCCGACTTCTATCGCATCGACACCGCGCTGCAGGTGCCGATCCTGGCCGCCGACGACTGGTCCCTGACGATCACGGGAATGGTCGATCGCGAGGTGACGATCACCTTCGCCGACCTGATCGCGAAACCTCTCGTCGAGCACGTCGCGACACTCACCTGCGTCTCCAACGAGGTGGGCGGAGACCTGATCGGCAACGCCGTCTGGCTCGGCTACCCGATCCGCCAGCTGCTGGCCGAGGCCGGTCCACAGGCGGGGGCCGACATGGTGCTCTCCACCAGCGAGGACGGCTGGACTGCGGGCACCCCGTTGACGGCGCTGACCGACCCCGACCGGCTCGCCCTGCTGGCGGTGGGGATGAACGGGGAGGCGCTGCCGATCGAGCACGGCTATCCCGTCCGGATGGTCGTGCCCGGCCTGTACGGCTACGT
Source organism: uncultured Actinomycetota bacterium (assembly GCA_963696135.1). Classification (GTDB taxonomy): domain Bacteria; phylum Actinomycetota; class Actinomycetes; order Propionibacteriales; family Propionibacteriaceae; genus Microlunatus. Next base: position 743,819 of record CAVOJH010000021.1, read on the forward strand.
CTCGGCCACCAAGTGGGTGCGCACGCTGAAGGTCACCACGTTCGCCGAGGACCAGGGCTACTGGACCCCGCTCGGCTGGTCGGCGCAGGGCCCGATCAAGACCGGATCCCGCATCGACGTGCCGCGCAAGCGATCCGCGACAGCCGGTTCGGTGGTCGTGGCCGGTGTGGCTTGGGACCAGCACACCGGCATCGCCAAGGTAGAGGTCGGCATCGACGGAGACTGGCGGGAGGCGGAGCTGGCCGACGTGACCGGGCCGGACACCTGGGTGCAGTGGCGTTACCGCTGGGACGCGACGGCGGGCAGCCACGATGTCGCCGTCCGAGCCACCAACGCCGACGGCGCCGTGCAGACCGCCGACCTGGCGGCACCTGCTCCCGACGGGGCCACCGGCTGGCACACGATCACCGTGGACGTCAGCTGACCCGGCAGCTCGCATGACACAGCTCAGCCCACCGGACTGCGGTGTGAGTCAGCCGCCGGCGAGCAGGGGCTTCACCTCGCGGCCGAGGAACTCGACCAGGCCGAGCAGGTCGGGCTCATCTCGGGTGGGCTGGACCGCGATCGTGGTCACTCCCAGACCCGCCAACCGGCGGAAGTCGGCGGCGACCTGCTCGGCGTCCCCGGCGGAGCCGATGCCCGGATCGGCTTCCTTCCCCCAGAACGGGATCTCGGCGTCGACCCGGTCGCGGGCACCCGGTCCGGTCGCGGTGATCGGCGCACTCACCATCGGCGGCGCCGCGGCTGCGGGCCGGTGACGCTGCCGGGTCGTGGTCAAGATCTCGTACGCCGTCGCGATCTCGGCGTCGGTGCGGGCTGCGCTCAACAGGTACACGTCGGCGAGCTCGCCGGCCAACGCGACCGACTTGGGACCGTCACCTCCCATGGCCAGGGCCGGTGGATCGGCCGGCGGCCAGTCCAGGGTGACCGCGTCCAGGTGGACGTAGCGACCGTCGACACTGACCTCTTCGCCGGCCAGCAGACTCCGGAGCGACGTCGCGTACTCACGCAGCAGCGTCAACGGTGAGGCCACCCGACCGCCCACCTGCGCCATCCAGGGCTGCACCCCGTGTCCGATGCCCGGCAGCAGCCGCCCGGGGAACAGTCGGCTCAGGGTCGCGATCTCCATGGCGGTGAGCGCGACGTTGCGCAGCGGCACGGGCAGCAACCCGATGCCCACTCGGACGGTGTCGGTCCAGGCCAGGGCGGCCGCCGCGGCTGCGACTCCGCTCTGCTTGAAGCAGTCCTCCCAGACCCACAGGTCGTCCAGGCCGCACTCCTGCGCCGCTTGCGCGAGATCACGAAGGTGCTCGGGGTGCAGGTAGGGGACGTAGGTGATGCCGAGGCGGAGAGTGTCGGTCATGAGCGAAGCCTCTCGGGAGTGCAGGAGCGATTCTGGGCGACACGTTCTTCGTCGTCCGGAATCGTGACGAACGAGCGAGACACCGCGCAGCTCAGGACCGCGGAGCGCGGAGCGCGACCATCAGATACGGTCATGGGAGCATCCTGGCCGGGCCCTCTGACAACCGCCAGGGTCAGCGCAGGTCCAGGCGCATCACCCAGCGCGACCGGCCGCCGCTCCGGCCCGTGGTCGCCGATGCTCGTTCGAATCCGGCTTCCTCGAACAGCTCGACCGACCCGACGTAGCCGGAGATGACGTCCACGCGGCTGCCGCCGCTCTCCACTGGGTACCCCTCGACCACCTGGGCACCGTGGACCCTGGCGTGCTCGACCGCCCCGCTCAGCAGGTGGTGCATCAGCCCGTGCTTGCGGAAACCGGCCCGGACCACGAAGCAGACCGCGGGCCATGCGTCGGCGTCGTCCAGGATGGGGATCGTGCGGGAGCCCAGCAGCCGCCGGTAGCTGCTCCGAGGTGCGACGGAGCACCAGCCGGCGACCTCGTCGTCGACGTAGACCAGCACGCCCGGGCCTGGCTCGTTCTCGCACTCGGTCCGCATGTAACCGGGTCGTTCGGCGTTGCTCACCCGGCTGTCCCGGTACGACATGCACCAGCACCCGCCGGCGTCGGGCCGTTGGGTTCCGACCACGGTGGCGAAGTCGTCGAATCGCCCGTACGCGGGGCGCACCTCGATCGTCGGCTCGTGATCGGTGGGGAAGCGAGGTCTGGTCGCCATCGCTGCAGCGTACGGCGACCGTCTGACGGCGGATCCTCGACTCAACCTCGGGCGATCTCGAGGTGTGACCTGGCGGCGGCCACCAGGTGCCCGGCGTCATGGGCGACGGTGACGAAGGTGAACCCTTCGGCAAGCCGCTGCGCGGCCACCTCCCCGCTCGGGGTGTGGACACCGGCGATGATGCCGCTGGCCTCGCAGGCTGCCCGGATCCGCGCCAGGGCGGCGTCCAGGGCCTGCGCCGCGGCCGGATCGCCGGGATACGACGCACCTACCCCGAGCGACAGATCGGCCGGCCCGATGTACAGCCCGTCCAGCCCTGGGGTGGCGGCGATGTCTTCCACGACCGCGAGCCCGGCCGCCGTCTCGATCATGGCCAGCACCAGGATCGTGGCGTTGACCTCGGCCGGAGCCGGGCCGATCCGCAGGTCGGACCGCAGCGGTCCGAACGATCGGATGCCCGCCGGGGGATAGCGGCTCGACGCCACCGCTGCGGCCGCGTCGGCAGCCGAGTTGACCAGCGGCACGATCACGCCGGCTGCGCCGGAGTCCAGGGCACGACCGATCGGGGTGGCCTGATTGGCCTCCACCCGGACCAGACCACTCGCGCCCGAAGCGGCGTCGATCGCGATCAGCGCGGCCGCCTGCGCCCGCCCGTCCAGCTCACCGTGCTGGGCGTCCAGCACCACGTAGTCGAAACCGACGCCCGCCAACCGTTCGGCCAGGCCCGGACTGTCCAAGGTCATCCAGTAGCCCACCACGCGCTCTCGGCGCCTGGCCCTGGCGGTGAACTCGGTGGCACTCACACTCGCTCCTCCTGGCCGTCGACGGATCCGTCAGACGTGCGGGTCTCCTGTGAAGGAGCATTCTGCTGGGCCGACCGTCGCCCGCGCGGAGCAGGGTCATACGGTTCGGGTGAAACCATGCCCCGGCCTGGCGCGCCGGACGGGTGGACGAGAGGGTGTGCCTATGACGACCATCGGCTGGATCATCCTGGCGATCCTGCTCATTCCCGCTCTCGGCCTGCTGGTCTGGCTGGTGTTGAGTGCTTCCTTCGTCCGGGTGCCGACGGGCAGGAACGCCCTGCTGCTGGTTCGCGGGAGGCCGACCGACACCACGCTGCCGCCCGGCCTGCACTTTCTCTTCGCGTTGCGCCGTCGGATGATCGTCACCTACCCCTCCGTAGAGCTCAGCTTTCGCGCCGGCGGCGAGCCCGACCCCGCCGACCGATCGGGACTCGACTGCGTGGGCGCACCGGTGCCGATCGTCCTGGGGGATCGGGTGCAGGCCACTGTGGGCTACACCCTGCGATTCCGACTGCGGCCCGACGAGCTGCGGCTGGTGCACGAGCGCTTCGGACCGGACGGGATCTTCGGCATCGTGCGGGACCAGAGCGCCCTGGTGATCTCCACCGCCCTCGGACGGACGGGCATCGGAGTTGCCGACCTCCTCGGAGAGCCCCGCGAGACCACCCAGTCAGCGGTGACCGACCAGCTCGTCAGCGCGCTGGCCGACGACGGGTTCGAGCTCGTGTCCTTCGTGTTCGGCGGGATCGACCTCGGTCGTACGGGTGAGGTGATCCAGGCCGTCAGTCGTGCCCCGCACGAGCTCGACTACGAGCAGGCGATGGCCGCGGTGCGGCTCGCGCAGGCGACGCACGACGCCGAGCTGGTCGCCGTCGACGGCGATCCGTGGCGCTATCGGGAGACCGACCTGTGGCGGGAGCTGATCGCCCGCCGCGAGATCCTCAACGTCGGGCTCCAGGGTGGCCCCCGGGTAGCCGGAGCCGCGCCGGGAGCAGACGTCGGACCCGGTGTGACCCCGGGGCCGGTCGATGACGAGCAGCGCCGTGGCAGCGAGTCGCGCGGATGAGCATCACGTCGTCGAGCGAGCAGTCCACGGACGGTCCGATCCAGCTACCCGGGGCCGACAAGCTGATCGAGCTGATCGCCGTCCTGCTGCTGGGGCTCTCCACCCTGGGGACGGCCTGGTGTGCCTACGAGGCCACCCAGTGGGGCGGTGAGAGCTCGGATCTCGGCCGGCAGGCGGCCCAGCAGAGTGTCGAGAACGCGCGGCTGTTCGGACTGGCCACGCAGACCATCGCGTACGACAGCATGACCGTGGCGCAGTACGCCCAGGCCGTGTCCGACGGCAACACCCGGCTACGCGCCTTCTACCGGGAGAGCGTCATCCGGCCGGACTTCCTGCCGACCCTGAACCGCTGGGAGGCGCAGGTGCGGGCCGGCCGGGCACCCGTCCCGCTCGGCCAGGATCCCGAGTACCTGGCGACCCAGCTGGCCCCCTACGAGAAGAGCGTCGCGGCGTCGGCCGAGATCTCCCGGAAGAGTGAGGAGGCGGGGACGACGGCGTCCGCGTACGTGTCGGTGACGATCCTGCTGGCGGTGGCCCTGTTCTTCTCCGGAGTGGTCTCGACCTTCCGCTACCGGGCGGCCCGCGTGCTGCTGCTCGCCGCATCGCTGGCCACGCTCGGAGTGGCGGCATCGCGGCTGGCGAGTCTGCCGGTCCTGTTCTGAGACGATGCGCATCGCGGCGCCCGACGACGAACCCGCAACCCGGCCCCACGCCCGGGACGCCTGCGCGGTGCTGCCGCGGCAGCCGGGCGTCTACCGGTTTCGTGACGTCGCAGGCAGGGTGATGTACATCGGTCGGGCGACCGACCTGCGTAGTCGGACTCGCTCGTACTGGGGCGACCTCGCGGGACGACGCCACCTGCGTCGGATGGTTCGCCAGATCGCCAGGATCGAAGCGGTGGCCTGCGCCTCGGTCCACGAGGCCTCCTGGCTTGAGCGCAACCTGCTGGAGCGCTCGAAGCCTCGCTGGAACCGCGCTGCGGGCGGGGCCGAAGTGCCGCGCTGGCTGGTCGTCGACACGAGCTCGGATCGCCCGGGGCTACGACTCACCCACGAGCCGGAGGCCGATCGACCCACCTTCGGTCCGTATCTGGGAGGCGAGCGATCCCGGGCTGCCCTGCGGGGCATCCTGCGGGTGTGGCCCCTGCATCTCACCGGTACGCGAAGCTCGGGGACCGCGTTGGCGATGGCCGAAGCCCGCGGTCTGGGAGCCGGCGACCGGGAGCGCCTGCTCGCCGACGTCGTTCAGCTCCTGAGTCGCGATCCACTCGCCCTCGACCGGGTGACAGCTCGTTTGCTGGCCGCTCGCGACGAGGCCGTCAGCGGGCTGATGTTCGAGACCGCCCAGCAGATCCAAGGTGAGCTGGGAGCGGTCGCCTGGCTGGTGTCGCCCCAGCGGGTGACGGCAGCGCATCCGCCCGACCTGATCGTCCACGGCTGGGCGGCGGGAACACTGGTGAGCTTCTCCGGTACGGACCACCGGATCGACCGGTGGTCCCTCCGTCGGGTCGGCGAGGACCGGGGCCGGTCGCTGGCACGGCTCACGCCACCGGCGTGGCGTGAGTTCGCGACCACCAACGCCGAGCTCGCCGCGGAGCTGGCCGACGCCCAGCGAGCCTGAGCCCGCGGGATCGGGCTCGCGTGAGTCCTCCACACGGTGCGGGGTCCTCGCCGTTCACCGGGGCGTCGTCGCCGGGGGAGACAATCCACCATGACGACTTCGGGATCCCCGATCGACCGCGTGCTCGCCGAACGGACGCTGGCGGAGGCCGCACAGCTCCAGGTCTTCCTCGATGCTCATCGCGCGATCCTGCGGACGAGCCTCGACGGGCTGACCGAGAACGAGGTGCGAGCGCGACTCGTTCCGTCCAAGACGACGCTGCTCGGGTTGATCAAGCACGCGACGTTCCTCCAGCTGGTCTGGTACGACGAGGCGATCACCGGCACCCCGAGGACTCGTCTCGGACTGCCTGCCGACGCCGAGGACTCCTTCGACGTCGCCGATTCGGACACGATCGAGTCGGTGCTCGCCGGCTACGACCGGGCGTGCGCCGCCGCGCGTGAGGTGTCCGCGTGGCACGACCTCGACGAGGTGGTGACCGGCCATCGGCTGGGCGCGATGACCGTGCGCTGGGTCCACCTGCAGGTGCTCCGTGAGCTCGCTCAGCACGGCGGCCACGCCGACATCCTCCGCGAACAGCTGCTGGCGGCTCGGGAACGCTCCGGCAGCTGACGGCCGGTGACTCCTTGCCCTGGTGATAGAATGCTAGCATTCTAGTATGATCGACAAGGCGACACCGAAGGTCCAGTTCAACGTCTACCTGCCACCCGCCCTGGTGACGTCGTTCAAGCACCGGGCGGTCGACGAGGGTCGCAGCTTGTCCGCGGTGGTCGAGACGGCCCTCACCGAGTACCTGTCCAGGAAGGAATCCCGATGACTCTCGCGTACGCCATCCGGCCGATCCGCTTCTCGCCCGATCCGGCCGCCATGATCGACTTCTACTCCCGGCTCGGGCTGCACAAGGCGCTCAGCCACGACGACGGCACGTTCGCGACCTTCGATGGACGTTCCGGGACGCTCGGGGTGCACGACGCTCGCACCACGACGTCCGGTGCCGTGCCGGGTCATGTGTCCCGAGGGGGACGAGGTCCAGATCCATCCGGCGCCGTGACCGCGCATCACTAGACTCGGCCGGATGACCACCGGCTCGGCGACCGATCTGCTCGTGCTGCACGCCGTCCGGCTCGCCGGAATGGCCGATGATCATCAGGTGGCCGCCCGGTACGGCCTTGATCAAGCCGCCACGTCGGAGCTGTTGCTCGACCTCCAGGCGTACGGCTGGGTGAGCCGGGTCGACTTCGCCGGAACCGGCGGTTGGACGTTGACCGACACCGGCCGGCGTCGGAACGAGCAGCAGCTGGCCGCCGAGCTCGCCAGGGTCGGGGCGGCCGCGGTCGTGGCCGCGGTGCACCGGGACTTCCTGCCCAGCAACGCCCGGCTGCTGCGAGCGACGACGGACTGGCAGCTGCGTCCGAGTGCGTCGGACCCGCTCGCTCCCAACAGACACGACGATCCCGACTGGGACGCCCGGGTGATCGACGACCTGACCCGGATCGGCGACGATCTGGACGAGCTGGAACCGCGACTGACCGCGAGGTTGAGTCGGTTCGCCGGGTACCACGCGCGGTTCACCGGGGCACTGACCCGTGTGCGCGACGGCGACGACAGCTGGGTCACCCGGATCCGCGAGGATTCCTGCCACACCGTCTGGATGGAGCTGCACGAGGACCTGATCGCGACGCTCGGACTGCAGCGGGGCCTGAACTGACCGGTCGGTTGCTGAAGCCGTTCACCGGCTACGCCCCCGACTCGACGGCTTCGCCACGGCGGTACGCGAGGTTCCGAGGGCCCCGTAGACCTTCTCGGCAGGCCGGATGTCGTCGCGGTGGTCGATCGGCCAGACTGAGCGCATGGCTGACTCGCGACGCTCGATGCGACGACGCTCGGGTCTGATGGACAAGATCGACTCGGCGTTCTTCGCCTTCGCCGGGTTGGCGTCGCTCTGGCTGGGCTACCTCCTCATCCGGGAGGGCGTCCGGCCCGGCTGGCCGATGCTCCTGCTGGTGGCGTTCTGGATCCTCTTCACCTACCTGCTGCTACCGCGGCTGCATCGGATCCTCACCTACATCTACGTGCCCGGCTACTTCATCGGCCGGACCCGAACCGGCGACGGCTTGCTCGGCGACCCGGTCAACCTCGCCCTGCTCGGGCACGAGGGTCAGCTGCACGAGGCGATGACCGCGGCCGGCTGGATCCTGGCCGACGACCTGAACGCCAGGTCCGGCCGCGCGATGGTCACCGCGACCGTGGTCCGGCGCAGCTACCCGCAGGCGCCGGTCAGCCCCCTGATGCTGTTCGACCGGCAGCAGGACTTCGCGTACCAGCAGGAGGTCGGCGGCAGCACGGCCCAGCGTCACCACGTGCGCTTCTGGCGCTGCCCGGAGGGCTGGATGCTGCCCGGCGGCTACGCGGCCGACTGGCTGGCGGCCGGCACGTACGACAAGAGCGTGGGCTTCTCCCTCTTCACCTTCCAGATCACCCACAAGATCGAAGCCGACACCGACATCGAACGGGACTTCGTGGTCTCCACGGTGACCCGGGCGAGCCCGAACGCGACGGTGCGGGTGATCAAGGACTTCTCCACCGGCTACCACTCCCGCAACGGTGGTGGCGACCTGATCGAGACCGACGGTGACCTGCCGATCCTGGACCTGACCGCGGTGCCGGCCGAGGTCCTGGCCGAGGACGATCAGAGCGACAGCCGGGACAAGCGCCCGGCGCAGACGGTGTTCGGGGCCGCGACGGCGACGGTGCGTGGGCTCATCACCCTCGGGACGGCGCTCGCGATCGTCTTGATGCGAGGTGAGGCAGAGGTGGCGCTGGACGGCTCACTGGACGGAGTGTCCGAGCTGGCCGTGATCATCGCGGTCGCGATGGTCGTCGGGCTGTTCGGGGTGGTCGACATCCTGCTCGGGGTGGCCACGTTCGTCGGCCGGAACTGGGCCAGGCTGATGCTGATGCTCTACTCGGTGTTCGCCACCACCACCGCCTTCGTTTCCAGCATCACCGGTGTCGAGGTGGTCGGACTGGCTCAGCTGCCGACGATCGCCACCGGCACCCTGGTGCTGTTGGCCCTGTCCAGTCACCGGGCGCGCGAGTTCGCCGTTCGCGGCCGGCACCGGCCCACGGCGGTCGGCACCAAGGTCCTCGACGAGATCACTCCCTGATCGTGCCGGGACAACCCGGGCCGGCGTTGGCCGTCGCCCTCGTCCTGCTGCTGGCCATGGCCGTCACGTTCTCGTGGCTGGGCGGCCTCCGGCGGGAGCGTCAGCTGGGCAGTGCGGCGCTGCGGGCGACCATCCAGCTCATCGTGGTCGCCCTGGTGATCACGGCTGTGCTCGGCCACGTGGTCTGGTCGATCCTGTTCGGCGTCTTCATGCTCACCGTCGCCACGATCACCTCGTCCCGCCGGATCGAGGCCCCACGAGCGTGGCCGTGGGTGGGTGTCGCCATCGCCTCGGGGGTGCTGCCCACCCTGGCCGTGATCTTCGCCTCCGGAGCGGTGCCGTTCACGGGCGCGGCCCTGGTGCCGGTGGCCGGGATCATCATCGGGGGTGGCATGACGGCGTGCTCGCTGACCGGTCGTCGCGTGTTCGCCGCCCTGCACGACGAGCTGGGAACGTACGAGGCCGGACTGGCTCTGGGACTGACCCGGCCGGAGGCGATCGACGAGGTCATGAGCCGACACCTACCGGAAGCGCTGGTGCCTGGTCTGGACCAGACCCGCACGGTCGGTCTCGTGACCCTTCCGGGAGCGTTCGTCGGGGTCCTGCTCGGCGGTGGCACCCCGGTCCAGGCCGGCGCCGCCCAGCTGCTGGTGCTGATCGGGCTGCTGGCGACCCAGACGATCACGGTGGTGGCGGCTGCCCGGCTGGTCAGGTCCGGTCGACTGCTCCCGACGGACCTGCGGGAGCGCCTGCCCGAGTAGCCCCCGTCCCGTCTCTGCTGATCACCAACCGCGAGCACGCCACTCGGCGAGCTGAGGGCGCTCCGCTCCCAGGGTGGTGCCGTCGCCGTGGCCGGGATGGACGACCGTGCGGTCGTCGAAGCGGGCGAACACCTTGGACTCCAGATCGCCCATCAGAGAAGCGAAGTCGGCCGGGCTTCTCGTCTTGCCGGGTCCGCCGGGGAACAGGCTGTCGCCGGAGAACAGGTGCACTACCCCGTCCGAGCCGGTGAAGGCCAGGGCGATCGATCCCGGGGTGTGTCCGACCAGGCCGATGACCTCGAGCTCACCCTCGCCGATCGTCACCTCGTCGCCGTCCCAGGCGCCGACCAGGCCCTCCACCCAGGCACCCGTGGCGATGGCGTCGACATCTGGGCGTCCGCAGATGAGCTCGGCCTTGGTGGCCTCGGCGACGGTCGGGAGCGCCTGCCAGTGGTCGCCGTGACGATGGGTGGTGATGATGACCGCGACCTCGCGACCGTCGATCAGCTCCAGCAGCCGGGTGTCGTCCTCGGCGGCGTCGATCAACACCGCCCCGCCGTCCTCGGCGGTCAGCAGGTACGCGTTGTTGTCCATCGGTCCCACGCTGATCTTGGTCAGGGTCACGTCACCGGACAGCGGCAGCGTGAGCGCAGGCCCTCCGGGCTCGACGTGGTGGAGGCCGCTCATCGGGCCGGTCCGCCGAGGGCGGTGATCTCGTTGCACATGACGTGCCTCTCTCGGGTGGTGGATGGGGGCGCTGAGGTCACAGACCCGGGAGCACCAGGCCCTCGCTGCCGCGGACGACGTCTGGGGCGGCCCGGCCGGTGAGCCAGCCGAGCAACGCGGGGGAGGAGCCGGTGATCCGGCGGACGTCGCCGGAGCTGCCCAGCGTGGTGTGGAAGCCGGTGTCGCTGACCAGCTCGAGGCGCGGGAACTCGTCCCGGGCGCCCAGCCGGTAGGCCGACCACTCCAGCAGCCACTCGGCGGTCTCGTCGTCGACGTCGGTCACCTCGAAGCCGATGTCCAGGTCGATGTGGTGCAGCACGACCTCGGTCAGCCGGGCCAGCGGGAGCAACCGGGCCACCACCCGCTGCCCGCCACGCAGCTCCACCTCGGTGTCCCAGGCGCCACCCGACCCGTCGTCGGCCGGGTCGGCCTGATCGAGGCTGCCGAAACCCTCGGTCAGGTTCTCCGCGCTGGTGTCCAGGTCCACCTGGAGCTGGAGCCCGGTGCGGTCGGCACCCTGCTCGATCTCGTCCTCACGGACCTGCGGTGAGGCGTACATGTCGTGACGCACACCGGTCCGGGCCCAGGTGACCAGCCGTCCCGCCGCATCGGCCTGTCGGGCCAGGTGGGTGGCGACGTGCCCGCGGCTCCAGCGCGGCAACCGGCTCGGCGACCGCCAGGCGTCGTCGTCGACCCCGATGGTGTCGCCCAGCAGTCGTTGCGTCGAAGCCGTCACCAGCGCTCGTACCGCCGCCAGCTTGTCGGCCGCCTCATTCATGAGCTCAACCTATCCGCCCGACCTCGACACCCGAGCGAGCGCAGCGAGCGAGCACCCCGGCGCGCAGCGAACAGCGAGCGCGGGACAACACTGTCGGAGGGCGCACATACGATCGACCGCGTGACTGACCAGATCGTCGTGCGCGGTGCGCGCGAGCACAACCTGCGCAACATCTCGCTGGAGCTGCCGCGGGATGCGCTCATCGTCTTCACCGGCCTCTCGGGGTCGGGGAAGTCGAGTCTCGCGTTCGACACCATCTTCGCCGAGGGGCAGCGTCGGTACGTGGAGTCGTTGTCGGCGTACGCCCGGCAGTTCCTGGGACAGATGGACAAGCCGGACGTCGACTTCATCGAGGGTCTGTCACCCGCGGTCTCGATCGACCAGAAGTCGACCAGCCGGAATCCCCGGTCGACGGTGGGCACCATCACCGAGGTCTACGACTACCTGCGGTTGCTGTACGCGCGAGCCGGCCGACCGCACTGCCCGATCTGCGGCGAGCCGATCAGCCGGCAGTCACCGCAGCAGATCGTCGACCGGCTGCTGACGCTGCCGGACGGCACCCGGTTCCAGGTGCTGGCGCCGGTCATCCGGGAGCGGAAGGGCGAGTACGCCGAGCTGTTCCGACAGCTGGCCGGGGAGGGTTTCGCCCGGGCGCGCGTCGACGGCGAGATCGTGATGCTGACGAGCCCGCCGATCCTGGACAAGAAGTACAAGCACTCCATCGACGTCGTCGTCGACCGGCTGGCCGCGAAGCCGTCGGTCAAGCGACGGCTGACCGACTCGGTGGAGACCGCGCTGGGACTCGCGCAGGGGATCGTCACCGTCGACTTCGTCGACCTGGACCCGAAAGACCCCCAGCGGGAGCGTCGCTACTCCGAGAAGCTGGCCTGCCCGAACGACCACGACATCTCCATCGACGAGCTCGAGCCCCGGCAGTTCTCGTTCAACGGGCCGTGGGGCGCCTGCCCGGAGTGCTCCGGGCTGGGCACCCGGATGGAGGTCGACCCCGAGCTGGTGGTGCCCGACGACGAGAAGAGCCTGGACGAAGGGGCCATCGCGCCCTGGTCCTCGGCGCACGTGGCTGACTACTTCCAGCGGCTCATCTCCTCGCTGGCCGAGGAGACGCGCTTCAGCACCTCCGTGCCGTGGCACTCCCTGCCGTCGGAGGCCAAGAAGATCCTGCTGTTCGGCGTGCCCGGGCAGGTGCACGTCCGCTACCGCAACCGGTACGGGCGGGAGCGGAGCTACAACGCCAAGTACGAGGGCATCGTCCCCTACATCGAGCGTCGACACGCCGAGGCCGAGACCGACACCTCCCGGGAGCGGTTCGCGGGCTACATGCGCGAGGTGCCGTGCACGGCCTGTCACGGGGCGCGGCTGAAGCCCACCTCGCTCGCCGTCACCGTCGGTGACAAGAACATCGCCGAGGTCGCCAGCCTCTCCATCGACGAGGCCGCGAACTTCCTCTCCGGTCTGGAGCTGTCCGACCGCGAGAAGCAGATCGCCGAGCGGGTGCTCAAGGAGATCAACGAGCGACTCCGGTTCCTGCTCGACGTCGGCCTGGACTACCTGTCCTTGAGCCGACCCACCGCCAGCCTGTCGGGCGGTGAGGCCCAGCGCATCAGACTCGCCACTCAGATCGGATCCGGTCTGGTCGGGGTCTTGTACGTGCTGGACGAGCCGAGCATCGGGCTGCACCAGCGGGACAACCGACGGCTGATCGAGACCCTGATCCGGCTGCGCAACCTCGGCAACACCCTGATCGTGGTCGAGCACGACGAGGACACGATCCGGGTGGCCGACTGGGCCGTGGACATCGGTCCGGGCGCCGGCGAGCACGGCGGCAACGTGGTCGTCTCCGGTCCGGTCTCCGAGCTGCTGGAGTGCGAGGAGTCGCTGACCGGGGCCTATCTCTCGGGACGGCGGCAGATCGCCCTGCCGAGCCAGCGTCGGCCGCGCCCGATCGGACGCGAGATCACCGTCCACCACGCGACCGAGCACAACCTGCAGGACATCACGGTCAGCTTCCCGCTGGGGCAGCTGATCGCGGTCACTGGCGTGTCCGGCTCCGGCAAGTCGACCCTGGTCAACGCGATCCTCTACACCGCGTTGGCCAAGCGGATCTACAACGCCCGCGAAGTGCCCGGGCGGCACCGCTCGATCACCGGCGCGGACGAGATCGACAAGATCATCCACGTGGACCAGTCGCCGATCGGCCGGACGCCCCGCTCCAACCCGGCGACGTACACCGGGGTGTTCGACCACGTCCGCAAGCTGTTCGCCGAGACCCCGGAGGCGAAGGTCCGCGGCTACCAGCAGGGGCGCTTCTCGTTCAACGTCAAGGGCGGGCGGTGCGAGAACTGCACCGGCGACGGCACCATCAAGATCGAGATGAACTTCCTGCCCGACGTGTACGTGCCCTGCGAGGTCTGCCACGGCGCCCGCTACAACCGGGAGACGTTGGAGGTCCACTACAAGGGCAAGACCATCGCCGAGGTCCTCGACATGTCGATCGAGGAGGGAGTGGACTTCTTCGCCGCTCTGCCGGCGATCGCGCGCCATCTGAAGACACTGAACGAGGTCGGGCTCGGTTACGTCCGCCTCGGCCAGCCGGCGCCGACCCTGTCGGGCGGTGAGGCCCAGCGCGTCAAGCTCGCCAGCGAGCTGCAGAAGCGGTCCACCGGCCGCACGTTGTACGTGCTCGACGAGCCGACCACGGGTCTGCACTTCGAGGACATCCGCAAGCTGCTCGGCGTGCTGGGTCGGCTGGTCGACAACGGCAACACGGTGGTGGTGATCGAGCACAACCTGGACGTGATCAAGACAGCCGACTGGCTGATCGACATGGGTCCGGAGGGCGGCTCCCGAGGCGGCACCGTGATCGACGAGGGGACGCCGGAGAAGATCGCGGCCAATCCGCGGTCGTACACCGGCGAGTTCCTGAGACCCATCCTGGAGGGACGCGAGGTGCCGGTCGGCGAGGCGCAGCCCAGTCTGGTGGACGTGCCGTCACCGCTCGGTCGGAAGGGTGCGACCAAGAAGTCGGCGGCGAACAAGGCCGCGAGCACGGTCAAGAAGTCCGCGGTCACGGCGAAGACTGTCGCGAAGAAGTCCGCGGTCAAGAAGACGGTCGCCAAGAAGACGGTCAAGACAGCGCCGACCAAGCGTGCACCGGTCAAGAAGGCTCCGAGAGCAGCCAACGACGGGGCACCCAGGCCCAGTGCGCGACTGGCGGGCTGAGCCCACCTCGGAACGTCCTCAGGGCAGCACGACGACGAGCCGCCAACCCCCCGACGGCGTCGGGCCCCAGCTGGCCGTGCCGCCGACATCGGCGGCACGTTCGCCGATGCCGACCAGCCCACGACCCGATCCGACGCCGGCTGGCCCGTCCGTCAGCCCCGGTCCGTTCTCGACCGTCACGGTGACCGCGCTCCGAGAGTCCAGGGTGAGGGAGACGTCGGCGCCGGGCGCGTGGCGCAGCGCGTTCGTCAACGACTCCTGAACGACTCGGTGGGCGACGGCCGCCCGCTCCGGATCGAGGGCATCAGGATCGCCGAGGACGAACAGCTCGACGCGCGTTCCGCCGGTGGTGGCCCGTCGGACGATCACCTCGAGGACCTCGCGGGTCAACGGGCTGGCTCGGTGTGGATCCATCACACCGACCAGCGTGTCGAGATCGTGCTCCGCCTCGTGGGCCGTAGCCAGGATGGCGTCCAGCGCTTCGGCAGCACCGTCGGGATCCAGATCGGTGAGCTCCTGACCCGCTCGGGCCTGGATGACGATCACGGTCATGCAGTGGGCGACCACATCGTGCAGCTCCCGGGCGATCCGGGCCCGCTCCAGGCGTACGGCCTCGGCGGCGAAGCGCTCCTGCTCGGCGGCAAGCTCGTCGGCCCGGTCCCGGAGCCGAGCGGAGATCTGGTCGTGATGACGGAACGTCACGCCTACCAGCCACCAGCCGACACCGAGCATCGTGACCGGTACGTCGAAGCTCAAGGCCCACACGGTGACTACTGCGAGTCCGGCCATCCACGCGGCCGACCAGCGGAGCGGGAGCATCAGACCCAGGGAGCAGGTCACCCAGCAGACACCCGCGAACAGGGCGATGGCCGCCAGCGTCGGCCACACGCCCGGGCTGGCGAGGACGGTGTCGGCGGACCGGATGACGGTGAGCATGGCCACGATGAGGAGCGCGGCCGCCAGCTCGACCCGGACACGCGTCAGCACCACGGCGAGGCCGACGGTGAGTGGCGCGCATCGAGCCACCCACTCCGACGTGGTCTCGGGCTCCCCGTCGACCACCCAGATCGCGACCTCCGGGATGACGACGACGACGGCGGCCACGAGCCAGGTCGCGGTCATGGGCGATCGGCCGGGTTCGTCATCGTCGGAGGTCTGGGTGGCTGGAGCGGTGGTCGACGCAGCTCGCTCGAGGTGGCGCGCCGGAGGCGGGGCAGTCATCGGTTCACCCGGCGCTGACCGGCACGGGCAGCACGACCTCGAGCCGACGACGTCCGAGAGCCATCGCGGAGTCGAGGTGTCCACCGACCACCTCCGCCCGGGTGCGGGCCGCCGTCAGTGCCGCCGACACGTGCGCGGCCACGTCCGGGGTGTCCTCGATTCGAGCCGGGCCGGCGATCTCGATCCGAAGGGCTGCGGGGGCGAAGCGCACACCGACCGCGACTCGGGCCCGTGGGTCGTCGGTCAGGGTGGCGAGCAGCTGCTCGACGATCCGGTAGGTGGAGAGCTCGACGTTCGGGCTCAGGGACCGCACGTCGCCCTCGAGCCGCAACCGAGCGTCCGCTCCGGTCGCTCGGCGCAGCAGGGCGGCCAGGTCATCGATACCGGGCGGGGGATCGGTGGGCGCGTCCCGGAGGGTGCCCACCACCGCGCGCATGTCGGTCAGGGTCTGGCGTCCTTGCTCCTCGATCTCGGCCAGTGCCGTCCGGATCACGGCCGGCCCATGGGGATCGCCGACCTGCCCACGGGCGTACTCCGCCGCCACCGCGATCCCCGCCACCCGCGAACGGATCGCCACCTCGAGGTCGGCGCCGACCCGCTCGCGGTCCGCCTCGACGGCCAGGTCGGCCGTCCGATCACGCTGCTCGGCGAGCTCCATCGTCCGGCTACGGAGCGCCTCCGTCATCCTGACCCTCGACCGGATCAGCAGGCCACCGATGAAGAAGGCCGTCGCCAACCCGAAGACGAAGATCGCCGCGTCGACGGTGCCGAGGGCCGGATCGAGGAGCAGCTCGATCAGCACGGTGGCGAGCACGCCGAGACCACCGAGGGTCAGCTGGAGAGTGGTGATCAGCCGAGATCCCAGCTGGAACGTCATCACGAAGATGGTCGGCAGCACCACCCCACAGGTGACGATCGGGCCCACGGTGAGCTGCGCGACCAGCGTCATGGCCGCGACGGTGACGGGCGCAGCCACCGGGTGCCGACGCATCGCCAACAGCGGGAGGACGGCGAGCACCACGATCACGTACGCCCAGTCGCCGCCGCGAGTCGGCTGCTGTTCCGCGACCAGCGCGAACGCCCCCACGGTGAAGACCACGGTGGCCAGCAGGTTCCCGATCCCGATCCGGCGCAACCAGCCGGGTGCAGCCGGCAGCTGCCGCGCCGCCCGCGTCGGCCGCGCAGCGGAGCGCGCCGGACCTACCTGGACGGCCATGCCCTCTCCTCGCCGTGCTGTCGCCTGTGGTGCATTGTCTGCCGCAGATGGCGGTCGGCGCCAGCACCGGCGCCGACCACCCCGTGCCCGATCACGCGCCGATCTCGCCCGACCGGCCTGCGCCGACCCGGGACGCGATCGACGACCAGCCGATGCCGGCGGCCCAGCAGGCCACGGCCAGGCCGATGCCGAAGGGCAGGAAGGACGCGTCGACGTTGAGCGCGGCATCACCCCGCCACTGGGCCAGCAGGCCGCCGACGGTGATGACCAGCCCGATGACTGTCCAACCCCAGCCACGACCCGTCTCGCGGGTCCGGGCACCGACGGCGAACGCGATGTAGAGCGCGGCCGGGAAGGCGCCGCTGCAGCGGACCAGGTCGGCAAACAGGAGCCCGTTGACGACGGCGGCCACCGCGACGACCGCCGCCGCCAGCAGCGGCCAGCGCCGAGCGAGCACCACCGGTGCGGTCATCGTCAGGGCGAGCAGCGCGGCCAGCACCGAGGCCTCGACGCCAGATCCGCGGACCACCACCCACTCGATCACGCTCAGGCCGATGGCGACGACGACTCCGGTGGGTCCGAGCCACAGCAGCCGGCGGCCGAAGGTGGTGGGGGCCGGATCGGTGCGGGTGACCGCTTCCGGACTGGTCGTGAGATTGGTCATGATCGACTCCTGTCGCTGTGACCGGGCCGTGGTGGACCGGCGATGACAGGAGTCTGCGGTGCCGGGGAGGGTCGTCGCGTCCCCGTACGGGAGGATCTGTGCGACCCGGGTCCACCCGCAGGGGGAGGGGAGGAGTCCACCCGGTCGGGTCCTCAGCGAGAGGGATGGTCGGGTCGAGAGTCCTCCTCCAGAAGGATCACCGGGCCGCCGCTCACCCCGTACGCTGAGCGGCAGATGATCATCGAGGAGGCTGCGGTGGACCAGGCGGGGGCGGCACCGATCCGGCTTCTGATCGCCGACGACCAGCGCCTCGTCCGGACCGGTTTCCGGGTGATCATCGGCACGGCCGGCGGCATCGACGTGGTGGGCGAGGCCGCCGACGGCATCGAGGCGATCGAGCGCGCAGTGGCGCTGCAGCCCGACGTCGTGTTGATGGATATCCGGATGCCTCGGATGGACGGGCTGCAGGCGACCAGGACCGTGCTGTCCAAGACTGCGGCGCGGGTGCTGATCTTGACCACCTTCGACTCCGACGAGTACGTGTACGAGGCCTTGCGCGCCGGTGCCAGCGGCTTCCTGCTCAAGGACGCTCCGGCCGAGCAGCTGGTGGCCGCCGTGCGTTCGGTCGCGGCCGGTGACGCGTTGATCGATCCCGCGGTCACCCGACGCCTGATCACGACCTTCACCCGGGCGCTGCGGCCCGCTCCCGAGCCGACCACCGCCGTCCCCGTACGCCTGGCCGCCCTGACCGCCCGGGAGCTCGACGTGCTGCGACTGATCGCGGAGGGATTGTCCAACGGCGAGATCGCGTCCAGGCTCGTGGTCGAGGAGAGCACGGTGAAGACCCACGTCGGTCGCGTGCTGACCAAGCTCGACCTCCGTGACCGGGTCCAGGCCGTGGTGCTGGCGTACGAGACGGGGCTGGTCGTGCCCAGCGCACCGGAGGAGCAACGTCGGTGACCCTCACAGGTTCCTGACAGAGTCGGTTGGTTGAATCGTCATCCAACGGACTACCCCGACCCCCACGAGGAGCCCCCATGTCGACGACCACGCCGACCCCTTCCGCCGAGGCAACGCAGCCCGAGGCCCCGCTCGCCACGCCGACCTGCTGCGCTCGGCGCACCGTGTTGCGCGCCGCCGGCCTGGTGGCGCTGTCCGGCGGGGCCGTTGCCCTGGCCGCCTGCAGCGCGGCCTCGTCCACCACCACGCCGAGCGCCGGTGCGCCGTCCACCGAGCCTTCGGCGGCCGAGTCGTCGGCAGTCCCCTCGCCGAGCGAGTCCGCGGCAAGCCCGTCCGCGGAGGCCAGCAGCAAGGCGCCGGCGGGTACGACGGTGGCGATCTCCGAGGTGACCGTCGGTGGCGGTCTCGTGGTGGACGAGAAGTACGTCGTCACGCAGCCGAAGGACGGCGAGTTCAAGGCCTTCAGCGCGATCTGCACCCACCAGGGTTGCCCGGTGGGCTCCGTCGAGGACGGCGTGATCGTCTGCCCGTGCCACAACAGCCACTTCGACATCACCAGCGGTGATCCGGTCAGCGGCCCGGCCCAGGAGCCGCTGCCGGCCGTGCAGTTCGTCACCTCCGGCGACAACATCGTCATCACCGGCTGAGAGTTGGTTGCGACTCTCGCTGTGGGTGCGGCCGCCTAGTCTGGGCGAGTGGCACCCCGCGTCTCCTACCGTCCGGCTCCGGGCTCGATTCCGGAGCAGCCCGGGGTCTACCGCTTCTCCGACGCGGACAACCGGGTCATCTACGTCGGCAAGGCCAAGAGCCTGCGGTCCCGCCTGAACTCTTACTTCGGGGACCCGGGCGGACTGCACCACCGCACCCGGACGATGGTGCAGAGCGCGGCCAAGGTCGAGTGGACCGTGGTGCAGACCGAGACCGAGGCGCTCCAGCTCGAGTTCTCCTGGATCAAGGAGTTCGACCCCCGGTTCAACGTCAAGTACCGCGACGACAAGTCGTACCCGTGGCTGTGCGTCACGCTGTCCGAGGAGTTCCCGCGGGTGATGGTGGGGCGCGGGCCGAAGCGCAAGGGCAACCGCTACTTCGGCCCGTACTCCCACGCCTGGGCCATCCGGGAGACGGTGGACCAGCTGCTCCGCGTGTTCCCGATGCGGTCCTGCCGCCCCGGCGTGTTCAAGAACCACCAGCAGATCGGCCGGCCGTGCCTGCTGGGCTACATCGGCAAGTGCGCGGCGCCCTGCGTCGGGCGGGTCGACGCCGACGCCCACCGGGACATCGTCGAGGACTTCTGCTCGTTCATGGCGAGTGACGGCACCACGTACGTGAAGCGGCTCGAGGCCCAGATGCGCCAGGCCAGCGACGACCTGGAGTTCGAACGGGCGGGTCGGCTGCGCGACGACATCGGGGCGCTGCGCAAGGCGATGGATCGCAACGCGGTGGTCTTCGAGGATCGGACCGACGCCGACGTGATCGCGCTCGCCGAGGACCCGCTCGAGGTGGCCGTGCAGATCTTCCACGTCCGGGGTGGGCGGATCCGCGGCGAGCGGGGCTGGGTGGCGGACCGGATGGACGACGGCGGCACCGACTCCCTGATCGAGTCCTTCCTGCTCCAGCTGTACGACGAGGTCGACCCGGCCGACCCGGACCCGACCGCCGTGCCGCGGGAGATCCTGGTGCCGGAGCTGCCGACGTCGCTGGAGTCGATCACCGAGCTGCTGACTCAGAAGCGCGGTTCCACCGTGCGGATCCGGGTTCCTCAGCGGGGTGACAAGCGGGTCCTGATGGAGACCGTGGCGCGCAACGCCAGCGAGGCTCTGATCCGGCACAAGACCAGCCGGGCCGGCGACCTGTCGACCAGGAACCGTGCCCTGGAGGAGATCCAGGAGGCTCTGGAGCTGCCGACCGCCCCGCTGCGGATCGAGTGCTACGACATCTCCAACCTGCAGGGCACCGAGGTGGTGGCCTCGATGGTGGTGTTCGAGGACGGGCTGCCCCGCAAGAGCGAGTACCGGCGCTTCGTCATCCGCTCGGTCGACGGTCAGAACGACGTGGCCGCGATGCACGAGGTGATCACGCGTCGCTTCCGCCGGATGCTCGACGACCGACGCGCGACTGCCGCCGCCGGCGCGGACGATGGCGCCGACCCCGAGGGCCCGCTGCTGATCGACCCGACCACCGGCGCGCCGCGCCGGTTCGCGTACGCGCCGGCTCTCGTGGTGGTGGACGGTGGCCCGCCGCAGGTCGCCGCCGCCGCCGCCGCACTGGACGAGCTCGGTATCCACGACGTCGCGCTGTGCGGGCTCGCGAAGCGGTTGGAGGAGGTCTGGCTGCCCGACAGCGACGTGCCGGTGATCCTGCCCCGGACCAGTGAGGGTCTCTATCTCTTGCAGCGGCTGCGGGACGAGGCCCACAGGTTCGCGATCACCCACCACCGGTCGCGCCGGAGCAAGTCGATGGTCGAGTCGCTGCTCGACGACGTGCCCGGTCTCGGCGAGGTCCGGAGGAGGACCCTGCTGACGCACTTCGGGTCGCTGCGGAAGCTGCGGGCGGCGACCCTCGAGGAGATCGCGGAGGTGCCCGGATTCGGTCCGGTGCTGGCCGCGGCGATCAAGGCCCAGCTGGACCAGGCTCCGACGCGCGAAGCGGTGAACACGGCCACCGGCGAGATCACCTCGTCCTGACGGGATAATGGCACGGTGAGCAGTGAGCCAGTCGTCGTGACCACCGAGGAGCTGGACGTCGCCGAGACGTCGGAGGACGCGCCCGGCACCGAACCCTCGCTGAGACTGGTGGTGGTGACCGGCATGTCGGGAGCCGGCCGGTCGACGGCCGCGAACGCCCTGGAGGACCTCGGCTGGTACGTGGTCGACAACCTCCCACCGACGGTGCTGCCCGAGGTCTGCACCCAGGCCAAGCAGAACGGCATCCACCGGCTCGCCGTCGTGCTGGACGTCCGGACCCGGTCGTTCTTCGAGCAGCTGCCGAGCATGTTCACCGAGCTGACCGCGGCCGGCACCATGCCGGAGATCCTGTTCCTGGAGGCCGCCGACGACGTGATCGTGCGTCGCCAGGAGTCCGTCCGCCGACCGCACCCCCTGCAGGGCGACGGTCGGTTGCTGGACGGGATCACCCGGGAACGGGAGACGATCGCCACCCTGCGGGCCGCCGCCGACCTGGTGATCGACACGTCGTCGATCAACATCCACCAGCTGAGCTCGCGGGTCGCGCACGCGTACGGGGACGCCGCCGACGACGCCCTCCGGGTCACCGTGGTCTCCTTCGGCTTCAAGAACGGCATCCCGGTCGACGCCGACCTGGTGGTGGACGTACGGTTCCTGCCCAACCCGCACTGGGTACCGGAGCTGCGACCGCAGACCGGCCTCAGCCAGCCCGTCCGCGACTACGTGCTGGCGCAGGCCGGCGCCGAGGAGTTCCTGCAACGCCTGCAGGAGCTGCTGCAGGTGACCGCGAAGGGCTACATCACCGAAGGGAAGCGGTTCGCCACCATCGCGATCGGCTGCACCGGCGGCAAGCACCGCAGCACGGCCATGGCCGAGGAGTTCGGTCGTCGACTGCGGGAGGCGGGGATGGCCACCAAGGTGCTGCATCGCGACGTGGGCCGGGAGTGACCACATGACCAGAACCGGTCAAGGACGACCGCCACGGCGCACGACACGTCCGACCGTCGGCTGGGGACCGACCCCGCTGCCCGCCGTGGTCGCCTTCGGCGGTGGCCACGGACTGTCAGCGAGCCTCAGTGCGCTTCGACGTGTCACCGACCGGCTGACCGCGATCGTCACCGTGGCCGACGACGGCGGTTCCTCCGGCCGGCTCCGCGACGAGCTGAACTGTCTGCCACCGGGAGATCTGCGGATGGCCCTCGCCGCCTTGTGCGGCGACGACGAGTCCGGTCGCACCTGGGCCGACGTGCTGCAGTACCGCTTCCCCGGAGAGGGCACCCTCGCGGGTCACGCGATCGGGAACCTGCTGATCGCCGGTCTCTGGGAGCGGCTGGGCGATCCGGTGGCCGGACTGGACATGGTCGCCCGGCTTCTCGGAGCCGAGGGACGGGTGCTGCCGATGGCCGCCGTGCCGCTGCAGATCGTGGCCGAGGTGATCGGGTTGGATCCGCTCGCCCCGGACGAGATCTCCAGCATCCACGGCCAGGCCCAGGTGGCGAAGACGACCGCTGAGGTCCGATCGGTGCATCTGGTGCCGAGCGATCCGCCGGCCTGCCCGGACTCGTTGCTGGCCGTCCACGAGGCGGACTGGGTGGTGCTCGGACCGGGTTCCTGGTTCACCTCCGTGATCCCGCACCTGCTCGTGCCCGAGCTCGCGGAGGCGATCTACAGCACTCCGGCGCGACGCCTGCTGACCCTCAATCTGGAGCCGGCGGGGGAGACCGCCGGGTTCAGTGCCGCCCGGCACGTCGAGCTGCTGGCCGAGCACGCTCCAGACCTGCGGCTGGATGCGGTCCTGTCGGATCAGCGCTTTGCCTCGGACGACCCGCACCTGGCCTCCTGGGCGAAATCGCTCGGCGCCGAGCTGGTCGTGGCCGACCTCGGTGTGCGCGACGGCTCTCCCCGCCACGACCACCTGCGGCTCGCGTCGGCGTACGCCGAGATCATGGGCATCTGAGCCAGCGCACCCGTACGGCGCCGAACGCCGCGGCAGGTGCATCCGCACAATCCTCGCAGGACCGGGCGATCCGTCGTCGCCAGAACCGCACTCCGGCAAACCGAGAGACGGACCCGTGGCATCATGCTCGGATGGCGATGACGGCGCAGGTGAAGGCGGAGCTGGCGACGGTCAAGGTGACCCGACCGAGCAACCGCAAGGCCGAGATCGCTTCCACACTGCGGTTTGCGGGCGGACTGCACATCGTCAGCGGCCGGATCGTGATCGAGGCCGAGCTGGACACCGGCGCGGCCGCCCGTCGGCTGCGGACCGAGGTCGGCGACGTGTTCGGCCACGACTCGGAGCTGGTCATCGTCAGTGGGTCCGGGATCCGCCGGGGGACGCGCTACGTGGTGCGGGTGATCAAGGACGGTTCGGCTCTGGCGCGACAGACCGGTCTGGTCGACGGTCGTGGACGTCCGGCCCGGGGTCTGCCCGCGCAGATCGTCAGCGGCAGCCTGGGTGACTGCGAGGCCGCCTGGCGCGGTGCGTTCCTGGCGCACGGCTCGCTGACCGAGCCGGGGCGTTCGATGGCGTTGGAGGTCACCTGCCCCGGCCCCGAGGCGGCGTTGGCCCTGGTCGGGGCGGCCCGACGACTCGGGATCGGGGCCAAGGCCCGTGAGGTGCGCAACATCGACCGGGTGGTCATCCGCGACGGTGACGCGATCGCGGCGCTGCTCACCCGGATGGGCGCCCACGACTCCGTGCTGATCTGGGAGGACCGTCGGATGCGCCGCGAGGTGCGGGCCTCGGCCAACCGACTGGCCAACTTCGACGACGCCAACCTGCGCCGCTCCGCTCGGGCCGCGGTGGCGGCGGGTGCCAGGGTCGAGCGGGCGCTGGAGATCCTCGGTGACGACGTCCCCGACCACCTCAAGGCCGCCGGGGTGCTGCGGATCGAGAACAAGCAGGCGAGCTTGGAGGAGCTGGGTCAGCTGCACAACCCGCAGCTGACCAAGGACGCGGTGGCGGGTCGGATCCGGCGCCTGCTGGCCACGGCCGACAAGCGGGCTACCGAGCTGGGGATCCCGAACACCGAGGCCGGTCTCAGCGCCGATCTGCTGGACGACGGGGACTGAACACCGCTTGCCCGCGGGGTGGACCACTCCTCGTACAGGTGCCATACCAGCGCCACCACAGGGCCCGCAGGCCCGATGAGACGAACGAACCACCCGTCCGTGACCCCGCCGACGTTGGTTAAGGTGGGTCTCGGCTCCCGATGACTGGAGCCGTTCCTGACCTGAGGAGAAGGCACGTATGACCGTACGAGTGGGAATCAACGGCTTCGGCCGGATCGGGCGGAACTTCTTCCGCGCCGCGCTCGCCTCCGGCGCTGACATCGAAGTAGTGGCCGTCAACGACCTGACCAGCAACGCCAGCCTGGCGAACCTGCTGAAGTACGACTCGATCCTGGGCCGGCTGCCCGGTGAGGTCCTCGCCTCCGACACCGACATCTCCGTCGACGGCAAGTCGATCCGCGTCTTCGAGGAGCGCAACCCGGCCGACCTGCCCTGGGGTGACGTCGGCGCGGACATCGTCATCGAGTCCACCGGCATCTTCACCGACGCGACCAAGGCCAAGGCCCACATCGACGGCGGCGCCAAGAAGGTCATCATCTCCGCCCCGGCGAAGAACGAGGACCTGACCGTCGTGCTCGGCGTCAACGACTCGCTCTACGACCCGGCGACGCACCACATCATCTCCAACGCGTCCTGCACCACCAACTGCCTCGGTCCGATGGCCAAGGCGCTGAACGACTCGGTGGGCATCGTCAAGGGTCTGATGACCACGATCCACGCGTACACGCAGGATCAGAACCTGCAGGACGGCCCGCACAGCGACCCGCGTCGCGCCCGCGCCGCCGCCCTCAACATGGTTCCGACCTCCACGGGTGCCGCCAAGGCCATCGGCCTGGTCCTGCCGGAGCTCAAGGGCAAGCTCGACGGCTTCGCCATCCGGGTGCCGGTCCCCACCGGCTCCGCCACCGACCTGACGTTCCAGGCCGGCCGCGAGACCTCCGCCGAGGAGATCAACGCCGCCGTGAAGGCCGCCGCCGAGGGTCCGCTCAAGGGCTACCTGAAGTACAGCGAGGCGCCGCTGGTGTCGACCGACATCGTCACCGACCCGGCCTCCTGCATCTTCGATGCGCCGCTCACCAAGGTGTCGGGTGACCTGGTCAAGGTCATCGGCTGGTACGACAACGAGTGGGGCTACTCCAACCGTCTGGTCGACCTCGTCGGTCTGGTCGGCAAGTCCCTCTGACACAGCGCCGGAGCCGGGTCGGTCCTCGATCTCTTCGATCGGGTCCGCCCGGCTCCCGCATGCCGGGGCACCGCAGCCCCGGCGCCTGCTCGATCTCGTGAACGCGTACGGCTGTGCTGGGAGGCATCGTGAAGTCGGTTGCTGATCTTGGTGACCTGCAGGGCAAGCGGGTGGTCATCCGCTGCGACATGAACGTTCCGTTGGCTGACGGCAAGATCACCGATGATGGTCGGATCAAGGCGTCTCTGCCCACGCTGAACCGGCTCCGCGGGGCTGGTGCGAAGGTGATCATCCTCGCTCATCTGGGTCGCCCCAAGGGGGCGCCCGACCCCAAGTACTCCCTGGCCCCGGCCGCTCAGCGGCTCGGTGAGCTGTTGGGCACCGAGGTCAAGCTGGCCGCCGACACGGTGGGCCCGTCCGCGACCGAGACCGTCGCGGCGCTGGCCGACGGCGAGGTCGCGATGCTGGAGAACGTCCGGTTCGAGCCGGGCGAGACCTCCAAGGACGAGGCCGAACGGGCCGCGCTGGCCGACAAGTACGCCGCCTTCGGCGATGTGTTCGTGTCCGACGGCTTCGGTGTCGTGCACCGCAAGCAGGCCTCGGTCTACGAGCTGGCGCAGCGGCTGCCGAACGCGGCCGGCTCCCTGGTCGAGAACGAGGTCGAGGTGCTCAAGCAGCTGACCGTCGACCCGGCGCGGCCGTACGTGGTCGTGCTCGGCGGGGCCAAGGTGTCCGACAAGCTGGCGGTGATCGCGAACCTGATCAAGACCGCCGACACCCTGGTGATCGGCGGCGGCATGCTCTTCACCTTCCTCGCCGCCCAGGGCTACCCGGTGGGCAAGAGCCTGCTGGAGGCCGATCAGATCGAAGCGGTCAAGGGCTACCTGAACGAGGCGGCGTCCGGCGGCAAGCAGATCGTGCTGCCCTCCGACATCATCGTCGCGCCGGAGTTCAAGGCCGACTCCCCGGCCACCGTGGTGGCGGCCAACGCCATCCCGGACGACGAGCTGGGGCTCGACATCGGCCCCGAGTCGGCCAAGGTGTTCGCCTCCGTCGTCGCCGGTGCGAAGACGGTGTTCTGGAACGGCCCGATGGGCGTGGCCGAGTGGGAGGCGTTCGCGGGCGGGACCAAGGCCGTCGCGCAGGCGCTGACCGAGGTCGACGGCCTGTCGGTCGTCGGTGGCGGCGACTCGGCGGCAGCGGTACGCCATCTCGGGTTCGCCGACGACGCCTTCGGTCACATCTCGACCGGTGGCGGAGCGAGCCTGGAGTACCTCGAAGGCAAGACCCTGCCCGGTGTGGCAGTCCTGGAAGAAGGAGAACGCGCGTGACCCGCAAGCCGTTGATGGCCGGTAACTGGAAGATGAACCTGAACCACGTCGAAGCCGTGGGACTGGTGCAGAAGCTGGCCTGGACCTTGGAGGACAAGAAGCACGACCCGGCCAAGAGCGAGGTCGTGGTGCTGCCGCCGTTCACCGATCTGCGGACGGTGCAGACCCTCGTCGACGGCGACCGGCTGGAGCTCGCCTACGGCGCCCAGGACCTGTCGCAGCACCTCTCCGGGGCCTACACCGGGGACATCTCCGCCGACATGCTGGTCAAGCTCGGCTGCACCTACGTCGCCGTCGGGCACTCCGAGCGTCGTGAGTACCACCACGAGACGGATGCGATCGTGAATGCCAAGACCGCGCAGGCCCTGAACCGGGGGCTGACCCCGATCGTGTGTGTGGGCGAGGGTCTCGAGGTGCGCAAGGCGGGCGAGCACGTGCCGTACACGCTGGCGCAGGTGGCCGGCTCGCTGGCCGACCTGACCGCCGAGCAGCTGACCAAGGTGGTCATCGCCTACGAGCCCGTCTGGGCCATCGGTACCGGTGAGGTCGCGACCCCCGAGGACGCGCAGGAAGTGTGCGCGGCGATCCGCGGGTGGCTCGCCCAGCACCACGGTGAGGCCGTCGCCGAGCAGGTCCGGGTGCTGTACGGCGGCTCGGTGAAGGCCAACAACGTCGCCTCGATCATGGACAAGCCCGACGTGGACGGTGCCCTGGTGGGCGGTGCGGCCCTGAACGTGGACGAGTTCTCCGCGATCGCCCGGTTCTACGACCTGCCGTCCCTGTGATCCGGCCGTCCCTGTGATCTGGAAGGTGCTGCGCGATCTCGCGGTTCTTCCGGACCAGGTTCGGTGAGTTAGGCTAGCGCGCGTGATTTCGGCACCGATCGTGATGATGACCACACCGATCTTGATCTTCTCGATCGTGTTGGTCCTCACCAGTGTCGTCCTGTCTCTGTTCGTGCTGATGCACAAGGGACGGGGCGGCGGCATGTCCGACCTCTTCGGTGGCGGCATGTCGTCCTCGATGGGTGGTGCTTCGGTCGCGGAGAAGAACCTGGACCGTTTGACGATCATCGTGTCGGTGATCTGGCTGGCGTGCATCGTGGCGCTCGGTCTGCTCTACAAGCTGGGCGCCTGACGGCGCGGTACCGCAGCAGGACCTCGGACGCCAGTCCGAAGACGTGTGACTCCATGACAAGGAAGGACGCAGCGTGACCGGTGGAAGTGCCATCCGCGGCAGCCGGGTTGGTGCCGGCCCGATGGGAGAGGCCGAACGGGGCGACGCCGCCCCGCGGTTGTATGTCTCCTACTACTGTGCGCACGGTCACGAGACCAGGCCTGCGTTCGCCGCGGACGCGCCGGTCCCGGAGACCTGGGACTGCCCGCGCTGCGGTCTGCCCTCGAACCTGGACTCCACCAACCCGCCGCCACCGCCGAAGATCGAGCCGTACAAGACGCACCTCGCGTACGTGAAGGAGCGTCGCTCCGACGCCGAAGCCGCCGACATCCTCAAGGAAGCTCTGCAGGCTCTGCGGGACCGGCGCGCGGCCGGCGAAGTCATCTACTGAGGACCGTCGCTGGCGCCTGACTGGGGATTCGTCACCGACAACGGTGACGGATCCCCATCCACAAGCTGACGGCGACCTCGAGCGCCGTCCACAGATCTTTGAGCACCCCGGTCGACGGCGGCCCCACGTCCACAGAGTGTGGGTGTGCGCTCTCGTATCGATCCCTCACCCGAGCTGCTGGCTCTGGTCGCCGCCCAGAACGGCGTCATCAGTGGTGCTCAAGCCGT
The DNA here is from genome assembly GCA_963696135.1 of uncultured Actinomycetota bacterium. Classification (GTDB taxonomy): domain Bacteria; phylum Actinomycetota; class Actinomycetes; order Propionibacteriales; family Propionibacteriaceae; genus Microlunatus. The sequence continues at coordinate 772,243 of CAVOJH010000021.1, forward strand.
CGAACTCGGATTTCCCCGGCGAGCCATCGACCGTTTGGTCGCACAGAATCACTGGCGTCGCCTTACCCCGGGGATCTTCTACGTCGGTCCAGGCGAACCCTCGTGGCAGGGGCTGGCCTGGGCGGGCCTGTTGCTCGGCGGCGATCGCTCCCGGCTCGGTTTCCAGGCCGCGGGACACTTGTGGGGACTGGTCGAGGACGAGCCACGCCCTCTGACGGTGTTGGTTCCAGCAGCTCGACAGGTGTCCGGTCGTGGTGACTGGGTGGTCCGACGAGAGCTGGATTCCACCCGAGACCGGCGAAGTCCCGGGTCGCCGTCTCGCACCACCATCGAGGACACGGTGATCGACCTCTGCCGTGACGCCGATGGATCACAGGTGCTGGACCTGGTGACCAAAGCCGTGCAAGGGAGGAGCACTAACGCGCGGCGTCTCCTCGCCTGCGTCGATCGCCGGCAACGGGTGAGCCACCAGCGCCTGCTGCGCGACATCCTCGGTGATGTGGTCGTGGGCGCGCAGTCGGCGCTCGAGCTGCGCTATCTGCGAGACGTCGAACGGCCCCACGGTCTGCCGTCGGCCACGCGGCAAGCCCGTGCACGCCGGGGCGGGGCCTACCGAGACGCGCGCTACGACAGGTACACCACCATCGTCGAGCTCGACGGCGAGATCCACGCCCGGCAGCGGCTGCGGGACTCGCGACGCGACAATGCGGCACTCTTGGAGGGCGAGGTCACGCTGCGCTACGGCTGGGCCGATGTGACCGAGAAGCCCTGTCTGGTGGCGTGGGAGGTCGCCGCGATACTCATCGCTCGCGGATGGACCGGCCAACCGACTCGCTGCCAGCGATGTCAGGACGCCGGCGACTCCGATCTCTGGCCCTGGTGAGCGCCACTGGGCTGTAGCTGCGGTTTTGTCACCGACAACGGTGACAGAACCACACTCAGCAGCACGCAGAGGCTAGAGAACGCCGCGCGGACCCAGGTTCGGCGGCAGGTCGGTAGCGGCTTCGCGATCCAGCAGCCACAAGGTGCGCTCCCGGCCCTGGACGCCGGCCGCCGGGATCTGCAGCGGACCCGCGCCGGACAACGCCAGCCGGGCCGCGGTGGCCTTGTCCGCGCCCGTCACGCAGAACCACACCTCGGCCGCGGAGTTGATCACCTCGAGGGTCAGCGAGATCCGTTCCGGTGGAGGCTTGGGGGAGGACCGCACCGGGATGACCCGCCCGTCGGCGTAGGAGGACGGGTGCTCGGGGAAGAGCGACGCGACGTGGCCGTCCGGTCCCATCCCGAGCAGACAGATGTCGAAAGCGGTCTGTCCGAGCTCGGTGTCGTACGCCTCAGCCGCGGCATCGAGATCGTGGCCGTCTCCCGACGCCGGCATCGGGTGGACCCGCTCCAGGTCGAGTGGCAACGTCGAGAGAGCCGTCAGCGCCTGGCGAGCGTTGCGGTCGTCGTCGTCAGCGGCGACGAAACGCTCGTCGCCCCACCACAGCCCGACCCGACTCCAGTCGACGGCCGAGCTGCGCCCCTCCAGCCCGATGCGCTGGTAGGCCTTGGTGGCGATCCGACCACCCGTGAGGGCGACCTGCGGAGTCCGGGCGTCTCGCTGGAGCTCGACCAGCCGTGACATCAGCCGCGTTGCGAGTGCCTCCGCCACGTCGTCGGCACTGCCGTGCACCAGGATCTCGGCCCGAGACACCATCGACTCAACCCTCCTGACCGGCGGTCTTCTTCGCCGCTCGCTTGCGGGCAGGAGCTTTCGTCGCCGAGGCCGACTTCTTGGCGGCCGCCTTCCTGGCCGGGGCCGCCTTCTTCGCCGCCGCCTTCCTGGCCGGGGCCGCCTTCCTGGCCGGGGCCGCCTTCTTCGCGGGAGCCTTCCTGGCGGGGGCGGCCTTCTTGCCGGCAGCCTGGCGAGCCTGGTCGGCCGAGACGGTCTCCGATGCGACCGCACGGGTGCTGGCCGCCTTCTTCGCCGACGGGCGAGCGGCCGCGGTCCGGCCGGGCGACGCCCCGTCCTTGTAGCGCTGCAGGGCCAGCAGCGCGTGCGCGTAGACGTCGTCATCGTCCATCCGCCGCAGTTCCTCGGTGATGAGGTCGGTCGTCTCGCGCCGCTTCAGCGCCACCAGACGCTCCGGCTGGCCGGGCACCGTGTACGAGGCGAGCAGGCCGTCGGACCGGGTGATGGCGATGTCACCCGCGGCGGTGGTCATCCGCACCGCGGTCATCCCCGGTCCGTGGGTGATCTTGCGCGCCACCTTGACCTTCAGACAGGACTGGAGCCAGGCCGCGAGCAGATCGGCCGACGGGCTGTTGCGCTCAGCCTCGACCGTCGCGCCCTTGATCCGCGCCGGGTACTGGTCCAAGGCGGCGGCGAGCAGGGCCCGCCACCGGGTCAGCCGGGTCCAGGACAGATCCGTGTCACCGGGCTGGTAGTCACGGGCGCGGGCCTTCAGCTCGGCCAGCGGTCGCTTCGCGGCAGCGGCGTCGGTGACCCGACGGACCGACAACGAGGCGAGCTCGTCATCGGCGCCCTGGGCCGGAGCCTTGCCGGGCCACCAGATGACGACGGGGGAGTCCGGCAGCAGCAGCGGCCGGACCACCGAGGCCGGGTGCGCCGCCAGCGGTCCGCGCATCCGCAGCACCACGACCTCACCGGGCGTCCCCTCACCGATCCGCAGCTCGGCGTCGAGACTGGCGGTGCGACCCGAGGCCGTCACGATGAGCAGGATCCGGGCCGGGTGCTCCCGACCGGACTCCATCGCGGCCTTCAGGGCGGACTCGTACTCTTTCTCCTCGCAGACCACGAGCAGGGTGAGCACCATGCCCATCGCCGGGCTACCCGCGTTGCGCCGGGCCCGGAGCAACGCCGAGGAGATCTTGGCGGTGGTCGTGTCAGGCAGAGCGATGATCATGGACGCTGCTCGCCGCAGTGGCTGGTGTTCACTTCGTTCACGCTGATCTCCTTCATGGACGCCTCCACACGTGGCCGTCGCGGGCGAGCATCTCGGTGGCGCAGCTCGGTCCCCAACCGCCGGGTTCGTAGTCCTCCGGTGGGGTGTCCAAGTTCGCCCAGTAGTCCAGGATCGGATCCAGGATCTGCCAGGACAGCTCGACCTCTTCGTGCTGCGGGAACAGTGGTGGGTCACCGAGCAGCACGTCCAGGATCAACCGCTCGTACGCCTCCGGGGACGACTCGGTGAAGGAGCCGCCGTAGGCGAAGTCCATGTTCACCTCGCGGATCTCCATCTGCGTACCAGGCACTTTGGCCCCGAACCGCAGCGTCACGCCCTCGTCGGGCTGGATCCGCAGCACCAGCGCGTTGTAGCCGAGCTCTTCGGTGTCGGTGGCCGTGAACGGAAGGTGTGGCGCGCGCTTGAAGCCGAGCGCGATCTCGGTCACCCGTCGGGCCAGTCGCTTGCCGGTGCGCAGGTAGAACGGCACCCCGGCCCAACGACGGTTGTCGATGTCGACCCGGATCGCCGCGTACGTCTCGGTGGTCGTGGTCGCCGGGATCCCCTTCTCGTCCAGGTAGCCGGCCACCTTCGTGCCGCCCTGCCAGCCACCCCGGTAGCGGCCGCGGGCCGTGTGCAGGTCCATCCGGGCCGGAGGCCGGGCGGCCGCGAGCACCTTCTGCTTCTCGGCCCGCAGCTGAGCCGCCTCGAAGGAGGTGGGCTCCTCCATCGCGGTCAGGGCCAGCAGCTGGAGCAGGTGGTTCTGGATCACGTCCCTGGCGATGCCGATGCCGTCGAAGTAGCCGGCGCGGCCGCCGATGCCGATGTCCTCGGCCATCGTGATCTGCACGTGGTCGACGTAGTTGTTGTTCCAGACCGGCTCGAACAGCTGGTTGGCGAACCGCAGCGCCAGCAGGTTCTGGACGGTCTCCTTGCCCAGGTAGTGGTCGATCCGGAACACCGAGGACGAGGGGAAGACGCTGGAGACCACGCGGTTGAGCTCCTGGGCGCTGGCCAGGTCGTGACCGAACGGCTTCTCGATCACCACCCGGCTCCACTGCCCGGAGTGCTGCTCCGCCAGTCCGTGCTCGCGAAGCTGGTCGACCACCGTCTGGAACAGGCCCGGCGGAATGGACAGGTAGAAGGCGTGGTTGCCCCCGGTGCCGCGCGCCTCGTCCAGCTCGGCGATGGTGTCCCGCAGTCGCCGGACGGAGTCGTCGTCGCCGATCTCGCCCGGCACGAACCGGATGCCTTCCGACAGCTGCTTCCACACCTCTTCGCGGAACGGGGTGCGCGCGTGCTGCCGGACGGCGTCGTGCACGATCCGGGCGAAGTCCTGGTGCTCCCACTCCCGGCGGGCGAAACCCACCAGGGCGAAGCCGGGTGGCAGCAGACCGCGATTGGCGAGGTCGTAGACCGCCGGCATCAGCTTCTTGGTCGACAGGTCGCCGGTGACACCGAAGATCACCAGGACGCACGGTCCGGCGATCCGTGGCATCCGGCGGTCGAGTGGGTCACGCAGCGGGTTGGGCCGCGCGGCGAGGGGTGGCGTCATCCGTTCCCCGAGACCTTCGCCTTGGCGCCGTCGAGGGCGCTCTTGACGGTCTCCACCAGCTCACCCCACGACTTGTCGAACTTGTCGACGCCCTCGTCCTCGAGCACGGTCACCACGTCGTCGTAGGAGATGCCGAGGCCCTCGATGGCGGCCAGCACCCCGCGGGCCTCGTCGGCCAGGCCGGAGACCCGGTCTCCCTCGACCACGCCGTGGTCGGCGAACGCCTGCATGGTCTTCTCCGGCATCGTGTTGACGGTGTCGGCCACCACCAGCTCGGTCACGTAGAGGGTGTCGGGCAGTGACGGGTCCTTGACCCCGGTGGAGGCCCACAGCGGGCGCTGCTTGTTGGCCCCCTGGGCGGCCAGGGCCTCCCAGCGGTCACCGGCGAAGGCCTGCTGGAAGACCTCGTACGCCAGCCGCGCGTTGGCGATGGCGGCCTTGCTCTTCAGCGCCTTCGCCTCGTCGGTGCCGATCGCGTCGAGCCGCTTGTCCACCTCGGTGTCGACCCGGGACACGAAGAACGAGGCGACCGAGTGGATCTGGGACAGGTCGTGGCCGTTGGCGGCGGCCTGCTCCAGCCCGGACTGGTAGGCGTCGATGACGCCCCGGTAGCGGTCCAACGAGAAGATCAGGGTGACGTTCACGCTGATGCCCTCGCCGATCACCGCGGTGATGGCCGGCAGGCCCTCCTGGGTGGCCGGGATCTTGATCAGCAGGTTCGGCCGGTCGACGATCTTCCAGAGGTCCTGCGCCTGCGCGATGGTGGCGTCAGTCTGCCGGGCCAGCCCGGGCTCGACCTCGATGGAGACCCGGCCGTCGACGCCGTCGGTAGCCGCCGAGGTGGCGGCCAGCACGTCGCAGGCCTCGCGGACGTCGTCGGTGGTCAGCGCCTTGATCGCGTCCTCCACCGAGCCGTCGCGCTCGGCGAGCTCGTCCATCTGCGCGTCGTAGGCCTCTCCCTTGGCCAGGGCCGAGGCGAAGATCGTCGGGTTGGTGGTGACGCCGACCACGGACGAGTCCGCAACCAGCTCGGCCAGGTTGTTGGTCTTCAACCGCTCGCGGGAGAGGTCGTCCAGCCAAATGGACACGCCCGCATCCGCGAGGGCCTTCAGTCGTTCACTCATCGTCATTCCTCGATTCGTTTCGTGCTGGCCTGCTGCGGGCCCCCGGCGGAGGCGGGCAGTGGTGCAGAAGGGTCAGCTCTCGCCTTCGGAGGCCTCGCCCGCGTCGGCGGGGCCGACCGGGCCGCTGGCGGCCTCATCGACCGTGGTGGCCGTGGCGGCGGTGGTCTCGGTGGCGGCGGCCAGGCTCTCGCGGGCGGCAGCCGCCACCGTCTCGGGGGTGAACCCGAACTCGGTGAACAGCACGCCCGCGGCGGCGCTGGCGCCGTAGTGGTTGAGGGACACGATCCGACCGGCGTCGCCGACGATCTCGCGCCACCCCAGGGCGATGCCCGCCTCGACGCTGACCCGTGCGGTCACCGACGGCGGGAAGACCGAGTCCCGGTACGCCTGATCCTGCTCGTCGAACCACTCCCGGCAGGGCATCGAGACGACCCGCGCCGCCACCCCGTCGGCGGCCAGCAGCTCGGCGGCGGCGACGGCGAGCTGGACCTCGGACCCGGTGCCGACCAGGATCACGTCGGGGGTGGTCCCCTCACCGGTCGACGCAGCGTCCTTGAGCACGTAGCCGCCCTTGGCCACCCCGGAGACATCGGAGAAGCCGTCCTCACCGCGGGGGAAGGTCGGGACGTTCTGCCGGGTCAGGATCAGCCCGGCGGGCCGGTCGTTGTGCTCCAGGATGGTGGCCCACGCCTCGGCCGTCTCGTTGCCGTCGGCCGGCCGGACCACGTCCAGGCCGGGGATGGCCCGCAGCGCCGCCACGTGCTCGATCGGCTGGTGGGTCGGGCCGTCCTCGCCGACCCCGATGGAGTCGTGGGTCCACACGTAGGTGACCGGTGTCCGCATCAGGGCCGAGAGGCGGACCGCCCCTCGCATGTAGTCGGAGAAGACCAGGAACGTGCCGCCGTACGGGCGGGTGCCGCCGTGCACGGCGATGCCGTTCATGATCGAGCCCATGGCGTGCTCGCGGATGCCGAAGTGCAGCGTCCGGCCGTACGGGTTGCCGGGGAACTTCTTGGACTGCCGGTCCTCGGGCAGGAAGCTCGGCTCGCCCGCCATGGTGGTGTTGTTGGAGCCGGCCAGGTCGGCGGAGCCGCCCCACAGCTCGGGCAGCGGGGCAGCCAGGGCGCCCAGCACCTTGCCGGAGGCGGCGCGGGTGGCCACACCCTTGGGGTCGGCCTCGAAGACCGGCAGGGCGTCGCGCCAGCCGGCCGGCAGCTCCCGCTTCGTCAAGCGGTCGTGCAGGGCCTTGCCCTCGGGGTTGGCCGCGGCCCAGGCGTCGTAGGACTTCTGCCACTCGGTGCGCGCCGCCCGGCCGCGCTCGACCAGACCACGGGTGTGGGCGAGGACCTCGTCCGGGACCTCGAAGGTCTGCTCCGGATCGAAACCGAGCAGCTCCTTGGTGGCGGCGATCTCCTCGTCACCCAGCGCGGAGCCGTGGGAGGCTCCCGTGCCCTGGGCCTTGGGCGTCGGCCAGGCGATGATCGTCTTCAGCTGGATGAAGCTGGGTCGGTCGGTGACCTCCTCGGCGGCGGTGATCGCGGCGTCGAGGGCGGCGACGTCCTCGACGTAGGTGGTGTCACCGTGGGTCCAGTCGACGGTCTGCACGTGCCACCCGTACGCCTCGTAGCGCGCGGCGACGTCCTCGCTGAGGGCGATGTTGGTGTCGTCCTCGATGGAGATCCGGTTGCTGTCGTAGATCAGCGTGAGGTTGCCCAGTCGCTGGGTGCCGGCCAGGGAGGACGCCTCGCCGGACACGCCTTCCTGGATGTCGCCGTCGGAGCAGAAGGCGTAGATGTGGTGGTCGAACGGGGACTCACCCGGTGCGGCGTCGGGGTCGAGGAGACCCCGCTCGCGGCGGGCGGCCATGGCCATCCCGACCGAGTTCGCGACGCCCTGGCCGAGCGGGCCGGTGGTGATCTCGACGCCGTCGGTGTGGCCGTACTCCGGGTGTCCCGGGGTCAACGACCCCCAGGTGCGCAGCGACTTCAGGTCATCGAGCTCGAGCCCGAATCCGCCGAGGTAGAGCTGGATGTACTGGGTCAGGCTCGAGTGCCCGCAGGACAGCACGAAACGGTCGCGGCCGGCCCAGTGCGGCTCGGACGGATCGTGTCGCATCACCTTCTGGTAGAGCAGGTACGCCGCCGGAGCCAGGCTGATCGCTGTACCAGGGTGCCCGTTGCCCACCTTCTGCACGGAGTCGGCGGCGAGCAGCCGGACGGTGTCGATCGCTCGCACATCGAGATCGGTCCAACCCTCCGGCAAGACGGGTGCGGTGGCCTGGCGAGAATTCACGTCGATGGTCCTTCCGATGGCGGGCACGCGAATCCGACTCTGGCTGCGCGTACGCGAAGGCATGTTCACGGGAAGCCTATCGAGGGCGCCGGAGGCGCGGCACCTGGCCCGTCGGCGACGGACAAGGGCGGTGGCGTGTGTCACCCCCCGGTCGAGGTGAGAATCTGCGGATCGGGCCCTAGACTCACCCACGACCGTCGGTCTACCCCCGGATCGGTGGCCTCGAGGAGACGAGAGAGACTTCCCTGGTGACGAGCATCGACGTGTCCGGGACGGCGTCGGCCGACGGCTCCGTGGCTGGCGATGTCGTCGCGTTGCCGGAGGTCGGTGCGCGGGGATCTGCGCGCTGGCGGGATGTGCTCTCGGCCTACGTCTCGCTGACCAAGCCCCGGATCATCGAGCTGCTGCTCGTCACCACCGTGCCGGTGATGTTCCTGGCCGCTGGTGGGGTCCCGCCGCTGATGCTGGTGCTCTTCACCCTGGTCGGCGGCTGCTTGGCGGCCGCGAGTGCCAACGTCTTCAACTGCGTCCTGGATCGCGACATCGACGAGCAGATGCGGCGTACGCGCCGCCGCCCGCTGCCGCGGCACATGGTCTCGCCGGTCGCGGCCACCGCCTTCGGTTTCGTGCTCGGGCTGGCCGCGACGCTGTGGCTGGGTTATCTGGTCAACTGGCTGTCGGCTCTGCTGGCGCTGACGGCCAACGTCTTCTACGTCTTCGTCTACACGATGATCTTGAAGCGGCGTACGTCGCAGAACATCGTCTGGGGCGGCATCGCCGGCTGCTTCCCGCCCCTGATCGGCTGGACGGCCGTCACCGGGTCGATCGCCCTCGCGCCGTTCATCTTGTTCGCCGTGGTGTTCTTCTGGACCCCGCCGCACACCTGGGCCCTCGCGCTGCGCTACCGCGAGGACTACGCGAGTGCCGGGGTGCCGATGCTGCCGGTGGTCAAGGAGCCGCCGGAGGTCGCTCGGCAGATCCTGCTCTACTCGATCATCACCGTCGCCGTGTCCCTGGCGCTCTGGCCGATCGCGCCGACCGGCTGGCTCTACCCGCTGGTCGCCGCCGTCGCCGGCGCCGCGCTGATCTGGGAGTCGATCGGACTGCTGCGCCGGGCCAACGCCGGGCTGCGGGACGCCGCCCTGAAGCCGATGCGACTGTTCCACTGGTCCAACTCCTACTTGGCGCTGCTGTTCGTGGCCGTGGCCGTCGACCCGCTGCTGTTCTGACCCTGTTGTTCTGATGGGCCGGTAGTGGCGCAGTCGGTCGAGCTGTTGCTGGACGACGAGACTGAGTCGTCGGTGCAGGGTCAGTGGCGGGATCTGTTCGAGGCGGGTCTGCCCAGTGAGCACCGGCCGCAGGGCGCAGGCTCGCACCGCCCGCACATCACCCTGTTCGCCGGTTCCTCGGTGCCCGAACCGGAGTCCGAGCTGGCCGCCCTGGTCGCCGGGGCACGCGGACTACCGGTCGTGTTGGGCTCGGTGCTGCTGTTCGGTCCGCGGCGCGGCCAGTACGTGGTGGTCCGCCAGCTGCTGCCCACGGTGGCCCTGCTCGAGCTGCAAGAGGCCGTCGCGTCCTGGTGCGGTGCACTCCGGGGCGGTCAGTTCGGATCCGGTCGCTGGGCCGCCCACCTGACGCTCGCCCGGCGGGCACGGGCCGAGGACCTGCCCGCCATGCTCGCCCTGCTGCCGGGCGAACCGCGCACCGCAACCGTCACCGGCGTTCGGCGCTGGGACGGCACCGCGAAGCGCGACTGGCTGTTGCCGTGACGGTGTGACCGCTAGGTGCGGACGGCCCGCACCGAGAAGCGCAGGTTCGCCACCGCGGCGATGCTGAGGGAGGCGCCGAGCAGGTGCAGGGCGACCAGACCGATGGGCAGGCCCAGGTGGTACTGGGTGAGACCGATCGCCGCCTGCAGGACCTCGATCGCCAGCAGCAGCACGACCGCGCGGCTGCGGGCCAGCCACAACGCCACCACGGTGCCGCCGATCGCGGCGTACACGGCGTACGCGTGGACGTGGGCGATGAACACGATGTCCCAACCGGTCCGGCGGGCGTCGAGATCGCCGGCGTGCGGGCCCGACCCGGTGGTCATGGTGCCCAGCCACACCGCCACCCACATGGCCACGAAGGTGAACGAGACCACCGCCGCCGTCAGCGGCCGGACGGGCTCTCGATTGATCCGGTACGCGGACCGCACCAGCCAGACCGACAGGGTGATCAACACCATCGACAGCAGGAAGTGCAGCGCCACCACGAACGGGTTGAGCTGGGTCAGCACGGTGATGCCACCGATCACGCCCTGCGCGGGGATCCCCAGCGCCATGGCGGTGGCCACCCTGCGGACCCCCCGACGCGGCTGCCCGTCGAGCCGGGCCCGCATGGCCGTCACCCAGGTGAGGACGGCGATCACGATCAGCACGAAGGTGAGCAGCCGGTTGCCGAACTCGATCGCGCCGTGCAGCCCCAGCGCGGGATGGGCGATGTAGGCGTCCTCGGTACAGCGCGGCCAGGTCGGGCAACCCAGGCCGGACGCGGTCAGTCGCACGACGCCACCGGTCACCACGATCCCGATGTTGGCCACCAGACTGGCGATGGCCCAGCGACGCAGCGCGGTCTCCCCGGTGATCAGGCGCAGCACCCCGGCCGCGGGGGATCGGGGCGGAGCGGTCACGACGTCCATCGGAAGCCCTTCCAGGCGGCGAGCAGCCCGAGCCCGCACCAGATCAGCAGTGAGAGCAGAGGCCACAGCAGGATGCCACCGACCGCGTACGCCCGCAGTCCCTCGCCCAGCGCGGCGGTGGGCAACAGAGCGACGACGAACTGAAGGACCCCGGGGTAGCGGTCCAGCGGCAGCACCAGGGCGCCTCCGGCGAGCAGCAGCACGTAGATCACGTTGGCCAGCGCCAGGGTGGCCTCGGCGCGCAGTCGGCCGGCGAGCGCGAGCGCGAGACCGCTGAACGCGATCCCGGCCAGGACCACCGTGATCACCGCGAGCACGACACCCAACGGGGTGAACGTCGGCCGCCAACCCAGTGCCAGGGCCACCGCAGCGATCACCACCAGCTGGCCGAGCACGATCGTGCCGGTGGCCAACGCCTTGCCGGTCAGCAGACCGGTGCGCCCTAGCGGGGTGCAGGCCAGCCGCTCCAGCACCCCGTACCGCCGCTCGAAGCCGGTGCTGATCGCCACCGAGGTGAACGCCGACGACCAGACGGCGAGGGCCAGTACCGAGGGTGCGAGCACGGAGAGATCACCGAAGGATCCGCCGATGATCCGGCCCAGCACCAGCAGCCCGATGGGGATGACCAGGGCCAGCAGCAGCTGCTCGCCGTTGCGGGCCAGCAACAACGCTTCGATCCGCGCATGGCGGAGCACCCGTCGTACCGGCGGAGCGGCACCGGGAGCGGGTGCGAGGTCGAGCTGCCCGACGGCCGAGGCGCTCATCGCACCGCCCCGTGGGTGTGGGCGAGGAAGACGTCCTCCAGGCTGCGGTCGCCGGCGGTCAGCTCGCCGACGGTGCCGGCCACGGTCACCCGACCGGCGTCCACGATGTACACCTGGTCGGCCAGAGCCTGCGCCTCATCCATGGCGTGCGTGGTCAGCACGATGGCCACTCCGGCGGCGCGCAGCTCCTCGAGCAGAGTCCAGGTCGCCCGCCGGGCGTGCGGGTCCATACCGGCGGTCGGTTCGTCGAGGAACACCAGCTCGGGCCGACCGATCAGGGCGCCCGCCAGGTTGACCGCCTGCTGCTGACCGCCGGAGAGCCGTCGGTACGGCGTCCGGGCGAACGAGGTGATGCCGCATCGGCGGACCAGGGCGTCGACGTCGTGCGGGTGGGCGTACAGCCCGGCGACGTAGTGCAGCAGCTCGATCGCCTTGATCCCGGACCAGGCGCCGGTGCTCTGCGGCATCAGCCCCACCCGCGCCGCGACCTCGGCACTGCCGGCAGGACGCCCGAGCACGGTCAGCGCGCCGGAGTCGGCGGGCAGCAGGCCGGTGCAGCAGCGGATCAGGGTGGTCTTGCCGGCGCCGTTCGGTCCCAGCACCGCGGTCAGTCGTCCAGCGTCCGCGGACAGTGAGAGTCCGTCGAGCACGGGGCGACCGCCCAGGGTCACCGACAGGCGGTCGACCACCAGGGCGGCAACGGGCGTGGACACCCGGAGAGTCTAGTGAGTCTCACGGTGCCGGATTCTCGTCCGGCTGAGTTGCGAGGATGTCGGCCAGGTCGAACTTGACCGGCTCCTCCAGCTGCTCGTACGTGCACGAGCGCGGCTCGCGGTCCGGGCGCCAGCGGTTGAACTGGGCGGTGTGACGGAACCGGACGCCCTCCATGTGCTCGTAGCGGACCTCGACCACCAGGTCCGGCTGCAGCGGGACGAAGGACAGGTCCTTGCCGTTGTTCCAGCGGCTGCCGGCCGAGTTCTGCGGGGTCCGGTTGCCTTCCTCTTGCTTGGCCCAGGCCCAGGGGTGGTCGTCGAACGTGGTCACCAGCGGCTGCAGCTCGGTGAACAGCTCCTTGCGCCGAGCCGCGGGGAAGGCGCCGATCACCCCGACCGACACCAGCACGCCGGCGTCGTCGTACAGGCCGAGGAGCAGCGATCCGATGCTGTCCGGTCCACTCTTGTGGACGCGGTACCCCGCCACGACGCAGTCAGCGGTGCGGGTGTGCTTGATCTTGAACATGGTCCGCTTGTCGGGGAGGTAGTTGCCGGCGAGCGGCTTGGCCACGACGCCGTCCAGTCCGGCGCCTTCGAACTGCTCGAACCATTCCTGGGCCACCGCCGGATCACGGGTGATCGGGGTCAGATGAATCGGTGCCTGCGCGGTGCCGAGGGCCTGCTCGAGCGCGGCGCGACGTTCCTCGAACGGGCGCTGGGTGTAGTCGATGTCGCCCAGTGCGAGCAGGTCGAAGGCGATGAACGTGGCCGGGGTCTGCTCCGACAGGAGCTTGATCCGGCTGGCCGCGGGGTGAATGCGTTGCTGCAGCACCTCGAACTCCAGCCGATCGCCCTGCACCACCACGATCTCGCCGTCGACGACGCACTTCTCCGGCAGGTTCGCCTTGACCGCCTCGACGATCTCCGGGAAGTAGCGGGTCATCGGCTTCTCGTTGCGGGAACCGATCTCGACCTCGTCGCCGTCCCGGAAGACGATCGACCTGAAGCCGTCCCACTTCGGCTCGAACGCCAGATCGCCGGTCGGGATCTGGGGCACGGACTTGGCCAGCATCGGCTTGACCGGCGGCACGACGGGCAGCTGCATGGACTCATTGTGCTCGGCCGAGCCGACGCTCGGAACCGGTCAGGACGAGGTCAGAGCCTGCAGCGTGTCGAGCACGTCGCGCTGGAGCTCCCGCATGGACTGCTCCTCGCCGGGGGAGATCCAGCGCGCGAAGGCGATCCGGAACACCGAGACCGCCAGGTCGGCGGTGAGTCCGGCCCGCTGATCGCTCACACCACGCTCGTGGAGGGCGCCGGCAAGAGCCGCCGACAAGGCCGCGAGCTTGAGGAGCTCGCGCTCCTGGAGCGCCGGGTCGTTCTCGATCACGCTCTGCCGTGCTCGCGACCACGATCGGCGGTCGTCGGCGAAGAACTCGGCGGCACGGTCGAGCGCGCCGGCGGCCAAGTCGAGCGGTGACGCGTCGGCCGGGCAGGCGGCGACACCGGCGACGAACGCCTCGCGCAGTCGCTCCTGACCGTCGAAGAGAACCTCGCGCTTGTCGGCGAAGTAGCGGTAGAAGGTGCGCTCGGTCACCTCGGCGCGCTGAGCGATCTCGGCGACCGTCACGGAGTCGAAGCCTCTTTCCCGGAAGAGCTCGAGGGACACCTCCTGCAGCCGCCCGCGGGTGCCCGGTTGCCATCTCGCCACTGGTGCATCCTAGTGATGTCAGAGCGCGACATGGCGGTGCTAGCCTGATGACAGAACCTGACATCAGTCGCCGGCAGCCGTTGGCGCCCTCGGGACGTCACGAGAGATGGGAACCACCATGCACGTCTTCGTCACCGGAGCCTCCGGCTGGATCGGCTCGGCGACCGTGGTCGAGCTGCTCGCGGCGGGACACCGGGTCACCGGACTCGCTCGCTCGACTGCCGCCGCGGACCGGCTCCGAGAGCGCGGGGTCGAGCCGCTCGCCGGCGACCTCGACGATCTCGAGTCGCTGCGCCGTGGCGCGGCCGACGCCGATGCCGTCATCCACCTCGCGAACAAGCACGACTGGGCCGACCCGGCCAGCTCCAACCGCGCCGAGAGGGCCGCCGTCCAGACCATCGGTGACGTACTGCTCGGCTCGGACCGACCGTTCCTCTTCGCCTCGGGGGTCGCCTTCAGCCCGGGTCGACGGGTGACCGAGGCGGACGCCTCGCCGTTCAGCGGACCGGACTCGCCCCGTGGGGGAAGCGAGGCGTTGGCCATGGACTTCGCCGCCCGTGGCGTGCACAGCGTCTCGCTCCGCTTCGCACCGACCGTGCACGGTCCCGGTGACCACGGCTTCATCGCCCAGATCGTCGGCGTCGCCCGGGAGCGAGGGGTGTCCGGGTACGTCGGCGACGGCGCCAACCGCTGGCCGGCGGTGCACGTGGTCGACGCCGCGCAGCTGGTCGTCCGTGCCCTCGAGACGGCGCCGGCCGGATCGGTCGTGCACGCCGTCGCCGAGGAGGGGGTGCCGACGCGGCAGATCGCCGAGTCCATCGGTCAGGGGATCGGGGTGCCGGTGATCTCGGTTGAACCCGAGGACGTCGGCGCGCACTTCGGCTGGATCGGCGCGTTCTTCGGCCTCGATCTGCCGGCCTCGAGCGAGGCGACCCGCGAGCGCTTCGGGTGGACGCCCGCGCGACCGACCTTGTTGGCGGATCTCGGAGCCGGCGCCTACTTCGACACGAAGGTAGAACGAAGGTAGAAAGGTAGACACTGGCGAGGGTGAGCGGCGAGCCCCTGCTGTTCAAGGGTGAGGACTTCGCCGCCTCCGGCGCGTCGTCGGCCCGGTGAACGTGAGCCAGACCACTAAGGCTGGCCTTCCTTGAATGGTTCCAGGTAATAAGAGCACACTGGTGTTGTGAAAACCGCCCAGCCCGTCTCCGACGTGCCTGGGACGACGCTGCCCGCAGGACCGCTGACGGTCGACGGACGGGAGACCGACGAGTCGACCCGTGAGCGGGTCGCCCGGTCCATCCTGGAGCACGGCCCCTCCACGGCGGTCGCCCTGGCCGAACGGCTCGGCCTGACTCCGGCGGCGATCCGTCGGCATCTCGACGTGCTGGTCGAGCGCGGTCACCTGGTCGCGCGCGAGCAGCGGACGTACGGCGCCCGTGGTCGCGGTCGCCCGGCGAAGGTGTTCGCCCTGACCGACGCGGGGCGCAACGGCTTCTACGCCGCCTATGACGATCTCGCGGTGCAGGCGCTGGAGTTCCTGGCCGCCCAGTCCGGGGACGAGGCGATCGAGAAGTTCGCCGCCAGTCGGGTCGCGGACATGGAAGCGCGCTACGCACAGCGTCTGGACGCGGCCCCGGAGGGCGTCAGCACCGCCCAGGTGCTCGCCGACGCCCTGACCGGCGACGGGTACGTCGCCTCCATCCGGCCGTCGGTCGCCGGCGAACAGCTCTGCCAGCACCACTGCCCGGTGGCTCATGTCGCCGAGCGGTTCCCGCAGCTGTGCGAGGCCGAGACCGAGGCGTTCGCACGCCTGATCGGCGGACCCGTCCAGCGGCTGGCCACCATCGCGCACGGCGACGGTGTCTGCACGACCCACATCCCGCACGTCAGCACGCACACACAACGCCGGCCCGACCCCCAAGCCGCCGGCACCGAGCAGACCAGCGAAAGGCCCTGATATGACCCAGATCATCGACCCCATCCAGACCCAGGATGCGCCGACGTCGGCGACCGGCTTCGTCGGTACCGGCGAGACGCAGGACCAGCACCTGGACGCCCTCGGGCGGTACCAGTGGGGCTGGTCGGACTCCGACGTCGCCGGCGAGACCGCGCAGCGTGGCTTGACCCCCGAGGTCGTGGCCAACATCTCGGCGCTGAAGAGCGAGCCGCAGTGGATGCTCGATCTGCGGATGAAGGGCCACAAGCTCTTCGGCCGCAAGCCGATGCCGACCTGGGGAGCCGAGCTCGACGGGATCGACTTCGACAACATCAAGTACTTCGTCCGCTCCACCGAGAAGCAGGCGACCAGCTGGGACGACCTGCCGGCGGACATCAAGAACACCTATGACCGGTTGGGCATCCCGGAGGCCGAGAAGGCCCGCCTGGTGTCCGGTGTCGCGGCGCAGTACGAGTCCGAGGTGGTCTACCACAAGATCAACGAGGAGCTGGAGAAGCAGGGCGTCATCTTCCTCGACACCGACACCGCGCTGAAGGAGCACCCGGAGCTCTTCCAGGAGTACTTCGGCACCGTGATCCCGGTGGGCGACAACAAGTTCGCCGCACTGAACACCGCCGTGTGGTCGGGTGGCTCGTTCATCTACGTGCCGAAGGGCGTGCACGTGGAGATCCCGCTGCAGGCCTACTTCCGGATCAACACCGAGAACATGGGTCAGTTCGAGCGGACGCTGATCATCGTCGACGAGGGTGCGTACGTGCACTACGTCGAGGGCTGCACGGCTCCGATCTACTCCTCGGACTCGCTGCACAGCGCCGTCGTGGAGATCATCGTGAAGAAGGGTGCCCGCTGTCGCTACACGACCATCCAGAACTGGTCGAACAACGTGTACAACCTGGTCACCAAGCGCGCCACCTGCGAAGAGGGCGCGACCATGGAGTGGATCGACGGCAACATCGGCTCCAAGGTGACGATGAAGTACCCGGCGGTCTACCTGATGGGTGAGTACGCCCGGGGCGAGACGCTGTCGATCGCCTTCGCCGGCGAGGGCCAGCACCAGGACGCGGGCTCGAAGATGGTGCACTGCGCACCGCACACCTCGAGCTCGATCATCTCCAAGTCGGTGGCCCGCGGCGGCGGCCGGACGTCGTACCGCGGTCTGGTGCAGGTGCTGGAAGGTGCCTCGCACTCCAAGTCGGTGGTGAAGTGCGACGCGCTGCTGGTCGACCAGATCAGCCGCTCCGACACGTACCCGTACGTGGACGTCCGCGAGGACGACGTGTCGATGGCGCACGAGGCGACCGTCTCCAAGGTGAGCGACGACCAGCTCTTCTACCTGATGAGCCGGGGGATGGGCGAGGACGAGGCGATGGCCATGATCGTCCGCGGGTTCGTGGAGCCGATCGCCAAGGAGCTGCCGATGGAGTACGCCCTGGAGCTGAACCGGCTGATCGAGCTGCAGATGGAGGGCGCGGTCGGCTGACCGCTGCTCCGACATCCGAACTGCCAGAAAGTGAACTGACGCAATGACTGTTGTAGACGAGGCTGCCCCGACGACTCAGCCGAACGTGGCCGGCGCGGTGGAGACCACCGACACGGTGGCCAGCCACCTGCACCCGGCCGGATCCTGGGCCGTCGAGGACCACCCGGTGCCGCACGGCCTGGAGGAGGTGTGGCGGTTCACGCCGCTGAAGCGGCTGCGCAAGCTGCACGCCGACGCCCCGCTCGGCACCGGCTCGGTGACCGTCGACGCCGGCTCCCACGACGACCTGTCGATCCGTACGGTGACGGGCGACGAGTCCCGTGCCTGGCGGGGGGTCTCCGGCTACGTGCCGATCGACCGGACCGGTGCCCGCATCTTCACCGAGACCGACACCAGCCTGATCGTGGAGGTGCCCGCCGAGGTCGAGGCCGCCAAGCCGATCGTGGTCACCCTGCACGGCAACGGGATCGAGGCCGCCGAGGGTGGCCACGTGGTGATCAAGCTGGGTCGATTCGCCAGGGCGACCGTGCTGCTGGTGCACGACGGTTCTGCCACCTACGGCCAAGTCGTGGAGATCGTGCTGGAGGACGGCGCCCAGGCGACAGTGACCTCCATCCAGAACTGGGCCGACGACACGGTCCATCTCGCCCAGCACGCCGCGAAGATCGGCCGGGACGCCACGCTCAAGCACGTCGTGGTCACCTTCGGCGGCGACGTGGTCCGGATCAACGCGGGCGTGGAGTACGCGGCGCCGGGTGGCTCGGCCGAGATGCTCGGTCTCTACTTCGTCGATGCCGGCCAGCACCTCGAGCACCGGCTGTTCGTCGACCACAACCAGCCGAAGACGCGGTCCAACGTGGACTACCGCGGCGCACTGCAGGGCAAGGGTGCGCACTCGGTCTGGATCGGCGACGTGCTGATCCGCAAGGTGGCCGAGGGCATCGAGACGTACGAGTCGAACAAGAACCTCGTGCTGACCGACGGCTGTCGCGCCGACTCGGTGCCGAACCTGGAGATCGAGACCGGCGAGATCGCCGGGGCCGGGCACGCCTCGACCACCGGTCGCTTCGACGACGAGCAGCTGTTCTACCTGCGCAGCCGGGGGATCGACGAGGCCGAGGCGCGTCGACTGGTCGTGCACGGCTTCTTCGCCGACATCATCCGCCGGATCGGCGTGCCCTCCATCGAGGAGGCGCTGCTGACGGCTCTGGAGGCCGAGCTCGCCATCACGGTGGGGACGCCTTCCGGCGTGGGCACTGTCGGGACGCCGGCCGGCGTGGGTGACACCGCCGGAGCCACATCGTGAGTCTGATCCGCGCCTGCGCGGTGGCCGACATCGCCGCCGAGACCGCCATCGCGGTCGAGCTGGACGGCGTCGACGTGGCCATCGTGCACTCGGGTGATCGCTTCTACGCGATCGCCGACGAGTGCAGCCACGCCGCCATCCCGCTCTCCGAAGGTGACGTCGGCGACGGTGAGATCGAGTGCTACCTGCACGGATCCCGCTTCGACCTGCACACCGGCGAGCCCTTGGGCCTGCCCGCCACCGAGCCGGTGGCGGTCTACCGCTGCCGCCTGGTCGACGACGAGATCCACGTCGACCTCACCGCCACCCCTGATCCCCAGCCTGCGGCGCTGCGCGATCCGCAACCAGCGACGCTCCGCGCCGACGACAACAACGCATCACAGGAGTTCTGACATGTCTACACTCGAGATCCGCGACCTGCACGTGTCCGTCGACACCGAGGCCGGTGCGAAGGAGATCCTCAAGGGGGTCGACCTGACCATCCGCAGCGGCGAGACGCACGCGATCATGGGCCCGAACGGGTCCGGCAAGTCCACGCTGGCGTACTCGATCGCCGGGCACCCGAAGTACAAGATCACCTCTGGCACCGTGACCCTGGACGGTCAGGACATCCTCACCCTGAGCGTCGACGAGCGGGCTCGGGCCGGTCTGTTCCTGGCCATGCAGTACCCGGTCGAGGTGCCGGGGGTCTCGGTGGCCAACTTCCTGCGGACGGCGAAGACCGCGATCGACGGTCAGGCACCGAAGCTGCGCACCTGGGTCAAGGACGTCAACGCCGCCATGGAGCGGGTCCAGATGGACACCGAGTTCGCTCAGCGCAGTGTCAACGAGGGCTTCTCCGGTGGTGAGAAGAAGCGCCACGAGATCGTTCAGCTGGAGCTGCTCAACCCGCGGTTCGCGATCCTGGACGAGACCGACTCCGGCCTGGACATCGACGCCCTGCGTGTCGTCTCCGAGGGCGTCAACCGGTTCTCCGCCCAGGGCGACCGCGGTGTGCTGCTGATCACCCACTACACGCGCATCCTGCGCTACATCAAGCCCGACTACGTGCACGTGTTCGTGGCCGGCCGGGTCGCCGAGCAGGGTGGCGCCGAGCTCGCCGAGCGTCTCGAGGCCGAGGGCTACGACCGGTACGTCCGGGCCGCCGCCGCGACCGCGGGTGCGGGTGCGGAGCGGGTCTGATGAGCGCGCCGGCGGTCACCGTACCGGCGGCGGAGGTGGATGACATCGCCTTCGACGTCGAGCACCTCCGCGCCGACTTCCCGATCTTGGAGCGGGAGGTCGACGGCCGGCCGCTGGTCTACCTCGACAGCGCGAACACCTCGCAGAAGCCGCGGTGCGTGGTCGAGGCGATCGAGGACCACTACCTGAACCACAACGCCAACGTGGCCCGGGCGATGCACGTGCTGGGGGCCGAGTCGACGGCGGCGTTCGAGGGTGGCCGTCAGGCCGTGGCGTCTTTCATCGGGGCCGGTCGTCCCGAGGAAGTCATCTTCACCAAGAACGCCTCCGAGGCGCTGAACCTGTGCGCGTACACGCTGGGTTCGCGGCTGGGACCGGGCGACGAGATCGTCATCTCCGTGATGGAGCACCACTCCAACATCGTGCCCTGGCAGCTGCTCGCGGAACGGACCGGCGCCACCCTGCGCTGGTTCGACGTGACCGACGAAGGGCGGCTGGATCTGGCCGGCGCCGCCGCCACCGGACTGGTCAACGAGCGCACCAAGATCGTCTCGGTGACGTACGTGTCCAACGTGCTCGGCACCGTCAACCCGGTCCGCGAGATCGTCGCGTTGGGTCACGCCGTCGGCGCGACGGTGGTGCTGGACGCCTCACAGGCCGTCCCGCAGCTCGCTGTCGACGTGGTCGAGCTGGGTGCGGACCTGGTCGCCTTCACCGGCCACAAGATGGTCGGGCCGACCGGGATCGGTGTGCTGTGGGGTCGCTACGACCTGCTGGCCGAGCTGCCGCCGTTCCTCGGTGGTGGCGAGATGATCGAGGTGGTCAAGATGACCGGCTCGACCTTCGCCGCACCGCCGCACCGGTTCGAGGCCGGGACGCCGCCGATCGCCCAGGCCGTAGGCCTGGGTGCAGCGGTCGGTTACCTGTCGGCCATCGGCATGGACGCGATCGCCGCGCACGAGCAGGAGATCACGGCGTACGCGCTGGAGGGTCTGAAGACCGTGCCCGGGCTGCGGATCATCGGACCGAGCGAGCCGGTCGACCGCGGGGGAGCGGTGGCGTTCACGCTGCCCGACATCCACCCGCACGACATCAGCCAGCTGCTCGACAGCCGCGGGATCGCGGTCCGCGGCGGGCACCACTGCGCGCGGCCGCTGCACGAGCGCTTCGGGGTGCAGTCCTCGACCCGCGCGTCGTTCTACCTGTACACGACCAAGCCCGAGATCGACGCCCTGGTGGACGGTCTGGGCTACACGCAGCAGTTCTTCGGAGGGGGACGATGAAGGTCGAGGACCTGTACCAGGAGATCATCCTGGATCACTACCGGGCCAAGCACCACAGCGGTCTGCGGGACCCGTACGAGGCCGAGGTGCACCACGTGAACCCCAGCTGCGGGGACGAGGTGACGTTGCGTCTGCACGTCGCCGACGGGGTGGTCAGCGACGTGTCGTACGAGGGTGTGGGTTGCTCGATCTCACAGGCCTCGACCTCGGTGATGACCGATCTGGTCATCGGCCAGGCCGTGTCCGACGGGCTGGCCCTGCATGACGAGTTCCTGACCATGATGCAGAGCAAGGGAACCTACGAGCCGGACGAGGAGCAGCTGGAGGACGCCGTCGCGTTCGTCGGTGTGGCTCGTTTCCCGGCTCGGGTGAAGTGCGCACTGCTCGGCTGGTCGGCGTTCAAGGACGCCGCACTCCGGGCGAGTGTTGAGCAGACGAACGCGCAGGAGACGACGGAGGGAAGATCATGACCGGAAGCACCGAGACCCAGACGACCACGAATCCGGGGCAGGCCCCGACCGAGGACACCGTACGGCCGTCGGATCGGGTGGTCGACCAGCTGCCCGACGTCGACCTCACCGAGCTGAGTGCGGCCGGCACCGAGGAGGACCTCTGGGAGGCTCTCAAGGACGTGGTGGACCCCGAGCTCGGCATCAACGTCGTCGACCTGGGTCTGATCTACGGCTTGCACCTGGAACCCGACAACACCGTCACCATCGACATGACCCTGACGTCGGCGGCGTGCCCGTTGACCGACGTGATCGAGGACCAGACGAACACCGCCCTGGAGGGTCTGGTGAACGGGTTCGCGATCAACTGGGTGTGGATGCCGCCGTGGGGGCTGGAGAAGATCACCGAGGACGGCCGCGAGCAGCTGCGGGCGCTCGGCTTCAACGTCTGATCGGTGGGCTTGGCTGTAGGGCTGGGGCACGGGCCTCAGAGTCGGTCGAGCGTGGCCGGATCCTCGTCGCCGTCGAAGAAGGTGTCCAGCACCGTCCTGAACACGGTCTGGCTCTCGTCGGCGTGCGCGAACAAGGTCATCGACGAGCGGAGCTTGATCGCGTCGATGCTGCCGAGGATGTCCTCGGCGGTGCGGTTGCGGTGGATGATCACGGATTCGGCCGCGGTCACCAGCCGTGGTCCCAGCACCGGGTGGCTGAGATAGCCGCGCGCCTCGTCGAGATCAGCGATCGCGTACCGCCGGGCCATCTCACTGCGACCGAGTCCGGCGACCTGCGGGAACACGAACCAGATCCAGTGGCTGGTCTTGTGTCCGGCCCGTAGCTCGGCCAGGGCCCGGTCGTAGGTCCCGCCCGCATTCTGCGCGGCGACGAAGCGTTCGAGGTCGTGGGTCACGAGAGCGATGCTGTCATCAAGGCTCCTAGAGTGGACCGATGGGGGCCGGCCGATCCGTTCACATCCGGGGCGACGTCGTCACCCGGCCTCGAAATCCCTGGACGCCGACCGTCCACTCGCTCCTAGCGCATCTGTACCACCGAGGCATGCCTGTGCCGGAGCCGCTCGGGTACGACGAGAGCCACGAGCAGGTGCGCCTGGTTCCAGGTGACGCGGGCGACGATGCCTGGCCGCACCAGCTCGGGCTGACCGGTGTGCGAACAGCCGGCGCCCTGCAGGCGTTGCCCCCGGATGTACGCGGTGGCAGAGTCTGCTCGTGGCCACTCTCTACGAGGCAGCAGGCGGTATCGAGGGACTCACTCGTCTCGCGGAGGCTTGGCACCAGCGTGTCCTGGACGATGAGGTGGTCGGACACGCCTTCAGTCATGGCTTCGACGACCACCACACCGATCGCTTGGCGGCGTACTGGGCCGAGGCCCTGGGCGGGCCAGAGCTGTTCACCGGAATGGGCGGCGACGAGAAGGCGGTGGTGCGGATCCACAGCGGCAACGGCGAGCACGACGAGATGAACCACCGCGCCGTCGCGTGCTTCGACGCGGCTCTGGAGGATGTCGGGCTCGTCGACCAGCACCTTGCCCAGGCACTGCATGACTACTTCGCGTGGGCGACGTGGACCACGATGTACCGCTCTCACGCATCGGCGGATGAGGTCCCCGACGGGCTGGCGATCCCACGCTGGTCCTGGAACGGTTTGGTCACCACGTCCGACTGAGATCGGGCCCGGCGGTGGTCCAGACCCGGTGGGCCCAGTGGCGGTCGCCGAGCAGGAGGGTGCCTTGGTTGGTGGTCAGGGCGATGAGTCCCTCGGGTGATCGCCACAGGTAGGTGCCGAGGTCGGGTTGTCGGGCGGTCCGCACCGAACACGGTCCGATCACCCTGGACCAGTTCCGGCAGTGGCTGACCCCGTGCTGCTCGATCAGGGTCTGATCGGGAGCGACTCCTCCAACCACTGATCGAACATACGGACTATTATGGTCGAACGGACCCCGGTGGTCCAGATCCAGGAGCGAGATCTTCCTCGTGCAGCAGGAGAATCCGGCTCACACGCTTACTCAGGAGCCGGGTCGTGGGTGTCGCTGCCGGCCTGCCCGTCAAGGGTCGAGAGTCGGTCAGTGACAGCGGCGGCGACCGTGTCGTGCAGACCCTCCGAGGTGAAGCCGAGGTCCTGCAGGATCAGCGCCGCGGGGCTGTCCGCGGCACGGACGAGTCCCAGCAGGAGGTGCTCCGTGCCGACCCAGTGGTGGCCGAGGTCGGACGCTGCGCGGAGGGCCTGCTCGATGGCCACTGTGCTGTCCGACCTGAACGCGATGTGACCCGCCAACGTGGTCGTTCCCGAGGGCGGCATCGCGTTCTCGACCAGGTCACGTACGTCGTGCTCAGCGCCGGTCTGCGCCACGAGCACCTCGTACGCGAGTCCCCGGGGTTCTGACAGCAGACCGAGCAGGAGGTGCTCGGTGCCGATCAGGTCGTGCTGGTGCGTTCGCGCGGCTTCCTGGGCCAGCACGATGCTGTGTCGGCTCAGGTCGGTGAAGCGACTGAACGCGTTGGCGCTGCGCGGCCGGTCGGACTGGCCGGTCGATTCGAGGACCTCACTGATCTGAGTCCACGACGCACCACGCAGCTTGGCTTCGCCGACGACGTGGTCGACGAGCCGGTTGCCGAGGTCGGTCAGGGCCTGGGCGCGCCGCCGCGCCTCGCTGATCCTGGCCAGGTCGTCGGCGTCAGGCACCTCGTCGTCGAGGCGGGAGATCAGATCGGCAAGGTCGAGGTCGCTTGTCGTAGGGGGTTTCATCGGGTTGTCCTGTCCTCGGAGAAGGGCAACGAGAGAGGTGATGACCTCGCGGGCCGAGGCTCGGTCGGCCTCGACCTCGCGCCAGTAGGTCAGCACCTCGTCGGCTGCCGCCTCCGGCGTGGAAGCCCCGAGGATCGCCGCGATGCGAACCAGAGGCACTTCGGCCGAGCGAAGCCGCGCCACGAAGCGTGCCTGCTCGACCTGCTCCGGGGCGTAGTAGCGATAGCCGTTGCTCTGGTCCACCTCCGCCGGCGTCAGGAGCTCGAGCTCGTCGTACAGCCGGAGCGCCTTGGCCGTCAGTCCGCTCGCGAGGGCGAACTCCCCGATACTCAGCACGCCAGTCATCCTCTCGCTGTCGGCGCTCGGTGCGCCTGACATCGACTCTGTGCTCTGCCCCTGGGTGAAGGTCAACCTCAGACCGGTGTCAAGGCCCAGCGCAGGCCGGCCAACGTGGTCCTGGTAACCGGACGGCTGATCATCCGGTCGGCGATCGGCAGCGTCGGCAGCTCGAGCAGCACCCGGCACCAAGCGGGCAGGGTCGAGATCGCACCAGCAGTCATCGACCGGTAGCCGGCCTGTTCGAACGGTGACAGGGGAGGGTGCCGCAGCAGCAGGTCCATGGCCTCGCGCGCCTCGGCGGTCAGCCGGAGCTCGGGTCGGTACGCCTGCAACGTCGCAGCGACCTCGGCGACGGTGGTCGGCGGGTCGATCACGCCGAGCCGTCGGGCGGTCTCGGCCGCCTGTGCGACGTAGCGATCCCGCTCCGGATCGGCCAGGCGCGACGCACCGAACTGATCATGGGTCGTCAGAAAGCTGTCCACCTCGGCGACGTGGATCCAGGCCAGCAGCTCGGGATCGCTGGCTCGGTAGGGAATGCCGTCGGTCGTCCGTCCCTCGATCCCGGCGTGGATCCGGTTGATCGCGGCGATCATCCGCTCGGCCGCCGGGATGGTCCCGTACGTGACGGTGGCCAGAAAGGCACTGGTCCGCTGCAGCCTTCCCCACGGGTCCCCGCGGAAGCCCGAGTGCTGGCTGACGGCGGCCATGGCCCGCGGGTGCAGCGACTGCAGCAGCAGGGCACGGATGCCGCCGACGAACATCGACGCGTCGGCGTGCACCCGCCAGATCGGATCGTCCGGGGTGAACCAGCGCGGTCCCGGCGCCTCGAAGATGCGGGTGTGGGCGGACTCGAAGTCCGATCCGGCGATCCGGCTCCGGACGAGAGCCGCCGTCCTGGTGCGGAGTCGAGCGATGAGCGTCACACGTACGGTTCGCCGCCCGGGGTCACTGCGGACGCACCGGAGCGATCCGCGCGGCACCGATGGAGGTGTCGGCCATGTCGTAGAACACGAACAGGGAGCCGTCGATTTCTCGATCGCGGTCGGGAAGATCACCTTCGGCACTATGCCATCGGTCTCCGCCGTCGTCTCGGGTAGCAGCGGCTGGGGAGACAGCTGGACGACCCCCCACGGCTCGTCCGCATCGAGGATCATGCCGCCGGCCGGATGCTCTCCCGGGTCTCCGTGCCCCACGAGGGCTCGGCCTCCGCGCCGGAGTTGGTCACCCCCAGGGGCCCCATCGGTCGTTGCAGCCCGGCGAGACTCGGACGCCCGTCGGTGTGCCGTCGGTCACGATCACCCCGGCCAGACCGACCCGCGAGACGTTGCCCGCCGCCACCAGGCGGGGCAGCAGGTAGAGCTCCCCGTCACGACCACGGGCACGGCCGAGATTGAGCACTCCCTCGGCTTCCAGCGGTTCGTCGGGTAGCGGCGACATCACCGTGCCGACACGATGGAGGACGTACGGGAACTCGGCGGGGGGTCGGGGCACCCGCCCGACGCTGCTCTCCGACACGTTTTCGGTTTGGGTCCCGGCCGGAGATGTGGAACCGTTGACCCGCCATGCTGGTAGCCAGAGACCTCGAGATCCGCGCAGGTGCGCGGCTGCTGCTGGAGCATGCCAGTTTCCAGATCGCGACCGGGGACAAGATCGGTCTGGTCGGCCGCAACGGCGCCGGCAAGACCACACTCACCAAGATCCTGGCCGGCGAGGCGGCGCCGGCGGCCGGCTCGGTCAGTCCGGGCGGTCTGGTCGGCTATCTCCCGCAGGATCCCCGCACCGGTGATCTCGACGTGCTGGCCAAGAACCGCATCCTGTCCGCTCGGGGTCTGGACGCGGTGGTCGCGCGGCTGCGTGACGCCGAGGTGGCGATGGCCGACGACTCGGTCGAGGTGCAGGACAAGGCCATGGCGAAGTACGCGCGGGCCGAGGCTGAGCTCGCCGCCGCCGGCGGCTACGCGGCCGAGTCCGAGGCAGCTCGCATCGCCAGCAACCTGGGTCTGCCCGAGCGGGTGCTGCACCAGCCACTGCGCACCCTGTCGGGCGGTCAGCGACGCCGGGTCGAGCTCGCCCGGATCCTGTTCTCCGGCGCGGAGACCCTGCTGCTCGACGAGCCCACCAACCACCTCGACGCCGACTCGATCGGCTGGCTGCGCAGCTACCTGCAGGGGTACGGCGGCGGGCTGATCGTGATCAGTCACGACGTCGGGCTGCTGGCCGCCACCGTGAACAAGGTGTTCCACCTGGATGCGAACCGTGCCGAGCTCGACATCTACGCGATGGACTGGAAGCGCTACCTGCAGCAGCGGGAGACCGACGAGAAGCGCCGCCGGCGCGAGCGGATGAACGCCGAGCGCAAGGCCGATCAGCTGATGACCCAGGCCGACAAGATGCGCGCCAAGGCCACCAAGGCCGTCGCCGCGCAGAACATGGCTCGTCGGGCCGAGCGGCTGCTGGCCGGCATCGAGGGCGAGCGAGCCGTCGACCGGGTGGCCAAGATCAGGTTCCCGGACCCGGCTCCGAGCGGCAAGACGCCGTTGACCGCGGTCGACCTGAGCAAGTCGTACGGGTCGCTCGAGGTGTTCACCGGAGTTGATCTTGCGATCGACCGCGGTAGCCAGGTGGTGATCCTCGGGCTCAACGGCGCCGGGAAGACCACCCTGCTGAGGATCCTGGCCGGGGTGGAGGAGTCCGACACCGGCGAGGTGCGGCCGGGTCACGGACTCCGGCTGGGCTACTACGCCCAGGAGCACGAGACCCTGGACACCTCGCGGAGTGTGCTGGCCAACATGAAGACCGCCGCACCCCACCTCAACGACACCGACGTGCGCAAGGTGCTGGGCTCCTTCCTCTTCTCCGGCGACGATGTCGACAAGCCGGCGTCAGTCCTGTCCGGCGGCGAGAAGACCCGACTCGCCCTGGCCGTGCTGGTGGTCTCGAGCGCCAACGTCTTGTTGCTGGACGAGCCCACCAACAACCTCGACCCCGCCTCCCGCGCCGAGGTGCTGGATGCCATCCGCCGCTACGCCGGTGCGGTGGTGCTGGTCACCCACGACGAGGGTGCGGTGGATGCGCTCGACCCGGATCGGGTGCTGTTGCTGCCCGATGGCGTCGAGGACCTGTGGAATCCCGACTACGCCGATCTGATCACCCTCGCCTGAAGCCGCCGGCCATGATCATCAGCCGCTCCGGGCGATCATGGACCGCAGCATCGCTGATATCCATCCGATATCGATGATCACCCTCGCCAGGGGGCGCAATTGCGCACGAAAAGTGCTAGAAAGTGATGAACCGGTGATCATCGTCTGATACATCATCCGCTCGAGGAGGCGCAATGGCCAAGGTTGTCAGGGGAACCCGGATCACGGGAGCCCAGCGCGAGGCACTCGCCGCGCAGTACGCCAAGAAGTACGAGTCCGGGCAGAGCATCCGCAAGATCGCCGAGACCGCCGGTCGGTCCTTCGGTTTCGTGCACGGTGTGCTGGTGGAGCACGGAGTGACCCTGCGCGGCCGTGGTGGCGCCACCAGAGGAGCGAAGCGGGCGGCGAGCGGCGCAGCGAAGAAGACCAGCCCGGCCGCGCCGGCCAAGACCGCACCGGCCAGGACCGCGGCGAAGAAGGCCACGGCAACCACGTCGGCTCCGGCGACCGCCAACGCTGCCGGCAAGAAGGCGAACGCCAAGGCACCCGCGGCCAAGACCACCAAGGCTGCGGCCACGAAGGCACCCGCCAAGAAGGCGCCAGCCGCCAAGGTGGCCACGAAGGCGGCCACGACGGCCAAGGCCGCCCCGATCAAGAAGACCACGGCGAAGACGTCCGCGACGAAGAAGACCTCGACCAAGAAGGCGGCCAGCGCACCGGTGACCGCCGCCGCACCGGCCAAGAAGTCCGCGACGAAGAAGGCGGCCACCACGAAGACAGCCGCCGCGAAGGCGCCGGCCGCGAAAGCGCCGGCCAAGAAGGCCAGCAAGAAGACCGCGGCGAAGAAGAGCTGAGCCGACCTAGCCGTCGATCTCGTCCAAGTGAGAGCCGTGGAACGGACCGCACTGCCGGGCGGGGTCGAGGTGATCATCGACCGTGACCGTGGGCTGGCCGAGGTCTGGCTCACCAGGCCGGAGATCCGCAACGCCCAGACCATGGCCACCTGGGCCTCGTTGGCCCGCGCTGCGGAGATCATCGGCGGGGAGCGCGATCTCTCGGTGGCCGTGCTGCGGGGCACCGGGGATGACTTCAGCGCCGGACTGGATCTGCGGATGCTCCGCGGCACCGCACCGGCCGGTGAGGGCGACCTCCGAGAGCTGCTGATCAAGGGTGACGCCGAGGTGAGGCGGGCCATCGCCGGATTCCAACGAGGCTTCAGCTGCTGGCGCGAGCTGCCCGCGATCGTCGTGGCCGTCGTCGCCGGGCACGCCATCGGGGCGGGCTTCCAGCTCGCCCTCGCGGCCGATCTGCGGATCCTCACCGACGATGCCGTGCTGGTCATGGCGGAAGCGCGACTGGGCCTCGTTCCCGATCTCGGTGGCACCAGGAACCTGGTGCAGATCCTGGGCTATGCCCGCGCGCTGGAGATCTGTGCCACCGCCGGACCCGTCGACGCGACGAGGGCCGAGCAGCTGGGGTTGGCCAACGCGGTGATCGCCCGGGCTGAGCTGGAATCCGGCGTGGCGCACTACCTGGACACGCTGCGAGCCGCCGATCCCCAGGTCGTGCGATCGATCAAGGCCCTGATGGTCAGTGCGGAGTCGTCCACGCCGATCGAGCAGCTGGAGGCCGAGCGGAACGCCCAGCTGCCGTTGCTGCGCAGGCTCAGCGCGTCCAGCGGGTGATCACGCAGGAGATGGTCACCGGTCGGGGCCAGGTCAATCGGGTCGCCTCCGCCCGCACCGCCTCGGCTCGGGAGTGGAAGGCGTTCGGACCCATCATGATCGACCGGACCGCGTCGTCGGCGGTCCACGGGTCCCTTCGCCGGATCGTTTGCTGCTCGGCGGTGATCAACCCGGACCTGCCGAACGCGTCCGCCAACCGGCGCTCTTTACCGTCCTCGACTCCGAGGAGGCCGAACGTCGAGCGCAGCTCGCTCAGGTGATCCGGGTCGGGCGTCACGCTGATCACGCACCCGTCCGAACGGAGCACCCGGGCGAACTCGTCGGCGTTGCGCGGCGAGAAGACACTCAGGACGACGTCCACGCCGTCGTCGATCACCGGCAGTCCCGCCCACGCGTCAGCCGTCACCACGGCCAGCCGCGGATGCGCCCGAGCGGCTCGTCGGCAGGCGGCCACCGAGACATCCAGTCCGACGGCACGAGCTCCGGGGCGAGCATCGAGAGCGGCGGCCACGTAGTGACCGGTGCCCGTGCCGACATCGAGAACGGTCGAGACGTCGCCGGGCAGCGTGTTGATCATCGCGTCGCTCAGCGCCGCGTACCGACCCGAGTCCAGGAGCTCCGCGCGGGCCGTGACCATGGCGGGGGAGTCGGCGTGGGCCGGCTGTGCGGCGCCGGTCAGGTTCGCGTACCCCTGCTTGGCGATGTCGAAGGAGTGTCCCTGAGTGCAGCGCAACGTCCCCTCGATCACCGCGAAGGCGCTGCCGCAGCGCGGGCAACGCAGCAGGTCGACCGAGCTCGCCAGCGCACTGATCATGGACCGGAGCCGATCACAGGGCGCGGGTCGCGCCGCCGTCCACGGCCACCACGCTGCCGGTGACGTACGACGCCGCCGGTGAGAGAAGGAACGCCGCAACCGTGCCGAACTCCTCGGGCCGACCGTAGCGACGCAACGGGATGCCCTGCTCGTTGGCCGTCCGAGCGGCACCCGGGTCCGCCGACAGCGAATCGAGGTGCTTCACCCGATCCGTCTCCACCCGGCCCGGCAGCAGGGCGACGACCCGGGTGCCGTCCGATCCCAGCTCGTCGGCCAGCTGCTTGACCAGCATGGCCAGGCCGGGCCGCAGCCCGTTGGACACGGCCAGTCCACCGATCGGCGCCTTGACCGAGGTCGAGAGCACCCAGGCGATCGCGAGGTCGTCGGCGGTGCCGTGCGCGACCACCGCGCGGGTGATCCGGAGGGCGGCCAGGAACACGGCGTCGAAGCCGGCCAGCCAGTCGCTGTCCGGGGTGCCGAGAGCAGTGCCGGCGGCCGGCCCGCCGACACTGACCAGCGCTCCGTCCAAGCGGCCGTAGGTGTCCAGGGCGAGTCGGCAGGCGGTCTCGGCGGTCGCCGGATCCGCCAGGTCCGCGGTGAGCGCGACGGCACGGTCGGCGCCAAGGGCATCGACGACCTCGGCGAGGGCGTCCTGGCGGCGGGCGACCAGCACCACCTTGGCTCCCTCGGCGACCAGCTGCCGGGCCGTGGCGCCACCCAGCCCGCTGCTGGCGGCGGTGACGAGAAAGACACGATCACGCAATCCCAGGTCCATGCAGGCGATCCTGGCACGGCCGGCGCCGGAACCGGAGCCGGCTCAGGTGTCCGCGGGGGTGCGTTGGCGCTCGGCGGCGGCCTCGCTGGCGCCGGCGGCCCGGTCCCGGGCGGTCCGCCGATCCCGGAGATCCGATCGGATGAACACGACGATCCCGAGGATGCCGATGCCCGCGAACATGAACCACTGCATCGCGTACCAGAAGTGAGGACCGCTGGTCAGCTCCGGCACCGCGACCGGCACGAAGCCACCCGGCTGCGGCGGGGTCATCTCGATCGCGCTGATGAAGCCGTTGGCCACCGGGTAGCCGATGGCCGGCTGCAGAGCGTCGGAGTTGACCAGCCGCACCGACCCGTTCACCGGGTTGATCGCGCCGGACCGGCCCTGTTCGTTGCGTCGGACGTGACCGATCACCGTCACCTCGCCGCTGGGGGGCGGGGGCCCGACGGCGGGGATGCCGGTCCCCGGCACGACGCCGAGGAATCCCCGGTCGACCAGCACCGTCCCCGTGGCCGTCCGCAACGGCGTGACGACCTCGTACCCACGGTCCTCGCCGTTGTTGCGGTTGCGGACGACGAACTGGTGCGCGCCGTCGAACGTGCCGGTGGCGGTGACGCGCTGCCACTGGTCGGCGTCGACGATCACCCGCGTGAAGACCTGCTCGTACGGTTGGACGGGGGCCTGCTCGTTGCTGATCGTGGTCGCGTTGCGCGTCTCGCGCTCCGAGAGCCGACGCAGCTGCCACTCACCGAGGTTGACGAACAACACGGCCAGGGCGACGACGAAGACGACCAGCAGCGCCCATCGCACCCACAGCCGTCGCACGTCACCCAGGTTAGGCGCTCTCGTTCGGGGTCGGCTGACCGTCCTTCGCCGCCGCGTCGGACGCGGCCGCGCTGGTGAGGGCCAGCGCCGTCACCTTGGCGGCCGCACCGCCCAGGGAGTCCCCGCGTCCCACGGCCACGCCCACCAGGAAAGCGGTGAGCGGTGCGGCCAACCGCTCCACCTCGTGCGCGGAGTCCCGGGCCAGATCCAGCAGCGTGTGGATGCTGTTGTTGTCGAGCTCGACATCGGTGATGCCCAGTTCCTCGGAGACGGCGTCCAGCCAGGTGCTCAGCTCCGCCACGGTTCTCACTCCCTCGTCGTCTTGGGTCCGTTTGGTTGGATGTTCTCATGGGGCGAGTGACGCGGCGGCAGCCGGTGGTACGCGTAGGGGGCACCCGGCCCGGCCCGGCCGTGGACACGGTGATCGTCGAGGAGCCGCTGGAGGTCCGCCTGGGTGGGCTGGCCTTCCAGGTGACCATGCGGACTCCGGGCGACGACATCGACCTGGTGCACGGGCTCTTGCACAGCGAGCAGGTGATCACCGAGGCGGCCCAGATCGTGCTGGCGCGCTACTGCGCCGGGAGCGGTCCGGACGGCGTGAACACCTACAACGTCGTCGACGTGACGCTCGGTGAGGGGGCGGTGGTTCCCGAGCCCGGTCTGCGGCGCAACGTGTTGACCTCCAGTGCCTGTGGTGTGTGCGGAGCGGCGAGCATCGACCAGGTCACCCGCGTGGCCCGCTTCGCCCTGGCTCCGACGGTCGTGTCCGGGGACGTGCTGCTGGCCGCGTCGGAGCTGGTCCGGCCGCTCCAGCCGTCGTTCGCCAAGACGGGCGGGCTGCACGCGGCAGCCCTGCTGGATCCCGACGGCACGGTGCGCTGC
The DNA here is from genome assembly GCA_963696135.1 of uncultured Actinomycetota bacterium. Classification (GTDB taxonomy): domain Bacteria; phylum Actinomycetota; class Actinomycetes; order Propionibacteriales; family Propionibacteriaceae; genus Microlunatus. The sequence goes on from CAVOJH010000021.1 coordinate 804,909, forward strand.
GTCCGGGAGGACGTCGGTCGGCACAACGCCGTCGACAAGGTGATCGGCTGGGCGCTGCGCCAGGACCTGCTGCCGCTGTCGGAGGTGATCCTGTTCGTCTCGAGCCGAGCGTCCTTCGAGCTGACTCAGAAGGCGGTGCTGGCCGGGATCGGGGTGCTGATCGCGGTGTCCGCGCCCAGCTCGCTGGCCATCGAGCTGGCCGACGAGGCCGGGCTCACCCTGATCGGTTTCGCCCGCGGCGACTCGATGAACATCTACACCCATCCCGAGCGCGTACGGCTCGAGGGGGCAGAGGTCGTCGCAGCCGGCACGTGACGTAACGTCGCTGGTCCCAGGACGACGACGACGGAGGTCGACATGACAGCGCAGCGCGCGAACCGCAGCAGCACCCGGGACCTCGGCCTGCTGCTGCTCCGGGTCGGTGTGGGGGGCGCCCTGTTCGCTCACGGCTCGCAGAAGCTCTTCGGCTGGTTCGGGGGCGGGGGAGTCGAGGGCACCGCCGAGTTCCTGGGATCGGCCGGCTTCGAGCCGCCCAAGCTGAACGCCACGCTGGCCGGGGCGGGAGAGGCCGGTTCGGGTCTGTTGCTGGCGCTCGGTCTGGGCACCGGTCCGGCTGCGGCGGCCGCGAGCGCCACCATGGTCACCGCCGGCAGCGTGCACGCGCCCAACGGCTTCTTCAACACCAGCGGTGGCTACGAGCTGCCGGCCACGTACGCGCTGGCGGCGACCGCCCTCGCCCTCACCGGACCGGGCCGCATCTCGCTGGACCACGCCACCGGGCACGTGCTCTCCCGCTCCGGACTGACCTGGCTCGCGTACGCCGGGGCGCTCGCCGGGGCGGCGTACACGATCTGGAGCCGGCGGCAGACGCTGGAGGCGCGCCAGGACGCCGACGACGACGCGACCTAGACTTCGACGGTGACCACACTGCTGCCCATGCCCCGGATCCGCTCAGCGGCTCCGGTGTCGGCGGCCGCGGCGGTGCGGTCCCTGGGGGACGCGTACGGGCGGGTGGCCACCGATCTGCGGGTGTCCTTGACGGACCGCTGCAATCTGCGCTGCCAGTACTGCATGCCGGCCGAGGGCCTGGACTGGCTGCCCCGGGACCAGGTGCTGACCAACGACGAGATGATCCGGCTGATCCGGATCGGCGTCACCCGGCTGGGTATCACCACCGTCCGACTGACCGGTGGCGAACCGCTGCTGCGACAGGACCTGGAGTGGTTGGTGGCCGCCATCGCGGAGCTCGAACCGTCGCCGACGATCGCCCTGACCACCAATGGCATCGGGCTGGCCGAGCGCGCTGCCGGTCTGGCCGCTGCCGGTCTGAAGCGGATCAACGTCTCCTTGGACACCCTCGATCCCGAGACGTTCAAGCGGATCACCCGGCGACCGCGCCTGGCCGATGTGCTGGCCGGCGTCGAGGCGGCGGTGGCCGCCGGTCTGCAGCCGGTCAAGATCAACACGGTGCTGCTGCGCGGCCTCAACGACCACGAGGCGTACCCACTGCTGGAGTGGGCGATGCGCACCGGGGTGCAGCTGCGGTTCATCGAGCAGATGCCGCTGGACGCCCAGCACGCGTGGAAGAGGACCGAGATGATCACCGCCGACGAGATCCGCGAGCGGCTGTCGGCGCACGTGACCCTGGTCGAGGACGCCGGAGACCGGGCCCGCCGGGGGAGCGCCCCGGCGGAGCTGTTCCGGATCCAGGGGACCGACTCGGCGGTCGGCATCATCGCCTCGGTCAGCAAGCCGTTCTGCGGCGCCTGCGACCGGGTCCGGCTGACCGCCGACGGCCAGCTGCGCAACTGCCTGTTCGCTCGCACCGAGTCCGATCTGCGGGCCACGCTCCGGGCCGGAGCTACCGATGAGGAACTGGCCGATCAGTGGGTGCGCGCCGTGGCGACCAAGCGTCCGGGTCACGGCATCGACGACCCGTCGTTCCTGCAGCCCGACCGACCCATGTCGGCCATCGGGGGCTAGCGCTGGCCCGACGCGTCCGGCAGGTCCTCGACGTCGCGCAGGAAACCACGAGACGACAGGAACGAGGTCAGCGACTCGCGGTGGTCGGCGCACGCCAGCCAGTGCTTGCGGCGGTCCGGGGTGTGGATCTTCGGGTTGTTCCACTGCAGGTCGTAGGCGGCCGCGGCGCGACAGTCCTTGGCCGAGCAGACCAGGCCGTCGGGGCCGGTCGGCAGCGGATCGACGCCGCGCAACAACGGGTGTGGGTCAGGCGACCCGGTCATCGGGCTCCTCGTCGTCGGTGATGATCTCGCCGCTGATGATCTGGCCACGCTCCTCGCCGGTGGTGATGGCCGGCGCGTCGCCGGGGTCACCGCCGCCGCCGACAGCATCGCCGGGGGGTCGCTGGTGCGCCTGATTGGCGAAGATCACGGCGATGTAGGGGAGGAAGACCGCACCGGCGAACAGAACCCAGCGCAAGGCGCCCGGCACGAAGATCATGGCGATGAAGCAGGCTGTCCGGAACGCCATCGTGATGGCATACCGGCGCTGGCGGGTGGCCTGCTCCTGGCTGGCCGCTCCTCGGGCGTCGGTGATCACGGTGAACGAACCGAAGGCGCCCCCACCGCCCGACCGCGTAGCGGCCACGGGGGCGTCGTGCTCATCCGGACCCTTGCGGTCCTTCGCGCTGCCCGTCACCGACTCAGCCTACGTCGCGAGCGATCGGTCCGGTGGGTCGGATCGACCGACCGTGGTCGTCGGTGAACAACAGTCGATAGGTTGGCCCCGTGACCGAGACTGAACCGACGATGACGTCCGAGACGGGCCCCACTGCCACGCCCCGAGTGGTGCTGGTCACCGGCGGCAGCAAAGGCATCGGCCGCGGCATCGCCCAGCGCCTGCACGCCGCCGGCCACCGGGTGGCCGCCACGTACCGCAGCGGCGACGTGCCGACCGGGGTGCTCGGCGTGCAGTGCGACATCACCGATCCGGGTCAGGTGGACGCCGCCTTCAGCGAGGTCGAGTCCGCACTCGGCGCGGTCGAGGTGCTGGTGGCCAACGCCGGCATCACCCGCGACACCCTGCTGATGCGAATGAGCGACGACGACTGGTCCACGGTCATCGACACCAACCTGACCGGTTCGTTCCGCGTGGCCAAGCGCGCGACCCGGGCGATGATGCGCGGCCGGTTCGGTCGGATGATCTTCATCTCCTCGGTGGTCGGCCAGCTCGGCTCGGCCGGCCAGGTGAACTACTCCGCCTCGAAGGCGGGGCTTGTCGGTCTGGCCCGGTCGCTGGCCCGCGAGCTCGGCTCCCGCGGAGTCACCGCCAACGTGGTGGCGCCGGGCTTCATCGAGACCGACATGACCGCGGTGCTGTCGGAGGAGCTGGTGAAGAAGTACACCGACCAGATCCCGCTCGGTCGGCTCGGTGCGGTCGATGACATCGCGGCGACCATCGAGTTCCTGGCCAGTGACGCCGCGGGCTACATCACGGGCGCCCTGATCCCGGTGGACGGCGGGCTGGGGATGGGTCACTGAAATATTTCGACCGCAACCGCCACGGCGGATGCAGGCAGCCGTACGAGCAACACACACCGAGCAGGCGGAGGGACAGCAGTGGGAATCCTTGAGGGAAAGAACATCCTGGTCGCGGGGGTGACCCTGGACACATCGATCGCCTTCCATGTGGCGCGGATCGCGCAGGCCGAGGGGGCGAACGTGATCGTCTCCAACTTCGGCCGGGCCATGAGCCTGACCGGTCGGGTCATCAAGAAGCTGGACCCGGTGCCGCCGCTGCTGGAGGTGGACGTCACCAACGACGAGCACCTGGCCGGGTTGGCGGGCGCGATCGGTGAGCACGTCGACCGGCTCGACGGTGTGGTGCACTCGCTCGCCTTCGCCAACCCGGAGACGGCCCTGGGCGGCAAGTTCTTGTCCACCCCGTACAACGACGTGTCGACAGCGGTCCACGTCTCGGCCTACTCGTTCAACTCCCTGGCCATGGCCGTGAAGCCGCTGCTGGCGAACCCGGCCTCCATCGTCGGACTGACCTTCGACGCCACCATCTCCTGGCCCGTGTACGACTGGATGGGGGTGGCCAAGGCCGCACTGGAGAGCACCAGCCGCTACATGGCCCGCTATCTCGGTCCGGACGGCGTCCGGGTCAACCTGGTGGCCGCCGGTCCGCTGCAGACCCTGGCCAAGAAGGCCATCGGGGGCGCCGACGAGTTCGACACCATCTGGGCCCAGCGGGCCCCGATCGGCTGGGATCCCAAGGACCAGGCACCAACGGCCAAGGCCGTGGTCGCACTGCTCAGCGACTGGTTCCCGGCGACCACCGGAGAGATCATCCACGTCGACGGTGGCGTGCACGCGATGGGCGCCTGACCAGGTGACCGCGGCGGGATCACTGGTCGAGGTGCGGCTGCTCGACGGCCCCAACCTCTACTTCCCGCGGCCGGCCGCCAAGGTCACCCTCGACATCGGGGTCCTGCTCGAGCTCGATCTCGCGCAGGCCCAGCGGTTCGCGACCGACGTCGGGCTGACCCGGTCGCGGCCCGGTCCCGAGGGCTCGGCTTTCCGGCAGCGGTTCGCCGGCCGGGCCGTGGCCCACCTGGTGCGCCGACTCGCGCTGGCCGGCGGGGTGCGGCGACTGGCCGTACGGTCGCGTCCCGGCACCGCGGTGACCGAGCTGGTGGTGGCCTACCCGTGGCGGAACTCGGCCCGGGCCGAGACGCTGGCCAACGGGGTGGCGGCGGTGCTGGACGCGGTCGCGGCCGACGACGGAGGTGACGTCGCGGCCGTCCTGCAACGGGCCGCCCAGCGGCTGGCGGCCACCCCGCCCGGTTCCGCACCGGAGCTGATCAAGCCGCGGATCCCGGTGGTGGCGGTGACCGGTACGAACGGCAAGACGACCACCTCGCGGATGCTGGGATTCATCGCCCAGCGAGCCGGGCTGTCGGTCGGCTGGTCGAGCACCGACGGGGTCTACCTCAACGGCGAGCTGGTCGAAGCCGGTGACTACTCCGGGCCGAGCGGCGCCGGTCAGGTGCTGCGACAGCCGGGCGTGCAGCTGGCGGTCACCGAGACCGCCCGCGGCGGGATCCTGCGCCGCGGGGTCGGCGTCGCCTGGAACGACGTGTCCGTGGTCACCAACATCAGTGCCGACCATCTCGGGATCGGTGGCATCGAGACGCTCGACCAGCTCGCCGAGGTGAAGGCGGTGATCACCAAGATCACCCGACCGACCGGTTGGTGCGTGCTGAACGGTGACGATCCCCGGACGTTCGCGATGCGGTTGGGCACCAAGGCCCGCGTCTGGGTCTTCACCATGGACCCGAACTCGCCGGCCGCTCGTGCGGTGATCGACGGCGGCGGCCGCGTGACCACCGTGATCGACGGCTGGGTGGCGGTGCTGCAGCCCGGCGCCGACGCACTGCCGGTGGTCCCGGTGATCGACGTGGGGATGACACTCGCCGGTCTGAGCCGGGTCAACATCGAGAACACCCTGGCCGTCACCTCCGCTGCTCTGGCCATCGGGCTGAGCGCCGATCAGGTCGCCGACGGGTTGCGGGCGTTCGACCCGGGGGCGGACAACCCCGGCCGGATGAACGTCTGGACCCTGCCGGTGGCCGATGCTCACGCCGACGGCCAGGAGGCCGAGATCAGTGTGGTGATCGACCTGGCCCACAACGAAGCAGGTCTGCAGGCCCTGCTCGAGATCGCCCGTGGCATCAAGCCGCCCGAGGGTCGGCTGCTGCTGGGCGTCGGCACGGCGGGCGACCGCAGCGACGACGTGTTCGTGACCTTGGGGGAGATCGCTGCGCTGGCGGCCGACGTGGTCGAGATCGCGCACAAGGACGAGTACCTGCGGGGGCGTCCGATGAGCGAGCTGGGGGCGTTGATCAAGGAGGGCGCCGAGCACGCCGGAGTGACCATCGCCCGAGAGCACCCGGGAGAGGTCGCGGCCCTGGCCTCGCTGGTCTCCCAAGCCCGCCCCGGCGACGTGATCGCCCTGATGACCCATCAGGACCGAGCGCAGGTCGACGCCTGGCTGGTCGAGCACGGGGGCCGCCGGGACGCGGTGGCGGACCTGCGCACGAAGGTGCGACGCGCAGGTGGGTAGCGGCCGCCCGACGGGGGGCGTCGGCATCGCCGGTCCGCATTAATCCGCAATCGTCCGGGAAAGTGTGGGATCGGTGTGGGCGGCCTCAGGGGCACCACCTAGTCTGACGCGCGGCAATATGTTGCGCTTCCCCCCGAAGGAACCCCGCCGTGAGCACCAGCACCGAGGTCAGTGACGCATCAACGCCGAGCGCCCAGCCTGAAGCCGACCGCACGGCCCCGTCGGCTGCCCTTGATCCGGCCCAGAGTCGACGGAAGCGAGGTCGTCGGCGCTTCGGCCTGTCGATCCAGTCCAAGCTGCTGATCATGCTGCTGGCGGTCAGTCTGCTCTCGTCGATCGTGGTCTCGGTGATCGGCTACGTCAACGGCCGGGACTCGCTGCGCGACGCGGCGTTCCAGCAGCTGACCACGATCCGTGAGCTGCGTACCGGCGCGATCGAGCGGGAGTTCGCCAGCCTCCAGCAAGGTGTGGTGCTGGACTCCCGGAACGCCAGCGCGGTGGAGGGGGCCAGGGCATTCATCAGCGGGTTCGACAAGCTGCAGTCCAGCACCCTCACTCCCGCCCAGACCGCCAAGCTGGCCAAGTTCTACGAGACCGACTTCGTGCCGAAGCTGGAGCAGCGCTCGGGGCTCGACTACGCCACCGACGCCTTCATCCCCGCCTCGCCCGCGGGGCGGTACATCCAGAGCTACTACACCGCCGGTCGGCCCTATGAGGACTTCGACGCCGGGCTGGCGCTCGCCGACGCGGGCGACGGCAGCGCCTGGAGCAAGGCCAACGCCGAGTACGGACCGTACTTCACCGGTCTGGTCGACACACTCGGCTACGAGGACACCCTGATCATCGATCGGAACGGCAACGTCGCCTACTCGGCGTACAAGAGCGTCGACCTCGGCATCAACCTGCGGGAGGAGCCGTACGCGTCCTCGTCGCTGACCAAGGGCTACCAGCAGGTGCTGCGCAACGGCTCCCTGGACGAGGTCGTGACCACCGACTTCGAGCGCTATCTCCCGTCCCTGAACGTCCCCACGGCCTGGGTGATGTCCCCGATCGGCACGGCCACCGACATCATCGGGGTGCTGGCCGTGCAGGTGCCGATCACCCAGATCAACGCGGTGATGACCGGCGACAAGAAGTGGGAGCAACAGGGGCTGGGACAGACCGGCGAGGTCTATCTCGCGGGCAGCGACAAGCTGATGCGGAGCACCTCGCGGCTGCTGGAAGAGCATCCCGACGAGTACGCGAAGACCGTCGTCGAGTACGGCACGCCGGTCAGCACCGCCGACCGGATCGTCGCCGTGAAGGGGACGGTGCAGCTGCAACCGGTGGCCTACACCGGGGTCAACGAGGCACTGGCCGGTCGCACCGGGGTGGCCCTGGCACCCGACTACACCAACAGCGACAGCCTCGTTGCCTACGCGCCGCTGGAGATCCAGGGCCTGGACTGGGTGATCGTCGCCCACATCGATGCCGCAGAGGCCTTCGCGCCGGTGGCAGCGTTCACCCGAGGTGTGCTGCTGTCGCTGCTGGGCATCGTGCTGGTCGTCAGCCTGCTGTCGCTGCTGCTCGCTCAGGTGTTCACGCGGCCGATCAACCGACTCGTGTCGGCCGTCCGCCGGGTGGCCGGTGGTGATCTGGCCGTGGAGGTGCCGCAGGGTTCCCGGGACGAGATCGGCGATCTGGGCACGGCCTTCAACGACATGGCGTCGAGCCTGCGGGTGAAGCAGGAGCTGATCGACGTCCAGACGGTGGAGAACGAGAAGCTGATGCACACCCTGATGCCGGAGTCGATGGCCAAGCGCTACAAGGAGGGCGAGGAGAGCATCTCCGAGCAGCACGACAACGTGGCCGTGGTGTTCGCCGAGCTCGTCGGGTTCGACGCCTATGCCCGCAAGCTCTCTGGTGACGAGGAGATCGTCCAGCTCAACCACTTGATGCGCGGGTTCGACGAGGCGGCGGAGAAGACCGGGGTGGAGAAGGTCCGGACCTTACGCGGTGGTTATCTCGCCTCATCGGGACTCGTGGTCCCGAGGGTCGACAACGTGCGCCGTGCGGTCGACTTCGCCCGAGAGCTGCGAACCGTCATCGACCGCTTCAACACCCAGCACGGGTCCTCGATCGAGCTCCGGGCGGGGGTCGACAGCGGCACCGTCACCAGCGGGCTGGTGGCCCGCACCAACCTGGCCTACGACCTGTGGGGGGATGCCGTCAGCCTGGCCTATCGGGTGCGCAACGTCGGGGGCCAGTCGGGTGTCTTCGTCAGCCAGTCGGTCCGAGACCGGTTGGCCGAGACCGCCGACTTCGTCGAGGCCGGGTCGGTCGAGCTGCAGGGCAAGACGCAGCCGGTGTGGCGGCTGGCCGGCGCATGAACGTCTTCGAGCAGGCCACGATCTGGTGGGTGATCGCATTCGCGGTCGGCATCCCGCTCTCGATGGTCGTGTTGACCGAGGTGATCGGCTTTCTGCAGCAGCGGTCGCACCCGGCCGTAGGACCCCTGAAGCTGCTGCGGAACTGGGTGATCCCGGTGGCCGGTCTGCTGGTCCTGCTGACCTTCGCCATCCAGTCCCCGGCCGACCAGGTCTGGGTGCGGGTGGTGGCGACCGTGTTCGGTCTGCTGCTCATCCTGTTGGTGCTCTCGGGCTTCAACGTCGCCCTGTTCGCCAACGCCCGCAGCGGGTCCTGGCGAGAGCGCACACCGAAGATCTTCATCGAGATCGCCCGGCTGATCCTGATCATCGTCGGCCTCGCCCTGCTCTTCCGGTTCGTCTGGGGTGCCGACGTCGGCGGTGTCGTCGCCGCTCTCGGTGTCACCTCCATCGTCATCGGCCTGGCCCTGCAGAACGCGGTCGGCGGCGTCATCTCGGGTCTGCTGCTGCTGTTCGAGCAGCCCTTCCAGATCGGTGACTGGCTGACCGTCGGCACGGTGACCGGGCGGGTGATCGAGGTCAACTGGCGGGCCGTCCACATCGACACCGGCACCGGTGTCCAGGTCATCCCGAACTCGATGCTGTCGGCCGCCTCGTTCACGAACCTGAGCCAGCCGGACGGTCCGCACCGGGCCAGCATCGACGTGAAGTTCACCACCGACGACCCACCCCACGACGTCGTCCAGCTGCTGATGGAGGTGGCGGAGTCGTTGCCGGAGCGGGTGCCGAACGAGTCCACCACGGTGGCGTACAGCGGCGGGGGTGCCTATGCGGTGACCGTCCCGCTGCCCGGACCCGCGCAGGTCAGCGCGTCGATGAGCCTGTACCGCAGCTGGCTGTGGTTCGCGGCCCGACGTCGGGGGCTCGCCCTGGACGGCGACAGCAGCGACCCGATCGCTGAACCCGGACAGCTGGAGCGCGCGCTGGATGTGGTCGCCCCGACGCTCCATCTCGGCGACGACGAGCGCGAGCTCGTGCTGGCGAGCTCGCGGCTCGAGCGGTACGGAGCCGGCGAGATCGTGCTGCGCTCAGGCATCCGTCCCGATCACATCCGCTTCATCATCAGCGGACACGCCGCGCTGATGGTGGAGGCCGCCGGCAGCCGGATCCAGTTCGGGGTCGCCGAACCCGGCGACTACATCGGCCAGACCGCCCTGACCCGAGAGCGGGCGCTGAGTACCGCGATCGCGGCCGACCTGCTCACCGTCCTGGTGGTTCCCCTGGCCACTCTCGACACCCTGGTGGGCTCCCGGCCGCTGCTCGCCGCCGAGATCGGGACCTCGATCGAGTTGAAGCGCAAGGCCGCGTCCGAGGCGCTGGCCACGGCCGGGGTGGCCCGCGGTCTGCTCACTCCGGGCTGACACGTGCCCGGATGCAGGCGACGGCTGATGATGAGGGCGACGATCGCCAGCACCGCGTAGGCAGCCGAGAGGAGCAGCCCGAGCCGGGCCTGGTCCGCGCCGGTGACCATGGTGAAGAAGAAGGCGCCGCCGAACGCGTTCAGCGTGGCGTGCCACACGGCGGCGAGAGACCAGCGGCCTCCGCTGGCGGTCAGCATCACCAGCACGATCATCTGGAAGCCGGCGTTCCCCACGATGCCGACGGTCCAGGGCAGCTGGCCGCCGATCATCAGTGGCAGGTGCCAGAAGATGCGCATGGCGGACAGGATCGCCCAGGCACCGATCAGTCCGTGCCGATCCAGCAGCACCGGTGCCGCGAAGGCCGTCCAGCCGGCCTCTTCGCCGAGTCCGACGAGCACGAGCATGACCAGGAACGTGACCGGGATCTCCGGCCAGCGCGACAGCTGGTCGGTCGTCGGCAGCGGTGCCCCGAGGCCGTGGTTGATCAGCACGATGGAGACGTGCACGACGACCGGCGCCAGCACGGCCAGGGCGTACCAGCCGGGTGCCGCCCTCCAGGTGCGGAGCTGCTTCCACCAGGCCGCGAGACTCGCCCGCCCCTGGCACCCGAGCACCACCAGGGCGGCCAGTACCGGACCCAGCGGGTTGTTCTCCGGGTACTGGCCCACGCCGAACGCCGCCAGGAGGTAGTTGGACCACCCGAAGAGACAGGCCAGGGCCAGGAAGCTCAGCAGCGGAAAGCGACGGACGAGATGGGCAGGGTTGGTCATGTCGGAGCTCCTGATGGTGTGAAGGCCGGGGTCGGCGCTCCACCACTCTCGGTCGTCGACCGGCTCGGGCGCGTCGGTCCGGCGGCCACACTTCGGCCGGGTCCCCGGACGGAGAACCGCCGCGGAGTCTCACTCTGCAGACCGATGATCGACGCACCCGCGAGCACTAGATTGAGGCGACGTCCACAACGCCTCGGGAGGCTCCAGGTGCGCATCCGCGAGCCGAGCTGGGTCTCGCTGCTGCTGACCACGCTGGCCGTCGCTCCGCTGGCGGCTCGACGGATCTTCCCGCTTCCCGTCCTCGTGCTGACCCTGTGGGGTCTGCTGCTGCTCGTGGCCACCCGGAACACGGTCGGTGTCGCCACCCTGGGCTGCACGGTCGCCCTGTACACCGCGGTCGGTGCCGGGTCGCGGCGGATGATGCGGCTCGCGGTGGGGGTCATGGTCGTCGTCGGTCTGGCGATGCGGCCGGTGGACCTGAGCACCGGTGCTGGACGGCATCGAGGCCACGCGACAGATCACGTCCGCCCCCGAGCTGGCCGGCGTACGCGTGCTCGTGGTCACCACCTTCGACGGGGACGAGTACGTGGTCGAGGCGCTGCGCGCCGGTGCGAGCGGGTTCCTGCTGAAGGACACACCCCGCCCGACGAGCTGATCCGCGGCGTGACGGTGGTCGCGGGCGGGGACGCCCTGCTGGCGCCGACGGTGACTCTCCGGATGATCGACCGCTCCGTACGGATCGAGTCGCCGCCCCACCCAGGCGGACGTCCGTCTGCCCTCGACGGTCAAGACCCACGTCAGCCACCTGCTGACCAAGCTCGATGCTCGCGATCGCGCCCAGCTGGTCATGATCGCCCACCGGGCAGGACTGTCGTCGTGACCGGGTCCGTGCCCTCGGCTCGCCCTGTCTCGAACCGAGCGCGCTCGCGCGCTCAGAACAACGGCGGCTCGTCCGCGGGCTCGGTGCTCGCGGCGTCGGCGACGAAGTCCGGGTCCGAGACCGCGTTGGTGTTGGCGTGGTCGTCCCGCCGGGCGCCCGGCTGGGCCTGGCGGCCGTAGCTCTCCAGCTCCGACATCACCGACGCGTGCTGGTCGACGCAGACGACGATCAGGTCGCCCGGGTTGGACCGGGCGATGGCGTGCCGGGTGGCCTCCAGCTCGTCCAGCACGATCTCGACCTGCTTGGCGCGGACCCCTTCACCCATGGCGGCGTGCACCCCCTCGGCGATCAGGTCCGCGACCTCGCCGCGTCGGCGGCCGCGCAGGCTGGTGTCCTCGCGGACGATCACCACGTCGAAGTGGTGGGCCGCGATCGACCCCAGCTCTCGCATGTCCGCATCGCGTCGGTCACCGGCGGTGGCGATCACGCCGATCCGGCTCACCTTGCCCAGCTCCGAGGCCTTGTCCAGGGTGACGGCGGTCTTGTCGACGAAGTCGCCCAGCATCCTCAGTCCCGGGGCGTTGTGGGCGTAGTCGACGATGACCGTACGACCCTCGACCTGCACCTCGTTCAAGCGGCCGGGGGACAGGTAGTAGTTGGTCGAGAAGGACCGCAGACCCTGCCGGATGTCGTGCAGCGAGGCGCCGGCGGCGAAGGCCGCGGCGGCCGCGGCCATGGCGTTCTGGACGTTCATGGTCGCCCGGCCGCCGAAGGTGGCGGGCAGCAGGTGGGTCCAGGCCAGCTGCATGGCGCGCCGGCCCTCCTTGACCACGATCATGTCGCCGAGCTCGCTGCGCTCCAGCACCACCGCGCGACCACCGCGGCGGCAGTGGTCGTCCACCGACTCCCACACCTCGCTGCCCGGCTCCGACAGCGTGAACCAGACCACCCGGCCCGAGCAGCGGCGGCGCATGGCCCGGACCAGCGGGTCGTCGGCGTTGAGCACCGCGTACCCGTTGCGCGGGACGGCTTCGACCACCACGGCCTTGACGTCGGCCAGCTGCTCGAGGGTGTCGATGCCGCGCAGCCCGAGATGGTCGGGCTGCACGTTCAGCACCACGCCGACGTCGTTGCGCTCGTAGCCCAGCCCTTCGCGCAGGATGCCGCCGCGCGCGACCTCGAACATGGCGAAGTCGACCCGCGGGTTCTGCAGCACCATCTTGGCCGAGCGGGGACCGGAGGCGTCGGCCCGGATGACCAGCCGCTCGTCGATCACCACGCCGTCGGTCGAGGTCATGCCGACCTTGCGGCCGATGCCCTTGAAGATGTGGGCGATCATCCGTGAGGTCGTGGTCTTGCCGTTGGTGCCGGTGACGGCCACGATCGGGATCCGGCTGGGCGAGCCCGGCGGGAAGAGCATGTCGATCACCGGCTTGGCGATGTACTGCGGGTCGCCGACGGTCGGGTGGGTGTGCATCCGGAAGCCGGGGGCGGCGTTGACCTCGCAGATCGCGCCGCCGGTCTCACGGACCGGCTGGGTGATGTCGGGGGCGATGAAGTCGATCCCGGCGATGTCCAGGCCGATCACCCTCGCCGCCTCCTCGGCGATCTCGATGTTCTCCGGGTGCGCCTCCAGCGTCCGGTCGATCGAGATGCCGCCGGTGGACATGTTCCCGGTCAGCGTGAGCTTGATCATCTCGCCGGTCGGGGGGACGTCGTCCATCCCGAATCCCTGCTGGGCCACGAGATCCACGGCCGCCTGGTCGACCTTGATCTTGGTCAGCACCTTCTCGTGGCCCACCCCGCGGCGCGGGTCGGCGTTCGTCTTCTCCACCAGCTCGGTGATGGTCAGGGTGCCGTCACCGACGACGTGGGCCGGGACCCGCTCCGCGATCGCGGCGATCCGGCCGTCGATCACGAGACAGCGGTAGTCCTTGCCGGTCACGTACGTCTCGACGATCACCCAACCGTTGCGGGACTCGTCCTGAGCCACCGCGAACCCGGCCCGGACCCCGTCGGCGTCGGTCAGGTTCAAGATCACCCCGCGACCGTGGTTGCCGTCCAACGGCTTGACCACGACGGGGTAGCCGATCCGCTCGGCCAACCGGACCGCGTCGTCGGCCCGGCGTACGGACTGCGAACGCGGCACCGGCAGACCGGCCGAGGCCAGCAGCGTCAGGGTGAGCTCCTTGTTGCTGGCGATGTCGACGGCCACCGAGGACGTGTTGGAGGTCATGGTGGCGCGGATGCGCTTCTGGTGGACGCCCTGGCCGAGCTGGACCAGCGACGAGCTGTTCAGCCGGATGAAGGGGATGTCCCGACTGACGGCCTCGTCGATGATCGCCTGGGTGGACGGTCCGAAGGCTGACCGCTCCCCGCGGATGATGAAGCTCTCCAGCTCGGCCTCGAAGTCGAACTCCGGATCGTGCTCGACCAGGTCGTTGACCAGCCGGACGGCCAGCTCGCCGGCCGCCAGCCCGACCGACTCGTCGGAGTAGGCGAAGATCACGTTGTAGTGACCGCGGACGCCCTTCACCCCACGCGTCTTGCCGCGGCGCATGTCGTGGCCGACCGACTGCTGCAGCTGGAGGGCGACGTGCTCGGACACGTGACCCAGCCAGGTGCCCTCCTCGAGACGCTCCACGAACCCGCCGCGCCGACCTCGGCTGCAGGTGTGGTTGCGCAGACCCGGCAGCCGCTCCAGCAGGCCCTCGGTGAAGCCGGGGATCAGGTTGGTGGGGAAGTCCTCGAGTACGCCCAGGTCGACGACCAGCTGGATGGCCGGCTCGTAGTGCCACACGTTGGGGCCCCGGTAGACCCGGCTGGACAGGATCTTCAGCTCGGGGCGGGGAGTCGCGGCGGCGGTCTCGGTCATGGGCGGAGCCTCTCGGAGTCGCGATCAAACGAGTCGTGGTGGTGCGTCGGTGGTTCCTGATCCTTCCACCAACTGACCCGGGCTGTCCGGGGGCTCTCGGTCGAGCGGGCTACCCGCTGCGACCGCGGCGCAGGCGGCGGGCGTAGTGGGTGGGGGAGATCCCCTCGGCGGCGATGTCGCGGGCCAGACCGCGCAGGTCGGATTCCGCGGCCCGCACCTCCGCCACCTCCGCGTCCGGCAGCGGCTCGACGTGCTGCACCAGGGTGCGCCGGGTCAGGTCGAACCGGCTGCCGGCAGGCAGCACGTGCAGGGTCGCTCCCGACACCAGCAGCGGCGCGGTGCGTTTGGCCGCGTAGGCGTTGCTGACCAGGTCGGTGCCGTCGACGACCGTGACCGCTCCTCGCCCGACGACCTCCAGCTGATCGCCCTGCCGGACCACGGCCGCGGTGTCCTCGTCGACCCCGATGCCCAGCAGGGAAGGGGACTGGGCCACCAGGGACAGCAGCCGGCCGTACCGGTTCCGTTGTTCGAAGTGCTGGTCGATGACCACGCCACGCAGCAGCCCGAGTCCCACCGAGAGCTGACTCATCCGCTGCTTGGGAGTCGAGCCACCGCTGCCGAAGGCGATCATGTGATCGGCCACGATGCTGGCCCCGGCCGAGGTGCCGCCGACCGCGGCACCGCGGGCGTAGGCGGCGTGAATGGCGTCGGCGAACGGCGTCCCGATGATGAAGTTGCTCAGCTTGAGCTGGTTGCCACCGGTCATGAACACACCGGTGGCGTCGTCGAGCCGGGCGGCCAGCTCGGGGTTCTGCGCGTCTGCCCGGCTCTCGGGGCGGACGGCCTCCACCGAGGCGGCCCCGAGCGAGCGGAAGACGGCCTGGTAGACCTCGACGACCTCCGGTCCGAGCGACGAGGCACTCGGCACGACGGCGATCCGCGCGTCCTCGCCACCGGCTGCGGCGACGAAGGCGCGGAGCACGATGCGTCGCCTGAGCTTGGCCTCGGCCCCGCCGATGGCGAACAGGGTGCCCGGCGTGGCACCGTCGCGGTCGGCCGCGTGGTCGGCATGCATGGCGCACAGGATAGGGCCGAGTTGTCAGCCGCCGTGGTTGCCGGGACGATCACAGCGGCCGACGACGCAGCGCTGTCAGGGGACGCCCAGCCAGCTGACCGCGGCGATCAGGGACTGGGCCGCCGCCTCGCGCACCGAGCGCAGGGCCGTGCGACGCCGGTCCGCCTCGTAGACCGAGATGCTGCTGCCATCACCCTCCAGGGCGATCGAGCAGGCCAGCCAGAGCCGGGCCGCGCGATCGGCGGCCACGCGTTGGCGCGGCGGGTACCCCGGGGCGAGCTCGACAGCGAGGTCCTTCGGCCGCCGACCGCCGGCCACGTCCAGGTCCGCCAGCTCCCTGGCCGCGTGCAGCACTGTCTCACTCAGCTCGCGCTCCGCCTCGTACGTCGTCGGCACCGCTCCGGGCCGCTCGGCCGGCAGCAGCTCCCACTGCACGGCCGGCCCGACCTGGTGCGGGACCAGGGCGAGACCGCCGCCGCTGGCCACCACGGCCATGCCGGCCGCCAGCGCGGCGCGGACGAGCTCGGGCGGACCCTGCAGCGGTGCGAGCCGCCCCGGACCCGGGAGGGCCAGCAGCCACGGCCGGCCCGGTTGGGCGAGGAGCTCGTCGAACACCTCCGGCAGCGGCACCGCCGTCCACGGGTCGACCCCGATCAGACCGAAGGGGTCCACCACGTGGTGGGCCAGGTCGGCGCCCTGGACGGCGAACGGCGCGCGTTCGCGGAGCGTCGGGTCGAGACCGGCCGCGTTCAGATAGCTGACCAGACGGACCGCGGCGAGCAACGTCACGAGCGCAGCATAGGAGGGTCGTGTCGAACGGTCACCGCTCGGCGCCACCCCCCTCCACGCCTGTAGGTTGGCTCTCATGGTGGCAGTGGTGGACCTGGCCGGTGTGAGCATCGTCCGGGGGGGATCGACCCTGCTGGACGACATCACGGTGCAGATCGACGAGAGCGACCGCTGGGTGGTGATCGGTCCGAACGGGGCCGGCAAGACCACGCTGCTGCAGGTCCTCGGTGCGCAGATCCATCCGACCGGTGGAGTCGCGGGACTGCTCGGCGAGGTGCTCGGCACCGTGGACGTCTTCGAGCTCCGGCCGCGGATCGGGATCACCTCGGCGGCACTCGCCGAGCGGATTCCTCGGAGTGAGCGGGTGCACGACGTGGTCGTCTCCGCGTCGTACGCGGTGCTCGGGCGCTGGCGGGAGGACTACGACGAGCTGGATCACCAACGGGCCGACGAGCTGCTGGAGCAGCTCGGTATCGGTGGCCTGGTCGATCGCACCTTCGGCACCTTGAGCGAGGGTGAACGGAAGCGGGTGCAGATCGCCCGGGCCCTGATGACCGACCCGGAGCTGCTGCTGCTGGACGAGCCGGCGGCCGGGTTGGATCTGTCCGGGCGGGAGGCGCTGGTGCGCACCCTGTCCGAGCTGGCCCAGGACCCGTACGCGCCGGCATCCGTGCTGGTCACCCACCACGTCGAGGAGATCCCGGTCGGGATCACCCACGCCCTGCTGCTCAAGGGCGGCCGCCTGGTCGCGGCCGGTCCGGTGGACGAGACCCTCACCGCCGAGAACCTGTCGTCCACCTTCGACCTGCCGCTGGCACTCTCCCGATCCGGCGGTCGCTGGGCCGCTCGGGCCCGCTGAGCCGCTCGACCTGAGGGGCGACCAAGAGCGCTCTGAGCGGAAGCCAAGACCATTTCTTCGCCCCCGGCCGGTTTCGGCCGTCTGGCAGGATAGACGAACGGCACGAAAGGCATCGCGACGTGGGAGTCAACTTGACCGACTGGTTGGGAGAGCACGCCTGGGCCATCTGGCTCGGGCTGGCCGCTCTGCTCGCCGTGGCCGAGATCGTGTCGCTGGATCTGGTGTTGATCATGTTCGCGGTCGGCGCCCTCGCCGGGGCCGCGACGGCGGTGATCGCGCCCGGTCTGTGGTGGTTGCAGATCCTGGTGGCGACGGTCGTCTCGGTCGGGACCCTGATGCTGTTGCGGCCGACCTTGATCGACAAGGTCCGGAGTCTGCCGGGCTATCGCTCGTCGGCCGACACGATGGTCGGCAGCTCGGGTGTGGCGGTGTCGGCGATCACCGCAGCGGGTGGCGAGATCAAGGTCGCCGGGCAGAGCTGGACGGCACGCACGATGGTGCCCGGTCAGGTGATCGATCAAGGTGTCGAGATCGAGGTGTACGAGGTCGACGGTGCGATCGCCGTGGTCTACCCGAAGCACGGCGAGCTGCCCTGAGGGTGATCGTCCGGGTGGCGGTCACGAAGCTCCGTGGTGGCCCGACCGACTGGTACGACAGAGGTAGAAGCTGACGTGAAATGGGTGAGTGAGAGATGGACCTGGCAGTACTGATCGTGATCATCGTGGTGGCACTGGCCGTGGCGATGTTCCTCGGAGCGACGGTGAAAGTCATCCGGCAACAGCAGATCGGCGTCGTCGAGCGGCTGGGCAAGTTCCACCGCACCCTCGAGCCGGGACCGCACCTGGTCATCCCGGTCTTCGACCGGGTCCGCTACACGCTGGACATGCGTGAGGCCGTGGTCCCGTTCCCGCCCCAGGGTGTGATCACCGAGGACAACCTGATGGTGGGCATCGACTCGGTCATCTACTACCAGATCCTCGATGCACGACGGGCCGCGTACGAGGCCCAGGACTACATCAAGGCCATCGAGCAGCTGACCATGACGACCCTGCGCAACATCATCGGCGGGCTCGATCTCGAGCAGACGCTGACCAGCCGCGAGGAGATCAACCAGAAGCTCCGGGTGGTGCTGGACGAGGCCACCGGCAAGTGGGGCATCAAGGTGAACCGGGTCGAGCTGCGGGCCATCGACCCGCCGGCGACGATCAGGGACGCGATGGAGAAGGGTGCCCGCGCCGAGCGCGACAAGCGCGCCTCGATCCTGATCGCCGAAGGCCAGCGGCAGTCCCAGATCCTGGCCGCCGGCGGCGAGAAGGAGTCCTCCATCCTGCGCGCCCAGGGCGATCGCGAGGCGGCCGTGCTCCGGGCCCAGGCCGACCGGCAGGCGCAGATGCTGCGGGCCGAGGGTGAGGCCCAGGCCATCTCGACCGTGTTCAACGCGATCCACGCCGGCGAGCCGGACCAGGCCCTGCTCTCCTACCAGTACATGCAGATGCTGCCCACGCTGGCTCGGGGAGACTCGAACAAGCTCTGGATCGTGCCGAGTGAGATCGGCAAGGCCCTCGAGGGGCTGGGCGGTTCGCTGGGGTCGCTGACCGAGGCCTTCACCGGTTCCGACGCCACCCCGGCGCGCGACAAGGGCAAGTTCAAGGCCCCCGAGAAGGTCGACGTCCAGGCGGAGATCACCCAGCAGGCCAAGGACGATGCCGTCGAGTCCGAGCGGATCGTGCAGGCGGCGATCGCCGAGGCCCAGGAGCTCGAACGGACCGGCCGGCCGAAGTCCCCGTCGCTGGCCGCTCCGAGCCAGCCTCGTGGAATCGGTGTGGGTGAGCAGCCTGCCCCGACGGACGCTGCCCTCGATGACCAGCCGGGCCCCGAGTTCACCCAGCCTGACGGCTCCCAGCTGAGGTGAGCTGGTGGGAGCTGCTGCTCATCGCACTGGCGGGCGGCGGCGCCGGTCTGATCAACGCGGTGGTGGGGACCGGGACGTTGATCACGTTCCCCACGCTGTTGGCCCTCGGCGTCCCGCCCGTCCTGGCCAACGTCTCCAACAGCATCGGACTCGCGCCCGGCTCGTTGTCGGCCGCCCTGGCCAGCAAACCGGACCTGGTGGGTCAGCGAGCCCGCATCATCCGGTACGGCATCGCCTCGCTGCTCGGCAGCATCGTGGGGGCCGTGCTGCTGCTGTGGCTGCCCCCCTCGGCGTTCAAGGCGATCGTGCCGGTGCTGATCGGGGTCGGCTGCGTGCTGGTGATCATCGGGCCCTGGCTGACCCGTCGGATCGCAGCCCGACGCGAGCGGCTCGGAGTCACCGACGTCTCCGCGGTCGGTCCACCGTGGCTGTTCTTCGCGATCATCTTCACCGGCATGTACGGCGGCTACTTCGGTGCCGCCCAAGGGGTGCTGGTGATGGCGATCATGGGTGTCGCCGTCGCCGAGACGTTGCCCCGGATCAACGGTCTGAAGAACGTCCTGGTGATGATCGCCAACGCGGTCGCCGGCATCGTGTTCGTGATCATCTCGGAGGTCGACTGGTGGATCGTGCTGGCGCTGGCCGTCGGATCCGTGCTGGGAGCGCAGGTCGGCGCCCGGATCGGCCGGAAGCTGCCGCCGATCGTCTACCGGGTGGTGATCGTGACGGTCGGCGTCGCGGCCATCATCTTCCTCGTGGGCTGACCTCTGTCGCGGCCTGATCGGGGCAGCAGCGCTCCAGGAGTCCGAGCACGCACTCCACCATCACCACGCCGAGATCGTCGGCCGAGATCGTCTGGCGATCGGCTTCCGCATCGCGTTCCCAGGCCGCGAAGGCGCTGATCACCATCCGGACGGCCGTCGAGGTCCGGATGGATCCCTCCGAGCCGTCACAGATCCGTTGCTCTATCTGCTCGAGCAGATCGAGCAGGACCAGCTGCCACTCCTCCTGCGGCCGGCCGGACAGACTCGGTCGCAGGGTCTGTACCACCGCGAGCGGGTAGCGCCGGAGCTCGTCCTCGATGAAGCGGGCCCAGTAGCTCGGTCGGCTGGCGCCGACGAACTCGGCGAACGGCTTCACCGACGCCTCGACCAGCTCACGCAGCTCCGGTTCGCGGTCGGACCAGGTGGCGATCAGCTCGAGCCGACGACGGTTGACCACCGCACTGCGTCGTTCCCAGACCGCGTCCAGCAGACCACGTCGATCGCCGAAGTGGTACGTGATCGCCGAGTTGTGCCGCTGGCCGGCCGCGGCGATGATCGCTCGCGACGAGGTGCCCTCATCGGTGTGCAGGGCCACCAGCCGCTCGGCGGCGTCGATCAGGCGGTCCTGGACGACATCGCTCGGTGCCCGCGGATCGGACCCGAGACCACCTTCGCTCGGCATGGTTCGACCTTAGTGGTTGCGGACGGGTGAGAGGACGCGCGACGGCCGCCTGCAACCGGGGGAGGATGTGCGGAAGAAAGTAGGGCAGATGTCCTACGGTGTTGACCAGCACTTCGGACAACTCCGAGCGCAACCAGAGGGGATTTGATGCGGAAGCGGGACGGGTCCGCCGCTAGCACCGCGACGGCGTCGGACCGGGTGGTCGCGTTGGCGCTCCCCTCGACGTCCCCGCCGCAGATGGTCGCCATCAGCGGCGATCCGGGCTCGGGCCGCACAACGCTGCTGCGGGAGGTGGTGGCTCGGCTGCAGCGCGAGGCGGTGTGGGTGGACTGCTCCGTCTTCGCGCACCGGACCCCGTGGCGCAGCATGCACGAGGCCGTGTCGTCCACCAGCCCTCGGGTGTTCCCGGCCGAGATGGCCGCGGAGCTGGCGGACCGCCTGGCCACGTCACCGGAGCCGGACGAGATCGGAGCCCTGATCTGGTCGGTGATCAGCTCCGGAGTCCCGGTCATGGGGAGCCAGGTCGTCGTGCTGGACGACTTCGATCTCCTCGACCCGGCATCGCAAGGCGTGGCCAGCTATCTGCTCCAGCGGGTGGCCCAGTTCGGTCGCGTGCCCGTCGTGGTCTCGTCGGCGACCGGCGCCGAATGGTCGTGGGGGCACGTGGCGACCGTCGACATCGAACCGTTGACGACTGACGAGATCCGGGTACTCGTCGAAGACCTGATCCAGGACCCGGTTCCCTACCGGGTGGCGGAGGGACTCCGCGGCGGTACCGGCGGGAACCTGCTCGCTGTTGTCGAGGCCTTGGGACGGCTGACGTCGGAACAGCTCAAGGGCCGTGACCTGCTGCCGCATCCGCTGCCGCTGGGCACCTCCGCCGCGCAGCGACTCCTCAGGACCGGCCGCGAGTGGGTGCCGGGACGGCGTGAGCTGATGGCCGCCCTCGCGGTCGACCCGTACGTCACGCTCGATCAAGCCCGTCGACTGGCGGGATCGACGTCCGTCGTCGACGAGGCGATGGAGGCCGGGTCGATCGAGCAGACCCCCCTCGGGCTCCGCGCGTGCACACCCGCTGAGGCACTGGCCGCCTGGGAGCTCTGTCCGAGCGTCGTACGCCGGCGCGTCCACGGTGTTCTGGCCGACGGCCGAGACCCCTGGTGCGCCCCGCTGCATCGATCGCTCGCGGGCGATGACTCGTCGCCCGCGCAGGCCTTCGCGGCTGCTGCGGAGTGCCACCGGCTCGGCCCGCCCGGTCACGTCGCCATGGCCCTGGCCGGGGTGGGCTGGTCCCTGCCCGCCTCGGGTCTGCCGGTGGCTCAGCTGCTGATGGCGGATGGCTACCTGACCTCGGTTCGTCGGATCGTGGATGAGCCCACTCCCCGAGAACCGCCGATGAGGCTCGAGCTGGATGGTCTGCGGAGCCGACTGGCGGTGATCAGCGGTCACGTCCGCGACCCGCTGGTCGAACCCCCGCACAGCCCGCCGGCCGAATCAGACCCCGAGCAGTGGGTACGAACGGTGCTGGGAACCGTGCGATCGCTGATCCACCGGGAGGACCTCGCGGCCGCACGGCACCTGCTCGACGGCGCGGCTGCCGGCCTGGCCGCGTCATCGTCGGCGTCGCGGGCACTGGCGCGCTTCGTTCGGGCGGAGCTGGGCTACCAGCGGCGCGAGGAGTGGTCACTCACCGAGCTGACCCGGGCAGCCGAGGACTGGTTGGCGAGCACACCGGGAGATGACGACCCGATCAGCGTGTCCATCATGGTCTTCTACCTGCTGGCGGCGGGAGATCCGGCGCTCGCCGGGGCGATCCTGAACCGCACCGAGCCGGCGCCCGCTGCCGGCAGTCTGGTGCGGGTCGCGCACCTCGTCGGACGCATTCAGACCGAGGTCGTCTGGGGACGTTATGTCGCCGCCGACCTCCTGATCGACAGTCTGGACCGCGAGATGCCGTACTCCGAGGCAGGGGCCCACACCATCGGTCTGGTGATCAACGTGGCCGCGGCTCGGGGGTCCGAGGCGGTCCGCGACCGGATCGAGTGGCGGCTCGATCATCCCGACCTCGGCGGCCAGCCGCCCCATGCCCGCAGCGAGGTCGCCGCGGCCAACGGGCTGCGCTCTCTGGTCGAGGGTGCGTACGGGCAGGCGCTCGCGCTGCTCGACCAGGCCCTGCGGTCGAGGTCGGCGCTGTTCACGGGTGCCACCGCCGTGCTGGCCAGCCTGCTCGAGACGAGCCGAGCCCTGGGGGCCAGCGCCGCCCAGAACCGGAACCTGCGCTCCAGCCTGGGCGCGTGGTGGCCGGATCGCTACGGAGAGAGGTACGCCGGTCTGGAGGCTCGCTGCGACGCCCTCTGCGCCGAGCGCGAGGACCTCGACCTGAGGTTCCAGATCGCCCTCGCCCGCAGCAGCGTGAACTTCCCGGTCGACGTGGCGCGGACCCATCTCGCGTACGGACGCTGTCTGCTGCAGGCCGGTCGACCTCGAGACGCCGATCAGCAGCTCGAGCGCGCTGCGGCGGTGTTCACGAACGAGGGGCTGTACGGCTGGGTCGCGCACGTGGAGCGGCTGCGGTCCCGGCCGTCGCCTCCCGTGGTCGAAGCCGGCCTGACCCCGACCGAGCGTGAGATCGTCGCTCTGGTGCTGCAACGGCGTACCAACGCCGAGATCGCCCGGCAGCTCTTCATGTCCAAACGCACCATCGAGCTGCATCTGACGCGTGTCTTCCGCAAGGTGGGGGTCGCACGCAAGTCGCAGCTGATCGAGCTCGACACCGTACGGGAGCTGGTCGGCCCACCCTCCGCTCGTTGAGCCCCACCCGTCGACAACGGACGGCTCAGAGCCGGCGACGCCGGATCGACACACCTAGGGTGGCGATGCCGGCCAGCACCAACAGCCCCGCGATCGCTCCGACCACTGTCACCGCGGTCGACGCGCCCGTCTGGGACAGGAACCCGTCGCCACTGCTGTCGTCGCCACTGCTGTCGTCGCCACTGCCGTCATCGCCACTGTTGTCGTCGCCACCCGGGTCGGAGTTCCCCCCGTCATCATCACCCGAGGGTGTCGTGCCGGTGGCTGTCCCCGACGGTGCGGGACTGCTCGACGGGCTCGCACTCGGGGAGGGGGAGTAGCTCGGCTCGGTCGGCGTGGGCGTCGGTGAGGGGCTCGGGTCGGTCGGCGTTGGCGTCGGTGAGGGGCTCGGCGCCGCCCGGTTGGTGATCGTGACGACCGGGATCTCGGCTTCGCCGCCGACCGGGATGTCGGCCGTCTTGGCGTTCGCCTCGCCGTCCGCGTCGCCGATCAGGCCGGCGCCGTCGTTCTCCCACACCGCGCAGGTGGCCCGAGCAGGCAGGGCCGTGAGCGTCACCGACTCGGCCGCCCCCAGGGTGAACTCGCCGGCAGCGACCTCGACCGGAGCGGCGGGCTGACCGCCGGGCCCCTCCGGGCGCAGCGCGCACCGGTAGGTGAAGCCGAACGGACCGGTCGCGGGTGAGTCGACGACGACCTTGCGGACGCTGAGGTCGCCGAACACCAGAGCCACGCCCGTCTTGATGGGCTCGGTGGCGGGCAGCTGCACCGGCCGACCGTTGTCGGAGAAGAACTCGGTGTGAGCGAACGAGTTCCAGGCGATGATGTCCTGCGACGGCTCGGGAGGCGCTGGCGGGGCCGCCATCCGGAAGCGCATGGCGGTCGAGCGGCCCGGTCGCAGACCACCGCCGTCGAAGGTGATCCCGGCGGAGAACGCAGCGGTCGAGGAGTCGCGGACGTCCGCCCAGCTGCCGTCGGGGCAGGCGGTGGGCGGCCGGTCGAGGGTGGTGGTGCACGGGGTGGTGTCGGGGCTGTAGCCGATGGCGAGGACACCGCTGCCGGTCAACGTGACGTCGCTCAACAGCGTGGGTGGCGCTTGCCACTGGGTCCCGCGGTCCTCGCCGGTGAGGATGACGCCGGTGTCGCCGGAGTGCGGGAACACGTCCACCACCCGGATCTCCGTGGCCGGGTTGGTGCCGGCGTTGGTCAGCCGCAGGTAGAAGTCGAAGCCCTGGCCGGGGGCGACCCGGGCCACGCAGGGGTAGCGGGTGAAGGACTGCCCCGCCACCTCGAGCCGCGGACACGCCGGGTCGTCGATCGGGAACAGATCCCCGGTGATGCTGTTCATCCAGCCCAGGCTGGTGTCGCCGGCCACCCACTTCTCGGTCCGGATGGCGTTCCCTGCCAACGTGGTGACCTGACTGGCCGAGGTGCAGAAGAGCCCGTCGCCGTACGCGTCGTCGTTGAGGGCCGTGCCGGGCCGGCGACCGCCTTCGCTGCAGCCCACATCATCGCGAGCGGCGGTGCCGCCGGCTCGGTTGAGGACCGTGTCTCCGGCGCTCACGCCCGGTGCGAGCTGCGCCGTGAACGTGACGCTCACGCTGCCGCCCGGTAGCAGCTCGAGACCGGGGAATCGCCAGCGCAGTGCGGTCACCCGACCGTTGTCGTCCTGCGTGGCCGCGAAGGTGGGCTCCGACGCGTCGGGAGCGCCGGCGGGCTGGGTGATCAGGTAGGTGTACGGGGCCGCCGGGTTGGTCGGGGTGAACTCGAGGCCGGCGGGCAACGGGTCGACGATCTCCGGGTCGGGGAGCGGGCCGGTGCCGCTGTTGGTGAGTGTCAAGGTGAACGGGATGGCCGTACCGGGTTGCGCGGAGGTGTCGGCGGACTTGTCGAACCGGAGGGCGGCGGTGCCGCTGGTCAGCTCGTGCGTGGCGGTGCTGCTCGGGATGTCGGCGAGCTGACCGGGGGCCTGGCGGGTCGTCTCGTAGCCTCCCGAAGCGCTGTCCGACAGCGTGGCGGGGACGGCGGTGCCCGGGTCGGTGTCGGTGGCCGGGTCGGAGTGCAGGGTCGCGCGCGGACGGACGTCGATGCACACGCTCGCGCCGGTGCAGGCGCCCCGCACGGGGAAGTTGGCGCCCGGCTTGATGGTGAAGCTGTCGTCGGCGACGGAGAAGGTGATCCGGAACCCGCGGACGTCGGCCGGGTCCACCCCGGTGGGGATCGTCGGGGTCTGGCTCGCGGTCCGGGTGCCGGCGATGAAGTCGCCGGTGGCGCAGCCGTTGGTGCAGACATCGACCCGCACCCGATTGGCCGACGGTGGGAAGTTGACCCGTACGGTGCCGGTCACGTCGACGGCGTCGAAGAAGTCGGGGTCGACGTCGGTCACCACCAACCGCTTGAGCCAGAGGGTGCCGGTGTTCTGGGCGGCCAGCTTGACCTGGACGATCTGACCGGGCAGCCCGGGCTGCGGGCGTACGGAGGTGGCGGGGGTGATGGCCTTCTGCACCGACGCGCCCTCGCTGGGTTCGGTCGCGGTGATGGCCGCCGAGCAGAAGCTGGTCGCCGGTTGGCTGTCGGAACCGACGGAGGCGCAGTTCTGGATCCGGGCACCGGCGTCGACGCCGTCACGGAGTAGCACCCGGGCCGTCGCGGCGTAGCGCTGACCGGGCGCGAGATCGCCGGTCAACTGGATCCGAAAGCCGAGGGCTCGCTCCAGCAGGGCGGAGTCGGAGGCGTCGTAGGGGACGTAGTCGTTCGCATCGGGGTCGTACACCTGCACCGTGGCCGCGGGCGTGGCGGGCAGCGTGAGGGATTCCAGGCGGATCGAGCGGAAGGCGTTGCCCGGCGCGGTCGGGTCGACCGGGTCGAGCAGCGTGACGCCCTCCGCCGGCACCGTGCCGTTGTTGGTGAACGAGAGACTGAAGGTGCGCGGCAGACCCGGCAGGATCGTGGGCAGCTCGGAGGACTTCACGCCCTGGACACGGGAGAAGGCCGGTTGCACCGCGACCGAGGCACAGTCCGCCGCCGCCGCCGAGCCGACCCCGTTGATCGAGCTGGTGGCGGTGCCCGAGGCGCAGTTCTGCACCCCCGCGGATCCGCCGCCGACCAGATCCTCGGCGGTGACGTTGCCGTTGAGGCGACCCTGGATGCCCAGGGTGGCCGTCGAGCCCGGCCGGATCGCACCGTTGCCGTCGGCGTCCAGGCCGGAGAACGTCGCCAGGATCCCGTCGGCCCGTCCGGACTCACAGGGGACCGGGGCGTCCACCGTGCTCGGCGGCGGGGAGAACGTGCGAGCGATCACGGTGCCGGCGCAGTCGAACTGCACCTCTGCCCGGGTCGCCCCCGCCGGGAAGACGAGCCTGGTGTTGCTCACGTCGAACTTGTCCCACTCACCACGCGCGGTGGTGGACGGCTCGCTGACGGTGATCTCTGCGACCGGGAACGGCGAGGTGTTGGTGGCGGTCACCAGGCCCGAGACCAGTGAGCTCTCGCCGTCCACCGCCTGATTGTTGGGCGGGCGCTCGTTGGCCTGGTAGTCGGCGTTGGCGTCGGCGAAGAAGGTCTTGTCCAGGCTCATCGTCGCCTGGGCGGGCTGCACCGCGTACGTGGCACAGACCGGAGATCCGGACACCGCCCCGAGCACCGGGTCGTCACCCGAGGGAGAGGCGCAGTTGACGACGTCGTCCCGGCTGGTCGGACTGTACGTGTCACCCGTGCTGCGCAGCGTGTCGCGGAGGACCAGGTCGATGCCGACGGAGCCGGCGTCCGGACTGGTGGGGATCACAGTGCCCGCGGCGTTGGTGAAGACGAAGCGCAGTCCGGTCACGTCCTCGGCGTCGATGCCGGCCGGTAGCGTCAGCGCCGGACCTGTCTGGGGTGCCGTGGCGGAGTAGTCGCCGGGTGCGCAGTCCGACAGGATCTCGGTACAGGCCAGCACGATGACCCGGTCGGCCCCCGGGGGGAAGATCACCGGGCCGATGCCGGTGACGGTGAACCGCTCGAACGTGGCGGGGCTGGCGTCCTCCACCGTCAGGGAGCTCACCTGCGCGGTCGAGGAAGATGCGTTGCGGACCCCGAGGGTGATCGTGCTCTCCTCGCCCGTCCCGGCCACCGCACTGCCGTCACTCCAGGCCTTCGTCCCCACCGGCCGTACCACCCGGGGCACCTCGACCGTCACATCGGCCCGGTCGCTCGCCGTCGGTGCGTTGTCTGCCGTCACGGTCGCGGTGTTCGGGATCACCGTGCCGTCGGTGACCGAGGTGTCGTCGGGTAGCCGGACCCCGATCTCGACGTTGTTCGACGAACCCGCGGGCAGGCCGACCGAGCCGGGTGGGCTGGGTGCCGGCAGCGGGATCCGGTAGACGATCTCCAACCGGCGGGTGGCCGGGTCGTAGCTGACGGTCCGGTCCGTGTTGCTGGGCGGCAGCGCCGTGACCTCGACCTCGGGCGGCAGCACGTCCACGAAACGGGCGTTCTCACAGGCTTCGGTCAGCCCCGAGCACTGCGGGACGATCGTGTAGCGGAACTCGTCGCCCGGTTGGGCGGTGGTGACCGACGCCGACTTGGTGATGCCCAAGGTGGAAGCAGCGTGCGCGGGGGTGACGCCGGCGACCATCAGCACGAGAACCGTGACCAACCCGAGGGTGAGCAGCCGGGCCCGTCGTCTCGCTCCCACGGGGACGTCCTTCCGGTCGACGGGCGCAGCCTGCGCGAGCAGACTAGGGGTACTCGTCGACCGTCAGACAGGCTGGAGAGACCGTACGGTGTCGATCCTGCGGAAACTCTGCGGATCTGCCCGGGTCAGGGGGCCGGCGCGATCGCCAGGTCCAGCACGGTCACGCCGGGCAGCTGCGCCAGGGCCTCGCCGCTGACGGCGATCTTGCTCCGGCGCAATCCGCTGCCGATCACCAGCCAGGGCTGGCGGGTCACCGCCGTGTCCACCAGGATCGGCCAGTCCGCCGGCAGCCCGACCGGGGTGATGCCGCCGTACTCCATGCCCGTCTGGGCCACCGCGTCCTCCATCGGAGCAAAGGAGATCTTGCGGACGTCCAGGTGCTTGCGCACCGTCTTGTTCACGTCGGCCCGATCGCTGGCCAGCACGAGGCAGGCCGCCATCGTGGTCGCCTCCGCGCGGCGTCCGGCCACCACCACGCAGTTCGCCGACACGTCCGGGCTGACCTCGTACGCCGCACAGAAGGCCGCCGTGTCGGCCAGCGTGGGATCGATCTCGCTGACGTAGAGACCCACCTCGATGACGCCGACCATCGCCGCAACGGGTGTCGCCAGCAGGTCGGGTCGATCGGCAGCGGGCTGCCAGGACAAGGTGCCGATGCTCGGAGACGTCACGCCGGCGACCCTAACGGCACGCGGCAGCGCCGGGGGTGGTTCACCACCAGAAGGCGACGACGAACATGGCGAGGCAGATCGTGGCCGGCACCAGCATCAGGGTCCAACCGCCTCGATCGCCGGTGAAGCCCTGGCCCGGCTAGGCCGAGTCGCGCGGGCCTCGCCAGATACCGCCCCGGGGATATGCGGAATCGGTGTACGCATCTGCGGACTCTGGCCCGGACCTCGGCGGCATCGGCAGAACCGGACGATTCCGGGGGGCGATCAGAGCAGGGTGGTCAGCACCCAGGCGCACCCGGCGGCCCAACCCAGGCTCGCGAAGGTCCCGATGATGAAGCGCTCACCTGCTCCGGTGTCGGCACCGGAGAGGGTCCGCAGCTCCGGGTAGCGGGCGAGTCCCTTCACCGCGATGATCGCGGCCAGTCCTTCCGGCCACCCCGCAAGGAGCGTGCCCAGCAGCGCCAGCCGCTCCAGGGCGCCGATCCAGGCGCCGCCGCGGAGCACATCCCGCTGCACCCGTGCCGTGGTCGGCGCGGCCGCACTGGCCAGTCCCAGGACGCAGGTGGTCACCGCTCCGCCACCGAGCACGACGACGGCGCCGCCGAGCGCGACGCCGACCCAGCGCCAGGGGCCGGTCAGGGGTGCGGCGGTCGAGGCCAGGATCGCGCCGGCCCCGACCAGCAGCACCAGTGCAGCGAGCACAACGACGCGACCGCGGCGGCTCTCCCGGGCCGCCGGCCACGGTCCGAGGCGTGCCGGCAGCCAGAGCCAGCCCGCGAGGACGGTCGCCCCGAGCCAGAGCCCGAGGGTGATCCCGGCCGTGACGCTCATGCTCCGAGCCCGGTGCGGGGCCCGGCGGCCGCGACGTCGGCGCGGGCGAGCAGCCGCGCCGCCACCGGCCGGGCGGCGACGTCGAGGGACCACTGTGCCGCCACCAGTCGCTGGTGCACCGCCTGTCGGCTGATGCCGAGACGGTCGCCGATCTCGGCCTGAGTCAGGCCCTCGTCGGACAGATCGGCAGCCGCCCAGCCGGCCGCACTGCGCCGGGTCCGCAACGAGAGCACCAGACTGAGCAGCACCTCGGCCTCCTGGGCCTCGTCCCGGGCCGGGGGCGTCGCGACGACCCGGAGGTGGTCAGGTCGTTCCTTCGCCTCGTCCACGGCCTGGCGCGCCGCCAGGAAGGCCGGGCCGCGCGCTTCCCGCAGATCGTCCGGCGTCGGCTCCTCGACCGGTCCGATGCCGACACCGACGTGCCACGTACCCTCCCGCATGAGGGTCAGCGTGGCCTCCACCACTGACAGCGGCTCCGGGCCGAACAGGATCTGGAACTCGTCGCCGACGGTGCGCGTCACGGGGATGCCGGGGAAGCGCGCGGCGAGGGTGGCCATGGTCGTCCCGACCTGGTCCCGACGGTGGCGGGAGGAGATCTGGTCGACGGTCAGCACGTACGTCACCCGTCAAGGGTAGAAGCTTGCTATGGCCCATAGCAAGTCTCCGGACTTGACGGGGAGTGGGCGGGGGGATCCGGCAGCATGGGTGGGTGACTCAGCTGGAAGGCGAACCGACCCGGACCACGGTGAGCAACCCCGACGACCCGCGGCTCGCGGACTACGTGCGGTTGCGGGAAGCCTCCCTGCGGCGTCACCTGGAATCCACTCACGGCCTGTTCATCGCCGAGGGGGAGAAGGTGATCCGACGGGCACTCGAGGCCGGCTACCGCCCGCGCTCCTTTCTGCTGGCTGAGCGCTGGCTCCCCGGACTGTCCGACCTCCTCGGTCGGTGGCCGGACGTGCCCGTGTACGTCGTGACCGAAGCCATGGCCGAGGAGGTCACCGGCTTCCACGTGCACCGTGGTGCTCTGGCCTCACTGCACCGCGAGGTCCGGCACACGGTCGCCGACCTGCTGGCCGCCGAGCGACTGGTGGTGATCGAGGACGTGGTCGACCACACCAACATCGGCGCCGTGCTCCGCAACGCCGCCGCCCTCGGCTGGGACGGGGCTCTGCTGACGCCGCGCGCGGCCGACCCGCTGTACCGCCGGTCGGTCAAGGTGAGCATGGGCGCCGTGTTCAGCCTGCCCTGGGCCCGGCTGCCCGACTGGGCCACGGGCCCCGAGCTGCTACGGGCCGCCGGGTTCACCACGGTCGCCCTGACCCTGGCCGAGGATGCCGTCGACCTCGCCACGGTGGCCGCACGACAGGACGCGGCTCCAGGGAAGGTGGCCATCCTGCTGGGCACCGAGGGCGCCGGCCTGTCGCCGCACTGGACCGCGGGGGCCGACGTCCGGGCCGTCATCCCGATGCAGGCCGGCATCGACTCGCTCAACGTCGCCGCCGCCTCCGCGATCGCCTGCTACGTCCTCGGTCGCTGACTCCGCCCGCCGGGAACCCCGACTCCGCTGTGCTGCAGCACCAGCGGAGTTCAGTCGGCGTCCGGCTCGTCCTCGTCCTCGTCCGACGGGAGCTTCGGCGAGACCGGCCAGTCCGCCGGGTAGAGGTCGGCCAGCTCCTCGTGCTGCTGGTACAGCTTCTTGCGGGCCCGACCGGCCAACCGGTCGCCGAAGACCATGCCGTTGAGGTGATCGGTCTCGTGCTGCAGGCAGCGAGCAAGAAGTCCGGTGCCGACCACCTCGACCTGGTCGCCGTACGCGTCCAGGCCGCGGCAGACGGCCTGGTCCGGGCGAGCCAGCTCCCCGTAGGCGCCGGGGAGGGACAAGCAGCCCTCGTCGGCTTTCTCGAGGTTCCGGTCCTTGCCTTCCGGCAGCGTGACGACCGGGTTGCAGATCACCCCGACGTGTCGCTGGTGGTCGTCGTCGGGGCAGTCGAAGACGAACACGGCGAGGTCGACGCCGACCTGGTTGGCGGCCAGACCGACACCCTGGGCGGCCTCCATGGTGGCGAACATGTCCTTGACCAGCTCGTGCAGACGATCGTCGAACACCGTGACGTGACGAGTCGGGGCGTGCATCACCGGCGTACCCCAGCGGGTGATCGGCAGCACGGTGCCACCGGTCCGCAGCTCGGGCGGGGTCATGACATGGCCTCCTTCTGCTCGGCTGCCGTGAGGTCGTGCACGAGCACCACACAGGTCGGAGTGGGCAGCGCCAGCTCCACCGCGGCACGGATCGGGGGCATCGGCGAGACCTCGAAGACCGCGACCGTGTCGCTCCTCTCGTTGCTGACCCACAGCAGCCCGTGGTCGAGGCTGATGTCCCGGGGCCAGACGCCGCCGCAGTCGAACTCGGCGACCGGAGTCAAGGTGCCGGCGGGACCATCGACGTCGAACGCCGAGATGGTGTCGACACCGCGGTTCGCCACGTAGACCCGGGTTCCGTCGGTGGCGATGCCCGATGGCTGGACGAGACCCTCACGCGTCGAGGTCGGTATCAGCTGCGCCTCGCGCCAGCCGTCGCCGTCCCTGGCCCCCAGCCAGAGCTCACCGCTCAGCTCGCCGGCCACGACCAGGTGGTCCTGGGCGACGACCAGGTGCCGAGGTCCGAAGCCGGCGGGCAGCCGGATCGGATCGCCGGTCTGCACCAGGACCCCCTCGTCGAGACGGAGCCGGTAGATCTGGTCGCCCCCGAGGTCGCAGGAGAGGATCTCGTCGCCCTCGATGACGACCTGGTGCGCGTGCGGTCCCTCCTGGCGGTCCGCGACCGGTCCGCTGCCGACGAACTTCAGAGAGTCGGAGACCTCCGACAGCCCCCCGGTGGGGGAGATCGGCACCACAGACAACACGCCGGAGCGATAGCTGGACACGATCGCGTACGCACCGTCGTCGGTGATGGCGATGTGGCAGGCGCCGTCGCCAGCCGTCTCGACGGTGGACAGCAGGGTGAGCGACCCGTCACGGTCCCAGCGCAGGCTGCTGAGCCGACCGGGGCTCGCCTCCGAGGTCGCCAGCAGGACCGGCAGCTGGGGATGGCGGACCAGCCAGGTCGGCGAGGCGAGCTCCATGGTGGAGACCTGCTCGAGTCGGACGCGTGTGGCGGAGCGCTCGTTCAGCAGGGAGCTGACGCCGAGGGCGTTGCCTTCTGGCTCGGTGTAGCCGCCGACGAAGAGGTGGCGCAACGCGGGGGTGGAGGACACGCCGTCTTGGATATCACACGCTGAGCGGCTGGGACCGCAGAGTGGTCGGGTGGAGACCACCAGCTCGGCGGAGGACCTGCCTGCCGCGCTGCAGCGGACGCTGGACGACTACGTCGAGCACCTCGTCCGGGACCGTGATCTGTCGGCGCACACCGTCCGGGCGTACCGGGGCGACCTGCTCGACCTGTTCGCCCACCTGCACCGGCTCGGCGCTCAGGACCTGTCGGGGTTGACCGTCCGATCACTGCGCTCCTGGCTGGCCAATCAGCAGACCCGTGGCCGGGCTCGGGGGACGTTGCAGCGACGCACCGCGGCCGTTCGGGTGTTCGGTCGCTGGGCCCTTCAGTCGGGCCGGCTCGAGCACGACCCGGCGTCCGCGCTGCGGTCCCCGAAGCGCGTTCGGTCGCTGCCCCCGACTCTGGAGAGTGCGGACGCGACAGCGATGCTGACCGAGGCGCTGCAGGTCGCCGCCGACGGTGGGGGACCGGGCGCCGCCCGCGACGTCGCGATCCTCGAGCTGTTGTACGCCACCGGCATCCGGGTCTCCGAGCTGTGCGGGCTCGATCTCGGCGATCTGGACCAGGACCGCCAGACCGTACGGGTGCTCGGCAAGGGGAACAAGCAGCGCACCGTGCCGTACGGCGCCCCGGCCGCCCGCGCCCTGACGACCTGGGTCGCCACCCGAGGCGCCCTGGCCATCCCGGCGGCGGGCGCGGCGGTCTTCGTGGGCGACCGGGGGAACCGGATCGATCAGCGGGTCGTACGCCGGATCGTGCACCGCGCGCTCCGGGTCGTCGACGGCGCCCCCGACCTCGGTCCGCACGGGCTCCGGCATGCGATGGCCACCCATCTGCTGGAGGGAGGGGCCGACCTGCGGAGTGTCCAGGAGCTGCTCGGACACGCCTCGCTGGCCACCACGCAGATCTACACCCACGTCTCCGACGCTCGGCTGCGGGCTGCGTTCCAGCAGGCTCATCCGCGCGCCTGACTCCTGTCACCTCGGAAGCACCCGTCAGAACATCGTCATCGGGTTGGCGAGCCGGCCGCCGACCCAGAGCATCAGGTGCAGGTGGCAACCGGTCGAGTAGCCGGTGGTGCCGACGTAGCCGAGCAGCTGCCCTCGCCGGACCACGGTGCCGGGGCGGACCACGTACCGGGTCGCGTGGTTGTAGCCGGTGCGCACCCGGCGTCCGTCGAGCTCGTGGTCGAGCATCAGCCGGTTCCCGTAGCCGGCGTTGTACGACACGCTCGCCACCCGCCCGGTCGCGGGGGCCCGGATCGGGGTGCCGCAGGAAGCACCGAAGTCGGTGCCGTCGTGCAGCTTCCAGACGTGCAGGACCGGGTGGAAGCGCATCCCGAACGGCGAGGTGATGCCGCCGGGCACCGGCCGGGCGAACCCGCCGCGACCCGCCGGGATCACGGCGAAGGTGCTGACCTCCTGTTCCGCCACCTGCGCCTCCGCGGTGCGCTTCGCCGCCCGACGCTGCGCCACCGGTCGCTGGTCGGCCGGCAGCAGGCGCAGCACCGACTCGCCGCCGCCGACCAGCAGCAGGGGGTTCAGGTAGGTGTCGCCCCGCTTCAGACCCCAGTGCAGGCAGGAGGAGCTGCAGTGTCCACCGCGGCCGAGCCGCCCGATCACAGCGCCGGCCTCGACCCCGTCGCCGACCGCGGCCAGCGCGTCCACGGGCTCGTACGTCGTCCGCACCGAGCCGTGATCGACGACCACCACCCCCCGACCGGCGAGCCGACTCGCGAAGCTGACCCGGCCGGCGGCGGCGGCGAGCACGGCCGCCCCCCGATGGGCCGCCAGGTCGACACCACGATGGCCGGCGTTCCAGCGCTGGGCGGGAGGGTCGTAGCCGGCGACCACCCGGACCGCACCGGTGAGCGGCCACTGACCCGTCGAAGGGATGCTGTCGGCCGCTGCCGGAGCCCGTCCCCCGACGGCCACCAGCGTCGCCACTCCCAGCAGGGTCACGATGAACCGTCGCAGTCGCACGTCTACACCCTGTGGACGGCACCCCGGTTTCGTACGGCCCACCCGGAGATCTGTGGACGACGCTCGAGGTGGTCTCGCGGCTGTGGACAACGCCGGAACGTGGATCCGGTGGTCAACTGGGCGGATGGAGTTGCCTGCCGCCCCCGATGTCGTCGAGGTTCTCGTGGTCGATGGCGCGAACGTCGTCGGCTCCCGACCCGACGGGTGGTGGAAGGACAGAGCCGGCGCCGCCGCTCGGCTGCACGACCGGCTGGTCGCCACTGCCGGTCTCGCGTCGCGGGTCGTGCTCGTGCTCGAAGGACGGGCGCGTGGCGGCGTGGCGGTCGGTCTGACCGGGTCCGTCGAGGTCGTGCACGCCGGCGGTGAGGGCGACGACACGATCGTCGAGGAGGTCGCTGGTGCGGCAGCGCCAGGCCGGGTGGTCGCCGTCGTGACCGCGGACCGCGGACTGGCGGCCCGCGTCGAGGATCTGGGGGCTATCGTGCGTCGGCCGGGCTGGTTGCTGGACCGGATCGCAGCGGACGGCTAGCCGCGACGGATCGGCTAGACTGTCTCGGCAGCTCCGCCATCGGGGCTGACTTCGCATGTCCACCTCCCGTTCTGCCGAACGGGGCGCCGCGGAAACGGTCTCGCTCCGGCGAGCGACCGCGACGCGTGGGCATCAGGGGCACCGAAGCGTTCGGTGCCGACAACCGCAACGCCGGCACCAGGTGCCGGTAACGAAAGGAATGCGGCCATGGCCGTCGTCACCACCCGTCAGCTGCTCGAGAGCGGCGTCCACTTCGGGCACCAGACCCGTCGCTGGAACCCGAAGATGAAGAGATTCATCTTCACCGAGCGCAACGGCATCTACATCATCGACCTGCAGCAGTCGCTGACCTACATCGACCGCGCGTACGCGTTCGTCAAGGACACCGTCTCCCGCGGTGGCCAGGTGCTGTTCATCGGCACCAAGAAGCAGGCCCAGGAGACCATCGCCGAGCAGGCCACCCGCGTCGGGATGCCCTTCGTGAACCAGCGCTGGCTCGGTGGCATGCTGACCAACTTCGGCACCATCATCAAGCGGATCCAGCGTCTCAAGGAGCTGGAGGGCATGGACTTCGACGACGTCGCGGCTTCGGGTCTGACCAAGAAGGAGCTGCTCGGTCTCCGCCGCGAGAAGGACAAGCTGGAGAAGACCCTCGGCGGTATCCGGGACATGCCCCGCACCCCGCAGGCCGTCTGGATCGTCGACACCAAGAAGGAGCACCTGGCCGTCGACGAGGCCCGCAAGCTGCGGATCCCGGTCATCGGCATCCTCGACACCAACTGCGATCCCGACGAGGTCGACTTCGCCGTGCCGGGCAACGACGACGCGATCCGCTCCGTCTCGCTGCTGACCCGGGTGATCGCCGACGCGGTCGCCGATGGCCTGATGTCGCGTTCCGGTGGACAGAGCACCAGCGAGACCGGCGCCACCACCGAGCCGATGCCCGACTGGGAGCGCGAGCTGCTCGGTACCCAGGAGGACGGCGCGCCGGCCGCCACCGAGGATGCCGCTCCGGCAGCCGAGGACAGCGCTCCGGCCGACGGTGCCGTCCCCGAGGTGCAGACGGTCGCCGAGGAGGCCGAGGCCCTGGCCGCGGCTCCCGATGCCGCTCCGGTGCCGGCCGACGAGGTGCCGGCCGTGGTTGCGGCCGAGGCCGACGCCGACGCTCTGCCGACCGAGCAGGGCGAGCACCGCACCGAAGCCTGATCCGCGTCGTCGGTGGTGCTCGGTCCGGGGACCGGGCACCACTGACCGCCAGGCTGCTCACCACCACACACTGCTCACCCACGAACTGACGAGGAACGAGATCTGATGGCGGGATTCGCCGCGACCGATGTGAAGAAGCTCCGCGACGCCACCGGCGCCGGGATGATGGATGCGAAGAAGGCGCTGACCGAGGCCGACGGCGACTTCGCCAAGGCCACCGAGCTGCTCCGGATCTCCGGGCAGGCCAAGGCGGCCAAGCGGGGCGCCGAGCGCTCCGCCAGCAACGGGCTGGTCGTGTTCGCCGACGGCGCGCTGGTCCAGCTGGGCGCCGAGACCGACTTCGTGGCCAAGAACGCCGAGTTCCAGGCGCTGGCCGACGACGTGGTCAAGGCCGTCGCCGCCGCCAAGGCCGACTCGGTCGAGGCCGCCAACGCGGCCACGTTGCCGTCGGGCAAGACCGTGGCCGAGGCCATCAGCGACCTGTCGATCACCATCGGCGAGAAGCTGGAGATCGCCAACGCTGCGTACTTCGACGGCCAGACCGCGGTCTACCTGCACAAGAGGGCGTCCGACCTCCCCCCGCAGGTGGGCGTGGTCGTGGAGTACGAGGGAGACGACTCCGCAGCGGCCCGCACGGCCGCGATGCAGGTCGCGGCCATGAAGCCGCAGTACCTGGCGCCGGACGAGGTCCCGGCCGATCTGCTCGAGAACGAGCGCCGGATCGCCGAGGCCACGGCCAAGGAAGAGGGCAAGCCCGAGCGCGCCGTCCCGATGATCGTGGAGGGTCGGGTGAACTCCTTCCTGAAGGACGTCTGCCTGCTCAACCAGCCGTCGGTGACCGACAACAAGACGCCGGTGGCTACCCTCCTGGACAAGGCCGGGGTGAAGGTCACCCGGTTCGTCCGCTTCGAAGCCGCTGCCTGAGTGACCTCGAGGTCCGCCTCCGCACACCGCTCCGAGAGGGCAACGCCATGACCAGTCCGTACAAGCGCGTCCTGCTCAAGCTCTCCGGAGAGGTGTTCGGCGGCGGCCGTGTCGGGGTGGACCCCGACGTGGTCGGCGGTCTGGCACAGCAGATCGCCACCGTGGTGGCGGGTGGCACGCAGGTCGCCATCGTCGTGGGCGGTGGCAACTTCTTCCGGGGGGCCGAGCTCCAGCAGCGCGGCATGGACCGTGACCGAGCCGACTACATGGGCATGCTCGGCACGGTGATGAACTGCCTCGCCCTGCAGGACTTCCTGGAGAAGACCGGCGTACAGACCCGGGTCCAGACCGCCATCACCATGGGTCAGGTCGCCGAGCCGTACATCCCGCGTCGGGCCGAGCGGCACCTGGAGAAGGGCCGCGTCGTGATCTTCGGCGCCGGCTCCGGGATGCCGTACTTCTCCACCGACACCGTCGCCGCTCAGCGCGCGCTGGAGATCAGTGCTGACGTGCTCCTGATGGGCAAGCAGGGGGTCGACGGTGTCTACGACGCCGATCCGAAGACCCATCCCGAAGCGATCAAGTTCGACCACCTCAGCTACGACGAGTACCTGGCCCGGGACCTCAAGGTCGCCGACGCCACCGCGATCAGCATGGCCCGGGACTACGCCCTGCCGATGATCTTCTTCAGCCTGGACACCGACGGCTCCATCATCTCCGTCGTCGCGGGTGAGAGGATCGGGACGACCGTCCACGCCTGATCACCGCCCGCGGGTGATCCACGCGGCGTTCGGCAGCACTACCCTGCAAGAAGTTGATCCCTGCCCCAATCCCGATCCCCGTGCTGAGGAGCCGATCCTGTGATCCCCGACATCTTGATGGAAGCCGAGCTCAAGATGGACTCGGCCGTCGAGCACGCCAAAGAGGACTTCGCGGCGATCCGTACGGGTCGAGCCCACCCGGCGATGTTCGCCAAGCTGACCGCCGACTACTACGGTGCGCAGACGCCTTTGCAGCAGCTCGCCAGCTTCCAGGTGCCGGACGCCCGGATGGTCCTGATCTCCCCGTACGACAAGTCGTCGATGACCGCGATCGAGAAGTCGATCCGGGACTCCGATCTAGGCGTGAACCCCTCCAACGACGGCAACGTCATCCGGGTCTCGTTGCCGCAGCTGACCGAGGAACGGCGCAAGGAGTACATCAAGCTGGCCCGGCACAAGGCGGAGGACGCGCGGATCTCGGTCCGCAACCACCGACGCTGGGCCAAGGACTCGCTCGACAAGATGGTCAAGGACAAGGAAGTCGGTGAGGACGACGTCGCCCGCGCGGAGAAGCAGCTCGACCAGGTGACCAAGACCTACGTCGACCAGGTCGACGACATCCTGAAGAACAAGGAATCCGAGCTCCTCGAGGTCTAGGCCGTCAGGTCGAGACCCGAGGTCGCCGAGCGCAGCGAGGACTGATGGCAAGCAGCGAGACCCCAGGTCCAGCCACGGAAGGCACGTCGTCGGCCTCGGCGACTCCGGCAGGGACGGATCACGGCCGGGCCGGACGCAACCTGCCCGCCGCGATCGGTCTCGGGGTGGTGCTGGGCGCGTACGTCGTCCTCAGCCTGATCTTCTTCAAGCCCGCGTTCGTGCTGCTCGTCGCCGTCGCCCTGTCCATGGGCTCGCTGGAGCTCTACCACGCCCTGCAGCGGCACGGCATGAAGGCCGCCATCCAGCCGATCATCGTCGGCACCCTGGCCATCTCCATCGGTTCCTACCTGGCGGGCATCCAGCGTCCGGTGGTCTTCTCCACCACCAGCGTGCTGCTGGCGGCGCTCGCGCTGACCGTGCTGGCCGCGCTCATCTGGCGGGTCCCCGGCGGCGCCAACGGGTACGTCGGCGACGCGGCCGCCAGTCTGATGATCATCGGGTACGTGCCGATGCTGGGTTCCTTCGCCGCGCTGATGCTGGCGGGGGAGAACGGCGTGGCCCGACTGGTCACGTACATGCTCGTGGTGGTGATGAGCGACACCGGCGGGTACGTGCTGGGGGTGCTGTTCGGCAAGCACCCGATGGCCCCGCGGATCAGCCCGAAGAAGTCCTGGGAAGGCTTCGCCGGCTCCATGCTGTTCGGGCTCGTCGCCGGTGTGCTGATGGCGGTGTTCGCCCTGAAGCAGCCGTTCTGGGTCGGCCTGATCCTGGGGGTCTGCCTGGTCGGCATCGGGGTGATGGGTGATCTGATCGAGTCGCTGATCAAACGGGACATGGGCATCAAGGACATGAGCTCGGTGCTGCCCGGTCACGGCGGCGTGATGGACCGGCTCGACTCGCTTCTGGTCGCCGCCCCGGTAGCCTGGTTGATCATGTACCTATTGGTCCCCGGCGGATGAGCGAACCACTTCCGCTGATCCTGGAGTCTCCGCGACGAGGACAGCCGCCGCGGCACTGGGCCGACCTCACTCCTGCGCAGCGGCGCGAGTACGTCGAGGCGGCCGGGCATCGCGCGTTCCGGGCCCGGCAGCTGTCCAGTCACTACTTCGAGGGTCTGCGGACCGATCCGCGGGAGTGGACCGACCTGCCCGAGACCGTACGGGCGTCGCTGGCCGCCGCCTTCATGCCGGAGCTGCTCCGCGAGGTCCGCACCCAGACCGCCGACCAGGGTGACACGGTCAAGACCCTCTGGCGGTTGTTCGACAACGCCCTGGTCGAGAGCGTGCTGATGCGCTATCCCGACCGGGTCACGATGTGCGTGTCCAGTCAGGCCGGCTGCGGCATGGCCTGCCCGTTCTGTGCGACGGGGCAGGGTGGGCTGCAGCGCAACCTCAGCCAGGCCGAGATCGTCGAGCAGGTCGTCGACGGTGCCCGCCGCCTGCGCCGCGGTGACATCGACGGCGACCGGGTCAGCAACGTCGTGTTCATGGGCATGGGCGAGCCGATGGCCAACTACAAGGCGGTCATCGGAGCCGTCCGCCAGCTGGTGGCCCCGAGCCCCGACGGGCTCGGCATGAGCGCCCGCGGGATCACCGTCTCCACCGTCGGTCTGGTGCCCCGGATGCAGCAGCTGGCCACCGAGGGCATCCCGGTCACGCTGGCGCTGTCACTGCACGCGCCGGACGACGAGCTCCGGGACGAGCTGGTGCCGATCAACACCCGCTGGAACATCGACGAGGTGGTGAACGCCGCCTGGGAGTACGCCCGGCAGACGAAGCGGCGGGTCTCCATCGAGTACATCCTGATCCGCGACGTCAACGACCAGGCCTTCCGGGCCGACCTGCTGGCCAAGGTGCTCAAGCGCCGCGGCAACTGGGGCTGGGTGCACGTGAACCTGATCCCGCTGAACCCCACCCCGGGCTCGCGCTGGACCGCCT
This sequence comes from uncultured Actinomycetota bacterium, assembly GCA_963696135.1. Lineage (GTDB taxonomy): Bacteria > Actinomycetota > Actinomycetes > Propionibacteriales > Propionibacteriaceae > Microlunatus. The sequence continues at coordinate 845,647 of CAVOJH010000021.1, forward strand.
CCCGTCGCCGGGACGAGGACGAGTTCGTCCGGCGACTGCGCGACAAGGGCGTCCCGGTGACCGTGCGGGACACCCGTGGTCGGGAGATCGACGGCGCGTGCGGTCAGCTGGCCGCGACGGACACGGACGCGTGAGTCGCGCTCGTGAGCGACCGTGAGGTGTTCGCGCCGGCTCGGGAGGATCTGTACGCGGTCCGCAGCCAGGCCGACGGGCCGGATGGTGCGCTGCCGCTGACCGACGACCTGCTGCGGCACGCGCCGAGCGGCACCATCTTCGGGATGACCCAGAACGTCGGCATGGGCGCGGACCCGGCCCGCTCGGGCGATCCCGGGGTGCTGCTGCTGTCGACCCAGGGCGGGCTGCGGCGACCGGACGGCTCACCTGCCGCGTTGGGCTACCACACCGGCCACTACGAGCTGGGCACCATCGCGGCCACCGTGGCCGAGGAGCTCACCGGACGCGGGTACCTGCCGTTCGCCGGCTTCGTGTCCGACCCGTGCGACGGGCGGTCGCAGGGCACCACGGCGATGTTCGACTCGCTGCCGTACCGCAACGACGCCGCCATCGTGATGCGACGGCTGATCCGCTCGCTGCCGCACCGGGTCGGGGTGGTCGGGATCGCCACCTGCGACAAGGGTCTGCCGGCGATGATGATGGCGCTGGCCGGTTCCCCGGACGTGGCCACCGTGCTGGTGCCGGGCGGGGTGACGCTGCCGCCCGCGCACGGCGAGGACGCCGGCACCATCCAGACCCTCGGGGCGCGCTATGCCCACGGGCTGATCTCCCTGGAGGACGCCGCGTCGCTCGGCTGCGCCGCGTGTGCCTCCTCCGGAGGTGGCTGCCAGTTCCTGGGCACCGCGGCGACCGCCCAGGTGGTGGGGGAGGCCCTCGGCCTCGCCGTCGGGCACACCGCGTTGGCCCCGTCCGGTGAACCGGTGTGGCTGGAAGGTGGGTTGCGGGCCGTCGCCGCCCTCGCGGCCGCCGTGCAGCGCGGCCAGACGACCGCCGACGTGCTCGGTGACGACGCCATCCACAACGCGATGGTGGTGCACGCCGCGTTCGGGGGCTCCACCAACCTGCTGTTGCACGTGCCTGCCATCGCGCACGCCGCCGGGTTGCGGCGTCCGACCGCGGCCGACTGGCTGGCGGTGGCCCGGTCCACCCCGCGGATCGTCTCCGTGCTGCCCAACGGACCCGTTCAGCACCCGACCGTACGGGTGTACCTGGCCGGCGGGGTGCCCGAGGTGATGCTGCACCTGCGCGATCTCGGGCTGCTCCGGACGCAGGCGCGGGTGGTCGAGGGGACCACCCTCGACGAGCGGCTGGATGCCTGGCGGGACAGCGAGCGGCGGCATCGGTTCCGGCAGATCCTGGCCGAGCGGGGCTTCGATCCGGAGGAGGTGATCTTCGCGCCGGACCGCGCTCGCGAGGTGGGCATGGCGGGCACGGTCGCGTTCCCGGTCGGCAACCTGGCGCCGGAGGGGTCGGTGGTCAAGGCCACCGCGATCGACCCTCGGTCGCTGGACGCGGACGGTGTCTACCGGTTCACCGGCCCGGCCCGGGTGTTCACCGACGAGCACACCGCCATCGAGGCCATCAAGACCGGGATGGTGCAGGCCGGCGAGGTGATCGCGCTGATCGGCTGCGGTCCCGCCGGCACCGGCATGGAGGAGACGTACCAGCTCACCTCGGCGCTCAAGCACGTCCCGTTCGGGCGTCAGGTCGCCCTGCTCACCGACGCCCGTTTCTCCGGGGTCTCGACCGGCGCCTGCATCGGTCACGTCGGACCGGAGGCCCTGGCCGGCGGACCCGTGGGGCGGCTGCGGACCGGCGACCTGGTCCGGATCGAGATCGACACCCGGCAGCTGACCGGCACCCTCGACTTCGTCGGGCGGCCCGGCGCGGAGCTCACGCCGGCTCAGGGAGCGGTCGAGCTGGCCGGCCGACTCCCGGTGGAGGGCCTGGCCCCGCATCCCGAGCTACCCGCCGACACCCGACTGTGGGCCGCGCTGCAGCAGGTCAGCGGCGGCACCTGGGGCGGCTGCGTCTACGACGTGGACGCCATCGTCGCCCGACTGGGCTAGCTCGCCCGCGGCCCGTGCTCGTCCGGCTAGGACGCCGTCGGCAGGCCGGGGGTGACCCGGGCGTACTCGCTGGTCGGCACCAGCCGGACCCGGGACACCGAGGCCGCCGACAGCAGGGCGGCGGCCGCGGCTTCGTCGGGGTCGCCGTCGGCGTACAGCAGGCTGCGGAGCGCGAACAGCAGGTTCTCCGGCGGGTCCAGGTAGGTCCGCGCGGGGTTGATCAGATCAGGTCGGACATAGAGCGCCAGCAGCAGCAGCCCGTAGACGGGCTGGAGCCCCGCCGACAGCGCCGGTTGGTAGTACGGGACGTCGATGATCAGGGCGTCGAAGCGGTCGTAGAAACGGAGCCGGGACAGCGGGTCACCGTGCCGGGGGTGCGCCTCGTGGTGGTCGGGGTGCTGGACCTCGGCGAGCACCAGGCTCGGCTGCTCGGTCGCCTCCAGGGTCGCGATGAGCGCGCGGTAGAGCTCCGAGCCCAGACCTGTGCCGCGCAGGTCCTCCCTGGTGGCCATCTGCCGGAGCACCACGGCGCTGGCCGCACGGACGTTCACGAACACCGCGGCGGCGACGATCTCGCCGGACTCGTCGTCGACGCCGACCAGCAGCGTCGTGATGCCCTCGTCGAGCTTGGTCTCGAACTCGTCGTACGGTTCGAGCTCGTCGAACACGAAGCTCGGCGCGAGCACGGTGTCGAACGCAGCCCGACGGTCCTCGGGCGTAGCCACCCGTACGGTCAGGCTCATCTCGATCTCCCTGCTGTGGCGTGCTTTCCGAGCCGCAGAGTATCGGCATCGGGGCGTGCTCGGTGGCCGGAGCCAGCCGCTGGACGGGGTCGGGTGACTTGGTCTCCTCGGGTACGGTCGCGGATTCCCGCCGGCATGACAAGGAGCAGCACCCCATGATGATGACCAGACTGACCACGATCGTCGGCGCGCTGCTGGTGCTGACCGGGGTGGTGGCCTTCGTGGTGACCTCGACCAGCAGCATCACGGCCCTGATCCCCGCCTTCGTCGGCGGCCTGCTGCTGATCTGCGCGGCCATCTCGAGTCGGCCGAACCTGCACCGGCACGGCATCCACGCCGCCCTGGTGGTCGCGCTGGTCGGAGCGTTGGGCTCGCTGATGAACGTGGTGAAGATCGGTCAGCTGTTCGCCGGCACCGCGGAGCGCCCGGCCGCGATCCTCACGAGCGTCATCCTCTTCGTGCTGTGCGCCGTCTACGTCGCGGTCGGTGTCCGGTCGTTCATCCTGGCTCGGAAGGCGCGCGTCGCCGCCTGACCGTCTCCCGTTCCACCCCGGGCGGTCTGCGGCAGGATGGCGCCCGTGAGTGAACTGGATGAGTCGCTGCTGGAGCTGGCGCAGGCGTACGGGATCGCGACGGAGTACTGGGACTGGCAGGGGCACCACGTCAGCGTTGCCGCCGAGACGGTGATCGCGGTGCTCGCCGGGCTGGATGTCGACGCCTCGACCACCGAGCGGGCCTGGGAGGCCCTGGCCGCCCACCATCGCGAGCCCTGGACGCGGATGCTGCCGCGCTGCGTGGCGACCAGGGAGGGCCACCCGTACGTGATCGCGGTGCACGTCACCGACGGCGACCCGGTCGACATCTGGGTCGAGCTGGAATCCGGCGCCGGTCGGAGTATGCGGCAGCTGGAGAACTGGACCCCGGCCCGGGAGATCGACGGCCGCTGGGTCGGCGAGGCCAGCTTCGAGATCCCCGGCGATCTGCCGTTGGGCTACCACACCGTACGGGCACGCAGCGGCGGTCAGGAGGCCGCCATGCCCCTGATCATCACCCCGGCCTGGCTGGGGATCCCGGAGCGGGTGGGGGAGCGTCCGGCGTGGGGGCTGGCCACCCAGCTCTACAGCGTGCGGTCGCACGACTCCTGGGGTGTCGGCGACCTGACCGACCTCGCCGATCTGGCGGTCTGGTCCGGCGGCCAGCACGGTGCGGACTACATCCTGATCAACCCGCTGCACGCGGCCGAGCCGGTGCCGCCGATGGAGCCGTCCCCGTACCTGCCGAGCACCCGGCGCTTCTTCAACCCGCTCTACATCCGACCGGAGCGGATTCCCGAAGCCGTCGAGCTGGACGAGAGCCAACGTGCCGCCGTCGCCGCCCTGCGCGCCGGCCTGGACACCCCGGAGTCGTGGCAGACGATCGACCGCAACGCCGCCTGGACCGCGAAGCGGGAGGCGCTGCGGATCATCTACGGCGTCCCTCGGTCCGCGGGACGCCAGCTCGCCTTCAAGGCATTCCGCCGCCGAGCCGGCGAGGGGCTGGAGCGGTTCGCCCAGTGGGCGGTGCTGAGCGAGCGGCACGGCCCGCACTTCCCGGACTGGCCGGCCGAGCTGCAGCACCCGGGCTCCGCCGAGGTCGGCGAGTTCACCGCCCTGCACGGAGACGACGTCGACTTCGTCTGCTGGCTGCAGTGGGTGCTGGACGAGCAGCTGGCGGCCACCCAGCTGGCGAGCGAGCAGGCCGGGATGGGGCTGGGCATCATGCACGACCTGGCGGTCGGCGTGCACCCGTACGGCGCCGATGCCTGGGCCCTCAAGGACACCTACGCCCAGGGCATCTCGGTGGGGGCGCCCCCGGACCCGTACAACCAGAACGGGCAGAACTGGAGCCAGCCGCCGTGGCGACCGGACCGGCTCGCCGACCAGGCGTACGCGCCCTATCGGGAGATGGTGCGCACCATCCTGCGGCACGCGGGCGGCATCCGGGTCGATCACGTGATCGGGCTGTTCCGACTGTGGTGGATCCCCGAAGGCGCGGGTCCGACGAAGGGCACCTACGTCCGCAACGACCACGAGGCGATGGTCGGCATCCTGGCCCTGGAGGCGCACCGGGCCGGCGCGGTGGTGGTCGGCGAGGACCTGGGCACGGTCGAGCCGTGGGTCCGGGACTATCTGCGCGAGCGGGGGATCCTCGGCACCTCGATCCTGTGGTTCGAGTTCGACTTCCACGGCGACGGGTCGCCCCTGGCCGCCGAGAAGTGGCGGGAGTACTGCCTGGCCTCGGTGACCACCCACGACCTGCCGCCGACGGCCGGCTACCTGGCCGGCGACCACGTCCGCCTGCGGGACCGGCTCGGGGTCCTCACCCGGCCGCTGGCCGAGGAGCTGGCGGTCGACGAGGCCGAGCGCAAGGCCTGGCTGGACAACCTGCGGGACCGCAACGGGCTGGCCGACGGGGCGGACGAGGAGGCGACCGTGGCCGCGCTCTACCGCTATCTCACCTGGACCGAGTCCCGGCTGCTGTGCGTGGCGCTGGGTGATGCGATCGGTGACCGGCGGGTGCAGAACCAGCCGGGCACGATCGATGAGTACCCCAACTGGCGGGTGCCGCTGAGCGGGCCGGACGGTCAGCCCGTCTGGTTGGAAGACGTGCTGACCGACCGCCGCGCCCGGGATCTGCTGCGGGTCGTCAGCGCCCGCTGAGGCTGACGCAGACGGCGACGTCGCTCGGGTTCGAAGGTGTCGCTCTATCTGCAGATCGAGCGACACCGTGAAACCCGAGCGACTCGGCTCGCCGGTGCGAGGTCGGCCGGTCAGCGACCGCCGATGACGCCCTTCTCGACGGCCTTGGTGACGGCGTCGGCCTCGGCCTGGGTCAGGGTGCCGGCTTTGACAGCGGCGTCCAGCCTCGTCTTCAGCTCAGCGGCCCGATCGGCCTGACGCTCCGCCCGGATCTCGTCGAACGCCTTGGTCACCGTGGCTTCGTCGACCCCGAGCTTCTCGGCGAGGGACTTGGCCAGCGCGGCCTCGCGCTTCTCCGGGTCCGGCCGGGTGGGCTTGGCGCTCGGGTCGGCGCTCGGCGCGGTGGACGGCTTGGCCGGGCGGTTCGCGTCGCGGATCTCCTGCAGCGCCTTGGTCACCTTCGCCTCGGTGACACCGAGCTTCTCGGCCAGCTGCTTGGCGAGATCGGTGTCGGCGACGCCGCGACCGGGACCGCCGCGGTGCCCGCCGTGGTCAGGTCCGCCTCGACCCGGATCGGCCGGAGCGGACGCGGACGGATTCGGCGACGGCGTGGTGGTGGGATCGGCCGAGGCGAAACCGGCGATGCCGACACCGACACCGAGGGCCAGAGCGCCGGCCGCGGCTGACGCGACGATGACCTTGGTGGAACGAGGCACGCGAGGACTCCTGTCTGGAACTGGGTTGATGCAGTGACCTGAGACTCGGCACCGCGACTGAGCCCCCACTGGCATCGACCTGTCAGGAGCCTGTCAGTGGCTGTGCGGCGTCGGTACCCGGTCGAGGGCCTGGGAGGATCGCACTGTAGGAAGCTGTGAGCTGGCTGTCGGCTTTCGGGGAGGTGGATGTGGACGTGGGTGAGCAGAGCCCGACCGAGCCGGCCGAGGCCGGCGGTGGCGACAGCGTGATCACGGTGATCGTCGCGTTCGCGGCGAACTTGCTGATCGCCATCGCCAAGACGGTGGCCGCCTCGCTCACCGCGTCGGCGTCGATGGTGGCCGAGGCCGCCCATTCCTGGGCCGACACCGGCAACGAGATCTTCCTGCTGATCGCGGAGCGCCGGTCCGACCGGCAGCGCGACACCCGACACCCCTTCGGGTACGGCAAGGAGGCGTACGTCTGGTCGATGTTCGCCGCCTTCGGGCTGTTCACCGCGGGTGCCGTGGTCTCCATCAGCCACGGCATCAGCGAGCTTCGGAACCCGGAGCCGGCGACCGACTTCGTGATCGCGTACGCGGTGCTCGGTATCGCCTTCGTGCTCGAGGGGATCTCCTTCACCCAGGCGTTCCGGCAGACCCGCCGCAACGCGGACCGCCTCAAGCGGCGGCACCTGGCGTACGTGCTGAACACCTCGAACCCGACCCTGCGCGCGGTGTTCTTCGAGGACGCGGCCGCCCTGGTCGGTCTGCTGATCGCCTTCGGTGGCGTCGGCCTGCACCAGCTGACCGGGTCGCCGGTGCCGGACGCCATCGGCTCGATCCTGGTCGGGGTGCTGCTGGCCGTGATCGCCGTGGTGCTGATCAACCGCAACCGACGGTTCCTGATCGGCGAGGCGGTGCCCACCGACTACCGCAACCGGGTGCTGGTCGAGCTGCTCTCCTCACCCGAGATCGACCGTGTCACCTATCTGCATCTGGAGTTCGTCGGACCGGAGCGGGTGTTCCTGGTCGCCGCGGTCGACCTGACCGGTGACGACCTGGAGCACGACCTGGCCGTGCGGCTCCGGCGGATCGAGCGCCTCATCGAGGAACGCGAGGCCGTCGAGGAGGCGGTGCTGACGCTGTCCACCGCCGACGAGGCGCCCCTCGCACCCAGCTGAGGCGGACAGTCGGCGCACTGACGAGGCGTACTCAGCACTCAAGTGCGCCGCTTGTGCGATCGGGGCTCTGGCCACGGGATCAGCCCTGGGGGTCCGGAGTCACCTCGAGCGGCCACTCAGACCGGCTTGCGCAGCTCGTGCAGGGTGCCGGCCCGCAGCGGCACCGTTCCCCAGGTCGCCGTGAACGTCGACGCGGCCCGCTCGCAGCTCACCGTCAGTCGGTGCGGGGTCTCCAGGAACAGCACCTCGACGGTCAGCCGGCCGCCCTCCCAGCCACCGCTGACGGCGACCGGGACACCGTCGGTGCCGTCGGCTTCGGGGGCGTCGCTGACGTACCAGTCCTCGCTCCCGATCGTGCCCGTCAGGCGTCGCTCGCCCTCGCCTCGATCAGACTCGCCGAGCGTGATCTGCCATCCGTCGCCGGCTCGGTGCAGCTCCACCGAGGTCAGCGTGGGTTGCTGCTCGCACCGGCCGCCGGCGGGGGTGAAGACGGCACCGTCCCACTGCTCGGCACTCTCCTCGGGATCGGGCTTGCCCGTCGCCGGGATCAGGGCCAGCGAGGTCATCCGACGGGCCAGGTGCACGTCCGCCGCGGTCTTGTCGGGGCTCGAGCGGTGGTCGTCGCTCAGCGCGGGCAGCAGCTGGCTCCACAGACCGTCGAGCACCGCCTGCATGTCGAGCGAGGCACCGGTGATCGCCACCACGGTCTGCTGCTCGGGCAGCACGACGCAGAACTGCCCGTACGCCCCGTCGCCGCGGTAGCCGTGGCGGGCCAGCCAGAACTGGAAGCCGTACCCCTGGCGCCAGTCCGGGTTGTCCTCCCGCGGGTTGGCCACCTGCAGGCTGGTCGCGGCGTCGACCCACTCCTCGGGCAGCAGCCGGCGGTCGCCCCACCAGCCGCGCTGCAGATAGAGCTGACCGAGCTTGGCGATGGCGTCGGTGGTGGCGTGCAGACCGGTGAAGCCGAGGGCGCGGCCCGGCGGGTGCTGCTGCCAGCCCACCCGGCCGATGCCGAGCGGCGCGAACAGCCGGGGAGTGAGGTAGTCGACCAGGCTCTGGCCCGACTCCCGCTGCACGATGGCGGCCAGCGAGTAGGTGCACGGCTGGTTGTACGCGAACCAGCTACCCGGCTCGTGCTCCGGCGGGATCCGCAGGAACCCTCGGACCAGGTCGTCCGGATCGCTGGCGTACACCTGCTCGATGGTCTCAGCGTCGTGTCCGCTGGCCATCGCGGCGACGTGGCGGACCAGCATCGACCGGCTGCGCTCGTCGGTGACGTCGCCGTCCAGCTCCGGGAAGTAGGACAGCACGGTCCGGTCCAGATCCAGCAGGCCCTCTGCCACAGCGAACCCGGCCGCGGTGGAGGCGAAGCTCTTGCTGAGCGAGTAGAGCAGGTGCACCCGCTCCGGCGTGTACGGTGCCCACCAACCCTCGGTGACCACGTGCCCGTTGCGTAGCAGCATCAGGCTGTGCAGCTCCACCTCGGGGTGGGCGTCCATCTGGTCGAGGAAAGCCTCGACCCCGGCCGGGTCGACGCCTTGGGCGCTGGGCGTGCTGCGTGGAAAGACGGGATTGGGCATGGTCTGAGCCTATGCAGATGCTTCAGCCGCTCCGGTCACCCCCCGGCTGCTCCGAACGACGGGGCCCGTCGGTGCGGCTCGGCGTGACAGACTCACCCCCGTGCGCGACGTCGTGATCCTCGGGAGCACCGGCTCCATCGGTACCCAGGCGCTGGAGGTGGTCGCCGCCAACCCCGACCGGTTCAACGTGGTCGGGCTGGCCGCGGGCGGCAGCCGGGTCGAGCTGCTGGCCCGGCAGGCCTTCGACTTCGATGTGGCGGCGGTCGCGATCACCGACGAGGACGCGTTCGACGCCCTCGACGCCGCCCTCCGGGACGAGGCGAACCGACGCGGGCTGGGTGGGCCGTGGCCCTACCTGCCGGGCGTGCTGGTGGGCCCCGACGCGACGAGCGACATCGTCGGTCTGCCCTGCGACGTGGTGCTCAACGGCATCACCGGCTCGGCGGGGCTACGACCGACCCTGGCCACGCTGGCCGGGGGGAAGATCCTCGCGCTGGCCAACAAGGAGTCGCTGGTGGTGGGCGGCGCCCTGGTCACCGGTGCGGCGAAGCCGGGCCAGATCGTCGCCGTGGACTCCGAGCACTCCGCGCTCGCGCAGGCGCTGCGCGGTGGCGCGCCCGACGAGGTCGACCGGCTGATCCTGACCGCGAGCGGTGGCCCGTTCCGCGGGCGTACCCGGGAGCAGATGCGCGACGTCACGTCGGAGCAGGCCCTGGTGCACCCGACCTGGGCCATGGGCCCGTTGATCACCACCAACAGCGCCACCCTGATCAACAAGGGACTGGAGCTGCTGGAGGCGCACCTGCTGTACGGCGTCGACCTCGACCGGATCGACGTCGTGGTCCACCCGCAGTCGATCGTGCACTCGATGGTGCAGTTCGTGGACGGTTCCACGCTCGCCCAGTGCTCCCCGCCGGACATGAAGCTGCCGATCGCACTCGGTCTGAGCTGGCCGGAGCGGATCCCGGGCGTGGTCCCGGCGTGCGACTGGTCGACCGCCGCGACGTGGACCTTCGAGCCGTTGGACGACGAGGCGTTCCCCGCGGTCGCGCTGGCCCGCCGGGCCGGACGGCTGAGCGGCACCGCGCCCGCGGTCTACAACGCCGCCAACGAGGAGGCGGTCGAGGCCTTCCACGCGGGCGAGCTGAGCTTCCTGGGGATCGTCGACGTCGTCGAGGCGGTGCTCGACGAGCACGTCGCGCCGACCGACGGCGACGTACGCTCGGAGTGGTCGTCGGACGACGAGCTCACCCTCGAGCGCGTGCTGGCGGCCGACGCCTGGGCGCGGCAGCGGGCCCGCCAGGTGGTGTCCGCGATCGCGGAGAGGGAGCACGCGCGCTAGATGGAGTACCTGATCTACGGTCTCGGTGCCGTGGTGTTCTTCGTGCTGGTGATGGCCTCCATCGCCCTGCACGAGATCGGGCACCTGGTGCCCGGCAAGATCTTCGACGTCCGGACCACCCAGTACTTCGTGGGCTTCGGGCGCACGGTGTGGTCGCGCTTCCGCGGCGAGACCGAGTACGGCTTCAAGGTGGTCCCGCTGGGCGGCTACGTCCGTTTCGTCGGCATGTACCCGCCGGCCAAGGACAACCCTGGACGTGTGCGCACGGCCCGTACCGGGATCTTCCAGTCGCTGGCCGACAACGCCCGGGCCGCCGAGTGGGAGACCGTCCGCCCGGAGGACGAGGGTCGGCTGTTCTACCAGAAGGAGGTCTGGCAGAAGCTGATCATCATGGCCGGCGGCCCGACGATGAACCTCCTGCTCGCCTTCGTGATCATCCTCGGCGTCACCGCGACGTACGGCGTCAACCGCACCCAGCTGACCGTGAACCGGGTGCAGGAGTGCATCGTCGCGGTCGGCGAGCCCACCGACGACTGCGCCGGCAAGCCGAAGACGCCGGCGTACGCGTCGGGGATCCAGACCGGCGACACGATCGTCGCGTTCAACGGTCAGCCGGTCAGCGACTGGGACGAGATGTCCCTGCTGATCCGGGCCAACCTGGACCAGCCCGCGCAGATCACCGTGCTGCGCAACGGGCAGACCGTGCAGCTGAGCCCCGTCAACACCGTGATCACCGGAGTGCCGGATCGTTGGGACCCGGGCAAGCGGGTCGCGGCCGGGTTCTTCGGGGTCGAGCCGGTCGTCCAGCGGGAGCGTGGTGGACCGATCGTGGTCCTCGACGACATGTGGACGATGGCTCAGCAGACTGGGCACGCGCTGCTCGCCTTCCCGGCGAAGGTGTACTACACCGCTGCGAACCTGATCACCGGCAAGCCCCGCGACATCTACGGTCCGATGAGCATCGTCGGGGCCAGTCGCGCGGCCGGTGAGGTCGCTTCGACCGACCAGATCGACGCGGGCGACAAGGTCGCGACCATGTTCATGCTGCTCGGCTCGGTGAACCTGTTCGTGGCGCTGTTCAACTTCATCCCGCTGCTGCCGCTGGACGGCGGACACATCGTGGGAGCCCTCTACGAGGGACTGAAGAAGCTGCTGGCCCGGCTGCGTGGTCGCCCGGACCCCGGCTACGTCGACACCGCGAAGATGCTGCCGGTGGCGTACGCGGTCGGCGGCATCATCCTCATCTCCGGCATCGTGTTGATCCTGGCCGACCTGATCGATCCGATCACCCTGTTCTGAGCAGCGGCACGATCAGCTCCAGCAACGCCGTCTCGATCTCGGTCGGCTCCAGACCGGTGTCCCGGCGCAGAATCCGCCAGGTGGTGGCGTCGCAGAGGGCGACCAGCTGAGCGCGGCGCCGACGTCGCAGCGGAGTATCGCCGAGCTGGTCGAGTGCCGCCGCGAACGCTTCCTCGCACCACCCCACGTGGTACGCGCGTCCATCCCGCGCGATCTCGGCCAGCCCTTCGACCTGGGCCGCCTCGGCGTAGACCTTCAGGATCAGGTCGCCGTATCGCTCGTAGTGGGTGACCAGGTCAGCCACCACCTGAGCCGGCGGCTCCCCGCGGTGGTGTTCCCGGGTCTCGGCGATGCGCCTCAGCTCGCGGGTGGCCATCGCGGTGACCAGGCCGGCCTTGCTGCCGAAACGCCGGAGCACCGTCTGCAGGGTCACCCCGGCATCGGTCGCCACGTCGTCGAGGCGGATCCGGTCGTACGGCAACGCGGCGAACCGGGCCAGCACGACATCGACGATCCGGTCCCAGGTGTCCGCGGCGGCCTCGGCTCGCCGGGACATCTGATATCGTCTCGTATTCACGTCAGCGAGACTAACATCAAATCGAGGAGCGGTCATGACCACACAGCTGCAGGAATCGCACCGGGTGCCCACCCGGCTCGGGCGGCTCCACGTACGCGCCCTCGGCAGCGGTCCGGCCACGGTGCTGTGGCCCTCGATGTTCGTCGACGGCCGGACCTTCGACCCGCTGCTGCCCCTGCTGCCCGGACGTCGGCTGATCGTGGTCGACGGACCCGGTCTGGGCGCCAGCGAGCCGCTGCGGCGGCGGAGCACGATCGCCGAAGCCGCCGACGCGGCCCACGACCTGCTCACCGGATCGCAGGCGTCCGACCTCGGGATCGAGGGTCCGGTGGACTGGGTGGGCAACGCGTTCGGCGGTCACGTCGGGTACGAGCTCGCCCGGCGGTCCGGGGTGCTCCGCAGCCTGGCGGCGGTCAGTGCCCCGACCGAGCCGGTGCCGGCCGCGCTCCGTCGGCAGATCGCTCTGCTCGGACCGCTGCTGCGGGTGCTCGGTCCGATCGGGCCGGTGCGGTCGGCGATTCTCGGAGCCCTGCTGACGGACGCGTCTGCCACCGACCCGGCCCTCCGCTCGGTGGTGCTGGAGTGCGTCGCGACACCCACGCGGCGCAGCCTGGTGCTGGCCCTGCGCTCCTTCATCGTCGACCGGGTCGACGTGACCGCCGGGCTGTCGGAGATCGAGATCCCGTGCTTGTTCGTGGCCGGGGACGACCGCGGCGACTGGACCCCCGAGGCGGCGGCTCGCGCCGCAGCCCTGACACCCTCGGCGACGTCGGTGACGATCGCCGGCTCCCGGACGCTGGTGCCACTCGAGCAGCCGGGTGCGTTGGCCCGCGAGCTGCGGTCGTTCTGGTCCCGGTGGTGAGACCCGGCCTTCGAGCGAACGCTCAGCCGCCGGCGGCTTCGGCGATCTTCTCCAGTCTCGAGCGATAGGCCGCCCACTGCTCCGCGGTCCACTCCGGCAGGTTCGGGTCGGTGACCGCCGAGCCGATCAGCATCTCCCGCACGATGTCGGCGTGGCCGGCGTGATGAGAGGTTTCCGCGATCATGTGCACCAGGATGCGGCCCAGAGTGACGTCGGACTTGTCCGGGCTCCACCACGGCACCCGGCCCGGTGAGTCGAGCTCCAGAGCCGCGACGGTCGCGTCGGCCTCCCGCGCCGAGGCCCGGTAGAGCTCGACGATCTGCTCCCGCGTCTCGTCGGCGGTGGCCCACATGTCGTCGTTGACGGCGGCGTCCTCGTCGAACCAGGGGATGGCCTGACCGTGATCGCGGCCGAACGTCTCCCCGAAGTAACCGAGGCTCACACTCGCGGTGTGCTTGACGATGCCCAACAGGTTGGTACCGGTCGGTGTCAGCGGCCAGCGGATCTGCCGTTCGTCGAGACCATCCAGGGTCGCGACCAGCGCGGCGCGCTCCTTGGCCAGGTAGCTCTGGAGGATGTCCTTCAGGTCGTGGGTGATGTCGGTCACCCGACCGACGCTAGCGCCGCCGGTGGAGAACGGGCCAGGGCTACGCTGGACCGGACATGAGTATCGATCTCGGGCTCCCGCCCATGCCTCCACCCACCCTGGCACCGCGCCGGCCGACCCGACAGATCAAGGTCGGCAAGGTCCTCGTCGGGGGCGACGCTCCCGTCAGCGTCCAGTCGATGACCACGACGTTGACCTCCGACATCAACGCCACGCTGCAGCAGATCGCCGAGCTGACCGCCACCGGCTGCGACATCGTCCGGGTGGCGGTGCCCAGCCAGGACGACGCCGACGCGCTGCCGGCGATCGCGACGAAGTCGCAGATCCCGGTGATCGCCGACATCCACTTCCAGCCCAAGTACGTCTTCGCTGCGATCGAGGCCGGCTGTGCCGCGGTCCGGGTCAACCCGGGCAACATCCGCGCCTTCGACGACCAGGTCAAGGAGATCTCCCGGGCGGCGGCCGATCACGGCACCTCGATCCGGATCGGGGTCAACGCCGGGTCGCTGGACAAGCGGCTGCTGGCCAAGTACGGCAAGGCCACCCCGGAGGCCCTGGTCGAGTCGGCGCTGTGGGAGGCCAGCCTGTTCGAGGAGCACGGGTTCCGTGACTTCAAGATCAGCGTCAAGCACAACGACCCGGTGATCATGGTGCGGGCGTACGAGATGTTGAGCGAGGCCTGCGACTACCCGCTGCACCTCGGCGTCACCGAGGCCGGTCCGGCGTTCCAGGGCACGATCAAGTCGTCCGTCGCGTTCGGCTCGCTGCTGAGCCGGGGGATCGGTGACACCATCCGGGTCTCGTTGTCCGCTCCGCCGGTCGAGGAGGTCAAGGTCGGGCTGCAGATCCTGCAGTCGCTCAATCTGAGGCCGCGCAAGCTGGAGATCGTCTCCTGCCCGTCCTGTGGTCGGGCCCAGGTCGATGTCTACAAGCTCGCCGACGCCGTGACCGCCGGTCTGGAGGGTCTCGAGGTCCCGCTGCGGGTCGCCGTGATGGGCTGCGTCGTGAACGGTCCGGGCGAGGCCCGCGAGGCCGATCTCGGCGTCGCGTCCGGCAACGGCAAGGGACAGATCTTCGTCCGCGGTGAGGTGATCAAGACGGTGAAGGAAGCCGACATCGTCGAGACCCTGATCGAGGAGGCCCTGCGGCTGGCCGAGGAGATGCCGGCCGGGGACGGCGCGCCCACCGTCAGCGTCGGCTAACGTGACCTGACGTGACCGCCCTCCGCCCTCCGTTGTCGCCGACCGGCGGCGGCGTCGGGCGGGTCCGGGTGCTGGGCCGGGAGGATCTCCCGGCTGTGCTGCGCCTGCTGGCGCTGCGGCCCGTCGAGAACGTGTTCGTGGGCTCCCGGATCCGGGCCGCCGGGGTGGAGGCCTCGAGTCTCGGCTGTCCGATCTGGGGCTACGAGCGGGACGGCGAGCTCCGTTCCCTCTGCCATGCGGGCGCCAACCTCGTACCGGTGAACGCCGATCCGGACGCCGTGGCCGCCTGGACCGAGTTCGCCGGTCCCGAGCGGATGTGTTTCTCGATCATCGGGCCGTCGGCGGTGGCGCTCGACCTCTGGCGGCAGCTGTCGAATCGCTGGGGCACCGCCTGGAGCAAGGTGCGCGACGTCCGGCCCCGGCAGCCGGTGATGGCGATCTCGGGTCCTCCCCAGGTCGAGACCGATCCCGGTGTGCGCCGGATGGGGCTGGAGCACTGGGACAGCTACTACGAGGCCGCGGTGAAGATGTACACCGAGGAGGTGGGCGTCTCACCCGTCCAGGGGAATCCCGCCGGCTACCGGTTCTACGTCCGACAGCTGATCACCACCGGCCGGGCCTTCGGCATGATCCGCGACGGCCGAGTGGTGTTCAAGGCCGACGTCGGCTCGGTGGCCGGCTCGGTGTGCCAGGTGCAGGGCGTCTGGCTCGACCCGGCGCTGCGCGGGCGCGGTCTGGCGGCGCCGGCGATGGCCGCCGTCGTCCAGCTCGCCCGGACCATCGCCCCCACCGTGAGCCTGTACGTGAACGACTACAACCTGCCGGCTCGGTCGACCTACCTGCGGGTGGGGTTCGCCGACGTCGGGGAGTTCGCGACCATCCACTACTGAGGGTGCGCGCTGATGTGAGACGCGTGCCTTCGGCGGACTCGGTGGTTCGGCGGTCCCGGTCGTGCGCGGTACCCGGTCGGCCGTGCGCCGTGTGGGCTGCTGGCCACCGTCTTTGACTTCGCGGTCGCATCCGGTTCGGACGTGTGCGCTGCGGGCCACCGTCTTTGACTTCGCGGTCGCATCCGGTCCGGCCGTATGGGCTGCTGGCCACCGTCCTTGACTTCGCGGTCGCATCCGGCCGCAGACCACGCGGCGGCCAGACCGTGACTTCCACGCCGCCCGCCGAACGTCGAGCCGAGGTCGTTGCTGCGTCCGGCGGCGCTGGATCCGGCCGTGGTCGGAGAACGTACGCGCTGGTCACTCCCGGGCCCGCTGAACCCGACCGTGGTCGGAAAACGCGCACCCCCGAAGGTCGCCACAGGAGGCACGAAACCCGACCGTGGCCGGAAAACGCGCGGCCCGGGATGCCACTGCTGGATAGGGTGGGACGGCTCGCCGGGTGGACCGGCGGGAGGAAGGCAGCACAGTGATCACCCGCATGACGGAGCTGTTCGTCCGGACCCTGCGCGACGACCCGGCCGATGCCGAGGTGCCCAGCCACCGCTGGTTGGTGCGCGCCGGCTACATCCGCCGCGCCGCACCGGGGATCTACAGCTGGCTCCCGCTCGGCTACAAGGTGCTTCGCAACGTCGAGCGCATCGTCCGTGAGGAGATGGACGCCATCGGCTCCCAGGAGGTGCACCTGCCGGCTCTGCTGCCGAAGGAACCGTACGACGCGACCGGTCGCTGGACCGACTACGGGCCCAACATCTTCCGGCTGCAGGACCGCAAGGGCGGTGACTACCTGCTCGGACCCACTCACGAGGAGATGTTCACGCTGCTGGTGAAGGACCTGTACTCCTCGTACAAGGACCTGCCGCTGTCGCTCTACCAGATCCAGACCAAGTACCGGGACGAGGCGCGGCCCCGCGCCGGGCTGCTGCGCGGCCGCGAGTTCGTGATGAAGGACTCCTACTCCTTCGACATCGACGACATCGGGCTCGAGAAGTCGTACCAAGCCCACCGCGATGCCTACGTCAAGATCTTCAACCGGCTCGGGTTCGAGTACGTCATCGTGCACGCCACCTCCGGGGCCATGGGTGGCTCGGCCAGCGAGGAGTTCCTGGCCGTCGCGGAGAACGGGGAGGACACCTTCGTCGCCTCCGCCGGTGGCTACGCCGCCAACGTCGAGGCCGTGCACGTGGCCGCGCCCGACCCGCTGCCGTACGAGGACGCGCCCGCCGCGCACGTCCACGACACCCCCGACACCCCGACCATCCAGACCCTGGTGGAGCACGCCAACGCCCACGTCGCGCGCGACGATCGGCCCTGGACCGCGGCCGACACCCTCAAGAACGTGCTGGTGATGGTGCGCACGGTGGACGGCAGCCGCGAGCCGCTGGCCATCGCCGTGCCCGGTGACCGGGAGGTCGACCTGAAGCGGTTGGCCGCCCAGCTCGAACCGAACGAGGCCGAGGCCTTCACCGAGGAGGACTTCGCCGACCACCCGAGCCTGGCCAAGGGCTACATCGGTCCCGGGGTGCTCGGCGCCGACAACGCGTCCGGCATCCGCTATCTGGCCGATCCCCGGGTCGTCGTCGGCACCAGGTGGGTCACCGGCGCGGACACCGTCGGCCGACACGTGTTCGACCTGGTCTGCGGTCGCGACTTCACCCCCGACGGCGTCCTCGACGTGGCGGAGGTCAAGGAGGGCGACCCGGCGCCGGACGGCTCCGGACCGCTGCACCTGGCCCGCGGCATCGAGATGGGCCACATCTTCCAGCTCGGCCGCAAGTACGCCGAGGCGCTCGGCTGCAAGGTGCTGGACAGCAACGGCAAGCTCGTCACGGTCACCATGGGCTCGTACGGGGTCGGGGTCTCCCGCGCTGTCGCCGCCGTGGCCGAGGGGACCAGCGACGAGAAGGGCCTGTGCTGGCCGCGCGAGCTCGCGCCGTACGACGTGCAGATCCTGGCCACCGGCAAGGGTGAGGCGGTGCTCAACGCGGCCACCGACCTGGCCCGGGAGCTCGATGACGCCGGCGTCAGCGTGCTGCTGGACGACCGCAAGGCCAGCCCGGGGGTGAAGTTCGCCGACTCCGAGATCCTGGGCATGCCGACCTCGGTGGTCGTCGGCCGGGGGCTGGCCGACGGCGTGGTCGAGCTGCGCGACCGTGCGAGCGGCGGGAGCGAGAACATCCCGTACGACGAGGCGGTCTCCCGGATCGTCGCCGTCGTGCACGGGCGCCCCGACCTCGACTGAGGCGTGGACGCTCTCGGGATCAGCACGGCGACCGTCGTCGTCCTGGTGCTGGTGGCCTTCGCGGCCGGTTGGGTGGACGCGGTGGTCGGCGGAGGTGGCCTGCTGCAGCTGCCGGCGCTGCTGATCGCGCTGCCCGACTCCACCCCGACCGCGTCGATCCTGGGCACCAACAAGGTGTCGTCGGTGTGGGGGACCGCAACCAGCTCGGTGCTGTACGCGGTCAAGGTGCGCCCCGAGTGGCAGAGCGTGCTCCCCCTGGTCATCGGCTCGTCGATCGGGTCCGCCCTCGGCGCCCAGATCGCGCGGTTCCTGCCCCGGGAGGTGTTCACCCCGATCGTGCTGGTCGCGCTGGTCGTGGTCGGGATCTACACCTGGCGACGGCCCGAGCTCGGTCTGATCACCGAGCGCAAGCACGCCGGCCGCAAGCACTACCTGATCACCTTGGCGATCGGTCTGGCGGTGGGGGCGTACGACGGGATCCTCGGCCCGGGCACCGGATCGTTCTTCGTCATCCTGCTGGTGGGGCTGCTGGGTTGGGGCTTCCTGGAGGCCAGTGCCCAGGCCAAGATCGCGAACCTGGTCACCAACCTGTCGGCCATCGCGGTGTTCGCCGCGCACGGCGCGGTGCTGTGGCAGCTGGGTCTGATGATGGGCGCGGCCAACCTGGTCGGGGGCTTCCTGGGTGCGCGGACCGCCATCAACAAGGGCAACTCATTCGTCCGCAAGGTGTTCCTGGTGGTCGTCGCGGCCCTCGCCGTTCGGCTGGCCTACGACACCGTACGGATGCTGTTCTGATCGGCGGCGAGGATCAGTTGAACGGCCAGGTGCCCTGTTGGATGCCGACGACGCAGAACATCGCCCCGCCCACCACGGTGTTGACGACGGGGAAGAGTCGGTAGACCGCGAAGAGCTGCTCCGGTCCTCGACTCCGCAGCGACAAGGCGATCATGGCGAGGTACGCCCCCCGCGACCACCGCGAAGGACCCGAGGGACGGGTAGACCAGAGCGGCCGCGAGCCCGTACGCCAGCCCGCACAGAACGAGAGTCCGCTGTCGGCCGAAGAGGGTGGCCACGGTCGCCACACCGGCCTCCCGGTCGGCGGTGATGTCGGGCGCCGCGGAGTGGGCGTGCATGGCCATGCACCACAGCAGCGCGGGCAGCAGCACCGTCGGGTGCTGCTCGACCAGCGTGACCCGGACACCTCGCTCGGCG
Source organism: uncultured Actinomycetota bacterium (assembly GCA_963696135.1). Taxonomy (GTDB): domain Bacteria; phylum Actinomycetota; class Actinomycetes; order Propionibacteriales; family Propionibacteriaceae; genus Microlunatus. The sequence goes on from CAVOJH010000021.1 coordinate 864,898, forward strand.
AGACCGACGGCGGCGGCGATCCCCGCGATCCCGCCACCCAGCACCAGGGTGGTCGGCTGCTCCCGGCCGCCGGGAGCACGCAGCGCGCCCGCTGCGGCGAGGTGGTGTGCCGCCCGGGCCGCCAGGTGGCTGGTGCTGTGCGGCGGGGGCTCGGCATGAGCCTGGTGCTCCTTCGGCAACGCGCCAGCGGGAGATCGGGGCGCACGGGACGGCCATCTAGGTCGGGGCCCGGCACCCCCCGCTCGGAGCAGAGACCGCGCCGGCCACCAGCCGCCGGTCGGGGGACAGCGGACCTCAGGCGAGCTGCCACCCGGGCCAGGCCGGGAGCGAGGCACCCCACTGGCGCGCCACTCCCAGGGTCCGGCCGACCTGATCCAGCGCCTCGGTCCGTTCGGTGGGTGCGGTGGCCGCGGCCAGCCAGAGTCCGCAGAACGGGACCAGCGCGGTCTCCATCTGGCGGATCAGCTTGGTCGCGGTCGCGGCGTTGCGCGGGTTGGTGCTGGGGACGTACGCGGCGTCGGCGACCGGTACCTCGGCCTTGCGGTTCAGCAACCGTGCGGTGAGGCGGTCACGCAGGATCCGGTGGCGTCGCAGCTCAGCGGTCGCCGTGTCGCGACGCGCTCCGGTCAGGCGGCCCAGTGCCAGCTGGTAGCCGTAGACGATCGCGTGCAGCTGCCGGACCATCTCCTGCTCGGCCTTGACGATCGGTACGAGGGGCATCGGGGCCCGGGGGTGCGGGGCCGAAACCCTGGCCACGGTGGGATCCGGGCTGTCACCAGCGAGATCGGCGCTGCGCAGGATCGCTGCGAGCTGGGTCGACGAGACCGCCAGCGACCCCCAGAGCAGGGATGCCAGACCCTCGGTGGTCAGGGCCCTGGCCCGGTGGGCGACGGCGGCTTTCGCCTCCGCGGCGACCAGCTGGTCGACCGCCTTGGTGAAGCCGGGCTTCTTCGCCGAGTGGCTGGTCGACGGCGACGGCGCAGGCGTGCTGCCCGAGGTGGCCGGTCCGGCGGTGTTCGGGTCGGTCGGGTTCGTCGTCCGGAGGGCGGCCGCGTGGGCGAGGTGCTGATCGCGGATCGCGGCGACGAGGCGTCGGCCGGCCTTGCCGAGATCGGAGGAGCCGACCGCGAGCACGGAGGCGGCGTGCGTGGCCAGGGAGTCCTCGACCTTGGCGGCTTCGACCGAGCCCGGAAAGACCGACACCGAGGGTTCGGCGGGCCGGGGCGAGCCACCGCTCGGCGCCTCAGCCGTGGGAGCACCCGGATCGGAGCCGGGACCCTGGGGGGACACCGGCCCGCCCGGAGCGCTGCAGGCGACCAGCCCGAGGGGTCCCACCGACCCGATGGCGCCGGCGGTGGCGAGCAGGAACGTGCGACGAGACCACCGACCGATGGGGGGCGCGGAGGTCACCCGCAGAACCTACCCGGAACACCGGGCGGGGTCGCGCTTCTCGGACCGGAGACGACCGCAATGTCGAAAACGGCCCGCCCCCAACCCACGGGCGGACCGGAAGCGACCGCGAAGTGAGGGACGGTGTGCCGCCAGGCGCACGGCTCGGCCGGATGTCACCGCGAAGCCACCAACCGTTGTCCGCCGAGCACCCGCCGAATGCCGGTGGCCGAGCGCGGTGCCGGGGTCGGCTGAGCGGTGGTTGTCGCGCCGCTGAACGACACGTTAACAATTCGTTGCTACCCTCCATCGTTGAGATGTCAACGAGTCGCCGACCCGCCGTCACCGCGGGAGGCTTCCGCTCGCGAGTTCGTGCGACGACCGTATCTTTTCTGCCCGGTCCGGACTGGTTCTATCTCGTGGCCCTGCTCGTACCGGCCGCACTGTTCGACCTGACCCTGAGCTGGCTGCGCGTCACCACCCAGTACGCGGCGCCGACCGGACTCGCCGCGCTCGGCCAGCTCCGCTCCGACGTCCTCGCCCATCTCGGGTTCGCCCTGCTGTGGCTGGTGGCGTTCGCGCTGCTGCGGTCCGGCTGGCCCCGGATCGTGCTGCTCGTCGTCGCTCAGGTGAGCGTGGCCGCGTACCTGTTGTTCGCCGTCGTCGCGCACAGCTACTACCGCAAGAGCGGTTCGATCCTGGACGCCGGTGGCCTGCGGATGACCCTGCAGGACCCGGAGGCGACGCGCAACATCGCCGCCAGCGAGACCTCGTCGGCGAGCGTCTGGCTGCTGGTCGCCGTGGCCGCGTACGCGATCCTCGGGCCGGCCCTGGTGTATCGGCTGCGGTACCGCGGGCACTCGTCCCGTGGCCGGTGGCTGCCGGGGGTGGGCGCGGTCCGCGAGCCTCGCTCGGTGGCCGTTGCCAGCGGTCGCCGCCGTCTCTCGCTGCTGGCCGTGGCCACCGGACTCGTTCTGGTGGTGGCGGCCGCGGTCCCCAGCTTCACCGGCGGCGGGGCGTTCGCCCGCAACCGGGCTCTCGACATCGGGCTCGAGCTCGGTTCGGGCCTGATCGAGTCCGAGCGCGCGTCGGCCGAGCGCCCGGCCCTGTCGCCGGCGGAGCTCGTCAGCGGCACCCGTCGGACCGGCGCGGCCACCCAGGAGAAGCCCCGCAACGTCGTGTTGATCACCATGGAGTCGCTGCGCTCCGAGGCCACCTCGCTCGGCAACCCGGATCGCGACACGACCCCGTTCCTGGCTGACCTGGCCGAGCGCAGCCTGGTGGCCGAGAACGCGTACACGGTGGTCCCGCACACCTCGAAGGCCCTGACCGCGTCGAACTGCGGCTACGTGCCGCCCTTGGACACCAAGCTGACCGAGTCGGAGCCGGCCGGCCTGCCGTCCACCTGCTTGCCGGGTCTGCTGCGGGACAGGGGCTACCACACCGCCTTCTTCCAGTCGGCGGTCGGGGAGTTCGAGCGACGGCCCGACCTGATCCGCAATCTGGGCTACGACGAGTTCTTCCCGGTCGAGGCGTTCCCGACGGCGGGATTCGGTCGGGCCAACTACTTCGGCTGGGAGGACGACATCATGCTCGAGCCCAGCCGGGACTGGCTGCGCGACCAGGGCGACGAGCCGTTCATGATGACGTACCTGACTGTCACGGGACACCACGACTACCGGTTACCCGAGACGTTCCCGCTGGAGCACCTGTCCGACGACGTGGAGCTGAACAACTACCTCAACGGCGCGCGCTATGTGGACCGGTTCGTCTCCAAGGTGTTCGCGATGCTGGCCGAGGAGGGTCACGCCGACGACACCGTCGTGGTGGTGATGGCCGACCACGGCGAGGGCTTCGGCGAGCACGGCCTCCGGCAGCACGACAACACCATCTACAACGAGGGCATCAAGGTCCCGTACCTGATCTACGACCCGAGCGATCAGCGCGGCCGCTCGGTGCAGCGCCCGGTGACCACGATGAGCGTTCCCGCCACCATCGCCGAGTCGCTCGGCTTCCGGCTGACCGGTGGACTGACCCGGGAGGACTCGCTGTACGCCGACGTCCCCGATCACCCGGTGCGGGTCGCCTGCCAGTCCGACAACCGGTGTCTGGCGCAGATCGACGGCACCACGAAGTACGTGCACCATTTCGGCAACCGTCCCGACGAGGTCTTCGACCTCGCCGACGACCCGGATGAGCGACACAACCTGATTGCGGACGTCGATCCCGAGCGGCTGAAGGCGCTGCGCTCGGACCTGCTGCACTGGCGCAGCGAGGTCCGAGCCGAGTACGCCGCCCACCACTCCCGGTGATCGGAGCTCCCAGGACCGGCCGCGGCGGCTGGGCGTGGGAGAATCGCCGAAACCGCTCGACTGCTCGACTCACACAACTGCTCGACACAATCGGATCGTGGGCCACGGAGGACGTATGAAAGACAATCAGCTGAGTTCCTTGTTGACCCCGATCGTGGAGCACTTCGGCCTCGAGCTGGAGGAGATCGACGTCATGCCGGCCGGAAAGCGCCGGCTGCTGCGGGTCGTCGTGGACGGGGACGGTCCCGACGGCCGTGGCCCGCTGCTCGATGACATCGCCGAGGCGACCAAGGCCATCTCGGCGTTCCTGGACACCTCCGACGTGGTGGGCACGAGCGCGTACACGCTCGAGGTGTCCTCCCGAGGCATCAACCGACCGCTGACCGCGTCGCGCCACTGGCGCCGGAACCGGGACCGGCTGGTCGCGGTCGACCTGAGCGACGGCTCGTCGGTGACCGGTCGGATCGGTGACTCCGACGAGCAGGGCGTGGAGCTCGAGATCGACGGCACGCAACGACGGATCGCCTACGCCGAGGTGGCGAAGGCGATCGTGCAGGTGGAGTTCAACCGACCGAAGGCGGACGCAGCAGGCGACGCCGACGACGAGGATCTCGTGGAGCTGGACACGGCGAGCGAGGAGGAGGTCTGAGATGGACATCGACATGTCGGTGCTGCGGCTGATGGAGCGGGAGAAGGACCTGCCCCTCGATCTGCTGGTGGAGGCGATCGAGGAGGCCCTGATCACCGCGTACGACAAGACCGACGGCGCCGTGGCCGGTGCCCGGGTGCAGCTGGACCGCAAGTCCGGGCACGTCGCGGTGATGGTGCCCGAGGTGGACGAGAACGGTGAGACCGTCGGGGAGTACGACGGCACGCCCGACGGCTTCGGCCGGGTCGCTGCCTCGACGGCCCGCCAGGTGATCTTCCAGCGTCTGCGGGACGCCGAGGACGAGCAGAAGTACGGCCACTTCGCCGGCGTCGAGGGGGACATCGTCTCCGGCGTCGTGCAGCAGGGCCGCGACACCCGCACCGTCCTGGTCGACCTCGGCAAGATCGAGGCGATCATGCCGCTGTCGGAGCAGGTGCCGGGGGAGTCGTACGCGCACGGCACCCGGCTCAAGGTCTACGTGGTCTCGGTTCGCAAGGAGCTGCGCGGACCTCAGGTCGTGGTCTCGCGGACGCACCCCGGACTGGTCGAGAAGCTGTTCCGGCTCGAGGTCCCGGAGATCGCCGACGGCACCGTCGAGGTCAAGGCGGTCGCCCGGGAGGCTGGTCATCGCAGCAAGATCGCGGTGGTGTCGAACAAGCGCGAGGTCAGCGCCAAGGGTGCCTGCATCGGTCCGATGGGTCAGCGGGTACGGGCGGTGATGCACGAGCTGAACGAGGAGAAGATCGACATCATCGACTGGTCCCCGGACTCGGCCCGCTTCGTCGGTCAGGCTCTCTCACCGGCGAAGGTGTCGTCGGTGACCGTCGTCGACGAGGCCGCCCGTGCGGCCCGGGTGGTGGTGCCGGACTACCAGCTCTCGCTCGCCATCGGCCGCGAGGGCCAGAATGCCCGGCTCGCCGCACGGCTCACCGGGTGGCGGATCGACATCCGCTCGGACACGGAGACCCCGGAGGCCTGATCCGCGAGAGCTGTGACGGTGGGCGTCGCTAGGCTGTCCGACGTGCCGCCGCCCGTCCGTACCTGCATCGGGTGCCGTGAGCAGGCGGAGAAGGGCGGGCTGCTGCGGGTCGTCTGGAGCGCCGGCGGGCCGCTCGCCGACCCGAGGCAGACAGCGCCCGGCCGGGGCGCCTACCTGCATCGCTCTGCCGACTGCCTCCGGTCGGCTATCAAGCGGCGCTCGGCCGGTCGCGCGTTGCGCGTGACGGGGGTCGATCCGGAGGCGCTGTCGGTCGCTGTCGAGCCGCATCTCGCCGCGTCCGGCGAGACCGCTCGGGAGACGACTTCGCGAAATCGCGCGCAGAGGGCATAGGATTGCTCCTTGGACCCGCCGCCTTCCGGTGGCGGGCGATTCGAGCAAGCGCTGGTCGACTGATCACCGGCGCCGAACCAGAAGGTGGGCATCACGCTCATGACCTCTCGATGAGAACCGCTCAATGAGCATGCACAACAACTAACTGGTCCGGCGTCGACACACGACCCGGGCCGCCATCAAGGAGAGCAGTGGCAAAGACCCGGGTCTACGAGCTCGCGAAGGAGCTCGGAGTCGAAAGCAAGACCGTCCTCAGCACGCTGAAGGACATGGGGGAGTTCGTTCGATCGGCCTCCTCCACCATCGAGCCGCCCGTCGAGCGGCGTCTCAAGGAGAAGTTCGGCTCGGACGGCGCTTCGTCCAAGCCTGCAGCGAGGAGCGCTGCCCCCAGTCCCGCGGATCGCGGTGCCGGAGAGTCGCATCCCGGCTCGCCGACCAGACCGGCCGCGCCCGCCCCGAGCCGTCCCGGCAACGGATCCGGTGCGCCGGCCACCCGGTCGAGTGGCGGTTCCACCGGCGGTGCTCCGACCGGCAGCCCGTTCCGTCCGGGCCCGCGACCGGCAACCCCCGGTCCGCGACCGGCACAGACGAGCGCACCGGCCCCGACCGAGACGGCTCCGTCCGTCGCGGCTCCGGCTGCGTCGGCTCAAGCACCGTCTGCTCCGGCGGCGCCGGTCGAGCCGCCGCGTGCGGCCCAGCCGGCCGCCCCGGAGGCACCCAGCCAGCCGGAGGCCCAGCAGCCGTCGGTCCCGCGCGCCCCCGAGGCACCACGCCCCGGTGCCGTGCCGCGAGCACCCGGTCAGCCCGGTCCGCGGTCGGATCAGCGTCCGGACCCGCGACGCGGCGAGCAGGCGGCTCGTGCCGACCAGCCCCGTCGTACCGACGGTCCGTCGCGTCCCGAGACCACGTCTCGACCCACCACCCCCGGCACCACCCCGAGTGCGGGTCAGCCCGGACCGCGGCCGCGTCCCGGTGGCACCGGTGGTCTGCCCGGCGGCACGCCGGGCCCGCGCCGCTCCGGCGGTGCACCGCGACCGGGTAACAACCCGTTCGCTCCCTCCCAGGGCATGGGCCAGTCGAGGCCTCCCCGCCCGACCAGCAGTGATGCTGCCCGTCCGGGTGGACCTCGTCCGCCCGCCGGCCGCAGCGGCCCGGGTGGCCCCGGCGGTCCCGGTGGGCCGCGTCCCGGTGGGGGTGGCGGTGTGCCCGGCATGCCGCGCCCGAACCCGGCCATGATGCCGAAGCAGAGCTCCGGACAGCTCGGTTCCCCGGCCCGTGGTGGCGGGCGTCCGGGAGCACCTGGTGGCCGTGGTCGCGGCGGTGCTCCGGGTCGTCCCGGTGGCGGCGGTCCCGGTGGTCCGCCCGCTGGTCGCGGCGGCCGTGGTGGCCGCGGCGGCACCCAGGGCGCGTTCGGTCGCGCCGGGGGTCCGGTGCGTCGTGGTCGCAAGTCGAAGCGTCAGCGTCGTCAAGAGTTCGACCAGATGCAGGCTCCGGAGATCGGCGGCGTCCGCGTACGCCAGGGTGACGGGCAGACCGTCCGTCTCGCCCGCGGCGCCTCGCTCACCGACCTCTCGGAGAAGATCAACGTCGACGTGTCGTCGCTGGTCCAGGTGCTGTTCAACCTGGGCGAGATGGTGACGGCCACGCAGACCGTGTCCGAGGACACGCTGCAGGTGCTCGCCGGCGAGCTCAACTACAAGATCGAGGTCGTCTCGCCCGAGGACGAGGATCGCGAGCTGCTGGAGAGCTTCGACATCGAGTTCGGCGAGAACGAGGGCGGCGAGGACGACCTCGAAGCTCGTCCGCCGGTCGTCACCGTCATGGGTCACGTCGACCACGGCAAGACCAAGCTGCTCGACGCGATCCGCAAGACCAACGTGGTCGCCGGTGAGGCCGGTGGCATCACCCAGGCCATCGGCGCCTACCAGGTGGCCACGGAGGTCGACGGCGACGAGCGCAAGATCACCTTCATCGACACCCCGGGCCACGAGGCGTTCACCGCCATGCGTGCCCGTGGTGCGAAGTCGACCGACATCGCCGTGCTGGTGGTGGCGGCCGATGACGGTGTGATGCCGCAGACCATCGAGGCACTCAACCACGCCCTGGCGGCCGAGGTGCCGGTTGTGGTCGCGGTCAACAAGGTCGATCGTGAGGGTGCGGACCCGACCAAGGTCCGTGGTCAGCTCACCGAGTACGGCCTGGTGCCCGAGGAGTACGGCGGCGACACGATGTTCGTCGACGTCTCGGCGGTCACCGGTCAGGGGCTCGACGAGCTTCTCGAAGCCGTCATCCTGACCGCCGACGCCGCTCTCGATCTGCGGGCCAACCCCGAGATGGACGGACAGGGCGTCGCCATCGAGGCCCACCTGGACAAGGGTCGTGGTGCAGTCGCCACCGTCCTGGTCCAGCGCGGGACGCTGCACGTGGGTGACTCGATCGTCGCCGGCACCGGCTACGGCCGGGTCCGCGCGCTGCTCGACGACCACGGCCACAACGTGACCGAGGCTCCGCCCTCGTTCCCGGTCCAGGTCCTCGGTCTGACCGCGGTTCCTGGTGCGGGAGACAGCTTCATCGTCGTCGAGGACGACCGGATGGCTCGCCAGATCGCCGAACGGCGTGGGGCTCGGCTCCGGATGGCCGCTCAGGCCGCCGGTACCCGGCGCAAGACCCTGGACCAGCTGTTCGAGCAGCTGGAGAAGGGCGAGACGCAGGAGCTGCGCCTCATCCTCAAGGGCGACGGCGCCGGCTCGGTCGAGGCCCTGGAGGACGCGCTGTCCAAGATCGACGTCGGCGACGAGGTCAGCCTCCGGGTCATCGACCGCGGTGTCGGTGCGATCACCGAGACCAACGTCAGCCTGGCGGCGGCGTCGGACGCTGTCATCGTGGGCTTCAACGTGCGCCCGCAGGGCAAGGCCACCGAGATGGCGGACCGCGAGAACGTGGACATCCGTTACTACTCGGTGATCTACTCCGCGATCGACGAGATCGAGGCGGCCCTGAAGGGCATGCTGAAGCCGATCTACGAGGAGGCCCAGCTGGGTCAGGCGGAGATCCGCGAGATCTTCCGCTCCTCGAAGGCGGGCATCATCGCGGGTTGCATGGTGACCAGCGGCATCATGCGGCGCAACGCCAAGGCTCGGTTGCTCCGCGAGGGTGTGGTCATCGCCGACACCAGCATCGCCTCGCTGCGTCGGGAGAAGGATGACGCCACCGAGGTGCGCGAGGGGTACGAGTGCGGCTTGACGCTGCACAACTACTCCGACATCCGGACCGGCGACATCGTCGAGACGTACGAGATGCGCGAAAAAGCACGGAGCTGAGAATGGTCGTACGGGACCCCGGGCCGCTGGTCGGTCCGGGGTCCCGTCCGCATCTTCTCCGGCCTGGGGGTCCGCGGGAGGGCCGCCCATGGTCGGGTTCCGCCCAGCCTCGCGGGACTACCTGCCTTCGCTAGAGTCGGTGGGCCGGGCCCGCGATGCAACGCCCGACCACACCCGAACCCGACCATGGGCGGCCCGCCCGCTCAGTTCGACGCCGAGCGCGCCGGGGTCCGGGATCACGTACGACCTGTTGGTGCAGAGAGACTGAAGTTCGGGGTCACGTACGACCTGTTGTAGAAGGAGACTGAGAAATGGTTTCGCCACGGGTGTTGAAGCTCGCTGAGGACATCAAGGTGATTGCGGCCGAGATGTTGAAGCGGCGGATCAAGGATCCGCGGTTGGGGTTCGTGACCTTGACCGATGTGCGGCTGACCGGGGACAGCCGGGACGCGCAGGTGTTCTACACCGCGTTCGGGACGCCCGAGGAGCAGGCCAACACGGCGGCTGCGCTGCACTCGGCCACCGGGATGATCCGGTCGCAGGTGGGCAAGCAGCTGGGGCTGAAGTTCACCCCGACGCTGGTGTTCATCCCCGATGTCGTACCGGAGACGGCGCGTCAGCTCGAGGACCTGCTGGCGGCGGCCAAGGACGGCGACGCGAAGGTGGCCGAGCAGGCCGCCGGGGCGGCCTACGCGGGGGACCCGGACCCGTACAAACGGCCCGAGGACGAGGACGATCCCGACGACGAGCGCGCCTGACGTGGCCGCCGCGCGGACCGAGTCGGGTCCGCCGGCGGGGGTGCTGGTCGTCGACAAGCCGTCCGGTTGGACGTCCCACCAGGTCGTGGGCCGGGCCCGGCGGGTGCTCGGCACCCGCAAGATCGGGCACGCGGGCACCCTGGACCCGATGGCCACCGGGGTCCTGGTGCTCGGGGTCGGTCGGGCCACCCGGCTGCTGGGTCAGCTCGCGCTGACCGACAAGGCCTACGACGCCACCATCCGGCTCGGTCAGGCGACCGTGACCGACGACGCCGAGGGCGAGCTGACCGAGAGCGTCGGGGCGGAGGGCGTGTCCGACGAGGCCATCGAGACCGTGGTGGTCGGGCTCCGCGGACCGATCGAGCAGGTGCCGTCCGCGGTCTCGGCGATCAAGGTCGGGGGCGTGCGCTCGTACGCGCGGGTGCGCTCTGGTGAGGACGTGACGCTGGTTGCGCGGCCGGTGACGGTGTCCCTTCTCGCGGTGCTGGCCCGCCGCGATCTGGTGGCCGAGGACGGCACCCGGGTCGTCGACCTGGACGTCGTGGTCGAGTGCAGCTCGGGCACCTACATCCGGGCCCTGGCCCGTGACCTCGGCGCTGCGCTGGGCGTTGGTGGCCATCTGACGGCCCTGCGGCGCACCCGGGTCGGTCCGTTCACCCTGGACGAGGCCCAGGACCTGGAGGCGTCCGCGGTGACGGTCAGCCCGATCAGCGCGGTGGCTCGGCGCTGCTTCCCCGCGCTGGATCTGACGGACGAACAGGCTGTCGCCGTACGGTTCGGTCGTCGGCTTCCTGCGACCAGCCTGCCGGGGGAGCGCACCGCGGTGTTCGACCCCGACGGGGACTTCCTGGCCTTGTACCGGCCCGACGACGGTGACGCCGTGCCGGAGGCCGTCTTCGTCGGGTGATGATCTTGACCGACGGCAGCGGTGGCCGGACAGGGTGCTGGCTCATCCTCGTCGTCGGAGACGAGCCAGCACCGGCGGCGGCGCGTGGTTAACTGGCGCTGTTTTCCGCCCCGAACTGTCCGCAACGTAGAGAAGGAGATCGATGAGCCCGCGCACGGTGGTCGTCATCGGCAACTTCGACGGTGTGCACCGGGGCCACGTGGGTCTGCTGAGGCTGGCCAAGGAGTCCGAGCCGGAGGTGCGGCTGGTCGCGGTGACCTTCTGGCCGCATCCGATGTCGGTGATCCGGCCCGATCAGGCTCCCGTGCTGCTGTGCTCGCTGGAGCGCCGGCGGGAGCTGCTCACCGAGGCGGGCGTCGACGAGGTGGTGGTGCTCGACTTCACCCCCGAGGTGGCCAGCTGGAGCCCCGCGGAGTTCGTCGACCGGGTCCTGCGGCCGTTGGCGCCGGAACGGATCGTGGTCGGGGAGAACTTCCGGTTCGGCTTCCGCGCCGCCGGCGATCCCGATCTGCTGGCGAAGCTGGGGGCGGGGGAGTTCGTGGTCGACGCGGTCCCGTTGTTCTCCGACGGTGCGCAGCCCGGCTCCTCGACCCTGATCCGGCACGCCATCGACGAGGGTGACTTCGGACGGGTCCGGGAGCTCAGCGATCAGGTGTTCCGGATGAACGGCGTGGTGGTCCGTGGCGACCAGCGGGGCCGCGAGATGGGCTTCCCGACCGCCAACATCGACCTCGCCCCGGGCCTGGCCGTGCCCGCCGACGGTGTGTACGCCGGTTGGGTGACCCGGCTCGACGACCCGGACGCGCCGCGCTGGCCCGCGGCGATCTCGGTGGGCACCAACCCGACCTTCGACGGGGTCGAGCGCCGGGTGGAGGCGTACGTGCTGGACCGCGACGACCTCGAGCTGTACGGGGTCGAGATCGCCATCGACTTCTACGCCCGCCTCCGCGGCCAGGTGAAGTACCGCGGGATGGAGGCGTTGATCGAGCAGATGCACGCCGACGTCGAACAGGTCCGACACCTGCTGCACGCGGTCTGAGGCGTCCCGGGCTCCTCCTCGCTTCGCTCGTCGTCAGGCGACAGCGACCTCGGTCTGGCCGGCCAGCTCGGCGACGAGGTCCGTCGCGAAGCTGCCCGGACCCGGGATCTGGGCGTTCGCCACCCCGGCGGCCGTGGCCAGCCTCAGCGCCGTGCCCAGGTCGTCGCCCCGGTCGAGAGCCGTCAGCAGACCACCGAGGTACGCATCCCCGCTGCCGACCGGGAACCGACCGCGCAGCTTCGGCGCGGTCATCGCGTACGTCCGGCCGTCCGCGCCCAGACCCAGTGACCCGGCCGCGCCGTCGGTCAGCACGACCGTCCCGCCGCTCTTCGCCTGGAGTCGCGCGGCCATCTGGGTCAGGGGAGTGCCGGGATCGACGCCGAGCACCGCGGCCGCTTCCGAGCGGTTGATCTTCACCAGCTCCGGATGGCTGTGCAGCAGGGGCACCAGCGAGGCTCCGTGGGTGTCGGCGGCCACCCGGCAGCCGGCGTGGTGGGCGAGCTCGGCCAGCTCGGCGAGGCCGGTCGGGGGCAGTCCACGCGGGGGCCCGCCGGAGATGACCAGCCAACCCGGCCGCTCGGCCAGCTCCGTGGAGAGCGCCTCGCGGGCCTGGGTCCACACGTCCGCCGGGATCGGCTCGGCGTACTCGTACAGCTCGGTGAGCTCCTCGGAGTCGGCCGCGCTGACCGAGACGCAGGTCCGGGTGAGCACCGGAGTCGTCACCCGGTGCACTGTGATCTGCACCCGGGCGAGCTCGTCGGCGAGCCAGTCGCCCGTCCAGCCGCCGAGGACCGCGACGATCGAGACGTCCGCGCCCAGGGCCGCCGCGGCCCGAGCCAGGTTCAGCGGCTTGCCCCCCGCCCGCCGAACCACCTCGGTCGGTCGATGGATCCGACCGAGCTCGAGGTGGTCCACCACGTAGGTGAGATCCACAGACGGCGTCAGTCCGGCGACGGTGATCATCTCGCCACCCTAGGGGTCCCGTCGCGAGCGACGGCGGACGAAGCGCCCGTCCCCGTCTGGAGAGCAGCGAGCAGACGCGCTTTCGTCTGCGAGGGAGGAAGGAAGACGGGGAACCCCTAGGCGCGCAGTGAGCAGCGAGTGACGATCACACCGAGAAGCGCTCCATGGCGAGCAGGGGCTTGATCCGACGCTCGATGGCGCCGACGGCGAAGTAGCGGCGGACCGCGTCGCGGCCGTACACGTTGCCGAGCGAGCCCATCACCATCGACTGGTCCAGCGACAGATAGCGCTTGGCCACGGTGCCGGACTTCACCGCGATGGCGTCGTAGAAGCCACCGTCGCCGTACGCGTCGTGCTCCCGGGTGAGCTTGACCAGGTTGTCGTACGCCTGCCGCGGTTCGTGGTGCATGGCCAGGAACAGCGCGTGCGGGGTGACGACACCGTCGCCGTACGTCGGCGACGGGTTCAAGCCTGCCCGGAACGTGCCGAACCCCTTGTCGAAGTTCGTCTTCTCCACGTCGGAGAAGTAGCCGTCGGGATTGAGCCCGATCGCATCCACGCCGTACTCGCGATAGCCACCGCCGGGCTGGCTGCTGGGCGAGAAGCCCCAGAACCCGTAGTCGGCCTCCTCCAGGCCGTGCAGCCGGTGGATCGCCACGGTGTTGCGGTGGTTGGGACCCCAGGCGTGCGGTGACCAGCGCTCCTCGGGCACGAACATGTCGGGCATCAGCGCCTCGAACATCGAGCCGCCCCAGCCGGGAACCACCTTGCGACCGAGGTGCTCGTAGACCCCCTCGTACACGTCGATGCCGAGATAGGTCCGGTTCCGACCGGTCGGCTGCTGCTCGTGCCACTTCCAGTCCTCGGTGGCCGGGAAGGTGCGCCAGGTGCCGAAGTAGAGCTTGGCCGGGACCTGCCCCCGGGCGATGGCGATGTAGGAGGCGATCCGGGTCTCCGACACCGTGGTGTCGTAGTGGAAGGCGGTGTAGTTGACGTCCGGGCCGCTGCCCAGGAAGTTCCCGACCTGGATCGCATCGCCGGGCTTGGGCTCGCCGTCCCAGAAGCCGCCCTTCATCAGCCCGGCTTTGCCGACTCCTGCCTCGGGGTTGTAGTACATCTTGAAGTTCATCGGCTCGAGCACCGACTCGGCCAGGCGGGCGTTGGCGCGGTCGGCGTTGCGCACCACGATCAGCGCGGCGGCCAACCAGCCGTTGTCGACGCTGGACAGGAACGGGTAGACCCGGCTGCCGTTCTCAGGCCAGGTGGTCAGCACCCGCCCGGTCGCCTCGTCGTACCAGTTGTAGAACATGCCGCTCGGGGCGTGGCGGTCGAGTCGGGAGAGGGTGCGCAGCGTCAGGTTGATCCGCTTGCTGCACTCGTGGCGCGAGATGAGGCCGAAGTCGCGGGCGACCACAGCGCTCCACAGGTAGCCACCGATGTTGGTCGGAGAGGTGTAGCCGCTGCGGTTCTTCTCCGCCAGCGGACCGGCCAGGTTGTCGGCCGTCAACCCGGTCTTCTCGTCCGTCATCGCCACCAGGCAGGCCCAGGTGTCCGCCGCCCAGCGGTGGATGCGGGCCTTGGAGATCCTGGGTCCCTTCGAGCCGGGGCTGGCGAAGGCGGTGTCGGTGATCAGCGGGGAGGTGGTGCCCAGGGCTCCGGCGGCGGCGAGAGAGGCGCCGCCCAGCAGGAGGCCTCGGCGGGAAACGGCAGTCATGAACGACTCCTTCGTCGATGGTGGCTGTGTAAGCGCTTTCAGATGTGGTTCCACAGTACGGAAAGGTCACGAAACGGTCAAGGGGCACGGCTGGACGGGGTCGCCGACTGGTGACGGCCGCTGGTGACGTGCGGGGCCGCACCAGGCCCGCACGGTGACGCGGAAGCCGACCGTGGTCGGACAACGCACGCGGATGCGGCCTGAGGCGCCACCGAAGCCGACCGTGGTCGGACAACGCACGCCTCAGAGCCGGGACGTAGGCTGACCTGTGTCCGGGCGCACGATCTCGGGCTCCCAGGGCGCGGTCGACGGCCCAGGCGACGATTGGGAGTTCCTTCGTGCCCGCTGGTAACCTCGAAGACGCCGTTCGAACGGCCGCGGACACCCAAGAGCTCCCACTGCACACCGTGTGCACCTCGACAGAGGACGTCAGGGGGCGCCGCGCAACGGGAAACCGAAGGGAGAACTGAGTGTCTTTCGACGCTGCAGAGAAGAAGAAGACCATCGCGGAGTACGCGACCAGCGAGGGCGACACCGGCTCTCCGGAGGTCCAGGTCGCCGTCCTCACCAAGCGGATCGCGCACCTGACCGAGCACCTCAAGGAGCACAAGCACGACCACCACAGCCGACGCGGCCTCATGCTGCTCGTCGGTCAGCGTCGTCGCCTCCTCAACTACGTGGCCAAGACCGACATCGAGCGGTACCGGTCGCTGATCGAGCGTCTCGGCCTGCGCCGCTGACCTCACCGGAGCGGTTCTCCGTAGCCCCCGAGGGCTCAGGGGGACCGCTCCGCTGCTTCACCGACAACTCAACAACAACTCAATAGCCACAAACCATCGGTGATTGCATCCCACACGAGCTCACGAGCGCACGCTCGGTCTCCGGTAGTGGTCTTCGGGACCCGGCTCCTCAGCGGAGCAGCCCCGCGGACCTCGATCGAAGACCGGCTCTCGCCTCGTACCGGCTCTCGTCACGACGACGAGACGACCAGGCGATGACGCACGTCAGCCCAGGGTGTGTGGATGCAGTCCCACAGCGGCGCCGCGATCGGCGCCAGAGTAGGAGCATCCCTGTGGAGGGACCCGACCTTCAGTTCACTGAGGCGACCATCGACAACGGAGCGCACGGCAAGCACGTCGTCCGCTTCGAGTCCGGTCTCCTCGCCCGCCAGGCCGCCGGCTCGGCGACCGTCTTCCTCGACGAGGACACCATGCTGCTCTCGGCCACCACGGCCCAGAGCAAGCCGCGTGACGCCCTCGACTTCTTCCCCCTGACCGTCGACGTCGAGGAGCGGATGTACGCCGCGGGGCGCATCCCCGGCTCGTTCTTCCGTCGCGAGGGCCGCCCCAGCGAGGGCGCCATCCTGACCTGTCGGCTGATCGACCGCCCGCTGCGTCCCTGCTTCGTCAAGGGGCTCCGCAACGAGGTCCAGGTCGTCGTCACCGTGATGGCCCTGAACCCGAACAAGACCTACGACGTGGTCGCGATCAACGCCGCGTCGCTGTCCACCCAGCTCGCCGGGCTGCCGTTCAACGGCCCGATCGGTGGCGTCCGCGTCGCTCTGATCGGTGACCAGTGGGTCGGCTTCCCCGACGTCGACCAGCTGGCGAACGCCACCTTCGACATGGTGGTCGCCGGTCGCGTCCTCGATGACGGTGACGTCGCGATCATGATGGTCGAGGCCGAGTCCACCGAGGAGACCTGGGCGCTGGTCGGCGAAGGCCGCACCGCCCCCACCGAGGAGGTCGTGGCCGCCGGTCTCGAGGCGGCCAAGCCGTTCCTCAAGGCCCTCTGCGACGCGCAGGCCGAGCTGGTCGCGAAGCTGCCGGCCAAGGAGACCGCCAGCTTCCCGATCTTCTTGGACTACCAGGACGACGTGTACGCCCGGGTGGCCGAGGTGGCCACCGCCGAGCTCTCCCAGGTCATGTCGATCGCCGACAAGCAGCACCGCGAGGAATCCACCGAGGTCCTCAAGGACAAGATCAAGTCCGATCTGGCGGCCGAGTTCGAGGGTCGCGAGAAGGAGATCTCCGGGGCCTACAGGGCGTTGACCAAGAAGCTCGTCCGGCAGAAGATCCTCACCGAGAAGGTGCGCATCGACGGTCGCGGGCTGGCCGACATCCGCACCCTGTCCGCCGAGGTCGCCGTGGTGCCGCGGGTGCACGGCTCCGCCCTGTTCCAGCGCGGTGAGACCCAGATCCTGGGCATCACCACCTTGAACATGCTGGGCCTGGAGCAGAAGCTGGACACGCTGGCGCCGGAGAAGACCAAGCGCTACATGCACAACTACAACTTCCCGCCCTACTCGACCGGTGAGACCGGCCGGGTGGGTTCGCCGAAGCGCCGCGAGATCGGTCACGGTGCGCTCGCCGAGCGGGCCCTGGTGCCGGTGCTGCCGACGCGCGAGGAGTTCCCGTACGCGATCCGCCAGGTGTCCGAGGCTCTCGGCTCCAACGGGTCCACCTCGATGGGTTCGGTCTGCGCCTCGACCCTGGCCCTGCTGAACGCCGGTGTGCCGCTGCGCGCGCCGGTCGCCGGCATCGCCATGGGGCTCGTCTCCGACACCGTCGACGGCGAGACCTCCTACGTCGCCCTGACCGACATCCTGGGAGCCGAGGACGCGTTCGGCGACATGGACTTCAAGGTCGCCGGGACGAAGGACTTCATCACCGCCCTGCAGCTGGACACCAAGCTCGCCGGCATCCCGGCGTCGGTGCTGGCCCAGGCCCTGACCCAGGCCAAGGACGCGCGGATGACGATCCTGGAGGTGATGGCCGAGGCCATCGACACCCCGGACGAGATGAGCCTCTACGCGCCGCGGATCATCACGGTGAAGATCCCGGTCGACAAGATCGGCGAGGTCATCGGCCCGAAGGGCAAGGTGATCAACCAGATCCAGGACGACACCGGTGCTGACCTGAGCATCGAGGACGACGGCACCATCTACATCGGGGCCGACTCCGGCGAGAAGGCCGAGGCCGCTCGGGCCATGGTCAACGCGATCGCCAACCCGACGATGCCGGAGAAGGGCGAGCGCTACCTCGGTACCGTCGTCAAGATCACGGCGTTCGGCGCGTTCGTCTCGCTGCTGCCCGGCAAGGACGGCCTGCTGCACATCTCCAAGCTGCGTCCGCTCGCCGGTGGCGCGCGGGTGGAGAACGTGGAGGACGTGGTCAGCGTCGGCCAGAAGATCCAGGTGGAGATCAACGAGGTCGACGACCGCGGCAAGCTGTCGCTGATCCCCGTGGTCGAGGAGACCGCTGCTGTCTGAGACAGCTGAGGAGGCCGGCCGCTCGGTGAGCGGTCGGCTTCGTCGTCCCTCGGGTCCCGCCGCGGACCCGCGGGCGTACCGCAGCGGCGAGATCCGACGTAGCACGCTGCCCAGCGGCCTGCGCGTCGTCACCGAGGAGATGGCGGGCAGCCGGGCCTTCTGCGTCGGCTTCTTCGTCGGTGTCGGTTCCCGGCAGGAGAGCAGCCGCCTGCACGGTGCCTCGCACTTCCTCGAGCACGTGCTCTTCAAGGGCACCCCGCGGCGGACCGCCGAGGAGATCTCCCAGGCGGTCGAGTCGGTCGGCGGTGAGCTGAACGCCTACACCGCCAAGGAACACACCTGCTTCCACGCGCGGGTGATGGCCGACGACGCCGAGCTGGTCGTCGACGTGCTGGCCGACATGATCACCGACTCACTTCTGCTGGGCCGCGACATCGACGCGGAGCGGGCGGTGATCATGGACGAGATCGCCATGCACCACGACGATCCGGGCGAGGCGGCCGGCGACCTGGTGACCTCGGCGATCTTCGGTGATCATGGTCTGGGTCGCCCGGTGATCGGCTCGGCCCACAGCATCACCGCGCTGCGGCGTAATCAGGTCGACGCCTACTGGCGCCGGCACTACCGCCCGACGGAGATCGTCGTCGCAGCCGCCGGTGCGGTCGACCATGATCAGCTCGTGGACCGGCTCGGCTCGTTCGCCGGCTTCGCCGGTGATCATGGTCGTGGCCTCCGCCGGGTGCCGCGCCCGCCCGCCGTCACGGTCGTCCGCGGCGGGGCGCAGGTCGTCACCGCCGTCCGCGACTCCGCCCAGGTGTCGGCGATCCTCGCGGCCGGCTGCCCGGGCATGTTCGACGATCGCCGGTACGCCCTCGGTCTGCTCTCCCTGGTGCTCGGCGGTGGGATGTCGTCGCGACTGTTCCTGGAGGTCAGGGAGCGCCGTGGGTTGGCGTACTCGATCGAGGCGGGGGAGAGCGTCTACAGCGATGCCGGCCTGTTCTCGATCGACTGGCAGTGCGCCCCCGAACGGCTGACCGACATCCTCCACGTCGTACGCCAGGTGACGAGCGAGCTCGCCGACGCCGGGATCGATGAGCGAGAGCTCGCCCGGGCCAAGACCCAGCTGCGGGGTCAGACGATCCTCGGCTACGAGGGCCCCAACTCGCGGATGAGTCGGCTCGGGGGGAGCACGGTGAGCGGCGAGGAGCGGGGCCTCGAGGAGCACCTGGCCCGCTACGACGCGGTCACCGCCGAGCAGGTGCAGGAGATGGCGCAGCAGCTGTTCCTGGCCGGCCCGGTGCTCGGCGTGGTCGGCCCCAAGGTGCCGCGGCGACAGCTCGAGACGGTCCTCGCCCGTTGGTGATCAGGACCCACGCACGCCGCCGCCGGTCGGCGCCGCGCCGGTAGGTTGGGTCCGTCGACGGGTCGCCCGTCGTGGACCAGGTGAGGAGAGCAGATGGCCGCGTCGGATTGTCGAGCTCCGCGCTCCGCGGTCCTGAGCTCCGCGGTGTCTCCCTCGTTCGTCACGATCCGGGAGGACGAAGAACGTGTCCACCCGGATCGCTCCTGCACTCCCGAGAGGCTTTGCTCATGACCGAAACGCAGATCGCGGTGGGTGTGTTCGGGGCCGCCGGTCGGATGGGCGCCGAGGTGTGCCGAGCCGTCGACGCGGCTCCGGACCTGGAGCTGGTCGCCCGGCTGGATGTCGGCGACGACCGTACGCCCGCCGAGGCGGCGCGGGTGATGGTCGACTTCACCCACCCGGACGCGGTGATGGACAACCTGTCGTGGTGCATCGAGCACGGTGTGCACGCCGTGGTGGGCACCACCGGCTTCACCGAGGACCGGCTGGCCCAGCTGCGCTGGGCCCTGGGTGAGGCGCCCGGGGTCGGTGTCGTCGTGGCCGCGAACTTCTCGGTGGGGGCCGTGCTGATGATGCACTTCGCCGAGCAGGCCGCCCGCTTCTACGAGAGTGTCGAGATCATCGAGCTGCACCACCCGGACAAGGCCGACGCCCCGTCCGGGACCGCGAGCACCACCGCACACCGGATCGCCGCCGCCCGATCAGCGGCCGACCGACCGCCGATCCCTGACGCCACCAGCCAGGAGGTGCCCGGAGCCCGCGGCGCCGACATCGAGGGCGTCCGCGTACACGGTGTCCGGCTGCGCGGGTTGGTCGCCCACCAGGAGGTCCTGTTCGGCGATCCCGGCGAGACCCTGACCGTCCGGCACGACTCGTTCGACCGGGTGTCCTTCATGCCGGGGGTGCTGGCCGCGGTGCGCGCGGTGGTCGACCGACCCGGACTGACCATCGGGATCGACGATCTGCTGGGGATCGGATCATGAGCGGGTACGGCGACGGCCGCACCCCCTCCGACCCCGAGCCCACCGGTGCGCAGGCGCAGGGTCCCGATTTCGCCCCGCACGATTTCGCCCCGCCCGGTGCTGACGACACCCACGTGCTGCCCACCGCCGGGAGGCCGGCCCCGGAGTCGACGGTCGCGATGCCACGCCCTGGTGGCACCACCGTGCAGCCGGCCACCGCGTACGCGCCGCCGGCCCCACCCCGCAAGCCCCGGTCCCGGACCGTGATGATCGCCGTGATCAGCGTGCTGGCCGTGCTGGCGGTGCTGATCGCCGGTGATCGGGTGGCCAACGCCGTCGCCCAGAACATGCTGGCCACCCAGCTCCAGTCGGAGCTGTCGACGCCGACCAAGCCCGAGGTCAGCATCGGTGGCTTCCCGTTCGTGACCCAGGTGCTCGGTGGCTCGTTCTCCTCGGTGCAGGTGACTGCCGACGACGCGACCGTCCAGGAGGGTTCGACCTCGGTGGCCATCGCCCACCTCGACGCGACCCTGACCGGGATCACGGCCAGCGATCGCTACCAGAACGTCGTGGCGGACCGGGGCGAGGCCACCGCACTGGTGGACTGGACCGGAGTCAGCACGCTGGCCGGCCAGCAGATGAGCTACGTGGCCGACGACCGGATGCGGATCGACTTCTCGGTGCCGATCGGCCGCCTCTCCATCGACGGCTACATCACCGGTCGCCCGCAGCTCGACGTCGACGCGCAGACGATCATCGTCGTGGACCCGCAGGTCAACGTGGCCTCGGTCGCCGTGCCCCAGGCGGTGGTGGATGCGGTGTCGCGCATCGTGCTGCAACCGATCCCGATCCAGAACCTGCCGTACGACATCTCCGTCACCGGTCTGACCGTGCAACCGGACGGGTTGCTGCTGTCCGGCACCGGCCAGGACATCCCCCTGCGGGGCCGCTGAGTCGCCCGTCCGCCGTCGCCCGACCGGTGCTCAGGCGATCGCGGTGTGCAGCCGGATCTGCTTCACCCGGACCGTGTCGTCCTCGGAGCCGATCTCGCGGTGCGCGCCGTCGGCCGCCCAACCCGCGTCGGTCAAGAACGCCCGGCGGAGGTCGTCGTCGGCCCGCAGCCAGTGGCGTACGCGGACGAAACCGTCGGCCCGCAGGGTGTCGACGCAGGCGTTCAGCAACCGGGAGCCGTGACCGCGGCGCCGAGCGGTCGGATCGACGACCAGCTCGTCGATGGCGCCGTCCGCGCCCGGGTCGGCGTCGGGGTCCTGACTGGGCAGGGTGGTCGCCAGTCCCACCACCTGGCCCTCGGCGACCGCCACCAGAACCCGCCAGCGGGCCTCCGGGGGCCGGCTGATGGCGCCGTGCCAGGTCGCAGCCATGGTGTCGAGGTCGATGCCCTGCAGCAGCGCCAGCGCCGCGTCGTCCGCGGTCTCGCCCCAGCTGCGTCGCTGGACGGACGCGATACCCCACGACTCCGCCGGGAGCGCCAGCCGCACCGAGTCCGCGTGGGGGTCGTCGTTCGCACCGGGGTGATCCGTGGCCATGGGACGCGATCGTATCTCCTGGCCAGTGTGATCCAGGTCACATCCCCAGGACTAGGCGGTCCGGCGGTGCACCCAGCATGATTAATACAGAAGTCCGTGGTTACCTGAACCCCCGAGCAGGTAACCACGGACTTCGTTCATGTCCCGACGGTTTCCCCGTCGCGGCCCACCGGCGCGGTGCGCGGCGCCGGCTGGTGGCGACAGACGGTAGCCTGACGGCCGTGTCGGCTGCCGGAAACCTACGAACCCCTCCACCTCTCCCCGGCGGAGCGCTCCGCGTCATCCCGCTCGGTGGTCTCGGCGACATCGGTCGCAACATGGCGGTGCTGGAGTACGACGGCCAGCTCCTGGTGATCGACTGCGGGGTCCTCTTCCCCGAGGACAGCCATCCAGGTGTCGACCTCATCCTGCCGAGCTTCGACGTGATCTCGGACCGGTTGGACGACATCCAGGCGGTGGTGCTGACCCACGGCCACGAGGACCACATCGGCGCCGTCCCGTACCTGCTGAGGCAGCGACCGGACATCCCCCTGGTGGGCTCCAAGCTGACCTTGGCGCTGCTGCAGGAGAAGATCCGTGAGCACCGGATCCGGGGAACCGTCACCCGGCGGGTGGAGGATTCCGAGCGGGTCACGTTCGGCCACTTCGACCTCGAGTTCCTGGCGGTCAACCACTCGATCCCCGACGCCTTCGCGGTGGCGGTCCGGACGAAGGCCGGCCTGGTGCTGCACACCGGCGACTTCAAGATGGACCAGCTCCCGCTGGACGGGCGGATCACCGACCTGCGCGGGTTCGCCCGCCTCGGCGAGGAAGGCGTCGACCTGTTCATGGTCGACTCGACCAACGCCGAGGTGCCGGGCTTCACCACGCCGGAGCGGGACATCACCCCGGCTCTGGACCGGGTCTTCGCCACCAGCAAGCAACGCCTGATCGTGGCCTGCTTCGCCTCGCACGTGCACCGGGTGCAGCAGGTCCTGGACGCCGCCGTCGCCCACGGCCGCAAGGTCGTCTACGTGGGGCGCTCGATGGTGCGCAACATGGGCGTCGCGCGCGACCTGGGCTATCTGCACGTCCCCGCGGACACCCTGATCGAGCTGCGGGACATCGACAAGTACCGGCCGCACGAGGTGGCGATCATCTCCACCGGGTCCCAGGGGGAGCCGTTGTCGGCGCTCTCCCGGATGGCCAACCGCGAGCACCAGGTGATCCAGCTCGCCGCGGGCGACACCGTGGTCCTGGCGTCCTCGATGATCCCCGGCAACGAGAGCTCGATCTACCGGGTGATCAACGGCCTGACCAAGCTCGGCGCCAACGTGGTGCACAAGGGCAACGCCATGGTGCACGTCTCCGGACACGCCAGTGCCGGCGAGCTGCTCTACGCGTACAACATCGTCAAGCCGCGCAACGTGATGCCGGTGCACGGCGAAGCGCGTCACCTGGTGGCCAACGCCGACCTCGCCGTGGCCACCGGCGTGCCGCGGAAGCGGGCGATCATCGCCGAGGACGGGACGGTCATCGACCTGCAGCAGGGCTCGGCCAAGATCGTCGGCAAGGTCGACTGCAGCTACGTGTTCGTCGACGGGGCCAGCGTCGGGGACGTGACCGAGACCCTGCTGACGGATCGCCGGATCCTCGGTGAGGAAGGCTTCATCTCCATCATCACGGTGATCAACACGCACTCCTCCAAGATCGTCAGCGGCCCCGACATCCACGCCCGCGGGTTCGGTGAGGACGACTCGGTCTTCGACGCCGTGCGGCCGCAGCTGATCGAGGCGCTGGAGCAGGCGATGGCCGAGGGGGTCAACGACGCGCACCGCCTGCAGCAGGTGATCCGGCGCCGGATCGGACGCTGGGTGAACGACAAGCACCGTCGCCGCCCGATGATCATCCCCGTGGTCATCCAGACCTGACGGGCATCATCTCGAGCTGAGAAGGGGATCGTGAGCTATCGGCAGGAGTACTGGCGCAGTCTCGGTGATCCCGAGGAGTTCTGGCGCGACCAGGCGCGCGCCGTCAGCTGGATCCGCAAACCCAAGAGGATCCTGGACTCCACCGCGGCGCCGCTCTACCGGTGGTATCCCGACGCCACCCTGAACACCTGCTACAACGCCCTCGACCGGCACGTGATCGCCGGACGGGCCGACGAGCCGGCGCTGATCTTCCACTCCGCCATCACCGGTGAGCGACGGACGTACAGCTACGCCCGGCTGCTGGACCAGGTGGCGCGGTTCGGCGGCGCCCTCCGGGAGCTGGGCGTGGGGGCCGGTGATCGGGTGGTGATCTACCTGCCGATGGTGGCCGAGGCGGCGATCGCGATGCTGGCCTGCGCTCGGATCGGGGCCGTGCACTCGGTGGTGTTCGGCGGCTTCGCCCCGGCCGAGCTCAGCGCCCGGATCGACGACGCCCGACCGAAGGTGATCGTCTCCGCGTCCTGCGGCCTGGAAGCCGACAAGGTGATCGCGTACAAGCCGCTGCTCGACGCCGCCCTGGACCGGTCACGGCACCAGCCCGACTACTGCGTCATCCTGCAGCGGCCGCAGCTGGCTGCGGACCTGGTCGAGGGTCGCGACCTGGACTGGTCGATGATCACGAAGCCCGGGCTGTTCGAGCCGGCGTCCTGCGTCGAGGTGGCGGCGACCGATCCGCTCTACATCCTCTACACCTCTGGGACCACGGGGAAACCGAAAGGCATCGTCCGGGACCAGGGCGGGCACGCGGTCGCGCTGAGCTACTCGATGCGGACGATCTACGACGTCGGGCCGGGCGACGTGATGTTCACCGCGAGTGACGTCGGCTGGGTCGTCGGCCACTCCTACATCGTGTACGGACCGCTGCTGGTCGGCGCGACGACGGTCCTGTACGAGGGCAAGCCGGTGGGTACGCCGGACGCCGGGGCCTTCGCCGCTGTCGTCGCCGAGCACCGGGTCAGCGTCATGTTCACCGCGCCGACCGCCCTCCGGGCCATCCGCAAGGTCGATCCCGAGGCCTTGCTGATGGCCGATCAGGACCTGTCGTCGCTGCGGGCGCTCTTCCTGGCGGGTGAGCGGCTGGATCCCGACACCTATACCTGGGCCTCTGAGAAGCTGGGTGTCCCGGTGATCGACCACTGGTGGCAGACCGAGACCGGCTGGCCGATCGCGGCCAACCTCCGGGGACTGGAGCCGATGCCGGTCAAGCCAGGTTCGGCGACCGTGCCGGTGCCGGGCTACGACGTCCGGATCCTGGATCAGCACGGCGAGCGGGTGGCGGCCGGTGTCGAAGGGGCGATCGTGATCGCCCTGCCGCTGCCGCCGGGCACCCTGACGACGGTGTGGGGCGACGACCAGCGCTTCGTCGACGGCTATCTCGCGGCCTACTCGGGGTACTACCTGACCGGCGACGGCGGACTGATCGACGACGAGGGCTACCTCTTCGTGCTCGGCCGCACCGACGACGTGATCAACGTGGCCGGGCACCGGCTCTCCACCGGCTCGATGGAGGCGGTGATCGCCGGCCACCCGGCGGTGGCGGAGTGCGCGGTGATCGGGGTGGCAGACGAGCTCAAGGGCCAGGTGCCGCGTGGGCTGGTGGTGGTGAAGGCGGGCACCGAGATCGCCCCGGAGGACCTGTCGGCCCAGCTGGTGGCCCTGGTCCGCGCCGAGATCGGGGCCGTGGCGGCCCTGCGACGGGTCGACGTGGTGCCGGCGTTGCCCAAGACACGGTCCGGCAAGATCCTGCGGAAGGTGATGCGGGAGATCGCCGACGGCAAGACGCCCGGTGTCCCGTCCACGATCGAGGATGCCGGGGTGCTCGACGTGCTGCGCCCCGTACTGGTCGGCGAGAACTGAGGGAGAACACCAAAAGGACCTGGCCCCGGAGGGACAGGTCCTGGCGACGCGAGAGCGTCAGGTGGTCAGCGGGTGACCTTGCCGGCCTTGAGGCAGGAGGTGCACACGTTGAGCCGCTTGGGGGTGCCGGACACCAGGGCGCGGACGCGCTGGATGTTCGGGTTCCAGCGGCGGTTGGTCTTCTTCTTGGACCAAGGCACGTTGTGGCCGAAGCCGGGGCCCTTGGCGCAGACGTCACATACGGCAGCCACTGGAGTTCACTCCCACTTACTCGAGCTCAGGATGGAAAACGAAGGTCGAAGCCCGTCAGGGCAACCTGGCAAGCGTACCCGACGCCGGTGAGGCAAAGCGAATCAGGCGGCGGACCCTGCCCGTCGGTGCCGACGCCGAGGCGGTTTCGCGCCGTCCGGCCTCGGTCTGCAGCAGGAGCTTCTCGACCCAGCGACCATACCGCCGAGTGCCGAGGGCGCCGGGGGCGAGGGCCGGCTCCGCAGCCGCGGACAGGCCGGGTGCGACGAACGGGATCACCCTGACACCTCCTTCTGAAACATGCGCTTCGAATATCTGAAGCATAGGTTTCAGATATGGAGATGTCAAGCGTTCGCTTCACAACTCGGTTCTGATCGCTACCCTCATCAGGTGACCGACCACGAGGGCGAGGCATCCGCGGCCCGCCGGCAGACGGATGAACGCACCGAGCGACTGCTCGGTCCGCAACGTGAAGTCACGATCACCGATGCGCGCGCCATCCGGGCACTGGCCCACGACGCCCGCCAGCGCGTGATCGAGGTGCTGTACGGCGAGCAGCGCCAGCGAACGGCGACGGAGCTGGCCGGGCTGACCGGGCTCAGTCCGAGCGCGATGAGCTATCACCTGCGGGCGCTGGAGAAGTGGGGTGTGGTCGAGCGATCGGCCGACGATGGCGACGGGCGTAACCGACCGTGGCGGGCGAGTGGCACGAGTCTGCGGATCGACACCTCCCACCTCGGCCCGGCCGCGGAGGACCTGATGGCCGATCAGCTCCTCGGTGGCCTGCGCCGTCGCCTGCACGAGCACCGCCGCCGTGCGACCCGTGATCGGGCCGGGTCGATGGCGCTCGCCTCCGGCGAGCTGTGGCTGACTCCGGACCAGGCGGAACGGCTGTCGCTGTGGTTGGAGAACGCGATCCTGGACGAGCACGAAGCCGGCTGGCGGAACGAGCCGGCGCCCGACCGGGTACGGATGGCCTTCCTCTGGTCACTTCTGCCGGACCCGCTGCCGGCGGCGCATCCCGACCAGCCCCGTGACCCGGCCCCGGTCCCGCACGAGCCCGCGACCTGACGGGGCACCCGGATCCCGGTTCGGACGTCGACCGCTCGGTAGGGTGGGCGGGTGTCGTCGGCAGTCACCTCCGGGGGCGGAGTGGGCAGCCTCGCTCCGCCCGAGATCTGGCGACTCTGCCTGACCTGGCTGGAGCGCAGCGCCGAGGTGATCACGGCCTCGGCCACCGCTCTGAACGCGATCAACGTGTTCCCGGTCGCCGACTCCGACACCGGCACCAACCTGCAGCAGACGCTGACCGGCATCATCGCCCACCTCAGCGGTGAGGCCGTCGACGACGACTGGACCGCCGAGCTCGTGGCTAGCCAGGGAGCGCCTGTCGGCGGGGCGAGTCAGGGAGCGCCCACCGGCGGGGCCAGTCAGGGAGCGCCTGTCGGCGACGACGAGCCGAGTCCGGCCGACCTGGTGGTGCGGGCGGCCGTGCTGTCCGCCCACGGCAACTCGGGCGCCATCGTCGCGGAGATGATCATCAGCCTGAGTCGGGCCCTGGAACGGTCGGGACTGATCGTGCCGACCGAGCCCGAACGTGGGCTGGCCCAGGTGCTGAAGACCGTCGCCGTGGCGGGCCGCCGGGCCGTCGCCCGCCCGGTCGAGGGCACGATCCTCACGGTGGCGGCGGCCGCCGCCGCCGCGGCCGAGCAAGCCGTGTCCGACGGGGTCGCCGAACGACTGGCGGGTGATCCGGCCATCGGCATCTCCCGCGTGCTGGCGGTGGCCGAGGTCGCGCGGGCCGCAGCAGCCGAGTCGCTGCGCCGGACAACCGATGAGCTCCCGAGCCTGGCCGCGGCGGGGGTGGTGGACGCGGGCGGGCAGGCGTACGTGCTGCTACTCGACGTGCTCGTCGAGGTCCTGGGCGGGGCGACCGCCGAGCCGCTGCCGGTACTGACCGCCCGGCCCGCACAGCTCGGGGCGGTCGGACGACAGGGTGCGGTCGGGGGAGCTCCCTTGGCGTACGAGGTGATGTACGCCCTGCGGGGGACCGGCGTCGACGATCTGGACGCACTTCGCGAGCGACTGTCGGTGCTGGGTGACAGTGTCGTCATCGTGGGGGATCGGACCGTGGCCCAGGTGCATGTGCACCTGAGCGATGCCGGCGCGGCGGTGGAGGCCGGGTTGGCCTGCGGCCGGATCAGCCAGATCAGGATCACGGTCCTGCCGCCGAGCACCGCGGCCGCGGTGGAGGAGCGGGCCCTGGTGGCGGTGGTGGCCGGCCCCGGTCTTGCCGACGCCGTCACCGCCCTGGGCGGCACGGCTGTGCTGCCGACCGGTTCGCACGTCAGCGCCGAGGAGCTCACCTCGGCGGTGCAGCAGTCCTGCGGCGAGGTCATCGTGCTGCCCAACGACATGGAGTGCCTGGAGATCGCCACCCACCTCGCCAACGAGCTCCGGGCCCAGGGACGGCGGGTGGCCGTCATCCCCACCGTGGCCCAGGTGCAGGGTCTGGCTGCGCTGGCCGTGCACGAACCGGGCGCGGACTTCGACTCGGCGGTGGTGGCGATGAGCAGCACCGCCGGACACGCCCGGCACGGAGCGGTCACGATCGCCGAGAGCTCGGCGATGACGATGGCCGGTCGTTGCGAGGTGGGCGACGTGCTCGGGGTGGTCGACGGCGACTTCGTGGAGATCGGCGACGACCTCACCGCGGTCGCCTGGCGGGTGATCGAGCGACTGCTCACCTCCGGCGGGGGCGAGCTGCTCACCCTGGTGCGTGGCCAGTCCGCGGATGATCGCCTGATCGGCCAGGTGCGCGCGCGGATCCGCGACTGGTCGCCGTCGATCGACGTCGAGCTGATCGACGGGGGCCAGGCGCGTTACCCCCTGCTGGTGGGCTTGGAATGAACCGCCACCTGCGACTCGTCCCGGAGCTGCCCGCGCCGGCCGCGAAGAAGAGCACCAAGAAAAAGCCGGCGGCCGACCCCACGGCGACCGCCGAGCGTCCGCCGGCGCAGTTCTGGCGCACCACCGGCTTCACCCGCCTCGCCGTTCCCCTGAGCGGGGTGCTGGGCGGAAAGACCGCCAAGGCGTTCGAGTCGCTGAAGCTGCGCACGGTCGGCGACCTCATGCTGCACCTGCCCCGCCGGTACGTCTCGGGCACCGAGCTCAGCGATCTGCGCAACCTGACCGAGGGTGACGAGGTCACCGTGCTCGCCCAGGTGCGGCACGCCTCGGTGCACGGCATGAGCCAATCCGCTCGCGGGGCCGGCAAGTTCCGCCTCCAAGCCGTCATCACCGACGGTCGGGGTGAGCTCAACCTGACCTTCTTCGGGGCCAAGCACCTGGTCGACTACTGGCAGGCCCAGCTCCGAACCGGAGCGCGGGGGATCTTCGCCGGAAAGGTCGGGGCTTTCCGCGGGGAGCCCCAGCTCACCCACCCCGACTTCGTCATCGTCGACGAGGACGGCAACGTCATCGGCGGAGCCCAGCGCAACCTCGACCTGGGCAAGGTGGCCGGCGCCTCCGGTCGGATCGGTCTCTACCCGGCGACCGCCAAGCTCCGGACCTGGACGATCGCCAGCTGCGTCTCGCTGGCCCTGGACAGCCTGGAGGGGATGGAGGATCCGCTGCCGGAGTGGGTGCGGCGCGAGGCGGATCTGATGAGTCAGCCGATGGCGTACCGCGCGGTGCATCGCCCCGACACCGAGGACGAAGTCACCGCCGGCGTGGCCCGGGTGCAGTTCGACGAGGCGTTCGGGCTACAGCTCGCCATGGCCCGGCGTCGCGCCCTGGCTGCGGCGGACGGAGCCGTTGCGAGGCCCCGCGTCGCCGGCGGCTTGCTGGACGCGTTCGACGCGAGATTGCCGTTCGAGCTGACGGCGGGGCAGCAGCAGATCAGCGACCAGCTGTTCGCCGACCTCGCTCGGCCGCACCCGATGCAGCGGTTGCTGCAGGGGGAGGTGGGCTCCGGCAAGACCGTGGTGGCGCTGCGGGCGATGCTGACCGTCGTGGACAACGGTGGCCAGGCTGCGCTGCTGGCGCCCACCGAGGTGCTCGCCGCCCAGCATCACCGGACGATCACCGCGATGCTGGGTGACCTGGTCGGTGGGGATCTGCTGACCTCCGGCGCGACGGGCACCGGTGTCACGCTGATCACCGGCTCGATGGCGGCCGGTCGCCGGCGCGAGGCGGCCCTGGCCGCCGCGTCCGGGGAGGCCGGGATCGTGATCGGTACCCACGCGCTGCTGACCTCCGGCACCCAGTTCGCCGACCTCGGGCTGGTGGTGGTCGACGAGCAGCACCGGTTCGGGGTCGAGCAGCGTGCCGCGCTAGCGGCCAAGGCCCAGCAGCGGCCGCACACCCTCGTGATGACCGCGACCCCCATCCCGCGCACCGTCGCCATGACCGTCTTCGGCGATCTGGAGACGTCCACCTTGACCGAGATCCCCGCCGGCCGCGCCGACGTGTCCACCGTGGTCGTCAACTACCAGCTGCATCCGAGCTGGCTCAAGCGGACCTGGCAGCGGGTGGTCGAGGAGGTCGCCGAGGGG
Organism: uncultured Actinomycetota bacterium; assembly: GCA_963696135.1. GTDB lineage: Bacteria > Actinomycetota > Actinomycetes > Propionibacteriales > Propionibacteriaceae > Microlunatus. The sequence continues at coordinate 895,054 of CAVOJH010000021.1, forward strand.
CGGCAGGCGTTCGTGGTCTGCCCGCGGATCAGCGACGGCACCGCTGACGACGACGGCGGTGCCGCGGTCGAGGACGTGTACGCCCAGCTCACCGAGGGCCCGATGCGCGATCTGCGGGTGGCGATGCTGCACGGTCGGTTACCGGCCGAGGAGAAGGAGGAGGTGATGGGGCGCTTCGTGACCGGCGAGCTCGACGTGCTGGTGGCCACCACCGTGATCGAGGTCGGAGTCGACGTGCCCAACGCGTCGGTGATGGTGATCTGCGACGCCGACCGCTTCGGGATCTCCCAGCTGCACCAGCTCCGTGGTCGGATCGGTCGAGGCGCCCATGCCGGCGTCTGCCTGTTGCTCACCGCCACCCCGCCCGGACTGCCGGCGCTCGATCGGCTCGACGCCGTGGCGGAGACCCGGGACGGTTTCGTGCTGGCCAAGGTCGATCTGGCGCAGCGCCGGGAGGGAGACGTGCTCGGGGCCGAGCAGTCGGGTGTCCGTTCCGGTCTACGGCACCTCCGGGTGCTCGACGACGAGGACCTGATCGTGTACGCCCGGGACCTGGCCACGGCCTGCTTGGAACGGGATCCGGAGCTGACCGACCCCGGCCTGGCCGACATCGTCGACTCGGTCGAGCTCCGGGCCGCCGGCGACTGGCTGGAGCGCACATGACGGTGTTTCCGAGCCACGAGAGGCTCCGCTCATGACACGGATCGTCTCGGGATCGCGCGGCGGACGGCGCCTCGCGATGCCCCCCGGGGACCAGACCCGACCGACCTCCAGCAAGGTGCGCGAGGCGCTGTTCTCGGCGCTGGCGTCCTGGACGGGCGGCTCGTCCGGTGCCGCCGACGTCGCGCTCAAGGGGTGGGCGTTCTGCGACCTGTTCGCCGGCTCCGGTGCGGTGGGGCTCGAAGCGGCCAGTCGCGGCGCCGGACCGGTGCTGCTGGTCGAGTCCAGTCGACGAGCGCTGCGGACCATGGAGCAGAACGTGGTCACCGTCGGCCTCGACGTGGACGTGCGTCGCGACGCTGTCGAGGACGTGGTGCGACGGCAGCCGGCGTACCCCTTCGACATCGTCTTCCTCGACCCGCCGTACGAGCTGGCCAACTCCACCGTGGAGGTCATCCTGCGCGACCTGGTCACCAACGGCTGGCTGACCGCCGAGGGCCTGGTCGTCCTCGAGCGTTCCGGCCGTGATCCCGCGCCGCGATGGCCGGATGTGCTCGGTGACACCTGGGACAAGAAGTACGGCGAGACCGTGCTCTACTTCGCCGCCGGATAGGTTCGTCTCTCGTGAGCCGAGCCGTCTGCCCCGGATCCTTCGATCCCGTCACCATCGGTCATCTCGACGTGATCGGACGGGCCGCCGAGCTGTACGACGGCGTGGTGGTCGCCGTCGGGTCGAACATCAGCAAGAGCGCGTTGTTCACCCCCGACGAGCGGGTGGCCATGCTGCAGGAGTCCTGCGTGGAGTGGCCGTCGGTCACGGTCACCCTGTTCTCCGGTCTGCTCGTCGACTTCTGTGCCGCGAATGCCGTCGACGTGATCGTCAAGGGCCTCCGCTCGGGCGCCGACTACGACTACGAGCTGGCCATGGCGCAGATGAACCGCAAGCTGACCGGCGTGGACACCGCCTTCCTGCCCACCGCGCCGGAGCTCGCGTACGTGTCGTCCAGCCTGGTGCGCGAGGTCGCATCCCTGGGTGGCGACGTGACGCCGTTCGTCACCCCCGCGGTGCTGGCCCGGATCGCGGACCGGCTGGCCGAGCGGAGGGCCACCTGAGAGGCCGCTGGAGGGAGCCCGGCGAGAGTGCTACCCGGTGCAACGCAGTGCTACAAGGCGATTCAGCGGATTCGCAATCGACGAATCCGGGCCGAGCACGAGTTCGATCCACTCGTCTTCGACGCCGCTACCGCTCGGGTCCTCGGTCAGCTGAGTGGTGCGCTGTCGGGATTCGGACGTACGTCTCGCCGCCGGGTCGGTGACCTGCAGATCGCCGCGACCGCAGTGGCCCACCCTCTACCGCTGTACACGACCGATCCCGCTGACTTCGCCGGACTCGAATCCTGACTGGCGATCGTCCCGGTGGCGCGGCCGGCGCGTGCGCCCTGAAGGATTCGACCACCGTCACTCAACTCCGCGGGTGTTACATCACCCGCGAAGTCGTCAAGGTTTCAGGCTTGACTTCCGCGCGGGTGATACATCACCCGCGGAGTCGGGTACGTGCTCAGGAAGCCCGTACTAGTCTCTAGGTCGTTCAGTTCCAGGAGAAGGACACATGGCCGACCAGAAGACCGCCGAGGCGAAGCTCGCCCGGCTCCGCGACCTCGTGGCGCACGCCCGCTCGATGCCGATGTCGGCGTCCTGCGTGGTGAACCGTCAGGACGTCCTCGCCGCCATCGATGACGTGATCGACAACCTGCCCGACGAGATCGCCGAGGCGCAGGACGTGATCGAGAACTCCAACGACGCGCAGGCGGCCGGCGAGGCCCAGGCCGAGCGGATCACCGAGGAGGCTCGGGAACGCGCCGCCGAGCTGGCGACCGAGACCGAGGTGATCAAGGTCGCTCAGCAGAAGGCTGCCCAGATCGTGGCCGACGCCGAGTCCGATGCCGCCGCCCTGCGCCGCGAGGCCGACACGTTCGTCGACTCGCGGATGGCCAGCTTCGAGTCGGTGCTGGCCCGCACCACGAGTCAGGTCCGCACGGCCCGGGCCCGGTTGGCCGAGCGCAGCCGACTCGACCGCCACGAGGACGATGTCGTCGACGCCGCCGAGCCGTCGGTGGCTGGTGCAGGCACGACAGACGATCTCGGGATCTCGGTACCGTGACGTCACCGCACCGCCGACTGGACCGCCGTTCCGGACTGGTCCTGGACACCCACGACCTCAGGCGACGCGCCGGCGAGATGCGCACGGTTCACAACACGGTGCCGGCGCCGAACGAGCTGGGCATCGCGGTCATCCGCGTGCCCGAGGGCTCCCCGCTGGAGCTCGACCTCCGGCTGGAGGCTGTCGTCGAGGGCGTGCTGGTCACCGGCACGGCGCTCGTCCAGCTGGAGGGTGAGTGCGTACGCTGCCTGACCGGGATCGCCGACGAGGTCGAGGTCGACGTCCAGGAGCTGTTCACCTACCCGGGGAGCGAGGCGTCCGACGAGGAGGCGTCGCACCTCGACGGTGAGCTGATCGACCTCGAGCCGGTGCTGCGGGACGCCATCGTGCTGGAGCTGCCGTTCCAGCCCGTGTGCCGGCCCGACTGCCGTGGGTTGTGCCCGGACTGCGGCCTCGATCTCAACACCGTCGAGGAGCACGACCACGACGACGCGGTCGATCCGCGGTGGACGAAGCTCGCCCAGTTCGAATCCGACGGCGAAACGTCCTAGACTGTGCAGGTTGCTCGAACGCTGTCGCGCGCCCAGAGGGGTGTTGCGCGTCGCCGAGCACCCGCCTGAACGCCCCGCACGAACGAACTGTACGAACGAACGAGGAGAAGATCGTGGCCGTCCCGAAGAGGCGCTTGTCACGCAGCAACACGCGGCATCGCCGTTCCCAGTGGAAGGCTTCGGTGCCCACCTTGGTCACCTGCACCAACCCTGCTTGCCGCGAGAAGCACCTGCCGCACACCGCCTGCCCGTCCTGTGGCCAGTACGGTCCCCGTGCCAGCCGCCGTCAGGTGCTGGAGTCCTGACGGAGTGGTCTTGACCGACATCGACACCTCTGACGCCCCGGGCCGGTCCCGAGGGTCGGAGGTGCCTGTCTCGGTCGACCTCCCCGCCGGTCCCGGACCGGTTCGCGAGGTCCTGGTTCGCCTGGGCCTCGTCGTGCAGGGCAAGCTGTTCGACCGTGCCCTCACCCACCGCTCGTACGCGTACGAGCGTGGCGGGCTGCCCACCAACGAGCGCCTGGAGTTCCTGGGCGACTCGATCCTGGGCCTGGTGGTGACCGAGCACCTGTTCGTGACCTATCCCGACCTGTCGGAGGGTCAGCTCGCCAAGCTGCGCGCCGCCGTGGTCAACTCGCGCGCCCTGGCCGACGTCGCTCGTGGTCTCGAGCTGGGGGATCTCATCCACCTGGGCCGGGGCGAGGAGAGCACGGGCGGCCGCGACAAGTCCTCCATCCTCGCGGACACGATGGAGGCGGTGATCGGGGCTGTCTTCCTCGAGCACGGCGTCGAAGGCGCCCGCGCCTTCGTCCACGATCTCTTCGATGACCTGATGGCCGACGCCGCCACCCGCGGGGCGGGCCTGGACTGGAAGACCAGTCTGCAGGAGATCGCGTCCCTGGGCGGCCACGGCGTGCCCGTCTACGAGGTGACCGAGTCCGGTCCCGACCACGCCAAGACCTTCGTCGCCACGGTTGGTCTGGGCGACCAGACGTACGGTCCCGGTTCCGGCCGGAACAAGAAGGAGGCGGAGCAGAAGGCGGCCGCGCTCGCCTTCGCCGCCATCAGCCCGCAGACGCTCACGGTGCCGGTGTCCGACATCGTCGGCGCCTGACGCGCTCGCTCCGGCCAACGCCCCCCGAAACACCGCGACCGCCGTGCCTGAGCTGCCCGAGGTCGAATCCGTCCGCCGTGGTCTCGCCGACGGTCTGACCGGTCGCACCATCGCCCGGGTGGTCGTGCTGCACCCCCGGCCGGTCCGCCGACACCTCCCCGGTCCCGACGACTTCGCCGCCCAGCTCGTGGGGCGGACGTTCGCCGAACCTCGCCGTCGGGGGAAGTACCTGTGGTTGCCCTTCGCGGACGGTGACGCGGTGCTGGCCCATTTGGGGATGAGTGGCCAGTTCCGCTTCTCCACGGTCGACGCCCCGTACGTGCCCAACACCCGGGTGCTGGTCGACTTCACCGACGCGGGTCTGCAGCTCCGGTTCGTCGACCAGCGCATGTTCGGCGGACTCTCCCTGTCCGAGGACGGTGCCGAGCTCCCCTCGGAGATCGCACACATCGCGCGCGACCCGTTCGATCCCGCGTACGACCTCGACGACGTCGTCCGTCGGCTGCGACGGAAGCGGACCGGCATCAAGCGGGCGCTGCTCGATCAACAGCTGGTCGGCGGGGTGGGCAACATCTATGCCGACGAGGCCTTGTGGCGCACCCGGCTGCACTACGCGCGGGCGACCGACACGATGTCGCGGGCGGCGGCCGTGCAGGTGCTGAACGCGGCTGCTGAGGTGATGGCGGAGGCCCTGCAGGCCGGCGGCACCTCGTTCGACAGCCTGTACGTCAACGTGAACGGGACGAGCGGCTACTTCGACCGTTCGCTCTCGGCGTACGGGCGGGAAGGTGAGCCCTGTCCCCGCTGCGGCACCCCGATCCGCCGAGAGGCGTTCATGAACCGCTCTTCGTACCGCTGCCCGCGCTGCCAGCGGACCCCGAGCGCCGCGCACGCCCGCTTCTGATGGCGAACATCACGGCTCATCGCATCTCGCTTCGTCGGGTCCGAGGGCTAGGCTGATCGGATCGTGAACCGTCTGCACCACTACGTGACCGTCCGTCACCGCCACAACTGGAAGCTGCTGCTGCGCTTCGGGTTGGTCGGTGGCTCCGGCGTGCTCGTGAACATGGCGGTGCTGATCCTGGCCAACAAGATCGGTCCGAACGCGCACACGGTGGCGTGGGACCTGCCGGGCACCGACTTCAACATCCGCTGGTACCACGTCTACTCCACGATCGCGTTCCTGATCGCGAACCTGTGGAACTTTCAGCTCAACCGGTGGTGGACGTTCAAGAGCGCCCAGCACTCTCGTTGGTGGCGGGAGTACCTGCCGTTCCTCGCCGTCGGGCTGCTCGCCCTGATCGCCAACCTCGCCATCCTGACCCTGTTGATGCACCCCGGCTCGCCGTTCTCGCTGTCGAGCTCGTTCTTCGACGACTCGACCGGCTTCCGGACCCGGCTCTACTGGGGCCAGCTGATCGCGATCGCGATCGTGACTCCGCTGTCGTTCCTGCTGAACAAGATCTGGACCTTCTCCTCGGTCCGCGGGCACGAGAAGCTGTCGTCGACCGAGGTCAAGGAATCGGTGCCCACCGAGCAGTGAGTCGTGGTTACCGCCCGACGATGTGCGGCACTCGAGCTGTGAGGACCGGCCCGGCAGTCGCCTCGCGGCGAGTGGCGCAAAACGGCTCCAGCCGAACGGTATTCCGAGAAGGCTTTTTCCAAGTGGGGCCCGGGGACATGATCCGGGCCGGTCGTTGAGTCCAACCGGTCGGTCGACGTCGCTATTCCCGGACACGCCGATCGCCGGCGGGTGCGAGGTGCCGAACATCGTCGGTGTCCGCGGCTAGGGTGGGCAGCGCCTTCCCCGGCGACAGTGTTCCCGCCCGTACGAGCGGGATCGAACCGGACGAAAGGTCCGTGGTGTATCTCAAGAGCCTCACGTTGCGCGGGTTCAAGTCCTTCGCCTCGGCCACCACGCTCAACTTCGAGCCGGGCATCACCTGCGTCGTCGGTCCCAACGGCTCCGGCAAGTCCAACGTGGTCGACGCCCTCAGCTGGGTGATGGGCGAGCAGGGGGCGAAGTCGCTGCGCGGCGGGAAGATGGAGGACGTCATCTTCGCCGGCACCTCCGGCCGCGCTCCGCTGGGCCGGGCCGAGGTGTTGCTGACCATCGACAACACCGACGGCGCGCTGCCGATCGACTACACCGAGGTCACCATCTCGCGGACCATGTTCCGCAACGGTGGCTCCGAGTACGCGATCAACGGTCACGCCGCCCGACTGCTCGACGTCCAGGATCTGCTCAGCGACTCCGGCATCGGTCGGGAGATGCACGTCATCGTCGGTCAGGGTCAGCTGGACTCCATCCTGCAGGCCACGCCCGAGGGTCGGCGCGGGTTCATCGAGGAGGCGGCCGGGGTCCTCAAGCACCGCAAGCGCAAGGAGAAGGCGCTCCGCAAGCTCGAGGCGTGTGAGGGAAACCTGACCCGTCTCCAGGACCTGATCACGGAGATCCGCCGCCAGCTCAAGCCGCTGGGCCGGCAGGCCGAGGTGGCTCGCAAGGCCGCCGTCGTGCAGGCGGACGTCCGCGACGCCAAGGCCCGGCTGATCGCCGACGACCTGGTGCAGGTGCAGCTGTCCATGGCTTCCGACCTGGCCGACGAGCGGGCCCTGAAGCAGCGCCGGCTCGAGCTGGAGGACGCGTTGGAGACGGCGCGAGCGGTCGAGGTCGAGGCCGAGCAGGCGGTCCGCGCCTGCGTACCGCGACTGAACACCGCGCAGGAGACCTGGTACTCGCTGGCCGCGCTGAAGGAGCGCGTCGCCTCGACCGCCTCGATCGCGCGCGAGCGGATGCGGAACGCCGACAACGACCCGGGCGAGACCCGGGTCGGTCGTGACCCGGACGAGCTGGAGCGGGAGGCCGACGCAGTCGCCGCCCAGGAGGCCGAGCTGGCTCGCGAGGTGGCCCAGCGCGACCGGACACTGACCGACGCGGCCACCCACCGGACGGGGACCGAGCTCGCCCACCAACGCGAAGAGGCTCGTCTCGCCGCGCTGGTCCGGGCCGCCGCCGACCGACGCGAGGGTCTGGCCCGTTTGACCGGGCAGGTCAACTCCCTGCGCAGCCGGTCCGAGGCGGCCGAGGCCGAGATCGGACGCTTGGCCGGAGCCCACACGGAGGCCGTGCAGCGGGCCGAGCAGGCCGGCCGCGCTTTCACCTCGCTGGAGACCCAGGTCGCCGGCCTGGACGACGGTGAGCTCGGTCTGGATTCCGCCCACGAGGAGGCGCTGGAGGCCAAGGAGCTCCTCGAGGCCGAGCTCGGCGCTCTGCGGACCGAGGAGCGGGCCGCGACCCAGGAGCGGGCGGCACTGGCGGCGCGGCTGGAGGCGTTGCAGGTCGGTCTGCTCCGCAAGGACGCGACCGGAGCCCTGCTGGCGGCCACCGAGCCCGTCCAGGGGCTGCTCGGGTCCGTGGCCGCCCTGGTCACCGTGCGGGGAGGGTACGAGACGGCCGTCGCCGCCGCCCTCGGTGCCGCCGCCGACGCGGTCGCTGTCACCGATGTCGATGCGGCGTTGGGTGCGGTCGCGCTGTTGAAGGCCGAGGACCTGGGGCGGGCCGGTCTGCTCCTGGCCGGCCCGGGGGGCGGGGCCGACGGCACCGATGATCGAGCTGCCTGGCCGGGCCTGCCCGAGGGTGCGGTGTACGCGGTCGACGTGGTCGAGACTCCTCCCGACATCGCCGCAGCGACGCGGCGACTGCTGCGCAAGGTCGCCCTGGTCGACGACCTGCCGGCGGCCCGGACCCTGGTCGACCGGCTGCCGGACCTGACGGCCGTCACCACCGATGGCGACCTGCTCAGCACCCACTACGCGGCGGGCGGCTCGAACGCCCAGCCGAGTCTGATCGAGGTGCAGGCAGCCGTCGACGACGCCGAGCAGCGGCTGACGGAGGCGCACCACCGCTGCGAGCGACTCCGGTTCGGCCAGACCGAGCTCGAGGAGCGGCTCCGGCTGAGCAACGAGACAGTCGAGGCCACACTGGCCCGCCTGCACGAGTCGGATGCGGCCATGGCCGCGCTGGCCGAGGAGCTGGGTCAGCTCAGCTCGGCCTCCCGCTCGGCGCACGCCGAAGCGGACCGGCTGCTGCAGGGGATGGCCCGGGCCGAGGAGGCCCGCGATCGCGACCTCGGTGGGCTCGCCGACCTGGAGCGTCGCCTGGAGCTGGCTCAGGAGGCACCCGAGACCGAGGAGCCGGATCCGGCCGAGCGTGACCGGCTCGCCGAGGCGGCCCGGCAGGCACGCAGTGCCGAGATGGACGCCCGGCTCGCACTGCGAACCATGGAGGAGCGGGTACGGGCCCTGGCCGGACGCTCCGACGCCCTGCGCCGCGCCGCCGCTCACGAGCGGGCCGCGCGGGCCAAGGCCCAGGCTCGTCGGGAGCGGATGCTGCGCGAGGCGAAGGTGGCCGCCGGGGTGCACGCCGGCGCCGGCTACCTGGCGCGGCGGATCGAGACGTCGATTGCTCTCGCGGGGGTCGAACGAGCCGCCGCAGATGCCGCCCGGACCGACGCGGAAGCCGCGTTGGCCGAGATCCGCGGGCGGCTACGGACCCTCACCCACGACTTCGAGTCCCTGGTCGACACCGTGCACCGCGACGAGATGGCTCGCGCCGAGCAGCGGATGCGGCTGGAGGCGCTGACCGAGAAGGCGATGACCGAGCTCGGTCTCGAACCGGACGGTCTGGTCGCCGACTACGGTCCCGATCAGCCCGTGCCGGTGCTGGCCCGGCCCGACGGCACCGCGCTGGGTCCGGACGACGAGGTGCCGGAGCCGATCCCGTACGTGCGGGAGCAGCAGCAGAAGCGGCTGCGGACGGCGGAGCGTGCGCTCGGAGTGCTGGGGCGGGTGAACCCGCTGGCGTTGGAGGAGTTCGACGCGATGGCGGAGCGGCACAAGTTCCTCTCCGAGCAGCTCGACGACCTGAGGAAGACCCGCTCGGACCTGATGGACATCATCACCGAGGTGGACAGCCGGGTCGAGCAGGTGTTCGCCGAGGCGTACGCGGATGTCGAAGCGGCCTTCGGCCGGGTGTTCTCGCGGCTCTTCCCCGGCGGCGAGGGCAGGTTGGTGCTGACCGAGCCCGGCAGCTGGCTCACCACCGGGGTGGACGTGGAGGCACGACCGCCGGGCAAGAAGGTCAAGCGGCTGTCGTTGCTGTCCGGTGGCGAGCGGTCCCTGGTGGCGGTGGCCTTCCTGGTCGCCCTGTTCATCGCCCGCCCCAGCCCGTTCTACATCCTGGACGAGGTCGAGGCGGCGCTGGACGACACCAACCTGGGGCGGCTGCTGGAGATCTACGAGGAGCTCCGGGAGAACAGCCAGCTGCTGGTGATCACCCACCAGAAGCGCACGATGGAGATCGCCGACGCCTTGTACGGGGTCACCATGCGCGGAGACGGCGTCTCCACCGTCATCTCCCAGCGCCTGCGGGAGACCGCCTCCGTGGCGTGAGCGGGAGACCGCCTCCGTGGCCGTGATGGGTCTCGTGATCTTTCGGGCGGCAGCTTCGGGATCGTGACCTAACCGAGAGCCGACACACCCCCGAACTCCGCCCCCGAGCGGGTAGACCCTATGAAGATGCGGGTACGGGTTCCTCCGGAACGCGATCGGCAGTGACCTTCCCCAGGCCGCACTGCCATGTGGCCCACTGTCCGAAAGGGTGCGTTATGACCGCCATCCTCGTTGCCATGATCATCGTGCTGACCATCGCGGCCGGCATCGCCGGACTCGTCGTGTTCGGCATGCAGGGTCGGGGCAGCCAGCACGTACCGAAGCTGACCGACCAGATGTCTCGGGTCGCCCGTCACCTGAACGGTGAGGGTCAGCCGCCGCGCTCCCTCTCCCACACGCGCTGACCCTGCGACCGAGTGGTTCGCGGTAGCGGCCGGTTCCAACTCGGTCGGCGACGCCGCACGGTCGGTATCCGAATATTCCGTCAGTCGACGGCTCCTGCAGCTTCCCGGTGACCGGGTGGTCGTGTCTTCCGTCGAGTGACGGAAAACTCAAGACCGGAGGAGCAGAGGCAACGCTCGCTCGCCCCTAAGATGTGCCGGTGGATCCCATGACCCTCTGGTACGTCGTCGGCGGCATCTTCCTGGCCGCCGTCGTCATCGTCGGCTTCGTCGCCGTCAACCGTCGCGCCGCCTTGCGCCGGGCGGAGGAGCAGAAGCAGCTCCGCGCGGGTGAGACGTCGGCAGGTGGCTCCGGCGACGACGGGGGAGCGGTCGACGTCCTCGACCGTCCGGCCGGTTCGGCTCCGCCGGTCACCGACGTCGACAGCGATGCCGACCTCGACGTCCCGGCTGTCGTCGTCCCCGAGCTCGACCGCCCCGACGCCACGGAGACCAGGCTCGCCCGCCTTCGTCGCCGGCTGGCCGGATCGAACAACGCACTCGGTCGCGGCCTGTTGATGCTGCTGTCCAGGGACCAGATCGACGAGCAGACCTGGGAGGACTTCGAGGACACTCTGATCACCGCCGACCTGGGAGTCGGCCCGACCACCGAGCTGGTCGACAACCTGCGCACCCGGTTCCGCATCGAGGGTGTGGCCGATCCGAGCAAGGCCCGCGAGATCCTCCGGTCCGAGCTGCTCGCCCTGGTCGATCCCAGCATGGACAGGACCATCCGGGCCGACCGGACCGAGACCCCGGCGGTGATCATGGTCGTCGGCGTGAACGGCACCGGCAAGACCACCACCGTCGGCAAGCTCGCCCGGGTGCTGGTGGCCGAGGACAAGGACGTGCTGCTCGGGGCGGCCGACACGTTCCGCGCGGCGGCCGCCGATCAGCTGCAGACCTGGGGCGACCGGGTCGGCGTACCCACCGTCCGCGGAGCCGAGGGAGCGGACCCGGCCAGTGTCGCGTTCGAGGCGGTGAAGAACGGCATCGAGGCGGAGGTCGACGTGGTGCTCATCGACACCGCCGGTCGGCTGCACACCAAGACCGGGCTGATGGACGAGCTGGGCAAGGTGAAGCGGGTCGCCGAGCGGCTGGCACCGGTCGGTGAGGTGTTGCTGGTGCTCGACGCGACCACGGGTCAGAACGGACTCACCCAGGCGCGCATCTTCCGCGAGGTCGTCGACGTGACCGGCATCGTGCTCACCAAGCTCGACGGTTCGGCCAAGGGCGGCATCGTGGTCCAGGTGCAGCGGGAGCTCGGCGTGCCGGTGAAGCTCGTCGGGCTCGGCGAGGGTGTCGACGATCTGGCACCGTTCGACGCCACCGTGTTCGTCGACGCGCTGCTGGAAACGGCCTGACCGGACCGGCCGTCAGCGGAGCGTCGACACGGCGGATCGGACCCGCATCACGGCGCGATGACGTGTCCCGAGCTCCTTCGGCGCACGGGCACGACCGGACCGCGGCTCGCTCGAGCAAAGCCATCTCTCACTGAGCGTGTGATGCGACCCACGGCCTGAGAGGGAGATCACGGCTCCAAGCGGCTGGTGACCCTTCGTTCCCCCGCATAACCGAACTACATTCGGTTCTAGTCACATGCGTATCCGTGATCGTCGCGCGCCGACCGATGAGGGTCAGCGCCACGATCGCAACCTCGAAGGACTCACCGTGGTCACCCCACAGGTGCAGACGGCAACCTCGTCGCACCGAAACCTGTCCGATCAGTCCCACCACTCGGCGTACGAGCGTCTGCTCGCCGTCGGTCTCGGCGTCGCGCTGGCCCTGGTGGCCGCTCTCGCCCTGATGGCCCCCAGCGCGGCGGCCCAACCCTCGGCTGGCGGCGACGCCGCCACGGCCGTCCAGACCGCGCACGGCAAGGCCACCCCGCGGACGACGGCCGCGGCCCCGGCGGCGGGTGGCATCTCCTCGGTGGAGTGAGCCCAGCCCTAGGCGCTGGAGGCGCCGTGGTGGACGGCCTCGAGCAACGCCCCGATGAAGGCCGGCAGGTCGTCCGGGTTGCGGCTCGTGATCAGGTTTCCGTCCGTCACCACCTGCTCGTCGACCCAGTCGGCGCCGGCGTTGCGCAGGTCGGTCTGCAGACTCGGCCAGGACGTGATCCGCTTGCCGCGCACCACGTCGGCCTCGATCAGGGTCCACGGGGCGTGGCAGATCGCGGCCACCGGCTTGCCCGACTCGACGAACGCCTTCACGAAGGCGACGGCGTCGGCGTCCAACCGCAGCGCGTCCGGATTGGCGACCCCGCCCGGCAGCACCAGGGCGTCGTAGTCGTCGACCGATGCCGACGCAACCTCGGCGTCGACGACCTGGGTGTCGGCCTTGTCGAGGTGCTCGTACAGCTGCACCGACCCGCTCTCCGGGCTCAGCAGCACCGCCCTGTGCCCGGCGTCCGTGACCGCCTTCCAGGGATCGACCAGCTCGACCTGCTCGATGCCTTCGCCGGCGACGAGGAAGGCGACGTTCTTCGTGTCTGTCATGCTGCCAACCTAGCGCTTACGTTGTAAACAGCGTGTCGACGTCAGACCAGCAGGGCCCGGGCGATCCCGCCCGGCAACTGGGAGGTCTCGGCGAGAACGGCTCCGCTCCGACCGAAGATCGCGGACCGGCCCGCGGTCTCGTCGTACCCGCCGGCCGTCGGACCGGCGAAGCTGGCGAAGCCCACGTAGGCCCGGCACGTCGTGGCGATCGTGGCCGCGCGTTCGCGTTGGACACCGAGGTCATCGGGGTGGTCGACGAGTCCGGCTACATACAGGTCGATCCCTGCGTTGGCGAGCTCTTTGACGTGGTCAGCGACCCCGGTGTCGCGGCAGACGCCGAGCCCGATCCGCCAGCCGTCCAGGTCGAGCACCACCGGCCGTGGGCCGGGAGTGAAGTGCTCGGCCTCCTCCGACCCGAGATGCTGCTTGCGGTAGACCACTCGGGCGCCCGCGGCGTCGATCACCACGACCGAGATGGCCCGCCCGCTCCCGGTTCCGTCCGACGTCGGCGCCCCGACGAGGGCGATCGTGTTCATCGTGCCGCAGGCCTCGACGACGGCCGCGAGCGCGGGATCGTCGACGGCCACCGCGGAAGCCCCGAGGTCGTAGCCGGTGAGCGAGAGCTCGGGGAACACGACCAAGCGGGCCCGGGCGGCGAGCACGGTCAGCGCGTGCGCCTCGGCGTTCGCCGTCAGGTCCCCGCTCACGCAGGGCGGCTGGGCGACGGCGATCGGCAAGGGCGTGGGCACCGCTCCATCATCGCCTCCGCATCGCCGAGCCGGCGACGGGCGGGGTGCCTTCAGATCGTGTGGCCGCCGTTGACGGTGATCCGCTGAGCCGTCACGAACCCGGCGGCATCGCCGGTCAGGTACGCGACCGCTCCGGCGATGTCCTCGGGGGTGCCGATCCGGCCGAGCGGGACCTCGGCCAGGTAGTCGGTGGTGTCCGCTCCCGCATGTCGCTCGACCGGGATCCAGCCGGGGGCGACCAGGTTGACCGTGATCCCGTACGGTCCGAGCTCGCGGGCCCAGATCTTGACCAGCTCGGCCTCGGCGGCCTTGGCGGCCGAGTACGCCGACCAGCCGGGCTTGGCCCGATCCACCATGTCCGAACCGATCAGGACCACCCGCCCGAAGTGGTGGTCCTTCATCGCCGGCAGCGCGGCTCGGGTCAGCAGGGTCGGGCTCTTGACGAAGAAGGTGAGCTGGTCGAGATGGTCCTGCCAGGTCAGGCTCTCCAGCTCGGTGATCGGCTGCGGACCGGTGGCGTTCGCGACGACCGCGAGCACCGGTCCGAGGTCGGCGGTCGCCCGTTCCACCAGATCGGCGACGGCTCCCTCGTCGGTCACGTCGGCCGCGTACGCGGCGGCCGATCCGCCGGCCCGGCGGATGTCGGCGACCACCCGCTCGGCGCTGTCGACGCCGGAGCGGTAGTTGACCGCGACCGTCCAGCCGTCGACGGCGAGGCGTCGGGCGATGACCGCGCCGAGCCCGCGGGAGGCACCGGTGACGAGGGCGACACGTTCAGACGACACGACGAAAAGGTAGCGGTCACCATCGGAGGATCGTCGGGGTGTCACGAACTTCTGGCCACAACCACCGGCGTGCTGCCACAACGCACCCTCGACCGCTACGATCACGGCAACGCGTTGTGAGAGCGCTCCTACCTTGTCCAGGTGAGAGCGCTCTGACGATCAGGATCAGGTGGGAGAGTCGTGGCGAAGAAGCCGTCGCAGCAGGAACGAGTCCGACCGCGCCCGGAGAAGGTGGTGCTGGCCGAGTCCGGCCCCGCCGACGCGAGCCGACCGCCGACGCTGGAGACCGTGGCGGCGCTGGCGGGTGTCTCCCGGGCCACCGCGTCGAGAGTGGTCAACAACCTGGACCGCGTCGCGCCCCATGTCGTTGCCTCTGTCAACGCCGCCATCGAAGAACTGGGTTATGTGCCCAACCAAGCAGCACGATCCCTGGCCCGCCGACGGACGGCCGTCGTCGCGGTGGTCATCCCCGAGTCGACCGAGCGCCTGTTCGCCGATCCGTTCTTCGCCACCGTCGTCCAGGGTGTGGCGGCGCATCTGGCCGCGACCGACTACACGCTCAGCCTGGTGCTCGGCTCGAACGAGGGTGACAAGAGCCGTCGCTATCTCACCGGCGGGAACGTGGACGGCGTGCTGGTCGTCTCCCAGCACGAGGGCGACCTGCCACTGACCCGGCTCGGGTTGACCGTACCGATCGTCTTCGCCGGACGACCCGCCGTGGACTTCGGTGAGCACGGCCACTTCGTCGACGTCGACAACCGAGCAGCGGCGGCCAGCGGCGTGCGACACCTCCTCGATCGGGGGCGAACCCGGATCGCCACCATCACCGGGGCGCAGGATCTGGCCGCGGGACGCGAGCGGCTCGCGGGCTGGCGCGACGCTCTCACCGACGCCGACCTGCCGGATGACCTCGTGGCGGTGGGGGACTTCACCCCGGAGTCCGGCACGGAGGCGATGGAGCGACTGCTCGCCGGTCCGGTGTTCGACGGGGTGTTCGCGGCCAACGACCAGATGGCCTTCGGGGCGATCTCGGCCCTGACCCGGGCCGGACGGCGCATCCCCGACGACGTGGCGGTGGTGGGCTTCGACGACGACCAGTTCAGCCGGGCGGCGCGCCCGACGATCACGACCGTCCACCAACCTGCCCGCGAGATGGGCCAGGTGATGGCGTCCCACCTGGTGACGCTGATGGCCGGTGATCCGGTCGAGCAGGTGACCGTGCTGCCGACCCATCTGGTGGTGCGGGAGTCGAGCTGAGCCTCGGGCTCGCGAGACGACGCATGGTCGCCGCCGTGCGCCGTGGCTGCGAGGTCGCTGGTGCTGCAACGCCCGCGGAGTCGGGGGTCTGGAGATGCGAAGCGCTCACGTCGGCATCGACGTGAGCGCGGGGGAATCGTCAGTGATCCTGGGCTGGGTCAGCGGTGGAGCGTCGGATCGACGTTGAACGCCAGCAGCGTCCAGTCGTCGGCCCAGTGCAGCGCGGTGCGGACGGCATGGCCGGTCCTCGTCACCAGAGTGATCATCACGAGTTCACCCCCTCCTGTCGGTCGTCGTGCGGGTCTGTTGCCCTTGCGGGTTCCAGCCTGGCACGCTCGATCACCCCAGCGGGAAGATCGTGACCCGGCTCATGAGGCCAGTGAGCGGGGTGGTGGGGCGGACTGCGCACTCGTGCACGTGTGCACGTCAACACTGCGCGAATCGGTTCCGGAGTCTCGACCGACGCACCAGGGTGGGTGACCGGGATCAGCGGTCGCAGCCACCGTCCTTGTCGGGTCGGGAGTACGGCTTGCTCAGCTCGACGGTCCCCTTGTACGCGTACGGGTCCTCACCGGCCACCAGGACGATGTCGCGGAAGTCGGCGATGGCCATGTGCTCGCCCGGCCCGGGCGGGGCCCACGGCAGCAGCGACTCGGCACTCATGTAGTGGTTGGCCAGCGCCCGCCGGTAGCCGTGGCGGCCCGAGTTCTCCAGCGATCGGTGCAGCAGGTAGCCGTTGAAGATCAACGCCGTGCCCGCGGGGATCTCCACCGGGACCGCATCCTCGTCGGCGTACGGGAAGTCGTAGGACTCCGTGGTGCAGTCGAAGCGGGGGTCGTCCTGGTTCCGGGCCGGGTAGATGACACCGCGACGCTGCGAGCCGGGCAGCACCCACAGGCAGCCGTTCTCGATGGTCGCGTCGTCCAGGGCGATCCACACCGCGGTGAGCGAACGGTCCCGGGTCGGGATGAAGAACTCGTCCTGGTGCCAGGCCTGCCCGGGCTTGCCCTCGCTCTTGATGAACAGCATCGACTGCATCGCCTTGACGTTCGGCCCGATCACCGAGACCAGGGCGTCGACGATCTTGGGGGTGTGCAGCGCCCGCTCGGCCGCGGCCGACAGCTTGTGCGGGTAGTGGATGCACAGGTACTGCCGCAACAGCTCCTCGTCGGAGGCGGCGACCGCGGGCGTGTCCGCGTCGACGACCTCGGAGTGTCCATAGGTGATCGTGCCGTAGTCGCCCCGGCAGATGCGCAGCGCCTCGTCGTTGATCTCGGCGACCTCGGTCGGCGACAGGGCGTTGCGCAGCAGCGCGAACCCGTTCTCGGCGAAGTGCGCGGCCAGCTCGGGCCCGGCCGCGTCGAAGAAGGTCAGATCGGGGCTCGTGCGGGTGGAGACGGCGGTCATCGGCAACCTTCCAGGGGCGTCGTTCGGAGTTCCCAGCCTGACAGTCCCGTCCGGCCGGGGGAATGTCGTGGACGACCCGGTTAATATCCGATCGTGACATCTGAGCCGCTGTCCATCGTCCGGCGACAGTCGGTGCGGGCCGCCGACTACCCGGCGGGAGCGACGTTCGGTCCGCGCGAGCTGTTCGACGACGAGTTCGTCTGGTTGTTGCGCGGCTCCGCCCTCTGGACCGTCCAGGCCGGGCCGGGTCAGCCCGGGCAGCAGATCCTCCTCCGGCCGGGCATGCTGGCCCTGTCGCGACTCGGCACCGTCGACCACCTCCAGTGGGATCCGCACGTGGTCTCGACCCACGGGTACGCCCACTTCACCATCGCGAACACCGAGCGCCTGGGCCCGCGGAGCGGTTGGCCCCGGGTCCGCGACATGGCGGCGGCGCCCCTGCTGAGCGGGCTGACGACGTACCTGCTGGAGCTGGCCAAGCTCCCCGGGGAGCCGGCGGCCCGGCGCACCGACGAGCTGCTCGTGCTGCTGCTCGACCTGTTCGTCACCGGACCGTTCGGCAGCTCGCCGTGGGACGGGCTGCCCGGCCCGCTGCTGGCGGTGATCGACGCGACCCGGTCGATCTGGATCGCCGAGGGGATGCGGATCGTCTCCGTCGAGGAGCTCGCGACCCGGGCCAGCATCTCGCAGGGGCACGTGTTCCGGCTGTTCCGGGAGACCTACGGGGTCGGACCAGCGCGGGCCCTCGAGCTGGTCCGCCTGGTCAGGGCCGCGACCTGGCTGCAGCGCAGCAACAGCACCTTGGCCGACATCGCCGCGCGGGCGGGCTTCGCCAACGCCTACCACTTCTCCCGTCGCTTCTCGGGCGCGTACGGCGCCGCCCCCGGTGCCTTCCGCCGGCGTGGGTCCACCTCCGACCCGTACGAGATCCTGCGCTCGCCCGCGCTGGTCTCGCTGGCCCAGGGTCTGCTCCAGGCGCCGGCCCAGCCGGCCAGGGTGCGCCGGGACGGTCAGCTGGTCGGCTGACGGGCGGACCCGAGCTGCTTGCCGAGGCAGACGACCTGGTCGGAGCCGGCGTAGTAGCCGAACGGGGTGACGTCGAGGTAGCCGTGACTCCGGTAGAAACCGATCGCCTCCAGCTGCGGCCGCCCGGTCGCGAGGATGATCATGGTGACGCCGTGCCGGGCCGCCTCCGTCTCCAGGTGTCCCAGCACGGCCCGCGCCAGGCCCTGCCGCCGGACGGTGGCGTCGACGTACATCCGCCGGATCTTGGCCACCCGATCACCCAGGTCGCTGGCGGTCAGCGACCAGCCGCCCATGGCCACGGGAGACCCGTCTAGATAGCCGACCACGAAGCCGCCGCGGGGTCGTTCGAACTCGTCGGCGGTCAGTGGATCGTCGTCGCGGCCCCCGTAGAGGTCGACGTAGTAGGCCTGTGCCCGCTCGGTCAGCTCCTGGGCATCGGGGTGGTCGTACGACACCGGGCGCAGCTCGAGCACTCGGTCGAGGGTAGTGGTCCGGTCAGGCGAGGTCGACCACCAGGGCCAGGTGGTCGGAGACGGCCACCCGGACGGCCCGCGTGGCCAGCACCTCCGGGCCGTGCCCCCGCAGCAGGATGTGGTCGAGCTGGCGCTTCGGCTTGGCGGCCGGATAGGTCGGGTGCTCGGCCAGTGGCCGGTAGCCGGTGATCATCCGAGGCAACGGACCCCACATGTTGAAGTCCCCGACCAGCAGGACCGGATCGGGGACCTCGATCAGCGCGCGGGTCACCTCCTGGAGCTGCCGCACGCCCGAGCCGGGGATCCAGGTGAGGTGGGTGTTCACCACGGCCAGCGGACCCGACGGGGTGTCCAGGTGGGCGACGACGGCGGCGCGCGGCTCCTCGCCCACGGTCAGGTGATGGCGCACCACCGGCACCAACACCTTGAACGACGGACGCAGAGCCGGCAGTGGGATGTCCTGCCAGCGGGTGACGGGATAACGGGAGAGCAGCGCGATGCCGTACTCGCCAGCCGGCCGATGGGTCGGCGACAGGGCCCACATCGCTCCCGGCGTGCCGGCCAGCGTCGGCACGAACCGATAGTCCTGGGCGCCCATCGCCTCGGCCGCGACCTCGGCCAGATCGGCGTGCTGGGACCGCGACTGGCTGCGATCCACCTCCTGCAGGGCCAGGATGTCGGGATTCAGCTCGATCACGGCCGCGCGCAGCAGGTCGAGGTCGACGCTCTTGGTCCGCCGCTTCCGTCGGCCCGCCACGGGAGCCCGGGGCGCGAGGGACTTACCGTTCCACAGGTTGAAACTGACCAGCCGCACACCACGACCGTAGCGTGAACATGCTCGGAGCGCGGAGCGTGAACATGCTCGGAGCGCGGAGCGTGAACATGCTCGGAGCGCGGAGCGTGAACATGCTCGGAGCGCGGAGCGTGAACATGCTCGGAGCGCGGAGCGTGAGCCCTTCGGCCCTCAGCGGGGGAGGGGTGCCTTCTTGCGGTTGAGAAAGACGCCGATGAACACCGCGGCGAGGAGGGCGAAGGCCACGTACATGCTGATCTTCGCGTACGCCTCCACGACGACCCGCGCCGGTTCGCCGAGCCAGAAGCCGAGGGCCACCCAGGTGCACTGGATGACCACCGCGCCGATGAAGTTGACGACCCAGAACTTCTTCCAGCTCATCCCGGCCATGCCCACCGTCGCGTAGATGACCGCGGCCGGGATCGGGATGGGCAGGTAGGTGATCAGGATCGCAGGCACTCCCCAGCGGCGGGCCAACCGCTCGGCCCGGTCGGCGTTCCGGGCAGCGCGCTTCGATCGGCCCCCCATCAGCTCGATCAGACCTCGACCCCACAGCCGTCCGGCCAGGAAGTAGATCCAGTCGAACTTGACGATGCTCAGGATGCCCAGCACCAGCCCCAGGCCCCAGAGCGGGTTGTTCGTCACACCCAGCACCACCAGCGCGGACCGCGATCCGGTCAGCGCGGCCTGCAGCACCGGGTTGGCCACCACCAGATAGGCCCGCAGCGGCAGCATGATCAGGCCGTAGACGCCGACCACCGCGATCCCGATCCAGCAGACCAGGTCGGCCCGGCCCGGCTTGCCCTGCCAGGGCATCCGCGGGTCGTCCCACCACTCCTTCTCGGTCTCCCCGTCGTCGGTCGTCTCCGCGAACGGTTCGGTGCTGTGCTCGGGATAGGTGTTCGGCGCGTCCGGCGACCGGTTCTCCACCCCGGAACTCCCTGCGTTCGGGCTGTCGGCGTTCGGGCTCTCGGCGGTCGGGCTCTCCGGCGCGTCCGGGTCGGCGAGCTCGCGGTCCCGTTCGTCGCTCACGCGTCCACCCGCTCCTTGCGCCTCAGTCCGCGGAGTCCCCGCCGGATCAGCCTCACACGGTAGTCGCCCGCCGGCCGAATCGGCTGGCCCGGAGGACCGGGAGAGACCAGACTCGGGTCCCTACCCGACTCCGCGGGGGATACATCACCCGCGGAGTCGAGAAGAGGGGGCAGGGGATGGATCCGCAGGGAGTCGATCGGCAGCGGGCGGTGCTGGAACGGGTGCTGGCCGAGTCGCTCGCCTTTCTGGGCGGGCTCCCGACCCGTCCGGTGAACGCCCGGGCGGATGTCGACGAGGTGGCCGCCGCACTCGGTGGTCCGCTGCCAGCTCGCGGGGCCGACCCTCTCGCGGTCATCGAGGAGCTGGTGACCGGGGCCGAGCCGGGCGTGGTGGCCATGCCGTCGCCCCGGTTCTTCGGCTGGGTGATCGGCGGGGTGCTCCCGGCCGCCCTCGGGGCCGACTGGCTGACGTCGTTGTGGGACCAGAACGCCGGTCTGCTGGTGTCCTCGCCGGCCGCCGCCGGCGCCGAGCGGGTGGCCGGTGACTGGCTGCTCGACCTCCTCGGGCTGCCCGCGGCGTCGGCGGTCGGCTTCGTCACCGGCGGCATGATGGCCAACTTCACCTGTCTGGCCGCGGCTCGGGACGCCGTGCTGCGGAAGGTCGGCTGGGACGTCGAGGTCGATGGTCTGCTGGGCTGCCCGCCCGTACGGGTCCTGGTCGGTCGGGAACGCCACGACACCATCGACCTGTCGTTGCGGCTGCTCGGTCTCGGGGCCGGGCGGGCGATCGAGATCGACGTCGACGAGGAAGGCCGGATCGTGCCCGCGGCGCTCGCCGCCGCGTTGGACGCCGGACGGACCGACGTGGCCACCATCGTCTGTCTGCAGGCGGGCAACGTGCACAGCGGTGCGTACGACCCGTTCGACGAGGCGATCGCCATCGCCCACCGGCATGGAGCCTGGGTGCACGTGGACGGGGCCTTCGGGTTGTGGGCGGCGGCCTCGCCCACCCTCCGTCCGCTGCTGGCCGGTGCCGAACGGGCCGACTCGTGGGCCACCGACGCCCACAAGACGCTCAACGTCCCGTACGACAACGGGATCGCGATCGTGGCCGACGCGGCATCCCTGCACGCGGCCATGGGCGTCCATGCGGCCTACCTGATCCAGGACGCGCGCCCGGATCCGATGGCGGCGGTGCCGGAGTTCTCCCGCCGGGCTCGCGGTTTCACCGTCTGGGCGGCGCTGCGGTCGCTGGGACGTCACGGCGTGGCGGCGATGGTGGACGGCCTCGCAGCCCGGGCCCGACGGTTCGCGGACCAGCTGAGCCGGGTGGACGGGGTGGAGATCGTCAACGACGTCGTCTTCACCCAGGTCTGTGTGTCCTTCGGAGAAGATGCGGTCACCCGGGAGGTGGCCCGGCGGCTGCTCACCGACGGAACGGCCTGGATGACCCCCTCGACCTGGCACGGCCGGACCGTGCTGCGCATCTCCGTCTCGAACCACCGGACCACCGACGCGGACGTGGACGCCTCCGTGGCGGCGCTCAGGCGGATCCTGGATGACGTCCGCGCGGAGGCGGGCTGACCGCCGGCACGCAATCGACCAGGCGGGCGAATATCTCCGTACGGCGGGTTGAGTAGGCTGATCCGAGCATCTCCACCAGTGACGACGATCGAGGAACGCTGTGTTCGACACTCTGCAGGATCGCCTGGCGGCGACGTTCAAGAGCCTCCGCGGCAAGGGCCGCATCACCGAGGCCGACATCGACGAGACAGCCCGGGAGATCCGTCGCGCCCTGCTCGAGGCCGACGTCAACCTGGCCGTGGTCAAGGACTTCGTGGCCGCGGTCAAGGAGCGCGCCCGTGACACCGAGCTGCACGCCGCCCTGAACCCGGCCCAGCAGATCGTCAAGATCGTCAACGACGAGCTGGTCGTCATCCTCGGCGGTGAGACGCGGACCATCCGGTACGCGAAGCGCCCGCCCACGGTGATCATGCTCGCCGGCCTCCAGGGCGCCGGCAAGACGACGCTGGCCGGCAAGCTCGCGGTCTGGTTCAAGGGCCAGGGTCATTCGCCGCTGCTGGTCGCGGCCGACCTGCAGCGGCCCAACGCGGTCAACCAGCTGCAGATCGTCGGTCAACGGGCCGGTGTGCACGTCTTCGCCCCAGAGCCCGGGAACGGAGTCGGCAACCCGATCGAGGTGGCCAAGAACTCCATCACCGAAGCCGAGCGTCGCCTGTACGACGTGGTCATCGTCGACACCGCCGGCCGGCTGGGCATCGACGCCGAGCTGATGCAGCAGGCCGCCGACATCCGCGACGCGGTGCACCCGGACGAGGTGCTGTTCGTGGTGGACGCCATGATCGGTCAGGACGCGGTCAACACCGCCAACGCGTTCGCCGAGGGCGTCGGCTTCGACGGCGTCGTGCTGACCAAGCTCGACGGCGACGCCCGCGGCGGTGCCGCGCTGTCCATCGCCCGCGTGACCGGCAAGCCGATCATGTTCGCCTCCAACGGTGAGGGCCAGCAGGACTTCGACGTCTTCCACCCCGACCGGATGGCGAGCCGCATCCTCGGCATGGGCGACATGCTCACGCTGATCGAGCAGGCCGAGAAGACGTTCGACGCCGAGCAGTCGGCCAAGGCCGCGGCCAAGCTGACCGGCCAGGGCGGCGAGTTCGGGCTGGCGGACTTCTTGTCTCAGATGCAGATGGTCCGCAAGATGGGCCCGCTCTCCAAGATCTTCGGGATGCTGCCGGGGATGGGGGAGATGAAGGACCAGCTGAACAGCATCGACGAGAAGGAGGTCGATCGTCTCGAGGCGATCATCCACTCGATGACGCCGGCGGAGCGGGACAGCCCCAAGATCATCGACGGTTCCCGCCGGGCCCGGATCGCGAAGGGCTCCGGCACCCAGGTGAGCGAGGTCAACAACCTGGTCGACCGGTTCTTCGAAGCCCGCAAGATGATGACCGCCATGGCCAGCGGCAAGATGCCGGGCATGCCGGGCCTGCCCGGCATGGGCGGTGGGCAGAAGAAGCAGCAACCCAAGGCCAAGAAGAAGAACGCCCGGGGTGTCTCCGGCAACCCGGCCAAGCGCAACCAGCAGCCCGCGCCGGCCGCCGTCGACCCGGCTGCCGCGTTCGGCGTGCCGCAGAACATGGATCCGGCTGAGCTGCAGAAGGCGCTCGGCGACTTCCAGCTGCCGCCAGAGCTGACCAAGCGGCTCGGCAAGTAGTCCGTCGCGGCGGCTCGGGGTACGACGAACGTGCTCGGTGCGGACCGGCTGCACCTGCGCGGGGTTGTCCTCCCCGACGGGGAGGACCGGGACGTCTGGGTCGTCGACGGGCTGATCCGCCTCGAGCCGGTGCGGGACGCGGTCACCCTGGTCCAGCAGGGCTACCTGCTGCCGGGACTGGTCGACGCTCACTGCCACGTCGGGCTGGAGTCCGACGGAGCGGTGCCGGACCAGCGGGCCGAAGAGCATGCGCTGGCCGAGCGGGCCGCAGGAGCGTTGTTGCTGCGGGATGCCGGCAGTCCGGCCGACACCCGGTGGATGGACGACCGGGACGACCTGCCGCGGGTGATCCGCGCGGGACGGCACATCGCCCGCCCCAAGCGGTACCTGCGCAACTACGGCGCCGAGGTCGAACCCGACGAGCTGGTCGCCGAGGTGGAGCGGCAGGTGGCGCGCGGCGACGGTTGGGTGAAGCTGGTGGGGGACTGGATCGACCGGGACGTCGGCGACCTGGCCCCCCTCTGGCCCGTCGAGACCGCGAGAGCGGCGATCGACCGCGCGCACGAGCTCGGGGCCCGGGTGACCGCGCACGTGTTCGGCGAGCAGGCCGTGGCCGAGCTGGTCGAGGCCGGGATCGACGGCATCGAGCACGGCACGGGGATCGGCGCCGACGTGATCGCCCTGATGGCGGAGCGTCAGGTCGCCCTGGTGCCGACGATGCTGCAGCTGGACAACTTCGAGCGGTACGCCGAGCAGGGTGAGGCGAGGTTCCCGCGGTATGCGGCGCACATGCGCTCCCTGTACGCCCGGCGGCTGGACACCTTCGCGGCCGCGCACGACGCCGGCGTACCGCTCTACGCCGGTACCGACGCCGGTGGCTATCTGCCGCACGGTCTGGTGGCGCAGGAGATCGCCGCGCTGGCCCCGATCCTGGGTCGGGAGCCAGCCCTAGCCGCCGGCTCCTGGGCCGCTCGGCGCTGGCTGGGGCGCCCGGACACGCTGCTGGACGGGGCGTCGGCGGACCTGATCGTCCTCGACGCCGACCCGCGCCGCGACCTGGCCGTGCTGCGCGCGCCGCGGTACGTGATCCTGCGCGGTCGAGTGGTCGAGATCGGCGCGTCGAAATAACCCCGAACGGGCCGATCGGTGCCCGACACGCCGAGATCGCCGCCGATCGGGGCGACTTCTGCGCGGGCCGACCGCGGGACCAACCGGCCTTGGCGCTGCGTGGTGGGATGGGTGCGTCATGAAGTCCGAGTCCTTCCCCGCTGCTCTCCGCCGCCTGCTGCTGACCACCCTCGCCTGCGCCTGTGCCGTGCTGATCGGGGTCGGCCCCGCCCTGCTGCCCGCGTACGCCGACGACGCCCCGGTCACCGAGATCACCCTGCAGACACCCGGCACGCCGGAGCCTGACGGCGACCCGGTCAGTCTGGACACGTCGGTGTGGACCACCGACCCGGGTGTACCGAAGCCGGCCATCGTGCTCGCGCACGGGTTCGGCGGCACGAAGGACGACGCGGCCCAGATCGCCGCCACCCTGGCCCGGTCGGGGTACACGGTGATCACCTACACGGCCCGCGGCTTCGGCGCCTCGGGTGGACTCATCCACCTCGGCAACCCGGCGTACGAGGGCCGGGACGCAGTTCGCGTGGTCGACGAGGCGGCCGCTCGACCGGAGGTGGCCAAGGACGGTGGCGATCCCGTGATCGGATTCGCGGGCGCCTCCTACGGGGGAGCGGCGGCCCTGCTCGCGGCCGGACTCGACCCGCGGGTGGACGCGATCGTCTCGGCTTTCACCTGGCACAGCCTGCGACAGGCGCTGGTGCCGCAGCACGCGGTGACCGGAGCCAGTGCGTCGCTGGCGGATGTGACCCCGGACGACGAGGTCGGGGTGTTCAAGCAGCGCTGGGCCGGGCTGTTCTTCCTCAGCGGCCTCCAGGGCGGGTCCGGCACGGGCGGGACGTCGGGCCAGGGTGGCGGTCAGGGCGCCCAGTTGTGCGGCCGCTTCGCCACCGACATCTGCCAGGAGTACCTCCAGACCGCGCTCACCGGTGACCCCTCTCCGGGACTGCTCAACCTGCTCGACCGCTCCTCGATGGACCGGGTGCTGGGCCAGATCACCGCACCCACCCTGATCGTGCAGGGCGAGGACGACACGCTGTTCACCCTGGATCAGGCCGACGCGAACTTCCGCGGGCTGCCCGCCACCACCCCTGCCGCGATGGCCTGGGTGGAGGGCGGTCACGACGGGGGCATCGACCTGGAGAAGCTGCTGCCGCAGTGGCAGTCCTGGTTCGACCGCTACCTGCGCAACGACCAGAGTGCACCGGCACCGCCGACCTTCAGTGCGGCCGTACCGTCGACGGCCCTGGTCGGTCGGGACCAGGACCGCGACGAGCCGACCACCGTCACCGCCACCGACTACCCCGGTCGGACCAGCGGCACGGTCGAGCAGGTGCCCCAGTCCCTGGACGGTCAGCTGCAGCAGGTCGTGTCGCCGCCCGGTGGCGTCCCGACGGCCATGACGAGCCTGCCCGGCGGTTCGGAGGCCGCGGCCGGAGCGGCCGCCGCGGCGGCGTACCCGCTCGCCGTGCTGCCCGGCCAGTCCGCCGTCTTCACCTCCCCGGTGCTGGAGACGCCGCAGACGCTGCTGGGAAGCGGTCGGATCCGGCTGGACGTGACCTCGTCGACGACCAGCGCGACCCTGTTCGTGTCGTTGTGGGATCTGGGTCCGGACACCACCCCGGTCAGCCCGACACCAGGGTCCGGTGCGGGATCGGCCCCGGGTGAGCAGGCCGGAACACCCCAGACGGCGGTGCTCCCGCAGTCGGTCGTCGCGCCGGTGCACCTGGTCGGGCTGACCCCGGACCGGGTCACCTCCGTCGATGTGGCGCTGCCCGCGGTGGCCCACCAGGTGCCGGTCGGGCACCGACTGCGGGTCGTGGTGTCCAGCACCGACCAGGCGTACGCGAATCCGAAGGCCGGGGCCGTCTACGACGTCCAGGTGGCCGGATCGGCCGAGCTGACCCTGCCCCGGCTGCCCACCGCGCAGGTCGTGCCGCAGACCCTCGACGTCTCGTGGCCGCTGCTGCTGGTGGTGTCGGCCCTGGTTGTGCTCGCGATCCTCGGCGCCCTGCTGCTCGGTCGCCGGGAGCGGGCGGGTGCCGTCCGGGAGGAGCTGCGAGCCGTACCGCTGGTCGTGGAGAACCTGGAGAAGACCTACGCCGACGGGTTGCGCGCCGTGGACGGGGTCTCCTTCCGCGCCGAACCGGGGCAGGTGGTCGGACTGCTCGGGCCCAACGGGGCCGGCAAGACCACGGTGATGCGGATGCTCGTCGGGTTGATCAAGCCCGATGCCGGCACGGTGTTCGTGCACGGCGAGTCGGTCAGCGAGGGAGCCGAGGTGCTGCGCGACGTCGGCGCCTTCATCGAAGGCCCGGGCTTCCTGCCGCACCTGACCGGTCGGCAGAACCTGGACGCCTACTGGGAGGTCACCGGCCGTCCGCCGGCGGAAGCCCACCTGGATGAGGCGCTGGCCGTGGCCGGTCTCGGCGCCGCCCTCGACCGCCGGGTACGCGCCTACAGCCAGGGGATGCGGCAGCGTCTCGGCATCGCCCAGGCCATGCTCGGGCAGCCCGCGCTGCTGCTGCTCGACGAGCCGACCAACGGGCTCGACCCGCCCCAGATCAACGCCATGCGGGCGGTGCTGCGCGACTACGCGGCCCGGGGACGGACGGTGGTGGTGTCGAGTCACCTGCTCGGCGAGGTGGAGCAGACCTGCACCCACGTGGTGATGATGACCGGTGGCCGGGTGGTGCTGACGGGCTCGGTCGAGGAGCTGACCAGGGGCCACACCGTGTCGCTGGAGCAGGTCTTCCTCGACTCCCTGACCGGGGCCGGGCGATGACCGCCTTGATCGGAGCCGGGCGATGACCGGGGTCGCTCCTGCGCCGGTGACGCGCAGCCGGCCGCTGCCGCTCCGCGCCGAGATCGTCCGCCAGCTGCGCCGCCGCCGCACCCTCGGCGTGCTGGTCGTGCTGGTGGCCCTGCCGTTGATCCTGATCGCCGCGTTCGCGCTGGCCGGGGACGACGGTGGTCCGGGCCCTCGGTCGTTCGTCGACCTGGGTCAGGAGAGCGGGGCCAACCTGACCGTCTTCGCCCTGTTCGCCTCGACCGGCTTCCTGGTGATCGTGGTCGTCGCCCTGTTCGCCGGCGACTCGGTGCCGACGGAGGCCTCGTGGTCGAGTCTGCGCTACCTGCTGGCCGCCCCCGTGCCCCGTACCCGGCTGATCCGCCAGAAGCTGGTCACCGCCGCGATCTTCTCCACCGCGGCGCTGATCTTCCTGCCCGCGTGGTCGCTGCTGGTGGGCGGCATCGCGTACGGCTTCGGTCCCTACATCGGGCCGACGGGGGAGCAGATCGGCTGGCCGGCGTTCGCCGGGCGACTGGTGATCATCGTGATCTACCTGCTGCTCAGCCAGCTGGTCGTCGCCGCCCTGGCCTTCGCGTTCGGGGTCTGGACCGATGCGCCGCTCGGAGCTGTCGGCGGCGCGGTGGTGATCATGATCGTGATGGCCATCCTGGACACCATCTCAGCTCTCGGTGACCTGCGGCAGGCCCTCCCGGGCCACTACGCGTACGCCTGGGCCGACGCCCTGTCCGCCCGGATCGACCCCTCCGACATGATCAACGGCGTGCTCTGGTCGGTCGGCTACGCGGTCGTGGTGACCTCGGCCGCCGTCTGGCACTTCCTGCGCAAGGACATCACCAGCTGAGACACGTGCTAACGAGCTGAACCGCTCCGCGTGGGCTTGGAGCTCCGCTTGTCGGTCCACGCCGGCCAGCCCGCGACGACGAAGGCGCGGGACATCAGAATCACTCCGGCTCCGGTGAGGACAGCACTGAGCACGGCGTCGGCGGCCAGGATCGAGACGACCCTGTCGTTGAAGCCTTGCCCGGAGAACCCCTCGGCCATCCACTGGAACGCGAAGCGACCGATCAGGCCCAGCAGGATGCACACCGTGCCGATGATCCCCAGCACCCGGGGTCGCCCGCGCGCACTCGTGATCAACAGCCAGAGTGCGACCACCACCCCGGCGATGGCTGTCGCGACGGCGACGATCTGACTGACCGGCATCAGCGGCCACCCCGCGCCCTGATCGCCTTGCGTGCTCCGGTGATGGCGAGCGCCAGCAGCACCAGGCCGGCGGCGGAGAGGATCCCCACGATGACCGCCACCACCGCGTACGCGGTGGAGTCCCGCCCGTACGCACCGGCCAGCGACCCGTTGAGCGCCTGCATCATCGTGCCCCCCAGCACCGCTGCGACGCCCAGCAGAGCCAAGCTGCGGGGCCGCCCCGCGGCCTGCTGGTTGATCACGATCACGGCGATCAGGAAGCAGACGCCGATCACCGCTGCGGACAGCAGGTCCGCGGCCGGGATCCAGTACTCGGTCATCGTCGTCGACTCCAAGTGTCAGCTGGTCGGATCTGCGTGGCTGCCAGTCGGGACTGATCGGATCGTAGCGCGGCCGGGTTCTGTCCGCAGCGCTCGATGTCAGTGGCCTGGGCTGGCGTAGCTCCGCACCTGCTGATGGAAGAGCCTGACAGCGACGACGTAGAGGAGCGCGCCCACGACCGGCGAGGAAGCGGCGAGCCAGGTCGGCACTCCTTGACCAGCCCGGCCACCTGCACCAGTGGACGACCGGCGGTACCAGGTGCTGGGTCAGCGAGAGAAGCCACCGTCGGACACTCGCAAACAACTCTGCCGAGCGCACTGACATCCACCGGCTGCAGGCACGACGTGCCGACCGAGAACCGATCCGACGGGTGGGCGTTTCGGTCGCGAGATTCGTCCACGAGGCGTGTTCTGCTGAAACGACACGCGTACGAAAGGACGAACCATGACTCGAGCCCTCACCCGCCGTGGCCTGTTCCTCCGGGCCGGTGGTGTCGCCGCGCTGGCTGTCGCCGGTTCCGCCGGACTGACCGCCTGTGGGAACGACACCAGTGCCCTCAGCGGCAACCAGACCAACGTCAGCGACTACGACCAGATCATCACCGACGGTCCGGTGGCCGACGACGCGGCCATTCAGGCGAGCCCCTGGGCCGCCGCCATCAAGCAAGCCGGAACGCTGAAGATGGGTGGTTCCGACGCCGGACCCCTGTTCAGCATGAAGGACCCGGCCACCGGCAAGCTGACCGGCTTCGACGCCGGACTGGCCCAGCTGCTGTCGCACTACATCACCGGCAAGGCCGACGGTCCGCTCGCGCTCACCATCAGCACGGTCGACACCCGCGAGACTCTGGTGCAGAACGCGACGGTGGACGTCGTCGTGGCCACCTACTCGATCACCCCGGAACGGGCGAAGAAGGTGGCGTTCGCCGGTCCGTACTACCGCTCCGGCGACGCGGTGATGATCAAGAGCGAGACCACCGGCATCAACGGGGTCAAGGACCTGGACGGCAAGAAGGTCGCGACCCAGCAGGGCTCCACCGCGGCCGACCGGATCACCCAGGTCGCGCCGGGCGCGGAGGTCAGCCTGTTCCCCGATGACGCGCAGTGCCTCGCCGCACTCAAGACCGATCGGGTGGATGCGTACGTGCTGGATCAGGGCATCCTGATCTCCAACGCCAGCACCGACGACACCCTGAAGGTCGTGGGGGAGCCGTTCTCCGACGACTACTACGGCATCGGCCTGACCCGCGACGACCCGACCGCCAAGCAGTTCGTCGACCAGTTCCTGACCACGATCTTCGAGAACGGTGCCTGGCTGAAGATGTGGCAGGCGACCATCGGGACCGTGGTCACCGGTGAGCAGCCGACCCCGCCGGAGATCGGCTCCGTACCGGGGTCCTGAGCCGATGGGCGAGGTCCTGGGTGACAACCTCGGTGCCCTCTGGGGTGGCATCGTCACCACCCTGGCCATCACGGCGGCGGCCTTCGTCGGCGCGGTGGTCTTCGGGGTGCTGGTGGCGGTGTTCCGGGTCAGCCCGATCCCGCCGCTGCGGGTGCTCGGCGCCGTCTACGTCGAGCTGTTCCGCAACGTCCCGCTGCTGAGCCTGCTGATCCTCACTGCCTACGGGCTGCCGTACGTCGGCGTGGACCTCTCGCTGTTCACCACCGCCGTGGTGTGCCTGACCCTGGTGTCGGCCTCCTTCGCCTGCGAGGCCGTCCGGGCCGGGATCAACGGGGTGCCGGTGGGTCAGGCCGAGGCGGCCCGGGCGATCGGCATGACGTTCGGTCAGTCCCTGAGCACGGTGATCCTGCCGCAGGCGCTCCGCACCATGGTCCAGCCGCTGGTCAACATCTTCATCGGGGTGGCGCTCGGCTCGTCGATGGCCGCCGCGGTGGCCGTCCCCGAGCTGACCTACACAGCGCAGCAGATCGGCAACGAGACGGCGGAGTCGATGCTGCTGTTCGTGATCAGTGCGGCGGTCTACATCGTCATCGCCCTGCTCGGAGGGGCCACCGGATCGGTGCTGGAACGTCGGTTGCGGGTGCAGCGGTGAGCCGCACGACCGCCACCCGGGTGCTGTTCGACGAGCCGGGACCGCGCGGACGGGTACGGATCCGGGTGCTGACCGTGCTGATCTGTGTGGTCGTCGCGGCGGGCCTGGTCTGGTCGTACGAGTCGCTGTCGGCCAGCGGTGAGCTGGCCTGGCCCAAGTGGAAGCCGTTCGTCCAGCAGTGGGCCGTCTGGTTCATGCTGGCCGGTCTGCGCGGAACTCTGCTGGTGACCGTCATCGCGGCGGCGGTGTCCTTCCCGCTCGGGACGTTGCTGGCCGTCGGCAGGGCCGGTCAGGTGAGCGTGGTGCGCTGGCTGTGCACCCTCTACATCGAGGTGTTCCGGTCCGTCCCGACCCTGCTGCTGGTCTACGTGTTCTTGTTCGCGCTGCCCGGGCTGGGTCTCAACCTGCCCATCGCCGGCAAGCTGATCGTGCCGATCATCTTGATCAACGCCGCCGTCATCGCCGAGATCGTCCGGGCCGGCATCGCGGCGCTGGACCGTGGTCAGCGCGAGGCCGCGGCGGCCGTCGGGTTGACTCGAGCCCAGACCATGCGGCTGGTGCTGCTGCCTCAGGCGATCAGGCTGGTGGTCCCGTCGCTGGTCACCCAGCTGGTCGCGATCGTCAAGGACTCGACCATCGGGTACGTCGTGTCATACCCGGAGCTGATGAAGCAGGCGAACACGCTGGCCAACAACACCAAGCTGCTGCTGCAGGCGTTCGTCGTGGTGAGCCTGGTCTACGTGGCGATCAACTTCGCTCTCACCCGGCTCGCGGTGGCCCTGGAGGCCCGGATCGGGCGGGCCGGATCCAGTCGCCGTCCGTCAGACGACAGGGTGGTGGAACAGGTCGAGCTGCCGTCGGTGGTCGCCCCCCGCTGAGGGCGGTATCGCCCGCACTCGCTGGTTCGCCGCTCGTGCTCAGGCCTGGAGATGCCGCCCGAAGAACGACTCGATCCGACCCCAGGCGTGGGTGGCTGCCTCCGGATCGGGACCGACGTGGGCGATCTTCATCAGCGGCCGGGCCAGCAGCGGTCCGACGGGCGCGTCGTTGAGGAACGAGTGGCCGGCGGTCCGGTAGATCTTCAGGTCGTAGTCGACGCCCTGGCTCTCGAGCGCGGCGGCGAGACGCGGCACGGCCGCGACTCATCCGGTCCTTCGCACCGTAGCTGCCGACGATCGGGCACGCCCCGCGCAGCACCTCGTCGACGTCCTCGGGGATCATCCCGTAGTTCACCGAGGCGGCGTCGAAGCCGTCGGCGGCAACCACCAGGGCGAAACCGCCACCCATGCAGAACCCGATCACCCCGACCTTGCCGTTGCACTCGCGTCGCTCGGCCAGCCAGGACCGGGCTTCGGAGATCACCTCGAAGGGTCGCCCCTGCCGCGCGGTCAGCGCCTGGAACGCCCGCTTGATGCAGCCGAACCGTGGGCCCTCGCCGAGCAGATCGGGGGCGACGACCAGGTAGCCCGCCGACGCGAGCCGGTCGGCCTGGCGACGCAGCACGTCGTTGATCCCGAACGCCTCGTGCAGCATCACCACACCCGGCCAGCGGCCGGCCCCGGTCGGGCGACTGAGCACCGCCGTCCGGTCGCCGATGGTCACGTCCTCGGTCTGGGTCTCCATGAGCGGCACCGTACGCCGGTGGCGCCCCCAGTCGACCCGCTACCCGGCACGCCCGGGCGGCCGCTGGAGGTGGCGGATTCCGTCAGCATGCGGAAAGCGCACTGCCTGACCGGCACCCTGGGCCTGAATTTTCCGTCGACTGACGGGAAATGCGGTACCCGGGCGCTTGTGGCTCCGCGTTTTCCGTCGACTGACGGGAAATGCGGTACCCGGGCCCTTGCGTCTCCGCGTTTTCCGTCGACTGACGGAAAACTCAGCGGCCGACTGCCTCGGGGCCTCCGATTCCGTCGACTGACGGAAAACTCAGGGAGGTCAGGCCGGCGTCCAGGGCCGGCGCCATCTCGTCGGTTTCGTCTCCCTGCCCGGTGTCTGGCAGAATGGGCTGCGCTTCTGTGTCGTGTGGTGCCCTCTCATCGCCGTTCGACACGGAACCATCCGATTCCGTCGGACGGTGTCCCACGCCGAAAGACGTTGTCACCCGTACTGACTGGGTTGCATCCCAGGCACACCACACAGGAGTATCCACACACGTGGCTGTCAAGATTCGTCTGAAGCGTCTGGGCAAGATCCGGTCGCCGCACTACCGCATCGTCGTCGCCGACTCCCGCACCAAGCGGGATGGTCGCGCGATCGAGGAGATCGGCAAGTACCACCCCAAGAACGACCCGTCGGTGATCGAGGTCGATTCCGAGCGCGCGCAGTACTGGCTCTCCGTCGGCGCCCAGCCGACCGAGGCCGTGGTGGCGCTGTTCAAGCGGACCGGTGACTGGCAGCAGTACTCCGGCGACACCAGCCCCTCGGGCGTCGAGCCGCAGAAGGCCAAGAAGGACAAGCTCGAGGCCTTCAACATCGCTCTGGCCGAAGCGGGCAACGAGCCCAAGACCTCCGCCATCTCGACCAAGAAGTCGAGCAAGGAGACGGCCGAGCCCGAGGCCGCCACCGAGTCCAGCGAGGCCTGAGGATGCTCGACGACGCCCTCGAGCACCTGGTGCGCGGCATCGTCTCGCACCCTGACGAGGTCCGGGTCCGAGACAAGCAGCTGCGCCAGGGCCGGATGCTGGAGGTGCGGGTCAACCCGTCCGACATCGGCAAGGTCATCGGCCGTTCCGGTCGCACGGCCACCGCTCTGCGGACCGTGGTGGGTGCTCTCGCCGGCGGACAGTCCGTTCGCGTCGACTTCGTCGACGTGGACAAGCCGCAGCGTCCCGGCCGTCGCTGAGCCGTCACCAGCGGACGAGTCGCACGACACGATCGCCCCGGAACCCAGCAGGGTCCGGGGCGTTCGCATGTCCTGGCTCGTGACATCGTGGGGCCGCTCCCGCGCCCGCGACACCGTGAGCGCTCCGCGCCAGCCCGGCCGGGGAGATCGGAGGAAGCGTGAGTGACACCGTCGAGGTGATCGTCGGCATCGTCGGCCGAGCCCACGGCATCAAGGGCGAGGTCGGTATCGACGTCCGGACCGATGAGCCGGAGCGACGCTTCGCTCCCGGGGCCGTTCTGCGCCGTGAGGGCGGCGGCCTGGAGCTCACCGTCGAGAACGTGCGTGACCACAGCGGCCGGTTGCTGCTCCGCTTTCTGGGCTACCCGGATCGCACGGCCGTGGAGACCCTTCGCGGCACGGTGCTCGTGGTCGACGTCGACGCCACCGCGCGGCCGGACGACGACGAGGAGTACTACGACCGACAGCTCACCGGTCTGAGGGTGCTGGACGCTGCCGGAACAGAGATCGGCCGGGTCGCCGAAGTCGTCCACCTCCCCGAGCAGGACATGCTCGAGATCCGCACCGACGACGACGTCCGGTTGGTGCCTTTCGTCCAGGCTCTGGTTCCCGAGGTCGATCTGGCCGCCGGCACCGTACGGCTGGCCGACGTGCCGGGTCTGCTGACCGATCTGGACCTGTGATGCGGGTCGACGTCGTCACGCTGTTTCCCGACTACCTGGCTCCGCTGCACCTGTCGCTGGTCGGGCGGGCGATCGAGCGTGGCACCGTCGAGCTCGGTGTGCACGACCTCCGGGACTGGACCCACGACCGGCACCGGACCGTCGACGACACCCCGTACGGCGGCGGCGCCGGCATGGTGATGCGACCGGAGCCGTGGGGGGAGTGCCTGGACACCCTGGTTCCCGAGCCCGTCCACGACGACGCCGGACCGCGGTTGATCGTGTTCACCCCGTCCGGCCGACGGTTCGACCAGGCCCTCGCCGACGAGCTCGCCGGTGAGCAGCACCTGATCCTGGCCTGCGGTCGCTACGAGGGCATCGACGCCCGGGTGGTGCCGTACGCCCGGACCCGGGTGCGGGTCGACGAGATCAGCCTCGGCGACTACGTGCTGAACGGCGGCGAGGCCGCTGCCCTGGTCGTGATCGAGGCCGTCGTCCGGCTGCTGCCCGGCGTGATCGGCAACCCGGAGTCACTGTCGGAGGAATCGCACTCCGCCGGCCACGACCGGCTGCTGGAGTACCCGATCTACACCAAACCGCCGTCCTGGCGTGGACTGGACGTCCCTGAGGTGCTCTTCTCCGGCCACCACGGTCAGATCGCTGCCTGGCGCCGGGACCAGGCTCTGGAGCTGACCAGGGAGCGGCGTCCCGACCTGTTGCCGCACGTGCCCGGCGAGAGCGCCGAGGTCGTCATCGGCCCAGCCGTGGCCGCCGACGCAGGTGAGCTCCTGACCTTGCAGCGGGCGGCCTACGTCACCGAGGGCCGACTCCATGACTCGTTCGACTTCCCACCGCTGACCGACGACCTGGCCGCGGTCGAGCAGCTCATCGCCGACGCCACCTGTCTGGTCGCCCGGCGCGACGGACGGCTGATCGGATCGGTGTTCGGCCGTCGCGAGGCCGACGACAGCTGGTTCATCGGCCGGTTGATGGTGGCCCCGGACCTGCAGGGCGGCGGCCTCGGTCGTCGGCTGCTGGATCTGATCGAGGACCTCGCCCCACCCGCGACCCCCCGCTCGGTGCTGGTCACCGGAGCGCTGAGCGCGTTCAACCAGGCCTTCTACACCCGTCGCGGCTACCGCGTCGTGGCCGAACAGGTCCGCGGGGCGGTGCCGATCGTGGTGATGGAGCGCGTGCGCGGCTGAGACCGGCCGGGCCGCGGTGACAGCGGCGTGTGCGCGGCGTGCCAGCGGCCGGTCGCACGCTGGGGGCCATGAACGTGATCGAAGCGACCGGACTCAAGAAGCGGTTCGGCACCACCCAGGCCCTGGACGGGGTCGATCTCGCTGCCCGCGAGGGAACCGTCCTGGGCGTCCTCGGCCCCAACGGCGCCGGTAAGACCACCGCCGTCCGCGTGCTGGCCACGCTGCTGCAGGCGGACGCGGGCAGCGCCCGCGTCGGCGGATTCGACGTGATGAGCGAGCCGCAGCAGGTCCGCAACACCATCGGCCTGACCGGTCAGTACGCCTCGGTCGACGAGGATCTCACCGGCACCCAGAACTTGGTCATGATCGGCCAGCTGCTCAACCTGAGCACCCGCCAGGCCAAGTCCCGCGCCGCGGAGCTGCTGGCCTGGTTCGATCTCGCCGACGCCGCCGGGAAGATGGCCAAGACCTACTCCGGCGGAATGCGTCGGCGCCTCGACCTGGCCGCGGGTCTCGTCGGCCGTCCGGCGGTGATCTTCCTGGACGAGCCGACCACCGGACTCGACCCGGCCAAGCGCGAAGACATGTGGGACGTGATCCGCAACCTCGTCACCGAGGGATCGACCGTGCTGCTGACCACCCAGTACCTCGACGAGGCCGATGCCCTGGCCGACGAGATCAGCGTCATCAACCACGGCCGGGTGATCGCCCATGACACCCCGGAAGGCCTGAAGCGGGTGGTCGGTGGTCAGCAGATCGCGGTCCGCCCGGCCGATGCGACCCGGCTCGACGACGTCGCGAGCATCCTGGCCGAGATCGGCTCCGGCGTGCCGGAGCCCTCCGGACGCAACCAGCTCTCGGTCGCCGTTTCCGGCGAGGAGGCCCTGCCGCGAGCCATCCAGCGGCTGGGTCAGGAGGGGATCGGCGTGACCGAGCTCTCCCTGCACCTGCCCAGCCTCGACGAGGTCTTCCTCACCCTCACCGGTCGCCGCGCGGGCGACGACCAGGCCAGCACCAGCACGGTGGGCCCCCTCAGCACGGAAGGTCAGGCAGCATGAGCGCCACCCACACCCTCGGATCCACGACCGTCCGGCACCAGCCCCGGCCGGCCCCACCGGCGGCGCCGGAGGGCCCCGCCGCGGGCAGCACCCTCGGCTATCTCCGACACGTCCTCGTGATCGCCAAGCGCAGTCTGATCAAGACCTGGCGGACACCCGAGGCCCTGATCGACGTCACCGTCCAACCGGTGATCTTCCTGGCGATGTTCACCTACATCTTCGGCGGCGCCATCGCCCCCGACGGCTCCCAGCAGCAGTACCTGCAGTTCCTGCTCCCCGGCATCCTCGGTCAGACCATCGCCATGGCCGGCATCGCCCTCGGCACCAACCTGAACACCGACATCGAGAAGGGCATCTTCGACCGGTTCCGGTCGCTGCCGATCGGCCGCTCGGTCCCGCTGGTCGGGGCCGTGGTCGCCGACGTCGCGCGCTACCTCACGCTGTGCGTGGTCACCATGGGTGCCGGCTACCTGATGGGGTTCCGGGTGCAGACCGGACCGACGCAGGCGCTCGCGGCCATGGGACTGTGCATCGCGTTCGCGCTCTGCTTCTGCTGGATCTCGGTGTTCGTCGGGATGGTCGCGCGGACCTCCGGCTCGGTGCAGGCCATCGGCTTCCTGATCGTGCTCCCGTTGAGCTTCGGCAGCAACACCTTCGTCCCGACCGACACGATGCCCGGCTGGCTGCAGGCCTTCGTCCACGTCAACCCGATCTCGCACCTGGTCTCGACCGTACGGGCCCTGATGCTCGGTGGCGCGTACGGGACCGACCTGGCCTGGACCCTGGGCTGGATGGCGGTGCTGCTGGTCGTCTTCGTGCCGCTGGCGCTCTGGGGCTACCGCAAGCGGGCCTGAGCCGCACACCGCTCTCGCTCAGGGGTAGCGGGCCGGGTCGATCCGCAGCTGCGCTTCGACCCGGTCCAGGGTCCGACCCGTCGCGTACGCGTCATCGAACCCGTCGCCCAAACCGTCGCCCAGACCGTCGCGGAGCAACGCGACCAGGGCGGCCACAGCCCGGTCGGTCCAGTCGTCGGCGCCGCGGATCACGGCCGCGGCGCCCAGGGCGGTGGCACTCTCGGCCAGGCGACCCCGGGCGGCCAGCCAGCCGGCCACCGCCTTGCCCACCGTGGCCACGATCGGTTGGTCCTGGGTCTGGATCGCCGCCGGGTACGCGATCAGCAGATCCTGCTGGGCCTGGTCCAGATCGCCCGCGAGGGCCGCGATGAGTCCGGTCGAGGCGAGGATCACGCCCTGGAGGTGTCCCAGCATCGCAGCGGACGCGTCTCGCTGCGCGAGGTCCGAGCGCACCTGACCGGCCAGCTCGACCGCCCGGTCCCGGTGATCGGTGTACCACTCGATCATCACTACCGCGGAGGCGGCGAACAGGGTCCGCTCGGAGTCGATCCCCGTGTGGCCGACCGCCGACAGCGCGTCGAGCTCGTCGCGGGCGGCCTCGAACTCTCCGCTCCGCATCAGCAGGTCGGCCAGCAGGATGTGCAGATAGATCTCGTCCTCGGTCGAGCCCAGCGCACGGATGTGACCCTGCGCCTCCCGGAAGTCACGCAGGGCGTCCTCCAGTCGTCCGTCGAGGGTCGCGAGCTGGCCGCGGGCGATCAGCGTCGTGGACAGCCCCCAGCGATCGCCGATGACCACGAAGTCGGTGTGGGCGAGCTCCAGGGCGGTCCGCATCCGGGCGAGGTCGCCCGCGTTCTCGTACAGGTTCGCGGCACTGGCGCGGACGGCCGCCCGCACCCAGCCGTCCGGTGAGGCGGCGGCCCGGTCGAACATCTCCTCGGCCCGGTCGACCTGGCCGGCGAAGGACGCCACCATGCAACGGAGCACCTCCAGACCCGGGAAGGGCGGGTCGGGGGCCGCCCACAGCTCCTCGGCCACCTCGGACAGGCGGTCGCGCATCGTGTCCCAGCTTGGTCGTTCCAGCTCGGGTGCGTCCCGTACGTCGGCCATTGCCAGGGCCGCCCGGGCGTACGCGAGGTCGGGTCGGTCGGAGCCCGCGTTGACGTCGAGGACCAGGCCCGCCCAGGTCGCCATCTCCGTGTTGTTGTCCAGCACCGACCAGTACCAGGCCAGCGCGAGCAGCATCGTCAGGGCCTGTTCTCCCCGGCCGGCGTCGGCCAGGTAGCGCAGGGCCGCCGAGACGTTGTCACGCTCGACGGCGAGGCGGGCCAGGGCGCTCAGCTGGCCACGGCTGCGCAGGATCGGCTCACAGTCGATCACGACCGCGGCGTAGTGCTCGGCATGGGCGAGCCGGGCGGCGGGCAGCTCGTCGCGCTCGGCCAGCCGCTCGATCCCGTACTCGCGCAGCGTCTCCAGCATCCGGTAGCGCACCTCGGTCACCCCGGCCAGCTCGGCCGATTCGGCCTGCAGCAACGACTTGTCCACCAGCCACGTCAGCAGCGGCTCGACGTCACCGCTCGGCAGCCGGGGATCGCCGCAGACCGCGGCGGCACTGGCGGCGTCGGCACCGGCCGGGAACACGGCGAGGCGCTCGGCCAGCAGACGCTCGGGATCGGTGAGCAGGTCCCAGCTCCACTCGACCACGGCCCGCAGGGTCCGGTGCCGGGGCAGGCTGGTCCGATTGCCACCGGTGAGCAGCCGGAAGCGATCGGACAGGCGTCGAGCGATGTCGGCCACCGGCAGCACCCGGAGGCGAGCCGCCGCCAGCTCGATCGCCAGCGGCAGGCCGTCGAGGCGGCGGACGATCTCGACGACCGAGCGAAGAGTCGCGTCATCCAGTCGGAAGTCGGGTCGCACGGCGGCCGCTCGGTCCAGCCAGAGGCGCACCGCCGGGTAGCCCGGCGCGTCGCTCAGAACCACGTCCTCGGACGGCAGCGGCAACGGCGCGAGGGCGCAGAGCACCTCCCCGGTGAGACCGAGGAGCTCTCGACTGGTCGCCAGCACCCGGACGCCCGGCGCGGTGGCCAGGATGTCGTCGATCAGCCGGGCCACCGGGTCGATCAGGTGCTCGCAGTTGTCCATCACCAGCAGGCAGGGCGCCTCGCGCAGCCGGTCGAGCAGGCGATCCCGCGCGTCCTGGCCGAACCGATCGGCGCGCTCGGTCACCCGGGCGTCGCGGCCGACCAGCACCCCCAGCAGGGTGGCCGCCAGATCGTCCGGGTCGGTCACGGGGGCGAGCTCGATCAGCCAGGCGGGTTCCTCGTGTGCGTCCACCCAGCGGTGGGCAGCCTCGACGGCGAGGCGGGTCTTGCCCGATCCGCCCGCCCCGATCAGCGTGGTGAGCCGGTGGCGGTGGACGGCGGCGAGCACCCGATCGAGGTCGTCGTCGCGACCGACGAAGCTGGTCAGGGCGGCCCGCAGGTTGCTCCGCCGGGGGACCGGCGTCGGCCGCGCATCAGGGTCCGAGGCTGCTTCGGTGCCGGTGCCGGTGCCGGTGCCGGCACCGCCCCGGACGACCGGGCTGATCGGCTGACCGCGGAGCAGGCTCAGGTGCATTCCCTGCAGCTCCGGACCGGGGTCGCTGCCCAGCGCGTCACGCAGTCGCTCCCGAACCGTTCCGTACGCCGCCAGGGCCTCCGACGTGCGGCCCTCCCCGGCCAGCCCACGAAGCAGCGTCGCCCAGACCCGCTCGTCCAGGGGGCGCTCCGCCAACAGGCTGGTGGCGTCGGTGACGGCGTCGGAGAACCGGGCGGCACCGAGCAGGCCGGTGAGGCGATCCTCCTCGGCCCGGACCCGGATCGACTCCCAACCGGCGCGCACGCCGACGGCGTAGCTGGCTCCGCCGGCGTCGGCGAGCGGCTCTCCACGCCACAGCGCGAGCGCCTGGTCGAAGGCGGCGACGGCCGCGGCAGGTTCCGCGTCGTGCAGGTGTCGCTGGCCGGAGCGGACCAGATCGGTGAACCGCCCGCTGTCCAGATCGGTCCGGGTCACGGCGAGGCGGTAGCCGGAGGCGTCCTGGATCAGTGCTTCAGAGTCGCCGAGGGCCCGCCGCAGCCGGGAGACCAATGACTGCAGGGCGTTGGCGCCGCCGCCCGGCGGGTCGTCCTCCCAGACGGAGTCGATCAGCTCGGCCGACGAGACCAGGCGGCCCTCGGCCACAGCCAACCGGACGAGCAGCGCCCGGAGCCGACCACCGGCGACCGGTCGTCGCTGGCCGGCCACTGTGACCTCCAGCGGTCCGAGCAGGTCGACGCGCATACCGCCATTGTGTGGCCAGCAGCACAGCCCTCGGTGCAACCGCTGCAGCGCCTGTGTGAGATCGGCCACCCGGGCCGGGAACTCACGCGGAAAACACCAGTAGGCAGGGTGGCCTTACCTGTGTTGAGCGGCAAGTTGGATCTAGGGTGACGTTGTGGCGACTACCTCCCTGACCCGGTCGCAGCAGGCGGCTCGGTCGACTGTGGCGATGAAGGCCATGATGGCCGTCAGCGGGTTGATCATGATCGGCTACCTGCTGGCGCACATGTACGGCAACCTCAAGGTCTTCGCGGGCCAGGAGGCCTTCGACGACTACGCGCACCACCTGCGCACCCTGGGCGAGCCGATCCTCCCGTACGGGGGTGCCCTCTGGATCATCCGGATCGTGCTCCTGGTGGCGATCGTCGCGCACGTCTACTCGGCGGTGACGCTCTGGAAGCGGGACCGCAAGGCCCGCGGCGGGACGTCCCGCTATGCCAGCAGCAAGGCCAAGCGCGGTGTGCAGCGGTCGTACGCCTCCTTCACCCTGCGGTGGGGCGGCATCATCATCATCTTGTTCATCGTCTATCACCTGCTGCACCTCACCTGGAACGTGGTGGCGCCCGGAGGGGCATCCGCCAGCCCGTACGACCGGCTGGTCAACGGCTTCCAGATCTGGTGGTTGGTGGTCATCTACACGATCGCGCTGCTGGCGGTCGGCTTCCACCTGCGGCACGGCGTGTGGAGCGCCCTGACCACGCTCGGCGCCAACACCAGTGCCACCACCCGCCGTCGGTTGAACCTGCTCGCCTATGTGGTGGCGATCGTGATCACCGGTGGCTTCCTGCTCGTTCCCTACTCGATCCTGTTCGGAGTGGTCAGCTGATGAGTGACGTGATCAACTCGGTCGACGCCGACTCGGTCTACCTCGAGGGCGAGGACATCGCCGACACCAAGGCGCCCGCCGGGCCCATCGAGAAGCGCTGGGACGAGCGACGCTTCAACGCCAAGCTGGTCAACCCGGCCAACCGCCGCAAGCTCTCGGTGATCATCATCGGGACCGGTCTGGCCGGTGCCTCGGCGGCGGCCACGCTCGGCGAGGCCGGCTACCAGGTCACCAGCTTCTGCTACCAGGACTCGCCGCGGCGGGCGCACTCGATCGCCGCCCAGGGTGGGATCAACGCGGCCAAGAACTACCGCAACGACGGCGACTCCATCTACCGACTCTTCTACGACACCGTGAAGGGCGGCGACTTCCGTGCCCGGGAGTCCAACGTCTACCGGCTGGCCCAGACCAGCGTGGAGATCATCGACCAGTGCGTCGCCCAGGGCGTCCCGTTCGCCCGTGAGTACGGCGGTCTGCTCGACAACCGCTCCTTCGGCGGCGTGCAGGTGTCGCGCACCTTCTACGCCCGTGGCCAGACCGGTCAGCAGCTGCTGA
The DNA here is from genome assembly GCA_963696135.1 of uncultured Actinomycetota bacterium. Lineage (GTDB taxonomy): Bacteria > Actinomycetota > Actinomycetes > Propionibacteriales > Propionibacteriaceae > Microlunatus. Next base: position 937,557 of record CAVOJH010000021.1, read on the forward strand.
TCGGCGCGTACCAGGCTCTGGAACGCCAGATCGCCGCCGGCACGGTCGCGATGCACACCCGGCACGAGATGCTCGAGCTGATCGTGGCCGACGGCAAGGCCCGCGGTGTCGTCATCCGCGACATGGTGTCCGGGGAGATCGAGACCCACTACGCCGACGCCGTGGTGCTCGCCTCCGGCGGCTACGGCAACGTGTTCTTCCTTTCCACCAACGCGATGGGCTGCAACGTCACCGCCACCTGGCGGGCCCACCGCAAGGGCGCCTACTTCGCCAACCCCTGTTACACCCAGATCCACCCCACCTGCATCCCGGTGTCGGGGGAGTACCAGTCCAAGCTGACGCTGATGAGTGAGTCGCTGCGCAACGACGGCCGCATCTGGGTGCCGAAGTCGGGCGAGGACAAGCGCCCCGCCCCTGAGATCCCCGAGGCCGACCGCGACTACTACCTGGAGCGGATCTACCCGGCCTTCGGCAACCTGGTGCCCCGTGACATCGCGTCCCGCGCCGCCAAGAACGTCTGCGACGAGGGCCGCGGGGTCGGGCCGGGGGGTCTCGGTGTCTACCTGGACTTCGCCGACGCGATCGGTCGACTCGGGCGCAAGGCCGTCGAGGCCAAGTACGGCAACCTCTTCGACATGTACGCCCAGATCACCGGCGAGAACCCGTACGAGACGCCGATGCGGATCTACCCGGCCGTGCACTACACGATGGGCGGGCTCTGGGTCGACTACGACCTGCAGTCCTCGATCCCCGGCCTGTACGTCACCGGCGAGGCCAACTTCTCCGACCACGGGGCGAACCGGCTCGGTGCGAGTGCGCTGATGCAGGGTCTGGCCGACGGCTACTTCGTGCTGCCGAACACCATCAACGACTACCTGGCGGCTGGTCCGTTCGAGAAGATCGACGACTCCCACCCGGCGGCGGCGGAGGCGGTCGCCTCGGTCAAGGGTCGGATCGAGAAGTTCCTGTCCATCAACGGATCCCGGACGGTCGACTCCTTCCACAAGGAGCTCGGTCACATCATGTGGGACTACTGCGGCATGGAGCGGACCGAGGAGGGCCTGCGCAAGGCGATCACCCGGATCCGCGAGCTCAAGCAGGAGTTCTGGTCCGACGTGCGCGTGCTCGGCACCAACGAGGAGCTCAACCAGGCCCTGGAGCGCGCCGGTCGCGTGGCCGACTTCATCGAGCTCGGCGAGCTCATGTGCATCGATGCGCTGGTGAGACGCGAATCGTGTGGTGGGCACTTCCGCGCCGAGTCGCAGACCGAGGACGGCGAGGCGCTGCGGCACGACGACGAGTACGCGCACGTGTCGGCCTGGGAGTTCGGAGGCGAAGGCGGCAAGCCGATCCTGCACAAGGAGCCCTTGGTGTACGAGTACGTCGAGATGAAGCAGCGGAGCTACAAGTGAGAATCCTCCTGGTGAGCACAAGCGATGGGAGCGCCGACGCTGTCATGACGAATGAGTCGAGCGGACACGCTTTGCCTCCGCGAGCGAATGAGGAAGACAGCGTCATCGGGCGCGCATCGAGCGCGAGCCAGGAGGGAAATCAGTGAAGATCACGGTCAGAGTGTGGCGCCAGGCCGGACCGAAGGACGCCGGGAAGATGGTGTCGTACGACGTCCCCGACGTGAGCGAGCACATGTCCTTCCTGGAGATGCTCGATGTGCTCAACGAGCGGTTGACCATGGAGGGTTCGGATCCGATCGCCTTCGACAGCGACTGCCGCGAGGGCATCTGCGGAATGTGCGGTGTGGTGATCAACGGTGTGCCGCACGGCCGGGGTGACTCGCCGGTGCAGACCACCACCTGCCAGCTGCACATGCGCTCGTTCTCCGATGGTGACGTGATCGACATCGAGCCCTGGCGGGCGGACCCCTTCCCCGTGGTCAAGGACCTCGTCGTGGACCGGTCGGCCTTCGACCGGATCATCCAGTCCGGTGGCTTCATCTCGGCGCCGACCGGCACGGCTCCCGACGCCCATGCGGCGCCGGTGCCCAAGGCGGCCGCCGATCACGCTTTCGATGCGGCCACCTGCATCGGCTGCGGAGCGTGCGTGGCGGCCTGCCCCAACGGCTCGGCGATGCTGTTCACCGCAGCCAAGGTCACCCACCTCGGTCTGCTGCCGCAGGGTCAGCCGGAGCGCAAGGCTCGGGTGGTCGGCATGGTCGCCACCCACGACGAGGAGGGTTTCGGCGGCTGCACCAACATCGGTGAGTGCACCGCGGTGTGCCCGAAGGGGATCCCGCTGGAGACCATCTCCCGGCTCAACCGGGACCTGCTGGGCGCGCTGCTCAATCCTCAGACCTGAGGTCTATCTGGCGAGGGCGATGCCACTCTCCTCGATCAGGATCAGCTGGGGGTTGATGAAGTCGCCGTCGCTGTCGTCGAAGGTGCCGGGGCTGTCCTCGCCCCAGCTCAGGCTGACGGTGAACATCAGGCGATCCTTGATCTGCGTGACACCGGCGCTCTCCCAGTAGAGCAGCTCGGCGTTGGTGGCGCCGGGTTTCACGTACGCCACCATGCCCGCGTTGGCCTTGCCACCGTCGACGCGGATCGCCTTCTCCTTCAGGCTCTGGCCGGTGTCGACCGAGTAGCCCTTCTGCACGAGCGTGTTCGGGCACGCCTTGATCCAGCTGGCGTACTTCTCGCGCGCCGCGGTGGCCGCGGTGGCGTCGGCGAACTGCAGTGCCTGGGTGTAGATGATCGGTTGGTTCTTCAACGGGCTCTTCGGATACGGATCGAGCTCGGAGTCGGTGACCTTGTAACCGAAGTTCCGGGTGACCATCGCCGTGGCGCCCAGCGAGGCCAGCCCGTCGGCGGGCAGGCAGACATAGCTCTCGTTGGTGGGGCGCCCCACGCCGTCTGGCGTCTCCACCGCGGTCTGGTACGCGGGATCCAGGTAGATCTCCTCCGTCGTCAGCAGGTTGGCGGCGGTCACCGAACGGCCGGGTGTCACCGGGGTCGTGCTGCCCGGGCCAGGGCTGCCCGGATCCTGACTGGGTCCGCCCGAGGCCGAGCCGGCGGGTGTGGGGGAGCCGTTGCCGCCGTCGGGCGGCGTCGCTGAGGGGGTGCCGCACGCGGCCAGGAGGACCGCCGCGAGGGTGCCCGCCACCGTCAACGCCCTGCGTGCGCTGCTCCTGGCGACCGCCGTCCGGGCGGGAGACTGGTCGGCCATGGGGCGTCCTCTCATCGGTGTGCTGACACCAGGATGCCCCTGCGGACCACCTGATGGGTCCATCCTCAGCCCGTACGAGTGCTACGAGGTGCAGGTCTGCGGGTCGCGCGTGTCTACGGGATACGGGTTGAACCCACGCCCGCGAGCCGACTAGCCTGGTCCTCGTTCCCGTCGAGAGGTAGACGCCCGTGTCCCTGTGAGTCGCTGACCCTGCCGAGCAGTGCCGTGTCCCGTTGCGGACCCGCTGCTCTCCCGTCACCCCCGACTCCTGGAGCACTCGATGCCGTCCCTCGTCTGTCACCATCTCCGTTTCGACTGGCCGAACGGTGAGCCCGTCTTCGCCGATCTCGACGCCAGCTTCCCCGATGGGGTCACCGGCCTGGTGGGTCGCAACGGCACCGGCAAGTCCACCCTGCTGCAGATCCTGGCCGGTGAGCTCACACCCACCGCCGGTTCGGTCTCGGGGCCAGAGCGGATCGCGTACCTGCCTCAGCACCTGGTCCTGCAGGCCGACCGCACGATCGCCGACGTGCTCGGCGTCGAGGACCGGCTGCGGGCCCTCGACCGGGTGACCGCCGGCGAGGGCACCCCCGACGACTTCGAGGCGATAGGAGATCGCTGGGACCTCGAGGGGGAGATGACGGCCACCATCGAGCGGTTGGGCTTCGACGACCTCGATCCGACCCGGCGGATCGGTACGGTCTCCGGCGGCGAGGCCGTCCTGCTCGCGTTGGCCGGGCTGCTGCTCGCCGAACCCGACGTGCTGCTGCTCGACGAGCCCACCAACAACCTGGACCGACGGGCCCGGGGGCTGCTGACCGAGGCGGTCCGCCGGTGGCGCGGCCCCCTCATCCTGGTCAGCCACGACCGCGAGCTGCTGGAGACCGTCGACGACATCGCCGAGCTCCGCGACGGTGAGCTGCGGGTGTTCGGCGGCACCTACTCCGCCTACGTCGAGGCGCTCGCCGTCGAGCAGGACGCCGCGCAGCGAGCCGTCCGCAGTGCCGAGGGCGACCTCAAGCGGCAGCAGCGCGAGCTGGCGGAGATGCGGATCAAGCTCGACCGTCGTCAGCGGTTCGCCAAGTCGCAGGCCGGCAACATCCCGCCGATCGTGGCCGGGGCGAAGAAGCGCGCCGCCCAGGTGTCGGCCGGCAAGCTGAAGGGCGGGCACGAGGGTGACGTGGCCGAAGCCCGGAGCCGGCTGGAGGAGGCCGAGGAGCTGGTCCGCGACGACGACGTGATCCGGATCGACCTGCGCCGCACCGCGATCCCGGCGGGACGTGACGTGCTGCGGCTGGACGACGTGGTGCTCCGCAACGGCGCTCGGGTCGACGTCCACCTGCGCGGCCCGGATCGCGTCGCGGTGGTCGGACCGAACGGGTCCGGCAAGACGACCCTGATCGACACCGTGGTCGGTGCCATCCCGGCAGTGGCGGGCCAGGTCGACCTCCGGGTGCCGACCCGGCTGCTGCCGCAGCGACTGACCGTGCTGAACGACGCCGACACCGTGCTCGCCGGCGTCGCCCGGCTGGCCCCGACCGCCGACGACAACACGCTGCGCGCCGAGCTGGCTCGCTTCCTGCTGGACGCCGAGACCGTCGTCCGGCCGGTCGGCACCCTGTCCGGCGGCGAACGCTTCCGCGCCAGCCTGGCCGCCCTGCTGCTCGCCGAACCGGCCCCTCAGCTGCTGATCCTCGACGAGCCGACCAACAACCTCGACCTGGACAGCGTGGCCCAGCTGACCGCCGCCCTGAACGCCTACCAGGGCGCCCTGCTGGTCATCAGCCACGACGAACCGTTCCTCGCCGACCTCCACCTGACCGCCCGCCTCGACCTCTCCACCTCACCCGCCACCCTCACGCCGCAGACCTGATCCGACTACTGGGCTGCAGGCGGGGCTAGGGATCTGAGTTTTCCGTCAGTCGACGGACTGTGAAGGCATCCATCCCGTTCAAGGCGCCACATTCCGCCAGATGACGGAATGTTCAGCGCCTGTCGACCCGACCGCAGCTCCCCCTCGAACCCGTCCGCGTGGCGCTGCACCTCGTTCCAGCCCTCGGAACACAGTGGGCACCCCGAGCCGGTCGGCCACACCCACCCGTACGAGCAGAATCCGAACCCGGATCGTGAGGCACGAGCGGTCTGGTCTGGGGGTGGTGTCGAAGGACCTGGACGCGCCTGGCGGGAGCCCGAGCTCGCGAGGGCGGATGGTCGTCCGAGACGCCACCCCCAGACCAGACCGCGAACCCGCACCACAGGAGCCCGAGCACAACGATTTCTGCCCGTACGGTCCCGTGTGGCAGACTTACTCGGGTTGCCTACTGGTCGTGACTCCTGCCGTGGGGGGTTCGTTCAGGACCGTGGGCCCATTGGAACTCCAGACGACTCGGTGACCTACGGCACTGGCGAGGAAACAACATGAGCAAGCTGATCGACGCGATCGATTCCCAGTCCCTGCGGGATGACATCCCCGCCTTCCGACCCGGTGACTCCGTCAAGGTGCACGTGAAGGTCGTCGAGGGCAACCGGTCCCGGATCCAGGTCTTCGCCGGCGTGGTCATCTCCCGTACGGGTGACGGCATCCGCCAGTCCTTCACCGTCCGCAAGGTGAGCTTCGGCGTCGGGGTGGAGCGGACCTTCCCGCTGCACAGCCCGATCATCGACAAGATCGAGGTCGAGCGTCACGGCGACGTGCGCCGCGCCAAGCTGTACTACCTCCGTGGTCTGCGCGGCAAGGCTGCGAAGATCAAGGAGAAGCGCGACCGCTGACGCGTAGCCGTGCGTGGTGACCCCACGGACGGCATGCTCCGAGTGGTCGCCTGGGAGCAGCTGACGGGGCGACCCCGGGACTGAAGGGCACGACATGGTGAACGACCGCGGTGCTCGGCGTGCCCGTGACACCCCGGTGAGTCCCGAGACCGTGTCCGATCCGGACAACGACCCGTCGATCTTGCCGTCCAAGGGTCGCCAGTCCTTCGGCCAGCACGCCGGCGCGTTCGTCCGTGAGCTGCTGGCCGTGGTCATCGGCGCGGTGATCGTGGCGTCGCTGCTGCGGGGCTTCGTCGGGCAGATGTTCATCATCCCGTCCATCTCGATGCAGAACACGCTGCAGATCGACGACCGGGTCGTGGTCGAGAAGCTGAGCTCGGTCGAGCGCGGCCAGGTGGTCGTGTTCGCCAACCCCGGTGGTTGGCTGAGCGGGGTCGTCCCGACCGAGCGGGGGCCGGTGGGCCAGACCCTGGAGTTCGTGGGTGTGCTGCCCGACACCAGCACCGAGCACCTGATCAAGCGGGCCGTCGGGATGCCCGGTGATCATGTCGTCTGCTGTGACGCTCAAGGGCGGATCACCGTGAACGACGTTCCGCTGGATGAGACGTCCTATCTCTTCCGCTCGCCCGACGGGGTGGTCGCGGATCCGTCCAAGATCCGCTTCGACGTGGTGGTGCCGGCGGACCGGATCTTCGTCCTCGGGGACAACCGCGCAGCCAGCCGGGACTCCCGCTGTCACCTCAACGACACCGCTCCCGGGCAGGAGAAGGGCGAGAACGCCTTCGTCCCCCTGGACCTGGTGGTCGGTCGGGCGATCGCGGTCGCCTGGCCCGTCGGCGATGCGCACCGCCTGGGCGTTCCCGCGACGTACGCTGGCGTCCCGGTTGCCGTCGAGCCGGCACCTGCTCGGCCCGTGGTCAAGGCCGGACCGGAGGCCAGCTGTTGAGCCGGCCCGCTTCGCCACCGCGACGGGGCGTGTGGATCGAGACGAGGGAGAGTCGGTGAGCGGCGACACGGCCACCCAGAAGCGACGCGGCGGGAGTCGATTCGGTTCGTTCGCCCGCGAGCTGTTGATCGTCGTGATCGGCGCGCTGGTGGTGTCCTCCCTGCTACGGGCCTTCGTGGGCCAGATGTTCATCATCCCGTCGGAGTCGATGGAGAACACTCTGCTGATCGGCGATCGCGTCGTGGTCCAGAAGATCACCGACGTGCAGCGGGGCGACGTCGCGGTCTTCGAGGATCCCGGTGGCTGGTTGGACAGTGAACCGACCGGCGAGCCCGGTCCGTTGGACACCCTGCTCGAGTTCATCGGGTTCCCCACGGCCAGCAGCCCCGAGCACCTGATCAAGCGGGTGATCGGGATGCCGGGCGACCGGGTGGTCTGCTGCGACGCCGACGGACGGATCACTGTCAACGGCAAGCCGCTGGACGAGACCAGCTACCTGTACACCGACCCGGACGGCATCCAGGTCGCACCGTCCGACATCACGTTCGACGTCACCGTGCCCGCCGGACGGCTCTTCATGATGGGGGACCACCGGGACCTGAGCGCCGACTCCCGCTGCCACCTGTCCGATCTGTCCCTGGACGGGCCGAAGGGCTCCGTCGCCTTCGTCCCGCTGGACAAGGTGGTGGGGCCGGCCATCGCCATCGCCGCACCGTTCAGTCGCGCCCAGATCCTGCACCGACCCGCCACGTTCGCGACCGTACCGGCACCGACCGAGCCTGCTGCGGCTCAGGCGGTGATCAAACCCGACGACGTGACCTGTTGACGGCCGAGACGATGACGACCAGCACGCCGACGATCCGGGTCCGACGCGACAGCGGCCTGTACGGCTACGAGCGGGCGCTGTCCCGCGTGGGACTGGCCCCGGTGGCCGGCGCCGACGAGGCAGGCCGCGGCGCCTGTGCGGGACCGCTGGTGGCTGCCGCGGCGATCCTGGCGGACTCGAAGTCCCGACCGATCAGCCTGCTCCGTGACTCCAAGCTGCTGTCCGCGGCCCAGCGTGAGCGCGCGTACGCCGAGATCACCCGCAAGGCGATCGCCTGGTCGGTGGTGGTCATCGAGCCGGGGGAGTGCGACCGGCTCGGTATGCACGTCGCCAACGTCGAGGCCCTGCGGCGAGCACTTCACCGGTTGGACGTGCGGCCCACGTACGCGCTCACCGACGGGTTCCCCGTGGACGGTCTCGGGGTGCCCGGTCTGGCGGTCTGGAAGGGCGACCGGGTCGCGGCCTGCGTCGCCGCGGCGTCGATCATCGCCAAGGTGACCCGGGACCGGATCATGTGCGAGCTGGACGAGGTCTACCCGGCGTACGAGTTCAAGATCCACAAGGGCTACTGCACGCCCCTGCACCAGGAACGTCTGGATGCCCACGGGCCGTCAGCCACGCACCGGATGCGATTCGAGAACGTGTCCCGGACGGCTAGTGTCGAGGGCCGCGGCGTTAGAGTCGAGACGTCATGAGGAAAGTGCAGGGACAGGTGTGAGCGCGGAAGACCTGGAGCAGTACGAGAGCGAGCTGGAGCTGCAGCTCTACCGCGAGTACAAGGACGTGGTCGGCATCTTCACCTACGCGGTGGAGACCGAACGTCGTTTCTACCTGTGCAACGCAGTGGATCTGAAGGTCCGCTCTGAAGGCGGCGACGTGTACTACGAGGTCTCGATGGCCGACGCCTGGGTCTGGGACATGTATCGTCCGGCCCGCTTCGTGAAGAGCGCCAAGGTCCTGACCTTCCGCGACGTCTCCATCGAGGAGATCGCGCACAGCGACCTCGAGGTGCCCAAACCCGGCTGATCGGCTGGTGGGCCGGTTCTGGCTGCGCCGGCCGCTGAGCCGGTGGTGGCTCGCCGGTGGGTTCCGGTGTTGGTTGGGCCGCTCGGGTTGACCGTTGGTGGCTCGGCGGTGGGATCCGGTTGCTTCTCCCGCCTGGGGCGCTGCCGCTGGTGGCTCCGTGGTGGGATCCGGCTCGCAAGCTGCCGTGCGGGTCGGCCGTTGGTGGCTCGGCGGTGGGATTCGGTACGCGAGCTGCCGTGCGGGTCGGCCGTTGGTGGCTCGGCGGTGGGATTCGGTACGCGAGCTGCCGTGCGGGTCGGCCGTTGGTGGCTCGGCGGTGGGATTCGGTACGCGAGCTGCCGTGCGGGTCGGCCGTTGGTGGCTCGGCGGTGGGATTCGGTACGCGAGCTGCCGTGCGGGTCGGCCGTTGGTGGCTCCGCGGTGGCATGCGGGGGCTGGTCGCACAGGAGAGGGTGTCGGTGGTGGCTCCGCGGCGTGATCGCGCGGGCCGGCTGCCCTGTCCGGCCGCTGGTGGCACCCCGCGCTAGCCGACACGTCAGCCGCCCACGCAGGCTCGTCCGCTGTCGGACCGGTGACACCGGCTCCTGAAGGGTTATCCACAGATTCGACGAGCCGATTCCGTCATCCACAGATTCCAGATCACCCCGGTCATTTCGTGCCGGCGTCCCCAGTGTGGAGATGAGGGATGGAGGTCGACGTGACGGTGCGACGGACGCGCAATGAGATCGGTGCGATGGGGGAGGCTCTGGCCGCGCTCGAGCTGGAGCAGCAGGGTCTGGAGATCCTGGACCGCAACTGGTCCTGCCGCTGGGGAGAGCTGGACGTGGTCGCACTTGACCGCAGCGACGGTCGGCGGACGGTCGTGTTCTGCGAGGTGAAATGCCGCACGGGGCGCAACTACGGCGACCCGCTGGAGTCCATCACGCGCGCCAAGGTCCGGCGGCTTCGCCAGCTCGCGGCGGAGTGGATGAGCCAGCACAGCCTGCAGGTCGACGGGATGCGGCTGGACGCCATCGGGGTGCTGCTGCAACACGACCAGAAGCCCGTGCTCGTGCACGTCACCGGGATCGGCGACCAATGAGTCTCGCGTGTGCGTACGCGGTGGCTCTGGTCGGACTCGACGGTCGGATCGTCGAGGTGGAAGCCCACACCGGTCCCGGGCTGCCGCGCACCATCCTGGTCGGACTACCGGACACCTCGCTGTACGAGGCTCGGGACCGCTGCAAGGCGGCCGTGCACAGCAGCCAACAGACCTGGCCGAACACTCTGCTGACGATCAACCTCTCGCCGGCGACCTTGCCGAAGCAGGGGAGCGGCTACGACCTGGCCATCGTGACGGCGGTGCTGGCGGCGGCCGACGTGGTGAAGGCGGTCGAGCTGCGGGACACCGTGCTGCTCGGGGAGCTGGGTCTTGACGGGCGTGTCCGCCCCGTCCGGGGTGTGCTGCCGGCCACGTTGGCAGCCGCGCAGGCCGGGTTCCGGCGCGTGATCGTGCCGTATCGCCAGGCCGGGGAAGCCCAGCTCGTCGACGGCATCGAGGTGCTCGGCGTCGCCTCGCTGGCTCAGCTGATCGCCGTGCTCCAGCACGAGCCAGTGCCGGATGACGACCCGGTTGATCTGGCGCCCACCACCCAGCGGCTCGGCACCGACCTGGCCCTGGACCTCGCCGATGTGGCCGGTCAGCTGGAGGCCAAGTGGGCGATCGAGGTGGCGGCGGCGGGTCGCCATCACGTGCTCTTCACCGGCCCACCGGGCGTGGGCAAGACCATGCTCGCGGCACGACTTCCCGGACTGTTGCCCGACCTCACCATCGGCGAGGCGCTGGAGGTCTCGGCGGTGCACTCGCTGGCCGGCTTCGATCTGTCGGACGGACTCGTGCGTCGTCCCCCGTACGCCGAGCCGCACCACTCGGCGTCGATGGCGAGCATCGTCGGTGGCGGACCGGGCCTTGCCCGGCCGGGCGCCGTGTCGTGCGCGCATCGCGGAGTGCTCTTCCTGGACGAGGCCCCGGAGTTCTCGGTGAAGGTGCTGGAGGCCCTGCGGGTGCCGTTGGAGTCCGGCGTGATCAACCTGAACCGCAGCCACGGGCTGACGCGCTATCCGGCCAGGTTCCAGCTGGTGATGGCCGCGAACCCCTGCCCGTGTGGCCAGTCCGGCCTGGTCGGGGCATCGTGCCTGTGCCCACCGATGGCGGTCCGGCGCTACACAGCGAAGCTGTCGGCACCGATCCGCGACCGGGTGGACATCACTCAGCACTTCCGGCCGTTGAAGCGGCACCAGCTGAAAGCCACCCTCGCCCAGGGTGAACCGAGCGCTTCGGTGGCCGCCCGGGTCGAGCAGGCTCGCAACCGTCAGGAACGCCGGCTGGCCGGGACCGGCTGGCACGCCAACAGCGAGGTCACTGGCGCCTACCTCCGCCACCATCTACCGCTGCCGGACGGTCTGCATCTGCTGGACCGGGCGGCGGAACGAGGACTCCTGACCCCACGCGGGATCGACAAGGCGTGGCGCGTGAGCTGGACGATCGCGGACCTCGCCGGCAAGGAGAAGCCGGGCGTCGACGAGATCGGTATCGCGCTGGCCATGCGGCAGGGCGATCAGCTCGGAGCGAGAACGACCGTTCGAGAGGTGTCATGACAGCGTCGAACAGTGAAGCCAGAGTGCCGACCTCGGATCGGACCGGGAGCCTCGAAGCGGCTCCGACGACCATGGCGGCGATTCCGACCGACCGAGCCACACGCCTGGCCCTGAGCAGCGTGATCGAGGGCGGGGAGCCAGCGGTGGCCGAGGTCACCGCCGTCTCCGGAGCCTCGGCAGCGTGGCAGCAGGTGTGCGACGGACGGTTCGGCGAGGGACTGGCCGAGCGGGCCGCGGCCCTCGACCTCGATCGGGTGCTGGCCCGGGCCGCCCGGAGCCGGGCTCGGTTCGTGGTGCCGGGCGACGAGGAATGGCCGGAACGCCTCGGGGATCTGCGCTACTGCGACGAGGTGCAACGACGCGGCGGTGTGCCGTTCGGGCTCTGGCTGCGCGGACCGGGGCACCTCTCGCAGCTGGCAGAACGGTCGGTGGCGATCGTCGGATCGCGGACGGCGACCCCCTACGGTACGACGGTCGCGACCGATCTGGGAGCGGAGCTGGCCGAGGCGGGCTTCACGGTCGTGTCCGGCGGCGCGTACGGCATCGACACCGCCGCCCATCAGGGAGCGCTCGCGGCGGCGGGACCGACGATCGCCGTGGTCGCGAACGGGGTCGATGTTGCCTACCCACAGGGAAATCGGAAGCTGTTCGACTGGGTGGGCGAGCACGGGCTGATCGTCTCCGAGCTCGCCCCGGGCACCCATCCGAGCCGCGTCCGCTTCCTGGCCCGCAACCGCCTGATCGCCGCGATGAGCGTGGGCACGGTCGTGGTGGAGGCGGCCCTCCGCTCGGGCGCGCGCAACACGGCCAGCTGGGCGCTCGGTTGCGGGCGGGTGCTGATGGCGGTGCCGGGATCGGTCGAGTCAGCGATGTCGGCTGCTCCCCACCTGATGGTTCGCAACGGCCAGGCGGTGCTGGTCAGCAACGCCGCCGAGGTTCTCGAGCTCGTCTCGGAGACCGGTCAGGCGACACTGCCGATCCCCCACGGACCGGTCCGCGAGACCGACGTCCTCGATCCCGTACGGCTGTCGGTGTACGAGGCAGTGCCGGCCCGGCGCCGGGTCGGCGCGGGTGAGATCGCCCTGGCGGCTGGTGTCTCGGTGCCCACCGCGCTGGCCCAGCTCAGTGCTCTGGAGGACGTCGGACTCGTGATCTCCGATGACGAGGGGTGGCGGGCGGTGGTGCGTCGGTGACCACCCTCCTGGACAGCTGCTCCCGCCAGCCGACTCAGCGAGCCCCTTCCAAGAACTCCTTCAGCAGCGGACCGGCGGTCTTCGACCCCGACTGCCCGGTGTTGACGAAGACGGCGACGGCGAGATCTCCCTGAGCGGCGATCATCCAGGCGTGGGTCTTCAGGGGGTCATCGTTGCCGTACTCGGCCGTGCCGGTCTTCGCGATCACGTTCGGCCCGGGCAGCTCGGCCAGGCTCCGGCCGCTGCCCTCGGTGACGACCGCCCGCATCATCGACCGCAGAGACGCCGCCTCGGCTGCGGTCAGTGGCGCAGCGGTGGTCTTGGCGGCCTCGCCGTCGACCAGCACCGGGATGATCGTTCGACCGCCGCTGACCGAGGCGGCGACCGCGGCCATCGCCATGGGGGAGGAGAGGACCGTTCCCTGGCCGATCATGGCCGCGGCACCACCGGTGCCGGAGGCGTCGTCGGGCACCTTCCCGAAGAAGGACGGGAAGCCGGTGTCGTAGTCCGCACCGACGCCGAGCGAAGCAGCCGCCTGGGCCAGGTCACCGTCGTCCAGCTTGGTCCGTGAGCCGATGAACGCGGTGTTGCAGGACTGGGCGAGGGCGGTCTTCAGGGTGATGGTGCCGAGCTGGCTGCTGGGGTAGTCGCTGTAGTTCTTGAAGCGACGCCCGTCGACGGTGATCGTCTCCGGACACTTCACCTCCGAGGACGGTTTCAGCCCCGCCCGCAGCAGCGCGAGGGCCGATACCACCTTGAAGGTCGAGCCGGGGGCGGCCTGACCGGCGGTGGCCAGGTTCTGGTCCTTGTTCCCCGAGCCGTTCGCGGCGGCCAGCACGGCTCCGGTGGAGGGGCGGATCGCCACGATGGCACTCGCCGGCGTGGTGTCGGCGAGGGTCTTCTCAGCGAGCTGCTGGAGATAGACGTTGAGCGTCAGACGCAGGTCCTTGCCGGCGACCGGCTTGGCCTCGAACACCGTGACCGGCGGGCGCCGGGCTGGCGCTCCCGCTCGGGCTGGCAGAGGGTGCCGGAGTGGCCGATCCGGCCGTCGAACCGGAAGGCGACGGTGACGCCGAGGAGGAGCTCGAGGTCAACGGCAGCAGTCGCACCTGGACTCCCGGCGTACCGCGAAGGGTGCTGTCGTACCGCTTCTGCAGCCCGGACAGGCCCACCTCATCGCCGGCTACCACCGCGCCGTCGGAGTCGTCCACGATCTCCTTGGTCGCCTGTCCGACGGTACCGAGGATGGGCCGGGCGAAGTCCCGGGTGGGCGCCAGCATCTGCTCGCTCTGGATCGGAAGCGCGCCCTTGATCGCGAACACCTCGGAGTTGGCGGGTCGGGCGTCGTCGGTCTCGCGATAGGTGATCGCCTCGACGAAGGCGTCATCGCCGGCGGCGGCCACCTTCTTGGCGTACGTGGCCGCGTTGATGTCGACGAGCTTCGCGAGCTTCGTCGCCGCGGCGGTGGCCGCGTCGCCGTCGACCACGGACTTGTCGATCCCGATCCGCACCACCGGTCGCAGCTTGGCGATCACGTCGTCGTCCTCACCCAGCACCTCGCCGCGGTCGGCCGTCACCCGTCGCTGGCTGAGCCGGTTCGACCCGTTCAGCTGAGGCTCGACGATCGAGGCCTGCCAGGCCGTCTTCCAGCGTCCGGCGTCGTTCTGGAGCTGCGCGGTGGTGGAGTACGTCCACTTCTGCGGCACGCCCGGGAACGTCCACGCGACGTCGAGGGTGGCCGTGGCCGCCGACCCCGAACGGTCGACCTCGCCGACGCTGACGGCGGGCGTCAGCGGGCCCATGCCGCGGACGAGGGTCTGGAACGACGCATCCACGTCCGTGCTCGCGGCGGCCACGAACTCGACCGGCTTCAGGTCCTTCTTGCTCAGCCCCGCAGCCAGCTCGGTCGCCGCCCGTTCCGGGTCATCGCCGGTGGGGGTGGGTAGCCCCCCGGTGCAACCGGACAGCAGCAGCACGATGGCAAGAAGTCCACCGAGCGCCCATCGTCCCCGCACGCGAGACCCGTACCGGCGATCGTCACCGCGTCTGTCATTTCCTGAGCCGAACATCCCGGCCATCCTGCCATCCGGTCACCAACCGCCCCCGGACCTCACCGGGGCGTCGCCCGACGGTGTCGGTTTCACTCCGGACCCGCCGCGGAGATGTCAACCCTTGTCCCCGCGCCCCCCTTCCACTTGGATGAGGGGGTGAGGCGCCATCAGATCGAGACACCGTTGGGAAGCGGGATCGACCGGGAGATGCACATCATCACGTACGGGCACTACGGCCGTCCGGTGCTGGTGTTCCCCTCCGAGGCCGGTCGGGCCTGGGACTTCGAGAACAACGGCATGGTCGGGGCCGTCGCCGACCTGGTCAACGCCGGCCGGGTGAAGCTGTACTGCGTGGACTCGCTCGACGCGGACACCTGGTCGGACAAGGGACTGCCGATCGAGGAGCGGGCCTTGCGGCACGAGGTCTACACCCGCTGGCTCACCCACACCGTGGTGCCCTACATCCACGCCGACACCACCGCCGGCGCCGAGCTGATCACCACCGGCTGCAGCATGGGTGCCTACCACGCGGTGCACTTCGCTTTCCAGCGCGCCGACCTGGCCCCGCTGGCGATCGGCCTGTCCGGCAACTACGACGTGATGACCTGGCGCTCCTGGGGCGACCGTGGCGATGCGACCTACTTCGCCAACCCGACCGACTACGTCCCCAACCTGTACGGTGACCACCTCGAGTGGCTGCGCAAGCAGCTGTCGGTGCTGCTGGTGGTCGGCCAGGGAGCCTGGGAGACCCATCCGACCGGGTCGTTGCCCTCGACCGTGAAGCTGGCTCAGCTCGTGCAGGAGAAGGGCATCCGCTGCGAGCTCGACCTGTGGGGCTTCGACGTCAGCCACGACTGGGAGTGGTGGCAGCAGCAGCTCGCGCACCATCTGCCACGCTTCTGCTGAGGTCCCGTCCTACGCCCCCTGCAGTTCTCGCGCACGAACGTTCATCTAGGAGAGGAGTCGCGGTGTCCGACACCCGTCATCTGATCGGTCTGCTGCTCGGCGCGGAGGAGGACTGGCCGCGGGCCTTCGAGGCGATCGTCGAGCGGGTGGGAGCCTTCTCGTACGCCAACCAGTCCCACACCCTCGACACCGAGCGGGTGCACATCTCCCCGTTCAACCTGCGAGATCCGGCCCGCCACACGTTGGTGATCGATCGCCTCGCCTACTGGTACTACCACCCACGCGAGTGGCTGAAGAAGGTCGCCCTGATGGACGACGTGTACCTGATGAACTCGCCGTTCACGTTCCAGTCGCTGGAGAAGCACGCCGCCTACTGCGCGCTGATGCGCCTCGGCATGCACGTGCCCGACACCGTCCTGGTGCCGTACAAGAACCCGGTCGACAACACCCGGTGGGCCTACACCTCGCAGAACTACAACGACGCCTTCGACCTGCCCAGCATCGCCGCCGAGATGGGCTACCCGCTGTTCATGAAGCCGTTCGACGGTGGCGGCTGGCGCGGGGTGTCGCGGATCAAGGACGAGAAGGCCCTGATCGCGGCGTACGACGAGTCCGGCGAGATGCTGATGCACCTGCAGAAGTCCGTCGAGCCGTACGACGTGTTCGCCCGCGCCCTGACCATCGGTCCGGAGACGATGGTGATGCACTTCCGACCCGACGAGCCGATGCACGACCGGTACGCCGTCGACTACGACTTCCTGTCACCGGCCGCGGGCCAGGAGGCGATCACCATCGCCCAGACCGTGAACGCCTTCTTCCGCTGGGAGTTCAACTCCTGCGAGATGCTCGTGCAGGGCGACACGGTGCTGCCGATCGACTACGCCAACGCCTGCCCGGACGTGGCGGTCACCTCGCTGCACTACTACTTCCCCTGGGCCATGCGCGCACTGGTCAAGTGGGCGGCCTTCTGCGCCGCAACCGGCCGCAAAGCGAAGCTGCATGTCGATCCGACGCCCTGGTTCGCCATCGCCGACGATCCCGACCTGGACTACGGCACCAAGCTCGGGCACTACCAGCGGCTGGCCGACGAGCACTTCGACACCGAGCGCTACCACGAGTTCTGCGCGTCCGCCCTGCCCGACATCGACGACATCGTGCTGGAGTGGGTGTCCTCACCGCACTTCGACCAGATGCTGGTGGACACCGTGACCGCGACCTATCCCGAGAACGAGCGGGAGCGGTTCCTGGGGCACTTCCGGGGCTTGGTGGGACTGTGGGTCAGTGACGAGAGGACGCGGCTGGCCCCTCGCGAGTGACCGCGAGCGAAGCGACGGACTCCGTCTGGACCGACGAGCGAGCGGACATGTTCTTCCGTCTGCGAGTGAGGAGGGAAGACGGAGTCGGTGGAGCGCAGTGAGCAACGAGCGAGGACAACACTGCCTATCTGGCGCGGCTGTTGCCCTCCATCAGGTCGGCGTAGGCCGGGTGGGAGGAGATGAAGTCGGCGGTGAACGGGCAGCGGGCCACGACGTGCAGACCGCGGGTGCGCGCGTCGTCCAGTGCCGCCTGGGTGACCTGGGCCGCATAGCCCTTGCCGCGCCAGCGGTGCTCGGTCCCCGTGTGGATGACGATCATGGTGTCGCCGCGCAGCACGTAGTCCACGAGGCTGACCAGCTCGCCGTCGTGTCGACCTTCGTATCGGGAGCGCGCGTCGTTCCTCTCCACCGCCAAGCTGCTCATGGCCGGAGCCTACGCCGTCCGCAACCGCCCGCAAACCCCCTGGTCAGAGTGGGTACGCGAGGCGTGACAACAGCCGGTCCCGGGCCTGTGGCCACTCGGCACTGAGCATCGAGAACTGCACGGTGTCGCGCCACGACCCGTCCCGGCGGATGCGGTGGTGGCGCAGCACCCCCTCTCGGACGGCGCCGAGACGGGCGATCGCGGCCTGGGAGCGGACGTTGCGGATGTCGGTGTGCCAGACCATGCGCTCCGCCCCCAACCCGTCGAAGGCGCGCTCGAGCATGATCAACTTCGAGGCGGTGTTGACGAAGGTCCGCCAGTGCCGGCGCGCTACCCAGGTGTGCCCGATCGCCAACGCACGAAGGGTTGGGTTGATCTCGTAGTAGGAGGTGGTACCCACCAGCTCATCGGTGGCGGTCAGCCGTTGCGCGTACGCGATCCGGTCATGATCATCGACTGCGGCCGTGATGATCTTGGTCGCGGCGACGACGTCGACCGGTGGGGGATAGGTCAGGTGAGCCAGCACCTCGCACGCCTCCGTGGGCGACCCGAGCGCGGCCAGGAAGTCGCCTGCATCGTCGGGGCCGAGGGGGGTCAGCGTCAACCCGTATCCCTGTAACTGAACCGATTCATGCCAGTCGCCCGTCCCGGATGCACGTGTGGCGAAGATCACGAGGGATCCCGGTGGCCCACCACGAAGATCCTCCGGAACGGCAGCACCGTCCCGTACGGCCGCGCGGGGTAGGCCTCTCGGAGGCGCTCCTTGTAATCGGCCTCGAACGTCTCCCGCAGGGCGTCGGGCAGCGACTGCAGAACCGGTCTCGCGCCGGTGGCGGAGATCCAGGTGAAGACAGGGTCTTCGCCGGTGAGCACGTGCAGGTAGGTCGTCTCCCAGACGTCGACAGCGCAGCCGAGTGCAGTCAGGTCGGCGAGGTACTCGGCAGGCTCGGCCGATGACGGCCGGAGCACGCCGGCGGTGTGCTCGGCGTACGGCGCGGTGGCCGCCAGCTCGCGCAGCAGGACGTGACTCGGCTCGTCGAAGTTGCCGGGCACCTGGAACGCGATCCACCCAGCCGGGGCCAGTCGTTCCACGAATCCCGGCAGCAGGTCGCGGTGGTCGGGCACCCACTGCAGGGCGGCGTTGCTGATCACCACGTCGGTGCCGGGGTCGGGGCGCCACTCCCGGAGATCTCGTTCCAGGAACCGGAGGTCGTCGACACCCTTGATGGTGCGAGCCTTCTCGATCATGGCGGGAGAGGAGTCGACACCGACGATCTCGGCGCTCGGCCAGAACCGGCTCAGCGACGCCGTCAGCTCGCCGGAGCCACAGCCGAGGTCCACCACCCGGCGCGGACGATCGGCACCGATCCTTGCGACCAGGTCGCCGTACGGTCGCGATCGCTCGTCGGCGTACCGGCCGTAGTGCGCGGGATCCCAGTCGTTCATCGGCCCTCCTCGGCTCGACTCCAGCGTAGTTGCCGACGTCGGTGAGGAACCGCCGGATAGGTTCGAGATCATGACCGAGAACGCTGAACCGACCGCCGTCGACCACGTGGCCGACCGCCGGATCGAGATCGCCACCGACGACGGACCGATGCCGACTCAGCTGTGGTTGCCGCCGGGCGGGACCGGGGCCGCTGTGGTGGTCTTCCAGGAGATCTTCGGCGTGGGCCGCTACGTCCGCGGTCGCTGCGCGGATCTGGCCGCCCTCGGCTATGTGGTGCTGGCACCGGAGATCTACTGGCGGCTCGGCGTCGTCGCCGTGGACGAGGACGCTGATGACCTGCTGGCGCAGGGAATGGGGCTGATGCAGCGGGTTGACTGGGACACCGCAGTGGCCGACGGCGTCGCCGCCGTACGACAGGCTCGGGGCATGAGCGAGGTGACCGGCGGTGTCGGGGCGGTCGGCTTCTGTTTCGGAGGAGGGCTGGCATTCAACGTGGCCGCCGAGGAGCCGGTCGATGCCCTGGTGAGCTACTACGGATCGGCGCTGCCCCAGTTGCATCCGCTGGCCGCGCGGGTCGGGGCGCCGAGCCTGCATCACTTCGGCGACGCCGACGCGTTCATCCCGATGGAGACGGTTCGCGAGATCGAGGCAGCGGTGACCGAGCAGCCCGATGTCACGTTCGAGATCCACCCCGGCGCCGGGCACGCGTTCGACAACCCGAACCCGGCGTTCCACCACGCTGCGGCGTCGACGGCGGCGTGGGCGAGCACCGTCGAGTTCCTTTCCCGCCATCTGCGGACCCGCGCGCAGTACGCTACCGAGTGATCTGGCGGTCGCCTCACGCGCTCGAGCGGTGACCGCTGGCGAGCACAGAGCTGTGAGGGGGCGCGCGATGACAGGTGTGGTCGAGACTCGGGAGGGGTCTTCGTCGACCGACGACGGCGGCGGCGAGCAGACCGCCCAGCGGCCGGCGTTGTCGATCTTGATCACCGTACGCGGTGCGCTGCCGAACCTGAGACCCGCGGAGCAGCGGGTGGCCGATCTGGTGTTGTCCGACCCCGCCGGGGTGTCGGAGAGCTCGATCACTGCGGTGGCCAGGCGCTGCCAGACCTCCGAGACGACCGTGCTGCGCTTCTGCCGTGCGATCGGGCTGGCCGGCTATCCCGAGCTCCGGATCGCGTTGGCCCGGGCCGCGCAGTGGGAGGAGTCCGGACATGCCCCGGGCCACCCGACGACGGGCCAGATCGACCCTGGTGACTCGCTGGCCGACGTGGTCGCCAAGATCACCCATGCCGACGCGTGCGCCATCGCCGACACGGCGGCGGCCCTCGATCTCGACGTGCTGGAGAAGGCCGTCGAGGTCGTGGCGGGAGCCCGCCGGGTGGACATCTACGGGATCGCGGCGAGCGGCCTGGTCGGTGCCGACCTGCACCAGAAGCTGCACCGGATCGGCAAGATCTCGTTCGTCTGGTCCGATCCTCACCTGGCCCTCACCTCGGCCGCCGTGCTGGAGGTCGGCGACGTGGCCGTGGGCATCTCCCACACCGGCACCACGCTGGACACCGTGGACGCGATGAGGGTGGCGCGCGGTCGGGGGGCGACGACGATCGCGATCACGAACTTCGCCGGGTCGCCGATCGCCGGTCAGGCCGACCTGCTGCTCACCACGGCCGCTCGGGAGACCACCTTCCGGACGGGGGCGATGGCGAGTCGCATCGCCCAGCTGGCCCTGGTGGACTGCCTGTTCGCCGGAGTCGCCCAGCGCTCGTACGACCAGGCGATCACGGCGCTGGAATCCACCTACGCGGTGGTCCGCAGTCGGCACAACGATCGGTCGCCGTTGCCGGTCGACTGACCTGCTTCACGGGAGCGTTCGAGGTAACGGGCTGCTGCCTGCGTTCGGCCCTGCGCGCTGCCCCGGAACCGTGTTTTCCGTCAGCTGACGGAAAACACGGCGCCGCCGGTCCTGGTAGGCCACGGAATCCGTCGACTGACGGAAAGCTCAGGACCCGAGCAGGGGTGCACTGGGTCGACAGGCAGTCGCGCGAGACGCCGTGGACCGCGGAGCCGCCCCTGGCACAGTGAGCACGTGCCGAGCCCGACCGACCCGCCCACCGATCACGATCACGGTGCCGGCGCTGTGGTCCGCGATCGACGTCCGCGGCGTACCGTCGTGGTGCTGGGGATGCTGTCCACGTTCGGACCGATCTCGCTCGACCTCTACCTGCCGGTGCTGCCGGAGCTGGCGTCCGATCTCGGCGCCGGCGCCTCCAGCGCGCAGCTGACGATCACTGCCTGTCTGCTGGGTCTGGCGGTCGGTCAGCTGGTGGCCGGTCCGCTGTCGGACCAGTTCGGTCGTCGTCGCCCGCTGCTGATCGGTCTGGTCTGCTACGCGCTCACTTCGTTGGCGTGCGCGTTCGCTCCGAGCATCGAGGTGCTGTTGGTGCTCCGGCTGTTGCAGGGACTCTCCGGGGCGGCCGGTCTGGTGATCGCGCGTGCCGTGGCCCGGGACCTGTACGAGGGCCGTGCCCTGTTGATCGTCTTCTCCCGGTTGATCCTGGTCTCCGGGCTGGCCCCGGTGGTGGCACCGCTGGTCGGCGGCCAGCTGGCGCGGGTGACGGACTGGCGCGGGATCTTCGTGGTGCTGGCGGGTTTCGGGCTGGTGCTCGTGGTGGCCGGTCTGCTCGGCGTGTCCGAGTCGCTGCCGCCGGAACGCCGTAGTGCCGGCGGGCTGCGGGACAACGTCGCCGGTTTCCGGGAGCTGCTCGGCGACCGGCTGTTCCTCGGTGCGGCATTCTCGTCCGGCCTGGCCGGGGCCGCCATGTTCGCCTACATCGCGGGCTCGACCTTCGTGCTGCAGCGGGTCTACGGGATGTCGCCGCAGGGTTTCTCGTACGTGTTCGGGGTCAACGCGCTCGGCATCATGGCGATGTCGGAGGTGGGTGCCCGGTTGGCCCGCCGGTGGCCGGCGGAGCGGCTGCTCGGCGCTGGTCTGGCGATGAACCTGCTCGGGTCGGTCGGGGTGCTGCTCAGCGCACTCACCGGTGCGGGTCTGGTGCCGCTGCTGATCTCGCTCTGGGTGATGGTCAGCCCGGTGGGGATGGTGTTCCCGTCGGCGACCACGATCGCGCTGGCCGACTACCCGCACCAGGCCGGGCGGGCCTCGTCGTTGCTCGGGTTGGGTCAGTACATCGCCGGTGCCCTGGTCGCGCCGCTGGTCGGTCTGGGCGGGGAGGGGACCGCCGTGCCGCTGGGACTGGTGGTGGTCGGGGCTAGTCTGCTGGCGGTTCTGGTCTTCTGGCAGCTGGTGATCCGGACCCTCCGCGGTCGTGAGACACCCGCTTGACGTACTCGAACAAAAGTTCGAATATGGAGTGGTGACCGCCGCTCCCACCATCGCCGACCTGCGTCAGCGGGTCAACCGGATGCAGGGGGCCGCGGTCACCCGGCAGCTGCCGCTGCTGCCCGGACTGAGCGATCTCGTCAGTCTGCACACGGGGATGGTCTGCAGCCTGGACAGCCCGGGTCTGGCCATGTCGCTGATGGCCGGTCCGTCCCAGGCCGGCGAGTGGACCGCCGTGGTCGGGGTGCCGGAGTTCGGGTTCGACGCCGCACTGGCCTTCGGTGTCGACCTCGGTCGCTGCATCGTGGTGCCCGAGCCGGGGGAGCACTGGCTGAGCGTGACCGCCGGGTTGGTCGAGGTGACCTCCCTGGTGCTGGTGCGCCCCCCGGTCGTCGCATCCGAGCAGCAGGCCGCCCGGATGCTGGCCCGGTTGCGGCAGAAGGATGCGGCGTTGCTGGTCGACTCCGGCCAGCTCGGTGATCGGGCCTGGCCGCGACCGCAGCGCCGGCTGAGGGTGACCGACAACCGCTGGTCGGGTCTGGGTCGTGGCCACGGCCACCTGCAGAGCCGCCGGGTGACGGTCCGGTCGCGCGGCGGTGGGGTGCCGGACCGGACCGTCGATCTGTGGCTCCCCGACCAGCACCTGGACGTCCGGGTGGAGACCGGTGGCCGCGAGTCCCGCGGATACCAGACGAGCGCGTACGGGAGTGAGGTGGCCGCCGGATGAGTGTGCTGGATGCCCTTCCCGACCTGTCGGAGGCGGTGGGGACGAGGACCACCGCCGCGGGCGCGGACGTGCAGGCGCCCCCACCGTCGAGCTCCGCCACCCCGCGGGTGATGGTCGTCTGGTGCCCGGACTGGCCGGTGGTCGCGGCCATCGCGGCCGAGGAGCTGTCGGCCGACGACCCGGTCGCCGTGGTGGCCGCCAACGAGGTGCTGGCCTGCTCGGCCGCCGCTCGACTCGACGGGGTCCGTCGGGGGATGCGGCGTCGCGATGCGGTGGGTCGCTGCCCCGAGCTCACGGTGGTCGACGCCAACGAGACGCGCGACCTGCGGGCGTACGAGCTGGTGCTGTCCGGGCTCGAGCAGCTGGTCGCCACCGTGACCCCGATCCGGGCCGGGATCTGCGCGTTGCCGGTGCCGCGGCGGTTCTACGGCGGTGAGCCGCAGGCGGCGGCGGTGATCGCGGAGATGCTCGTCGAGTACGGGGTGTGGGACTGCCGGGTCGGGATCGCCGACGGCATGTTCGCCGCCGAGCAGGCGGCTCGCCGCGCGGAGGCGCAGAGCTGGTTCGTGGTGCCCCCGCAGGGGTCGGCCCGGTTCCTGGCCGACCTGGAGATCAGTGCCTTGGGGGACACCGAGCTGGTCGGTCTGCTGCGCCGGTTGGGGATCCGACGGCTGGGGGAGTTCGCGGCCCTGTCGGCCGGTGACGTGGCGACGAGGTTCGGGCGGCACGGCAGCTGGCTGCACCGGCTGTCCCGGGGCACCGACGTGCGGGTGGCCGCCGGACGTCGTCCCCCGCTCGAGCTGACCCAGCGGGTGGCGTTCGAGCCGCCCCTGGAGACCATCGAGCCGATCGTCTTCAGCACCCGGCAGACCGCCGACCGCTTCGTCGCCGAGCTGAGTCGGCACGGGCTGGTCTGCACCACCGTGACCGTGGAGGTGCGCGGTGACCGTGGCTGGCAGGGTGTCCGGACCTGGGGGCACCCCCGCTGGTTCGGCTCGGCCGACCTGGTGGACCGGGTGTTCTGGCAGCTGCAGAGCGATCCGGCCCCGGAGCCGGTGTGCGAGGTCCGGCTGGTGCCGGAGTCGGTGGAGTCGCTCGGCGACCACGGAGACGGACTGTGGGGCAGCGCCACCGACGACCGGGTGGAGCGTGGGGTGGCGCGGCTGCAGGGGATGCTCGGACCCGAGGCGGTCGTGGCGCCGTCGGTGCAGGGCGGTCGCGGAGCCGCGCAGCGGCAGGCGGCCGTGCCCTGGGGGGAGCGTGCCGAGGGTCTGCGGCCGCGGTCCCTGCCGTGGCCGGGCAGCATCCCGCCACCGGCGCCGACCCGGGTCTTCACTTCTCCCCGGCCGGCGACCGTGGTGGGCCAGGACGGCCGCTCGGTGGCCGTCTCGGATCGCGGTCTGGTGATCGGGGAGCCGACCCGGTTCCGTCCCGATCCGGCCGGTCCGGAGCTGGGGGTGCAGGCCTGGGCAGGTCCGTGGCCGATCGATGAGCTGTGGTGGGACCCGGACGGTGCCCGGCAGGTCGCGCGCTTCCAGCTTGTCGGTCTGGACGGCAGCGCCTGGTTGCTGCTGGTGGAGCAGGGCGAATGGTGGACAGAAGCTCGCTATGACTAGTCGATCGGGCGCCCGGGTGCGGGTCTGCGGGGGGAGTCTGGTGGTGCGTCTCGGGACGACCATCCGCGCCTTCGCAGGCTCCGGCGCTCCCGCCAGGCCCGTCCAGGTCCCTTCGACGCACCACCAGACTCCCCCCGCAGTCGGTCGGTGCGCGCCCGATCGACTCGTCATAGGGGGCTGAAGAGCTATGGGGTGGAACAACCCGCCGATTCCGTGGGCGGAGCTGGAGGCGCGGTTGTCGGGGCGGGTGAGTGCTGATGATCCGCTGGATCCTGACTGGGCACGGCTGAACCAGTCGCCGTTGGGGCGGTCGCCTGAGCGTCGGCCGGCGTTGGCTCCTGAGCCTGATCCGGCTGCGCAGCTGGACCGCAACGGTGATCCCATCCCGCCCTGGAGTCGCAGTCGGCGGGAGCGCGGTGCTCCGCCCTCTCCGCCGCAGCAGGCGACCGTTCCGTACGCGGAGCTGCACAGTCACAGCAACTTCAGCTTTCTCGACGGGGCGTCGGATCCGGAGGACCTGATCGAGGAGGCGGTCCGGCTCGGGCTGACGGCGTTGGCGATCACCGACCACGACGGGCTGTACGCCGTCGCCCGGTTCGCCGAGGCGGCGCAGGGCTACGACCTCGCCACCATCTACGGTGCCGAGCTGTCGCTGGGTCTGCGGACCCCGCAGAACGGGGTCGCCGACCCGGAGGGCTCCCACCTGCTGGTGCTGGCTCGCGGGGTCGAGGGCTACCACCGGCTGGCCGCGGCGATCACCGAGGCCCAGCTGCGCGGCGACGAGAAGGGTCGCCCGCTGTACGACCTGGACGAGCTCGCCGCCGCCGCGGACGGGCACTGGACGATCCTGACCGGCTGCCGCAAGGGTCGCGTACGCCAGGCACTCGCCGCCGGCGGAGGGGAGGCCGCAGCCCAGGAGCTGGACCGCCTGACGGCGCTGTTCGGTCACGACCGGGTGGTGGTCGAGCTGGTCGACCACGGCCGTCCCGACGACTCGACGATCAACGACCGGCTGGTGGAGCTGGCTCGCGTGCACGACCTGCCGGTGGTGGCCACCAACGCGGTGCACTACGCCCAGCCGCGGCAGTACCGCCTGGCCAGCGCCATGGCCGCCGTACGCGCCCGCCGCAGCCTGCCGGAGATGGACGGTTGGCTGCCGGTGCCGGGGGCGCACCTGCGGTCCGGGGAGGAGATGGCCCGGATCTTCGCCCGCTACCCCGGGGTGATCGAGCAGACCGTGACCGTGGCGCAGGAGTGCGCCTTCAACCTGAGGCTGGCCAAGCCGCGGCTGCCCAAGCTCGAGGTGCCGCCGGGGGAGACTCCGATCAGCTGGCTGCGGGAGCTGACCAGGCGTGGGGTGGAGGAGCTCTACCCGGACCGGCGCGAGATCGCGTACGAGCGGTTGCAGCGGGAGCTCGCGGTGATCGAGGAGAAGGACTTCCCCGGCTACTTCCTGATCGTGCACGACATGGTCGACTTCGCCCGGAAACGCGGGATCCTCTGCCAGGGCAGGGGATCCGCGGCCAACTCGGTGGTCTGCTACGTGCTCTACATCACCGCGGTCGACCCCATTCTCTACGGTCTCCCGTTCGAGCGGTTCCTGTCCGCGACCCGCGACGAGGAACCCGACATCGACGTCGACTTCGACTCCGACCGGCGGGAGGAGGTGATCCAGGAGGTCTACCGCCGGTACGGCCGTCGCAACGCCGCGCAGGTGGCCAACGTGATCAGCTACCGGCCCAAGTCGGCGGTCCGCGACATGGCCAAGGCGCTCGGTCACTCCGTCGGCCAGCAGGACGCCTGGTCCAAGCAGATCGACTCCTGGGGCGCCATCCCGGTGCAGAACGAGCACGACATCCCAGCACCGGTCGTCGAGCTCGCCGACGAGCTGCTGGGCGCGCCGCGGCACCTGGGCATCCACGCCTGCGGGATGGTGCTGACCGAGCGACCTGTGGGTGAGGTGTGCCCGATCGAGCGCGGTCGGATGGACGCCCGCACGGTGCTGCAGTGGGACAAGGACAGCTGCGCCTGGATGGGGCTGGTCAAGTTCGACTTCCTGGGGCTGGGGATCTTGAGCGCGATGCAGTACACGCTGGATCTGGTGGCCGCCCGGCTCGGCGAGACGTGGACGTTGCAGTCGCTGCCCAAGGAGGAGGCCGGGGTGTACGACATGCTCTGCCGGGCCGACTCGATCGGGGTGTTCCAGGTGGAGAGCCGGGCCCAGGTCGGCACGCTGCCACGGTTGCAGCCGCGGAAGTTCTACGACCTGGTGATCGAGATCGCGCTGATCCGGCCCGGACCGATCCAGGGCGGGGCGGTGCATCCCTACATCCGGCGGGCCACCGGCCGGGAGGAGATCACCTACCTGCACGAGGCGCTGAAGCCGGTGCTGGAGAAGACGCTGGGAGTGCCGCTGTTCCAGGAGCAGCTGATGCAGATCGCCGTCGCGGTCGGGGGCTGCACCGGGGACGACGCCGATCTGCTGCGCCGGGCGATGGGCTCCAAGCGGGGGGTGGAGAAGATCGAGCGGCTGAAGGCGAAGCTCTACGCGGGGATGGCCATGCACGGCATCACCGCGGAGGTGGCCGACGAGATCTACGCCCGGATCCAGGCGTTCGCCAGCTTCGGCTTCGCCGAGAGCCACGCGATCAGCTTCGCCCTGCTGGTGTACGCGAGCTCGTGGCTGAAGCTGCACTATCCCGGTGCGTTCCTGGCCGGGCTGCTGCGGGCGCAGCCGATGGGGTTCTACTCCCCGCAGTCCCTGGTGGCCGACGCCCGCCGGCACGGGGTGGAGGTGCGGCGGCCCGACATCGCGGTGTCGGGAGTGGACGCGGACCTGGAGCGGCTGTCCCTGGACGAGCGTGCGGGCGCTGCGGAGGCGGGTGCCGAGACGATCACGCCCGGGGGAATGGACTCCTGCCGGACGGCCGACCAGCCGAAGGTCGAGCGCTTCCGACGGGGTGCGCCGGACCGCAGCGCGGAGCACCGGCGGGACGGGGGAGCGGCGGTGCGGCTGGGGCTGACCTCGGTGAACGGGATCGGTCGCACGCTGGCCGAGAAGATCGTGGCCGAGCGGGAGCGGCAGCCGTACGCGGACATGAACGACGTGGTCCGGCGGGCCGGACTGACCGTGGCCCAGACCGAGGCGCTGGCCACCGCCGGGGCGTTCGACACGTTCGGGTTGAGCCGGCGGCAGGCCTTGTGGAACGCCGGCTACGCGGACTCCCTCGACACCCTGCCCGGCACGGCGGTCGACGCCGCTCCACCGGAGCTGCCGGGGATGAGCGACGTGGAGCTGACCCTGGCCGATCTGTGGGCGACCAAGATCTCACCCGGGGAGCACCCGATCTCCCACCTGCGGGCGGCGCTGGAGGAGCAGGGCATCCGCCCCGTCGCGTCGTTGGGTGAGGGCGATGACCAGCGACGGGTACGGGTGGGTGGCCTGGTCACCCACCGGCAGCGCCCGGGGACCGCCGGCGGGGTCACCTTCCTCAATCTCGAGGACGAGACCGGGATGCTCAACATCGTCTGCTCGGAGCCGATGTGGAAGCGATACCGCCGGATCGGCCGTCAGAGCAACGGCCTGGTCATCCGCGGCCGGGTCGAGTACGCCGACGGGGTGACCAACCTGGTCGCGGATCGGTTCGACCCGTTGGCGGCGGTGCTGCCGCAGTCCGCCGCGACGGTGGCTCGCTCCACGTCCCGCGACTTCCACTAGCTCGGTCTGTCGGATCCCGCTCTCGAGGCGCGTGCGTTCCGCGCCTGGTGCTGGTTGTCGCCGGGGAGTCACGGACGGTCGGTGCGTGAGCGGGTGGATTGGCCGTTTTGTCGCCTGGAGTCACGGACGGTCGGTGCGTGAGCGGTGGGTTGGCCGTTTGCCGCCGGGGAGTCATGAACGGTCGGTGCGTGAGCGGGGCCGGAGGCCGGATGACGCCGGGAAGTCAGAGACGGTCACCCCAGGATGCCTCGCGCCACAGCTATGTTACCGACGAGTAGGGTTTAGGTTCACAAGCAGAACGACCCCCCGTGCAGACCGTGCAAGAGCCGTACAGAGGAGCCGAGAACCGTGCAGGTTGTCGCGATCGTCGTCTCGCTGGCGATCACCGCCGTCGCCGTCGTGCTGGCCGTTCGGGCCATCCGCTCGATGCTGTCCGTGATCCGGCTCGGCCGGCCGGCGGTCGGCCGCAGCGACCGGCGGGGTGCGCGGTGGAAGGGCCTGGTCACCGAGACCCTGGGACACACCCGGATGCTGCAATGGCAGCGGGTCGGAGTCCTGCACTGGTTCGTGATGATCGGCTTCATCACGTTGAGCTCGTTGGTCGCGACGGCGTACGGGCAGCTGTTCGTGCCGACCTTCGCCCTGCCGATCATCGGGCACTGGATCGTGTTCGAGTGGTGGGCCGACATCTTCTCCTGGCTCACCCTGATCGGCATCGTCGGACTGATCGTCATCCGGCAGCGGAACCACCCCCGCACCGAGGGCCGTCGCAGCCGTTTCTTCGGCTCCACGTTCTGGCAGGCCTACTTCGTCGAGGCCGTCATCCTCGGGGTCGTGGTCTGCGGGCTGATCCTGCGCGGTCTCGAGTACGCCCACGGCACCGGCACGAAGTGGGACTTCCCGCTCACCTGGTTCCTCGGGGTCCCGTTCGAGGGTCTGAGCAGCGCCACCCTGGACAACCTGGTGTTCCTGGTCGCCATGATCAAGATCATCATCTCGATGACCTGGGTGATCGTGATCGCCCGGCACATCACCATGGGGGTCGCCTGGCACCGGTTCAGCGCCTGGGTCAACATCTGGTTCAAGCGCGACCCGGGCACGACCTCGTTGGGGCGGCTGGATCCGATCATGGTCGACGGCAAGCCGCTGGACTTCGAGCAGCTGGAGGACCTCGACGAGGAC